>NZ_CANLZK010000060.1:0-219 GCF_947495585.1 Ruegeria atlantica | reverse complement strand
GTCCGGGGTCAGCAGAAAAAACTCGGCCTCAATACCGGTTTTGACATGCATGCCTTCGCCTGCGGCTTCGTCAATCAACCGGCGCAAAACGTTGCGCGGGGCCTGCGCGACATCCTTGTCTTCCATCACGCAATTCCCGGCGACCCAGGCCACTTCGGGCTTCCACGGCAGTTGAATGACCGAGGACGGATCCGGCACCGCCAGCATGTCCGGATGCGC
>NZ_CANLZK010000059.1:0-224 GCF_947495585.1 Ruegeria atlantica | reverse complement strand
ATGTTCCGCAAGCTGCTGGATCGTGGTGAAGCGGGCGACAACATCGGCGCCCTGCTGCGCGGCATCGACCGTGAAGGTGTTGAGCGTGGTCAGGTTCTGTGTAAGCCGGGTTCGGTTACACCGCACACCAAGTTCGAAGCCGAAGCTTATATCCTGACCAAGGAAGAAGGCGGTCGTCACACTCCGTTCTTCGCGAACTACCGTCCTCAGTTCTACTTCCGTAC
>NZ_CANLZK010000058.1:0-230 GCF_947495585.1 Ruegeria atlantica | reverse complement strand
TCGGGCTTCCACGGCAGTTGAATGACCGAGGACGGATCCGGCACCGCCAGCATGTCCGGATGCGCCGGTGTCATGTCGAGCCATGTGGCGAACCCGGCAAAGCCTGCGCCATCTTCCTGCATGTCAGCAATCGCCTGTGCAGGCACTAGTTTAGCCCGCTGTCCACCGAACAGATCGGTGAACGAGATCATGAAGTATTTGACGCCTTTTTCTTTTGCGAAAGCTGCGAG
>NZ_CANLZK010000057.1:0-232 GCF_947495585.1 Ruegeria atlantica | reverse complement strand
GCGAGATCTATCGTCACGATTGCTTTCCTTTCCCTGTTGAATTTTAGTTTTTCAAAGCAAAAACGCGGCCCCCATCAAGGAGCCGCGCAGCATCTATTCAGAACCCTTCCTTACCGGGGTACCAACTGGTTCCCGCCAGCGGCACCCGCGCCATTGCGGCGGCCTCCATTGTCAGGGCACACAAGTCCTCGGGCTCGAGGTTGTGCAGGTGATTGTGCCCACAGGCGCGCGC
>NZ_CANLZK010000056.1:0-275 GCF_947495585.1 Ruegeria atlantica | reverse complement strand
GTCATGGGGCCTACGCCGCCGGGGACCGGGGTGATGGCGCCGGCGCGTGCTGCGGCGCTGGCATAATCGACGTCGCCCACCAGTTTGTTCTTGCCGTCGCGTTCAATGCGGTTAATGCCCACGTCGATGACGGTGGCGCCTTCCTTGATCCAGTCGCCCGGCACCATTTCGGGGCGGCCAACGGCGGCCACAACGATATCGGCGCGGCGGACCACGTCGGGCAGATCCTTGGTGCGGCTGTGCGCGATGGTCACGGTGCAGCTGTCGCCCAGCAG
>NZ_CANLZK010000055.1:0-342 GCF_947495585.1 Ruegeria atlantica | reverse complement strand
TCGGGCATCGAAAACCCGCTGTTCTTCAAAGAAAACACCCGCATGTTCTATGGCGATGCAAAGGCAAGCCTCGACAAGCTGCTGCCCATGATCGACTGAACGGAGCGGTTTGATCCAATTTACTTTGCGGCCTGTAATACCCCGCGCGTCTTTTGGAGCGGCAGATTGAAATTTGAAGCCGGTCTGTTCTGAATTTTGTCGGCGCGCGCTCGGCGATTCGGGCCATCCCACCCTGGCCCCGGCGCCTGGGACCTATGTGCGGGTCAAGGCAAGCGGTTGATTCCTAACTCTTCTGCGAAGAATTTCTGCAACGCAGCAAGAAAATTCTTGCAATGCTGCGTT
>NZ_CANLZK010000054.1:0-404 GCF_947495585.1 Ruegeria atlantica | reverse complement strand
AAGGTGAAAGTCTCGATTGAGTGCCATTTATTCTCATCCAGCTGCCTGATGAGAGTGATGGTTTCTCCATTTGGCAGACTGATGATGACGTCGTTGTGGATTCGAGAGAGCACAACATCATCTGCGTTGACGTCAGTGAATGTCAGGGTGTCGGTGCGGGTGCTGAAGGCGTTGTAATCGGTGATCGAATAGGAGCCGTCCCCTAGCGTATGCACGTAGTTCTCGCCGTTTTCGGTGCCGATCACGGTACCGCCAGCCTTCATGTCAGCGACCATGCGATCGCGCAGCTCATCCTGGTTCAGTGTTGTGCCGTCCGCAAAGGTGACGAACTCGATGGAACTCCACTTGTTTTCGTCGAGTTGATTCACAAGTGTAACCTGCTCGCCATTCGACAGTGCGATCAT
>NZ_CANLZK010000053.1:0-428 GCF_947495585.1 Ruegeria atlantica | reverse complement strand
AGAGGCCTAGCAGCCGTCTCTCAGGCATTCCGCGAGATGCAACGTGGTCTCTACTCAGACTGACTCTGTCGCACCCACTGTATTTCCCAGCAAAAATCTCTGGACCTTTCACAGTTCGTGGTAATTGGCTCTTCCCCCTCCCGGGGTGACCACTTAGCCAATTCTAAGATGAACAGAGAGGGGGTGCTGAGAGACCTGCAGGGACTCACACAGTGGCCTACCGGCAGTCGATGTGGGTACGCCCCCGGGAACCGCACCGAGCCTCAGGGAGTCACTGTGGGACGCTCACAGCAGCCGTAGACCATTCCGTAGACCATATGGTGCCTGTTGACAGTGACACAGCCCGTCGCATACCCCTTGTTTTGCTGGAGAGACCGGCTGACGAAGTGCCTGTAACGGGAGCAGAACTACCGCCCCCGGGCACCACT
>NZ_CANLZK010000052.1:0-559 GCF_947495585.1 Ruegeria atlantica | reverse complement strand
AAGGCAAGCGGTTGATTCCTAACTCTTCTGCGAAGAATTTCTGCAACGCAGCAAGAAAATTCTTGCAATGCTGCGTTGCGGCATACATATTGTCCTCAAGCTGATGAAAACCGGGGTGGGCCCGGTTCGGCAAAAGGATTTTAGACATGGCAAAGACGCAAGACTTCACCGCGACCCTGAAAGACGTTATGGGCGCGTTCCCTGTTGACACCACCGCTCTGGAAGGTGCTTTCAAATCGACCGCGACGCTGAACGAAAAGCTGTCGGGTGTTGCGCTGGAAGCGGCTGAAAAGTCGGCGGAGATCTCGAACAAATGGACCAAGGACACCCTGGCCAAGCTGAGCGAGATGTCGAAAGCCAAGGCAGAGCCTGCAGACTACGCCAAAGCGGCCACCGACTTCGCCAGCGCATCGGCTGAAGTTGCAGCTGAAAACATGGCGGCCTTCGCAGAGATCGCGAAAAAAGTGCAGTCCGAAACTGTTGAGCTGCTGATGGCAGCTGGCAAAGACGTAGCCGAAGACACAACCGCGGCTGTCAAAAAAGCCACCAACGACGTGAC
>NZ_CANLZK010000051.1:0-589 GCF_947495585.1 Ruegeria atlantica | reverse complement strand
TGAGTTACTCTTTGGACCTGCTGACTGGGGTTTGTAGTTTCAATTCTCTGCCAATAGGTCACCGCAGGAGGCTTGCCGCCAAGGGCGGAATGCGGACGCCTGCGATCATGGAGCTCGATCCACGCGCAAGCCCTGCAAGAGATAGGGATAAATCTTGTGGCCTTTTGCTGCCTTGTTGGTGTTGGGCTTCTGGTTAATCGGCATGAGGCTCATCAGCCGCATCAAACGCTGGATGCCTTTCTCGTTTATCGGAAGGTCCTCATTGCGCAGGTGCCATGATATCTTACGAACGCCAAAAAACGGCGTCTCCAGAAATTGCATGCCGATCACGCGCATCAGATTGAGGTTCATCTCACTTTCGCCCCTCGGCTCGATCGTCTTCCGCCTCACTTGCCGGTCCAGGGTTTGAGCTTTTTTGGCCAAAAATTTGTTGGCGATAACCAACTCCCGGATCTTGGCGTGAAGGCCCCTGATCTGCTCTACGTTCACTTCAAGCGCATTCCTGCCACTACACTCGAATACACCCGAAGCACCTTCAAGCAGCGCCCATTTCAATTGATGGATCATCGTTGGATGAACACCTAACCTA
>NZ_CANLZK010000050.1:0-672 GCF_947495585.1 Ruegeria atlantica | reverse complement strand
TGGCTCTGCTCAATCTAGTGGCAGCAACGCGGATAGGCTGTGTGAAATCTCTCGCTGTTTTGTGGGTATTGTCACGGTAACTGTAGAGTGGTTGCTCAAGCCTGGATCTGGTCGTTATTGGCGTCGGTGAATTCAACGTCTATCGGCCACAGGCGTCACCGATTTCCCGCACAGATCATTGCGCGCGCGGTGTGGTTGTGCGCTCGCTTCAATCTGAGCTTGAGCGAAGTTGAAGAGGTGTTATTGCAACGTGGGATCGACGTTTCTAACGAAACCGCCAGACGCTTGGTTGGCATATTCTGACTCCAGATCGCCCAAATTGGCGACGCCGGCAGGATCGTTCAGGCGACGTCTGGCATCTCGATGAAGTTGTTTTGTGTATGCCGGGTCGTAGGTGCTGGCTTTGGCACGCGATCGATCAATATTGTGTCGTAATGGACGTAATCCTCCAGCCAAAACGGTACAAACGGGCCGCAATAAGGCTGTTGCGCACTCTGTTGAGGCGTTTGGACCTCATTCCTAAGCGGCTCATCACCGACAAACTGAACTCACATGGCACACCAAGCGGGAAGTCGCACCGGGCTTGGATCACAGGTCGCAAAAGGGTCTCAACAACCGCGCCGAAAACAGCCACTTGTCGTTCCGAAAACGGGAACTGACGATGCAAGGATT
>NZ_CANLZK010000049.1:0-686 GCF_947495585.1 Ruegeria atlantica | reverse complement strand
CGCGACCAAAAAGCGATTGCGGCATTCTTAACTGGCCTGAAACGCAGACGATGCATCAAAAGCCATACACCTATGGACGGCATCTCCTATGGGGCAGAGCCCACCTACATCGTCGTCTATCGCCACCCTGTAGATGCACATTTTTCTTTTCGCAGCCATGTAGATAACATGAAGGACCAAGAAATGTTCGCTGACCAGTTCCCTGCGGACATAGAAGCCGGGTTTAATCGCTTTCTCAACGAAGCGGCGACGGACAAAGGCACTGATGATTTGACGATTGCATCTATCACGCATCACTATTTGCAATCCAAAAAACGCCATTCCAACGGCAATGTGCACTTCTTCCATTACGCCGATCTCAGCCGTGACTTGCGCGGGCAGATCACGCGTCTGGCTGATATTTTGAAAATCGAACTTCCAGCGCAGATGTTGGATGACATTTCTGAGGCAAACACTTTTTCAAGCATGCGAAGGACTGCGGAGATTAGCGAAAGACGGTTCCACGGAAACTCACCCTTCAAAGATCAGGCAAAGTTTTTCGAGTCCGGCTCTTCGAACAAATGGGAAGGCAAGTTAGCCAACGAGTCTTTAGGTAAATATGAGAGCCGTTGCGCATCTCTCTTGGCGCCAGAGGATGCAGCTTGGCTCAATTGGGGCAGTACCCGAAGTCCTTAAGGCAGCTTTGG
>NZ_CANLZK010000048.1:0-713 GCF_947495585.1 Ruegeria atlantica | reverse complement strand
CGAAATCGTAGCTCCAAACGTGGTTGCGATGCTCTGGTCGAAGCCGAATACACGATCCGTCATTCAGCCAGAGCCGTCCTTTCTTCGGTTGTTTCACTGGTACTTTCAGCCCCTCTCGTCGCCAAAGCCGTTCAATCCGCCCGTCGCTGACAGACCATCCAGCCTCTCTCAGCAGCGCAGCAATCCTGCGATAGCCATATCGGCCGTATTGACGGGTCAACTCGATCATGTCGGCCACCAGTCGGTCTTTGTCTGCGCGACCTTGTGGGACGCGCCGTTGCGTGGACCGGTGTTGCCCCAGCACGCGGCAGGCGCGTCTCTCGGAAACGTTCAGCTGGTTGCGTACATGGTTAATACAAGTACGACGACGAGCAGGGCTCAGTAGTTTCCCTTTGTGGCTTCCGTCAGGATCAGTTTGTCCAACGTCAGATCAGAAACCGCACGTCGCAATCGTTCGTTCTCTTTCTGAAGCCGCTTCAGTTCCTTCAATTGATCAACACCCATTCCGCCGTACTTCTTGCGCCAGCGGTAATAGGTTTGTTCGACAACGCCAATCTGTCTGATCGCATCAAGACGGGACATGCCGTGCCCCATCAAAACTTCAACCTGCCGTAACTTCGAGACAATCTCTTCGGGCTTCGGTCTCTTGTTTGCAATTTTTGATCCTCCGTTTCCTAAACATAACGGTGGACCAGTTCAGTTGGGGAGGCTCA
>NZ_CANLZK010000047.1:0-815 GCF_947495585.1 Ruegeria atlantica | reverse complement strand
GGTGTTGTCACATTAACTTCCGGGCCACCAGGGAATGCTGATGCCATGATTTCGAGCGGCTCGAGTAGCGGCATTCCAGGCATCAAATGCCTCGAGGTGGTGTTATCGGGTTGTTATGGATGAGCTACGGAATGCCGGGACACAGAGGCAATTCCGTACGGCAGAATGGGTTGCTACGAACGGCAGCATACCTCCTGGGGGCCAAAATCTCTGCATCGTCCGTTCCCGCTTTCGGAATAGGAGATGGCTGTTTTCGGCTCGATTGTTCGCGCCCTTGTGCAACCAATAATACAACCCCGGCGCGACTTCTCGCTTGGCGGTGCCATATGAGCGCAATTTGCGCTGTGATGATCCGCTTCGGAATGAAACCAAATCGCTTTATTAGGTGGCGTAGCAGCCGTTTTTCCGTCCATTTGCCCCGTTCGATTAGAGGATTTCGTCCAGCACGACGCAATGCCGATCTACGTCGCGCCAAAGCCAATACTTGCGACCTCAAATTCTCACGGCAACTTCATCCAGATGCCAGACATCGCCTGGGCAGCTCTGTCTCTGCCGCAAGTTTCGAGCTATCAACGGCCCGAATTTGAGGACCCAAGGCCGGACAGTTTCGTAAGACGCATCGATCCCGCGCTGCAGCAGCAACTCATCAATTTCCCGCAGGCTCAGATTGAAGCGAACGTATAACGACACCGCGTGCGCGATGATCTGAGAAGGAACCGGTGGCGCTTGTAGCTCGTTGACGATGACTTCATCGATGTCACCTATGTCTGATTACGGACTTGAGCAGCCAAACGGCAAGTTAACGTGAAATCAAC
>NZ_CANLZK010000046.1:0-820 GCF_947495585.1 Ruegeria atlantica | reverse complement strand
GGCTCTGTTGCAAACTTTTTGACATTGACGATTGTTGGGTTAGCGCGCGAGTGATCAGCAGCAATAATCAGCCGAAAGCCAGCTCATGATCTCCTTCAAAGGCGCGCAATATCCGAAGGATGTGATCCTGTTCGCGGTCTTCTTCTACGTTCGATACGGCGTTTCATATCGCGACTTAGAAGAAATCATGGGAGAGCGAGGTGTTTTCGTGGATCACACCACGCTGAACCGATGGGTAACGCGATATTCTGGCGCCATTGCCGAAGCAGCGCGTAGACGCAAAGGACCATGCGACTGCTCCTGGAGAATGGACGAGACATACATCAAGGTTAAGGGCGCGTGGGTCTATCTATACCGCGCCGTCGACAAACACGGAAAGACACTTGATTTCATGTTATCTGAGCGGCGCAACAAGCCAGCTGCCACTAAATTCTTTGCCCGGATGCTGGAAGTTAATGGGTTACCACGGAAGATTGTCATCGACAAAAGCGGCGCCAATACTGCGGGCCTGAAGGCCATCAACAAAATGCTCAAAGGCTTTGGATGTCCCATTCCCATCGAGATGGTCAGACGAAAATACCTCAATAACATCGTAGAACAAGATCACAGGTTCATCAAAAGGCGAACCCGTCCGATGCTTGGTTTTAAATCCTTCAATTCAGCTTCAGCAACTCTGGCTGGAATCGAAACTGCGCACATGATCCGCAAGGGACAGCTCACGCCTGGAGCCTGTCCTTTCAAACAATTCGCCGAACTAGCCGGTTAACACCGATGCGATCGCTGAATTAGCTCGCCATGCTCAAAAGTTTGCAACAGAGCC
>NZ_CANLZK010000045.1:0-821 GCF_947495585.1 Ruegeria atlantica | reverse complement strand
GGAACGCTCTGGGGGCAGGATCAGTTCCGCGATCGTCTGATGCACGACATGAAAGCTTCAGGTGCCGTTGTGGGAACGACTCTTGATGACCGATATGTTCACACTGCTGGAGATGGCTCTTACACAATTTCTGACTATGATTACAGTCTTGGAAATGACCATTTAGAGTTCAGTGATCAGACCCGAGAAGACATCCAAGTGCGTCGCGACGGACTAGATGTCAGTTTCCACTTGGCTAATGGTGAAGTTATTACTGTTTTAGGCCAACTGAATTCCAATCAGCGTTCGTCGATCGAAAGCATTGAGTTTGCTGATGGGACAATTTGGGATCAGCAAGCCCTTTTGGACGCGATCGTCCACGATATGAAGGCATCTGGTTCTGTTGAAGGTAGCCATTGGTCCGAAACCCATAGGCACAGTTTAGGAGACGGTTCCTATTCGATCACGAGCCCGCAAAACCTGAGCGGACAAAACGATAAGCTTGTTTTCACGGATGCGACGGCTGATCAAGCTCTGATCACTCGGGATGGTGAAAACGCCGTGATCACCCTGGCCAACGGAGAGCAAGTCGTACTAGTGGGGTATTTCCTCTCTGATCCGGACAAACGGATCGCATCTGTGGAATTCTCGGACGGGGTAGTCTTCACTGATCTTGAGACGCTTCAGCCAGTTGAAGGCGCTTATATCAAAGGTACGGTACATAACGAGTATGTCATCGGAACATCGGGAGACAATATTCTTCATGGCCTTACTGGTGATGATCATTTGCGTGGTGGTGAGGGTGCTGACACGTATCGCTATTCGCTTGGAGATGGTGACGA
>NZ_CANLZK010000044.1:0-848 GCF_947495585.1 Ruegeria atlantica | reverse complement strand
CCTTCACGGTCGATGCCGCGCAGCAGGGCGCCGATGTTGTCGCCCGCTTCACCACGATCCAGCAGCTTGCGGAACATTTCAACACCAGTACAGGTGGTTTTCTGAGTGTCACGGATGCCGACGATTTCGATCTCGTCGCCAACGTTGATCACGCCACGCTCAACACGGCCGGTCACAACGGTACCACGACCCGAGATCGAGAACACGTCTTCGACCGGCATCAGGAACGGCTGGTCAACAGCGCGCTCAGGTGTCGGGATGTACTCGTCCACGGCAGCCATCAGCTTGCGGATCGATTCTTCGCCGATTTCCGGCTTGTTGCCTTCCATCGCGGCCAGAGCCGAACCTGCGATGACAGGAATGTCGTCGCCGGGGTAGTCATACGAAGACAGCAGCTCGCGGATTTCCATTTCCACCAGTTCCAGCAGTTCTTCGTCGTCAACCTGATCCACTTTGTTCATGAACACGACCATGGTCGGGATGCCAACCTGGCGGCCCAGCAGGATGTGCTCGCGGGTCTGCGGCATCGGGCCGTCAGCAGCGTTCACAACCAGGATCGCGCCGTCCATCTGAGCGGCACCGGTGATCATGTTCTTGACGTAGTCGGCGTGGCCGGGGCAGTCGACGTGCGCATAGTGACGCGTGTCGGTCTCGTATTCCACGTGGGCGGTCGAGATGGTGATGCCACGTGCTTTTTCTTCAGGCGCGCCGTCAATCTGGTCATACGCTTTGAAGTCACCGAAATACTTGGTGATTGCTGCGGTCAGCGTGGTCTTGCCGTGGTCAACGTGGCCAATCGTGCCGATGTTGACGTGCGGCTTATTACGCTCAAACTTTTCCTTTGCCAT
>NZ_CANLZK010000043.1:0-1173 GCF_947495585.1 Ruegeria atlantica | reverse complement strand
CTCAGGTTACCTGTTTCATCCACTTTCTGAGGACCTCAAGCGGGTAACCTTTCCCGTAGGAATGGCCTACACCATCTGTACGCCAACCTCCGATCTGATCGACCACGTCTGCTGGACACTCTACGGCTCTCAGACGATCCCGCATTGAGTGCCTGAAACCGTGCATGGTGTATCCCGCTGGGACAAGTTCCTTCATCCACTTGTTCAAGGCGGCACTAGCCGCATTGGCATTTGTGGTATCGGACCTGTTGTATCTTGGGAATGCGAACTGAGACGAGCCAGCTTCTTTGAGTATGCGCTGCGCTGCCCATCTAGCGTTTCCTTCAAGTGGTACATCACGTTCACTGTCCTGCGTCTTCAAACGACGCCATGGATGGTGGCGAACGCGAACTGAGAGAGAACCATCATCCGCACACATGAAGTCCTCTTTTCCCAGCCCAGCAGCCTCTGCAAGCCGCATGCCTGTGTCTGAAACCAAAGCCACCAACCAACGCAAGTCGTCATCAAGTTCCCTGCATTTCGCCTGAACGGTCACTATCGCTTCTCTAGGCAATGGGTTGCGGCCAGAGACCCCAGCTGAGCGGTCGTAGTAAACTCCAGAGAAAGGGTTGTGCAGCGAAAGCCCCTGCTCACTCGCCGCGAAGTTGGTAACGGCTCTGACTGTACCGAAAACCCTTGTGAGACTGCTACCCGCGAGACCACGCGCGATGAGTGCGTCGCGGAACTTGTTCGCGTCCGCTTTGGTATAGACTTCGAGGTGTTTGTCGCCACAGGCATCAATCACGTAGCCACATGCTCTCTGAGCGCCCCGGTGAAACGTCAAGGGGCGCCCTTGGCCCTTCTGTGTAAGATAAATCTCGACTGCCTCAGACAACAGTACAGAGGCAGCAGAAGTCTCGTTCAGAACAACTGGTGTTACGGCGGAGCTGGCTGCGCCAAGACGCAACATGTGCTTTCCAGGCAGTTCTGTATCCTGCGACCTCAGGTGAAACCAATACTCATCCAGTTGATCAGCCGCTCTTCTTGCTCTCGTCGCCGCCACGTTTGCCGAGTGAGTACGCAAAGAAAATGCGATCCGAGAAGACGAGTAGTAGCGGCAAAGCTCTTTGGGGATACGGCGACTGAAGTAAAAAACACCCTCTTTCACGAAGGTGTACTTGGGTGAAATGGTCT
>NZ_CANLZK010000042.1:0-1205 GCF_947495585.1 Ruegeria atlantica | reverse complement strand
TGCGGAATAGATTGCCCTTTGTAGAAGTGTACGATCTGCGTGTCGTCTTGATGCTTGGCGATGTGGTCACAAACTGCGCCGAGACTCGCCTTGCGTATGCTGAAACTTGAGAACGTTCCTAGCGAGCCACTGGGGCCTCAAATAACGGGGCCGCAGCTTGTGCCGCGGCCCAGAGATGCAACCTTGCAACCCGGCTTAGATGTCCAAAGTGTTGTCTTTTTCCCAGCGTGAGAAGTGAGAGACGAAAGAGTTCCATTCCTGATGTTTCATTTTCAGAAACGCGGATGAGAACTCGGCTCCCATCATGGCCTTCAGTTCCTTGTCCTTGTCGTATTCGCGCAGGGCATCAAGCATGTTCAACGGTAGTTTCGGCGCACCGCGCACCTTGTGGCCTTCAGCATACATATCGATGTCCCAACGTTTGCCCGGGTCAGCTTTGGACCGGACACCGGACAGGCCAGCGGCGATGATCACCGCTTGTAGCAGATAGGGGTTGGTCGCCCCATCGGGCAGACGCAGCTCAAACCGGCCGGGGCCGGGAACGCGAACCATGTGCGTCCGGTTGTTGCCTGTCCAAGTCACTGTATTGGGCGCCCATGTTGCGCCCGACATTGTCCGCGGCGCGTTGATACGTTTGTAACTGTTCACCGTGGGATTGGTGATAGCTGCCAGTGCTGAGGCGTGTTTCATGATGCCGCCCAGGAAGTGCTTGCCCCGCTCTCCCAGACCAACCTCTCCGGTGGGGCCGTCGCCCGCACCTGCGAAAATGTTTGTCTTGGCTGCATCGCCCGGTGCGTCCCAGACCGAGATGTGGGCGTGGCAGCCATTGCCGGTCAGACCTTCAACCGGTTTCGGCATGAAGGTGGCGCGCAGGCCGTGCTTTTCAGCAACCGACTTGGTCATGAACTTGAAGAAAGAGTGCTTGTCAGCGGTGCGCAGCGCATCATCAAATTCCCAGTTCATTTCGAACTGGCCATTGGCGTCCTCGTGGTCATTCTGGTAGGGACCCCAGCCCAGTTCCAGCATGTAATCACAGATCTCGCGCACCACATCATAGCGGCGCATTACGGCCTGTTGGTCATAACAGGGCTTTTCTGCTGTATCGAATGGGTCGCTGATTTGCTCGCCGTCCGGGGTCAGCAGAAAAAACTCGGCCTCAATACCGGTTTTGACATGCATGCCTTCGCCTGCGGCTTCGTCAATCA
>NZ_CANLZK010000041.1:0-1273 GCF_947495585.1 Ruegeria atlantica | reverse complement strand
CGGATTTTTCACCCAGTCCCTGTCTGACCGTGATCCCGAGCTGTTCGGCTCGATCACATCCGAGCTGGGTCGTCAGCGCGACGAGATCGAGTTGATCGCATCCGAAAACATCGTCTCTGCCGCCGTGATGGAAGCACAAGGCTCGGTGATGACCAACAAATACGCCGAAGGCTATCCCGGACGGCGGTATTATGGCGGCTGTCAGTATGTGGACATCGCCGAGAACCTGGCCATCGACCGCGCCAAAGAGCTGTTTGGCTGCGGCTTTGCCAACGTGCAGCCGAACTCGGGCAGCCAAGCGAACCAGGGCGTGTTCCAGGCACTGATCCAACCCGGCGACACCATTCTGGGCATGAGCCTGGACGCAGGCGGTCACCTGACCCACGGCGCCCGTCCGAACCAGTCGGGCAAGTGGTTCAATGCGGTGCAGTATGGCGTCCGCAAAGAAGACAACATGCTGGACTATGATCAGGTCGAGGCGCTGGCAAAAGAACACCAGCCCAAGCTGATCATCGCCGGTGGCTCGGCCATTCCGCGACAGATCGACTTTGCCCGCATGCGCCAGATCGCCGACATGGTCGGCGCCTACCTGCACGTGGACATGGCGCACTTCGCCGGTCTGGTGGCAGCGGGTGAGCACCCCAGCCCCTTCCCGCATGCGCATGTGGCAACCACCACCACGCACAAAACCCTGCGCGGCCCACGTGGCGGCATGATCCTGACCAATGATGAAGATATCGCTAAGAAAGTGAATTCGGCTATCTTCCCCGGCATTCAGGGCGGCCCGCTGATGCATGTGATCGCAGCCAAGGCCGTGGCCTTTGGCGAGGCGCTGCAGCCTGCGTTCAAGGATTACATCAAGCAGGTTGTCGTGAACGCACAGGCGCTGTCAGACCAGCTGATCAAGGGTGGTTTGGACACGGTGACCCACGGTACCGACACCCATGTGGTGCTGGTCGATCTGCGACCCAAAGGCGTAACCGGCAACATTGTCGACAAGGCTCTGGGCCGGGCGCATATCACCTGCAACAAGAACGGCGTGCCGTTTGATCCGGAAAAACCGACCATTACGTCGGGCATCCGTCTGGGCTCCCCCGCCGGCACCACCCGCGGCTTTGGCGAGATCGAATTCCGCCAGATCGCAGATTGGATCATCGAAGTGGTCGACGGTCTGGCCGCCAATGGCGAAGACGGCAATGGCGCAGTTGAAGCCAAAGTCAAAGCCGAGGTTGCAGAGCTTTGCGCTAAATTCCCGATCTATCCAAACCTGTAA
>NZ_CANLZK010000040.1:0-1856 GCF_947495585.1 Ruegeria atlantica | reverse complement strand
GCAGTTTGTGACCACATCGCCAAGCATCAAGACGACACGCAGATCGTACACTTCTACAAAGGGCAATCTATTCCGCAACTGGGCGATTTTGACGTTTTGCTAGTGATGGGCACCCGATGGATGTTGGGAGGTCAATGCCAATCCTTGGCTAACGTTCGAAAAGCAAACCATCAGCACATGGGTGCATGATTTCAATCGACCGTATTTTGGCAATAGTCATAGGCATCAGCTTTGATCGGATCCGCGGAACACGTAACGTGATTTCCGCAAAGCGTCTTTACGTATACCCAGCACCTGCTTCCAACCGCCAATCTGGAACGTCATTGACCAGCATAAGCGCAGCCCGGCGAAGCGTCGCGCGCATCTTTTCCACAACCGGGCCGGTCAATTCGCAGTCCGCCAATGCGGCATCGAAAGTGTCAAGCCAAAGCTCTGCGTCGGCCTTTCGGATGGGGATATGCGCATGGATTTCGCGCAGGTCCATATGGCCGAAACGTTCACGATAATAGGAGCGTCCGCCGAGAAACCCGCTGAGAAATTCAAATTGAGCTTGTCTGGTGTGGTTTAGCCCATGTCCCCGAAAATGCAGCCTGTGCAACGAATGCGCTGCCGGATCCGTTTCCATCCGGTCATAGAAACGCTCGACCAGAGCGCGCAGTTGGGTCTCACCACCAAGTTGCTCTATCGCAGATTCCATGTGCTGCCTTTCTGTATCTCTGGCACCTGCAATATTGCATAACAGGAAAATAAGTTTATCAACAGTGACATTCTGACATACTCATGCTCGGAAGCGGAACCAGGTGAAATCAGTGATGGTGATGACGGAATGAACGCTCTGGTGCTTGGCCTCTTGGCGGCACTTTGCTGGGGGGTACACGATCTGGCAGTGCGCTATGTCAGCCAGTCTGTCAGCGTGATTGCTTCGCTCATGGCTGTGCTGGTTTCGGGTGCAGTGCTGCAACTTGGTTTGGTTGCGATGATGGGTGAAGTCGACCCAATTCCTGGCACGGCATTGATCAGCGCTGTTGCTGCAGGGGGGTGTTATCTGCTGGCGGGCGTCTGCATGTACGCCGCTTTTCAACGCGGCCCGGTCCGGCTGGTTGCTCCGATTGTTGCAAACTATCCGGTGTTGTCCGTCTCACTGGCCATCTGGCGCGGCGCAACGGTCAGCCCGTTACACTGGCTTGCCGTCATCGCGATTGGTGTTGGCGTTTCTGTTGTGGCTGCCCAATCTGAACGCGACGCAACCGAATACCCAGCAACTGGCCCGACGGTGGTGCTATCGATACTTGCAGCAATCGGGTTCGCCGCCACCTTTGCGCTAGGACAATATGCAACCGAACATAATGACGAATACTCAATCTCTCTGGTTATTCGGCTGACGGCAGTTTTTGCCCTGGGCATGATCGCCCTGGCATCCGGCAGATCAATCTGGCCCGGGCGGCGGGCTCTGCCGCTTCTCTGTGTCATGGGTGTTCTGGATGCTGTTGCCATCCTTTGTGTGATCGCGGCGGGCGGGTTGCCGAATGCGCAATTTGCCTCGGTGACAGCGTCCGTCTTTGGGCTGCTAACGGTTATGTTGGCTTGGGCTGTCTTGCGTGAAAAGATGGTGCCACGCCAATGGCTTGGATGTTTGGTTGCGTTTGCGGGAATAGGCTATCTGGCGCTCTGAGACGACCATTCCGAAAGCTCTTTTAAACAAGGTAATACCTGTTTCGTTGGGGCGCATTTTTTGCGCCCCAACGGTATGCTCAGGTTGTGAGGCCTTCTGGTTCTGGCAGTTTGTTTGCGCGGCAGGCGGCGGTGAGTGTGTTGGCCAGCAGGCAGGCGATGGTCATGGGGCCTACGCCGCCGGG
>NZ_CANLZK010000039.1:0-2510 GCF_947495585.1 Ruegeria atlantica | reverse complement strand
AACTCGATGGAACTCCACTTGTTTTCGTCGAGTTGATTCACAAGTGTAACCTGCTCGCCATTCGACAGTGCGATCATGAGGTTGTTGCCGCTACGGCTCACCGACACGTCATTGGCATTCACGTTGGTGAAAGTCAGGGTGTCAGTACGATTGTGAAAGGTGTCATAGTCGGTGATCGAGTACGAACCGTCTCCCAGTGTATGCACATAGTTCTCGCCGTTTTCGGTGCCGATCACGGTACCTCCGGCTTTCATGTCAGCGACCAGTCGGTCGCGTAGCTCATCTTGATTCAGTGTCGTGCCATCCGCGAAAGTGATGAGCTCAATAGATCTCCGCTTATCTTCGTCAAGCTGGCGCACCAGTGTGATCCGCTCGCCGTTTGACAGGGTGAGCGTCAGATCGTTACCCATACGCCCAACACTAACGTCATCCGCATTGACATCCGTGAAGGTCAGCGTGTCACTGCCGCTATTGTTGAATTCGTCATAGTCCGAGATGGAATAGGAGCCATCCCCCAGAGAATGCACGTAGGCTTCGGCATGTTCGGAGCCGATCACGGTGCCATTGGACTTCATGTCAGCAACCATACGGTCGCGCAACTCATCCTGGTTCAGTGTTGTGCCGTCTGCGAAAGTGATGAGCTCAATAGAGCTCCGCTTGTCTGCATCAAGCTGGTTCAGCAATGCAATTTGTTCGCCATTCGACAGGGTGATCGTCAGATCGTTGCCTACGCGCCCGACGCGAACGTCGTCCGCGTTGATGTCCGTGAAGGTAAGTGTGTCATTGCCGTTATTGTTGTACTCGTCATAGTCCGAGATGGAATAGGAGCCATCCCCCAGAGCATGCACATAGGCCTCGATGTTTTCGGAGCCGATGACGGTCCCGCCAGCCTTCATGTCAGCAACAATACGGTCGCGCAATTCGTCCTGGTTCAGCGTCGTGCCATCCGCGAAGGTGAACAGTTCAATCGAACTTTGCTTACTACCGTCGAGTTGGTTCACCAGCGTGATCTGTTCGCCATTCGACAGAGTGATCGTCAGATCGTTACCGATCCGACCAACTCGAACGTCACCAGCATTAACGTCCGTGAACGTCAGCGTGTCATTGCCGCTATTGTTGTGCGCATCGAAATCCAAAATTCTGTAGGAGCCATCCCCCAGCGTATGCGTGTAATCTTCACCAGATTCTGTTCCGAATTTTTCCGTTGAGATTTGCTGAGCGTCGACGACCAAAGCGGCGATGTCTTCAACCGACCAGGTTACGCCATCGGCAAACTCGAAGCTTTCGACGTGATAGACGCTGTTTGAGCCCAATTGCCCAACTATTTCGACATATTCTCCGTTGGCAAGAACAACCCGGAGATCATTTCCAGAACGAACAAGAACAACCTCTTCTGAGGCCACATCGGTGAACACCAACCGATCTGTGCGATTGTTATCGTCCCAATCCCTAATCTGATACGAACCGTCCCCAAGCGTGTGGGAATAGGTCTCGGCAAAATCCGAGCCCCTCACCGTTCCAGTACCACCAGCCTTTTGATCTAACACCGATTTGTCGCGGATCGCCTGTGCCATCAGGATCGTCCCGTCGGCAAACTCGATCTCTTCCAGCGCATTATCGCCATCTTCGGCGAAATGGTCGACAATCCTTAGGTGCTCCCCATTTGCCAGCGTAATGACCAGATCTTGACCGCTTTTGGAGGCAAACCGCACGTCATCCGCATTCACATCCGTGAACACCAGCCGATCTGTACGATGGTTGTTGTCCCAGTCGCTAATGACATACGAGCCGTCACCCATCGTGTGCTCGTAGGTCTCGGCAAAATCCGAGCCCCTCACCGTACCGGAACCCGCAACCTTCTGATCAGCAACAGATTTGTTACGGATGGCTTCGGCACCAAGCACCGCTCCATCTGCAAATTCAATCTGTTCAATTGCATTGTCGCCGTCTTCGGCAAAATGGTCGACAATGCGAATCCGCTCGCCATTCGACAGCGTGATCACCAGATCCTCACCGCTGTTGGACGCGAACCGGACATCATCCGCATTTACGTCGGTGAATACCAACCGGTCAGTCCGGTGATTGTTGTCCCAGTCGCTAATGACATACGAGCCGTCACCCATCGTGTGCTCGTAGGTCTCGGCAAAATCCGAGCCCCTCACCGTACCGGAACCGCCGTCCTTCTGATCTTCAACAGATTTTTTACGAATGGATTCGGTGTTCAGAACCGTGCCATCCGCAAATTCGATCTGTTCGACCGCATAATCCTCGGTCTCGGAAAAATGATCCTGGATCGTGATCCGCGCACCGTCTGGCAGTGTGATGACCAAATCTTCTCCCGATGTGGACATGAACTGAACATCATCCGGGTTCACATCGCTCAGAACAAGCCGATCGGAAACACCCGCATCATTGTCCCCGTCCAGGATATGATCGTCACCATCTCCAAGCGAATAGCGATACGTGTCAGCACCCTCACCACCACGCAAATGATCATCACCAGTAAGGCC
>NZ_CANLZK010000038.1:0-2722 GCF_947495585.1 Ruegeria atlantica | reverse complement strand
CAACCGGGGGTTTTGCCCAATGAGCTATAAATCGGACATTGAAATTGCGCGCGAGGCGCAGAAGAAGCCTATTCAGGAAATTGGCGCTAAGATTGGCATCGATTCTGCTGATCTGCTGCCCTATGGCCATGACAAGGCGAAGGTGAGCCAGGAGTTCATCAACTCGGTTCAGGGTCGAGAAGACGGCAAGCTGGTGCTGGTCACCGCGATCAACCCGACGCCTGCGGGTGAGGGTAAGACGACCACGACCGTTGGTCTGGGTGATGGTCTGAACCGCATTGGCAAGAATGCGATGATCTGCATTCGCGAAGCCTCGCTGGGCCCGAACTTCGGCATGAAGGGCGGCGCTGCAGGGGGCGGTTACGCGCAGGTTGTTCCGATGGAGGAAATGAACCTGCACTTTACCGGGGATTTCCACGCGATCACCTCGGCGCATTCGCTGCTGTCGGCGATGATCGACAACCACATCTACTGGGGCAATGAAGCCGAGATCGATGTACGCCGCGTTGCATGGCGTCGCGTTGTCGACATGAATGACCGCGCCCTGCGTCAGATCACGGCGTCCCTGGGTGGTGTGTCGAACGGCTTCCCGCGCGAAACCGGTTTTGACATCACCGTGGCGTCCGAGGTTATGGCGATCCTGTGCCTGTCCAACGACCTGAAGGATCTGGAAAAGCGTCTGGGTGACATCATCGTGGCCTATCGCCGCGACAAGACTGCTGTTTACTGCCGCGACATCAAGGCCGAAGGCGCAATGACCGTGCTGCTGAAAGACGCGATGCAGCCGAACCTGGTGCAGACGCTGGAAAACAACCCGGCATTCGTCCACGGTGGCCCGTTCGCCAATATCGCGCACGGCTGTAACTCGGTCATTGCCACCAAGACTGCTTTGAAAGTGGCTGACTACGTTGTGACTGAGGCTGGCTTTGGGGCCGATCTGGGTGCCGAGAAGTTCATGAACATCAAGTGCCGTAAGGCGGGCATCGCGCCGTCTGCAGTGGTGCTGGTTGCCACCGTGCGTGCGATGAAGATGAACGGCGGCGTTGCCAAGGCCGATCTGGGTGCGGAAAACGTCGACGCGGTCAACTCGGGATGTGCCAACCTGGGCCGTCACATCGAGAACGTGAAATCCTTTGGCGTGCCGGTTGTGGTTGCCATCAACCACTTCGTCACCGACACCGATGCCGAAGTGCAGGCGGTCAGCGACTATTGCGCCGAGCATGGGGTTGAGGCGGTTCTGTCGCGTCACTGGGAGCTGGGCTCGGAAGGCTCTGCGCCGCTGGCAGAGAAGGTTGTCGAGATCGTCGAAGGCGGCAGTGCCAACTTCGCACCGATCTATCCCGATGACATGCCGCTGTTCGAGAAGATCGAAACCATCGCCAAGCGCATCTACCGCGCCGACGAGGTTCTGGCCGACAACAAGATCCGCAACCAGCTGCGTGAATGGGAAGAGGCCGGATACGGCAATCTGCCGGTCTGCATGGCCAAGACGCAGTATTCGTTCTCGACCGATCCGACCTTGCGCGGCGCGCCCACCGGCCATTCAGTTCCGGTGCGTGAGGTGCGCCTGAGCGCGGGTGCCGGCTTCATCGTGGTTGTCTGCGGTGAGATCATGACCATGCCCGGTCTGCCACGCAAACCGGCTGCGGAAACCATCTGCCTCAATGACGCAGGTGAGATCGAGGGCTTGTTCTAAGCCGCCGAATAGGACATCTCGTGGTCCGGGGTTTTCCCGGGCCATGAGGAGATCGCGATGCCCACTCTGACACCGCCGCAAGACTGTGCAACGATGCAGGATCTGCGGGTTCAGATCGACAAGCTGGACCGCCAACTGATCGAAATGTTGGTGGCGCGCGCAGGCTACATTGACCGCGCGTCCGAGCTGAAGCCGGGCGAGGGCCTGCCTGCCCGTATTCCGGACCGTGTCGAAGACGTGGTGCACCGCGTGCGCGCAAGCTCGGCCGAGCTGGGAATGGATCCGGATTTGGCCGAAAGACTGTGGCGCATGTTGATTGACTGGTCGATTGCACGTGAGGAACGTGTTCTCGGCCCGGACTGAATGACCGGGCGCTTCACGCGCCCGATCCGTTTTTGAAAGAAGGGATCAAAGGATGGTAGCGCAGGTTATCGACGGCAAGGCCTTTGCGGCCAAAGTGCGCGCGCAAGTGGCCGATCAGGTTGCAAAGCTGAAAGAGGAAAACGGCATCACCCCCGGCCTGGCCGTGGTTCTGGTCGGCGAAGACCCGGCCAGTCAGGTCTATGTCCGCTCCAAGGGCAAGATGACCGTCGAGGTCGGCATGAACTCGTACGAGCACAAGCTGGATGTCGATACCTCGGAAGAGGACCTGCTGGCGCTGGTCGAAAAGCTGAACAACGATCCGGCTGTGCATGGCATTCTGGTTCAATTGCCGCTGCCCAAGCATCTGAACGAGGATCTGGTGATCAATTCGATCGACCCGGCCAAGGATGTGGACGGGTTCCATATCTCCAACGTGGGCCTATTGGGCACCGGTCAGAAATCGATGGTGCCCTGCACCCCGCTGGGCTGTCTGATGATGCTGCGCGACCACCATGGCTCATTGTCGGGCATGGATGCGGTTGTGATCGGACGCTCGAACATCGTTGGCAAGCCGATGGCGCAGCTGCTGCTGGGCGACAGCTGCACCGTGACCATCGCGCACAGCCGCACCAAGGATCTGCCCGACGTGGTCCGCCGCGCCGA
>NZ_CANLZK010000037.1:0-2922 GCF_947495585.1 Ruegeria atlantica | reverse complement strand
TGTCTGATTGAGAAGGGTGCTGGTGCTGCGGCTGGATTTTCGGATGCGTCGTATGAGGCCGCGGGGGTTGAGGTCGTCAAGACGGCTGCGTCGCTGTGGAAGCAGGCCGACATTGTTGCCAAGGTGCGTCAACCGAACGAGGCTGAGCTGAAGCGTTTGACCAAGGGTAAGACGTTGATTTCCTTCTTCAACCCTGCGGGGAATGAAGAGGGGATGGAAGCGGCCAAGGCCAAGGGTGCCAATGTCATCGCCATGGAAATGGTGCCGCGGATCAGTCGCGCGCAGAAGATGGACGCGCTGTCGTCGATGGCCAATATCGCCGGTTACCGCGCGGTGATCGAGGCGGGCAACAACTTTGGCCGCTTTTTCACCGGTCAGGTGACGGCTGCCGGTAAGGTTCCGCCTGCGAAGGTACTGATCGTTGGGGCCGGTGTGGCTGGTCTGGCGGCCATCGGCACCTCGACCTCGCTGGGCGCGATCACTTACGCGTTCGACGTGCGCCCCGAGGTGGCCGAACAGGTCGAATCGATGGGGGCCGAGTTCGTCTATCTGGATTTCAGTGAGGATCAGCAAGACGGCGCGGCCACCGGTGGCTACGCCAGCGTTCAGTCGGAAGAGTTCCGCGAGGCGCAGCTGGCCAAGTTCCGCGAGCTGGCACCCGAGATAGACATCGTGATCACCACCGCGCTGATCCCGAACCGCGAAGCGCCGGAGCTTTGGACCAAGGATATGGTTGAGGCGATGAAGCCGGGCTCGGTCATTGTTGATCTTGCGGCGGAAAAGGGCGGCAACTGCAAGCTGACCGTGGCGGATGAGAAGATCGTGACCGACAATGGCGTGACCATCATCGGCTATACCGACTTCCCCAGCCGGATGGCGGCGCAGTCCTCGTCTTTGTACGCGACCAACATCCGTCACATGATGACCGACCTGACGCCTGAAAAGGACGGTCAGATCAATCACGACATGGAAGATGACGTGATCCGCGGTGCGACTGTGACATTTGAAGGCGACATCACCTTCCCGCCACCGCCGCCCAAGGTGCAGGCGATCGCGGCGCAGAAGAAACCCGAGGTCAAGGAACTGACCCCGGAAGAGAAAAAGGCGCAGGAGGTTGCGGCCTTCAAGGCGCAGACCAAACAGCAGTTCACCCTGCTGGGTGTTGGTGGCGCGCTGATGCTGTTGGTGGGGCTGATCGCTCCGGCCAGCTTCATGCAGCACTTCATCGTCTTTGTGCTGGCCATTTTTGTGGGCTTCCAGGTGATCTGGGGCGTCGCGCACAGCCTGCACACACCGCTGATGGCGATCACCAACGCGATCTCGTCGATCATTATCGTTGGGGCTGTGATGCAGATCGGATCGGGGTCGTTCCTGGTCATTCTGCTGGCGGCGCTGTCCATCTTCATGGCCGGGATCAACATCTTCGGCGGCTTCCTCGTAACCCGGCGCATGCTCGCCATGTTCCAGAAATCTTAAGGAGGCCGGGCACATGGAATTTGGCTTCACTACTGCCGCCTACGTTGTTGCGGCTGTTCTGTTCATCCTTTCGCTCGGCGGCCTGTCGAACCAGGAAAGCGCCAAGCGTGCGGTCTGGTATGGCATCGTCGGTATGGCGCTGGCGGTCTTCGCCACGCTGGTTGGCCCCGGTTCGGGTCTGTGGCTGCTGTCGCTGCTGCTGATCGCGGGCGGTGGTCTGATCGGTCAGTACGTCGCACAGCGCGTGCAGATGACCGAGATGCCGCAGCTGGTGGCCGCGATGCACTCGCTGGTCGGTCTGGCAGCTGTGTTCGTCGGATACAACGCGCATTTTGAAGTTCTGAACGTCGCCGAGGTGATGGCGGTCTCGGATGCATCGAAAGAAGTTCTGTACACGGGCCTCGGAGGGTTTGCCAAACTGATCGCCAAGAAAACCCCGGCGGAATTGTCGATCCTGCATGTCGAACTGTTTCTGGGCGTCTTCATCGGTGCGATCACCTTTACCGGCTCGGTCGTGGCCTATGGCAAGCTGGCGGGCAAGGTGACGTCTGCGGCAACCAAGCTGCCGGGCGGTCATGCGCTGAACGCGGCGGCGGCAAGTCTCTCGCTGATCTGTCTGATCTGGTACACCGCATCGGGCGGCTTCTTCCCGCTGTTCCTGATGACGCTGGCGGCGCTGTTCATCGGCTATCACCTGATCATGGGTATCGGTGGTGCCGACATGCCGGTGGTTGTGTCGATGCTGAACAGCTACTCGGGCTGGGCGGCTGCGGCGATCGGCTTCTCGCTGGGCAACGACCTGCTGATCGTGGTTGGTGCACTTGTGGGCTCGTCGGGTGCGATCCTGTCCTACATCATGTGTAAGGCGATGAACCGTCATTTTGTCAGCGTGATCCTGGGCGGCTTTGGTGGCCCACAGGGTGAACAGATGGCGGTTGAGGGCGAGCAGATCGCCATCGAAGCCGACGGTGTGGCCGCAGCGCTGAACGACGCTGACAGCGTTGTCATCATCCCCGGCTACGGCATGGCAGTGGCGCAGGCACAGCAGTCGGTGTCCGAACTGGTCCGCAAGCTGCGGGCGCAGGGCAAGAATGTGCGCTTTGCGATCCACCCTGTTGCGGGTCGTTTGCCGGGCCACATGAACGTGCTGCTGGCCGAGGCGAAGGTGCCATACGACATCGTGCTAGAGATGGACGAGATCAACGATGACTTCCCCGAAACGGATGTGGCCATCGTCATCGGCTCGAACGACATCGTAAACCCTGCGGCGCAGGAAGACCCCAACAGCCCCATCGCCGGCATGCCGGTTCTGGAATGCTGGAAGGCCAAGCAGGTCTTCGTGTCCAAACGCGGCCAGGGCACAGGCTATTCGGGCATCGAAAACCCGCTGTTCTTCAAAGAAAACACCCGCATGTTCTATGGCGATGCAAAGGCAAGCCTCGACAA
>NZ_CANLZK010000036.1:0-4435 GCF_947495585.1 Ruegeria atlantica | reverse complement strand
TTACTCTGCGGCTTCTTCGTAAGCGTCCATTGGGGGGCATGTGCAGATTAGGTTTCTGTCGCCGTAAGCGTTGTCGACGCGGTTTACAGGGGACCAGTATTTGTCGACGCCCATGGATCCTGGGGGGAAGCAGGCCTGTTCGCGGCTGTAGGGCCGGTCCCAGTCGCCGACCAGATCGCGCACCGTGTGGGGGGCGTTTTTCAGCGGGTTGTTCTCCGCGTCGATCTTGCCGTCGATGATGTCCTGCGCTTCCGCGCGGATGGACAGCATGGCGTCGCAGAAGCGGTCCAGCTCATCCTTGGGTTCAGATTCCGTGGGCTCGACCATCAGGGTGCCGGCCACCGGCCAGGACATGGTGGGCGCGTGGAAGCCGGAATCAACCAGACGCTTGGCGATGTCGTCGACGCTGACCTGTGCCGCCTCGTCCAAGGGTCGGGTGTCGAGGATGCATTCATGCGCCACCCGGCCCGTGTCCGAGGTGTAAAGGATCGGATAGGCATCCTGCAGGCGTGCCGCGATGTAGTTGGCGTTCAGGATTGCCACTTTCGTGGCCTGCGTCAGACCGGCGCCGCCCATCAGCAGCACATAGGCCCAGCTGACCGGCAGGATCGAGGGCGAGCCGAACGGCGCGGCCGAGACCGGACCCACGGCGGTGCCGTATTCCGGGTGACCCGGCAGGTGTTCCTCCAGATGCGCCTTGACGCCGATCGGACCCATGCCGGGACCGCCGCCGCCATGCGGGATGCAGAAGGTCTTGTGCAGGTTCAGGTGGCTGACGTCGCCGCCGATATCGCCGGGACGCGAGAGACCCACCATGGCGTTCATGTTGGCGCCGTCAATATAGACCTGACCGCCGTGGTCATGGGTGATCTGGCAGACCTCCTGAACGGTGGTCTCGAACACGCCATGGGTCGAGGGGTAGGTGATCATGCAGGCGGCCAGATGGTCCGAATGCTTTTCAGCCTTGGCGCGGAAGTCGGCCAGATCGATATTGCCCTTGTCATCGGCCTGCACCGGCACAACCTGATAGCCCACCATCTGGGCCGAGGCCGGGTTGGTGCCATGCGCCGAGGTCGGGATCAGGCAGACATTGCGGTGCGCCTCACCCCGCGCGGCGTGATAGTTGCGGATGGTCAGCAAGCCTGCGTACTCGCCCTGCGCGCCCGAGTTGGGCTGCTGCGAGATCGCGTCATAGCCGGTGATCTGGCACAGCTTGTCGTTCAGATCATCAATCATCTCATGATAGCCCTGCGCCTGATCTTGCGGGCAGAACGGGTGCAGATTGCCGAACTCGGGCCAGGTGACCGGGATCATCTCGATCGTGGCGTTCAGCTTCATGGTGCACGACCCCAGCGGGATCATTGCCCGGTCCAGCGCCAGGTCGCGGTCGGCCAGACGACGCATGTAGCGCGTGATCTCGGCCTCGGCCCGGTTCTTGTGGAAGATCTCGTGGGTCAGATAGGCGCTTTCGCGCAGCGCATAATCCGGCAGACGGTAGAGCTTGTTCGAGCTGTCATCCTTGCGATCGATACCAAAGGCACCCCAGACGGCCTCGATGGTCTCGGGGCGGGTCTGTTCGTCCAGGCTGATGCCTACTTTGGTGTCGCCGACCTTGCGCAGGTTCACACCCCGCGCCACGGCGGCCTCCATGACGACATTCTGCAGGTGGCCGACCTCAACCGTGATGGTGTCGAAGAACACCTCCGGCTCGACGGCAAAGCCCGCCTCTTCCAGGCCGGCGGCCAGACGCGAGGTCTTGCGGTGCACCGATTGCGCGATGGCCTTGATGCCGTCGGGGCCGTGATAGACGGCATACATCGAGGCAATCACCGCCAGCAGAGCCTGCGCAGTGCAGACATTCGAGTTGGCTTTCTCGCGGCGAATGTGCTGCTCACGGGTCTGCAGGGCCAGGCGGTAAGCCTTGTTGCCGCGCGCGTCGATCGACACGCCGATGATCCGGCCGGGCATCGACCGCTTCAGCTTGTCACTGGTCGCCATATAGGCTGCGTGCGGGCCACCATAGCCCATCGGCACGCCAAAGCGCTGGGTCGAGCCGATGGCGATATCCGCGCCCATCTCACCCGGTGACTTCAGCAGCGCCAGCGACAGGATGTCGGCGGCGACGATGGCAATGGCTTTATGTTCGTGCAGCGCGGCGATCTCGTTCGTGAAGTCGCGCACATGGCCGTGGGTGCCGGGATACTGGAAGATCGCGCCAAAGACCGACCCTGCGTCCAGCGTGTCCGGGTCGGCTACCTGCACATCGATGCCCAGAGGCTCGGCGCGGGTTTTGATCACCGCGATAGTCTGCGGGTGGCAGTTCTTGTCCACGAAGAAGGCCGCATTGTTGGCCTTTGACCGCCCGCCGCGTTTGGCCATCGCCATGGCTTCGGCCGCGGCGGTGGCTTCGTCCAGAAGCGAGGCATTGGCCACGTCCAGCCCGGTCAGATCGCTGACCATGGTCTGGAAGTTCAACAGCGCCTCAAGCCGGCCCTGGCTGATCTCGGGCTGATAGGGCGTATAGGCGGTGTACCAGGCCGGGTTTTCCAGGATGTTGCGCAGGATCGGCGCCGGCGTGGTGGTGCCGTAATAGCCCTGACCGATCAGCGAGGTCAGAACCTTGTTCTTGCTCGCCACCTCTTTCATGTAAAAGAGCGCATCGCGTTCGGTCATCGCCGGACCCCAGTCCAGCGGCTCTTTCTGCCGGATCGCAGGCGGGACGGTGGCGTCGATCAGCTGGTCCAGCGTCTTGAAGCCAATCACCTTGAGCATGTCGCGCATTTCCGTCGGGCTGGGCCCGATATGGCGGCGGTTGGCGAAGTCATAGGCTTCGTAATCAGTCAGTTTGAAGGCCATAGGTCATGCTCCTCAGGGAATGTCTCGCCCGGCCGCTCTGGCAGGAGCCTCCGGCGGGGATATTTTTAGCCAGATGAAGGGGCGGATCCGCGAAAGGACCCGCCGTTTGGGTTTACCCGATCAGGGCCTTGTAGCCGTCCAGATCCATCAGATCTTCCAGCTGCGCGGCATCCGCGATCTTGATCTTGTAGATCCAGGCCTCACCCTCGGGATCTTCGTTCAGCGCGCCGGGGTTGTCGGCCAGCGCTTCGTTCACTTCCGTGATCTCGCCATCGACCGGGGCATACAGCTCGGAGGCGGCCTTGACGGATTCGATCACGCCGATCTCGCCGCCTTTTTCAAACTCATCGCCTGCTTCCTGCTGCTCCACGAACACCACGTCGCCCAGCTGTTCAGCCGCGTGCTTGGTGATGCCCAGAGTGGCTGTGTCGCCTTCGACGGTCAGCCATTCATGCTCTTCGGAATAATAGGTTGCCATGTTGTCTCTCTCCTGACTTCAACGCTTGTAATTCTGTTTGACGAAGGGCAGCGCCACGATCTGTGCCGGCTGCGGTTTGCCCCGGATGATCAGGTTCACCGTCTCGCCCGGCTCACCGTGGCCCTTGGACACATAGCCCATCGCCACCGGTCCGCCGACCGTGGGGCCAAATACGCCCGAGGTGATCTGGCCGATCGTATTGCCCTCGGCGCACTGGATTTCCACACCCTGACGCGCTGGTGCGCGGCCATCGGGCTTGATGCCAACCAGCTTTTTAGCAGGGCCTTCGGCCAGTTCCTTCTGCACGCGGTCTGCGCCCGGAAAGCCGCCTTCTTCCTTGCGGCGCTTCTGGATCGCCCAGCCGAGGCTGGCCTCAATCGGCGAGGTGCTCTGGTCGATGTCATTGCCATAGAGGCACAGACCCGCCTCCAGCCGCAGGCTGTCGCGCGCGCCCAGACCGGCCGCTTCGCAATCCTCATGCGCCAGGAAGGCTTTCGAAACTTCGATCGCCTTGTCCTCGGGGATCGAGATCTCATACCCGTCCTCACCGGTGTAGCCCAGACGCGAGATGCGGCAGTCTACGCCGTTGATCGGGGCCTCAGTGGTTTCCATGAACTTCAGGTCGCGAGCGGCAGGGCACAGATCCCCAACCACGTTTTCCGCTGCAGGGCCCTGGACCGCCACCAGCGCACGGTCGAAGATCTCGATCACTTCGACGCCATCCAGATTATCGCGCATATGCGGGATATCCTGATGGCGCAGCGCTGCGTTCACCACCACGAAATAGTAATCGCCCGCATTCGACACGATCAAATCGTCCATGATCCCGCCATCCGCGTTGGTAAAGAAACCGTACCGCGCCTTGCCCGGCTTCAGGGTCGCGTAGGCCTGCGGGCACAACGCTTCCAGCTTCTCACCCACATTCTCACCGCGCAGGATCACCTGGCCCATATGAGACACATCAAACAACGCCGCCTTCTCACGACACTGCTTATGTTCCCCCATAATCCCCAACGGATACTGAACAGGCATCTCCCAACCAGCAAAATCAACCAACTTACCTCCCAACTCAACATGCAAAGAATGCAATGGGGTGCGTTT
>NZ_CANLZK010000035.1:0-6094 GCF_947495585.1 Ruegeria atlantica | reverse complement strand
TGGTTGCGGGAGTAGGATTTGAACCTACGACCTTCAGGTTATGAGCCTGACGAGCTACCGGGCTGCTCCATCCCGCGACAGTTTGCGTTGGCCTATTGCTTACGCTAGTTGAGGCCTTGCGTTGGTCTACCGCCTATTTGGCTAGTTGAGACCGGGTAGTGTTTTTTTGATCGTAAGAGAGAAGTTTGATTGGGGGATTTTTCTAGGTTTGGCGGTGACCTACTCTCCCGGGGCTTAAGCCCAAGTACCATTGGCGCGGCAGTGCTTAACTTCCGGGTTCGGGATGGGACCGGGTGTTTCACTTGCGCTATGACCACCAAACCGAGGAAAATCCCCACGTCGCGATTTGCGAAGCAAACGCGACGGGTGGCAGGCAGCGTATTTGCATGCAAATGCGCGTTGCCACTCGGTAGTTATGTCAATCAACACCGCAGCGTGTTGCTGCGAAGTTATCCATGTTTAATGAGGTGTATGTTTTTGGCTTATTTGTTCGCCTACCGCTTCGCTACTTGAGGCGGTTGGCAGTCTTTCCATTACTGGATCAAATCAAGCCTATCGGGCGATTAGTACCGGTCAACTGAACGCATTACTGCGCTTACATCTCCGGCCTATTGACGTGGTGGTCTTCCACGGCCCTCAGGGAGACCTTGTTTTGAGGGGGGCTTCCCGCTTAGATGCCTTCAGCGGTTATCCTGTCCGATCATAGCTACCCAGCACTGCCGTTGGCACGACAACTGGTCCACCAGTGGATCGTTCACCCCGGTCCTCTCGTACTAGGGGCAACTCCTCTCAAGTCTCCTACACCCACGGCAGATAGGGACCGAACTGTCTCACGACGTTCTAAACCCAGCTCACGTACCTCTTTAAACGGCGAACAGCCGTACCCTTGGGACCTGCTCCAGCCCCAGGATGAGATGAGCCGACATCGAGGTGCCAAACACTGCCGTCGATATGGACTCTTGGGCAGTATCAGCCTGTTATCCCCGGCGTACCTTTTATCCGTTGAGCGATGGCCCTTCCACTCGGGACCACCGGATCACTATGGCCGTCTTTCGACTCTGCTCGACTTGTCAGTCTCGCAGTCAGGCTGGCTTCTGCCATTGCACTCAACGAGCGATTTCCGACCGCTCTGAGCCAACCTTCGCGCGCCTCCGTTACGCTTTAGGAGGCGACCGCCCCAGTCAAACTACCCGCCACGCAGGGTCCCGGATCCGGATAACGGACCGCGGTTAGACATCAAGAGTGCGAAGGGTGGTATCTCAAGGGAGGCTCCACAAAGACTTGCGTCTCTGCTTCAAAGCCCACCACCTATCCTGCACATCACAATCCTGATGCCAGTGCGAAGCTGTAGTAAAGGTGCACGGGGTCTTTCCGTCTAACCGCGGGAAGCCTGCATCTTGACAGGCAATTCAATTTCGCTGAGTCGATGTTGGAGACAGCGGGGAAGTCGTTACGCCATTCGTGCAGGTCGGAACTTACCCGACAAGGAATTTCGCTACCTTAGGACCGTTATAGTTACGGCCGCCGTTTACCTGGGCTTCAATTCAAGGCTCTCACCTCTCCTTTTAACCTTCAGGCACCGGGCAGGCGTCAGACCCTATACGTCGTCTTGCGACTTCGCAGAGCCCTGTGTTTTTAATAAACAGTCGCCACCCCCTGGTTTGTGCCCCCAGCCCCTAGTTGCCTAGGAACCGGGCCTCCTTCTCGCGAACTTACGGAGGTATTTTGCCGAGTTCCTTCAACATCGTTCTCTCAAGCGCCTTGGTATGCTCTACCAGTCCACCTGTGTCGGTTTAGGGTACGGTCTTATAGGAGGGCTATTTCCAGGAACCTCTCAGCAGCCCATTCAATCCAATAAGGATGAACTACCTCTGAGATCCGTCACCACTCCACGGCCTAGGAATATTAACCTAGTTCCCATCGCCTACGCCTTTCGGCCTCGGCTTAGGGGCCGGCTTACCCTGCTCAGATTAGCTTTAAGCAGGAACCCTTGGACTTTCGGCGAGAGTGTCTCTCACACTCTTTGTCGCTACTCATGTCATCATTCTCACTAGTGATCTCTCCACCGGATCGCTCACGCGCCGGCTTCATCGAAAAGACTTGATCCTGCGCTACCGCCTATTCGGCTATTTGAGCGCTTACACGCACCAAATGACCGGCGGCAATATAGGATAAGTCTTATGTCACACTACGCTCTGCTACCATGCCTTACGGCATCCTAAGCTTCGGCTCATGGCTTGAGCCCCGTTACATCTTCGCCGCAGGACAACTTATTTAGACCAGTGAGCTGTTACGCTATCTTTAAAGGATGGCTGCTTCTAAGCCAACCTCCTGGTTGTTTTGGTCGTCCCACCTGCTTTCCCACTTAGCCATGAATTGGGGGCCTTAGCTGTAGGTCAGGGTTGTTTCCCTCTCCACTACGGACGTTAGCATCCGCAGTGTGTCTGCCATCTAGTACTCCCGGGTATTCGGAGTTTGGTTAGGATCAGTAAGCCTGTGGGGCCCCATTACCCATCCAGTGCTCTACCCCCCGGGGTATTCGGATGACGCTCTACCTAAATAGATTTCGCAGAGAACCAGCTATCTCCGAGTTTGATTGGCCTTTCACCCCTAGGCACAGCTCATCCCGATCCTTTTCAACGGATGTGGGTTCGGTCCTCCAGTAAGTGTTACCTTACCTTCAACCTGGCCATGCCTAGATCACTCGGTTTCGGGTCTGATCCCACGAACTCATTCGCCCTATTAAGACTCGCTTTCGCTACGCCTACACCTAACGGCTTAAGCTTGCTCGTGAGACCAAGTCGATGACCCATTATACAAAAGGTACGCCGTCACCCCGCAAGGAGGCTCCGACTGATTGTAGGCGTTCGGTTTCAGGTACTGTTTCACTCCCCTCGTCGGGGTGCTTTTCACCTTTCCCTCACGGTACTGGTTCACTATCGGTCAGCAAGGAGTACTTAGCCTTCGAAGGTGGTCCTCCGATCTTCAGACAGAATTTCACGTGTTCCGCCCTACTTAATACGTCCATCAGAGCTTAGAATACGGGGCTGTCACCCGCTATGGCCATGCTTCCCAACATGTTCTTCTCACTCATCTGGCTCGGCTGGTCCCCGTTCGCTCGCCGCTACTAGGGGAGTATCAATTGATTTCCTTTCCTCCGGGTACTTAGATGTTTCAGTTCCCCGGGTTTGCCTTTATAACCCTATGTATTCAGGTCATAAATACCTGGTTATGCCCATTATTGATTAGCAGTGCTAACAATAACAAACATTCAGGTGGGTTGCCCCATTCAGAAATCCATGGATCAAAGCTTATTCTCAGCTCCCCATGGCTTATCGCAGAGTATCACGTCTTTCATCGCCTCTTGCTGCCAAGGCATTCACCAAACGCCCTTCTCGCGCTTGATTTGATCCAGAAAAAGAAAGACTTGATATTGGCACTACCGCCTATCCGGCTACTTGCGTGCGTTTGACCGCACACAACCGAAGCTGCGCTAGTAATCAAATCAATCGAGACCGCCCAGCTGGTAACTAAAGGCAGTCATTCTTCTGAACCAAAAACATACATTTCCCGCCCCCGCCACTTGGACGAGGACAAATGAGCAACCCCATATGGTCTCTCAGCCGTGCAGCTGATCAACGCAGGTCGCTCGGGTTAGTATATTAGACTTGGACAACTCTGTTCGTTTCGATCGGGATACGCAGACAGGGCCGGCTAGACCCAAACTGCGCCGCTTATCCGAAGATAAGAACGACCGAGATCAGTGCCACACTCGGCACGATCAAACAGTGTTGATTGATTTCTCTCTATACGATGTCAAAGCTTCCGAAGAAGCGACGTCCGATTGGACGGTAAAGAACCAAAATGGTGCTTAACGGTCAAATCGAAGGCAAATGGTGGAGCCTAGGAGGATCGAACTCCTGACCTCCTGAATGCAAATCAGGCGCTCTCCCAGCTGAGCTAAGGCCCCAAAAGTTTTTGGTGGGTCGAGGAGGACTTGAACCTCCGACCTCACGCTTATCAGGCGTGCGCTCTAACCACCTGAGCTACCGACCCAGTTGATTTTGCAAAAGCAAAATCGACGTTGCCCGATTACGTCGTTTGCTTGCAAGCGACGACGGAGGGCCAGACCTCACAGCGTTGCAGGCCTGATATGTTCTGAAGAGATATGAGGACGGCTCGGTCCATGAGTTTGATCAACTTTGTTTGTTGATCTTCTGCTAAGTGTTCCACGATCAAGAGCAAGCTCAAGATGCCAGGAACATCCTTAGAAAGGAGGTGATCCAGCCGCAGGTTCCCCTACGGCTACCTTGTTACGACTTCACCCCAGTCGCTGATCCTACCGTGGCCGCCTGCCCCCCGAAGGTTAGCGCAGCGTCGTCGGGTAGAACCAACTCCCATGGTGTGACGGGCGGTGTGTACAAGGCCCGGGAACGTATTCACCGCGTCATGCTGTTACGCGATTACTAGCGATTCCGACTTCATGGGGTCGAGTTGCAGACCCCAATCCGAACTGAGACAGTTTTTTGGGATTAACCCATTGTCACTGCCATTGTAGCACGTGTGTAGCCCAACCCGTAAGGGCCATGAGGACTTGACGTCATCCACACCTTCCTCCCGCTTATCACGGGCAGTTTCCCTAGAGTGCCCAGCCGAACTGCTGGCAACTAAGGATGTGGGTTGCGCTCGTTGCCGGACTTAACCGAACATCTCACGACACGAGCTGACGACAGCCATGCAGCACCTGTCACTAGGTCACCGAAGTGAAAGACCCATCTCTGGGCCGGTCCTAGGATGTCAAGGGTTGGTAAGGTTCTGCGCGTTGCTTCGAATTAAACCACATGCTCCACCGCTTGTGCGGGCCCCCGTCAATTCCTTTGAGTTTTAATCTTGCGACCGTACTCCCCAGGCGGAATGCTTAATCCGTTAGGTGTGTCACCGAATAGCATGCTACCCGACGACTGGCATTCATCGTTTACGGTGTGGACTACCAGGGTATCTAATCCTGTTTGCTCCCCACACTTTCGCACCTCAGCGTCAGTATCGAGCCAGTGAGCCGCCTTCGCCACTGGTGTTCCTCCGAATATCTACGAATTTCACCTCTACACTCGGAATTCCACTCACCTCTCTCGAACTCTAGACTGATAGTTTTGGAGGCAGTTCCAGGGTTGAGCCCTGGGATTTCACCCCCAACTTTCCAGTCCGCCTACGTGCGCTTTACGCCCAGTAATTCCGAACAACGCTAACCCCCTCCGTATTACCGCGGCTGCTGGCACGGAGTTAGCCGGGGTTTCTTTACCTGCTACCGTCATTATCTTCACAGGCGAAAGAGCTTTACGACCCTAAGGCCTTCATCACTCACGCGGCATGGCTGGATCAGGGTTGCCCCCATTGTCCAAGATTCCCCACTGCTGCCTCCCGTAGGAGTCTGGGCCGTGTCTCAGTCCCAGTGTTGCTGATCATCCTCTAAAACCAGCTATAGATCGTAGGCTTGGTAGGCCATTACCCCACCAACTACCTAATCTAACGCGGGCCAATCCTTTGGCGATAAATCTTTCCCCCGAAGGGCTCATACGGTATTACTCTCCGTTTCCAGAGGCTATTCCGTACCAAAGGGTATGTTCCCACGCGTTACTAACCCGTCCGCCGCTCACCCGAAGGTGCGCTCGACTTGCATGTGTTAAGCCTGCCGCCAGCGTTCGTTCTGAGCCAGGATCAAACTCTCAAGTTGAAAAGCATTGCTGCTTATCCTTGACGTTCGAACCTCTGCACATCTCATCAGGAGGCTAATCCTGATGAAGTCTTCTGTTTGATGTACACAGATTTCCTAAGAAATCAGTGAACCACTCAAACAGTGAAGCTGACACTGGATCATCGAGCCAAAGCCCTACCAGCGCGATATACAGACATTCAATCCGTCGAAACGAACCAAACCGCCCACATATCTCTTCAGTTATCCATCAATGTCAAAGAACAGAACACCAAGAGCCAAAAATCAGACCGTTGCGCCAATAACATCAGCGCGCCCGCCTAAATCATTCCCTAAGATGCCCACCGTCTCTCCGATGCGTCCGGCTGTCTCTCCAACCCGTCC
>NZ_CANLZK010000034.1:0-6151 GCF_947495585.1 Ruegeria atlantica | reverse complement strand
GCTCGAAGCAGCCATTCACTACAGCTTGCATGAGTGTCCGCTCTGCGGACAAACTTGCCAAACGTCGCACTCGGACGAATGGCAGGCTTGGATTGGAATGTTGGCTTAGATATCGAGCGATCCTAAGCTTCGACCATCAAGACAATCGTGTCAGGTTGAACGCCATCGTGCTTCATCGCGGCCTGGCCGATTGGACTGCTATTGATCTCAAGAAATCTGTCAAGATCAGGGATATTGGCGGACAGGCCGACTTTGTTCGGTTCTGATGGATGGACGAATGTCACCATATCAAAAGCAACCTCTTTGAATATTTCGTCCCGTTTGGGTGACGAAAGCCAATGTTCGACATTATCCACATTGTGCATTGCGATGACTCTGGGCATGGGTATTTCCTATTCTAGACTTCAGCTTGTGAACGCCTTGGTGCAGGCACCAAGGCGTCGGCGTGAATTTTTTAACATTGATGTTGCGTTTCGACCGGTCTTGCCTCGAACATGGAAGAGTTTTCACCTCGATCCAGCGAATAGTTTTCAGGCCACATGAATGAAATTAAGATTAGAAATCTCGACCTGAACCTCCTTTTGGTTTTTCGGGTCCTGATGGAAGAAAGCAGCGTGAACCGGGCTGCCGAACAGCTTGGCCGAACGCCGTCCGCAGTAAGCCACGCGCTTGGTCGTCTGCGCGAGCAGTTGAATGATCCACTATTGATGCGAGCCGGCGGCATCATGAAACCAAGCCCGCGGGCCAAAGCCTTGTATCGCGAAATCCGTCCGATCCTGTCGCAGATAGAACGCGTTGTGCAAGCGCCAGCGGTCTTCGCACCCTCGACCAGCGCCCGCGCCTTTCACATGGCGGGACCTGCGCTGAATTGCATCGCGTCTGGTGTTGTCTCGCGCATGCAGGCAGAGGCCCGTGATACGGCATTGGTCTGGCATGCCTACTCCAAGGAAACCATGGGGCAGATCATACGGGGTGAGGTGGATATCGCGTTTGGAAACGCAAACTTTCCTCTGCCCGAAGGTCTGAAGGCGAAGAACTTGAAGCCGATGAAACGTTACGTTCTGGCGCGGCGCGGCCATCCCGCAACAAATGACTGGAGCCTCGAAAGCTGGCTGCGCTGGCCCCACGTCGTCGTGCGAATTCCCGCTGCGATACATGGCACGGTCGAGGAACACTTTGCCAATCTGGGACTGAAACGGCGCATTGGGCTTCACGCTGGCAGTTGGTCAGCGATCGCTCCGGCGGTGAGAAGCACAAACATGTTGGGAAACTTCGTTGCCCTTATCATGCTAGAGGGCGGCAGTGGCGACGACCTGCAGGTCTTTGAACCGCCGGAGCCCATGCCCGATCTTCTGTTTCGTGTCATCTGGAACGCCGAGTTGGACGCTGACCCAGCACTTGTTTGGCTGCGTGAGATCGTTCTCAGAACGTTTGATGAGCTGATGATCGAGGCCGACAACCGTTTGTTAAAGAACGATATCGTCCAACCGCGAATCATCGGGTGATCATATTTGAATTCCCGAAATCTGAGGCAATCTCCGCAATTGCCATTCATCGCCCGTGAAGCATTGGACTAAGCGGGCTCGATGCGGTCCTTCGCTGCAGTACATCCGAACGACCACACCGCGGACAAAACCGGCATTCAACCGTTTAGTTTTCCCTAAGAGTTGTATTCCGGAAGTTTGGACAAGGCAGATTTCAATGCGTCGCCCCACCCTTCGGAAATAATGCGATAGTATTGGTCGTCGGTTTCGAATCTGGACCGTGTACCACTTTCAAAGCTGTCTTCATCGTACAGAAGCAGGTCAAGCGGAGCGCCGACAGATAGGTTGGCCTTAATTGTGGAGTCGAAACTTACAAGCAGGAGTTTTACGGTTTCCGAAAAACTCATTTCCGGATCATAGGCGCGTACCAGAATTGGGCGACCATATTTTGTCTCTCCAATCTGAAAGAACGGGGTGTCGTCGCCAGCCTCGATAAAGTTGCCTTCGGGGTAAATTAGAAACAGGCGTGACGGGCCGCCCCTTATCTGCCCACCTAAAATGAGTGTCGCGTGAAAGGCACTGTCGGCTTGCTGACCGGACCGGGCATGCTCCTCGATGACGTCGTTCAGAGTAGTGGCGACCAATTGCGCAATCTGAAACATTGTCGGCGCTTCTAGTATGGACGGCGAGCGTTCTTCCGGCACTTTCGTCCGCTCTTCCAGAAGGCTTATTGTAGACTGAGTAGTCGCCAGGTTTCCGGCCGCTAGGATGGTTATCGACCGGTCACCTTCGACTGTCCAGTTGAACATTTTGTTGAAGGTCGAAACATTGTCCACGCCTGCATTTGTGCGTGTATCGGACATGAAAACCAGTCCGCGGTTCAGCCGCATGCCCACAGCATAGGTCATCAGATTCTCCGTTACTGCTGTGCGACCTGCAACTGCACTGTCAATTGCTCGCCCGCTGTCCCTATTCTGTTCCCTATTACTGGTGCAGATTGGGAATAGTCCAGACCGGTCGCGACACGTACATATCGATCGTCAGGTGAAATACCGTTTGAAACGTCAAACCCGACCCACCCCAAACCATCCAAATGCACTTCGGCCCAGGCATGGGTCGCGTCCTGTAGTTCCGTTTCGTTCATCATAAGGTAACCGGATACATAGCGTGCCGGCACTCCGATCTGCCGCGCGCAGGTAATGAAAATATGCGCGTGGTCCTGACACACGCCACAACCTGCTCTGAGAGCGTCTTCTGCGCTCCAACCCGGGTGCGAACTTCCAACCTCGTACGCGACCTGTGTTCGAATTCTTTCAGACAGGGCGTGCATCTGCTCAAGTGGTTTGCCTGTTGGCAACGCGCCTACCACATCGGCGACCCCTTTCCCCGGCATTGTCTGAGGTGTGCTTCTTTTGAATAGCCACAATGGTGTCGACCCTTCATGACGCCCCAGTACGCCATGTGTGTTTTCCACCTCAACAACGCCTTCGGAGATCAACGAGATGCTTCGGGTATTTAGCTCGAAACTGATCAACTCCACCGTATTGCGGTGGTAGTCTTCAAATGTAAGCTCTTTGCGCCCGCCGGAGATCTTGGTTCTCCAACTTAAAATGCTCTGATTGCGAAATGACTTTGGCGTTTTCCTCAGCTGCTGCAGCCCGAAGGGAACCGGCGCGTCGAAATCGTATCGTGTCTCGTGTCGAATGTGCAGTTTCATTTGCTACTCATAGAACCGGTAATCGATTTCTATCTGACGGCTTAAGTTGCCGAGATCTGTCAGAAAATCCTGAATGTACTCATGCAGTCCAAGCTCGAAAATATCGGAGATTTGCTGATCCAGGTATTTCTCGTAGAGAACTTTAGACGCCTCGCACGAAGGCCCGGCAAAGCCATAGTCTTTCTGCAGGTATGACAGGTTCTCCTGAATTTTTCTGCAGCAAAAGTGCAGGCTGCGAGGCATGCGCTGATCCAAGATCAGAAACTGGGCAATATCAGACGGCCGCGTTTTCTCTCCATGGGTCATTCGATACCCGCCACCCGCACCAACAGAGCGGAGGATGCTTTCCCATTGTATATTGTCCAGTGATGAGCCCACCGAAAAGGCCGTGGGCAAAAGAACATAGTACTTAACGTCCAGAATTCGCCCGGTATTGTCGGCCCGCTCGACAAACGTACCAATACGGGTGAAGTCGAAAATGTCATTGCGCAGCATGGTTCCCAATGTGGCACCTCGAACCAAAGCCGCCTGTTGGCGAATAAGTTCCAGCGTCGCAGGCAAATCACGCTCATTCACACGGCGCTTCATGATCTCATCGATCTGCATCCAAGTGGAGTTTACTGCACTCCAGACGTCATGGGTCAACGCGGTTCGAACAAGGCGCGCGTTGTCTCGTGCCTGTTTGATGACTGACTTGATCGAGGATGGATTATCAGCATCGCGCAGCACCCAATCTACCGCGTTGTCTTTTGAAACATCATCGTATTTGGCGTAGTACGCATCCAGAACGCCGGCCGTTTTCAGAACAGAGCCCCATTCCTCGGCGGAGTTCTTGGTACGGGTCAACGCCATCCGCTGACCTGTTTCAAGCAGCCTGGCCGTGTTTTCCGCCCTCTCAAGGTATCGAGACATCCAAAACAACCCACCTGCAGTTTTTCCCAGCATAGTCAGTCCTCCAGAACCCAGGTGTCTTTGGTCCCGCCACCCTGGCTTGAGTTTACGACTAGAGATCCCTTCTTAAGCGCCACGCGGGTCAAACCGCCGGGTGTGATCTTGATCCCTTCGGGTGACACCAAAACGAACGGCCTTAGGTCAACATGTCTGGGCGCAAGTCCCGAGCGCGCAAAGATCGGAACCGTCGAAAGCGACAGCGTCGGCTGAGCAATGTAGTTCCCGGGCCGCGATTTGAGCTTGTCGCGGAACGCCGAAATCTCTTTCTTGCTGGCGGTCGGTCCGATCAACATTCCATAACCGCCAGACCCGTGTACTTCTTTCACAACAAGCTCGGACAGGTTGTCCAGCACGTAGGAGAGAGACTCGGGATCACTGCAGCGCCAGGTCGGGACGTTTTGCAGCAAGGGTTTCTCACCCGTGTAGAATTCAACGATTTCAGGCATGTAGGAATAGATCGCCTTATCGTCGGCAATACCGGTCCCCGGTGCGTTGGCGATTGTGATACCTCCTGCACGGTAAACGTCCAGGATACCAGGTACGCCCAAAGCGCTATCGGCGTTGAAATTCAGGGGATCCAGAAAGTCGTCATCTACGCGGCGGTAAAGTACGTCGATGGGCTTGTAGCCTCTGGTGGTACGCATGCAGACCCGCCCATCAACAACGCGTAGGTCGTGGCCTTCGACCAATTCCACAGCCATCTGATCTGCGAGGAACGCATGTTCGTAATAGGCCGAATTATAGATGCCTGGGGTTAACACCGCGACGGTTGGTTCCCCGTCGGCGCAAGCCGGCGCGCAGGCAGCAAGAGATCGTCTCAGATTGCGGGGGTAGTCTGAAACATTACGAACATTCGTCGCGCTGAAGAGCTCGGGGAACATCTTTAGCATGGTTTCCCGGTTCTCCAGCATATAGCTGACCCCGGATGGTGTACGGGCGTTGTCCTCCAGAACGAAAAACTCGTTCGGTCCGGTTCGCACCAGATCGACCCCGACTATGTGCGTATAGACCTGACCGGGCGGTGAGACACCAAGCATCTGCGGCAGGAAGGCCTCGTTTCCGGCAATCATCTCTGCCGGCACGCGCCCGGCCCGGACAATTTCTTGACGGTGGTAAATGTCATGTAGGAATGCGTTGATTGCCCGCACCCGCTGTTCGATACCGCGTTCCAGCCGCTGCCATTCCCGCGCTGAAACAACTCGTGGTACGATATCAAACGGTATCAGACGTTCTTCGGCCTCGGCTTTGCCGTATACGTTAAAAGTGATGCCCGTCAGCCTAAACACTTCTTCGGCTTCGCGCTGTTTCGCCCTCAGTCGTGATGCGTCTTCCGCATTAAACCAGCGGCCGATCTCTTCGTATGGACCTCTAAGTGATCCATCGCCGTTGAACATTTCATCAAAATACTCACTCATGCTCTTAGTTTTACGCATAGATCAGATTTTTCAAGTCATTCAGGCTTGGTTGGATGCTGCCTAGGGAAGGAGCGTCTAATTTTCAGGCTTATTGACGATTGTGATGGTCTAAACAACGCGGTGCTATTCGTGTTTTCAGTTGATGTCACATTCATTGAGATGCACTGAGCATTACATGGCTTTTCGCTGCAACGGAACGTCCGCTTTGGGCTCAAAGCAGTCTTTCGCTGCGTAGCGTATCAATGACCGCAGTGCGGTCTTAGCCGTCATTCATTTACAAGCCAATTCCTTCAATAAGCTCTGGCACTTCAAGCTTTCGAAGCGCGTCTGCGACAGCAATCTGTGAGTCATGGTCAGCTAACCGTAGATGAGCTGCAATGTCTTCCAAGGCGCTAATATCGTTGTCACAATCCGTTTCAGCTTCGCGCGTCTCAATGTGTTTCACTGCAAGTGCAAGAGCCATAGCCAAATTTTCCATTGCGCAACTTCGATATGTTGAGATTTGAAGGTACAGGACCGAAATCATTGTAACAATGGGCTCGCACCGGACCTTCTCTGCGGCTTGCACCAACTGGCGGTCAGAG
>NZ_CANLZK010000033.1:0-6968 GCF_947495585.1 Ruegeria atlantica | reverse complement strand
CTTAGCGTTAATTTGGCAACTCCCTCAAGCACCTGAAAATAAATATAATTCAATTACGCCCGACCTATGAGTACAACAATAAGCTAAATTCTAGCTCCAACCCAGAGATCAAGTAGATGGCCGCTGACGCAACTAACACCAAAACGGCAAAGCCAAAGGCACGTAAGAGCTGCAAGCATTGCAAGAGCCGATACACGCCGTTCAGAAAGACCTCCCAATACTGCTCCGATAGCTGTCGAGTTTTAGCGCACAACAAACGCAAGGCTGAAGCCGCTGCCGCATCGGTCAAACACGAAGAGCGCATGCAACGCTCTCTACGTTGGCATCGCAATCAGGAGCATCTTCGACATCTTTCTGATGACGACCTCAGGGTCCTCATAGAAGCCAAATGGCAGGACCGGTTGGAAAGAGATCATAACAGACGAGTGTTGGCCAAAGAGCGTTACGCGTACCGAAAAGCATCTGAGCAAAACGTGATTACCTGCCCTGAGGTCAACGACGACGGTAAGGACACACAACAGAAGGTCGAAGAGTGCCGACCAGCTTCCAAGACAAATGAAGCAACTGTGACGACAACACCCATTAAGGTCGAGATAGGTCCGTCCAAGAAGAGACCTTACCCAAAGATCGAGACCAAGCGTAAGCGGGTATTTGTTGCAAATAATCCGACAAATCTTACTGGCCAAAAGTAGCAAACGAAGATGACAGACCAGCCTTGAGCAAAATGATATTATTGGTCATCGCAACATCGTTGAACAACGACAGGCTAGTATCTTCATCGAGTAAAACCTGAGATAGGCCTCTCAGGGTGTCTCTCGATCATGGCATTTAGCTAGATTGAATTGCTATCGTTGGTGGGTGGTCCACCCCCTACAACGTTATCCTTGGTCTATCTCATCTGGTCTGAACATCAGGTAGTTGCCTGATGAATGTATCCAGATGAACTCCCTAAACACTAGTGACGTAATGCGCTGGCCTGTGTCTCAACATTCAGGTCCTCTCTCTATAGTGGCGTCACGCTAACTCCAATAGGACAGCCCATGATATCAATAACCTGCCACCAGTGCGGGGCGTCTTTCTATGCGCAACGCTCATCAGCAAAGTTCTGCGACGCGACTTGTCGCAAAGCCTCATCACGAGGAGGCGTTCCCGAGAACCGTACAACTTCACCAACGAAGCGCCGTCGAGAAGACGAACTGTTCAACCTCCATATGATCCTTTGCAAAACCTACTACGGGATGCCTCCTGCAGACCGCCCAGCCTACCTAGAAGGTCTGATTGACCGAGCGCGAAACGGCGACAACAATGTCAAAGAAATTCTGACCAACTTGTACCTCCTGAAGGCCAAGGAAGGGAGTAAGGTCTACAACTACCGAGGATCCAGAGCATATCCGACGATACCTCAAGAGGCCTCAAGGTTTGTCACGACAAACTGGGGTGTTTCGATTGGTGACGCCGTCGCCGCATAGTGACGTGGCCCTCGCTATCAAAGCGGGGGTAGCCAGCCAGGCACTATTGCCGGTCAGAAACGATCCAAATCTCTGTCCCTCTGCCGACCTTTTTTAGACCGCGTTCCAGATGGTTTGGAGCGTGGCAATAAGGCCGTCGCGGCCTCGTTTGATTGCGGTTGATCTTTGCACCCTCAGGTGAAACTCTGCCGACAACAAAAAGAGCAGGAAGACATGTACGAGAACGCGTTCAACAAGATCGAGCGGGACCTCCGCGCCGAAGATGGTATCGCCAACGAGCTGGACTATGTGGAGCAGACATCCTGGGTCTTATTCCTCAAGTATCTGCATGACCTCGAAAGCGAGCGACGCGACAGAGCCGAGCTTGATGGCGAAGACTACTCGCCCATTATCGATGGTGACTATCGTTGGGATAAGTGGGCAGCACCCAAGGTCAACGGAGAGTTCGACCATAACGCAGCTCTTATCGGCGATGACCTGATCAAGTTCGTCGATCAAGAGCTATTCCCGTATCTCGCGGCCTTCCGTCAGTCCGCTACAGGCCCTCAGACGATCCAGTACAAGATCGGTGAGGTGTTCACCGAGCTTCGCAACAAGTTTCGATCCGGGTACATCCTCCGAGACGTGCTGGAGGCAGTAGACGGCTTGTCATTCAACACCCAAGCCCAGCGCCACGAACTCTCAGAGCTGTATGAAACCCGCATCCGTCGCATGGGTAATGCAGGTCGCAATGGAGGCGAATACTACACCCCACGTCCGCTTATTAGGGCAATGATCAAGGTAACTGACCCCAAGATTGGTGAGACGATCTACGACGGCGCTGTCGGCTCTGCTGGCTTCCTTTGTGAAGCCTACGACTACATGCGCAATGACGAAGTGTCGGCGTCTAACTTTGAGACGCTGCAGACCCACACCTTCTACGGACAGGAAAAGAAGGGTCTCGCCTACGTCATCGGCATCATGAACATGGTCCTGCATGGGATCGAGGCACCCAATCTTATCCACTCCAACACGCTCAATGAAAACGTGATGGATATCCAAGAGAAGGACCGCCACGATATCATCCTCGCCAATCCTCCTTTCGGGGGCGGAGAGCGGCGGGAGGTGCAGCAGAACTTTCCGATCCGTACTGGTGAGACAGCATACCTCTTCCTGCAACACTTCATTCGCAAGCTGCGAGCTGGTGGCAGGGCGGCGGTAGTTATCAAGAACACTTTCCTCAGCAACACCGACAACGCCTCGAAAGCCTTACGCAAGGAGCTGCTGGAAGCCGCCGAATTGCATACGATCCTCGACTGTCCGCAAGGGACGTTTCAGGGTGCTGGTGTTAAGACGGTGGTGCTGTTCTTCGAGAAGGGTGCGCCCACAAGAGATATCTGGTTCTATCAGCTCGATCCCGGTCGCAGCTTGGGAAAGACCAACCCTTTAAACGATGACGATCTTGCTGAGTTTGTGGAGCTGCAGAAGACACGCCCCAACGGACCCCAAAGCTGGATCGTGAAACGAGCCGATCTGGACGAAGAGACGTATGATCTCTCAGTGAAGAACCCCAATGCACCTGAGGAGGCTCCTCTGCGGTCCCCCGAAGACATCATTGCGGACATGTTGGTGCGGGATGCAGAGACAGCCAAGATCCTCGAAGACATCCGGGGGATGCTGTGAAGGATCTGGTAAAGTCGGGTTGGCAAACAATGCAACTTGGAGAAGTCTGCAGTCTTCTCAACGGTCGTGCGTACAAGAAGCCGGAGCTTCTTGAGTCTGGACGTTACCCTGTGCTTCGAGTCGGCAATTTCTTTACGAACAACCACTGGTACTATTCTGATCTGGAGTTGGATGAAAACAAGTACTGCGATAACGGAGACCTACTATACGCTTGGTCAGCGTCTTTCGGTCCACGTATCTGGAACGGTGGTAAGGTTATCTATCACTATCACATCTGGAAAGTAGCCCCATCTGAACAAGTTCTGAGGGACTATCTGTTCTATTTCTTTGATTGGGACAAAGAACGTATCAAGGAAGAACAAGGCGCGGGTGCAACGATGATCCATGTGTCCAAGCGCTCAATGGAAGCACGTGCCATTCCTGTCCCACCCCTTGAAGAACAACGGCGGATCGTTGCGGTTCTAGACGAAGCCTTCGAGGGACTGGCTCGCGCCAAGGAGAACGCTGAGGTTAACCTGCAGAATTCGCGGGAGTTGTTTTCACTTAGCTTTGAACACGAGCTGATCGCGTCTGCAGACCAATCAAAGCTCACTACGATAGGAGAGGCTTGCTCAGGGTTTGAGTATGGAACTTCGGCAAAATCAAAAAATTCAGGCATAGTTCCGGTCTTGCGTATGGGGAACTTACAATCAGGTGAAATCGACTGGGGTAATCTGGTCTATACGGATAATGTAGCGGACATAGAGAAGTTAAACCTGAAAAATGGTGACGTACTGTTCAACCGCACCAATAGTCTAGAGCACGTAGGCAAAGCGGCAATTTACCGAGGTGAAAGGCAAGCGATCTTTGCGGGTTATTTGATCCGGTTGCAGTTTGATCGTGAAAAGTTACTTCCAGAATTTCTCAACATGTTTTTGAACAGTAGGGGTGCAAGAAATTATGGGCGCTCAATATCCGGCAAGAGCGTAAACCAAGCGAACATAAGCGCGTCGAAGCTCAAAACCTATCCTATGCGTCTACCATCGTTCGACGTTCAAAAGGAAATTGTTCGCAAAGCTGAAAAAATGCGCGAGCCGATCGACGACTTGGCTGCTCAATACGTAACCCAGATCCGTGATTTTGACGACCTTCGCCAATCACTGTTGCAAAAGGCCTTCGCTGGCGAACTTACTTAAAGGACATACATGCCCAGAAAACTAACAAAGAAACGAGCAAAACTATTGGCGGAGTTGACCGAGCTGGTTGGCGGATACTGCTACAACGGCAACATCCAGAACTATGGCCCCGGTGGTATGTACGAAGGAGAGGGACGGAGTTTTCAATATTCTCTTACTGTCACTGACCAAAACGGCAACAAGCGAAAGTTCAAGTACCCGACCAATGCGCCCATTTCTCCTGAGGAACTGATCTCTGGTCACTTCAAGTTCGGAGCCAACCAACTGAACATCGTGTACGCGATGGATCGTGTCTTGGCGAAGCTCGAAAGCGATCACGGGCTGAAGTTGTAGACTATCAAAGTATCAAGGAAGAAACTGCCCCGACGCGCACAGAAACGGCAAATCAAGAGAACTGGCCATGAGTATCCACGACGAAACCGAAGCCGATACCCGCGCAGAGCGCATTGAGCCGGTTCTTGCTGCTGCTGGATGGGGTAAGAACGGCTCAAGAGTGCGTCGCGAGGTGATCTGTCCGGGGCGTATTCAGTCCGGCGGCACACGGGGACGAGGCCTCTCCGCCGACTATGTCCTGATCCACAAGGGCCAGAAGCTGGCTGTTCTGGAGGCCAAACGCGCAGGCATCAGTTATCGCGACGGGGTTGGTCAGGCCAAAGACTACGCATGCCGGTTGGGGTCACGCTTCGCTTACGCCTCCAACGGTTTGAGCTGGTACCAGATCGATATGACAACAGGGGCTGAGGGCGATTTAGCCCTCCCGTTCCCCACACCAGACGAACTATGGGATCGGACATTCGCGGTTAAGAGCGACTGGCGGGAACGCTTCGGTGCGGTAGACTTCGAGACAGACGGCGGCAAGTGGGAGCTGCGGTACTACCAGCACAACGCCATTACAGCCGCCTTGGAAGCTCTAGCAAATGGCGACAAGCGGATATTGCTGACGCTTGCAACCGGGACAGGAAAGACGTCCATAGCCTTCCAGATCGCTTGGAAACTGTTTCAGGCAAAGTGGAACCTGTCAGGTGAGCCGGTCAGGCGACCGCGTATCCTCTTTCTAGCTGACAGGAATATCCTCGCCGATCAGGCTTACAACGCATTCTCGGCGTTCCCGAACGATGCAGTTACTCGCATAGACCCCGACACTATCCGCAAGAACGGTGGCAAGCCTCCCAAGAACGCGAGCCTGTTCTTCACGATCTTCCAGACCTTCATGACAGGTGAAGGTGAGCCGGTGTACAAAAACTATTCCCCGGACTTCTTCGACTTCATCGTAATTGATGAATGTCACCGAGGCGGTGCTAACGACCAGAGCGAATGGCGTCACCTGCTGGAATACTTTGAGCCAGCCGCACAGCTTGGTCTCACAGCTACTCCCAAGCGCAAGCACAATGCCGACACCTACGCTTACTTCGGCGAACCGGCTTATACCTACGCACTGCGGGACGGTATCGAGGACGGTTTCCTGACGCCTTTCAAGGTGCGTCAGATGGCAAGTACCATTGATGAATATGTTTATGACGGCTCCGACGATGTGATTGTCGGCGACATCGAGGCCGGTGAAGCGTTCACCGAGAGCGATTTCAATACCCGTATCGTGATTGAAGAGCGCGAGCTGAGCCGTGTGCAGGAGTTCATGAGCCAGATCGACCAGCGACAAAAGACGTTGGTGTTCTGTGCTACACAGGATCACGCGGCTCTCGTACGAGACCTCATCAATCAAGTTAAGGACAGCACGAACCCAAATTACTGTCACCGCGTGACTGCCGACGACGGCGCAGTTGGTGAACAACACCTTCGCGACTTCCAAGACAACGAAAAGACGATCCCAACGGTTCTGACCACTTCGCAGAAACTCTCGACGGGCGTCGATGCGAGGAACATCCGCAATATCGTTCTGATGCGCCCAATTCGCTCAATGATCGAGTTTAAGCAGATCATCGGTCGGGGGACACGGACCTTTGAAGGCAAAGACTTCTTCACGATCTGGGACTTCGTGAAAGCGCATGAGAACTTCAACGATCCTGAATGGGATGGGGAACCGCTTGAGCCTGAAGCGCCCCGAGGTCCTCGTGTTCCACCGAGCGAACCCCCGGTAGATGAAGGCGAACCACCAGAAAACGGTGAAGATGCGGATGACCTCTCCCGAGAGAAGATCCAAGTCGCGCTCTCGGATGGGACAGTTCGCAATATCAAATACATCGCGGCCACGACCTACTGGAGCCCAGAGGGCAAGCCGATCTCTGCGGCGGAGTTCTTGAAAAGGCTGTTTGGTGATCTTTCTGGGATTGTTGCGGATGAAGACCAGCTGCGGGCGGTATGGAGCGATCCTGACAACCGCGAACACTTTCTCGGACAACTGTCTGACCGAGGATACGATCAGGACAGGCTCGACGACATTCGACGGCTAGTTGATGCCCCAGAGAGCGATTTGTTTGATGTCCTCAGCTACATCCTTTTCACAAACACCCCCAAGACTAGATGCGATAGGGCAGACCGGGTGAGAGAAGGGTCGATGGACGTCTTTGATGCGGAGACTAAAGACTTGTTGCTTGGCATCCTCAAGGCCTACGAAACAGATGGTGAAAGTGAGTTGGCAACTAAGAAATTGGGGCAATTTCTGGTGGCGCGGTACGGCAGTATCGGCGAGGGCAAAGAGAAACTA
>NZ_CANLZK010000032.1:0-9317 GCF_947495585.1 Ruegeria atlantica | reverse complement strand
CCTGAATAGGCTTCTTCTGCGCCTCGCGCGCAATTTCAATGTCCGATTTATAGCTCATTGGGCAAAACCCCCGGTTGGAAAAGTCTGACAACGTCTTGGCCGGATCGGCAGCGCACCAACCCAGATTCGTTTATTTTTCTTTAAAGTAAATAATTATTCCCCTGGGTCAATACGCGAGTTGTAGTTGCCAAACAGCCCACAGCCAAACTCACCATCAATGCCCAGCCACCAACAACCCAATTCAGGCGTATCTTTTCCGACCTTCACTAAGACCCAGCAGCCAATCTTCGACTATCAACTGCTCTGGAAAAGCACTGTTGAAAGGCCTTTTCAGCAAGTAATATCCCGACTCAGTTCGCACCGATGCGCCCTGGACTGGCCTGACCAAAGCGCCGCTTTCAAGCAATGGGTCAACAAGATGGGCCCAGCCCAACGCAATGCCCAATCCATCAACCGCTGCCTGTACTGACAATGGGTAAGTGTTGAACGCGACTGCCTGTTCCATTGATGATGTTGATACACCATTGCCGCTGAACCACGCACGCCATGTCATCCATTCTGCATGGCCGCTGGTGACTTCAATAAGGTCAAGTTCCGGTAGCGCAGAAAGATCCGCGGCATTGGGATTACTTTTGAGGTACTCGGGGCTGCAAACCGGAAAAACGGTTTCTCCGAACAGAAGCTTTGCCTCGTACCCCGGCCAGTCGCCATCCCCCCGCAGAATTGTCAGGTCCATAGAATCTGACAGACACTCTGCATCACTGTCAGAAGACACCAAAGAGATACGTATTCGGCCATTGGATTTGTTGAACTTGCGAAGTTGCGGCATCAGCCAAAGAGACGCAACAGAATTGGTCGCCGAAATCGAAACCGTATTGGCCTGATGCTTGGCCAGCATGTCGCGGCTGACATCCCGCATCAGGTCCAGTGACTTTTCCACGGTCGCCAACAGGATGGCACCCTGCTGAGTAAGGGAAACAGAACGATGCCCCCTTACGAACAAGGGCACGTCATAGTGCTGTTCCAGCAAGCGGACTTTGCGGCTGATTGCGGTCTCTGAGATGTTCAGCACCTTGCTGGCTTGCGCAAAACTCTGCGCCTTGGCAGCGGCCTCAAATGCCAACAAATAGTCCAGCGGCGGCAAGACTTTCCCGGTGACTGGCGCTTTTTTTGGCATTTGGGGGCCTTTTCCCGAGCTGGACGAGGGCGCGATCAAAAACATTTACCCGCATCTGGCAGCATTCGATCAGGCAACTGTCTGTTAAGATAGCAAAAAGTCGGATTAGCCTCAAGAATTTATGGTCAAAGCCCCTCAAATTTCTGTTCTGCACATTAGACGATCTTGGGCAGAATGCATGAATTCGGGGCCGGAAGAGTCCTCAACTCAAAAATGAATGTCACTCAGGGAGCAAACATGAAACTTACAAACCTACTTTCTGCTGCAACCTTGGCAGCAGTAGCGGGAACTGGCGCGGCTGCCGAAGACAGCAGCGACCCGATCGTAATCCCCATTCACAACTGGTCCAGCCAGATCGTGATGTCGAACGTTGTAGGCCTGATCTTCGAAGAGATGGGCAACAACGTAGAATATGTCACCACCGACAGTCAGGCCGTCTATGAATCGGTACGTTTGGGCGATGTCGCGCTGGAGATGGAAGTCTGGGAAGGTGCCTTTGGTGCATCCTACCGCGCGGCACTGGAAAAAGGTGGTCTGCATGATGCGGGCGATCATGATGCGGTCACGCGCGAGGATTGGTGGTATCCGATGTGGACCAAGGAATCCTGCCCGGGCCTGCCTGACTGGCAGGCACTGAACGACTGTGCGCACCTGTTCGCCACAGCCGAAACCGGTGACAAGGGCCGTTATCTGGATGGGCCGGTCGACTGGTTGAAGCATGGTAAAGAACGCGCCGAAGCACTGGATCTGAACTTTACGGTGATCAATGCGGGTTCAGCCGCAGCCCTTTGGGCTGAGATTGGCGCGGCAGAGGCCGACAAAACGCCGGTTTTGGTCTTTAACTGGACGCCAAACTTCGCCGAAGCTGTTTGGCCAGGTGAGTTCGTTGAATTCCCGGCATGGGAAGATGGGTGCGACAAGGATCCAGCCAAGGGTCCCAACCCGGAAGCGCTGTATGATTGTGGCAACCCTGCCGAGGGTTACCTGAAAAAGGCGGCTTGGGATGGCATGAAAGACAAGTGGCCGGCCGCGTATTGCGCCCTGACCGAGATTTCTTTCACCAACCCGCAGATTGCTGAGATGGCGAAGCTGGTCGACACTGATGAGCTTGAGCCGGAAGAGGCAGCCGAAGAATGGCTGGACGCCAACCGCGCCGTCATTGATCCTTGGATCAGTGCCTGCAGTACATAATCCGGTTGCATCCACCGAAACTGGCGCGGCCTTGAACATCTCAGCGATGCAAGGCCGCGCTCAACACGAAAGAAAGGCAGCCATGTCCGCCTCAGCGCCTGTCATCTCAGCCAAAAACGTCTGGAAACTGTTTGGGCCCTCGCCAGAGAGCTATCTGAAATCTCTGGCCGCTGGCCGCAGTTTCGATGAGATCCGCGCGGATGGGTACATCGCCGGTGTCAAGGACGTCTCGATTGAGGTCGCTCGTGGCGAGATGCTGGTCATTATGGGCCTGTCAGGATCAGGCAAGTCCACGCTAGTGCGGTGTTTTTCACGCCTACACGATATTACAGGCGGAACGATTGAAGTTGACGGTCAGGACATCATGAGCCTGACTGAACGCGAGCTGATTGAGCTGCGCCGCAACAAGATGGGGATGGTGTTCCAATCCTTCGGTCTGTTGCCACATCGCACGGTATTGGACAACGTCGCCTTCCCGTTGGAAATGCGCGGGCAAGATCGCTACGACCGGCGCGAACGCGCACTGGAGGTCATCAAATTGGTGGGCCTTGAAGGTCGGGAAGAATATTTCCCGCGTGAACTCAGCGGCGGTCAACAGCAAAGGGTCGGTATCGCCCGATCACTGGCGATTGAGCCGGACATCTGGTTTCTGGATGAGCCCTTCTCGGCGCTGGATCCGTTGATCCGCCGTGAAATGCAGGATGAATTCCTGCGTCTGCAAGAAATGCTGGGCAAAACCATCGTCTTCATCACGCATGACTTCGATGAGGCGCTGCGTCTGGCCGATCGGATTGCCATCATGCGCAACGGCGCGGTCGAACAGTGTGACACCCCCGACCAGATCGTGATGAACCCTGCCACCGAATATGTGGCCAAATTTACCGAAGATGTCGACAAGGCCCGGGTCGTACATGCGAAGGGGCTTGCAAAGCCCGTGAATGGTCATGCTTTGGAAGGCACGCCGATCAATGGCGGCTCGACTATTCACGAATTGGCGCGGGTACTGGTAAATGACAAGCGTATCCTGTTGCCGGTCGCGAATGACAAAGGCGTTGTCACCGGGGTTCTGGAACGTGACACCGCGTTGAATGTTCTGCTTGGGGCGGAATGATGGCGACGCTGTCCACCGACATATCGGACGCAACGGACGGCCCGTGGGGGCAAACCAAAGTCCTAACCGCGCTGCTGGTCACCGCTATTGCGCTGATCCTGGCTAAGGCAATTGGCATTCTGCCCGAATGGCTGAATCGCATTCCTGAGGCTGCAATCCCGCCAACGGCACAGGTTTTGGACGCAATTTTTAACTTCATTCAAAACGACCTCGGTCTGATCTATGTCACCCGCTTTATTGCAGAAGGCCCGCTAGAGTTTCTGCTGGATACCTCGGCGAACCTATTGGAGGGCAAGCGTCGCTGGCCCTATTTGGGCCCGATCCCATGGTCCGCGATTGCCGCTGTGGCAGCCGTCGTCGGCTATGCCGTTGGTGGATGGCGGTTGGCTGCCTTGGGCGCGGGCACCTTCATCTGGACCGCGGCAATCGGACAGTGGAAAATCGCCATGCAGACGATGTCCGTCATCGTGGTTGCGGCACCACTGGCTTTCTTGCTGGGTCTGGTACTAGGCATCGCGGCCTGGAAACACGGCTGGTTCGAGCGGTTGCTGAAACCCATCTTGTCCGTGCTGCAAACCCTGCCCTTCTTTACGTATCTCTTGCCAGCAGTGATCTTCTTTAAGGTCGGACCGACAGCTGGGGCCGTCGCAACAATTACCTTTGCCATCCCACCGATGATCCTGATGACCACTTTGGGCCTGAAAAAGGTCAGCCCCGAAGTGATCGAAGCAGGCCAGATGTCTGGCTGTACACGCTGGCAGATGTTGCGCCACGTCTACGTTCCAGCCGCGCGGACCGAGGTTCTGGTCGGCGTCAATCAGGTGATCATGCTGTGTCTTGCGATGGTTGTTCTGACCGCCTTTATCGGTATGCCCGGTCTTGGCGCGAAACTGCTGGCGATGATGGGTAGTTTCAAACTGGGCCGTTCTTTCGAGATTGGCGTAACCATCGTCCTTCTGGCTGTCACGTTGGATCGGATGTCAAAGGCCTGGGTCGTCAAGCAGCCGGTGCACTTCGAACGCGGGACACCTTGGTGGAAACGGCACCAGATTTCGCTAGTCGCACTAGGTCTGTTTGTTGCATTTACTCTGCTGGCCCAGGTGTTTCCGATCCTGGCTGAAGTTGGTCGCAAGCAGCATCTAAGCCAGGGCAAGGAAATCGACGTGGTGATCAAGTCGTTCCTGGCCATAGACGCGATCAAGGGCACAACCGAATGGCTGCGCTGGTTCCTTAACGTCAAGGTATTGATCCCGTTCCGGAATACGCTACTCGCCATTCCGACGCCTGCTTTTATCCTGCTGGTTGTATCCTTTGCCTATTGGGTCGGTGGCCGAAAGCCCGGCATCTACGCTGCAATCTTCTTTACAATTGTCGCGTTCTCGGGCTGGTGGGATCGGTCGGTCATCACGCTCTATACTGTGATTTCGGCAGTCGCGCTGGCGACTATGATCGGTATCCCCTTAGGCGTTGTTGCAGCCCGGTCAAACCGCTGGTCCAAGAGCATCCTGCTGGCCTGCGACACCGCGCAGACCTTTCCCAGCTTCATCTACCTGATCCCCGCGATCATGTTGTTTGGGGTCAATGATGTGGCAGTTGTGTTCTCAATCCTGATCTTCGCCGCCGTGCCGCTGATCCGGTACACGATTATTGGCCTCAGTAATGTACCGCCGGAAATGACCGAGGCGGCAGACATGTCCGGCTCGACCCGTCGGCAAAAGCTGATGTCGGTGCAATTTCCGCTGGCACTGCCGACAATGGCGGTCGGGTTTAATCAGGCAATCATGTTCGCCTTCTTCATGGTTATCATTGCCGCCTTCATCGGCACGCAGGATCTGGGGCAGGAGCTGCAGCGAACACTGGCGGGCACCGAACTGGGCAAGAACTTTGTGCTGGGCCTGAACGTGTCCCTGATGGCGCTGACCTTTGACATGGCGATCAGCAGTTGGGCTGAAAAACGCAAAAAACGGTTGGGGCTTGATTGAGATGGCACAGCATCAAATCTCACGCACCGTTACCCGTTTCGACGATCCCGGGTTTGTCCGGATGCGTATGGAAGGCCGACCCGACGAGCAAGTCTGGTGGAAAAATGTCAGCTTTGATGAGGGAACCGGGCAAGGTAGCTATCTGATGAAGATGGCAGCGGGCACACGTTCAAGCCCGCATATCCACCATGGGCCAGAAGAGTTCTTCATCCTCGAAGGCGATCTGACAGATCACGATGGATTTTGCTATCGCAGCGGCGACTTTGTCAGCCTCGGCGCTGGGTCCAGCCACTATTCGCGAACCGAGGCGGGATGCCTATTGGTTGTCACCCACCGCGGTGCAACCGAGATCATTCAGGAAGATGCACTATGAATGTGAAGCCGGTATTCGAAGTTCCGTTCGAACGCAGCGGAGTTCTGGCCCCCGGCCTTCCGATCCTGCCACATGGAACGGAACGCCACCCGGTCCCCGGAATGGGGTCGCGCGCTGTTCCGGTTTCCAAAGGTGATACGATAACCTTGTTGGACCGCGACGGGATGCAACAGGCCGAGATGGTCTTCTTTGCCCCTGACCGGAGTTCTGATGCGGCCATGCTGGGTGCTTTGGGACATGGACGTCCGGAGGGATTGATTGCGACGCTGGCCAATGGATCGCCGTCTGGCAAGAAAGTGCTGCGCGCTCTGGAAGTTGCCGGATTTGACATCGGAAAAGGTGACGCGATCCGGGCGTTTACCGACGGGTCGCGCCCCGGTGACATGGTGCATTTCGTCGCCGAATGTGAGGGCCTTCTGATCGTGGCTGCACCGGGCAAGGCGATGCGCCCCGAAGATAACGACCCTCCCACGGATATCATCCTGTACATTCAGCGCTCTGCACCCGGTTTGGAAAAACCCGATGTGGGACCACCCGAACCGTTGGCCGATCCGCTCAAGGACTTCAATATTCAGCCGGGCAATGCCCACTCGTACGAGGTCAGGGCCGGCGAGTTCATCCAGATTGTCGATGTTCGCGGGCGTGAGTGCTCGGATTTTCAGGCCTTCAGCCGACGGGCACTCGATCAGGGGATCGAACGCGAGATTGATCCCACAACAACGCGTAGCCTGATGGGCAGCTTGTATCCGAAACCGGGGATTTTTTCGAAGTATTGGTCAGTAGATCAGGAACCGCTGATAGAGATTGTTCAGGATACGTGCGGACGCCATGACACGTTTGGCCTTGCCTGTACGGCGCGGTATTATGAAGATCTCGGTTACCCCGGCCACGTGAACTGCTCGGACAATATCAATAAAGACTTGGATCAGTATGGCATCAAACCACGTGGTGGTTGGTCTGCGATCAACTTCTTTTTCAACACGATGCTGGACGACACCAACGCCATTGGCATGGACGACCCCTGGTCGCGCCCCGGTGACTTCGTCTTGTTGCGCGCGCTGACCGATCTGGTCTGCGTCAGCACCGGCTGTCCCTGCGACATTGATCCAGCAAATGGCTGGAATCCAACCGATATTCAGGTGCGAACCTACAAGGCGACCGAGGATTTCAAAAGATCCTACGGCTATAGAAAATCTGCGGAGGCGGATGTGGAAGAAACCAAGAAAACTGCATTTCACGACTGCTTTGCACGGCACACCCGTGATTTCGTCGAATATAACGGCTATTGGCTGCCCAACACGATGACCAATCACGGCGCGATTGCCGAATACTGGGCCTGCCGCGACAAGGTTGCGGTTATGGACCTCAGCCCCTTGCGGAAATACGAAGTTGTCGGACCCGATGCAGAAGAGCTGTTGCAGCTTTGCGTAACCCGCAACATGAAAAAGCTGAGCGTTGGTCAGGTCGTCTATACGGCTATGTGCTATGAGCACGGCGGCATGATCGACGACGGCACCGTCTATCGTTTGGGTGAGACGAATTTCCGCTGGATCGGCGGGAATGATACCAGCGGATTGTGGCTGCAGGAACAGGCGCTCAAACGCAATATGAATGTCTGGGTGCGCAATTCAACTGATCAATTGCACAACATTGCGGTTCAAGGGCGGTACAGTCGCGACATCCTTTCCAAGATCTTTTGGACACCGCCTCAGCAACCGACGATCGAAGAACTGCCATGGTTCCGGCTTACCGTGGCTCGGGTTGATGATGTGCAGGGGACATCTGTCGTAATTTCTCGGACCGGGTATTCAGGTGAGCTGGGATATGAAATCTTCTGCCATCCCAAAAATGCCGTCGAGATCTTTGATCGCGTCTGGGAGGTTGGCCAGGAATATGGCATAACTCCGCTTGGACTTGCGGCACTGGATATGGTGCGGATCGAAGGTGGCTTGATCTTTGCCGGATCCGAATTCGACGATCAAACCGATCCCTTCGAGGCTGGCATCGGCTTCACCGTTCCACTAAAATCAAAGCCCGACGATTTTATCGGGCGGGCAGCGATTGAAGAACGCAAGACCCATCCTCATCGCAAACTGGTCGGTTTCGAGATTGAGGGCGGCACGGTCCCCTCGCCCGGCGACTGTGTGCGTTTAGGAAAGGCGCAGGTTGGAGAGATTACCAGCGCGATGAAATCACCCGTTCTGGGCAAGGTTATTGCGTTAGGCCGGGTTTCAGTCACTCATGCCGTCGTCGGAGCTGACATTGAAATCGGGCAACTGGACGGCCAACAAAAGCGTCTGAAAGCCAAAATAGTGCCTTGCCCTCATTTTGACCCGACAAAGGAACGCGTGAAGGGCAACTATTCAATTGTTGATGTTCCTGATGCAGCAGAATGACGACTCTTTAACAAAACCGTTGGTCACAGAGAGTCTCCCGTCAGGGTGCAACGTATGCGATTGATTGCCGTGCTGAAACTGCGCGACAGCAAAAGTTTTGTCTGCCCCGCTCCAGCATCCGATATCGAATCCCGCAATAGCGTCTCATTGTGTTTTTGGCATTCACTTGTGACGGTTATGCTCGTTCATCCGACCATTGGACTGGCTGCCGGATGCGCACGAATGTCTGCACTTGAGAGCTATAATGACACCGGGGTTGCGCCATTTGGGTCGGTATGTCTGCCATTCGATGGTTTAGGTAATTCACGCGGCGTTTCGTGCTATTGGGAATTTCAGTTTAGAAGCGATGAGGCCGCAAGCGACTTTGACGACACATGGGCTGAAATAACCCGTTGTCGAGACGGTACTCCTGCGCCACACGATCCGCATGTCAATCATCCCGACAGCTATAAGCTTAGAGAATTGGACGCCGGAATCCGTGTCTATCGGGTTGCCATTAAAGACAAGAGCCAAGAGAAGCGCACACTGGTTTTCCTGAGCGTCGAGCACAACAACTGAGACGACTGTTTGACGTCAGTTCCATTGGGATCGTTGAAAACTGCGTTTGCTACAACCAACTTGAATGTGAAAAAGGTTCTGTCGGGCGTCAGAAACCGTGATCTTTAATGACTTTGTCGCAAACGTTTTACCCTCTGACTGAGGTGAGGCCATCGTGTAAAAGGCGTTACGGATATAGACGAAAGCTAGCCGCGGCAATCTCATTCAAAGGTGCGCATTTTTCAAAAGAAGTGATCCCGCAAGCGGTGTTCTTCCACCTCCGGCACTCAATTTCGGCTACCCGATCCTGATTGATATGGTCAGGCGGAAATCCATGAATAGCATCATTGAACAAGATCATTCGTTCATCAAACGGCCAACAAGACTTACACTCGGTTTCAAAAGCTTCATCTCAGCAGCGGCGACACTCGCGGGCATTGAAGTAACTAACATGATCCGCAAAGGTCAGTTCGGGCTCTGTTGCAAACTTTTGAGCATGGCGAGCTAATTCAGCGATCGCATCGGTGTTAACCGGCTAGTTCGGCGAATT
>NZ_CANLZK010000031.1:0-12253 GCF_947495585.1 Ruegeria atlantica | reverse complement strand
ATGGCGCAGTTGAAGCCAAAGTCAAAGCCGAGGTTGCAGAGCTTTGCGCTAAATTCCCGATCTATCCAAACCTGTAAGACGAAGGATCCCAAAACCATGAGCTTTCACAACATCGACCAAGCCCCCGCACGCCTGAACCGCAGCGAGCTGGCCGTTCCGGGCAGCCAGCCCGGAATGTTCGAAAAGGCAGCGAAATCGGATGTGGACGTTATCTTCCTTGATCTGGAAGACGCTGTTGCACCGGACGAAAAGGAACAGGCGCGCAAGAACATCATCGAAGCGCTGAACGAGATCGACTGGGGCAACAAGACCATGTCGGTGCGGATCAACGGGCTGGACACGCACTATATGTACCGTGATGTGGTGGATGTGGTCGAACAGGCCGGCGAACGGCTAGACCTGATTATGGTCCCCAAGGTTGGCACCGCAGCTGACGTATATGCAGTCGACATGCTGGTGACGCAGATCGAGGACGCCAAAGGTTACAAGAAACGGATCGGATTCGAACACATCATCGAAACCGCGCTTGGCATGCAGAATGTCAGCGAGATTGCGGCCGCATCCAAACGCAACGAAAGCCTGCATTTCGGGGTCGCCGATTATGCGGCTTCAACCCGTGCCCGGACCACCATCATCGGCGGTGTAAACCCCGACTATTCCGTTCTGACCGATGCGGATGCAGATGGCGGACGCATGACGCATTGGGGCGACATGTGGCACTATGCGCTAGCCCGCATGGTTGTCGCCGCCCGAGCCAACGGCCTGCGCCCGATCGACGGGCCCTTCGGTGACTTTCAGGATCCAGACGGGTATCGCGCGGCAGCGAAACGCGCGGCCGTTCTGGGATGTGAAGGAAAATGGGCTATCCACCCCAGCCAGATTGCCCTGGCCAATGAGGTCATGTCGCCATCAGATGCCGAAGTCACCAAAGCACAGCGCATACTCGTTGCCATGTCCGAGGCTGAATCGGCTGGCAAAGGCGCTGTGTCTCTGGATGGTCGCCTGATCGACTATGCCTCGATCCGTCAGGCCGAAGTACTGGTCGAAAAGGCTAGTCAAATCGCAGCTGCGTGAACCTGTAGTGCCGGGCCATTCAACAACAACGCTTCGCACCACTGCTTCGGCTATCTTTGCCGAGGCAGTGTCGGCAGCGGACCCAGCTACTGCCCTGCGTCGCAAGTTATGCGTCGCTCCACTGCCAACACCTGCAAGTGGCGGGCGCAGCGTCCTGATTGCGGTCGGGAAGGCTGCGCCCAAAATGCTGTCAGAGGCGTTGCAACACGTTGAAGGCCCGCATGTAGCTTTGGCTGTAACACATGCTGAAAATCAGACGGATGTATCCGGCGCGACTGTCTTAACAAGCGGGCATCCCATCCCCGATGAGCGTGGGTTGAAGGCCGGGCGACAGATTGTGTCTTTGCTCAGCGAAGCATGTGAACATGATCAGGTCATTGCGTTAATCTCGGGCGGGGGATCAGCACTTATCCCCGCCCCCGTCAGCGGCCTGACCCTATCGGATAAGATACGGGTTAACGAAGTGCTTCTATCCTCGGGGTTGGGTATCACTCAGATAAATCTGATACGCCAGCAACTCAGCCAACTTAAGGGCGGCGGGTTTCTGAAACATTCGGCACCAGCGCCGGTCACGGCTTACATTCTTTCGGATGTTATCGGAGACGACCTGCGGGCTGTTGCCAGTGGCCCGACCGTTTCACCTATCGGCAGCCATGCAGACGCACGCAGAACTTGCATCGAAAACGGCCTATGGCATGAGTTGCCCAAAGCAGTCCGCACGTATCTGGAACATAGTATTCCTGATCAGAGGCTTAGTGCTCAAGCCACCAACCACCTGATCGGATCTAATCGGATAAGCCTGCAGGCTGCACATGGTTGCGCGTCTCGATCATTCGACGCCGAGATCGTCTCGGATGCGTTGACCTGCAATGTGGACGATGCCGCAGAACAAATTTTGCATGCGACCCGATCCGTGACCGTGGATCGACCGAAAGCCCTGCTGTTTGGCGGTGAGACAACTGTCCGGCTGCGTGGCTCAGGGTGGGGCGGTCGAAATCAGGAAATGGCATTGCGTCTCGCCTATTTGACTCAGGAACAGAAAATACCGGGCAACTGGGTTTTTCTCAGCGGTGGCACGGATGGCCGGGATGGACCAACCACAGCGGCGGGAGCCATAGTAGATGCTGGCACTGTCTGTCGGATACGTAATGCCGGGAAGGATCCAGTGGCTTTACTGTCCAACAATGACAGTAATTCCGCGTTGTCATTAGCAGGTGATCTCCTGCAAACCGGGGCGACCGGAACCAATGTGGCGGACATACAGATTATGCTGCTGGTACCATAAACCTAAGACTATTCGATACACTCGGTCCCGAGTTTAGATCTGACAAAAGCCGCAGATGTCGGGTTCAAGAGATCAGTAAAACGCCTCTTGCCCGGCGCGAACGTTGCGGCACGCAGAAGTTCGATCAAAGATGTCCGGCTCGCCATCGGAAAGCCGACAAACAGTGGAATTCTGATCTCTGGTCTTTTTTCTGACAGCATGATTATTTTACTATCAGGAAAAATTTGGTGCTATGATACTCCGAATGGATTGGGTATTCCGCTGCTCCTGCTTGCAGAACCGGTTTGGACAAGTGTAGCAAGACATTGAAAGAGTGAAATTGAAAAAACGCGACAAAGAAATGGCGGCAAATCTGACTCAGGACCCACATTCCGTTCGTTCGGGTAACAGAGAAAAAGTTCTTGAAGTTGCCATCGGCCGCGAGGTTCGCGCCTTTCGCAAGCAGCAGGAAATAACCGTCGCGGAGCTGGCCCAGCTTACCGGATTGTCGATCGGCATGCTGTCCAAGATCGAAAATGGAAATACGTCACCGTCCCTGACAACCTTGCAGTCATTGGCGGATGCACTGTCTGTTCCTTTGACAAGTTTTTTCAGACAGTTCGAAGAACGCCGGGAGGCGGTTCATACAAAAGCAGGTGAAGGTGTCGAGCTGGAGCGTGAAGGAACACGCGCTAACCATCAATATAATCTTTTGGGGCACATAGGCGCCAACGGATCAGGCGTAATCGTGGAACCCTATCTGATCACCCTGACTGCTAAATCCGATGTGTTTCCAACATTCCAACATGGTGGCATCGAGACGATTTACATGCTGGAAGGTGAAGTGGATTACCGCCATGGGGACCAGATTTACCCACTGAAACCGGGTGACACCCTGTTCTTTGATGCGGATTCACCCCATGGCCCGGAACGGTTGGTTAATCTGCCGGCCCGCTACATATCAGTGATCAGCTATCCGCAGACAAACTGATCGGCTTGCGCAATAGGAAATCCGTGGGTCTTTCATAGCCTTCATGGCTGCCCGTATTCACGATCGCAAACCCAAGCCTTGAAAAAACGCGATGGTTTTCAGTAAGTTCCACGCGCGTTTCCAGTTCCAGCGCAGACAGACCAAGCTCAGTTGCACGGCTTGCAGCATGATCCACTAACACGCGGCAGATACCTTGCCCCCGCAATCCTTCCTGAACTGCAAGCTTCCCCAAGTACAGGCAGTTGGGTTTGGGCGTCAGAAACATACACGCGAAAAGCGGTCGGCCGATGGCCCAGATTTCACCACCATCCTTACAATGCTCCCGCATCCCTTCCACCGTTAGCCTATGGATAGAAGACGGAGGGTCGATCCGGGCATCCATGAATTGAAATGACGCACGAAGCAGCGCAAGCACGTCATACAATGCGAAGTCATCGCTCGGAATAAGCCAAGGCGTTATGTCCGGATCAGTCATTTGAGCAAGGGCACTTCACATTGCTCACTTCGACAAAGGCGGTTCCGATTCAAGATCCGGCCAAATCCCCGGCGATGTGGGCAACCCGTCGTCAAACTGGCTGAGATAGTCCAGCATCATCGGACGGTTGTCGATGAACCCCTTATAAGTGGCCAGCTCTTCAGGCAGGTCCCGAATAACCCGGTGCAGACGGCGGCCCCATTTCGGAACAGTCATCAGATCCTGAAAACTGCACAGATAGCAACGGATCGGGAACACCAGCGCATTGGAGCGCGGCAAGCGGAAGAACGTCTGCAACTCGACCCGCAGATGCTGCTTGTGGGCGATGTTTTCGGGCGTCAGCGTGGACTTTTGGATCCCCCATTTGTGATAGTTTTCCGGGCTTGTATCCAGCAAAGGGTTCACCGTCATGGTCCAGTTGAGACGCCGCGCAGGGGCGCCCTGCTGGATATTCAGCAAGAACTTCAGCGCGCGCTGGAAAATACCCATTTCATGGGCCTTCGGAACCGGCGCGTGCCATTCGAAAAAGTTCATGCCGATGTCGAAATCCAGGCTCCAATCGGCTTGTGTTGTCACCATGCCGGCGTCCATCCACAGCATCTCATCACGCTGATCCAGCACGGCGAAATCGCCCTGAGCTTGTCGCGTGATGTATTCCATCGGCCCATAAGGCAGCGTGGTTTCATCCATGAAGGTAAAGCTGTGATCGATGCCCATGGGCTTGTTGATCCAGCGCCACTGATTGCCGTTGCGATGCAACTCGAACAGATCAGGATAGTCTTCGGACTTGCTAACCATGATCAGTTCCAGCAAGTCCCAGCCGGCCAATGTCATATGCGGCAACGACTGACAGCGCAGCGGGTCCTGATCCAGAACCATTGCGCGGTCTTTCATCTCTGAAACGTAGTGCTCGTCCACGTCGAACCGCATCTCATAGACCGAGCCCTCTGGCCCGCCGCGATGTTGTTCCATGTTGACCGAATACATGTAGCTGTCTTCGTGAAATGGGAACGGAAAGCGTTTGATCGCCCAGTCCGAGTTGTGGAACGTATAGTCGTCGCGGAAGGATTCGTCGTTGAATTGAATGGTCATGTTGGGCCTCCTCTCAGCGGTCCAGCACGAGGGACTTGCCCTCGAAACGCGATACGCAGGGCATGATTTTCTTGCCCGATGCCTTTTCTTCGTCGGTCAGCCAGTGATCGCGGTGCACAAAGTTCCCAGCGTGATCCAGCACAACGGTTTCACACTGACCGCAGGCTCCGCCACGACACAGATAGGGCGCATCCACACCTTCGCGTTCGATGGCTTCCAGAAGGCTCTCGTTCTCGCCCACATGAACGACTTTGTCTGACGCTGCCAAACGCACTTCGAACGGTTTACCGGGCTGAGGCGCCAGGAACTCTTCGTAATGCACACAATCTTCGGGCCAGCCTTCAGCAGCGGCCGTGTTGCGCACCCAGTCGATCATGCCCTTGGGGCCGCAGACATAGACATGCGTGCCCAGAGGTTGCCCGCTCATCAGGTTCTCCAGATCAATCTGCTGGTTCTGGTCGTCGTAATACAGATGTGTTTCATTTGGATGCCGGTCGGTCAGTTGATCCGCATAAGACGCCAGCGCGTGATTGCGGCAGGCATAGTGCAGCTCCCAATGTCCGTGCAGCAGTTCAAGTTGTTTGATCTGCGCCAGAAACGGGGTGATCCCGATTCCACCGGCCAGAAACAGGTGCTTGCGGGCACGCAAATCGAGCGAGAACAGGTTGACCGGATAGCTGATGGTCATCTCGTCGCCCAGCTTGACCTGGCGGTGCATGAACAGCGACCCCCCCCTGCCCTCATCATCACGCCGAACCGAAATGGTGTAGGATGATTGATCAAACGGGTCCGACATCAGCGAATATGGGTTGAGCCGCGTGATGCCACCATCCTGCATTTCAACAACCGTATGAGCTCCGCCCGAAAAGGTCGGCAACTGGCCCCCGTCGATACGTTCGAACCGGAACCGCGTCACCAACTCGTTCAAGGGGGTGATTTCGGTCACTTTGGCCTGGATTTTCTCGGCGCCACTCATTCGTAAATCCCCTTCGGCTCGGGCACGTTACCATGATCTTCGGCATCCACGCGGACACCCTGATAGGCGGCAAGACGGCGGGAATAATGATCGCGCACGAACAGATTCAGCCCGCAATGCGCGCAGACAAAGGGATCAACCTCGACATCTTCGGTGATGCCCTTGCAGTGTACGCATTGCATACGGCGCGCGACCGATCCGCGATGTTCGGTCTGAATTGCCGTGTGCGGCAGCCCAACTGCCATCACTTCATTCACGGCTTGACCCATCATGCCCTCAGAGCCGGTCAGATAAACCTGCAACCCCATATGCGCGTCTTCCAAAACGCGGCGAATGCGCTGCAGCGAGGCTTCATAGGATGGACCTTCGTAGAATTGCGCAGGCTTCAATGCCTGTAGTCGCTCAACGTAATCCGTTCCCTTGGGAATGTAGATCAGATGGGTTTTGGTCATTAGGTCGGGTGTCGCGATGTCAAGAACGGCTTCGGCCCCCTCGGCCTCAGCGATCATGAGATGATGTTCGCCCGGGCGAACCTCTAGCGTGCCCCAGACCGGGCGGCTTGCGATTGACTTGGGAAATTCGAACTTTGACATTGTGCCCTCAAATAGGAAAAGGGCGCCACGGTGTATCCGTCGCGCCCCCTGAAACTCAGCCCTTTGCGGTTCGGATAGATTTGTCCTGATCGTAGAACGGCATTTCTTCCGCAGTCGCCGCTATTTCTGTCCCATCACCGTTGCGCACTGTCAGCTTGGTGCCGGGTGAGGCACAGGCGACCGGCATTCGTGCAATACCTACGTTGTGCCCGTTGATTTCGGAATACATGCCAAAGGTGACAACTCCGACCTTTTCGCCGTTTTGCAGCAGGTCCGCACCCTCATCCGCAGGGGTCGTGCCGTCAAGCTTGACGCCGTAGATCTTGAACCGTTCTTTGCCTTGCGATGCATAGTGGTTCTCGGCCCCAATAAAACCGGTTTTACCGGGTGAGACTGTAAATTCCAGGCCCAGTTCCCAAAGCGTATCACCACAGGTTTCGCCGTCGAACGGGTAGGTTTCCGAATTGTCGCCCGGATAAAACAGCAAGTAGCTTTCGGTGCGCAGCAGATCGAGCGTCGAAAACTGGACCGGGACGATGCCCATATCCTTGCCCTCGGCCAGAATGTTGTCCCACAGGTGTACTGCGTGCTTGGCCTGGCAGAAAATCTCATACCCGCGCTCACCAGTATAGCCGGTCCGCGAAATCATCACCGGGCAGCCATAGAGTTTGGTCTGCATGATGCCGAAATAGGCCAGATCCCGAATTCCGGGAATGTGCTTGGCCAGGAAATCAACGGCCACTGGTCCCTGAAGCGACATGTCGTGCATGTCGTCGTCAAAAATGACCGCGCAGTTTTTGCCCGCCGCCACCGACGTCAGCTGCTCCATGCCCGTGCCGGTGCCGTGCACCACAAGCCATGTGTTGACCGACAAGCGATAGATGATGCAATCGTCAACGAATTTACCTTCGGCATTCAGAATCGAGGCATAGGTCGACCGACCCGGCATGATCTTTTCCACGTTCCGCGTGGTGACCCGATCAATGACATAAGCGGCATCTTCGCCGACCACGTGAACCTTTTTCAGGCCGGAAACATCCATTAGGCCCGCCTTGGTGCGGATTGCCTCATAATCAGCTTTGGCGCGTTCTGGGCTGTGGTCATAGAACCATGCGGTTCCCATGCCGTTCCAGTCCTCAAGTTCGCCGCCGATCTCGGCATGGCGCTGCGCAAGGGCGGACGTCCTCCAAAGAATGGCCATGGTTCAGCTCTCCCGTTGATTGCTTTTTGTTGCCCATATTGAGGCCGATGTCAGATTGAAAATCAACACCTCTGTGCAGATTATTTTCCTGTTGGGAATATTTGCCTTCAAATTCTGAACCCTTAGGCGGGGGCATAGAGTTGAAGAAAACCCCTTATTTTCATGACTAAGAGGCAGTATTCTACCCTTCAAATTGAGTATGCGACACCACCGTTAAAGATGTTTGCCCCACATATCTATTGACAGGTGTCCCACGAGATTGTCCCCTGAGTAGATAAAATTTCCCAGCAGGAAAACTCCGCAGAGAGACCTCCTGCTGCAACAACAGGGAGACTACGAAGTGGATGGCAATCTAAATGCTCTCACGACGATCTTTACCGAGTTCTACTACTGGGTAACGGTCGTTTTCATGTTCCTCATCCATGTGGGTTTTTGCATGTACGAAGTCGGCGCCAGCCGTGCCCGTAACCATATGCACACATTGATGAAAAACATCATGATCATCCCACTGGTGACGGTCACGTTCTTCTTCTTTGGATGGTGGATCTATTGGGCTTTTCCGAACTTTCCGTTCTGGGGCGGTCTGGACGCAGAAGCCGGCGCAGCGAATCTGCCTTGGGCCGACACGATGGCAACCAATGTTAGTGACAGAATCACCGGCGTTTTCTGGGCAGCATTCCTGCTGTTCTCTTGGACGGCAGCCTCGATCGTTTCGGGTTCCGTGATCGAACGGATCAGGTCTTCGGCGCTCTGGGTACATGCGGTCATGATCGGATCGGTCTGGTGGATCATCGACGCTGCATGGGGCTGGCACTACGGTGGCTGGATGGTTCGAATTCTCGGCTACCATGATGCATACGCTTCCGGTGTAATTCACGCAATTGCAGGTGGTTACGCATTGGGTGTAATCATGGTTCTGGGCCCGCGCCTAGGCAAGTTCGCCAAGGACGGGACACCACGGGACATTCCTCCGCACAATCCGTGGCTACTGACGATCGGCATCTTCCTGATCTACACTGGCTTCTGGGGCTTCTATGCCGCGTGCAACGTGCCTGTGATTTCACCTGAAGGGATCGATGGGCAGATCACTGGCGTAACCTGGACAGCTACCAATATCTATCTGGCTCCGACGACCCTGTCGGCGATCACCTTCAACTTCCTGATGTCGCTGTCCGGCGGTCTGATGGCGGCTTATGTGATCTCGAAAGGTGATGCGTTCTGGACCTTCTCAGGCGGGCTTGCCGGAATTATCACTGCCTCGGCCGGAAACGATTTGTATCATCCGATTCAGGCAATGATCATTGCCGCGATCGGCGTCGTGATCGTGTACAAGCTGCACTACTGGGTAGAACGCCGGTTCAAGCTGGATGATGCGGTGGGCGCCGTTGCTGTGCACGGTTATGCCGGGGTTGTTGGCCTGGTGATTTCAGGCTTTGTCCTCTGGGGTGTGCCATCTTCGCCGTACGAAGGATACGCAACAATCAACCCGATCGGTCAAATCACCGGCGCGGTCATCATGTTCTTTGTTCTTGGCTTCCTACCCGGCTGGGCTCTGGCCAAGATGCAAGCGGCCGCAGGTGTGCTTCGCATCCCGGAAGAGGTTGAACTTCAAGGCCTCGATTACGCCGAGCACCACGCCTACGAAGATGCCAAGGCAGCGATCATTGAAGCTGACAAACAGGAATTGGCTGCCCGTGCTGGCGCGGCAGCGAAGTAAAGGAGAAAGACATGTCTACGAATGGATACACAAGCTGGGCTGTCGATCTTGCCGAGGTCGGTCCGATCTACCCCTTCCAAGGTTACGAAGTTCTGATGGTCATCATTGGTGTGGTCTTCTGGATTGGCTGGCATCGCATCCAGTTCGTCCGGGAAGGTGAACACCTTGAGAAGGCCCGCCACACCGGCGACGAAGAGAAGGTGAAGGCACAGCTGGAACGATACTGATCCAGCTTTGAGAGCTGGCAATGGGCGTGAAATCAGAGATCACGCCCATTGCCTCTTAGGAAAAAAACTTTCCTACTATTATTGATGTCCCCCAGTTTTGTTGATACCGTCGAATCATAGTCAAACACACAAGGAGATCTGCCAGCCATGTGCGGAATTGTTGGATTATTCCTCAAAGACCAGTCTCTTGCGCCCCAACTGGGTAACATGCTGACGGACATGCTGATTACGATGACAGACCGCGGCCCCGATAGTGCCGGTATCGCGATCTATGGCGCAGAGTCGGCAGGCAAAACCAAGATTACAGTCCAGTCGCCCAACCCCGATGCTGACTTTGTCGGCCTGGCTGATGAGCTGGGTGAAAAGCTGGGCGCAATGGTTGGTCAGACAAACAACGACACACATACCGTTCTTGAAATTCCCGCCGGTCAGTTCGAAGCCGCACGCGCTGCGCTGGCCGAAATCCGCCCGTCGGTTCGGATCATGAGCCGCGGCGAAAGCCTCGAAATCTACAAGGAAGTTGGCCTGCCCAAAGATGTTGCAGACCGATTTAACCTCAACGGTATGAGCGGCACCCATGGCATTGGGCACACGCGTATGGCGACCGAATCCGCCGTGACGACAATGGGCGCACATCCGTTCAACACCGGGCCAGATCAGTGTCTGGTCCACAATGGATCGCTGTCCAACCACAACTCGTTGCGCCGCAAACTGCGCCGCGAAGGTGTGGTTATCCAGACCGAGAACGACACCGAAGTGGGTGCTGCATATCTGACCTGGAAAATGATGAACGGTGCGACACTGGGTGAGGCTCTGGAGACCAGCATTGATGATCTGGATGGGTTTTTCACTTTTGTTGTGGGCACCAAGGACGGGTTTGGCGTCGTACGTGACCCGATTGCCTGCAAGCCCGCCGTGATGGCCGAAACAGACCAATATGTGGCCTTTGGCAGCGAATACCGTGCTTTGGTAAACCTGCCGGGCATTGAAGACGCCCGGGTTTGGGAGCCTGAACCCTCCACCGTATATTTCTGGTCGCACAACGACAGCCCTACAACCCACGAAAAGGCCGCCTGATATGCAGACCTATGATCTAGAGGCAGACGGGCTGCGCGGATTGAACTCATCCCTGCAGGCACAAAACGCCGAGACCAATCAAACCCGCTGGGAAATTGTGAACCCTAAAGGTAGCCACGCAATCGCCGTCGGTCTGGATGCGCCGATTGAGGTGACGGTCAAAGGCTCGACCGGGTATTATTGTGCAGGCATGAACCAGCAGGCGACCATAAAGGTAGAAGGCTCTGTTGGTCCGGGCGTGGCCGAAAACATGATGTCCGGTCAGGTCATCGTCGATGGTGACGCCAGCCAATACGCCGGAGCGACCGGCCATGGCGGATTGCTGGTTATCAAAGGCAATGCCAGCTCGCGCTGCGGCATCTCGATGAAAGGGATCGATATCGTCGTGCATGGCAACATCGGCCACATGTCCGCCTTCATGGCACAGGACGGCAATCTGGTTGTCTGCGGGGACGCAGGGGATGCGTTGGGGGATTCACTCTACGAAGCCCGGCTGTTCGTGCGTGGTTCGGTCAAGAGCCTCGGCGCCGATTGCATCGAGAAGGACATGCGTCCCGAGCATCTGGATATCCTGAGGGATCTTCTGGCCCGCGCGGGCAGCGACGCCAAGCCAGAAGAGTTCAAACGCTATGGTTCGGCCCGTCAGCTTTATAATTTCGACGTTGATAACGCCGCCGCTTACTGAGGAAGAAGGGTATGAAAGATATGGACGATCAGATCCCCCGCACCCTGCCGATCCAGTCGGCGACATTTTCCAACCCGATCAATGCCGAGATCCGTCGCGCCGCTGCGACCGGCATCTATGACATTCGAGGCGGGGGGGCCAAACGGAAAGTACCTCATTTCGACGATCTGCTGTTTCTGGGTGCGTCGGTATCGCGTTATCCGTTGGAGGGCTATCGCGAACGTTGCGATACCTCAGTTACGCTAGGCACGCGCTTTGCCAAAAAACCGATCGAGCTGGATATCCCGATCACCATCGCGGGCATGAGTTTTGGTGCCTTGTCCGGCCCGGCGAAAGAAGCTTTAGGCCGCGGCGCATCCGCAGCGGGCACGTCAACCACCACCGGTGACGGTGGCATGACACCAGAGGAACGCGGCCATTCGACCAAGCTGGTGTATCAATACCTGCCTTCGCGTTACGGCATGAACCCGAACGATCTGCGCAAGGCTGATGCAATTGAGATTGTGGTTGGCCAAGGCGCTAAACCCGGCGGCGGCGGTATGCTGCTGGGTCAGAAGATCAGCGACCGCGTGGCCGAGATGAGAACCCTGCCCAAGGGTATCGACCAGCGCTCGGCCTGTCGCCATCCCGACTGGACCGGCCCGGACGATCTTGAGATCAAGATCCTCGAACTGCGCGAGATCACTGACTGGCAAGTGCCGATCTATGTCAAAGTTGGCGCAACACGCCCCTACTACGACACTGCTTTGGCCGTGAAAGCTGGCGCCGACGTTGTCGTCATGGATGGGATGCAGGGCGGAACCGCCGCCACGCAGGACGTATTCATCGAACATGTCGGTCTGCCGACGCTGTCCTGTATCCGCCCCGCCGTGCAAGCGCTG
>NZ_CANLZK010000030.1:0-16410 GCF_947495585.1 Ruegeria atlantica | reverse complement strand
GAAACCATCATCCCGATGGATCAAAGGCCGATGATGCACTAACAATCAAATTGGACCAGTCAGATGAGAATGCTCAACCTGTGCAAAGCGCCTAGCAATTTGCCAACGTCAGAAACGGCGGTTGGAGTTCATGCGCTCGCTTCAACAAAGTCCTTTGCTTCTAACTAACAGTTGCGTGAGATATCGCGTCTGGGTCTAAGAAAACTTTGCTCTCTTAGCTGTCTCAATTCAATACTCAAACACGTGGCTTTTTGGCGGAGAGTTTATTGCGATTTAGTGTAGGCATTGCTGTGTCAATTCTGGTGGCTATGTCTATCGGAGTGTCGACGTTTATTGTTCATTCCCTGTGGTGGACAACAGCGCGCGACAATAGCCGCATGCTTGCAGCAGAAATAAACGGCCAGATCGCAAACACTGTCCGTATCGAGGTGGGCGTGACACTCAGGTCGGCCGAAGCCGCCTGGGCGGCCGTTCGCACGATCTTTGTTCAGAACGTCATCGCGACACGACAGGCCGACAAGCGGGAGTTTGTTTTTCTGTCACAATTGCAGGCACAGCCGAATATCTCATGGATGTTTTTCGGCTGGCCTGACGGGAATTTTTTCGCGTCACATCGCCTGGGTGACGGTGGGCTTGAGATGATTGAAATCGATGAGGGAATCCGCGACCGAATGCTGCGGAAAGACCGCTACATCTTCATTCCCGGTGACATACAGTTCGAAGAGCGGACCTTTACCGAAACATCCTATGATCCGCGCGAACATGCCTGGTTTAGAAACTTCATGGGCCTCAACTCCGCTGGGTGGATCGAAGCGCGCGACCTTCCGGATAGTGACAGAACCGTTTACGCCTATGCCGGTCCGATAGACGTCAATAGAACGCGGCAAGGCGTTCTGGCCGTTGCGATCGAAACGGATCGTTTGTCACGGTTTCTTGCAACGCTTGCGCCCGGCGAATTTGGCGCGGCATTTATCCTGAACGCCGATGGAAAAGTCATTGCGGTCCCCGATGCAGAAGCGGATGAGGTTACTCCGGCGCGCATGGGCGAGGGCAAGCTTTATGAAGTCGCCATGATCTCGGGCGAAAGGCTGTTGGCGGACCCACAAGCAAATGCCTCTGGCACATTGACGAAACGTGTCGTCATTGACGGCGTGCCTTATGCGGTGGCGCTGACGCCTCTGGGGTTTTACGGCTGGCGCGTTGCCACAGTCATACCTGAATCGGCCTTTCTTTCGGGCATCGACGAGACGCTGATCAATCTGATTTACGTTTTGATCATTGTGGTGGTTGTTGCAACCGGATTAGCGATCTGGCTGATCCGCAAAGTTGTGGCAAATCCGCTGGCACGCATCGCCGAGGACCTTGGTAAAATTGAGCGCTTTGACGTCGAGCAAATTGAGCGCAGACCGTCCAAACTGTCTGAGCTTTCCAATCTTTCTGCGGCCACCGCCAGCATGGCGGCTGGTTTGTCGGCATTCCGAAAATACGTACCCACAGATCTCGTGCGCATGCTGCTTGCTGAGGGTATCAAGATACAGCCCGGCGGAGAGATGAAGCAGATCTCTGTTTTATTCTGCGACGTCACGGGTTTCACTGGGCTGTCCGAGAAACTTGGCCCCAAGATTACCCAACTGATGGAGCCCTTCTTTAGCGCGGCCTCCACGGCTATCGCTAAAAATGGTGGGACGATCGACAAATTCATGGGTGATGCTGTGATGGCGTTTTGGGGGGCGCCGCGCAAGGATGTGAACCACGCTGAAAACGCTTGCCGCGCAGCATTGGACCTTGTTGCCGCAGTGGACGCGTCCGGAATTGAAGATGATGACGGCACTCCCTTGCGAGTCAGGATCGGGCTGAACAGCGGCGAGGCTTTGGTCGGAAATATCGGATCAGAGCAGCGGTTGAACTACACCGCGATTGGCGATGTCGTGAATGTTGCAAGCCGGTTGGAAGGAGCCAACAAAGATTATGGCACGCTGATCCTCATTGGGCCGGAAACGAGACAACAGGCGGCCGGCACAATCGTGGTGCGCGAACTGGACACGCTTACCGTATTTGGACGCATTGAAGAACTGGTGGTCTACGAACTGATAGCGATGGCAAATGGGTGTGACGGGTCATTTGCCTGGATAGAGGCCTATGAACAAGGCCTTGCGCACTACCGGGCAGGGCAGTTTGAAGAAGCTGTTGCCGCATTTGAGGTTGCGGACCGAACACGAAATGGAGATCCCGCCTCAGTCGCCATGATGGCCCGCGCCCAAAGCCTGTTAGACAGGCCTCCACCGGAAGACTGGCGCGCAATTACAAGCACCAAAAAATAGTAGTAGTCAGATCCGATCAAATTAAGATGTTTAGGTCCTGGGCTTTTTCCCGGACAAGATACCAACTGATTGCGCGCATGAGCGGCGGTGATTTGGGCCGCGTTTCGGGAAAGTCCGACAATCCGCGTGTTTTATTAGCTCAGCACGCCGTGGACTGCACAGTCGCAGCGAATGTCCGTAAACCGGGACGCGACCGCGGCACAGCTAACCTTGGTCGAGTGACCGGTATGGGCCGTCATTATAAAAGAGAGATTAGTTTTTCAGCCCGATATTGCTGGGCTTCCAAGGTCCGTAATTTCGGGGTGCACTTACACCATCAGGGTATGTTTGTATCTTGGTGGTAAAACACACTCGAAGCAATTGAGCCTGTCCCCTGTCGCCACTCGAAGGAGTTTCTCTTAAAAACGCCATCCCGCATCTGTTAAGGCTGAAATCACTTCGTCCGATAGATTTGGACTGGAATAAAATGCTGCTAGAACAAGATCCGGCCTGAACTCTGGCCACGACTGTTTCAGTTTATTCAAGGTTGCATGTGCCTCTTTGGATTCGCCCAACCTTTGATAGGAAGCCGCCAAAAATACCAAAGACAGTGCACTGACGGGGTCACCATTGTCATTCGCAAATTTCAAAGACGCGATTGCTTCCCTAAACTCACCGATGTGAAAACTGGCAACCGCGTGAATGTTCCTGTGGGCAAACCGATGACTTCCTATCTCTCTGGGGTGGCTTGGGTCGCTGACGTCATACGCTTCTTCAAAGCGACCCACAACCAGTAGTATCACGCCGCGAAAGTCCAGAACGTTTCCGTCATTGGGTCGAAGCGACTGGGCGAGTGCTGAATACTCCAAAGCTCTGTCATAGTCGCGAGAAACATAAGATACCCATGCCATTGCCGATTGGCTCCAGCCGTTTGAGGGCGCAATGTCCACAGCTTTCTGTGCCATTTGTCCTGAATTCAGTATCAGCGCGTCACGCTCTTCCTCGCTTCGCGTTAGTAGAGCCTGGGTTCCCAGACTATGGGCCAATCCGGCATATCCACAGTAAAAATCGGGAGCCTCATTTATTGCCATTCTAAATATGTCGCTGGCCAGGATCTGGTTATCGATAGTTGCGATTGGAAAGAGCAGGCCCCGAGCTTGATCGCAGTAGTTTGACGCCTGTACTGCAGCGGGTGATTTAGCGGAAAGAGCCTTTCGCTCAAGTGAGCGCGCGGATGTCTTTGGGTTTAGATCAACAATCTGTTCCATGCGCCCGCCCAAGATGTAAGCAAGAGCAATGATCGCTATGGTGACAGCAGGGATGCCAATCAGCCAGGGTAATCCTGGCCTGAATGGCGTGTGATCGACATTGCTCTGAATTGTACCAGAGCGGTCCTCGAACCAAGGCGCGTAGCCGCCGCTATCAATGTGAATGCGCAGATCGTCTTCAGCACCTGCCGTTTCATAGTACTGCTGAAGTTTTCGCCGTAACCGCCCCGCATCCACACGAACAACGTTGATGTGGCCGTCATCACTGGCAAAACTCTTGAAGTAAACATCCTGAGCGATTGTTTTGCCAAGAATAGCCTCGGATCTACCCGCAATGGCCTCTTCGACAACGTAGCTCAGAAAATTCCGAAGGCGTTCCGCCTTGCCAAATATGTCACTCGCCAATACCTGGTCCAGCGCGTACTTCACACGGGTCGCGTGACGTTCCGGATCAAGGGTCAATTCTCTGTCGGGCATCTGAAACTTCAAGTTTCTCTGTATTTTCAATTCCATACTGTCAAAGGAATATTTGAATGTCACCCTAATTTCACGGTGTCACCCTTCCGCGTTGCGCGTTGTGCCCTCAGCCTGGTGCCCAGAGATGGACTAGGCGCCAGGGCAATGACGGATATCAACTTACTAGAGCTCGCTTTTCCGGACCAAATCAGCCGCATCCGCATCATGCGAAAGAACCATCGTGGATTCGAGGCACTTTGCGGGGACTTCGAGTTGCTCTCAGCCGAGTTGGAGAGGGCCCGGAAGGTCAATGAGCAGACGTCACCATGTTTGATCGATCCTGTCACCGAAAGCCTTGACGGGTTGGCAGAGGAAATCGCCGAGCATCTCTCTCGATTCACCAATTCAGAGATTGTCCCGAAAGCCATTTCAGAAGTGGTTCCCATATTCACCCAGGCTCGAACAAAGGACTGAAAAAATGCTGCAAGACAGACAGAGGAAGTCAATTAAGTCACTCAGCGCACTCGCCACCGCGGCGACATTGTTCGCCACAAGTGCGTTCGGTCAGGCTCCTCCGGTACAGGAGCCCTCATCCCAAGAAGATATTGAGGCTGCACTGACTGGCGGCGTCCCAATGGGGCGTTGGAAAGAGGGTCTGACCTTTGAGGGCATCTCTCCTCAACCGTGGTTGAAAAGTGCGGCAAACTGGTTCCCACGCACCGAAGATGTACAGCCCAACGAGATGAGAATTATCTTCATGGGATCTGCCCCATTCATTCGTCCTGGGCAAATGAACACGGCGATTCTTGTTGAGCTGGGTAACGGTAAGATATTCATGTTTGACATTGGTGAGGGCTCACCAGCGAACATCATTGCCAGTGGCTATGCACTGAATGAAATTACCGATGTATTCATCACGCACCTGCACGTAGACCACTTTGGTGGGTTGCCGTACCTGTGGATGTTCGGAACCTGGGCCGGTGGATGGCACGAGCAGTTGACCGTCCACGGCCCATCCGGCCGCACCAAGGAGTACGGCACCGCAACGATGGTAGAAGGCATGAAAATGATGACCGGCTGGCACCGGGATGCGTTCAGCGTCTTCCCCGTTGGCAAAGGTTGGGACATCGAAGTCAACGAATTTGATTTCCGTGACAATGGTGGCGTGATCTATGATGAAGACGGGGTCAAAGTCACGCACTGGCAAAGAAGCCATGCCAAGGACGGTGCGTCCGGATACCGGATGGACTGGAATGGCATGTGCTTTATATGGACAGGTGACGGTCGACCGAACATGATCGACATTCCTTTTGCCAAAGGTTGTGATGTCTTCGTCACGGAACAGCAGCAGGAAATCATCGAAATCTCATCCGGAGTTCAAGGCGTGCCGCCTTTCCTGGGGCGTTATACCGTCGACACCCATCACACGCCCAGTTATGCGGCCGGCTACATTGCCAATCTGGTTCAACCCCGGCTTCTGATGAATACTCACATGAGCTATGACCCCTATCAGATCGAGGAAACCGTAGCGGAGATCCGAGAACACTGGAAAGGCCCCTATCACTTTGGAGCGCCTGACGGGATCGTTGTGAACGTCACCAAAGATCAGATATGGGTTCGCGAAGGCATATTGCCCGAGTTTCCAAACTCTCGAGCGCCGCAGTTTGACTTTAGCAATGGTCAGTTGATCGTGCCGAAGCCACCCCATCGGCGCGAAGACATTCAAGAACCCTACGTGCGCGATATGGAGATCGATCCTAAGCTGTACTATCCTGAGGGATATCATCCTGAGCTGCTGACCGAGTGGCCAGTTGATGACGACCTTGTTGTTCCTCTGGAAGCGCTTCCCGAAAACCTGAAAGAGAGTATGGGCGCGGCGTGGCGCCATCGTGAAGCCAACCGCAAAGTGTTGGAAGAACAAGGTGACAAATAAGTCATCATGACAAACAGGGCGATCACTCGTAAGTTCGGGTGGTCGTTCGAACTTTCCGGAAACATCACGAAGGAATGAAAACTTGTTAATCGTACTTGGCCTCTACTTTGGAATAGTCTGGCTGGTCTTTTCCAAGTTTCACCTTCTCCCCTGGAATGGGTTCTGGAAAACTCTAGCCTACGGTGTAGCCGCTGTTATCGCTCTGGTGGTCATCGGTGCGTTGAACCACACAACTCCGACTGGCCCGGTATCCATTCAGGGTGTTTCAACGAATATTGCTCCGAACGTGGCGGGCACGGTTACAGAAGTCGTTGTGGAGCCAAACCAGGAAGTCGCAAAGGGCGAGACCCTATTCCGGATAGATAATGAGGTTTTCAAAGCCGAGGTTTCCCGGCTCGAAGCTGTCTTGGAAACTGCAAAGTCATCTGCCGACCAACTGGTATCAGATTTATCAGCTGCCGAGGCCGAGATTGAATCCCTGACTGCTCAGCTGACTTTCGGAATTCAGCGTCGTGATGACATCATCCGTTTGGAAGAACGCGGGGCATCAACCACGTTCCAACTGCAAGAAGCTGTCTCAACCATCGACCAGTTGACCGCGAATATCCGCGCAGCAGAAGCCCGGAAGACAAGCCTTGAGCGACGTATCGCCGCGAAGATCGACGGGCGTGACGCAGGTGTTGTGGAGGCCGAGCAGACACTTGCGCAAGCTCTTTGGGATTTAGAGCAAACAGTTGTAAAAGCGCCGGGAAACGGCGTTGTCACGGCTGTATCACTACGGCCAGGTAACCGCGCCACTCCGCTACAAGGGGCAATAACTTTTGTCAAACCTGGGGACTATGCAGTAATTGCTACTCTGCCCCAATCTAGTCGCGCTAACGTTTCGGTCGGTGATGAAATCCGGCTTGCTTTTAGAACGGAACCCGGTGGAGAAATTACCGGCCGTATTTCCGATTTTCCGGTCGGAACTGTCGAAGGTACTGTTGATCTAAGATCAGGTCTTCCCTCATTGCGCGAACTAGCCGGGATATCCAGCTACATCGTATTGGTTGAACTACCTGCAGATGCAGACAGTAATTCCTTGCAATTTGGAACGTCAGGAACAGCTTTGGTCAAGACAGACAAAGCCGGAGCCATTGGTGTTTTGGCAGAGATCCTTTTCTGGATCACTAAAAAGCTCAATTATCTTTGAAAAACCAAGCCAAAGCATCTGTGTCATCAATGAAAACTGTCGAACTCAAATCCTTGGTGTTTCGGTGGCCCGGTCAACCTGACCCGGTACTCTCAGTCGATAGCTTCGATCTTGAGGCCGGAGAAAGCGTGTTTATGAGAGGCCCCAGTGGCAGCGGAAAGACCACGTTGCTCTCGGCAATTGCTGGCGTGATCGATGTACCGCAAAGCGCGGTTCGCGTTGCAGGCACGGATGTAGGGGCTTTGGCCGGAGGTGATCGTGACCGTTTTCGCGTGGATCATTTGGGGATTGTTTTCCAGGTCTTTAATCTCTTGCCTTGGCTCAGTGCGCTTGAAAACACGTTGCTGCCCTGCCGGTTTTCAGCGCAACGGCGCAATCGGTCGGGGCCAGACCCCAAAGCTACCGCAACACGGTTGCTAAGTGAGCTGGGTCTCGAGGATGCTGAGCTGATCAATCGACCTGCCAGCGCACTGAGTGTTGGGCAGCAACAACGCGTTGCGGCGGCGCGTGCTCTGATAGGGGCGCCTGAAGTAGTTTTGGCGGATGAACCCACCTCGGCTTTGGATGAGGAAGCGAAAGACACGTTTGTCCAGTTGTTGTTGAAGGAATGCAAAGCATCAGGGGCGAGTTTGTTATTTGTCAGCCATGATCGCAGCCTAGAAAAACACTTCGATCGGAGCGTTGACTTGCCGATGCTGAACGCAGGCAAAACGTGATGTTCAATCTTTGTTATAAAAGCCTTCTCAATCGCCGCTTTATCGCTGCGTTAACTGTTCTTAGCATTGCCTTGAGCGTGGCTTTGATTGTTGGGGTTGAACGACTGCGAACAGAGGCACGAGCGGGTTTTGCCAATTCTGCATCAGGGATCGACCTGATTATTGCGGCACGCGGAAACGATGTGCAGATCCTGATGGCAACGGTTTTTGGTGTCGGCACAACTGGCGCTGGTATCAGCTGGGACAGCTACGAGAAGATCGAAGATCTGCCCCAGATAAGCTGGACAGTGCCGATCATGATGGGTGACAACCATCGTGGATATCCCGTGATCGGAACGTCCGAGCAATATTTTGACCACTTTCGTCATAGTGGCGGCCAGCAACTGATATTTGCTGAAGGTGTTCCGTTTAAATCTCCAGATGGCGCAGTGATTGGAGCAAAAGTTGCTCAGGCTTTCGGGTACACGTCAGGCACTGAAATCGTGAATGCCCATGGCTCAGGGGAAGTCGCCTTTGATGTGCACGACGAAGCGCCATTCACAGTGACCGGCGTGCTGGGGCATACCGGGACGGCCGTCGACAGAATGGTTTTTGTCTCACTCGATGGTTTTGACGCCTTGCACGAAGAACCGGCAGTAGCGGTTGCGGATCCGTTCGCTTTAGTCGATGCACCTGAAGTCGCCGAAGAACACGAAGACCATGACCATGTGGAGTTAGACGAGTCTGACGAGCACGAAGAAGGCCATCAGGAACATGACGACCGTCATGCTCACGGAAGCGGCCATGAAGACGAGGGGCAAACTGTCACGACCTCTGACGGGCACGATCACGATGGCCATGATCATGAACCGGGGACCATCAACGCGATTTTTGCCGGGCTGGAGGAGAAAACGGCGGTGCTTTCAGTTCAACGGCAACTGGCAGACCATCGCGACGAGGCACTGACCGCTGTTCTTCCTAATGTTGCGCTGTTGCAGCTTTGGTCGATTACCAGTACGGCCGAGACAGCGCTGCGTCTGATGGCAGGCGCTGTGGCAGTGGCCGGAATGATCGGCATGGTGGTCATGTTGTCTGCTTCACTCGACAACCGGCGGCGTGAATTTGCGATCCTTCGATCCGTGGGCGCAACACCAGCCGGCGTCTTTTCCCTGATCTTGCTTGAAGCCGTTTTATTGTTGTCGGCCGGCATCGTGCTTGGAGTAATCGCGCTCAGCGCTCTCACGCTCGTGATAGATCCGCTTCTTGCCGCAAATTTTGGGCTTCGCATCGGTGTTGGCCCGCCGAGTTTTCGCGAGGTTCTTCTCATAGCCATCGTTTTCTGCTCTGGTCTTCTTGCCAGTATTATACCTGCGTTAAGGGTGTACCGTATGACGCTATCAGACGGACTGTCGATGCGGCTTTGAATAAGAGGATCCGCTGAAATGAAGACCATTGCACATTTTCTGAATATCTTATTCGCCCTTGCGATTGCGGGGCCTCTTCTAGCAGCGGATCCGCGCAACATAAGTTGGCAAGATCTCCTTCCTGAAGAGCGGCCTTACCACGATCCTTTTGCCACCCTAGAATATTCTCAGGTCAATGCGTTGGCCATGCTTTATCGGATTGAGATTCTGCATGCGGACACTGCGGATGACGAAAAGCGCGCCGAAGCGTTTCAGATCCGCGAAGACCTCGTATCTCAAGGTCTTGACCCAGATTGGTTGTTTGAACAACGCGAAATTGTGATGAACCAACGGTTGATTGCCGCGCGCGAACCGAACCTTGACCTTTTGGGGGAGAACGTGCGTCTTCCCGGCTATCTCCTTCCCCTGGATATTGTCGACCAGAAGGCGGTCGAATTCCTTCTGGTTCCTACAGTTGGAGCCTGCATTCACACACCACCACCTCCAGCCAATCAGATGGTTTATGTGCGATACGAACAAGGCTTCAAAATCGACGAGTTATATAAGCCTGTCTGGATAAGCGGGGAAATGCGGGCACTGAGCAGGTCCCAGTCACTCAATTACGTGGACGGCCAGGCAAATATCGAAACCTCATATGCGATGGATGCGCTGTCGGTAGAAATCTATGACTGATCAGTCAGACTAGAGGTCCGTTCTATGGCTTCGCGGGGGACATCTTTGTGCCGCGACTCTGTTTCAGGATCGATTATTCTTGTAGAGGTAACTCTGCAAATTTGATCTGAACCCCCATGATGATCGAAACGGTGTTTTTTCTTGATCGACCTTTTTCTGACCATGCCAAGTCGCGCGTGCGGATTTCACAAGTAGGCGCTGATGCGATGCCATCAGACAAGCAACCGTGCGTGCTAAACATCAATCCACTGCAATAGTCGGTCACGACCAAGTTCTTAAGTGGATCAGGCTGTTCTGCCTGACATGCCAAAACAGCGTCGATGGCTTTTGATGACCCACTCGGATCGAGATCTATTTCGGTTTAACTTTCATCAATTATAGTGACGCTTTGGCGTTTTTCGAATTCGTTTACAAACGCAGGGTTGTCGAAGAATGCGTAACCCCCGATGATACCATTCTTAAAAACACCTCCGGCTTCGCCTTCAAACCATGCGTCACCAAAATCGAAGTTCACGATGATAGTCGGCCCGTCCTCATTCTGAACTCAGGTCGGTTTGTAAGCGGCGAAGAAGCCGCCAGCCTGATTGGGCGCGACGCAATTTTCGACTGTCATCACGCCTTCGAAGGGCTTCCACGTGAAGCGGCCATTTCCTTTCTCAGGATCGATCAAAATTGTCCAATCGCCAGACTCACCCTGCCGCTCCATACCTGCGGCAAGAGCGGCACTCGCGAAAAGCACTACTGATGCGGTCAGCTGCCGTCTGTTGATCTGGAACCTCAATGCGTAAGGCCCCCAGCTATTCACCAAGTGTTAATCTTCTAAAAGTTCCCGAATATTGGCATCTAGCTGCGCAGTGAAACCTCTGTCATTGCCTGGGTTGGCAGCGCAATGGCCCCAAGGGGAATTGTAAGGGCGGAAGACGGCGCGAGGTATGTAGTGGGCCTCAATTTCATTGTCCTCGGGAGGGAAATATAGATCCTGAGTACAAGGCATCAGAATGGCACGAGCCTTGATGGCACCTAGCGCCAGTTCAAAATCTTCATTGTAAAGCGGCCCGGCTGAGATGTCGCCTGCCTGCCAAGTGGCAAGCTTTGCCAGTAAGTTGTTGGCATCCCAGCCCTGCACATGGTCCTGCTCCCAATCCTGCATCAGTTCTTCAATGGATTGAAATCCCAGCTGCCGATATAGCCCCTCGCGATAGAAGGTCTGAGAGAAGGCCCAGCCTGCGTAAACCCGGCCAAAGGCGCTAAGCCCAGCCTCGGGTGGGCTGTCATAATTACCGCCGTTCCAATTCTGATCCGCACAAAGGGCGGCCTTGACCCCTTCGAGGAAGACAAAATTATGCGGTGAGGTCTTGGCCGAGGCGCAGAAAGGCAGGATCGCTTGGACTATGTCCGGGTATTGCGCCGCCCACTGGTAGGATTGGCAGCCCGCCATTGACCAGCCAGCGACTAGGGCGATTTTCTCGATCCCCAGGTGATCATGGATCAACCGATGCTGGGCAGCGATGTTGTCCCACATCTGCACCAGCGGAAATCGCGGGCCGTCCTGCGGCGCAGGCGTGTTCGATGGCGACGATGAGCGACCATTACCGAACAGGTTCGGACTGACGATAAAATGGCGGCTTGGATCAATCGCGCGACCCGGGCCAAAGAACCCCTCGTTACGGGAATTTGTGCCGGTATAAAAGGTGGGCAGAACGATGACATTGTCACGGGCGGCCGACATTGTTCCGTAGGTCTGATAGGCAAGCTTGGCATCCTTCAATACCTCGCCCGACAAAAGCGGAAAGTCGCCCAGCTCGTAAATCTCAAAATCCGGCACCACCTGATCCTTTCCTGTTTTAGTAGAGCCGCAGATATTCCTGCACTTCCCAATCGGTGACCGATTGGTGATACCGCTCCCACTCATCGTTTTTGTATTCGAGATAAGAACTACGCATCACCGGGCCCATCACATGTTCCGCCATGGCATCGCCACGCAAAGCCTCAATCGCGTTATAGAGCGTTCGCGGCAATCGGCGGATTCCGAGCTTGGCAAGTTCAGCTTCGGTCTTAGAATAGAGATCAAAATCCGTTGGTTCGCCCGGGTCGATCTTATCTTTGATGCCCTTAACACTACAGCTCAGATGCATCGCCATTGCCAGATAGACGTTCATGGTCATGTCGCAGGCACGGTTTTCGATGCAGTGACGGCTTTGCGGCAGGCGGAACTGGGCCGAGCGATTGTTGAAGCCATATGTGATATTGGTCGGAGCCCAGGTGACGGTGCCGCCTTCAAAACCGCCAACGCGCGGCACCAACCCGTTATAGGAATTCACTGTCGGACAGGTGATTGCCGTGATCGCTTCGGCGTGCTGCATCAATCCGCCCACTGCCCAGCGACTCTCGTCGCTCCAGTCGCCATCAGGGGTCTCAAAAATGTTTTCGCCGGGGCGACTTTCATGCTGCATCGACAGGTTGATATGCGCCCCGGACCGCCAGTCCCCCACAGTTGGCTTTGGCATGAAGGTCACAAAAAGCCCATGCTGCTTGGCCACCTCTTTCAATGTAATGCGCAGAAAAGCCAACCGGTCGGACATTTCCAGCAGGTTGGTGTAGTGGAAATCAAGCTCAAACTGGGAGTACGCACCCTCGGCCACCACGTCATGCAAGTTCCAGCCCAAACCTTCGATGATGTCGATCAGGGTTTTTAGGAATGGCATTGAGTCGATTGAATACTCAACATCATAGCCAAATGCCTGACGACGCGGACGAAGTCCATCTGCAGGGTCATCGTCAAATGCCTTAACGGGCTGCCCGGCGTCGTCATATTTCATCACGATAAACTCGGGTTCTACCCCGGCGTAACCAGTGTACCCTTCCAGCGCGGCCTCGTGCATGGCACGTTTCAGGGCCTGACGCGGGCAGACATTATAGGGTGCGTCTTCCCAGTAGAGATCCGAGAAGATGATCGCCATCGATGTGTCCCACGGACAGACGTAGACGGCATCGAGATCCGGAACCACCACCTGATCGCTGTCGGCGGGGCTTAGCTCGGGCACGTACGAAATCGAATGCACCGCGAATTGCGGGCCTTTTCCAAGGCATAGCGGTTCAAAATCACTCATCGGTACGGGTTTTGTTTTTGGAATACCGTGCAGGTCAATCCAGGCGGCCATCACGTATTTGACACCAGCCTCCTCCAGACGTTGCCGTACCTCTGCGATACGCGGGCGGTTACGCTCGACAGCGTCATGGAAAGTCTCGTAGTAGATGCGGGTGCTGGCATTATCCTTGGGCATTCGGCGTCCTCCCATCGAATGGCAATCAGATTTGGTTCACCGAGGGTGACCCCTCAGTGTTGGTGCTGGTTTCGGTTGTTTTGTCGCTCAGCGGATAAGATGTTCAGCCGGGGACAAAATCGTCGGGGTCGATGCCCGGAACCTGCGTGATCACGGCAAGCTGTTTCCAGTTGTGAGGGTAGGCGGCATAGAAGATCACGCATTTGCCGTCCGACTCGTAGGAAATGTGGTTGTCCTTTGGGACAAACAGCACATCACCACGATTGCAAACATAGCTTTTGCCATCGCAAACCAGTCGGAATGTACCCTCCAGGCAATAAATGATCTCGTCGCAGGTCAGATCCCACGGCACCTTGATGTTGTTCAGAACGTTGATACCGCCGCACATGGACTTGCTGAATTCGCTGGTCACCATCGGTTTGATGTAAGTGTCGCTGTCCCCCATCGAGTCGTAACGGTTTTGAACCAGATCGAATTTGAAAAGTTGAGGTGTGTCACCCATTTGGTCAGCCTTCCTGTGCCAAGTGTTTCAGTATGGATTCGTTCAATTCGACCTTGTAACCGTCGGGGTCCTCGCAAAAGGCGATGACCCTTGTGCCGTTTTTCATTGGCCCCGGTGGACGGGTGATGTTTACCCCAGCCGCAGCCAGCTGTTCGCACGCGGCATAAACATCTGGCGTTTCGATGCAGATGTGACCCCAGCCGTCGCCTTTGTCATAAGGCGTGCCCTGATCCCAATTGGCGGTCAGCTCCAGCGTGGGGAATTCGGCCTCAGGCCCATAGCCGATAAACGTGTTGGTGAATTTGCCTTCGGGGTAATCCGTGCGCCGCTGCACTTCCATACCCAGAATTCCGCAATAGAAATCCAATGACTTCTCCATGTCGGTAACCCGCATCATCGTATGGGCCAGACGAAACCCTTTGGATATGGACTTGTTCATCGATATTGTTCCTTCTTGCTTAAGCACCGGCCACGTCGCGCTCGATCAGATCCTGAAAGGCGCGGACGCTGTCCTCCCAAGCGGGCGACAACAGCCCCCCATCCTCGGCGACCGGGGATTTGCGCCCCTCAAACATGCGCTCAACCATCTCGTGATCTTCCTTGTGGACATCCCACCATAGGTTTCTGAGGGCTTGCACTTCCTCGGCGCTCAGTTCCTGGCCTTCTGTCGTGTAAAGTGCTCGGTACTGGCGCATTTTTCCGGCACCGATGGGCACGTTCAGATAGACGCCTAGCTGATCCGGGAAATAGCGGCCCAGAATGAAATTGGGGTACAGGGTCAGATAACGAGAGCTGACACCCAGACTGCCGGATGTGCCCAATTCTTCGTTCAGGTCCACGGCGCTGCCGATGCAGTTGCCGTCGATGAGGGTATAGTGGTTTTCCAACGGCTGATCGGTGGTTGAGGCATGGACAAACTGGACGTGGTAGGGCTCGATAAAGTTCTCCATGATCAGCTTCCAGTTGGTGCCGATCTCACCAAAGTCGAGCAGGCCAATTGGTTCCACTCTGGTGAAATCCATCCCCTCCAGCCGGCTGATCAAAGGCGCGGCATAGTCTTCGAATTCAGGCGCGTTCCCATCAAGATTGACGAAAATCCAATCATGCCAGACATGGGTGCGCACGGGCTTCAGCCGGTGCTCTTTGATGTCAAACCCGTCGAACTCCTGCTTTCCGGTTCCGGCAAAATGCGGTGCAGCTCGCAGGCGTCCATCCAGATCGTAAGCCCAGGCATGATAAGGGCAGCGGATCAGCTTGCCGACATTCTTGGGCTTGTCGACCAATGTCATGCAGCGGTGCAGGCAAACATTGTGAAACACCTGAATATCGCCATCACGACCGCGCACCGCCAGCAGTGGCAAGTCTGCGCAGGTGATTGGATGTGCATCACCGGGATTGGCCATCTGATGGGCAAACCCGATGAACACCCAGTTCTTGGCCAGGACAGTCTGGCATTCCCTCTGCCAGAACTCTTCGCTGCGATACGCCCCGGCAGTCAGCCCGTGCTGAGGCCCGCCAACGGCCTGCGCTCTTTCCTCGGCAATTGTCATTTGTCCTCCCTTCGACACTGCCACCTGCACCCGTCAGTCCAACGACAGGCGCATGGTTTTTCCGTTTCTCGCGGTCTTCTTACTTGCCGGCTCTGTCCCGCCGCGCCGGGACTTGAGGTTTCGACTGCGAATATCGCATTTTTCGTCTAGCGATATTTCGATTTCCGCGACTAATTGGGATTTTGGGGCAAGAATCGGAAATAATCTGGTCAAAAAACGGCATGGTGGTACGAATTTCGAATAACGAGGTCGTGTGGATTGCGAGAGTCGCAATTCCAACGGGGTTTTACAGAAAATTTGGCAATAGGCCCGCGTCACCGTCCTTGGAATCTGCGGTGTCGAGGGCAAAGGATGTCGTTTTCTGCACTTCCTGCCACAGATTTCTTAGCGGAGAATTGCGGATTTCGATGTCCTCACCTAGTCTCAGCTACGAATGCAGCAATCGAGCGTCGGGTATATGGCAGTCAAAAAGCAATCAAACGTGCGCGCCACCGCACAGAGCATTAGGTCCCCAAAGGATGACTTGAACCAACAGATCATCCGGCTGTTGCAGCAAGATGGCCGGATGGCCTTTTCGGAGATTGCGCAGCAGTTGAACGTGTCCGAAGGAACCATCCGCAACAGGGTGAGCGGTCTGCGAGACAATAACATGTTGCGGATCGTCGCGATGTCGGACCCCGTGGCCACAGAGTACACAACCGACGCGATGATTGGGTTGAATGTGGCTGTTGGCGTGACCCCACGCCAGGTGGCGGAGCGGCTTGAAAAGAACCCTCGGGTTGTTTTCATTCTGTGGGTCGCGGGTCGATATGACCTGATCATTGAATTGGTCAGCGACGATGATGACGCATTGAAGGAATTTCTGGAGCATGAAATCCACGCGAATGTCGATATCGCCAATGCCGACGTTATGCCGGGGCTGAAGAACTTCAAGAATCAGTTCCTGCTAAAGCAGCATGTGAGGGAATGATTGGGGAGAAGCCCATCGCTGAAGCCAATAGGGCGAAAGGATTTTGACAGAGTTGTTTTGGGAGGGGCTCTGTTGCGAATTTTTGACGTTGATTTCACGTTAACTTGCCGTTTGGCTGCTCAAGTCCGTAATCAGACATAGGTGACATCGATGAAGTCATCGTC
>NZ_CANLZK010000029.1:0-16845 GCF_947495585.1 Ruegeria atlantica | reverse complement strand
ACGGCTCTGGCTGAATGACGGATCGTGTATTCGGCTTCGACCAGAGCATCGCAACCACGTTTGGAGCTACGATTTCGCCCATTGCCGAGCCGATGATGGCAATGCCTTTCGGACGCTGAACATCCTTGATGAGCACAGCCGGGAGTGCCTGGCGATTAGAGTGAAGCGCAAGCTGAACTCAACGGACGTGATTGACGCCCTGACGGATCTGTTCATCCTGCGTGGCGCGCCCGGTTTCATTCGTTCAGACAATGGGCCGGAATTTGTTGCCCTGGCCGTCAGGGATTGGATTGCTGCTGTCGGGGCCAATACGGCTTATATCGAACCTGGCAGCCCATGGGAGAACGGATATTGTGAAAGCTTCAATGGCCGGTTCAGGGGCGAGCTGCTCAACGGTGAAATCTTCTACAGCCTACGCGAAGCTCAAATTCTGATCGAACAATGGAGGAGACACTACAACACCAAACGCCCCCACAGTGCTCTGGGCTATCGCCCGCCAGCACCTGAAACCATCATCCCGATGGATCAAAGGCCGATGATGCACTAACAATCAAATTGGACCAGTCAGATGAGAATGCTCAAAACTGCCTACGGGAGCATAAAATGGGGGCGGCGTGTTAGTTGATGACGCAAAGGTCAAATTCAACTGATGCCCAACGTTGGGGCGCCTTCTGATGTCGAACGTTCACCTTGCTTCTGGTCCAACTGTGACGGTTGGGTCAGGTTCGTGTGACGTTCAACAATTTGTCGGGCGACACATAGTTTTGCCATTAGGCAAAATCTAAGCTATTGAATTTGCTAATTCTTGTTTGTTTCTTTCGCGTAACCCTTACCATTTGCGACTCAAAGATCTGCCACAAAACCCGAGTGTCCTTTTCAACCGTCGTTGCTCTCCTTTTATTGATCGGCAAGACAAAGCTCGAAGTCTATTTAGACTCCGCGCGCAACACAGTGCACTTTTAGTGGAATGAGAAATTCGCCACGCAACCAAATGCGAGTTCGAAACAGAAACGATAAAACCTGTTGTGGCGTTTGTTCCGCCGTTTAGAACAACTGCTTCTCTTTCGCCAGTAGCGCGGCTTGCGTTCGATTGGAAACGCCCAGTTTTGCCAGCACGTTTTTTACATGCAGCTTTACTGTAACCTCTTGGATTCCTAGATTTCGGGCAATTTCCTTGTTGGAGAGGCCGATGCAGAGCTGTTCCAGCGTCTGCATCTCCCGGCCGGACAGGGTGGCAAAAACACCAGATGACTCCACTGGCTCATCTGCCTGTCCGAAGTCAAAGGGAAAATACCGTTCGCCTGACAATACAAACTTGATAGCGTTGACCAGCGACACCGCTTTCAAAGATTTAGGAATAAACCCATTTGCACCGTTCTCCATTGCCTTATTGGCCACCTCGCGGTTAGCGACACCTGAAATCAGTGCAACCTTGGTCGCAGGAAAGGCCTGTCGGGCGCGATTAAGGCCACTCAAGCCGTCCATACCTGGCATGTGATAGTCAAGGATAAGAAGATCGATGGAATCTAGGCCACGCATCAATTCCAACGCTTCTTCCAAATTGGCAGCGGTCTGGACTTTGAAGTCGTCTACGGTTTCTAGATAGGCCGCGATTGTGTCGCGGACCAGATCATGGTCGTCAGCTAAGAGGATATTAGGCATGTCCACAGTGTCCTTACGCTGATCGCATTCACAACCAAAAAATCAGGCCAAATCATGACAGAACTATACTTTGGTATAGATGCCTATGCCAATGCTCTGATGACCGTGGGGGATCAATAGTTATAACCCCGTTTACCTGACCCGGAGTCTATTCAATGGCACAAATACACTACTCGCGGATTTACGTCGTGCTGTTCATGCTATTGCTGAGTTTTATCACTCCGGCTACAGCTCGGGCAGAGATGACGTTGGAAATAACAACAACAGGCTCTAACGCTGCAACCAACGAATTCAGCCTTCAAGATCTTGACGCAATGGACCAGGTGACATTCAGCACCTCAACGATCTGGACAGATGATGAAGTTACGTTCTCGGGGGTGCCGTTAAAAGCCCTGCTTACCGAATTGAACACAGACGGCACCAGTATCGAGATGGTGGCCTTAAACGACTACAAGGTCACGATGCCGCTGGCGGAACTTGAAAACGACGCTCCGATCATCGCCACTCGCATGGATGGCGAGACGATGTCTGTTAGGGACAAGGGACCTTATTGGGTTGTTTTCCCATACGACCAGGATCCCAAATACCGGACTGAAACGATCTACACGTTCAGCATCTGGCAGCTTAAGCATTTGAAAGTCGTAGATTAACACGCTGAGTGTGCTTACGGTGACCTCAAACAGGAGGTTGTAATTGAAGTCCGAGTTGAACCGATACCGTCTCTTGGTATTGGCAGGCATCTGCCTGTTGATCATCTTGTTCGCAACAATGGTCTCGAACCTGTTAACACAGGTACGCGACTTGTCGAGCGCTGATGAAGACAACATACAGTGGAGCATTTCGCAGCTTGACATCGAGTTTGCGAACCTCGACGCCGTTCTAACCGAGCAAATTGCTGCACAGACAGGCTTCTCTGACCAATTACAGTTGCGTGCAGATATTGCCTTAAGTCGTTTGAACGTTGTCAATTCTGGGCGAGCCCGCGAAATTTATGGTGATAGTAGCGAAGCGGCTGAATTGATTGAGCAAATAGAGGTCTTTGGGGACGATGCCGTTGCAATTTTGGATTCGTCCGAGCCACTGGACGAAACTGATCTACTTGAACTGAAACGCTTGGTTCGTGACGTTCGCCCTGTTGTTCGAGAGCTTGCATTGCTGGGCGTCCGGATAGTTGCCGAGCGTTCCGAAGCCCGGCGCGCTGAATTGGCGGGCCAGTTGTCTCGAACCGGGGGAATTGCAGTCGGTTTACTGATCCTTATGGCACTCTTGTTACTCTTCATGGATCGGCTTTTGCAGCGCTCCGTTCGCAGGGACGCGGCTCTATCTGCATCGTCAAAGCAACTTGCATCGACCGTCGCTGCATCACTAGATGCGATTGTAACTTCAGATAGCTCCGGACGTATTATCGAATTCAACGCTTCGGCCGAGCGCGTTTTTGGTTGGACCCGAGACGAAATTGTTGGGTTGACGATGGAAGACACCTTCATCCCTAAGCGTATGCGCGATGCGCACCACAATGGCATGAAGCGTTACCTAGAAACGGGCGCGCCACGTGTCGTTGATGCCGGCCGTGTCGAGCTTGCCGCTTTGCGCAAAAGTGGCGAAGAGTTCCCAGTCGAATTAAACGTTACAACCACTCATGATGGTGATGACACCAAGTTCATTGCCTACATCCGTGACATAAGCGAGCGTAAGATCAACGAGCAGAATCTGATTGATGCCCGCGACCGAGCCGAGAGGACGGACAAGGCCAAGTCACAATTCATGACAGTGATGAGCCACGAAATGCGCACCCCCCTGAACGGTATGCTGGGTGTGCTTGATCTGCTTAAGACTACCCCCCTAAACGACCAACAGGCTCGCTACACCCGCATTGCAACATCTTCCAGCGAGGTTTTGCTGGAACATGTGAACGAAGCACTCGATATCACTCGTATTGAAACGGGCAATCTTCAACTGAACTCCGAAGTCTTTGATCTAACAGAGCTAATGCAAGCGTTGGTCGAATTGTTTGAACCACTCGCCAATGAGAAAAATTTAGCTGTGAAACTCAACATAAACCCAGCAATGCAAGGGCCATATCACGGTGATTCCGGGAGAATTCGCCAGGTACTTACCAATTTGATCGGAAACGCAATTAAGTTCACTGAAGATGGAGAAGTCACTTTACGCGTCAGCGGCATTCATGGCCCCGAAACCTCTTCTCTTCGTTTTGAAGTGGTCGATACCGGCATCGGAATTCCCGCCGAACAGCACGAACAGGTGTTTGAGGATTTTATTGCCCTCGCGAATAGCGAAGGTCGTCAGACTCGTGGGGATGGTTTGGGTTTGTCCATCTCTCGTCGCATCGCACGGGCGATGGGCGGGGACGTGTCCGTAAAAAGTGTCGAAGGTGCGGGATCGGTGTTCATCTTAACTTTGCCTTTAAGACGCACAGAACCTGAGACGCGAGACGACAGTGACAATCTGGCCCAAAACGCCAAGCAAGCGCCCTCATGCAATATCCTTATTGTCGAAGATAACAGCATCAACCGCAGTGTCCTGTGCGACATGCTAACGACGATGGGTCACACTGTACGCGAGGCTGTTAACGGCGAAGATTGCCTGCAAAAGGCCAAGGACGAGGTGTTCGATATCATCTTGATGGACATCAGCATGCCAGTCATGGACGGGATTGAAGCGACCGAACGCTTACGCCGCAGTAACGGGATAAACGCCGGGACACATATTGTAGGATTAACAGCCCATGGGCGCGAAGAGTACCGTGAAAGATCTGCAACTGCAGGCATGGATCGCTTTCATACCAAGCCCATCAGGTTGGAGGCTCTGCACAACATCGTTGCAGAAGTCACCTCAAAGCACTTGTCCAAACCGGACACCGAACATTTTCCCGAAGCTCTTGCCGAGATGATCGAATTGTTAGGCAGTGCCAAGGTCGCAACCATCGCGGAAGAATTTCTGGCAGAGGTGGCTGAATTTACGGCGGACCTGCGTGCGGCGAGCGACCCGCCCGATATGCTGGCTATCGCTGAAGCAGCCCATAGAGCCAAGGGTGCCGCATCTCTTCTGGGGCAGATAGAACTGCGCGATGCTTTGGAAGAGCTGGAAAACAACGCGCGCGATAGAAAACTCAGGGCACTTCAGACGTGGGCCGATAGACTTGACGACGAGGCAGTAACATCCAAATCGGTACTTGATGGGGCCATCAGCCGCCACGCTAACACCCCATAGGCCTATCCGCCCTACCCGTTGGGATAGCTGCCCCAGCCTTAATCCCCCCAATCTATACTCTCGCACCCCGGCACGTTTCGCTCCGGGCCTCTACACCTGAATTCATCTTGAACAGGGTCGCCTGGAGGGGCCCGTGCAGAGGAACATCAAAATGAAAGATTCAAAAAAAATCATAGTGGTCGGTGGTGACGGATTCTGTGGCTGGCCAACGGCGCTCCACTTATCAAAGCTGGGTCATAACATTACTATCGTCGACAACATGTCGCGCCGTGAAATTGATGCGGCGTTGGGCGCTGACAGCCTGACGCCAATAGCCTCAATGGATGATCGACTGGCCTCATGGAAAGAGCATTCAGGCAGAACGATTGCATTTGAAAACATCGACATTGCACAGGATTTTGACGCCGTTACCACTTTGCTGGACACGATCAAACCAGACTCCATCGTGCACTTTGGCGAGCAACGCGCCGCACCATATTCGATGAAGGGTGTCGGTGAGAAGCGCTACACAGTCGACAACAACATTTCGGGCACTCACAACCTACTGGCGGCATCGGTCGCACTGGGTTTGGATCCACACTTTGTCCACCTCGGCACTATGGGCGTCTATGGATACGATGATGACGGGTTGGAAATTCCTGAAGGCTACTTGCCGGTCTATGTCCCTGGTGACGATAAGCAGATCACGAAGCGTGACATTTTATACCCGACCAACCCCGGCAGCGTGTACCATCTGACCAAATCCATGGATCAACTGCTGTTCCAGTTCTACGCCAAGAACGATCGGCTGCGGATCACCGACCTGCACCAAGGCATCGTTTGGGGAACTCAGACGGACGAAACCAAACTGGACGAACGCCTGATCAACCGCTTCGACTATGACGGGGATTACGGAACGGTATTGAACCGCTTTTTGATGCAGGCCGTCGTTGGTCACCCGCTGACGGTGCACGGAACAGGTGGCCAGACACGGGCGTTCATCCACATTCAGGACACCGTGAAGTGCCTTGCCCTGGCCGTTGAAAATCCGCCTGAAAAGGACGGCAAAGTTGCAATCCTCAACCAGATGACTGAAACGCATACCGTGCGCGAGCTAGCCAAACTGGTTGCAGATGTTTCCGACGCGCGGATCGCCAACGTGGACAACCCACGCAACGAAGCCGCTGAAAATGATCTGCGAGTTTCGAACAAAACCTTTCTCTCATTGGGGCTGAAGCCGATCACACTGGCCGAAGGGTTGATCGACGAAACACAAAAGATAGCTGCAAAATACGCCGGCCGGTGCATTCACAAGATGATCCCATGTGTTTCAACCTGGACCCACAAACAACGGCCCGGCGTTGTCTTTCCAAAGCCACACAAAGTGGCCTGACCCCTCTGCACCGCCCGTGTTGGTCCCGCTTGGAGGTGGGGCCAGCGCGATCGGTTACTTAAAACCATAAAATTACAGTGAAAAACATGCGCATGATTGGCATTGGGCTCATGGGATTTCTTTTGGCAGGCATAGCCCTCCTGCTATCGACAATGAACATTCTGGAACAAGGAAAACGCTACCTCCATGAAGTAACGTCCGGCCCGCAACTGGTGTTTGAGCACCGCACACCCGCCCAAGCGCAGGATGTGTACGAAGCCGTGGTTATGCGCGCCGATCCGGACCATCCGGTCATTTTATCCGGTTTTCCCGCCTACCAGAGCGTCACATTCATGATGCCAGTGGATGCACGCCCGACGTCTGGATACCTCCAAATCGATGCAACGTCTCAGGTTCTGGATGGGGTTGAAGGGGTGCTGCGCATCTCAATCAACAATACCCGTCGAGGCGAGATGCTGCTGCGTTCAGGCGAGGTGGGACGTTCCCTGCAAATTCCTCTTTCACAGGCGGACTTTGCAGGGAAACAACTGGTCGTTTCTTTCTCGCTGCAGGGCACTGGCCTTCAAATCCAGTGTGGTTCGCAGGACGGTTTCGAAGCCGTTGTTGAGATTGAAACAACCAGTGCCATTTTTTTGACGTTGGATCGGCCACTGCACAGTGTACGTGATCAGGTGCTTGCCTGGGGCAATGTCGTGCGTGTTGCTTGGCCCGACTGGCTGAAAAAGGACGAACAGCTTCGCCGCTTGGTGTTGGCAACCCAGTTCCAGCGACGGGGCCTTGCAACCGTGTTTGCTCTGTCCACACAAGAACCAGCCTTAAATACACTCGAGCTACGCGCGGTACTTCCAGCCTTTCCTGAAACCAATGTGAGTGGGCGAACGGTGGGCGCGTTGGCGCAAAAAGGAATGAATGGCGGTTTGCGCCGATTTTACAGACAAGCTTTATGGCGTGAGCGTTTCGATTTGGGAGGGCGCAGCGGACAGTACATACCCAGCCAGTTGGACCTGCGCATGCAGCTTGGCCACCTCATGCATGGTCAGAATTGGTCGCTCACCGTAACGCTGAACAACCGACTTGTTTTTCAAGAGCATACCAAAGGGTCTAAAGCCGAGTACCAAACGTTAATTGACCTCCCGGTTGATATTCAGGTCGCCACAAATACGCTCGAAGTAGTGGCGACAACGACCGCTCCGAAAGACGGCGTGTGTGATCAGGGCCCTGAACTGGTGGCGGAGTTACTACCTCATTCCCGTTTGATCATTAGTGACATGCCCTTTGCCAACGCAATGTCCGAACTACACACCGCCTTGGATAATGTTGGGCCGGTCAACATTGCCATGACTTCAGAACTAACCGCGCCGGACGCTGCCGCGGCAAGCCGCATGTTGGACCTAGTGATACCGGCTGGCGTTGAACTCAAACCGGCTGGAAGAAAGGTTCACATCCATGTCCTGGGCCCAGGTCACCCTGCCCCGCTTTTACCTCATGCTGGCGCCACCTGGTTAGTCACGCAAGTCAGTGCCACCCAAGGCTTGTCCATTAAAAAACTATTGCCGAACGAACCAATGTCGCATGTCGGCCTTGCACTACTGGTGACGCCCGCCGCCCCGGTATTACCGGAGGCAAAAGGATGAGTGACCTTGATGACAAGCGCGAACAGATCAACTTTGTCTCGGTCGACAGCGCACCCAAACGTTTTGCCGGATCGGTTTCAGAATGGCAGGCACCCAAGATGCTGGCGGTGTTTGCGCTGCTTGCCACAACACAACTTTGGTTCGTGAACACTGATTTTGTCGCACAGGTATTTCCAAACCGTGACTATGTGTTTTCGGCCCATTCGGGGCGGCACGCCATTGCGATCCGGATCTTCCTGATCTCGTTCTTTGTCGCTTTTGCTGCATTCAGCTCCGGCGATTTCCGTGGGCGTTCGATGTTTGGCCTGGATCTGGTACTGACCTTCCTGGCAGGCTGCGCAGTATTCGATCTGGCAAATGTCATGGCAGAAGACATCCTCGGATCATCCTTCTCCCTGCATTTCAGTGCCATTGCGTCTGGTTTGTTCGGCTTTGCGGTGTATTCGTTCAAACTGCTGGAGCGTGGCTTCATGCCAGCCCGCATACGTGTCCAACATATTCCGGTTAGTCAGATGCGTGCCTTGTTGCGCCTTGGTGTCACAATTGCCATCGCAGCGGGAATCGCGATGTGGGTTGGCGGTATGGACCTGCATGTGGTCTCAGTGATGCGCAATTTGACGTTGCTCGGCGGCATTGGTCCGGGTGTATTTCTGTTCCTGCCCGTGCTTTTTGGGCAGCTCTATGTGCTTGCTATCTACGATGTGGCGACTGCCAAAAAACCCAAGTTTAATCCACCCGTCTCGGTCATCGTGCCCGCGCATAATGAGTCCTACATTATCAAAGACACGATCAACGCAATGGATCGCGCCGCACACCACTATGGTGGTGAGGTTAACGTTCTAATCATGAACAACAATTCGACCGACGATACAGAAGAAATCGCGCGCGAGACACTCTTGTCATGCAAGGCCGCAATGGGGCGCGTGATCAATGTTCCGAAGCCCGGCAAATCTAACGCTCTCAACGCAGGTCTTGATGCCTGCGACACCGAGTTTCTTGTGCGTGTCGATGCCGACACTCTTGTGGGCGAAGATAACTTTTCCCGAGCAATGCCATACTTCACTGATCCCTCCGTAGGTGTTGTAGGCGGCGTGCCTGTACCACCAGGTGGAGCCCTTTTTGACCGGGCTCGCCTGTTGGAAGTTCTTGTGAAGCACGGCTTTTACTCAGTTGCCATGGGGGCAGTGAACGGAGTTGTGGGTATCCCGGGCATGTTCGTTGTCTACCGCACGCAACACCCACGCCAACTGGGCGGTTTTGTTGAAGGGATGAATGGTGAAGACACCGACATCTCGCTCCGCATTGGTGAGTTGGGCTTCCACTCGGTTGTTGATCCCAAAATCCGCTACATCTCTGAAGTGCCGTCATCCTACAGCCATATGCGTGAGCAACGCATGCGCTGGTTCCGCTCAATCTATCACATCTCGTCACGCTGTCGGGACCTGATCTATGGACCAAACGTGACGTTAAGGGGGAAGGTTATCCTGCCCTACATGCTGGTAAATTCCGCACGCCGCGCGATGCTTGTCCCCTTGATAATCTTTGGGGTCCTTGAGTGGGGCGTCGCGTTTAACGAAAATACCCCTATCGTATGGCAATCCATCGTGGCCGTGACCACAGGTGCGCCTGCGATCGTGGCAGTGGTTGCTTCGCTGCTAAACGGTGTGCCGCGCGGCATCCTTGCGCTACCAGAATACCTGATCTTTCGGGTCTTGCGGGCCTATTTCACACTCGAATCCATGCTCAGCATTTTGATCGATATCCGCGCCGAAAACCTTGAGCTCGCGATCCGACGCGACATCGTTCCCGACAAGCCTATACGCGTAGCATGACGACGACATTTCATTCTCTGCCACAGACGATTGGCCGGCACAAACTACGGGATTCAGTAGAGGAGCGTAAAATGAAACGAATAGCTTTGGCCGCTACCTTAGCTTTGACTTTGGCAAGTGTGGGCGCTGCACAGGAACAACGCTTACAATTCAAGGCTCTTATCAAGCAGGAGCAGGCCGATCCAGTTGCGGTGCATGCCGCAATGACGTCATTGGCAGAAAGTGGGTACGCTCCAGCAATAGATCGGGTCGGATACTATTTCCGAAATGGGATCGGCTCGCAAAAAGATCTAAAAGCAGCGCGTCAATGGTATGCGAGCGCCGTCGATGCTGGTCACCCTTGGTCCACTGCATCTCTGGCACGAGTTGAAATGGAGATGGGACGGGGTGACGTTGCATTGGAGCTCCTCCGGGCTGGCGCCCGCGACAACCAACCCGGCGCAGAACGGCTTTTGGCAACGGCACACATTGATCGAAAGCTGGGCGCCGCTTCAGACGTCAAACAAGGACGAGCGATCTTGGAGCGTATGGCGGAGAGCGGTGATCAAAACGCGGCGCGCGATTTAGTGGTGCGCATAAACTGGAAACGTTTAAGAGGACCGGCGCTCGATACAGCCGTAGAGCAAGTTGTGCGTGCAGGCCTTGGGGGTGACGCGAAGTACGCCGCAGTTGCACTGGTCTATCTGTCTTCGCAGCCTGATAGAAGCGAAGAGGCTATTCAAACCCGTGCAATGCTCGCGGAAGTTCCAGGCATTTCTGATCGGGTGTTGTCGCCGGAGCTGATTAAGCTTGCCGCAGAAATAAATCCCACTCAATTCTGGTCGGAAGTCGAGGAAATTCTCGAAGACACTCAACCAGAAAACTACGCCAAGGCAGCAAACACGGCCTTTTGGATCAGCAAGAATGCGTGGGTTCGCGTGTTACAGAAAGAACTTCACGCATTCGGGTATTATCAAGGTCGGATCGATGGGATGATGACCACACGTACAATCAAGGCTCAAAACCGTTTTTGCAGGGATCGCGAGCTTTGGTCAATTTGCGCATCAGGTCCACTGCGCGGAGCAACCGTACGGACCATGGCAGGTGCAATTGCAAAGGAAAAGCATAGCGGCAAAATTGACAATATTGCGCATCCGGGTTCGTGAAGTGAGGCGGAGCAAATGGAAGGTTTTAGACATTCAGGTACGGACTTTTGCGATCCGACTAAAGAGTTCCGAGCGTGCACCTCGTTTTGGCCTCGGAGAAACATAACTACTCCCGCGTTCGCCACGTGACAGATCAGCAGGAACAGGTAGCTTCGCTGTCTGACCTACAAATCAGCTCTGATTTTCCGAAAGGGAAGTCAGAACAAACCAAACTGCCTGCGGGAGCATAAAAGGGGGGTAGCGTGTCAGTTGATTACGCAAAGGTCAAATTCAACTAATGTCCAACGTTGGGGGCGCCTTCTGATGTCGCACGTTCACCTTGTTTCTGGTCCAACTGTGACGGTTGGGTCCGGTTCGTGTGACGTTCAACAGATTGTGGAACGTCACTGATTATTGACTCAATCGACAGCCAAAACCTCAATAGATCGGTCAATCACGTCATTCAATTCTGACCTAAACGTCAAGCATTTCTGACCCAACACAAATAGCGACGATTATTCGACGCTACGTTTAGTGCCTCAAGTTGGTGGATCAGGTCAGTGTATAATGCACTGGTTTAAACCCTCTCTGCTATGTGCATTGCACGCAAGGTATTCTTGCCAAGCGAATAGGTGTCGAGAATGCTCCACGGCAAAAGCGTTGGCTTTGCGTTGTTGATCTTTAGGACATCAAGAAGACCCCTACTGCCGACTAACTGGAACTGGCGTCTACCACGCCGTTTTTTAGTTACTCCCACGCGTCTTAACGTAACCGCGTGGGAGCATTGTGTGTCAAACGAATGAGAATTGGTCCTCAGTCAGCAAAGCGATAGCGATGTTGTCGAGCTCAACAGAACCGTTGCTCCATTCAACACGTGTCCCGGAACCGGTGTCGATCAACGTAAGGTCCGAGAAATTTATACCCGCCATTTTAAGCGTGTCCGAATTAAGCTCAAAGTCCGTAATCCGATCCGCACCGCTGGGGGATTGTGTATCGAAAACAAAATCATCCGCACCGCCACGACCGGTCAGAATGTCGTCCCCTGCACCGCCATCGATCACATCGTCTGAGGAGAAGCCAAGGATCGTGTCATTACCTGAGTCACCCAGAAGAGCTTTGATCCGGATCGCCTCACCATCGAACACCGCACCATCGGCAAACTCGATCTCCTCCAGATCATAGGTGCCGCTGTAGAAGTGATCCTTGACCGTAACCGTTTCGCCATTGCTGAGCTTGATAATCAAATCATGGCTCGAGTTCTGGGCGAAGGTCACGTCAGCGGGATTCACATCAGAGAAAACAAGGCGATCATCAGCGCTGCTGGAGCTGACGTCGATGATCGTATACGAACCATCGCCCAAAGCATGGTGGTAAGTATCAGCGCCAGATGTGCCTCTGACTGTGCCTGTGTCCTTTTGGTCCTCCAGAGCTTTGATCCGGATCGCCTCACCATCGAACACCGTACCATCGGCAAACTCGATCTCCTCCAGATCATAGGTGCCGCTGTAGAAGTGATCGGCAATAGTGATCGTTTCGCCATTGTTCAGCTTGATAATCAAATCATGGCTCGAGTTCTGGGTGAAGGTCACGTCAGTGGAATTCACATCGGAGAAGACGAGACGGTCATTGACACTTTGAGAGCTGATGTCATTGATCGTATCGTTGCCATCGCCGAGGCGATAGATATAGGTGTCAGCCCCATTCCCGCCAATCAGCGTGTCGTTGCCAGCACCGGCATGGAAGGTATCATCGACGTTGCTGCCACGCACGATGTCGTCACCCGCGCCATTCTGGTCAATGATCGCCTTTTCGGCGATCTGCTGCACGTTCAGGACGGTCCCATCGGCAAACTCGATCCCTTCGATGTCATAGGTGCCGCTGTAGAAGTGATCCTTGACCGTAACCGTTTCGCCATTGCTGAGCTTGATAATCAAATCATGGCTCGAGTTCTGGGCGAAGGTCACGTCAGCGGGATTCACATCAGAGAAAACAAGACGATCATCAGCGCTGCTGGAGCTGACGTCGATGATCGTATACGAACCGTCGCCCAAAGCATGGTGGTAAGTATCAGCGTCAGATGTGCCTCTGACTGTGCCTGTGTCCTTTTGGTCCTCCAGAGCTTTGATCCGGATCGCCTCACCATCGAACACCGTACCATCGGCAAACTCGATCGCTTCGATGTCATAGGTGCCGCTGTAGAAGTGATCCTTGACCGTAACCGTTTCGCCATTGCTGAGCTTGATAATCAAATCATGGCTCGAGTTCTGGGCGAAGGTCACGTCAGCGGGATTCACATCAGAGAAAACAAGACGATCATCAGCGCTGCTGGAGCTGACGTCGATGATCGTATACGAACCGTCGCCCAAAGCATGGTGGTAAGTATCAGCGTCAGATGTGCCTCTGACTGTGCCTGTGTCCTTTTGGTCCTCCAGAGCTTTGATCCGGATCGCCTCACCATCGAACACCGTACCATCGGCAAACTCGATCTCCTCCAGATCATAGGTGCCGCTGTAGAAGTGATCGGCAATAGTGATCGTTTCGCCATTGTTCAGCTTGATAATCAAATCATGACTCGAGTTCTGGGTGAAGGTCACGTCAGCGGAATTCACATTCGCAATTATGAGACGGTCGTTAACGCTCAGGTTGCTGACGTCGCTGATCCTGTATGACCCGTTGCCCACAACGTGATAGTAAGTATCGGCGCCGGATGTACCAACTTGATCGCCAAGCGGTGATGACGGAGGCTCAACAGACACAGTTACAGTTGCGGTGTCCACACCACCTTGGCCATCAGAGAGCGCGTACGTAAACGTATCCTGACCCGCGAACCCTGCATTTGCTGTATATCGAATTTGCCCTGCTTCGATCACTGCCGCGCCATTGACCGCACCATTGACCGAAACGACGCTCAAAACGCCTCCGTCACTATCGGTGTCGTTGCTCAAGACATCGATCAAAACCGAACCGCCAGTTGTAACTGTCAATTGATCATCAACTGCTGTCGGCGCGACGTTTGGTGGCGCCATGTCTGCAAGTGTTTTCTCAGCAATTCCTTGCGCATCAAGGGTTGTTCCGTCTGAGAAAGAGATTTGTTCTATCGAACGTTGGCCCAATTCATCAAAATGAGCTTCTACGGTGATTGTTTCTCCTGAAGATAGAGTAATGACCAGGTTGTTCTGTTCGTCTTCCAGAAATTCCGCTTCTTCAACTGAATAGCCGACAAAATTCAGAACATCGGTTTCGCCGGCAGACCCAATGTCTCGGATGACATCTGACCCGTCGCCAGAGAGATATTCGTATGTGTCAGCACCTACCCCACCAACCAGTTCATCGTTGCCCTGGCCTCCGACCAGAAAATCTGCACCGGCCCCGCCTTCGACAACATCGTCACCATTTCCACCTTGGAGGTGGTTATCTGCGGCGGTGCCAACCAGTATGTCGTTGCCTCCGCCGGAGACAATGTTTTCGATGTTTTGAACCTGCTCTGTGACGCCATTGGCGGCAATAGCGGTCGATTGCTCCAGGTTTATGTTTAGATCTTCGTTCGCATAGGAGAAATCGATTACGTCAGCGCCGGCTCCGCCATCGAAGAAGTCGACCCCTTCTCCGGCCAAGAGGATATCGTTCCCATCGCCGCCATAGATACTGTCGTCGCCACTTCCACCGTCGAGCGTATCGTCTCCGTCTTCGCCGAACAATGTGTCAGAATCATCGCCGCCGCTAACTTGGTCGTTGCCAGCACCTGCGTTGATAACGTCCGCACCGCCCTCTCCTGACACTACATCATCGCCGTCTCCGGCTTCGATTTCATTCGCTGCATCGCTACCGGTTAAAGTGTCAGACCCAGAACCAGTGACGATGTTTTCGAAATTATGGACTTGTTCCTCTTCACCGCTCGAAAGAGTCGCTGTTCCAAGGGTTAGATTAATCGCGACTCCATCGGCAGTATAAGTAAAGTCGATTGTATCGATATCATCGCCGCCATCAAAGAAGTCAGCGCCGGCGTTACCTAAGATGTAGTCATTGCCAGAACCACCGAAATGAGCGTCGTCACCCTCACCGCCATCAATCCGATCGTTTGCTTCCTCGCCATACAACGTGTCATTACCGGACCCGCCTGTTATTGCGTCGCTACCGTCCCCGCCATGTATCTGATTGTCATACTCAGAGCCTATTAGGATGTTATCCCCAGCGCCCGCGATGACGTTCTCAATGTTCAGGACGTGCTCTTCTGTGCCTCCTGTCAAAACAGCCTGGGAAAGCGACAGATTGATGGCTACGTGATCAGCTGTATACGTAAAGTCGAGTGTATCGTTTCCTGCTCCACCATCGAAGCTGTCAATGCCCCCTCCACCTACAAGAACATCATTTCCTTCTTCGCCATGGAGGGTGTCGTCTCCAGCACCACCTGAGATGTGGTCATTGCCTGTGCCGCCAATCAGATAATCATTGCCGCCCAGACCGAAGATTACATCGTCGCCTGCGTTACCGTTCACCTCATTGGCGCTTTCGGTTCCAGTAAGCGCGTTGTTACCCGCTCCACCCACGATGTTCTCAAAATTCAGGACTTGTTCGGTCGTGCCATCATTAAAGGTGGCTGCTCCAGCGGACAGGTCAAGCGTGAAATCGTCGTCCGTATAGGTGAAATCAATGGTGTCTATGTCCTCCCCACCATCGAAGAAGTCCATGCCTGCATTGCCGAGAATGTAGTCATCACCGGCTCCGCCGTAGTGAGAATCGTCACCAGCACCGCCATCGATCCGGTCATTTTCTTGCTCACCGTAAAGCGTGTCATTACCAGCGCCGCCCTGCAGGTCGTCGTCGCCACGACCGCCATGAATCTGATCGTCAGAATCCCAGCCAATGATTGTATCATCACCGTCATTGCCCAGCAGGGCCTTGCCACGGATATCCAACCAATCAAATACGGTTCCGTCGCTGAAATGGATGAACTCAACCGCATTATAACCGCTGCTCTGGAAATGGTACTGCCACGTGATCACCTCACCAGCGGATGTAGTGATAACCAAATGCTGGTCAGAACCGTTGCTATTCGCAAAATCAACTTGATCTGGTGCAAGGTCAGTGAAACTCAAAGTATCGTTGTGATGGGAATACCAGTCATAATCGCGGATAGTATAAGACCCATCTCCCTGAGTATGGAAATAGTCTTCTTTGTTCTCCGTACCTACAACTGTACCCGTTGACTTCATGTCCGCGACCATACGGTTACGCAATTCATCCTGGCTCAACGTTGTGTCATCGGCAAACGTGAAGGTCTCGATGGAACTCCACTTGTTCTCGTTAAGTTGATTCACCAAGGTGATCTGCTCACCGTTGGACAGGGTGAAGATCAGATCATTGCCACTCCGTCTCAAGATGAAGTCATCAGGGTTGATATCAGCAAAAGTCAGGGTATCTGTGTAAGTGCTAAAGCTATCATAGTCGGTGATTGAGTAGGATCCATCGCCTGACGTATGAATGTAGTTTTCGCCATTTGGGGTTCCCACAACGGCACCTGAAGCTTTCATGTCGTGCATCAGACGATCGCGGAACTGATCCTGCCCCCAGAGCGTTCCATCTGCGAAGGTGAAAGTCTCGATTGAGTGCCATTTATTCTCATCCAGCTGCCTGATGAGAGTGATGGTTTCTCCATTTGGCAGGTTGATGATGACGTCATTTTGGGTTCGAGACAGTACAATGTCATCTGCGTTAACGTCAGTGAATGTCAGGGTATCGGTACGGCTGTTGTAGGAGTCATAGTCGGTAAGCGAGTACGAGCCATCCCCCAGCGTATGCACATAGTTCTCGCCGTTTTCGGTGCCGATCACGGTCCCACCAGCCTTCATGTCAGCGACCATGCGGTCACGTAGCTCATCCTGGTTCAGTGTTGTGCCATCAGCAAAGGCGACAAACTCGATGGAACTCCACTTGTTTTCGTCGAGTTGATTCACAAGTGTAACCTGCTCGCCATTCGACAGTGCGATCAT
>NZ_CANLZK010000028.1:0-20264 GCF_947495585.1 Ruegeria atlantica | reverse complement strand
CTTCGGTCTCTTGTTTGCAATTTTTGATCCTCCGTTTCCTAAACATAACGGTGGACCAGTTCAGTTGGGGAGGCTCAAGCGCTAGACTGAAACATCAGTGGTCTCCACGCCGTAAAATTCGTCGAATTCTTGACTCGTTGGATAGCGTCCCTCGGTCCACCCAAGATGTCACTTGCCGTACATGGCCGTGTTGTATCCTACCTCCTTCAGCATCTCGGCCATCGTGATTTCCCATTGGGTCGGACCGTAAACGCCACCTCCCAGTGGGACCGTGTGGTTGCCGCTTCGGATACCGTATCGTCCTGTCATGGTCGCTGCTCGGGACGGCGTGCACTGGCTTTCCACGTTGAAGTTCGTGAGTCGTAGTCCCTCCGCAGCGAGGGCGTCCATCTCGGGAGTCACTGTACCACGGATTATGCCGCCTCCATTAAACCCAGGTTCGCCCCAACCAAAATTATCAAGAAAAATGAATACGATGTTGGGTTTGTCCTGTGCTGAAGCAGCTGTGGCAAATAGAACAGATAAGGACAGTAGGAATGTTCGCAATAACCACTTCATGACATCGCCTCTAATCAAGATCACGAGCTCAAGACTGAAGAAACACGTCACCATTCGTCAAGAACGTTCACTCGTTGGGGTACTTTTCTCAGTGGCTGAAGTCAAAGGAGCGTGCGAAGCTGCGGTCGGGGATTGGTAGCACCTCCTCCAGGACTTCTTGTACTCAACTCAGAAAAATCGTTGTTTTTCTTGACGAACAGCCGGATCAGATGTTGCCATGGACTGGCATTCAGCTCGGCTGGGAGGTTCAAATGAAGTTTTTTTTGACGACGTCGACGGCAATAGTTTCCGCAGCATTCATAGCAAGCCCATCAAATGCTCAAGAGGCAGCACAAGGTGGGCAAGTTGGAGAGATGACCATATCGGTCGATGATATGCGTGAACCCGCGCCTGCAGATTTCTCACCTTATGCAGGTCGAGACTTTCCTACACGCCCACTTTGGGGTGACACTCACCTGCACACGTCAAATTCACTCGATGCTCGCGGATTTGGAGTCATTCTGAGCCCCGACGATGCCTATAGGTTTGCACGTGGTGAGGAAGTCACCACATCACACGGCCTACGCGTGCAGTTGTCGCGTCCGCTCGACTGGCTTGTCGTATCCGATCATTCAGATGCCATGGGGGCCATGAATGAAATCGTGGCAGGGAACTCCACGCTGATGCGAGACCCAACGCTTCGAGACTGGAACGAACGTCTCAACGCCGGTGGAGACGTTGCGCTTGGCGCAACAATGGAAGTCATCGAAACCTTTGCTGGCATCACCGGGGATGCTCTTCCCGAGGCTGTTTCAGATCGCAGGTTTGTACAATCCGTGTGGGACGAGTTCACGCAAACTGCGGATCATCACAACGCGCCCGGCACATTCACTGCGTTCATCGGATACGAGTGGACGTCCACCGAAGCTGGAAACAACCTCCATCGTAACGTGATCTACCGGGATGATGCCATTCGCGCTCGGCAAATGCTGCCCTTCACAACCGCGGAAACCTTCAATCCAGAACGGCTATGGGACTGGATGGAAACATATGAGCAAGAGACTGGCGGTCGTGTACTGGCCCTTGCCCACAACGGCAACGTTTCCAACGGCCTGATGTTTCCGGTTGAGACAAACCCTGAAACGGGTGAACCGTTGACGGCGGATTACGCAGAGCGGCGTGCCAAGTGGGAGCCGATGTATGAGATCACCCAAATCAAAGGTGACGGAGAAACGCACCCGTTTTTAAGCCCAAACGATGAATTCGCAGACTATGAAACTTGGGATAAATCCAACCTCGGCCCAACGCCCAAGGAAGACTGGATGCTCCAATACGAGTATGCCCGTGAGGCCTTGAAGAACGGTCTTAAACTAGAGGCTCAGCTGGGTACTAATCCGTATAAATTTGGCGTGGTGGGCTCGACCGACAGCCATACGGCTTTGGCAACGGCGGCAGAAGACAACTTCTTTGGCAAACACTCTGGCGTCGAACCAGAACCCAGGCGTTGGCAGCATGTCGTTGGCGAGTTCGATGCCTTGAGGATTCTCGGGTGGGAAATGGCAGCCTCTGGCTACGCAGCAGTTTGGGCAGAAAACAACACACGCGAAGCCATATTCGACGCCATGGAACGGAAAGAAGTTTACGGGACAACCGGTAGTCGAATTGCGGTCCGTTTTTTTGGTGCCTGGGACTTTACCGAAGCTGATGCGAGATCTCGTTTGCCCGCCAAAATTGGATACGAAAAAGGCGTTCCGATGGGGGGGGACCTCACAGAAGCCACCGAAGGCGCGGACGCCCCAACCTTCTTAGTGGCTGCGCTGAAGGATCCGTTCTCCGGCAATCTCGACCGTATCCAGATTGTGAAAGGTTGGTTAAATGCCAGCGGTGAAACTGAAGAGCGGGTTTATGACGTGGCTTGGTCAGGAGACCGAGAACCTGATGCGGATGAAAATCTACCAGCGGTGGGGAATACCGTGGATGTCGCTACGGGCACGTTTACCAACTCCATTGGGTCTCCAGAGCTGATCACCGTTTGGACGGACCCTGAGTTCGATCCTTCAGTGCGGGCTTTCTACTATGCCCGTGTCTTGGAAATTCCCACACCGAGGTGGACTATTTACGACTCCGTTCGGTTCGGAGACGAACTTCCCGCGGAGGTTCCGACTTCAACTCAGGAACGCGCGTACACTTCGCCAATTTGGTATACGCCCGAGAAGTGAAACATACCTAATCCGACGTCGTTGCGATGAAAGCCTGGCAGTTCCTGTCGCAGCAACACTAGGCTAATGCGTTCATGCGAACGTCCGCTTAGGCTCGGTGCGGTCATTCGCCGAAATGTCGCGAGCGACCGCTGTGCGGACAAAAGTAGCTTTCGCTGCGCTTGCACCAATGACCGTTTTTTCTGGTATTCATGGCCCAGTTTCTTTGCAAAACCCACGTCCAAAATATCTAAAACTCATCAAATTCCGGGACGTTGCCAAGCCTAATGAGGAAACTTGGCGACCCGACTTCGCCACTGTTCGGATCTTCACTGACCATGTAGGCATCGGCGCCAGCGCAATCGTCGGATTGCGCTTCTCTTTCTGCTCTGTTTTGTGCTTCCGCTGCCGTGGAGTATTCAAATTGCTTGCCAATTTTCAAGCTTCCTTGCCCTCCGCGTCCTGGCTTCCGTTCCACATATGTTTGGCAGATGTAGTGAACTTTTTCTGAGCTCTCATCTGAGAGTGTCATAGCAATATCCTTGAAACGAGTGCGGGCGCTACTGATGCATGAGATAAACAGTGCTCGCTAGCCACTTTGTTTGTGTTTCGCTCAATCAAGTCGCGCGGAGAGGAGGGCCAACGATCCTGTCACCGCTTTTTGGCGGGCTTCGGCGGGCAGGCTTCAGATGGAGTCGTCGCATCCCTTTCGAGCCGAGTTTTGCGAAGCCGGGCGTTCTTGATCTGTCTTTGCTCTGTTTCTTCGTTGACCATTTCCCTAACGACCCGCGTTGTTTTGTCCATCGGCGTTTCCGCCTTGGGAACGTGTGCATTGAAGGCAGTTGTTTTTTTCAGCTTTGCCAATGGTTATTCTCCTATCCGTTTTCAACGGCGCATTTGTCAGTTGAGTATTTCAAATTGATGCCAGGTGATTGCCTGGTCCTTGAGAGACACGCGCGTGTCGTAAAGGACTGCGATGGAGCAGCTTTGTCTGAACGTCAGGAGCGGACATAGCATTCATCAACGCACTATAGTTCATTTGGAATCTCATTTCCGATCCTACGTTTTGTGTCGAATGGGGTGTGCCGATGACAAGATGGTCGCTTGTTGCACCGATGAGTCTGTTTCTGGGAGGCATAGAAAGCCCCAAAACGTCCGTATCTTGCTGACCAATGGCGAGAACTAATTGTGTGCTCTGTCCACTTTTTGGAACAAGGTGAAGTCTTTTGAATACCGGGTCGCAGATGCTCTGAGGGTAAGATGAAGGTTTGGACCCTGTTTCAATGACCTCGGCGACAAGCGTAAAGGCATCCGTATACATCCCGCCTATCTGATCTCCGGAAACCGGATCAACGCCCAGAAGTATTGCTTCCCCCAGCCTCAAATCGTTGATGCGACCAGCTGGGTGCCCACTGAAGGCCCAAGGAAGGTTGGCCGAGTTACCACCAGATACCGTCTGAAGGAAGGGACCACACTGCCCCTCTGTGTCATTCGCCAGGACAGACAAGGCGTCCATGTCTGCTGCATTCGGGGCAATTCCACTCAGGCATGCGAAGTTCGCTCCGATGCCTTTTAGCGCGACACCCGGCATATCCACCACTTGCTGCGCAATTGAGCCGAGGTATTTTGGCATGATCCCTTCGCGCAGATCGCCCATCTCAACCATCAGGATAATGCCGTGAATACAGCCCTTCCGGATCGCGGCGGCGGCCAGAGCGGTAATCACGAGGATCTCTGTGTTGTAGCTTGCCTCACAGTACTGGACGACTTGATCGACCTGGCTCAGCGTTGGTGTACGGATCAAGGTGATCGGGCATGCCATGCCCGCATTGCGTAACTTCCGCACGTTGCTAAGACGCGCTTCTGCAAGTCCCACAGCGCCACCATCCAACATTGCCCGAGCGATGGTTGGATGCCCGCACACTGCTTTTGTCACACCGGTGACGCTGATGCCGCGAGTCTTGAGGCGCCCGATCACAGTCTTTGCATTGTGGCGTATCTTGCTCAGATGCACCTCAATGCGGGGTGTACTCATATCGCAGCCACAGGCGTGGGTTGATGCAACCCAGGATAGGCGGCGACAACCATTGCAAGCAAATGCGATGCCGGCCGGCTGAGCACATCCGTTACGGGTAACCCGAGCATTTGTGACTGTGCGGCGATAGTGTCGGTAATCTCGGCCTCAGACATCCCCTCGTGATTGAGCGTGACGCCGATGACTTTTGTGTCAGCAAACGCTTCGATGAGGGCAATCTCACTTGCAGGCTTGGGCATTGACATATTGGGAAAATCACAGCGATGCGCGCGCTTTGGAGCGTGTTGAAGGATCACGGCGTCCGGCTGGCTGCCCCGCAGGATAAAGGCGGATGTGCAGAACGCCGGATGGCTCAACGCTCCTTGACCTTCAATCAAAATGACATCGGGTTGTTCAGCCTCGGAAGCGTCAACAATCGCACCTTCAAGCTCGCCGCAACAGAACTGCGGCGGCACGGCATCCATTGCCACTCCAAATTTTGCGCCCTGCATCAAACCCGTTTGGCCCGTACCAACAAGAACAGTCTTGATGCCCCTTGCATTCAAGGCGCGGGCCAATACGGTCGCTGTTGTCCGTTTTCCAATGGCGCAATCGGTTCCAAGAATCGCTATGCGCAGTGCCTTCACACCTGCAATACTTCCATCGAACAGACGCATATCCTTGCTGGGTTTAGGTTTTCGAATATCTCGAATGGTGACTTTGCGTTCGACTGCAAAAGACGCGATTTCGAGATCATCGCTCAAATACTCATGCAATCCACTGACGATGTTCATACCAAGTGAAATCGCGTCGAGAACAACGTCGCGATCTGTCGATGAGAGTCTCCCCGTAGAGGGTGCCATCCCGTAAATGAGGGTATCTGGGATGACGGTTTCATGGGCGACAGCAGCGTCCAAGCTTTTGAAGATCGGAATGTGGTTTACTGCATCGTCAAGAACCCGCCCACTGTCTTCGCCGTCGTGATTGCCATCAATGACAGACAGGATCCTGTAGGCCTGTGAATGACGAACAAGGCCATTTGCAGTTTTGCCATCAATGTTGGCGAAGTTACCTTGGCAATAGATAATCGCAGTTGGCGGCAAGACGATCTGAGTGGCAGAGGTCGATCTTACGGGTTTATCGCTGGTCGATGGCGGCGCTTGTGCACCGCTGACGGGGCGACGGATAGTGTTAGCCGCGCTAAAGTCGGTTTTCATGATGTTTCCTTTTTGTGGTCGACGCCGAAGGCAACGCTGCCGTTACCATCGGGTATTTAAGTCGAAATTGTCGTGCCGCGCGCTCAGTTATTGAGAACGCACAGACCTTTAGACAGCTTGAAATTCTTATTGCATTCCCAACGGTTTCCGGACCTTCCTAGATGGGCATTCGCAGGAAGGTCTATTATTTCGCAGATCGCACCTGAGGCTGCGTATCCCCGCTCGCACTTCCATCCCGTGCCGTAGTCTGAATCGTCAAAGTAGGCATGTTTAGGGATCACAACGGGCGCGCACGATCCATCCTGTACAAAGTATCCACGTTCGCATGTCCAGGGTCGGCCGTATCCTGATGAATTCAGATACGCGTTGGCCGGGACTTCAATGGCGACGCAAAGGTCGTCCGATGCTTCGAACCCCCGTTTGCATTTCCATGCTGGCCCATAGGTAGTAGCGGCCAGATAAGCGTTTGCGGGCACGACAATTTCTAGGCACGCGTCGTCAACTTTGTGAAAACCCCGCGAGCAATGCCAGCGCTCACCTGATGGGCCAAGAAATCCGCCATCAGGTACAATCACCGCAACACAGGCCGTATCATCGGTCTTGCGAAAACCATGAAGACATTCCCAACCAGAGCCATAGGTGCGGTTGGTCGGATACGCATTTGCTGGCACTATGACAACGGCGCAGACATCGCCACTCAGCCTATACCCGGCGTTACATTTCCAGCCGTCACCGTAGCTCTTTGCAGTGGCATTTTCAGGCACAGGTTGCGATGTGGATTGAGCATATGCAGGCGTTGAAAACAGAAGCAGAGCACAGATTGGGAGCACAATCAGAGCCGCAATCATCTGAATGCCTGGTGACGGATGCGCTCCCCAGATCGCCTGACAGAGTTGCGGCATTGCCTTTGAGTTATGATCCATCCAGCGCAAGCCCCGCGATACAGGCATCTGCAAGGTCGCGGCTTGGCGTTTCCGATCCCGGCAGCGTAGCCCAACCCGTATCCATCATAGCCTTGCGGCGACTGAAGCCCGAGGCCTCTTGGAGGGTTACGATTATTTCTTCGCGCTTGGGGTCAGCAGCTGACCTGTTCAGGCAAACCGGCACCATCGCGAGCGTCACTTCTTCGCTTGCATGGTCCTTCGCCAATTCTTGAGCGCCACCGCTGGTTGTCCACCCGCCCCAGGTAAAGCCAAGGATTGAGACCGCAATCGCACCACACAAAGCACCGTAGATGCCTGGTTTCGTCCATTCTGGAAATGTCATTTTAGATCCTCTGGCGGAGAAAGCGCCGCCGCGCTGTTTTGTGTCTTTTTGCGCATTCTTATTCTCGCGCTAGGGCCATTCCCAAGCCGCGATGACCGATAGGCGCAGTTCGGGCCTACCGGAAGCTCGTTTGATCAACGGTTGCGTTGTGGTTCTTTGGCAAACCGACGGTGCGTCTGATCACCAAAACGGATCAACAAACGTCACAAGCGATGTGGTTGTGCGCGAAAACATCGGCAACCTTCCCAAACATCAGATCCAAGTAGAGGACGTGACAGCTGAATTTTCATGATGGAAGAACTTAGTTTACTCTGGCAGGCGATACGCCTAGGCCGCAGAAAACCAGAACCTTAGTGGCGTGTATATAACCACTTGGCGACGGTATTACAACGTTCATGGGCTTAACGCTTTTTTCACGGCCCCGATACAGATGAAAGAATTGGTTACAACCCAGCCTTCGCCTTGTGTATCGGCAAATCCGTAGCCACTTATGCAACCTTCTTAGTATGCCACTCTGAAGCCGACATTCGCTGCATCACAGAAACATGTAGTTTGGGCTCGATGCAGACGTTCGCTGCACTTTGCGAGAGTGTCTGTTATATACGTTTTACCGGTCGTTCCGTCATACTCGAACTTGAGGCTTTGAAACGCCAGTTCTTATGCTCAGTGTGGTATATTTAGTGATATGCATCTTGAAGCGGATATTTTTATAAAAATTTCAAAGATAGTTACAAAGAATATAGAGTTGCTCCTCGGTCGGCCATTGGTATCTTTGTAAGGCGACACATAGTTCTGCCACCAGCGACAGAACCTTGCCATTTTCGCCTCACTTCCTTCACCCAGTAACCAGACCGATTTCATTGATCCTGGCTTCCTTTTGGGAAAATCAGGGCTGATTTGCAGATCAGTCGCCGAAGGCGCCTGTTCCTGCTGATCTGCCACGTGGCGAACGCGGATGGGGGCGAGGCAATGCTATTCGACAATAGTGGTGCGGCCCGCAGGCGTGGCCGAGGACACGGTTTTGTCTAATGGGGTTGCCCGAGGGGGAAGGCAGCGCCTTACCCCTGATGGCTAGGGGCGTTTGGCTTGTCCAAATCCTGCGGCCCCAAAAGCAAGTGCGGCGGTGCAGGCCGCGCCGGTACTTTTTGCGCCAGATCGCGTTGTTATTCTAATGAGGGCGGAATGCGGAAGTTCGCTGCGGTGCAAAGCAAATGCTACACTATTCCAAAGCGGCCATTGAATCGGACAAATTGCTTAAAAAAACCGGATGATAATCATCTATCACAGTTCGCTTCATCTGCTCTCCACGCATCGAATGAAGCCCGATTTTGTCTGTGGCAATAGGCCCATGGCCAGGCGAAAAAATACTACCTGTTTTAGCAAACCCCAGTTTGTGGAACCATAACACAGGGCAAGCTAGTGGAGTTGGCGCTACGCCGCCAATCCATGTGAAATCCAAATCCTGACATTGTCCACCAGGCTTGGCGAAAAATGCGGTCCCGTGCATACCGCCAGGACAGGCTAAAAAATACCGACGTGGGGACTACATTTATGATGGGTATACCCGAATCGATGATCCCAGCCGGTGGGGATTACGGCGCAATGGATATTACGTGCAAGCCGGAAACTACGTTTACGAAGTAAACCGTCAAATTCAAGCCCGGTGACTTGCACGGTGAAGGTATCGGTGACGATATCTCCAAACGGGATATCGTCAAAATCGCTTTGGTTGACCGTATAGGTCCACTCGCCGGTATTGGGATCAATGGATGCGACGCCCAGCACCGATTGTTGAGATATGGTCCAGTTTTGCGACAGCGGAAAGCCGTCCAGACCCAAATCTCCGGTTGCCACATTTGGAGGGTCTCCGGTTACAAAGCCAGTTGTTGTCCCTACGATCGATACCATTTCAAGACCCCTCCATTTTTAGGACCTCACGAAATTCTTTCTTCCGGTAAAGCTTCATGTGTACGCCCCCCGCGTCGTCGCGGGTCCACTCCACGATGCGATTTCGGGTCAGATCGCTGTCCATCCGATTGGTTCGGACCCGGGGGTGGGGGATTTCTTTTTTCAGTATGTCGACGATCTGGTTGGTCTGTCCAAACGGGGCCACAAGGTCGACGATCCAAAAGGACGTGCCGCTGGCAAAGTCCGTGTCCTTCAGCGGCTTTTCCTGAATGGAGTACCGACGCTCGGCTTCGGGGCTGAGGCCCGCGAAGGTCACAAACCCGCGCGGGAAACCGTTCTGTCGGAAAATGTGGTACTGGTTCAGCCGAAAAGGCGTTTCAAATGCATACAGCACCTGCCCAAGGGTGCGCGGTCTGTGTGTATTGGTCAGCGATGCAAGATAGAACATGGCGCCGAAATCCGCGTATTTTTCGGACGGGATATCAAACCAGTCATTTGGAAACGCTTTGCCCAAAACAAACCCCAGCCAAAATATACCTTGATCCTAATTGCTTATGACCCAAAATGATACTGTTTTGCCTGTATTCTTGTGTCGGGGTCCTGTCGGCCAAATTCCCGAAAATGGTGCCGCTTTACTCGGACCACGTGTCCGGTATGATCTTGAATAAGTGTTTCGAAACAGGAATTGCCATTATGCGAGTTTTGAAAATAGCGGCCCTGGCAGCATTTGCGGTGCCGCCTGTATTTGCACAGGGAATTGGGATCGGAATCGGCGCTTACCCGGGTTTTAAAACCACAGTCACGCCTATGAACAACGGTGTATACGAGGTCGCCGTCAGCGGGTCTTCGGCCCCGGTCTCGTATTGGTGCGGGATAGGTGACTTTGCTATTCGCAGCCTAAGAACCAAAGCAACTCAGCGTATCTATATTGTCCGGGCCTACGAAAAAGGCGTGCGCACGGTGCAGTTTTCACTCACCCCGCCCGATGGTGTCGATACCACGCCGGGATATTCGGTCACCGTAAAACGTGTGGGTGAGAACATGTCGGCGGGCTCCGCGCAGGGTTATTGCTTTGACAACTTCCTGGATTTTGGGTTCCGCTAATTTATCAGACCCATTTTGCCATTGGCGGAAGGCTCATAAGCACCGCATCCGGGTCATGGCCGGTTTCCAGCCCGAATTTTGTGCCCCGGTCGTAGACGAGGTTGTATTCGGCATAAAGGCCCCGATGCACCAGTTGCGTGTCTTTGGCCGTCTCATCAAACTCCTGGACTCGGCGCTTTTCCACCAATGGCAGGAAGGCAGGCAGGAATGCGCGACCAATATCCTGGGTCAACGCAAAATCTGCAGCCCAGTCTCCGGTGCAATAGTCATCCATGAATATCCCGCCCACGCCTCGGGCGCGCTTGCGATGGGGGATATAGAAATACTCATCAGCCCAGTCTTTCAGGCGGGGGTAGTGGCCGGGACCATGCTGATCCAGATGCGCCTTTTGGGTGGCATGAAAATGCGCTGTGTCCTCATCATACTCGATGCAGGGGTTCAGGTCCGAACCGCCGCCGAACCACCATGTGTGCGGGGTCCAGAACATGCGGGTGTTCATATGAACGGCCGGTACATGCGGGTTTTGCATATGCGCGACCAGAGAGATGCCCGACGCCCAGAAACGCGGATCTTCGGTCATCCCCGGTATCCCCTTACGCGCCGCCATGGCCTGTTGCGCCCGCGTACCCAAGGTGCCGTATACGGTCGAGACATTGACGCCGACCTTTTCGAAGACCCGCCCGCCACGCATCACGGACATCAACCCGCCGCCCGCATCGCTGCCGTCCTCGGATTGGCGTTTGGTTTCCTTGACCTCGAACCGGCCAGGTGTTGCGTCTGCAAGAGGGCCAGAGCTGTGGGTGTCTTCAAGTGCCTCAAACGCGGCGACAATCTCATCGCGCAATTGGCGGAACCACGCGGCGGCGGTTGATTTTTCGGTATCGAACATGGGGGTTAATGGGCCGGGGCTGCGACGGGGTCCAGCAAGGTGCGGCCGCCATCAATTGTCAGAATTTGTCCGGTGATGAAGCCGGCTGCATCCGAGGCCAGGAACTGTGCCGTTTCGGTCAGTTCGTTCGGGGCTGCGATCCGGGCCAAGGGCGTATGTCTCTCGATATCGTTGCGAAAGTCCCGGTTTTCCTTGAGCGTGGACTGCAGCGAGGCGCTCATGACCGATCCCAGCGCGATGGAATTAACGCGGATCCGTTTCGGGGCCAGTGCAACGGCCAGTGAACGTGTCATTTGATCCAACGCGGCGGTGGATACGGAATATGCCATCAGATCAGGGTGGGTGCGCCGCGCCGCGATTGACGACAGGTTGATGATCGACCCGGCGGGGCCTTCGTCAGTGTCACCTGCTTGTTTTATCATGCGTTTGGCGACCGCCTGGCTTAGACGCAGCGAGGGCATCAGGTTCTGATTGAGCAGCATGCGCACGGAATCGTCGTCCGCGTCCAGCGGATCGGACGGGATCACCTGCCGCGCGCCATTGATCAGGATGTCCACCTGATCAAACGCATCAAGCGTGGCAGACAGCAGGTTCGCGATGGTCAGCTTTTCCCGCAGGTCGCCAGCAAAAAACCGGATGTTGCTGTCATCGGCCTGTGCGCCAAGCTCGTCGGACAGCCGTTTTTCGTCCATGTCGGCGAACATGACATTGGCGCCGGCATCCGCAAAGTGGCGCCCGATGGCCAGTCCGACACCATTGGCGCTGCCTGTGACAATGGCGGTCTTGCCGGCTATGGAAAAGGACATGCGTTGTCTCCTGATTTGCGGCAGAGGTTAACCGGGATCACCGTCGAGGGCGAGAGGCGTGAAACACCTTGAACCGATTGTCGCCGGATACCTCTTGAACCTGTACGAAATTCTCGGCCAGCGTGACCTCGTAGGGCAGGTGGCGATTTGCGACCATCCACAGATTGCCGCTCCGGGTCAGGTTTCGAGCTGCGGATTTGATAAAGCCCTGACCCAGCTCAGGGTCGGCGGAGCGCGATGTGTGGAACGGAGGGTTCATGATCACCGTGTCCAACGGTTCCGGCGCGTTCCACGTGACGGCGTCGGCCCAGTGGAACTGCGCGCAGGTCTTGACCAAATTGACGCGTGCGCAGGTAAGGGCGATCTGGTCAGCCTCGACAAGATGTAACGCGCGCGGTTTGGCGGCCTTTAGCACACCGGCTGTGAGATACCCCCAGCCAGCGCCCAAATCAGCGATCCTTGCGCCCAGCTTTTCGGGCAATGCGCCCAGCAGCAGGGCCGAGGCAGGGTCAATCCCATCAGCCGAGAACACGCCGGGCGCGGTCCGAAAGCCATCGACTGTCTGGTTGTCCGGGGCGGCCCAGTCGGCAAAAGCCTCGGGTGCGGATTGGAACCAGAAGATCTTGCCATGCGCCTTGGCGATGGGCCCTTCGACGTCAACGCGTTTGCGGATGTCTTTCAGCAGGCTATCGACGCCGTCGGTTTTGACACCGTCTATGACAATCAGTCCCCTGGCCCGCTGACAGGCCTGATGCACCATGCTGCGCGCCAGCGCCTTGGCGCGGGGCAGGATCACGATGGCATCCTGACAAGGGTCGTGGGCTTCCGGCACAGCGGCAAAGCCCTGTCCGGCAAAGTGGTCGTGAAACGGTTTGAATGGCTGCACAACCTGCGTTTCACGCGGCAGGGCCGACAGATCGCAGTTGGATGTCGGCCCAAGCACGCTGAGTGGTTGCGACAGCTCAAGGCCGCTTTGCAGGGCAAGATCAAGACGAGGGGACATCGGCAAATATGAGAGAGAAGGCTAGGCGGCCTTACTCTTCCCGTTCCATTGTGCATTGCAGGGGGTGCTGGTGCCTGCGGGCAAAGTCCATGACCTGGCCCACTTTGGTTTCGGCGATCTCATGGCTGAACACGCCAACCACGGCGACGCCTTTCTTGTGGACGATCAACATGATTTCGAACGCCTCGGCATGGGTCATGCCAAAGAAACGCTCCAGCACATGCACCACGAATTCCATCGGCGTGTAGTCGTCGTTCAGCAGCAGTACTTTGTACAACGGCGGGCGCTTGGTCTTAGGGCGCGTCTGTACCAACAGCGACGGATCATCGTCGTTGTCCGGTTGGTCAGACATCATCCATTTGTGTTCAGTCATTGCGCCTTTGTCCGATTCAGGCTTCGGTTTGTCTGATCGGTTATATAACGTGCATGGGGCCAGAGAAAAGAGCCAGCAGGACGTAATCGAAATGGAAAAAGCGCTGACCACAATTGGGTTCGACGCCGACGACACGCTTTGGCACAACGAGCGGTTTTTTAAACTGACGCAGACCCATTTCACGGAATTGCTGGCCGATCAAGCTGATCGCGATCACCTGTTGGATCGGCTGCTTGCTGCGGAAAAACGCAATATCCGGCACTACGGCTACGGAATCAAAGGCTTCACCCTGTCGATGATCGAAACCGCAATCGAAGTGACCGACGACCGTGTTCCAGCCTCGGTTATCCGCCAGTTGGTCGAAGCGGGGCAGGACATGCTGGCCCACCCGATCGAGCTTTTGCCCCACGCGCGAGAGGCCATCGAAGCGGTGACTGATACGCATCGGGTGATTCTAATCACCAAGGGCGACCTGATCGATCAAGAGAGAAAGCTGGCGCAATCCGGTCTGGGAGAGTTGTTCGACGAGGTCGAAATCGTGTCCGAAAAGTCAGCGCGAACCTACCGCGATATCTTTGCGCGGCATGGTGACGGACCCGAATCTGCAATGATGGTAGGTAATTCGATGCGGTCCGATGTCGTCGCCCCAATTCAGGCCGGGTGTTGGGGCGTCTATGTGCCCCATGGGTTGGTTTGGGAGATCGAAAAGGCCGAAACCCCTGCGGGCAATCCGCGCTATCGCGAGATGCGGGATTTGGGCGAACTTGCTGATCTGGTTCAGCGCCTAAGTTGATGTTGCCAATTGGTCTCAGTTTTTAAAAAACGAGGTGGGAATTACGTTAAGGGGTTCAATTTGCGTGGATGTGGTAGGTTGCGGGCTGTGCGCGTCTACATGTAGTGTCGGTTCGGACCCTTAACAAAACAGCGAATTTGCACGCTTTCGGTTTATTTCATTGGGTCTCTGTGTTAGCCTTATCGATAATAAGAATAATTAACGCTGACCGGGAAAACCCGGCGGCCTGAGGTAGACAGAGGCAAAGATCGTGCAGGTTCGGCGGACAGTTCCGGCCCGGATGGGCTTATTTCTTATAGCATTCTTGTGGCTGCTCTCCTTCGCGCCGTTGCAGGGATTTGCGGCACCATATGCGGCGATGGTCATTGACGCCCGGACAGGCGAGGTTTTGCATTCGCGCAATGCTGACACCCGACTGCATCCGGCCTCTCTGACCAAGATGATGACACTCTATATTGCATTCGAGGCGGTGCGGAATGGTGAGATCACCTTGGACACGCCCGTTCGGATTACAAAAAAGGCCTCTTCTGAACCCCCTTCGAAGCTGGGCCTTCGCACCGGACAAACCATTGCGTTCCGATATCTGATCAGGGCGGCTGCCGTGAAGTCCGCCAATGATGCGGCCACGGCGATTGGCATCGCGATCAGTGGATCCGAAGCCGCATTCGCCCGTCGCATGACGCGCACGGCCAAGGCCATGGGTATGAGCCGCACAACGTTCAAGAACGCACATGGCCTGACGGAATCAGGTCACTTGTCGACCGCGCGGGATATGACCACTTTGGGTCGCCACCTGCTTTATGACTATCCGCAGTATTACAACCTGTTCTCGCGCCAATCCACGCATGCCGGGATCAAGACGGTTCCCAACACGAACCGTCGCCTGTTGGCAGCTTACAAAGGTGCGGACGGGATCAAGACCGGATACACGCGGGCGGCTGGCTTTAACCTGGTTGCATCGGCCAAACGCAAGGACGAACGCATCATCGCGACTGTCTTTGGCGGCAAATCCGGCGCATCGCGGAATGCAAAAGTCGCTGAGTTGTTGGACATGGGATTCCGCCGTGCCCCTTCGCGTGCCCCGATCCGCAAGCCGGCCCGCCCCACCTATGCCGGGAACGCGGGATTGGGCGCAACCGTCGCGGCCCTGACCATTGCGCCAAAATCCAGTCTGCGCCCCGTTCTGCGCCCTGGACCGGGTGCCGCAGTTCAGGTTGCTGGCACTGTGGCTGAGACGGCTGCCAAAAACGGTACGCGTATCAAGGACGGAATCGCTGCGGCGATTGCAGCTGCCGACATCCAACCGTCTGGTGATGGCGACGCAACCCGCCCCGCTGCGCGCCCGGCCGACCTGGTTCTGGCCTCGACCGATCCGGCAGTGCAGCCCGAACCCGAGCAAGAGATTGTGACCCGACTGTCAACATCGGGCGGACGGCTATGGGGCGTGAACGTTGGCCGCTATACCACCCGATATGAGGCGGAAAAGATTTTGCTGAAAACGGCCCTGTCGGAAATGACCACTCTGGAAGGCACGCTGCGCAAGGTGAACCAAAGCTCGCGCGGCTTCGACGCGACATTTCAGGGCATGACCCGCGAACAGGCCGATCTGGCCTGCCGCCGGTTGCAGGCCCGGAATGTGACTTGTTTCATGATCGGGCCGTCATAAGGCTCGACATACTCTCCTGAATGGATCTGGGCTGCGAGGAAACTCGCAGCCTTTTTTTGTCAGTCGAAGACGTGGCCGTGTTCGTATTGTTCATCCTGGCCCGCCGCAGCGGTCAGGGCGGCAACGTTATCTTTGGTAAAGAACCCGTCATAGTGGTGGCAGCGTTCGATATACTCGGTGATCAACAGCGTGTACTTCGAGTGCTTTGAGAAGATCTGTTTGAGGTTCGGATCATCCTTACACTCGCCCACCACATGGGCCAGGAACGGCACACCTTCATTCTTGAGTGTGTTGACCACAAAATCGACGTTCTTTTCACCCGCGCCGTGGTCGCCGTCCTGGATCTCGATTGCCATGTGGTGCAGGCGACGGCCAAAGTTCCGAACGAAATCCTCGGTTGGCATCGGCAGCTGTTCAAAGGAATTGACGAAGGAGGGTGTGTTGTTCGCGGTGAAGACCTTGGCGGGGGACTTCTTGTCATCGTCGACATTCGCGTTCCGGTTCACATTGGTAGACGAGTTCATCTCAAAGATGTTGTACGCGCCCCAAAAGTAGTAGGGCACCATGGTCAGAAACTCGAGGATCGCGTCCTCACGCTCGCCGGCCAGAATGCGTGTTGCAAGGTGGTCGACCCCCAGCATCAAAGGCGCGATTTTGCTGTCTGCCCCGAATGCCGCCGCCTGATCCAGCCGCGCCTGTTCGTCATTGCTCAGCAATATCCGGTCACCCAATCCAAGGCTGTCGGTTTCGTTGAAATCCAGGGATGAGTAGCCAACCCTGTTACAGGTGAAATCGGACGGAGACGTAAATCTGAACCCGTCCGAAGTGTAGAACGGGTTTTCGGTGTCTCCCTTGTACTCAAACCTGATGTTCTGATCTTCAAGCGTTTTGGCCAGGGTCTTGAGGTCCGTGGCGCCATAAATCTCTCCGACATAGCGGGTCTGGGGGGTGTTGCGGGCCAGCGGGTACATCCGGTTAATGCGTGGGATAAAGTCCTCGAAGGTCGCGCTCAGCGGAGCCATGACGATCATCGCGGGATAATCGGAGTGCGAATGCAGCACCGCAAATTTGTGCGTCTGGCCCAGATAGCTGGCTGTATGCCGGTAAGGTGTCATGACATAGAGTTCGATCAGCGTGTCGAACACAGCGTCCGGTTCAACCTGAATGACGATCGCCTGCATCGCCCCGACCTGATCCGCCACGCCCGAGCTTTGGCGGCGTTCGTAGATCATCGGCAGATATTGGTGGAAGAACTCAGAGTTCTTTTTGTCGCCGCGCGGTTCGTAATTCATCAGATCGAAAGACATTGGCCAACCTCTTTGCCTATACCGGTTCGGCATGGCGTTGCTTGGAATTGTGGTATTCAGAACATGCACTTGTCAGGCATGCTAGGGTCTGTATTCCATACAGGCAACAGTCAGAGGATAGATCGTCAGGATTACGCCCTTCTTTCTATCGCATGAATTTTGTCACATCGACCCCGCCGTCGATCAGGGATGTGCGAACCGAACGGGCGATTTGTACTGCGGTTGGGCCGTCGCCATGCAGGCAGATCGTGTCGATGGATGTCTCTAGCCGCTGGCCGCTCTCGGTGATGATGGCACCTTCGCGCACCATGTTCAGGATGCGCGGTCCAGCAATTTCGGGGTCATGAATAACCGCGCCGGGCATGCTGCGGTCGACAAGGGTTCCGTCGTCGTTATAGGCCCGGTCCGCAAAGATCTCGCCGACCCACTTGCACCCCAGTTCGCGCACGGCTTCTTCTTGTTTGGTAACGGCCAAAACCATGATGATGATGCCCGGATCGACATCCAGCGCGCCCTGATAACAGGCTCGGGCCATGTCGATATCGACCGAGCACATGTTGGCCAGCGCCCCGTGCAGCTTCAGGTGCCGCACTTCGGTGCCAACGGCCTTGGCCATTCCGATTGCCGCCCCTAGTTGATAACGCACCAGATTGCGCAGGCTGGCATGGGGTACTTTCATGTTGCGCCGGCCAAAGCCCTGCAGGTCGGGAAAGCCGGGATGCGCGCCTATCCCGACGCCGTTTTTGGCGGCCAAGGTCATCGTCTTGGCCATGACGTCCGGGTCGCCGGCATGAAAGCCGCAAGCGATATTGGCGGATGTGATAATTTTCAGCAGACTTTCATCATCGCCCATATTCCATGGGCCATAGCTTTCGCCCATATCGGCATTCAGATCGACGCTTGGCATGGGTGATACTCCTTAGTCGGTGGCAGAGATCATTCCGCCGATCAATTGGTAGGACAAGAGGTCCGGGATGTCATGCGGATCGCGGACCAGCGGTTCGACCCGCATAGGTAGCCGGGCAAGTTCGGCTTCGTGGGCGGTTTGCAGGGCTGTGGCCTCGTCCAGTGACACGAATTCGAACTTGATCTGCCCGCCCGCCGGGGTTTGTGCCGCGCGCGGTAGGTCACAGGGTAGAACCGTCGCGATACGGGGATACCCTCCGGTGGTCTGACATTCAGGCAACAGGATAAATGGGCTGCCTGTTCCGGTCATCTGTATGTCACCGGGGGTAATGACCTCGGACAGAATGTTCAGCTGACCCTGGGCCGCGAAACCTTCGCCCTCGCTATCCAACTGCATCCCCATTCGGTTGGCCCGACTGCCACGCCGAAACTCGGTTTGCACAAAGCGGTCCAGCGTTTCCTTATCAAACAGGGGGGTTTGAAAGCTGGCGATCACGCGTAGAGCGCCACCCGTGAAGCGATCATCCGGGTTGAGTTTCATGCCCGTCACGCCTGATCCGCTAGCGACTGGCAATGTATCTCCGGTCCGAATGGTGCTTCCGATCTTGGCGGTCAAATGCGCCGAGCGTGATCCCAGAAAGGCTTCGGACGCGATCCCGCCGCTGACATGCAGGTAGCCATAGGTCCCGCGCGTCGCAGCACCAATCACCAGCCGCTGCCCGACTTCCATCTGGTGCGACGCATTCCAGACCACAGGTGCGCCATCAATGCTGGCTTGCATCGGAGCACCTGTCAGAGCGATGCCGAGAGATTGCGTTGCCTCGAACTCGCCACCCATTCCAGCCACTTCCAAGGCTGCAAGCTCCGGGCTTTGACGCAGCAACGCTGCGCCCTCGTGCAGGGCCAGCTGATCGGCGGCGCCGGATCGGGACAGCCCCTGATCCAGATACCCGACACGACCCTGGTCTTGTATGGTGCAGGCCGGGCCAATGCGATGAACAATCAGGCTCATCCCGCGATCTCCTCGCAGGTGGCCCCGCCTAAGCCGTCCGAGTTGTTGGCACGGATGCTTTCCAGTTCGTCGCGCGAAACGGACAGGAACTGCATTTCATCCCCTGGCTTCAACGCAAAGCTCTGCGGTGCGTCAGGGCGAAAGCAACGAAATGCGGTTTGGCCCACGTGCCGCCAACCGGTCGGAGTGGGGCCCGAGAACAGTACGAATTGGGAAATTGCCAATACCAAGGCCCCCTCTGGGACCATAGGAGTCAGTTCCTTCAGGCGTGGAATATTGAACTCAGGACCAAGCGGACCAAGATACGGCTGCCCCGGTGCAAAGCCGATGGTTAATACGCGTACCTTTGTGTCGCTCAGCCGCCGAACGGCCTCCATGGAATCCAACCCCGCCGCTGCCGCTGCCTCGTCCAGTTGCGGAGCAAGCTCGCCCCCATAAACTGTCGGGACTTGCCACAACCTGCGACCGGCAGGCAGTGGTGCCTCAAACCAATTTTGCTGTGCAAGTAGGTGTCGCACTTTATCCTGGATTTCAGTGCGAGGCAGTTTGTCGGGATCGAACCTCAGATATGCCGATGCAAGGGATGCTGAGGTTTCGACAACACCGTCCCAGGATGCCGCGTCGATTGCGCCCCTAAAGGCCAGTGCCGCCCGGTTCGAGGGTTCGGCCATGGCATCGGCAAAGGAAACAAGAAGGCCGTCATAGCCTACGGTACTTATGCGTGGAAACATGTCGGCTGTATTGGTGGTCATTTCACGGCTAACCCGGGCATCTTACAGAGGCGACCACACAGCATCCCGGGCCAATGCGCAAGCCCGGCGAGGGTAGAGATGCGCGGATTCTATACCTGAGTTGAGTGCCAGCATGGTTTTTTAGGCCGGTTCCGACTCATTGAATCGCTTCCGACTCGATTGAGTCTTGTGGTGTGATGGGTCGCCCTGTCTATATATAGGGGTACGATTACTGGAGGCGCAGGCAGGTGTAGGTACGACTTGTATTTCAACTGATGAGATCGCCGTTCGAGGGGGTACATAGCGTCACTTAAGATATTGATAAATAACGGTTAAGCGGAAAGATGGAAAAAAATCGCCCAGGACGTCATTTTCTGCTTGCGGCTTTGTTTGGTAAACCTTAGAACCCCCTTCACCGGCGCTGCTGAGGCGGCGCTGACGGGCCGGAGAGACGGTTGGACGGGTTGGAGAGACAGCCGGACGCATCGGAGAGACGGTGGGCATCTTAGGGAATGATTTAGGCGGGCGCGCTGA
>NZ_CANLZK010000027.1:0-22241 GCF_947495585.1 Ruegeria atlantica | reverse complement strand
ACTCGAATACACCCGAAGCACCTTCAAGCAGCGCCCATTTCAATTGATGGATCATCGTTGGATGAACACCTAACCTACTGGCCAATTCGCGGACCGTCTGCTCGCCCTTCAGCGCTTCCAACGCGACTATGGCCTTGAAATCTGGGTGATGCTGCTTCCGTTTCGACTTTTCCGATCTCCTTTCTATTGAAGATCAGCAGAGAACAAAAAACAGCTTACGTAAGTGTCCAAATTTCCCGGCGTAGTTCACAAACATTGGTAGGTCGGTCAAAAGCCCGCCTTTTGAGACGCTCCAATAAGGCAACTTGAATTGAAATGTCTGGATGAGAAGCGCCCCAAATTGCATGTCGAACCAGTTCACGAATCTTTTCTCTTAGTGCCTCGAATTTAAGCACATGACAGTTTGTGTAATGCGCGGCAACGATGTCTGAGAGTTCTTCTATGTTTGGCAACCGTTGCCGTCATCCGCGTTCGCCACGTGGCAGATCAGCAGGAACAAGCGCCTTCGGCGTCTTATCTGCAAATCAACTTTGATTTACTCAAAGGGAAGTCAGGATCAATGAAATCAGCATGTATGAAGGATGAGACGAAATGGAAAGGTTCTGTCGCTGGTAGCGGAACTATGTGTCGCCTAAAAAGAAATTAGGAACGTCACACATCATTGACTCCATCTACGAATGAAATTTCAATAGATCAGCGAATTACGTAACTCAATTCTGACCCAAACGTCAAGCATTCCTGACCCAGGCCGAATACCCAGGTGGCTCAAGCGTTCACGATGATCGGCAAAACCTACAGGTTAGATTATCTTGGGGAGAAAAATCGCAGATTCCGAGGTCTGCAATGGCCACCAAAGCTGCAACTAGAGTAGCCCGTTCCTAAGCGGTTAACACAAGCGATGTATCAAGGTGCCTTGGACAGTGACTCCAAAAATGCAACTAGGTTTGCAACCTCCTGCTCCGACAAATTTAACTCCGAGAGTATGGCTTCACCGTCGGCGTGCAACCTTTCCGTATCAATTTCGCTATAGTGCCTGATCACCGCATCCAAGTCGATCAGGCTGCCGTCATGCATGTAAGGCGCGGTTTCGGCCACGCCCCGTAGGCTTGGCGTACGAAAGTTCCCAAAATCTGAGTGGCTCCTGCGGACACTGCGAACCACCCATGCACCTTGCTTTTCCGGATCGTCGCTCCAGTTGCCGTCCAATGTGTAAGCGTTTGAAAGCAAAAAGTTCAATCCACCGAACCGCCCGTCGTCGACCTCGGTTTCGCTCAGAAAATAGGGAACGCCTGCGTCATGGAACTCATTGTTGGAAAATCTCGGACCATTGTGGCACAACACACATTTTCCACGCCCTATGAACAGCTGAAGACCTCGCTGGGCAGCTTCGGGATAGTTCGCAGCGGCTGCTAAATCTTGGTTCTCTAATGCTTCGCGAAAATCGTCAAATTGCGTCCGGCCGGTTGCCAATGTTTCCAAGTAAGCGGATAGCGTTTTGGCAGCGTTCACCAGCACAAGCTCTGGATCTTGAATCTGGATGTCGCCAAATATGGTTTCAAAATCATTAATGTAGATACTTTCCGAGATAGCTGTCTTTAGGCTTTCTTTACTGTGCGCCATCTCTTGTTCTTCGATGATCGGATGCAAGCTGGCTGCCCACAGGCTATCGCTCTTACCGCCCCATCCATACCAGCGGAGGCCGGCAAGGTTCCGCAGGGATGGTGTGTTTCGATCTAACAGGACGCGACCGAGCGCCCGCGCGTCGGACGTGGTAAATGCCTGTTCAGGGTCATGACAACTTGCGCAAGAAAATGCGCCGTCGACTGACAATACCGGATCGTTGAATAAGGCTGCTCCTAGCGCAGTTGCTCTTGTATCGTTTGAAAACCTGTTGCTTGGGTCCGACTGAAACGAAATTGGCCATGGTCCGAAGGACAGCGTTTGCTGAATTTCGTCATCAGACAACAGGACTTCGGCACGAACGGTCCCCGCTAGGACTACAAACGCCGCCGTCACCAGAACCTTCATTTTAGCACGACATCGGAAGTGTAGGATATCGATCGCCCGCCAAAGTTGGCGTCAACTCGCAGTTCCCACAGCCCCGGCATGTGAAACAGCATGCTATCTGCACGGAACACCCCATCGCCTAATGCAGTGATTTTGGGAACGTAGTTTAGCCCGTGTTGGTGAGCAGGCATAATTGCATCGACGTGCATCTCACTCACGGCAATATCATCACAGACTGTCACAAGAATAAAAAACGGTTGGGCCAATGGAAATTCGCCGACTGCCACATACACCTTAGGCGCGTTTTGAGTTTCCGAACTCATGCGTTGCCCTGCCGTTTCACAAGCGACGGCCGCGCTTGATGAAAATAAAAACCAGACAACCCAGCGGATCATTCTGATGCCAGTAAACGTTCTGCGTTTGCATATGCGATGTTGTCTGCGATCTGGTCCGGAAGCAAATCCAGCCATTCACGAGAAAAATCAGCATGAGGGCCTACGTAATACCAACGTTCCGGAGCGAATGTATCCGTACCAACCATAAACCGATCCGGGTGCGCTTCGAACGCCGCCTTCCAATCTGGGTCGACATGGCCCCGCGAGACCATATCAGAGCGAAACGCTAGATCGGCCCAAAGCCTCGGATAGGTGTCCAAGGCATCAGTTACACCGGCCGGGTCGTCAAAGCCAGAGTGGGCCCACAATACCCGAGCCTCGGGCCAGGTCTCAAAAATCAGATCAACCGCCTCTCGATCGCCATGGTGGTGCAGAATTAGGTTCCGTTCTCTTGCCAGTGCGATCATATGCTGGATGACCGGCGTTTTGATATCATCACCATAAGCGTGAAATTCACCGATGGCTTTGTATTCGTTTTTCGCCAGATTTGCTTCCAGATAGCCGATTACGGTTTCATCGTGCATCCAGGTGTTGATCTCACCGCGGCGACGGTAAGGGCGAAGGGCCGGAACAACGATGTCCGGCGCTGCGGCCAACAGCAATTGGGTACCGTTGTCATCCGAGCTGGAAACCAGTGCTTTGCGCACGCCTGCGTCCCGAAGGATTTTGGCAACTTGTTCGGGAGGCACCAGTTTGACGGCATCATGGCTGTAATGAATATGCGCATCGAAGATCGGTCGCTCTTCTGCAAAGGCCGTACCGCAAAGAAGCGTTGCACCTAAAATTAAGGTATGTTTCAGCACCGCACCACCCTCAATAGCATTCAGACTCTGGCAAGCTTCACATCGAACTTTACGTGCAAGAAAGGTTCAGTAATCTTGCCAGAAAGTTCCATGCCTTCGGGAAATTCTGAAGCCGGCCTTTCAACATATGTCATCACCAGGTCATCCCGAACACCAAACACTGTATCCTGATCCAAGTAAGGATCGTCGTCGGGGAAAATCTCGGTAACTAAGGATCGGTGCCCGGGTGCCTTAACGATATAGTGCAGGTGCGACGGTCGCCAAGGATGGCGACCGCAGGCGCGCAGGATGTCCCCGACAGGCCCGTCTGACGGCACGGTGTATTCGACCGGCTTGACGGTCGTGAATGCATACTTACCGTCCTCACCAGTGGTCATCAGGCCATGAAAAGAAAAGGTGTCCTGTTCTTCATCCTGGCTTGCATACATTCCATTTGGCGCCGTTTGCCAGATGTCGAGCTCTGCACCGCCAATGGGATTACCGTCGGCATCCCTGATAACGCCCTCGGCCAGCAGAACCGGCCCACCGTAGTGACGCTTCATATCACCACCGAATGGCAGTGGCGGTGCGCCAGAAACGTGAAAAGGCCCAAGAACAGACGAGCTTGTGGCATCTGGAGTTGAATGGAGCATATCCACCAGCGATGACAGTCCCAACACGTCCGAGGCCAAGACAAACTCATGCCTATCTTCGGTTTCCACAGCGGCGCACCCCTCCAGAAATGCAATTCCCGTGCGCCATTCGTCATGCGTCAGGTTGGTTTCACGGGCGAAATCGTGGAGGTGCTTGACCAGAGACCCCATGATTTCACGCATCCGCGGATCAGTGTCCTTGGACAGGTATCCCATGAACACGTCGGTGATATTGTCTTTGGTGACAGAGCGCATCTTGGCCTCCTTAAATCAGGGCAAGGCTGAGGATCGGGAACTCGATCAGAATGAACAGAACGATTAGCATCACAAAGGCGAAGGGCAGCGCGCCCATAAACACGTCTTTCAGCGAGATGCGGTCGTCGTTGATCGTCGATTTGATAACAAAGCATGATATGCCTAAAGGCGGAGTCAAAAGCCCGATTTCGGCGCCGACCACGGTGATGATACCAAACCAGATCAGCGACATATCCAGCGCTTCGGCCATAGGCAGGAACAGCGGGACAACGATCAGGATGATCGAAGCCGTATCCAGCAGTGTTCCCAAAAACAGCATCAAAAGGACGTACAGCAGCATAATCGACCAGAAGGAGGCGGAATTCCCTGCAAGCAAGTCCTGCAACTGATTGGGCAGCCCGGCCAGTCCCAGCATGCGGCTGTAGATCGAAGCCGCAGTGATCAGAAACAGGATCGCCGCTGTGATATGACCGGTTTCCAGCAACGCGTCCCAAAACGCTTTTGGGGACATGGACCTGCGCAGGACAGCGATGATCAAAGCCACGAAGGCACCGGCTGCTCCTGCCTCGACCGCAGTAAGCCAGCCGGTGTAGATCCCCCCAAGAACGATAGTGATGATGCACAATGTCGGCAGGGTTTTGGACGCAATCTCGCGCCCGGACATCCATTCGGTATCTGCCACGATGCGGCCACCGACGAACGCCGGTGTGAATCGGCCCATGGCCCAGATCGCGCCAACATAGGCGATCGCCAACATGATCCCGGGAATGATCCCGGCAAGGAACATGTCCCCTACGGATTGCTCAGCAACAAAGGAATAAATGATCAGCATCGCGGAAGGCGGGATGATCATACCCAGAACCGAGGACCCGGCCACCACGCCAACAGCAAAGCGTGGGTTGTACTCCTGCGCCATCATCTGCGGCACCGAAACTTTGGTGAACACCGATGCGGATGCAATGGACGACCCGGTCACAGCGGCAAAGACGGCGTTGGCTCCGACTGTGGCCATTCCAATGCCGCCTTTGACCTTGCGAAACCGCATGGTCATGACTTCGTAGATGTCCCTGCCTAACCCAGCCTTTGAAACGATGAGCCCCATGAAGGTAAACAACGGGATAGTCGCGAAGCTATATTCCATCGCGCTGTCGCCGACCGCCACTTTCAGCAGGTTAAGCGCTAGCGTGAAGTTGTCCCGCATTAACCAGATCGACACGAATGAGACGACGCCCAAGGCGATGGGAATGTAGACGCCCGCGTAAATCAGGAAAACAATGGCAACGACCGAGATCAGGCCAATCTCAATCGGCGTCATTCTGCGGCCTCGTCATGTTCAGGGGTGCGAATAAGTTGCGGACGGTCCTGCGCCGTGACGACCTTGAGCAGGAAGATCACGCAGGCAAGCGCAGTACCGCACGCGATGACCAGTTTGACCGGCCACCATGGCAATGTGAAAAGACCGGGCACTCCAAAGTAGTCCTGTGTCTGCCACATGTGTAGGAATTCAGGGAATGTCACATAGGCGATCAATGCCATGAAGATCGCCGATATGGCATTGATGATGCGCCTCAGGTTAGCAGTCAGACCGGGGCGACGATGGTGTAGGAGGTTCAGGAACCCGTCCGAACGTGTCAGCCGGTCAACTCTGACCACGTCTGCCAACTGCAGAAAAACGATCATTACGACCGAAAACTGCACCATCTCATAAGTGCCACGCAATGGGGCTGAAAACAGACCACGTGCAATAACGTCGACATTCAGAACAACCACCAACGCCAGGACGACGAGCGTACCCAAAGCGTTGGCGGCGATTGCAAGTGAATTGGCGACCCGCGACAGGCCAGCAACTGCGGTATTCAGCATGAAAGGCCCCTTTCGTGGATCGCCGGACGGTTATTCGGCCGTCCAGTCACGCACTCCGGTGAAACCGGCGTCTTGAAGCTTGCCAAGGTAAGCGGCCAGCATTTCTGTGCCTTGTTCGCCGTTGTCATTCAGCGTCGCGGCCCACTCTTGCGCGACATTCGGCATGGCGTTTGCCCAGGCAGCGCGGTCTTCGTCCGAAACCTCAACGATCGTTCCACCGGCCTCAACGTAAGCATCCCGCGAAGCAGCAGCCCTGTCCATCGCGATACCGGCGACATGGTCACGGTAATCGATGGCAACCGCCGTCAACACGTCTTTGACTTCGTCCGGCAGGCTTGCCCAATAGTCTGCATTAACCGTGATGGTTTTTGAGTTCACAGCACCCAGATCGGCCTTGAGCATATACGGGGCAACTTCAGCGATCTTGAACGTCTTCGCCGCTTCGGGCCACAGCATTCCACAATCAACCAAGCCCGTCTGAAGCATGTTGTAGAAATCGGTCAGACCACCGCGCACACCTGCCGCATCCTTGATGCCTTCGAGATACCGTAAGTTGAGGCCGGCACCTGCAATCTTGCGACCCTCAAGGTCCGTAACCGAAGCAACCGGTTCCGTGCAGAAAATCTGATACGTGTCCAGAACAACACCCGTGGCCAGATAGACCTGGTTCTGTGCGGCAAACTCGTTCTGCATCGCCGGGTATTCGCGCGCGATTTCATCTACAGCCTTGGCCACGGCACGGGAATCCGATGCCACAAAGGGTGTCGATCCCGAAATACCTTGGCTGGGCAGCTTCGAGGAATGGAAGATCGTTGTCACGATACCAATGTCACCAAGGCCCAGCTGGATCCCTTCCAGAACGCCTTTCGGCTTTACGATTGAACCGCCATAGTTCTCCTGCCAGTTCATCTTGTAGTTGCCGGCGTCGGCCAGTCGTTTGTCCACCTCCGGAATGAAGAAGTTGGTGAACTCCTTCACCCATAATGCCCGGTCTGGGTAGCCATCGATGACAACGGCAGAAATAGTTTCCTCTGCTGCGGCGGGCAGCGCCATGACGCTTGCCAGAGCAGCTCCGATAAGGCTGCGTTTGGTCCAGATTTTCATTTCTCTCCTCCCAGAAAGTCGGGCCTTTTGTCTTTATTGGTTTGTTTTGACCCAGTTGACGGTCAGGTCCGTGCCTGCCGCTTCAAATAGTTTTGCGATGGCGCAATACTTGGCTGTCTCTTCGCCCACCCGTGTCAGTTCCTCCTGACTGGCGGGCGTGTCACATTTCACGGTGAGTTCGATTTCCGGAAACGGAACATCGATCTCCTCCTCCATCAGAACACCGCGCCGATCCAACCTGCATTTCGCGTCGATTGTCACCGCGCCAAGATCAATTCCCAACCTGTGCGCATTCTTGTGCCCGATGACATTCGTACAGGCGATCAAGGCTGCCATTGCGGTTTCGGTCGGAGACGGACCTAGATTTGTTCCGCCGCGTTCGACCGGTTCATCGACAACCACATCAAGATCGCGAATTGGGATCTCGGTACGCGCATGTGTCGGGCATTGAGCTGTCGTTCGGTAAGTCACGACAGGTTTTACTTTCATGGCCACGGGGTTACCTCCTCATGCATACGAGCAAACCTTTTCAAATGGAAAACGTGGAAGCTTCTGGAACAATCCGGTCTCGTCAGCGTAGCCCAGATTGCAAAGAAAATTGGACTTGAGCGTCGTGCCCGCGAAGAACTCCTCGTCGACGATCTTGTTCGAAAAGCCTGACATGGCGCCAACGTCCAACCCGACAGCCCGGGCCGCAATCATGAAGTACGCGCCCTGCAGAGTGCCGTTTCGGTAGGCCGTGTCCGCTACGTATTCGGGTTTGTTTTCAAACAAGGGCCGACGGTCTTCGTGTGGAAAAAGAAACGGCAGTTCCTTCCAAAAGTCCAAATCGTAGGCAATGATCGCCGTGACCGGTGCATCCATCATCTTTGGCACGTTTTTCGGCTTTAGCGACTTGGCAAGCCGTTCTTTGCCTTCAGTGCTTTTCACGAAAATAAAGCGCGCGGGCAACGTGTTCATGCTGGTCGCGCCGTTGATCGTGATGTCATAGATCTCTTTAAGTAGGTCGTCAGAAACAGGCTTGTCGGTCCACTCGTAGTGCGATCTAGATTCGCGCAGGATCAAGGCAATCGCGTCATCCGACAAACGTGGAATCCGTTCGCGCAGATCGCGATGATCCTGCTGCGCCTTGGCGCGAAGTGCCTCCAGCTCTGCCCCGGTTGGTGCGCTCATGCTGCGGCGACCTTTGACTTGGAGTCCTTTTCGTCGGTGATCGGGCTGGCGCAGATTCCGATGCCTTCGATTTCGACTTCGACGGTTTCACCCGGCTTCAGCCAACGTGGATTGGGCTTTTTGGCGTGACCGACCCCCGGTGGTGTGCCCAACGCAATCAGGTCTCCGGGCTCCAGAGTGGTGTATTCCGAAATCGTCGCAATGACCTGACGAACGCCCCAGATCATGTTGGCCGTGTTCGAGCTTTGTAGGATTTCATCGCCCACGCGGCTTTCGATCTTCAGACCGGAAGCCCCTTCGGGCAGTTCGTCCGGCGTTACGGTGAAAGGACCGATAGCGCCCGTATCATCGAAGTTTTTGCCCGGCGTCCATTGAACGGTTTTGCGCTGATAGTCCCGCAGCGACCCGTCGTTGAACACGGTGTAGCCAAATACATAATCCAGTGCGTCCTCTTCCGAGATATGCCGACCTCTTTTTCCAACGATCAGCATAAGCTCGGCTTCGTAGTCCAACTTCTCAGAACAGGCAGGCCGCACCATGGGCTGCCCCGCCGCCATGATCGAGTTCTTCCCGCGCATGAACAGCGTCGGATACTCGGGGATGTCGTAGCCCCCTTCTTTGATGTGGTCCGTATAGTTCAACCCCATGCAAATGATCGTGCCGGGCGCTGCGACGGGCAACGCTGGCGTTATCGAGGACACAGGTATGCTGCCTGCAGTGGCAATTTTTTCAGTGAGTGAGTCGGCCAGTCCTGGCGTGGCTATCAAACCCATCAGATCGGAACCGACAGCAGGGTCCAAAGCTGTTAAATTCACTGCGTTTTCACCGTTCACAGCAAAGACCGCAGTGCCTTCCGAGGTTTCTCCCACCAGGTATTTCATTTTCACCATCCATGTCAGTTCGCTTGATTTTTGCCGACTATTTTGCAATATGTCAAATAATATCGATATTTTCGGAGACGGCAAATGGTTGCTTGGGCAGACTACAAATCAGAAGCAAAAAGCCGCGGTGCGCTTGCTTTGGAGCTTTACGTTGCGCTGAGCACGCCAGCCAAGGCGCCCGAAAATGTAAAGGCGTCACTGCCAGATCACTTGGCGTATCAGGCGCAGTTGGAACGTTCGGGGCAACTGGCTTTTGCAGGCCCCATGTCGGATGAAACCGGCGAGCATATGCAAGGAATGGGCCTGATCATCTATCGAGCCGACAGCCTTGAATCCGCCCGGAAGCTGGCCGAGGGCGACCCCATGCACAAAAGCGGGGCGCGCAGCTTTGTACTTCGGCGCTGGATGATAAACGAAGGGTCGCTGAACTTTTCAGTTGGTCTATCGACTGGCACGAGCGCCCTCAGTTAAGAGCACTCAAGAGTTTTTGCCGCCAAAAAGGAACAGTCGGATATGGACGCCATGCTTGATATCGAGGGCAAAGAGACATCCGCCACTCATGGCGCGTATCGAAGGCTGCGCGAAATGATCCTGACCGGCGAATTGCCGCCTGGACAAAAGCTCAAGATCGAGCAGCTCCGCGGCCTTCTAAACACTGGCGCAAGTCCAGTTCGCGAGGCTCTTAGCCTTTTGACCTCAGACATGTTGGTCGAACGGATTGACCAGCGCGGGTTTAGGGCTGCGCCAGTGAGCAAGTGTAACTTCGAGGAAATTCTTCTGTTGCGATGCAACCTCGAGGAAACCGCGTTGCGCGCCTCCATCGCCAACGCGGATGCCGCATGGGAAGATCGACTTGTTTTGCGTCACCACCATATGAAAAAGGCCAGCCAAAATGGGGCACACGACTTTGAAGACGCTCATAAAGCGTTTCACATGGCGTTGTTGGACAATTCGAAACTGCCATTGCTACTGCGATATTGTTCGCAGCTCTACGACCTGAACATTCGCTACCGCTATCTGGCAGCCGGCGGGTCGAGCTACAAAAAACGGGATATCGCCGCCGAACATCAGCAGATTCTGGACGCCGCGTTAGCTCATGACGCAGACAGCGCGACTAAGCACTTGATCGATCACTACCGTCGAACGGGTGAGTACCTGAGCAGCCAGATGGATACCTGAAATGCAACGGAATTGGTTTCTGGGCGATCTATTAAACCAATTATTGGACCGTCCTGACAAAAGACGTGGCAAGGATGACAAACGATCCATTGCTGAACTTTGCCAGGCGCTTTTGTCCACAGAAGGTGAGGTATCGGGCTTCACGCTCGCGTCCACCATACTTGATCGCTACCAGATCCTGGATGACGCGGGAAAACTGGACTTTTTTGTCTACTTGAATGACCAGCTTGAGTTAGACGCAGAAAAACTCGCTGACACGGCGCGCCTCTATGCCAATGATCGAAGTGTCGATCTATATCAAAAGCTTAGTGAATCCGCAGAACCCAGGCGGCAAGAGTTATTGCGTCGGCTGAACCAGCCGTCTGGTGCGACGCAAGAACTTGTGGCTATGCGCTTTGATCTGCTGCGATTTCTCAAATCTGACGCCGAACTCAAGCGAACCGATATTGATTTTGTCCATTTGTTGCGAAGCTGGTTCAATCGAGGCTTTCTTGTTCTCAAGCAAATCAGCTGGGATACGCCTGCCCGCGTTCTGGACAAGATCGTCGCATATGAGGCGGTTCACCAGATCAACGATCTGGACGACTTGAGGCGCAGGCTCTACCCACCTGACCGTCGTTGTTTTGCGTTCTTCCACCCTTCAATGCCCGATGAGCCGCTGATTTTTGTCGAGGTGGCCCTTACAACTGAAATCCCGGGCGCGATCGATACGCTTTTGTCTGAAGCTCGAGAACCGATTGAAGCCGAGCAGGCAAAAGTCGCGGCGTTCTACTCCATTTCAAACTGCCAAAAGGGTTTAGCAGGAATCAGTTTTGGGAACCTGTTGATCAAACAGGTTGTGACCGAACTTTCGCGAGAGCTTAGAGGTCTCGACACTTTTGTGACCTTATCGCCTATACCAGGGCTTAGCCGTTGGCTGGCCGGCGAAACAGAACATCCAGAGCACGGTCATACCGCCGAGGCCGTACTGGCAGCGACGGCCTCGGCGCAGGACGTGCGCGCGATGGCCGCCCGGTATTTGTTGCTTGCGAAGCGTGAAGATGGGATGCCGCTGGATCCCGTGGCCCGCTTTCATCTGGGCAATGGTGCTGAGCTTCATGAACTGCACGCCGACGCAGATCTATCGCCAAACGGGCGCGCCCAATCCGGAGGCGCGATGGTCAACTACCTTTACGACTTGAACAAAACAGAACGTCACCACGAAGAATTCGCGACACATGCCACAATCCAAGCCTCGCGTTCAGTTCGTGCGGCTTCAACTGCGGCGCTTGCGATCAACCCAAGGGAAAATACAGCGTGACCAACACCCTCTACGACAGCTTGTTTGCCCGCCACGAGGACAACAAAGCTCCAATCCTGCAGCTCGATGATGGCAGGGTAGTTTCCTATGACGCGTTTCTAAAGCGCGCCGCGCAGATCGCGCATGTTTTGCAGAACAGCGGAGTTTCTCCTGGGGATCGCATCGTTGTGCAGGCCCCCAAGCTGGCTGATACGATTGCGCTCTATGCTGCTTCGGTTCAGGCAGGTGCTGTCTACCTGCCACTTAACACTGCCTATACCATGGCAGAGTTGGACTATTTCATCTCTGATGCTCAACCGGCGATGATCATTTGCGACAGCAACGATGAAGCTGAAATCGCAAAATTGGCAGCCCAATCTGGCGCAAAGCTGCTGACCCTCGGCGGCGATACTCCAAGCCTAAGCCTTGAGGCCGACGCACAACCCTGCGTATTCGAAACCGTGGATCGCGCACCGGACGACCTTGCGGCTTTGCTATATACATCAGGCACTACGGGCCGTTCGAAGGGTGCGATGCTGAGCCAGCGAAACCTGTTGTCCAATGCACAAGCTCTTGTGGATTTGTGGGCCATCACAAGCGCCGATCGCCTGCTTCACGCGCTGCCGGTCTTTCACACACATGGGCTTTTCGTGGCGATGAATACGTCATTACTCGCCGGTGCCAAAGTTCGACTTATGGAAAAATTCGACATTGATATGATCTTGGAAGAGTTGCCCCACTCGACCCTTCTGATGGGTGTCCCCACTTTCTACACCAGATTGCTGGCGGATGACGGTTTCACCAAAGAAACCACAAAGAACATGCGTCTATTCATTTCCGGTTCAGCCCCATTGCTGGCCGAAACCCATTTGGCGTTCGAAACGCGCACGGGCCATCGGATTCTCGAACGCTATGGGATGACCGAGACGAACATGAACACCTCAAACCCATATAAAGGTGAACGCCGCGCAGGAACTGTCGGCATGGCGCTACCTGGCACCGAGGTCATCGTCACCTATCCTGAATCTGGAGAACCGCTGCCCCGGGGCGAGGTTGGAATGATCGAAGTACGAGGGCCCAATGTGTTCAAAGGCTATTGGCAGATGCCCGGGAAAACCGCCAAAGAGCTACGGGAAAACGGGTTCTTCATCACCGGCGATCTGGGCCAGTACAGCCAGGATGGCTATCTGTCGATTGTAGGACGGTCAAAAGACCTGATCATCACTGGTGGTTACAACGTCTATCCCAAAGAAATTGAAGACGTCCTGAACGACATCGAAGGTGTCCTTGAGTCGGCGGTCTTCGGGATTCCCGACACCGAATTTGGCGAAGCTATCATTGCCACTCTGGTTGCCGAGCCTAGCGCGCAACTTGAAATGGAACAGATCGCGGTGACCATCAGAGACAAGCTGTCTCGCTTCAAACATCCGCGTCGCTACGAAATCGTCCCGGACCTGCCGCGCAATACAATGGGAAAGGTCCAAAAGAACGTGCTGCGCGAACAGTACGCGCAAAAAGAACCGCCAATGGGAGTGTCCTAGCAGCCCGCTAAAAAACTCAAACCAACCACGACCCTATGATCTGACAACCCCACCTTGCGAACGGCCATCTCATAAGGAGACTTACAATGACTCGCATGACGGCAAAGGACTTCGACCAGGAACTTCTGGACCTGTACGACTTTTACGCGCACGGCAAAATCACCAAGCGCCAGTTCCTGGACCGCGCCGGTAAGTTCGCGGTTGGTAGTTTATCTGCGGTCGCGCTGCTGAACATGCTCAGCCCGAATTATGCATTGGCCGAGCAGGTATCCTTCAACGATCCTGATATCCATGCAGACTACATCACCTATCCTTCACCAAATGGAACCGGCGACGTTCGGGGCTACCTTGTCCGGCCTGCCGGCGTTGAAGAGCCCCTGCCAGCAGTGCTGGTCATCCACGAAAATCGCGGCTTGAATCCCTACATCGAAGATGTGGCGCGCCGATTGGCGAAAGCCGGGTTCATGGCTCTGGCTCCAGACGGCCTGACGTCGGTGGGCGGATACCCAGGCAACGACGCCGATGGGCGCGAGCTGCAAAAGACAGTGGACCGGGTCGAGTTGATGAACGATTTCTTCAATGGGTTCGAATACTTATTGAACCGAGATGATTGCACTGGAAAGGTCGGCGCTGTTGGATTCTGCTACGGCGGCGGTGTGGTCAGCGCAATTGCCGTGGCCTATCCCGAACTGGCCGCTGGTGTCCCATTCTACGGGCGCCAGCCAGCCGCCGAGGATGTGGCCAAAATTCAGGCGCCGTTGCTTGTTCAGATGGGAGAGCTTGACGAACGCATTAACGCGGGCTGGCCAGATTTTGAGGCTGCTCTAAAAGCCAACGATAAGATTTATGAGGCCTATATCTACGAAAATGCCAACCACGGCTTCCACAATGACAGCACGCCACGATATGATGAGGAGATGGCTAACCTGGCTTGGGACCGAACCATTGATTGGTTTAATACCTATCTGAAGTAACTGCGGTGAGCTGCGAAGACAACCTTGCGTTGGTATCGCTTTGCGAACGCCCACAGTTCTCCGAGAACAATTCCCGAGAAGCCCGAGCTTTATGAATTTCATGATCAAAGGGAATGTCGGGCGGCGAATAGTTTTGCCGTTCGACGACAGCTCAGAATTTGATTTTGATCCATTGGGTCTTTCATGAGCGCACAGGTCTTGTCATCTGCGACTCAAAGGCTTTCCATCAAATCAGGCAAACGGTCTTTTCTGTCCGCGTGGGAAGATGAAAACAAGTAAACAGCGAATAACGGCGTTGAACACAGATACGCATCTAATTGCAGCCATGCATAACACCGCGCAGTTCAGCGAGACCTCTCATCCTGCCTATTAATGGGTAACCGGCCTGTGACGGACGAGTGAGATCGCTCAGCAAGGCGTGCCCGTGATCCGGACGCATGGGAATTTCATAATCTGATCGACCCTGATTTCGGCGCCGTTGTTCCTCGGCCAACAACGTGCGGATTGTTGTAACCATATCGGTGTCTCCTGCCAGATGTTCGGACTCGGAAAAACTGTGGCGATTGCTGTCGCTTGGACCCTCACGCACTGTATTTCGAAGATGTACAAAGTGGATTCGATGACCAAGCTGAGCAATGAATGATACGGGGTCAAATTCTGTATCAACGCCCAATGAGCCTGTACATAGCGTCGCCCCATTGGCCGGGCTGTCGACAGCATCCAGAACGGCGGCGTAATCGCTTTGCGACGACATGACTCTTGGCAGCCCAAGCAAGGGAAAAGGCGGATCATCGGGATGGCAACATAGCCGGATGCCAAGGTCTTCAGCCGTTGGAACGACTTCGGACAAGAAATCAACCAGATTGGACCGGAGCATTTCCGTTGTCATGCCAACATATGCGCCTAGGTGTCGTTTCACGTCCTCAAGAGACCAATTGTCGTTTGCGCCCGGCAAACCAGCGACAATATTGTTCGACAGGTTCCGGCGATCACCATCGCCGAGGTCAACAAACCTAGCTTGAGCAGCTTCTATGATCTCGGCTGAATAGTCTCGCTCTGCGCCCTTCCTGCATAGGATAAAACAATCGAATACAGCAAAATCAACAAGGTCAAACCGCATCGCATTCCCGCCATGCGGCAACGGGTAGCTCAGGTCTGTTCGCGTCCAATCAAGCACTGGCATGAAGTTGTAGCAGACCGTTTGAATACCGCATTCTGCCAAATTTCGCAGACTCGTCTTGTAGGCCTCAATGTGTTGCCTCACTGGGCCAGTTTGAGATTTAATTGCCTCAGATACCGGCACGCTTTCAACGACATCCCAAGTCAACCCAGATGGAACGCCTCCGGGTTGTTCAATCTGTTGCTGCCGCTCTTTGATGTGATCGACGGACCAAACCTCTCCTGTTGGAACATGGTGCAAGGCTGAGACGATGCCGGTTGCGCCGGTTTGCCTGATTTCGCCAATCGAAATAGCGTCGGAAGGGCCAAACCACCGCCAGGTTTGTTTCATGGTCTTGCTCCTTGATCGAACGGGGTCACCATCACCACTCATCTTTCCCGAGATTCACATCGACTGGAATGAGCGCGCCTTTGTGGCGGACGACATGGCTTGCAAGGCGACATCCTTGCCGTATTCCGGCAGTTAAATCATCATGCCTTAAAACGCTTGCCAATACGCCAGCATTGAAACTGTCCCCTGCCGCGGTGGTATCGACAACACCTGTCACTGGATCAACGTCAACCTCACCGCGTTGACCATCTTTCTGAAAGACCACTGGCTGTGCGCTGTTCTTGACGACAATCTGATCCACACCAACCTCAGCATATCGGTTCAGCGTTGCAATTGAATCGCGATCCCCGAACCACTCGGCTTCATCATCGTAAGATGGCAGAACGAGATCAGATTGTGCCGCAGCCATCATAATCGTGCCTGTCATTTCCTGCGGCGTCGACCAAAGCCGCGGTCTCAGGTTCGTATCAAAGGCAACGGTCATTCCGTACGCTCTGGCATGACGCAATGCATCAAGCAGCTTTTCGCGTGATTGTGGATCGAGAATGGCGAGGGTTATTCCAGACAAGTAGATTAAGTCTGCGTCGCCAACTGCCCGCCCAAGTGCAATCTCGTCGACTGCGAGTTGTCTGGCTGCGGAGTCGTTGCGCCAATATGAAAAACTGCGCTCACCATTGTTGAGATGGATGAGATATAGCCCAACTGTTTTGCCTGCGATGACTTGGACGTGCGTGTCGCAAATCTGACTGTCTTTCATGAACGTTCGCATGTCCTGCGAAATCGCATCGTCCCCGACAGCGGTCAGATAGCTGACGTCGATTTCTGATGCGACTTGTGCAAGATACCATGCTGTGTTGAAGGTATCGCCTGCAAAACCAAGCTTGAACTCACCGATCTGATCTGATGGGGCAAGTTCTGCCATGCACTCCCCGATTGCCAAGAAACGCATGTCAGTTACAGAAAATCGTCGCGACGGGGTGTGAAACTGTCGACCAGTGTACCGGGCTCCAGACATATGCAGCCATGGGTTTGGCCAGACGGAATGACAAAGCTGTCACCGGGGCCAAACTCTTGTTCGCGTTCACCAAGAGTGAAACGAAATCGTCCGCTCTCGACATAGGTTGCCTGAACATGCGGATGGCTGTGCAGGGCACCAATCGCCCCGGTCGCCTGAAACCGGAAGGCGACAACCATGAGGTCCGAATGGTCAGATAGGACCTGCCGCGTGACGTTTTCGCCGGTCGAGACGATCGGGAAATGGGACACCGGGTCTCTCCTTTTCTACTATGAAAACAGCATACCACCGTTGAGATCAATATTTGCGCCCGTGATGAAAGCACTGTCCTCGCAGGCCAGGAATAGAACGAGATTCGCTGCATCATCCACATGACCTTGACGCTTAAGCGGCGCGTTGGCTTCAAAGCCGCGGCGACCTGCATCAGGCGTGTGAATGTTGTGAAAATCGGTGTCTATCATGCCGGGGCAAAGCGCATTTACTCGAATGTCCGGGCCAACTTCCTTTGCCAAGCCTCGTGTCATGGTCATAACCGCGCCCTTGGCCGTTGCATAAGCGACGGCGCCCGGCCCACCGCCATCACGCCCGGCCTGACTGGCGAGATTGACAATGGTTCCTGACGTCATCCTGGACAGGCAAGCCTGCGTCATCAGGAATGTGCTGGTCAGATTCAGGGTCATCACGGCATCCCAATGCTCAACAGACATTTCCGCAATGGTTTTGCGGGCAATCAGACCGCCAGCGTTGTTAACCAGAATGTCAACGCCGCCAAAAGCTTCGACAGTGCGGAATACCAGCGCGTCAACATCCGCCTTTTTGTTCAGGTCGCCCTGCAAGGCAATCGCTTTACCGCCTTTGCCTTCGATTGCAGCGACGGTTTCTTCCGCGCCATTCGAGCTGGCAAAATAGTTGATCGCAACATTTGCGCCTTCAGAGGCGAGTTTGATCGCAACGGCGCGGCCAATGTCGCGGCCTCCTCCGGTCACGATGGCGGTTTTACCTGCAAGTTTCATGTCGATCCTTTCTATTGCAAAGCGCGAGCTTCGCTTTTGTCATGGGTCTAGTTTGGCTGCCTTCGGAATACGCTCAGAGCGCAACTGGAGACGCCACTAACGGAATGCCCCCGGCATAACTGTCTTTGGGAGCCACAGAATGATTTCGGGGAATGCTGCCAACAGAATGAGGATGACCAGCATTGGGGCAAGGATGAGCACAACCTCTCGCAGGACTTGCACAACGTTTAGGCCGCCAATCGCTGCAGAGATAAGCAAACACAAGCCGTAAGGTGGCGTCACAAGCCCAAAGGCAAGCGAGACGATACCAATGATGGCGAAAGCGATTGGATCAACCCCACCCGCTTGGGCCACAGGCATCAGAACCGTGCCAAGAATGATGATTGTCGGAATTGCATCGATAAACAGGCCAAAGAGCAGAAACAGCAGGGCAATCAAAATAGCTGTTCCAAAAGCTCCGAATTCCCATGCGGTCAAAACACTCACAATCAGGCGCGGCGCATCGTAGAAGGACAGTAGCCAGCCGAATGCCGACGCAGTGCCGATCGCAAACAGTGAAATGGCTGCAAAGCGTGCCGTATCGTAGAGGATGAAGCCCAAGTCTTTGGGTGTGACCGTCCGATAGACAAACATGCCCAGGATCAGCGCATAACCCGCCGCGATGATTGCACTTTCAGTTGGTGTGACGATGCCGCCCACGATACCGCCAATCACAAAAACCGGCGTCAAAAGAGCCAGTGCGGCACCTTTCCAAGCGGCCCAGAACTCACCCCAATTCGGCGTCGCCGTCACTGGGTAGTTGCGGGCTTTTGCGAAGCCATAGACCGTGGCCATCAAGGCGAGGCCAATCATCAGACCCGGAATCGCTCCGCCCAAAAATAACGCACCGACAGAGACCTGCATGACGCCACCCCAGACGATCATCAGGATCGACGGTGGGATGATGACCCCCATCACCGAAGAGCAAGCGGTAATGGCAACGGCAAACCGTGTATCATATCCTTCTTTCTGCATGGCAGGGATTAGGATTTTTCCGATACCCGCCGCATCTGCAGTGGAAGATCCGGAGATACCTGCAAACAGCATCGACACAGCGACATTCACATGGCCCAATCCGCCGGGCATCCAACCGGTCAGCACACGGGCCAGTTCGATCAGCCGGTCGGTTACCTTGCCGGAATTCATCAGGTTGGCTGCCAGTAGAAAGAATGGCACGGCCAACAGGATGAACGAGTTATATGATTGAAACATCCGATCCAGCACGATGAACGGCGTCAGCCGCAGCTCAAGCAACACAACCGGAAGGGTCGCCAAACCCAATGCGAATGCCACTGGGACACGGATGAAAATCAGCACCAGAAAGCCCGCAATAAGCATCGTGGCGGCAGTTGCAGTATCGAGGATCATGCCTGGTTGCTCTCTCGGTTAAGATATTTCGCGACAGCTTCGGACAACCGGTAGCCTGACAAGAGAAACCAAAATCCTCCGGCAATCGGGACCGAGATGTGCGTAATCGCGAGATTGGCGCGCATCATTACGGACCGCTGGTTGCCCCCAAATTCGGTGTATTCGATGCCGTAAAACAGGAAGAAAGCCCCAAAAATCATGATGGCTACATGTACAATGCCGTCTTGAATCAAACGTGGCAGCGGTCTCATCGCATTCCGGGTGATCCGAACGTCGAAATGCGTGCCGTCCCAGACAGCAACAATCGACCCGATCATCACGATCCAGACGAACAGGAACGTCGCCAGCTCTTCAGTCCAAAGGTAAGTTGGTATCAAACCGGTGTAGCGAGAAACAACTTGCATCGCGACCGGGATGGCTAGTGTGCCCATCATCACACCAAGCAATATGCGAAGCCCAGCGCAGAACTTATCCAGATATTTTCCAAGCATGTTCCGCCCTACTCCGCGATGTAATGCGCCAAGCGCACCAAAAATTGTGCCAACAGGCGAGCTTGATGACTCACCCGCCCGTCAGCCGGGAGATTACATTCCGCGAACGTTATTAAGCAGCTCTGTCGCGCCCAGCTCTTCAGCATAGGCGTCTTGGACCGGCTGAACCAATTCCAGCATTTTCTCGCGGCCCTCGAACTCGTGCACTTCGATCTGACCTGCGTCGATCATCGCCTGAAGTTTTTCACCGTCCTGACCGCTCTCTAGCGCGCGACCAAATGCACCGGCCTCAGCGCCAGCTTCCATAATGGCAGCTTGCAGGTCCGCTGGCAGTTCATCGAAGATTTTTGTTGACATCACAATTGGGCGCACGGTGATCGTGTGCTGTGTCAATGAAACATGTGGCGCGACTTCGTAGAACTTCAGGTTCTGGATTGAGGCGGCTTCATTTTCGAACCCGGCGATTACGCCTGTTTGGATTGCGTTATAGACTTCGTTGTAGGCGATGGCAGATGGTGCCGCACCAACGGCCGAGAATGTCTGCGCCTGAATCGGCGCCCCCATGACCCGCATGCGGTGTCCTGCAAGTTCATCCATGTTTGTGATGGGCTCGGCAGAGGCCAGATTCCGAACACCGCCGCCGTGATAACCCACAATCACAATGCCCGCGGCTTCGCGCAGATCATCCTCAAGAGGTTTCAGTGCATCCGACGAAAGCACCGCATCCCAATGTTCTAGATCACGGAACAGGAAAGGCATATCCATCAAAGGAATGGACTCTGAAAACACGGCCATGTTGGAAGGGGCCAGAATGGTGTAGTCCACCGCGACACCCTGGTTAAGGTAGGTCACGTAGTCGGATTCGACGCCAAGCTCGCCGTTCAGACGCAGGTCGAAATCAACTTCGCCATCGTATTTCTCAGCGACCAGTCGTTCGAATTCCCGCAGAGTTTTAGTGAAGGCATGCTCTTCATCAAACATGCTTGCGCCACGAAGCGTGACATCAGCCTGCGCAACCGAAGCTCCGCCAAGTAATACGGCTGTTACAGCCAACGTTTTCATTGAGAAATTGAACATTCTATCCTCCCAGATCAGGTTCAAATCTTATTTTGCCCAGTCGTCTATGACTGGTGATCGCATTCGAAACCTTGCAAATGGCTATGCCAGATCAGCACTCACCCAAATCTGGATGGTCTGATTTCCTCCCGGCTAGCACGATTGCTCCGCTCTCGCTCATGGCACACAACACGAAAACTAGGATACTAGTCAACATTTAAATTAGCGGTTTTCCCAAAACATTTAGATTTTCTATTTAACAACAGCGGAATGATTGTCGCCTAGTATCCAACTATGATCTATCAATTTCCTCTTTGATCTGCCACAATGCCTTCAAACAGAGGTTTGGAAAGAAAAAATGGCAGCATTGGGAACCCTTGAGCGCACGACGAGTAGCGATGTCGTCTTTGACGAACTGTTTGGACAAATCACCCGGTTGGAATTGCTCCCCGGGACAAAGATATCCGAAACGGACGTAGCAAAGTCATTCGGGCTCTCCCGTCAACCTGTGCGAGAGGCTTTCACACGGCTAGCCAACCTCAATCTCCTATTGGTACGGCCCCAGCGTGCAACAGTGGTTCGACCGTTTTCACGACAGCTTATCGCGAACGCACGCTTCGTGCGTGCTGCGGTCGAACTGGAAGTTATCCGCGCTGCCGCGTTAGATCGCGACAAATCGGTAGACGCGGCTCTGAAAGCTAACCTTCGCAAACAGGCGGAAGCAATTTCAGCGGAAGATGTCAGCGGGTTTCATGAGCTGGACTACCAGTTTCACAAATTACTTTGTGCCTCGGCCAAACAAGAGTTTGCGTTTGAAATTATCGCCGAAAACAAGGCGCAGGTTGATCGCCTTTGTATGCTGGCACTGACAAGCAAAAAAACAATGAGTGATTTGTATGTGGATCACCAATCTCTTCTAAAGAATCTATTTGACAGTGATGCAAAGGCAGCTGATCAAGTCCTCCGTACGCACCTTGAGCGTTTGACTCCAACGATTCAGGCAATTTACACGACCCACAACGCTTATTTTGATGAATAGGTAGCTTCGGATCCAGTCCAAACGATACTGTGGACGAGGCGGCCCTGTTAAACCTAATGTCATTACAGTATCGGCGGAGTTGGGCGGGTTATGGCGCCATTTGTATTGGTCCATGGAGCGTAGCAAGTGGGATGTTACTGGGCTCGCGTAACCGCGTTTCTACGCAGGGACGGCCACGTCGTTTTTACCCCTACACTGACAGGGTTGGGTGAACGTGCTCACCTCGTGAGTGACGAAACCGATCTGGCCATGCATATTGAGGATGTCCTAGGGGTAATCACGTGCGAGGAACTCTCTGACATTGTTTTGTGCGGTCATAGCTATGGCGCGATGGTTGTCACCGGAGTGGCGGATAGAGCGCCCGACCACATTCACTCACTTGTGTACCTCGATTCGCTCGTACCGGGCGACGGGCAGGCGGCCTTGGATGGCCAGATGCAACGCTTATGGTGAAACGTATGCGATCGGCCTTGTTGGGGATCTTGCCGGCATTCTGGCCTTAGCGTCTGACACAATAGCAAAGCCCGCCGATGAGGTGATCATTGATTCTGACACTGCGTTCGACTGTAATGGTTGCGGGAGTAGGATTTGAACCTACGACCTTCAGGTTATGAGCCTGACGAG
>NZ_CANLZK010000026.1:0-22988 GCF_947495585.1 Ruegeria atlantica | reverse complement strand
TCGCAAAAGGGTCTCAACAACCGCGCCGAAAACAGCCACTTGTCGTTCCGAAAACGGGAACTGACGATGCAAGGATTCTTGAAGGTGGCCCAAGCATTTTGGTTCAAGCGTTAGAAAGGCGGATTCTCTGTTTTGGCTGACCCACCCGAACACGTTGGGACATGGCAGCTTGCAACTCCACCGTGGATGCACCTTGCAAAAACCAGATCAAAACTACCACCCGGCAACGTCGATTAGTTTTGGCAACAGTACAAATTTTCCCTTCGCAGTCTCAAGAACGGGACAAATTTCCACAAGTTTTTTCAGAAGCCTGACAGAGTGCAGACTGGACCGGAAAGTGGTGGTATCGCGACGAGAACAACCGTGTTGCAGTCGACTCTGATTGGGCCAAAGCCTCTACTTGGGGGACGCCATGGACTCGTAGCGGCCCTCGGGCAAAGCACAGCATTCTAGTGATATGGCGCCTCGCCAACGTCCGGTATCGTTGTGGGAGGGCGTGGCGGATCGGAGGAACAGTCATGGAAACACCAAACTTACCGGCCATTCGCGCACTTCGCCTAGCCTGGAATAAAGGCCGCGTAGTAGGTCGGAAAAGACCGCCGCCGCCAAAACACGTTTGGGCAATCCGCTTTAGGCCCGAACTCGCCGAGAACCACCGCGACCTTGCGTTGTTCAATGTAGCAATCAACAGCATGCTTCGCATCTGCGATCTGGTGAAGACGAAAGTTGTCGATGTGATGGCATTTGGTCAAATTAATGAACGAACCTCCGTTTTGCAGAGCAAAACTTAGAACCCCGTTCGATTTGAGATTTCAGAGGGAACCAGTGTCTGCGTTGAGAGATGGATGGAGGCTGAGCTCAAAGTAGGTTCAGAGCACTTTTGGCCAGGCCGGTTCCACAAAAGGTCACATATCTGAACACGCCAGTATGCGCGGATCGTGCGAGACTGGGTAACTTCGGTTGGTTTGGAGGCCAGCGCCTGTGGACGCATACGATGCGGCAAACCAATATTACACGAAAATACAAGAAGACCGGCAATCTCCGCGCGGCTTAGCTCTTACTCGGACATACCAAGATGGGCGCAATGCCAAGTACCTCGGCGTCGAGCTTGAGGATGCTATTGCTATTGCAGAATCCATTGAAATCCAAAGATCCAGACCGTCTTAAAGGACAGCCCAGAGCGGTCACTTGTTAGGGTCTTGTCATGCTGCGCTTGCAGCTCGCATTATTGCCACTCGCTACAGACGCAAGACACAACTCCATGTTGATATCGAAATCTTCAAGGTTGTTCCCGCGTGCACCTTTGATGCGTATGTTCTTAATTTCAGATCGCCCTGACATCACCTGCCGCTTGACCAAGAATCCAGTCGATCCCACACAGAAAGTCATCTATTGTGAGCGGATTGTTTTCTCCGCTGGAGGCAGAGAGTACAAACCCATGTGCATAGTCGATGAGCACGTGAACAAGGACGTTACTGCCATCGCTGTTTTCAAGTTGATCCGTGCTGGCCTTTAGTTCTACCGCCACGTTCATAAGGTCCGCGCTCATGAGCGTCACATCGTCCAGGATGGCACGGAGTAGATTGGCGTTCTTCAAAGCGTATGCAAAGTAAGTCGCCATAATTGCGCGGGCACGCTTGACCGGAGCACCTCCGCCCACGCCATCCAACACGCCTGCAAACGCCACTTCTACCAGATCGGTCAAAAGCTGTTTCTTGCTGCCTGCATGATAGGTCACGGCCATCGGAGTGACGCCGAGTTGATCGGCAAGTATGCGAAAGGATAGCGTATCAACACCTGCGCTTTGGGCGATCGGCAATGCAGTCTGCAGGATCAACTGTTTCGAAAGGCGCTGCTCAGCCTTTGGCGGCCGCCCCGGTGGGGCAGTTTTCGTCATCTGATTTTCAATCTGTATTCGAGATCCACCAGGCCAGAGGGAAAGCTGCTAACCGAAACCAGTTCTAGATCAACGTCGCCTTGTGTCTCGCCGAATATCCGAATGCCTTCACCAATCAGGATGGGAATCAAAGTGATCCGCATGTCTTCAATCAGCCCAGCTTTGAGGAATGAACAGATGATTGCTCCGCCATCCACGTAAACTCGACTGAAACCACGCGCGTCAAAGCTCTTCATCAATTCGGTTGGTGTTTTGTCTGAAACCTCAACCTTCTCACGTAGGTCATTAGGGATGTCGTCGGCTGTCATCGAACAACTGAGAACCACCACCGGTTTCGTGTATGGCCACGCTCCAACCCCCCTAACCGTCCGGTACGATCCCGACCCCATTACGATCACATCGACACTGTCCTGAAAGGCTGTGAACCCGTGATCTTCATCCTTGGTGGGTTGCTTATCCAACCAATCCAGCCTGTGATCCGACCTTGCAACAAAGCCGTCCAGACTCATTGCCATCATTATATGTCCTGTGGGCATCGTCTGGATCTTCCTCATATTATTTATATGTCGTATAATATTTTCCTTGACGCCGCTCAAGGGGGAATACCATCAGGCCTGGCTCTGAACCCAATCCGAGAATGCCCGCACTGCGCCAATTGGGGCGGTTCTGTGCGGCTGAACTAAGAAATACCCGTATTCAGGCAGAACGGTTTCCGACAATCTAAACAGCCTTTCCGCATTCAAATCGTCCCCAATCAAGCCATCCATCAAAGCGATGCCCTGTCCGTCGATGACCGCTTGCACCCGAACATTCGGGTCAGGAACGATCAGCACATCTCGCCTTGATTGCCGAGGAAGCTTTGCGGCGTTCAGCCAATCTGACCAGGCGCTGCTGTCATCACGATCTCTCAGCAACGTAAGTTGCGATATTGCCGGCCCTATTCCCAACTCATTCACCAGGTCGGCCGCCGCCCGATTACCTACTGGATACGGCCGCAAATGCATGAACGGTGTAACGGTGCCATCACTCCAATTCCCGTTGCCCCACCTAATTGCCAGGTCCACTTCCTGCATCTCTGCCTGCGAAAACTCGATCATCGGTTGAATGCGAAGCTGCACATCCGGGTGGTTTTGCATGAATGACATCAGGCGTGGCGACAGCCAGCGCGCAGCGAAATAGGTCGAGACACCAACAGTCAAAGAGCGCGACGAAATCCCTTTCAACGCCTGAATTTCGGTTTCGATTTCTTCGTATCGGGTCTGGCAGATTGCGAGCAGTTTCAGCCCTTCACCGGTGAGTGTGACACCGCGCGTTGTGCGCTGAAACAAAGCCATCCCCAGATCGGCCTCAAGCGTTTTGATCTGATAACTGATCGCGCCCTTTGTCATATTCAGCGCCGACGCCGCCGTCGAAAAGCTGGAATAGCGGGCGATCTCGGCAAATAGCCTAAGCAGATCGTGGTGATGAAAGCGGGCAGCCATGAGTGCAGCGTACAAATTTTCTGAACACTGAGAAAAGAAAATTTCGATTTTCAAGGCAATTTTTTAAGCCCAAAATTTGCATCTAGTTGCGTGAAACGAAAAGATGACGTTGGACCCTTTGAACGCTGTAGCAGACAAATCAACACCGGCGGGACACCGTAGACGCGTGCGCCGACGCCGCTTGGCCCGTGACAATGAGCCCTCTGAAAGCACGCCGTTCACAGGGCGCAAGATACCCGCATATAATCTTTTGAGCGAAACGGCACTGACCCGGATCGAAGATCAAGCCGATTGGATTCTAAGAAATATTGGTGTCGAGTTCCGGGGGGATCGTACCGCGCTTGATCACTTCGCCCAAACCGGTGCACGCATCGACGGCGAACGTGTACGGTTTGAACCGGGTCACGTCCGCGCGCTTTGCGCTACCGCCCCTTGTGAATTTCAGTTGCATGGTCGAGACCCGGCCAAAACAGTGACACTTGGCGGCGACAACGTTGTGCTGATGCCGGGATATGGCTCTCCGTTTGTCAGCGATCTGGCGAATGGCCGGCGCTATGCGACGCTGGAGGACTTCCGCAATTTCGTCAGACTGACCTACACTGCGCCTGCCTTGCACCATTCCGGCGGCACGGTGGTCGAACCGACAGATGTACCGGTGAACAAACGACATCTGGACATGATGCTGGCGCATCTGACGCTGTCGGCCAAGCCCTTTATGGGATCTGTCACAGCACCCGAGCGTGCGCGGGATAGTATCGAGATGGCACGCTTGGTCTTTGGGCGCGACTTCATGAAGCGCCACGCGGTGATGCAGGCCAATATCAACGTCAATTCGCCGCTGGTTTATGATGATACCATGTCGTCGGCTCTGCGGATCTATGCGGAGGCCGGCCAATGTGTTTGCGTCTCCCCCGCCATTTTCGCGGGCGCTATGGGCCCGCTTTCGCCGGCCGCGGTGGCGGCGCAAACTCTGGCAGAGGCGATGGTTGGCATCGCACTGGCGCAACTGGTGCGCCCCGGTTGTCCGGTGGTGTTTGGCTCATTCCACTCCACGATGAACCTGCGCACAGGTGCGCTGACCTTTGGATCGCCAGAGGCGAACATGACCACGATGGCGCTTACACAATTGGGACGAAGGCTTGGCGTGCCTGTGCGGTCCGGCGGCGGGCAGATCACCGCCTCCAATGCGCCCGACGGGCACGCGATGCAGGACAGCACCGGTGCCATGTGGTCCACGCTTTTGTCCGGAGCCCATCAGGTTTGGCATGCGGCGGGCTGGCTCGAAGGTGGGCTTGTGATGTCCTACGAGAAATTCATCATGGATCTCGACCACTGTGGCGCGATGCTGAAACTGTTGCAGGGCTTCGAAACGGATGATGAGGCCTTTGGTCGTGATGCCTATTTTGAAACGGGCCCGGGCGAAAATTTCCTGTCGACCAGTCACACGCTGCGGCACTATGCGACGGCGAATTTTGAGCCACAGATTTCTGACGCCGGACCATTCGAAACCTGGTCTGAAAATGGTGCTCTTACAGCAGATCAACGCGCCACCAGGCGGTGGCGTCAGATGTTGAACGACTATCAACGCCCCAAAATGAAACCCGACATCCAGGCCGCGCTTGAAGACTTCGTGTCAGAGCGCAAAGCGCGAATGCCGGACGAATGGTACTAGAAAGGAACCTCCATGACCGAAGAACTTAGCCGCACGTCTGCCCTTGCCTCACGCCACACCGCGCTTGGCTCAGCGCTTGAGGATTGGAATGGTATGGGCACCGCCTGGACTTACCACACCGATCCCAACGATGAACATGATGCGGTTCGCGAGCGCGCGGGAATGTTTGACATGTCGCCTCTGAAAAAGGTGTTTGTGCGCGGTCCTGACGCCCAAGCGGCTCTTGATCACCTGACCACACGCGATCTTTCCAAGGTCACACTGGGAAAGGCTGCATACCTGTGCGTTCTGACTGACAGCGGCGGGATCGCCGACGATGCAATCGTGTCCAACAACGGAGACAACGAGTGGATGATTGTGCACGGCTCGGGCGACACCATGGCGCTCTTGGAAGCTTCGGCGGCAGGGCGTGACGTTCAGGTCGAATTTACCGACGACTTGCATGACCTGTCCGTGCAGGGGCCGGCCTCGCCGGATATCCTCAACGCTCATGTCAACATCGATCTCGCCAAACTGGACTACTTCGAACATGCGCCTGGTGTGCTCTTTGGTCATCCCTGCCGTATTTCGCGTACCGGATATTCGGGCGAACGCGGCTACGAGATTTTTGCGGGTGGTGCGGTGATCACCGACATCTGGGACAAACTGGCGGATGCAGGCGTCATGCCCTGTTCTTTCACTGCTCTGGACAAGGTGCGTATCGAAGCCGGGCTGTTGTTTTATGGCTACGACATGACCGATGAAAACTCCCCGTGGGAGGTCGGCCTCGGCTTCACCGTCAGCAGGACAAAGGGCGACTTCCGAGGCAAATCGATGGTCATGGCCTCAAAAGGTGCCGAAAAAGTCAACAATGTCTGTCTGGACATCGATCACTCCGACATGGTCGAAGGTGGGGAGAGACTGTCCCTGGACGGCGAAGATGTTGGGGTTATCAACAGCCCCTGTTACTCTCGCCGCCTGAACAAATCGCTTGCGCTTGCACATGTTCATCCAGGGCTTCAAATCGGGTCCACTCTAAAGGTCTCAGGAAGTGATTTCGCCACAGACGCAACAATTGTGTCCAGCCCATTTTACGACCCTGAAAAAGCTCGCACACATAGTTAGGGAAGTCTTGGCCTGCAGCGATGGTGCCTGTGTTTCAGGTTTTCGTCGCTGTTTTCTGGTTACCCGCCCGGCAGTCGAAGCGTTGCTCAGCGGTGGCCATTGACTCAGTCAACAGTACAATTGGCCGAGCGCTGACTGCGGATGCCGCATCAGAAGGGAAAACTACGCTCGCTGAGACGCGGGCGACCCATTCCGCCGTTGGTCGGGAGGTTCCGATGCTTCGGTCGCGACCCGCACTGTCGACATTAGCCGCGACCGCAATATCTCAGGTTTCCCGAACTTACAGTTCGTAGGGCAAAACGGCCACCTGAGGTGCGATCCTCAATGGCCGCTTTGACAGTGGTCATTCCGCAGCTGTTACCTCAATCTCGAACATGAGCCCTGGAATCGCCAGGCGCGTCACACCAAGCAGGGTCATCGGAGGGAAAGCCTGGTAGGACCCGAACCGTATCCCCATAAGATCGAAGTTCTTCATCGCTTCATCCACATCTGTTGCGTAGATGCCCAGACGAGTGACATTATGCAAATTCATGCCAGCCTTGGTCAAAACCGCCTCCAGATTGTCCAGCGCCAAGCTAATTTGAGCACGCATATCATCGGCGTGTTGCGGCGCGCCGTTGCCATCAACCGCCGTTTGGCCGGCGCAAATAACCTGACGCTTTGCGCCTTCGATTAACTCGGCCTGATTATAGCCCAGTTTCAATGACCAGTCCCAAGGGTTTACTGCCGCGCGATTCAATTTTGTGTCTCCTTGATTTCGTGTTGCTGAAAACTCTCTAAATCCAAATAGTGCCAAATCTTGTCACTATTTGTGATCGGCTGCTCTTATGAATATTCGCATCCGACACGACGCAATCGTGCGCAGCCTTCGCCGCAACGTCACCAGCACCGTTGATGACCTCGCAAATGAAGTGGGCGCATAGAGGCGCACCATTTTGCGCGACATCAATGCGCTGCGGGATGAGGGGTTTGTCATTCACTCGGACGTGGGGCGCGGCGGCGGTCTGCACCTGGATCCACAATCGATGCAAACCACCGCGCGCCTGTCCGTGCCAGAGGTCTTTGCACTTTTGATCAGCGTTACGGCGATGCGGGCGGCGGGCAATCTGCCGTTCTCGAAATTGGCTGATGCGGGGCTGGCCAAGATCGAGCGCTCACTGCCGTCAGACTAGGTTAGGGACCTGCGCACCTTTCTAGAATACTTGCACATAGGGCAACTTTCGCCGTTACAAGACCCGTCCGATATGGTCCGGATGGACCCTGCCCTTTTGCCCACGTTCGAAGCGGCGTTCCTGAATCGTAATCTAATCCGCTTTGCCTACCGCGACGCAAGAGGCCGAGAGACCCGCCGCGAGGTAGAACCGCAAGCCATGCTGATCCTTCCCCCACTGTGGTATCTGGTGGCCAGGGACCCCACCCGCAGTGACTTTCGGTAATTCCGCATGGACCGTATCAGTGCGCCCGAGGTGATCGAAGATACCCGTTTTCACCGCCGCCATGTCCCATTTGAGGACGATGTTTGTCCATATAGCAAGATCATGCACCAGCGCACATCAGCATCCGTGCCGTCTTGATGAAGATGTGTACGTCACCGCGTGACATACTCCGAAAGAGGTCGTTGGCGCGGGTAGCAACATAGTTCTTTCGTGCCACTTCTGTTCGCACGGCTGATCGCAGTTCTGGTCCCTTAGAGCTTGCGTTCTTCGCTTCTCACCCAGGCGACATCGATATTGAAATAGCCGATTGGCTCACTATTTGACTCGGACTAACGGCGCCTTCACTGGCTCGCCGTTTGAATTTCTGACGCTTTGGGTTGTCACCCCTCATACCAGGCAGCCGTGGATTGCCATGCCGCTGACGGCAACGACGCAGAGAACGGCGGGTCAGGTGCGGGATCGACGGCTGTAAGCATATAGACAATGGACTAATGCAACAGGGTACGTGGTCTTGGCGCGACCATGACGAACTTGTCCCCTAGTTCTGCCTTACATTCCAACGAAAAGACCACATGATCAAACCCCGGGATAAAACAACTAGAGCTACTTGAATTGCGAACATCAGGGCTTCTTTGTTGGCGGGGGTTTAACGTGACAACACCCCGAAAGACGGCCATGCCCAAAAACAGCCGTCATGGCAGAAGATCAGATACCCTACTGAACCCCGTCAGATCAAAACCAAAGGAGATCGGGTCTCCTGCGGTATTTTTACTTTCGATCGTCAATTGGTTACCAGTCCGCATCGCAGACATCCATTCGGACGAGACGGGAGAACGGGCAAAGCAACCTTGGGCCTCGCAAGTCAGAAACTTCAGACGCGCAACTTCGACGTCATCGACTTTCGCGATCAGGCCCTCGAAAAATAGCAGGCCAAACGGCAAGGTCAGCACGGTTTCGGTCTCATCTTTCCCCGCTGTTTTCACGAACGCAATAGAGGTCAGCCTCTGATTGTTTTCAGTCAAAACAATGCTCTGGGTGATTTCACAGACCAGCTCGGTTCCATTGCCCGGATTTCCACAATTTACCGACCACGGGAGTGTGCCGTTCTCTTGCGCGGAAAGAGGGTTTGCCAAACCCAATGAGACCCCTAATGCGCCAAGCCAAATTTTCATACTGCTGTCCCTCATTGCTTAAAACTGTAGCCCAAGGCCCAGACCAACCTGGAGAGCCTTGGTTGAGTCCCCGAACATATGGTCGAGGCTCAGATTGATAAAGCTGCTGTCATCCAACGCAAACAGCCCCAATCGCGCCGAAACCAGCCCATGGGCGTCTCCGATAAAGCTGGTATTCGTAAATCCGCCATCGGCTGCGCTTGCACCTGCAAAACCGGCGCTTACTGATACTGTGTCGTTCGACGAGATGATGGCGCCGGCGCGGAAGCTTACGCGTAGTTTTTGAGAGGCGCTGAGGATCTGTTCTGTCCCGATCTCAAGCGATGGAGTAAGGGAATAGATCATCTCGCTATCATCCTGCAGGACGATCCCCGAAAGGGTTGCATCACCGTTGCTTTCCGTCGCCAGACGGGTGGCGTCAACAGCGATCTCGGGTCGCAGATAGGAACTGCCACCGGCAAATCTGTGATCATAAGCAAAACTCAAACGCAGGTTTTGCTGGTTCATCTTGTGCTTGATCGAACTGACGCCGACGGTGTTAACCACGTTTCCGTTTGGCAGCACACCACTGATCCCACCCGACCTGTCTGAGTCATAGTCTGACCAACCGGCTGACAGCATGGCCGCGAACTCCCACGGGCCGGTGTATTTGGTCAGCGAAGCACCCAGATTGAACCGGTCACCGGTCGCATTGTACTGCGATCCATTCCGAAGGCTTATTTGGTCGTGACCCAACGCGAAACCAGCATAGAGCTCATCCCCAACCGGCAAACGGACACCAGCAGACAGGTTGGTATTGTTGATGTCCAACTCATCGTAAATACCGGTCTGGTCACGGTCGTAAAAGGACCTTCCTCCGGAGAACCAGACGCAATTGCGTGGATCGTCTCCGGCTTGGTAATCGGTAAACCGCTCGCAATTATGCAGTGCGTCTGCGAATACCCGGGTACCGTAGTAGGCATCTACCGCATCCGCGGCATAATCGGCCACAGTGAATGCACCAATTGCCGCGATAACGTCAGCTTCGGAGGTCATATTCCCGATCAGAGCGAACAACTCGCCCTGTGCCGCCGAACCCTGCCCGTTCAGCACCTGATTGATGTAGTCACCAACGGCCGCCTCGTTCGCGTTCATATTCGCGGTCGAATAGTCCGGAGTTATCACCAGATCAATCGAACTGCCGTCCGACGTCGAACCGTTCAGGCCAATCGAGTAATCCAGCACCACAGTGTCCTGAATCGTCGTGCCCGCATCCGCTGCTGTCCCATTCGGGTTGACGATGACTAGAGGCAACGCCCGTTGAAGCGTATTGAGCTGTGGTGTCAAGGTGCCGCCCATAGTGGCGTCACCGCTGACATTGACCAGATCGCTATTGCCACCCGATGCACCCGTGGTCAGGAAATATGCGTCGAAGGTCGAGGAAGCCGTCGCACCAAAGGCCAGGCTTCCAGTTAGGTTCGTGGTCTGGCTGACGTTTCCGGTAAAGACAAAGTCACCCGACTTAACGGTCGGTGTCATGTCCGTATTCAGACCCCAGTCCGCTCCCAAAACAAAGTCGCCATTCACTTGCATCAACCCAGCAGCGCCCAGATTGACCGCGTCCAGCGCATAAAAGGCGCCCCCTTCCTCGACAGTCAGACCGTTGGTGCCCGCTCCAAGGTCCAGATTGCCAAGGGCTGCACCTGAAAGTGAGATCTGTTCATTGCCGTCTCCGCCATTCACCAATTGGTTGTTCCCGGAGAGAAGCACTGTGTCTTTGGACAAAGTCAGCGCGTTGTTCGCGCCGCCGTCCACGACGATTGATGCAACTGCGTCTGCTTGCCCGGTCCCGCCCATGACGACGCCATCGAAGCCAAGTGTGATTGCACCCGCTCCGTCGCGCCCCTCGGATTGGGCCAGAACGCCGATGCTGCCTTCGCCCACGGACAGGATATTGCCGTTCAGCGCCATGTCGATGGTGCCACCGGCCCCGGCACCGCCCGCGGATCCACGGAAGACCGAATCCACCATGCCACCGCCACCGCCGAGCGACTGCGCCACAACACCAATCGCGTTTTCGCCGGTGGTAACGATATTACCGTTTTGGGTGAACGTAATGTCACCACCGTCACCGCCATTAGCAGGCGATAGATTCACGGTGATTTGGCTTGCATCCAAATCTGTAGAGACGAGGCCGCCGCCGCCGCCTATGCTTTGGATTACGAAACCATGAGACCCAGAACCGTTGGTGGTGATGCCCCCGATATTGGTAAGATCAACGGTTCCGCCGTCACCGGTTGAATCGTCTTGCGCACCCAAAGTTACATCCAAACGTCCTAGTCCAGCGACAACGACCTCGCCGCCACCCGCGCCAATGCTTTGGACACTCTGACCAAATGACCGATCACCCGTAGTGGTAACGTCTCCGTCCAGAGAGAGGTCGATATCACCGCCGTCATTGCGGAAACTTGGGTCAGACCCCAGGATCACCGAAGCCGCTTTGTTTGTATTCGCGGTGCCAGCGCTGTTCAGCACAAGTTTACCACCCCCGCCTCCGATAGACTGCGCTGCACCGGCAGTGGAAAACACGCCGTCGGTGCCCACATTTCCGGTTCGGCTGCCGGTCACGTCGCCGCCACTGGCGTCATCCGTGTTAATCGCACCCAAACGTGCGGTGATGTCGATACCGTCACCGTCCTGAACATTGATATTGTTAGTGGAGGTACCGCCACCGCCGCCAATGCTCTGCAGCATCGAACCAGTCGAGCGGTCGCTTGTCGTCGCGATATTGCCGGTATGTGATTGCGCAACCTGACTGCCAGCCATGTCTGAAACTTCATCGCCGCCCAACGAGATGTCGCTTATGTAGACACTGTCTGTTCCACCAGCACTGGCGGTCTCGGTCGTGAAATTAACCGAGGTTTCTACATTGCCGCCGCCACCATTCACGGACTGAGCGAAAATAGCCTCGCTGCCTGAACCGTTCACAAGAATGTCCCCGGTCGTATTGACGGTAACGGTTCCAACCGACCCAGTGGCACCCTCGCGCGCACCAAGCAGTTGCGACACCGTGTAATCCAATGCCGAAACCAGCGGGGATGACACTGAATATCGGGCGTTTCCGCCGCCGCCACCAACAGATTGCGCAAAGATGCCAAACCCGTTTTCTGCATTCACGACAATCGCGCCTGTATGGCTGACCGTGACGTCTCCACCATCTGCGCCATCCCCGCCCGAACCGCCAATGGCGATCTTCGAGTAGGACTTGCCGGTCATGGTGTTCTTGAGGTCATTTACATCCATCGCAACGGCCAGCCCGCCATTGCCGCCACCGCCGCCAACGGATTGCGCCATGATGCCGTATGCACCCGCACCATCAACCCGGATGTCACCGCTGTTTGTTACGACCACGTTGCCGGCGATGTTGCCGCTGCCTCCGGAACCGCCAATATTCAACTGCGCGGTCGGAGAACTGCTGTCGCCTGTCTTCAGTCGCAGCGTCCCAGTGATCGAACTGCCACCATTACCACCACCACCACCGATGGATTGGGCGAAGATACCATGCGCACCTTCGCCAGTTGTCACGATCGTCCCTGCATTGGTCACCAAGACGTTGCCGCCCGTGCCCCCAGTACCACCTGATCCGCCAAGACCGAATTGTAGTGCCCGCCGCGTGCTGGCCTCAGCCCCGCCATAGCGCCCGTCGACCGAGATCGTAGAGCCACCATTGCCGCCGCCGCCACCGATGGACTGCGCAAAGATGCCATGGCTCTCCTTACCGGTGGTGCGGATAGTGGCATCAGCTTCATTGACGACAGTTACCGTGCTGCCAGACCCGCCAGTACCACCCGTGCCACCAATCAGAATTGCATTTGTCGTTGCCCCGTCTGAGGACCGACCCAGAATGATGTTGCGCACCTGTTGCGCATCGCCACCCCCGCCGCCGACGGACTGCGCGTAGATGCCAATGGACTTGTCACCCGTCGTCTGGATTAGGTCCCGATTTGTGACGGAAACCGCTGCAGACATTGCTCCGGTTCCGCCATTGCCACCAATGGACAGAGTCGCTGTGTTCCCGATGTCTTTACGCAGGCTGATGATCCGATTTTCAACCAGACCACCCATACCGCCACCGCCGCCAACGGACTGCGCGAAGATGCCATGAGCCATCGTGCCCTCGGTCGTGATGATCCCATCGCTGACGACAGTCACGGTGTCCGAAGTCATGCCGTCGCCGCCTGTGCCACCGATGTTAACCGAAATAGTCGTCCCGACCGTCGACGGATTGACCACGGCTTTGATGGTGTCGAGGTTCGATTGACCCGCCTGAACCATGCCGCCGGTGCCACCCGCACCACCGATGGATTGCGCCATCAAACCAACTGAACGATCACCTAAGGTCGCAATTCGTGCAGTGTTGGACACGTCGACTTTGCCGCCTACGCCACCTGTGCCGCCCGTGCCGCCAATGGAAAGCGCAACAGACGTACCCTTACCGGCTGAATTGCTGGCCTTGCCACCATTGCCACCGCCACCACCGACGGACTGGGCGAATACGGCGTGAGCATCCGTCCCCTCTGTGACGACTGTTCCTGCGACAACCGCCGTCACATCGCCCGCTTCGCCACCAGTGCCTCCTTCAAGCCCGACTGACAAGCTGGCTTTGTTGCCCTTGCTGTCGCCGGTCTTGGGCGTACCTATGCTGACTGATGTCGAGGACGAATTGCCGCCGCCGTTGCCGATGGACTGGGCGAAGAAGCCGTATGAACGGTTACCAGCGGTGCGAACGATGCCATTCGAGCTTGCATAGACATCGCCACCGCTTCCGCCGGTACCACCGGTCCGACCGATTTGAATATTCACGTTGCCGCCATCTACAGATGTCGAGGCAGAGTTGTAGCCCGCGTTGCCGCCGCCGCCGCCAACGGATTGGGCAAAAAGGCCATGAGAGTCCGCGCCGCTGGTCGTGATGTCCCCGGTATTGCGAACATCGACCGAACCGCCGATACCGCCCTCACCCGTACCGCCACCGATAGCCAGGCCAAAGCCCTTGTTGGTCGCGTCTGAGGCCAGTTCGTACGTCATACCAAGGTTCAAAGCCGCGTTGCCGCCGCCTCCACCAATGGATTGACCAAAGACCCCGTGGCTGCCGTCCTGCAGCGTAACGATATCGCCATAGTGATCGATATCCACGGTGCCGCCGTCCCCGGCCGTTCCAGCATCACCGCCTATGGCGATAACAGCCGACACGCCGGTTTTATTTCCGGAGGAGTCGGCAGGGTTCACCTTGCCTTCCAACTCATCGAGAACGGCGTTGTAGTTGGCAATTACCGAGTCATCGACGCCCGTGTTGGTGGGCGTTTTCCGGTCAGTTGAATCGCCGGTTCCGCCATTGCTCTTGCTTCCGGTGGTTTTACTGATGCCCACAACCGCGTTAATACCGGCATCACCGCCGCCGCCGCCAATGCTTGAGGCTTCGATCCCGTGCGAACCGGCACCGTCAGTCGTGATGGTACCCGCAGCCGCCGCCGCGGATCCACGCGCAACCGTGACATCGCCTGCATCGCCGCCGCCACCGCCAAAGCCGCCGATACCCATAGCAATTGGCGAGCTGTCTTTCGTGCCGACGAAGGTCGCATTAATCCCGCCGGTGCCGCCGCCGCCGCCAATGCTTTGGGCAAAAATACCGCGCGCGTGATAGCCGTTCGTCGAGATAGCGCCCGATTGCGTGACCAGGACATCACCGGCATCCGCGCCGGTTCCACCGTGGCCACCCAAACCGCCCACAATGCTCAGATCGGTTTTACCGTCGGAGTTGTTAGAGTCGCCATAGTTCAGCTGTCCGGTCACGTTCAACGCGCCGTTGCCACCGCCGCCGGCGATGGACTGTGCCAAAACACCGTGCTTCCAGTTACCTGCCACCGAAACGGTGCCGGTATGGCCCACGGTCACATCACCCGAAACATTGCCGTCGCCTCCAAAGCCGCCGACGCCAAAGGTAACCGAAGGGATCTTGCCATCTTTGCTCAGCGCAATACCGCCCGAAACGTTCAGACCGCCGTTACCACCCCCGCCGCCAATGGATTGTGCCATCAGTCCAGCTGAACCATCGGTATCCGGTTTTTCTTCGTTGAAGACACCCATATCGATGAACAAACGTTCGAGCCCGAAGGACGAGACCAGCTCTTCGGTGTCGTCGACAATCGTGTCGCCGAGGAAATCGCGCAGCTTGTCTTCAAATGTTGTCGTATCGGGGATAGAGATATCGTCCGGGTTGGTAGTGACTGTGATGTCGGCCTGCGACGTGACCGTGACGTCTCCCGCCTTGCCGCCGTCACCGCCGAAGCCCCCAACACCAACAATCAACGAGCTGTCGGATACGATACCGCCCGACACATTCAATCCGCCATTGCCGCCACCGCCGCCAAGAGATTGGGCCAACAGACCGGATTGCCCGGTTCCGTGCGCCCTGATCGTGCTGCCTGCGCCGATATTCACATCGACATTCCCGGCATCACCGCCGCCGCCGCCGAACCCACCGACGCCCACGACCACTGCATAAGATTTGCTGCTGTCGGTTTGGCCCGCACCGGGCTTGCCGCTGATCGCGATGCCGCCGGAGACATTGGTACCGCCATTGCCGCCGCCTCCGCCCAGCGACTGCGCGATGATACCGCTGGCGCCAGATCTTTCGTCCAAGACAAATGAGCCATCAGTTTGTTCTTCCAACGGAACGGAAATAACGTTTCCGGTAAAGTCCAGATCAACATCGCTGGCGTCGCCACCCGATCCGCCAAAGCCGCCAACACCAGCCGCGACCGAGAATATCGTGTCCGACCCTGAGGGCTTTGTCAGCGCCAGAGAGCCTGCGATATTCACACCGCCTGTGCCGCCACCGCCTCCGAGGCTCTGGGCAAACACGCCATGCGACCCGTCACCAGCCGTAACAACATCGCTTTCCACATCCAAAGTTACTGCGCCGGCATCGCCGCCACCGCCGCCAAAACCGCCAAGGCCCAAAGCAACGGCCGCACCGGATTTACCCGTCAAATTCACCGCGCCCGAAACGTTCAGGCCGCCGTTACCGCCGCCGCCACCAACGGATTGAGCCAAGACGCCGATGCTGTCCGCCCCAATTGTGACCACAAAGGGTAGGCCGCTGCTGGCTGTGCCAGACCGCAGAGTGCTAATCACGTCACCGGCGTTACCGGCCCCGCCCCCGAAGCCACCCACGCCCAGACTGACCGAGCCGCCGTTTTCCTGGCTAATGCCCAACGAGGCCGAGATGTTAGTGCCACCATTGCCGCCGCCGCCACCGAGGCTCTGTGTCAGAATACCTGTACTGCGATCGCCAACGGTACCAACACCGCCTGTAACAGTCGACTGAACCAGAGCACCGGCATTTGCGCCGCCGCCACCAAAGCCGCCTACGCCGATACCCACGGCCGCATTGGCCGACCGAGACAGGGACAACGCGGCCGAAATGTTAGTGCCACCATTGCCGCCGCCACCACCTAGGCTTTGCGTCAGAATCCCGACCGAGTCGTCTCCTGTCGAAAAAACACTGCCGGTGACCTGTTGCGTGACATTGTCTGCATTTCCGCCGTCGCCACCAAAGCCTCCAACACCAATCCCGAGACCGCCTGAATAGTCGCTGGCCACAGAAATCGCGCCGGAAATATTCGTGGCACCGTTACCGCCTCCGCCGCCGAGGCTTTGGGCAATAATTCCGGCCGAATGTGTGCCCGAAGTGCTGACATTGCCCGAGAACGTATTGTCGACGGCCCCACTGGTACCGCCACTGCCGCCAAAGCCACCCACTCCGATGCCTGCAGCTCCGGCCCCTGTGCGCGCAATGCTGAGGGCTCCTGAGATGTTGACGCCGCCATTGCCACCGCCGCCTCCGACGGACTGAACCAGAACGCCAGTTGCGTTATCGCCGCTTGTGGTTACGTCTCCGGTAACCGAGCCCGTAGCCATGCTTGCATTACCGCCGTCACCGCCAGACCCACCGATGCCAACGCCAATAGCGCCGCCGCCGGTGCCCGAAATATTCACGGCCGCAGAGACATTCAGCCCTCCGTTACCGCCGCCGCCCGCGGCAGACTGAACCAAAACACCGCCCGAATTATCGCCGGCCGTTGTGACATCACCCACAACCATGCCGTTGGCCGTATTGGCATCACCGCCGCTGCCACCGCTGCCGCCAAGCCCGACAGACGCACCACCGCTGCCGGTTCCCGCAACCGTGACTGTGGCAGAGACGTTCATGCCGCCATTGCCGCCACCGCCGCCAAGGCTTTGAACTATGAAACCGCCGGACTCGTCCCCTTGCGTCGAAACGTTGCCGTTCAGAGTGGCCTCAGCCGTTCCTCCGTCGCCACCCGTTCCAGATGCGCCGCCCAGACCAACGGATGCGCCGCCCGATCCCGTACCTGCCGCGGCAACCGCGACTGAGATGTTCATTCCGCCATTACCACCACCGCCGCCGACGGATTGCGCCAGCAGACCGGTCGAGGTTTCGCCCAACGTCAGAAGGTTCCCGGTCACGTTTGCGGTTACCGCTGAGGCATCGCCGCCGCCGGTTCCCCGACCACCTAGCCCAACGGCTGCTGCGCCAGAACCTGTGCCCGCGCCGCCAACTGAAGCCGAGACATTGAAGCCGCCGTTGCCGCCGCCGCCCCCGATGGACTGGGCAACAACCGCGCTTGATTGCGCGCCTTCGGTTTGCACACTATTCGCAACCGTCAGACCAACGACACCGCCGGTGCCACCGCCACCGCCAGATCCGCCCAAACCGACGCTGATCGCGCCTGAACCGGTGCCCGCACCAGCCAATGCAGGTGAAATGTTGAAGCCACCATTGCCGCCGCCGCCGCCAACGGACTGTGCCAGAATACCAACTGAAGCATCGCCTTTGGTCACAACGTTGGCCGTTGTGCTCGCGGTCACCAGGCTGCCGTCGCCTCCGTCCCCGCCTGAGCCCCCCAGCCCAACCGAGACTGAACCCGCTCCGACGCCTGCGCCTGACAAGGTCGGCGAGACGTTAAAGCCGCCGTTACCACCGCCGCCGCCAAGGGATTGCGCAACAAAACCGCTGGAAGCGAAGCCGTCAGTCAGAATGGTGCCATTCGACGTCAGTGTCACGTTTCCGCCATCACCGCCCGTATCACCCGATCCGCCCAATCCGACGCTGACCGCGCCACTACCGGTACCAGCACCCGACAGAACCGGCGAGACGTTGAACCCGCCATTGCCGCCGCCGCCGCCAATGGATTGCGCCACTACGCCCGAGGACTGGTTACCACGGGTTTCAACCGCATTGTTGGACGTCGCGATGACAGTGTTGCCATCGCCTCCGCCCGCGCCATCGCCGCCAAGACCAACCGAGACTCCGCCCCCGCCGACGCCAGATCCCTGGACCGAAGCACTGACGTTGAACCCACCGTTGCCGCCGCCGCCACCGATGGATTGGGCCAGAAACGCCGTTGCCGAGTTGCCCTGCGTCAGGATTGTCCCGCCGGAGGTCAGAGTGACCGCGCCACCATCACCACCGCCGTCGCCGTCGCCGCCAAGCCCCACGCTAACTGCGCCGGACCCGACACCGGCGCCAGCGCCGGTGCCTGAGACGTTGAAGCCACCATTGCCACCGCCGCCGCCAATGGACTGAGCGACCACGCCGGACGACCTGTCTCCGGCCGTTACGATTGCATCCGTGGTCGTCAGATTTACCGTGCCACCAGTTGCACCTGTGCCGCCGCTGCCGCCCAGCCCGACTGAAACGGCACCGCTACCCACACCCGCGCCCGCCAGCGAAGCGCTGACATTAAAGCCTCCATTACCGCCGCCGCCGCCGACGGATTGGGCCAGCACAGCTGTCGCATCTGCTCCGCCGGTGCTAACAGTTCCGCTGACCTGGGCGGTCACCATTTGTCCAATACCACCGCCAGACGCGTCTCCGCCAAGACCGACTGTCACAGCTCCTCCGCCCGCACCTGCACCCGCGATACCGGCCGTCACGTTGAAGCCGCCATTGCCGCCGCCACCGCCTATGGATTGGAACACAACGCCGCTGGAATTATCGGAGAGCGTAGTAACATTGCCCGCCACCTGGCCTTCAACCACGCCACCATTGCCGCCCGTTGCACCGTCACCGCCAAGACCAACGCCAATTGTTCCAGCACCTGCCCCCCCGGCAGCCACACCGGCCGTCACGTTGAAGCCGCCGTTACCACCACCGCCGCCAATCGACTGGATCACAACGCCGGTCGAGCGCATACCTTCGGTGCGCACGTCACCATTGACACGAACACCGGTGACACTGCCGCCGATACCGCCACTGCCGCCATCGCCGCCAAGCCCGACATCAACAGTTCCTGCACCGGCACCGCCTGCGGCCAGCCCGGCTGCAACACTAAACCCGCCATTGCCGCCACCGCCGCCGATGGACTGAACCACAACAGCTCCAGAGTCATCACCCCGCGTTGTGACGTCTGCGTCAACCTGAGCGGTAACTGCGCCGCCGTCACCGCCACCGCCAGCTTTACCGCCAAGACCAACGCTGACGGACCCTGCTGCGGCACCGCCAATATCGGCGCTGGCTCCGACGCTGTAGCCGCCATTGCCGCCGCCGCCGCCAACCGACTGCGCGACTACGCCGCTGGAAAACGCTCCGCTGGTTTCAATTGTTGTCCCGCCGGCGATCAGAGTGACGTCGCCACCGATCCCGGCACCACCGCCATCGCCTCCAACACCCACATTGATCCCAACTGCAGCCCCGGCGCTTGCACTGATGCCTGCCGCGATGCTGCCACCGCCGTTGCCGCCACCACCACCAACCGACTGGGCAATCAGCGCGCTTGAATTGGTTCCGGTCGTTGTGATGTCTGCCTTGGTGTAAACCTGCACATCACCACCGTTGCCGGCACTTCCGGCCTGACCGCCAATTCCAATCGAGACATTGCCGGAAAACAGCGCAGAGGCGCCTCCGGTTGCAGCCACGGCCAAACCACCATTGCCGCCACCGCCGCCAACGGATTGGAACAGCATACCTGTCGATCGGTTCCCAGTTGTAACTATAGTTCCCTCAAAACCCGCAGCCGTGGCAACGCCGCTGCTGTTGAACTGACCAACAGTGACCGTGCCGCCTTCACCGCCCGTGCCGCCGTCGCCACCGACACCAACTGCCAGTGAACCCGAAACCGGACCGCCCGAAACAGCAACAGAAACTGCGTATCCGCCATTACCACCACCGCCGCCAACGGATTGCAGCATCACGCCGATTGCGTCGTCGCCTCCGGTCTGCACTGAGGCCGACCCGCTGCCGCTAATCGATACATCGCCGCCGTCGCCGCCATCTCCAGCGGAGCCACCGACCGACACCGATGCAGCGCCGAAGGCCCCAACCGCCACAGACACTGCACCGCCGCCATTGCCGCCGCCGCCGCCGACGGATTGCGCGAACACACCGGTCGAGCGGTCGCCCGAAGTTTGAATTGCCGATGGCTGACTACTGTCGGTGTTTGACAATGTGACATCCACATCACCGCCTTCACCTCCGGAGCCGCCATCGCCGCCGATGGCCACACCCACGAATGCGCCAACCGATCCGGAAGAACCGCCATTGCCGCCGCCACCGCCGATGGACTGGGCTAGGATGCCCATCGCATCGTCTCCGGTCGTTGTAATGATCCCGTCATTGACGATGGTCACAGTTGATCCGGCGCCACCGCCGCTGCCGTTGCCGCCAACGGAAACCATGCCGGCGGACGAGCCACCATCGCCGCCGCCACCACCAATGGATTGGGCAATGATGCCCCGCGCACCGTCGCCTCCGGTCTGGATTTGACCGTAGTTGCTTACGCTAACCGCATCACCTGTGCCGCCCCGCGACCCGGTACCACCAATTGCGACTAGACCGTACGAGTTCGCACCAGTCCCGCCGCTGCCCCCAATCGACTGCGCCATGACCCCATCGGCACCCTTGCCCGAGGTCAAAATGCTGCCGCTGCCCTGAACCGTTACGCTGACAGCGCTGCCGCTGCCGCCGTTCGATCCGACACCACCCAGAGACAACGCAACCAACCCGCCCCCTGCGCCGCCAGACCCACCGCCACCGCCAATCGACTGTGCCACGATCCCGCGCGAGAAATCGCCCTTTGTTTCAATAGCGCCAGCATGAGAAACCGTGACTGTTCCACCGTTACCGCCGTTGTCGGCACCGCCAATCAAGGATACCAGTAGGTTGCCACTGGTGCCTGCAGACCCGCCGGACCCGCCAATCGACTGGGCGTAAATCCCGTTCGCATAATCGCCGGTTGTCAAAATGCTGCCGGTCGATGTCGTGTTGACGGTTACAGCTCCACCGCTGCCGCCAAACCCGCCGTCGCCAGAGGCTCCCACCAATCCCCACTGCGAGCCGCCATTGCCACCATTATTCGAAACGCTCAGCGCGTAGATAGCATCGGCTGAGTCTCCGGACGTTGAAATCACACCTCTCTGCGTGACGGTTACGTTACCTCCATCTGCCGAATGCCCGCCAGTGCCGCCGCCTGGGGCGGCGAAACCGCTGCCGCCATTCCCAGCCTTGCCGCTTCGGCTGAATGCGAAAATGCCGTCATTGTCGTTGCCCGAGGTTTGGATCGTGCTACTACTGGACTGCGTTGCATTGACGCTGCCGCCCTTGCCGCCATCGCCGCCGTCGCGCCCGTCCCAGAAGCTCAGGTATGAGTCACCGCCGTTGCCACCATCACCACCGACGCTACCGACCTGCCACCCCATGTTGCTTGTGGCGTTGACATCGCTACTGAGGGTCTTTGTCTGTGTCGGTCCAGTTGAGCCATTGCCGCCAGAGCTGGGCGGTACAACCAACGCGCCGTCCCGACCATTGCTGCCATCCTGACCATAGACAACTTGGTTCACGCCGTTTGGTCCTGAAACGTCTTCAGGCGGCGTCACTGCGCCCGGGGTGCCAGAGCTATTAAAGTTGCTATTGTATTGCGAAAGGGTCAACTGAGTGGACAAGCCAGCCGTTCCGGTTGCCCCTGAATTGCTAATCTGAGCCGTTGTTCCTGAAATGGAGACAATTTCAAAGGCGAGCGGAGGATTGTCGGAATTGTAGATTGTGGCCCCGACATCTTTGACTAAGAAAACGTAGCCATCTGCTGTCTCTACAAATGCTGTTGTTCCGGCTGTGGGCGTCGAGGCTGGGTCGACAATCAGTGCGCTGACAGTGGTGTCCATACCTGTCACCGGGTTGGCCACCGTGTCGCCAACTTTTGAGTCTGCCGTAGGAGCTGCGAATAGAGACGTTGAAATTAAAACATGAAATGAGACTGCCAATAACAATCTTGATTTTTTAGACACCCTTGCACCCCATACACGACTTAGTCACAACGCATGGGGGCAAGCTGCGTTCGCGCAGAACGGCAACCTACAATTCAAATTTCCCCAACTCACTTCAGAATAGAATAAACACAAGATTAAGGAGATTATCTATTTAAAGCTCGCCCTATTGGACGTACGGCTCGCCCATTGCTAAAATGCAACAGACAATCTCAATTCGATACTCACAGCATTGCTTGGGGTGTCGTCACATTATCTGACGCCAGCGCCAATGGGTCGAAGCATGGCGATTTTCTGATAAAGTCATTTTGGCTCATAGTTACTGCAAAGAAGTGGGCGATCAGGCTTCCTAGTGAGAGAACGGTTTGTTCATCTTGTCGAGTCTGTCGCAAAGTTTCTTACTAGCCGAGGAGATTACGTCGCGCTTTCCGATTATGCGGCCAGTTCCGCGAATTGCTTGAAAGGGCAGATACTAGGCTAGAACTACGCCTAGCGGATCATGTTGTTGACTTCGATACCATACAAAGTGAAAATTGAAGAAACGAATGATTTGAATCCGAGCATCGGGCGCGTTCGCCGTTTGATGAAACGGTGATCTGGTTCCACGATGTTATTGAGACACCTCCGCCTCTCCACCTCAATTGGGACCAGGGAGACTAATCCTTTCAGTATCTCGTTAACAGCCTTGATCCCATCTGTATTGGCGCGACTCTTGTCGATGACGATCTTCCGCGGAGATCCGTTGACCTCCGGCATCCGGGCAAAGAACTTCGTCGCCGCCGATTTGATTCGGCTTTGTAAACACATGAAATCCAATGTCTTGCCGGGTGTTGTCACATTAACTTCCGGGCCACCAGGGAATGCTGATGCCATGATTTCGAGCGGCTCGAGTAGCGGCATTCC
>NZ_CANLZK010000025.1:0-27570 GCF_947495585.1 Ruegeria atlantica | reverse complement strand
CGCGGGATGGAGCAGCCCGGTAGCTCGTCAGGCTCATAACCTGAAGGTCGTAGGTTCAAATCCTACTCCCGCAACCATTACAGTCGAACGCAGTGTCAGACGAGCCGCCTCAGGGCGGCTTTGTTCGTTTTGGGGAGTTCCCAACGCGAGCAATCCCGCCAGTTCCCCAACAAGTTCAATCGTATACGTCCCATAATCCGGGATCAGCCTGATCTCAGACAGCAGCCCGCGAATGATGGATGTCGCTTCAGCCTGCGAAGAGGGATCGTGCAGCGCTGTGGTCAAATTGGCGACTTGTTCCCGATACACATCGGACAATCCGGGATGCAGCAAAACTGGCGGTTCATCTGACGCCGAATTGATGGTGTCTTGGAGTTTGGATTTGCGTGCTTCTAACGCTGTCAGCTTTTCCTTCATGCTGGTGTGGAACATGCCGTCGCTGATCGCGTCTATGAGATGTGCGATCTTACGCTCGATCCGCGCCAGATCACGTGTCGTGTTACTCCGTTCCTGTTGAATGGAACCGGCAAGACGGTTGTATTCCTCTTGATAGGCTTTAGTGAATTCCGCGATCAGATCGGGGTGCAGTAATTGCTCTTTTAGGCCGGAGAGAACGCGGTCCTCCAAGTCTGTGCGTTTTATCGTCAACCGGTTGTCACAAGTACCTTTGTTCTTATGAGCAGAGCACCCGTAATACTGCTTTCCGACTTGGGTGATGCCGCCGCCGCAACACCCGCAGGTCAGCATGCCGGAAAACAGATGCCGTGCACGCTTGGTGCGGCCCAGCTTCTTGATGCCATCGCTGATCGCGGCGTTGCGCGTCTTTTCCTGCCGTGCCTTCACCGCGTTCCAAAGGTCATCGGACACGATCCGTAACTCGGACACGTCTTCAATCACCCAGTCTTCCGGCGGGTTTGGGCGAGCTTGCCGTTTACCGCTGTCCGGGTCTTTAACGAAACGCTGCCGGTTCCAAACCAGTCGCCCGATATAGAGTTCGTTGTTCAGGATGCCGGTGCCACGCTGGTGGTTGCCGTAGATCGTCGAGGCACCCCATGTACCACGAGGTCCGGGAATGCCCTCTTCGTTCAGATTGGTGGCGATGGCACGTGGGCTCATCCCATGGCTATAGTCGCGAAAGATACGCTGTACGATCTCGGACTGATCCCCATTGACACGGCGGTCCCCTGTGCTGATGGACCCATCTGCGCCAATGTCTCGCACGACATCATAGCCGTAGGTGACACCGCCTGCCGACTTGCCTTTGCGCACACGTCCCTCTAGTCCGCGATGGGTCTTTTGAGCCAGGTCCTTCAGGAAAAGGCTGCTCATGGTCCCCTTGAGGCCGATATGCAGTTCGGAAATCTCCCCTTCAGCGACGGTGACAATCGGGATGCCTTGAAATCGCATCTGCTTGAAGAAGGCGGCAATATGTTCCTGATCCCGGCTGATCCGGTCGAGACCTTCGGCCACAACAACATCGAACTGGTTGACACGCGCGTCCTCCAACAGTCGCTGGTAGCCGGGGCGGAGATGTGACGCCCCGCTTAGACCCCGGTCGGAATAGGTCTCGGCCTCTTGCCAGCCGTTAACATTGATCAGACGGAGGCAGAGCCGATGCTGGCCCTCAATGGAGGCGTCACTTTGAAGATCAGTGGAGTAGCGGGCGTAGATGGCGGCACGCATGTGTTGGGCCTTTCGGTCTGATGAACTGGTTGGCCCATCCCATAATAGGCACGGATTGGGCGATGTCTTCCACTTTCGATTGCAACTTGTTGCAATGAAAAATGCCTCGGTTATAGGTATTTGACCGAACCGACGAGCGGCCTTTGGGCTCAATAGCTTACCGTTTGCGACCCAAGGTCATCATCTTTGCCTGCAGGAGAGATTGGTAGTTGTCACAGGCTGACAACCCGGTGGCACGATTGTAGTGCTTCTGAGACATGTCCAGCGTGGCATGTCCGAGGATATCCCGGATGATGTTAACATGTTCCGGGTCTGTCTCTGCGATGCTGGTCGCCGCAATGTGCCTAAACTTGTGGGTGCGCAACTCGACGCCCAGCATGCGTTTTGCCACTTTCGGCAGCTCACGAGACAGGCCATGGGGGGTAATGGGGCTTCCATATTGGCTGATCCACAGCGCATTGGATGTCTTAGGTCCGAGCAGGATCGGGCGATGGATGTCCAAATAAGACTCCACTGGCTGTACCAGAACCTTGGGTAGAGGAAACCACCGCGCTTTTTTGTCTTTGGTGTCTTCCGCCGAAAGATGAACCTCAAACCCTTCGGCTTTTTTGCGCAGATGCTGGTTCGTTGTCAGCACCAGCAAAGTGCGACGGCGCACGGGCCGCGAGATCAGAAAGGCGATCATCAGGCCTGCGCGAAAATGGATTGCACGCTTGATGTCAGTGAGAGACGGATCATTCTCCACATCTTCGAGCCGCTGCAGACTTTTGTTAAGAATGTCTGCCGCTGAGATGGCGACTGGCTTCGGCAGGCTTTTGCGGTCCGCCAGATGTACCAGACGGTTGGACAGTTTGTTCAACCAGTCCCAATCTCCTGACGGGCCCATGGCCTTTGCAAGCACATAGAGATCACAGATCATGTTTTTGCGGGTCATGAAGCCTACGCGCGCTTTCGCTTCTTCCAGATATCCCCGCACGGCATCGTTGGTAATGCGATCCGTCGGGGAGTGATCCAAAAGGGCAGGCTGATGACGCATAATCCACGACAGCCAATAGCCGTAACTCTGGCACCGTTTTTTGCGGCTGCCTTCGGACCAGCTCGCACAGGGGCCTGTACCGTCAAAGATGTCACCTTCCGCGAATAGGGCCTCCCAGGCGGTTTTATCCGCCTGCGGCCAATTTTGATAAAGAAGAACAAGAGGAATGGGGTTAGTCATCGGACGTCCCCCGGAACTTCGAAAGAACCACCTCATCATAGTGGTCGTGTGCCCATTGGTTGCTGAGCGATGCGTAGAAATCCATCGTCGTTTGGAGCCGCTTGTGCTTGAGCAGGCGGCGGACGGTCTCGAAGTCGCCGGGGCGTTCTTCGAGATAGAGCTTGGCCGCGATGTGGCGGAACAGATGTGGGTGAACCTTCAACCCGGTCTCACGAAAGATGCGACGGGTCAGATCACCGCCAAAGTTTGCGGGCGATCGGGGCTTTCCGTCACTGCTGCGGGGGAACAGGGCACGGCCACCAACCTGCGACACCTGCGGTCGGAACTGCATGATGTAGCGGTGCAAAATCTTAGAACTGCGGGCATTCAGTTTGACCTCAATCGGCTCCCTATTTTTGACCTCGATCCCTTCGATACGGATGGAATAATAGGTGTGCGTCCCCGAGCGGACCCGGATCAAATGTTTGTCCAAATCAAGGTTCGCGAGGTTTTTTACGCGCATGGGACAGCTCAGGAGGATCGTAAGCGCTGCTGCATGCATCGCCGCCAGTGCGCTGTCGCGCCGGGTCGGACTGTCTTCCGCCCGTGCCATCAGCGTATCCGGCAGGCTCAACAACAGGGCCACGTTCTCCCAATCATTGAACGGCGCAAGGCGCTCAGTGTTCTTGGGGCTCATGCCGCGCGGGTTTACGGCGACCCGTTTGTGAATGTCTTTGAGTGCCTTGATGACGTCTTCTGGCGCGTTCACGTGATGCCGTGCAATGGCGATGCAGGTTGCTGCAACATTACTAAGCCCGGACGGCAGGCCATTGGTCCCACGGCGGTCTATGATCGTCCGGAAGGCTGTTTTGAGATTGCTCGCCGTAACCACCACAGACAGGCTGGTGAATTTTTCCGGGCGCTGCCCGGAAGTTACCAGCGCGTCCAGCATCTGCCGCAGATGGGCTTCGGTGTTGCGCAGACTGGTCTCGCGCAGCGGTTTGTCAGGACCGTCTTCGCTGAACAAATCACGTTGCGCCAAGCGGTCGATATAGGCTTTGATCTCTGCCTGCAGGCTTTCCGGGTAGTCCGTCAGCGGGCGGGCCACATAGCGGTCCGACGACAAGCGGTCCAGCCGGGGAAGATCGAGACCGTGTTTGTCAATCACGTGGTTCCATGTATCGATCATGGACTGAATGTACTTGGCTGGTTCGTTCTTCAGCAGCACAGCGTCGAGGACCGTCTGAAACGCCTGAACCACTTCGCCACCAATGTCCTTGGGCGAGATCGACCGGGCACTGCAATAGCGTGCAAACCGCAACAAGCCCCAAACCTGATGGGTGGACTGCACAGTCGTCAGAAACGTGTCCCACTCCGGGGTCAGTTCAGGTTTAGCTTCAAAATCCTGCAACACCCCAACCGCACGCAAGGCACTGGCCAGATCGCTTTTGGTGGTGCTGAGGGTGTTGGGCTTCACCCCGCAGGCGGCGGGATGCAACGATGCCAGCAGTTTGCGCAGTTGCGGGATGTCTGTCGGAATGTCCGACGGCGGACGGCTCATGTATGTACTAACGCGCGAGATCGCGGACAGCTTGGACTGTTGACGTTTCTTGTCGGGGTCTGGATTGGACTTCAGAACGTTAAGAACCTCGGCCAGCGTTGTTGGCGGTTGGATATCTTGGTGATGGGTCATGACAAACCTCTTGGGTTTTGAGATTGGGGACAAAAGGGGACACTTAGGGGCATGCAGACCCATGGCGGCCCTCTTGCGGACATTCGGGAAACCAAGGGCGTGAATTTATATCCAAAATCCATGACCCCGTTTTCCCGAACGCCAGAAAAGCCGAGTTTTGTGAAAGCCTTAGAGAACATGGGCTGCTGCCTGATTGCCGCGTTGCTGGGCAAGGGCGTGCAGGTCGCTGCGCGCAATGCGCCAATCGCGGCCCAACCGAGTCGCAGGCAACTCGCCGGATTTGATCCAGCGACGAACGGTCTTGGTGCTGATACGGAACAGCGCAGCGACATCGCGCACGCTGAGATAGGCGGCATCCTCTGTGATCGGCAGATCAACCATGATCCACCTCTGGATCTTCACCGTTGCAACTGGTTGCGAAATCCGAGCGCGCAGCCTCGCGGGCCAACAGCCGCACAAGGTTGATCAGGGGTTCAGGAATAGCGAAATTGGGCGGGTTGCCCTTGGGAGCAGAAGACGAACACGTCATCGATACGTTCCTTATAAAGGAACCGCTCGAGACAATGATCGCGATGTTCTGGCTTCGGAGCGCACTCCAGACGACAAAACACTGACCTCAAACGAGATCAGGATCATTGCCATCGAGTGCGTCGAGGACGAAGTGCCGTCCTGTCCAATCCCAATATTGGCGGCCCAGCCATCGCGGCTGGTGGGTTGATAGTTCTTTCAGTTTATCTGACGCGTTAAGTTGTATCAACCTATTGTTTTGTTTACTTTTTGCTTACTTTTTAGGAATTTAAGTTGCCGTGAGATCGAAAGTACTATGGCGGATTTTTCAAAGTCTTAGTAACAGTCGCTTCTCACAAAAAGCAGCCATTCGTTTGCAGACCACCGAGCGACTGCTTAGAGCCCGAAGATGACATTGGTATTCTTTCCGCCTAGCTTGCAGATCATGCATTAGTTGGAGGGATTTCTATGTCGACGCCAGAAAGCAGGCTTGAAGAATTGGGCTTGAAATTGCCTGCGCCTACCAAGCTACCGGATGGCCTGCACATACCCTTCGAATTTGTTAATGTCAGAGGTGACCGAGCACTTTTCTCAGGTCACCCAAAAAACGCAATGGATGGTGGTCTGGCCGGCCCTTTGGAGTTGTCGGAGCCGAAATTACTACGGATCAAGCGTATGTTGAGGCCCGCGAAGTGGCACTAACGGTACTGGCTAACCTGAAAGAGGAAATAGGCGAGCTATCAAGAATTGTTGGATGGGTCCGCGTCTTTGGTATGGTGACATCTGCGCCCGGATACTCGGATCAAATTGTTGTGGTAAATGGCTTTAGCGATTTGATCATTGAGGTGTTCGGCCCAGACATCGGTCGCCATGCGCGTTCTGCTATCGGTGTGTCTGGACTACCGCTCGGTTTCGCAATGGAAATTGAGGGCGAAGTCATGATCTCTGCCTGACAGGCCTGCGGCAGCTTTGTCCGCAAAGTAGACGTCGATTCCATCCGGGCAGGTTACAAGCTTGATCAAAAACTACGGATGACCGCTGTGAGCCCAAAGTGCTCAATGTTGCGCCGACGACGAATGACTGCTTCCGAGATTGGAGAGTGTCTGGGGTTGCTTGAAACATCAACCGAAGGTTCGCGGTACGATGATATCGCGATTTGACACGAGTTTTTGGGCTTCATCCACGAGGTCTTCAAATGTGGTCAAAACAATACCGCGCATCCAGACAAGGGCCGGGTCCGCGTCCAGCTCCGCATTCCAGATGACACGAAAGACAAGATCGGGCATCGGTTCGGGCGGTTCCAGGACTTGCAGGTCGTCGCCAGCGCGGCCCTCCAGCAAGACTAACGCAACGAAGTTTCCCAACATGTTTGTATCGTTCAGCGCCGATGCGATTCCGCACCAGCCGGCCGCGTGAAATCCAATGCGGCGCTTCAGACCAAGATGGGCAAGATGCTCTTCGACCGTACCGTGGATGGCGGCCGGAATGCGCACAACGGCATGCGGCCATTGCATCCAGCTGTCCAAGCTCCAGTTATTTGTCGCCGGGTGGCCCCGCCGGGCCAGAACGTAACGTTTCATCGGTTTCAGAACTTTTGCCTTCAGACCTTCAGGCAGGGGAAAGTTGGCGTTTCCAAATGCGATATCCACTTCACCCTTGATGATCTGATCCATGGTTTCTTTGGAATAGGGTTGCCATGCCAATGCCGCATCCGGTGCTTCTGCCTGCATGCGCGAGACAACTCCAGAGGCGATGCAATTCAGCGCCGGTCCTGCCATGCGAAAGGTCCGGGAGCAGGTCATGGGTTCGAAGGGGGCGGGCACCTGCACCACGCGTTCGATCCGGGACAGGATCGGTCGGATCTCGCGATACAGGGCCTCGGCCCGCGGGCTTGGTTTCATAATGCCGCCGGCGCGCACCAGCAATGGGTCATCCAGTTGTTCGCGCAATCGCCCAAGCGCGTGACTCACGGCCGAAGGTGTTCGACCGAGCTGTTCGGCGGCCCGGTTCACGCTGCCCTCTTCCATCAGGACCCGGAAGACGAGGAGCAGGTTCAGGTCGAGGTTCTTGATCTGAATTTCATTCATCTGGACTGAAAACTATTTGCTGGAGTGACGCTACTTACCCTCATACTCAGAAGAAAACGCACTGAAATGCAATCACAACCTGAAGGAAATTCACGATGCCGTTCTCCCTTCCGAACCTCCGGACGTTTCTGATCGATCCTGCGCCGCGTCTGTTACTTGGCGGCATATTTCTGATGGGGGCGTTGGACGGATTTGCGTTCATTTTCACTGGCGCACACCTGATACATCCTCCGACCTCTTCCGCCGGGCTTGCGCTTGAAGCGGCGCTCAAGGAGGCTGGATTTCTCTGGCCATTGATAAAAGGTGTCGAACTGGCAGGTGCGCTTCTTCTTCTGTCCAACCGGGCCCCGGCACTGGGGTTGGCCCTGCTGGCACCGACAATGGCCGTTATCGTTCTTTTTCATGCCACCCTCAATCCCGGAGGACTCCCGCTCGCGTTTGTCCTGATCGTTTGCGGAGTCCTGATCCTATGGGGCCAACGCTCAAGGTTCGCGGTTCTTTTTGAGACAGGCACACCGGGGGCACAGACCCGTCCCGCTCGCACCTGAGATCTTTCAACAAGGAGAAGACCAATGCCCAGAGTTATTGCAATGCATGATGAGGACGATGTCGAACACTGGCTTTCATCCCCCAAGCGAGATGAAATCTTCAAGGAGCTTGCCTTCGACATGGTGACTTTCGTCCATCCGCCAGAGCCCAATAAGGTCGGCCTGTCCGCCAACATCCCAGATCTGGATAAGTTTTTCGAGATCAACAACGGACCAGTCGACCAGGCGGCGATGAAACACGATGGTGTCCATGCCGACACAATTGTTGTCATGCTCGAAGCTTAGCGTCGATCAGTTATCAGATCGGTATCCGCGCCAGTCCTGCCATTCGTCTAAGCGAGATGAATGGCGGGATTGTCCGCACAGCAGACTTTGAGCGTTTTTCGCCAAATGACCGATATGCGGACTTAGTTGCCGTTAAAATTTCCCGTCAGATTATTGTTACCCAAATCATGTGCAACGCCATGTAGATTACAATTAACGAGCCTAGGGTATAAAAGGTCGCTCGAATTTCATGGGATTGCTTGGTCGCATAGGCCAAAAAGTGTGCGAAACGCACGGCGACGAACCCGTAGAGTAGCAGCTGTGCCGACAGCAGCGCCGGATCAGCCAACACAAAGAGCAATCCAGCGATCCAGAACGCTGGAATGTTCTCTAGGTCGTTCCGATGAATTCGCCGAGAACGGTCGACGTAGTCGTTAGCATTTAGCTGAGATGGATCAGGGTTTTTGTTTATGAGGCCCGTCCTGAGGTCTTCAGGACTCGCCCATCCACCACCTACTTTCAGCATGCGGTGTACCGTCATCCAACCCTGCCCCATAACTTTCACTACCATCAGGGAGGCTGCAATCGCGTACGTTACGAACACTGGGTTCTCTAAGTTCAACAAATCCATGTTTCCAAGCTCCATTCTGCTTGCCTACCGTTGGCAGAATAGATAAACTACCAACGGTAGGCAGGCAAGGGGTAACTTATGACCGATCTTAAAACCGACGGGAAAATCATTGATGCGGCGCAAAAACTACTGGCAGACGGTGGTTTTGGCGCAGTCTCTTTCGACACGATTGCGCGCGCACTTGGCATTACTAAGCAATCGGTACTTTACTGGTTCCCCACAAAAAGCGATTTGCTTGCCGCCATGTTTCTCGATTGGTTGGGCGAAGAAACCAATGAGGCCGAAACAAGCCTGCTATCTGTAAAAACTTCAAATGAGGCCATTGACGCGTTCGTTCGGTCAATCACGCGGTTCCATACATCCAACCTTGACCGCTACAGGATGATGTACCTCGCCCCCCAAACGCTGAAGGCAGGAATGCAAGAGGTACGAAACAGCGATGTTCTCGAGAAAATCCACGTTACCACATCGAAATTGTATGACGCCTTAGCAGCAAGACTCGACGAGCCACCCGAAAAAGCTCGCCAGACGGCATTTGCGATTCACTCTGCCACCTTGGGACTTGTACTGATGCTTGGGCTCGCTGACGGCATCGTCGATCCGCTTAAGCACTCGGAGGCCGAGCTCGTTTCTGCATTGATTGCGAAACTGTCCTCATAACAATCAAGAAACAACGCGACCAGAGGGAGTAGGCAATTTACGAAATCGTCGAACTTAGATGAAGAATTTACCATAGGCCGTTTAACAACCAATTGACCTTGGGTTCGTCTACAATGTGCGTTTTTCCGTTGTGACTGTAGACCTATTTTGTCGAATTTGGAGCAAAATCTCTGAAAATTGCGAAAACTCTACGGGTCTGAGACCATGAATGATAGTTTTCAACCGTTGTTTTTTAGCGAGTTGAATATGTTAAGACTAGGTGAATGGAAGCTATTGCCTGCAGAAAGTAGTCTCTCCCAGTATTTCTCCCTTGGGAATAGCTCCCAATCATCTTTCAAAGCGTTTTTGGAAATAGCGGGACCAATATGCGTTCTTGCAGTTTTGCTTGCCTATAGCCTTCATAAGGCTTCTGCCGCTAGCTACGCATCGATCCTCATGTGAAACAATTTAGCTTCGACCGAGATGCCAGGTTCTTTGCTTAAAGATGTTGCAACAACTACTGGTCTTAAAGCGGGCATTCGCTTCAATTGCCACAAAGTCTGACCGCTAAAAACACAATTCATGACCAGACTGCTCCAGAGGCCTTCAAATTCAGACCGACGTGAACACAGGCTAGGGCATGATTGTTCGTTGGTTCATTAAATGAAGTCTCCAAAGAAAATGTAACAAATGCAACAACAGTATGAGTTCAGTGAAATTGAAGGAACACCGCGTGAAGATCTATTCTGTACTCGTTTGGATGCTGGCCCTGACCTTGATGGTTGGCGTCATCGATGTGGCTTCCGCCAAAGAAAAAGGCGGGAAGTCAAAAGACAAGAAAGTTCAGTTGGATGGCAAGCCGGATAAGGGTCAGAAAGCTGTGCCGCCAGGGCAAATAAAGCGCTATACAAGAGGAGCCAAACTTCCCGCCGACTTGGATTACTCGGACATCGGCGACCTTTCCAACTGGAAATTGAAACCTCCAGGAAAAGGAAATCGTTACATACGCGTCAACGATGAAATTTTGGAAGTTTCTGATGATCTTTCGACTGTCGTCGACGCCGTTGGCATCGTTGGTGACCTTGCTAAGTAAAACGGCTGAATCATAACCCCTGGACTCAACGCGGTCAGCTGATTGATTTGGTCAGATGTCGGCTTTTGGACGGATAGCAGACCCAACGTTGCAAAGCGCCAACGTCCGCTTTGCGGACGAAGCTGCCGTTACAATACTTGTAGGATCGCTTGCCCGCGCTAGATTTTAAGCCATTCTTTTGGAATTGGAATATCCGGGCTTGCAGGATTGTGTCGCGCATCTAGCTTGTGAGGCAGTGCATGTGTTGGAAGTCGATATTTCACCCGATCATTTCGGATGAATGTCGCTTCAACAACTCGCGGAAATGCCGTACCCTCAATCTCTACTTGCCCAGATACATTGTTTGTGTGGATGTGCACGCTGGTAAACGAAGCTCCGATTGCTTCCAGTAGCGGTTTCGCGCGCTCAAAGAATTTTGGTTTCATCAATATTGAAGGTATGCGGTGCAATTCGATTACGATGATCCGGAAACGGGCAAGGCACTCCGTAGGAAGCAACGAAAACACGGGATATTCAGCAGCTTCGATATCCATCTGCAGAATCAATTCGCTTTCGTCAGAAGCGCAGTCATCGACCCAGTCTTTTAAAGAGATGAAACCACCTTCCGTACGTGGGCCTAGATGTTGTTTGCGAAAAACGGCACCCGGGACGTTCTCAGCCGGTCCGTCGACTGATGCGTCTGCCATAAAGGACTTGATGCCTCGCTTCGCGAGGTCCATCTCAAAACTCGCTTGTTTGGACACGCCAGGGGAAAAGCACGCCCCTATATTTGACAGATCGTCGGGCACGAGATAACCACCGTCGCCGAAATCTCCGATCCTGATTAGTTCATGGCCTACATTGAAAGGTCTTAAAACGCGGGCGACCGCTCTTCGTCGTTCAACTGGACTCATTGGTAATCTTCCGAACTTGTGTCTGCGTGACTCACAACAAAGTGCATTGGAACTGTTCGATATTGAATTCTTTCGGAGTAATTTCCAAGGTTCCAGTTGACGAATTGCACACAAAACGATGTACCAATTGTTGTTTCCAAGTCTTCTTTGGAATCTTGGATGCCGTTCGCTGCGATGCAGTATCCGAAGCACGATTGGACGTCTGCAGTGGGCTCGGGGCAACCATTCGGTGCACTATATAACAATGACTGCACTACCGAAGCTTTTAGTCGGTAGGCTATGCAAAGTTATCCGCCACTTCGAAGTCAATTTCTGCCACAGTCACGCCTTCTAACCTGCATTTCCAGAAAATTGGAGATCGCCTGGGTTTCGTGATCTTTCGAGTTCCGATAGCGTCCTGAAGCAACTTGAAAAACAGAAGAGAGACAAAATGCATGATCTATCCAGCTACAGAGATAGTCTTCCACAACTATCCGCAATCACCCGTAGCTGAGAAAGTGCGCGTTGCCTTCGGTATCAAGCAGCTGTCCTGGCGCGATGTCGAGATCCCGCGCCTGCCGCCGAAGCCCATGCTGACAGCGCTGACGGGCGGCTACCGACGTACCCCGGTCATGCAAATTGGGGCGGACATTTATTGCGACAGCCAATGTATCCTTCGCGAGGTTGAACGTCGTCACCCAACGCCGACACTGATGCCGACATCTGAGGCTGGTTTGATGTGGTGCTTGAGTCGCTACACCGATGGCGATCTTTTCTCGCTGGCCGTGAAAATCGTTCTTGGATCTGCGGGTGATAACCTGCCAAGTGATTTTGCAGAGGACCGCGGACGCTTGTATATTGGCCAAGACTGGGCTGCAGGGCTTAAACGCGCCAACGAGCAGCTACCACATCTTGTCGCTCAGATGCGCGCACCCCTATCTTGGATGGATGCTCAGTTGAGCGACGAGCGTACGTTCTTGCTCGGCTCTGATCCCGCGGCCATTGACGCGCAAATGTACCATATCATTTGGTTCATTCGTGGGCGGTGGACCGGTGGCCCTGATCTGCTATCCGAATTTCCTGACCTGATACGGTGGGAAGAAAATGTGCGCGGAATTGGGCATGGGACTTCAAAGGCTATGCGCGCGGAGCACGCAATCGAGCAAGCAAAAAACGCCGAGCCCGTGTCGGAAATTGGTGTAGCTCCTCACGATTCGCAGGGCCTTCAAATCGATACTTTGGTAACGGTCACTCCTGATGTTAAAGGCGGCGAGCAACCCGTCGAAGGCAAAGTGCGCTACGCAGATGCTGAAACCATTTCGATTGTACGCACAACCGATGAGGTGGGAACGGTCTGCGTACATTTCCCGCGTACAGGCTATCGCATTGCTGTAACATAAGGGAAAATTCATGCCTGTTATCCGCATAGAAGTGCCAGAAGGCACCCCCCAAGAGTCAAAGAAGAGAATTCGTAAAGGCGTGAAACAAGCCGTTTTGGACACGCTTTCCCCAAGGAAGTCAAATACGACTACGTCGGTGTGCACGAAGTCTTCGGCATTTTGGGCGATGGCCTCCCACTGGTTACAGTTGACCTACGCCCAGGTCGCGACGCAGGCAGCAAGAAGGCTTTAGTCGATGCCATTGCGGTGCTGCTGCAAAAGGAGCTTTATTCAGATCCTACCGATCTATACGTTCTTTTCCGGGAAAACCCCTCTAAGAACCACTATACTGGTGGTGTTCCGTTGCCTGCGTGGGTGCCTGCAAATTAGTAGAAAAGTCATCCTTCAAAGGGGGGAGCTGATCGGAACAGATTCCTAAACGCAGTCATGCGAAGACATCGCGGCGTCAGACACTGTGGCACAGAGCGGTCATTCGCTATTCTCTGCCTGAATGACAGCCTTGCGAAACGGCGCAACCGTACGAGATTTTGCAAGCAGGGCGAGCTTGATCGGCAAAGCCCCTTGGACAAAACGCTTGCAAACTGGGCAGCGTCTTCAGTCTAATCCTTTCTCAACAACTACGCTGAGCGGATCAAACTGAGCTTGTTTGACGACGTGGTTGCAACAAGGAGTAATAATAAATGTATCGTTCATTTTCACTGTTTGTTTCCGTTGCGGCAAGCCTTCTGGCCGCCGAATCTTTTGCACAAGGAACGAATGTCTCTCATCCGATGGGCTTTTTTGTTACATCAGTTGGATTGGGTGATGGAGGAAACCTCGGCGGCCTCGAAGGCGCTGACGCCCATTGCCAAAGCCTCGCGGTGGCTGCCGGTGCTGATGAACGTCAATGGCGCGCGTATTTGTCAACACAGGAAGAAGGAAAACGCGGAATTTCCGCCAGAAGTCGCATCGGGCAAGGTCCTTGGTACAACGCAAATGGCGAATTGATAGCTTCGGACCTGGACCAACTGCACATCTTGCCAAACATCTACTACCGGACTGCGATTGACGAGAATGGAAACAAAATTAAGGGCCGCGGCGATAGCCCCAACGAACACGACATTCTGACCGGCACACAGGCCGATGGAACCGCCTATTTCCCTTGGCAGGAGGGAGACAAGACGTGCTCGAATTGGACATCCAATGGAGAGGGCTCGGCAACCGTCGGACATCACGATCGTCACGGCGGGGGAAACACATCATGGAACGCAGCTCACGGTAGTCGCGGTTGTTCTCCTGATGCGCTTCGAGGCACCGGTGGAAACGGCTATTTCTACTGTTTTGCCGCTGACTGACACTTCTACCGGAAAGTCTGTAAATAGCTCGGAGTGGTATCAAATGTCCGCTCTGGGCTCAATGCGGTCATACAAGTGTTTTGATAGGAACGTCTGCTTTCAGAAGGAATACGCTTTAATCATGCATTTTAACTGCGTTCGACAACGGCGGTTGCGCCCTCCCGCAACCAGCGTCAGATAACCAAAAACACCACAGCCAGACTGCAAATGATCCCACGGATCAATTGCTTAACGCCTGCACCCCGTCAGGCGAATAACCTGCAACGTCGAAGACACAAATCCTAAGCGCAAACAAAAAAGTCCGGGCAGTATAAAAATAGTCAAAAAGACCGTTGGCGTGCGTCTGAAGCTACAAGAAGCGGGGCCCGTGTAGTATCCACCGTTGCCTCATGTCTACCGCGACCTCCATAGTCGACCGGTGGCTGTAACGAATAGCCATCCCGCACAGGTTTGCGCTCTTGTCGAATCAAATCAATTCGTATTTTGTCCTCGCGATGGTTCCCGACTGTATTTTGCGGTCAGGGATAAAAGGGAATACGGTGCGGTTCTGTAAAAAGGCCAACTCCGTGACTGCCCCCGCAACTGTAGGCGGCGAGCGACCCGAGATCGTCCACTGGGCAATAGCCTGGGAAGGATCGGGATAGCTTTGACCCGCAAGTCAGGAGACCTGCCATCCGAAATTTATGAACCTGGGCGGGGTGTCCCAGAGGGAGATGACAATGTTTCAAGCGGTCCGTACCGTGCACGACTTTGCGCTCGCTTTGCCCCTGTCCAAACACAGGAGGCGTTGCCGTTGTCATTGCAAAAAGCTGACACCCAAAGGGGTAAGTGTCTGACAGAATTCAGCGTTCCGGTGCTGGTCGCGGGGGCTCTGGCGCTGTCGGCGATCTTGTGGCTCGCGATTTACGCGGTGATTTGATGTCGGCCGTTTTACAAATCCGCGATCTGACGTTGGGCTACCGCGACCTGATATTGTTTCACCGCCTCTCCATGGATATCGCGGCCGGAACGACCCTTGCCGTTCTTGGTGCGAACGGGTCGGGCAAGAGCACATTTGTAAAGATGCTGCTGGGCTTGATGGATCCTCTTTCGGGCAGTTTGATTTGGCCGCAAGGGCGCCCTCGTGACATTGGGTATCTGGCACAGATGACCGAGTTCGACCGTCGATTTCCCATCCGTGTGAGGGATCTAGCCGCGATGGGGGCCTGGCGCGGGTTTGGTTATCGTACCGGGCTGGACGCCGCCGCGCGTGACCGGATGGCCGCCGCGCTGGATGAGGCCGGGGTACTGGATATCGCTGACCGGCCTCTGCATATGCTGTCGGGTGGGCAACTGCAGCGCGCGCTGTTCGCGCGGGTTATCATGCAGGACGCGCCGCTGATCCTGCTGGATGAACCGTTTGCCGCAGTCGACCAAAGTACCGAAGCACATCTGTTGTCGATTATCCGCCGATGGCGCGATGAGGGGCGCGCGGTGGTTTTGGTGGTGCACGATCTTTCCTCGGTGCTGGACTATTGCAGCCACGCGCTGCTTTTGGGCGGGCAAGAGGCGACCCACGGACCGGTGAATGACGTTCTGACACCAGACCGGCTGGTTGCACAAGGATACCTCTCGGAAAGTCAGGCGTCTTGGATGTTCCGTGGCACCCATTCAACAGCGGAGCACGCCAATGTATGACCTGATCGCAGAAATGTGGAGCTTTGCCTTCATGCGTCGCGCTTTTGTGGCAACCACGGTCTTGTCGGCTTCGGTCGCACCGGTAGGGGCGTTTCTTGTTCTGCGTCGCCTATCGCTGGCTGGTGAGGCCATGGCCCACGCGATTACCCCAGGCATCGTCATCGGCTTTGTCACAGCGGGCCTGTCGGTCATGTCACTGCTGGTCGGAGGGCTTATCGCGGGTGTTGGCGTCGCCATTTTGACCGCCTTTCTGGCACGCCGGACGATCCTGCGCAGCGATGCCAGTCTTGCCTCGCTGTATCTTATCGCATTGGCGGTGGGTATCTTTATCCTGTCTGCAGCAGGGTCCGCAGTTCCACTAAAAAGCTTCCTGTTTGGATCAATCCTTGGGATCGACGACGCGTCGATGGTCCTTGTCGGCGGGGTGGCGACAGTAACATTGCTGGCATTCGCCGTTCTGCTTCGTCCGCTGATTGTCAGCACCTGTGATCCGGTTTTCTTCGAAACTCAGACGCGCCGGCCGTGGCTGGTTGATCAGGGTTTTATGCTGTTGTTGGTTCTGAACCTGCTGGCGGCATTCAAAACGCTGGGCACGTTGATGGCCGTTGGCCTGATGATCCTGCCTGCGACCGCCGCGCGCTATTGGGCCAGTACGATCACCGGGCAACTGGTCCTGGGTTTTCTGTTTGCCTTGTCCAGTTGCTGGATCGGCCTGACCCTGTCCTATCTGTTCCCGGACACGCCGTCCGGCCCAGCGATCGTTTTGGTTGCCGGTGGGTTCTTTCTGTTCTCGGCCATTTTCGGCCCCCTTGGTTTTGGCAGACGGATTCGCAAACCCTCTGTTTCCAAAGACATCCCCATTGCCCAAATTCAACAAGAAGAGAGAGCACAATGACTCTTGTGAAGTCACTCTATGCCGGCATCGCCTCTGTGTCGTTTGCTTTGGCGGCCTTGCCGACCGTTGCGGCAGAAGACAACGTCAAGATCGTCGCCAGCTTTTCGATCCTCGGCGACATGGTCGAAGAGGTCGTCGGCGATCTGGCCACGGTTACGACAATCGTGGGCCCGGACGCGGATGCGCATGTGTATCAGCCTTCGGTTGCAGACGCGAAGGCCGTTGCCCAGGCGGATATCATCTTTGTCAACGGACTGGGCTTTGAGACATGGTCCGATACCCTGATCGCTGAATCGGGCACTGACGCAACCGTGCACGTTGCCACCGACGGTATCACGCCTGTCAAAGTCGAGGGCAAAATCGACCCCCACGCCTGGAACTCGCTGTCGAATGGTATGATTTACGTGACCAATGTCGCCGATGTGATGACAGAGGCGATGCCCGAGCACGCCGAAGAAATTGCTGCCAATGCTGCGGCCTATATTGCGCAGCTTGAGGCGCTGGATGCAGAAACCAAGACAAAGCTGGCAGGCCTGCCTGCCAATCGCCGCACGGTTGTGACTGCACATGACGCATTTGGTTATCTGGCAGACGCCTACGGCCTGACTTTCCTTGCGCCGGTTGGCATCGACACCGAGGCAGAGCCATCAGCCAAGGATCTTGCTATTCTGATTGATCAACTGAAGGCGGATGGTGCTGCGGCGCTGTTTGTTGAAAACATCACCAGCCCCACTTTGATTCAGCAAATCTCGGATGAAACCGGCATCGTGATTGGTGGGCGGCTGTTCTCAGACGCCTTGTCGGAACGCGGTAGTCCGGCCACCAGCTATCTCGCGATGTTCCAGCACAATCTGAACACTCTTTTGAACGCGCTTGGGAACGCAACCGCAAGCTAACTAGTATTCAGGCACGAGGCGGTGTTTGAGCCGCCGCCTCATACTGTGCTTTGGCACACTGGGTTCTTGGAAATCGTCCCCTAGTCCGGCTTCCATCCATCTTCGTATTCTCCCAAAGTTCGGGAAAGATCCAACAGCGAGGCGAACAGTCTTGCGTAAACGTCCCGTGACATCATCGTCTTGTTGTCATCCAACACCTGCAGAAGATCGACAACACCCGATGCAAAGGCATCATAGACCAACTGGTCCGCAGGCGTTGGGTCCAGGGTCCATATGTCATGCGCGTTATAATACCCTACGGGTTGGGGATCGTCGTCTGTCATTTGTCCGCCTCATATTGGTGAGGCGCATGTAAGTGAGAAGAAGATGAACGCTAGTGATGTGGCGGGAAGTCACAAGTTTTTGGCAACGTCAAAAACGTGAACCCGATACCGCGTTTGGCCGTTGACAGGATGTGATGAACTACGTCTCGGCCGCAGTCGACTTCTGTTGTGCCAACCGAGCAGTTGTCAGAGTTTCGAATGTTCGCTCTGCAAAACTTCCAGAAACAGGTTTGTCACCCGCGTCGGTTCAGGTTGCTTTCTGGTCACTGCTGCAAACCGGGTTCGATATTGTGTTTCGTCCGGCAACACCATCCGCATCTTTTCCTGGTCCACAAAATCCTGCGCAAGATGATCAGGCAAATAACCTATGTATCGCCCTGACAGGATTAGTATGGCCAGCGCCTGCTCGCTTTGAACTTTTGCTGACCGTTTGAAACCCAGTTGCTGACCGACGATCAGGTTCGGAGAGTTCACGCTGAGCCCAACATAGTTGTACCTGAGCAGGTCACTGGTCCTGAGTTCCCGGTCTGGTATTTCGAACAGGGGGTGTTCTCGGCCGCAATACAGGAACATGTTCTCGCCATATAACGGAGCATAGTTAAGACTCGTCGAAGGGCGATGCAGCGCAATAATTCCGATGTCGAGCTGGCCACTGATGACCATGGTCTCGATCACGTTTGGCGGCTCAAGGGACAATTCGATCTGGACCGAGGGGGCGGCTTCGTTGAACCGATGAATGGCGCGGGCAAGCCGGGAATCCGGGTTTGACGCACATTGATCAAATAGCGAAATGCGGATCGTTCCCCCCAACTGTTCCTTGATCTCGCTGACCTCGTTCCGAAATTGCGACACGGACACAAGCAAGTGATCTGCTGCTTGCAGCACTTTTGCGCCGTCTTCTGTCAGGGCGAAACCCGCAGGACCGCGCGTGCACAGTTTTAAGCCCAATCGCAGTTCCAAATCAGTAACATGCTTTGAAATGGTGGATTTGCCGATATTCAGCTCAACTTCGGCTGCGGACAGACCACCACTTTCCACAACCGTCTTGAAAACGCGCAGCAATCGGATGTCGCTGTCGCCGATGCGTGAGGCAACCATTTTCTACCCAATTCGTAAAGTTCGATATATGTGAAACCTATCGCGCAAAGAATGGCAACATAGAAACACATTTCACAAGCTACTCTGAAAAAGCCGAGGTAGAATCGGACTGGCCATCTCTCCCCAGGTCAGCGCGCACCTCGAAACATGATAAAACTGGGAGGACATCTATGTCATTCATCAAAAAGCTTGGCACCATGACTGCTGCCGTTTCGGTCGCAGCCCTGATGGTAGCGGGCGCAGCCGACGCGAAGAACTTCAAGATTGCTGTTGGCGATAGTGCAGGCAGCGCACAAGAAGCCCTTGGCTTGGCTTTCGTTAAGGCACTCGAAGAAAAATCGGGTGGTGCACACACAGCTACACTGTTCCTGAACGGTCAGCTGGGTTCCGAGCAGGACACCGTCAACGAGGCCGCAATCGGCACGCTGGACATGTCGCTGCTGGCGATCAACAACATCACGCCGTTCTCGCCTTCGGTTGGTGTATTCACTCTGCCTTATGTGATCCTGTCGCTGGAAGATGCTGAAAAGCTGACCCAAGGCCCGATCGGTCAGGAACTGGTGGAAAACACCATTCGTGACGCAGGTGTGCGCATCATCGGCTGGACCTACACAGGTTTCCGCCGTCTGACCAACTCGAAAAAGCCTGTCAGCTCGGTTGCTGACCTGCAGGACCTGATCATCCGCGTTCCCAAGAACGAAATCATGATTGAAACCTACAAGTCCTGGGGTATCAGCCCGACTCCGATGGCATGGTCCGAGACCTTCACCGGTCTGCAAACCAAAGTTGTCGACGGTCAGGACAACCCTTACCTGACGATCAACGCAATGAAGTTCTACGAGGTCCAGAACCACGTGACCAACCTGCGTTACATCTTCTCGATCGAACCGCTGATCGTTTCGGAATCTGTTTTCCAGGGTCTGAGCGAAGAAGACCAGAAGATCATCCTGGAAGCCGGTCAGGAAGCAACTCAGATTTCCGCTCAGTTCCTGCGCGACTCTGAAGCTGCGATCAAAGAAGAGCTGACCGAAAAAGGCATGGCAATCATCGATCCTGAGAACGATGAGGCCGAGTTCATCGAACTGGCAACCGGTGCAGTATGGCCTCAGTTCTATGAGTCCATCGGCGGCGTCGAGAAACTGAACACGGTCCTCGAGGCCATCGGCCGCGAGCCCGTCCAGCAATAATCGCCAAAGAGCGAAAAGGAAAAGAGCGCTTCGGCGCTCTTTTCATCTCAGGGAGGAGGGAATTCCGCAATGTTCTGGAAATTTCTGGACAATATCGAAAGTATCATCTGCCGGATCCTGTTATCCGGCTTCGTCTGTCTGCTGTTTGTACAGATCATCGCGCGGGAAGTCTTTGGCTTTTCGTATAGCTGGATCGAAGAACTGTCAGTCTACATGTTCGTCTGGTTTGTCTACTTTGGCGCCAGCTATGCGGCATTGAAAGGCGCGCATAACCGGGTGACCTTCCAGTTCAAGTTCCTGCCCGAACGCTACATCAAGTATATCGAGGCTTTTGCTGATCTCTTCTGGCTCTTTTTCAACGTCTACTTCCTGTATCTGGCGACGGACTTTGTCTTCAACAAGATGAACAAGTTCTGGAAGTCCCAGACCCTGGGTATCGAGATGAAGTATGTCTACATGGTTCTGCCTCTCGCCTTTGCGCTGATGACCGTGCGCATCATTCAGGTGAACTATCGCCGCCTGATCAAAGGTGAAGACATCCATGATCCTGACCAGATCGACCTTGATGAAATCAAAGCTGCCACCGAAGCAGCTAAGCGCGACTGAGGCAGGGAGGAAAAACCATGGAATCCGAAATCGTCACAATCCTATTTGGATCGTTTCTTTTACTGCTGCTCATCGGTGCACCGATCACGGTTGCGCTGGGTGTGGCATCGCTGTTCTCGTTCCTTTACCTGGGCGAAAACCCAATCAAGTTCGTGCAGATTGCATTTACCTCGGTGGGTGCGTTCCCACTGATGGCTCTGCCTGCATTTATTCTGGCGGGGGCTCTTATGGAGGCCGCCGGTATCTCAAAACGCCTAATCAATGTTGCTGAAAGTCTGGCTGGTCCATTCACCGGCGGTATTTCGGCTGCAACGGTTATGGCCTGTCTGTTCTTTGGCGCCATTTCGGGCTCGGGCCCGGCAACAACCGCGGCCGTGGGGATGCTGATGATCCCAGCAATGATCGACCGCGGCTATGAGCGCGGCTATGCCTCTGCTATTACCGCTTCTTCTGGCGGCCTCGGGATTATTATTCCTCCCTCCATCCCGATGGTGATCTTCGGCATTGCCGCGCTCGGTATGGCGCCTCCGCTGGAAGCAGTTGAAAAGTTCGGCACCTTCCAGTCGGTTTCGATCTCGAAACTGTTCATCGCGGGCTTTGTTCCGGCCTTCCTGATTGCCACCAGCTTGCTGATCCTGAACTACTTCATGTCGAAAAAGCGTGGGTACAAAGGTGTGGCCGAAGGTTGGTCGCTGCGTCACGTGGCCTGCGAGATGTATCGCGGGTTCTGGTCGCTGATGGCGCCGCTGGTGATCCTAGGTGGTATCTATACCGGCTTCTTCACCCCGACCGAGGCTGCAATCGTCGCGATCTTCTACACTCTGTTCGTTGGCGTGGTCATCTACCGTGAACTGACATGGCAGTCGCTGTTCCAGTCGCTTGAAGCCACCACGTGGCTGACGGGCCGTGTTCTGCTGATCCTGTTCACCGCGACCGTGTTTGGCCGCCTTCTGGTGGAAAACCAGATCCCGGCGATCATCGCGGACTCGATGCTCAGCTTTACCGACAACCTTTATGTGATCTGGGCACTGATCATCTTCTTCCTGCTGTTCGTCGGCATGTTCATGGAGACACTGGCCACCATCCTGATCCTGGTTCCGGTGATGCTGCCTGTGGCCTATTCGGTCGGTATCGACCCGATCCACTTCGGTGTGGTGATGGTCTGTACGCTGGGTATCGGCTTCCAGACGCCGCCGCTGGGCGAAAACCTGTTCATTGCATCGGGTATTTCGAACATAACGATCGAGCAGATCTCGATCCGTGCATTGCCCTTTGCAGCGGCTAACACGATCGCGATATTTATCATTGCGTTCTTCCCTGAGCTGTCGCTATGGCTGCCAAGGCTGTTGGGCTACTGACCTGAAAGGATGATGCTATGAAACAAATGGTGACAAATATCCTGTTCGCCACCGATCTGTCGGAAAACTCGGGTCACGCCATGCGCAATGCGGCCAGCATTGCGATGGCGACAGGGGCAGAAATTCATGTCCTGCATGTGAACGAACCCCTATCGGACGACGCGAAGATCACGATGGACATGTTCATCCTGAACGAAGAGACGCGCAAAACCGCGGCCCAGCGTCGCCATGAAATGGTGCGCAAGGTGCTGGCCGAACGGCAAGCCAAGTTCTGGGCACAGTTCGAAGGCGATGACGCGAAGATCCGTGAACAGGTGTCCTCGATCGAGGTCACCGACGGGCACCCGGCCGAGGTGATCCTGCGGCGCTCGGTCGAGATGGGGTGCGATCTGATCGTGCTTGGCGCACATGACCACGGCTTTTCGCACACCTTCCTTGGGACGGTGGCAAAACGTGTCTTGCGTAGGTCGAAAATCCCGACGCTGATCGTTCCGAACCCGGACGAAGTCTAAAATTTCCACGGGCCGCTGCGATGGTAGCGGCCCGTCCTTTGCGCCATGCCGCGCGAAATTACCAAGAGATGCCTGAATACTGTGTATTCCGCACCCAACAGCCCTTTGATCATCTTGGGCCAAAACCCTCCAAGCTAAATACCTTCGGCAAAGATCATTCCAGGCAAGCTTTGTTAACAGAGCTTAATGCTTCGGTGTCCAATCCTTAAGAACCGGTTCCTTTATTTGAATTGTGACAACAACCGCAATCCAAATTCAGGAGGAGAAGACCATGGAAGCGACACAGACAATGACCCCGAACGGCAACGTTTTTTCCACGCTGTTTGCGGATTATGCAGAGGCCCGAACCGAGCATTTCCGCCGCAGGATTTTCGCCAAAACAGTCCACGACCTGGAGGCGTTGAACGATTGCCAACTGAGCGACATCGGCGTCCCTCGGGCTGAAATCAAGCAACGCGCCTATCAAAGCGTTTATCACGGCGCACCGTATCGGCAGTAATCAAGTGCCGGAGTTAGCACCCGCGTAACCAGTTATGAGGTAGTACCAATGTTTGATGTCATCCCGCCAAGCAAGCAATTGCCGCCCACGACCAGTGCCCTGCAATTGTTCGACCGCGCCATGCAACTACGTGCGGTTAGCGCCGATATCGTGCGGGCCGCACAGTACTTGAACAGCTTTTCCGATCAGGAATTGTCAGAGCTGGGCATAAACCGCAGCGATCTTGACGATACGATCCAACGGTTCATCTGAAGCTGTGGCGATAGCCGGGTTTGATACCGGCGACAGAGACGAAGATAAAAGCCACTCCTGTATGTCGGAGTGGCTTTTGTATGTGAATTTAGGCGGTGTGATCGACGACCTGCAAATGCTGCGCCAGCTTGTCGATCTCGGCCATCCAAGCCTGCACCAGTTTTGGGTCGCTGGGGGCCGCATGTACACCGACGGAGATCGCACGATTCAGGACCGCTTCGACTGCCAGCGAGACCGGGATAGACACCAGTCGCGCCATTGCTGTGCCGCGCGCGTCGCCCCAGGCGTCCATGACATAGGTTTTGTGCCAGACGGGTGTTCCGTCTTTCTCGGCGTTCAGTCCTACGCACAGAACCACGCGGTCTGGTTCGCCCTCGTCATAGGCGTTTTCGTCCCAGAACTGGTCCGACATTTCCTTCAGACGCGCGTCGCCTTCGGGTCCGGACAGGGTTTCAATCTCGCTGAACACATCCGACCACGCATCGGCCCAGCCATTCAGGCGCAAGGTGCCGCGGACGAATTCCTTGACGGTCCAGTGATCCTCGAACTGATATTCTTCCATGAAAGGCAGAGAGTCGCGGTTAGGATAGACCTCGAAGCTTTCAGGTGCGGGCAGCGGAGCGATATAGCTGCTGATCGCGTCCCACGGGCGGGCTACGTCCAGCGGCGCATAATCGCGGATCGATTTCGACGGCGAACGCAGGGCCTTGAGCACACCCAAAGGCGACCAGCTGAACTTGTAGCGGAACGGGTTGGGGTTCTTCGGAATGCCGCCGCAATACGAGATAAAGCTCAGGTGGTTGTTCGCATCAAACGCGTCCGAGGCGCGATAATCGGCGATCAGAGCGTGTGCCATCAGGTGGTCAATGCCCGGATCAAGCCCGACCTCGTTCACCAGCGCCACACCGGCCTCGCGGGCCTTGTCATCCAACGCCCGCATCTCGGGCGCAATGTAAGAGGATGAGACAAAATTGGCCTCCTTCGAGATGGCCAATTCCGCCAGCGGCACGTGCCAATCGCCCGGCAGCATTGAGACGATCACGTCACCTTTTTCCAGCACTGCGCCCAGTGCGTCGATGTCAAAGGCACGAATGTCGTCGGTCAGGTCTCCGATTTCGGCCTTGGCCTTTTCAATGGTCCTGTTCCAGACGGTGACCTTGTGCCCGCCTTCAATCAGGCGACGCAGGCCGGGGATGGCCGACAGGCCGGTGCCACACCAATGGATGGTCATGCTTAAGCTCCTCTATGGCTGTTCAGCCGAATTTCAGTTTCGCGATCACGATCGCACCGACAAGAAGGATCGATATTACATTGCCCAAGATCAGAGGCCATGCAGCGATCATCAATCCGTAGGCTAACCACAACGTCAGTGTTGTCAGGATCAGTAGATTTGCAGGCAGAGACAGGTCCTTGGTTTCGCGACTGCGCCACGTTTTCAGGGTCTGGGGTAGCCAGCAGATCGTGCCAAGAACCGCTGCTGCACCGCCGATCAAGTGTTCCATGTGCGCACCGGCTCAGACATGTTTGCGAAACTCGTCCTGTGCCCGACACCAAACACCGCTTTCGATCTCTTTCAACGTCAGCAGAGTTGTCAGCAATTGCGCGGCATAGTCTTCCGAGCTTTCGACTGGCAGCATCGAGGGCAGATTGTCGATTGCCATGACATCCATCACCGGATCCGACGCGACGCGCAAGGCGGGGGCGTCCCACGTGGTGGCGCGGTCGTAAACGGGTACCGGGTTGTAATCGCTGTCCGGGTCGCAGGCGACATCACCAATGGCGGTCAGGTTACGCTGGCTGGTCAGCGACTCTCGCGGAACAAAGATCGGGGTGCCCGGGCGGGCAAAAATGCAGTTCAGAAACAGGTCATGTTCCAGAATTTCGGGGAAAGGCCCGCCGCTGGCGGTTTCAGCCATGTCCCATTTGGTGACACTGACGCCCATGGCCTCGCACAGGTCGGCGGCGCCTGCACCCACGCGACCCAGCGCGCCGATCACGATGGCGCGGGGACGATTGGCGCCGGTGGCGTTCAACTCGGCCAGTAATTCAGCATTCAGCGCGTCCTTGCCCGAATACACACCAACGGGCGGACATTCCTCATTCCGTTGCTGCGCCGCCCATGCTTTCAGGGTGACAGCTGCGCCAGCATAACCAGCCCAATACCCGAAGGCCGCGACGCGACGGCCGTTCTCGTCCACAAGGTATTCCAGATCATAAAGCGTTCCGCCCCCGGCCTTGAACCGCTGCAGTAGGGCGCGGCCAGAATGCTGACCCTTATAGGCGTGGCCGAACATGATGTGGCGATGGGGCAGGGGGGTGCCGTCCTCTGGCAATTCCTTCAAACCAAAGACGATGGCATCAAGGGGGGCATCGGGCCAGGAATTCTCGGGCGCAATCTCGCAGCCTGCGTTTTTGTAGCCGTCTATCGGAATAGCGCGGACATGGCTTTCCTCGACGGTTACCCGGATGCCTGCCGCAATCAGGGACGCCGCGCCTTCTGGGGTCAATCCAACCCGTTCTTCATTCGGGCGTTGCTCTGCCCGGACCCAGAGATGTGTCATGCGTCGTCCTTCACTCAAATCATCCCGGCGGCGCGCACCGCCTGAACCGAGGCGCGTGCCTCCATCGCCTCGCGGAAAGCGAGGATTTTGGGAAAGGCCGACACGTCCACGCCGTCGCCTTCCAGCCAGCTGCACACCACGTACAGATAGGCGTCCGCCAGCGAGACCGTATCGCCCAACACAAAGGGCCCGCGCAATCCGTTTGATACGATGTACTCACAGGACGTGGTCATGGTCTGGGCGACCTTGGCGGTCATGTCTTTCCAGCTGGCTTTCTTGTCGGCCCAACGGGCCCCGCGCAGCTTGTGTGCGTGGTTTACATGCATGGTCGAGGCCAGATAATACATCACTTCGCGCATACGGGCCGCCATGACAGGATCGGCGGGGACAAGATTTGCGTCAGGCGCAACCGTAGCGACATATTCCAGCAACGCCCCGGTTTCAGTCAGGATGCCGCCATCAACCGCCAATGCAGGCACACGGCCTTTTGGATTGATCTGTTTGTAAGCCGGTTTGGTCTGGTCGCCTTCGGCGAAGTCCAGACGTACCGCTTCATAGTCCAGACCGGCCTCCTCCAAGGCGATGGCAACGGCGATCGAAATGGTGCGGGGTGCATAATAAAGCTGCATCAGAGTGCCTCCGGGCTTGGGTTACAGATGCGTTTGGGCAAACTGCCTGTCTGGCGATTCCAGATGCGGGACTGCGTTGAACAGTACCGGGCTCAACTGCGCACCGATCGGGTGCAGACGATGCAATGAGGTGTTCATGATGGCAAGCGCCACCCGCGCCATCGCCTGTATGTCCAGTCCCATCGCCTGCCGAACCACCATCGAAATCAACCCGCCCGATGTCACGACAATCGCTGGCCCGCCCTCGGTTCCGATATCGCGCAAAGCGTCCGAGACACGGCTTTCGAATTCCTCAAAGGTTTCCGGGGTCTCTTCGATCTCACCTCTTGCCCAAGCGGCAAAAGTTCGCGGCAAATGTTCGACGAACCCTTCACGGTCCGTTGGAATCGAAACGCCATGCTGCTCTTCATACAGTTTGGCAATGTTGAAGTATTCAATCTCATTGAGGCGCGGATCGCGGTTGGGCTCAGGCAGCCCCATACTGGCCGCGGTTTCCACGTGTCGCGACAGGGTTCCGCAAAAGACACGTGGGTAGAACGCCTGTGTGTTTTGCAGATGCGCACCTAGCCAACGTGCCTGCTGATGGCCCAGATCGCTGAGCTTGTCATAATTTACTTCGTCACGTGCGGTGGTGTTGGCCTGCCCGTGACGCACCAGTGTGATATGTGCCATTGCGTCCCCTCTTGCGCGAAGTCTTAGGGCAGGTTCAGGGTCGGTGCCAGAGCCCTTTGGCAGAAAGCGGCTAAAAACCAGTTTGATGGCTCGGCTGTCTTTTGTTCGCCGCAGAAATTTGCCCATGGCACGTCGCATGCGATGTTGCCTAACGGAAAAAAGTTTCCTATAGGATACAAAGCCGCTGCATGCGGCCGTATACATGCCTTTGCAACGCCGCCCTCGGGGGACCAAAAGACCGCCAGCAGTCGAAGCCTGTTGACTCGCTGCACAGTCCTAGGAACCTTGGTGTTAATTGGCGACAATACAGAGATAACGTTGCAATCCATGCGGCAATGTTGCCAAGGTCTTAGGAAAGGTCTCTGCCATGTCTGACGCACCCAAACGCACCCCATTGCATTCTTTGCATGTTGAGTTGGGAGGTAAGTTGGTTGATTTTGCTGGTTGGGAGATGCCTGT
>NZ_CANLZK010000024.1:0-33969 GCF_947495585.1 Ruegeria atlantica | reverse complement strand
AATTCGCCGAACTAGCCGGTTAACACCGATGCGATCGCTGAATTAGCTCGCCATGCTCAAAAGTTTGCAACAGAGCCTTGTCAGTGACCTTCACGGGAACCTGTGCCAGATCGGCCCGCTCGGTCACGGCGATGTTCAAAGCCCGCAGGCGGCGACCACCGGCAACGATGGCGACTTTGCCATCTGTATCCCGCAGACCACTGAGGTTCTGGATCAGACCGCACATGACCAGACTGTCAGCCAGCAGAGCGATACCGTCCTCACCAACCTCCTGACGCGGGTTCAGATCGGACAGGTAGAGATCGGACAATGCAACGGTTTCGATGGTTTCCGGTGCGGTGAATGTTTCGACTTTGCTCATGGGGCAAATCCTTGTTTGAGTGTTTTGCTTCGTGTTAAGGGTGCCCTACCCCTTCCGGGGTAGAGCGGGGCCGCTTACGCGGCTGCGTGTTGTTTCAAGAAGGCGAGGCCGATCTTGGCGGAGAGACCTCCCTTCTTGACCAGCTCAATGGCTTCGCGCCGTCGTTGCTGCAGGGTTTCCTGATTTATTGTGATCACCCCCTTTCCGGTGTTTGCTGGCATGAACTCACCCACTGCCCGGCAGGGCATGCTTGCATGTCCCGAGAGGGGCCTTTCCTGCGCGGGTTGCGCATGCAGTCCCTGCCCCGTTGGGACAGGGCTGGTCTCAGTATTCGCTGGGGCACATGATGGTCAGCACACGGCGCGTCGCTGCGGGATCAAACGGGCGGTCCGACCCGTATTTGTAATCCGCGTCATAAAGATCGATCTTCCAGAACAGCTTCTGGCCGCCGATTGTCACCGTCCCGAATGTATGATCGCCATAAGGGTCATTGCCTTCGTCAAACTGGTCATCCGACGCCACTGCAGCCAAAGCGGCGGTTTGGAACTCCACCCCTTCGTCTGACACACCGGGCGTGACAAACACCTGCCCCTGAATGCCTTTGGAGTGCATCTCAATCGCCGCATTTGCGTCTATCAGGGCTTTTCGAAACAGGTCATTCTGCGCCGCGATCTCTGCCGCCTGCAGAGTTGCGTCATTTTCGATGTCTGTTGTTGCTTCACTGTTCAAAACCGTCTCTCCTTTTGTGGTGCGACCTCCGGGGCTGATCCCTTTTGGTGCTGGTTTTGAGCCGAGCCCTGAAAGGGCGTCGTCTCTAAAACCTGCCCCGTGGCGAACGCGGAGAGGGGCGAGACAGGACAAATCGACAAGAGTGGTGCGGCCCGCAGCGCAACGCGCGAGGACACGGTCTTGTCTATTTGTCTTGTCCGAGGGGGGAGGCCGCGCCTTCCCCCTGACGTCGGGCGGCCTTTGGCTTGTCCAAATCCCGCCTGACCCACAAAAGAAGCGAAAGGATCTTCGATCCTGCGGGAGCGCAAAAGGGATCGTCACCCGAATGGGCAGATCACAACGGCATGGAGCAACCATGACCCAAAGCCCCTGCCCCGGCTCACAAGAGACGGTTCAGGGGCTACTGCGTCAGGGAGATCATGCTGGGGTGTTCTGGGTGGAAGCCGGCATGCCGGCTGAAACCTAGAGCGCGGTCACGAGACGACAGGCTCGGGATTTGCTACGGAAACAGATTGCAGCCCGAAGTCACTCACCGACCGTTACGTAGCCTCGTCTGCGCTTTTGCTTTTCGAGGTTATGGAGCGCCGCAGCAGCCTGGGCTTCGTCTTCGTACGTCACCATCATGGCTTGCCCGTTTGTGCCAATACGTCCCCATGTACGAAGAACGGACACTTCCCCAAACAGCGTCGGCTGCAGCTCTATTCCGTAGTACCGTGCCATGTTGACGTCCGGGTCCACATGGATCAGGTGGACAGGTGTGGTGTCTGACAGCTCCATGCCTCCCAGTATTGCTTGGCACAATCCAGCTGTCCAATGACATTGCGATATCTATTCTCTGGGAGCGATTCATACCCGTGGTGTGAGGCGGCACGGGTTTCACCCGGCCTTATCAATCTGGTCGCACCATATGCGAGCTGAAGATCTTTGCAGTCCCTCCGTTCGCCGGATCAGGGTTGACGAGCCCGGCCCTTGTCGCGTCCGCTGTAGTTATGGACATAGATGAGAACAAGGTGGATGAAGCAGTCCTGGCGCTGCTCTGGTTGACGCTGCATGACGAGCGCCGCGCGTGGAAAGGTTTTGACTGGGACGCGCTTGATCGCCTGCACCGCAACGGGTTGATCCTGGACCCGGTTGGGAAGGCAATATCGGTGGTGCTGACCGATGAAGGCCTTCGCCGCTCCGAAGAACTTTTTGCAGAGCTTTTTGGGCGGGAACCGAAGAAATAGCATTCGCCGCGACGAGACCATCAATGTAACGCAGTTCTGCACACGCTTGTGGTCTGGCTCGCGGTTGCAATCTGCGCTAGATCGCCCCTGTCCGGCGAACAGGGAGAAGGTGAAAATGGCGACGGGGAACGATCTTGGTGGGCTCATCGGGTTTGTCACCGGTGACGAGATTTGGCACGAGCGGCTCGCGGACGTGTTGGACGAGCATTTTCTGCCAGCGCTCGAGGCATTCGATCTCGATTTCGAGGATTTGGGCGACCTGCTGGGCGATGACTGGCCAATGGTTCTGTGGGGCGGTGGCCTAGAAGACTTGCTGGGCAGGACATTCGGATCGGGCGCCGAAAACGCTGCAGATGCTTATCTGAAAGGGAGTGGAACCAAGGAGAGTGCGCAGACCCGCGCCTATATCAAAGGATTGCGGGACGCGCCGGTCAGCCTTTATGAGGTGAGCGAAATAGACCCTGGCAGATCCATGGTATTGCGCGACGCGCTTTCGGACGCCGAGCCGGTCACCGTCCAGGAACACAGCGCAACGCAGATGCTGCAGAGGTGGGACCGCATTGCGGCTCGGGTTGTCGCGCAGGGAGGTCATAACGTGATCTCAGGGGCTCTGCTTCCCTTCGAGCCAGAAACCGTCGCGTTTTTTGAAGAGGGGCTCCGCTCCGTGTTGAAATTGAACCCCGACGATGAGCTGAGACTGACACAGCATCAGCTACACCGCTCTGCACCCCTCTTCACCAATGCCTGGCTCTTCGCACATTTGCCGAACTTGCGGGACCCGGAACCACCACAAATCAGCAACAGCGATGGCGACGACCTTCTCTTTCACGAGATGCGCTTCCCGCTCGCCAGTAAGGTGACGCAAAGCCAGGTCTCGCAAAGACTGTCCCAGTCCGCAGAACTCGTGGTCTCAGGTCGAAATGACTGGACCTGGCTTGCCGTCGACAACCCGTCCGGCAACAAGCACGGCACCGGCCTCGTGTTGGATAAGTCGATGTCAGGGACCTCTGTGCTTGGGTCCCTGAACCTGAAAGGCAAAACACTCACGCTTTCTGTAAACTCTGCAGCGCGCGCCGAACGCGGCGAAGCCCTGGTCCGGGACCTCCTGGAGGATCTGGTGAAGTCACCGCTGACATCAATCCAGACCGTCGAGCAAATGATGGCGGATGACAGCCTGGAGGGCGGAGTGGCAGAAGAAGAGGACATCCCCCCTGCCCTTGCCCGTCAGATTGCCCACGAACATCTCGAACAACACTACCGCGACACGCTTGACCAGCCGATCCCGACCCTGGATGGCAAGACACCACGCCAGGCCGTTCGCAGCACCGCAGGCAAGAAAAAGGTGATTGACTGGCTGAAGACAATTGAAAACCGCAGCGCCCGTCAGACTGGCTCCCCTGTTGCAGACTATGATTTCAGCTGGATGTGGGACGAGCTGGACCTGTCAGACCACCGAAAATGACAGATAGACTGAACAATAGAGCCATTCAAGTTTCACTCAAAACCAGGCAATCGCATTTGTTCAAAGCGTAACCATGCGACTGATCGTTGGCATGCATGCCCTACTGCCCGCCTGCAATGTTGACTTGGCCCACAATCTTCGCACCGCTTTGGCATATCGGCGGCTAGTGTTTTTGCTACAGAAGACGGTGGCCAGACTTGGGAGCGGCGCAATTTCTTCGCACGAGTCAATATTCAAGGTGTATCATTACACTTGGCCAGCGACCTGTCGTTCGTAATCCACGGCATCGAACCAGCCTAGTGAATTGGTGATACGACAGTTTTCGTCCAGTTCCCATTCTTCCCAGCCGCTGGCCTTGACGAGGTTACCCGTATCCGAATGATGCCCTTCAAGCGTCCAACCAAAGATGGCGTGATCTCCGGCAAAACGAACAAAGTCCCTTGTAAGTTTCAAATCGGGAAAAGAAGACATGAAACCACCCGCCATGGCAATTATCGCGTCGCGCCCAAATTGGTTTTCCCCTCGGTTGATCGTGATACCCTTGTCAGGAGCATAGTGATCGGCGACCGCCTCGGGATTTCCCGAGTTCCATGCCGTAGTATAAGCCTCGGTCATTCTTTCGAACTCATTTTTATTCAGTCGCAAGCCAGCCTTCCCGTCTCCAAACCCCAAGCCAACTTAGTTGGCGCCCCACTCTTATGTCCACAAGCCAAATATGGCGTTATTCTGTAGCGATTTGAGCAAATTCGCAGTCTGAGGAATACTCGTTGCCCAAACTGACTTAATCGGGAACACTACGATTCTCAAACCCTCTTAGAAGACCAATTACCCTATGTCCGATCTCATTGAATGGCTGACACGAAGGAAGCTCCTTAATCTGGAAGCGGTTCTGGTCGAGAATGAGATCGATCTTGATGTTCTTTATGACCTAACGGATGAGGACATGCGTGAGATCGGCCTTTCACTGGGTTCGCGCAAGCGGTTGCGAGCGGCTATTGAAGCAGTTGAACCTAATCAATCCCAGTCTGACGCGACAAGTACAACGGATATCAAGCGCGAAGCCGAGCGTCGCCATTTGACGACGCTGTTCGTAGATCTTGCCGGATCAACAGCAATGTCAGCGCGGTTGGATCCCGAAGACATGAGCGAAGTGATCAAGCGCTATCAAAATACCGTTGCCGGTATCATCACCCGCTATGAAGGGAATGTCGCTAAATATATGGGTGACGGTGTACTGTGCTATTTTGGTTGGCCGGTGGCGCATGAAGACGACGCCAAACGCGCTGCGCGCTCTGCGCTGGAAATTATCGGGGCGATCGCCGAATTGCGTTCGCCTGATGAACAGGCACTATCTGTTCGGGCCGGAGTAGCGACCGGCATGGTCGTCGTCGGCGACCTCATAGGGGAAGGAGCATCAAGGGAAGAAACCGTTGTTGGTGACACGCCAAACCTTGCAGCGCGTCTTCAGACATTGGCTGAGCCGGGGCAGGTTCTGGTTCCAGAATCGACGAAGCAATTGATCCAAGACTCGTTCGAGTTAGAAGAGTTAGGCTGTTTCGACATTAAGGGATTGGACTCGCCAGTACCGGCGTGGAGGATCGGAACCGAGCGCAGCTTGGAAAGCCGGTTCGAGACCGAAGATATCAGTCCTGTTCTGCCGATGATCGGGCGCAACCATGAACTGGGACTGATCATGGAGCGCTGGCATCGCGCAATTTCCGGGGAAGGCCAAGTCGCTGTTCTGATCGGTGAGGCAGGCATCGGCAAGTCCAGACTGACGCGTGCCGTCATTGATGCGGTCTCGACGCAGGATCACTTCCGGATGAACTATCACTGCTCGCCCTACCACACGGATTCAAGTTTCTTTCCTGTTATCCGGCAGCTTTCACATGCCATGGGCCATCTGGAAACTGACACTGCCAGCAAAAAAATTGCAAAGCTTCGCAAGCAACTCCGGGCCGCTGACCCAAAGATTATTGCTGAACTCCTGCAGATTGAAACTGGTCCATCTGCCGAAAATCCCGATCTGACACCACAACAACTCAGAGTTCGGATCATGGAAGAAACCTCGGCAGAATTGCAGGCGCTTTCACGGGAAAAGCCAGTTCTCCTTGTCGTAGAGGACGCACATTGGTGCGATGCCTCGACGCTCGCGATGCTCGAGGCGTGTCTGGATCGAATTGCTACCGAGCGGGTAATGATCTTGATTACCGGTAGACCGACTTTCCAGCACGCGTTCGGAGGTCATCCAATCGTATCCAAGCTTACCCTAAACCGATTGGGGTCCGAGCAGATCGAGGCTGTTCTCGCAAAGATATCAGGTGGGAAAACCCTTCCCGACGAACTGACTAAAGAAATCATCCACCGAACCGACGGCGTTCCCCTGTTTGTCGAGGAACTGACAAAAACCATTTTGGAATCCGGCGACCTGATTGAAGCCGAAAACAGCTTCCAACTTGCCGGTCCTATTGATCGGGTGACTATCCCAGCGACCCTGCATGATTCCCTAATGGCCCGGATCGACCGGCTTCAACCCGTGAAGGAAATCGCCCAGATGGCCGCCTGCATCGGGCGAAGTTTCGACCGTGCGTCGTTGACAAAAATCGCCCGGGTCGATGATTTGGCGCTTGACGATGCGCTGGGGCAGCTTGAACGCAGCGAGCTCGTGTTTCGACGGGGGATACCTCCGGATGCGACATATGTCTTCAAGCATGCGCTGGTTCGGGATGTAGCCTATGAAAGCTTGCTGAGACGTCGACGTTTAGAAATCCACCACAGGCTCACGGATCTGTTTGAGGCCGACCCGAACGCGCCCTCGGAGTTGATCGCACATCATGCGACTGAGGCTGGGTTGGCGGAAAAGGCTATTACGCTATGGGGCGACGCTGCCAGAAAAGCTCAGGCCCGGCCGGCTTATGTCGAAGCAGGAAATCATCTGCACAATGCCTTGACGCTGGTTGCAGGCTTGCTGGACAAACCGGAATGGCGCGAACGGGAACTGGCGCTTCTGGTGCAGCTTGCTCAGGTACATATCGCCAAGGATGGCTACGCCTCAGCCGAAGCCAGCAACGCATTCTCACAGGCGCTGGAAAGGATAGAGGCAACCACGGACCCAGAACTCAAGGTTGCAATCTACTATGGGACGTGGATCGCGCCTTATATCGGCAACGATCTGCATAAAGCGTTCGGTCTGGTTTCGAGACTTGTAGAAGACATGGCGAACGAGCGCGCTCCGATCCCGAAGCTGATCTCGCGCCGGATGCGGGCTGCGACCCTGATCGCCAAGGGCCGCTCTGCTGAAGCACTTCAAGATCTCGAAGTCGCTTATGAACTCTATCGGTCGGCCGAGATCATAGATTTTTCGACGAAATTCGCCCAGGATCCAGGAGTGCAGATCTGGTGCTATATGCTCCTTGCGCAGTGGATGTGCGGCGACGAAGACACGGCGCAACAGACCTGCGTCAAGGCCCTTGCTCGAGCCCGCGAGCTCAAACACGCCAACACAATCTGTTACGCTGGTCTGCACGCTGTCACCTTATCGATCTGGATTGGCGACTTGGAAAGTGCAACCGAGATCAATGAGGAAATGCGACAGGTCTCAAACGAGCACGACATGGCGTTGTGGAAGAATTTTGTTGCCATTCATGACGCTGTCCTGGCTTGCATGACGGATGCGCCTGGCGCCGTCCATCAATTGGACAAGGCCTTGGAAGAGTATCGTGCAAAAGGATGCTGGCTTTGGGTAACGCTCTATTTGGCTGAACACGCGAAAGCCCTACTCAGGGCCGGTGATCCCAGCGCGGCCCTACAAACAGTGGTTCGCGCTTTGCGAGAACAGGATACCACAGGAGAACACTGGGCAGAGGCTGAGTTGCTGCGTATCAAAGGAGAAATCAGAGCAGCACAAGGAGATACCGATTCAGCGAGTGCCGCCTTTGACCAGGCTATCTCGGTTGCCCAGACTCAAAAGGCCCAAATATTGATCGAGCGCGCGTTTCGTTCAAAACAGATTCTCCTCGACGCAAACGGCTGAGCATTCGGGTTTCTCGCTCGCATCTTGGAGCATAACCCTTCTATGCAAACGTTTAAGGTCGTCATTTCCATTAGATGCAACTTCGATCATACTGAGCCCTCTGCCACCAATAGATCAGCTGCAACATTTGCTACGATTGGTGAACAACGCGTTACAGGGTCGGCCCAAAGCCGCCGTCCGCCGAAGAAATTCGATGCTGCGGTGCGGCTCGTCGAACCAGCCATTCGCTACGGACAAAAAAATCCTGAAACTGCCGAACTCACAGAAGGCGGGACGGTGCGTCCGTTTGATCTATCGCTATTGGGCGGCTCGAAACATCGGAAACAGGGGTGGGGCTTGGTCGGTTTTGATTAGACCCATCTCTTGGAAACCATAGCGCTTATACAGTGATAGATTTGTAGGGTTTGTCGACTCTAAGTAAGCCGGTCTTCCATCTTCGTCACAACGTTTGAGGCAGCATTCAAGCAACGCGGACCCCAACCCTTTTCCTTGGCGAATTGGATCGACCGCAATAAAAGCTAAATGCCAGCAGTCCTCATCGGGATGATAATCTTCCATCTGCCCGAATGTTTCGAACAACGCATCATGCTTTTCTGATGAGACCGTCTGCTCAAAACAGGCGACAAGCCGTTCTTCGTCAGGGTGAATGCTTGGCGGAAGCCAAAGTGCGCCAGCAGTAAAATCATCGTTTCGAAACGCGCTACCCTGTTCAAATGCACGCCCTCCAAAGAAGTCCATTACTCGCGGGAAGTGGGTAAGGAAATCGGCAGGTTCAGGATACAGCCAACGCATGAATGGGTCGGCAGAAAATCCAAGAGCAAGTCCGCTAAACAAACTTTCTGCTTCACTTCGGGTTGATGATCTAAACATGAAATTACCTTTGGTCGTTCCACCTCGATTTTCACGTTTCAGCATGTGGGCCGCAAATACTTGTTGTCAAATGCGCAATTTATTGTCCTGCTTAAGCAACGAAGGATGACTGCGTCGAGCTCTCAGCAGACCTCTGAGGCGACGCAGCATCCTGTGATATTGTCTCTCGTCAATGTCGGGTTGTCGTTGTGGGAGGGTATGGCGGATCGGAGGGTCAGTCATGGAAACCCAAACTTACCTGCCATTCGCGCTTCGCCCAACCTGGAACAAGGGACGTATCGTCGGTCAGAAGCGGCCGCTAAAACCTAAGCATGTCTGGGCGATCCGAGTTCGACTTGAACTGGCCGAAAACCACCGCGACCTCGCGTTGTTCAACATGGCAAGTCTCACGGCGCGAGGGCATCGATGACGATTGACGGCCTGCACATCATCGCAAGCTTTTTCAGTTACTTTTGGATTGTCCCTCCCATAAAGTGCGTTGAAATCAGAGTTGGCGGTGATCGAATGAACGGCGCAGAATCGTTAGTCAAAACCTTTCTTCACAACGGTGTGGATACGGTTTTCGCCAATCCAGGCACGTCTGAAATGCACTTTGTTGCGGCTCTCGATCGACATCCCGAGATGAACTGTGTTCTATGCCTTTTCGAAGGTGGAACGACGGGCGCCGCTGATGGCTACTACCGCATGAAACGGGACGTCGCCGGCACTCTGCTGCATCTTGCACCGGGGCTAGGCAACGCATTTGCCAATCTACACAACGCCCGAAAATCAGGATCCGGGATCGTGAATGTGGTGGGAGATCACGCAACACATCACCTGCGCTATGAAAGCCCACTCAGAGGCGACATTATTGGCGTAAGTCAGGCCATAAGCCATTGGACACGAGTTTCTGATCAGGCCACAAGCGTCGCATCAGACGGGGCCGCAGCCATCCAGGCCGCCCGATCTCAAAACGGCCAGATCGCCACTCTTGTTCTTCCCGCCGATACTGCTTGGGATTCAGCGACTGGCCCTGTGACGAATAGCATTCTGGCCCAACCACTTCATCGTCCGTCCTTGGAAGACATCGAGGCCGCAGCCATGCGTCTGAAGACTGCAAACGCGGCTTTGATGATAGGTGGGTCCGCGCTTTTTGGTCCACTTCGTGTACTGGCTGGAAAAATTTCCGTCAAAACCGGATGCCGCCTGTTGGCGGATACTCTAATCCCTCGAATTTCGAAGGGGGCCGGGGCTGCCAAATTGGATCAACTTGTGTATCCAATTGCACCCAAGATCGCTCAGCTTGAACAGACCTCGTCAATCACTTTGATCGGCGCCGACCAACCCGTTGCCTTCTTTGCATACCCGGGGAAACCGAGCACACCCGAGCCCGCCGGTTGCACGGTCTCAAGCCTCTGCACTCCGACGGATGATATTGCCTGGACTCTTCAATCACTGGCAGACACGGTTGGTGTTTCGAGCAAGACACAGCTGAACACATACGCTCTCGACCTGCCTCCAATCCCAACCGGAGATCTCACCCTAGCGAATGTCGGCCAGGCGTTAGCGGCCCTCATTCCCGAGAATGCTATCGTTTGCAATGAATCCGTGACGTCCGGGTTTCACGTCATTCCTCCGACTGCAACGGCGCGACCACATGACTTGCTTGGGGGAACCGGTGGGGCAATAGGGCTTTGCCTACCGTGCGCAACTGGCGCAGCAATTGCATGTCCAGACAGAAAAGTAATTGCTCTAACAGGCGATGGATCCGCCATGTACACGTTGCAATCTTTGTGGACGATGGCACGCGAAAGCCTGGACGTTACGGTGATTGTATTTGCCAACCGCGGCTATCAAATCCTTCGGGATGAGCTGGCAAATGTCGGTGTTGAGAGTTTTGGCAAGAATGCGGAGGCAATGTTTGATGTGGAAAACCCAACGCTTGACTGGGTTGCGCTCGCTAAAGGGCATGGGGTTCCCGGAATACGAATTGAAAACACCGATGGCTTTGTAAATGCCCTTTCCGCGGGGCTATCACGTGACGGCCCTTTCTTGATCGAAGTTATGTGCCCGCCAGCATCTTGAGCACAAATTCTATTTGAAACGGACGGCCCATTCCTGCCGTTGGCCACGGTAATTCGATGCTGCGGACGCAGCCCGATTTTCGGACATTCGTCGCAGGTGTAAAACTTCGACGTCAGCGAACTCACGATTTGTGGGCGATTCCGCTATTCGCGGGACATTCGGTCAATGTCCGCCATAAGGGGCAACGTTTTTCTTTATTGGTGAAGACTGCGTTCCAATGCCTCCTTCGCCTCGATAACGATTTCTCGCACAATATCTCCAGCGGGTTGAACTTTCCTAACCATTGAAACGCCTTGGCCTGCCCACATTGAGATGGCTTCAACATCGCCCGTTAAATCCGCACTGGGCGTCTTGGATTGATATCGTAAAACATCGCCTTTCTTTTTAGAGAATGCCACAACGTCGCCTTCTCCGGGTCTTTGGCCGCTTTTCGGGCGGCCTGCATTCTCCCACATTTGGGTTGTGCTGTTTTTCAAGACCCTGTGAGGTGCATTGGGCCAGTCGATGTTGAATAAGTTGTCAAAATAGGCCGTGTCATTCTCAGACGCGTCTAAGAGGTGTGACAAGTAGTCTGTATGAACATACGCCTCAGAAGCTGCAAGAAATCTCGTTCCCACCCATACTGCCGAAGCACCGAGCGATAGCGCCGCCGCCAATCCACGCCCGTCTGCAATTCCACCGGCTGCCACGACCGGCACATGACCAACCGCATCAACAATCGCTGGAATGAGCGCCATGCTCCCGACGGTTCCACGGACGTGACCTCCGGCTTCCCATCCCTGAGCACAAATCGCATCAGCGCCAAGGTCTGCTACTGCCTTTGCATCAGCTGCATCACCAGCGGTGTAAATGACTTTGGCGCCTCCAGACTTTGCGTGGGCGAGCATATCCCCAGGCGCTTTCCAAAAAATAGAAATGACCTCGACGCCTTCCTCCAGGCATATGTCGAGATGCTCAATGCTCGGGAAATCCATGTTCAGGTTCACACCGAATGGCTTGTCAGTGAGTTTCTTTATGTTGCGCACCGATTTTCGAAGCTCGTTTGCGTCAATGTGCCAAAGAGGCGCCAAACCGAGCCCTCCAGCATTGCTGACTGCAGCAACCAAGGCGTCGGAGACAACCCCGGCCATGGGTGCCAAAACCACTGGGTAGTCAATGCCAAATGTTCGGCAAAATTCCGTTCGCATAAGTTGTTCTCTCTGAATTTAGGTGTTTGATTACAGTATTGTTGTCGCTTCAGCGCTTTCTGAGGATTTTGATAACGGCCGCAGTCTCCTGGCTTCCAAAACCAGCGTCCTGCGCTCGCCTAACCCACTCATGCATCAGCGTCGGGAGTTCGCTGTTAATACCCATAGAAATAGCGTGATCGTACAATCCAGTAACCGCCTCGCCTGCGACATCGACTGATGCTCCACCTCCTGAAATCTTGTCGAATGAACCTGCGTGGATCGTTTCGGTCAGCGGAATTGCTCTGTCCCCGGGCGGCAGTATGGAGGTGAACTCTGACACAGGCACTCCTTCAGCCTCGCATACCAATGCGCCGTGAATGCTCCCAAAGATAATACCAAGAAGGCGCGAGAGAAACGCAAGTTCCAAGGTCGCAGCAGAACGCACATTTGAACCCAGATAGCGCATGTCGCCAGCGAGTACATTGAGATCAACATCGCATTTTGAAAATGCGGTACTATCCCCAGCGACCGCGATCCGCCCCGATGGCTTTCCAATATTTCCGGGCCAACACATAATGGTGCCATCAAGGTAACTGGCGCCCCACTCATTGAATTGCGCTTTACTGTCCTCGGATTCCTGCGGGGATGATGTGCCGAGCTGAATAATATTACGTCCGGCAACTGCTTTCGAAACTATTGGAGTTTCAAAGAGAGCATTTGTCGTTGAGTAGTTGAGAAGGCAGATCACCGTTTTTGGACTTGCAGATATAGCTTCACTCAAATCAGAGGCTCCCTGTGCGCCTCTTTCCTGCAACGGCATCATTTTGTGTGGTGAACGGTTCCAGACGGTCACGTTACGCCCCGCATCCATGAGCGCGGTTGCCAATGCCGATCCCATGGCTCCCAACCCCACCACCGTAATATCAGTTTTCATAAAAGACCCCCCAACATGGCATTTGGGTTTTAGAACCCATGCAAGCGAACGATAACACGTATCGTGAATGGTGGGTCTTTTTCTGAAGCTCCGTTACAGGATCATCCTGGGCCTTGGGTTCCCGTAGGTTGGTAAAAAAGTGTCCCCCGCCATCCGCGCGATGCTGCGCAGTTCCTCTTCGCTGGCATGAGCACGGGACGCGATCTGAATGCCGTCGTTCAAAGCGGCAACAAAACGAGCGAGTTCGCTCAGCGTGCGCTCTCTGTCGAGTTCTCTCTTGCCTGAGCTTCTATTCAGGCAGCCCCACTGCACGAAGCCCATCCAGGATTGCGTCCCACCGTGTGGGATCCTGAAAATGGAAACTGCGCAGGCCGCTAATCCGGAAGTCCGGATCTGATGCCAATAGGGCATCCCGCGCCCTTTCTCCTTGATCAGATAGACCAGCCTGACCAGCCGCGCTGGCAAGATACAATTGAGCGACTGGTAATCCCGGCGAGTTTTGCAGCGCTCGATTGGCGTTGGCGATGGCATTCTCGAAATCACCCATAATCAGATAGGTCTGGGCTAACGCTTGTGGGACACGGTGATATATCCGGTTCTTGGCCAGAGAAAACGAGCCCTTTTTGATAGACTTCAGCGCAAGCTCTGGTTGGCCCATCAAGTTCTGGATCCAGCCAAGTACCATATGCCCCTGGGCAAACTGCGGACTGATTTCGAACCCACGTTCAACACACCGCACCGCTGCATCCAAATCGCCGGTAATACCGTAATGAAAAATCCCCCGGATCAGGTGCACGTAGTCGCTTTGGTCATTCAACGACACCGCCTTGCTCAACCCGGCGTCGGCCGCTTCGATATCCTCCGTGCGTATCGGACGGTAACCCCATACCAATTCGCCGATCAACGTGTTCGCCTTCATCCCAACGGCCATAAAATTGCGTGGCTGGACCGTCAGGATCCTGTCCAGCAGACGTCCCGCCGCCTCCCATTCTTCAGGCTGCGATCCCATCATGTAATGCCCTGCAAGGTTCAGCATTGCCTCAGGATCGTTTGTCTCTGTCTCAGCCGCGCGCTCAGCAATTCGTTGCAGAATCCCGTATCGGATGGTTGTCGCGATTTCCCCTGACAACAGATCTTCTGCCAAGAAGGGGTCGGAAAGATCACCGTTCATCCGCTGGGTCAGATAGGTTGCCGATGTACCCGTCTCGCGCAGCTTAAGGGTGGCGCGGACCTGATTGCCGGAGGCATGAAACACCGCCGTGGCGATATGGTCCGGGCCCGCCTCGAGTGCGATCAGATCCAACCCTGTAAGATTGGCAAGCGCCGCCTCTACCGTGTGATTGCAAGCTTCGGCCAGCATCTTGGCATCGTCATTGTTGCCAAGGGTTTCGAATGCGGCGAGGGCTATCGTTGGTTTTTTGGATGTAACCCCGATGGACGGCGTGGTGACACTGTTCAATGCACCGCCATGGTCGGGAGGCCAGACAAAGGCGCGGATCGGGCGCGAGATGTTCTTCAGCGTCAACTCGCCCACATCCGTGAACAGCCCGTCCATTACGCCAACGATCTGGTCACGGACGGCAGCGGAGATGCAGATCCCGCCGGTCGGGGCTGCGCCTTCTAAGCGAGCCGCGAGATTCACACCGTCGCCATAAATGTCGCCGTCATCGACAACCACGTCGCCCAGATGAACGCCCATGCGGTAACTGATCTGCCGATCTTGAGGCACGGATTCTTCCTCTGCGCGCATCGCTTCTTGTGCCGAAATCGCGAACCGCACCGCTTCCACCACGCTTGAAAACTCGGCCAGAAATCCATCGCCGGTCGACTTAATGATCTTACCCCCAGCCTGCTCGATGCCGGGGTCGAGCACGGATAGGCGCAGTTCTTTCTGACGCGCGAGCGTGGCTTCCTCGGCGGATTCCACAAGCAGCGAAAAGCCTACAATGTCGGCTGCCAAGATCGAAGTGAGTTTGCGTTTCACCCTTGGGCTCGCGGGTTCAATGGAATCCAACCGGTTTTGTCCGGTTCGGGCACAACGACCCCATCCCCACCAAACGATGTCGGAACCGTCTTCCACTTCGGCAGGCCATCGGCCATGTCGAAAACACGTTCGCCATAGAAGATGTGAAAGGTCGGCTCAAAGCTCAAATCGGATTCGGCCAGCGACATCGCGTAAACCGCGACGATGTCCTTACCAGGTTTGATATTCACCAATGCACCACCGCATTTACCACAGGAAACACGATGGCTCTCATCATTCTTGTCCGATTGAACCGTCGGCCCTGACAATGAGACCTTGTCTGCCGACCAGAGACACCAAGCATTGACCGGCGCTGAATGCCACTTTCTACAAGAGTGGCAATGACAATAAGCCATGATCATCGGCTTACCGGTGGTAGAAACACTACATGCGCCGCAGTAGCAGATTCCTTGGTAGGTTTCAGAAACGCCGCTCATCATCTTTTTCCCAAATCGATCAAGGGCGCTCTTTGTAACACACTAGGGACACCCGACTTCCTCAATACATTTCTACACATACATCCCTATTGTGCTGCCCCAAAGTGGCTTCTTCATCTCCGCTGCTGAACTTCGAACGATATCCTGAAAGAGCCTTTGTCCGGTGTCCATCGCAATCACTCGATTTCGGGGTTTCAGCCAGTTTAATATGTCACCATGCCAAAGGTAGCGACAACAACCGAAGATCTTGCAACCCGGATCATTGCTGCATTTGACGGCCTTGATCCACCTGCTGATGGTGAACTTCTTCACCCCGAATGTATGGATGACGTGGATATTCTTGAATTCTACGGCGGGGTCAAATGGCACGAGATGACCGATCAAATGATCATATACAATTACGCTGCCCCCACGGCTTTCAGCGCCAAAGCCTTTCAGTACTACTTGCCCGCATATCTGATTTGGACGCTGCTAAATTCAGACAGCCGGGAATATGCCAGTGAAAGCATCCTACTTGCACTCGACCCCGGCACATCGAAAGAAATGCTGCATGAGTTCAGGAAGTCCAAGTTCAACCAATTGACGCCTGCACAGAAAGAGGCCGTGTTGAGGTTTCTGTACTTTTTCAGCGACCATCCTGATCTCGGTGAATTTGCGGAATCCGCTTTGGTCAATTACTGGATTGACCAGGGCGTGCGGTCGCCGGGTCGATGATTTTTACGTATTTGATGTGGCTCTTCGCAACTCTGTTCGTCGTAACCGGTTTACCGTTGGCATGGACTGAGGATGAGCAATGGCAACGACTATGGGGGGATCCAGTGCGCTGTCACTTACCCTTTTTTGCTATATCGATTGCAGCGGATAGTTTGCTTAGAGGCCAGATAAGAATTCATTTTTCGATTATCCACTGCTCCAGCCAACCGCGTTTGTGCTTCAGCGCAATCGCATTGGTGTTCGCTGCCGGTACCGGTGCCATCATTGCTGCTATCTGGGCAGTTTTCTTTAAGGATTGGTAAGATTTGCCCAGCACGGAGTGACTTCAGAACCAATGGGCCGATTTAGACTGAATGAATACGACCATTGCGATTTCGTTGTTTCGTCAGTTTTCCAGGCTTTCGAACCAGTCGAGCGCCATCGTGCCCCATTCTTTTGGGTAGCCGTGCCCACCGTCGTGCAAAAAGAGTTCAAGACTACCGTGTTCGCATTCCCACCGTTTGCGCCAAAGATTGGCCGTCACTTCGTTTTCTGTCGCGTTGTGTTGGCATTCGTTTCTTCGGCGCCACAACGCAAGACCCTCCCAGACATCGGCCTGGGTAATGGTGATATCGAACTCTTCATTGTGTATTGATCTGCCCTCAAGCGGCACAACCTTGTCAGCAAAACCGTGAGTATGAAGCATATGAACGGGGCCAAGACACTCCTCGGTCATGGGAAGCCAGAAGCCACCGGACGCAGGGGCATAGCCACGCACCAGGTCAGGCGCGAGGCACGCAACTTCCCACACCATGGAACCACCTCGTGAGAACCCTGTCAGCAGCACCTGGTCCGGGTTTACGTTTGCACGGGTCACGAGATCCGCCAGCACGTCACGGAGAAACCTGACATCAGAGCGGGGATAGGTAATCCACCCATCCCTAACCGACCAGTCAGCAGGTTTTCCTTCCAGCCATGGCAATGCGGTCGGTGCCACAAACGCATAACCCCGCGCGGTGAATGCTTCGACGAACTGCTTGTTTTTAAGTACCTTTGCTCCGGACCCGCCATAACCATGCAAGTGCATCACGACCGGCCCGCCCCGCCATTCATCTGGTAGGGCGATGTGGTATTCACCGGTGTCTATTTTGCAGGGATTGGATACTTCGCCGCAATCAAGCGCAAAGGCCTGCCCCGAAATCAGAAACATGGACAATGCGATTGTTACCTTTTCGAGCATATCTGGGTCCCTCCCGATGTCTGACCGTACCATATTACGGAAAGGGCTTTTTTGAGACGGCGGTGGTGCAGAATTCAACTTTGCTGAGCAGCCTCACCTGACTGATCCAAAAAGATTGTTAGTGCATCAGCGGCTTTTACTCCATTGAGATGATGGTTTGAGTTGCTGGCGGACGATACACGAACTCACATTTCGCGGGACTAAGCGGACGTACGCCGCACTAAGGCAAGTGATCCCGGAAGGATTGAGACCTAGTTGCAAAAGCCACTTAAGACCAATTTAGTTCGAGACCAATCGAAACTGGACAGATACTAGATCCGCTGCCGTCTTAGTCCGGGATTTCCACGGTTCCGACAATATGAGTTCGCCTCAGGGGCAGCGCTTGGTATGCTGAGGCGATATCTGTTGTCGCTATGCCGCTGCCAGTCATTCCTTCGTAGCGCCCCGTCCCGGTGACGATTTCCCAAGTGTTTGCCTCGCCTTTTTCCCCGGCCTTCCATCGCATGATAAAAGTGTCATCACCTTCACCGAAAACGCATATTCCATTGATTGAGTTGGTGCCGTCTTCAAATCCAAATCCAGAACCCAAACATCTGGCAGGCCCATCATCCATTGGACCCTCAATTACTTCGAAACCACCCCGATTGTCTGTTAGGTGAAAAATGTGATCCCCAAGGTCAAAGTTCTCTTGATTTAGAGGGTAGACATTGTTGATTTCGATGCGTTGCTCGTCAGCACTGGCGGGAACACCGAGTGTCGCCAAAAGCAGGCTAATCCGTAGGACTCTCATCTGGTTCTCCAAAGAATGCCACTCATCTTAAGGGCCTTCAAAGCATTTACAATCAGCAATAACTCTGCGGACCCACCACTAATGTTGTACGGGGTTACGCGGTTCCAGCCAATTGATGGCGGACCAAATCGGGCATCGGCAAGGGCTTGATGACGCTGCGGTGCAGCCCGCAGAAAAAGAATTTCGCTGCGGTTGCCAGTTGCCCGGCCAGATGAGGTCATGCTCAGGGAAGACACCCTGTCGTCGCCCTAAGGTTCACAGGAGACCCAAGACAATATAGATTTCTATGAAGATTTGACAGCAATAGGCGTGGATCAGAATGGCGCGACAGTTCCCACTCGAAGGTGACAAGACCTTTCTAGTTTATGCTGGCACTGGCACAGACCTGATATTTAATCATGGGGTTGAGCTACCCGGTTTCGCGTCGTTTCCATTGCTGGAAGAACCTGACACCAGGGCAATACTGGCTGGTCAAATGCAGGCACTTGTCGATCTCGCCGGTGAAATGAGTGTCGGATGCATCCTTGATGCGCCCACATGGATGGCGAACGCCGACCGAGCAGGGCCCTTGGGGTACGATGCAGAACGGCTCGTTGAGGTGAACAAGGATGCGGTCAGTCTAGTCGAGGGCGTGCGCCAAGCTGCCACTCGCGATGATGTACTGGTGTCAGCATGTATTGGCCCGCGTTATGATCCTTACGCCAACATTCCGCCGGTACCCGTCGAAGATGCACGTCAATACCACGCCGCTCAAATGCACAGCCTGAAAGACACAAGTGTCGACCTGGTCACCGCTTATACATTCAACCGCCCAAGCGAGGCAGCGGGATGCATCCTCGCCGCCCGAGACGCTGATCTGCCGATCATCATGTCTCTGGTTGTTGAGACAGACGGGTGCCTGGCAGATGGAACCAAACTTGTGGACGGAATTGACCATATCGACGGGGCAACCGACGCAGCGGCGCTGTTTTTTATGGTCAACTGCGCTCATCCTACCCATTTCGCCGGAGCGCTTGGCAACCACCCACGACTTAGAGGCATGGTGGCGAACGCTTCGAGCTGCTCGCATGCGGAACTTGACGAAGCAGATGAACTGGACGAAGGCGATCCAATTGAGCTTGGTAAACAGATTGCCGCGATTGCGCAGCAGAATCCATCGATTCAAGTATTTGGAGGATGCTGCGGTACCGACATGCGCCACCTGAAATCGATGGCCGGCGAATTGGCGTAATCAACTTGGTACAATCTGAGCGATAACGCTGATATCTAAGGTGATACCGTGATTTTTTTCCGCAACTTGTTGGGAGGCGGCCCATTCCTGCCCATCACTGATTGGTCAATATGCTGCGCTTGAGCCCGCACAGCCGCCGTTCGCTGCGAACGCAGAGTTCGCGAAATGACAAATGCCGCCGCCGTCGCCACTGGTTGCAAATAGAACAATACGTAGGTTTATTCCCAACGCTTGTGAGCTGGCTATCCGGCGGAATTCGACCAATACATGTATGGGTTGTTGAATTGAAATCACTCGTCTGGTAGCACACGGAGTTGGAAACCCTGATACAGGAGAGATCAGATATGATGAATTGTCAGACTTCAATGCTTCGCGCGGTAGTCGCAGTAGCCCGTTAAAGCGGTCTGACAGGTTTCCGATCTGAAGGCCGCCTCGTGAGCGGCCTTTTTTGTGTTTTCCTCATGTGGCGGCTTTCCATCATTTCATGGAGAGAACAATGCCAAGCTTATCACTTTACATTCCAATCAGCCGGTCGCGTGGCCTCTTACTGCGGCTAGCGGCAATCTTCGCCCATCGACCCAGCGTGGAACGGCCTGTTCTGCGCGGAAGAGCCGAGTTGCCGGCTCACCTGAGAAAGGACGTCGGCCTTCCGCCGGAGGTTGAACACCCACCTCCCTCGCATTACCGGTTCCCCTTTTAACGAACCGACCAAGCAAGGGCATTAAGCTGCCCTTGCTCTTGACTATTACGCCGTGTGCGGAGTGATGCGTATCCTCATTCCGCGCGATAAATGAACCCTGTTGCATACAGTTCCTTTTGACGTGTGTTCAAGGCCGCCAGAGAGATCATTTCACACTCGTCCTGCAACTTGCGAAGACCAAGCCGGCTGGTCCGAAGAAAAGCTGGCCAAACTGGAAGAGGAAGTCCTGTCCATTCATGAACGGCTCAGGCCAAGTGTCGAAAGCGGCAGCGCCGTCGAGAACACCAGCATGTCCGATGTAAAAAACTGCCGTTGAAGTCGCATCGACCTACGAAGGTTTTCTGGAAAAGCCAGTCCTTCTTTTCAAACCCAATAAATTCCACTTCACGTCATGATGTTGCGTGTTTGCTTGCCGTGCCGGGTCGGCAAGACAACAGGATCAGGACCAGAAAGGACAGGTTTAGTACGACGTTGAAGGGCGCCCCTACCAAAATGGAGCCTGAACTGTCGACGCAAAACCAGGACCATGCCGTAATCTGAGCGGTCTTGGTCGCGGCCACCGCCGATACCGGGGCAACGTATGTTCCCAGCGCCCATTGCATTCCTCCCAAGCCAACCGTCAGGCCTCCAGTGATCACCAGCAGTAAAGGCGACGGAACCATCAGTTCCGCGGGAACATCGTGAATTGGCCAATACGCGATTTGCAGAAAGATATACGCAACGGGATGAAGAAACTGAAACGCGGCCAGCGCAAAAAGCGCCCCGGTTGCAGCAAGAACACCGCCTGAAATTCGCATTGCTGATTGTTGTTGGGTCATGAGCTTCTCCTTTCGATATGCGCCCTTCATGCAGCTTGCGGCGGACGCAAATCAATTACCTCGGAGGTAGGTGAATTCTGTTAGGACCCTTGCTAAACTCAGGTCATGACACCCTATCCCGGCATGCTGAAAGAGTGGCGAAAGCGACGCAGGATGAGCCAGCTGGACCTTGCAGTCGAAGCCGAGGTCAGTGCGCGACATATCTCATTTCTTGAAACCGGGCGGTCCCGGCCGAGCCCGGACATGATCCTTCATCTGTCCGAGGTCATGAACCTTCCGGTCGACACTCGAAATCAGATGATGCGCGCCGAAGGATTCGCGCCGCGTTTTGCGGCAACTCCGATTGATGACGCGGCGATGTCGCCCATTCGGGACGCGGTCGAATGGACTCTGCAGCAACATGCGCCTTACCCTGGAATGGTGTTGGACCGGCTCTGGACGGTTGTAATGCTCAACAGCGGTGCCCAAAAGCTGTTCAAGCCACTGGGGATCGGCGAGGGGCAAAGCCTGCTGGATCTGCTGACCAGCCCGTTGATGCCTGAGCTTGTCGAAAACTGGCCCGAGGTCGCGCATCACACGATGTTGCGGCTGCGCGCTGAAAGCGCCAACGCAGGCGGCATACCCGCACTGGACGCCGCAGCGCGCACGTTGTCGCAACAGGGGCACGCCCGAAGTGACGCGGTGATCGGGCCGACAATTTCTACGATCTACCGCTTTGGTGGTCAGCGGCTTTCCCTGTTTGGAACCATTGCGCAATTCAGCACGGTCACGGATGTCACGCTGGACGATTTGAAGATTGAGCTGTTTTTTCCGGCCGACGACCAAAGTGCCAAATTTCTGCGTGATCTTGCCCACGTGGCTGCCAATTAGATGGTGGTTTGACTAGAGCCCACCACGTCCCGGCGAACCCCGTTCATTCCTGACCTTGGAAGGGTTCCTGCCATTGCGGCCCAAACCTGCCATTCATCGGGTCAGGACACGCCGCAACGCAGCTTCATCATACCGGCCATTCGCTGCGCGGGCGAGACCCGTGCGTTGTGATAGGTCGGCACCGCGGACGCAGAGAGCTTTCGCATTATCTCGGACAACAACGGCAGGCAGCCCTAAAAACAAACAAGGGATCTGTCACGACCGGCCACCAGAGCGGCGACCTTGACTGACGCCTTCCGGCACGGCCGCGCGCCAAGCAGAGGTGGCCTTGCAGCGGGAACAGATGCGTTCGCCAAAACCTTCGCTCCAGAAAGAGGATTTGCAGCGCAAGCAGAACCGTTCCTTGGGCGCATCTGCAAGCGCACGCTTTGGCGGGTCCGAGACGATGAATTCCTTCTTCTTTTGCATCAGTTCCTCGCTTTCCATTGACTCAGGCATTCGCTTCTTCAACTTCATTCAGGTACAAGCGAAGTGGCCTGTTGGCATGGCATCCCTTCATTTTCGGCGTTCTGAATTTCAGAGCTGTCCTGCGAAAAAACTTGCGGGGTCTCGTCTTTGGGACTTTGGTTAACGAGATCGATATTCTCCCGCGTTGTCCGCGATCCCGAGTAAAGATGGCGCAATTGGGCCTCAGATACCCCGTCGGCCTGCATCACAAGCTGCACCATTGGGTCTGCCAGCATTTCTTCCAGAAAAACATCAGACAGCTCTCTTCCTGAAAGCTTGTCCTTCGCGCGGGCATTGTCGAGATCAATTAATGAAACGGTTAGGCTCCGGGTTAATCCCGGATGGGAAATGCGTGGATGCAGGTGGACAACAACCGAGGCCTTCCAAGCTTCAGGGTCTTGGTGATCCGGAGGCGAGGCGAGTTCGGTCTCGATTTCATACTCGCCGGCGGGGAGCGTTTCTGCAAAACCGGGCACTGTGAATGGCCAGTCGAAAACTGCGATGGTCTTGCTGAATTGGTCATCCATTGCGGTGGTCCTTTCGATTAAGGGCCAGGTAGGGCTCGCCAGCCCGTTCCGGCGCGACTCTCGGGGTTTTTCGAGATTGGCTGAACCGGTCTTTGCCGCCCTGATTGTCGGTTTCCTTATTCGACGGTTCAGCAGGACGGCAGACCTAATAGCCAGGTCATTGAAAGACTTGATCCCAATCGATTTCGGATTTTCCACTGAGACCTCGGTGCGTCGGTCAGACCCGAAAATTCGCACGTAGCCTATCAGTATATGGGGTTTGAAGGGCCGATTTACTACGGCGCGTTGCCAAGCAAATCAGCACATGACGCTCGGTATCGGACCGCGGAGCGCTATTTGAGAAGTTACAACAACTTCAAATTTAGGCAGGCTTCGCTATCCCCGTTAGTTTTGGCAAGTTTTCCTTGCATAGTCGAATTCTCGCGACATCCGGCGCGTTTATTGCCCCCATAAGAGCGTTGTAGTTCATGCCTATTTTCATTTCGCGCCTGACGGGCCCGGTGAGTTTGGCTGAGCCGGTGTGATCGCTTGTTGCGCCGCGGTAGATTGTACCTGAGGGAAATTTCAGACTGCTTGCATCGGTATCCCACTTTCTAACATCAAGGGTCGAACAGGTTCCATGGTCGCTTTCCAGTTGCAATACAAACATCCCACTTACCGTAGCAAACCAGTGTGAATTGACGAGGGCGGCCTTGACGCAATCATATTAAGATGCATCAAGGTTCAGCCCTTCTATGCACGCTTTGGCGAGATCGCGGTTCGGAGAATCGGAACCAGGCATGGTTGCCCAACCCGCATCCATCACGGCGTCGCGTCGCTTGTACGACGTGGCAGCCTGGATCGTTGCGAGCTTTGCTAAACGCTGATTGTCCGTGCGGGACATGTCGTGGCAAATTGGCACGAGCGCCGCGATCACCTGGTCCCGCGCCATTTCACTTGCCAACTTGTTCGCGCTTCCGCCAGTCATCCAGCCGCCCCAAGAAAATCCAACGACGCCGACAAACACCGCGCCGAGCAGCGCGCCATACATACCAGGTTTCAGCCATTCAGGATTGGTCATATCAAGTCCTCCAGCGGAGAAAGCGCCGCTTCGCTATGTTGAATTGTTTCACAACGGGCCTAGTCGCAGGCAATGGCGTGCTCCAGATCCTTTTGTGTTGTCATGTGCATCGTTGTTTGACCGACATGACTCCCTCGACCCCTGACCATCAGGTAGGTCGCGGTGCGTCGGTAAGCCTCAAAGCTGACGCCTTGCAGCAACTCCTCCTCGAAGAGAATTTCATACGCACCAGCCGGAAACACGATGTCGCTGTTTCCCAACCTGAAGGCATTGGTGAACGTCACCTTTGACCTGATCGAACGCGTGAGCATCCCATACCTCCGTTGAATTGATCGCTGGATTTCCGGCACCGACCATGGTCGGCCGCATCAGTCCAGATGCCCCGTCAAGTCACAGCACTTAGGGCTACATTATTCCCAACCCACGGGCTTTATGCTGATCGAAGTTAGTACCCATCAGGTTCTTTACTGTCAGGATGTGTGCAACTACCTCACCCCCGACAATCGGGGCTAGAAGGTGGCGCATCCTGGCAGATGCAAGTCATTGCGCCTTACAGCAATCAAGCAATATTGAATGCAGTATCCAACGCGTTGATCGGTATCTTTGTCCCAACGATTTTTGTCAAGCGCCGCTCCCCCAGTCCGAAAGGAAAAATCATGTCTGTATCAGATGTTCTTCGCCCGGACGGCTCCGACTACGACCCTTTCCTGCTTGCAGAAGTGGGTGAAGACAAAACCGGTGCAACAGTCACGGTTTTGTCAGCCCTTGCGCGTCTCGGGCTCGAGCCTTGGACCGAGGCTCGTGAGCTTACACTTCTGGGCCGAGATGCAGCGCATGCCCGGCTGAAAGCACATCTTTCAACAGTCAGAGATGTACCCACGCTTGATCATGCGAGCGGCAGTGTGGCGACAAAGTTGGTGGCCTTGTTACCTAAGCGGGTGTCGCATCGCGTTTCGAAATTGCCCGAGACAATAAAGTATACCGGCCCCCGGATCCCGATCTATTGGATGCTGATTTCACTCATGGGCGCTCTGATACTTGCGCGGATCTTTTATCTGGCTCAAGCGGGCTAACCTGCGTCAGTACGAAGGCGCTCTGAAACCCGTTAGGTGACATGTGTCCGCTGTGTATTTGGTTGGCATTTTTTTTGAGTACCTGAGGGGCGCGGGGAACATGGAGCTCCCCAATAGGGCTGTATGAGTCTCGTGCTTCTTATTCTCGGACCGTCCAGGAAAGGACATTCCAATGAATGATGAAGACCAGAGTCAGGAAAACCACACCGTCAAGCACATGGCCTCCGTCAAGGCCGCCTGGGACAAAGCGCCTGAAGGCCCCAAAAAGGCGACGGCATTGAAACACTATCAGGCCGCTGAAAGTGCCCACGAAGCAGAAAATGACGAAGAGGCTCACAAGGAACTCAAGGAAGCCAGTCGGGCGCTGATGTAACGTCACGCGTTGGAGATGTAAGCAGGATCGTCCAAAACCAGATTGTGGGCCCAATCAGGCCAGAAGCGGCCGCTTCTGATCCAGATACGCTGGATCGAAATCCGCCAGTTTAACCAGACCCTCATAGTTATTGAACGTCACAAACCCATCCCTAAATGTAACCAACTCGTCCTCCCTGAGTTTGCGCAGGACGCGGTTGACGTGAATGGCGCTCAATCCCAGTGCATCGGCAAGATGGTACTGTGTGAGCGGGCAGGCATAGCCTTTCTTGCTGCCCATCCCCACAAGCGACAGCCTGACTCCAAGTTCCAGTAGGAAATGTGCCATGCGCGCATCCGCATCACGCCGCCCAAGCCCGACAAGATGTTCGACAACCATCGCTTCGTCGCGTGACACGGCCCATAAAATTGCAGTGGCAAGCCGAGGTGTCTCTGCGAAGGCTTGCAAAAGATCACTCACCAGAACCTCGGCGGCTTCGATTTCAACAATCGGCTCAATGCCATGGTCTGACGTGTGCAGCAAAACGCTGCGTAGCCCAAGGAAATCCCCTGGAATCTGGAAATCGACGATTTGGCGTGATCCGTCAGGCTGAATCTTATATGAAACAACCCAGCCTGCGGCGAGGATATAGGCAGCCTGTTCCGATTGTCCCTGATGAACAAGATCACGGCCAGCCTCAAAGGTTCTCCTCCGCTGGTGCAATTGTTCCAAAACGGCCAGTTCCGCCTCTGCCAAGGCAACAAATGCCGAGAGTTTCTGTGTTAGTGGGCTGGTGTTGGTGTTCATCGTTGGATTTCCCCGAGCCTGCAAAGACTCTACGAAGAATTTGGTATTGAGGCTACTTTCGATCAGTCCAAAATACCAAAACTCATGTGACAATAGAAAAACCATCACCACCTCGCCTGGTCACGAATCCAATGACTTTAAAAGGAATGACCCCAATGTCAGACCACCAAGATCCCGCAGGCATGGCTGCACTCTCGATCTGCGAGGCTCTTCTACTTGCCTTAAACGATCTCAATCTTCTTCAGGAACGTGAGATCGTCGGGGTTTTGCGCGATGCTGCCGTGACCCACGAGTGTGCCAATGGTTCGGAATTTGAGCTAGAAACCCATTCGGCAGTCGCCAAATTAATCAACGAGATTATTGTCAGCGGTAACTTCTCGCGCCGATCTTAGATCACGCGGCCTGGTACTTGTACGTCCTGTTGTTCGTGTTTCTGCCGACCATGCTCCTCGCTGCAATTGCTGGCATGTGGTTCTTTTACCTGCAGCACCAGTTCGAGGATACCAGTTGGCAGCGGGAAAATGATTGGAGCATTCAGGATGCGGCGCTTGAAGGCAGTTCACACTATGCACTGCCCGGAATGCTGAGCTGGATCGCCCGGAAAGTCGGAGTTCACCATGTTCATCATCTGGCCAGCCGCATCCCGTTCTATCGTCTTCCGGAAGTCCTTCGAGGTCATGACGTCCTTGCCAACACCCGGCGCATCACTCTCCGCGATAGCTTGCGCTTCACAAGCCTCGCGCTCTGGGACGAAACCGAACGCATCGTTATAGTGAGTTATGAATCAATCCGGGTATAGATCAGAAACTTCGGAAACCAAATTGCGAATCCTGCACGCTCCGCCTTGGTTGCAATCTTCGTCCTGCGACTAAGAAAATTACTTTTTCTTACTCCCTATCTTGACCGGCTTCTGACCCTTTGAGAAGTCGGCCGTCGCCACGATTTTTTCCTTTGCTTTCTTTGGCTTTTTAACTTCGCGGTTGCCGCGCCTCTTGTCACCTTTCGACATCTGAGTTCCTTTCAGGTTGGTTTCTCTCAATACGTTTGCATGTTACAGATCGACCGACTGCATTGAGGTGGTCCCGTCGTTGGGTCAAAAGACCTGCGTCACGCCCTCAAGGGTCCCAAATCTGATGCAGTTCCAGACCTGTTGGGTTTTTGTGCGACCATCGCCTCGGTTGTGATCAGAAGGCTTGCAATCGACGCCGCATCTTCCAGAGCAACCCGGACAACTTTGGTGGGGTCAATGATCCCCGCTGTCAGCATGTCGACATAAGTTTCCGTTTGAGCGTCGAACCCGAAGGATGGGTTTTCGCTTTCGATGATCTTTGCCGCGACGACCGATCCGTCCACGCCGGCATTTTCGACAATCTGGCGCAGCGGTGCCTGGATTGATCGCCGGACGATCCTGATGCCGGCATCCTGGTCGGAGTTGGCACCTTTAAGGGTCGCAAGCGCTTTGTCTGAATGGAGCAGCGCAACACCACCGCCTGGAACAACACCTTCCTGAACCGCCGCGCGAGTGGCGTTCAACGCGTCGTCAACCCGGTCTTTGCGTTCCGTTACCTCAATCTCCGTGGCCCCTCCGACCCGGATGATGGCGACCCCGCCTGTCAGTTTAGCAAGACGACTCTGCAGCTTTTTCCGTTCGTAGTCGGACGTCGTATCTTCGATTTGGGAGCGAATCTGGGCGACCCGTGAAGTGATTGCTGATTTGTCGCCAGCGCCATCAATGACGGTCGTATCATCCTTTGAGATGACGACTTTCTTTGCGGCACCGAGCATGTCCAGCGTGACGGTTTCAAGCTTGGTCCCCAAATCGGTCGAGATCACTTGACCGCCCGTCAGGATCGCGAGATCCTCCAGCATCTCCCTGCGGTTATCCCCAAACCCAGGCGCCTTCACAGCGGCAACTTTCAATCCGCCGCGAAGCTTGTTGACCACAAGCATGGCCAGCGCATCGCCCTCCACGTCCTCGGCAACAACCAGAAGCTGCTTTTCGGCTTCCATTACTGCTTCGAGCAACGGCACCATGTCGGCAAGAGACGACAACTTGCTCTCGTGGAACAGGATAACGCAGTCTTCCAGCTCTACGCTCATCTTGACCAGATTTGTTATGAAATATGGGCTAAGGTAACCGCGATCGAAATTCATACCTTCGACCACTTCGGTTTCGGTGTCCAATCCCCTGCTCTCTTCAACCGTGATTACGCCTTCAGTGCCGACCGCAGCCATCGCATGGGCGATCTGACGGCCAATCGCTACATCTCCGTTGGCGGAGATGGCCCCTACTTTCGCAATTTCAGCACTGTCGCCAACCGGTCGGGACAGGTCCTTGATCTTTGCGACGACGACCCTGACGGCTTGTTCAATACCTCGCTTCAGATCCATCGGGTTCATGCCAGCGGCAACGGCCTTCATCCCTTCCTTGACGATCGCCTGAGCCAGAACGGTAGCAGTGGTTGTGCCGTCGCCAGCCTCTTCGTTGGTGCGGGACGCGACTTCCTTCACCATCTGGGCTCCCATGTTTTCAAAGTGATCCGGAAGCTCGAATTCTTTGGCAACAGTAACGCCATCCTTGGTGATACGCGGGGCACCGTGGGATCTGTCCAAAATGACGTTACGACCTTTTGGACCAAGAGTGATCCTGACGGTGTTCGCCAGCATGTTGATCCCTGTTAGCATTCGGCTGCGCGCATCAGCACTGAATTTGACGTCTTTGGCGGACATGTCGGGAACTCCCTGAGACAAGGATTGGATGATGGTCTGCCGCGTCGGAAAAGACCGACTGGTCCATGGTCTTTTCGTCTTCGTCGAAAAGGCGACGTCGAGTGAATGGCCTCGAAGCGCTCTTTGTTAAGGTTTGCCGAGCAGAACAGCACTGGACGGAGGCGTGCTGATCGGGCGAGTTTAATTCGGGCGGGAGCGGTGGCGGTTTCTTTTTCGGATCCACTTCAAAGGTCGGGGAGCCAAACCACTACCGCGCGGTGTCACAAAAATCGAACCGTGTTTTTGGTGACTATGATCGCGTTAATCAAATCAGCAACGGCCTGATGGCGTTTTGTTTCCAATCCTATTGTTGGAGCGTTTTCGTGAGCCGTCGCCGCGGCGCGTAATACCCTCGTGACATGGCGTTCCGGAAGCAATTAAAGGAGAGCGACGGTGCCTCACTGGTCGAGAGTGCCGCCATTCCTGCAAACTCTGTTGGGTCAGACATCATGGGCCGTTCCTGTTGCGTGAATTCATCAGGACCAAAATTGGGCCCGATGAATTCAACCATCGTTGCAGAATTTTCTGCATGTTGGACTGATTGAAAGCAGCTTCACGGCGAATTTTCTCATGAAATTTTCGCCGCACTTGGATGACCCAATAAAAACAAGCGAAAACAGTCCTCTCACTCGAAAACTATCTGCATCCGTCGCTCTTTCGGGTGCTGAACGGTTGTGTTGCAAACTTTTAGAACGGCCAGAGTTAGCGACATGCTGGACACATTTGTCCAGCGATCACAGCAAACAACCGAAAGCCCGAAGTTGTAGCGCTAGAGAACTGCTTCATTCGGATCATATGGACGACTTCGATGCCATCCAGCTTAGCGGACGCGGATGCGAAGGGTTTGAACACACTCATGCGCCGAACACGCTGTATTATGAACTGATGTTCTTGCTCGATCAGATTATTCAGGAGTTTCGGCTTTATTGTCTGAACTTTAGCCGGGCAACCAATTCGCCTCAGGTTCCTGTTCACTTCTTGAATACCTGCTGCGTAGGCTCCGTTCTTATCGATTACGATTTGCCTGGGCTTCCGATTGACGACAACGCTTTGGCAAAGAACTTGGTTGCTGCGGGACCGTTCCATCGCTCAGGCAGCACGAAATCATGGGTGTTCCCTGCTTTGTCGACAGTTCGATAAAGGCGCATCCAATTGCCGCGAACACGCAATTAAGTCCAGTCCATGCGCCAGGAATTCAGCGCAGGGCGCCTTTTCAATTATGCTCGCGCGGCGATCATCGGAGAGTATTTGGGAACCTACCTATTCAATGTGGCATTATCTACGCGCATGACCGACCGATCTGCGCGCTTAAGCGGACATAACATGCTTCTTCAACTTGTGCGATTGCCATGGAGTGTAGTCTAATCGTGGAAGCATTGGAGGACGTCACATTGTGGGTGTCATTGCTTGACCGCCTTTTGACCAAGATCATACAAGAAGGTGAGCTTGCGGTGACTTGGCCGGATGGGCGTTGCAGCACCTATGGCCGCGGAAAAGGGCCCAGTTCGGCCATAACCCTTCACGACAAAGCGCTTCCGCGCAAATTGGTAATGAACGGCGATCTCGCCTTGGGCGAAGCCTATATGGATGAAACTCTCACAGTTTCGCAAAACGATTTACGCGGCTTTGTTTCGCTAATTGTGCGCAATGCAAACAACTATGGTGGTGGGCGTTACGGCACGTCGGTCACAGGGCTGCGCAAGTCACTTAGACGTATCGCACAGTATAATCCCGTTCATATCGCGCGCAGAAATGTCGAACATCATTATGACCTTTCCGCTGATCTCTATGAACTTTTTCTTGACCAGGACCTTCAATATACCTGCGCCTATTTCTCAGACCCGGGGCAAAGCATCGAAGAGGCACAGGAAGCAAAGAAGGCGCACATAGCCAAGAAGCTCTTAATCGAACCAGGAATGACAGTGATGGATATCGGCTGTGGTTGGGGCGGCATGTCAATTACCTTGGCGCGAGACTATGGAGCGAAGGTGGTTGGTGTGACCTTGTCCAAAGTGCAGTTGGAATATGCAAAAAGCAGAGCCGAAGCGGCAGGTGTCGGGAATATGGTGGAATTCCGCCTGATCGACTATCGGGACGTCAACGAAGAATTTGACCGTATCGTTGTGGTCGGAATGATGGAGCATGTTGGTCGGCCCCAATATCCAACTTTTTTTCGCAAGCTGCGTGAGAATCTGAAACCGGATGGCGTCGCATTGGTGCATACAATCGGTCGATCCACCCCACCCGGTCGAACGTCGCCATGGATTCACAAATACATTTTTCCCGGCGGATATGCACCATCAATGTCCGAAGCCATGAAGGAGATTGAAAAGCAGGACTTGGTGACCACAGATGTTGAAGTCTGGCGCGGGCACTACGCGCGAACGCTTCAATGTTGGCAGGAAAAGTTCGAGGCCAATCTGAAATCGATCCGCGACCTCTACGATGATCGGTTTCTGCGAATGTGGCGATACTATCTGATCGTATCCGAGATGGCCTTTTCGGAACAGGGCTTGGTTGTATTTCAGTTTCAGTTAAGCCGAGGTCAGATGGTTGTGCCTGTAACCAGGGATTATCTGAGCAAAACGTCTAATCACTCGGGTTGACGGTCGTGGGAGTCAGCGGTTCTAAGATTCGGCGAAGCAAGAGTCTGGCTTTGCCATCGGTGGCAAACGTGCAAACGCAACGGTTCTTTTTTGCGACATTCGCGGTTTCACAGCCCTTTCGGAAAACCTCGCGCCCGAGGCAACAATTGATCTGCTCAACACCTTCTACACGTTGATGTTCGAGGCGGTGACCAGCAATGGCGGCATTGTCAGCCTGATGCTGGGTGACGGGTTGATGGCTCTCTTCGGTGTTCCACAACCTCTGAACAATACTGCGCAATGTGCAGTAGCTGCGGGGCATGAAATGCATAGCATGATAGAGATGCTGAATCAGGACCGGCTCGCGGATGGAGAACGGAATCTCAGGATCGGGATCGGTATCGCCACAGGCGAAGTCGTCGCGGGCTATGCCGGCACTGACAACCGAGCGACCTATACCTGTATCGGATCCGCGGTAAATCTCGCAGCCCGATTGGAAGCGGAAACCCAGAACACCGGAAGCCGGATTTTGGTTGATCAAGAGACCCTGGATCTGCTCGACGGAGTTGATATTCAGGAGACATTTGGCGGAACCCAGATCAAGGGCTTCTCCGATCCATTGGACATTCACGCTTTGTGATCTTCCGACACGAGTATCGTTTCTCCGAAATCATTTCCTGAAAGATCGCTTACTACTAAACTCCCCGCCGTCGCAGCCAGTCAATTTGGATTCGCGAAAACGGGTCGGTTTTTTTGCGCCCGGCCATGGGCCTATTGCCACAGACAAAATCGGGCTTCATTCGATGCGGGGAGAACAGATGAAGCGAACTTTGATAGATCACTATCATCCGGGTCTTTTGAGCAGTTTGTCCGATTTAATGACCGCTTTGCAGTAGTGTAGCATTTTCTTTGCACCGCAGCGAACGACCGGTTTCCGCCCTACTTACAAAGTCACCTCGGTTTTCCCATAACTTGAAAGTCAGAAAAAAGTACTATATTTTCTGACAAGGAGAAAGCTATGATTACTTCATCGATCAGACAACGCATCATCGGAAAAGGCCGGGGGGCAATCTTTGCGCCACTGGACTTTCTGGATATCGGCTCCCGCGCAAGCGTGGATCAGGCATTGTCGCGTTTGGCGGATCAAGGGGTGATCCGGCGGTTGACGCGTGGGCTTTACGACTATCCAAGAAAGAGCGCCCGTTTAGGGCTGTTGTCTCCGTCTTCCGATGACATTGCCAAAGCGATTGCGCGTAAGGATAATCAGGTTCTACAGCCCTCCCCTGCCATGGCAGCCAACCAGTTGGGGCTGTCAACCCAGGTGCCGTCCAAGCCTATTTATATGACCGACGGCCCGACCCGCACCAAGACAGTTGGTCGCCAAGTCATCCAGTTCCGGAATGCATCATCCAAAACGCTAGTTGGTGCGGGCCAGAAAACCGGCACCGTATTTCAGGCGTTGCGCTATGTCGGCAAGAACCGGGTGGATAGCCGGGTTGTCGACACGCTGGCGCGCAATCTGGATAGCAAGGACCGGGAATTGCTCGCAAAACAAAGCAGGTATGTGCCGGCCTGGATGCACCCTGTAGTGCAGCAAATTGTGGCGCGGAACTGATCGTGGACCAGTTTGCCAACGATACTCCAGAGAACCGTGAGGAAGCGTTTCAGGAAACGGCTGCCCAGCTTGGCCTGTCCAAAGCAATCGTCGAGAAGGATTTCTGGGTCTGCTGGTCACTAAAACATCTATTCGCCCTGCCCTCTTTTGGCGCTCACTTGATCTTCAAAGGTGGGACATCGCTGTCCAAAGCCTACGACATCATCCATCGGTTCTCGGAAGACGTGGATCTGTCCCTCGACCGGGCGCAACTTGGGTTCGAGGGCGAACGTGACCCCGAGCACCCTGCCCTTTCCGGCAAAAAACAAAAGCAACTGTTGCAGGAGCTTCAGGATACGGTCACCAAAGTAGTCGCTGGTCCGCTTCTGAAAGAAACCAAAATCAAGTTTGGCGCCGCGCTGGACCAGGACTTTTCCCTGTCGGTCGATCCTGATGATCAACAAACCCTGCTCTTCGCTTACCCATCCAAGACAAATGCGACCAGTGGTTACATCCAACCGGTGGTGCGGTTCGAATTTGGCGCCCGTGGAGTTCACCTTCCAGCAGAGTCTCGCAGGATTTCGCCATATGTGAATCAGGCCTTTCCAGACCTGCTGAGCTCGGGCGACGTTGATGTGAAGGTCTTGGGCGTTGAGCGCACATTTTGGGAAAAAGCAACGATCCTGCATATGCTCTATCATCAGGACGTCACCAAACCTCTGGCTGACCGCATGTCGCGCCATTATTATGATATGGTCCAGTTGATCACACACGAGACCCATCCTCGCGCTATCGAACAGATCGACTTGCTAGATCAGGTTGCACACCATAAATCCGTCTTCTTCAAAGCGGCCTGGGCCAACTACGAGCATGCCAAGCCCGGATCTTTAAGATTGCTACCAAATCCTGAGCTGAAAGCTGCGCTGCGCCGGGACTATGCCGGAATGCAGGAGATGATAATCGGTGACGGCTCTGTTGCAAACTTTTGAGCATGGCGAGCTAATTCAGCGATCGCATCGGTGTTAACCGGCTAGTTCGGCGAATT
>NZ_CANLZK010000023.1:0-33994 GCF_947495585.1 Ruegeria atlantica | reverse complement strand
ACGACCTCAACCCCCGCGGCCTCATACGACGCATCCGAAAATCCAGCCGCAGCACCAGCACCCTTCTCAATCAGACATTCATAGCCCAACTTCTGAAGCTGCAACGCTGACTCTGGCGTCATCGCAACACGGTTTTCACCGTCATAAGTCTCTCTCGGTGTGCCTATCTTCATCGCCATGATACTAGCTGCGTTTCTTGGGTGGGATGAGATCGGTGATCGTGCCCTCGAACATCTCGGCCGCGAAGTTCACTGTCTCGCTCAGCGTCGGGTGGGGGTGGATCGTGTGACCAAGATCGACCGCGTCCGCCCCCATTTCGATGGCCAGAGCAGTCTCGGAGATCAGATCACCGGCGTTGGTGCCGACGATGCAGGCACCCACGATGCGCTGATCCTGTGGATCGAACAGCAGCTTAGTGATGCCTTCGGATCGGCCATTGGACAGAGATTTGCCCGACGCGGCCCACGGGAACACGCCTTTTTCGACCTTGATCCCCTTGGCCTTGGCGTCGGTTTCAGTCAGGCCACACCAAGCTACTTCCGGGTCGGTATAGGCGACCGAAGGGATCAGTTTCGCGTCAAAGAACCGCTTGTGACCGGCGGCAACCTCGGCTGCAACCTTGCCTTCGTGCACGGCCTTGTGCGCCAGCATCGGCTGGCCGACTAGATCACCGATGGCGAAGATATGCGGCACGCCGGTGCGCAATTGGTTGTCCACGGCGATAAAGCCACGCTCATCCACCGCGACCCCGGCTTTTTCGGCGTCGATCAGTTTGCCGTTGGGTTTGCGTCCTACGGCCACCAGAACCTTGTCGAACGTGTCGGTGAAGCTTTCGCCCTTGTCATCCTCGAACGTGACCTTGAGGCCCTTTTTCAGCGGTTCAATTGCTGTGACCTTGGTCTTGAGGAAGATGTTTTCGTACCGGCCCTTGATGCGGGTCATCAGGGGTTTAACGATATCCTTGTCCGCACCGGGGATGATCTGATCCATCAGCTCGACGACGGTGATGTTCGAGCCCAGCGCGTCATAGACGCAAGCCATTTCCAGACCGATGATACCACCGCCCAGAACCAGCATCCGCTTTGGAACATCCGCCAGTTCCAGCGCACCGGTCGAGTCGATGACGCGGTCGTCATCATGGGGGATAAAGGGCAGCTCAACCGGTTCAGATCCCGCCGCAATGATGCATTGGTCAAAAGAAACCGTTGTAATCCCATCATCGCCCATGACCTCGATCATGTTCGGACCCGAGAAGCGACCGTAGCCGCGCACGATCTGAACCTTGCGACCCTTGGACAAACCGTCCAAACCGCCGGTCAGTTTGCCGACAATGCTGTCCTTGAAGGCGCGCAATTCGTCCAGGTCAATCTTGGGCTTGCCAAAGCAGACACCATGCGCGCCCATCTCTTTGGCCTCGGTGATGACCTTTGCCACATGCAGCAGAGCCTTCGAAGGGATACAGCCCACGTTCAGGCAGACACCGCCCAGCGTCGGGTTGCGCTCAATCATGACAACCTTTTTGCCCAGATCAGCGGCGCGGAAGGCTGCGGTGTAACCACCGGGGCCAGACCCCAGCACAACCACTTCGGCATGTACGTCGCCCTGCCCGGCTGCAGTGCCGGTGGTGTCCACAGCCTGCGGTGTGTCGGGTGCTTCTGCTGGCGCGGCCTCGGGTGTTGCGCCTTCGGCGGCTTCCAAAGTCAGGATCAACGCGCCTTCCGAGACATTGTCACCTTCGGCAACGGCAATCGAGACGACCTTGCCATCGGCGGGGGACGGAACCTCCATCGTGGCCTTGTCGGATTCCAGTTCGATCAGCGGGTCTTCGGCGGCGACGGTATCACCAACCGAGACAAGAATGCTGAGCACGGGCACATCGGAGAAATCACCGATATCGGGTACTTTGACGTCCATCTAATCTCTCCTCACCACATCAACTTGCGCATATCGCCCAACAGCGTCTTGAGCGTCACACAGAAGCGTGCGGCCAAGGCGCCATCAACGGCACGGTGGTCATAGCTGAGCGACAAGGGCTGCATCAGGCGCGGCACGAATTCTTCGCTATTCCAGACCGGCGCCATCTTCGACCGGGTCAGGCCCAGAATGGCCACCTCGGGCGCGTTGACGATCGGGGTGAAATGGGTGCCACCGATACCGCCCAGCGACGAGATCGTGAACGTCGCGCCCTGCATGTCGTTCGATTTCAGCTCACCCGCGCGCGCCTTGCCCGACAGCTCCATCAGATCTTTGGAGATCTCGACAATACCCTTACGATCCGCATCTTTGATGACCGGAACAACCAGACCGTTCGGCGTATCCGCCGCAAAGCCGATATTGTAGTAGGATTTGCGGATCAGCTTGTCGCCATCCGGGTGGATCGACGAGTTAAATTCCCAATGCTGTTTCAGCGCATTGACCGAGGCCTTGACCACAAAGCTCAGCAATGTGACGCGATAGCCTTCTTCCTTGGCCATCGTGTCCATTTCCTTGCGGTATTTGTCCAGCTCGGTGATGTCGGCCTCATCATTATGGGTGACATGCGGGATGTTGAGCCACGACCGGTGTAACGCAGGTCCAGACAGCTTTTTGATCCGAGGCATTTCCACGTCTTCGACCGGGCCGAACTTTGAGAAATCGACAACCGGGATTGGTGGGATGCCCATGCCACCCGATGCACCCGCCGCAGCCGGAGCGGTCGCAGTCGTGGATTTGAGGAACTTGGTGACGTCCTCGCGCAGGATACGACCCTTGCGGCCCGAGCCGTTGACCTTGGACAGGTCAATGTCCAGCTGACGGGCAAAGGCGCGCACCGATGGCGAGGCATGGGCCTTGCCGAACCCTTGGTCCATCACCGGCGCCGCCGGGGTGGCTGGCGCGGGGGCAGCTGCAGGTGCCGGTGCGGCGGCTGGCGCGGCCTCGGCCGGGGCGGCGGGTGTCCCCTCGCCTTCCAGCAGCAGGATCAGCGCGCCTTCAGAAACGTTGTCGCCCTCGGACACTTTGATTTCCTTGACGACACCTGCGGAGGGGGACGGAACCTCCATCGTGGCCTTGTCGCTTTCCAATTCGATCAGCGGGTCCTCGGCGGCGATGGTGTCACCGACCGAGACCAGGATGCCGATCACCGGGACCTCTGCAAAATCCCCGATATCCGGGACTGTTACTTCGATTGCCATTTCTACGTCTCCTCGTGCCCCGTGGGTTTAAACCAACCGGGGGTTCGGCTTGTCGCCGTCGATTTCATATGTCTTGAGCGCCTTCTCGAGCTCGGCCTTGGTCACCGCACCTTCGCGATACAGATCGACCATTGCCGCCGCCGCGATATGATTGGCATCGACCTCGAAGAACCGGCGCAGGTTCACGCGGCTGTCCGAACGGCCATACCCATCCGTGCCCAGCACCGTATAGCGGCCCGGCACAAAGGCGCGGATCTGCTCGGCGTAGTTCTTCATGTAGTCAGTCGCCGCGATGATCGGACCTTTGGCCTTTGAAAGCTGTTCGGTCACATAAGGCACACATTCCTCGGCCAGCGGGTCCAGACGGTTGGCGCGTGCCGCATCCTGCCCGTCGCGGGCCAGTTCGTTGAACGAGGTCGCCGACCAGATATCAGACGTCACGCCGAAATCCTTCTTCAGCAATTCAGCCGCTTTCATCGCCTGCACAAGAATGGTGCCCGAGCCCATCAGGTTGACGTGCTTCTTGCCCGGCTTCTTGGTTTCCTGGAACCGGTACAGCCCTTTGATTATACCCTCTTCCGCGCCCATCGGCATATCGGGGTGCGTATAGTTTTCGTTCATCAGGGTCAGGTAGAAATAGATATCTTCCTGATCGCCATACATGCGCTGCAGACCGTTCTGGATGATCACCGCGACCTCATAGCTGAAGGTCGGGTCATAGGTGATGCAGTTCGGGATAGTGCCCGCAAGAATGTGGCTGTGGCCATCCTCGTGTTGAAGACCTTCACCGTTCAGCGTCGTCCGACCAGCTGTACCGCCCAGCATGAAGCCCCGAGCACGACTATCACCAGCCGCCCAGGCCAGATCACCGATGCGCTGGAAGCCAAACATCGAGTAGTAGATGAAGAAAGGGATCATCGGTACGCCGTGATTGGAATAGGCAGTCGCTGCCGCAATCCAATCGGCCATGGCGCCAGCCTCGTTGATGCCTTCCTGCAGGACCTGACCGTTGGTCGTTTCCTTATAGAACATCATCTGATCAGCATCTTCAGGGGTATAGTTTTGACCCGACGGGTTGTAGATCCCGACCGAGCGGAACAGCCCCTCCATCCCAAAGGTCCGGCTTTCGTCCGGCACGATCGGCACCACGTTCTTGCCCATTCCCTTGTCACGCAACAGCGTGGTCAGGATGCGGACAAAGGCCATCGTCGTCGAGATCTCACGATCACCGGTCCCCTTTAGTTGAGCTTCGAACTTGGAAAGCTCGGGGATCTCCAACGCCGGAGCGCTGCTGTCGCGTTTGGGGAACTCACCGCCCAAAGCCTTGCGTCGATCGGCCAGATAAGCCTTTTGTGCATTGTTCAACGACACAAACGGCGCGTTGGGCAGGTCTTCGTCACTGACCGGGATCTGGAACCGATCACGGAACGCACGCAACTGATCTTCGGCCAGTTTCTTTTGCTGGTGGGTGGTGTTCTGCCCCTCACCGGCCGAGCCCATGCCGTAGCCCTTGACGGTTTTCACCAGCAGGCAGGTCGGCGTGCCCTCGTTCTCGGTCGCGCGCTTGAATGCGGTATAGACTTTTTCTGGGTCATGTCCGCCCCGGCGCAATGCCCAGATCTGATCGTCGGTCCAGTCTTCGACCAAAGCAGCGGTTTCCGGGTATTTCCCAAAGAAATGTTCGCGGATATAAGCGCCGTCTTTCGACTTGAACGTTTGGTAGTCGCCATCGACGGTTTCATCCATCAACTGACGCAACCGCCCGCTCGTATCTTTTTCCAGCAGTTGATCCCAGCCCTTACCCCAAAGCAGCTTGATCACGTTCCAGCCCGCACCGCGGAAGTCGCCCTCAAGCTCTTGCACGATCTTGCCGTTGCCGCGCACCGGACCGTCGAGACGCTGCAGGTTGCAGTTGATCACGAAGATCAGGTTATCCAGGCCTTCTCGCACGGCCAGGTCAATTGCACCCCGGCTTTCGGGTTCGTCCATCTCGCCGTCGCCCAGGAAGCACCACACTTTACGGTCGGCCATGTCGATATGACCCCGGTTGTGCATGTATTTCATGAACCGCGCCTGATAGATCGCCATCAGCGGGCCCAAGCCCATCGAGACCGTCGGGAACTGCCAGTAATCCGGCATCAACCACGGGTGCGGATAGCTGGACAGCCCGCCGCCATCGACCTCGGAGCGGAAGTTTTCCAGCTGCTCTTCAGTGATACGCCCTTCCATGAAGGATCGGGCATAGATGCCGGGGATCACATGTCCCTGAAAAAACACCAGATCGCCGCCGTGGATCGCCGATTTCGATCGCCAGAAGTGGTTCAGGCCCACGTCATACATAACAGCTGATGAGGCAAAGGAGGCAATGTGGCCGCCATATTCGCTGCTGACTTTGTTGCGTCGAACCACGGTTGCCATGGCGTTCCAGCGGTTGATCGTACGGATCCGCCACTCCATCTCAGGATCGCCGGGAAAGGCGTACTGATCATCGACCGGGATGGTATTCTGATAGGGCGTCGTAGCCGAAAACGGCAGCGTCGCCCCCGCGGCGCGGGCCTTTTGCACGGCCTTATCCAACAGGAAATGCGCACGGTTTGCGCCATCGCGTTCAATCACGTCTTCAATGGCGTCCTGCCATTCCTGACTTTCTACCGGGTCGATATCGGGTTCGAGGTCTTTCATTGGGCAGGTTCCTTTCTCAAACTGTGTCCGGTGGAGTGTCAGACGAAGAATTGTGCGCCGTTGACGGAAATCGTTGAGCCGTTGACAAACCCGGCGTCATCCGAGGCCAAGAAGGCCACACAGCGTGCGATTTCCTCGGGTTCGCCCAGCCGTCCCGCCGGGATTTGGCCGATAATGGCCTCGCGGACCTTTTCAGGCACGGCCATGACCATCTCAGTGGCGATATAACCGGGGCAGATAGCGTTTGCGGTAATGCCTGCGCGCGCGCCTTCCTGTGCCAGAGATTTGACGATTCCCAGATCACCCGCCTTGGTGGCGGCATAGTTGGCTTGCGCAAACTGGCCTTTCTGGCCGTTGATAGAACTGATGACAATGACACGGCCGAACTTACGCTCGCGCATACCGGCCCAGATTGGGTGGATGGTGTTGAATACGCCGGTCAGGTTGGTGTCTATGACATCTTTCCACTGCTGGGGTGTCATCTTGTGGAATGGCGCGTCGCGGGTAATCCCGGCGTTGGCGACCACAATATCGATCGATCCAATCTCGGCCTCGACCTGCGCGATCCCAGCGGCCGAGGCTTCGTAATCTGCGACATTCCATTTATAGGTTTTGATGCCGGTCTCGGCAGTGAAAGCAGCCGCCTTTTCGTCATTGCCGGCATAGGTCGCGGCAACAGTATGACCTTCAGCTTTCAACTTTCTGGAAATCGCTTCGCCGATACCCCGGCTACCACCGGTTACAAGTGCAGTTCGTGTCATCTCTAATCCCTCCAATTAGTCAGCGACGTTGACCTAACTTGCAGTGTTACGTAGCGTAATTTTTTACCACCGGATAGGCCTGAGCGGAATAGCAGCTATGCGTTTCAGGAAAGGTTTAATATTAAACTACCTGAAACTTGATATTTAAAATGCTTCCTTTACAAAGGGTTATCGGATTGATTGCGCAACCATTCACGGTCAACACACAAAGGATGGCACACGATTGCGGTCACCGTCACCGGGGCTTGTCACCAGCGTAGTCCCGGAACTTCGACATTTTACCGATCCCGGGGTTAAAGGAATTAGTTGGATCGCAGCGCCTGTAATGCGCCGCCAGATCCGGTTTGGCCTTGTAGAGGTGGCCGACATTGTGCTCGGCCGGATATTCGGCCCCGCGCTCATCAAGTATTCGAAGCATCGCAGTCTTGATCGCCCTTGGATCGCATCCCTTTTTGATGATGTAATCCTGGTGCATCACGTGGCACATCAAGTGGCCGTAATAAACTCTGCCAACCAACTGATCAGTGATCTCAGGCGGCAGCGTTTCGAACCAATCACGATCATTGCGACGCAGCGCGATATCCAGCGCCAGTATCTCTTCGACTTCGTCGGAATGGACATGGCCATACCGCACAGCGGCACCCGCAGCAGCAAATCGATGCAACCCGGTGATCTTGGCGTCACGCGGGGTGCAGGTGACAAATTCGGCACTGCGGGAACCAAGGAATTTAGGAAGAAACACCGCCGCCTCTTCGATACCGCTGTCATGCATTTTCAAGATGAGGTGGTGTTCATACCTGTCACGATACTCATACAGGAACTTCGGCAGATGCTCGGGCCAAAGCTTTGCGACAACCTGCATGAACTTGTCGGTGAAACCCCGGGTCAACGAAAACTTGTTCAGACGCGAGTCCACCGCGCCCTTCATAGCAAAGAACATCGGCAACCGGTCGGTCCCCAGCTTGTCGATCATGACCAGAGTGTCCTTACCGTATTTCGCTGCGATGTCGAAACACTCGCGATGAACGTATTCGGCTGAAACTGGCAGTGTTTCGAAACGCGTCAGGATGTGGCGACGTAGGTCGGTAAGGTCAGCAGGGTCGTTTGTACCGATGTAAAAGACCTGCTCACGCTCATAGGTCGGGAAGGTATCAAGCCGCACTGCGATTACCGCCAGTTTGCCCGCACAGCCGGACACTTCGTGCAACAGCCGTTCGTCATTGTTGTAACGCGAGGGCGTGTCCGCATCGACATCGCGCAGGATCGCAGTGTAATCCGGGTCCGACGCATTGCGACCCTGAGGTGTCGGGGCATCCTTGTCGAAATCCCCGGCTTCAACACGGGTCAGGATTTCCTCTGGAGTGTCGCCCAAATCCAGTCCCAGATGGTTCACCAGTTTCAGCGTCCCATCCGCGGCGATCTGGGCGAAAAGGGCAAGCTCTGTATAACTGGGTCCGCGCTCGCACAAGGAACCGCCGGAATTGTTGCAAACTCCACCCACGATCGAGGCCCCAATGCTGGAGGACCCGATTACCGAATGCGGTGTTCGCCCCAGTGGCCTTAGCTGCTTCTCCAACTCAAAAAGAGACGCGCCCGGCAGGCTAAGAACCTGCTGACCGTCCTGCAAAAGGTGCAGGGCTTTCATCCGACTGACATTAAGCAGCACAACGTCACGGTCGTAACCGCCTTTGGGTGTAGACCCTTCGGTCAGGCCAGTATTGGACGCCTGCATGATGACGATCTTGTCGGCGGCGACACAGGCCTGCAGGACGTGCCACAGTTCCAGCAAAGCGCCGGGTCGTACGACGCAGAGTGCCTTGCCCTCACCCGATCTGAATCCCCGGCGGAACCGCTCGGTCGCGCGTTCGCCTTTTAGCACATTACGGGCGCCGACGATGGCGCGAAAATTGGTTATGAGGGCTTCGTTGATCATGCCGCGTTCCGATGTACATCGCCAGGACTGGTCGCTGTGTCCCGGAAGCGCAGGTTAGTGCGCGACAGTTGGTCGAGCCGCGTTACGCCCATCAGCTTCATGTCGCGCTCGATCTCGGCCCGCATCAATCCCAACGCCCGTTCGACGCCCGGCTGACCAGCGGCAGCCAATGGATACAGATAGTGCCGCCCTACCCCGACCGCCTTGGCACCCAAAGACAACGCCTTGAGCACATGGGTTCCGCGCTGAATTCCGCTGTCCATCATCACGTCCAGCTTGTCGCCGACGGCATCAACAATCTCGGCCAACTGATCAAACGGCGTACGCGAGCCGTCCAACTGGCGACCACCGTGGTTCGACAGGATGATGCCGGTACACCCGATCTCAGCCGCACGGCGTGCGTCCTCGACTGTCATGATACCTTTGAGGCAGAACTGGCCATCCCACTCACGCACCATCTCGGCCACATCATCCCAGTCCATCGACGGGTCCAACATGTCAGTGAAGTAGCCACCGATCGAACTGGCGCCGCCGCCCATATCCACATGTTCGTCCAATTGCGGCAGGCGGAATCTTTCATGCGTGACATAGTTGATGCCCCACATCGGCTTGATCGCAAACTGGATCATGCCGCCCAAAGTCAGGCGAAACGGGATTGAAAAGCCTGTGCGCAGGTCCCGTTCGCGATTGCCGCCGGTGATGCTGTCGACGGTCAGCATCATGACCTCGACGCCAGCCTCTTTGGCGCGCTGCATCATGGCAGAGTTCAGGCCGCGATCCTTGTGAAAGTAGAACTGATAGACCTGCGGGTTCTTATGCTTCTGGCGCAATTCTTCCATGGACACGGTGCCCAGCGACGACACACCGAACATGGTGCCATATTTCTCGGCGGCTGCTGCCACAGCACGTTCCCCTTGATGGTGGAAAAGGCGCTGCAAAGCCGTCGGCGAGCAATAAATCGGCATATCCAGCTTTTGCCCCATCACGGTGACCGACATGTCCACGTCCGTCACCCCACGCAGGACCGATGGCAGCAGATCACACCGATCAAACGTCCGTGTGTTTTCGCGGTAAGTCACCTCATCATCCGCGCCGCCGTCAATATAGTTGAAGATCGGCCCCGGCAGGCGGCGCTTGGCCAATCTGCGGAAGTCCTGAAAGTTATGACAATCCTTCAAACGCATGACTCTTCCTCCTTAATAGGCGACGGATGGCAACCAGGTGGCAAGTGTGGGCCACAAGAAGACAAGAGCCAGTCCGGTCAATTGCAGCAGGACAAAGGGGATGATGCCCTTGTAGATATGCGTCAGTTTGATCTCGGGCGGGCAGACGCCCTTGAGATAGAACAAGGCAAAACCAACGGGTGGGGTTAGGAAGCTGGTCTGCAGCGTAACTGCCACCAGGATCACGAACCACACAAGCGCCGGTTCATCCAGTACTCCAAATCCGGGAATATCGATGCCCAGACCGTTCACGATGGGGCGCATCAGCGGCAGCACAATCAGCGTGATTTCGATCCAGTCCAGAACAAAACCCAGCAGGAAGACGATGAACAGGATGAAGAGGATCGTGCCGTTCGCACCAAAGCCGGTGGACTGCACCACGTGTTCGATCAACTCATCTCCGCCCAGTTCTCGTAGGACATAAGAGAATACGGTCGCGCCCAGGAAGATTGCGAAGATGTAAGCGGTCGTGTTGAAGGTCGACACCAGCACATTCCACAGTTTGGCGAATGTCAGCTTGCGATAGCCCAGCGCGAGCAGCGTGGCACCCAGTGCACCGATGCCCGAAGCCTCGGTTGGCGTCGTCAGCCCGGCAAAGATCGAACCCAGTACCGCAAGGATCAGCAACAGGGTTGGGATGACGGCAAACAGCACGTCCTTGACGGCGGCCCAATCGGGGGCTTTTGCACCCTCGGGCACTGGTGCCGCATCGCGTTTCACCAAGGCGAGGATAAAGATGTAAGTCAGGTAGAGGCCACCGATGATGACACCCGGAAAGACCGCGGCCATGAACAGATCGCCCACAGACAAAGCCATCTGGTCTGCCATGATCACCAGCATGATTGACGGCGGGATCAGGATGCCCAGCGTGCCAGAGGCTGAAACCACCCCAGCGGCCAAGGTGGGCTGATACTTCTGCTGCATCATCGACGGCAGTGACAGAACGCCCAGCAGCACAACGGAAGCACCGATGATGCCCGTAGAGGCTGCCAGAATGATCCCGATCAGGGTTACGGTGATGGCCAACCCCCCGCGCACCGTACCAAATAGGCGCTGCATCGAGGACATCAGACGCTCGGCCACGCCGCTTTCGTCCAGCATCAGGCCCATAAAGATGAACATCGGCAGCGCAACCAGAACCGCGTTGGACATGGTCGCGTAGACCCGGTTCACCACAGCGCCAAGGGTCAGGTAATCGAGCCCGGTAAAGGTACTTTCAAGTCCGGTCCAAAGCATCAGATCGTTGTCAAACAGGTAGGCCAGCCCACAATAGGCAACGCCCACACCCGCCAGAACCCAGGCCACCGGATACCCGGTGAAAAGCAGCGCAATGAATGTCAGGAACATCGCGATGACCAGCTTTTCCTCAGTCGTTTCAACCAGGAAGGTCAGGCCAATACAGACCGCGGCAAATACGGCCAGCACCAGAAGGATTCGGCGCAGGGGTGCGCCCTCGCGCTCCGAGGCGGGCCCGTACATCAGCGCATGCCCGTCATGGATCAATCGCGCCAGCGCGGCCAAGCCCAGCAGAACAAAACTGATCGGAATGACCGCCTTAAAGGCCCAGCGCGCAGGCAGACCTGTGGGGCTGTCCGAGCGCTCGCTGACACGGAAGCTTTCGTAGAAGTAATCATACCCTTGATCGATCATCAGATAGATGAACGGGGTCAGCAGGGTCAGAATGCCGATCACTTCGATCACACGCTGCGCGCGACGGGACAGTTGCATGTGCAGAACGTCGACGCGCACATGGCTGTCTGTGATCAAGGCATAAGAAATACCGATCATCGTGACGATGCCATAAAAGTGCCACTGGATCTCGTCCAATTTGGGATAGTTCTGGCTGAACAGATAGCGCAGCGAGACCTGGCTGAAGATCGCGGCCATCAACAGGACATTGGCCCACATCACTACGTGCCCGACGGCTTTGACACCTGTATCAATAGCAACGGCGATCATCTGACGGTCAGTGTCAGGATGTTCCAGGATGCCTTCATAGGCTTCGACTGGGTCACTTAAGTTCTTTTGCGTGGCCATGGGTAATCCTCGCTCAGCTGACCGGCGCGAGCGCGGTCAAGGGAATGCAGGTCTAAAATCCTGATAATGCCCGAGGCGGAGGAGCCCCCGCCCCGGACGCGTCAGTAAGTCAGATTACTGACGGGGGAGGAACGCGTTGGTTTTCCACAGGTCATAGCCATCGCGGAATTCGTTCATGTCGGACAGAACCTTGGCAAAGAAGGCATCGTTGGCGGCCTCTTCGGCGGCAACCTCATCCCAGGTGGCACGGAAGGTATCCAGCATCTCGGGCGACCACTGCTTGATGGTGACGCCGTTGTTCTCAACGTTGTCGATCAGGGCCGCGTGCTGGATGGCTTCGCCTTCGGCAAAACTGTCGGCCATCGATGCCTTACAGGCGTTTTCGATGATCGCCTTGTGCTGCTCGCTGGTTTCGTTCCAGACGTCCTTATTGATCATCAACTCGAACACGGTCGCCTGCTGATGCCAGCCGGGGAAATAGTTGAACTTGACCAGTTTGTGAAAGCCCAGACGCGCGTCGATGGCAGGCATCGAAAACTCAGTCGCGTCGATGGCGCCTTTTTCCAGCGCGGGGAAGATTTCACCACCCGGCAGCAGCGAGGTCGCCACGCCCAGTTTCTGCATGACTTTTCCACCCAGACCGAAGAAGCGCATCTTGAGGCCACTCAGATCTTCAGGGGTGTTGATCTCGGTCGCGAACCAGCCGGACGTTTCAGGGGCGATAACCGCGCAGGGGATTACATGAACGTTGTATCCCGCCTGATCATACATCTCTTGGTACAGCGACAAGCCGTTGCCGTAATACAGCCACGCCATGTATTCGCCCGCCTCAGGGCCAAACGGAACGGCCGAGAACAGCGGAGCGGCCGGAATTTTCCCTGCCCAATACCCTGCAGTGGTGTAGCCCGAGTTAATCTTGCCGGTCGACACGGCATCCAGAATTTCGAACGGCGGGACCAGTTTGCCCGGCTCGTAGACCTTCATCTTCAGTGTGCCGCCAGACATCAGGTCAAGCTGCTCGGCAACACGAGGGATCGGGGAACCCAGCCCTGGAAGCTCGGTCGAGAAAGCAATCGGGGTTTTCAGCAGCAGTTTGTCAGCAGCAACCGCGGGCGCCGCCATCAGGCTGGCAGCCACGGCAAGGCTCGTCAGGGTCTTTTTCATGAAATCTCCTCCAGGGTCGGTCGGACATGGCGTCCGATGATTTTGTGACGCGAGATCTTCCTGCGTCCACACTGGTAAATAAAGTTGACCAAACAATTCAGTCAACAACTTTATTTACCAATGGTTCGATTGCTATTTACCTAGAGACGACCCAGACCGCCTAAACTTAAGAAGACCGGCACTGAAGGTAATCGGGCAAGTGTTTCGGAGTTTTTTGTTTACTGGTAACCAGTTGTGCTCCAAATTATCCGAGAGATTCCCCCACAAAATCAGGCATTGAAAAACACACACTCAAAGGTTACTTTTATTTACCAAATGGGTTCTGAATCTTCTTCAGAAGGGTAAGCCACGATGAACACGACAGCGATTTTCGAACCAATCGGGCACGAATCACTCTCGGATGCAGTGGTGGCTCAGATTGAAGACCTGATTGCTTCGGGCATTCTCAAGCAGGGTCGCAAACTGCCATCGGAACGCGATCTGGCGGAAACCCTTCGCGTCTCCCGCCCCAAACTGCGTGAGGCGCTGGCGGTTCTTGAAGAGCGGGGCCTGGTGACGACACAGCATGGTGAAGGCACTTTCGTAGCTGCGTTGACAGGCAGCGCCATGCTCCCTGCCCTGTTGGCGCTTTACGAACGCCATGAGCCCGCTTTTTTCGATTACCTCGAATACAGGCGTGAACAGGAAGGCTTTGCCGCCAAACTCGCCGCGCGACGGGCGACCAAAGCGGATAAGGAACGTATCACGGATATCCTGGCCGAGGATGAACGCGCCTGGCGCGAGAAGGATGCACTTGCATCGCGCGAGGCTGATTTTGCGCTGCACGCCGCAATTGTGGACGCCAGCCAAAACGCGACGCTCATCCACATGATGGCGTCTATCTACGAACTCACACGGCAAGGCGTGTTCTACAATCGTGATTTTCTGAAGACCATCGACGGCACGGGCAAACTGCTGATGGAGCAGCATCGCGAACTGGGATTGGCGGTCATCGCAGGCGACGAAACACGCGCGGAAAAGGCTGCATATGACCACATCGACTTTGTTGAAGAATCCTTCAAGCTTGGCATTGAAAGACGCCGCCGTGAGGCAATGGCCGAGAAGCGCCGCCTTCTGTCTGATTCAAAACTCTGATCGGGCAGCGCAAGTCGTTCTTACTTTCCAACGATCTCAATCATGTAATCACGACGGGCTGCGGCAGGTGGTGGCTGAAACGGCGCTGCCGCGCGCACCTGCGCAAGTGCCACCTGATCCAGTCGTTTCGACCCCGAGCTGCGCTTAACGGTGACACTTACAAGCGCCCCATTGTCGCCAATCCGAAAACTCACCAACACGGCACCACGAATATTGACGTTCTTACGTCGGGCACGGGTGATCTTGCGCATTACGTGCCCTCTGTAATTGCTGACCTCAGCGTTACCCTGCCCGGCCGCTATGGAACTTGTCTTTTTGGCCGTCGCAGCGCCTTTGCTGGTTTTTCCCGATGCATTGCCTTTTCTGGCGCTCTTTTCAGAATTTCCTGCCTGCGACGCAACCTGATCGACCTTTTGTTTGGTCGGGTCCGCCGGTTTCACGGCTGGGGTTTTCGCGACGGCTTCTGTCTCTGACGGCGCCGCTTCTTGCGCTTCGGCGGATGCTTGTCGATGGGTCACCGCGACCGCGGCTTTGGTGTTGGCGACAGTATGCTTGATCGCCCCGGGAACTGACGCCCGGGCCTGAGAGGTTGGGCTGACCGCAGTTTGTTGCTGTGTCGGTGCGACGGTCGGTTGATGTGCAGTAGCGGGTGCCGAGACAGTAGCCCCCGTTACATAGTCCTTGAAGGCATCCCCCAGCGCAGCAACTTCGCCGGACCCGCCACCTTCGACAAGCACCGGTTCACCTGCGGAAAAGTCATGCAGGGCAAGAACATGGGCGGCTGCGGCCAGCACCAGAGCCGCAACAGCTACGCCACGAGATCTGGGTATCATTGCAAACCCCTTTCTGTGACCACGTACACCCTTTTTGCACCCAGCCCGCGCAAGGTATCACTGACTTCTTTCAGCCGAACGGCAGGCAAAGCCCGGTCCGGCACAACGCGAACATCATCCAGCGGCAGGTTGATCGACGCGCGCTCCACATACGCCTCAACTCCAGTCAGTTCGGCGCCCCGGTATTCCAGTGAACCATCGCTACGAATGACCAACGCGTCGGGTGGCTCACGACCGTCCAGATCACTGGTTTCCACCAGCTTCACCGATTTGCTCAGCGGCGGTGCAAGCGTGCCTGCAATCATGAAAAAGATGAGCATCAGAAAGACGACATTGATCAGTGCGATCGTTGGCTCTCGACCCTGTTTTGCCTTGCGTTTGAGTTGAATCATCCGATCACCTGTGCGCGCAAATGGTCGATGCCTTTCAGCACCGAAAGCAAATCAATCAGCTGTTGCGAAGTCGCGTTCTGTCCAAGACTGATCAACGCGGTCTGAGGCTTATCGGTCGCCATCACCATGGCCATGTCTTCGAACGCGGCAAGCGTGCCATCAACCAAAATACGGTCGGCCTCAAGTTTGACAAAGCGGATTACCCGGTCAGTTTCTGCTCCTCCGGTAGCGGCAGTGGCAAATTCGATTTCGCCATATTTGGAGAACGTCGACGTCAGCATGAAGAACAGCAACAGCAGAAAGATGACGTCAATCAAGGACGTCATCGACAAGCGCCTGCGCCGTCTTCTGCGGACGTTAAGTGCCATGGGCGAAAACCTGTTGCGGGGTTTGGTCAGCCATCGGCGCGTCCTCAGCATAGCCCGGTGCAAACACAGTTCTCAAAGCGCGGTTGGCAAAGGTACGCTCACGGTTCATGCGCGCCTCGAACCACGTCAGGACCATTGATGTCGGCATAGCGACTGCAAGGCCGGCAGCGGTCGTCAACAGGGCCACCCAAATACCACCGGCCAGCAGCGACGGATCAACAGAATTGCCCGCGCCCTGTAGAGTTTGGAACGCCTCGATCATGCCTAATACGGTCCCGAAAAGCCCCAGAAGCGGCGCAAGTTGGGCGACCATATCCAAGACGTTGAACCCTTGCTCAAGTTGGGCAAACCGCGCTTCGGCCTCGGCGTCGGTACGCTCTGACAAGGTGCGATCCTCTCCAGACAAAGCCATCGCGATCACCGGCGCCAAGTAGCTGCGGCTATTGCGCAGATGCGCCGTTGTCTCGACAAGGTCCCTGCGATCCCAGGCCTGAATGGCGCGCGAAAGCTCAATATGACGACCGACACCTGCGACGCGAAACTGCCACAGCTTGTACAGAACCAACGAAAGTGTTGCGATTGAGGTCACGATCAGGATGGCAACAACCGGCCCGCCCAATTCCAGAATTTCCATTATTTTTCTTATTACTGCGTCCATAACCTCACCCGATCACTTCCGTTTCAAGGCGACTTGTGAGCGTAAGCCCGGACATGCAGGCATCGGCCATGTCAGATTGTGTCACACATTCCTGTACACCGTTGATCAGTATTCGGCTGATCTGATCGCAAGCCATGTCGTTGAACTGGAACTGCCGCACACGGGGCTTGCCCGCAGGCAATTCGGCAAAATCAAGTAGTGTCAGAAGGGCCACCTGACCTTCTGCGCCGAAGAGAACGGTCTCATAAACCGCGCCATCGATATCGATGCCATAGGTATTTTCAGCGACAAAGCTCAGCAAACAGCTTTCGCCCTTTGCCTCGGCACTGCTGAGTTCGATTGATACGCCGCTGGGTTTTTGCGTTTCCTCTGCGCTGGCAATCCCTGCCCCCAAAATTGGGAGCAGGGTCAGCAGGACCACCCGAGCATTTCTTTTGATTGTTGTCTGCATGACTGGTCCTTTCGTGTGGATCAGAAGGTTTTGGCCAGGGTCAGCTTGAAGTTCCGGCCCGGTGAGTTGCGGGTCGAAAGGTTCGGCAGATAGTTCTTGTCAAAGATGTTCTCGACGCCTGCGCGAACTTCGAAACCCTGAAACGCGCCTTCCTGCGGCAGATAGGTCGCGCGCAGGGTGTTCACGCCGTAGCCAGCAACCGGATCTCCGCTTGAGTCGGTGCCGGATTTGGCGCCGAACAGCTCCCAGCTGACGTCCAGAGTTTCGCCAAAGCGTTTGCCGACTGTTACCCGCGCCGAGTCTGTCGGCTCGTTCCGCCATGGTGAGTCCACGCCAAGCGAGCTGGTTTCAGTCCCTTTGACGATGTTTGCGTTGAAGTCGACATAGTATCCAGCCGCGCTGGCATAAGATGCCTCGATTTCAACGCCCTTGGTTTCAACTTCCTGCAGCGGGCGGGAAGGACTGCCCGATACATAAGACGTGATGTCCCAAAGATCTGTCTTATAGAAATTGACCTTGGCACGAACCACATCGCCCGCAGCAAAAACATCGCCACGGTTATACGAGAAGCCCGCTTCCCATGTGCGCGACTTTTCAGGCTGCGTCATGTATGCTGGTGTGCCAAGATCGTCGATGATTGGCAGGTTTTCCGTGTATGCACCGCTGCCGAACACGGCAAAGCCGCTGGCAAATTCGTACCTTGCAGACAAACCGCCCATCAGCGCGTTGTTGTCATAGCTTTCATTGCGCGGAGCCGGTGCATCACCGTCGCCTTTGATGTCCTGCGTCTCGTACCGGATCGCCGGAGTGATGGTCAGCTGATCGCCGATCTGAATATCGTCCACGGCAAACAGTGCGACACGACGATCGGTACCACCAGGGGCCGAGGGCGCGTCCAGACGCTCGCGATTGATGAATTCGATCCCGGCGCGCAGGTCGTGCGAGGCGACGCCGGTTTGGAAGTACGACGTATTCTTGATCGTCAGCTTCGTGGTTTCATAGTTGTGCTTCGCGTCAGCCAGCCCACGAATGCTTGGGAAGAATGGCGTTCCTTCCAGGCTTGAGGACCCGGGCACGTAAGAGCTGTCAATCTCCTGCTCCGAGTAGCTAAGGTTTACGTCCAGATCGATCAGGTCGTTGCCCGCCGGACGGTATTGATACCGTAGAATGCCGATTTTCGTTTCGATATCGCGGTCTACGTTGCCAAATGAATCCGATGTCGTGCCGAACGAGTCATACGGAACATCGCGTTCTTCCGACGTGGACTGGTTGTAGGACGCGGTGATCGAATGCTCCAGATCGTTGCCAAAGCTGTACTTTCCCTTGGCCAACAGCGACGGCAGCGTGAACGCGCTGTTGCCAATCGTGTCGCCGTTCCCATCCTTCTGATCGTCCTGATCGCGATAGGTATAGTTGAACAGGAACTCGGTCTGACGGTTTGGCTGCCAGGCCAGGATGGACGACGAGGCAAAGCCATTCCCATTGGAATACCCTTCCAGCGTTTGACGGAACCGGAAGCCGGGCTCACCACCGGTAAAGTCCGACGCGTCCTTGGTTTCCAACTGAACGACACCGCCAACAACGCCCGAGCCGTATTCGAACGAGCCTACTGTGCCGCGAATGACTGAGACGCTTTTGTATAGCTGCGGATCAGTGAACAACTGATTGCCGATCCGATACAACTCTTCCGCGCCGGTTGTCGCCCCATCGACAAGGATCAGCACTTTCTGGTCGGTCCCAAAGGTGCCGTTGGCACCGAACCCACGGATATTGATCCCCGACCCTTGCGGTGTCGAGCCGTTGACCAGCGTCACACCGGGAACTGTGTCAATCAGTTCTGCAACGGTGTTAGCCTGACGGTCGTTGATCTCTTCCTGATCAATATTGGTGACCGGCACGGCAGTATCCGTTTGGATTTCCCGTTTGCTTTCACCCAGTTCCAGCGTGCCCAGGAAGCCTTCGTCCAGTTCCTGCGCCGAAGCACCAGCCGCCACCATGCTCAGGCACGACACCGTACCAAGCAACCCCATCTTTTGAATACGCGAACGCATTTCTGTCCCTTCGAAATTTTAAGAGGACCGGAAAGGCTTGCTCCGCGCTGGCTTGGTCAGTCTTTTATGATTTTTGGAATCGCCTTTTTTGGCGACTTGTGCTCGTTAATAAAGTTGACTAAAACAGTCAACATAAATTCCTGGTCGTCCTTACGACCGCCGCCAGCAGTACACCGCGTTCAACGGTGGCCGTGCCAGCCCGACACCCATGACAATCGAAGATGGAAAAACCCATGACGGAACAGGTGCTTCTGGCCCCGGATCAAATTCGTGCAGCCTATGTTGAAAACACCGGAAAACGTGACCGCGATTTGGCGGAATCACTTGGAATAACCGAAGGTCAACTCGTTGCGGCGTTTGCGGGTATCGACGTAACGCGGCTTTCGGCAAGCCTTGATGACATCTTCCCCATGCTCAACGGGCTGGGTGAGGTCATGGCGCTGACGCGCAACCCCTCCTGCGTCATCGAGAAGGTAGGGCAATACGACAACTACCACTCTGGTGCGCATGCTTCGATGGTTCTGACCGAAGAGATTGACCTGCGCATGTTCCCCGGCCATTGGGTCCACGCCTTTGCCATCGAACGTGAAACGGACAAAGGGACAAAGCGATCCCTTCAGTTTTTTGATGCCGCCGGAGATGCCGTGCACAAGATCTTTTTGCGTGAAGGCTCTGACCTGAACCACTGGGGCGAGCTTGTTAGCAAATTGAAGGCGGATGACCAGTCCCAGACGCTGAGTGTCGAGCCGCGAAAGCCAACCGAGGCCGCCAAGGTGAACACCGACAAGGTCGAACTTCTGCGATCGGAATGGGCCAAGATGACGGATACACACCAGTTCCTGCGCCTGACCTCAAAGCTGAAGATGAACCGATTGGGCGCCTACCGCGTCGCTGGTGAACCGCTGGTTCGCGCGCTTGAACCGGCAACGGTTTCCCAGATGTTCGAACAGGTCCGGGACCAAGGGCTTGAGATCATGGTCTTCGTCGGCAACCGGGGGTGCATCGAAATTCACGGTGGGTCGGTTGAGACGCTTAAACAGATGGGTCCGTGGTTCAACGTGCTTGATCCGCGCTTCAATTTGCACCTGCGCTCAGACCATATTGCCGAGGTTTGGGCCGTGACCAAACCCACCCAACGCGGACCCGCCGTTTCAGTTGAGGCGTTCGATGCCGGAGGTGGTCTTATTCTGCAGATATTTGGTCGCCGTTCAGGCGAAAACGATCACCGCCCGGCCTGGGACCAACTGGTGGCAGGCCTGCAATCCAAAAAAGAAACCGAGGTGGCGTGATGAGCCCCCTTTGCAGGTTTTCATCGGTCGTCGCGCTAGCCAGCGCGGTGATCGGAACATCAGCCATCGCAGCAGATGAGCCAGAACCCAACCGCATCATCGCCATCGGCAGTTCCGTGACAGAGATCGTCTATGCCCTGGGTCAGCAGGACCGCCTTGTTGGACGGGACCGGACCTCGACCTACCCGGTTGATGTGCTGGACCTGCCCGATGTCGGCTATATACGTGCGCTGTCCCCCGAAGGGGTCTTGTCGGTGAAACCCGACCTGATTGTGGCGCTGGAAGGATCCGGTCCGCCCGAAGCGGTAGAGGTCCTCAAAGAGGCCGGTGTGCCCTTCGTCTCGATCAGTGAAGACTATTCACGCGATGGCGTGGTGGAAAAAATCCGGGCTGTCGGGGCCGCCCTGGGTGTCGAAGATGCCGCCGAAGAACTTGCCAATCAGACCAGTGCAAAGATTGACGGGGCCCATTCGAATGCAGTTGATGCTTCGGTGGGCGGCACACCCCGGGTTCTGTTTGTCCTGTCAGCTCAGGATAATCGCATCATGGTTGGCGGCGCGGACACACAGGCACACAGTATCATTCGTCTGGCTGGCGGCGTGAACGCGGCTGGCAACGTATCGGGTTTTAAACCCATGACACCCGAAGCGATCGCCACAACCGCGCCGGACGTGATTCTGATGATGGATCGACAAGGCAACCACATCACCGCCAATGAAGACCTGTTTGCCATGCCAGCCATCAAGCTGACGCCCGCTGGACAGAAAAAACGTCTGATCCGCATGCAGGGTGCCTATCTGCTGGGCTTTGGCCCCCGAACGGCCGAGGCGATTGCTGATCTGTCGGCGGAATTGCAGAGAATCAACGGCTCATGACCCTTGCAATGGATCACGATGGGCTCAACGTGGCTGCCCACGACCGACGAGTGACGGCGCGCCGGGTCACTCTGGCACTTATGGCGCTGTTGGTCTTCACCAGCATCTGCAGCATCTCGGTCGGCGCGTCGGACGCATCCGTTCGCGCAGCATTCACGGACCTGATTGCAGGGCGGGACATGTCGGACCTCGACCGGATCGTCCTGTGGGATATCCGACTGCCCCGGCTGGCGATGGGAGTTCTTGTCGGCGCCGCTTTGGCGGTTTCCGGCGTGGTGATGCAGGGCCTGTTTCGCAACCCTTTGGCTGACCCCGGAATTGTGGGCGTCAGCGCAGGTGCCGGTCTGGGCGCGATTTCCGCGATCATCCTCGGTGCGTACCTGCCCGCCTCCATTCTGGCCTGGGTCGGTAATAGCTTGGTCGCCGTGGCGGCATTTCTGGGCGGGTGGACGTCCGTCTTGCTGCTCTATCGCGTTTCAACACGAGGCGGGCAGACATCGGTTGCAACCATGCTGTTGGCAGGGATCGCGTTGGGTGCGCTGTCGGGCGCTGTGTCCGGGGTTCTGGTCTACATGGCCGATGACCAACAGCTGCGCGACCTGACGTTCTGGGGCATGGGCTCGCTGGCCGGCGCAACATGGACCAAAGCAGCCACGGCCGCTCCGATCATCTTGATTTCCGTGTTCACGGCCCAGTTCCTTGCCCGTGCGCTGAACGGCATGGCGATGGGCGAAGCAGTGGCGCACCACATGGGAATCTCGGTTCAGCGCAGCAAGAACATCGCCATTCTGGCCGTGGCTGGCGCGACCGGAGCCGCCGTTGCCGTATCCGGAGGCATAGGTTTCATTGGTATCGTTGTGCCGCATCTGCTGCGGTTGGCGACCGGGCCGGACCACCACCGCCTGTTGATGAACTCGGCCCTGTTGGGGGCTAGCTTACTTCTGTGTGCCGACATGATCAGTCGCCTGATCGTGGCACCGGCCGAACTGCCGATTGGTATCGTAACTGCAATCTTAGGCGCACCGGTCTTCCTGTGGATTCTGCTGCGGCGTCACGGAACAATGGGAATGTAAGTGATGAAAGGCGAAAACATACACGTCAAACTCGGCCGTAAGGATATTCTCCACGGCGTGGATTTTGACGCAGAACCCGGAAAAGTCACAGCCATCATCGGCCCGAATGGCTCGGGGAAATCTACGTTACTCAAAGCCTTATCAGGCGAACTTGAATCTTGTGGAGAGATTTCTCTGAACGGGCACAGCATTTCCGAGCTGAAGCCTTGGCAACTGGCTGCAATGCGCGGGGTTCTACCGCAATCGTCAACCGTTGCCTTTCCCTTCACTGTGCTCGAGATTGTCCGACTGGGCCTTGCAAACGGGCTAGCTGCAGCGGATGACAGCCTGCCTTCCCGCGCGCTGGCTCATGTCGACCTCGCTGGGTTTGAGCACCGGTCTTACCAGAACCTTTCGGGTGGTGAGCAGCAACGAGTTCAGCTTGCCCGCGTTCTGACCCAAGTCTGGGACGCGACATACCACGATCGGCCCAGATGGCTGTTGCTGGACGAACCCGTTGCAAGCCTGGACATCGCACATCAGTTCACTGTGCTGGGCGTCGCACGAAACTTCGCCACACAAGGCGGCGGCGTTGTTGTGGTGATGCATGACCTGAACCTGACGGCGCTGTTTGCCGATTATGTGTATGTCATGTCGGAAGGATCTGTTTGGGGCTCAGGCACACCAACTGCGATCCTGAACGACCAGACGATGCTGCAGGTCTATGGTATCGACCTGCCTATCAGCACCCTTCCTAAAGCTCAGGTTCCGTTCATCCTGCCGCAGGCCATGCGACAGGCCTTAACCGCGTAAAGGGCCCACTTGGGGCGAGCAGTATTTCCGCCTGCCCTAATCACGCACCGAAACTAGACGCCGTAACGGCTCAGTATCATCTCGACGCTGCTGTCTATAGTCGCGGTCATTTCGACTTCGGTCAGAACATTGCCAGAGAAAACCATCGGCCAGAAAGCTCTGGACTTGATCAGGCCGATGAATTCCTGTCCCGCCTGTTCGGGGTTTTCGATCCGTAACTGCCCGTCTTCGGCTGCAACCCTCAGCATCTCGATAAAGATCGCTGTTTTGTCCAGTTTGCCTTGCGCAGCGGCAGCCAGATCAGGGTTGCGCAGAGTTTCGCTGATCACCATCCGTGCCATCGCCATCACTTCGGGCAGCATCAGAATGCGCCCCTCGGCCCAGGCCAGATCGGTTAGCTGCTTACGAATGTCGCGCCCTTTTTCATAGCGGATATCCCGAACGGCCGCGAACCGGTTAGACAGCTCCAACACGATGGATCTAAACAAGTTTTCCTTGCTTTCAAAGTACTTGTAAAGCGTGCGCTTGGACACCTCGGCCTGCGCTGAAATACGGTCCATGCTGGCGGCGGCGAACCCCTTTTCTTGGAATTCCGCTACGGCCGCTTCGATGATCTGGGCATGTTTGGACGCATTCGGCGCTGTGCATTCGTTCATATTTTAAAGCTATAGACCCATTGACAGATCAAGGTCAAACACTACGTAAACTCACCAGTTTACACGCACGGGTTTCCGGCCTAGTGTAAACCCGCCAGTTTACCGACTCAGGTAACCAGCCCAACACGGAGAGCCCCCTCATGGCATTGACTTTGAAACTGAACGGCGAGACCCACACGGTCGACGCCGAACCCGGCACGCCCCTGCTCTGGGTGATCCGGGATGAACTTAAGCTGACTGGAACAAAATTCGGCTGCGGCGTCGCATCCTGTGGCGCGTGCACCGTGCATCTGAACGGCGAGCCTGTGCGCTCGTGCCAGACTTACATCGAAGATGTCGAAGATGCTGAGATCACCACAATCGAGGCGGTTGGAGACGACAAAATCGGTGCGGCCATTCAACAAGCTTGGATCGAACTCGACGTGGTCCAGTGCGGCTATTGCCAGTCGGGTCAGGTGATGTCGGCGGTTGGACTATTGTCCGAAAACCCCAAACCCAGCGTCGAAGAGATTGACGATTACATGCATGGCAACGCCTGCCGTTGCGCCACCTATCAACGCATTCGCGCCGGCATCCAGCGCGCATCTGAAATTTTGGAGGCCTGATCCATGACCATCAACACCTCCCGCCGTGGATTTCTGAAAGGTGCCGCTGCTGCCGGTGCCGTCCTGCTGGTTGGCGCACGCCCTGATGGGGCGCTAGCGGCTGCTTCGTCAGAGACCGCTCAATTCAACCCATTCGTCAAAATCGACGCCGATGGAACCGTAACGGCCATCGTCAAGCATTTTGAAAAGGGCCAAGGTCCAGCAACCGGCCTGCCGACGCTGATCGCAGAGGAAATCGGCCTGACCATGGACCAGATCGAATACGAATTCGCGCCGTCCAACCCGCAGGTCTATAACAACCTGCTGTTCGGTCCCTTCCAGGGCACTGGCGGATCAACCGCAATGGCGAATTCGTGGATGCAATACCGTCAGGCAGGTGCGGCGGCGCGTGAGATGCTGATCAATGCCGCCGCGCAAAGCTGGGGCGTGGACGCATCCGGCATCACCATTGAGGAAGGTATCGTCAAGGCAGGCGACAAATCGGCCCCAATCGCTGAATTCGTGGCCGCGGCCTCTCAACTGGAGGCCCCGGCCGAGCCGCGCTTAAAAGACCCGTCAGAGTTCCGTCTGATCGGCAACGAGACGGTGCGCCGCAAGGATTCCGCAATCAAAGGCAACGGTCAGGCAATGTACGCGATGGATGTCCATCTGCCGAACCAGATGGTCGCCATGATCAAACGGCCCGAATCGAAGGGTGGCATCGCAAGCGGCTTTGACGACAGCGCGTCAAAAGAGGTCAAAGGCTATATCAGTGCCGCCATCCTGCCCAATCAGGCTGGTGTCGCTGTCTATGCCGAAAACACCTGGGCCGCCATTCAGGCGCGTGACGCGCTTGAGGTAGACTGGGACATGTCCGGATCTGAGACCCGCGACTCGGACCAGATCAAGGCCGAAATCATGGCCGCTCTGGACGCCGAAGCCACGTATAACGTGAACAAGGCGGATGTCGCAGCGGTGTCGGCGACCATTGATGGCGCGGACACGGTCGTTGAAAAGACCTTCTATTTCCCGCTTTTGGCACATGCCCCGATGGAACCGCTGAACTGCACCATCGAGCAAACTGCCGAAGGTGACATTGTCCTGCACGATGGTGCCCAGATGCCGACCGGCCCGCATATGGCCTATCAGCAGATCTTCCAACTGCCGCCAGAAAAGATTCACATCAAAACAATGCTGGCCGGCGGATCCTTTGGACGGCGGGCGACGCCAGATGCAGATTATCAGGTTGAGGCTGCGCTGGCCTTTGTGGTCACAGACCGCTCGCGCCCGGTCAAACTGGTGTGGACACGCGAAGATGATATCCGCAGCGGTTACTACCGCCCCGCCTTCGGCCACAGGGTTCGCGTTGGCCTGGACGCCGATGGCAAAATCGTCGGCTGGCAGCATCAGGTCGCCGGTCAGTCGGTCATCAAGGGCACACCGTTTGAGGCCGTCGCGGTACATGACGGGGTCGACCACAGCTCTGTCGAAGGCATTGCCGACAGCCCGTATGACATCCCCGGAATGGCCTTGGGTTTAACCGATACCCCCAAGGCAACAACGGTTCTTTGGTGGCGCTCGGTGGGGCACACGCACACCGGGTATGTCATGGAGACAATGATGGATACCGTGGCCGAGGCTGCGGGTCGTGACCCGGTAGAATTCCGTCTGTCCCATCTGGCGGACACCAATAATGCGGATCAGCAACGCAAGGCAGAAGTTCTGAAGCTGGCTGTTGAGAAGGCCGGTTGGGGTAATGCTACTGCGGGTCGCGCACAAGGTATCGCGGTGCATAAGTCCTTTGGGTCTTATGCCGCACAGGTTGTTGAGGTGTCCGGTGATCCGGAAAACGGCATCAAGATCGAGAAGGTCACATGCGCCGTGGATTGCGGGATTGCCGTGAACCCCGACGTGGTGCGCGCGCAGATGGAAGGCGGTATCGGATATGGTATCGGCCACGTCATGCGTGATCAGATCACGCTGACCCAAGGCGCGGTGGACCAGTACAACTTCCCTGATTATGAACCGCTGCGCATCGGCGATATTGCCGAGATTGACGTTCATATCGTGCCTTCCGCCGAAGCCCCCACTGGTGTTGGAGAACCCGGCACACCGCCTTCGCCCCCCGCGCTGGCCAATGCGATCCGGGCGCTTTCCGGCGTGAAAGTCACCACTCTGCCGATGGTGGAAAACGGCGTCAGCTTCGTCTGACGGTCAACCCCGCGCCTGTCCCACTGGACGAGCGCGGGGTTTTTCTCAGTCAAAGATAATTTGATCAAATTTCGTGACAACAGGTCACTCCTCTATTACACCTCGGGTAGCCAGAGTAATGGAGTCAGTGATGGATCTGAGCGCCCTGCACAGTTTTCGCGTTGCCGCATGTGACCTGAATGGTCAGATGCGAGGCAAGCGTGTGCCGCCCTCTTACGCCGACAAGCTGGACAAAGGCACGCTGCGCATGCCGTTTTCAGCGTTGAATGTCGACCTGTGGGGCGCGGATATCGACGGCAGCCCGCTGGTATTCGAATCCGGTGACGCAGATGGTGTCTTGCTTCCGACCGAGCGCGGCCCAGTGCCAGTGCCTTGGCTGGAAACGGAAACCGCCCTGGTCCCCATGTGCCTGTATGACGACGAAGGCACCCCGTTTGCTGGCGACCCCAGGCATGCACTTGCCTCTGTTCTTGATCGCTATGCACAGCGTGGCTGGTCGGTCATTGCGGCGACAGAGCTGGAGTTCACTTTGCTAGACGCCTCGGGTGCGCATCCGCAGCCGCCGGTCAATCCCGTGACCCAGCGACGACTGGAGGATGAGGCAGTCCTGTCGATGGCAGAAATGGATGCCTTCGATGCGTTCTTCACCGACCTTTATGACGGATGCGCTGCGATGGGAATTCCCGCGCAAACCGCCATCTCGGAAAGCGGCATTGGCCAGTTCGAAATCAACCTGAATCACCAAAACGCCATGCGCTGTGCCGATGATACATGGCTTTTCAAGGCCTTGACGCGTGGCCTTGCCCGCAAACACGGGTTCACCGCAACCTTCATGGCGAAACCCTACGCCGATGACGCTGGCAACGGGATGCATGTCCATTTCTCGGTCGTGGATCAACAGGGCCGCAACGTGTTTGACAACGGTGGACCAGAAGGCACCGATTTTCTTCGGTGGGCGGTGGCGGGATGTCTGACGGCGATGCCCGGATGTACGCTTGTTTTTGCACCGCACGGGAATTCATACACGCGTCTGGTCCCGGGCGCGCACGCCCCAACCGGTGCGTGTTGGGCCTATGAGAACCGCACTGCGGCTGTGCGTATTCCCGGTGGCGCGCCGGTCGCACGACGGATCGAACACCGCGTCGCCGGTGGGGACATCAACCCCTATCTGATCTTGGCCGCTGTTCTTGGGGCCGCCATGAACGGCATCGAAGATCAGTCGGAACCGCCTGCCCCGATTTCGGGCAATGCCTATGAGATCGAAGGGCTGCCGCAATTGGCTGCCGACTGGACCCAAGCCATCACAGCCTTTGAAACAGACCCCAGAGTCGCGGGCATCTTTCCGGCCGACCTGATCCGCTATTTCGCCATGACCAAGCGACAAGAAATCAGGCGGTTCGCCGAGCGTCCATCCGAAAACCATTGGCTGAGCTATGTCGAAGCCGTATGAGCCCTCTTGCCCGCCCGCATCCGCTGGGCTAGAATAAATTTGATCAAATTTGGTGACCCATGAAAATCGGCATCCTACTGACCGGCCATCCACCTGATGAACTGCAGGACAAATTTAGCGAATATGACGCGATGTTTGCCGCGCTGCTGGACGGCAACGGTTTTACCTACGAAACCTTCGCCGTTGTAGACGGACAATTTCCCAAGGACGCGTTTCAGGCTGATGGCTGGATCATCACCGGCTCGCGCCATGGCGCGTATGAGGATCATGCGTGGATACCGCCGCTCGAGGATCTGATCCGCGCCATTCAACACAGCGGTCGTCCGCTGATCGGCGTGTGCTTTGGCCACCAGATCATCGCGCAAGCCCTGGGCGGCAAAGTCGAAAAGTTTACCGGTGGTTGGGCCGTCGGGCGCACCGAATATGACTTGGAAGGCCAATCCGTCACCCTGAATGCCTGGCATCAGGATCAGGTGGTTGAATTGCCCGAAGGCGCACGTGTGACAGGCACCAACGACTTTTGCCGCAATGCGATGGTAAGTTATGGCGACAACATCTGGACCGTGCAGGCCCACCCGGAATACGGCGATGCCTTTATCCAGGGCCTGATGGAAACGCGTGGCAAGGGTGTTGTTCCCGACCCGTTGATGGAAGCTGCCGCTAACCGGCTGCCTGGACCCGACGACAACGCGACCATCGGACGGCACATGGCAGAATTTCTGAAGAAAGAGAGGGCCTGATGGCCGACTGGACAGACCAGCTGCCAGAGGCAGCAAAAAATTATATCTCCGGCCACCGGCTGGATGAAGTTGAATGCATTATCTCAGACCTGCCCGGCATCGCGCGCGGCAAGGCCGTACCTGCCAGCAAGTTCGCGCGGCAGACTTATTTCCACCTGCCCGACAGCATCTTTTATCAAACCATCACCGGCGATTGGGGCGAAGCTGCAGGCGAAGACGGGTTCATCGAACGGGACATGATCCTGAAACCTGATTTCTCGACCGCCTCCGCTGCGCCGTGGACGGGTGACTGGACATTGCAGGTTATTCACGACGCCTATGACCGGGACGACAAGCCGATCCCTTTCAGCCCGCGAAATGTTCTGAAACGCGTCGTGCAACTGTATCACGACAAGGGATGGAAACCGGTCGTAGCACCGGAAATGGAGTTCTTTCTGGTCGCCCCCAATGTCGACCCGGCGCAGGGCATCAAACCGATGATGGGCCGTTCGGGCCGTCCGGCAGCCGCGCGGCAGGCCTATTCGATGACCGCGGTGGACGAGTTCGGGCCTGTGATCGACGACATCTATGATTTCGCCGAGCATCAAGGGTTCGAAATTGACGGCATCACGCAGGAAGGCGGCGCGGGTCAGCTGGAAATCAACCTGCGTCACGGCGACCCGGTCAAACTGGCCGACGAAGTGTTCTACTTCAAACGTCTGATCCGCGAGGCCGCGCTGCGCCACAACTGCTTTGCCACGTTCATGGCAAAACCGATCGAGGATGAGCCAGGCTCGGCCATGCACATCCACCACTCGATTATCGACATGGAAACAGGCCAGAACATCTTTTCGGGTCCTCAGGGTGGTGAAACGGACGCATTCTACAACTTTATCGCCGGTTTGCAGAACCACTTGCCTGCAGGTCTGGCCGTGATGGCGCCTTACGTGAACTCCTACCGCCGTTACGTGAAAGACCACGCCGCGCCGATCAATCTGGAATGGGCGCGTGACAATCGCACAACGGGCATTCGTGTGCCCCTGTCCGGCCCCGAGGCACGCCGCGTGGAAAACCGGATCGCAGGGATGGACTGCAACCCCTATCTGGGCATCGCGCTGTCTCTGGCCTGTGGTTATCTGGGCCTGACCCGGCAAGAACGCCCGCGCCGCCAATTCTATGGTGACGCATATGAGGGCGAAGGTGACATCCCGCAGGTGATGGGCAACGCTTTGGACCTGTTTGATGAGGCCACTGCCTTGCACGAAGTTCTGGGCCCTGAGTTCGCCCGCGTCTATGGCATCGTCAAACGGGCCGAGTACGAGGAATTCCTGCAGGTCATCTCTCCGTGGGAGCGCGAACATCTGCTGATGAATGTCTGAGGCACCCGATGAACCTGCTTTATTCCAATGACCGCAAGGCCGAATACCCGGCCAGCTGGTACGCGGCGACGGCCAATCCGGTGGACCGCTTCCCCGCGCTGTCCGGCGATGTGAAGGCTGATGTTTGCATCGTGGGCGGCGGGTATACCGGCCTGTCCGCCGCGTTACATCTGGCCGAAGCAGGGTTCGACGTTGTCCTGCTTGAGGCGCACCGCGTTGGCTTTGGGGCATCAGGCCGCAATGGCGGTCAGCTGGGCAGTGCGCAGCGGATGGATCAGGAAGACCTCGAACGGTTGGTCGGCGATGATGACGCCGCCAAGCTGTGGGATCTGGCCGAGGACGCAAAAGAACTGGTCAAATTGCTGATTGCGAAGCACCAGATCGACTGTGACCTGAAACCCGGCGTGGCCGTTTTGGGCCTCAGCAATGGTGAGCAGCAAGAGCTTCATGATCACGCGGCACATCTGTCCGACCGCTATGGTTATGACCAGATGGAGGTTCTGGACGAAGGCGCAGGTCAGGCATTGTGTCCTTCGCCCTCTTATCGGGGCGGCTATCTGGATATGGGCGCGGCGCATCTGCACCCGTTGAATTTTGCGTTGGGGCTGGCTCAGGCAGCGGCAAAAGCAGGCGTACGCATCTTTGAAAGCACCGAGGTTCTTGGCGTCGAAGAAACCACCCCAGCCGTTGTGAAATCCGCGCAGGGCAATGTGACGGCAGACCACGTTATTCTGGCCTGCAACGGATATCTCGGAGATCTGAACCGCAAGGTGGCCACCAAGGTCATGCCTATCAACAACTTCATCGCCGCGACCGAGCCTTTGGGCGCGGATACCGCCCGCGTTCTGACAAAAGACGTGGCTGTCGCCGACACCAAGTTCGTGGTGAATTACTTCCGCCTCAGTGCCGATGGTCGCCTGCTGTTCGGCGGCGGCGAAAGCTACGGCTACCGTTTTCCCAGTGACATCGCGGCAACAGTACGCAAACCGATGACCGAGATTTTCCCGCACTTAAGGGATGTAAATATCGACTACGCTTGGGGCGGCACTCTGGCCATCACAATGCGTCGGATGCCGTATCTGGCGCGGATCGCGCCCAATATCCTTTCCGCGTCGGGTTATTCTGGGCACGGGGTCGGCACGGCCACGCATGCGGGCCAACTGATGGCACTGGCCATCCAGGGGCAAGCCGAAGGGTTCGACACGATGGCCCGCGTCCCCGCCATGCCCTTTCCAGGAGGCCCCGCCCTGCGCAGCCCGCTGCTGGTGCTTGCGATGACATGGTTCGCGCTACGGGACCGGTTGGGCTTCTAACATTTGGGAATTTCGACAGATCGGTAAAATGTCGCCTTAGGGGCGAATGAAGGCTTGGATTGCATTTTGTTTAGCTTTATCTTTCCCAAAGATAGAATTTGGGAAAATCAAATATGACGCTTCCGCCAAACGTTCATGCCGCCGAACCCATCCCCCCAGCAGCAAAAGAAGCCATCGACGCCTTGATGCAGTCAGGCGATCTGTTTCGCTATACCGCGCCGCAGGATGGGCCGGTTGCCTTGCTTGAGGCCGAGTTTGCCAAGCTGCTGGGCAGTAAATATGCCCTGGCCGTTTCGTCCTGCTCGGCTGCCTTGTTCCTGTCGCTCAAGGCGCTCGGTCTGCCGCGGGATGCGCGGGTTTTGATCCCCGGCTTCACCTTTGCGGCCGTTCCGTCCTCGGTCGTGCACGCGGACTGCATTCCGGTCCTGTGCGAAGTGGGTGAGAATTATCGCATCGACATGAGTGATTTCGAGGCCAAACTGGACGGGATTCAGGCTGTGATCATCAGCCATATGCGCGGCCACACCTCGGACATGGATGCGATCATGGCGCTGTGTGACGCACGCGACATCCCTGTGATCGAGGACGCGGCACACTCGCTAGGCACAACTTGGCACGGGCGCAATATTGGCACGATCGGCAAGATCGGCTGTTTCTCGTTCCAGTCCTACAAGATGATTAACGCAGGTGAAGGCGGTATTCTGATCACTGATGATGCCGATCTGGTGGCACAAGCCGTGATCATGTCGGGCGCGTACGAACATAACTGGAAGAAACACAAAGGGCCGCAAGGCGACAACTCGCCCGAGTTGGAGCAGGCATTTGCCCGCTGGCAGAACCAATTGCCGCTCTATAACTTGCGGATGAGCAATCTCAGCGCTGCGGTGATCCGGCCACAAATACCGGAACTTGCGCGTCGTGTGCGTGACGGCCTGTCCAACCACGACTATGTTGCAGACCGGTTGAATACATCGCCCCATATCGACGTCCCTGCCCCTCTGGAGCCCGAACGCCGGGCACCGGATTCCATACAGTTCAACCTGGTGGACATGGACGACAACGATATCCGCGCCTTCGCTGCGGCGACTGAGGCGCGTGGCGTCAAAGTTCAGGTCTTTGGTCTGAGCCAGGACAACGCCCGCGCATTCTGGAATTGGCAATTCCTGCCGGAAAAGTTCGAGCTACCGCAAACTCGCGCAATGCTTATGAAGGCCTGCGATGTCCGGTTGCCTGTGCGCCTGACGCGCGAAGAGCTGGATGTGATTTCGGATATCCTGCTGGCGTCTGTGGGCGAGGTTACAGGCCCGGTTCCGGTGTACGGAACCTGACGAAAACTAGGGTCCAAGGTCAAAAAGATCGACCGGCAGAAACAGTGCTGTGATCCCCTTAGGGGTTGCAGCCACGCGGGATAGGATGCCGACAACCTGCAATCCAGTGTCCATCTCGACCAACAAGGGCGCACCAGAATCCCCCATCATGACAGGACATGTCGCCAGCAAAACCCCGCTTGAATGGTGGCGCGGCTGGCAGGTCTTTGTTTTGCTCAGCACATGGGGCCGGATACCGGGATAGCCCGCAACAAACGTGCTAGTGGCGCTATCATCCCCCAGCGGCAGATAACCGACCTGCCGCCCAATCGGTGCACTGAGTTCCAGAACCGCCCAATCCAAGTTTGATCTGTCATCAAACCGGCCTTCAACGCCCTGTTCAGGATGAACCCGATACGCTTTCACTCCTGAAATCACAGCGGCTTCTCCGCGCTGATAACCGGCGGCAAAACGGATGCTTGAGGGTGGAATCCACCGCTGACGCGGTGTGTTGTACAGACAATGCGCCGCAGTCAGGACAAGATTGTCCGAAACAAGAACCCCGGTGCAGTGAGACTTCTGATCCCGACTGGCAAAATTAACACGTCCAATCGCGCGCCACGGTGGCTGATCGGCCGCAAGAATTTCGCGTGCACGAATCGCGTCACATCCGGCTTCGGCCCGTGTCCCCAATGTACAAATTTGCGACCACTGGTCTGAGAAAATGCCCTGCGACAACGCGGGTTGCATCCAAAGTATCGTGATACTCAGGATCAACCAGCGCATCTTAGGCCGCGTCAGTTAAGCTTGGACAGCTTTTGCTGCAGTTCCGCCAACTGTTTTTTGATGTCCTCCAAATCTTCCTTGGGCTCGGATTTGGCGTCATCGTCTTTGTCCGGGCCGGACCATCCGCCGGACAGACCACCAGTCATAGCTTTCAGGAATGCTTGCTGCTGGGCCTGCATTGCATCAAACCCCGGCATCTGAGACATCGGATTCATCGCACTCATGTTTTCCATCATCTTGCTCTGGTTTTCCCGCAGCATCTCGAATGAGCTTTGCAGGAATTGCGGCATCACACCGCCACCCGGCAACATGTAGCTGCGCACCAGATCGTTCAGCACATTGACCGGCAGCACATTTTCGCCGCGGCTTTCGTGTTCAGCAATAATTTGCAGCAGATATTGCCGCGTCAGATCATCACCTGACTTCAAGTCTATGATCTGTACTTCGCGCCCGTCCCGAATAAACGACGCGATGTCTTCAAGCGTGACGTAGTCACTGGTCTCGGTGTTATACAGCCGACGGCTGGCGTAACGTTTGATCAACAGTGGTTTTTCTTGTTCCGACACCGTTTACCCTCCCCAAGGATGATGCATTGCAGCAAAGACTATGCGAGCGCAGCACAAAAAGAAAGGGCAGGTCTTTCGACCTGCCCTGCGCGATAGCACCGATTGGGAGGAGTAGGTGCGCCTCGCGGCGTTTG
>NZ_CANLZK010000022.1:0-40912 GCF_947495585.1 Ruegeria atlantica | reverse complement strand
TTTCGGCTGATTATTGCTGCTGATCACTCGCGCGCTAACCCAACAATCGTCAATGTCAAAAAGTTTGCAACAGAGCCCCGGAAAACTACTAGGGCAGACCGGCTTGGGCAGCAGGCGAAGATCCGTTTCTGTCGCCATCAAATTCGGCAATCTGACGCTTTTGTCCGAACGACGTCGTGCCCACAAACCGCATCTTGGCGTCGCCCTTCATGAACGGGTTGGGGGCCTCGATACCCACCGGGTTCGCATTCAATGTCACCAAAATGTACTCCAACGCGCAAACCTTGGTGTTGGACTCGTCGTTATACTCGCCGAAGATATCGGTATAGCGTTTGACGAATTCTTTCATGTCATCCGATGCAATCTCAGGCGTTGACGCGCCCCCAACCGACATGAAGCCGTTGGCCAAGTCCCCTGCCACCTCGCGCAGAACCGTCGCATCCTGCACGGTTTCGGTTGAGAACATGCCTTTGAACCCAAGTTCACACGCCGAGCGGATCAACTGCGGCGCATTGGCCGGGGATACTCCGGACAGGACCAGCAAGTCAGGCTGCGAGCGCATGACAGGGGTTAGAACCGCAGTAAAATCCGTGGTATCCACCTGATAGGTTACGTTGTCAGAAACAACCTCAAGCCCCAAAACATTGGCAGCTTCGATACCTCCATCCCGTTGGCTGAGCGGGTCGGACTCGTTCGCGGCCACAAAAGCAACGGATTTTACACTCTTTTCATCCTTGAGGTATTTATAGATCGCGGATCCTGATTGATAGTTCGCAACCATGCCCAAAACGGCGTTTGACGTCGGGGCCGAGTATAACTCTTTCGGGAAAGCATAGGGAAAATACATGATCCCTTGGGTTTCGGCGACAGGTCGCACGGCTGCAGCACCGTCATCCACGTTGGGACCGAACAGATAGTTGATATCTTCCTGCGCCATCTTTTCCATACCGGCGATCACACGCTTGGGGTCTTATTGATGAACAAAAGAAACGATTTCGCTATCGTAAGTGGTGTCTCCGATCCTGTAACCGCCGGACTCGTTTATCCAGTCGGCCCGTGCCTCCATCGCACGTTGATTTGAGATACCCCAAGCAGCCGCCGGACCCGAGGTCACCCCAACAAAGCCTATCTTCAGCACTGGGTTTTCGGCCCAGGCTGTCGATCCAAGGACGGATGCGGCCGAAGCCAAAGCAACAGAAGATTTCATCAGATTTCTGCGGTTCACTATTTCCTCCCTACTTAGATCTCGGCGCCTATGTAGCGTGCCCCAGTGCTGATGAAGCCCGCGAGGTTTTTGTTGCCCGCCTGATGATTGAAACCGGGATCGTGCGGGAACTGGCACGCGACGTTGGCGAAACTGGAGTTCAAATCCTGCGCGCACATGTCGAGAGGAAAGAGGTCGCGCGCAAAATTGATGACCGAACCGAAATTATTAGCCTTTCGGGTGCCTTTCATGTCGAACTAGCGAGGTGCCATGAGAACTCGGTTCCGACCCGCGTTGTACGCGAATTGGTAACCCGAGCTTCACTGATCGTCGCACTATTCGGAACAAACCAAGGCTCAACCTGCCCGGATGATGTGCACGTATCTATTATCGATGCTATTGTCAGCGGAGACCCTCAATCTGCTGAAGACGCCATTCGTCATCACCTCCTGCACGTTCAAACCAACACTCATATCGCTCAAACGTAAATCAGGCTTAATGCTCAAAAGAAGAACATAATGCGCACCACTTTGCGCTTGGTGAAATCTCATAATCTGCGTAAAAAAGCAACAGCCTTAGTGCACGCTTTTGAAACAACACTCATATGAATACCTCTGGTTCGAGATCTTCCCAGAATTCGAATATCTTTGTGGCGTTCAACCCTGATCGCCACCCATGAGCTCTGAAATGCTCTCGGTCGAGATCATTATCAAGGCCCGATAGAAAGAGCCGCTTGTCGGCATCGCGTTGCGTTGGGTTTCGCCGCGAAACCAGGTCCTCAACAATTGCCAATCGCCGCGCGCGTTCGGTTCGCTCTACAGTCCTTGCTTCGTATTCCTTGTCCTGCTGCACTTGTTCGGCAGTCCTGCGTTTTACAGCATCACCCACTGATGGGCCTGGCACCGCCGACGTCCTCTTTTCTGGTGCTTGATAGTTGTCCCGCAAAGCAGCGGACAGGAAACCAAGAGTCGATTTAACTCCATCCCTGCCCTTGGCATATTCGAGCTTTTCCCGAACATAGTCTTCGCCATGTTCAGAAATCCATTGTCGTGCCAACCTGTCGGACACACCTTGCTGGCGCAGCGTCTTGTAGATTGTCAGATTGCGAACGCCATCTTCATCATCAATCTCAAACATCGCTTTCTGCGGGTTACCCTTTATCAGAAACCGGATATCTGTAACTGTGCGGCCTTTCTTCTGAAATTCAGGCTCAATGAGAATATCAGAGCTTTTGTTAACTTCGGCGACAGCTGGTTTAATGATCTTGGCATTTAGATGCTTGAAGCTGCCATAGTAATCGCTTCCGTCGACCCCCATCAGCTTTCTGAAGACTTCCAATGCCCACCAACCGGTCGATCCTGTCCGGACAAATCGATAGCAATTTTCATAGAGCGCTAAACCGTGTCCTGAACTAAAATTTCTCTGAATCTGGACATTTATTAACGCGTAGATCTTCGGATCATAAAGTTTCTGCGCCAATGCTGGTGAATATGCGTATTCACAGATTCCATTCTTCAACTTTGCAAAACTCAACAAAGATGAAACACCCCATTCCTGGCGTCCCTGCTCATCCAACATGTCCCATTCAGCGACCGTTTCAGCCAGAGCGCGCAAGCTTGCTCGCAACGTGTCAAAGTCGTTTGAGTTATATCCAACCATCATCGCCAACGTCCGGGCGTCAATTGTATGGGTCGGGGCGGACGTCAGCGCGTCATATGCATTCAACAACAAAACGTTCGACAACTTGCGTTGCAACAGCGTCAACTTCCCGCTGATGTGAATCGCGGCGACGTTTTTCTTAACTGTCTCCCGACGCAACGCGCCTGAGAGGTTGTCCATGTTTACTTGTGTATCCGGCATGATTCTGCCTGGCTGCTCGTTTGCTCATTATTTGCATGATAGGTACCTGAGTTGCAATCTAATTTAGGTGCCTATATACAGGATGACGCCAATCCCGTGGACGGGTACCTTAGGAAGTTAGCCCAAAAGTTATCCACAGAAACGCATGGGAAAGATTCGCACGAAGCAAAGAACACGCAAACTCTCGTGCCCTGAACCCCAATTTAGAGCCTTTTTCAAGGTAAATACTGGCGTCCTGAGAATCGGGACCCGTCTAACCGTAACTTGGCGCCATACGTCCTGTACTTGGGTACTTATGATCCCGTATGCGGGTCCCCTTGACCCTGTAAATGGTTACTCAAAAACATGTAATCTTTTGTATTAAATAGATTTTTTCACCCCAAAGATTCTAAATTATACAAACTAACTAAACAATTTGTTGCGTTCTGTTTTATTGATTATTCAAGTTTCGTGGCGAAACCTAGTGGGAACTACAACTTCAGTGGAAAAAACGAAGAGGAAGGATAGCCTCTCATCTAAATGTTCGCTACATTGCGCTATATACGCCGCCAAGGCGAACATTACCTGAGGTACCGACAGTGAATAAGACCAACCAACCTCCCCTGCCCCCTTATCTTAATCTCGATCCGGAAAAAGCAGCGGCAAAGTTACCTGATCCTATTGGAACTTCACGATTCGCTAAAGCCGCCACTTTCTGTGCAAAAGGACGCGAGGACTTAGCCCGGAGAGGCTACGCACCCGACGGTGAAAAACGGTTACGTCGTTTCTCTATCTGGGAGATCACCAAGTACCTAATTCCCGTAGCCCCTGCTCACCTAAGACGCGTCCTCAAAGCAAATACCGAGCTCCCACAAGGAGAGGGAGAAGCAGGGTCAAAGTGGTTTACTCTTGAAGAGGTTCTAACGCTTAGAAAACACTTTGCCGCGGAAGGTGTCAGTACTAAGGAATACTTGCCATATCGTCCGGAAGGCCTGCCTGCCAAAGTCGTATCAGTAGCGAACTTCAAAGGGGGCGTTGGCAAGACATCAACCGCTGCTCACCTTGCTATGTCTGCGGCATTAGATGGCTACAAAGTTCTGGTAATTGATCTAGATAGCCAGGGATCGATGACGTCAATTCTTGGCGGAACAGTTGCGGACGAGTGGCAAACAGTATTTCCGCTGATAGCCAAAGATTACGCGAGGGCTGTTCAAGAAGAGAACCGCGTCCGGCAGGTTGGCGGGCAGGCCGAAATCCCTTTGGATGAAACACTGCAAGAGGCGCTAGCAACAAGCCCAACTGACGTCATCCAGAAAACGCATTGGCCCAATATCGACCTTATTGGTGCCCAACTGAATTTGTACTGGGCAGAATTCCAAATCCCGGTGTGGCGTATGGGGTTAAAAAGTTGGCCACTGTGGGATGGTCTGACCAACTTTCTTGAGACTGAAGGTGTTCTTAACGACTACGACATCGTATTCATTGATACCCCTCCTGCACTTGGGTACCTAACGATCAACGCATTGGCTGCAGCGGATATCCTTTTGGTCCCGCTTGGAGCGTCATTCCTGGAGTTCGATTCAACCGGCCGCTTCTTTGACATGCTGTATACGACGTTCGCAAGTATCGAAGATGGGGAGAACACCGCCCAGCGAGCAGCCGGATTGCCAGAGTTGAAGTTCGAATGGGATGTCGTTCGGGCAATCATTACCCGATTTGATGCCAGCCAACAGACAGATATGGCGAACGTGATCCAGGCGTATTTTGGCGACTTCATGAACGCTTACCGACAGGACTTCACTGCTTTGGTCGGGCAGGCGGGTGAACAAGTGAACGGTATTTACGAGGCTGATTACCGAGATTTTAACCGCGAAACCTATGTCCGTGGACGTGAAACTTTTGATCGTACCTACGCGGAATTTAAAGAAGTTCTAATAGGTTGTTGGTGGCGGGATGCCCAAATGGGAGGAGAGTCGAATGGCTAAACGTAGAAGACTTGCTGTTCCAAACACAGCGGAATTAGAAGAGTTGGAGGTGGGTTTCGCCGCGAAACCTTCTTTGAACCCGTTTGACGGTACAACGCCTACACCACCGATTGCACAGGTAGCAGCAGAGGCTGCATCCTTAAGTGGAATGGCGACTGTCACGGACCGTGTGGAATTAGCCAAGGATCAAAGCGACGCAGCAAGGTGGCGAGACGCAAAGGATGCGGGTTTGGTGGCTGAAATGCTACCGATTGAGTCGATTGATGCTGAGTATATTCGTCGAGATCGGATGGTCGAAGACGAAGAGGCTATGGCGGAGCTTTTGGAGTCTTTGAGAACAAACGGGTTGCGTACACCTATTGAAGTGACGCGTGATGGCGAAAGCTATGGTCTTATTTCGGGGTTCAGGCGCTTAGACGCTTTTAGACGTTTGTCCAAAACTGATGATCGGTTTGCAACCATTCCTGCCTTCGTGAGAGGTGCCGGTTCGGGGCAGGGGGCTTACGTATCGATGGTCGAGGAAAATGAGCTACGCTCTAACCTAAGCCCATACGAGCGTGGACGAATTGCAGTTCTGGCAGTAGGGCAGGGGATATTCGAGTCTACCGAGGCAGCAGTCGATGTCTTGTTTGCAGCGGCCTCCAAAGCCAAGAGATCAAAAGTTCGTAGCTTTGCTATGGTCCATGAAGCTCTCGGTGACTTGCTGCAACATCCTGTGGCGCTTTCTGAGAAGGCGGGATTAAAACTCGCATCGGCGCTGAGAGGGGGGGCTCAGAGTAAACTTCGTCGGGCACTGGCAGAGGCAGAGGTTATTGACCCTAAAACCGAATGGGACGCTCTGGAAAATGCAATGAAGTCGTCTCCTTCGCCTACTACTGAGAAGCCCCGTGGCGGGCGTCCGCAGCTAGTCCAACCGTTGACACCTATCAAGTTGGGTGGAGGGGGGACAATACAGGCCGAGCTGTCACCAGATGAAGTTCGCATTCGAGTCCGAGTGCGGGGAGTATCGACCGAGGATGCTCAAGAACTGATAGAACAGATCGCGCGCCACCTTGGTTAGTTTCGTGGCGAAACCAGAACTAAGCAGATGATGTCCGTTTCCATTGGCGGCTTGGCATCAAAAAGTTCGCGCAACTGCAGGTCATCTATATAGTGATCAAAAAACTCTTTTTATGATCACTATGGGAACTGGCGCTTTGCTACCTTAAAACCCCTTGAACTCAAGTTTTCGACAGATTATGGTTGAACGCTGGGATCTGTTGCAAACTTTTGACCATTGACATTCGTGGCCGAAGCGCCGGCGTAGCGACCGGCGTTACCCAGTTGAAGGTTGGTCTATGATTACTTTCAAAGGTGCGCAGTATCTAAAAGAAGTGATCCCATTCGCAGTGTGTTTCTTTGTTCGATACGGTGTCTCTTAGCCAGACCTGGAAGAAATCATGGCCGAGCGCGGTGTTTCAGTGGATTGCACCACGCTGAACCGATGGGTAACACGCTATTCTGGTGCATTCGCTGAGGCAGCACGTCGCCGCATAGTGCCATGCGACCATTCTTGGAGATTGGGCAAAACCTAAATCAAAGTGAAAGGTGCATCGGGTTACCTATATTGGGCCGTCGTCTAATACGGCAAGACCCTAGAATTCATGCTTTCACGACGTCTAAACAAACCCGCCGCGACAAAATTTTTTGCCCATGATGGTGGAGGGCAAGGCTTTCCCTGCACCGGAGACACAAAACGGGATCGAAGTTGCGCACGAAATCCGCAAGGGCCAACTCACGCTAGGGCTCTGTCCGTTTCGGCAGCTCGCCGAGGGAGCTCGTCTTACTTCGGTGTTGTCGCAAGAACACCTGTGCACGATCAGAACTTTGCAACAAAACCTCATTGGCACAATTTCTTGTCTGGATTGAAGATCACGCAGGATCCAACGTTTGTTCTCTGGCGGGTTTCAGCATGATCTTTTTGAAACGCTGCCACCGTCCCAGAAATGTGGTTTTGTATGTCGTGTACTTCTATTTGAGATGCGCAGTTTCCTCTCGAGATCTGGAGAAGATCCTAACCGAGCGCGGCGTCACTGTTGATCATGCGACACTCAGCAGGAGGGTGGTTAAACTCTCCCCCTTTGGTTGCTAACGAAGCGCACAAGCGAAAGAAAGCTTGCGCTGCTTACTTATGCACGGATGAAACCCATCTCAAAGGGCGCGGCCAGTGGACGTAACTTTACCTCTCAGTCGTTCCCGATCTAGGAGCCGAGGTTCGCGCTGCAGGCGGCCTTGGATGTTTGAACTTTGGTTACAACTGGTTCAGTGTGTCTGATGGCCCGGCTATTATTCACGCGCCGACCTATAACAGGTTTTTCCGTATTTCGATCTTTGATATTAACCACAACACCTATGCGGTCATTGTGAATCCCGACCTGCTTATTCTGATCACACGTCCGGGCCAACCCATTCCCAAGGGCTCATATGGCCACGTCGTCAACCTGGAAACGGATCAGGGCCTCGTGTCTACGCGTATGTTAGTCGACGAAAACCTCGGCGAAGTACCGGGCCTTGGCAAATCCATCACAATGGACGGCGGTAAGGGGGACATGAATCGCAATGTTCAAAGGTTCCCGTCCGAAATTGAATGGCAAGCTCTGGAAATCATCGATTCGATTGTGTTGAACGGCAGCAGTCCGAGTGTTTCTTTTGGCAAGAGATCTAGTGACGTTGGGGAGTTGTCGCTCGCTGCCGGGGGCCAGCAAGGACAGTTGGACACACCACCTGACGCCGTTGGTTACAATGCGCTCTTCACGGACACCCAAGGTGAACCGTTCAATGGAGAGGACTCGCACAAAGTTACGGTTCCGGTAGAAATAGTGCGTGACGACGGCTATCTTTCGATTACGGTCTACGGGCCCAATGACAAGCTTCTAATATCCAATGATCAAAACGGGTACGACCGGACGACCTTTTTGTCTGGAACCAACGAAGACGAATCCCACACCGTGACGCACAGCCGGGATGACAGCGGCGAAAACGATCCCGACCGGGACGCCGGTTTACGTTCTTCTGCGCGCTTATGTGCCTGTCGCCGGAGCAGACATAGAAACTGTTGTGGAGAAGCAATAAATGAGCATGCATTTAGAATTATTTTACGTGTCAGCGATTTGCAGCTCTGTATTTCCGGCCCTTGCATTGGTGGACAAAATGCCTGTCACCCTCGACAACTACAAGGTTGCGAAAACCGGTCTGAGTTTTTCTGATGCCGCCAAAATCGCTTTTGGATACAGTGTTTGCTACCATCCCGATGGCTTGGTTGCGCTTGATGAGCAAGCGGTTGTTCGGATGAACTGTGACGCCGTTCATTCAGCCTACGTCGCCGACGTAGCAATGGTGGGACAACCACTTTGCCGGATGCTGGAGATCGCTATCTCTGGGCCATGGTGCACAAAACAATCACTATATCGATTAGGTTCTTTTGGAACCGGACACCCACGAGATCAAATCCGAGACCGATTTTGCCCTCATTGTTGTCCACATCCAGATAAATGCCAAATTGCACGAAGGCCGGTTTTTCTCAATCACCGTATATCGTGAGCACGGCTATATCGACACCGAGAACGCCATGTTGAACAAATACAACATTGCTTTCTACGACGACGATACATTCACCGGCTCAATAGGAGACACCGTATCGAACATAGAAACACATAGCGAACGGTTTCACGTCATTTTGACACTGCGTACCTTTGAAAGCAATCATGGATCAACCTTTAATTGGCTAACGCCGGTCGCCACGCAGGCGCTGATAGCCACCAAGGTCAATGGTCAAAAGTTTGCTACAGAGTCCTAGCGTTCTGCTCCGCTATCCTTTCGCATGGTCAGACCAATACGCTTGCGCTGCACGTCTACCTGGACCACTCTGACTTTGACCATCTGGCCTGTTTTCACCACCTCATGCGGGTCTTTGACAAACCTGTCCGCTAGCTGACTGACATGGACCAAGCCGTCCTGATGCACGCCCACGTCGACAAAGGCGCCAAACGCGGCCACATTGGTGACTGTCCCTTCCAGCACCATTCCAGATTTCAGATCGGTAATCTCTTCGACCCCATCAGTAAACGAAGCGGTCACGAAACTAGGGCGAGGATCACGACCTGGCTTTTCCAGCTCTGAGAAAATGTCTTGCACAGTCGGAAGGCCAAAATCTTCATTCACGAACTGTTCTACGCTCAGCCCTTTCAAGGCACCGTCATGCCCCATGATTTGGCGAATATCACGACCACAGGCAGATACGATCCGTTTTGCAATTTTGTATGCTTCTGGATGCACCGAGGACGCGTCCAAGGGTTCCACGCCATCCCGTATCCGCAAAAAACCTGCGCACTGCTCGTAGGCGCGCGGGCCAAGACGCGCGACGCGCAGCAACTCCTTGCGGGATTGGAACGCGCCGTTGAGATCACGATGCATAACAATAGCCTCCGCAAGGCCGGGCCCAAGACCAGAAACGTGTGAGAGTAGGGGGGCAGAGGCCGTATTCAGATCCACACCCACAGCATTCACAACGTCTTCGATTACGGAAGCCAGCGACTGTGACAGGCGATGTTGATCAACGTCGTGCTGGTATTGACCGACGCCAATGGATTTTGGTTCGATTTTTACCAGTTCTGCCAGCGGATCCTGCAAACGGCGGGCAATCGAAACAGCGCCACGCAGCGATACATCCAGGTCCGGAAATTCACGCGCGGCCAATTCTGATGCCGAATAGACCGAAGCTCCGGCCTCTGAAACGACAACCTTGGTTGGGGCTTTGACGCCCTTCGGCAGCAGTTTTAACGTGTCAGCAACCATCTTTTCGGTCTCGCGGCTCGCTGTGCCGTTGCCGATAGCGATTAGGTCAATCTTATGGGCTGAGATCAAGCGCAGGATCGCCGCCTGCGATCCGCGCAAATCATTCTTGGGTTGGAATGGGTACAAGGTTTCCGTCGCAACCACCTTGCCTGTTGCATCAACGACTGCGGCTTTGACGCCGGTTCGGATTCCGGGATCTAATCCCAACGTGGCCCTCGCGCCGGCGGGTGCGGAGAATAGTAAGTCTTTGAGATTGCGTGAAAAAACGTGAATTGCTTCGTCTTGCGCACGGCTGCGTAAATCGGCCATCAACTCGACCATCATCGAAAGGGATAGTTTTACCCGCCACGTCCAGCCGGCAACCTTTCGCAGCCATTTATCACCGGGTGCATCGCTGCGCGTCTGCAGATGAGTAGCCACCATAGCTTCGGCTCGCGCAGCGCCAGCCTCGGGCTCTGGGGCGATGTCCAGCGTGACGATCCCCTCTTTCGACGCTCGTAACATTGCAAGGGCGCGGTGCGATGGGGTCTTGGCCCAAAGTTCCGTATGATCGAAGTAGTCGCTGAACTTGGCGCCCTCTTGCTGTTTACCCTCGATCACTTTCGAGGTCAGCAAGGCCTCGCGTTGCATGAAATTTCGCAATTCACCCAGAAGCGCGGCGTTTTCAGTCAACCGTTCAGTGATTATGTCCCGAGCGCCATTCAATGCGTCTTTTGTCGTGGGAACCGGCTCGCCAATGTAACCCTGTGCCAGCCCTTCGGGATCGGTGGAACGGTTCGATAGGATTGCATCGGCAAGCGGTTCCAGCCCATTTTCGCGCGCAATCATCGCCTTGGTGCGGCGCTTGGGTTTGTAGGGCAGGTAGATGTCTTCCAGTTGGGCTTTGGTGTCTGCCTGCGCGATGGACTTCGCCAACTCGTCGGTCAATTTGTCCTGATCCTTGATTGAACTCAGGATGGTTGCGCGTCGCGCCTCTAGTTCGCGCAGATAGGTCAAACGGTCCGACAAAGTTCGAAGTTGCGTGTCATCCAACCCGCCCGTCACCTCTTTACGGTAACGCGCCACGAATGGAACCGTGGCCCCTTCGTCCAGCAATTTTACCGCTGCTCTGACCTGTTCAGGGCGGGCGTTGATTTCGGTGGCGATGGTGCGGGCGATGCGGTCCAAGGGGGCCTCCTGAATTCAATTGGGAGGAACTTCTTAGCCAGCCGCACCGCTAAGGGAAAGAGAAGATCGCGGGCCTTACACCTGTTCGGCCAAAACCAGCAAATCTTCGTGCAGGGTTTTCGCGATCTCAACATATCCACGAGCGGTGTTGCGTGCGCGCGCAGCGAAACGTCTTTGCGACGGCAGGCGCGCACCCTGATCGACGATATCGGCAAAAAGACGTTCGGCGCGATCATCATTTGCTGCAGCACGACCACCGCTGAACTGGGCGGGGTCAAAGGCCAGAATGATCTCGCCGTGATAGGGCGCGCCGCCTTGGCCCTCGGCAAACTCCATGCTTTCCAGGCTGGTCAGGTCGTCGATCAACGGACCGGCCAACAGCTCGATCATAATCGACAGGGCCGACCCTTTGTAGCTGCCGAAGGTCAGCATCGCGCCTTCCATCGCGGTTTGCGGATCGGTGGTTGGATTACCGTCCTTGTCTATGGCCACACCCTCGGGCAGGGGCTTACCCGCCCTGTGATAAAGCTCAATCTCACCACGGGCAAAGGCGCTGGTGGCAAAATCAAACGTGAAGGGGTCCTTGCCCTGACGCGGCCAGCTGAAAGCCAGCGGGTTCGTACCCAGACTGCCACGATTCCCCCCAGCCGGTGCAACCCAGCTGTGGCTGGGCACCATCGCCATCGCGGCCAGGCCTTCTGAAGACAGACTTTCCACTTCGGGCCAAAGGGCCGAGAAGTGAAAACAGCGGTTGATTGCCATTGCAGCGATGCCGTGGGTGCGGGTCTTTTCGATCAGCACAGGCAATGCTTCGCGAAAAGCCAGCAAAGACATGCCTCCGCGCGCATCGACACGAACAATGGCATTATCCGAAGGCGCAAGAGCCGGGGCCACATGCCCGTCAATCTTGCCTGTCTTCATGGTGTCATTGCACATGAACAGGCGGAACAACCCATGAGATTGGCAATCGTCGACCTGGCAGGTCGTCAATACATCGGCAATGGCGGCCGCGTGTTCCGGGCCAAACCCCGACTTGGTCAGGATGGACAGGCTGAGGTTTCGGATCTCGTCCAGTGTCAGTTTGACCGTGTCGCTCATGCCGCGCGTCTCCCTTGTCTGAGGTCAGACAAGGGATAGCGTGGCAGTGCGTGTAAAGGGAACCCGCTTTATTGGATTGGCTCAGGTTTAACCCTGTGCTTCGGCTTGCAAATAGGCGATCACATTCAGGATATCGGCTTCCTTTTTCAGGCCGCGAAACTGCATCTTGTTGCCCGGAACTGTGCCTTTGGGATCCGCCAGAAAGGCGGTCAGGGTGTCGGGTGTCCAGATGATACCGGACTCCTGCAGAGGGGCCGAGAACTTAAATCCGTCAGCCTGACCCGCCGTAGCGCCGATAATGCGGTGAAGCGATGGGCCCACCGTATGGCGGTTTTCGTCCAACTTGTGGCATGCGATGCATTTGCGGAACACCTTCTTACCTGCTTTTACGTCACCTTCGATAGCAACGGCGGCAGTTACGGCGGTGGCGGCAGGTTCCGCTTGGGCTTTCTTTTCGTTCAAGTTAAATATCAGGCGCGCTGTGATGGGTACGGTCCGGGTGATGCCGGGCAGGTCGGCTAATTCCATCAACTTTTCCACACCAGCATCGACGCCTGCATCTTCTGTACTGATGAACACCATGTCATTTGTTGAAACCAAGACGGATGTTTCAGACAGGCGCGCCACAAACATCTCGGCATCAAACGCTACATCTGTGCCTGCCAGCGAAAGCATCGCTTCGACATCGACAATCGTGGTTTCGCCAACGCTCAGGGCCGTTACATCTGCCATGTCGAACTGCACCGTCAGCGATGCGCTGCCAGCTTTGCGGAACACGTATTCAACCATTCGTTCGTTTCGAATGTCGATATTGGTTTCCACCGACGAAAGGTCAATTTCAATATCGGCCTTGCCATCCGGGCCGACTTGGCCAGAGAGATTTGTGAAGGAGTTAACTTCGCCCACGGTATCTTTTTTGATCGAACCATAGGCCAGATGCGAACCTTCGGGGGCTAACGTCCAAGTTTGGGACAAAACAGGGGTTGCAACAATCGCCGACGCGATTGTGACTGCCTTCAACAGAAGTTTCATTTCTTTCCTCCTCGGGTTATGTCAGTCCTGACCCCGCGGGCCCGGTCCGTGGAAAGCAAACACACACAGGTCGCGATTTATTCGATGAGTCCCGAAATTAACTCCGAACAGGCCGTGCGCGGCGCTATCCAGACGCATTCCAAGCGGGTCTGGCGGTTTGGTCTTGCACTATCGGGGGCGTCGGACGTTGCCGATGATCTTTTGCAATCGACTTGTCTGCGTGCGTTGGAGCGTCATCATCAGGTTACGTCGTATGATCGGTTGGACAGTTGGCTGATGACGATCTGCCGCTCGATCTGGCTGAATGAGGTGCGCGCACGCTCGGTGCGTAAGGCCCAGGCGCTGTCCGTAACGCCCGAGGCCGAATTGGTTGCGACCGGACCGGATTCAGAAACGAATATTTTCGCCGCTGAGGTGTTTACACAAGTAATGGAGTTGCCAGAAGCGCAGCGGGAGACAGTCATGCTTGTGTTTGTTGAAGGATATAGCTACCGCGAAGCCGCCGCGTTGCTGGAGGTGCCAATAGGCACTATCATGAGCCGGTTGTCCAACGCCCGGCAAAAACTGAAAAACGTGATGCAGCATGATGCGGCAGACACCGTTCGACGGAGTGGCAAATGAAGTTTTCCGACGAGACGCTGAGGGCGTATCTGGAAGGCAATGCGGATGCGGCCGAGGCCGCCGCAATCGAAGCGGCGATTGAAACCGATCTTGCGCTGGAACAACGCCTGATGACACTGGACCCGTTGGCACCTGTGGTGCAATCAGTGTTCGAAAACATCCCTGCGGATGCGCCGCAGATTGAATTGCCGCAGCCAATGCCGGTCAGTACGGCCGACACCGCAGGCGGTCTCTGGCGCTTGATTGCAGTTGCCGCGTCAGTTGCCGTCGTGGCCGTGTATGCAACATTCTGGGCCACACGCCCAGAGCCAATGGGTTGGGCCGAACAGGCAGCAATCTATCAGTCGCTTTATTCGCCGGATACGATTGAATCGTTGGACAGTTCTCCGGTTGCGCTGGATGCGCAATTTGCGCGGGCTGAGGCACAGTTGGGCCGGTCGCTTAACCGGGATGCGCTTGAGACGCTGCCCGGATTGGAATTAAAACGTGCTCAGGTTCTGTCTTTTAAGGGGAAACCTCTGATTCAGGTGGTCTTTGCGGATGATCAGGGTCAGCCGCTGGCCTTCTGTGTGATCCGCCAGGGTGAAGGTGCGCCGGCAAAGGATGTCAAACTTGCGGCGATAAGTGGTGTTGCCACAGCGACATGGGCGCAGGATGGATTTGGCTATATGCTTATCGGCAGCAGCGAGCAGACTGATCTTGACCAGCAACTGAACATTCTGACCACAACATTCGCCGGTTGACCGGGGGCAGGGCGGAATACGTCTTGTGAACCGCACGAAATGTCCGAAATATAGCGGGCATGACTATGAAACCTGTGATGCCGGACCCGGATGAGGACGACGACGCGATCGGTCCTCCCAGCATCTATGACACCGACCCGGCTGAGGAAGATGATCTTTGGTTTCTCCCTCCCGATGAAGGTATGGCACAGGACGTATTTCTGCCCCCCGGTCCGGCGGTCGATCGCCGCCTTCTGTTTGACCCAAGGGATTGGCGCGCGGCGCAGGCCGAGCTGTCTTATGAACTGGCGGAACTGGCGGCCACGTTTGGGGCGTTGGACGAACGTTTGCGCGCAGGGCCGACAGGGTGGGGACACCGGTTGGCGCTGATGGATGTGTCTGATCTGGGCTGGTGGACAGGGGACAGGATCGGTGTCGACCGGCTTGCATTGTGGGTCGGATTACGGATTGGCGCAACCGGCGATGATGTCCAGGCGATGTTCCGGGCAGGCTGGGCCGTGCGCCGTCTGACGGCGGGGGCTGGCCCAGCAGAGGACGGCTGGGCCACCGGCCTGACCGCATTTCTTGATCGCATGGCACAGGGTATCGAAGACATGCCAGCGGCCGTCGCCGATTTGGCTGAGATCATGCAGAATGCAGAAGGCTTGCATCCCGTCACGCAGGCCGCAATCGGGTTTCATGCCTGGCGCGCCCTGTCGGAAGGCGTTGGTCAGGACACTGAGGCAGCGATCATTGCAGCCCGACATGCTGCGTCGATGGGGCGGGGTGGGGCGATCTTCATGCCGCTGGCGCTGTCAGGTCCGGGGGCGCTGCGCGGGGTTGGCGAACCACAGGAGAAACTCTCGGCCTGGATCAAAGGGGCAGGGCAGTCGATTTTGGCGGCTTTGTTGCACCTGGATCGGGTCAGCGCCTGGGATCAGCGCGCCCGCGAGGAGACAAGCGACCTGAGTGGTCGCACGCCACCGCGCCTGATCGACGCGCTGACCGCATGGCCCATGGTGTCGGCGCCGCTGGCCGAGGACCTGACGCAGGCTTCGCGCGCAGCGGTGCAACGCAATATCGACCGTTTTATGAACCGGGGTTTGATCCGAGAGGTAACGGGGCAGGGGCGTTACCGGGTCTGGACTGCTGCACTGTAATCTTTGAACAGCCTGCGAAATGCCCGGGCGGCAGGAAGACCTTTGGTTAACCGTCGTACCGTGTTGCGACGCGCCGCCAACTCGTCCGGTGTCCGAACATAAACTGGATGCGGTTTCGGCGTTTGGAACGCCGCTTGTCATATCGGACAGGCTTGTCGTGTGATTTTCGACCCCGGATACAGGACTTTTTAAAAAATTAGGTCGAAGGCGCGCTATCTGCTCGTTGGCCAACCGGAATAGATTGCTCATGGTACACCTTTGGAACTATGGGGCTTGAACTACGTAGACGAAATGGCGGCAACTAAATTCATGGGACCAGAACCTAGCCACTCTTATGTGCCTTTCCGTCAATATTACCGAGTTGACCTGCCCGCATTTGTTTGGCGCCGGGTGAAATGCTACAAAATAGGTGTCCTGGTGTATCCGCCTAGGGCTGTTCTGGGAAGAACAACACCTGATTGGTCACGTTGACCGGTCAGCTTGAGAGCGTGACCTGCGGATGGTCAAATGTACATGGCGCATATGCAGTCAGGAATCCCCATGATCAGTGAAATTCCCCAGGAAAATCAGGCACATGAACAATCTAAGATCTCAATCATCTTGTCTTCGCAGGATACGGTAGTGCGGCGTTATCGCAAGGGGGAAGTAATCTACTTTCCGGAAGATGAGGCTAACTACCTTTGCATTCTGGCCGATGGTTATGTTCGCCTGAGCAGCCTGACACAGAACAGTTCGAGTTTACCTATGCTATTTTGCGCCCCGGTGATACATTTGGTGAATTGGGCGTATTCCAAAAAAGCCAATATGCAGGCACCGCAACTGCGTTGAATTACGTCACTGTCTATCGCATTTGCAAGGATGTTGTGAATATGCTCAGCCGATCCAATATGTCGACCTGTCTGGCTCTGAGCGATCTGGTCGCGGAAAGGTTCCGAACATTCGTTGACGCTATGCGTTGTCTGACGATGAACAGCCGGTCGACACGCCTTGCAGAAGCTTTGTTGCGCGTTGCCAGTCAAATCGCGAGCCGATCTCGGTCGACGGACGGCGGGCGATCAAGATAGGGGCGTTTGTCACGCAATCCGATATCGGAAGCATGGTCCGCGGTACCCGCAGCAACGTGAATCGATGCCTGAAAGAGTGAAAGCGAGCCGACGCAATTCGAATTCAGGATCGCTCGATCAATATTCTGAATGCATCCTTTCTCGAGCGGCTTCACGAAATGAAATGCAGTACGGAGCAGTCAAAAAATCTTGAGTCTTGAGACGTAACCAGTGGATTTCTCAGGCAGCATCGAAGGCTTCGTTCAGATTCCGCGCGGGTCCTCTAGCAAGGTCAGGCTCTTTAGAGCGATCGGGTTATCCTGACCAAGGCGCGATAGCCAGGCGTAGATTATTGTGCCCTTAGGGCGCTACTTTTTGGCATTTCCACTGGTTCGCCCCACGCCAGACAGACTTTGATGGATCCTCGCCAGCGGCCAAAGGATTCAGCGACATAGTGGCATGCACGACGACCGTTCAACAACTTGCCGATCCCCATCAAACGGCTGTTACTCTGATGGAAGCACAATCAATTGTGCGGGAACGACTTTGAGATAGGCCGCAATTGCCAAACGGTCGTCATCTGTGAGCTGAGATGTATTCTCGATTACCTCAACCATCTCGCCACCTGCACTGTCATAATCCGGTGTGAAGCCAGATTTCAAATACTCTGCAATGTCAGCCTCGGACCAATCAAGCTGGTCAGATGTCAGGCCTGGTATGCGCCCTTTTCCATTAGGATTTGGCGCACCTGTCAGCCAAAGATCGCGTTTCAAACCACCCAAGCCATTTCGCGGCGTATGACATTCAGCACAGTGCCCAAGCGCTTCCACCAGGTATCGGCCTCGGATTTGTTGGTTGGTCAAATCGCCTTCTACCACCCAACCTGACGCCATGAACAACAGCTTCCACCCACCCAAACCCCGCCTAACGCTAAAGGGAAAACCAACCTCATGCGCTTTGCTTTCGGTCGCGACCGCAGGAAGCGTGCCGAGGAAGGCATGGAGCGATACAATATCCTCTGCGGTCATGTTGGCGTAGGTCGTATAGGGAAACGCCGGGTAATAGTGCTGCCCATTGCGTCCGGTTCCATGGATCAGGGCATTGGCCAATTCCAACGTGGACCACGAACCAATACCGGCTGCCGTATCACTGGATATATTTGGGGCAATGAAGGTGCCGAAATCCGTCTCGAACCGACGACCGCCGGCAAGCATGAGCTTTTCTTCTCCAACGGCGTCCGGTGCAGAGTGGCAAGAGGCACATCCAGCTGCGTAGAAAACGATCTCACCTCTCGTAAGATCAGAAGAGACCCCGTGCAGAAAAGCCTGGTCGACGCTTTTTGGCCGGGTCAGAACCAACCCAGCCAATCCAACCAAAAGTGCAGAGACAGCAGCGAAGAGGAAAAGCCGCCGCACAGCTATCTACCAGTCAGTCTTTCGGTGCTCTGTAAGCTTTGTGACATGCCGAGCAAGCTCCACCCAGATTACCCATTGCCCCCTTCAGGGCATCAACATCTTGCCCTGCCGCAGCCTGCATCGTAACAGCGGCGTCAGCCATGGCCTGCCCCTTAGCAGCTACGTCCGGGAAGTTTTCCCAGATTGCGGGCAGAGCACGTGTGGAAGGGTCAGATACGTTATCTGATCCAGCCGGCCACATTGCGGATTGATCAATCTGCGTCAGAACGACCAGGTTATTCGCGGCCCGTGTTGCCGCCTCCGCATCGTATTCTGTCTCTCCTTTGGCCATGCCGCCTAGAGTACCAAGATTGAATGCATAGAGCTGCATGATTGAGGTCCGAGCTTTCACAGCCGGGTTTTCGCTTTCATGGGCGATGGCAGCGCCAATTGCGGCAACTGACAATAGACCTGCCGCGAAGATTGTGAACTTCTTCATCATGATGTGTCTCCCTGTTCAATAAGCCGAATGTAAGCTTGAACGAAATTTATTGTAATTGTTTGTTATTCGTCGTCACTTGTTAATATATGAACAACGAGAATTGGGATAACATTCGCTACGCGCTTGCCGTTAGTAAACACGGTTCATTGAATGCAGCTGCCGCGGCCTTGGGTGTCACGCATGCCACGGTCCTTCGTAGAGTTGCTGCATTCGAAGAGCAAAATGGCTGCATGATTTTTCAAAAGGGCCCATCAGGGTATGCCGTTCTCCCTGAGGCTAGTGCGATTTTGTCTGCTATGGAAAGTGTTGAAGACGCAGTGCTTTCGGTGGAGCGGGCCATTGTCGGTGCAAATCGTTCCCCTGTGGGCCACGTACGCATTACATCCACCGATAGTCTTTGTCAGATTGTTCTTCCACCAATACTAAACGAGATCTCACACCTTTACCCGGGCTTGAAACTGACATTGTTGAGCGGAAACAACCACCATGATCTATCCCGGCTTTCTGCGGACATTGCTGTGCGCCCATCGGTAAAGCTGGGGGAAGGGTTAATCGGGCAACAGGCAGGAACGCTATCATTTGGAGTCTTTGACGACGGCTCCCCCGGTCGCAAGTGGATGAGGCTTGATGGAGCGTTAAGCCGTTCACTCCCTGCTAAATGGCTGAAGGAAAATGTGAGTGCCGACGATATGATCAACGGTGCAGATAGCTTTTTGGTGCTACAGCAGATGGCCGCTTCGGGAGTCGGCAAAACGATCTTGCCTTCATTTTTTGGCGACGCGGATCCTCGACTTCACAGGTCGCACGACGTGGTCCCCGAATTCGAGGTTCCGCTCTGGGTCGCAATCTTGGACGAAATAGCAAACACGCCGAGGTTTGCAATTGTACAACGAGCGTTGGTTGAACGCTTGGCCAATGTGCTGGTTGGATGATACTTTTTTCAACCGTGCTCACCCAGCAGCCAACCTATCTTTGGTAGGCTGACCGGCAGCACCCATACTTCTAGAAGAAGTACATAATGCCAAAGTATGGGCAATGTTGGTCGACGTCATGTGCGAATTCACCGGAACTTAGCGTGTCGCTGTAATCGACGCTGAAATAGCGGTATCCAAATGTGAGTGCCGTTTTCTCCCAGAGTTGGCAATCGAACCCGATATTCACGCCGATCTGAAGGTCATTCCCACCGGCGCCGAAACCGCCAGGCTATAAAGAAGCAATCCCGGTCCATTGCTTATTCAGACGCCACATACCGCGCGCGCCGATTACGGGTTCGATCCAATTCTGATCGCCACCCAAAACGAGCGGATTTCCGGGACCCGGTGTGGCTACGTCGATTTCCTGACGAATGGAGTTGTATCTAACGCCACCCTGGAGATCGGCACCCAATGGGCCAAGCATATAAGTTTCCTGTTCGATGCCAACGTAGTTGGCGTCAACGATTACTCCAAAGTCCCCATTCCATGCCTCGTACCGCCCTGTGGCCGCGAAATAGAGCATGCCCAGCAGGTCACCAAGATCCAGATCAGCACATCTGCATAGAGGGCAATTCCGGGGCTGAGATTTTTGCCACTCTGAAACTCGGCGGTCGCGAGCCAAGCGTCATTTCTCCAATCATAGGGCGCTTTGATATCTGCTTTGGCCCAATACCCGTCGCCAAACGGCTGAAGCGCAATCAAGTGCTTAGCGGTTTGGCTGACATCGGTCAGGCCATTATACGATGGAAATGCTTGACCAAAGGGATCAGCGTCAGCCCGGTGTTTGTGTTGGCAAAGGCAAAGCCACCAAACGGGGCGATCTGATCCGACCCGGTGCCAATGCCTTCATCGGGGTCGCCAAAATCAAGGGTCCACTCCAACCCAAGCGCGGATTTGACGGTCCAGGTGTCATTCAGGGGTTTCTGTGACGGGAAATAGATCAGCTTCAAACTGGTCTTTTCAAACCCGCTGAACCGTGCGCCAGTCGCATTTGTCGAATTGTAGTGGAGCTCATATTTCAGCTTCAGATCAGGGCGCAGCATATATGCGCCATCAATGAACACATCCTGACGGTCTGCCCCACCTTCAAGATCAAAATACTGATAACGAATGTCCATGTTGTTGACAGCAGCCAATGGGTTCGACGCGTTTTCCTCTGCTCCGGCAGCGATACCCGCCATCAGCAACGAGGGCGTCAGTAATGATTGGATAGTGAAATGGCGGGCCATCGTGTACCAAAAAACTTCGTGCGACTGGTGAGACGGTGGCTTTGCCACCACCATCCCAAGTTCGTTATTGCCAACTGGAAAAGACTTCTCTGGTCAGTTCGCTTTCAGGGCGAAGATTCTCGATACCTTCGTAAGGAACACCCTTTCCAAGTGGCAGATGCGGGTGTCTGGCAATGGTTTTTTGATGGCGCTTGACCATGTCCTGAAAGGACGCGCCGGACCACAGAGAATACCCGACAAGGGGATGTTCTTCACGCGGGTCGCGGTAGACATTGAAAACTGGTGCCGCCGCGCCCGGCTGGCCCGGGGCAGGCAGGTGCATTTTAAACTCCTGCTTGACCACCGAGCGTAAGACCGGCCCCTCGTACACATAGACGTAGTCGCGGCGCGAGTTGCCTTCGCCTTCAAGCAGCAGCGCGGTCTGGTCAATCCCGTCAATCACACGGTCGCGTGGAATACGGTCGGTCGCACCTGCGATCCGGGCAAAGGTAGTGAACAGATCTGAGACATGCACGATATCGCCAGCTGCGCTTCCCGGCTCGATTACTCCAGGCCAACGGATAAATGCATCAGTACGCACGCCACCTTCCAGGTGCTGGGTTTTGCCGCCGCGGTAAATCAGCTGGTTCAGGCCTGATGTCCCCTCGTAGTGATACATCAAGCCATTGTCAGCCATGATCATGACGACGGTACTATCTGACTTGCCGGTTTCATCGAGCTTGGCCAGAACTTCGCCGATCCAGCCGTCCAAAATCTGCAACTTGTCGGCATGGAAGCCGCCATTGCGGGAAACGGCTTCATCAGGATAGGCAAAGTTCAACGGATAAAGCGGCCAGTATTGCATGAAAAACGGGTCGTCCTGCGAAGCCAGCTGCTCCAACTGCTCCAATGCCTGACGCTGATAGCGCAGGTTCATTTCTTCGTATTTCGCCTGTGTCCATTCTTCGCCCGGCGCTATGTCGACTTCGCGAGCAAGGCCGCCCGCTTCACCTTCAACGCCAGTTACGAGGCCGTAAGGTTTGAACCGCTCGTCCAACTGGAATTGGTTAGACTGACCCGACGCATGGAAGCCAAGCATGTTGTTGGCAACCATCGCATCCCGTGTCATCAAGCTGAGCTGAACCTGCTGATGCAAGGGAAAGGCCGCCCAGTCAAATCCCTGATTGTGCGGGTAGGATTGTTCAATATCGCCCTGATGCCATTTCCCGACATGGGCGGTGTTGTACCCTTCTTCCTTCAGGATTTCGGCAATCGTTACCTCTTCGGACGCCAGGCCTTCACCGACCAAAGCAACCTTTACTTCCTCCACGCCCGCGCGCACCGGATGACGACCGGTCAACATCGCCGTTCGTGTCGGCGTGCAGGATGGCTCGGTATACATCCTCATCAAGGACATGCCTTCTGTGGCAAAATCGTTGATGTTGGGCGTATCGAAACCGGTGACGTAGTTCATCGTCCGGTTGCCCATCTGACCGAAACTGACATCGTCAATCAGAATGTAAAGAATATTAGGTGGTTTGCCGCCATTGGCGCCACGGATCTCGGAAAGCTTCGCTTCGATCTCCGTGTCCTGCGCGTCCCATTGCTCTCCAAATTGTGCGCGGAGAAAGTGGAATTCTCCATCATGAATGATGGGCGCATTCTGAGCGAAGCCCGCGCCAGCCATCAGCACCATGGCAGAGGCATGTTTCCATATTGATCTCATCGGTATCCCTTCCCCATTTTCGAATTACATCTTTCCTGCGCGCCGCAGGGACTGGGCGATTTCATCCCTAAGACCATCCAGGGTCTCGCAGATGTCGCATTGAATCTGATACGATTGGCTTCCCGGCTCAGCATTCATGGAGAGATACTCGTCGGTGAGAAGCTGGTAGTCTTGGCAGATCTCATCGAACACAGTGTCCACGCGCCGTAAGTCCGCAATTGCGGCCTGGTGGTCGGGAAACAGCGTATCAAGTTCGAGGCCTTTCAATTTCGATGTCTCGTTCGATAGATCAGCAGATATACTGGAGTGTTGGACGAATTCACTTTTAACAATAGGTATATCGGGGCATAATACGGTGTAGTCATGGATGTAACTCGCTGAAAATATGGAAGTATTTAGAGACAAGTCACCTCCTCTGAATGAGGGCATTGCGCCTGACGCTGAGGATGTGCGGGCCGCACTTCAACGACTTGTCAGATCCTCGACTTTCGCGGGTTCTCAGCGATTGCAGGACTTTCTTGTCTATGTGGTCGAAGAATCGCTCAACGGCCGGGCGGATGAAATTCGCGCCAAGACCATCGCCATGGATGTCTATGGTGGGACGGTGGCAGAAATGGCGCGGCGCGAAAACGTGGTGCGAGTGGACGCCGGTCGCCTGCGTCGCAAGTTGGTTGAATACTATGCAAAAGATGGCCGCGACGAAGGTACTGTTTTCGATCTGCCAAAGGGTGGATATGCGCCAGAGATATCAATCAAGTCGCCAGAGACGGCTCAACCCGGGTTACCTGAACCGAAAGCCAGCCCGCGTACCTGGCCCGGTCCGGTCATCGGGATTGTAGGAGCTTTCATTCTTCTATGCGGTGCTGCAGGCTTCGCATTGCTTTCGACAACGCGTGAAGTTCCGACCAGTTTGCCTGTTGAAGGCTTAAGCCGCGATGAGCGTAGCGCTATTTTTGATGCGTCCCCAATGCGACTTCAGGCCGTGAATCTGGCCAATTCGGGCCGCGACTTGATCTTTCCCGCGTTGGAGCCTGCGCGGCTGAATGCAGCCTTGACCATTTTTAAAGCAGCAATCGAAAGCGACGACAGCTATTTTGGGGGTCATGCAGGGGCCGCGCAGGTTGCATCAACTATTTCTTTGTTAACTTCAGATACCGATCTGTCTCGTGACATGTTGCGTTATGCTGACACGCAGGCCAGCAGAGCGATTGAGCTGGCACCTGAATCGGGGTGGAGTCAAACCGCAAAGGCCTGGGTTGAGTTTACCAAAGGAAATTGGCCAGAAGCTGTGAAGTTTTCTTACAGAGCACAGCGGTTGGCACCCAACGACGTACATGTGTTAGAATTCGTGTCATTGGTCCTGCTCTATTCGGGTTCGTTCGAACAAGTTGTGGAAATCGGTGAAGAGACGCTGTCGAAAGTCGTTCTGAACCGGGGTTATGTGTTTCAGAACGCCATGGGGTCTGCAAAATTCCATCTGAAGGATTTAGAAGGCGCAGTTTCTGCCTTTGAACAGGTAACCGAAAAAGGCGGACCTGTCGGCCCTGTTTCTGTTGCTTACCTGATGGCGGCACATCAGATGTTGGGAAACGAAAGCAAAGCCAAATCCCTTTCGGAAAAGCTCTCGCGTGAGTGGCCCGACAGTCGCGTGGATATATTGTTTCAAAGATTGTTTAAAAATCCAAAATACGGTGTAGAACTTGGCGACGCTATGAAACGAGCCGGTTGGAGGCCAAAAAGCTGAAGACAACTATTTTCTTTGGCTTTCAGGGCCGTTCTGGATCAGGCGGGTCTCGACGAATATGGTCAGGTTAATTGATCTTCACTCTTTGGGCTCTGACGTCTTCCATCGCCAAAACCTTTCAGTTGAGAGATCAATGGATGTCCATTCCATCAGATCCCGATATCTTACCTTCTTCACGCGGCGGGCATTCCTTCTCCAATATGTTGCACAAAGCAAGAACGGCAGGATGGATTCGTGAACAACTGCATGATTCCAAAAAATCGAGAGCTATCTCTGCACCGCTGAATGACGACAACAAGCCCAGTGCTGCCTACTTATTCAAGCGCAGCATTCATAACTATTGGTGCATATGTGCCTTCCATCTCAATCCTTGGGCTAAGAACGGCACAGGGAACTGGCGACATTTTTCTGGGGAATTGGCATGTTTCTCTTCATTCTCGATCAAGTCATCGTAGAACCCCGTTAGTCTTCGAACAGGCAATGAAGCGTCTTGCAAAACAGCGCCCACAAAACAAATACGATTTGGCCGCGCATATCCGGTAGCGCCCGAACCGCGATTGCGATTGGGTTTTTTAGTTTTGTCTCCGCCTGCGCCGAGCGCCCATCCGATGCGGACCTCAATCCGGAACGTCAGTCAATGGCTCTGCGCGAGGTCGCGCAAAAGCAAGCCCGGGGGCAAAGGGTGTGGTGCGTGCCCTACGCACGGAACCTCAGCAGTATCAAAATTCGCGGCAATGCCAAGGATTGGTGGGGTCGGGCGCGCAGCACTTTTGAACTGGGCAATGAACCAGCTGTCGGAGCGGTGATGTCGTTTCGAGCAACCAACGTGATGCCCCTGGGTCATGTGGCTGTCGTGTCCAGTATTGTCACGGACCGGGAAGTCATCGTGAATCACGCCAACTGGCACCGAAACAAGGTATCGTTGAAAATGGGCGTCAGGGACGTATCCAAACACAATGACAAGACCTTGGTCCGTGTCGAAACCCAACCGGGCCGATATGGCAATTTCTACCCAGTGAACGGGTTTATCTATCCGAAAGATGACGGGTAGCTCAATTTCTCTTCGCGTCTGCCGCGAGGCATGGGAATGCGCCACGAGCGTTTCCTGCTTCGGCCGTGAAGCGCAGACACTATCCAATAGTGCAGCGAAGTCAAAGGTCGGTATCGTCCGCAAGTCGTGAGCTCACTGACACCGTAATATTGCACCCGATGCAAATATCGCGTAAGCGGGCTACGCCCTCTAAGCTTCGGCTGGCTGCCAGACGTCAACGTGGGGCCGGGTCTGCAATACATTGCTGTTGCTCGACAGGCGCTATGTTGCGGTCTTGACGCGGCGATTTACCAAATTTGCGAGAGTATTCCCGGGAAAACTGCGCCGAACTTTCATACCCAACCCTTAACGCAATGTCTGATACTTTCGCCCTTGTAGCCCGAAGCGCATCCCGCGCCCGAAGCAAACGCAAGTCTTTCTGGTATTGTAAAGGCGACGTCCCGGTTATTGCCTTGAACTGTTCGAAAAAAGCTGAGCTACTCATGCCGATACGCTGTGCCAGATCGCCGACTACAATTGTCTCCGACAAGTTGCTTTGAATTTCACGGGTCGCCTCGTTAATACGACTGGCTGCGCTGTCGTGCCAAAGAAGCCTTAGAAGGACATCAGCGTGACGTCCGATTAATAGTCGGGCATGGATCTCGCGGGCCGTGATCGGGGCCAACAAATGACGCGTGTTCTTTGCTTTGCACTGCACAAAGTATCGCAACAGTGCATCTTCCAAGCCTTCATCCATGTCGCGTCGGAAAATGGAAAACGGGTCTGATGCAGCTTTATCAAAGGTTGGCATCACGGCGGGTGCCAAAGACCGCAGCAGATCAAGGTCTAGCGGGAAGACCAGCGCGATATAAGGCCGATCAGGCGATGCCTCCGTAATCCGGGAAACAACCGGCAAGGCATGGCTCACGATCAGGGACTGACCGGCGCGCACTTTGAGCAATTTTGCACTGGTTCCAACTTCCTTCGCGCCTTGCAGGATCAGGCAAAAAAGCGGGCGATAGACTGTTGCATCCAGATTGGTTGTCACTTCATGCCGCAACAAGTGTGTGTTGGTGTGCACATCGTGAATTGCGCCCCGCTTCACGCCAGCAGCGTCCAGGATTGAGGCCACATGTGACAATAACGTCTGACTGGTCATGTTCGTTGCCTGTGCCATGTGGCGACGGATACCACAGTCGGATATTCAGTTTTATCTAAAAACCAAAAATTCTGGAGGATCGTGCAAGAAATATGGACAATTCAGAAAGATTAACGCGCTCTTTTTAAGTATTGTGTTTCGATCAGGTCGAAAAGGGCTATGACATGAATACAATTCTGATCACTGGTGCCTCGTCTGGCATCGGGGCGGCAACAGCCAGACAATTTCAGGCAAACAGTTGGAATGTTGTCGCCACAATGCGCGATCCTTCTGGCAGCGCCGAACTTGGCAAGCTCGACAATGTTCACCTGACACGCCTCGACGTGACAGATGCGGGGTCAATTGCTGCATCTGTTGCAGAAAGCATTGACCGTTTCGGTAAGATCGATGTCCTTCTCAACAACGCGGGCTACGATGCCTACGGCCCGCTTGAGGTGTTCCCGATGGATCGCATCCGGCGGCAGTTCGACACCAATGTAATCGGCCTTTTGGAAGTCACAAAAGCCGTTTTGCCTCATATGCGCGCAATCCGCGCAGGCACTATTATCAATATCTCATCCATCGGGGGGCAGGTCGCGTTCCCGCTTGGCACAATTTATCATGGCACAAAGTTCGCCGTCGAAGGCTTGTCCGAAGCGCTTCACTACGAGCTTGAGTCGCTCGGCATCTGTGTTCGTATTGTCGAACCGGGCATGATCAATACAAACTTCGGAGGCAGTTCGTTTGATTTTGCTATGGACGACAGCATTAAGGACTATACGCCGACGGTCGAAGCCATGGATCGCCTGTTTGGTAAACTGGCGTCAAAGCCGTCCGCACCCGAAGCCGTGGCCGACGTGATTTGGAAAGCAGCCAATGAAACGGGAAATCGCCTGCGTTTCCGAGCTGGCCCGGATGCTGAAACGCTTCTCGATAGACGAAAGGCCCAGGACGATGCGATGTTCATAGACGGCATTAAGGACTTGATGGCACCGTAACCGCGCCAAGCACAACAGGAGGCTCAGATGATGTATAGAAGAGCAATTGAACAAGGTGGTTTGGCCGTTGTTACCGGTGCCGCAAGCGGTGTCGGAAAGGCAGCAGCACAGAAGTTTATGGAAGATGGGTTGGGCGTTGTGCTTGTTGATCTACCCGGCGAGGCGCTGGAAACCGCTGCTGCGGACCTGAATGCGATATCACGTGCATCTGTCAGCGTGACGGCGATACCAACTGATGTTGGCGACGCCACCGCCGTGCGCGATTTGGCAGATCAGGTATTTGCGCTTGGTGAGGTTGCGGTCCTGATGAACAATGCCGGGATCGCAATTCCCACCGGCAGTTGGGAGAAATCGGAAAACTGGCGCAAACTGCTGGAGGTGAACCTTTTTGGTGTCATGAACGGCACCCATGCCTTCCTGCCGCGGATGATAGCGGCAAACCACCCTGCTGTCGTCATCAACACCGGTTCAAAGCAGGGGATCACCACACCACCCGGTAACCCGGCATACAATGTCAGCAAAGCTGCGGTTAAGGTGATGACAGAGATGCTGACCCATGACTTGCGTGAAGCCGATGCATCCATCTCTGCGCATCTCTTCGTGCCGGGATTCACCTATACCGGTATGATACAACGGTTCATGCCCGAGAAGCCTGATAGCGCCTGGACCAGCGAACAGGCGGTCGAATATCTTGTGCAGCGCATGTCTGCCGGAGATTTTTACATCCTTTGTCCGGATAACGATGTCTCTGTGGAGCGCGACATCAAACGCATAGAATGGGCCTTGGGAGACATCACAAACAATCGCCCGGCCCTTTCCCGCTGGCATCCTGAATTTTCGGATGCATTTGCCCAGCACGAAGCCTCTGGCTAAGTGTCCCAAACGGCGTGCTAACGAGAAAATCTCGTGATCCTTGGTGTCTCTGCGTTGGAGTTCAGATTCCATGAGCGTAGCAGTCCCAGCAGACTGTTAGTTTTCCGGGTATCCAATTTTGTGATTGCAGCGAAAGTCCGGCGTGAAGGCCCGCGCCATAGAGTCAGAGATGGTCGTTGGATGCCGGCTTTGGGCCTTTTTTGTGGGCCATTGACCCTGGATTCCGCTCTCGTTTCTACTGCAAAGCAAAGTAGTTTCAAACCTTCAATGGGGCGGTTTGAGCAGGATAGGAAGCTGATCGGCACATTGGTTACTAGCGCCGCAGTCTTTTGGTGTCGTAGGGTCGCAACTCATCGTGCTTGGACATGCATTGCTAAGTAAGTAGCCTCGACGCGACACAGACTGTCATAACCGGTGTTTCGCCGGTTGCCATATCCTGATGCACCTTGGTCAAGTTGGGACTGACCCAGCTCTCTGTTTCGGGTGGGTAAGGTTTAGAAACTGTTTCTGTTCCTTCTGTTTATTTGTTTGCGGTCCAAATCAGCCGAGCGGAGCCTTTGTGGAGCACAAGCGAGGCAAGAAAGGTGCTGCAGTTAAGACAAGAGCAGCAGTCGAAGTCAATCCGCCAAGGGATGTTTGCGGTCTTTGTTTGTTGCAGCCGGTTCTCCAGGTTCCGATGATGTTGCGGGTCCCGGCGAGATTGCCGAAGATGTGTTCATTCAGGCACTCATCTCTCGGACGTTAAGTCAAGCTTTCGACGGAGGTGTTCTGCATGGGCTTATCGGACGCCATGTAGTGCCAGTACACACTAGTTTCCTGACGCTACGTCAGAACAGAATGAGGGGTCATTTCCAACCCATTGTCAGAGACGATCACGTCGGGCTGGTCACACCTATGGATCTGGTCATCCGGTTCACGGATCATTTGCGCAACTTACAACGAATAATCCAAGACAGTTGCAAATGCTCCACGGGACCCGGGTAAACACGATATGAGAGGTGCCTACGTTGAGCGTTTTTTAGCGGCAGCACTGGATTCTGAAATTGGGCTCCGATCAGTCAAGCCCAACCAAGCTCGGGAGGTCGGCACCGAAACCGGTTGTTTTCCTGGGCGGCATCCTAAATAGCACTTTTTTCGCAAGGCGGGTCCAAATTGCGGCATCACTAAATTTCTGTAGCTGATTACGACTGCCGGTTGGTCGCAGCACTCTGACTATCTCGGGATCAATCCCCAAATCGAACGGAGCAACAAAACAGACTTAAGACCAACTTTTGCAACCGGGAAAATTCCTTAACTTGCGAGAGAGGATAATCGGTTATCCTAAATGACGAAAAGCCGATTTGCGCGGTCAACGCCAACGATTGTACCAAGGTCAATCTACTGCCTTCACTGCAGTGTAGAGCCGGCGAAACAGCCTCAGTCTGTCGTGCAGCGCACCGGGATTAACGGGCTCAAACCTGTCTTTTGTCTGGGGCTGAACCGCCAGATCGGCAATGCCAAAGGTACCAACTCCACAGGCGGCCAAAAGGGCTGCGCCATAGGCGGGGCCAGAGTCCGATCCTTCTGAGCGTATCACCGGCTTTCCTGTCACCGATGCAATCAGGCCCAGCAAGAGGTCCGATTGACTGCCACCGCCGATGGCTGCCAGTTCCGGGAGATTGTCTATCGTGTCTCCGAAGCTCTGCGCGGCGTCAGCAAAACAAAAAGCAATTGCTTCGACTACGGAACGGCAGAGATCCGCGCGCGTTGTCGAATCCTCAAGACCAAAGAAACAGGCGCGAATATGTGGATCCCCAAGTGGGCTGCGTTCACCCGTCAAATACGGCAGGAAAATCGGCCCGCGATCACCGCTGACCGTTTCAGCAAGCGCAACAACTTCGGCAGCGGACAGCTCCAATTGACCACCAATCCATGAAATCGGCCTTGCGCCGTTCAGCATAGCGGCCATTTGATACCAACGGTCGGGCAATGTGTGCGCAAAAGCATGCACATAGTGTTCAGGATTGGGCTTGAACCGACGGTCCGCCACGAACAACTGGCCGGACGTCCCCAGTGAAATGAACCCACGTCCCGGTTCGGTGGCGCCCAGAGATACCGCCCCGGTTGCCGCGTCTCCGCCTCCGGCAACGACGGGCACGCCAGGTTTCAGCCCGGTTTCAGCTGCGGCTTGCACCGTCACGGTTCCGACGACGACGTGACCGTCGAAAACCTGCGGCAGCCAATCGGGCGCGACATCTGTGGCTTCGGCAACTCCGACATGCCATTTTCGCGATGCCTGATCGAGCCACATTGTACCGGCTGCATCGGAAGTGTCGGTTGCCAACTCTCCATGCAAGCATAACCCGATGTAATCCTTGGGCAGCAGGATATGAGCAAGTCGAGCATAGTGTGCCGGCTCATGTTGTTTCAACCAGGCGATTTTGGGTGCCGTGAAACCCGGCAAAGGGAGAACGCCAGCGATATGACCAATCTGCGGTTGGGCTGCGCGCAGTTCATCGCATTCACGTACCGCTCTGCTGTCATTCCACAGGATCGCCGGACGGATCGGGCGCAGATCGCGATCCAGCAAAACGGCCCCATGCATCTGACCGGACAACCCGACGGCCTGCACCTCAGACAGCGTGACTTGTTTTGCAAGTTGGCTCAATGCATCGCGCGTCGCCTGCCACCAAATATCCGGGTGCTGCTCTGACCAACCAGGCTGTGGCGAGGAAGTCTTTATGTCTATTGAAGACGTTGCAAGAATTCGATCGGTATCCGCACAGACAAGTTTGACCGCTGACGTTCCGATATCAATCCCGAGAAACATTCAATCCCCTTGCCCGCAGAAACGCCCGAACCTTGCATGGCTATTGATTTTTTAGCGCGCGCAAAGAATATGTAAAAATATGATAAGATCAAGGCGGCTCAGATCCGCAGGCAGACTGACATGACCAAAATAAAAAATATGGAAGAGTTCGCAGCCCTCAGTGGCATCTCGCGGCCTACGGTATCCAAGTACTTTCACGATCCCGACAGCGTTCGCCCGACAACACGGGCCCGTATCGAAGAGGCGTTAGAGCGGTTCGACTATCGCCCCAATATTTATGCGGTGAACCAGAACCGGAAGCTGACCAAGAATATCGGCATCGTCGTGCCCTATCTGGCTGATCCGTTCTTTGCTGAAATCGCGCGCTATTTGGAACAAAGCTGTATCGCGGCGGGGTATCGCCCGTCCCTCTTTAGCTCTCATGGTGGACAAAAACTGGAAAACGACATTCTGGACGGGCTGCAATCCATGAAGCCTGCCGGGGTTTTGTTGGCGCCATTGGGGCGGACCTCAGACCAATCAGTGATCGAGAGGTTCTGCGCCAATGTGCCGACCGTATTGTTCGACAGTAACCTTGATGGTCTGGGTGCCGCGTTTATCGGGTCGGACAATTTCAGCTTTGTGTCGCAAACCGTGGAATACATGATCCGGACGGGCGAGCCCCCGTCCTTCTTCGAAATGCGAACACCTGCAAACCCGAACGCCAATAAACGCCGAAAAGCCTATGTTGAAGTCATGGAACGTCTCGGGTTCGAGCCGCATATCATCAAAGTCGACGGTAAGGGCTGGGCGTTTGAAGAGATCGGTCACAAGGGTGCCCTGAAAGTTCTGGCGGAAAATGAGTTGCGAACTAACTCGGTCCTGTGCAGCAATGACCGGCTGGCAATCGGCTTTCTGGCGGCCTGCTACGAGCAAGGGATTCGGGTCGGTCGAAAGGATGATTGCGCGCTGCGTCTGGCTTCAAATGACGATCATCCCTTCGCAAAATTTACGTGCCCCTCTCTGACCACGGCTGCCCATGATTACGACAACGTTGCCGGGCGTAGCGTCGAAACTCTGTTCGAACTCATTGAAAGTGGAGGGAAATTTGAAACGCGGTCGGAAACGTTGTTCCCTGCAAGGCTGGTATTGAGGGATTCCGCGTAATCTTAAAAATTAACGCGCGTAAAGTTTTCATTGACGCCGCGACAATTTTTGCATTACGTTCTCTGTACGACATCCAAGCTCAGGGAGGACAGGGATGTATTTGAGAAACGCACTTCGTGCGGCGACTGCAATGACACTCGTCGCGACGGCAGCAGCCCATGCGGATACCTTAACAATAGCGACCGTAAACAACGGCGACATGATCCGGATGCAGGGCTATACCGATAAATTCACCGAGGCGACCGGCATTGACGTCGAATGGGTGACGTTGGAAGAAAACGTGCTGCGTCAGCGCGTAACGACCGACATCACGACCAAAGGCGGTACGTTCGACATCATGACAATCGGCATGTATGAGACGCCGATCTGGGGCGCGAATGGCTGGCTGGTGCCGCTGGATGGCCTGTCCGAAGAATATGACGTTGGTGACATTCTGCCAGCGATGGCAGGTGGGTTGAGCCATGACGGAACGCTTTTCGCGGCACCGTTCTATGGTGAAAGCTCGATGATCATGTACCGCACTGACCTTATGGAAAAGGCGGGCATGGAAATGCCTGAGGCGCCGTCCTGGCAGTTCATCAAAGAGGCCGCCGCCGCGATGACCGACCGCGACGCCGAGATCAACGGCATCTGCCTTCGTGGCAAAGCCGGTTGGGGTGAAGGTGGAGCCTTTATCACTGCGATGTCCAATTCATTCGGTGCCCGCTGGTTTGACGAAGAATGGAAGCCTCAGTTCGATCAACCCGAGTGGGCAGATACGCTGAATTTCTACGTTGAAATGATGAACGAATCCGGTCCGGCCGGCTATGCCACCAATGGGTTTAACGAAAACCTGTCGCTGTTCCAGCAGGGCAAATGCGGCATGTGGATCGACGCGACAGTTGCGGCTTCGTTCGTAACCAACCCGGACGACTCCACGGTCGCGGATCAAGTAGGGTTTGCGCTGGCACCTGACACCGGATTGGGCAAACGGTCCAACTGGCTTTGGGCGTGGGCACTGGCTATTCCTGCCGGTACACAGCAAGAAGACGCTGCTAAGCAATTCATCGAATGGGCGACCTCAAAGGACTACATTGAGCTAGTGGCCGAAAGCGAAGGATGGGCAAACGTTCCCCCGGGTGCACGTACGTCTCTGTACGAGAATCCTGAATACCAAAAGGTTCCGTTCGCCAAGATGACACTGGACTCAATCCTGTCAGCTGATCCGAACAGCCCGACGGTAAAACCCGTCCCTTATGTTGGCATCCAGTTTGCCGCGATCCCGGAATTCGCAGGCATTGCCACACAGGTGAGCCAGGAGTTCTCGGCGGTATATGCCGGACAGCAAACGGTTGAGGAAGCACTTGCCAAAGCGCAGGCTTTCACAGCTGAAGAAATGGAAGCCGCCGGTTACTGAGGCATCCTCCCAACGGGTGGGCAGAAGTCTGCCCCCCCGTTCAACCCTTCCACAATTCGCGTTTTTCTCGCAGGCTGAGTTACGCCTGAACAGAGAGGGTTTGCGTTATGGCTACTCAACATTCTCGATCAGTTGCCCGCCTGATGATGGCACCCGCAGTGGTCCTGCTGCTTGGCTGGATGCTCGTGCCTCTGACGATGACGCTGTATTTTTCTTTCAAGAAATACCTGCCGCTGCGTGGAGGTGATCTGGGCTGGGTCGGGTTCGACAACTACGTTCGCTTCGTGTCCTCCAGTTCCTTCTGGCCCGCGGTTCAGGCGACTTTGGTGATCGTTGGCGGCGTGCTGGTGATTACGGTCATTCTGGGCATTCTGCTGGCCATGCTGCTGGATCAGCCCATGTGGGGGCAGGGCGTTGTCCGCATCCTTGTGATCGCGCCATTCTTTGTCATGCCGACCGTATCAGCGCTGGTCTGGAAGAACATGTTCATGGACCCGGTGAACGGTTTGCTGGCCCATCTTTGGCGCTTTTTCGGGGCCGAGCCGATTTCGTGGCTGTCCGAGGCTTCGATGACCTCGATCGTTATGATCGTTTCCTGGCAGTGGCTGCCCTTTGCGACGCTGATCCTGCTGACCGCGATCCAGTCTCTGGACAGTGAACAGCTGGAAGCGGCCGAGATGGACGGCGCGCCGGTTCTGAAGCGCTTTTATCACATTATCCTGCCGCATCTTGGTCGTGCCATAACGATTGTGATCCTTATCCAGACGATCTTTCTACTGTCGATCTTCGCCGAGATTTTCGTGACCACCGGCGGCGCCTTCGGCACCCGTACACTGACCTACATGATCTTCCAGCGCGTGTTGGAAAGCCAGAACGTTGGCCTCGGATCAGCCGGTGGTGTCTATGCAATCATCCTTGCCAATATCGTTGCCATCTTCCTGATGCGCATTGTCGGCAAAAACCTGGACGCGTGAGGAGACAAAACCATGGCCCGCACCGTCACGACACAACGCAAAACACTAAACACTGCCCTTGCCTGGGCCGTAGGTCTGCTGATCTTTTTCCCAATCCTCTGGACGATCCTGACCAGCTTCAAGACCGAGGCGCAGGCGATTGCAAGCCCACCGATCTTCCTCAACTTCGATTGGACGCTCGAAAATTACGCCATCGTGCAGGAACGCTCTGACTATATGCGGTTTCTATGGAATTCGGTCATCATCGCAGGCGGATCGACCGTTCTGGGTGTGATCGTTGCGATACCCGCAGCCTGGGCGATGGCCTTTGTTCCGTCCAAACGCACCAAGGACATTCTGTTGTGGATGCTGTCCACAAAGATGTTGCCCGCAGTTGGTGTTCTGTACCCAATCTACTTGCTGTTCATTCAGCTGGGTTTGCTGGACAGTCGCGGCGGGCTGGTCGTGGTGCTGATGCTGATCAACCTGCCGATCATCGTCTGGATGCTCTACACCTATTTCCGCGAAATTCCGGGGGAAATCCTTGAAGCGGCACGGATGGATGGTGCGACGCTGAAAGAGGAGATACTTTATATCCTGACGCCCATGGCCATCCCCGGCATCGCCTCGACAGTTCTGTTAAACTTCATCCTGGCCTGGAACGAGGCGTTCTGGACCCTAAACCTGACGGCCGTCGATGCGGCCCCGCTCACCGCATTTATCGCCAGCTATTCCAGCCCCGAAGGCTTGTTCTTTGCCAAGCTCAGCGCGGCCTCGACCATGGCGATTGCACCCATCCTGATCCTTGGCTGGTTCAGCCAGAAACAACTTGTCCGCGGCCTGACTTTCGGCGCTGTGAAATAAGGAAGACTTCGTATGGGACGTATTCAACTCAAGTCCGTGACCAAAAGCTTCGGCGACGTAGAGGTCATTCCCCCGCTGGATCTGACCATCGAAGATGGCGAGTTCACCGTATTTGTCGGCCCCTCGGGTTGCGGCAAGTCCACTTTGCTGCGCCTGATTGCGGGACTGGAAGACATGACCTCTGGCTCCATCGACATTGACGGCGCCGACGCAACAGACGTGCCGCCTGCCAAACGCGGGCTGGCGATGGTGTTCCAATCCTACGCCTTATATCCGCATATGACCGTTCGCAAAAACATCGCATTTCCGCTGCGCATGGCGAAACTGGATCAGGCCGAAATCGACAAGCGAGTCGAAGGTGCGGCAAGCGTTCTGAACCTGACCGACTACCTGGATCGCCGTCCCGGCCAACTGTCTGGCGGGCAACGTCAAAGGGTGGCCATCGGTCGGGCTATTGTACGCGAACCGTCTGCGTTCCTGTTTGATGAGCCGTTGTCGAATCTGGACGCCGCCTTGCGCGTTGGTATGCGGCTGGAAATCAGCGAACTGCACGAACGTCTGGCGACCACGATGATCTACGTCACCCACGATCAGGTCGAGGCCATGACTATGGCCGACAAGATCGTTGTGCTTCAGGCAGGTGTGATCGAACAGGTTGGCAGCCCGTTGGAGCTGTACCGTACGCCGCGCAACCTGTTTGTTGCAGGCTTCATCGGTTCACCCAAGATGAACTTCATCGAAGGCCCCGAGGCAGAAAAGCTCGGTGCCCAGACCATCGGAATTCGCCCTGAACACATTGCGGTGTCTGAATCTGAGGGAGACTGGTCCGGCGTCGTAAGCGTTTCTGAGCACCTCGGCTCGGACACTTTCTTCCACGTCCACGAAACAGGGTTGGCCGAGACCATCACCGTCCGTGCAGATGGCGAGGTCAGCTTTCGCCACGGCGACCGTATCCATCTGACACCACGCTCGGATGTCATTCACCGGTTTGACGCGAAAGGTCTGCGGTTCGAATGACGCGTCTGACCGGCAAAACTGCCCTTATCACCGGGGCCGCGCGAGGCATCGGACTGGCGTTTGCCAAGGCTTATGTGGCAGAGGGCGCACGCGTAGCCATCGCGGACATAGACGGGCAGCGTGCACAGGATGCAGCAACTGAGATCGGCGCGGCCGCGTTGGCCGTCGAGATGGACGTGACCAGCCAACAAAGCATAGAAGACGCCGTTGCGCGAACGGCTGCACATTTTGGCCCAATCGACATTCTGATCAACAACGCAGCGATCTTCTCCGCCGCTCCAATCGTTGAAATTGAGCGTGCTGACTACAATCGCGTTTTTGATATCAACGTTGCTGGCGCGCTGTTTACGATGCAGGCCGTTGCGCGCCACATGATTGATCACGGAACCAAAGGTCGGATCATCAACATGGCATCGCAGGCAGGGCGTAGGGGCGAGCCGTTGGTCGCCGTGTACTGTGCCAGCAAGGCCGCGATCATATCTTTGACCCAATCGGCGGGGCTGAACCTGATCTCTCATGGGATCAACATAAATGCCATTGCCCCTGGTGTTGTCGATGGCGAGCATTGGGATGGTGTTGATGCGTTTTTCGCAAAGCACGAAGGCAAACCACTGGGCCAGAAGAAACGCGAAGTTGCTGCAGCCGTTCCCTATGGCCGAATGGGCCGGGCCGAAGATCTGACTGGGATGGCCGTATTTCTGGCTTCTGACGATGCAAAGTACATCGTCGCACAAACCTACAATGTCGATGGCGGAAACTGGATGAGCTGATGGATCCTGTGGCGAATGCAAACCCTCCGGTATGGTTACGGCGAAATAACCTTTCAGACCTGCCTGCGACGGTCAGAACCCCGGTGTATGAGCATTCGGATCTGACGCCCGGCATTGTCCATATCGGACTTGGCAATTTTCATCGCGCGCATCAGGCCTGGTATATTCATCAGTTGATGCAGCTGGGCCAGGCCCATGACTGGGCAATCATAGGGGCCGGTGTCCGAAGCTATGACGCCGACATGCGAGAACGACTGCTGGCGCAAGACTGCCTGACAACGCTGATCGAACTGGACCCAAACGGAATGTCCGCCGAAGTGATTGGCCCGATGATCGATTACCTGCCGATCGAAGACGACAATGCCGCGCTTATCCGAACGATGACCGACCCTGCCATTCGGATAGTTTCGCTGACTGTAACCGAAGGTGGGTATTTTCCGGATGCCGACACTGACGCGTTCGATACGGATCACGCAGACATTCGGCACGATGCCGAGAACCCGGACCAGCCGCGCACGGCTTTCGGCGCTATTGTTGCGGCGCTCAGGCAACGGCGTACAAATGGTTTGAAACCCTTTACCGCTCTCAGCTGCGATAACCTTCAAGGCAACGGTGGAATTCTGCGAAACTGCGTTGTTGGTTTGGCGCGTCTATCCGACCCGGATCTGGCCGATTGGATCGATCAGAATGGCGCGTTCCCGAACTCGATGGTGGACTGCATCGTGCCCGCAACGACCGAGCAGGTCGTATTGCAATGCCGTACGCTTGGCGTCGATGACCGTGCTCCGGTCACGCATGAGAACTTTCGCCAATGGGTGATAGAGGACAATTTCTGCGCTGAACGACCGCCCCTTGAGCAAGTTGGAGTAACCTTGACGCAGAACGTCCACAGCTATGAAGCGATGAAACTGCGCATATTGAACGGCGGCCACCAACTGCTCGCAAATGTCGGGGAGATTCTGAATGTGCCCACGATTTCAGACTGCATGCAGGACCCGGACATCGTGGCGTTTTTCAGGAAAGTTCAGACGGAAGAAATTCTGCCTCAGGTCGAAGCCGTCCCCGGAACCACTGCCGCCGAATATCTTGGGTTGGTTGAGAGGCGGTTTTCCAACACCACCATCCACGACACAACACGACGCGTGGCGTTCGATGGATCGTCACGACACCCGGGTTTCTTACTGCCGTCGCTGCGCGATGCACTTGCGTCCGGGTCGTCCGTAAATGGGCTTGCGCTGGCCGAAGCGTTCTGGTGCCGGATGTGTGCAGGCATTCGCGAAGATGGTTCAGAAATTTCCCCAAACGATCCCCATTGGGAGCATTTGCAAAAAACCGCACTGGCTTCCAAGGCCAATCCGATTTTGTGGATCGAACAAAGCCAGTATTTTGGTGACTTAGGACGCGACACGCAGTTCACAGACGCTTTTTCCACCTGGCTGGCCGCGATTTGGCAACGTGGTTGCCGCGAGGCGATAGCTGACTTTTCCACTCTGGAGCCAAAGTCCCGCTAACCTTCCTGCCGGCATGTTTCAGGCTATTACCTGAGATGAAGCCCAACTTTGCACGAGGCATTGTCAAGTTGTTGAAACGGTTTTGCTGTTATAGCGCGATGCCATGTTGAATCTGTCTGATCCATGCCACCTCAAGGGTTTCCGTTTGTCGCGTTCGGCCATTGGCTACGCGGTATGGGTTTACCATAGAACTGCGCTCAGTCTCCGTGACGTTGAGAATCTGCTGGTCGCGCGGGGCATTACTGTGCGCTACGAAGTGGTTCCGGAAAATACAGCGCGTTTTGGCGTCCAATTCGCCGCGATAGTATAACTGGCCCCAGAGATTGATCATCGCCTGCCCAATGGATTGAACGATCGTGCTAAGGCTTCACACAGACATACGCGGCGGAGAGAAAAGATAGTGGGCCGGTTCAAGTCACCCTCTCAGGCGCAACGGTTCTAATTGGTCCACAATCTAACCCCACCTTGTTCCGCCGCAAACGCAACCGTCTTTCAGCTTGTTCTTATCGCCATTCACGAGCGGACGCCCTCAATCTGTGGGCCAAATTCATCGGCCATCTAACCGCCTAAACTATCCCGACCTGGCAACTTTCAGTCAAATAAAACACCCTGACAATGCCTACAGCCCATATCGCCCGTCTATACGGTGTCATTCTGCCCCTGGCCTCCATAAACCCCTGTAGCGGAAGGGGTGTCGGAACAGAAACAGTGTTTGTCAGGCCAAAATCAAATTTTTTCGAGTCTCCTGAGTATCCGCCAAAAGAAAATGTCCACTGAAGCAATCACTCACCTACGCGCAGTGAAGTTGCATATTGCCCGGGATCAACGTTGGCGACGGAAGACGCGGCATTGCGGGGTTTATGTATATGATGGCATCAGCGAGCGGCGGCAAACTTCGCAACATAATTTACAATGTCATTAAAGCTGTCTTCCTGCACAAAATGCTTCCCATCAATTTCGTACCATCAGTCAAGTCCGAGTGCATCGCTGTTCTTTGGTGTCATGTCAGACATCCTGAGTGCTGGATCAAGTCATCCTAGATCACTTGCGCAGCATAGTTTCGTTGCTGCAGGCTTGTCCTGATACGTTGCTCGAATTCTTCGGTTCGCCTGAATCCTCGCATGATCTCAGGAACGCCTGCCCGCCATCCACACGCTTTTGCAGTTTTCCGTATGCCAAAATTAAAGGTAGCCCGGTTTGCGTAGCATCCTTCGATAACGCATGAATGCCCACAAGACCGGCGGATTCATTGGCGCAATTGATCCGTTGCAGAGTTTTAGGGAGGCCAAAGGGATTTGGGATTACTTTAGGTATAGATAGCCAACTCAGAGAATTGACGAAACGAACGGATTACAAGCGACGATTGGCCCTTGCGGATCAAGTGATCTACTTCGTTTCATTCGAGCGTTGCAGCTGCTGAAGCGAAGCCTTTGAACCCCAACATTGGCCGCATGCGCCTCTTGATGCAACAGTGGCCCGGCCCGACGATGTTGTCTAAGTATTTCCGCCTCACCACTTCTATTGGTATCGGACAGCCGAAGCTCTTCAGCATTTTGTTGGTAGCCTTGAGGCTCGAAATGTTGGCCCCGCTTCTGTTGATCACAATCTTCTTCGGCAACCAATTGGTCTCCAACATCCGAGAAAAAAACGCCGTGGCGGCCGGTTTGTTTCGACGAGAAAGCATGAGATCAAGTGTCCTGCCATGCTTATCGACTGCTCGACAAAGATGGACCCACGCCACTTTCACTTGGGTGTCAGTTTTATCCATTCTCTCGGAGCGGTTGCATGGTCGTTTGCGGCCGGGGCCCTGTTTCTGCATTCGCGGCGAAATACCGTGTGGCCCACCGGTTCAGCATGGTGTGATCAACAGAATCGTCACTCTCACGCATGATTTCTTCCAGATCCCGGTATGACACTCCATAGGAGACATAGAATAGCACCGCGATCAGGATAGCGTCCTTCGGATATCGCGAACCTTTGAAAAAGATCATGAACTGGCTTTCGACTTGATAATTCCGGAAGTCATCCACCCGCTGGCCACGCGTGCGTCAATGGCCAAAAGTTTGCAACTGATCCGCTGCGGAATAGATTGCCCTTTGTAGAAGTGTACGATCTGCGTGTCGTCTTGATGCTTGGCGATGTGGTCACAAACTGC
>NZ_CANLZK010000021.1:0-42366 GCF_947495585.1 Ruegeria atlantica | reverse complement strand
GTCCGGGGTCAGCAGAAAAAACTCGGCCTCAATACCGGTTTTGACATGCATGCCTTCGCCTGCGGCTTCGTCAATCAGTCGGCGCAGGACGTTGCGCGGCGCCTGCGCCACATCCTGACCTTCCATCACGCAATTGCCTGCAACCCAGGCCACTTCGGGCTTCCACGGCAGTTGAATGACCGAGGACGGATCCGGCACCGCCAGCATGTCCGGATGCGCCGGTGTCATGTCCAGCCATGTGGCGAACCCGGCAAAACCTGCGCCGTCCTGCTGCATGTCGGCAATCGCCTGCGCGGGTACCAGTTTGGCCCGCTGTCCACCGAACAGATCGGTGAACGAGATCATGAAGTATTTGACGCCTTTTTCTTTTGCGAAAGCTGCGAGATCTATCGTCACGATTGCTTTCCTTTCCCTGTTGAATTTTAGTTTTTCAAAGCAAAAACGCGGCCCCCATCAGGGAGCCGCGCAGCATATATTCAGAACCCTTCCTTACCCGGGTACCAACTGGTTCCCGCCAGCGGCACCCGCGCCATGGCGGCGGCCTCCATTGTCAGGGCACACAAGTCCTCGGGCTCGAGGTTGTGCAGGTGATTGTGCCCACAGGCGCGCGCAATGGTCTGCGCCTCAAGCGTCATAACTTTCAGGTAGTTACGCAGCCTGCGGCCCGCATCGACCGGGTCTAGACGTGCGGCCAGTTCGGGATCCTGCGTGGTAATACCAGCCGGGTCCTGTCCTTCGTGCCAGTCATCATAGGCACCGGTTGTCGTGCCCAGCTTCTGGTACTCGGATTCCCACTTGGGATCGTTGTCGCCTAGGGCAACCAGAGCGGCGGTGCCGATAGCAACCGCATCTGCACCCAGCGCCAAAGCCTTAGCCACATCGGCCCCGGTGCGGATACCGCCCGAGATAACCAGCTGCACCTCACGATGCACACCCAGATCCTGCAGCGCTTGCACGGCGGGGCGGATACAGGACAGCGTCGGCAGACCGACATGTTCGATGAATACGTCCTGCGTGGCGGTGGTGCCGCCCTGCATGCCGTCCATGACAACAACATCGGCCCCCGCCTTTATGGCAAAATTGGAGCAATCTTCTTTGCCAACCCCGACACCACTGTGACGGCCCGCATCGGCGATGGTCCGAATTTCGACAACACCAGTGATATTGACCGGATGTTTTGGGGCATCGAGGTCGGTCTGTCACTGTTCGAAAAGGACAAAACGACCCTCAAACTGCGCTCTTAGGGTCGCTTTTCAGGCGATACAAAGGTCAATGGTGCCTTTGTCAAAGGCAGTATTCGGTTTTGATACCGCTTTCAGACAAATCGCAGGGGGGCGCGGCAGGCAGACTTTGCATCTACCTGCCGCGTTGTTGATAAGAAAAAAACGACTATGCAGGATACCGTTGTGCAGGAAAATCAACCTCTCGTTCAGGGCGCTGCGTGCTAGTTTGCCGAAAGCCCAGAGGCGCGACATGCCGCACAGTTCTCGGTTTCGGGCGGGTTCGTGCGGTTGCTGGACGCCCCAATATCTCGGTCGGTGTGGTGTCCTACCAGTCCGAGCGGCTCTATCTGCTGCGTCGCGACCCCAGCGGCGGGTTGATGGTGCACGAGCAAATGTTCCAGCGCTCGGTGGGGCTGCATTATCGCGACGATACACTTTACCTTGCTACTCAGGCTAATATCTATCGGATGCCCAATATTATACGGTCCGATCAAATCATCGACGGGCGATTTACCGAGTGTTTTGTCGCCCAAACGGCGCATCTGACAGGATATCTGGATGCCCACGACATCGGTGTTCAGGCGGATTGAAACGAGGTGTTCGTCAACACGCGCTGAAACTTCATCGCCGAACTATCCGACGCGCAAGCGTTCAAACCGGTCTGGAAACCGGGATTCATATCCGCGATTGTGACCGAAGATCGCTGTCATCTGAACGGTATGGTAATGCAAGACGGCAAACCCCGTTATGTCACCGCTGTCAACAAGTCCGATACAATCGACGGGTGGCGTGATCGCCGGGCAGATGGCGGCGTCGTCATCGATGTTGAGCGGGACGAGATCGTGTGCGAGGGGTTATCAATGCCACACTCTCCGCGACTGAATCAAGAAAAACTGTGGGTTCTGAACTCGGGAACGGGCGAGCCGGGTTGGATTGACATAACCCAGCAAGATGCGCGTCAATGGTTTCAACCTTTGGCCATCTGCCCGGGCTTTGTGCGTGGTTTGGCTTTTTATGAAAATTTCGCATTTGTGGGCCTGTCCAAGCCTCGGTACGAGCGGTTCGAAGGATTTGCGCTGGACCAGAAGTTGAAGGACGCAGACAGCGCGCCGTGGTGTGGTGTGCAGGTGATTGATCTGAACGCCGGAATCTGTGTGCAATGGTTTCGTATCGACAGCGATATCGCTGAACGTCTATGACGTTGAAATCCTGCCCCAGATCTTGTGCCCCCGGTCCTATGGATTCCTGAGGAAGGATGTTTTTGAGATTATGACGGGGATTTCAGGTTAGCCATCGTTTGGTCGCTTATGTTTGTAATAAGCCGTGGCTCGCATCGATTAAATCAAAATTGATCAGTTACATACGCCTCGGATTGGTGTTGTCACATTGATTTCGGGCCTAACAAGGAATGCCTCGAGGCGGTGATGTCGGATTGTTAAGTCAGAGCGACGCCATGTTGATCGACCGCGCGCTAAACCAAATGTTTCTGACATGAGATTTTGACGACCACCTCAACAAGATGTCAGAAGTCACTAGGATGGCCCTGTCGCTGACGAAATTTGTGAGCGATCTGCGAACCCAACTTGACGACCCAGCGCCGGATGGGTTCGTGGGATGTTTCAATCCCACGATGTTGTAGCATCTCCTCAATTTCACGCAGGCTCATATTGAAGCGAACAAAAAGTCACGCCGCGTCGCAATGATTAGAGAAGGATATCGGAGACGATTGAAATGGATGGGGGATTAATACCGTCGATGCCACTTACTTCCAGATCTAGGCACAAGTAATCGAACGATGGATAATGTGACAACCTTTTAACCAACTCTTAGCGTTAGTAGGCAGCGAACCACCCCTATCGGCCTTTCACCTAAACTTTTCGCGCTGCAATGCACTATTCCCGACCCGCGACGTTCGTAGCGAGCACAAATCTAGTGGTCGTGGCATAGTTTTTTAATTTGACACTCTTGCGTTTCGCCAACGACCTGGATTGTGGCATCGAGGCGCGGGTTGATGGAAACAACTTTTTACTGCCCTGGCTCAATCTATCTTGACGACCATTTTCCCAAAGTTGTCTCCGGCCAGCAGTTGGTTAAATGCAACCGGAGCATTTTCAAGACCTTCAACCACATGCTCTTTATACGTAATTGAGCCTTCCTTCAGCCATCCTGTCATGTCCCGAACGAACTCGGAATACACCTTGGGGCCGAAATTGTCGAAAATGATGAAGCCCTGCATTTTGACCTTCATCCGCAACAAGGTACCCATGATCACCGGGCCCATATCCGGTCCGTCCGGCAAACCCGGCAAGTTGTACCAGGCCACGACGCCGCAGACCGGAACACGCGCAAACGGATTCAAAAGCGGTAAGACCGCATACAGCACCTTGCCACCGACATTCTCGAAGTAGACATCAATGCCGTCAGGGCACGCGTCGCGCAATTGCGCCGAAAGATCCGCCGCGCGGTGATCAACGCAAGCGTCGAACCCAAGGTTCTTTACCACGTGATCGCATTTTTCCGGGCCACCCGCGATACCCACCACGCGGCACCCTTTAAGCTTTGCGATCTGACCTACGGTAGCGCCCACCGGTCCAGCCGCAGCCGCCACGACAACGGTTTCACCGGGCTTTGGTTCGCCTATCTTCAGCAGCCCCGCATAAGCCGTGTAGCCGGGCATTCCCAGAATACCCAACGCCCAGGACGGATTGTCCGGCGTCTTGCCAAGATTGACGACCTGCTCACCAGTTGAGATCGCATAATCCTGCCAGCCACTCGTGTTTAAAACGTAGTCTCCGGCTTCGTACCCTTCGAGGTTCGATTCCACTACCTGCCCCACAACCTGAGCCGTCATGACGCCACCGATCGGAACCGGTTCAGCGTAGGATTTCGCGTCATTCATACGACCCCGCATGTAAGGGTCCAGAGACAGGTACACCGTGCGCACCAGCATCTCTCCGTTGCCGGGTGTTGGAATGTCTGTGATTTCAAGCCGCAAAGTGTTTTTGTCCGGGCGACCAGTGGGGCGTTCCGCAAGAACTATGCGACGGTTGGTGTCGGATGCTTGGGGCATTGAAATCTCCTGAAAAATGAGAGTGGTGCAACGCAGCCAAGCAAGATTGTCAAAAACTGTCCAGCCCAAAAACCTAAGCAAGTAGCGCATATACCGATTGCGCTATTCAAGGCCGCCCATTGGTGTCGTCACATTAGCCGTCGTTCGTTGCTCGTGCTAGGCTCCGTATACATTGATTTTAGTCGTACGGCATAGTTCACCGCGCTCAAAATTAGCGGTGAACAAGTCAAATTTTTTCTGGTTGAGAGGCGCGCAGATAGCGCGTCTTGAATCGATTTTTATCAAGTCCCTCGGCAAGCCGAGTGTTGATGTCAAGGCGTTCTCTACGGGATTGTATTTATCAATCTCAATGGCTTTCGGTGGTGCGATGCGCCCAGGGATGACGGTCCAAACAAAACGCTCTACAACCGCTGGTAACGGCGGAGTGATGAAGGGATCTTTGCCAAGATGTTGGTCAACTTGGCGGTTGACCACGGCGAAGGGAATACAGTTGTGATCGAACCCACATATCTTGAAGCCCATCGCACAGCGCCCAGCCTTGCTGTGAAAAAGGGGACGTGGACGCATGATTGGTAGTACCAAAGGCGGAACGAACACCAAGTTCATGCCTTCTGTGACAGCCAAGGGCGTCTGCTGTACTTGTTTGTCACCGCCTATCAGGTCTGCGATATCGTCAGACCACGCGCTTTGGGTGGCAGCTGTCAAAAATAGATTTGTTGCTCGGAGATGAGGCTGCTCACCGCCGCCACAAACTTTTCGCCTTTGCAAGAATTCTTGAGCAGACTTTCGACTTACTATTTCTGATAGCCATTCACTCGCTACTGCCACAATCGTCAATCATCTAAAGTACGCAAAAGATCCTTTCAGATGTGCGATCATTGTCACCCCGTGGCAGGCACCCACAATCCGCCGATCTCTGTCTTCGCAATACGTATGGTCAACGCCATTGCGACTATCCAGCCGGTCACTACGGCCGCGGCCGTTCCGAACCACACCCCGGTTTCGTTGAATCCCAATATGCCAATAAACACCCAAACAAAGAACGCGACCCCAAAGGCCTGGCGATAAAGGCTGATCCAAACGGTCCAAATAGGTTTTTTGAAGGCCTGCAAAAGTGAGTTGATTGAAAACAGCATCATGTAAAAAGGCAGGATCAGACTGTCGACTCGTAGATATCCCACACCAACGCGAACAACCTCTGGGTCAGCTGTAAAAAGGCGCATCACTAAGGGACCACCAAGCCAGAGGATCGGGATCGCAACCAGTGACATGTAAAATCCGATTCGCCAGCAATAGAACAACGCGGCGCGCACCCGCTGGCTGTCCCGAGCACCGAAGTTCTGTGAGGCGATTGGCAGTAGGGCACCCGTGACGCCAAGAATGGGCAGCAACAAAACTTGTTCAAGCCGTATAGCGATTGCGTAACCGGCAATTGCATGTTCACCAAACAGCTTCAGCGCAAACTGTAGGACAAAGGCTGACAACAGCATGATCGTAAACGAAAAGGCAGTGGGCAGAACCTGCAGCGAAATTTCTGCAAACCGTTTTAGGCGTGGTCTGAAATAGGCCGCGCGCATACGTTTCATTCGCTTTCGCCGAAGAACCTGCTGGATCAAAAAGATCATCACGCCTGTCTGGCTGATCACCGTGGATAAAGCCAAACCGTTGAAGCCGATGCCCGGGGTCACGCCCGGAATTCCGTAGATCAGAAGGGGATTCAGGATGATGTTCGCCAGAAACGCGACGATAAGTGCCCGTTGCATAGACACTGCGTCGCCATGGGCCTGCAAGATGCCATTACATCCATGAGCCAGAAGAAATCCCGGCATTGCCAAAAGCAACCAATAGAAATAACGAAGCCCGGCTTCACGATAAACGCCTGGTTCCGAGACAAGCTTGATTAACAATGGGCCGAACCAAAGCCCTGCCAGGGCAAGCAGGCAAGACGCAACGATTCCATAAGTTATCCCTTGGGCCGCTAGGCGTCGTGCCGTTCGGTTGTCGCCAGCTCCCAGAGCGTTTCCAACCAGTGCACTCATAGCTGCGCCCAGCCCGACGCCCACGGAAATAGAGATGAAAAAAGCTTGAAAACCAAGGGCCAGCCCGGCTTGGGCGCTAGTCGACAACAGCCCGGCAAAGAAGATGTCGACGATGTTGTACAGTGTACTGAAAAGCATTCCGACCGCGCCGGGTATCGCCAATGTTCGGAAATGGCCTGCAATGGACCCTTGGGTCAGATTAAGGTCGATTGCCTGAGCCATGTTAACTGGGTGTCATGGGCGCTCGGCCTGGACTGTTAGAAAGACAAACTCAGGGGTCAGAACATCTTCGAACCCGTGGTTGAGTTCAGCATCCACACTGATCGAGTCGCCAGCTGACAGCGTAAAGCGGGCCTCGCCATATCGGTAAACGGCCTGGCCTTCGAGTGCTTGTACAAACACTACGCCGTGGCCGACATAAGTGGGCGGCGGCCCGCCTTCGCGCAATAGAGTCACGCGACGCGCCTGAAATCGCAGGTCTTTACGAGAATGTAGTGAAAGATTGACATATTCGTGGCTGTGCCCCGCCGAGATACGGTTTGATTTCAGTCCCTCACCATGGCGCACGAGAGTGTAGTCAGTGTGATCTGTACGCGCTTCGCGGAACAAAGAAACAATCGGAACTTCGAGCGCTTCGGCCAGTGCCGCCAGAGTGTCGATTGAGGGAGAAACCAACCCATTTTCGATCCGGCTGATCATAGCGGCTGAGATACCGGACTGTTCTGCCAGCCTTCGCGCGGATTGCTTCCGACTTTGCCGCAGTTCCTTCAGCGAGGCGCCGATGGCACGGTCGATCTGTCTGCCTGGAGTGTCTCCTTGCATGATCCGTCCTTTCAGTCGCTGCTATAATACCCCACCACATCGCCATCAGTGGTGACACCAAGGCCATTCAGCAACCGGTTGGCGTAGTTGAAGTAACCTACGATCTGGTTGATTTCGAGAATCTCGCCATCCTCCCAACCGGTGTCTTTCAGGGCTGCCACATCAGAATCGACCATCGTACCCGGCGAAAGTGTAAGCTTTTCCGCATAGGTCAGTGCCGCCAAATGTGCGCTGTCGAATGCATCTTGAGGGCGATGTGCCTCGAGTGCGGCTTCGATCTTGTCGGCGCGTGCGGCGTCGTCGATCAGGTGACGGGCGTTTGACCAGTGGTTGGCATAGGAATAGGGGCAGGTGTTGAGAGTGGATACGTAGGAACTGATCACTTCCTGAAACCACATGGGAACTTTGTTCGCCTCATCGTGCAGACAGGCCCGGTACAGAATCACATGCCCCTTCATGGTGTTAGGCCGCAGGGAATGCACCCGCATGACATTGTCGACAGTGCCGTGCGGTGTACGCGCCAGATCCAGAGTGGCCTTCAGATGCGAGTCAGCATCTTCGTCAGATATCATGCTGATCCAGGCAGACATTTGCGGTTCCTCCCTTGGTCGTCAGTATTATCTGAGGGCAGATCAAAAATTGTCCTCTGAGTTTTTTATTGACGAGTATTGCATATTAAGCAACCATATTAATTAGTGTGCAACGTATTTGAGGAGGCTCAGGCCTTGCCCGACTGCCCCAAACAATCGCAGCGCCAGCCCGGCCTCGGCTATTTTGTCAGGCCAGGCACCACGCCATGCCGGCCTGCCTTTGCAGGAACGGTGGAGGAAACTCCTTTGCGCGCCCGGTCCATCAAAAGACAAATTCGCATGGTGTCCCGAACCCAAGCAGGTACGACATGAACCAAGCCACTCCGATGATTGAAGTGACCAATCTGGATAAATATTACGGTGCGTTTCACGCGCTGAAAAACATCGATCTGACGGTCCATCAGGGTGAAAAAGTCGTGATCTGCGGTCCCTCGGGATCGGGAAAATCGACGCTGATCCGGTGTTTTAACGGGCTAGAGTGGCACAACTCCGGCCGCCTCGTGATCGACGGGATCGAGGTTTATGACGGAGCCAAAGAAATTCGCGAGCTGCGGCAGGAAGTCGGTATGGTTTTTCAGCAGTTCAACCTGTTTCCACACCTGACAGTACTAGAGAATCTGACGATCGGTCCGATGAAAGTGCGCGGGATATCCAAGGCGCAGGCCGAAGAAACTGCACGCAACTATCTTGAACGTGTTCATATCCCGGAACAGGCCGACAAGTACCCGGCACAGCTGTCGGGCGGGCAACAGCAGCGCGTGGCAATTGCGCGTTCTCTATGCATGGAAACTCGGATCATGCTGTTTGACGAACCGACATCCGCGCTGGACCCCGAGATGATTAATGAGGTCTTGGATGTGATGGTCGAGCTGGCCGATACCGGCATGACCATGGTTGTCGTCACTCACGAGATGGGCTTTGCTCGTAAGGTCGCTGATACGATGGTCTTTATGGAGGCGGGCCAGATCGTCGAAGTCTCACCACCCGAACAGTTTTTCACAAACCCCTCAAGCGAACGCTGCCGTTTGTTCTTAGATCAGATTTTGGCGCATTGACATGAGCGATCTGGGCATCTCCCGGCCAAAAGGTCAGCCGCTGCCTAAGCCGCCTTTTTTAAAGCGGTTTTTTGACTCAACCCTGATTTCGGTCGGGATCTATGCCGTTATCGCGGGGCTGATCGCCTATGGTGCATATACAGGCGCGCAGGGCATGGGGTATAACTGGCAATGGTACCGGGTGCCGCAGTTTCTGTATCGAAATACCGAGGTCGGGTTTGAATGGGGTGAAATTCCCATCGGGCTGGTCGCGACGATCAAATTGTCGGTCACGGCTTTCATTCTGGCTATGGTTATAGGCCTGCTTGTGGCGTTGCTGCGTCTGTCGGATCTTGTCATCGGGTCCGCAGTTGCGGTTGGATTTCTGGAGCTGATCCGAAATATCCCGCTGTTGGTTCTGCTCTACCTCTTCTATTATGTTCTGGGGCCGATTTTTGGGTTTGACCGATACACGGCCAGTATCCTTACCCTGGCCGTTTTCCATTCTGCCTTGATTTCGGAAATCTTCCGGGCCGGGATCAACGCCGTCCCCACAGGCCAGTGGGAGGCCGCTAAATCCATCGGGATGAGCCCGTCCCAGACTTATCGCTATATCATCCTGCCACAATCCGTCCGCTTCATGCTGCCGCCGATGACCGGTGAAGTCGTTCACCTCATCAAATCTTCGGCCATTGTTAGCGTGATTGCGGTGGCCGAGCTGACGACCTTCGGACGCAACATCATTTCAGACACATACATGAGTTTCGAAATCTGGTTCACCATCGCACTGGTTTATCTGGTGGTGACCCTGATCCTGTCGATTGGCGTAAGCCATCTGGAGAAGAAATATGCCGTCGACCAATAACCCAGAAAATATGTCGGACAACAAGGAGAACCAAGATGAAGCTTTCTCGCAGAATGCTCGGGGCTGCCCTCGGCGCGGTCGTGGCTACCGGTGTGGCGACCTCAGGCTGGGCGCAGAGCGCTACGCAGGAACTATCCAGCGAAAGTGTGATTGAAACTATCAAGCAGGATGGCGTGATCCGGATCGGTCTGTCGCTGTTCGTGCCATGGTCGATGCGCGACAAGAATGGCGATCTGATCGGATTCGAACTGGATGTTGGCCGTCAGCTGGCCGAGGATATGGGGGTTGAGGTCGAATTCGTGCCCACCGCTTGGGATGGTATCATCCCGGCGCTGGTCTCAGGCAATTTCGACGTGATCATCTCGGGCATGTCGGTGACAGCGCAGCGGAACCTGACCATTAACTTTACCGATCCATACGCCTATTCGGGTCTGGCCATTCTGGCCAATAAGTCGATGACTGAAGGCATGACGCTTGAGGATTTCAACAATCCCGAAGTGACCTTTGCCGCCCGGCGTGGTGCAACACCTGCGGCGGTGATTGCACAGAACTTCCCAGACGCGACCTTGCTGTTGTTCGATGAAGACGGTGCCTCGACTCAGGAGGTTCTGAATGGGAACGCTCATGCTTCCATGGCAGCGCAGCCAACTCCGAACCGCGAGGCTGGGTTGCACCCTGAAACGCTGAGTGTGCCGTTCGAAAATCTCTATGATCCGCGCGGTGAAGCCTTTGGTGTGCGAAAGGGCGACCCGGACGCCATGAACTATTTCAACAACTGGATCGCGCAGCAGTGGCGTTCCGGTTGGCTGAAAGAACGTCATGACTATTGGTTTGCTGGAAATGAATGGGCTGACCAGGTCGCCCAGTAACCCTGACCCACCCGGGGGGCAGCGATGCAGCCCCCCGGATCTGATACGGAGCGTCTCGCGTGCAGGATTTTCTCAAAAAACTCAGATGGCCGGACTACCTGATCGCCGCGGTTCTGTTCGTGTTTTTCGGGTATATCTGGCTGTCGATTGAAGGCACGCTCAATTATAGGTGGCGCTGGGACGTCATCCCCAGTTACATTGTCGGCTGGCATTCAGGTCGTGAGGAATACTTTGCCAATTTGCTGCTGCAAGGGTTGGCCGCAACGGTTCGCATCAGCCTCTATGCCGGAATTCTGGCGTTGATCCTGGGCACCATTCTGGGTGTAGCCCGCTGTTCATCAAATCTGACCATCCGCATGCTGGCGCGCACCTACTTGGAATTCTTGCGCAATGTGCCGCCGGTTGTTGTCGTTTTCATTTTCTTCTTCTTCCTGTCCCAACAACTGATTGATGCGTTGAATCTGGAACGATGGGCGCGCGGTATCGCGCGGCAGGAAAACAATCAGATCTGGGAGTTCTTCTTCGGTGAAATGCGCCGCTTCCCATCGCTTGTTTCGGGGGTCATTGTCCTGGCCCTTTTTGAGAGCGCATTCGTTGGTGAAATTGTGCGTGCCGGTATCCAGTCGATCCCTAAAGGTCAGAGGGAAGCCGCGCGCTCTATCGGTATGAGCCGCATTCAGGAACTGCGTTATGTGGTACTGCCGCAAGCGATGAAGAAAGTGGTGCCACCGCTCGCCAATCAGTTCATATCGCTGATCAAGGACAGCTCAATCCTGTCGCTGATTTCTGTGCAGGAACTGACTTATAAAACGGTTGAGCTTGTGGCCTCATCCCGCATGATCTTTGAGGCGTGGATCACCACGGCCGCTTTCTACTTTGTGGTTTGCTTCGGCCTTAGCCGACTGTTTGCGCGGCTTGAAAAACGGTCGGACAAACGCTGACGTAAAGGCCAGTATGATACGCCTCTATGATTTCCGGCTTTCGGGCAGTTGTCACAAAGTACGACTGCTCCTGTCCATGCTGCAGCGGGATCATGAGGTCATCGACGTGGACTTGCTGAACGGTGACCAAAACCAGAGCGCGTTTTTGCAGGTCAATCCGCTGAACAAGGTACCGGTTCTGGACGATGATGGGTTCGTTCTGCGCGACAGCGCTGCTATCATGGTCTATCTGGCACAGAAATATGGCGCAGACGAATGGGCCCCGACCACACCGAAAGAACACGGCGACATACAGCAATGGCTGTCGTTTTCTGTGAATGAAATCTTCCACGGCGTCGCAATGGCCCGGGCGATTGTTCTGTTTGAACGCGATACCGATCTGGCCGAGCCGCAGGCGCTTGGGCAGAAATCCCTGAAGATTATGGAGCAACACTTGTCAGACCACCGCTGGCTGGCCTGCGACCGTCCCACCCTCGCAGATCTGGCCTGCTACCCCTACATAGCTCTGGCTTATCAGGGTGAAATATCGATGTCTCCATACCCGGCGGTGCGCGCGTGGATCGCGCGTGTTGAGGCTTTGCCGGGATATGTCCCGATGCCGGGGTTGCCGGCACCGGGTTAGGGGCAATCGGGGCTATGCTCTGATCTGAACCATGCCGTTTTCGACCCGGGATTCAAACACTTTCATCGGCCGCGTCGCAGGCGCTGAAACCGGGTGCCCATTTCGCACATCAAACGCGCCCTGATGCAGGGGGCACTCGATGACATAGCCATCGAAGTACCCGTCACACAGATCCGCGCCGCCATGATTGCACAGCGCCAGTGAGGCATAGATACCACCGGGCGTGTCGTAGATTGCGATAATACGTGAGCCGAGTTCGACCCGTGTGACCCAATTTCTTTCCAACCGAGCAGCCTCGATCACGTCTTTCCACGGTTTTACATCTGTCATCGATCACGCCTCCTCGTTGTGCCGGATCTGACGCAGGATTTCGCGGTGGGCAGCCAGATAGCCGCCGGGCTCGATATGGATGTGGTCTTTTAGCTTCTCATGCAGGCGCGGCAGCGCGTGATACGGGACCGAAGCGACATAATGATGTTCCGCGTGGTAATTCATGTTCCAGCACAGAAAGGACCACGGTGCCGAAACCAGATTGGTGCGCGTATTTTCCGACATCTGCGCGACGGTCGGGCGTCCGACATGTTCGGTCATCCGGATGAAGCGCATCACCGGCTCGCCCAGAAACAGTGGGATGAACCAATACCAGATCAGCCCCCACCAGCCTGTGATGGCCATGGCCAGAAAGATCGCCGCATAAATAGCCAGCATTCTACGGGCATCGCGATATACGGCCTGATGTTCGACTTTCGGAATGAACCGCTGCTCGGTCTCGCTGAGATTGCCGCTGGCGTGGCGAAACAACTCCGTGAATTTGCCGCGCCAATAGGGCAGGGCGGACAGATAAAGCAGATATTCTCCCATTGTTCCGGGCAAAGGGATCAGTTCGGGATCTTCTCCGGTCAATTGCGTATAGGTGTGATGATCGCAATGTTCGTAGCGAAAGAACCGATGCGGCAGAATGATGATCAGGCCGCAGATCTGACCTACCAAATCATTCAGCCACCGGGTTCGGAACACTGTATAGTGCACGCATTCATGCTGTAGTGAGAAATGGTGCACCAGAACAATGCCTTGCAGGAACATTGCGGGCCAGATTAGCCAGCTGTTCCAGGCTAGGGTGACCAAGGTAGTTGTGCCAGCCAGTACCAGTGCCCAAAGCGCCAGATGCCGCAGGCCGGGGCCGTCGGACCGTTGCATGAATCCTTTCAGTTCTTCACGCGTGAGCTTGCCTTCGGCCAGTGCCTGAGACAGGGGCGTAACGATTGCTTGTGACATGTGAGTTCCACATTTTTGCCGGTGCGGGGGCCGTGCCCTCATCGCATGTACCGGCACCGGAGACGGGAGTGCTCCGCACCATAGGACCTTGTCAGGTGGCCCTATTGCAATCAGTTTAGCGCGATGGCACACGTTCGATCAAGCGGGAAGGTTCAACCAGTGCGGCGTAGACCGATATCCAGATCGGGGTCGGCGAACAGAGCGGCCGCACAGGGGTGCTTGTCCAGAATGGTGGCTCCGCCAGGCAGCCGGTCGGCGTGGAAAGCCCCGTTTTCCCAGTAGGTCACACCGTCGATTACGATCGTCGGATCAAACACGTTCCAGCTGATTTCGCCTGGGGCATAAGCGCCGCAGGTGTGGAAGTGCAAAATACGCGGATTGCCAAAAGCGGACCCGCCCCAACGCTCGAAATTCTCGCGCATGTCCCATGGGTAGCCGCAGCCCGGGTGGATGCCCGCATGCCAGGAATGCACGAAATTGCGGTCGATGCCGAACTTACCCGCGACCCGGTCATAATGAGCCTCGGCCCGCGCGGCGTCGGCAGGATTTCCGTCAAATCCTGTCAGGCGCCCGCTTTCCAGCATCGCAAACACCGGTCTTTCGAACTCTACCGTATAATCATCATAGTATTTTGATCCGGTGCCCGTCAGAAATTTCAACGCCACCCGGCCCGAAAAACTATGTGCTGGAACCGGCGTGAAGACCGACATGGGAAAGCGCAAGATCGACGTATCGCCCGTCGTATCCAGGTTCATCTCAGGCCGCCCCTGAAAATCCGTACCCAGAGGGCAGGTAACCCGCACGTCGGTGGCCCTGTTCAGAACGCCATTGATCCCAGCCTTGATGTCGAGGAAGGCATCGTGATGCCCGTTCGAAAACCCAGAGCCAAAAAGCTCGCGGCTCAGGGCAAAACTGACGATGATCTTCTTGCTCTGCGGCATTTCCGAGAACCGGAGCTGATCCCCGAGACGGGCCAGAAACAGGATGATATCGGCGGTTTCGAACCGCGCCAGGAGTTCCGCGGAAAGGTGCGGATTGTCCGGATTAAAACCCACATCCACCGCATCAACCGACAGCCCCATGGATCGCGCGGCATGCGTGACGATTTGGACACTATCCGCATCGAAATAGCCATGTTCGGGAGGTTCATAAGCGATCAACAACCGGTCGCCTGCCGTTGCGTGGGCGCAGTTAGTCAATAGATTTCGCGCGCCGCGCTCGGGTGTGATGTCCGACATTCGCGTCTCCTACGGGTTCCGGTCAGTATAGATTAGGCTCGGGTTGTGCGCCTAATCTATTTGAAAGTGATTATGCCTGACATTAGGGTGACTAATATGATCGTAAACCTGCCCTATTCCGCCCTGCGCGCCTTCGAGGCAGTTGTCCGACATTCCGGCTTTTCCCCGGCAGCAGCTGAGCTGGGTGTCAGCCAAAGTGCGGTCAGTCAGCATGTGCGGGCGCTTGAGGAATGGCTTGGTCTCGAGTTGCTGGTACGTGGTGCGCGGTCATCGCGTCCGACCCGCGAAGGGGAACTGCTGGCGCTAGCCATTTCTGAAGGGTTGGGGCGTATTTCGGACGTTTGTACCCAGCTGAGGGACAAGACCCGCACCGACAGGACCATCGTGATTTCATGTCTGCCGGGTTTTGCGTTCAACTGGTTGTTTCCGCGCCTTTTAAACTTTGATCTTGCTCATCCGGACCTGTCGATTTCCATTGCCACAGATACCGGGCAATATCCGTTTTCAGGGGCGGATGCGGATATCGGTATTCGCTATGGTCTGGGTGATTATCCTGGCTATCAGGTCGATCTTCTGATGACCGAGCAGCTGTTTCCGGTCTGCGCCCCCTCTTTGATACCAAGCTTGCGCGGGGTCGAAGATCTGGCGCAACACACGATGCTGGTGGATGAGAACCTGCATCATGGGCCCGCAAGTCCCACGTGGGATTTCTGGGCGCGGCAATGCGGGTTGACGCTACCGTGGCCATTGCGAACACGGCGATTTGGACAATCCAATCTGGTTGTTCAGGCGGCCATCGAGGGGCTTGGTGTCGCTTTAGGGCGGGAACCTCTGGTCATCGACACGCTGTGCGATGGACGTTTGGTGCGACCAATTCCGGAGCTGACGCAGTCTCCGCTGTCTTATTGGCTGGTTCGACCCCATGAAACTAAGGACAGCCCGAAAGTTGGTGAGTTTCTGAACTGGATCCGTGCCGAGGTTGAGGCGCAGCCGGACATTCCGCCAGCCGCGGGCGCCGGGAATTAGCCTGACTTATACGAGTCATTACCATTCCAGCATGGTGCAAGATCGGCTTGCCGCCCATACTTGCACAAGCCATCTGACAATCTGGAGAGCATTTCAATGTATCTGAGAAACTGCTGGTATGTCGCCGCCTGGAGCAAAGATATCGGTCGCGAGCTGAAGGCCGAGACGTTTTTGGGCGAGAATATCGTGCTTTACCGGCAGGAGGATGGCAGGCCAGTCGCATTGGAGGATGCTTGCCCGCACCGCAAGCTGCCTCTGTCCAAGGGCAACCTTATCGGGGATGTCGTGGAATGCGGCTATCACGGGCTTAAATTCGACTGCACGGGCAAGTGCACCGACAGTCCGACGCAGCGCGGCATGACCCCGCGGCGGGCGGTGGTTAGATCATATCCGGTTGTGGATCGGTATCGGTTCCTTTGGATATGGATGGGCGATCCGGAACTTGCGGATCCCGACAAGATCTTCCCGATCGAGAATTTTGACGATGACAGCTGGGGCAAGACCGACGGTGGGGTAATGGATATCGACTGCCATTACCTGTGGGTCTGCGACAACCTGCTTGATCCCAGCCATGTCGCCTGGGTGCATGTATCTTCTTTTGCAGGCGCTGGAACGGATGAAGAGCCGCTAAACGTCGAGCGGACCGACCGTGGCGTCGTCGTCTCGCGCTGGATTGCAAACAAACCGCCATCGCCCTATTACGCCAAACTGGTGGCATTTGACGGCGATTGCGACCGGCTGCAGCATTATGAGATGTGCATGCCCGCGATCGGGCTGAACAAATCCATCTATACGCCGGTCGGGACCGGCGGGTATGACAAGCAACCCATTGCTGAAACGTTCATCAATATCTCCTATAATTTCATGACCCCAATCGATGAAGATCGCACCAGATACTTCTGGTTTCAGCACCGAAATTCCGATCCCGAAAATGCGGAAGTGTCCAAATTCATGAATGACGGTGCGCGCATGGCGTTTCTTGAGGACAAGGACGTTCTGGAAGAAGTCCACAAGGGTATGAAGTACGCCAAGACGCCCAATATCGATCTCGGGTTGGACGCGGGTGCCAAACTGTTTCGCAAAACGCTTGATCGCGCGATCGAAGCCGAAACCACCCCTGTGAGTACAACAGTTCCGGCTTGAGGCGCCGTCTGCGAAAGTTACTTATGTAGTTTCACTTGATCGGGCTATTTTAAGTTGACCCCGCCCTGCCGACCGAATTTTTGGCAAGAAGGGCGGAGTTTGCCACTTGCTTGTTATGTCGCTCTGTAGATCACTGGAAACCGGCCCCCAGCGAAGGGCGCACCGGGGCGTAAGCTGTCGTCGTGCAGCCATTCGGTGACAGTATCGCGGGGCTCATAGGTTGCGCCGTCCACAGCGAACCGGATCGCATAGCCGCGTCTGCGCCGGGTTGAGGTGCGGTTGCCCATTGCTGAGTGTACAATCATACCGTCAAATGCCAGCGCATCGCCGGGTTTCATCTTCGGGTAGTGAAAGATGTCGTAGTCGGCTCGGTTCATCTCGAAATCGGGCATGTCGATATAGTCTGGGTTGTTCACTTCGAGATAGTGCAAAAAGCCCCCAAGCTGGTCTGTTTTGAAGGGCCGGTATTTGGCGCCCCAGGCGTGCGAGCCCCTTACAAACTCCAACGCGCCGTTGTCGGGGTCCACAGGGTCCAGCGCAATCCACATGGTCATGATCGGGCCTGAGACCGGCCAATACGGTTGATCCGTATGCCAGCCGGTTTGTGTTTTTGTGCCCGGTTCTTTGGCAAATATCTGGTCGTAGATCAGAGAGGTCCAGGGGCTGTTTGCTACCTCTGCCACACGCTGCCCAATATCAGAATTCAGGCAATAGTCTTGAAACACACCAGGATTTTCACGCATGTTTTTGTAAGCAAAGTAACGGTCGCCTTTGGAAACTTCGTCATCAACAGCCTGGCGCAGCTTACTCAGCCAATCCTGCGACAGCACTTGTTTCAGCAGCACGACTCCGTCGCGCGCATAGGTATTCTGAACGGTTTTCAGGTCAGGTGTTTGTGTCATGTAACGTCCATTTCTGTCACCTCATTTACTGAGGCGGTTGCAGAAGGTAGGCGCGTTGCGCCCAGTTTTTCTGGCGTTACGAGGTGGGTGAACTGCGGCAGTTTATGATGAAGCAGGGCCAAAGCGACCGGGCCGACCATTTGCCGGCAAGACGTCGACGGAACTGTTCCACACGGAAGCTCATTGCGTCACCTTTCTCCGTTATCTTAGCCGCAATTTCCGCATTGGAATAGAACCCGTGGCGAGTTGTTTTGCATATCGATAAATTTATTGACTAAATGTGCATAGTGATAAATATTATTACCATCATGCAAAATTATTCTGTTTTCTCGCTCGCCCGCAATGCGCTAACCGGGCACCGGAATTGGCCGCAGGTCTGGCGCAGCCCGCCGTTGAAAGACCGCTATGATGTCGTGGTGATCGGGGCAGGAGGTCACGGGCTGGCAACTGCCTATTATCTGGCCAAGGAATTCGGCATCACCAATGTTGCCGTGTTGGAACGCGGCTGGTTGGGCGGCGGCAACATCGCGCGAAATACGGTGACCATTCGATCGAATTACATGAGGGATGAGTCAATCCCATTCTATGTCAAATCCGTCGCCATGTACGAAGGGCTCACGGACGAGTTGAATTTCAACATGATGCATTCCAAACGAACCATGGTGGATGTGGTTCAGACCTGGCCCAAGCTGCGCGAGCTGCGGCGGCGGCAGTTGGTGATGGACATCTACGGCTCGACCTACGAACAGATCACAACCGAGGAATTGCGCCGCCGCATTCCTGCGTTGACTGGCGGCGGCCAAGATGCACGGCTGCCTGTGATTTGCGGCATGGTTCATACGGATGCAGGTGTGAACCGGCATGATGCGGTGGCCTGGGGCTATGCCCGCGCGGCTGACGCGCGCGGGGTTGAGATTCATCAGCAAACAGCGGTGCAATCCCTGCTACGCGGGGCGGATGGGGCCATCGAAGGGGTCGAGACCAACCGGGGCACAGTTCGCGCAAAGAAAGTGGTCGTGGCAGTCTCAGGCCATACAACGACGCTGACCGAAACTGCGGACCTCAGACTTCCGCTGCGGACGATGAACCTGACGGCCTTTGTGTCCGAGCCGGTCAAGCCGCTGGTTGATGTGATCGTGAACTGTCCGGACAGCGGGTTCTATTTCAGCCAGTCCGACAAAGGTGAGATGGTCATCGGCGGCGCGCCCGATATGGGGCAGAGCTTCCGTCGAGACATAAAGCAACATGTATTCGAGGATACCGTGACTGCGATGCTGTCGCTTTTCCCCAGTTTCAAGAAGCTCAAACTGATGCGGCAGTGGGGCGGGCATCTGGATATTGCTCATGATGCCTCACCCATCATGGATCAGACAGATGTGCCGGGCCTGTTTGTCACCGCCGGATGGTGGGGCGGGTATAAGGCTATCCCTGCGGGCGGGCTGACACTGGCGCATCTGGTGGCCAAAGGTGAACCGCACCCGCTGATGGCACCCTTCACACTGGGCAGGTTTCGGCATCTGGACTTCGTAATGGAAGCCGGAACCACCACAGCGCGATAGGAAAGGACAGGATCATGATGCTTATAACCTGCCCGTTTTGTGGCAAGCGCAATGAAAGCGAATTTATCCATGGTGGCCCGGTAGGGGCGGTCCGCCCCGATCCCAATGCCGTCAGCGATGAGGAATGGGTCGAGTATCTGACGGTGACGCCGAATCCACTGGGTCCGGTTCAGGAGAAATGGTGGCACGCACGGGGATGCGGTGAATGGTTCACGATCTGGCGTGATACACGGACCCATGACATTGTGGAGGCACCCGATGGCACAACGTAACCGCCGCGCCTCGGGCGGGCGCATCGACCGAAATCGCCCTTTGCATTTCACCTTCAATGGCAAAGCATATGAAGGGTTTGAGGGCGATACGTTGGCCTCGGCCCTGCTGGCCAACGGTATTCGTGTCACCGCCCGCAGTTTTAAGTATCACCGCCCGCGCGGTATTATGGGGCACGGGGTCGAAGAACCTGCGACTCTGGTGGAACTGGACGGCGAGGATGCCTCGGGTAACCGTCCCGCGACCACCGTCCCGCTTCGGGACGGGCTCAGCGCACGCTCAGTCAATTGCTGTCCGTCGCCCGAGTTCGATCTGGGCGGGATCAATCAGTTACTCGCGCGGTTTATCCCCGCAGGGTTTTATTACAAGACGTTCAAATGGCCGAACTGGCATCTGTTCGAACCTTCGATCCGCCGGGCTGCAGGGTTGGCGGCAGCACCCAAAAGCCCCCCGGCTTCGGGCCGTTACGAGGCCCGAAACGCCCATGCCGATGTGCTGATCGCGGGGGCGGGCCCGGCCGGGCTGCAAGCGGCACTTGAAGCTGGTCGCGCCGGAAAACGCGTGTTTCTGGCCGATGAGGGTACCGAGGCGGGTGGTAGTTTGTTGAACCGCAACCTGTCTATCGGTGGGCGTTCGGCCTTGGACTGGGTCGCGGATGCGGTGGCAGAGCTGCGTGGGATGGAGAATGTCACTCATCTGCAGGATGCAACCGTCTGGGCTTACCGCGAGCACAATCTGATGATCGTGAACGAACGCGAACCCGAACTGGACGGAGTTTTGGAACGCAGCTGGCGCGTGCGAGCGGGGGAAGTTGTGATCGCAACCGGGGCCACCGAACGTGCCATGGTCTTTGGTGACAATGATCGACCCGGTGTCATGCTGGCCTCTTCGGTACAGGCCTATGTCAACCGCTGGGGCGTTAAGCCCGGGCAACGTGTGGTGCTGTTTACAAACAACAACAGTGTTTATGCTGTGGCGGCCGATCTGGCAGCAGCCGGTATGCAAGTTGAGGCCATCCTCGATTGTCGCAAAACCGTTCCACCTGAAGCTTTGAAGCTGGTGCCGGATATTCCGGTTCATGCCGCAATCGTTACTGGTGACGTGCGCGGGCGCAAAGGCGTGCGCGCTGTCAAAGCCGTTCCCGTGACCGGAGGGGCGGGTCGCTGGATCGACTGTGATGTGCTGGGTTGTTCCGGCGGTTGGAACCCGACCGTTCATCTTTGGTCGCAATCCCGCAGTACGTTGCGATTTGATGAGGATCTGGCAGCTTTCGTTCCTGACGAGGCGGTTCAGAATTGTCGCGCTGTGGGGGCAGCGGCGGGTGATCTGACGCTGGATAGGATTGTTGAGGGCGGCGAAGACATGGCCTACGCGATCGAACCTCTCTGGCGGGTCAACGTGCCGGGACAGCGCGGGAAGGCGTTTCTGGACGTGCAGAACGATGTCTCGGTCAGCGATGTTCATCTGGCCCTGCGGGAAGGCTATGACAATGTGGAACACGTCAAGCGCTACACGACCGGCGGCATGGGGATCGATCAGGGTAAGACCGGCAATATCAACATCATTGGCACTGTTGCGATGCAAAAGGGCGTGCCGCTGCAAGAGGTTGGAACAACCACTTTTCGATCTCCCTACACGCCTGTTTCGTTTGGTGCGATTGGCGGGTTACGGGAAGGCTGGCGGCTATTCCCGTATCGCCATACCCCTGTAACCCAATGGAATAAGGACAACGGCGCTGTGATGTATGAAGCCGGCGCGCGCTGGCGGCGTCCGGGCTATTTCCCGAAGCCGGGTGAAGGCCTGCAAGAGGCGGTAAACCGCGAATGCCGCGCTGTTCGTGAAGGCGTCGGTGTCTATGACGGCTCGCCTCTTGGCACGTTTGAACTGAAGGGGCGGGACGTTCCGAAATTCCTGGATTTCATCTACTCCAACATTATGTCCACGCTGAAACCGGGTGACGGGCGCTATGGGCTGATGTTGTCTGAAGATGGTTTAATCCTGGACGATGGCGTGGCCTTCCGACTGGATGAGCACCGCTGGATGATTTCAACCTCGACCGGTCACGCGGATGCGGTGAACCAGCATATGGAAAAGCTTCTGCAAACCGAATTCCCTGACTGGCAGGTGCTGATCACCACTGTCACCAGCCAGTGGAACAATGCCACTATTTGCGGTCCCGAGGCGCGTGAAGTTTTGCAGGCGGTGGGCTCGGATATCGACCTCTCGCCCGAGGCGTTCCCTTTCATGTCTTTCCGTGAAGGCACTGTCGCTGGTTTCCCTGCGCGGGTGGTGCGGGTGAGCTTCACCGGTGAACTGTCCTATGAGGTCAACGTGGCCCCGCGCCACATGGCGGCCCTGTGGGACAAGGTGATGGAGGTTGGTGCGCCCTTTGGTATCCTGCCTGTGGGTTCGGAATCCAGCCATGTGCTGCGGGTCGAAAAAGGGTTCCTGTCGTTGGGGCATGAGGTCGACGGCACGGTGGATGCCTATGATCTGGGAATGGGATGGGCGATGTCCAAGAAGAAGCCTGACTATCTGGGCAAACGCTCGGTCCACCTGCGCAGGTCAGGCGGCGTTACCCGGCGCGAGCTGGTCGGAATTCTGGCGGATGATCCGAACCGGCAAATCCCCGAAGGTGCGCCACTGACGCCCGGTGGTCGGAAAGAAGCCACCGACGGGTTGGTCACTGCCTGTGTATGGAGCGTGGTAAACAACCGTTGGGTTGGGCTGGCGTTGCTGGAAGATGGCCACGCGCGGCAGGGCGAAACCGCGCACGTCCGGCTGAAGGATGACGTGATCCCGGTCGCGGTCACGAAACCGGTCTTTCACGACCCCGAAGGTAAATTGCTGAGGTCCTGAGATGAGTTATGATGTCACAATTGAACGGTGCGGCCTGAAGGCTCTGTTCGACCTCAAAGGCGCGCCGGAGGCGGTATCGCAATGGGTCGGGGACGCTTTGCCGAGTTTGCCGCTCAGCCCCAATAGCCGGACAGAAAAGGACCGCATCGAACTGTTCTACATTGGTCGTAACCACTGGATCACCTGCGCCCCACTGGCACAGGAAGACGCGATGGAAGCCCGGCTGAAGCCCACGGACTGCCCGGCAGATATCAGTATTGTTCGGGTCTCGGACACGATGACCTTCTTTCGCATAGTCGGCCCAAATGCAGGTCAGGTGATGGCAGTTGCTTGCCCGATGGACCTGCATGACAGCGTGTTCCGGACAGATGCGGTTTCCTATACCGAAGTATTTGGCCTCAAGGCTTTGGTGATGCGGTGTCAGGATGGTATTGAGTTCGCAGTCGAACAGAGTTTTGCGGATATGGTCGAAGACTATCTGATCCGCGCCACGGCTTGAGGGGAAGATCGGCATGGCTCGAACGCATATACACAAGTACCAGACGCGCTATCACGCGAAAGCAACCTATTCCAAGGCGATCCGCGCCCGGGGTGACTTTGTTTTCATGCAGGGTCAGGTCGGCACGCTGATGGATGGCACACTGGTTGGCGAAGGCGACGCGGGCGCGCAGGCAGATCAGGCTTGCCGCAACATCCAGCGCTGGCTGGAAGAGGCCGGGGGTAGCTTGACCGATGTCTGCAAGTTGACAGTCTACGTCACCGATATTTCGTACCGTCCGGCCGTTTACGAGGCGATCAATCGCTGGTTCGAAGGTGTTCATCACTGTTCGACAGGCGTGGTTGTGCAGGGGTTGGCCGATCCGTCGCTTTTGGTCGAGATCGACGCGATGGCTGTCATCGACGATGATGCTGACACCCCCGGCTGAAGGAGTCGGGTCTATCCGACATCGCATTGCGTAGAAACGCCAGTCATGAGAGTGTCCGGTCGAGCCGGCCCGGTTTTGTCTGCGAATTGTTATGCTTTCGACACTCACCTCGATACTGCCGATCTTTTTGATCATTGCGCTGGGTTTGGCCCTGCGCAAAGGCGGCATTCCCAGTACGGATTTCTGGAACCTGAATGACAAGCTTGTCTATTGGGTTCTGATGCCATGCCTTCTGTTCAGCAAAATTTCCCTGTCGCCGTTGGACAAGTCGGCGCTGGGTCTTTACTCGGTTGCCATTCTGGGCGGGTTCGTTGTGGCGCTTCTGTTTGCGCTTCTTAGTGCCCGTTTGATGGGTTTTGCGCCGCCGCAGGCCACCTCGATCCTGCAAGGCAGCGCGCGACATAACTCATTCATCGGACTTGCGCTGGCTGCGAACTTGTTTGGGCCAGCGGGGTTGGATATCGCGATTCTGGCGACTGCAATTCTCGTGCCCACCACCAATATTGTTATGGTGGTTCTGATGGTTGGTGCGCTCAAAGGCGATCGGACCAACAGCCTGGCCGTTGCAATTCTGCGGGAACTCGCACGCAATCCATACGTGATTTCGATCTTTCTGGCGGTCTGTGCCAACCAGTTGATCGGTAACAGGATAGCGGTCGTGCATGATGTGACGGATGTTCTGGGTGCAGGAGCTTTGCCGATCACATTGCTGGCCGTCGGTGCCAATCTGAGGGTCCGGGCCATGGCCGCAAGTGCGCTGCCTTTAATTCTGGCCTTCACGGGCAAGATGATTGTCTTCCCTCTGGCAGTATTGGTGATCGGATTACTGGTTGGGTTGCCGCGGGAAGTTCTGCAGATCGCCGTCGTCTATTCGGTTGTGCCGACCGGTGCGTCTTCGTACACGCTGGCCAAGCACTTGGGTGGAGACGCGCCGCTGATGGCGGCCATTGTCACGTTGCAGACGTTGATAGCAGCCGTCAGCATTCCCGTATCACTTGCTTTGCTGCTGCCCCTAATTCCTTAAGCGGTCATTGCGACAAGTGTTCATGGGCCCAGACCGCGATGTCCAGCAGGCGGGCGTCATCACCCTTTCGTCCGATCAATTGAATGCCAAGCGGCAGGCCATTCTGGTCGGTCCCGAATGGCAAAGCGACCGAAGGCACCTGCAACAGGTTCCACATCCGGGAAAAAAGCGGATCTCCAGTAGCGTCCAAACCGGCAGGGGCTGGTCCGGGGGCCGACGGGACCAACAGAGCGTCCACATCGCGGAACATCTGGTCCAGCATCGCGCCCGCCCGGTCACGCAGGTCCAGCGCAGCTTGGTATTCTGCGTTGGTGACCGCCAGCCCCGCCGTGACAAGGTCATGAAATTGCGGGCTGATGGCGGGCATGCCGATAGCGTATTCTGCAGCGCGCTGCCGCGCGACCTCATAGCCCATGACGGTGATCTGAGCCTGCGTGAGTTCGGCAAAAACGGGTGGAAAGGCAATTTCTCCGGTCTCTGCCCCCGTTGCGGCAAGGGCAGCCAACACACGCGTGCAGGTGTCCCGCATCTCGACCGAACCGTTCCGCCAGTGCGGGCCGCGCATTAGGCTGACCCTAGGCAAAGCCTCTTCGAACTCAGCTGGCGGTGCCGGGTCAGTTTGGCACATAACCGCGTCGGTCAGCACAAAGTCGCGGGGATCACGAGCCAACAGGCCAAGTGTATCCAGACTTTGGGACAAGCCCATGACACCCGTCAGAACATACCGGCCGGTGGTTGGCTTGAACCCGCAGACCCCGCAATACGCTGCTGGTCGGATCAGCGAGGCTGCGGTTTGCGAACCAAATGCGAGCGGAGCCATGAAATCGGCCACAGCTGCGGCCGAACCGGATGACGAGCCACCCGGCGTATGCGCCGGATTCGCCGGATTGGCAGTTTTACCGGGTTTGAAGTAGGCGAATTCGGTGGAAATGGTTTTACCGGTTGGGATCGCGCCCGCGTCCAAAAAAGCCTGAACGCAAGCTGCATTTCGGTCGGGGCGGCGCCCGGCATACAGGTCGCTACCCCATCCTGTCGGCATGTCATCCGTGTCGATGATATCCTTGATCACAAACGGCACGCCATGGAGCGGCCCACCAACGGGGAGAGTGTCGGCGGCCTTTGCACGCTCCATGGCGCGGTCCGCATCGAGGGTTTGAAAAGCCCCGATGACGGGTTCACGGTTCGTGATCCGGTCCAGATGGGCCGCCATCACCTCGGAAGGCTTCACCTCACCTACCCGGATCAATGTGGCAAGTTCATGGGCAGAATGATGGTTCAGCCCGGTCATGCCTCCAGCGCTTTCAACGCGTCGGCAAAGGGGGAGACTGGCATGTCGTAGATGCCACCGCCCAACCGACCGGCCTCGCCCAATCGGTCAAGAATGCCCAGCCCGATCACAGGCCCCGAACCCTGTTCCACGGCACCCCGCGCCGTGCTGCCCAGCCGAACATGCAAGGCCCGGAAATACGGATGCGTTCCGACTGACAGACCTGACATTCGCGCTTGAGCGTCGTCGGGCAGATAGGCACCCAGACCCTTCTTTTGTTCAGGGCTCAGATCTATGGCCATTGCCCCCAGCCCGAATGCCTCGACCACGGCACTGTCGCCGATCGCGCCACTGGCGCGGTCCTGCGGCAAATCCACGTCAAACGCCCCCTTGGGAGGGTTGGCCGGAATTGTGAACCAACGGCCCGGTAGGCCCGAGATCTGGATGCCAATTTCGCGCCCATTGCCGCCTGCAGCGGTGACGAAGCTTGACCCTTCAATACCCTCCGCCAGTTTCATCATGCATTTGGTCGCCGCCATCCAGAGGTTGAGAAACAGTGAGGGCGAGCTGTCCATAAAAGCCAACACGTCGTCATCCGTGATCCCGCTGGTGCTGCGATCCTTGAGTTCAGCAATCAACGCCTGTGCGGCCACGGGTGTGCGGCCATGGCAATCATCCCCGCCCATCAGGCCGATCACAGCCAGCGGGACCAGAGCGATCCCTTCGGCAATCCCTTTCTCCAGAACATCAAGAAACCGGGTGTTGAGCCAGCGAATGTGGTTGAGCACCGCCTCGGACCGCAGCCCTAAACGCATCGCTGGGCGGTTGCCTGCATTGATCGGCGCGTAAACACGTTGTTGGCCACGCCACGCGTCATAGACTGTGTGCAGCGGCATATCCGCCGAGACGACCGCGGCCAGAGGTGTCACGACATCATGGTCCTGCGCAGGTTTCAGGATGACCTCGCCTGCGTTGATCATCGCCTCGGCCTGATCGAAGTTCTGTGCCAGCCCTTGCCAGACGGCAGCGACACAGGCCGAGTTCAGGATCGGCGCGGTGATCTGATCAGGGCTGGCGAAGGCGGGACCGGCATGTAGCAGGACATTTTCATCCAACCTCAGCGCTTCGGACGCAGTATTGAACCGGTTCCAGACCGGTTGTGTCACCATGGCCTGGTCGAACGCCAGCTGATCAGCCGGATGCAGCATCAAGTATCCTCCGGCGGGATGATCCATGTTTCCGAGAAATAGAGGAAGGCAGTTGTCGTTTCATACCCGGCCTGCACCCGTGTGCCCAACTTGCCCGGCAATGCGTGACCATTAACGATGATCTGGGCCGAATGTGCGGGCACCAGTAGCGAGAACATGTTCTGCTCACCCGAAGCGACCTCATGCGGAGAGAGCTCCAGCGCGCGGGGTGGCTCGAGCCCCTCCCAGACCAGTTCGACCGTCAGGTTTTCCCCGGCGATGGTTTCGGTATAGCGATGGCTCATCGGATCGCCCGAGGAACGGACGACCTGCGCGCCTATCTCTGGCAGGGAGGCAAAAGCGGGAGCATTTGCGAAAGCGGCCAGTTTGCTGATGAAATTGCTCTTCAGAAAGGCGGTCAGATCGGGATTGTCGCTCAGGATTACGTTCGGTGCCTCGGGCGGTCCGTCCACCTGATCTGGCGTTCCGTACAACAGCAGCACCTGACCCTGACCCACCGGAGACCATGCCACGCGAAAAAACAGCGCCATGGCGGTGAAATTGTTGTTGTCGTCTTTCAGCAGGATGCCGGGGTTCTCGCCTGTCCAGTCGACGGTTCCGGGGGTGATCGGTTCGTTCAACGGCATCACAGATCCTCCTGCGGGGTCACCCAGGTTTCGGAAAAGGCCAGAAAGGCGGTCGACATGGTGCGGCCAAAGAACTGGCGGCTTGCGACCTGACCGGGGAGCGGTGTGCCGTTGATGACGACCTGCGCCGTCTTGGCTTCAAGGAAAACCGAATACATCTCATGCTCTTTGGTTGCCGAGTTTTCCTTAGTGACCTCAACTGGCAAGGGTGGACCCATTTCCTGCCAGATCATCTCGACCGTGACGCCCGAGCCGCGCAGGGTCTCGGAATAGCGCGATCTCAAATCGCCTGGGCGTTTTTCGACGCTGTCACAGTCCAGCCAGCTCATCGCGTCGAGGCCTGCCTTTCCGATAAAGGTCGGCATCTTGGTGACCCAGCCATCCACGATCCAGCGCATCATGCGTTGGTTATCCGTCATGATCAGATTGGGGGCGTGCGGCCAACCCTGCGCTTGATCCGGCGCGCCCAGGATCAATGCGGCATGGCCCCGACCATAGGGCGACAAAACCACCCGGAAGAACAGCGCCAGAGTGTCATAGTGGTCCTGCGTCGGGTTCTGTTTCAAATAAATGCCGGGGTTTTCGCCGGACCAGTCGACCCGACCTGGATTTTGTGGAACACGATTGGTCATGACCAGCTTGCCTCATACTTTTTCAGCGCATCGACGATGAACGTCTTACGGGCCTCGCCCTGCAATTGGTCGCCAGATTTGTAGATCTCAGCTACCTGATGCGAGATTTCCTTGAGCACTGCACCATCGTCGCGGCCGTCCTGAAGCGGGATGCGTAGCATTGTGTCCCCGGCATAGGTCGGTATCACCTGACCGGCAAAGCTGTCGGTCGGTTGCGGAGGGGACTGACCGTCTTTCAACGCGCGAATGGCGTTGCGCAACAGGCGGCGTGCCTTGGCCACGCCCCGATCCGTAAAGCTGAGGTTTTCGCGGGCATGGACGTTCCGCGGCCCCTGACTGACCCAGGCGTCATAGTCGCCGGGGTCCCGCTGGCGCATCTCATAGGGTCGATCGGGATCCTGACCATAGAAATCGGTCATCCCAAAGCCCACTTTTCTTTTGTCCGTCAGGCCCTTTGGATCGTCATTCGCCGCCGCATCCCGGAAGTGGCGCCATGCGATGACCATCGTGTTGGTGTCGTCAATCGGGGTTATCCAACGCGACAGCCCGCAGCGCCCAAAATAGCGCGGCCCGTCTGGCACCGGGAAGTGGCCGCCATTTTGCGTGAACGACGGCAACATATGGTCATGTATGCGCACCCAGACGATATCCTCGACTCGTCGGACATTGGTGTAAAAATCGCCCGTTTGACTATCGTGAAACTCGATCATCGGCATTTCAGCAAAGGCGTCGATGAACTGGCTGCGTACAGCCAGTGTATGCAGGTAGACAACATGGAACGGGTCCCATGCGTTTTCCATCACCTGAAGCCAGTTGCACGGGGATTTGATGAGGTAAGGCACCAACTCGTCGCCATCATCATCAAATGTGTCCATTACTGGGAATGGGGGTTGCTCTTCGGGGGGACCCATAAATGCAAAGGCCAAACCCTTGTATTCGATCACCGGATAAGCCCCCAGACAGGCCTTTTTCTTGACCTGTGACGCGGGCGGTTCACACGGGGTTTCCAGAATGGTGCCGTCCAAGCCGTATTTCCAACCGTGGTATGAGCATCTAATTCCGCCTTCCTCAACGATGCCGAACTCCAGGCTCATGTTGCGGTGGCAGCAATGCAGATGGGTCAGGCCCAGCTTGCCCTCTTTTTTTTCGCGGAACAGAACCAGATCTTCGCCCAGAATACGCAGGCGATAGGGCAGGTCGCCGATCTGATCGGTCATTGCTACCGGCATCCAGAACCGGCGCAGGTATTCGCCGCACGGCGTGCCGGGGCCAACCTCGGTCAGTTCCGGGTCAGGTTGCTGTTGCCAGACTTTTTGTTGGTCGTGACCGCGGAAATTGCCCTTGGGGGCTGAGAAATGATCGTTCATGCCGTCCTCCGTGCGTATCGGTGGTCAGGGAAACGGATCGGGCACCGGCGTGGTGCCGGTCCAGATCGATTTGACCTGACAGAAATCCCTTATGGCGTCCGGGCCCAATTCACGCCCGTAGCCCGACAGTTTGACCCCACCAATGGGGCAGGCAGGGTCAACGCTGCGATAATGGTTGATGTAAGCAGTGCCCGCCTCGATTGCCTCGGCTACCCGCGCGCCCTTTTCGGCATCGGTGGTCCAGACCCCTGCAGCCAGCCCGTAGTCGCTGTCATTAGCCAGCGCGATGGCTTCTTCTTCGGTGGTGAAAGAGATGACGGCCAGAACCGGTCCGAACACTTCTTCACGCCAGAGCTGCATGCTGGGGGTCACATCGTCAAATACCGTTGGTCCGATATAGAACCCATTCCGGCCTGCCGTTGTGGCGGTGCCGTCCAGTAAGCAAACCGCACCGTCGGCTTTGGCGCGTTCGATCATTGCCGTAACCTTTCGCAGATGCGGTTCATTGGCCAGCGGTGCGACCTGAGTATCCGGGTCCATCGGATCCCCCATCCGCAATGTGCGGGCGCGATCGATCAGGCGGGATAACAGCCTGTCCTTCAGCCCGGCCTCAACGATCAGCCGCGATCCAGCGACGCAGGTCTGGCCATTTGAAAGGAAGATGCCGGACAGAATTCCGTTGACCGCATTGTCCATGTCACAATCGGCAAACACCACCTGCGGAGATTTCCCGCCCAGTTCCAGCACCGCCGGGATTACGCCGGCCGAGGCGGCCTCGGCCACTTTTCGTCCGCCAAAGTCCGAACCGGTAAAGGTGACCTTGCGTGTTAGAGGGTGGCGGACCAGTGCTTCGCCGACCTCGTGACCCAGTCCGGTGACGACGTTAAGCACCCCGGGTGGTAGTCCCGCCTCATGTGCCAGGCGTGCAAATTCCAAGGTTGATGCCGAAGCCATTTCTGAGGGCTTCACTACAACCGTATTGCCAGCTGCCAGTGCCGGGGCCAGCTTCCATGCAAGGATCATCAGCGGAGAATTCCAGGGCGTGATGGCGACCACGACGCCATAGGGCCTAAAGTGGCCCACGCTATGCACACCGGGGATGGAAATGGCCTGAGGTTCGGGCTGCAGCTTGCGTGCCTCTGTCGCAAAAAACCGAAACCAGTTGTGCAACCCGGCAAACTGCCCGCGCACCTCGGTAATGCGTTTGCCGTTGTCGCGGATTTCGGGTTTGACAAGGTCTTCCCACCGGGTTTCCAGTATGTCAGCTAAACGGTCGAGCATATCCGCCCGTTCTGTCGGCCCAGCTTTGGCCCATGGCCCGCGGCGGAAGGCCTGGTCGGCGCCCCGGATGGCCATGCCGGCGGTTTGTGTGTCGCCACGGGCGATCATGCTCCACACCTGACCGGTGGCGGGGTCGATACTGGGCAGGGTTTCACCATCCCAATCGACAAAGGCACCGGAAATGAACGGGGAATAAGTTTTCATTCAACGTTCCTCGGACAGCGGTTGAGCCACCAATGCCAACAGATCGCCACGGCGCACCATGCCACGATTGCCATGAGCCAGAACGTGCCCGGCTGTGGGAAATTTAAGTTCGACGGCCGAACGTTCCGGTTCGGCGGGGAAATGCAGCGTGCCTGCCAGATCGCCTCGTTTGACCTGTTGTCCTGCGGTGCAGCGTCGGTCGAACAGCCCATCTGCGGGTGCGTGGATCGAATGCAACGGATCGGCGATTTCGACACATTGCGTCGGAACAGAGTCCGGTGCACCGCCGGGCAGGATACCTAAATGCTTCAGACAGCGTTTAAGCCCGGCTTCGGCAAGGTCCGCGGCATGCGGATCGACACCCCCGCCGCCGCTGAGTTCAGCTGCGATCATCGGGACCCCAACTCGCGCGGCCGCAGCATTCACACTTCGGTTGTCGTTATGGGCGCCCAGCACCCAGATCAGAGGCAACCCGAAAGCGCGGGCCAGTTCCATGTTGGAAGCGGTCAGGTCCGTGTCATTCCCCCGCGCTGCCAAGGCGCAGGGCTCGAATACAGATGCCTTGCCACCCGAGTGCAGGTCAATGGCGGCATCTACGCGCGGCAGCAGTACAGTTTCAACAAAATGCGCCAGCATCGCTGTCGGGCCGCCATTCGCGGTGCCAGGAAAAGCCCGGTTCAGGTTTTGCCCATCCAATGGCGACACCCGCGATGAGGCGAGAAACGCGGGGGCGTTCAAGGCCGGGATCAGGATCACCTGTCCGGTCAGGTCAGAAGGGTTCAGCTGTGCCGCAAACCGCAGGATCGCGGCAGGTCCTTCGAATTCGTCTCCATGAGTGCCGCCCAAAATCAGAACAGAAGGTCCGGGTTTGCCACGTAAGCTGACGACCGGGATTGGGTGGTATCCCAACGGTACGGCATTGTCGGACCATTTCAGCATCAGATCACCGGACTGTCGACCTGGCGCGTCCAGATCGATGGTCAGGTGAAGCCTGCTGGGTTGGGGCGAAAACGTATCGGTCATCCGGGTTCTTTTGCTGAGTCACAGCCTTCATATCATAATTTTTTTGAAAGTGAATTGCTTAAAATACGATGTTATGTGATATATATTGAAAATTGCCATTGCCGCCATCTGGTGGTGCCGGAGGAATTGGATGGGCATTACCCTCGCAAAATCAGGAATAGGCAGGATCAAACCTCATATGGTTGGTGGAGCATCTGCTGACGTTCCACCGCCTGCGATTCTTTTGAACTCGAATGAAAGCGTGTTTGGTCCCAGCCCGTCTGCCCGCGCTGCCGCTTGTGCGGCAATCAGCAATGTCGAGCGCTATTTGGAAAACCCTGACGATATCTTGGCCCCGGCGATTGCCGCGCAATACGGGTTGGATGCGGCACGGATCACCACAGGACAGGGATCGGACGATCTGTTGGCCCGTCTGGCACGCGCCTATCTAGGGCAGGGTACCGAGCTGATCCGTAGTGCCAATGGCTATCTCAAAGTGCCCAACTATGCTTTTGCCAACGATGCCGAGGTGGTGTCAGTCGCGGATAATGCATTCAAACCTTCGGTCGACCGGATGATCGATGCGTTGACCGAACGAACCCGGATCGTCTACCTCGCCAACCCCGAGAACCCGGCAGGCACCTATCTGAACGGCGCAGAGCTGCGCCGCCTGCATGCCGCGTTGCCGGAAAACGTCCTGCTGATCATCGACGCTGCCTATGAGGAATATGTCGACGCGGCAGATTATGAGCCCGCGCATAAGCTGGTAGAGGCTGCCAATAACGTGGTCATGTGCCGGACGTTTTCAAAGATTTTCGGGCTTGCTGGTGCGCGTGTTGGTTGGATGTACGGGTCCAACGATGTGGTGGACAATGTACGCCGGATCGGCCTGACCTTCCCGGTGGCGTCCTCTTCGGCCGCAGCTGCTGTTGCGGCGCTGGAAGACACGGCACATACCCGTTTCGTTCGAGAGACAAATTTGAACAGCCGGGCCTGGCTTAGCGCCGCGCTAACGGAAATGGGTCTGCATGTTGTCCCAAGTCAGGCCAATTTCGTGCTGGTTCATTTTCCGAACCCCGGGAAATCTGCCGAAGCGGCCGATCTTTTCCTGCGCGGACAGGGGATTTCTGTGCGTCGGTTCGCCTCACCCGCCTACCGTGATTTTATTCGCATCACCATCGGTCACAGGTATGAACTGCAAGCGGCGCGGGATGGGCTTGCCGCATTTCTGGACGGAGGTGCCTGATGGTTGCGTCCCCTCTACCGACCGAATGTACGCCGCAGGTCAAGAATCCTTCAGGTGCGGCTATCATCGCTGCTATCAAAGCGGCGGGTGTTGGCGAAATCGTGGCATTGCCGGACATCGTTACCAGTGACGGGCTGCTCTGGCCGATCTCGCGAGATCCCGAATTTCGCCTGACCCGGATCTGCAAGGAGGATGAGGGCGTCAGCATCTGCGGGGCGATGTCCTTTAACGGCACGCGCGCGATCCTGATGATGCAACAAACGGGGCTGATGGATTCATTGAATGCGATCCGGGCCATTGGCGTCGATTATGAACTGCCGGTGGTCATGATGGTTGGCCTGCAGGGTAAAGAGCCACATATTCATCCGGACCAATCGGCCTCTTACGGGGTGCGGATTGTTCGGCCGGTGTTGAATGCGATGGAACTGTCACATTCCCTGATCGAATGGCCAGGGGACGAGGCTCATATCCCGCAGGCGATTGAAGCGGCTTATGCAACTTCGAGACCCCACATTTTCTTGATCGGCCGGGCGCCGGAGGCATCATGACCATGCACCGCGACGCAGCGCTTAAGGCTCTGATCCCTCATGTCCGCGAGGATGATATTGTTGTTGCTGTTTATCAGAGCTGTTTCGACTGGCTTGCCCTGAATCCGCGCGACCTTAATTACGTGGCCGTCGGGGCTATGGGACAGGCGTCGTCCCATGGTCTGGGTCTGGCGCTGGCCAATCCTGACAGGCGGGTCATCGTTCTGGATGGCGATGGCAGCTTGTTGATGAATCTTGGGACATTGGTGACGATTGCCAATTCAGGGGTGACGAACCTCTATCATTTTCTGTCGGCTAACCGGGTCTATGAGGTGAACGGGTCGCATCCCCTGCCTGGTGCGGATAGGGTTGATTTTGCGGCCATGGCCTGGGCTGCCGGGTATGCCAGTGTGCAGCGCTTTACCGAGCTGGATCAGTTTTCAGCTGCGGTGCCTCAGGTTCTGTCATCCACCGGCCCGCAATTCGTCTCGATGGAACTGACGGCAGGTGCCCCTTACCCTCGGGACTACGCCTATATCCACAGCGCGCAGGCGCGAGCCAGTTTTCGCGAGGCGCTTAATCGTCGCTGATCTGCGATTGCACGATCTTCAAAAAGGACTGTCCCACGGCGGACAAGGGCTTGTTCTTGGACCAGAACAGGACTGCTCGAAACGTCAGAGGCGCCGCAAAAGGCAGCGCGACACAATCGGGAATGGTTTTGAGATAATCCAGGCTTGCTCCGACAACAGAAACTCCTAGACCGCGCGCGACCAGACGGCACACTGCGTCGGTAGTGCGGGTCTCATACTGCATCTGACGTGAGATCCCTTTGGCCTCAAAAAACTGGTCAATCTCAAACCGGAAGCGTGAGGACGGCATATATGAGATAAAGCTCTTACCCGCCAGGTCCTGCGCCTGAACTATGGTTTTCTCTGCCAGAGGATGGCCGGTTGGAACGACGCAACAGACGTCGCTGTTCCGGATAACCAGGTTGTCAAAGGACGGGTTGGCGGGTTGGGTTGTCGTGATCCCGAAATCGTAATTCTGCGAAACCATCCATTCGACGGCGTCATCGCTGGGCGCGATTTCCATTCGGGCCATGGCTTTTGGCCAAGTAGCTGAAAACTCCTGAAGCAGATCCGGAGCAAGCTGAGAGGACACCCCCGGCGTGATCACCAGGTTAAGCCGCGCGTGACCGAACTTCCCAATGGCTGTGGCGGAATCCTTTATGTGCTCCATGCCGCTAACGGCCTGCCGAACCTCTTCCACCAGCAAGCGTGCTTCATCCGTGGGTACCAGGACCCGGCCCGAGCGCTGAAACAGCTGAAAACCGACTTCGGCCTCGAAATCCGAGATCAGGCGGCTGACCGCGGGTTGTGAGATGCCCAGCATCGCTGCCGCTTCGGTTACAGTTCCGGTGGAGACGACGGTTCGAAATGCATCAACCTGTTTGAACGTAATTTTCATGGGGGCTCAGTGCCTGATTGGGATATGCGGTTGGATTATTCATAGTTTCACATAATACAAGAATATGAAACGGTCCGGATAGGTTATACGGCCTGAGAGTGTCAAATCGCGGTCTGAATTTACTGCGGGCGAGTTGATACAGTGATGAATTCGATCTCATCCGACACGATCTTGCAAAACCCGTGACGCAGCTTGGCATCGAAGCTTAGGGTATCGCCAGTTGCCATAACAAAATCCTCGGTGCCACACCTGTATATAGCGTCGCCCATTATCATGTAGAGAAAAACACAGCCTTCGTGCTGGTAACTGGGCAATGTCCCAGATTGGTCCTTTGAAATGGTGATACGGGCAGATTGAAACAGACCTCCCGGCCCGCCATGTTTACCAAGCAACAGGTAGTTATGCACGTGACCCTGCGTAATACGTCGGGACATGAGACCTTCGCCTGCTTTGACGTGATGTACGTCGGCCGAAACTTCCGTATCCGCAAACAAGGCCATCAGAGGAACATTCATCGCGTCCGCCAATGCCTGTAGCGTGCCAAGAGACGGAGAGACGCTACCGTTTTCAATTCGGCTGATCATCGAGGTCGAGACCTGCGACGTTGTCGCCAGCTCAGAGAGGATCAGATTGCGTTCCTGCCTTAGCCTTTGTAAGGTTTGCCCTACTTCACGTTCGATATCTCTTTGTTTGATCACAGTTTTCAGTGCCGATACTGCTGTAGTTGCATAGAAGATTGTTAGTCTTAGTTGTGTCAGTTTTTAGCATTCAGTCAATTGGTCTTTGTCAGGTTATTGACGGCCGATCAGCAGGAAAGCGATCCACCATTCTGTTCTGTCGCAAGAACCTTGTTGAAATCCTTCTCTGGGGTTGCAAGGCTATGATGTACGCACAGCGAAGGTGAGTGCACGCTTATGTCCTTTCAGCGCTTGGGCGCAAAAGCAGAAAAGAATACGCTGAAGAAGTTCTATTGATCATTTCTTGTTTGTGGCCTGAATTTATCGCTTAGTAATTTGAAAAGACATTTCCGAATCTGAGCGGTGGGGCAAAGGCATCGTTGCTGACTGTAATGATACTCTATGGCTTGCGAGAACAGTAATACACAAAAGGAACGCTGTTTTTCGAACGACCAACGGTATTGTCACGGTAACTGTATAGGGTTTGTTCAAGCCTAAACCTGGCCGTAATTGGTATCGATGAATTCAATTTCTATCAGCTACAAGCATCACCGATTTCCTGCTCAGGTAATTGCGCAGGCGGTGTGGTTGACCTGAACTACTCCCGGAAATTCGGACACTTACGTAAGCTGCTTTTTGTTGTCTGCTGATCTTCAATAGAAAGGAGATCGGAAAAGTTGAAACGGAAGCAACGTCACCCAGATTTCCAGGCCATAGTCGCGTTGGAAGCGCTGAAGGGCGAGCAGACGGTCAGCGAATTGGCCGGTCGGTTCGGTATTCACCCAACGATGATCCATCAATGGAAACGGGCGCTGCTTGAAGGTGCTTCGGTTGTATTCGAGCGTGGTGGCAGGAACGCGCTTGAAGTGAACGAAGAGCAGGTCAGGGGCCTTCACGCCAAGATCGGGGAGTTGGCCTTCGCCAACGATTTTTTGGCCAGAAAAGCTCAAACCCTGGACCGGCAAGTGAGGCGGAAGACGATCGAACCGAACCTGTCCAATCTTTCTGTCGGCAAGCAATCCGCTCTTCCGTCGAACTCGCGGTCGTCGTTTTACTACGAACCGAGGGGCGAAAGTGAGATGAACCTCAATCTGATGCGCGTGATCGACATGAAGTTCTTGGAGACGGGTTTTATGGCGTTCGTCTGATAACATGGCGCCTGCGCAATGAGGACCTTCCGGTAAACGAGAAATGCATCCAGCGTTTGATGCGGCTGATGGGCCTTATGCCGATTTACCAGAAGCCCATAAATATCAATGTCGCAGGTTGTCTGAATGGCCGATTTGATGAACTAAATGGTAACTGGGTAACGCAATCTGGGTTTTCACATCGGAGGGCCAATATCTGTATTGCAATCTCTCAATAGTCAAGATCTTCAGTAATCAACGATTCCGCTTTTGATCAAATGCCGAGCCATACCACGCACATTGCTTGGGCGCCAAGTATCGTATTGCTGCCAGTGGCTTCGGTCTGGGTACGTTAGTTCTTCTACCAGTTGGTTTGTCGATTTCCCGGCTTGCAGCCCTTTCAAAACATCCGCGCGCAGTTCTTCCATATAGAGCCGAACGTTTGTCAGGTCGTCATGGTCGCCAACACGCCCGTGGCCGGGTACGAAGGTATCGAATTCCAGCGCCTCGGCGGTGAGTATCTGCTGATACCAACCCTGAACATTGTTTCTGCCAAGGCTAGTGTAGAACATGCGTTCGGGTGCGGCGACATCGACAAGAAAGACAACATTTTCGGGGCGCACGACCGTTGCGATCATGTCCTCTTCGTCTCCGGGCCCAAGATAGGTCAGTTCGATCGTGTTCTTGCCCAATTGAAAGCTATGCTCTTGATCGAACTGGGCATCGAGACTTACGCCGCCCAGTGTTGCCGGAGCGTTCGAATGCGCGATGGCCTGAACATCGTCGCCATAGACATCACCGCCCGAGGCGTGATCGCCATGCGAATGCGAGAAAATCAGATGCGTCACTGGCTGGTCCGTTAGTGAGGGAAGATTGTTCTGCAGCTGCTCTGCCGTGCGGCCGTTCGGATCGACAACAAGGGTCCCTTCCTCGGTGACGACAACAAGCGAATTGTAGCTGCCGTTCTGGAAGTAATAGACATTGCCTGCGACATGGGTGAAGGCATCTGCGGATTGTGCTGTGGCAATGGCTGGCATCAGGATTGCCATGGCTGCGACGATCAATGCGTTTTTCATAATCTGTTCCTTTCCTGATCCGGCCGAGCCCGTCAGACAACAATGTTTACGATAGTTTCTGTGCCCTTCGGCCCTTCGGTGAATGCCATGGATACTGCTCGGGCTTCCGCCTTCGACATCCTGCGATAGAGCCCGTCTTTCGCATTGTCCGGATCACCTTCAATGTAGAGCTGTGTGGTCAGAAGCTCTCGGCTTCCATCTAGGACTTTCACATGAATATGTGGTGTTCGCCCCGGATACTTAGTTGGCCTGATCGTGCGGAACGCATAGTTGCCAGCGTCATCCGTGATATCGTGGCCATAGCCCTGAAAACCCTGGTCATAGGGCACTGGACGATCATCGCCGGGGTGCAAGTACTTTCCATTCACATCACATTGCCAAATTTCGATGCGTGCACCCGTTATCGGGATACCATTGCGACCGGTAAGCTGACCTTTGAGCGTGATGATCTCCCCGCCTGCCTCGCGAACAAGCCCTGCGATCTTCACCAAGTCATTGTCGGTGTCGCTCACGCGCATCGATCTGGTCGGATAAAACGGCCCTTCTGCAGCGCGCGGTGTCAACTCCGCAGCAAACGCGGTCCGGGACAGGAGCAGGCTTCCTGTGGCAGAAGTAATCCCTGCGAGAATCTTTCGGCGCGATTTTGAATGAGTCATCAAATTCCTCCTCAGCTATTCGCGGCCCATCTTGGCATCAAGGCTCCAGCGACCTGGGCCGGAAAATACAAAGTACAGGAAGATGAAGCAGTACAAAATTGCGGCATCACCGGCATTCAGGATCGGATAAAAGTTCTGCGGGGCGTGGGCTATGAAGTAGGCGCTGGCCATCAAACCGGACAGAAGGAACGCGACCGGACGCGTAAAAAGGCCCAGAACAATCAAGGCACCGCCGAAAAGCTCCATCATGCCGGCAAACCATGGCATCGAGAATGTCGCGACCTCCCACTCTGGCGGCGCAGGGAAGTTCAGTATTTTCTGGGTTCCATGCGCCATAAACAGCAGGCCCGTCATGATCCGCAGAATGCTGAGAACCCGCGGGGATTGATTGTTCAGAACTGCTATCATTTTAGTCATTCCCGAGATTTGATCGGCCGGGTTTTTTGGGCCCGCCGACCGATGTTGAGTGAAATTGGTATTCGGATGAGATGGGGTGAATTACTCCATCGCTTCCTTTACTGGCGCGCTGTCGACGAACTGTTCAAATTTAACGATCTTGCCGTCTTCGACCTGCCAGACATGTGCAACGCGCGCCGAAAATGCCTTTTCGGTTGCATTATACGTTCCATAGTAGGTCCCGTATGCGACGACGCGGTGGTCATCGGCTACATAGTTTTCAGGAACAAACCGATAGTCGGTCCATTCTGAAGCCAACCGCGCAAACACGTTTTTCGCGATCTCGTCAAAACCGGTATAGGTTCCCGAATAGGGAAAACCCGCTGCCTCTGTCCATTTGGCATCAGGTGCCAAATGCCACTGAAGGCTGCGACCGTTTTCTTCGGAGGTTCCGCCTTCATAGGTGCTTTTGACAATTTCCAATGGAGTCATGTTTTACTCCTGAGCGTTGACGGCAATTGTTGTCGCCGAAACGAATGCAAACAGGACAGCACCAATGATGCTGCTTTGCGTGATCTTGGTATTCGCGAACTTGCAAGACATGAAATTGCTTCTCTTCCTTGCGGCGAATGCAGTGTCGTTCAAAGCAAACCGAGTTTTGCACTGTTGGTGATTGGGCGCCGGATTTGATAGGCCAGCGCCCCTTTTGTAATACAGAAACCGAAGTGGACGGCTTCTGATGCCGGTCTACGCTTACGGCCAGGAACGCTCGCCCTCGATAACCTGGGCGCTTAGCTCCAGATCGCTCACGTTCTCAAAGTCGGGATAAGCCGCCTGCATCGCGGCGATCAACTCGGCTGAACCCTCAGCCTTGTCCGCGGCTGCCTCGAACGCGGCGACATATTCCTTTGTGAAATCAACGATGCTTGCGTCCTCTGCACTATCGCCGATCACGTGGCCCGGAACAATCCGCGCGGGGTTCAATTCTAGAATCTGATCTAACGTTGCACGCCAGCTGTCGCGGCTTTCCGGGGTTTGGTTGTCAGCCATCCAGACATGCACGTTTTCATAAAGGACGACGCCGCCCAGCACGGTTTTTTCCGACGGTACCCACAGGAATGTATGAACCGGATCGTGTCCATCGAGGCCAATGACCTGGACGGCTTCGCCATCCACTGTCAGGCTATCGCCATTCAGAACCTCAGGAACAATCAATTCGGATGGGGCGTTCGTGTCCAAGATCGGGCCCCAGAAATCGTATTTGAGCTGGATGGTTTTCTCGATGCCTTTGACGGTCTCAGGTGTCGCGACAATTTTGACATCCGGGTAGGCTGCGCGGATCGTATTCAACCCGAAATAGAAGTCAGGATCCTTGTGGCTGATAAAGACGGTCGTCAAGGGCTTGCCGGTCGCCTTGATCATATCAACCAGTTGCTGGGCATCGTCCTTTTCAAACTGGGCGTCCACCAAGATCACCTCATTCGGACCTTCGATCAGGTTCGATGAGACCGGGAACAGGCTGCCTTCATTCGGGCTGAAGGCCGTGATGGTGAGATCAGCCGCAAAGGCTGCGGTGGACAGCAGCATGGCTGCAGTAGAAGTGAGGATCGTCTTCATAGGGATGCTCCTTGCATTTATGCGGCCAGTGCCGCGATCTGTTCTGGAAGGGTGTGGTAAGATGAGATATCGACTTGGGTTATTCCGCCGTCGGTATGCATCAGCAAAGTTGGGACGCCTTGCGTGCCGAACCTTGCTTGCAATTTCGCGGCTTGCTTACTGATCTTTCTGGCTTGGTCTCGGCCCTCGTCCAATGAGCCGTCGATGCCGAATTCTGTCAGCGCTTTCCGGATTGCTTCGAGGTCAACCGCAGAGACACCGCCAGCATAGCGCGCCCGCTGCAAGACATGGGCCAGCGTCATCTCTGCTTTGGCACCCTGATCATGAACCAGAGCAGCGGCGCAGGCGGTCAGACTGGACTCCAGCATTTCGTCCGGGTTTCCCAGAATGTTCTGAACATAAGCATCACTGAACGCTTGGCCGGTTAGCTGTTCGATACGCCGATCGTATTCTAAAGCCATCGCCCATTCGGTATGCATTTGCGCCCTGGAACAAATGGCGATGCATGACAGTAACATCGGCACCGCTCTCTATCAGCGCATCAATCACCGGGGCGGCACCATAGCACCAGCCGCAATAGGTATCATAGATATAGGTGAAGCGCGTCATTGCAGTCTCCGTTTTGGTGGACCACAGGTAGTGCGCCGCTATTGTAGACTAAAGGTAATACTTGTAGACACTGAGTCAGTCAAAAGTTGACAAGAGATGAAGAAACCAAATCTGAACCGTCTAGAGTACTTTGTCGCCATCGCGGAAGAAGGAACGATTACTGCGGCCGCTGATCGCATGCGTATTAGCAAGGCGGTCGTCAGCAAGCAGCTTCAGCTTTTGGAGGAAGAGCTTGGTGCAACTCTTGTTGTGCGTAACTCTCGCTATCTAAACCTCACGGAAACCGGACAATCCTTCTATGAGGCCGCACGTGCATCAGTGGCGCAGGCAGAAGAAGCTTATGAAATGGCAAAGCAAGGGCGCGCAGAACCGACTGGAAACCTGCGCATCACCGCCCCTCTCGATATGGGCGTAACATACGTTTCACCGGTCGTGGCCGAGTTTCGCATCGCCTATCCGGCTGTCACGATTGACTTGACGCTAAGCGATACGCGGTTCGATCCGGTCGAGGCACGATTTGACATTGCATATCGGGTAGGCTGGCTTGCCGATTCCGCCAACGTTGCGCGCAAGTTGGCCGACTTTCAGCAAATCGTAGTGGCGTCGCCTGATTTGGTTGAGCAACTTGGGCGGCCAAACCATCCGGAACGATTGGCAGCGTTTCCGTTCGTCGAACACAGAGCCCTGCCAAACCCGCTGAACTGGCAATTCAAAAAAGCTACCGGTGAAACATGTGACGTTAAAATGAACCCCGCGCTGCGAGCAGACGTAACACCAGCGATCAAGGCAATGGCAATCGAAGGGGCTGGGATCTCCATTCTGCCAGATTTTTTCGCTAAGAGAGAAATCGAAAACGGCACATTGATCCGGCTTGTTCCGGATTGGGCGCTTCCAACAGGAGGCATCTATGCCGTTTACCCTCCGACGCAATTTCGATCGGCTGCGACAAAACAGTTTGCGGGTCTGTTTGCGGAAAGACTTCGAAACAGTTTGGCCTAAGAGAAGGGTGGCTCTGCTCAATCTAGTGGCAGCAACGCGGATAGGCTGTGTGAAATCTCTCGCTGTTTTGTGGGTATTGTCACGG
>NZ_CANLZK010000020.1:0-55010 GCF_947495585.1 Ruegeria atlantica | reverse complement strand
TCAGCGCGCCCGCCTAAATCATTCCCTAAGATGCCCACCGTCTCTCCGATGCGTCCGGCTGTCTCTCCAACCCGTCCCACCGTCTCGCCGGTGTGTCCCAAGCGCCTCAGCAGCGCCGGTGAAGGGGTATTTACGGATTAGGTCTGGGACCTGCAACCCCCATTTTGAAAAAACTTCATATTTCTCTGCAGAAACTCGCCCATGTTAATGAAAACAATAAGTTAGCTTAATAATTTGGGTAAGAAACAGGGCTGGGCGATGCGTGACGCGCGGGTTAGTCAAGGCTTTGGGCGGAATCGTACCCAATGCTTGGTATGCCCGCGGGACTCGACCCAAAGAAAACGCCGCCCGAGTCCCCTCGGGCGGCGCTACCTCTGCGATGATCGTCGGTTTACTTCAGATCAAATCGATCCGCGTTCATCACCTTGTTCCAGGCCGAGACAAAGTCACAGACGAATTTACCCTCGGCACCCGTCTGACCGTAGACCTCAGCAAGCGCCCGCAGTTGCGAGTTCGAACCGAAGACCAGATCGACGCGTGTACCGGTCCATTTGATCTCACCGCTGGCGCGGTCACGACCTTCATAAACGCCCTTGCCGGCAGGTTTCCATTCGGTGCCCATGTCCAGAATGTTGGTGAAGAAGTCATTGCTGAGTACACCCACACGATCCGTGAACACCCCATGCTTGGTGTCACCGAAGTTGGCACCCAGCACGCGCAGGCCTCCGACAAGTGCCGTCATCTCTGGTGCGGACAAGGTCAACAATTGGGCGCGATCGACCAGCAACTCTTCGGGCGAGACGGTGTAGTCGGCCTTTTGGTAGTTGCGGAAACCGTCTGCTGCGGGCTCCAGGACTGCGACGCTGTCCACATCGGTCTGCTCTTGCGATGCATCGGTGCGGCCCGGGGTGAACGGAACCTCGACATCCTGACCACCAGCTTTGGCAGCCTGCTCGATGCCGACGGCACCGGCCAGAACGATCAGGTCGGCCAGCGACACTTTCTTGTTGCCTGACTGCGCGCCGTTGAACGCCTCTTGCACGCCTGTCAGCGCGTCCAGCACCTTGGACAGTTTCATTGGCTCGTTGACATCCCAATCCTTCTGAGGCGCAAGACGGATACGGGCGCCGTTGGCACCGCCCCGCTTGTCCGACCCACGGAAGGTCGAGGCCGAGGCCCATGCGGTTGAGATCAGCTCGGACACCGACAGACCAGTAGCAGCGATCTTGGTTTTCAAATCCACAATTTCTGCAGCATCGACCAGATCGTGATCCACCGCAGGCACGTTGTCCTGCCAGATCAGCTCTTCGGTCGGGGCTTCCGAACCGATATAGTTCGACCGCGGCCCCATATCGCGGTGGGTCAGCTTGAACCAGGCGCGCGCGAAGGCATCTGCGAACTCTTCCGGGTTCTCGTGGAAGCGTTTCGAGATCGGGCCATAGATCGGATCCATGCGCATCGCCATGTCGGCGGTGGTCATCATGGTTTTGACCTTCTTGGTCGGATCACCGGCCGCCGGGGCCATGTCTTCTTCCTTGACCCCGATCGGTTCCCAGATCCATGCGCCCGAGGGGCTTTTGGTCAGGTTCCACTCATATCCAAACAACAGGTCGAAATAGCCGTTATCCCATTTGATCGGGTTCGCGGTCCATGCGCCCTCGATGCCCGAGGTCGTGGTATCGTCACCGACGCCCGAGCCGAACTTGTTGATCCAGCCAAGGCCCATCTCTTCGATCGGTGCCGCTTCGGGTTCGGGGCCGACCAAATCAGGATCGCCCGCGCCGTGCGCCTTACCAAAGGTGTGGCCACCAGCAACCAACGCGACTGTTTCCTCATCGTTCATCGCCATCCGGCCAAAGGTGTCACGGATATCACGGCCTGAGGCCAGAACATTGGGCTCACCATCCGGACCTTCGGGGTTCACATAGATCAGACCCATCTGAACGGCGGCGAGTGGGTTTTCCATGTCGCGCTCACCAGTGTACCGGCTGTGCGGGTTTTCGGTGGGGGCAAGCCATTCAGTTTCGGAACCCCAATAGATGTCTTCTTCAGGCGCCCAGATATCCGCGCGACCACCAGCAAAGCCAAATGTCTTGCCGCCCATGGATTCAATCGCGCAATTGCCGGCAAGGATCATCAGGTCGGCCCAGGAAATCTGGTTGCCGTATTTCTGTTTGATCGGCCACAGCAGACGGCGCGCCTTATCAAGGTTGCCGTTATCCGGCCAGCTGTTCAGTGGCGCAAAGCGCTGGTTCCCGGTCGAGGCACCGCCACGGCCATCCGCCGTGCGATATGTACCGGCGCTGTGCCAGGCCATGCGGATGAACAGACCGCCGTAATGACCATAGTCGGCAGGCCACCAATCCTGAGAATCGGTCATCAGCGCGTACAGGTCTTCTTTCAGCGCCTTCATGTCCAGCTTCTTGAATTCTTCAGCGTAGTCGAAATCAGGCCCCAGCGGGTTCGACGCGGGTGCGTTCTGATGTAGGATCGACAGGTTCAGCTGGTTCGGCCACCAATCCCGGTTCGACCGGGTTCCTGCGCCGTGCATTACAGGGCATCCGCCCGTTTTGGGGTTATCACTTCCGTCCATGTCGATCTCCAATCCTGGCTAAAATCCGGCTCGTACGCGCGGTGAGAAACGCGGGCGATCAAGAACATATATAGATGACACTTTTACCTCTTTTAGATGCGCGGCTTGGATTGCGCGCATTCTGTCAAAGGTATCGGCGACTCTTGTCTTGTCGCCGCCAGACCTAGCAAATTCGAACCATGCAAATAAGTTTTCTTTATGGATGGTTCTGATAACCAAAAACTATCACTAAGCATCCGGGGCGCATCACCTGAAATTACGGCGATAGCTCAGTCATCGGTCATCAGCGACCTCAATCCGACCCGATAGTTCGGATACATTAGGTTTACACCCAGCTCATCCTTGATCCGATCGTTCCTGACCCGCTTGTTCTCATTGTAAAAGCTGCGCGCCATGGGGGTCATGTCGGCCTCGTCGAACGGTACTTCGGGCGGCAATGGCAATCCCTGCAATTCGGCCGCATAGGCGATGACATCCTGCGGTGGAACGGGTTCATCATCACATACGTTGTAAATCGCCCCCGGATTAGGCGCGGACATGGACGCGGCAAGAACCTGGGCAATGTCGGCGACATGAATTCGGGAAAAGACCTGCTCGGGCTTGATGATACGTCGCATACCCACACGCTTGAGCTTGGAAAACGGCCCGCGACCGGGACCATAGATGCCTGCAAGGCGAAAAATGTGTGTCGGCAAGCCGGGGATGTTCTGCCACTGCTCTTCCGCCTGCACCCGCCATTTGCCGCGCTGCGCCGTTGGCGTCGCAGGGGTGGCCTCGTCGACCCAGTTGCCCTGATGATCGCCATACACGGCCGTGGTCGACAGATAGCCAACCCATTTGAATTGCGCCGCCCGTTCCGCAATCTCATCCGCCAATGCAGCCAGAACCGGATCTCCGTCCGCGTTTGGCGCGGCCGAGATCAAAAGATGCGTCACCCCATCCAGCTGTGGCACTTGCCCCGGCCAAATCACCGGCTCTGCGCCGGACGCCTTGACCACCTGCGATTGGGCCGGATCACGCGTCGTGCCGAAGATACGCCAACCATGGGGTTGCAACTGACGGGACAAGGCCTGTGCCGAGTACCCGTGACCGAAGGAAAATAGTGTGCCTGTCATACGCTCTTAGATGATCCGCAATTTCGCCAGATGCAAGAACTCTGCCAAGGATACTTGATTCGAATCCCCCAATGCGCCTTTCTTTTGGGTATGAGTGACAAAACACCAGACCTGCATGCCGCCTACGCGCTGGATTCCCCGGAAGACCACAAGCGTCTCTATGCTGAATGGGCCGGGGATTACGACGAAGGCTTTGCCACGCGCGAGGACTATCAGCTGCACATCCATACCGCCCGCGCCTTTGTCGGCGCCGGCGGGCAAGGGCCTGTGCTTGATGTAGGTGCAGGCACTGGCCTGTGCGGCGCGGTTCTGGCCCGGCTAGGTGTGGGACCGATAGATGCCACCGATATCAGCGCCGAGATGCTGGATCAGGCCATGCGCAAGGATATCTACCGCGACGCCATTGAGGCCGATCTGAACGAAGGCATCCCAGTGCCGCGCGAAAGTTACTCCGGGATCGTTTCATCCGGTTCGTTCACCCATGGCCACCTCGGGCCAGAAGCTTTGACTGCACTGCTGCGTGTGGCCCGCCCCGGTGCACAATTCGCGCTGTCGATCAATGCCCAACATTATGAAAAGCTGGGATTTGCCGAAGCCCTGCACCGGTTAGCGCAAGGCCAGATTCGAAACCTGACCCTGCCCGAAGTTCGCATCTATGGCGATCTTGCATCTGGCCCCAACAAAGATGACACAGCGCTGATAGCCCTGTTTGAACGCGCTTAGGCCTACTATCGACCTTTCCACACGGGATCACGCTTTTCAGCAAAAGCGCGGGCGCCTTCCAGATTGTCTTCAGAGCCATAGAGGGTATCAACCGTCGGCAATTGCCGCCCGGTGATCCGGTTCATGGCATCCTGAAATTTGGAATCTTCGGCATCGCGTACGATTGCCTTGATCGCGGCATAAACCAAGGGCGGGCCGCTGGCCAAAAGGCGCGCCAGTTCCCATGCCCGATCCATCAACTGATCACCTGGAACGATTTCGTTCACCAACCCCCAGTTCTTCGCTTCATGCGGGTCGAACCAGCGTCCGGTCAAAAGCAGTTCCATCGCCACGTGATACGGAATACGTTTTGGCAGTTTGACACTTGCGGCATCGGCCACTGTGCCTGAGCGGATTTCCGGCAGCGCAAAACTGGCGTGTTCCGCAGCAAGGATCATGTCGGCGCTCAGGGCCAATTCTAACCCGCCGCCGCAGGCAATCCCGTTGACGGCTGCGATGACCGGCTTGTTCATGTCCCGCAGTTCCTGCAGCCCGCCAAAGCCACCAACGCCATAGTCTCCGTCGACTGCGTCTCCGTCAGCGGCTGCTTTCAAATCCCAGCCGGGGCAAAAGAACTTCTCTCCACCCCCGGTCAGGATTGCGACGCGCAGATCAGGATCATCACGGAAGTCACGAAACACCTCGCCCATGACGCGGCTGGTCGCCAAATCAATCGCGTTCGCTTTGGGACGGTCCAAAGTGACTTCCAGAATAGCGCCATCGCGCTTGGTTTTGACCGGGTTCATTTACTTGCCTTTCGGATCAGAGCATCCACCGCCATGGCACGGTCCGGTGTGCAGATCAGTGGGTTTATTTCAACTTCGCTGACATGGGATGCATTGGCAATGACGTAGGCCTGCACCGCATCGACAGCGTCCAGGATGGCCTCAATCTCTGCCGCTGGTTTGCCGCGATATCCCGCCAGCAAAGGGGCGCAGTTCAATTTACCCAGCGCCTCTTTCACCGCGGTGCGAGAGGATGGGATCAAAAGTGAAACCGTGTCGCGCAGGATTTCAGTCAACACACCTCCGGCACCCAGCGTCAGAACAAATCCATGCGCCGGGTCTCGGGTCACGCCGACCAACAATTCTGCCACGCCGCCAACAGCCAATTCCTCAATAAGGACCTCTTCGGTTCCGATATCCGCCGCGACTTCGCCAACAGCGTCTGAGTGGACTTCAAGGCGCACGGCCGCATGTTCCGACTTATGCGCCAGCCCGACGCCCTTAATCGCAAAAGGACCAGTCAGCGCGGCAGAGGCTTGTTTTGCCAGATCCGCCGGTACCACGACGTTGTGCGGCACACAAACACCGAAATCCGCCAGCGCCCTCTTGGCTTCTGCTTCGGTCAGAACGTGATCTGCAACGGTATCCGAGGGCAACAGGACCGGTTCGGCCTCCGTTGCTTGCGGCCGCGCGGCTGCCTCAATTGCCGCAAGCGCTTCGTGCAATCCGGCAAAAGAGACAACACCGCCATCGAGTAATCGATGTGCAACGTCTTCGGGCAAAAGCTCCGGCAGAGTCGCTGTTACTGCAAAGGGACGCCCTGTCTGAGCAACGCAATTCAAAGCAGCCTGCGTGGCGCATTCCCAATCGGTCGCATCCGTGTGCGGATAGTCGAGAATCGCCATAGTCAGGGCCTGTTCAGGGTTCATCATTGCGGACCACGCCCGTGTCATGGCCTGCGTATCCCGCCAGATATAGGTGTGATAATCCAGCGGGTTCGCCAGTGCTACCATCGGTCCCAAGGCATCGCGCAGGTCAGCTTTTTGTGCTTGCGACAACGGCGGGAAGTGCAGGTCGCGCCCCTCGGCCATGTCGGCCGCCAGACTTGCCTCACCACCCGAACAACTGATCGATCCCAAGCCGTTCGTATCCAACCGCCCGGACACGTGCAGCAGCTTGAGGCATTCCAGGAAACTGGGAATGTCATCCAAACGCGCGATCCCAAGGCGATCCAGAAATGCCTGCGCGCCCGCATCACCACCCGCCAACGAGGCTGTATGGGAAATCGTCGCCGCCTGTGCATGGGCGGACCGGCCCACTTTCAGCGCAACAATCGGCACGTTACGATCCCGAGCCTTTTTGGCCAGCGCCTCCCATTTGCGCAGGTCACCGAACCCCTCGATATGGACGCCAATCGCTGTGATCCGGTCATCATCCAACAGGGCCGAGGCGATGTCGGCCTGATGGGTCTGCGCCTGATTCCCACTGGTCAGCATAAAGGCCAGCGGCAAGGCCCGGCGCTGCATCGTCATATTGATCGCTATGTTCGAACTTTGCGTCAGGATCGCCACACCGCGATCTACCGGTCGCATGCCGTGCTGATCGGGCCAAACAGCGGCACGGTCTAGCCCGTTGACGAAGCCATAACAGTTTGGCCCGAGGATCGGCATCTCGCCTGCGGCCTGCACCAAACGGACCTGCAAATCTGCACCCTGATCGTCCTCGGCATGCGCTTCGGTAAATCCCGAGGCAAAACACACTGCGCCCCCGGCCCCCATGGCCGAAAGGACCGCGACAGTCTCGATCGTTGCATGACGGTTGATGCCAACAAAGGCTACGTCGGGGGCCGCTGGAAGGTCCTCAAGGCGTGCAAAAGCACTCAGACCCGCGATTTGACCGGCTTTTGGGTGGACCGGCCAGATGTCGCCCTGAAACCCGAATTTCCGGGCCTGTTCGATCACTGAGACGCACCAGGCGCCGCCGCCAATCACAGCGATGGATGTGGGGTGCAAAACGCGTGACAGGGAAGACATCAGGCGGCCCCCTCCATCACGCACCGAGTGCCCTCAGAAGATCGCGACTGATAATGTGGCGCTGAATTTCGCTGGTCCCGTCCCAGATACGTTCGACCCGCGCGTCGCGCCAGAACCGCTCAAGCGGGTAATCGTCCATTAGACCCATGCCGCCGTGGATTTGGATGGCGGCATCGGTGACCCGCGCGAGCATTTCCGAGGCATAGAGCTTGGCCGAGGCAATTTCGCGATTTGCGGGCAGGCCTTTGTCCAGACGGTCGGCTGCGGCCAGCGTCAACAAGTCCGCCGCGTCAATCTCGGTGATCATATCCGCGATTTGGAAGGACACGCCCTGAAACTTGCCGATCTTCTGGCCGAACTGTTCGCGCGTGGCGGAATAGTCGAGCGCATAGTCGAAAGCGCGGCGTGCACGGCCTACGGACATGGCAGCAACCGTGATACGGGTCGCATAAAGCCAGGTGTTCATCACTTCAAAGCCGCCATCAACCTCACCTAGAACCTGGGCGTCCGGCAGACGGCAATCATCGAAATCAAGAACCATGTTCTTGTAGCCGCGATGGCTGACCGATTTGTACCCGTCCCGGATGGTGAAACCGGGCGTTCCGCGATCCACCAGAAACGCCGTAATGCGTTTTTTGGGGCCTTTTAGCGTCTGATCCTCTCCGGTCGCGATGAAAACGATGATGAAATCCGCGTGCTCCGCACCCGAGATGAAGTGCTTGGTGCCATTGACCACCCAGTCACCGCCATCCCGCACCGCGGCGCACTTCATTCCACGAACATCTGACCCGGCACCGGGTTCGGTCATTGCCAGCGCGTCCATCCTTTCGCCTCGTACGGCGGGCATCAGGTATCGTTCGACCTGCTCGCCCTCACACGCCATCAGGATGTTCTGAGGACGCCCGAAGAAGTGATTCAGCGCCATGGACCCGCGGCCCAGCTCACGTTCGACCAGCGCGAACTCCAGATGGTTCAACCCTGCACAACCGACGCTTTCGGGAAAATTACAGGCATAAAAACCCAGTTCAATCGTCTTGCGCTTGATCTCATCCGCGATCTCCTCCGGGACTTCGCCGGTGCGCTCGACCAGCGCCTCATGCGGGTAGATTTCGTTTTCCACAAAGCTGCGAACGGTAGAGACGATCATCTCTTGTTCGTCGGACAATCCATATTGCATCGGGCGTCTCCACATCTGGCGTTGCGGCATATTCTGACGCGGCTTGTCATTTGAAACGTGCAGAAATAGAAGTTTACCATGCAAGAATGGACTAAATCACCCTCTGCACCGCAGCAAATCGGGGTTCTTCTGTTCGACGGATTCTCGAACCATTGCCTGGCCAACACGGTCGAGCCGCTGCGCGCTGCAAACACTCTGGCCGGACGTAATTTGTACGATTGGCAGTTCCTTGCGTTGGAGGGTGGTCCGGTGACATCCTCATCCGGGCTGCAGGTCGCGCCGCATCGCCCACTCCAGATCGCCAGTGGGGACATGCTGATGGTCATGCCATCTTATGGATTCCGCGCGCATGGCGGGTGGCGCACCCTTTCAGGCCTGCGTTCTGCGGATCAGCGGTTCAAAGTGCTGGCGGGCCTCGACACTGGCAGCTGGCTTTTGGCTCAAGCAGGGCTGCTGGACGGGCATCGCGCCACGATACACTGGGAAGAGCTGACCGGATTTACAGAAAGGTTCCCCGATGTCGAAGCCCACCGCGAGCGCTATGTCATCGACCGCAATCGCATCACCTGTTCCGGGGCCATGGCGGCCTTTGATCTGGTGCTTCATCTGATTGCACGGGATCAGGGACAGGCCCTGGCGCTGGAAGTGTCGCAACTGTTCATGACCCGCGATTCAGCGCGCTCGCATGCGGGCGGTGCCGGCGCGACCAGCGGTTACGTGAACAAGGCGCTGGCCTTGATGCAGGAACACCTTGAGATCCCCTTGCCAGTGTCCGAAATCGCAAGCCGGGTTGGCCGATCGCAGAAAGCCTTGTCCGTCCGCATGCAGTCCGAGCTGGGCGCGGGTCCCGCGCAGGTTTACCGCCGCCTGCGCCTGAACCTTGCGCGCAAACTGGTGGCAGAAACCGACCTGAGCATCGGTGAGGTTGCCCTGCGCGCGGGCTATGACGACCCCAGCGCCCTGACCCGTGCCTTCAAAGCCGAATTCGGGGTCACGCCGCGCGCGCTTCGGGCCAGCTAGGTATACATCTGTTTCTTGTAGGCCCTTGTCCGGGTCGTCGCCTCGGCCGATCCGTCATGATATGTGCCAAACCACTTGTCGAACGGAATTTCAGAGGTGCCGTAGTTGCATTCAAAATACCGGTGGTGAAGCTGGTGAAAGAAATCACCGGCACGGGCGGCATCCGTGTCTCCGGCCTTTAGTTTTTCAAACCCGGAATGAGACAACACAGGGCTGATCTGCTGGAAGGAGGCGTGGAACAGCACATGCAACGGGTGCGACGGAACGATCAGGTGGATGAAATAGGTCGTGAAGTACAGCAAGTTCTCGTACCAGTGGTTCGAGATTCCCGACCAAGGCCCAATGTTCACGTTACGATGATGCACAGCATGCACGTATTTGTAGAGCTTCGGGTGATGTTCCAACCGGTGCACCCAGTAAAAGTGCAGACCTGACCACATCGGGATAAACACCATCCACACAACGAACCAGACCGGCGCGCCGGACCACGTGATGGTTGGCACATAGCCGTTGGCCATCGCCCAGTAGATGATCCATTGATAAACGGTCGCGACGGTCATCGCGCTGCCCAGCGTCCACCAGATATTGTCCAGAACCTGATTGCGGAATGTGAACGTACCATTGTTGCGGGTCAGGTCGCGGCGGTCGAACTTTTTGTACATGCCCTGCCCTTTTCGCATGTACAGCCACCAGTGCAGCCCACCTGCGACGAGTATTTGGGGCACCATGTTCAGCAGCCAAATGCGAAACATCCAACCCGGGGCAAAGCTTTGCATACTTTCCAATGGCGGAAAAAAGAAAGCATAGGCGGTAACCGCCAGCGCAAGGCACAAGGTTAATGCCGTGATCTGCAGCCACGCCCCGCTGTACCATTTCAGCACTTCAGCTGGGCGCGGCGGCCACTTAAACAAAGGGTTTAAACTTACCGGGCCGTCGGGGTGATAGTGCCAACGGGCGGATTCGGGGTTCTGAGTCGTGTCGGTCATGGCGGTTACCCAGTTGAAGTGGTCAGGTGGCGTAGTCCGAGCCTTCGTCATCCAGCAAGGCTTTGATCTCCCGCAGATGTGCTTCGGCCTGATCAGGATAGTCTTCCAACTCTTGAGCGGTCTTCTCGGCAACCTCTTCCGACAGCACGCGCAATCGTTGTCCCGTCTGCAGCGCGCGGATGTAGGTTTCCGCTGCGCGTTCAAAATAATAGAGTCTATTAAAGGCATCTGCCGGATCACTGCCGATCACAAGGACACCGTGATTGCCCATGATCATGACCTTTTTCTTGGGGTCCGACAGCATCGACGCGCAGCGTTCACCTTCGCTTTCAAAGGCGAGGCCTCCGAACTCTTCATCCACGACGTATCGGTCGTAGAACGTGGCCGTATTTTGATCGATCGGCGGCAAGGTGCTATCCGCCAAAGATGCCAGGACCGTCGCAAAGATCGAATGCACGTGCATCACACAGCGCGCATGCGGACAGTGGCGGTGGATTGATCCGTGCAGACCCCAAGCCGTCGGATCTGGGGCACCGGGTTGGTTCATCACATCGGCATCATTTGCGTCCAGAAACAGCAGATTTGACGCTTTGACCCGTGCAAAGTGCATCTGGTTCGGGTTCATCAAAAATTGCGTACCTTCCGGGTTCACCGCAAGGCTGAAATGATTGGCAACGCCTTCGTGCATGTTCAATCGCTCGACCCAGCGAAAGGTTGCAGCCAGATCAACTCGTTCGGCCCAGTGGTCGATATTGGCGCGCAGGTTTGTAACAGTCATTCCGGGCTCCTTTGCGGATAGCTGAGAACTTTCGGAAATCGTGCCTGTAGCGTCAAAAATTGACCAACGAAAAAAACGCAACTATTCCATTAGCTGAACTAATGGCAAGGTTATACGCATGCAAAAACCACTTCCTCCGCTGGGTTGGCTCCGCACGTTTGAGGCAGCGGCGCGGCACTTGTCCTTTACCGGCGCAGCCCGGGATCTGAACATGACGCAAAGCGCGGTCAGCCAGCAGATCAAGTCCTTGGAAGGGTACCTTGGCCAGCCTTTGTTTTTGCGTCGACCACGTGCGTTGGAACTGACCGAAGCGGGCATCACGTATCTTCCGGTGGTGCGCGAGGCATTTCGGACACTGGTACGTGGAACTCAGGCCGTGACCGGCGCCCAGCAGAACGCGGTTCAGGTTCAAAGCAACATCACCTTTGCCGTGAATTGGTTGGCGCCCAGACTGCCGAAATTTCGGGTACAGCATCCCGAGGTGCAACTGAATATCTTTACTGAGCTTTGGGAGCCGCGCGAAATGGCCGAAGGGGCCGCCGTGGAAATCCGTTATTCACTACGGCCGTCAGATACGGTTAGGACCGAATTGCTGAGAACGGATCATTATTATCCAGTCTGTGCGCCGGGCTATCACGTGACGTTGGACAACCTGCAACAGCACCCGCTTTTTGACTGCTCAAACCTTCTGTCGAATTGGCTGGGGTGGACCGAGGAACAGGGTCTAAATTGGGAAAATCCTGCAATTACTTATTCGACCACCTACTTGGTCAGCCTGTCCGTAGCCATGGCTGGCGGAGGGCTGTGTCTGGCGCATGACACAATTGCCAGTGACCTGATTGCGCAAGGTCGTTTAGTAGCCCCGTTCGTCCATCGCGCACGCATGCCTGAAGCCTATTATCTGCTTCTGTCACCGCGCGCCGAAGAAAGCCCCGGTGCTATAGCGTTTGCCAATTGGGTTCGCCGCGAGCTGGAGCATGATACACAGAAATAACCGAGGCTTGCTCCCGCCCATCATCGATGCCCTGCCGGGCGTCTCTTCTGGTTGGACAGTGCAGCGCTGACGCGCTGCGTGACGGTTTGATGATACCTGTTCACAAGGGGTTGAACCTTCCTGCGCATTCGGGAAAGTTGGGCCATGGAACACACACCCTTCCCTAGTTGGCCCGATGTCGCCCCCCGTCTGATTGCCGTAGCTGCAGGTCGTGAAGCTGCAGATTCGGTCATTCGCGGCGGAATCTGGGTAAATGTGCACAGCCGCGAAACCCTTCCGAACCATGACATTGCGATCGCTGATGGGCGCATCGCTTACGTCGGACCCGATGCATCACATTGCACCGGCCCAGAGACTCAGGTCATCGAGGCCACCGGGCGCTATATGATCCCTGGCCTGTGTGATGCGCATATGCATATCGAATCGGGCATGCTGACCCCGGCTGAATTTGCCCGCGCTGTCATTCCGCATGGAACCACCAGCATGTTCACCGACCCGCATGAGATTGCAAATGTCCTTGGCCTGGACGGCGTGCGCATGATGCATGACGAGGCGATGATGCAACCGGTGAACATCTTTACCCAGATGCCGTCCTGCGCCCCATCTGCGCCGGGACTAGAAACGACGGGGTACGAAATCACCGCCGAAGACGTGGCCGAAGCGATGAACTGGCCCGGCATCATCGGCTTAGGCGAGATGATGAACTTTCCCGGTGTCATCAATGGCGACCCAAAGATGCTAGCGGAAATCGCCGCAACGCAACGCGCCGGGAAAACCGTAGGAGGACACTACGCTTCGCCTGATTTAGGGCCTGATTTTGCCGCCTATGTTGCCGGGGGTCCGGCGGATGATCACGAAGGTACCTGCGAGGCAGACGCGATCGCACGTGTTCGGCAGGGGATGCGGTCGATGATGCGGCTGGGCTCGGCCTGGTATGACGTGGAAAGCCAGATCACTGCGGTCACGAAAAAAGGGTTGGACCCGCGCAACTTTATCCTGTGCACCGACGATTGCCACTCAGGCACGCTGGTTAATGACGGCCATATGAATCGCGTGGTTCGGCACGCCATCGCTTGCGGATGTGATCCGCTGATTGCCCTGCAAATGGCGACGATCAACACGGCGACCCATTTCGGGCTGGAACGTGAGATCGGCTCGATCACACCGGGGCGGCGCGCGGATATTATCCTTAGCTCGGACCTGAAAGAACTACCCATCGAAACCGTGATTGCGCGGGGTCAGATCGTGGCTGAGAACGGTAAAATTACCGTGGGTTGCCCGCACCTCAATTGGCCTGATACCGCCCGGAACACCGTGCATCTGGGGCATACCCTGACCGCTGCTGATTTCGAAATTCAAGCACCTGCAGGGGCAAACCGCGTGCAGGCCAACGTGATCGGCGTGGTGGAAAACCAGGCTCCGACCAAAGCTCTGAAAGCTGAACTGCCGATCATCGAAGGATTGGTCGAGGGCGACGACGATGTCTGCCAGATCGCGCTGGTTGAACGGCACCAGGCGACGGGCGGCGTGACGAACGCTTTCGTTTCCGGATTCGGATATCAGGGCAAAATGGCCATGGCCTCGACCGTGGCACATGACAGTCATCACATGATTGTAGTCGGCACGGATCGCGAACAGATGGCACTGGCCGCAAATCGGCTGGCCGAGGTGGGTGGTGGCATAACCATCTTCCGCGATGGCGAAGAACTGGCGCTGGTCGAATTGCCCATTGCGGGCCTGATGTCTGACGGCCCTGCATCACAGGTTGCTACCAAGGCCGACGACATGGTTGCCGCGATGGTGGCCTGCGGCTGCACCCTCAACAACGCATATATGCAGCACTCATTGCTGGCGCTGGTCGTGATCCCGGAACTCCGGATTTCTGACCTGGGTCTGGTGGATGTGCGCACTTTTGAAAAGATTGATCTTCTGGAACCACTTGCATGACAATAATAAAAACACCCGACGCACCTAAACCGGAACAATTCACCGACCCCAAGGCAGCGGTCGCTCGGTTGGAAGCGCTCTATGAACAAGCAACCCGCTTTCTGTGCGACAGTTTCTCGGCAGCCATTGAACACGGCGCACCTACTGCACGTTTCAGAGCCTATTACCCGGAAATTCGTATCAGAACGTCGTCCTATGCGCATGTCGACAGCCGCCTGAGTTTTGGCCACGTCTCAGAACCCGGTATTCATGCCACGACCGTTACGCGACCGGATTTATTTCGGTCTTATTTGACCCAGCAGATCGCGTTGCTGATCAAAAACCACGACCAGCCGGTTACGATTGGGCCGTCCGACACGCCGATCCCGGTGCATTTCGCGGTTGCCAACAATCCCGATCTGCACGTTCCGCAACAGGGCGCGGCCGGATTCACGTTGCGCGATGTCTTTGACGTTCCCGACCTGACCACGACCAACGATGATATCGTCAACGGGGTGTACGACCACGAGGATGAAGCCGGTCCGCTAGCCTTGTTTACTGCCCAACGCGTCGACTATTCGCTGGCCCGGCTTGCGCATTATACCGCGACGGATCCCAGCCATTTCCAGAACCATGTCCTGTTCACGAACTACCAGTTCTACGTCTCTGAGTTCGAGAATTACGCGCGCGCGCAATTGGCCGATCCGGACAGCGGTTACACCAGCTTCGTCTCGACCGGGAATGTCGAGATTAAGGGCTCCGAGGAAGAGTTGGCCCAACCGCTGAAGCTGCCGCAAATGCCAACCTATCACCTGAAACGCGAGGACGGGTCCGGGATCACGCTGGTCAATATCGGCGTTGGGCCTTCGAACGCTAAAACGGCCACTGACCATATCGCCGTTCTGCGGCCCCACGCCTGGCTGATGGTCGGCCATTGCGCCGGGTTGCGCAACACGCAGGCGCTGGGGGATTTCGTTCTGGCCCACGCCTACCTGCGTGAAGACAAGGTGCTGGATGACGATTTGCCGGTCTGGGTTCCCATCCCGCCACTGGCCGAAGTTCAGGTCGCGCTGGAAAGCGCCGTGGCCGAGGTTACCGAGTTGGAAGGATACGAGCTTAAGCGGATCATGCGCACAGGCACCGTCGCCTCGGTCGACAACCGCAACTGGGAACTGCGCGATCAATCCGGCCCTGTGCAAAGGCTCAGTCAATCCCGCGCCATTGCACTGGATATGGAAAGCGCAACCATCGCCGCTAATGGCTATCGGTTCCGGGTTCCCTACGGCACGTTGTTGTGTGTTTCTGACAAACCGCTGCACGGCGAATTAAAGCTTCCGGGCATGGCATCTGCCTTTTATACCACCCAAGTCAGTCGCCATCTTGCAATCGGAATTCGGGCGATGGAACATCTGCGCGGCATGCCGTTAGAGCGTCTGCACAGCCGGAAATTGCGTTCATTCGACGAAACAGCCTTTCTCTGACGCAAAAAAGCAACGATTTCCCCATATTTTTAGGGTTTTCGGCGCTACTATTCGTTGTGTTCGACCACAATATCCCGTTACAGTTACGCGGTGAGGCCCTATGTATCGGGCACGTTAAGGAGACCAAGAAATGGCAAAGCCTATGACAAAGACTCAGCTGGTGGCTGCTCTCGCTGAGGAAATGGGAACCGACAAGAAAGCTGCGAACGCAGCGTTGGAGGCCATGACCGGCCTGATCACCCGCGAAGTTTCCGCCGGCGGCGCAGTGACCCTGCCTGGCGTTGGCAAAATCTACTGCCGCGAGCGCCCCGAGCGCATGGTGCGCAACCCCGCCACCGGCGAGCAGTTCAAGAAAGAAGCGGACAAAGTGGTCAAGATGACCATCGCGAAAGCTCTGAAGGACAGCGTGAACGGCTGATCTCAGTCTTCACTACAAACGATTGAGGGCCGCCGTTTGGGGGCCCTTTTTCTTTGTTCGCCTGTTGGAACTGGTCTTTTGTGTTTGTCTGCTTTGAGCCCATTCCGCTGAATGCTGCGCCTCGAACGAATGTTGGCTCGAAGGCCATGAGCGATACCAAAGCTCATGGCCCACCTAGTGAAATTTTAGGTTGATTAACTCGCAGATTTAGCGAGCTCCGCTGCCGTATCGGCGAAGACGCCAGCGAAGTCCGTTGCTTCACGTTCGGTCTGACCACCACTTTTCAGGAAAGCCTTGATGATGGTTTGCGTTTTTTCTTCAGCCGCCCGCTCGATGAAGTAGCGCAATTCGATTGAAGCACCCGCGACTTCGTCACGGATCGACGCATTCACGATGTCCTTATACATGGTCACATCGCGAAGGTCTCTGGCTCGAAGAGTATTCAGGATGCCTTCAAGATACTCATCGAGCTCGGCTTTGGGCACGTATTTCGTAATAATTTTCAGCGCTTCAGCTTCCGGCGCAGAAATGTCTTCACCAGTCAGCAGAACCTGCATCGCCTTCTTACGACCCAATCTACGGGCGAACTGAACACCGCCTTGCCCACCGGTTGGAATGTTGACGCCGATCTCGGGCTGGGCAAACGCCGCGTTTTCTGTGCCATAGGTGATATCGCAGGCCATGGTAAACTCGTTGCCGCCGCCCCGCGCAAAACCGTCCACGACGGCAATCGACAACTGTGGAAGGGCTTTGACATTATTGATCATTTCAGCGAACGCGTGGATGCCTTCTTGACCTTCGGGAGTGCCGTTAATCGTGTTCAGGTCCAGATGGGCCACAAAAAACTGCGGGTTGGCCGATTTGAAGACGATGGCCTTGGTCTCTTTGTCATGTTTCAGCGACTGAAAGAAGTCGTTCATCTCATTGATGACATCCACCGTCCAAATGTTGGCTGGAGGGTTGTCGATGACAACAGTTTTGATGCCGTCTTCGGTCGTAATGTGCAGCTTGCTCATGTCTGAGGCTCCTTAGAATCCAGTTCAAGTACGTTGGGCTTGGCACAAAAAGTGATCTGATTCCCCAACCAGTATCGCCTGTACGGGGCAGGGATATTCAAAATTTATACATCTGTAAAGATTTTTATTATACAATTGGAAGTCCACCATCAGCCGTTACGTTTAATGCGATGGCCGCGAGGGTAGTTGAAATATCTGAAACTGACCTTACTACGGTAGGGAAAGGGGACTGGCCTATGGCTGAAGCAAAGAGTCGACTGGGTGCAGCAAACGAACGCGCACAGGCAAAAGTCGACAAATTTGAAGCACGAAGAGCGGAACTCGCCGACGCCGCTTTGTCGACGTTGTCGAGCTTGGGTTACGCCCGAACTTCACTGCGTGATATCGCTGAAAACACGGAATTCTCGCATGGCGTGCTTCGCTACTATTTTGATGATAAGATAGACCTGATCACGCAATGCATCAGGCAATACAAAGCCGTGTGTGTTCGGCGCTATGACGTCGCAACGACAACGGCCGCAACACAAGATGAATTGCTTGATGGTTTCATAGAGCAGCTTTCCGAAACGCTGTTGACTGAAACTCACCTACATCGGCTTTGGTATGATCTGCGCTCACAGGCGTTGTTCGAGGCAGCGCTGCGAGAAGATGTAAGAATAATCGACGGCGACCTGGAGCAAATGATTTGGCGCGTCGTTGCTCGAAATGCCGAATTAGGAGGTGTTAAGCCAAAACTCTCATCAAAAGCACTCTATGCCCTTTTTGATGGAATTTTCTTGGCTGCCTTGTCACAGGTGATCGCTGGAGAAGACGCCGCAATTTCGGAAATGGAAAAGGAGTTGCGCGCGCTGTTTTCAACTATCGCGTGAGCCAGTCCCTGCTTTGTCTTGCGGCACGAAAGCAGACATTCCAACCGACGGTCTGAACGGCAGCAATGTCCGCATTGCGGACACAGTCGCGGCCAGAAACCGTGCCAAAAAAACGGACGCCGAAGCGCCCGTTTTTATTTCACTGCCCAGATTGGTCAGTGAACCGTCTCAACCTTGTGGAAGTCCAGATCACGATCTTCCGGCATTGAATCGATGCTCAGCACTTCTTTGCGCTTGGTGATCAGAATATAGACCACGCAGGCCAAGTACAGACCGACGACCACGGCTCCGATCCACTGGATCTGCAGCCACTGGCTCTGGAACAGCAGGGTCAGGACGAACAGCAGCGCGACGTTGCCTGCCACGTAGATCGCCTTGCCGAACCGCTCGACCGTCATGTTCAGGTTGTCGGTATAGAGGCGGATCAGCGAGTCCAGCGAGTTGATCACAAAGGTCACGCCCACAATGACCATCGCGATGTTGGTGATGCCCGCAGTGCTGATGCCGTTCAGGTGATAGTAGTAGAGAACGGTGAACCAGATCGCCAACGGGATCGACGGGAAGATCAGCAGCGCGGCCAGCAATTGCCAGGTTTTCAGCCCACCAACAAAGCGCGAGGTGAACTGGCCAATCATGATCGACCACGCAAACCACCAGAACAGGTAGAAGGCGTGATAATCAGTCAGCGGCAACACGAACTTGTGCAGATTGGCGAAATAGGCACCGATATTGCTGCCGGTTTCAACAATTCCGGTCATGCCCATGCCCGCGGCAATCCACATTCCGAGGATCAGTGTCAGGAACAGGATAGTCGAACCTACAGACAGGATACGGACGTATTTCAGGTCGGTTGACGAATAAGCCGCCGCCAGAATGACAACAAATACGATGACATAGAAAGTGGTGACCACGGATTCGCCATCTCCAACCTCGGGCAGATAGCCGGGCAGGTAGATCAGGAACAGGCTGGCGGTGAAGGCGCAGGTGCCAATGATGACCACGTTGTTGATCAGCTTGACCAGCGGGATCTCAAAGAACTTCACGCGGGGTTCGATGACGCAGAAATAGAACGCTGTCAGGAAGTAGAAGGCCCAGATTAGGAAACCCCAGAAGCCGAACTCGATGGCCAGCGGGTTTGCGAAGGCATAGGCGGGTTCCTCGGCATAGCCGCCAAACTCGGTCAGCGGGAACATGATCAGGCCGACATCCAGACCGGATGTGAACAGGATTGCGATGAAGGTGAACAGATGCACAGGCGTGACGCCCACACAGCGCAGGTTCCACCATTTCACGACGAAGAAAGCGACCAGGCCCAATGCCAGTAGAACGCCGAAAGACAGAATATACTCCAAAAGCACCAACATTCCTCCCTTGGTTAGTCAGAGTGCGGATCGTATAGCTTTAATTGACTGGTCAATCAACAAAACTGCCAATGCTGAATGCAACAAGCGAAACCTGTGTTTATTTTGACGCGCGGCGCTTGCGCGTTTCAGATAATTCGGAAACAGTCGCGGCGTTTGGGAAAGGGTCACCATGGATTTGCGCGCCATAGCCATGGGGCTGGCATTTGCCTTCATCTGGTCGTCAGCCTTTACCTCGGCGCGGATCATCGTCGCCGATGCCTCGCCCCTGTTCTCACTGGCGCTGCGATTTCTGATTTCGGGGTTGCTGGGGGTCGCGATTGCGCGGGCCATGGGCCAAAGCTGGCGTCTGACTCGCGCGCAGTGGTACGCAACAATCCTGTTCGGAATATGCCAAAATGCCCTGTATTTGGGTCTGAATTTCTACGCAATGCAAACCGTACAGGCATCTGTTGCGGCGATTATTGCATCAACAATGCCCCTGATCGTCGCGCTGGCCAGCTGGACCCTTTTCCACGAAAAACTTCGACCGCTGGGCGTGTTCGGGTTGCTGGCCGGTTTCGCTGGCGTCGCGTTGATCATGAGCAGCCGGATAAGCGCGGGCGCAGACCTGTTTGGCGTCATGTTATGCGGGCTTGGGGCACTTGCGCTCAGCTTTGCGACCTTGGCTGTGCGCGGGGCAACGTCTGGCGGTAATTTCATGATGGTGGTCGGACTTCAGATGCTTGTGGGCGCGGCGATTCTGTTCCTCGCAGCCCCCATATTCGAGACGATCTATATTCACCCTAACGGTCCGTGGGTTCTGGCGTTTGCCTATACAACGCTGTTCCCGGGACTGTTAGCCACTCTGATCTGGTTCCTGCTGTTGAACCGAATCGGCGCGATCCGGGCCGCGACTTTTCACTTTCTGAACCCGGTGTTTGGTGTGGCCGTCGCCGCAGTTTTCCTGGGCGAAAAACTTGGGCCCATGGATGCAGTAGGTGTCGGTGTCACAACGCTGGGTATTCTTGCGGTGCAGTTGTCCCGGCAAACCGATCAGCGGAGCAAGGCCTCAACCTGACGCAACAGTTTCGGTGAATCCGGCTTGACGTTCGACCCATAGGTCGCAATCACTTCACCCGCTGGATCAATCAGGATCTTGTTGAAATTCCACTTGGGTACGAATCCCGTCTGCTGAGCAACCGCACGGTAGAACGGATGGGCCGCAACGCCCTTTACTGACGTGATGTCGGTCATGGGCAAGGTCAAGCCATAGTTCATCTCGCAGAACTGTTTGACCTCTGCCGCCGTGCCTAATTCCTGATTGAACGAATCCGAAGGGACGGCCAAAACCACGAGACCTCGATCAGCATAAGTGTCATGGATCTTTTGCAAGCCAGCGTATTGCCCTGTGAACCCGCAATGGGATGCAGTGTTCACAACCAATACCGGCTGGCCTCGCCAATCCTCAAGGGACAAAGTGCCACCGTCGATCGAGACAAATTCATCGGTCAAAGGTGCTGCTTGAACCAAGCGGGCAACCAGCAATAGGACGGATAACAGAAGCAGTCTGAACATTGCGTCACCTCCTTTATTGTGAATTACGTACGCGTCTGGCATTCGGATCACCTGCACGAGAACGCGAGCCGGCTGAAATATGATTTTGATTTCCGCGCGACTGTGCCCAAATAGAAACCCAGATCGCATTAACACCGGAGAAGCCATGACCCGCTACACCAAAGACCCCGAGGCCATTGCCGCTCTCTCTCCCGAAGAATACCACGTCACCCAACGCAGCGGTACAGAACGCCCCGGCACCGGAAAACTGCTGAATAACAAGGAGCCGGGTATCTACGTCGATATCGTCTCGGGCGAACCGCTGTTTGCCTCGGCCCACAAATACGAATCCGGGTGCGGTTGGCCCAGCTTTACCAAACCCATCGTGCACGAGCATGTCGCAGAAATCGAAGATCGCACGCTTGGCATGATCCGGACCGAGGTCCGCTCGAAACATGGGGATAGTCATCTGGGGCATGTGTTCCCCGACGGCCCGCGCGAACACGGCGGGCTGCGTTACTGCATCAACTCTGCCTCATTGCGGTTCATTCATCGCGATGAGATGGAGGCCGAAGGGTATGGCGAATACCTGATCCATGTGGAGGACATCCAATGACCACTGAACGCGCTGTTCTTGCCGGAGGTTGCTTTTGGGGCATGCAGGACCTGATCCGCAAGCTACCCGGTGTGTCTGGCACCCGCGTCGGCTATACCGGCGGCGACGTACCCAACGCCACCTACCGCAACCACGGCACTCATGCCGAAGGGATCGAAATCATTTTCGACCCCTCGCGGATCACCTATCGCGACCTGCTCGAGTTCTTCTTTCAGATCCATGACCCGACAACAGTGAACCGTCAGGGCAACGACCGTGGAATGAGCTATCGCTCGGCCATTTACTATGTAAATTCTGCGCAAAAACAGATGGCCGAAGACACGATTGCCGACGTGAATGCCAGCGGTATTTGGCCGGGCAAAGTCGTCACCGAGGTCGAACCCGTAGGCGATTTCTGGGAAGCCGAACCTGAACATCAGGATTACCTTGAACGTATCCCCAACGGCTATACCTGCCACTTCCCACGCCCCGATTGGGTTCTGCCCAAACGCGACGCAGCTGAGTAACCGGTTGGCCCCCTTTCTAGCGGGGGGCTAACCAGACGCCATCCTAGGGCGCCCGCTGGCTTCGACCGTGATCATCGCTTCGACAAACACGTCCTGCGCTTCGATGCGCGCAGTGCGGATGTCGCGATCGACAACCACCCGGATATCTGCTGCTCCGGCCTGTCGCACTGCACCCTCGGCCTGATCCCTCAGAACCGTTTCCAGCAACGCCAGCGCCTTGTCGGATTCCGTGAAATCCTGCGGCCCTTCTTCCAGATGAACCCGGTAGCGCCCTTCGGACGGGGACGTCACCGTTCCCGATCTGCGCAACGTAAGCCGGCCAACAACTGCCCCAATCGCGTTGGCCACGCCTGCGTGTTCCGGCAGGATCATAGTGCAATGCAAACGATCCCCGACGGCCGGGTAGTAACTTGGAGCCGAAGCGCCAAGACCTACCACATCCACGTTCAGCGATGCGTCCAGCGCCAGCAAACCGCGATGCCGCGCCAGCCCTTTCTGCATCAGAACATGCCGAGCCAGGTCAGCGGGTGAGAGGCCAAAACTCTCGGCTTCTTCCGCGATAGCAGTCTCTAACAAGGTCAAAGATGTCTGTTCGGTCAGTTGATCCACGATCTTCTGCGCCAACTGTTCCGGGGTCGCGGCCAATCGGTCGCCAGTTCCAACCCGCTTGCGCGCCACCAGTTCCAGCGCCTTGTGGGCTGCGTCCGCATCCCAGGCATCCAATCGGCCCAAAACATGACTGGCATCCGATGGCGTCACGCCCGAAACCTGAACGACACCGCGATCCACCAGACGCGACAAAGCTCCGTTCTCCATACGGGTGCGCAGCAGGTCACTTAGGGGCATGACGTTCTCGCCCAGCCTCTCCAACAGCGATTCTTCGCGCGCACCCAACCCGTCGGCATTGATACCGGGAACACGGCGGGCGAACCGCGTGTCATGCTCACCCACAGTCGTCGCCCTTAGTTGGGTATCCAGAACGGCGTGAACGACCTCAGGTGCCTCGGCGGCAATCAGGGAAACCGGCAGCACCCGTCGCGGCCCCAAAAAAACACCGCCACCCAGCCCTTCGGTGACCACATGCACCTGGCTGTCTCCACCCAATCCGTGGGTGCGCATGGCAACCGCCTCAACCATCGTACGAAACCCGCCGACCTGCGCGCCCGCTGGGTCAATCGCCGGTTTGCCGTCCCGGATCAGCGCGACATCGGTGGTCGTACCGCCAATATCTGACACCAGCGCGTTTTGAACCCCAGTCAGCCAGCTTGCACCGACGATCGAGGCCGCAGGACCACTAAGGATGGTTTCAATCGGCCGCTCCCGCGCTTGTTCGGCGCTCATCAGGGCACCATCGCCGCGCACAACCATCATTGGTGCGGTAATGCCCAGATCAATCAACTGATCCTGCGCCCGCCCGATCAAACGGTCGATCATACCAATCAAACGTGCGTTCAAAACCGCCGTGACCGCGCGTTTCGGACCGTTCAGCTTGGCCGACAACTGATGAGAGCACGTTACCGGAGCCCCGGTTTTCTCGGCAATGACACGCGCGGCATGCAATTCATGCGCCGGGTTCCGCGTTGCGAACTGCGCGGCAACCGCAAACCCAGAAACGTCTTTGTGCGACGCCAAAAATGCTTCCAGCGCATCGACATCCAATGGAGCAGCCTCACCCCCGGCGTGGCTATGCCCACCGCCAATCACCAGCGCTGGATCACCCTTCAGCGCATCGCGCAGCCCATGTTTCTCAAGGTCTGCTTCCTTGAACCCGATGTAAATCAGTGCGACTCGACCACCCTGCCCTTCGACCAAGGCATTCGTCGCCAACGTCGTCGACAAAGACGACATTGAGATCTGCTCCGGCGACGCCTGTGCTTGATCCAACACTGCCGAGATCGCCTGTCCAACCCCAATGGCCAGATCGGCGCGCGTTGTCAGGGATTTGGCCGAGGCGATCACCTCTTTTTCATCCTGGATCAGCACCGCATCCGTATAGGTTCCACCCGTATCCACCCCCAAAGCCAACGCCATCGGGATCTCCTTCCTGTTCGCTGCCGATGGGTGTAGCGGTTTGGACCGACACGTCCAGCCTGTTTGCGTCACTTATGATAATCGTTTCACCGCCCAGCGCGCTGCGCCCGCCACCGTTGGGTCAGGATCATCGGCAAGCGACTGTGCGACGGGCATCAAATCCGACTGTTCCGAGTTGCCAATCGCGTAAAGCACATTGCGCACAAACCGATCCCGCCCGATCCGCTTTATGGGCGAGCCCGAGAACTTGGCCCGAAATGCCGCATCATCTAACACAGCAAGCTCGGCCAACGGCGGCGCTTTCAGATCATCACGTGCGGCATACCGCACATCGCTCGCTGCAATGGCGAATTTGTTCCACGGGCACGCGGCCAAACAATCGTCGCATCCGTAAATCCGGTTTCCCAGCTTTTGGCGCAGCTCTTCGTCAACCGGCCCTTTATGTTCGATCGTCAGATACGAAATGCAACGCCGCGCATCCAACTGATATGGGGCGGGAAACGCCTCCGTCGGACAGGCGCTCAAACAAGCTCGACAATTACCGCAATGGTCAGTTTCAGCCATGTCTGCAGGCAGGTCCAACGTTGTAAAAACAGAGCCTATAAAGGCCCAATTTCCCCAGTCGCGGCTTACGAGATTGGTGTGTTTTCCCTGCCAGCCCAGCCCTGCCGCATGGCCCAAAGCCTTCTCCGGCACGGGCGCGGTATCAACAAAAACTTTTACCTCTCCACCGGCTTCCGCAATCAGCCAGCGCGCCAGCCGTTTCAGCCGCTTTTTGACCAGATCATGGTAATCCTTGTTCTGCGCATAAACAGAAATCGCCGCCTTGTCCGGGTGGTTCAACACATCAGTCGGATCATGCTCGGGCGTATAGCTCTCGGCCAACATGATCACCGACCGCGCCTCGGGCCACAATGCGGCCGGATCGCCGCGCCAATGGGTCCGTTCGTCCATCCACCCCATCTGCCCGTGGTACCCGGCATCCAAAAACGCCTGCAAGCGCGACGGCACCTCGGGCACGTCCCAAGGCCGGCAAATGCGACAGGATACAAACCCCTCGCTCAGCGCCTGCACCACAAGCATTTCTTTTAGACTTGATCCGCTCTTCATCTGGCTGCAAATATCCTCGGGGGTGAATTGGCCCACCGGGCCAAGAGGGGGCCGACAGCCCCTGAACCCTCACCCTATCAGAAATCCAGATCGGCGTAATGCGGCGGTGGCCGGAACCCTGGCACCTGATCCGCCAAAATCGATCGGAACGCGGGTCGCGACTTGATCTTGGCGTACCAATCCTTGACCGCCTGAGAACGGTTCCAATCTACGTCCGAGATGTAATCCAGCGCAGACAGATGCGCGGCAGCTGCAAAATCAGCCAATGTCATCTGATCACCTGCCAGCCAGCGACGGTGATCCAGCAGCCATGCCATATAATCCAGATGATACTTGATCGCCTTCGCGCCTGCCTTGACGTTTTTGCTGTCGGGATAACCCTCGCCCGTCACCTTCTTGTTCACCCGCTCATATAGCAGTCGAGATGTGACCTCGTGATGGAACTTGTCATCGAACCAGCCAACCAAACGCCGCACCTCGTACCGCGCTTCCGGTTTTTTGGGCATCAGCGGAGGTTCAGGGCGGGTTTCTTCGATATACTCACAAATGGCGGCGCTCTCCGCCATGACCTGCCCATCAAGACGCAATACCGGTACTTTTCCGGCAGGGTTGCGGCGCAGGAAATCCGGGTCTTGTTCCCAGTATCGTTCCTCGACCAGCTCAACCTCGATCTTCTTTTCCGCAAGCGACAGGCGCACCTTGCGGCAATACGGGGACAGGGGAACATGAAACAGACGCGCCATAATCTTCCAATCGAACCAGTGAATACCCCCCAGCTTTAGCCTTGAGGGGCATAGGGTTTCAATCCTCGAAACAATCCGCGCGACCATCTGCGCGGATGGTGGCCGCCCCATCCAGTATGGATGCCGCCCGTCTGCGGGTCCGAACCGATGGGTCTGTGACGGATCTATTGCGAGGGGACGGCAGGATCGCCGCCAGCCGTGCCGCCTGAACCGACGACAACTTAGACGCACTCGTTCCATAGTATCGCTGTGCTGCCGCTTCGACCCCGAAGACCCCCTGTCCGGTCTCGGCAACGTTCAGATAGACCTCCAGAATCCGCTGTTTGCTCCAGAAGATTTCAACGACGGGCGTAATCGACGTTTCAAACGCTTTGCGCACCCAACTGCGCCCCTGCCACAGGAACACGTTCTTCACGACCTGCTGGGTAATGGTCGAGGCCCCCCGGCTGCCGCCATCCTCCAGCGCATCGCGGATTGCTTCAACGTCAAAGCCCCAATGCAGGCAGAAATTCGCGTCCTCGGCAGCAACCGCAGATCTGCCCATAACCGGGGCAATTTCCTCTATCGGCACCCAGTCACGCTCGACTTTTCCCAATCGTCGCCATTCGGACCAGATCGTATGAGTCACCGGCGGATTGACCACCGAGTACAGCAGAACCAACCCAACGATGAAGACCACGACGCCCAAAGCGGCGCGTGTGACCCAGCGACGAATCCGCGGGATCAGTGGCTTTTTTGATTTAGACGCCTTGCTTTTCTTTTTGCTCGACTTGCGCGCTGCTTTTCTTGCCATTGTGTTGCTATACGACGCTGTGGACGGGTTTGGAACGGTTTATGTTACGTGGCCCGAGCGTTGCGCGGGTAAGTAATCCGAGGCAAGTCCGGGACGTAAATTGAAAACCCCGCGTGTCCTTGGTGACACGCGGGGTTCTGATTTGGTCTAACTATTTCCGCTTACTCTGCGGGAACAGCAGTTGCCTCGGTTGTCAGAGGATGGCTGAGCTTGTTCAGCATCTCTTTCGGGCAAACCTGAAGGAAGTTGGTCTTTTCGACCTCCCAATGCTGCAGGATGTCGGCGGCCTTGCGGCTGTTGGTTTCAGCCTGATGTGCTTCAATCAGCGATTTCAGCTGATCTTCCCAATGGTCGACGGTCACCGGACAGGTCACCAGCGTTTCCATGTTCATCAGCTGCTGGGCCTTTCCTTCGGGGTCGTACAGATAAGCCATACCGCCCGTCATGCCTGCGCCAAAGTTGGCACCAATGCCACCCAGGATCACCGCGATACCACCGGTCATGTATTCACAGCCGTTCGAGCCACAGCCCTCGATCACCACAGTGGCGCCCGAGTTCCGCACCGCGAACCGCTCACCCGCGCGGCCAGCCGCAAACAGGTGACCATCGGTTGCGCCGTAAAGAACGGTGTTGCCGATAATGGTGTTCTCGTCCGCTTTCAGGGGGCTGACCTGCGGCGGACGCACGACGATTGTGCCCCCGGACAGGCCCTTACCGACATAGTCGTTGGCATCACCCGACACCTCGAGCTTTAGACCTGGGGCCGCGAAGGCCCCCAGCGACTGACCGGCCGAGCCTTGCAGTTTCACGTGCAAGTGGTCCGGCTGGAACGTGTTCCGCATCCCGAAATTCTGCACGATATGGCTGGACACTCGCGTGCCCACGGTTCGATGCGTGTTCTGAACCGCATAAGACAGCTGCATTTTCTCGCCGTCTTTCAGGAACCGGGCGGCATCGCGCACGATTTCAGCATCCAGCGTATCGGGCACCGCGTTCCGGTCTCTGTCGCGATTATAGACGATGTTATGGGCACCATCGACGGTGATCAGCAGCGGGTTGAGGTCCAGATCATCCAGATGCGCCGAACCGCGGCTGACCTGCGCCAACAAATCGGCCCGACCGATGATGTCGTCAATAGACCGCGCGCCGAGGCTGGCCAGCAACTCGCGCACTTCCTGCGCATAGAAGGTGATCAGGTTCACCACCTTATCCGCATTGCCGGTGAACTTGGCACGCAGGGTGTCGTCCTGCGTACACACACCGACCGGGCAGGTGTTCGACTGGCACTGACGCACCATGATACAGCCCATCGCGATCAGCGCCGCGGTGCCGATACCGTATTCCTCGGCCCCCATCATCGCAGCCATGACGATGTCACGACCGGTGCGCAAGCCACCATCGGTTCGCAGGGTCACGCGGTCGCGCAGGTTGTTCATCGCCAGAACCTGATGTGCCTCGGTCAGGCCCATCTCCCACGGCAGACCGGCATATTTGATGCTGGTCGCGGGGGACGCACCGGTGCCGCCATTGTGCCCCGAGATCAGGATCACGTCTGCTTTGGCCTTGGCTACACCGGCAGCAATCGTGCCAACGCCCGAGGACGCCACCAGTTTTACCGTCACTTTGCAGCGCGGGTTGATCTGTTTCAGGTCATAGATCAGCTGCGCCAGATCCTCGATCGAGTAGATATCATGGTGCGGTGGTGGCGAGATCAGAGTCACGCCCTTGGTCGAATGACGCAGACGTGCAATCAGGTCGGTGACCTTCATGCCCGGCAGCTGACCGCCTTCACCGGGTTTCGCACCCTGGGCGACCTTAATCTCCAGCTCTTCACACTGGTTCAGATATTCGGCGGTCACACCGAAGCGGCCCGAAGCGACCTGTTTGATCTTGGCCGACGGGTTGTCGCCGTTGGGCTCTGGCACGAAATGCGCCGGGTCTTCACCCCCTTCACCCGAGTCGGATTTCGCACCGATCCGGTTCATCGCAACGTTCAGCGTCTTGTGCGCCTCGGGCGACAGCGCGCCCAGCGACATACCTGGCGTGACGAACCGCTTGCGGATCGAAGTGATCGACTCGACCTCTTCAATCGGGATCGGTTTGCCTAGTGGTTTGAAATCCATCAGATCGCGCAGGTGGATCGGCGGGTTCGACTGCATTTTGGCCGAGTACTGCTTCCACAGCTCATAGGACGCCCGGTTACAGGCCATCTGCATCATATGCATCGAGGTCGCTTCCCACGCGTGGGTCTCACCCGATTTCCGAGCCTTGTAGAACCCACCGATGGGCAGCACGTCCAGACCATTGACCCATGCCTTGGCGTGGATTTCCTCGGCTTTGGTCTGAATGCCGGTAACGCCGATGCCGGAAATCCGGCTGGTCATTCCAGGGAAGTATTCGGCCACCATCGCACGGCTCAGGCCAACGGCCTCAAAGTTCAGGCCGCCGCGATAGGACGAGATTACCGAGATTCCCATCTTGGCCATGATCTTCAACAGGCCCTGATCGATCGCTTCGCGGAAGCGGGCGACATTTTCGGTCAGGCTCCCGTCCAAAAGGCCGCGATCAATACGGTCGGCCAGCGAATCCTCGGCCAGATAGGCGTTCACCACTGTCGCACCACAACCGATCAGAACGGCAAAGTAATGCGGGTCGACACATTCCGCCGAGCGTACGTTCAACGAACAGAACGTCCGCAGGCCCTGACGGGTCAGGTGCGAGTGCACCGCGCTTGTGGCCAGGATCATGGGCATCGCCACACGACCTTCGCCCGAGTTCATGTCGGACAGAACCAGATGCCCAGCGCCGGACCGTACGGCCTCTTCTGCTTCGGCTCTAACACGGGCTAGTGCGTCGCTTAGTGCGCCTTGGCCGGGCTCAAAGCTACAATCGATCTCTGCCAGCGGTGCATCAAAGCTTTCAACCAGCTTGTCCCATTGCGCGTTGCCGACAAAGGGGCTTTCCAGAACCACAATCTCGGTCTGGCTGCTGTCCTCATCCAGCACGTTCTTGAGGTTCGCAAACCGCGTTTTCAACGACATCACGCGATATTCGCGCAACGAATCGATCGGCGGGTTGGTCACCTGGCTGAAATTTTGCCTAAAGAAGTGGCTGAGCGGGCGGTATTGTTTGGACAGAACCGCCGAGGGCGTATCGTCACCCATCGAGGCCAGCGCCTCTTTACCATCTTCCGCCATCGGGGCGAGAATCTGCTCCAATTCTTCGACTGAATACCCCGCCGCGATCTGGCGCTTGCGCAGTTCTTCACCTGAAAAGATCGGAGCTTCGGTCACGCCCGCCAGCGTGGCATCCAAATCGTGAATCTTGCCGACCCATTCGCCAAATGGCAGCGCACGGGCCAGTTTGTTCTTGATCTGCGTGTCGCGGAACAACTTGCCCTTCTTCATGTCGACGGCCAGCATTTGACCCGGACCAAGGGCGCCCTTCTCGGTCACGGTGGCCTCATCAATCGGCACCATCCCGGCCTCAGACCCTGCGATAACCAGACCATCGCCTGTCACCACATAGCGCATCGGGCGCAGCCCGTTCCGGTCCAGACCCGCACAGACCCAGCGGCCATCCGTCATCGCCAGTGCGGCAGGGCCATCCCACGGCTCCATCACCGAGTTGCAGTAAGAATACATATCGCGCCATGCCTGCGGCAGCTCGACCGCCTGTTTGGACCAGCTTTCCGGCACCAGCATGGTTTTCGCCATTGGTGCCGAACGACCCGCACGCACAAGAACTTCGAATACCGAGTCCAGAGCCGCCGAATCCGACGAACCACCTGCGATGATCGGCTTGATGTCCTCGGCATAGTCACCAAAGGTGCCGCTCGCCATGCGGATCTCATGGCTTTTCATCCAGTTGATGTTACCCTTCAGCGTGTTGATCTCGCCGTTATGGGCCAGCATGCGGAAAGGCTGTGCCAGCCACCACTGCGGGAACGTATTGGTCGAATATCGCTGGTGGTAGATGGCAAAGGCACTTTCAAAGCGCGCGTCCATCAAATCGGGGTAGAACACCGCGACCTGCTCGGCCAGCATCATGCCCTTATAGATGATCGACCGGCAGCTGAGCGAGGCCAGATACAGATCTGAAATCCCGGCGGCCAGTGCCGCCTTTTCGATGCGGCGACGGATCACATAAAGCTCACGCTCAAACGTGTCTTCATCCACACCTTTTGAGTTCGAGATCAGGATCTGCTCGATCTCAGGGCGGGTGGCGTTGGCTTTTTCACCCAAGCAGGTCACATCGACCGGCACATGACGCCAACCATAAATGTAATAGCCCATGCGTAGAACTTCGGTTTCCACAATAGTCCGGCATTGTTCCTGCGCACCGAAATCGGTGCGTGGCAAAAAGACCTGACCAACTGCAATCAGTTGATCCAGTCGCGGCTCATGCCCGGTGCGGCGGATCTGGTCATAAAAAAACGGAACCGGGATCTGCACGTGGATACCCGCGCCATCACCCGTTTTGCCGTCTGCGTCCACCGCGCCGCGGTGCCAGATTGCCTTGAGCGCGTCGATCCCGGCATCCACCACCTTACGCGACGCTTTGCCGTCAATCGAAACCACAAGACCTACGCCGCATGAAGAATGCTCTTCATCCTCGGAATAAAGACCATTTTCGGCCATCCATTTGCGCTTGGCTTCTTCGGCCCGCACCCAATCGGCATTATATTTGGTCATTGGCTGTCTCCTTCTTCCGGCAGGGCATACATGGCTTCGACCTCGGCTTTGGTCATCTGCCGGCGCTCTCCTGCGAACGCGTAGCCCTCGGGCTTTTTATCTATGTAAAGTTCAATTTTCAGCGGGTTGCCGGTGTCGTCGAAAAGCCCGGCAGCCATTTGGGTTTGACCGTGCATCTCGCCCGGCAAAGTGATCCGGTACCACAGCGCCGAGCCACAGTCCGAGCAAAATGCCCGTTCGGCCCAATCCGACGAGGTGTAGGTCTTGACTGGTCCCAAGGCGGCATAGCCGGGCTCGGCCGCGAATGTCACCAGCATTGAACTGGTCCAGCGACGGCATTGATCACAATGGCAGGCACCCAGCGATTCCCGCGCCGGGGTTGCGGTCACCGTGACCGCGCCGCACATGCATTGACCTTGCAATTCGGGCATCAGACCCTCCTGTCGCTGGGCTAGGGTTATTCGGCTGCGATGGCAGCCTTGGCATTGAAGCGATCAATAATCGCATCAGCGCAGTCACGACCGTCACGAATGGCCCATACCACCAGAGACGCACCGCGCACGATGTCACCAATGGCATAGACTCCGTCCATCTCGGTCGCGCCGGTCTCGAACGCGGCCTTGACGGTGCCCCAACGGGTGACGGGCAAGTCGGGCTGGCCGAACAGGGTGGGCAGGTCTTCAGGCTCAAAGCCCAGCGCCTTAATCACCAGATCGGCATCTTCGACATAATCCGCGCCTTCGATCACTTCTGGCGCTTGACGGCCGGTCGCATCGGGCTGACCCAGACGCATCTTCTGCACCATCACGCCTGCAACGGTGTCGTCGCCGGTAAAGCCTTTGGGCGCACTCAGCCATTCAAACACCACGCCCTCTTCCTCGGCATTTTGGGTTTCGCGCTGCGACCCCGGCATGTTCGCCCGGTCACGGCGGTAGAGGCATTTGACCGACGTGGCGCCTTGCCGGATCGAGGTCCGCACGCAATCCATAGCGGTATCACCGCCACCAATAACGACCACCTTCTTGCCTTCGGCATTCAAGCGGCCATTGTCGAAATCTTCGACGTCATCACCAAAACTTTTGCGATTCGAGGCAGTCAGGAAATCGATGGCTTTTTCGATTCCAGCCAGACCGCTGCCGGGCATGGACAGATCGCGCGATTTGTACACGCCTGTCGCAATGATCACCGCATCATGCTTGGAGCGAATTTCTTCGAACTTGGCGGCGTCCACATCGCAGTTCAGCACAAACTCGACCCCGCCATCGGCCAGCAGGTCATTTCGACGCTGAACGATGTCTTTTTCCAGCTTAAAGCCGGGAATACCGTACATCAGCAGACCACCTGCGCGATCATAACGATCATAGACGGTGACCTGAATGCCCGTCCGACGCAGCATGTCCGCCGCAGCCAGGCCGCCGGGGCCGCCACCGATGATGCCAACGCTTTCGCTGCGCTCGGCACACGGAGCGGTGGGTTTCACCCAGCCTTTGTCCCAGGCGGTGTCGGTAATGTACTTCTCAATCGTTCCAATAGTGACCGTGCCGTGGCCCGATTGCTCGATCACGCAGTTGCCCTCGCACAGGCGATCCTGCGGGCAGATTCGGCCACAAATCTCGGGGAATGTGTTGGTGGCCTGACTGGTTTGATAGGCCTCTTCCAGACGTCCTGTCGCGGTCAGATGCAGCCAGTCAGGGATATTGTTGTGCAGCGGGCAATGCGACTGACAGTATGGAACGCCGCACTGACTGCATCGGCTGGCTTGCTCCTTGGCTTTTTCTGCTGCAAATTCGGCGTAGATTTCATCAAAATCTTCTCTTCGGTCATCGGCAGCACGCTTTTCGGGCATGACGCGGTCGATCTGCACAAATTTCAGCATCGGTTGCTTGGCCACGGGTCAAACTCCATGAATTGGCTTGGTCACGTCTCTTTAAGAGATGCGAGAACGGATGAAAAGTCAACTGTACTGACCTAATTTGGAATTTTGGCGGGGATTTTGATGGCGGTTTGAAATTTAACATGATTTTTAGTTCCGTTTCGGACCTATATGCATGCTTTCCTTTTCGACAGCGCACTTATACCCATTGAGCAAACAAGGACGTGACCACAACACGGCAGGGCAGATGGGTCTTTTTCAATTGATTCTCGCGGCGATTATTCAGGGTATCACTGAGTTTTTGCCGATCTCTTCATCTGGTCATTTGATACTGCTACCCAGCCTGACCGGGTTGGACGATCAAGGCCTGGCCATCGACGTGGCCGTGCATGTGGGCACTTTAGGCGCTGTGATTCTGTATTTCTGGTCCGATGTGAAACAGGCCGTCTCCGGGCTGCCGCGGGCGTTGACCGGACGGGCCGACACACCACAGGCGCAACTGGCCATGGGTCTGATCATCGCCACAATTCCCACCGTGATTGTCGGGGCTATCCTGTTCAAAACCGGCCTGATCGAGGCCTTCCGGTCAATGGCGGTCATTGGCTGGACCATGCTGGTTTTTGGCCTTGTCCTGTATTGGGCCGATCAAAAAGGGCCGCAGACCAAAGAAGCAAGCGAATGGGGTCTGCGCGATGCGTTGATCATGGGGCTGTGGCAGGTTCTCGCCCTGATACCCGGAACATCCCGATCAGGCATTACGATCACCGGCGCGCGCCAACTGGGCTATACGCGAGAGGATGGCGCGCGGATCGCGATGTTGATGTCGATCCCGACCATTATTGCCTCAGGCGTTTTGTTGTCGGTAGACGTGATCCGCGAAGCAGACGCCCAATTGGCCCGAGATGGGGCAATCGCGGCATTCTTTGCTTTTATTTCAGCTCTGCTGGCCCTGGCCCTGATGATGCGCCTGTTGCGTAGTGTCAGCTTTACACCTTATGTCATCTACCGCGTGATCCTGGGCGCCATCCTGCTTGTAATCGCCTATAGCTGATCAGGTCCGCAGATTGTTGGCCGAGTTCTGAATGTCGTCGTACTGACCCGATGGGCGAAACTTCCAAAGGTAATCTGGCAGCACCGATTCCAGTGTGGCTGGCTCAATCCCAAGATCCGCGAACCCCTTGGCCCCTTCGGACACAACATTGTCGCGGCGGAGGTTCTTCAGCTGATCGCGCGTCAGGATGTGGTTCGGGAACAGTTGGAAGCTGACGAACTTCAAGATGTCCAACACGCCCGCCATTATGCGGGCCACAAAGAAGGGCATTCCGATGATCACTCGGCGTCGGTGGATCACATCAAGCATCTGCTGCATCAGTGCGCGGAAGGTTTTCACCTCGGGTCCGCCCAGCTCATACACACCGGCTTCAGCTTGGCCCAGGACGCCCTGAACAGCGGCCTTGGCCACATCATCCACATAGACCGGCTGGAACTTGGTTTCGGCTCCGACCAGCGGCAGGAAAGGTCCCATCCGGGTCATCCCGGCAAAACGATTAAAGAACTGATCTTCGGTTCCGAAAATCACAGACGGCCGCAGAATAATTGCATCTGGCATATGGGTCAGCACACCGGCCTCACCATGCGCCTTGGTTCGCGAATATTCGCTGTCGGACCCGGCGTCCGCTCCGATGGCTGAGATATGAACCATCCGGGAAATGCCCTGTTCGGCCGCCAAACGCGCGATCCGCTCGGCCCCATCGGCCTGCACGGCGTCAAAAGCGTTCTTCCCAAGTTCGTTCAGAACACCGACGCAATTCACCACCGCGTCTGCCCCGTGCATCGCAGCCGCGACCGAGGCATCATCACGGACATTGCACAAAATGGGTTCGACCTGGCCAACGACACCGTAGGGTCTGACGAACATCGCCTCATTCGGACGCCGAACCGCCACCCGGACACGCCACCCTTCATTTGCCATGCGCCGCGTAATATACCGGCCGACAAATCCCGATCCGCCATAAATCGTGACCATTTTAGACATGAGAGGGCTCCTGCTTGTGGGTCCTCTTTCGATCTAGCGCTCTGAGGCTTGTCAAACAAGGCGCAATAACGCCGCGCGTCAGTGAAAAGACCAACCAATTCAAGCTGAATTTGGAAGCGAGGAAAAAACTTTCAAAAATCTTCCCGAATCTGGTTGACCCTTCCAGCCAGTGGGCTTAAACGCCCCTCCACGACACCTGCCCAGGTGGCGGAATTGGTAGACGCGCTAGCTTCAGGTGCTAGTGTCCGTATGGACGTGGAGGTTCGAGTCCTCTCCTGGGCACCAAATCTCCTTAAAATCAAACCACTGATATTCTCTTACCGGAATTGAGTTTCCGTGGGATGTGATCTGACGCGGGCCGGTCCATTCACCGGCCCTGTCACGCGCCTTAAGTGACGGATTGTTCTGAAACAACTTCGCCAAACCGGGTAAAAAATTTGCCCGACAGCTTTTTCGCCGTACCAGCGATTAGGCGGCTGCCCAGCTGGGCGATTTTTCCACCAACCTCGACCTTGGCTGTATAAGCCAGAACGGTTTCGTCCCCATCTTCAGTCAGCGTCACGTCTGCACCACCCTTGGCAAATCCGGCGGCACCGCCCTTGCCTTCCCCGGTCAAGGAAAACTCGTCCGGTGCATTGGCAGTGTCCAGCGTCACAGCGCCCGCAAACCGGGCTTTGACGGGGCCGATCTTCAAGACCACCTTGGCTTCCAGATCTTCGGGTGAATTTTGGATCAGCTCTTCGCACCCTGGGATGCATTCCTGCAGGATTTCGGGATTATTCAGAGCCTTGTATACCACATCCCGCGGCGCAGAGATGCGGACTTCGTCACTCAGTTCCATTCAACTTTCCTTTGTTCAACAGCATCTTGGATATACCAGAAGCGCGGTCTCTGTCGCCTCTTCCGGAGTTTGTTCGGGACGCGCGGGCCACAGGGACCTCAGGCGTTTAAGCACGTTTCTCATCATGGGACTCTGTTTTGGATTTGTCACTGTTTCGCCAAAGCACAATTTCAGCCAGGATCGACACGGCGATCTCATGCGGGTCGATCGCGTGGATGTTCAGACCTGCCGGTGACTTCAGCCGCGCAGCTCGTATCGGGTCCAAACCTTGCGATATCAGCTTGGCCACCAGCGTTTCGGCCTTGCGATGGCTGGCCACCATCGACACCCGCTTGGCGTCCGTTTGCAGAGCGGCGGCCAGGGCGGCGGCATCGCCCTGTCCTTGCGAAGCCACGACAACGAAGTCCCGCGGCTCAACCCCTAGGTTTTGGACGGAATCCAGAGTGAACCGTTGAAAGTCACCTTCTGTCTCTGACGCGTCACTGAGACACACGCGAAACCCAGCCAGTGCCCCATGGACTGCCAGTGCCTCTGCAATCAGCGACTCGCCAAAAATCACCAATCGCGGTGCGTGCTGATACGGCTCGACAAGCAGATCGACAGTGCCGCCGGACGGGCAACCGCTTTTGAACGTCTGAATGCCATCAGGATCGGCCATGTTCACCACCTTTTCCGAAGGTTTGACCCGGATCATTTGCGGCGAACCACTGGCCAACGCCTGCTGGGCCGAGGATCGAACCGCACGTTGAACGCAGCCCCCGCCCAAATGGCCCAGGATCCGTCCATCTTTTGTAATCGCAGCCTTGCCCCCGGCTTTCGCCGAAGTTGCATCCGCAGTCCGCAACACCGTGGCCACGCAAAAGGCTTCATCAGTTTTGCGCAGCTGCTCAATCGTGTCGAATATGTCGAAGCTTGCCATGTGGGCTCCTTTCACAGCTTACGGAATTGCGGTTCCAGCGCCGCCAGCGCCTCAAGCGTATTTGCGGGCAGGTGCGCGTCCAGATACGGCTCAGCTGCCTGCATTGCGGCGGCAATGGGCTGGTATTCGTGCCAGCCCTTCAGCGGGTTCAGCCAGACGATCCGCCGGGCCTTGCGTCGAATCCGGGCCAATACAACGCCCAGCGCTTGCGGGTCCGAGCTGCAATACCCGTCAGACAGGATCAGTACGATGGTCCGACCGTTCAGTGCGCGCGCGCCATACCCATTCAGAAAATGCTCAAGACTGCCCGAGATATCCGTGCCCCCGCCAAACCCTTCGGCCATCAGCGACAACCGCCCTGCTGCGCGCAGTGAATCGTGGTCGCGCAACGCATCCGTGACGCGCATCAAGCGCGTATGGAACAAATATGCGTCCGCTTCGGTTCCTGTGCCAATCAAGCCTTTCAGGAAAGCCAGAAAGACGCGCGAGTATACAGTCATTGATCCGCTTACATCGCACAGTGCAACGATCCGCATCGGACGCGGTGGGCGGGCGCGACGATACAGTTCCATCGGCTCACCGCCCCGTGCAAGGCTAGCGCGCTGTATTCGGCGCATGTCCAGAGCAGGCCCCTTTAGCGCTTTTTTCCGCCGGCGCGAGCGGCGGTCGCGGATGGCGCGCGCCAGCGCTGTCGCCGCTTGTTCGGCCTGCTTCAGTGCGTCTTCATCCATCAGTTCACGCAAATCCCGACGCGACAGGTTGGCCGTTCGGGTCGCAATCAGCTTACCGTCTCTCCCCACGGCCTCCCCGTCGCCGGCATCAGGGGTTGCGTCCTGATCCGAATCGGAACTGGACTCCTGAATGTCATGGCTTTCTTGCTGCCAGATCATCGGCTTGGCGGATTGCACCCGAACATGCGCGGTTTGCGCCACTCCGGTCCGTTGTTTCCCTGCATTTAGCCAATATGCATCGAAAAGATCATCAAACCGTCGCCAGTCCTCTGCGTCACCCGCCAACAAGACACACAGCGCCTGTCTGGCCTGCGGCAAATCCGTCGCCTCTACTTCCGCCAGCACCGCCAATGCATCCCCGGTCTCAGCCGGTCCGACGCGCATCCCGTTCATCCGCAAATGTGCAATGAAGCCAGACATGCGATCCGCCAGACCAGAGGCACGAGAAGGGAACCGGGTGACCTGCATCACGCCACCTTTCCAATCAGGCGATCCATCACTTCAGGCGGGGCCGCGTCATAATCGGCTGCGGTTTTCAGAAGACAGACAAGAGTCGCCTGAACCTCTTCGCGGGACTGCGCCATGTCGTTGACACCCAATCCTGAAAGGGCTGCCGCCCAGTCCAGCATCTCGGCAATGCCCGGATTCTTCTCCAAGTCTTCTTTGCGCAAAGCCTGCACAACGCCAACAATCTGGCGCGCCAACTGCCCTTCAACTTGAGGCATGCGGGCTTTCAGGATCGCCATTTCGGTTTCACGCGATGGGTAGTCGAGGAAACTGTACAGACACCGGCGGCGCAATGCATCGGACAAGTCCCGCGTGCCATTCGCCGTCAAAATAACGATGGGCTTTGAACGCGCCGGGATTGTACCCAGTTCGGGAATTGTGATTTGAAAATCCGAGAGGATTTCCAACAGATACGCTTCGAATTCTTCGTCGGCCCGGTCAATTTCATCAATTAGCAGAACCGGAGGGGCATCTTGTGAAATTGCCTCCAACAAAGGTCGTTTTAGCAGATATTCATCTGAGAAAAGCTGTGCTTCGCTCGTTCCACCCTGTGCCTCGCTCGCTCGGATCGCCAGAAGCTGACGCTGATAGTTCCATTCATAAATGGCATGACTGGCATCGAGCCCTTCATAACATTGCAGCCGGATCAGCCGGGCGTCCTGCCACGCGGCCAGGGCCTTTGCCACTTCGGTCTTTCCAACGCCAGCAGGACCTTCCAACAACAATGGCCGCCCAAGTTGCTGTGCCAAATGCAGCGCCATCGCCAACCGGTCATCGGAAACATAGCCCTGCGCGGCCAATCCGTTCTGAACATCACTCAAAGTCAAAACCAGGATCCAATCTTCATCTGACCAAAAATATCCCGGGGGAGGTTCGGAGGGGGTTCTACCCCCTCCGTTCGGGCGGGCCGGCAACAGCCGGTTCGAAACCGTTTACCCGTGCATCCCCAACCCGTTGGCGATCTTCCAGATCCGCCAATGATCATGCGGCATATGGCTTTGCACCAACCCAAAGGGCCGGAACGCATCATGCACCGCGTTCGAGAACGCAGGCACGCCGCCGACATTCGGACTCTCGCCCACGCCCTTGGCACCGATCGGGTGGTGCGGAGATGGCGTGACCGTGTGATCGGTGGTGTAGTTCGGCGTCTCCCATGCCGTAGGCAGGAAGAAGTCCATCAGCGTCGCGGTCTTGACGTTGCCCATCTCGTCATAGGCGATTTCCTGCCCCATCGCGATGGCCAACGCTTCGGTCACGCCGCCATGGACCTGCCCTTCGATGATCATCGGGTTAATCCGGGTGCCGCAATCATCCAGCGCATAGAACTGCCGGACGTCCCATTCACCGGTATCCACATCGATCTCCATGACACAGATATAGGCCCCGAACGGGTAAGTCATATTTGGCGGGTCATAGTAGCTGACGGCCTCCAGACCGGGTTCCAGCCCCGGAATCGCCTGATTGTAGGCCGCAAAAGCGATCTCTTTCATGGTCTTGAACCGCTCAGGCGCGCCTTTGACGGCGAACCGATCGACATCCCATTCGACATCATTGTCATGGACCTCGAGCAGATAGGCCGCGATCATCTGCGCCTTGGCGCGGATTTTTCGCGCGGCCATAGCTGTCGCAGCCCCGGCAACCGGCGTCGAACGAGACCCATAGGTGCCAAGCCCATAGGGCGCGGTGTCAGTGTCTCCCTCCTCCAACGTGATATCGTCGGCGGGCAGCCCAATCTCACTGGCTATGATCTGTGCAAAGGTCGTTGCGTGGCCCTGACCCTGGCTGATTGTCCCCAGCCGCGCGATGGCGGAACCCGTCGGGTGAATCCGGATTTCGCACGAGTCGAACATGCCCAGCCCGAGGATATCGCAGTTCTTGACCGGTCCGGCGCCGACGATTTCTGTGAAATGCGTCAGGCCGATGCCCAGCAGTTTGCGAGTCTTTCCGGCTTTGAAGTCCTCTATCCGCTGAGCCTGTTCCGCCCGCAGACCTTCATAGTCCACGGCCTTCAGGGCCTTATCCCACGCAGTGTGATAATCGCCCGAGTCATATTCCCAGCCCAGCGCGGACTGATACGGGAACTGGTCTTTGCGGATAAAGTTGATCCGACGCAGTTCGGCCGCGTCCATGTTCAGCTTGATGGCCAGAACCTCGATCATACGTTCGATGAAATAAGCAGCCTCGGTCACCCGGAAGGAACACCGATAGGCCACACCGCCCGGTGCCTTGTTGGTGTAAACCCCATCCACAGCCAGATAAGCGGTGGGGATGTCATACGACCCGGTGCAGATGTTCATGAACCCGGCCGGAAACTTGGTGGGGTCGGCACAGGCGTCAAATCCACCATGATCCGCTGTGGTGTGGCACCAGAGACCAGTGATCTTGCCATCCTTGGTCGCCGCGATCTTGCCCTGCATCCAGTAATCACGAGCAAAGGCGGTGGACATCAGGTTTTCCATCCGGTTCTCGACCCATTTCACTGGCTGGCCGGTGACAATCGAGGCGACAACCGAGCAGACATAGCCCGCATAGGCGCCAACCTTATTGCCAAAGCCACCACCGATATCGGGGCTGATTACCCGGATATTGTGCTCGGCCAGACCCGAGATCAGCGATACCACGGTACGGATCGCGTGCGGGGCCTGGAACGTGCCATAGAGCGTCAGCTTGCCGGTCACCTTATCCATCGACGCGACACAGCCGCAGGTCTCCAACGGGCAAGGATGCGTGCGGTGGTAATAGACCATCTCTTCGGCCACGACATCGGCCTCACCCAGAACCGCTTCGGTCGCGTCCTTGTCTCCCTGTTCCCACGTGAAGATATGATTGTGATGCTTTCGCGGCCCATGTGCGCCTTCGGTCTGACCTGCTAGGTCTTCGCGCAGAACGACATCCGATTTCAGCGCCTCGAACGGGTCGGTCAGAACGGGCAGCTCTTCATAGTCAACTTCGACCAGCTCGGCCGCATCCGCCGCGATATAGCGGTTTTCAGCGACGACATAGGCAACTTCCTGGCCCTGGAACAGAACCTTGCCATCGGCCAGCACCATTTGCTTGTCGCCCGCCAACGTCGGCATCCAATGCAATCCCAATGGCGCAAGGTCTTCGGCGGTCAGAACCGCAACAACGCCAGGTATCGCCAGCGCCGCCTCTTTGTTCACACTGACGACGCGGGCATGGGCATAGGGAGAGCGGACAAAGGCGCCAAACAGCATCCCGTCCATCTTGATGTCATCGACATAATTGCCCTTGCCCTGGGTAAAGCGCACATCTTCGACGCGTTTGCGCGAACTGCCCATCCCTTTGAGATTGGCGACGCGTTCTTCGGGAGTCAGAGTCTGGTCGTTCATTCCGCAGCCTCCTTCTGAGCGTTCAGCATGTCGGCAGATGCCGCGATCGCCTTGACGATGTTCTGATATCCGGTGCAGCGGCACAGGTTGCCGGACATGCCAAAGCGGATGTCTTCCTCGGTCGGGTTCGGGTTTTCTTGCAGCAGACGATGCGCGCGGGTGATCATGCCCGGCGTGCAGAAACCGCATTGCAGCCCGTGATGTTCGCGGAACATCTCTTGCAGAACGCCGAGGCTGCCGTCGTCATTGGTCAGCCCTTCGACAGTAGTGATATCGGCCCCGTTCACTTGGGCCACAAAGGTCGTGCAGGATTTCACGGACTTGCCGTCGATATCCACGGTACAGGCCCCGCAATGGCTGGTTTCGCATCCGATATGCGGGCCTGTGATTTTCAGATCTTCCCGCAGGAAATGGATCAACAGCGTGCGCGGCTCGGCCAGGCCTTCGACCTGCTTGCCGTTCACTGTGAGTTTTACGTGCATTTTTGACATCGTTGTTCCTCCCCTCAACCCGCGCGGCTTTGCGCGCGTTCGATGGCGCGGCGCAGCATCACAGCGGCCACGTGTTTCTTGAATTCGACGGGGCCACGATTGTCGGCCACCGGGTCGATGGCTTCGAGCATCGCGGCGACACAACCGCTGACATCCCCATCCGCCAGCGCATTGCTTGCGCTTTCAGACCAGACGGGTGTGTCCGCCAGATTGGTCATCGCGACCGAGGCCTGACCATTGCCGACCATCACCGCAGCTGCGGCCGTTGCGTAATCGCCGATCTTGCGTTTCTGCTTTTCATAGGCCTGACCCACACCCGCGCCCGGCACCGGGATCGAAATCCGGGTCAAAATTTCTTCATCGTCACGCGCAGTGAAGTAAGCGGCCTCATAAAACTCACGCGCGGCGACACTGCGGCGGCCATCGGGGCCAGACAGTTCGAACGTCGCGTTCAGGCATTGCATCAACCCCGGCATATCATTGCCCGGATCACCATTGGCGACGTTCCCACCAACAGTTCCCACATATCGCACCTGAGGATCCGCAATCTGCAGCGCGGCCTCTCGGATCAACGGAATGGCTGTGGCCAAGCCGTCATGAGTGATCAGCTCATGCTGGGTCACCATTGCGCCAAGCGAAACCGTGTCGGCACCAATCTCGATGCCTTTGAGCTCCTCGATCGCTTGCAGATCGACTAGATGGCCCATTTCGGCCATGCGCAGCTTCATCATCGGGATCAAGCTGTGCCCGCCCGCGATCACGCGTGCCTCATCTCCGTGTTCCTGCAAAATGCCAATGGCCGAGGCGATATCGCCTGGCCGGTGATACTCAAAACCGGCTGGTATCATGTTTTTCCTCCCTGGGTCCAAGCGGTATGCCTTGGGGGACCTGCGGTAAGGAAAGAACGCTGAAGCCATCCGTTCCAGCCAGTGGAAACGGAGAGCGCAGCTTATTTCACGAAATGCGAATGCGCTGCACGAGCTGCGATCAAAGGCCCAGCGCCTCGCGAATGTCCGTCAGGCGGGATCGGCTGACCGGCACCTTGGCTAGCGCATCGACACTATCGAAATAGCAGGTGCCGTTGTCCTTGTGCCTCTCGAACCGCGAGACCTGTTTGGGATTCACCAGATAACTGCGATGAGCCCGCAAAAACCCGTCAGGCGCCAAGCGCGATTCAGCTTCGGTAATGGACCACGGGCAAAACAGTTTCTCGGCGTTGATATAGAGAACGGTGTAATGCCCTTCAGCCCGGATGGCTGCGATATTGGAAGGCTGGGCGAAAAAGGTTTGTCCTTCCCGCTCAAATGGAACCCCGGCCCGCAATGTGGGCTCTGGCTCCCGGGCAGGTTCCGACGCGCTGGGCGATACCTCTGCTGCCGCAGGTTCGATGAAGGTGATGCCCGTTAGCAGGAATGCACCACAGATCAGGAACACGGAAACCGTGACCCCCATCGCCAGCACCTGATTGTTTAGCGCAGGTCCGGCGCGACCGGCGGTATCGCTTGCGACAAAATCAGTCAGGCCGGTGGCGACGAAATGCATGGTGAAGACCGCCAACCCGAAACACACCGTTCCCAGCAGAATGTTGCGCTGCGTTCGGTTGTCATAGGCAACCCAGATTGCCAGCACCGACAAAACGACCGAGGCCAGGGTCGAAATCACCACGTCCCAAAGATTGTAAACGGGGCGACACAGCTCCATCCCGGCCATGCCGACGTAGTGCATAACAACAATCCCCAGACCCACGATCACGCCCGCACCGACAATCGTTCCCATCGTGCGGGGACGGAAATGCAGGATCAGCAGCGCAAGGCCAACCATCAGGATCGCGACCAGCGCTGAGATCAGGGTGATCAAAGCATCGTAGTAAAACAGGATCGGCAGTTGCAGGCCCAGCATAGCCACGAAATGCATCGACCAGATGCCACCACCCAGAATGATCGCAGCCAACGCCACGACCAGTTTGCGTTTCTGATCGTCCAGTTTTGAGGCCCCATGCGTCAGATAAAGCCCTGTGAATCCAGCCATCATCGCAACAGCCAGAGACGCCGCCACAAGCCAAGCGTTATGAGAATAGTCCAACATTTGGATTTACACGCCCTCCCCGACGCGTGGGTGACGTTAGCAAACGGAATTGATTGCGACAATTGATGTTGAAAAGGAATTCCAACAGCATCGGCGCTGGTTTCGGTTTTTACCGACCCGCCGGGCATAGGTGACGGTCATATTACTGAATAACGGCGTCTTCCCATGCGGAAAGGAACTTTGTTCGTTTCAACCCGTCAAGAAAGGTCAGTAACGCAGGATCAAGACCGATTGTCTCGCGCCCGTCTGAACCATCACTCTGCTGCAAAAGAGGAAGCGGGCTGGCCTCTTCGGCTACAGCTGGTCGCTCAGTTACGAGGTAGCGTAGCAGCAACTCGGCTGCTTTGGGTTCTGGCGTGGCTTTCGACACCATTGCCGTACGCATCATAATTGTTTGAAAATCAGACGGTAACACGACCTCAAGGGCGTCTTTGCCCTCGGCTCGGACGGCGGCGTAACTGCCTAGAACATTGTAAGCAACCAGGATCGAGCCATCCGCTAGGTCATTGATCATTTCGCCCGAGCAGCAATAGAGCCGCACATCCAGGCCGCCCATAACCTCCATCAAGCGCCAATACGTCTCAGACGCGCGCGCATCCTGGGTTGCAAACAGATATCCCAGACCAGACTGGCGCACGTCATAGGTACCGACCTTGCCCCGAAATTCTTCCGGTCGTTTGCGCAAGGCCTCGATCAGGCTTTGCCGTGTCTGGGGGATGGGCTGTCCTTCAAACGCGGTTCGGTTGATCACGATTGTCGCGGGTTCCGAAGTGAACGCAAAAAGGCTGTGATGCCATTGTGCCCAGTGTGGTACAGGGACATCGTCGATTGGCAGGGCAAAGCCGTCATTTGCCAGTTTCAACTGCAGGTCCATCGCGCTGGAAATGATCACGTCGAAGGCATCGGGCGTTGCGCGGACACGACGGTTGATGTCGGCGGTACCGGAAACGAGGTATTCGACACTAATCCGGGGATTCTCCGCAACAAACCCCTCGATCACCGGCGCGAATAAGACAGTATCGGTACTGGAAATCACACGAAGGCGCGGACCTTCGGCGCTTTCATTAAAGATCAGGCGGTCTTCCCAGTCGTCGGCCCACCCGAGGCAGGGAACAGCCAACAATACTAAAGCGATAAGATAACGCATGCGCCCCCCTTTGACCGGTTCTTTAGGATCAACGCGCCCCCATGCGCCGTTGCCACATCCTGCGCGATCGTCAACCCCAGACCGGACCCGATGGTCCCAACCGCGTTCTGTCCCCGTTCGAACCGGCGCGTCAGCGTATCGATTTCATCGGGCGGAAAGCCGGGACCCGAGTCGCGCACCTGGATCTGGGGTTCGGGATGCGCGATGATCGTGATCTCAACAGCGCTGTCAGATGGTGCGTATTTCATCGCGTTATCGACCATATTTCGCACAGCATTTTGGATCAGGATCGAGTCGCCCGAGTAAGGAACCGAGGGCTCACCCGACAATGAAAGCGTCAGCTCCTTCATTTCGGCAATCGGGATCAGGCGCTGCACCAGATCGCGGATCAGAACGACCAGATCAATCTCTTCTCGTTCCAGATGATCCGCTCGGAAGGTGATCATCGCGTGATCCAGCAACTGCCCTGCCGCGCGCGAGCTTTCGTCGATGGCACGTACCATGGCCTTCAAGGCCTCGCGGTTGTCTTCCCGTTCCACGCGGTGAAGTGTTGCCTCGGCATAAGACCTGACCGTCGCCAAAGGTGTTCGCACCCGGTGCGCGGCTTCGGCGATAAAGTCCTCGGATTGGCTAAGCGATTGGTCCAGACGACCCATGAGCGAATTCAGCGACGTCACCAGCGGTGCCATCTCTTTTGGCACGGGTTTCTTGAACGGGCTTAGATCCTGCGGACCTCTGCGTGTGACCGAGGTCGTCAGTTTGTTCAACTGGCCGATCGTTGATGATGTCACCCAGAATGATAGCGCGGCGGTCAGCAGAAAGAACCCGATCCCCAAATACGCTGCGTTACGTGAAATCTGATCCAGCGTGTCGGATAACGCGTCCTGCGTTTGCCCCAACGCGACCTCAATTTCGGTCTGGCGGCCCAATCCGACCAGCGTTCGGCTGGCGCTGACCTGACGGACACGCTCGCCGCGGACCTGACCGGTTTGAAAGGCCCATCTGCCTTCAATCGGGCCATCTGCGAGGCTCAGATCATCGTAGCCGGACAGGAATTCTCCATCCTGATAAATGGCATAGAACACCCGGTCATCCGACGGCGTGCTGAGCATGGAAAACGCGGCATAGGGGATGTCCACCTCAAGCTGACCATCCCTAAGCGCTGCGGCATCAAGGATCGACGAGACGGACGCCCCCAATATATCGTCCTGTCCCTGTTGGGCGACTTTTGCGGCATAACTGCGCACCGTCAGGAACAATAGGATCGCCAGGACCGCCGCTCCGCCGATCAGCGTCAACACCAGCCTATTTCTTAGTGATCCCGAAACGGTTGGGCTAGTCGTCATGATCCAACCTGTATCCCAGCCCGCGCAACGTAGTGATTTTCATGCCGGATTTTTCAAGATGCTTGCGCAGGCGTCCGACATAGACCTCAATCGCGTTGTCCGACACGTTGTCATCATAAGAAAACAACCTATCCGCCAGCTTCTGCTTGGAAAACACCTGACCCGGCGCGTTTATGAACAGCTCGATCATTCTCAACTCGCGATTGCGTAGGGAGAGCGTGACACCATCGACAGTCAAATGACCAGCAACCGGATCAAAGATAATTCCGCCAACTTCAATCGTCGACTTTGAGCTTCCGGACTTCCGACGCAGAACAGCGCGGCAGCGGGCCTCAAGTTCCGCATGATCGAAAGGCTTGGTGACGTAGTCATCTGCCCCCAGATCAAGCGAACCGATTCGATCCGAAACCTGACTGCGCGCGGTCAGAACGATCACCGGCGTGTCCAAACGGCTTGCGCGGTGCTGCCTTAGGAACTCGCGGCCATCCCCATCGGGTAACATGATATCCAGCAGGATAAGGTCGTATTCTTCGGTCGCAACAAAGGCGCGCGCATCCTCTAAATTTGCTGCGTGATCAACAACATGACCATCCAGCTGCATGCGGGAACTGATCGCGTTCGCGAGGTCGAGATTGTCTTCGACAAGCAGAAATTTCATGGGCGAAAATCAGTTTCTTTTTGCATGACAGGTTGATGTCAGGTTGGCGTGTTTAGGTGCAGGATAATCTGTGCCGCTGAGCGGCCAGTTGTCAAATGGGAGGACATAATGACAACATTTAACCTGGGCCGTCGGGCCCTGATCGCAGCTGTTGCAGCAATTGGTCTGGTTGGACCTGCCGCATCCGAAGAAGTCGTCGACAGCATCCACTTTCTGATCCCCGGCGGCGCCGGCGGTGGCTGGGACGGTACCGCCCGCGGAACTGGCGAGGCCCTGACCAATGCTGGTCTGGTCGGCACAGCATCTTATGAGAACATGTCGGGCGGCGGCGGCGGTAAAGCCATCGGCTTCCTGATTGAAAACGCGGACAGCAACCACGGCACGCTGATGGTCAACTCGACCCCCATCGTGATCCGCTCGCTGACCGGTGTGTTCCCGCATAACTTCCGTGACCTGACACTGGTCTCGGGCACAATCGGCGACTACGCAGCGATTGTTGTAGGCAAAGATAGCCCGATCAACTCGATGGCGGACCTGCTGGCCGCCTATGACGCTGACCCGGGCGCAACCGCGATTGGTGGCGGCTCGGTACCTGGCGGCATGGACCATCTGGTCGCCGCAATGGTCATGGAAGCTGCAGGCAAGGACGCGCTGGGCGTAAAATACATCCCTTATGATGCGGGCGGAAAAGCTATGGCTGCCCTGTTGTCGGGTGAGATCGCCGCACTTTCGACCGGTTTCTCCGAAGCTGTCGATCTGGCCAACGCGGGTGAGGTTAAAATCATTGGCGTAACCGCAGAAGAGCGGGTCGATGCAGCACCTGACGCACAGACCATGAAGGAACAGGGCATCGACACCACTTTCGTGAACTGGCGTGGATTCTTTGCTGCCCCCGGCCTGCCCGAGGACAAGCTGGCTGCCTATCAGCAAGCCATCGCCAAGATGTATGACACACCCGAATGGGAAGAGGTTCGTGCCCGTAACGGTTGGGTCAACATCCACAACTCGGGTGCCGATTTCGAAGCGTTTCTGGAAGGTCAGGAACAGCAGATCAGCGACCTGATGAAGAAGCTGGGCTTCCTCTAAGGCAATCTACGGCAGAGCGTTTGGTCGCTCTGCCGTCCCAAAAAAACCAAGATACAGGGGAGGGGACGTTATGGCGCTGGATCGCTGGATCGCGCTTATTTTACTGGGTGTTTGCCTGACATATGGGTACACCGCCTGGTTCACGATGGACGGAAGTCTTCCTCCTTTCATGCAGAGAAATCCGATTTGGCCCAGCACGTTTCCAAAGGTGCTGTCGATTCTGGGCGTGGTCGCGTGTTCGATCATCCTGCTTGGCTTTGAAAAGAGCGAATTCAAAGAGGCCGATATCGATTACCGCAGACTTGGGGAATATCACCTGGGTCAGGCAATTTCTCTTCTGGTGCTCATGGTTGTCTATGCCCTGTGCCTGCGCCCGGTCGGTTTTCTGATCGCGACATCCAGTTTCCTGATCCTCGGGTCTTTCATTCTGGGTGAACGCAAGTGGCACATCATGCTGCCTGTCGCGTTCGTGGCAACCGGATCCGTCTGGTATCTGGTTCAGGAAGTTCTTGGAATTTATATGCGCCCCCTGCCGGGCGTGTTCGGAGGCTGACATGCTAGAAGGACTTCTGATCGGCCTGCAAACGGCATTCTCAATTCAAAACCTGCTAATGGTCGTTGCCGGATGTCTGATCGGCACGTTTATCGGCATGCTTCCGGGTCTGGGCCCAATGTCGATCATTGCAATCATGATCCCGGTTGCTATTTCGATGGGCGATCCATCCGCCGCACTGATCCTGTTGGCAGGCGTTTACTATGGCGCGATCTTCGGCGGCTCGACGTCGTCCATTCTGCTGAATGCGCCGGGGGTCGCGGGCACCGTGGCCTCAAGCTTTGACGGTTACCCAATGGCCCGGCAGGGCAAGGCGGGCAAAGCCCTGACCATCGCAGCAATCGCCAGTTTCGCAGGCGGCACGATAGGGGCAATCCTGCTGATGGTCTTTGCTCCGGCACTGTCTTCGGTCGCTCTGCTGTTCCATTCAGCCGAATACTTCGCACTGATGGTGGTGGGTCTTTCGGCCATCGCAGCCTTTGCCGGTTCGGGGCAAGTCGCCAAGGCCATCATCATGACAACCATGGGATTGATCATGGCCACCGTCGGAGAGGGGGCGCTGTTCAATCTTCCGCGTTTCACAATGGGCATCATGGACCTGCAATCCGGATTTGGCTTCATCACCCTGGCAATGGCGATGTTCGCCTTACCCGAAGCGTTGTTCCTGGTGCTTAAACCCAAGGACCTGAAAGGGGATGACGGCAAGATCAAGGATTTGCGCATTACCAAGGGCGAGGCAAAGGCCATCACCCCGGTCATCGGCCGTCAATCGGTACAGGGCTTTTTTATTGGCGTCCTGCCCGGCGCGGGAGCGACAATCGCCAGTTTCCTCGGTTACGCGGTGGAACGGAACATTGCCCCCAAGGATGAGCAGGAGGAATTCGGTAAAGGCTCAATCAAAGGTCTGGCCGCGCCCGAGTCGGCGAACAACGCGGCCTGCACCGGATCGTTTGTGCCACTGCTGACTTTGGGTATTCCTGGATCCGGAACGACCGCGATCCTGCTGGGTGCCTTGATTGCCCTGAACGTCACCCCGGGCCCACGTCTTATGTTGGATGAGCCTCAGATCTTCTGGGCGGTGATCATGTCGATGTTCATCGGTAACCTCGTCCTGCTGATCCTGAACCTGCCACTGATCCCCTACATCGCCAAAGTGCTGGCCGTTCCGCGCAACTATTTGATCCCGTTCATTTTGTTCTTCACACTGATGGGGGCCTATATCGGGCAGAACAATGCCACCGAATTGCTGATCCTGGTGGGTTTCGGCGTATGCGCAACGGCCTTAAAGTTCGCAGACTATCCGCTGGCACCCCTGCTGATCGGGTTCATCCTTGGCGGCATGATGGAGGATAACTTTTCGCGCTCGATGCAGCTCTATGATGGCATCGCCTTTATCTGGGAACGTCCGATGACCCTGGGACTGCTTGCCATTGCCGTCCTGCTGGTTCTGCTGCCCAGCTACCGCGCACGTCGTGCACGGGCACGGGCCGCTGGTGTGGCTGATGGGGACTGAACCGCTCAGGGGTGTTCGGATTCTTGATCTGACAAACGTGCTTGCTGGCCCGTATTGTTGTTACCAACTGGCCCTGATGGGGGCCGAGGTGATCAAGGTCGAACGCCCCAATAGCGGTGATCTGGCGCGTGTGCTTGGGGCTGATCCTGACCGGAACAAAGCTGGTATGGGGGTCAGTTTTCTGGCGCAGAACGCGCAGAAGAAATCGGTCACGCTGAATATGAAATCCAGTCGGGGCAAAGCTCTGCTAAAGCAGCTTGTGAAAACGGCGGATGTTCTAGTTGAAAACTTCCGGCCCGGCGTGATGGATCGGTTGGGTCTGGGGTATGACGTTCTGCGTACCGAAAACCCTACCTTGATCTATTGTGCAATAAGCGGGTTCGGGCAGGACGGTCCGCGCCGCGACGACCCTGCCTATGACCAGATCGTTCAGGGCATCAGCGGGGTCATGTCGATCACCGGCGCGGCGGACACGGCACCCTACCGCGTTGGCTATCCGCTGGCTGATACGGTCGGGGGGCTGACGGCCGCCTTTGCGGTGAGTGCCGCATTGAACGCAAATCCCCGTGGCGCGTTTCTGGATATTGCCATGTCCGAGGCCGTGATCTCGACCATGGGATGGGTTGTGTCCAACTACCTTGTCGGCGGTGTGATGCCCGGCGCGCATGGCAATGAAAACACAACCTCGGCACCGTCCGGTACCTTCGCCACATCCGACAGCCCGATCAATATCGCCGCCAATCGCGATGAACAATGGCAAGCCCTCGCCCGGCATCTTGGCCGCGAGGACCTGTTGGATGACCCTGACTATACAACACGCGAAGATCGCAAACGAAACCGCCACGCTTTGCGGGATGAGCTGGAGAAGTCCCTAAAATTGCGCCCCGCGAGCGAGTGGGTCAGCGAATTGAATGGCTTGGGCGTACCCACGGGGCAAGTGCTGACAGTCCCCGAGGCGTTGGCGGACGAACAACTCTCTGACCGGGGGCTGATTGGATCTCTGCACGTGCACGGAGAGGACATGCAGCTGGCAGGCAGCCCTGTGGTGATGGACGGGCAGCGAAATATGCCGAAAGTCTCACCGCCGGAATTGGGCGCGGACAACGATTCAATCTGGTCCGAACTTGGCTTGTCGCCGAATGAGATCAAGGAACTGGCCAAGGATGGTGTGATATGAGCGATGTTTCCGACTGGTGGAGCACATCCATCATTGACATGGAACCCGGACGCATCGCCCTGCGCGGTGAACCCATCGAGGACTTGATCGGCAACCTCAGTTTCGCTGAAATGATCTGGTTTCTGGTTCGCGGCAACCGCCCGTTACCCGCACAGGCAGATCTGTTCGAAGCGGCCCTGGTTGCCGCCGTGGATCATGGACCACAGGCACCTTCTATTGCGACGGCCCGGATGGCTGTAACTTGCGGTTTGCCTTTGAACAACGCAATGGCCAGCGCGGTGAACATGCTGGGCGACATCCACGGCGGCGCCGGTGAGCAAGCGGTTGAGCTGTATCACTTTGTCGGGTCGCATTCGGGCGGGATCGGTGCAGCGATTGACGACTGGATCAACGACCACGGAAAGATACTGCCGGGTTTCGGCCACCGGTTTCACACACCCACCGATCCTCGCGCACCGCGATTGATGGCCCTGGTCTGTGAGGCAGTAGAACGCGGTGCCAGTGACGGACGTTTCCGGAAAATCGCGTTGGATATCGAGGCAGAGCTTGCACGCCGCAAAGGCAAACCCGTCCCGATGAACATCGACGGAGCCACGGCTGTCATCTACGCAGAGCTTGGGTTTGAACCACCGCTTGCGCGTGGTTTGTTTTGCCTCTCCCGGTCAGTCGGCATACTGGCACATGCGTGGGAGCAAATGCAGCAAGGTGGCCGCAACAAAGGCCCCACACCTCCGACGTACCGCTGGACTTATGTCAGGAACTCGCCTGAGGAATAGCGCGTCAGGCCTGTTTCTCGACCACGGGTTCGACGTCGGGGCGGGCTGGTTCCACATCCAATTCGATGATCTCGGGATCACCCGGTTCCTCGACGTCTTCCACTTCAACCTCGACCTCAGCTTCCGGCTCGCTGCTGTCTTCCAGCGCACCAACGATCAGAGGCAGCATATGGACACCCGTCGCGCTTGCGATTTCCGGCGTTTGTGGTGTTTGCCAGCTGAGGGTGTCAAAGCTGCTGCAGTTCTGACAGACCGGAGCCCACTCGGGTTGGATGTCATGACAATTGTCGCAGACCCATTGTGGCCCGCGCGGTGCAGTCAGCGCCTTGGCCAGCCAACCCTGTACTACCGCGTCCGAGGACCCCTCGCCCCGTTCAATAGCGGCCATCAACGTGTAACCGCGCGCATCCGCCTGCTTTTCGACCACATCGCCCAGTGCGCGACGCGCCTCGGGGAAGTCTTCGGCCACGATGTTCAGCTCCGCCAAAATCAGACGGGTTTCCATATTCTCAGGGTGAATGCGGGTCAGCGCAGTAAAGCGTTTGATCCGTTCACGTGGCGTTTCATCCGGCGCAATCTCGGCAAAGACATGGGCGAGGTCGGGGTGCGGCTGCACCTCCCACGCTTTCTTCACGATTTTGGTCGCATTGCGCGGTTTGCCTTTTTCGATGTAAGCACGCGCTGCCATTGCGGCCGCCGGCACCAGATCAGGAGACAGGCGGTTCGCCTCAATCGCGCGCTCTTGCTGCTCGACCGTGGCGTTCTCGTCCAGAATCCCCTTGGCCTCGGACAGGGCCAGCACAGCATCGCGGCGCTTGAACACGTCGCGCGGCAGGTGGCCGGATTTCAACTTGGCTGTCAGTGTCGACCGCGCGCCTGCCCAATCCTGCGCCTTGGTCTGCAGACCCAGCAGAATGTCCTGTGTTTCCAGATGGCGCGGCTTCATGGCCAAGGCTTTTTCGGCCAGTTTGCGGGCGGTTTCGTCATCCCCTTCGGCCAGTTTCTGTTTCATGATACCGCGCACACCGACAAAGCGGGTTGCATTGTCCGTCACCAGCTTTTTGTAGGTGTCAGCCGCCTTTTGGGTGTCACCGTTCATCTCGGCAGCCTGAGCCACCAGCAGGTTGGTCAGCTCGGGTTTGTTCAAAAGCCGCTCTGCCTTGGTAGCCTTGTTCAAAGCCACGCGCCCTTCACCCGAGGCCAGCGCCATCAGACCATCGGACAACGCTTGATACCCACGCTGCTCGCGACTGCGGTCGAAATAGCGCGAGAGTGCGGTTTCGTCTCCGTTGAGGAACTTCAGCGTGGCGATCAACAGGGTCAGCAGCTTGAACAAAAGCCAAACTGCAAAAACCAGAACGCCCAGCGCGATGACCGATTGCAACGGCCCCAGAGTGTACTCCGTCCCGCCGGCTGTGATCTGTACACCACCGCTGGTTTCCATGAGGGAACCCGCACCCACGGCCAGAAGACCGATAATCGCAACAAAAACTAGAATCTTAAACAGTGACCACAGCATGGCAGGTCCTTCAGTTCGAGTTCACGCTAGGCTGAAGCGCATAGGCGGCATCCACTGCGGAAACCCGCGCCTGGGCTGCCTGCTCCCAATCAGTCATAGCTGCCTGCGCCGCTTCGGGCAGGGATTTAAGTTCGGTCAGGGCCGTTGAGACGTCGCCACTGGACAGAGCCGACTCGGCACGAGACAGGATCGCATCCGGACCATCGCCATCTTGTGGGGTGACCGAACGCGCCCCGGTCTGTCGCTGCAGGAACGCCACCAGACCGGTGGCTTTGTCCGCATCCCGTGCTTCCGCCAACGCGGTTCGCGCAGCTGGCGAGAACGATGCCCGCAAGGTCGATACGCTTGCCACACCCTTATCGGCGGGGCCCGATAGCGCCTCAGGCACATCAACGCCGCCTGCCTTCAGTTCGGCGACAAGGTCTGCGTAAGGCTGACCAGCATCCAGTTGACCATGCAGGCGCGACAGGATCGCCGCGTTGGTCGCTGCCAGAGCCTCTGCCGAGGCTTTCACCTCAAGCGTTTGTGCGTCCGACACCATTTTTTCTACTTCGGCCCGCTGCGCCGCCAGTGAGTCCTGTAATTTTTTCAGTTCGGCCTCAAAGGCTGCCGACGCTTCGGGGGACGCGCCTTGGGTCAGAGCGTCGCTTTCAATTTTACTTAGGCGGCTGGCCAAAGGATCAATCTTGCCCGCCAGCTCATCGACACTGGATTTGAGCGTATTCAGGTCGGAGGTGATCGGTGTCACCTGATCAGTCAGCGCTGCAATCTTGCCGTCGACGCCAGATGTGTCGGACAGGGATTTGGTCAGTGCCTCGATCCGGGTGGACTGATCGTTGAGCTTCGCCTCAAGCGTCGTAAGCGCATCTGTATCGCCAGATCCGAACAAGCCCGCGCTGCCGGCTGCAAATCCGATTCCCGCCGCGATAACACCGCCGAGCAAAGCGGGGACGAATCCACTGCGTTTTTCTTCCTGCTGCAGCTCTTCCCGATGCGCTTCTTCCGGCGGAGTGGAGTTCTCTTCCTGGGTCAGTTCCACAGCCGCTTCGGCTTCGGCTTCGGCTTCGGCTTCGGCTTCGGCTTCGGCTTCGGCTTCGGCTTCGGCTTCGGCTTCGGCTTC
>NZ_CANLZK010000019.1:0-62579 GCF_947495585.1 Ruegeria atlantica | reverse complement strand
GACGGCACCATCGACATCGACTTCCAGCGTGTCCTCGAAAATCCACTGATCAATGGGATCGAGATTGTTCAGCTCGGTACAACGCCGGTTGCCAGCCTGTCCGTGACCCCATCGACCGGGTCCGAAGACGCAGGCACCCAAGTGACGATCACGGTGACCACCTCGTTCGCCGTGACTGGCGATCAGACCCTCGATCTTGGTCTGAGTGGCAGCGGGATTTCAGCCTCGGACTTCACGACTGCCATCCCGTCCTCGGTGACCATTCCGGGTGGTGCGAACTCAGCCAGCATCGTGCTGAACGTAGCAGATGATGCTGATATCGAAGGCCTCGAAACAGCGACTTTCACAATCTCCAACCCGTCTGCGGGGGTTGCGTTGGGAACCACGGTATCGGGTACGCTTGATATCACCGACAATGATGCGCCTCCGCCCAACCAAGCCCCCAACTTCACATCGTCTTCGGCCTTTGGCATCACTGAGAACACGACCGCCGTCGGTACAGTCAGTGCGACCGACCCAGAGGATGATGCGATCCAGTTCACCATTGTGGGTGGCGCGGATGCCAGCCTCTTTGCAATCGACGCGACGTCCGGGGCGCTCAGTTTTGTGAATGCTCCGGATTTCGAAGCCCCCGCCGATGCCGGTGGCGACAACATCTATAACGTGACCGTCAGCGCGTTCGACGGCACCAACACGGTCACTCAGGACATTGCGGTTACCGTTGCGGATGATCCGAACGAGACCAATAACGGTGCCGCGACCCTGTCGATCAATGCCGGGGTCACCGACGTCCAGATTTCCAACTATGGGAACAACTCGTTTCTTGTAACCAATGTTGGATCAAAGACAATTTCGTCCATCGAAATTGACGTCACAAACGCGCTTTACCCCGACAGCGTGTTTGATCCGTTTGGCCTTGCGGGTGACACGATCTCGAAGCCGATCCAGATCAACACAAACGGCAACACTGGCGTCCAGACACCGACAAATGCTTCCTACATCGGAGCCGGCGGAACTGACGGGTATTCCGGGATTGTGCTCAACTTTGATCCGCAGGTGAACGGCGGGTTCGAGAGCGGAGAGACACTGGGCTTCTCGGTTGATATGGACCCGAACTCCGTTGCCGGATCTCAGAAATCCACGCTTGATGGCGGCTCATCTCCGGCATGGGATGTGGGCGGCGTGTCGGGTGCGGAACTCATCGGGTCTTCGTTCACAATTACATTCGCCGATGGCACCACTGCGACCGGCCAGCTCCAGGGTGATGGATCCCAGGGCGGGTCAATTGGTCTGGCAGATCAGGCCTCTCCGAACACCGCCGTCCAGCTTAGTGTAAATGGCCTTTCTGAAGGAGGGATTGGCACATATGACGCCAGCGGTCCGACTGTCGTTGTCAATGGGCCTGCTGGTGCCACCGCGCGGATCGTTCTGACCAAGGGTTTCATTCAGCCGGTCAACAACAACTTTGCCGAACCGTACAAATCGCAACTTGATGCGCAGCTTGCGGAGCTTGGGCTTGCCAATTTCCCGGCAAACAACGCTGTTGAATTCCAGACTGTGGATGTCGTGCTTGATGGCACAGATCAGGACATAACCAGCCTGTTTGATTTCACGGATGCCGCCCTTTACAACTTTGTCGGCGAAGATCAGCTTCCGCTTGGATTTGTGGCCAGTGTCATCGATACCAGCAACAATGACCTTCCGCTGGGTGCCGTTTCGGCCCCAATCTACCTAGAATACAGCAGCAGCACAACGCCGGTTGCCAGCCTGTCCGTGACCCCATCGACCGGGTCCGAAGACGCAGGCACCCAAGTGACGATCACGGTGACCACCTCGTTCGCCGTGACTGGCGATCAGACCCTCGATCTTGGTCTGAGTGGCAGCGGGATTTCAGCCTCGGACTTCACGACTGCCATCCCGTCCTCGGTGACCATTCCGGGTGGTGCGAACTCAGCCAGCATCGTGCTGAACGTAGCAGATGATGCTGATATCGAAGGCCTCGAAACAGCGACTTTCACAATCTCCAACCCGTCTGCGGGGGTTGCGTTGGGAACCACGGTATCGGGTACGCTTGATATCACCGACAATGATGCGCCTCCGCCCAACCAAGCCCCTGTGATCACGGCGGTGTCTGATCTGGCCGTTGATGAGCTTGAGACGGCGAATGTTCAGGTGTTGGCAACGGATGCGGATGGCGATGCGGTCACGCTGTCCGTGGCGCTGGAAGATTCCGGTGGTACGCCTGTCGCTGGCTACAGCTTTACCGACAATGGTGACGGCACCGGCGATTTCAGCTGGACCACCCCGGATATTGCGCCAACCGGCGTTTACACCGCCACGATCACCGCCTCTGACGGGGTCAATCCGGATGTCACGTCCGCCTTCGACATCACCGTCAACGATCTGGATGCGCCGGTCGGCGGCACAGTTCTGTATCGCTGGAACGCCGGCAGTTCAGATGTGGCCGCAGTGGATGGAGGAGCAGATTGGGTTGCGGACGCGTCGGCTGTTGTGGGTGGGCCCACGAATATCTACACCGGCAACGTTGCTTCTCTGGATTCCGGAGTGGACCCGGCGACAGTTCCAACGGGCTTGTTCACACAGGAACGCTGGGATTCTCCAAGCGGCTCGGAAATGGGTCTTGAGTTTGGCGGTGGTTCCCTTGCTTCGGGCACTTATGCGGTCCGTCTCTTTATGGGGGAAAGCTACTATGACCCGGGTGTCCGGCAGTTCGATGTGCTGGTCGAGGATCAGCTTTTCCTTGATGACCTTGATCTTGCGGCCACCCTGGGCAAGGGCAATGGCGGCGTGTTCGAATGGATCGGAGAGGTGTCCGACGGCACCATCGACATCGACTTCCAGCGTGTCCTCGAAAATCCACTGATCAATGGGATCGAGATTGTTCAGCTCGGCATCACTGAAGATGAGTTCGCTTTCGTATAACTGGACGTCTGAAAACAAGTTTTGCGACAAGTCCGCTATAGTGAGTATTTGAACTGTACCCAAAGTTTTTTCCTCGCGGAAAGACTTTGGGGTTTGCTTTATAACATCACAAGGTCAGCATTCCTCATGCCATCACTTCTCTTGGTGTTATGGCCCTGCGGCTGGGACTCTCGTATCCAGAGACTTGATTGGAGAATTTAAGCGCGCTGCTTGAGAAAAAAAGCCAGTGTCCGCTTGATCTCTGGTGCCAGGTCGTTTCTAGGCGACCATCCGATGCTGCGTAATCGGTTGACGGAAACGTGGAACGGTTTGCGGTATGTATCGCTTCCCTCACCATAAACAACGTCGATCGGTTCAGGCACTCCTGCCGCAATGGCATGTGCGAGAGCGTCGAGCCGAAGCGCCTCTCCTGCTGCAAGGTTCATGATCTGCCCACCTGCCGAAGGCGTTGTTGCGGCTAAGCAAACAGCCTCAATTGCTGCCGGAAATGTCAGAACATCCCGAAAGCTCTTACCGTCGTTGCGCAGTTCCATGTGCCCCTCAGATGCCTGTCGGCACAGGTCCATAAATATAAGTCCCGCCTGATCGGCCAGATCTGCATGCGCAGGAGCGCCAACCATATTTGTGGCCCGCAGCACTACAACTTGGCTACAGCACCGATGAGCCGCAATTCTTTCTTCGACCAAAGCGTGCGTCTCGCCATACGGGTGAATTGGGTTTAGGCCCGTATCTTCTGAATAATCAGGCGCGCCTGATGCGCCATAGACATGAAATGTCGAAAAGTGGATGATGCGTTCTGCCTGGCCAGCCTCAAGTAATGCAAGACACGCATCAATTGTCTTCAATGCACGCTCTTTTGCGCCGTCAGGGTCGGCTGCGGTCTCTTGGGCACTGGGCATGGCCAGGTTGATAATTGTATCGAATAATCCTGACACCGGCAGCGTGCCATCGCGAGCGGAATCGAATTGCACGGGCTGCACAACTCCAGAAGCAAGCCAAGCTGCCCTGGCTGGGGGTCGGGAGCGATAAGTTACTGTCACGGACCGGTCTGTTGCCAGCGACTCAGCTAAGCGTGACCCAAAATAACCCGCGCCTCCTATCAGGAGCGCGTTTGCATCAGCCATGTTTAAGGTCCCATGAGTAAGGAATTTTGTCAGTAAATGGATCCATACGATCGATTTCTTCGGGATCATGCGCGTGGGTCGGGCAATTTGCCACGATGGCCATTTGGTCTCCATAGCCTTTGAATCCGTTCCAAACCATCGGCGGAACGGTAACGAGGCAATAATTCTGTTCTCCCATGAATATCTCCTGAATCTCACCTCGTGTGGGAGAGCCCTCGCGGTCATCATAGAGTACGAATTTGATCATTCCGTGCACAACGGCGTAGTTCAGGGTCATGACTTTGTGGATATGCCAGGCTTTTATGGCATCAGGATAGATGCAGCTAAAATAGATTTCCCCAAAACCCTGGAAGTGCGGCGCGTCGCTTCGCAGCATATGCATAATTTTACCGCGTTCATCAGGGATTTGCCTCAGTGGGGTGACAACTACACCGTCGATCATAGGAATGTCCTTATTTTAGAAATTAATAAAGGGAATCAACTGGCCCAAGCGACCTCTTGGCTAGCAGCGGCGTTAACGTAGAAAGCGAGGTCTGCAAGCGTTTTGGAACGTGGCGCAATGGTGTTGTTAAAGGTATCACGATACCAAGACGCAGTCAGGGCTACTGCTTTCTCGAAATCCAGTACCGGAGACCAGTCCAACTTGTGGTAAGCGCGTTCGACTGACAGGCCCAGCAAAGCGGCTTCATGATGTGCGCTGCCATCGTTCGTATGTGTCCACGTGCCCGGCCAGTGCGTCAAAAACTCTTCAATCAGCGCCTCAACAGTCCTATTTGCGTTGGGCAAGGGACCAAAGTTGAATCCTTCACTGGCATCGACCGGTGTCGTTACGCGCGCGGTTTGGCATTGCCCGGCCAGAAGTGCGCCAAGCCATAAATAGCCGCTCAATGACTCCAGCACATGCTGCCATGGCCGGGTTGCAAAGGGGTTGCGCACATGGATCGGTTGATTTGCCATCAGAGACCTGGCGCTGTCAGGCACGATACGGTCGGCAGACCAGTCGCCCCCACCGATCACGTTCCCGGCTCGCCCAGACGCTACACGTACGCGAGAGTCGCCGGACATGAAAAACGACCGGCGATAAGCGTGAATCGCGATTTCAGCGGCACCCTTGCTGGCACTATAGGGATCGTACCCTCCAAGCGGATCGTCTTCACGATAGCCGGACAGGACTTCTCGATTTTCATAGCACTTGTCGGATGTTACAAGAACGCATGCGACGGACTGGTTCAACCGCCGAAGCGCTTCCATGACGTTCACAGTGCCCATGACGTTAGTCTCAAAAGTGGTGACTGGCTCGTCATAAGACAGTCGCACGAGCGGCTGAGCCGCCAGGTGGAACACGTAATCGGGACGTGCTGCATCAATCGCCGAGACCAGCATATCCGGGTCGCGCACATCTCCAATGATATGCGTGATGCGTTTTTCCAACCCAAGCGCTCTAAACATCGTTGGGCCATCATCCACCTTGTCAGAGTAACCGGTGACCGAGGCCCCCATGGCCAAAAGCCATTCGCAGAGCCATGATCCCTTGAAGCCGGTATGCCCAGTTACGAAAACTGAAGTCCCCTCGTAGCCGCCAGCGAACAAGCGCTGCTTCACCAAATTTTCCATGGTGCCCGCCCAGAAGTCCACAAATCGTTGAGCAAAGTATGTTCCCGAGGCGTATCCATCGGCTGCCAAAAGCCGTTGTGCGGAAACATCATTAGTTCGCTGTCGGCTGTCAGTTTATTCATGGGGTCCACCTCAAGCACAAGATCTTCCCGATCATCGAGGTAGTCATCAAAAATATTTGGGTTCATGACGAAGAAGCCGCCGTTGATATAACCGCCGCTAACCTGAGGCTTCTCGTTAAAAGACTGGACTGCTCCGTCGGCAATTGCCAGCTCACCAAAACGGCCCGGTGGATACACGCCGGTAAGTGTTGTAGTGCGACCGTGGCTTTTATGGAATTCAATGAGTTTTGACACGTCAACGTCACCGACGCCGTCCCCGTAAGTCAGGCAGAAAGGTTCATCGCCGAGGAACTCACGTGCGCGCCAAACGCGCCCCCCGGTCAGAGTGGCGTCTCCAGTATCAACGAGCGTTACGCGCCAATCCTCAGATCGATCGCCGTGAAATGTCAGCCGTTCAGGACCGGGCGAGGATAGATCAACAGTAACGGGCACTTGTTTGGCGTAATACCCAAGGAAATAGTCCCGAATGATGTCCCCTTTGTAGCCAAGTAGTAACACAAAATCATTGATCCCAAAACTCGCGTATATCTTCATGATATGCCACAAGATCGGCCTGCCTCCGATTGGCACCATTGGCTTGGGCAGGGTCTCTGATACCTCCCGCAAACGAGTTCCGCGCCCGCCGCACAAAATGGCTACTCGCATATGTGTAACTCCAACTAGCTATTAATATTACAAACACCACCTTTCATTAAAAAGGAAGTGATATCCTCTGCCTAGCCAAGCTATGAGCTTTGAGGAGCTTGGTATCCGCCTTCGACCGCCGCCATCGTTGAATCTGTGAAGTAGTTCTGTGAAATTGGGAAGTCCGTTGAGGTCTGGCGGATCTTTTTGAAAGAAGAAAAGTAAGCACCGGATGACGACTGCCCTTAGACGTGAAGTTCTAAAAGATCGAGATCAACATAATAATCATTAAGGGCGTTCTGTGGTTCAAACACCAAGGGAGTATGCTTTCCGTCAAGAGTGTTTGTCAGTGTTATGAAATACCCTCGATCAAATGCGTCATCGGCAAAAAACTCTATAATGTTCGGACGGTCTGAGAAGATCATATTAGCCAAACCGGCACCATGGGGCGCAACAATAGTCTTAGCTTCTGAAAATAGTTTAATTTTCTCGCGCACTTCCAGCTTTTCCGCTTCAATAACTTTAAAGCCCCGGGTTTCCAGAAATTCGGATACTTCGTCATCATTCAGTATCCTGCGATTGCCAGCCGAACGCCTTGTGACATAGATTTTTTGGTGTGGTTTTGGGCGAACAGGAACAATTGAATCCAGGATTTGATTTCGCAAACAATCAATCGCGCTTTGAGAGGGGACAAAACGATGCCGCGTTGGCGATCCAATCAATAGCCGTTGGACTTTGACACATTGGTCTCGGATATCGATGAAGGTGCCCGGATCGATTCCCAGTATCTTAAGATATTCTTGTTGCCAGATTGTGGGCAAGCCAAAAGACAGTATTCGAGTACCAGATGTGATGGCTCCGCAGTTCTTGAGTTGCAGATATGTTGCGCAAGAATCCACTAGGAAATGGTAGTGATTTCTCCACCAGTGCATTGAAAAGATGTAAGCCTCTTCGAAGTCACACTCGTTTTCGCGCGCGCGCTTGAGAGCTTGTCGGCGGCCAGCCGGATTGAGCCTCCAATGTTTGCCCTCAACTGTTGGTGTTGGGTCGGCCAGCGTCTCCATGATAACCCGGTTGGGTTTGGCGGGATCCACGACATGAGGCAGATTCACACCGGCGTTTTCAATATGAAAGAAATATGGACGGGGTATAGCTTGCGGCGTGTAATGCAGGCTCAGTTGCCTGAAGCTGGTACAGGGGTTGTCTTCGGACAGGACCGGCGCGTAAATCTGGTGGTTCCCAAAAAACGTTACATCGTAATCAAGCAGCGTCCGGTTGAGCGACTGCATCGGAATTTGCTGATCCATCAACCACGCATCTGTGAAGATCCCTCCGGCGGTTAACTTCAGCCGTTTCAACTTTTTATACTGAGTGGGCATTTTTTGGCGCATCAGCGCCAGGGGAGACTTAAAATTTGTCATAAGCGTCGATCCGAGCCTCATAAATTCCTGTGTCCAACATAATTCGCTGAGGGGGTGAGCGTTCCGCATCTATCGATATCGGGAGGCGAACAATACACATTTGGTGGCAAAAAACCACTGCACTGAAGATCCGGTCAAAGACACTCATCCCGAAAATCGGCTGGCCCTCAATAAGTGGCGTCCCGGGTCCTGCCGGTGAGCTGATCGCCATTGATTTCACTAAAAAACCTATGATCAAGAATTGGCCTTAATATAATGCTGAGCTGAGGTCACAGTATGTAAGATTCGATAGCGACGAAGGGTTGTTTGTAAGAGTTAAGGCACATGCGACTGTGTTTTCCAACTCACAGAGCTTAGTTTTGCCAAAGCCTGGTGTCGATCAGAGGTGCCGCAGTCATCCTCTTCATACGAAGCTAAGGTGCCAATAAGTCACCAAATCAATGGTTGGCGACGTTTTGTTTTAAGATTGGATACAATGAATTTCTTCGATCCATTTCCCCCGCCCACCCGACCCGGGACTGTTGGGTTGATCGGCACGGTCAAGGATGAGGGTCCCTGGCTGATCGAATGGGTTGCACATAACAAAGTGCTGGGTTTCGACGAGATTGCCGTTGCCAGTAACGATTGTTCCGACGGCACGGACCTGATTTTGGACCGTATGGAAGAAATGGGGCTGCTGACCCATATAGACAATCCCGGCCCGTACAAGCGCACAATCCAGATGGATGCCTATTATGCGCTTCAGGATCTGCCCGTCATGCGGCAATGCGAATGGCTTATGCCGATGGACGCCGATGAGTTTCTGGTGATCAATATCGGGGACGGCACTGTTAAGGCGCTGATTGAAGCGGGCGATGGGTGTCACCGTATTCCGGTCCGCTGGCGCATTTTCGGCGACAGCAGCATTTCCGGGTTTGTTGACCCGCCGATAACCGAAAAGCTGTTTCAGGCTGCGCGGCGGGACGACCCGCAGAACGCCTATTTCAAGGCTCTTGTCCGGGAACACCATAACTTCGAGATGAATGTCGCACTGACGACAACCTGGAGACCGCGTGCCCGGTTTGGTCCGTATCGCCTGCAAAAACTGAAGTACTACTGTGACGGAGAGATCATCGAGCTTCCTCAGGGCGGCCCCTATGGGGGCGTGATTGAGCCGGTCAGACATCACGGTGCGCAGAGCAAGACGGCGCAAATCAATCATTATTCTGTGCGCACGCGAGAGCTGTGCCAGATGAAACGCCACAAAGGCGACGTAAACAACAATCAGGCGACCTATGGTACGGACGCATATTTCAACCGCCTTAACCTGAACCACGAAGAAGACCGGTCTGCGCTGCGCTATGCGACACAGAGAAACGCGCTGATGCAGGAATGGCTTTGCGATCCGCGGCTCAAAGAGCTGCAGCAGGAAGCGGTTGAATTTACGCGTAACCGGCTTGAAGTGCTTGCCGGTGAGCGGCCTGAAACGATTGGGTGATTTTGAATTGCGTCAGACGGCAAAAACTCACGCGCCGGATCGCAGGACAGGGGCACTGGCGTACATGCAAAAGGCGGTCGATCCGTCAGATTCGAGCTATCCACGGCCGTGGATTAAATCCGTGCGGTTCAGGATCAATTGTTTACAGAAATCATCCGCAAGCCGATCCGAACCCCGGAACCGTGATGTAATCAATACATTGACACTGCGAATGTGGCTCTTCGTTGCCTTGTGGATTGTTTTGCCAAGGCAATTTTGCGACAGTTATTATTAATGGCGATGGAGGCGTCTACTATGAAGTTCTTTAATCTGATCTCCTTTGTTGTGGTTTTTCTGATCAGTGCCGTATCGGCCAATGCACAGAGTGACTACCGCATCAGGCCAGGTGATGTATTGCAAATCGAAGTACTGGAAGACCCCAGTCTCAACCGGGCGATCACCGTTCTACCAAACGGTCAAATCACTTTCCCATTTGCTGGCAACATCAGTGCTGGTAGCCGGACCGTAAGTCAGGTGCAGGCCTCATTGCGTCAGGGACTCAGCTCCAATTTCACGTCTCCTCCAACGGTTTTTGTCGGCGTGCAGCCGTATCAGGACCCCTTTGCATCGACACAAACAGCAACCGGCCCAACGATTGACGTCTATTTTGTCGGCGAAGTGAATAACCCAGGAGTGGTTCAGGTCGAGAAAGGTACAACCCTACTGCAGGCAGTGGCCGTCAGTGGCGGTGTCTCGAGGTTTGCGGCGATCAAGCGCATCCAGCTGCGCAGAACCGACCCCCGCACACGCGTCCAGCGGGTAACAATTCTAAACTATAAGGCTCTGGCAAACGGAGCCGTAACAACGGATATCGAGCTTAAGGATGGTGATGTTATTCTGGTCCCGGAACGACGTTTGTTCGAATAGCGAACCCAGGCAAAAGGGAAATCGTTGTACTGTGCAGCGAGGGGGGGTGGCTCTCGTCCTTTTTTGCTGCGCGGGCGTCGTGGTTCGCGCGCAGACCGCGCCTGTCACAGAGAACGCACCGCCAGGGTTACTTGCTACATTCGAAGTTTCCCAGCGCCTGGAATACAGCGATAACCCAGATCTGGATGTCGATGGAAATTCAGATTTTTATGGACGTACCGTCCTGGGTTTTGGCTTGGAAAGCGTTACAGATATCCAGACCTTTACGCTGGATCTTGGCACCGATATCGAAGAATTTCGGGAAGATAATCCAAATACGTTCGACTTTACGAACACGTTCGCGTTGCTGTCATACAACAGGACAACCCGAGACGCCTTTTTTGATGCCGATGCGCGATACCGCGAAGTCGATACCGACACCACGCTGTCTGACCGAGATTTCGATCAGGACGGCAATATCATCAATCAGGATGACGGCACGCGAGTAAGCTATGGTTTCACGTTAGGGGCGGCCGTCGGCGAAGAAGGGCCTCTGGGGGCCAACTTCGATTGGGATTACAACGAGATCAGATTTCGGGATACCACTGACCCAGGCCTCAATGACAACACGTTGAACGACGTATCAGGCCAGATCGACTTCCGCATTAACCCACGCATAACGCTGGCTTTGACCGGTGGCTACAGTGACTTCACCACCGAGGCCGAAAACGGCACGAACCGTGAAACCAAAAGTCTTGGTCTGGCTACCGCACTGGAGGTGAATCCGGTTCTGACGGTAGATGTCGGGCTAAGCTACGACCGGATCAAGCGGACCGGTGCTACAAATCGCGATGATGATGGCATCAGTGGTGAGGTCGAATTGACTCGAACGATGCCCAACGGCACCATCGGGCTTCGGTATGCGTCGGAGGTTTTTGCCAACGCTGATGGCCGGCGGTCTTTCCTGAGCTTCAGCAGAGATATGGATCTGCCCCGCGGCGCTTTGGCTTTCTCGCTTGGTGTGACTGGCACGGATGCGATTGGTTCGGATCCGTTGATTGAGGTCGACTACCAATATGATTTGCCCGCTGCGCAATTGAGCTTTGGATTAAGTCAGCGGGTCGTGGTCGACGAAGACGACAACGAAAACATCAACACCTCTTTGCGGGCCGCGTATGATCAAGAGATCAACAACCTGTCCAGCTTCGGATTCAGCGTGGATTTTTTTAATCGCAACGAATTGGGTGACGACAGCAACGACAGCCAGCGGCTTGATGTAGGATTCACCTACCGCCATGATTTGACCCGGGATTGGGGGCTGGAAAGTGGGATCACACATACTTTGCTGACCGAAGAAGATGATCCGGACCGCTCCCGTACAACTCTCTTTGTGGGGCTGGAAAGATCTTTCACCTTCTCGCCCTGATTGGCCTCGCCTGCATCTATGAGGGCAGGTGGCAATGGTGAAGCATTATCCGGGTTTCGAAACTTCAGGTTCCCGTCTGTAGGCGGGACAGATTTAACCGCAAAACCTGATAACGTGCCCGTTCAAATAGACTTTTAGGGGCATATCCGCTATTGTTCGGACTATAATATTCAGATGAGGACTATTCATGCCAACCTTTAAAGCCGGTGTTCTGGCAAGCATTTTTATTTTGTCTGCGTCGATTATTTCAACCGCTCATGCGGACACAGTCGGGTGCTACCACTACAAAGATGAAGTGTACGATTCCTATAAACCGTCCGACTGGAAGAAGGTCGCCGCTGACCTGAAAACATGGCTGTCTACGCATGGCAAGCATCATCCTTATTACTACACGATGCAGAACAAGCTCGTGGATGCCGAATACAATCTGCAACAGTCAAAAAAATCCGGATACCACAAGAAGAAGCGTAACAGATGCAAGGATGATGTAAGTCCCAGTTAAACCCGACAACGGTCGGCCGGGTGTCTTGTTCGTCATCGAAAATCAGATCTGCCGCCATTGATCCCCCGTACTCCGGGCGGGTTTTTATTCTTATTCCACGACATTTGGATGTCTTTGTTTGCAACAATTTAGTTGCAAGAACATAATTGATCACGCACAGCTAGCTACAACTGACAGTTCATCTTTTTTCCTGTCATACATGTCCGGGAAAAGGTACTGAAATGACACGGCTGCGCATTCTGAATTCGGCGATGACGGCGGAATGAAACTGCGGGTCGCTGCAATCAGGAGGATAGGTTGCATATTCTCGTAACAGTCAACGCTGCCTGGAATATTGTGAATTTCCGCAGAGCGCTGATCGAGCATCTGATACAGTCAGGACATTCTGTAACCGTGCTGGCGCCACCAGACGACAGTGTCGAACAGATCAGAGCGTTGGGCTGCCGATTTCTGCCGCTGGGCATGTCTGCCGAGGGCATGAACCCTATGGGCGGGTTGAAAATGATCATGGTGTTCCGGAAATTGTTTCGCCGGGAAAAACCGGACATCGTTCTGAGCTACACGATCAAAAACAACATTTTCGGCGCTATTGCCGCCCGCCATTGCGGTGTTCCTTTTGTGCCCAATGTAACGGGTCTGGGGACGGCTTTTCTGTCCGGAAGCCTGCTTGAAAAAGTGGCAGAGCGGCTTTACCGCCATGCATTTTCTGCTCTGCCAACGGTATTTTTCCAGAACAGGGATGACCGGGAGCTGTTTGTTCAGCGGGGGCTGATCCGGAAGTCGCAGGCGGAATTGCTGCCGGGATCAGGCATTGATCTGCAGCGGTTTACTGCCGCGCCCTATCCCGCAGACACCGACGCACCGGTATTTTTGATGATTGCCCGTCTGCTGCGTGACAAAGGGGCGATGGAATATGTTGAGGCCGCCAGGCTGCTGCGGCAAAGCCATCCCGGTGCGCGATTTCAGATGCTGGGCCCCGTGGGCGCGGAAAATCGCACCGCAATCGGTCAGGACACGGTGGACGGTTGGGTGAACGAAGGGATAATCGAATACCTTGGCACCACATCCGACGTCCGCCCCTTTATCGCAGCGGCACACTGCGTTGTGCTGCCCTCTTACCGGGAGGGCGCGCCGCGCACCCTGATCGAGGCGGCCGCCATGGCCCGCCCGCTGATTGCCACCGATGTGCCGGGCTGCCGTGAGGTCGTCGAGGCCGGGCAGACCGGTCTGCTCTGCGACGTGCGCAGCGGATCAAGCCTGGCCCGGGTGTGCAAGTTGTTTTTGGACATGCCTCATGCAGAGCAAGCTGCGATGGGGCAGGCGGGCCGCGCAAAAATGACCGCCGAATACGATCAATCCCTAGTGATTTCTGCATATTGCGAGGTTATAAAAAGAGTTTCACACGCTGCCGATTTTTCCTGAAATAGTAAGTAAAAAGTTCCATAAATATGTCCCAAGATACTCAGCGCCGTGTTCTGATCACGGGCACCGCCGGCTTCATCGGCTTCCATCTGGCCAAGCTGTTGCTCGCGGAAGGATTCCGCGTGCATGGCTTTGACGGAATGACGGATTACTACGACGTCTCCCTCAAACAGCGCCGTCATGCGCAATTGTTGCAGAACCCGGGCTTTGCCGCGACCGAGGGGATGCTTGAAGATGCCGAATTGATTGACCGCGTGGCGAACGAGTTTCAGCCGGATGTGATCGTGCACCTCGCTGGCCAAGCCGGTGTGCGCTATAGCCTGGAGAACCCGCGCGCGTATATCGACAGCAATGTCGTGGGCACATTCAACATCATGGAAGCCGCCCGCCGGCTTGAGGTGCAACACCTGCTGATGGCCTCGACCAGTTCGGTTTATGGCGCCAATGAAGACATGCCCTTTGTCGAAACCGAAAAGGCCGACACGCAGCTCACCATCTATGCTGCAACGAAAAAGGCCAATGAAAGCATGGGCCATTCCTATGCGCATTTGTGGAACCTGCCGACGACGATGTTCCGCTTTTTCACCGTATATGGCACCTGGGGGCGGCCCGATCTGGCGCTGTACAAGTTCGTGGATGCGATCCTGGATGGCCGTCCGATCGATATCTACAACCACGGGGACATGTATCGGGACTTCACCTATGTCGACGATCTGGTTCGGGGTATCCGCCTTCTGATCGATGCGGTGCCGGAACGGCCCGCCAGCCGCGACAAAATTCCGGAATGGGACAGCCTTTCACCGGTGGCCCCCTACAGGGTGGTAAACATCGGGAACTCCGATAAGGTGCGTCTATTGGATTTCGTTGACGCCATCGAAGAGGCGTTGGGCAAGAAAGCCATCCGCAACTACATGGAAATGCAAATGGGCGACGTTCCCGCCACCTGGGCCAATGCAACATTGCTGCAGGAATTGACCGGATATCGCCCGCAAACGGATTTCAAAGACGGTATCGCACGATTTGTTGCGTGGTTCCGTGAGTATTACGGGAAATAATGATGATTTCTTCTGAGAGCACGCTTGCGGTTATCGGCCTTGGCTATGTCGGTTTTCCCTTGGCGGTCGAGTTTGGCAAGCACCGCAGAACCTTTGGATTTGACATAGACGCAGAACGCATCGCCGAATTGCAGGCGGGACGGGACCGCACCCGCGAGGTAGAGCCCGAAGAACTGGCCGCTGCCACGCAGCTCACCTGCACGACGGATCTGGAAGCCATTCGCTCAGCGCAGGTCTATATCATCACTGTTCCCACCCCGATTGACGCCCATAAACGCCCCGATCTCACGGCGCTGGTCAAAGCTTCGGAAACTGTGGGCCGCGTGTTGAAAAAGGGCGATATAGTCATCTACGAGAGCACCGTTTATCCCGGCGCTACCGAAGAAGACTGCGTGCCGGTACTGGAGCGCGTCTCGGGGCTGGTCTTCAACAAGGATTTCTTCTGCGGCTACTCGCCCGAGCGTATCAACCCCGGCGATAAGGAACACCGTCTGCCGTCCATCAGGAAGGTTACCGCAGGGTCCACGCCCGAGGCCGCCGAGGCCATAGACGCGCTTTACAGCGGCATCATCACTGCTGGCACCTATAAGGCCGAAAGCATCCGCGTGGCCGAGGCTGCAAAGGTGATCGAGAACACCCAGCGCGATCTCAACATCGCGCTGGTCAACGAGTTGGCGATGATCTTCAACAGAATGGGGATTGATACTCAGGCGGTGTTGGAAGCAGCAGGAACCAAGTGGAACTTCCTGCCTTTCCGCCCAGGCCTAGTGGGAGGGCATTGCATTGGTGTCGACCCCTATTACCTGACCCACAAAGCAGAATCCGTGGGTTACCACCCGCAGGTCATCCTTGCCGGCCGCCGTATCAATGACGGTATGGGGGCCTATGTGGCCGGGCAGATGGTCAAGGCGATGCTGAAGAAACGTATCCAAATCGAAGACGCCCGGGTTCTCGTTCTGGGGCTTGCGTTCAAGGAAAACTGCCCTGATTTACGCAATACACGCGTGGTGGATGTCGTCACCGAGCTTGAGGACTATGGCGTTCAGGTGGACGTCCACGACCCGCTGGTCAACCCGCAGGAGGCGCGTGCCGAATACGAAATTGATCTGGTGACCGACCTGACCGGGGCCCCCTATGACGGGATTTTGCTGGCGGTTGCTCATGACGAATTCAAGGCGATGCCAACGACCGAGCTGCGCGCTTTGGGGAAAGAGTCGCATCTGCTTTATGATCTGAAGAGTATTTTACCACCCGCAGATAGCCGCGTCCGGCTTTAAGCTCCCGGTTTCGGGAGTGCTGCCTGGTAGGTTGAGGGCTTGAAGTTAACTGTAGACCGTGTTTGTCATCAGACTGATCAGGGCAAAAGCCGCATCCACAAGGCTACCGGACCACCCGACGGGGGCACGCTAACACTACCTCTTGAAAAAGCGATGCGGCGCTTCAGCAGCGCCGCAATGATTGAAGGCGATCAATGCAAGTTGCTGTTCAGAAACCGGTGAGACACCGGGTTCCGGTGAGCAACCCCGTTATCGTGCCCCATGAGAGGTCAGGATGACACGGGCTGTTCCGACAACCACTTTCAGGTCGAGCCACCAGTTCATATTCCGCACATAGAACGCGTCCAGTCTTGTCTTCTCGCGCACCATTTCCTCGGAGTCCGTATAGCCCTGCGTCACCTGCGAGTAACCCGTGATGCCCGGTCGCACGGTTCCCCGCACGTGGTAGTCCGGCATCGTTTTGTAATAGGTTTGAGCAAATTCGAAAATTTCCGGGCGCGGCCCGATCAGGCTCATTTCGCCTATGATGACGTTTAGAATCTGTGGAATTTCGTCCAGACGTGTCATGCGCATAAAGCGACCAAACGGTGTGATCCGCCATTCCTCAAGCCCATCAAACGGGCCTCGCTTGACCGAACTTTCTTCGGGCAGCATCGTCCGGAACTTGACCATCCTGAACTTACGCTGGTCCTTACCCATGCGCGTCTGGCAATAAAACAGAGGTCCCGGGTTCCAGAAGAGGTTCAATAGGGCAACGACAGCGCACAGGACCGCAAAGACGGGCATTGCTGCGACGCACACAATGACGTCAACGGCGCGCTTAGATGCAAAGTAAACAGCTCTGCTCTTTCGCGCAGATTTAGCGTTCGATATTGACTTAAAATGGAAATTTTCACTGGACGCAGTATCGTCAGTAAAACCAGTCATACTAGAAACCCCGTACTAACATAAACTCAAGAAACGCTGAAAATCAGCGCCATAACTCATACTTCTACGACTGAACCCCCCCAGGCATCTTATAATCTAAACACTATAATGAATGCACCCATTGTTAACCATGACCTGAATACGTCGTTCACTCGAGAATCTTATATCACATCCTACTTGCATTGTCGCAACGTAAAGCAACGTTAGAGGCATGTTCAACACATTTTTGCCAAAATTCCACCGGGCTGTCCCGAGGGGCAGAACAATCCGGCGAAACCTGCTTGATTGATTAGGTCGCAGAGCTTTCGTCCGCCGAGCGCCAAGCCATCTGCGAACGTCCTGTGGTGATGTGATGGTGCCGGTCGTTACTGGGTCAGGGCACGAGGGAGGACATGCGGTCGATCGCCTGTACCGGAAGTCGCGCGGAGACCATTCCGAAGACGGCGCCCTCACCCTGCCGCAATAGCCCCGCGTTTTCCGAGCGAGATGACGATTCGCAGGCCACCAGCCGCCGGATGATCGACTCGATCCTTGCTGAAACCAGAGCGGGCAGAGCGGCCCTGCTTTCAACACAAAAAAGGGCTAAAATCGCCAGATTGAGGCCACGGTTCAGTCGGCAATTTTGTATCTCTTTGATACGTTAAGCTGAAGAATGGGCAGGCAGGCGCTGATACCCCCACATAATCGGCGAAATTCTTCCGGTTTCAAACCACTTTCCCTCAGGTCAAGTTGTGCGAGGATAACCTCATACTTATGACTGCTTTTAGCCACCGAAATGTCGGAGTTACGCCCTTCAAAGGTCAACAACAACCGACATACATTTGAATATGAGTAAGAGAGCAGGGACCAAACGTGACAAATATTGCAGAGCTGGAGCTCACGCTTCCAAGCGCGTGCGTAATAGCGCGCGATCGAGGCGGGGCTTTTCGTTCGAGTATGATGTCGACCAAATCCCTGGCGGTACAAGTTCGTCAAGACAGCGCGGTTGGCGCTAATCCACAAACACCACTCACATGATCACCAAAGGGCTCTGACTAAGATCATTCGAAATTTTTTTCGCATCACATGATCGCGGCCCCCAAATGCAGACAGGTTACCAGAATGGCGATAATCCACTCATCAGATCTAGGCTGGACCGAAGGCCAGGACATCTCCAAAGAATTTGCCGAACTGGCAAAAACGTTCAAGCCAGGCGACACTTTTGTCTTTGACCACATGTATGACATCTCCGGAAAGCACATACAGCTGCCGGACAACTTCACACTTGCTGGGGGAACGCCGGGGGCGGGCATCAATGTTACCGACTCCGCCTCAACTCCGAACCCGCTGCTCCTTCTGGGCAACGCTAACACTCTTGTTGATCTGACCGTTACGCACAGCAACAGCCCGAATACAGGTACGGACACGAAAAACCCGAAGGCGGGTGTCGACTACCACAACAAAGTTACGATTGTTGCTGAAGGCAAGGACGATATAAAGGTTCTGAACAGCCACTTTGAAGGTAACGTCGGCGTCCAGCTTGACATTCGTGGCGGCAGTAACCTTCTGGTCGAAGATACAGAATTCAATGGCGGTTACGCCCAGCTGCGGCTTGGTGGGAATGTGAGTGGCCCCACCATTCAGAACTCTCTGTTTAAGGAGTCTCTGGGGGACGGCATTAAGACGCTCGCAGGCAATGACGGAACAGGTGTCTCCGATGCGACCGTTGTTGACTCTATCTTCCTCAAAAATGGCAGAGACGGAATTGACACCACCGGCGGGTTCCAAGACTCTCTTGTTACCGGCTCGTCCTTCATAGACAACGGCGTGTCGGGGATGGACATCAAGGCAATCTATGATTCAGCTGATGATCTCAGGGGAAGCACCAATAGCAATATTCTCATCACAGATTCCGAATTCGTCAACAACAACAATGCCATTGTCGTTACAACCGAGGACAGAGGCTCGTTCCTGAATTCGGGTAATGCTCAGACATACGCTGCGCAAAAAGTTAACATCGAAAACTCCATTATCGAGAATACACACGAGGTATACGACACACGTATGTTCCTGGTGAAAGACGGGTACGATATTCACTGGAATAACGTAACTCTTCTCGGAAAGGTGACGGAATCCAGAGAGATCTCGAACCTTAACATCGGCTTGCCGAAGGAAGTATCGGGCACGGGCGTAACAGAAGGTCAGCCTCGCGGGCAGGCCAGCGACGCCTATTATGAGAGCCTGGCCGGGCCGGACTGGTCGAATATCTCGTACCCGGTTGATGGAACCCCGACACCGCCAGCGCCCCAGCCCGATCCGGGTGAAGACGGACCGGGTGCGGTCGATCCGATTGTAGATGGGCCCGACGTCGAAGAGCCGATTAAGGCTGACCCTGTTGAGGATAAACCGGCACCAGCGCCTGTCGAGGCGAGCAGCGATCTGCTCAAAATCTTCCTTGCTTACACTGACACCGACGAAACGGCTTCTGAAATTGGGATCGGTTCCAGCATTGACAGCAATGTCACGGATGGCCGCCCGATGACGATTGTGGCTACCTCGCAAGATGGTGCGCCAAAGATCGGCAGCGTAAAGCTTTCGGTGGAAGGCGTGGGGTCCCGCGTAGAGAATGTAGAACCGTATGCTCTCTTCGGGGATAACGGCAAAGGCGATCTCTTTGGTGGGAAAAAGCTCTCCGAAGGAACTTATACGGCGGAGTTCATCGTATTTGATGGCAAAAATGCCTCGGGCAAAGTCCTTGAAACTGTTTCGTTCGAGTTCACCATTGGCGAGACTGGTTCCGCGCCGGACGTATTGCCAGAAAACCCCATCGAAGAGCCCCCTGTTGCAGAAAAGCCGGTCGACGTTCCGATTGTTGACGAACCGGTTGAAGTGAGCGCGCCCGAGGGCGATCTGACGCCGGGTTCGGGCCATCAAGGTCCTTCCAGCCAGTTTTTGGGTCTCCAGTTGGTCGATACCAGAACAGACAAAGCCCTGTTGGACCTGGGCCAAGGCGCCAAGATATCCAGCAGCGATCTCTCGGGGCACACAGTTACCCTGTCGGCCGAGGCAATCAATGACGCTAACATCGGCAGCGTCCGGCTGGAACTGGATGGGCAGTACAGCAGGCTTGAGAATGTTGAGCCGTATGCACTGTTTGGTGACTACAACGGAAACTTCTTGGGCGGTCAGAAACTGGCGGACGGGGCCCATTCCATAACTCTTACCGTGTACTCGGACAAAAACGGCAAGGGTTCGGTCCTTGAGCAGGTGACTGTGAACTTCGAAGTTGGTGACTATGACAGCGTCATCATTGACGGTAGCTCGCATACTATTTCGAGCTACTCGGAGGTGCAGGATACCGGAACCGCGACAGTTTCCCCTGATCAAAGCGCGATCGAGCTTGAAGGCAGTGCCTGGAAGTCAGTGGACTTGAATGAGGATATCACGGAGTCGACAGTTCTTGAATTTGACTTCAAGAGCGATGTTGAAGGTGAAATCCAGGGTATCGGCTTCATCAACGAAGACGGCGAACTGGAATCCACGTTCTTCCAGCTCGACGGATCGCAGACCCTCGGTATTCAGGACTACAATGACACGTATGAGACGGGCTCTGGCTATACGTCCTATTCGATCCCCGTAGGCCAGCATTTCACGGGCTCCATGCAACAGCTCGTTTTGATCAACGACGATGATATCAATCTCGGCGGGACGAGCGCGTTTGACAATATCAGTTTGATCGAAGCCATCGCCTAATACGTTAGGGCCGGATTGTTTTCTGGCCCCAACTATCGACAAAAAAGAAAAAGCCGGCCATTTTGGCCCACGCGTCTCGATGGGGTTGTTTTCATACAGCAAACTTGTCGGGGCGCGTTGCATGTGAGCCAGTTCCCAAACTGGCATGTCGGGATGGAATTTTTGCGAGGAATTAAATTATGACCATCACAGCGGAAAGCGTCATTACGATGGGCAGAACTTTGGTAACCACGAAAGTTGGGGACGAGACAGTAATTTTCGATGACGAAAGCGGGATCTATATTGGTCTGAATGAGGTCGGAACAGCAATTTTGGAAGAGCTCGACGGGCCGAAATCCGTCGCTCTGCTGGTGGACGCCCTGATGTCTACGTATGACGTTGATCAGGATACGTGCCAGAAGAACATTATCTCATTTTTGGATGACATGCTTGAAGCGAAGCTTATCTCGATCAAGGCAGCCTGACAGAACCCGGATACTGCCTGTCACGATGCCAGTTCTTCAGAAAATCTGTTGTCAGCCAAGAGGTCATCATAGGTTACCGTTCGGGCCAATCGACTCTTGTCCAGAACGAGAATATAATCGCAATCTTTCAAAGTGCTGATCCGATGGGCAATCATGATGATTGTTTTTTCACCTGAAAGCGCATTGATCTCTTTCATCAATTCCCGCTCTGTGGCGTTGTCCAATGCACTGGTTGCCTCATCGAACACGATGACTTCGGGATTGTGATAGAGGGCGCGGGCAATCCCTATCCTTTGCCGCTGCCCCCCGGAGATGCGGACGCCGCGTTCCCCCACATGGGTGTCAAAGCCTTCGGACATCTGTGTCTCGATAAACTCGAGCAGTTGGGCCGATGTTGCCGCTCTGCGTACGGCCGCATCGTCGATTTCCTCCTTGGGAATTCCCAGTGCGATATTCTCTTTGACCGACGCATCCACCAAAAACACTTCCTGGGGGACATATCCGACGCTCGCCTGCCACTGGCGTACACGATCAGGCGTCAGGTCCTGGCCATCTATGGCAATATGGCCGCTCGTAGCCGGCAGCAGTCCAAGGAAAACATCTACCAGTGTCGTCTTGCCTGCGCCGGTGGTTCCCACCAAGCCAACCGTCTGGCCGCGCCCGATCTCGAACGTCAGATCCTTAAGCCCGCCTTCGTCCGAGCCGGGATACTGATAGCTGACCCCCTTGAAGCTGACATCTCTGGCCAGAACCAAAGGCGTCACTGGGGTTTTGGGAAGATTGGCTGTCTCGGTGCTCAGGTTCAGATCTTCGTAGACAGCGTTTACGGCAGCCTCGCCAAATCTGAGGGCCGAAAGAGAAGAATACATGACCTGCATGGTTGGCAGTATTCGATACCCGGCGAACGCATACAGGCCCAGTACCGGAAGTATATTTGCGATAGCTCCGCTGCCGACGCCCCCGTTACGCGCCACTAAAACCAACGTCAGGATAATAATCCCACCGAAGGCGAGGGCCTCGAGGCCAAATTTAGGCACCTGTCGAAGCGTCGTATTGATTGCCCGAAGTTTCGCCTGGCGCGCGGCGGCTGTTGCGAATGCCGATATGTAGCTTTGTTCCCGCCCCAAAAGTTTGATTTGTTTTACTCCGTTCAGCGCTTCACCGGCGATCCGAAATCGCGCTTTGTTTGTCTGGAGAACTTCGTCCCCCATACGCGCAATCATAATTTTCAGGCTGAAATACAGCAGATAGTAACATCCGCCGAAGGCCACTACAGAAATAATTGTCGTGACGGGTTCGGCCCAAAGCAGAAAGGTAACAATCATAACAAATGTCATCAGACTGTTTATGATTTCAGCGGCGGGTTTATACGCGCAGGCAACGACCTGGATGCTTTCGTTGAGAATGTATGTGTTAAGCTGGCCTGTATGGCGGTTCAAAAAGAACTCGTAAGGCTGGCGCAGATATACAGATAACAGCCGGCGGGAAAGACTGTATTCCCGCATGAAGATCCAGCGGTTCAGGGCATATGTCGTGACGCTCCTCAGAATGCTCACGGTTATTAGCAAGCATACAAATGAAACACCCACCATCGTGATAAATGAATCAACGCTCTGAAAGTCAAAGAGGGTATAAAGGTAATTTGCGACCGGGTTTGTCTCGACCAGTTCCGGACTGCCCAGAAGCGAAAGAAAAGGCATAATTGTCGCGACACCAATCGTGTCGCCAATACCTTTCAGGGTAATCAGGCCCAATACGAACAATCCGGACTTGCGCTCTCTTGGCGTCAACATCCTGAGGGCTTTTTGAAACGTTGTTTGCTGTTGGGACATAACTTCTTATTTTCTAAAAGAATTAAATTGAGTTGATCCGGCGACCAGCTCCAACTGCGTAGTTCAATTTGATTGTTACTGTATGACCGGCTTATGGTCTATAGGGCGGCACGTTCTGGCCCCGGTGGGTGATGCTCCGGCGGGCTCACACCACCATGTGTCATGCTGAGCATTCAGGTTATTAATATTACGCGACTTGAGTGCTAGGAAAAGTCTTACCTGATGTACGGATGCTCTTGGGTTTGCAAGGAGTTTCTGATCTGCTTGCAGGCCCTGGAACGGACGCAAACCGGCGGACCTGAGCAGCCCGACCTGACGGATCAATGCCCCATCATGACTCCGTCATAGCTCTTCAGAAGCCGAACGATTTCTTTGTTCAAGGTACCAGATTCTGATGGACAATGAGAGCCTCCTAAACTGCAGCATGTCATCTCGACTAAATCTGTCCGGAGACTTTTTTATTGTGTCTCTGACTTTAGGCATATCAAGCCATCTGCTGTCACCTGCGAACATGCCGTCACGCTCATACTCCATCAGAGCCCTCCAATAATCCAATCGCAATTTCAGCCGCAGCGCTTCGTTGGCGGTGTCATACTTCAGTAAATTTTCGGGAAGCACATCTTTTGTCGCGTGTCGGGCCAGAAACCGGGGCTTCCCATCTGCAAAAAGAAACTCGTTGGGAACACTCAGGATGAACTCCATAATGCGGCGGTCCATCAGAGGATATCGGTATTGAATGCCAAACCCGGATGACCAGGAGGCCCACGTGTCCGTCCGTCCCGCCAAATGACCGTGCAGATGGAGATTTGCCAAAAAAGCCTTGGGGTCTCCCGATCGAGGAAGATTCTGATCACGCCACGCTTTCAAATCAGGGTCACTGTCCAGAAATGTGGGATTGATGAAGGAGAGTGGATCATCATGGACGACGTCCCGGATCAGTCGCCGCCTCACCCAATCCGGCAACAACAGAAGCAATCCTTGATTATAAAGATTTCGGAGAAGGATTTTCGGTTTTCTTCGACCACCGGATATAAATCTGAGGACACGGAACGCCTCGGCAAACCGGAACCGTTTCAGACAATATGGCAGATAGTCTCTCCCGATCGTTGAAAAGGCCTCATCTCCACCCCAGCCAGACAGAATGATACGAACACCGTCCTTTGATGCCTGAGAGAGAATACTGGGCTCGTCAGCCAAATCCGCAAAGCCCTCGACTTCAAGCTCCCGCTTGTGGAAAGCCTCCAGCGCTCGATAGTTCTTGTCGCCGAAACTTATTGGAACACCCGCGCTCTTGCAGATGCGTTTGACGTTGTGCCTCTCGTCAGCTGTTCCCCGGTCTGGAAAATCCTCAGAAAATTCCGGGGCCCAACAATACCCCGAAACTAGGGATCGCCCCTTCGACCTTAGCGCCTTTGCAGACAGCGCGGTAACTGCGCCGGAGTCTATTCCACCGCTCAAGTGCGCGCCCAAAGGAAGATCGGTTGCGATGTTATCTTCAATCACCGTATCAAGAAGTTCAGCCAGTTCATGAACGCAGTCTTGGGTGGAACGCCCATGGACGGTCTTAATATCATGCGGGTTCCACCAGCGCGTTTGCTTTTGCTCCGATCGGCTGACAGTCATGTAGCAGCCAGGATCAACAAAATTGATACCCTTCAAAAGCGTCTTGGGTTGTGGCCAAGTGCCTTCGCGCACCATAAACCGGAGCAGGGTTTTTTGATCAATCTCGCGGTTTATGTCGTCAAACTCAATAAGTGCGGAAATATCCGTGGAGAATGTAAAACTGTCACTTCCGCGAGCCCAATAGAGTGGGCGCTTGCCGATATGATCGCGCGCCAGAAACAGTTCCCGGGATTCAGGATCGAACACCGCAAAAGCCAAATCCCCGAACAATTGATTCGGGCTGCTGTGTCCCCATTTCAGAAAGGCGCTTCTGATCAGTTCAAGATCAGACGGTCCGCCCTCTGTCGCGGGCGGTAAACCCAGTTTGTCCAACAAGTCCTGGCGGGCATCAAGGATCGCATCCGCGACCAAGGTGCAACCATTACGTTGCAGTTCTATGCTATCGGATTGCCCGGATCTGACCCCGAAATACTGAAGCCCAAACGCATAGTTTTGTCCGTGGACGGTTACTTTGCCATCTGGACCATAATCGGATAGTGCTTTGAAAGCCCTGTCAAATTTTGATTTGTCAAGCGCTTGGCTGCCATATTCAATTCGACCGAGAATTGCACTCATATCGTTCCCAATAGCTACATATCATTCTAGTCTGGACGCTAACGGTAAAATTGGGATGACTGAACCCACCAACTGTGCGAAGTACTGAAAATGTCACGATTATCCGAGTTCATGCCTTTACCTGCTCTCAAGATACTTATCGTTTCTGAAGCATTTTTTCGGCTTTGCCATGCCTGGGTCTTGGTTCGGTTCTTCTCGTTTGGAAAATGGAAATCGCGCCTGGGGCCATCCGTGCCAGGCGAAGTGTTTCCCTCTGAGGTCGAGATCACTTTGGAGATCAGGCGGATCCGTAAGGCAATAAATCAACTGAATCGCGTATTTGGCGGCGGATTTACGTGTTTGATGGTGGCAATGGCGGGAAAAGATATGTTGCGGCGACGGGGGGTCTGCTCATCTCTGGTCTTGGGCGTGAACACAGGTAGTGCTGAAGCCAAAGACGCCATGCATGCGCATGCGTGGCTTTGCGTAGGAGATTCAGTATTGCTGGGAAATGAGCAGCGTAAACGATATGCGCCTGTCATCAGCTACAAAAGCTGATAACAGAATTTTCTTTACCAAAGACACATGTCAGGGTTCTACCGCGCCCTTCAAGAGCCTTTAGGGTGCCAGTCATCATTCGTGGGAAGGCAATAGAAATTTTCGATTACGAAATCCCAATGACCGCTAAGTGTCTGATCTACGTCGAGCATTTTCAGCTTCGGCGCTTCCCATGTTTTCAGTTGTTTAGCCACTATTCCACTCCTTAAATCATTACACCGTATTTTCTAACAGCAATTTTTGGCCGAGGCAACATAGTTGATAGAAGCGCGCAACCGATACGTGCGCAGTCTTACTTTCTTGCACCCTTTGCCCTTTCGACATGAAATTTGTGGTAAAAACATACCCTTGCAACACCCATCGCCGACCAAATCCTGGCTCTTACCGGGGTTGATTCAAGAACACACTATGTGTCAATCAGAAATATCCGCTCACTTCACGGCACAATAATTTGATCGACGCCTATGTTACGAGCCCAAAATCAATGAGCTTTGAACCAGGCAAATATCTCACCACGGTTCTGCGATTTTTTCATATCCAGAAGCGCCCATTGCAAAGTCAGGACCACAAACACCGCAGCAGCGCCAATTATGGCACCCCCGAACAGGCCTGATATCCAGCCGAACGACCAGATGAACCACATGGCAAATGTGGATACCCATCCCACCACAACGCCAAATAGAAATGCAGCCATTCTTCGCTTGTCCTTTTCGAACAATATTGCGCTACTCGCCTTAACCGATAGTTAACAACCTTTTGAGTACTCACGCCACAACAATAGTCGCGAACGGTAGAGTTCCGCCGATTTGTCGTTAAATGTGTCATAACGCGTCAGAAACAAGCGGGCATCAATTACGTTTAGCTAAAAGCGTATTCAGACATTCTTGACGCACTCGCACGCCATGACTCTTTTCTACAAGGGTCTTTGCCCTGTGAGATACTCAGCCGAAAGGGCGCGAACTCCCTCCTCCTGACAGTCTCATGGGTAAAAACAACAGCTACCATGCATGAAAAGGCTCAACTTTCGGGGTGCGCGTTTCTGAGATCCCCCAGCAAATCGCGAACAGGGTCGCCTTCTGGCATTAGGCGCTCAAGATGCCTCGGCAGCTGCGCGCGCAGGACCAGGCCATCCCGGTGGGCCGACGCTATCTCCTGATCGGACAGGGCCGCCACTTGTTCAGGCCGGTGAAGATTGGCGTGATAGATCTGCATCACAAGCTGCAGCCGCAAGGGTGCAAGCTGCAAGTTATAGGGAGCAAACTCCCATGACCGTTCCAAACTATCACGCATGGCATTTATGTCACTGGAGCGCCCTTGGGCCTGTGCCAGATATGTCCAGCCAGAGGCATTTGCAGGGTCGAGCCGGAGGGAGTGATTGATCAGGTCCAGCGCCTTCCGGGTCCGCGCTTCCTGTTCCTCCATAGTTATGATCGTCGCATCACCGGTGGACGGATCATAAGTCAGATCAAGCTCGTTGAGAAAACTGTAAGCAAGTTCGAGCAAGTATTCTGCTTTGTCGTAATGGGCAGCGGCATTGGGCACCCGCCAATCGCCGTCCACATTTTCGCCGCGTTGGTTGCTGTTGAAGGCAGGACTGGATTCAAACACCATCACGAAGTTCAAAATCGCGCCGACCAATACAACGGCGCAAAAAATGCGACACAATATTTTTCCCATCAGCACACCCGGCACAGATAAACTCGTGGTTCTCAGTGTAGGCGCCAGTGCTCTCACCTGTCCATTGCGCAGACGATACAGATGTATCTTTGCTGCAACGCTTGTCCGCGCAACGTGTCGTCGGGGCTTTTGCCGCGAACCCGTTGGAATAATCTCACAATTCCCTGAAACGTGGTGCCATGAAAACACGTGAACGATTCTCTGGTTTACAACGGGCTATCCTATGGGCGCTTATGGGATGCGTCCTGCTTGCGGCTTTGTCTTTGGGGGCAAACCGGCCTGTGTCATGGACGTTGTTGTCCGTTGCCATCCTGATTGTTTTTGTGGCGCAGGTATTCGTTGACAGTACCCAGCGCCTGCCCAAACAGGCCGGGGGGCTGTGGCTGCCTGCCGCTCTGTTTCTGGGCGCTACCGTCTGGGGCGGGATTCAGCTTCTTCCCGGCCTGCCGGCGTCCTATACCCATCCGGTCTGGACGACCCTGGGCGATGTGTCCGGTCGTATCTCGGCGGACCCCGGGCAGGGCCATCAGATCATCATGCGCTATCTTTGCTACGCGATGGTCTTCTGGGTCGCATTCCGCGCTGCCGTGGCAACCGCCCGTGCGGAGATGATGCTCAGGGCCCTGGCCCTTGCCTCAACCGCATTCGCAATCTACGGCATTTATGCCATGGCCGCCGGGCATAATCCGGTTCTGGGTGATGACGGACAAGCATCTGTCGTGACCTCAACATTTGTCAACCGCAACAGCTATGCCACCTATGCGGTCTTTGGGCTTCTGGCGAATATCGCGGCCTATTTGCATGTCGTCAGCGGTACACGGGTCAATAGTGAAAACTGGCAGAGTTTTCTGCGGGACATGCTGGAGAGATTCTTTGGTGGCATTTGGATTTATGCCCTTGGTGCGCTCTTGTGCCTGGGGGCGCTGTCCCTGACCCAGTCCCGCGCCGGCGGGATTGCGGGGCTTGTGGGGCTGTGCGTGTTTTTGGTGTCATGGAAAGGGGAAGGGCGGCGATGGAACCCGTGGCTTTTGCTGGTTGTGGCAGCCGTAGTCGGGTTCGTCATTCTGACGAGCGCCACAGGCATGACTAACAGGATCCTGACGGCCGAGGCAGGAAGCGGTCGCTTTCTGATCTATCCGGAGGTCGTGAAGGCGATCATGGACCGCCCGGTTCTGGGGCACGGGCTGGGGGCGTTTCATGATGTCTTCCGCCAGCATGTTCCCGCAGAGGCGGCCATTGGCGAATGGGTCAGGGCGCACAACTCTTATCTGGAGAATGCGTTCGAGTTGGGCGTTCCGGCGGCGGCGGCCTTCTACCTGGCGCTTCTAATCATCACCTTGCACATTCACCGCGGAACCGTGATCCGCCGCCGCAACCGCGCGTTTCCCTGCTTTGCGTTGGCCGCCATTGCAACGGCGGCCACCCATTCCCTGTTTGATTTCAGTCTGCAGATTCCCGCCATCGCAGCATTGTTCGCAGTCATTCTTGCAATGGGCTGGGCTCAGAGCTTCCCGACACGGAAGCCGCGTGCGGGCAGGACCGTGCATAACCCCGTCAGCCCGGAACCGGCATCCACAGAGCCTGAGGCAGAGGCTATAACCGAATAGTTCGCTTGAAGTTCAGCAAAACCCTGAAAAAGACCCAGGCCAATGCCACGCCGATCAGATTTCCGGCAAGGTCCAGCATGGAAAATGTCCGCCCGGGCAGGCCCAGTTGCCCAACCTCAAGCACCACCGCCAGTGTGATCGTCAGAACAGCCACGCGGGGGGCCGCTTCGACCCAACCCAAATGGCTGACAACACCGAGAAAGAAGAAAATCACCAGATGTACAAGGAAGCTTGCAATCGGAGTGGGGGCCACAATCAGTGTCTCTCCACCCAGACACACCCACACCAATGCCAGGAAAACGACAATGGCCGCAACGCGGACAACACGCTCAATAACTTCAATCTTCACAATCCGCACTCTCTAAAGCCCAGGGTCGAACAGTAAAGCCTGGTTAGCTCTTTTCGGACATCGTCATTTTTTGGACAACGTCTGCACACTTTTACAACGTGATATGAATACAATATTCAGATGCTTGCTTGTCTCGGCAAGCAAAAAAGCTGGTGTCGTGATGTGAGTGCAAGCAGTAGATATATGAGTATGAGGGAACCATATATTACAAACATCCGTTTTCCGGTGCATTGTTGCACGCATCGATAAAGGCGCGGGCACAAAATCTTTTTAGAGTTGAAAGTTGGTTTTAGTTCAGGTGAGTGTAGAGTGAATAAGTTAGTTAAGCCATTGGTCCTGTCGAACCCGGTTAACACGGCCAAACCACGGAAAGACCCCTTGGACAATATCGACGACACGATTGATATTCGCGGGCTTGTCTCGAAGATTTGGCATGGCAAGTGGATCATCGCGATCTGCCTGCTGATCGCCTATGTGTTGGGTTATCTCTCAGTCTCTCAGATCGTGCCCACGTATCGGGCAAACGCAACGGTGATGTTCGACATCCAGAAAAGCAATATTGTGGATCTTCAGAGTATCCTGGATGAAGAGCGGTTCGACAGGAGCAAGCTGGAAGATCAGATGCTCATCCTGTCGTCGACCAGCCTGATCGAGAGGGTAGTCGACCAGCTTAATCTGGACCAGAACCCTGAATTCAACCCGGCGTTACGCGAAGAGAAGCTCAGCCTCATAGATCTGGCCAGAAGCTACATTACGCTGCCGCCCGAAGTCGTCGACATCATGAAGGATCTGGGGCTGGTCACCCCGCCGCGGCCGCCGCTGCCGGCTGCGGATGCCGAAGCCCGGCAGATCGCGCGGGAAAACCGCCTGAGAGTGGCAATCGTACGCAATGTCCTATCCGGCCTGCGGCTGGCACCGGTGGGAGATTCCCACGTACTGAACATATCCTTTGTGTCGACCAACCGGAACACGGCCGCCGAAGTTGCCAATGCGATCGCCAATCAGTACATCGTTGACCAACTTGAGGCCAAACTCGAAGCGACACAGGCCGCCACAAACTGGCTGAGCGTTCGGGTCGATGAATTACAGGACCGCGTGGAAGTTGCGGAAAACAAGGTTGCGGACGCGCGATCAGCCCTCGCTGTGGAACAAGGTCAGAGCCTCAATATAACCCAACAGCAACTGGCGGCCCTCAACGCGACACTGGTACAGGCACGAAGTGACACCGCGCGCATTCAGGCAAATTACATCCGACTGAGAAACGCGCTGGAGGACGTCGACACGCTGGACACGGTTTCGGAATTCCGGGCGTCACCCGTGGTCGCGGAAATCAGACGGCAGGAAACCGATCTTGCAGCCCAGGTCATCACTCTGAACGCGTCGGTTTCTCAGGACAACCCATCTTTGGTGCTTGCCAAGCGCCAGCTTGAGGAAGTGCGTAGTCAAATCCGCGAACAGGTTCTTGAAGAGGCCAAGAAGATCGTTGTCGCTACTCAAAAAGACTTTTTGGCCGCCCAAGAGCGGGAAGCGGCCCTGATTACGGAAGTTCGCGAACTGGAACAGAAAGCGTTCGAACAGTCAGCAGATGAAGGAACGCTGCGCCAGCTAGAGAGGGAGGCGCAGGCCAGCCGGGCCCTTTACGAGAATTTCCTTAACCGGTTGCGGGAAGCCAACGCGCAAGAGGACCTTGAAACTGCAGATGCCCGCGTCTTGTCGCCTGCAGAAGTCCCCCTCCGGGCGCAATCACAACAGCAACGCCGCACTATGCTGCTGACCATGTTCCTGGGTGGGGCGATTGGTGTCGGGATCGTCGTATTTCTGGATTTGTTGAACAATACCTTCCGCTCACCGGAACAATTGGAAAAAATATCCGGTGAGGCTGTTCTGGGTATTCTGCCCTCGATCGGTTCACGAGTGAAACGCCACGCCGTTCTGAAGGAACTGCAAGACAAGCCGAACTCCTCGCTCGCGGAATCGATTCGGAACCTCAGGACCAGTATCCTTTTGTCTAATGTGGACAAACCGCCCAAGGTGCTAATGTTCACCTCCAGCGTTCCACAAGAAGGCAAAACCGCTACCGCAATGCTGACGGCAATGACCAGCCGCCAGATGGGAAAAACAGCGATTATCGTCGATTGTGATCTACGTATGCCTGCCGTGTCGCACATGATCCAGGATGCGGATGTCCGACCCGGATTACTGACTGTGATCGACGGAACAACCCCGATCAATGATGCGATTTACGAGGAACCCACCTCGGGTGTCCACGTACTCACAGTTTGTGGGGGCGAGCGCCTTGGATCCATCAATGCCGCCGACGTACTGTCTTCGAAGCGCTTCGAGAAGCTTATCGAAGCGCTGAGCCAAAGATATGACCTAGTTGTCCTCGACGCGCCGCCAGCCCTAGTCGTAACCGATGCACGTATCCTGTCTAAGCTGGTGGATACGGTCGTCTATGCCGTGCGCTGGGACAAAACTCCGCGCGGGGCTGTGCTGGAAGGCCTTAAGGAAATGCGATCTGTGGGCGCCCCTATTGCAGGTGTCGTGATGACGATGGTGAACGAAGCACGGGCTACGAAATACGCATATGACGGATACAATTATTATAAAGGCAGGTACCGGGATTATTACATCTCGTGACGAAATGGACACTCACCTGCCCCTTCAATCCGGCAAAGGCTCTGTTGATAAAGCAGCGCTTTCGACAGAGCCAGACCCGACACCACTTCGCCTAACTATTCAGATTCCTCAGGCCATCTCTGTGTTTTGCATTGTATTCAATGCTCAAAAAGAACTGGTTTAGATACAACTCATGACCAAAACAGCAAGCTACTTTTACCACGTATTCGGATTTCCTCTTGTATCTGACTTTGAGCTTCCGGAGCTAGGCTCGCCCAATATAGCAGGCGCTGACGCGCAGCTGCCGGACCACGCTGTTCACATCACAAGGGGTTCTGTTCCGACTGACCTGGAAAACGGTCGGAAGGTAGAGGACTTCCTGGAGTTCAACCAAACCGAATGCACGTATTCTGTGAAAGACGTCGCAAGGTATCTGATTTCCGCGGGCAGACGGATTGTCATTCAGCCCGCGGTCGGTGCTTCGATGATTGATGTCCGGTATTACTTGTTTGGGACAATATTCGGTGCCCTCCTGCATCAACGGCAGCTTCTGCCGCTCCATATAAGTGCGGTTGAGACCCCGAATGGCATTTTGGCCTTCACCGGCCAGAGTGGTGCGGGGAAGTCCACGACGGCCTATGAGATCTTTAAGAAAACCGGCTGGCGATTGTTGTCTGACGATGTTGCCGTCATTGATCCGACTGAAAGTAATACATTGCTTCACTGTGGAATTTTCCGGCAGAAGCTGTGGAAAGATACTGTCGAGCGTTCTGGATTGCAGCCCGAGACCCTGACGCGTGACACGACCCGCGCTGAAAAATTCCACGTCTTTTCGCCTGAGTACTTTGTTTCGGAACCGCGGCACCTGCGAAAGCTCGTTATTCTGGATGTGGCAGACGAACCTAAACTGGATATGCTGGGATCATCTGAGGCGTTTACCCAGGTCATGAACACAATCTATCGCCCCGATCTTGCGCGTCTGTTCGGAGACATGTCGGCAACCATGCAAAATGTAGCAAATATTGCGAACGAGATTGAGACATTCAGATTTTGGCGACCCTGGTCCGTCGACCGTATGTCAGCCTCAATTCACTATCTGGTTGAGCGTTTCGGGTAGCGTGCGTCCCGGACGCTCAGCGTATCCTCGAAGCCGTCCCCTAAAACCACTCCGGCAGCTGCTTCAAATACTCACCATATATGAACTCGGCGAACAGTGGCGCACCCGCTAGAAAGTCCTCAACCAGAATGTACGCCTGTGCCAGTCCACCGGCACCCGCGCCTGTTACTTGGAAAGAGGCGGAATCCCTTTCCCGGCGTGAAGACATTCTCGAGGAACAAATTTGCTCCCATCACGATTTGGGAAAATACGAGTTTTTCAAACTGCACCCGCTTATTCTTGGAGATTATGGCAGGATAAGGTAGTTGCGTTACAAATTGCTCTGAGCCGTTTTTGAGCCGTGAGTTAAACTGCCGACACCGAGACCTTTTTCCTCCATATACCCGTTGACGCCAAATTTATGCCTGTCTTCTGTCCGTCTCGTCAATTCGCTGAACCGGCGGCCTAACTTCGTTGCGAACGCCTTGACAGTTCGGTCAGCTCAAAACTTTGCAACAAAGCCAGCCCTATCGCAAATTCTACTTTGAAGTGCTCTCCCTGCCTGCGCGATTTCGGTTATTGAGCAATGGCTCTATCTTCTTTGTGCGCGAAACGTGACAATTTTGCTTGTTACTCTCGTTGCATTTGAATTTTCCTATTACACCCGATAAGTATCCCTTATCGGATATAAATGATTTCGCCGGATAAACACGTCAAACTGGCACCCATGAAGCCCACAACCTCCACTTTGCCCCCCCACTTGCCCGCCCCCTCCCCTGCCCTGTCCGCGGACGATCAGGAGGCGCTGACCGATCTCTATATCCGCGGCACGCCCGCCAACACCTTGCGGGCTTATGAGCGCGACCTGCTTTACATCACTGCGTGGAAAACAGCACGCTTTGGGACGGCGTTGGACTGGCCCGAAAGTGCAGCCACGGCGCTGGCCTTTATTCTTGACCACGCCCGCGACCTGAATGACGCGTCGAAAACGGATGTTGCCCGTGAAACCGCCGAAGCGCTGATTTCGCAAGGGCTGCGCAAGTCCCTCGCCTGCCCTGCCCCGTCGACCCTGGACCGGCGCATCGCCTCCTGGCTGGCTTTTCACCGGATGAAGAACCTCGCGTCCCCCTTTGACTCCCCTCAGGTGAAACAGGCCCGCGCCAAGGCGCGCCGCGCCGCCGCCCGGCCTCCTGCCCCGAAATCGCAGCACCCGATCACCCGAGACATTCTGGAGCAGCTGCTGGCCACCTGCCGGGGCTCCCGCCGCGATTGCCGCGACCGAGCCATGCTGATGCTGGGCTGGGCCTCTGGCGGCCGCCGGCGATCCGAGATCACCGGGCTGATGCGCGAGGACGCGTCATGCAAGGAGTTTGACAAAACCGGTCTGGTCTGGCTGTCGCTACTGGGAACCAAGACCACGGGCAAGGGTGAGACCCCGCGCCTGGTGCTGAAGGGCCGTGCAGCACAGGCATTGGTGCACTGGATCGAGGTTGGGCAGATAAAAGATGGACCGCTGTTCCAGCCGATCTCAAAAGCCGATCGAGTGTTGGCGCGCCGCCTCTCTCCCGATGCCATCACTCAGATCGTCAAACATCGGTTGAAACTGGCGGGATTGCCGGAGGGATTTGCCTCCGCCCACGGGCTGCGCTCAGGTTTTCTGACCCAGGCGGCGCTGGACGGTGCCCCGATCCAAGCCGCTATGCGCCTGTCCCTGCATCGCTCCGTGGCACAGGCGCAGAAATACTACGACGACGTCGATATTGTTGAGAACCCCGCGGCAGATCTTTTAGGATAGGCTGTTCCAAAAGAACGAAGCAACCAAACCCAGCCAGCAGGGGCAAAGAGTAGCCAAATTTGCTCGGGAACCTACCCCAATATTGGGGATTCGCTCAGTTCAATACGGACTTTCACAGGTAACACTCTGGGGTTTGTCGCTCATACTGATGAAGGGACAACACAATGCGCAGGACACTTTGCTGTGAGTTACGCACCGGCAGATCGCAGAAGCGCTTTAAGCGCTCCACGGCGGCGGTGGCAAAGTAGTCGTAGAGGCCGTCAATAATGTCATACTCCACGTTGTCGGTCATCAGATCTTCGACCAATCTTGCATATCCTCGGATTTTCAACCGGTTGATTGCGGTATTGTCTTCGAGATATTCGAGTGGGAGACTTGTCACGTTTTGATCAACTGCATCAGAGGGCAGCATATTCCCATCAAGCGATATCGGCTGATACCAGCCGGACTCCTCCAGCGGAAATCCAATAAGGTGGCCATCGCCTGCGTCACCATCAGGCACATGGTTTGATATCCACCCACGGTTTCCGGCTACATACAGGGTGCCACGCGTGTAATCTCTTGGCAGAATCGCCCGGCACGAAATACCGTTCCCGGTGACAACCGAGTATGACGTTTTGCCATCCTCCGCCATCGTTGCCTTTATCGAGCGGAACCAGCGCGTGCCGGCGATGGACCGCAAGGTTACCAGCCCGTGGTAGCGATAGCTCATGCGGTCCAGTTTAATCTGGTGCAGCGCACCACCGATCGCACCGCGGGTAATGAGATCCTTGATGAGCAGTATCGGAGAGAGCTTAAACCAATCCTCCCCGACGATGACAGACTTGAATCCTGAGAATGTACGCATTTTTACAAAATCAGAAAGTCGCAGAGGAGGCGTATCCATAACAATGGAAATGTCTTTCTTACGCGGGATATCGTTGAGCGCATTGAGAACGCCCCAGATCGCATTCGTACGCACAGCAACGATAACAATATCGATGTCTTCAAAGTGCTTCGCATTCAAGGACGTGCTCGTGGAAAGCTGGGTGCCATCCGGCAGCGGCACGGCGTGAGGTTTGCGGCTGTGGATGCCAGAAAGCAAAACCTGATCGCCTAAGGCCAGAATGGCCGGTAGAACTGCGAATCTGACGCGTTTGCCCGCACCCACGATAGCAATTTTGGTATCATAGAAGCTTTACCTTAAGTCGATCCGCCAGGCGAATAGCCAGAGCAACAATAGTGAAAGTTGGGTTGGAGAAGCCGCCGGTGGGAAACACCGAAGAGCCGGCAATGTGCAAATTGCCGATGCCATGTACCTGACATTCCTCATCAACAACCGAGTTCTCCGGATCTTTGCCCATTCGGGTCGTGCCCATATGGTGCGAAGCACTGGAATATGGCAACTCGTCGGTCTTCGGCGGCCGACCGGCATCCCAGGAAAGCGTTCCCGCACCGGTGCCATCCAGAAGGGTCTGGATTTCGTCATGCAGTTTTAGGATGGACTGTAATTCGGCCTCTGACACCTTCCAGCGTACCTTTGACAAAGGTCTTCCGAGAGGGTCCGACTTATCCGACAGGGTCACCCTGTTTTCGGAATCCGGCGCCATTTCGATATGGTAATTGATCCGGAACTTGCGGTCAGGCCCTCGGAGCCCCGCTTTCTTGGAAACAAGAAACCACAAGTACCGTACAGCAAGGATCTTCTGGACCTTAAACAGATCGCACAATAGCTCGGCGTATAATTTCACATGGCTCGGGCGGTGTTTGATCAACACAAGTGTCGAAAAGAGCTTGCGTATCTCAGCGGTGGGCACCACGTCCAGCGCGGCCCGCCAAACAAAATACGAATTAACGAAGCGCCCATCTTTGCGCGTTTGAGGGGTCATGTATGACCCGATATCCATCCTGTGCCGGCCATTCTGCGGAAGAGCCATACCAAAATCGTCCGGGAAGGTTTTTCCGCGATTGAGCGTCACCATCGCAACACTTCCCCCGGGGTGGTCTATATAGTAGCGGCCAACGATGTCGTAAGTATTTCCGATCCCGTTTTTCATCTGGCCATTTGACGCCAGCATAAGACGCGCATTTTCGATGCCACCAGAGGCTAGAACATATTCTCGCGCAACTACTCGCGTCGTCTTTTGGCCCTGTTTGGATTGAGCTTCGAGATACGCCACCCGGGACAGATCATCTGTCAACACGACATTGGTAGCCGTGCATTGCAGAAACACAGTTATCGTCTCGCTTTTCGCGATGACCTTGCCTATCGTTTGGCTAAAATCCAATTGCCCGCTGTCTAGCCAATAAACCGAAACGGGCTTCAACCGCGTATTCGACGCGTTAGTATTGGGTGCGGTTTTCCATTGTGCATAATCTTCGGGTGCCGGTCCTTTATGGATTTTAGAGGCTCGCGCATAATATGGGTGCAGGTCTTCGGCTCTGATGGGCCAACCACTGTCTTCCGCCCAACTTGATCCTTGCAGATCTTCCGGCGTCAATGGCAACCACTTCCCAGACCAGGCCGTAGTGGACCCTCCGAACTGGCGAATTCGCGCATGACGCGGGACTTCGTTTTCAGGGCTTTCGACGTCGGAAAACTCTTGTGCAGCGTGGTTTCGATCAAGGTCACCGGTGTCGAGAACCGCGATGGTCAAACCCGTGTCGGCCAGTTCATGTGCCACAGTCAGACCAGCGGCACCTGCACCGACAATGCACAGGTCTACGTCAAGCCTAGCCGGAACGTCGGAGGTGTTTGCCTGGTGCATCATGAGGACGTTCGGCCCAAGGTCATCTAAAAATCAATTCTTACTGGTGTTAACAATCGTTAATGCTGAGCGTGGTTTTGATGATTATTGAAGCCCCCCTTCGCGGGAATATTTGGTCATTCCTTCAGGCAACTTAAGCAGCACAGCCTTGTGCCCGCTACCCTCTTGACCACGGAATATAGAAAAAACGCTTGCATGAATCGCAGCTTACACCGCATTAATTACGGAAAGCAGTGAATAAAACGGCCGCAAGCGTAACAACGAAAGGCCGAATGAGGGCAAAGATGGAGCAAGCAACCGCAGGGGTCCCCGTACCGGAGGCCCGGCAATCGAGCCATAACAGAGAACGGATCGACCTGTTGGTCGGAGATCACGCCCAGCGTTTATCAGAACGGCTGCAGGCGCATCGGGCGCAACTGTTCCCGCCGGATGCCAGGCGATCCCTGCGCAAGTTCACGTCCGGCGAAGCGGCAGAGCTGTTGGGCGTCAAGGACGCCTATCTGCGCAAGCTGCATCTGGATGGCCGGGGTCCCTCGCCCGAAACCCGGGCTGGCGGGCGTCGCTACTACTCGCCCGAGGATATTCAGGCCCTGCGCGAACTGCTGGAGGCCGGGGCCAAATCGCCGGGGACCTATCTGCCCGGGCGCCGCGCAAGCGATCACCTGCAGGTCATCACCGTGATCAATTTCAAGGGTGGCTCTGGTAAAACCACCACCGCCGCGCATCTGGCACAGAAAATGGCGCTGGATGGCTACAAGGTGCTGGCGATTGACCTGGACCCCCAGGCCAGCCTCTCGGCACTACACGGGTTCCAGCCCGAGTTCGACTTGCTGGATGGCGGCACATTGTATGATGCGATCCGCTATGACGATCCGGTGCCGCTGCGCGACGTGATCCAAAAGACCTATTTCACCAATCTCGACATCATTCCGGGTAATCTGGACCTGATGGAGTTCGAACACGACACCCCCCGTGCGCTGACGCAACGGGACGGTAACCTGTTTTTCACAAGGATCGGCGACACGCTGTCATCTGTGGAACAGGACTATGATGTTGTTGTCGTCGATTGCCCGCCTCAGCTGGGTTTTCTCACCATGTCGGCCCTGTCCGCCGCCACGGCGGTACTGGTCACCGTTCACCCGCAGATGCTGGACGTGATGTCGATGTGCCAGTTCCTGCTGATGACCTCGAACCTGCTGGGCGTGGTCAGCGAAGCCGGCGGCAACATGTCCTATGATTGGATGCGCTATGTGGTGACGCGCTATGAGCCCGGCGACGGGCCCCAGAACCAGATGGTCAGCTTCATGCGATCAATGTTTGGCGATCACGTGCTGAACCATCCGGTGCTGAAATCCACCGCAATCTCTGACGCCGGGATCACCAAGCAGACTCTTTATGAGGTCGAAAAAGGACAGTTCACCCGCGCCACCTATGAGCGCGCGATGGAAAGCCTGAATGCGGTGAACGGTGAGATCGCATCCCTGGTCCAATCTGCATGGGGGCGTAGCGATGGCGCGTAAGAATTTGCTCAAGGGGCTGATGGAAGCCCCCCCTGCTCCGGCATCCGATGATGCACCGTCGCGAGTTGATGTGGCCCGGCCACGTTATGGCTCGGGCGCGATCGGGGCCGTCAGCCAGTCGATCTCGGATCTTAAATCACGTGCGGTTCAGGAGATTGATCCGCGGACAATCGATGACGGCGGTCTGCGCGACCGTCTGGAGGAGACCACCGGCCTAGCCGAGCTGGCACAGTCGATCCGGGAATACGGTCAGCAGGTGCCGGTGCTGTTGCGCCCCAATCCCAACGATAGTGAACGGTTTCAGGTTGTCTACGGCCGCCGCCGGGTGGCGGCGCTGCGCGAGTTGGGTCAGCCGGTCAAGGCGCTGATCAGGGTGCTGGACGACCGCGCCGTCATTCTGGCGCAGGGCCAGGAAAACAGCGCTCGGCGCGATCTGAGCTTCATCGAAAAGGTCAACTTCGCCCGCCAAATGCAGGACATGGGGTATGAGCGCAAGGTGATCTGCGATGCGCTTCATGTAGATAAGACTTTGATATCGCGTATGCTTTCCGTGTCTGACCGCATCCCTGAACCGGTGATCCAGGCCATCGGCGCTGCCCCGTCGGTGGGCCGGGACCGCTGGCTGAAACTGGCTGATCTGCTGCCGCAGGATCAGATGCAAAGCGCGATCAATGCTGCACAGGGCGACACATCCGATGACCGGTTCGAAGCGGTTCTGACCGCCCTCACCCCGCACAAGCCTCCTGCCCCGCGTACCGATGTGCCGCTGAAGGGCGCGGATGGCACCGCTTTGGGTCAGATGCGCCGCAGCGGCACCAAGGCCGTGCTGACGCTCGACATCAAAGCGGCCGAAGGATTCGAGGGTTGGCTGGCCGAAAACATCTCAGATCTTCATCACCGCTGGAAAACCGGCCGGGATGAATAACCCGCACAAGCGGGATAACCGTGGAGCAGCGACAAGGAGGCACGAAACAGACAGGACGCAAAGAAAAGACCCCTCAGAACCGAAGTTCCAAGAGGCCTGAATTGGTGATTTAGCACCTCCGATTTTAAGGCTTTGAGTTGACGGCTGTCAACTGGCGTCGAGTCCGGCGGGTGAAAAAGTTTTGTCTCGTGACAGCATATGGAACACATTACAACGACGCCTTTCGGGCGGCGGCCGGTAACGGCTGGTCTGATCGAACAGGTGGTGGCCATGCAGGCCGCGCCTGAGATCCCGCATATCGACAAATGGGAGCTGCTGCGCGATCTGTGCACCGCCCGCCGTGCCTTTGGCGTGACCGATCGGGATCTGGCGGTGCTGAACGCGCTGGTCTCGTTTCACCCGAACACATCGCTGTCGGATAATAACAGCCTGATCGTGTTCCCGTCGAACGCGGCCCTGTCGGATCGCGCTCATGGGATGGCCGAAAGCACCCTGCGCCGGCATCTGGCCGCCCTGGTTCATGCGGGGCTGATCGCCCGTCACGACAGCCCCAACGGCAAACGGTATGCCCGCCGCGGCGCGGATGGTGAGATTGCCCGTGCATTCGGCTTTGACCTGCGCCCGCTTTTGCAACAGGCCGCGCGGATCACCGACGCGGCGCATCAGGCGCGCGCGGATCAGGCACAATTAGCCGCCGCCCGAGAGAAGCTGTCCCTGCTCAAGCGGGACGCTCTGAAACTGGCGCTTTATGGTCAGGAAAGCGCCCTGCCCGGCGACTGGGATGCGCTTCTGGCCGACCTGCTGGAGGTTCACAAGCTGATGCGCCGCAAGCTGGACCTTGCAGAGCTGTCCGGGCTGGAACGCCGGACCTCGGACATTCTGGGAAACATCCGCGCCCTGCTTGCCCTAAATACAGAAAAAATGAGCGGCAACGACGACGATTCCGGGCGGCACTATCAGAATTCAAAACCAGATAACCCTGAATCTGAACTCTGCCCTGAAAGGGACAAGGGCGAAGGCGGCCGGACCGATCCTGCCGAACCGGATCGCGATCTGCCACGGGTGCCGCTGCCGCTTATCCTGAAGGCGTGCCCTGATATCCTGCCTTATTGCGAACGCGAACCGCGCGACTGGCGTGATCTGGTGGTGGCCGCCAGCTATGTGCGTGGGATGATGGGGATCAGCTCCTCGGCCTGGCAGGACGCGCAGGAAGTAATGGGGCCGGAAGTCGCCGCTGTGACGGTGGCCTGCATTCTGCAGAGGTTTGGCGCCATCAACAGCCCCGGCGGGTATCTGCGGGCGCTGGCAGGCAAGGCCGCGGTTGGAGGATTCTCTCCCGGGCCGATGGTGATGGCCTTGCTGAACGGGACGAACCGTGCCGCCGCCTGAAGAATACCGCGTCGGACAGCCGGGTTTTTCCGAGTCTGTCAGCGGCAGTCGGTTCGAGTTGACAGCTGTCAACTTTGCGGCTGATCCGGTCCGGGACGCTTATGCCTGATTGCCGGCTGTCTCCTGGGCGGCCAGTTCATCACGGCGCCATGCACCAAGGAGCAGGCGTTTGAAACCGGCATAGGTCGCATCAAAGGCCGAACGCCCCCGCGCATAGGCCTCGCGGTTGAAATCCCGGTAATCGGTCTCATAGACGCTTGTGATCTGGTCGCCGGTCTGCCCGATAAGGGGCGTGAAATCCTGACGATGGGGGGAAAGCACCGTCCCGAGACTGGCCTGCATGAGGGCAGCGGTTTCCGCCTGTTGGGTACTGTCAAAACGGGTGACCACGGCGCGCACGGCGTCCCATTCGAAACTCAGGCCCGCATGCCCCAGCGCCTGGGCGGCGATATTCTCGGTCTCTTCAATCGAGGCAAAGGTCGTCTGCAGCATGTCGAAAAACCGGCTGGTGGCTTCGAACTCAAGGAACGATGCGCCCGTGGGCACCAGCAGGATGTCCGCAGCGGCCAGCGCACTGATCGTCAGGTTTCCCAGAGACGAGGGCGTGTCGAGCACCACAAGATCATAATCCCGCAGCACCCCATCGGCGGCCAGCCGGTCCGAAAGCGCATCCCACAGTTTCCATGCCCGCGCCTGCATGTGCCAGACCGGCACCTGAAACTCGGTCCAATACAAATCCAGCTGCGCGCCCAAAAGATCGATGTTGGGCCAGTGGGTGTGCTGAACCACATCCTGCGTGGTCATCTCCATGGCTTGCGCGACGGTGCCATCCAGGGGCAGGGGAGGTTCCCCCCGATCCAGACGCGACTGGTTGTCCCTCCGCAGATGATCGCCGTAATGGCGGGCGAGCAGGGGAAAGACGGTCTTCCATTTGTCCCCGGTCTGCCCCCCGAAGATCGAGGTCATCGATCCCTGACTGTCGAGATCAATGACCAGCACCCTGTAACCGTCCAGAGCGGCTGACATCGCCAGATGCGCCGCTGTCGAGGTTTTGCCCACACCGCCCTTGAAATTGGCCACGGCCACGATCTTGGCGGGCAGGCCGGGGGGACGATAGGGCAGGTAGTCGCGATGCTTGCTGCCCTCTGCCGCGAAATGCGCCCGCAAGCGCAGCACCTCGTCAAGGGTGAACCATTTTGCGCCGCCGTCGGTTTCTGTCAGGCCCTGCGGCAACCCGGGGTTCTGGCGCAGCACCCGGCGAAAATGGGCCGGGGCCACGGGGATGAGATATTTGGTAATCTCCCATGTCGAAAAGCGGCGCAGAGTTTTCTGACCGGTTGCGTCCAGCCCGCGGTCTGCAAGGGTATCCCGACCGTTCCGGCATGTTGCCGCGATCCCTGCGAGATCTTCCGTACCAATTGGCGCGCCCATATTTGCCAGCGCATCGTCCGGTGAAATGCCCAGATAGGGAACCTGGCCGTCACTGCCCATCAAAGCCTCCATATCCTGTTTTTTTAATACAGTACCACAAAAGGTGTTACATGGAAGATTTATCGTCTCACCCTTATCTCTTTTCTAAGAAAATAAGGGCATTAGCCGCCAGATTGCGGCTTTGGAGGCTTTGTGCACCTGCTTATGGTGTTAAATTTTTGTTATTTATAGTTAAAGCGGAAAGGCGTTCTAATAAGCTATTGAAAAAATTTGATTTTTTTATGGTTCTTGTGTTCATGATGACTCTGAACCCCCGATAAAACGACTCTGATCCCCCGAAGGACCGACTCTGATCCCCCGATCTGTGGGGGCAAAAGACTATACCTGAACGCAGCCTGTGGATAACTTGGGTGTCAATGAAACGACGAATCCATTTCCGGGGAAACAGAGCAGTCCTTCCCTGACCAAAAATGAAAAAAATACATAGTTCCGCAAACGGGGCACGGAGAGGCAGATGACTACAGGCACACCTGCGGCAGGTCCAGACGATTTCTTTGTATGCGATTTTTTCGCGGCCAGTCCGAAACACGATCTGGCATCGCTGGAGCATCCGCTCTTTTCATTGGCGACGCGCCCCGACCGGCGCATTCTGAACTACACCCACAATGACGTGGCGGTGACCGTGACGCCCTCGGTCAAGGGGCGGGCCACGATCTTTGACGCCGATATCCTGATCTTCTGCATCAGCCAGCTGATGGCGGCGCTGAACGCCGGCCGCGCGGTGTCGCGGCAGCTTACGCTGACGGCGCACGATCTGCTGATTGCCACCGGCCGTGAGACCAGCGGTGACGCCTACCGCCGCCTGAAAGAGGCGTTCGAGCGGCTGGCGGGAACCCGCATCACCACCAATATCGTCAACGGCGAGCGTGAGATCACGACAGGCTTCGGCCTGATTGAGCGCTGGGAGATCGTGCGCAAGACCCGGGCAGGGCGCATGGTCTCGGTTTCGGTCACGTTAAGCGAATGGATCTATGAGGCGGTGCTGGCGCGTTCGGTGCTGACGCTGAGCCGGGCGTACTTCACGCTGCGCCGCCCGTTGGAGCGACGGCTTTATGCGCTGGCGCGCAAACATTGCGGGCAGCAATCGGGCTGGCGCGTCTCGGTTGAGGTGCTGTTGAAGAAGTCGGGCTCTGCCAGTCCCCGGCGCGTCTTTCGCGCAATGCTGCGCGATATCATCGCCAACGAAAATCTTCCGGACTACAAGTTAAAGGAAGAACCCGGCGACATCATCTCGGTCACGCGCCGCGACGTGGTGGTTGAAGACGGCGGCAGGCTGCTGCTGGCCCCCGAGACACTGGACGAAGCCCGCAGGCTGGCGCCCGGCGCGGATATCTACGCGCTGGAGGCCGAATGGCAGGCCTTCGCCGCCCGCACCCCTCCGCGAAACGCCGACAAGGCGTTTCTGGGGTGGGTCGCCAGAAAAATGAACTAGCCCTCAGGATCTGACGTTCGGGGATTTCATTTATCTGCCGGGCGGCGCTGACCCTTATGCAATGCCCGCTTTCACGAGACGTTCGAAATAGGCGATCGTGGGGACGAGACCTTCGCGCAGGGGCACTTTGGGTTCCCAGTCGAGGTGTTTTCTGGCCAGCGTGATATCGGGCTGGCGCTGTTTGGGATCGTCCTGCGGCAGGGGCTTGTGCACGATCTTTGATTTGGTGCCCGTCAGTTCGATGACCGCCTCGGCCAGCTCCAGCATCGAGAACTCGCCCGGGTTGCCGGTATTGATCGGGCCCGTCACATCGTCGGGTGTGTCCATCAGGCGGATGAAGGCCTCTATCAGATCGTCGCAATAGCAGAACGAGCGCGTTTGCAGGCCGTCTCCGAAAATGGTGATGTCCTCGTTCTTGAGCGCCTGCATGATGAAGTTCGAGACCACGCGCCCGTCATGGGGATGCATGCGCGGCCCGTAGGTATTGAAAATCCGGGCCACCTTGATACGCAACTGATGCTGGCGGTGATAATCGAAAAACAGGGTTTCGGCGCAGCGCTTGCCTTCGTCATAACACGAACGGACGCCGATCGGGTTCACATTGCCCCAATAGGTTTCAGGCTGGGGGTGGATGTCGGGGTCACCGTAAACCTCGGATGTCGAGGCCTGCATTATCTTCGCCCCAACACGCTTGGCCAAGCCAAGCATGTTGATCGCGCCGTGTACGGATGTCTTGGTCGTCTGAACCGGATCGTGCTGGTAATGGATCGGTGAGGCAGGGCAGGCAAGGTTGTAGATTTCGTCCACTTCCACATAAAGCGGGAAGGTCACGTCATGGCGCATCAACTCGAAATTAGGTTTGTCTAAAAGGTGACTGACATTGCCGCGCCGTCCCGTGAAATAGTTGTCGACGCACAGGACCTCATGACCGGCCTCAACCAGGCGATCGCACAGATGGCTGCCCAGAAATCCGGCGCCCCCGGTGACCATAATGCGTTTGGAAGTTGGATTGATAATACTTGTGTCACTCATACGTGGTCGTCCTGAAAGTGGTTGTTTTTTAGCCTTAACATAGTTTCCTGTCTGGTCACGCTGCAATTCTCCATCCCTGCGGGAAACCTTGTTCAAGGCTCTTTTGACCCGGGTTTTGGCGGACAAATTGTGACGGCGAAGTCGCGTGATTTCTGAACAAAAAACCTCTTCTGAAGATATCGTTTCCGATGTGTCGCAAAGTCTGAGACCAGCCTTCCTTTGCAAATGCCGGTATTGTATGATCCGGTTATCAGTATTGTATAATAGTTTGTAAAATTGGCTTCCGTTTCAAATCCATATGTAAAACGCAAATATCCTGTAGTCCCGGCCGCGGGCGCTGTTTGTTTTGAGGTTCAACCTGTTGTCGGCAGAACGTTGCGGGAGGGTTCCTGTGCAGGGCGGCAGCTGGAAACGCATCCGTATATTCCGCCAGATACCCGGTGTGGTTTTCACCGTCTGGGCGGATAAGTTTGGAGTTCCATAATTTTCCGGTGTGTTTCGTGCGCGTTTTTGTTCAGACTGCAGTTCGTTGGCAGTTTTGTAAAAGGTGAGATTATATTCATGGAAGACAGGGACGACGCTGTGGGGGTTTCCGCCATGTCAGGTTCAGCCTTCAGGCCGACCCCTGGCGGCACCGGAAAAGGCCCGGCCTTCCCATGACGACACCTTCCGCTTCAAATCCCCAAAACCTCAGAATCGCGTTTATCCTGCTGGGGGACCGCAACAAGGCCAGTTCGCGCGTGCGTGGCTACTGGGTCGGTGAAGAGCTTGAAGCGCTGGGGTATCGTGTTTCCTACCATCATGCGCTGCACCGGTGGGATTACCTGCGGATGCTGGCGGTCATGATGCGCCATGACGTCCTGATTTTTCAGAAACAGTACTCCCGCTATGACATTGCCCTGCTGCGCATTTCCAAGCTCATGGGCAAGCGGGTGTTTTTTGATATCGACGATGCGCCCTCGCGGACGGGGCGTGAGGTTTCCCAGCGCAATGCAGCGACCATGATGCGTGATGCGCACGGGGTTTTCGCCGGCAGCCGCAATCTGGAAGATCTGGTTCAGGAGGCGGGGGGCAGGGCGCATTTCGTACCCTCGGGCATCCGTCTGGATCAGTACAGAATACGGGGCGAAAGTGATGTGGGGCAGGTTTGTCTGGGCTGGATCGGTAACGGCGCCCATTATGTAGAGGACCTGACCTCGATCCTTGAGGTGCCGCTGCGCAGCCTTGCCGCAAAACATGACATCCGCCTAAAAATTGTCGGGGCCTGCGGCGAACCGAAACTGGCCGAAACTTTCGGCGGCATCGATGGCCTTGCGCTTGATTTGGTGGACGAAGTGAACTGGTCCGATCCGGAGGCCGTATCGGCGGCAGTGGCCGATTTTGACATCGGGCTTTATCCGCTCATCGAAAACAAGTTCAACATCTATAAATGCGCGTTCAAGGCGCTGGAATATATGGCCACATCCATTCCCGTGGTGGCCAGCGACGTGGGGGCCAATGGCGATGTGATCACCCATGGGTCGGATGGGTGTTTGGTTTCCTCGTCCGAGGAGTGGGTCACCAGCCTGTCTCACCTGATCGCGGATGACGGCGAAAGACACAACTTTGGTGCGAATGGGCGCGCCAAGGTAGAAGAGCGCTACAGCACAAAAGCTCTGGCCGTCCGGATTTCAGGATTGTTGTGATGGTTGCAATGTCAGAACACCCGCAGAAACCAGTCAGGGTTGCATTTGGATCCGTTCCCAAGGACAGTGGGACTTTCACGTTTTACCGCAATATCCGTCCCGCCCTCGCGGCGCGGGGGATTTCGCTTTACTGCGTGACCGTCGGAAAACCGCAGGCGGAGCTGTGGGAAGACGCCTATGTGGATGACGGCTGTGTGCAATTGGCCGCGACTTCGCTGAATATGAAGCGGCAGGCGCAGGTTTTCACGAAATGGTGCACAGACAACGATATAGACTGTGTCATGGCGATAAACTCCGAAGGTATATTGTCCGCCATCCCGCATTTACCCACTCATATGCGGGTTTTGTCGCGTTGTGCTAATGCGTTCGATCACGGCTATCGCATCACCATGTCCTGCCGGGAACGGCTGGCGCGGATCGTGGCCCTGACCCCGCGGCTGCGCGATGATCTGGTCGCCGATTACGGGGCCGATCCTGCGAAAGTCGCGCTTATCCCCAACGGTCTCGACGCGGCCAGGTTCGAGGCGGCAGCCCAAACCCGGCGCGGCACCGGCACGCAGCTGGAGCTGGGGTTTCTGGGCCGTCTCGAACATAACCAGAAGGGCGTGATGTATCTGCCCGCCATTGCCGATGCGCTCAGCGCGCGGGGGATACCGTTCCGGTTGCGGATTGTGGGCAAGGGCGTGGACCGGGCCCGGCTGGAAGAGGCGATGGCCTCACATCAGGCCGAGGGCCGTGTTGAATTCATGGGGGCGCTCACCCCCGACGAGATCCCGCAATTTCTGGGCGAGACGGATGTCTATCTCTTCACCTCTCATTTCGAGGGCTGCCCGAACGCTCTTTTAGAGGCGATGATGGCCGGATGCGTGCCGGTTTGCGGTCTGATCGACGGCATTACCGATTTTCTGATCGAGACCGGACGCACGGGATTTATCGAGAAACTGGGGGATGCCGAGGGTTTCGCCGGAACGATCGCGGCCCTGCACAAGGATCGCGCGAAGCTTGCGGAACTCAGCCAGGCCACGGCGGCCGAGGCGCGGGCGCGATACACGGATGAGGTGGCGGCTGATGCTTACGCCGGCGTGATCCGCGATCTGATGTCGGAACCTGCACCGGACTGGACACCCCGCCCGTGGCGCGCCTTCAAACCCGATCCCAATTTTCCCGGCTACTGGCGGCATCGCATTCCGGCCGGGCTGAAAGCCATTCTGCGGAAGTTCAGGTGATGCGGATTGTGCAGATCATAAACAGCTTCGGCTACCAGAGCGGTGGGGCGGAGCGGCTTGTGCAGGATCTTCATCTGGATCTGCTGGCCGCAGGTGTCGATGCGCATCTGGTTGCGCTGGAACAATGCGAGACGGCCGGGCTGTGCAATGCCGTGTCTTTGGGGTTTTCAAGTCCCTACAAGCCGGGCGTCATTCCGGCTTTGCGCAAATACCTGAGCGCAATGACCCCGAAGCCGGATGTCATGCATGCGCATCTCTTTCCGACCAGTGCCTGGGTTGCCGGTCTAAGAAAGATCGGCGGAATCCGCTGCCCGGTGATTTTTACGGAACACAGCACCTCCAATAACCGCCGCGGGTCCGCTGTCGGAAAGATCGTCGATCCGCTGATTTACGACCAGTTCGAAAAGATTTTTTGCATCAGTGATGGCACGCTGGAAAGTCTGGTGGCCGCGTATCCAACCCTGTCGGGCAAGGCTGAGATTCTTCTGAATGGCGCCAGTTTAAGGTTCGACAATTTCACCAAGCGGAACACAGCGGATCGGGTCAAAATCGTTTCTGTGGGCAGTTTGCGCAAAGCCAAGAATTATTCGGCAGCCCTTGAGGCCCTTGAATTGCTACCGGAAAACAAGTGCGAGTACCGTATTGTCGGCGATGGTGACTTGCGGGCCGATCTGGAAGCCAGGGCGGCGGCAATGAAAACGCTGGTGCGCTTTGAAGGGCATGTCACCGATGTAAGCTCATTTCTGCAGGAGGCGGATATTTTTCTGATGACGTCACTTTGGGAAGGGTTCGGTCTGGCTGCGGTCGAGGGGATGAATGCCGGATTGCCTGTGGTTGCCTCGGACATTGCGGGATTGCGCGATGTCGTGGGGACCGACGGAACATGCGCCCTGCTTGTGCCGCCGACGGAACCGCGCGTGATTGCAAAGGCCCTTGAGACGCTGATTGAAGACGCGCAGAAACGACAGATCATGGGAGAGGCCGGTTTCCGGCGCGCCGAATCTTTCGACAAGCGATTGATGTCCGAAAAGTATATCGCGGCGTATCACGCTGCGGCACGGGTGGTCAGCTATGCTTAAGGGGCATCCCAACGGCATGATAGCAATGGCGGTTTTCGTCTTCATGCTGACGGCTGTTCCAAAGCTGAACATCCGTGTGGGACCTGTCCCGCTTTATATTATTGATATTATTATTGTTTTTGTCATTTATTATGCTGGTCGAAGACCCGGTTTCGGGGTCGGTGGCAGGCCATTTCAGTGGATTATTTTAGCCCTGTTTTCCTTCACGATGATCGGAGAATTTGTAGGCTTTATTTATACTGGATCGATTTTTGAACATGTTTATCAGGCAGTACGTATGACACTTGCATTTTTGGTCTTTTATGCGACCGGGCAGCTTGTCAGAACATCTGAAGATCTTGAGCTTGTGATCAAGGCGGCCGCACTTGGGGTGATTGTCACGGCCTCGATGATGATTTTGACCTCTCTCCCGCAAACCCGGGGTTTCGTAGCGGTGTTTGTCCTCGACAATACCTTCCTTGATCCAGCGGGGCGGCAGGTTGCCGCATCCTATCTGAATTCTGGCGACACCGGGGTACGTGGGCGGACTCTGGTGGGGGTTTCCATTTTGGGAGCTAGTTTCATCAACCTGTCGTGGCCGCTGGCCGCCATTCTCTACAGCTGGCCCAATCCGATCGGGCGCTGGCGAACCGTGGCAATGGTTGCGTGCTTCCTGGCCCCCATGGGCGTGTTGATGAGCTATTCCCGGGGGCCAATCCTGGGGGCGATATTAATCGTTCTCTTTACAGTTCTTTTGGGCCTCAAGAGGGTCAGAAAAGGTGTCCTCCGGCCGGTTGGGTTTGGCATTCTTCTGGTCATGTTGGTTGGCGTAAACTCTCAGGTGTTCTTTTTCGATCGTCTGACTAACCGGTCCGCCGCGATCTTTGACAACCCTCTGGAAGACGAGCGAGAATCCGAACGTCTGCTTTCCTATGTAGAGCCGTTCGAGCACGTCCTCGAACATCCATCCTTTTTTCTTGCGGGGCAGGGCATTGCCATTCTGAAATCCAACGCGGTTGTTCCAGAGGTTGCAGGTAAGGCCAATCACGCACTGTTTGCCGTATCATATTATGCAAACGGTATGGCCGCCGCTGTGCTACATATGTGTTTGCTTGGAAGCGCGTTCTTTTACGTTCTCAGGCATGTGAAGGGTAGACGCTCAGGTATCGGCCAGTATTTCAGCCAGGCTTTGTTGGCCTCTGTCGTCGGAATAGCCCCATGGGCCATATTCGGTCACGCAATGGTGTCTCAGCCACGTGGAGCCATGATGTTCTATTTCATTTTAGGCCTGTTGACCTCGCTCAGGCATTTCCCGGTTCATTCGAATATCTTAACAGACAAGGAGACAGGACATGCCTACGGCCGTCATATTGCTGTCTGACAAGCGCTCTGGCTCAACCATGCTGCAGGATGAGCTGTGCAAGCACTCCGGCATAAGCCATGTCGATTATTCGCCCCACACCTATTTTGAGACGCATCACTGGCTTAAGGCGTCGGTGGTTCTGAACCGGCCCGATGCGCTCTATTCCGGGTTCAAGCAATATGCCGGTTATGGTTCGCACGAGAACGCGCGCACGTATCTCATCGACACGCTGAAGGGCAACATGCCCGATTATGAGCCCCCGGCGAGCGATAAGGAGCTGATTTTCGGAGGTTGGGACGCTTTGTGTAAGACCTTCGCCCAACCGGTGTTTTTTGAAAAATCACCGCAGATCCTTGCCGAATGGTGCGCGCTCAGCCTGCTTCTGGAATGGATCCGCCATACGGATATGGATGTTAAGATCATCGGCCTCGTGCGCAATCCGCTGGCGGTGCAGTATTCTGCCCACGAGTTGTTTTCGACCAATGCCGAGATGCGCCAATTCGGTTGGCTCAATATCCAGCGCAACCTTCTGAGCATCCAGTCCATGCTGCCGCCGGAAATGTTCAGGTTGGTGCGCTACGAAGACATCATTGCCAACCCGAAACAGGGTCTGCCGGATCTCTGCGATTTCATCGGTGTCGGGTACGAGGATGAGATCGGCGCTTCGGTTCATACCTCGTCGAAGGAGAAATGGAGAGCCAACGAGAATTATACACTGCAGCTGGACCCTTCGGTCAGGCAGATCGCCAAGGCCTTCGGCTATCAGGATGCTGAGCTGTCCAATCCACACAAACCGACGGCAGCCACTATTGCCGCCATGCAGCCCGACCTGAAAACCCGCATCAAAAAGCGCATGATCCGCGTGCGCGACCGGGTGGTTCGACCAGTTTATCTGAAACTCAAAGCCTCGCGGGCCGCAAGGAAATGAAAGATATGGAATGTCCAAGTCTTGGGGTTGTCTCGATCTCATACAACGAAGAACGAGATATCGGCGGCTTTCTGGAAAATCTCGCCTCTTGGGTCGATGAGATCGTCATTGTGGACGACGGCTCGACGGACCGAACGGAAAAGATTGTTCAGGCCTATGGTGACAAGGTCAAATTTCTCAGAAGCCCCCGCGTCGAAGGCGAGTATTTCAGCCACCAGCGCAACAAAGGGATAGATGTGGCCACCAGCGACTGGCTGCTGCACATGGATATTGACGAACGTGTCAGCCCTGAGCTGGCCCGTGAAGTCCTTGAGGGCATTACCGATGCGGGAAAGGACGGCTACCGCTATCGGCGGCTGAACTATTTCATGCACCGCCCCATGAAGGGCGGTGGCTGGCGGGACTGGAACCTGGTCCACCTGGCGCGGCGGGACAAATTCCGCTTTGGCGGTATGTTCCACGAAAGTTGCCTGATCGATGCGCCCGCCGAACGGATCGGACAGCTCAAGGGGCTGATGATCCATTTCAACGAGGACAACTTCGAGAAGCGCATCCGCAAAAGCGCGACCTATCTGGAGGAGGTCACCAAAGGCGTTGAAGGCCGCGGCCGCCCGGTCAGATGGATTGACGTAGCGGGTCGCCCGTTCGCGGAGTTTATTCGTAAATATGTTGTTAAACGCGGGTTTCTGGATGGCACGCCGGGCTTTATCTCGGCGATCCATTCTGCCACGGCAATTTTCAGGGCGAATGCGGTTGTCTGGGATCGGCAAAACGCGATTGCGCGGGAACAACTCGACAAAGACCTGAATGAGATGTGGGCGGATACCTCTGTTTCGACAGTGGCGTCGGACCCGCAGAAACCTGCCGCCGAATGACTTTGACCCCACATATCCTGTTCCACCGGCCGACCTTATGGAGTTCAGACATCCAGTGCTCGACCAAGGTTCTGGCCCGGCTGTTTGCGCAGCGCGGATTTGATGTGACCTATCTGGAAAACCCGCTTGATCCCGTGCACCTTCTGCGTGGCAAGGGCTATGCGCAGGAATGGAAGAAAGCCCCGTACATGGACAATGATGTGCGGATCCTGAATTTGGCCACCCCTGTGCCGGTCCGGGATGTCTGGCCGCTGAGCACGCCTGCGGCGTCCTATCTGAAATACCGGTTCATGATGCCGTCGCTCAGGTCTTGCGTAACCTCGCAGGGGCGGTCAGCGCCCGAACTCATCTGGACCACCGTTCCGGGTAGTGTTGCGGCGCTGAAGAAAAGCTTTCCCCGGGCGGGGGTCGTGTTTCATGTCGTCGATTATTACCCGGCCTTCCGGGGCGCGGCGGTGGTACCGCTGGAGCGTCAGGATTATGCGCTGGCCGACGCTGTCTATGTCATCGGCACAAGTCTCAGGACCTATCTGGTGGATAACCTGGGTGTGCCCGCCAACAAGGTGACGGTGCTGGGGCAAGGGGCAGAGTTGGAAATCTATCAGGCGGAAACCGCCACCCCTGACGAGATCGCAGATTTACCCCATCCCCGCGCCATCTGGTGCGGCGTGCTGGCAAAGGGCGACCCGGGCCTTTTTGCGGCCCTTGCCAAAGAGATCGAGGCACGGGGCGGATCGCTGATACTGATCGGCCCACAGGCGCAATGGGCGCAGGATTTGGCCCGGCAAATGCCGGATACGGTCTCGCTGCCGGGCTCGAAGGCTCCACCGGATCTGCCCGGATACCTCAAGGCCGCGGATATCGGCGTGATGCTCTATGATCGCGGGCGGCAGGAGGTCTATCGTGGGCAGAACCCGCTCAAGCTTTATGAATATACGGCTGCCGGGTTGCCCGTACTCTCAACCGCGCATGATGAGTTCGACACGCTGCACCCGCCTGTGATGCAGATCGGGAAAGAGACGAATATTCCGCCGGCGGTCGAGGCGATCCTGGCCGACATGGACAGCCAGAAAGCCAAAGCATCGGCTTTTGCCGTCCGGCACAGCTGGCAGGCAAAGGTAGATACGATCATCGACAAGTTTTTCCCGGACACTTCGGATCAGCACAAGAGGTACGGCGCACAGTGTTAAATGTTGCCTATTTTTCCAACCAGTTTGCGACGGCCCAGGGACATGGCATCACCCGTTACGCACATGAGATGTACCGGGGGTTGCGCAAGTGCGACGATCTTGCCATCCGGCCTGTGGCGGCATGGTCCTCGCTCTCTCCTGAAAGGTTGTCTGCCCTACAGGCGGAGACTGGGCTGGAATTGGTCAGGCTGGGGCGCAGGCTGACGCCGCTGGCCTGGCATTATCTTGATACGCCCACATTGGAGCGGCTGATCGGCGGGCCTGTGGATGTGGTTCATGCGGTCTCGCTGGGATATGCGATTGCCACACGCAAGCCTTACGTGGTGACGGTCCATGATCTGGGGCCGCTGACACATCCCGAGTATTTCACCAACACCAAACCTTGGATCATGGAGAAAAGCCTGCGGCAGGCCGAGGCCCGTGCCGACGCGATTGTCTGCGTCTCGCAGTCCACCGCCGACGAGGTCGAGGGCTATCTGGGTGGCCATGTGGCCGACCGGATCCGGGTGATCAGGGAAGGGGTTTCCCCGGAATTTTTTGCGTCGGGCGATATGGCCTGTCTGGCGCGGCTGGACCTTCCGCCGGACGATGTTCCCGTCATTCTGACGGCGGGAAAGATCAGCCCACGCAAGAATGTGCAGGGCGTTCTGCGCGCGCTCAGGCAGGTGCAGGACAAGATTGATCACCATCTGGTGCTGGTCGGCGGCGCGGGGTGGGAAACCGAGGCGGTGTTGAAGGAGCTGGATGACGGCACCCTGATGAACCGCGTTCACCTGCTGGATTATGTGACGGATGCACAACTCCGGGCGCTGTACCGGCGGGCGTCGGCCTATATCCATCCGTCGCTTTATGAAGGCTTTGGCCTGACGGTACTGGAAGCAATGGCCTCAGGCGTGCCGGTGATCACGTCAAACACGTCATCCCTGCCGGAAGTGGCCGGAGATGCGGGTCTGCTGGTCGATCCCGGCAACGATGCCGAAATTGCGCAGGCCATATGTTCCATCTGCACGGATACGGCCCTCAGAGAAGCAAAAATTGCAGAGGGGCTGGCGCGGGCGCGCCTGTTTTCATGGGACAATTATTCAAGAGAATTACGGGACGTATTTTGGGATGTGGGGCGCTAGGGGCAGGTAATGAAGGTCACTGCGGGAATGGTTTTGCAAGAAATTCCCCCGGCGTCGGTCGCCTCGGGCGCTTTACACACGCCGGGCTGTTTCCGAAACTCAACCACGAAATGGCTTATGGAAATGAGGCTGGTCATTTGACGATACGATATGAACTTCCGCAAGTATTCGGTGATAGCATGTGTTTCCACTCGCTCGCGGCAAAGCATCGCCGTCAGGTGCATGGCGCGTTGGTAGCGCCGGAATGCGGGGTCTGAATGGAGCAGATGCCACCCACTCCACCAGCGATCTGCGATACGCTTCTGTTCCTGTCCCGGGCCGCTATCCCGCCGCAGGATGCCGACCGTTCCCGCGCGCTTTGTGCGCGGGTCAAAGATTGGCCGCTGCTTACGGATATTGCGCGGCGCAAGTTCAGCCTGCCGTTTGTCTATCGCAATTTGCAGCGCCTGAATCTGGATGAGACCTATGCCCCCGCGCTTAATGCCATGCGTGCCCAGGTCATGCCCACTACGTTCGGCGCCCTGCGTGTTCTGGCGGCACAGCGAAAATTTCACAGGGATTGCGTGGCTCCGCTTGGCCTCGCCCATGTCTATCTCAAAGGCCCCAGCCTTGCTGCGCGTTATTATGATGATCCGGGTCTGCGTTTTGCACGCGACATAGATGTTCTTGTGTCGCGCGAGGATCAGAAGAAACTTGTGCATCAGGCCCTGTCCCAAGGCTATCAGATCGTCGACAGGAACGAGCTGAAGAGCTATCAGGTCAGCCACCGCGATCTCGACGCAATTCTGACCTACAAGACCGTGGCCACGCTTGTGACGCCTGACAATATTGCCATCGAGGTGCATTGGAATATCGACAAAAAACTCGGGCTTTTTGCAGTCCATGAGACATTGCAGCGCCGCGAAACGATCCCTGACGACACATTGCACTATGGCGTCATGCCGACCGCCGATTTCTTTTGCTATGTCTGCTATCACAATACCCGCCATATCTGGTCGCGTCTGCACTGGATTGCTGACCTCGATGCGATTATCACCCACTCGTCCTTTGAGCGGAATGCGGTTCTGGCACGGGCTGCGAAACTAGGGCTGCGCTCGAATGTTGAGGCCTGTCTGGAACTTCATGAGATCGCGGTGTCCGGTGAGGCCAGTACGCTGGCTAAGGGCGAAAACCGTGGGGCCGAGCTGGCTGCCATTTGCCTAAAAAACCTACCGGGTGATCTAAAGCTTGAATATGATCTGCGAGAGGGCGAGGAACTTTTGGGGCTGCCATTCAAATGGATGGTGTCGCCGGATGTGCGCAAGCGGGCGCGCACCCAGACGCGTCTGTCCCGGGTCCTGCCTGGCTATGAAGAATACGAAGCCTGGCCTCTGCCGCGCGGGCTTCAGTGGGTCTACTATGTTTCCAAACCGCTCGGCATTCTGAAGCGGCATCTGTTCGTCTCCCACAAACAGGATGCTGGTCTGTGAAAGCAAAAATCAAAGCAAGCCTGACTGTCTGGCCCAAAGTGTTCCGTCTGCTGCGGTACAGCAGTTTGAAAATGAGTGTGATCGTCGCTGTCCTGACCGTCATCGAGGTGGTTGTGGGTATCAGTGTCCTTTACTTCATAAAATTGCTCATAGATGTGATCTCAACCCAGTTCGCCGCGGAAGGTGGTGTCGATACAGGGCCGGTTTTCCTCTACCTTGTGCTTACAGGTGTTGGTCTTGTCGGGGCGGTGTCGATCCAGGCATTTGCCAACCTTGCACGGACGGCACAGGGCATGTTGGTCGCCGACTATGTCGATCGCGAAATTCACAACCGTGCCATCAGCGTCGATCTTGGTTTCTACGAAAGCCCGGCCTATTTTGACTTGCTCGAGCGTGCCCGGGCAGCAGGATCGCAACGACCGGCGCAGGTGATCTCGACCGTTCTGCTCCTTTTCAAGAGTGCGCTCTATCTGGTTGCAATTCTTGTGATGCTCGCGAGCATCGAATGGCGGCTATTGCCAGCCATTCTGGTGGCCATGCTGATGGTGTTGTTCATCCGTCTGAGATTCACAAAGACCCTCTTTCAATGGCAGAAAGATCGTATTCAACTTGAAAGACGGGCGAGCTATCTGGACTGGCTGATCATCTCGCATGCCCACGCCAAGGAATTACGGCTTGGTGATTTGGGCGCCCATCTCAAGGAACTGTATTCCAGTCTGAGAAAACGTATTCGGACCGAGCATTACGCGATTGAAAAGCGCAAGGCGATTGCCGAGCTTGTGGTCTCGGGGCTGGGCGCACTCATCTTCGCAGGTGCTGTCGCGTTTCTGGTGATGCGAACGCTGGCGGGGGAATTGAGCGTCGGCGATCTGGTGCTGTTCGTACTTCTCTTTCGTCGGGCAGAAGGCAGTGGGCAGGAATTTGTCCGTCATGTTTCTAAGCTTTATGACGACCAGCTGTATCTGGGGCAATTGTTCGGTTTCTTGGCGGTCGAGCCTGAAATCACCACCCCGGCCGAGCCGAAATCCTTGCCTGCTCCGATCACATCCGGTCTGCGCTTTGAGAACGTGACGTTCCAGTATCCCAGCAACCCCGCCCCGGCGCTTGAGGGCATTAACCTGACCGTCAAACCCGGTCAGGTGGTCGCGCTGGTGGGGCAGAACGGGTCAGGTAAAACGTCTCTCATTAAACTGATGGCAAGGCTGTATGATCCCAATCAGGGTCGCATTACGCTGGACGGGCAGGATATCCGCGCGTTCGATCCGGTGGCATATCGCAGACTCTTCAGTGTGATTTTTCAGGACTATTCACATTACGCCACAACCGTGGCCGAGAACATTCGTTTTGGAGACCTCCGTATGCCGGCCGACAGTCCCGGGATCATCGAGGCCGCCCGGAGCGCGGATGCGGACGGCTTTATTAGAACACTGGATCAGGGTTATGACACGCCGCTGACCCGGGTGTTTGATGATGGGCGCGAACTCAGTCTGGGACAATGGCAGCGCGTGGCACTGGCCCGCGCGTTTTTCCCTGCGTCGGACTTTATCATCATGGATGAGCCCACAAGTGCCATGGATCCCAATGCGGAATTTGAGCTGTTCGAAAATTTCCGCGAGAAGATCGGTCAGCGCGCTGCTCTGATCATCAGCCACAGGCTTTCTACCGTGCGGATGGCGGACTATACCTATGTGCTTGATAATGGAAGGATTATCGAACACGGCACCCATGATGACCTGATCGCGGCCCAAGGCCATTATGCCGATCTGTTCGAACGTCAGGGGAGGAACTATCGCGCAGTGGTGTGAAAGTGTGCCACCGGCGGACATCTCTCGTCAGGCGGGTACAATCCTTGGATTTGTTCACATTTGTATATGGTGGGGAAAAGAATGGCTGAAAGACCTTAACTTTCGACAGTTTTTGCAACATACTTTGGGGGTGTTTGGCTCGGAGGGTGACGAGCATCCACCTCTAATTCAGGTCAATTCTTCGGCCAGCGACCCTCCGGTGTGATGTGTTTATGTTTGTGTGTGGAGTGTTAGATGGCTTTTTCTAACCCGGATATTTCTTTTGGCGTTACTGGTCTGCAGGGTGAGGCGGTCAATAATCCGACAGCACTGGATTTCAGCAAAACCGGTAATCCCGTTCTATTTGTGGCTCAGCAGGACGGTAGTATATGGCGGCTGGAAGTCGAGCGGCAGGCCGATGGACCCGATGCCGATACTCTGCCGGACTTTGTCGTCACGAATTCAACCCTTATCGATGAAATAAAGACAGACACCCAGAACTACGATGATGACGGGTCGGCCAACGCGATGACCACCCGTCAGATGACCGGGCTTATTACGACCACGGACGCAAACGGAAACGATGTTCTTTACGTCAATTCATCCGACTCGCGCATTGCCGTTGGCAATGACGCCAATCTGGACACAAACTCCAGCCAGATTCATAAAATCACCATGGATCCCGATACGGGTGAGGTTCTCTCGAATGTCGCGATTGTGCGTGGCCTGCCCAGATCCGAGGAAAACCACTCGGTCAACGGATTTGATATCGCGATCGATCCGGTAACCGGGCACGAGATGCTCTGGGTCGCCGTTGGAGCCAACACCAATAACGGGGCGCCGGGAAATAACTTTGCCGGAACGGTCGACTACCCTTATTCCGGCGTGATCCTTAAGATCGATTTGACCGTTCTCGAGGGCTATGACGTCCGGGTGGACGGAAATGGCGAAGAGTTCATTCTGGATCTGGCGACGCTGGACGATCCCACACGACCAAATATCGACCTTTCAACCCTGAACATCCTGAACCCCGAGGACGCTCCTAATTTCACGCTGGATGATAACGGGACAGGCACAAATGGTGAGCTCAACCCGGATTGGGCAGGCGGCAACAATGGTCTGAACGCGGCAAAGGTCGTTGACAAGGTTCTGGTCAGCAGCGGTGGGCAACTTCAGTTCGTGGACAACCCCCTGCAGATACATTCGCCGGGATACCGCAACCCGTATGATGTGGAAGTCACCGAAGACGGTGAGGTCTTTACCTGGGACAACGGACCCAACACGGGCTGGGGCGGCCAGCCGATTCCATTCGTCGACGATACGCCGGGCGACGCCATCAACTATGTCCAGGACTGGACCAAAGAGCTTGCGACGAACCTGTTCAATGAATCAGGCTCGCAGGGTTTCGGAGACCAGCTGCACTATGCCGGGAGCACCTCGGATGAATATGGTCCCTATGGTGGGTTTACATCCCCGATCAGGGCCGCGGCAGCTATTCTGGCGGCTGCATACAATCCGGATGGGAGCTATAAGCCGGGCGCAGGGAACCCGCTTCTCAATACGAATGGCGATGTAATCTTTGCCGATGAGACAGAGGCGCAGGCCTATCTCGACGCGATCATGATCATCTATGCCGAGCAGGGCGATGGGAACTGGGTTGATGTTACCGGCACGACCGGGCTTCCGGCGGACCTGCACGACATAGTCTCGGGCTATAACTGGGTACATCCGGGAAGCTCGATCAGCGATCCGACTGCATATTATGACGGGTCCAGCGTTCAGGACGGCACGCTCTATTCTCCCGAGTCCCAACTGCTTGATAACAATGCCGACGGCTCTCTTAAAACGGTTCCGGCCTCTACAAATGGTCTGGCCGAATACACCGGCACACATTTCGACGGTGCTTTGAACGGTGCAATTGTTGCCGCCTCTTTTGATGGCAATCTCTATTTTGAAAAGCCCATTGATACCGATGGTGATGGCCGGACGGATGCGGTGCAAAGCCTTGGCACGATCAACGGATTTGGTTCGACACCGCTGACGGTTGCCACTTTGGGCGACGATGGATTAGGCACATTCATTGATAATGACGGTGACGGGGTTGATGATTTTGCGGGTCTGATTGTCGCTGGCACTTATGGTGCCGACAATGTGACGTTCTTTATCCCCGGTGGACAGGCGGCTGATCCAAGTACGGATCTTGACCTTGATGGTCAGAACAATACCGTTGACAGCCATGTTGGTGATCCGCAGGACGGTCGCGGTGTTGTCGTGGGGGCGAATGAGACCTTGACATGGCAATTCGAGCTGAGCACACCAACCACGCCCCCTGGCGCTATCCCCAACGGCGACAGTATTGCTGGCGATATCGGAATCAATGCGGTTTGGCGCAATGGGGTTGACCCTCAGGTAACCTCTGATGGCAGTCCAGCCCTTTACAATCCGGGTATCTGGAATCTGGGTGGGGCGTCCACCTTTGTCAGTATCGACGTCGCAGATACCGGTAATGCGGTTGGCACCGCAAACGATCAGGCCGATGTTCTGGGGATCGGGTTCGAAATACAGGATAATCTGAGTGGCATCACGATCATGAGTGAAATGCTGAACGTGTTCAGCTATACGCCGAATACGGATGCCTCCAAAACCTGGGATGGCGGCGAAAAGTTCGGCCTGATGGTCGGGCCAGGAGATCAGAGCACCTTTGCGGAAGCGACCATTGCGGTGGATGCCAGCGGTGGCACGCCCGTATTTGGCCTGCAGCTTGTTGTTGAGGAAAACGACGTTCCGACCACGGTATTCGTTGAAATTCCCGGCATCGACGATCCTGTACGGGGCATCGCAGACCCCAATCTGCAAATCGCGATTGATGTCGATCTGACGCTGGGCGCTGAGACAATCACGGCGCGTGCACGCTATGTCAACGATGGATCGTTCACGGATTGGGTGAGTACAACTGCGCTGCCGCTGCCGGACGACGTCAAGGATGCGATCCTTGGGCAGTATGACAACAATGGCAACATCACCGGTGCCGTTGTTGGCCTTGTCTCGTCAGCGCCCGCCGGGGATGACAGTTTTGCCGCATCCTGGGATTGGATCGAAGTCACCGGTCAGGACGCAGTCGAAACCACCGGCACGGTGCTTTACCGCTGGAATGCCGGCAGTTCCAATGTGACCGCAGTGGATGGTGGGCTCGACTGGATCGCGGACGCGTCGGTTCTGGTTGGCGGACCCACGAATATCTACACCGGAAACATCTCGACGCTGGATTCCAGCGCATCGCAGTACACAATTCCAACCGACATTTTCACACAGGAACGCTGGGATCCTTCAAGCGGTGGCGAGATGAACCTCGAGTTCGGCAATGGCACCCTTGAGTCCGGCGCTTATGCGGTCAGGTTGCTTATGGGCGAGTCTTACTTTACCCAGGCCGGCTCACGAGCATTTGACGTGTCGATTGAAAACCAGCTGTTCCTGAATGATCTGGACCTTGTTGCGACGCTTGGCACGGGTACGGGCGGCGTGTTCGAGTGGGTTGGCCAGGTCACCGACGGAACCATCGACATCGATTTCCAGCGTGTGATCGAAAACCCGCAGATCAATGGCGTGGAAATCGTCAAGCTGGATACAACGCCTGTTAATCCGGTCGTTTCGGCAAATGCCGGGAATTTCTCCGAAACAGATGGAACGGTCTCTCTCAGCATCACTTCTGCCACGGCCGTACCGTCCGGGCAGACAATCGATGTGAACTTTGAGCTGCGCCCCGTCGCAGGCGGTGCGACACCGCAAGTGGACTATGCATCTATCGGCCTGACATATGACGCTGTAACCGGATTCTATTCCGGAAGCGGTCAGATCGCGGCGGGCCAGACTGCGCTCGACATTCTCATTGATATTCTGCCCGATGCCGAGATCGAGGGATCGGAGGCGTTCGAGCTTCACGTGACAAATGTAAGCGGGGCAAACGCTACAATAGGAACCGCCGTTGCGACCGTCACAATCGGTGACCTTGAAGACAGCGTAAACGGAACAGACATCGGAGATTTCTCGGATGACGGTCTGAACCCGACCGTCGTCAACCTGACGCAGGGCGACACGGTTCTGGTCGCGACGCAGGACGGCGACCCGACGCGGGATTACGACTATGTCACGATCGTTGTCCCAACGGGTCACGTGCTTAGCTCTCTGACCCTGAGCGGCTATGCGGACTATGATACGAACACCACCAACGCCAGCTTCCTTGGTATGCAGGCAGGCACGCAGTTTACCGAAGGCCCGACGAACCCGGATTCCTCAAACCTGCTGGGCGGGGTGATTTACGACGAATTCGGCATCGGAAATGATCTTCTGGCCAATATGGCTGATGGCGTTATCGAAAATGCCGGTGGGCTTACCACGATCGGTTTTGCAACACCGCTTGAAGCCGGAAGCTATACTCTGTGGTGGAGCCAGGGTGGTTCCCCGACAACATCGACGATTACAGCGACCGTTGATCCAGAGAATCCGCCCAACCAAGCCCCTGTGATCACGGCGGTGTCTGATCTGGCCGTTGATGAGCTTGAGACGGCGAATGTTCAGG
>NZ_CANLZK010000018.1:0-63321 GCF_947495585.1 Ruegeria atlantica | reverse complement strand
TCGAACTCGTCCCAGATGTCGGTGTTGGTTACTGGACCGCTGTAACCCCGAAGTCGTTCCGTTCTGACAGCCGCCATACTTCACTCCTTTGCACTGGATGAGAATCGTAGCAGGCCTGAGGTGATGGGAATAGGTTTTAGAAGGATAGATCTGGTTCAGAATATTCGGATAGCCGCTCAACATTTGCCGTCGCGTGGTGGTGTCAGACCAATTCGAACCAGTCTCAGTTTACCGCCAAATGCCGGAACTTAGGCGGAACAGAGTTGCCGCCACTCAGTAAGAGCAGCGCTTCGGTTGAGTTTGAAGCTGTCTCGTGAGTAAAGGTGGCGTTCCTGGTTGAAGTGGTTGTGGATCGAAGAATGGACAGCAGCGAATTTTTGCAAACATCGCATTTGCCGGAAGCGCAGCATCGCTCGTTCTCGTCGTCGAAATGGAAGGTGTGAATTTTCCGCTCGGTTGTTAAGCCAACGACCAGTTTCTTGCCGACCAGCGCTGCCAACGACCCTCATTGCAGCGCCGTAGGATCGAAGTTTGTCCGTAACGATTACTTCTGGTTTGCCGTATCGCTTCATTGATTTTCTGAGGAATTTCAACGCTGCTTTACGATCACGCCGCTTCGTAACGTAGGATTCCAACACCTCACCTTCGTGATCAACGGCCCGCCACATGTAATGCATCTCTCCATTAATCTTCACAAAGACCTCATCCAGATGCCACTGCCAGTTTGAGTATGCGCGCATTCGACTAGCGCGGTTTTTACGGATCTCGGATGCAAACATAGGTCCAAATCTGTTCCACCAAAATCGAACCGTCTCGTGGCTGATTTCGATGCCGCGCTCATGCAGAAGGTCTTCCACGTTCCGAAGCGATAGCGGGAACCGGACATACATCATAACCGCTAGGCGAATGATCTCTGGGCTGGTTTTGAAGTAACGGAATGGGGAGCGATTTATCATGCCGCGAAGCTACGAAACCACCCTGCCCGGCTCAAGTGGGTTTCTTCTGACAGTGCCAAATCTGGCCCAAAGCGACCCCGCCAAAATGTGGCACTGAGACTGAGGCTTGAATCGTGCTCCGAGTGTACGGCCTGCTCCGTCTCTGATTGAAAGCGCACGCGCCAACGCGCGGGAATTGCGGCACAATTCCGGGTCAGAAAATACAACTGAAGTGAGACAGGTATGAGTGGCGGGGAGACAGGGATTCGAACCCTGGGAACGCTCTCACGTTCAACGGTTTTCAAGACCGCCGCATTCGACCACTCTGCCACCTCCCCGCGTGGGGCCGGGTCTAAGGCCATCGCGAACCGGTGGCAAGACCAAATAGGGAATTCTTGCCGAAGCGCCCGCTGCGGTCTTTCCATGACACTTTGGCCGCGTTATGATCTGCAGGAAAGACCGAAGCAGGCTGGCAATACAGAACCAGCAATCGGCGGCGGGTCTCGGGAAACGAGGCCCAATCAGGCAAGGGATGACAAGATGAAGCGAGCGACAGAGACACGCGCACATCCGCGAGCGTTAGCGGCTTTGGCCGTTGTGTCCGTGGTTTTGGCTGGTTGCGATGAGGTGCTTTCCCCCGAAAATGTCTCGGCAGATACCCAGAGTTCCGAATCCGCACCAGACGGACGGACCGACCTTTTCCCCACTCCAAGCGGAAGCCCGAAAGATGATGTCGAAGCGCCCGAGGTGTTTCAGCTGTCTGAGCCCGGACTATGGGATGGCCGCCCGTCTTTGGGCGGAATATGGGTTGCCCACCCGGATGTGACACAGCCCGAACGTGTGCGCGTCAAAAACCCCAAAAACAATAAAACGATCACAGCCGCGTTGTTCCGTCGCGAAAGAAACTTGCCGGGTCCTGAACTGCAGCTTTCCTCTGCTGCAGCCGAAAAACTGGGCATTCTGGCTGGCGCGCCTACACAGGTTGATGTCGTCGCCCTGCGTCGCAAAGCGCCCGAGCCGAAACCTGAGCCGGTCGAAGAAAAGCCCACAGCTGAAGAGACCCCTGTCGAAGAAACGCAAACCGCGGCAGCGGATGAACCCAAGACCGACATCGCCGAAAATGAGGCTGCAGAAGCTGAACAGCCAGCCAAGCTCAAGTGGTGGCAACGCAAAAAACCTGCTGCGGCCGGTGCCGCGACTGCGGCTGCTGTAGCCGCAGATGCCGCGACCGACACGGCAACCGACACAGCAGCCGAAACAACCGCCGAGGCGGTCGAAACCGTCACAGAGACTGAAGTACCGGCCAAGCCCAAATGGTGGCAGCGCAAGAAACCAGCCACGGCGGCCGTGGCCGCTGATGCCGCGACCGATACGGCGACCGACACAGCGACTGAGGTGGTCGAAACGACGGCAGAAGCAACATCATCGGCTTCACTGGTGGACCCAGAGGTTACCCCCCCGACTGAGCAACCGGCCAAACGTAAATGGTGGCAAAAGAAAAAGCCCGATGAAATCACCGAAACGCCGCTGGACCCGATCGCGGGCGCGGCTGCGGCGATTGACGCGGCAGAACCCACACCGGCCGGAACCCCCTCTGCCACAACCGCGGACGCATCGGCAGCCACGGCGGCTTCGGTATCGTCCTTGTCAAAACCGTTCGTCCAGGTTGGCACTTTCGGGGTTGAAACCAACGCCAATAGCGCTGCCAACAAGATCCGCCGCAACGGAATGCCTGCCGAGGTGCGAGAACTAACCTCGGACGGCAAAACGGTCTGGAGGGTCCTGGTCGGCCCAGCCACGTCGCGCTCGGAACGCAATGCCATGCAGCGCGATGTCAAAGACCTGGGCTTTAACGACGCGTTCACCGTCAAAAACTGAAACAAAGGAGGCCCCCCGTGCTGTCCTCACTGCGATCATCTGTTTTGACCCTCGGGCTGGCGCTGTTTGCCCTGCCCGCCCACGCTTTCGACACAACCGCCCGCGCGGCCTATGTGATCGATCAGACGACCGGAACGGTTCTGCTGTCGAAAGAAGCAGACCAGCCGCTGCCGCCTGCGTCGATGTCCAAACTGATGACGCTCTACGTCGCGTTTGAGGCGCTGCGCGATGGCCGCCTGACCCTGGGGGAAACCTTGCCCGTGTCGGAACACGCCATGAGCTATGGTGGGTCGACCATGTTCCTGAACACGCAGGATCGTGTCAGCGTCGAAGATCTGCTGCGTGGCATCATCGTTTTGTCTGGTAACGACGCATGTGTGGTGATTGCCGAGGCGCTAAGCCCCGATGGGACCGAGGCCGGGTTTGCCCGCTACATGACACAGCGCGCCAAGCAGATGGGCATGGACAACTCGAACTTCGCCAACTCGAACGGATGGCCGGCGGCGGGCCACATGATGTCGGTCCATGACCTTGCCGTATTGGCCAACCGGCTGATCAGCGACTTTCCGGAATACTACCCACTGTTCGCAGAAGAAGAGTTTGAGTTTGATGGCCGTGCGCCGTCGAACAAACGTAACCGCAATCCGCTGCTGAAACTGGGGATCGGGGCCGACGGCCTGAAAACTGGGCATACGCAAGAGGCGGGTTACGGCCTTGTCGGCTCGGCCAAGCAAGGCGACCGTCGGGTTGTCTTTGTCCTGACTGGCCTCGATAGCACCGCCCGTCGCGCAGAGGAGGCTGAGGCCGTGGTTAACTGGTCGTTTCGCAATTTTGTCGAGAGGACCATTGCCGACGCCGAAACGCCGATAGCCGAAGCCCAGATCTGGATGGGCGCAGAAAAGACTGTTGGGCTGGTGCCCGAAGGGGATCTGACCTTGTTGTTCCCAGTTCTCAATGACAAGGATGTCAAAGCTGAGGTCGTCTATGAAGGCCCGATCAACGCGCCTGTGGAAAAGGGGCAGAAACTGGCTGAGCTGGTGATCACACCCGAAGGATTGCCCGAAATCCGTCGCCCACTGTTCGCGGCCAAAGACGTGCCTGTGGGCGGCTTTGTCGTGCGCATGAAAACCGTTGGTGGTATTGTTCTGGAAGACGTTATCGGCAATCCGCTGGAGGCGATGTGACGAAGGCAGGGTTGTTTCTGACCTTCGAAGGCATTGACGGGTCTGGAAAGTCATCGCAAGCACGCATGCTTGCCGAACATTTGCGTGGCCTCGGTTACGATGTAGTTCTGACCCGCGAGCCCGGAGGATCTGCAGGCGCTGAAGAGATCCGAAGCCTTGTTCTGGAAGGTGACCCGGATCGCTGGTCTGCAGAGACGGAAATCCTGCTGTTTACGGCCGCCCGCCGGGATCATTTGGAACGCACGATCAGGCCAGCGCTGGCCGAAGGCAAAGTCGTGATCTGCGACCGCTTCGCCGACAGCACCCGCATGTATCAGGGCCTGTCGCGCGGCGATCTGCGGGGATTGGTCGATCAATTGCACGACCTGATGATCGGGCGCGAACCCGACATGACCGTTTTGATTGACATGGATCCCGAAACCGGGCTGTCCCGCGCCAAGGGGCGTCAGGGAACAGAAGAACGGTTCGAAGATTTCGGGCTGGATCTGCAACAACAGATGCGTGCAGGGTTTCTGGCCCTTGCGGATGAGTATTCCGACCGTTTCCGCGTGGTTGATGGCAACCGGGACATGGACAGTGTTGCACAGGATGTGACAGATATCGTTCTGCAGGCTTTGCGATAGACGGTAGATGAGCGACGACACCCCAACCCCGGATCAGGCACCCGGTGCCCCACACCCGCGCGAGACACTGCGCCTGTTTGGTCAGGACGCGGCGGAACAGGCTTTTCTGAGTGCCTATACCTCTGAGCGTCTGCACCATGGCTGGTTGATTACTGGTCCACATGGCGTTGGCAAGGCGACGCTGGCCTGGCGGATCGCGCGGTTTCTACTGGCAACACCTCCTACCGAGGATGACGGGCTATTTGGTGCACCGCCACCGCCCGATAGCCTTGAGATCGATCCTGAACACCCCGTCGCGCACCGTATTCAGGCCGGGGCCGAGCCCGGCTTGGCCGCAATTACCCGATCTCTGAACGATCAGGGGCGGTTGCGTAATGAGATTGTGGTTGATGATATCCGCAAGCTTGGCAAGTTCTTCGGCCTTTCCTCGGCTGACGGTGGTCGCCGCGTTGTGATTGTGGATGCCGCGGATGAGATGAATGTCAGCGCCGCCAACGCGCTGTTGAAAATGCTCGAGGAGCCCCCGGCCCGCACCACCCTGCTGCTGATCTCGCACCAGCCGTCGCGTCTGTTGCCGACAATCCGGTCGCGGTGCCGGACACTGCGCCTGTCTCCGCTGGGATCTGAGAATATGGAAGCCGCGCTGATGCAGACCGGCACAGAAATGCCGGGACAGGCGGATCATTTGGCTGCACTGGCTGCCGGGTCCGTGGGTGATGCGGTGCGCCTGATAAACCTGGGCGGGCTTGAGATTTACGCCGAGCTGATCGCCATTCTGGGCACCCTGCCCCGAATGGACCGTCAGCGCGCGCTGGCCTTGGCCGAGGCTGCTGCCCAACGTGGCGCGGCCGAGCGGTTTGAACTGTTACTGACGTTGATCGACGTCGCCCTGTCCCGGCTTGCGCTGACCGGTGCAACCGGCGCGGCCCCGATGCCCGAGGCCGCTCCGAACGAGGCAGAAACCCTTGCCCGCCTGTCTGCCTCACCGCAGCAGGCCCGCAAATGGGCAGAGGTCGCTGCAGTGATCACCGCACGTGCGCGTCATGGGCAGGCGGTGAACCTTGACCCTGCCGCTCTGGTCCTAGATACGGTGTTCAAGATACAGGAAACCGCCGGTCAGAGCAGATGAGCAATACTCCCGAAATCACCGACAGTCATTGCCATCTGGACTTCCCCGATTTCGAAGGTCAGCTGGATCAGATCGTGGCCAATGCTGCCGAGGCTGGCGTGACCCGCATGGTAACAATTTGCACCCGCTTGCGGAACGAACCAACCGTCCGCGCCATCGCCGAAACCCACGCGCCGGTCTTCTACGCGGCTGGAACGCACCCGATGAGTGCCGCTGATGAGCCGATGGCATCGGTCGATGAACTCGTCGCCTTGTCCCGGCACCCCAAATTTGTAGGTATCGGCGAAACCGGGCTGGATTATCACTATACCGCCGACAGCGCAGCGGTGCAGAAGCAATCCTTGCGGGTGCATATTGAGGCTGCCCAACGGACTGGCCTGCCTTTGATCATTCACGCCCGTGCCGCCGATGACGACATGGCCCGTATTCTGGCCGAGGAACACCGCAACGCGCCCTATTCCTGCGTGATGCACTGCTTTTCATCTTCTGCCGAACTGGCCAAAGCCGCCCTTGAGCTGGGGTTCTATTTGTCGATGTCCGGCATCGCGGCCTTCCCCAAAAGCCAGGAGCTGCGCGATATCTTTGCCAGCGCCCCGGTTGACCGCATCCTTGTTGAAACCGACGCGCCATATCTGGCCCCACCCCCGTATCGCGGCAAGCGGAACGAGCCCGCCTATACCGCCCACACAGCGCGCAAAGGGGCCGAGGTGTTTGGGATGGACTACGTCGATTTTGCTGCCCATACGCAGGCAAATTTTGACCGGTTGTTCACCAAAGCAGCGACCTACAAGGCGGCTGCATGACCGAGTTGCGATGCACCATCCTGGGCTGCGGATCATCCGGCGGCGTCCCCCGGCTGGGCGGGCATTGGGGCGATTGCGACCCCAAGAACCCCAAAAACATCCGTCGCCGCTGTTCAATGCTGGTGGAACGGGACGGCCCGGACGGTACAACCGCGGTGCTGATCGACACCTCCCCCGACATGCGCAGCCAATTGCTCGACAGCGGAACCGGACGTCTGGATGGAGTTATCTACACCCATTCGCACGCCGATCACGTCCACGGCATCGATGACCTGCGTATGATTGTGTTCAATATGCGCGAGCGCGTGCCCGTGTGGGCCGATGGCGACACGCAGAACGCCTTGCTGGGACGGTTCGGTTACGCCTTTGTCCAGCCCGAAGGCTCGCCCTATCCGCCAATCCTTGACCTGAAGTCCATCGACGGCCCGTTCGAGGTAGACGGCCCCGGCGGCCCGATTCCGTTCCATCCATTCAAGGTCAACCACGGCTCGATCGACTCGCTTGGTTTCCGGATGGGTAACCTGGCGTACCTGCCGGATGTGGCGGAAATCTACGAAGAGGCCTGGGCGACGATGGAAGGGTTGGATTGTCTGGTCATCGACGCACTGCGTCGGAAACCTCACCCGACCCATGCGCATCTGGAAAGGACGCTGGGCTGGATCGAACAACTGAACCCCAAGCGCGCGGTCCTGACCAACATGCATATCGATCTGGACTATGCCACGGTTGACGCGGAAACCGCCGACAACATCACCCCAGCCTATGACGGAATGGTGATCCATCAGGCGCTTTAAGACCCCACCCAACCAACCTGGGACGCAGCAATTATGCGTCGGCCCAGCCTGTAAAGCGGTGCCATGCTTCAAAGTCTGATCGACGTCATTCTACCGGTTTTCCTTGTGATCGGAGCAGGTTATGCCTCGACACGGTTGGGGTATTTCAAGGAAATTCACATCGATGGATTGATGAAGTTCACCCAGGGCTTTGCAATCCCATGCCTTCTGTTCCTTGCAATCTCGCATCTGGATCTGAGTGCCAGTTTTGATCCCCGGCTTCTGGTTAGCTTCTACTCAGCAGCTGGCCTGTGTTTCACTGCCGGTCTGTTCGGTGCACGGTTGATCTTTGGCCGGGATTGGGAAGATTGCGTCGCCATCGGGTTTTGCTGTTTGTTCTCGAACTCTGTCCTTTTGGGACTGCCAATTACCGAACGCGCCTATGGCCCCGAAAACCTGACCGGCAACTATGCGATCATCGCCTTCCATTCACCCTTTTGCTACGGCGTTGGCATTACGGTGATGGAGGTTATTCGAAATCGCGGCCAAGGTGGCCCCCGCATGGTCAAATCCATCTTGTCGGCCATGTTCCGCAACGCACTGATCCTTGGCATCGCGCTGGGTTTTGCCGTGAACCTGTCGGGTATTGGCATACCTGCGGTCGTGGACGAAGCGCTGGGCCTTGTGACTCGCGCCGCCCTGCCCGGGGCGCTATTCGCGCTTGGCGGAGTGCTTGTGAAGTACAAGCCTGAAGGTGACCTGCGCACCATCGCGTTTGTTTGCGCAATATCACTAATGCTGCATCCCAGTCTTGTCTGGTTATTCGGCTCAACAGTTGGTCTGCCGCAGGACCTGTTCCGCTCGGGCGTGCTGACGGCGGCGATGGCGCCTGGTTTCAATGCTTACATCTTTGCCAATATGTACGGACGGGCAAAACGGGTCGCGGCCTCGTCCGTCCTGGTCGGAACCGGCGTCTCGATCCTGACAGTCTGGCTTTGGCTGACATTATTGGGATAGCGTGACGTCCCACGGATTGACTTTGCACCAGCCGGACACACCTATCTGAAAAGCCACAGGATACTCCTAAATGCCGCACGCCCTTATCGTAGCCCACGGCCAACCCTCGGACCCGGCCCCTGCCGAAGCGGCGCTAGCTTCCTATGCGGCAGAGGTCGATGCGTATTGCGATGGCGTCAGCGTTCAATCAGCTACTCTTGCAGCACCAGGAATGCTGGAGGCTCGTTTGGATGAACTGCCCGACGAAACCGTCATCTATCCCCTTTTCATGGCCAAGGGGTGGTTCGTGACACGTGCGCTGCCCAAGCGTCTGGGTGATAGAAACATCCAAATTCTGGACCCGCTGGGCGTTGACCCTGAACTCCCCGCTTTGGCTGCGGGCGCGTTGCAGGATACGCTATCAGGCAAGGGGTGGGACGCGGACAAAACGGATCTGGTTTTGGCGGCACATGGATCGGGCCGGAGCCGCAATCCGTCAGCTGTCGCTATTGAGTTTTCCAGGGAATTGGCCGGGTGCGTGACCTTCCAATCCATCCGCGTCGGGTTTGTGGAAGAGGCCCCGTCCATTGCCGAAGCCGCGACCGGGGCTGGCGATCAATCTCTGTGCCTACCCTTCTTTGCCTGCACCGGCGGGCATGTTTTGGAGGACGTGCCACAGGAGCTAGAGCAAGCGCGGTTCAAAGGCCACGTGATGCCGGTTGTCGGAGAGCTTCCCCCGATCAAGCGCCATATTGCGGAAATTCTGACACGGGCTATTGCGCTGGATTAACTTAAATACCCGCCCCGCGCGGAATTAGAAGTCATTGCGAACTGGCCGGCTTCAGCCCAGTGGTCGCAAGTGCCGAGTACAGACAATGCCGCGACCGTCCCTGCCGCTTTGCCTCGTACAGCGCCTGATCCGCTGCATTTAGCAGCTCTGCCGCATCCGGCGTGCCAAACTGCGTGGACAGAGCCGTTCCGATGCTAGCTGAAATCTTACACTGGGCACCCTGAAACATCATGGGTTGGCATAGCCTGCTGATCAGGCGCCCCGCTATGTCAGACAGGACACTTTCGTCGACCAGACCTTTAAAAATGATAACAAACTCATCACCACCGATCCGGGCGACCGTGTCCTCATTTCGGGTCTCTTCCTCCATAATGCGCGCGGCCTGTTGCAACACAAAGTCCCCCGCCGCATGGCCAAGGCGATCGTTGACACTTTTGAAGTAATCCAGGTCCAAATGCATAAGCGCAAAAGCGCAATTGCCCGAGATCAGGTGGCCGAGAACCACATCCATCGCGCGGCGGTTTTTCAACCCCGTCAACATGTCTGTCACCGCCTGCTCTTCAGCGGCCAGCATAGCCCCCTGCAGTCGCAGGTTCAGTGAACGCGACGCCTCCATCGCGGCTGTTTTCGCCTCAACCAGGTACAACAGTTCGATCGCCAGATCCGTGCCAGAGAAATCCGCGCTGGTCAGGGCATAGTCACGAACAGCGTCCAGGATAGAAATCCCGAAGGACAGGTTGATGATGGCCCCGTTCCCTTTTGGCAAGGGCGCGATCAGCCCCGTCAGCGCGGTCCGAGGCTCGTCGTGAAATTTCAGATGTACCTTGCCACCGGTCAGAGACAACAGCGTGGGAATCGTTGTTACTGTTCGTGGTCGTACCAACTCAAAAACGTCCAGAAAATCGCGACCCCGCATCGGGTGACCCGGGCGAAGCTTTTGTAACGTCGGCCCGGCATTCACGATCCTGCCCTGATCATCCACCATCACGAACATGGGGCATAGCGTGTCCAAAAGAGCCGAGAGTTCAGAGGTTTGCATCATGATTTGCGCGCCCCCAGATCGAAATGACGCCCTTCGGCGAACGCGCTTTCGATCAGAACGATCGTGATGACCTCAGCGTCGCCGGACTGCCCTTCATGCGACAGCATAGCCAATGCTCCATAATCGTCTGCAATTGCCCGTAATACGCCGACCATCACGCTGGAATAGCCCGGCAGACCGGGGTAGCAGTACAAATGATATTCTGCCGGTGACACCTCACACAACTCCAGCATTGGTAGACGCAGATCGGATACTGCAAGGCGGGCACGATCCGATAAGTCATCCAGCGAGTGCAGGAATTCGACATATGTCACACCGCCGAACCGAAGCAGTCGGCGCAAATCTTCCATATTGGGGTGCGACACCAGATAGGTTCCAAGATCCTCCAGTATCTCCGCCCGTGGGCGATTTAGGTCAGCACATAGCGCGTCCAAAACCTGCGCGGTCATGGCGTTGTCATAAAGCAGCATTGCCTCAAACTCGGCAAAACCCAGGCCCGCAGCCTCGGTCACCCGCAGCCAGCAGGGTTGTCCATAAGTCGCGCAAACAAATGATTGTATTGCCCGATTGATCAGACCATGCATGAGATGCCCCAGATTGGTTACACCCCAATCTGCTCAGATAATCCTTAACAAATGCCAAAAAAACACGATGCGTTGATGACAATCCGACAGAGTCTCAATCTGGAAGTCACTGTTGTTACATTAGAAATCCGTCGGCGCGCCGCCTTCAGCCTTTCGGCGGGCAACAAAGTCCTCCAGCTCTTCGCGAATCCCGTCATCTATCGGCGGGGGCTCAAAGCTGGTTACGATTTCCTTGAACATGTGGTGGGCGCGCTCGGCCGTCCAGATGCCGCCAGCCACGTCCCAACCTTCGTAGTTTTTCCAATCACTCAGGAAGGGTTGGTAGAATGCGGTCGTGTAGCGGTCCTGGGTGTGTTGAATACCAAAGAAATGGCCATCGTTTCCAACGGCCTTGATCGCATCCAGCGCGATTTCGTCCGGGCCTGTCGCTGTAATTTCCGGTTGCATATACCTTTGGATTTGCTGCAGAATTTCGCAATCCATGATGAATTTTTCGGGGCTCGCAATCAGGCCGCCCTCAAGCCATCCAGCCGCATGATACACCATGTTGGTGCCCGACTGCACAGCAGCCCAGAGCGAGTTCGACGTCTCCCACACAGCTTGTCCATCGGGTACGTTCGCCGCACACACACCTGACGAACGCATCGGCAGACCATAGTAGCGCGCCATCTGGCCGGTCATCTGGGTTGAGCGCATATATTCCGGCGTTCCAAATGCAGGTGCGCCGGATTTCATGTCAACATTGGACGTGAACGTCCCGATAACACAGGGAATTCCGGGCCGGACATATTGGAACAGCGCAATTGCGCACAGAGCCTCGGCCAAGGATTGCGCAACCGCACCGGCCATCGTAACGGGCGCCATTGCACCGGCCAATGTGAACGGCGTCACGACAATTGCTTGCCCGCGCCGCGCAAGACGCAGGCAGCCGTCAATCATCGGATGGTCGTGTTTCAATGGTGAGGTCGAGTTGATGTTGGTATACATCCGCGGGGTCGCTTCGAACTCTTCATGGCTGTGACCCCCAGCGATCCGCACCATCTCCATCACGTCCTCAACGCGTTCCTTACCCAGCGAATAGGCATGCATCGCCTTGTCGGTCAGCGTTAGCTTGTCATAGAGCACGTCCAGATGTCGGACGCTGGCGTGGATATCGACCGGCTCGACCGGGTAGCCCCCGGCAAAGTGGATACAGTTGAAATACTGTGTCAGCTTCAGCAAATTCCGGCACATCTCACGGTTACCGGCCACCTTGGTTCCGATCTCAAGGTCCCAGTAGTTCGGAGGAGAAGACACGTTCCCGAACAGCAGGGTTTTGCCACCAACCTCAATCGTCTTGTCGGGGTTTCGTGGCGTGATCGTGAACTTTGATGGCGCTTTGGCCACCATTTCCATCACAAAGTCACGACCCATGCGAACGTTGTCGCCGTTGATCGTACAGCCCGCTTCTTTCAGGATGCCAAGGGCTTCTTCGTTGTAGAACTCGATCCCGATCTCTTCGAGGATGCGCATGGCCCCCTCGTGGATCGCTTCGATTCCAGCTAGGTCCAGCGGTTCGGTGGGTTTGTCGGTATTGATCGGCGGGTTCCACGGCATTTGGTCGATCACCGCGCTGCCCCTGCGTGCCGCCGCACCTGCCCGTCCCCCTCCGCGCCGTTTGCGAGTATGTGTGTCAGCCATTGGATCCCTCCGGAACTTGCTTTCTTCAAGCAAGCCCTGAAGTCGGCCCAGTGGCCGCTCTGTCTGCGACAAGGTTTGTCGGTTTTATTACTTGGACAGTCGAATTCAGCCGAAGCTGGATCAGTTTTCTGCCAGCCAGGCGGGAATGTGACCGATGTCCGGCAGCACGACATCTGCCATCGGCGCGAGCGCTTCGGCCGGCGCCAACCCCGTCAGCACACCGATTGTGGTCATTCCGGCAGCTCGCCCGGCCTGCAGGTCATGCAGGCTGTCCCCCACCATCGCCACGCGCGACGGGTCAATGCCAACATGGGTCGCAAAAGCAATCAATTGCCCGGGTCCGGGTTTGAATCCATGGCCGCTGTCGTAGCCAGCAACAAAATCGAAGTGGTCGCGAATCCCGACTGAGGCGAGATGTTGCAACGCAGGCATTTCCCCGTCATTCGTGGCTACACCCAGTTTTAGGCCCGCCTGCCGCAAAGCATCGAGGAAGGGAACCAGTGGAACAGCCGGAGCCTGTGTCGCCGTAGCCGATTCCGTGTTCAGAATGTCGATCAGCTCATCGCTGGGCATATCCGGGAAATAGGGTGCAAGGGCTTCGGCGATCTCATCGACGGTCCCCGCAATCACGATGCTGTCTTCAGCATATTCTTCCGAAACCGGATCAAACCCGATGGCCCGTCCCAGTTCGGCGGCCCGCTTTTGGTCGCCATCTGACAGCTTTTCCAACACGCTGCGCCCGAAACCACCCCATGTGTCCGCAAAGTCAAACAGTGTTCCGTCCTTGTCGAACAAGATCGCATCGATGGGCATTACATGCTCCTGTCAGTGAATTGAATCAGGTCCAGTGAACGTCGCCACCAGACAAAACAGCCCGCGCCTGACCCGGCAGATCATAGGGCACGGAATTGGCGTCACAAAAGGCGATCACCCACGAATCGTCAAGCATCAAGAATTCAAGAACCGAACTCAGGAACTCCGACTCTGATGCGCGAACTCGCAGATCCTCGGTGGATGCACCCGTCGAGCCCAAAAAGATCGGCAGCAATTCGTCATTCCCGACCAGCCAGCCAAGGACGTTCAGGGCAAGCGTTTCGGCGGATTGGGCGGTGATCGGCATAAAGAGGCCTCGAATATGCACTTGGAAAGGGTTTGTTAACCAGACTCATAAACACTTTGGCAACGCATGCAATCAACGGTGACAGATATGTCCGTGCAGGGAACCATCCTTGTCCTCGACGGGACTTCGACCAATCGCATTATGCTAAAAGTCCAACTGACAGCCGCGTGGTATCACGTGGTTCAGGCTGAAAAGCTGCAGGGGCTGGCCGGGCTGCTAAGTCGCACACGCCCCGATCTGGTTCTGGTGGCGCAAACGCTGCCCGATGGCTCGGCTGCGGACGTCAAAAGACTGGTGATGGCCAACCCGGAACTGGCCGATGTACCGGTCGTTGCAATCGCGCCGCAGAACGACAAAGCGGCAAGATTGCAGGCATTGGCAGATGGGTTGGACGACGTGTTGGCGGCCCCGTTCAAGGACACCCTGCTTCTGGCGCGAATTCGCAGTCTGCTGCGCGCGCGCGCTGATACGCAAGAGCTTCAATTGGGCGACGAATCACATCCAGTCGGATTTGCAGAACCCTCGACTGTGCTGATTACGCCGTCGAAATCGGCCCATGTGGCCATACTGACCCAAAGCGCCCGGATCGGGACATTGTGGAAAACCGCGTTGTCCGAGAGATCACATCACAGCCTAAGCACACATGCAGCTTCGAACATGCGTGCCTTGCTGTCAGGGCCAGTGCCAGACGCGATCCTAATCGAAATAGATACGACGGCCGCGGGCCTGAGTACGTTGGCGGACCTGAAGTCACGGGGGGCAACTCGGCATACCGTATTGATCGCCGTCTTGGCCGATGAAAATGCGACAATGGCGAGCGAGGCGCTGGATCGTGGCGCTGACGCCGTGTGTATGGGGGGGCTCCACCTCGAAGAGGTTAAACTACATCTGGATAACCAGATCGCGCGAAAGGCCCGAATGGACCAAATGCGCGCCTCATTAAAGCGCGGGCTGGCCGAGTCGTGGGTCGACCCCCTGACTGGGTTGCACAACCGTCGCTATGCTATGCAAGCTATGGATAAGTTGGCACGACAACCATCGCAAACCGGTCACGGTTTCGTTGTCATGTTGGCAGACCTGGATCATTTCAAAACCATCAACGACCGTTTTGGGCATGTCAGCGGCGACCAGGTTTTGACCGAGGCCGCAAAGCGCATGAAGCGCACGGTTGGCGCGGCGGGTTTTGTCGCGCGCATCGGGGGAGAGGAGTTTATGATAGGTCTGCCTGACAGCTCTCAGGCTGGGGCGATGGATCTGGCTAAAACCCTGCGCGACTGTATCAGCAAGACACCATTTTCTCTGCCCGATACCTCGGCCCCTGTGCCAGTCACCATTAGCATCGGCCTGACGGCGCCGATCCCGCCCCTGCCCCCTGGTGACCCGGTGGAGCGGTTGCTGAAATCCGCCGATACTGCGCTTTATGCAGCCAAGAAGGCTGGTCGCAATCAAGTAAGGATCAGGCAGAGCGCTGCCTGAAACCCTCAGTCCTTTTTCTTGTGGCCACGCGGGCCTCGTTTTACGACCTCTTCCAACCGGTCGGCATAGACTAGACGATCTTCATCGCTCATGGCTTCAACCCGGGCCAACCACTCTTGCTGCAGGGCATCCTGCAGGTCCGCCATGGACTGCGCTTGTTGGTCCAGCAGGGCCTGAACCGCTACTGCGTCAAAGGGATTTGCCCGCAAAGCAGTGCTGAGTTGGGCAAAATCCTGGGATCGGTTGTGTGCACCCTTTTTGTGTCGGTCGAACAGCTCGCCCCGCATGGCTTTACGCTCTTCCTTTGGCAGCGCACGATACAGCGCCGAACCAAAACCTGGCGGAGACTTTGCATGATCCCCCCCTTTGACCCGCAGCGCAGTTCCCAGGGCGACACCAACAATCAACAGGTTCAGTGCCAGCGAGATGACCAACAGAACCGACATCCAGCGGTTTTTGGGTTTGGGGCTATCGCTCATTCGGCGTCCTCCAGAAAACTCGTATCCAGACTTAGGTCAGCGACCACGAAACTAACATCCTGCGCGTAAATGTAATTGGCGGGATCAGGCAGAAATTCCGGTGCTGAAAAGCCGATCCAGACGCCCGCCATACTGGCAGCAACCAAACCGCCCATTCCCTGCCAGCCGCCAAACCCGGCCAGCAGGCGCGCCCACAGAGAGTTTGTCTTTGGCTCATCTGGCTTCAGGCGACCCAACCGAACAGATTCCGCGTCGGTGAGAATGCGCACAGCCAGATCATCCGACAACTCATGCCGATCCTGCCGGGCTTGGGCGAACAACAGATCCAGATTGTCTTTGTCGTCAGTCATCGTCGTACCCCAGTTCATCTCGTCGCCCGGCCAGAATTGCCGCTAACGACCGTTTTCCTCGTGCCGTAAGGCTTTCCACCGCTTCCACCGAAATACCCATGATCCCAGCGATTTCAGGGTTGGGCAATTCCTCAATATGCCGCAAAACAACAGCTTGCCGCTGACGTTCGGGCAGTTGTGATAGTGCCATTTGCAGTGCATCCTTTCGGGCTGCGTCCTGTAGACGGTCGGCTGCACTGGCCTTTTCATCTGCTGGCTCTGGCACATCCGCCAGTCGGTCCGGCGTCTTTTTGCGGCGCAGATCAACACACAGATTTAGCGTCACGCGATAAAGCCATGTCGATACTTTGGCCTGACCGGGTACCCAATCGGGTGCCATTTGCCACAGGCGCATCATCGCATCTTGTGTCACATCTTCAGCCTCGGCGCGGTTGCCCAGAAACCGAAGGGCCACTGATAAGCTGCGCGGCGCAAGCCGATCGGTGAGAACGCGCGCCGCCGCGGCATCGCCATCGGCAAACTGCCTGAGCAACACATCGTCGCCCAATTCGTCCGCGGCGTAATCCACGCCGCGAACGTATTGTGGAGCAGAGGTCAGGTCCTCCATCCCGCATCAGCTGTCGTCAGAGTCCGCTTTCCCATGTTTCTTGTGGCGCTTTCCCATTCTGTCTTTTGCATCGGCAAATTCCTCTTCCGAGATAGCGCCGTCCTCGTTCGCGTCGATCCGGTCAAACATCTTGTCAGCACGGCGCGGCTTGGGCAACTCGTCCTCGCTCAGAAAACCGTCCTTGTTGGCATCGTTGCGTTCAAACATCTTCGTAACACGGTCGTTGGCCTTCTTTTGACCTGCTGCCTGCATCTCTTCGACGCTCAGCTGGCCGTCGCCATCGGTGTCGGCATTGGTGAAACGCTGATTCCGATGAGCCTGCATTTCTTCCTTGGTCACCTGCCCGTCACCGTTCGCATCGAGCTGTTGAAAGGTCACAGGTTCGCGATCTTTACCCCCTGCGGCGAAAACGGATGTGCCAGTGATTGCCAGTGCTGACACAATGATTGCCGGAATGAATTTGGCGCTTTTCATAACGTTTTTCCCTTGTTTTCGCGGCGCCATTGCCGCTGCTTACATAGGTTCAAACGGGGCAGGCATCCCATTCCGTCGCAGGAAGTGAAACTTTTTTAAAAACGTTATAGCGATGCAAAGCGACGCACCCCCTTTCCCGAAGCTGCAAACAAGCGTTATATCCTCACCATTGGAACGCGCGAGTATCAACATGACAGATCAGACGATCGAAACCCACGATGTAGAAGACCGCCCGACAAAGCCAGCACTGGTCAAAGGGTTCCGTTGCCGTTGCCCAAATTGCGGCGAAGGCAAACTGCTGCACAGCTACCTCAAGGTTAACAACGAATGTTCGAATTGCGGGCAAGAGCTGTTTCACCATCGCGCCGATGACGGGCCGGCCTATCTGACTATTCTTCTGGTGGGTCACCTGCTGGCACCGGCGCTGCACTTATCTTATGTCCATTGGCGCCCAGAGCCCCTGACGATGTTCCTGGTTTTGGCATTTGGCTGTACCGCCCTGTCACTATTCCTGCTGCCACGATTGAAAGGGGCAGTTGTCGCCTATCAATGGGCTCGTCGCATGCACGGCTTTGGCCAGTCCACGTGATCTTGGACCACAAGTTGAGCAACGGATGACGGTGGACAAAACAGCCATACGCGACGCGGCGACAGTCATCGTTTTGCGGGATCGTCTGACCAATCCATCCATCCTGATGGGGCAACGCGGTGCAAAAGCCGCGTTCATGCCCAACAAATTTGTCTTTCCAGGCGGCGCTGTCGATGCGTTTGATGCAGATGTTGCACTGTCAACAGATCTGCCCGCTGTGTGCTGTGATCGCCTTGCGGAGCGGTCACAAGCCGGGCTGCAAAATGCCTTGGCGGCAGCGGCGATCCGAGAGCTTTGGGAAGAAACCGGACTGATTTTGGGCCAACCAGGTGATTGGGCGGGCCCGCGGACCGAAGATTGGGCGACATTTGCGCAGATGGGATACCGCCCATCGGCACAAGCACTTCAGTTCGTTTTTCGTGCCGTCACCCCGCCTGGGCGACCCCGCCGGTTCGATGCACGCTTTTTCCTGGTAGACGCCGCCGCAATACAGGGCGATCTGGATGATTTCAGCCACGCCTCGGACGAGCTGTCACATCTGCAATGGGTGCCGCTGGACCGGGCGCGCGAATTCGACCTGCCGTTCATTACAGAAGTCGTGCTGGCCGAAATCGCCGCTCGGGTGACAGACCCAACGCCACCTGAAACTGTTCCGTTCTTTCTGAACAGTGAGGAGGAAAGCCTTTTCCTCAAACTTCGCGGTTATCCCATGCCAGAAGCAGACTAAGGGCCGGTGGCCCTCAGACACGTTATTTCATGCGGCTGATTACCGTGGTGACTTCGGGCTTTTTCCCAATCTCGGTCTTTGTTGTTTGGCGAACGATCCGGCGTATTGCCTCTTCCAGTTTGTCATCGTCGCGCAGGGTTTTGGCATCGGCCCGCATCAGGAACTGATTCAGGTCTTCTTCCAGAACTTCAACCAATGCAGCGCGGGACGATCCAATCTCGGACAGACCCATCGTATCGCACCACGGCTCGCCCAGTGGTTCGTCCTCTTCGTCCAGAATGACCGTGACAGTGACGTGCCCGTTCAGCGCCATGCGAATCCGGTCACGCACCACCCCATCCAGGGCGCCAACTTTGACCGTGCCGTCCAGGTAGGTCCGACCGGTTTCGACATAATCGACAACCCGTGGCGCATTCCCTGTCAGATCCAGCATGGTTCCGTTGACGGCCAGAATACCGGTACGCCCACCAGCTTCGGCCAGTTTGGCATGCTCGCGCAGGTGACGATGTTCACCGTGCATCGGAATGATCATCTGCGGATCGACAAGCCCGTGTACTTTCTCAAGATCCGGACGGTTGGCGTGACCAGACACATGGTACAGGCCCGCACTGTCATCGACCACATCCACGCCCTTTTCACTGAGCTGGTTCATGATGAAAATCACGCCACGCTCGTTGCCTGGGATGGTTTTGGACGAGAAGAGAAACAGATCGCCCTCTTTCAGTTCCAACCCGCGGTATTTGCCCCGCGCAAGTTGTGCGCTGGCCGCGCGGCGTTCTCCCTGGCTGCCGGTGACGATCAGCATCAGGTTCTGGCGCGGCATGTCCACAGCCTCTTCGGCGCTGACGACGCGTGGAAAGCTGGTCAGAATGCCCGTTTCGGTTGCGGCTTCGATCATCCGGCGCATCGCGCGACCCAGCAGAACGACCGAGCGCCCCGCCCGTTCACCCGCCTCGGCCAGTGTTTTCACACGCGCGACGTTCGACGCAAATGTTGTGGCAACAACCATACCGCTGGCTTCCTCAACCAGCCTGGTGATCTCGGGGCCGACCTCGGATTCCGAACGACCCGCATGGGGGGAAAACACGTTCGTACTGTCACACACCAGCGCTTTGACGCCAGACTTGGCAACCTCAGCCCAGAGATTGGGGTCAAAAGGTTCACCCACGATCGGATTTTCATCCAGCTTGAAGTCGCCGGTATGTACGATCCGCCCCTCTGGCGTGTCGATCACCAGGGCAGCGCTTTCGGGGATCGAATGCGAGACCGGCAGGAAACCCACCTTGAACGGACCAACGGAAATCTGTTCGGGCCAGGCCGATGCAGTATGCACGGCATCCTCGGGGTGTCCGTGCTCTTCCATCTTGCGGCGCGCGATGTTGGCAGTGAAGGCCCGTGCGTAGACAGGCGCACCCAGCGCCTCATAGCAATGCGCCACAGCGCCCACGTGGTCCTCGTGTGCGTGGGTAACGAACACGGCTTCCAGCCGGTCGGCACGTTCGCGCAGCCACGAAATGTCCGCGTGGATCAGGTCAACGCCCGGGGTGGTGTCCATGTCCGGAAATGTCACGCCCAGATCCACAAGGATCAGCCGTTCCTGACCGGGTTTGCCATAGCCGTAGACATAGGCGTTCATGCCAATTTCGCCGGCACCACCCAGCGGTAGGTAGATCAATCTTTCGCTGCTCATGTCGAGCCATTGTCCTTGTTATAGCGATGTATCACGGTAAGTCCGTGCATCGTCAGATCATCTTCGATTGCGTCAAACCCCACGTCCGCCTGATCGAACAGCGGCGCGAGCCCACCGGTTCCAACGACTTTCATCGGCATTCCATATTCCGCCTTGATCCGGGAAATCAGCCCCTCGATCAATCCGGAATAGCCCCAATACACGCCGGATTGGATACATCCAACCGTATTCGTGCCAATCACATTTTCAGGGCGGGTGATATCGATATGCGGCAGGGCAGCTGCGCCCTGATGCAACGCCTCAAGACTGAGATTCACGCCAGGCGCAATGATCCCGCCGACATAGGCCCCATCCGCCGCAACCACATCAAAGTTCGTCGCCGTGCCAAAATCCACGACAACCACATTGCCGCCATGCCGGTCAAACGCAGCCACCGCGTTGGCCAGTCGATCCGGGCCGGGCACTGTACCCTCGTCAACACGCGGATTCATCGGCAGCAGGCAATCGGGCTTGCCCACGACCAGCGGCCGACACCCAAAGAACCGATCCGCAAAGACCCGCAGGTTGAACACAACCCGAGGTACGGTCGAGGCGATGATCACATCAGTGATTTCAGCCTCGATCCCATAATGTTTCACCAGCGTCGAATACCACGTGAAATACGCATCCGCCGTGCGCGCATGGTGGGTCGAGGTGCGCAAGGTGCACAGAAACCTTTCACCGTCCCAGATCGAGAACACAGTGTTCGTGTTACCGCAGTCGATAGCCAGAAGCATCTGAGCCTCCTTCAGAAAAACACATCCGCCGCCGGAATACTGACGCGGCCTTTGGCGGTGTTTAGGACAAGGTTGCCCCCTGCGTCCACCGTTTCAAAGGTTCCAACCGTTTCCGACGCTGCGGTACGGGCGGTGATGACCTCACCCAACTTGGCAGCCCGGGCCAACCACGCGGTGCGGATCGGTTCGAACCCGTAAGTCACGAATTGGCTCTCGTATCCGGCATAGGCGTCGGCAAGTTCTGTCAGGAAATCCTCGGGCGTTACGTTAGCTCCGGCTTCGGATAACAGGGAAACCGGTCGAACGGCACCGGGTTCTACCTGATCTGCTCCGGGTGCCTCTGACAGGTTCACGCCGATGCCGATGGACAAGTGCGAGACGCCGCGCCCCTGCCCTGTGCTTTCCAACAAGATACCCGCGAGTTTGCCGCCGTTCAGCAATACGTCGTTGGGCCATTTTAGGGACAAGCCCGTCGCCCGACCTGTCACTGCAACGCAGGCGTCAAACAGCGCCAGCGCAGCCACAAAGCTGCGTAGTGCGCCCTGTTCCGGATTTCCCTGTGGCCGCATCAAAAGGGTCGCGGCCAGATTTCCCTTGGGATTGGCCCATGCCCGACCCCGTCGCCCACGCGCCGCCGTTTGGTGATGCGCCATGATCCACACCGGACCAGTCGTGGTCGGGGCCATGCGGGCGGCCTCGTTCAATGTGCTGTCGACCTCTTGCAGAACGTGCAGGCCGTATCCCTGTGGCCAGTCTGTCATGTCAAAAAGGCCCGGTCCGCTGACCGTGCCCCCAAGTTTGATGTGTTACGCTGATCAATTGACAAGAGTAGCCGCCGCAGCTGCTGCTGCGCCTTCAATACCGAACTGATAGAACACGCCCACCAGCATCAACGCGGCAGAGCCCATCAAAGCAACCCACAGAACTGGCGAAGAATGTGTTTCGATCGGGTCCTCGTTTTCAGCTCCGAAATACATGTAGAACACGATCCGCAGATAATAAAACGCGCCGATGACAGAGGCGATGGCTGAGGCGATCACCAGCCCGGTCAGGCCCGCGCTTACACCGGCTTGCCAGACACCGAACTTGGCGAAAAAGCCCAGCATCGGCGGCACGCCCGCCAGGCTGAACATCAGGACCAGAACCGCTAGCGCCTTGCCCGGTTCGCGTTTGGAATATTGGCGCAGGGCGTCGATGTCCGTGACCGGTTTACCGTCCCGCTCCATCATCAGAATGAAAGCGAAAGTGCCGATATTCATCGTCACATAGATGGCCAGATACATCAGCATAGCCTTGATGCCCAACTCGGTCCCTGCAGCCAGTCCGATCAGCGCATAGCCCATATGGGCAATAGACGAGAACGCCATCAGCCGCTTGATATCGCGCTGACCAATCGCTGCGACCGCACCTAGCAGCATCGACAGAACAGAAAGCAGGACAATCACCTGTTGCCAGTCCTTGATCACGCCTCCAAAAGCGTCATGCATTACGCGTGCGAACAGGGCCATCGCCGCCACTTTCGGAGCTGTGGCAAAGAAGGCCGTGATTGGCGTGGGCGAGCCTTCGTATACATCCGGTGTCCACATGTGGAACGGCACAGCGGACACTTTGAACGCCAGACCCGAGATCAGGAACACCAGACCAAACAGAAGGCCAACCGAAATCTCACCATCCTGAACCGTCTGGATGATACCCGAGAACAGCGTGGTGCCTGTGAACCCATAAACCAGCGAGGCACCGTACAGCAGCAGGCCCGAGCTGAGCGCACCAAGCACGAAGTACTTCAATCCGGCCTCGGTCGATTTGGCACTATCCCGGCGCAGCGCGGCCACGACGTACAGCGACAGTGACTGCAGCTCCAGCCCCATGTACAGCGACATCAGATCGCCAGCACTGACCATCATCATCATGCCGACAGCGGCCAGCGCGACCAGCAACGGAAATTCGAACCGCAGCAGATCGCGACGCGCCATGTATTCCTGGCTCATCACCAGAATGGCAGCCGCAGATAGCAGGATCGCCACCTTCGAGAACCTTGCGAACCCGTCATCGACAAACATGCCATTGAACGCGACATTGGTACCATCGCCGTTGGTCGCGATCCAAATCGCCAGCAACGCCATCAACCCAGCGGTTGTCCAGACCAGCAAAGGTGCCAGCCCGTCTTTCGTCGTGTAGACAGCCGCCAACAGCGCCGCCATCGCATATACGGCCAGAACAATCTCTGGCAGGATTATCGTCAGATCAGCCTGGATCATTTCTCCAAAGCCCCCTTAATGCGATGCGGCTGACTGGGTCGCGGCCTCAGCCGCGGCCAGAGCCATGTCATAGTTCGAAATCAGCGCTGCGGTCGAGTTGCCAATTACATCGGTCACCAGCGACGGGTAGACGCCCAGCAGGATGGTCATCACGATCAGCGGCGCAAAGATCAGCCGCTCGCGCGAGCTCATATCCGTCATCGCCTTGAGGCTTTCCTTGATCAAATCGCCAAAGACCACCCGACGATACAGCCATAGCGCATAAGCAGCCGAGAAGATCACGCCAGAAGCCGCCACAGCCGTCACCCAGGTATTCACCTGGAAAGTGCCCATTAGCGTCAGGAATTCTCCGATAAACCCACTGGTGCCCGGCAGGCCTACATTGGCCATGGTGAACAACATGAAGACCAATGCATAGGCTGGCATGCGAATGACCAAACCACCGTAAGCCTCGATGTCGCGAGTATGCATCCGGTCATAGATCACGCCAACACACAGGAAGAGCGCAGCCGAGATGAACCCGTGGCTAAGCATCTGGAAGATCGCGCCGTCAATGCCCTGCTGGTTCGCAGCAAAGATGCCCATGGTCACAAAGCCCATATGCGCGACCGAGGAATACGCGATAAGCTTTTTCATATCTTCTTGCACCAGCGCCACCAGCGAGGTGTAGACAACCGCAATCGCTGACATCCACAACACCAGATCAGTCATCACTGCCGAGCCCACCGGGAACATCGGCAAGCTGAACCGCAAGAAGCCGTAGCCGCCCATCTTCAACAGGATCGCAGCAAGAACGACCGATCCAGCAGTCGGCGCCTGAACGTGCGCATCCGGCAGCCAGGTGTGTACCGGCCACATTGGCATCTTCACCGCGAAGGATGCAAAGAACGCCAGGAACATCAGCGTCTGCATACCGCCGACAACGTAGATGCCAAGCACGCTGAACCCTTCGGACGAGAAGTGGTGGCTCATCAGTGCTTGGATATCCGTAGTGCCCGCGTCCGCATACATCGCGACCATCGCCACCAGCATCAGCACTGATCCAAGGAAGGTGTAGAGGAAAAACTTGAAGCTGGCATAAACCCGGTTCGCACCGCCCCAGATGCCGATGATCAGGAACATCGGGATCAGCCCTGCCTCAAAAAACAGGTAGAACAGCACCAGATCCAGCGCCATGAACACGCCCAGCATCAGCGTTTCCAACAACAGGAAGGCGATCATGTATTCTTTGACGCGGTCCGTGACGTGCCAGCTGGCCAGAATGGTCAGGGGCATGATGAAGGTGGTCAACAAGACAAACAGAACGCTGATACCGTCCACGCCCATCTTGTATTTCAGACCCAGCAGCCATTCGCCTTCTTCCACCATCTGGAAGCCGGTGTTGGACGGATCAAAACCAGTGTAAATGCCGATCGAGACCAGGAACGTCACCGTGGTTGCCACCAGTGCGACCCATTTGGCATTGCGCTGAGCCGCCACGTCCTCGCCATGCAGGAACAGGGCCAGAATGCCTGCTGCCACAGCGGGGATGAAGGTGACGATTGAGAGGATATTATCCATTAGTGTGCGCCTCCGCCGATCGATATCCAGGTGACAAGGGCAGCGATACCCAGAACCATCCAGAAGGCGTAAGTAAAGATGTAGCCCGTCTGCGCCTTGCCAGCGAGGCGGGTAAAGAAGGGTACAACACCCATGGCCACCCCGTTGAGGAAACCGTCAATGGTGTTGCCGTCACCCCGTTTCCACAGGAACCGGCCGAGCGCGATGGTGGGTTTGACGAAGACCGCGTCATAGATCTCGTCAAAGTACCACTTGTTCAGCAGAAACAGGTACAGAGGACGCTGGTTCTGCGCCAAACGCGCCGGCAGCGACGTGTTCACGATGTAGAACCAGAAGGCCACGATAAAGCCCAAAGCCATCGCGACAAAAGGCGAAACCTTGACCCACTTGGGGGCAGCATGCGCATCGTCCAGAACATGGTTGTCCGGCGCGATGTAAATCGCGCCCTCGCCCGGCTCACCCGCGAAGACGTAATGGTGGTCGTCGCCGTGCGCCGCTTTTTCTTCGTGTCCGGCTTCATCACCATGGCCTTCATCCGCGTGCGCCTCATCCGCATGCGTATCGTCTCCATGGGTCGTATCGGCTGTACCGTGATCACTGGCCTCTGCATGCTCGGACGCCTCAGCCACCGGTATACCGTAGAACTTGCCGACCTTGTCTGTGTGACCAAAGAAGCTGCCATACCAGATCATCCCGGCAAACACCGCGCCTAAGGACAGAACACCCAGCGGCACCAGCATGGTCATCGGACTTTCATGCGCGTGCTCATGCGTATGCTTGTCGCCACGCTCTTCGCCATAAAAGGTCAGGAAAATCAGACGCCAGCTGTAGAATGACGTGAACGCCGCCGCGATCACCAGCATCCAGAAGGCATATCCGGTGCCGCCGGCAAAAGCGCTTTCGATGATGGCATCCTTGGACAGGAACCCGGCGAACCCAATTTGGGTCAGCGGGATGCCGACGCCTGTAATCGCAAGGGTGCCGATCATCATCGCCCAGAATGTATAGGGGATTTTCTTCCGCAGGCCACCGTATTCGGTCATCTCCTGCTCGTGATGCATCGCGTGGATCACCGAACCTGCGCCAAGGAACAACAGCGCCTTGAAGAAGGCGTGGGTCAGCAAGTGGAACATCGCTGCCGAATACATGCCAACACCCGCGGCCACGAACATGTAGCCCAACTGAGAACAGGTCGAATAGGCAATGACGCGCTTGATGTCGGTCTGAACCAGGCCAACGGTTGCAGCAAAAAACGCGGTCGAGGCCCCAAGGAAGGTGATGAACCCGGTGGCACCCGGCGCAAATTCCATCAATGGCGACATCCGGCAGATCAGGAACACACCAGCGGTCACCATGGTTGCGGCGTGGATCAGCGCCGACACAGGCGTCGGACCTTCCATCGCGTCCGGCAACCAAGTGTGCAGGATCAACTGCGCTGATTTACCCATCGCGCCAATGAACAGCAGAACGCAGATAACCTCGATGGCAGTCCACTCACCCCACAGGAAGTGTAGCTTTTCTTCGGCCAGCGCAGGGGCCGAGGCAAAAATGTCCGAGAAATTGATGCTGTCCGTCAGGAAGAACAGCGCGAAGATGCCCAGAGCAAAGCCAAAGTCGCCAACCCGGTTTACGATGAATGCTTTCATCGCTGCCGCATTGGCCGTGGGCTTGCGATAATAGAACCCGATCAGCAGGTAAGAGGCTACACCCACACCTTCCCAACCAAAGAACATCTGAACCAGATTGTCCGCTGTCACCAGCATCAGCATGGCGAAGGTGAAGAACGACAGATAGGCAAAGAAACGCGGCTTATAGCTTTCGCCCTCGCGCCATTGCGGATCGTGATCCATGTAGCCGAAGGAATAGAGGTGTACGAGCGCCGAAACCGTCGTCACCACGATCAGCATGATCGCGGTCAGACGATCCAGCCGAACGGCCCAGCTTGTCGACAGCGAGCCACTCTCGATCCAGCGCATGATCTCGATCTGCTGGGTCACACCGTCGAACGAGAAGAACACGATCCATGACAGCAGACAGGCCAGAAACAGCAGGCCCGTCGCCGTCCACATGGCGGCTTTCTCGCCAATGAACTTCCAGCCGAACCCGCAGATCAGCGCGCCCACCAGCGGGGCAAAGAGGATGGTGGTTTCCATAATCTCTTACCCCTTCATCATATTGACGTCTTCAACCGCGATGGTGCCACGGTTGCGAAAGAAGCAGACCAGAATGGCCAGCCCGATCGCGGCCTCGGCCGCCGCCACGGTCAGCACGAACAGCGTAAACACCTGCCCGACCAGATCGCCGAGGAAGCTTGAAAACGCCACGAGGTTGATATTCACCGCCAGCAGCATCAGTTCGATGCTCATCAGCAGGATGATGACGTTCTTGCGGTTCAGGAAGAGACCGAAGATGCCGATGACGAACAGCGTCGCCGCGACTGTAAGATAGTGTTCAAGTCCGATCATCGTCTTAAAGCCCCTGCCCCGGTTTCACGTCCTTCAACTCCATCGCCTTGGCCGGGTCGCGCATCATCTGGCCGATGATGTCCTGACGCTTGATGTCCTTGCGGTGGCGCAGAGTCAGAACGATGGCGCCGATCATGGCCACCAGCAGGATCAGGCCCGCCAGTTGGAACAGAAGGAAGTATTGATCATAAAGGATAACACCTAGGGCCTCAGTGTTGTGCCGGTCCACCGGGATCGGCTGCTCCAGATTGGCTGCCGCACCCTGCGCGCTGTCCCAGGCCCCAAAGGCCATGACGAACTGCATCAGGATGACCAGACCAATAAGCAAGGCCAGCGGCATATAGCGCGCCATCTCAGCCTTGAGCTCGGCAAAGTCCACGTCCAACATCATCACCACGAAGAGGAACAGCACCGCGACCGCGCCGACATAGACGATGATCAGCAGCATCGCCACGAACTCGGCCCCCAGCAGCACGAACAGCCCCGCCGCGGACAGGAACGACAGGATCAGCCACAGCACCGAGTGCACCGGCTGGCGGCTGATCACTGTGAACAGCCCGCCGGTGATGGCACTGATGGCAAACAGGTAGAAGGCAAAGACGGTCATTGATCCGTATCCTCATTATCGCCCAGAACCTCTTGCGCCAGTTCCAGCGCGCGGGTCATGGCCGGGATGCCGGCAAAGACCGACATCTGACCGATCGCTTCCACGATCTCTTGTTTCCTGGCGCCCGCTTCCAGCGCGTGGCGCACGGTCTGACGCACGGCTGCATCGGCCTGCGCGCCCTGACAGGTCAGCCCGGCCAGCGTCAGCAGCAGCCGCGTCTTGGCGTCCAGCCCGTCCTTGTTGACGGTGTTGCCAAACATCATCTCCATGACCTCTTTGGGCATGGTCGGCCACAGCGCCTCGAACCCCTTGGGTGAGAAATTCTCCATCGCCGGGTTCATCGCCTTGGCCATGTCCTGCGCCTGTTTCATCATCAGGTCGAACGGATTTTGGGGCGTGTCAGTCATCGGTACGGCGCGTCCATTTCCAGATTGCGGGCGATCTCGGCTTCCCAGCGTTCGCCGTTATCCAGCAGTTTTTGCTTGTCGTAGAACAGCTCTTCGCGGGTTTCCGTGGCAAATTCGAAGTTCGGACCTTCGACGATGGCGTCCACCGGACAGGCCTCTTGGCAGAAGCCGCAATAGATGCATTTCGTCATGTCGATATCATAGCGCGTAGTGCGGCGGCTGCCGTCCTCGCGCGGTTCGGCGTCGATGGTGATGGCCTGCGCCGGGCAAATCGCTTCACACAGCTTGCAGGCGATGCAGCGCTCCTCACCGTTCGGGTAACGTCTCAGGGCATGCTCACCACGAAAGCGTGGGGAGAGAGGGCCTTTTTCGTGCGGGTAATTGATGGTGGCCTTTGGGGCGAAGAAGTACTTCAAACCCAGCTTCATGCCTACCCAGAAATCCTGCAGCAGAAAGTATTTGGCGGCGCGAGTGTAGTCGATTTGGGTCATGATCAGCCTCCTACGCTCCAACGGGCGAACGCGCCCCAGAACCAGTCGAATTTTGCCGCGAAGGCCACAAAGACCACCCAGGCCAGCGAGAAGGGCAGGAAGACTTTCCAGCCCAACCGCATCAGCTGGTCATAGCGGTAGCGGGGCGTGATAGCCTTGACCATCGCGAAGAGGAAGAAAAAGAACGCCATCTTGGCGACCATCCACAGCACTCCGTCCGGCAAGCCGGGGATCGGTGACAGCCAGCCGCCGAAGAACAGTAGCGTGGTCAGGGCGCACATCAGGAAGATGGCGATATACTCACCGGCCATGAACAACAGGAAAGGCGTGGCCGAGTATTCAACCTGATAGCCCGCAACCAGTTCCGATTCCGCCTCGGGCAAGTCGAACGGTGGACGGTTGGTTTCCGCTAGCGCCGAGATGAAGAACAAGAAAACCATCGGGAAATGCGGCAACCAGTACCAGCTGAAGAAACCGAACCGGCCATCCTGCGCCTCGACAATGTGGCCGAAGTTCATGGAACCGGTTGAGATGATAACCCCAATAATAATCAGGCCAATGGAGACTTCATAGGAAATCATCTGAGCCGCAGAGCGCAATGACCCAAGGAAAGGGTACTTTGAGTTAGAGGCCCAACCGCCCATAATCACGCCATAAACTTCCAGTGAGGACACGGCAAAGACATACAGGATTGCGACATTGATATCCGACAACACCCAGCCATCATTGAACGGGATCACGGCCCAGGCGATCATCGCCAATACGAATGAGGTCAGCGGAGCGAGGATGAACACAGTGCGGTCGGCCCCGGCGGGTATGACCACCTCTTTTACCACGTACTTCAGGGCGTCAGCCACCGATTGCAGCAGTCCATAGACGCCAACCACGTTGGGGCCGCGGCGCATTTGGACGGCGGCCCAGATCTTGCGGTCGCCGTAAACAAGGAACAACAGCGAAATCATCACGAAGGCAACAACTGCAAGCACTTGCGCCAGAATGATGATGGCTATTCCGCCTGGGGTGTTAAAGAATTCAGCCATTGGTCCTCACACCGTGGGTATTCAATTTTTCGCGGGTGATGATCAGGCCAAGTGCCTGCGCATCTTGCGGTTGGGTCGGCGCATAGGTGTAAACAGCATCCACAGCCATCGCGCTACCTTTTTCATTGCGTTTCATGCGCAATTCCCTGATGCCCGCACCGCAAGCGATGTTGACTTCTGAAAGCGATATGAAACGGGTCTGGTTCATTCTGCCGCAATCTTCCCGGTATTCCGAGACTGCGCCTGAGCAGAAAGCTCGGCCATCAACTGCGACGCCCGTGCAATCGGGTTGGTCAGATAGAAATCCTTGATCACATTGCGGAACGTTGCCTGACCCAAAGGGCCAGCATCCAAGGGCTGGACCTCATTCTCGATCACGTGGTCGATCTGGGCCAGATGCGGGACAGCTTCGATCAACGCTGTGCGCAGTTGCGCCAGCGAGTCGAAAGGCAACGTAGCGCCCAGCTCCGCCGACAGCGCCCGCAAGATGGCCCAATTCTCTTTCGCCTCACCCGGGGCGAACCCGGCACGCATCGCCAGTTGTGGTCGGCCTTCGGTATTCACGAACAGCCCGTTTTCCTCGGTATACGCGGCACCAGGAAGGATCACATCGGCACGGTGCGCGCCACGATCACCATGGCTGCCCTGATAGATCACAAAGGCCCCTTCGCCGATTTCAACCTCATCTGCGCCGAGATTGTAGATCACGTCAGCCGCACTTACGGCATCCATGCCATTTTCGTTGGTGGCATCCACATCCATCGCCCCCACGCGAGACGCAGCACTGTGCAGGATCAGCAAACCACTTTCAGTATTGGCTGCAATCGTTTGCGCGGCGGCCAGCACAGCTGCGCCGTCGGCCTCAAGCAGCGCACCCTGCCCGACGATGACCAGCGAGGCTTTGCCCTTGATCTCATCATCACCGCCCATATCGACAACCTTTTGCAACGCCGCGCGGTCGTCGCCCATATGGTGATACGCGTAGGTCAGATCGACTGCAGGCCCAACCAAGGCCACCTCGGTCCCATGTGCCCAGGCCTTGCGGATACGCGCGTTCAGAACCGGAGCTTCGTCACGCGGGTTCGTTCCGATCAGCAGAATTCGCTCGGCTGTGTCGATATCCTCGATCGCGGCCGTCCCGGCATAAGCACCGCGATTTCCCGCAGGCAGCTTGGCTCCATCGGTTCGGCATTCAACGACACCGCCCTGCTCTTCGATCAATTGCTTCAGCGCGAACGCGGCCTCGACCTGAGCGAGATCACCAACGATACCTGCAGGTTTTTCCGCCCCTTTCAGCGCTTCGGCAGCTTTGGTCAGCGCCTCGGGCCACGAGGCCGGGCGTAGCTTGCCGTTTTCGCGCACGTAGGGTTTGTCCAGACGCTGACGACGCAGGCCATCCCAGACGAACCGAGTCTTGTCGCTGATCCATTCTTCGTTCACGCCGTCATGGTTGCGCGGCAGAAAGCGCATGACTTCGCGCCCTTTGGTATCGACACGAACGTTCGAGCCCAGGGCGTCCATGACGTCGATGCTCTCAGTCTTGGTCAGCTCCCAAGGGCGCGCTGTGAAGGCATACGGCTTCGAAGTCAGCGCCCCAACCGGGCACAGGTCGATGATATTGCCCTGCAAGTTCGAATTCAGCGTCTCGTTCAGATAGGACGTGATCTCGGCATCTTCGCCACGCCCGGTCTGACCCATCTGTGTGATCCCGGCGACCTCGGTCGTGAACCGCACGCAGCGGGTGCAGCTGATGCAGCGGGTCATCGCGGTTCCGACCAGCGGCCCCAGATCCAGATCGTCCACGGCGCGCTTGGCTTCCTTGAAGCGCGAGCCCGACATGCCATAAGCCATCGCCTGATCCTGTAGGTCACACTCGCCACCCTGATCGCAGATCGGGCAGTCCAGCGGGTGGTTGATAAGCAGGAACTCCATCACGCCTTCGCGCGCTTTCTTGACCATGGGCGAGTTCGTCTTGACCTCTGGCGGCTGACCTTCCGGTCCCGGGCGCAGATCGCGTACCTGCATTGCACACGACGCCGCAGGTTTGGGCGGGCCGCCGACAACTTCGACCAGACACATCCGGCAATTCCCGGCGATCGACAGACGCTCGTGATAGCAAAAGCGCGGCACCTCGACCCCGGCCTGCTCACAGGCCTGGATCAGCGTCATCGCACCATCGACTTCGATTTCCTGCCCGTCGATATTCACTTTGCGGAGGTCAGACATGGTCTAGTTCGCCCTCAAATACACGCCAATGGCGCTGTTTCTTTCGATCTCTGCCTGCCCCAACGTGCAGAAAGATTTCGGATTGTCATAAGACACACCGTTCGCGGCCAGATATGTCTCGCCTTTGGCCCGCATCCGGTCCTTTTCGGCATCCGATTCCACGTAAGCGCGGATTTCGCCGTCCGAATACCCCAGACTGTTCGCTTTGGACTTGAGCCCCCACATCACGCCAATCGCCTTCAGCCTGCGCCCGCTGATTGACGGGCAGTAATCCGAAATCTCGTTTGCGATAGCGATGTAATAGAGTTCGTCGTCAATCTCTTTGACTTCGCGCAAGGGCGGCTTTGCCGCGACCGCAGTCGGAATAGCCAGAACAGACAACACAGTAAGCAGTTTGATACCAGACATCACAAATCCTTTCGTCTTGGACAGGCCAAAACGATCCGGGGCTGGCGCGCTATTCAATAACACGTCTTGCGTCACGCCCTGATATGCGAAAAACCGGTTCATGGTCGCTGGCAGGTTCCTGCAAAGGTCAATTTATTGTCGGTGATGCGCAAATTCTGCGGTTCGGTGTCGGGTCCGACTTTCCAGTTGATTTTAGAAGTCCCAAAGGAATCGATACAGAATTTGGTTCCTTCATGCCGTCCCGCTTCGCGCGCGCCATCCAAAGACGCGGACACGCCGTTCACCACAACTGTGAAATCCGTCGGAGCGTTCTTTTTATCGACGGCTTTCGCCTTGGCCCGGAAGGCCTTGCCATCAAAGAGGATTCGGTCACTGGACGACGTGCCGCAGGCCGAGACAAAAACCGCAGCACCCAAGGCGGCGGTAAATACCACACGTCCCATCCTGAATTTTGATCCAGTCAACGAATAAGTACCTTTCTTTTCCATTAGAACGCCGCCACCAATGCCATGAAGCCCATCACAACCATGCAGGCCCATCCGACAACGTAGGATACCGATCGAACGCCGCTGTGCGGTTGTCCAATACCACGCATGTGAATAACCAACATGACGATGCGCGCAATCAGAGCGACCGATGCCAAAAGGTTCACCCAAAACGGGCTAACCCCAAGCAACATGGCCGCGACCGTGACAGCGACATAGGCTGGCAACGTCTCGGTCCCGTTCAGATAAGCCCGGTTCAGGCGATACGCCTTGTCGGAATAGTCCTGTTCCGGCGTTGCCCCGGGGGCCAAGCCCTTGCCCTGTTTGGCCAGCGCGGAAAACGGCGCAAGCGCCAGAATGATCAACGTAAAGACTACGAGGGATGCGATTGCATGTGAATACTCAGCAAAAGATTCCATTAGTTCAACTCCCTGATCTCAACTTGGTTTGGGTTTGATCCGATATCCCGCAACTTGATCACTCCGCCGCCATCGCGCCCATACGGCCCGATTTCTGGGCCTTGATACGGTCTTCAATCTCTTCGCGGAAGTTGCGGATCAGGCCCTGGATCGGCCAGGCTGCAGCATCGCCCAAAGCACAGATCGTGTGGCCTTCGACCTGCTTGGTCACGTCAAACAACATGTCGATCTCTTCCAGTTCGGCCTCACCCCGCACCAGACGGTCCATAACGCGCATCATCCAGCCGGTGCCTTCGCGGCAAGGAGTGCACTGACCACAGCTTTCATGTTTGTAGAACTTCGACAAACGCCAGATCGCTTTGATGATGTCAGTAGACTTGTCCATCACTATTACAGCCGCCGTCCCCAGACCGGACCCCAGATCATTGCGCAAATGGTCGAAATCCATGATCGCGTCGCGCATGTCTTCACCGCGGACACAAGGAACTGATGAACCGCCAGGGATCACGGCCAGCAGGTTGTCCCATCCGCCGCGAATGCCGCCACAATGGGTTTCAATTAGCTGTTCGAACGGGATCGACATCGCCTCTTCAACCACGCAGGGGTTATTGACGTGGCCCGAGATGGCAAACAGTTTGGTGCCTGCATTGTTCTGGCGGCCAAATCCAGCAAACCAATCCGCACCACGGCGCAGAATGGTCGGCACAACGGCGATGGATTCCACGTTGTTCACCGTGGTCGGGCAGCCGTAAAGCCCCGCCCCAGCCGGGAACGGAGGTTTCATGCGCGGCATGCCCTTTTTGCCTTCAAGGCTTTCGATTAGCGCGGTCTCTTCGCCGCAGATATATGCGCCCGCCCCGTGATGCAGGAACAGGTCGAAATCCCAACCCGAACCGGCGGCGTTTTTGCCCAGCAATCCGGCATCATAGGCCTCATCAATCGCGGCTTGCAGCGCCTCGCGCTCGCGGATGTACTCACCACGCAGGTAGATATAGCAGGTATGCGCATTCATCGCGAAAGACGCGATCAGACAGCCTTCGATCAGCGTATGCGGATCGTGGCGCATAATCTCACGGTCTTTGCAGGTGCCGGGCTCGGATTCGTCCGCGTTCACCACCAGATAGGCCGGACGACCGTCGCTTTCCTTGGGCATGAACGACCATTTCAGACCGGTGGGAAAACCCGCGCCGCCGCGACCGCGCAGGCCCGAGTCCTTCATCGTCTGGATGATCCAGTCACGCCCGTTCCCAATCAGGCCAGCTGTGCCGTCCCAATGCCCGCGGGTCTGCGCGCCTTTCAGCGTACGCTCATGCATCCCGTAGATATTGGTAAAGATCCTGTCCTGATCCTTCAGCATCATGTCTTACCTTCAGCTGTCCTGACGCATGCGCCAGAGTTGAAAAATGTTCACGCCCGCATAGATGAAACCCGCCAAAGCGGCGAAATCAAACAGCAGCGCATAGCGCCCGGGCAATCCCAGTGCCGGGCCGATGAACAACGAAATGGCAAGCCACAAGAGCATGGTCACCGCAATGACCACCCCGATATGTCGGCCCTTGCGGGCCATGGCCTGTTCTTTTTCTTTGTCCATCTCACCTTGATGCCCCGAACGGACACCGTCCTATTCAGTCTTGGTAGGTGCCGTCTTCTTTGGCACGTTTTGCAAATTCGGTTTCTTCGCCTGTCGCCAGTAGGGCTGCTTGTTCGATCCAACCGTCCCGCTCGATCCGGCCCTTGAATTTCAGCCGCGCATCTACCCAGGCCACCTGTTCCGGCGTCCATGCTGCGATCTGGTCAAAGTGGAAAAAGCCAAGTTCGTTCAGCGTCTGTTCAAGCTTGGGCCCGACCCCTTTTAGCATCTTGAGGTCATCCGCTTTGCTATCCCGCGCGGCGGTCAGAGTTTCGGGCTGATCCTCTTTGATCAGCGCCTTCTTTGCCTCTTCCGCCTGCTTCACGGCGGGTTTGGCGGGTGCCGGCGCCTTTGGTGGCTTTGGAGCGGCCTTGGTCGCCGCAGCCTTGCCGTCTTTGCCCAGCCATGGCGTCAGGATCGGAACCTCGGTCCCGTCGATGCGCTTGACCGTATCACCAAGTTCTTCGGCCAGTTCAACACTGGCATTGTACTGCGGTTTTCCGGCATCGTAGTCCGTGAGGCTGGTCAGACCGCTCAGCGGTTCTGCCGCGTATCTGCCATTCTGCGGACCCGTTGTCGGCACCTTGCCGGCGGCCAGATCGTCAATGATTTTGCCAAAACTGTCAGCAGTCAGATCTTCGTAATAATCCTTGCCGATCTGCGCCATCGGCGCATTGGTGCAGGACCCGAGGCATTCCACCTCTTCCCAACTCAATTTGCCATCAACTGAAAGCTCATGCGGTTTGGCAGCGATCTTCTCCTTGCAAACCGCGATCAGGTCTTCGGCCCCACAGATCATGCAGGAGGTCGTTCCGCAGACCTGAATATGCGCGACAGTTCCAACCGGTTGCAGTTGGAACATGAAGTAGAACGACGCAACCTCGAGCACCCGGATATAGGCCATGCCCAGCATGTCGGCGACAGATTCAATCGCGGGACGGCTCAGCCAGCCTTCTTGTTCCTGCGCGCGCCACAACAGCGGGATAACCGCGCTGGCCTGACGGCCGTCAGGGTATTTGGTGATCTGTGCTGTGGCCCACTGCTGGTTGGCAGCAGTGAAGGCAAAGCTTTCAGGTTGTTCGGGGTGCAGACGGCGCAGCATTAGCAGGCATCTCCGATCACGATAACATAGGGGTCTTCCTGATGCGCACGACCTTGATCGACAAGGCGGGCAATCAGATCAGGCGTTTCGGCCTGTGTGAAACCGGCTGGGCTCAATTTGATCTGGGCCTCTTCTTCGACCATGCGACACCCGTTCAGACGCACAAAATCATAAAGCGCATCGGCACGGCCCGCCGTATCCTCTGGCGCAAGCCCATGCGCACCGCAGATCGCCGGAGCAATTTCGAATGTCGCACCGTCCAGCCCGGCCACCCCCTGTTCAGCCCAGGAGTTTATCACAGCGCTGACATCTTCGGGTCGCAAGTCATGGGCAGAAAAGGCTTCCTCGGCGCGCGATACATCCAGCCGGCAGCCGTTTTCGCGCATGACCTCTAGCACTTTTGCCGTCGGATGGGTCGAGGTTGCTTGTAGCGGTGTGGCGGCTGCAAGCGCCAGGATCAAAACAAGGCGTCTCACCGGTCAATCTCTCCGAACACGACATCCATCGTCCCGATGATCGCGGCGACGTCGGCCAACTGATGGCCCCCGGCAATGTGGTCCATGGCCTGCAAATGCAGGAAGCCCGGCGCGCGCAGCTTGGCGCGGTAGGGTTTGTTTGTGCCATCAGCAACCAGATAGACGCCGAACTCTCCCTTGGGAGCCTCGACAGCGGCATAGACCTCGCCGGCAGGCACATGGAAGCCTTCAGTGTACAACTTGAAGTGATGGATCAGACTTTCCATCGAAGTCTTCATGTCCGAGCGTTTCGGCGGAGTGATCTTGCCGCGTGCCAAAACGTCACCGGGGCAGTCACGGATTTTGACAATGGCTTGTTGGATGATCGACAGCGACTGGCGCATCTCTTCCATACGCACCAGATAGCGGTCATAGCAGTCGCCGTTTTTGCCGACGGGGATCTGAAACTCGAACTCGTCATAGCATTCATAGGGCTGCGCGCGTCGCAGATCCCATGCCAGCCCCGATCCGCGCACCATCACGCCCGAGAAACCGTATTTCTGGATGTCATCCTCAGTCACGACACCAATATCGGCGTTGCGCTGTTTGAAGATACGGTTTTCGGTCAGCAGACCGTCGATATCGTCCAGAACGGCAGGGAATTCGTGGCTCCATGCTTCGATATCGTCCAGCAGTTCGGGCGGCAGGTCCTGATGCACACCACCGGGCCGGAAATAGGCCGCGTGCAGGCGGGCACCGCAGGCACGCTCATAGAACACCATCAGCTTTTCGCGCTCTTCGAAGCCCCACAGAGGCGGGGTCAACGCGCCCACATCCATCGCTTGCGTGGTCACGTTCAGAAGGTGGTTCAGAATACGCCCGATCTCGGAATACAAAACCCGGATCAACGAGCCCCGGCGCGGCACCTCGACACCGGTCAGCTTTTCGATGGCCAGACACCAGGCGTGTTCCTGGTTCATCGGCGCCACATAATCCAGACGGTCGAAATACGGCAGGTTCTGCAGATACGTCCGGCTTTCCATCAGCTTTTCAGTGCCACGGTGCAGCAGGCCGATGTGCGGGTCACAGCGTTCGACGATCTCGCCGTCCAGCTCAAGCACAAGACGCAAAACTCCGTGCGCCGCAGGGTGTTGCGGGCCGAAGTTGATGTTGAAATTGCGGATCTTCTGTTCTCCACTCAGCGCGTCAGTGCTGCCGTCATCGTATCTTGAGCCGTCCATCAACGCCCCCGTTTCTTTTTAGCATCAGCCCGAACCCGGACCTTTTCCGTCTCGGCAGCCTTGGCTGCGGCCCCTGCCAGCAGGACCCCCAGCGCACCCAAAGCGATCAGTTCCCCCAGCAGCATCAGCATCTTATCGGCGCTCCAGCTCTTGCAGTTTCAGCCCGACCCACCACAGCAACGCGATCGTGCCAAAGGGAACCAGACAGAGAAGGCACCAGAATTTGTTGATCCCGAAAAACGGCAATATCTTCACCATCGGGATGATGGTCAGCGCAGACAGGATCAGCCACCAAATGCCACCCATTATTCAGCCTCCTGCTTTTCATCACCCGGCAGTATGTAATTCGCGCCTTCCCACGGGGACATGAAATCGAACTGACGGTATTCCTGGACTAGCGACACCGGCTCATACACAACGCGCTTTTGGGCCTCGTCATATCGAACTTCGGTGTATCCTGTGGTTGGGAAATCCTTGCGCAGCGGATAGCCACGGAATCCATAGTCGGTCAGGATGCGCCGCAGATCCGGGTGGCCTGAGAACAAGATGCCGAACATGTCGAACACTTCGCGCTCAAACCAATTGGCCGAGGGATGCACATCCACGATCGAAGGCACCATGTCCTCTTCGCGGATCGAGACCCGCAGGCGGATGCGCTGGTTCTGATACATCGACAGGAAGTGATAAACCACGTCAAAACGCTTGGCCCGTTCGGGATAGTCGACGCCGGTGATATCGACGAGCGTGGAGAACTGGCAGCCGCGGTCGGACTTCAGGAATTCAATGAATTCCACAACGTTCGACAGCGCCACATCTACGTTCAACTCACCATGGGTTACGTCCCAGGACAGAACACAATCAGTTCGCTTCAACTCCAGCTGGGTGCCGAGTTCTTTGAGTGCTTCGCTCATCAACTCTCTCCTCAGCGCACGATGGTGCCGGTACGGCGGATTTTGCGTTGCAACTGCATCAGACCGTACAACAGCGCCTCAGCGGTCGGGGGGCAGCCGGGGACGTAGATGTCCACTGGAACAATACGGTCGCAGCCTCGAACAACGGAGTATGAATAGTGGTAGTAGCCGCCACCATTGGCGCAGGAGCCCATTGAGATCACATAGCGCGGCTCGGGCATCTGGTCATAAACCTTACGCAGAGCGGGGGCCATCTTGTTGGTCAGGGTGCCAGCCACGATCATCACGTCCGACTGACGGGGGGAAGCACGGGGTGCGATGCCAAACCGTTCCGCATCGTAACGCGGCATCGAGGTGTGCATCATCTCAACCGCGCAGCAGGCCAGACCGAAAGTCATCCAGTGCAGCGAGCCGGTGCGAGCCCAGTTGATGATGTCCTCGGTCGAGGTCAGCAAAAACCCTTTGTCCTGCAGCTCGGCATTCAGGGCCTGGGTGGCGACTTCTTTGTCGACGCCGGCGGTGTTTGCACCCGTCATCACTCCCATTCCAGGGCCCCCTTCTTCCATTCATAGGCAAAGCCGATGGTCAGGACACACAGGAACACGATCATGGACCAGAAGCCAACATCGCTGATGTCCTTGAAGCCGACAGCCCAGGGGAACAGAAACGCGATTTCCAGGTCGAATATGATGAAGAGAATCGCGACCAGATAGAACCGGACATCAAACTTCATCCGCGCATCATCGAACGCGTTGAAACCACATTCATATGCGCTGACTTTCTCGGGGTCGGGATTGCGGACCGCCAGAACGACTGCCGCCAGAATCAAAACGATTCCAAGGCCCACAGCTACGGCCAGAAACACCAGAATCGGGAGATACTCCCGCAATAGGTCTTCCACGTACAGCTCCTTTCCTGCGCATACCCTGAAAGGGAGCGCCGTCAATTGGCGTGTTGACTGGACATTCTCTATCCCTGCGGGGTCAGAGGGTCAACCGAACACAAACGCACAGGGGGTTAATATTCGACTTATCGAAGCTCTGTCACAGAAGGTCACCCACACAATCGCGACCACATCACAAGTGGCGCCTAAACCTTACTAATCCATGCAGGTTTTCTTTTTTCAAAGAATGCGCCGATTCCTTCCTTGGCCTCTTCGGTTTCCCACCTGTCAACCAGCTCGCGGATCGTGTGGTCGATCACGGCATCGTCAATGCGCGGCCCCAGCTGGCGTACCAATTGCTTGGCCGATGCCACCGCGCCGGGTGCACAGGTAAGATAGGGCAGGACTTCGGACTCAACCGCATCATTCAGGTCGGCAGCGGGCACAATTCTGGCCAGCAGACCCAGTTCCACTGCTTCTGCGGCTTGGAATATCCGGGCCGACATGAACACGCGCCGCGCGCGGGCTTCGCCCATACGGGCGATGACATAGGGGCCAATCGTGGCGGGGATCAGACCCAGCTTGGTCTCTGTCAGCCCCATTTTGACCGTGTCCACTCCGATCGCCACATCACAAACCGACGCCAGTCCCACACCGCCGCCAAAGGCATTGCCGTGGATCGCACCGATCAGCGGTTTGGGCAACGTGTTCAGCGCCTGCAACATTTCGGCCAGCTTACGCGCCTCGACAAACCGGGTCTCGGATTCTGCCGCCATCTGAGATTGCATCCACCCCAGATCACCGCCTGCACAAAAGCTTTTGCCCGCAGCGGTCAGTACAACAACACGCACTGCGTCGTCGCTTCCAAGCTGGTGCGCGGCTTGCGTAAGATCAGTGATCATCTGCGCCGACATGGCGTTGTGCTTGTCCGCACGGTTCAGGGTCAGAGTGGCCACACCACGCGCGTCCGTGGTCACCGCAATCGTTTCAAACATGTCCGCTCCTTACTGGGATCGCATGGCGCGCGCCATCTGCGCGGCCTCTTCGATGACCGCAAGGTCGAGGCCGGTCTGATATCCAAGCCGCTCCAGATGAACCACAACAGCTTCGGTAGCGACGTTTCCGGCAGCGCCCGGCGCGTAAGGACACCCACCCAAACCTCCAACGGCGCTGTCGAACACCCGAACGCCCAGCGCCAGCGCAGCGTCGATATTGTCGATGGCCCGCCCGTTGGTGTCGTGGAAATGCCCCGCCAGCCGCGTCATCGGTACGCGCTCGCGCACTGCCAGCAACATGTGGGCGATAGTGTCGGGCGTGCCCTGCCCGATCGTGTCCCCCAGCGATACTTCGTAACACCCCATCGAAAACAGCCGGTCCGCAACTTCGGCTACCTTTTCGGGCGGCGTTGGTCCGTCATAGGGGCAATCAGTTACGCAAGACACATACCCACGTACTGGCAGGTCGATGTGGCGCGCAGCTTCAAGAATCGGGGCAAAGCGGTCGATGGATTCTTCGATAGTCGCGTTGATATTGGCTTTTGAGAACCCTTCCGAGGCCGAAGCGAATACCGCGATCTCATCCGCCTTTGCGGCCAGAGCGTCTTCGTATCCCTGCATGTTCGGCGTCAGCGCGCCATAGCGGACGCCGTCGGCCCGTTTGATCCCGGCTAATACTTCCGCGCTGCCCGCCATTTGCGGCACCCATTTGGGCGAGACAAAACTGGCCACTTCGATGCGGTTGAAACCGGCCTTGCTCAGGCATTCGACCAGAGCCACCTTTTCCGCCACTGCAATTTCGCGCTTTTCGTTTTGCAGACCGTCGCGCGGACCCACTTCGAAGATTTCGACCCGTTCACCCATTGCTGTGTCCTTCTCTGATTGCCGCATTCGATCCGACTGTGCCACGTTGTTCGAGAAGGGGACAGTTCATTCCTCCTCCAACCGGACCAACGCCGCCCCGGCCTCGACCTGCGCCCCGGCATCCGCCAGCACTTCGGCAACGATGCCGTCGCGGGCGGCCAGCAGGGAATGTTCCATTTTCATGGCTTCGAGGATTGCCAGCCGGTCGCCTTCTTGCACGGCTTGACCCACCTGCGCAAAGACAGCTTTGACCAGACCCGGCATCGGGGCCTCAATCACATTGGTGTCGCCAGCGGCACCGGCATCGCGGTCCAATGGATCAACAATTTCCAGGACTTGACCATAGTTTTCAAAAACTGTGATCTGCGAACCCGAGACAGACACGCGCGGCATAGGGGCTCCGTCGATCATCCAACCGCCCGGACCGCGTTGGGCAAGGATCGTGTGTTCTCCGACCTGCCAGACCTGACGGTTCTGACCTTCTACCTGAACGTCCAGATCAATATCATCACCTGCCCGCAACTGGACCGCACGATGCAGCGGTGCCCATAGCGAAAACCCTGTTTCCTCAACTGTATCCACCAGATCCAAAGCCGTCATCGCGGCCGCGACGATCGAAGACGCCGGGATCGGCTCTGCACGGGCCAGCGCGTCCAGATCGCGACCAATCAGGCCAGTATCAACATCACCGACGGCAAAGCCCGGATGCCGCGTCAGTGCGCCAAGAAAGCCAAGGTTCGTGACTGTCCCCGCAACCTCAGTGCCTTTCAGGGCGCGATGCAATTGTTCCAATGCGACAGCGCGTGTGGGGCCGTGCACGATCACCTTCGCGATCATCGGATCATACCAGGGGCTGATCGTATCACCCGCGCGCACGCCGCTATCGGCACGACATGCCGCCGGGAAGCGCAGATGGGTCAGCGTGCCGGTCGCCGGTAAAAAGCCTTTTGGCACGTCCTCTGCATAAAGCCGCGCCTCGAACGCGTGACCCGAGATCGACAGGTCACTCTGCTGTTTGGGCAGGCTCTCGCCCGCTGCAACACGCAACTGCCATTCGACGAGGTCCACGCCGGTGATCGCCTCGGTCACCGGGTGTTCAACCTGCAAACGTGTGTTCATCTCCATGAACCAGAACCGATCCGGGCGCAGCCCGTCCGAGGCATCCACGATGAATTCAACCGTGCCCGCGCCTTTGTAACCGATGGCCTCGGCGGCACGTACGCCCGCCTGCCCCATCGCGTCGCGCATCTCGACGGTCATGCCCGGGGCCGGCGCTTCTTCAATCACTTTCTGGTGCCGCCGTTGCAGCGAGCAGTCGCGTTCAAACAGATGCACCGCATGAGTACCGTCGCCAAACACCTGAACCTCGATATGGCGGGGCTTGGAGACGAACTTCTCGACTAGAACAGCATCATTGCCAAAGGCTGTGCGAGCCTCACCCCGGGCGCTGTCCAGTGCCTCGGCAAAATCCTCGCGCTGTTCGACCAGCCGCATACCTTTGCCACCGCCACCCGCGACGGCCTTGATCAGGACCGGATAGCCAATCGTGTCGGCCGCACCCGCCAGATGCTCGGGGTCCTGATTGTCGCCGTGATACCCCGAAACAACCGGCACGCCAGCCTGCTCCATCAATACCTTGGCCGCGTCTTTGAGACCCATCTTGCGGATCGCATCCGCCGAAGGGCCAATGAAGGTCAGGCCAGCCGCCTCGACCGCATCCACGAAATCAGGGTTTTCCGAGAGAAATCCATAACCCGGATGGATCGCCTGCGCCCCGGTATCGAGCGCGGCTTGAATGATCACGTCGCCCTTGAGATAGCTCTCAGCCGGCGCCGCACCACCGATATGAACAGCCTCGTCCGCCATCTGCACATGCCTGGCCGACGCATCGGCATCAGAATACACAGCCACGCAAGTTACGCCCATTTTCTGAGCGGTTTCCATCACCCGGCAAGCAATCTCGCCCCGGTTGGCAATCAGGATTTTATTGAACATAGTTTAGCCCTTATCCACCAGGTCTTCGATCAGGCGGAACCGTTCGCAAAGCAATTCCATCTCGGGATCAAACCCGCCGTTACGCTCAAAGTAACGCCGGTGAGCCTCGCGCCACCCGTCTAACGTTTCGTTTTCACCTTCGGCCAAGGCGAAGTCTTCGGTCATGTCACAATAGCGGCAGATCGAAACCTCGACCGTCTCAATCACCAATGCGGGACGATCATCCCATTCAAGGGCAATATCGCGCCGCCCAACAACCGGGGTATCAAGGCTGCCTTCTGGATAATCGCGCAGAGCGCCGCAGGTTGCCGTTTTTTGCCCTGCCCGAACCAGCGCTAAAAGCTCGGCACTCAGGATTGCACTGTCGCCGAATTTGAACGTCTGTGCATCGGGATAACGCGCTTTTATTTTTTCCAGGTCGGTGCTCATCTTACATCCTGAACACGCCAAAGCGTGTCTCCTCAATCGGCGCATTCAGTGCCGCGTTCAACGACAAGGACAGCACGTCCCGGCTTTTGCGCGGGTCGATAATTCCGTCGTCCCACAGCCGCGCTGAGGCATAGAGCGGATGGGATTGTTCTTCGAACATCTCCAGCGTGGGGCGCTTGAAGTCGGCCTCTTCTTCCGCCGACCAAGTTCCGCCTTGGCGTTCAATCCCGTCCCGCTTGACGGTAGCCAGAACACCCGCCGCCTGCTCTCCACCCATCACGGAAATGCGCGAGTTCGGCCATGTCCATAGGAACCGCGGTTGGTAAGCCCGGCCCGACATGCCGTAATTCCCCGCTCCGAACGAGCCACCCACCAGCATGGTGATTTTCGGCACATTGGTTGTGGCCACCGCTGTTACCATCTTGGCCCCATGCCGCGCGATGCCTTCGTTTTCGTATTTGCGACCAACCATGAAGCCAGTGATGTTCTGCAGAAATACCAAGGGGATTTTGCGCTGCGAACACAGCTCGACAAAATGCGCGCCCTTCTGTGCAGCCTCGGAAAACAGCACGCCGTTATTGGCGATGATCCCGACCGGGCAGCCTTTGACATGAGCGAACCCGGTCACCAACGTTTCACCAAAGCGCGGCTTGAATTCGTCAAATCGCGAGCCATCGACCAACCGCGCGATCACCTCGCGAATGTCATAGGGCGTGCGCAGGTCGGCGGGGACGACGCCCAGAATTTCTTCGGGGTCATAGGCCGGATCCTCGGGGTTGGCCCAATCCACTGTCTGTGGCTTGCGCCGGTTCAGCGATCCGACAGCCCGCCGCGCCAAAGCCAGTGCGTGGGCGTCATCCTCGGCTAGATAATCCGCCACCCCGGACAGGCGCGTATGGACATCTCCGCCACCCAAGTCTTCGGCGCTGACCACCTCACCCGTCGCGGCCTTGACCAAAGGTGGTCCGGCGAGAAAGATGGTGCCCTGTTCCCTGACGATGATCGTTACATCCGACATCGCGGGCACGTAGGCCCCGCCAGCCGTACACGACCCCATCACCACAGCGATTTGCGGGATGCCCTTCGCGCTCATCCGCGCCTGATTATAGAAGATGCGGCCAAAGTGATCGCGATCGGGGAACACTTCATCCTGATTGGGCAGGTTTGCGCCGCCGCTGTCGACCAGATAGATGCAGGGCAGTTGGTTTTCTTCGGCGATCTCCTGCGCGCGCAGGTGCTTTTTGACTGACATCGGATAATAGGTGCCACCCTTCACGGTGGCATCGTTACACACCACCATGACCTCTTGCCCCTGCACCCGGCCAATCCCTGCAATGACCCCGCCACAGGGCGCAGCGTCACCATACATCGCATGCGCCGCCGTCGCGCCGATCTCAAGGAACGGCGACCCCGGGTCCAACAGGTTCGCCACCCTACGACGCGGCAGCATCTTGCCCCGCGATTCATGCCGTGCGCGGGATTTTTCGCCGCCGCCCATGCGGGCGGCCTCGGCGGCGTCGGCAATTTGCGCCAACGCGTCCAGATGAGCCGCGCGGTTTTCCCGGAAGCCTTTGGACGAGGGCAAAGCAGAGGATCGGAGCTTCATCTTGTGTACTCTCTTAGAAAATCTCGAACGGGGTTTTCGCTGACTGCAAAGCTCTGCATCAGACGCGCGTAACCTTGCGCCACGTTGCTGGAACAAACTGCGTCAAGTTTTTTGATCTCTGGCTCTTCCAGAAAATCTTCCAGATCCGACATCGGGACCATAAAATAGTAGTCAAATGGCAGCATCTCGGCCGCCATCTCCATCGCCTCGACGGCGTCTTCGTTATCCCCACGGCACAAATAGGCCAGGGATAGGTTGCGATAGGCGTTTCCCATATCGTCATAGGCGCCATCCGCCTCGTACTGGCTTACGGCCAGTTTGAAACGCCCGACGACCTCGCGATTGTAAAAGTTCTCGTCCGCTTGCGCTTCCGGCAGAAACATCGAGACATAGGCCAGATTTTCATCATGCCATCCGTCGGTTTGCATCTCGGTGCTGAAGACACTTCTCAGCATGCGGATTTCGGGTTCATATTTCAGGGTGCTGTAAGAGGCAGAGATTGCATCTAAATAGTTGTCATAAAATGCAATTTTTCGTTTGTCTTCGTCATCAAGGCTCGCCACTCGACCGGCTACTTTGCGCAATTCAGAAATAGCCTCGTCGGGATAATCATAATAAACTAGAAGGTCCGCCAGTTGCAGTTGCTCTATGACTGCAATTTTGTCTTCGACGGCATTTTCGATTGTGTCCCGCATCCACGTCTCGAAGTAAGCCTTGCCCGCCCAGGCGGCACCGACGACCGCAATTGCGGTGGCGCTGAATTCAATTCCCGTTCTGACGCTGGATTTATCCGGCATGGCATTCCTCCTCAGACGCGCGACGTTTCAATTCCTTTCGGACTACTTTTCCGGTCACGGTCAAAGGCAATTCTTGCACAAAAGCCACTTCACGGGGGTAAGAATAATGCGCAAGGCGGGTTTTAACCCACTCCTGCAACTCGGATTCTGAGGCGTCGGCCGCCGGTTTCAAAACCACATATGCCTTGACGATTTCTGTCCGCAGCTTGTCGGGCTTGCCGACCACGCCCACCGTTGCCACCGCCGGGTGGGTCAGCAGGCAATCCTCGATCTCTGCCGGGCCGATACGATAACCGGACGAGGTGATGACATCATCGTCGCGTCCAACGAAACGCAGGTATTCACCCTCCCACACACCTCGGTCGCCGGTGATCAGCCAGTCGCCACGGAACTTCTCAGCCGTCGCCTCGGGCCGGTTCCAATACTCCAAAAGCATCGAGGCTGAGCCGCGCCGGATGACCACGTCACCCTCATCAGCCGTCGGGTTGCCGTCCTCGTCGATCACCGCAATTTCGTGCCCCGGGACCGGTTTGCCTATGCAACCGGGCCGCACCGGGAAGTCATCTGAGCAGGAAGAGACAACCATGTTGCATTCGGTCTGGCCGTAGAATTCGTTGATCGTTAGACCGAACGCCTCCTGCCCCCAGGCTAACATCTCGGCCCCCAGCGGCTCACCCCCGGACGCGACTGACCGTAGCCCGGGAAGTGCCTGATCCGCCGCCTTGAGCATTCGAAGTGCCGTTGGGGGAAAGAACACGTTCCGCACACCACCGCGCGCGATCACATCGGTGCAGGCTTCGGGGGTGAACTTGTCCAGCCGGGCCGCTACAACCGGAACGCCCAGCGCGAGACCAGGCATCAACACATCGAACAGCCCACCGATCCAGGCCCAATCGGCAGGTGTCCAGAGGCAGTCGCCTTCGCACAGGTTGTTATGGCTGATCGAAACCCCCGGCAGGTGGCCGGTCAGCACCCTGTGGCCATGCAACGCACCTTTCGGACTGCCCGTGGTGCCGGATGTATAGATCAACACCGCCGGATCCTCTGGCCCGGTGTCAGCGAATGGCACAACGCCTCCGTCTTCGCCAATCTGGTCCGCCATGAGCGGTTCTGCCAGATCTCCTAACAGCATTGCACCTTCCGGGTCGGTCAGCACAACCTGCGCTCCGGCATCGCCCACCCGAGACCGCAGGGCATCCTGTTTGAATAATTTGAACAACGGCACCGAGATCGCGCCTATTTTCCAGATCGCCAGATGCGCCGCCGCACACCACGGTGACTGGCTGAGCAACACGCCCACGCGATCCCCCGGCTGCACTTTCTTCGACAGTGCGCGCGCGATGCCGTCTGTCATTTCAGCAAGCTGCCCGTAGGTGACGCGCCGCTCGTCGCTTCCTGTCAAGTCGATCACGGCGACCTGATCCGGCGCGTGATCAAGACACTGACGCGCCATATTCAGACGAGATGGCACGTCCCAGCCCCCCGCTGAACGCAAACCCGGTATGCGATTAGCTTCTATCACGCTGCAATCCCCTTATTTTCAAGGGCCTTACCGGGGAAGCCTCCGATGACCCTGTCACACAGATTTGATGCAGATCAGAGTGCGCGGACCGCGCGGCTGTCAATTCAATCTCATCAACTGAACCAAAGGCAAGACCATGACCAACAAACTCGCCGCTTTGACACTTTCCACCGCGCTGGTGGCGCTTGCTGCCCCCGCCTTTGCCCAATCGCAGGGTGATTGGACCGTCGGTGTCGGTGTCGGTTACCTCAACCCCAAGTCCGACAATGGCACGCTGGCCGGACAAAAGGCCGAGATCGACTCGGACACCCGCCCGATCTTCACTGCCGAGTATTTCATCCGTGACAATCTTGGCATCGAACTGCTGGCCGCTACACCGTTCAAGCACACCGTAACCCTGGGCGGAAGCACCGAGGCTGGCACCGTCAAGCACCTGCCGCCCACCCTGTCGCTGAACTATCACTTCCCGACCAACAGCGCATGGAAGCCCTATGTCGGTGCCGGTCTGAACTACACCATCTTCTTCGACGAGCAGTCCGCACTGGGTGATCTGAAGGTCGATGACTCTTTCGGTGTCTCGCTGCAGGCCGGTCTGGACTATATGGTCTCGGACAATGGTGCTGTCCGTCTGAACGTACGTTGGTTTGATATCGACACGGACGTCAAACTGAACGGAACCAAGATCGGCAAAGCCGATATCGATCCCTTCCTTGTCGGCGTATCCTACGTTCATAAGTTCTGATCCTTCCAAGGAAAACGCTTCGCAGTTCCCTCGTCTGCGAAGCGTTTTCTTCTCTCAGCGCATCTCGTTCATCAGTTCCCGCCCGATCAGCATCCGGCGGATTTCGCTAGTGCCCGCGCCAATCTCCATCAGCTTGGCATCGCGGAAAATCCGGCTGACCGCCGAGTCAGACAGGAACCCTGCCCCACCCATCGCCTGAACAGCCTGATGCGCCTGCGACATGCCCTGTTCTGAAGCATAAAGACAGCACGCAGCCGCATCCTGACGGGTTACATCCCCCCGGTCACAAGCCTTGGCGACCTCATAGACATAGGCCCGTGCGGAATTCATAGCGGTGTACATATCGGCGATCTTGCCCTGCATCAGTTGAAAGCTGCCGATCGGTTTGCCGAACTGCTTACGCTCTGCCAGATAGGGCATGATCTCATCCAGACAGGCCGCCATGATGCCGGTTCCAATTCCGGCCAGAACCACACGTTCGTAATCCAGCCCGGACATCAGAACCGCAACGCCCTTACCTTCTTCGCCCAAAACGTTTTCGAACGGCACCTCGACATCTTCAAAGATCAGCTCGGCCGTGTTCGAACCGCGCATCCCCAACTTGTCGAAATGGGGCGAAGTCGAGAAGCCCTTCATCTCTTTCTCAATCAGAAACGCGGTGATGCCCTTCGATCCGGCCTCCGGGTTGGTCTTGGCATATACGACCAGCGTATCCGCGTCCGGCCCGTTGGTGATCCAGTATTTGTTGCCGTTCAGCCGGTAGTGATCATTGCGTTTTTCCGCACGCAACTTCATCGACACAACATCGGATCCGGCGGAAGCCTCGGACATGGCCAACGCACCAACATGTTCGCCCGAGATCAGGCGCGGCAGGTATTTCGCCTTTTGCTCGTCATTACCGTTCAGCTTGATCTGATTGACGCACAGGTTCGAATGCGCGCCATAAGACAGAGAGACCGAGGCCGATGCCCGCGCAACCTCTTCCACAGCTACAGTGTGGGCCAAATAGGACATCCCTGCCCCACCGTATTCCTCGGATACAGTGATGCCGAGCAAACCCAGATCGCCCATCTCTTTCCAAAGCTCGTTTGGAAATGCGTTCGAGGCATCGATTTCACCCGCCATCGGCTTGACCCGCTCCTGCGCCCACCGGTGTACCATTTCACGCAGGGCATTCACGTCCTCGCCCAGATCAAATTGCATGGCCGCCGTGAACATAAGCGATCTCCTCTTTCGCATTAATGAACAGTTGTTCAATAAATAGCAGCGAATCTGAATTGGGTCAACGACGGCATCCCAAAAACAAACCGCCGCCCTGATCGGGGCGGCAGTTTCATACAAATAAAGCGTGCGCGTCACGCGCACTCGATTGGATTACGACTGATACACTGCGCTCACCTCTGCCCGAATGATCCGTGCGATCAGCGCGCAATCATCAAGCGAAAAGGTTAAGGGAACGCGCATGTCGACGATCCCGGCGAGGATTCGATCACTTTTTGGCATCGGCGCGCTGTCGGCATATCGCCAGCTGTCATAGCGCGATGTAAAGCCGTTCGGCTCGGCCCCGCCGAACCACTTAAGCTCGACCCCCCGGGCCGCGCAGCGCTGGATAACCTCGTTTACCCGCTCCGCCGACCAATCGAGCAACAGGAACTGGATCGAGGAACCGACAAATGTCTCGGCCTCTGGCCGGTCGACAACGCTCAGACCTGGCGTCTCGCGCAGGCCTTTTTCGATTTCGAAATAGCGTTCGTTCCAGCGTTCGATCTGCCGATCCAGATCGCGCAATTGCGGGCGCAGGATTGCGGCCCGCAGATTATCCATTCGCCCCGAGACATTGGGGGTATGATACTTGATCCGCTCAAACACCTCTGGCCCCGGTGCCGCAAGGTGGCGTTCGTACAGCATGTAGGACCCCGACAGCATCGTTGCCTTTGCCGCCAGTTCCTCATCATCGGTGATAAGCAAGCCGCCCTCGCCCGAATTGACGTGTTTGTAGGTCTGGCAGGAATAGCAGCCAATCGCGCCTTGTCGGCCCGAAACCTGCCCATGCCACGCAGCGCCCATTGTGTGGGCGCAATCCTCGATCACCGTGACACCTGCGGCATCGCACATCTGCATCAGCCGATCCATGTCACACAGATGACCACGCATATGGCTCAGCATCAAAACGCGGGCCTGATCCAGCTTGGTTTCGAGATCGCCCAGATCAATCGTAAGGTCTTCGGTCACACCCACAAAAACGGGGCGCGCACTGACCGAAGCAATAGATCCGGGCACAGGTGCCAGAGTGAACGTGTTCGTCAGCACCGGGTCCCCCGGGTTGACCCCCACGGCCCTCAGTGCCGTTGCCATCGCATAGCCGCCCGAGGACACGGCCAGACAGTATTTGGCACCTGTCTGGGCGGCAAATTCCTGTTCCAGCAGGGCGGTTTCGCCCAATTCGCCAGGTACGACGTTATAACGATGCAGACGCCCGTGGCGCAGTACCGCCAGCGCGGCCTCAACCGCCTCTTCTGGAATGGGTTCCTGCTGTGTGAAGCTGCCAGTGAATATCTCGGTCATAAGAGTGTTCTGGTCCTGCAAAACGTTCGGGTCAAGGGATTACGCGGCCGCACCAATCAACTCTGCAACCAATTCTGGTAAATCATGGAAATGGTGCAGCAGAGCTTCGGGTTCCAGCGCGGCCATATCATCGCCGGACGGGCCGAAGGTAACCAATACCAACGGCACACCCGCGGCGCGGGCCGTGTTTCGGTCAGTGTCGGAATCGCCAATCAGAACACATAAATCAGGATGACCACCCGCCCGGCGTGCAGCTTCACGCAGCGGTTCCGGATCAGGCTTGCGCACCGACAGCGTGTCTGCACCAACTAAAGAGGCAAACAGGTCACGCACTCCCATCTGCGTGAGCAACTGATGGGCCAAGGCTTCAGGCTTATTGGTACAGATGCCAACCCCGTAACCTGCGGACTTCAACAATCCCACTGCGTCCAGCGCGCCAGGGTAGAAATGGGTATGCGTGTCGATATCGTCGGAATACGCTTCAAGCAGCATCGGGTAGTAGTCTTGAACCGTTGCATCGTCATAAGCGCCCACCCGTTTCAACCCATGGGTCAGCATCATTCGGCCACCGCGCAGCGCAACGCCCGCATCTTCGCCGTGAACCAACACATCCCCATGCCCCATATGCCGAAAACAGTGGTTGGCGGCGGCCAGCAAATCGCCCGATGTATCGGCCAAGGTCCCGTCCAGATCGAAGATAACCGTACGCATAATGCCCCCTAATTCGGCGAGTCTTCGCCATAAGTGTTGCAAACGGCAATCTTGTTTGATGCCCGAACCGCTTGCGCCTTTGAACTCAGCGGATAAAACGGGTCGCAACAAAACACAAAGAGAAATCGTTTTTATGACCATCGCCCTTGTTATCCTTGCCGCCGGAAAAGGCACCAGGATGAATTCGGATACCCCAAAAGTTTTGCACCCTATTGCCCAAACGCCGATGTTGGTACACGCGATGCGCGCCGGTGCGGTGCTATCACCCGATCGAACCGTTATTGTCACTGGTCACGGCTCTGATGAGGTTGCTAAAGCCGCCGAATCCGAGGATGAAACGGCACAGATCGCCGTTCAGGAAGAACAGCTTGGAACAGCGCATGCGGTTGCACAGGCGCGGGATGCTCTAGACGGTTTCGATGGCGATGTCATCGTCCTTTACGGCGACACACCCTTTATCGACCCCAGAACACTGGAGCGTATGATTGAGGCGCGCACATCCTTTGATCTGGTCATGCTGGGCTTTGATATTGCCGAAGTTCAGCCCCGCTATGGCCGGTTGATCATGGATGGCGAAAAACTGGTCGAAATCGTTGAATACAAAGACGCAACCGAAGAACAGCGCGCCATTCGCTTTACCAACAGCGGACTATTGGCCTGCAACGCAAAACTGCTGTTCGAATTGATTGACGCGGTCAGCAATGACAACGCCTCGGGCGAATATTACCTGACCGAAATCGTGGCACTGGCAAATGCGCGCGGTCTGTCGGCGACAGCGATCAAATGCGATGAGGCTGAAACGCTGGGCGTGGACTCTCGGGCCGATCTGGCGGCGGCCGATGCCGAGTTTCAGACCCGTGCGCGTAACGAGTTGTTGGCTTTGGGCGTGACGCTGATGGCCCCCGAAACGGTTTATTTGTCAGCTGACACGATCGTAGGCCGGGACACGGTGATTGAACCCAACGTCGTCTTTGGCCCCGGTGTTTCCGTCGAAAGCGGCGCGACGATCCGGGCGTTCTCACATCTGGAAGGCTGCCATGTTAGCCGCGGTGCCATCGTTGGCCCCTATGCCCGCCTGCGCCCCGGTACGGAACTGGCTGAACACACGCGTATCGGCAATTTCGTTGAGGTCAAGAATGCCCAGATCGCCGAAGGTGTAAAGGTCAACCACCTCAGCTATATCGGCGACGCCTCGGTCGGTGAAGCAACCAATATCGGCGCGGGGACGATCACCTGCAATTATGACGGCGTCATGAAACACCAGACGACCATCGGGCAGAACGTCTTTATCGGCTCCAACACCATGCTTGTTGCCCCCGTTTCAGTGGGTGACGGCGCGATGACCGCGACGGGTACGGTGGTCACGCGTGACGTGGAACCGGATGCGCTGGCCGTGGCGCGCGCCAAGCAGGAGAACAAGCCCGGCTATGCGCGCAAACTATTTGAGATGTTGGCGGCGAAGAAGGCACGCCGCGACAGAGGAGCCTGATCTATGTGTGGAATTGTAGGTGTACTGGGTGAGCATGAGGCCGCGCCAACTTTGGTCGAAGCACTAAAACGGCTTGAGTATCGTGGTTATGACAGTGCCGGGATTGCCACGGTCAATGCTGGCACGCTTGGTCGTCGTCGTGCGGTAGGCAAGCTGGTCAACCTGAGCGATCTGCTGGTGCACGACCCCCTGCCCGGAAAATCCGGTATCGGTCACACCCGCTGGGCCACCCATGGCGCACCATCGGTGACCAACGCGCATCCGCACAAGGCCGGCCCAGTGGCGGTTGTGCATAACGGTATCGTCGAGAACTATCGTGAGCTGCGCGCAGAACTGGCGGAACATGGGATCGATTTTTCAACAGAAACCGATACCGAAACCGTCGCTCTATTGACCAAGCATTATCTGAAGACCGGCCTCTCACCGATTCAAGCCGCGTTTAAGACGATCGACCGACTTGAGGGCGCGTTTGCATTGGCGTTCCTTTTCGATGGAGAGGACGACCTGATTATCGCCGCGCGCAAAGGATCTCCACTGGCCATCGGGCACGGAGATGGCGAGATGTATGTGGGTTCAGACGCCATCGCACTGGCCCCACTGACCGACCGTATCACCTATCTTGAAGAGGGCGACCGAGCAATACTGACCCGGACCTCTCTGGAGATTCGCAACGAAGATGGTGAATTGGCGAACCGCGAAACGCGTCGGATCAAGCTGGATCATACGCGAACCGGCAAGAATGGCCACAAGCACTACATGGCCAAGGAAATCGCCGAACAACCCGTGGTGATTGCTGACGCGATCCAGTCTTATTTGCCCGGTAACGGCGATCAGGTGGTGCTGCCTGACACCGATCTGGATTTCGCCAAACTGGATCGGTTGACCATGGTGGCCTGTGGCACGGCATTTTACGCCTGCCTGACGGCGAAGTACTGGTTCGAGCAATTGGCCCAAATGCCCGTCGAGGTCGATATCGCCAGCGAGTTTCGCTATCGCGAACCTCCGATCACGGGGCGCACGATGGCGCTGTTCGTGAGCCAGTCGGGTGAAACTGCCGACACTCTGGCGGCACTGCGCTATTGCGAAGGCAAGGCGGACAAGATCGTCTCGGTCGTCAACGTCCCCGAAAGTTCGATCGCCCGTGAAAGCGATATCGCCCTGCCCATCCATGCGGGCGTTGAGATCGGCGTGGCTTCGACCAAGGCGTTCACGTGTCAACTGAGCGTTCTGCTGATGATGGCGCTCAAGGCGGCTGCGGATCGTGGTACGCTAACCGACGACGAGCTGGCCGACCACTATGCTGCGCTACGCGGCCTGCCAACGGTGATGAATGCAGCGCTGGATCAGAATCCGGCCATCAAGACGTCCGCACAGCGCCTGTCCGAAGCCCGCGACGTTCTGTTCCTGGGTCGCGGCCTGATGTATCCGCTGGCGATGGAGGGGGCGCTGAAGCTCAAGGAAATCAGCTATATCCACGCCGAAGGTTATGCTTCGGGTGAGCTGAAGCACGGACCAATCGCCCTGATCGACAAGAATATGCCTGTGGTGGTCATGGCCCCGCGCGACGCCGTGTTCGACAAAACGGTGTCGAACATGCAAGAGGTGATGGCGCGCAAGGGTAAGGTTATTCTAGTCTCGGACGATGACGGGATTGCCGAGGCTGAAGATGGCGTCTGGAGCATCATCCGGATGCCGCATGTCCACCCCAGCCTGGCGCCGATCCTCTACTCGGTGCCTGCACAACTGCTGGCCTATCACACGGCGGTGGCCAAAGGCACGGATGTAGACCAGCCGCGCAACCTGGCAAAATCGGTTACAGTGGAGTGAGACATGGCCAAGCAATTTCCGGAACTGGACGACGGGCAGCGTAAATTCATCGAAGAACAGCACATGTTCTTCGTCGGCACTGCGGCACCCGACGGACGGGTCAACATCTCGCCCAAGGGTATGGATTCGCTACGCGTTCTTGGCCCGAACCGGATTGCCTGGATGAACTTAACCGGCAGCGGCAACGAAACCGCCGGTCATCTGCTTGAAGCGAACCGCATGACGCTGATGTGGTGTTCGTTCACGACCCGCCCCATGATCCTGAGAACGTATGGCACCGCGCGCACGCTGCATGTGGGGGATGAGGGCTGGGATGAATTGGCTGGCCTGTTCCCCGATCACCGTAGTGCGCGTCAGATCTATGATCTGGATATCGATGTGGTCCAGACTTCGTGCGGCTATGCCGTGCCGTTCATGGAATATCAGTCCGAACGCGACACGATGCAGAAATGGGTCGATGGCAAGTCCGACGAGCAGATCCAATCCTACTGGGTTGAAAAGAACCATCAGACCATTGATGGCAAACCCACGCGCACCCGACCCTGAGTTTATTGATGATTGAAGCCTATCTGGACCAGATCAAAGCCCATTCCGATCCCGAGCGCGCCGAACAAATGGCGGCCTATCACAAGGCCGACCGCCCCCATCTGGGCGTGGCAAACCCGATCCTGAATGATCTGACCAAAACCTGGCGACAGGAGTTGGATGTGGCAGCGCGCGTCGAACTCGCAGATGCGCTGTGGCAAACCAATATTCACGAAGGACGTCTTGCCGCCGCAAAACTGCTGACACAGGCGCGCATCCGACCGGATGATGCCGTTTGGGACCTGCTGCAAAGCTGGTTGCCGGATTTTGATGCCTGGGCCGTGGCGGATCACGCCTGCATGGCGATGCAAAAGCGCCTGTCAGCCGACCCTTCGCGGCTGGATCAGGTGGAAAGCTGGACAGAATCGGACCACATGTGGACCAGGCGCGCGGCGCTGGTGGCGACCCTGCCCTGGACCAAGCAGAACCACCCCAAACCGGTAGACCTGCAACGCCGAGACCGCATTCTGGGTTGGGCTGCAGGCTATGTGCCCGATCGCGACTGGTTCATTCAAAAGTCTGTTGCGTGGTGGCTGCGGGAGCTGTCCAAGCACGACCCGGACCGCGTCATTGCCTTTCTGAAGGCACATGGAGATGCGATGAAACCGTTCGCACGAAAAGAGGCTGGCAAATATCTGAAAGGTCAGTTGGAATAAACTTCCAATTCAACCAATTCATCGAATGGCAACAGCAGTGCCCGCATCGCATCCAGCGAAAGGCGGCTGCCGCCCCCGGCTGGCCCGGATGCCGGAATCAGCGTGATATAGGCCTGCGCGCCTGTCCGCGGCACAACCACGCGCCCGGTGAATTCAGTCTCCACCAAAGACGTTTCCAGCCATCGACCAGGTGTTGTGGGATCTCCCAGACCGGCAATCGTGGTTTTTGGACCGAGCCAACCAGTGGCGGCAACGGCAACGGGTTGCGGCTCGACCACCTCTTCTACAACGGCTGGTTCTGCTTCTTCGGGGGGCTTGTCACCACCAAAGACACGATCGGTGGTCGACCGCACGGTGTCACATCCCGCCACCAGAACACAAAAAGCCAAAAGCGCATATCTCATGACGCAAACCTATCGCCCTGCGCGCATCTGTTCCAGCGCAAAGCGCAGTTCGCCCTTGTCGCAGGGCGGTTGCAGCTTTACCTATGTCGCATGACAGCTCCGCTTATCGACCCGTTCGCACGTGCCATCACCTATCTCCGCGTATCCGTTACGGATCGCTGCGATTTCCGCTGTGTCTATTGCATGTCCGAGGACATGACCTTTCTGCCCAAGAAAGACCTGCTGACGCTGGAAGAGCTTGACCGCATGTGCTCGACCTTTGTGAACATGGGTGTTGAAAAGTTGCGCATCACCGGCGGTGAGCCTCTGGTGCGCCGCAATATCATGACATTTTTCAATTCGATGACCCGACATCTGGACAGCGGCGCACTGAAAGAGCTGACGCTAACCACCAATGGTTCGCAACTGCACCGATTTGCCGATGATCTGTACGCCGCAGGTGTGCGTCGCGTGAACGTATCGCTGGATACGCTGGACGAGGATAAATTTGCCAAGGTCACCCGCTGGGGACGGCTCAAACAGGTGCTGAACGGGATCGACGCCGCGCAGAAAGCCGGTCTCCGGGTCAAGATCAATGCGGTCGCCTTGAAAGGGTTCAATGAACCCGAGTTGCCAAAGATCACTGAATGGTGTGCCGAGCGTGACATGGATCTGACCTGGATTGAGGTCATGCCCATGGGCGATATCGGAAACGAAGACCGCCTGGACCAGTACTGGTCTCTTGAAGATGTGCGCAAGGAATATGAAAAACACTATTCCGTCACGGATCTGGCCGAACGGACTGGTGGACCTGCGCGTTATGTACGGCTTGAGGATACGGGCCAGAAAATCGGCTTTATCACTCCGCTGTCGCATAACTTCTGCGAAAGTTGCAACCGCGTGCGCCTGACCTGCACCGGTGAGCTGTACATGTGCCTTGGGCAAGAGGATATGGCCGACCTGCGCGCCCCGCTGCGCGATCATCCCGACAGTGATAAATCATTGGAAGAGGCAATCAGGTCCGCGATCACCCTCAAGCCCAAAGGGCATGATTTCGACTATTCCCGTCAGGCCGTCGACGGCCAGATGAGCCGCCACATGAGCCACACGGGCGGCTAAAGTGCCAAACAACCCCGACCAGCCAACGCTGCTGTACAAGCTGTATTGCGGCCTGACTTCCGTTGCGGCCCCGCTGGCATGGCGCACGGTTCGCAAAAAGCTGCAGACGGCGGGCGTTCCCGAAACGCGCCAGCAGGAACGCCTTGGCCACGCCACGCAAACCCGCCCGGATGGGCAGCTGATCTGGTTCCACGCCGCCAGCGTTGGCGAAACTCTGTCGGTCATCAGCCTCATCAAACGTCTGGGCGAAGGCCTGCCCCAGGCTGAGTTTCTGATTACCTCCGGAACCCCAACTTCGGCCGCGCTGATCGAAAAACGAATGCCACCGCGCGCACGCCATCAATTCCCACCACTAGACACAGCCGGACCGGTGAAGCGTTTTTTGGATCACTGGCGCCCTGACGCCGGCGTCTTCGTCGAAAGTGAAATCTGGCCACGCCTGATTGTCGAAGCATCTCGGCGCGAGGTTCCGCTGGCGCTGCTCAACGCGCGCCTATCGGATCGCTCGGTCGATGGATGGAAGAAGCGACCCCAAACCGCGCGATTTATTCTGGACCATTTCACACTGTTCCTAACCCAGAATGACAAGACTGCGGCAAATCTTATCGACATGGGCGCACGCCCCGATCGGGTACAGCCCGGCACCAACCTCAAAGCCATGTCGGATCCGCTGCCGGTCGATCAGACCACGCTGAGCGATATCCGCGCTCAAATCGCCGACCGCCCGGTCTGGATCGCCAGTTCGACCCATGCAGGTGAGGAAGAAACGGTTCTGGCCGCGCATGCCAAGCTGTTGCAACGCTGGCCCCATCTGCTGCTTCTGCTGATCCCCCGGCACCCCGAACGACGGTCAGAGGTTGCAGATCTTCTCGAGTCCGCCGGGCAGTCCGCCGCCTTCCGCACCAAGGGCGACAAGATCGCGCCGCAGACTCAAGTTTACGTCGCTGACACACTGGGCGAAACCGGCACATGGTACGCATTGTGCCCAATCGTGTTCCTGGGCGGCTCGCTCAAGGAAATCGGCGGTCACAACCCGTTTGAGCCCGCACAGGCCGGTGCCGCTGTGATCACTGGTCCGGGGTACTTCAATTTTTCTGAAACCTTCGCGCCACTGATCGAAAGCGGTGGCGCGGCCGAGGTCAACTCCGCCCCGCAACTCGCGGATGCCGTTGCAAATTTGTTGTCAGACGACACCGCGCTGGACAAAGCGCAGGCTGGCGCGAAATCCTGCGTAAATCTCCAGAAATCCGCGTTGGGCGATGTGATCAACACCTTGTGCGAGACACTCAGCCTCGCCTGACGCAGCAAGGGTCCACTTTCATCTGCCATAAATATCCCGGGGAGCGCGAGGGGCTGGCCCCTCGCTTCCTTACGCCTACATCAGGCTGCGGGCATCCGTTGTTCTACGATCCCGGCCCACCAGCTGCATCCAGCCGGAATCGCCTCGTCGTTAAAATTATATTCGGGATGATGCACAGCCGCTGTATCGCCATTGCCAACCAGGATGTACGCTCCGGGCCGTTCTTCCAACATAAAGGCAAAGTCTTCACCGCCCATGATCAAGGGCGCTTCGTCACAGTTTCCAGACACCGAGCGCGCGACATCCGCAGCAAAATCGGTCTGCTCGTCGCTGTTTACCATCACCGGATAACCCCGGTAATAGGTCACATCGGCCTGACCACCAAAAGTGGTGGCGATACCTGCGCAGATTTCCTGAACGCGCTTTTCAGCCAAGTCGCGCATATCCTTGCTCATCGTGCGCACGGTCCCTTTGATCTTCACCGATTGGGGGATCACATTGAACGCGTTTGACGACGTCTCAAACGACGTGACCGAAACCACAAGACGATCAATCGGGTCAGCATTGCGCGATGCAATGGTCTGCAGCGCCAAGACAGCCTGAGCAGCCATCACAGTGGAGTCGACCGTTTCATGAGGCTTGGCGGCGTGCCCGCCTTTGCCTTCGAAAGTGATGTCGAACTGATCTGTAGCCGCAAAAAAGGCCCCAGGCCGAATGGCGAAGCTGCCCACCGGGCGGCCGGGCCAATTGTGCATGCCGTAGACCTCTTGAATGCCCCAGCGGTCCATCATGCCGTCTTCGCACATCTCGCGCCCACCGCCGCCGCCTTCTTCGGCTGGTTGGAAGATCACAATCACAGTGCCGTCAAAATTGCGCGTCTCGGACAGGTATTTCGCGGCCCCTAACAGCATCGCCGTATGCCCGTCATGGCCGCAAGCGTGCATCGCGCCATCGGTTTTTGAGGCATAGTCCAACCCCGTCGCTTCGTGGATCGGCAGCGCATCCATGTCTGCACGCAACCCGATCACCTTGCCGCTGGTGTCCGTCTTGCCCTGTATCACGCCGACAACTCCGGTTCGGCCGATGCCTGTCACCACTTCATCACAGCCAAAGTCTCGCAATCTTTCGGCGACCAGGGCACTGGTGCGGTGGGTTTCGAACAGGATTTCCGGGTTTTCATGAATATCGCGTCGCCACTCGGTGATTTCACCCTGCAACTCGGCGAACCGGTTTTTGATCGGCATGTTGGTCTCCTAACTGTTGGTTTTCCGGCCTGCTGCACCGCTATGACCCCGCCATGACTTCAATCTGTTTCGGCAGGTCGCAACGAACCCGCCAACAGGACAATGAATACGGCCAGCGGCAACAGCGCCGTGAATGCTACGCGCAATGTAAGCATCTCTGCGAGAAACCCAATAAGCGGCGGGCCAATCAACAGGCCTCCGTACCCCAGCGTGGCGACGCTGGCGATCGCCTGCCCCGGCGGTACGTTGGGATCACTTGCCGCCCGGCTGAACGCCAACGGCATGATCACCGCGTATCCGACCCCCATCATCGCAAAACCTGCCAATGCCAGCCCTGCCTCGGCAGCGGACACAACACAGAACACACCCAAAGCGGCGCAAGCCCCACCAAATCGCGCTGTTGCCACCGGTCCAAACCGCGCAATGACAAACCCGCCTGCCAAGCGGAAAGCAACCATGGCTACCGAGAATACTGCATAGCCCAATGCCGCAATGCTTTCGGCGGCGTCGGTCACGTCCCGTAGGAAAATCGCACTCCAATCCGCCACTGCACCTTCCCCCAAAGCTCCGCACAGAGCGGTGAAGCCCACAAGGATCAAAGCGCCTGAAGGCAAAGCAAAAACCTTGCCTCCGGACACGGCCGCGCGGCGCGATGTCCAGCGTACCCATGACAATGCCAATGCCAGCCCAACGACGATCCCGCCCGCCAGCAAAAAGTGTTGGATCACTGTCAGCCCCATCTGCACCGCTGCAAATCCGCTGAGGGCGCCCAACCCTGCCCCAAGGCTCCACATCGCGTGGAATGATGACATCACGGGCTTCTTGTACGCCTGCTCAACCTCTGCCGCCCAGGCGTTCATCGCCACATCCATCGAGCCGTGGAAAGCCCCGAATACAAACAAAAAAGCCGCAAGAGACCAGAAGCTACCCGCGAGGGCCAGAAGGATCAACGAAACCGTATAGAGAACGGCAATGTACCGCGTCAGAACCACCGCGCCGAACCTGTCGGTCAACCGGCCTGTGATCGGAAATGAACACACCGCGCCCGCCGCCATGAACAACAGGCCATATCCCAGTGTCTCATGCGTCAGGTCCAGTTTATCCCTGACCGCTGGAATGCGCGATGCCCAGATGCCGAACAATGCGCCATTCAATATGAACATGGCGGCCACGGCCCGCCACGCCGACACGATTCCAATCACAGAGAATTCCTCGACCCAAGTGTCAAACGCGTTTGTTGTACAACTCGCTGGTCCAAAGGCAAATACGGATCTACTCCAACCGCTTTCGAATCCTACGAACGGCAAACCATACCGCCAAGACAACCGGAATCGTCACCGCTGCGCTTAACATCCCTTTACTGATCCCGGTATCCGTCAGGGGGTAGAGCAGATAGCTGACCAGCGATACGGCGTAATAGCTGATCGCGACCACGGAAAGCCCCTCGACTGTGTGCTGCAGACGCAGCGCCAGATCCGCGCGGCGATCCATGCTTTCCAACAGGGCCTGGTTCTGTGCGCTTCGCTCAACATCTACACGGGTTCGCAGCAATTCCCCTGCACGGATGGCCCTATCTGACAGGGCTTGCAGGCGGCGTTCCGTGGATTTCACCGTACGGATCGCCGGGTCGTATCGGCGCATCATAAAGTCCGCAAAGTTCTGACCGCCTTCAAAACGCTCTTCGCGCAGGACCTCAATCCGCTGATTTACGATGGCCTCATAAGCACCCGTGGCTCCGAACCGGAACGAACACTGCGCCGCCAAAGTTTCCAGTTCAATCGAGGTCGACAGCAAGTCCTGAAGCAACTCGTCGGGCTGGGCAGAATTGTCGGTCATCTGCCCCATCAGTCGCGTCAGCTTTTCATCCAGCTTTCCGATACGAGGCATTAGTTGTTTGACCCGTGCAAAACCCAGCATAGACATTGCCTTGTAGGTCTCGATCTCACACAAACGCTGGACGATCCGTCCCGTCCTGCGCCGACCGGTTCCATTCGCGACAAACAGCGCAAACCGCATGTGCCCTGCCGGATCGATACGAAAATCACTTGCGCAAACAGCTGCGTCATCCAGCACCCGAGCAACAGCCAGGCTTTCTGGTTCGAACCAATCCAGCAGCTTGGATTTGATCACCTCGTCGCCTTCGCGTTCGACAACACGCACCATGGCCGACGTGACCCTCTGACCGGGGCTGGCCATCAACCAGTCGGGCGGAAAAACCTCAAAATCAGCCGGGTTGAACGCACGCTCGCTGACGTTCTGGGCGATGGCCGTATAGGTCACGAACTCGGTATGTTGTTCCCACTTCAACCAATGGCGGCCGATTTGTCCGGCATAGTGCGTGGCGTCAGGCTGCGGGTGCTGAGCACCGTGGCGGTCGAGAAGATCGATCAGGTGATCCAGATCTTCGCGGCGATCACGTGCGACGGCGGCAACAGATTTCTTGATCGCAAGAAAGACCACTGTACAGGGCATTGCCGCCACCGGAAACGGACGGGCGTGCAATTCATTAGCCAGCGCATAGCGCAGCGGATGGTCATCTATCGGCGTCATCTTGGGCTCCGTTTCGTCCGAGGCACTATACGACACCTTTAAAATTCATCAATTCTCTTTTTATTTCATATACTTACATGGATACTACGGTATACAAACCCGCTATCTCATTGATTTGGCTGCCACAGCTCGATCGGGTTGCCCTCAGGGTCATGGATGCGCGCGAACTTGCCAACCTCACTGTCCCACTCTGCGTTAGTTTCAACCTTGATCCCTGCGGCTTCAAGCTGCGCAATCATGGTGGCCAGATCATCGACACGAAAATTGATCATCCACTGCTGCTCGGATCTTCCGAAGTACGCGGTGTCCTGCGCAAAGGGGGCGAAGACTGTGTAACCCTCGCGCTGTTTCCATGGCTCCGGGATATAGTGATTTACACCCAGATGCTTTTCATACCACGCGCTCAAGGCCTCGGGATCACGAGCGCGAAAGAACACGCCGCCTATGCCGTTCACTTTTTCCATCGGGCACCTCCTTTTCAATTCAGGATACACCAAAAACAGAAAAGGCGCCCACTGGGGCGCCTTTACGATAGTTATCATGACCCGGCTTATTCGATCATAGGCAGTAGTTTGTCGAGGCTTGCCTTTGCATCGCCATAGAACATGCGGGTGTTTTCTTTGAAGAACAGCGGGTTTTCGATGCCCGA
>NZ_CANLZK010000017.1:0-65540 GCF_947495585.1 Ruegeria atlantica | reverse complement strand
AACCGGTTGTACTGGATCATTATATGACGGTTGGCACGATTGAGATCGTCGTCAACGGCAACGCCAGCCTGACAATTGAAAACGTAATCGGTTTCCAAACGACCGGGGCCAATGGTGGTATTGTAACGATTGCGCCTTCTATCTCAGTGCCATTTGCTCTGGAATTCGAAGATGGATTCCTTGATTGGCCGTCTTCGGTCTCCGATGCAAGCAACGGAAATCTAACATTCGAAAACAGTCCGCTGAGCGGCACTGCTTTTGCCGCCTTGGGTGCATTGGAAGAGGAACGCTCCGTACCAACTGAGACCATCGCCGGCGATATGGATGTTGCCAATGAGCTCTACGGGTCCATTGAAAACGAAGTTCTTGTTGGCGGTAATCTGGACGACGCGCTATTTGGCGGCAGTGCAGCCGATATCCTCATCGGAGGAGAAGGTGGCGACCATTTGGATGGCGGGTCTGGCAAAGACACCGCGTCCTACGCAAACGCCGCATCGGGTGTTCGCGTCAGCGTGACTGGAACCTTGGTCGACGCATCCGGAGAGGAGGTTGGGGACACGCTGATCTCCATTGAGAACCTTATCGGTTCCGATTTTGACGATGTCCTTTACGGCAACGAAGCGGATAACGTGCTGTGGGGTGGGGCAGGGAATGATCGGCTGAGAGACGGCCTGTGGAATGATTATCAACTTGGTTGGCACAATCATCCGATGACATTCGATGACAGACGCAACGAACTCTACGGCGGTGACGGAGACGACGAGATACTTGCCACATTCGGCAACAATATTCTGGATGGTGGCGCAGGTAACGACATACTGACAACCTACATTGGCTACGATCTCCTCTATGGAGGGGATGGGGATGACCTTCTGGTTAACGTGGGTTTTGAATGGGAACCTGACTTCGAACCCAATGTTTATGAGTCAGGTAACGGTATTTACGACGGCGGTGCTGGAACAGATACCTTTGAAACTCAATCCAGAATGGACGCGTTCGTTGACCTGGCGGGTGGTCAAGCTGTTTGGGAGGAATCCGGGGATTCCGTGCAATTGATTTCCATCGAAAATGTGACGGGTTTCTACGGAGATGACACTATTTTTGGGAACGATGTCGACAATATCCTGAATGGCTTTTACGGCGATGACGTTCTTGTCGGCGGCGGGGGCAATGACACACTTATTGGTGATCATGGTGACGACGTGCTTCGTGGCGGCGAAGGCAATGACATACTCATTGGTGGAGATGGTGACGACCGTCTGTTTGGCGGAGCCGGAATAGATACCGTCAAAATCAGTGCGCTCAGTACCATGATGACCTACGACGTTGTTGATGGCGGGATAAGAGCGACAATCGCAGAGGGTCACCCAGACCCGAACTTCAATTCGGACTACGGCTCCTTTGTTATCTATGACGATGTGGAGTTCATCGAATTTGCTGATGTCACCCTGACTTATGCAGAGGTAGCAGGCCCGCTTCTGACAGAGTTCGAGGTCATTGATGACTTTATCCAGACAGACGAAGGTGGCTCGACTGTCATTGATGTTACAGAAAATGATCTAGAGCTGAATGGCGATCCAATTTCCGTGGTGTCGGTTGGCGGAACGACCATGTCCCCTGGAACAGTGATCCGACTGGACTCGGGTGCAACGTTGACGATGTTGCCGGACGGCACTTTGGAATTTGACCAGGGCGGAGCCTATGCTTGGCTGGACGCCGGTCAGACTGCAATTGAGACTGTAACCTATACCGCAACGGATTCCTCAGGGGTGGAAAAGGCAGGGTCTATTACCCTTGTGGTCGAAGGCGCAGACAGCAACCCCAATTCTGCCCATCTGGACCGAAACGCGTTCATTGCCAGCACTGATCCAGACAAAGCGTCCAAAAACAGTATCGCAAACTTTAACATTGCTGCCTCTATCCTGGTCGTTGATGAGGTTTTCGTTGACCCGAACAACCCACCTGCGGGCGTCACCATCGAAGAAATCAATGGCGACACCTATGTGATGTTTGGAGGCGACGATGCCATTGTCCTGGAAGACGTTTCTCTGGACGCGTGGAAGCATGTCGCAGCGAATCCGACGGTGACTGGAACAGACGATAACGATGTACTTATTGGAGACGCCGGGAATAACTCTCTGTATGGCCGTGAAGGCGATGACTACGTTTTGGGCGGTGCTGGCGACGATAATCTTCATGGCTCCGAAGGAAATGACGAACTCATCGGCGGATCAGGAAATGACCAGATCTTTGGCGATGACGGTGACGACATCCTCGTGGGAGGGGATGGTGACGATTACTTCAGAGGTGGGCTTGGACAGGACAAATATGATGGTGGAGATGGTGTAGATACGGTTGATTTGCAGGACGACATTGCTTCCCTCAACGGGCCCGGCGTCTACGTCGACCTCAATGAAGGTATCGTCCAATGGCTGAACAATCAGAATGGCGTAGAGCAACTCGTCAGTATCGAGAATGTTTATGGAACCCGCGGTGATGACATCCTCATCGGTGACGATGGAAACAATCGCATTGATGGGGTCAGTGGAAATGACATTCTTCGTGGTGGCGCGGGAGACGATACTCTGACCGATGCCTATGGTGACAACCAGCTTTATGGTGGTACTGGGGACGATGTTCTGCTTGTAACGGGCAACGGTTCCAACCAGCTCTTTGGTGAAGACGGCAACGACACTCTCACTGGCGGCGATGGTTTCGACAGCCTTGCTGGTGGAGCGGGTAACGATCTTCTGAAAGGCCGCGGAGGTGACGACACTTATCTGATTGATCTGGGTGATACGAACGACATAATTCATGAGGGAAATGGCAATTCCTTCGGTGATCGGATCGTCTTTGGGGTGGGCATCACATCCCAAATGATTGATCTTTCTGTATCTGATGCTGATGCTGATGGATTCGACAACATCGTCCTGTCCATCGCAGGAACAAGCCAAACTGTTACGATAGAGGATACCTTCTACGCCACTGACGCTACTAATCTGGCTGTGGAGTTCCTAGAATTTGCTGACGGAACAGTAGTCGACCTCGGCGCGCTTTATTCTAGCACACGCTATGGAGGGACGGCCGGAAACGACAACTATACAGGCACCGGTCTAAGTGAGACTATGCACGGTTTAGGCGGTAACGACAGCCTATCCGGCGGTTTCGGAAACGATACTCTGTATGGCGGCGACGGCAATGATACACTTTTGGGGGAAGATGGCGATGACCATTTAATTGGTGGAAGCGGTAATGAGTCCCTGCAAGGAGGCGAGGGCAACGACCGGTATTACATCGAACTGGGAGACGGTGAAGATTTTATTTGGGATTTGAACGGTGCCGATGACCGCGTAGTCTTCGGAGCGGGTATCACTCAGGACATGCTGGAACTGTCCGTTTCAGACTCAGATGGCGACGGAGCCAACAATATTGTCATAGCAATAAGCGGTACAACTCAGACTGTAACTCTGGAGGACATGTTCTATGAGGACTCAAACTTCAACTTAGCAATCGAAACTCTACAGTTTTCTGATGGATCTGTCGTACTGCTGGAAGATTTCTATTCGAGCAAGAACTTCTCTGGCACAGGAGATGACGACACCTATGTCGGAACTGAATTCGATGACATCATGCACGGACAAGACGGAAGCGATACCCTTTCAGGTGGTGTCGGAGATGACTCGATCCACGGAGGCAATGGTAACGATACAATTGATGGTGGCGAAGGCGACGACAACCATTATGGCGGTGACGGCGACGACCTCATTCTAGGCAGTTTGGGTGACGATTTCTTTGATGGAGGTACTGGCAGAGACACCATTGATTTCTCGTATTCGAGTAGCAACTTTAATCTCGATTTGTCACAATCCAACGTTGTTTTCGATAGTGGTTTCACTGAGCAGGTTCTGAATTTTGAGAACATCATAGGCGGTTCGGGCAACAACACTCTCGTTGGTTCTGAGGATAGCAACATACTCCAGGGCCTGGGTGGGGATGACATCTATACCACGGGCGCTGGAAACGACACCATTCGTGTTGAGACCGGATCTGGCGCGGATATTGTCACTGACTTCGACCCCGACAATGACTTGATTGAAATCAATGGTATAGCCCTCGATCCCAACAATGTGCCGGTGGGTGTCACCGTCAACCAGAACGGAAATGATGTCACAATATCGTTTGGGCCTGGTGATACTTTGACGTTGCAAAATGTAGATTTTGCGGCCTGGCAGTCGGCTGCGAATTCTTCGCCAACGATGGATGCCGTCGATGACGCGGCAACACTTACCGAAGACGGTACGATTTTGATTGACGTCCTCGCAAATGACACCGGCGCAGTGAACATATCTTCCATCAGTACGGCTGTGAACGGTTCTGCCAGCATTGAAGATGGTAAGATTCGCTTTACCCCCAGCACCGATTTCCATGGCAGTGAAACCCTGACTTATACGGTTGATGATGGGAATGGTGAGACAGATACAGCGACTGTGACTGTAACCGTATCACCAGAAAATGATGCTCCAACCGCATCCAATGATGTCGCCGACGTTACGGAGGATGGTTCCGTTCTGATTGATGTCTTTGCAAATGACCTTGATGTGGATGGCGATCCACTGACAATCACTGCTGTTGCCGGGTCATTGAACGGTGCAGCCAGTATTGAAAACGGCCAGATCCGATACAATCCCAATGCCGACTTCCATGGCACTGAGACTCTGACTTACTCGGTTGAGGATGGAAACGGTGGAACCGATGCGGGGACAATAAGCGTCACGGTGACGCCGGAAAATGATAACCCGGTCGCATCGAATAATACCGCCAGCGTCGCCGAGGATGGCACGATCCTGATTGATGCACTTGCCAATGACCTTGATGTCGATGGTGACACTTTGACCATCAACAACGTCACAGGAGCATTGAACGGGATAGCCAACATTGAAGATGGCCAGATCCGGTACACACCAAATTCCAATTTTAATGGCATCGAGACACTGACCTATTCAGTAGGTGATGGAAATGGGGGGACTGCAACGGCGACCATCGCCGTGACTGTGACGCCAGAAAACGATACCCCGGAAGCCTTGAACGATGCTGCCAGCTTGGACGAAGATGGTACGGTTCTGATTGATGTACTGGCCAACGACACCGATCCGGACGGTGACGTCTTGACCATTTCCAACGTGACTGGAGCGTCGAGCGGAGTAGCTGTGATCGAAGGTGGTCAGATCCGGTACACGCCGGATTCCGGGTTTAGCGGGACTGACACCGTCAACTATACAATCTCGGATGGAGCAGGTGGTGTCGCTTCAGCGACAGCGGCAATCGACGTCAACCCTGTGCAGACAGGCCCGACCCCATTCGGTGAAGCGGGAAGCATCACTGTATCACAAAGCAGTGCGGATCAATGGCACACCGTCAGCTTCGGAGCAACAATCCTGAACGCAGTTGTCGTTATGGGTCCACTGACATCAAATGATGATGATCCCGCGACAGCCCGTGTTCGCAATGTGACTGACACCAGCTTCGAGTTCCAGATCGACGAGTATGAATACCTCGATGGTGTACATGGCGCTGAGACAATTGGCTGGCTTGCTGTTTCCGAGGGAACGCACACGCTCGCCAACGGATCAACCATTGTTGCGGGGAATGCATCGGTTGGAACCAGCTACACATCAGTGGACTTCGGAACGTCATTGACAGACGCAGTGGTGCTGCACCAAGTCAGCTCAGTCAATGATCCCGATGCGGTTGTCAGTCGTATTCGCAACTCGGATGCCGATGGATTCCAGGCCCGTATTCGGGAGCAGGAACAGGGCACCTCCCACGTCAGCGAAGATCTGAGTTGGATTGCGATTGAAACAGGAAGCGGATCTGGATTTGAAGCAGTACTGTCAGGCGATCAGGTTGGTCATAGTGCCGACGAGTTCCTGTTCTCAGAGACCTTCGCAGATACTCCAGTCATTCTAGGTGACCTTCAAACCCGTGATGGTGGAGATACTTCCGTATTGCGGCTGGATGCAGCGGACCATGATAGCTTGTCGATCTATGTCGATGAGGAACAATCTAAAGACAGCGAGACCAATCACACAAATGAAGTTGCAGGGTGGTTTGCCCTCGAAGACGGGTTCCTAATTTGATTGAGATGGGTTTATCGGACGGACACTTCCACCTGGTGTGTTCGTCCGGTGGAGATGGGTTGGCTTTGATGTCACTGCGCGACACGTAAGCTTTGTCGATGACAATCTCATTTGGTTCTAGAGCTTATCGCGAGCTCAAACTCGATCACCCGTTCTGAAAGCGTTTGAAAGACAATTCGTGGTGGAGGTGGTTTCTCATATGCCTCTACCCAGATGAGAAGTTGGCAGCTAACACCCTTTCCATGTTTCCAGCCCAAAACTCAAAAGGCTTGATTCAAAGCACCAAATGCCGTGAGAATTAGCGAAGGGGAAACTAGACTAAGAATGTGATAACTGCACAGACTATAACTTCGATCTACGATGCGTCGTTCTCTGACAGACAATGGCACCGATCTCTTGACGTTTGCGCGGAGGCGATGGGCGCGAAAGCATCTGCCCTTTATGAGTTTCCGAACATTCGACAAATAAACTTCTCGTTGGAAGCTCTAAGTTCAAATTTTCTCGCCATCCCGGACATGGTTGAACGATACAATAAACTGGTCGAGCCATGTGTTGGATCGAATTTTGACCAAGAAGGGCTGGGGGCCACCCATCAAGCTCCTGCTTTCGAAGTGCTTCTGGATGAAGATATCTGGAAATTGGATGATGACTACCTGAGGCGTCCTGAAGTGGCGCTGGTATTGGATACAGTTGGGACATTGAGACGATCACTGGTCAATCTTTCAGATGACCCAAGTACCTTCCGAGGCGTCGTGTTCATGTACGGAAGAGAGTTCGACGCAGATCTCCCGAAATTCACGCGAAACCTAGGAGCGCAATTGGCGCCCCATTTAGCAAAAGCGTTGGAACTCAACAGGTTTACCGCGGATTTACGACGGAGATACAATGCGGCGCTTTCGGTTCTGGACAAGATAGCAACCGGGATTTTCATATTGCTTGAGAATGGCGAAGTTATCCTCTGCAATCGAGCAGCGAGTGAAACCACCGACGATGGGCAAGCGATAGTACAAAAGTCAGATAATCGTATTTTTTGTCGTTCTTCAGATTCTCATGCCGAACTACTGGACGCAATCAGAAGAGTTAGCATGACTGCTACCGGTGACAATGGTGAAGCGGGGCAGTTTGTCGAAATAGTTCGACCGGGTTCAGACCAACCACTGCTGGCGGTTTTGTCACCATTACGAGACAGCGAATTCGAGCTCGAACGAGATCTAAGTGGCGCGTTGCTGACGCTTATCGATCCCCTCAAACCCATGAAAGTTCAACCCGACGCTATCGCTCGCGCCTATCGGTTTACGAAAGCTGAAACGCGTTTGTGTAGTCTCCTTGTCACGGGCAAAACAACAAATGAATTGTCGGACATGCTTGGTGTTGGTTCGGAAACCGTAAAAACACACCTGAGTTCACTATATGCAAAGAGCGGATGTAGGAATCGTACACAGTTCATTTGGCGACTTTTTCAGTTCGCTCCGCCGATCCTTTGAAATTCAGGCATCGAACACTGATTTGGCTTACCCGTGACCGACCTGAATTACGCAATTTTTCTAAAGGCTTCAGCAATTACTGATGCAGCTAAATGAATGTCGTCGCTGCTGTGTTCTGAGGTGACCGTGCACCTGAGCCTGGCGGAGTTGCGCGATACTACAGGGTAGGGGATGCCCTGAACAAAAACACCATTGTCGATGCAGTACTTTGCCAAAAACCAAGCCCGTTGGTCTGCACCACAAAAGGCAGGTAGGATCGCCGTCTCAGATTGGAGGGTATCAATACCTGCCCTGTTTAAAAGCATTCTCATCAATTCAGCGTTTTCGTGGAGTTGACCAACTCGCTCCGGTTCGCACTCAATGACATCCAGCGCAGCGATTGCTGCGGCCGCGGATTGCGGCGTCATGGCTGCTGAGAAAATGAAGCCTCTTCCCTGATGTTTCAGGAACTCAACTATCTCGGATGACGCACACGCATATCCTCCATTGCTGGGAATTGTCTTGGAGAGCGTCCCCATTTTTATGTCTACTGCGTCTGGCGGAAGATCAAAGTGTTCCTCGATCCCAGTGCCCTTTTCACCGATAACACCCAAAGAGTGTGCTTCATCCACCATGAGAAGCGCGCCGTTTTCCTTACACACTTCGGAAATTTTCGGGAGGTTCAGAATGTCACCATCCATAGAGAACACGCCGTCACAAACAACCAAAACATTTGCATCAACGGGAAGCTGTCTTAGTCGATGATGGAGATGATCAGGATCGTTGTGATTAAACCTGAAAAACCCGGCACCGGATAGTTTACATCCGTCGACAATAGATGCGTGATTAAGCTTGTCGCCGATTACGTAATCCCTTGGCCTCACAAGCCCGGCTATTATTGACAAGTTGGCGGCATAGCCACTTGTGAAGGTGACGCAATCTTGGCTCTTTTTGAAGTTTGCAAGTCGATCCTCAAGTCTTGAGTGTAGGTCGTTGGTGCCTGACAAAAGGCGCACGCCGTGGCTCCCGGTTGAGTGTGAGGCCGTGGACCGACGAACAGCGTCATCTATGTCAGGATGGCCAATCAAACCTAAATAAGAGTAGGAGCTCAAGTTTATTTTCTCGCCGTAATCTCCGAACATAACCCTACCTGGCGCAGATCTTTTGACTTCTTGTGCGAACAAGTAGACACCTACATCCCGCGCCCATTCGAGAGGCCAGATTGTTTCTTTGAGTCTAAACTTTCGATGTTGGAACTTGGCTCTTTCGTTCATTTTAGACTGACCCGATCCCATCCAAAACAGCTGAGCATCTGGGCATGATGATCATGATCCCTGAGATCGAAATCACTTGTTGTGATCGGCTTTCCGCAACCTGGACAAACTCAAAACTCATCAGACACTCACCCAGTTGAAACACAAAACTGCATTTCGCAATTGTACGTGTCGGGAAAACTATTTCTTCCCCCATCCGGGTGAGTTTGGTAAGGTTTATGGCCGAATTGGGGAGGACCGTTCTTCAGAAGGCTTATGACCCATTGATACGGCAAGCTTCACATTTCACCCGGAGTATGATGCACGAAATCAGCGACTTCCGTGTTAATGAAAGGGGGGTCACAGTACAGGCGGTTGGAACTGAAATACGCGCCAGACAAATGCCAGTCGGTTCTTACACTGTGTTTTAGCGAGAACTGAGCTCACGTGGGATTTCACCGTCTCAGGTCGTATATTCAGTCTCTCCGAAATTTCAGGATTGGTGAATGCACTCGCCATTAAAGCGGCTATCCTGCGTTCAGCTATCGTCAATCGATACGCATCACCGATTAGGTTTAGGTCGAGTGTTTCGTAGCGATTACCGTCGATCAATGTCAAAAGACACCCGCTGAGACCTGGTTCCAACTCGTAGTCTGAGTCCCTGAGAGGTGATGCGATTGCATAGAGTGGAGAACCTCGCGAACTAGGCAGTTCCATCGATCTGCTGGTTTCAAGGTTCTTTCCAGACGCGGTGCTACATACTTGCTCGACAGCTAATCGCAGAGCTGAGCTAACATCATCGGATCTACAAACCAGATGACCAGTCGGACCTACCCAAACCCCATCACGCTCTGAAAAAAGATCTGTGGCACGTCGATTTTTTAGGATGACATGCCCTTTCTCTTGGAGAATACAAATCGGAACATCGATCATATCCAACACCGATAGGACAGCTTTGTATTTCATTCTCAATTCGTGCATCGCGCGATGCATTTCCAGGGCTTTGGCAAGATGTGGCGAAAGCAACTCAACACTCTGAATGTCTTGTTGCGGTGGGTTTGAGGCGTGGTTTGTCGGGTACATCACGATCAAACCGGAGTAAGATAGTGGATCTTCCGACAGATTTACAAAGAATCTTCGATAGACTCCGATGCGGTTAATCGTGAATTCGATTTCGGGCCTTCTATTGAATGCGTCATTCAAATCAAAGCAGTCCTGATCCAGAATAGCCCTGAAGCTTCGGCTGGAATGAACGATTTGCGCAGCTTCCAGATCATAGTTTGAGTGATGATCACCGGATATCAACTTGCGATATTCGGCGACATAGGGTTGTTGGGCAAATCTTGTATTGGCCGCTTGGTTAGAGTAGCCAACAGGTCCGCGCTCTCCTCCGTCATACAACAAAGTCGAATGTGCTTGTGTCCCATCCAGAACAGCATCTAAGGCGCCATTCCAGCCGTGTGCGGAATACGCTGCATCATAGATCCTACGTATCTTAGCATCTAACCGGTCGATCAACTCAGCCCCCCGTTGAAGCCCCCTTCGCTATTAGTTTTACATAATTTGGTCGGTTTCAACTTTTTTCACCCGAATGGGGGACGAACGTCAAAGGGAGATTTGGGATAATTGGGCAATGGGTGGATGTCAGTTTTTGGTCCATCTAGCAGAAATTCAAGAACCAGTTTGCATGTTACAAGTGAAAGCCAGCATCGTCGTATCATTCTCAGCGTTCTTCGAATTTTCGATGAGGAATGGGGGGGAACATTACAATGAATGGGTTCTTTAGAAATTGGAACGGACGCAACTGGTTTGACCCGGCTTCAAGTGTAGTCTTTCCTAGTCAAGACGGACGAGTTGTTCTGAATCTGTGGGACAGGGCGAAGACGCTCGTCATCAATGATGATGCCGAATTTATCCAACTCAGAGGATGGCTCGCATCACCGTGGAAATTGAATCACCTAGGCGATCAGGCTGATGATAAAGGCTACGGCATTCATGTAGCTGCGCGCTCCGATCCAAATCAGAGTTTTCGAGAGAAAACACAGATTGATCTCAGAAATGATGACGGCAGCGCATCAGGTGAATTAAAAACACTTGTTGAGATTGCTTTGGATGGCGGACCAGTTGGCTCAAGTGAAGACAACAACCTGCGGATCGGGTCATTTGATCTGAATGCACCTGACGGGCCATATCTTGAAATCCTGGTGGATGGAAAGTGGTCGACGGACATCCTGCGAATTGAAGGCTCCCTGGCACAAGAGCTTTTGACAACTTATAGCGATTTTTATCCCGTCGACGTCATTGATGTTTCTGATTCAACTCAGGATGAAACCTTCGACTTCTCAGATACGTCCAATACAAACCCGGTAAGCATCACAACGGGCTCTGGAAACGACAATATCGTCGGAAGCGCACAAAGTGACTTCTTTGATACCGGCAGCGGGAACGACACCATCTTCCTGGGTGCTGGCGATGACGTTGTTCGGGCTGGAGATGGCGACGATACGATTATCGCCGGAAACGGCGCAGGCGACGACTTTATTGACGGTGGCAGCGGCTTCGATGTGGTCACCTATCCATCTGTATCTGCCAGCATGGTCATTGATCTGAGTGAAACAGATAGATCAGGGGTTTCCTTTGCCGGGAGTACTGTCGGCGCCGTGCTTATTGCGCAAGGGTTTGCTGCCGATACCCCGGTTGCAATTGCCACAGGATCTCAGATTGGCACGGACATTCTGTTGAATATTGAGAACGTCGTTGGCGGAACTGGTGCGGACATCATTACCGGCAACAGTGAAGCCAACGTTCTGAATGGAGGCGGTGGCAATGATCAAATTGACGGCGGCGATGACTTCGACACTCTTGTACTGACTGGACCAGCCAGCAACTGGGTCGCAACCTACGATACTAACGGCTGGTACTTCATGCGAGAGGCTTCTGGAGATGGTAGCCAGGATGTGCGCGTCAAGAGTATCGAGAATGTGCGTTTCGACGACGGAGAGCGCGGATTCTGGACCTTCACGCCGACACAGGATGTCTTTGTAGATGCTGCCAATAACCCAATGGTAGGTACGGCCGCTGACGAATTCTTCTATGGCGATGATCGCAATAACACGATGATTGGGAATACTGGGAATGACCAATTTATCGGCGGCGCAGGCGATGACCTGCTTGATGGCAGAAGTGCCACTGACGACGCAAACTTCCTGTGGGATATTGCCGACTATCTCAACGAGTATTTCATCTACGGAACCACGCAGGGTATCAATGCCGACCTCGCCAATAACACAATCATTGACACCTTTGGCGATACGGACACTGTACTGGAAGTAGTGAGAATATTCGGAACACCTTGGGCAGACACAATCAACGGGTCCGGTCGCGGTGAGGCCTTCGATCCGTACGGAGGCGATGACATAATTATTGGCGGGGGCGGGTCAGATAGTCTGTTCTACCACCTGTCCGAAGGTGCGTTCCAGGGGCAAACGACTGGAATCACGGTCTCCATGAGCACAACGACAGAAGGCGCTGGGACCGTTATTGATCCGTTTGGCGACACGGATACTTATACTGGTATCGAGAGGATCCGCGCGACCCAGTTTACGGACACCTTTAGTGGCGGGTTTGGCGACATGAGGCTTCGCGGCCTGGCTGGCGATGACATTTTCAATGTTGGCTCAAGCAGCAATGTCACTGTTGATTACAGCGCAGATGCAAATTACGGCGGCACCGCAGGTGTAACTGTAAGGCTGGATCTCAATAGCGCCACAGATGGGTTTGGAGATACCGACATATTCAGCGGCTGGATCATGGGTGTCACTGGAACTGGTACAAACGACTACATTCAGGGCAACAATCTGGACAACTTCCTCTCTGGACGTGCTGGCAACGACGAAATTAGAGGTGGCGCCGGAAATGACACTCTTTTTGGGGATGACGGCGACGACATTCTTGCAGGTCAAAGCGGCAGCAACACCGTGGATGGCGGATCTGGCTCTGACATTCTGGTTGCTTCAAATACCGGAAGCGACCTTTTGACCGGAGGGAGTGGGGCAGATGAATTCATATTCTTCAGCTCAACCTCCCATACAATTACTGACTTCAGCGTTGGCGTCGACCGAATATCCTTCGGGGGTCTGCTAAGCCCAATCGCATCCATTGTGGAAACCGATGTCAACTCAGACGGCGCCTTAGATACGGTTGTGACCTCTGCCCTAGGTGCTCAGATCAATATCCTGTCTGTGTCGGGCGCAACCGCGAGCGATCTTCTAGGGGGCAACCCGATCAGCGGGACTTCCGACGACGACGTTTTGTTGGATACTGCTGGTGACGACAATATTAATGCCTCTAGCGGGAATGATATTATCAGGACCTCAAGTGGGAAAAATGAGGTTTCTGCCGGAAACGGCTATGACGTCATCGTTGTCGAGGGTGGCGCAAATTCGGACACTATCATCCAAGATTTCAATGGTGGCCTCGCGTCCTCGTCTTCAGACACCTACGATGTTGCCATTCTGAAGAATCTTACACCGGGAACAACAATGGCAGATGTTCTATCCGCAGCATCGGAGGTGAATGGAGACACAGTCATTGACCTGTCGGCACTCGGTGGATCTGGAATCCTTACCCTTGCAGATCGACGGATTGCCGACCTGGATTTCACAAACGAAGGTGTCGATTTTGCGTTTGATACAGAAGTTGGAAATCCCGGTGATATTCTTGACCCAGGGGCTCCGGTAGATTTTGGCTTCATCTTTTTGGGCTCAAACTCAGTAAGAACAGTAGTTATCGAAAACACAGGAGAAGACGACCTCATTCTCCTCGGGGCAAGGATAATTGGAGATGACGAGTTCATATTCAGGAATAGTGATAGCTTTTTCGACAGCCTCGATGACCTGGACCTTGTGATCTCACAAGGCGAAAGCCAAAATTTGGAAGTGGATTTTCGCCCCTTGAGCGTAGACACTTTCGACGCAGACCTGGAGTTGGTCTTCTACAATGGGCAAGACATCGAGACCATGTCCTGGGATCTAATGGGTAGAGCAAATTGAAATTGATCTGATCATGACCATAGACTCATTCCGTTAAGTTGGCCGGTATTAATCTGACTTGGCCTCTGCTTGGGCCCGTGGCCCTTTGAAGGAGTACCAAAAAATGCCGTTAGCTTTTCTGATAGCGGCTATGTCATTTGTCATAGCCTTCTCAAATGGGGCACCTTTGAGTGCTCGACCGCTCCCAGGATATCACTTTGCAGCCAAGGTCCCTCATGCCCATTCAAAATCCAAAGAGCAAGTTAGAGCAGGGAAATGGTCTCAACGGTTTGAAGTGCGCGCGGGTGACTGTGGTTCAGACCATGGGTGGAGTGATTGCCAGACGGATCGAGAAAGGTCGGAGATCACTCTGAACAAGCGATGGACTTACGGAACGGATCAGTGGATCGGATTTAGCGTCTTCTTACCGAACGACTTCAAATCAAGTAATAAAGTGAGAACAACGGTCGGGCAGATTCACCAAAAGGGTGGCCCGAGTGGACAAGCTGGCGGCTTCAAGTCCAATCCGCCTGTTGTACAACTGGAGATGAAGGGCAATCAATATTTTGCTAGAGTCCATATTCTGTCAGGCGGCGCAAAAAACGTGAAAGGGAGCGACAAAAGGTTCGAATTGGCTTCAATTGCTGCCATGAGGGGAAGGTGGACTGATGTTGTCCTACATTTTGACACCAAGGGCGGCAACGAAGTTCTTGAAGTGTACATTAACGGACAAAGGAAAGCTTACATAAGCGACTGGCTGAGATTCCACCCGAAAAACTACTCTTTCAAATATGGTATCTACAGGTCATTCGTTAGCCGACATAATGGTCCGATGCCGACACAAGTCCTGTTTTTTGATGAAGTAAAGATGGGAAACAAGCCTTCAAAAGTACAGGTAAATACTAAGCGTCCCGTGGACTAGATAATCTTGGTCGGAGTGTCGGTTTCGCAATTGGTTCTACCCAAATGAGAGAGTGGGTTTAAGCAAAAAGAAAGGCCGCGCAGATCGCACGACCTTATCCTGAAAACTGTTTTCTGATCCACAGGATCACGATCCTGCTTTCTGCTCAGCGCCAAGATTCCCACGATCTTCTGTCGTAGCGACCGATCCGCGAGTTCTTTCGAACTTAAGGTATTGCTTAGGGCTTTGATCACCGCCAGGAAGACGGCGTGCCATCGGTGAGAAGGCGGGCCTTCTGGTAACCCCATCCAGGATTGGCTGGATTACTGCGCGAGCTTCCTGGCCTATGAAAAACGACAAAGCCACACCAAAAACCACGGGCACTCGGAAATCAACGTCAGCGCCCCCAAAAGACGTTATGCCTTCAAAGAAGACGCCGGTTGGTGAGAGTGTAAAGATTAGCAATGCAGAGGCAGCAGCCGAACGTATTACAGGCTCCTTACCATAGTAATGTGCCTCAGATGGCATCATCGGTAAGACCGCACTCAGCACAAAGCCGCCAAGGATTGAGAGCGACAAAATATCGATCTGGGCCTCTGCCTCTGCGATCACCACCCACGACCAAAAAATGTTCCACCCAAGCGCGGCAAAAACCGCCAGCATCATTATTCGAATTGCATGCATATCAAAATCTCCATGTATCCGTGCTTTCTGGAGATATGCAGGCAATGTTGGACACTGGTTAAAGGCCCTGAAAACAAGTAAGGTCGTGCAGATCGCACGACCTTAATAGGTAACGAGGCCAAGATTATTTGGATGTTTTGCCTAAATCGGGTCTCAACTTAGGAGCGCCTGAGTCACCATCTGGCAAACCGTTTTCTGGCATCCTTATTTCCATTGTCAGATCTTCTTTAGCGAAAATCTCAAGAGTTGCTTCGCCGACTATAAAGGAAAAAACAGCCACTATGGCCATGAGCAACCAAACAGCGGTTTCACTGTTTTCTTCGTATGACACCAGGAATTGCGCTTCGGCGCTGAAAATGACGTACAATAGGAATGCTAGAAACAGACCTTTCAGGGCTACAACTTTGGGTCTCCGCTCTACGATCTGAACAGAGTGAGAGAGGGCGAGAGAGGCCGCCAATCCACAAATGATCGAGATACCTAATGTCGAGGCAGGGTTTGTAAGCTGAACCGCAGTTGCCAGTGACCAAAACAAGTGCAGTCCAGCGCCAGTAAACACTGTCAGCATCATTATTCGAATAGCGTGCATATAAAATCTCCATAAATCTGAATGCATTCTGGAGATATGCAGACTACGTTGGGCACTGGTTAATGAGCGTTTGGCTGGCTAAGCTCAACTCATGTTTATCTACATCCCACTGAGCCTTAGCGGACTGATTGCCGTCATCCTTGCTGTCGTACTCATCAGTTTGTGTGCGTCTGTCGTATGACTGTGCAGGAGATCAGAGATCGGATCCTGGCATCTGTTGCTATGCTGACCGAGGAGGAGATCCCGACTGGTTGCCAGGGGCAGGGGCTGTGCTTCGAGATCGATGGACACCCGCGTTACCCACGGTTCCAGTACAACGTTGAGCAGGGCTGTATGCTACCAGTCATGACCGATATCTTGGAGCTACAGCCGGATGACTGGAGTGACCTGCGGGTATTGGAGTGGCTGACACGACCACATCTGGATTTTGGATGTGCCCCATGTGATGCTCTGGCTGACCTGCCACGTGAGGTTCTGGCTGCGTTCAAACGTGAAATTGTGCCGCCAACGCACGGCTAGCTGCACAGGGCAACGAATTACTCGACGCCAGTAAGCATCGAATGTGCTACTGTCACCGACATGGATGATGAATTTGATATCTCTAAACGCGCTGCCCAGAAAGCCGCACAGAGAGCGGCCGATGAAGCACGTCTGAAAAATGGTGAGATTTCAGCTGAGGAGCTCCAGGCTGAAAACAGTCATGGGATGTCCAAGTTGTTCAGGAATGCGCCATGGGAAGAAAAAATGCCCGATGGCTCGATCAGGCGGATTAAGCCGTGATCCAATGAAAAGCCCCGCTGGAGCGGGGCTGTTTGTCTTTAGAGGCTTGGAGCCAGTTGTTGCCGTTTTTCCATGCGTTCGACGGCTTTGTCGAGTATTCGCATACAGCGATCAGACCCACTAAAAGTCTCGACCATTTTCGCTTCCTGATCATCAGATAGCTCGGCTCCCGGATAGTCCTGGGTTTCAATAACCCCCAAATCCGCAGACTCTTTCGTCAGATCAGACGCTAGTCGCCAGTACGCCTCCAGCGCATTCTTAGCCTCATCAACGGTCAGTGCATACAGCGGGCTTTTACTTGTTAGGCTGGCGGCTTCGGAATTCTCGACTATCAGATTGTTGTCGATCAACGTCATAACCACGCCAGCATCCTGTCCGTCAAAAGCTTCCGCGAGAAATTCACGGGCATCGACGAAGTCTTGGAATGTGTGCTCGCTGGGGTCTGTGACCTGCGGCAGTGCCGGCACAATCTCTGTTGCGTGTTCATTGTCAACCAATTGGCGCAGCCTGAGTGTTTCCTCGAATGCTTGTTCAAGCGTTGTTCTCGTCATCTGACTATCCCTTTGTTTTCTAGTCAGAATGGATGTGCGCGGACGCTTGCAAAAAAGAAAAATCAGCCGCCTGCGGTTGGGCCATCATAGTCGATACCCATAGACTTCAGATACTCACGTTCCTCAGCTGTGACGATTTTCTTGCAGGCCAGAGTGGCGATCTTCTCGATTTCAGCTTCCGTGAGAGGCGGCCGATCCAAGGTGGTTTTCTCTGCCATCTGCTGAAAATGCCGCCATGTCAGGATCCGGCTGCGCGCGATGATCAGTTGGCGACTGATCTTGTTTGACAACCATGCCAGTTCATCTTCAGTTGCCTCACTAACAGTGCTTTCCAGAGCTTCCAGTGCAGCTGGAGACAGCAGGCTTGCAAGCTGTTCGGCCGCGGTGGGCGAGGTGCTTTCCGTGTCCTGATCATCGGTCATCGTGCTGATATCCTGAGAGGTTATTGCTCAGGATACTAAGGCGGGCAGGGGCGTCAGTCGAGGTCGTTGGCTGTGTTGTCGACAACCCTCGATGCTCTAACGCGTTCAATGACCCTCAGGGTGAAGCTTGTAGACAACAAAGTGAATGCCATAATGCCGGCAAGCGTAACTGCAATTGCCATCATTCCCACTGCGATTTCAGCTAAAGAGGCTAATGGGTCCGGCACAATTGTTTCCCGGATAGCCTGAAGGCCCCATACCAAGCCCCCACAGAAAGCAGTTAACACCAATAAATACGCTGCCAGCACCTGAAGGTTACCTTCTTCAGGCTTGGGCAAACGATCAAAAATGGCAGACATGCTTTGGTATGCGGCATACACCGTTACAGCGTTACCGATCAGAAGCACGAATGCCACTGCAAAAGCACCCATCGGCGACCCACCAGTGCTGCTAACGAACTGATGAACAAATTCCCCAGCTGGCGATAGTGCTGCAAGTACCAGCACCACTGAGAACGCAATCGATTTAATTGGCCACTCGGCCTTTTTGCCTGTGTCTGTCATAACTCAACTCCAAGATCTCCACTCAGGAGATACAGGTGTCGGATTAAACCGACGTTCACCTGAATTCTTTGACTGTACCACTCAATTTATTGTTGCAGGCCTATGGCTTGAGTGTTATCCATTTAGATAACAGCAGAGAGGGCAGACAATGAGCATAACATCGAGCATCCGTGGCGATCTGATCCGTGACTACACTGATGTGGCGCTGATGATCATGACGGGTGACGACAATGCTCGCGTCTGTGACGTACACACAGGAACAAAAGAGTGCCCGAATGTCACTTTGTTCGGCACTGCACACGGCAAGCAGGTTGAGCGCCCTGTATCCAAAGCTTGGCTGACAAGCCTGATCAAAGATCTGATTGAGATCGAAAGCTCAAAAATGCCCTTGGCGGCATGACCAAAACTTCCATAGAAATCGATTTTTCCAAAAGCCCAGATGAGGCCAGAATAGTCTTATGTAATTGGATCCAGAAACATATCGAAGGGCAGGGGTGGTCCAGACGAGAAGCCGGCCGGCACCTCGAACTGCCGTATCCAGCAGTTTCACGCATCTGCAACAGGAAGCCCGACGGAATAAGTCTGGAGAAGCTACTGTCTACTGTCGAACGGGCAGGGGGCCAGGTGACAATTACTGTTCGGTAACGAGTTAGTGGAATGCGCTGAAAATGGCGTTCAGGAGCTGGTTCATTTCAGGGAATTCCGCTCGAAGGGAAGCAGGGTCTCCGCCCTTCTTCATTCTAGCCAAAAACCGCCTCGTGATGTCGTCCTTATGCTCTAGTGCGCCCTGGTAGCGCTTGATCTGAGTATTCCAACCAGTCCAGCGAATAGGATGAAACTGGCCGTTACGGTCAGTTAAGGCATTCTCGCCCAGGAACATCTCAATGGAGCTGGCAGCGCCGTTTACATCCATGCGGCGCTCACCCTCAGGTCCAATCGTTGGGTAGTCTCTGGCCAATTCGATCTCTGGCAGAACCATCGTTTTGATGTCGGTCGGCAAGGCCTTGATGCCGTCTACGTGGTTTCGTTCAGCCAACCCCGCCGCATCGTTATCAAACAAAGCTAGGATAGATTGGTTCAGCCTGACGCCTGCAAAAGCCTTAACCATCTTCGTCAGCATCGAGGCGCCGCCCTGGATGCTGAACTCCTGAAAATCTACAAACTGAAACAAATCGGAATACTCGGGATACAAAGCCTGGATGGCAGCCGACAAAACCTCAGTGTCTGACTTCCCCTCTGTCAGAATGAGGACAGTACCAGTTTCTCGAACAAACTCTTGATACTCATCTTCAAACTGATTTAGCCGCCGGAGGTTCTGGTGAACGCTCAGCTCCGGGTCGAAATCATCAGCGTAGGCTACAAGGTCAGTCCAAACGTACTCTGGGTTAAAATACTGAAGCTCAAGAGCCAAGCTGGCAAACATATCGGTCAAATCAAATTCGATGAACCCACGCCGCACCCAATGATCAAGACCCAATGTTTCAGCCCGTTCGAGCCAACTATCGAAGGAAAGGCCCTTTTGAGCATCTACTTCCTGTCGCAGCTCGACATCAGACTTTTCAGCTAACTCTTCGAGGCGCGCAATGTGTTTGAGATACTCACGTTCCCAAAGATCCCGGCAACGCTCATCAGTATAACCTTGTATGTGGAGCCTGCGTCGCACCTTTTCAGCAGGTGCAAGGAGGTAAGCTATCTCAGTGTCTTCATCATCATACCATTCGAGCATCTCTTGCCGAACAATGGGGTGCGCAGTTCCAACAGTACGTCGAAACAGGTCGCCATTTGCGAAGCACAAAGTGCAGGCTTGCTGCCAAGCCATGGACAGATCACCAAATGATCTTCCATCCAGATAGATATCGTTTTCGTCACTCAAATCACTACCTCGGGCAATTGGGCGTTCTCATTCATCGAAGGGCTATGGGGAAATTTCTGCGTAGCGGAACAATTCACGTCTCTGCGGACTTCCAAGTATCCGCGCATGGGCCCACCATGATATCAGCGAGTGGATGACCATGGCGCTCGTGCCATTCAGCCTGAGCTGCAAACACGCCGGCGCTCTCCTCAATTACCTTTCGGAAATCCAGACCGGGATCAATGGCACGTTTCTGGGTGGCAGGCGTTTTGTCATCAGTCGTCATTCTGTGATGATATGAAGTAGCCTAAATAAAAGGAACCCAGCCATTTTGGCCGGAGTTCCAAACAAATTAGTGCAGTGTGTCCATTACCGTGGTTTACAAGACCAAGCCTGCTGGGATTGGTTGACATGACGGTGACCTCGAAAGTCGACCCCGCCTGAACCTTATATGGCACCAATAAGCTTGAGAGTCATTGGTAACCGTAGAAAAAACAGTAAACGCCGACCCTAACTCGCTTACGACGGGGCTGGCACAGACTCGGCATCCATCAGTTCTTCGCTCCAGGCATCCATCAGCTTTTCAGGATCGGCACCGGCTATACAGGCACTCAGAATCGAGAGGCCGCGGTCACCAATTGTGATGCGATGCGTGCAGTACTTTTCATCGTAACCGCCCAGTTTACTGTTGTACTCGGCGCCATCGTGAGCGGGTTCATATACATCAACGATATCCTGGGCGGATGCCCAGTCAGACCAGCGGGCGTTGTTTACCTCGTTGTTTTCAATGGCAGCCTTGATCAGCCATTCAACGGCATCATACTGCTCTAGCTCGCGGGCATCTGCAAATGCGAATGGTCCGTCAGCACTTCGATTAAGGGTCATATTTGTTCTCCAGAATAGGTGGCACACTCCGCAACGAATGCGGACAATATGCTTGGTTGTGCTGCCTATAAGGCAGTGAACAAGCCACCAATTCGGTGGAGAATGCTGGCGAGGAGCACCAATGATACCCCTCGCCGCTAAGCCGCCTCTGCGGCGCGCAATGTTGCTTACGAAACTCACATGAGCGGGTTTCTGTTTGTAAGCCAGGTCCAGATTGGTTCCTGATTTTCTTCTAAGCCGCCTGTGCGGCAAAAAGCTATCGTCGACAGCTCTTGTTTCTTTAGTAACCACCGTGAGATGGCTTATGTTCGAACACCTGCTCAATACGACAAGGCTTCATATGCGTCAACAAGAAAAACACACTAACTATATGTTTTTTAACATTTTTTGTAATACATATGGTATTACAAGTAGCCTGAAAAACCTTCAATATGACCCCAATTTAGCTCCTCTTATTGAACCCTGTTGTATCTTGCTCGCGTGGTCCCAATTTAGACACCACAGTATTTGAAGACGGGCAGGACATGCACCTCACAGGCATCAGTAAAAGTGACAGGATCAAAATCAATCTCGCGACCGAGATCACCAAACGTATCGCGGCAACCAACCTGTCCCAGCGTGATGTGTCCAAAAAGATCGGCCTGAGCCGGACCAAGATTGTGGCCATGAAAAATCGGCAGGTTGACGGGATCAGTCTGGAGAAAATGCTGACGATCTTGGAGAAGCTTGATGAGCGCGTGGCTATTGTCCTGGGGAATGATGCCCGTGAGACGCGGGTCGAATATGAAACCAATGAGGAGCGGTATCTGCGCCTGCATGGCGATGGATCGGTCCCGATGAAATATAGAAATGGGTTCGTGGTAAATCTGGCTGATGGGCTTTCTGTAGAAATCTCAGGAGACCCTGAGGAGTGGGAAAACTATGAATTGCCATTTGGTTCACTGGCGCACGATATCGTGCATCGTCCAGAAAACCGAGAAATTGAGAAAGCGCTTAGAGCGATAGTCTGCGCTGCACTCAAATCAGGTGATCCCCAGGGTCCATGGAGTAGGCATCTGGAGGCCTTTTATATAGCCCGCGCTGAACTCAAGAACGCGCGTGAGTTGACGCCCAGGATGGAGGGCATCCTTCGGAATGCCGACAGCGTACTGAAATCGTTTGCGCGCGATATTACCATTCATCAACGGGAACTGGCTGAATTTGACAGATCCAGAGACCGCAATGATGATATTCAGTTGGTCACATTTGACGGCTTCAAATAAATAACGTTTAGCGCCATCTTTATCGTTTCATTTCGTATTTTTCGAACTGAAGAAAAAGTTCAATAATACCGAAATTAATTATGGACCCGGATTCCTGAGAATGCTATCTGAAACTTATTCAGGGACCCCGAGCCAACAATAATAATATCGGGGATAAACCTGGCGCTGGCAAATCGACACTGCCACCCCGTTACAGCGGGGATATCTCAGGTGTCTGAATTCTTCCTTCTTTGTTGGGAATCTTCTTGGCATTCCAAGTGACCGGCCGCATCGCGGCTTCTGGTCTCTTTTGTCCACGACAAATTCGGACGCTTGATGCATGGGCCAGAAAAAACACGGAGAAAGAAAATATGGCTACATTCATTATTCAAGATCTGGATGCAGGCATGCTTCAGTACATTGCTGAGGCCAATAGTCCAGAGGAAGCTCTTGAAAAATTTGATTCCGACGCGGGAATTGGCTCGACGTCGGTGGACAATTGGATAATCAACGAGGCAACTCCCAAAATGATTGAAGAAGCAGAGGCCTGGGAAGATAAAGGTCAACCTTCTGCCGAAGCGCCGGGTTGGATGTTCGGCAAAAGCAACCGCTAGCCCAGTTTCCTGAGCTTTGGGGTCTGATCTTATCGTTCAACGGCACGGCCCCCATAAGTGCGGTGTCTAGTCTCCCAGCTGTTTCCACCACGGCATTATTTCGCCCAGTTTCTGACCAAACGGAAACTGGGCGATATCAGAGGCCTCGTGATCCTTGCTGTACAGGGATTTCCAAGTGTCCCGTGTCTCGTATTCACGATACTCAGGCAGGCAAATTTCATCGACGGCCTGGAGAAAATCATTTGGCCTCAGTAATGAGACGGTTCTCTCAAGATCTTCAGAATGCATGAAGCCAATTGGAATTCGTGCAGATGCTGAGATACCCTTTTCGTCGGCCTTGGATTCGGCCGCAACCATCACTGCATCGCGTTTTTCCAAGTCGACAATGAACCAGGGATGCAGTGTCATCAGAACTCCACGCGCCGACGACAGGTCTTTTGAAAATTTATCCTGGCCACTTTGTTGAATGAACTCGCAATATCTCCAGATTTGGACAACACCCGAAATGATGGCATCAAAGTAACTCCGGTGTGTTTGCCAGGGGTCAGGGGACTGCCGGATTGGCATCCCCAAGTTCAGTGTCTTGCATTCGACAACCAGCTTCAGGCGTCGCTCGTCGTCCGCAACCAGAACATCTGGTGACTTCATGCCTTTGCGGTATTCGTATTCTGGCTCAATCGCCAAAACTGAAGACATGCGAAAGCTGATCAGATCGGAGACATATTGTTCGAAGCGCCTTCCGTAATCGTTGCCGAGGCCACCATCCCCCTTCAAGTCGAAGAACAGGCCTTCGGCAATTCGAGCACAGATCAACTCTGGAATAGGTGCGCAATAGTAAGTCCCATCTGGTGTCTGCTGGGATATTACAGGGTAGTCTCTCAAGGCGCTTTTTCGGAAATCGATGGGTGTGTAGTGCTTCTCAGATCTCGGATAGCGAATCTTTCTGGCGTGCCCTCGCATGAAGTTGACTGGTTTCGACACCACATTCAGGAATGCTTCCAAATCTTCAGCTTCGATACCGTGTTTTGGGATGGGTTTGAGCTTTAACCATGGACTTCTTTGGGATTGGGAAAAAACTGCGAAACCCACCCAGCAGAACTTTTTAAGCCCGATGCCGTACTTGCCACGCATTACTTCATCTGCCTTCGAAGAGTTATATAGATACCAGTATCGGTAGAAGTACTGGGCGGTGGGAAACCCAACGCCCCATTGCAACTGGCTCCACAAGATTCTGGGCATCGCTGATACGATGTCGCCATCGATTAAATCTACCAGGCTTTCCGCGTCGCTTAGTTCATGGAGTGCATTATATGCTGTAGTGAACCCCGCCCAGTTACCGCAGTGTAGGCAACGTCCAGAAACGGACTTTTGATGACTATGGATCAGGCCTTCATTTAACAAGGACTCCAAATGCCACCCGAATACTGGCCCGCGGTTCTGCGTGATTTCTTCGACAGTCTTGGGTGGCACCTGAAGGTGCTTTAGCCCAGCCTTGGTCCTCTGTTGTACTAGTGAGTTGGCCGCCCAGATCATTGTCAGGAACTCATGTAAGTTGGCTGTTCTTAGTACCTTGCGCAGGCGCTTTCTGCGGAGGGAAACCTTCAAAGGAATCTTGGACAATTTCCTGCTTTCAATAAACTTCTTGGCGTCAATACATCAATTCTGAAGTATGGCTTCAATCACTTTTAGCGTGCATGCTTCGCCCGATCACAAGTGCTGGAGTCAAGTATGCTCATGGAAGATTACCAAATATCAGCTGTGCTAATCCTCGAAAACATCGAGGAGTTCGAGGGCTGGGTGAAGGACCAACTTGGTAGGTGTCGGCAAAAATCCATTGGTCACCACATCACCACACGCGATGCCATTGAAGCGCTAGAAAAGGCACTCGTCTGTGTTGAGATAGACGGCGCTTACATAAAAATTGCGGAGGAAGATGGCACAGTGTCTACGCTTCGAGCCTGAGTCAGATTAGATTTCCAGTTCGGCTATGTCGGCACCGGCCTCAAGTGCAGTTACCAGCCACAGGGGCTTTCGGCCGCGGCCAGACCATGTCTGCGAGGTGTTCTCAGGATTTCTGTATTTTGCGGCGGCTTTGGGTTTGGACGTTTTTTTCTGGTCGCCCATTAATTCACCCAGCGTGAAACCGAATTCGGCTGCTGCTGCCTCGGCCGCTGTCTTCGCATCGATCCGATCTTGACGCTGGCGGTCGACGATGGCTGCCTCGACGTCATCACGAAGCTTCCTGAGTTCAGAAGCGTTCATTTTTTTGAGGTCCATCTGAGTACACTCCAAAATTTTCTTTGTGTAGTCGCTAGACCATGTGTTGTGGTCTGTAAACTATTGATATTTGTTATCACGGGAGCCAATTTTTGAACTAAGTCGTTTTCAGCATGCCATTTTCACAGCAAAAACTGGACCGGTTGAAGTCTGGTATCGCTCAGAAGCTGGAATCAAGTTCAATCAATGAATGGGAACGAAATTTTCTTCTCAGTATGCAGGCCAAATTGGATCGATACGGTCAGAGCACAAAACTGTCCGACAAACAGTATTCCACGCTAATGCGGTTGGTCTCGACCTCTTCCAGAAGAGTGAACGTGATCCCTATTTCGGCGGGTCCAAAAAGACGGCAAGCAAGGCCTGCCCCCAGACCGACACGACGCAATCGGTTCTATAGACCTCGCCTAAAGAAAAAGCTCAAAGGTTTCTTGATGTTGGTACTGGCTGGCTTCGCGCTTGTTGGTCTTCTGACAAACGAACGTCAATCCAGTAGCTGGCCAGATTCAAAAAATGGAGTCTCGGAGATCTATCAGAAGTTGGTTTCTGCCAGAAATATCCGTGTCATTGATGGCGACACTGTCAAAATATCGGGGGAAAGCCGAAGTATTCGTCTGGTCGGGTTCAATACACCGGAAACCATGTCCGCCCAGTGTTCCCGAGAAAGGGAATTGGGCAATCAGGCTTCAAGGCGCCTGAACGAAATGCTGTCTTCAGCATCAGAAATCGAATTTCAAAGAGTTAGGTGCGCTTGTCAGCCAGGAACCGAAGGAACTCAGGCCTGCAATTTTGGCAGGCTTTGTGGACGTTTATTCGTCGACGGCAAGGATGTTGGCAGCAAACTGATTTCCGAAAGGCTTGCTGTTAGATACATCTGTGGCGCGACAGGCTGCCCGCCGCGACCCGGCAACTGGTGTGGTTGAGAGTACGCCAGCGTCTCGCGATACGTTTGTACCGCTTTCTACCCCGCATTGAAGTTTGGATTTCAACTCATGTACTTTTTTCGAAAACCAGAGGACGTCTTCAAGGTCGTAGATCGCAATTTTACGACCATGGTGCTTGGTAGCAAAGAAAGTGACGCGACGGCTTACAGGGCTTGGCAGCGTGCCGAAGCAAAAAACACTCCGATCAGTCAGATGAAAAAGAGTATCGGGGGTAGGGCTGCGATTAAGGCCGTGAATGACTTTCTGAAAAAACTCGATCTGGATGAGGAGTACCAAGGGTGGTTTCACTCGGCAACTTATGAAGATGTGGCCACATATTGGGCTCAGCACCTTTTTGCCTGGAGATTGAAGGAAACTCTGCCTGAAACTGTCGAGTTCGTGAGTGCGCTAGCTAAGGGCTCAATCGCCTGTAGGGATCTCTGGGAGAGCGGTGAGCGTGCAGCGTCGATCCAGATGGTGGCAGACCTGCCTTGGGCGAATACGGACACAATGCAGTGGTATCTGTCTGTTCTGCGCACCAATCGGGACGAGATCCCTAATGAGTGGCATCTGCCGGCCCAGGCAATGACGATGTCGGCTATCGCTCGTATGGTCATGCTGGAAGGGAGTAGATTGGGCTCTCCGTTAGATCGCGCCTGGAACATCTACGATCTGATGAATGCAAGGCATCCTGATACCGGAGATTTGATGGCTATCCGATATTTCATGGATCAGACGCTGGCGGCAGCGGAAGGTATCGAGACCCATTCGGAGTTTGCAGATCTCGCGTTCAAACATATTGAAGACGACGACACCAGGCAGCGGGAAGCGAAGAAGTACCGCGCTGGGAAGGTCGTTCCTCCTCATAAGCAGTGTCTGCAAATCAATGAAAACATGAAGCCATTCATGTCGGAGAGATCGGCCGAGGAACTCTTTTACCTCGCAAACATCGCCTGCTTTTGCCAGAAGCTTTACAGACGTTTGCAAAAAACTAAGGACCTGGAGCTCGATCCGATCACTCCTTTTGACGACTTCCAGGTATTTCGAGAAATGTCCGAAGATCGATTGAAAGAGGCTATGAAACACGCAGCCTCTCACGAGTTCTCGATGGGGTTCTAATCCTCATCGTCGTAGGCGCTTTCCCAGTCCTCCGGGCGATCATCATAGCCGCGGTCGCTCCAGTATGTATCGTTGTTGGGATTCATCTGGTTGGCGTGATTATCATTTTCGTCCTGGCTGTGGTCGTTTCCGTTGTAGCGTCCCATGTGCTTTCCTTTCTTGCTTAGGATGACCTCAAATTATGATGAGATGACAGGCTCGGGGAGTGGGTAAACGGGGACAAAAAACTGGGTTTCTACCTCGCCCTAGCGCCAGCTAGCACCAAGCGGCGGTGACACGGGAAGCAAACGATCTTGACCTTGAGACCCTGTGGCGACGTTCTCGCTTTTCATCCAGAAACCCTAACGGTAGCGTGTCTGGTAACTACAAACAAAATCTCATTGGGGCCATCGACGTGCTGGATTTTTCGCTTGAAGAACTTTTGAACTCCTACCGTGAGGCAGCTCGCACCGAGCGGGATAAGGGCACTTATTTTGAACAACTTGCAATTGCTTTTCTGATGAATGATCCCGTTAGTGTCCACCGTAAACGCCCGCAATGAGTGAGAATGCACAGGACTGGGATGAACTGACCCATGCCATCGAATCCATGGCCGAGGCCGTTTGAGCTCATGCGTCAGTCAAAAACAAATACGGTCGCTTGAGGGTTGAACTCCCAGTGCTTCCCAATAACGATGAGCATGCTAAAGCTTTTTATACGTTTGCAGAGCTAATCGAGGCGGCATCATGAGTGCGCGACTGACAGCAACATTGCTAGGAACATTTTGATGACAGAATTCCCTTCATACAAAACGGATATGAGCCCCGATGATGTTCATGACTGGGCCCAAAAAGCGCAGCTCAGAATTGATCAGCTGGAAGATGCACTGCGGACAGCGCGTGATAATTTTGAGGACGTGAACTTTTCATCAAATAATGAGGGCGCTGTTCGGACGGCTGCTGACCGAGGTATTGACGAGATCACCAAGGTAATTGGTTTGAGGGAACGTCTTCCGAATGCGCGAACTCAGGCTGCAATGATTGAGCCATCAACTCAAAATGCGCCACGGATCCAAATCAGAAACGCGTAATAGACGTTATGGTAAATAAGTCAGCAATATTGACGTAAATTTAGATGAGTGCCAGCTGCTTGATACGCTCGGGTTCTTTTACTCCCAGTACGGTTGCGACCCATTGATCCTGGCGATCAAAAACATGCAGATCTCCGGATCCCACCAGTCTTTGTAAACGGCTCTGCGCGATCCTGATATCACCAATTTGATCTAGGTCGATCTCGGTCAAACGATGACGGATGATGCCCTTGCGAACACTGAGCTTACCGTCACCAATTCTGATGCGGGTCAGGTCAACATCAAGCATCCAGAGCGCCAGGATCGGGATGCCGATCAGTAGCGGCACGAGAGCGATAGTGATTGCGAAATGAGCTGGATTTTGGCCGATCATTGATGGCCGTATTGTGTGTGTCATGTTGTCATCCTGTACAAAATGCGAGGCCGCCGACGCCAAAAGTATTCATGATCGCGCATGACATGGCCTCAGCGTTGACGAGTGCGACGCCGCCAACGATGTGAGTAAACCCGGCACCCATGCTGACCTGGCGTGTTCCTCCGGCTGAGTCCTTCAGGATCAAGAGGCCCCTGACGAACGCGATTAGTCCGAATGGGATTAGGGCAGCCAGCGCGATCCGGAGGATCAGATCAGCACGTGTTGCCAGTGAATCGGCCGAGGCCGCAGCCCTGGAGTAGGTCATTGTGCGGGCCGTGATCTCTGTAAAATGGCCGGCGCCGTTCGCGGAGATACCGAAAGTTTGGCCTACGACCCCGACGAGCCAGAAAATATTGACCAGAGCAACACCGACAGCAAATTTCACAACGATTGCGCCAAATTCTGGCGGTCTCGAATTGGGTGTGTTGAGCTTGGAAAGATCGACAATCGACGACGCAACCAGAAAAAGCCCAATCACAACTGATAGAGCAAGAACGAGTGTTGAGAGTGGCCCTGCCGCGTTGACAGCGAAATTTGCAACCAACCCGATGAAACCGTCGTCCTGGACAGCTCCGCCCGGCCCTAAGCCCCCACTGATAGAAAATTGCCATACGCCCGGCGCACCTATCGTTGCCACACCGACCATTATCGTTGCCGGGAAAGCAACCATAAAAACGCCGCTTCCTAGCGTCATCAGGGCCCCTGAGAGTGGCTCTTGGCCGCTTGCGTCTGTAACCTTCATCAGTCTGACCAACCCACGCCAAACAAGAAACATACCAATGATGAATGAGGCCGAACATATAAGGGTGATCAGCTGGAGGGTCGTATTGTCCTGAAATCTACAGAAAAAACTGCCCAGCGTATCCACAGGTGTCAGGCATTCGCCAACTCCAGCATCGCCGGACACAGTCACCGACTGAGCAAAGAGAGCTGAGGGTAAAAGCGTCGCCGCAGCTAGAAAACCGTAAAAAAACTTAGTCATATCAATCATTCCCTGAGTTGGAAATGCACTGCACAGATTAAGCCAATATTAACTTCTCAAGGTCCCTCAAAATCACCCAAAATTTGAAGTTTTCCTAAGGCAAGCAACTTACCTGCAAGCCATGAATTGGAGAATTTTGATGTCTGACAAATCTGATCTGCCTGAAATCGACACCTCTGACCTCCCTGATATGTCTGCTGACGACATTCAGGCTGTTGCTGCCAGCATCCCGGACCCATCGATCAAGGCCACCAAACTGCGCAGTCCGACACGGGTTCCACCCACTCCCGCACAGTCGGCTGAGCCCGTTGAAACAGTCGCTCCACCGCCGACAAATGCCGACGAGGTGGCAGATTCACAGATGCCGGATACAGAAGGCAAGCCTAATGAAGATCAGGCAAAGAAACAGGGTGGTTTCGACGCGCCCGGTATAATCGATGACGCGATGCGTGGTGCGTCCGTCATCTCTGATCTAACGCTTGGCGCGATGCTCTACCCGGCGAGACATGGGCGCTACCACTTCAATCAGGCCAAAGATCTGTTCCGAGAAGAAAAGATCGGCCAGGAAACTTTTCAGGAGCGCATCAAGCGCAAGCAGATCCAGAATTTGGCCGACCACCTGGCGACGCTGTCGCGGCAGCGTGCAGTGATTGACAACCGTCTTGCACAGCGCGAGGAGCATTTCGGTGAATACTGGAAAAAGTACCAGAATTTGCTGCACTCTGAGGCTTACAAACGAGAATATCCGGACAAGACCAAGCGTGGCCAGGCTGCGATGGCTGCCGCAGCAGTGGATACCCCTATCATTCGCCAGGATCTCGAAGAGGCGATCAGGGTCGAGGACAATTCGCTCGCTGAGCTTAAGGTGTTTTTGCGGGAGCATGCCAGAACACTGAAGGCCACGCAGGGGATGACAGAGGCGATTGCCGCAACTGCCGCACTTGATGCGGAGGTAGATGGGGACGCGCTCATCAGATCACTCCATGACAGCCTCGACGCTTCTCTGGGTGCTGGCGGCGTCTTCGAGCGTGCCCAGACTGCACCTTCACTGTCCGAGGACACCCAGTCAGAGCTCAAAGACGAGGCCAAGGAAACAATGGAGGAACTCAAAGAGCGGCTGGAGGGACTGATTGAGGCGTTGATGGAGTTTGTTGGTCGGGTATTGGGGCGTTGACTGCGTCGGTAGGCTGAGGTGATGAGAAGATGCCTCCAAATACATTGCGGATTGCCTTTTGCGTGTGTATCTCAGGGCCCTATCAACCGCCGGCAAGGCGGAAAAATTTGAGCAGGACGTCAATTGGGACTGAATATTGATCGCAATAACAATGTGATGTTTGACGATACACACCAACGCCGTGTCGATACGTCTCTCGACAAGAACCCGTCCAAAGGACGCGTTGGCAATGTAGATCTGCGGTTTGTTTTTAGGCGAAACCGTACAGGTGATCTCGACCGGGATGGCAACCCGCTAATTTATGCTCTCAAAGGCATGAATGGATATGGCATTGTAGACTTCTACAGAAGAAAGTTTTTCAAAAGAGCTGAAGACATCGTCAACGTGTTTGCTCACGAGGTAGACGCAGACTTCGTCATGCCGGTGCCTTCAGGCTATTCGTTTTGCTCTGAGTTCGCCGAAGAGCTTTCTGGGTGGCTGGGACTTCCTTTTCTCTCGCCAGATTTCCTGGACAAAAAGACAGTGGGTGAGGCCTTGGCCGACGCGAAGGCAAACCCGGTAAATATCAAGAATAAGCGGACAAAACGTCTATACACATCGCAGCTTTATCAATGGCAGCACATGGATTCCGGCCAGCATGTGGCGATGAAAGAGCTCGACAAGAAGATTCGCGGATATGTCCGGCCAATGAAGCTTATCGGCGACACGTCGCATTTGGCTGAAAAAAAGGTACTTATTGTTGATGACTTGATGTCATCGGGAACCTCAATTAGGTGTGCCGCTGAACTCCTTCAATCTCAAGGGGTTGAGGTGAACATGGGAGTGTTTTTTCTAAGCGGGCTATAGCTTTACCAGATGTCAAGAATCGTCTTGTAGTTTGTAATCAAACAGCTATATTCAGTAGAGAAGTAGTAATACCTGACCGCATTTACGCCTTGCGGTCTTTAAATATCAGATGCGGTGAAAGCTGCATAGGTTCGAGCTAGCGCCTGATGGGGCCAACCGATAAGCGGGAAATACCATTGACCGTGGGATCGACCGGTCGGGAAAAGGAGCCGCAAGGCTCCTTTTTCTCGTTTAGCTATTTCCCCAGATCATAGGCTCTCTGGTCCTGATCCCATCGAAATATGTTAGCTGATCCCGAGCTATCGCTCGTGAAGATCGTCCTCAGTTCTCCCTCGCGCAAAACCCGCTCGATTGCGACCTGATCAGAACTGGATTTCAGGCGGGCAAACGGGCGTTCGTTCGGATTTCTGTAGATCAGTAGCGGGCAGCCATCGTTACAAACTGCATTGTGGCCAATGTACAGAAAATACTCGGGCAAATCATCGCCATTCAGATCTGCTCCGCCGACAAGAATCTGATCATCCTTTGATTTCATCGACTGCATGATCAGCGACATCTGGCCCAGGTCACGATCCAGGATGCGCTTGAGAAAGTTCTCCTTGCCAGCGAATGCCTGCTCGGCAGACTGCCATTGCATCAGGTCACCAAACTGAGAGACGTCGATGGTGTACCTGCCCGCCTCTTTGTTGTGGCGCCAAATGATTGGCTTGGTCCAGACATCAAAGGTTGGGTGAACCATGACATCAGCCCATTTTTTATCCTCTGGTTGGGAGAGCGAAACGCCCTGCCCCCACATTTCACCAATGCTTGTCCAGGTTTTGCTGCGTCTCTGGTATTGCGCAACAGTTATTCGGCATGCGACAGAGCTCAGGCATTCTCGGGGCTCCTTGAAAATGACTTCATTTTCACCATCACCATTAAGATCGCCGACATAGGCCTCGGTTTGGTAGCTCAGAACGGAACCGCGACCGGTTGCCTGATGGTAGACAGGGATGAGTTCGTTAGCACGACTGACGCCGAACGAAATGCGGTCGTCGACAAATTCATCCATTGCAGCGGCACCCAATGGAAGGAGGGCTATTGAGGCGGCCGTAAGTGCATGTTTCAGCATCAGTCTGCTTCCTGAGCTGGTTTGAGGATCAGCTCACCAAGCTTTGCTCTAAGTTCGTCTGGGTCGATCTCTGACACCAGGTTAGTAGCGACATTCGATGGATCTCCGTCCCGCACGCCACTCAACTCCACGACGGCCACGGTGCATGCCAAAATTGCCAGGGCCACAGGCGCGTATCTGGGAACCTGAAACCATCGGGCAATTGCGTAGTCGCCCTCGATGCGGTCACAAAGGCGGCGAGACAGCAGGCCGATCCACAAAAGCAGGACTGTAGCGATATACGCTATCGCATATCCGGATTGATCAACGCTGAGGTCAGGGAACATTCCGAGCATGGGATCCACAAAGTAGCGGACATTGAAAATATCCCAGAATAGCGAGAAACCTGCGACTGCACCCAGCGTGATCCATCTCACCATCCAGTCTTTTATGCCGGCGATTAGCCAGCCGACTGCCATCGGCCAGGACAACAACGCCATGATCACCCAAGTGCCAGAACTCCAGGCTCCGCAATACAGTTTTGTTTTGAGAGTTGTTTTATGCATCGATCTATCTCCATAATCTGCTCTATGGAGATGCGCGTGCGCCGTTTCGGCTAGGTAAATATGGGTTATCGTTCTATTGACGTGCTGCACCTGACATCCGAAAATCCACCAAAATACAAAGCCTTGACATTAATGTGTATAATAATACATACTAAAGGTAACGAGGAATATTTTGATGGCTGGGAGACCAAGACGCATTGACCCCGACGGCGGGGACCTGAAACGCATAGTCAGCTGGCTCCCGGAGTCTGACTGGCAGGAGCTTCAGGATTATCACAAGAAAACTGGCATCAGTGTGGCTGAGCTGGTCCGAAGATCTGTGCAAAAAATGCTTTCAGAAATCAAAGACAAAGGAATTGAATAAGGATCTGATATGGCCGATTTTCTCAAATCATATGCGGTTGCCGAGGTTGGCAACCTGCGTCGCGACAAGGTCGGATTGCGCAATAAGCTCCAGAAAATGCGGGATCTGCGAGGCGAGGACGCTCAAGAGATATTTGATCTGGAGTATTCGATAGATATTCGTGCGGCCCACCAAGAGGCATCCGATGCCAGGGTCGAGTACCTTATGGATCTCCTGGATCAGGCCTACGGTGCTGACAAAAACCCGGCTCGAATACCGGCCTACAAGAATCCGGACGATATGCGAATACCCAGCGGCGACCGCGAGGGTGAGGTCGTTACGATGAGCGATCACATATACCTGTCGAAGTTCGCCGAAGTATTTAGCACTCAGTTTGCGTCCAAATGGAAGCATGCGAAGAGCTGGAAGGATTTTCTGCATGATAAAATCTCTTACTGAGAAAACACCGGAAGACAGAATAAGGGCCCCGAAATAGGGGCCCTTAACGTTTCTATCGCTTAGTTCTTTCAGTTTGCGGCTTCGGCCCCTCCGTACCGGCGTTGTTTTCGTTGTTATCGCCGTCATTGTCAGTACGCCCTTTGCGCATAACTCCCAATGCTTGTCCTCCCTCTTGCAAGCGGTGCTCAGAGTTACTGACAAGCAGTCCGGCGGTACGGCTTGCTTCTTCGCTTTCGCCGAGGTTCTCACCGCCCTGACCAAACCATCTTGTCACGCGATCAGGTAGTTCGTTGATCAGCTTGAACGAACGCATTGCGATCTGGAAATGCATGTAGGTCATGATGATCAGCATGGAGATCACCCCGATCAGAGTTGTGCCCTCAGACATGGCGCCACGTGCGGCTATGGCAAAAGTCATGTTCATAAACCACACGCCGGCGGAGAACACTGAGAAGCTCAAAACGAGACCGAAAATAGCGAGCGTTGGGCGCAGGAACAGATTGAAGACAATCATGTATCCTGGGCGCTGAACGGCATCAATGTAGGCCTCGCCCTCCATGCGAATATGCATGAAAGCCCATATGGGTGCGGCCACCATCGCCTCTGCCACGAGGATCAGCATCCCTAAAACGAAGAATGTCCACATGAAATACGGCACCATTGGAATGACGTATGCATGAACCATGCCAACGGCCAACAGGATGAGCCCCACCATCTGAACAAAACCCAACAGTGCGGCCAGCTTACCTCCGCTTACAGCATCAAAAATCTTCATCTTGGCACCACCAACTGCGGATCCGAAAATCCCAAGGCCAATGATAATCGTTGCCGTGGTGACAATCACCTGACCCAGGTCAACCATTTCGACCAGCGCAAAATATGGATTCGGCTCCAATTGAAGCATGAAATCGAAAAGGTCATCGGCCATTTCACTGAAGAAATGCTGGAGCTCCTCGGTGTGGTCACTCAGGCTCTCCACAAAATCACTGTCAGGAAAAACACTGGTCAGGAATCCATCGTCCGCGATGTTCGCGCGACGGAATTCAGCCGCCAATGATCTAGGATTCGCTGAAACAGTCGAGAATGCTGAGTCCTTATATTTGGACCACTGCTCGATGAGACCCCGCTCACCGGAGAAAACCTGTTCGATATCGCTATTGAGAGTTCCAGGATCAAAAGCTGTTCTCTCTATTGTGTAACCACGACCAACGTCGACCTTCTCAGTTGCGTAGATGCCGCCATCGAACTTAAGAGCAATAGTATCAATGTTATAGTTGATCTCCTGCATGCGTGCGATGATCATGTAAAGGGCGCCAGCGCTGGCCCATCCCTGGTCCTGGCTCATATCGATGAAGCCGTCGAAGCTTGGATTATCGATCAGTGAATAAATCGAGTCCGTGGCTCTGGCGCGTTCGATCTCTGCGATATCAGTGTATCTCTGATAGGCCTCAGCCAGCATCTGGATTGCAGGACCATCACGCTCATATAACGTTCTGTGAGCTGCTGCGTGATCGATGTCGGAGTCCGAAATCGCCTGAACGGATGAGTCAAACACCAGCCGTGCCACATCGGCGGTTTTAGGCACGACTTGGTTGTCCATGCTGTCGCCAATGCGCTCAACAGACGCCATGATCAAATCATAAGCCTGCCTGTGTAAGTCCAAGTCCGCCTGAATGATTTCAGAGTGGACAACGGCCATATCTTCAAAATCAGGCGTCTCATCATACAGACAAATCTGAGCACCCAGGATGGAAACTTCTTTGCCGCACGGACGAGGGTAGCCAGATCCGCTACCAGCAAGGATGTTCATCCACTTGTTGCCATCAATGGCTTTGGGGGATGTGTACCTGGATGGATCGGTAGCCAATTTGGACTCGACAGCCTTGATGTCATAGGCATCAATCTCGACCGAGCCACAGACACCAAAATCCCAATAAACAATGGGTGTCGCACCTTGGTTTACGATGAATTGCGTCCCCTTGCCGGAGGCAGGAGGACCAAAATCAGTGGTGATCCGTTTGCGGTCAGCTGACAGACCCACGTGGTGTTCCACACGGCCGGTCATGACCTCGATTGGCTTCAATGTCCCTGCGGACCCATCCAGTGTGATCATGCTGGAGAACGCCGGTGCGCGGGACTGGAAAAGTGCCTGGAAACGCCCCCACTCCTCTGGCGTTGGGTCACCCAGATCTCTGACCGCGTTGCCAGGGTTGAAAATGTCCATGGACTGGTTTGTCAACTGCATGGCTTCTGCAATGCCGGCCAAACAGACCTGACGCTCTGTCAGCGCAAAGATGGCCTCCCTGCCCTGTTCACTGTGAACCAGCTCCTCGATGGCTGCATCATAGTTTTTCCGACCACTGCCCTCGCCGTCACGCCCTTGGATGAGGGCGGCCATGTAGGTGCGATCACGGAACGTGTCTGTGTAGGCGCTCCATACGCCATCTGCCATTGCAGCACCCCAAAGCGAAATATGAAGAACAAGAATTTGAACAGCTGAGTAGCCACTGGACAAAGGAACAAGAGTGCCAACACCGGCAAACACTCGGATTGGTGCCCAGATCTCGTTCCATGCTTTCCCGAGCACCTGACCTTGTTGAGCGGTCGCAACCGTGCCGACAATGGTGTGCCAGCCAACCATCAAGCCCCCGATACCCAGAAGCATAACGTTGAACACATTGAACGCGTTTCCGAGCGGCACAGCCCATGGAGACGTCAGAAATGCAGGTTCAACGGGACCAACGGGTGCGAGAAGTTGAAGCAATTGATACCAGATTTTCTGACCATCGTTTGCTTCCTCGACAAATCTCATGAAAACGTTCTGGGCATCTTCAGATACTGAACTCTGGGCCAGTGCCATTTCTGGAGACAGGGCAAAAAGCGCCGCACCAACGCCAGCGACGACACTAAACGTCTTGTAAGAAATCGGTGGGATCCACGCGGTTGGCGTTCTCAAGAACTCCCTGATCGAACCCAGCCGGCGTGTTCGCAGCTGCCATGCATGGAAACAAGCAGCAAAGGTTTTGGGCACAACAAACAGGTGAGCGACCCACGGGAACAGAATTGTGCCTATATCGCTGCCTACAGACTGCCCAGGCAGAAAGAGTGATGCCCAGTAGGTGAGTGCTGCCAGCATGAAGAGCCAAATACACGCGTTGTTTCTGGTCACCCTGGCGATCCGGTCGATGTCGGCATCCGAGCGGCCGTACAGTTCTTGGGCTACCTTGAAGCGCTCGGCAGGATCGTCTGAGTCCGTGTCGAGCTGCTTGACCTGCTTGTCAGCACCAAACGCTTTCCTCGCAACATTGAGGGTCCTATCAAAGGCACCTCTACCAAGATCCCCAATACCCCTGACGCTCCCGGCTATGACGCCTATGCCAAAAATGTAGCCAAACTTCGATCTCTTCCAGTCTTCACGACCGAGGAGATCGTCTCTTAGAAATTCTGTCGCTTCCTGTCGAACGGTGTTTCGAGCGGGATTCTTTAATTCATCATTTTTATCTTCAGACATTCTTTTATTCCCTTAAAAATGGTCACTATTGAAATGCGCAAAAGCAGTTTCACTAAATCAAATATGCAAAACACTCGCCTAAAACGTGTTTGGGAGTTAAATTTTCGGGAAATAGTGGAGCCTGAGAGGGATTACTTCGAAATGTCTGACGTAAAGAAGTTATCGCATGATCATTTGCGATAAGCCCAAGCCCCACACTCTGGATATATCAGAAATGATTTCGAGAATATCAATATCGATGGGAGTAAATTGTCAGGCCGCTGGAGAAATTGAGGTGATTAGTCAAGAAATCACCACACAGATCACGACCTGACACCTGGAACATATTATTATTGGGTTTCTGGAAAATAAATGATCAGAATGGGATCTGCATCCAAGTTCCATCTGGTAGTTCGTGGATCTTGAGGTCATCCAGTAGCTCCTGAGGCGGGTCTGGAAGATCAGATACGTCTCCCCTGCCCTTTCTGTACTCAGACAATGAAATAACTGCTCCTGATGCCGTTATGGCCTGTTCTGGATCAGTTGGATCCCTGTAGATCTGCTCTTCACCCTGCATCGCCCGTTTATAGGACAACACCTGACCATATGTGGAATGTGTTGGTCCTACTTTTGGGACCATAGGGGGTTTGAGTGTATGTTTCTGTTTTCGATCAGCCAGACGGATAATGTTTTCAGAAGGTTTCTTGTTTTTATCATGCCAAGTGGGGCGTGATGTACCTGCTGGCGCAGGTGAAACATCCCGAAGTGCTCGAACCTCCGGTTCTGCGCGCTCATCGCCCCGCTGTTTGGGCTCATGAATTACTGGTTCAACAGGTTCCGGAGGAATGGAATCTACTTGTTTACTGTAATCTATATTAGATTCCCGCCGCTTCGCCTCGCCTTCATTGTATCTACCCGGACAAAGTACCACACTCTCAGAAGCCGCTACTTCGACTTTGCTTTCAAGGTTGTCACGGTAGCTCATTGCTAGTTTGATCCATTTCTGGATGGTGCGGGTGGACCGACGGAACTGTTCTGCAAGCTTGCGGATCGACAGGCCAGACAAGCGCGCCTCCAGCACCTCTTTAGCCTGCTTCAGGCGCTCGGATGCACGCTCCTGAAGCGACATCGGAACCGCAATTTGACCGCGCTCCTCGGCTTTGCGCTGCCTGTCACGCTCTTTGCTGATTGCAAGCGTAACCAGGACACGCAGGTTAAATGCACGCATTTCTTGATCAGAAATGCCCAGCTCCGTGATTACCCGTTCCGCGGAGTAGGAATAGGTTATCGTTTTATGACGCGGCGAGTACCGGCTCAAACCACCTGTAGCCACATGCAGTGGAACACCATCATAAACGGCTCGATCAAGTATGCGTTGCTGACGGCAACGTTCTATAGCTGTACTCATGTATTCACGGGCCTGACCCGCGGTCAGACCAAACTGAACACCTTTTGCGATAGCTTTTTCTTCCAGCACCTTGTGTGCAGGCAGTCCGCGCGTCTCATCCCTGGCAACGATGTTTGACTGGGCAGATACCCAAATCAACAGGTTGATGTCTCGGTTGGCTGACAGGCGGCCACCGGCATGGCGCCCCATGTGCAGCTTTTCCAAGTCATCAACGAGCACATGGTTGTAGGAACGCCTTCCTTTCAGATGTTTAGCACGAGGCCTGTCACGCTTTTTTTGCGCAGATTCCCTGTCAGCGTGAGCCAGCTTTCTTGCATTCTCTTCGTCATGCTCGGCGAGTTTTGCATCTCTTTTGGCCTTGCTGGCTGCCAGATATTCAACACGTTTTCTTGGGAGGATGCGGTCACAGAGCTCGTCAAAATTGTAGATATGAATGTCATCCAAGCTAGTGCCGTTTATCCACAGAGGGCGGACGATCTCGCCACTTTTGGAGTTTTCAGTGCCCCATGGCCGCAATACCCTGGAGCCATCAACAACGTTTGCGTCAGGTCTGGCGGACTCAAAGTAAGCGAGCAACTGCTTCATTACCAGATCCCAGCGGTCCCTAGCATTGCGGTTGACCCAATCGAAAACCCACGAAGTTGCGATACCACGGCCGGTGAACGTGATGTAGGTCGGTAAAGGGAAATCGTTCACTTCACAGTATGCCATAAGGTAAGCAGCGAACTGCTCTGGCGTCATCTGGTGATATTCGTCCAGCTTGTCGAAATCCTGAAAAAACGACCGGTAGGAATTTACATTGTCAGCTTCTCGACGATACGCATCGATCTGGATCAGGTTGTCAGAGGCAACGCCTTGTTCTTTTTGCCTACGACGCTCGTTGACGCGGCTCGCAATGCGCCATTCGTTCCCGAACGCGTTCTGAGAAATATAGACATCCTTGCGACCAGCAAGGTTCCCAAGCATGCCATGGGCTTCGGTGCCTACCCGCGGATCATTGAGATCTTTTATTTGCTTTGATTTTTGACACCATGTTTGCAATGCTCCTGCATCCCCGGACCATTCACGGTCGGGATCGTATGGATGAACAGCTCGCCGCCAGATCTTGTCTTCAGATTTCCACTGCTCCAGCGCGTCCGGGTTCGCCAGCGCCCATTCAGGGATCAGGCGTTCTTGAGATTGCGCGATAGCGACAAAATCCTTGGGCTGAGAACAGCCAGCGTGGAGCAGCCGGTAGTGATCAGCAGGAGTGAATCGGTAGTCGGTGGACGATATCTCACGCAGATAGCTGTCATATGCCCGGCGTAGCTCCGGATCCTGCTCAAGCTGATCCTTGGGGGCTACAATCTGATCGTGATACTGAAGTCGTTCGTCCTGTGGAAGTCTATTTACTTGTGCCACTCACGACCGGCCACTTTCTGGCCGACCGCAATTACTCTAAGAGCACGCGCACATGATGAAGGCAAAATTGCCGCAAGAATTATGGAATTGTCTGTTTTGCTCGACAGCATCTCAATACCTGTTTTCTCGTTTCCAATAAATCCTCAGCTGCCACGCCTAAGAACTATCGAAATACCCTTTTTGGGCTGTTGTCCTGTAAATAGAAACCACAATCGAATTAATCAATAACTAATTTTGACGTGCTTTAATTGTGCATTAATCTTTTATAATGGAAAAATGGTGAAACTACATCATTTTTGAAGGTTGTAGTATTGCAAATAGCGCAATACTCCGTATATAATAACTGTCAATAGGCCGCCAGCTTTGTCGGTTTAAATACTTCGCCCTGAATGACGCCTTCCTGTTTCGGAGTCACGATGGGTCTGCCACAGCAGGCGGCCTCGGACTAATAATCCGAGGTCTCCTCTATTTTGGGCCCCTGAAGTTTCAATTCAGCTTTCAGAAATGCAAATTTTTGACGCTTGTTGCGCCTGGCGCGTGAGTTGACGGCCGACGTAGAGGTCAAACGGGCTTTCAGTTTGGACTAGGATGCCAATTAGGTATGCACACCGTATTCCAACCGCGTTAGGTAGATCTCGACTTCCTGTATGCCTGCGGCCGCCGATAGCATCTCGACAGGCTTGCGGCCGGATAGACCGAAGGCCGGTCGGCTCATCCATGCTTCGGCCTCATCGCGAGATCCCAAAACCCTGGTTGCAATCTCCAGAATTCGGTCCAAACTTGGATTTTGATTGCCGCCCATGTTTTCCTATCCCTCGACAGCATTCATCAGGCGTGCCCTGAAGAGACCAACCAACCGATCATCATCTCTACCGATCAGAGATACGGGATAGCCCTGACGAGGATCCAGCGCGATCTCAGCCTCGTATCCATCTGCCAGGTCAGCATCTGTCATCATGAAAAATCGCAGCAGGTCTCGGCCGGTCATATCGTGAGGAGCCAGATCAAGGACCCTACTGATGACGGGGCGGACAACCCGTTTGTCTGCATCAAATTGGAATGCGGGGTATCGAGGCCCCTCTTCTGTTTGGACACAGAAGATCTTTCCATCTGCCTCCAGCTGGGACACAGCCTCAGAATCCACATCGAGGAGCTCAGCGACACCTTCTGGAGACAGTAGCTCACATCGCTCCAGAACTCTGGCGTCCAGTGCAGCACGGGTCTGGGCCCGGCGTTCGTGGGGAGAAATTTGGATGTTACCTGCCATTTAGAACCTAAATGCATACTATTGCTCAGCCTGATGACAACACTAAAACTGTCGAGGCCGATAAGAGCAAGTAGGATGGCAGCTAAGCGGACTTTGCGGCCATCCGCATTTTTAGTCTAAAGGCCCTCAGTAAGCCCTGAGCGGTCGCTGCTTCACTTGATCAGCTTGACGCCAAGAGGTTTTCATTTTGGGCAATGGGCTCTAGTTCATCCACTCTCTAATGACGGACTCAACCTGCTCTAGGCGATCAGAAACCAAGGCCGACTTGGCGCCTGACCACACCATTGAGTACATAGAGCCACCTTCGACATTTGACGCTACAAGTTCCGCTTCCTTGTTAGCGTCTTCCAGCCATACATCTTGCGAAGATCTTATTTTCTCTAGACAGATTCCCTCGATCTCTGAGAGGCGCTTTAAGGCAGAAGAAAGCTGCTCTTCTAGTTCTTTCAACTCCAACCCAGCGTCGTTGTTCATTTGGTTTTGAGTTCGAGGTGTGGAGTCCTGTAGCAACTCGACAATGACCCAGTCGCAGGCCTCGATAAACTGTTGCGTAGCAGCGAAGAAACTTGGAATCTCCGAAAAATCCCAGACACGTTCAGTTGGAAGCTCGTGAGCCAGCACGTTTCGGACGTCTATCATCCGCTGCAGGTTTCTCATGTTCTGTTGGTAATCTGCAATTAGCGGTGGGCGCGGCCAGTTTGCCCTGTCTTCTGTCCACCTGGGGTGTGCTACTTTTAGTTTCGCAACAAACTCTGGCTCCAATTGCGTGAGCGCTGCTACAAAATTCCGGACATTGCTAACAGAAACAGCGTGAGCAGCAAAATCGCCGATTGAAAGGCGTTGTTGGTCTACAAACACGGCAAATGCGAGATCAATTTTCGTACCCTTGGTCAGGTTCTCGGCTCTATCGAGGTGTGGCTCTCCGGAATCGACAAGCTCTCTAATTGCTTCGCGCAAAAAGACCTCAAGTATAGTTGCCAATCGCAAAGGTATGAATTCACACAGAATCGCATCTTCTTGACCACGTTCCGCAAAGTCTGATTGAAGTCGGTGCAGTTGATTCAACAATTCCAAGCCGAACCTTGGTTGATCTCCTCTGCGCTCATTCCAATCGATAATCTGCTTGTAAGTTGGCTTCTTCATCACTGCGGCCTTCGGCTTATTCGCATTGCTGATCTCATACATCTAACTTCGCATCTTATCCATTACATACGGCACCAGTATTCTCTACTTATCTGAGCTCACTTGAGGTCGTATGGGCAACATCCGATATACTGCAGGGGGGAACCTTTAGGAACTGATGGAGGTCCGCTGAGGGCTGCGAGCGGTCTAATGCACCTGCAGCAGCCAAGTTATGCAGCAATGACTGGTAAGGGCTCTGACCGCCAGTCGGTGCAAACCGCAGAGAATGACAGCAGAGAGCCCAAGATGACGGGTGCTGCAATCTTTACGAATGTCGGCTTTATTGCAATACAACCGATGTTACCAACAACAAAGCAATAGGGATCACCCCTCATGCACCTTCCCTCACCTCAAGCCGTTGTGTTCGACATGGACGGCCTGTTGCTCGATACCGAACGGGTATATTTCGAGGGCTTCCGCACCGCGCTTGCCGCTCTTGGATTGCCGCAGGATGACGATCTTTTTCGGCGGCTAGTTGGCACGAACCGTGTGCTGGGGCGTCGACTGTTGACCGAGGGGCTTTCGGGACGCGTCACACTGGAAGAATTCGATGCCGTCTGGGACGATGAAATCGCAAAACGGCTAGCAGATAGCATCCCCGTCAAACCTGGTGCACGGGCAGTTGCAGAACACCTGCGCGAACGGGGTATTCCTTACATCATCGCCACCAGCACCCAGACAGAAAAGGCGCATTTGCATCTCGACCGGGCGGGCCTCAGCGCGCTTTTTCAGGACGTAGTAGGCGGCGATCAGGTCTCGGCCAGTAAGCCTGCGCCGGATATCTACCTTTATGCCACTGCACGTCTGGGTCACGATCCCGCAACCTGCGTTGCGTTCGAAGATTCGCCCAACGGCGTCCGCGCGGCACACGCGGCAGGCCTCATTACGGTGCAGGTCCCCGATATTGTCGCCCCCGATGCCGAACTACGCGCACTCGGGCATTACATAGCCAGCGACATCATCGCCGGAGCGCGCGAGGTAGGACTAATGGTAAATCAGGGATAGGACGCGGGCATTGATGGATCGAAAGCCAACGTCAGCAGGTCGCCCTGACCTGCCATCAATGACAGCCAACGATTGCAGGCGAGGCTGTTATTCCGGGTTCGGTAGGAAGGAGGTTTTATGAAACGCGCCGTCGTTATTACAGGGCTTCCAGCAAGTGGAAAAACGACAGTCGCTCGTGAAATTTCAAAGCGTTTGGGATTTGAATTTCTCGGCAAAGACGATTTCCTTGAAGAACTGTACGAGCGTGAGGGTGTTTCCTCGTGGGATCACCGAAGTAAACTCAGCAGGCTGAGCGACGTTGCATTCCAAGAGGCGGCGAGGGCGTCGGAATCTGCTGTTCTCGTCTCACACTGGCGGCCGATACGCGGTAATGTAAATAGCGGAACACCGTCGGATTGGTTGCTGGAGGAATACGAACTATTGGTTGAAGTATGCTGCCTGTGTCCGCCAGAAGAGGCTCTCAGGCGGTTTCTATCGAGAACAAGGCATCCAGGGCATTTAGACGAGCAACGAGACACCAAAGAGCTGGCAGAGCGCTTAGCTTCATGGAGCAATTTCTTTCCACTCCGAGTGGGTAGGTTGCTGGAAGTCCAAACTGACTTTGAAGTGAACTTTGAGATATTAGTCGAAGATGTTCGAAAGGCATTGTGACCGAGTGGATAGCAGCCATTCGTTCCGCCGCAGCGAAAGGCAGCAAAGTCTCGCGTCACCGCCATCTGCGTACCACTCAGAGAATGTCCGGTTTAAGTAGTTCTCGACCTGCCGCATGAGCGAAAGACCGAGGTGTGATCAAGGTCCGGTAAGGGCTCACAGCAGACATGCGGCGATGCAGCGCGATCAAGGACCACTGATCCGGTTCTTGCGTTTGTGATCAGCTGCCCAGCGAGCGAGCATAAAATAGTCCCCGATATCAAAAACCTCTCCGCCACCGTCCGATGAGCTGGCATCACTGAGATCCAAATAGTTTGAATGAACTCGCTGTGCATGAATACGATCTCGTGCTCCGTAGAAATTCGAACGAATTCTGGATGCGCTCAGCTTAGGTCTTAGTTTAGGTTTCTTAGAGCTCTTAGTATCTGATCGTTTTGTTGCATCAGCCGCTGCTGCTGTTGTTTTACCTCCGATACCTCCTGAGTCAGTTCTTCTAAGAGGGTGCCTATCGGGTCGCCGCCGTCCGCGGCTGGTGGCGTATTCAAGAGCACGATTAAGCCCTTCAATTTCTCCAGGGCCTGGTCCGAGGACATCGCCGCTGTCTCCAAGAGATCCGCCTCCGATGCCATCAGCATAGATTTTGCTGGTCTTGAGACCGGTTTTTTCTGCGCTTTTGTTGCCTGTACTGTCATGTGATCTGCCTCCATATGATTTATGTAACAAAATGGCTTCGTGTAATTCTGCTCGGGGGAGACGAGAGAGCCGGTCGAGCGACCCGATTTCAAATCCGCCTTTCCAAACCCTGTAGATTTCAGCCTTTTTACCTGGCTGGATATCAAAACCTTGGTCCTCAATTGCTGCCAAAAATGCAGGTATACCGTCAGATGAACGAGCGAGTGACTGGAGGTCCTTTCGGATCTTCTTGATGTCGATGTCCTTCTTGTAATCGACGCCGTCCCTGGCTTCGGCCTGTTCCAGTTTTCGGTTCAGGATTTGATGTTCTTTTGAGGAAAACCCGGCTTCGGCACGATACTCCAGCCAATCCTCTCTTTTCATACCAGCTTCGACAGCAGCCTCTTCGAGGGCCAACTGGAAGCGCCCGAGATCAATCTCTGGGTGGTTTTCAGCCAAGTTCGTGTACACAGCTTTGTTCATGGCACCAGGGACGATCTCGTGTCCGAACTGCAATTCGGCTAGGCGTGAGAGCTTTTCGTTTCTCAGGGCGGTAAAGCCGTTTTTGACAACCAGTCCGGTTTGGGTGTCCACCTCGGGGATCGCGATGTGATAGTGATACTCGCTACCGGGCTTGCCATCGTCCCGAGGCTTCTTGTGTCGCACGACGCAGATCCGTCGACGAACATCGTCAGACAGATTGAATTCCTTGGCATAGTTATCAATCATCTTCCTGAGCTGCCCGATGGACAGCTCTTGTCCGGGCGACACAATCTGATGGCGGACGGAAAATGCTTTCCCCATCCACTGAGAGACAGCGCCCATCGCCATGATCTGGGCTTGAGAGCCCATGATCCATGTCACCTCCTCGTTTTCACCTGGGTTCCCGACATACGCGGCGAAATTCGCAGTATCAGTCGTCGGTATTCTGGTCGTTACCTGAATCAACTGCGTCCATCCTATCCAAAATTTCTTCTTCGAGCGCTTTGAGATCCACCAGGGAGTCCATGATGTCCACGATGTGCTGTTCGGTCATGACTCCGCCTTTCCTGGCTGAGTGTGCCAAGGCCACAGCTTGGTTGGTCAAGTTTCCAATCCGGCCCATCTCGCCAACAAACGATGCCGCCTCCATGGCTTCGGCAGATGGCCTAGTTGGTCCCCTGCCCCGCGGAGACTTTCTGCTGGCTAGGTCCTCAGGTTTCGAATGCCAATCGGGCAGCTCATCCTCCAGGAAACGTATGATCGCTTCCCTGGCAACTGATGTTCCTGAGACGTCATACCGGCTTGCCACGAGATCAAGTGCATCCCCGACTGCCGTCGAAACCCGGATGCCAAGAAGCCTTTTCAGTTTCCGTTTCTCACTCTTGCTCATGAACCCAATTCCAACAAAAAATCCTGCAATCAAAATCGGGGTCCACGGGGCAGAGCCCCTGGCCATGCTTTCGCGGTCGTCCCCGAAGGGGGCGGTTAGCGAAACTGCTGGCTCCAGATTATGGACCCATTGGGCAAATTGCAGACAGGATCCAAAAGTCAAATCTAAGAATTCCTAGGACATGCTAGAGGTCTCTAGAATCTTCGAGGATGATCTAGAAGATCTCAGGAATTTCTAAATTTTTTGCTGACCTATTAGGAAGTCCTATTGGCTCCTAGGATTTCCTGTCAGGGGCCCCCGCCCCGGCCGCCGGCACGGCCTGAAACCGGGCAAGAATCTCTTCCGCCCGGCTCCAAGGAAGTCCTGTCTCAGAATCCAGATTTACTGTTTGTCTCGGAGGAGATTTTCGAGCCTGGTCACAAAAGTAATATGATCATCCACGAGACCCATTTGATTCAAAATATTTGATCTCCGAGAGAAGGCGACATCGGGCGCAGACTCCCAAAGATCATCTTCAACGGCACGCACCCTCTTCCGCTCTGCCGCAACCAGCTCCGAGATCTGACTGAGAACATCTGGCTCTTCATCCTCACTGGAAACAGACTCATCTGATTTATTAATGAACTCACCCAAAGCTTTTTCGAGATCTTCATCATCTCCGGGCCAGGGACCGAGCTCAAAGTCATCTTTCTCAAATATACTCTCCTCAGATTTCTTCAGCCACGGCGCAGAGCGCCCCCTTAGCCGCCATCTTAATTGAGACTGCGTCACCGCACCCTCGGCATAGGCTGAAGCTCCTGGCGACAATTGCTTCAGCACGCCACCAATGGTGCCAACGGAGAGATCGGTTACGTAAAGTGAATTTTCGTACGGATCTGTGAACAAGACAGGAAAACCAAACGCCCCTTCCCAAACGTGAGCGCACCACTCAAAACAGAACTCTCCATCCAGATCCAGGTGGTTTGGCAACACACTATTGATTAGAAAAACATGGCGGACAAAATCCTTGATGCCGAGCTCGTCGAGTTTGGCCTGCACATCCTTAATGTCCTCCTGTGGACTGTCATGCTCAGCCTCTGAGGCCCAAACTTTTCCCTGTTTGAAATCGATCACTTTCACATCGTGATAGACTTGGATCACCGCCCAGCCCCTGCCTGGACACCCGACGAGGATCGCATCATTTGGCAATGCATTCTGGAAGATGATGTGTTGATCATCCAGCACGTCCTCAAGTTGGTACAGCACGCCCCTGGTGCGCTCTGGTGATCGATTTCCAATTATTGCTGGTACAATGCGTGCCATAAAGCTGCTCCTCAAAATCTTAGGAGCAGATGCGCGCCAAAAAGGCGAATACAAGCTATTTTTGATGGGTATATGTAATACCCAATCTGCACGCTCTGGCTGCTAATCAAGGGGATCATGGAAGCTCGGTTGTCCCATGCATAGAGCAGTACACATGCCTGGGACGGATGCGATTAGGCATCTAAAAGACCGGCGTAGCTCTCGATCTCCAATCCTGGCACGCCGGTCTTCATTTCAGCTATGGAAAACGCAAAATCCTGCCAATGAAACCATTCTTTAACGACAGATAAACTGAAACCCACTATAGCTAAGATAACGTTGTGTTAGATATAGGGTTTAAAGTATGGACGATCAGGTTATGGACTACGATCAGTCTGAAATATTGACTGAATACGAGAGAGCAGTAGAGGAGATCATCGACAACTTTCACCGAGCTGCCGGCCGCATGATCGACGACGATTGGATCAAGGGCATGTATGGGGACATGAGTGCCAGGAGCCGCAAAGAAGTCATCTACAAAGCCAAGAAGATCCGAGCTGCGCATCTGGCTGCTGCCGGCAAACGGGCCCGCAGAGAGCTTCTTTTCGGGTATCTACATTTCCAAAAAGAGAGGGGTGCTGATCTGACAGTCACTGTTGTCGAAAAATACGCCAAAGAAATCCTGGGCCGAGGTGTCGATAGGCGAGCTGTTTCCGAGATGTTCGGAGCGACGGGCCGAACGGCTGCCAACAAGAGCAATCACTGGCCGGGTCAGTTCGAGAAGGGGCTGGCTGCCGCACAGAAGCAAAACGAAATCCTGGTAGGCCGCATGGAGGCGATCCGCGTGCCGCTCATGAAAGCAGCCGATAAAGATTACAATGATTTCTTCAGGGGCAGACGCCATTGATCTGCTTACCCCCTATAGCTAACGCAACGATGTGTTAGATATAGGCAGAAGAAGGAATCTCCATGAATTCAATCAAATCTTAACAGGCCTGAAACCGATAAACACTCATATAATGATGACATAACATAATGTTTTTAAAGCGAAACCAGACTGCCTATATTCAGAAAGCATGACCCAATTCATCTCTGTCGCCCAATTTAATGAAACACCCGACTCCGCCCGCTGGATGGAGACCGATCTGGCTGGCCTTCAGTTTTATGATTACGACACCACCGACGAACTGATCGGTGATGTTCGCCCCGCTTTTGGTGATCGCGTACAGCTCGTGCGCCAGCCCAAAAACCGCTTCGACACCAATGCCATTCAAGTGTGGTGGAGAGACGGCCGTTTCCAGCTGGGTCACCTACCCCGCAGGTTGGCGGCCGATCTGGCACCCCTGATGGATGCGGGCATGCACATCCGTGGCTACATCTCTGAAGAAGGCGACGAGAATCCGTGGAGTGTTGAGGTAACCTTGGTTCACGAGGATCTGCCTGAACATCTCTGGAAACAGCAACTATTCCACGAGGCTAGGCTGCTCGATCTTGCCGCGGCGCGTTTCTACAGAAACCTGGATGATGACGAGCACTTTCTACAAAAACAACAGGAACGTTATGATTTCAGACGATCCCTCAAGAAAGTGAGAGAAAACCGCCGCCTGGATGCAGCTACTGCACTTGCTGAACTGTTGGTGGAGGATGCTGATCTCGATCACCCTGCCCTGCCACCGGCGCCATCCAGAACACTCCGCGGGAAAACCATCGCATGGTGGGACGAGATCCCGGAGGGTGTCGGCTTGATGACCAAAACCCAGTGGTCAGAAGCCGGCTTCAAATTGAAGCCTCGCCTCAAGGGCCCATTCGCATGGATCGAATACAGATCTGGCCGGCGGCATCGCCGATACGACCTCTACTCTTCCGATCAGGTGGTGCCTAAAAAACAGAAATCTCGGGCCCAGATTGTCAATCAGCTGGCACACAAGATAGCCTGAGGCGCTGTAACCTCAGCCCCCTTCCAAATGATGTGTTCTTGCCAGAGATGGCCGCCCCACCTAGCCTACGGCTATGTGCAATCTGTATGCCAACATGACCTCACAGCAGGCTATGCGTCAGCTTTTCGACGTACGTCCGGAGCACGATTTACTCGGCAACTCCCGACCTCAGGCTGCTCTATTTCCTGATGCACAGGCGCCAATCGTTCGGATCGATGATGAAGGCAACAGAACCCTGATGCATGCCCGGTGGGGCTGGAACAAAGCCAAGTTTGGCTGGGTCACAAACATCCGCAATCTTGGTGGTTGGCCATGGAAGTATGTGATTCAAGAGCAATCACAGCGCTGCCTTGTCCCTGCCTCGTCATTCTCGGAATATCATCCGACAGAGAAAATCACCGGAAAGACCGGTAAACCAGTCAAGGCAGCCGCCTGGTTTCGACTTACGGGCGACGAACCGCGGAGGCCCTTCGCCTTCGCGGGCTTCTCCCGGCGCTGGAACTGGGAGAAGGATGGGCTCCGCAAGAAATCAGATGAGGATTTGGTAGAGTCTGACACCCCTACCCTGGCGATGGCTTTCATGACGACAGAGCCAAACGAGGTTGTTGCCCCGATTCACCCCAAAGCGATGCCCGTCATCCTGCGGACACCCGAAGAGTTCGAGCAGTGGCTGCACGGGTCACCAGAGGAGGCCGCCGAGCTTCAGCGGCCCCTGCCGGATGATGCTTTAGAGATTGCCTTCGTCGGAGAGAAGGAAGATCATACTTAGTGCATGTACTTACGATGCACCGAGCGGCACACAGCCTCGTCCAGTGCCTCGTGGCCGAAATAATGTGACCGGGCACAGATCGCCCCGGCCAATTCAGGTTGCCCCTCAGCCAGCAAAACTTTTCCAATGACATGGCCAGCAAGGGTCATCTCTTCATGCCGTGACAGCGTGTCTGTCCTGCTGGAAACAACCACGACATAGTCGTCGTCACCGACAAACAGATCCATCTCTTCAAAGAGCACATCCGCAATCGGCAGACCGGGCTCGGTTTCGTCCAGCGCCTTGAAAACCTGGGTGTCAGCACCTGCAATGGCCACGAAATGAATGTTCCGACGCAGCGATGCGGACAGACCAAAACCCAGCGTGCCTTCAGGCTGGACGCGGGCGCGCTTGCCCCAAACTGCGGAGAGAAAATCGTCGCTGTGAATTGCTGTAAGCATCATGGTATTACCTTTTTTCGGAGTGGTATTACCATGTTTCTAGCTGCCTCAATTCTTGCCGTCAAGCAAAAAGAGTCATACTTGATTACAAAATGGTATTACCGTATTGTTGACATTGTAATACCGGATACCTATGAGCACCGGACGCCACTTCAGGAGAATTCATGGCCCTAAAAAAGACCTCGATCACCATCTCACCCGCAATGGTTCAGGACGCCGAACGCAATGGTTTTCAGGCAAATCGGTCGGCAAGAATTTCCGATGTCTTCGAGAGGTATCATGCGATCTTGGATGCCGCAGAGTATCCTGAGGTCCTTGATGACGCCGAGTATGAATCGGTTGCAGAACTCGTCGAGAATGGTCTTGATCGCCACCCTGACCTGCCCCTGCATGTCGTCGTCAGAAGAGAACTGGAAGTTCGCAAGGATCTGCGTGTTGATCTTGAATTGATGTGCCAGAAATTGGCACAGCTAAGTCGGGATCAGGAGATGGCGTTTGTAGAATTCCTTGAGAGCAAAGCTGCTCTACGACGCGCGGTAAACAGCAAGTTGGCCGACGGTGAGAAAAGTGGCATCAGTGGTCGCAGCCCAGAGGATATCCGGGCTGCTGTAAAACGCACCCCGTAATTTGCAGGCCACGGGTTTCACTTGCTTCTTTTAATCAAGAGTTATACCTATATTGGTATAGAAGGAATCGAATGACAGATCGACCAATCGTCTGGGTTGGAGACTCAAAGAAAAAACTGATGACTTTCCCGGAGGACGTCATTGATCAAATTGGATACGCGCTTGGCGAGGCGCAGCAAGGAAGAAAGGCAGCAACTGCAAAACCGCTGAAAGGGTTCGACTCAGGTGTTCTTGAGATCGTCGCGGACCACGATACCGATACTTATCGAGCCGTATATGCCGTCAAGTTAGGTGATGATCTGTATGTTCTGCATGCATTCAAGAAGAAGTCTAAGTCGGGGATCAAGACACCTAAGTCAGAGACAGATCTCATCAAACAGCGGTTGAAGCTGCTCAAACAGAGCTTGAAGTGAAGGGAGACGACAATGGAAGAAAAACTTGAGCTGGAGCGCGGCAGCGGCAACGTTTTTGCAGATCTTGGTCTCAAAGACGCTCCTGAGCTGAAGCTGAAAGCGACGATTGTTGGTCAGATCAACTCTATCATTCGCAATCGACACCTTTCGCAAACTGAAGCCGCCAAAATCCTGGGTGTGCCCCAACCCAAGATTTCCGCACTTCAGAACGGAAAGCTTCGCGGATTTTCTCTTGAGAAGCTCCTCGAATTCATGACGAAGCTGGACCGGGAAGTTGAGATTGGCTTCAAAAAAACACGCAGCAAGTCCAAACCTCGTTACGTGGTCACAAATGAGGGGAAACGAACCCCAGTACTTGCCTGACTATGCACCCCGACCCTCCGTTCGGGGTTTTGCTATCAGATCTGCTCCGCGAAGTTCATGTCATCTGACACGAGCATCATGATCGCCATGTGCACCCAATAAGAGAGTATTTTAATAATTGAATTCAAAAGATTTTCTATATTTCTGGAAGCTGTAGAAAAACATCGTCAGAACCCAATAAAATATAACCCCGAGCCAGAATTTTTAACCCTGGCGAAACCTTCGGCATGGTAGAAATCTTTCATTTCACCGTAACCAAGGTTTTTCAAAAATGAATAGATCCAAAATCCCTCCACCTACGATCTTCTTTGAGGGCGAGCAGTGCTACCGCACGACCCCCAGCCCCGCGGAGATCGCCCTTCTCGATGAACAGGCCACGGCCGCCTGGTTCATGGAGTACAGAAAGCTGTACCCATGGACCGACCTAACATTCTCGCCGGAGCAAATCAGTGCCCTGCGGGCCCAGGCTGGGAGATGGGGACTCGACCCGTTCTTGCGGGACGAAGATACCTATCAGGAAATGTGTGACGACACCCAAATCGCCGAGCAATCTCCGGTCATCATGGAGCTGCTAAGGCGCGAGGCTGCCGGACTCATTGGCAACGGTCAGATCATGGCCCACGGCGCCCCTGCCCCCGCCTGATAAAAACTCTTCCCTTGGGAACAAAAAGAGAACATTATCTCTCAATGCAAACAACAGGAGAAGGTTTACATGACTGTTTTCAATTACAAATCTTCTTCTGGACCCAATCAGCTTGACCGAGTATCGGATCGTGCATACGTTGAGCGTATGACCCAAAAGAATCACACCAGCCGAATAGCGTTCTGATCAGAACGAACCCGTTTTTCGGGAGGGCACAGGTGTGGCGATTGGGTTTATACCCCGATAGATAGGCAGCCGATTACTGTATGAGCGAGGGTTCGAGTCCCTCCCCTCCTACCATTACAATTGGAGGAGTTTTTCCGTGACCGACCAGCATACTGTAGACCAGACCACCTTCATCCTGGAAATGATTCAAGCCGGAGAACTGAGTGGCGTGAACCGCGACACTGGCCGCCTGCTTGGCGCCGGCCCGGACTACGATGACAATCATCGTGGTCGACCGCGCAGCTTCATGGATGACTACATCCTCCTGACCGAAGTTTTCCCTGCAATGCATCTCGATGACCTGTCGTCAGCACAGAAAGCTGCCCTTGTTCATCTGATCGCGCATCTGGATGACAAACAGTACTTAGCGCTGCGCACAGCATCGCATCGATCTCACTACAATTTGCGGGAGATGGAGTATCATGAAGTATAGCGATCTCATCGACTGGGACGATCTGGAGGGCAGCCTGACGGATTGCCTGGGGAGCAAACGGCTTGGCTGGATCGATCTCGCCCTGCCCCGTCTTGAGCAGATCAAACGCGAGGCCGCGACGCCCGACGATCTTCCAAAATCTATCTCGATGAAAGAAAAATTTGGTGAGATCTGTATCTACCGCGGGCCCTGCTCGGAGGCCGATAGCCGTACACTAGAGTTTCTGGCCCAGGAAAGTGCCTTCACATGCGAGGCCTGCGGAAATGCCGCCCGAAAACAAGTGATCGCGGCTTTTCTGGTGACCGTTTGTGCTGAGTGCTACCACGCCCGTTTCCCAGGAAAACGCGTCACCCAGCAGCCAGTACAGCGGTACGACATCGCCTCCCGGCACCCGCATTTGGTCTCAGACACCTGCCTGACACTGGTGCCGGCCGTCGGCCCAGGTTGGCACTCTCTCATTTTTCGTGGTTTCAATCGCATGGCTGGTCAGGTCATGAAATCTGGGGGTGATGTTTCTGTAGAAATCGTGGACGTGAAGGAGAAATTTGGCGCCCTGAATCTATCTATCAGGAGATCCACACCGGAGATCGACCGGATCGCCGAGGAGATGATCCGCGAGGCCAGCCTGACCTGCACGAGGTGCGGCTATTTCGGCCAGCGCGCCCGCGGTAAGCGTGAGCACCAAGGCCTGTGTGTGGTTTGCGATCACACACCTCTGGATTACGAGGCATCGCAATCGCGAAACTCAACTCCCCTGCCCTCCACCGAGGAGTTGCTTGTTGACCAGCTTGGGCCGGACATCGCCGAGATCGCTGGCGAGATGCGGGATTGGCATCCGTTGGCAGTCCTGGATTTCATCCTGGCGCCAGATCCAGCAGAACACGGGCGATCTGTCGTAAATCTGGTGCGTGACGGCGACACTGCCGCCCTCGCCCGCATCCTTGCGCACCTGAGGAGGTAGAGATGAGTGAACACAGTGTCATCGACTACAGTGATATCCGAAGTTCAGTCACGGAAGGCCTGGGTTCGGATAGTCTGGGATGGATCGAAATCGTGACCCAGTGTTTCGAGGACATCAAAACGCGTTGCGATGAAGAAGATCACGATTATCCGCTGGTCCTCCAGATCAAGGAAAAATTTGGCGAGCTGAGAATCTATCTGCATCAGAGTAAAGCGGGGCGCCCAGAATTTGTTGGCACCTATCTCGAAACTGCCCGGCAGATGGCTAACAGGTCGTGCGAGATGTGTGGGAACAGTTGTCGCCAGCAGTGGATTGGCAACTGGATGCGCAATTTGTGTGCCTTTTGCGCGCATGAAGACGCTAAGCGGCAGAAATTGAAGCTGCACAAGCAACCGCTCAACAAGGCCATTGACCACCGCCTTAAATGCAGCACGTGTGGCTACATTGGGCAGATTGTTCCTGGCGGCAGTGAGTGTGTGGCTTGTGTGATCGAAACGAGCGATAATTAGAAACGGGGAGCATCATGACCAAAAAAAACGACTGGCATCATACATATCTGCCAACAACCGCCTTTGCAAAATTCCTTGACGCCATCGGTTATCCAGAGCCTCAGACGTCCAGCTTCATAGATAGCATTTGCGAGAGCGATATCCATGAGCTCGATGAGCTTGCAGAGAAACACCCAGAAATCCTGAAGAAACTGCTCAGCCGGAAATCGGTCGACGGGAAGCTGAGTAAAGACGCGTTGCGTGCCTATCTGGCAGGCATCGACATGGCTAAGTTCGTCGATACCTTGGTCGAACATGCAAATTCGGTGACACAAGAAGAGCTTGAGAAGATCGCTGACGAAAATGCCGAGGTTTCTCGACGCCTGAAGGACATGTGACAATGCGACGGACAATGAACTGGAATGATATTGCCGGCTCGATTGGCTACGAAATTGGGTATCAGCACCAAACACTGATCGCGACCGTAACAGAAATCCTGGAGCGCATCCCCGAGGATCGCCGGCCTGCCGGAATCCGGTTTTACATCGAGGGACACAGTCTTCGGGTCGACAACGACCCGGTTGATGACGAGGTGCAGGCTATCATTGACGAGGCCGTGAGGGAGGGCTCTGAGCTGATTCCAGGGGCGCATGCGGTTTTCACTGCGACGATCTCAGCGACCGGAGAAGTGCGCGCAGGCAGAGCCATTATGAGGCTTGAGTTGCCATTCAAGAAAGAGGTCCTAGAATTCGAGACACACCCTGAGTTCGACCCGCAGGACTATCTTGAAGACGCACTAGCGGCCATCAAGAAAGCAACAGAATGAGTAGATCTGTCGATATCGACCCGACAGCGCAAGTTTTAGGGGCTGCCAATTTTGACGTTCAGGACATGGACCAGATGATGGTAGCGATCCGGTCAGCTAATGTCCGCGGCCGCCTCTGGCCCACCCAGATCGCCCTGCTGGGACTGAATGCATCTGGCAAGCACTACTGGACGTCACCGATCTACCCTGCCCTAAGCTGGCCTCAGCAGATCCTCGATCTATCAGACATCGATCTCCGAGATGCCCCGGCTGCAACCGATGTGGCACGAGAATGCCTAGAGCGCATTTCACGAGCGAGCGGAGGATGGATCCATGCGGAAGATCCGGCACACACGAAACGCTTGCTGGACACGCTGACGAACGAGGCGCAGCTCGGATTTGCTTCTGATGCGACCGTCATCCCTGTCGACGTGCAATGGGGCCCGGAAGGCGAGGCAGCAGCGCAGCGGGTGCGCGAATATCTGGAGAACAACCCACCAAGCCGAGATCCGGTTCAGGAGGCGTTTCGGCTGGCGAGAGCTTGGGAGTCAGGATATCCATAGGCTAGGTAGGGACAGATTCTCCACTTCACAATTGTGAAGTCTGTGAATTCAACATGTAGTGCGACTCGTAAGCCCCCTACCCCACATGTAAAAAGTCGTTGACATGAATCACCTCATCGGGTCTCTCTAATAGTAGAGCGATAAACGCCAAACCGAGCAGATTGAGGTAACTATGATCCCGACCAACCCGATTGCGTCGACATCCCCTGTCGATATCGCGGCTGAGATCAGCACGCGCCTAAATATGGCGATCAAAGAACACCTACTTGCGGCGTATGCACCAGACTCTACCAAGCAACTGAGGCTGTTTCCAGCAACCGAGGTCTGCGAGCTTCTCGACATCAGCCACCAGTACCTGCGGAAAGCAACGACCGAGGGCAAAGTATCTGAAGCTTCAGAGATCCGAGGTGGTCGTCGTTACTATACTGGACAAGAGATTCTACAGCTTCGTCGCGATCTGGATGGTCACGCCAAAAAGTCTGGTCGCTATGTGCCAAACCGGCGTGATGGTGAGCATCTCCAGAGAATTCAGGTCATGAATTTCAAAGGAGGGTCGTCTAAATCGACCACATGCATTCACCTGGCGCACTACCTCGCGCTTCAGGGCTATCGCGTGCTCGCTATCGATCTTGACCCTCAAGCATCACTGACGTCCATGTGTGGCCTACAGACCGAGCTGGATCAAGACATCGAGACTGTCTACGACGCCATTACATACAATGACCCGGTCCCCATGAAGGATGTGGTTCAGCAAACGTATTTCCCCAACCTGGCCATCGCCCCTGGTGGGCTCATGTTGTCAGAATTCGAAACAGAAGCTGCAAAACAGAATAGTGTCGATGAGCCGTTCTTTATGCGGCTTCACAACGCCATCATGAGTGTTGAAGCGGATTATGATGTCGTAATCATCGATAGCCCGCCTTCTCTGGGCTTCATCACGATGAGCGGGATGGCCTCCGCCACATCAGTCATCGTCCCACTCACTCCGAGCATGCTCGACGTCGCGAGCACCGCACAATTCCTCCAGATGGCCAGCAGCTATATGGAGGTCATTGAGAACATTGGGGCTAAACTCAGCTACGATGATTTCCGGCTTCTCGTAACGCGAGATGAGCCAACCGATATTCCATCACAAACCATTGTGTCGTTCCTGAGGGCGCTGTTTCAGGAGCGCGTTATGATGGCCACAAGCCTCAAATCAACAGCAATCGCAGACGCAGTTATGCTTCAGCAGAGCATTTACGAACTGAACCGTAGCGATATCACGCGGTCCACCTATGATCGCGCAAAGTCCAGTATGGATGCCGTTGGCGTCGAAGTTGAGAAAATGATCACCGCATCGTGGGGGCGTGAATAATGGCACCCAAAAAGAAAAGAGATCCCGGTGCAAGTCTCATGAATGCACTGCAACCTCAATCAACTGACGTTGCCACAACAAAGCCCAAGGAGTCACCAAGACGGCAATCGACGGCTCCAGGCATTCAGCTGATTGAAAAGACCTACAATGCCGTTCGGGAGATCGACCCTGAGCTTATCGATGACTCCGCACATGCCGACCGCCTAGAACTCTTCACAATTGTGAAGTCTTCTGAAGCGGCCTCAGTTGACGCGGATGTCGATGACCAAGATGGGTCTCTCGAACAACTGGTCGACAGCATTTTGAGTCACGGACAAAAAGTCCCAATTTTGGTGCGTAACTCCAAGAAAGAGCAGGGTCGATACGAGATTATCTTCGGTCGTCGCAGACTTGCAGCTATTCGGCATATTCGAGCCAACCCAAGGCCGAAGATGGATGAAGACCGCAACATGAGGGTCAGGGCGAATATCGAAGTGAAGGCCGATGGTCAGTCTGAAGCCGACTTTGATAACGCAGTGCTTGTCACACAGGCATTGGAAAACGCGGCCCGCAAAAACCTCTCGGCATATGAGAAGGCGCGCTTTGCAAATCTCATCTTTTCTACCGGCGTAGAGAAGAAAGAGATTGCGCGAATGATGAATATGTCGCCCACGAACCTCTCAAACCTGCTGAGCATCACGCGACAGGTGCCTGACAGTCTTGGGGATCTGATCGGCGCTGCATCTGGTAGCGGCCGTCCGAAATGGGAGGCCTTGGGGTCTGCTCTGGAAAGCAAAGTCATTACAGCCAAAGCGGCCACAAAGATTCTGATGGGTATGGATCCAACAGTCTCATCGGATGATCGCCTCAACGCGCTATTAGATGAAATCAAACAAAAATCAGAAAAGAATCCTAAGAATAAGGTCCGCGAGCTGGGCAGCATTGCGAAGGTTCTAAGGGGGCCATCTGGCCTAAAGCTGACAGTAAACGAAACCAAAGAAACGGCAGGTTTCGCGGATTGGCTCGATACGCACATCGAAAAGATCCTGGAAGATTCCCTTGAGCGGTTCCATCAAGAGAACCACGGGAAGGAGTGACTTCACAATTGTGAAATCTGAATGAGGCAACGAGCAGAAAGGAGTGTCGCAGAAAAGAGAAACCCCCAGAACCGAAGCTCCGAGGGCTGCAAAACCGCATAAAGCGGAAATTAGTCTAAGCACCTAATTTTTAGCAGCCCCCGAATCACTTCACAAGAAAAAACACCCTTGGGTGATCGGGATTTCTATGCCTGCTGACAAAAAACCATGAAGACAGTAACAGATTTCGCTCCATCAGGAGCAGCCAGGTCATCGGCCGGGCAGGGGAGAAGTGCACCCAAATGGTTGCAGCTCCGTGTAATCGAGGAGGCCCGAGAACCACTTGGATTGAGAGCAACCAGCATCTCCATCCTTCGAGCTATGCTTTCATTTATGTCGGCTGATCGGGTCAGTGAAATGGCAGAGGACCATCACATCGTCTATGCCAGCAATGCCGCGATAGCAGAGCGGGCCCACGTCAGTATTCAAACGGTCGAGCGCCATATCGCAAAATTGGCAGGCATTGGTGTGATCCAGCGCATCACAGCTGCCAACGGCAAAAGGTGGTGCAGAAGAGACGGAGCGGGGCGGGCGACGCTGGTCAGCGGCCTGTCGCTCCTACCGATGGCTTCTCGTCATGCTGAATTCACAGCGCTGGCGAGCGAGTATCGCCGTGCGCAAGAGGCTCTTCAGGTACTGCGGGATGAGTGCACGCTCGCGTTGGCTCGACTTCAGGGTGTCATCTCAGATGGTGTTCAGGATCTACTGGATCGAGCACGCCTCATCCTGCGCCGACGGCCGCATCAGGACATTCTTCAGGGACTACTGGACGAGATCAACGAATATGTCTCTGTGGACAAATACCCATCAGAAACACCTGAGCCCATCAATTTGAGGGATAGCAACAGCAAATATGAGGGGCACAAAGAGCATTCACTGACTCAGAATAGTAAGAAAGAAGATCTTTCTCAGATTCAGGTAACCCAGGATCAAATGGAGCACGCATTCCCGCGGCTGTGCTCTGAATTGAGGCTTGCGCGAGATCAGGCCCACTGTGATCGACTGATGGACCAGCTGGCAGACCATATGATGCTTGGAGAGGCTTGGTATGCAATGAAAGTGTCACATGGTCCAGCGATGCGCTTTATGGCCCTGGGTTACGTCCTACAGCGAGCGGAGGGCATTCAGTGTCACCGAGCATACCTGACATCACTAGTCAGTAAGATCGAGCGGGGAGAAATGGAGCCGGTGGCGCTGTTGCGGCCACAGAAATCAGGGCAGGGCGGGTGAATAGCGCTCTGTGCGACGCCTGGGCGGCGGATCCATGACTTCGTCGAGAAGCTTCCAGTCAATCTCTTTCATGATCTGTCGGACGTGTTCGGGATTGCGCTTGGGCAGCTGGCCAGCGTGCCTAACCGCAAACCATGAAAGCCAAATACCACCGCCCGCAATGCAGGCGCTTGCGATACAGGAGATGATGACCTCGATACCCATGCCAGGAGCATACGGCACCAGTGGGAATTGAGCAAATTGGACCCAGAGCAATCGACGAGAATAGAAATCAGCTTGCGAGCGACTGTTGTAAACAAATGCTCAATCAGAGCGTCAACAAATTATGTAGATTCAGGGATTTAGGTGGGGGCACCCCCCTGTTTCCCAGTTCGAGGGAATAGGGGGGATACCCCCTGGAAAAGAGAAAGCCCGCCTGGGTTTGGCGGGCAATGAGCTAACGAAAGTCTTTATAAAGTAAATGCTTTCGAAAGGCTTTACTTGTAGTGATGACCACGCTGGGCCAGGAACTCTTTGACGGCCGTTTCAAAGCCCATGACGGTGCTCAGATCCTCGTCATCCAGGACGGCATAGAACAAATCCAGCAGGGCAGGGTCCGCCTTAGTCGTGAATTGTTTCACCCTCTTGGATGCCCGGCGCTTCCGGCTTCCTGAGCCACCTCGGCTGGTGACTGTGTTATTGCGGCCAGATCTGCCTCTGACGAATTTAAAGTCGTCCTCATCATCGTCGTCGACGCTTCCGAGACCTGCGGGGCTTGCTGTATCTGCTGTCATCTTAATCTCCATTATTCTGCGGCTGCCGTAAATTGGGCCTTCAGCAGCTCTGAAATTTCATGGGCGAGGACGCCCACGTTCTCACGTGCGGATTCTGGCGAACTGCCCTGGAGTTTCTTGGGAAGATCCATGTAGTCACCGCCAAAAGTCACCATGCTCTTGAATATCGGCCGGTAGGCGAGCTGCACAGACATGATGGGTGCACCAGCCTCCTCCAAGATATTTTTGACCTCACCGGTGATCCGGAATTCGACCGCTCCAGCTTCCGTGAAAGTCATCAATACTCGTGCGGGGATATCCTTATTCAGCAGACGCGAACGGCGACGGACTTGTTTGAGTGTCTGGACGGCACCGAGAGCGTCTGGGCGGGATGCCTGGCTGGGCACGATCACCAGATCGGACACCATGATTGCATCAATGATCGAGGCATCGTCAGAGCCCTCCACATCAACAAGTACATAATCGGCGGCCTCTGCTGCATCCATTGCAGCCTCCGTCAGCTCGTCCTGTGCAGCCTGACGGACCTGAATGCCCTTGGGCAGCTCTTTGATGGCAGCCCATGAGCTGAGCCAGCCTTTGGGGTCACTGTCGATAATGATGACGGACAGGCCACGACGGGCGATTTCGAGAGCAAGAAGAATGCATGATGTGCTCTTCCCACACCCTCCTTTTGGTGAACAAAAACTGATGGTCGGCATAAAAAATTTCCCTTCAAAAATAGACATCTGAGCAATCACTGGCTCTGAAAGGAAAGTACTCCAAAAGGTTTTCGGAAAAGTTTAATTTAGAAAGACTTTGGAAAGTCTTGTCTTCCCAAATGTTTTTGGAAGTATTTACTTTATAAAGACTTTACAGAAAAACCGGGGTAGGGGCCCCGGCTTCAAACACCGAATTATCCAGTAAATCAGGTCCGAGCCTGATCCATGACCCGTTTGATTTCAGGGGTAGACTGACCTGGGATGGACACAACGGTGTCACACTGATCACAGACACCCGCAAGAATGCCCGGCACTGTCGCGGATTCATCATCGAGCGGCACATCCCGGTGCGTAAAAGTGGTCGAAACAACCTCCTCGCACGTCGAGCAAATGCCCTTTGATTTGTCTCCAAGCTTATACTTGCTCATGGATTGCTCTCCAGCCAATTCACTATTGCGGCGGTCACAGATCGCTCGACTGCAATTTGGTCTTTTTCTTTATCCCCAACAAGGGAAGCGTTGGCAATACAATCGCTGCCGTCAATTCCTGCGGCTATCACCGGCCGGTGTTAGGAGCCCTTTCCTGCCGTTCCCATTCTATTTGACTGCTGCATTTGCATTCGTCGGGTTCGGGCCAATTTCAGTTTTCGAATTTCTGTCCAGCCTTAATCTTTCGTGATGCAAGCAGATTGGAAGAGGTTGGTTGGAGTCTGGGGCGGTTCCCCCAAAGGTAGATTATTGACACAAAATGCAAACTATGGTTGCGTAGGTCGAAAATGGCTTTTCCGGCAGTCTACTTAAGCGCTGAGCAATATGCACTGAATGGAGTGTCTGGGCTGGTTTTCGAAGGTGCAGGGATTTTGAGATGAATAGTATAATTCGATTGGGCACTGCTATAGCGACAATTGTAGCCTGTTCCTACAAAATGGGTTTTGCACAGGTTCCACGCGTAGAACCAAGTGAAGAGATTGAGTTTATCAATTGTGAGAAAATCAGTGAATCGTCCAAAGTGCTAACCCAGCTTTTTAAAGTCAATAGCGAAGAGTTTCCTGGAGTGGCTTTGGACATTGGCTGGTTGCCGTGGTCGGAACAACTACTGACTGAGTTAGGATTGCCAGCCGCAAGTGGGTACTCGTGGCAGCCTGACTTAAAATCTTCTCCAATTCAATTCCCAGAAGGTTATCGATATGATTTTCTGTTCTGGATTCCGGCTGACATGAATGCGGACGGATTGGAAGATCGACTTGTGGTTACTTCATATCTTCAGGGAAAACGTGGAAGATATCATTACGGGAACGACATTTTTTTGTTCTGCAACTCACTTGAACAGGGATCAGAATATAAGCCCTGTGGCAACTTCGGATACTGGGCGGATTCAGCCCACATTGGGGATACAGTAACTGCAAGATCCGTTGGTCGTTTACCCACGAATATTCAAGATTCTAGAAGGTATTTCGCTGAAATCCAGCTTTTGGGAAATTCTTACCTGGCGGCAGTAGGTGAAAGCTCATTGAGTGATTCTGATGCGGCTTTGGCCTTGGATTTATGGACGTTTGTAAGGGATGAGCCTCGTCGTCTTCAGACGTGTTTTGAGAAATAGCACAATTTAAATTATGGGAGTAGGGACTTGGCTCTTTCGAATTATCATGACCTAACACAATCGGAATATGAAGCTGCAAGAAATTACCAGATAAAACTCTTTGAAAACCCACAGCTTCTTACTGGCGTTATTCAAGAGTCTTATCTACACGTCGTCGACGGAAACCCAACGATTGGGTACGGTTGGGATATAGATGTCAATTCGGCCCAAGACACCCTAAGCAGTTTTAACCAAGCAGGAATTTTGCTTTCACAGGCGGAAATCACTGCACTCCAATCCTATAAAAATGGAACGTTGTCTCAATCAGAGTTTTTGAGTGCTTGGAGCAACGTAGGCGTCGATGATAATACTGCAACGAATTTGCTGAACACTACTGTTTCCGCATGGGAAGGGGGGTTGTCGGCGGCACTTTCGTCTGTTGATGATATGCCAACTTCGACTGAACGTGCCGCCTTTATCTCCCAGTTATATAATCTTAGCGGATCTTCATCAAATAGCATAGAAAGTAATATTCCGAGTCAATTGGCTATATTGAGGAGTACTCCAAGCAACGATTTCGAGGCATTTTTGCAGCGCGCCGAAATTTGGTGGGAGATTGCTATAAACTCCAACTCTGCTTCTCAGAGCCAAAACATTCGTTTGGGAATTCAGCGCCGTCGATTTGAAGAAGCGGATACGTATAAAATCACAGCAGACCCTGCCGATTTGACTGAACAACAACGTATTGATGAAGCAAAATTTGTCTATAAGTTTCTTGATGCCAAAGACGCTGCTGGAGATCTGACAGATCGATTGGTTCCTGCTCCATCAGGAGAAAATGAAGCCTTCTTGCAGAATACTTATCAGCCAGCATTTGACATGTTGAATGAGAAATACTCATTCGGGCAAACGATTGAAGACTACCGACATGTTTTTGTCGATGGCAACATTCAAATGGCCCCTAGAGATGGGGATACATTGAGCGAGGCGAGCACTGTATTTGATGCTGAAGTTAGTTTTGGCAGTGGTGATAGCCAGCGAGACGAGAACCATTTGATCTTTATGGAAGGCGGAGACGATACCGTCATTGGCGATTACGGTTCAGACTATATCGATGGTGGAGAAGACGATGATACACTATCGTATACCAAGCTTACTTCCGGTGTCCGCATTAGTGTTCACGAAAATGCATCCGCTAATGCTTCGGTAATTTTTAGTGCGACGGATGTAAACGACCCAACGTTATGGGAAGATCGGTTTACAAATTTTGAGACTATTATTCTTAACAACCAGGCGAACGTGATAGAGTTTGCGCCAGAGTTTTACGATTTACAGATCGAAGGCAATTATACAATCCAGGCTGAGGACGCATTGGAAGAGGGGCATTTGCTGGATGGTTCCACTCTTGATGAAGGTTTCACGATCACGCTCGAAGAGAGTGATGGTTCCGCAGGTTCCATTTCGTCTCATGGTTCCAGTCTGACGCTTGCCAACTTTGATAACGTCACCGGCTCCGAGCACAATGACACCATTTCCGGCGGCAGCGGTCGCAACGAACTGCGCGGCGGTGATGGTATTGACATCATTGATGGCGGCGATGGACACGATGAAATCCACGGCGGCTTGGGCAACGACATCATAACGGGCGGGGCTGGTGCTGATTTCATTTACGACCGCGGTGCCGACGACGGTATTCGGGAAGGAGAGTCACTCGATCAATATGTAAACCGCGTACTGACCTATGATGGTGAAGGCAACGACACCATCGGTGGGGGCGATGGCTCAGACATTCTTGTCTATTCCGGAGGCACCGATATTTACCATGGTGGCAAGGGCAACGACATATATATGGCGACCGACCGCGCGGAAGGCAGCACTGCGGCAACAGATAGTCTCACAATTGTTTTAGGGGATGATGGCGCTGATTTCGGTCATGACCTCATCCGCGGTGATGGTCGTTTCGTCGAAAAAGTCCAGTTCCAAGGGATCAGTAAAGACGATGTAACCGTCAACTACAACTTTGAGACAGTCTCTCTTGGGACGGAAGTTTTTGACTTCAATCCGATCTTCTCCAACTGGTTTTGGGATCCCGAACCGGTTGTACTGGATCATTATATGACGGTTGGCACGATTGAGATCGTCGTCAACGGCAACGCCAGCCTGACAATT
>NZ_CANLZK010000016.1:0-81756 GCF_947495585.1 Ruegeria atlantica | reverse complement strand
TCGTCACCATCTCCAAGCGAATAGCGATACGTGTCAGCACCCTCACCACCACGCAAATGATCATCACCAGTAAGGCCTTCGATGGTGTTGGCCCCACTGTCGCCATAGAGGAAGTCAGCATGAGCGGACCCAATGAGCCCTTCGATTTCGGTGAACGTTTCAATGCCACCGCTGATCTTTGCCTCTCCGGTTTCTAGGGACGCGATTACACCAAGTGTCGAGTGCCGGTACGATGCACGGTCATGTCCTGCACCACCAATGAAGGTATCAAAACCACCGCCACCGTGCAGAATGTCATCACCTTCGTCACCATACAGAACGTCATCACTCGCGATTGATGTATTCGTGCCGAGATCGCCATAGATCGTGTCATCACCGGCGTTGCCGTGCAGAATGTCGTCGCCTCCACGGCCATAGATGATGTCATTTCCATCCAGACCCTCAATGAGGTTGACATTATCATCCCCAATGATGCCGTCGCTGAACTGTGAACCCCGGATGTTTTCGATATTGGTGTATTGGTCGCCAACTGCGTCGCCCAAAGACCCGGTACCAGCGCTTAGATCCACCGAGACACTTGTTCCGCTGTCATCAAACGTGAGAGTGTCTGTTCCAGCACCTCCATCAATGGTATCCGCCCCCGCACCACCGCTGATCAGGTCATTGCCAGCACCACCCTGGATGTTGTCCGCGCCGCCGTAGGTTCTGATCTCGTCTTCACCCCCGCCGCCGGAAATCGTGTCGTCACCGTCAGAGGTCAGAATAAGATTATCGCTGGCGTCGCCGGAATAATCATAGGCCTCGTTCAAACCCGCGGCCTCTCCCGCAATGATTGTGGCGAGCCAGCTTTTGGCCAGTGCACTGTCCGGAGATGTCTCAATGAGCGTGTTTATCGCTGCCGTATTGTTCAGATAGTAGTGGTAATCAGCCGCCATTTTCACGCGCGTGAACAACAAGGAATGCGCTTGTTGTTTCGAAAGCCCCGCAATTTCATTCTCAATATCGTCAAGGTTCAATGCCCTCAGGACTTTGAGATCTCCATCGGAAGCCGACATATGACGCAGTGCATCAACAACAGTCGCGAAGACAACGTCGCCGCTGCCCATGTCATAGTTGTTGCCATCCCCGTTTCGTAGATGCTCCTCGTGATGCCCAATCGTAATTGAGTAACCGTTTGCATAGGAAATATCCGTCGACTGCATCAGATCGGAGAACTGCTTTATCTGATCCGAAACAGTTTCTCCAAGAGAACGGGCGAGGTCTTCATTACCGCCGTCGTCAGAGTCAATTCCGTCAATAATCCAACTGCCGCTCGCTTCATCATAAATCAAGTCAGCAAAGGCTTCGGGGTCTTTGTCGAATAGAGCATCGATTATTTTTGTGACCGCAAATGCAATGACCTGAACCACAATTAGTTGAGGAATAAACTGCAATCCGGCGACAAACTTAAGTGACCCCGCAAATATCTGCGCGAGGGACCCCGCAAATGCCCCTTCCGGCGTCTCTGCTGCTGGAATGACATCATCGAGGACAATGTTCAGTGCGACACTGATCAGAGACTGGGGAGACAGGAAGTTGAACAGGTCAGGATCGTAGGCTTGTCCAAGCGCGGACTCGGCTCCAAACACATTATCGATTAAGGTGTCTACGCCATACTCGAGGACATTATTGATGCCCTCGGTTACGAGGGTAGCCATAATCTGTTCGGGTATGCTGTCTATGTCAGTTGATGAGAAGATCTCTCCCATAATCAACTGACTGACCAATGACACTGTTGAGTCGATACCGCTCACTGCAAGGTCGATCCCAAAATCGGACCAGGCGTCGGTGATCATTGTATTGACGGCTTCACCGTTGGTTTCCGCATAAAGAATGCTGTGATGAATAGCGTTGATGCCACCTTCAGCAATGTTCTGGATAATGGCGTCGATCAGAGTGCCGGCCGCCAACCGCTCCAAATGCGATTCCGCTCCAATAGCGTTCAGAATAAACGGCGTTGCAACGTTCGCGACGCTTCCGCCAACTTCATCACCGTAAAGCCAGTAGTTATCGTGGATATGAATGTCGACTAGTTCGTTTTCACCGGTCGCAGGATCGGTTTTATAAATATGCTCTTGCTTCAGATAGAATCTGGTTACTCGCTCCCCATTTACTATTTCACCTAGCTCGTAAGTGGATTCAACAATGGTTGTCGGTTCGTTGGGCGGCGACCAAGAAACAGTTTTCCACTTACCTCCATCTGGTGTCTCAGACTCCCACACCAGACGCCCCTGCGCGTCCTCATAAAGTGCCGTCAGCGTTCCATGAGTGCCAGGTTCATAAAATGACAGCGTTGATGTGTTGTGGACCCTATACCCGCCCGCAATGTAGGTATGAGTACCCTCAACTTCGAAGTTGTAGACAGTGTGCCGCGCAGGTTTTGGACCCAATTCCTCCGGCAATATTGCACTGGAGATCGCTTCATTGGTGCACTGGTCAAGCACGAACGCAGATCGGAAATTCCCGTCTAAGCAGAGAAATTCATCAGAATTTGGACGCACTTCTACTGCGCCGCGCGCACGCTGCGTTTCAACTTGCATTTTACCGTCCCCATGACCGCGTTTATGCGGCTTTCAAAATTTCCGTTATGAACTGTTCTTTTATTTTCACTGCTGGCGCGAAAGGCGACACGCATTCGACAACAATCAGTTTGGGACCAGACCGCCACTCTTCGAGTTTGAGTGCAGTCTTTTCCCCACTATCCCAAGCCGCCTTGATCTCTTCGGACACTGTCGCCCACGAGATAAACGCAACGGGCATGCCGTCTTTTCGAATAAGTTTAAATTGTTTGAACAAAATCGCTGGCAACACGCGCTCATCCAATGTTGAAAACGGAAGATCCTTGTGTTCCTTCGACATCGACATCAGCCAGCTTGCGATACCGAGAAAAACGCCAAATTCATCAGGCTTGAGCGATCCAGAACCGCCAACACCCAACGGGCGCCCATCCAGTTTTTCCTTGTCCGACATTGTCAATGGTACCTTTCCGCCGTCTGCTTCAGTCGCCCGGCAATCAACTCTGAGGGGCTGCCTTCCCATTCTCCGCTTGTCAGGATGTCTTCCAAGGTCTCGCGACTTCGTCGGAGAATGTAGTCCTGAGGCCTGGGGAGCGGACCGAACCAATTCAGGGGTGTTGCGCTGCTACCATCAGCCGAGACGAGGCCCGTTGCCACATCAAACTCCAATCCCTGAGATCGGATGCAATCCAACACAGAAACGGCAACACCGTCTTTGTCGAACAACAGAGTCCCGACCCGCATTTGACCGGACTTGAGTTTACCTGCGTGCAGGTCCTCAGAAGTCTCCGCGTAAGACACCTCGACCATTTGATCTTCCAGATCACCAACCGGCTTATTGGTCGACATTCGGATCAACTCGCCACATTCGCGCACCAGAGCGCCGTCGCTCAACAGAATGTCAATGATCGGAATATGACGGCCCGCAAACCGACCGTCACCGCAAAGCGTCACATGCCCAGGTGTCACCTTCAATCCGTGCACATCGAGAAGATGAGACACTTCGTTCTTAAAGGTGCGAACAACACGGCCCGGGACGAGGTTGCCGTCCGCATCATACGACGTGACAATGTCACCGACACAAATAGTTTCAATAGTCTTTGACTTGCCACACCAAATTGCGACATGTGTACCCGACGCAAAACACTCCGAGAATGATTGTCTGACAGAAGAGACTCCGTCGCTACTCAGCTTGTTTCTGCTAAGTTGGTTGGTTAGTAGATCTTCAAAAAATTCATCACCCGTTACATCTTGCACTTCAATATCTGACCGCTTTATTCCGGCTCTTTCAAGCGCTTGCATAGTCCTAGTATTCAGTATTAGTGTTTTCCCATCTCGCACAATCGTCTGAACTTTAATATCAGATACACTTACATCACCCTTGATGATTGCATTGGCGAGATCGTCAATGGTTTTAATAGAGTACCCTGCAAGTTTTGAGTAGATCTCCCGACCTTCATCACTAAAAAATTTGTTGTACGTTTTTTGCGCGAAATTTGCTGATGCTGGAAGCCCTTTTTTTACGATCCCGATTGCAGCGCCGCCTGCCGACAAAGCAACGGATTCAATAATTGAACCGTATAGGTCCCAGTTATTAATGTACTCCTCATGAAAACTAATATTTGATTCTAGACGATTTTTGGTATCGACGTACTCATTGGCCGTTAAGTCGCAAGCCTCGGGATTCGCTAAGCAAGCGTTTCGCCTGTCTTCCAGCGCAGCTAACGCCGCGTGCTGCTCTAAGATGTAGGTGGCCCTGTCATCAGGATCAAACAGAGGGCGATTGAGCCAACTCAAAATATCATTGTAAGTATCTGTCAAAGCGCCCATAAAGTATTCCATCACACTAGAGGTCAGAATGCTCATAGATCAACCGAAAGATGTATCAGTTGTCAAGCTGTATGACTTGGATACCCCTGGCCACGGCGTAGACCGCCTTTGGTTTGAGAGGGCTGGAACAAGTCTTTGGGTACACTTTCAACTTTCCGATGTAGCCGTGGAAAAGCGTTGCATAAGGTTTTTCGGCACCCAGCTCGTTCACTTTAGGACTGAGCCATTTAGTACCGGCTTTATCAGTGAGAGCTACGATTGCTTGTGTGAATGCGTCGAAAGCCAATGGTTAGCCGATCTAGACAAAAGGACCATAAAATCTAGACTTCATTTCTATGTCTTATACTTTAGCAACTGCGGCTATCTGGAAGTCGCTGCAGAAGACTACGAGGTGTCGACAATTGAATGATGCAAGACTAAATGAGCTTAGCAAAATCCTTTCACACGCCTTAAGGCATTGCCCTGAAGCATACAATGTAACGATGGATAAATCTGGTTGGGTGAACCTCGATGAGTTACTCAACTCAATTCGTTGTGCTAATAAGAACTTTAGTGATTTATCCGAACGAGACGTACATGACGCGCTAAACCGGGGAAAAAGGGCACGCCACGAAATAAAAAACAAAAAAATTAGAGCTATGTATGGTCATTCAATTCAAATTGAAGCCAATTCCAAAGATATTGGTGTCCCTCCAGTTTTCCTCTTCCATGGAACGCCCGAAAAAAACGTAGAAAAAATCCAAACTGAAGGGTTGCTCTCCATGGAACGAATTCTGGTACATCTATTTGAATCGAAATCCGATGCTATCCAAAAAGCAATGCGAAAATCAAACCACGTCGCCTGCTTTCAAGTTGATACTGTTCGTGCCATTGGATTAGGGGTGAAGTTCTATAAAAAAGAAGCCGGACTTTGGGTAGCTACCGATATAGATAATAGCGCACTGCACATAATATCTTAACTTAGATGCCCAAGGGCAGGCTTCACAACCAGTATGTGATAGGCGCTGAAGGTATTCAGCTTTGCAATCGCTCTCGTCGCCGCTGTCATATTCCGGCTTTGAAGCAAGGACGTGGCCTGACCCTCAAACGCCCAAAAATAGTACCGATTGAAAGCCTAAAGTGGGTATGCTGCGGTTTGATACCGCCCCTTCATAAAATTTATTGCGACAAAAACCCACTTCTGGATTTCTCCGAACTCGGCAGACGCAACTGCTTGCAAGCAAAGTACTTTCCTAACTTGCGCACACTTAGTTAATGGCACCTGAGTAACCAGACCCATGAAGCGCTGAGATTGCAGGAGAAGCTGCGCAGTGGGGCGGATCAAGTGCGGTGAAGGGGATGATGACGAATGCGTCTAGGCCCATCCTGCTAGCCAAATGTCCGACAATTTGGTTCCTTCTCTTCCGAGCACACCATGTAGTCAGGGAGCGCGCGCGAACAACCTCCGGCAGAAACTATTCGCCGTAACGAACTGCGTATATCGCAGTATGGGTGTTATGTGAAGCGATCTCTGGTTGAGTGTCGGCCGATCTGCGAATCTCTCGCACAATCACTCCAATCTGCCTGGCAACAGACATTGATCCCGTATGCAGAGAACGTCAGCGATGAACCCAAATTTACACAATGCTGCACATCGAGCGATTGAGCGGTTTAGGTCAAATCTTTGGGGCACACTTGAATTTATCCCTAACTAGGGATATATGCGCGGCATGAGACACGAAAATCAAACCCGAGAGAACCAAGCCCTGGTGCTCGCCCTGCTTCGCAGCCAACAATTGTTCATGCGCGCGATGGTTCCAGCGTTTCGTTCGGCGGGGCTTACCGCGCCGCAATGGGACGCACTTGAAACGCTAAGCAACAAGGGTCCGTTGTCGATCAATGATTTGATGCGACTGACCCTATCTACCTCTGGCAATCTGGATGTGGTCGTCAAAAACCTGATCCAGGCCGGATTGGTGGAAAAGAGCGTCGATGAAACTGACAGGCGCGCACGCGTTCTGCGCCTGACCGCAGCGGGGCATCAAAAAGTGGCCGAATTCCTGCCAATCCACAATCAAGCTCTGGACCAGATATTCGGAGATCTCAGCGCGCAGGATAAGCGCCAGACGGTTAAGACACTCAACCAGCTCCGAAAAAAGCTGCCTCAACCTTAGAAAGACCTGTCATGACAAACAAAACCTTCCTGACCGCGCATGGCGTGATCTACATGTTTTTCGCACTCGCGCTGTTCTTTGCCCCGGCCATCCTCTGGCCGAACTACGGCCTGCAGTTGAACGACCAATATGCGATGTTCCTGTCACAGCATAATTCGATCTTTCTGGGTGGCATCGGGATCATCAGTTTTTTGTTTCGGAATGCTGAACATGGCAGCGACGCCGCTCTGGCCATTCTTACCGGACTGATGTGGACCAATCTGCTTGGTGTCGTCATCACGTTTTATGCCTGCCTGACAGGGATTTTCACCGGGTTTGGTTGGTCCGACCCCATCTTCTTCGCCTTACTTGCGGTCCTGAGCTTCATCCAGCTTGGGAAGAACCGCTGAACCTCTACAACCTCGCAAAGGAACCTGAAAATGAGCACGCTGAAAATCTGGGACCTGCATATGACCTACGATGGTCCAATAACCGAAGAATTTCTCGCCGGAACCGAGCAACTAGCTGAGAGTATTGCGGAGGAGCCGGGAGTAATCTGGAAAATCTGGACTGTCGAAGATGGAACCAATCACTATGGGTCCACATACCTGTTTCGGAACCGCGAATATCTTGAAAGCTACAAGAGTATGCACCTGAAGCGACTTGAAGCGATTGGGATCACGGTGACCGCCGACCATGTGTTCGATATCATGGAGGATGTCAGCCGCATCAACAATGCACCGCTTGAAAGCTGACTTAAAAGAACCGGACATTGGCATGGTAAGAGTTGATGTCCGGTTTGTTGCGCAAACCGGACGCCTCGCACGGCTGAATGGCATCTTAAGCCTTGGCAAATTCCTTAACGATGTGCCTCAGCAAGCTATTACCCTCGGCCATGAGGTCGAGGCGATCTTCGTTCTTTTTCACCACGGCTGCCCACGCCATTTGATCGTGTATAAAATCGTCAACGATCGCTATGCGCTGCCCACGGCCCATTTCCTTGGTTTTGCTTTTCAGCGCCAACAACTCGTCAATATGCCCAATGAGGTTAGGTGACAGGTCCTGATCTTTAATGAGATCATGCAGGTTCATCGGCGGCGGCGTGTCTGGTATCTGCCTGATCCAGGAGATCGCCAAGGCGGGTCTCAATATGTAGAAATACGTTTTGAAGCTCACTTCCTGGCTCTCACCAACATGCTTGTCCCACTGTTTCTGTGCCAGATTGCGATAGTGGTGCAGACAGGATTCTCCGAACGTCGTCTTGGCTGCGAAGGCAATCAGCCTTTCACATGCCGCATCATTCCATCTGTACCTGGTAGGGCTGGACAACCATTCCAACATCACGGGGTTAGGTTTGATCAACAAACCAAGCGCTTTGCGAATATCCCACCCGTTTATGTCCCAATCGCCCTCAATGGGCAGTTCGATGACATCGCGACCGGGCTCAATACTCAGATACCAGTCTGGCCGATGTACATAGATGAAGCGTACATCGTAATCACTGTCGGGAGACGGGAAACCCCATGCACGGCTACCGCTTTCAATGGCGAACAGCACTCGGACATCATGATCCGCTTCTAAAGCGGTAAGCTTAGATTGGATGACCTGCTCGTTCTCAGGCGAAACGCTGGACGCGAATGTTAGACGGTTCATTGGGTTTCTCGCAGTATCAAGACGGCCATCTGGAAAGGTACATCATGGTTTTATTAACAAGACCTGGGGGAGCAACCGCGGCGCTGTGGCTACTGAAACCGTCGGATCAGATTAACTCGTTACTCTGTTCGCCAGTTCACGAACTATTCCCTTTGTCTCTTTCGGATAAGCGCGAACAAACCCGGCGTTACAGGGGATCGTCTCGATTTCTCTTCGGTCCAACGCCCGAGCCAAATGGATCGCTGCGAGCTCAATGTGCTCTGCCATTTGGCCAAGCGTCACATACACCTCTGCAAACGCCTGAATGCTCTCTTCAGTGATGTAGCACCGGTAGTGCTGCGTGTCCGGGTTTCGCGCTTTTATCTGCTTCAGATATCCACCATCCCTTAACCGTCGGATAGAACCGACGCTAATTCTCAGGCGTGCCGCCGCATCCTTAAGCGACAGATCGCCGGAAAACACACGCTCCGGTTTTTCCAAGGTCTCAGTGTAGTCGATCAGAATTCCTGCCAATCCATCCACGTCCGGGTCTCTTGATACACCGGTCAGTCGGCCTGTTGCCCAATCGGCGACAACGCGAGCCAGGGGCAACCAGCTCTGTTGGCAGTATTCTGCGAGGGGCAGCCTATGACGAGCCGGTGATGCAACGTGCAAGCCTTCAAGCTGTGTCAGCAAGGTCTGCACAGAGGAGGATGACACATAGCGCAGAGACGTTCCAAAACGATGGGCTTCCAGAACATTCTGCCGGATCAGCGACTTCACCTGGACCGGATGGATATTGAGCTGCGTCGCGGTGGATTTGATATTCTGCAACCCGGACCAGAAGTCGAGCACGGCAGCCAGATCCTCATGGCTGACATCCTTCATATCTGACAGGTCGCTCGCGTTTTTACCGCGAAGATGGGCAAGAATGCCTCGCACCCGAACCTCTCCAACCCCATGTAGCTCCCGCACGCGTTCAAGTGTGATGAGTTTGGGTGCTGAGATTTCCGTACCCAGAACTTTCGCGCCGGTCTGCAGCGGATAGTTCTCCCGAACGAATTCCTGCACGCAAGCCCTGAGCTCCGCTGTTGCCGGGTCCTCTTCCGTGTCTTTCAGCCAGGTATAGAATTCGCCCATATCTGTTGTGAAATAAGACCGCTTGGAGGAAGACCGACGCCTTGCACGTTCCAACTCAGATTTCAGGTTTTCCGGTCCACTCTTCAGGACCTCGAACCCGGCCGACATGGCGGCGCGCTCCAGATCGAAGTCCAGGTCCGAGCGGCTCACGCCGCGATCCATGGCAAGTGTCATGCCTAATGTCAGAGCGGCTTGATGAAGATGCGTCAGGTCCAAAGAGTCCAACCAGTCACCACAAACCCCATTCTTGATACGGCGGCTCAGGTAAGTTTCAAACGAGGATCGCCCATGCGTTTTTGCGACCTGAGCGGCCTCCAAGATCAGATCCCTATGACGCGCCACTTGTTCAATCACGTCATAGGTGAGATGTGCATGCGGTGCATTGGGAAGCTGGAGTAACGGAACGCCGTGTTTGGCACAGGTCCCGATCGGCAGCACCAACCACTCGAGAAGTTGAAACGCGCTCCCGGGACCAGAAGCCTCCATAGCCTCCACAATACATCTCGGACAAATGCGGATGGTTGCACGCCGTAGCGTACCATTGGTGGCTGATGACAGCCCGACGAGATACCGGCAGGGACCAATCAACCTGGCCGCTCCTTGATCCAGTGTGTTAAGCGGCACACTGGTTAGCAGTGACAACGTCTCCAACTGGTCCAAATGCGCCGAGCAGATATGGGGCCATCGCATTCCAAGATCCGAGCAGAAATCACGGGGCGTGCTCGTGAACAGTCGGGCCAACCGAGCAACGTAACTTGACGGGGTCTCCCCTTCTGTGAAGGGGAGAATTGGATTCAGCAGGGGCCTCATGCATCTTCTCCATCTTCAGGCCCGTCTCCGTCGTCCAGGAGCTTTCTTGGATTGATGCGCCCGTAGTCCTCAGCGATGAAGACATTCATCCAGGCTTCAGCTCCATTCCGTTCGCTGTAGACCTCAGCAAAATGCCGAATACCCAGTTTTGCTTCGAACCCTTCTGTAAACAGCGCATGTGAAACCGCGAGGACAACAATCTCGGCCAAGAGTCCAAACTGATAGTCCGCCGCATGAATCAACCGCATGGCAAATGCCTCGTTCCTAACCGAAGCATCTACATCGATCTGCGCCCGATCAGCGTATCTTTGAACGATCTTGATGACATGCTCGACATCGCGCACCGCGTGCAATCGTTTGAATTCGATTGGATCAACCCGCCGAGCGAGCTGTGCATCCTGATTTACGATTTTCTTGAGATCCGGCATCCCGGACAGCAGCAGCCCTACCGGCCAGACGGAGTTTTCCATCAGGGACTTCAGCGTGTTGACCACTGACTGGCGCTCTTTTTCGGTTTGGTAACGAGCCAAATCTTGTGCCTCGTCGAAACCAAGAAAGAGCGTCCGCCGCAATTTGAGTTGCACTTTGACCTGATCCCAGATTGCCGGACCTTGCTTGTTGCCAGCGTAGGGGTATCCCAGCGCCCGAAGCGTAGCTGCCCCAACGAACTTCATAGTTGCCGGGCTTGGCACCTGAAGGTCAACAAACTCGCAGAATTCCTTCTCCGGGTCCGTCGCCAACGCGTGCCTGTATTTATGCTTGAGATACCGCACGGCAGTAGTTTTTCCGCTCCCGGATGGCCCCACCAGCATGATGCTTCGTGCTTGGAATGCGACACCATCGGCCTCATCGGCGCGTCGCTGTTCAAGAATGCTGCCAAAACGCGCATCTAGCTTGTCGTATTCTGATAGCGGGATGTAGAGCTGTCTCAAGCTTTGCACGGTTTTGCGAATGATCTTGTCAAACTGAAACTTTTTGCTGTGCTTATTCATCGCCCTTCTCCTCGGTTTCCTGGGAATCGTCTGATCTGCTCCGATCACCATCGTCGTCCTCGAGTTCATCACTGAAGAGCCATTCCCTCTCGTTCTCCTCTGTCAGTATTGGCTCCTCATCGGGCAGCGGGCCGGGAAGGTAGGGAATTTCATCTGATAGGAAACCAACGTCCGGATCAGGTATTGCCGTCTTTTTGTCAGAGGCAATCTCCGGATCAGAACCTAAAGACAGACCCCAAAACGTCTCTTTCTGCGCACGTCTGATCTGATCGCTGGTGAGCTTGATCGGGCCAAGCTGCCGCGCTGCGCATTGCTCAGCGTCGATCTCCTTGATCCTGCGAATGGCACGGTCCACCACACTCTGAGTCAAACTGGCGGCCGCGCGATTGTTCTGACGCAGTTCAAAGACTGACCGCTCCCAGGAGGCGAACGATACCCCTTCGAGCCCTTCGATTCTTGCGCCCAGCGTAGACCACCCACTGTGTTTTCCGCTCTCTAACCAGACAGAAATGTGCCCCATATTTTCGGGATCGATACTGACTTCGACACTCTGTTGACCGTATTTTTGGAAATGTTCCGCCAGACGTTTGGAATGATAGTTCACGCCGTTTATCAGGACACCGTGCCGGCCAGTCTCACGATTGAATTTCAGCCCCAGGATATGACGGAGCTTGTGCTTGCTCATCGGGGGAGACCAGCCGAACTCGCTGACCAGCTTGTCCCACATGTTGTTTGGTGTTGCGTATTCCAAACCCCGGTGATTGCGATTGTGGTAGACATCGACGGTGAACCGCACCAGCAACTCCAGGATACTCTCGGCGGTATGCACCGCGTATTTCTCCGATGGATAATCCCCTCTTTCTCGTGGATTGGAAAAGGTGCGCCCGGTCAGATAAGGCATCAACAAAGTCGCCATCGAGCGGAACAAGCGCTCGATAACTCCCCTCAATTTGGGAACCCCAGCAGGTAGAACGGAATAGTCGATCGCCAAATCGGAAAGCGCAGCCTTGAAATCTGCGTTTACAAAGGCCGGTCCGTTGTCGACGACAACGTGATAGACATGTCCATGCTGCGACCAGGATGTTTCACACCCCAATTGGGACGCGAGCATGGTCTTGTCTCGCATGGCCATCCAGACAACTGCTTTCGCATCTTCGGCACTTGGCTTGGTCGAAAGTTTGAGACCGAGTATCGAGCGGCTGGCGACATCAATGGCGGCGCATACCCAGTAGCGGCCAAGCTCAAGATCACGCAGACTCGGATGGGTGATATCGGCCCCTGCGCCTTGCAAGATCGACATGAGATCAATTTCCCATTCATCCATTTCGACGCGCAGCAGTGGTGCGTGAAGCTTGATGCCGCCAGTATGGGCGCCCAGCTTGTTCTTGGCATGCGCGACGCCGTTGCGCGCGGCCTCGACTTCAAACCGATCCAACTCGTTGATGCGCCGTTCAATCGTGCTCTGGGAGGCTTCCAAAAGAAGGTCTTCGCCAGCAAAGCCAAGGGCAGTGTTCTTTCGCCGCACTTCAGCATTTACGGCTTCCAACACTTGAGAAGGGTAGATCTCGTTGGGGTGAAGGTAGTTTGAGAGCTCAAGCTGAATGATCGCTTCAACCTGGGGCTGGACGCGCTTTCCGTTTTGACCGTTAAAGATCGATTTTTTGACGAAGATCATCGGATCTCTGGTCTTTTCCCACTCACGGTATTTTTTCATAATGCTACTGCGACCGGGCACATAGGAGAGCAATGCGGGATCAACCCCCTCGCCATTCATGCCTTTGAGCAGACCATCGCGGAGCTTCTGCTGTACGCGTTCCTGCAGCTTCGGCAGAAACTCAGGCCACCGCTTTGATGATCTGTTGAACCACTCTTCGTCTTCACCCTCACTCATCGATTCACACCAGGCCTCGCCAATAAACGCCCTGAACTGGGTCTTCAGAGACAAACGCGAGAGCAACGCACGCCCAGCCCGCGCCCGGCGTGCAGCCTGTCGATCGGAGAAATAGCCATATTCGATTGAGAAATGCCCATCTTCGAGCAAACTCGCGAGCTCCGCATGGGTAAAGGTCAGAGGTACAGCTCCCGTTTGCTTTGCCAGCAGGGTCAGCGTGTAATCCGAGACCTTTTGAACAAAGTGAAGCTCACCCTTTCCAAGCACGGCATCTTCATGGCTGATGTTGAGTTGAAACTGGATATCTTTCATGGCTGATCCTTTCCGGGGGCAACGATTGTGTTGATGGAGATGAGTTCACGCGTGTTGGCCTGCAGCAGCCCCGCGTAGATGGCTCGGAAAGCCGCGCGGAACCCGCGCGCACCAAGATCCAAGGGATCAAGGAGTTCACCGATGGACAGTTCGTCTGTGAGACCAATCGTGCAATCGGCAACTAGCTCATCAGCTTCTTGGTCCGGGCAACGTCGAAAGAAATTCAGCAGCTCAGCGTTTTGGACTTCTTTTGGGTGGTGGTTCCGCTCTGTGATAAGGCAAACTTTGTCAGCAAATCCTTTAGGCAGATCGCGACGGATGGCTGTTAGCGTGCTTCGGAAGTTTAGCTTTTCGACCCGTTCCGCAGGTTTGACGGCCATCGCAACCTTGGATCCGTCCCGATACTCAGCCAGGTAGTCAAAGCGGTGCGTACGTTGTCGGCCAACAGCGTCGATATAGGCAACAGGACGAGGCTGATCATGCAGATTCCAAAGATTGGGATCTGCCAGCGCAAGAAGGCAGGTTGCCCGCTCATGTTGGCTGGCAGAGATAATCTGCCGCCAGTACATTTCGGCAGGCGTCATGGCCAAGGTGAAACCACGCACGGTGAATTTTGAGCGTGCAGGAAACATCAGCCCGGCCGTGGTTGGCTCGGGGGGACGATAGAAATCGTCGTCGTCATCTTTAGACATATCTCTTGCCGTGGCTGCGGACCTTGTCCGCGCCATTCGGCTCCTCTTCATTTGTGGAGACAAAAGGCGATCCGCCCGCTGAAACGATCAGCGCGGTTGACGGGTCACAAATTTTGGGTCATGAATGAGGTGCAAACGGGTTCTATTCATTTGCACCAAGCCCTTTGAGAGTTCCAGCTCTCGGGGGCTTTGCTTTTTCTAGGGGCTCATTTGTTGTTCTCCTTTCTTTGAAATGGCTAGAACCGCACGGAGACAGGTGCATCGATGACATCAGCCAAGGCTTGCTCGATGCGCGATTTCAGCAGTTTGCGTAAACTGGCAAGCTCACACCCAATAAACTTTGTCTGGCCTCTGTCTGAAACACAGGATCTCGGTCCTTTCCGGCTCACAAATGGGTCCCATCGCAACGCCACAACCTTTCCAGAACTAGGGATTTACGGCCTTTCCGGGCTTTGCCCATCAGCCACCTCTGATTGGGCGTAGCGCTCAGGAAACAGCTCCTCAACCGGCTGATTTAACACAGAAGCCAGGTACTTTTCGATTTTCTCCGAGCGGCTTTACCCAAGCGACACAGAGCTGACGGCGCTGGCTCCGACACCGATCCGTTGCGCTAGGTCCGTGAGCTTCAACCCTCTGATTTCTAGTTCACACTTGATCCGCGCGTGCCTTGCTCGGTCGATAGGGATATCGTTGTGTCTCATGACTTGACCTCGCGAATGGAGTCGATTTTTCAACTATCCCAAATAGATTTGATCGTGCGCACGGCAGTCAAATCTTTTAAACGCTGCACCAAATTGCAAAAACACCTTCTTGGAAGAATGGGAATGGAAAATGCGAGCTAAGGAGAAAGTCGCCTGTAGGCTCGCCCACGACATGTGGGAGGTTCAGAACAACTACAGAACTTTCCGGAAAATTGACCCGGCAGCGGTAGACCGCTCCGTTATTCGTTTGGTCGAAGATGGTGATCTCTTTACGACGGTCTGGCTGAAAGACACTAGAGGGTTGCCTTTTCAGTTCTCGTCTAAGTATCTCATTTCAGACTTTCATGCCGTAGAAACGCTCAAGGATCTACGTGCAAGGTACTATTGCTCTCGCAAGTCTCTTTGGAGGCTGCTTGATCAGCTGGGTTTGGATCCATGGGAACGCGCAATCAAGGACTATGAATCTCGTATACCTTTAGCGCAGATAGCAAAACGCCATGGGCTGAAGACAACGACACTTTCTGACGGCCTGAAGCATCGAGAAGTTCCAATTCGCTCAGGAAGACCTCCAATTCAACTCGATAGCACTGAAGTTCAAAAAGCGCTTCAAGACTGTCCTTCAGTTAACGAATTGAGCAGAAGGTTGCGGATTTCATGGGCTAAGGCAAAAGCAATAATGGGCACCTAAGAAGCGTAAAGAAGCCGTTTGATACCTAACGTTCCAGATTTGCAATATGCGATTAGACAAGTCGCATGTCTTTAGCGTTTCTACGTAGGCGTAAATCTGCGGTAAGAGCCCTTTCCAGACCTTGATCACGCCTCGGTCTTTCGCTCATGCGGCAGGTCGCGAACCACGTAGACCGGACATTCTCTGAGTGGCACGCAGATGGCGGTGACGCGGACAAAACTGCCGTTCACCGCCGCGCGGCGCTGGGACGTAGCCTGAATATCCGGTTCGCGGACAAGGTGGCCGTTGGTTCCTTAAACAAAACGGCCACCTTGGGTTTAGAGTATGCGGATTTCGCAATGCGGGCAGGATTACGTGTCTTCTCTTCCGTAAGCACAATATCTCAATTGGCACCCTTATTGGATGCTGAAGAGACCGCTACCAATCGAATTTCCATCATATCTTTAGGTCCAGGCGCGGCTTCCAAAACGGGCGGAAGAGTTCAATCTTGGGGCATCGGTTCATCACGACTTTAAGGCCCGCCGCTTCGGCGAGTTGCGCTGCTTTGTCGTCGTACACGCCGATTTGACCCCAAAGAACTTTTGCCCCGATTGCAATGGCCTTCTCGGCAAAGCCATAAAGCTCTTCTTTTGGGCGGAAGACGTCTACCATATCAACTTGCTTGTCGATCTCTTCCAGCGAATGGTAGACCTTGAGCCCTCTAATTTCCGAAACATTCGGGTTAGGATTCACCGGTAGGATATCATAGCCGATTTCACTCAGCTGTCGCAGAACGCCATAGCTGAATTTCGTTTTGTCTGCGCTAGCCCCCACCATTGCAATGGTTTTAACCGACTCCAGGATGTCGGCGAGGTATTTGGGGTCGTAATCGTAGATGCGGTCTATATCTGCCTCGGGCATCGGTTAACCTTCCTTCGGCGTCGCAATGTCAGCCTTGAGTTCGTGGGGTTTGAGAGGGTCGAGAAACGGATTGCGGTACAGCTTGTCATGGCTCTCGACCCCGATCTCAAGCGTGATGTCGGATGTCGGACGCGCGACGCAAAGGATGACATAGCCGTTCGCGATTTGTCGATTATTCAGCGCAACCTGTCGGCGTTGATCGATCGCGCCAGTCTGTAGTTTTGCCGCGCAGGTAATGCAGCCGCCATACTTGCACCCAAAAGGCAAGTCGACGCCCTGTTCTCTCAGCGTTTCCAGAAGTGGACGCCGCGCATCCACAAAGTATTGCGCGCCATCTCTGTTCGCGATCGTCACGGTATACATAGTCATAGCCAGATGTCGCTTGTGCAATCACCGCCCGGATACCGGCTCTCGTGACAGCGCGATGGACCATTCGGTTCTTTGCCAAAGTCCACAATGAAATCCTCGTTGATCTTCATACCCCCGTTTTCAGGGTCGCAATCGATCATCACCATAACCCCGCCCTTTTCGCGGATCTCCGGATAGAACTGGTTATCCCAAGTCGAGAACAGCGAGGTCGTGACATAAAGCCTTCGTCCGTCGAGAGAGAGCTGGAACATTTGTGGACCACCCGCGACCTCAACGCCGTTAACGATCGGAGCTTTACCCAAAAGGCCCCCCATAAACACTTGGCCGGTCAGCTTGGGATTATGCGGGTCGGTGATGTCATACTGGCGCATATCTCCATGCAGCCAATTGTTCAGGTACAAGTATTTGTCGTCCATCGAGATCAGGATCGCCGACATAACCCCCGGCAACGGGATCGGCCATTCGGGGTGCATCTCGTTTTCCACGTCGATGATCTTTTCCCACCGCCACTTTTTAGCATCGTCTTGCCACCAATGGATCACATTGGTCGAAAGAGCTGCGCCACAGAACCCATGCGTGCTGTCGGGGTCATGGTGGAACTTGACTTCCAGTGGCAACAGTCCGTCTTCACCCAAATAGAAGCTTTCGACCGGTTCGCGCTTTTCGAAATCCCAAAAATGCAGCTCCCGCCCATATTTCAGATGGCCCACTTCTTCCAGATCGAAGCCTGGCATGAAGGTATTGGGCGCAGCCCATTCGGAACTGACCATCACGTTGTGGCGTGGTTGGTACCAGAAATCGTAGCCAAACTTGATATCGCCCATCGAGGTTTCCCAGCGACCGACGATGTTGAACTCTTTGTCGAGATGCAGATAGCCTCCAGGAGCCTCACCCTTGGCATTTCCAAGGAAGGAAATGATGATTTCCGAGCCCAAACAGTGCACCGTATGCGGGCCCGATAGATCTGCCTTGGCCTTGATTTCGGCCCCGTCGATGATCTTATGCAACCGCGGCGCACGCGGGTCAGTGGCTGTATCAACGATGTGAAGGTTGTTAGAGCGTACGCCCGGCAGGATCAGGTATTTGCGGGACATCGAGCCGTCGTCGTGACAGGACGAACAGGCGTTCCACCCCATGTGGTGAAGCTCGTCCCCAATCCCCGGCATTTCCAGCCTATGGATTACCTGAGAATAGGTCGGGCTGTCCGGATCGACATCCACTGTAGCAAGGTAATCAGGTTTCTGGATCCCTGTCCCAGTGTAGATGGCGATCGTGTAGAGTAGCTTTTCTCGGGGGGCTTTGATGGCTTCTTGCGGACTCTTGAAGCCCGGCCCACAGCATTGTCCATCCATCGAGTGCTCCTCCCTTGATTCCCTAAATTGTATCGTATATCGAAAATTTAGTTATCATAAAGTGAGAAAAATGCATCTCGAACGATTAGCGCTGATTTTGGAAATCGTGGGTCAAAAAGGACGTGCGTCCGTAGCGGATATCTGCGCCCAGTCCGATATACCTAAACCGACGGCCTACAGGCTGGTTCAAGACCTTGTTTTGTCTGGCCTCCTTGAATCACCAACCCGCGGTGAGTTCGCGATTGGGATTAGGCTAAAGCGTATCACGTTGAGCGATCACTCTGATCCCGCTCTTTTGCAAGTGATTGCGCCTGTCCTCTCTGGTGCCGCGAATGACTACGGCGCTGCGTTTTTCTTGTCTCGGCTACGGGGCCATTGGGTTGAGATTATTCATGTGGAGACACCGCAGACGGGCGTGTCTTTTCTTCATCCAGGTATGGGCAAACGACCAATGCATGCGTGCTCTTGCGCCAAGGCAATCGCCGCCGTGTCCCCTGAGCTGCTGTCTCAAGACCGATTGGATGGGCAGCTTAAGCGGTACACAGATCGCACGATTACAGACCCTAAGGATCTGGCTGCGGAACTCGATGTCATTCGAGCAAAAGGGTATGCTGAATGTGTTGAAGAGCTCGAGCGCGGGATCAGTTCTGTCGCAACAACGCTGACTAAGACAGGTGTTGGTGCAACGCTTTCAATCGGCGCTACGGCGTCTCTTCGGGTGTTTACACCTTCGAAGCGAGAAAAGATTGGGCATACACTTACCACAATGTCACACGAACTTGCACGCGCGCTAGGATGGGGTGAAGCAGATAAAGAAAGGATACCCGCTTAGGTTCATGGGTATCGCAGTGCTGTAGGTTAACGCCATTCTGCAGGACAGGTGTGTTTTGCGACCTTCGCCGCTTTTAGGTCAATGAGGGAGACAAATATGGACGATGCAATGTTTGGCGGGTTCTTCGTGATCAACGTAAAGCCCGAGTTTCGGCAGTCCTTTTTGGAGGCCAGCATCTTCCAGGCGCAAAATGTTGTCAGTGAAGAACCCGAAGTTTTCCAGCTTCAAATTATGGTGGATGAGACAAATCCAAATCGTTTCTATTTCTACGAAGTGTTCAGGAACGAAGCTGCAGTTCAGGATTATTGGGACTCTGAAACTTTCAACAACTGGTTAGACACAGTCCATAAGATGCTGGATGGCGAGATTGAACTTGTTGCCAGGATGCGCTCGCTTTTTCCGACGCCAAAAGGTTTCGAAGCGCAAAAAGCAAGCCTGCTACTATGGTAAAATTGACCGACGTTTGAGGCTATCGCCGGTGCGAGAAAATTATGGATTTAGGTGCTGGACCGCGTTGGGCTCGAAGCAGACATTCGCTACACTCGGCATGAGCAACCGTTTTGCGGGACATTGCTGTAATCCGCATTTTTTCTCCAAAGGACCGCAGTCAGCCCAAAGCGGACATTCGTAACAGGACTTTGTAATTTCCGGGACCGGATTTAGGTGCGCTGAAAGCGCTGCATTCCCATCATTGATTTCATTGAAGAAAATCTTAAAATCCTGCCCATAACTCTGTGCGGTGTTTGCGCATAGCTATGCACGATTTTCCCTTAAGTTTACATGCTACAGAGAACCCATCGAACAAACAGGCTCTCAGGCTTTAATACGGTGCCCAATTCCAGTTTACTCCCAATATCCAGCAGACGAGCGCCACGTTTTAGCTTCCGCGTCCCAAACACTGGCCGTAACGCAAGGCGTTGGGTTTATTCCGTCGCAATTGGATCCATGAATATCTGCCACCACAACGCGTTGGCGCCCAAAATCAACGACCGCCCAACGTTGATTGAGCAAGGAATGCACCTCTTCACCAACCCAAAAATGCGACATGCATCCGCCAGTTCCGCAATAAAGAGATGCGGCGCTTGAACACGAGAAACCAGACTCATTCAGAACCCAGTCGCGTCGTAGATCTCCGTCGAGATCAACCCTCTCAACCGCACCCCAGTCTAAGTCAAACTGACCGTTGTTGAACTCCGCGCAGGCCTGTGCCGCCAGATCAACCGTCACCTGCAAACCGGGCGGAAGTTGCGATAAATCAGCCGCGACAGCTGGTGAGTTCCATACTAGACCAGAGACCAGCACAATCCCGGAAACCAAACCTTTCAACTGGCGCACTATTTTGGAAGCCGGTTGGAAGGCTGCATCAATTGCATTGATCATACCTGTAGTCCCCATACTCCAGCCAGTTCGCCGAGCCTTCGCTAAAAATCAGAAACTCGGACCTGTCTTCCCCAAGCAGCGCGACGACAAATCCGGCCGGCGGCTCATAGTTTCCAAAGTAACTGTAGGCCGTCATGGCTCTGATCGACTCGCCGTTGACCGTTACTCGTGCGTCCCACTCTCCCTCCGGATTGTCCAAAATTACGGGTTCGATCACGCGCTCTATCGCTCCGCCACCACAATAGACGATGCCTTCGGGTGCTTCGTAAGAAGCCCCCAGGCTAGGATCTGAATCGCACGCGGAACGAAGGGACCGAATTGCGGCGCTGGAACCATTTAAATCAAAGATTCCATAGCTGACATCTTGATCAATCATGGACAGATTAACCGATGCATTTGCTGCAAGCTGGTCCAGCACAAAATCATAATCCTGCTGATTATTGAAACTGATCTCGACTGGATAGTTGTCGACGATCTGCAAGGCAGTGTTTTCTGCGCCAACCTGAAATGCCCCAACTTCGGTAGTGCCGTTCTTCAAAAAACGAATGGAAAGCCCTTGCTTCTGCACAATGTCTTGGCTGTCCTCGTATCCAGCCGGAGCAAAGCGGATACGGTTACACTGAAGTTCCAGCGTCATGTTTCCGGTTTGAATAAATGCATTGGGATTAGGCCCAGTGTTGAACGACCACTCCGCCGATGCTGAGGTCGCCATTGCCATCATCAACGCTCCAATGGAGATCGTTTTGAACCTCATTTTTTCTCTCCATGGTGTTACGTTTCGTGCAGTCATTCAGCAAAGATTCCAGTCAATTGCCCCGGCAACCAGGTCAGGAAACAAGTTCGCCGTATTCGTTTGCGCCTTCTTCCGAAGGGCGCGTCAGCCACCAGATCATAAGGATGGACAGAACCAATTGAAGAATTGAGACAACAACAATACCGGTTACGCCCAGGACGGCCGCCGGTCCTCGCAATGCATCGGGGTTTTCCGTCCCTTGCTCCAATACCGAAAAGAACGCTACCCCACCCAGCATAACAAAAAGCGTTGTAATGCTGAGCGCCATCGGCAGCAGCAAGTACCAGCCAGGTCGTCCCGTATCATGCAGCCGCCGCCAACCGGCGGCCAGCATAGGTATGATAACGGCCAGTTGGAAAACAGAGGACAGAACCCGAGATCCTTGCCCTGTTTCGGGGTCGGTCCCGAATATGATCGTATCCAGCACAGCTAAAACAGCACTCACGAGAACCACAAACAAGAAGAACCACCAGTATTCTGAGCGCATGGCCCGACCGGAGAACTGGAAGTATTTCGAGAAACACGTCTTAACGGCTTCACCAAATCCCATCTTTCAATCCCTTCATTGTTTCTGTGCGGCCTCAAATCGCTTCGCCGCTCAGGGGAACACACTCGCAGCTCCCACTTACTTTTTTGTTTGAAAGCAGAAGCCAGTCGTACGAGAGCGTAAAGAAGTTTACGCGCGGAAAAAATGTTGATTTTTTAAAAATTAGATTCAAACATGCGAATTCGACACAGCTTTATTTTACCTCCGTTGTTGTCGCTGTCGCCCGATGTGTCGGGCCCTTCCGACTGCTAGAGTGAGTGCTGGCGGTCGGAAGGCACTTTACACTGATTGAGCCTTGGGAGGACGCGATGCCCAGACTTAACGTACTCGCCCTCTCTCCAAAGCTAGCTCTAGCTCTTACCATCGACATCATTCGACCATCACGCGTTATTGGCGACCCTAGTAGTGAACGAAATGTCGTTTCACCGACCAAGCCCCCCGCGGCAAGTTTTAGGAAAGGCAGTCACAGGATCGAGGTATGTTTTATTTGGCTGCCCAGACGCGAGAGCTTCAAACAAGTAGATCCAATTTCACATAATTTTTAGGGAACCAGAGGGAGAAGAAAATGACCAACAAGATGGTGATGATTGCGGGCGCAACTTGTTTCGCACTGCTTGCGGCCTGCGACGATACGAGTACATCAAGCGCGTCCGCCGAACTCACGCCGGCTCAGCAAGCGTGTTTGCGAGATGTAGCCAGCACAACGAACAATTCACAAGTCGTGGTGCTCTCATCCGCGTTTAGCGAGGCGGGAACACAGGTCACAGTCGGCGTTGGCGAGGATCGCGCTCCTTGGAACTGCATTGCTTACAGTGATGGCACGACAGCTGGTATCGAGTTCCTGGGTGACGAAGGAGCATTGTAACCTGTTCGCTGTGTATCTCGAAAGCACCAGTCGTGATCAAACTCGAATATCGGCAAGCTCAGACATTCGAACCTCGTAATAGGATTGGGTTTTAACATTCTCAATCACGCAAAGGTTGTAGAAAATGCCTGTAACCAACTCGGTTGTACTTGCGATTATTTGCACTTTTGTGGCCATTGTTTCGGTTCCAAAATACAGTATTGCACAAACCTGGGACATAGCATCACAGCACTCTGTCAGCGGCGTAACGGTGTATGATGCGGACGAGCTGCTAACTTTTGCCGGTCAGTTGGCCTTTGATCGGTCAGGGCGCATTACAGCGGTGGATGTCGCATCAACGATCACGCAGATCTACCGAGAAGACGGTTACTTCTTGGCTGAGGCCTGGCCCGGCCCCGATGGGCAGAGCATAATTGTTGATGAAGGGCGCATTCAAACCATCGAAATTGAAGGCGTAGATATTCGTACGTTCCAAACCCTAGAGAAGATTTTTCAGCCCCTCACCACCTCCTATCCCATAACGCTGAAACGATTTGAGCGGGCGGTTATGCTAGCCGAGGACATACCTGACTTGGAGTTGTCGACCGAACTTGATTACCCGGATCAGGCTGGTGCTCGGCTGAGAGTATTGGGAGAGCCTCTGCGCAAACAAGCCGGGAGTGCGACACTCGACAACCCTCCGCGTGAGCTTGGAGAAGCGCTCAGCTTCTATGTCGTGCAAGAGTTTTATTCAACGCTGACCGTCGGGGATTTGCTGCGATTTGAGGGATCAGGCAACTACAATTGGGACAAGGACGATGAGCACTCTTTATGGGGCGCTCTTACCTATCGCACGCCGCTGAACAGCAATGGTCTGTACGGTGAGATCTTCTACGGGAACATAAACGCAAAACGTGACCTCTCAGGGGACTTTGCGAGAACAGATATTGACGGCGAGAACTTCACAGTCGCGATGGGTTACCCCGTGATCCGAGATGTGGCCCGTTATGGATATCTTCTGCTGGACTATCGCCTTTCAAAAGCGGATTCAGTCAGTGGTGGCGTACCACTATCCAGTGACGCGAGTGTCGTTGGCCTTACATATCTTTACGGGCAAAACTATCCAAAGGGACAAGCTCTGGAAGCGGGGCTAACCTTATCTTTTGGTGACAATGACAACGACACGACAGACGCGAATTTTGACGACGGGGACTCTTCGTTCTGGCATCTACGAGGCGGCATCGGATACGAAAGCCCACTAACGGGCTTGTCGCCCAACACAGCTTGGCGCACCGAGATTTGGGGGCAGTACACAACAGACCGGCTGCCCTCTGTCGAAGAGTACTTCCTTGGTGATCGTTATGCTTTGCGCGGATATCGTTTTGACGAAGTGGATGGTGATTCCGGGATTTCCGCGATTTTCGAAGTGTCTCATTCCTACTTCCCCAGTTCCCAGAGCATACATCGCTTAACGCCCTTTGCCTTTTTCGACGTGGGTTACATCTCGAACAATGACCCTGCGAGTTTTGAAGTTGACAATGCTACACTGGCATCGACAGGTCTTGGGTTGGACATTGAGTTTAAGCAAAATCTATTCCTGTCCGGATATGTAGGTGTCCCTTTGAGAGACGGTCCGTTGACCGACTCAGGCGATCCTGGCGCGTATCTTGCTCTGACAACAAGTTGGTGAGGATGTTATGAAACTGAACCGAATTGCTGTACTTACCGCAACTTGTCTAATTGCAGAACTGGCCGCTACTCAGGTCTTTGCCGGCGGAAATCACTACGGGTGGTGCCGTGGCGTGGGGAATCCTCACCAGTCAAGCCAAGGATGCGGGCAGGCCGGTGGGCAAGGAACAGGGAATCAAATTACCGGCCCAACTCAGCCGGTAGCAAATCAGTTGCCGCCTAAGGGAACGCAGCAAACGCCCACATCCGTTACTGTTCCAGTCCTTGCGCCGGGCGCGGTTCCGAACGCAATTCCCGGTCAGGTTCCTATCGCGACACCAATAGCGGTTCCCGGTCAGGTTCCCACGCCGGTAGTAGCGCCGACCCTAGCTCCGCCTTTGACTCCAAATGCGACTCCAAACCGGGTTCCGACAGCCGTTCCAAATCAGGTTCCGCCATTGGCTACCGGGCCTACCGCGGTGCCGCCGCAAGTTCCGACTGCAACTCCCAATCAAGTTCCGATAGCTATCCCTGGCCAGGTTCCGCCTCAACCTACCGGCCCAACAGCGGTGCCGCCACTTGTGCCCACCGCGACACCAAACCAAATACCAGTCGCAGTTCCTGGTCAGGTCCCGCCTCAGCCCACCGGTCAAACTGCTGTGCCACCGCTCGTCCCGACTGCAACACCAAACCAGATTCCGGTCGCAGTGCCCGGCCGTGTTCCGCAACCCAGCGGTACTACGGCGACGCCACCGCTTGTCCCAACAGCAACCCCCAATCAGGTTCCCACAGCGGTTCCTGGCCAGGTTCCACAGTTGACACCAAAACCTACGGCAACTCACGTGGCCGTCCCAGGACATCCGAAACCACAAGGCGTCGTGACAATCATGCGTCCAAAGCCGAGGCCGACAACCGGTACTGTCCAACAACCTGGCACAACACAAGTGACCCACCATTTAACCCACCAAAGCAATGCGAAGAAACACGATCACGTCGCAGCAACACCTGGGCGGCATGACCCGCACGACCTGCCGAGGTTCCGCAACGCGGCGGCCAAGGAAGACTGGGAATGCGTTGCCAGCGGATTTGGGCAACGTCGGTATGATGCCGGGCGCGGCGTGTTGCTGAACAGCGGGGCACTACGACACCTTGGAAATGTGGATGCGATGGCTCGTGATGTACCAGCACGGCACCCGAAGCATTCCGGATGCATTATCTCGGTCAAACGAAAGCAGCGCTGAAGCTCGCTGGGTAGGTTTTGCTCAAACAATGAGATTAATCGACCAAAAGTTCGTCAATTGTCATCTGGATATTTGGATTTCGTATTGCCCTTATTCCCTGGCGTTTACGTTGGCCGACGTAGCCCAACAATGCTCTGTACCTAAATTTGCTTCAATTAGGCCAACAATCTAAAGTGCCGCACTTCCAAGAAGAGCCTCCGACCATCTGGGACGGTCAGATCGGGCAAGCGAGACTTTGAACGGCAACTTTGCAAAGTCGGCTTTCCGCGCATTACTTTCGTTAGCGCGGACTGCAGCACCTGGTAACTTTGGGCTCACTGCCGACATTCTCTGCAGTATGGGTAGACGGGTAGTATGAGCCCTTAGCTGCCGTTGATCACACTTCGATCTTTCGCTTGTGCAGCACGTCGCGAACGGTACATTCTGGATGCACAGCTCCAAGTGGAAAATGACAAGGGGTTCTATTTTAAAGGAACGAGATTTGATCGACGGGAAAAGCCTTCAAACCGCGGCTGCTTCGTATTTCGAAACGACGCACCACACATCTGCAAAGAGTTTCTTTGATTCACTGCAGCAAACTGCGTTCCCAGAAAGACGAAAACACGATCTACTCATCTATCGCGGACTTGGTAAGAGCGAATATGACCTTACTCCAAGCTTAGACAGACCAGAAGCGGAACAGTGGTTGTTTTCAGGGTTGGGTATACCGAAACCGATGTTGCTGTTTCTCCGTTTAGGCCAGTTTTATTTGTTAGCGAATGACCAAGGCCTACCCCTTCCGCGGCTGCCGTCCGAAATACATCAAGCTCTTATGGGTACTAGGCACTTCCCAGATAACCAGTTTCCATCACCGGACAAAATAACGAGCTGGCTTGACGATGAATTGTTAGAGCTTTTGGCCATCGCGCAGCACTACGGCTTCAAGACGCCCTTACTAGACTGGTCGCGTTCCCCATTGATTGCAATGAACTTTGCGGTTTCTGGTGCAATTGAGCATATGAAGGGCTTTGTACGAAACAACCCTTCGCCTCCAGGAGACAATAGCATCTACCAGAAGGAGGGAAGGAAGAGATTGGCAGTTTGGGTGCTAAATCACACGGTGTGCGGAACGATCTCAAAGGCTGCAAGAGGCCAAGCAGATTTGCACTACGATGCCCAACACGAACCCTTCGAAATTACCCTCATCAGCCCACCCACGCAGAGCAATGCCAACATCGTCGCACAAAAAGGTTGTTTTACACGCCACCGGCCAATGTTGCCTCATACAAGACCTACCGATGGCCGCTTTATGCCAGAACACTATGATCTCAAGAGTGCAGTATATTCAAACTGCAAGCTTGTCCAAGAAACAGTGATGCGAGATGGGGATCCATTTCCGACAGACGCTTTGTCATGTCATACGCTCGATTACTCCAAAGTGCTTTCTCTGTATCAACTGTTGTTTAGATCGGACGTTCACCCAAGTTCGCTGTTTCCGGGTTTTGCGGGCTGTGCTGAAGAAGTCCAAAGGATTTCCGATAATGCCCTCATTGCGACAAAGAAGTGGGAATAGTGTCCTCAAAATTGGAAACTACATCCTTCAATCATAAATCCATCTGCCACAAAAAGAGAGACTATTGGTGCCGGATCACGGCGTGTGTCTACCGTTAGTGACTACCAGTATCGCACTTGCAGCGAATGGCAGTTTGGTGGCCCTATTACTTTTTGAAGTTTGACAGAAGGGTTCAATCGCAATAGCGGCAAGCTCTCTTTCCCATCACCTTCCTTTGGTGGGCCAGCGGATTTGGGCAAGCCAAACGCCACTAGCCGTCAGGGTGAGGGCGCGGCCCTCCCCCTCGGGCAACCCTTTTAGACAGGGCCGTGTCCTCGGCTTTGCCTGCGGGCCGCACCACCCCTGTCGAATAGCGTTGCCTCGCCCCCTCCCGCGTTCGCCACGTGGCAGATTAGCAGGAACAGGCAGCTTCGCTGTTTGACCTACAAATCAGCTCTGATTTTCCGAAAGGGAAGTCAGAACAAACCAAACTGCCTGCGGGAGCAAAAAAATGGGGGCGGCGCGTTAGTTGATGACGCAAAGGTCAAATTCAAATGATGTTCAACGTTGGGGGCGCCTTCTGATGTCGAACGTTCACTGCATTTCTGGTCCAACTGTGACGGTTGGGTCAGGTTCGTGTGACGTTCAACAAGATACCAATGGCGGACCGAGGAGGATTCGAACCCCCGACCCCTTGATTCGTAGTCAAGTACTCTATCCAGCTGAGCTATCGGTCCGCGTTGGTGAGGCGGTATTTAGACCCGGTGTTCGAGACACGCAAGTCGATTCTTCAAAAAGTTTTCAAAAAGTCCCATCGCCCCGCGGAAGCCTGATTTCAAAGGTTGTCCCCTCGGGCCCGGTATGCGCCAGTATCAGGTCTCCGCCATGCCCACGTACCAGCTCCTGCGAGATGGCAAGCCCCAGCCCAGAGCCTCCCTTTCGCACCCCGCCCTGAAATGGAGTGAACAGGTTCTCACGTGCTTTGGGCGGTAATCCGGGGCCGTTATCCCTGATCTCGACGCACCAGTCGTCTTTATACACGCAGCCGGCGATCGTGATGTTTCCCGGCTTCCCGGATGCCACCAAGGCCTGACGCGCATTGCGCACAAGGTTCATCATGACACGGAATATCTGCTCTGGGTCTGCCCGGGCCACAAGGTCTTTGGGCACGTCGTTCACGATCTCGACGCAGGCATCCGCAACAGCCAGCTGTTCGCTGGCAACAACATCGGAGGCAACATCATGCATGTGCACCATGGTCAGTGTCGGCGCAGGTTCTTCTGCGCGTCCGAAGGCCAGTGTGCTTTCGCATAACGACACCGCACGTGTGATCGAGTTCACCAGCTTGGGCGCCATACGCCGCACCAAGGGATCATCGCTGGTCTCAATCCGGTCGGTAAAGAGCTGTGCCGAAGTCAATATGTTCCGCAAGTCGTGGCTGACCTTGGCCACCGCTCCGCCCAGTTGCGCCAGCCGTTCGCGTTGCTTCAAGGCCTGCGTCAGCTCGGTCTGCAATTGCTGCAATGCTTCCTCGGCCTCGCGAAGTTCGGTCACTTTGGAATTGGGCGAGATGATTCCTCGTGCGTCTTCGGGCGCCTCTGCATAGCGCTGCATATAACCAACAACACTTTTGATCGGTTTCACCAAAACGACGCGCACAGCCAAAAACAAAAAGAACGCGGTGATGATGGAAATTACGAAGGACAGCCCCAGAATGCGCAGGCCATAATCTGTCATCGCCATTCGCAGCGGCATGCTGTCTATGGTGACTTCAATCAGCAGACCTGCCCCTTTGACGGGTTCGCCAATAACGCGGATGACTTCGTTCTCAGTAGTGAACAGTCGCGCCAGCGCGTCGCGGATCAACACCCAGGGCCCTGCGTCGCGCAGATCGTAGGTCTTGGTGATCTGTTCCGGGATGGGCGATGACAGCATAAGCTGGCGCACCTCATCGCGACGCAGCACGACGTTATAGACACCCGCGTTGGCCAGCAATTCGGCCTCAAGGTCTTCGGCCAGCATATCGTCAGCCAGCAGCGCCAAGGACGCGATCTGTGCGCGCTCAAGCCGGTTCAGCAGGAAGTCTTCGCGAAAGCGCGCGATTGAAGGAACAAAGATCAAAATCTCGGCCAACATCACGAAGACCGTCGTCAGGATCAGAAATCGGCCCGACAGCGAATTCAATCTGCTCTCCCTTCTTGGTTAGGGCATCCAGCGCTGGACGAACCTGACCACTTGTTTAACCATCTGATTCTCAAACAGCCTTGGCGAGAAATAGGCACCCGCCACCCGTTTGTTAAGCTCTCCGATCGTCGGATAGGGCGAAACCATCGCAGCAATCTGACCCATCTTCAGGTTATTGGCCAACGCAAGCGACCACAAGTTGATCAGCTCTCCGGCCTGATGCCCTACGATTGTGGCCCCCACAGGCCGACCCTTTACGACCATGACCTTAATGAACCCTTTGGTTTTCCGCTCAGAGATTGCCCGGTCGTTATGATGATAGTCAAAGCGCGCGATTTCGACCTTGTCACCATGTTGTTCACGGGCCTGAGCCTCGGTCAGGCCCACCTGCGCCAATTCCGGGTCGGTGTAGGTCGCCCAAGGGATATGTGCGGCTTTTGCCTTCGAGGGCAGGCCAAACAACGCAGAACGGATGATGATCCCTGCGTGATATCCAGCGACATGAGTGAATTGCAGACCACCAGCGACGTCGCCAATGGCGTAAACTCTGCGATTCGTCGTGCGCAGCGCGTCATCGACCTTGATCCCGTTGCGGGTTGGTTCAATCCCGGCAGCCTTTAAGTTCAAACGGTCTGTGTTGGCCTTACGCCCGGCGGCCAACAATAAATGAGACCCCGAATAGATCTCACCCGCCTCGGTCACAATTTCTATGGCCCCTTTGTTGTCGCGAATCTGGGCGACCATAGCCTGCTCATGAATAACCACACCTTCGGCGCGCAAGCTGTCCAGAACGACCGCGGCGGCCTCGGGGTCATCCTTGCCCAGCGCCTTCAGGCCTTCGACAACCGTGGCCTTACTGCCCAGTCGGACATGCGCTTGCGCCATCTCCATCCCGATCGGTCCGCCACCAATAATCAAAAGATGTTCAGGCTTGTCGCGCAGGTCAAAGATCGTCTCGTTGGTATAGAATGGCACCTGATCCAATCCCGGAATCGGAGGCACCAAAGGCGAAGAGCCCGTTGCGATCACTATGCGCCGTGCGGTGATCATGTTGTCGCCCGCCTGCACCTGTGTCGGAGAGACGAAGCTGCCGAATTCCCGGATCACATTTACGCCGAAACCTTCAAACCGTTCCTGACTGTCCATCGGCTCGATCTGAGCGATAACATCGTGAACGTGGTCCTTGGCGGCGGCGTAGTCGACCTGGGGAACCACGTCAGCCACGCCCAGCGCGGTAGAATGTGCCTGACCGTAAGCGGCCTTGCCGCTTGCAATAAGGGCCTTGGACGGGACACAGCCGAAGTTGAGGCAATCGCCACCCATCTTGTGACCTTCCAGCAGAATCACATCGGCACCCATCTGGCTGGCGCCAGCAGCGACTGACAGCCCCCCGGACCCGGCGCCAATCACCAGGATGTCGGTTTTCAATTCTTGCATGATTTCAGCGGTCCTTTCGGCCACGCAGGGATTTGATGACAATTGGCAGCGTGGCCAGCACACACAAGCCGATGATCGGGCCAATCACAAATGGTTCCCATAACAGCGATACATCAGGTGTTTCACCCCGATCGAACACACCACCCAGCCCGACACCGATCCAGGTGTAGACGATTCCGCCAGGGATAATGCCCAGCGCGGTGGTGATCAGGAAATTGCGGAACCTCACGCCAACCAGCGCAGGCACAAGATTGGCCACAAAGAACGGCACAACGGGAACAAGACGCAATAGAAACAGCACCGAGATCTCATTCTCGCGTAGCCCGTCCTTCAGCTTCTTGATCGTCCCTTCCGAGGACTCAAGCCGTTTGGTCAGGGATTCGCCCAACCCCCAGCGTGCCGCCAGAAAGATTGCAGAGGCTCCGATGGTTGCCGCAAACACGTTGAACACGGTTCCGGCGAACAGGCCAAAAAGAAACCCGCCGGTCATTGACGCCACTGCGGCACCCGGCAGCGAAAACGCGACGATGACAATGTAAATGCCAACGAAAGCTGCCGCCATCGCCCAGTAGTTGGCGTCGCGCCAGGCCAATAGCGCCTCACGATTGTCGCGCAGGGTCTCAAAAGTCAGGTAGTCGCCCAGTGTGAAGAATCCCACCGCAGCGACGGCGAGAATCACCAGCAATGGAATATGCCGCGCCAACCCATTGCGCGGTGCCTGAGTCGTTTCGCTCATAAGGCTGTCCGGTTTGTTACGTTTCATTCTGACCCCAACATGCGCTGCTTGCGGCCCTCGCAACAGGGGGCTCACGCTGCCTTGATGTTTTTGGTAGGGAATGTGAGGGTTTGGGGCGATAATCCCGCTGTTTTGAAACCTTTTGCCCGACCCGATTACAGAATTGTTGCAAAAGCCGCGAAAACCCCCACCTAGGGGTTTGACTTACCCCCCACTACCCAGTAGAGGACGGGCTTCGAACACCACGGGCAGGCGAATCCGCGCTGCACCCGACCGCATAGATTGGAGACGGAGCGATGAAACGCACCTATCAGCCTTCGAACCTGGTTCGCAAACGCCGCCACGGTTTCCGCGCGCGCATGGCCACTAAGGCCGGCCGCAAAATCCTGAACTCGCGCCGCGCACGCGGCCGCAAGTCGCTGAGCGCGTAAACCGCTCACCGATCAGGTTATGAACATGACGCCGCCGGAGGCCCCTCGTGGATGGTAAGAACCAGCCCGGGGAAACGCCCCCGGCGGCGTCCGTTTGCGCGCCTGAAACTTTGACCGTTCTCAGGAAACGATCTGATTTCCTTAAGGCAGCGCGTGCCCGCAGGCAGGGCACATCCTCGATGATGGTGCAGGCTCGCAAACGTACCCCGGATGAAGCAGCTGGAATTCGGGTTGGTTTTACCTGCTCCAAGAAAGTCGGCAATGCCGTTGCCCGCAACCGCGCCAAGCGCAGGTTGCGCGAGGCCGCGCGGGCTGTTCTGCCCGTCAATGGCCTTGACGGGTGGGATTACGTCCTGATTGGTCGGGCCGAAACCACAGCCGCTCGACCATATGAGGCGCTTCTGGACGATCTGCGTTATGCGCTTCGCAAAGTGCACAGCGGGCGGAAATGACCCTCTTCTCTCATATCGTGGCTCTGCCTGTCAGGGCCTATCGGCTGGTCTTCAGTCCCTGGGTTGGCTTCAATTGCCGATACCAGCCCACCTGCTCGGCCTATGCGCTGGAAGCATTGGCAAAGCATGGGGCCATCAAGGGAAGCTGGCTGGCGGCACGGCGGATTGGCCGATGCCATCCCTGGGGCGGCGATGGGTACGACCCCGTGCCAAGCCGCAAGGAAGATGACATCTGATCTTTATGACCCTCCGTCAGACTTGACCCATTCGGACATGCGCTGAACACTTGAACTCGTACTGTCCGAGGTTCAGATGACATCCGACGCCCGCCATTCCCTGCCGACACATGACGTATTGAATCAGCCGCCTGTGCGCGGGGATTCTAACCTTTGGTCTGCAGATCCCGTCCTGCGAAACGCCGTGCATTTCACGGGCGGGCGCGAAGCGCCTCTGGCGGCTTACGGGGAAACGTTGGGACAGACGGAAACCCGCGAGCTGGGGCGTGAGGCCTATCGGCACCTCCCCGAATTGCGATTGTTCGATCAGGGCGGCAGGCGTTTGGACGAGGTACGATTTCATCCCGCCTATCATGAGATGATGCAGATCAGCCAATCTGCTGGCTATGCGGCCTTGGCCTGGGACGGTCAGCCCGGCGGCCACGCGACCCACGCCGCGATGATATATATGGCCAGCCAGGTTGAGCCCGGCCATTGCTGCCCATTGACAATGACATATGCGGCGATCCCGGCCCTTGGGGCCAATGAACAGATCGCCTCCGTGTGGCGACCTAAGCTCATGGCGCGCAGATATGATCCGGCGAAGAAACCGATTGAACAAAAGGCCAGCGCCACATTGGGCATGGCAATGACCGAAAAGCAGGGCGGCTCGGACGTGCGCGCCAATACCACTGTTGCCAGCCAGGACGGAGAGCATTGGCGCCTGCGCGGGCATAAATGGTTCTGCTCGGCCCCGATGTCGGACGGATTTCTGACCCTAGCGCAAGCGCCGGGCGGGCTGACCTGTTTTCTCGTCCCACGCTGGCTGGACGGTGAACGCAACGCCATTCACCTGATGCGACTAAAAGACAAGCTGGGGAACAAATCCAACGCCTCGTCCGAAATCGAATATCACGATGCACTGGCTTACCAATTAGGCGACGAAGGCGCAGGTGTTCGGACAATTATCGAGATGGTCCATCACACCCGGCTGGATACAGCCGTGGCCCCAGCGGGCCTGATGCGCGCAGCCCTCAGCGAAGCGCATCATTGGGTCGCCCAGCGCAGCGCTTTTCAGCGCCGGTTGATCGACCAACCTCTGATGCGTGCTGTTCTGGCGGATCTCGTGTTGGACTGGGAGGGCGCGTTGACGCTTGGGATGCGCGTCGCGCAGGCCTTCGACGGCCAGTCACCCGAAGACAAGGCCTTTGCCCGTATCGGTGTCGCACTGGCCAAGTTCCTGAATAACAAGCGGTGCCCGGCCGTAGTCGTTGAGGCAATGGAGGTGCTGGGTGGCATGGGCTATGTCGAAGACACGCCCCTGCCCCTGCTGTATCGCGAAGCCCCGCTGAACGGTATTTGGGAGGGGTCGGGCAATGTGATCTGTCTCGACATTCTGCGCAGCCTGGCTCGCGACCCGCTGGCCGCTCAGGTCCTGCAGGCCGAACTGGATATAGCAACGGGTGTCGACCACGGCTATGACGCCGCGCTCAAGGCGCATCGTGATCGGTGGCCCGGGCTGCCGCCTGAGAGTGAAGCCCGTTGGTTTGCCGAACGTACTGCATTGCTGCTGACAGCCGCTCAGCTATTGCGTCGCGCACCCGCGGCCGTTGCAGACGGGTTCATCGCCACAAGGCTTTTGGGCAACAGCGGTCGCATTCACGGATCAGTATCCGGGCTGGACACGGACGCCCTGCTTGCCCGACTGGGCTGACCCGGCCACTTGCCCGGTTGCCTCAACTGCTGTAGGGGCTGCGCATGTTTGACGAAGCTGACGATATCCACCCGCTCTTTGCTGGCGCGCCCTCGACCACCGAGTTCAAAAAGCTACGCAAACGCATCGTGCGCCAGACCCGTGAGGCCATTGAGCAGTACGGGATGGTGAACTCTTCCGCACATGACAAAGACGGCAAACCGCCTCGCTGGCTGGTGTGCCTCTCAGGCGGCAAAGACAGCTATACCCTGTTGGCGGTTCTCTATGAGCTGAAATGGCGCGGTCTGCTGCCGGTTGATCTGTTGGCCTGTAATCTGGATCAGGGTCAGCCCGGATTTCCGGCCACCGTCCTGCCTGAGTTTCTGGAACGCATGGGCGTTCCGCATCGCATCGAATATCAGGACACCTATTCCATCGTCATGGATAAAGTTCCACAAGGCCGTACCTATTGCGCCCTGTGTTCGCGCCTGCGCCGAGGCAACCTGTACCGCATCGCGCGGGAAGAAGGATGCTCGGCCGTCGTACTGGGCCATCACCGCGACGATATCCTTGAGACGTTCTTCATGAATCTGTTCCATGGCGGGCGTTTGGCCACCATGCCGCCCAAGCTGGTGAACGAAGAAGGCGATTTGTTCGTCTTCCGCCCCCTCGCCCATGTGGCTGAGGCCGATTGCGAGAAATTCGCGACCTCGATGAACTATCCGATCATCCCCTGTGACCTCTGCGGCAGTCAGGATGGGTTGCAACGTCAGCAGGTCAAACAGATTTTGAATCAGTGGGAAAAGAACAGCCCCGGACGCCGTCAAGTGATGTTCCGGGCCCTGACAAACGCGCGTCCGTCGCATCTTTTGGACCCAAAATTGTTTGATTTTCAAAATCTTGCGCTCAAACCGAATGAAAATGACGAAAATTCGGACGAAATTCCTCAGCTCCGTTAACGAGTGACTCAGATTGGTTTCCTAGGGTCGACCTGAGCGTTTCAAACGCAAGGTAGAGGCCCGAAGATCCGATGTGGAAACATATCTCAGTCAGCAGAATTTTTGACTCTCTTGCCATGGTGCTAAGCGGCCCGCCCACCTTGGCCTTCGCGCCTGCGATCAGTCTGGCCGCGTATTGGATTGGTGGTGAGCGGGCATTGGTTGTCGTGGCACTTACCCTGCCGCTTGTGGTCGCCGCGGTATCGACCGCGCACAAGGCCAGCAATCGGGAAAAAGACGGTAACGGCCTCCTTCCTCTCGACAGGTTTGCGGCCCAGATGGAATCGCTGTTTGCGGAAAATCAGCGCACTGGCCACGAAGCCTCCTGTATGATTGTTGAATTGGACGGGTTTTCTGAATGTCTTGATCTGCACGGAAATGCGGCCGGGAACGTAATGGCTGACCAATTCCGCAGCCGGGTACTTTCGGCCATACGCTCACATGACATTGCCACTGGGCTGGACCAGGGCAAGATCGCAATCGGCCTGCACGCCGCGCAGAATCTGGATCTGGAGGCCTGCATTCAGATGTCGGGGCGCATTCAGGCCGCCGTCGATGAGCCAATCATGCTAAATGGCACCAGCGTTTACATGTCATGTTCAATCGGGTTTTGTCTGCAATCCACTTTGCCCGACATCACCTTTGCCGAGTGGATCGATGCCGCCAACGCGGCCTTGGCCGAAGCACAAAGGAACGGTCCTGCAACCATCCGCGCCTTTTCATCTGAAACGCAGCGGCGGGCACGCGTGCGTGCCAACCTGCGCAATGAGTTTATTGCGGCCTTGGATAGTGGCGAAATTCGCCCATGGTTTCAGCCACAGATTTCCACCGACACCGGCCATGTTACCGGGTTCGAGGCGCTTGCCCGTTGGGAACACCCACAGAAAGGCGTGCTGGGACCGCCGGTTTTCCTGCCTTTTGCAGAACAAGCCGATCTTATGGAACGCTTGGGTCAGGTGATGCGCCATCACGCTTTCGCCGCCATGCACCAGTGGAACCGTGCCGGTGTCGTCGTGCCTCGGATTGGCGTGAATTTCTCATCAGAAGAGCTGCGCGACCCGGCGTTGATCGACCGTCTGAAATGGGAGCTGGATCAAAATGACCTGACGCCCGACAGATTGACCGTCGAGATTCTTGAAACAGTGTTTTCCAGGCGGCCCGATGACGTTATCACCCGCAACGTAATAAGTATGTCCAAGCTCGGCTGCTGCATTGACCTCGATGATTTCGGCACCGGCCACGCCTCCATAGCGTCGATCAAGCGCTTTGACGTCTCACGCATTAAAATCGATCGGTCCTTCGTGGCAAAGGCGGATCGGGACGCAAGCCAGCAGCAGTTGGTCAGCGCGATTTTGACTATGGCGGAGCGACTGAATGTCGAAACCCTGGCCGAGGGGGTCGAAACACAAGGCGAGCATGCCTTGATGGCGCAACTGGGCTGCGATCACGTGCAGGGGTTTGGAATTGGAAAGCCCATGCCCTTTGAAAAGACGTTGGACTGGATGGCCGCACATCAAAACAAACTCAACGGAATGCCAAAAATCGGGCGTCAGGCACGTCCTTAGGCGCGAATTAACGCCACAGAACCCCAATCGGTGATGAATTACAGGGCGATTCCGCTTGACCTTTGGGCCCGCACTCTGTTGAACCCAGCGGGTGTCTTTCACTGCTTAAGGTGGCTGTCCCCGATGGACGATCAGAACAAGAACCTCATCCTCGCAACCGCGCTCAGCTTTCTCGTGATCCTGGTTTGGTTCGTGCTGTTTCCACCGCCCGAGCCGACGACCGCACCGGAATCTGCCGAGATCAGCGCGACTGATGGTACAGAGGTTCAGACCCCAAGCGCTGCTGGCACCAATACAGTTGGTGAAGCAACCGCAGACGCCACCGAGATCGAGCCCGACGCCCAAGCACCTCGGGTCGAGATTGAAACACCGCGCCTGAAAGGCAGCCTGTCCCTGTCCGGCGGTCGTATCGATGAGCTGTTCCTGAAAGATTACAAAGTTTCGATCGAAGAAGGCGCGCCCATTGTCGAGCTGCTGTCGCCCGTTGGTTCGGAATCGGCTTACTATGCCTTGTACGGTTGGGCACCGGGCGCAGGTGTTGCCGGCGCTGACGTCCCCGGCCCTAATACGTTGTGGACCGTCGAAGACGGCGAAACCCTGGGGGTCGATACCCCGGTCACTCTGAAATGGGACAACAGCAAGGGCCTGACCTTCCGCCGCACTATTGAGGTTGACCAGGACTACATGTTCACCGTCACCCAGTCGGTTGAGAACAATACCCAGGCCGAGGTCGGCATGGCCCCATATGGCATCCTGGCCCGTCACGGCATTGGCGAAGACGGCGACCTGCCCGATCTGAAAAACTTCTTCATCCTACATGAAGGCGTTATGGTCATGGCTGACGGCGTTCTGGACGAGATCGACTATGGCGATGTGCGCGACTTTGACATTGACCCGAATGAGCGTGCGCAAGCCGAAGTCTTTCAGGTCAAGGAAGGTGGCTGGGTCGGCTTTACCGATCACTACTGGATGACCACTCTGATCCCTGCAGAGGGATCGGCATTCAAGGCTGCGGCTAAATATGACGCCCGCCGCAAGATTTATCAGACCGAAACGGTTCTGCCGACGCTGACTGTCGCGCCCGGCGCAACTGAAGAAGTCACCACCCAACTGTTCGCGGGTGCCAAAGAATGGGAAACCATCCGCGAGTATCAGGCTGACGGTGTACAGAAGTTCGTCGACAGCATCGACTGGGGCTGGTTCTACTTCCTGACCAAGCCGATTTTCTGGCTACTGCACAACATCAACGCCCTGATCGGCAACATGGGTTGGTCGATCATTGGCCTGACGCTGATCATCAAGGCGATCCTGTTCCCGCTGGCGTACAAATCCTATGTCTCGATGGCGAAGATGAAAGAGCTTCAGCCGCAAATGGAGGCCATGAAAGAAGCCGCAGGCGACGATCGCCAAAAGATGCAGCAGGGCATGATGGAGCTGTACAAGAAGGAAAAGGTAAACCCCGCCGCGGGCTGTTTGCCGATCCTGATGCAGATCCCGATCTTCTTCTCGCTGTATAAGGTGATCTTCGTCACTATCGAACTGCGTCAGGCCCCCTGGTTTGGCCCGTTCCAGGACCTCAGCGCACCTGATCCGACTTCGATCATGAACCTGTTTGGTTTGCTGCCCTTTGCCGGTCCGCAGCCAGATACCTTCATGGCACTGATCTTCATCGGCATCCTGCCGTTGCTGTTGGGGATCTCGATGTGGTTGCAGCAAAAGCTGAACCCGGCACCAACTGACCCGACTCAGGCGATGATCTTTGCCTGGATGCCTTGGGTGTTCATGTTCATGTTGGGCAGCTTTGCCAGCGGACTGGTTGTTTACTGGATCGCGAACAACACGATCACCTTCACGCAGCAATACCTGATCATGCGCAGTCAGGGCTATAAGCCTGACGTGTTCGGCAACATCAAATCCGGCTTCAAGCGGACGCCCAAAACGGACGACAAATGAATGCTGAAGTAACCCATATGTGGCGGCATCCGATCAAAAGCCATGGTCGCGAGGCCCTCCAGACCGTATCAGTGACCCCCGGGCAGACCATGCCCGGGGATCGCGTTTGGGCAGTCGCGCACGAGGCGTCGAAGGCGGATGGCTCTCAATGGGTGCCTTGCGCCAATTTCAGTCGCGGGGCGAAAGCACCGCAACTGATGGCTATCTCGGCCCGGCTGAACGGCGACACGATAACTCTGACACATCCAGATCGTCCGGATCTGACTTTTAATCCGGATGGCGAACAGCAGGTCTTTTTGGACTGGGTCCAGCCGTTGATGCCTACGGATCGGGCGGCGTCAGCCCGGATTATCCGAGTGCCGGGTCGCGGCATGACTGACAGTGACTACCCCTCGATCAGCCTGTGCAACATGGCATCGCACCGCGCGGTCGAGCAAAAGCTTGGCAGCAATCTGTCGATCCAGCGCTGGCGTGGCAACATCTGGTTCGATGGCCTGCCCCTGTGGGAAGAATTCGACTGGCTGGATCGCGAAGTACAGATCGGTGAGGCCGTGTTTCATGTCAAAGAACGCATCCGACGCTGTTTGGCGACAACGGCAAATCCCAAAACCGGCGTGCGCGATGCGGATATGCTGGGCACATTGAACAGCTGGGGCCATCAGGATTTCGGCGTTTATGCCGAGGTTGTCCGAGGCGGCGCAATCTCAGTTGGCGATAAGGTTCATCCGTTATGAGCACCCTACCCTTCCCACTGGTCGAAGACCCGGACAAGTTCGCGCTGGAACGCGGCCGCAAATTGTTTGCAGGACAATCCGAGTTTGTCAAAGGCGTGGTTGCAATGAATGGCCTGCCGACCCCTGACCGGCTTGAGGTCTGCTTTGCCGGGCGTTCAAACGTAGGCAAGTCCAGCCTGATCAATGCGCTGACCGGCACCAAAGGTCTGGCACGCGCGTCCAACACTCCTGGCCGCACGCAAGAGATCAACTTTTTCACCCAAGGACCCGAGCTTTATCTGGTTGACCTACCCGGGTACGGCTACGCCAACGCCCCGGTGAAGGTCGTTGAAAAATGGCAGCGGCTGTTGAAACAGTATCTAAGCGGCCGCCAGACCCTGCGACGGGCCTTTGTCCTGATTGACTCGCGCCATGGGGTGAAGCCGGTCGATGCCGAGATCATGAAGCTGCTGGATTCCAGCGCTGTTACATTTCAATGCGTGATGACCAAGGCGGACAAGGTCAAGGCCAATGACCGGCAGAAGGTGTTGGATCAGGTACGCGGCGCATTGTCCAAGCACCCGGCGGCATATCCGGAAATCGTGCTGACGTCGTCCGAAAAGGGTGACGGTATTCCGACCCTTCGTTCGATCATCGCACATCTGGAATGATCCGGATCGGCCGCATTTTCCCAATCCTTACGTTGCTGGCAGTTGTGCTGACCGGCATGATCCCGCAGGGCTGGATGCCAGCGATGGACAGCGATGGGAAAGTGCTGCTGGTGATCTGTACTGGCGATGGAACAGTCGAACAATGGGTTGACCTGAACCCCGGCGATCCTGGGCACGACGACACGGATTCGCGCGCAATGTGCCCATTCGCGGGCCTAACGGCGGATACACACTTGCCGTCAGTCGGCGAGATCGTCCCTTTTACGGCGAAAATCCAGCCACGCTGGATCCATCGTGATTTCACCCATCGCAGTGCCGGGTTCTACGCCCGCTATGATGCGCGGGGGCCACCCTTCTTTTCCTGATTCAGCTCAACACTTTTGAACCCGTGCACGCGCTGCGCGGGGCAATAATCGAATCCGGAGAACAAAAATGGCACTGGACAGCCAAAACCTGGGGGATACCCCGGCGCAGAACACTGCTGCGCAAAAATTCTATTTCGCCGCCTGGCGGTGGCACTTTTATGCCGGGATCTTCGTCATCCCGTTCCTGATCATTCTGGCAGTAACCGGACTAATGATGATGTTCATCACTCAGTTCGACGGTCGCGACGGCGAAAAAATCGCCGTGGATGTCCACGGGCAAGCGTTGCCGGCCTCACAACAGGCCCTTATCGCCCTTGATGAGGTGCCCGGCACGGTTGCCGAGTGGATCGGTCCGAAGGCTGATAATCTGGCCACTGTGTTTCGCATCAAAACCGAAGAAGGTCAGCGTCTTATCGCCGTCGATCCTTATGCCGGAGAGGTTCTGCAGGTCTGGGATCGTCGCGCCGGATGGTATGACCTGGCCGACAACATTCACTCGACCCTTCTGATTGGCACGACCGGAGACCGCATTATTGAAATCGCAGCGGGGCTGAGCCTGCTTTTGGTCTTTACCGGTCTTTACATGTGGTGGCCGCGTGGAAACACCTTGGCCGCTTTTGTGCCCAATCTGCGCGCACGCGGCCGCGCATTGTGGCGGTCGCTGCACGCTGTGATTGGGTTCTGGATGTCCGGGCTGTTGGTGGTCTTCCTGATCTCGGGCCTCTCCTGGGCGGGCGTCTGGGGCGGTATGATCGTTCAGCCATGGAGCAGCTTTCCGGCCAAAAAATGGGACAATGTCCCCCTGTCCGATGACATCCACGCCAGCATGAACCACGGCCACCAGAATGACGTCCCATGGGCGTTGGAACAAACGCCCATGCCCGCCTCTGGGTCCGAGGCCGGGACCGGCGGCGTCCCACAAGGCACGCCGGTCGATATCGACGCGCTTGTGGCCCTTGGCACCGCTTTGGACATGACAGGCCGGTTTCGTGTGGCCTATCCCAGCGGCGAGGATGGTGTCTGGACCCTGAACCGCGACAGCATGAGCAGCGACTCGACCGATCCGGTGAACGACCGCACTGTCCACGTGGACCAATTTACCGGCAAGATTCTGGCAGATGTCCGGTATGAGGATTACTCGTTGATTGGAAAATCCATGGCCATTGGGATCCCGTTTCACATGGGTCTGATGGGCATGTGGAACTTTGTCCTGAACCTGGTGTTCTGCCTGTCGGTCATCTTTGTCTGCGTCTCAGGCGTTGCAATGTGGATTAAACGCCGGCCTCAGCGGGCTGGGCGTCTGGCTGCACCGCCGATGCCTGCAGAGCTGCCATTGTGGAAAGGGGCTGTCCTGATCGGGTTGTTCACCGCGATGGCGTTCCCGCTGGTGGGCCTGACCTTGTTGACCGTACTGGCCGTCGATTTGCTGCTGATCAGCAACATCCCGGCGATGAAACGCGCGATAACCTGACACACAAACAGCCGCATCCGGGCAACCGGTGCGGCCCTATGCGCGATCCGGTCTTGGCAGAGCTGTACAAAGGCCCTAACACGGGTTCCCAGAGGGACTGCAGCCATGAAGACAAGAGACATGAACCGGGACTGGATCGCCACCGCCGCAACGCTGAACAGCGCACTGCCATACCTGCAACGCTATGACGGCGCTATTGTCGTCATTAAACTTGGCGGCCACGCCATGGGCAGTGACGAAGCCATGGAAAGCTTCGCCCGAGATGTCGTCCTGATGCGTCAGGTGGGCGTAAACCCGGTTGTCGTGCACGGCGGCGGTCCGATGATCAACGCGATGCTGGATAAGCTGGATATCCAGTCCGAATTCGTGAACGGCAAGCGTGTCACCGACAAAGCAACTGTTGAAGTAGTTGAGATGGTGCTGTCCGGCCTCGTGAACAAGCGCATCGTTCAGGCGATCAACGGTCAGGGCGGCTCGGCCGTGGGTCTGTCGGGCAAAGATGCGCAGTTGATGACTTGTGATCAGACCGATGAATCCCTGGGTTTTGTCGGAAGTCCCGCAGAGATGAACCCGAAAATTCTGCACGACCTGTTTGCACATGACGTAATCCCGGTGATCGCCCCTCTGGGTGCCGGTCGGAACGGTGAAACCTTCAACGTCAATGGAGATACTGCCGCAGGTGCTATTGCATCCGCGCTAAAGGCCGATCGACTGCTACTGTTGACCGATGTCTCGGGCGTTAAGAATGCCGCCGGGGACGTCGTGACCGAACTAAAGGCGGGTCAGATCCGCGAGATGACGCTGGACGGCACCATTGCGGGCGGCATGATACCCAAGACCGAAACGGCTCTGGACGCGCTGCACAGCGGGGTCCGTGCCGTGGTTATCCTTGACGGACGCGCGCCCAATGCCGTCTTGCTTGAACTTTATACGGAACACGGCGCCGGGTCGCTGATCCGGCCGGACTGAAACTTTAGCGGAGGAGACATGACCAAGCGCCATCCCCCCTCCTCTGACCCTGCAGCGCATAGCTATGCTGATATCGAAAAGGCTGCACAGGACGTTGGCCTGATCATCATGGGCGCGCTGCACCCTCGCGTTACAGACGCCAAGCAGTTGGAAGGCGGCACGCTGATCCTGCTGGGTGCAGGGTGGGCATTCTGGCCTGCCCTAAAATCCTCACCTGAATGGCGAGGTGGTGACCCGGTTGACCATTGGTCGTCGCGTGTGGTGAGGCAAATGGCGCAGGATTTATCCGCCACCGCTTATTTTCCGTTTGGCGGCCCGCCCTATACGCCCTTTATCGACTGGGCATTGAAATCGGGACGCACGTTCAGCAGCCCGGTGGGCGCTTTGGTGCACGATGAGGTCGGCATGATGATCTCATTCCGGGGCGCGCTGCATTTCACCAACGAAATTCCCATACCCGCGCCTCCTGGCGCGTCCCCCTGCACCACCTGCGCCGCCCCCTGCACCCAGACATGCCCAGTGGGCGCTTTGAACAGTCGGGACTTTTATGATGTGTCGACCTGCCATGACCATCTGTCCACCGACGAAGGGCAAACCTGCATGACCGGTGGTTGTCTTGTGCGGCTGTCCTGTCCTCTCAGCTCGGGTGCAGGGCGTGATCCCGAACAATCCGCGCATCACATGAGAGCATTTCACCCATCATGACCCGCACTCTGATCCTGACGCGCCACGCGAAATCCAGTTGGGACTGTATGGCCCTTGCCGATCATGATCGCCCGTTGAACAAGCGCGGGCGCAGGTCGGCTGCAGCAATTGGTGCATGGCTGCGTGAAAACGATTGGCTGCCGGATGAAGTTCTCAGCTCAAGCTCGGCCAGAACCCGCGAGACGTGGGAGAGGATGGGCCTGCAGGCAGATAGCGTTTGCTTTCACCGAACACTTTATCATGCGGACCCCGCAGATATGCTGCTTGAGTTATCGGGCGCAACGAAACAAACCGTTTTAATGCTGGGCCACAATCCCGGCATTGCCGCTTTTGCGAACCAAATCGTTAAGCACCCGCCGGATCACGCCCGGTTCTACGACTACCCAACCTGTGCAACAGCTGTGATCCGCTTTGACATTGCGGATTGGTCCGGCGTCCGGTGGCATAGCGGCGATGTGCAGGGGTTTGTTATTCCTCGCGAGTTGCTGGAATAGAAAAAGGCGAGGCCAAAGCCCCGCCTTTTCCTGAATTGGTAACCGGGTTCAGTGCCCCAGAATCTGGCTGAGGAACAGCTTGGTCCGCTCGCTCTGCGGGTTGTTGAAGAACTCTTCCGGTTCGTTCTGTTCCACGATCTGACCGGCATCCATAAAGATCACGCGGTTGGCGACCTGACGAGCAAAGCCCATCTCGTGCGTGACGCACAGCATGGTCATGCCTTCCTCGGCCAGCTCGATCATGGTGTCGAGCACCTCTTTGATCATCTCTGGGTCCAACGCCGATGTCGGTTCATCGAACAACATGATCCGCGGCATCATGCACAGCGAGCGGGCAATCGCCACACGCTGCTGCTGACCACCTGAAAGCTGACCGGGATACTTATCCGCCTGTTCAGGGATTTTCACCTTTTCCAGGAAGTGCATCGCGCGCTCTTCGGCCTCTTTCTTAGGCGTCTTGCGCACCCAGATCGGGGCCAGCGTGCAATTTTCCAGAATGGTCAGGTGCGGGAAAAGGTTGAAGTGCTGGAACACCATGCCAACCTCGGACCGGATCTTGTCGATGTTCTTGAGGTCATTCGACAGCTCGGTCCCATCCACCATGATCGTGCCCTGCTGGTGTTCCTCCAGCGCGTTCAGACAACGGATCAATGTGGACTTCCCGGAACCGGAAGGCCCCGCGATCACGATCCGCTCGCCCTGATTGACGGTCAGATTGATGTCGCGCAGCACGTGGAAAGATCCGTACCACTTGTTCATGTTGTTGATTTCGATGGCGACCTCGTCGCTCACCTGCATCTTCGAGCGATCGATTTGACGGTCAATTGCAAGTTCAGACATATGTTGAACTCCTTAATGGTGGCCAGTCTGAAGCTTGCGCTCCAGATACATGGAGTAACGGGACATGGAGAAGCAGACGACAAAGAACAGCGCCGCGATGAACGCGAACAGTTCCCAGTAGATGCCGTTCCAGGCGGTGTCGGCGCGGATGGCAGATGCCAGTCCGATCACGTCGAACAATCCGATGATCGACACCAGTGTCGTATCCTTGAAGATCCCGATGAATGTGCTCACGATGCCCGGAATTGAGATTTTCAGGGCTTGCGGCATGATGATCAGTCGCTGTGCTTGCCAGTAGTTCAGGCCGAGACTGTCGGCACCTTCATACTGACCCCGTGGCAGGGCAGCCAGACCACCCCGGATAACCTCGGCCATATAGGCAGCTGAGAACAGGGTCATCATGATCATCACCCGCAGGATGATGTCAAAGTTGGTGCCCGGCGGCAGGAACAGGTTCAGCAGCAGCGAGGCCACGAACAAAAGCGTGATCAGCGGCACGCCGCGGATGAACTCGATAAAGCCCACGCACAGGTACTTGACGATCATCAGGTCGGACTGACGGCCCAACGCCAGTACGATTCCGATCGGCAACGAGACACCAATGGCCACGACACCCAGCAAGATCGCCAGCATGAAGCCACCGAACTGGCGGCTTTGGACGGCTTCGATACCGATTGGCAGGATCGAGTCCAAGGCACCGACGAAATAGCTGGACAGAACCAGCCACCAGATAACCGACGCTGCTACACCCGCAATCATGCCAAACAGACCGCTCAGTTGTTTGCTGACAAGGGTGTAGGCACCCCAGCCGACAACAAACCCCAACGCTGCCGCGATCGGTCCCCAAATGGTGCCGCCCCACATCAGGAATGGCATCAGGAACGGATAGATCGCCGTGACGATCAGCATCTTGGACGGCACACGATCCGAGTACAGGACCGGCGCCAATGCGACCAACAGCAGGATCAGCGATACAATCGGACGCCAGTACAGGTGGCTCGGGTAGAACCCGAACAGCAACTGCAGCCAACGGTCATTGATCACCGCCCAGCAGGCATGGCCATGGGTTGAACCCCAGGTGGCGATCATGATCTCGCGGCATTCGTTCAGCGAGTTGGCGTTCCAGACAGACTGAAAGATCCATGGCAGAACGCCCGACAAAACGTACCAGATCGCGTAAAGCGAAACCAACGTCAGGATCGAGTTAAACCAGCCTGAGAACAGATTGTGCCTGATCCACCCGATTGCTCCGACTTCGGACGCTGGCGGGGCTTGTTCCGGCAACATTTCCGTGCGGACAAATGAAACATCACTCATATTACCGCTCCACCAGTTTGACACGGTTGTTGTACCAGTTCATCACCGCCGAAATACTCAGCGAGATGGCCAGATAGACCAGCATCAGCAGCAGAACGCATTCCAGCTCGCGGCCGGTCTGGTTCATGGTGATGCCACCCAGGGTCCCCGTGATGTCCATGTATCCGACCGCAATCGCCAGCGACGAGTTCTTGGTCAGGTTCAGATAGTTCGAGATCATCGGCGGGATGATCACCCGCAGCGCCTGAGGCAGGATAACCAGCCGCATGGTGCGACCCGGACGCAAGCCCAGCGCAGACGCAGCTTCGGTCTGACCCTTGGAAATAGCCAGAATGCCGGCGCGTACGATCTCGGCGATGAAGGCCGCCGTATATAGCGACAAAGCCAGCCATAGCGCGATCAGAGAGTTGCGCATATGCGTGCCGCCTTTGAAATTGAATCCTTTCAATTCCGGGTATCCAAGGTGTAAGCCCAGTGCAGTCATCAGGATGATCATCGGGACGAACAGAATGCCCAGCTGGATATGCCAGATCTTAGGACGATCGCCGGTTGATTCCTGTGTGGCGGCGGCCCAGGCGGACACTTTGCGCATGGTAAAGATGCTGCCACCCAGAACGACCAGAAACGCGACAAGATCCAGCGAAATATCAAACCGAAGGCTTGATGTTCCGAACAAGTGGATGTCGCCCAAACTACGCGAGAACAGGAACTCCGGGATATACACACCCCGATTGGTAACGGCGACGGTGTTGAACAGATCCATCGTTGCCGTGGGGTTATCACCTCGGAACGCATTAGGTGCGGGCAAGCCTTCGATCAAAATGGCCATGGCCAGAACGATCCACAGCAGGACAGGCACGTTACGGAAAATCTCGACATAGAAGGTCATGATACGCGCGACCAACCAGTTGTTCGACAGACGCAGCACGCCGACAAAAACGCCGACTATCGTCGCCGTGATACACCCGAGAACCGCAACAACCAGCGTGTTCAGCAAACCGATGAAGGCGGCGCGAAGATGGCTGTCCTGTGAGGTGTATTCCAGCAATCGCTGGTTAATGTCATAACTTGCGGATTCTGCAAAAAAACCGAATTCGACCGGTTTTCCCAACCCTTCAAGGTTTTGAATGGTATTTGAGATGATCCAGGCTGCCAGAAGCATGAAACCAATCAATGCAATGACCTGAATGGTCGCTGATCGGTACCGCGTATCGTAAAGGAGCATGGACAGCCGGAACTGCTCCTTCGGCGGGTCAGTGAGAGTCGTCATGACCTATGTATTTCCCCGTGCATCCCGTTTTTTGCCGGCGAAGTTGATCTTCGCTCAATCCATCCGGGAGTGTTTCTTATTTATGGAAAAAGGGCGCAGGTTGCCCCGCGCCCTTTCCCGTGGATTTTAGCGGAACGGCGGCGAATACAGCAGACCACCATCGGTCCACTGGGCATTCAGGCCGCGCGCAAGACCAATCGGAGTTTCTTCACCGATGTTCTTGGCAAACACTTCGCCGTAGTTACCACCCGCTTTGATGGCGTTTGCTGCCCAATCTGCGTTCAGACCCAGCATCTCGCCCAGAGTACCTTCGGTACCCAGCAGACGGTTTACTTCCGGGTTGTCGGTGCCAGCGCTCAGCTCGTCGATGTTTGCCGAGGTCACGCCCAGCTCTTCAGCCGAAACCAGTGCGTTCAGAGTCCAGCGGACAACGTCGCCCCACTCGTGATCGCCATGACGGACCAGCGGGCCCAGCGGCTCTTTCGAGATGATTTCAGGCAGCAGGACGTGATCACCGGGGTTTTCAAACGTGGCGCGGGTTGCAGCCAGGCCCGATGCGTCGGTGGTGTAAACGTCACATGCGCCAGCCAGATACTGCTGTTGCGCTTCGGCGTTGGTTTCGATCGGAACCGGCTCGTAGCTGATGTTGTTGGCACGGAAGAAATCGGCCAGGTTCAGCTCGGTGGTGGTGCCGGTTTGGATGCAGACGGTCGCGCCGTCCAGTTCTTTGGCCGAGCTTACGCCCAGTGCTTTTGGAACCATGAAGCCCTGGCCGTCATAGTAGTTGACGCCAGCAAATTCGAACTTCAGGTCGACATCGCGGCTGAAGGTCCATGTGGTGTTACGTGCAAGCATGTCGATCTCACCCGAAGCCAGCGCAGTAAAGCGCGTCTTACCAGTGGTCGGCACAAACTCGACAGCGCTGGAATCGCCCAGAACGGCCGCAGCGACGGCACGGCAGACTGCGACGTCAAAACCTTGCCATTCGCCATTCGCGTCAGGCAGCGAAAAGCCGGCCAGTCCGGAGGACACGCCACAGTTCAGCTTGCCGCGCGCTTTGACGTCGTCAACAGTGCCCGCTGTCGCTGCCGCAGCAGCCAGACCGGCGACTGTGGCCACGCCCAAAATTACGGATTTTTTCATTTTTACCTCTTCCTGTTTACCCGCCCCTATTCCGGGACGGCTCTGTCCGGCACCTCTGGCACCAGAAAGGTTACTCCAAAGGTGTCTCCCCTTTAGTGGGCATGAGTTTGCTCGCATTCATAAACAAACGTCAAGGGTCGGATCAGGGAAAACGATGAGTCAATTCAGCGATGACCGGATCTGTGTCAAAAATTGATGCCCAATAGGCTCAGATAGAGATTTCAATGAACCGTTTAGCGTGTAGAAACGCAGCTTTTTTGATCTCGGCAACCGCGTGCGCCTCGTCATCGTGGCCCCATTGTTCGGTTTGCCAGGCCTCGTCAAGCCTTGAGATGTCCCAGATATCATCCGCCGCGCGCCAGTCCATGGCGGCGGCAAATCCCAGTACCAGTGAGCCGGACAGGCTGACCAGATCGTGGAAGGCGGCGAGCTGGAAGTCATTGAATTCGTGTACGCGGCCTCGAAGTGTGCTGAGCGCTTCGGCTGACTGTGGCTGATGCAGCACACCAACCACAGGAACCAATCGCGCGGCTAGGGTTTCAGCTGCCCAATCCAGGGCCGGGTCCCACTGATCTGCCTGTCGCTGCTGCAACGTTTGCGGGTGTGTCGCCCGGTAACACAACAAATCCGAATCGCCGTAATCGGCCAGCATGTCCGCAACCTCGGCGTGCTGATGACGCACTTTGTCGATGGCCGCATTTGCAGACCGGGTAAACGGCATCAGGGTCGGATCGACCTCTTTTTCCTGCGCATCCCATTCTGCAGCAACCGCGTCGGCCATTGCTTGCGTCGGCAGGATCAACGCGGCCTTGGCCGGTGTCTTAACCCGGCGACCGTCCAGTTCGACGGTGTATCCGTCTTCCGCTTGGACAACCGCGCTTGCGGTCCAAAATCGCTTGGGCTTCCAGTCACTCATGTCTTCAGGTCCAAATATTATCCAGCGCACGGGGCAACTGGTCGAAAGTTTCAATTATGCGGACCGCGCCGTTCAGGGCTGATCGGTCATGATATCCCCAGGATACGCCGATCCCGGCTACTCCGGCAGCCCTCGCCATATCCATGTCGAACCGAGTATCGCCAATCATCACCGTATCTGCCGCATCAACGCCGGTTTCAGAACGGGCCGTGTCGATCATCGACGGATGCGGTTTCGAGGGGTGATGGTCCGCAACCTGCCGGGTCACGAAATAGCGCTCCAGGTCATGTGCTTCGATCAAGGCATCCAGACCGCGTTGGGATTTTCCGGTGGCCACACCCAGCAGCACCTCGGGGATGTCATGCAGGGTTTCGATTGCGTCCCGCGCACCTGGATAGAGCGGTGAGCTTGCGGCCCCCTGCTCCAAACGATTTGCGTGATAGGCCTGTTTGTAGCCCTCAACCAGATTGTGTTGAACCGTTTCGCTCTGCTCGGGCGCAAGCCGGGCCATGGCGTTGGGCAAGGACAGACCGACGATGGACAAAATCGCCTCGCGGTCAGGGACCATCAGGGACAAGGCCCCGAAACTGGCGGTCATCGCCGCGACAATGCTGCCCTGGCTGTCGACAAGGGTTCCGTCCACATCGAAAAGCACCAAACGCAAGGGTGCGCTCATTGCAGTTCCTCGAACGGGTCTTCTGCGGCCAGATCCTCGGTCCAGCCGAACGTGTCCCAGCTGTGTTTCATATGCTCAGGCAGCGGAGCTTTGACGGTTATGGTCTTGCGCGTGACCGGATGCTGGAATGAGGCCTGCCGCGCGTGCAGGTGCAGCTTCTTGCTGATGACCCCGCCCAGTTGCGCGCCCCAACCGTCCCCAAGATTTTCCTGCCCCGAGCCACCGTATTTGCCATCGCCAACGATTGGGTGACCAATCGCCGCCATGTGCACCCTCAGCTGGTGCGTACGTCCGGTGATCGGCTCCATCGCCACCCACGAGGCGCGCCCGGCCACGCGATACAGCGTTGCATACAGCGTATGCGCCCGTTTCGCGCCCGGCGTGTCGTTGATTTCGTTCAGATGTACGGCGATCATCTTCTCGCCCTCACCCTGTTTACCGTGACCGGATGCCTTGACCAGCCCGGTCTTGATCTCGCCCAGATACGGGGTCGGCACGCCAGCAACCAGTGCCCAATAGATCTTGCGTGTATCGCGATGCCGGAAGGCGGCCGTCAGCCCCTTGGCGGCCTCGCGGGTGCGGGCCATCAGCAATACACCCGATGTGTCCTTGTCCAAGCGGTGCACGAGGCGCGGATTTTCGTCATAGCCAAAGCGCAAAGCCTCGGACAGACCGTCTACGTGGCGGGTCTGGCCGCTGCCGCCCTGCACTGGAAGACCTTGTGGCTTGTTCAGGGCCAGAACATGATCGTCGCGATAGATCACGCAGGACTGGATCATCTTGGCGTCGGCATCCGAGATGCCTCGTTTGACTGCAACCGGCTTGTGATCAGCATCCGGCAAGGGTGGCACGCGCACGACCTGCCCGACCTCAAGCCGGGTCGAGGCTTTGACCCGCCCGCCTTCTACACGCACCTCACCCTTGCGGCACATCTTTTCGATGCGGCCCTGGCTGACATGCGGGAACAGGCGGCGCAGCCACCGATCCAGCCGCTGGTCGCCGTCACCCTCTGCCACGGTGATCATCTGTACGCCGCTCATGCCGATATCCTCTGCGTCGCGCGGAATATCCGCCCGCTAAACAAGTGTGTAAGTGCCCTAGAAAACATGCGCGTCTGTGCCGTGCAAAAGGCCAAGAGTCAAGCCGATCAAATGCCCGGGAAACTCAGGCACCTGCGTTGTTTCGGCGTCGGATCACCTCTTGGTCGTTTGCGCATTCGTTCTTCAACGCATCACGCAGCGGTGTGCTACTCGTTCCTCTGTGCCCGCAGCTTGGCGAAGTAGTCCAGACGCTTCTTCAATTCACGCTCGAACCCACGCTCCACGGGTTTATACAATTCCGGCCGCTTCATGCCGTCGGGGAAATAGTTTTGTCCGGAAAAGCCATCTTCGGCGTCATGGTCATAGGCATATCCCGTGCCATAGCCCTGATCTTTCATCAACGATGTCGGTGCGTTCAGAATGTGTTTTGGCGGGGGTTCGCTGCCTGACTGCTTGGCCAATCGCATCGCCGCCTTGTACCCGACATAGGCCCCGTTCGATTTCGGGGCCAACGCCAGATAAACCAGCGCCTGCGCTATGGCCAATTCACCCTCGGGGCTACCCAAGCGTTCGTAAGTTTCCCACGCGTGCAGGCAGATCGTCTGCGCCTGCGGATCGGCAAGACCAATGTCTTCGACCGCCATCCGCGTGATCCGCCGCGCCAGATAGCGCGGATCCTCCCCACCTGTCAGCATCCGCGCAAACCAGTAAAGCGCCGCATCCGGGTCAGATCCGCGTACGGACTTATGCAGGGCCGAGATCAAATTGTAATGCTCGTCACCGGATTTGTCGTATTTGGCCGCGCGGCGCATCAATCTTGTCGACAACGCATCAGGGTCCAGCGGTGCATCCACCTTCCAAGCCGCAACCTGTTCGATCAGATTCAACAACGCGCGCCCGTCGCCATCCGCCATCTCCTGCAGAGCTTCGCGGGCATTGCCCGTCAGCGGCAGGGCGCGGTCCAGCTCTTTCTCTGCGCGCTGTGTCAGACGTTCAAGGTCGGCGAGGCTGAGCCGTTCAAGGACAAGAACCTGTGCTCGGCTAAGCACAGCGGCGTTCAGCTCAAAAGACGGATTTTCGGTCGTGGCCCCGACCAGCAGGATAGTCCCATCCTCCATATGTGGAAGAAACCCATCTTGCTGTGCCTTATTGAAGCGGTGAATCTCATCGACAAACAGCAACGTGCCCTGCCCGTTCTGTCGCCGAATCTTTGCCGCTTCGAACACTTTCTTTAGGTCTGGAACACCGGTGAAAATTGCACTGATCTGAACGAAATGCAGATCGGTTTCCTGCGCCAGCAAGCGCGCGATCGTGGTTTTCCCAACACCCGGCGGGCCCCAAAAAACCAAACTAGACAAACTGCCCGAGGCCAACATGACGCCCAGCGGAGCATCCGGGCCCAGCACCTGCTGCTGTCCGATGACCTCGGCCAAAGACTGTGGGCGCAGCCGGTCAGCCAACGGGCGGTGCGGGGATGGTGCAGGCTCGCTCGCCCCGGTATCGAACAGATCGCTCATGGAGTTACAGCCGGAACCGCAGAGATACGGCCCGTCCGCCCCGCAGAACATCCAAATTCAATCTGCGCCCCGGATAGGTCATCGCATCCACCACGTCCACAGGATGCTGGACTTCCGTTCCGTTGATGCTTAGGACCACATCACCCGCGCGCAATCCGGATCGTCCACCGTACCGGCCTGCATCCACAATCACCACTCCAGTTTGCGACAGCAAAAGCCCCATCTGGGTAATGATCGCCGGGTTGATGCGCGACACCTTCAGGCCCGGCATCACGGTGTCATCGTTCAGAACGGTTTCATCAGCCGGTGGAGTTTCCGGGACCTTGATCAGGGCAACCTCGATATCCGCACTGTCCTGACCCCGTAGCCGGGTCAGGACCGAAGTGCCACCGACGCCGGCGACAGACATGCGGAACTTCATCTCGGCTGGGGAATTCACCTCATCCCCATCCACATGGGTCACCACATCCCCCACGCGCAGCCCTGCCTCACCTAGCGGACTCAGGGCGTGCAGGTCCGAAATCACAACACCCATGGGGAATACTAACCCTAGAGATTCGGCGATATCCGCACTCATGTGCTGACCAGCGACCCCGGCCCAAGGGCTGACAAACCTGTCATTCCCGGCCTTGGCCTGGCGCAAAAATTCGGCAACCAGATTCGCCGGGATCGCGAACCCGATGCCGTTGGAGCCGCCGGATCGCGTCAGGATTGAGGTGTTAATCCCAATCAGATCACCATTCACGTCGATTAGCGCCCCGCCGGAGTTGCCAGGATTGATCGCGGCATCGGTTTGAATGAAGTACCCACGCGCGTTGCCGGTGGCCGTCCCGGTCCGCGCCAGACCTGAGATGATTCCGGAAGACACGGTTTGGCCCACGCCAAACGGGTTACCGATCGCAAGCGCCAGTTCCCCTACCTCAATCTGGTCGGAGTCGCGGAAGTTCAGATGCGGCAAGTCCTTGGCGTCTTCCAACCGCAGGATGGCAATATCGCTTTCCTTGTCGCCCAGCACCACTTGCGCTGAAAATTCGCGTCGATCGGTTGTCACCACGCGGATTTCGGTAGCCGAGCCAACAACGTGATAGTTCGAGACCACATAACCGTCTTCTGACAGAATGACGCCAGAGCCCAGTGAATTCTGTACACGTGGGCGCGGTTCGGCAAATCCCCTGCCAAAGAACTCTTCAAAAAACGGGTCCGAGAAAAAAGGATTGGCCCCGCCCTGCCTTACGATCTTGGCGTAGATATTGACGACTGCGGGTGAGGCCTGTTTCACCACAGGGGCGAAACCAAGGCCGATTTCGGCCTGCGATGTTGGCACCTTTGTTTCAGCATTTGCTGACACTGCAAGCGCCGCCAGCATTAGAGAACAGAGAACTTTCCGCATGATCCATCCGTCGGTTAATCGCCTATCGGATATGCGTCTACACGGGCCGCAATGCAAGCATCCGTTCAGCGTGTTGGAGGCGTCAATCCAACGGAGCGTGCAGCCGCGTGCCTTCCGTGATAATCCCGCCGCGCTGGCCCACCTCGATAGTGCCGTACCGTTGCCTGAAAACTTCGGGCAATTCGCGGTCTCCTTCCGGCGACAGCCAAAGCCTCAGCAAATGACGGCGCTCTGCCCGATCAGGCCAGTCCACGAACCCGGTCCGGTCGTGCAGTTGCGAATGGTTGTACACGAACTGCATGTCGCCCGGTTGCAGCCGCATAGAAAGACAGAGGTCGGGATCATTCGCCAGCGCATCAAACCGGTCCAGCGCCTCAATGTGATCCGGTGTCAGCCGCATCGCTTCAGGAAATCGTTGCGCACTGACGATATACTGCCTTTTGTAGAACACCGTCAGCTTACCATCGTGCCAGGAGAACGGCGGGATCGACATAAAAGGTTCCATCCCGTCTGGTACTTCCCCGCGCCGGTCGGTCGCTATTGGGTCAAACAACAGTTCCAGCAATTCCGGGCATTCTGACCGCATCCTATTATAGATCGTCTCGGCACTGACCAGCAGCGAGTCTCCGCCCTCCTTAGCCTCTCGCAGGCACAGCAGGCCGACGATATCGGCGCTGTCGGTGTGAAATGTCTGGCGCTCATGCGTTTGATAGATCCGGGTATTCGGATCGTTCGCATCTGCACCGATGTCGCGCACATGCCCCAGAATGTGTCCCTGCGCGTTTTGTGACCGGGCCGAGCCCATATGAGCACCGACACCGCAGAAAATCGTGGCCGCGACCTCTTGCGTATAGTTCTGCACCGGAAGGCCACGGATCACTTCGAAACCGATCCCGTTGATCAGCTTCTCTCGCAGGCTTGCCAGATGCCGGTGAAACCGTTTTAGGGGGAAAGCGGGCTTTGTGATCTCACCGATATCTCTTTCGAGGCTCAGGTACTGACGAGCAGCTTGCTCAAGATCCTCGATGTCGTCCGCCGTCAGATCAATGATCCATTCACTCCGACGCGTACGCATGTCCCAACCGGTCCACACAGACGGTCCCGTGAGTTCTTTCGGTAATTTAGTTGGGATTGCCATCATCCGTCCTCCACGCTCATCGTGCAGCATGATCCGTGAGGTTCGGGGATTCATCAACGGATATTGCCGAAAATGCTCTAACCGCGACACCAAGGGACCAAAAAGAAAAAACCCCCGCGTCCGAAACGCGGGGGTTTGAATTCAGAAAGCCGGGCTTTCTTATTCTTCGTCTGCGGCCTCTTCGGCGGCAACGCGGGCTTTGTCAGCCGCGCCTTTGGCGTCCAGATCACGATCAACGAATTCGATGATCGCCATTGGGGCCATGTCGCCATAGCGGAAGCCTGCTTTCAGGATACGGACATAACCGCCCTGACGCTCGGCGTAGCGGGGACCCAGGATTTCGAACAGCTTTGCGACGTATTGGTCTTCTTTCAGCTGCGATGCGGCCTGACGGCGGGCGTGCAAATCGCCGCGCTTGCCCAGGGTGATCAGTTTTTCAACGATCGGGCGCAGTTCTTTTGCTTTGGGCAGAGTTGTTTTGATCTGCTCATGTTCGATGAGCGAGCCAGCCATGTTTGCAAACAGAGCCTTACGGTGCTCATGAGTACGGTTCAGGCGGCGGTAACCACGTGCGTGACGCATTTTCTAGTTCCTTCTTCAGCGTTTTGCTTTGTCTGGCCGGCGATGCGTGTCACCGGCTCTCCTTGGGGCGGAAGTGCCCGTTTTGTCCCCGGCAGCCCGGGCATTGGGGAAGACGCGCTTAAAACGCGTCTTCGAATTTCTTCGCCAGATCTTCGATGTTGTCAGGCGGCCAGTCCTCGACATCCATGCCGAGGTGCAGACCCATGCCGGACAGCACTTCTTTGATCTCGTTCAGCGACTTGCGGCCGAAGTTCGGGGTGCGCAGCATCTCGGCTTCGGTTTTCTGGATCAGGTCGCCGATGTAAACGATGTTGTCGTTCTTCAGGCAGTTTGCCGAACGGACCGACAGTTCCAGCTCGTCTACTTTTTTCAGCAGCAGCGGGTTGAATTCCAGACCATCGTCTTCGTCCTGGCGACCAGCCGCTTCGGGCTCGTCGAAGTTGACGAAGATTGACAGCTGATCCTGCAGGATACGTGCGGCAAAAGCCAGCGCGTCTTCCGGCGTGATCGAACCATCGGTTTCGATCTTCAGGGTCAGCTTGTCATAGTCCAGTACCTGACCTTCGCGGGTTGGCTGAACGTCGTAGGCAACCTTTTTGACCGGCGAATAGATCGCGTCGATCGGGATCAGACCGATAGGCGCGTCTTCCGGTTTGTTCTTCTCAGCCGAAACATAGCCCTTACCGGTGTTGACGGTCAGTTCCATGAACAGGTCGGCGCCATCGTCCAGGTGACAGATGACGTGATCGCGGTTCAGAACCTCGATACCAGCGCTTTCGCTGATGTCACCGGCGGTAACAACTGCAGGGCCTTTGGCATTGATCGACAGGCGCTTGGGGCCTTCGACTTCCATACGCAGGGCAACCTGCTTGAGGTTCAGGATGATGTCAGTGACGTCTTCGCGAACGCCAGCGACGCTCGAGAACTCGTGCAATACGTTGTCGATCTGGACGCTGGTGATGGCCGCACCTTGCAGCGAGCTCATCAGAACGCGGCGTAGCGCGTTGCCCAAGGTCAGACCAAAGCCACGCTCCAGCGGTTCAGCAACCAAGGTAGCCTGACGCGCTGGGTCGTTGCCCGGCTTGCCATCCAGCTGTGTCGGCTTGATCAATTCAGCCCAATTCTTATGGATCATGTAATCCCTCCATTCCTGTCCGCGCCCCATGACCAACAAGGTGCAGACGCCCGAGGTTCAAAATGACGTGCTGGGGCCGTGCGAAAACACAGCCCCAGCTCAATTCAAAATCGCTTAGACGCGGCGGCGCTTCGGCGGGCGGCAACCGTTGTGAGCAATCGGTGTCACGTCACGGATCGACGTGATGTTGAAGCCCACAGCAGCCAGCGCGCGCAGAGCCGATTCACGACCAGAGCCGGGGCCCTGAACTTCGACTTCCAGCGTCTTGACACCGTGATCCTGCGCCTTCTTGCCTGCATCTTCTGCAGCCATCTGAGCGGCGTAAGGTGTCGATTTACGCGAACCTTTGAAACCCATGGTTCCTGCCGAAGACCAGGCAATGGCGTTGCCTTGCACATCCGAGATCAGGATCTTGGTGTTGTTGAAGGTCGAATTCACGTGGGCGACGCCCGATGCGATATTCTTGCGCTCTTTTTTCTTGGTACGAGTCTTTTCGCGTGCCATCAGTCAGACCCTCCTTATTTCTTCTTACCAGCAATGGCCTTTGCGGGGCCTTTGCGGGTACGAGCATTGGTGTGGGTACGCTGACCGCGAACGGGCAGGTTACGACGGTGACGCAGACCGCGGTAGCAGCCCAGGTCCATCAGGCGCTTGACGTTCATCTGAACTTCGCGGCGCAGGTCACCTTCAACGGTGAAGTTTGCGTCGATATGTTCGCGGATGGCCAGAACTTCGGCGTCGGACAGTTCATTGACGCGACGGGTCGCGTCGATGCCTACGGCTTCGCAGATCGCTTTGGCCGAGGTGTTTCCGATACCGGTGATATATGTGAGGGCGATAGGTACCCGCTTTGCAGTCGGGATGTTTACGCCGGCAATACGTGCCACGTGTCACTTTCCTTTTTTGTTGCGGTTCCGTAGCTCCGGAACCTTTTTTCACAACACTCGATCTTGGCAGTGACGCCAGAGGATCCAGTATTATTCGAGGTGGTCGGGGCATCCGGAACGAATCCCGCATGCGGTCGTGATTCCCGTTAGGGATGGGGGTCGATATGGGCTTTTCCCGCTCAGGTCAAGGGCAGAAATGGATCAGCCGTTTCCGACGTCGACGCCACCATCCAAAACCTGCGAAATCTCGTTTTGAACGGCGCCAATTTCACCCAGGCCGTCAACCCAGGACAGGTTGCCCTTGGCATAGTAATAGCCGATCAGCATCGAGGTCTTTTTGTAGTACTCCATCAGACGGGTCTTGAGGCTTTCCTCATTATCATCTGCGCGGCGTTTGAAGTCGTTTTCCTTGCCGCAGTTGGTGCATTTTCCGTCCGCCGGGATCGGCTTGGTGACGTCATTGTAGACCTCGCCGCAGCCACCACAGGTCGAGCGTGCGGTGATCCGTTCGACCAGCGCGTCATCGTTGACTTCCATCGCGATGACCGCATCCAGCGTTTCGCCGGTGCTGTTCAGCAGATCTCCCAACGCGTCAGCCTGCGCCAGCGTGCGCGGGAAACCGTCGAAGATGAAACCGCCCTTGGCACCTTGTTCCAGTTTTTCACGGATCAGGCCGATGACGATCTCGTCGGTTACCAGTTCACCTTTGGCCATCACCTCGGCGACGCGGTTGCCCATTTCGGTCCCGCTGTCCTTGGCTTCTCGTAGCATGTCACCGGTGCTCAGTTGCACCATACCACGCGTTTCAACCAGATGACGCGCTTGCGTTCCTTTGCCCGCACCCGGCGGGCCCAACAAAATGATGTTCATCGACGAGCGGGTCCCTTCCTGCCGCGTTTCTTGCTTTTACCGCGCAGCTGGGACTTTTCGATAAGCCCTTCGTATTGATGCGCCAGCAAATGGCTCTGCACCTGCTGGATCGTGTCCATGGTCACAGAGACGATAATCAGAACCGAGGTGCCGCCGAAGTAGAACGGGATAGCGAATTGGTTCCGCAGAATTTCAGGCAGCAGACATACCAGCGCCAGATAGGCCGAACCCAGAACCAGCACGCGGTTGACCACGTATTCCAGATACTCGGCGGTTTTCTTGCCGGGGCGAATGCCGGGCACAAAACCGTTCTGCTTTTTCAGGTTGTCCGCAACATCATCCGGTTTGAACGAGACGTTGAAGGTGTAGAAATAGGCGAAGAACACGATCATCGACGCGAAGAACAGCAGATACAGCGGCTGGCCGGGGCCAAAATTGGCCAGCAGCCACGACATGACCGGACCGTTTGTGGCACCCGAAGAGAAGGTCGAGATCGTTACCGGCAGCAACAGCAAAGAGCTGGCAAAAATCGCCGGGATAACGCCCGCCGGGTTCACTTTGACCGGCAGGTGGCTGGAGCCGCCCTCGTATACCTTCATACCGGCCTGACGGCGCGGGTATTGAATGTGGATCTTGCGCAGCGCGCGTTCCATGAACACCACGAAGGTAATGACCGCGATAACCATGACGATCACACCGATGATCACGGCGGGGCTGATTGCACCCGAGCGACCCGACGCAAAGAACTGCGCCAGAGCGGCCGGAACCTCGGCGATGATGCCGACGAAGATGATCAGAGAGATACCGTTGCCAATGCCGCGCGCGGTGATCTGTTCACCCAGCCACATCAGGAACATCGTACCGCCAACCAGAGTAATCATGGTCGACATGCGGAAGAAAAGCCCAGGATCGGTGGCCAGATCGCCCGATTCCAGCGAAACCGCCAGACCATAGGCCTGCACGGTGGCCAGGGCCACAGTGCCGAAGCGGGTGTACTGGTTGATTTTCTTGCGCCCCTGCTCGCCCTCTTTCTTGAGCTGTTCGAGCGCGGGAACCATGGATGTCAGCAGTTGCACGATGATCGAGGCTGAAATGTAAGGCATGATGCCGAGGGCAAAGATACCCATCCGCCCCAGCGCCCCGCCAGTGAACATCGAAACCATGCCGCCGATGCCCTGCCCCGCTTGCTCCATGAACTCGCGCAGTGCTTGTCCGTCGATCCCCGGCACCGGAATAAAGGTGCCCAGACGATAGACGATCAGCAATGCAAGCGTGAACAGGATGCGGTTGCGCAGATCGGTGGCTTTACCAAGGGCAGACCAGCTCGTGTTGGCTGCCATTTGTTCTGCTGCTGATACCATAAATCGGTCTCTCTTATGAAAACACCGCCCGGAACCGTTTTCCGGCTCGGGCGGCGTCTTGGAAAACTCTGAGGACTATGTAAGCGGGTCTTGGCCCGCTCACAAGCGCTTACTCTGCCGCAGCAGCTTTTGTGACCGTAAGTGAGCCGCCCGCTTTCTCAACTGCTTCAACAGCAGCCTTCGAAGCACCGGTGACTTCCAGGTTCAATTTGGCGCTGATTTCGCCTTTGGCCAGAACGCGGATACCGTCCAGCTTGCGACGAACCAGACCGGAGGCAACCAGTGCATCCTCGGTAATCGCAGCTTTGGAGTCCAGCTTGCCGGCGTCGACGAATTTCTGGATCAGGCCCAGGTTGATAACGGCGAATGCCTTGCGGTTCGGCTTGTTGAAGCCACGCTTGGGCAGACGCTGGTACAAAGGCATCTGACCGCCTTCATAACCATTGATGGCCACACCCGAACGGGATTTCTGGCCTTTGATACCACGGCCACCCATTTTACCTTTGCCGGAACCCGGACCACGGCCAACGCGGGTGCGTTTCGGTGTGGCGCCAGGATTGTCGCGCAATTCGTTCAGTTTCATTTCGCTTCTCCTAAGCCGGAAATGACCCGCGAAGCGTGATGGGTCAGACACGGCATTTATTGGTTTTGATTCTCGTGGACAGGCTGCCACCGGAGCCCGATACAGCTTTGCGCGCCAGTATGCAAGTTTTGATGTCCGTCTATTACGCCGCGGCTTAAGCGCCATGCCGGATGATGGGCGCTTCTTGTGGATAAATTTCATGTTTTGCAAACAGTTTCCCCTCCAGACTATCTGTTTGTGCGGTCCCGCCAAATTTGTTGGCCAGGATGGACCGCAAACGGCGGTCGTAGAAATGGATTGAGACCGTGCCTTCTTTTATGAACCGAGACAGATCCACGGCTAGACTCGCCAAAGCCCTCCGCCCCGTAAAGTTCAATGGGTAAAAGACGTGTTCGGGCAGCACAAAGCGGACTTCCTTGGATTTGTTGATTGCCCACGTTATGGCCTTAGGGCCCCAAACGCCCCAATATGTTTCCCATACATTGACGGGTTCGCCCGCATGCTGGGCCGCATGATCCGTTTGGGCAACCATGGAGGAATACGGAAAGGGTCACTTGTATATTCATTCAACAAGCCGAGCTTTTCGCTGTCCGATGGCAGACCCAAAACTCCGATTGCGACCTCGCCTTCGAGATGACCATAGTAGTGTCCGTTAAGCGTGGAAAACGGCTTGACACAATAGGCATCCGCATCCGCCCAAATCAGCCCAGGCTCCTTCGCCAGCATGCGATACCGGAACTTGTCGGAGTGCGGCGCTGGACTGTCAGTCCGGCCATGCGTCACGAATTCACTATCCAGTAGGGTTTCCAGAGCGTCACGGCATTCTAAAACGTTCGGAATCTATGTGACTGTTCCGAAGGTATGAAGGCGAACCGGTTAACCAGCATCTAGAAAGGGCTTGATGCACAGTTGTTCTAGAAAACTCAACGGGCCATCGAACCATAACATCCCGATCTGTTGAGCTTGCACGTCGCCTGGCCTTTTTTCGTTTAGACTAATGCGGCCTTTTGCTGCTGCATTACTCGGACATGGCGGATTTCAGACCCACCCGCAATTGCTACCAGAGAAGTATTGTCACGCGCATCACCGTAACAAAAAAGACGCCAAATTGGCGCCTTTGATTCGGAATGTTCCCAACTTTTTCTTACGAGCAATATGCGTGCTCGCGGGCGATGTCCGCGATATCGCAGCGGCGGATTCCGATGTCATCCAGTTCGCGGTTGGTCAGGCGCTGAAGCTCGGCGTAGGTGCGGTTATACTCGTTCGCACGGGCGTGGTTCTCTTTCACGCGCTCGATCAAGTTTGCAATTCGGGCGTTAAGGTTGAAGCTGCCGTGGGTCAGCGTTGCTGTGTGTGCCATGATGTATTTCCTTTCTCTGCCCGGGGCGAATTCCCCGGAAACTGTTTGCGTTCCTTGTTTGGACAGGGCTGAGATAGGCCCGGACGATATCGCTAACAACCGAAGTTTCGGTCTAGCCGTTATGCATCTATTGAATAGCTGAGCAGCAGGTCGCGCAGCTGTGAGACCTATTGCATGGGAGTAAGCGGCTCTACTACTGGTGCAGCTACTTTCCCGCACGTCTTCTGCGGGCAGTCATCGCCCGGCCGTCGCGTATACTCAACCCCATCAAAGTGAGGTTAGTGGCACCAGCGAGCAACTCAACGACCTGCACAGCGTAGAAACTGATGTCAAAGGAACCAGCGCTCGCTTTCGCGTTCAGGAAGATTGCAGCGGGAACAAGGATCAACAGACCGTTCATCGCGATGATCGGCATTCGCTTCTTCTTGGCTAGCGCCGGTGCGTCCTTGCGTCGACGCCCAAGGGACATGCCGGATGCACCCACGATCACCATCGCGGGCACAAGGATAAACAGCCCGCTGACGATCATGGACTTTACGGCCGCGACAGTCGCATGGGTCGCAAACAATTCGCTGTACAAAGTGGATGTCCAGAACATGAATATTGTCAGGAATCCTATTATACCGGCGATGGGGTGAATTGATTTTATCATTTGCCTACTCCGCTTTTGGCATCAGGCGACGCAGTGGTTTTCGACTGTGAGCTTTCTTAGAAGATGTGGACGCGCCACGGCGCTTTCGGGATAGTCTGCAATTCGACGCTGGAACTCTGGGTGGGTGAAGGCGTCGCGAAAGCTTTTGACGTCCTGCCAGATCGCGTAGTTCACGAAAGTCGAACTGCCAGCGATCCCCTGATGAAGCTGAGTCGATATATATCCCGACTGGGACTTCATGAAGTCAGCATCATGTGCCCAGGCCTTCAACAGCGCCTCTTCGTCTTTCGCGTCCACTGTAAATACGTTGATCAGCACCACAGGGCCTTCCTCGGCCTGCATCTGATCAGCCAGTGTGACGACCTTATCCATCTCTTCGATATGAGCCATTTCGATTCCTTTCTGCTTTTTTGTATAGCTTGCTATATATTATTGCATAGCTTGCTATTCAAGTGTAAATCTCAAGCATGGATTTCGAAAAAGAGAACTCGGCCGGATATCTGGTCAATCACATGGCGCGATTGTTCGCGAAAGAGCTGCAGCACCACATTGCGCCTTTGGGCATCGTTGTTGGACAGTTCCCAGTCTTGCTGGAGCTTTGGCTCAAAGACGGGGTCACCCAAAAGGATCTGCTGGCCAGAATTGACGTCGAACAAGCGACTTTGGCCAACACGCTCAACCGTATGGAGCGCGACGGTTTGATCAAAAGAACAAAAAACCCCGCTGACGCCAGGGCCCAGTTGATCTGGTTAACCGAAAAGGCCGCCGCACTTAGAAACAGCGCCTATGAGTCGGCTCAGACCGTAAACGCCAAAGCCCTGCAAGTTCTGACTGAGCCTGAGCGGGCGCAGTTCATGGACTATATGCGGCGGGTAATAAGCGGAATACGTTCAAGTTGAACTAAAACCACATCGGGTGAGGCGACAGCCAACACTGCCCTTCAACAAAAAAAACGCCCCCGAACTGATCGGAGGCGTTTCTAGCTCTTAGTAGCAAGGCGCTTAGCCGCGCTCTTCGATGATCTCAACCAGATGCGGGATCTTGTTGACCATGCCGCGGACCGAAGGAGTATCCTCCAGCTCGCGGGTTTTGTGCATCTTGTTCAGGCCCAGGCCGATCAGAGTTGCGCGCTGTTCAGCGGGGCGACGGATCGGGGAACCGATTTGCTTGACGACGATGGTTTTTGCCATGGGTCGCTCTCCTTATGCTTCTGCTTCAGCAGCAGCTGGTGCTTCGTCCCGCTTGGGCAGGATGTCAGCAACCTTTTTGCCACGACGCTGGGCAACCGAACGCGGGCTCTGCTCTTTCTGCAGGCCGTTGATGGTGGCGCGGATCATGTTGTACGGGTTCTGCGAGCCAAGCGACTTGGACACAACGTCCTTTACGCCCAGCATTTCGAACACGGCACGCATCGGACCACCGGCGATGATACCGGTACCTTCAGGTGCGCTGCGCATAACCACTTTACCGGCGCCATGACGGCCTTCGATGTCGTGGTGCAGGGTACGACCTTCGCGCAGTTGCACGCGGATCATCTGACGCTTGGCTTGTTCGGTCGCTTTGCGGATGGCTTCAGGTACTTCTTTCGCTTTACCTTTGCCAAAGCCTACGCGGCCTTTCTGATCGCCTACGACCACCAGAGCAGCGAAGCCAAAGCGCTTACCACCTTTTACGGTTTTCGATACGCGGTTGATCGCAACCAGACGATCTGCGAATTCCGGAGTTTCGTCGCGGTCACGTCCACGGCCCCGGCGGTTATCACGTTCTGCCATTTTGGCATCCCTTTTCTTTGGTGACGCTTGCGGCGTCGTTTGTTCAATCCAAGTGGGCCCCGGCATTGCCAAGGCCCCCGGATCATCGGGGCGGATCGAAACCCGCCCGCAAGTCTTAGATCTTCAGACCACCTTCACGCGCAGCGTCGGCGACAGCCTTCACTTTGCCGTGGAACAGGAAGCCGCCACGATCGAAATAGGCCTCTTCGACGCCTGCCTTCTTGGCACGCTCGGCGATGGCCGCGCCCACTTTGGTGGCCGCTTCGACGTTGTTCTTGCCAACAACACCCAAATCTTTTTCCAGGGTCGAGGCCGAGGCCAGGGTCACGCCACGTACGTCGTCGATCAGCTGAACAGAGATGTTCTTGTTCGAACGGTGTACGGACAAACGCGGACGACCCGCGTTGACCTTGCGAAGTTTGTTCCGAACGCGCAGGCGGCGCTTCAGAAACAGGGTTCTTTTGCTGTTTGCCATTGTTTGCGTCCTTACTTCTTCTTGCCTTCTTTGCGGAAGATGAACTCGCCCTTATAGCGGATGCCTTTGCCCTTATAGGGCTCGGGACGGCGCCATTCACGGATTTTCGCCGCGACTTCGCCCACCTGCTGCTGGTCGTTACCTTCCACAATGATCACGGTCTGCTTCGGCGCGGTGATGGTGACACCTTCCGGAGCGACGAAATCAACGTCATGGCTGTAGCCCAGGTTCAGCTTCAGGGTGTTGCCCTGCATCTGAGCCCGGTAACCAACACCCTGGATCTCCAGCTCTTTCTTGAAGCCTTCGGTCACACCGGTCACCAGGTTTGCGACCATTGTGCGGCTCATGCCCCACTGCTGGCGCGCGCGCTTGGACATACCGCGAGGGTTGATCTGAACCACGTTATCTTCGACCGACAGCGTAACGTCGTCGGTCGCAGTGAAGCTGCGGGCGCCTTTTGGGCCTTTGACTTCGATTGTCTGGCCGGAAACCGAGGCAGTTACGCCGCTGGGCAATTCGACCGGACGTTTACCAATACGAGACATTGACAGACCTCCTTAGAAGACGGTGCAGAGCACTTCGCCACCAACATTGTTGGAGCGTGCGTTCTGGTCCGACATCACACCTTTCGGAGTGCTGACAATCGACACACCCAGACCCTGACGGACCTGCGGGATGTCATTGACGCCCATGTACACGCGACGACCGGGCTTAGAGACCCGCTTCAGTTCGCGAATGACAGGGGTGCCTTCGTAGTATTTCAGGCTGATTTCGATGGCCGGATGACCGTTTTCACCGGTCGTCGCTTCGTAGCCACGGATGTAACCTTCGTCCGCCAGCACGTCCAGAACCCAACCGCGCAGCTTAGAAGCCGGGGTGGAAACGGTGGACTTGCCACGCATTTGCGCGTTGCGGATACGGGTGAGCATATCGCCGATAGGATCGTTCATATCATTCTCTCCCTTACCAGCTCGATTTCACCATGCCGGGGATCTGACCAGCAGAACCCAGCTCGCGCAGCGCGATACGGCTGACCTTCAGCTTACGGTAGTAAGCGTGGGGACGACCGGTCAGCTGACAGCGGTTGTGCAGACGAGTAGCCGAGCTGTTGCGCGGCAGTTTCGCCAGTTTCAGACGCGCTTTGAAGCGCTCTTCCATCGGCTTGCTCTCGTCATTCGCGATTTCTTTAAGCTCGGCACGCTTTGCGGCATATTTGGCCACCAGGCGTTCGCGCTTCTTCTCGCGTTCGATCATTGCTTTTTTAGCCATGTCTCAATCCTCCCGGCGCTTACGCGTTGAACGGCATGTTGAAAGCTTTCAACAGTGCCTTTGCTTCAGCGTCGGTTTTCGCTGTGGTGGCAATTACGATGTCCATGCCCCAGACTTCGTCAACTTTGTCGAAGTCGATTTCCGGGAACACGATGTGCTCTTTCATGCCCATGGCAAAATTGCCCTGACCATCGAAAGACGGCTTCACGCCGCGGAAGTCACGAATACGTGGCATCGCGATGGTGATCAGGCGATCCAGGAATTCATACATCCGGTCACCGCGCAGGGTCACTTTCGCACCCAGCGGCATGTCTTCACGGACGCGGAAGCCAGCGATCGACTTCTTCGCCTTGGTGGAAACAGCCTGTTGACCAGCAATCGCAGTCAGATCCTCGACAGCAGCTTTCGCTTTCTTCGAGTCTTTAACCGCTTCGGCACCACAACCGATGTTCAGAACGATTTTGTCCAGTTTGGGCAGCTGCATGTCGTTCTTGTAGCCGAACTCTTCTTTCAGAGCGGCACGGATGGTTTCAGCGTACTGAGCTTTCAGACGCGGGGTGTAGGTTGCGTTATCAAGCATCGATCACGTCCCCCGTGGTCTTGGCGAAGCGCACTTTCTTGTCACCTTCCATGCGGAAGCCAACGCGAGTTGCTTTGCCGTTCTTGTCCAGCAGAGCCAGGTTCGACAACTCGATCGGGTTTGCCTGAGGCAGACGACCACCCTGAGAGTTCTGAGTCTGGCGAGTGGCGCGGATGGCGATGTTGATACCGTCAACAACAGCTTTTCCGGCAGATGGGTTAACCGAGGTGATAGTTCCCTCTTTGCCCTTGTCCTTGCCGGCCAGCACGACGACCTTGTCGCCTTTGCGGAGTTTAGCAGCCATGATTACAGCACCTCCGGAGCGAGCGAGATGATTTTCATGAAGTTCTTGCCACGCAGTTCACGAACAACCGGGCCAAAGATACGTGTACCTACGGGCTCGTTGTTGTTGTTCAGGATGACGGCGGCGTTGCGATCAAAACGGATCGCGGTGCCGTCTTCGCGACGGACTTCTTTGGCGGTGCGTACGACGACGGCCTTACGGACGTCACCTTTCTTTACGCGGCCGCGCGGGATGGCTTCCTTCACCGAGACGACAATGATGTCGCCGACGGAGGCGTATTTACGCTTGGAACCACCCAGGACCTTGATGCACTGAACTCGGCGTGCGCCGGAGTTGTCAGCGACATCCAGATTGGTCTGCATCTGGATCATGTGGTTTCTCCCGACCTGTGGGGGCTGGTCTGGTTAGATCCCCCAGGGTTTCGACAAATGGAAAAATCCTGAAAGCTTACGCTTCCAGAACTTCCCAACGTTTCGTCTTCGATTTCGGCGCGCATTCGATGATGCGAACAGAGTCACCGACCTTGAAGGCGTTCTTTTCATCGTGAGCCCGGTATTTCTTGGACTTACGGATGGTTTTCTTCAGAACCGGATGCGTAAAGCGGCGCTCGACGGACACGGTTACGGTTTGTGCGTTGGCATCGCTGGTTACGGTGCCGGACAGGATACGCTTGGGCATAGGATTACTCCTCCGATGCCGCAGCAGCGGCCTTTTCGTTCAGAATGGTTTTGACGCGGGCAGCGTTGCGGCGGGCCGCTTTGATGCCGGCGGTGCTTTCCAGCTGACCGGTTGCCTGTTGAAAGCGCAGGTTAAAGCTTTCTTTCTTCAGGTTGGCCAGTTCCTCGCGGAGCTGGTCCGGGGTCTTGTCACGCAGTTCTTGGGCGTTCATCGCCTTTTTCCTTTGCTCAAAACACCAGAAGGCCCCTTACAGGGTCACCTTTGACCTGGTGGATGAATGATAGACATACGAATCCCCCGACTCGGCCGGGGGAACGCAAGATGCCGCTCTATAGGGGGTTCAGCAGTGGGTGGCAAGGGAAAGTTTGGCGCATGAGAATTCAAGCAAACTAGCCATGTACAAACTATATTTGCTTGCAGGCTTCCAAAGCTTGAAGCAGGACATAAAACGTTGCGCTGATCGTCACCGCCGAAACAACCAATTCAACCGGGGTGATGTTTCGCATTCCGCGCAATCCTATGATCGCCAGAATACTCTCTCTCACGTTCCAACCCGTTCGATAAAGTATCAGCAGAAACAGCACCAACACGCCCCCCCAAAATACTGGAGTAGCAGTTTCCATGGCCTGCTTGAGACACGGGTTTATACCACTTGTTGTCAAAGCTAACTCCGATCACTTCCTTCGCGGCGATCTTCATCAGTGCGTCGCAGTGCAGTCAATGCAATTTCGACACTACCTTCCACAAACGCAAAACGCGGCCTCGTTTGCACGAGACCGCGTCTTCAACTGTCTAAGTCTAAGTGACTTACGCCAGAGCGATGTTCACAGCCGACTCGCGACCGTCACGGCCGGGCTCGATGTCGAATGTTACTTTCTGGTCGTCGGCCAGGCCGGTCAGACCCGAGCGCTCAACAGCAGAGATGTGTACAAACACGTCTTTGCCACCGGTCTCCGGTGCGATGAAGCCAAAACCTTTAGTTGTGTTGAACCATTTTACGGTGCCATTGGCCATATCCGTAGTCTCCTATTAAATTGCTGTCCGCGGAATTGCGACAGCGCGGCGTTGTAGGTCTGGATCGAGAGACTGAACGCCGAAGATTCGGGAGACAGTGGTCGAAAAAGAAAAACGTAAGCGTGCCTCACATGGTTCATGACGACACATATTGCAAGGTTTTTCGACAACTCGAAGTGAAAAGTGATTGGCGGGGGCGCCGCCCATTCGTCCCGCAATCGCTACATTAGTACAATTGCTGTGTCGTGACCCGCGGCTCACTCCCACTTGTAGTTAAAGCTGACACTGATGCGCTCATCCTCAGCCATATTCATTGGCACCTCATGTCGCAGCCAGCTTTCCCACAGCAAGACATCTCCCACCTGCGGCTTCATATAGATGAACGGCTGCAAATCCCGCCGCCCGCCCTTTAGCCGCGTCGGTGCCGCCATCATGCGGGCTGAGCGGGGGTCTTCCAGTTTCAGCGCGCTCGCCCCTTCGGGCATCGCCACATAGGTCGTGCCGGAAATCACGCTGTGCGGGTGCAGGTGGCTGGAGTGCATTCCGCCTTCAGGGAGAATGTTGATCCACAGGTCTTCGAGCTTCAATTCGCCCTCGCCAAGATCGAACTCCAGATCCTTGGCAAAGGCTGCAACGTGCAGATCCAACGCCTTGACCAAATCGGCAAAGATCGGGAACCGCCAGGGCAGATCGGTCAGCGAGGCATAGCTGGTGTAGCCGGGATAGCCGTTTTCTTCGCACCATTCCTGCCCGGCCTCATCATCCTCGGCGATGACAAGACAAGAGTTTTCCATTTCCTCGGGATCGATCTTGGGATCGAATTCGGAAAGTGCTGCGCGATAAAGACGAGTAACGAAGAGTGATTCAATCTGTGCCATGGGCCGGGCATAGCCCAAGCCCTGACCCAAGACCAGCCCCAGCCAGCCTTCAGTTTTTGACCGGTCCCGAACCGCAGCGCGGGATCGGGCGTCCGCCATCTGCGTAGGCCAGACACATGACGATCTCGTCCGGTTTCGGCGCATCCGGAATATTCAAAGTCATGGTATCGAAATGGTCAAAGGACCACGGGTTGTCCTTGTGCCCAAGCGGCAGATCGATTGAGCATCCCGGTGCCCCGAGCTTGGCATTAGACGGAATGACAGCTTCGCCCCCACCCGCTGTAGCACGCATAGGAGCGCCAAGTTTCGGGTGGATCAGTGCGCCGCCTTGTTCGAGATCGCCATTCGCGCCAACAATCGCTGCTTTACCATACGAAATCGGAGACCCGTCGAGTTGAGAAACAGCCTCGGCCGCGAGGTCAGCGCCGAGCGCACCTCCTATTTCAAACAGCTCGGACAAGTCTTCCGAAAATTCACCGGCGAGTGGGTTCTGTATGACCGCCAAAGCTGCAACACGGCAGACCGGAGCACATAGTTGCCCCAATTGGTCGGTGGTTATAATCTCTTTGATGAATACCTTCTTGCGCAGCTGAAACATATGACCCTCCCATTCACAATTGTCAGCCTATGGGGGCCATGGACAATCGTCGACTTCTTTCACGAAACGATGGGATGGATCACAATAGGCTGACGAAAAAGAAAACCCCCGCCGGTGTCCCGACGGGGGTTAACTTGTTACGAAGGGCTTTCGCCCAATCGCTTACCAGTCTTCGCGGATCACTACGCGGGTCTTGATCGGCAGTTTCATCGCGGCCAGGCGCAGGGCCTCACGTGCGATGTCGTCATTGACGCCGTCGATCTCGAACATCACGCGGCCAGGCTTGACTTTGCATGCCCAGCGGTCGACCGAACCTTTACCTTTACCCATACGAACTTCGATCGGCTTTGCAGTGACCGGGGTGTCGGGGAAGATGCGGATCCAGACACGGCCCTGACGCTTCATGTGACGCGTCATGGCACGACGTGCAGCTTCGATCTGGCGTGCAGTTACACGCTCAGGCTCAAGAGCTTTCAGACCATAGGTGCCAAAGTTCAGATCAGAGCCGCCTTTGGCTTCACCCTTGATCCGGCCTTTGTGCATCTTGCGGAATTTAGTACGCTTTGGTTGAAGCATATCTTTCCCTCCTTAGCGACGACCGCCACCAGCACCACGAGGTGCAGGGCCGTCCTGGAGTTCCTGTGCTTTACGGTCACGTGCCTGCGGATCGTGCTCCATGATCTCACCTTTGAAGATCCAGACCTTGATCCCGATGATCCCGTAAGGAGTCATCGCTTCGGCTTGTGCGTAATCGATGTCGGCGCGCAGCGTGTGCAGAGGCACACGGCCTTCGCGGTACCACTCGGTCCGTGCGATTTCGGCGCCGCCCAGACGGCCAGCGACGTTCACCCGGATACCCAGAGAGCCCATGCGCATGGCGTTCTGAACCGAGCGCTTCATTGCGCGACGGAACGAAACACGACGTTCCAGCTGCTGAGCGATAGACTCGGCAACCAGCTGCGCGTCAAGCTCAGGCTTGCGCACTTCGACGATGTTCAGGTGCAGTTCGCTGTCAGTCATGTGAGCAAGCTTTTTGCGCAGAACTTCAATGTCTGCACCTTTCTTGCCGATGATGACACCGGGACGCGCGGTGTGGATCGTAACGCGGCACTTCTTGTGCGGACGTTCGATGATCACACGGGCAATACCGGCCTGCTTGCACTCTTTGTTGATGAACTCACGGATCTTGAGGTCTTCCAGCAGAAGATCACCGTAGTCCTTGGTGTCGGCGTACCAGCGGCTGTCCCAGGTGCGGTTCACCTGCAGGCGCATGCCGATCGGATTTACTTTATGACCCATTAGGCTTGCTCCTCAACTTGACGCACCTTGATGGTGATCTCCGAGAACGGCTTCATAATCTTGCCGAACCGACCACGGGCACGCGGGCGACCGCGCTTCATGACCAGGTTCTTGCCAACCCATGCTTCGGCGACGATCAGCTCGTCAACGTCCAGGTTGTGGTTGTTCTCGGCGTTGGCGATTGCGGACTGCAGGCACTTCTTGACGTCCTGCGCGACACGCTTGTTCGAGAAAGTCAGGTCGGTCAGAGCCTTCTCAACTTTCTTGCCGCGGATCATTTGCGCAACCAGGTTCAGTTTCTGCGGGCTAGTGCGAAGCATGCGTGTTTTCGCCATTGCTTCGTTTTCAGCCACGCGGCGGGGGTTCTTTTCCTTGCCCATGACTTACTTCCGCTTCGCTTTTTTGTCAGCGGCGTGACCGTAATAGGTACGAGTTGGCGAATACTCACCGAACTTCTGACCGATCATGTCTTCCGAGACGTTGACGGGGATATGCTTATGGCCGTTGTACACACCAAAGGTCAGACCCACGAACTGGGGCAGAATGGTGGAACGACGCGACCAAATCTTGATGACTTCGTTGCGGCCCGACTCGCGCGCTGCTTCGGCTTTTTTGAGCACATAAGCATCGACGAAAGGACCCTTCCAAACAGAGCGAGACATAGATTAACGTCCCTTCTTCTTGGCGTGCCGCGAGCGGATGATCAGCTTCTGGGACGCTTTGTTCTTGTTGCGGGTACGCTTACCCTTGGTGTCCTTACCCCATGGAGTAACCGGTGTACGGCCACCCGAGGTACGACCTTCACCACCACCGTGCGGGTGATCGATCGGGTTCATTGCAACACCACGAACCGACGGACGCACGCCTTTGTGGCGCATACGACCGGCTTTACCGAGGTTTTGGTTGCTGTTGTCGGGGTTGGACACGGCACCGACGGTGGCCATGCATTCCTGACGGACCATGCGCAGCTCGCCCGAGCTCAGACGGATCTGAGCGTAGCCGCCATCGCGACCAACGAACTGAGCGTAAGTACCAGCCGCACGTGCGATCTGACCGCCTTTACCAGGCTTCATCTCGATGTTGTGGACGATGGTACCGATGGGCATGCCCGAGAACGGCATTGCGTTGCCCGGCTTGATGTCAGCCTTGGCGGATGCCACGACTTTGTCACCAACAGCCAGACGCTGCGGAGCCAGGATATATGCCTGCTCGCCGTCTTCGTATTTTACCAGTGCGATGAATGCGGTCCGGTTCGGGTCATATTCGATCCGTTCGACGGTTGCCGCGACATCAAATTTATTCCGTTTGAAGTCAACGATCCGGTAGAGACGCTTTGCGCCACCGCCGCGGCGGCGTGAAGTGATCCGTCCGGTGTTGTTCCGGCCGCCCGATTTGGTCAAACCCTCAGTGAGAGACTTGACCGGACGTCCTTTCCAAAGCTCCGAACGGTCGATCAGCACCAGCCCGCGCTGGCCCGGCGTCGTCGGCTTGTACGACTTGAGTGCCATGCTTTCTGTCTTCCGTTTAGCAAGTGCGGGGATTTCCCCGCTATGTGATAGGCCCCCGTAGGTGCCAAAGGTATAGGGCCCCGAAGGTCCCCGGTTTCAAATATCATAGGCCCCGGAACGAATCCGAGGCCGTAAGATTGGGTGCGTTTAGCAGTGTTGGGGGTGGGTGTCTATAGAAATCAAAAACATTATGTATGTGTCTCACTCCCCCTTTATTCCCTGGTCGAAGGAGTGCCTTTAGAACCTCTTGTTGGTTCGTATACCAATTAGCGTTTTTTAGTGAGAAATTCATGCCTCAGGAGTGTTTCGCTTGCTGAATCGTACGTGCTTTGGGGCGTGTACACAGACCGGCGCGCGCTGACAAAAACAAGAAACAGCCTAACCCGCATTTCCAGCTCGGCCCCCTCAAATCCAATAGCCTCAAAAACTCCCTTCACAAACTCATATCGCCTGCGATCGACTTCTTTCAGGGCTTCCGCCACGACGGGGTCCTGAGCCGCCCAGGATCGGAAAGCGATATCAAATTGATCAAGTCCTTCAGCCTCGACATATTGCGTTAACGATAACAGGCGCTCTGAAGGTGAAGCCTCGGACGAATTGACATCGTTGATGACCGACTCCGTAAACTCCTTGGACCAGTAGTCGATCAGCGCCCGAACAAACTCATCACGGTTTTTGAAGTGGTGATAAAAACTGCCCTTCGTCACGCCAAGGTTTTTGACGAGAGAGTCGATTCGCAGCCGGGCACCCCCCTCTGTCGCAAGGACATTAAGGGCTGTTTCTAACCATCTTTCACGGTCATATCGAGGAAGAGGCGGGGATTTTTCAGCGTCGCGCATGCCCTTTTTTTAAGCCAAAATTGCGTTCCGTCAAGGCGTACATACCAAAAAGTACTTTACAGACCATTAAGTATGTAACATACCAAAAGGTACCCAATATACATATTCGAATGGTTGAGGTTTTCAGACCTAAAGGGGGATGTACGATGCCTAAGAAACTTTTATCAGCAACGCTCGCGACAGCTTGCGTCATTGCCGCAACTGCAACTGCGCAAACCTGGGAAGAAAATCTTGCGGCCGGTGCTGCAACAACAGAGCAGAACCATCTCAATGTGCCGTTCACGCAAATGAAGAATATGAAGACGGCCTTCAGTTCGCCCGGAAACTGGCCAATATTTGAGAACCGAGGGCCACTAGATCGTTCGCCTACGGACAAGCCGTCCAAAGTTCTGGTCATGGGAAGCGGCGACCCGAATCCCAACCCCTACCGTTATGGCCCGGCTCTGGCGGTAATCGTAAACGACTATCCCTATTTCATAGACGCTGGAGAAGGCTGGTGGCGCGCACTGGGTAAATCGGTTCAATCTCAGGACGCAATGGATCTGGCAACGATCATGAACGTCCCGAACATCAAGTACATGTTCCTGACCCACCTGCACGAAGATCATACCGTTGGATTGCCGTCTTTCATTTTGAATCCGTTCAAATTCGGGTCGAACCTGGCCGTCGTCGACAAGAAAGTTTACGGCCCCGCCGGTGTCGACGAGATGATGGCCAGCATCAACGACGCATGGCGTATTGACCGCAACGAAATGGCACAAGGGTCGACAGTGCAGAAATTCGACGGCGCAACCGCAGTTGGGGTGCCAGTCTGGCCACATGTTGACGTCAACGGACGTAAGATTTTCGAAGATGACAATGTTCTGGTCGAAGCCTTCCCAACAGCGCACGGGTTTTTAGAGAATACCCACGCCTACAGGTTTACGACCAAACCCGACGGCCGTGTTCTCGTCTTTGGCGGTGACGGGCACTACTCGGAAGGCCTGGTGAATGCAGCCAAAGATGCTGACTTGCTATTTATCGAGGGCATTACCCGCAAGAATATCAAGTACGCACCTTGGGGCGGTGACTCCGAGGAAGAAAAAGTGAAGGTCATCGGCGCCTACCACATGTTCCCCAGCGACATGAAGAAGTTACAAGATGACAGCGGCGTCAAAGGAATCGTCATGGTTCATGTTCAGAACTACAACAGCCCTGAAGACTTTGACCGGCTCAGCGTTCTGCAAGAGATGATCGACGAAGGCGTGGTCAACATCCTGCAGGCTTCGGACGGCGACCTCTACTAAACACGATCAGCGTGCCAAAAACAGCTTGGTACCAATCCTCACAAAGTAAGGCCCCTGCTAGCGCTGGGGCCTTTGTCGCTCCCAAAACGAATCGACCTGAGACCGCTGGACACGTCGATGTGTGCTCCCCTCTTCGAGGGGCACATATCTATTTGAAGTCTTTCCGCTTGCCCAACCGGCCTCGCACAATCACTTCTTGTCGCGCGCGGCCTTCTCTTCTTTGGTCAGTTTGGCGTTCCAGACATTCTTGCTCAAACCCAGCTCTGCAGGCGCGGGTTTGGTCTTGCCGACGCTGACTTTGCCTCCTTTATCCAGGAACTCCTGAATAAGGGCCTCATCTGTTGTTTCTTTGGGGACATGTTTCATACATGTATGCCTATCTGCTCTGTGCACTCGAAGCAACGGCAGCTTCACAGAGCTAATCTGACAGAGCACGTTCAGAACAGACATTCAAATAGCAAAAGACCCCCGCTTGCGTGGGGGCTTTCATCTTTTTCCAAGGCAGTTGTGATCGGAGGCCGGTGGGCACGTGGATGGTGTTACCCTCTTCCAGGGTCACCTGTGCTTGCTTGACGCTTTCCCGTTGTGTTCCACCCAGCGGAACACCCCTCACCCATACAGCGCACGCGCCTCAGCGAAGGACAACAAACGGCGGTTATTTTCGTCCCACAGGTGCAACCGCGCGTTGGCGAGGCTCTCACGGATGGTCATCTTGTTGCTGTTGGCCAGCTCATCATGGTCGCGCAGCACTTCGGTCAGGCGATAGAACGGGATGCGGCTGTACAGGTGGTGCACGTGGTGAATGCCGATATTGGCGCTGAACCACTGCAGCACGGATGGCAGGATGTAATGCGAGCTGCCGTGCAAGGCAGCCTCATGCAGTTGCCAGTCCTTATCAGCGTCCCAATGCGTATCCTCGAACTGGTGCTGTACGTAAAACAGCCACACGCCCGCAGTCGCGGCAATCAGGGTCGAGGGCAGAAAGATCAGCAGCACCGGCATCAGGCCGCCAAAGTAATAGACGGCCACGAGGGCAGCCAGAATGGCAAGATTGGTGCCCATCGCGCTGATCCAGAACCTGATGCTGCCCGTCAAACCCAGCGGGACGCGGTTCTGGAACAGAAACAGATAGCCGGGGCCAAGGACAAACAGTGTAATTGGGTTGCGATAAACGCGATACCAGAACCGGTTCATGGGCGTCTTTGACCGGTACTCGGCGACTGTCAAAGTGTGGATATCGCCCATTCCCCGTTTGTCCAAATTGCCCGAGCTGTTGTGATGGTTGGAATGCGTGCGGCGCCAGACGTCATAAGGCGTCAGGGTCAATACACCGATGACGCGCCCAACCCAGTCGCTGACCGACCGGTTCTTGAAGAACGCTCCGTGCCCGCAATCATGCTGGATCGCGAACAAGCGCAGCAGGAAGGCCGCGTTGAGAACGGCAATCGCAAAAGCCAACCAATAGCTGACTGAAAGCGACATCCAGGACAGCGCCCATAGCACGAAAAAGGGGACAATGCTGATACCCAGCTCAAATGAGCTGCGCCACTGGTTTGGCTCGCGGTATTTGGCAAGTGTCGTAACCCAATCCCGCGCGGCGGTCACATCCGGTTTGTCCGGGGTCGAGAGATAGGGTTTTGTCATACGCCTGCCATGTCACTTATGTTTGTAGAAACCGCATAGACTACCGATCCGGCATAGCAAGCGAATTCTGGCTGAGGCGAATGTGTCGCGCTCATTTTCTCTGGTGTTGTTGCTCAAGAAAACCTCCGCTTTCGCGGGGACCCTCACGCTTATCCGTAGGCGGATCCGATCAGAGATAGGTGCTCACATCGATAGTGTAACCCTCTGCCTAGATCAAAAATGCTTTTTTGTCCCTTTTCCAGCGACCCAACTGGCCATGGAACCGCCTGACCTTAAACCTCGCTCTGAAACACGTATCGCGAAACATGGCGATAGGTTTGATCCTTGCGCAATACCGCACTTGGAAACCCTTGCTGGTTGATTGAATCGGGCCAGACCTGTGGTTCCAAAGCGACGCCAGAATAGGGGCCGTAGGGTTGACCACCCAAGCCAATGCGTGGACCTTCATCCAAAGACGCACCGGAATAGACCTGCAAACCCGGCTCGGTCGTCTCGAGCTGCATCGTCAGACCCGAGAACAGACCGGTCAGCGTCGCCACAGGACGACAAGGCAGACGCTGATCGGACAGGCAGAAATTGTGATCGTATGCCCAGCCCCCCAAAGGTCGCGGTGACCGCAGATCAAAGGGCGTGCCCTCAACGCTAAGCGCTTCGCCTGTGGGAATGAGGTCCCCGTCAACAGGGGTGTAGTGTTCTGCGCGCACCATTAGTTCGTGCTGGCGGATGTCTGCGCCGCCGTCGAGGTTGAAGTAGATATGCGGGGTCAGATTGCAGAGGCTTGCCGACGTTGTCCGCGCTTCCATTTCGATACTCAATGTAGCCTCCGCCTCGACTCGGAAGGTCACCGTCACTTCCAAGTCGCCGCCAAAGCCCATATGGCCATCAGGCAGGGTCAGCTGCAAAGTGACCGCGCCCGGTGTAACGCTGGAAATTTCCCAGACCAAACAATCCATACCTTGCGTTCCGCCGTGCAACGTATGAGTGCCCAAATAATTGCGATCCAGCTGGCAGTTTGCACCATCCAAACTGTATGACGCGCGCGCGATCCGATTGGCACAACGGCCCACCATGGCTCCTAGGTAAGCAGTGCTGTCTTCATAGCCTGCGATCTCTGGCCACCCCAATATCAGAGGATGCTCAAAACCCTGCAAACGCAGATCCTGCAGCGTTGCGCCATAGGTCAGGATACGCGCAGAAAGCGTCCCCTGCCCGATATCGATGCTTCTGACGATCTGACCATCCCGGGTTTTCCCGAAATCGCGAACCTGCTGTTCAGCCTGCATATCACCCGTCTCACTGCCTAGAGGTCACTGTGCACAGGTCCGGGCCAAGTTCAACGCGGCCAGATGAGCTGCGCCAACAAAAAAGGCCCCTGCATCAGCAGGGGCCCCATGTTTTTTCCCAAAGAACGAGTCCGATCAGAGACCGGTGCTTACGTCGATGGTGTTACCCTCTTCCAGGGTCACATATGCTTTTTTGACGTCTTTCCGCTTGCCCAACTGGCCGCGGAACCGCTTGACTTTGCCTTTGGTGATGGTGGTGTTGACCGCCTTCACCTTGACACCAAACAGCGATTCAACCGCTTCTTTGATCTGCGGTTTGTTGCTGTCGATCGCCACTTCAAAGACAATCGCGCCGTTCTCGGACGCCATGGTCGACTTTTCAGTGATGATCGGCTTGCGGATCACGTCGTAGTGTTCTGCCTTCGCGCTCATTTCAGACGAGCCTCCAGTGCTTCGACAGCCGCTTTGGTGAGCACCAGAGTGTCACGCTTGAGGATGTCATAAACGTTTGCACCCATCGACGGCAGGATATCCAGACCTTCGATGTTGCGCGACGCCTTCAGGAAACCTTCGTTCACGGTCGCCCCGTCGATGACCAGAGCGCGCTTCCAGCCCAGGTTTGCAACCTGTTTGGCCAGTGCAGCGGTCTTGCCTTCGGCTTCGGCGTTTTCGATCACAACCAGTTCACCAGCTGCCATTTTGGCAGACAGCGCGTGGCGCAGACCGAGTTTACGGAACTTCTTCGGCAGGTCGTGACCATGCGAACGCACGACCGGACCCTTGTAAACGCCACCACCCCGGAAGATCGGTGCCGAGCGAGCGCCGTGGCGTGCGCCACCGGTGCCTTTTTGGCGATAGATCTTCTTGGTCGAGTAGGACACTTCCGAACGGGTCTTGACCTTGTGGGTGCCAGCCTGCGCGTTGTTGCGCTGCCAACGGACCACACGGTGCAGGATGTCCGCGCGCGGCTCGAGGCCGAACAGATCGGCGTCCAGCTCGATGTTGCCGGCTTTGCCGCCGTCCAGTTTGATTACATCAAGTTTCATGCTTCACCACCTTCCGCGGGAGCTTCTTCCGCAGGTGCTTCAGTTGCAGCACCTTTTACGGCTGCCGGGAAAGGCAGGCCTTCCGGTGCTTTCTTCTTGACGGCGTCCTTGACGGTAACCCAGCCCGATTTTGGTCCGGGAACGGCGCCTTTGATGAAGACCAGACCACGGTCGGCGTCGGTTTTGACGACTTCCAGGTTCTGGGTGGTTACACGGGCAGCACCCATGTGACCGGCCATCTTTTTGCCTTTGAAAACCTTGCCCGGATCCTGACACTGGCCAGTCGAACCGTGCGAACGGTGGCTGATCGAAACACCGTGCGAGGCGCGAAGACCACCGAAGTTGTGGCGCTTCATTGCACCGGCAAAGCCTTTACCGATCGAGGTACCCGAAACGTCAACCTTCTGACCTTCCAGGAAGTGTTCTGCCGAAATCTCGGCGCCCACTTCGATCAGGCCATCTTCAGAGACGCGGAACTCGGCCAGCTTACGCTTAGGCTCGACCTTTGCAGCGGCATAGTGACCGCGCATAGCCTTCGAGGTGCGTTTTGCCTTGGCAGCACCTGCGCCCAGCTGAACGGCGGTGTAGCCGTCTTTGTCAGCGGTACGCTGTGCAACGACCTGCAGGCCGTCCAGGTGAAGAACGGTCACAGGGATCTGCTTGCCGTCTTCCATGAACAGGCGGGTCATGCCTACTTTTTTTGCGATAATACCAGAGCGCATAATCTATACCCTCCGATCTTACGACTGCAGCTTGATCTCGACGTCCACACCAGCGGCGAGGTCGAGCTTCATCAGCGCGTCAACGGTCTGGGGGGTCGGATCAACGATGTCGAGCAGACGCTTGTGCGTGCGGATCTCGAACTGGTCGCGGGATTTCTTGTCAACGTGAGGGCCACGGAGAACCGTGAACTTCTCGATCTTGTTCGGCAGCGGGATCGGGCCGCGCACGTTCGCGCCGGTCCGCTTGGCAGTGTTGACGATCTCTTGCGTGCTGGCATCCAGAACGCGATAGTCAAATGCCTTCAGCCGAATACGGATGTTTTGGCTTTGCATAATAACAGCCTTTTATCAGGCGTTGAGGTTGAGAGGAGGACAAGCGCGCATCGCCAACCCTCTTCGAACCCAAAAGGCGGGAATCACCCCGCCTCGATTTTCTTGTAGAGAACTCGCGCGATTTACAGGGGTTGGTGGGGTTTGGCAAGGGGGAAGCGATAGAAACATACTCGCCAAAACAAACAAGCACCAATGATCCCCGGAGCCTTCAACCCACGATTGAATGATACGTTGATTTATCCGCGTGGTTGGTCATTCTATGAGCGACGTTTTCTGCTCAGAACACTTGTGAAGTGTTCCACTTTGTTAGGACTACTAAAGCTTTGGAAAGCTTAGATTCATTACGCTCGTTTTAGCCCTTTGGTATCTTGTAGCTTTTGTATTCGCGGTCGTGATTGTCGTGGGCTTGTTTCGAAGAAAACGAGGGACGTTTTTCTTCATCAGTTGCACAATTCTATCCATCTACCTTCTGCTTGTGGAGGCGAACTTCTACAAGTATGGCGAACTCCGCAGTTGGGTGCGTGAGGGGGATGAGGATCGAACCGCCTTGCGCGGCGGCGAATTCTGGGATTTCGACCCTCGAGAAATCTCATCCATTCACCTTGATTGGCCTTTAAAGAACTGGCGTGGGCAAATGCAGCTTAACTGCCCCGATGCCAATTCCAGTTGCGGACGCGCACCAATGCTAGCTCATCCTGCGAGTGGCGTGCAGCTTGAAATTGGGCAGGACCCCGTTCGCAATGCTCGGTTGCTGGTTGGTGATCCAATATTTTTCACAGATAACCCCTATCTGGTTTCGATTGTAGAACTGGTGCCGCGAGACTTCGCTGCGAGGGGCATTTGTATGTTGGCAACTCCGGTCTCGGAACCGACAGCTTCCCTTCGCTATCGTTTCTCGACTAGAAAATCTCATAGAATTGATGATTGGCATTGGATGAGTGAATGGCGCCTAGAGACATCCGATGGTGAGTTGATTGATTGAATAACCACTACGTCCAACCTGAGAGGTGCAAATGAGTTCCTCTTACCAGCTAAACGAAATGCGCTTTCAAGGAGTATCAGAGAATTCGATGACGGCCCTATTGTCGCTCTTCGAGATTGGCTTGCAGGTATAGAACGATCCGAAAACATCTTGGATATGTTTAAGCATAAGCGTGAGTGGGAAAATGATGTGCGGCGAGAAGTGCCACTGAGCAACGGTTTTCTAATCGAAGGCTTGGCAATTTCCAGTGTTAGTTGAGAAGTGTTGCGATTGTCATGCACGCAATGGGACGTGGCTAGCCTCGAATTGAGAAACGCAACAACACAACGCTTACGAGCTGCTCTGAGCCGATCGCCTAAAGTCGATTTCTTGCGGGCATGTGGGCGATCTTCTTGCACTCCTGATCCATTCGGCATGGAAGATCCAACCAAGTTCAAGTCCGCCCATCCGAGTGTACAACTACCGCCGGTTGATTGATGCGTAGTACCAAGGACCCGCTGTGATAAGAAAAAGGCCGCCCCGATATGGGGCGGCCTTCTTTAGTTCAACCGAGTGGGCTCTCACTGCTCTTTCAGAGCAACTGCCGCCCACCAGTCGGCAAAGCCAACTTACTCGACGATTTTCGACACGACGCCGGCGCCGACGGTGCGGCCGCCTTCGCGGATGGCGAAACGCAGGCCGTTTT
>NZ_CANLZK010000015.1:0-108995 GCF_947495585.1 Ruegeria atlantica | reverse complement strand
CTGACATGGTCTACGGCTCCAACCTGCTGTTAAAAGCTGGAGTGAAACCAAGGGTTTACCTGAGGAAGTGGTGCCCGGGGGCGGAATCGAACCACCGACACGAGGATTTTCAATCCACTGCTCTACCCCTGAGCTACCCGGGCACGGGAACGGCGTTTGCCGTTGGGTGGAGGCGTTCTATGACTTGCTACAGGCAGTGTCCAGAGGCTTTTTCACATTTTTTCAATGTGGACATTGTTGCTCTGGTTCGGGATCGGAAGCTTCTGTTTCAACGTCCTCTTCCCGCTGCGATGGAACCGCGTAGGACCCGTTCAGCCACTTGGCCAGATCAATATCAGCACACCGCTTCGAACAGAATGGCCGAAACTCGGTTACAGACTTTTCTGCGCAGATCGGGCAGCTCATTTCAGCACTTCCGACAACGGGATACGGCCGCGTTTGCGCTGTAGCTCGTAGTGGCCAAGAGGGGTCCAACCTGCCAGCGTGGTTTCGACCGAATCTGCCTTCAACGCAGCGCGCAGAGAGGCCTCGAACCCACGGCGATCCTTTTTAGGCATTGGTGCTAGGTCCAGAGTGATTTGCCCCCCAAGACCGCGAACGCGCAAGGCACGGGCAAGCCCCTTGGCACAGGCGAAATTGACCTTGGTTCCGGCTGCCATCGACGTGTCGGACCCGGTGTTGACATCCACAGCGACCAAGGCCCGGGTGGGCTGAATATATAGATACCCGCCTCCGGGCAGTGGCTCGGAAATACCACGCGCCACGTCCAATGCATCCAATACGCCATGCGTTTCGAAACTGCCCGGCTGTGTCACAACCTCAGCTGGGTCAGTCCAGTCGCGCCAGGCCAGAACATGGGGTCCGTCACCTTCCAGCAACAGCTCGGGCTCAGTTCCCGGATCGTTCAAAACCTGATCCGCATGGGCCAGCATCGCACCGATATCTTCGGCGATTTCAGCCGCACCTTCGCCCTCACAACAGGACCGCAGGATCAGGCCATGGCTGCTGCCCTCCATGCTCTCATGAGCGATTTCAAGAAGGCGGTCACGCTCATCTTCGTCGTGGATGGAACGTGAGATATTCAAACCGGGCGCATCAGGCGTGACGATCGCATAGCGGCTTTTGAAGAGAACCCGATCGGTCACTGGCAGCGCCTTACCGGGTTCGGCATAGCCCGTCACCTGAACCAACATCAGTGCACCGGGTGCGAGCCCTTTGACCTGTCGTAAAAAGGCCGGACCATCTGGCGTGGTCAGGAACATGCCACCCTGCCCTTTGACCGGTCGGTCGGCACGGGCACGGTAAATCGTACCCGGCGCGGGCGCGTCAGCTGCAATCAGGAAATCGTCCAGCTGACCGTCGACCATAAGGGCGGCAGATTCGCGGTTTTCGATGTGATCCAGAACAATGGTTCGACCCTTCATGACACCTCACGATACAGGGGATAGCCGATGCCTTGCAAAAGCGCGGCAGTCTCGGACAGGGGGAGCCCCACGATGCCGGTAAACGAACCAGAAATCCAAGGGATGAAAGCCCCGGCAGGGCCTTGAATGGCGTAAGCGCCTGCTTTGCCCTGCCAGTCTCCGGTCGCCAGGTAAGCGTTGATTTCGACGTCTGACAGACGTTTGACTTTGACCTGAGACACCACATCACGTTGCAGAACGCGGTCCCCGCGCCGTACAGCGACCGAGGTGATTACGCGGTGCCGTCGACCGGACAAAGCATGCAGGAATTCAGCCGCCTGGCCCGCGTCTTCCGGTTTTCCCAGAATACGGCGACCCAGTGCGACCGTGGTATCCGCGCAAAGAGTTACATCGTCGCCATCGGCCTGTACCGCCTGCACTTTTGCCCGCGTAATGCGATTGCAATAGGGCACCGGCAGCTCACCTTTCAGCGGCGTTTCATCAATGTCGGGTGCACGGATGGCATCGGGCTGCACGCCAAGCTGGGCCAACAGGTCCAGCCGCCTTGGGCTGCCCGATCCTAAGATAAACGCCATTGCGGCAGGCGTTACTTGAAGCGATAGTTGATCCGACCCTTGGTCAGATCATAGGGGGTCATCTCGACCTGAACTTTGTCGCCGGCCAGAACACGGATGCGGTTCTTGCGCATCTTGCCTGCCGTATGTGCGATGATCTCATGGCCGTTTTCCAGCTCGACCCGAAACGTCGCATTAGGCAGGAGTTCCTTCACGACACCGGGAAATTCGAGCGTATCTTCCTTGGCCATGTTGTCTCCACATTTAAGTTGCACCCGCAGAATCTGCGGGGATGTGCGCTTAAATGAGCCTATTTTGGCCCTATTTCAAGGGCGGAATCACCTATAGGGCGGATATTGTGACCGAATCGACTCGGGGTGATTGCTCATCCCAATGAGTTCGGTTGAGGACATGGCCATCGGAACGCACACCGGCGATGGCTGACATGTCGACCTCAGCATAAGTCCAGCCGGGTTGGTTCAGGGTACCTTCGGCCAGCACTCCAGTCACGGGAAAGCCCTTGTCCGGTGGACCAAATATACCGCCAGTGCCGGTATTCATATCAACGGCTTCGGACCATTCATTAACGCCCACCAAGGACGACATCACCGTAACGCATTGATTTTCCAATGCTCTGGACATCGCGCCGATACGCACCCGCCAGTAGCCTGACAACGCCTCGGTGCAGGATGGGACAAGGATAAGGTCTGCCTCGCTGAGAGCACGACCCAACAGCGGAAACTCACTATCGTAGCAGATCAGCACCCCGATTTTGCCCAGCGCAGTATCAAACAGCTTCAGCGGGCCGCCAGGGGCAATATCCCACGACTCGCGTTCGAACCGGGTCATGATCTGTTTGTCCTGGTGGTCCTGTTTGCCATCTGGGGCATAGAATGCAGCCCGGTTCACAGGTCGCTCGAGGCCATCCACAACCGGGGCCGATGCGCCCAGAATGTACGCCTTGTACTCCTGTGCGAGGCGCTGGTGCAGGTTTTGCACTTCCTCCATCCGATCCGAGACCGCGTGGATCGACCGCTCCAGATCACCCGCCACCTCGGCCCCGTCGAGCGTAGACAGCTCCATCGCGCCATATTCAGGAAAAACCAGCAGGTCCGCCCCCTGCCCCGCGGCGTCTGAGACCCAGCGGTCCAGCTTGTCTTCATACTGCGCCCAGCTGTCGAGCCAATCTAGGTTATAGGCGGCAGTAGCGACTTTCATGGGCTATCCTTGCGGTCCAAACTCGGGCGAATTTAAGTGTGAGTTCGCGGTCTGTATAGCCCCATCCTGTCAACATGTGTATTGAATGAACAACTCCACTGTGGGCTCAGTGCCGACTTCTTTTTCAAGCGCAACATCCATCACAACGAGTGCATATGCGTCTTCCAGTTCAGCCATTGGGTTAACAACGGCACAGGGAACTGGCAAAATCTTGCGGGAGAATTGGCAAGCCCCTTTTCATTTTCGGTCAAATCATCGTAGAACCCCGTTAGTCTTCGAACCGGCAATGAAGCGTCTTGGAATACAGCACCTACAAAACAAATACGATTTGGCCGCGCCTGTCCGGCACCGCCCGAACCGCGATTGCGGTGGGTGTTTTTTGTCTTGTCTCCGCCTGCTCCGAGCGTCCAACCGATGCAGACCTCAATCCGGAACGTCAGTCAATGGCTTTGCGGGAGGTCGCGCAAAAGCAAGCCCGGGGGCAAAGGGTGTGGTGCGTACCCTACGCACGGAACCTCAGCGGCATCCAAATTCGTGGCAACGCCAAGGATTGGTGGGGAAGGGCGCGCAGTACATTTGAACGCGGCAATGAACCAGCTGTCGGTGCTGTGATGTCGTTTCGAGCAACCAGCGGGATGCCCCTGGGTCATGTGGCTGTCGTGTCGGATATTGTCACGGACCGGGAAGTCATCGTGAATCACGCCAACTGGCACCGAAACAAGGTATCGTTGAAAATGGGCGTCAGGGACGTATCCAAACACAATGATTGGACCTTGGTCCGTGTCGAAACCCAGCCGGGCCGATATGGCAATTTCTACCCAGTGAACGGGTTTATCTATCCGAAAGATGACGGGTAGCTCAATTTCTCTTCGCGTCTGCCGCGAGGCATCGGAATGCACCGCGAGCGTTTCCTGCTTCGGCCGTGAATCGCGAGCACCTAACGTTTGCGCGGGGAGGTCGAACGTCAATATCGTCCGCAGAGCAGACGAAAACTATCTACAAATCCCGCATCCAAAACTGCAGTCGCTTTGCTGTCTCGCCCTCTTCCCCAACATCCTTCCACAAAAACTGCGCGATCACACCGGGCAGTGGCTCATATCCCCGCGCGCGCCAGAAGGTATCCAAGGGGCGATAATTATCGGGCTGCATCGGGTGGGCGGGGGGGCGCTGTACACTGCAAAAGGCGCATTTTCTGTAGCCCAGCTTGCGCGCGTGTGCCTCGCGAAGGCCAAAGAACTTATGCCCAACCCCCTGCCCCCGATAGTCCGGCAAAAGGACAGATTCGGCGCAGTAGAAGATGTCGGTCAGGTCCAGGCCCGAGCCTTCAAAGGCGGCGGCGAAATCATCAGCGTGATCGGTCAGAGGGGCACCGGTTGAAGCGCCGAACAGGCGGTCACCATCGAACGCTCCAACAACGACTGCTTTGTCGCTGTCACGGTAAGATTGGAGGTACTTCCGCTCGTAATCAATGTCGCCGTCATACAGATACGGCCATGCCCGAAACACCTGAATCCGCAAACGCCCCACATCGTCCAAGGCATTTGTCAGCGCCGCGCCGGTCAGGGGGCGGACAGCTGTAACCTCAGCCATTCGAAACCTGCTTTGTCCAGTCAGCGAGGTTGTAGAACGTGGTGACGCGGGTAATTTTGCCGTCTTTCAAGTCAAAGAACGACCCGGCGGGCAAGCGATAGGTCTGATCGCGGGCTTCCGGCAAACCCTCATCCGTCTGCAGATAGGTGCCGTTCACAGTGAACTCTGCCGCAGCGCGGGTACCGCCTTCGGCCTCAAACACCACGATGTCCGTCAGGTGTTCCTTGTAGCAGCGGTTCATATGGGCACAGAAGGCTGCAAATTTTTCCTTGCCGGTGCGGATCTGGCCTTCGTTCACGTGATGCGCCACATCATCGGACAGGCAGGCCAGCATGCCGTCGACGTCACCGGCATTGAAGGCCTCAAAATAGGTTTTGACGGTCTTGTTCATGTTCACTCCGTAGGTTCACCCCAGCGGCCTTTCAGATGTTGAATGATCTGGTCGCGGGTCTGTCGGTAGTGAATTAACTTGTCTGCGCGGCTTTCGCCCAGTCCGGTAGGGTCCATTATTGGCCAATAATCGACATCCAGGTGAAAAATCCGTGTCAGCTCCAGCGCCTGACGCTGGCTGGCCGGTGACAACGCAACGATCAGGTCGAACGAGCTTAGGTCGTCGCCCCATTCCTGCATTTCATCAAACGAGCGCGACCGATGGCGGGACAGTTCGACGCCAACCTCCTGACAGACCGCTATGCAGAACCCGTCAATCTCAAGGTCATTTCGCACACCGGCGGATTGTACGTAGGTGCCGGTGCCGTAAAACTTTTTCATGAGCCCTTCGGCCATAGGGGACCGAACCGCGTTATGGTCGCAACAAAACAGGACCGACTGCGGCAAAGGCTTCACGCGTCAGCCCCCGAAATGCAGCACGCAGATCAGCGTGAACAAACGGCGTGCGGTATCGGTGTCGATGTCAGCCTTACCTTCAAGACGTTCCTGTAAAACGCGGCTGCCTTCGTTGTGGATGCCGCGACGGGCCATGTCGATGGTTTCGATCTGGCTGGGCGGCAGGGTTTTTACCGCGTTGAAATAGCTTTCGCAGATCTGAAAGTAGTCTTTGACCACCTGCCGGAACGGCCCCAGTGACAGATGAAACTCTGCCGCCTTTTCCTCGGCCTCGGTGGCAATGTCGAAAACCAGCCGCTTGTCGCGGATCGACAACTGAACACGGTACGGTCCGTCGGGCACGACACGGTCATCGCGTAAAGGCAGCGCAAAGCTGTTTTCTTCCAGCAGATCATAGATCGCAACCTTACGCTCCTGCTCGATTTCGGGGGTCGGCGGAGGCAGGTTTCGGTCATCTAGTTCGATGTGCGAGATACGAGTCATAAGGCGTGGTCCGTTCAGTCCGGGACAGACTTATCGCAATTAAAAATGATGAACAACGCAAGAGCAGACCAAATCGGATGCTCCGCAGGGTCGATTTGATGGTTTTTCAGAAGCTGATCGATCAGAGAGCCTTCATTAAAGCTCTTTACACCTAAAAACATCCGGCGGAACCATGATCCATAAAAGTGGATCGACATCTTGTCCTGCCACTCGAGAAAATCCAGCTTTGAGATATCTGGGTCGTACCACAAAGCACGGAAACGGGGCGGAATTGAATACAGGTCGGTTCGAGGCGTTGCCATCGAAGTCTCGTCGCCTTTAGAGACATAGTAATACAGCATTGGAGGCCCCAGTCTAAAAAGGGGCAAACCCCAATACGTGGATTTTCCAAAGATACACAGGTAGGCTTTTTGCTGATCTTCCGGCCACCAGGGCGGAACAAGATCGCTTTCAAATGCAAACTCGCACATCTGCTTTAACGCGAGGTTTTCAGATGGAAAGGCCAGAACGCCATTCATCATACGTCGACGTTTCAAATTCGCCTTTGGAAACAAATATCCCTGTTTGGTCTCGAACGGTCTGTTCGCGTAGGCATCGGCATCCACCCAGATATTGTCCGAAACCTGCATAAGTTTCAGGCGGAACAGATCCGCATAAACGGCAACGAATCGGGTGATTGGATCACGGTAAATCTCGGACGTGTCAAAAATTTCGCGTGCGTCGCACGCCTCAATGTAGTCCGGAATATCCTATAGGTCGCCATAGTGGTAGACGATCGGCTTCTGGTCCACACCCGCGAAGGATTTCAGGCACAAATGCTCCAGAAAACTAAACCGCTTGCCGATCCAGAGTGTTGCCACGCGTTCCAAGTCTGGCTACTATATGTCAGGTCCTTCGGTCAAGGCGCCGTTGAACAACCGGTTGTTTCAAGTCCCTACCTAGATAATCCGTGCAGGTTCGCGGCGGGTGTGACCCTTAGGCCATAAGGATTTAGCCGTTCAGACGTTTCAACCGCGCCGTTACTGAAAGCCCATGTGCCTCGAGGCTTTCGGAGTGCGCCAGTTGCTCAGCTGCTGGTCCAATCGCTCGCAAAGCTTCTGGTGTCATCTGGCTGAGTGTCGTGCGTTTGAGGAAATCCATCACACTGAGACCAGAGGAGAAGCGGGCCGAACGCGCTGTTGGCAGCACGTGATTGGGACCACCGACATAATCGCCAATGGCCTCCGGTGTGTACTGGCCCAGGAAGATCGCCCCGGCGTGGACAGTCTTAGCGCTCAGCGCGATTGGGTCGGCCACGCACAGCTCCAGGTGTTCGGGCGCGATGCGGTTCGACAATGCCGCCGCCTCGTCCAAATCACGTACGGTGATTATCGCGCCAAAATCACGCCAGCTTGCGCCCGCGATGGCGCGGCGCTGCAGGGTTTCCAGGCGTTTGTCGACGGCTTTGGCGACAGCCTGTCCAAATCCTGCGTCATCTGTAATCAGGATCGATTGCGCGCTTTCGTCATGTTCTGCCTGGCTAAGAAGGTCCAGTGCGATCCAGTCGGGATCGTTCTCCTTGTCGGCGATGACCAGAATCTCGGACGGGCCTGCAATCATGTCGATGCCAACCTTCCCGAATACGCGGCGCTTGGCGGCGGCTACAAATGCGTTGCCCGGACCCGTGATCTTGTCGACCGCTGCAATTGTGTCGGTGCCATAGGCCAGTGCGGCAATCGCCTGTGCCCCGCCAATACGATAGATCGTGTCCACACCGGAAAGCTGCGCCGCCAGCAGGACCAACGGGTTCACTTGCCCGTCCGGTGTCGGCACGGCAATGGCCAGACGCTCAACCCCAGCGACCTTCGCGGGGATTGCGTTCATCAGCACGGAAGACGGGTACGATGCCAGCCCGCCGGGCACGTAGAGACCGGCAGCCGACACAGCAGACCAACGCCAACCCAGCATTGCGCCCGACGAATCTGTCCACTCGTGATCCTCTGGCAACTGCTTTTCGTGATAGGATCTGATGCGCTCAGCGGCCAATTCCAAAGCAGCCCGATCTTCGGACGAGACCTGATCCACAGCCTCGGTGATCTTTTCAGCGCTGAAGGCCATTGTTTCGGGCGTCAGCTCCAGTCGGTCAAACTTGGCGGTCAGCTCGATCACCGCCGCATCGCCACGTTTCCGCACGTCATCGATAATCCCGGCGACAACGGCGTCCACATCCGGGCTGTCCTCGCGCTTGGCGGACAATAGTGTTTTGAAGGCGGTCTCGAATTCAGACGACGTCGTGTCGAGGAAAACAGGCATGTACTGGCACTCCGGAGCGTTTGATCGGGACATACCGCCCAGATGGACCGGCCTCAACCCTCAGTCCTGTAGGTGCAGCGATTTGCGCATACTCAGACAGGACACGTCATTGCGCTGACTGCATCTTCCGGTGGCTTCCCAGCCGTGCCGCGCATAGAAACCCTGTGCCGTTTGGGTGGCTTCAAGCCGTCCCTCGGTACAGCCAAAGGCGATAAGTTCCTGCTCAAGCGTCTTCAACAAAGCGCCGCCAATACCGCAACCGGTATGATCGGGATCGATATACAACAGGGTGATTTCTCCGGCTTCGGTCAGCCCACCAACGGCTGCAGGCTGCCCGTTATTCTCGGCAAGCCAGATTTGTGCCCCGTTCCTGATCCAGCCTCTGATCGTCTCCAGATCCTTGTTTGCGACCCATTGCGCGATCACCTCAGGATCATCCTGATGGTCCGCCGTGCAAAGGTCGGTAATTGACCGGATCAGAACACGGCTCAGATCGAACACGTCGAAAACGGTCGCACGGCGCAGCACCAAACCCTGTGGGGGTCCGGTGAATGCCTGCGCTATGCCGCGCTTATTCCGGATGGTGCGGTGCCTGACCGGATGGGGCCTGATACGGTCGGGTCACGTCCTTGAGGGTGACATCCAGCGCCTCGACCGACAAGCGGATCGTACCGTCTCCGGCCAGTGTCAGCATGATCTGCCCGGCACCGTCTTCGCCCGCTTCGAAATCAATCGAAAGCAGGGACATCACCATTTCCTTGTCGCCGCGTTCGACCCCCTGGCTCGCCACAGACAGCACTGAATCGAAAACCAGAACCGACTGCACCCGTTCAAACGGGCGGTCGCGGCGGGCGGCAGCATCCTTGTCTTCCCAGCGGAACCGGTTCAGCAACAGGCCAAAGCGACGCTCAGAGGGCCGCCACGTCATCTCGGTGATTGGGAAAATCGCATCCTGCGCCAGGGTCGAAATCACCTGAAGGTCATCGGCGTCCTCGGCCCCCAGATTCAGTGGGGCTTCGCGTCCGTCTTCGAAACTTGCATCTGTCATTGGCCTTTGATCCGTTCAATCTTTGCGCCCACGCCTTCCAGCTTACGCACCACATGTTCATATCCGCGGTCCAGATGATAGACCCGACTGACTGTCGTTTCCCCTTCAGCCGCCATTCCGGCCAGAATCAACGAGACTGAGGCCCGCAAATCCGTCGCCATCACGGGCGCTCCCTTCAGACGTTCAACCCCGGTCACGGTCGCCGTACCACCGTGCACTTCAATATTCGCGCCCATGCGCACCAATTCCGGGGCATGCATGAAGCGGTTCTCAAAGATACGTTCTTCTAGAACCGAGGTACCTTCGGCCGTGCACATCAGCGCCATCATCTGCGCCTGCAAATCCGTCGGGAAACCGGGGAACGGCTCGGTCACAACATCCACAGCGTTAACACGTCCGTTCTTACGGGCGACCTTCAGGCCATTTGGGGTTTCTTCGACATGCACTCCCGCCGCATCCAACTTGGCCGCAAAAGATTCGACCAAAGCCATCCGACCACCCAGCAGCTCAACTTCACCGCCGCACATGGCCGGGGCCAACATATATGTGCCCAGTTCTATCCGGTCGGTCACCACCTGATGCGTTGCACCGTGCAAGCGATCAACGCCCTGAATCTCGATGGTCGAGGTCCCCTCACCCGAAATTTGCGCACCCATCTTGCGTAGACACTCAACCAGATCGACAATCTCAGGCTCGCGCGCGGCATTCTTCAGAACGGTCGTGCCTTTGGCCAGCGTGGCGGCCATAACGATGTTCTCAGTCGCGCCCACCGAGGCAAAGCGCATCTCATGCACTGCGCCTTTCAGCCCACCCGGGGCTTTGGTGTGCAAGTAACCGTCTTTAAGCTCGATCTCGGCGCCCAGCGCCTCAAGCCCTTCGACATGCAGGTCCATCGGACGCGCGCCGATGGCGCAGCCGCCCGGCAACGACACAACGGCCTGTCCGAAACGTGCCAGCAAAGGACCAAGCACCAAATTGGATGCCCGCATCTTGCGCACAATCTCATAATCCGCCGTCTGACTGGTCAGGTTATGGCTGGACATCGCCAGCACCTGCCCTTCCTGCAGCGAAGACACTTCTGCCCCCAGCGATTGCAATAGCGCAGTCATTGTTTTGATGTCACTCAGTCGCGGCGCATTGGTCAGCGTCAGCGGTTCTTCGCTGAGCAACGTTGCAGGCATCAGCGTCAGGCATGCGTTCTTGGCCCCCGCAATCGGTATCTGACCGTTCAGCGGCCCGTTGCCCGTTACCAAAATCGAATCCATCTGCTCTTATCCCTCGTCCTTGCCAGTCTTGTCCTCGGATGCCGCCCGCGCTTTGGCTTGCGCCTTGCGCCGCGCCATATTCGCCTTAAGCGCGGCCTTAAGCCGTTCTTCGCGCGCGTCCCCGGATTTACCGTCTTTTTTGGGTGAATTTTTGTCTGCCATTGTCTTTCTCTACAGGAGACGAAAAAAACCGTCCAGACACCCTTGCGCCGCGTTTCGTTTGAGTCTAATCACCCGCCCACAGCGCTGCTGTAGCTCAGAGGTAGAGCACTCCCTTGGTAAGGGAGAGGTCGAGAGTTCAATTCTCTCCAGCAGCACCATCTTTTCAATGAGTTACCGACCAGCGCAGCGCTCGCGCCCCGACGCTGGGGCACACGTGGGGCACACATTGCAGCAGAATATCGCGGTTTCAGCACACCATCTGTACCGTTTGGAGCACAGCTGAAACTCCGCACATCCCGCTATGGTCGGTTCCGCAGTCTGAGCGATTGTTCCAGGCATTTGTAATCCTGCGCGCATATCTCAGCGTAGCGCATGCTAGCTAAGAGATTGATCGCCAAGAGCTTGAAGCTTGGGGATGCACTCGGGCAAGCCGCATAGCCCCTCATGTGAAGTCGGACAGAATCTCACGCATCTCCTGCGCGATGCGTTCCGGCGAGGACTCCTGACGGACATGCCTCATCCGTTCGGTCGCCTCGTCCCAAGCAGACGTTCCGTATAAATACCGTGCTCGGTCCAATGCGGTCAGGACGCTGTCTTCGTCAGTTCGGTCCAGAAGAAACGGGTAATCCTCGCCAAGGTAATGCACCGCATCCGTTGTGTGGCGTGTTGTCAGCACATTTGCCCCCAACACCGCGGCGGTGAAGCCCTTGGTGAATGGTTTGAAGACACCGAGCACCTCTTTTCTGCGCGGTAAAGCCCGAACAGCATAGTGCATATTGAAGCCGCGCAGCCCCTCGAATACGTCGCCGATTTCTCGGTCGTTTTCATAGCTCAGCACATGCACCTCCTGACGCAACCGATCCGTGAGAAATGCGTTGGCCGGATGTCCGAGATACCCCACCTGCACCACGTCGGCAAACGTGCAGCGCACGTCCGACAAACGCGGATCAGCATGATGGGTCAGATGCATCACCCTGCCTGCACACTCGCCCGCTCCCTGATAGACAACGAGCTCTTCCAGCATTGCAGCGCCAGCTTTCGATGCCGCTACATGCACCTGAGCGTGGCGGGCGAAATTGGTGCGGACATTCGAGTCTACATAGTCAACGCACACCGCACGCGCATAGCGGCGCAGTTCAAGCATTCGATTGTCACCGAACAAGGCCCAGGTGCCCTTTAACATGATAACAATGCAATCCTGAAGGTTTGAGCAGACTTGTCGGAACGCCTCAGTGCTGCGCATCGGCCTGAGCGTGACCACGGTAAACTCGAACTCATCGCCCAGATAATAACTGCACAGTGCGCTCAACTGATCGCAGCGCATGATTTTCGATCCAGCACCGCTCAGGCCCTTTCGGTGCAGAAAAACCACCCGAGTTTTTTTTACCATGTGCCTGCCTACACGTCTTTACGGAAAAATCGATTTTCATTAACCACATTTTTCACGGAACAAATAGTGCAAGCAGGTTTTTTGGGCGCAAGTCAAATACCAATTGTCAACAACCGACTTGGATCAGGGCGTAATCCGCGCACAGTATGAATTGTAATATTGGTTTATTCGTTCACGTTCCTTCCGTTTATTCGCACGCGAATGCAGCCAGCACGACAATGATTGCCACCCCACCAAACGCCAACCAAATCCGGTCAATCTTGCCGTCATCAGCCACAACTATCTTGCGCCATTTCATGTCGTGTTCCTCTCTGCTGAACCTGCGGTTAGCTTCGACGACTGGTTGACTACAGAATGTCGTGAGCATCATTGGCTTTCGAACCCGCCGCGGTGATTTCCGCAGGTCGTCGGTTTTGAAATATCGGAAAACTCACGCGGTGCAACGTGCACGGGATTGGGAGATCAGTCGTGTGCACAGGGGACAACGTTTTGCGATTTTCTGCCATCTACAGTTGGTGTGCGCCGGAACAATGCCTCTACACCCCAATGCCGTCACGGCTTGGGCGTTGTGGTAGCCATATTTCGAACCGTTTACAGATGATTGCGCGACATTTTGGTGCGATTTTTGGCAATCTGTCGCCGTCGCCACGCCCTGCTCCTGCAACTACTGCTGCAATAGTGTGCGGTGTGTTGGGCCAACTGAAACAACGCCTCTCCACATTCCGCGCAAACACGCGTGTCGGCGGGCAGTGATTGGCCCTCACGCTGCGCACGTAGCAACCGGATGTGTTCCTCAAATGCCGCTTCGTGTTTCGCCTGCGTTTTGCGCCAGCGGTATTCAGCGCTGCGGCAGGCATTAGAACAATATCGACGCGACGAACGCCAGGCGAACACCACAGCGTCGCAACAGTCGCACAAGATTACGTATTGCCGTGTTGAGCGGAACTGCAGCGGCATCGGTCTACCCCCGTGTCCCAAAGTTCCCCAAACCCCACGGTGTGCCGTCTACAACTTCGCTGCGACTGCCACCCGCATCTGCTTTGGTTTGTTGTTGCTGTGCTTTGCGTTTGGCACGATAGCGTTCCCGGTTCGCCTGCACGTTTTCTACCGTGTCCTGCAATTCGATTTCTTGCACGGATGCAATCGTCAGGTACGTTTTACCCTCGTGGGTCTCTTGCTTCAGCTTTCCCGTAACCGTGATGGGTACGCCTTGTACAATATGTTCCGCCAGGGCCAACGCCCGTTTGCCCCACAGGCTCGCCCCGACAATCATTGCATCGTCACCTCGGCCCGACGCAATGCGGAAGTTGGCAACATCCATCTGTCCGGCTTTGGTGAGTTGTGCGCCTCTACTGACGCGTCCCGCTATTATGAGTATCATCATGGTTCAACCCCCATTGATTTGACTGTGATTGATGTTGCGTGTGCCTTTTCGCCTCTGCCCATCCACGGCGATGTTGCGCCCGTGGCCATTGGCGAGACAGTGCAGTGAAAGCGCCGCGATGACCGCAGCCGCTGTTCTGACATTTCCACTGGTGCGTTGAGCGGTGATGGTTCGACACGCAATCCGCAACCACTGACGCTTCCCCAGCAACTGCGCAAACGTTGCCGCACGTATTCATGCCCGTGAGTGAGCCGCGCCATTGACGCCAAAGTCGGTTGAAGTCTGTGCAAATGCATCAGATCTCTCCCGGTGGTACGGGGACAAAACCGTCCCACTCATCTGCGTCGCCGGTGACGCCCAAAACGGTGCCGTCCGCGACACGTATACCGAAGGCATCCTGCTCTTCCGGATACAACGGGGGGTTTTGCATCCGGGTCACGCTATTTGACAGGGCGTCCGTTGCATCCACGTCAGCCGGATCCAGATCGGTTTGCTTTTCATCCGGTTTAACCGGATGTAACGGTTCCACCACATCCACACGGTTTGGCCCGAAATCATACCTCGGCGCACGCCGTCCTCTGCCGGGTTCAGCTTCGTAGATGACACCCAGCGCCAGCAACTGTTGCAGCGCGTGTGTAGCCGTGGAGTTGGATACTGCCATCAGTCGGGCAATGGAGTTTTGCCCACGTTGCCATCCATACTTCGGGTGCCATTTGCAGGCCATCAGATGCAGCAACAGCTTTGCGGACATATCCAACCGAAAATCTCGAAAGCACGTCTCTGCGTACGCACGGGCCTGTTTGAGGCTGGTGATAACCGTGTACCCCGCTTGTCCGTCCGTTCCGTCACGGGCATACTGATTGATGTCACGTTTCGTCGCGTGGCCCCATCTGCGTCTCCGGCGTAGAGTTTGGCTGGCAGGTGGGGGTTCATCGTCCCACTCGCATCACCGTTCTGCCGATGCTTCCAGCGCTTCGAGAATGTGCAGCCCGCGATATTTGGGTGGCGCATTCTGATACAACCGCGTCACCTTTGGCCCGCGTCCATCTTGCCGCCAGCGTTCCACCGTGCGCGGGGAAACCCCCAGAATAGCCGCCAAATCCTGCGTGCTATACAGCACGTCCCGTTCCACCATTCCCCCGGCAGCGGCCAGGACCGGCTGTTTCATGTGCGTGATTTCCGTCATGTGTATATCCCGTGTAATCGGCAACAAATCTCTGTCACCACAAATGCCACGGAACCTGTGTCTGTTTGGATTGGGCCAAACGGACTATTTTCTACCCAACTGATATCTCATCGCTTTACAGGCGAGGGCAGGTTTCAGGAGCGTATGCCCGCCCCACCTTCCGCAGCGTGTCGCGTGCTTTCATGATTGGGTTTTCCGGCAGGCAATAACTCCGCGTCATGAAATCCTGATAAATGTCCACCGCATGCTCCGGGTCCGCATCCGTGTCGACGCCGGGCCCCGAAATGATACGCTGACGAGGCAGCCAATCGGCTTCCCATTTCCGCACGCGTTCGACGCCGTCTGTCCGGCCCATACTGCGCAGTATCCGCGCGACTTCAGCGCGGGCATTCTTCGCTGTCAACGCCTGCCCGTGGGTTTTTCCATCGCGCAGAAAACGCACCGCCGCGATGGCCGCACACCGCAGCAGGGTTTCCCCAGCTGGCTTCTGGGGCTGGCCATTGCCCCGTTCACGCGTGACTGCTGTGCCTGCATTGTGCAGTATTTCAGCCCGTAACCGCCGCAGTTCTGCCAACTCATCGCCCTGTATCAGTTCCGGGTGTGCCGCGTCCATGTACCGGATAATCGCTGTCAGCGCTGTGCCCCGCTTCATATCTTTAGACTGGTGCTGCATTGCGCGGGCCAGGTCAGCCCGCATCTGCACATACGCCGCCCTAACCCGCCGCCCGTCATACGTGGTTGGCATCTCCGACATTCTCTGATTGCCCGTGTCGCGCCCGTTCGTCATGCGACCACCTCGGCAACGCGACTTTCCCATAGCGCCTGCGCATCTACACGCTGCGCCCACAGGTCCGCCGCCGAATACCGCCCCAGCAAATCAGGGCGGGCGTGGCCAATCATCAGTTCGCAAACACGTTCCGGTACGCCCAGCGCTTCCAAACCGGTACGGTATGTTCTGCGCAGCGCGTGAAACCCAAACCCTGGATTGCCCAGCGCGTCCTTTACTGGACGCAGCAACTGGGAAAACCCGCCGATCCGCTTTCCGTGTCTGCCGGGGAAATAAAGCCCGACCCCTGCCATCTGTGGCTGTACGCCCAACAGGCGCAGTGAATGTGCCGCCAACGGAACCCGCACCGCCTGCCCCATCTTGTGCAGCGCGGCTGGGATGATCCAAACGTCCCCGGTCACGTCGGCGCGCGTCATCCACGCTGTTTCACTGCGTCGTTGCCCCGTCAGCAGCAGGAAACGCAGCAGGTCGCGGTGCACGGGGTTTCCCAACGTGCCCGTGGCCACCCAAAACGCCCTGATTTCCTCCGCATCCGTAAACGTCACCTTTGCCCGTGCGCCCAGCCGCTGCGCCCGTGTGTCCTTTTCTCGGCGATATCCTGCCAGCACGTTTGCAGGCAGGTGTCCATCGTTTGTCGCCCACGTCAGCAGGCCGGACACGCATTTGCGCAGGTAGTCGCTTTGTTGTCCTCGTGCCTCAATCTCATCCATCACACCCGTGATGTGCGCCCGTGTCAGGTCATGTGCCGGGCGGCGCAGGTAACGCGTCAGGTTGCGCTGCAGGCACGAAACCACGTCTTTGCGCTTTACCACCCCACGGCGGGACAGGCGTTCACTGTATGCCTCGATCAGCTGAGATAGCGTCAGCGCGTCGGTTTTGTCCGTTGGGTCTATTCCCGCCCGCAGTTCTGCCAGCAGCCGCAGTGCTTCGGCGCGTGCTTCATGCAGCGGCACAACATCAACCCCACCGATGCGGATGTTGCGGAATGCAGCACCCCGGCCACCGCCGACGCGGGATTTCACGTAGTACGAAGCAGCGCCGCTCGGCTGCACGCGGACAATCAGCCCGGGGGTTTGCGCGTCCCGTACCTCATAGCGATTTGCCCGCGGCGTCAGTTTTGTCACTCGGGCGGTTGTGAGTTTCACAGGTGCGGATAGTTTGCGCTTGAGCCGCACCACGTCTGCGGCGTTGTCATCAGTCATCGTGTTTCCCGTCATCATTTGACTGGGGCACACCAGGGGCACACCAGGGGCACACATTGCTGCGTATCCGTGGCGACTCATGTCGGCAGTATAGTCTATAAATATATGATAATAAATGCTACTTTGGAGCTATTGGCGGCGTCTGTCATCACTCAACCGGTCCTTGGAAAGGGAGAGGTCGAGAGTTCAATTCTCTCCAGCAGCACCATATAATCTCCATTGAATAATGCACACGCTGCTCGGTTATGAGCATGGCAGTCCAGTACCCGCTTGCATGTGCCATGGGCGCATCAAGCCCCAGTAGCGCGGTTCGAATTGCGCGTGACGCGTTGAGTTTACTTTGAACCATTCAGCTCAACGCCTTGTTCGCGGAGTATGAATGCAACCTTCCTCAAACGGGGTTGGGACTTGACGTTTGCAAGCCCCACTTGCCGGGATAAACTTGAATTTGTCGATCCACTCTCCCATTGAGAAACCGACAGTGCGTTGAATTATTTTTGTCGAAATTACCCAGCGCGTGTGGGATCCCCGGTCGCGTCAAATGCGCCGTTCCGACGCTGACAATGCGCCAGCAAGCGAGCTCTTGATCTCTGATGGGATGTCCCGACCTTGCTGATTCAGCTTTGCGGCGATCCAGCCCGCAGAATGTCCACGGCATCCGATCTTGTTCAAGCGCGCCGCGGCCGGTGTTGTCACTTCACCCTGAGCCAGGGCCATGGATGCTTCAACCTCTGTGTCCGGCAGGACCATTCTAACGGCGCTGAACACGTCCATCGAGACCTGTAAAGTCTGACGCTCTAGCCGATGGGCGGCGTTGGTCAGCAATCGCGTGCAATAAGCCGACAAGAAATACCAACGGAACACCTGAAAAACCTGACCGTTGGACGCCGTCATATCCGGCGCGCGGTCCGCAACAGCGGTCAGTTCGGAAAAGGCAGCTTCGGCCAATTTGGCCGCATCGCAAATCTGACGCTCGCGACTGGCACGAGAAACCGCACCGTTAGCGAAGCGGGAGTCAGATTTACCGATTTCCAAGTGCATTGATATCCTCCACCGTCAATTTGTGATGAAGATATAAAATCTGACGGCATCGCCGGCATGGGAATTGCGGTCAGAATTTCCCGATTTGTCGTCTTTTTTGGCCAACTTCAGAGTCTGTCTATACATTTCACCCTATAAGTTGGCCTGTTTTGAGCCATTTGGTCAACTGGTGAACACCGCAAACGTTAATGTTTTAAACAAAAAGCACACATATCTGACACGATCTTGTAATAGTTATGCCCACTTCGATATGTATGAATACTCAATCCTGCTGACCAGTTTACCAGTAAAGTTTTAACGAGGGGGTACGAAGCAGGATTAGGGGGTGAGCGCCTGTTCAGCCAGGCTCGCCTTAGGACAGAGACGCTCCCCCCGTCCTTATCACTTAGTCTATCTTGTTCTTTTGAGCATGTGGCGTCACACCAAAACTCGACCGGTAAACGCGCGAAAAATGTCCCGGATTTTCGAACCCGCAGGCCATTGCCACTTCGGTCACGGATGCCTCGGTTTGCAATAACAGCTTCTGGGCGCGCTCCAGCCGAAGCTCCATAAAGTACTTCTTGGGCGACGTGTTGAGGTATTTACCGAACAACCGTTCCAACTGGCGCGTTGAAATCCCCAGGTCCCCGGCAATATCAGATGGGGAAACCGGTGCCTCGATGCAGTCCTGCATGATATGAATTGCCTTGGCGAGATGCGCGTTACGCATCCCGTTGCGCGATTGAAGGGACACGCGCTGTTTGGCCGTGGCATTGCGCACGGCGTTGTAGACCATCTGGTCAGCAACCGCGATGGACAACTCTTCGCCGTGGTCCCTTTCAATCAGGTGCAACATCAGGTCGGCGGTCGCCGTGCCACCCGAGGCAGTGATGTGCTTTTCATCGGCGACAAAGACACTGCGCACCAGATTCACCTCGGGAAAGGCCTCCATAAAGGCATCGTGGTACTCCCAGTGAATGGCGGCCTGCATCCCGTCCAGAAATCCTGCCTCGGCAAGCAACCACGCGCCCGAACACAAGGCCCCGATGGCCGTACCTCTCGCCCGCTCGCGCCGCAGGGTTGCAAGCAAAGGGCGCGAGACATGGTTTCGCATATGAATACCTGACAGCACGAACAGTTGGTCGGTCTTTGGCAGCGCGTCCAGTCCCCCATGAACCAAAGTCACCGACCCGTTGGAACAGACGGCCTGCTTGCTGTGTTCGGATACAAAAGACCACTCATACAGATCTTGACCGCTGACGAGGTTGGCAATGCGCAGCGGCTCGACCGCGCAGGAAAAGGCGAGATGCGAGAATTCCTCGATCAGGATGAAAGTGATGTGGCGGGGTTGGCGCATAGACGTCCGATTCAGTTTGACGTGGTCGACGGCCTATGCTGCACGATTCTTTTCTGTATACAACTTGTATTTTTTTAGAATACAGAGAATGAACGAATTAGCCGACACGATTCGCGCAGCGACTGTTGGAGGAACGGATGAAAGACGACGCCAAATCCCGAAAGGCCGACTTGATGGAGCATCTGAAGGTGTCGATCCTGACGCTGCGCCTGCAACCAGGCACAGATCTGGACGAGGCGCACCTGTCCGACGCTTTTGGCTTGTCCCGGACACCGTTGCGCGAAGTGTTCCGGCAACTGGCGGGCGAAGGCTATCTGGACTTGCGCACCAACCGCAGTGCCAGGGTGTCTGAGATGTCTTATACCACCCTGCGTGATTTTTTTCTGGCTGCACCCATGATCTATGGCGCGGTTTTGCGACTTGCCGCGCAGAACGCCACACGAACTCAGATCAACGACCTGAAAGACGCGCAACAGGCGTTCAAGGCTGCGTTGCAATCCGGATCCGCCGAAGATCGGGCGCTGGCCAATAACCGCTTTCATGATGTGACCGGAGAGATGTCAGGCAATGTTTACTTGCGGCCATCATTCAACCGGTTGCTGATCGACCATGCCCGGATCGGGATGACCTTCTATAGACCCCAATCCGCGCACAAGACCGAGAACCTGTCCGAGGCAAGTCGCCAGCATGACGCCATCATCGCCGCCATCGAGGCGGGCGATGAGGCAGCTGCTGTGCAGCTGGCCGAGGATCACTGGAACCTGTCACGCGACCAAATCGAACTATTCGTGATGCCTGCCGCGTTGGATGTCCCGATGGGCATCCCGCCCCTTTCGAAACCTGCATGAGGACGGAATGAACCCGATTTTCAGATTTGAGGGGATATATACCCCTGTGGTCACGCCCTATCACCAGGATGGCAGCGTGAACTGGGACGCCTTGTCCAACGTGATCGAATACCTGATCGAGAATGGTGTGCACGGGCTGATATCGGGCGGATCAACGGGTGAGAACTATGCTCAGACTGTCGAAGAACGACTGGAACTGGCGTCGTTCACGCATAAACAGTTGAAAGGCCGGTTGCCTCTGGTTGTCGGAACCGGAGCGATGCTGACGCTGGATTCCATGGCGTTGGCCTCCGGTGCCCGCAAGATTGGCGCGGATGCGATCCTGTTGGCCAGCCCGCCCTATTCGGTGCCCACCGACCGGGAAAACGCGCTGAACGCCCTGGCCATCGACAAGGCGGCTGACTTGCCAGTGATGTTATACAACTACCCTCATCGTACCGGCACGATGATGGGAGAAGAATTTCTTGACCGCGTGGGACGCAGCCGGAACTTCTGCGGCATCAAGGAAAGCTCGGGCGATATCAACCGGGTGCATTTGCTGGCGCGGGATTACCCGCATATCCAGCTTGGCTGTGGCATGGATGATCAGGCGCTGGAATTCTTCGCCTGGGGCGCACCGTTCTGGGTCTGCGGTGGGTCGAACCTCCTACCAGCCGAGCATGTAGCACTATATCAAGCCTGCGTTGTCGAAGGGAACTTCGCCAAGGGCCGCCGCATAATGTCCGCCATGATGCCATTGATGCGCGTGCTGGAACAGGGCGGCAAGTTCATCCAGACCATCAAGCATGGCGTCACCATGAACGGGATCGACGCAGGCGCGATGCGGCCCCCGCTTAAGGGGCTGAACAAGGATGACAAACGCGCACTGGAACAGGTGACACGCGTGCTAAAGAAAACAATCGCAGATATCGTGGCGGAGGACTAAGGCATGGAATTGCTGACACAGGACGAATACAAATCCATCGCTGCGGGCCTGACCTTGCCCACCGGGGCCTTCATCGACGGCGCTTTCCGCCCGGCTGTCTCAGGCAAGACCTTTGAGACGGTGAACCCCGCTACAGGCGAGAAACTGGCCGATGTTGCCGCTTGCGACGCGGCGGATGTGGATTTTGCCGTCGAAAAAGCGCGAGAGGCATTTGACGATGGGCGCTGGTCCAGGATGCACCCCTCGGATCGCAAGGACATACTGATCCGACTGGCCAAGTTGATGACCCGCAATGCCCGTGAATTGGCAGTGATGGAGAGTATTGACAGCGGCAAGACCATCTATGACTGCGAAACCGTGGATATCCCCGAAACGATCCACTGCCTGAAATGGCATGCCGAGGCGATCGACAAGATCTATGATCAGGTCTCGCCCGCCAGCGACGACCACATCGCCATGGTGGTGCGCGAACCCATCGGAGTTGCGGGGTTGGTGCTGCCGTGGAACTTCCCGCTTCTGATGCTGGCGTGGAAGATCGGGCCTGCCTTGGCGGCGGGCTGCTCGGTTGTGGTGAAACCAGCAACCGAGACCACGCTGACCGCCCTGCGCCTCGCGGAACTGGCGATGGAGGCGGGCCTGCCGCGCGGCGTTATGAACATCGTTCCGGGTGGCGGTGCTGACGTGGGTGAGCCGATTGGTCGACACATGGATATCGACATGGTCTCTTTCACCGGCTCGACCGTCACTGGCAAACGGTTCCTGACCTATTCGGCGGAAAGCAACGCCAAAGAGGTGGTGTTGGAGATGGGCGGCAAGAACCCGGCCATCGTGATGGATGACGCCGAGAACCTTGACCGCGTGGCGGCCCATGTCGTGAATGGCGCGTTCTGGAATATGGGTGAGAATTGTTCCGCCTCGTCCCGTCTGATCGTGCACAAGGACGTAAAGGCCGAGTTGCTGGAGCGGATCGCCCATCACGCGAAGCAGTGGAATATCGGTGATCCGCTGGACCCGGAAACCCGAATGGGCGCGTTGGTCAGCGAAGGCCACTACAACAAGGTCTGCGGCTACTTAGAGCAAGCCGAAAACGTGGTGATTGGTGGCAATGCCAACAAGGGTTTTGTCGAAGCGACCGTGGTCGAAGTGCCCGGCAATCACAGCACTTTAGCGCGCGAAGAGATCTTTGGTCCCGTTCTGTCGGTGATCGAAGTGTCTGGCTTTGACGAGGCCATCAAGATTGCCAATGACACCGATTATGGCCTGTGTGCTTCGATCTTTACGGCTAACGCCAAGCGAGCCATCCGCGGCGCGCGGGCGATCCGCGCCGGAACCGTGACGGTGAACAGCTTCGGAGAGGGTGACATCACCACCCCCTTCGGCGGCTACAAACAATCCGGTTTTGGTGGCCGCGACAACTCGGTCCATGCCCACGACCAGTACACCCAGTTGAAAACCATCTGGATTGATCTGGCCGATGACGCGGACGAGGCGATCGATTGACGGCCTACACTGCAAAACGGCTGCCACGACAGACCGGGCCGGCGGGGTGGAACGCCATCCTGCCGCCCCAAACATCGCTACGCCTGCTTGAACAGAACATCTCAGCCGACGTCACCATTGTCGGTGGCGGGTTTGCCGGGCTGAGCGCTGCGCGCCGGCTGCGCCAGCTTGACCCAGCGCTCAAGGTTGTTCTGCTAGAGGCCGGTCGTTTTGCCGAAGGTTCCGCTGGCCGCAATTCGGGCTTCATGATCGATCTGCCCCATGATCTGGCCTCGGACAATTACGCCGGAGGCGGGCTGGAAGCGGACCGCGCAACCATAGCCCTAAACCGCCGCGCAATAAGGTTTGCGACGAGCGTGGCAGATGAATGCGACCTGCCGCAGGAAATGTTCGACCCCTGCGGTAAGTTCAACGCCGCTGCCACACGAGCCGGGGACAGGCACAACCGCGAGTTCGCCGCACATCTGGATCGGTTGGGAGAGCCCAGCACGCTTTATGACCGCCAACAGATGCAAGAGATCACGGGCAGCCCGCACTACAGCTCGGGCCTCTACGCACCCGGCACAGTGATGATCCAGCCCGCCGGCTACATTCGCGCTCTGTCCTCTCACCTATCGCCACAAGCTGATCTGTTCGAAAACTCTCCCGTCACCGGCTTTGAAAAACAAGGCGCGGGATGGCTGGTGAAAACACCTGAAGCGCAGGTTTCGACGGGCCGTATCATTCTGGCCAATAACGGCCATCTGGAGAGTTTTGGCTTCTACGAACGCCGACTGATGCATATCTGCCTTTACGCGTCGATCACCGAGCGTTTGACGCCTAAACAGATCACGACATTGAGCGGTCAATCCCGCTGGTCGGTCACTCCGGCTGATCCGATGGGCACCTCGGTCCGGCGGGTCTCGGGCAGCTATGGCGACCGGATTCTGATCCGGTCTTGTTCAACTTTTCACCCGACAATCGAAACCAGCCCAATGCGCTTGCGTAATGCAGGGTGGGTGCATGACCGCAAGTTTCGTGAACGGTTTCCGCATCTGCCCGATGTACGAATGGAGCATCGTTGGGCTGGAATGCTTTGCCTTAGCCGAAACGGATCAGCGGCGTTTGGAGAGTTGGACACGGGCGTCTTCTCGGCCTGTTGTCAGAACGGTTTGGGAATTGCCCGAGGGACATTGCAGGGCATGGCAGTGGCGGAATTGTTCACGCAGGGCGGATCGGACATCGCGGATCATTTCCTGACCCAACCGATGCCACCGCGACTACCGCCAGAGCCGTTTGCCTCACTAGGTGCAAACAGCTATTTGATTTGGAAAGAGTGGCGTTCCGGCAAGGAATGACGGGTCAGGGCAGGCTGAGCTTCGTCATACGACCACCATCAACCGTGTAAACCTGACCGGTAACAAAGCTGGCTTCCTCGGACGCAAGAAAGGCCGCCAACGCAGCGACCTCATCTGGTCGACCAGTTCGGGTGACAGGGTGAATGCGGCCAATATCTCGGCGAAATGCATCTGGATCAGTTTGGGCGTCGATGAAATCCATGTTCAATTCGGTGTCGATCCAACCGGGGGCCACCGCGTTGCACCGGATACCGTCTGCGCCATGATCCACGGCAATTGCGCGGGTCAAGCCATGCAGCCCGGCCTTTGTCGCACAATAGGCCGCATGCCCGGGATTGCTGCCCAGCCCTTCGATTGAGCCGATGTTGACAATACTTCCCTGCGTCTTACGCAGATAGGGCAACGCGGCTTTGATCAGCAGAAACGGGGCCGTCAGGTTGACCGCCAGGTTGCGGTACCAGTCATCCAGGCTCATGTCTTCGACAAGGGATTCCTGCATCATGCCCGCATTGTTGACCAGAACATCTAAACGCCCTGCCCGTTCGATAACGCTGGCAATCACTGCGGCTGGGCTGTCCGAATTGCAGAAATCCGATTCGATCGCTTCAAACTCGGTGTCCTGCCCGCGCTGCGCGGTAAACACCCGTGCCCCGTCCTGACGCAGTCGTTCAGCAATGGCCCGACCGATCCCGCTGCGTCCGCCGGTGACAAGAGCGGTTTTGCCATTAAATCGGGTCATGATACCGGCTTGCCTCCGTTCACCTCAAGCACCGCGCCGCAGATATAGCGCGACGCATCCGCGGCCAGAAACAGGATCACATCAGCAATGTCTTCGGGTTCCGCAATTCGCCCCAAGGGAACAGTCTGCCCCAGCTTGGCGACAGCTGTGTCCGGGTCGAAGCCACGCTTGGCAAAACCGGATCGCAACATAGGCGTGTTCACCTCGTTCGGGCAAACCGCGTTGATGCGGATGCCCTGATGGGCGTGGTCCATCCCCATGCATTGAGTCAGAGAGGCAATCGCGGCCTTGGTCATGCAATAGACAGCGTGGTTTGGACCGGGGCGCAGGCCCCAGCAGGATGCGGTGTTTACGATCGCACCGCCTCCGTTGGCAGCCATAATCGGGATCGCAGCGCGGCAAATGCGAAATGGGGCCTCGACATTCACGCCCAGAGACAGGGACCAATCCTGATCCGACGTTTCGGTGACGGGCCCCCGCGTAATGACACCCGCATTGTTAACAACAATGTCCAACCCGCCCAGCGCATCTGCTGCCCATTGCGGAAGTGCATCGGCATAGGTCGGGTCCAGCAGATCACCAGGCAGATGGGCCTCGGCCTCGATCCCGTCAGTCAGGCGGTCAGCAACGGCAACCTGCGCGCCGGCGGCACGTAGGCGGCGCACCAGAGTGGTTCCGATCCCCCCTGCAGCGCCCGTGACCAAAGCTGATTTTCCCGCAAACTCCATGATATGCTCCATCAGAAAGATGCGACCGGCGCGCCAAAGCGGGTTTCGTCGGGAGCGACGCCCAACCCCGGCCCGGTTGGAACTTGGATATGCCCGCCTTCAATACGAATTCCATTCTGGGCATCGTAATTGCCTTCGATGTATGGCGCAGCCAGCCAAACGCCTTCCAGCAGATCGGGTCGAACAGTCGCGCCGATATGTGTGCATGCTGCGGCAATAATGTCCCCTCCCCAACTGTCGTCGCAGGTATGGGGCAGATTCCGCGCTTCGCAGAGATCTCGGAACGCGCGCATGGGCTGCAGGCCACCGATCCGCGTGACTTTCATGCCGAACCCATCCACCAGACCAGTGCCCGCCGCAGTGATAACCGTATTCAGATTGGTGGCATTTTCGTCCATGTAGATCGGGTGGCTCACTTGTAACCGTATCTTTTGCAGATCTTCGATGGTATCGCAGGGTTGTTCCATGACAAACGGAATGTCCGGGCATTCGCGGCTGACACGCAACGCATCACGGGTTGTCCAGCCGCGGTTTCCGTCCACGGCCAGCCGCATGCCTGACCCGCCGATTGCCTCCCACACTTTGCGGATGGTTTCGATATCGATTTCAACCGGTCGACCACCAACTTTGATTTGCAGGCGCAGGTAACCTTCGGCCAATTTTTCCCTAGCCAGAACGGCTATATCGTCGGGTGCCCCAACCCCCGTCGCATAATATGACGGAACCTTGCCCACCGCAGCACCGCCAAGCATTTCCGACACGCTGATCCCAAATTTCTTGCCCAGCAGATCATGCGCGGCAATGTCGATAGCCGCCTTGGCATAGTTGTGTCCGTTCAAAAGGCTACACATTCGTCGGTGCAGTCCTAGCGGAGGCACCTCAGCACCCAATAGTTCTTCGGCCATCTGAGCCAACGCAGCCCGAGCACCAGCGGCGTGGGCCTCGGCGTAAGTGGGGCCAACCGGGCAGGTCTCCCCCCATCCGACCAACCCGTTGTCGGCCACCAGTTTGACCAATGTGGTGTCTAGCGCCCAGACCTCGGCATTGGCCATTGTGTAGGGGCCGTTTTTGACAGGCAGATCGTGGCTATAGATGTGAATTTCAGCGATTTTCACGGCTTGTGTTCCGTACTGCTATTGAAGGGACAAACCCGCCCAACTGGCCGGACGGGTGGAATGCGGGGGAGTAACTTCAGTAACTTTGGTTCAGCTCATCAGCGGCCGGGATTTCTCGCTCACGTCGGGCGATGTAGTCCAGCAAGGCCTCGTTTTTCGCCTCATCCAGTTTGGGCTCTTCATACTCGGCCAGCAACGCGCGCGCGCGGTTCAGGGCGCGCGCAGTGATTTCGACGCTCCCTTCGGCCTGCCATTGTTCGATCGAGTTGTTGTCGAACAGCTCGGGCATGAAGAATGCACTCTGGAAATTGTCCTGTGTATGGGGGTGACCAAGATAGTGACCTCCGGGCCCAACATCCGGAACCGCTGCGAGGGCTTGATCGAAATCGTGCCACTTTGGCCCCTCGGCCATGCGGTAAGCCATCGCGCATTGTTCGGCGTCGACGATAAACTTGGCGACAGAACAGTGCATCCCGGCTTCATTCCATCCGGCTGAATGCCAGATGTAGTTGGCGCCCGCATGCATGACTGCCTGCAAGGTAGTGGCAGATTCATATCCGGCTTGAGCGTCAAAGGTTTTGGCACCACCCAGCGTGTTCGAAGTACGCCACGGCACCCCATAATACCGTGCCATCTGACCAATCATGAAATTCATCAGGCTGATCTCGGGTGTACCCGCCATCGGCGCACCGGATTTCATCGACACGGTCGACAGGTAGTGGCCATAGATCGCCGGAGCCCCCTTGCGAATGACCTGTGTGTAGGCCAGTGCGCTTAGCGCTTCGGCATTCAGCTGCGCCACAGTGGCCGGAACAGATGCGGGCGTGTTGGCCCCCCCCAGAACGAAGGGTGAGCAGAGCACTGGTTGATTGCGACGACAAAAGGCCCGCAATGCACCCAGCATGGTTTCGTCCCACACCAACGGCGAGTTGCCATTGCAGTTACCGGTGGTCACCGGGTGATCTTCAAGGAATTCCTCGCCAAACAAGATCGCGCACATGTCCATGACGTCTTCGGCATTCTTGGGTGAAGTGGTCATACCCATGAACGTCTTGTCCGAGTGTTTCATCGACGAATAGGTGATGCGCAGGTGCCGTTGACTGATCGGATGGTCGTAGGGTTCCACGATGTGATGCGCCGAGGAATGCAGCGCGGGCATCATGTGGCTGAGTTTGTGGAACATCGCCAGATCTTCCAGCAACGGATTTCGGCGAACGTCGTCCAGATCGCGCAGAAATGGGGCGCCGGTCATCGGCACAAAGATCGAGTGCTTACCGCCCAGCCGCACATTCTTTTTCGGGTCCCGTGCGTGATAAGTGAAATCGCTGGGTATGGTGGCAATCAACTCACGCACCAAACCACGGTCGAGGTAAACCAGCTCCCCTTCGACCTTGGCTCCGGCTTTTTTCCAGTCTTCCAGCGCAATCGGGTCGCGAAACTGAACGCCGACATTTTCCAGAATATCCATCGAAGCAGCGTCGATGCGTTCGACCTGAGCATCATCCATCACCTCACACAAGGGGATGCCTCTGGTCAGGCCGGGCAGCATTTCAAAATTCGGGGCAGTGCGCAGGGCGCGACGGGCAGAGCGTCCGCCCGAGCGTGTCGCGGTACGAATGTTCACGGGGCAATCCTCCAATCTTACTTTTCAGATTGACGGATTCGGCGGCGGTGCACCTCACTGATTGCGATATCTGCTTGCAGGAAACGACACGGGAACCCGGAACGAAAAACGCCGCCCCAACTGGGGCGGCGTCTGTTTTGGCATTAAGACCTGCGCTTATTCAGCGGCCTGCGTGCTTGCATCAGCATACTTGTCGCGCCGACCATCACGATAAAGCGCCTTGGTCAGCGAAACCATCATCAGGCCCATCACAATGGTAAAGGGCAGAGCACCGATGATCATCGCATTGCGCAACGCGTCCATCGGGTTGTTTTCACCAGCGGCCAAGATCAGCGCACCGATCACGGCGGTCAGGATAACACCCCAGATGATACGGTGCTTGACACCGGTTTCCTGGCTGCCACCGGACATGATGGTGTTCATGACCAGAATGCCCGAGTCCGCAGAGGTCACCAGGAAGGTCATAATCAGGATCACGCACATGACGTTCAGCATGGACAGAAGCCCACCGTCGATCATGTAAGACAGCGTCACGAACAGCTTGTTGGTGTTCGACGCACCGATGATCGCGCCTTCAGCTGCACCAGCCAATTCCAGATCAATCGCAGTACCACCCAGAACAGTCATCCAGGCAAAGCAAACCAGCGCCGGCGCCAGTACGCAGCCCAGAATGAACTCACGCACAGACCGACCCTTGGAGATGCGCGCCAGGAACAGGCCCACAAACGGCGAGAACGCAATCCACCAAGCCCAGTAGAAGGTGGTCCAGCCCGACTGCCAGCCAAACTGACGGCCTTGCTCACCTGCGGCATAAACAGCCGCCAGCGTGTCGTCACTCAGCTCAGCCGCAGCACCTTCAAGACCGCTCTTAAAGCCGTCAAAGCTGCCCCATGCGTTGGTTGCGCCACCCACCAGATCAGCTGCATGCGCCTGCGCTTCAGCAGGCAGAGCCGCTGCAAACGCTTCGGTCGACAACGGACCGTATGCACCAAAGCTCAGCGAGAGGAAGTGCAGAAGGTAGTCAAACAGTGCTGTGCCATAGGTTGTCATGGCGAATACGAACGAGCCGAAGATCACAAAGGTGCCCAGCAGGATGATCGACAGAACAAGGTTTAGGTTCGACAGGTATTTAACACCGCGACCAACACCCGAGACCGCCGAAATGATCGACAGACCCATGATGACAACCAAACCTGCGATCAGACCAACTTTGCTTGGTGTGGGTACTTCACCACCAAAATCCATGATCCATTCCATGCCGGTGATTGCATACAGACCATCGATGAACTGGCTGACACCAAATCCGATCGTAACGGACACACCCAGGATCGTTGCAACAACGCCCAGAACGTCAACGACGTGGCCGAGGAAACCGTTCATCAGACGACCAAAAAGCGGGGTAAGAGCCGCGCGAATGGTCAGAGGCATGTCACGGGTATAGGCGTAGTAGGCCAGCGACAGGCCGGTCACCACGTAAATTGCCCAGGCATGAAAGCCATAATGCAGGAAGGTATACCGATACGCGGATTGAACGGACTCTGGATCATTGCCTGCAACTGCACCGGCCACGACCTCGGGGTTCGATCCCCACAGACCCAACGGTTCAGCGGTGGCAAAAACCATCAGGCCGACACCCAGACCTGCTCCGAACATCATCGAGAACCAGGAGAAGTTCGAAAACTCGGGCTTTTCGCCCGCTGTTCCCATAACCCGCTTTCCGGTCGACGGAAGGACGGCAACAATGACGAGGAAGATGACAAACAGGCCGACAATGACCACGTAGAAGCTGTTGAAGATTTCCAGCAGCTTTCCATTCCAGCTGCCAAGTGTGCTGTTGGCATTGGCCGGAAAGACAAGTGCCCATAGCACAAGGGCAACCATGATGCCCTTACTGATCAGGGCGATTGGGACGCTGTAATTTTCATAGAATCCGGCATCGGCCGTTTCTATCTCTAGATCCGTAAAGGGTTCGGGTATCGACATGTTGCTCCTCCGTGGTGCTGTATCAATTGCGAAACTGCCTCTGCATTTCACGCAATTCGCCCAATCGCCTCGAACGATGGGGAAGGTGCCGCAGCAGACGTATCGGCTCTTTCTTGTTTCGTTTCTGTGTATCAGAAATGCGGCACCGCCGCATGGTCTTACGCCTTCTGAGTTGCATTGAATTCAACACACCGTGCAATCAGGCGATACTCGGTCTTACCAACCGGGAATGGGTTCGCGCCTCCTTCACTTCCCCTTTCGACCTTTCCCGTTTGTCATTTCGGGACATCGTTGTGTCGCAGTACCGTCTTGTGACGCCCGGTGAATTCCCTCGAAAAGCCCGAAAAACACAACGTTTGTTGGTAGAACTGACTATAGTGGCGCTCCGTTCTAAATTCGGCCAGAACCGACGCATTGACGAAAAATGCGACATCCGCCTTTAACTTGAGCCAGAAAAACATCAAATCATCAAAAGCGCTATAGCTTTCACCTTCAAAAAAACTAAAACTGGGTTGATAAAAATTAAACTAACCCGAAAAACGATTCACCAGCTTCCATGTCCAGACGCCACTACAACCTGCCGCCGCTGACAACCTTGTCAGCTTTTGAGGCCGCCGCCCGCCACCTGAGCTTTAAGAACGCCGCCGTTGAACTGTCTGTCACACCCGGCGCGGTCAGTCACCAGATCAAGGCGCTTGAAGGCGATCTGGACACACCGTTGTTTCAACGCAAGCATCGCGGCGTTGATCTGACCGAGGATGGCAAGGCGCTTTATGACGCGCTGTCCACGTCCTTCGGGCGCATCTCAAAAACACTGAGCATGATCCGCGACCGATCCACGGCCGGAAAGGTGACTGTAGGATCGACAACCGCGGTTGCCGCGTTGTGGTTATCTCCGGCCGTCATTCGGTTCTGGCGGGATATGCCCGATGTCAATGTTGATCAGCTGTCACAGGATCGACCTTTTCGCGATCGCCCAGACGTCGACTTTTTCATTCGCTATGGGCGGGACAGCGATCCCAACCTGTCACACACTCCGCTGTTTCGCGACCAGCTAGTCCCGGTCGGAAGCCCAGAGATGGCAAAAAGGCTTGCGGATGCCGGTCTTGAAGACCTGACCTCTGAACGGCTGATCCATCTGGATTCAGAAGACCGCACCTGGACCACCTGGCCCGAATGGTTCCAGCAGTTGGGATATAATGGCGCAGTGCCCATTGAATCCCGCGTCAACAGCTATTCCGTCGCGCTGCAGCTTGCGCGCAAGGGTGCCGGGCTGGCGCTGGGTTGGCAGCGGCTGATCCAACCCATGCTGCAATCAGGAAAACTGGTTCCTATCGGCACGCATCAAGTGCCTGCTCCGAACCAGTTTTACCTGGTCGGGCGACCGGATGAAGAACTCTCAGACAGTGCCCGCGCCCTGAAGAACTGGATCGTTCAAGAGGTTCAGGAAGGTTCGGTTTAGGTGAAATCACTCTCTGATGAGCTTTTCTGATATTGAGACCAACAGGTTCAATCCGCCAATAGGGATTAATAGCATCCAGCAAAACCTCAGGAGAGCCCGATGAACAAGCATAGCGCGCTGTCTTCCGTTCTGGCCGATGTAAACGTCGCAAATGGCCTGCCGAACGAACACTACATCGATCCGACCGTTTTCGACGAAGAAAAGCGTTCTGTGCTGTATGCCAACTGGTCAGGGGTCGGGTTCGGCAAGGATGTTCCTGAAGAAGGTGATGCGAAGCCTGTCGACTTTCTGGGCATGCCGCTGCTGATTGTCCGGGACAAAGACGGCGAGGTTGGCGTTTTCCAAAACACCTGCCGCCACCGCGGAATGATCTTGGTCGACACGCCCCGGAAGATCGGCGGCGCAATCCGCTGCCCCTATCACAGCTGGTGCTACAGCCTGAAAGGCGAGCTGCGCGCAACGCCGCATGTGGGTGGTCCCGGCCAGAACAAGCACGAAGACGTCAATCGTGAAGACCTGGGTCTCGTCCGCGTGCGGTCCTACGTCTGGCGCGACGTGATCTTTGTGAATGTTGACGGCACAGCGCCCGAATTCGAAGAAGTTCACGGCGCTCTACTGGAGCGATGGGAAGAGTTTGACAAACCCGTCTTTCACGGCGGTGAAACGTCGTCGTTCAAGCTGGAGGTCAAAACCAACTGGAAACTGGCGGTCGAGAATTATTGCGAGAGCTATCACCTGCCGTGGGTACATCCCGGTCTGAACAGCTATTCCCGGCTGGAGGATCACTATAACATCGAGGTACGCGGCCAGTATTCCGGACAAGGCACAATGGTCTATCGCCAGTTGACAGATCAGGACGGAGCAACGTTCCCGGACTTCGATGGGCTAAGCGACAAATGGGACGAAGGCGCAGAGTACATAGCGCTGTACCCGAACGTTCTGTTGGGCGTTCAGCGCGACCATGCATTCGCCATCGTTTTGGAGCCAGTAGATCAGGAAAACACGGTAGAACACATCGAATTATACTACGCAAAAAGCGTCGAAGACACGCCCCAACATGACGGGCTGCGTGCCTCGAACGCGCAGCTGTGGAAGACGGTATTCGAAGAGGATGTTTTTGTCGTCGAAGGCATGCAGAAAGGCCGGCATGGGATGTTGTTCGACGGCGGACGGTTTTCGCCCGCTATGGACGGGCCGACGCACAACTTCCACCATTGGGTCGCGACGCAGGTCGAAAACGGTCGCGCGGATTAACCTCTTTGAATCGGTCGGCTGCCAAGTGGCCGACCGGTTGATCGTAGAAGGGGACGCCCATGGACAAACAGGAACTGGATCGCCTCTTGCTGGCCGCGCATGATCGAAATGATCATGCCGATCTGATCCGATGCTATACGATAGCCGCGGATGAGCATGAAGCGATGCAAGACATCGACGCCGCCTGTTTCTACCTGACACATGCCTTCATTTTCGCGCTGGAATCCGGCGCGCCCGAAGCTGATGCGCTGAACCAACGGCTGGTCGCATATGGCCGGGCGCATAAGCTGGATTTCTGAGTTTAGCCTCAGATTAAACTCACTCAACCCAACATGAAATTTATGTCCGTTGCCGGTGCCTTCGCGATGATGACACATGGCTGCGGAACCAACTTTGATACGGCAGGCTTATGAAAACGAATGCACAGGCGGTGGTGATTGGCGGCGGGGTGATCGGGTGCTCGATCCTCTATCATTTGACCAAACTGGGTTGGTCTGATGTGGTGCTGCTGGAACGGGATGAGCTGACATCAGGCTCGACCTGGCATGCGGCGGCAAACATCCACGGGCTGCATGACAGCACCAATATCAGCCGCATTCAGCATTACACGATGAACCTGTACAAAGAGCTTGAAGCCGAAACCGGCCAAAGCTGTGGCGTGTTCCAGCCCGGCTCGCTTTACCTCGCTCAAACCGAAGAACGCGAACATCAGCTGAAGCTGCAAGCCGCTAAGGCCAAGCTTTACGGCATGAACTTTTATGAGATCAGCATCGAAGAGGCCCAGTGTTTGAACCCGCTGGTCAACTACGATGGCATCCGCTGCGTGATGTACGAACCAGACGGTGGCAATGTGGATCCATCGGGCGTCACAAACGCCTATGCGGTGGGCGCCCGGCAACGCGGAGCCGAGATCCATCGCTTTACCCCCGTCACGGCGACTGACCAGCAAGAAGATGGCACCTGGATCGTACGAACACCCAAGGGCGACATCCACACCCCTTGGGTCGTCAATGCCGCCGGTCTGTGGGGGCGCGAAGTCGCCAAACTTGCCGGAATTGAGCTGCCCCTACAACCGACCGAGCATCAGTACTTCGTGACCGAAACAATGGCGGACGTGGCAGCGCATGGCACCCGGCTGCCCTCGGTCAGTGATCGTGACGGCGAGTATTACTTGCGGCAGGAAGGTCAGGGCCTGCTGGTTGGCGCCTACGAAAAAGATATGAAATTCTGGGCTGAGGACGGCACTCCCCTAGACTTCGCGCATGATCTCTTCCCCGACGATCTGGAACGGATCGAAGAGAATATGATGAACGCCATTGAACGCCTGCCCGCTGTTGGTGAAACCGGGATCAAACGCGTCATCAACGGACCAATGATCTGGTCGCCCGACAGCAACGTGTTGATGGGCCCGGTACCCGAGGTTGACGGATATTTCTGCTGCAATGGCATCATCCCCGGATTTTCGCAATCCGGTGGCATGGGCCTGATGGCGGCGCAATGGATCATCGAAGGCGAAACGCAGTACGACATGTTCGCATGGGATATGGCGCGGTTCGATGACTGGGCCACGAAAGAGTTCACCATGGCCCGTGTTAAGGACCAGTACGCCCACCGGTTCGCCATTCACTTCCCCAACGAAGAGCGCAGCGCAGGTCGTCCGGCGCGTACGCGCCCTATCTATGGCACCCAAACTCAAATGGGTGCCGTCTTCGGCCTGAATGCTGGTTGGGAACATCCGCTATGGTTCGCAGACACTCCGGGCGCCAAAGACACCAATGGTTTTACGCGTCAGAACTGGTGGGGACCGGTTGGCGAGGAATGCCGTATGCTGCGTGACCGCGCAGGGATCATCGACATCTCGAACTTTGCCAAATATGTCTGCAAAGGCCCCGGGGCCGAGGGTTGGCTCAACGCAGTTTTCGCCAACACGATGCCTAAGGCTGTAGGTCGGTCCTGCCTGACGCCGCTGATCTCGAAACGCGGAGGAATCGCTGGGGACTTCACCGTTACCCGCGTGGCCGAGGACGAATTCTGGATCATCGGTTCAGGCATGGCGGAACGCTATCACAAGCGGTTCTTCAAGCAGGTTCCTCTGCCCAAGGGCACCACTTTCGAAAGCAAGACCCAAGCTGTGTGCGGATTCAACGTCGCGGGCCCAAAATCGCGCGAGATTTTGCAACGACTCACTAATACTTCACTCGCCACCGAGGATTTTCCGTTCATGCGGTCGGCGAAAATCGAACTGGCCGGGATCAAGGTGCTGGCCCTGCGGGTCTCGTTCACGGGTGATCTGGGGTGGGAGGTGCACTGCGCCACCGAAGATCAGGCCAACCTGTACGACGCGCTGCTTCAAGCCGGTCAGGAATTTGGCGCGGGTCCAGTTGGCAGTCGGGCGTTGATGTCTTTGCGCGTCGAAAAGGGGTATGGATCGTGGAGCCGCGAATACAGCCCCGAATACTGGCCGCATGAGGTAGGTCTGGATCGGTTGTGCAAGTTCAGCAAAGGCTTTCTGAACAAGAACGCAGCCGAGGCCGTTTTAGCTAACCCTGCCCGCGAACAGCTTGTCCTTTTGCAACTGGATGAGGCCGACACCAGCGCGTCGAACGCCGACGCGACTGGCGGTGAGCCAATCTTCAAAAATGGTCAGGGTATCGGCCGCGTGACCTCAGGCGCTTATGGTTATTCCGTCGGCATGTCTCTGGCGCTTGGCTTTGTAACCGATGCCAAAGCAGGGGATGAGGTCGAAGTGATGGTATTGGGACATTCGCACAAGGCGACCATTCTGTCCGAGCCGCCTTTTGATCCAAATGGTGAAATACTGCGCGGCTGAATAAACCGTGAACGGTGCCTGACCCTACGGGAAGCTGTTCTCACGCATTCCAGCACCTATAGTCTGACCCAACCATATCGGTCGTTTTGGGAGGGACGGGCGCATGGAATATCAAACCGATATGCTGATCGTCGGCGCTGGATTTTCCGGCCTGACGATGGCGATTGAGGCCCGCAAACGCGGCATCAAGGACATTGCGATCCTTGAAAAAGCGAACGAGATTGGCGGGACGTGGCGTGAGAACATCTATCCCGGTGTCGCGTGTGATATCCCATCGCACCTCTATTCCATGGCAACGCATCTGAACCCGGACTGGAGTCGGGCCTATGCGGGCGGCGCTGAAATTCAGGCCTATCTGAAAAAGGTCTGCCTTGATGAGGGGATTTACCAGCTGTGCCATTTCAGTCAGCAGCTGAAATCTGCCCGCTGGGACGGCATGCGCTGGCAGGTGGAAACCGAAAGTGGGCAGCGCTGGTCCGCGCGGTTTCTAGTCTCAGCCATAGGGGCGCTGCATCTGCCCAGCATCCCCGATTTACCCGGTGCGGACAGCTTTCCCGGGCCTTGCTTTCACTCTGCCGAGTGGGATCACGACACGTCGCTTGAGGAAAAACGCGTCGCAGTTGTCGGAACCGGCGCATCCGCTGTCCAGTTTGTTCCAGAGATTGCAAAAACTGCTGCACACGTCACAATCTTTCAACGCAGCGCGCCCTATGTCCTGCCCCGCCCGGATGGACCAATCGCGCCGTGGTTACGCCGCCTTTACCGCAGCATCCCGGTGTTACCTTGGGCACGCCGGAAACTGATTTACATGGTCTTCGAGTATCGCCACCGCGTGTTCCGCGGCGAAAAACGGATGGTAAATTTTGCCATGAAGATGTGGCGCAAATCGTTGGAAAGCGCGATCGCCGACCCAGGCTTGTGCAAACAGCTGACGCCGGACTATAGGATCGGTTGCAAACGCATCCTCAGCTCAAACGATTGGTACCCGGCACTGGCGCGTGAAAACGTGACGGTTCTCCCGCACGGTGTGGCATCAATTGAGGGCGATCAGATCATTTCATCTGACGGAAGCCGTACACAGGCCGACGTTCTGATCTGGGGCACCGGGTTTCATGTGACGGATGTTGTTGAGCGCCTCGACATAACGGGATCCGATGGCTTGACACTGCGCCAGGCATGGTCGGACGGGATGAAAGCGCATCTGGGCACCGCCATCGCAGGTTTCCCCAATTTTTTCATCTTGCTCGGGCCACATACTGGCCTCGGTCACAACTCGGTTGTGCTGATGATCGAAGCACAGGTTCGCCACATCGGCCGAGTGCTGGACCAGATGAACCGCGACGGACTACTAGTCATAACACCCCGCCCGGACTACCAGGAAGCCTTCGAACAGGAGATGCGCGAACGGCACGAAGGCAGCGTATGGCAGGTGGGTGGCTGCGCCTCATGGTATCAGGATGCACAGGGCCGGAACACGACGCTTTGGCCCGGGACCGTTTCAGAGTATGAAAAGCGCATGGCGCAATCCGGGCTGGAACAATACCAACCTGCCCCTTCCTCAGGCGGAAAGTGATGAGATGACCACAATTCTAGTTATCGCCCTTCTGGTCGGCGGCTTCTTTGTCGGCATGAACCTGTGGACCCGGCGACTGACCCGGCAGGGGTTGCAGCGCGTCCCGCAACTTGGACAGATTGTCCCGGTGCGCGGCGGCAGCATTCATTACGTGGAAAAGGGCGACCCCACTAAGCAGACAGTCATCATGATCCACGGGCTTGCGGGGCAACTGCAGCATTTCACGTATTCTCTGATGGACCTGTTGGCGGATGATTATCACGTCATCGCAGTCGACCGCCCTGGCTGCGGATACTCAACTCGCGATAGCGCCGATCTTGGGCGCCTGCCGGAACAGGCCCGCATGATTCAAGAGTTTCTGGACACCAAAGGCATTTCCAACGCCGTTCTAGTCGGGCACTCATTGGGCGGGGCCGTATCGCTGGCCATGGCGTTGGAACACCCGGAGAAAACCAAAGCGCTCGCTTTGCTCGCCCCGTTGACGCAAAAGCTGTCGAACACGCCGCAAGTTTTCAAACCGCTGGAAATACGTACCGAGTGGTTGCGCAACTTTATCGGCAACACGATCGCTGTCCCCATATCGGCTAAGACCGCCCCGCATACATTGGGAGCCGTTTTCTATCCGGAACCCGCGCCAGATGACTTTCTGGACCGCGCCGGCGGTGCACTGGGGTTGCGCCCTTCGGCCTTCATTACCGCGTCGCAGGATGTTGTAGGGGTGGATGAAAGTATCGGAGCCCAGGTAGACCGCTATACCGACTTGTCCGTACCCGGCGGCATTCTGTACGGGGCACAAGACACCATACTTTCACCCAACGCCAACGGTGCCCCCATGACCCGGTTCGGGCTGAGCGACGAAAAGATAGAAGGGTTGGGCCATATGATCCCGATCACCGCACCCGACGCCTGCGCGGCCTTCATTCGTAGAATTGCTGATACTGCTGGGGTCGCTGAACAACAGGCAACCAAAGCAGATTGATCGGGGCAAAAATAATCTCTGTAAGGCGGTGTTTCCCCCTTGACCCTTTCCGGCCCCTCGCTTAAATCGCCTCTCACTCATGGCGGAGTAGCTCAGTTGGTTAGAGCAGCGGAATCATAATCCGCGTGTCGGGGGTTCAAGTCCCTCCTCCGCTACCAAATTCCCCTTAGAAAACAAGGATGCTATGTTTAGTGAACAAAGTCCTCCCTGCGAGTATCTGCTGGGGCTGCAATCACTTACCAAGCTAAGGGTATAGCTTTCTCTCCTCTCTGTAATGTAGTTGATGCCTAATTAGTGGACTCTCGGCTCATCATGCGCACGTGGCTTTTCCGTAAGGTTGAACACCTTAGAACCGCTCGACTTTGTCCGTCGCCGGAGTATTTGTTTCGATAATCGCAAGCAAGCTGCGAAATCGGCCGTCGTTCTGGCATCCAACTGTTCAGATTACACGGTCTGAAACGAAGTGTCGCAATCTTGTTGGCTTGGGGCAATCAATTCTGGTCCTCGAAACTTCACAGTCGGCACAGACAGTTCTTCTTGTTTGAATAAAAGGGTTTTCGATTGGGCCGTGACGCCTCAATGTGCGGATTTCGAGCCAGTGACCTGGCTGGCGGTCACTGTTGCGATTTCACAAGCGCAGCCAAAACGAGGATGTACCGCCGAACCCGAGCCTCGGCCCCTTTATCTAGGAATTTCTGATTCGGCACAGTTCATTTTCCTGCAACACTCTGAAATAGTTTCCTTTGATGCCCCAAGCAGCGTAACCTTAGATAAGTTTTGACGGCGCCGGTCTGGGATTGCAGGCTTGTGACGCAGAAAACCGGGGGAGTGAGCATGCATAAGGTAACTATCGTCGGGGCCGGGATTGCCGGGCTCACCGCGGCGCTTCGTTTGTTGGAGCGGGGATACCACGTCACACTGTATGAGCAGGACAATTTCATTGGTGGAATGTTGCGATCCCATAAGGAGCACGACCACGGTGATTATCCGCGCGAGCACAGCTATCACATGCTGTGCAATTGGTATTACAACTTCTGGTCGGTCGCAGAAGATTTGGGGATCGAAGACAACTTTACACCGCGTGAAGCCTTCAAGTTCCTCTATGACGGTGATCTCGACAACATGCCGGAAATGGTGAACCCGGGCGGTATTCAGGATTTCTATCGCAATCTCACCGGCGGCGCGGCGCCGCCTGCTGAACTCTTCCTGTTCATGTATTCGATGGTCGATCTGCTTTCGATCCCGGACAGTGAAGATGACAAGCTTGACCGAATGTCGTTCAACGGCTGGTTGCGTGGACGGCCCTATTGCACCGATGAGGTCGCCCAACTTCATGAGAAGATCTGGCAGACCGTCTGGGCCATCGACAGTTGGCAAGCCTCAGCGCGCAGCTACAAAACATTCCTGAAATATGGCAACCGCGTTCCGGTTCCGCAGCTCTGGCTGTTTGATGGGTCCAAGAAGGACACCCTGATTGATCCTTTCCATGCCAAGCTCAAGCAGTTTGGTGACCGGTTCGAACTCAAGTACCGTCACCGACTTCGCGAAGTTCATCCCAGTGAGGATGGAACTCGGATCGAGCGGCTGGTTTTCGACAAGGTGACCAAGTCGCCATCCGTTAATCCCGATTGGAAGGTCGCAAAGAAAGACATCGTCGAAGATGTAAGCGATGAGAACGTAATCATCAGCATTACACCTGGTGGGATGGCATCGATGGTGACCGATGATTTGTACAATGCCGACCCTGCCCTGGGCCAGTTGCGATATCTGGAAGCCGAGCCGATGGCGTCGGTGGAGCTTTATCTCAAGCGGAAACTACCTGGCATCCCTACGGAAGTGGTGGTTTTCATGGATACGCCCTATGAGATGACGTTCCTAAACTATTCGGCGACATGGGGCCTCAAAAACACATTCCTTTATGTGACGGTATCGGATTTCAAATCGCTGTTGTCTGTAAAACCCGAACGCCGAGACGAAAACCAGAACCTCATTCTGGATCTCAAAAACCCCAAAACCGCGATCGACTATATTCTGCGAGAAATCACTGCCAAGTTAGAGATAACCGAGGCCGATATTGATCTGTTCCAGACCTCTGTCGACACAAATACGGGCGAAGAGCTTTTTGCCAATCTAACCGGCAGCTGGGAACATCGCCCCGAGGTCAACACCAAGTTCGAGAACCTGTTTCTTGCCGGGACTTACGTCAGAAATTTCGCAGATGTTTCGACCGTCGAAGGAGCTTGCGCAACAGGGCTGATCGCAGCCGAAGGCGTACGCCAGGCCGCGCAAAGAGAACCGGACAAAGGCGATGCAGGTAAACCGGTAGAGGTGATCACACCCGATTTCTATCCCAGTCAGATGTTTCAGACGCTCAAGATCGCCTGGGCACCTTATGCCGCCAGTGCAAAAGCCTGGACGCTTGCGGACAAAGCGCTGGGGATCAATAAGCTGTGGCCACCGAAAGACTTCAAGTTTCCGAAGTCAAAATTCACACCAGACCCCGAGAACCTTGGTTCGCTGTTTACGGATTGGCTGCCTGCAAGTAAGTGGAACGAAAAGACTCTGGGCCTGGGTCCAATGTTCTGGAACTATACAGAAGACGGCAAGCCCCGTAAAAAGTAACCAAGAATACCTCGCACGAATAAGAGACGACTGATGACTACTAAATCAATTGCGGCATGGCTGAACGAAATTGGCCTGCCACAATACACCACACTATTTGATGAGAACGGTATCGACCTGGACATTCTTGAAGATGTGACCGGTGACCATCTCAGAGAAATGGGTGTCACGGTGTTGGGTCATCGGCTCAAGATCAGCAAGGCGATCGCGGCGATGAAGCCGGACGCGGCACAGCCCAGACCCAGCGGAGCTATGACGGGTGAGGAAAGCGCCGAACGGCGGCACCTTACAATCATGTTTTGTGATCTGGTTGGCTCGACCGCCCTGTCGGCGCGGCTTGATCCCGAAGACTATCGCGATCTTATGGCGTTGTATCAGGATACTGTTTCGCAGTTGGTCAAAGATGCCAGAGGGCACGTGGCCCAATACCTTGGTGATGGCGTTGTGGTCTATTTTGGCTATCCGGTCGCCCAAGAGGACGCGGCTGAACGCGCATGCCGCGCGGCTTTGGAGATTGTCGAGGCCGTCGCCGGGCTGGATACTGCAGCAGGTGACCGCCTGCAGGCCCGCATAGGCATTGCAAGTGGCTTGGTTGTGGCCGGTGATCTCGACCAGATCGGAGTGAACTCAACCTCTGCCGTGGCTGGGGATACGCCAAACCTTGCCGCCCGACTACAGGGGTTGGCAAAGCCGGGGCAGATCGTAATCGGCAACAAGACGCACTCGCTGTTGGGGGATATGTTCGTCTATGAAGCGCTAGAGAACATCCATCTGAAGGGGTTTGACCCCGGTCAGGTGGCTTGGCGTGTCATATCCACGGCACAGCGTCAGGACCGGTTCACCGTCAACTCGGCACGGCGGCAACTTACACCACTGGTCGGTCGCACGCCCGAGCGGACGCACCTTATGTCAGCCTGGGAGGATGCCAAATCAGGTAAGGGGCGTGTCTGCCTTGTCTCTGGTGAGGCCGGCATTGGCAAAAGCCGCCTAACATATGAGGTGGTTGATCAGGCCAAGGGCGAAGGCGCCACCGTCCTTCACCTGCAATCCGCGCCCTACTTCGAGAACACGGCCCTGTATCCCATCCGCCGTCAGATCGAGACCTTGCTTGGGTTCACTGAAGAGGATGATAGTGACGCCCGGCTAGACAAGCTGGAAAAACTGGTAGTCGCCGAAGATAATCTGAACGAAGCGCGCGCCTTAATGGCGTCGTTGTTTTCTCTGCCCTGTGACAGGTATCCACCGCTGAACCTGTCGCCCGAGCTGCAAAAAACCCGTACGATCGACATGCTAATCGAACAGGTCATCGTGCAGGCTAAGCGGGCACCTCTTCTGGTGCATTTCGAAGACCTGCACTGGATCGACCCCACATCGCTGGATTTGCTGACCAAATTCGCCGCCAAACTCGCCGATCATCAGATCTTGTTGCTTGTGACCTGCCGGCCGGAATTCACCCATGACTGGCAGGCAGATCACCTGATGACCTGCGAACTGGCGCGCCTCAAACCCGCAGAAGTCGAAAAGCTTTTGGACAGCATGACAGGGTCGGATACGTTTTCTCCTGAACAGCGCCAGCAACTGCTGGAACGATCGGATGGCGTGCCGCTATTTGCCGAAGAGCTGACCCGCTCTGCGATGGAATTCAGAAACAGTGCGGATCTGGTGCCTGAAACCCTGCAAGACAGTTTGATGGCGCGTCTCGACAAGCTGGGGGCTGCCCGAGAATACGCCCAGATCGGCGCCGTGATCGGCCGGGAATTCGATGTCGACCTGCTGTCTCAGGTGACCGGAACTCCGCTGCCCGAGCTCTCGGACTCGCTTTCGCAACTGGGTGATGCAGACCTCGCATACCCGGACCAAACCGGCCAAAGCCTGATGTTCCGCCATGCCTTGATTCAGGAGGCTGCGTATCGATCTATATTGCGGCGGCGGCGGCAGCAATTACATGGAAAGATTGCCGAAACGCTGGAAGAAAAATTCCCTGAACGTTGCAAGTCCGGTCCGGAACAGGTGGCAAACCACTTTGTTGCCGCCGGACTTGGTGACCGGTCAGTCCCCTATTGGCTGACGGCAGGCAAATCCGCGTGGGGCCGGGCTTCGATGAAAGAAGCGCTCGCTCAACTCAGCAATGGTTTGGAATATGTTGGAGACGTCGATGACCTGACGGATCGCGCAAAGCTGGAGCTGCAACTGCAGTCGACCATTGGCGTGGTGCATTTTGCGGCGACCAGCTACGCTTCGCCACAGGCGCAGACCGCATTTGAGCGCGCCCGCGAGCTATTTCTGGATGTTGACGATCCAGACCTGCGCGTCGCGGTTCTATACGGGATCGGGGCCTTCGAAACCATGCGTGGCGACGTAAGCTCAGGGCATGATACCTTTGCGGCGCTTGCTGACGAGGCGACGCGCAGCGGCAATACCCGTTATGAAGTTTATTCCGCCTCGATGCAGACTTGGTCGCATTTCAACCGGGGCGATTACGCCGAGTCGGTGCGTTATGGCGAACGGGTGCTGCAGCTTTATGAAGAAGGCATTTGGGACCAGCCCGGGCCACGCCTGTCGGCCGCAGAACCCAAAGTGATCTCAGAATGTTTCCGGGCAGCGGCGCTTTGGTCTCTGGGCCGCCCGGATCAGGCGGTGAAGGTTGGTAATGACATCCTGAATTACACCCGGTCGCTGCCAGACCCCTACTCGCTTGTTTATGCCCTGTCGAACGGTGTGATCCGCATTCACGACTGGAACGGTGACTGGGAACAGGTCATGGACCTGACCGAAGAATGCAGCGCGGTTGCCGGAGAGTACGGGTACAGGTTCCTGGGTGTCTGGGCATCGTTCTGGCGCGCCCGGGCGATGGCAAAACTCGGTCAACTGGAACAGGCCGAAGAGATCACGGCCACGGCTGTTGCTGCCTGTAAGAATGCCGGTGTCCATTATCACCGCGTATGCTTTGAAGCCAATCACGCGCGCTTGCTGCTGGCGCAGGACCGGATCGAGGATGCCGCACGTGTTCTGGACGGGCTAGACCAACCATTGCAGGATGGAGGCGAACTGAACCACGTACTTGACCTGAGCCTGGTCAAAGGGGAACTGGCGCAGAAACGTGGCGATACCAGTGGCGCAGAGCGGCATTATCGCGCTGCATTTGACGCAGCTGAAAGCCGGTCCGCGCTGGCATGGCAACTTCGCGCAGCTTTGGGGCTGGCAACCTTGCTGCCTACAAAAGACGCACAGCGCGCGCTTGTCGAACCGCTGATGGCGCAGTTCGAAGAAGGGTTCGACAGCCAGGATCTGAAAGCGGCACGCGCCTATTTGTGATCAGCGGGCTTCGCCCAAAGCGCGTGTGCGATCCACAAGTGTGATCAGCTTTTTGGGGTTTTGGGCAAATCGTTTGGCCTCGGCTATTGCGCTGGCGGCGATCCGGTCCAGTTCGGCCTCGGCTTCTGGCAAAGCGGCGCGAAAGGCCTCGGCCAGCGCGTCGTAATTGCTGGGGTTCGGATCGCGGAACATCTCGGCAATTGCAGGTTCGCGTACAGCTATCGCGGCCGGCAGGGTTAGAATCCCGTCGCGAATGTCCTCTTCACCGCCGCCGCCCAGGGCTTCAGTTCCACGCACGTCGGACACGTCATCGCAGGCGTGATACAGGGTGCCCAGCAGACCACCGAAATGGCGCAACCCCTCGCTACGGTCGCCTAGACAAGCAGCCACCTCAAACATCGAACCGGTGTCTTCCTGCGCCAGCTTGCGCCAATCCTCGACCCCGCGCGGCATCGTGCGGCTGTTCCACTGCGCGATCTCGGCCGCGCCAAGCCGGGACATCAGCTCGGACAACAACACGACCACCTGCGGCTCGGTCGCCATCATCCGATAGCCTTCCGCAACCATGAACCCGGACGTCATCAGCGCCGCAAGTTGCCCAAAGGCCGTGTGCATGGTCGGTTTGCCGCGCCGTTCGTCCGACTGGTCCAGAATGTCGTCCACAACCAGCGTCATGTTATGAAACAGCTCAAGCGTTACGGCCGCCTGGATGGTTTCATCCGTGATCTCCTCGCTGCCGACAGCCGTCTGACAGGCAAAGATGGTCAATGGGCGAAAATACTTTGAGCCGGCCAGAAACTGTTCTTCCAACTGCGGCCGCATCTCGTCGGGTGTGGATTCAACCCACGCGCCGATGGCAGTGCGCAACCGTTCGGTCTCAGACTCAAATCCCAGTTCCGGTATCACCCAATCGGCACGGGCACCTTCGTTATTCATGGTTTGGATTTTGCATAGCGATGGGGGCCTTCCCGGTCGTCACCCTCGGGGCCGACTGACTTGCGAAGCTCAGCCTCGATTTCCATAAGATCACGTTGCAACAGTTTTGCCTCACTCAGCGACAGATCCGATATCTCGCGCAACACGGCACGGGCCTTGTCCAGCACGATCAGCTGTCTGGCTTCCACTGACGGGCCATCCGCACTGGGTATGGTTGCTTCGATCGCGTCTGTCCCTTGGGTCGAGACGATGGTCGCAATCTGCTGCCAATACCGCAAAGCTGAACTGAGCCACCGGGCTTGCGCCTGCGCAAGCAGAAACATCACGTCGGGCTCAACCCGTGCACCCTTTTCGCTGTAGTCCCGCAGCGACCCCAGAACACCCTCAAGCGCTTCCAGATACATCGCCACCATATCGTCAATCGAGCCAGGGTTCCCAAACTCATTGCGTGATGATCCGTCGTCTTGATCCATCTTGCTACTCCATTGCCCGCATCGTCATAAAGTTCTGTAGATTCAGAGTTTTGCTACCGATTTCCACTGTATATTCACACCGCGTTCGGGCATGGGTTGATTTGATTTTCAGTAAAACAAGAAGATCGCCGCGCAATCAAGTACCGAGATTTGTTAACCATCTATTAACCTTGGGAATCTGCCGTCTGCATAAGAAAAAAGCACCCGCCCCGTGGGTTTTGGTTCATATCGCGCGGACGGCGATACGAAACAGATTTTCCGCGATCTGCCGGGTTGAAGTTCGTGACCATGAGGCTTTGCGCCAACTGCGTCACGCAATGTTTCTGGATCTCGATGCAGCCCTGAAGGTGGTCACCAGATGAAGTGGCCCAGCAAAGAAAAAATAGCTAAATGACATCGGCCGAGGGTTCGATTGGGAACTTCAAGGCGGATAAACTGCCTGCTATTAGGGCTTATTCAGGCATCGTTTGCCGTCAATATTCCCGCCGTGCAGTGCTGGTCCAAAACGCAATCCCATGTCTGATCGCCTCGTCGTTAAAATCATACGACGGGTTATGAAGCGGCATCGAATTGTTCCCTTCCAATCCGTTGCCCATCAGGATGAAGGCCCCGGGGCGGTGCGCAAGAAACTCTGCAAAATCCTCTGAGAATCCTACCCGACCGTAATCCGCATCAACGCTACCAACATCACGAGCAGCATCCGCGATCATGTCTGTGGCTCTGGCATCGTTCACCAATGGCCGGAAGGAAGTCGAGTAATCAACCTCCGCCTCAGCGCCTTGTGCTGCACATACACCGGCGACTATGGCGCGCATTCTTCGCTCGATATTCTCGGACACATCTCTGGAAAAGCCCCGGCAATCCCCCCGTAGAGTTACGTTGCTAGGCAGAATGTTGCGCGCGCCGTCCGTCAGGAACTCCGTTACGGAAACCACTGCATGCTCGCTCGCCGGAACCGAGCGAGAGACGATCGATTGCAACTGCTGCACAATTGCGGCCCCAGTCACAATCGGATCAACGCCTTTCTCCGGCATCGACGCGTGCCCGCCCTGACCCTGTACGCGGATCTCAAAATTATCCTCGAACGCGCAGAATGAGCCCCTTTGCGTGGCAAAGCGCCCAAGCTCCATTCCGGGCATGTTGTGAAGGCCGAAGATCGCGGCCATCGGGAAACGTTCAAACAAACCGTCCGCGATCATCGCGGCTGCCCCGTTTCCGTTCTCTTCGTCCGGCTGAAAGATGAAGTGAATGGTGCGGTCAAAAGACGGGTCTGCCGCAAGCTCCAGCGCGGCACCCAGCAGCATGGTGCTGTGGCCATCGTGGCCGCAACCGTGAAACTTGCCTTCCGTTCCCGAGCGGTACGGCAAGTTGGTGGCCTCGTGTGTCGGCAGCGCGTCCATGTCGGCTCGAAAACCGATTGCGGTTTCGTCCGGACCACGGCGCAAGGTGGCCACAATTCCCGCGCGGCCCACACCCCGGGTGACCTCAAGTCCCGCGCGTTCCAACTCCGCCGCGATCAGATCCGACGTCCGGTCAAGGTCGAAGCCTGTTTCCGGGTGGGCATGCAGATCACGGCGAAACGCAACGAGATCAAGCATCGGGAACGGCCCCTTCGGACAGCACGATCAATGGCAATTTGGCCTCGTCCGTCAACAAGGCTGCAAGCCCCGCTGCGCCAGACGGCGTGGTGGAAAAGCCCAGATCGCGCGCATGTTTTACAGCGTCCACGGCCTGCAGGTCAGTGACCGTAACCCAGTCGTCGGCGCACCGTTCAAGAGTTTCCAAAGCCAACATAGAAGGCGTTTTGCAGTCCAAGCGCCCCATATTGGACACCGGGCCCTCAACCGTTACGATCTGTCCGGCCCGGGCGCTTTCGGCAAGGCAAGGGGCCGCATCAGGTTCGACCACTATGATCTTTGGCTGAACCGCCCAGGTGGACCGGATCATGTAAGCGATCCCCGCAGCCAGCCCACCAACGCCTGCCTGCAAGTAAACGTGGCTGGGCCAATTCCCAGAGCTTTCCAACTCTGTCCGCATTTCTTCGGCGATGACGGTATAGCCCTCCATCACCAACCGCGGAGGTTCGGTATATCCAGGCCAAGATCCATCGGCGAGGTGGATTGCGCCGGACGCCTCGGCGTCGGCTATGGCTGCCGCAACGCTCGCCTCATAATCGTCACCCGATCGGACAACTTCCGCGCCTTTTTCCCGCAGGCGAATTGCAAAATCCTCTGGCACTGTTTCGGCAAGGTGAATGCGGGCCTTTGCGCCAAACAGCCGCGCTCCGGCCGCCACGGCCATGCCATGATTGCCTGCACTGGCACAGACAAAAGTCATCGTGCGCGCGATGGTTTTTACGGAATCGTCCAAATAAGCGTTTGGTTCCAAAGGATGACCGACGCGCGCTTCTATCAGCTTGGCAACAGCGTAAACGCCTCCGAGCGCTTTGAAAGCGCCCAATCCCATCCTGTTGGTTTCATCCTTGATCAGAATAGGTCTGGCTTGGAGACTGCGCGTCTCCAACGGACTTGGTTTATAGGCGGGGCATGCAGCCAGCAGAGCCAGCGGTTTTGCAACATCGAGTATCGTTGGATTTTTCATACCGAAAGTTGTACACGCGAAAGGTGATCTATTATGGTCAATGTTTACCAATTTTCGGGAAATTTTCTCGCTATGAAGGAAATTCTCATGAAACTCGATCAGCTTGACCGAAATCTGCTTCAGTTGATGCAAACCGATGCCAAGATAGGCCTCGAAGCGCTTGCGTCCGAGACGGGCTTGTCTGTGGCTTCCGTTCAGCGGCGGTTAAAGGCGCTCAGAACCTCGGGCGCAATTCTTTCGGAAGTCGCGATCGTTGACCCGAAAAAGCTGGGTGTCGCGATGAGCTTTATTGTCATGGTCGAATTGGAGCGTGAGCGTCAGGATCAGATCGACGCATTCTCACGTCAGGCGCAATCAGAGCCTATGGTACAGCAGTGCTATTACATCACCGGAGACGCCGATTTTTGTCTCGTCTGCACCGCAAAGGATATGGATGATTTTCAGGAACTCACGAAACGGCTGTTCTTCGACAACTCAAACGTCCGTCGCTTTCGCACATCTGTTGTCATGGGAAGAAAGAAAGTCGGTTTGGGTATTCCTGTGCAGGATGTTGGGCTGGAACGATAAGGATCAACATATGCGTCAGCTACCGCTTCAAAGCGGCCCTTCGAATGGTGGGCAGCAGATGCGCTCATTAGCCAGCATCACGCGTCCTTGGGGTTAGGGCCCAGATTGGGCCCCTCGTTATTTTTCCCAGTGCGGGATCCAATCCCCGTCAAGGCGAAGTGACACGCCAGCATTGTCTTCTTCAAGCTTCACCACATGCAATTCGCCCTTGTCACCCCCGTACTTTTCGCGGGCCGCTTCGAACTGCGTGCACACCAGGCGTGTGGCCGGGGCGGCGGTGCCGGCGTCGTCGCAGGCCTCAACGATCAGGCCCAGATCCTTTTGGCACAGATCCAGTGTGAAGGACGGATCATAATGTCCGGCAAAAACGGACGGGGCGTCGTGATGCATGCACCAGCTTTCGCTGGCCCCGATCTTAAGCGCGCCCCAGGCTCGTGACAGATCGACACCTGATTTCACCGCCATGACAAGTGCTTCACCCATGGCTGTCGCGTGGATAGCCCAAAGCTGATTGCTGGCCAGTTTCGTCACAGACCCGCTGCCGCTGGTGCCCATGTAATGAAGCGGACCCATCAGTTCCATCACGGGGCGAATACGCGCGACGGTCGCCTCATCCCCACCTGCAAATTGGGGCATGTTGCCGGTGCGTGCACCATCGACGGCACCTGTGACCGGCGCATCAATCAACTGTACACCGTTTTCAGCAAAGGTGGCGGCAAGCTCGCGCACAAAGGCGGGTTTGTTTGTTGTCATATCCACCCAAATCTGCCCCGCGGACATGGCGGATCGCAGCCCATCGTCGCCGCCTGCCACTTGTTCGATTTGCTTTGGTCCAAAGACCATGGTGAACACGATGTCCGCCGCTTGCGCGGCTGCCGCAGGGGTCTCTGCCCACTTCGCCCCAAGCGCCAGGTGCTCTTCTGCCCGGTTCCGATCAAGGTCGCAGACCGTTAGGTCGTGTCCGCCCTTGATCAGGTTCAGGGCTGCCGGGCCGCCCATGGTGCCAAGCCCAATAAATCCAATGCGCATCTTCGCCGTCCTCGGAGTTAGTTATATTGCTTACGCGTTCAGGATGGTGTCGGTCGAACATACCTCACCAAACTCACCCTGCAGGTTGGCAAGCGTGACGGAATGGATCTGTTCGGCGCTGTGGGTCACCCCGTCCGGCCCGGTCGCGTCATAAGCCCAGACGGCATCAGAGGCATAGACCATCTCAAAGCCCAGACTGCTTGCCGAGCGCGCGGCGGACTCGGCGCAGTGATTGGCCGTGGCCCCGCAGATGACCACACGCTCGATATTGTCGGCGCGCAGATCGGCCTCGAGCGAGGTTCCGGCGAAGGCGCTGGAGACGTTTTTGATGATCACCGGCTCGTCCCCCTGCGGTGCCGCAAAGGGTTGAACAGCCGCACCAGGCGCATCCGCATGAAATGGATCGTCGGGGTCAAGCCCGTGGTGATGCACATGGACAATCTTGTCACCTTGCGCGCGAAACCGGCTGAGAAGCCGGCCAATATTGTCGCCTGCCTCGGGGCAAGATCGCACGGCACCGGCGGCATCCTCATGGGCCAGCGCCATTTGCACATCAATGACAAGTAGAGCAGTTTTCATGGCTTGGTCCTTTATGCGTTGATAGTGGAGGCTGCGCGATCCGCGAGAATATTTTTGACGCGATCACCATAGATCCGAATGTTGATGTCGTCGCTGATCACACGGCCTTCCTGTTCGTCATAGGTCATGATCGCGGTGACACGGGGGGTCGACCCTTCGACCTCTGTCACCCCGTGCAATGAATAGCCACCGCGAAACAGGGTAAAAGTACCGGCACCCCGATCAAACTTCTGTGCATGGGACATATCGCCGGCAAGTAAGCGATCCACCGCCTCGCGGTCTTCGGTTTCGTCGGTGCGCGAGTTCGGCAAGAAGGCAAAGTCACCCCCGGTTTCAGCAGCCTGCAACAGCAGCGTCACGGTGCATTCCGTCGTATCATAATGCCAGGCGTGCCAGCTTCCTGGATGCAGGGCGACGACATTCAGCGCCTGAAACTCATCGGCGCAGCGATGCAGCACCTCTTTCTTTTGGACGCGGCGCACAAAGTCCGTCAAACGCGGCGACTGATAAAGCCGTTGGATGAGCGTTTCATTCGGCAACTGATCGTCCGCCAATTGCGTTGCCACATGCGTATATTCCTTACGACGCGGATCATCCTTGGGCAGCGACGGATTAATTGCGCCCTGGTAGATGTTGCGCTTGATGGTCAGCACGTCAGCGGTGGGCAGCAAGGCGTTGGATTCATCGGCCAGAGCAGCCAGTGCCTCGGGACGGATAAACCCATCCAGATTGCACCAGCCATGTTCCTCCATCTGATCCTGACAGTCCTTGAGAAACGCAGTGCCTTCGGCACTTTCCAGATCCGCAATGGGATAGCGCTCCAGATCCACAAGGCTCAAAACCATGTCGGTGGCTGCATCTTGATTGATCTCCGGCATAGATCGCTCCTTTTTGTCTGGTCGATTTCGTCGTCGGTTATTTCTGTCTAGCCGAGGCCCAAAATGAAGGAAAATGAAAGAATTTGCCTCCATGCACATAAAAAACTTATGAATGGGCGATGAAAAGCAATCTCAACCTGAACTGGCTTCGCACTTTCGAGGCCGCCGCACGTCATTTAAGCTTTACCGCCGCCAGTCGAGAGTTGGGGCTGACACAAACGGCTGTCAGTCAGCACATGAAGGCGCTGGAAGGTCAGCTGGGACAGAAACTGTTCATTCGCAAGGCCAAAAGCCTGCAACTTACGGAAATCGGCCGGGCCTATTTAACATCGGTCCGGGATTCATTGGAGCACATTGCGTTTTCCACAAACGGGCTGTTTGGGCCTGCCCTGGAGACGACGATCGTGGTGCGGGCGTCGGCGGCCATGATCATTTGGCTGGCGCCGCAACTTGCCACCTTTCAGAAGGCCCATCCCGGTATCGGGATCAAACTTGTCACTTCTTTGTGGCAGAGCGGTCGGGAAGGACATCCCGTGGACATTGACATCCAGCTGGCTCCGCAAACCCATTCCGACACGCGCATGGTCAAGCTTTCTGATGAATTCATCGTTCCAGTTTGCGGTGTGCGCACCGCGCCAATGATCAAAACACCCGAGGACCTGATGGCACACGCGGCCATCCACGTTCTGGGGTTCGACGACCATTGGGCGCGGTATCTGTCGGCCCGTGGTCTACCCAATGCAGATGTATCCCCGCGCCTTATCGTCGATACCTCGGTTGCCGCTTGCGAATTGGTGGCCGCGGAAAGCGGCTGCACTATTATGATCAGCCGGTTCGCGCAGCAGGCCATCGCAAGCGGCCGCCAGATCAGAATTGTCGGTGCCCCCGTTGATACAGGCCAAGCCCACTACGTCTTGCAACACAAAACAGGTACGGCGGGATCACACCTTTCGACCGCTTTTTGCGAGTGGCTACAAACCCGTTTTTAAACTAATCTTCTGTCTGGCTCCAACGCCAATGAGACAGTCTTATTTGATACAATTAGAGAGGGTTGCTGGCACATCGCAAGCGCCAAAGAGATTATATACCGGCACGCAGGATTCCTCTTAGTTCTCATAGTCGCTGGCCATCAGCGCGGCAGTGGTGAACCTATCAGGTGCACTCACTCCCGCTTCGACCAGATCGCGATCGACTCTTGATAGAATATCGATCCCCGCGGCCTGAGCTGCGGCGGCCTCGGTGCGGTTCACGGCGGTCGTCTGCACGAATTTACGCGTACCCTTGCCTGCCTTGATATCCGCCACCGTCAGGGTTGCGCGTCACCGGGTGCCCGCCGAATGTACAGATTCGCTACAAATCAGCCGCCTTTTTTATTCAGCGGCTTTGCGCTCGGAGCCTTGCGGGATCACCTCGTAACCTGGCTCTTCCGGCTCATCATCCATCATTTCCGGCGGAAACCCGGGGGCGAGAATATCCAGACCGGTGGCCTCTTCCAGACGTTTGATGATGTTGGGCGAATAACAACGCTCGCCATAGCGTTCGATGCCATCCTCAAAGATCTGCACCAGCATCGGCGAGATTTCCAGCGGCACATTGTGACGGTCAGCCACCTGCTGGAACAGACCGGCATCCTTTTTGACCAGATCCATGGTGAAAGAAATGTCCCGGCTGCCGTTCAGGATCACCTGGCTTTCGGTTTCATGTACGAATGACGTGCCGGAACTGATCTTCATCGCCTCATAGGTCGTGTTGAGGTCCATACCGGCCGCCTTGGCGGTGACCAGCGCTTCGCAGCAGGTGACAAGATTGGCCGTGGCCAGATAGTTCGTCACCACTTTCAAAACCGAAGCCGAGCCCAGATCACCAGTGTGCAGAATGCGGCGACCCATTGTTTTCAGGAAAGGCGCGATGCGGTCAAACGTGGCACGGTCGCACCCCGCAAAGATCGAGATATTGCCCGTCGCCGCGCGGTGGCATCCACCCGAAACCGGGCAATCCACGGCTGCGCCTCCTGCGTCCATCACCATTGTGCCCAGGCGTTTGACCTCGGCTTCGTCAGTGGTGGACATCTCCATCCAGATCTTGCCCGGTTTTACCTCGGGCAGCATCTGTTGCATGACGGCATCCGAGGCGGCGGGAGATGGCAGACAGGTGATAACAGCATCGCAATCGCGCATCAGTTGGGCCGGGCTTGCACCCCGGGCCGCCCCACGCGACACGAAGTCATCCACAAGTTCGGGATTGAGGTCATGTACCGTTAGATCAATGCTGTTACGCAGCAAACTGCCGCTGAGTTTCCCGCCGACATTTCCAAGACCAATAAACCCAACTTTCATGCGCGTGTTTCCCTGTTCCAGTTCCCGCCGGATGATCGGCGAAGATGTTACTTTGAAGAAAATTACAAACGTTGATGGCAGGGTGTAAAACGAATAAAACCGGCAGGTATCAGCGAAAAATTTTGGTGCTAAGAATGCCGCGATCTCCTAACCCTATCTGGCTTCGGTCCTTTGAATGCGCGGCGCGGCATCTGAGCTTTACAGCTGCCGCAACAGAGCTGGGCATCACGCAATCGGCACTCAGCCTTCATGTCCGCTCGCTGGAAGCACAACTTGGCTGCCCCTTGTTTTATCGCGCCGCACGAAACCTAAGCCTGACCGAAGTTGGTCAGGCATACGCTTTTTCTGTGCGGCAAGCCCTAAGAGACATCGATCTGTCAACGATCAGCCTTTTCGGATCAAACCAGAAGCACGAGCTGGTCGTGCGTGCGCCAATATCCACGGCGACCTTGTTTCTCGCTCATAGGTTGCCAGAGTTTTTGCGGATTCATCCCGATATTTCCATAAAGCTGATCTCGAACATTTGGGCTGAATCCGCAGGCCGCGAAAATGTCGATGTCGAACTGAGGACAGGAAGTGGCGATTGGAATGAAATCCCCGCTCGGAAAATATCTACTGAACGTATCGTCCCTATTGCCCCCAAGATGGTCGAGGAAAAAACCCCTTCCATCGAAAATCTGCAACAACGGCCACTCATTCACATTCTGGGCTTCCAGCAAATGTGGGAACGGTATTTTTCCGCAATCGGGGTTCAACAAACCCAATTCGCATCAACCTTTGTGGTCGACACGACAATAGCCGCCGTGGACATCGTGGCCGCAGGTGGCGGCAATGCGATCGTTATCGAGAGGTTTGCTAAAACCGCAGTTGAGACCGGTAGAAAAGTCGCCATAGTTGGTGAAGCAGTTCCAATAAAACAGAGCCACTATTTGATTTCAGGGCAAAACACAAAAGCGGATGCGATAGCCAAACAGCGTTTTGAAGCTTGGCTGGAAGACATCTTTGCAAATCCGTCCGCGCCCCATTGATGGAGGTATCGTTGCCGTGGTTATGGTTCTTCCTCTGCTGACAGAAAGGTTTAGTCCAATCCCAATTCGATTCTAATTTTCTAATGATCTCAAACTATAGCGGGATACCTATTTTTTCTTCAGGCGTATCTATGGTGAAGGAGTATGTGCCCGCGGCGACAAAGCTACTGATTCCATCAAGTCGCGTAATCAAGTGTGAAAAGGAGCTCCCTTCCTCAGAGACCCAGACTTCTATTGAGGCTTGCTCAGTTAGCAGTCCGCCGACCCGCTGGATTTCGCGAACTTTTCTTAGGTACAGGAAAGCATGTTTGCACGCGCCGCACAGTTTGCAAAATTTGCCTACTAACATTCCATGCAGGAATGCTAGTAGGCAAAATATCAATAGCAGTTCACCTCTCGAGGCCTTGAACCCGGAATCCCCTCCATCATTGTGTAGAGTCGGCCCAATCCAAGGACGGACAAATGAAACGAGATTCACCGACGAACAGTTCATTCAGATGATCTAGGAACAGGAAGCTGGCGAGAAGACGGCCGACGTGTTCTGGCGCTATGGAATCAGCCAAGGCGCCTACAAATACTAAAGTAAGTTTGGCAGGCTGGGACCGTCGGATGCGAAGAAGCTCCGGTTATTGGAAGGCGAAATCGCAATGCTGTGGAATGTGAACTCAAAAAAGTGGTGACGACTGATGCCAAGCGGAAGACGTGGCCGAGGATTACGGAGGTTATTGTCTGAGGTTCGCATCCAAATCGGACCTCCGAAAACATCCTCGCAAAGTTCAGTTACTTTTTAGGGGCAGTAGTCATCGCCCTATCGCCGCTAACCTTCCTGCAACAGCTCAACTATTTCATCAAGCTCCGCACGTCGCCTTGACGGGTGCGGAAGGTTTATCACCAGCGACCGGCCTGTTTCGCAGGCCTGCGCCGATACACGCACCAAATGCCCGGCCTTGAGCGCAGGTTCGATCAGACATCCATGCGCCATCAAGGCACCAGCCCCGGACTTAGCCTCTTCGACTGCAAGACCGTAAAGCGAATATTTCGGCCCTTTGTTAGGATCGCTGATGAGTGTCCCCGTCTCCTCGGACCACCGCCGCCAGTCATCATGCCATGTCTGATCGTGCAGCAGCGGGGTGGATTCAAAATTGAAACTCTCAGCCAGTTCCGGCGCGCAAACCGGGAAAATGACGTCCTCCGCGATTACAATTTGATCAGCCGCCCCGTCAGGTTCGGCAATGAAGACCGAAAGATCAAACAGATCACGTGATAGGCGAGGCGGTGTTTCCATGGCCGTTACCGAGAACTTCATGTCCGGCCAAGTGTTTCGGATGCGCCCCAAACGCGCCGGCAGCCAAAGTTGCGCGACCGAAGGCAGGGCGGCGATGTGGATCTCAACGCTCGGGCTCAGGTTCCGCAGGTTCTGCGTTGCGGCGGCAAGCTGATCGAAGGCCTGGGTGAAATCACTGGCCAAGTGGCGCCCAGGCGCGGTCAGCTCAACCCCTTGCGCGTTTCGCCGGAACAGCGTCACGTCCGCCCAAGCCTCAATCGTTTTGATGTGTTGCGAAATCGCACCGGGAGTGACGCTCAGCTCTTCGGCAGCAGCTACGAAGCTGCCCAGCCTTGCTGCAGCTTCAAAAGCGCGGAGTGCGTTAAGAGGTGGCCCTTTCGGGCGTCTTGGTAGAACAGCCATCGCCTTAGACTCAGTTTTTCTACGCCAAGAAATAGCAATTCTGATTTGCGATGTCGCCTCAATTGTTCAATCTGATGACAAGCAGGAGGTCACAGACATGACAATCACACACCGAAACTGGGTCCCGGATCAGTGCGAAACCCGTGTTCAACAAATCGCCGCTAAGACGTCTCAGGCCACGTCTGACGAGCTGATCAAACGGATCGACGATCTCGCGACCCAAAACCGCGAGATCCACGAGCAAGAGTGTTTCAACCTAAACCCCGCAACCAACGTGATGAACCCAAAGGCCGAGGCGCTGTTATCGTCGGGCATCGGGTCGCGGCCGTCGCTAGGCTATCCCGGCGACAAATATGAGATGGGGTTGGAGGCCATTGAAGAGATCGAAGTGATCACTGCCCAGCTCTGCGCCGAGGTCTTTGATGCCAAATTCGCCGAAATCCGGGTGCCGTCGGGCGCGATTGCCAACCTTTATGGTTTTATGGCCACCTGCAAACCTGGCGATACAATAATTGCGCCCCCAGCCTCCATCGGTGGGCACGTGACCCATCACTTAGCGGGATGTGCCGGTCTCTTTGGTCTGCGCACGATCGAGGCGCCGACGGATGCTGACGGTTATACCGTCAATCTGGATCAGTTACGCGCATTGGCTCTAAAAGAACGGCCCAAGCTGATCACCATCGGGGGCAGCCTCAATCTGTTCGAACACCCCGTAAAAGAGGTCCGGCAGATCGCTGACGAGATCGGGGCCAAGGTCATGTTCGACGCCGCCCATCAATGCGGGATCATCGCAGGCAAAGCGTGGAGCAATCCACTGGCCGAGGGCGCGCATTTCATGACGATGAGCACCTACAAAAGCCTGGGCGGCCCCGCCGGTGGTTTGATCGTCTCTAATGACGCTGAAATTGCGCAAAAGCTCGACGCGATTGCCTTTCCGGGCATGACGGCCAACTTCGACGCGGCCAAGTCCGCAGCGTTGGCCATAACAATGCTGGACTGGCGCGACTTCGGCCAACAATACGCGGCCGAAATGATCTCGATGGCGCAAGCGCTCGCAGAACGATTGGACGCTCGTGGCGTTCCCGTCTTTGCGGGTCGGGAAGGGTTTACCAACTCACACCAGTTTGCTGTGTTGGCAGAATCTTACGGCGGCGGGCAAGCGGCGTCCAAAACGCTGCGCCGCGCCGGGTTTCTTGCTTGCGGAATTGGACTGCCTGCACCCGAAGTAAAAGGGGACATGAACGGCCTTCGGTTCGGGACGCCTGAACTGGTCAGATGGGGGATGACGTCGCAGGACGCTGATCGGTTGGCGGCATTGATCACCTCTGGATTGGAGGGCCCGAATATCGCCGCCGAGGTTGCAGAGTGGCGGCAGAGTTTTTCAAAACTGCATTTCGTGCACTGACGGCACGTTGGGTGCTATCCAAGGCGCTTTCGTCGCGCCCGCATGATTGCTCCCTTTGCATCGTATATGGGCGCGGGCCGTCCGTTATGGCCCGCGTTTTGGCATTTCACATTGCCACATCCGGTTGGTTCCGAGTTATCTCATACGTTCGGGTTTGGCCGGATCGGGTCACCTGCAAGATCAACTTCTGCGCGTTTTCGAACCGCTCGAAATACGCAAACCGAATATTCACCAGCGCTGTAATATCTTGGCACTGAATCAGGTAGTCGGCCAAAAAATCGCTATGTTGATCTTGATCAGCAGACTTGGTGGTATTGTCCTGCCCCAATCCTTCGCCCGTAAGGGTGACATTGGCTGATGCGGTAACGCATCCGGCCTCTTCCGGTAGCACAAACAGGCCCAAAGGTTTGGACAGGTCTGAGACCGCAACCGCCACCTGCGCGCGATCGTCATCGGTTTCGGCCGGCCCTTCAAAACCAATGATGTCTGCAGAAGGCACGTTGAGGGACAAAGTAAATGCCTGATCAGAAAAGGCGATATCCACATATCCCGTACCATGTTCATGAGCAGGGCCTTGCACCTGCGATAGAACAATCGCCGGTGTCAGCATCAAAGCAATGGCTGCACATTTCATAAACAAAGCACCATCCAACAAGGAATCACGTCGTCCATTCTAATGTGATTAAAACCCCGTGCAATCGCGGCTTCGGCCCACCTACCCCGCTAATTATGGGGAAAGGGTGCGACATTTATTTCCGACAATAAGACTCAGGTTGACTTAACTTAGTAATTCACTCAGTTTTTGGTGCATGCGCGTCGCTGAGGCGGCGCTAGTGAGTTTTTTCTGACAGGAAAGTGTCACCTCCATGACCAAATTTTTTGCCGCCACCAGCGTTTTGACCCTTGGGATCGCGACTGCAGCCTTTGCCGATGCCCCGGCGAAGATCGACGTTCTGACCACCTACGCGAACATCGCCGAAGCCAAATATGACGACAGCCTGATCGCGGCAAAGTCGCTGCAGGCCGCCGTACACGCGCTGATCGATGATCCGTCAGACGCCACACTCAACGCGGCACGCGCCGCTTGGGTTGCCGCACGTGTTCCTTACCAGCAGACCGAGGTTTACCGTTTCGGCAACGCGATCGTTGACGAATGGGAAGGCAAGGTAAACGCATGGCCGCTAGACGAAGGGCTGATCGACTATGTGGACGCAGCCTATGGCGGTCCGACTGACGAGAACGAGTTCGCCGCGCTGAATGTCATCGCCAACCCCAGCTTTGAGCTGTCGGGCAAAACCATCGACGCCAACGAAATCACCCCGGAATTGCTGGGCGAAACCCTGCACGAAGCCGACGGGATCGAGGCAAACGTTGCCACAGGCTACCACGCAATCGAGTTCCTGCTGTGGGGCCAGGATCTAAACGGCCATGGCGCGGGCGCAGGCGACCGTCCGTATACCGATTACGTTCAGGGTGACGACTGCACCAACAGCAATTGCGACCGCCGTGCACAATACCTGAGCGCTGCGACTGACCTGCTGGTCAGCGACCTGGAATGGATGGCCACGCAATGGGCCGAAGGTGGCGAAGCACGCGCAGCCCTGACTGCCGACGAAACCGCAGGCGTCAGCGCCATTCTGACCGGCATGGGTTCACTGTCTTACGGCGAGCAGGCGGGCGAGCGCATGCGTCTTGGCCTGATGTTGAATGATCCCGAGGAAGAGCATGATTGTTTTTCGGACAACACCCATAACAGCCATTATTACGATGGGTTGGGTGTTCAGAACGTCTATCTCGGCAGCTACACCCGCATCGACGGCACTCCGGTCAGCGGCGCATCCTTGTCTGATCTGGTGATCGCCAGCGACCCATCTTTGGATGCCGAGATGAAGGTGAAACTGGCCAACACCATGCAGGCGCTGGGACGTCTGAAATCAACCGCGGAAGCCGGATTTGCCTATGACCAGATGCTGGAACGCGGCAACGAAGGCGGCGAAGTGCTGATCATGGGTGGCGTTAACGGCCTGGTCGATCAGACCAAGACGATCGAGCGCATTGTGACCGTATTGGAACTTGACCAAATCGCGTTCGAAGGTTCGGACAGCCTGGACAACCCAGACGCGGTTTTCCACTAAAACACCGGGCCTACACCCCAGGGAGGCGGCAGGTTCACGCCGCCTCCAAATCTTGTGAGGTACCTTTGATCTGTTGCCTCTGGACGTTTCCAAATTAACTTACTAATACAGTAAGAAATACAACTCAGAGCCCTGATTGCTATGATCGTATGCCACTGCACAAACATCTCGGATCACGATATCCGCGCAGCTATCGACTGGATGCGCACCTCTGATCCTTACACGGTCATTACCCCCGGTAAAATCTACCATGCCCTTGGAAAATCAGCAGATTGTGGCGGGTGCATGCCGCTTTTCCTAGACTCGATGCGCTCCAGCGATAAGTTGGAGGTCCCGATGCAGCTTCGCGCACTTCGCAGCGAGGTAACGCAGGAGAATGCAGATGAAGGGCGACCCCAAGGTCATAGAATATCTCAACAAATCTCTGCGGCATGAACTGACGGCGGTCAGCCAATATTGGCTGCATTACCGCCTGCAAGAGGATTGGGACCTCGGCCACATGGCCAAGAAAAGCCGTGAAGAATCCATCGAAGAAATGGGGCACGCGGACAAGCTGATCGAGCGAATCATTTTCCTGGGCGGTCACCCGAATTTGCAACAACTTGACCCGTTGCGCATCGGCCGGACCCCAAAAGAGACGTTGGAATGTGATCTGGCCGCAGAGGTCGACGCCCGGGCCTTGTACAAGGAAGCACGCGAATACTGTCAGAGCGCTGGGGACTACGTCACTATGTCTCTGTTTGAAGGATTGCTGGCGGATGAGGAAGGGCATATCGATTTCCTCGAAACACAGCTGGACCTGTACGAAAGGATTGGCGAAGCCAATTATGCGCACCTTAACGTATCGAAAATGGACGAAGGCGCGTAAGCTTTCGCTGGTGACGGTGGCCGCCCTTGCGGCCACCCAATCCCTGTCGGCAGAGCTGCGGGATCTTCACCTCAACTACCTTCCCAGAACCGAAGACGAACAAGCGAGGATTGCGCGGGTAACCGCCGCACCTGACGATTTCAGCGCGCCGCAGCGCTTTGAAGAGTTGCCCGGTGGTGCCGCAACTGTCCGCGTGCGCACCGACGCAGATGCGTTTTCGCAGCCCTCGGGCAACCTGAGTTTCGAGCAGGAGCTGGACTTCAAAGTCGGCAACGGGCTGTTCAAGAAAATCTGGGTGTCATCTCCGTCATCCACACTGGCCTCGGATGGGTTGGGGCCACTCTACAACGCACGATCCTGTCAGCGCTGCCACGTCAAAGACGGGCGCGGGCATACGCCCAACGGGCCAGATGACAACGCGATTTCGATGTTCTTGCGCGTATCCATCCCTAGCACGCCCGAAGACGGGTACGCAGAGATCGAAGACTACATCGCCACCCTGCCCGAGCCGAATTACGGCGGGCAGATGCAAGATCTGGCCCTGCCCGGCCACCCGGCGGAATACAGGCTGGATATCACTTACGAGGACGTTCCCGTCACGTTGGCTGATGGGGAAACCATTACCTTGCGCCGCCCGACCTACGAGGCTGCGGATCTGGGTTATGGCCCGCTGCACCCCGACGCCATGATAAGCCCACGCGTAGCCCCACAGATGATCGGTCTCGGTCTGCTCGAAGCGATCCCAGTTGAAGACCTGCTGGCGAATGCGGACCCCGAAGACGAGAACGGCGATGGAATCTCCGGCCGCCCCAACATCGTATGGGCGATTGAGTACGGCGCGCCGATGATGGGCAGGTTTGGCCACAAAGCAGGCATGCCCACGATCATGGAGCAATCCGCCGCGGCCTTTACCGGGGATATCGGCATCTCCAGCCCGCTCTATCCAGCGGCGCATGGCGATTGCACTTATGCGCAAGTCGATTGCGTGAATGCGCCGCATGGTGATGGCGACGACCGGACCTTCGAAATTGATCAGGTCGGCATGGATCTGGTCGCCTTCTACAGCCAAAATCTGGGTGTTCCGGCCCGGCGGGATATGGACGACCCTGAAGTGTTGCGCGGCAAGCAGGTGTTCCACGACACCGGGTGTGCATCGTGCCACACGCCCTCGTTCGTGACGCATCGCATGGAAGACCGTCCCGAGCATAGTTTTCAGCTGATTTGGCCTTACACGGACCTGCTGCTGCATGACATGGGCGATGGGCTGGCTGACAGCAGACCCGAGGCGCGCGCCACGGGTCGTGAATGGCGTACGCCACCGCTTTGGGGGATCGGCATGACCCAGCAGGTGTCAGGACATACGCAGTTTCTGCATGACGGGCGCGCGCAGTCGCTTCTGGAAGCGATCCTGTGGCACGGCGGTGAGGCGCAGGCAGCGCGTGACGCTGTCGTCGGGATGCCAAAACCCGACCGCGATGCCCTTATCCGTTTTCTAGAAAGCCTTTGACCCATGCGCGCCTTCGTACTTGCCCTTTCCCTGACATTGCCGCTTGGCGCCTATGCGCAAGAGCGCAGCCCGATCCTGTCCGACGCCATCGAGGCGCACATCCTGCCCGGCTATGCCAGACTGACGGAGACCACCGATGCATTGGCCGAGGCCGCGCAGACAGATTGCAACCCAACCTCGGTCGCGCTTCGCACTGCTTACCACGCGGCGTTTGACGACTGGATTTCAGTCAGTCATCTGCGCTTTGGCCCATCTGAGGCAGAAGACCGCGCGTTTGCATTGGCGTTTTGGCCCGACACCAAGGGCTTTACGCCCAAAGCCCTGTCCGGCCTGATCGCTGCCGAAGACACAGCCATCCAGTCACCCGACACGTTCGCGGAAACCTCCGTGGCCGGTCGCGGTTTTTTCGCGCTGGAACTGATGCTCTACGATCCACGGTTCACCGATCTGGGCAGCGCCGAGTATCGCTGCGCGCTGATGCAGGCCATAACCGCAGATATCAACCGCAATGCCGGGGCAATTGATGCAGACTGGGCGGGCTACGCGCTCGCATTGGCAAACCCGGGCGAAAACAGCCCATACCGGTCGGAAGACGAAGCCATGCAAGAGCTTTACAAGGCCCTGACGACCGGTCTGGAATTCACCGCCGAAACTCGCCTTGGTCGCCCATTGGGAAGTTTCGACCGCCCCCGCCCCAAACGCGCCGAGGCGCGGCGCTCCGAACGTTCGTTGCGCCATGTGCAGCTGTCTCTGACCGCCTTGCGTGACCTTGCCGCGCGCCTGTCGGCAGATCATCCGGACATCGCGGCAGATCTGGGCGGCGCATTCGCTGCAGCCATCGACCGTGCGCAGTCACTGGACGATCCGGCATTTGTCGCTGTGGCAACCCCGCAGGGACGGTTCCGCCTTGAGGCATTACAGCAATCCATCAACGATATCCGCGCCATTGCCTCCACCGAGCTTGGCCCGACGTTGGGCATCAATGCCGGTTTCAACTCGCTGGACGGGGACTGAACCATGACCAACCGTCGACGCTTCCTAGCCGGTCTGGCCGCTGCCAGCCTTGCCCCCATGCGTGGATGGTCTGCTGTCGGTGCGCCGGATTACCTGGCCGCGGCGCTGTTCCCGGATGGGACTTATCGGCTGGCCGGGATGGACGCGGGTGGCGACATCCTGTTTGCCCTTCCGTTGCCCGCACGCGGGCACGCAGCAGCAGCGCATCCCCACCATGCGCTGGCGGTGGCATTTGCGCGCCGCCCGGGAACATTTGCAATCATCATCGACTGCGCGACGGGCACCCAGACCGCTGTGTTGGAGGCCCCCAAAGACCGCCACTTCTATGGTCACGGCGTGTTCTCAACCGATGGTACACGGCTGTTCACCACCGAAAACAACTATGAGACCGGTGAGGGCGTAATCGGCGTCTGGGACACCGACAGCTGCGCCCGGCTAGGCGAGTTCGCCTCGGGCGGTGTCGGACCACATGACATGCGTCTGATGCCAGATGATCGGACATTGGTTGTGGCAAATGGCGGGATCGAAACCCACCCAGAAACAGGAAGAACCAAGCTCAACCTGCCCGTAATGCAACCGCGCCTGACTTATCTGGATCAAAATGGCAAGGTTCGTGAGCAGGTAGAACTGCCACAAAAGCTTCACAAAAACTCGATCCGCCATTTGGCCGTGCGACCTGACGGTTTGGTCGGGTTCGCGATGCAATGGCAAGGCGATTCATCGCAACACCCTCCTCTTTTGGGTTTGCATCGCCGTGGCGAAAAACCCCTGCTACTCAGCGCGCCCGACGCTGACCAAAGTACGTTGCAGGGATATGCGGGCAGCATCGCCTTTTCCGGTGCAGGCGAAACAGTCGCCATCACCTGTCCCCGCGGCAATGCCATGCACCGTTTTCGGGTCGCGGACGGACTGCTTGATGGAGTATTCCTGCACGAGGATGTTTGCGGCCTTGGCACCGCATCAAACGGGTTTGTGTTCACAACCGGGACTGGAGTCATCGGGCAATTGTCCACAAGCAAGGCCCAAATATCCAACCGGGCTGATTGCCAATGGGACAACCATTTGATCCCAATTCGCACAGCTGCATGAATTCGGAAAATTCCGCCCCATAGATTACACTTGGAAGAATCATATAGCTGCCGTATTGGCGGGCGCGAAACTGGCACCCTGACTTACAAGGACTGACTTGATTGAAACACACGCCCGACGCACCGCATTCCATCTACGGAGTTGAGAAATGGGGCAAAGGTCTCATTGAGGTGACGGAGCAGGGCGAAATCGGTCTGCGCAATCCCATGGCCCCCGAGGCCGAAGCGATCAGCTTACCGGGTATTCTCAGTGATCTGGATGAGCGTGGCATCAAAGCGCCGATGATCCTGCGCGTCAGTTCTTATCTGGAACATGAGATTGTCCACATCAACGAGAGCTTTCGCGATGCGATTGCACGCACCGGCTACAAGGGCAGCTATCGCGGTGTTTTCCCGATCAAGGTGAACCAGCAAGCGCAGGTAGTCGACCGGATTGTCGAGTTCGGCAAGAAATACAACTATGGGCTTGAGGCTGGATCAAAGCCTGAACTGGTAGTGGCCTTGGCGCATCGTCTGGCCAGCGAGGCGCTGATTGTCTGCAACGGCGTCAAGGATGCCGAATTCATTCAGCTGGCCATCCTCAGCCGCAAGATCGGGTTCAACACGGTCATTGTTTTGGAAAGCCCGAAAGAGGCTGACACAGTCATCCAGGTCTATAACGAGCTGGGCATCGAACCCCTGATCGGCGTGCGGGTCAAACTGACCAACCAGATCAGCGGCAAGTGGGAAGAAAGTTCAGGCGATCGCTCGGCCTTTGGCATGAACACCGACCAGCTTGTGGCCACAGTGGACAAGCTGAAAGCGGCAGGCCTGCTACATTGCCTGAAGCTGCAGCATTCGCATCTGGGTTCTCAGGTGCAGGATGTGAACGACGTTCGCCGCGCCGTGGGCGAGGCGTGCCGCTATTACACCGAACTGACCCGCGAGGGTGTGCCGCTAACCCATCTGGATCTGGGCGGCGGCATGGGCGTGGACTATACCGGTGAAAAGAAAGCGGCTGAGAATTCAATAAACTACACGGTCGAGGAATACTGCTCCAACGTGGTCGAAACTGTGGCCTACGCCATGGACGAGGCTGAAATCGCCCACCCCACGCTGGTCACCGAAAGTGGCAGGGCTGTGGTGGCAACCTCTTCGATGTTGGTATTCAACGTGCTGGAAACTACGCTCTACGACGCGCCTAATGGGCCTGAGGTTGAACCGGACGATCATCATATGGTCGCTGACCTCGCCGCCGTTCACAGCTATCTCAGCAAAGACCGCCTGCAGGAATGCTGGAACGACGCCGGCTTCTATCGCAACGAACTGCGCGCGCTGTTCCGCCGCGGTTATGTCGACCTGCGCCAAATGGCGCGCGCCGAACGCATCTATCTGTCATTGATGGCCCGGCTCAAGGCGCTGGCCGCCAGTGATGATCTGGAAACAGATGTGGATGATCAGCTTGAGAAAGTGGCCGATATCTATCACTGCAACTTCTCGCTGTTCCAATCCCTGCCCGATGTCTGGGCCATTGATCAATTACATCCCATCGTGCCGCTGCAGGGTCTGAACGAAACACCCGACCGTCGCGCAGTGCTGTCTGACATCACCTGCGACAGCGATGGCAAGATTGACCGGTTCATTCTGGCCGATGGCGTTTCCCCCAGCCTGCCCGTGCATTCCTTGTCCGAAGATCAGGAATATCTGATGGGTGTTTTCTTCGTCGGTGCCTATCAGGAAACGCTGGGCGATCTACACAACCTGTTCGGAGACACCAACGTCGTCACCATCGATCTGCGCCCCGATGGCGGCTTCGACCTGCTGCACGAGCAAGAGGGCGACACGATCAGCCAGGTTCTGTCGTATGTCGAGTTCGACCCCAACGATTGTGTCGCCGCGTTCCGCAAAATGGTGGACGAGGCGATCTCGACCGGTACTCTGATGGCCAAGGACCGCAAAACCCTGATGAGCGCCTATCGCGACTCCATCAACGGCTACACCTATTACGAATAACTCCAGAGAGGAGATGACCCCCATGGGAACTTTGAGTGGCAAAACACTGGTTGTCGGCGCAGGCGGCGTATCGCACGCGGCTGTGCACAAGATGGCAATGAATTCGGACATCTTTACCGAAATCACTCTGGCCAGCCGCACGAAATCGAAATGCGACGCCATCGCCAAGGCAGTGAAAGATCGCGTGGGCGTTGACATCGCCACAGCGGAGCTGGACGCCTATAAGGTCGAAGATACCGTCAAGCTGATCAAGGAAACCGGGGCCGAACTGCTGGTGAACCTCGCCCTGCCCTATCAGGATCTGGTGCTGATGGATGCGTGTCTTGAGGCGGGCATTCATTATCTCGACACTGCGAACTATGAACCTGAAGACGTGGCCAAGTTCGAATACCACTGGCAATGGGCCTATCAAGATCGGTTCAAAGAGGCAGGCCTGACTGCCATCCTCGGTTCGGGCTTTGATCCGGGCGTGACCAGCGTGTTCGCCAAATGGCTGAAGAAACACAAGCTGGACACCATCCGCCAGATCGACGTGTTGGACGCCAATGGCGGCTCGAACGACCAGGAATTTGCCACCAACTTCAACCCGGAAATCAACCTGCGCGAAGTGTTGGCCGAAGTGCGCCACTGGGAAAACGGCGCATGGCATACCAGCCCGGCGATGACCACAAAAGTCGAATACGATTTCCCCGCCATCGGCCAGAAAAACATGTACCAGATGTACCACGAGGAATTGGAGTCGCTTACGACCCACTTCCCCGAGATTGAGCGCGCCCGCTTCTGGATGACCTTCGGCGCCGCCTACATCACCCACGCCAAAGTGCTGGAAAATGTCGGCATGACCCGCATCGACCCAGTGATGCATGACGGCAAGGAAATCATCCCGATCCAGTTCCTGAAAACATTGCTGCCCGACCCTGGCGATCTGGGCGCAGAAACCAAAGGCAAAGCTTGCATCGGCGACATCGCCACGGGTCAGGCCAAAGACGGCTCGGGTGAGAAGACCTATTACATCTATAACATCTGCGACCACGAGGAATGCTATGCCGAGGTCGGCAGCCAAGCGGTCAGCTATACCACCGGCGTCCCCGCCATGATCGGTGCGGCGCAGGTGCTGAAAGGCAACTGGTCCGAGCCGGGCGTGTGGAACATGGAACAGCTGGATCCGGACAACTTCATGGACATGCTGAACGAACATGGCTTGCCGTGGCAGGTCCACGAACTCGACGGTCCGGTCGAATTCTAACTTCATCTTTTCCAAAATACTCCGGGGGTCCGGGGGCAAAGCCCCCGGCCTCTCCACAATTCGGAGGCGCCGGACATGTCCGACATGATGACCACACAGGCCGGAGACGCCGGAGCCTTTCGCAGCTTTGACCTGAGCCGCGTGCCAAGCCCATGCTTCGTGGTTGATGAAAAAGCCGTCGAGCGGAACCTGACCATTCTCGCCGATATTGGAACCCGATCCGGCGCACATGTGCTGAGCGCGCTCAAGGCATTCTCGATGTTCTCGCTCGCCCCGCTTGTCCGCCAACATCTTGGCGGCACATGCGCGTCCGGCATTTTCGAAGCACGGCTGGGTCGCGAAGAATATGGTGGCGAGGTCGCGACCTTCTGCGCCGGGTACAAGAACGCGGACGTCGATGAAATTCTGTCGTTGTCCGATCACATCATATTCAATTCACCAGCGCAAAAAGACCGGTTTCTTGCCAAAGCTCGGAACGCTGGCGTTCAGGTCGGGCTGCGCATCAACCCGGAACATTCCGAAGGCGAGATTCCCAAATACGACCCATGCGCGCCCTGCTCTCGCCTTGGAACGCCAGTCAGCCAACTGTCAGCCGAAACCCTGACTGGCGTAGACGGGCTGCATATGCACACGCTCTGCGAACAGGGTTTCGAACCATTGCAGCGCACATGGTCTGCTGTGGAACCAAGACTCAAACCGTTCCTCGGTCAGCTCAAATGGCTGAATTTCGGCGGTGGCCATCACATAACCCGCGACGACTATGACCGCGATGGGCTGGTGGCCTTCATTAATACCATCCGCGCCGAACACAATATCGACGTTTACCTTGAACCCGGCGAGGCCGTCGCACTGGATGCAGGTATTCTGGTTGGAGAAATCCTGGACCTGCCAACCAATGGCATGAACCTTGCGATCACCGACATCTCGGCCACCTGCCACATGCCCGACGTGATCGAAGCCCCCTATCGTCCCGCCCTGATGGATGAGGCCGAAGCAGGCCATACTTACCGTCTGGGCGGCCCCTCCTGTCTGGCCGGTGACGTGATCGGGGATTACACGTGGGATCGGCCACTGGAAATCGGCCAACGCTTTGCCTTTCTGGATCAGGCGCACTATTCGATGGTCAAGACCAATACATTCAACGGCGTACCGTTGCCCACCATTGCCCTGTGGAATAGCGAAACGGACGAGCTGAAGATCATCAAGCAGTTCGGCTATGACGACTTTAAGGACAGACTCTCATGAGCATTTTCCTTGACAGTGAACTAACCGCATCTGAGCGCACCGAGGATGCCCGTTTTTGCGTGATCCCGGTGCCGCTAGAGCGCACGGTCTCTTACGGCTCGGGCACGGCCAAAGGGCCTGATGCCATCATCGAAGCCAGCAATGAGCTGGAACGCATCACCGGGCACGCCGAGCCATGCGTCGAGGGGATCTTCACCGAAGAACCGGTGGATTGCGACGCCGCCCTGTCCGAGATCATGGAGCGCCTTGCCCAGCGCACCGAAGCCGCTGTTCGCGCTGGTAGGGTTCCAGTGACTTTGGGCGGAGAGCATTCCCTCAGTTACGGCGCCGTCATGGGAGTGGCCCGCGCGTTAGGTCAACCCATCGGCATAGTTCAGATCGACGCCCATGCTGACCTGCGCAATGCCTATCAGGGGGAAAAACACTCCCATGCTTCGGTCATGCACCTGCTGGCCGAAGAAGGCGTTCGATTGGCTCAGTTCGGTGTCCGTGCCTTTTCGACTGAGGAGGCACAGAGCCGCCTGAAAAACCACATCTTCCACGTGGATGCCGAAGAACTGGTCACAGGCAATATCCACGCTGTCGACCTGCCAGAGGATTTCCCCGAGCTGGTCTATGTCAGTTTCGATGTCGACGGGCTGGACCCGGCGATCATGCCCGCCACCGGAACTCCGGTGCCCGGTGGCCTGGGATATTATCAGGCGTTACGGCTGGTAGAACACACCCTGAAAGGCCGCAAATGCATAGGCTTCGACGTGGTGGAACTGGCCCCGAACGGCAATGCCGCCTGGGACTTCACCGCCGCGCAGATCGTTTATCGTCTGATGGCCGCCTGTTAACCCTCGGACGTTTCATTCAGTTCCATATGGCCTTCGCCCTTGTTCAGGACGCGGCGCAGCATGGGTTCAAAGAACTCAAGCGGTTTGGTCGGGTAGTCCGGATCAAACGCCTTCTGATCGTATTCATGGCAGAAGTAACGGCAGTCCTCCCAATAGGGGCTGTCACGGTACTTGTCGCGGGCGTTACGATCACCGCCCAGGTGGTGATTGTAGTAATAGCCTTGGAACACGCAGTGGTGTTTTAATATCCAGTGGGTTCTCTTGCTGACATAAGGTTTCATCATCGCTGCCGACAACTCACCGTGGTTATACGGTGACAGAATATCTCCGGTGTCATGGATCAGTGCCGCGACCACCAGTTCTTCATCCGCACCATCCTCATAGGCACGCGTCGCGGCCTGAAGGCTGTGCTGGTAACGATTGACCGGGTAAGGCGTCCACGCCTCGTCCAGGGAACGGATCGCGTCCAGGATTCGGTCTGGAAGGGCGGCGTTGAACGCCTCTTCATACTCCATGACGGCGTCCCAATCGGCTTTGGTCGCCTCTTCAAAACTGGTCCAGGTGGGTTTGTGGCTTTTGTCCAGCATGATGTTTCCTCTGGCTGATCTGCTACGGCCAGCATATCCGAAGGCAATAGCTGAAAAAAATGAATTGATTTTATCACTTCGATCAAAAAATACTTTCGACATGCAAATCAAAGCTCTTGAGACATTTCTGTGCGTTGCAGACACCGGTGGCTTCCATGCCGCTGCGCGACACCTCAACATCACACAGACCGCGGTCAGCGCCCGTATCAAACTGATCGAAGAGGAAACCGGAAAGCCCTTGTTCACTCGAGGCGCAGGCGGCACCAACCTGACAGAATTCGGACGGCAGTTTAGGCCCTATGCCGAGCAGATGTTGTCATTGTGGTCTTTTGCCTCTCGTGACCTTCCGGGGCAGACACCGCACCGGATCGCCCTTCGCCTTGGTGCACAGCTCAGCGTTTGGGATCCATTGCTGGTCGATCTGGCCGTTCGCTATGAACAACGCCATGGCCAGCTATTACTGACCCTGAACTACGATCATGACCTCAACATGGTCGAGGCCGTGGCGACGCATGTATTGGATGCAGCACTGACCCACGAAAAACCATCTGATCGGCGCGTTCTATATCACGAACTGGCACCGGAACGTTTATTGTTGGTCGAAACCCCCGGCGCGGGCAAAGACCCGGTTTTCGTCAATCTCGAGTTAGGCGAAGTATATCAGGACCACGTGCGGTCAGCAGCGCGCAAAGCGGCAGGACAGACGCTTTTTTTGGGCAATTGCATGATGGGCCTGCGGTATGTTTTGCAGCGCGGCGGCACGGGGTATTTCCCCGAATATGTTATTCGGGATCAATTGAACGAAGGCACCTTGGTGCCGGTTGCCGAAGCGATGGACCTGATGTTGCCGCTTTATCTGGTGACCCGGCGGGACAGCGAGGCCTTCGACGACGTGGTGGCCTGCCTGACCGAGCTGCGCGCGGCGGATTAAGCTTGAGACAAGGCTCCATTCGCCCTCCGCGATCGAGTGCGCAGCAATGGCCGCCCGGCGATCAACAGGAACACGCATGAAATCAAGACGCCGACAATCGCCGGAAGATAAAGCAAAATCCACAGGTTTGGATCATCAATCACGACCGGCGACACAAAACCCCTGACACCCTCCAACAGGACCAAAATCGTGAAAGCTCCGAATATCTGTGGCCACAGCCCAAAGCGTGAAAAACTGCCCAGCATCAGCGTTGAAAAACCAGCCATCGCCACCGCGATACAAATAGCGATCCATGAAAAACGCTGATGCAGCTCTTCGATCAGTTCCCCTTCCGAGAACTGCTCGGTCGCCAGAATACTATCCCGGCCCTGCAAAAGCTCGAGCGTTGGGATCGCCTCAAGACTGCGCATGGCGTTGGTGTCTGAGTTTGTCAGTTCCGAGATGTCATACGAGGCATCCGCAAAAAGCGTCGAAGACAGCGTCCTGCCTTCTGGATTCAGGCGCAATGCGATCCCGTCCACCATCACCAGATGAATGCCGGAACCATTGTTGACCAGATAAGCCGTCTTGCTGGAATAGCTTACCGGGTCCTCTTCATTCCGACGATCTGAGACAAAGACCTCGGACAACGTGCCATCCAGATCAATTTTCCCGATATAAACCGTAACGCCTTGCGCGGGGTGCAGAAATTCACCTTCATTCAAAAGCTGGGCGGTGACATCCCCTGCGACCTCGGCTTGGCGCTGTTCCAACTGTTCAACGGACGCGGGGCGCAGGAAGACACTGATCGCGGCCATCATCAGGCCGGTCACGATGCCAAATACGAACACTGCGCGCGCCAATCTCCAGGGGCTGGTCCCGGTGGCCAGCATCACCGTCATCTCGCTTTCACGGCTCAGGCGATTGGTGGCATAAACGGCTGCGGCAAACACCGCCATCGGCATCACTGTGCGGATCAGGGTCGGCAGGGTCAGTGCGGTGAATTCCAGAAACACCATCGCGGGTTGGCCACCGCTGATCACCCGGTCAAACAGGCTGACGGAACGGGTAATCCAGAACACACCCACCAGAACCAGGGTGAAAAAGCCGAACAGAATCAGCAGCTGCCGCAGGAAGTAACCATCAAAACGCGACATGAACCCTCTTCCGCCTGTCTGTTGTGGGCAGGACCATATGCCATTCTACTGGCGTAGGAAACCGGATTGATCGAATTGCGCGACACCTGGCTAAACCAATGTTAATCCCATCTAAACCCCAGGTTCAGCACAGCCGCCAATCTGAGTGGAATGAACAACCGAGTACGCGATGGAGGAGAATATGATGGCCCACGCAGACTTCATCACCGAAATGGGCGTCTTTTGAAGCCTCGTAAAATCGCATGCGGCGTGAAGCCGGTTGGTTGCAGAAAATGGATCGGTCAGATTCAGCCACCTTTAGACCCCCCCGGGGTCTCACAATTCCCGTATGCAACACTGGCAGAGATTTTTACGCCATATATTTGCCATATTTCCTTTCAGTTGGTACGGTCGCAAAAAAGGCGAATGCCGGTGGCCAAGATAGAGCAGCAGTCAAAATATTCTAAGAGCGTCGCAGCGCTCACCGTGCCGGAGTCCTTAAAGGGCAAACGCGGAGGGCTGTTCTATTTGCTTCACGAGATGGAGAGATCTCGGCTTATGAAACTGCACGGGCCTAACTTCGAAGACTTTATCTCAAAGTCACCTGCGGGCTGGGACTCAAACAACGGTCGGTTGGTCAGTATGCTCTCCGTCGACGAATTCAAATTTTTCTAGCTATCAATGCCGTGCTGCGGCGTTGTTCGAAAAGTTGGGAATCGCGCCTCGCGTCCGGGTCTCTCCAGACTCAGATTACACTTCAAGCTATTGTAGGATAAACAGCTTGGGTTTCGTTCTTTGAATGAACCGACCTCAGATCAAAGAAGGAATGGCAGGGGCAGCAGGGTTCGAACCCGCGACCTACGGTTTTGGAGACCGTCGCTCTACCAACTGAGCTATACCCCTAAGGTGCGCATCAAATATGCCAGCCGCGCAGCGGACTCAAGAGGCTTTTTCAAATTCCGCGCGACTAATGCACCCGACAAACAAGTTGCGTGCAGCGTTTAGTTCTATAAGACACGGTTTGGTCAGTACGAGGGACCCAATCCGTGAGTATCCGCAAAAAGATCGCCGACAGCGAAGCCGTTTTGAACTGGGCCGCGCGCCGCATCGCGAGTTATATCCGGATAGTCAATCGCAACACCAAGTGGCAGCGCATCGGATACGAAGAACTGGACCAGCTGGCCGAACAAGGTGAACCGGTGATCGTGGTGCTGTGGCATCAGCGTCTGGCGCAATCGCCCTATTTCTTCCCGTTGGACAAAGGGCGCATCTGCTCGATCACTTCGTCTGCAAGAGCAGGCAGCATGGTAGGTCGGGTGCAGAAACTATTCGGCATGGACACCATCGCCATGGCCAGCAAACACAAGAGCAACGTTGCCGTTTCGCGAGAGGTGATCGGCAAGATTAATCAAGGGGTTTCCATCGGCATCGCCGCCGACGGACCACGTGGCCCCGAGCGTGTGCTGTCCACGGTGCCACTGGTCTGGGCGCGCACTTCGGGCAAACGGATCTTCGGTATCACCTTTTCCGCACAATATGGCAGCGAAGCGGGTACATGGGATCGCCTGTTGATGCCCCGCCCCTGGCGGAACAAGGGAGTCTTTCTGTGCCGCGAGTGGACCGAGACCGTGCCTCGCAAAGCACCTGAAGAGAAAATCGAGGAGCTGCGCCAAAGCCTTGAGCAGCATATGAACGATATCACTGCTGAAGCCGACCGCATGGTCGGGCGCGAACCGTGGTCGCCAGAGGCCTAACCGCCCCTTAACCGCTGCATCAGGTAAACTTCGCTGCCTTCAGGGATTGGCTCGGTCAACCCTGTGGCGATAACGCGGCCATCAATTGCAATAGACACCCCGGCATCAATAGGACCTTGAAGCTGTGGATAGGCCAGCACCAATGCGTGTAACAGTTCTCCGGTCGTCTTGGCTTTAACCTCGACCACCTGCTGGCCCCCGGTCAAAGACCGGAGGCCGGACCAGAGGTGGACCTCAACCATTGTCCTTCAGCGCGGCCAGAATACGCGGCGGTGACATTGGCAGTTGCCGCATACGTACGCCCGCCGCGTTCGACACGGCGTTGGCAATGGCAGCCAAGGGCGGCACGATGCCGGTCTCGCCGACGCCACGCACACCGAATGGGTGGCCTGGGTTTGGCACTTCGACGATCACCGTGTCGATCATCGGCAGGTCACTGGCGACGGGAATACGGTAGTCAAGGAAGATCGAGTTCTGCAGGCGACCATCCTCGCCATAGATGTATTCCTCGTTCAGCGCCCAGCCGATGCCCTGCGCCGCGCCGCCCTGATACTGGCCTTCTACATAGGTCGGATGGATCGCCTTACCGGCATCCTGAATAACCGTGTAGCGGGTGATCGCGGTTTTGCCGGTTTCCGGATCAACCTCAGCATCGACGATATGGGTACCAAAGGACACGCCCGCGCCTTCCGGGGTCGCCTCAAAGTGGCCCGAGATCGGACCGCCGGTCGAACCCATATGGGCCGTGATATCGGCCAGTGGGCGCGGATCGAAGTCACCGGCATTGGGGCCAGAGGGTACCGCACAGCCGTTTTCCCATTTCACCGCGTCGGTCGGAATTCCCCAGCTGGCCGCCGCGCGTTCGCACAGTTTTTCGACCGCGTGATTGGCTGCTTTGATGGTGGCAAGACCGGAGGCGTAGGTCACGCGAGAGCCGTGGCTGACGTCGTTGTAGCCAAGCGTCGCTGTGTCGGCGATGGTGACACGGATATTCTCGTACGGAATGCCCAGAACCTCAGCCGCCATCAGCGCCATAGACGCCCGCGAGCCGCCGATATCGGGCGTACCAACCATCAACTGGGCCGAGCCGTCCTCGGACAGGGACAGAGACACCGAGGTCTCGCCGCCATGGTTGAACCAGAACCCACAGGAAATCCCGCGTCCCTGCCCCGGTTTCAGCGGCGCTGAATAGTGCGGATGCGCCTTGGCGGCTTCCAGCGTCTCCACCAGACCGATGCGTTCATACCGGGGACCATAGCTGGCCTTAGTGCCTTCATACGCCGCATTTTTCAGGCGTACATCGACTGGATCGAGGTCCAGCTTTTTGCACAGTTCATCAATCACCGACTCGACGGCGAATGCCCCCATCGGGGCACCGGGGGCACGGTAGGCTGCCTGTTTCGGGCGATTGGCCATAACGTCATAGCCGACCTGTTTGACGTTGGTCAGACTGTAAGGCGCGAAGGCACACATGGCCGTCATATCGCCCGGCGCGCCCGGAAACGCGCCGCCTTGCAGGCGGAACACGCCCTGCGCGGCCGAGATGGTACCGTCCTTCTTCATGCCGATCTTGATGTCCATCGAAGCCGACGAAGTGGGGCCGGTTGCCCGGAACACTTCGGACCGGGTCATCACGAGTTTGACCGGGCGGTTGGCCTTACGGCTTAGCGCCAGCGCGACGGGTTCAATGAACACAGTCGTCTTGCCACCAAAGCCGCCGCCAATTTCGGACGCTGTTACGCGCAGCTGTGCGGTCTCAATCCCCAACAGCGCCGCGCAGGTTTTCTGCGCGATCCAGTGGCCCTGGGTCGTGCACCACAGCTCACCCTTGCCATCATTGCCCAACATACCCAAACAGGCATGCGGCTCGATGTAACCCTGATGGGTCGCCTCAGTGACAAAGCTGTCTTCGATGATCAGATCAGCTTCGGCAAAGCCGGCCTCGACATCGCCATGACCGCTTTCGTGGTACCGCACGACATTGGGGTGCATGCCCTCGGGCACCGAATAATCCGCGGCACCTTCACGAATGACCGGAGCATCCGAGGCCATCGCCTTGTCCACATCGGTGACGTGGGGCAACACCTCGTATTCGACCTCGATCAGCTTGAGCGCATCGCGCGCTGCCAAAGCGGATGTGGCCGCAATGGCCGCTACAGCGTGGCCGTCATACAGAGCCTTTTCGCCTGCCATGACGTTTTCCAAAACACTCCAGAATTCGCCTTCCAGGCCCGGTTTGAACGGGACGTCGGCAAAGTCCGCACGGGTCACGACGGCTTTGACGTCCTTATGCGCCTCGGCCTTCGAAGCGTCGATTTTCACGATCCGCGCATGGGCATGGGGCGAGCGCAGGATCGCGCCATGCAGCATGCCCGGTGCCGAAATATCCGCCCCGAACTTTGCGCGGCCCGTAACCTTGTCCAACCCGTCAGGGCGGTTCGGGCGCGTGCCAACAAAAGTAAATTCAGATTTGCGATCGTCGAGTGCCATTACGAAGCCTCCCGCAGTTCTTCTGCCGTTTCCATGACGGCACGAATGATCTTGTCATAACCGGTGCAGCGGCACAGGTTACCTGCCAGCCAATACCGGGCTTCCTCTTCGGTCGGGTTGGGGTTCTTTTCCAGCAGCGACTTGGCCGCGACCAGAATACCCGGTGTGCAGATGCCGCACTGAAGCGCGGCGTGTTCGATAAACTTCTGCTGCAGCGGGTGCAGAACGTCGCCATCTGCGATGCCCTCAACCGTTTCGATTTGCTTACCTTCGGCCTCAACGCCCAGCATCAGGCAGGAACAGACCAGACGCCCGTCGACCGAGACGGAACACGCGCCGCAGTCACCTGTACCACAGCCTTCTTTCGCTCCGGTCAGGTTCAGCTTGTCGCGCAAACAGTCCAATAGGGTTTCGCGCGGGTCGCAGAGGTATTCAACCGCGTCGCCGTTTACAGTGGTGGATACGTGGAACTTGCTCATGCTTGTTCTCCCTTCGCACGGGCATAGGCGATTTTCGCGGCGCGCTTGGCCAGAACGCCAGCGACCTCGGTGCGGAACGCGATGGTGCCGCGCTTGTCGTCAATCGGGTTACACGCAGCAGATGCAGCGGCAGCCAGCGCATCAAGCGCGGCCTCGTCCAGCGTACTGCCGATGATGGCCTTGGCACAGTCTTCAACCAGCAGAACGGTCGGGGCTACAGCACCCAGCGACACACGGGCTTCGGTGACAGTGTCGCCGTCCAGACGCAGGTTCACCCCTACACCGACAACAGCAATGTCCATTTCGGTCCGTGGTATGAACCGCAAATATGCGTCACCACCGTTGTCACCCCGTGCAGGGATATGCACGGCCGAGACCAACTCTCCCTTGGCCAGCGACGTTTTGCCGGGGCCGGTCGGGATATCTTCGACAGCAACTTTGCGATCACCATCCGGGCCTGTGACAGTAACAGTCACTCCGGCGGCGACCATAGCAGGCACGGAATCAGCCGCCGGAGAGCCATTGCACAGGTTCCCGGTCAGCGTTGCGCGCCCCTGCACTTGGGTTGATCCGATCAGGTCCATCGCCTCGACCACGCCGGGCCAATCGCCGCCCAATTCGGGGTGTTCGCTCATCTCGGCACCGGTGGCCGCGACGCCAATCGTCCAGCTGCCATCGGCGTTACGAATGATATCGCTGACGCCATCAATCTTTTTGATGTCGATTAGCGTATCGGGTGTCACCAGCTCGGACCGCAATTGCACCAGAACATCGGTGCCTCCTGCCAGAAACCGGGTAATGCCCGTCGCGTTCGCGGCCAGAGCCGACGCCTCGGCAAAGTTGGCGGGGCTGTGATAATCCATGAAAATACCTCGCACCTGTTGATCAGGATTCACTGGGGTTCGCGGGGGACGTTAGTGCAGCAGCCCCACGGCGTCCATGGCTGGAACGACCAATTTTTGTGTTTATCGAAGTCGTTTTCAGACCTCAGATCAGAGGTCGAGTTCAATCACACCGTCAGGTTCAGCCGCGCGGCTTTGACACAAGATGATCGCGCCCTCGCGCTGTTTGTTGGACAGAACGAAATCACGGTGCTCAATATCGCCAGAAACAACGCCGCATTTGCAGACGCCACATATACCATCGGCGCATTTCACATCAACGTGAATACCAGCTTCGTTTAGTACCTGCGCGGCATCCTTATCCTCGGGGACGGTCAGTTCCCTGCCCGACTTTGCCAGCTTCAGCGTGAAGGGGTGATTTTCGTATTCTGGCTGTTCAGGCACCGAGAAATACTCCAGATGCCGGGCTTCTTCAGGAAACCCCTGCCGTTCCGCCGCCTGGATCACCCCGTCCATGTAGCGATCCGGTCCGCAGGTATAGACGTGCCACCCTTCCTGATACCCCGACAGGACTGCATCCAGATCGGCGCGCGTTCCTTCATCCGAGAAATGAAAATGCACGTGGTCGGCCCAGGGCATCGCCGCCAGATCGTCCAAGTACCCGGCCCCAGCGCGGGTGCTGGCGGAATAGTGCAGCGCGAACGGCTTGCCGAGCGCATGCAACCGATGAGCAAATGCGATCATCGGGGTGATGCCGATCCCACCACCCATCAGGAAGGTCTTTGTTGCGGTCTCATCCAGTTCGAAATGGTTAATCGGTTTCGAGATGAAGACCTTGCGCCCCTCACTGAAGATTCGATGCAACAGGGCCGAACCGCCGCGTCCTTCATCCTCACGCAGGACGCCGATCTGATAGACTGACCCGTCCGACGGGTCCCCCGACATAGAATACTGACGCAGAAACTCAGGCGCGACCAGCACATCCAGATGCGCCCCGGCGGTCCAATCCGGTAAAGGCGCACCATTCAGGGCCGAGAATTCATACTTGGTCACATCCGCCGTCATCTTGTCGACTTTGGTCAACGCAACCCGCATCACCGGCGCATCGCCCGCGATCGAGTAACGATGCACGATCGACGTATCCCCTGCTGCCTTGCGATTTTTGTATTCTTCGGCTGACACCATCGCCTGATAGGCTGCAATCCCGGCCTCGCGGTCCATCGCAAAGGGATATGGCCACGGATGGGGGGCCAGATAGGCAGGATAGACGGCTAAGGTCTGATCTTCGAACTGCAGGTCCAGATCCGTTTGCAGGTTACGCCGGTTCAGCGGATGTTTCGTGGGACGATAAGCTCCATCCGTCTGCAATTCGATATCCCACCACCATTTCTTGGTGTCGTTCAGACCGCCATTACCCACGGCATCGTCCAGTTTCGCCAATGCCGGCGCGGCTTTCGGGATGTTCATCGCGGCCCAGCGGAACGGGCGTTCCTTGAAGATGCCCTCAAGGTTCCACGGGCAGGTCTTCATGCAACGCCCGCACATCGCACCGCCCGGTGTGGTCACGCGGTAGGTTGCGCATTTCTGGCTGTCGGATTTCCAGATCTCATAGCCATTGAACATGAGTTTCGGCCCCGCGGTGATTGCCCCAGAAGGACATTCGCGCGCGCATTTGTGGCAGCTTTCACAGAAAGTCTGCAGGCCAAAATCAATCGGTTTGTCGTGCTCCATCGGCATGTCGGTCGTCACTGCTCCGGACTTGAGCCGGGGCCCGAGATAAGGGTTCAGGATGACCTCGCCAATCCGGCTGACCTCGCCCAATCCAGACAGCAGCAAAAGCGGCGGCTGAAGCACTTCGCCATCCATGACCGTATGCGCCTTGGCTTTGTAACCGAGGTTGCGGATCTGCTGCGCAATTACACCGCCCAGTAGCGAAAACCGCAGATAAGCGCGCATTGACTGGGCAACTGCGATCCAGTCATCGCCGCTGGACCCCTCCATCGTTTCATAGCCCTGGTCGATGATCATGCTGATGGCCTGATCGTGGGTCGGGTTGATCTCTTCTCCGGTCGCGTCGTGAGAGTACCACGCCCATTCAGGACAACGGCTGAGGCCCACGGCATCGCCTCCAATGAAATAGGTCGCGGCCTTGATATTCGCGGCATTTCGGGCGGCATCGGTCGGGCGCGGGCCATCCGCGCTGTCGCCATCCTGCAAAAGCACAAATGCGCCCAGTGAACGGCGTTGCGCGAAACTGGGGGCGGCCTTGCGCACGTAGTGCCCCCCCCTGGCTGCATCCTGCAGCGGTTTGCCCATATCCCCGAATTGTGCGCGAGCAAACATGTCGGCGCGTTTGGGAACGCGGGCCACGTTTTCTTCGTCGATGTAGGTCGTCGGGTCCTCGACGCGCTTAAGCTTCTCGAACGGATGCGCCCCGTCCAGGTAGCGTCGTTTGGCGTAAGCATCCCGGTTCAGCGCGTTCTTGGCGAACCCCGTTCCCAGCCACCACGCCGGACCCTGAGTGCGAAACCAAGGCTGCTGCGCCATGGGTTGGAGGGGTTGATCATGCGCAATCTCCATCTCGGTCGTAACAGCAGCCAGACCAAACCGCGTGCCTAGCCACGGCACAACGACATCGCCATCCTCGACCGAGGCCAAACCAGCCGCCACCGCCAGCTTGCCCAGATCAACCTCAGAGGACATCGCGGTATGCGCCCGCGCATCGAACCCCAACAACCGGATATAATTGGCAATCACCACCGCATTTTCGGTCGCCAGCAAACAGGAACGGTGATCCTGCGCGTCCATAATCCAATCAGAGCCGGGCTCATCCGGGTTCGGATCACGGTTGTGTTCATAGACAAAGACGATGGCGTGGCGGTGGGTGTCCATCGGCTTGGGCGCGGCCTCCATGCTTTCCTTCAGGTCGGCCATGATGACATCAATACCCGACGCCAGCGTCTTGGTCTGCCGGGTCTTCAGCGCATGGGCCAGACGATCAATGTCGGGGTTATGACGCGGCTGGGGCAGCATCGCCTCGGCAGGCAAAGGCCCGCACCCCATCATCGACGCGTCATTGAAATAGCCAAAAGCCTTCAGGTGATGCGCACGCGCGCTCGGATCAGCCGGGATTTCAGAGGGCACAGCATTCACGAAGCCATCACGAATAGCGTCCATCATCGCCTGAAACTCGCCCATGGCGTTGACGATGCTTTCAGGCTGATCCGGCCGGTGAAAACTGAGCACGGGCATCGGCGGCACGGCAGACAGGTCCGGCACAACGCTCTGACGTGCCAACCGCTCTAACGGATAAGGCCCCATGTGGACCGGCCGGTTCTTGTCCGAGAAAAAGCGGATCCCCATCGTGCGCCTCCTGATTTCTAATTGTCACCTAATGCGGCGTGGACAGTAAATCCATTCATGAATAATCATAAGCGGTATGAGCAAAATAGATTTCATGGATCTGGACGGCAAAGTCCTGAGGGTCTTTCTGACCATTCTCGAAGAAAATTCGGTGTCCAAGGCCGCAGATCGGCTTGGCGTGACACAATCGGCCATCAGCCACACCCTGTCCAAACTTCGGGTGGTTCTGGGCGATCCGTTATTCATCAGATCAGGGCAGGGTCTGACCCCTACTGAGCGCGCCTTGTCCCTGAAAGATCCTGTTCAGCAGGTTCTGGACAATATGCGCGCGCTGACCGAGGACCGCCCGTTCGACCCGCTGTCCGAAGAGATGGTCTTTCACATCGCCACAAACGACATGCCGAGGGAATTGATTTTCCCGCAATTGCTGCAAAAGGTTCGGACCGAAGGCGTGCGGCTGGGGTTGGGGTTTATCCCATCAGGTGTTCCAGACCCTGAGCTGCTGCGCAGCGATCGGTGTCAATTGATGCTGACGCCTTTGCCGCCGGATGGACCGGACATCTTTCAAAAGCGCATCCTCAGCAGCCCGTTGATGATCTATTACGATGGCGCGCGACGAACTCCTCCGGACAGTTGGGAAATCTATTGCGAAACGGAGCACGTCGAAGTGCGTTTTGCGGATGGCCGCAGCTCGCGCGCTGTTATGCGGGGTGTCGATCAAAACCAGATCAGGCCACCTACGGTTACCCTGCCGCATTTCAATGCCATTACCTCATTTGTGAAAGGCGGCGACCTGATTTCCACCGATACCGCGTTGATGAAACACGGGCCACTACGTGCGTTGGATTGTGCGCCCTTGCCCTTCGCGTGCGACCCTGTCTCGATCTACATGGTCTGGCACCAAAGATCGTCCAACGACCCGGCACATCGCTGGTTGCGTGACAGGATCGAAGCCATCGCAGCGACGCTTCAGGATTGAGACAGCAACCAGTCTTTCATCACAGCGACCAGCGCGGGTTGGCGTGGCTGTTTGGGTGTCACGATGTAAAAGCCCAGGTCCTCGACCAGCTCGTCCGGGATCGGGCGCACCAACTGACCGGCGGCCAACTGGGCAGAAACAAGCGGTTCGTTAGCAAGAGCAACGCCCTGGCCCGACACGGCTGCATCGATGGCAAGGCTGGTCTGGCTGAAACTCATCATCTTCGGCTTACCCGTGATCCCTGCCCGCTGCAGGAACAAAGGCCACAGCCCATGGGTGTCGTTTAGCAGAGTGTGCTTTGTCAGGTCAGGAGGATGCGCAATTCTGGCCGCCATCTCAGGACCGCAAACCGGAACGAAAGTTGTGGAAAACAGAGGCACTGCGACCACCCCGGATCCAAACGGCGCGCGCCCTTGCCGAACAGCAATGTCGACACCGTCCCCCTGGAAATCCGCCAGCCGTTCCCGTGCGTCGACCTGCACGGCTATATCAGGGTGGTACCGCGTAAAGTCCGGAAGTCGTGGAACCAGCCATTTCGAGGCAAAGCTGGGCGTGACAGAGATAGTAATTTGTCTGTCACCAGAAAGATCCTCGACGGCCTCTTCGATCAGTCGGAAGGCCCGGCGCAAGGGCGCATGGAACCTGCGCCCGGCCTCGGTCAGTGCAAGGCCCCGCGGCAGGCGATCAAAGAGCGTCACAGCCAATCGCGCCTCAAGTCCGCGTACCTGCTGGGCGACAGCACCTTGGGTGACGCCCAGGTCCTCGGCAGCCAAGCGAAAGTTCAGATGCCGCGCCGAAGCCTCGAAAGCCCGCAATGCGTTCAGAGGGGGAAGAGCCGCCATCGTAGCACCCTGTAGTTTTTCTACATCATAAGGCCAGCAGAACTGATTGGTCAATCAGATCGCCAAAGCGCATCTTCATGCCATCAATGAATGGAGAAATCACATGACCAAAGTGGCGCTGATAACAGCGGGCGGCAGCGGAATGGGCGCGGATTCGGCCCGACGTCTGGCCGCAGATGGATTTAAGGTCGGCATCCTGTCGTCTTCTGGCAAGGGTGAGGCACTGGCGCACGAGCTGGGTGGCGTTGGTGTGACCGGGTCAAACCAGTCGACTGATGATCTGCAAAAACTTGTCGATACCGCAATGACCCATTGGGGGCGTATCGACGTGCTGGTCAACTCGGCCGGTCATGGCCCGCGCGCGCCAGTGCTGGAGCTGTCGGACGAGGATTGGCACACCGGAATGGACGTCTATTTCCTGAACGCCGTCAGACCAACCCGGCTGGTGACACCTATTATGCAGAAGCAAGGTGGTGGATCGATCATCAACATTTCAACCTTTGCCGCGTTCGAACCCGACCCTGTTTTCCCAACCTCGGGTGTTTTTCGCGCGGGTTTGGCGGCCTTCACCAAGCTGTTCTCGGATCATTACGCGGCCGACAACATCCGGATGAACAACGTCTTGCCAGGCTTCATCGACAGCCTGCCAGAGAAAGAGGAATTCCGCGCGCGCATCCCGATGGGCCGCTATGGACGCAGCTATGACGAGATCGCCTCGGTCGTGGCGATGCTTGCATCAGAGGGCGGCGGCTATATCACCGGTCAAAACATCCGGGTTGATGGCGGCATCACCCGCGCGGTCTGAGGTCAGAACCGCGCTTTGACAAAATGGGTCAGCGCCGCGCCGGTTTCAAAATAGGCGCGGCGTAGCCCTATCCACTTTTCCTGATACTCTGGGACTGCGGGCACCGGCAAAAGGCTTGGGTCGTCCTGCAACAGACTTTGGGCAACAAGGCGGCCAAAGACAGTGCCTGGCCCGATTCCACGCCCCGAAAATCCATGAACGGACAGAGCATTGGCACCGATCTGCGTAATCTTCGGGATGTGGTCTGACGTCATGGCGATGCGGCCATGCCACCCTTCGACCAACGGGTGATAGGCCAGTTGCGGATACAGCTGTGCCAGTTTGCGCCTGATCCAGCTCTTGTGAATCCCGCCGCCTGCCTGATCCAGATCACCCATGGCACCGATGATAAACCGCCCCTCTTGATCCATTCGGAACGAGGTCATGATCAGGTCTGTGTCCCAGCACCCCTCGCCCCCCGGCAAAACGCTGGCGCGCAGATTGCCGGACAATGGGGCCGTGGCATATTGGAAATAATAGACCGGCACATAGGCGAGGGCCGATGCGGTCAGATCACGGTGATAGGCATTGGTCGCCTGAATGACCCATTTGGCGCGCACCGTGTGCCGAGCAGTCTTCAACACCCAGATTCCATCCATTTGCTGCATGGACAGAACCGGATCTTGCGTGGAAACCAACGCGCCAGCCTCGACCCCGGCACGGGCCAATCCACGCACAAATGCCAATGGGTGGATGGTCCCGGCGCGCGGGTCGAACAGAGCACCACCAAAGGCCGCGCTGCCCGTTCGCTGCGCTGTCAGCCCTGCAGACAGCAACTCAACCGGTGCACCAGCAGCGCTGAGTTGCGCGTGGCGGACCTGCAGATCCCGAAGACCCGCAGCCGAATGCGCACAGTGCAGAGTTCCGTTGCGCACAGGTTCGCAGTCTATCCCATGCTGGTCGATCAGGCTGAACACCTCTGATGGAGCAGCAGCCAGAAGGTCAACCAGCCGATCCCCAACCATGTCACCCAGATGCGCGCGAATCTTAGCGGGCGGCAACCACAGCCCCGCATTCGCCAGCCCGACATTGCGGCCCGAGCCACCGTGACCGATGTCATGCGCCTCAAGCAGACAGACCGAAGCACCAGCCTTGGCCGCAGTCAGGGCCGCAGAACAGCCGGTATAACCACCACCGATCACCGCCAGATCAACAGTGATATCACCGGTCGAAACACCGGGTTCGACATGTTCACGGCATGTGTTCAGCCAAAGGGACTGGTTGTGGTCGCTCACGTCGCGCTCCTTGAAATTGCGCGGATCATCAGGGCAGTGTCAGCCGGTTGCAAGCGCTCTTTGATCCTCGCGCCCCATCGCGATCAGGAAGGGTTGCGCATCCTGTTTCGCTTGAAAATCAGCCTTGTTACCCATGCCACGCCAGTTCGCCAGAACAAGAGATTGCGCCACTGCGCCACCTAAGGTCGCGCCGGGGCCGGTAACAATGAACACGTCTGGCGCGAACTCATGCGCGGCGGTCTGGATCGCACGGGTAAAGTCATAGGGTTCGGTCACTTGGTGGCCCAGGGTATAATCCCAAAGCGCCTGCGTATCCGTCGCACCCGGCCACCAAATCTTTCCGCGACCGTCGATCAGGGGGCGTTCAGGCTGTCGGAACAAATCCGCGCCCAAGAGCGTACGCCCTTCGGCAGCGACCGGTGCCTGCAAGGATGTGTGAAACGCGGCATGGTTTGGCAAGCGCATCGGGAAACGGTCCTGCACGGTGGGTTGTGACGCCTCAAAAGCCTTCAGCCCCATCTCATTGCCTGCCAGAACCAGCATTCCGCCCAGATCAATGGACAAAGCAAGGTCGTGACCGTCCACCGCATTGATGCGTTTCACATCCGCCAGCAGCTCTGCCTTGCGAAAAGCGTCGTCCGCCCAACCGTCGTCGGCAAAGGGATAAACCAGTTGACCACCGATCAGGTGATCCTGCATCAGTGTTCCCATCGTGTTCACGACGCGGAACCCGTGGTCAGGCGACAACGCCCCGGCAGCGGCCAGCGCAATATACCACCCCATCGAGTTCCCGGTGACCGCGACCACTTCGATATCATCGGCCAGCGATTGCGCGTCTGCCAGCGAAGCTGCGTAGATGAGCGGTGAAGCAATATCGCCTTTTGAATACTTGGAAACTGTGAACCGCGCTGCGCCATCCAATGCGGTAACGGCCTCTTGCCCTGCTTCGGCACGTATCGCGTCGAAGCCCCGAAACATTACAGTCTGCTGCGCGTGATGGCGATGCAGATAGCCAAGCTCGGGCTTGTTGTATGTACCCCGACCGGGGCAGATGACGACGGCTGTGCGAGTCATGAGCGGCCACCCGTCAGTTTAAGCGCGGCGGTGATAATCCCGTCCTTCGATGGCAGCGGAGCGGCATAGGCGGGACCAGTTGCGATAAAGCAGTCTTCGGCCACGATGCGCGCGCTAGGGGTAGAGGGACTGTTTTCAGTGAAAAAGGTCATCAACCCCTCGGACTGGCTGCCGGTCCGGCGGCACTCGTCGACGATCAAGACGTGTTTGCAACCCTTTGTGGCCTGACGCAGAGCCTCAATCGGCAGAGGTGCCAGCCAGCGCATGTCGATGATACGGATTTTCACGCCTGCTGCCTCCAACTCGGGCCGAGCCTGTTTCGACAGATAATGCCCGTTGCCATAAGTGACGATGGCCAGATCTTTGCCCTCGCCATGCACGCCAACCTCACCCAGCGCGATACTCTGGTCAGGCGAAGGATACGTCGTCATCCAGCCTGCGTCCTGTGCATCGTGCAGATCGCGCATCGGATAAAGCGCAATAGGTTCCAGAAAGACCACGACACGCTGTTCTTCGCGCGCCAGCCGTACGCATTCGCGCAGCATCTTCGCCGCATCCGCGCCTGTCGATGGACAGGCAATGATCACGCCGGGAATATCGCGCAGGACAGCTAGAGAATTGTCGTTGTGGAAATGACCGCCGAACCCTTTCTGATAGCCAAGCCCCGCGATGCGTAGAACCATCGGGTTGGTGAACTGCCCGTTCGAGAAAAAGGGCAGCGTCGCGGCTTCGCCTCTGATCTGGTCCTCGGCATTGTGCAGATAAGCGAGGAACTGGATTTCGGGGATCGGGACAAACCCGTTATGCCCCATGCCAATGGCCAGTCCCAGAATGGACTGCTCATCCAACAGCGTGTCGATCACCCGGTCCGGGCCAAAGCGTTGCTGCAGTTTCTGGGTCACGCCATAGACGCCGCCCTTGCGGCCGACATCTTCGCCCATGCAGACGACCTCGCCGTGTTCCAGCATCAGATCGGTCAGCGCCCAGTTGATCAGACGGCTCATGGGTTGCGGATCATCCATTGCCCGCGTGTCGCCGCCAAAGGCTTTGTCGCGCGCTTCGGCGCTGGGACCGTTAGTGGGCTTACAAGCCCGTTTTGGCGGGATCAGGCTGGCCATAACCTCAGAGGCGGTGGTCAGGTGCGGACGGGTTGCGACCTCCGCCGCGACGCGATCAGTACGGGCGCAGGTGTCTTCGTAGATTTTCAACGCCTGTTCCGGCGCCAACGCCCCGGCCTGTTCCAGCAAGCGCACCGAGTGCAACAGGGGATCGTTGGCCTCGTCCGCCTCAACCTCGGACTTCGGCAAGTACGTGGTCGGCACATCTGCGCCCGCATGGCCGTAAAGACGCACGGTTTTCAGATGCAGGAAGGCCGGTTTCCGGCGGGTACGGACATACTCGGCGGCGTCTTGCGCCACCGCGAAGGTCTCATAGATATCCAGACCGTTGGCCTGAAAATACTTGATCCCGGGGCGGTGTTCCATCGACGCCTGTATCCAGCCCTTGGGCGTTTTGACCGAGATTCCAATCCCGTTATCCTCACACACAAACAACAGCGGCAAAGGCGTCGACTGCACGCTGGTCCAGCCTGCGGTGTTGATCGCGCCCTGCGCTGTAGAATGATTGGCCGAGGCATCCCCGAAGGAACACATCGCAATCCCGTCCAAGGGCAGTTCACGGTGTTCAGGATCGTGTCTCCGCGCGGCACCTAGCGAATACGCAGCGCCCACCGCTTTGGGCAAGTGGCTAGCGATAGTCGAAGTCTGCGGCGGGATCGTCAACGCTTTGGACCCCAGTACCTTATGCCGCCCGCCCGAGGTCGGATCCTCTTTCGAACAGGCAAAACTCAGCAGCATGTCCCACGCGATCTGCTGGCCCGGCACCTGCTCAGCCCGCGCGATCTGAAAGGCGGCATCCCGGTAGTGAAGAAAGGCGATATCGGTCGGGCGCAAGGCATGCGCCACGGCGGCCATCCCTTCGTGGCCGGATGATCCGATGGTGTAAAACCCCTGCCCCGCCTTCTGCATGGCCCGGCTGGTCCTGTCCAACGCTCGGCTAAGGACCTGTGATCGGAACAGCGACACCGCATCGGTATTGCTCAGACCCTGCCGTGGCTTTGCTCCGTCGGGAAAGTCGCGATTGGCGACCCGGGTCAGGAAATTCTCGTGAACGATCTGGGCGCGATCCATTGGGTGTCTTCCGGAGTTATTTGGTTACAATTTGGCGGTAGCTTCCGCGATACGGCGCATACCTTCTTGCAGGCTTTCAGTGGCATAGGCAAAAGAAAGCCGCAAATGCCCCGGCATACCAAACGCACGCCCCGGCACCAGCGCCACACCCGCCTCATCCAGCAGAAAGCGACAGAATTCATGGTCTGTGGCCATTTTCGCATGGGTTTTGGGAAAGGCGTAAAACGCGCCATCCGGCACGGCACATTCCAGACCAGCGGCGTTTAGCCCTTCGACAACCAGATCGCGGCGCGCTCGCATTGCCTGACGGCGTTCTGCCAGCAAGCCTTGCGGCCCGTTGATGGCCTCCAATGCTGCAGCCTGGGCAATCGAACACGCCCCCGACGTGATTTGCCCCTGCACAGCCACCATCGCCTTGATCAACTCAGCAGGGCCGATACCCCACCCGATACGCCAGCCGGTCATGGAATAGGCCTTGGACACGCCGTTTACGATCAACGTTCGTTCCGCTAATTCGGGAACGGCCTGCACAAAGGGCGTGAAAGGCACAAAAGACAGGTGTTGATAAATCTCGTCAGAAATCACCCAGACCTGAGGATAGTTTTGCAATACCGCGCCCAGCGCCTGCAATTCCGCCTTGGAATAGACCGCGCCAGTTGGATTGGACGGGGAATTCAGCAGCAGCCAACGCGTGCGCGGGGTGATCGCGGCCTCCAACTGATCCGGCGTCAGTTTGAATTTCTGCGTCGCCGGACAGCTGACGACTACGGGGACACCGCCAGCCAAACTGACCATATCCGCATAGCTTGTCCAGAATGGAGCAGCCATAATCACTTCTTCACCAGGGTTCAGAGTTGCCATCATTGCGCAGGACAAAACCTGCTTGGCACCCGTCGAAACGACTACGTTCTCGGGATGCGCGCCAGCCTCAGTCGCGATCGCTGATCGCAAAGTGGGCGTTCCTGCCGTTGCGGGGTATCGCGTCTGCCCGTCAATAGCTGCGCGGTGGGCCGCCTCAACAACATGCGACGGCGTCGGGAAATCAGGCTCGCCAGTGCTGAGCGCAATCACGTCGACACCCTGCGCCCGAAGGCGCGCGGCCTGCTCTGAGATACGAACGATCTCTGACAGCTCAATGCCATTCAACCTGTCGGCGGGCTGAAAATCTTGAATACTGGTCGTTAGGGTCATTGGTCCACATCCACATTGGAATCCACGCCTCTGTATCGGGCTGGTGAACGGCAATTGCCAGTGATATTCCGTGTGAAAGGTATGAGGATTTATCATATGATTGCACCACGTCGGTTTCTCCCCTCGATCCCCTCTCTTCTGGCATTGGAAGCGGTTGATCGCCTCGGCAGTGCCTCGGCAGCAGCCGAGGAGCTGTCATTGACCCAAAGCGCGATCAGCCGACAGCTAAAGTCCATGGAGGAACAACTGGGTGTCGCGCTTATCCAGCGCAATCAGATGCGTTTGCACCTGACCCCCGCCGCGAAAGATTATGTTCAGGTGACGCGCACAGCGCTGAACCAGATTGCGCAGGCGTCACTGAAACTAAAGGCCAACCCAACAGGCGGGTCGCTGAACCTGTCCATCCTGCCCGCCTTTGGAATGCATTGGCTGGCACCGCGCCTGCAGGATTTTGCCCGTCGCCACCCCGAAGTGACTGTGAACCTGAGCACATGCCTCAAGCCGTTTGATTTCGAGACCGAACATTTTGATGCCGCCATCCACTTCGGCCAAAAGAACTGGCCGGGCGTCAACTACCTGCCGATCATGCGTGAAGATGTGGTTCCGGTCTGTGCACCGGACCTGTTGCTCGATCAGGAGCAGGACTTGAGCTGGCTGATGACGGCCCCCTTGCTGCATCTTGAGACCCGGCCAGACGCTTGGGAGCGATGGTTTGCGGCACAAGGGCGTGACTCATCAGGGATACGGGGAATGCTGTTCGATCAGTTCTCGACTATGGTGCAGGCCACGATCCACGGGTTGGGAGCGGCGCTATTGCCCAGCTATCTGATCGAAGACGAGCTGAAAACCAAAAGGTTGGTTCCCGCATGGAACGGACCCCGCATCAGCCTTGGGCAATTCTTTCTGGTCTGGCCACAGTCACGACCTGAGTCCGAACCGCTACGGTCATTTCGGATATGGCTGCAAGGTCAGGTTGGCCCATTCTGATCTAAAACTGCACAGTTAAACACGGCACAGTCTCCAGCTTTGCGTCCTGCGGCCCAACTGGAGGAGACGTTTTTCCAAAAACGTTGACGAAAGGCGGGAGCCCTTTGGGTGCGTTACTTGTCCAGCGAACGGGCGATCAGTTCCTTCATGATCTCGTTGGTGCCGCCGTAGATCATCTGCACCCGCGCATCCGCATAAAGCCGGGCAATCGGGTATTCCATCATAAACCCGTAACCACCGAACAACTGAAGGCATTCGTGCATGATCTCGTTCTGCACTTCTGAACCCCAGTATTTCACCATAGAGGCCGTCGCCGCATCCAAAGTCCCAGCCTCAAGCTGCGCGATGCAGTCATTGACGAAACTGCGCAGGACTTCGGCTTTGGTTTTGCACTCGGCCAGTTTGAAACGCGTGTTCTGAAAGTCCATAACGCGTTGGCCAAAGGCCTTGCGTTCCTGCGTATAACGCACCGTCTCGGCAATTGCGAAATCGATCGCGCCCAGCGCCATGATACCGATGGTCAGGCGTTCCCAGGGCAGTTGCTTCATCATCTGATAGAAGCCCTGGCCTTCCTCAGGTCCGATCAGGTTCGTCATCGGAACCTTAACGTCTTCAAAGAACAGCTCGGCCGTATCGTTGGCCTTCATCCCCAGTTTCTTGAGGTTGCGACCTCGGCGAAACCCTTCTGCGCCTTCGGTTTCGACGGCGATCAGAGAAACGCCCTTGGATCCTTGCGATTTATCCGTCTTTGCGGCCACCAGGATCAAATCGGCGGATTGGCCGTTGGTGATAAAGATCTTGGACCCGTTCAAACGATAGGAATTTCCGTCCTTGTCTGCGGTGGTGCGAACGGATTGAACGTCCGAACCTGTTCCCGGCTCAGTCATAGCCAAAGCGCCAACCATTTCACCGGATGCCAAACGGGGCAGCCATTTGTGTTTTTGATCCTCGCTGCCATAGGCGTTCAGGTAATGGACAACAATCGACTGAATTCCAAAGCCCCAACCCGAGTCACCGCGTGCGGCTTGCCCGTACATCGTGACCGCGTCGAACCCGATCCCGCCGCCAACACCACCATATTCCTCGGCAATAGCGCCGGCCATCAGCCCCATGTCCCCGGCCTTGTTCCAGAACTCGCGATCGACCATGCCGTTTTGGTTCCAGCGTTCGATGTTGGGCACAAGTTCGTCGTCCATGAACCGGTTTGCCATTTCGGCAAACATCTGATGTTCGTCAGTGACCCAGTTGGCGGTTGGCTTGAATAGCGACATGTAGGTTTCTCCCAAATCGAATTTCGATAAGGGTAGCGTTGGGCACCGCGCAAACCAACCCATCCACCGGATTGCTACGCAACGTCTTTTTCGCACAAGACCTTACGTTCACAGGCTTAAACATGATCAAGCCAGGGCATTATCCAGCAGAACCTGTGCCGCTGCCTTTGCATCTCGCGCAGGATCGCAGCTTTTTACCAGGACGGCCGTAACGATTGCGCCCTCTTGCAAGAGCAGCAGCTGGCATCCCAATGCCTCGGGATCACGTGCGCCTGCCTTGCGGGCCAAATCGGTGAGAAACTCGAGCATCAGATGCTTGTGTTCGGCTGCCTGCACATGGATTGGGTGATCCTGTTCCTGATACTCTGCGCCCGCTTTGATAAACATGCATCCGCGAAAGCTGTCTTCCTGGAACCATTCGCCCAGCGCATCGAAACTGGCGATCAGCCGTTCGGCCGGTGTATCGGCTAGCTCATCTACCCGTTGCAGGAACCATTTGCGAAAGTTCTCATCCCGCAACTGCAATGCCGCCAGGATCAGCTCTTCCTTGGTACGGAAATGTTTGTACATCGACGTTTTCGACACGCCTGTCTCGACCACTAACTTGTCCATGCCGGTGACGTGAAATCCGTCACGATAGAAGACCTGCAAAGCCTTGCGGACCAGCTCGTCACGTTTGTTCGGACGCATCTGTCAGCTCCTGTATGTACTGATCGGTACATAGTGCACCGCAGCGATGGCTGCAACAGACACAGCCTAACCTGCTGTTTTCACTTACTCTCCTTAGGAGACTCAAATGCAGGGTCAAATAAATCCAACTCAACACTTGAAAAAGGTTACCGATCTGTACACATTCAAGGCACAGTGTACCGATCAGTAAACTCAGGAGCGAACGTATGAGACCCCGCACCAGACCTCTCTCGCACCAGTACATCCCCCTTCTTTTGACCATCGCCTTGATGGCGGCTTCTCTGACTTGAAAGACCCGCGCATGAACCGTCCTCCGCTGCCCCCGTTCACCCTGGAAACCGCAACGCAAAAAGTGCGATTGGCGGAAAACGCCTGGAACAGCCGTGATGCGGATGTCGTGACCCCCGCCTATACCGAAGACAGCCAGTGGCGAAATCGGGCAGAATTCCTAAGCGGCCATGCAGACATCCATGCCTTTCTGACATGCAAGTGGCACAAGGAACTGGACTATCGGTTGATAAAAGAGCTGTGGGCCTTTTCCGGTGACCGCATTGCGGTACGCTACGCATATGAATGGCGTGACGACAGCGGTCAGTGGTTCCGGTCTTATGGCAACGAAAACTGGCGATTTGCCGAAGATGGTCGAATGGCCGAACGGCACGCATCGCTGAACGACCTGCCGATTGCGGAAACCGAACGTCTGTTTTTCTGGCCGCAAGGCCCTCGCCCCGACGATCACCCCGGCCTGTTCGATCTGGGACTTTGAAAGGACATCTCATGCCTCGCGCCTTTTCCGAACTGACCTTCACCCCTGCCGTCCGCGCCCATCAGGAACGGATGGGGTCTGCCAAGACCTATGCCAAATTCATCGAAAGTGGCCCGCAGCAAGGCCACGAAATCGGCGAGCCTGAAAAGGCCTTTATCGAAGCGCGGGACGGGTTCTATCAGTCCACCGTGTCCGAAACGGGTTGGCCATATGTGCAATACCGTGGCGGACCGACCGGGTTTCTCAAAGTTCTGGGACCGCAGACAATCGGTTATGCCGACTTTTCGGGCAACAAGCAGTATATCTCGCGCGGAAACCTGGATGGAAATGACCGGGTTGCAATGATCTTGATGGATTACGCCAATCGGCGACGCCTGAAAATCCTTGGCCGGGTCGCGTTCACCGAGGGCGAAGATGCCACAACCAGCCTATATCCTGACGGTGCCGATGCCCCGGCTGAACGCGCCGTGATCATCCGGGTCGAAGCGCTGGACTGGAACTGCCCGCGCCACATCACGCCCCGCTTTACCGAGGCCGAGCTTCGTCCACATCTGAACTCTCTAGGGCAGCAATTGGCGCAACTTCAGGCCGAAAATGACAGCTTGAAGCAAGAGCTGGCAAAACAGTCCTGACCCAACAGCGCCTGATGAACCTCTCGAACCAGGACTTTGCCCATGTCGCGATCTTCATTGAATATGGCCGGTTTCATTCTTGTAGGCATCGCGCTGACCACGGCCGCAGTGTCGCTTGCGTTCTTTGCCTCCCCCGAGGCCGTCAGATCCCCGCCGCCGGATACCTACAACTCTCTCTTGCTAGAAATGTTTGCGAACAGGTGACGCCGACGCGCGGGTTGCAAAAAAGAAAATCCGCGATACCTCTTGACCTTCCCGTGACTGGAACCCCCATTTGGAGGGCAGATCAGACATCGGGACGAGTCGCATGGCTACGCCGCAAACAACACAACTCAAAATCTCGGGCATGTCCTGCGCGTCCTGCGTGGCGCGTGTAGAAGCCGCATTGCAATCGGTGCCAGAAGTGACCGATGCCTCGGTCAACTTCGCGACCGAAACGGCGCAGGTCACACATACCGGGCCAATCAACGCACTGACTGACGCCCTGAGCAATGCCGGGTATCCGGCAGCCAGCAAGCAGACGACCCTGAAGATTGGCGGGATGACCTGCGCCTCGTGCGTGGCAAAGATCGAGAACGCGCTGACCGCTGATCCTGCGGTCGTCGACGCACAGGTTAACCTTGCGACCGAAACCGCTGTGGTCACGTTTATCGACGGGGCCACCGACCCGCAAAAGCTGGCCAGTTTGTCTGAGGCAGCGGGATACCCTGCGCGCGTGGCAGACAGCATGACGGCTGACCAAACAGACCACACGAAATCCGACGAAGCGCATGCGCTGACCCGCGCGACGATCTTCGCAGCGGTATTGGCTCTGCCAGTTTTCATTCTGGAAATGGGCGGGCATATGATCCCGGCCTTCCATCATTGGGTCCAGGCCACGATCGGCACGCAAACCAGCCACCTCATTCAGTTCGCACTGACCTCGGCCATACTGATTGGCCCCGGGCGCGTGTTCTACGCCAAGGGTATTCCGTCACTGATGCGCGGATCGCCCGATATGAACGCGCTGGTCGCCTTAGGAACGGGGGCCGCCTATTTGTTTTCCGTCACCGCAACCTTCGCCCCGCAGATCCTGCCGCAGGGTAGCGCCAATGTGTATTTCGAGGCCGCCTCTGTCATCGTGGTTCTCATACTGCTGGGCCGGGTCATGGAAGCGCGCGCCAAAGGCAGGACCGGGGCCGCGATCCGCAAGCTGGTTGGGCTGCAGCCCAAAACAGCGCGGGTCGAACAGGACGGAAATTTCATTGATCGCCCCATCGCCGACTTAACAGTAGGCGATACCCTGCAGATCCGCCCGGGCGAACGAGTTCCCGTGGATGCCGAGGTTCTGGACGGCACCTCTTATGTGGATGAAAGCATGATCACGGGCGAACCGGTGCCGGTGGGCAAGTCGCCATCGGATCAGGTCGTTGGTGGTACGGTGAATGGCACCGGAGCGCTGCGGGTACGCGCAACGCGCGTTGGTGCCGATACGGTGTTGGCGCAGGTGATCCACATGGTCGAACAGGCGCAGGGGGCGAAGCTGCCGATCCAAGGGCTGGTCGACCGGATTACTGCGCGATTTGTGCCCGTTGTGATGGCTGTTGCGCTGCTGACGATTGCCGTTTGGTTGTTCGTTGGCCCAGAACCGGCTTTACCATTGGCGCTGGTCGCCGGCGTCTCGGTTCTGATTATCGCCTGCCCTTGCGCCATGGGCCTTGCGACACCAACCTCAATCATGGTCGGCACTGGCCGCGCGGCAGAATTGGGTGTGCTGTTCCGCAAAGGCGATGCGTTGCAGCAGTTGCAACAAGCTAAGGTGGTCGCACTGGACAAGACCGGAACACTCACGTTGGGTCGGCCGGAACTGGAGAGTGTTACGACTGCAAACGGCTTTGACCGCGACGGTGTTCTGCGTTTGGCCGCCGCCGTCGAGGCAAGGTCAGAGCATCCCGTTGCCACTGCCATCACTCGTGCCGGACCATCTGAATTGCCCAAGGTATCAGAATTTGAGTCTCTCACGGGGCTGGGAGTTCGGGCTGTGGTCGAGGGGCATAAGTTGCTGATCGGTTCGGCCAGATTGATGGAACAGAACGACATAACCGTCAGGGACCTGATGGCCGAGGCCAACCAGCGCGCCGAAGAAGGCGCAACCCCTTTGTTTGTCGCCATCGACGGTCAGGCCGCTGCAATGCTTGCGGTCGCGGACCCGATCAAGCCCGGCACTGTGCAGGCGCTTAGGCGGTTGCACGAAATGGGGCTAACTTTGGCGATGGTGACAGGCGACAACGCCCGGACGGCGCAGGCTCTGGCGGACAAGCTGGGCATTGATCATGTCACAGCCGAAGTGCTGCCCGATGGTAAGCTTGCCGCGATCAATGCGCTGCGCGACACGTTTGGTGCACTGGCCTTTGTCGGGGATGGCATCAACGATGCCCCGGCACTGGCTTCGGCGGATATCGGCATCGCCATCGGAACCGGCACAGACGTAGCGATTGAAACTGCGGATGTCGTGCTGATGTCGGGCGATCTATGCGGCGTCGCAAACGCGGTCGAGATCAGCCGCAGAACCATGCGCAACATCAAGCAGAACCTGGGTTGGGCGTTCGGCTATAACATCTTGCTTATTCCGGTTGCCGCTGGGGTTCTTTACCCCTTTGGCGGCCATCTGCTGTCCCCAGCGCTCGCCGCTGGGGCCATGGCATTGTCCAGTGTTTTCGTGGTCTCGAATGCGCTGCGTTTGCGACGCGTCCGGGCCAGCTTGCCTGACACCCCGCTAGGCCATTCAGCGCAAACGGTGACCTCATGAATATCGGCGATGTTTCAAACCAGACCGGCCTACCCGCCAAGACGATCCGGTATTACGAAGAAATCGGCCTGGTAAAGCCCCTGCGCGATGACAACGGATACCGCAGTTTTCGCAGTCAGGACGTGCACAAACTGAATTTTCTGGGCCGCGCCCGCGCCTTGGGATTCACGATCGAGGATTGCCGGACGCTGATGGCATTGTACGAGGACGAAACCCGTGCCAGCGCCGATGTCAAAAAGGTGGCCCGCGCGCATATGGCTCAGATCGAAGCCAAGATCGCTGACCTGAACGCCATGCGGGACACTCTGAGCCATCTGATCGACGCTTGCGCAGGGGACGACAGACCCGATTGCCCAATCCTGCAGGATTTGGGTGGCAAAGCGTGACGCGGGGTTGCCCTTTGGGCGCAGCTTTGCTTTGTCTCTGCTAAACAATCCGGCCCGGTGAAAGAAACGGGTACCGGACAGCAGAGAGGATCTCCAAATGGCAAAAGTCGCGTTTCTGGGTCTGGGCGTCATGGGATACCCCATGGCCGGTCACTTGCAGGCCGCAGGTCATGAGGTGACCGTTTACAACCGCACCGCCAATAAGGCCGAAGCTTGGGTCGCCCAACATGGTGGCGCCATGGCGACGACGCCCCGAGAGGCCGCGCAGGGTGCAGATTTCGTCATGGCCTGTGTCGGTAATGACGACGACCTACGGATGGTCTGCACAGGTGAAAACGGCGCATTCAGCGGCATGTCCAATGGGGCGACGTTTGTTGATCACACCACTGTTTCGGCCATGGTGACACGCGAGTTGTACGAAGCTGGGCAAACAAAAGGCATCGCCTTTGTGGACGCTCCGATCTCGGGCGGTCAGGCAGGGGCAGAAAACGCGGTTCTGTCGATTATGTGCGGTGGGGATCAGGCGGCGTATGACGCGGCTGAACCGATTATGCAGGTCTATTCCAAGATTTGCCGTCGTATCGGCGACAGCGGTGCAGGTCAGATGACCAAGATGTGCAACCAGATCGCTATTGCCGGTCTGGTGCAGGGCCTCAGCGAAGCGCTGCACTTTGCCGAGAAGGCGGGCCTTGATGGCCGCGCAGTTGTTGAAGTTATCAGTCAGGGCGCGGCAGGCAGTTGGCAGATGGCAAACCGATATGAGACAATGCTGGATGACCATTTCGAACATGGGTTTGCGGTGGACTGGATGCGTAAGGATCTTGGCATCTGTCTGGATACGGCCAATGAAACAGGGGCTTCGCTGCCTGTGACCGCTCTGGTCGATCAGTTTTACAAGGACGTTCAGAAACTGGGCGGCGGACGCTGGGACACATCCTCGCTGATCAAACGCCTGCGCGCGCTGGATTAAAGGACCGTCGCACTGATGACCGAGTTGACCGAATTCTGGGCCCACGCCCTGCGCATCCACTGGGGGCTTGAGGCCAAACTGAACCGGCTGGACGGCGAATATGACCTCAACTTTCTGGTCAGGGCCACCAATGGTCAGGACTACGTACTGAAAGTCATGCGCGCGGGTTGCGAGGCAGAGTTCATTGACCTGCAGATCAAGGCGCTGAAACACGTTGCCGCCGAGGCACCGGGACTGCCCTTTCCCAGTGTTTTTCCGGATATCAACGGTACGCTGCTCCCGGAAATCCCTGATCAGGATGGGCAGCCCCGACTGGTTTGGTTGCTCGAATGCCTGCCCGGCCATTGCTATGCAAAGGCTGCGCCTAAATCCGAGGAACTGATCCTGAAACTGGGCCGCGTTCTGGGGGCAACCGACCGGGCACTGGAACGGTTTACCCATGACGGGCTGCACCGCGCGGATTTCAAATGGGACCTGACACAAGCGGGCTGGATTTCGGACAAGCTGGAGGCCATTGCCGACCCTGCGCGGCAGGCGATATTGTCAGAGATTTGCGTTGAATTCGATGCAATCTCGGGCCCTCTGGCTGGATTGTCAAAACAAGCCATCCACAATGATGCCAACGACTACAACATATTGGTCGACGGTGAACTGGGTCAACGGCAAACCGTCTCTGGCTTGATCGATCTTGGTGATATGTGCGCCGCACCGCGTATCTGCGATCTGGCAATTGCCGGGGCGTATATCGTTCTGGACCACCCAAAACCCGAGCGGGCATTGACGGCGTTGGTGCGTGGTTATCACGCCGCCAATCGCCTGCGTGCTGACGAGGTCGATCTGATCTGGCTGCTGCTGCGGATGAGGCTGGCCGTGTCCGTGGTGAACTCGACCTTGATGGCCGCGGACAATCCGGACGATCCTTATGTGACCATCAGTCAGGCCCCTGCGTGGCGCTTCCTAGAGAACGATACGGTGAATGGCGGCTTGATGTCCGCCCGGCTGCGCGCCGCCTGCGGGTTGCCCGTGACTGACGGAGCTGAACGCATCCACGCCTATCTGGCCGAGCATCGCGGTCAATTCGCGCAGATGTTCGAACAGGATCTGAGCGATATTCCGATGGGATCTCTGTCGGTTGAAAACTCGACCTGGCCCCAGAACCCGTTCCACATGCCGCTAGACGAAGCCGCGCGCGTGGGCGAAGAGTTCGGAGAAGGCCTCTGGCTGGGTTACTACAACGAACCACGCCTGATCTATGCCGAGCCTGCGTTCCGCAAGGGACAGTGGAAGGCCTCTGACAGGCGAACGGTGCATTTGGCCGTGGACGTTTTCGCCCGTGCCGGGACTGTTTTGCATGCACCTATGAGTGGCCGGGTCGAGGCAGTCGAAAACCGCGATACGCATCTGGATTATGGCGGCGTAGTGATCCTGCACCATGAAACACCCGAGGGCGATCCGTTCTATACGCTCTACGGTCATCTCGACCCCGAGGTCTGTGACCGGCTGAAACCGGGCGATCCGGTCGCGCAGGGCGCGGCCTTTGCACGGCTGGGGGACGCCATGCAGAATGGCGGCTGGGCTCCGCATGTGCATTTCCAACTGGCCCTGACAACTGACGGGATGCAGAACGACTGGCCCGGTGTCGGCGACCCGGACGAGATGGAGTTGTGGCACGCCGTTTGTCCCAACCCGGCGGCGCTGTTGAACCTGCCGGACGAAAAAGTGTTCTATCGCCCGACCGACAAGCAAGCGATCCTGCAAGGGCGGCATGACCATTTCGGTGGCAACCTTAGCCTGACCTATGATGATCCGGTCATGCTAGTGCGCGGGTGGAAGCATCATCTGTTCGACGAATGGGGGCGCCCCTATCTGGACGCCTATAACAACGTCCCCCATGTGGGCCACGCTCATCCGCGCATTCAAGTGGTCGCGGCAGATCAGCTTAAGCGGATGAATTCCAACACCCGCTACCTGCACCCGGCGCAGACAGCCTTCGCTGACAAAACCCTGTCCAAGCTACCGGATCATTTCGAGGTGTGCTTTTTCGTCAACTCGGGCACCGAGGCTAACGAGCTGGCCTTGCGTCTGGCGCGCGCGCATACCGGGGCCAAAGGCATCGTAACGCCTGACCACGGGTACCACGGCAATACGAATGCGGCGGTGGAGATCTCTGCCTACAAATTCAACAAACCGGGCGGGATTGGTCAGGCCGATTGGGTCGAACTGGTCGAGGTTGCAGACGACTACCGGGGCTCATTCAAGCGCGACGATCCTGACCGGGCAAAGAAATTCGCCGATCTCGTGGATCCGGCTATTGCCGTGCTACAGGACAAAGGCCAAGGGTTGGCTGGTTTCATCGCCGAGACCTTCCCCTCGGTTGGCGGCCAGATCATCCCACCCAAAGGGTATCTGCCAGCCGTCTACGACAAAATCCGTGCTGCTGGCGGGGTTTGTATTGCCGATGAGGTGCAAACGGGTCTCGGTCGCCTTGGTGACCACTATTTCGGCTTTGAACACCAGGGAGCGCTTCCGGATATCGTTGTCATGGGCAAACCCATCGGAAACGGCCATCCGCTGGGCGTACTGGTCACGACCAAAGCCATCGCCGACAGTTTCAACAACGGCATCGAGTTCTTTTCGACTTTTGGCGGCTCCACCCTGTCCTGCCGGATCGGAAAAGAGGTGCTGGACATCGTCGATGACGAAGGCCTGCAAGATAACGCCCGTGTCGTGGGTGGGCAGCTGATGGATGGGCTCCGTCAGATCGAGGCTGATTTCGCCTGTGTCGGTGACGTGCGCGGCATGGGCTTGTTTCTTGGTGTGGAGCTGATCAATCCAGACGGATCTGAGGGCACCGAAATCTGCAGTTACGTCAAGAACCGGATGCGCGATCACCGCATCCTGATCGGCAGCGAAGGACCCAAGGACAACATCCTGAAAGTCCGCCCTCCTTTAACCATCGAGGCGGAAGACGTCGACATGATCCTTTGGACCCTGCGCGAGGTTTTGTCCGAAGTCGGTGACTTTGCCCCTGCCCCGACTTGCGATCATGATCATCATCACGCGGGCTGCGGGTGCTGCTGAAACAACAAAACCCCGGCTCGCCAGAGTCGGGGTTTTGAAGCCGCCTGCCGCTTAATGCAGCACGGCCGAGGGGGTTTTGTGCCCGGTTGTCGGCAAGGGTACTGACGCAGTCATCCGACGCAGCACCATACCCATCTCTTCGGACAGTGACGCCAGTGCCGGGGCAAAGTCTGGTCGAACGATCAGCGTTGCCATCATCATCGCGTCTTCACGCGCTCCTTCCGAGGCGGCAGCAATCATCTGGGCGAAACAGTTTTCATCTGCACCAAGGCAGGAACAGCCAAGACCATGCCGCACCAACGGGCGACGGCCGTGATGGGCACACAGCCCGCACAAACGATCCAGCGTCATCATTGCAGCCCGCCCCTGATCCAGACCAAGAGCGATCTCGAAATCGCTTGCAGCATCCGAACGGGCCTCGGGACTTTCGCTCCACAATCGCAGATACATCACAGCACCGGCTTCGATTGGGCTGAGGTCGGACAGACGCCCAACCGCAGCGCCACCGCGCGAGGAATTTGTGCTCATTTTGTCAGGATCAACTTGCCGGCGCGCGTGATACGCAAGGTATATAGTTGATCGCCCAGTTCGATATGGGCCAGGTTGCCACCCTTGGTCAGATCTTCGGCCTTATGTGCCGGAAGCATGGACACCGCATAGGACTGGCTGGGATTCGGGGTCTGCACATTCATCAGGACAACTCCAGTAGGTTCTCGGGCGAAGGGCCTTAATTTGTTCGCGCTTTCAACAATATGGCTGACCCGAACTGGGTTGGCTGAGGGGGTCTTTCCGTTAATCTGATTAATTTAGTCAGGTATGTCAACCCTATTCGATGGAAACCGCGGATGTGGGGTGATTGCGCAAGGATTTTATGCAGGTTAGGTCTGGCTCACGCGCATTAACCGACGGGGAAACCGATGACGGCAACAATCATGTTCGACCTGGACGGAACGCTGGTGGACAGTCTTCCGGACATTGCAGCGGCCGCCAACCGGACATTGCTGGATATCGGCATCGCCCCGTTGCCGGAAAGCACGATCAAACAATTTGTGGGCAACGGCCTGCCAAAACTGGTCGAACGCATGATCCGCCATCACGACCTGCCGATCGAACAGCATAGCGAATTGACCGAACTCACACTCGCCCATTACTCTGCCGCCTCCAGCGACAAAACAATCCCTTACCCAGGCGTCCCGCAAGCTCTGACGCAACTGCGCGAATTGGGCTGCGTTCTGGGCGTATGCACAAACAAACCTGAGGCGCCCGCACGTCATATTCTGGACGCACTGGATCTGGCGCATCACTTCGAAACAGTGTTTGGCGGCGACACACTACCCGTTCGCAAACCAGACCCCGCGCACCTTGAGGCAAGCTTCAACGCGGTCGCGAACGCTGGACCCCGGCTCTATGTCGGAGACAGCGAAGTGGATGCCGAAACTGCGCGCCGTGCAAACGTGCCCTTTCTTTTGTTTTCGGAAGGCTACCGAAAAACTCCGGTGGAAGAGATCCCACACAGGTTGAGCTACGATGACACGCATAAACTACCCGCACTCGTCCTGGAGGCATTGCAGGGATAGGGGAGAAATTTGCTGGCAGGGGGACTTGGGAAGGCGGTTGAGGGGCCGGCCGAGGGGGTAAGTAGCCAGCCCCTCATCGGGGAAAAGTGGTATTGTCCGCAGTAACTCTTTGGATGATTTAACATTAACGAATCGCCCTGCCTTCAGGAATTGGGGGTTTCCCGTAGATGGATTTAAATAATTGAAATTAATTGATATTTTGTGGGAAAATGACACAAAGAAGACCTAAAATGCACATTACAATGCTCGGATGACCCCAAGAATCCTCCGCCTGTAGGGCGAAAAACTCTACCCCGAGTGTAGCCTGCAAAGAAAAATTGGACAGGCCTCCCTCAGAAAACGATCCGAGTCCGCAGGCCGATCAGCATGACGTTAGATTGCGCCAGGTTCAGCAATGTGTTTTCGATGAACTAAAAAGTCAGTGTGACCTGCCAAACCGGTGAGATCAAGACCGTTAGAACGCTTCAAGCATAAACTGAGCCCAAAGCGGGCACAGTTAGAGTTCTGGAACGCAATCATCCACTTTTGACAACGCAATTTGGGCCGTTTGGCCAAGTTCCAACTCGAAATTATCAAACGGTCGAACTGATGGGGCTCAAAACCGTGTCACAAGCCTTAAGATACGAAGTAAGATGTTATTTCTCCCACTCCTTTTACAAAATGAGTTTGCGCTTCCGCGTTGGGCAAATGGTCACCCAGTGCATCCTTGGTTTCGGCAGAGATGTGGATGTGCCCCGACCTGCCTGTGGCCTCGAGACGGCTGGCAAGGTTCACGGTCTCCCCCCAAACATCATAAATTGACCGTTTTCGGCCAATCAGACCAGCAATGACTGGTCCGGAATGGATACCGATGCGGATTTGCAAACCCGCGCTACTAACTGTGCTGTCGGACATCGTTCTCAGGATGTCACGTGCAAAGCTTACTGCCGCGTGTGCGTGGTCCTTGCGATGCAATGGGATACCCGATGCCGCCATGTAGGCGTCTCCAATCGTCTTGATCTTTTCGATACCGTGCAGGGTGGCCAGGTCATCAAATGCAGTGAACAAATTTGACAATTCCAGGATCAGGTCACCGGCGTCCATGCGGGCTACCAGTGGTGTAAATTCTACGATATCCGCGAATATTATGGTGGCGCCGACGAAGCGATCAGCGATGTTTGTCTCGCCATCGTTTAGTCGTTTGATAACCGGCGCGGGCAGCATCGAGTGCAGCAATTTGTCTGCCCTGTCACGTTCGTATTTGATCTCATTTGTGAACGCCAATTCCTTAGCGCGCCAGCGACTGCGTTCCATGCAAGCATCCACGCGCGCGTGCAGTAACACCGGGTCGATAGGTTTTGGCAAATAGTCCTCAGCGCCGACACTGATGCATTTGGCGATAGCGTTCGTCTCGTTCAGACCTGAAACCATGACCACGGGTATTTCGCGCCAAGACGGATCTTTTTTAATTCTTTCGAGGACATCGATCCCATTCACCTCTGGCATGAGAATGTCCAACAGAACAAGGTCAAACTCTTCGCGCTTCAGTGACTCGTAAGTTTCCTTAGCCGACCCGACCGACCGAACACTGTGTCCTCGCCGTTCCAGCAATCGGGTCAGGATTTCCCGATTGGCCGCCTCGTCATCAATCACCAATATGTGACCAGTCAGGATTTCGCGACCGTCGTCTGGTGTGGCTAAGCTGCGTTCAAGACTAGCTGCAATTTTCTGATCTCGGTCACTTTCCTCAGCGCTATTCTGAATATCATCATCACTGATTGTGCTGTCAATCTGTAGCGCCAGCTTACGCGCTTCGTTCAGGATCGCGTTTATGTCCCTGCGGGCGGAAGGTTCCAGATCTGTCTCGAAATCATCCAGTACCATTTCGGAATAACCAATGATCGCATTGATCGGTGAGCGTAAATCATGCCGCAATTTTGCCTGAGCGTCTTTGTCGGCCGAGATTTGGTGCGCACCTTTCCCCAACATTTCGACCATCTGAGTAAGGCTACTGGCGGCGACGCCAATCTTTTGCAAATCCTCCAGCGCAGCCGTTGGCCCTGTTCTGCGCACTTCCTCGGTCAGCAGGTTATGAAACCCTACGATCGCTTCTGACGGCCCATTGAGGTTCTGGGAAATGCGGGTGGCTAGTGCCAACTTGTCTTTCCGGGTCTCTGAAACCATGCTGCGCTACCCGTTCAGCAGTTTTTTAATAATTTCCAGCAACCCAGGCAGTTCGATCGGTTTGGTATAGAATTCGTCGCAACCTGCCTCCATGGCTTTGTCGCGATCACTCTGCATCGCATGGGCAGTCAAAGCGACAACTGGGATAGCTTTTGTGTCTGGGTTTGCTTTTATTTGTCTTGTCGCCTCCCAACCGTCGATTACTGGCAGGCTCATGTCCATTAAAATCAAATCTGGTTTATCCGATAGGGCTTGTTCGACGCCAGCCTGACCATCGCGGGCCGATACGGTTTCGTATCCTTTTCTCTGCAGCCGGCGCGACAGCATGTCGAGGTTCATATCGTTGTCTTCCACAATAAGTATCTTTGCCATCGCCTTAAACTTTCCGACTTATGAATAGTCCTGTAACTGACGTTTCAGTGCCGCGATCAGATCACCTCGACCGGTATCTCCTTTGCGGATGACCTCATCTGAATGGGCTTTCAACCAATCCAGCTCGTCCCGCGTCAGGTCCTTAGACGTGGCTACGATAACCGGCAAATCTGCAAGCCCATCAGTTGTGCGAACCGTTTTGAGAACATCGAAACCGTCCACATTCGGCATCATAATGTCCAATACCATCAGAGTCGGCCTTTTGGATTTCAACTGGCTGAGCGCGCCGTGACCGTCTGCCGCCTCGCGCACTGTCCAACCATTGCGCGTCAAAATACGGCGAAACAGGTTCCGCGTTGACATATCGTCGTCAACGATCAGCACGTCTTTGTCGCGACCCGAGGCGATTGAATCTAGCGTTGCGATCAGCCGAGCTGGATCAATCGGCTTGATCAGGTGCTCGATCGCTCCAAAAGCAAGGCCCATGTCGCGATCCGCGACAATTGTGGCCAAGACGACGGGTGTCTCGCACAGCTTCGAGTCTGCCTTGAGTTCTTTCAACATAGACCAGCCGTCGCGTTCGGGCATAATAACGTCCAGTAGAATGACGTCAGGCTTTTGCGCGCGTGCCATTTCCATGCCCGCCTCCGCGTTTGATGCCATCAAGACATCATACCCTTCCTCGCGTACGATTTGTGCAACCACGTTTCGTGCGTCTTCTTCATCATCCACGATCAGAACGCGGCCTAAAGCAGTGTCCGGTGACGCTTCACTGTGATCGTCAACCAAGGTGGACACAGCAGCATAGCGCGCCGGAATTTCAAAAGAGAAGGTCGATCCAACACCCTCTTTGCTATCGACTGTGATGTGCCCGCCCATCATACGCGTAAATTCCTGCGCAATGGCGAGCCCGAGCCCGGTGCCTCCGAAATTCCGCGTAGTAGACTGGTCAGCTTGTACGAACGCCTGGAACAGCTTGTCGCGTTGCTCCGGCGTCATTCCGATGCCTTCATCTCGCACTGTAAATCGAAAGAAATCCGTATCATTTTTCCGAAGTCTAGAGACGAGAAGTTCAATCTTACCACCTTCGGTAAACTTCGCCGCGTTGGACAACAGGTTGAAAAGGTTCTGCCGGAGCTTTGTTTTATCGGTTTCGATCTCGTCAGAGTCTGCGAGATCACAAGAGAGAACCAGTTCATTTCTATTCTTGCTCACCAAGGGAACCACCGTTGAAGCGACTTCGTCCAACAAGGGTCGGAGCGCGAAGCGTTCCGGGTACATTTCCATTTTGCCCGCTTCGATCTTGGACAGGTCAAGAACGTCATTGATGAGCGAGAGCAGATGTCGCCCGGATGCCATGATCTTCTCCAGATCATCCGTCGCAGTCTCGAATCCCATGTCCTGCGCATCTTCGGACAGCATTTCGCTATAACCGATGATCGCGTTCAACGGCGTACGCAACTCGTGGCTCATGGAAGCCAGGAACTGGCTTTTTGCAGAGCTGGCAGCGACCGCATGCGCGTTGGCTTCTTCAAGTTGTTCCTGTTTGGATTTAAGGTCAGAAATATCGCTATAAACGGCGACCGTGCCCCCGTCGGGTGTCTGGCGTTTCGACACCTGAATCCATGCGCCACCCAGTAAGACTTCTTGGCGATCCCCGTCAGGTCTGCGATGTCGTGCAAGCCGGCTGCTAACCCACTCTTCGTCAGGCACACCATTGGTATCAACCGATTTTCGTTCCAGTTGCAGCCGCAAGATGTCCTCGAACCGCGTGCCCGGCACAAGTATGTCGTCCACATGTGCGAAAATGCTGCGGAACCGGTCATTGAAGAGTATGAGTTGATCTTCGTTGTCGAACAGCGCAAATCCGTCTGGGATTGTTTCAATCGCGGTGAGGATTGTATTGCGTTGCGCACACGCTTCTTCTTCTAGTTCGCGCCGTTTGTCCTGGCTGTCGCGAAGGGCCCTTAGCGCTTGGGACATCCGGCCCAGCTCATCAGGGCCTTCGGGCGGCAGGGCGACATCCCGTTCACCTCGGATCAGGCCTGAAATCGCAATGTTGATTGCATGCAGTGGCACAACGATTGACCTCAGAGCACGCCACGTAAGAAGCGCTCCCAATATCACAATGACAACACATGCAATGATCGCTCGATTCATCGCTGCCTTCGCGGCAACCGTTGCTTCATTTCTGGTTCGGTCGGCGCTTTCAGATAGGTCATCGACCAATTGCGTCAGCGTCTTGTCGACGGCATCACTGGCCACTCGGGCCTGTGCAAGTAAAGTATTTCCCAGCACTCTGTTGCCGTCGGTGTAAGCATCGGCTGCTTGCATGGAAGTTTCGTAATAGGAGTTTGCCTGCTCTTGTACGCTGGTTGCGGACTCGGGTGCAAAATCGGAGAGCTGTTCGAGGCTGCTGTTGAGCTTTGTACTTGCTTCGTTGGCTCGCCGCTCAGAAAGGGTCAGTAAGCTGACAGAAAGATCCGTCAGCCAATACCTCATCTCTCCAAATTGACGATCTGCCTGGCCTGCGACTTCCAGCCGGTGAAACTCAGTATTTGCGTCTTCAATGCGGGCTTGGTTGCGCGCCAGATCGTAGACCATCACGATGGTGCTCACGACCAAAGCAGCTAACAATAGCGCCGACAGTGATCCTATGCGCACCGGAATAGTATTTTCGGACACCCACCGCCAATTGTTACTCACACCAGATTCTTGTTTCATCTAAAAAGGGTTATGCTAATTGCACCCGCCAGATCACCAAGTTGCCCACCTTCCTTTGGGAAACCGGTCACATCCGTTTCACCCGCTGGCGATCCGTGGCATGAAAGACAGGACTCAGAGTAGTATTCTGGGATCAGCATACGGAAAGCGGGTGTTCCTGAAACGCTAGTTTCTTCGAAAAATGGCTGCCCTTCGGTCCAAGATGAGTCCTTGAACTTTTCCTCTATGACCGAGTTTTCCCAAGTATCCGGACGGGCCATGCGATTGCGGACAAGTTCCGAAGGCGCAGTTACCTTTACCATGGCAGACGTGCCAATTTCATCAGCGAACTGTTCATTTACCAACCGCGCAAAAACCGCTGGAATAAATCCTTTGAATGCCACTCCCTCGGCATTTATTATCTCTTGGTTTGCGTCGATTACCGTGACCATAGCGTCCAGTTGCGTTTCTGTAAGCTTTCGTTCCAGTGGGTCCAGCCCATCACGTAGTGGTGGTTCGCCGTTAGCCTCCAAGTAGGCCTGAATAACTTTCTCGTAAAATACGTCACCGGATAGACCTTTATCAGTGACGGTTGGATCGTTGATTAGTTCCTGGCTGTTTGACACCACACTTCGGCCGGCTCGCAACACCGCCGCTAACCGGTTGCCCGTCTCAACCTCTTCTGCGGATTGCGCCGCAACACTATCCGGACTAAGCGGACAGAATGTACTCAAAATGACCGCTGCCGCTAAATTTGAAATCTTCAAAAGACCAACGCCTCCACGCAAAGTCGAGTGCAGTGACAATAAGATAGACTAGCAAAAATTCTCCAAACTGTCTTATGAATTCGGACCGACCAAAGTTGTTCAACCAAAAATGGAGTGTAGTTAATGACTGTTGAGCTAGTGATCACGCTACTTGTGCGCAAAACAGCTTTGGCCGCAATTCAGATGGCGAGCGAAGTTTCGTGAATGTATGCTCCGAGTCCAAAGCTGACTTATCGTGCTACTCATGACATTCAAACGCCTAAGCTGGGCACACGTGCCGGTGGCTTTGTTGCACAAATAGGCGTTTGAGCATACTGAGTTACTCCCCAATTGCTAGGTAAGTTCTGGCGTGAATTGAGTTACTCTTTGGACCTGCTGACTGGGGTTTGTAGTTTCAATTCTCTGCCAATAGGTCACCGCAGGAGGCTTGCC
>NZ_CANLZK010000014.1:0-118049 GCF_947495585.1 Ruegeria atlantica | reverse complement strand
GCTGACGACCCAGCTCGGATGTGATCGAGCCGAACAGCTCGGGATCACGGTCAGACAGGGACTGGGTGAAAAATCCGGTATCACGGAGATTGGCGTTCATGGGGGCTCCACATGGCTGGGTAAGAATCTTGCGGATTTCCTATCGGAAACGGCACATGCGCAAAAGCTTTAAAGCGACGAATTGGCCCGCTGTGGCGTCAAGTCTGGCTTATCGGGGAAAGGTATGGTTGTTTCGGAACCAAATGTGCAAGACCGGAAACCGCAACAAATGATCCAGAGAATCGCTTTCCTCGCCAGCGACGTCAAAGTGGCCCAAACAGCCCGCGACGTGCTGGTGAAACGTTATGGAAACGCGGCACCGCGGGATGCCGATGTTGTCGTTGCACTGGGCGGTGACGGGTTCATGCTCCATACGCTGCACAGCATGCAGCACCTGGATACGCCGGTTTATGGCATGAACCGAGGAACAATCGGCTTTCTGATGAACGAGTTCCACGAAGCCGACCTTATGGCCCGTCTGGGCGAAGCCGAGGAAGAAGTCATCAACCCACTGGCCATGCGTGCGATGGATCAGTCAGGTAAGTTGCACGAAGCACTGGCGATCAACGAGGTGTCGCTGCTGCGCGCAGGGCCACAAGCCGCGCGCCTCAGGATAAGTGTCGATGGCCGTGTTCGCATGGATGAACTGGTCTGTGATGGCGCGTTGCTGTCCACGCCTGCCGGATCGACCGCCTATAACTACTCGGCTCACGGCCCGATTCTGCCAATTGGATCAGATGTTCTTGCCCTGACGGCTATTGCTGCATTCAGGCCGCGTCGGTGGCGCGGTGCGCTGTTGCCCAAGATCGCCAAGGTGCGTTTCGATGTGCTGGATGCGGACAAACGCCCGGTCATGGCCGATGCAGATTCGGTTTCATTCCCTGATATCGACTGGGTCGAGATCCGCTCTGAACCTGCAATCCAGCACCGCATTTTGTTCGACCCTGGGCATGGGTTGGAAGAGCGCCTGATATCCGAGCAATTCACCTAAATTTTGGGACTTACGAATTTTTTAGAAGTTGTGTGAAGCAGTTCACATGAGCTTCATTAACTTTCCGCTAATCTGATCTTGCCCGGAGAACACGTCTAGGTGGGAGTGAGTGGCCACCAAACGACGTTTTCGAACGATTGCGCAGTTTACGCGCTGGCGAGGGTAGGTGGTGCTACGCTCGTTAATGATATCTGGGCTTATTTTAGTAAGCGGACCCCGGGCACAAAACCCCGGGGTCTATTTTCGTTTTGGGTCGCACTACGTGTCCATCTTCTCCCACAAGGGCAAGCACATTTGACCGACGCGCGCCTCAATTGCGGCGGCGGCATCCACGGCCATATCTTCACGCCAGCGGCGGGCAGCGATCTGGACATTGATCGGCTGCGGGCCGCTGGGCAAATCCGCCAGCCGGGACGGAACGCAAGCGGCGGGCAGGCCAAGGAAGTTCATCGCATAGGAATAAACGGCGCATCCAAGTACCTCGTGCACCCCTTCGGCACCTTCGGTGTCCCGATCCGGTTTGAAGAATGGTTGCGGCAGGAAGGGCGACAAGACCAATGCGTAGTCTTCCATAAACAACGACCATTCACGGGCAAAGTGGGTGCGCTTGGCCAGCATTCGGATCAGGTCGGTTTCAACTATGGGCGGGAATTCCTGAAAATAGACGTCAAAGATCTCGCGGATGGTTTCAGATCCTGCCGCCTTGATGTCGTTTTGCATCAATGTCAGGACTTCGCCCATCAAGGCGCGATACCCTGACCGACCACACTCGAATACATCGGGCGGGTCGATCTCCTCCACCAGATAACCGGCGTCGACCAGCGCATCGCGGGCCGTGTTCAGCGCCTTGTCGACCTCGGGGTGTAGCGCATAGCCGAAGGTGTTTTTGGTGAAGGCCACTTTGATCGGATCATCCATGGCTTCCCCGCGCCACGGAATTGAAACGTGAAATGGATCGCGGGGGTCGGCGGCGATCAGGCTGGGCATGGACAGATGCAAGTCGGCGGCAGAGCGGGTGATTAGCCCCTGCACCGACATGGATTGTGCCAGAATTCCGCGTTCGACCTGTTGGCTCGGGTTCCACGCAGGGACACGCCCCAATCCGGGTTTAACCGTGACCGCGCCATTGGCCGCTGCGGGAAACCGCAGACTGCCGCCGATGTCGTTGCCATGCGCGAGCGCGCCGATCCCAGCCATCACGCCCGCACCGGCCCCGCCCGAAGACCCACCAGGCGAGATATGGCGGCCCCAAGGGTTGTGTGTCCGGCCATGCAGTGGGTTGTCTGTATCGGCGCGGAATGAGAATTCGGGCGTGTTCGTCCGTCCGATCACGATGGCTCCGGCATTCTGCAGATTGCGAACAACGGGCGCATCGTCGGGCGCGATTACGTCTTTCAGGGCAACAACACCGTTCGAGGTCGCACGCCCCTTTTGATCGACGTTAATTTTGATAGTGACGGGAACGCCATGCAACGGCCCCGCGGGTGCACCGCCTGCCACGGCCGCATCCAGTTCACGCGCACGCTCCAACGCCTCGGTGCTCAGGTCTTCGACCACCGCGTTCAGGTCTGGGTTGGTCTGATGCATTCGGTCGACTGCATTCTGAGTGACCTCCAACGCGCTCAACTCACCGTTGCGGGTCAAGGCGGTCAGGTCGGTGGCGTTCAGACGCCAGATATCGGTTTGTGTCATGGGCCCTCGCTGTCTTGGAATGACAGTAGGGGGCTTGTTTCAGGTTGCAAGAGAAAGACACGCGGGCGACGGATCGTCGCCCGCATGCCTGCTACTGAGCGTAGCCAAGGGTTTTTAACGCGTCGGTGATCTCGTCCAGAATAGCAGGATCATCGATGGTGGCTGGCATCTTGTAGTCCTTGCTGTCCGCAATCGACACCATCGTTCCACGCAGGATCTTGCCCGAGCGGGTCTTGGGAAGGCGGTCTACCACCACGGCTAGTTTGAACGCAGCGACCGGCCCGATCTTTTCGCGCACCAATTTGACGACGTCTTGAACCACCTCGCCATGGTCGCGGTCACAGCCTGCATTCAGGCAAAGGAACCCTACTGGCATTTGACCTTTCAACTGGTCGGTCACACCGATCACTGCACATTCGGCCACGTCGGGGTGGGCGGCCAGAACCTCTTCCATCCCGCCGGTCGACAAGCGGTGGCCAGCGACGTTGATCACGTCATCAGTGCGCGCCATGATGTAAAGGTAGCCATCCTCGTCGACCATGCCTGCATCGCCGGTCTCGTAATAACCGGGGAATTGGTTCAGGTATGAAATTTTGAACCGATCCTCGGCATTCCACAGCGTTGGCAAGGTGCCCGGGGGCAGGGGAAGCTTGATCGCAATTGCGCCCAGCTCACCGGGCTTCATCGGATGACCGCCTTCGTCCAATATCTGCACGTCATAGCCCGGCATCGGTTTGGCGGGTGAACCCAGCTTGACCGGCAGTTCCTCGATTCCCAGTGGGTTGCCGGCGATGGTCCATCCGGTTTCGGTCTGCCACCAATGATCGATCACCGGCACCTTCAGCGCGTCCTGCGCCCATTCGATCGTATCGGGATCAGCCCGCTCACCTGCCAGATATAAGGCGCGCAAGGAGGAGAGGTCATACTTCGCCAGCATTTCCCCCTTGGGATCTTCACGCTTCACGGCACGGATGGCGGTGGGGGCGGTGAAAAAGCTTTTGACCTTATGCTCGGAAATCACTCGCCAGAACGTGCCTGCGTCGGGCGTTCCAACGGGTTTGCCTTCAAACACAATCGTCGTGTTGCCGTGAATCAATGGAGCATAGCAAATGTAGGAGTGACCAACGACCCAGCCCACATCCGACGCTGCCCAGAACACATCGCCCGGATCGACATCGTAGATATTTTTCATCGTCCAGTTCAGCGCCACCAAATGGCCTGCGGTCGGACGCACAACGCCCTTGGGCGCGCCGGTCGTGCCGGAAGTATACAGGATGTATGCCGGATCATTGCCATCGACCGGGACGCATTCCGCCGGTTCGACTCCGTACTGGAAGCCATGCCAGTTGTAGTCGCGCCCTTCAATTAATTGCGCCACTTCCTGCTCGCGCTGGAAGACCACGCAGAACTCGGGCTTGTGGTTGGCCATGTCGATGGCCCCGTCGAGCAGCGGTTTGTAATGCACGACGCGACCCGGTTCCATCCCGCAGGATGCGGCGATGATGGCCTTGGGCTTGGCGTCGTCGATCCGAACAGCCAGCTCATTGCTGGCAAAGCCGCCGAAAACCACCGAGTGCACGGCCCCCAGACGGGCGCAAGCGAGCATGGCCTCCAGCGCTTCGGGGATCATTGGCATATAGATGATGACCCGGTCGCCCTTTTCCACGCCCTTGGCACGCAATGCCCCGGCCAGATTGGCCACGCGATTGCGCAGTTCGACATATGAAATCTCGCGCTTGGTGTGGGTGATCGGGCTGTCATAGATGATTGCGGCCTGTTCGCCGCGACCATTTTCGACATGCCGGTCGACCGCGTTCCAGCAGGTGTTCACTTTGGCATCGCTGAACCACTCATACAAAGGGGCGTTGTCGTCAAACAGGGCTTTGGTCGGCGGTTGAACCCAGTCAATTGCCTTTGCAGCGTTCATCCAAAAAGCCTCTGGATCCGATTTCCAGCCTTCGTAAATGTCCTGATATGCCACGGTGAACTCCTCCTAAATCTCCTTGAGAAATGTGTTATGTGGCCAAGGGGCACCGCACAAGCGAGCGCTGTGACGGAGCGTCACTTTATCGCAAAAAATTTGCAAGAATCCGCAGGTTGGCCTGCAAATTTTTGCAAATCATCGCCTTTTTGCTGACTTTTAAGGATCAATTTTGCGCTTTTGCAAAGTTGAATATTTTGGCGTGCAAATTATTGCCTGCTGTGAATCAAACAGGGCGCCGATACTGGCGCCCTGAATATTGTGCTCAGGTTTATTAACCGTAATGCGCTACGGGTGTACCCGCGATCGCCGCCATATTCAGCAATCCGCGCGCTGTGATCGACGGCGTCACGATATGCGCCTTGTTGCCCATGCCCATCAGGATCGGGCCGACCTCCAAGCCATCGGCCTTCATTTTCAGGATATTGCGCACTCCGCTCGCCGCATCCGCATGGGCAAAGATCAGAACGTTTGCTGTTCCTTTCAGGCGTGAGTTCGGGAAGATCCGCGAACGCAGGTCAGGGTCGAGGGCCAGATCCAGATTCATTTCACCTTCATATGTGAAATCGCGCGGCTCGGCGTCGAGGATATCCAGTGCCGCCCGCAACCTTTTGCCCGATCCTTCAGCCTGATTGCCAAACTGCGACTGAGAACAGAAGGCGATTTTAGGCTCGATCCCGAAACGCCGAACATGACGCGCGGCGCCAATGGTCGACTCGGCCAGCTCTTCGGGGGTTGGTAGCTGCCGAACATGGGTATCGGCAATGAACAGCGGTCCGTCCTCGAGGATCATCAGCGACAGCGCGCCATGCGGGTGCAGATCGACATCGCCCAGAACCTGTTCGACGTAGTTGAGGTGCCAACGATACTCGCCAAAGGTGCCGCAGATCATGCTGTCTGCCTCACCACGTTGCACCATGATGGCCGCAATGGCGGTGTTGTTCGTCCGCATGATCGCCTTTGCCAGGTCCGGCGTGACACCGCGGCGTTGCATGATCTCGTGATACGAGTTCCAGTAGTCGTAATATCGCGGGTCGTCTTGCGGGTTTACAATCTGGAAGTCTTTGCCGGGACGGACCGTCAGCCCCAACCGTTCGCATCGTGCATTGATCACTTCGGGGCGGCCGATCAGGATTGGGGTTTCGGTTGTTTCCTCAAGAATAGCCTGAGCTGCGCGCAGAACACGCTCGTCCTCGCCCTCGGCAAATACGATCCGGCGCGAGGCCACGGCCGCGGCCTCAAAGACCGGGCGCATCAGCAGGGCAGACTTGAAGACAGACTGATTCAACCGTTCTTTGTATGCCTCGAAGTCGTCGATCGGGCGCTTGGCCACACCGCTTTCCATCGCGGCTTTGGCAACGGCCGAGGACACGACGCCGACAAGGCGCGGGTCAAAGGGTTTGGGGATCAGATAATCGGGGCCAAATGTCAGTTGCTCACCTTTGTAGGCCGCAGCCGCCTCGGCGCTGGTCGTGGCGCGTGCCATCTCGGCGATCCCGTCCACACAGGCGATCTGCATTTCGTCGTTGATTTCGGTCGCACCCACATCCAGCGCGCCCCGGAAGATGAAGGGGAAACACAGCACGTTGTTGACCTGATTGGGAAAGTCGCTGCGGCCGGTGGCAATGATCGCGTCCGGCGCGACTTCGCGTGCGGCTTGTGGCAAAATTTCCGGGCTTGGATTGGCCAGCGCGAAGATGATCGGGCGCTTGGCCATCTTCTCAACCATCTCGGGCTTCAGGACGTTCGGCCCGCTAAGGCCAAGGAACAGGTCTGCATCGCCGATTACATCGTCCAGCGTGCGCAAATCCGTTTTTTGTGCGAATTGATCCTTGTGCGGGTTCATGTCCTCTTCACGGCCTTCATAGACAAGCCCGTGAATGTCGCACAGCCAGATATTCTCGCGTTTGACGCCCAGTTTGACCAGCATCATCAGGCAGGCAATTCCCGCCGCGCCGCCACCGGTTGAGACCACTTTGACGTCTTCAAAATTTTTGCCGGCGACGTGCAGCGCATTCTTGGCCGCGGCACCCACGACAATCGCGGTGCCGTGCTGGTCGTCGTGAAAGACCGGGATGTTCATCCGTTCCCGGCACAGCTTTTCGACAATAAAACAGTCCGGCGCCTTGATGTCTTCAAGGTTGATCGCGCCAAAGGTCGGTTCCAATGCGCAAACGATATCCGCCAGTTTCTCGGGGTCGGGTTGATCGAGCTCGATGTCAAAGCAATCGATCCCGGCGAATTTCTTGAACAAGACGGCCTTGCCTTCCATCACCGGTTTGGATGCAAGTGCGCCGATGTTTCCCAGCCCCAGAACAGCTGTCCCGTTTGAGACGACAGCTACCAGGTTCCCGCGTGCGGTATACAGCTCGGCGTTGGCAGGATCCGCTTTGATTTCCAGGCTGGCCTCTGCCACACCGGGCGAATAGGCGCGTGCCAGATCGCGGCCGTTCGCCATCGGTTTTGTCGCTTTGATTTCAAGCTTACCGGGCTTTGGATGGGCGTGATATTCAAGCGCGGCCTGCCGCAGGCTGGGTGTGTCCGACATCGGCGACTCAACTCCTCAGAAAATTTGATTTAGTGTTAAACTATTTCCCCGGCTTTGGCTACGCTACGTCATTTTGCAACAGTTTCGCTAAAGTTCACCGACATCCCGTTGAAAAGCGTCGCATTGCTTTTACATTCGGGCAACTTTGGAGCCAACTTAGACCTGTCGAGCACTGAAAGCCATAAATGAGCTATAAAGACGAAATTCAGGCCGGGACTGCCTTCCCGGCGGAACAAGTTGTGGTTGGTCCGGATCGCGCCGCTTACGTATCGGTTTTGCTGATCGCCATCCTTATCCTTGCCGCCGTCAGTATCTGGCCGGTTCAAGCCCTTGCTCTGAACGAAGAGGGGGGATTGTTCGAAACGATCTCGGCCGCAGCGCTTTTTGCCTCAGGTCTGGCCGCGCTCTGGCGCTATCCGGGCATCACCCGTCTTTATATTGCGCTGGTCTGTCTGTTGCTGGCGGAAAGAGAGCTTGAGGCGGAAATCTATCCAGTCGACAGCCTGCCATATTGGGTCCTTAACGGTTTGGACAGTGTGCTTGATATGACGTCGGTCCGGATTGTTCTGGCCGTCATCGTGATCGGAGGTGCCCTTTGGCACGGAGCCCCGACGGCATGGCGGGCGGCAAAGCGACGGGCGCCTTTTTTCGTAATTTTCGTGCTGGCGGGATTGCTGGCGGTAACCGCTCAGCTGCTCGAGGAATTTTCCGGAATTTACCAGGCAGATCTGTCCACACTTATGACGGTGCGGCTCTTTGTGCTGGAAGAAACGCTTGAGATGTTCTTTTCGATTGGCATTTTGGCCTCTGTTCTGATCGGATGGCCAAAATCCGATGCCGAAGAGACGCTGAATGACCTCGACCTTGAACAACAGCCAGACGCGCGCTGAAATCCGACTGCCCACCAGCGAACTGCGCGACGATATCCCGTTTTTCACAAAGACCCTCGGAATGAGGATGGATATGATCTATCCCGCTGACGATCCGAGTGTTGCCGTGTTTTCAGGCCACGGGTTGCGCCTTCGGGTTGAGAGGGACGCGCCTGAAGCGGCAGGCACGATCCGCATCCTGACAGACGATCCTGACGGTTTTGCGGGCGGACAGCGGACTCTGGTCGCGCCAAATGGTACACGGGTTGAGATTGATGAACTGAACCCGCCGATGGTGATGCCTGAAACGGTGCATTCCTTTGTGGTTCGCAGGCTCAAGGATCAGGCACCCTGGATCATCGGGCGGGCGGGGATGCATTACCGCGATCTGGTGCCAGATCGGCTGGGTGGGTCGATCATCGCCAGCCATATCCGTATCCCCGATGGGGGGCCGGTGCCGGATATGGTGCATTTCCACAAGGTCGGGTTTCAACTGATTTTCTGCATCCATGGTTGGGTCGACGTCGTGTACGAGGATCAGGGCGACAAAATGCGCCTGACAGCTGGGGATTGCTTTATCCAACCCCCAGAAATCCGCCACCGCGTTCTTGAAGCCTCGGATAATGTTCAGGTGATCGAAATCGGTGTTCCCGCCGAACATGTCACAGAAATCGACCACGAGATGGACCTGCCTACGCCGAATTTCCGCCCGGACCGCGAATGGCAAGGGCAGCGTTTTGTTTATAACAAAGCCGAGAATTCAGAGTGGGGACCATTTCGCCTGCCAGGATATATCTGTCGCGACACGACGATTGCCGAGAATACCAAGGGTGTTGCAGGCGTTCAGGTCGTACGAAAAGGGCAGGGTGAACCGGTCTGGGCGACGCATGACACGGATATCCATTTTACCTTCGTCATGACGGGCGAGGTAACTTTGGAAGGTGAAGGGCGCGACCCCTACCGTCTGGAACAAGGGGATGCGTTCGTGATCCCGCCCGGTATGCGCACCAAACTGTCCGAACCTTCTGATGATGTCGAATTGCTTGAAGTCACCCTTCCGGGGGTCTTCAATACCGATCTGGGCTAGGTGAGAATTTGCCTGGGAATCTTGTACTCGGGGGTTCAACTCCCCGGGCAGTTTCCTTTAGGGTGTGATTTTCTGACCAGTTGATCAAAAATGGGGAATCGCCATGACTTTGAAAGATGCAGCACTGTCTGTCCGGGAAAAAGCCTATGCGCCTTATTCCAACTTCAAAGTTGGAGCTGCACTCCGGTCAGCCAGCGGTGAGGTCTATTCCGGCTGTAACGTGGAAAATGTGGCGTATCCCGAGGGCACCTGTGCCGAGGCCGGAGCTATTGCCGCGATGGTCGCTGCGGGCGAACAGGAACTGTCCGAGGTCTATGTTGTTGCCTCAAGTCCGCAACCGGTTCCGCCGTGTGGCGGTTGCCGGCAAAAGTTGGCCGAATTTGGCAAGCGGGACGTCAAGGTGACGTTGGCGACCATGGATGGCGCCGAGTTTGTAACCACGATTGGACAATTGCTGCCGGGCGCTTTCGACGCCTCGCACATGGAGGACGTGTGACCCCATGGACGCCCGTTCGATCATTGCAAAACTGCGCCGGAATGAAGTGCCGACCGGAGATGAGCTAAACTGGTTCGCGCAAGGTTTGGCCGATGGTGGTGTCAGCGACGCTCAAGCGGGCGCTTTTGCCATGGCCGTCTGCATGGGCGGATTGGGTACCAAAGGGCGCGCCGATCTGACGATCGCAATGCGCGACAGCGGTGATGTGCTCAGCTGGGATTTCGATGGCCCGGTAATTGACAAACACTCGACCGGTGGGGTGGGAGACAGCGTAAGCCTCGTGCTCGCCCCTGCACTGGCTGAGATGGGGGCTTATGTCCCTATGATCTCGGGGCGGGGTCTGGGTCATACTGGCGGCACCCTGGACAAGCTTGAGGCCATTCCTGGTGTCAGCACCCAGATCGGTCAGGACCGCCTGACGCAGATTTTGCGCGAAACCGGCGCGGCCATTGTCGGGGCCACGGGGCAGATCGCCCCGGCAGACAAACGCCTTTATGCGATCCGTGATGTGACGGCGACCGTTGAAAGTCTGGACCTGATCACAGCGTCGATCCTGTCCAAGAAACTGGCTGCCAGCCCCGAGGCTTTGGTGCTGGACGTCAAGGTCGGCAGCGGTGCGTTCATGAAGACGATGGATGATGCGCGCAAACTGGCGCGGGCCTTGTCGGAAACTGCGAATGCAGCAGGTTGCCGGACCTCGGCGGTCATCACCGATATGCACCAACCTTTAGCGCCTGCGCTGGGCAATGCGTTGGAAGTGGCCGAGGTGATGAAGGTCATGACGCAAGACCCCTATGCCCCGCTGGCCGAAATCTCGGCCGAGTTGGGCGGGGTTCTGCTGGCGGATGCCGGGATGTTCGCAACCGCCGAAGAAGGGCGCGACAAGATCACGGATGTCATCCGCGACGGTCGCGTGGCGGAACGCTTTGGGCGTATGATGGCAGCCGTAGGCGCGCCGCTGCAGTTTGTTGAAAACTGGTCCCGGTACTTGCCAGAGGCCAGCGTGATCCTTGAGGTTCCGGCACCGACCAACGGACACATCAAAGCGATTAACGGTGAGGCGCTGGGCCTGACAGTTGTTGCACTGGGCGGCGGACGGCAGGTTGAAGACGACGTCATCAACCCGGCCGTGGGTTTGTCTGACATCGTCCGGCTGGGCGACAAAGTCGAGAAGGGCGCGCCTTTGGCGGTAATCCACGCTTCGCGGGAGGATGCCGCGTGGCGGGCCGCCCAGAGCGTTCTCAGCGCGATCACGATAGGTGCCGATGCCCCGGCAGAGCCCACTCTTGTCCACGAAAGGATTACGCCGTGACCCGCGCGTTTCTTGTGGTGATGGATTCGGTTGGCATCGGCGGCGCGCCGGATGCTGATCGGTTCTTTAATGGCGATGTGTCGGACACGGGTGCAAACACCCTGGCCCATATTTCACAGGCCTGCGCCGAAGGGCAGGCTGAAGACGGGCGCTCAGGCCCGCTGCACCTGCCAAACTTAGATGCGCTTGGATTGGGGGCGGCAACGCGGTTGGCATCGGGGTCGGAAACACCAGGGTTGGAATTAGATCCGTCTGGGCGCTGGGGGTGCGCGAGAGAGCATTCACTGGGCAAGGATACGCCTTCGGGCCACTGGGAGCTGGCCGGTCTGCCTGTGCCGTGGGATTGGCATTATTTCCCGGATACCACGCCAACCTTCCCCGCCGACTTAAGCCAGGCTGCGGCCCAGGCGGCTGGAACAGACGGAATTCTGGGTGATTGTCACGCCTCGGGCACGACCATTATCGCCGAATTGGGGGCCGAGCATATGCGGACCGGTTGGCCAATCTGCTACACTTCCGCCGACAGCGTGTTCCAGATCGCGGCACATGAAGAGAGCTTTGGCCTCGACCGCCTGCTGGACATGTGCAAGGCGCTTGCCCCGCGGTTGCATGAGATGAAAGTGGGGCGGGTGATCGCGCGACCATTCATAGGCTCACCCGATCAGGGCTTTACCCGCACCACCAACCGAAAGGATTTTGCTATCCTACCGCCGGCGCCGGTTTTGACCAATTGGGTGCAGGATGCGGGACGCCGCGTCCATGCGGTGGGCAAGATCGGTGACATCTTCTCGATGCAAGGGATCGACACGCTACGCAAAGGGTCGGATGCCGAGTTGATGGGCCACTTGTCCGATTTGGTCGATCAGGCCGAAGAAGGCAGCCTGACCTTCGCCAATTTTGTTGAATTCGACAGCCTCTATGGCCACCGCCGTGATATCAGCGGCTATGCCCGCGCCTTGGAATGGTTCGACCGCGAGATCGGTTTGATTCTGAACAAGCTGCGCCCGGGCGATCTTATGCTTTTGACCGCCGATCACGGCAATGACCCCAGTTGGATCGGAACCGACCACACGCGCGAACAGGCGCCCGTTCTGATCGCGGGGCAGGGCACGGGCCAAATCGGGGCCGTCGATTTTGCCGATGTCGCGGCAAGTATCGCACACCATCTCAACATTCCGGCACAAGGGCCGGGGAAGAGTTTTCTATGACCGTCGCAGACCTACCCAAAATCGAGTTGCACCTGCACCATGAAGGGGCAGCACCGCCTGAATTCATCCGTCAGCTTGCGCATGAAAAGCGCATAGACCTGAGCGGTATCTTTAAATCAGACGGAAGTTATGACTTCCGCGACTTCGCCCACTTTCTCAGTGTCTACGAGGCCGCCTGCGAGGTGCTTAAATCACCCGAGGATTTCCGTCGCCTGACCTTGGCCATTCTGGAGGAAAGTGCTGCGAATGGGGTAGTCTACTCGGAAACCTTCCTCAGCCCTGATTTCTGCGGCGGCGGGGATGTGCACGCCTGGCGTGACTATCTGAACGCCATTCAGGACGCGGCGGACGAGGCCGAGCGCAAGTTCGATATTACCCTGCGCGGCGTTGTCACGTGCGTCCGGCATTTCGGACCCGAACAGGCGAAACAAAGCGCCTATTGCGCAGCAGAAACCGCCGGCGAATGGATCACCGGGTTTGGCATGGGCGGTAATGAGGGCGTCGGGACGCAGGGCGATTACAAATGGGCCTTTGACTGCGCCCGCGAAGCTGGGTTGCGCCTGACCACCCATGCCGGAGAGTTCGGCGGCCCCGAAAGCGTACGCGATGCTGTTCGGGACCTCGGTGTCGAACGGGTCGGCCACGGCGTGCGGGCCATCGAGGACGACGATCTGATCCGGGAACTTGTCGACCGCGAAGTCACACTTGAAGTCTGCCCCGGTTCCAACGTGGTTCTGGGCCTGTTCCCCGATTTTGCGGCACATCCTATTGCCCGGTTGCGCGATCAGGGCGTGAACGTCACAGTTTCCACCGACGATCCGCCGTTTTTCCATACCACCATGCGGCGCGAATATGAGATGCTGCATCAGGCCTTTGGCTGGGACGCCGAGGATTTTGCGGCCCTGAACGACACAGCCCTGAACGCGGCCTTCTGCGATGATGATACCCGCGAACGGGTCAAGAAAAGACTGGAGAGAACATGAGCGAACACCTGACCGTCGTTGACCACCCGCTGGTGCAGCACAAACTGACGCTCATGCGGGACAAGGGCACCTCGACCGCCGTGTTCCGCCAGCTGTTGCGCGAGATTACGCTGCTGTTGGCCTATGAGGTCACGCGTGAGCTGAAGCTGACCACCCGGCACATCGAAACCCCAATGGAGGAAATGGACGCCCCCATTCTGGCCGGTAAAAAACTGGCTCTGGTGTCGATCCTGCGTGCAGGCAACGGAATGCTGGACGGGGTGCTGGAACTGGTCCCATCAGCGCGCGTAGGCTTTGTCGGGCTGTACCGCGACGAAAAAACCCTGAAACCCGTTCAGTATTACTTCAAAGCGCCCGAAGGTCTGAAGGATCGTCTGGTCATCGCGGTTGATCCGATGCTGGCAACCGGCAACAGCTCGGCCGCGGCGATTGATTTGCTGAAAGAAGCCGGGGCGACCGATATCCGTTTCCTCTGCCTGCTGGCCGCGCCCGAAGGCGTCGCCCGCATGAAAGAGGCGCATCCTGACGTGAACATCGTCACGGCGTCGCTGGATCGCGAGTTGAACTCAAAAGGGTATATCATGCCTGGGTTGGGCGATGCCGGCGACCGGATGTTCGGCACCAAGTAATCGGTTTACTCGCCACAGATATTCTGCAGCCGGACCCAATCGCGGTCCGGCAGCACTTGCGGCAGCGGGCGCCCGGCCATCGGGTCAGCCTCGATCAAGCCGAGAGTGTCTTCCCCCGTGACATCCACAGCATAGGCATATGGCGTTGAAGGCAGTGCTGCCTGGGCGAAAGCTTCTAGCAAAGCTTGATCGGACAAAGTTGGGCGCGGTTCTGACAAGACCTGTTCTGTATAGGCGTCAACGATCTCGGGCGTCAGCTCTCCGGTTGTCAGCAGGCGGAACGCCGTGGTCGGGCCAGTTCGGTCCAGTACCTCGTCCAAGGGATCCTGTGCGGCGGCCCGCGCGCGTTCGGCAATGATGTAACCGGCGGCGATGGATGGGTCCTCGTGATCTTCAACCAATGAGCGGTTCAACAGAATGATCCCACCAGGCAGGCCGAGGCTTGTTTGCACCCCAGCGGGCAGAATAACGACTTCTCGCACGCCGGTTCGGGCTGCCAGTTGGTCCAACGCAGCCTGTGCATCCTCTGAGGTACACGAGACACCTGAAACCCGTTCAATTCGGTGCAGGATCGCATCTCCGATATCGTATCGCTTGATCTCGGGGACAACAGAAACGACGTGGTTTTGCAGTGCGGCCGGAACCCAAAGCAGCAATAGTGCGGCAACTGCAGCAACCACACCCGCAACACTAAGCCAGCGCAACCGTCCGGGATGCGGGCGCGACCGATCAATTGCCTTTTGCAAACGGTCGATCGCCGCGATCATCGTCGTCTCGGTTTCCTCCAGCTCCAGCGTTTCGTCGGGGTCTCCGTCCGGGTTGAAGATTGCGGGATAAAGTCCTGGGTTCTGTCGCTCCAGCGCAGCCAATGACCAATGTGTCAATGCCCGATCGTTGAAATCAGAAATCGTCAGCGTTGCTTCGCCAATCGACACCACAACCTCGCGCCGCTGCACGTCGGGCGAGGGGCGCCACAGACCGGTGGCTTCGATCCGTTCGTACTGTTTCAGAGCCGTCATCAAGGTGAAGTTTGCTCGTTATTATTTTGCCCCAGCTTAACATGGTAAATTCAAAGGGCGCAAACCAGTTGCGCCGTCTGCGGTAAATGTGCTGGATACAACGGCGCGCGAAGGATCGGCCTGTCGTGCTCCACTGTTATGCCGAGGTGAATGATGCAGGCGGACACTCAGACGTCACCCATACTGGCATCGGTGCTGATGATCAGCGCGATGGCCATCATCGGGGTGATAGACAACGTGGTGATCCTGTTGGCGGAAACGGTTGGCCTGTGGCAATTCCACCTGAGCCGCGCGTTGCTGATGTTGCCGCTGATCTTTGGTCTGTCGCTATTGGGGCTGGGCAGTATGCGCCCGAAACGATTTGGCCCGGTGATTCTGCGCAGCGTGCTGATCACCCTGGCCATGTTGTTCTATTTCGCGTCGCTTGCGGTCATGCCGATTGCGCAGGCGCTGGCCGGGTTGTTCACATCGCCGATCTTTGTCCTGTTGATCTCGGCCCTGGCAATGAAACAACGGATTGGTCCTTGGCGTATCGTCGCGGTTTTGCTGGGGTTTGCAGGGATCCTGTGCGTGCTGCAGCTTGACCCCTACGATTTCGATACCCGCAGCCTGTTGCCGGTCGCCGGGGGCCTGTTCTACGCGTTGAGTGCCGTTATCACGCGCAGCCACTGTTCGGATGAAAGCACTGTCGCTCTGTTGGCCGCGATGATCATCACGCTGGGGGCGGCCGGGGGGATCGGTCTTCTGGTTCTCGAGCTGATTCCGGTGGCCGCGCCGGATGGCCCCGACGGCTTCGCCGCCCGGGGGTGGGTCTGGCAGATGCAGCCCGCATTGCTGTGGATCGCAATACAGGCGGTTGGTTCCACGATTGCCGTCTTCATGTTGATCAAGGCCTATCAGGTGGGCGAGCCGTCCTATGTCGCGGTCTTTGAGTACTCGGTCATGATCTTTGGTCCGCTCTTTGCTTTTGCGGCCTTCGGGCAGGCGATCGGACCGGTGCAGATTGCCGGGATTGGTTTGATTGCAATCGCTGGTGCCCTGTTGGGATGGCGTGCGGGGCGCGAGGCTGCCCGGCCAGAACCGGTTTAGCCGTATCCTGAGGCCAGCCATTTGTTTTGGGTGGGCAAGCGGGGATCATTCAGACCGGATACCGATGGGTGTCACATGACCCGCGCGATTTCAGCCGACGGGCTCAGACAGATTCGGCAGCACGGATGACCGCTGGTGTTAATTATAGTTTCCAAAAACCTGCCAATTTTTACCAATTGCGCAGTGTTGTTCAAAGAATTGTTGTTTTTCACGGCTTTAAGAACGCAAATTGGGCGGCAATGTGTCTAAATTAAGTCGCCCATGGTTAAGTCGTGCTAGTCGTTATGAGTAGTTGTTTTTGTGTCAGAAATGGGTGCGACACGTGTTAAATGTACAGAGTGTTTTGAGTTATGAGGCCGTTCCGAACCAGGAAGTGCAGGACAATCCTGCGATTTCGCTGAACGCGCGCCGGGGCGGTTTTGTCCACGGAACTAAGATTGCGACGGATCGTGGATGGAAATCTGTTGAAGAACTGCAAGCCGGTGATCTGATCCGCACGTTGGACAATGGGTTCAGGGCTGTATCGCGGGCTTCGACGGATTGCATCGCAATCCCTGCCAGTGAGACCAAAATGGAAAACCTGCCGGTTCGGGTTCCGTCGAATACATTGTATAATGGAGACCCAGTCTGGTTGATGCCAGAGCAGGGCGTGGCGTTGGACAACACCAAGCTGAGCCAGGGTCCGATCACGCTGCCGATCAGCATGCCCGTGGTGCCTGCGCGGGTTCTCAGTGGAACGTTTCGATTTTCGTCCAGCGCGCCATCATTGTTGTTTGAGGTTTGTTCGTTGTTCTTTGAACAAGACGAAGTGATCTATATCGAGGGTGGTCTGCGCGCCTTTTGTCCTGCGGGCCGCTTTGGGTCGAACAGCCGGCCCGCGAACGCCTCATACAAGGTGGTCGATGCTGAGCGCACCGAAGATCTGATCGACATGGTCGCGCATAGCCGGGACATTGCTGTTCTTGCGAATTCACTGGGCGCATTACCGGCTCCGATCATGCAGAACCCGGTATTTCCGGCGCGGCCTGTCATGGGTGCGCGACGTCCTGGGCGGCCGGGGCGGCCTGCTCCGATATTCTAATTTTTTTGAAGCTATTGATTAAAGTATGACGCTGGCGCGGTAACCCGCACCAGCGTCTATTTATTTAGGCAGCTTTTGCTTCGGGGTCAAAGCGACCATAGAAGCTCTGGCCTTTCTCAGCCATCTCACGCAGCAGCGGCGGGCAGGCGAAGCGTTCGCCATACTGTGCCGTCAACTGGTCGCAACGCTCGGCGGCGTAGGGCGTGCCAATGATGTCCAGCCAGCTGAGTGGACCACCCGACCAAGGTGCAAAGCCCCAGCCAAGGATCGCACCCACGTCGCCTTCGCGGATGTCCTCTAGAACGCCTTCTTCCAACGCGCGGACCGCTTCAAGAACCTGCGCGAACATCAGACGTTCTTGCACTTCGATCAGGTCAGGCTGGTCCTCGGCATGCGGGTATTTCTCCTGCAGACCCTTCCAGTACTCGGTGCGCTTGCCTTTTTCGTCATAGTCGAAGAAGCCCGCGTTTGCCTTGCGGCCCAGACGGCCCTGTTCTTCCATCCAGAAGATCAGATCATCGCCCGGGTTTTCCGGATAGGCATCGCCCATCGCGGCTTTGGTGGCGCGTGCAATCTTGGCGCCCAGATCAATCGAGGTTTCATCGTTCAGCTGGATCGGCCCAACGGGGAAGCCCAGCTGACGCGCGGCGTTGTCAATCAGCACAGGGCTGACGCCCTCGGTGATCATGCGCAAACCTTCGTTGATATAGGGGATGATGCAGCGGTTGGCGTAGAAGAAGCGTGCGTCGTTGACCACGATCGGCGTCTTGCGGATTTGGCGGACATAGTCCAGCGCCTTGGCCACCGCGCGATCACCGGTTTCCTTGCCCTTGATGATCTCGACCAGGAACATCTTCTCGACCGGTGAGAAGAAGTGAATCCCGATGAACTGATCCGGGCGCACGCTCGCCTTGGCCAGATCCGAGATCGGCAGGGTCGAGGTGTTCGAGGCAAAGATGCAATCCTCAGGGATGATCGCCTCGACCTTCTTGGTCATCTCGGCCTTTACGCCGACGTCTTCAAACACGGCTTCGATGATCAGGTCGCAGCCCTTGAGGTTGTCCAGATCCGGCGTCGCAGTGATGCGACCCAGCATGGCCTCTTTCTTTTCAGCGGTGACCTTACCGCGCTTCATACCCTTGTCCAGGTAGCTCTCGGTATAGGCTTTGCCTTTATCCGCGGCCTCTTGGTCACGGTCGATCAGAACCACTTCCATACCGGCCTGAGCTGAGACCAGCGCGATACCGGCACCCATCATGCCTGCGCCCAGAACACCGATCTTCTTGACCCGCTGATCGGGTACGCCCGCGGGGCGAACGGCACCTTTTTCCAACGCTTCCTTGTTCAGGAACAGCGACCGGATCATCGCACCCGACGACGGGTTCATCAAAACAGATGTAAACCAGCGCGCTTCGATCTTCAGCGCGGTGTCGAAATCGACCAGTGCGCCTTCGTAAACTGCACTCAGCAGAGCCTTAGCCGCAGGGAAGGCGCCTTGGGTTTTGCCGTTCACCATCGCCGACGCGCCGACAAAGTTCATGAAACCGGCTGGGTGGTAGGGGGCACCGCCGGGCATCTTATAGCCCTTCGCATCCCAGGGTTTGATGATGTCCGCGTCCTTGGCGTTCAGCACCCATTCCTTGGCTGCGGCCATTGGCTCGGCTGCGATCTCGTCAATATAACCCGCGCCCTTGGCTTTCTTGACGTCCAGCATTTTGCCTTCCAGCAGCAGCGGAGCGGCGGCAATCGCGCCAACCTTGCGGACCATCCGGGTGGTGCCGCCCGCGCCGGGGAAGATGCCGACCATGATCTCGGGCAGGCCATATTTGGCCTTGGGGTTTTCGGCCGCAAATATGCGATGCGTAGACAGCGGCAGTTCCATGCCAATGCCTGCGGCAGTGCCGGGCAGAACGGTCGCAATCGGCTTGCCGCCCTTCTTGGTCTTGGGGTCCATGCCCGCCATCTCGATCTTGCGCAGTAGGGCGTGCATCTGCATCGTGCCCTCGAACAAGCCTTTTGCCGGGTTGTCGCCCGCCTGTTCCTTCATCACGGCCAGCAGGTTCAGGTCCATGCCGCCTGCAAATGACCCTTCCTTACCGGATGTGATAACGATCCCTTTGACGTCGTCATCAGCCAACGCCTGATCGACCAGATCGCTCAGTTGCGCCAGCCCGTCAAAGGACATCACGTTCATGGTTTTCCCGGGCACGTCCCAGGTAATAATGGCGACGCCGTCTGCGTCTTTGCTCAGAGTGAAATCAGTCATTGTCATCTCCAATCTGGTCAGCCGTCAGCGGGCTGCCATCTTTGCGGGTGAAGGCGAATCCGTTCTCATCATCCTTCACCATCATGTCTATGTCGCTGTAATAGCCGGTCTCGGTCGGGGTCCGTGTGCCCACCACCAGAAAGGTCGCGGGCGCATCGGTTTTGTTCACAAGGTGGTGGCCGTTGGCCTCACCTGCGGGCCAAGCGGCGCAATCGCCGGGCTGCATCTCATGCTCACCATCATCATCGATCAGCACGCAGGTGCCGCTGAGCATGATGGCAAATTCGTCCTGCTCCATGTGGTAATGGCGCAGCGAAGACATGCCTTGCGGTTCCAACCGCACGATGTTGACCCCGTATTGGGACAGCTCGCCTGCATCGCCCACACGCTGGACGAAACGACCTGCGGTCGCCTCGGCCAGTTTGCCGGGATAGGCCGAGCCACCCTTGAACGGGATCTGAGAGAGATCCAGCTTGGGCATCAGACGCGCTCGATGATCGTCGCTGCACCCATGCCGGACGCAATGCAGAGCGTGGCCAGACCGGTTTCCTTGTCCTGACGCTCAAGCTCATCCAGCAGAGTGCCGATGATCATCGCACCGGTTGCGCCCAGCGGGTGGCCCATGGCGATCGAACCGCCGTTGACGTTGACCAAACCGGGGTCGACATCAAACGCCTGCTGGAACCGCAGAACGACTGAGGCAAAAGCTTCGTTCACTTCGAACAGGTCCAGATCACTGATCTTCATTCCGTTGTCGGCCAGAATCTTCTCGGTCACCGGTACCGGGCCAGTCAGCATGATGGTCGGATCGGTGCCAATCTTGGCAGTCGCTTTGATGCGGGCACGTGGCTTGAGGCCGTATTTCTCACCGAATTCCTTGTTGCCGATGAGAACCGCCGCAGCACCGTCCACGATGCCCGAGCTGTTGCCCGCGTGGTGGATGTGGTTGATCTTTTCCAGATGCGGGTATTTCAGCATGGCCACCTTGTCGAAGCCGGGCATCTGTTCGCCCATCATCTGGAAGGCCGGGTTCAGGCCACCAAGGCTTTGCATGTCAGTGCCGGGGCGCATGTATTCGTCGCGGTCCAGAATGGTCAGGCCGTTCTGATCTTTGATGGTGATAACCGATTTCTCAAAGCGGTTGTCTGCCCATGCTTCCGCGGCTCGGCGTTGCGATTCCATCGCCAACGCGTCTGCGTCATCACGGTTAAAGCCATATTCGGTCGCGATGATATCGGCCGAGATTCCCTGTGGCACGAAATAGGTGTCCATCGCCAGCGAGGGATCAACGGCAATCGCTGCGCCGTCGCTGCCCATGGCAACGCGTCCCATCATTTCCACGCCACCTGCGATGTACGCCTGGCCAGCGCCGCCTTTGACCTGGTTTGCTGCCAGGTTCACTGCTTCCATGCCGGACGCACAGAAACGGTTGATCGCCAGACCGGGGATCGACTGGTCCAGGTCCGAGGCCAGAACAGCCGAGCGTGCCAGACAGCCGCCTTGTTCCATCACTTGCGTGACATTTCCCCAGATCACGTCCTCAACGGCGTGGCCTTCCAGATTGTTGCGCTCTTTCATCGCATTCAGGGTCAGGGCGGACAGGCGTACCGAGGTTACCTCGTGCAGACTGCCATCCTTGCGGCCCTTGCCGCGGGGGGTGCGCAGGGCGTCATAAATATAAGCTTCGGTCATGGGGTCTCTCCTTAAGCTCGATCCGACGGTTTGCCGGGCATCAGGTCATAGGGGTGTTTCCAGCCTGGCTGTTCCGACAAGCGGGTCAGCCAGGCGTCGATATGGGGCCAGTCGGCACGGTCAAAGCCGAATGGTTCAGGATAGTACAGATAACTGCAGCAGCTGAGATCGGCATTCGTGACGTCATTACCAACAATCCAATCGCGACCTTCAAGATGAGTGTTCAGAACGTCATAAGCCGCTTTGAGGCGACCTTGATTGAAGGCAATTACATCAGGATTTCGGTGCTGTTCCGGCAGAAAGTTGATCAGGAAACGGGTCAAGCCAGCCATTGAGCTGAGCTTGTGATTGTCCCACAGCACCCAGCGAAGAACGTCGTAGTTCTCATCCCGGTTCTTGCCGCCGAACTTGCCGGATTTCTCAGTCACATAGGCCTGAATGGCACCCGATTGGCTGGTTCGGAAATCGCCATCGACCAGCACGGGCGCTTCGCCCATTTCATTGACTTCGGCGCGGTATTCGGGAGTACGTGTCACGCCTTTGAAGAAGTCTACAAAAACCGGCTCCCAGTCCAGCCCGGACATTTCCAGGGCCAAGGCAGCCTTGTAGCTGTTTCCGCTTTCTCCGAAGCAATGAAGTTCGATTGTCATGCGATCGCCCCTCCCAAGGCGTACGGTGCGAAGTCTAAACTCGCGTATTTCGAGAAAAACAATCTGCTTGGCTGAGCGCCAAAGGGCATTGTCTTGCTGAAAACACGCCCACCTGAGTGAAGGTGGCTGTAGTGTTTAACGCTTGCGGTCATCCAACTCGGAATTGAAGATACGCAGGCGATGGGTCAGGTTGTCCTCGTTGATCACGCTGTTGAAATTCTCGAACAGAAACGACAGCGCCTCTCCTTCGTCCAATCCGGCATCACGCGCGAACGCTTTGAGCTTGCGATACCCGTCTTCGGTCATTGCGACGGGAAAGCGGCGGGTTAGTCGAAAACGCTTTGGCATGTGGTTCCTCCGGTAAGCTGGGTCCGGGCATTATCGCCCGGACCCAGACTGAGATCAGAAGCTCGCCGCGTCCAGAGCCATGACCGTGTCCGCGCCCGTCTGGATGCGTGCCAGATGCATGCCTGTAGCAGGCAGGCGGCGCGCCATGTAGAAACGGCCGGTGTTGATCTTGGTCTCGTAGAACTCTTTGTCCGACGCGCCGCCATCCAGCGCATCTTGCGCGGCTTTGGCCATCTGCGCCCACATCAAGCCCAAGCAAACATGTCCAAACATGTGCATGAAGTCATAAGAACCGGACAGAGCATTGTTGGGGTTCTTCATGCCTTCCTGCATGAAGTACATGCCAGCGGCCTGCAGGTCTTTGGACGCAGCCTTCAGCGGTTCGATGAAGGCCTTGTCATAGGCTTCGTCTTTACCAGCGTTGTCTTTGCAGAAGGTCTTGACCATGTCGAAGAACGCCATGACGTGCTTGCCGCCGTCTTGCGCCAGCTTACGACCGACAAGGTCCAACGCCTGAACGCCGTTGGCGCCTTCGTAGATCATCGCGATGCGTGCGTCGCGGGTATATTGCGACATGCCCCATTCTTCGATGTAGCCATGACCGCCATAGACCTGCTGTGCCTGAACGGTCATGTCATAGCCCTGATCGGTCAAAAAGCCTTTGATGACCGGTGTCAGCAGCGAGATCAGACCGTCCGCATCTTTGTCGTTTGACCGGTGTGCTTTGTCGATCATGGTCGCGCCCCACAGGATGAACGCGCGCGCACCTTCGGTGAAGCTTTTCTGATCCATCAGGTTGCGGCGGATGTCCGGGTGCACGATCAGCGGATCGGCGGGGCCGTCCGGGTTCTTTACACCGGTCACGTCACGGCCCTGCAGGCGGTCTTTGGCGTATTCGACGGCATTCTGGTACGCGGCCTCTGCCTGAGACAGGCCTTGCATGCCCACACCCAGACGCGCTTCGTTCATCATGGTGAACATGGCACGCATGCCTTTGTGCTCTTCGCCCAGCAGCCAGCCGGTGGCTTCGTCATAGTTCATGACGCAGGTCGAGTTGCCGTGGATACCCATCTTCTCTTCGATCTTGCCGACCGAGACACCGTTACGCTCGCCCGGCGTACCATCTTCATTGACGATGAACTTGGGCACGATGAACAGGGAGACGCCCTTGATGCCTTCGGGGCCGCCGGGGATCTTGGCCAACACTAGGTGGATGATGTTGTCAGCCATGTCGTGATCGCCGGACGAGATAAATATCTTTTGGCCCGAAATCTTATAGCTGCCATCGCTCTGCGGTTCTGCTTTGGTGCGCATCAGGCCCAGATCGGTGCCGCAATGCGGTTCCGTCAGGTTCATGGTGCCGGTCCATTCGCAGCTGACCATATTGGGCAGGTATTTGTCTTTCTGTTCGTCGGTTCCGTGCGCCAGGATCGCTGACGCCGCGCCGTGCGTCAGGCCCTGATACATCACGAATGCCTGGTTCGCAGCCGAGAACATCTCGCCAACGGCGGTGCCCAGGACGTATGGCATGTTCTGGCCGCCATACTCTTCCGGCATGTCGAGCCCAGTCCAGCCACCTTCTTTCATCTGCTCAAAGGCGTCTTTGAACCCGGTCGGCGTGTATACGATACCGTTTTCCAACCGGCATCCTTCGGTGTCCCCAACCACGTTCAGCGGGTGCAGAACATTGGTGGCCACTTTGCCTGCTTCTTCCAGAACGGCGCCTGTGAATTCGGCTTCTAGCTCGTTGTACCCCGGAACGTCGGAGTCCGAGATTTTCAGTACATCGTGCAGAATGAACTGCGTATCTTTGGTTGGCGCGTTGTAGACGGGCATGTGAAGCTCCCTTTAATTCATATGTCCGGGTGGTAGGCAGGCGAGGGGGTTACTCGGCAGCCTTTTTGTCTTGTTTGACCGAGGCGATGACTTTCTCGCCCCAGCGCAACTGTTCTTTCAGATCGTCGATCGCCTGGGTCAGTTCCTCACGGCGCGCTTCCATGTCTTCCAGACGCTCGCACGCAATTTCATAGGTGCGCGATATCTGCGTCATCTGTTGGTCGCCGACATGGTAAAGGTCCAGAAGCTGGCGTATTTCTTCCAGGCTGAACCCAAAGCGCTTGCCGCGCAGGATCAGTTTCAGGCGGGCACGATCACTTTTGGTGAACAGCCGTTTCTGACCTTCGCGGATCGGAAACAAAAGCTCTTTGGCCTCGTAAAACCGCAACGTGCGGGGCGTGACATCATATGTCTCGCACATTTCTCGGATGGTCATCAGATCTTCGGTCATGGTTTCAGCACTCTCGTCACTGGCGTCAATGAAAGTCAGTTGCGCAGTCGATGCGCACGTTACAACATGTAGATGACGTTCACGTAATGTGAACGCTGCGTCACTACAGAAGTTTACGTAACTTCCGCGCGCGTCAAGTCGCGGATTTCCGACTTTTTCGGAATTAACGTAACGGAATTTGTGGGTGCCAATTCCCGCAGAGCGACCCAACACACCTTAAGGCATGGCCGAAGTGTACGAGAGTCGCTTCATTTTTTTAATGCGCGATGGTGCGCCAACGGAATCACTCGAGCGATTTGGCAGTCTGGTCGCGCATCTCGGTCAGGGCATCAATTGCCTCGTCCAATTGCTGTTTTTGCTGGTTCAGTTCGACGATCTGCTTGTCCGCGACGTCGACAAAAGCACGCATTTGGATCTCGTTGCCTTCATTTTCATAGATCAGCAGCCACTGCCGGATATCTTCCAGCGAAAACCCATATTTGCGGCCGCGCAGGATCAAAGTCATGCGTGCGCATTCCCGCGGACCATAATATCGCGATCTGCCTTCCCGATCGGGTTGCAGCAATTCGATGTACTCATAGTAGCGCAGGGTACGTGGAGTCACATCGTACTCGGCGCACATCTCTTTGAATGACAAACGGTTGTCGGACATTCCTGATCTCCTCTGGCGCAGCCTATGTTCTGTCAGCGGCAAGCGCAACCGGCGGGCTTGCTCTTTTGGCGGACACGGGCTCATAAAGGGATAAACCAAAAGAACGGATTCAAGTACATGGTCGACAAAGCCGCAATTGCGCGCCAGTTCATCGAGGCGATCCCGCATGCAAGGGCGTTGGGTCTGAAGCTGACCTCAATCGGAAATGGCGAAGCGGGTATTACAATGCCGTACAGCAAAGAGCTTGTTGGCGATCCGCGCACCGGGGTGATTCATGGCGGCGCTGTTTTCGCCGCACTGGATACCTGTTGTGGTGCCGCCGTCATGAGCCATCCGTCGGCCCCAGGGGGTACGGCGACAATTGACCTGAGGATCGACTATATGCGGGCGGCAACACCGGGACAGACGATAACGACCCAGGCGACATGCTACCACATCACACGGAACGTAGCCTTTGTGCGCGCGACGGCGATGGACGAAGACGAAGGTCTTCCAGTGGCCACAGCGGCAGGGTCATTCACGGTGGAGGGTCTGTAATGGCGCGTACTCGCCCGGAACCCGTCCAGGTCGTAAAACAACGCCGGGATGCGGCGTTGAACGCGATTGTCGATGGTGTGCCCTACATTCGGTTCCTCGACATCGGCTTTGATCGCCGCGGTGATGAACTGACTGGTGTTTTGAACTTTGACCAGAAACTGATCGGTAATCCGTTACTGCCCGCATTGCATGGCGGCGTCACGGCGGCGTTTCTAGAAGTCACGGCCGTCATCACGCTGAGTTGGGAGTTCTTGCTGCCCAAGATCGAAAGCGGGGAACTGAATGCCAGTGATATCGCCGACTACGAAAAAGTACGTTTTCCAAAGACCGTCGATTTCACCGTCGACTATCTGCGGTCAGGCCTGCCTCGTGATGCTTATGCGCGCGCGTTCATCAGTCGGGCCGGGCGTCGCTATGCCTCTGTCCGGGTCGAGGCCTGGCAGGACAATCACGCGAAGCTCTTTGCACAGGCTTCGGGGCATTTCCTGATGCCACAGCCCACTACCGACGGAAAATAGAACGCTATGCAGGACGCTTCGGCACCCATTACGCATAAGCGGGTGCTCCGGATTGCAGCGCCGATCGTATTGTCCAATGCGACGGTGCCAATTCTGGGGGCGGTGGATACTGGTGTCGTGGGGCAGTTGGGTCAGGCGGCCCCAATCGGTGCGGTCGGCATGGGAGCCGTTATTCTAGCGACCATCTACTGGGTGTTCGGGTTCCTGCGTATGGGGACAACCGGTCTTGCTGCCCAGGCACGTGGTGCAGGGGACACGGCGGAAACCGGAGCCTTGCTGATGCGCGGGCTGTTGCTGGGCGGCGCGGCGGGTCTGTTCTTTATACTGACGCAGGTCTGGTTGTTCTGGGGGGCGTTCGCCCTGTCTCCAGCCAGTCCAGAGGTTGAATCTCTGACCCGCGCCTATCTGGAGATCCGTATCTGGGGGGCTCCGGCTACGATCGCGCTTTTTGCCGTGACAGGTTGGCTGATCGCGGTAGAGCGCACCAAGGGTGTGTTCGTTTTGCAGATCTGGATGAACGGGCTGAACATCGTTCTGGATCTCTGGTTTGTTCTTGGCCTTGGCTGGGGCGTCGAAGGTGTCGCCATCGCGACGCTGATCGCCGAATGGACCGGGTTGGCGCTTGGTCTCTGGTTGTGCAACGACGCATTCGCTGGAAATCAGTGGCGCGACTGGCCCAGGATCTTTGACCCTGTGCGTCTGCGCCGAATGATGCAGGTGAACGGCGACATAATGGTGCGTTCAGTGCTTTTGACCGGCGCATTTACCACTTTTTTGTTTGTTGGTTCCGACCTGGGGGACGTCAATCTGGCGGCAAATCAGGTGCTGCTGCAATTTCTTGAGATCACGGCTTTTGCCTTGGACGGTTTCGCATTCTCTGCCGAGGCGCTGGTGGGCAGCGCGGTCGGTGCACGTGATCGCGCCCAGGTACGGCGCGCGTCGATCATGGCCTCGCAATGGGGCGTCGGAGGTGCGTTTGCCCTGGGTCTTGTGTTTTTTCTAACCGGACCATCCCTGATTGATCTGATGTCAACCTCACCAGAAGTGCGGATTGCCGCGCGGGAGTTTCTGCTCTGGGCGGCCTTTGCGCCGGTGATCGGCGTAGCCAGCTGGATGTTCGACGGTATCTATATCGGGGCGACCTGGACCCGCGCCATGCGGCAGGCGATGATCCAGTCCGTCGCGATCTATGTGGTGGCCCTGTTCCTGCTGGTGCCGACGTTCGGCAACCATGGGCTTTGGGCCGCGCTGATGGTCCTGAACATCGTGCGCGGGGTCACGTTGGGTTGGCGTTACCCTAAGCTGGAAGCGCAGATCGCTTAAAGCAGCGACAGCAGGTTTTCGGGCGGACGACCAATCGCGGCCTTGTCGCCGGCAATGGCCAGAGGACGCTCGATCAGGATGGGGTTTTCCGCCATAGCCTGGATCAGGTCATCATCGGGCGTTGTTTTTGACAGGCCCAGTTCCTTGAACCGCTTTTCGCCTGTCCGCATCATCTCGATGGCCGGAATTCCCAATTGGGACAACACCGCGCGCAGCTCATCAGCCGACGGCGCATCCTCCAGATATTTGCGAACCTTGACGGTCGCACCTTTTTCTTCCAGCAACGCCAGACCTGTGCGGGATTTTGAACAGCGCGGGTTGTGCCAATATTCAATCACAGCCAGTCCTCTCTTTTGCTGCCAACGGCCTCTGCGACCGAAGTGAACCCGTCTTGCGCCAGCAGTTCATCCAGACCTTCGGCTATTTCTGCGGCCAGTGAAATGCCGCCATAGACCATGGCCGTATAGAACTGCACAGCCGAAGCCCCGGCGCAGATCTTGGCGTAAGCCTGCTTTGCCGTCCCAATCCCGCCAACGCCAATCAACGGGATTTGCCCGTCGGTCAACTGGCTAAGTCGTGCCAGAACGCGGGTCGATTTCTGGAATAACGGTGCGCCGGACAGACCGCCTGCTTCACCCTTATGGGCACTGCGCAGACCATCGCGTGACAGGGTTGTGTTGGTGGCAATCACCGCATCCACGCCGGTTTCGCGGGCCACATCGGCGATGTCTTGCAATTCGCCTTCGGTCAGATCCGGAGCAATCTTCAGGAAGATTGGCAAGGGGCGGGGCAGTGCGTTGCGCGTCTCAATCACGCCGCTTAGCAACGCACTCAGGGCCGCCTTGCCCTGAAGATCACGCAGTTTTTCCGTATTCGGGGATGAGACGTTGACCGTGACAAAATCCAGATTCGCGGCGCAATAGGCCAGGACCTTGGCGAAATCGCCGGGGCGGTCGTCGCTGTCCTTGTTGGCACCCAGGTTCAGGCCAATCACCGCGTCCTGTGGACGGTCAGCCAGACGGCGGGCCATGACCTCCATGCCTTCGTTGTTGAACCCAAACCGGTTGATGGCGGCCATGTCCTGGGTCAGGCGGAACAGACGTGGTTTCGGGTTGCCGGGCTGCGGGCGCGGGGTCACGGCACCGACCTCGATAAACCCGAACCCTGCGCGGGACAGAGGCGCAAGAACCTCACCATTCTTGTCGAATCCTGCGGCCAGGCCAACGGGATTCGGCAGGTCCAATCCCGCCACTTCGGTGCGCAATCGATTGGAGGTCACTGGACCCGGCGCAGGGGCCAATCCGGCCTTTAGCGCCTTGATAGATAGTCCGTGAGCTGTCTCAGGATCCATGCGGTGCAGGGCTGCCAGCCCCAGTTTTTCAGTCAGTTTCATCCGAATGCCTCTCCGCCACCGGTAGGGGCGCATCGTATAAGGCGCGAGGTTTCGACGGCGGCTTGGCGGTGCACCACGGCCATTTGGTAAACCGGGTCCGTTACCATTTCCAGAAACGCGTGCGCCGTGGGATAGCGGGCGATGAAAACTGCGTCCCAGTCTTCGTCCTGCGGGCCGATCAGTGTCGTCTGAAACACGCCGCGCCACAGGATCGAAGCGCCAAGGCGCGCTATGATCGGAGCGGTTTCCGAGCCGTACTTGCCGTAAGCCTGCGCGCCGGTCAGCCCGGCATCCGCGAGTTTGTGCCCTGCGGGATATTCAGCAGCGTCGCGGAACTTCACCAAGTTCAGCATCTCGACCGAGTGGTCCCGATCAAGGTCCTTGAAGGCCTCAAACTGGGCACGGCCCGGATCGACAAAATTGGTCATTCCATATCCTTGGGAAACTGGTGAGCGGTTCCATCAAAGGGCAGGGCGCGCGACCAGACAACATCGGTCATTTTGATCTGCCGATAAAGATGCGGGAAAAGCGCGCCACCGCGCGAAACCTCCCATTTCAGGTCGTCGCCCATGGCATCGGCGTCACACGCCAGCAGGGTCAGCCCTTCGACCCCGGCAAAATGTTTGGCGGCTGTTTCTGCCGCCTGCTTGGCAGTCGAGAAATGAACATATCCGTCAGTGACATCAATCGGCGCCCCGTCTGATGCGCCTTGCGCCTGTAACGTGGCCCATTCATCGGCCCGAAAAATTTTGTAAATCAGCATGCGGTCGTGATGCACCGGGCCACGGGTAGAATCAAGCCGGATTTCCCCCTTTGACTCTTGGCGTTGCGCGTCGCAACATCTCCGCAATTAACAATAGGGAGTTAAACTATGCTCACCCGTCTTTTGACATCTGCCGCCGCGCTCAGCCTGACCGCAGGCATGGCATTTGCCGAGTACAAACTGACGATTCTGCACACAAACGATTTCCACTCGCGTTTTGAGCCGATCAACAAATACGACAGCGGTTGCGGTGATGAAGACAATGCCGAAGGCAAATGCTTTGGCGGTTCCGCGCGCTTGGTCACTGCGGTCGAGGAGGCACGTGGCCGTGCCGAAAACTCGCTTCTGGTTGATGGCGGAGACCAGTTTCAGGGATCGCTGTTCTATACCTATTACAAGGGCAAGGTCGCGGCGGAGTTCATGAACAAGCTGGGCTACAACGCGATGACGGTGGGTAACCACGAATTCGACGACGGCCCCGAGGTTCTGCGCGGCTTTATCGACTCGGTCGATTTCCCGGTTCTGATGTCCAATGCGGATGTTGCGGACGAAGAGTTGCTGACCGATAAGATCAAGAAATCGACCGTAATCGAAGTTGGCGGCGAAAAGATCGGCCTGATCGGCCTGACACCTATCGACACTGATGAGCTTGCCTCGCCCGGTCCGAATATCTCGTTCTCGGACCCGGTGCCTGCGGTTCAGGCTGAGGTGGATAAGCTGACCGGTGAAGGCGTCAACAAGATCGTCGTTCTCAGCCACTCGGGCTATGGTGTGGATCAGCGCGTTGCGCAGGAAACCACCGGAGTTGACGTGATCGTAGGTGGCCACTCGAACACATACCTGTCGAACACCTCGGACAAGGCCGCCGGCCCGTACCCGACCGTGGTAAACGGCGTGCAGATCGTTCAGGCCTATGCCTATGGCAAATTCCTGGGTGAGTTGAATGTGACTTTTGACGATGACGGCAACGTGGTCGAGGCTGCTGGCGAGCCGCTGATCATGGACAACTCAGTTACCGAGGATCAGGCCGCTCTGGATCGTATTGCCGAGCTTGCCGTGCCATTGGATGAAATCCGTAACAAAGTGGTTGCAAACTCTGCCGATGCCATCGAAGGCGACCGCGCTATTTGCCGTGTTCAGGAATGCCAGATGGGCAACCTTGTGGCCGACGCAATGTTGGCACGCGTCGCGGATCAGGGCGTTAAGATTGCGATTGCCAACTCGGGCGGTCTGCGGGCTTCGATCGATCCGGGCGACGTGACCATGGGCGAAGTGCTGACCGTGCTGCCGTTCCAGAACACGCTGTCGACCTTTGAGATCAGCGGCCAGGGCGTCATCGATGCGCTGGAAAACGGCGTCAGCCAGGTGGAAGAGGTCAAAGGCCGCTTTCCGCAAGTTGCTGGCCTGACCTTCACCTGGGACCCTGCCGTTGCGCCGAACGAAGGGCGTATCGCTGAGGTCATGGTTGCCGACGGAGACGGATTTGTTCCCATCGATCCGGCCGCGACTTATCTGGTGGTCACCAACAACTACGTCCGCAATGGCGGTGACGGCTACAAGATGTTCTCGGGTGACGACAAGAACGCCTACGACTTCGGCCCCGATCTGGCCGATGTAACGGCGGAATATCTGGCCGAAAACGCGCCTTACACGCCCTATCTGGATGGGCGGATCAAGCAGAAGTAAATCTGTTTGGATAAACAACCCAAAAGGCCGCGTTTGACGCGGCCTTTTCAGTCTTATGGTCAGAAACTGCTTGATGGTGTTCCGCTCGGTATCGGCGCGGGCGACATTAACCTACAATTTCTGAAAAAGGGACAAAGCCTATGTGCGGACGGTTTGCCGTAACACTTCCCAACGATGCAATGGCGCAGCTTTTTTCGGCCCGCCCGGCTAACACTTTGCCAGCGGTGCCGAATTTCAACGTCTGCCCGACCAATCAGGTGCATGTGGTGCGCGCGGGGCAAACCGGGCGCACGCTTGATCCGCTACGCTGGGGGTTTTTGCCCCATTGGTACAAGGCCGAAAACGCAGGACCTCTGTTGATCAACGCGCGGGCGGAAACGCTTGCCGAAAAGCCCGCCTTTCGCGCTGCATGCCGCGAACGCCGCTGCCTGATCGCCGCGACGGGGTTCTATGAATGGACCAAGACGGAACAAGGCGACAGGTTGCCATGGTACATCTTCCGTCAGGACAACGCACCGATTGCCTTTGCCGGTGTTTGGCAGGATTGGGGGCCTGAAGATGCGCGGCAGGGCACCTGCGCCATCGTCACGACGCCGGCCAACCGTCACCTCAGCGCGATCCATCATCGCATGCCTTTGATTCTGGAACCCGATGACTGGCCGCTGTGGCTGGGGGAGGCCGGAAAAGGGGCCGCGCGTCTGATGCAGCCGGGGGACGAAGATGTCCTCAGCTATCATCGCGTCAGCCCGACCGTGAATTCGAACCGCGCCAGCGGGCTGGAATTGATTGAACCGATCGAAACCTAGCCCTGCCTTTTCATTCACGGCTTTGCGGGATAGACCTCTGACATGGTTCTGAAATTCGACAGTTTGCCCGATCTATATGCGCATGAATTTGACACGGTGATCGACGTGCGCAGCCCGGCGGAATTTGACGAAGACCACCTTCCCGGCGCCATCAGCCTGCCTGTTCTCGACAACGAAGAGCGCGCCCGCGTCGGCACGATCTATGTTCAGGAAAACCCGTTTCTGGCCCGTAAACTGGGGGCCGCGCTGGTGTTTCGGAATGCGGCCAATCACATCGAGAACAGCCTGTCCCATAATGAGGGAGGATGGCGACCGTTAGTCTACTGCTGGCGCGGCGGGCAAAGATCGGGCTCGTTCACATGGATGCTACAACAGATCGGCTGGCGGGCCGAAGTGGTCGAGGGTGGCTATCGCACCTATCGCCGGTTGGTGAAACGGTATCTCTATGATGACCCGCTGCCGCATCACCTGATCGCGCTGGACGGATATACCGGCACGGCCAAGACTGAATTGTTGGTGCATCTTGCCGCTCGTGGCGTTCAGGTTCTGGATCTGGAAGGGCTGGCCAATCACCGTGGGTCCTTGCTGGGTGATATGCCCGGTGGACAACCGAGCCAAAAGGCGTTCGAGTCCGCCCTGTCCGCTGTGCTATGTCGTCTGGACATGTCGCGCCCCGTGGTGGTCGAGGCGGAGTCGTCCAAAATCGGGTCTCTGATCCTGCCGCCGACGCTTTGGGCGGCCTTGCGCCAAGCCCCGCGCGTCCAGATCACAGCCTCTGTTCAGGCGCGTTCGGACTACTTGGTATCCGCCTATGATGACGTTCTGTCAGACTCTGACCGCCTGCGCGACCGCCTTTCCCCGCTGCGGTTTCACCGCGGGCATGACGTGGTGGATGGTTGGCTGGACATGATTGACGCTGGTGACAAACGCGCACTGACTCAGGCGTTGATCGAGCAGCACTATGATCCTGCATATGCCAAGTCCAGCCGCCTGCGCAGGTCGGACGTTATCGCGAATATCCATGCGTCGGCGCTGGATCATGCTGGCTTGTCTGCAACAGCAGCGCAGATCGAAGCCATCCTGGATCAGGTTTGAACCCGAAGCCCCGGTGCATCGGTCATGTGCCCAATGATTACGGCAGGATATCCCACTTCGCGCAAAGCTTCGCAGATCATCTGTCCTTGATCCGCTGGTACCGCGGCCAGTAAGCCTCCGGCAGTCTGAGGATCATACAGCAGGTCAGCTTTGCCGCCCGTCGGTAATTCGGGCGTAATCGCGCGATTGTCTTCGAACAAGGTTGACCGGATGCCCTGCGCGGCCAGTTCCCGCGCGCCATCCATTACCGGAACTGCCTCCAGATCCAGGGTGGCACCACAACCCGAGGCCTCGGTCATGCCCAGCAGGTGCCCCGCCAGACCAAATCCCGTTACATCGGTCATCGCATGTGCATCTGCCAATACTTCCGAAGCCCTGCCTTGAGGCTGCACCATATGTTCAAGGCCCGCCGCAACCCATTCGCCCTTTGCTGCGCCCGCCATCTCTGCCGCCATTAGAACGCCGCTGCCCAACGGTTTGGTCAGGATCAGGGCATCACCGGGTCTGGCTCCGGACAGTGTGATCGGGTCGGCGTCGCACAGGCCCGTCAGGGTGAACCCGATCGTCATCTCGTCACCCATCGAGCTGTGGCCGCCGACAATCTCGGCCCCGGCGTCACGGATGACGTTGCTGGCCGTGGCAATGATCTCGGCCATGGTGCGACGCTGAAGGGTTGGCGACATGCGAGGCAGGATGATCGTCGCCGTGGCGGCCTGCGGTTTGGCCCCCATGGCCCAGATATCCCCGAGCGCGTGAACCGCTGCAATGCGTGTCATCAAGGCGGGATCGTCCACGAAGCCGCGCAGATGGTCCGAGGTCATGACCTGCCGGGCACCCCCGGTCTGCAACAGGGCGGCATCATCGCCGGGCAGTGGTGACACGTCCGCACGAACAGGGGCGGGCAGATCGGAAAGCGCGGATTGCAACGCGCCGCGCCCGATTTTGGCACCGCAGCCCCCGCACATGGGTTTGTCGCCCAAGGCTTCGGTCAAACCAGCCGCGTGACGGCGGGGCAAGGACGGAGGCTTCATCTGCGGCAGGTTGCGAAACTTGTCCATAAAGCTTTGATCGATGTGGTTTTTCCATTTCCACATCAACGAACCGCTGAACGAGGTCCCCAGCCGCTCCCCTAATGCAGTCTTGCCGCCTAGTGATATGAGCTTGAGGTAATCCTTTTGCGGCTCATACCGTCGCAGGGCACCGGATCCTAGGGCGGCCCTTAGGTTTTGGTACAATACGGGGGCCTCGCGCACTGCGTAAACTCCGGCTTTGGGGCGGGGGTTTTCTGTCAGATGTGCGCAATCACCTGCCGCAAAAATGGCAGGGTCGCTGGATTGCAATTGCGCGTTGACGCGGATGAAGCCGTCCTGAAGATCCAGCCCTGTATGCGCGATCCAGTCATAGGGTTTTGCACCGGCTGCACCGGTCACAAAGCTGGCCGGGATTTGGCGGCCATCCTCTAGCGCGACGTGATCCTTGGCGATGTGCGAAACAGATGCCCGTTCGATCACTTCGATGCTCAGATCAGCCATCGCTTTGCGAATGGTCTGCGCGGACTTGGGATGTGTCGCCGTCAGGGCACGTGCGTTGTCAATCAGGGTCAGGTGCGCGGTGCGCCCCTTGGTGCGCAAGGCAAAGGCCATAGCCATTATAAGCTCAGCCCCAGCCACCCCACCTCCGATCACCGCGACCGTGGCATCACCTGATCCTTCCAGGTACTCTGCCCATCTGGCAGCAAACGGACCCAGCGGTTTGGCCGGAACCGCATGCTGGTCAAAGCCGGGCAGGGCGGGCATGTCCGATGTAATCCCCACATTGACCGATGCTACATCAAACGCCACCGGGGGACGGTCTGGCACATAAACCTCGCGCCGGTCTGGGTCGATGCCGGAAACCGCGCCCAGAATGAAACGCGCGCCGGCAAAGCGGGCCAGTTTGACCAGATCTATGTTCAAGTCCTGACGTGCGTAGTGCCCGGCGACAAAGCCCGGCAACATCCCCGAATATGGCGCGGTGGGGCCGGGGTTAATCACCGTCACCCGCGCGCCGGGCAGGGGGTTCATGCCCCACTTGCGCAGCAACAATGCATGAGTGTGACCGCCGCCGATTAGAACCAGATCGCGGGTTAGGGGCAGCGGTGGGTGGTGCATCAAACTCAGGACTTGCTGTGATCAGGGACGTCTTCGACCTGCTCAACCGCGTGCGTGGCCCAAAGTTCATCCTCGCCCGCATCCGGCAGATCGCTGGGCTTTTCATGACGGTGAATGTGCCATTTGGCAATGAACAGGGCCGTGATCGGCGCGGTCAGGAACAGGAACAGTGTGATCAGAAGTTCGTGTAGCGACAGGTGCTGTTCGATCAGAACCGAGTGGCAGATCGATGCCAGCAACACGCCACCCACACCCAGGGTCGTCGCCTTGGTGGGTGCGTGCAGGCGGGACATCGGGTCTTTCAGCTTGATCATGCCGTAGGACCCGACAAAGCCGAAGATGCCTGAGATGACCAGGAAGAAGGCGATCAGAAGTTCTACGATGAAACCCATTCCACCCTCACTCGATGATATTGCCACGCAGCATGAAGCGCGCGTAGGCAACCGTTGAGACAAAGCCCAGCATGGCGATGATCATGGCGGATTCGAAGAACACTTCGGTTCCCAGAGTCAAACCATATAGGATCAACAGAGCGATCGTGTTGATGACCATCGTATCCAGCGCCAGAACGCGGGTGCCAACGCCGTCCGCGGTAATGATCCGCCAAAGGCACATCATGATGGCCGCGCCAAAGCAGGCGAATGCAAAGGCGATTGCAATGTCGATCATTCGAAAATCTCCTTCAGGCGACGCTCATAGCGGCTTTTGATCTGGTCGCGCACGGCATCAGGATCGGGGGCATCCAGGCAATGCACCAGCAGGTTATGCCCCTGTGCAGACAGGTCGCTGCTGACGGTTCCGGGGGTCATGGTGATCGTACCTGCCAGCACTGTGATAGCCTCAGGTGTGCGCAATTCCAGCGGGATCGAGATCCAGGCCGGCTGACGATCTGCGTCGCGTTTGAACAGGATGATCCGGGCAACGGTGATGTTCGCGATCACGATGTCCCAAAGTACAACCAGGATGTATTCCACAACCATGGGCCAGTTGCGCAGCTTTGGGCGATCAGGCCAATAAGGCTGTGTGATGAAGGGAATGATGATGCCCAGGATCAGGCCAAAGACCAGCGAATTCAGGGTCATGTTGTTGGCCAGCAGGACCCACACGATGGTCAGCAGGAACGTCAGATGCGGGTGCGGGAATATCCGGTGCAGAAGTCTGATCATGTGTCGCCTCCCAATACGGCTGCGATGTAATCTTCGGGTGTGAACAATTGCTCGGCCGTCTTATTGGTATACTCCAGCGCAGGCCCGGCAAACAGGGTCAGCAGCACAAGGCCGATCGCCATGGCAAATACGGCTGTGAAAGCCAGCCCGGGGTTGGGCTCGGGCGCAGGCGCGGACGGGGTTTCTTCTTCGTTTTCAGGGTCCAATTCCGTGTTGTGCTGGGCATCATGGCTTTTCCAGAAGATCAACGAACCCGCCCGGGCAAGGCCAACAATGGTGACGAAGGAACCGATCAGGATTACGGCCCAGATGGCGTTTGCATCCGGTGCGTCCCGTGCGGCGTCCAGCACCAGCAGTTTGCCGACAAAACCCGATAGCGGCGGCATGCCCGCCAGCGCAATGGCACCCACAAAGAACAGAGCCGATATCAGACCCGTTTGCGGCATTGGTGCAGTTGGGGCAATCGCGCCGCCCCGGCGTTCCATCACCAGATCGGCGACCAGGAACATTAGCGCTGTGGCCAAGGTGGAATGATACACGTAGTACAGTGCCGCCGCTGTGGCCGTTTCAGTGAACAGCGAGATTGCAATCAGCAACGTTCCCATCGAGGTGATGGCACAGAAAGCCACCATACGCGCGATATGCTGTGTGCCCAGAATGCCGATGGCACCAACGGCCAGCGTCACCAAAGCGGCGGGTTGCAACCAAGCGCCAACAAGCCCCTGCGTAGCCTCAACCTCTGGGCCGAAGCCCAGCGTGTACATCCGCAGGATCGAGTAGGCGCCGACCTTGGTCATGATCGCAAATAGGGCGGCCACAGGCATGGGCGCGCTGGCGTAGCTCGCCGGTAGCCAGAAGTGCAGCGGCAAGACAGCGGCTTTGATGCAAAACACCAGCAGCAGCAAAACCGCACCAACCCTCAGCAGGGCAGTGTCATCCGCTGGTAATTCGGCCACCCGCACGGCCAAGTCGGCCATGTTCAACGTTCCGGTCACAGCATAAAGCGTGCCCAAGGCAAACAGGAACAGGGTGGACCCCAGCAGGTTATAGGCCACATATTGCACCCCGGCTTTCAGCCGTACGGCACCACCTCCATGCGTCATCAGGCCATAGGAGGCGATCAGCAGAACTTCGAAGAACACGAACAGGTTAAAGGCGTCGCCGGTCAGGAATGCGCCGCAGACGCCCATCAGTTGAAAGTGAAACAGGGCGTGAAAATGTTTGCCCCGGTCGTCCCAGCCAGAGGCGATAGCATACAGCACGATCGGCAAAGCCAACAGTGCAGTCAGAAGCACCATCATGGCCGAGAGCCGGTCCAACACCAGAACGATGCCAAAGGGCGCAGGCCAGTTACCCAGTTCATAGACCTGAATATCGCCACCTGCGGCCTGTGCGGTGACGGTCAGGGCAATACCAATAAGGGCCACCACACCGGCAACCGAAAAGATGCGTTGCAGGTCCAGGTGAAAGCGCAGGACCATGATGATGAACGGGGCCAGGATCGCGGGCAGGACGATTGGCGCAACGATCCAGTGGTTCATGCGTCTTCTCCCGGCGCGTCGACGCTGTCATTGGCGTTCATGTCGATATGGTCATCCTTCGAGGACAGGTAGGCGCTGAGTGCGATCATCACGATCACAGCGGTCATTCCGAACGAGATCACGATGGCCGTCAGAACCAAAGCCTGCGGTAGCGGATCGGTATAAGGCACCTCTTTGTATTTGTTCAAAACGGCAGGCGCGTCCAAAGCCAACCGGCCCGTTGCGAACAGGAACACGTTCACAGCGTAAGTCAGCAGAGACAGGCCCAGAATGACAGGGAAGGTCCGGCGGCGCAGGATCAGGAATATCCCGGCAGCAGTCATGACGCCAACGGCAGAGGCTACGAGCGCTTCCATCAGACCTGCTCCTTGTTTTCTTCTTCTTGCGGTGGATTATCCCGCAATGGGTTGATATCCATCGGGAATTCCTGCGCCATACCCGGTTGCCACGCAAATCGGGACAGGCTGTCCAGCGCCAGCATCACCGCCCCAAGAACAGCAAGGAAAACGCCGGTGTCGAACAGGATGGCGGTGGCCCATTCGAACTCTTCCAGCGGTGGCCAGTGAATATAGCCAAAATCGCTGGTCAGGAACGGACGATCGTTAAACCAGGCACCCAGACCCGTGGCCGCGGCAATCAGCACGCCCCAGCCGATAGAGCCATGGTAGTAGAACCTCTGGCGTTCGATTGCCCACGTATAGCCGCTGGCCATGTATTGCATCAGGAAGGCGATTGCGACGACAAGGCCCGCGATGAAGCCTCCGCCCGGCTGATTGTGTCCGCGGAAAAAGATATAGGCCCCGACCATCAGCGCGATGGGCATCATCATCCGGGTCACGACCACCATCATCAACGGGTGCGAGTCCCCCGACTGTGGCCAATGCGGTTTCCGGTTCAGCAGATAGCTGCGAACATTGGTGCCCAAAACAGCCTCGGTCAGGGCAAAGATGATCAGCGCGGCAATACCCAGAACGATGATTTCGCCAAAGGTATCAAAGCCCCTGAAGTCCACGAGGATGACGTTGACCACATTGGTGCCGCCACCACCTTTGTACGAATTCGCCAGATGGAATTCCGAAATCGTCGGAAAGGCAAAATCCCGCAGCAGCAGCGCATAGATCAACGCGCCCGAACCAATGCCCGCCACAACTGAGATTGCAGCGTCGCGCCAGCGGCGCGCGGCGCTGCTGTCCCAGGGTGTATCCGTGGGCAGGAAGTTCAGCGACAGCAGCAGCAGGATCATCGTGACCACTTCGACCGAGATCTGCGTCAGCGCCAGATCCGGGGCGGACAAATAGTTGAAGGCCATCGAAACGATCAGGCCGACAACACCAATCAGCACCAGCGACAACAGGCGATTGCGGTGGAACCACATAATCGCCAGCGTTGCACCCACTAGGCAGATCCATCCGATAAGCGGGATGATCTGAATGGGCAGCGCTTCACGTGTCTCGGGACCAATCGTGCCGGTTGTATACGCATAATAACCCAACGCGAGGGTGAAACCGATCATAATGATCGCGTAACGGCTGAGGACGCCGTTGTGCAAAGTATCGGTGATCAACCGACTGAGTTTTGTCAGCACGCCGATCACGGTGTCAAAGATCACCTTGGCCTCGGGACGCGGCAGGGCATTCCAGATTTTCTCTTCATGACGATGCAAGCTCAGCAGGAACAGACCGCCCAGTGTCGCCACCACGGACATATAGAGGGCAGGTGTGAAGCCGTGCCACAGTTTCAGCGAGTAATAGGGCAACTTCTCACCGCCAATGACCGCGCTGGACACAACAGCGACCAATGGGCCCACGATGGCGGCAGAGTTCAATCCGATCAGAACCACCAGCACGACAAGGAAGGCAGGCGCCAGCCACAGACCAACTGGCGGATCATGCGGATGGGCCGGGTAATCATGCCGCTCCGGACCTAGGAACACGTGGCTGACAAACCGGAAGGAATAGGCCGCAGAAAACAGCGCCGCCAACAATGCCAGACCCGGCACAAGATAATGAGAGTGCAGCCATGTGGTGTGAACGGTCTCTTCCAGCATCATTTCCTTGGACAGAAACCCGTTCAGCGGCGGTATGCCCGCCATCGACAGAGCGGCGATCGTGCCAATCGTAAACGTAATTGGCATAAGGTGGCGTAACCCACCCAGCCGCTTGATATCGCGGGTGCCGGTCTCATGGTCCACTATCCCGGCGGTCATGAACAGGGCTGCCTTGAACGTGGCGTGGTTGATGATGTGAAAGATCGCGGCCACGGCTGCGATCTTTGTGCCAAAGCCCAGCAACATGGTGACCAGTCCCAGATGCGACACGGTCGAAAACGCGAGAAGGGCCTTGAGGTCATCCTTGAACAACGCGATCACCGCACCCATCAGCATGGTGGTAAGTCCAGTTGTGGCAACAATGTAGAACCAGGCGTCTGTGCCAGCCAAAACGGGCCACATGCGTGCCATCAGGAACAACCCGGCCTTCACCATGGTGGCCGAGTGCAGATAGGCCGAAACGGGTGTCGGGGCCGCCATGGCGTGGGGCAGCCAGAAATGGAATGGGAATTGCGCCGACTTGGTAAAGCAACCCAGCAGGATCAGGATCAACGCGGGCAGGTAATATGGCGACGCCTGGATCAGCTCTTTGTTCTGCAAAATTACGCTTAGGTCATAGGACCCGACGATATTGCCCAGGATCAGCATCCCAGCAATCATCGCCAGCCCGCCAGAGCCGGTCACTGCAAGCGCCATCCGCGCGCCTTGACGTCCTTCGGGCAGGTGTTTCCAATATCCGATCAACAGGAAGGAGCTAAGCGATGTAAGCTCCCAAAAGATAAGCAAAAGCAGTATGTTGTCGGACAGAACGATCCCGACCATCGCACCCTGAAACAGCAGAAGATAGGTGTAAAACTGCCCCATCGGGTCCTCGCGCGACAGGTAAAACCGTGCGTAGAGGATGATCAGTAATCCGATCCCGAGGATCAACAAGGCAAACAAGAATCCCAGGCCATCCAGCATGAAATTTGCGTTCAACCCAAGGGCTGGTATCCACTCGAACCGGGCGGTCACAACATCGCCCCGCATCACAGACGGGATGTGGATCAGCAAACCCATCAGCGCCAGAAATGTGGTCAACCCAGCAGCAGAAGCAGCTGCATTTCGTCCTGCCCTGATCAGAAGAGCTGGAAAAACAGCGCCGAGAAAAGGAAGGGCCGCGATGAGGAATAGGGACAAGTGCGATACTCCGTTCTGGGCGGTCAAGTAGTACTGATTTTGTAAGGATAATTTTCTTACTGTCCAGCTAATACAACTCATTTGCCGCGCGCCAACAAAGCGAGGCTGCGGCTTTTGCCTGCAAAAATGACGTGAACTTGAACTGCCAGGATAAATTCGGCGCGGATTCCAAATCTGCGCTGTGATAGAAACCCGGTGTCAGGTCAGGAGGGTGCGACGTGGCCCGAAACGTAAACCGATCCCGCAGGTGGATCTTGATCGGAGGCTGTGCCGCAGTCGCGGGGGGATTTGCGATACGCGAATACCGGCTTATTCCGCCTGACTATGCGGGACGGCAACTTGGCGTGCAGGATGCGTATAGGAAGGCCGTGGCCGGAGACGTGTTATTGCTAGACATTCGCACCCCGAAAGAGTGGCAGTCCACCGGGATCGGTGAGGGCGCGAAATCTTTGGACATGCGCCGTGACGATTTCATTCCCGCTCTGACGCAGCTCGTCAAAGGTGACAAGGGCGCGGCAATTGCGTTGATCTGTGCGCGGGGCGTGCGTTCGGCGCGGTTGAGCAACCGGCTGACCGAGGCAGGATTTACGAATATCATTGATGTGCCCGAAGGCATGTTGGGGTCGGCCGCTGGGCCGGGATGGGTGCGCGCCGGATTGCCGGTTCGCGACTGCGACAGGAGTGTAGTATGATCCGGGAATTGACACTGGCAACGGGTTTGGCGCTGGTCGGGCAGTCGGGGCTGGCCGCCTGTGCCGATCTGGAGGGTATGTGCGAAACCGCCTCGGGCGGATACCATATCGAATTGCCCGAGGATGAGAACCCGCCACTGGTGGTGTTTCTGCACGGCTATGGTGGCAACGCCACCGGTACTTTGAAAAACCGTGGCATGGTGGAACCGCTGCTGGCGCGCGGCTACGCGGTGATGGCGCCAGAAGGGTCGGAGCGCAACGGGCGGCAAAGCTGGAACTTCTTTCCGGGTTGGGAAGGGCGCGATGAAACTGCCTTTTTGACCGAGGCGGTTCAGGATGCCGCGGATCGGTTTGGCGTGGATACGGACCGGGTCGTTCTGGGCGGGTTCTCGGCGGGCGCGTTCATGGTCTACTACCTTGCCTGCGCCGCGCCCGATACATTCTCGGCCTATGTGCCCGTCTCTGGAGGGTTCTGGCGTCCGGATCCTGAATCTTGCGATGGCCCGGTGCGGATGTTCCACACCCATGGCTGGACGGATAACGTGGTGCCGCTGGAAGGGCGCTTGTTGGGCGGTGGTCGGTTTCATCAGGGCGATATATTTGCCGGGCTCGAGATTTGGCGCGTCGCAAATGGATGTGTCGATACCAAGCCCAGCGGATTCTCGACCACCGGCCCTTTCATGCGCCGATACTGGAGCGGGTGTGACGACGGCAGCGCGCTGGAATTTGCGCTGTTTCCCGGTGGTCATTCGGTTCCCAAAGGCTGGGCCGATTTGATGATCGATTGGTACGAAGGTTTGCCGGGTGGGTGATCACTCGGCAGGGGTCATTACGCCCTTTCCCTCGATCACTTTCTTCAGCTCATCTCTGTAGCGGCGGGCTGAACGTGTGATTGCGGGCTCGTTATAGTCCTCTTTCATGCCAACCATACGGCGGGCTGCTCCGGCCGATACGCCGCTGAGCGCGGACAAAGGAATCGCAAAGGCAAGGCTGATCGCAATCGGGGCCAACCAGACTGATACAAGACCGGACAAGATACCGACGCTAAGGGCCACGCCGCTGATCGTTTCGACCGTGTGGCAAAGGATCAGCGTGCGCAGACCATAGCTGCCGCCATCCCGCGCCTGTGGGGACCAGCCCTTTTGGATACCAAAGGTGGTGCGAATGACGGCGATCATCTGTTGCACCATCAGAATGGGGGCGTAGAGGATCGACAGAACAACCTCGGCCAGAAACGAGGTCAGGAATTTGCGCCCGCCACCGAATTCGGCATAGCGCACACCGCTGAGCGGCAGGGCCAGAACACCCAGCACCTTTGGCGCAAGCAGCATCGCGTACATGACCAGAATGATCAGCACATGGCGGGTTTCCGTCATCTCGGGCCATTGCGGGAACAGTGGATTGTCTGGGCTGAAATAGTGCAGGACCGAGGCATCCTCACCCTGACCGATCAGCGCCCACATCACCAGCAGCGCAAACCAAAGCGGCGACATCAGATATCCGACTGCGCCGTGGAACATGTGGAACCGTGAAACCGACTGAAATCCGGCTGAGCCCAACAGCTTCAGGTGCTGCAAATTGCCCTGACACCAGCGCCGGTCGCGCAGGGCGTGATCAATCAGTGTCGGCGGTGTTTCTTCATAAGACCCGCGAATGCGGGGCAGGAACCGCACGCCCCAACCGGCCCGACGCAACAGACCGGCCTCGACGAAGTCATGGCTCATGATCAGTTTTTCCTGACCGTTCAATGCCCGCAGTTTCGGCAAACCCGCGCAATTGGCGAATGCTTGGGTGCGGATAATGGCATTATGGCCCCAATAATTGCCTTCCTGCCCGCACCAGCGTGCAAGCCCTTCGGCAAAAGCAATCCCATAGACGCCATTGGCGAATTGCTGCATCCGCGCAAAGACCGATTGTGCACCGATCAGCTGAGGATAGCTCTGAATCAATCCAGCGCCCGGGTCCCGCGCCAACGCATCGGTCAATCGGGCGATGGCGCGACCGGTCATCAGACTGTCGGCATCCAAAACCAGCATCGCATCCCACTCGGCACCCCAGCGGCTGACCCAGTCGGCGATGTTGCCAACCTTGCGGTCGGTGTTTTGTTCGCGACGGCGGTAATACAGTTCCAGCCCGGGGGCGAGGGTGGTGCGCAGCGCCTCGACACTGGCTTGCTCTTGTGCGGCGATCTCGGGGTCGCGCGTGTCCGAGAGGATGAACATGGCATAGTGATGCTGCCCACCGCGCGCCTGCAATTCTTCAAGCATGGTCCGGGCATTGCCCAGCACGTTCCAAGGCACCTCGTTATAGACCGGCGTCAACAGGGCCACGCGCAGCGGTTGGGCACGACCCTGACGAACGGGGCGTTCCTGCCGGGATAAGGAGACCATACCCAGCAACACGGTGCAGACCGTGAAGGAGATCCAGAAGAAGTTGAACGAGATCAGCGCCAGAAGGATGGCCTCGATCAGGTTGATGCCTTCGGCGTCGAACCAGTCCGTCATCACCCATAACAGTCCCAGCGTCGCCGCCATTGCGGGCGAAAACGCCAGCGCACGCCAGAACCCGGCCGAGGGACGTTTGGCATCAGGAACCTGTGCATCCCGAAACCCTGCGCTGAAATCCTGCGCGGGCATGGCCAGAGGCGTCTCGGGCGGCATGATATGAAGATCTCTGGTCATGAGGTCCAACGGTATAGCCAGACCTCAGAGGCTGGCTGTTTGTCTTTCAGCAACTGCGCGCGCAATTCGACATGGTCGCGGTCGCCGGGCTCGAACGAAAACGCCAGCCGCAAACCGCCTGTATCGGGGTTGCGTTGCAGCACACCTTCGGATGTTTCGGCATGCGGCGAGTCCACGAAAATGGTCATCGCCTCTGGGTCGGCGAACAGCTCGCTTTCTTCAAAATCGATGACGGCCAGACGCCCTTCACCAAACGTGTTGTCGCCCATCGCGGTGTTGATCACGCGCGCCATCGGTGTGCGCTGGGGCTCATCCCCCCAGATCAGGCGATAGGACAGGTCGACCTGGCTGCCAGCCGTATAGGGTTCGGCAGGGCGCCAGTAGGCAACGATGTTATCGTAGATTTCCTGATCCGCCGGAATTTCAACCAGCGTGACCGCACCTTTGCCCCAATCCGCACCGGGTTCGACCCACAGGCTGGGGCGTTTGTGATAATTCGCCTCAAGATCCGCGTAATCCGAGAACTCACGCTTGCGCTGCAACAGGCCAAAGCCGCGCGGGTTGGTGTCGACGAACGACGAAATCTGCAGGCGGGTCGGGTTCGCCAATGGCCGCCACAGAACCTCTCCAGCACCGTTGCGCACCAATAGACCATCGCTGTCGTGTACGGCAGGGCGGAAGTCTTCGAACCGGCTGTGGTTGGTCTGATCGAACAGGAACATCGACGTGCCGGGGGCGATACCCACATGCGTCAGCTCTTCGCGTGGGAACAGCGTGGCTTCGATATCCATCACACAGTCCGCACCGGCGGTGACATTAAACCGATACGCACCGGTCACGCTTGGACTGTCCATCAGCGCATGGACGACCATATCGCGCTGGCCAGGTTTTGGGCGTTCCAGCCAAAATCGGATGAATTCGGGGAATTCCTCTCCATCCGGGTCGCCGGTTTTCAGGGCCAGTCCACGGGCGGAGAGGCCATAGACCTCATGCAGGCCAATAGCGCGGAAATAGCTGGCTCCTTGCCAGACGCAGAACTCATCGGTCTTGCCGGGACGGTGCATTTCGGTGCGCAATCGCAGGCCGGAGAAGCCCAGCGTGTCGTTGATTGGCAGTTCCGGGACGTCCTCGGATTTGTCGAACATCCCCAGATCAAACGCGACCGGAGTAGCCATTCCATTTTCAACGGTTTCAACTTTAACAGTGCGCGGGAAGTACAGACCTGGTGTGAAAAAATCGACGTTGAAAGGCGTTTTCGTTTCATACCAAAGCGCGCGGTCCAGCCGGAATCGGATCGAGCGGTATTGCTGGTACGTCAGATCCTGCCATTCCTGCGGCACCATCTCGCGTTCCGCATAAGGTCGGCTGGCCAGATCGCGAGCCATCTCAATGACGACATTGCGGTCAAATGGGACCTCGCCGCCGGTGGCGAAGGTCGCGGGCGCAAATGCAAGCGCTGAAGTTGAAACCAGAAATGCGCGACGTGTAAAATTCATTTCTTAGACTTCCAAGGTTGTGACTTAAACCAAGCGGCCATGTATGCCACGCCGATGATCATCGCAAAGCCAATCATGTTGGCGACGAAAACACTGGCAACATCCCGCCCACTCAGGTCCAGACCGACGCCGATAAGTCGTGCTGCAGCCATCGAAAATACGAACACCGCCAATGATTGCTGCCCAACTTTGGTGATGACGGTCAGCAGGAATTGCCAGACTTTGGCCGCGGTACCCTGACCGGTTGCAATCAGGCGACGCCCATGTTCCCCGGCGACAACCCAGCCCAGATAGGCGAGTGACAGGAAATGCAGATAGCGGAACAGGCCAAAATCGGTTTTGTCGCGGAACTCTTTCGTCACGGGCCAGACCTTGCGGATTTCGTCAGCCAGATCGGGGGCCGCTGCGTTGATCCATGTGAACACCTTCCACGAACCAAAGGGCATCGAGAAGATCAGGAACAGTGCTGCCGCCCAGATCAAGGTTTTCGATACTGGGGGGGCAGGTATCCAGCCGCGCATGAAGGCGAAACCAGTAAAGAACAGCAGTTGCCAGCCAAAGGGGTTGAAGAACCACTGCCGTTCCGACCACGGTTCGGCCGGTAGGTCCAGAATGTCGGTCTGTGCGACCAGCCAGATCGCGACGGATGTCGCAGCGACGGCCCAGAAACCGAACCGGTAGAGGCCCATAAACATGGGCATCATTGCCAGAACCACCAGATACATCGGCAGGATGTCGAAATAGTTCGGAACATAGGTCAGCGTGAACAAACCCACGATCTGAGGCGCAGGATCGTTGAAGAAGTGCTGCAAGTTCAAAGACGAAACGTAGGTCTTTTCAAACAGCCCTGATTGATCCAGCGCCGCCATTGACATGGCGACAAAGAAGAACAGGCAGATATGCGCCCAGTAGACCTGCCAGATACGGAACGACACGCGGGCCGTTCCCAGCCACCACCCCTTGCGCAGGAACGCTCCGCCAAAGGCAATCGCCGACGCCATGCCCGAGCAGAACACGAAAATCTCGGTCGCGTCCGAGAATCCAAACCGCGCGGGAATCCACTTAGCCCATGGATCGTTCGGGATATGGGCGATCAGGATGATGAACATCGCGATGCCGCGATAGAAATCCAGGCGCGGGTCGCGCGTGCGGGCAGGGGCCGCCGCAGAGGCAGCCACTGGCGCAAAATCAGAAGCGGGCGAAACTGTCGCCATACGTATTCTGTCCTTCTTGGTCTTAGTTTTTGTTATTCAGCCGGGACGCTTTGTGCGTCTCCGTTGTCGCGTGCCGCATCGATCAATGTGCGGCGCGCAAGAGCGTAATTGTCTTCGCCCCCGGCTCTTTTGGCGCGACGGTCATCCAGGATGCGCTCGACAGCATCCAGACGGCCGGCGCGCAGGCCGGAATCAATTGTGATGCGCTCGAATACATCACGTTGGGCGTGGCTTCCACCTGCCAGTTGCATACCTGCTCGGGCGTTCGATAAAAAGTCGAAGGCGTCGCCGTAAAGGCCTTCGCCAAAGGCCTCTAGCCCTTTGGCGGCTGCAATGCCCGGATCGGACATGCGGATCGGGGTGTCCCCCTGATTGCGCTGCGCATCTTTCTGAATACGCTGCAACATCTTGCTGGTCGCCTCAGGGCGATTGTCGCCGGTCAGGGCCAGAAGATAGTGAAGATCGGCAAAGATCAGACAACCATCTTCGGTCCGCGCTGCACTGAGATCCGCCAGTTCTTCCCAGCGGTTGCCCACATTGACGCCCTCAAGCTCAAGCCGTGACAGCAAGGACGTGGCGTTCGAGATATCGCGGTAGTCGTCGGTTTTGTCCTGACGGATGTAGTTGTCATACAGCTCCATCACCTGATCGACCTGACCCAGATCCAGATGCATCAGCGCCTTGTGCCACCAGACGTGATAGCGGAAGTTGTTGCAGTGGGTCCAAGCCTCTTCGCGCCCTGCCAACCAATCAAGGCCCAGCTGCGCGTTGCCTGTCATCTCATGCACGTGTGCAACGGCGTGCAGACCCCAGGCATCGTCCGACACCATCCACAGCGCCTGCCGACCTGCGATTTCGGCCTTTTCGTAGGCACCGGTTTCTTCCAACGCAAAGGAATGACAGCCCAGCAAATACCCACGACCTGCATGATCGGGTTCGTACGCCGGCAGAACCCGCTCGATCGACCGGCGCATGCCTTCCGCGTCGCCAAGTACAAATCGCGTCGCGTGGCTGAGTTTCATTGCCAGCGAGTCTTGTGGGTGGTCGCGCAGAATCTCTTCGAATTTTTGAATGGCTTGCGTGGGCAGGTCAGCCAGATACAGACCCAGCGCTTCGACATACAGTCGCTCGCGCGCTGAGACCGGCTGGCGTTCCATGGCACTGTTGGCGGCTGCCATCGCTTCGACGGCGACCGGCATCATCTCGCGACGGCCCAGCAGGACCATGAACAAGCCTTTGATTGCGTGACCCAGGGCAAAATCGGGTTCAAGCTCCAGAACTTTGCCAAGATGCTGCGGCGTCACGGCGGCATGGGCCATGAACCCAAGCAGAACACCATCCCAGGCCTCGGCACTTGCCGGGTGGCTGAGGGTGTTCATCTGTCCGAAAACGTCTTGCTTCATGTTCATGTTCCGATCCAATCGAGAATATCTACATCACCTGATGTAGCAGAGACTCTTGGTGGGTCGTATCAGTATCGGCCCTGCTCTCGAATTGGTGAAATGCCGTGTGGGCAAAAATTGAAAAAAACCGCCGATTCAATGGCATGTTTCAGCAACATGCCGCCGAAATGGGCAGAGTGTTTCAATCGTCAAAGGGGTGTTCAGCGCGCAAAACGGCCTGCGTATCGGCCCCAAAGACGGGCGGAGCAGCCCGATATGTTACAGGTGTGCGCGACAGTTTCAGCGGATTCCCGATCAGTTGAACATCACCCGGTGCGGCCTGCATCGCGATCTGCATCTGGCGGGCTTCGACCTGATCGGTTGAAAAAACCTGATCCAAAGTCTGTACTGGACCAACCGGAACCTTGCGGGCTTCGAGCTGCTCAATCATGGTCTCTGAAGCATGGGTCTTCACCACCGGACGCAGCACGGCGTTTAACGCGTCACGATTTTCCAGCCTAGCTGGGTTGGTGGCGAAACGCGGATCATCCGCCAGATCGGGGTGATCGATGAATTCGCAGAACCGGCGGAACTGACTGTCATTTCCGACGGCCAGAATGACGTGGCCATCGGCGGTTTCATAAACGTCATAGGGTACGATGTTCGGATGCCCGTTACCGCGCCGTTGTGGTACGGTGCCTGAGGTCAGATAGTTCGCACCTTCGTTGATCAGCCACGCGATCTGCGCATCTACCAGCGCCAGATCAATCTGCTGGCCTTCGCCGGTCTGATCGCGGTGGCGCAGGGCCGCCAGAATGCCGACACTTGCGTACATTCCGCACATCACATCGGCGATGCCCACGCCCACCTTCATCGGCGCGCCATCGGGTTCGCCTGTTAGCGACATGATCCCGCCGTACCCCTGTGCCATCAGGTCATAGCCTGGCTTGGACGCATTTGGCCCGGTCTGGCCGTAACCCGATATCGAGCAATAGACGAGGCTGGGGAAGTCTTGCGACAACGTGGCGTAGTCCAGACCGTATTTCGCCAATCCGCCGGGTTTGAAGTTCTCGATCAGAATGTCCGCATGCGAGGCCAACCGTTTGATTTCAGATTGCCCCTCGGTCGTGGTGATGTCGATAGCCACGGATTTCTTGTTGCGGTTGGCCGACATGAAATAAGCGCTTAGATCGGACCGGTTGCCTTGCGCATCTTCGACGTAAGGAGGGCCCCATTGGCGGGTGTCATCCCCGCCGGTCGCGGGGTTTTCGATCTTGATCACGCTGGCCCCCAGATCACCCAGCAACTGCGTGCAGGTCGGTCCGGCCAAAATGCGACTGAGGTCCAGGATTTTGACGCCCTTCAGCGGTCCTTCAGATCCGGCCATCATAGCCCCCACGGTCAATTTCTGCGGCAATCACGGTGAATGAGTTGGCTTTCATCGCCTCATTCAGGGCATTGCGCAGTTCCTCGCGGTTGCGAACGGTGTGACCTTTACCGCCAAACGCCCGGCCCATGGCTGCAAAGTCGTGATGGTCGAAATCCACGCCCCTGTTGCCCATCTGGCGCTGGCGCTGTTTCAGCTCGATCAGCGCAAGGCTGGCATCGACAAAGACAAGAAAGATCGGGTTTCCGCCCATTTCGGCGGCAGTCGACAGCTCTCCGGCTACCATCAGGAACCCGGCGTCGCCCGAAAAACTGATGACTGGGCGGTCCGGTTCGGCCAGTTTCATGCCAATCGCCATTGGTACGGCGCAGCCCATGGTACACAGCGCCGAGGACTGGATCAGTCCGCGTTCCTCGGAACAATCCCACATCTGACTCAGCAAGATACGATGCGCGCCACTGTCGGCTGTAGCCAGTGTTTCGGCAGGCAGGGTTGCACGGGTTTCGGCGATGACAGCGGCGGGGCCCCATTCCTCATCGGTCGGGAACGCCTCAGCCAGCGCGGTTTTGACCCGTGTGGGTTCGCCGTCCGGCCACGTTTCGCGGGCAGGGTTGCCCTTTGCCATGGCCTCCAACGTGGCACCCGTATCGGCGACCATATTCAGGCTGGCCTGATGCATATAGTGGTCATTGACCACAGCCGAGATGTCGATGACTCGCTTTTCTTCAGGGTCCCAGACCTCGCGCCAGCCGGGGCGCATCTCGATCGGGTCGTAGCCAAGGCACAAGACCAGATCGGCCTGTTCAACCAGCGGCAAAAGGTGTTTGTCGGCCAGCGGTGACAATCCGGCCCCGCCAAGGCAAAGGGGGTGATCTTCGGGCACAACTCCCTTGGCTTTGTAGGTGGTTACAAAGGGGATGCCGAAATGTTCCAGAAACGCCTGCACAACATTGCGCGATCCGTCATACAGCACGTCCAGCCCCACAATCGCAATGGGACGTTCCGCGTCAGCCACCCAACGGCGCGCTTTCTCAAGGCAATTGCCCTCGGGCGCGACGGCGGCAGTCTTGACCAGTCGCCGCTTCTTGACGCTGGATACGCACATATCCGCAACCGAGATCGGAATATCGATATGCACGGGTCCGGGGCGCGGCTGGTTGGCCAGCGATACGGCCTTGTCTGCCACGATATCCGCGCCCTGTGCCGTCAGTTTAAAGGTTCCTTTGGTGATCGAGCGATAGACCTGTGCGTGATCCATAACCTGATGGGTATAAGTCAGCGCTTCATCCGCATCGACGCAACCGGTCAGCACGATCATCGGCACCCGGTCCTGCAAGGCGTTGGCGACCACGTTGATCCCGTTCATCGCGCCGGGGCCAAGCGTCGCCACCAGAACAGCAGGTGCGCCGTCGCGGTGATGCACGGCTTCGGCCATGAATCCGGCGGCGTTTTCGTGCTTGGTCAGGTGAAAGGTGATCCCCGCCTGTTCCAGCGCATCCACCAACGTCAGAACCTCGCCACCGGGCATACCAAAGGCATGGCGGCATCCGGCCTCGTAAAGTCTTTGGGCCAAAAGGTCCGCGGCGCGGGGCGAAAGGTCCTGCATTAGTTATGCTCCGAAATAATACGTCATTGCAGATTGCGGAGGACGCGTCCGGACGCAAGCAGGTTCACGGCAGTGTGACTAATTGACTGCGGATTCCGCCACTGCCTGAAACTTTTCATCCAGTTCCGTCGCAATTTCTTGCAGTGGCTCACCGCCTTGCTGGGCATAGGGGGCAAAGACGTGGCTTGGGGTTTTGTAGGACAAAGTCGCCGTGCCGTCCGCATTCTCGGTCACGTAGAATCGGATGGGCGCTTCGATCATTGCGTTGACCGAGGTTTCCAGAACCCGCACCGCGTAGTCGTTGTTAAAGGCGCCGATCACTAAGTTTCCGGGAATGATGATACCACGGGCCGCCGCCGCCTTGGTTGGCCCGGCCTGCGTTACAACGATCAGATCGTTTTCTTTTACAGCGGCCTTCGTATCCGCGACCAACACATCATAGCTTTTGTCGGTGGAATGAACGGCCCAGCCCGGCAGCGGTTCTTGCGCCAGTGCGGGAAGGGCCAGCAAACACAGTACGGTCGAAATAGCCTTCATCGTGCTGTCCTCATGGGTATGGGTACGAAATTGATGCCAGAAACTCGCATTTCGCGCAGTCACAATCCCGTGGGTAGCAGCCGCAGAAGTTGCCTTCGGATCAGTCCACACGCCTTTTCAGCAGATAAATGTCCATGATCCAGCCGTGATCCGCCCGCGCTTTTGCGCGCGTTTCGACTATCTGCGACGCCATATCAGCCAAAGGACCGTGGATCAGGACTTCTTCCTTCATCCCCACATAAGCGCCCCACCAGATATCATAGCCTGCCATCTCAAGGCTTTGGAACGAACACTCGCCGTCCAGCATAACAGCCACTTTCGAGGCGTTAAGCGGCCAGCCTTCATCCCGAATGCGCCGACCGGTGGTCACGACATACGGGGCGCCCAGATCGTTGATTGGTATCGCATGCGCCGCGGTCAGTGCCTGAAGCGCGGTGATACCAGGGATTACACGCGTCTCCGGTTGAGGTTGCAGCCGCGAGGCGATGCGCAGCGAACTATCGTAAAGCGAGGGATCGCCCCAGATCAAAAGGGCAACCCGCTTTGCATCGGGATGCGCCGCGATCGCCTCTTGCCACCGCAGAGCGATGGCATCGTGCCATTCATCCACGCCGCGCAGATAGCCATCATCAGCACGCCGTTTGGGGATATCAAAATATGCGATCTGTGGCGCGGTGTCGGTCACCTGAGCGATAATCTCTTCCCGCAAACCGGCCAGATCGGCCTTGTTCTCGCCCTTGCGCGGGATCAGGATCAGGTCTGCGTCCCGAATGGCATTAGCGCCTTGAAACGTCAGGTGGTCCGGATTGCCGGTGCCAATACCGATCAGAGTTAAGTCAAACATTGTCGGTCTCTGCCAGAGGGCCATAGAGTATCAGGGCAGGGGCCGTGCCGATCTCAGCACCCAGCTTGTCCGCCAACTCACCAACCGTGGATCGGTGTAGCACCTGATCCGGGGTTGAAACGGATTCGGTCATCAACGCCGGTGTTTCCAGCGGCAAGCCATGTTCATTCAGTGCCTTGACCAGTAAAGGAAATGTGCGCTTGCCCATGAATACAACGGTAGTGGCATCTGGGTCGGCAAGGGCGGTCAGATTCAGATCATCGGGCAGTTTGCCACTGACATCGTGGCCGGTGACGAATTGTACGCGGCGCGCCGTGAGCCGCCGTGTCAGGGGAATGCCAGCCGCCGCTGCTGCGGCAATCGCCGAAGGGATGCCGGGGATAATCTCGTATTCGATCCCGGCCTCGCGCAGCGCCACCAGTTCTTCTTCCAGCCGTCCAAACAGACCGCCGTCACCGGATTTCAGTCGCACGACGCGGGCACCTGTTTTGGCATAGTCCACCAACAGGCGGCTGACGTGGTCTTGTTTCGGTGACGGGCGACCGGCGCGTTTGCCGACCCCAACAAGGTCTGCGTCCTGATGCGCATGGTTCAGGATTGGGCCACTGCTGAGATCATCGAACAGCACCGCGTCTGCCTTTTGCATCCGGTCCACGGCTTTAAGCGTCAGCAGTTCCGGATCCCCGGGACCGGAGCCAATGAACGAAACGAAACCGCTCATGCCTGAGCCTCAGCGATCAGATGAAAGAATGTTCCGGTCACGTTGCCGCGAATTGATCCGGTTTGTGGTCCCTCAACCCCTTCAGCATCGAACACCCGTGCCAAAGGTGCGTCGGGTTGCTCGAGGATCGAAGAATAGTGAAACTCATGGCCACGCAATGTCGCTTCAGCGGCATACCCTGCCATTGGGGCCAACAATTGCGCCTTGCGATACCCAAGATTGAACTTTCGCTTCTCATAGGAGGTCACGAGCCCAAGCAGACCCGCCATCTGATGCCGGACCCCTTCCTTGTCGACCAGAGCTTCGCCCAAGGCCATATACCCACCACACTCACCATGAACGGGTTTTGTCTCCGCATGTTTGCGCATACCGCTTAGGAATGTGTCGGCAGAAGCCAAAGTGCCCGCGTGCAATTCAGGGTAGCCACCGGGCAACCAGACCATATCGGCATCAGCAGCCGGGGCTTCATTAGCCAGCGGTGAAAACGGCAGGATTTCCGCCCCCGCCGCGCGCCAGCCTTCCAGCAAATGCGGGTAGGTGAACGAAAACGCCGCATCTCGTGCAAGCGCGATCCGCTGTGCCGGAGGCCGCGGCAGCGCGGCTGACGATGGCCCCTTGGGGCCTGAGGAAGCCGCCGCCTTGATCGCCTCAAGGTCCACGTGTTCGCGAAGGAACGCGGCATACCCGGCAATCGCGCTTTCCAGATCTGGGTGCTCGACCGCCTGAATCAAACCAAGATGCCGCTCGGGCAAGGTCAGATCTCCACGCCGGGGCAACACGCCCAGAACCGGCAATCCTGCTCGCTCCATACCCAACCGGGTCAGGCGTTCGTGGCGTGGGCTGGCGCAGCGGTTCAGGATCACACCGGCAACGGGCAAGTCGGGATTGTACATCCGAAATCCCAGCGCAGTGGCCGCCGCAGATTGGGCCTGACCGCCCACATCCAGCACCAGAACCACGGGCCAGCCCATACGCTGTGCGGTTTCGGCACTTGATCCGTGCCCAAGCTCTCCGGGCTTGGCAACGCCGTCGAACAGGCCCATCGATCCTTCGGCCACGACGATATCCGCGCCCGCGGCCTGAGCAGAAATTGCGTTCAGCAAAGGTTCGGCCATCGCCCAGCTGTCCAGATTGAACGAGGCGCGTCCCGCTGCGGCACGGTGAAAAGCTGGATCGATATAGTCCGGTCCGCTCTTGAACGGTTGCACCGTCAGGCCATCCTCGGCTAGCGCCCGCAACAAGCCTAACATGACGGTGGTTTTACCCGTCCCGGAAGACGGCGCAGAAATCAGTAGTCCCGGAGGGTTGGTCATCCCGTCATTCATTCTCGGGGCTCCAGCTTGACCAAGGGCTGTCCGCGCTTTGCGGGCGATACCGGCGGTCGTATTCTTTTGAATAGAGACAGCTTTCGTCAAAGCCTTCGCCCGCAAGTGCCGGGCCAACCATGATCAGAGCGGTGCGAGAGATACTCTCGTCCAGTGAGTCTTTCAGGGTCGCCAACGTGGCGCGAATGATCCGTTCGTCCGGCCAGCTGGCGCGATATACCACTGCCACCGGGCAGTCTGCTCCATAGGCCGGGGTAAGGTCCGCGATCACGTTGTCCAGATTTCCGATCGACAGGTGAATGGCCAGAGTTGCGCCGGTGCGGGCAAAGTTCTCAAGAGTTTCGCCTTCGGGCATTGAAGATGCGCGGCCGGGCGTCCGGGTCAGGACCACAGATTGCGCCAATCCGGGCAAGGTCAGTTCCGTTCCCAGCGATGCAGCCGCTGCGGCGAACGATGGTACACCGGGGGTCACGCTGACCGGAATGCCCATCTCCTTCAATCGCCGGATCTGTTCACCCATTGCCGACCAAACCGACAGGTCGCCGGAATGCAGACGTGCAATGTCATTGCCAGCCTTATGCGCTGCCTCAATCTCGGCCATGATCTGATCCAGATCCATTGGCGCGGTGTTGATGATCTTTGCGCCCTCGGGGCAGTGGGCCAGAATCTCTTCGGGCACCAGCGATCCTGCATACAGGCACACCGGGCACGACGCGATGATATCACGCCCCCGCAGGGTCAGAAGGTCGGCAGCGCCGGGTCCGGCGCCGATGAAATGAACGGTCATGTTTGTCCTCCGATGGCGACGGCGCAGGTTGCAAGCCGGTCGTCCGAAATCTGTCTGGGTGAGGTCAGCCGCGCACCTGTTCCGGCGGCGGCAAGGGCGGATGCTTCGGCTACGCTGCCGGTGCCATAGGTGGCATGGCTGCGGTTCGAGCAGGTGAGAGTGCGCTGTCCCGCCAGATCGGCAGCAGCGATGAAATGCAGGGGCAGGGCAGTCTCTGCGGCAAACTCCGACAGCGCGGCGTGACCTTCCTTGTCGGCAACAGTGGCCAGCGCGTCGACGTTTTGCCCAACGCTGGCCCGCTTGAATACGGCGCGCAGGCTGTCCACGGTCGCCGTTGATGAAAACCCCAAACCTGCGATGATCATAAGATTACGCTCCACTGCACCACCGGATATGCGGATTTCCAACCGCGCCGAGGTCCCAGTGCCGAAGCCTGCGCCAGTTCGATGCGCAAAAGTTCTCCGCCCAGTTTTTCGTGCCATTGCGCCAGTAAGGCTTCGCTTTCCAGCGTCACAGCATTGGCGACCAACCTGGTGCCGGCGGGCAGGGCGGCGTACAGCCAATTCAGCAATTCGGTACTCAGGCCACCGCCGATGAATACCACATCCGGAAACCCAAGGCCGTCCAGTGCGGTTGGCGCTGTGCCATGCACAACTTGCAGCCGGTCTTGCCCTAACGTGTCGGCATTTCGGCGAATGCGGTCCGCGCGATCCTCGCGGGGTTCGATCGTGGTTGCGGTCAGGGTCGAGTCGCACATCAGCCACTCGATGCTGATCGAGCCGGTGCCGCCGCCGATATCCCACAGATGCTCGCCGCGCTTGGGGGCCAGCGCCGACAGGGTCAGCGCCCGCACAGGGCGTTTGGTGATCTGGCCGTCATTCTCGAAGATATCATCCGGCTTACCTGAGGCCTTGGGCAGCGCCTGTCCTTCACCCGCAACTTCAAGCCCAACACAGACTGGATGGTCGAACCCGCCCAGCAGGGCTTCGGTCAGCGATACACTGCGCGACCGTTCGCGGGGGCCGCCAAGGGCCTCCATCACGTGCAGCTGCGTATCGGCGAAACCCGTTTCATTCAGGTATGTCGCAAGCTCGGCCACCGCAGCGCCGTTGCGCAGCAGCAGGATGGCGCGCAATCCAGGCGAAAGATGCGGGCGCAGACGGGTCAGCGGGGCGGCGTGCAGACCGAATGTCTGCGTACTTTCTAACGGCCAGCCCAGACGCGCGGCGGCGAGCGAGAACGTGGACTGACCCGGATGGGCTGTCCATTCTCCGGCGTCGAAATTGCGCGCGATTACCGAGCCCGCGCCGAACCAGAACGGATCGCCCGAGGCCAGAACAACCGTTGGGCGTCCGCGAAACCCGGTCAGGATCGGCAGGCCGTCGGAGAAGGGCACAGGCCAATCTACGCGCTGCGCACCTGTTTCGGGGATCAGAGACAAATGGCGCGGCGGGCCCATGATGATTTCGGCACGCTCCAGTACTTGACGACTTGCGGGTGACAGGCCATCCAGTCCATCTTCGCCCAAGCCCAAGACGCTTAGCCACGGAGCTTCATGCATGACCAACCTCCTGATCCTTGGTGGCACGACCGAGGCCAATGCACTGGCCAAATCCTTGGCCGAGCAGGGCATCCCGGCGACCTATTCCTATGCCGGACGAGTGGACAATCCAAGGCCGCAGCCCCTGCCGGTGCGTGTTGGAGGGTTCGGCGGCGTCGAAGGCCTGGCCCGTTACCTGACGGACCACGCGATCACTCAAGTAGTCGATGCCACCCATCCCTTTGCCGCGCAAATGAGCACAAACGCCATTGCCGCATGCCGCGAAGCCGAGGTGCCTTTGGCCGCTTTGACCCGCCCGGCATGGTGCCCGCAGGACGGAGATCGGTGGCAGCACGTTTCTGATATTGACGCGGCAGTTACCGCTTTGAGCGGTCCTAAACGGCGCGTTTTTCTGGCCGTTGGCCGCCTGCATCTTGAAGATTTCGCGGCTCAGCCCCAACATCACTTTTTGCTGAGGCTGGTGGATGAACCGGATGCACTGCCGCTGCCCGATTGCGAGGCGATCGTGTCGCGCGGACCTTTCACCGAAGCAGGGGACCGAGCGCTGATGCTGCAGCATGGCATTGAACTGGTAGTGTCCAAGAACTCTGGCGGCACCGGTGCACGCGCCAAGCTGGATGCCGCGCGCGCATTGGGCGTGCCGGTGCTGATGATCGACAGGCCGACCCTTCCGCGAAGGACCGAATTGTCGAACGTGACGCAAGTTCTGGACTGGTTGGCTCATTCCGGGGTGAACCTCGGGGTATAGACGATCGGCGCGCTGTCACGGTTGATGACGCGCGTCAGGGATGACCCGACAATGACCACGGTTTGCATGTCAGCCATGTCAGGCGTCGCCTCGGCGAGGGTTGAAATCCGGATCGCCTCATCCGCGCGCGATACGGCGCGCGCGAACAGGATCAGGCGCTCGGGCTCGCATTCTTCGCGCAGGATTTCCAACGTTTTTACAAAGCCTTCCGGGCGGGATTTCGAGCGCGGGTTATAAAACGCCATCGCGAAATCCGCCTGCGCTGCTAGGCGAAGACGTTTTTCAACCAGCGACCAGGGTTTCAAGTTGTCGCTGAGGTTGATGGCGCAGAAATCATGACCCAGCGGCGCCCCGGCCCGCGCGGATGCCGCTAGCATTGCGGTGATACCGGGCAAGACATCGATAGGGATATTGCGCCACTCGGCGGGACCATTCTCTAGGGCTTCGAACACAGCTGCCGCCATTGCGAACACACCGGGATCGCCCGAGGATACCACGACCACCCGTTTCCCCTCAGCCGCCATCTGCAACGCGTGTTGGGATCGATCGATCTCGACCCGGTTGTCGCTAGCATGCAACGTCAGACCAGGGCGCTCGGTCACGCGCGCGACATAGGGGATGTACCCGACCACGTCCGTGGCATCCGTCAAAGCAGCTGAAACCTCGGGGGTTACGAGATCTTCGTTACCTGGCCCCAGGCCCGCAATCTTGACCCAACCACTCATGGCCGCCGTCCCTGACCATGCACGATAATGATCGAGAAATAGGGTGTCACCTTTTCGCATGCCTCGGACAGTTTCGTCACCACCTGGTTCGGCATCTGAGCAAACTCGACGATCCATGCGCGGTCATACAAACCGGCTGTTTTCAGCGCACGCTTCACCTTGTCTATATTGCGCCCGATTTTCATGACAACCAACGCGTCGGTCTGCGCCATGCGAATTGCCAGATCTTCTTCGGGCAGGGTGCCGACCAGTACTGTCAGCACATCATCGCCCCAGGTGATCGGGTTACCCGTTGCTGTCCATGCGCCGGACATGCCGGTAATGGCTGGCACGACCTCTACATCAGCCTGATCGCGCAAGCGGCTGTAAAGATGCATGAAAGACCCATAGAAAAACGGATCGCCCTCGCACAATACCACCACGTCCTCGCCCTGATCCGACAGAGCCTTCAAGTGCCCGGCGCAGTCCTTGTAAAAGGCCGAGAGCAATTCGTTATAGCGCGGATCATCCAGTGGAATTTCCGTAGTGACTGGGTATTCCATGGGAAACTCAACAGCACTGTCCGGGATCATACCATTGACGATCTTGCGTGCCTGACCGCTGCGACCCGGCTTGCGAAAGAACGCGACGTGGCGCGCATTGCGCAGCAGGCGGTCGGCCCGCACGCTCATCAGGTCCGGATCACCGGGACCAAGGCCCACGCCGTATATCTTGCCGCCACTCATTCGGCGCGGCTCGCAATGGCGTTTATCGCGGCGACGGTGATGGCGCTGCCGCCCAGACGGCCTTTGACGATGCAAGAGGGTACAGGCTGGGCCTCCCACAATGCGTCCTTGGATTCGACGGCACCGACAAAGCCCACCGGGCAGCCGATGATGGCGGCCGGGCGCGGGCAATCGGGATCCTCCAGCATGTTCAGCAAGTGGAACAGAGCGGTCGGCGCGTTGCCGATAGCGACCAGAGCGCCTTCCAGATGCGGGCGCCAAAGCTCCAGCGCGGCGGCAGAGCGGGTATTGCTCATCTCGGCGGCCAGTGGGCGCACGCGCTCGTCATGCAGGGTGCAGATCACCTCATTTTCAGTAGGCAGGCGGAACCGGGTCACGCCTTCGCTGACCATCCGGGCGTCGCACAGGATAGGCGCGCCATTCTCCAACGCCGTCCGTGCGGCTGGCACGAAACCGGGCGAAAAATGTACGAATTCTTCCAGACCGACCATTCCGGCGGCGTGGATCATGCGAACCGCAACTTGCTCTTCATCAGCGTCAAAACGCGCCAGATCGGCCTCGGACCGGATTGTGGCAAAGCTTTGCTTATAGATCGCTGCGCCGTCGGTTTCGTATTCATAGGGCATCAGGTGAGGTCCATAGTCATAAGTGTTTCGGGTGTCAGCCCGCGTTGGGAGGGCTCATCCCCCGCGCGACCGTTTTTGACAAGATCAAATCGTCCGTCGTTGCCGACCAGTGTGACATTTGCCGGACCCATACGGGCACAGCCTTTGGCGCAACCGGATACATGCAAACTTCCTGGGATTTGGGCGGCCAAGACGCGGGCAACTTCGCGGGTTTCCACCTGAGCTTGCGGGCAGAACGGTGCGCCGGGGCAGGCGTCGGTTGTCATCAGCGGGTCGGTGCCATCAATAACAAAGTCCGGTGCTTGTATCGCCGCCCCGCCTTCCAGCAGGATCAGTCGCCACGGAGTGACGCGCAGGGCAGTGGCTCCGCTGTTTGTAACAAGGTCTAAGAGCTGTCGCGCCGGCAATTGTCCGAACGCCGCGCCATAAAACACACCCAGATCGCAGACGCCGGGCTGCGGCGGTGTGCCGATGTCACCGGGCGCGCTGCCTTGCCACTCCGCTGGCAAATCCTGCGTCGCGGCCACCCGCGCCATGCGGCGGGTTTCTGGCGTGAAACGTTCGGAAAACCATCCGGCCAAGGCGATAAGCCGGTCAATTGCGTTGGTTTCTGTGACCCGGCAGCCAGTCTTGGCCCCGTCGGCGCGCAGGATGAGGCCATCAGTGCCTGCCTCGACCCGGATATCGGCCGAATCCGCCGCCAACAGGCGCGTGGGGCCAGTGTCGATGGCAAAGCCGAATTTGGCGGGCAGAGTCGGCAATTCCTCCAACCGGTCGATCAGTTCCTGTGTCAGCTGTGCGGTTCGATCACCTGATCGATATAGGGGCGACACCAAGATATTGCGTCGCATTTCAATACCGGGCTCAGCATCCAAAAGGTTCAGCGCGGCCAGCTCGGCCAGCAATGCCTGATGATCGTCTTCTTTCACCCCGCGCAGCTGTAAATTGGCGCGGTTGGTCAGGTCGATCGTGCCATTGCCAAATCGCTCGGCCAACTCACAAAGACCACGTGTTTGTTCGGCGCTCAAACGAGTCAGACGCGGGCGCACCCGAACCACCAGACCATCGCCCGACATCATCGGCCGATGCGCACCGGGGCACCAACCCTGAACGACCGGGGCGCTCATCCCAGCCCCTCCAGATCGGCCCGGATTGAGTTGCGGCGGGTGTTCCAAAGGCCCGCGTCCAACAACGCGCGGAACCTGTCCTGCATGGCCTGATACGCGCGCGGGTTGGCCTCTTGCAAAAACGCGTCGACCTCAGCGTCTCCCAAAGTGGCGTCGTGATAGAGGTCGAACAGATGCGGCGCGACTGTGCCCGACAGATGCGCGAAAGACGCCATGTGATCAAGCGTCGCCGCAATCTCGGCAGCGCCCCGAAAGCCATGCCTTTGCATGCCTGCAATCCAGTTCGGGTTGGCGGCACGGGCATGAACCACACGGCTGATTTCTTCAGGCAGCGTTCGGGCGCGCGGGCTATCCGGGTTGGTGTTGTCCAGATGGTATAGCTGCGCCGTACCACCGGTGACTGTCTTGGCGGCGGCGAAACCAGCCTCGTGCGTGGCATAGTCGTTGGCCAACAGCAGATCGGTTTCGGTCAGATCCTGCAGGTGCACGAAACTGTCGGCATTCGTGACCCGTTGGGTAATGCCGTCCAAATCTTGTGTGATGTGTTCGCCTTCCAAAGCGAAAGAGCTGGCCTCAAGCCATGCCTCACCCGCCTGCGCGCGGGCCTCATCCGTATAGATTTCGGACAGCTGGGTCATGTTCACGCCATAGCTGCCCGGGGCCGGGCCAAAGACGCGCGCCGCCGGGGCCTGTCCGGCATAAGGGTTCCAGTCCGGGGCTTCATCGCGATCCGACAACGCGCGAACAGCTTGACCATAAAGCGCTGAAAGGGTCGGGAACACATCACGGAACAAGCCTGAGACGCGCAAGGTCACGTCCAGACGTGGGCGACTGAGGTCAGTGATGGGTAGCACTTCGATGCCCGACACCCGCTCGGACCCTTTGTCCCAAACGGGTTTGACGCCCAGCAGGTGCAACGCCATGGCGAACTCTTCGCCCGCCGTGCGCATCGTGGCTGAACCCCAGAGATCAACGATCAGCCCCTTGGGATAGTCGCCTTCTTCCTGCAGGTGCCGCCGGACCAGTTCTTCGGCCAGTTTCACACCTTGGGTATAGGCCGCGCGGGTCGGAACCGAGCGCGGGTCGGTTGTATACAGGTTTCGCCCGGTGGGCAGGACGTCTGACCGTCCGCGGTAGGGGGACCCGGACGGGCCTGCCTCGATCCGTTTGCCTGCTAGCGCGTCGATCAGTGCATTGCGTTCGGCATTGGCAGAAGGTGCCGTGTCAAAATTGGCGGCAGCTTCGGGCACACGTCCAAAGATATGCAACCCGTCGCCGAACTGGCTTTCCTTGATGTCACAGACAAAACGGTCGATGCGAGTGATCGCCTCGGCCGTGCAGGTGGCCTGATCGAGACCGAGGTCGCTCTCTAACCCGATGGCTTGCGCCTCATCCCAGATATCTTCTTGTAGGCGGTCGCGGCGCTTGGGGTCCAAGCCATCGGCGTTCGAGAATTCGTCCAGCAGCGATTCCAGCCGAACCATCCGATCCGGCGTGCCGCTTTCTTTCATCGGCGGCGGGATGTGGCCCAAAGTGACGGCCCCGATCCGTCGCTTGGCTTGCGCGGCCTCGCCAGGGTCGTTGACAATGAAGGGGTAAATGACAGGCAGGTTGCCGATCAGCGCCTCGGGCCAGCATTCGTTGGACAAAGCGACCGATTTGCCTGGCAGCCATTCCAGCGTACCGTGCGCGCCGATATGGATCAATGCGTCCGCTCTCAGACCATTGCGCAGCCACAGATAGAAGGCGACATAGCCGTGGCGGGGGGTGCGGGACAGGTCATGATAATCGTCATCACGCAACTCGGGCGTGCCGCGTTCAGGTTGCAACGCGACCAGCGCCTTGCCGCGGCGCAGGGCGGTGAAGTGGAGCGCGCCATCTGCAAAGGCCGGATCATCCTCGGGCTTGCCCCAGACGGTTTCGAGGTCTGCGCGCAGTTGTTCCGGCAAGTCTGCCAGCGCAGTAAGATATTCGCCAAGCGACCACGTAATCCGCGCGTCCAACAACGTATCAGAAATCGGCTGGGCAGGAGCGGTGTCATACCCTTCGCCCTGCAGGTCGGCCAGCATCGCCTCGGCCGAGGCCAAAGCATCGAGGCCCACCGCATGGGCCATCTGCCAGTCTTTGCCGGGATAGGTGGACAGCACCAAGGCGGGGACCTGATCCCCTTTGGGCTTGTCGTTCAGGTTCAACCAGCCGGTGACCCTGTCGATGATAGCCTCGATCCGTTCCGGTTCAGCCCGGTGGGCAAAACGGGAATACTCCAGATGCGGGTCACGCTTGCCCGGTTCCTTGAAAGAGGCGATGCCTGCCGAGATCCGACCGTCCACTTCGGGCAGGACGACATGCATCGCTAGATCAGCGGGCGAAAGACCGCGTTCCGCCTCGGCCCAAGCCTGGCGGCGTGAGGTGGCCAGAGCAACCTGAAACACCGGCACATTGGCGGCGTCCAGTGGAGAGGTGCCGGATGCGCCCTTGCCCGAGAAAGAGGTGGCATTAATGATCGCCGCCGGGTTCAGCGCCACGACATTTTCGCGCAGCCAATCGGCGGCAAGCGGGGCTTTCAGCGAGGGAGCGAACAGACCGACGGCCTCAAACCCGCGTGCGCGCAGGCTGCGGATCAAGGTTGCGACCGGGGCGGTGTCCGCCGAGGTAAGGTAAGCCCGGTAGAACGTTACCAAGATACGCTTTGCGTCGGTGGTGAACGCTTTATCCGCCGGGATGACGCCGCGATCCGGGCACCATGCACCGCATTCGGGCAGGGTCTTGGCCCCCATCACGGGTCCGGCATAGAGACCCGCCGCAAGCGCCATCTGGGCAAGAGCCGCTTGCGCCGCGACTTCACCGCCGGTGTCACAGAGATGCGCAAGCCGCCGCAGGGTCGAGACGGGCAGGGTGGAGTAGTCATCCAGCCGAGTATCCTCGCGCCCGTCGGCGGGTAGGACGGCCAGCGCGATGCCTTTAGCCTGTGCCAGCGCCAGAACTTGCTGCAAGCCATAGGACCAGTAAGGGACGCCGCCGATCAAACGGATCAGAATGCCCTTGGCGCCCTCGAGCGTTTGCTCGACATAAGTGTCGACAGACAGCGGGTGTTTCAACGCGGTCAGATTGGCCAATCGCATCGTCGGCATGCGACCTTCGGACCCGCCACCGCGATGCCATCCTGCCGCGAAAGCGCCAAGGTCGCTGTCCGAAAAGGACAGCACCACCAGATCCGCCGGGCTCTGACCCAGATCGGTCGGGGTTTCGGTCTCTTCTAACCCGTGGCTTTCGCGGAAGACGACGTGCATGGCTTACTCGGCGGCCTCGGTCACACCCACGAGGATATCGCGGATGGCGGCCTCATTGATGTCGTCATGCTCGGCAATGACCACCAGACGCGAGCGGCGCTCTTCACCCGGTTCCCACGGCCGGTCGTACTGATGACGCACGCGGGCACCAACGGCCTGCACCAGCAGACGCATCGGTTTGCCCTGAACGGCGGCATAGCCTTTGACGCGCAGGATGTTCAGCTCATTGGCCAGACGTTCGATATTGGCGACCAGTTCCGCCGGGTCGGTCTGTTCCGGAAGCTCGACGATGATGCTTTCGAAATCGTCGTGTTCGTGGTCGTGATGGCCATCGTGATGCGAAGGGCGTGCGTCCATGTCATCCTCGGCGGCCGCTTCCAGCCCCAGCACGACACGCACGTCAACGGCGCCTTCGGCAACCTCAACCACGGGCAGGGCGCGCGGCGCCTCAGCCGCGATGACCTCTTTGGCTTTGGCAACGCCTTCCGGACCGGCCAGATCGGGTTTTGTCAGCAGGATGATGTCGGCGCACGAGATCTGATCCTCAAACACCTCGGACAGAGGCGTTTCGTGGTCGATCGAGTCATCTGCCAGGCGCTGGGCGTCCACCGCCTCGACATTCGGGGCGAAACGCCCGGCGGCAACGGCCTCGGCATCGGCCAGAGCAATCACGCCATCGACGGTGATTTTCGAGCGGATATCAGGCCAATCAAACGCTTTTAGCAGCGGCTTGGGTAGAGCGAGGCCGGATGTTTCGATCAGGATGTGATCGGGGCGCGGCTCCAGCGCCATCAGTGCCTCGATGGTTGGGATGAAATCATCGGCCACGGTGCAGCAGATGCAGCCATTGGCAAGTTCCATGATGTTTTCTGCCGGGCAATCCGGAATGGCGCAGGATTTCAGGATATCGCCATCTACACCTACATCGCCAAACTCGTTGACAATAACGGCCAGGCGCTTGCCCTGAGGGTTCTGCATCAGGTGTTTGACCAGCGTGGTTTTACCCGAGCCCAGAAAGCCGGTGATCACAGTGACGGGGAGTTTTTCAAGGTTGCTCATTTCAGGGCTCCAATCGGGGGAATGCGGGCCGCACAGTTTTTGCGGAAATGTTCGGGGCGTTCGCGCCATTTCACCAGACCGTCTTCAGCGGCCAGATACTTGGTGACGCCTTCAACGATGGTCTCGACATGGTCGGTCTCGTCGAGGTTTTCATAAACGAAGGTCCATCGGGACGGGCCGCCACGCAAAACGATCGAGCATCCCTGATCACAGTTCGACAGACATTCCACCGGTTTCAGGTCGACGCCGTCAGGCAAGCCGGCCTGTTCAAGTGCTTTATGCAGCAAAGTACCGGGTCGCTGGGTGTCATCTTCGATGGGTAACCCACGGCGGCATGTCGTGCAGACCAGCAATTCGACTGGTGCGGTCTCGGTCACGTCTCTCATCCCCCTAAATCCTTTATACGGGGGACGGGGTTTCATGCGGGCCACGCGTCTGCACATGGACCCGACACCGGAACACCCCGCCCGGTTTCAACTTCGGGTGCTGGCAGGTCTCCCGGCTTGCGGATGTCAGAGCAATTGCCCTGTCGGATGTCCCGCCTTCCCGGCCTATTGGGCCAGTGGCATTGGGCACCCTCTCCGGTCACGGTCGCGGGGGCGGCTGTGCTTGGCGATGACATCGCTGGCACATTCCCTTTTCATCCATCCGAGGATGGACACCAACGCATGCGACATGCGGCACGGGCAGGGGGCTTGTCAAGCACGACTGGGGATTGAAAACCGGTTACGTCAGAAAAGCGACCAGCCGAAGTCAGTCAGCGGCATCCGATGCGATCCGTTCACGCGAGCCAGGCGCAATTCAGCCCGGCCGCCGCAGATGATTGAGCACTTCTCGCTTTGGTAATCAGGTAGTGCGGTTGTGTAAATGGAATCGCTGGACCCGCAATCGCAACAGGCATCTGATACTGAACTTTAGGCGTTCGAAATTGCGAAAGCAGCGCAGAAAGCTAAGTGCTTGGAAATAAATGGAGGCGAGTACCGGAATCGAACCGGTGTACACGGATTTGCAATCCGCTGCGTCACCACTCCGCCAACTCGCCTTTTCAAGTAAAATCAAATACTTGCCGTGGTGTGATCGGCGTTTTAGCAGCTTTCGACAGGAGCGTCCAGAGGGGGGAGCGCAAATTTCAGGGTCGGGTGCAAACTTAGTCTTCGGTTGCGACGTTGTATCTTGTGAAGATTGGAAAGATTCCGTGTCTGAGCCGTTGCCGGTTTTTCAAGGATGTGGCAGAACTCAATCACCCAAGGGAGCAAGATGAGCGATCCAATGACAGATTTCGCAGCCCGCCGCCGGACGATGGTCGATACGCAGATACGTCCTTCTGATGTCACGAAGTTTCCCATTATAGACGCGATGCTGACCGTCAAGCGCGAGAATTTCGTGCCGGATGCGCAGCGCGAGGCCGCCTATGTCGAGGGATTAATCGAGCTAGGTGACGGGCGCTGCATGCTAGAGCCGCGGACCCTGGCTAAGATGCTGGACATATTGAACATCTCCAACGACGAGTCGGTTTTGGATATTGCCCCGGCCTTGGGGTATTCGACCGCTGTCGCTGCGCGCATGGCACAACTGGTTGTCGCCGTAGAGGAAGACGAGAGCCTTGCGACCGAATCCCAGTCGATCCTGATGGAGGCGGAGGCAGACAATGCGATTGTCCATGTCGGCCCGCTTGAGCTAGGTGCCCCCGAACATGGGCCTTATGACGTGATCATGATCCAGGGTGGCGTGGAACAGGTTCCGGATGCTTTGATCGCACAGCTTAAGGATCATGGGCGAATTGCCTGCCTTTTTGTCCAAGGTGCGCTGGGGATCGTCCGTATCGGCCATAAATCAGGGGATCGTGTGACCTGGCGGGATGCGTTTAACGCCAATGCACCGATTTTGCAGACATTTTCCAAAAGTCGTGTATTTTCGCTATAGTTCGATCACTGATTTTTCTGCTGCCTTGATTAGTTTAATGCAAACGCGCAAACTATCGGCAGAGCAGCGTAATTTCGATTTGAGAGGATTTCGTTATGGGTTCTATGGCGGGAGGAAAGCTGGTCAAGGCGCTGGCGCTTACTGCGGGGGTCGCACTTAGCTTTGTACCGGGACGTGCGGTCTGGGCTGACAACATAACTGACGCATTCATTGGTGCGTATAATACCAGCGGGTTGCTGGAGCAGAACCGAGCGTTGTTGCGTGCGGCGGATGAAGACGTGGCAATTGCGTTGTCGGCGCTTCGACCGATCATCAACTGGACGGTTGCAATTAGCCACGACTACACGCGTCGCGAAATCAACAATGTGGTGACAAGACCCGACCCGAACAACTTCTTCACTGGTCTGACCCTCAGCCAACTGCTCTACGATGGTGGGGCTGCCGTTCTGGGCAAGCAATCGGCGCAAGAAACGGTGCTGTCGACCAGACAGACCCTTGTTGATATCGAACAACAGGTTCTGTTCCGCGGTGCCAATGCTTATCTCGAAGTTCTTTTGCAGGAAGAAACCGTACAGATTCGCCTGAACAACGTCGACGTGTCGGCCGAAGAACTGCGCGCATCGCAGGACCGGTTCGATGTAGGCGAAGTCACGCGTACGGACGTTGCGCTGTCACAAGCCCAGCTTGCAAGCTCGCAAGCTGATCTGGCTGTTGCGCGCGGTAACCTTGACACGGCGCAGGCGGAATATGTGAATGCCGTTGGCAAATCGCCCGGACGCACGGCGGGTCAACCGAGCCTGCCAAACCTGCCAAACTCGGAACCGCAGGCCGTCAGCCTCGCGCAGCGTAATCACCCGGCCATTCTTTCGGCTCAGCACCAGGTGCGTGCCTTCGACCTGATCGTGGCGCAGCAGCGCGCCAACCTGGGACCGAATGTCAGCCTGAATGCCGATGCCGGTATCACCGAGAGCTATGACAACGACGACAACACCAGAGACGGCACTGTTTCGTTGAATTTCAACCAGCCGATTTATGCCGGTGGCCGTTTGGCCGCAAGCGTGCGCCGCGCCATGGCCACACGGGATGCATCGCGTGCCAACCTGTTGAATGTGCAAAAAGATATCACTCAGGGTGTGACCGAAGCCTATGCCCGTTTCCAAGCGGCATCAGCAAGTTTGCGGGCGTCGAGCGAACGGGTTCGCGCATCGAAAGTGGCGTTTGACGGTATCCGCGAAGAGGCCACTCTGGGTGCACGGACCACGCTGGACGTTTTGAACGCCCAGCAGGATTTGCTGGATGCGCAGCTGGCCGAGGTCGCATCGCGTATCGAGCGTTCGCGTGCGGCTTACCAGCTGTTGCAAGCACAGGGCCTGTTGACCGCCGAACGTCTGGGACTGGCGGTGCAGATCTATGATCCGACGCTGTATTACAACCTAGTCAAGAAAGCGCCGGCTCAGGTCAGCAGACAAAGCAAGGACCTGGATCGCGTTCTCAAAGCACTGCGCCGCGACTAAGGGTCAATACTATCTGTTGTGACGCCCGGCTTGTTTGGCTACACTCAATCCTGAGGATAGAGCGGTAGAGAACAATGACGGAAAAAGTCGTGAACGGCAGAGTAGAGGACGTGCTGTCCTCGATCAAACGGCTGGTCGGTGAAAGAGGTGAACAAACCTCGGAGCCGACGCCTTCAATCGCCCGCAAGCCCGGGCGATTGGTGCTTACCGATGCATTGCGAGTCGGCGGAACTTCCAGCATTCAAGACAGCCCGGAGATTGAAGCCGAAGCCAAAGCAGGCTACACGGCCGACGCGTCGGTCAAGCCGATGCTTCTGCGCGCGTGCGACATCGTAAATCGTGAAAATCCCGCCAACAAAGAACAAGCCGCGCCAGAGCCGGCCAAAAACCCGACCAACAGCCTGAGCGCAAAGATCGAAGCCCTAGAAGCGGCGATTGCACGCACTGAGGACCAGTGGGAGCCGGATGGCGACAGCGAAGACGAGTACTCCGGTACTCCGGCGAAGGCCCTTGAATTCAGCGCGCGCAAAGAAGTTACGGATACCGAGGGAAAGAAAGCCGAACCCTCTCAGGCAAAGGCCAAAGAAGCTGTCGCGACGACCAAGGCAACTTTCGTTCGCGACCCCGAGGTGATCACCGCACCACCTGTTCACCCAGTCGAAGCAGCAGCGGAAGATTCAGCGATAGCTGGTATTTGCGAAGACGCATTGCGCAAAATGATAGCTGAGGTTGTCCGTGAAGAATTGCAGGGTGTTTTGGGTGAACGTATCACCCGCAACGTCCGTAAGATGGTCCGGCGCGAAATCTACAAGGCCCTGGCCGAGCAGGACCTCGAGTAGCACTCAGACGCTTTTGGGCGTTTCTGCAAGCGCCAGCAGGCGGTCCAGATCCATATTCTGTTCAAGGTGGTCGGCCAGCGCGTTCAACGTATCTTCGACCCCGTCTTCATAGGCCAGGTCCGAGGCCACGCCCAATTGCGACAGGTATGACGCGCGGAATGCGTCCGAGCTGAAGATACCGTGCAGGTAACTACCGCGGATACGACCAGAGGCGTTTGCAGCACCTTCTGGCCGCCCCTCGACCTCTAGCCAAGCGCGGGCGCAATCAGGGCCTTCGGTACGGCCCATGTGGATTTCGTAGCCCGACACCGGTTCTCCTCCGCCAAGGGCGCGGGCCGAAGTGAGCGTTACCTGTTTCTTCCCTGCCATCACGGTCTCAACATCCAGCAGGCCCAACGCTTCAACAGTCCCCGGTTGTCCGTCGACGCCATCCGGATCAGCGATTGTCTTGCCCAGCATTTGATAGCCGCCGCACAGGCCCAGAACATGGCCGCCCCGGCGGACATGGGCATATAGGTCGATATCCCAGCCCTGAGCCCGGAAATAAGCCAGATCGCCAATGGTGGATTTGCTGCCGGGCAGCAGTACTAAATCTGCATCACCGGGCAGGGGGCGTCCTGCTGGCACGATCTCGACCGAGACACCGGGTTCGGCAGACAAAGGGTCGAGGTCGTCAAAATTTGCCATGCGTTCTAACTGCGGAACAACCACCTTGCAGGCCCCGCCAGAGTGGGACCGGATATCCATCATATCCTCGGCTGGCAGTTTCCACGCATCATGGAACCAGGGAACGACGCCCAGACAGGGCCATCCGGTACGTGCAGCGATTTCATCGCGACCTTCATCGAAAAGGGATACGTCGCCCTTGAACCGATTGACGGCAAAACCCCGGATCATCTCCAGATCGCCTGCATCCAATACCGCCTGGGTGCCTACGATCTGGGCAATGACACCCCCGCGGTGAATGTCACCTACCAGAATAACGGGTACGGCTGCAGCGCGCGCAAATCCCATATTGGCGATGTCACCCTTGCGCAGGTTGGTTTCGGCCGGGCTACCCGCGCCTTCGATCAGGACAAGATCCGCGTCGCTGCACAAGCGGTCAAAGCTTTCAAGCACTGCGCCCAGCAGTTTGGATTTATCCTTGCGGTAATCGCCCGCTTTCATCGTGCCGGCGCGTTGGCCCTGAACGATGATCTGAGCGCCAGTGTCGGTTTCCGGTTTCAGCAGAATCGGGTTCATGTCCGTATGCGTCGCACGCCGCGCCGCCAGCGCTTGCAGGGCCTGTGCACGGCCGATCTCTCCGCCATTTTCGGTGACGGCGGCATTGTTCGACATGTTCTGCGGTTTGAACGGTGCAACGCGCAGCCCGCGCCGGGTGAAAGCCCGCGCCAGACCGGCCACTAGAACCGATTTCCCGACATTGCTGCCGGTGCCCTGAATCATGATGGACCGAACCATGGACTGCCTCCTATGTTGACGCGCAGATGACCTGATTTGCGGGCAAAGGAAAAGCCAAAGTTGAACACGCCAGCGCATCTTTTGATCGGAGTTGCAGCCTTTGCCCGCCCAGCCCACGGACGTATCCTGTGGGCCGCTCTGTTGGGTTCGCTATTGCCGGACCTGTCGCTTTACGTGATGGCGGGCACGTCCCTTTACGTGCTTGGGATTCCCCCAAGCGTGGTCTTCGACCAGCTTTATTTTTCCGACGGCTGGCAGACCGTGTTTGCGATCGACAATTCCTTTGTCGTTTGGGGGGGTGCCTTGCTTATCGGGGTATGGATGCGCTGGAAAGTCTGGACCGTTGGGGCGTCCGCCGGGTTGCTGCATCTTTCGATGGATTTTCTGCTGCATGCCGGGGATGGGCGGCCGCAGTTCTGGCCATTCAGCGATTGGGTGTTTCACAGCCCTGTCAGCTATTGGGACAGCACCCATCACGCTTTGTGGGTGGCACCAATTTCGGCCGTGCTTTGTGTCGCGTGTTACGCCGTTTTGTGGCGTCGCGGCATGCCCATCTGGGCGAAAGCGTTCTTTGCCGTGCTGCTGATGGCCGAACTGTGGGTCGCGCGGCAGTGGCTGTTGTTCTTTTGAATGATGGCATAAGAAAAGCGCGCTCCCAGCTAGGGAGCGCGCTTTTTCATGCGAAAGTCACTTTGGATCAGGCGGCTTCTGCTTGTTGGGCCGCGTTGCGACGTTCGCTTTCTTCACGCGACAGCGCAACCGAGGTGCGCACACCACGTCCAACGAACTCCATCAGTCCGCCAACAACGCGCTCATTCGGGTCGATACCCGCGCACGAAAGTACTTCGCGACCATCACGAGAACGCGCCCAACGGGCGATTTGTTCCGGGCCATTGCCATACTTCTTGTCGTCGGCAATAGCGTCATCCAGCGCAGCCAGTACGACAGCCGCGAAAAGTTTGCGTGCACGATTGCCTTGCTCGTTGTTAAAGGCAGTGCCGTCAACGAAATCTCTCATCTCGTCTTCCTTGTTGTTCTTGCTCTTGCATTTTCGGCGTGACGGTTCTTATGACCGATTAAGTGCGATTCGGATACACTTAAAATGCATAGTTGCGTTGCGTCATTTGCATAGCTTGCTGCAGGTGCAGCACTAAGTCTCGTCATCTTGTCAGGTGTGTTCCCGCCAGATATAGGAGCGGGAACTGACGCATCAACCGTTTGTGAAGGATTTAAGTCATGCCCAAGATAAATGGGAACGAAATTCGCCCCGGAAATGTGCTTGAGCATAACGGCGGGCTATGGGCCGCAGTCAAAGTTGACCACGTAAAGCCAGGTAAAGGCGGCGCTTTTGCGCAGGTCGAACTGCGCAATCTGCGCAATGGCTCGAAGCTGAACGAGCGGTTCCGCTCGGCCGACAAAGTCGAACGCGTGCGTCTTGAGCAGAAAGATCAGCAGTTTCTGTACGAATCTGACGGCATGCTGGTGTTCATGGATTCCGAGACGTATGAGCAGATCGAACTGCCTGCAGAACTGCTGGGCGAACGCCGCCCGTTTCTGCAGGACGGCATGACAATTGTCGTCGAATTTTATGAAAGCGAGGCTCTGAACGCCACGGTGCCTCAGAAAGTGACCTGCAAGATCGTTGAGACCGAGCCTGTGGTCAAAGGTCAGACCGCCGCGAATTCGTTCAAGCCAGCCATTCTGGACAACGGTGTCAAAGTCATGGTGCCGCCATTTGTCGGTCAGGATGAGATGATCGTGGTGAACACCGAAACCATGGATTATTCCGAACGCGCCTAACCACGCGTTTGCCAGAGTAAAGAAAAACCGCGTGGACCCGTGCCGCGCGGTTTATTTGTCAGCTGCCCCGTCTGATTTGGCGATACCGTTCGGGATTGGGGCCAAACAGTTCAAGCATCAGTTCATACTTGATGCGATTGGCGCTGACCTGCCGGTAAAAGGCGATCAGGAATGCTGTGGGGCCCTGAATGCGGCTGAGGCCGCTTGTGGCGGCGACCACAGTGCCGACATCTGTTTTCCCGTTCAGAACCAAATAGCCGCCCAACATCAGGACGCCGACCGTTCCGGCTCCGTTTATGACGCTCAGTAGAAACTTGGCCGAAAGTTTCCAGATGAACATCTTGCGCCGTGTTTCGTAGATCTCGTCGAACTGCGCCTCAACCTCGCGCGCGATTTCGTTGATCCGCTCGACATTCAGCTTATCGTTGGCTCCGCGTAAAATCCGGACACGTTCGGCGACAAACACGTTCACCTTGCGTTGGGATACCAGCACGATGATGATCTGCGGCACGATCATCGAAAAGGCGATCATGCCCAGCCCAGGTTGCGTTGACGAGATATAGCCGATCACACTGATCAACGTGCCGATCTGAACGACCGGGTCCGAGAAAGCGCCGCCCGCGAATTTCCCCAGCTCTTCTGCCTCGGCTGAAATCGCCGTGGTCATCGTGCCCTTGCGCATCGTTTCGCCCGAGACATTGATATCTGAGGCACGCAGCAGCAGCCTTTGACGGATCATGCGGATCAGATCTTCGCCCAACGTTCCTGCGCGATAGCTCAAAAGCCACTTTAGGGCGAGGCTGAGTAAGATGACCGACATCATTCCGACACCCAGGTAGATCAGCCTGTCCGTGCTTACATCGGCCGAGGTCAGGTGGTTGATGATGTCGCGCTGAAACTCCAGCGGAACTGCAGCCAGACCCGCAATCGCAATGGACAGAACGATGAGGATGATCTGCCGTCCGGCGCTGGCGCGCCAGATTGCCCTGTATAGCTGGAACATACGTGCATCCGGATTGCTGAATTCAAACCAGTGTGACAGCGCGCTTGGCTATGTTCAAACCAAACCAAATCAGTCGGTTGCTCAGCCGTGCCGGTTCGGCAACACGTTAAGTGTCCAACTGTATGGTGGCGTCACCGGCCTGCATGTCGTCACCTACGCGGTCCAATCGCAAATAGGCGATCCCGCGGCCATTGGATTGGGTGAACAATGTACCGGCCGGTTTTCCGCCAGAAGTAATTGCAGTTCCAACCGCTGCAGACCCAGCGACGCTAACGCTGCGCAGACCCTTGCGCAGTTCAGTCTTGTGTTTCATCCGCGCGGTGACTTCTTGCCCCACATAACAGCCTTTCTTGAAGTCCAAGCCGTTTAGCGCCTCGAACCCGGCCTCAAGGATATAGCTGTCGGGGGTCAGTTCGATTCCGGTTTCCGGAATGCAGTGTCGCACGCGGATAGCATCCCAATCGGTGCCGTCTTCGCTTTCCGCACCCGCTGTATAGGTCCGCCAGCCCATATCCGGGTGCCTTGGGTCGGGCAGGGCACCTTCGGGCGCAGGGCCAGTGCCGCGCTGCAGGTTCAGGCCGCTGTCTTCGATGCTGACATCTGCGCGTAGCTTGTACATGCCCAACCGTTTGGTAAATCCATCGGCAAGGACTTCGGCAACATCTAGCAAAACCGTGTCACCCTCGCGCTTCAGGAAGAAGTCCGCCAGGTATTTGCCTTGTGGGGTCAGCAGGGCGGCGTAGACCAGCCCATTGTCCAACCCTGCGATGTCGTTGGTGATCAACCCTTGAAGAAAGCTGTCGGTGTCCGAGCCGCTCAGGCGCAATATACGGCGGTTGGGCATCTGGGTTGTCCTCGTCTTTTCCTCGGACCTCGTGATATAGGGGTTTCCGCTGCCATGACCAGAGGGTTTCCGCCGTGCCTGCGCCGATTAGCATCGTTATCCCGACCCTGAATTCGGAGGGGAACCTTCCCGGGACCCTTGCGGCCTTGATGGAAGGCCTGCATGCGGGGCTGATCCGCGAATTGATCGTCTCGGACGGAGGGTCGGCCGATCAGACGCTGGAAATTGCAGATGAGGCCGGGGCTGAGATCGTGACCGGGCCGCCTTCGCGCGGGGGGCAATTGGCCCGGGGATGCGCCGCAGCCAAAGGGGAGTGGTTGTTGGTCCTGCACGCGGACACGGTTTTGCAAACGGGGTGGAGCAAAGTTGTAGGCGACCACCTTGGCACCGGAACCCCGGCAGCGTTTCGTCTGGCGTTTCGGGCTTCAGGCTTTGCACCGACATGGGTGGCGGGCTGGGCCAATCTGCGCAGTCGCCTGTTTGGCCTGCCATATGGCGATCAGGGCCTGTTGGTCCCGAGTGAGATGTATCGAAAGGCGGGGGGCTTTCCCGATCAACCCTTGATGGAGGACGTGGCTTTGGCCCGCAGCCTGCGCGGCATCACTTTGCTGCCCAGCCGGGCGGTTACGAGCGCGGATCGCTATGAGCGTGCGGGCTGGTTGCGTCGGGGAGGGCGGAACCTGTGGACTCTGACGCGGTATTTTCTGGGGGCAGATCCTGCGAAGCTGGCGCAGGACTATCGGCGCTGAGCGACGCGCGCAGCTCGACCACGGACTTGCCCAACCGGAACGGCGCTGCGAAACTGACCAGACATAACGCGATGATCTGCAGCACAAGTATATGCGCATTGTCTTGCAGGTATTCCCATTCGTCCTTCAACTTGCCGACCTGTTCCACCAGATCATCATAGCTTTGCGCCAGGATCAGATAGTCTCCGGCAATCGCGGGAACCTTGCGGCGCATGTTGTCGATCGCGGCCTGTGTTATGTCGTCCAACGTGGTAAAGACTAGGAACTGATCGATGTTGAACGCATCAGCCTTGTCGGCCATTGCGCGCATTTCGTCCTGTTCGTCTTTTGCCTGACTGCCAAACAAAAAATGCAGCCCCTGCAGTGGCGCGACCTCATTTGTGACTTCGATAAACAATGGCAGGTCGGCATTGCTGGCGGTTGAGGCCGACAGGAATTCGACCTTTTCGCACAACACTTCGGTATCCGGGTCAAAGGCCGGGTCGCAGAACCGCAGCCGGAATCGCGCGGCGTCGCGGTCAAAGGCCAGCCCGGCGGCGTAAGCGACGTCTATCTGGCGATCCAGCCGTGAGCTATCCGAAGTGTAAAGCCCGGCCAAAACCGCGACCAGAGCGCCAACGCCACCCAGCACAACCCAGACGAGGTCCGCAAGTTTCCAGGCACGATGCCCGGCGGGTTTGCGGAAAAGAAAGGCGGTGCCAATCAATCCAATCAGAAAGAACAGGATCAAGAGCGGCAGTTGGTTTTGGGTCACGAAACTCATGCCTTCAAAGTGACGGCCTGCCATGCGGCTGGCAACACTCCTCACGCTCAGTTGTTCCGTTTGGGTGGGAAAAAGCCGTTATGAGCCCGAGCTTTGGCCGAATTTCCGGAACAATTTGGTGCGGTCAAAAGCCTGTTCCAGTTCATCCGTGCGATCTTTAACCGAATCCCACAACCTTTCCTGTACTTCGGCGATGACGCATTCCATCAAAACCAGAATGGCTGCCATGGAGTCCCACGCGGACGGCACCGCAATGCGCGCAGCAAAGGTGTGTTTGGCCAGCCGATGAATAGGCGAGCGCCATTGATCAGTGAACAGGACGATTTCGGCCTTACGTTCATGGCACAGCTGGCCGATCAGCAGTGACGCGTTTTCATATCGGCGAACATCCAGCGTCACCAGCACATCATCTTTGCGTATGTCCAGCAAGTCATGCGTCCACGATGCTGCAACGGGCAGCAACCGCACGTCGGGGCGGATCATCTGCAGGTGCAGGTACAGGTATTGGGCCAGCGTGCCGGTAATGCGGCCGCCGGTGATAAAGATGCGCCGGTTGGGGTCACATAACAAGTTGCAGAAACTGTCGAATTCACCGGGGTCAACCTCATCAATCGTGCGTTTCTGATTGGCGAGAGTCTGTTGGGAATACCGGTTCAGAATGTGTTCTTCGGGCAGGTCGTTCTGCCATAGGTCACGCTTGGCGACCGGCCCCGAGATCATCTCTTTCACCTCCCCCCGCAGGGCGGCCTGAAACTGCGGATAGCCGTCAAAGCCGGTTTTCTGCAGCATCCGTGCGACGGTCGTGGTCGAAACCGAGGCCGTGCTGGCCAGCTCCGTGATGCTGCCAAGGCCAGCCATGGGGTAGTCGTCGAGCAATACACTGACCAGTTGACGCTCGGATGGGGTCATCTTGTCTTTGTGGGCCAGCAGCCTGTCCGTCACCCGCACGCGGCGTTCCTCCTGCATCATTTCGATCTTAGTGTGAATAATTTTTCAGCAAGATCAAGAGTGGTGAAATTTTTACAGGAAAAATATTGACAGGTTAAGGTCTCATGTGGAAATTTTTCCACACGCATCTTAATTGGAATCGCAAGGCGGTATTTTGGACTTCGGAACAGTCGTTCACACGGACACAGTGGATGGTCCCTATTCGGTAATGCTGGTCTGCGAACACGCGTCCAGCCGCATTCCCGCGTTTTTGGGGGATATGGGATTGCCTGTGGACGCGCTTCAAAGCCACATCGCGTGGGATCCGGGGGCATTGGCTGTAGCCAAGCTGATGGCGGAACGCCTGTCGGCACCGCTGGTGTATGGCGGGGTGTCCCGGCTGGTCTATGACTGCAATCGCCCGCCCGAAGCCGCAGGTGCCATGCCGGCGCGCAGCGAGGACTATCAAATCCCAGCGAATGTCGATCTGTCCGAGGAAGAGCGTGAAAGCAGGATTGAGAGCATCTACCGGCCCTTCAGCAGGGCGCTGTCTGAACTCATTTCTCAAAACGGGGATACGCTTGAACTTATGGTGACGGTCCACAGCTTTACACCAGTCTACCATGGTCAGACGCGTGAGGTGGAACTGGGCGTATTACACGGGGTGGATGACCGGTTCGCCCGGGCAATGATGACGACAGTACCCGCCGACCAAACCTATGAGACTCGCTTGAATGAGCCGTATTCGGCGGCGGACGGGGTCGCCCATACCCTTGACGCGCAAGCCCTGCCGAAAGGGCTGTTGAACGTCATGATCGAGATCCGCAATGACCTGATACAAACGTCCGAGCAGCAAGAGGTGATGGCCGATTGCCTGGCGTCATGGACCGCGCGGACCCTTGCAGATTTTCAGAAAGGGGGCGCGGCGTGATCAAGGCGATGGCCTCATATGTCCGGATCGTCGATGCGGTCAACTACCGGATCGGACGGGTCATGATGTGGGGCCTGTTCGTGATGATGGGCATCCTGCTGTGGTCCTCGATCTCAAAAACGTTTTTCGAGCCATCGCATTGGACGCTGGAAATGGCGCAGTTTGCGATGGTGACCTATTACATTATGGGCGGACCGTATTCGATCCAGCTGGGATCAAACGTCCGCATGGACCTGTTTTATCACAACTGGAGCCCGCACCGGAAAGCCTGGTTCGATGCCTTCACCGTTCTGCTGCTGATCTTCTATCTGGGAGTTCTGTTTTATGGCGGGCTTGGGTCGACGGCCTACAGCCTTGGCTATTGGGGCGATGAACCGGTCTCCTACTTTTTCGGACTGTTGACGGGCAGTGAGGAAATTGGCCGGCTTGAACGCTCATCGACGGCGTGGCGACCGTATATCTGGCCAGTAAAAACCATCATGGTGTTCGGCTTCTTCCTGATGCTGCTGCAGGCGATATCGGAATTCTTCAAAGACATAGCCCGGATCAACGGGCAGGAAATCGGGGTCGTGCGGGCATGAGCCAGGAATATATCGCCATCTTCATGTTCGCATTGATGATGCTGATGCTGTTCACAGGTCAGCGGGTCTTTGGCGCGATTGGCGCGGTGGCTACCATTGCCGCGCTGGCGCTTTGGGGCACAGGCGGACAGGACATCACGTTCTCGGCCGCGATGAAGCTGATGAAATGGTATCCGCTGCTGACGCTGCCGATGTTTATCTTCATGGGGTATGTGCTCAGCGAAAGCCGGCTGGCGGATGACTTGTATAAGATGTTCCACGTCTGGATGGGCCCCATCAATGGCGGTCTGGCTATCGGCACCATCGGGTTGATGGTGCTGGTCTCGGCCATGAACGGCCTTAGCGTTGCGGGTATGGCCATCGGCGCAACTATTGCGCTGCCGGAGCTGCTTCGGCGCGGCTACGACAAGACGATGGTGACCGGCGTCATTCAGGCCGGGTCCAGTCTTGGCATTTTGGTACCACCCTCGGTGGTTCTGGTTCTCTATGCGATGATCGCGCGCCAGCCTGTTGGGCAACTGTGGCTGGCGGGGATTATCCCGGGTCTGCTGATGGCTGCGATGTTCATTCTTTACATCTGGACCCGCTGCCGCATTCAGCCCGAGCTGGGACCCGCAATGGAAGACGCGCATGAGGTGCCATGGGCCGAGAAAATCAGGCTGTTGGGAGCAGGGGCGCTGCCGCTGATAATCTTCGCGGCGATGATGGTACCGTTTGTGAATGGTTGGACCTCGCTGGTCGAAAGCTCGGCGATCGGAGCGCTGACCGCTCTGGCTGTGTCCGTCATCAAGCGCCGCATGACCTGGAAGATTTTCGAAGACTGCACCAAGCAGACGTTGGCCATTTCCTGCATGTTCATGTGGATCATTCTGGCCGCGTTGGGCTTTGGGGCCGTATTTGACGGTCTCGGCGCGGTGAAAGCCATCGACAATCTGTTCACCGATCAACTTGGCTTGTCGCCATGGATGATCCTGATCCTGATGCAGCTAAGCTTTATCGTCATGGGCACGTTCCTGGATGATACGGCAATGCTGGTCATCGTGGCACCGCTTTATGTCCCGCTGGTCGGCGAGTTGGGCTTTGATCTGATCTGGTACGGGGTGCTTTATACGATCACGACGCAGATCGCCTATATGACGCCGCCCTTCGGGTACAACCTGTTCCTGATGCGCGCGATGGCCCCGCCCGAGATCACCCTGCGGGACATCTATGGTTCGATCTTTCCTTTTGTCGCGGTGATGGTGCTGGCGCTGACAATCATCATGATTTTCCCGGAAATCGCTCTGTGGTTGCCCGGGTATGTCTATGGAAACTAATAAGAATGCTCGGTGAACGGGCACAGAAACTTTAACGGAGAGGAATTGACATGACGACAAGACGTAAGTTTCTGAAAACTGCTGGGGTTGGCGTTGCTGCCGCACCACTGGCGACGCCTGCCTTGGCGCAGAACACGATCACATGGCGGATGCAAACATATGCTGGCCCAGCCTTGGCCGAGCACGTGATTGATCCTGCGATCAAGATGTTCAACCAAATCGCCGGTGACCGGATGCAGATCGAGCTGTTCTATGCTGATCAGCTGGTTCCCACGGGAGAGTTGTTCCGAGCGATGCAGAAAGGCACCATCGACGCGGTACAATCGGACGACGACTCGATGGCATCGCCTACCGAAGTAACTGTTTTCGGTGGCTATTTCCCGTTCGCCTCGCGGTATTCACTGGACGTGCCCGTGTTGTTCAACCAGTGGGGCCTGAACGAGATCTGGGACGAAGAATATTCCAAGGTCGGCGTCAAACACATCAGCGCTGGCGCATGGGACCCGTGCCACTTTGCGACCAAGGACCCGATCAACTCGCTGGCGGATATGAAGGGCAAACGCATCTTCACATTCCCAACGGCGGGTCGCTTCCTGTCGCAGTTTGGCGTCGTGCCGGTCACCCTGCCATGGGAAGACATCGAGGTCGCGGTACAGACAGGCGAACTGGATGGCATCGCTTGGTCGGGCATCACCGAAGACTACACTGTCGGCTGGGCCGATGTGACCAACTATTTCCTGACCAACAACGTGTCGGGCGCCTGGGCGGGTCACTTCTTTGCCAATATGGACCGCTGGAACGAACTGCCCGAAGATCTGCAGACCCTGTTCAAGGTTTGCTGTGATCAGTCACATTACTACCGTCAGTGGTGGTATTGGGGTGGTGAGGCGAATCTGCGCGTCAACGGCACCAAGATGCAATTGACCTCTATCCCGGACGAAGAATGGGTAACCGTTGAGGAAGCCGCCGTGAAGTTCTGGGACGAAATCGCAGCCGAGTCCGAGACCAAAGCGAAAGTTGTCGACATCTTCAAGCGTTACAACGCCGAGATGCTAAAGGCTGGTCGGCCTTATCGTTACACCTAAGAAACCCTTCTTCCCGACGCGTGGGGCACCCCGTGCGTCGGGATTGGACATCAATAAGCGACACCATTTATGCTCTCGTCTGTTCCAAGAATAGAAAAACAAACCCGGAAGCACATTTGTGCGCACCGGTCAGACGAGGTGTGAACATATGGCTATCGCGAGCTTTTTGATTGAGATTTTTGCCGCAACCATGTTGCTGCTATTCGCCGTACGCTTGGTTCGTACCGGTATCGAACGGCGCTTTGGTGCGCTGTTCCAGTCGATCCTGACACGCCACTCCAACAGCTTTGTTGCAGGGGGGGCTGGCATGGTTCTGGCCACGATCCTGCAAAGCTCGGCCGCCGTTACGGTTTTGCTGACCGGTTTCGCTGCGGCGGGGATGGTGACGTTTGGGATGGCGCTGGCGGGTGTTTTGGGCGCGGATTTGGGCGCCGCTTTAGTCATTCAGGTTCTGTCCTATGATCTGGGCTGGCTTCAACCCGCATTGCTGGCGTTAGGCGGTTGGCTGTACCTGAAATCCGAACGGTCGAATGTACGGCTTATGGGCCGGATCGTTCTGGGCGTCGCCTTTATCCTGATCTCGCTTCAATTCCTGCGCGAAGCAGTTGAGCCGATCCGCGAAAGCGCGTTTTTGCCCGCAATCGCGGGGTATCTTGAGACCGACTATTTCAGCGCCTTCATTGTCGGCGCAGTGCTGGCCTTTGTCATGCACAGCTCGGTCGCGACGATCCTGATGTGCGTGGCCTTGGTTCAGATCGGTGCAATTCCCTTTGCCGCCGGGTTGTCGCTGGTGCTGGGAGCAAATCTGGGATCGGCGTTCATTCCAATGTGGCTGACGCGCGATATGACCGTCACAGCCCGGCGCATCCCTCTGGCCAACCTCTTATTGCGGGGAAGCGCGGCGCTGGTAATGCTGATCGTCGTGAATGTTGGCGGGTTGCACGAGGCGCTATTGGTGACGAGCCCGGCGCAGTCTCTGATTTTTGCACATATCGGATTCAATTTGGCTGTATTCCTGCTGGCCACAGGCTTCGTGAACCAGTTGGAACAGCCGATGGCCGTTCTGATGGCGGAGCCCAAAGCCGAGGCCAATGCGCTGGATCAGTTCTCGGATGCGCTGACACCGCTGGGGGACCCCAGCGGCGAAAGGGCCAGCGTTGCGATGTCCTCGGTGCGTCACGAACTGTTGCAGATGATCACGCAAGTCGAGCGTATGTTCCGCCCCGTTTTGGATATCTACGAACAGGATGACAGCGACGCGATTTCCGCGCTTTGGCAGCAGGATGAGCGGGTCAATACGCAACTGACCGAGATCCGCCGTTTCGTCGCGCGCATGCCGCGGCAGAATATGAGCAAAGGGCAGATCAAAGCCGCACGAGGGTTGGTCGAATATGCCATCCGTCTTGAAGCTGCTGGCGATGTCGTCTCGAACCGGATGACCCGAACGGCGCAGATCAAGCACACAGAACGTTCGGAATTCTCAGCGCAGGGATGGAAAGAGCTGAAGGATTTGCACGCGGCCATTCTGGAAAGCTTCTCGCTGGCGCGTCACGTGCTGTTGGTGGACGACATGGATTGTGCCCGACGGCTGGTGTTGGACAAGGCCGAGGTCAAGCGGATGTCCCGCAATAGCCGCAAGGCGCACCTCAAACGGTTGGAGCGCGGTCAGACTGAGAGTTTCCAGTCCTCCGATCTGCACCTGGAAACGCTGCGGTCCATGCGTGATCTGCATGGGCACATCGCCGCCATCGCCTATCCGATCCTCTACAAAAGCGGTCAGGTTCTGGAAACGCGCCTGGTGATGGAAATGGAAAAAGAAGCCAACGATGACTGACGGCAGGTAATCGAAACCGAGGTCTCTGCTAAGTGACAAAGGATACCAATGATGGGCAATGATGCGATTTTGGCTGATCTGAAAGCCAAATTCGAGGCGGGCGAGGTCGACACGGTGCTGGTCTGCATGGTGGACATGCAGGGCCGCCTGATGGGTAAGCGGTTTCACGCAGGCCATTTCGTGGCGGGCGCATGGGAAGAGACACATTGCTGCAACTACCTGCTGGCCACAGATCTGGAGATGGCGACACCCGACGGCTATGCCTCGACCAGTTGGGAGCGGGGTTATGGCGATTATGTCATGAAGCCCGACCTGAGCACACTGCGCCCGGTGCCGTGGCTGGACGGAACGGCGATGGTGATGTGCGATGTGCTGGATCACCACACGCATGAAGAGGTTCCACACGCGCCTCGGTCTATTTTGAAGAAGCAGGTCAACCGGCTGAAAGCCATGGGCTATGACGCGATGTGCGCCACCGAGCTGGAGTTTTTCCTCTTTGAGAAGAGCTTTGACCAGATCCGCAAGGAAGGCTTCCGCGATCTGGAGCCGATCTCGGGCTATAACGAAGATTATCACATCCTTCAGACCACCAAGGAAGAGCATGTGATGCGCCCGATCCGCAACCATCTGTGGAATGCGGGGATTCCGGTTGAAAATTCGAAAGGCGAGGCTGAGACCGGGCAGGAAGAACTGAACATCAAATATGCACCGGCGATGGACACGGCCGAATACCACTCGATCGCCAAGAACGCGGTGAAAGAGATCGCCTGGCAACACGGTCACGCGGCGACATTCCTTCCGAAGTGGCACCATGACAAGGTGGGCAGTTCGTCCCACGTGCATCAGTCGCTTTGGGCGGATGGCAAGCCAGCGTTTTATGATGCGGATGATGCGTTGGGTATGTCGGTGCTGATGAAAAACTATATGGCGGGCCTGCTGAAATATGCCGCTGACTATACCTATTTCATGGCCCCCTACATCAACAGTTACAAGCGCTTCATGAAGGGCACCTTTGCGCCGACACGGATTATCTGGTCGGTGGACAACCGTACGGCTGGCTTCCGTCTGTGCGGCGATGGGACGAAAGCCGTGCGGGTTGAGTGTCGTATTCCGGGATCAGATATGAACCCGTATCTGGCGATGGCTGGCATGTTGGCCGCCGGGATCGCCGGTATTGAAGAAGGCCTGGAACTGCAATCGCCCACCACCGGTGATGTCTATCAGGGTGACACCGGCATGATCCCCGGCAATCTGCGCGCAGCACGGGATGCGTTGCACGGGTCGTCGATGCTGCGGGCTGCCATGGGCGATGAGGTGGTCGAACACTATACCCGCGCGGCGGAAGTCGAGATCGAGGAATTCGAGCGGGTTGTGACGGATTGGGAAATTGCCCGAGGGTTTGAGCGGGCTTGAGATTGGGTCCGGCTGGAGGCTTCGCCCGCCGCCATTGGCGCTCGAACCAATGGCGCACCAATGGCAGCCCCCGGGATATTTGTGGCTAGATGAAGCAGGGATCCTGTTTCTTTCGGAATTGGAGTGGATATGGGGCAGATGTTGAAATGTGTCTCGCCGATTGATGGATCGGTTTTTGCTGAACGTGAGGTGTTGTCACGGGATGCAGCGTTTGAAGCTGCAGCGCGATCGCGGGCGGCACAGGCAGAATGGGCGGCGCGGCCATTGCAGGAACGTATCGATCTTGTCATGGCAGGCGTGGCTGCGGTTGGGGCGATGAACGATGAGATTGTGCCCGAGTTGGCGCATATGATGGGTCGTCCGGTACGTTATGGCGGTGAGTTTGGCGGCTTTAACGAGCGTGCGAGCCATATGGCTCAGATTGCCGAGGCGTCTCTGGCTGATATCGCAGTGGGCGAGGATGAAACCTTCAAACGCTATATCAAGCGCATTCCGCATGGCGTGGTCTTTGTAGTGGCGCCCTGGAACTATCCCTACATGACCGCAATCAACACAGTGGCCCCGGCGCTGATCGCGGGGAACACTGTGATCCTGAAACATGCCACACAGACGCTGCTGGTGGGCGAGCGCATGGCGCAAGCGTTTCATTCCGTGGGTATACCCGAAGATGTGTTTCAGAATGTCTTCCTGAGCCATGACGTGACTAATGACCTGATCGCAGGCAATGCGTTCGACTTTGTGAACTTCACCGGGTCAGTCGGTGGTGGCCAAGCGATGGAGCGCGCGGCTGCTGGGACATTCACCGGTGTTGGCACCGAGCTGGGTGGCAAGGATCCGGGCTATGTCATGGATGACGCTGATCTGGATGCAGCGGTCGAAACGCTGATCGACGGTGCCATGTTCAACTCGGGCCAGTGCTGTTGTGGGATTGAGCGGATTTATGTTCACGAAAGCCTTTATGACGACTTCGTCGCCAAGGCAGTCGATGTAGTGAAAGGCTATAAGCTGGGCAATCCTCTGGACAGCGATACAACGATTGGTCCGATGGCCAATGTGCGCTTTGCCAAAGAGGTGCGCGCGCAGATTGCTGAGGCCGTTGGGGCCGGGGCGGTGGCTCATATCGACACGTTCCCCGAGGACGATGGTGGGGCCTATCTGACACCGCAGATCCTGACCAGCGTCACCCATGACATGCGGGTGATGCAGGACGAGAGTTTCGGCCCCGTCGTCGGCATTATGAAAGTGTCCTCGGATGACGAAGCCATCGCCTTGATGAATGACAGTGAATTTGGTCTGACCGCCAGCCTGTGGACCCGCGATGTAGACCGGGCCGAACGCGTGGGCGATGCGATCGAAACCGGAACCGTGTTCATGAACCGCGCCGATTACCTGGATCCGGGTCTTTGTTGGACAGGCTGCAAGAATACCGGCCGCGGCGGCGGTTTGTCCGTCATTGGCTATCACAACCTGACACGTCCCAAATCCTACCACCTGAAAAAGGTCACGGGCTAAGGGGAACGGCCTGCCCGGTTCAGACCCCCTCGGCCGGGCAGGTCTCAAATCACAAAGGAAACCTGACATGTCACTTGTTGGAAACTGGTCCTATCCGACCGCTATCAAATTCGGCGCAGGCCGCATCAAGGAACTGCCCGAGGCATGTGCTGCCGCTGGTATGAAAAGGCCGTTGTTGGTTACCGACAAAGGGTTGGCCGATCTACCGATCACCGCGGCGACGCTGGATATCATGGAGGCCGCAGGGCTGGGGCGCGGGCTGTTCAGCGATGTGGATCCGAACCCGAACGAAAAAAATCTTGAGGCAGGTGTCGCAGCCTACAATGCGGGCGGCCATGATGGCGTGATCGCTTTTGGCGGCGGTTCCGGGTTGGATCTGGGCAAGATGGTTGCCTTTATGGCGGGTCAGACGCGTCCGGTTTGGGATTTTGAAGATATCGGCGATTGGTGGACTCGCGCCGATGCCGATGTCATCGCACCGATTATCGCTGTGCCGACCACAGCCGGGACCGGGTCCGAGGTCGGGCGCGCCAGTGTCATCACGAATTCCGAAACCCACGCGAAAAAGATCATATTCCATCCCAAGGTTCTGCCGACCGTGGTGATCTGCGACCCCGAGCTGACAGTTGGCATGCCCAAATTCATCACAGCGGGCACTGGCCTGGATGCATTTGCGCACTGCGTTGAGGCGTATTCCAGCCCGCATTATCATCCGATGAGCCACGGCATTGCGTTGGAAGGTATGCGGCTGGTCAAGGAGTACCTGCCACGCGCCTATGCAGACGGCACAGATATCGAGGCCCGCGCGCAGATGATGAGCGCGGCAGCCATGGGGGCTACCGCCTTTCAGAAAGGCCTAGGCGCGATCCACGCCATGAGCCATCCGATTGGCGCGGTTTTTAACACTCACCACGGCACCACCAACGCGGTTTGCATGCCGACAGTACTGGAGTTCAATGCGCCAGCTATCGCTGATCGGTTTCAGTCGGCGGCAGCCTATCTGGGAATTGATGGCGGCTTTGATGGCGTCCGCGGTTTTGTCCAGTCGTTCAACGACTCGCTGGGTATCCCAACCAGGCTGTCCGAACTGGGTGTGACCGAAGCTGCGATCCCGGAACTGGTGCAAGGCGCGATCATCGATCCGTCTTGTGGTGGTAACCCAATCGAATTGACAGAGGACAATCTGACCGCTCTGTTCAAGGCTGCATTGTGATCGGTCTTGCTCTGTGCAAGTAACGAAACCGGCCCGTTTCTTGGGCCGGTTCCCTCTGCGCGAAAGGTTCGGACGTGACTCTGTTTGTCATCGCCATCATTTTGACGGCTGCGTTACTGCATGCGGTGTGGAACGCCATCGTCAAAACCGCCGCCGACCGAACGACCACTTTGGGCCTTGTCGCATTTGGGCATGTCATCCCTGCAACGGCCATGGTCCTGCTGCTGCCGCTACCCAGTGCTGAGAGCTTTCCCTATATCCTGATCTCGACCGTCGTGCATTTAGGGTACTACTACATGCTAGGAAAAGCCTATCAGCATGGGGATCTGAGCGTCGTCTATCCGATCGCCCGCGGTATCGTGCCTGCGCTGGTCTCGCTCTGGGCGATGATCCTGGTGGGCGAGGTTCTGCCGCTGCAGGCATGGGGCGGGATTGCGCTGATCGCGCTTGGTATTCAGCTCAGCAGTTGGAGTGCCTTGCGGTCCGGCGTCGGGCGCTGGGCGCTGTGGTTTGCACTGGGTACGGGGTTTTGCATCTCGATCTATTCAGTTGTGGACGGCATTGGCGTGCGGTTGTCGGGCAATACGCTTAGCTACTGGGCCTGGGGCGCGTTCCTGCACCTGTTCATTGCAGGGTTTGTTGGTATCAAAAAGCGCGACACATTGCCCAACCTTCCTGCAAAGGTCTGGATGATCGGCATCCTGGGCGGGCTGGTGTCGATGACGGCCTATGGTTTGGTGCTTTACGCCAAGAATTTCGCACCACTGGGTGCGGTTTCAGCACTGCGCGAGACTTCGGTGATCTTCGCTGCGCTGATCGGGTTTATCTTCCTGCATGAAGGCAACTGGATGCGTCGCCTTGGTGCGGCCCTACTGATGGCCGTTGGCGTAGCCCTGATTGGTATGTCGGTCTGATCCCGGCGGCCTTGCCGCGCGCGCCTGTCGTCTCGCATAGTGGGGGCAAGTGACGAGAGGGCGTTTTGATGACCAAAGAAATTGTTCTGATCCACGGGGCCTTTGCCGGACCTTGGTGTATGGCGGACTACGCGGGTTTCTTCCGCGCGCGCGGTTGGACGGTGCACATCCCTGCACTGCGCTTTCATGGTGGCGACCCCAAGGCCGAACCTGACCCCGGACTTACGGATACCAGCGTCGCGGATTATGCCAATGATATTGCCGAGCTTGTGCAGGGCTTGGACAGCAAGCCGGTCATCCTCGGCCATGCCATCGCGGGCGTTGTGGCGCAGCAAGTGGCCGCGCGCGGATTGGCCAGTGCTATTGTCCTGATCAACCCGAACGCGCCGTGGGGCACGCTGCCCGAAACCGACGATGAACGCGCCATCCCGCGCGCGCTGATGGAGGGCGGGGCGTTCTGGAAACAACCCATGCATGTCGAGTTTGAGCTGATGGCCCCTTTTGCGTTGAACAAGATGCCCGAGGCGCAGCAGCATGAGGTGTTCGACCAGCTGGGTGCGGAAAGCGGGCGGGTGATGTTCGAGATGTTCTTTTGGATGTTCGACGACCACCACGCAATGAAGGTCGATATCGACAAGGTCGATTGCCCGGTGCTGATCGTCTCGGGCACCGAGGATCGCGCCGTCAACCCCGACACCTGCTGTGCGCTGGCCAATCTGTACGGGGATCGCGCGACGTTTATGCCGGTGGAAAACCACGCGCATTTCCTGTTCATGGAGCCAGGTTGGGAACACCCCGCCGGCCAGATTGCGGACTGGTTGGAGGAGAAGGTGGGCTAGAAGGCCCGACCTTTCAGTTCAGCGATTAACCTGAATACCGCTCTCCGGTTTCCACTTCATGGCACCGTCGCCGCCTTTGATACAACGCAGAAGGTGTTCTTCGCGTGTACTGGACGTTTCGGTCACGGTGTTGTTGCCAGAAATCACAACATAGGCGTCCACCGAATAAGCGAGGCCGTTGTAATAGCAGAACCGTAACTCTGCCCCGACCGGAATAGGTGATGCGCCGATCAGCGACTGCTGCGCGCCTACCTGACTGGCCAGCAAGGCAAAGGCCAGCCCGAGGGTTAGTGATTTCATGTCGTCCTCCCGTTCGAAAATACACTCGTTCAAATTGGGTCTTGGACGCTCGGATCCTCAGAATTTGTTCTTGTATGACAGATTGAGCGCAAGTGTGAACGGGATCAACGGGTTAGGCAAGGGGGGTGTTTTGGAGGGCTCGAGTAAATGTCCCAAACAATCGGCCAAATGCTTGACGCAATTCATCATGCACGCTCCCATCTCAACCGGTGGGAGGGCGAGTCAAACTGGGATGTGTACCAAACAACAAAGATCACTTCGCGAGCTTGGCTGACTTTTGCTCAACAATTTTGAAGCTTCGAAAAGATGCGCGGGCTGTTTTTACATCGACACCATCGTAGCCAGATAGAGCGCTTTCAAACTGATTAGATTCGAGTTCTGAATTGGCACCTATGATAACTTCCCTAAGCCGTAACCGGTCCTGAAACTTTGCAAAAAACAAAGGCTTGCCCAGTGACTTTTGTATTACTTCTTCCCTAGAAAGAGTGACAAAAACTCGGTGTTCTTTCTCGTATTTCCAGTGCTCGCTCTTAGTTCTCTGGGCGTATTGGATTTCAGCTGAGAGCGCGCATTTGTAATTACGAGCTTTGGGGTCAATCTCGCGAAAGCTCTCATTATATTCAGTTTTAGTTACTTCGCAGGAAACGTCGAACCCGTAACATACGCCTTTGTGATTTTGGGCGTAATGCCCCCACATTGTTGGAACATCCCATGTTCTGCTATGTGAAATGAATCCAGCCACTTTTGAAGTCTTACGGATTCGATCTCGCCATTCCGATCTGAACGCCCTATCTTCACCGAAATCAAAAGGCATCATTTCGAAGACGTCGTTCACTTTATCATAAAACGAAATCTTCAGGCGGCGTTTTTCTACGTTGTCTAGTGCAAAGTCTGGGCCTGTGAAATGGTACAGACGCCTGGGCTTACTCAAACATCCAACTCCTCCACAAACCGCGCGTTCCCTGCGTGTTTTGAAGCCGCGAGTCGGGTTTGATGCTCGCCAGAGATTCGATCATATGCTCGTGCAATTTTACTTTATCTTTTGACGTTATTATTTTCATACAACGCGTTATGAAGCGACGCAAAGGCACTTCCGCGATCGACAGGTGAGGCGTTGAACAAGATGACAATGGTCTCTCCGTCGGAGAATCGAAATATAACAGTAAAAATACCCTGAAGGCCGCCCCAATGAGTCAGGTGCTGGCCGTTTTCCTCTGGCCACACATGCCATCCTGAAGCATAGAAATCAGTGTTTTCATCATGGGTCGCCGTCGCCTCAAAATGGGGTTGAGGGACCGAGGCGAAATACCAGATCGCTTCGGCTGTGCCGATTGCCCCGCCAGCGATACCCAGCCCCAAAAGCCAGTTTTGATCAACCTCAGAATCCAACACGCGGGTCCAGCCATCGATGCCAAATTCCCAATTGGGTCCGACGGCACCTTCGAGATGGATATCGGCGACCTGCTGCAAGGCGTTTTCGACAGTCATTCCCAGCGTGCTGGTTATCAGATTGCTCAGAAGGCAGAAACCAACATTCGAGTACGCCGTTTTTCTGTTAGGCGCGTGATCCAGGGGCAGGGTTTCCCATACGGTTTGGGCCACTTCGGGGCAACTGGCCGACAAATCGAGGCCGAGGCGTTCTGGAGCGAAGATCGGATCGTAACTAGTGTTTTTGTCAAAACCTCCCGTATGCACCAAAAGCTGACGAGCCGTAATCTGAGAGGATCGCGGATCATGAGGCAGGGGAAGGTTGGCAAGCTCGGCTATTGGACGCTCCAGGTCGAACTGACCGCGTTCCTCAGCTTTGATCAATGCTCTGGCCGCAATGGGTTTGGTGAGTGAGGCTAAACGAAATGGCTGGTCAGGCTGCATAGGAGTATTCTGAATTGGATCGGAAACACCGAATGCCACAATTTTAGGGTCCGCACGCCATGGGCCATAGGCCAGCACAGCACCAGGAATATTGTGGATGTGAAGAAATGAGTCGACAATTTCTTCAACAGTGGCTGGCCTGCGACGATGATCCGCCTGCAGTGCAATCATACCAGCAAGAAAAAGAATACCGGCCGCCCATCGCAGCCTTGCCTTACGTGACCCCAACATATGGCCCCTGCGTTGCTTGTTGATTTATGAGGCCCTTGTCCTGATTGGGTTTACCCATGTTCTGCGCATTGCTTTAAACTGTCTCAAACATCCAACTCCTCCACAAACCGCGCGTTTTCCTGAATGTATTGGAACCGCAGTTCGGGTTTTTTGCCCATCAGGCGCTCGACCAGATCGCCGGTCTCGCCGGGTTCGTCCTCGTCGATGGTGACCCGGATCAATTTCCGGGACGCGGGGTCCATCGTGGTTTCTTTCAGGTCCTTGGCGTCCATCTCACCCAGACCCTTGAAGCGTGAGACGTCGATCTTGCCTTTGCCGCCCAGACCTTTTTCAAGCCACTCATCCCGCTCGGCCTCGTCCAGGCAATAAACCCGCTTGGCGCCTTGGGTCAGGCGATACAGGGGCGGACAGGCCAGAAACAGGTGGCCGGTGTCGATCATCGGACGCATCTGGGTAAAGAAGAACGTCATCAGCAGCGCCGCGATATGCGCGCCGTCTACGTCCGCGTCAGTCATGATGATGATCTTGTCATAGCGCAGGTCGTCGACATTGAACTTGGTGCCAAGACCGACACCCAGCGCCTGCGTCAGATCGTTGATCTCGGCATTGGTGCCCAGCTTGGAACTGGCCGCGCCCAGCACGTTCAGGATCTTGCCGCGCAGGGGCAGCAGGGCTTGCGTTTTGCGGTTGCGACCCATCTTGGCCGAGCCGCCCGCAGAATCCCCTTCGACGATGAATAATTCTGTTCCGTCGCGTGTTGAACTAGAACAGTCCACCAACTTGCCGGGAAGACGCAGTTTTTTAGTGGCGGACTTGCGTTGTGTTTCTTTCTCGGCGCGTCGGCGCAGACGTTCTTCGGACCTCAGAATGAGGAAATCGAGAATAGCACCGGCGGATTTCGTGTCCGCGGCCAGCCAGTTATCGAAATGGTCTCGGACCGAATTCTCTACCAACCGTTGCGCCTCGACCGTCGCAAGGCGGTCTTTGGTCTGGCCCACGAATTCCGGCTCGCTGATAAAGCAGGACACCAGCGCGCAGCCACCAGTGATCAGGTCGTCGCGGGTAATCTGCGCGGCCTTCTTGTTGTTGATCAGTTCGCCATAAGCCTTGATCCCTTTCAGGACTGCAGCCCAGAACCCGGCGACATGAGTGCCGCCTTCGGGGGTGGGGACAGTGTTACAGTAGGACTGGATGAACCCGTCACGCGAGGGCGTCCAGTTGATCGCCCATTCGACCTTGCCTGCTGCACCGAATTTTTCCCGAAAGTCCACAGTGCCGGCAAAAGGCTGCTCGGCATAGGTGGACGAGCCGTTCATCGTTTCCTTCAGGTAGTCCGATAGACCGCCGGGAAAGTGGAAGCTGGCCTCGGTCGGCGTTTCGCCATCGTCGATATGGGATTTCCAGCGAATTTCGACGCCCGAGAACAGGTAGGCTTTGGAGCGGATGGATTTGAACAACCGTGTGGGTTTGAACTTGTGATGGCCGAAGATTTCTTCGTCCGCGTGGAATGTCACGGTGGTGCCACGTCGATTGGGGGCCGCGCCGACTTTTTCGACGGGGCCCAGAGGGACCCCGCGCGAGAACCGCTGTTCGAACAGAGTCTTGTCACGCGCCACCTGAACGACCATCGAATCCGACAGCGCGTTGACCACGGACGCACCCACACCGTGCAAACCGCCCGAGGTCTGATAAGCCTTGCCCGAGAACTTACCACCCGCGTGCAGGGTGCAGAGGATCACCTCAAGCGCCGATTTGTCCGGAAACTTGGGGTGCGGATCGATCGGAATACCGCGCCCGTTGTCGCGCACCGTCAGAGCGTAATCTGCGTGCAGCTCGACCTCAATCCGGTTGGCGTGACCCGCAACCGCTTCGTCCATCGAATTGTCGAGGATTTCGGCCACCATATGGTGCAGCGCGCGTTCGTCCGTGCCGCCAATATACATGCCGGGGCGTTTGCGGACCGGTTCCAGCCCTTCAAGCACCTCGATCGAGGAGGCGTCATAGGTATTGGTCGCTTCTGGCGTCAACAGATCGTCGGGCATGGGTGCTGCTCTTGTTTTTGGGTTTGGTCCCATTATGGCAGGGGATGTGGTCCGGGGGAAGGGGCGCGCGAAGTGTTGTGTGCGGTTTGTCGGCTATGATGCGCCCTGATTGGGAGCTGAGGTTGAAACGCTACATGTTTGACTAGGCTGGAACCACGGTCACAACGCCAGCCAGAGAGCCCCATTCCGATAGCCACCCTGCACAAGCTCTTTGGCCGGCAGCACATCCGGATAATCGTCAACCCAGTCGCGAAAACGGTCATTTGTGACAATGGTAGCACTTAGGTCGCGAGCGACCTGTAGAACAAGCGGGTCGGCTGGCGTTCCCTTGGGTGCGACCATAACACGGTCAACGGGCAACCCAAGCAGAGAGGCAAGGGCTTTGTCATTCATGTAGCGATCCGAGATTTTGTAGCCGACATTTGCATCGAACACGACACCGGGAGTCAGGCCGGAGGCGGTTAAAGCGTCGACAACTTCTCGTACGGTGGCAATGTCCGGAATGCCCTCTCGCCAGTGCAAAATATTTGATCCATCAACCACGGCCCAGTTCTCCGGCGCTTTCGATCTGCGCAACCATTTTCCAAGCAGCAATATCGCGCTTGCAACGGTGCAAAGCCCTGCGACCATTGCCCAATCAGAAAAAGCAGGGCGGGACAGTGCCGCGAACAGGCCGCAGATTGACAGGACAAACAAGAACAGAGGAAGGCGCATCGCTGGAAAATCAATATAGTGAAACGGGGTGTCGGCAGTTCTTTATCAGGTGGCGGTGGAGGATGCCCAGAGCGTTCTCATTGCAGTCACGTGAAATGTTCCAGGTAAACGTGGCCGTCAAGGCCTCGCATTGTTTCTGCATTCTGTTTAGGTTTGGCTGCAAAAGCAAATGGATACGGGAGGCAAAGAGATGAGCTGGATCAGAACCATCCCTTTTGATGAAGCAACAGGAAAACTCAGGAAACTGTACGACCGTGTTACTGGCCCCGGCAACAATGTCGACAACATCATGATGGTGCATTCCTTGCGGCCACATTCGATGGAAGGTCACATGGCCATGTACAAGAACGTGCTGCACCATTCGTCCAACACGATCCCGAAATGGTTTCTTGAGGTTTTGGGCGTGTGGGTCAGCGCGCTGAACAAATGCAGCTATTGTGTCGAGCACCACTACAGCGGTTTGCAGCGTTTGTTGGGCGATCCGGAGCGTAGCCAGGCAATTCGCGCGGCGATCGAGGCTGGCACACCAGATGAGGCCCCGTTGGATGCGGCCCAGATCGAGGCCATGCGTTACGCGCGCAAACTGACCGAGGCCCCGGCGGAGTTGAAACAGCAAGACGTGGAAGCCCTGCGCACGGCCGGATGGGATGACGGTGAGATCCTCGAAATAAATCAGGTGTGCGCGTATTTTTCTTATGCGAACCGGACCGTTTTGGGGCTGGGGTGTTCCACAGATGGTGACATATTGGGCCTGTCCCCCAACAATTCGGATGACCCGGCGGATTGGGGGCACCGGTAACCGGATTTAGCGCGCGATCCACCCAAAGATTGCCTGTGCTACCGCTTCGGGCTGTTGATGGTGCAGCCAGTGATCAGCGTTCGGAATGTCGATGCGCGTCAGGTCGGGTGCGTAGTCTTCCAGCCCCTCCGTCGATTCTGGCAGCAACGCCTTGTCTTCACGCCCCCACAGCAACAGGTGGGGGCAGCGAACCATCAACCGGTCCTTCGGCAGCTCTGGCAGATCCGTGCGCGGTGCGCCGGGTTTCGCAACCACCAGCGGCGATGCCCGGTACCAGTTCAGCATAGTCTCCAGCCGCCTGGGCCGGGCCCATTCTGTACGATAGACCTGCATCTGCTGGTCCGTAAGCCAGTCTGTACCCATCCCGAAACGAAAGAACTGTTCGAGCTTGGCGAAATTGTCCGCCGACAAACGCTCTGCCGCGTCTGGTGCGCGCAGGGCATTGATGTATTGCGAAGCCTCGGATTGCGCCCCGCCTGCGGCCATGGCCCGTTGGAAAGGCGCCGGGTGCACGCCGTTGGCGATAATCAATCGGTCCACCAGATCCGGGCGGAACATGGCCAAACCATAGGCTACAGACGCTCCCCAATCGTGGCCAAGAACACAAACCGGACGGGCGAACCTCTCAATCAACGTCACCATGTCCGAGACCAGTCGCGACAGGGCATAATGGCCGACGCCCTCCGGCGCCCAGCTTTGCCCGTAACCGCGTTGATCGGGGGCGATGCAATGAAAGTCGGAGGACAAATGCGGGGCCAGGTCCTGCCACGCGCCGCTATATTCGGGAAACCCGTGAAGCATCAATAAAGGCGGAAGGTTAGGGTCCCCCCAGCTGCGCAGAAGGAACCTATGGCCGTTAAGATCAATGAACTTGTTTTTCATAGCCGAAGCCCTGTGTTGTACCTGAAGCACACGCCCAGAAAGATGTAAAAGTTTGACACCAATCAAAGCGTGTTTTTCACCCGGCTGCTAGGCGTTTTCCCGGACAGTGAGACAAGGAGAACCTGAATGGAAGTTGTGCCGCAGACCGAGAAAATCCAAGACCCTGCCAACCTGTCGGCGATAGCCAAAACCTCACCGACTGAGCCTAGCCCCGAGAAAATTCGTCAGGCCTTTGAAAGCGGTAAATATCCTTATGATCGCAAGATGGCGCGCAAAGCTTATGAGGCGGAGAAGGCGCAACTGCAGGCAGAATTGCTAAAAGTACAACATTGGGCACAGGAAACCGGCCAGCGGTTTGTCTTGTTGTTTGAGGGCAGGGATGCCGCAGGCAAAGGTGGAACGATCAAACGCTTTATGGAGCACCTGAACCCACGCCAAGCGCGTGTCGTTGCCCTGAACAAGCCCACCTGGGAAGAGAAGGGGCAGTGGTACTATCAGCGCTATGTTCAGGAATTGCCCACGGTCGGCGAAATGGTTTTCTACGACCGGTCCTGGTACAACCGCGCCGGGGTTGAACGGGTGATGGGATTTTGCTCACCCAACGAGTATCTCGAGTTCATGCGTCAAACGCCCGAGCTGGAGCGGATGCTGGTGCGCTCGGGCATCCAACTTTACAAATACTGGTTTTCGGTCACGCAACCCGAACAGCAACGCCGGTTCAAAAGCCGCGAAACCGATCCTCTGAAACAGTGGAAGCTGTCGCCGATCGACAAGGCCAGCCTTGACAAATGGGACGATTATACCGAGGCCAAGGAGGCGATGTTTTTCTACACCGACACAGCCGATGCCCCGTGGACCATCGTGAAATCGAACGACAAAAAGCGCGCCCGCCTGAATTGCATGCGCCACTTCCTGTCCACTCTGGATTATCCGGACAAGAACCATGAAATCGTCGACAGCCCCGATCCTTTGATCGTCGGGCAGGCGCATCACGTGATCCAGCATTCGGAACATATTCTGGGCAATTCACTGCATCCAGAAACGGTGTGACAGTAGTCCTCGCAGGTAACATTTGAACCTGCGGACGTAGTCTCAAGGTGAAATTTCGTCGTTCGCCTCTTGTCCCGGCCTCGGGCCGGGCATAAGGCTGTTCGGATGAGTAAGGTGATGACATATGGTGGCCACTTCCGGGCCATTTCTGTACTGGGCCTGCCGCTGATCGGCGGGCACCTGGCCCAATTTGCTATTGGGCTGACGGATACGGTCATGCTGGGTTGGTATGGTGTCGAGGCACTGGCCGCCGTGACCCTGGCCAGCAGCTATTTCTTTGTGCTGTTCCTGTTTGGGGCCGGATTCGGTTTGGCCGTCATGCCAATGGTGGCGACGGCTGCGGCTGAAGAAGACGAAACAAGCATTCGCCGTACAACGCGCATGGGGTTGTGGTTGTCGTTGATCTATGCGGCGGTCATGATGCCAATGCTCTGGTGGTCTTACCCAATTTTTCTTGCGTTGAAGCAGGACCCGCAGGTTGCCGAGACAGCATCCCAGTACCTAAGGGTCGCCGGGTGGGGCCTGATTCCGGCGCTTTTGGTCATGGTGTTGAAATCCTATCTGGCCGCGTTGGAGCGGACCCAGATCGTGCTCTGGATCACTGTGGCGGCGGCGGTGGTTAACGCGTTTACCAACTATGCCTTGATCTTCGGCAATTGGGGAGCCCCTGAGCTGGGTGTGATGGGTGCCGCCATCGCGTCGGTTGTCACTCAGGTCGTATCGTTGGTTTGCGTGGTGATCTACGCCATGCGCGTTTTGCCCGAACATAGTCTGTTCCAAAGGTTCTGGCGCCCGGATTGGGAGATGTTTCTAAGCGTTCTCCGCCTTGGTGTGCCGATTGGTCTGACGACTCTGTCCGAGGTCAGCTTGTTCGCAATGTCAGCAATCATGATGGGCTGGCTGGGTCAGGTTCCGTTGGCGGCACATGGCATTGCACTGAATTTGGCATCCGCGACGTTCATGGTGCATCTGGGGTTGTCAAACGCTGCGACGATCCGGGCAGGGAACGCGTTGGGCCGGAAAGATCGGCCACATCTTGAACGCGGCGCGATTGCGGTGACGGGGATGTCTTTGGTGATCTCGGTCCTGACTGTCATCCTGTTCCTAGCCTATGCCGAGCCTTTGATTTCCCTGTTCATGGAACCGGATGACCCGCAGCGTCCGGAAATTCTGATGATCGGTACAGGCCTGCTGGCCATGGCTGCCTTGTTTCAGCTGGTGGATGGCGCACAGGTCATTGCGTTGGGTCTGCTGCGCGGCTTGCAGGACGCAAAGGTCCCGATGGTCATGGCCGCGCTCAGTTATTGGGGCGTAGGGATCACGTCCTCGTACTACTTTGGCTTCGTATTGGGCATGGACGGAATCGGAGTCTGGCTGGGCCTTGTTCTGGGCCTTGCCTGCGCGGCGGTTATGCTGATGGCGCGGTTCTGGATGCGCTCGGTCCGCCAGGTCGGTGTGCCCGCCGAGTAAGATTCGGCGGGTCAGTCTTTGCCGAAGCGGTCTGCCTTTTTTCGCACTAGGACAGAGCGTAGATCATGCATGGCCAGCAGCAACCTGTCGGTAACGTCTTCCAACTGCTCTGGTGTCGCCTTGGATTGCGCCCATTGCGTGGTGAGGTTCAGATAATCGACAGCCCGATGAATGTCGTCGATGTCGCGCTGGGCCAGCAACGCTTTGCGCGCCTCCATCCAACGGGCAATCTCGGCTTTGTCGGCGTCGGACAACGTGCGTTGGCCTTGCGGTTTCACCTCGCCATTGCGGATGTTGATGACCGCGATCTGATCCATCTCGATCCGGCGCTGGCGGTTTTCAGTGTCGATCCTGAAAACCGCCGCACCATTCTCGCGAACGCGGAAATAATATTCGGGCAATTCCGACGTCATTTGCGCTTACTCAAGTCAATGATGCGCAAAAGCGCTGGATGCGGGTGCAGGCTTCGGTCAGCGCCTCGTCCGAGGTCGCATAGCTGACCCGAAAGTTCGGCGACAGGCCAAAGGCCGCACCGAACACGACGGCCACGTCCACCTCTTCCAGCAAGGCGGTCGCAAATGCCTCATCCGAGTCGATCACAGTGCCTGCGGGGGTGGTTTTGCCAATTAGCCCGGCAATGGATGGATAGACGTAGAACGCCCCCTCGGGCGTCGGGCAGCTGATGCCGTCGATTTCATTCAACATGTGAACAACCAGATCACGGCGGCGTTTGAACGTTTCGTTGTTGGGGGCCAGAAAGGACTGAGTGCCGTTCAGTGCTTCAACCGCCGCCCATTGGCTGACCGAGCAGGGGTTCGAAGTTGATTGCGATTGGATCTTGCGCATGGCGGCGATGACCTCGACCGGTCCTGCCGCGTAACCTATGCGCCACCCAGTCATGGCGTAGGCCTTGGAGACACCGTTGCAGGTCAGCGTCCGGTCATACAAGCGGGGTTCAACTTCCGCCGGTGTGCAGAATTCGAACCCGTCATACGCCAGATGTTCATACATGTCGTCGGACATGACCCAAACATGCGGATGGCGCATCAGGACGTCGGTTAGTTCTTTCAACTCTTCACGGCTGTAGCCTGCACCGGTGGGGTTCGACGGTGAGTTGAAGATAAGCCACTTGGTCTTCGGCGTGATCGCAGCCTCAAGCTGATCTGCAGTCAGTTTGAAGTTGGTCTGGATCGAAGTTTCCGCGATTACTGGAGTGCCCCCGGCCAATAGCACCATGTCGGGATAGCTAACCCAATAGGGCGCAGGGATCACAACCTCATCGCCCTCGTTCATCGTGGCCATCAGGGCATTGTACAAAGTTTGCTTGCCTCCGGTGCCGACCGAAATCTGCGCGGGCGTATAATCCAACCCGTGGTCACGCTTCATCTTGGCGCAGGCAGCTTGTTTCAATTCAGGGATGCCGTCAGGCGCGGTATATTTGGTCTTCCCGGCCGCGATGGCCGCTACTGCTGCGTCCTTGATGTTCTGCGGAGTGTCGAAATCGGGCTCGCCCGCGCTTAGGCCGATGACATCGCGCCCGGCGGCTTTCAACTCGGCCGCTTTAGCGGTTATCGCAATGGTGGGCGATGGCTTCACGCGTGACAGTGTCGCAGAAAGGAAACTCATGGTCGGCCTCGATTTGTATGTTCAGCTTGACTGTCATAGGGTGCGCTCGAATGACGATCAAGCGATATGAATTATGGAATTGGAGAGCCCGATGAACGACGAGAATGACTGGTACGGACCGGACTCTGCGACATTCGGGGACAGGCTGGCAGGGGCACGCGAAGCGGCTGGAATGACCCAGGCCCAGATGGCCCGCAGGCTTGGCGTGAAAAAGACGACAATTGCAGCTTGGGAAAACGATCTGTCCGAGCCGCGCGCGAACCGTCTTTCCATGATGGCAGGCATGGTAAACGTGTCGATCATGTGGTTGCTGACCGGTGAAGGCGAAGGCATGGATGCCCCAGTCGAAGCGGAAGAGGGCGCACCCGAGCTTGCGGATGTCGTGGCTGAACTGCGTTCCATTCGCGGTGAAATGCGCGCCAGCGCCGAGCGGGCCGCGAAGCTGGAGAAAAGGGTCCGTCTGATGCTGGAGCAAGGTCGGTGAACGAACCACGGGACGTTCGAATAAAGCGGCTGAAGATGCGATCCATGCGGCGTGGGATCAAGGAAATGGATTTGATCCTGTCGGCCTATGCAGACCGAAATCTGACGGCCATGGAGCCGTCGGATATGGATAACTATGATGCGTTGCTGCACGAAAACGACCAGGATCTCTATCAGTGGGTCACAGGGCAGGTGCAGCCGCCCGAAACCTATTCCGAATTGATATCGGACATCGCGCAGACCTTTCAGAAATAAAAGAAAACCCGGCTTAACCGATTTTTCGGGATTTCCATTCATCCTGTCTGAAACAGCGCGACTGAATCGGAGGATCGGATGAGTATGGAAATGCAGGTCTCCGCGCCGGGAACCAAAGGGTTCATGACCAGCTATCTTGAGGCACTCGCCTTGGTGGAACGGCTGCACCGGTTGCTATTGGACGTCATCAAGGATGAGTTTGAGCGTGTTGGCGTATTGGAGATCAACGCCGTGCAGGCCTTGCTTTTGTTCAATATCGGCGACCATGAAGTCACCGCAGGTGAACTGAAAAGCCGCGGGTATTATCAGGGCAGCAATGTCAGCTATAACCTGAAAAAGCTGGTCGAAATGGGGTATATGCATCATCAAAGATGCGAGATCGACCGCCGATCCGTAAGGGTTCGATTGACCCCACGCGGTCGTGAAATACGCGATGTCGTATCCGAGCTGTTTTTGCGCCACGCTGAGGGGCTGCAAAATCGCGGCGTGTTGGGGCTGGAAGGCATCGATGACATCACCACATCCCTGCGGCGGGTCGAGCGATATTGGACTGACCAAATCCGGTACATCTATTGATCAGGGGCGCAGGGTATCTGTGGCGTCGGACAGGGTTAGCCCCTCTAACTCGCGTATCAGTTTTCGGGTCATTGCGTCCTCATAGGCTTCAAATCCCAAAGCGACTTCGACGAAGGCTCCGGGCCCTAGTATAACCCATGTGTTGTAATAGGCGGAAAGCTCACCGACCTGGACATAGCGTTTGTCGCCATGACTGGGATCGTCTGCTCCGATCACAAGCCCGTTGATCGTGATGCCGGTGTTTTCCAGTTCGGCTTTCACGCTGCGTGGATGAGGGCCCAGATTGTGCTTGCCGTCCCCTGACAGATCCAATGTGCGTTTCCAGCAGTTCGGTTGCTGCGACAGTAGATTGGCTCCGAACCGCATTGCCGACCCAACAGCCGTGCCCTGTGGTGCGTTACCCCGTGTGACGGTCTTCAATTGGTCGCTGATCCGTGCAAGATCTTGTGCCGTGCGGATCTCAGTCCAGTTTACCAATATGCGTTGATGGCGGGTCTCGCTCCATTCATAGATTGCCAATCGTACAGGCGCGCCGATGTCGGACAGGATCAGTTGAACAACTTCAGGGCGTTGCAAGGCCGCAGCCAGACCGCCGGTTTGCATCCTATACTCGGTGCTGTCGACCGAACCGGACACATCCAGCCCCAACGCCAGTGCTTGCCTGCATTCCGACGCAGCGGCGCTGGCGAACATGGCAAATATCGCGGCCAGAAGGCGGATCATTGATGCGCACCCTCCTTCAACGCACCGATCTGCAACCCTTTCAGCTCACGTTCCAGCTTGCGACGCATCGCGCGCTCAAAATCTTCGAACCCTTGCGCGATTTCCAGAAACGCACCGGGGCCATGCAGAACGTTGTTCTCGAAGAACGGGATGAGGAACAGCTCTCCTTCAAAGTCCGCAGCGTTGATCACCAGCCCGTTGACCACGACGTTTTGAAAGGGAAAGTGCCGGTATGCAGAGTCCGGTCCATAGCCGTCATTGTTTGAGCCATCCCCGGACAGATCGATAGTTTGGAACAGGCAGGGCGGTGCTTGCTGCATCAAAGTCGCGCCAAATGCCAAGGCATAGCCCATTGCTGTGGCTGAGCCGCTGTCCGAGCGAACCGATTGCTGCACTGTTGAGGCTGCGACCAGCAGATCGGCTTCGGTGTTTATCATGGTCCAGTTCAGAACAACGCGTTGTGTGGTGCGACCACTCCACTCATACACGGCCAGCGCCACTGGTGCGGGCGAGGAAAAAAACGCCTCGACCACTTCTGGTGCGATCAATGCAGCCGCAAGACCCTGCCGTTGCAAAACGTCTTCGTTCTCGTCCACGGAAGTCGAGATATCCATGGCGAGCGCCAGCGCAAGGCGACAGGTCTCGGCCCGAACGGGGCTGGCCAGAACGGCCAGACCCAATGCTATCAGCCAGCGGATCACCAGTGACCGGCACTTTCCATGCTGGCCCAGGGCTCGGCCGGTTCCAGCGCGTCACCATTTTGCAGCAGCTCGACCGAGATATTGTCGGGTGAGCGCACAAACGCCATACGCCCGTCACGCGGTGGGCGATTGATCACGACGCCGTTGTCCTTCAGGTGCTGGCAAACCTCATAGATGTTGTCGACCCCATAAGCGAGATGCCCGAAATGACGGCTGTCGCTGGGCAGGGTGTCATCCCCATCCCAGTTATGCGTCAGCTCGATCGGCCGATCCTCTTGTCCCGGGGGGGCCATGAAGATCAGTGAAAATCGGCCCGCTTCGCTGTCATAACGGCGGGTTTCCTTCAGGCCCAGCAGTTCATAGAACGCCATCGACTTCTCCAGATCCTTCACGCGGACCATGGTGTGAAGATATGTCAGCCCCATTGTGGCTTCCTTTCTATTCAGGTGATGCGCTGCAGCTTAGCGCGCGCGCCAAGCGTGTCGAGGGGCAGGGCGGACACAATTTGGAATTTGCGACGCTTGGTGCACATGTCGCGGTTCCGGTCTGGGAATTGCCGAGATATAGTGGTGGGCGACTCATTGCTGGAAAGGAACTTTCATGCCGCTGTCCTCTGACCAACTGGCCGAGATCGAAGCGCAACGGGCGCAATCGCATCCAACACGCCGCGTTGTGGCTGAGGGGATGGAAGACCACCTCTATACCGCGCATCAAGTACTGGACCACGGATTTGTGCGCGTCATTGACTACATGGGGGATGACGCAGCAATTTGTCAGGCGGCACGTGTATCTTACGGCAAGGGCACCAAATCGGTGCAGAACGATGAGGGTCTGATCCGCTATCTGATGCGGCACTGGCACTCGACCCCGTTCGAGATGTGCGAAATCAAGCTGCACGTCAAACTGCCGGTCTTTGTCGCCCGACAGTGGATTCGTCACCGGACCGCAAACGTGAACGAATACTCAGCCCGCTATTCGATTCTGGACCGCGAGTTCTATATCCCCGCACCGGACCACGTGGCCGCGCAGTCCGAAGTGAACAATCAGGGCCGCGGCGACGCCCTGCAAGGCGAAGAGGCAGCCCGCGTTCTGGAAATGCTCAAGGCCGACAGCGCGCGGTGCTATGACAATTACGAAGCCATGATCAACCAGGATGGTCAGCAGGGGCTGGCGCGAGAATTGGCGCGCATGAACCTGCCTGCGAATATCTACACGCAGTGGTACTGGAAGGTGGATCTGCACAACCTGTTCCATTTCCTGCGCCTGCGGGCCGATCCACATGCTCAGTACGAAATCCGAGTTTACGCCGACATGATGTGCAAGATCGTCGCCGACTGGGTGCCCTTCGCGTATAGAGCGTTCGAAGATTACCGTTTGGGTGCGGTCAACCTTTCGGCGCAGATGGTTGATAGCCTGCGGCGCATGTTGGCCGGTGAAACTGTGACGCAGGAAAATTCGGGCATGACGGCACGGGAATGGCGCGAGTTCGAGGCTGTCATTCGCGAGGGTTAAAGCCGACAGGACTCTTTCTTCCGATGTCATGATGCCTTTTCGAGCAGCTCATGACATCAGTCATCAGTGTGATACGTGAACGCTTGGAAATCGTGGTGTTCGGCTAAAACGAAAACGCTCATGCCGATTCCAAACCGACGCGAGGGTAAGGTTTCAAACCCTGAGAATGGACAACGGCCGGAAATTGGCCGTTGGCCTGCTTTTAGTACCCGCAGATGACGGGGTGTTTTATAACGGCTTCAAATCAGAGGCCATTTGTCGGCCGTCGCGTCCGTCTTCCAACTCATACGAGACTTTCTGATTGTCAGCGAGTCCGGTCAGACCGGACCGTTCTACGGCCGAGATATGAACAAAAACGTCCTTGCCACCTTCGTCAGGGGCAATAAACCCATAGCCTTTCGTGGTATTAAACCATTTCACGGTGCCAGTTGGCATTTCCCGTGTCTCCTTCTACTTACACGTTGTCCCACAAATTGGTGGGGGCAGTGGTTGACGCAACCACAACGCATCACCGCTTCGCCCACACGACGCAGCCCGAATTGTGTGTTTCGTCTTTTTCAACATTGCACGGTGAAGTAAAAAATCAAGAATAACTGGATGTAGCAGGCAAAAATGCCAAAAATTCATACAAGTATAGGAACGGTCCCAAAATGCGTCTATATGGCCTGAAAAACTGTGATACTTGCCGTAAGGCACTGAAAGAAATTAAAAATATTGAATTTGTAGACGTTCGCGCGCAAGGAGTTCCCGATTCTGTCCTGACAGAGGCGTTTGCTACGTTCGGCGAAGCTTTGCTCAATACCCGGTCAACAACTTGGCGTGGATTGGACGCGGAACAACGCACGCGACCACCTTTGGAGTTGCTGAAGGAACACCCGACTTTGATGAAGCGCCCCTTGATCGAAGATGACGGTACGTTGTTGTTGGGCTGGACCGCGAAAACCAAGGCAAGCCTTGGCGTTGCCTGATCGGGCGCTTATGTGTTTGACGTAAATATGAGGGTTTAAATGCGCAACGCATCAATGATTTTGGGCGTCATTGCCGGTTTGATCGGAATGATTGTTGGCTTTTTTGGCTATGGCTATATCGAATTCATAAACCATTACGGTGAGATCGAAGGCCTTGCTGAGCAAGTGGACAACGTACAGTTCATCCAGACCGCTTCCATTATTGCGCCTTTGCTGGCCATCGCGGGGGGCGCAATGGCCCATGCGCGGGCTCTGATCGGTGGAATATTGCTGCTGATCTCAACCGTCGGGATGTATTTCGCTTTTGGATTCAACGTCTTCACGATGTTTCCGGTGGCCTTTGCCGCCGTGGCAGGCATCCTTGGGCTGGCCGCGGGAAAACCGGACGAGCCCAAGGCACATTTCTAGGTCATTTCACGTGCAGCGCCCGGTCGACAGACAAGGGGCCTGCGCCGTTGATCACGATAACGAGCAGCACGAAAGTCCAGAGCGTCCGCTGGTCCAGCACATTTGGTGCGGCGGTGAAAAAGCTTCCCAGCGCTGCGCCATGCCCGGTGACGTCGACAATTGTCTGAACCCAGACAAATCCGATCATACCCAAGGCCGCCAGCCGGGACAGAAGCCCGACCAGAATCAAGGCTGGCAGCAGGAACTCAGCCCAGGTGCCGGCAACTGCGATCACCCAATAAGAAAAGCCAAGTTGTGAACTGTCATAGCTGACGGCTTCCATTGCTTTGGGAAAAATCTGGACGTATGCACCGTCAGACGGGAACAGGAAACCCAAAATGCCACTGCCTAGTTTGGTGGTTGCTGAGTTCCAATAGTAGACAAGCAGCGTCGCGGCAAAAACCACCCGGGCCAGTGTTGGCGTGAGCCAGCCAGAGGTCATTTCCAGCCGTCCCAGGGTATTATTGTGAAAAGAGATCAGGGCAGTCATGTTGCCAGCCTTTCGATAGACACAGAAGTAATCGCGCCGCCCTGCAAAAGCAGCGCCAGAGTGGCCCCAAGGTCAAATTCGGGGTGTACGGCAGAGGTTTGTTCGAATGCCTCGCCAATGGTAAGCCCGGCCTGAACGTGGGCGATCCAGTCCGCTCCGCCTTTGGGCAGCAAATGCGGGGCCGGGTCGAATTCGGGTCGGGTGATCAGGATATCTTCGGACCCGGGTGCGGGTTTGGGTGCACCCTCTTCGGAATTGAAGCGCCAGATCGAAAAAAGCGGCCAATCTGACCGAAGAACCTTCATGGATGGCGCAAATTCCAGCTTTGCCAGAACGATCTCTTCCGGTGTTATGGCCAGCGCATCGGGCGGTGCAGGTTGGCTGTCAGCAGAGTGGTAGGACCGGCGCAGCGCCAGTTCCAGACGCGCGACGTCGGGAAGGTAGCCAAGGTGCGACAACTGCTCCATCCCAGCAAGGAATTCGGGGAATTCCTCACCGTAGAACATCATCAGCGGTGAAGACGGAGGGTGTTTGCGCAGGAAAAGCCCGGCAAGCCCATCCATGTTCTGAGATCCCAACAGCCGTGCGATCACCGGAAAGGCCTGATGCATCGCTTCGGTCAGCGAAACAGCCACGTTGTTGCGGTAAACGCTGAACCGCCGCCCGGCGGGGCGTTCTGCGGCATCCCACAAACCGTCCGGGACAGCCGCCGACGGGTCAAGCAGGGCTGCGCGGAACGTGGTTTGCGAAACGCTCATGCTGGGATGCGGTCCAGTGCCGCCTGCGCCCGATCTGCTTCAGCCCGAAGAACGGACCAGTCGGGTACGTCCGTATCCCATTCGATCAGAACGGGTTTCGGACCGGAACGGTCCAACACGTAGTCCAGCAACGTCCACACCGGATCAACGACTTCGCGACCGTGGCTGTCGATCAGCAAAGGACGACCATGGTCGTCTTCGTCTTCGTCATGACCGCCAAGGTGTATCTCGTGGACGTTGTCCAGCGGGTAGGCGTCGATGTAGCCCTGCGGCGAGAAGTCCAGGTTGGTGGCCGACACGAAGACATTGTTCACATCCAGCAAAAGACAACATCCTGTTCGACGTGCGATTTCACGCAGGAAGTCAGGCTCGGACCACGTGCTTTCTTCAAAAGCCAAATAGCTGGATGGGTTTTCCAACAGCATTTGCCGCCCCACGGTTTCCTGAACCTGGTCTATATGGGCACAGATACGCTCCAGCGTTTCGTCCGTGTAGGGCAGGGGCAGAAGATCGTTCAGGAAATGACTGTCATGGGTCGACCAGGCCAGATGCTCGGAAAAGCTGGCCGGATTCAGCCAACCCACCAAGTGTTTCAGGCGCGCCAGATGATCGGGGTCCAAGGGGCCTTCTCCACCGATCGAGAGGCCAACGCCGTGGACGGAAATAGGAAATTTTTCAGAGAGGTGGCGCAATTGAGCCAGCGGCCTGCCGCCATCACCCATGTAGTTTTCGGCATGGATCTCAAGCCAGCTAACCGGATGCGCATGATCCAGAATCTGGTCGTAATGCTGGGGTTTATACCCGACGCCCGGTGCCGCGGGCAGCCTGTTTGATCGAAGTGAACTATCCAGCATGTGCAAATCCTCCGGTCACGAAAAGAGGCGGGCGATAGGGCCCGCCCCTCCGATTCTCAGATGCTTGGGCTTATGCCGGCAGGTCGCGCTCCAGCGGTTCCAGCGAACCTTCGCGCGCTGCACCGTCTGCCGACTTGGGCAGTTCGATATCGGCGCAGGTTCCAGCGTCGACCAATGTCCAGGCATTGCCCTGATAGTCAACGGTCGAGGTGCCCGCGCAGGTGGTGCCGGGGCCAGCGGCACAGTCGTTCTGACCGGCCAGCGAAACGCCATAGCATTTTTCTTTGGCTTGTGCCGAGGCGGTTGTGGCTACGCCAGATACGGCTGCTGCAACTGCGCTTGCGATAACCAGGGTTTTTGCGGTGTTCGACATCTCGGTAATCCCTTTTGATGACTGCGTATGTCTTCTTGTGACAATGACAAAGGTAGTAGCTAAATCGGGGCAGGTGAATTCACGAGCCCGTGTCTCACAACCCCGTCAAAGAGCGTAATGCCCTCTTGAAGGTTAACAAACTGTTTTTGAAATGAAAAATGGAAAATGTTTCAATCCGACCCCGAAATTGGGGTCGGATTTCGGGCAATTTGTCGCCGAATGTTACAGAAGATCAGGCGGCGTCGCGGCCAATGACAGCTCTTTTGTTACAGCCTCAAGAGATTGAACTTGTGTCTGTTTTTCGCCAAGGCGGCGCACACTTACGGTACGCTCTTCAACTTCGCGGTGACCGACTGCCAGAATGATCGGCACCTTGCCGACCGAGTGCTCACGAACCTTGTAGTTGATCTTTTCGTTGCGAATATCCGCCTCAGCCCGCACGCCAGCAGCCTTGAGCGTTTCGACAACTTCCAAAACATAGTCATCCGCCTCGGACGTGATCGAGGCGACCACAACCTGACGCGGGGCCAACCAGAACGGCAGTTTGCCAGCGTGTTCCTCGATCAGGATACCGATGAAGCGTTCGAACGAGCCCAGGGTTGCACGGTGCAGCATGAACGGACGGTGCTTGGCACCGTCGGCACCGATAAAGTTCGCATCCAGACGCTCGGGCAAGTTTGGATCAACCTGCAGGGTGCCGCACTGCCATGTCCGGCCGATCGCGTCGGTCAGAGTGAATTCCAGCTTGGGGCCATAGAACGCGCCTTCGCCTTCCAGAACCTCATAGTCATAGCCCGCTGCCTTACAGGCATCACCCAGCGCCTTTTCGACCAGATCCCAGCTTTCGTCCGATCCGATCCGTTTTTCCGGTCGGGTCGACAGCTTGATTGTCCAATCATGGAACCCGAGGTCAGCATAGACCTTGGACAGGAACGCAATGAACTTGGCGGTCTCAGATTCGATCTGTTCCTCGGCGCAGAAGATATGGCCATCGTCCTGCGTGAAACCACGGACCCGCATGATCCCATGCAAAGCGCCCGAGGGTTCGTACCGGGCGCACGATCCAAACTCCGCCATACGCAGGGGCAGGTCGCGATAGGACTTCAGGCCCTGATTGAACACCTGCACGTGGCAGGGGCAGTTCATCGGCTTCAGCGCGTTGATCGCCTTTTCGCGAGCATGCTCCTCGTCCACTTCGACGATGAACATGTTTTCCTGGTACTTGTCCCAGTGGCCCGAGGCTTCCCACAATTTGCGGTCGACAACCTGAGGGGTGTTCACCTCGACATAGCCGTCCCGCTCCTGCATGCGACGCATATAGTCCTGCAGCGTGGTGTAGATTTTCCAGCCGTTAGGATGCCAGAAGATCTGGCCAGGGGCCTCTTCCTGCATGTGGAACAGGTCCATTTCCTTGCCCAGCTTTCGGTGGTCGCGCTTGGCGGCTTCTTCCAGCATATGCAGATGCGCTTTAAGCTTTTCTTTGCCGGTGAAAGCCACGCCATAAATACGCTGCAGCATCGCGCGGTCGCTATCACCGCGCCAATAGGCGCCAGCAATGCTCATCAGCTTGAAGGCGTCGCCCGGCAGTTGGCCGGTGTGCTGCAGGTGCGGGCCACGGCACAAATCCTGCCAGTGACCGTGCCAGTACATCCGCAGGGGCTCATCACCCGGAATGGCTTCGATCAGCTCGACCTTATAGGGCTCGTTGTTGGCCTTGTAGAACTCGATCGCGCGGTCGCGGTCCCAGACCTCGGTGGTCACGGGATCCCGCTTGTTGATGATCTCTTTCATCTTTTTCTCGATGAGGCCGAGGTCTTCGGGCGTAAACGGTTCAGCCCGGTCAAAATCATAGTACCAGCCGTTGTCGATGACGGGGCCGATGGTAACTTTGGTTGCAGGCCAGATTTCCTGCACCGCGCGCGCCATCACGTGCGCCAGATCGTGACGGATCAGCTCGTTGGCCTGTTCCTCATCTTTCATGGTGTGGATGGCGATCTGCGCGTCAGACTCGATGGGCCACTGCAGGTCCCAGTGCTGGCCGTTCACGGTGGCCGAGATGGCCTTTTTGGCCAGTGAGGTCGAGATGTCGGCAGCCACCTGCGCGGGCGTCACGCCTGCGTCGAAGGATCGGGAATTGCCATCGGGAAAAGTAAGGGAGACTGACTGTGAGTCCAGGGCCATATCGGCTCTCCTCGTCGGTTTGGCGCCCACTGAACGCCCGGTTGCGGGTTATGTGTGTTCGATCCATTTGGCAGGTGCAGCATGACCTGTCAAGCACCCAACCGCGCTGTGGCTGACGCGGCGGGAGGTTCGAATTCGGGAATTGCAGCCACCGGGCAGCCGTGCATGATGAACCCCAAAAGGAAAGAGGGCGACATGGCAGCGACGGATTTTCTGGAAACGGCGCAAGGGCGGCGGCTGGCTTATCACAAAAGCGATGGGGCAGGGCCGACGGTTGTATTTTTGGGCGGGCTGAAGTCTGACATGGAGGGCACCAAGGCGGTGCATCTTGAGGCTTGGGCCAAGGCGCGCGGTCAGGCATTCCTGCGGTTCGATTACTCGGGCCATGGCGAGAGCTCGGGCAAATTTGAGGACGGATGCATCGGCGACTGGCACGAGGATGCTTTGGCCGCGATAGCTGCCCTGACCGATGGGCCACTGATCGTGGTCGGGTCGTCGATGGGCGGCTGGCAAGCGCTATTACTGGCGAAGGCAATGCCGGATCGGATTGCAGGTATGGTGACCATCGCCGCCGCGCCTGATTTCACTGAAGACGGGTATTGGGCATCGTTTTCTGACACGCAAAAACAGGTGTTGGAAACCGAAGGGTATGTCGAATTACCCTCTGACTATATGGAGCCTTATATCATCACGAAACGCATGATTGAGGACGGAAGACAGCAGTTGGTTCTGCGGGATGCAATTAATCTTCAGTTTCCGGTGCGTTTTCTGCAAGGGACTGCAGATACTGCTGTTTCCACTGCAACCGCTGTGCGTCTGGTGGAACATGCCACCGGTTCAGATATTCGCCTGCTCTTGGTCAAGGATGCAGACCACAGGTTCTCGGACGGGCCATGCCTGGAAATCATCGAAAACGCCGTGCTTGAAGTGATGGACGCGCAATGATCCGGGGGGTGGGCAAAGCCATCGGGCGTGTTCTTCTGGTGCTGGTCGCGGCTGGTGCCCTGATCTATTGGTTCGGTCCGCGCGAAGAAGTGAACCTGAACCCGACATTTGAACCGCGCAAGTATGGCGAAGGGGTGCAGGTCTATTTCGAAAGCGTTGAATCCGCTTTCGATGACATCACTGCTGGTGTCGAGAAACGGGTTGTCTGGCAAGACGGGTTCAAGGAACAGCGCACCCCGGTTTCCATATTGTATTTGCATGGATTTTCCGCCTCGTCCGAGGAAATTCGCCCTGTCCCGGACATGGTCGCCGATGCGCTAGGGGCCAATCTGGTCTACACCCGCTTGCAGGGTCATGGGCGCGGCGGGGAGGCGATGGCCGAAGGCACTGCCTCGGGCTGGATGCAGGATATGGCCGAAGGGTTGGCCGCCGCCCGAGCGGTGGGCGAACAGGTCGTCGTGATTTCAACCTCCACCGGCGGAACGTTGGCTGCGGCGGCAGCATTGGACGATGCGCTGATAGAAAACGTAGCCGGTTTGGTCTTTGTTTCTCCGAATTTTGGTGTGAACACGCCCGGTGCTTGGATACCGGGCCTTCCATGGGCGCGAAGCTGGTTGCCATTGATCATGGGGGAAGAACGGGACGTCTCGGGGCCGGATCCCGAGAAGAACAAGTACTGGTCGTCGGTTTATCCGTGGGAGGCAGTTGTGCCCATGACCGCTTTGGTCGAGACCGTTTATGCCATGGACTTCTCCAAGGCGCGTGTCCCGGCGCTGTTCTGGTTCTCGGACGATGATCAGGTTGTGCGCCCGGACCTGACCCACAAGGTGGCCGAAGCTTGGGGCGGACCTGCAAGTGTTCAGACGGTTACAATGGGGCCGGGCGATGACCCGTCATCCCATGTCATTGCCGGACGCTTGATGTCTCCGGGACAGACTGATGCTGCGGTCGCTGGTATTGTGGCATGGTTGAAAGAGCAGGGGATCGAATGATGGAACAGCGCGTCAGCCTAATCACTGTCGGGGTGGAAGACCCTGAAACCGCCGCTGCATTCTATGAAAAGATCGGCTGGAAACGTGTCGACAGCCCGGACGGTGTGATTGCCTTTGATCTGATCGGGCAGACGCTGGGGCTGTATCCTCTGCCGGCACTTGCCGATGAGATTGGTGTTGACGTGGGCACCTTGGGCCGTGGGGCGCTGACGCTTAGCTATAACTGCCGGTCAAAAGAAGATGTCGCGCTGGTTTTAAGCAAGGTTCAAGCCGCTGGTGCCGAGGTTCTTAAACCGGCCTCGGATGTGTTCTGGGGCGGGCATCACGGTTATTTCCGCGCACCCGAAGGCACGATCTGGGAGGTCGCTTTCAACCCGTTCTCACCTCTGGCCCCTGATGGGGCGTTTCGTTGGAACGGGTACGGGTGATGCGTAAGCCGGGTAGCATGTGGAGCCTTGAAAACCTTGGCCGCGTGCGCCTGTCCCGGCATTTTTTCATGCGTGATTTCTTGTATTCCGAGATTGGAAATTTCCATGAAAAACAAAATCTTCCCGACAATCCTGATCTTGCCATCGAAACCGGCCGAGCCTTTTGCCAAACGTTGCTGGACCCTTTAGAAGAGACGTTCGGACGCGTGGCAGTCCGGTCCGGTTACCGATCGTCGTCGTTGAATCAATATGGCAATGAAAACCGGCTGAACTGCGCCCGAAACGATAATCCACAGGAGTGCCATATCTGGGATTGGGGCACCGGCGATGATCGGATTGCCGGGGCGTCGATTGTCATTCCGTGGTTCGCGGATCGTTACGCGGAAGGCCGGGATTGGCGCGATCTGGCGTGGTGGATGCACGATCATCTGGAATATTCCGAGATTTGGTTTTTCCCAAAACTCTGTGCTTTCAATCTGGTGTGGCGGCCAATTCCCCTAAGGCGTATCGACAGCTACATCGCCCCGCGCGGGAGCCTGTTGCGTGCGGGCGAAAATCCGGGCGAAGACCTGAAGACTCGTCAAAAGCGCTATGCGGATTTTCCCACGTTTTGCGGTATTGCCTATCCGTGAAGTTTAACTTGCCCAGGCCGAAAAAACCTCTCATCCTGTTAAAAAACAAAGCCACTCAAGAAGCTGAGACGAAGGAGGCCGCGATTGATCGAGCCGCTGGTTCTATTGCCCGGATTGATGTGCGATTCTAGGGTGTTTGCCCCTCAGATCACCCACTTTTCTCGTCAACGCGCGGTCACGGTTGCACCGGTTTCGTTGGGCGAGCGGATTGAAGAGATTGCCTCGGGCCTTTTGGATCAACTGCCACACCGCTTTGCGCTTGCCGGGTTTAGTATGGGTGGTGTGGTGGCTCTTGAACTTATTCGTCGCGCGCCAGACAGGATTTCGCGCCTGTGCCTTATGGCCACCGATGCGCAGTCCGACACGCCGCAGATCGCGGCGACACGAGAAGAGCATATGGTTGGTGCCAAGGCAGGGCGGCTTGAAGAGGTTATGCGTAAAATCCTTGGGTCAGACACGCTGGCCCCGGGGCCAAGGCGCGTTCCCATTCTGAGTGACGTGACTGCCATGGCATTGGATCAGGGGGCAGATGTGTTCGAACGCCAGATGCGCGCTTTGCAGCGGCGTCCGGATCAGCAAGGTGGGCTGCGAATGATCAAGGTTCCCACGCTGGTCTTGTGTGGGGCACATGACCTGCTGACACCCGTCAGAAAACACACCTTTATGGCGGAACTGATCCCAAACGCGGAACTCAAAGTGGTTGAGGACGCGGGGCATTTGCCAACGCTCGAAGCGCCTCAGGTTGTCAATGAAGCACTTGAGAACTGGTTAAACATGCCTGCGCGAACCACTTACGGGTAAAGGGCGGCGCGCTCGGATTTGCTGAGGATCACAGGCTCGACAACCGGGTCGAAGGTATCTGGGTCGAAGAAGGGTGTGTTCTTCCAGCTACCTGACATCCGCGATTTCGCGACGCGGGTCACCAGCCCGTATACGGCCGACCCAATCTTTTCATGGGCCTGTTTGCCGCGGCCTGTGGGGATAAACCCGCGCGTGGTGACTGGCCCCAACCCACTTGGGCCGGGGATACGTTTGACGATAAAACCTGCGAATGGGAACTTCGGCGTTGTTGGTGTGGTCGCCAGTGGCGCATTGCAGCAACTGGCATTCCAGCGCATCATCCCTTTGGGGCTCAGTTGCATCAGCGCGAGATGCTCTGCGCCACCGTCGAAAAGGATCTCTTCCGGAAGCATCTGCAGGATTTCAACAGGACCGGGGGCAGGATCGGGTTGCCCAAAATACAACTGAGCCGCGCGGCAATCGTGACAGCAGCACACGACATGTGTGCCGTGTTTCACGCCTGCGGCGCTGATCCGTCCATGTAGGGAACCGCAAGAGCAGGAAAATGGGGTGTCTTTCGCCACTTTCCTGCTCATGGTTTTTAAGCCACTTTGTTTTTGTTTGCGGCGCGACGCTTTGGTTTGCGCGTATTTGCATTCATGAAGTCAATCACAAGCGGCCGGATGTTATCCCGCCAGCTGCGGCCCGCAAAAATGCCATAGTGACCCGCGCCGGGTTCGACATGGCTTGCCTTTTTTGCATCCGGCAAACCGGTGCAGAGTTCAAGCGCGGCAATACACTGGCCGGGCGCCGAGATATCGTCATTTGCGCCTTCAACCGTTTTGACCGCAACATCGGTGATTTTGCCGATATCGACCTTATGACCTGCGACAACGAACTCATTGCGGGCGATCTCGCGGTCTTTGAACACGCGCTCGACCGTGGAAAGGTAAAACTCGGCGGGCATGTCCATGACCGCCAGGTATTCATCGTAAAAGCGGTTATGCGCATCGTGATCGGACGCTTCGCCTCGCATCACGCGCTGGATCTGATCGGTGAACGCTTTGGAGTGGCGATCTCCGTTCATCGACATGAAAGACGCCAATTGCAGCAAGCCTGGATATACCATGCGGCCGACGCCTTTGTATTTGAATCCGACGCGCTGGATCATGGTTTCTTCCAGCTGTCCCATGGTCACACGACGGCCGAAATCGGTCACGTCGGTCGGGGTTGCGTCAGGGTCAACCGGACCACCGATCAGGGTCAATGTGTTGGGCTGGGCCTTGGGCTCGACCTCGGCCAGATAAGCGGTTGCGGCAAGCGTCAGAGGGGCGGGCTGGCAAACGGCAACAACATGAGTGTCCGGGCCCAGCTCTTTCATAAAATCGACAAGATACAGCGTGTAATCCTCGACATCGAACTTGCCTTCGGAAACAGGGATATCACGCGCATTATGCCAGTCGGTTACGTAAACCTCACAATTGACCAGCAGGCTTTTGACCGTGGAACGCAACAAAGTCGCGTAGTGGCCGGACATTGGCGCTACCAGCAGCACCTTGCGGGGTTGTTCTTCGCGTCCATTGACGCGAATATGGATCAGGTCGCCAAATGGGCGCTCCATTACGGGAACAATATCAACAAGGTGGTCTTTGCCATCCTCACACGTGAACGTTCGAATACCCCAGTCCGGCTTTGCGATCATGCGCTGAAACGTGCGCTCGGTCACTTCGCCCCATGCGGCCATCATGCTGAAAGCCGGGTTGGGGATCATGGAGAACAGTGGGTAAGACGCCATAGCACTGGCCGTTGCCCCCATCCATTGGTTCGTGTTGCGCATGGTTTCCATAAGGTCGTAGGTCATCATGTAGCGCATATAGGGGGCCTCCTGGCTGCCGGTGTGAGTGTCGGACCATTCGTCGCTTTGCTCCCCAAGCCCACGACGATTATTCTGCATAGCAGCGAGGTTAAGGGGGAATTGTTAAAATGACAACAAGTGAACACCGGACGCCGGAGCTATCCCCGGAACACCTTGAGAGGCTTAAAGAAAATATGGACAAGGTGGAGGAGCTTTCGAAGCGACTTGTTGATGCGATGTCGGGAAAGAAGGGTCACAACCCTGCTTTGGACGGTCCGAATCAAGAGCTTTATGCAAAGGCAGCATCGGCGTATTGGGCCGAAGCGATGCAAAATCCTGCGCGGCTAATGGAGAAGCAGATCGAGTTCTGGGGCCAGTCTGTTATGAACTTTGCCGAGGCGCAGCAGGCGCTGGTGGGTAGCGAGGCAGAAGAGGCCGCATCCGGACCCCGGGACAAGCGGTTTTCCAACCCCTTGTGGGAGACCAATCCGTATTTCAAATTCATCCGTCAGCAGTATCAGACAAATGCCGATGCCATCGCGCAGGCAGTGGCTTCGGTCGAGGATCTGGATGTGCAGGACAAGCAGCGGTTGGCGTTCTTCTCGCAGCAGATAATCGACATGATGTCGCCGACGAATTTTCTGGCGACCAATCCCGATGCGCTGGAAAAGGCGGTCGAGACGGAAGGCCAGTCACTAATCCAGGGTCTGGAAAACCTGGTGGCTGATCTCGAGGCCAATGACGGCGAGATGGTGGTGAAACTGGCCGATGACAGTGCCTTTGAGGTGGGCGGCAATATCGCGACGACGCCCGGCGATGTGGTTTATCGTAACCGGCTGATGGAGCTGATCCAGTACAAGCCAGCGACCGAGACGGTGCATGAAACGCCGCTGGTGCTGTTCCCGCCGTGGATCAACAAATTCTACATTCTGGACCTCAAAGCGCAGAACAGTCTGATCAAATGGGTGACAGAGCAGGGCTATACCCTGTTTGTGGTCAGCTGGGTGAACGCCGATGAATCCCACGCCGATATCGGCATGGAGGATTATATCCAGGACGGATTCCTGACCGCGATCGAAGAGGTCAAATCGATCTGCAAGGTCAAACAGGTCAACGCGGTCGGCTATTGCATCGCGGGCACCACGCTGAGCCTGACACTGTCGTTGCTCAAGCAGCGCGGCGACAAGTCGATCAAATCGGCCACGTTCTTCACGGCCCTGACCGACTTTGGTGATCAGGGTGAGTTCACGCCCTTCCTGCAGAACGACTTTGTGGACGGGATCGAGGATCAGATTTCGGAGGACGGGGTTCTGAAGGCGTGGATCATCGGGCGCACGATGTCGTTTCTGCGATCAAAAGACCTGATCTATGGGCCTGCGATCCGCAGTTATATGATGGGTGAGACACCGCCCGCGTTTGACCTGTTGTTCTGGAACGGGGACGGGGCCAATCTGCCCGGTCGTATGGCGGTCCAATACCTGCGCGGCCTGTGTCAGCGCAATGATTTCGTCACCGACGGGTTCGAACTGCTGGGGCATAAGCTGCATGTGCACGACGTGGACGTGCCCCTGATGGCGATCACCTGCGAGACCGATCACATCGCGGCGTGGAAGGCGTGTTATCGCGGTGTGCAGCAGATGGGGTCGCGGTCGAAAAGCTTCATCGTTTCGGAATCGGGGCATATTGCAGGCATCGTGAACCCGCCCAGCAAGAAGAAATACGGTCACTACACCAACACCGATCTGAAGGCGGACCCCGAAACCTGGTTGAAAGAGGCCACGTATCACGAAGGGTCTTGGTGGCCCCGGTGGGAGGCCTGGCTGAAGAAGCGGTCGGGTAAACAAGTGCCTGCGCGCGCGACCGGCGATTCGGCGCATCCCGTCCTGGCGCCGGCGCCAGGGACCTATGTGCAGGTTAAGGCAAGCGGTTGATTCCTAACTCTTCTGCGAAGAATTTCTGCAACGCAGCAAGAAAATTCTTGCAATGCTGCGTT
>NZ_CANLZK010000013.1:0-138004 GCF_947495585.1 Ruegeria atlantica | reverse complement strand
TTCGGCTTCGGCTTCGGCTTCGGCTTCGGCTTCGGCTTCGGCTTCGGCTTCGGCTTCGGCTTCGGCTTCGGCTTCGGCTTCGGAAAGGGCCTCTTCTAACGGCTCATCTGCGTCAACGACTGTCTCATCACGCTGCGAGGTGAATTCAACTGTTTCGTCCGACTTGGGGTCTTCCACCGGCTTTTGATCGGTTTTTTTCTTACGAGCCACCGCGACGTTCCCCTTATCGAATCCAATTTCATATGAATAACAGACCACTCTAAGTTAATCAGTGGTCTCTCCACGCTCAACCCGCATCGCGTGTTTGACAAGCTTTTTCACGGCTTTCCGCATTTTCTTGGGTGTCGGCTCTTTGGCGATCTTCAGGCGCTCATAGTCCAAGGAATAAAGGGGCTCGGCCGTGGCTTCGCTGATGGCAACCAGCCACAAAGGTGCTGTTCCAGTCCAGATTTCGGCAAATTGTCGCGCCGTTCGGGGCGAAAACAGCGGTGCGAGAACAGGTCTGTCACCGGATGTGGCCGCAGCCGCTTCGGATGTCAGCGGTAACAAACGCTGTTGATAAACAATCTGTTCGTGAACCGTCAGCCCCGATTCGGTCAGACGCCCGGCAACATTTCCCCGCGTATGTTCACCCCTGAGATGCAGCAACGGGCTTTCAGGCCGGTGTTTCAACAGGTAGGCCACCAGTTCTTCGGCGGTATTACCCACCATCAATGCATCCCATCCAGCCCCTTTGGCGGTTCCAGTGGTCGCCGGACCAACACAATAGGCGGGCAGATCGGGTTTAACGCCCAGCGACGCGGCGGCATTGACCGAGTTGGCCGAAGTAAAGATCAATCCGCGAATTCCGTCCGTTTCGACCGCAACTCTCAGGGGTCGGATTTCCAGAATCGGAGAATAGATGACATCCACCCGCGACCTGACGCGGTCCGACAGCTGTGTGACAAACCTTTCAGAGGCGGCGCGAGGGCGGGTCATCAACAAATACAATGGCGGGGCCTTCGGCCTTGGGATTGTTTGCGTCCGCGCAGGGTGATACCCCGCTTGAGTGTCATGATGCAACGGATCAGGCCTATGGTGCAAACACTTACCGTTCTTGGATTGGAAAGCAGCTGTGATGACACGGCCGCCGCTGTTGTGCGCCAATCCGATGGTGCGGGTGCCGAGGTTCTGTCGTCTATTGTTCACGGTCAAACCGAGCTGCACAGCGCATTCGGCGGGGTCGTGCCCGAAATCGCAGCGCGGGCCCATGCCGAAAAACTGGATATTTGCGTGGTGCAGGCGTTAGAGGCTGCCGGCCTGACGCTGACCGATATGGATGCAATTGCCGTCACTGCGGGTCCCGGCCTGATCGGCGGGGTCATGTCCGGCGTCATGTGCGCCAAAGGGCTGAGCGCGGCAACCGGACTTCCCCTGATCGGCGTGAACCATCTGGCTGGTCATGCGCTGACGCCGCGCCTGACGGATGGTATCGCGTTTCCCTATCTGATGTTGTTGGTTTCAGGCGGGCATTGTCAGTACCTGATCGCGCACGGGCCGGAACAATTTACGCGACTGGGCGGAACAATTGACGATGCCCCTGGCGAGGCGTTCGACAAAACCGCTCGTCTTCTGGGCCTGTCGCAACCCGGCGGTCCTTCGGTTGAGACCGAAGCACGCTCTGGTGATCCCAAGCGTTTCCGGTTTCCCCGACCTCTGCTGGATCGGCCCGGATGTGATCTCTCCTTTTCGGGGCTGAAAACCGCGTTGATGCGGATGCGGGATCAGATTGTTGCTGAAAAGGGCGGTCTGACCCGTCAAGACCGCGCCGATTTGTGCGCCGGGTTCCAACAAGCGGTCGTCGATACTCTGGCCGAGAAAACCCGCCGCGCGATTGACAGGTATCTTGAGGAGAACCCAATTGATCCAGTCATTGCCGTCGCTGGCGGCGTTGCCGCCAATTCCGCCATTCGGGCTGCGTTAGAGACTGTTTGCGCCGAAAAGGGCGCTCGGTTTACTGCTCCGCCGCTCAACCTGTGTACCGACAATGCCGCCATGATTGCCTATGCCGGCATGGAACGATTTCGCATGGGTGCGCGTGACGGGCTGGACCTTACGGCGCGCCCTCGCTGGCCTTTGGACAAGACCAGTCCTGCGATGCTGGGCGGCGGCAAGAAAGGCGCCAAGGCATGAGCGTTTCCGTTCTGGGATCTGGCGCATTCGGCACTAGCCTGGCCATTTCACTGGCCGGGAACGGGCCGGTTACGCTGTGGTCTCGGGATCAAGGTCAGGCCCAGCATATGCAAACAGCGCGTGAAAACACCCAGCGCTTGCCCGGCGTGGCTTTGCCTGCTGATATCACGGTAACATCGAACATCGATCAGGCGACCGGGCCTGATGTCCTGCTGATGGCCGTCCCCATGCAGAAATTGCGCGACGCCCTGCTTGAACATGCCTCGGCTCTCGCCGGGAAAACCCTGGTGGCATGCTGCAAGGGTATTGAGCTTTCGTCCGGGCTTGGGCCCATATCTGTGATCCGGCAAACGATTCCGGATGCACAACCTGCCTTGCTGACCGGCCCCAGCTTTGCCGACGACATTGCACGCGGGTTGCCAACGGCGCTAACCTTGGCCTGCGCAGATGACTCGCTGAGTCTGACGTTGCAACACGACTTGACCACTGCCAACCTGCGCCTTTATCGAACCACCGACATGGTTGGGGCGGAATTGGGCGGTGCTTTAAAAAACGTGATCGCCATTGGATGTGGTGCTGCAATCGGGGCCGGGTTGGGCGACAGCGCGCGCGCCGCCTTGATGACACGCGGGTTTGCAGAAATGCAGCGCTTTGCGCTGATGCGCGGGGCGCGACCCGATACGCTTATGGGATTGTCTGGATTGGGGGATCTGGTCCTGACTTGTTCGTCTGAACTGTCCCGAAACTATCGCTTTGGCCTGTCATTGGGTCGGAATATCCAGTTCGATACCCACACCACCGTTGAAGGGGTCGCCACAGCGCGGGCCATGACGGAAATTGCCACCGCTGAAGGGCTGGACATGCCCATCAGTACAACGGTGGCAGACCTTAGCAGTGGCGCCTACAGTGTGACCGAAGCTATCCGAGCCCTGCTCAACCGACCCCTGAAGGAGGAATAATATGCTGATCGCTCTCATCGCCCGTGACAAGGACGGCGCGCTGCAAACCCGGCTGGACAATCGCGCTGCCCACCTGGCCTATATTGAGGAAACGGGTGTCGTTGCGCAGGCGGGTCCCTTGCTGGACGGCGACGCAATGATCGGCTCTTTGATCATTCTGGAGGTCGAAGACATGGCCGCCGCGCAAAACTGGGCGGACAACGATCCTTATGCAAAAGCCGGGTTGTTCCAATCGGTTGACCTGATTGCATGGAAAAAGGTCATAGGCTGATGGCGTATTGGCTGTTCAAATCCGAACCATCGACTTGGGGTTGGGACCAGCAGGTTGCCAAAGGGGATGCGGGCGAAGAATGGGACGGCGTGCGCAACTACCAGGCGCGCAATTTCATGCGTCAGATGGCAGTTGGCGATCGCGGGTTCTTCTACCACTCGCAAAAGGACAAGGCGATTGTTGGTATTGTCGAGGTCTGCGCGCCGGCGCACCCCGACAGCACCACGGATGACGAGCGTTGGGAATGCGTGGACATTAAGGCCGTTCGCCCGTTTACAACCCCTGTCACGCTGGACCAGATCAGGGCTGACGAGCGTTTGGGGGAAATGGTGCTGGTCAAAAACTCTCGCCTGTCTGTTCAGCCGGTCAGCGATGCGGAATGGCAGGTGATCTGCGATCTGGGCGGCACGCAGGCTACTTAATAACAGATTAAAGGGAAGGCCCTGACGAATGCAGAACCTTCCCTACCCCGCGTGCTCCCGACTCACCACACGCGTATGGAAATTTTGGCTCTGACCGTCCTGGTCACGTCCTGACACTAACCGATCCATGCGGCGCGGTTCAAACGGCAAGTACTTAAAATTGGAAACGCCCGCCAGGGATCTGACGGGCGCTGCAAAAAAGGTGTGGCGAGATCAGCCGTAAACAGCCTCTTTGCCGAAGTGCTTGGTCAGCATGTAATACACGACGGCGCGGTATTTGTTACGCTCGGACATGCCATAGGTTTCCAGTGCCTTGTTGATCGCTTCCATCAATTCCGGTCCATCTGACAGGCCCAGCTTTTTGATGAGGAAGTTGTTCTTGACCGTTTCCAACTCACCTTCCTGAGTTGCCGCGACAGTCGATGCATCGGCGTCATAAATTGCAGGGCCACAGCCGATTGTGACTTTGGTCAGCAGATCCATATCTGCGTCCATACCGCATTTGGACTTCAGGTCCTCGGCATATTTAGCGATCAGGTCGTCGCGTTTTCCCATGGTTATCTCCCGGTTGAAACTTGTTTTTGGCCATACCAGCGCCGCAGACACGGTAACGGGAGCGGGAATTTGCACAAAGGGAAAAATTAGCTGCATTCCCCCTAAACCATGCCGGTCTGATCTGAGGCTTGATTTTGATGGTCTTTTATTTAACAATAAGGTTAAATATATCATTCGTTCCGAAACCAGGAGGTCACAATGCCCGTGTCGCTGCCCAACGAAACTTCGCAATACAGAACTGCACGAAACACCTTGCTGTCGGCTGAGGCTGAACTGCGGGCTCAGATTGAAAAGGTTGCAAAGCTGCGTCGCAGTTTGCCCAAAGGCGGGGCAGTTCCGCGGGACTATGCATTCCGGTCAGACCGGGGTGCGCCGACACCGCTGTCGTCTTTGTTCGGATCACATGACACCTTGGCTATATACTCGCTTATGTACGGGCCGGATGCAGAGGCACCTTGCCCGATGTGTTCTGCCTTTCTGGACGGGTTGAATGGACAGGTCGCCCATATATCGCAGAAAATCGCCTTTGCGGTCGTGGCGCAAAACACCTGTGAAAGGCTTGCAGCGCTGAAAGCGGAAATGTCATGGGATGATCTACCGCTCTATTCTGCATTGGGCACAGACTATCAGCGCGACTATCTGGCCGAGGCCGAGGATGGAAGCCAACTGCCGATCCTGAACGTCTTTCAGCGCGATGCGGACGGCATAAGCCATTTCTGGAGTTCCGAGCTGTTCTTTGAGCCCAGCGACTGGCATCCGCGGCACGTGGATGCGGCGTGGCCCCTGTGGAATATTCTGGATTTCACACCACAAGGACGCGGAGATTTCTTTCCGTCCCTGCGTTAAATACCCATCAAGTTAAACTATCGGCAATAACCCCAACCGGGACCCTGTAGATGAAAGTGATCCGCGTGCAAGCGATTGAAATCAGGACCCAATACCACACGAAACCAATCACATGCACCGCGCCAGATCTGGCGCAGAAATTGACCCTCAGGTCCTTCGGTGCTCCAATCGGATAGCAAGGTCAGACTGCGCCCATCAGCGAATTGCAAACCAACAATATCAATGGAATCCGCCTTGGCATGGCTGCTCCAACCGCTGCTCTGACCCTGAGCGGTACGCATCTGGCGGCAATTGTAACTGCCCACATGCCGCAACCGGCTGACCTGCGTGCCCAAAAGATCTCTCGCAGTGGGTTGAACGACATGATGTTCCCACATGGCCAGCCGCAAAGTGGTCGCGCAACTGGTTTCAACCGCATTTACTCCCGATGTCACCAGCGCAGACAACAGACCGCGCCCGGTGATGCCGCAATTCTCATCCACGATCAGATCATCCATCGCCTCAAAGTTCGCGCCGGCGTCGGCCAAGGCGGCGCGGCACTGTACTTCATTCACCAGCGCGCGATTAAGCTGAAACCGTGTGATTGGCGTGACCGACGCGGTGATTTTCAGCTCTCGCAAAGGGTTCCAATGCGATGGCACGGGTGTTCCCGGGTGCGCCAACAACCACCATCCGCCCCCTCCGAACAGGATGGCTACAACGGCGATACTAAAAACAAAAGACGCCGCCGATAACAGGAATCGGCGGCGTCCGGAGTGTTTGTTCATGCGTTCTTTCGCACTCAATAACGGTAGTGTTCCGGTTTGTAGGGGCCTTCGGGCTTCACGCCAATGTAAGATGCCTGCTCGTTGTCCATCTTGGTCAGCTTGACGCCGATACGATCCAGATGCAGACGCGCAACTTTTTCATCCAGATGCTTGGGCAGGATGTAGACGTCGTTGTTGTACTGGTCGCCCTTGGTGAACAGCTCGATCTGCGCCAGAACCTGGTTGGTGAACGAGGCCGACATCACGAAAGACGGGTGACCGGTCGCATTACCAAGGTTCAGCAGGCGGCCTTCGGACAGCAGGATGATGCGATTGCCCGAGGGCAGTTCGATCATGTCCACCTGTTCCTTGATGTTGGTCCACTTGTGGTTCTTCAGGCTGGCCACCTGAATCTCGTTATCGAAGTGACCAATGTTGCCGACGATCGCCATGTCCTTCATCTCGCGCATATGCTCGATGCGGATCACGTCCTTGTTGCCGGTGGTAGTGATGAAGATGTCGGCAGAAGCGACTTCGTCTTCCAGCAACGTGACTTCGAAACCGTCCATCGCGGCCTGCAGGGCGCAAATCGGGTCAACTTCGGTCACTTTCACACGGGCACCAGCACCGCGCAGAGACGCGGCCGAACCTTTGCCAACGTCACCGTAACCGCAAACCACGGCAACCTTGCCGGCCATCATGGTGTCAGTGGCGCGGCGGATGCCGTCAACCAGCGATTCCTTGCAGCCGTATTTGTTGTCAAACTTCGACTTGGTGACCGAGTCGTTCACATTGATCGCCGGGAACGGCAGTTGGCCGTCTTTCACCAGTTGATACAGGCGGTTCACGCCGGTGGTGGTTTCCTCGGACACGCCCTGAATCTGGTCTCGCATCTTGGTGAACCAGCCCGGCGATGCTGCCATGCGCTTGGCGATCTGCGCCTTGATGACTTCTTCTTCTTCGGATGTCGGAACAGCGATGATATCCTCACCCGCTTCGGCACGTGCGCCCAGCAGAATGTACAATGTCGCGTCGCCACCATCGTCCAGGATCATGTTGGGGCCATCGTCGAACAGGAAGGACTTGTCCAGGTAATCCCAATGCTCTTCCAGAGTCTGACCCTTGATGGCGAAGACAGGAACGCCAGCCTCGGCAATTGCTGCCGCCGCGTGGTCCTGAGTCGAGAAGATGTTGCACGATGCCCAGCGCACGTCCGCGCCCAGCGCGACCAGAGTTTCGATCAGAACAGCTGTCTGAATGGTCATGTGCAGCGAACCGACGATACGGGCACCCGCCAGAGGTTTGCTTTCGCCATATTCGGAACGCAGGGACATCAGGCCCGGCATCTCGGTTTCGGCAATGTCCAGCTCTTTACGGCCAAACCCAGCCAATGAAATGTCTTTAACGATATAGTCCCCGGCCATCAGGTGCTCCATTTCCGGTAAATCATAATCCGGGCAGCCCCTAGCATTCCTTGGGGCAGGTGGCAACGCAAATGGCCGAAAACTGGGTGAACCTGTGGCTCAAATCAACTTGGTTCACCCTTTAGCTCTATCTTTGGTATCGCTTCAAAAAAATCTGTGCCAACGGCGACAATACAACTAATGCCGTTCGCCTGGGTCACCAGAACCGTATAGCTTCCGGTTGTCTTCGAGGTCCAAACCTCCATAACAGCCCGTGCGCCCCGCGTTTTCTGCAATCCGCCAAAGACCAGTTCTTCTGAATAACTGTCCTGCAGTTTAGCGATCACATGTTCGCGCTGTGCACAGTTTTTGGCGAAGGCGGGCGGCGCAGTGGCGGCCATGCCGAAGGTCAGGGTTATAGCAAATAGGCGTTTGAACATAACATGCTCCTTTCGATACGCGTTTCAGTACGAGAGGGGCACAACTGAAAGGAGTACGCCCCCCTCAGTCCATATGTCGGGATCAAAACGTGCAGGTTCAAAGCACGAAAGCTCAATAAATTGTTGGCAGCCTGTGATCCAGACAGGTACATCATAGCACAAAAGCGCGAAGTTAACGTGTCCTAGTTCACAAGGCATGGCAGAATGGCAACACAACCCAGAGCATGGCAGCGAATGCTTTCCGGTCGCAGACTGGATTTGCTGGACCCGACCCCTGTGGATATCGAGATCGAAGATATCGCGCACGGTCTGGCCTTTGTGGCCCGCTGGAACGGTCAGACAGCAGGTGATTTTGCCTATTCCGTGGCCGAGCACTCCCTTCTGGTTGAAGAGCTTTTCGGTCGGATTGCCCCCAAAGCCCCGGTAAAATGGCGATTGGCCGCGCTGTTACACGATGCGCCGGAATATGTGATCGGAGATATGATCTCTCCGGTCAAATCCGCCGTCGGCCCGGATTACGGCGCGCTGGATGACCGGCTGGCTGCGGCGATCCACATTCGGTTCGGCCTGCCGGCGGAGGTGCCGAAAACAGTGAAACGGCAGATCAAAAAAGCCGATAAGATCAGCGCCTGGATGGAGGCGACACAGATTGCTGGGTTTTCTGAGGCTGAGGCGACCAAATTCTTTGGTCGGCCAGATAAAGCAGTGATGGAGGGGTTGGTGATCACGTTACGCCCGCCGATTGAAGTGCGGCGGGCGTATATGGAACGTCATATGGCTCTGCTGACGCAGCTTTAGCCGAAGACGTAAAAGCACAGCTTATTGCCGTCCAGATCGCGAGCATAAGCGCCGTAGAACCGATCAGGGACGCGCTGGCCGGGTTCTCCTTCATCTGTAGCACCAAGGCTGATTGCCTTCTCGTAAAGCGCCTTAGCCTCATCCTTGGAGTCAGCTGCAAAAGCAACCATTCCGCCATTACCGGTCTCGCAGGCTTCGCCATCGTAGGGTGTGCAAACGGCGAGCATTGGCGCTGAAGGGTCATTGCCGATGAAAGCGATGCGCCCCGCGTCGATCACAACCTTTGCGCCCTTGTCGGCAAACAGTGTCGTATAAAAACTTTTTGCGCGCTCCAAATCCGAAACGCCGATGGTCACATAGCCGATCATTGATTTACTCCATTGTGACGAAAGATGAATTCCCTGCCCAAACCTCGGGCAAAGTGGTACTGGTATCAAGTCACTAAACTGTCAGGACCGGCGCACTATTGCAGACTTTTCCTGGGCCAGGGCATTCAAGGATTTTGGGCGGCCGGACAAAGCGGTGATGGAGGGGTTGGGGATCACGTTGCGCCCGCCGACAGAGGTGCGGCAGGCATACACTGAACGGCGCGAAGAACTGCTGCTGAAACTGTAGCCTGAAACGACGACTTTCACCCCTCAAATCAGGGGAAGACGTCGGGTTCTCCAAACTGGTTTGAACCACTCTCACTTGGCTGAATGTAGAAGTACAACAGGACCAGAGTTCCGATTATCGGAATCAAGCCAATCAACAGCCACCATCCAGTTCGTCCGATGTCGTGCAAACGTCTGGCTCCAATCGCCAGATTGGGAAGCAAAAGCCCAAGCGAAACCAAAACGGAAAGCGGTTGTCCGGCGTTCGGCTCAAACACCCCAAATCCGAGCATCGGAGCGATCAAAGCGCCATCAATTATTCGCGTCACCAGAAGAACGAGAAGAACGGCCAGAACCCACCACCAAAACGTCGGGCGCGAAGAACGCCCATTGAATTTGGCGTAGTTTGACAGAGCCCTTCGAAATGCCGTCGTGAGATTGTTCATGCCATCCTCCGCAATTGGACGGCATTCACATATCACTATTTCAAATTATTTAACACGGAAACTACCAGATTGGTGGTCTGCCAACAAACAAGTCACGCGTATGCCCCGGCCGAATAGGTCAGTTCATAAGAATGACTGTATAGCTCAAATACGTTTCCAAACGGATCTTCCATGTAGACCATGCGATAGGGTTTATCGCCAGGGTAGTATTTGCGAACCTGCTTCATTCGCTGTTTTCCACCAAGCTCTTCGATGGTCTTGACCCGTTCTTCAAGGTTGTCATCCTGAACACAGAAATGGAACAACCCGCGACGCCAATATTCGAACGGCCTCTCTTCTTCGATCGTGTTTGGAAACTCGAAGAGTTCAATACCTATACCATCCCCCATCGAAAGATGAGCAATCCGAAATGAACCCCAGCCTTCTCCAAAAACATCGTCACACATCTGACCTATGGCACTATCGTCATGCAGCACTTCGGTGGGCTCCATAAGCACATAGAGTCCAAATGCCTTAGAATAGAATTCTACCGCTTTTTCCAGGTCTGGAACGGTTACTCCGATGTGTGAAAAGTTTAGTGCAGACATTTTTAGAGACTCCTCGTTCCGCAGCAAACAAGAGAAAGGGCATCAGCAACCCTTGCCGATACCCCCGAAATAGTGCGCTTGTTTCTGTCTCCACGTCCAGAACGAAGCAAAGGTCCGCTTTGGTCCGACCAGAAGAGATTTAACGCGGGCTGCGCTTCGCCAATATCCGCTGCAATGTCCGACGGTGCATGTTCAGGCGCCGCGCGGTTTCGGAGACGTTCCGGTCGCACAACTCATAGACCCGCTGGATATGCTCCCAACGGACGCGGTCCGCACTCATGGGGTTTTCTGGTGGCGGGGGCAGTTCATCGCCCTTGGCCAGCAGCGCATTGGTGATGTCGGTGGCGTCGGCGGGTTTCGACAGGTAATCTGTGGCGCCGATCTTGACCGCAGCCACGGCGGTCGCAATTGCACCGTATCCGGTCAGGACCACAACCCGGCTGTCGGGGCGCTTTTCGCGCAGCACTTCGACCACATCCAGACCGTTGCCATCCTCAAGCCGCAGGTCAACAACCGCATAGGCGGGCGGGCGGGCGGTGGAAATGGCGCGGCCTGCGGCGACGGAACCTGCGGTTTCAACCTCGAACCCGCGTTTTTCCATCGCTTTTGCCAGACGTCTCAGAAACGGTTCGTCATCGTCCACCAAAAGCAGCGTTTTATCGGGGCCGATGTCGAGGTCAGAGCTGTCCGCCATATTCTGTTCTTTCCGCTATTTCACGCCTTTGGCTTAACCATGAGTAATAGCAGCGCCATCCCAAAGGTCAAACAACCCGTCGTTTTCTAGATTTTGTCGAGGAAACAGCCAACCTTGTCGGCCATCTGTTCGGCGGTGTCGTCCCGGTTGAAGAATTCGATGAACCCATCCTCAGGCGTGACAAGATAGGTAAAGGTCGAGTGGTCTACCAGATAGTACTCATCGCTTTTGTCATGGGCCTTGTAGTAAGTTTTGTAGGCTTGGCTGGCGGCCTTGACCTGCTCGGGCGTGCCGGTCAGCGCGATGGTTTTGCCACCCAGGTTAAAGGCATAGTCGGCCATCACTTCGGTCGTATCGCGATCCGGGTCAATTGAAATGAACAAGGGCGTCACGGACTGGCCACGCTCGGCCAGAATGTCCACGGCCTCAGCATTGCGGGACATGTCGAACGGGCAGACGTCGGGGCAGAAGGTATAGCCGAAATAGACCAACGTCGGTTCGGTGATCACGTCGGTGTCGGTGACTGTTTCGCCCTTGCCGTTGAGCAGTTCAAAAGGCCCGCCGATGGCCGCCGTTCCGCCAGCGATCTGACTGGTCCGGCATTGCGCGAACTTGTCATCTGATCCGGCACCGCGCGTCAGCAGCCACATGGCCCCCAGGCCCACGGCAAGAACAACGGTTGCGAGGATGGCATAAAGACGGACCATGACATCAATCCTGACATAAGAGGGGTTGTTGATCGTTTCGGCCGGGACACCTATCAAGAAGTTCAGCCGATGCAACAGGACATAATCGACCGATGGCAAATTCCAACATCACATTATGGCGCGGTCAGGAACGCAGCAGCTGGATTCGGCTGCGCACCCTGATCCTGTTGCGCTGGGTGGCCATTTTCGGCCAGATCACAGCGATCACCGTCGCGCAGCAAACTTATGACATCCAGCTGGACGCAACGCTTTGTTATCTGGCGATTGGCGTCTCGGTCATGGGGAATCTGACTGCAATTCTGCTGTTTCCCCGCAACAAGCGCCTGTCCGAGTTCGAGAACTTCCTGATGGTGCTGTTCGACCTGCTGCAGCTGACCATTTTGCTGTACCTGACAGGCGGGCTGAACAACCCGTTTGCGCTGTTGCTGGTGGGGCCTGTCACGATTTCCGCGAGCGTCATGAGCACCCGGTCAACCCTGATAATCGGCTGCGTTGCCATTGCCTTGACAACACTTCTGGCCGAATTCCACCTGCCTTTGCGCACCGCATTGGGGGCAGAACTGGACATCCCAGATATTCTACTGTTCGGAAACTGGGCCGCAATCGTCATCGCAATTGTCTTTCTGGGCGCGTATTCGCATCGCGTCAGCTCAGAGGTACAATCTATGTCCGAAGCGCTGGCCGCCACCCATATGGCGCTTGCACGCGAACAGAAGCTGACCGATCTAGGCGGCGTGGTCGCCGCCGCCGCGCATGAGCTGGGCACGCCACTGGCAACGATCAAACTGGCGAGCTCCGAGTTGATTGAGGAATTGGATGACCGGCCCGACCTTATCGAGGACGCCGCCCTGATCCGCGAACAGGCGAACCGTTGCCGCGATATCCTGCGAGACATGGGCCGGGCGGGCAAAGACGACCTGCATCTGCGTCAAGCCCCGCTTTCTACCGTGGTGCATGAAGCCGCCGAGCCGCATATCAACCGAGGCAAGACCGTTCATTTCTTCGAAGGCCCGGCCGAGGATGGCGATGTGCAGCAGCCCTCGATCCTGCGCAAGCCCGAGATCATTCACGGCCTGCGCAACCTGATCCAGAACGCGGTGGATTTTTCGCGCGGAAATGTCTGGGTCGAGGCGGAATGGTCCACCAAACAGATCACCGTCAGCATCATGGATGACGGTCGTGGATATCCGTCGCAGATGATCGGCCGGATCGGCGATCCCTTCATGCGCCGCCGCCGCAGTGAGACCGAAAAAAGGACCCGTCCGGAATATGAAGGCATGGGTCTGGGTCTTTTCATTGCCAAAACGCTGCTTGAACGCAGCGGAGCAGAGCTGGATTTCGCCAACGGATCGGACCCATACCAAACCCTGTCGGATAACCCCGAACGCCGGGGTGCGATCGTCAAGGTGACCTGGCCCCGTAACCTTGTGGATGCGCAAACCGGTGATACGCCTGTGCCTTCGGGTGTAAACCAGCGTTTCCAAACCTGATCTGACACGGGCTAACATTGGTTAAGACCCCGTTAACCATTAAGGCGCATAGTACCGCTTCTTGGTTTCGCGCACCGGAGGGCGCATGGTCGACTGGATCATTCTGGCCATCATCGGCCTTGTTTCCGCAAGTCTTGCCGTGCAGTGGCTGTTGCCCCGCAGGCGGGAACGGGGGGACAACTTTGGGCTGTCCTCACCTGCCTCCTTGTTTGATGCGGCATTCCTGTTTGATGGTGACCGGCTTATCAGTCACTCGGACATTGCTTTGGAAGGGTTCGAGCAGGTCCGTGATTGGGCCGATCTGTGCCGGCTGCTGCACAGAGATTTTCCAACATTCCCCGAAACACCTGATCAGGTCCGGCGTGAAGGCAACCTGGTCATCCCGGCCATCGATTGCACGGTTGAACGCGATGTTCTGTGCGAATGGATAGACGGAATTGTACGCGTTCAGCTGCGCGACCGTACCGATTGCCCCTCGATAACTCAAATCGCATCAAATGATCCAAACCGCCTTGCCATGGAAAAAGCGCCCTACCCTGTCTGGCTGTTGGATCATCAGGGCGATGTGCGCTGGTGCAATGCTGCTTATGTTTCGCTGGTGCGCAAAGTACGGGATCAGGACACGGACCTGACCGCACCATTGTTTCCGGTCCCCGATGCCGACCAACCGCTAAGCGCAAAGGCGCGGGTCTCAATTTCCTCCGAGTTCAGTGAAAACAAGCTGTGGTTCGATCTGACGTTGGTAGATCACCCCGAAGGGCACTTGTCTTATGCCGTGGACATCAACGCGATCGTCGAGGCGGAGGTGGCGCAGCGCAAATTCGTTCAGACCATGACCAAGACCTTCGCGCAATTGCCCATCGGGCTGGCTATTTTTGACCGCAACCGCCAGCTGGCGTTGTTCAACCCAGCCCTGATCGACCTGACTACCCTGCCCCCGGATTTCCTAAGCTGCCGCCCCAGCCTGTCCAGCTTTTTCGATCGCCTGCGGGATCAGCACATGATGCCCGAGCCCAAGAATTATCGCAGCTGGCGCAGTCAGATGAACGACCTTCTCGAAGCGGCGGAGGACGGAAACTATCAAGAGACATGGTCCCTGCCATCGGGCTCGGTTTATTCGGTCAGTGGACGCCCGCACCCGGACGGAGCGGTTGCCTTTTTGTTCGAGGACATCACTGCCGAGATCACTCTGACCCGTCGGTTCCGGTCAGAAATGGATCTGATGCAATCCATTCTGGACAAACTGGCCGATGCCATCGCCGTCTTCAGTGACGATGGTACACTGGCTTTTACCAATTTCGCCTACCAACAGCTTTGGGGTGATACAGGCGACGCAGGCTTTGACGCGGACTCCGTTCTTGAGGTGACCAAAAGCTGGCAGGAACATTGCACCGCGACACCAATCCTTGGCGAAATTCGCGATTTTGTAGAGGCGCGGGAAAATCGCGCGGAATGGTCGGGTGTGATCTATCTGCGAAACGGTATCCAGGTGTTGTGCACTGTCAGCCCGATGCAGAACGGGGCCACCATTGTTCGTTTCTCGGTGGATCGGGATGCGCTGATGCGGCAAGAGGCGCAGCAAATCAGCGCCTGAACCGGGTTGCAGCCAACCGGGCGCAAGGCCATTGTGGCGCCATGACCAATTCGCCCTGCACGATCACTTTGAATTCGCCCGAGGAAACAGCAGAATTCGCTGCCCGCCTCGGTGCAGAATTGAGATCTGGAGACATCTTGTTGCTTGAGGGCGAGATCGGCAGCGGAAAGACCCATTTTGCCCGCAGCCTGATCCAATCGCTGATGGTCGAGCCCGAAGATGTGCCTTCGCCGACTTTCACGTTGGTTCAGGCTTATGACACGCCGGCCGGGGAAATCTGGCACTGCGATCTGTATCGCCTGAGCGCGGTTGAGGAGGTCGAAGAACTGGGCGTGACCGAGGCTTTCGAAACCGCAATCTGTCTGATTGAATGGCCGGATAAATTGGGCCCGCTGACGCCGGAGTCTGCAGCGAGAATATCTTTCGAAACAGATCCTAACATGACAGAAGCACGCCATCTGACCCTTCGCTGGTCAGATCCGAAATGGCCCGTGAAACTAAGGATTCCCGCATGACAAACCGCGCGGTATTGGCCGAAGCGTTGATCGCGCAGACCAAATGGTCAAATGCAAAGCACGCGCCGCTGGCTGGGGATGCCTCGAACCGTCGGTACGATCGGCTGACCGATCCGGAAACCGGCAAGACGGCGGTGTTAATGGATTCACCCCCGGGCAAGGCGGAAAATGTCGAAGATTTTGCCCGCATGGCCGAATACCTGCGGTCCCTTGGTCTGAGCGCGCCCGAGATTTATGCCGAGGACACGCATTACGGATTTCTTCTGCTCGAAGATCTCGGCGACGACCTCTTCGCGCGCGTGCTTGCTCAGACCCCCAGCATGGAGCGTGCGCTTTATGAGGTCGCAACGGATGTTCTGATTGACCTACACAAGGCGCCAAGCCTGTCTCTGCGATCCTATGATCCGAGTTTGATGACCGAACTGGCCGCGTTGTCCTTTACCAAATACGCGCAGGCCGTGCAGGGCACGCACGACGCCGATGCGCGTAACCGTTTCGAAAACCGGTTCTCGGATATTCTGCACCGAGAAACTTCGGGGTCCAAAGTTGTTGTGCTGCGCGATTACCACGCTGAAAACTTGATCTGGTTGCCGGATCGCGACGGGGTTCAGCGCGCTGGTCTGTTGGACTTTCAAACCGCCATGCTGGGCCATCCGGCCTATGATCTGGTATCTTTGTTGCAGGATGTGCGTCGCGATGTGTCACTCGGAACCGAGATGCAAATGGTGAATCGTTATATCGTGGCGACTGGGGTGAATGATCATGACTTCCGCACAGCCTATGCGGTGTTGGGCGCACAGCGAAACCTGCGCATTCTGGGCGTCTTTGCCCGGCTGGCAACCGAGTACGGCAAGCCCAGCTATATCGATCTGATCCCGTCAACCTGGGCGCATGTGATGCGGGATCTAGAACACCCCGCACTGGTTGCGGTCGCAGACCTGCTGCGCGACGCCCTGCCCGCACCCACCCCTGAAAATCTGGACAGGCTCCGACAGAAATGACCCAAGACCCCGAAGCCGTCATGCTGTTTGCAGCCGGGTTTGGCACCCGTATGGGCGCGTTGACCGAAAATCGGCCCAAACCACTGATCAAGGTCGCCGGCCGGCCTCTAATTGATCACGCGTTGGACTTGGTGAATGCCCTGCAACCCAAGCGTATCGTGGCCAACCTACATTATCTGCCAGATCAGCTTGAAGCTCATCTCGTCCCAAAAGGTGTTCTGCTTTCCCATGAAACGTCGGAGATTCTTGAGACTGGCGGCGGAATACGCGCCGCTTTGCCCCTGCTTGGATCTCACCCGGTTTACACCCTGAATCCAGACGCGATCTGGTCAGGACCGAACCCTTTGACGATGCTCCGCGAGGCGTGGAATCCCGATCACATGGACGCGCTGTTGATGTGTATTCCAGTGGATCAGACTGTCGGGCACACGGGCAAAGGCGATTTCACAGCAGATGAGAACGGACGGATCGTGCGCGGCGGTAGTTTGATCTATGGCGGTGCGCAGATCATGAAGACCGAGGGGTTGATGGATATCCCAGAAAAGGCATTTTCGCTGAATGTCCTGTGGGACCGGATGCAAAAACAAGATCGCCTGTTTGCCCTCACCTATCCCGGTCGCTGGTGCGATGTCGGCCACCCCGAAGGGATTACTCTCGCCGAGGGGTTGATTGCCAATGTTTGAACCCAACCCAGTTCCACGTGTTTTTGCCGTTCCACCCGGTTCGGACTTCCCGAAAATGTTGGTTCAGGGGTTGCAAGATCGCAGTGCAGCGCATCCGCCCGAGATGCTGGCGCGCGTTCAACTGGTCGTCAATACAAGGCGTATGGCCCGGCGCGTCCGCGACTTGTTTGACCAAGGCCCGGCGTGCCTGTTGCCGCGTTTGACACTGGTCACTGATTTGGGTGAAAGCGTCGATCTTGCGCAAATACCTCCGGCGATTCCACCGCTGCGGCGCAGGTTGGAGTTGACGCAGTTGATCGCTAAGCTGTTGGAACAACAGCCTGATCTGGCTGCGCGGTCTTCACTTTTTGACTTGTCCGACAGCCTAGCCGCGCTGATTGATGAGATGCAGGGCGAAGGCGTTTCGCCCGACGCGATCCGGCAATTGGACGTCAGTGATATGTCCGGACACTGGGCTCGCGCGCAGGCGTTCATCGGGATTGCCGATCACTTCATCGACTCGGGCCATGACACGCTGGATGTTCAGGCCCGGCAGCGGCTTGTGGTGGAAAACCTGATCGAACGCTGGCAAGTCGCTCCGCCGCAGCATCCGGTTATCCTTGCCGGGTCAACCGGGTCACGCGGAACCACCCTGATGCTGATGGAGGCGGTCGCGCGCCTGCCGCAAGGCGCATTGATCCTGCCAGGGTATGATTTCGATCAGCCCGACCGCGTTTGGCGCGGGTTGGACGATGCGCTGACATCGGAAGATCACCCGCAGTACCGGTTCCGCAAACTGATGACACAGCTTGGTTTGGAGCCTGATCAGATCATGCCTTGGACGGGTGATCAACCACCCTCGTCTGCTCGCAACCGCTTGGTTTCGCTGGCTTTACGCCCAGCGCCGATCACGGATGCCTGGATGTCCGAAGGCCCGCAACTGACCGATCTGGATGGCGCCACAAAGGACGTGACACTGGTCGAGGCGCAATCGCCCCGGTCCGAGGCGCTGGCCATCGCGCTGCGCCTGCGCCAGGCAGCCGAAACCGGCCAAACTGCCGCGCTAATCACACCTGACAGGATGCTGACCCGCCAAGTCAGCGCTGCTTTAGATCGCTGGAACATCCTTCCCGATGACAGCGCTGGTCTACCGCTGCAACTATCGCCGCCCGGCCGGTTTCTGCGTCACGTGGCGGGGCTTTTCGCACGGTGTCTGGATGGCGAGGCATTGCTGACCCTTCTGAAACACCCGCTGTGTCATGATGGTGATGAGCGCGGCGCGCATTTGCTGCACACGCGGGACCTTGAACTAGATTTGCGCCGACATGGCCCGCCTTTCCCAGACGGCGCTAGCCTGACCGCTTTTGCAATCCGCAAAGAAGTTCCCGAGGACTGGGTACGTTGGCTAAACTCCCATTTCTGCGATCAACAGATCGCGGGCCAACTCCCATTGACGGATTGGGTTGCCAAGCTGCGCGTCATGGCTGAGGCGATTTCGGCGGGCGCGTCAGGGGAAACAGGCACGCTCTGGGATAAGAACGCAGGCCAAAAGGCGCAAGGCGTCCTGAGCGCACTGGAAAAAGAGGCGCAACACGGCGGCCCGATGACCGCCCATGATTTCGCCGACCTGTTGGGTGCTTTGCTCGCGGGCGAAGAGGTCCGGGATCGCGACGCCCCGCATCCACACATCATGATCTGGGGCACGCTCGAGGCGCGCGTGCAAGGGGCAGATTTGCTTATCTTGGGCGGCCTAAATGAAGGCAGCTGGCCTGAGGCCTCCGCGCCAGACCCCTGGCTGAACCGCCAGATGCGCGACAAGGCCGGACTTTTGCTGCCCGAACGGCGGATCGGCTTGTCGGCACATGACTTTCAACAAGCCATCGGCGCGCCCGAGGTCTGGCTGACCCGCGCCAAGCGGTCCGATGACGCAGAAACCGTTCCATCACGCTGGCTGAACCGCCTTACGAACCTGCTGCACGGCTTGCCGGGGCAGGGCGGGCCTGAGGCATTGTCAGAAATGCGCAACAAAGGACGGCAATGGCTGCAATGGGCGGAACAGCTTGAAGTCGCGTCGCATATCGAACCGGCAACGCGCCCATCTCCGCGGCCGCCGGTGGCATCGCGCCCGAACCGGTTGAGCGTAACGGAAGTCAAACGGCTGATCCGCGATCCTTATGCGATTTACGCCAAACATGTGCTGCGCCTGAAACCTCTGGACCCTTTGGTGCAAGCGCCAGATGCCTTGTTGCGCGGGATCGTGATCCACGAAATTCTGGAACATTTCGTCAAAGACAGTGTTCTGGACACGGCCTTGTTGACCCGCGAAAACTTTTTGAAACGCGCGGAAACCTTGTTGGATCAACATGTTGCGTGGCCCACAGCGCGTAAGCTGTGGCTGGCGCGGCTGGAACGCATCGCGGATGATTTTCTGACCGCCGAAATCGCGCGGCGAGGGGACGGAGGGCCTGTCGCCTTTGAGGCGGCGGTGAAATTTGTGCTGTCGCCCCTGGATTTCACCATCGCGGGCCGTGCTGACAGGATAGATCGCAACAAACGCGGCGCGTTGCGGATTGTCGATTACAAGACAGGAACACCCCCGACGGAAAGCCAACAATCCAAGTTCGACAAACAGTTGCTGATCGAAGCCGCGATGGCCGAAGAGGGCGGTATCGACGGGTTCGACCCTTCACCCGTGGCCGAGGCGATTTTCATCGGCATGGGCGGCACTTACAAAGAAGTACCCGCACCGCTGGCGAAAGAGCCGCCAGACAAGGTTCTGGCCGAGCTAAAAGAATTGGTTTCTGCTTATTTAGAGCCTGATCAGGGGTTTTCATCCCGTCGCATGTTGCACAAGGATTCGGATGTGGGCGATTACGATCAATTGGCGCGGTTCGGGGAATGGGACCGCACTGATGACACAACGCCAGAGGACCTGACATGAGCGCCCGCAACGACGCAACCGAGCGGCAGGTACAGGCCGCGCGGCCCGACGCCTCGACCTGGTTGGCGGCCAATGCAGGCTCTGGAAAAACGCGGGTTCTGACTGATCGGGTGGCGCGTCTATTATTGGGCGGCGTGCAGCCACAGCATATCCTTTGTCTGACATACACCAAGGCAGCCGCCAGCGAGATGCAAAACCGGTTGTTTGATCGCCTCGGACAATGGGCAATGAAGGATGATGTCGGCCTTCTTTCCCAACTGACCGATCTGGGTGTTCCGGGTGTTATCGACCCCGAACGGCTGGCACAGGCCAGAACGTTGTTTGCGCGCGCCATCGAAACACCCGGTGGCCTGAAGATCCAGACGATCCACTCGTTCTGCGCTTCACTGCTACGGCGTTTCCCGCTTGAAGCCGGGGTCAGCCCGCAATTTTCAGAGATGGAGGACCGCGCGGCAGCCCTATTGCGTGAAGAGATTGTCGAGGATTTTGCCGCAGGCCCGCAGGCCACCCTGATCGAAGACGTCGCCTGGTTTGTCACAGATACCGGGTTCGACAAGCTTACTGCGGCCATCACCCAGAAACGCAACCTGTTTGCGCAACCGCTGGAATGGGCCGATGTGCTGCAACGGTTTGAACTGGCCGACGGGTTCGATGAAGACGCTTTAATAGGACGTGTGTTTCTGGGCGGCGAGGTGGAATTGATCAGGTCGATTCTGCCGGTGCTTTCCGAAAGTGGCGGCAATAACGCCAAGGCGGCCGACAAGCTTGCGGCATTTACCGAGGCCCGGGTTAGCAGCTTACCTATTTTGGAAAGCGTGCTTTTGACCGGAAAATCCGCCAAAGAACCCTTCACGGCTAAAATCAACAGTTTCCCGACCAAAGCCCTGCGCGAAGGGGCGCTGGTGGGCAAGATGCCCCAGCTCGAAGCGTTGATGTTGCGGGTGGAGGCCGCGCGCGAACATCGGCTGGCCCTGGTGGCCGCGCGCAAGACAATGGTGCTGCATCGCTTCGCGACGGCGTTTTTGCCGGAATATGAGCGGCGCAAGCAACTGCGCGGATGGCTAGACTTTGACGACCTGATCTTACGTGCACGGCAGGTGTTGAATGATCCGGCGGTTGCCGAATGGGTGTTGTACCGACTGGATGGCGGCATCGACCACATACTGGTGGACGAAGCGCAGGATACCAGTCCCGATCAGTGGGATGTGGTCGAAAAACTAGCGCAGGAATTTACCAGCGGGGAAGGGGCCCGGTCCGGGGTTGAACGCACGATTTTCGTGGTCGGTGACAAAAAGCAGTCGATCTATTCCTTCCAAGGCGCCGATCCGCAGGCATTCGATCTGATGCAGGCTGAGTTTGGGAGAAAACTCTTGGAATCAGGCTCTAAATTGTGGGATTCCACGTTAGAATACTCATTCCGGTCCTCCAGCGCGATCTTGTCCTTGGTCGACATCCTGTTCGAAAACCGAGCAGAAGCCGGATTTCATAAGGAAAGCCAGCACCGCGCGTTCAAGGCGGATCTGCCGGGCCGGGTGGACCTGTGGCCCGTGGTCGAAAAGGTCGAAGACGATGAAGATACCGACTGGACCGATCCGGTAGATCGGCCCGGCGCGCGGCATCACACCGTCATTCTGGCCGAGAAGGTGGCGCAGTCGATCAAGGCAATGATCGACCAAGGTGAGACGATCCCTGAGGATGGCGAAACGCCCGGCACATTTGTACGGCGGAAGGTTCAACCGGGGGATTTCCTGATCCTCGTTCAACGCCGCTCGGACCTGTTTGCCGAGATCATCCGCGCCTGCAAAGCCGCTGATCTGCCGATAGCCGGGGCAGACCGGCTTAAGGTCGGTGCGGAATTGGCGGTCAAAGACCTGGCCGCGCTGCTTAGCTTTCTGGCCACGCCCGAGGATAGCCTGTCGCTTGCCACAGTTTTGAAATCGCCGCTGTTCGGGTGGGGCGAACAACAATTGTTCGATTTGGCACATCGGCGCAAAGAACAGTTCCTTTGGGCGGCTCTGCGTCAACGCGCCGAAGAATACCCTGAAACACTGGCCGTTCTGCACGACTTGCGCGGGCAGATCGACTTTCTGCGCCCCTACGACCTGATAGAACGCATCCTGACCCGCCATGATGGCCGTCGTAAACTGCTGGGCAGGCTGGGAGCCGAGGCGGAAGACGGGATCAACGCGCTGTTGTCGCAGGCATTGGCGTACGAGCGCACGGATATCCCAAGCCTGACTGGATTTCTGGTGTGGATGCAGACCGATGATCTGGAAATCAAACGGCAGATGAGCGGCGTCGGAAGCATGATCAGGGTGATGACGGTGCATGGTTCCAAGGGGTTGGAGGCTCCGATTGTGATCCTGCCGGATACGGGCAAACGGCAAGCTCCGCGCGATGCCGAGATCATGGTGGCCGAAGGTACACCGCTTTGGAAAGTTCCGGCTGACGCGTCCCCGGCGTTGATTGCGCGTGCGCGCGACGAAGCCCGAGCGCGGGAAGAAAATGAGCGGCTTCGCTTGCTCTATGTGGCTCTAACACGAGCTGAAAAGTGGTTAATCGTGGCGGCTGCCGGCGATGTCGGTAAGGATGGGACCAGCTGGTATCAAATGGTGCAGGCCGCAATGGAACGGGCAGGGGCGGTGGCGCCGCCCGGCTCAGAATCTCTGCGATTGTCGCACGGGGATTGGGGTGCATCGCCGATTGTTGAAGCCACAGGAACCGCAGTGGCGGTGACGGGCCTGCCAGCCCCGTTCCTGTCGCCCGCCACACCACCGGAGCCTGAAGCGGAGACGCTCAGCCCTTCCGATCTGGGGGGCGCTAAGGCTTTGCCCAGCGATGCAGGTCAGGACGAAGAGGCGGCAAAGCTGCGCGGCACACGGTTGCACCTGCTGCTGGAACACTTGCCCTTGATTGCGCGGAAAGACTGGCCGCAGCTTTGCGCGCGGGTTCTGCCCGATATGCAGGACGCGGAACGGCAAGAGCTGATGGACGAGGCATGCGACGTTTTGACTGCGGCGCATCTTCAGTCTGTCTTTGCCACGGACGCCTTGGCTGAGGTGCCCGTGACGGCCGACCTGAACGGACGCCGCATGCACGGGGTGATTGACCGATTGATCATCACCGATACAGAGGTTCAGGTCATTGATTTCAAAACAAATGCAACGGTTCCCAACAGTGCTGAGACATGCCCTGAGGGGCTTTTGCGACAGATGGGGGCGTATGCCAACGCCTTATCACAGGTCTATCCGAACCACGAAATTCGCACTGCGATCTTATGGACCAGGACAGCAGATCTGATGTGGCTGCCACACGATCTTGTGACGCACGCCCTGTCACGCACCCAGATATCTTGACCTTGGATTGCCCGGCCCCTACGTTCTGTTCCCGAGATACCCCATTCAGGAGACAGAATATGTCGACCGTTGCCGTTACCGACGATACCTTTGACGCCGAAGTCAAAAACTCTGATGTCCCCGTTGTGGTGGATTTCTGGGCCGAATGGTGCGGCCCCTGTAAACAGATCGGCCCCGCTCTGGAAGAACTGGCCAACGAATACGGCGGCAAAATCAAAATTGCCAAGGTAGACGTGGACAGCAACCCGAACGCCGCTGCCGCCATGGGTGTGCGTGGCATTCCTGCTCTGTTCATCTTCAAGGACGGTCAGGTTGTGTCGAACCGCGCCGGTGCGGCCCCCAAAGCCGCACTGCAAAGCTGGATCGACGAATCCATCTGATCCGATGTGATCGGTATTGATCAAGGGCGTCCGAATTTGGGCGCCCTTTTTTGTGATTGGCTCAATTGGGCCATCAATACAGGGAAATCAAATGGCGAAAACACGGGTTCTGGTGGAATTCGGGATGGGCACATCCCTGCGGCGCAAGGATTATACCGAGGCCGCCCTGCGGGCGATCAAGGATGCGCTGTGGCATAACTCAGTGAACATGGCTGAGCTGTTCGACTTTCCGAAAGAGGCGATGATCATCGACGCCGAGGTGGGTGTGCAGCAGCCCGACAAGGTCGACACCGAGGCGCTGAAGGCGATCTTTCCCTATGGCCAGCCCAACATCACTGTGACCAAGGGCGGATTGGATGTTGATAAACCCCACACCGATGGCCGCACTGTGATCGCCAACGCCGCCGTCATCGTTTCATTCGATATGGAGCCCGCCCAATGACCAAAAAACGCATCATTCTGGAAATGGGCACCGGCAACGATCTGTACGGTCAGGATTACACCAAAGCCGCCTGTCGCGCCTTGCAGGACGCGCTGCATCATTCGTCGATCACGCTGTTTTCCAAGCTTGGAATCGATCACAAGGAGATGCGGGTTCAGGTGACCATCGCCGTTCAACAACCTGATGAGGTTGACTGTGACAAGGTCGCCGCCGATCTGCCAAGGGGCCGCGCCGAAGTGCGGGCCGTCAAGGGTGGGTTGGATGTCGTGGATGACGCCGCGGGCACGCGCCACGTCGTCGCCACAGCCGCGATTGAGGCGTACCTGCCGGATCAGGCTGGTAAATACGTGCAAAGCTGACAAAGAAAAAGCCGCTCGGATACCCGGGCGGCTGCTTCAAATTCTGGTTCTGATTGCGGGATCAGATTTTTGCGATGTCCGCACGCACCAGACCGATGTCTTCCAGCTGTGCGTTGGTCAGACCCGACAGGATCTTGCGTGTCTTGCGGCTTTCGTTCCACTCAACAGCGGATTCGAAGACATTGATGAATGCATCCACTACGTGCAGGATGGTAGCTGCTCCGAGTGGGGCATGGATGTTTGCAGTTGTTGCCATGTTCCCAGTCCTTTTATCTGAAACAGCCGACCTGTTGTCGGTTGTGAGCCTCATGTAGTCCCAAGCGCGGGGACTCACAATTGCTGGTCTGGTAACCCCGGTTTGCGTTTTGTGCATATCTTTTGGGCAGTTGTGCAACGGGTTGCGCCGATCCCGCGCCCGGCCCATATATAGCGACTGAGAACACGGAGGCTTTCATGGCGGACAGCGATTTTCCCGGATGGCACGGGACCACGATCATTGGTGTCAAAAAAGGCGGGCAAGTCGTTATTGCCGGGGACGGACAGGTCAGCCTGGGCCAGACCGTGATCAAAGGCACTGCGCGCAAAGTGCGCCGCTTGTCGCCGGGTGGGTTCGAAGTTGTCGCCGGGTTTGCCGGTTCGACCGCTGATGCATTTACGCTGCTTGAACGGCTTGAGGCGAAACTGGAAGCGACACCCGGCCAACTCGCTCGTGCGTCCGTTGAACTGGCCAAGGACTGGCGCACCGACAAGTACCTGCAAAAACTTGAGGCAATGCTGATCGTCACCGACGGCAAAGACCTGTTGGTTATCACCGGGGCGGGGGATGTGCTGGAACCCGAACACAACGTGGCCGCCATTGGATCAGGTGGAAACTTTGCCCTGGCCGCTGCGCGGGCAATGATGGGCGGCGATAAACCCGCCGAAGAGGTCGCGCGCGAAGCCATGGCGATTGCCGCAGACATCTGCGTCTATACCAATGGCAATCTGACGGTTGAGACGATCTAGGCCAACAGCGCCGAGATTTCTTTCCCCTTCCAGCGCCGGTACATGCCGACCAGCCCAAGCAGGGCGGTTGCTATGACGATGTAATAGGGCAGGCGGATGTCGATGCTCATCAATCCGCCGCCGACCAGGGACATGACACCGCCGGCAAGACAGAAGACCGCCGTCGTAACGCCCATGGCCCAACCTTGATCCGCTTCGCCAACGCTGGACGAAAACAGACCCAGCAGGGTCGGGTAGGCGACGCCAAAGAAGAAATAGAAGAAGAAGACCGGAACATAGCTCAGTACGCCGCTGGGGCTGAAGGCGAAGCCAAAGCCGCAGATCACCATCACCACCAATGAGGTATGGATGATGGAATGCTTGCTGAACCTCTCTTGCGCTGGTTTCACGAGGAATGTGCTGGAAAACGCCAAGGCAAAACCGATGACCACCATAGCCATGCTGCCACCGATGACGCCGTAGCCCCATGCACTGGTCAGGAAATTATCGACGAATACGTAGAACGTGACATTGGCAATCATGAACAGCGCATAGACAGGCAGGATTTTCAGAACCAACGGGTGTTCACGTACCGCGATCAGACTGTCGGTGATATCGCGCGGGCGAAAGACAAATGCCGCGCGCTCGGTGCGGGTGTCCTTGAAGAAAAAGCTCACCAGGAAGATGGCGATCATCACCAGAACAAACGCGCCGTAGAACGGCATCTTGAGCGTGGCATAGCTGCCCAGTATCGCTGCATCGGACAGAACAGCTCCGATAATCGGGCCGCCGACCAGACCAAAGCTGACGCCGGTGATGATATACCCCATGTTTCGGTCGCGGTCGGCGGCATCGGTGCTGCCGTCAATCATCGCCGCTTGTGCAATGGGCTGATTACCCGCCGTAAAGCCGGTGATCGACCGACCAACGATCAGCAGAAGCAAACTGTTAAGGTAAAGTGCCGTGATGGTGATGGCATAACCGGCCAGCGCCCCACCTAAACACACCAACAAAGCATTCTTACGCCCGATGGAGTCCGACACTTTCGAGACATAGACCACACCCAAAAACCACGACAGAAAGAAACACCCGATCACCAGCCCATAGTAGAAATGGCGCTGGCCCATAGATGTGCTTTCCGGCAGGAACCCGGATTTTGTTTCCATGATCAAAGAGTTGATGATGGGAAAGACCAGCCCTTGTCCGATCAGATCTACAAATACCACGAACAACAACGTAATCTTGGCAATCTTCGTCATGATACACACCTTGGAACTGGTTCCTTGAGGTGAGTGTAACAGACAGGCGCAATGGCACCTAACGCCTTGTCAGAGGCCGGTAATTTACCGGCCTCCGGGCGCAATTCGTCGTTGGGTTACGAAAGCGCTGCAACGCCCAGCGGAACGCCGGCAACGTCACACCAGATGTAAACTTCGTTATAGTCCGAGATATCCATGGTCGGCGGTACCGCATAAGACTGCTTGCCTTTCAGGTTCAGCAGCGCGCCCAGTTTCGAGTTCGGGTCATAGGTGCCATCCTTGCCGAAGGCCACGCGCGGGTCCGGACCGTTATCCAGCGAAAAGTCATCACCCAGCTCAACAATATAGCGCTCACCGTCTTTGACCACTTTGACCGAACCGGTGGTGGTATGTTTCGAGCGGCCCTCGAATGTGCCCTTTTTCTTGGCACCGCCGGCGGCAGCGACATTGGCGCTGGCCAGTGTCAGAGCGGCGCCCGTTGCAGCGGCATTCAAAAAGAGCGAACGACGAGTCATCATGATGTGGGTCTCCATTTCAAAGTGCAGGCGAACTTGCCCGTCGACGCAGACTATGCGCAGCTATTTTCTGTCTGGCGATTCACATCACCACGATTTTCCGTGTGCAGACCGTGTGTTGGCGTGAGTTTTTCGTGATCAGCTTGTGTTTTTGTGGCTTATGATTAGGTTCCGGTGCGAAACAATTGGATAGAACTCACATGACCGACCTGACCCCGCGCGAGATCGTCTCGGAACTGGACCGTTTCATCATCGGGCAGAAGGATGCCAAACGCGCAGTGGCCGTTGCGTTGCGCAACCGCTGGCGGCGCAAGCAGTTGGCCGACGACATCCGGGACGAGGTCTATCCGAAAAACATCCTGATGATCGGCCCCACCGGTGTCGGCAAGACCGAGATCAGCCGTCGCCTGGCGAAACTGGCCCGCGCGCCCTTTATCAAGGTCGAAGCCACCAAGTTTACCGAAGTGGGTTATGTCGGTCGTGACGTGGAACAGATCGTGCGCGATCTGGCGGACGCCGCCATCCTGCAAACCCGCGAATATATGCGCGAGGATGTCAAAGCCAAGGCGCATCAAGCCGCCGAAGACCGCGTGATCGAGGCCATCGCCGGTACTGACGCCCGCGAAGGCACGCGCGAGATGTTCCGCAAAAAGCTGAAAGCGGGCGAGCTGGATGATACGGAGATCGAACTGGAGCTGTCCGACTCGTCGAACCCGATGCCTATGTTCGACATTCCCGGCCAGCCCGGTAGCCAGATGGGGATGATGAATCTGGGCGATATATTCGGCAAGGCCTTTGGCGGGCGTACCGTGAAACGCAAAATGACCGTCTCGGAAAGCTATGAAGCACTGATCGGGGAAGAGGCCGACAAGCTGCTGGATGATGAGATCGTTAACCGCATCGCGCTGGAATCCGTTGAACAGAACGGCATCGTGTTCCTGGATGAGATCGACAAGGTTTGTGCCCGCACTGACGCGCGGGGCGGCGATGTCAGTCGCGAAGGGGTACAGCGCGACCTGCTGCCTTTGATCGAAGGCACGACGGTATCCACCAAGCACGGCCCGGTCAAAACCGACCATATCCTGTTCATCGCGTCGGGTGCCTTCCACATCGCCAAACCTTCGGACCTGTTGCCGGAACTGCAGGGCCGTCTGCCGATCCGCGTGGAATTGCGCGCGCTGACCGAAGAAGACTTCGTGCGCATCCTGACCGAAACCGACAACGCCCTGACCCGTCAATACACCGCTTTGATGGGCACCGAAGAGGTCACGGTCAGCTTTACCGATGACGGGATCGCGGCCCTTGCGCGTATCGCAGCCGATGTGAACCAAAGCGTCGAAAATATCGGTGCGCGTCGTTTGTACACGGTGATGGAGCGCGTGTTCGAAGAGTTGTCATTTACCGCGCCCGATCAGGCCGGAATCTCGATCACGGTTGATGCCCAATTCGTGGATGACAATCTGGGCGAATTGACCAAATCCACTGACCTCAGCCGTTACGTTTTGTAACATCGCCAGCCGGTTTTTGCCGCTTAGCCAGCATTGTGCCGCTGGACGCCGGGCCAGAATGAGATAGCGTAGTCGCAATTCACCCAGAGGGCTGACCAGTGCTGCGCTATTTAATAATTCTGATTACGTCCCTGCCGCTAAGTGCCTGTGTCGATCGGACAGTAACCGCGATTGTTCCATCGGCCGTAACTGTCGGAACGCCTGAAAAGATATTCGCAGCCACGACGCGAGCGCGTGAAGCAGACGGAACTTATGGATTCAAGCGTGGGGAAGCGCTGAAGTTTTTGGAAACAACAGTGTCGATCCCGCCATCACACACACCGGGAACATTGAAATTCTCATATGCGAATCCGAACCCAAAAAAAGAATTTGTTCTTACAAATGTGACCGAACTGGGCGGGCCAAAGGGTTTACGCGAACATTTGCGCGGCGAAGACGATGTTACGATTTTTGTACACGGCTACAATTCGACCCAAACCGAGACGATTTTCCGCGCGGCCCAGCTGACCCATGACATTGGTCTTCCCGGCTCCACGCTGGTTTACTCCTGGCCTAGCCGCGCGACCGGGTATGGATATGCCTATGACCTGGACAGCATGTTGTTTGCCCGCGACGGGTTGGAGCAAACAATCCGTGACCTGAAATCAATGGGTGTCAAACGCATTATTCTGGTCGCGCATTCAATGGGTGGCGCCCTGTCAATGGAGATGATGCGACAAGCTGAACTACAAGAACCGGGTTGGGCCAACAGGAACATCGAAGGAGTCATCTTGATTTCGCCTGATCTGGATGTCGACGTGTTTCGGTCGCAGATGAAGCGTATTAAGAACCCACCAGATCCTTTCCTGGTTATGGTTTCGCAAAAAGACAAAATTTTGAATATCTCCGCTCGCCTTCGCGGAACGGATGAGGGTGAGAGATTGGGCAGGATCAGTTCGCTGGAAACACTCGAAGAGTTCCCGATAAACGTGATTGATACAACCGCGTTCAACAAAGACGCCGAGTCGTCGCATTTCGTTGCCGCCACTTCTCCGGCACTCTTGTCAATTCTCAGTTCATTGCGACGCGTCAATAACACGTTCGGACGCGAAGACAGGCCCGGCATCGATATACTGGTGCCGCCCAGCGAGCGTAATCCAGACGGCGCCACGGAAATCGTTCTGACAGAAACAGGGCAGGCTCAGGTCACTACCCCGTGACGCGGTTCAGCCTGCGTCAATATTTTCGGGACAACGCGACCTGGTTGGGCGCGGGGGTTTTGCTGACCTTTCTGTCCAGCTTTGGGCAGACCTTCTTCATCTCGATCTTCGCCGGAAACATTCGCGCGGAATTTGGTCTTGGGCACGGCGCGTGGGGCGGTCTTTACTCTTTGGGCACCACCGTTTCGGCCATCGTTATGATCTGGGCTGGCGGGCTGACAGATGTTTTCCGCGTCCGTGTATTAGGGCCTGCCGTTCTGGTCGGTCTGGCCATAGCAGCGCTTGCGATGGCTGTGAACAGCTGGCTTGTTCTGTTGCCGCTGGTGGTATTTTTGTTGCGCCTGTTCGGGCAGGGGATGAGCATCCATCTGGCACAGGTCGCCATGGCGCGATGGTTCATCGTTACACGTGGCAAAGCCCTGTCGATTGCATCGGTCGGCTACGCGATTGGTGAAGCACTGCTGCCGCTGGCATTTGTGGCCGCGATGGCGTTTCTGGACTGGCGGTGGCTTTGGGTGTTGTCCGCAGCAATCGTCCTGATGGGGATACCCGTTCTGACACGGCTTTTGCGTCAGGAGCGCACGCCGCAGAGTCTGGCGGATGCGTATTCGGCGACAGGAATGCAGGGCCGCCATTGGACCCGGAAAGACGCGCTGTTTCATCCGCTGTTCTGGTTCATGGCCCCAGCAATACTGGCCCCATCGGCCTTTATTACTGCGTTTTTCTTCCATCAGGTGCATCTTGCCCAGGTCAAGGGTTGGGAACATATCGAACTGGTCGCCCTGTTTCCGGTTTTCACCGGCGTATCATTGATTGGGATGTTTGCGGCCGGCTGGGCGCTGGACAAATGGGGCACCGCGAGGCTGATGCCTTTTTACCAGATCCCGATCGCAATTGGTTTTGCGATCGCAGGAATGACAAGCTCGATCGGCGGGGCCTTGATCGCAATGATTTTTCTGGGCCTGACGGTTGGGGCAAACAACACGCTACCAAGCGCTTTTTGGGCTGAATTCTACGGCACCAGGCACATCGGGGCGATCAAGGCGATGGCCACAGCCGTTATGGTTTTAGGATCAGCAATCGGCCCCGGCCTTACCGGGATATTGATCGACGCCGGTTTACCGCTGAGCACACAGTTCCTGTGGATCGGCGGTGTTTTCATTCTTGTATGCCTGTCGGCTAAAATCGGAATTACGCGCGCTATGCGCTCGCTTTAACGCGTCCGGCGCAGATAGACGTAATAGGCCCCGTCGCCACCGTGGCTGATATGGGCCGGGGTCACCTGCAGAACCGCCTGTGCAAGCGGCGGCAAGGCCAACCATTGGGGCACCTGATTGCGCAATACGCCGCGTGGAGTTGGGATTGGGCCGGGTTCATCCCTGTCCTTGCCCTTTCCGGTAACAATCAGAACAAGGCGCTTACCTGACGCCTGGGCCGTCAGAATAAACCGGGTCAGCGCCGGATACGCGGTGTCCATGCGCATGCCATGCAGGTCCAGTTTCCCTTCAGGCTTGATCTTGCCGCGTTTCATACGGCCAAATGCCTTGGTGTCCATTTGCACCGGGCTGGTACGCAAATTTTCACTGATCGAGGGCTTTAACGCATTTCGCACGGGTTTACCGGGCGCGTTTTGTCCGACCTCGAATGCTTCAAACCGGGGTTTTGGGGGTTTGTTCGGCTTGGGTTTGGGCAGCGTGACCGGGTGGACCGATTGTGGAATTTCGGGATGCAGCCGCTCAGCCTGTTTGGCGACCTTGCGCCACAGCTCGACCTCGTCTGCCGTCAATTTGCGTCGGGACATCAGAATTCATCCGGTAACAGTGCATAGGCCCGCTGGATCGGCAGCAGCAACACCATCCGCCCCGGATCCCTGAGGCGCCCGGCGGCCTTTCCCGCCTCGTCCCCTGTGCCAAAGAAGATATCCGCGCGCTGCGCCCCTTTGATGGCTGCACCGGTGTCCTGAGCAATCATCAGCCTTCGCAACGGGGTCTTGCCGTCCTTTTCCACCCAAACAGGGGCACCCAGCGGCGTATGAGCCGGATCAGCTGCGATACTGCGCATCGTGGTGACCGACCGGTTCATGGCACCCAACGGCCCAAGCTCGGGCGCAACGCGCGAAACCTCGCGGAAGAACACGTAAGAAGGGTTGTGAAACAGCAACTCGGCCCCAGCTTCGGGATTTTTACGGACCCATGCGCGGATCATCTGAGCACTAACCTCATGCGCACCCAGCGCCCCCTGACGAATCAGCTCAGTCCCGATGGAACGATAGGGGTGACCGTTCGCGCCGCCATAGCCGACGCGCAAGGCACTGCCGTCTGGAAGGCGCACACGCCCCGAGCCCTGAATTTGCAGAAAGAACAACTCAACAGGGTCATCCACCCAGGCGATCTCAAGGCCGCGGCCCTGCATCGCGTCCCCCGTCAGGATTTCACGGCGGCTGAGCCAAAGCCCTTCGGCCCGCGCCTCTGGCGGCATTTTGTAAATCGGATATTTGAACCGGTCAGTCCGGGTTTTGGACCCGTCCAGTTCAGGTTCGAAATAGCCGGTGAACAGGGCCTCTTCTCCGTCCTCGACCAGAACCGGACGAAAGAACAGTTCAAAAAACGAGCGCGCCGCATCTGCGTCGTAGGTTTGGGCGACGCGGCACAATGCCTGCCAATCCGGATCGTTCAAATCACCGCAAGTGTTCAGAAATACCGAAAGGGCCGCCCCGTGATCGTCGGCAGCCCATCCATCCAGTTCGTCAAAAGAAAGAATTGATCGCGTCGGTTCAGCGCTGGCGGCAGTGGTCATAACTGCCACCAGAAATAGCGACCGGAGCGCGCCAATCATGCGTCCGTGGCAACAAGCAGCCAGTTTGGATCATCAGCGCCCATGACACGGGCAAAGGTCCAGCTGTCCTTTTGGCGTTTTATAGTGTTTGGGTTGCCTTCGATGATATCACCGCCACGATCGCGTACTACCGAGGTCAGCTCACCCACAAACCGCATGGTGATTTCCGCCTGGTTTGTGTCTTTGTCGAAGGTCGCATCCGCCAGCGCGGTTTCGCGCACGCCGACAAACTCGGCCTCGATGGTCAGACCCTGATCTTCACGGGCCGCCACGACTGAAACAAATGTGTCAAACACCTCTTCGGACAGGAAGGGCTGGATTTCATCCAGATTGCCCTTTTCGAACCCCATGACGATCATCTCATAGGCTCCGCGGGCACCTTGCACGAATTCGCCAACAGAGAATTCGGGCTCGACCCGCTTCATCGCGGCCAGCGTTTTCGCCTGTTCGCTGTCTTCGGCGACATGGTCTGTGATGTCATGATCCGGCCCGCCTTCGATCACCTCGAAGCCGCGACGCGACTTGTCCGCCTCGGGTTGCTGTTGAACAGGGGGTTTCTCAAAACCCTCACGTGTACCCAGCACGCTTTTCAGGCGCAGGATCAGGAAAACGGCAATTCCGGCCAGGACCAGCAACTGGATCATCGGTTCGTTCATTTCATCCTCTTTTCAGACCGCGACTTTGTATACGCGGCCTCATGCCACTATGTAGGTGACAGATCGTGGCAAGTCCACAGCCCGGCCTAAGGGAAAGGATAACGCAGATGTACCTGTTCTTGGCATTTTTGTTGGTGCCCATCATCGAGATCGCCCTGTTCATACAGGTCGGCGGCCTGATCGGACTGTGGCCGACGCTGGCGATAGTCGTTCTGACAGCCGTAATCGGCACAGTTTTGGTCAGGACACAAGGTCGCATGGCACTGGCCAATTTGCAGCGGTCCTTTGCTGAACTGGATGACCCGACCGAGCCTTTGGCCCATGGCGCGATGATCTTGCTGTCTGGTGTTTTGCTGCTGACGCCGGGGTTTTTCACCGATGCCGTTGGCTTTGCGCTGCTTGTTCCGGGTATTCGAGTGGCCGTATTCAAATACCTGAAATCCAAGGCGACCATCACGCATTTCCAGATGGGCACCGGCGCGCAGTTCCGCACTGGTCCCACGCAGTTTGATCAGGATGACGTGATCGACGGAGATTTTACTGAGGTTCGCCCGCGTCAGAACCCCTCAAAGCCATCCAAATGGGTCGAAGGTCCACCCCAGCATTGAGGTGCCGCGCCCAACTTGCTAAGCAGTGGCAAATTTCATTTTCGGAGTAGATCCATGGCTGACGAAAGCCCTGCAGAAAAAACCGCGGCACAGACCGCTCCTCAGATCCAGATGCGCGTTCTGGGACAGTTCATTCGCGATATGTCTTTTGAAAACGTGATGGCGCAAAAAGGCGTGTCTGGCGACGTTCAGCCCGAGATTGCCGTTCAGGTGAACCTGGACGCCAAAAAGCGCCCGACCGAGCATCAGTACGAAGTTGCCGTCAAACTGAACCTGACCTCCAAAGCCAAAGGCATGGAAGACGTTCTGTTCCTGTGCGAGCTGGATTATTGCGGCCTGTTCCACATCGAAGGCGTGGCAGAAGACCAGTTGCACCCGTTCCTGATGATCGAATGCCCGCGCATGCTGTTCCCGTTCCTACGCCGCATTGTCAGCGACATCACCCGTGACGGTGGTTTCCCGCCGGTCAACCTGGACAATATCGACTTTGTTGCGCTGTACCGCAACGAGCTGATGCGCCGTCAGGCCGAAACCGAAGCCTAATCGGTACGGCCCGCGCCGGGCAGGGGCTCAGGCGCGGGTCCACAGAGCGTTTTCGCCCAGTTTTTCCACAAATGTCTCATGTGCCGCGCGTTCTTCTTCGGTGATTTTCGACGCCAGCGGCGTCGGGCGCGCTGTTGGCCGCCAATCGTCCGCGCCACTACCGGCAGATGCCGCGCTGGTGGACAGGCCAAAGTCTGGCTGTCGCCCGCCAATCAGTTCCAGGTAAACCTCGGCCAGAATTTCCGAGTCGAGCAGCGCGCCGTGCAGCACGCGGTTCGTATTGTCGATGTTGAAACGTCGACACAACGCATCCAATGACGCGGGCGAGCCCGGAAACCGTTTGCGCGCAATCGCCAATGTGTCCAGCGCCTGATCCATCGGCAGCTGCGGCAACCCCATCCATCTGAGTTCCGCATTCAGGAACTTCATATCGAATGATGCGTTGTGGATTACCAGTTTGGAATCCTGAATGAAATCAAGGAAGCCCTGACCAACCTTGGCAAAAACCGGCTTGTCTTTCAGCGTGACCTCGCCCTTTTCCGGGGGGCGCGGAGTATCCAGCAGGTCGGGGCCGATGCCGTGCACGCCAAATGCCTCTTCGGGCATCGAACGCTCGGGGTTGATGTAGACGTGATACGTCTCACCCGTGGCCATATGGTTCCACAGTTCGACCGCGCCGATTTCCACGATCCGGTCGCCGCTTTCGGGATCAAACCCTGTGGTTTCGGTATCGAGTACAATCTCACGCATTAGCCATCCCCGCCCGTATCTGCTTGACCACATCCTGCACCTGCGCGCGGGCGTGGTCCAGTGTGTCCGTTACGATCACAAAGTCCGACCGCGCGCATTTTTCGTCATTGGGCATCTGCTTGGCGCGGATCTGTTCGAACTGTGCCTCAGTCATCGTTCCGCGCTCCATCACACGTCGCTTTTGCTCGTCCGCCGGGACCTGAACACAAGCAACCGCATCCATCGCCGCGTAACCGCCTGTTTCAAACAACAAGGGGATGTCAAAAACCAGAATGTCCGCCGTGGCGCTATCCCGAAAACCCGCCCGGTCGGCGGCCACCAAAGGGTGCACGATGCTTTCGATCACTTTCAATGCCGCCGGATCCAAGGATATGGCTTGTTTCAAGGCATCCCGGCTGACCGCGCCATCAACAATTGCCTCAGGAAACGCATCGCGCATCGGTTCTACCGCAGCGCCGCCCGCTGAATACAGCCGATGCACAGCCGCATCCGCATCCCAAAGCGCACAGCCTTCATCCATGAACATGTGCGCCGTGGTGCTTTTGCCCATTCCGATCGAGCCTGTCAGGCCAAGAGCAAAGCTCATCCCAGCACCGTGGCGCGCAACTCATCCGTTACCTCGGGCCGTTTGCCAAACCAACGCTCAAAGCCTGGAACCGCTTGGTGTAGCAACATGCCCAGACCGTCGACGGTTGTGCACCCGGCCTCTTCGGCCGCTTGCAGAAGCCTGGTTTTCAGAGGGACGTAGACAAGATCAGTAACCACAGAGCCCGGCTGCAACCCATCCAACGGCACACGCAATTCGGGCTGTCCCTGCATACCCAGCGATGTGGTATTCACCACCAGTTCCGCATTCTCGATCACATTGCCGGCCTTGACCCAATCAACCACGGTTATGCGCGGTCCAAATTCTTCTTTCAATTGGTCGGCCCGGGCACGCGTGCGGTTGGTCAGTATAATTTCGGGCACACCGGCCTCTACCAGGGCCTGCAAAACGGCGCGCGCAGCCCCGCCCGCGCCGAAAACCACGGCTGGTCCGTCCTGTGGGTTCCAGTCGGGCGCCCCTGCAAGCAGATTTTCCATAAATCCGTAGCCGTCGGTGTTATCTGCATGAATCGAGCCATCAGGCTGAAAGACAAGTGTATTCGCCGCACCAATCTTTGCCGCCCGATCTGACACGTGATCCGCAATCTGCAAGGCGGCTTCTTTATGGGGGACAGTTACATTTGCGCCGACATACCCGGCTTTGGGCAAGGTTCGCAGAACACTCTCCAAATCCTCGGGTGCGACGTCCATAGGGACATAGTGCCCGGGCAGCCCATAAGTCTTTAGCCAATGTCCATGCAGTTTAGGGGATTTTGAATGTCCAATCGGATGCCCAATTACGCCAGCCAAAGGAATTTGGTTATCCGTCATTGATCAATCACCCCTTTAACAGCAAGAAAATTCAGCAACTCCAACAGGGGCATACCCAAAACATTAAAATAGTCGCCGTCAATGGTCGCGAAAAGGCGCACACCTTCTTCCTCAAGCTTATAAGCTCCGACCGCATGGCGAATACTGTCCCAGTTGCGGTCTATGTAGTCACGCAGATAGGCATCGGAACTCATCCGCATGCGCAGACGCACTTGACCGACATGGCGCCAGATCGGTTCACCGTTCTGAAAAATCACGGCCGCCGACAACAGCATATGCCGCTTTCCCCGCATTACCTCCAACTGCGCCAGCGCGTCTTGGGGTGTTTCTGGTTTCGACAAAAGCTGGCCATCGAAGTCCAGCACCTGATCACAGCCCAGAACCATCGCGTCCGGGTTCTTGTCGCTAACCTTGCGGGCCTTCATTTCGGCCAAAGTGTCTGCGATATCCCGAGGGGGCGCATCTTCGGCCAACAAGGCGCGTTTGGCAGTATCCTCGTCCACCCGCGCGGTTTCCACCGTGAACGGCACGCCCGCATTGCGCAAAAGCTGCGCGCGGATAGATGACCCCGAGGCAAGGATGATGGGGACAGACATGTGGAAAACCCCTGAGCAAATCGTTGAGCGTTCTAGGATGGTTTGTATGGTTTTCCGGTTGACACGCAACCCCGGGAATTTCGCCTGAAACTTCTATGAGTCGTTCGAAGACCATCCTTTTGGGACAAGGATAACTTTGTTGCGCGGGAAAACTGGGATTTCCTGTCTTACCCAACGATTTATCCCCAGATAAATTTGAATTATTTTGGTGTAAGATGCTGAATTTAAATTAGAAAAATTGAAATCAACAGAATCATCTATTCGCGGCACAATTCTATCCACCTGGGGAAAACACTTGCGTAAAAAAGTAATCCACGGAATTTACTCACCCTACAAAACCATCATCCTTTTTCTTTTCCTATTTTTTTATTAGGGAGGGTTCCAACCAACGTCCGGAGCCAGAATGACCGATCTTCTTTTCACGATTTACCCGTGGGTGAAGTCATTGCACATCATGGCTGTGATCTCATGGATGGCAGGTTTGTTCTATTTGCCCAGACTGTACGTCTATCACGTTGAGAAAGCCCAAAAGGTAGAAGGCGCAGAAACCATCTTCTTTGAGATGGAAGAGAAGCTGCTGCGTGTCATCATGCGCCCTGCGATGTATGTAGCGTGGCTCTGCGGTTTGATCATGGTGTTCACGCCCGGCATTGTCGGGTGGGATTGGTCCTGGCCCTGGATCAAGGGTGCTGCCGTAATTGGCATGACCTGGTTCCATCATTGGCTGATGGCTCGGCGCAAGGATTTCCTGGAAGGCCAAAATAAGCTCACTGGGCGGCAGTTTCGCATGATGAACGAGGTTCCTACCGTTCTGATGGTTATCATCGTTCTGGCGGTCGTTGTGAAGTTCTGAGGGCCTGTTTGACTCCGACGGCCCGCGCGCTTATGTAGGGATCAACACGCCCGTCCGGGCGGCGTATCTTCCGTACTGAAATTCCACTTCGTGCCGCAATGTCAGCGGCGAAGGTATACATCATGTCCACTGAATCCCTGAATCTGGCCGACCTGAAGGCCAAAAGCCCTAAAGACCTTCTGGCGATGGCCGAAGAGCTGGAGATCGAAAACGCCTCGACCATGCGGAAAGGCGAAATGATGTTCCAGATTCTGCGCGAACGCGCGGATGAAGGTTGGACCGTCGGCGGCGACGGCGTGCTGGAAGTGCTGCAAGATGGCTTTGGCTTTCTGCGCTCGCCCGAGGCGAACTATTTGCCAGGTCCGGATGATATCTATGTCTCACCCGACATGATCCGCCAGCATTCCTTGCGCACCGGTGATACGGTCGAAGGGGATATCAAAGCGCCTGATGACAATGAGCGTTACTTTGCGCTTATCAAGGTCACCAAGATCAACTTTGAAGAACCGGAAAAAGCCAGACACAAGATCGCGTTTGACAACTTGACGCCGCTCTATCCCGATGAACGCCTGAAGATGGAGATCGAGGATCCCACCATCAAGGACAAGTCGGCGCGTGTGATCGATCTGGTGGCCCCGATCGGTAAAGGCCAGCGATCGCTGATTGTGGCGCCGCCGCGGACCGGTAAAACAGTGATCCTGCAGAACATCGCGCATTCGATCGAACAGAACCACCCAGAGTGCTATCTGATCGTTCTGCTAATCGACGAACGCCCCGAAGAGGTGACCGACATGCAGCGTTCGGTGAAGGGTGAAGTTGTGTCTTCAACCTTCGACGAACCCGCAACGCGCCACGTGGCTGTGTCTGAGATGGTGATCGAAAAAGCCAAGCGTTTGGTCGAACATAAACGAGATGTTGTTATTCTTCTCGACTCAATCACAAGACTTGGTAGGGCCTTCAACACTGTGGTGCCATCGTCGGGTAAAGTTCTGACCGGTGGTGTGGACGCGAATGCTCTGCAACGGCCCAAGCGGTTCTTTGGAGCCGCGCGGAATATCGAAGAGGGTGGCTCGCTGACCATCATCGCCACCGCGCTGATCGACACCGGCAGTCGGATGGACGAAGTAATCTTCGAAGAATTCAAAGGCACTGGTAACTCGGAAATCGTTCTGGATCGCAAGATCGCAGATAAGCGCGTGTTCCCGGCCATCGACATCCTCAAGTCCGGTACCCGGAAAGAGGATCTGCTGGTCGACAAGGGCGATCTGGCCAAGACATTCGTCTTGCGTCGTATCCTCAATCCGATGGGCACAACCGACGCGGTCGAGTTCCTGTTGTCCAAGTTGAAACAGACCAAGACGAACGGTGAGTTCTTCGATTCTATGAACACCTGACATAGGTCTTAAACGACGCGAGGCCTTCGAATGGATACGATATTCGCCTTGGCCAGCGCGCAGGGCAAAGCCGGGGTGGCGGTCATCCGCCTCTCGGGATCACACGCGCATTCCGCAGCTGCCAGCTTATCCGGAGGCCCGCTGCCGTTTCGTGGCATGCGAGTCCGTTCTCTGTACGCCACCGATGGCGCGCGGTTGGATGACGGGCTGGTTCTGACCTTTCAAGCCCCGGCCAGTTTTACCGGTGAAGACGTGGCCGAACTGCAGATCCATGGTAGCACTGCTTCAGTGAACGCAGTGATGCGGTGCCTTTCCGATATGGACGGGCTGCGGCTGGCGGAGCCTGGTGAGTTCACCAGACGCGCGCTGGAAAACGGCAAGATGGACCTGACACAGGTCGAAGGTCTTGCTGATTTGATTGATGCGGAAACTGAGGCGCAGCGCAAACAAGCGCAGACTATTCTGGCTGGTGATTTGGGTGTACTGGCGGAACGGTGGCGACGCGATCTGATCCGTGCTGCATCCTTGCTGGAAGCCGTCCTTGATTTCGCGGATGAGGATGTTCCAACAGACGTTACACCCGAGGTCAAATCCCTTGTGAAGGGCGTTATGGCTGATCTGCAACGTGAAGCAGATGGAGTAAAGATTGCAGAGCGCATTCGAACAGGGTTTGAAGTCGCGATTGTTGGTCTTCCGAATGCCGGAAAATCAACCTTGCTAAATGCTCTGGCAGGGCGAGAGGCGGCGATTACTTCGGAATATGCAGGAACTACTCGCGATGTGATCGAGGTTCGAATGGATCTTGCAGGACTTCCGGTCACATTGCTGGACACCGCAGGATTGCGGGAAACTGAGGATCACGTCGAAAGCTTGGGAATCGAACTGGCAAGAAAGCGCGCCGATTCAGCTGAATTGCGTGTGTTTCTGACAGATGACCCGAAGGACCTGGGTGTTCAGATGATGAATGGCGATATACAGGTTTTGCCGAAATCTGATCTTCGAGATCCATCCGAAGGTGGAATATCCGGAAAAACCGGGCAGGGTATTGATCAACTCATTTCCCAGATTTCGGATGTGCTTAGTACCCGAACTACAAGTAGTGGTATTGCGACGCGGGAAAGGCACCGGGTTGCCTTGATCAAATCGCGGGAATCCCTGAGTTCTGCTATGGCGGTTCTGGAATCGGTTCCAGACTTGTATGATATCGCAGCAGAAGAATTACGCACGGCGATCCGTGCCCTAGAAACCTTGGTTGGCAGAATCGGTGTTGAAGACCTTTTGGATGAGATCTTCTCGAGTTTCTGCCTGGGTAAGTAAGGAGTGTTTCACGTGAAACATTCAGATTTCGACGTGATTGTAATTGGCGCTGGCCATGCGGGCACAGAGGCAGCTCATGCGGCAGCGCGTATGGGTGTCAAGACAGCACTGGTCACATTGTCCGCGTCAGATATAGGCGTCATGTCTTGTAACCCGGCAATTGGTGGGCTGGGTAAAGGCCATTTGGTCCGTGAAATTGATGCCCTGGATGGTGTCATGGGACGTGTTGCCGATCAGGCTGGCATTCAATTCCGCTTGCTTAATCGACGCAAAGGACCAGCCGTTCAAGGTCCCAGAACACAGGCAGATCGTGCGCTGTACCGCGCGGCCATGCAGAAAGAGTCGGAAAAACAGATAAATCTTTTCGTCGTTACCGGGGAAGTTGTCGATTTCCTGATGGACGGGAACCAAGTTTCAGGTGTGAAACTGGCCGACGGTTCTGAAATCAAGAGTAAAACGGTTATCCTGACGTCCGGAACCTTCTTGCGCGGTGTCATTCATATTGGTGATGTATCCCGGCCCGGCGGTCGTATGGGTGATCGCCCGTCAGTCAAATTGGCAGAACGGCTCGACAGTTTCGAGCTACCCCTGGGGCGTTTGAAAACAGGGACTCCGCCGAGGCTGGATGGTCGGACGATTGATTGGAGTGATCTGGAACAGCAAAACGGGGATGATGACCCAACCTTGTTTTCATTCTTGTCAACAAAGGTGATTGCCCCACAGATTTCCTGCGGAATCACGCATACAAACGCGCGGACGCACGAAATCATTGAAAAAAACTTGTTTCGATCGGCGATGTATGGCGGACATATTGATGGAGTGGGCCCTAGGTATTGCCCATCCATCGAAGATAAGATCGTACGTTTTGCTGATAAGGAATCACATCAGATTTTCTTGGAGCCCGAAGGTGTCGATGATCACACGATCTATCCGAACGGGATTTCGACCTCTTTACCTCAGGACGTGCAGCTTGAGTATGTGCGTTCAATCAAAGGTCTTGAGGCAGCAGAGATCCTGCAGCCTGGTTATGCGATTGAGTATGATTATGTGGATCCGCGTGTTTTGACATCGACCCTCGCGCTACCAGATGTCGAAGGACTATATCTAGCAGGGCAAATAAACGGAACCACAGGATATGAGGAGGCAGCTGCGCAAGGCTTGGTTGCGGGGTTGAATGCTGCGCTAAAGGTGCTTGGCCGGGAGCCACTGCATTTTACGCGTGCTGACAGCTATATTGGTGTGATGATCGACGACCTGACAACACGCGGTGTTGTGGAACCTTATCGCATGTTCACGTCACGCGCAGAATTCCGTTTATCACTACGTGCGGATAACGCAGACCAGCGCCTTACGCCAATTGGGTTGGATATCGGCTGTGTTGGCGGTGATCGAAAGAGAGTGTTTACCAATAAAATCGAGAGGCTGTCCGCCGCAAAGTCCCAACTGATAGAAAAAACCTTTACTCCAAAAGAAGTTCGAGCAGCTGGTATCAATGTCAATCAAGATGGAAACCGCAGGGACGGGATGGCTATTCTGGCGTTCCCGGATGTTCACTTTGGTGATCTTGTTCCTCTGATGCCCGAGATTGAGAGTGTTGAGGAGGAGATCCGTCTGCAAGTAGAGCGGGACGCTTTGTACGCAAACTACATTGCCCGGCAACAAAAAGATGTTGAAGCAATGAAACGCGATGAATCATATGAGATTCCACGGGGTTTCGACTATTTTGCGATGGAAGGGCTATCTTCTGAAATGAAGCAAAAGCTTTCAAATGCAAAGCCGGAGAACATTGCACAGGCGGGGCGTGTCGAAGGAGTTACCCCTGCGGCACTGACGTTGTTATTGGCTAGGCTTCGTCGCGATCAGAAGGTCCGCAAGGTATGAATGGGACCACTATTGATGATTTGGATGTTTCACGTGAAACATTCGAGCGTCTCACAACCTATGTAGAGCTTGTGAAGCGGTGGAACCCGAAGATTAATCTTGTTTCACGGAAAAGCTTGGATGACATCTGGGTTCGACACATTAAGGATTCCGTACAAGTTTATAGAAGCGCAGGCCCATTCGAAAACTGGGTGGATTTGGGTAGCGGAGGCGGATTCCCCGGGATGGTTTGTGCCATAATGGCCATTGAAGACGCACCAGATGCCCAGTTCACCTTTGTTGAAAGTGACCAACGAAAGTCCGCCTTTCTGCGCAACGTTGCACGCGAGTGCGGCGCGAAATGCACTGTTGTTTCCAAGCGAATCGAAGTGGTTGAACCGTTGACCGCTGATATCCTTTCTGCGCGGGCTCTTGCTGATCTTCCTACACTATTGTCCTTTTGCGACAGACATTTGAGCAAAAAGGGGCTGGCGCTGTTGCCGAAAGGCGAAAGGTGGAAAAAAGAGCTGGAAGAGGCGCAGGAAGAATGGAATTTCGACGTTGACCCGATTACAAGTTTAACTGAGCCTCAGGCCGTTATCCTTAAAATCAAAGGAGTATCACGTGGTTGATTTGTCTCGTCCCTCAGGGCCCCGGATTATTGCGGTAGTCAATCAGAAGGGCGGGGTTGGGAAAACCACAACAGCGATCAACCTTGCGGCCGGCCTGGCCGAGGCTGGATGCAAAGTGCTGGTTGTCGATCTTGATCCTCAGGGGAACGCGTCTACCGGGTTGGGGGTCGAAGATCGGGATTGGACGACGTATGACCTGATACTGGATGACGCGCCTTTGGAGGCGGTCGTTCAGGAAACCGAAATCGAGGGGTTGTTTGTTGTCCCGGCGACGGTTGATCTAAGCTCGGCGGATATTGAGCTGATATCCAATGAAAAACGCAGCTATCTGTTGCATGACGCACTGCGTCAAACCGCAATCGACAAGTTTGACCTGGATTTTGTGCTAATCGACTGCCCGCCTTCGTTAAACCTTCTGACCGTCAACGCTATGGTCGCTGCACATTCTGTCCTGGTGCCGTTGCAGAGTGAGTTCTTTGCATTGGAAGGATTGTCGCAACTGATGCTGACTATCCGAGAGGTGCGCCAGACTGCAAATCCGGACCTTAGAATCGAAGGTGTTGTGTTGACCATGTATGACAACCGCAACAACTTGTCCCGTCAGGTCGAAAAAGACGCGCGTGACAATCTGGGCGAGATGGTATTTAAAACCAAGATACCCAGAAATGTGCGGGTCAGCGAGGCTCCGTCTTACGCGTTGCCCGTATTGCAATACGACTCGGGATCACTGGGGGCGATGGCTTACCGGCACCTGGCCCGGGAAGTCATGCACAAGAACAAGAAAGTCGCCGCCTAAGCGACAGTGAGGAGGGCACCGTGGCCGCCAAAAAAACAAAACCCAGAGGTTTGGGCCGGGGACTTTCCGCTTTGATGGCGGATGTGACGCAGGATACCGGGGGGCTTATGCCCACAGACCCGCGCCGTCCGGATATGAAAGTCCCGATTGAAAAACTGCGAGCGAACCCGAACCAGCCACGCAGAACCTTTCAGCAAGAGCGATTGGATGAACTTGCGGCCTCGGTCAAGGAAAAGGGCATCATTCAGCCGCTGATCGTGCGTGAGGTTCGCGGCGGCGACTATGAAATCGTGGCAGGCGAACGCCGCTGGCGTGCGGCTCAGATGGCGCAGCTGCATGATATCCCGGTTATCGTGCGGGATTTTGACGACACCGAAGTTCTGGAAGTCGCCATTATCGAGAATATTCAACGCGCAGACCTGAACGCTGTTGAAGAGGCCGCGGGTTACAAGCAGTTGATGGACCGTTTTGGCCATACACAGGAAAAACTGGCCGAAGCATTGGGTAAAAGCCGCAGCCATATTGCGAACCTTTTACGTTTGCTGTCGTTGCCTATGGACGTTCAGAAGCTTGTTGTTGAAGGAAAACTGTCTGCCGGTCATGCTCGGGCGCTGATCACAGCTGAAGACCCTTCTGAGTTGGCGAAGATCGTCGTCAAGGACGGGCTAAGCGTGCGTGCGACCGAAGCGTTGGTGAAAAAACAACAGCAGGGGGATGCTCCTCAGGCGGCGCCGCGGTCCAGGAACCTGAATGCTGGTAAGGATGCGGATACGCGCGCGCTGGAGAAGGATCTTTCGGCCATTCTGGCGATGAAAGTAGCCATCAACCACAAAGCGGGATCGGAAACGGGGCAGGTCGTGCTGACTTACGAAAACCTCGATCAATTGGATGACCTGTGCGCCAAGCTCAGCCGTTAGGGCGGGTCCAGATAAAAATCATCACGCAGCTGAGGACGACTGCCTGAATGATCAGGACATGGCTTGGAAGTGCAAGAATGACAGACAATCCAAAAACGGCGGCAACCGACAGGGTGGCCGCCTTTTTTGCGGCTGGACGAATCGCGCCAGAGCGTTGCCAATCCAAGATCATCGGCCCGAAGGTTCCATGACTGACCAACCAAGTGTGCAGTCGGGAGGAAGATCGGGCAAAAAAGAACGCAGCCAGCAAAAGAAACGGGACCGTCGGCAGCAGCGGCAACACAATGCCGACAACAGCCAACCCGACGCAGATCAATCCCATTGCGGCCCAGAGGTACTGCATCGTTTATCCCAATAACTCTCGAATGACCGCATTCAGGACTGCGCGACCATCTTTTGTGGCGATCAATCGGCCGTTTGATCGGTGTATCATACCCAGCTCTTCCAGGTCTCTCAGCTTGTTTTCTGGCAGTGTGAGATCGGAAAGCGCATTGAAACGATCAACATCTAGTCCTTCGGTAACTCTCATACCCATCATAAGGTATTCACTTGCCTGATCTTGCGTAGATAGCAATGATCTTTCTTTCTCACCGTTTCCTTTTTCAACAGCACTGAGCCAGGCATTGGGTGACAGATAGGTCTCTGTCGCTATCTTCTGGCCGTCCAGTGTAATACGCCCGTGCGCGCCGGGGCCGACACCGACGTAATCTCCGTAACGCCAATAGATCAAGTTGTGCCGGGATTCTGCCCCCGGACGGGCATGGTTGGAAACCTCATAGGCGGGCAAGCCGCGGGCTTCGCAGATCTCTTGTGTGGCCAGATACATGTCGGCGGCGTGGTCATCCTCGGGCAGTCCACGCAGCTTACCAACTGCATACCGGTCCCCAAAGGCAGTGCCTTCCTCGATCGTCAATTGATAGAGCGAGAGGTGATCGATGGCCATCGACAGCGCCTCGGTCAGCTCCGCTTGCCAGGCCTTCGGGGTTTGGTGCTGACGCGCGTAAATCATGTCAAAGCTGACACGGTCAAAGCAGGTGCGGGCAATGGCAAAGGCGGCGCGGGCCTCGGCGACCGTGTGGATGCGACCCAATCGGCGCAGGTCTTCGTCATTCAGGGCCTGAACGCCCATGGAAACGCGGTTCACGCCCGCATCGCGATAGGCGGCAAACCGGCCTGCCTCGACCGATCCGGGGTTGGCCTCAAGCGTGACTTCCATGTCATTTGCAGGGCGCCAGAGCTTGCGCGCCTCGTCGATAATGGCTGCCACCGTTTCTGGTGCCATAAGGGACGGTGTGCCGCCGCCAAAGAAGATTGTGTTCAAAACCCGGTCAGGGGCTTCAGATGCCGAGCGGCGCAGTTCAGTCAAATACGATTCAAGCCATTGTTTTTGATCAATATTTTTCGAAACATGGCTGTTGAAATCGCAATAGGGGCACTTAGCCTCGCAAAAAGGCCAGTGCACATAGAGGCCGAAGCCTCCATGCCGCCAGTCATCCACTGAAACAGCCTTGAACAAAGGCGTTTACGGCGCGTCCGCGATGGCTGATTTTGTGCTTTTCCGCCGGAACCATTTCCGCACAGGTCACATCGTGCCCGTCCGGTTGGAACATCGGGTCATAGCCAAAGCCGTTTTCCCCACGGATGGGCCAGACAAGCTGACCGGGCATGACGCCCTCAAACACTTCGTCGTGACCATCGGGCCAGGCCAGAACCAGCGTGCAGCGAAATTGAGCAGTGCGGGGATGAGGTGCCTGTACGGCCTCGAGCTCATCATGTGCGCGGGTCATCGCCATCAGGAAATCACGGCCATTGCCGGTTTCTGCCCAATCGGCAGTGTAAACACCGGGCGCGCCGTCCAGCGCGTCAATGGTGATCCCGGAATCGTCCGACAGGGCAGGCAGGCCGGTAGCTTGTGCCGCCGCATGGGCCTTGATCCGGGCGTTACCGACGAACGTATCTTCGGTTTCTTCCGGTTCCGGCAGGTTCATCTCTGCCGCGCCAACAACCTTCACGCCGAAGGCCTCAAGGAGATGGGTCATCTCATCAAGCTTGCCTTTGTTGTGCGTAGCCACCAGCAGCCTGTCGCCGTCGAACTTGCGGGTCATGCGGTGGCTGCCTTTTGGGCCGCAACCAGCTCACCCACGCCTTTTTCTGCCAGATCCATCAGCTGGTTCATTTGATCACGGCTGAAAACAGAGCCCTCGGCGCTCATCTGCACTTCGATCAATTTGCCTGATCCGGTCATGATGAAGTTACCGTCAACGCCGGCTTCGCTGTCTTCGGGATAGTCCAGATCCAGGACCGGTTGGCCCGCGTAGATGCCGCAGGATACGGCGGCGACGGGATCGACCAGCGGGTCGGAAATGACGTCACCGGTTTTCATCAGCTTGTTCACGGCCAGACGCAGCGCAACCCAACCACCGGTGATCGAGGCGCAGCGGGTGCCGCCATCAGCCTGGATAACATCGCAGTCCACGGTGATCTGACGCTCACCCAATGCAACCCGATCCACGCCTGCGCGCAGCGAGCGACCGATCAGGCGTTGAATTTCTACGGTACGGCCGCCTTGCTTGCCGCTGGCCGCCTCACGCCGCATGCGGGTATTTGTTGCCCGGGGCAACATACCGTATTCGGCAGTAACCCAACCCAGGCCCGAGCCCTTGATGAACGGTGGCACGCGATCCTCAATCGTGGCGGTGCACAGGACATGGGTATCGCCTATTTTGATCAGGCAGGAACCTTCGGCATGTTTGGTAAACCCCGTTTCGATTGAAACGGCGCGCATTTCGCTTAAATCTCGTCCTGAGGGTCGCATGGAAAATCCTTTGTTTGCTGGGTTGGGGATAACGTCCCCGTGCCTTAGGATGCAACCCCGATTGACCTTTCAGATGTCTGCGATTTAATGCCGATCCAGCAGAGGATTGCCGATGAGCAAAGCAAGTAGAGTTCTGGACGAAATGAATGACCGGTCACGCGAGGTGTTCCGGTTGATTGTCGAGAGCTATCTGGACAGCGGCGAACCGGTCGGAAGCCGCTCGCTGACCCGCACATTGTCGGAAAAGGTTAGCGCCGCCACCGTACGCAATGTGATGCAGGATCTCGAATTTTTGGGTCTGCTCGACAGCCCGCATGTCAGTGCAGGTCGAGTGCCCACGCAGATGGGTCTGCGGATGTTTGTCGATGGGCTGCTTGAAGTGGGCGATCTTGGTGTCGACGATCGGCAGAAGCTGGATGAAACACTAGGCTCTAACGCAGGTGATGTGGGCGGGATGCTGGACCGAGTTGGTTCGGCCTTGTCACACGTGACACATGGCGCATCGCTGGTTCTGACTCCCAAGCAAGAGTCCGAGATCAAGCATATTGAGTTCGTCTCGCTGGCCCATGACCGCGCTTTGGTGGTTCTGGTCTTTGCGGACGGGCATGTGGAAAACCGGCTATTCACGCCTCCGCCGGGTCAGACACCCAGTTCGATGCGCGAGGCGGCAAATTTTTTGAATTCCCTGATCGAAGGACGAACGCTCAGCGAAGTGCGGCGTCAGATGCAGACCCAGATTGCCGCGCGCAGGCAGGAAATTGATGTATTAGCGCGCGAGATGGTCGAAAGCGGCATGGCGGCCTGGGATGGGGACGGGACAGACTCGGCCCGTTTGATCGTGCGCGGGCGGGCGAATCTGCTGGGGGAGCCTGGCGAAGCCGAGGAATTGGACCGAATCCGAACGTTGTTTGACGACCTGGAGCGAAAGCAAGACATTGCTGAATTCCTCGAATTGACCGAAGAAGGCGAGGGTGTGCGCATTTTTATCGGCTCTGAGAACAAACTTTTCTCACTTTCGGGTTCCTCTTTGGTGGTGTCTCCATATATGAACGCTGATCGAAAGATAATTGGTGCGGTTGGGGTCATCGGACCCACTCGTCTGAATTATGGGCGGATCGTGCCGATCGTGGATTATACGGCGCAACTGGTCGGCAAACTGATTTCCGACCGGAGCTAGAGGGTAAGAGATGGCAGAGCCCAAAAACGAAGAATTTCTGGACGATATCGCAGCCGCCGAGGCGGAAGAGCTGGCCGAGGAATTTGCCGAGATCAGTGAAGAAGCGCTGGAACTTGATGCGCTGCGTGCTGAGCGGGATGATTTCAAAGACAAGTTCATGCGCGCGCTGGCGGATGCGGAAAACGCGCGCAAGCGGGGTGACCGGGCGCGCCGCGATGCGGAACAATATGGCGGATCGAAGCTGGCCCGCGACATGCTGCCGGTTTACGACAACATGAAACGTGCGCTTGAAGCCGCGACCGATGAGCAGAAAGAAGTGGCAGGACCTCTTCTGGAAGGCGTGGAACTGACCATGCGTGCGCTGAAGGACGTGTTCCAAAAGCATGGGATGGAAGTGATCACGCCCGAAGTTGGCGACCGGTTTGATCCCAACGTGCACGAAGCGATGTTCGAGGCCCCGGTGCCGGGTACCCGTGCAGGTGACATAATACAGGTGTCCGCAGAAGGCTTCATGTTACATGATCGCCTGCTGCGGCCGGCGCAGGTTGGGGTGTCGTCTACTCCGGCAAGTTAATTGGCTTCGTTAAAGCCAAGCCTTGGGCGAGAGTATTTTTGAAAAGATGAAGGGGCGGTCAGGTTTTGGCCGCCTCTTTCAGTTTGTAGATCAGGTCGAGTGCTTCTCGCGGGGTAAGCTCATCCGGCAGAATATCGTCCAGCATGCCGGTTACCGGAGAAGCTTTGGGCGCTGGTGGTGGCGGTGGCGGGGCGGCTGAAAACAAAGGCAGATCGTCGATCAGGGTCTTTTGCTTCCCCCCTTCACGTTCGGTTTTTTCAAGTTGGTCCAGCACGATACGAGCACGTTCAACGACTGAAGCTGGCAGTCCTGCCAATTGGGCGACCTGGACACCATAGGACCTGTCAGCCGCGCCTTTGTGGACTTCGTGCAGGAAGATCACCTCGCCTTCCCATTCTTTGACAGCAACGATGGCGTTTTCCACGCCTTCCAGTTTGCCGGCAAGTGCGGTGAGTTCATGGTAATGGGTTGCGAACAGGGCGCGGCATTTGTTGGAGGCGTGCAGATGTTCCAGCGTGGCCCAGGCGATGGACAGGCCATCATAGGTTGCCGTGCCGCGACCTATTTCATCAAGAATAACGAGAGCGCGGTCATCAGCCTGATTGAGGATGGCGGCGGTTTCGACCATTTCGACCATAAAGGTCGAGCGTCCGCGGGCCAAATCATCCGACGCTCCGACGCGGCTGAACAGTTGGCTGACTAGCCCGACATGCGCCTGTTCCGCAGGCACGTAACTGCCCATCTGGGCAAGCAGGGCAATCAGGGCATTCTGGCGTAGGAAGGTCGATTTACCGGCCATGTTGGGACCTGTCAGCAGCCATATCGCCGCGCCTTTATCAGCACTGAGATCGCAGTCATTGGCGATGAAGGCGTCGCCGTTTTGCTGGCGCAATGCCTGTTCGACCACCGGGTGTCTTCCGCCCTGAACATCGAACGCGCGTGAGGCATCAACTTGCGGGCGACACCAGTTTTCACCACGCGCCAGATCGGCCAGAGCAGTGGTCAGATCCAGTTCAGCCAAACCGCGCGCTGTTTGGTTGAGACGTGCGGCCTTATCCAGAATTTCGCCAGAAAGCCTTGCATAGAGCCGTTTTTCTATCTCAAGCGCCAAGTTTCCGGCGTTTAGAATGCGGGTCTCGATCTCGGACAGCTCCACTGTCGTGAACCGGACTTGGTTGGCGGTTGTTTGGCGGTGGATATAGGTCTCAGAAAATGGAGGATTCAGCATTTTCTCGGCATGGGTAGCCGTTGTTTCGATGAAATAGCCCAGCACATTGTTATGCTTGATCTTCAGTGACGTGATGCCGGTGTGTTCCGCATATTTCTGCTGAAACCCGGCAATGACGGAACGACCTTCGTCGCGTAGGGTGCGGGCTTCGTCCAGTTCGGCATCATAACCCGGGGCGATGAACCCGCCGTCTCGGGCCAGCAATGGGGGTTCGGCCACAAGCGCTTCGTCAAGCAGGTTCAGTAGGTCGTCAAATCCGACCAGATTTTGAAGGGCAGTGGCCAGAAGAACCGGCAGGTCTTGACCCGCGCAGAGTTCAGCGATTGCGGCGGCCTGTGTCAGGCCGTTGCGAATGGCGGTCAGATCCCGCGGGCCACCCCGATCCAGTGACAGTCGGGACAGCGCCCGGTCCAGATCCGGGGTCTTGCGCAAAGCCTCACGCAGGTCTGATGTGATCAAGCTGTCTTCGGCCGCAAAAGTTACAGCATCCAGCCGCCCATGGATGACGTCCAGATTGCGGGATGGGCTGGAAAGCCGCTGGTCCAACAGTCGTGCACCACCCGGTGTGACGGTGCGATCCATCACAGACAGCAGCGAACCAGCGCGGCCACCGGACAGGGATCGGGTCAGTTCCAGATTGCGCCGTGTGGCAGCGTCGATCTGAACGACTCGGTCCTCGGATTCTTTCAGTGGGGTTTGCAGAAGCGGCAGTTTGCCTTTTTGCGTGATTTCCAGATAGTCGATCAACGCACCCATGGCCGAAATTTCAGCCCGGCCGAAACTGCCAAACGCGTCCAGTGCGCCCACATGAAACAGCCCGCAGATGCGCTTTTCCGCCGCAGTGCTGTCGAAGCTGGCCCGCCCGATTGGGGTCAGTGAGATACCCAGATCCATAACGGGTTCGTTCAGTTTGTCCTGCACACCATCGGCCACGATCAACTCGGATGGTGCCAGCCGGGCCAGTTCGGGACTGAGGCGCACTGAGGTCAAAGGCATCACGTGAAACGCCCCGGTCGAGATATCGGCCCAGGCCAGCGCGGCCTCATCACGAACCTCGGCATATGCGGCTAGGAAGTTGTGGCGGCGCGCCTCAAGCAGGGCATCTTCGGTCAAAGTTCCAGGCGTCACCAGACGCACAACATCGCGTTTTACGACCGATTTAGAGCCTCTTTTCTTGGCTTCAGCCGGACTTTCCATCTGTTCGCAGACGGCCACGCGAAACCCTTTTCGGATCAGCGTCAGCAGATACCCTTCAGCCGCATGGACCGGTACGCCGCACATCGGAATGTCGGTGTCGTTATGCTTTCCGCGTTTGGTCAAGGCGATGTCCAGCGCTTCGGCGGCGTTGACGGCGTCCTGAAAGAACATCTCGTAAAAGTCGCCCATGCGGTAAAACAGCAAGGCATCGGCATGCGCCTCTTTGATTTCGAGATACTGCGCCATCATAGGCGTGACTGTGGACAAGGCTGACCCCTTTTGGCGTATTCCGGTCGCGACCTTACAAATCCACGCATCTCGACGAAAGGTGAAAAGTATTCTCGTTGAGGCGCGCGCCTGCCTGCGCTATGAGGCAAAAGTCCCGCAGATGTAAAGAAACGACCCATCACATGCCCAAAGCGAAGATCACCAAAGAAGAGGCGCTGGCCTTTCACCTCGACCCGACACCCGGCAAGTGGGAGGTTCAGGCCACCGTTCCCATGACGACGCAACGCGATCTGTCGCTGGCTTATAGCCCCGGTGTCGCTGTTCCATGTGAAGCTATCGCCGAAAACCCAGAGACTGCTTACGACTATACCAACAAGGGCAATCTGGTTGCGGTGATCTCAAACGGTACTGCCGTTCTGGGCCTTGGTAATCTTGGCGCGCTGGGTTCGAAGCCGGTGATGGAGGGGAAATCAGTCCTGTTCAAACGGTTCGCTGATGTGAACTCGATCGATATCGAACTGGATACCGAAGACCCGGACGAATTCTGCCGCGCTGTGCGTCTGATGGGACCGACCTTTGGCGGCATCAACCTGGAAGACATCAAGGCGCCCGAGTGTTTCATCATCGAGCAGCGCCTGAAGGAAGAGATGGACATCCCAGTCTTCCACGACGACCAACACGGCACGGCGGTGATCTGTGCGGCGGGTCTGCTGAACGCGCTGCGTATCTCGGGCAAAAAGATCGAAGACGTGAAAATCGTGCTGAACGGCGCGGGTGCGGCGGGTATCGCCTGTATCGAGCTGCTCAAGTCGATGGGCGCAAAACACGAGAACTGCATCGTCTGCGACACCAAGGGCGTGATCTACCAAGGCCGAACCGAGGGCATGAACCAGTGGAAATCCGCCCACGCGATCACCACCGAGTTGCGCACATTGGAAGAGGCGATGAGGGGCGCGGACGTGTTCCTTGGCGTGTCGGTCAAAGGCGCGGTGACGCAGGATATGGTTGCCAGCATGGCGGACAATCCCGTGATTTTTGCCATGGCGAACCCAGATCCTGAGATCACGCCGGAAGAGGCGCATGAGGTTCGCGTTGATGCCATCGTCGCCACCGGGCGCAGCGATTATCCGAACCAGGTGAACAACGTTCTGGGCTTCCCTTACCTGTTCCGCGGCGCGCTGGACATTCACGCCCGCGCTATCAATGACGAGATGAAGATCGCTTGCGCCCATGCACTGGCCAATCTGGCGCGCGAGGATGTGCCGGATGAGGTTGCCATGGCCTATGGCAAATCTCTGACCTTTGGCCGGGATTACATTATCCCGACGCCGTTCGACCCACGCCTGATCCACCGTATTCCGCCCGCCGTGGCAAGGGCCGGGATGGACACCGGAGCAGCCCGCCGCCCGATCATTGACATGGACGCCTATGAGCTGAGCCTGAAATCCCGCATGGACCCGACCGCCAGCATCCTGCGCGGCCTGAACGCCCGTGCACGTCAGGCGCAAAGCCGGATGATCTTTGCCGAAGGCGACGATCCACGCGTCTTGCGCGCGGCGGTGATGTATCAGCGATCGGGTTTTGGCAAGGCGCTTGTTGTTGGTCGCCCTGACGATGTGAAGGAAAAGCTGGAAGCCGCCGGCCTGGAGGACGCGGTGCGCGAGCTGGAGGTGATTAACGCCTCCACAACCACACATCTCGAAGCCTATAAGGATTTTCTTTACAAGCGTCTGCAGCGCAGTGGCTTTGATCGCAAGGATATCCATCGTCTGGCCGCGCGAGACCGCCATGTGTTCTCTTGCTTGATGCTGGCACATGGCCACGCCGATGGCATGGTCACCGGTGCAACGCGGAAATCGGCACATGTGCTGGAACGCATCAATCATGTGTTTGACGCTGATGCCGAACATGGGGCCGTTGGTGTAACGGCGCTGTTGCACAAGGGTAAGATCGTTCTGATTGGTGACACGCTGGTCCATGAATGGCCGGATGAGCATGATCTGGCCAATATCGCCGAACGCTCGGCCTCAGTCGCGCGGCATTTGGGGCTGGACCCACGCGTTGCCTTTGTCAGCTTTTCCACCTTCGGCTATCCGGTATCTGAACGGGCTGAGAAAATGCACGTAGCGCCTGAGATTCTGGATAAGCGCGGCGTCGATTTCGAATATGATGGCGAGATGACCGTGGATGTGGCGCTGAACGTGGAACAGCAAGAGGCCTATCCCTTCTCGCGTCTGACGGGCCCGGCGAATATCCTGATTGTTCCAGCACGGCATTCGGCCTCGATCTCGACCAAGCTGATGCAAGAGATGGGTGGCGCGAACGTCATTGGCCCTATCCTGACCGGTGTCGATAAGCCGATTCAGATCTGTTCGACTGGCTCGACAGCAAATGACATTCTGAACATGGCCATTCTGGCCTCTTGCGATATTGGATAAACCGTGACGATCTGGAACCTAGGCTCGATCAATGCGGACATGGTCTATGCCCTGCCGCATCTGCCCACTGCCGGTGAAACCCTGGCCGCTTCGAACTTGGAGCGGTTTCTGGGTGGCAAAGGGGCCAACATGTCCGTTGCAGCGGCGCGTGCCGGATCGCGCGTGGCGCATATCGGTGGAATTGGGCCGGACGGGCGCTGGGCCTTGGATCGCATGACCGAATATGGCGTCGACACCCGGTTCATTGCCGAGGTCGACGTGCCCACAGGTCACGCGATCATTGCGGTGGACGAGCAGGGTGAGAACCAGATCATTCTGTATCCCGGCGCGAACCACGCCATCGAGCAGGATCAGCTGGGACAGGCCTTATCGCAGGCTGGTCCCGGTGATCTGCTGGTCATGCAGAACGAGACCAACGCGCAGGTCGAGGCCGCCCGCATGGGCCGTGATCTTGGACTGACCGTCTGCTATGCCGCCGCGCCGTTTCAGGCTGATGCCGTGCAGGCGGTGCTGCCTTATCTGGATTTCCTGATCCTGAATGAGGTCGAAGCAGAACAGCTGCGCGAAAGTACGGGCCAATCCGTCGCTGAATTGCCTGTTAAGCATGTACTGGTCACGTTGGGGTCTAAGGGCGCGCGCTACCTACCCAAAGATGGCGACGTGCTTGAGATCTCGGCACACAAGGTGAAAGCCGTGGACACGACCGGCGCAGGGGATACCTTCACCGGTTACGTTCTGGCCGGAATGGACCGCGGGTTGCCGATGCCGCAGGCGATTGCACAAGCAAATCGTGCCGCGGCCCTGATGGTCACGCGGCACGGCACGGCGGATGTTATTCCCGACCTCAAAGAGGTGCTGGAAGCCCGGTTCCGTTAGGACCCGGCGAAAGGTGCATTGCTACCCCAGAGCTGTTTGACGCGCGCATCCCGACCGCAGGCTTTGCGGTAGGCTTTGTATGCGTTTTTCTGGCGTTTCGGACCAAAGCGGGTGAGCACCAGCTTGTCGCCCTTGTAGTAATCCTGATGGTAAGCCTCGGCCGGGTAAAAGGTGCCCGCATTCAAGATGGGCGTGACTACGGTTTGACCCAGCGCTTGCTGCGCATTGGCTTTGGCTTTCTGCGCTAACGCCTTTTCGCCTGTGTTAGAGACAAATACAGCAGTGCGATAGCTGTTGCCGCGATCACAGAACTGGCCGCCTGCATCGGTTGGATCAACGGAACGGAAGAACATGCTCAGCAGCGTTTCACGGGAAACCCGCGCAGAGTCGAAGGTGATCTGAACAGCCTCGTAATGGCCGGTGCCACCTTTCGTCACTTGGTCATAAGTCGGATTGGCTGTCTTACCGCCGGTAAAGCCGGATACGGCGCCAATCACGCCGGGAACCGATTCAAAATCGGATTCAACGCACCAGAAACACCCTCCGGCGACGGTCAGGGTTTCGGTGCCGGCAGCTGGTGCGGGCAGGGCGCGCAGCATCGCGGCCAGTGTGATCAGGACAAACAGAAGCGACGGTTTAACGAAACAGAGGTATGTGGTCCGGGTCATGGCAGATCTCCTTCTGAGATCAGGCTGCCCCTACTTTTCTGCCGTTGCAATCCGCTGACATGGTTTGTCACGCGCTGGTGAGGCGAGTTTATCGGCGCTTACCCCAGCAACTGTCCCAGTTTCATTGCCACACCCATATTGCCCGAGATCTTGAGCTTGCCCAATGCCACGCCGGTCATTGGGTTCAGCTTGCCGGTCAGCAGTTTGGTCAGGTTTTCCTGTGAAATTCGAATTGTGCAGTCTGCATCCTGATCTTGCGTCGTCGCCTGATTGTCGATCAGCACGATCACCCCGTCATCACCGCAATCGAACTTGAGAGAGCCTTCAAACGTCTTGTCTTTCAAACCATTTTGAATCCCGTCGGCGATGTCCTGAAGCATAGTCTACCCTTTCCCTGTTGACCCTTGCGTAAAGAAAAACGGGCGAAACAGGCAAGGGTGACGCCACTGGAACTGACTGGCCAGTGGAGACAAAGAAAAACCCGGCGCCTTCTTGGACACCGGGTTCATCATCCAACAATGGCGCGACTTACTTGGACAGACGCTTTTCGCGCGCGGCCAGCAATTTCAGGCGCAGGGCGTTCAACTGGATAAATCCGGCTGCGTCTTTCTGATCATATGCCCCGGCATCGTCTTCAAAGGTCACGTGTTCCTCAGAATACAGCGAGTGATCCGACCAGCGGCCAACGGTCGAGGCCAGACCTTTGTACAGTTTGACGCGGACGGTACCGGTGACGTGTTCCTGCGACTTGTCGATCGCGGCTTGCAGCATTTCGCGTTCGGGTGAGTACCAGAAGCCGTTATAGATTGCTTCCGCATATTGGGGCATCAACTGGTCTTTCAGGTGCATCGCGCCACGGTCCATAGTGATGGATTCGATGCCACGGTGTGCTTCCAGCAGGACGGTGCCGCCAGGCGTTTCATAGATGCCGCGCGATTTCATGCCAACAAAGCGACCCTCGACCAGATCCAGACGCCCGATGCCGTGTTTGCCGCCATATTCGTTCAGCTTGGTCAGAATGGCTGCGGGGCTCATCGCTTTGCCATTGATGCTGACCGCGTCGCCTTTTTCAAAGCCGATCTCGATGAATTCGGGCTCGTTCGGCGCGTCCTCGGGGTGAACCGTGCGCTGATAGACATAGTCGGGCGCCATATCGGCAGGGTCTTCCAGAACCTTACCCTCGGACGAAGTGTGCAGCAGGTTGGCATCAACCGAGAAGGGTGCCTCGCCGCGTTTGTCCTTGGCGATCGGGATCTGGTTCGCTTCGGCAAATTCCAGCAGCTTGGTGCGGCTGGTCAGGTCCCATTCGCGCCAGGGTGCGATCACCTTGATGTCGGGGTTCAGCGCGTAAGCCGCCAGTTCGAACCGCACCTGATCGTTGCCCTTGCCGGTCGCGCCGTGGGCCACCGCGTCGGCACCGGTGGCTTCGGCAATCTCAACCAGACGTTTCGAGATCAGCGGGCGCGCGATCGAGGTGCCCAGCAGATACAGGCCCTCATACTGCGCATTGGCGCGGAACATGGGGAAGACAAAATCGCGGACGAATTCTTCTCGGACATCCTCAATAAAGATATTCTCGGGCTTGATTCCCAGCATCTCGGCCTTTTGGCGCGCTGGCTCAAGTTCCTCACCCTGACCCAGATCGGCAGTGAAGGTTACGACCTCACAACCATACTCGGTCTGCAGCCATTTCAGGATGATCGAAGTATCAAGGCCACCGGAATAGGCCAGAACAACTTTCTTGGGCGCGGACATCTGACTTCCCCTTATTCATAAGACGATTGGCCCCTAACGGGTTTTGTGAGCGGGGGCAAGTTATCTGCGTTGACGCAGGGTCTGAATTGGGGTGAAACGGTCGGATAGAGAACAAGGATTGGTTGAGAGGGCGGTTCAACGATGTTGGGTTGGCAGATTTTTGTCCATTCCGTGCGGATGGTATTTGGAAATATCAAACAGGTGCTGCAGATCACTGTAGGTCCCGCCTTGATCGCAACAGCGCTGATCGTAGCGCTGTTCATGGTGTCAGGCATTCCGTTGGAAGCTTTTGACGAAGGCGCAGGAGAATTGCCACCGGGAGCGTCGGTGGGCGGTATTTTTCTATTCGTTTTTGGCCTGATCGCCGTGCTTTTTGTCACAATCTTCTGGATCGCGGTCTCTTGGCACCGCTATATCCTGCTCGAAGAATATCCCACTGGTATCTTCCCAACCTTTCGGTTCGATAGAATTCTCGCCTATCTGGGACGTGTCTTGATGTTGGGAATACTGATGGTGATCGCGTCGATGCCGATGGGGCTGGTCTTTGCATTGCTTGGGGAAAGCGTCGCAGGTTTGTCGATCATCGTGTTCTTGGTTTACATGGTCTTTCTGATCGTGTGCTTCTACCGTGTGTCGATCATCCTGCCTGCAGCCGCTATTGGGGATCCAATCACACTCGGTGAAGCTTGGAACAGCACGAGAGATATCGCAGGATCGATATTGGTACTGCTTGTTGTTTCGTTCCTGTTCCAGTTTCTTGTGCAGCTTGTTTTCACAGCTCTGGCGATCATTCCGGTGCTGGGGATCTTGTTGACGGTGTTCTTTGGAACCTTGGTTTTGCCGATGATCAACGTCAGCATCCTGACAACCATGTACGGAATCTTCATCGAAAAGCGGGAACTCACCTGATCGCGCCCGTACACATATGTATTCCTTGCCCTTTTTGTCGGGATAAGCCAGTGAAGCGTTCATGACCGATTTCGTGACCCGCGCCCGCGCTGCCGAACAGGTGATGCGTTCTGTTTTTCCGGCAACACCGTTGCAACGGAATGCCCATCTGTCCGACCGCTATGGCGCCGATATCTGGCTTAAGCGTGAGGATCTCAGCCCGGTGCGGTCTTACAAGATCCGCGGCGCGTTCAATGCCATGCGCAAGCAGCAAGGGCAGGATCTGTTCGTCTGCGCCAGTGCGGGCAATCATGCGCAGGGTGTTGCCTATATGTGCAAACATCTGAACGTGCGCGGTGTCATTTTCATGCCTGTGACCACGCCGCAGCAGAAAATCCAGAAGACCCGGATTTTCGGTGGCGACAATATCGAGGTCCACCTGACCGGAGACTATTTCGACGACACGCTGGCCGCCGCGCAAGACTGGTGCGCCCAGCAAGGTGGATACTTTCTGTCGCCCTTTGATGATGAGGATGTGATCGAAGGTCAGGCTTCCTTAGCGGTTGAGATTGAGGAACAGCTTGGACAGGTTCCCGATCATGTCATCTTGCCAGTGGGTGGTGGTGGCATGTCGTCTGGCGTGGCCACATGGTTCGGGGATCGCACCCATTGTTTGTTCGTGGAACCGGCCGGTGGCGCCTGTCTGCGTGCTGCATTGGCGGCGGGTCATCCGGTGGCTCTGGATCACGTGGATACATTTGTCGACGGTGCGGCGGTGGGCCGGATCGGTGAAAAACCGTTTGAGCTGTTGAAATCCCGCCACCTGTCCGACGTTTTGGTTCTGTCAGAAGACCGCATCTGTACCACCATGATAGAAATGCTGAACGTCGAGGGCATCGTTCTGGAACCAGCGGGGGCCCTGGCGGTTGAGGCCGTGGGCGACGTGCAAAGCTTCATTCGCGGCAAGACCGTGGTGTGCGTCACCTCGGGCGGCAATTTCGATTTCGAACGCTTGCCCGAGGTCAAGGAGCGGGCGCAGCGGTATTTGGGCGTCAAAAAGTACTTCATCCTCCGCCTGCCACAACGTCCAGGCGCGTTGAAGGAATTTCTGGGCATTCTAGGTCCTGAGGACGATATTGCCCGCTTTGAGTACATGAAAAAATCGGCCCGCAATTTCGGATCTGTCCTGATCGGTATCGAAACGCGAAAGCCTGAGAATTTTGTGCGCCTGTTCGCACATCTTGATGATGCGGGCTTTACCTATACCGATATCACCGAAGACGAAACGCTGGCGCAGTTTGTGATCTGACGAGTGCAAACTCGACGGCTGCTGGATCACGGGCCTGCTTGTGGCGTCGTCGTTCGCTCGGCAGCGTGGGTGCAGGTCAACAGGATGGGAACGCTTTTGTCCAAATTCCCTCTAGAGACAGCTCCGGTTGCCGGATAGTGTACAGCCACCAACATCCTCAGATAGCTTGATCAAAATGACATACGTACAAGATGCCGAACACAACATTTGGGTTCGCAACGATTCCGCAGACATCCTCTATTCGGATGGTGTCGCGAAGGAGGACAGACTCTTTAATGGTGTATCAAGCTGCAAGGATCGATCCGTAAATTCATCTGAGATCGACGCATTGATCACGGATTGGGCTTCGGAATACCATTTCTCGTCCAAGCGTCACTTTGTGCTCAAAGGCTTGGACTTCAAGAAAAACCAGTCGGTGCTGGAGTTAGGTTGCGGTTGCGGTGCCATTTCCAGGTATCTGGCAGAGCAGGGCGTGGATCTAACGTCCGTCGAAGGAACGGTTTCGCGTGCACGAACCGCATCAAAACGTTGCGAAGACCTGCCGAACGCCGAGTTTTATGTCGACAATTTCACCAAATTTCAGTCCGACAAAAAATTCGATTGGGTCCTCTTTGTTGGCGTGCTGGAATATGCGCCGTTGTTTGGTGACCAGAATGACCCGTTCGGTTCTTATTTGGAAGTGGCCAAGCGGCACCTAAAGTCTGGCGGTAAAATGGTCATCGCGATCGAGAACAAGCTTGGTTTGAAGTACTGGAACGGGGCGTCAGAAGATCACGTGGGAAGCCCTTACTACGGAATCCACGATTTGTATGATGGGGGCTCAGCTGAAACATTCAGTAAGCGGGAAATAGCGAATCTACTGTCTGACAGAGGTTTTGAACATCAAGAATTCCAATACGCTTTTCCAGATTACAAAGTCTGTGAAACTTTGCTTACCGAGGCAGGCCTTACTGCTTCTGACTTCAATTCCTCTGATCTGCTTCTGGGCACCCGTTCACGCGACTACAGCCGAAAGTGGGAGCCAGCATTCGCAGACGGTCTTGCCATCTCTACTCTAAACAAGGCCGGGCTTCTTGGTGAGTTCGCCAACTCGTTTCTGATCGTTGCAAGCTCTCGGAAATTCAAACACGCCGCGAAACTTGCGTTCACGCATAACATCGGAAAACGGCACCTGGCATTTACTTGCGAGACCGCATTTGTGCCCCTCAGTGGTCAGATATCCGTTCAAAAAACGACAGCGATCTCAGGGCCGGACAGGAAAATTGACGTCGGTCCTTACACCATTTGTCACGACACTTCTTCCGCGCCATATGTTTCAGGCGCCAGCGAGGGTGGCCAGATTATCCGCCAGATGCACCGAACCCCGCGTCCCGTCCGTCTTTGGCGGAGTTTTGTGCCTTGGGCAGAGCATCTGAAAGCCGAGTGCACGCAAACAGCGGATAGCAACTCAAGTGAAGACTGGACCATCGACGGTTCTTATGTGGACGCAACACCATTCAATTTCATCAGAACCCCCACCGGGCTAAAGCAAATTGATGTTGAATGGCGGGCAGAACAAGACATTCCGTTGGGGTGGGTGATCGCGCGCGGTGTCAGGCAGGTCCTGATGCATGGATCGCCCAAGATTTCATACGATCAAGCAAGAATTTTTGGCACCGCAAGAATGGTATTGGAAGGTATTGGTTTGACGCTGACGAATGACGAATATGATCGTTTCACACAGCTTGAGCGTTCTTTCATGCGTGCCGTCAAATCTGCCCCGGCAAAAAAAAAAGATCCTCAACATCGCGCAGAACTGACCCGGTCCTGATTGCTGTGAAATCACCCTATCAAGAAGGCAAGCAGCACAGTTGGGGGGAAAAAATATATGCACACAGCCTTGCTGACGCTTTTTCCAACATTGGTCTTCCTGCGCGGGTAGATGATCACAACGAGTGGTCATCAAAATCTAACGCCGACGAAGCGGCCGTTTTGATTCGCGGTAAGTTGAAATATCCGTATGAAGCAAAACGGGGCTCTGCCAGTTGGCTAATCAGCGAGATGATTCAGAGCGAGGTTTCAAAAGAGGCCGACAATCATACAGCCAACTTCTTCGCATCGCGTCTCTTTTTCGAGGGAATCAAAGTCCGCCCACAGGATTCCGTTCTTTTTCAGGCAACGGATCATCGTATTTTCTACCCGGGCGAGCGCGACTATGATGGTCCTACGCTGTTTGTCGGAAACAACTACCGCAGATGGGAAGTTCGACCCGTCATTCAGAAAGCGTTGACCGAGGATTTGCCAGTCGACGTCTATGGAGACAGGTGGGATCGGAAATTAAACGCTGATCGCCTTCGTGCTGCAAGCATTTCGAACCTCCAGTTGGGTGAACTATATCGATCCGCGGGCGTCGTCCTGAACGATCACCGCCCCACAATGCTTGAGAATGGTCTGATATCCAACCGGATATTTGATGTTCTTGCCTGCGCAGTCCCTCTGATTTCAGACAGAATTAAAGGCCTGCCTGAAGGGTTCGAGGAGTTCATATACATGTTTGATGAAGACACGCCTTTGACGGATCTAATCACACAGGCAAAAACGGAATCGGCTGCAAAACGTCGCAAGCGCACAGATTTCGCGCAACACGTCGTGCAGGAGTACAGTTTTCTGGCAGCGGCAAAAACTATCGCTGCCAGCTTGGGGTTATCACGGAAAGCCTAACCGGAACTGACATGCATTATTAGAATACCCTCAGATCCGTTTCCTTCTTTGTTCGACGTTCACTAGAGCTTTGACAACCGGTAGAAAATGCACTGTTGCGGGCAGGAATGAACGCCAAGGTTTGCGCCACCTAGGACGCACGAACAGAGAGCTGCAGTATGCAAGACTGCGTGGAGTTGTACTGACACGAGGCGTTGCGGACCCTAAAAAAGATGGGGGATCGAACTTTAACTCAGGATTGAGGATTGGAATTCAACTTCAAGAAATCCCGTTTGCCGTGAAAACCTGGAGCTTGAGGGGCGCATATATGACCTTGGCCGTTAAAGGTCACCCAACCCTGCCTTGAATTCTATGGCAGAGCGTTCGAATACACTGAGGATATTGGCAAAGTCGACCGCCTGGCTGTCCCCTTGCGCCGATTGTCGTTCCCCATCCTGACACAGCTTGGCCAAAGCCTCGAACCCAAGGCTCAAGGCGCTGCCTTTTACGAAATGCAGGTTTTGTTCAAACTCTGTGCGGACGGTGTCGTTCCGCAGCCGGGTAAGGGCTTCGTTCACCTCATCAAGGAAGATCTGCACCACTTCATCAAACTCACTGGCACCAACCTCGTCCCTTAGTTGCCGGACCCTGGACCAGTTGATCATGCCATCCTCGCTTTATCTGCCCGGGGATTTGGTACCGCGGAACCTGTAAAGAGCAGGTTAAGCGGAATGAATTTCAGCTTTCACCCATTGTTAAACTGCGGCGCGATAGGGTCTTCCCATTCCGATAAGCGCCGCTGGGTAGAGGGTTAAGGTGACAAAGGTCAGTCAGGCAGACAGTGGATCAGATCTGGATTTTGGTGTGATCCAAAAGGTGCTTGTGGTCGATGACAGCCGCCTGCAGCGCCGTATTCTGGTCGCCTCGCTCAAAAAATGGGGCTTCGACGTGCTTGAGGCCGATAGCGGCGACGTTGCGATTGAAATGTGCGCGGCGGACCCGCCGGATCTTGTACTCAGCGATTGGGTTATGCCGGGGATGAGCGGGCTGGATTTCTGCAAGGCGTTCCGCGCCTTGGACAACAAGCAATACAGCTATTTCATCCTTCTGACCTCCAAAAGCGAAAAGCAAGAAGTGGCGCGCGGTCTGGATGCCGGTGCGGATGATTTTCTGATCAAACCGCTTGAGGCGGATGAACTGCGGGCGCGTATATCAGCCGGTGCGCGTATTCTGGATATGCAGCGCGAATTGTCCAAGAAAAACCAAATGATCGAAACCGCGCTTGAAGAACTGCGCGTCGCCCATGACGCGATCGACAAGGACCTGATCCAAGCACGCAAGATACAGGAATCGCTGGTGCCCGAGCTGACGCGCGATTTCGGCAAGTCCCGGGTCAGCATGTTGCTGAAACCCTGCGGTCATATCGGCGGCGATCTGGTGGGGATGTTCTCTCCGGGTGTGAACAGGCTTGGGTTCTATAGTATCGATGTGTCCGGGCATGGCATCACGTCTGCGATGATGACTGCACGCTTGGGAGGCTATCTGTCCAGCAATCATTTTGACCAGAACGTGGCGATGGCGCGGCGGTTCGACAATTTTTATGCTCTGCTACCGCCGGAAGAAGTAGCCGAAACCCTGAACTCGCGACTGATGGCGGATACGGGGATCGAAGAGTACTTCACGATGGTCTATGCCATCGTAGACTTGCGCAACGGGCATGTGAAAATGGTGCAGGCCGGGCACCCTCATCCCCTGTTGTTATGTCAGGACGGCAGAACAGAATTTCTGGGCGAGGGCGGGTTACCTATCGGATTGCTACCGGACGCCGCTTTTCAGCGGACCGAGTTCTACATGCAACCTGGCGACCGGCTACTGCTGTATTCCGATGGGTTCACAGAATGCAGTCTCGTCGACGGTGGCCTGCTGGACGAGGATGGTTTGCGACAGATGGCGCTGGATTGCGGGCCGGATCGGAACGGAACGGAATTTCTGGACGATATGTTCTGGCGGCTGACGCAGGCGATGGCACCTGGCCGAGGTATGGATGATGATGTTTCGGCTGTTTTCTTTGAATACAACGGACACTAAAGCCGCTGTTCATGCAGCGCGGCAAAGTGGCGATCTCCGTCATTGCCCAGCAATTGAACCGCATCGGCGGTGTCCATCCATATGGCTTCATGGAACGGCTCAGACGGTGGACCCATGCGCCGGATCGGGCGCGCGCGATAGATATGGCACAGCTTTTCGGCCCACAAATCGTATTCGGGCATATAAGTGAACCGACGAAAAGCGCCGATGCGGCGGGGCAACGCGATCAACCAGCCGGTTTCTTCGAACACTTCTCGGTGCAGGGCAGTGATGGGTGATTCGCCCGGATCAATTCCGCCGCCGGGCAATTGCAGATCGGGTCCGGGTTCTGTCTGACAGGTCAGCAAAAGGCTGCGGCCACGGGGCAGCAACGCATAAACACCCACCCGGCGTGTATATGTTCGCCCGGCCTGAGGGGTTTCACCAAACCGTCTGATCATGTATGGCCCCTTAAAACCCGAATAGTTCGACCTATATGCTGGCGGTATGCCAACCTGTGGCGTTTAAGGAAACCCCATGTCTCTTGGAACAAAAATCGCGTGGGACGACACCGTCCTGCCCTTTCAACTTGATGTATCGGATATGCGCGGCCGCGTGGCCCGTCTGGATGGTGTGCTTGATGGCATCCTGAGCCAGCATGACTATCCCGAAAAGGTCGAGGCGCTGGTGGCCGAGATGGCCCTGCTGACCGCATTGATCGGCCAGACTGTTGCGCTGCGCTGGAAGCTGTCCCTGCAGGTTCAGTCTAAAGGTCCGGTGCGCATGATTGCGACCGACTATTATGCGCCTCAGCAAGAGGGGGAGTCGGCCCGCATTCGCGCCTATGCCAGCTTTGACCGCGACCGTCTGACTGATGGTGCGCCCTTTGATCAAGTGGGCGAGGGGTATTTTGCCATCATGATCGACCAGGGTGAGGGGACCCAGCCGTATCAGGGGATTACCCCTTTGGCCGGTGGTTCGCTGAGTGCCTGTGCCGAGGCGTATTTTGCCCAATCAGAACAGTTGCCGACCCGGTTTTCGCTGAGCTTTGGCAAATCGACCGAACCAGGCGTTGGTGAACATTGGCGCGCTGGTGGTGTCATGCTGCAGCACATGCCCAAGGCTTCGCCTTTCGTCGCATCAAGCGAGGGCGACGGGAACATCCTGACAGCAGATGACCTTGTCGATGGTGAAGAAGGTGAAAACTGGGGCCGCGTCAACATCCTGCTGGATACGGTCGACGATTTGGAACTGATCGGCCCGTCGATTGCACCTACGGATCTGTTGGTTCGGCTGTTTCACGAGGAACAGCCGCGGGTATACGATGCGCAGTCAGTGCAATTCGGCTGTACCTGCTCAGAAGACCGTGTTCGCCAGAGTCTGTCGATCTATTCGGCCAAGGACATCGAAAAGATGACCACGCCCGAAGGCGACGTGACGGCTGATTGTCAGTTCTGCGGTGCACATTATGTGCTGGATCCTGCCACGGTCGGATTTGATGCTGACAACGCCTGATCCAACAGATCAGCTGCGGGCGGCCTTGCGCCGCCCCGGCAACGGGTCCAGTGATTTTGACCTGAATCCCGATTTTGCTCTGCCTGAGGGTCGCAAACTGCGCCCTGCCGGCGTTTTGGTTCCGATTTCAGTAGCAGATGGCACCCCGCGCTTGATTTTGACCAAGCGATCCTCGGCGCTTAAGCATCACCCGGGGCAGATAGCGTTTCCAGGCGGCAAGCAGGATAACGGCGATGCGGACGTAACCGCCACCGCACTGCGTGAGGCGCGCGAAGAAATTGGCCTGCCGCAGGAAATGCCGGAAATTCTCGGCCACTTACCGACGCATGAAACAGTGACCTCATTCACGGTCACACCTGTGGTGGCGATCCTGCGGGAACCCTTCCAACCGGTACCGGAACCGGGCGAAGTGGCAGAGGTGTTTTCGGTTCCGCTTGCACATGTGCTCAACCCCGCGAATTATATCGTTGAATCGCGCCGCTGGCGGGGACAAAGGCGGTTTTACTTCACGGTACCATTCGGCCCTTATTACATCTGGGGCGCAACAGCCCGAATTCTGCGGGGATTGGCATCACGGATCAACGAATGACGCAAATTTCAGAAGACTGGGTGACGGAACCTGCAACGCAACGGGTTTGTGCTGCCCTGACCGATGCCGGATACCAAGCCTTGTTTGTGGGTGGATGTGTGCGCAACGCGCTGTTAGGCGCTCCGGTATCGGATATCGACATCGCCACAAATGCGCGGCCCGACACAGTGGTAGAGCTGGCGCAGAAAGCAGGGCTTAAGGCCATACCCACAGGGATTGATCACGGCACAATCACCGTGGTTAGTCAGGGTATCCCGCATGAGATCACTACCTTTCGCCGTGATGTTGAAACGGATGGCCGTCGCGCCGTCGTCGCCTTTTCGGACAAGGTCGAAGAGGATGCCGCACGTCGCGATTTCACGATGAACGCGATGTATGCACGGCCCGACGGGACAATTTTGGACCCTCTAAACGGTTTGCCAGACCTGCAAGCGCGCCGCGTCCGGTTCATCGGCACTGCCGCGAACCGCATTCGCGAGGATTATCTGCGTTCGCTGCGCTATTTCCGGTTTCACGCCTGGTATGGCGATGTCGAGGCAGGGTTCGATCCCGACGCTCTGGCCGCCATTGCGTCCAACCTGGACGGTCTGGCCGGCTTGTCCCGCGAACGCGTGGGTGCTGAGCTTTTAAAGCTTCTGGGCGCACCAGACCCCGCGCCGTCCGTCGCCGCAATGCGCAGCGCCGGAGTACTGGTGCAACTATTGCCGGGTGCTGATGATCGTGCATTGGCCCCGTTGATTGCATTGGAACAGCAGGCAGGCGCTGATCCGGAACCGGTGCGGCGACTGGCGGCGATTGCACCGCCGGAAGTCGCAAAAACCCTGCGCCTGAGCCGCGCACAATTGCAGCGCCTGACCCGAATGCGGGATGAGGCGTCCAGCCCGGCCAGCTTTGCCGAATTGGGATTTCGGTACGGTGAAACAGACGGGCTGCACGAAGCGCTGTTGCGATGTGCTTTTTTGGAAATGCCTTGGTTAGACTCAATAACGCACGATCTCCACGTTGGTGCGGGCGCGACCTTCCCGATTAAGGCAACCGATCTGATCCCCGAGTTCACCGGTCCTGCGCTGGGCAAGAAACTGGCCGATCTTGAGGCGAAGTGGATCGCCTCGGGGTTCACACTGGGCCGCGAAGATCTGCTTGGTGGATAAAGGAAGTCTCAAAAGGGGATGACAAGTAAAAGAGTTTATGATTATTTGCCCCTGTCACATGAATGGAGGGATGCGAATGTATTACGGGATCTGGGACAGCTAAGGCTGGAACACTTTGACCCGTAGGGGTGGTGTTCTGGCGCCATCTTTCTTCGCATGACTTACTTTTTGCTCAACCGGAGCACTCTCCATGTTTCGCTATTTCGAAAACCTCGTTGACCCTTTTGTTGCCTACAAGGAAACCGACACGCCGCCGACGCGGTTGTGGCCATTCATGCTGGACTACTCGCAGCCGTTCATGCGGGTGTTCTTCTGGGCTGGTTTAATCTCTGTCGTTGTTGCGGCAGTCGAAGTTGGCCTGATTTACTACATGGGCCGAGTGGTTGACCTGCTGTCGGGCCCTCCGGCCGAGGTCTGGCAGAACCACGGCACCGAATTTATCCTGGTCGCGGCGTTTGTGCTGCTGCTGCGCCCGATGCTGCATGTCGTGGATGTGCTGTTGTTAAACAACACGATCCTGCCGAACTTTGGCACCCTGATCCGCTGGCGTGCCCACAAGCATGTGCTGCGCCAATCCGTCGGTTGGTTCGAGAATGATTTTGCCGGACGCATTGCCAATCGGATCATGCAGACGCCGCCTGCCGCAGGCGAGGCCGTGTTTCAGGTGTTTGACGCCATTTCATTTTCTATCGCCTATCTGATTGGCGCTGCGATCCTGTTGATGGCGGCGGATCCACGGTTGCTGTTGCCACTTCTGATCTGGTTTGCGCTTTACGCTATTCTGGTGCGCTGGACGGTGAAAAGGGTGGGTCCTGCGTCTCAAGCTGCGTCCGATGCGCGCTCGGCCGTGACGGGTCGGGTGGTGGACAGCTATACCAACATCCACTCGGTCAAGATGTTCGCCCACAACGAACAAGAGTTGGACTATGCCCGCGAAGCCATCGAGGAAACGCGTCGCACCTTTCAGGTCGAAATGCGGATTTTCACCGTAATGGATGCGGTTCTGGTCGCGCTGAACGGTTTGCTGATCGTCGGCGTGGTTGGTTGGGCCATTTCCCTGTGGATGCAAGGGAGTGCATCTGTGGGTGTCGTTGCGGCGGCGACTGCTTTGACCCTGCGACTGAATGCGATGACCGGATGGATCATGTGGGCGCTGACCAGCTTCTTCCGTCAGCTTGGTGTCGTGGCCGAAGGCATGCAGACCATTGCCCAGCCCGTTGACCTGTTGGATGTGCCGAATGCCAAACCATTGCAGCTGAGCAAGGGTCAGATCGACATCCGTGATCTGTCACACCATTACGGTCGCAAGACCGGCGGGCTGGATCACATCAATCTGACCCTCAATCCGGGCGAAAAGATCGGTCTGATCGGGCGGTCCGGTGCGGGAAAATCGACCCTAGTTAAATTGCTTTTGCGGTTTTACGACGTTGAACAGGGCGCGATCCTGATTGACGATCAGGACATTTCCAGGGTCACGCAGGACAGTTTGCGCAGCCATATCGGTATGGTTCAGCAGGACAGCGCCCTGTTGCATCGGTCGGTGCGTGACAACATCCTCTATGGTCGCCCCGATGCCACCGAAGAACAGATGATTGCCGCCGCCAAACAGGCTGAGGCGCATGAGTTCATCCTTGATCTGCAAGACCCAGAAGGGCGCACGGGGTATGATGCGCATGTGGGCGAGCGGGGTGTGAAACTGTCCGGCGGTCAGCGGCAGCGCGTGACGCTGGCGCGGGTGATCCTGAAGGACGCACCCATTTTGCTGTTGGACGAGGCGACATCCGCTCTAGATTCCGAGGTCGAAGCGTCAATTCAGGAAACTCTCTACGGTATGATGCAAGGAAAAACCGTGATCGCCATTGCCCACCGGCTGAGCACCATCGCGCAGATGGACCGTATTCTGGTCATGGATGGTGGTCGGATCGTTGAACAGGGCGGGCATTCAGAACTGCTGGCGCAAGGTGGGCTTTACGCCCAGTTCTGGGCACGGCAATCTGGGGGCTTCCTGAACCCGGAGGCCGCTGAATGAGGATTGCCGACCTCATAAACCCGTTCAAGAACATCGAAACGCCCCCGCCGCAAACGCTGGGGGCGTTCATTCGCTGGTGCCTGTCGGGTGCATGGCCAATGATATTCGTCGCGGCCTTTTTCTCGGCCACCGCGGGTGCGATGGAGGCGGGCACTGCGTGGATGCTGGGTCTGGTCATTGACGCAGCAACCACTAGCGGGCCTGAGAACTTTTTGACCGCCAGTAACGTCTGGATGATCCTTGGGGTCGTTGCATTTTTCATGCTGCTGCGGCCAGCCCTGTTCGGGCTTTCGTCGTTGACCAACAACTATATCGTCATGCCCAATATCACGCCGTTGGTTCTGGCCAAGCTGAACCGGTGGACGCTGGGCCAGTCGGTCACCTATTTTGACGACGATTTTGCAGGGCGGATCGCGCAGAAGCAGATGCAAACATCCAACGCGATGGCGTCGGTGGTATCCGAGACTATCAGTGCGATCGTGTTTGCCTTGGCTTCGCTGGCGGGCTCATTGCTTTTGTTAGGGTCTATTCATCCGTTGGTTATGTTGCCATTTGCGGCTTGGCTGGTTGTGTATTTCCTGCTTGTCCGTTGGTATCTGCCGCGCATCCGTAAACGCTCAGCGGCGCGGGCAGGCGCTCGCGCGATGGTGTCTGGGCAAGTCGTCGACACGATCACCAATATCAAAACCGTTAAACTGTTCGCCCATTCGGAATTCGAAGATCATGCCGCGCGGAATTCCATGGTTGATCTGCGTGAAAAGATGTTGGCGTTCGGTAGCCTTTCGGCCAGTTTCCGCTTTATCTTGATGCTGTTGGCCGGGGTTCTGCCGGTTTTGCTGATAGGTGCAACGCTGTGGCTGTGGCAAGCGGGGTCCGCGACAGCCGGTGACATTGTGGCCGCGGGTGCCATTTCGATCCGCATTGCCCAGATGACTGGCTGGGTCAGTTTCACCCTCATGGGTCTATACGCCAATGTTGGCGAGATCGAGAACGGCATGAATACGCTGGCCAAGCGCGAACGGGTCGAGGATCAAACGGGCGCGGCGGAGTTGTCCGTGCCCGAAGGCCAGATCACCTTTGACCATGTCAGCTTTGCCTACGGTCGGGATGTTGGCGGTGTATCAGGCCTGAACATGACCGTGCACCCCGGTGAGAAACTGGGCATTGTCGGCGCTTCGGGGGCAGGGAAATCAACCTTGGTTTCGCTGCTGTTGCGCTTGTACGACGGTGAAAAGGGCACGATCTTGATAGATGGTCAGGACGTATCCGGAGTAACGCAGGACAGCTTGCGCCGTCAGATCGGCATGGTCACGCAGGAAACCGCGATGTTCAATCGGTCGGCGCGGGAGAATATTCTTTACGGTCGCCCAGACGCCTCGGAAGAGGAAATGATCGATGCTGCCAAAAAGGCCGAGGCGCATGAATTCATCCTCAGCCTTCAGGATGCCCACGGCCGCACCGGCTATGAAGCACATCTGGGCGAGCGCGGAGTGAAGCTTAGCGGTGGCCAGCGACAGCGGATTGCGCTGGCGCGCGCCATTTTGAAGGATGCGCCTATATTGGTGCTGGATGAGGCAACCTCGGCACTGGATTCCGAGGTTGAGGCCTCGATCCAGACGGCTTTGCATCGGGTGATGCAAGGCAAGACGGTTCTGGCTATCGCGCACCGTCTGTCCACACTCAGCGAGATGGACCGGATTATTGTCCTGGACCAAGGGCGTATCGTGGAAACCGGCACACATGACGCGTTGTTGGACCAGGGTGGGCTATATGCCCGGTTCTGGCATCGTCAGTCAGGCGGGTTCATTCAGGCTGAAGCTGCGGAATAAGGGTTTTGTTGCCGGCCAAGCCCCGGTATCAGGCCCCCATGACGCAAACTTACACTATTACCCGCCTTGGTCATCAAGGCGACGGCATCGCTGATGGCCCCGTTTACGCTCCGCGCACCTTGCCGGGTGAGGTCGTCAGCGGCACGCTGCTGGATCAATTCCTGACAGATATCCGTGTCGAGACGCCCTCGGACCAGCGGGTCAAGGCACCGTGTCGTCACTACAAATCCTGTGGTGGATGCCAGTTGCAGCACGCGGCAGATGGATTCGTCGCAGATTGGAAGGTCGAAGTGGTGCGCACCGCGCTGGCCGCTCAGGGGTTGGAGGCGTCGATGCGCCCGATCCATACGTCGCCAGAACGGTCCCGCCGTCGCGCGACGATCGCGGTACGACGGACCAAAAAGGGCACTCTGGCCGGTTTCCATGGCCGTGCATCAGATACGATCACCGAGATCTCGGATTGCCATTTGCTCGACCAGACCCTGATCGCGGCCATTCCGGTTGCCGAAGCATTGGCGATTCTGGGTGGCAGCCGTAAGGGTGTGTTGGCTGTGACGCTAACCTTGTCCGAATCCGGGCTTGATGTGGCGGTCAAAGGCGGCAAACCGCTGGACGGCCCGCTCGAGTTGTCTTTGGCACAAGCGACCGAGAAACACGGTCTTGCCCGGCTCAGCTGGGATGGTGAAGTAATTGCCATGCGCCAGCCACCCGTTCAGCGTTTTGGTCAGGCAAATGTTGTTCCGCCGCCCGGCGCGTTTCTGCAGGCGACAAAAGACGGAGAACAGGCTCTGTTAAAGGCCGTTTCCGAAGCTGTGGGTGGTTCCAAGCGCGTTGTGGACCTGTTTGCCGGCAGCGGCACATTCTCTTTGCCCCTGGCAGAGGAGGCCGAGGTTCACGCCGTCGAGGGCGAAGCAGCGATGACGCAAGCGCTGGATCAGGGGTGGCGCAGGGCGCAGGGCCTCAAACGGATAACGACCGAGGCACGGGACCTATTTCGGCGACCGCTGATGCCGGATGAGCTAAAGTCTTTTGACGCTGTGGTGATCGACCCGCCACGCGCCGGGGCCGAGGCGCAAGTGACCGAACTGGCGCAAGCCCTGCGCCCGATGATTGCCTATGTGTCCTGCAACCCGGTGACCTTCGCCCGCGATGCGAAAATTCTTGTTAATGCGGGCTACACCCTTGAATGGGTACAGGTCGTTGACCAATTTCGATGGTCGTCACACACCGAACTTGCGGCACGGTTCACCCTGAACCCTTAATACTTACAGGAGACCACCCGAATGGGGATCACCCTACGCCTGCTGACCCTAATCGAAGCACCAGCTTTCGGGAAGTTCATTACCGGTGTCATAATCTTCAATGCGGTGCTGCTGGGAATGGAGACATCACCCACCCTTATGGGCGCTGCGGGTCCATTGATCGTGACATTGGACAGCCTTTGCCTGACCATTTTCGTTGTTGAAATTTCGATTAAACTTCTGGCCACTGGGCGCAGGTTTTTCACCAACGGCTGGAATGTCTTTGATTTCGTGATTGTCGGCATCGCTCTTGTACCGGGTGGGTCCGGCCTGTCGGTGCTACGGGCATTGCGGATTTTGCGGGTTCTGCGTGTCATCTCGGTCGCGCCACGCCTGCGCCGCGTGGTCGAAGGGTTTATTTCGGCCTTGCCTGGCATGGCCAGCGTGTTCCTTCTTATGGCGATCCTGTTTTACATCGGTGCGGTGATTTCAACCAAACTGTTCTCGCAGACTTTCCCGGACTGGTTCGGCGATCTGGGCCTTTCAGCCTATACGCTGTTCCAGATCATGACGCTGGAAAGCTGGTCCATGGGGATCGTGCGCCCGGTAATGGAGATCTATCCTTACGCCTGGCTGTTCTTCGTGCCATTCATCATGGTGACCACTTTTGCGGTGGTAAACCTGCTGGTTGGTCTGATCGTGAATTCGATGCAAGACGCGCACCATGCCGAGGACGAAGTCAAAACCGATGCCTATCGTGACGAAGTGCTGGAGCGGCTTGAAAGCATCGAACGTCGCCTGACGGAGCAGCAAAACATCAAAAAGTGATTTCAGTTTTCACATTTTCTGGCATAATACAGAAAAAAAGAGCAGCAGGCAGTGAACATGGATCGTCGAGCATTTGGATTGGGTGCAATGGCAACGCTGAGCCTCTCAGCTTGTGCCTCGGCCAACCCCAGAATTCTGACTTACAACGGACCCGAAGTGACCTCTCTGGTCATCAATAAGGGCTCACGGAAACTATATCTTCTGCACAATGATAAGATCCTGAAAGAATACAAGGTTGATCTTGGATTTGCGCCCAACGGCACCAAAGCCAAGCGCGGTGATGGGCGTACGCCGGAAGGCAGCTACCTGATTGATCGGCACAACCCCAATAGCCGCTATCATCTGTCGCTGGGGATCTCGTACCCGAATTCTGAAGATGTAGCGAAAGCGAAGGCTATGGGTGTCGATCCGGGCGGCGATATCTTTATCCACGGACAACCGAACCGTCGCAAAGAGCGTAAGCGCGCCAAAAAGACGTCGGATTGGACTGCGGGCTGCATCGCCGTCAAGAATGACGAGATCGAAGAGATCTATTCAATGGTAAACCGGGGAACGCTGATTACTCTGCGCCCCTAATCGGTTTCCAGGGCTCAAATCCGAACTGCATATAGTCACGCTGGTACGCCTGGGCGGCTAGCGTTTCCAGTTTGTCGTCATAAATCTCAGCCAGAGTAAACGGAGTATCCGGTTCACTGAGTTCAGGTAGGGGCGGTGTTCTGTGCCCCATCCGGCGCGCCAGATCGGGCAGAGCGTTTGTGACTTCATCCTCCCTCAGGATCAGGTCGGGCAATGCGAAGGACGCCATCCCCTCAAGGGCCTGTGACTGGCTGCACCATGCCGCATCCACGCGTATGGCGGTCTGTTGGGCAAGGTTCTGACGCAGGAATGTCAGGAACGCGGAAAACGCATCGTAATGCTGCTCAACCGGGTAATTGCCATCGCGCAATTGTCCGGGGATCGGAATCTTTAGCCGGTTGCGCAAGACGTGTCGGATTTTCGGATAGGCGCCGGAACCTGTGTTGAGGATATGTCTGCAAAAGGCTCGATGCGCGCGCGCCAATGGGTGTTGCAGCACGGCGAACTTTCGATGCCCGGGATTGGAAAGAAACCACTGACGCGTCTGTTTCCTGTTCTGATTGGTCAGCAATTGTTCAACATCAACATGGTCCAGCGCGGCCATCCACCTTGCTACCGGGCTTTCCATTCCCCCGCGGATCGGCATGTACATCAGTGGCGTCTTTGGTGCGGCAACATAATTCGCAACCAAGGGGCGCCGGCGTGGTTCGAAATTCGGAGTGCTGTGCAGGTTGAAGCTGTCGATCTGTGATAACGCCTGCTCCATTTCGTCGGGGTTCGTCACCTTGGCCAGCGCCGGCTCGGGGTTTTGTGGTTTGAGTGTTTCGTCGATCGCCGACAGCCTGCCGGACACACCCAGCCAGGCGGCAAGACCATTCAGCAGGTGCACCTGGTTCAGGTCTTCATAGGCAATGTAAAATGGGGTCTGGCCGCTTTGCTGCAAACGCTGCGCCAGCATCAGGTGGTATTCATGCTGCCGGTTCAGGTATTTCATGAACGCTTCGGCATCGAACTCAACCTGTGCTTCACGACGACGCTTGATGTTTTTCAGCTGCCACTGCTTGGTTTCGCGCGCAATCTTCAACGAGATGAAACTGTCCAGAGGGTTTCGGGTCAGAATGATCTTGGCGCAACGCGGATCGCCCAAAGCAGGCTCTAACACACGTGGATCATGTCCCTGAAAAAGGCGAAACCCGTTCAGTTCTCCTGGTGTCTGCCGGATTGCCTCAAGCAATGTAGAAGGGTCACGATCCCGCTCTTCCACCGAGATGCCCAGCAGAGTGTCGGATTTTAGGCGCCCGATAAAGTGGGGATTGAACGCCTCGCCATGGCTGGTGACCCCATCTATGGCGTTCAGGTTTGCCTCTAGCAGGTTGGAGCCGGTCCGCATTGCTGCAAGGATGATAAAATAGTCAAATTGGGGCGTCATTTATCTTTACTGCACCAGATAGGGTTTTCGATATGGCCGGACCCGGTCTGCAAAACTGTCGTCCGGTGGGAAATCGCCCATCAGATAAGGGTGCATGCCCTGGTTCTTCAGGTTTTGCAGGAACTGGCCAAACCCGGACAGATCCACCATTTTTGGCGCTTCGGTCAGGTGGCTGGTTTGGGTGGTTCCGGTATCCTCGACCGCGGTCTGTAAAGGCTCGACCGGAGATTCAACGAATTCTGCCAGTGTCCACCTGCGAACCCGCGCCTTGGTCCAGACAGAAGACAGGATTTCCAATTGCTTGGTTTCGATCTGCTGCAGCCGGGCGGCCTCGGCGCGGATATCGGCAAAGTTCAGGTTTGATCTAAACAGCGGGATTGCCCAGGCCCCGGTTATGACGGAAATCAGCGCATTCTTGTCCCGAGCCAAGAGCCAGTTGATCTCTTGCGTGTCAGCGGGGCCGAACTGAAAACACTGTTTTTCGCCACGCGTGTTCCATATCAGGTTCGAAAGGAAAGCCGTTGGGTTGTAATCCCGCAGCTTTGCGCAATCGCTGAGGCCGCCGTTGACGATGGTTTCTCCGCCGGCGAATTCAGCGCGCTTCGGGTCAAACAGATGCCCGTGGACACGCGCGCCAGTGATGTTGCTCAACCAGGGTTCAAAATCTTCGAACACTTCGGTAAAGCCCTGAAAAACTGAATACGGAGAGGACGTCAGCCCGTTTTCGTTGCCGTGGCGTGGAAACCGGCTTTGCATGTACAACCCGTCACGCCCGCGTGTGCGCCGTTCGACCGCTTTGGAAAACACCCGGTCAATTTTGCTCGGGTTGGGCTCTGTGGGTTTCATGGCTCCGGCCTGATCGGTCAGAAAGGCCTGATACAGGCGATCCGCGTTTGGCCAGGCTTTACGGGCAACAAAACAGTCGGATCTGCGCAGCAGCTGCAGGTGATCGTCATAGAAAATATGCGGACGACCCTGATAGTCGAATTTGGACAGGGTCAGAGACCGACTTTCGATATGGGTCGAATACAGGCGCGCCAGCGTCTGGAAGTAACTTTCGTCGGGAATCCAGACGCGCCGGAAATACCGGTCATAGGTCTCGCGTTTTGGATCCTGCAATATGGCTGACAGGGTTTGGCGGGTAAGGCACCACCACTGACTACCCATATGCGGCACCAACCCTTCGGGTATGTGGCGTCGAATGCGCAATGCGCGCTGCAGTTTCACATAGGCATCGAACAGTTTGCGGTTCTTGCGCCACGAGAACGGAAATCTCAGGGTAAAGCGTTCCTGATCCAAGCCCCCCATAGTCCAGCTTACATCAGAGGTTGTGGCGCTTTCGATGAAATCCACGCGCGGCCGGTCCGCGAGGTAGTTGACCAGTTCATCCACTGGCCGCAAAGGAAGACAGGACCCCGAAGTCAGGAAAACATGGCGGACATCGGGAAATGTCTCAAGCATCAGTGCGGCGGCAGATTGAGAGGCGGCAACGATGCCCCACCCACCCCAGTTGCAGACATGACGGTCAGAAAACCGGATCAGCGGGTCATTCGCACAGGCGGCAACGAATTCCGCATAGACATTGTTTGGCACCTTGCGATCCACATGGATCACCACCGGGCACCCCGAAGACGTCCAGTGGCGGGCCACTTGCCCGGCACGGTTCAGCGCGGTGTGAACCAGCATAATGATGCCCAGATTGCTCATGCCCAGTTTCCTTTTGACATGAGGCCTAAAATCTCAAGTTGTCGCCAGTTGATATAAGCTTCGGACTTGTCGCACCAGAACTCGGGCATGTCCGCCAAATGTTCGGCATAGGCGCGATATTCCCCAGAGCTGCGGTAATGCTGGCCGCGCTCCATCTCTTCCTGGGCCTTCTCGCCCAATGTGCTGATGAGTTTGGCGTGCAACAACGCGCCGCTTGCTTTTTCGCCACCCCATTCATCAAACACCTGGTTCAACCCGCGTGGCAGCAGCGCATGGGTCGAGCTGACATAGACATAGCGCTTGTCCCATTTCACCAACGGAATCTTGTTCAGCGCAGGCGCTTTTTTCGGCGTGTCCTTAAAGAACACACGCGCGCGGGGTCCGCCTTGAATCCAGAGATTTCCGTAGGTCGGGTTCTTTGTGATCGTATAATTTCCTGCATCAAACCATTTGGCGATTTCGAACGGGTTTTGCCCCTCGGAATAGATGGCGTCTTCGACCGGCCCTTCGGGATACATGTCGATCAGCATTGCGCTGAAGCTGCGCACAGAGCAGCCGTCCAGCCAGTCGGTAAGGGCACGGATAGGCCGTGTGTCGCAGAACGGGTAGATAAAGAACTCGTCCGGGTCGACTGTTAGAACCCAGTGTCGGTGCGCATATTTGCGCAATAGATAGTTTGTCCAGTCCACCCCAAACGACGCACGCCTATAGCTTGCATCAGCGCGCCAGACCGACACATCGGGTTGACCCGCCAGATATTCCAGTGATCCGTCATTGCTGGCGTTATCAACGAACAGAAAATGGTTGATGCCCAGCTGCCGGTAGTAGGTCAGAAAATACGGCAGACGAATTTTCTCATTCCGTATGACGCTGACCAGCAGGACGTCTTTTCGTGTTATCAAATTTGTATTTACGGAAACGGGAACAAGGTCGCGCCGCTTTCGAAGGCAACGCAATATACGGCGCTTGCGCCGCAATCTCATTCGGTATGAATCCAATAGGCCCACGCGACTGCCCAACCTTTGTTATTTACGCGAGCGTGCCCGGAGGCTGTACAAGCCAGAGTGGTGCCGGACAATTGCCGTTTTATGCCATTTTTCCATCTTTCGAAGCAACGACTTTAAAAACCGTTAGTTCGAGTTGTGACTTTACCAGTCGATTGTTCCCATCAGACCCAGTCGCTGCAAAGAATCCCAACCGTCGTATAGCTTGGACTCTGTCGTCCACATGACCGGGCGATCCACTACGCCGTCATAGTAATCTGCAAACTGCTCGGGATCGTGAAAGTGTTGCCGGCGCTCTTTCTCGATCTTTGATTTTTCCACAACTTCGGGCAGGAATTTGGTGTGTAACAAAACACCAGATGGTGCTGTGCCGCCGGGCCCTCCGTAACTGGCGTTCAGATTTCGTGGCAATGCGGAATGGCACGAATTCACATAAGCGTAGCGCCGCGACCACCGGACCAACGGGATTTTGTTAAGCGTCGGGGATCGGCGTGGGGCGTCGGCAAAGAACATACGCTCGCGCGCGCCGCCCTGCACCCAAAGGTTGCCGAGCGGGCTTTGCCGTTGTGTCCGGTAGGGCGCGGCATCAAACCAACTCACCACCTCGGTCGGGTCGGTTTCAGGATCGTAGCCTTGTTCCCCCAACGGGCCTTTGGGATAAAGATCCAGCATCAGCGCGCCAAACGCTACACGTCCCTGATCATCTAACCATTTCGTCAGGTCCGGTAGGGGCCGGGTGTCATGATCGGGGTAAATCAACAACTCATCCGCATCGACCATCAGAGTCCAGTGGTGGTGCCCATAGCGCATTTGCAACCAAGTCAGCCAATCCAACCCATAGCGCGACGTGCGATAGCTGTCCCGGGTCTGCCACAGTGACACGTCCGGCTGTTCCTTGAGAAAGGGCGCCGAGCCATCGTCGCTGTCGTTGTCGACGATCAGAAAGTGATCAACCCCCAATGCGCGATAATGGCGCAGGAACCAGGGCAGGCGGGTGATTTCATTGCGCAGCGTGGTGAAGGCCAGGATACCACCGGGTTTAATGTTCGCCGTGCGGTCGCTCAGACTGGACAATAGATGGCGGCTGCGAAAGGACCGCCACAACAACCGCTGTCGTTTTAGCCGCAACTTGTACATTTGCACCCATGAGATGGGCGGAAGCGTATCTTCCCCTGTACCAGTCACAATAAGCTCATTTTTCGTAATGGCCGTTCTGATGCCAGCGCCATGCATCGGCAATCATCGTCTCTAACGAGGACCTTTTGGGCGACCAGCCAAGTTCCTCGCCAGCGCGCACAGAACCAGAGACCAACTTTGTGCAATCCCCAGCCCGACGCGGTCCGATTGCATAAGGTACGTCGCGGTTGGTGACGGCGTTGGAGTGGCTGATCACCTCCATCACCGAGAAACCAGAGCCGGTGCCCAGGTTGAAGACGCGGCTGTCTTTGCCTTGTTCCAACCAGTTCAATCCCAAAACGTGGGCATCGACCAGATCGCAAACATGCACATAATCGCGGATGCAGGTGCCGTCTGGTGTTTCGTAGTCCGTCCCAAAAACGGTCAGCCCGTCGCGCTTGCCGTCGATGGCGTCCAGCATCAGCGGCACAAGGTGGGTTTCCGGGCGGTGGAACTCGCCCACCTCGCCATCGGGATCGGCACCGGCCACGTTGAAATACCGAAAGATCACGTGGTTCAGCCCGTGCGCGGCCTCGAAATCCCGCAAGATATCTTCGATGGCACGTTTTGAGGCGCCATAGGCGTTCAGCGGCAGTTGCGGCGTTTCTTCGTCCAGCACCACATTGTCATGCTCGCCATAGGTGGCGCAGGTGGACGAGAATACAAAGTTCTCACATCCGGCGGCCACCGTGGCTTCGATCAAATTCAGCGAACCGGTCACGTTGTTGGACCAGTATTTGCCGGGCTCGGACATGGCCTCACCCACTTGGCTGAGGGCAGCAAAGTGCATTACGGCCACGGGTTCGTATTTGGCGAACACCTCATCCAGTCGAGCACGATCCAGCAGATCGCCCTGTTCGAACGGACCAAACTTCACCGCGTCCTGCCAGCCGGTAACCAGATTGTCGAAGGTCACAGGCGTATAACCGGCTTGAGAAAGCGCCTTACAGGCATGAGATCCAATGTACCCGGCACCGCCAGTGACAAGAATATTTTTCATAGATCGTTCCAAATTGCGGTGCCACGCACGGTTAGACATCGTCTTGACAGGAGTTCAGGTGAAAATGGGTCAATCCAACCCCATAGCGGCCATCATCTCTTCGAGCTTCGGCACATCTTGCGGGTTGTTCAATTCCCAGAATTGGCGGCCCTTGGCCTCAACCTCAACGCACAGAACCTTGCGACCGTTTTCCATGAAGCGCAGCTGTTCCAGCCCTTCCAATTGCTCCAAAGGTCCCACTGGCCAGGTTGGATAGGCTGACAACGCGTCGGGGCGGTAAGCGTAGACGCCGACATGGTGAAACACCGGCGTCGGTTCGGTGCCGGCAAAAGTTTCGGCGGTAAAAGGCACGACCTCTTTCGAGAAATACATTGCGCTGTGATCAGTCGCAAATACGGCTGTTGTGCCGCCGACCCGTCCGTTTTTACGATCATTCAGCAGGCTGTTCAAGGCATCTCCGTCACAACGCAGAACTGGCGTTGCGACCCCGGCATCGGGCGCGGCGCGCAGACCGGCGATCAGGTCTTCGACAAACCAATGTGGTGTCAGTGGTGCATCCCCTTGCAGGTTCACCACGATCTCATAGCCCGCGCCCAGAGCAGTATGGGCCTCGGCGCAGCGCTCGGTGCCATTGCCGCAAGACTCGGATGTCATCACCACCTCAGCCCCGAACCCTTCGGCCACGTCGCGGATTCGGTCGTCATCGGTGGCGACAACCACCTTGTCCACACCTGACACAGAACAGGCGGCGCGCCACGATCGTTCGATCAGGGTCATCGCGTTGCCGCTTGCCCCGGTCAGCGGAACCAGCGGCTTGCCAGGGTAGCGGGTCGAGGCATAGCGGGCGGGGATGGCGATTAATACGGACATCAGGCCTCCTTCAGGTCAACGCCCGGAGCGTAGGCGATAAAGAACGGGTTTGCATAGCCGTCCTTGCCGTAGGTCAATGACGAGTGGTCATCGAACCGAACAACCTTGCCGCCCGCGCCAGTCAGCACGGCATGACCTGCGGCGGTGTCCCATTCCATTGTGCGGCCAACGCGGGGATACAAATCCGCTTCTCCGGTCGCGACCAGACAGAATTTCAGGGATGAGCCCGCGCTTTTGCTGTCCTTGACCTGATATTTGTTGATGTAATCTTCGGTCGCCTGATCGCGGTGTGATTTTGACGCGACGATCAAAAGTGCCGAATTGTCCGGTTCAGACACCGAAATCGGGGTTACGTCGCCGGCCTGTGCCTTGTTCAACGCGCCGGTTTCTTCAACCGATTGACCGTCAGCTTGCGTGTAGAACATGCGCCCTTTGGCCGGTGCATAAACAACGCCGCGAGTTGGAACACCGTTTTCGACCAGTGCGATATTCACGGTGAAATCACCGCGCCGGTTGATGAATTCCTTGGTGCCGTCCAGCGGATCGACGATCAGAAATTTGTCGCCTTTTTCGGAATGTGATGCGGCCTGTTCTTCGGTTACCAGTAGAATATCCGGGAATGCCGCGCGCAAACCTGCCGATATCAGGGCATCGGCTGCCTCATCCGCCTCGGTCACGGGGCTGGCGTCGGATTTGACTCTGACGTCGAAATCATCCGCCTCGTAGAACTGCATGATCGTGTCCCCGGCTTCCAGCGCCAGACGTCTGATTACGGGAATAAGGGCATCATAGGTCACAAAAATGCTCCGTTGCTGTAGTTTGTTGATCGAAATCCTTGTGGGCCTTATGATGTGGCGGTTACGGAACGGCAAGAATTTCGTGGCAGTTTGCAGGCAGTTCAGCGGGAAAGAGTGCACTGAGTGTTTTATTTTAAGCGGAATCAGACGCTTCTGGGCGGCGCTTTCACGACTTCCGAGCTTGTCTACCATGCGGTGGCGCATGGAATACGATCCAAACACTCGAATGCTGTGATCGCGATCATTGTGAATATCTTACAAATTCTCGCACTTGTGACCGTGTTTTACCTGATCATGTCGATGCTGGGCACACGGGTCGCCAAGATCAGAGGTAACTTTATCCTGTTTCTGTTGTCGGGTGTCTTTCTGTTCCTGACGCATATCAAAGCCGTCTCGTCCGTCGCTGGCGTGGCAACAGGAAACAACCCGATGATGCTGCACTCTCCGATGAACATGATGGTCGCGCTGTTGGCAACCGCATTTGGGTCGCTTTACACGCAGTTGGTCTCGATCCTTGTGATCCTTTTCATCTACACTGTCGCAGTTGAGCCATTGGAGATCCAAGAACCGGGTGGCGCGTTCTACATGTTGATATTGGCTTGGTTTACCGGATGCGCGGTGGGCGTCGTGTTTATGGCAATCGCGCCATGGTTTCCCACCACCACAGGAATTCTCAGTACAATCTATAGACGTCTGAACATGATTTTTTCTGGTAAAATGGTTGTAGGGAATGCGCTGGGCGGCTTCATGCTGAGTTTCTTTGCCTGGAACCCGTTGTTTCACATAATCGACCAGTGCCGCGGCTTTGTCTTTCGCAATTACTTTCCGCGAAACACCAGTTGGGAATATGCGATTTGGGTTGGACTGGCCTTGTTGATGATTGGGTTGCTGGGAATTTTTTTCACCCGTCAGCATGTGTCGGCCAGTTGGGGGGCGCGCCGCTAACTCGCCACCCGTAGGGTCAGGTTGATCCGCCCGCCTTTGGGCAACAGCTTGGATGAACCGAAACGGATGCGGTCTACCCCGTGATAGGTCAGACGGGCGGGGCCGCCCATGACCACGACGTCGCCGGAGTTCAGCCAGATCGACTCGGTCTTGCCGCCCCGGGTTTCGTTTCCGATGCGGAAAAGGGCATCGTCGCCCAGGGATATCGACAGGACAGGCCAGGAAAAATCTGCCTCGTCCTTGTCCTGATGCAGCCCCATGCGCGCACCTTCGCCGTAATAGTTGATCAGACAGCAATCCGGATCGCGTTGGGTGCTGGCAAGCTTGCGCCAGATGCCCAGTATCGTATCAGGAATGTCGGGCCACACCGTTCCTTTAGGGTGCTGCGCCTGATATCGGTATCCCCCTTTGTCAGTGACCCAACCAAACGCTCCGGCTGAGGTCATGCGCACCGACATTTCCTTGCCCGAGGGCGTAACCGGTCGGAACAGAGGCGCCGATTTCAGAATCGGGCGCAACGCCTCAATCAGTTGCGTTTGTGCCGCAACGTCCAGATAGGCTTTTCTGATGTCAAATCCGCGCAAGAGCAGCCGCGCCATTGAAGATTCCCCAATCCTTGCCAAAACCTTGTCAAAAAGGCCGCAGATTCCCGAAAACCTGCCTTTTACACCGCTTGCAGGCCTCTGATCTCGCCCTTATATACGCCGGGACGCGCGATGGTGTAGTGCTGTTGCGCAAACCAGATCGGGACCGGATGCCATAACGGGTCCGGACCTCGAGACATCGCCTTGAAGAGAAAGGGATTGAACATATGGGAAAAGTAATCGGTATTGACCTCGGCACCACCAACTCGTGTGTGGCCATCATGGACGGCTCTCAGCCAAAGGTCATTGAAAACGCAGAAGGGGCGCGGACCACGCCTTCGATCGTCGCCTTCACAGAAGATGAGCGTCTGGTCGGTCAGCCTGCAAAACGTCAGGCGGTCACCAACCCCGACAACACGATCTTTGGCGTCAAGCGTCTGATCGGTCGTCGTGTGGATGATGCAGAAGTCCAGAAGGACAAGAAAATGGTGCCGTACGCCATCGTGGATGGCGGCAACGGTGACGCGTGGGTGGAAGCCCGCGGTGAAAAATACTCTCCAAGCCAGATTTCGGCCTTCACTCTAGGCAAGATGAAGGAAACCGCCGAGAGCTATCTGGGTGAAGAAGTCACACAGGCGGTCATTACCGTTCCGGCATATTTCAACGACGCACAGCGTCAGGCCACCAAAGACGCAGGCAAAATCGCCGGTCTGGAAGTGCTGCGGATCATCAACGAACCGACAGCGGCTGCGCTGGCCTATGGTCTGGACAAAGAAGAAACCCAAACCATCGCGGTCTATGACCTTGGTGGTGGTACGTTCGACGTGACCATTCTGGAAATCGACGACGGACTGTTCGAGGTCAAATCGACCAACGGCGACACCTTCTTGGGTGGTGAAGACTTTGACATGCGCATCGTCAACTACCTGGCGGATGAGTTCAAAAAGGAACACGGTGTCGATCTGTCCAGCGACAAGATGGCCCTGCAGCGTCTGAAAGAAGCCGCGGAAAAAGCCAAGATCGAACTGTCCTCGACCTCGCAGACCGAGATCAACCAGCCGTTCATCTCGATGGGCGCCAACGGTCAGCCGCTGCACATGGTCATGAAACTGACCCGTGCCAAGCTGGAATCGCTGGTCGGCGATCTGATCAAGAAGTCGATGAAACCCTGTCAGGCCGCATTGAAAGATGCCGGTCTGTCGGCAGGCGACATTGATGAGGTTGTTCTGGTCGGTGGTATGACCCGCATGCCGAAGGTGATCGAAGAGGTCACCAAATTCTTTGGCAAAGAGCCCCACAAAGGCGTGAACCCGGACGAAGTTGTTGCCATGGGTGCCGCCATTCAGGCCGGCGTTCTGCAAGGCGACGTCAAAGACGTGGTTCTGCTGGACGTAACCCCGCTTTCGCTGGGTATCGAGACGTTGGGTGGCGTGTTCACTCGTCTTATCGACCGTAACACCACGATCCCGACGAAAAAGTCTCAGGTCTTCTCGACCGCCGAGGACAACCAGAACGCTGTGACCATCCGCTGTTTCCAGGGTGAGCGCGAAATGGCTGCGGATAACAAGATCCTGGGTCAGTTCAACCTTGAAGATATCCCGCCCGCACCGCGCGGCATGCCTCAGATCGAGGTGACTTTTGACATCGACGCCAACGGCATTGTCTCGGTTTCGGCCAAGGACAAAGGTACCGGCAAAGAGCAGAAGATCACCATCCAGGCATCGGGTGGTCTGTCGGACGAAGATATCGACAAGATGGTCAAGGACGCCGAAGAGAACGCCGAGGCGGACAAGGAACGCCGCGAGCTGATCGAGGCGAAGAACCAGGCGGAAAGCCTCATCCACTCGACCGAGAAGTCGATGGAAGAGCATGCCGACAAAGTCGACCCGACCACCATCGAAGCCATCGAGCTGGCGATTGTCGCGCTGAAGGACGAGCTGGAAACCGAGAATGCCGACAAGATCAAGTCAGGCATTCAGAACGTGACCGAAGCCGCCATGAAGCTGGGCGAAGCCATCTACAAGGCGCAGTCTGAAGAGACCGAGGATGAGCCAGCGGCGGCGGATGCCGCTCCGGCTGGTGAAGACGATATCGTCGATGCCGAATTCGAAGATCTTGACGACGAAAAGCGTAAGTAACGGGAAACCGGGCCAATTCGGGCCGGTCCGGTCACCGGGCCGGCCCGATTACGTTGCGGCAGAAGGAAATACTGATGTCAAAACGCGACTACTATGATGTGCTCGGCGTGTCCAAGGGCGCATCAGCGGACGAGATCAAGAAGGGCTTTCGCACGAAAGCCAAGGAATTGCATCCCGACCGCAACAAGGACAACCCGGATTCCGAGGCTCAGTTCAAAGAAGCGAACGAAGCTTACGACGTCTTGCGCGATGCCGAAAAAAAGGCCGCGTATGACCGTTTTGGTCATGCCGCGTTTGAAAACGGTATGGGCGGCGGTGGCCGTCCCGGCGGCGGATTTGGCGGACAGGGCGATTTCTCCAGTGCCTTCTCGGACGTGTTCGATGACCTGTTCGGCGATTTTATGGGTGGTCAGCGCGGTGCTACCGGGGGTGGTCGACGGGCCGCGCGCGGGTCAGACCTGCGTTACAACCTGCGTGTAAGCTTGGAAGAAGCATTCTCTGGCCTGCAAAAGACGATCAACGTGCCTGCTGCCGTGGCCTGCTCGGCCTGTGACGGCTCGGGTGCGGAAGGCGGGGTTGAGCCCACAACCTGCCCGACCTGTTCGGGCATGGGAAAAGTGCGGGCGCAACAGGGCTTTTTCACAGTTGAACGGTCGTGTCCGACTTGTTCGGGTCTGGGTCAAATTATCAAGAACCCCTGTAAATCATGCGGCGGCGCCGGGCGCGTCGAAAAAGAACGCGCGCTGTCGGTCAACATTCCAGCTGGTGTCGAAACCGGCACACGCATCCGTCTTGCGGGCGAAGGTGAGGCCGGGATGCGCGGTGGTCCTCCGGGCGACCTGTATATTTTTGTCGAAGTTTCGGACCACAAGCTGTTCGAGCGCGACAGCGTAAACCTGTATTGCCGCGTTCCGGTCAGCATGGCTAAGGCAGCGCTGGGCGGTTCGATCGAAGTGCCCACCATCGACGGTGGCCGTGGTCGCGTGCAAATTCCGGCTGGCAGTCAGTCAGGACGTCAGATGCGCTTGCGCAGCAAAGGCATGCCCGCCCTTCGCGGCGGTGGCGTTGGCGATATGTTCATCGAACTGGCCGTCGAAACCCCGGTCAATCTGACCAGCCGTCAAAAAGAGCTTCTGCGTGAGTTCGACGATCTGGGCGAAGATAACCATCCGGAATCAAAAAGCTTTTTCTCGTCAGTCAAGTCATTTTGGGACGGTATGAAGGGCTGAACCTGCACACCTGAACATCAAACAGAAGCCGGTCCGTTGAGGCCGGCTTTTGCATTTCATAAGTCCAGTTTGACCGTAATCTGCACCAAAATTGGCCCTTGATTCCCCCACCATCCCCTGAGAGTGTCGCCCCAACCGTTGGGGTGCCCTGTTTGGGGGCTGAGAGGCGTGAACGCGCTAACCCATCGAACCTGATCCGGGCAATACCGGCGTAGGGAACGGTCTTATAGTGCTTAGACGTTTTCCATGCCCGTTGCCCATTTTGAACTGGAGCAACGACATGGCACCCATTGCCTTAACAATCGCAGGATCTGACAGCGGCGGAGGGGCTGGAATTCAGGCTGACCTCAAGGCGATGTCCGCGCTTGGCGTTTACGGGGCCAGCGTGATTACCGCAGTGACGGCGCAGAATACTCGCGCAGTTACGGCGGTGCATGGCATCCCTCTGGACGTCATTGCAGCCCAGATCGAGGCTGTTCTGACCGACTTGGATGTTGGCGCGATCAAGATTGGAATGCTGGCGACCCCTCAGATCATCCAATGTGTCGCAGACAGTATCGCAGATTTTGACGGGCCTGTGGTTTTAGATCCGGTCATGATTGCGAAATCCGGCGATGCCTTGCTGGCAGAAGAGGCGGTGCAAACCCTGCGCGACGTATTGTTGCCACGCGCGACCGTGTTAACGCCAAACCTGCCCGAAGCAGCTTGTCTGCTGGGCTCTGAGTCTGCGGACAGCCTCGAACAGATGATCGCACAAGGGCAAGATCTGTGTGCACTGGGCGTTGGTGCGGTTCTGATGAAGGGCGGTCACGGCAAAGGTGATATCTGCCATGACATATTGATCTCACATTCGGGCGTGATTGCTCAGTTTCAAGCGCCGCGCCGACAGACCCGCAACACCCACGGAACCGGCTGCACCCTGTCCTCATCCATAGCGGCCGGGTTGGCTAAGGGCCTTTCGCTGCCCCGGGCCGTAGCGCAAGCACATGACTATCTGCAGGGCGCTATCGCTCAGGCCGATGCTTTGAACATCGGGCAAGGTCACGGACCTGTTCATCACTTCCATCAGGTTTGGCCAGCGTGACCGTCTGGTCGATCATAGGCGCAGGTGTGGCCGGGTTGGCCGTTGCATCCGAACTTGTCGCGCGCGGGGCCAAGGTTCAGGTGTTTGATCCAGGCGGTGCACCGGGGCCGCATGGCTGCTCCTGGTGGGCGGGCGGAATGTTGGCACCTTGGTGCGAGTATGAAAACGCGGAGGAACCTGTCCTGCGTCTGGGGCAAATGGCAATCGACTGGTGGGCCAAGCGAACTCAGGTCCACAGGCGTGGCACACTGGTTGTTGCTAAAGCACGGGACCTGCCGGATCTACGTCGTTTCGCCCGACGAACGGAGGGATTTTCTGAAGTTGATGACAGAAAAATGACCTTATTAGAGCCTGATCTCCATGGTTTCAAAAAGGGTCTCTACTTTGATGCGGAAGCCCAATTGAATCCACGTCAGGCCTTACTGGATCTGTCACACCAGCTTCAGGATCACGGTGTTGAATTCCATTATGCGCGCGCTCCGACGGGATTGGACAACGCCATTGATTGCCGAGGTCTGCACGCGCGCGAATACCTGCAGGACTTGCGCGGCGTGAAGGGTGAGATGCTGGTGATCCGGTGCCCAGATGTGACACTGACCCGGCCTATACGACTGCTTCATCCACGCGTGCCGCTGTATATCGTTCCACGCGGCGACGGCGTCTACATGCTGGGCGCCACGATGATCGAATCCGAGGACAGCAGCCGAATTACCGCACGCTCGATGCTTGAGTTGCTGAGCGCAGCCTATGCCCTGAACCCCGCCTTTGGTGAGGCTGAAGTGTTGGAAATCGGTGTCGATCTGCGCCCTGCTTTCCCCGACAACCTGCCGCGTATTCGGCGACTGGGACCGACAATCTACGCCAACGGCCTCTACCGCCACGGCTACCTGCTGGCCCCTGCACTGGCAAAGGGCGTGGCTGACCTGGCGTTGGACAACAAACATTCGGAGATGATTGATGAAGATCGTACTTAATGGCGAGATGCGCGAGGTGCAGGCCGGAACTCTTGCCGACCTATTACAGGAATGTGGGTTTTCGGGCCGGGTGGCGACGGCTGTGAACGAGGGTTTTGTGCCCTCAAGCCTGCGCAATGCTCGCAAAATCAAGGATGGCGATCGGATCGAAGTCGTCGCCCCGATGCAGGGGGGCTGAACGATGAAGACCTTCTATGGCACACCTCTGTCGAACCCGTTGATGCTGGGCACCGCGCAATATCCAAGCCCTGCATTCTTGGAACAGGCATTTCGGGACAGCGGGGCCGGGGTGGCCACCGTATCTTTGCGACGCGAAGCAGGCGCAGGACAAACCTTCTGGCAGATGGTCCGCGATCTGAGCGTTCTTGTCCTGCCCAACACAGCAGGTTGCCATACGGTGAAAGAGGCTGTGACGACGGCCCATATGGCGCGAGAGGTGTTTGACACCAAATGGATCAAGCTGGAACTGATCGGGCACACCGACAGCCTCCAGCCCGACGTGTTCCAACTGGTCGAGGCCGCGCGCATTCTGACCGAAGACGGGTTCGAGGTGTTTCCCTATACCACGGACGACCTGATCGTGGGTGAGCGCCTTTTGGCGGCAGGGTGTGAAGTTCTGATGCCTTGGGGGGCTCCGATAGGCTCGGGCCGTGGTTTGAACAACGAATACGCCTTGCGCGCAATGCGGGCTGAGTTTCCCGAAATACCACTGGTGATTGACGCTGGTATCGGCCTGCCCAGCCACGCCGCACATGCGATGGAGCTTGGGTATGATGCCGTTCTGCTGAACACCGCCGTAGCGCGGGCAGGTGATCCGGCCGCAATGGCCAAGGCGATGAAGCTGGCCATCGAGGCCGGGCGATTGGCCTATCAGGCCGATCCGATCGAAGCGCGCGATATGGCCGAACCCTCGACCCCCGTTATTGGAAAGGCGTTTTTGTCATGAACCTCGACCGGTTTTACCCAATTTTTGATCATCCCGACTGGCTGCGCCGGATGCTGCCTCTGGGCGTGAAGCTGGTGCAGTTGCGGATCAAGGACCAACCGGATGCGATGGTACGCGAACAGATCGCGGTTTCGCGAGATCTGTGCTGTGCGCATGGCGCTGTTCTGGTGGTGAATGACTATTGGCGGGTTGCCATCGACGCAGGCTGCGACTGGATTCATTTGGGACAAGAGGATCTGGATGACGCAGATCTGAAGGCGATCCGTCGCGCAGGGCTGAAACTGGGTGTCTCGACCCATGACGATGACGAGCTTGAGCGTGTTCTGGCCATGAACCCCGACTATGTCGCGCTTGGTCCCGTCTACCCGACGATCCTGAAAAAGATGAAATGGGAACAACAAGGCCTGCCGCGTGTCACTGAATGGAAAGCGCGCGTGGGGGAAGTCCCTTTGGTCGGTATTGGCGGGATGAGTGTCGAGCGCGCGCCGGGGGTGTTGCAGGCCGGGGCGGACATTGTCTCAGTCGTGACAGACATCACGTTGAATTCAGACCCAGAAGCCCGCGTACGTGCGTGGATCGAGGTCACCAGATGAGCCGATACGCCCGTCAGATGATCTTGCCGGAGGTCGGCGCCCGTGGACAGGCCCGCCTGTCCGACGCTCGGGTTCTTGTGGTGGGGGCCGGGGGGCTGGCAGCACCGGTTTTGCCTCTGCTGGCTGGTGCCGGGGTCGGACATTTGACCATCGTAGACCCCGATGAAGTCGGCCTTTCGAACCTCCATCGCCAGACCTTGTTTGCCGAGGGGGACTGTGGCCGCCCCAAAGCCGAAGTCGCGGCTGAGCGGTGTCAGGCCTTAAACTCTGAAATTACGATCTCCACGAAAAATCAGGCTCTAACTAACATAAATTCGCAACTTTTTGTCTCACAAGCCGATGTCATCCTCGATTGCGCAGACAGTTATGCTGCAAGCTATTCGTTGTCGGATACGTGTCGCGCGCTGGGCAAACCGCTGATAAGCGCCTCGGTCCTGGGGTTGTCCGGCTATGTTGGCGGTTTCTGCGGCGGCGCTCCATCTTTGCGCGCGGTTTTTCCCGACGCGCCGGTCAGCGGTGCAAGCTGTGCCACCGCCGGAGTGTTGGGTCCGGTCGTTGGAATGATTGGCGCAATGCAGGCGCAAATGACGCTGAGCGTTATTCTCAGGCTGGACCCTTCGCCACTCGGGCAGATTGTTCAGTTCGATGCCCGGACGATGCGAAGCAGCACGTTCCGCTTTGACGATGCGCCCGAGCCCAGCCATCACTTCCCGTTTGTGTCGGTCTGCCAATTGACCGCGGATGATCTGATCATCGAGTTGCGCAGCCCGGATGAGGCCCCTGAACCCATTCATCCCAAAGCGCTTCGCGGGTCTTCTGAATTGGTAAAACAAGAGCCTAACAAACGAAAAAGGCTGGCACTTTGCTGTTCCACGGGCTTGCGTGCGTGGCGTGCTGCCGAAAAATTGCAACTGGATTGGCCGGGCGAGATCGTTCTCGTTGCGGCCTCAACCTCGTGAACGAAAAGGATACGCGAGATATGAAAAAGCTGATGACAGCAATTGCCCTGCTGGCCGCCGCGCCGGCCTGGGCCGAAGATAAGATGACCGTTCTGCTGGACTGGTTCGTTAACCCCGACCACGGGCCCATCATCGTGGCGCAAGAGAACGGATACTTTGCCGACGAGGGGCTGGAGATTGAGATTGTACCACCCGCCGACCCATCGGCCCCTCCGCGTCTGGTTGCCGCCGGGCAAGCTGATCTGGCGGTGTCCTACCAGCCGCAACTCCACCTGCAAATCCATGAAGGCCTGCCGCTGAAGCGCGTCGGCACCTTGGTCGCGACGCCGTTGAACTGCCTGCTGGTGCTACAGGACGGTCCGATCAAAACGCTCGCCGACCTCAAGGGCAAAAAAATCGGCTTCTCGGTCGCGGGCGTTGAAGAGGCCGTTCTGGGCGCCATGCTGAACGCCCATGATGTCGCGCTGGACGATATTGAGATGGTCAACGTCAACTTCTCGCTGTCGCCATCGCTGATGACGGGACAGGTAGATGCGGTGATCGGTGCCTTCCGGAACTTTGAGTTGAACCAGATGGACATCGAAGGCGTCGCGGGCCGTTGTTTCTACATCGAGGAAGAAGGGGTGCCGTCTTATGATGAGCTGATCTATGTCGCCAATCCCGACACGATGGATGCGGATAAGGTCGCCCGTTTCCTGGCTGCGACCGAAAAGGCGACCCAGTTCATTGTCAACAACCCAGAAAAAAGCTGGGAAATCTTCGCCGCCACCTCGCCCGAATTGCAGGATGAGCTGAACGCGCGTGCATGGGTTGATACACTGCCCCGTTTCGCGCTGCGCCCGGCGGGTTTTGATGCGGGTCGCTATGCCCGTTTCGAGGCTTTCCTCAAAGACAGCGGCATGATCGACAGCATCAACCCGGTCAGCGACATCTCAGTAGATGTGACCGTGCAATGAGCGACTATGGCAAAGCATTCGCGCTTATGCGCGATTACGCGCAGGGGCCATGGCGGGATTACACCCGCCATGCCTTTGTCGAAGGGATGAAGGACGGCACCTTACCGCGCGCGGCGTTTCTTCACTATCTGCGGCAAGATTACGTGTTCCTGATTCATTTCTCGCGCGCCTGGGCGCTGGCAGTCGTGAAATCGGAAACACATGCGGAAATGTTGGCAGCCTCGCGCACCGTGAACGGGCTGATCAGCGAAGAGATGAAGCTGCATATCGGGATCTGCGAGGCCGAAGGCATCCCACAGGACCAGCTGTTTGCGACGCCTGAACGTGCCGAGAACCTCGCCTATACGCGGTTCGTGCTTGAAGCCGGGTACAGCGGCGATTTGCTGGATCTGCTGGCGGCGCTTACACCTTGTGTGATGGGGTACGGTGAGATCGGCACAAGGCTAGCGGCTGAGGCGACGTCAGATACCTATCGCGATTGGATCGCCACCTATGCTAGCGATGACTACCAAGATGCCTGCGTGGCGGTTGGGGAATTGCTGGATTCGGCTCTAACACGGAGAATCGGAGCAGATTTCGAAGCCTCTCCGCGTTGGACCCGGCTGTGCCACACCTTCCGTACCGCGACCGAGTTAGAGGTCAATTTCTGGCAAATGGGCCTGACCCCATGACCCCAGCCCCCTATCTGACCGTTCGTGGTTCGGCTGCAATTGGCGACGCGTTATTGTTCGCGCCGTTGACCCTGACGCTTGCAGCAGGGCGGTGGACGTGTCTGCTGGGTGGATCGGGGGTCGGCAAAACCACCATTCTGCGCCTGATTGCTGGCTTGGACACTGGCGCAGAGTTCACCGGTCAGATTACCGCCAGTGACGGGCAATCTGTGCGGGAGCGGGTAGCCTACATGGCGCAGGACGATCTGTTGTTGCCTTGGGCGACTGTGGCGCAGAACGTCCTGCTGGGTGCGCGGTTGCGCGGAGAAAAGCCAGATTTGCGCCGCTGTGATCAGCTGATCGAACGGATGCGCCTGCAGGATCATATGACCAGGAAGCCCGGCGAACTCTCCGGTGGGCAACGTCAACGCGTGGCCTTGGCTCGCACGTTGATGGAAGATCGGCCCATCGTTTTGTTGGATGAGCCGTTTTCGGCCCTCGACGCCCGCACCCGCGCGGATATGCAGGACCTTGCGGCCGAAGCCTTACAGGGCCGAACTGTTCTGCTGGTCACCCATGATCCGGGCGAGGCTGCCCGGTTAGGTCAATCCATCGTGGTCATGACGCAGAATGGCATAACGCCCTGCCAACCCCCGCATGCACCAGCCCCACGCAGCGTCGATGATCTGGAAACGCTCGAGACGCAGGGCGCCTTACTGCGTATGCTTCGTGAGGAAACGGCATGAAATTGTTGTCAGCTCTAGCTGCGACGCTATTTGCGCTGGCGATCTGGCAGGGGATCGTTTCCCTGATCGGCCTGCCGAAATTCATTCTTCCCGGCCCGGCTTTGGTGGCCGAGACCTGGTGGCAAAACCGCTGGATCATCGCTGAACACACATGGGTCACGGCCGTTGAGGTCATAATCGGCCTGGCCTGCGGGACGGTATTGGGGGTCGTTACCGCGCTGCAATTGGCCAATTCCCGCGCCGCGCGGGTGCTGGTGCAGCCAATGCTGGTGTTTACGCAGGCGCTGCCGGTCTTTGCTCTGGCTCCGTTGCTGACCCTTTGGCTGGGCTATGGTCTTTGGTCCAAGGTCGCAATGGCAGTGCTAATCATCTATTTCCCGATCACCTCTTCCTTTTTCGACGGGTTGATGCGCACGCCGCCCGGATATCTTGATCTTGCGCGGACGATGCAGGCCAGCCGGCGCGCCGTGTTGTGGCACATTCGTATCCCCGCAGCTTTGCCCTCATTGGCTTCGGGCATGCGGCTGGCGGCCGTCTATGCCCCGATCGGAGCGGTGATCGGCGAATGGGTCGGGTCGTCGCAAGGATTGGGGTACCTGATGCTGCTGGCCAATGGGCGGGCCAAAACCGATTTGATGTTTGCGGCGATGCTGACGTTGGGGGTGTTTTCGATCCTGTTGCACATGGTTGTCCGACGGGCAACTGCAGGCATTGCGGGTGAGACGCGTTAACTATTCAGAAACCGATTCTGCGGCACGGTGGTCCCATGACTCAGGACGCCTTTGCCGAAGCCCCGATGCTGTTTGAAACCGACGAAGCCCCGGTGCAACCGCTGCCGTCTGGTCGCTTGCCGTCGTATATCAAAGATCACCGCAAACGTTTGCGCGAACGGTTCATGTCTGGTGGGTCGGCGGCAATGCCGGATTACGAATTGTTGGAACTTGCCCTGTTCCGCTCGATCCCCCGGCAGGATGTCAAACCCCTGGCCCGTGCGCTGATGGATACGTTTGGCGACTTTAACCGCGTGCTGACCGCACCCGAAGAACGGCTGCGGCAAATCAAAGGCGTAGGCGATACGGTGATCACTGACCTGAAAATCCTTGAGGCGTGTGCACATCGGATGACCCGCGCGCGGGTCATGCAACGGCACGTCGTATCAGGCTGGGACGCATTGCTGGATTATTGCCATACGACGATGGCCCATCGCGAGACTGAGCAGTTTCGCGTGTTCTACCTTGACCGCAAGAACGTACTTATCGCGGATGAAGAACAGGCCAAAGGCACTGTCGACCACGTTCCCGTCTATCCGCGTGAGGTAGCCAAACGCGCGCTGGAGCTGAATGCCTCGGCGCTAATCTTGGTACACAATCACCCATCGGGCGATCCGACACCTTCGCAATCGGATATCGATATGACCAACCGAATTCAGGATGCCTGCGTCGCGCTGGGCCTGACGCTGCATGACCATCTGATTATTGGCAAATCGAATGAGTTGAGCTTTCGGTCCGAGGGCTATTTGTAAGGGTTACTGAACCCAGACCTCGACCCTACGATTGACTTTGCGACCCCAGTCCGTGTCATCACAGGCCATAGGCATCGCCTCGCCAAATGCGTCCACGGCGATCTCGACGCTATCCGGAATGGCTGTTTCTACCGCCGATAGCACCGCGTTGCGCACGGTTTTTGCCCGCAGCAATGCGATTCTGGCATTGGATGAGGCCGCGCCGTCACCATCACTGAAACCGACAAAGGTCAGTTTGCGCGCGTCGATGGCTCCGGTTTCAAGGGCATGGGCCAATTGCCGGATGTTTGAGCGTGACTGCGCATCGGGTCTTGAGGAACCTGCCTCGAACCGGAACGACAGCGACAGGCGCGATTGCGGGCGCAGCGTGTCGATCATGCGCTGCAACTCTTCCAACCCGACCTCGGCACCACCTGAAACCACTGCGTTGGCCAGACGATCCCCTTGCAACCCGATCCGCATGGTTTCGGGTTCTTGATCCACAAATCCGGCATCGCGGATCGCCATCTGTGCCTCGGCGCTTTGCGAATAGGCCAGGAATTGCCGTGCGATGCGGGGCAGGCGGATTTCCGGCAGATACAGGAACATCGGCGATGTCAGCGGATAGTCTTCGGTCTTGATGGATTGCCGCGTGGCGGTCAGCGCGTGACCGCAACCGCCGGTCAAAGGCAGGCCCCGGGCAGGCCCGACCTCGGCATGGCTGGCGATACCGATGGCAAAGGGGTCGTCAGTGACAGCGCGAACCAGATCGCTACTACGGGTGTGACGAACGATTCCTTCGGCCAGCGTGGATTGAGCGGGGGCCAGCAACCGATCCTCAACCCCTTGCGCCAAACCTGAACCGGCGTCTGGTAAGTGCAGGGAAACGGGCGCATCGGGTCCTCCTAATTCAGACCAGTTTTGGATCTCGCCGGAAAACACGCTCATCAGTTCTGCGGGTGAAATTTGCCGCGCCGGGTTTTCCCGGGCCACGATTGGGACCAGCGCGTCCAGCGCGATGACCCGGGAACGCCTTGCATCTGCCAGATCACCCAGACCAGCGGTCTGCGCAGCCTCCTGTTCCGATGGGCGAATTTCACGCAGTGCCATGACGATATCGGTCTCATCGGCGATCAGATCCGCAAAGCCGCTACCTGTGTTGTTGGGGGCGAAATAGAACCGTCCCAAAGGAGCATCGCGCCCGGTCTGGTGAAGCTCATAGGTGAATGCGCCCGAATCCAAACGCTGCGGCGTCGCCGACATCCCCTCTTGCTGGGCGAAACCAACGATCAGGGCCGGCAGTACCTTTTCCGCCATGACGGAGGAACCAGAGAACCGAACCTCGGCCACGAAATCCGTAAGGTTGGGGCAGGCGGGTCCTTCGCAGGTCACACCCGACCCATCCACGGTCAGCTCACCGAACTGCGTATCCACGCGATAGAACTCGCCATCAAAGCTCAGCAGGTTGCCGGTGACCTCGACCTTGCCGTCTTGCGAGGTCAGCGTGATATCCTGTGCGTGCACATAGGACGCCAGAGTCACCGAAATTAGTGTAGCCATTGCCACACGAAAAAATGTCATAAGAAAGTCGAGCCTGCCTGCGGTTTAATTTGCCGCGATTGTCAGGTCTTGGAGCAGATTATTCAACACCAGAAAATCACCGGTTTGTGCGCAATCCGGCATGGGCAGCGTCAAATCGCGCGACCGCAGGCGGCGATCGCCACGCAGCTCGAGCGATTGAACGGCCAAATCCCGGCCGCAATTTGCTTTGGTCACTTCAGCTTCGACCGTCAATTCGATCGAACCGGTCTGACTGGCTTCGCCTGCAGGGAAAGAATAGATTTCGATATTCTGCGCGTCTCCGAATGCCTGTTGGCCTAAATGCACGACTTTGCCCGCACCTTTCGCGTCAGGGTCCGAAGATACATGTCCCGTTGTGCCATAGCTGGCCCCAAATTCCAGCGCATGGATCTGCAGGTCTGTCTCACCCTGCCATTGCAGGGCGATGCGGTTGTAGTTGGCCAGGTCGGGGATGTGAGTGGTGGCTACGGTCCCGGTCTGATCATCTACCGAGATCAGAAAGATCGCATATTCCGACAGGGCCGGGATCGTCAGATCCAAAGCGCCGTTTTTGTCCGTTCGTTGGGTAACTGTTAGTCCGCTGTGATGGATTTCGATCCGTTCATTGCCGTGGCAGGGGGCTTTGACGGTCAGGCGCGCCGCAGCGCCGGGAACAGCTTTGGCGCGGGCACTGAGAGTGCAGCTTTCCTGATCAGAGGGGGTCGATCGGGTGGGCTGCAGGGCGCGCCGCGATGTCTTGATGTCGGTGGTTGCATCAGCGGCCGGAAGCGAGGAGGTCAGAACAATTCCTTCCAGCCCGGCAATCACCGAGGACTGATTGGCGGCAATCACAGGTTCAGGAACCTGCGCGCCATCCGATTGCGCTGGCGATCCATTTTGCATCAGGTAACCAATGGCTAAGGCACAAGCGACGGTGCCGCCAGTGGTTACGTAATTCTTTATTACAAACAAAACACCCTCCCCAGTTGAAGGAGCGAGTCGCATCCTGAAGTTGAATCACGGCCAATATGTGGCCGTGAAACGGACTCAATGTGTTTTGATCAAGGTGACGTCAGGTCAGCCGACCGTGGCAATGTTTGAATTTCTTGCCCGATCCACATGGGCAGAGATCGTTGCGCGACGGGTTCCCCCAAGTCGAGGGATCGTCTTCGACAAAGCCAGGGCGTGCATCGCCTGAAGCCTGGGCTTCGGCCAGTGCTTCGGCCTTGTCGGTAGCTTGATCCACCGCCTGTTGTGCCTGTGCTTGCTGTGCCTGCATCTGTGCCAGCATCTCGCGCTGTTCCTCTTCGGTCAGCGGACGGACGCGCGACAATTGCTGAGTCACGGTTTCGCGCAGACTGTCGAGCATGGATTCAAACAACTGGAAGCTCTCGTTCTTGTATTCGTTCAGCGGGTCGCGCTGGGCGTAACCGCGGAATCCAACGACCGAGCGCAAATGTTCCAGCGTCAGCAAGTGCTCGCGCCATTTACTGTCGATCGTCTGCAGCAGAACCTGCTTTTCGATGTTGCGCATATTTTCGGGACCGAAGGCCGCCGCCTTTTGCGCCATCATCTCATCGGCAGCATTTACCAGACGCTCGCGCACCTGCTCATCATCGACGCCTTCCTCGGCGGCCCAGTCCTGTACGGGCGCATCGATGGTCAGCTTTTCCTTGATCGCCTCGTGCAGGCCGTCGGTGTCCCACTGATCGGCATAGGTTTTTGGCGGCATGTGTTCGTCGATCAGATCGTCGATCACCTGTTCGCGCATGTCCGAGACGATCTCGGACAAGTCATCGGTCGACATGATCTCGCGCCGCTGGCTGAACACCACTTTACGCTGGTCGTTCATCACGTCGTCGAATTTCAGAACGTTTTTGCGCATGTCAAAGTTGCGACCTTCGACCTTGGACTGTGCGCGTTCCAGCGACTTGTTCACCCAAGGATGAACAATAGCCTCGCCTTCTTTCATGCCCAGCGTGGTCAGAACCTTGTCCAGCCGCTCTGATCCGAAGATGCGCATCAGGTCGTCTTCGAGGCTCAGGTAGAACACGGTGCGGCCCGGGTCACCCTGACGGCCCGAACGACCGCGCAGCTGGTTGTCGATCCGACGGCTTTCGTGACGTTCAGATGCCATGACATAAAGACCACCGGCCGCCAGAACCTTTTCCTTTTCTTCGGCGTGGCGGGCCTCTTCCTTCGCGCGTAGCTCGGCAGGATCGGCCTCGGGGTTTTCGGCCAGCGCCTGCAGCACATTCATCTCGACATTGCCGCCCAGCTGAATGTCGGTGCCGCGGCCAGCCATGTTGGTGGCAATGGTCACCGCACCATACCGGCCGGCATCGGCCACGATCTGTGCCTCTTGCTCGTGCTGGCGGGCGTTCAGAACGTTATGTTCGATGCCTTCCCTTTGCAGCAGCTGGCTTAGCAGTTCGGATTTCTCGATCGAGGTTGTGCCCAAAAGAACCGGCTGGCCCTTTTCCTGCGCTTCTTTGGTCTCATTGATCATCGCGCCGTATTTCTCATCGGCAGTGCGATAGACCTGATCGTCTTCGTCAAGACGGGCAATCGGCCTGTTGGTCGGAACCTCGACCACGCCCAGACCGTAGATTTCGGCGAATTCTTCGGCCTCGGTCAGCGCGGTGCCGGTCATGCCGCCCAGCTTGTCATACAGGCGGAAGTAGTTCTGGAAGGTCACACTGGCCAGTGTCACGTTTTCAGGCTGAATCTGCACGCCTTCCTTGGCTTCGATGGCTTGATGCAGGCCTTCGGACAGGCGGCGACCTGGCATCATCCGGCCAGTGAATTCGTCGATCAGAATGACGTTGCCGTCACGGACGATATAGTCTTTGTCACGTGTAAACAGCTTGTGTGCGCGCAGACCCTGGTTGACGTGGTGCACGACTGTGGTGCTTTCCGGATCATACAAAGTATGGCCTTCCGGGATCAGACCGTTGGCGTTCAGCTGTTGTTCCAGGAATTCGTTTCCCTCATCCGTAAAGGTCACGTTCCGGGACTTTTCGTCCAACGAGAAATGGTCGTCCTGCAGCGACGGGATCAGGGCGTCGATTGCGGTGTACAGGTCCGAGCGGTCCTCGGATGGGCCCGAGATGATCAGCGGCGTCCGCGCCTCGTCGATCAGGATCGAGTCGACCTCGTCCACAATCGCGAAATTGTGGTACTTTTGGTAAATCTGATCCAGTTCCGCCTTCATATTATCGCGCAGATAATCAAAGCCCAACTCGTTGTTGGTGGCATAGGTGACGTCACAGGCGTAGGCGGCTTTTTTCTCGGCGTCCGGCTGACCAGACCAAATCACACCGGTGGTCATGCCAAGGGCACCAAACACCTTGCCCATCCATTCGGCGTCACGCTTGGCCAGGTACTCGTTTACCGTAACGACGTGCACGCCCTTGCCGGTCAGTGCGTTCAGATAGGCGGGGAAAGTGGCAACCAACGTCTTGCCCTCACCCGTTTTCATTTCCGAGATATTGCCCTGATGCAGGAACGCGCCGCCCATCAGCTGTACGTCAAAGGCGCGCAGACCCAGCGCGCGTCTGGCACCTTCGCGAACGTTGGCAAAGGCTTCTGGCAGCAAGTCGTCCAGCGCCTCACCATCAAGTGCGCGTTTGCGCAGTTCGGCGGTCTTTTCGATCAGGCCCTCATCGGACAGCTTTTCGAACTCAGGTTCCAGCGCATTGATCTTTTCGACCAGCGGGCGGGTCGCCTTGATCTTGCGGTCGTTCGGTGTTCCGAACACCTTTTTGGCGAGCGTTCCGAGTCCCAGCATGTTCACTCCAGCGGATCTGTTCTTGTCTTGGTTGCGACAGGCTTGCCCACCTTGCTTGCAACCCATAGATACGGGGGATGAAAGGCGGCCCTGTCCAAGGCTTCAAAGCGATGTAAGCGGCAGGTCCCAGAGTGTCAACGCCACGCCCCGTCGCGGCAAAGAAATAGGATGATTCCATGCCCAAAGGCCTCACTTTTCTGCCATCGCTGGCTCTGGCTGCCGTGATGGCGATGCCGCTTGCCGCTGAAACCAAGCCGGACGCGGATACGGTTGTCGCCAATGTGAACGGGGATGAAATCACACTGGGTCACGTTATTGCATCTGTCGCGGCGCTGCCGCCGAATTACTCTGAGGTCGAAGATGATGTTCTGTACGAATTCGTCATCGAGCAATTGATCCAGCAGCAATTGCTGGCGCAGCAGCAGGACGATCTGAACCGGCTGAACCAGTTGGGACTGGAAAACGAAGGCCGGTCCATGCGGGCGGTGCAGACAGTAAATGCGTTGCTGGGCGATGTCGTGACCGAAGAGTCAATTCAGGTAGCCTATGATGCGGAATTCGGCAACTTCGAAGGCGAAGATGAGTTCGACGCCAGCCATATTCTTGTAGCCACCGAAGAAGAAGCCAAGGAAATCAAAACCCTGCTGGATGACGGCGGCGACTTTGCCGAGATGGCCAAGGAAAAGTCGACCGGCCCATCGGGCCCGAACGGCGGGTCATTGGGATGGTTTGGCAAGGGCCAGATGGTGCCGGAATTCGAAAACGCCGTTGTTGCGTTGGAAAAGGGTCAGGTCTCGGACCCGGTGCAAACACAGTTCGGCTGGCACCTGATCATTCTCAACGACACACGCAAATCCGAAGCGCCAGGGCTTGATGCCGTACGTGAACAGCTGGCCCAGTCCCTTCAGCAGGACGCGATTCAAGCCAAGATCGACGAGTTGACGCAGCAGTCGCAGATCGAACGTCCTGCTTTGGACGGTGTTGGCCCCGAAGTCATCCGTCAGATCGATCTGATTCAGGAGTAACCCCAGTGGCCGCGATCACCAAGGTTTCGCCGCTCGCGCCAGCGGGTTTTCCCGATTTGCCTGCCATTGACGGTGTGCGTTTTGCCACCGTCGAGGCTGGCGTGCGTTATCAGGGCCGCACCGACGTAATGTTGGCGGTTCTGGATCCGGGCACATCTGTAGCCGGTGTGTTCACTCGATCGGCCACCCGCGCTGCCCCCGTGCTGGACTGTCAGGACAAGATCGGCGGGTCCAGCGATGGGCCAGCGGCGATTTTGGTGAATTCGGGCAATGCCAATGCCTTTACCGGTCACTATGGCCAGACCTCGGTGGCCGAGGTCACGCAAGCTGTGTCCACAGCGACCGGCGTTGCAGTCGAACGCGTCTTCACCTCTTCCACCGGCGTGATTGGTGAGCCGCTGCCCCATGACCGCATCGTGGCACAGCTTGAGGCGTTGAAGGCGGGCCTTAGCCGACACGCGATCGAGGATGCAGCGCGGGCGATCATGACCACGGATACCTTTCCAAAAGGGTCCAGTGTGCAGGTCGAGATTGACGGAAAAACAGTCTCTATTGCAGGGATTGCCAAGGGGTCAGGCATGATCGCGCCGGATATGGCGACGATGCTGGTCTACATCTTTACCGATGCACAGGTCGAACAGTCCGCCCTGCAGGCGATGCTGAGCGCCCAAACCGACCGGACATTCAACTGTATTACCGTCGACAGCGACACATCTACCTCGGACAGCTTGTTGCTTTGCGCAACCGGGGCCTCAGGCGTGGACGCAACCGGCAATTCGGCGTTTGCCGAGGCGTTGGAGGGCGTGATGCTTGACTTGGCGCAACAGGTCGTGCGTGACGGCGAAGGTGCTACGAAATTCGTGGAAATCCGCGTGACCGGCGCCGCGTCGGATGCGGACGCCAGGGTGCATGGGCTGGCCATCGCCAACTCACCGCTGGTGAAAACGGCCATTGCTGGTGAAGACCCGAACTGGGGCCGGATCGTCATGGCGATCGGTAAATCCGGTGCCGCCGCTGACCGCGACCTGCTGAGTATTTCCTTCGGCGATATTCTGGTTGCCGAAAAGGGCTGGGTCAGCCCGGACTACCGTGAGGATGACGCCGCCGCCTATATGAAAGGTCAAGACCTTGTGATCGCGGTCGATCTGGGACTGGGCGAAGGCAAGTCCACCGTTTGGACCTGCGACCTGACCCACGGCTATATCGAAATCAACGCGGATTATCGCTCGTGAAGACCTTACTGGTGTCCGCTGTCGCCCTGATCGATATCGAGGGCCGGGTGCTACTGGCCCAACGACCCGAGGGTAAATCTATGGCCGGTCTCTGGGAATTCCCCGGTGGCAAAATCGAACCCGGCGAAACCCCCGAGGCTGCCCTGATCCGCGAATTGCATGAGGAATTGGGCATCGACACCTGGGCCTCATGCCTCGCCCCGCTGACCTTTGCCAGCCATAGCTATGATGATTTCCACCTGCTTATGCCGCTGTTTGCTTGTCGCAAATGGGAGGGCATTCCGCAGTCGAACGAGGGGCAAGCGCTGAAATGGGTGCGCGCGAAAGACCTGCGCAATTACCCGATGCCTGCGGCGGATGTGCCGTTGATCCCGATTTTGCGGGATTGGTTGTAGGCAAAGACCTTTTGAATCGGTTTTTGGAATTGGAAGGTTAGTTGAAGTGACTACAGTAATTTACGCTCTTCTGGCTGCGGTGTTGGTCGGGATGTTCGTGACATTTTATTGTTTCATCAAGTTTCTCGCTTCATTCGCAAGCTTGATTTCTGCAACGAACCAAACCGTCACTGAGCAACCTTTGGACCAAGTATTTACGGGTGGATTTCTGTCGATGTTTCGGGTTTTGCGCCACCGAGGTAACAACCATGCGCGAAGCACTCTATTAAAAAACACTGTGTTTTTCTTTGGGTCGTTCGCGCTGACATTGGGAGCAGCGCTGCTTTTGATCCAGCTGAACTCCAAGCATTGTGCTATTCCTATGACAACAAAATCTTCGAGCGGCGAAGTCACGACAATTTGTGACCCATCGGAATAGAACTTCATGGGGCTGAAAGAGATTGCAAACTAACCGAATTCCGCGCATCCAAATCTCTGCTGACCCTGTTACAATTCGTAAGAATTGAGAAAACATCAGGAAAAAGTTGACGCTGATCTTTCCTGCGTCCCTTATCGGGGCGTTGGCGTCCGGGGTTGATCCTCGGGTTTGCCATTTCCGGCCCGGAGGAGGGGTCGGATGGGGAGGAGAAAGAGATTGGCTCAGACGCAGTCGGGCGCTGAAGGGATGCACTCTCTTCCGGCGCTGCTACACCGCAATGCGACCCAGTTCGGGGACGCCCCGGCCTACCGGGAAAAGGAATTCGGAATCTGGCAATGCTGGACCTGGGCTGAAACGGCCAGGGAAATCCGTGCGATTGCCCTGGGCTTTCTGGAACTTGGCGTTGAAAAAGGCGACCACATCGCAGTGATCGGGCGCAATCGTCCGGCGCACTACTGGTCGATGGTTGCGGCTCAGATGGTGGGTGCCGTGCCGGTGCCGCTTTATCAGGACGCAGTCGCCGAAGAGATGGCCTATGTGCTGGATCATTGCGGCGCAAAATACGTCGTCTGCGGTGATCAGGAGCAGGTCGACAAGGTCATCGAGATTCAGGAGAACCTGCATCAGGTCAAACACATCCTCTACACCGACAAACGGGGGATGCGGAAATACGATCACTCCCAGATGAACGCGCTGGACGATCTGATGGCCGAGGGCAGTGCCGGGCACGCGCGCTTTGACGCGGAATTGGATCGTCGGATTGCCGAGATCGAATACGACGGCACCTGCGTCATGTTGTATACGTCGGGCACCACGGGCAAACCCAAAGGCGTGGTGCTGTCGAACCGGAATGTGATCGAAAGCGCCAAGAACTCCGCCGAGTTCGATCATTTAAACCGGAACGAAGACATCTTGTCTTACCTGCCGATGGCTTGGGTTGGCGATTTCATCTTTTCCATCGGTCAGGCCTATTGGTGCGGCTTCTGCGTGAACTGCCCTGAAAGCGCCGACACGATGATGACCGATCTGCGCGAGATTGGGCCGACTTATTTCTTCGCTCCGCCACGCGTTTTTGAAACCCAGCTGACCAACGTAATGATCCGGATGGAGGACGCAGGTAAACTGAAGCAGCGGATGTTCCACTACTTCATGGCGCATGCCAAGAAAGTGGGTGGCCTGCTGCTGGACGGCAAGCCGGTGAGTTTTGGCGACCGCGTGAAATACGCGCTGGGCAACCTGCTGGTCTATGGCCCGCTCAAGGATACACTGGGTTATGGCCGCTTTCGCGTTGGCTATACGGCGGGTGAGGCGATCGGGCCGGAGATTTTTGATTTCTACCGCTCGCTCGGCATCAACCTGAAACAACTTTACGGTCAGACCGAAGCGACGGTTTTCATCACCGTTCAGCCGGATGGTGAGGTGCGCGCCGACACCGTTGGTGTGCCTGCCCCGGATGTCGAACTGAAGATCGACGACAAGGGTGAGATCCACTACCGCTCACCCGGTGTTTTTGTCGAGTATTACAACAACCCAGATTCCACGGCATCGACCAAAGATGCGGAAGGCTGGGTGGCCACTGGGGATGCGGGGTTCATCGAGGAAAGTTCGGGCCATCTGCGGATCATCGACCGCGCCAAGGACGTCGGCAAAATGGCCGACGGGTCGATGTTTGCGCCGAAATACGTCGAGAACAAGCTGAAATTCTATCCCGATATCCTCGAGGTTGTCCTGTTCGGAAACGGCAAAGACCGCTGCGTCGCGTTTATCAATATCGACCTGACGGCTGTTGGGAACTGGGCAGAACGCAACAACGTGGCCTATGCATCCTATCAGGAACTAACAGCGAATCCCCGTGTATTAGAGACGATTCGTAGCCATGTCGAAGAGGTGAATAAGTCTGTAGCCGCTGATGAGATGTTGTCGGGATGTCAGGTGCATCGCTTTGTGGTTCTGCACAAAGAACTGGACGCGGATGACGGTGAGATGACCCGTACGCGGAAGGTGCGACGCGGATTTGTCGAGGACAAGTTCAGTGACATCATCGACGCGCTTTATGACGGGTCCAAGCAGGTCTCGACCACGACCGAAGTGACTTATGAGGACGGTCGAAAGGGGTCGATCAGCGCAACGCTTGAGATTATCGATGCACCGGTCGTTCCGGTTGCTCAGCACAAGGTGGCGGCGGAATGAGGGCCGGTCATGCGTCGCTCGACCTGTGGTCATCGCCCCGCCCACCGTCCCGTTTTTCCGCAAGTCAGGGAGTGACTGATGCTGGATAACTCCGAAGGATATGTCACCGAAGATGGCCGCAAGATCGGCGGCGTGGTGATGGAGATGAAGAACATCACCCTGCGTTTTGGCGGTGTGGTGGCGATCAAGGATATCTCATTCGACATTCGTGAAGGCGAGATCCGCGCCATCATCGGTCCGAACGGCGCCGGTAAATCCTCGATGCTGAACGTGATTTCGGGGTTCTATATCCCGCAGGAGGGCGAGGTCTGGTTCCATGGGGCCAAGCGTCCGCAGATGCGCCCTTATGAAGTTGCGCGGCAAGGTATTGCTAGGACGTTCCAGAACATTGCCCTTTTCGAAGGCATGAGCGTGCTGGACAACGTCATGACCGGGCGGCTGAACTATATGAAAACCAACCTCTTTCAGCAGGCCATGTGGAAGGGCAAGGCTGAGGCGGAAGAGGTTGAAAACCGCGAAGCGGTCGAGAAAATCATCGACTTTCTCGAAATTCAGCACATCCGCAAGACGCCGGTTTCCCGCCTGCCTTACGGGTTGAAAAAGCGGGTCGAGTTAGCCCGCGCTTTGGCGGCCGAGCCTAAGCTGTTGCTGCTGGACGAACCAATGGCCGGCATGAACGTTGAAGAGAAAGAGGACATGAGCCGCTTTATCCTCGACGTGAATGACGAGTTTGGCACCACCATCGCGCTGATCGAGCATGACATGGGCGTGGTGATGGACCTGAGCGACCGTGTGGTCGTGATGGATTATGGCAAAAAGATCGGCGACGGTACCCCGGACGAGGTGCGCAGCAATCAGGAAGTCATCGACGCCTATCTGGGGGTGAGCCATGACTGAGCAACTGACAGACATGAGAGGGGGCGCACATGCCTGATCAGCTGATTTTCGCGATGGAGGTTTTCCTCAACGGTCTTATGGCCGGTGTGCTGTACGCTCTGGTCGCGCTGGGCTTTGTGTTGATCTACAAGGCGTCCGGAATTTTCAATTATGCTCAAGGGGTTATGGCCCTGTTTGCCGCCATGACGCTGGTCGGGATCATGAACGGGCAGGTCCCGTTTGCCCATCTCATCAACGCGACTTTCGGGACGCATATCCACAAGTTCGGATGGAATGTACCTGCGTTTGTGGCGATTATCCTGACGATGGGTGTCATGGTTCTGCTGGCCTGGGCGGTGCAGCGCTTTGTGATGCGGCATCTGGTCGGGCAAGAGCCAATCATCCTGTTCATGGCGACCATCGGCCTGGCCTATTTCCTTGAGGGCGTGGCTGACCTGATGTGGGGATCCGAGATCAAGACATTGGATGTCGGCCTGCCGCAGGGTATCAACTTGTGGATCGATGAGACCACGTTCAACATTTTTGGCTACGGCTTCTTTATCGACAATCTGGACCTTGTAGCGACGGTGATAGCCGCGCTGCTGGTGACCGCACTGGTCGCGTTCAGCCAGTACACCAAGCAGGGCCGAGCGATGCGCGCCGTGGCGGATGACCACCAGGCGGCTCTGTCGGTCGGCATCTCGCTGAACTTCATCTGGATCATGGTGTGGTCGGTTGCGGGTTTTGTCGCGCTGGTTGCAGGCATCATGTGGGGTACCAAGTCGGGCGTGCAGTTCTCACTGTCACTGATTGCGCTCAAGGCGCTGCCGGTACTGATGCTGGGCGGGTTCACCTCGATCCCTGGTGCCATCGTCGGCGGACTGATCATCGGTGTGGGCGAAAAACTGTTCGAATTTGCCATCGGCCCGCTGGTCGGCGGAGCGACCGAAAACTGGTTTGCGTACGTACTGGCGCTGATCTTCCTCGTGTTCCGGCCGCAAGGTCTGTTCGGTGAGAAGATCATCGAGAGGGTCTAGCGGCATGACCAAGCTGATCGCCATCATCAACGTGATCGCATGGGCCGGGTTCTGGGCTTTTGGCTACATCGCGCTCACTTCGGACGATTTGACCGAAGGCCAGTTGGTGATTGCAGCAATTCTGGCTTTTGCCGGGCTCGCCATGGGCATCTTGGCCTACATGAAACTTGTGCGCGCCTCAGAGGCGAGCGGATATGCAAAAGGCTCCAGGCAGCTGGACGCCGAGGCCCGCAACCGGGCGCAGGAAGAATGGGGAAAGTAAGACATGTTTTATCGTGAGGCCGGGGATTTCAAAACCTCCTACACAGATGACAGCCAGACCTTTCCGATCAAGTTCGACCGGTATCGGTATTATGTGGTTCTGGCGGTGGCTTTCGGGATAATTCCCTTCGTCATCAATGACTACTGGGCCAACGCGCTGTTATTGCCCTTTTTGATTTATGCCATTGCGGCAATCGGGTTGAACATCCTTGTGGGCTATTGCGGGCAGGTATCCTTGGGTACCGGTGGTTTCATGGCTGTGGGCGCCTATGCCTGCTACAAGCTGATGACTTCATTCCCTGATGTCAGCATGTTCATCCATGTCATTCTGGCTGGCGGCATAACGGCCATTGTCGGTGTGCTGTTCGGCCTGCCAAGTCTGCGGATCAAGGGGTTTTATCTGGCGGTGGCCACGCTAGCGGCGCAGTTCTTCCTTGTGTGGCTCTTTAACCGGGTGCCCTGGTTTTACAACTATTCGGCCTCGGGTCAGATCAATGCGCCGGAACGGGATGTGTTTGGCATCATCATCACCGGTCCGAATGCCCCTGCCTGGGCCACCTATCTGTTCTGCCTGATCTTCCTGGCCGTCAGCGCCCTGATCGCACGCAATCTGACGCGCGGCACCACGGGCCGGACATGGATGGCGATCCGCGATATGGACATCGCAGCCGAGATCATCGGGGTGAACCCGCTAAAGGCCAAGATGAGCGCCTTTGCCGTCAGCTCGTTCTTCATCGGCATCGCGGGCGCGCTGTTCTTTGCAGTCTATCTTGGCGCGGTCGAGGTTGGCGAAGTCTTTGGCATCCAGAAATCGTTCCTGGTCCTGTTCATGATCATTATCGGCGGGTTAGGGTCTATTTTCGGATCGTTCGCCGGTGCCGCTTTCCTTGTTCTGCTGCCGGTGGTCCTGAAAGTGGTGGGCGTCGACGTTCTGGGCTGGCCCACGGATATCGTGGCACACTTGCAGCTGGTGATCGTCGGCGCGCTGATCATCATGTTCCTGATCCTGGAACCGCACGGGCTGGCGCAGCTGTGGCGTGTGGCGAAAGAGAAACTCAGACTATGGCCGTTCCCACACTAAGGGATCGGCCCAATGAAAAAACGGGCGGAACAAGCCTGAATGCAACATCGGACTAACCAAGGGAGGAGACACCCGATGAAATTGAAACTGGCAACCGCGGCGCTAAGCGCCCTGATGGCTGCAGGACCCGCTCTGGCGGATCTTGTGATCCCCGATCTGAGCTATCGTACCGGGCCTTACGCCGCTGGCGGCATTCCGTTCTCGGATGGCTATAACGACTATTTCACCCTGCTGAACGAGCGCGATGGCGGCATCGGCGGTGTTCCGATCCGGATGGTCGAATGCGAAACCGGCTACAACACAGAAAAAGGTGTGGAATGCTATGAAGCCACCAAGGGCGAAGGCGCTTTGGTGTATCAACCGCTGTCGACTGGCATCACCTATCAGCTGATCCCAAAGGTCACCGCAGACGACATTCCGCTGCACACGATGGGTTATGGCCGGACCTCGGCCAAGAACGGCGACGTGTTCAGCCATACCTTCAACTATCCAGCCAACTACTGGGACGGGGCCTCGGGCGCGGTCAATTACCTGCTTGAGGAAAACGGCGGTGACCTGAGCGGCAAGAAAATCGCGCTGGTCTACCACAACTCTGCCTATGGTAAGGAACCGATCCGTACGCTGGAAGAGCTGTCAAAAAAGCACGGCTTTGAACTGGTCGCCCTGCCGGTCGATCACCCGGGTCAGGAACAGAAGTCGCAGTGGCTGCAAATCCGCCGTGATCGTCCCGACTATGTCCTGATGTGGGGCTGGGGGGTTATGAACCAGGTTGCCGTGCAAGAGGCCGCCAACATCCGGTTCCCGATGGAAAACTTCATCGGCATCTGGTGGTCCGGTTCTGAAAACGACGTGCTGCCAGCGGGCGAAGCTGCCAATGGGTACAAAGCATTGACTTTCCACAACGTTGGCACGGACTTCCCGGTCTTTGACGATCTGCAGAAACACGTTGTCGATGCAGGTAAGGCTGCAGGCGCGGGTGATCAGGTTGGCACGGTTCTGTATAACCGTGGTCTCTATGCGGCTGTTCTGGCTGCCGAAGCCATCAAGAAAGCCCAGGAAATCTCGGGCAATGCGGAAATTACCCCGTCTGAGATGCGTGCCGGTATGGAAGCACTGGAGATGACAGAAGAGAAGATGGCCGAACTGGGCCTGGCGAACTTTGGTCCGACCTTCTCGGTCTCATGCGAAAACCATGGCGGTGACGCCCTTGTGGGTGTGACGCAGTGGGATGCAGCAAACAAGACTTGGACGCTGATCTCGGACTTCAAGCAGACCGATGGTGAAGTGATCGGCGCGCTGATCGATGAAGATTCTGCGGCTTATGCAGCAGAAAACAACATTGAAGGGCGTTGCTGATATAGCGCTTTGAACAACCCGGGGCGGCGGCAGACCGCCGTCCCGAACCCCACACTCGCTTAAGGACACGCGCAGATGCTGGATGCGGCACAAACCACTGATACCAAGCCGGAAACCCTGCTTGAGGTCAACAATATCGAGGTGATCTACAATCACGTGATCCTCGTTCTGAAAGGCGTCAGCCTGACTGTGCCCAAGGGCGGTATCACGGCCCTGCTGGGCGGCAATGGCGCAGGAAAAACGACGACGCTCAAGGCTGTGTCGAACCTGCTGCATTCCGAGCGCGGTGAAGTCACCAAGGGAACGATCGAATATCGCGGCACCAGCGTGCATGAAAGCGATCCCGCCGATCTGGTGGAAAAAGGCGTCATCCAGGTGATGGAAGGCCGCCATTGTTTCGAACACCTGACGGTTGAGGAAAACTTGCTGACGGGCGCCTATACCCGCAAGGATGGCAAGGCCGCCATCCAGCAGGACCTTGAACTGGTCTACACATATTTTCCCCGTCTGAAAGAACGGCGCCGGTCGCAGGCAGGCTACACTTCGGGTGGTGAGCAACAGATGGTTGCAATGGGTCGGGCTTTGATGTCCCGACCCGAAACGATCCTGCTGGACGAACCCTCGATGGGACTTGCGCCGCAGCTGGTTGAAGAGATTTTCGGTATCGTGAAGGACCTGAACGAGAAAGAAGGTGTTTCTTTCCTGTTGGCCGAACAGAACACCAATGTGGCTCTAAGGTTTGCCCATTACGGCTATATTCTGGAATCCGGGCGCGTCGTGATGGACGGTCCGGCAGCAGATTTGCGCGAAAACCCAGACGTGAAAGAGTTCTATCTGGGCATGTCCGACGAAGGCCGCAAAAGCTTCCGTGACGTGCGGTCTTACCGCCGCCGCAAGAGGTGGTTGTAAGCGAATGGAGGATCTGGCGATGACCTACTACGACGCTCTCGAAACCCGATCAGCCGATGAACGCTCCGCCGATCAGGCGCAGGCGCTGCGTACTCAGATTGACCGCGCCCTGTCCGCTCCGGGCTTCGCGGCGCATCTGGCGGATGCGGATACCAGCGCGGTGATTTCAGCCGACGATCTGGTGAAACTGCCGGTATTGCGGAAATCCGATCTGGCGCAAGCACAGGCGTCGCGTCCGCCATTCGGCGGGTTTACCGTCAAGCCAGCGCGGCATTTCCATCATGTGTTCCAGTCCCCCGGCCCGATCTACGAACCCGGCAGCACGGATCATGATTGGTGGCGCATGGGGCGTTTCCTGAACGCCGCCGGAGTTGGGCCCGGGGATATCGTTCAGAACTGTTTCGGCTATCACCTGACGCCAGCGGGTATGATTTTTGAAAGCGGCGCACGCGCGGTAGGAGCCGCTGTGCTGCCAGCGGGTACCGGCCAGACCGAATTGCAGGTGACCGCGGCGCGTGATGTGGGCTGCACCTCTTATGCGGGCACGCCGGATTATCTGAAGGTCATTCTGGACAAGGCAGATGAGATGGGCGTGGCCCTGAACTTCTCGAAGGCTGTTGTGGGCGGCGGCGCGCTGTTCCCATCTTTGCGTCAGGACTATGCTGATCGGGGTATTTCCTGCCTGCAATGCTATGCCACGGCTGATCTGGGCAGCATCGCCTATGAAAGTGCCGCGATGGAAGGGATGATCCTCGACGAACATGTCATTGTCGAGATTGTCACGCCTGGCACCGGAACACCGGTAGAGCCGGGTGAGGTCGGTGAGGTTGTGGTAACTTCTCTAAACCCTGATTACCCGCTGATCCGCTTTGCCACTGGTGATCTGTCCGCGATCATGCCGGGCGTGTCGCCTTGTGGGCGGACCAATCTGCGGATCAAGGGATGGATGGGTCGTGCGGACCAGACCACCAAGATCAAGGGCATGTTTGTGCGCCCTGAACAGGTGGCGGCATTGGTCGATAAGCACGAGGAAATCGTCAAAGCCCGGGTCATCGCCGCCCGCCAGGGTGAGATGGACACGATGACCGTCCAGATCGAAAGCGCGGGAGGCGACGACATGGCCTATGCCAAATCCGTAGTCGAGGTGCTGAAACTGAAAGGCGCAATCGAGGTCGTAACCCCCGGATCACTGCCGAAGGACGGGTTGGTGATCGAGGATCAGCGCGTTTACGAATAACCCCGAGCCATGTCTGCGGCAGTATGTGCCGCAGATTTGTTTTTCCTGCACTGGTGTTTCTTAGCATTTTGGTCGATTAAAGGCTGATCAATAGCCAACGCCAGTTACAATCCAGGTCCATGGCCGAAATCGACTATTCAGAACACGGGAAACGCAATCGCGGCGCGCTGGGCACCCGGTTGGTGGCCACTGTGGCCTACATGGTAGCAGCGGCTTGTCTTCTGCCGATGGTTGCGGTTGTTCTGGCGGCGGTGACGGGGGGTACGGAAACGGTCTCGCATCTGTTCGAGACGGTTTTACCCGGGTATGCACTGACAACCGTGATCCTTGTCGTTCTGGTGGCTATCGGCACGTTCTCTATCGGGGTTGGCGCGGCGTGGCTGGTGACGATGACACGCTTTCCCGGTGTGCGCTTTCTGGAAATTGCACTGGTCCTGCCGCTGGCTTTTCCGGCCTATGTTCTGGCTTATGCCTATACGTTCATTCTGGATCATCCCGGTATCGTGCAGACCACGCTGCGCGACGTGACGGGTTGGGGGCCGCGCGATTATTGGTTCCCGGAAATCCGCTCGACCGAGGGCGCGGCGGTGATGCTGATCCTAGTGCTCTACCCTTATGTTTATCTGCTGGCGCGGGCCGCGTTTCTGCAGCAAAGTGCCACCGCTTTTCTGGCCGCTCGTGCGCTGGGCAAAAGCCCGTGGTTGGCGTTCTGGCACGTGTCTTTGCCGATGGCCCGCCCGGCCATTGCCGGTGGTGTCCTGCTGGCCATCATGGAAACCATCGCCGATTTTGGAACCGTCGCCTATTTTGGCGTTCAGACCTTTGCCACGGGCATCTACACAAGCTGGTTCTCGATCGGCGACCGGGCGGGTGCGGCGCAGTTGGCCTTGTGCCTGCTGGGCTTTGCGCTGGTCATGGCCGTAACCGAGCGGACGCAGCGCGGCAAGGCAAAGTACTATCAGGCAGGCAAAAGCCATGCCTCGCTGCCTTCGGCGCAACTTAAGGGCTGGCAATCCGCAGCTGCCATAACCTTGTGCGCTATTCCAGTGGTGCTGGGGTTCTTGCTGCCGGTATTTATCTTGATCCAGATGGGCCTGACCTCGGAACAAAACCTGCTGTCGCGGCGTTACATTGGGTTCATTCAAAACTCGCTGACACTTGCAGGAGTGGCCGCCGTGGTCACGGTCTGCGCCGCGATCTGCGTTGGGTTCTTTCAGCGCCTTCGCCCGGGTCGGGGATCATCGACCACAGGCTATCTGGCGCGGTTGGGCTATGCGGTGCCCGGCGGCGTGATCGCCGTTGGCCTGATGGTACCCTTCGCCAGATTCGACAACGCGCTGGATTCGTGGATGCGCCAGACGTTCGACGTCTCGACGGGTCTGCTGGTGACAGGGTCGATCTGGTTGCTGGTGGCGGCTTACATGGTGCGCTTTCTGGCGGCAGCGCTCAGCGCGTATGAAGGCGGGCAGAGTACAGTGCACGCCAATATGGATGCTGCATCCCGGTCTTTAGGCCAATCGCCTCTGGGCACCTTGCGCCGTGTGCATTTGCCAATCCTGACGCCCTCGCTGCTGACGGCGCTGTTGATCGTGTTTGTCGACGTGATGAAAGAGCTTCCGGCGACCCTGATCATGCGCCCCTTCAACTTTGATACGCTTGCGGTGCAAGCCTATCGTCTGGCCTCAGACGAGCGGTTGGAAGGGGCGGCTGTCCCATCGCTTGTGATCCTGGCCGTCGGGCTTTTGCCGGTGATTCTGATCTGTCGGCAAGTTGGGCGGCGGTAGGACGAAACGATTCAAAATTACCACACCTGTTGGCACCGGACTTGATTCAAATGCGTTTTCCGGCAAGGCTGAGGGTATGAACATGCAGCCTCCCAGCCGGTTTTCTGCAAACTCGGCCCAGATGCCCGTCGCGTTCGACCGGCGCGAGATGTCACATATACTGTCTGTCTATGGCAAGATGGTCGCCGCCGGAGAATGGCGTGACTATGGCATTTCCAACCTGCGCGATATGGCGGTTTTTTCCATTTTCAGACGTACGGCAGAGCATCCGATCTACCGGGTCGAAAAACACCCTCGTCTGCGGTCCAAACAGGGGATGTATTCGGTGATCGGCATGGACGGGCGGATCCTGAAGCGAGGCCATGACCTGCGCACCGTGCTGCGCGTGTTGGAACGCAAGCTGATCCGGTCTGTCGACCTTGATTAGAGCCTTTTGTGGGCTGTTACGGACCCGTCGCCCTGCTCCAGAATCCGTGTGATCGCCTGATCCATTGGCTCGAACGTCACGTCCATGTGGTAGGCATTGGCATGTAGCAGCATGTTCTCGCCATAGACCCATGCCACGTGGCCTTTCCAGAACAACAGATCCCCGCGTTTGGCTGGCGCTCCGGCGGGCAGCGCCGTACCCAGTTCGCGTTCCTGATCGCCGCTATCACCGGGTGAAGGTATGCCGCAGGCCAACAAACCGGCCTGAACCAACCCGGAACAATCAATACCGAAGCGACTGTTTCCCCCCCAAAGATAGGGTGTGCCCAGAAACAGCTCGGCCACCGCTACGGGATCGGTCAGGTGAGTTGCGCTGAGTTTGGCGTGAATCGCCGGAATGAACCCCAGTTCTGTTTCCAGAAACCTATTCTGTTCCGACAGCACGCATAATTTGCTGCCGAAACTCAGCGATACGCGGTCCTGGCTTTTCATGTCGGGCTGTTTATAGGCATGTGTCGCAGGTGCGGTGACCCAGTGGGTTTGTTGCGCCTCAGGTCCCAGTTGATCGGACCTGACCCAACCGGGATAGCCGTCCTTGTCCGAGGTGATCCGACTCCACCCATCAGTTTCCTCAACAACATCTACCGGGTCGCCAAACAACAGCTGCCGGTCCCTGGGACCCTTTGGGCTGCGCAAAAGGTCGACAACCGGCTTTATGACGCGCAGGCGGGTCATAGGTTCAGAATCTCGGGCAGGGCGGTCAGAACGGCACGCGGCCCTTGGCCCAGCCCCCCTCTGCTGCGCCCGGGGGCCTTGCTGGGCTGCCAGGAATAGATGTCGAAATGCATATAGCGGCTGTCACCCACAAAGCGGCGCAGGAACAGGGCTGCGGTTATCGAGCCAGCAAATCCGCTGGCAGGCGCGTTGTCCAGATCGGCGATTCCGGGTTCGATCATCGCCTCATAGGGTTCATGGAAAGGCATCCGCCAGACCGGGTCGGCCGATTGCCGACCAGCGTTGGCCAGCGCGTCTGCCGCGCCATCGTCATCGGTATAAAAGGGCGCCAGATCGGGGCCAACCGCTACCCGTGCCGCGCCGGTAAGGGTCGCCATCGAGATGATCAGGTCAGGTTCACCCTCATCCGCCAGCGCCAATGCATCCGCCAGAACCAGCCGCCCTTCGGCGTCGGTGTTGTTAATCTCCACCGTCAGACCTTTGCGCGAGGTCAGGATATCCCCCGGCCGAAATGCGTTACCGGCGACCGAGTTCTCGACCGCCGGGATCAGCACGCGCAGTTGCACAGGCAGCTTTAGTGCCATGATCATCCGCGCCAAACCCAGCACGTTGGCCGCGCCGCCCATGTCCTTTTTCATCAGGGACATCGAATTCCCTGGTTTCAGATTTAGCCCGCCAGTGTCAAAGCACACACCCTTGCCAACAAGCGTCAGTTTGGGCCCGGTGTTGCCCCATGTCATCTCGATCAGGCGCGGCGCTTGCGCGGCGGCGCGTCCGACCGTGTGAATCAGCGGGAAATTCTGGTCCAGCAGGGCGTCGCCTTGAACCGTAGTGCATGTCGCGCCAAATTCCTGCGCCAAATCCTCGGCTGCGGCCTGCAGTTGATCCGGCCCCATGTCCGAGGCTGGTGTGTTGACCAAATCGCGGGTCAGCGCCTCGGCACTGGCCAGTGCCTCAATTCGCGCGGCATCAACACCTTCGGGTGCAACGAGTCGCGCCTTGGCAGGTGATTGATTGGCGTAACGGTCAAAGGCATATCCTGTGAGCAACCAACCAAGGCACTCGTTGCTTAGCGCATCTGCGGGCACGCCTGATGCGATGTGATAAGTTCCCTTCCGCAAGGCTTGGGCCGCCGCTGCCAGCGGGAACCGTTTGCGCGCGCGCTTGGCGCCGTTTCCGTAACCCGCCAAAGCCAGTAGGGGCACACCATCCGATTGAGGGATCAGCAGAGCCTGTCCCATGGCCCCGGTGAATCCGCTGGCCTCGACCCACGATGCGATGTGGCTTGGCTGGTCTTTCAGCCAATCGTCAAGATCGGGTTGCGAAATGACATACAGCGGCACAGAGGGTTCGGACGGCGAAGCGAAGGACAGGGTCATGGACATCTCGGCTGGTTCGATTTGTGCCCAGCCTAGCCGCCCACGATCCGTCCGCAAGCCCCGTCAGAGGGAAAGATCCTGCTGATCCCAGATCACGGTCAGCGATTTCTCACCTACACGGATCAGGCGCGACAGGGTGGCCCCCGTCGCGACCGCATCCCCGGCATCCACAGTTTGCGCCACATCACCGGCGACTCGGGCCAGCGCGGTCATGCCAATCTGTTCGGCAATGGCCACCAGTGACCGCGCGCATTTCCGCAGTCCGGCCCAGTCGCGTTGACGCCAAAACCGCTCGCAGTTTGACAGGCGCACGGCCAATTCCTCGACCGTGCGGCACAATACATCCAATGCGTTCTTGTCGCCCAATTGGCGATACAGCCCGTTCAAGCGGTCCGTATCCAGCCGAACGGTTTCCTTTTGTTCAAGCGTGACTATTTTATCCACCACATCTACCCCAATTCTCTACGCCCCCACGGCATAGGTGGACATTGGCGGTAGAATCCTTTGCAAAACCTTGCGTCGATGCTGGAAAATGGGTCGAATTTTCTGCGAATTCAGGTTACAGCAGCCGACAGACAAAAGAACGGGGACATGAGAATGGACTTAGCCAAACCTCTGCCGACCTATCTGGTCAAGCGGTACCACGGATGGAAAGCCACCACCTATTCGGAGAACCAGGTCTGGTATCGCCGCCTAGCCACTGAAGGGCAGCGCCCACGTGCTATGGTGATTTCGTGCTGTGACAGCCGGGTTCATGTGACATCGATCTTCGGTGCCGATCAGGGCGAGTTCTTTATTCACCGCAATATCGCAAACCTTGTGCCGCCTTACGCCCCTGATGGCGATCACCACGGCACCAGTGCGGCAATCGAATATGCGGTCACGGCACTGAAAGTCGCGCACCTGATCGTTCTAGGCCACTCGCAATGCGGAGGTGTTCAGGGCTGCATCGACATGTGCAAGGGAAAAGCCCCGCAACTGGAGGCGAAAGAAAGTTTTGTTGGCCGATGGATGGATATCCTGAAACCGAAATATGACCTGGTTGCCGATGTTGAAGACAGCGTCGATCAGGCACGGCAGTTTGAACGGCAGGCAGTCGTTGCATCGCTGGAGAACCTGATGACCTTTCCCTTCGTTTCATCTGCGGTAGATGACGGCTCGCTGAGCTTGCATGGGCTGTGGACCGACATCGGTGAAGGTGGCCTGCAATGCTATGACCCGGCTGAGAAGAAATTCGTGGTTGTCTAAACGGGCTGACATCTGAGAGTTTTCGAATGGCGCGGATCAGGTCTCTGATTTCGCGCCATTTTTTGTTATGATCGAAACCAAACTCTTTCGATCAGGAGCGCGTCATGCGATTCATTAAACGTATTCTCATCACTCTGCTTGTTCTTATCTTGGTTCTGGTTGGCGTGTCTTACCTTTTGCCCGGCAAGGCCGAACTGTCCCGCAGCATCACGATCAACGCGCCCGCCAGCGCGATCTTTCCTTACGTGAATTCGATGCAGGAAACTGAAAAATGGTCACCTTGGTTGACGCGTGATCCCGAAACCCGATTGTCCTACAGCGGGCCTGAGGCAGGCGTTGGCAACACCTTGAACTGGACGTCTGAACACCCACAGGTGGGCACGGGATCACAGGAAATCGTCGAAAGTGTCCCGGATCAAACCGTCAAAACGGCGCTTGATTTCGGCCCGATGGGGTCCGCATCGGCCTCGTTCGATCTGACGCCAGAGGGCGATCAGACTCAGGTGACCTGGGGGTTCGAATCCGATCTTGGAATGAACCCCATGTCGCGCTGGATGGGCCTGATGATGGATAAGTGGGTCGGCGGAGATTACGAGCGCGGTCTGACAAACCTCAAAGCATTGGTCGAGGGGCAGGGATAAATCAGGCGCTTCGATGCATTTCGCGACGGCTGGGTTTGATCGGTCTGATCACCCCTCGGCTGGGGAAACAGCCCTTTGGTAAAGATGCCACGTGGTGTGGCCCAGAATCGGAAGGGTGAAGATCAGGCCTAGAAATGCAGGTAACATCGACAGCAACATCGTGACCGAGATAATCGTTGCCCAGCTGAGCATGACCACTGGGTTTCCGGTGACAACCCGGATGGATGTGATCATCGCGGAAATGAAGTTCGTCTCTCGGTCCAGCAGCATTGGCATGGCGACGACCGTTACCGAGAACAGGACTGCCGACAAAAATGCGCCCACACAGGTACCTATGACAAGGAACGTCCAGCCCTGCGGCGTAAAGAAGACGATGTTCAGAAAACGGTCAAAATCAGAAAACGATGCATTTTGCAGCGTGATCGCCAGCCAAAGCCGTATTTGATAGGTCCATACCCAGAAAATGAACAGGGTTACAAAGGCCATCCAGCCCATTTCACGCTTTCGCTGGTTGGCCATGACGGTGAGGATATCAGACCATCCGAAATCCTCATTGTTTTGCATCCGCCGAGACATCTCATAGAGTCCGGCGGCGGCAAAAGGCGCAACCAACGGAAAGCCAACAGCCGCGGGAATAATCATCCAGATTTTGCCAAGCCAGACCAGACACCAGACAAACAGAATCCCAAAAATTGCATAGAACAGGCCAAAAAAGCCGCTCATGACTGGGCGTGCCAGAAAATCGGCTAATCCGGCTTTTAGCGATGCGCTGATATCTGCCGCCGTCAATGTGTTCACCTCGGGCATGGCTTGCTGCTGCGGCGTCAGGTTGTCCGGGGGCGAGGACCCATTGGTTTTGGATGTCATGACACACTCCTCCAAAAGGGCGGAATCGTACTTGTCGGTTCGACAACAGGCATTGCGGCGAAAGTAGCCACTGCTGCGTATCGAAGTGTGTATCAGCTAAAGGACAAGAGCAAGGTTCCCGGGCGATCCTGGACGCCCTTCGAGGCAGCGAAGATTCCTCTGCCCGCCAAAAATAAACCCCACTGACAGCGCAGCAGGGTTTAAACAATCCGCAGCTTCGGGTCGGGGCTTAGCCCTTCTTCAGAACCTCACGGCCCAGCAGTTCCGCAATCTGCACCGCGTTCAGCGCTGCACCTTTGCGCAGGTTGTCCGAGACGCACCACAGGTTGATACCATTTTCAACGGTCGAGTCCTGGCGGATCCGGCTGATGAACGTGGCAAAATCGCCCGCGCATTCGATCGGCGAGACGTAGCCGCCGGGTTCGCGCTTGTCGATCACCATGATGCCCGGAGCCTCACGCAGGATGTCACGGGCCTCGTCTTCGTCCAGAAATTCTTCGAACTCGATGTTCACGGCCTCAGAGTGGCCGACGAAAACCGGAACGCGAACGCATGTGGCTGTGACCTTGATCGACGGATCGACGATCTTTTTGGTCTCAACAACCATCTTCCACTCTTCCTTGGTCGAGCCGTCTTCCATGAAGACGTCGATCTGGGGAATGACGTTGAAGGCGATCTGCTTCTGGAACTTGTTCGGCGGCACGTCCGTAGTGGGATTATAGATCGCCTTGGTCTGATCCCACAGCTCGTCCATGCCTTCTTTACCGGCGCCAGACACCGACTGATAGGTCGACACGACGACGCGCTTGATGCGCGCGCGGTCATGCAGCGGCTTCAGCGCGACAACCATCTGCGCGGTCGAGCAGTTGGGGTTGGCGATGATGTTCTTGTTTTTGTAGTCGTGGATCGCCTGCGGGTTACATTCCGGCACGATCAGCGGAATGTCCGGGTCATAGCGGTAGAGCGACGAGTTATCGATCACCACGCAGCCAGCTTTGGCCGCCTTGGGGGCGTAGACCTTGGTCGCTTCGGACCCTACGGCAAACAGCGCCATGTCCCAGCCGGTGAAGTCGAACGTGTCCAGATCCTTGGTAGTGAGTGTCGTGTCGCCAAAGCTTACTTCGGTGCCCAGCGAACGACGGCTTGCCAGAACAGCAAGTTCATCGACCGGGAACTGGCGTTCAGCCAAAATGTTCAGCATTTCGCGGCCCACGTTACCCGTGGCGCCGACGACTACGACGCGATAGCCCATTTCATGTCTCCAATGTTAAGGACGCGCGTTCATAGCCGCGTTGCAGCAAATAAAAAAGAGTTTTCGGGGTTTATTTCGCGCAATGACACCGATTTGACGTGGCGCATCGCCTCAGGTGTCGGTCAAAAGGCGTTCATAGAGCGCCACAAGCGTCTTCGCCTCGCCATTGATGTCGAAATTCTGCTCGACATGGGCGCGGGCTGCGATACCGGAACGGGCAATGGATTCGCGGTCGGACAGCATTTCGGCGGAGGCTTCGGCCAGCGCGGGGATATCACCGGGTTCGACCACGCGGCCCAGCGACGGGTCCGTGACAATCTCGGAAAACGCACCCACATCCGTGGCAACAACCGGCACGCCGCAAGCCATTGCTTCCAGCGGCGTCAGGCCGAACCCTTCCCACCGTTGCGGGGCAATGAAAAGGTCCAGCACCTGATACCATTCGGCGATCTGATCGACGGTCACCTCGGGCATGAACAGAATGCGGTCGGACAGGCCCGCCTTGGCGACCTTGTCTTTCAGTTCGGCCAGGAAGCTGGTGTGCTTTTCCGTGGCGCGGCCCATGACGATGCCATGGACGTCGTCGACGCGGCCGCACAGGTCGATCATTGCGTCGACAAAGGCATCGGTGCCCTTCTGGTGACGAATGCGGCCATAGCAGCCCAGCAATAGACCATCTGGCAAACTCAGCCGCGCCCGAACTGCGGCTTTGTCTTCGGGCGGTGTGAAGTCGTGCAAGTTGATGCCATGCATGATGACTTGCGCATCCCTCTCCAGATACCCGGCGGTTTTGCGAGAAGTTGCGACGACCGCGTCCATTTTGTCGATCAGCCATTTGGTGTAACCCGAATGCGCGCGTTGCGAGGCGCTGGTGAACAGCAACTTCAACCGCAGCCGCAGCACGTTGCGCAGGATCAGGCCCAGCAGCATCTCGGTATTGCGGCGCGCGTGCCAGACGCGCAGTGTTTCGCGCGACAAAAAGGGCAGGCGGCCCAGCGGGATATGTGGGATGTCATCCGGCAGACCCGGCCCGGTAGCCGCGATGTCGATCCATTGCACTTGCAGCGGCACCAACCGGGCAATCGTCGCGGTCACACCCGAAAGTCTGCGTTTGAGGTTGGGGGCAATGACGCGCGGGTCGGACATGGACACTCCTGGCAGTTCCAGCGTTAGTCGACGCTGTCGCGGCTGAACAAATAGATCACGCAGCCGATGGCCAGCGTGACCGCAAAAAAGCCGAATATCGCTGTGTAGGGCGCGGTCGGGCTGATGTCCACCGTGGCAGCATGGATGCGGCCGGTGACGAATTGCGCCAGTCCTACACCGCCAATGCCGAAGAGGTTCAACAGGGTCATGCCGCGCCCAACCAGATGCGGCGGCACAAAGGCCCGGCCATGAGCCATGATGACCGGAAAGCTTGCCCCCAGAAACCCGATCGCTGCCATCAAAACAACCGACAGCCAAACCGCGTTGTCGACCCAAAGGCACATCAGAACCAACCCCACTGTGCCCAGAGCGTTGCCGCCAAAGATCACCCATTTTCGCGTGCCCAGCATTCGATCGAGCGGCCCATACGCAAAGGTACCTGCAATCATCGCCGCCCCCATGATCAGGGTCGCTGTCCCGATCTGGGTGGTGCTAAGGCCGAAGATATCGCTGAGGTATGGCCCGGCCCAAAGGCCGCGCGTTGCCGCCGACGGGGCATAGGCCACCAGCATCAGCGGCAAGATCGCCCACAGGGCGGGCTCTTTCAGCAGGTCCAGCACCGATCCCCTGTGTTCGGTCTCGACACGTTTGGGATCATGCACGCTGAACCAGATGCCCAACGCGATCGCGGCGGAAAAAACGGCCAGCGTCCCCATCGTGGTCCGCCATCCCATCAGCTCAACCGCCAGCGCAGTAGGGTACGAGGCAACCAGATTGCCGACCGATCCAACGCCCAGCATGACAGCCGCCAAAGTGGCGAAGCGGGCAGGTGGGAATTCGCGGGCGAAGATATAGTAAGATGCCATCAACACCGGTGAGCAGCCGACCCCGATCAACCCCATGGCGATGGCGATGTGAAAAGGGGAGCTGGATAGGGCGAACAATGCCGCTCCGCCGGCACCACCGACCAGCAGCAAGACCGCCGCCGTCAGGCGCGGTCCAACTCGGTCCAGTGCCCAGCCTACGGGCAACTGCATGGCGGCAAAGATCAGAAACCAAAGACCGGACGCAAAGGCCAGGTCCTCGGGTGTGGCCCCGATATCGCGCCCCAGATCAACACTGAGAACCGCGAGAAAGGCGCGAAAGAACTGGCTGAGCACATAGCCCAGGCACAACACCACCAGACCTGCCTTCATGAAAACCTTCTCCCCCAAACCGGCGAAGAAATGCTTGGCACGTCACGGTGCCACACACAAGCGCGTGTGCTATACTGATTTTGCCGGACAGTGATCACATTCGGGCTATCCTTGTCCTTACCGAATATCCGAGGTACCAATGAAAGACGCCCAGGCCGCGTTCTATGACAGTCTTCCCCTGTTGCGGGACTTTACCCGTTTGGTGGACCCGGCGCGTTTCTCTGCTGTTCCGGGCGATTGGGCGTTGGGCGTGGCAGATATCGTCGACTCCACCGGTGAGATCGCAAAAGGGCGCTACAAGACGGTGAATATGGTCGGCGCGGCGGTGATCTCGGGCATGATCAACGCGCTCCACGGCAAGGAGTTCCCTTATGTTTTTGGCGGCGACGGTGCCGGATTCGCCGTGCCCGCAAGTGAGATCGACACCGCCAAAGCGGTATTGGCGGACCTCAGGCGCTGGGCGGAAGAAGAATTCTCGATCTCGCTACGCGCGGCGTTGGTTCCGGTTGCCGAAATTCGTAAGGCAGGAAAGGATCTGCGGGTCGCGCGTTATGCGCCGTCTGATGGGGTGGATTACGCCATGTTCTCAGGCGGCGGGTTGGCCTGGGCCGAGGCGCAGATGAAGGCTGGTACCTTTACGGTGCCGCCTGCCAAACCTGGTGCACAGCCCGACCTAACCGGTTTGTCCTGCCGGTGGTCCAACAGCAAGGCACGCAATGGTCAAATCGTCTCGGTCGTCGTTCAGCCCACAGCAAATGCGACCGAGAGTGACTTTGCGGATTTGGCCCGCTCGGTTCTGTCAGCTTCGGAGGGGTTGGAGCGTTCGGGTCATCCAGTACCAGAAGATGGCCCGCCGATCAGCTGGCCGCCGCCGGATGTTGGCCTGGATGCCCGCGTATCACGAGCCGGGAACAATTTGTTGCTGCAGCGGATCAAATTGCTGGGCCAGAACTTTTTGATCGCCCTGTTGTTCGTATCGGGTAAACGGTTGGGCAACTTCGAACCCGCGCACTACAAGCGCATGGTCAGCCGCAACGCCGATTACCGAAAATTCGATGATGGGCTGAAAATGACGCTGGATTGTGACGCTGCCACGTTGACGCAAATCCGGATGATGCTTGAACAGGCACGCGGACAGGGCAAGATCCGCTATGGGCTGCATGCGCAAGACGAGGCAATGATGACTTGTATCGTCCCCTCGGCGACACGCGACGATCATGTTCACTTTGTGGATGGGGCCTCGGGTGGTTATGCGCAGGCCGCGGCCACCATGTACGCCTGACGCGCTATTTCGCCTTCCATTTCGCCGCCAGCGCCCGGGATGCCTGCGCCAGCAACATCACATCAATGCCGACCGCAAGAAACTGTGCGCCCATTTCATAATAGGTTTGACTGGCCTCTTCATTGGTGCCCAGTATGCCGGGGGCTTTGCCCGCGGCCCTGATCTTTGTGATGGCGTCCGCAATGACAGCGCGCACTTCGGGTGCTGCGCTGTTTCCCTGAAACCCCATGTCGGTGGACAGGTCCGCAGGGCCGATAAACACTCCGTCGATGCCTTCGACCTTCAGGATATCATCCAGCGCGGCCATCCCGGCGCGGTTTTCCACCTGAACCAAAAGGCAGATCTGGTCGTCGGCAGATTGAATGTACTCGGGGATTGAGCCGTACATTGTCGCCCGGGCCGCACCGGCCCCAACGCCACGCACACCCGTCGGGGGATAGCGGCAGTCCCGAACCAATTGTCGCGCCTGATCGGCGGTTTCAACCATCGGTACCAGAACGGTTTGCGCACCGGCATCCAGCACCATCTTGATCAAAGCGGTGTCGCCAACCGGAACCCGCACCACCGGATGCGAGGAGCTGGCAGCCAACGCCATAAGCTGATCACGGATTGATCGGATATCGTTCGGAGCGTGTTCACCATCAATGACCAGCCAGTCGAATCCGGCGGTGCCCATAATTTCGGCAGTGATGGATTCCGCAAAACTCATCCAGCAGCCTATCTGCCGACCACCCTCTATTAGAGCCTGTTTGAAGCTGTTTTTTGGGACTGGCATGGCCGGACCTCCTGTTTATTTCAGTGAGCGGGCGATTTCGGTTATGACGTCGTAGGCCATTCGAACATCGTCTTCGGTGGTTTCGAACTGACCGGCCTGAAAACGGATCACTAGATCGCCATCCACGCGGGTTTGCGTCAAATAGATGCGGCCGTCGTCATTGATGGCGTTCACCAAACGCAGGTTCAGGTCGTCCAGATCCGTATGACCTTCCGGCGCATAGCGGAACGTCCACAATGACCACATGGGCTGAGTGACGATTTGGAAATCCCCCTCGGCCGCCAGCCGATCATGCAGCGCCACAGACCAGTTCACGTGGTTGCGCAGGCGTTGGCGCAGCCCTTCCAGACCATAAGCCCGGATCACGAACCACAGTTTGAGCGCCCGGAACCGGCGGCCAAGTGGCACAGACCATTCCGAATAGTTGATGATACCGTCCTTGCCATGGGTCTTGAGGTATTCAGGGCTGATCGCCAGCGTCTGCACCAGATCATCGGGGTCTTTCAGAAAATGCGCACAGCAATCGAACTGCACACCCAGCCATTTATGCGGGTTGAAAACGATGCTGTCGGCCTGATCCACTCCGGGCCAGTAGTGGCGGTATTCCGGGCAGATCATCGCCGATCCGGCCCAGGCCGCATCTACGTGGGAGTAAAGCCCATATTTCTCGGCAATCTTCAAACATTCATCTACGGGATCCGTAGCCCCCGTTCCTGTACCGCCAACGCAAAGGATGACGCCCGCCGGATGCAAACCAGAGTCTAAATCGGCCTGGATCGCTGCCTCCAGTGCTGCGGGATCCATCCCGCGCCAATCTCCCTTGATCGGAATCCGCACCAGATTGTCTTGCCCGATCCCCGCAACCCAAATGGCACGATCGACTGACGTGTGCACTTCGGCCGAGCAATAGACGCGCAGGGGTTTTTGCCCAAAAAGACCCTGTTGATTTCCCCGCCACTTCAACGCCTTCTCGCGCATCGTTAGTACAGCAGCCAATGTCGCTGACGAGGCGGAGTCTTGAATAACGCCAGCGAATCCCTCGGGCAGGTCCAGCGCGTGGCGCAACCAGTCCATCATCCGTGTTTCCATCTCGGTCGCAGCCGGTGACGTTTGCCACAACATACATTGCGGTGCGATGGCGCTGGCCAGAAATTCGGCCAGTACCGATGGGGCTGAGGCGTTCGAGTTGAAATAGGCAAAGAACCTTGGATGTTGCCAATGGGTGATCCCCGGCATCACGATCTGTTCGAAATCCTGAAACACGTCCTCCAGTGGCTGTGCGTGCTCGGGTGGCCGCGCGGGCAGGGCATTGAGGATATCCCCCGGCTCAGTCCGGGCGCGGACGGGTTTGTCACTTACAGTCAGGTGGTAATCCTGCGTCCACTCGGCAATTCGTTTGCCCCAATCCGAAAACTCATCCCACTTCATCTTAACCCTCAGATTTCTGCCAACCCCGGGATCGGACCGGGACTTAGTTTCTTTGCGCGTCCAGTGATCGTCATTCTGAAGAAAACGTCAATATTAATTGCTTTGTTTACTAATTTTGAGATGCGGCTCGAAGCTGCGCTGCGCCTAAGAGAGCCGTATATTACATGGTCAAACTATTGATATAATAAGTAAAATTCTTGGCTAGTTGCAGTTTGATCCAATTTGGGCAAAAATTCTACTATGACCAGAGACCTGCCTAATACGTCCCGCTCATTGCCGATTGCACTGCTGCGGGCGCGCGAAAGGGTCATGGGGCCCATTCGAAATATGCTGGCTGATGCGGGTGTAACGGAACAGCAATGGCGCGTTCTGCGTGTTCTGAAAGAAGAAGGCCCTCAAGAGCCAACGCATATCGCGGATCGATCGTGCCTTTTGCTGCCCAGTCTGACGCGCATTCTGCAAAAACTGGAAACCAAGGATTTGATCCGGCGCCGGGTCCATTCCGAAGATAAGCGTCGTCAGATCATCGATATCACAGCCAAAGGCGAAAAGATCATCCAAGACAACATGCAGGTGACACTACGTCTGGCTGAAGAGATCAAGACCCAGCTAGGCCCGGATCGGCACGAAGCGCTGCTGGACCTGCTGAATGATCTGCATGATCTGAAGACCTGATCACACGTCGCGCATGCAAAGGCTTTTGTCCCCGCCAGAGAAGTATGGGTATCCTCCGGCGGGGTGGCCAGACTTTGACTGGACTGCGTGTCTGGCCCGCGGCCGGATGGATTTATCCGGCTCACACCTCAGAGAAACAGCCACCTGAAAATAAGTGGACATCCGGACGCAAAGACCGTGTGGGGGTACAGGTCTTTGGCCGTCGCTCTCTGATTCAGTTGCACTCGCCTACAGGCAAATCACCTGATCAGCGACGAGTGGATTTCGGATATCGCCAGGGAATGAGTGTCAAAATGATGGTGGCGCGATCCATGATACAACCAAAGGTAGCGCGCACCCAAGGCTTTCCAAGGCAAAACTTTGAATTGTGAACAGCCGGCCACGGCGCTAGTTCGCATGATGGTGATGCCCGGCGCGAACCTGCATGGCTTTTTCAACTGGACCCGCCAACTTAGAAACAAGCTGCCAGTTGCAGATACGGGGCTTTGATAGCGGACAATCTGTTTTCCTTGCCAACCCGATATCGATCCCGGTTGAGGGTGAATTGTCGACGTATCCCGTGGGACGCATATTCTGTGTTGGCCGCAATTAAGCGGCCCATGCGGTCGAAATGGGGAATGAGTTCGATCGTGAGGCACCTTTCTATTTTACAAAATCAGCCCCGAACGCGATACTGTCGGGTGCAACCGTGCCTTATCCGCCTGGAACTGAGAATTTTCACCACGAGATGGAATTGGCGGTCGCGATCGGCAAACCCGTTTTCCGTCGACGCGTGCCGATGCGTTGGATGCGGTTTATGGCTATGGTTGTGCGCTGGACATGACGCGCCGTGACCTGCAAATCCGCGAGCGGAATAAACAGCGCCCGTGGGATTTGGGCAAGGATCTGGAAAACGGCACTGTGTTGGCCGCTTTGACCCGCGCGGCAGATTGGTCCCCGGAAGACAATAAACGCATCTATCTTAACGTGAACGGGGAAACGCGGCAGGACGCGACGCTGGAAGAGCTGATCTGGAAGATAGATGAGGTCATCTGCCATTTGTACGGGTATTATCACCTGCGGCCCGGTGATCTGATCCTGACTGGTACACCGGCTGGGGTTGGCCCGGTGTTGGCGGGCGATGCCCTGGAAGGCGGGATTGACGGGTTACAGTCTATCAGCCAGAGTCTGATTTGAAAAAAGACCCTATTTAGGGTCTTTTAACCAATCACGCGCCAATTCTACGTTGTCCAGCCCGGCAAATCGTCGGACTCGGTCGAGCTCTGACTGCAACCTTTTGGTTCTGGCACCTGACCAGCGCGCGGATCGTTCTGGCCATAAGGCGCTGATTTGCAGCGCCCCGCAATCCCGGTTGGCTTTCATGTCAATCCGCCCGATCAATCGGTCGCCCTCAAGCAACGGGAACACATAGTAACCGTAAGTGCGCTTTGGGGCAGGTACAAAAACCTCGATGCGATAGTGAAAGCCGAACAACCGTTCGGCACGGTTACGGTCGCGCAGCATGGGATCAAATGGGCTAAGGACCCGAATGCGGCCTGGGGGACGGGGTGCAGCCTCTGCATCCTCGGAAACGGTTGGTCGGGTGATCACTTTGCGCAGCTTGCCGTCGGCGCAGGTCACCTCGATTTCTTCCAAGTTCCCCTGCATTAGACCCTGTTCATACCAGGACTTTGCCTCGCTTGTTGTGACAGTGTCCCAAAATGCGGCCAGTTCGCCAGACGTCGCGAACCCCAGCCGGTCAAGCGCCGCGTTGCACAACCAATCCACTGTCTCCTCGGCATCACAGGACATATTGCCCGGGCAAAGATGCGTTTCAATCACCCGTTCTGTCAGATCATAGCGCTTTTGAAATCCTTGCCGCCCTATGACCGTCAGTGCGCCCGAGCGCCAAAGAAACTCCAGCGCCGTTTTTGACGGATGCCAGTCCCACCAGCCGCCAGATCCCTTTTTCTCGTCCTTGCCAACGTCGGACGAAGAGACCGGCCCGTGATCCCGAATATGTTGCAGAACGGTTGCAAATCGCTGCTCGAACCCGTCGCGGCGCCAGTTTTTCCATCGGGACTTCAGCAGATCTGCATCGCGCTGAAACCGCAAATGCCAGTGCGGATAAAACGCCATCGGAATGACAGCGGCGTCATGGGTCCAGTGTTCAAACAGCGCCTTGTCACGTTCGTATAGGCGCTTAAGGCTGTTGGCCCGATAGGATGGGCGCCGCGAAAACAGGATCATGTCATGGGCGCGTGCAACCGTGTTGATGCTGTCCAATTGCACAAAGCCAAGCCGATGGATCAGGTCCAGCAATTCCGCGCCTTTTGCGCCGCCCGATGGCGGCTCGGCCAATGCATGACGATCCATGAACAGCGCGCGAGCTGTTCGGTTGTCCAGCCGTTGCAGCGCCACGTGTTCAGCGCCGCTTTAGGGTGTCGCCAAAGCTGATCTTGGGGGTCAGGGTCACACGCGTGTCGACCTCGGCATTGGGATCAGCCAATTGCGCCGCGATGATCTCTGCGGCTGTGCGTCCGATCTCCAACCTGCAGGCGTCCATTGTGGCCAGCTTGCGCGGCAGACCCTGCAGAAGCTCGACATTGTTGAACCCGGCGAGGCCGATCTGTCCCGGAACATCAATACCCTGATCCAGCAGATACAACAGCCCACCTGCACCGATCATGTCGTTGGAGTAATAGAGGAAATCCAGATCGGGGGACCGTTCCAGCATGGTCTGGGTCATCTCACGCCCTTTGGCCAGAGCTGATCCGCCAGAGTAGAATTCGCGATCCTCGATCTCAACCCCGTGTTTGCCCAGAACTTCGGTGAAGCCTTCGAACCGTTTGCGGGCCCTATGATCCAGTGGCATTTTGGTGCCCATGAACCCGATATGCTCATAGCCCGCCTTCAGGATCGCCTGCGCCATTTCGCGCCCGGCACGACGATGAGAGATCCCGACCATCGCGTCCACCGGCTTGCCGTCTGTGTCCATGATTTCGACCACCGGAATACCAGCTGAATCCAGCATCGCCCGCGCGGCTTCCGTATGTTCCAGGCCGGCAATGATGACCCCGGATGGCCGCCACGAGAGCATCTCGTAAAGCACTTTTTCTTCTTTTTCCGGCATATAGTCGGTGACGCCCACAACCGGTTGCAGCTCGGTGTCTTCCAGCACCTGATTGATGCCGGTTAGAACCTCGGGGAAGACCATGTTCGACAGCGAGGGAATGATCACCGCCACCAAATTCACCCGGCTGGATGCCAATGCGCCCGCAATTTTGTTGGGCACATACCCCAGCTCTTTCGCGGCGGCTAAGACGCGGGTGCGCGTGGCGTCCGAAACATCGCCCCTGTTGCGCAGAACCCGACTGACCGTCATTTCCGACACTCCGGACGCTTCCGAAACATCACGAAGGGTAAGCGGGCGTTTGGTTTCTGTTGTCACTGAGGCACCTGCGATGTTGTTTTGCCTGATGGTAGCGTGAACAGAGTAAGATTTACAACCGTCGCGCAAAGGCCATGACAAGGTTGAAAAACCGGGCTAAAGAGAGCGTCGCACGGCCCCGTGGCTCAACTGGATAGAGCAGCCCCCTCCTAAGGGGCAGGTTGCAGGTTCGAATCCTGCCGGGGTCGCCAGCACAACTACAAGCGTTGTCAGTGTTTTGTATACAAAGCATGTGTTCGCGAATTCTACATGCAACCACAAGCGCTTCGCCTCCGCTGTACTGAAAGCCGTATCGTTGTGCGCAGATCGCTCTTTATCGCACGACGGAGTGATGCGAGATGGCGACTAAAAACAAGCAACCAAGCGGCAAGTGGCAGGCAATGGTACGACGCATGGGGCGAAGTGCCAGAAAGTCCTTTATCATGAGAACAGATGCATTGAAGTGGGCGCGCGAAACCGAGATGCAGGTCGAACGCGGTTTGTTGACGCGAAATAGTCACGCCGCGTCTGCTAAGAGAACTCTTGGCTGCACCCTTGCCGAGTACAGAGACATTGTAGTGACGTCACACCGCAGTGCGGACCGAGAGCAGCGTTGCATCGAGTCGATGTTGAAACATCATCTGCAGTTCACTTGCCTGCCCTGGATACCTTAACAGTTGAAAATGAGGATCCCTCATTGGGTCGTGCAATTGCAAAGAAGTCCCCCTAGCTGGACATTGCTGCATGTTCTTCCATTAACTCAGTATGTAGTCGATGTGTCGCGTGCGTTTCCCAAAAATTGGGTAGTTATGCATTTGTCCAGCTGGCAGGTAGACTCTCGCTTCGGTTACGGGGACGCCTCCTTAAAGGAATAACCCAACAAGCGCAGCCTAGATCCGTTAGGCCATTCAACGCAACGAAAAGAGCGCCCCCAACGCTTGTTTTATATAGCCGCGACGATACTCCCAGAGGCGACCAGACTGTTCTAGAACCCCCAGAATCTCAGGGCTCAAGGACTTGGCTTTTCTGATTAGGACGAAGTTTTCTTCCACGAGCGCTTTATCAAGAAAACCCCGGACTTTGGCGTACCACCTTTCTGGCATGGGGCGGTCCGGAAAATACCGGTCACGCCATTCCAATATAAGACTGATCTGCCGCCAGCCGTCGGCGTGTATATTGCTGTCATGTATGCGATATTGGAATTGAGGCTCATGGATGACTTTGAATCTCAATGAGGGATGCTTTTGCATGTACATGAGCATTTTTGTTCGGATGATCACATCATCACCCTTCAGATCTTCATCGTAGCCCCCTATTCCTTGGATCATTGCACTGGAAAAAACGCCACCTTGCATAAAGAAAGACCCAATTTTTCTATATTCGATCTCCAATAGTTCTTCCGGCGTAGTTATGTTCAATCCGTAAAGGTTGAACTTACTCAAAGGCTGTGTGACGTGGCCTTGGTCATCAATAACCATGTGACAACTGTTTACGACGAACGCCAAGTTGGGGTCAGCGGCCAACATTTCCATTTTTTGGGCAATGCAGTCTGGTAGCAAGATGTCGTCCAAAGAGAACATTGAAACGTATTCACCGTTAGCTTGGGATAGACCACGATTAAGGTTCATGGCGATCCTCCCGGTATTCTCTTGGCGAAGAAATTTGTAAGGGCGCCCACAGTTCTTTAGTGTGGCTTCAATGACTTTGTCGTTCCCATCGGTTGAACCATCATCCACGACAATGATTTCGATGTTTGGGTAATTCTGCTGCGCAATGGAGTTTATTGCGGCAGCCGAATAGCGCGCGTGATTATAGGTGACACACACAAAACTACACTTCGGAAGCGAGGACGTCATGCTAAAAGCTCTTTAAGTGCAGCGACCACACATTCGGCATGTGCCTCGGACAAGTGTGGCCCCATCGGAAGGCTGAAAGCTTCCTGCGCCAACTGCTCGGTTATCGGGAAGCTCCCTTGTCTGTAACCCAAATGAGAGAAGGCCCCCTGCAAATGTGGCGGGATCGGATAATGTATGAGGGTTTCGATCCCCTGGGCTCGCAACCCGTCCATCAATTTATCCCGATTTGGGTGGCGCACAACAAATAGATGCCAGACCGGAGTGGCCCAGTCAGGGACCTTGGGAAGTACTAGGTCTGCGTCCGCCAAGGCCTCTAGATAAAAATCGGCAATCTTTTGGCGACGCGCATTCCATTCATCCAGAAGGCGAAGTTTTACCGCCAACATGGACGCTTGAACGGGGTCAAGCCTGCTGTTTGTACCCGTTAACGCATGGACGTACTTCTTCTGTGAGCCATAATTGCGCAACTGCTGCATGTGTTGAGCAGCCTTGCTGTCATTGGTTGTAATCGCCCCGCCATCGCCCAACGCACCCAGGTTTTTTGAAGGGTAAAAGCTCCATGTCGCGGCGTGGGCAATTGCTCCAATTCTTCTACCCCGGCACCGCGATCCATGGCATTGAGCCGCATCTTCAATGACTACGAAGTTTCTTTCTGCCGCAAGTGCCATCAGCCCTTGGATGTCGGCAGGCTGACCATAAAGATGTACAGGTATCAAGGCTCTTGTACGGGCACTCAACGCTTCAGATACCGCCTCAAGAGTGATGTTGTAGGTCTCGGGGTCCGGCTCGATGGGCACGATTGTGGCTCCTCGGCGTTCCACTGCCAACCAAGTTGCGATAAAGGTGTTGGCAGGCAAGATGACCTCATCACCCGGACCTATATTAAAGGCCTGCAATGCAATCTCGAGCGCTTCTAATCCATTGGCTACACCAATAGCATGATTGGCCTGACAATAGGCGGCAAAATCTGCTTCGAAGTCGCCCACCTCTGGCCCACCGATATACCAACCTGAACGCAGTGCCCTAAGCGCGGCTTCCTCTAACTGCGCTGAGAGCTCGCGATAGGCTGCATTCAGATCGAGGAATGCGATGTTCATTGCACGCCAGCCTCTTTCAGGAAAGCCCTCCTATCGCGGATATAATCCGCCTCATCATAGATCTCAGAAGCTAAAACCATACACACCGCCCCTGATGAAAAGTTGTCCAAATAGCGCCAGATCATAGGACAAACATACACCCCGAAGTAGGACCGGTTCAGGTGGACCCGCTTAGTTTCAAAACCGTCGTCTAGGAGAACATCGAAACTTCCGGACATGCAGACAATGAACTGATGCAGATTGCGGTGGGCATGTTCGCCTCGATCTGCCCCTCCGGGTACGTCATAGAGGTAATAAACGCGCTTAATTTCGAAAGGGATATGGTGGAGGCCCTCAATGAAAGTCAGGTTGCCTCGTGCGTCAGTGATGCGCGGGAGATCAATGACTTTGCATTTAGAAAGCGACATCTTAACCCCATGATTGACATTCATGCTGGGTATAAATAGGCCGCTACACGAGGGCAATAGAATTCGGGCGGTCCTGCATTTCGCTCAGAGAGCGATTGGCTTATAACCATTAAAACAAAAAGATTCTAGGCAGTTTAGATATGAAAACCTCTTTGTTGATTGTGGGTGCAGGTGAATTCGCAGACATAGCCCATGAATATTTTACCTTCGATTCCGATTACGAAGTGGTAGGATTTGCAGTTGAGTCCCGCTACCGTGAAACCGATACCCATCGCGGTCTTCCCTTGATCGATCTTGAAGAGGCTGAAACGCGATTTGATCCTGCTACAACCCAAGTCCATGTTGCCATAACCAACACACAGTTGAATCGCGTTCGCGAACGTTTGGTGCTTCATATGCGCGGCAAAGGTTACAAGTTTGCCAACTACATAAGTTCGCAGGCCTTTGTTTGGCGTACCGCTGAGTTGGGTGATAATGTCTTTGTTTTCGAAAACAATGTGATCCAACACGGCGTTAAGATTGGAGACGGCGTCGTTCTATGGAGCGGAAATCACATAGGTCACCAAACCCGGATCGAGGATTTCTGTTTCCTATCCTCACACGTGGTTGTTTCCGGCTATTGTAAAATTGGGCGAAGATGTTTTGTGGGCGTCAACGCTACTTTTGCCGACAACGTTGAGATAGGTGAAGATTGCTTTGTCGGACTTGGGGCGGTGGTGAACAAATCTTTTAAGGAACCCGGTCAACTTTTGACCGGTCATCCGGCGGCACCATCCCGCGTAAGCACGTATCGTTATTTCAAGCTGCCGACTTGATCAACGCCCAATTTGGATTTCAGCGCCGTAAAGGCGCGCGCTAAGGAAGCCTAAGATGAAATGGAAAAAACTTGGCCATGTTTTCGGCCCCGATGGCGCATTTGCTTGGTCACGTCACTCTGCGCTGCAGCCCACACCCTATGTGATGAATGATCGTATCAGAGTCTTTTGCGGCTTCCGTGATGATGACGGGCAAAGCCGTGTCGGCTTTGTTGATGTGTCGCTTGACGACCCATGTGTTGTTCTCCGGGTGTCAGAAAAGCCTGTTATTGACCTTGGGGAAATAGGCCACTTCGATCAAAATGGGGTTGTGCCATGTGCTATTCTGCAGGCCGAACAGGGCATATTTCTATATTATGCTGGATATCAAAGAGGCCAAGACGTTCGTTTCACCGTGTTTGGCGGTTTGGCGATTAGTACGAATGGAGGAGAGACTTTTGAAAGATATTCTACGGAACCTGTGTTTGGTGCAACGAAAGATGAACCATTATTCCGCGTTATCCACTCAATACTGAGAGAAAACAGTACATTTCGCGCTTGGTATGGCGGCGGAAACGTGTTCACCCAAGGCAAAAAAAAGACGCTTCCGGTATACAATATTCGCTACCTGGAATCCGAGTCCGCAATTACATTCCCATCACGTGGTTCAGTTGCGGTCGAAAATTCTCCAGGAGAGCATCGAGTAGGCCGTCCTTATGTGATCCGGCGCGGAAAAGAGTACATTATGTTTTTTGGCAAAGGCACAGAAGAAGTTCCCTATAAATTGACCTACGCGACTTCCAAAGACGGCATTGAATGGGAGCGCCATGGGAGCATTTCCGGTTTGGAATTATCGAAAAAAGGATGGGACTCGCAAATGATGGCCTATCCCGCCATCGTCGAAGTACAAAGTGGGACGTATATGTTTTATAATGGAAACGACTATGGGAGAGAAGGCTTTGGCTGTGCGAAACTCGTTTCGTGGTAGTGGGCTTCGAAGGTCCAAAAAAACGGATTTTGCCCTGAAAAAGCAACTTGAGGCAATCGGTACATGCTCTCTCATCTCCGTTTTTCGCATTGACTCATCGGCCGCTTGTACAACCACCTGGCGACCTCAAGCATGAACAAACTGACCGTTTCTCCCTACGGCCCAGAATGGGCTGCGAGTTGGAATTCTTTTGTAGCTGGTTCGCGCAATGGGACTTTTCTACATGATCGGCGATTCATGGATTACCATTCAGATCGCTTCATCGATGCCTCTCTGCTCGTCGAGCGGGCAGGCAAAGTTATTGCACTGCTGCCAGCAAATCGTGATGGGGACCGAGTAATCTCCCATGGCGGCTTGACCTACGGTGGAGTGATTGCCGGCAAAGACATGCGCACGGATTTGATGCTGAAAACGTTTGATGCGCTTGTTGATCACTTACGCGCAGAGGGCGCGACTAAACTTATCTACAAACCTACGCCGCATTTCTACCACGACGTCCCAATGGAAGAAGATCTCTATGCGATCTCGCGCCTTGGAGGGCGAGTGATTCAGACCGACGCCTCGGCGGCCATTGCCCTGCGCCGCAGGCCCAAGGAGTCCCAATCGCGTAGACAAGGCGCCAAGCGTGCAGCGCAAGCCGGGGTAGTGGTAACAGAAAATTGGGACTGGGCCGCTTTTTGGGGCATTCTGACAGATGTTCTGGCTGACCGGCACGGCACCAACCCGACGCATTCGCAAGCCGAAATAATCAGACTCGCCCAGACCTTTCCGAACCGCATAAGACTGTTCAAAGCGGCGATCGACGGGCGAATGGTGGGTGGAGTAGTTTGTTTTGACTGTGGACGTTGTGTGCACATTCAATATATCGCCGCTCAAAACATCGGGCGTGAGACTGGTGCCCTCGATGCCGTTATCCTGCACTTGATCCAAGATGTCTTTGCGGCCCGGGATTGGCTCGATTTTGGCATTTCGACCACGCAAGAAGGCCAGGTTCTGAACAACGGCCTGGCTATGCAGAAGGAAATGTTTGGCGCGCGCTGTGTCGTTTATCAGCGCTATTTGATTGACTTGTGAATAGTGTGCTGCTTTCGGTCTGACGCATAAATTTCAACCCATCCAACCTGAACAAACTTGAGCAGCATTTCACAACGGGGACATACTCTTTGTTTTCACCTGCGGCGCTTGTTAAATCTTATTCGTGAGAAATGTTGGCTGAGCCTCCCCAACTGAACTGGTCCACCGTTATGTTTAGGAAACGGAGGATCAAAAATTGCAAACAAGAGACCGAAG
>NZ_CANLZK010000012.1:0-148620 GCF_947495585.1 Ruegeria atlantica | reverse complement strand
CTGCTGGGCGACAGCTGCACCGTGACCATCGCGCACAGCCGCACCAAGGATCTGCCCGACGTGGTCCGCCGCGCCGACATCGTCGTGGCCGCCGTTGGCCGCCCAGAAATGGTGCCGGGCGACTGGATCAAGGAAGGCGCCACCGTCATCGACGTGGGCATCAACCGCATTGATGCGCCCGAAAAAGGTGAAGGCAAGAACAAACTGGTCGGCGACGTCGATTATGCCAGCGCCGCAGCACGCGCCGGCGCCATCACCCCGGTCCCCGGCGGCGTAGGCCCCATGACCATCGCCTGCCTGCTGGCCAACACACTCACCGCCGCCTGCCGCGCAAACAAACTCCCAGAACCAGAAGGCCTCACAGCCTGAGCATACCGTTGGGGCGCAAAAAATGCGCCTCAACGAAACCGGTAAATTGTCCAAGCGTCAAATTTGACCATGATGTCAACGGGCTAAAATTCCCCCCTTTAAGGTTTGAATGTCTGAATGGGGCGTGGTAGCCGGGATATCCCAGCCGTTTACAGTTTGTGAATGTTAGCTTTCCGGGGCTTTTGGCTGGGTCCCTGAAAGTGGTTTTTGATATGGTATGACTTCAAAGCTAAGACCCATCTTAAGCCTGTGCAGCCCACAACGTGTGGTGGCCGGAGCGTTTTTTCTTCCTATGCTGGCTTACGCTTTTCCGCCGTTCCAGATGTCTGATTTGCCGTTTGTCATAAGGTTCTTGTTTTGGTTCGGAGTGATGGGCATCGCTGTGACGTCGACCTGGATGGCACGAAGGCTGATCCGCGAAACCGGGACTGTTCTGAACCTGCCAGTGCGTGACCTGGCAATCGCCCTGTTTGTTTTGCTGTTGTTTATCCCGTCCCTTTGGGTGCTGGCCGTGGTTCTGTTTTCCATTGGAGGCCACTCCGCACCCGGCATCCCGCGGGTTATTGGATACAGCGCCTTGTTTACCGCTGGCCTGATTCTGACCAGCCGGGCAGAACCCAAAGGCGCTCCACCATCATCCCCGGTGCCGCGGCTTGCACGACGGTTGCCTGCGTCTTTTCAGGGGCAGATTTATCGCCTGAGCTCGCGCAATCACTACGTGGATGTGGTCACATCAGAGGGTACCTTTGCGATCCGGTTACGGCTCTCTGATGCGGTTGGGGAAATGGAGCCCTTGCGCGGGCATTGTGCGCACCGGTCCCATTGGATCGTGGACAACGCAGTCACAGGCACTGAGAAGGTAGCTGACAGAATCTACTTGAAGCTGGTGAATGGTGACCTGATACCGGTCAGCCGGAAGTACAAGCCGATGCTTGAAGACGACGGGTTGATATGATCTCAGCGTGGCATTGGGATGATTTGTGGATGAGGGCCGGTCAGGATGGCCATTGCCCGGTCGCTCATCAAGTCACTTAGAACCTTCTCGGAACTTCGTAGCCCGCCTGTATAGGTGCCATAGGCCGGTAGGATAAGCCTTGAGTTATCCAGCAAAAAAGCCGGGCGTGTGATCGTCCGACCGCGTGCCCTGATGCGGGTCTTGGGATGATAGTGCCCCGAGATTTCGCCGTGACTACCGGGTTTGGCGATATGCCGGAAAACCAGTGGACCTGCCGTGTATTCAGCCAGATGTGTTCCGCCCAGATCTATTGGACCTGGGTCGTGGTTTCCTTCGATCCAAATCCATTGTCGGCCTGCTTGCAGGGCCGTCAACGAAAGCTTCTCGGCGGCGCCCAATGCAGCCAACGCATCCAAATCGTCAAAGCTGTCGCCCAGGCAGATGACAGTTTGCGCGCCGGTTCTGTCGATGTCGGCTGCCAGCCGGGTCAGGGTGTCCTGACTGTCATAGGGCGGCAAAGAGGGACCACCGCGCCGCGCCATACGTTCGGATTTGCCAAGATGCAGATCGCTGACGCATAACAGTTTCTGGCTTGGCCACCACAACGCACCAGATCCCAATGCGCGCAGGTCTTGTTCAGCAAAGGAAAACGCCAGCTCGTTCATGGTACGTTCTTCACCTGTTTTGATCCTTGGCGCAAGCTGAATTACTTCGCGTCTAGTCCCGCAGCCTGTAGCAACCGGGCGCTTTCCTCGGCCAACAGACGTTCTTCGGCGGCACCTTTGACCGGTACTTTGCCAACCTCCAGAAACAACGGCGCGGCGAGGGGAGAGACCCGATCCAGCCGAACCAGATCTATCCGGTCACCAATTCGTTCAATCATTGTCTCGATACGTCCAAAATCCACTAGTCCGCGCATTGCTTCCTCGCGGGTGATCTGCATCAGAAGGTGGTTGGGGTCATACTTCAGCAGCGTATCGTAAAGAATATCCGAGGAAAACGTAGCCTGACGCCCGCTTTTGCGTTGCCCGCCTGTATTGCGCTCGATCAGGCCTGCTATTGTGGCCGAAGCGCGAAAGGTGCGTTTCATGACAGCGTTGCCCGCCAGCCATGTCTCAAGCCCGTCACGCAGTTTGTCCAATTGGAGCAATGGGCTTGGGTCGGTCACAGCATCCAAGCCCCAAATCAGCGTCGCATAGTCGGTGGCAACAAAACCAAGCGGCGCCAACCCGGTTTCCTCCATCCGTTTGGTCAATAAAAGCCCAAGGGTCTGTTGCGCATTGCGCCCAGCGAAGCCGTAAACACACAGGTGTTCACGACCGTCATTGGGAAAACTCTCGATCAGCAAGCGATCCCGTTGAGGCAATCGGGACATATCCCGCTGCAACGCTAACCATTCGGCCGTGTGGGCAGGTAGTTGTGGCCACTCCGGCTGAGCGAACATGCGCAGGATACGGTCGCTGAGTTGGGTCGAGGTCGCGAACTTGGTGCCCGAAAATGTAGCGATCTTGGGCTTCTTGTCCGCCCGGCGGCTGACCTCGACCACCATTTCTCGCAGCCCCTCGTAACGTACGATCTGTCCGCCGATCAGAAACGTGTCGCCGGGCGTCAGAGAGGCTGCAAATGCCTCATCGACCTCACCCAGCGGTTTGCCCCCGCGATTGCGCTTTAGGCGGACTTTCAGCGTGTCTGTGTCCTGTATCGTGCCCAGGTTCATACGAATACGCTGTGCTGCCCGTGGGTCTCTTAGCTGCCATTTCCCATCTGGCCGCTGCAACAGCCGCTGCCAGCGATCATAGGCGCGCAGCGCGTAGCCGCCGGTTGCACAGAAATCCAAACAGGCGTCGAACTCAGCGCGGCTGAGATCAGAATATGGCCCTGCTGCCATCATTTCGGTGAACAGGGCATCTGCATCGAACGGGCCTGCCGTAGCGGCGATGAGCATATGCTGGCACAAGACGTCCCTTGGGCCCGGTCCGCGCGGTTCGCCATCCAGATCATGGGCCTTTGCCGCCTCCAACGCGGCGACGCACTCGACCACTTCAAACCGGTTCGCTGGCACTAATAGGGCTTTGGACGGGGCGTTGTAACGGTGGTTGGCACGACCAATGCGCTGAACTAGACGTTTGACGTTCTTGGGCGCGCCAATCTGGATCACCAGATCCACATCGCCCCAGTCGATGCCCAGATCCAGACTGCCGGTGCAAACAATGGCGCGTAGGTCACCGCGGACCATTGCAGCCTCGACCCGTTCGCGCTGTTGCCGATCCAGGCTGCCGTGGTGAATGCCAATGGGCAGCCCGTCATCATTGGCAAGCCAAATGTTGTGAAAGAATATTTCGGCCTGCGCGCGGGTGTTGTGAAAGATAAGCGTGGTTTTGTGTTGTTTGATCTGATCCAGCACCGCAGGGATCGAATAGGCCGCCCCTCCACCGGACCAGGGCGGCATCTCTTGCGTCTCAAGCATTTGGATATCGGGGTCGGGGCCGGGATCAGCCTGAATGATCTTGCAAGGATCGGGGTGGCGGGCCAAAAACTGCGCGATGGCATCGGGGTCTTCGACTGTGGCCGACAGGCCGACGCGTCGCAGGTCAGGGCACAAGCTCTGCAAACGGGCCAGCGCCAACATCAACTGATCGCCTCGTTTGCTTTCGGCCAAGGCGTGGATTTCGTCCACGATCACGCGTTGGACGCCTGCAAACATCCGCGGGGCGTCTTCGTACGACGTCAGTAAGGCCAGGCTTTCAGGCGTGGTCAGCAGGATGTGCGGAGGGTCCACGCGCTGACGTTTCTTTTGCGTGGCCGAGGTATCGCCTGTTCGGTCTTCGATGCGGATGGTCAGGCCAATATCGTCCGCCGGGCCGCGCAGGTTGCGGCGGATATCGGCGGCCAAAGCCTTGAGTGGGGAAACATAGAGCGTGTGCAGGCCGGGGCGATCATTTTCCGCCAGTTCGGCCAGTGTCGGCAGGAAACCGGCCATCGTTTTGCCACCGCCGGTCGGCGCAATGAGCAAAGTTGCCGGGTCCGCAGCCCGGTCAAACATCTCTTGCTGATGTGGATGGATGGACCAGCCTTTGGCGTCAAACCAATCCGTGATCCGGGGGGGAATCTGCGTCATGAACGCAGACTACCCGGCCTGTCCCGGAAATGGCACGGCGTTAATTTACGATTACCTCGTCTTTGACGAACATGTTGGCCCAGGCCCTGTCGATCAGGTCGGGGCTCATCTGATAGGGGATGCCCTCGAATTCGCAGATCGAGATCATCTGGTCGATCAGGAAGATCGGCTGATAGTTGGCATAGACGTTGTTGATGGTCGGGTATTTGACCTTCAGCAAATGCACCAGAGCGGATTCATCCAGCGGCATGCCGCGTTTCCGCGCCACCATTGCAAAGATTTTTAGGAAGTCTTCTTGAACGGGACCACCGATCTTGATCTTGAAGAAGATCCGGCGCAGGGCCGCTTGGTCGAATATCTCATTTGGGTGGAAGTTGGTCGAGAAGATAACCAGTGTGTCAAAAGGCACTTCGAACTTTTCGCCAGACTGCAGGCCAAGAATGTCCTTGTTCTCTTCCAAAGGAACAATCCAGCGGTTGATCAGCGCCTGTGGCGGTTCCTGCTGACGACCAAGGTCGTCCACGATGAAGATGCCACCGGTTGATTTCAGCTGCAGCGGCGCCTGATAGGTACGTGCAGTCGGGTTGTAGACCAGATCCAGCATTGAAAGCGAAAGTTCACCACCCGTTACCACGGTCGGGCGTTCGCACTGAACATAGCGGGTGTCGAACCGCTTGCGACGGCGCAGGCTGTTGGGGTCATCCGCCTCTTGCTCGATCGCAGTGTGGACGATCGGATCATAGACCGTGATGACCTGACCTGCATACTCGATGGCACGGGGAACATAGACGTTGTCCCCCAGCGCGTCGCGAATACCGTTCGAGATTGAGGATTTACCGTTACCCGGAGGGCCATACATCAGAATTGACCGGCCGGCGCTGACTGCGGGGCCCAGATGGTCCAGTAGGCTGTCGGGCAGAACAAGATGTCCCATCGCACCAGTTAGCTGATCGCGGGTCACCTGAATATTTCGGATTGACTGACGCTTGACCTGTTCCCGGTATACGTCCAGCGGAACCGGCATAGCGCCGAAGTATTCAGATTGGCTCAGCGCGTCCAGTGCACGGGCTTTGCCGGCATCGGTAAGCTGATAGCCCATCTCGTTGCCACTGTTGGCGTTCAGTGTGCCGGTCGCTTCGAGCAGTTTCTGTTCGCGGGCGATGTCTACAAGTTCTTGTGTCACCGCACCCGGCAAACAGATCGCTTCCGCGATTTCCGTGACCGTATCCACGTTTTTTCGGAATATCGTCTTAAGTAGAATGTCCCGCATCATCACGATGGGCAGTTTCATTTCGGCCATACCCTTTGGGGCAGGGGGGGCCATAACCGAGGTCGTCTGCATATTCATGAGCGTTGCCCGTCTATCCACTAATCACGCCAAAAGCCCCACAAGGGCTGCTTTCATAAAATCTTAACCTGCTTTGTGTCAGCACAAAGGCATTGAAAAGGCGGACTGATGATAGTTTATGAGCCGGAAACAGTTCCGAAAATCAGATAGATCGCCAAGCTGGCCCCCAACGGAAAACCCATGGGGAAATGCTTACCCCGATCCCAGCTTTCCCAATCCGGGGCGATTGCCCTAAGGCGCGTGTGCTTGGCTAGCCTGTGCGTCACATATGCGCCAAGCATGGCACAAGTGGCGATCAGCGTCATAAGCAGATAGTCACCAGCCCAAACAAAGGCCGAGGCGGCAGCCAAAAACTTGGCATCACCTGCGCCCATGACGCCAGCCGCATTGAACAGGATGCCAAAAAACAGAACGACCACGATGTGCAACAATTGCCATAGATAGGGCGGAAGTGTCAGGGTAATCGGCCCTACGCCTCCGGTTGTCCATTCGGTGGCCCAGGGTGGCAGCACAAACAATCCGACAACTGCAAAAACCACAGCCAGCGCGATCACGGCGTGATTTTTGATCAGCATGCTACGCAGATCGGTGAACGCCACATAAAAGCAGATCGGCAACACAAACGGCAAAAACCACGCGGCTGCCGTCGCAGGTATCATCATGAATCAGGCCTCTTCAAGCGCGCGAAGCGATCGAACGGCTTCCTCATAATGCTGCGGATGAGTTGCGATGGCTTCACGGAACAGGTTTTTTGCCGTTGTTACGTCGCCTTGTTTTATCGCAGAAATACCCATTGTATTCAGCAGCATGGCGCGCTCAACTTGTGTCAGAGGAACAACTGGCATGTTATAGTTGCCCTGTGCGGTCCTGGCCAACACGAGGTTGTTCTTAGCGGTGAACAGCGATTTGTCCTGACGAATTGCTTCGGAAAACAATCTTTCGGCATCGGCGTAATCACCGCGTGACAGCTTGGAGTAGCCCCAGTTGTTCATAACGCCACCCGGGCGCGTGGTCAGACCAACGGCTGTTTCGTAAAAGTGATCCGCGCGTTTCCAGTCTTTACTGGAGTCTGCAACGACCGCCTCAAGACGGTAGCGTTGGAATGTCTCATAGGTTGGAGGAACAGAATCCAGCGTCGACTTGGCTGTTGACCAGTCGCCAGCGCGGACCGATGCGGCGGCGTACTCGACCCGGTCGACGTTGCTCGCGCCCTTCATGGTCGTCACTTTTTTCCACGCCGAAGCGGCCTCGGTCGTGCGTTTAGCGCGCGTAAGAGAAATCGCGAGGCCCCGTTGCAGGTCGATCCGCCCGGGGTTTTTTGCGGCGGCCCCTTTGAAATAGGTCACAGCCTCGTTCGGATCAGCCGCCGTCAGAAGAACCTCATTCAGGTTGGTTTCGTCTATGACGTTCACCTCCTGATAGGTGCGTTCGACCTTTTCTTCTTCGGACTCTTTTTCGCAGGCGGACAGAACCACCCCGAAGATCACCATTGTCGGAATCAAGAATTGTTGGCGCATTTTTGCGTCCCTTACTGCTCTTGCCAATGTTACGGGAGCTTGCGCAGCATGAATTGCCCGTCGCCTTGCTGCTCCAGTTCATATTCTTGTTTTTCCGGGGTAGTATTAACAGGATTTTCCATTTTTGCGAGTGCTAAGCGCAGATTGTCCAAGATTGCGTCACTTTCGCCATTGTCCAAAGCAAAGGCGCGTCGGAACATCTGTTCCGCCTCGGGGTATTCGGCCTTTTCCATCAGCACAACACCCAGATTATTCCACGCAATGGGCCAGTCAGGCTCATCCTCAACTGCGCGGCGTAGCAGTTCCTCTGCCTGCCCCAAACGCCTGAGACCCAGATTTGCGGTGCCCATCGAAGTCAGGAGTTCCGTTGTCATCCCCTGATCCAGCGCGGCGCGGGAAAAGGATGTCAGCGCCAACTCATATTCGCCCGATGCCATCAGTCGGTTTCCAACCGTAATCGGGTCAACAGCTTCAGCTTTGGCGTCAACGCCCGGAGCGTCCAGACCGTTTGAAAGGCCAGTTTCTGTACAAGAGGCCACCATGGCAAGAACCAAGGTGGCCTGAAACATGTGGCGTAGCCTGAACCGGATACACCTGAAGTTAAATGTCATCGGGATGCTATCCCCCACTTGCAAAATCTGCGATGCCTTTTGCCGAGGGTCCGACCAAAATGACCAGCAATGGCGGCACAGTCAGCATCATTGTGGCAAGTGTCATTTTGGTTGGCAACTTGTTCGCAGCCTCTTCGGCGCGCATTACCCGCTTATCACGCATTTCACCGGCATAAACCCGCAGGGCTTCGGCGATTGACGTACCAAACGCGGCCGACTGGATCATAACAGTCACGAACGAACTGACGTCCTGTACACCGCATCGCGTTCCAAAGTCTCTGAGAACACTGTCCCTGTCTTTGCCTGCCTTCAGTTCGTGCGCGACAACTTCGAACTCCAAGGCAATATCCGGGTATGAGACCTTCATCTCTGCTGCGACCCGAACGATTGCCTGATCCAGTGACTGACCCGCTTCTACGCACACCAGCATCAGGTCCAGAGTATCAGGAAACCCTGCGACGATGGCTTCTTCTCGCTCGGCTACGCGCCGCGTGATCCAATAGCGGGGGAGGAAATAGAATGCACATGCCGGGATCAAGACGCGGGTGGCCGATTGGGTCGGTGTGAATTCCTGACCACCGGAAAAAACCGTGACTAACAGAACGCCAATCGCCACGCCGACCAAACCAAGGGCAAATTGGGCAAAGTGGAAGAAGCGGACCGCGTCCTTGGATTGATATCCAGCCTGACGGAGCTTGAGTTCCATCGCCGACAACTCATCCTGATTCTGTGGTTCCAGGAAGTTCGCAAATTTCTGAAGTTGCTCGTTGCGACTGGCTTGTCGCAGTTTGTCCTTTTTACCCTTTTTGCTTTCCTTGGGCGCTGCATTTGAACGCTGCAGCTTCTTGAGAGGGTCCTCTGGTTGGTTCAACATCAGCGGCACGGCCACCAAAATCATAAACAACCCCAGAACACCAACCACAATAAGTGGTCCGAACGGCCCCAAATGTTCGGTCAGGACATCGTTGATTTGGATCAGAAATTCCATACTCGTTCCCTCAGACCTTGATATTCGTAAGAATGCGCATGACGATTAGGTTTAGGGTAAGCATGATGCCAACAAAGAAACACATCGGAATGAACAACTCGTGATCGACAACGTCGTCGTAGTAACCCGGATCTTTCACCAAAATGAACAACAGGCAGAATAGGGGGAAGCCAGACAGGAACTTGCCGGACCATTTGGCTTCCGCCGTGATCGCCTTAACGCGGCGGAACAGACGGAACCGAGCACGAATAACCTGGGCAAGGCCCGCCAAAATCTCGGCCAGGTTACCACCGGCCTGTTGCTGGATGCCGACAGCGACAGACAAAAAACGCAGATCCTGCATTCCCAGACGTTCGGCCATGTCCTTCAGGGCGTCACCTACGTCACGACCATAGGCGCATTCGTCAGCAATCACGCCAAATTCCGTTCCAAGAGGATCCTGTACCTCATTCGCAACAATCTGAATTGTCGAGACAAATGGGTTGCCAACGCGAAGAGAGCGCACCATCAACTCAACGGCGTCGGGCAGTTGTTCTTCCATCAAACCCATGCGTTTCGAGGCTTTGTGATTCACCCAAGCATAGACACCACCGACGCCAATCGCGATCGAAAGCGCAATCCGCAAAACGATCTCGGTTCCCGTGCCGATACTCAGCCCAACGTAGGCAAATCCAGAAACCAACATCATGATCATGATCAATTGGCGCGGCGAAAAGGCGATGGCTGCTTTTTGTGCTTTATCAGCCAACAGCGAATAGAGCGGGATGCTCTGGGATTTCATATGCTGCTGCATTTCCTTGCGCAGCTGTTCCAGAACCTGTTCGCGCCCGACGCCTTTCTCGAGCATATCCAGACGCCGGTTCACCCGGCTGTTCAGGCTGATGGACTTGCCAAATGCCACAAGATAGATGCCCTCGACCAGGAGAAGTACTCCGACGAAGATCACAACATAGATAAGGGCCTCTACGGGCAGTTGCATTTCCGGATCTCCTTAGATGGCCGTAGGTTCGTAGATGGATGGAGGCAGATCAAAGCCCCACAGACGGAAGCGTTCGGAATAGTGGCTGCGGACACCGGTCGCGGTGAAATGGCCAATGATCTTGTTGTCCGGTGTCAGGCCAACGCGTTGGAACTTGAAAATCTCCTGCATCGAAATCACATCACCTTCCATCCCCGTAATCTCGGTGATTGAGGTCATTCGACGCGAGCCATCCTGCAAGCGGCTGGCCTGAACGATTAGGTTCACAGCTGATGAGATTTGGCTGCGGACCGCTTTGAGAGGCATCTCGATTCCGGCCATTGCGATCATGTTCTCGAGACGCGAAATCCCGTCACGGGCCGAGTTGGCGTGGATCGTGGTCATCGACCCGTCGTGGCCGGTGTTCATGGCCTGCAGCATGTCGATCACCTCGGCACCACGCGTCTCGCCCACGATGATGCGGTCAGGGCGCATACGAAGGGCGTTTTTCAGACAGTCGCGCGGGCTGACTTCGCCTTTGCCTTCCACGTTAGGAGGGCGGCTTTCCATCCTACCCACATGGGTCTGTTGCAGCTGAAGTTCCGCCGTATCCTCGATGGTCAGGATGCGTTCGGCGTCATCAATAAAGCTGGACAAGGCATTCAGCGTTGTCGTCTTACCCGAGCCTGTACCGCCCGAGACGATGATGTTCAGACGCGTAGAAACAGCTGCCTGCAAATAGGCGGCCATTTCCTCTGTGAAGGCACCGAAATTGACCAGATCGTCGATGGCCAGCTTGTCTTTTTTGAACTTACGAATGGAAACCAGCGACCCGTCAACGGCGATAGGTGGCACCATTGCGTTGAAACGCGACCCGTCAGCCAAGCGAGCGTCAACATAGGGGTTGGATTCATCGACCCGGCGACCCACGGCGGATACGATCTTGTCGATGATCCGCATCAGGTGCTTTTCGTCCTTGAACGTGACGTCGCTGATTTCAAGCTTGCCGAACCGTTCGACAAAAATCTGCTGAGGACCGTTTACCAAGATATCGTTGACACTGTCGTCTTGAAGCAGCGTCTCAAGGGGGCCCAAACCAGTGACTTCGTCATACAGTTCTTTGTTTAGCTGTGACCGGTCTTCGCGGTTCAGAACAATATCGCGGGATTCGAGGATTTCGCTCGAGATCGCGCTGATTTCCGCCCGAAGTTCAGATTCTCCGGCCTTTTCAAGTGCCGCAAGATTCAGGTTTTCCAGCAGTTCCCGGTGCATCTCGATCTTAATCTCACCCAAGCGCTCTTTGCGCTTGCGATCCCGGTCCGATCCGACCGGTTCAGTAGCCTTCTTTTGAATTGGGCGGCGGGCGACGGCGTTGTCAGCGGATGCTTTTTTCGGAGCAGGCGTTTGCGCCGCAGCCTCAGGCGCTGGAGCAGGCTCGACCGGCTGCGCTGCTGGCTGCTTCTTGTATCTTGAAAACACGGCGACTACCCCTCTGAATTACGGTTACGCGGCCTCGGCGCTGCTGCTGCCCAAGCTGTGAAGCGATTTTGCAAGTTTTGCGATTTCCCGACGCAGCGGGTTCTTGGCGGCGGATTTGGCCAGCGGCAATCCGTGATCACCGCTTTGCATGACGGGTTTGCCACCATCCGGCAATTGCAGGTCAATTGAAATGCCCAGGCTTTCGCCCATGCGCTTGACCCGGCCTTTGCCATTCAAGTCAGTGAATTTCGGGGCTCGGTTCAGAGCGAACCGGAGTTTGTTGAACGGCAGTTCCTCGGCCTGGAGGGCGCGTTTCAACCGTAGCGCATTCTGAGCGGATCGCATGTCCAGCTCGATCATTGCAAAGTATACATGTGCAGCCTGAAGAACCGTTTCCGACCAATGAACAAGGGTCGTCGGCATGTCGACGACCACGTAGTCGAATTTCCTGCGCGCTATTTCGATGACACGTTCGATGTCTTCGGGGGTGATCAAGTCCAAAGGAACCATGTCAGATGGTGCAGTCAGGACTTCAAGCTTTTCCTCATAGGTTTGTAGCGCTTGCGAGAAAACATCGTCATCCATCGAAGTTGTGTCCGACAGCATCTCAAATACGGTTTCGCGTCGAGGAAGGTCCAGATACGTCGACACGCTGCCATACTGCAGATCCAGGTCGATGACACAGACGGAAGGTGCCTCTTTGTCTGACGCGGTTGCTAGCTCCCAGGCGAGGTTAACCGCCATGGTCGTTGATCCCACACCGCCTGCCAGCCCATGGACCACAAACAGTGCGCCTTCTTTCGAATCACCCTGAGCGGCCTGAGCTGCTACTGCAGTCGTTGCCACCGGTTCAGGTTTGTTCATGCGATCGATGGCTTCCTGCAGCTCTCCTTCGGGAAGAGGGTAGGGGACAAACTCGTCCGCGCCCTTGCGAAGTAGTTGGTGCAGAGACGCAGGTGTGACGTCTTCGGCGATCAGAACGATTTTGATGTTTTTCTCTTTGGCCTGCGAGATGATCTCGCCCATCAGGGAAAGGTTGTCCTCATCTTCTCCGTCAATGGCAAGCGCAACGAATTCAAGGTTTTCCGCCTCGGGCTGGCTGAAGAAAGCCAGGGCCTCGGCAAAGCCAAGGTCGCCCCAACGTTCGCCCAAAATGGTCTCCATGTCCTCGATTAGAAGATCGAAGTTTTGGACATCACGGCTGATCGTGCAAGCTAGAATAGCAGTTCCGTCATCATGCGTTTTGGCGCTTGTCATTCACACAATCCTCGTCGTCTGGGCCAGCCCGCTGCCCGAACATGTCTGTTTCGGTTCAGTTCGCTGTTGCCCGGTCGCGACCAATTCGGGCCGCACTTCACCTAATTGTTGAGAAGATGGCTTGGAACTTAGGCAAGATTTTGGCGCAAAAGAACCAATTGTAGGGAAATGGGCGACGATGCCGCCCATTTCTTATGGATTATTCAGAGGCGCCGCCAGCGTCATCGCTCTGGATGTAGCTCTCTCTCGTAGCGCTGGCGACGTATTCGCGATAGATGATAGCAGCATACTTGCCATCCAGCACCAGCGGGTTACGCTCCATGAAACCGGACACTTCAGTTACCGTACGCCTGTTGCGACGATCTCGGTTCGGAGTGTCGATCAGAGGCTGTGTTTTCCCAAAGGAAACAACGGCCTCCAAGCGTGAACGCGAAATACCCTGCTGCGTCAGGAATGCAACGGCGGCATTCGCGCGGCGTTGTCCCAGAGACTGGTTGTACGCAGTAGAGCCGACAGCATCGGTGTGGCCATAAACGCGGAATCGCACTTCAGGGAACTGCTTGATCCACGCCGCTTGCCGCAACAAGACCCGCTGTGCCTGAGCGTCCAGCTGAGAACTATTAAACGCAAAATTGATCTGGGTCGGTACTTCTGCTGCGAACCGCCGACCCAGGATTTGGGCGTATGTCAGTTCACCGTTCATGACCTGAACGTTGTTTAGGGTTGCGTTGCCAAAGGCGCCTTGGTCGATTTCGTACCCGGCCTCACGCGTACACGCGGCCACGGCAACCGACAGACCCAGTGTGATGATCCACTTCTGCATTGGTCCTATCCTCTCAATCATTCCAGGATGTAGCCGTATGAGCTGCCAAAGTCTTGTTTGGCGACTTCAGACGCGCCACCCGAACCAACGCGAGTGGTTCGCGCCGTTTTTCCGTTCAGGAACAAGTTGAACTCGGTAGGCGGTTTGACGCGGTCTGTCGGCAGGGCCAGGGCTTCACCACGTGTGGGTGATACCAGATGGGCTGTGACGATGACGACCAGTTCAGTTTGTTGACGCTGATATTCCGCGCTGCGGAACAATGCACCCAGAACAGGAATGTCACCGACCCATGGCACTTGGCTGTTCAGGTCCGCGAAGTTGTCCTGAATCAACCCTGCAATCGCAAAGCTCTCTCCGTCTCGCAATTCAACTGTTGTCTTTGTCTGGCGGGCAATGAATGTCGGCACGTTGTTGCCTGCAATTGTAAAGGTGGAGTTCGGGTCAATAGTTGAGACCGATGTTCCCAACTCGAGGTTGATCAGATCACCATCCACTACGCGAGGCGTAAAGAGAACCTGTACACCGAAATTCCGATATTCGATTGCAATGTTGCCGTCGTCCGCAGGAACTGGAATTGGGACTTGGCCACCTGCCAGGAATTCGGCTTCCTGACCCGAAAGGGCTGACAAGTTGGGCTCCGCAAGAGTGCGAGCAAGTCCTTTGGTTTCAAGCGCTTCCAACAACAAACGTACTTGCGTGGAACCTGCGCCAAAGCCAAACAGGATCGCACCCGTGTTCGTCTGTTGGATGGGAATGTTGTTGTTCAGTGCGTTAGCCAACGCGCCAGCGTTGTTCAACGTGTTGAAACCACCCGTTGTGTCGCCGCCGCCAAAGCCCAACGATGCGGTCAGGCTCTTTGCAACGGATCGGTTCATTTCGGCAAAGCGAACTTTCAGCATGACCTGCTGAACGCCGCCAACGGACATCAGGTTTGACACCCGCTCGGGCGCGTAACGTTCTGCAAGTTCCAGAGCGCGGGCCAATTTGGCCGAGCTGGAAATTGTGCCAGAAAGAACGATGCCGTCGTTGGCTGTGCGCACTTCGATTGGCTCGCTCGGTAGAATCTGCCGCAGCCTTTCTTTGAATTCAGACACATCCGGCGATACACGGACCCGAACATTGGCCAGCAGGTTGCCAGCCCCGTCGAACAAAGTCAGCGTGGTCAGGCCAGGTGCCTTACCCAAAACATAAATGGTACGATCAGAAAGCGACGAAATGTCAGCGATGCCTGCGTTGGCGATGCTGAGTTCCGCAAATGGTGTTTCGCTTTCAACGACAATTGCGCGGTTCATCGGAACGTCCAGCGTTTCCGCTGTACCGTTCTTAACCACGCGAAGTGTTTCAGCCTGGACAGCAGTGCTGGCCGAACTGATAACTAACGCCAACCCCAGAAGGGTTGCGTTGAACAAAGATTTTATTTTCATGTGACCTGCCTCTCCGATCACGCCTCGTTTTAGGTCTAACGCCTTATGTGTGACAACACTGCGCGAATTCCGATTTTATTGCAATAATCAATGGTTTCTGGAATTTTCCTTATGTGGGTAATGCGCAACATTCGAAACGAAACAAGCCGCGCTGATGGCGCGGCTTGTGGCTTTAACGTTTTGATTTTACGCTAGTTTGTGCAGGGCGTTGGTATTCCGGTATCGACGATCTCGCCGCCGCGGCGCGCTTTCACTGTGCAAACCCTTTTCTGGACTTTGACTGGTGCGGGTGCTGCTTCTTCGATTCCCAGCAGTTTTCTTTGGTCGACTTCAATTGCTGTTGCTATGGTCTCATCCTGGACACCAACCAATGCCAGTGACAACCGACCCGTATTCTGGGCTTGGGCAAGAGCTGCGACCTGTTCAGGAGTTATAGCCACTGTGACCGTTCTGGCGATCGTTGTTCCAGTCAAGTCTGAACCCGCGGTCTGGTCGACAGCGATCAATTCAATATTGTTCTGGATAAGCCGCGTGATTTCACCTTCACCACCAGTACCTCTTAGAGATCCGGTCCAGTAAACGTCAACGTTATCGCCTGGGCGTAAGAAGCCTGATACACCAGATGCAACATCTACACTGATTGCGAAGGCGCGCATGCCTTTCTCAAGGCGAGACGTCAGCCCAGCAGATTCCCCGGGCTGAGTGATTTTGACAGTAAGAAGGGCTTCATCTTTTTCCATTGCGCGCAGGACAAAGCGGTCGCCTCTTGCATTCTCTGGGAACAGTACGGCCACATCTGAAAAAGTTCCTTCGGGAATCGCGTCCTCAGGCCACTGAACGACGCGTACATCTTCCGGCGCAAGACGCTCTCCATATTTCATGACCCGGTTTGCGACCATCACTGGGACAGTCGGAATGGTCTTAACATTTGCGAGCGCATTTTGAGTCGCTAGCCTTTCTCTCTCCAGTTCCGCTTGGGTTTGACTGATGTAGTCCTTTGCCAAGTAGACGGCCCCACCGGCCAAAGCGACCCCAACAATTAGGACAAGTCCAAATACTAGCCGCATTCGCGTCCCCTCTTAGTTATTCTATCTAGGTTTGTTCGCCAAAGATTTACGACGAAGATCAGCTTTGATTAAAGGGAGATTGTGTCGAAAAGGGGGACAATATCAGAAATATTGTGCGTCCATTAGGTTTTTTAGACATATAGGCAATTGCGAGTTCACGAGTCTGGCGCGTCGAAACGCACAGAAATTTCGTCCGCAACGTCAATCCCACTCAGGGCAGCACCTGATTTGGCATCCAGGTCTCGGACCGGTTGATGAAATACAACGAAAACACCAGCGGCAATTCCCACGATTGCGGCTGTCAAAACAACCCAGTCAACCGTCACGGCCCCGTCTTCAAACTTGCTGAATACGTATATTCTTTTGAGCATATCGTTTCCAATTTTGGGCCATGAATGATTTCGGGGCCGGGTCAAACAACCCGGCCCCGAAAAAGAAAGTCAGAGTGACGATTTGTTTAGCCGCCGCTGGTGGAGGTTGTGGTGGTGGTGGTGCCACCGCCGCCTGGGGTGACTGGGATGGCGTCTGCTGTAGCTGTCGCCGCGCCTTGCAGGGCTGCGCCAACTTCGTTCGAAACTGCCTGAGTGCCGTTACCAATTTGGGTGTAGGCGACCGATGCCAGGCCAACGATTGCTGCGGTCAGAACGACCCAGTCTACTGTTACGGCGCCGTCTTCATCTTTGCGGAAGTTCTTGATGAACTTGATCATGTTGCGTCCCTCCTAAAGGATCTAAAAAGTCTATTAAACCTAGGCGTCTATCAGAGCTTTCTCTCTCAGTCCGCTCCCGTTCGTCTCGGTATGGCTCTATGATTGACCGCTGTGCGTGGCAGGAATTGGGCCAAACCCTATTTTTTTTTGATGAAGTTTAACTATTTCGTAGTTTTTTTAGTAAGTAATTGAAAAGCAACAGTAAAAAATTCCACATCGCAGAGGTTGTCCGTTCGCCCCGATGCAAATTTGCGGCAAATGAGGCGAATTTGCCCCATTTCACGTTGTTTTTCTGGCCTTACGGGCGAATCCGAGGTTCAAATCAACCAAAAGAAAAACATGAGGCAGGCAAATGAATCTCCGGCTCGCAATGACTTGCGCCGGTTTGGCGGCGTTGATGCTGTCTGGCCCAGTGCCAGTCGTGGCGAACGAGGTTGAGCCAAGAGGCGTTTACAAACGGGTCAAGGCCCCAAAGCCTGGCACACGACCGCGCGTCACGGTCCAGATCACACCCGATGAGCATGCAAAGACCCCGTCTGCCCCTAGTACAGGCGTGGAATTAGTTGAACCTGAAATCATCGCGCGCACGCGCGTCGTACCGCCAACGCTTCCCGTTGCGGGCAAAAAACCGGTCGGTTCGTACAAGGCTTTCTGGGAAAGGGTGTCGCCGTCATTGGCCGAGGCCGGGTCTGGACGACTGCGCGATGCCATGAATGCGCTGGCTGCGATCAACGTCGCGGCGCCGCGTCTACAGACCCTGCAGAATATCGCCCAACAACGCCGCGTGGATATTCTGCGCTCGACCGTGGGAACAAATGTCTCACCGGCATTGGTTCTGGCGGTCATTTCCGTTGAATCTGCCGGGCGTACCGACGCTGTAAGCTCGGCGGGGGCACAAGGATTGATGCAGCTGATGCCTGCAACCGCCAAACGTTTTGGGGTTCAGGACAGTACGCAGCCGTCGCAAAACATCGCGGGCGGTGTGAAGTACCTGAACTGGCTGATGGAAGAATTCGGTAACGACCCGATCCTCGTCCTTGCAGGGTATAACGCTGGGGAAGGAGCCGTACGTAAGCACGAGGGCGTCCCGCCTTACGCAGAGACGCGTGATTATGTGCCCAAGGTTCTTGCGGCGTTTCAGGTGGCTCGGGCGTTGTGTTCGACACCGCCTCAGCTGATTACGGATGGGTGTGTATTCCAATCGCTGAACTGAAAATGGCCCACCCGAAACGGTGGGCCTTTTCATTGGTGTGAATTAGTTGACGATGTTGGCTTCGGTCGCGGAGCGGATCTCGTCTTCGGTCACGCCTTCGGCGATCTCGATGATCTTCAGGCCGCCATCAACCACGTCCAGAACGCCAAGGTTGGTGATAATGCGATTCACCACCTTCTTGCCGGTTAGGGGCAGGGTGCACTTCTTCAGCAGCTTGGACTTGCCGTGCTTGTTGGTGTGATCCATCACGACGATCACGCGACGAACTCCTGCAACCAGGTCCATCGCGCCGCCCATGCCTTTCACCAGCACGCCCGGAATCATCCAGTTTGCCAGATCGCCTTCTTCATCGACCTCCATCGCGCCCAGAACGGCGGCCGCAATCTTACCGCCGCGGATCATGGCAAACGATGTGGCACTGTCGAAATAGGCGGTGCGGGACAGTTCCGTGATCGTCTGCTTGCCAGCGTTTATCAGATCCGGGTCTTCTTCGCCTTCAAAGGGGAAGGGGCCCATACCCAGCATTCCGTTCTCGGATTGGAGGGTGATGTCCTTGTCACCAACATAGTTTGCCACCAGCGTCGGAATACCGATGCCGAGGTTTACATACATGCCGTCTTCCAGCTCTTTCGCCGCACGTGCGGCCATCTGATTGCGATCCCAGGGCATTATGCTTCCTCCTTCTTACGGGTGGTGCGTTGTTCGATGCGCTTTTCGTGCTGACCCTGAATGATGCGATGCACGTAGATGCCGGGCAGGTGGATCATATCGGGGTCCAGCGAACCACGCGGCACGATTTCCTCGACCTCGACGATGCAGATCTTGCCACAGGTCGCAGCAGGTACGTTAAAGTTGCGCGCGGTCTTGCGGAAGATCAGGTTACCGGTGTCGTCGGCCTTCCAGGCTTTGACAATAGCCAGATCGGCAAAGATGCCTTCTTCCAAGATGTAAGTCTCGCCATTGAAGTCTTTGTGCTCTTTACCATCGGCGATCACGGTGCCCACACCGGTCTTGGTATAGAACCCGGGTATGCCTGCGCCACCGGCACGCATACGCTCAGCCAGAGTTCCCTGCGGGTTGAATTCCAGCTCCAGCTCTCCGGCCAGATATTGGCGCATGAACTCAGCGTTTTCACCGACGTAAGAGCTGATCATCTTTTTGACCTGCTTGGTCTGCAGCAGGATGCCGATACCGAAATCGTCAACACCGGCGTTGTTCGAGGCAAACGTCAGATCTTGAGCGCCCGAGTTCTTGATCGCCTCAAGCAGCAGTTCGGGAATACCGCACAGGCCAAAACCGCCTGCCGCGATCATCATGCCGTCCGAAATCACTCCATCGAGTGCCTCGGTGGCATTGGCATAGACTTTCTTCATGGAAAACTCCCCCAATGACATGGTGATGGCGCAGGTTGTGCCGCCACGTCACGGGGAAGTCAATGAAACCAAGGGGTGGGTGGTATTTCTACCTAACCCCCTGTCAGGTGGCCGCCTTTTTGGTTGTTTTCTTGGCCGCAGCTTTCTTTTTCGGAGCCGCTTTTTTCTTGGTGCCCTTTTTAGCTGCGCGTTCGTTGACCAGTTCGATGGCCATTTCCTGTGTCACATCTTCGGGCTTAATATCTTTTGGAATGGTCGCGTTGACCTTTTCCCATTTCACGTATGGCCCATAGCGCCCATCCAGAACCTGCATCGCGCCGCCATCTGGGTGCTCGCCTAATTCCTTCAACGCTTTTGCCGCTGCGCGACGGCCCCGCCCGGGGTTGGCGCGCTTTTCAGCCAGCAACTCGACAGCGCGGTTCATGCCGATTTCAAACACGTCGTTGGGGTCTTTGAGGTTTGCGTAGACCGGCTTGGCCTCATCCGCCAACTGATGCATCAGATAGGGACCAAACCGCCCAAAGTTCGAGCTGATCATGCCACCCTCTGGGTGTTCGCCAATCTGGCGGGGCAGGGACAACAGCGTCAGCGCCTTGTCCAGATCCATGTCATCCTTGCTCCAGCCACGCGGTAGTGAGGCGCGCGGTGGTTTTTTGTTCTCGGGCGTCGGTTCGCCGCGCTGAACATAGGGGCCAAAGCGGCCGGATTTCAGCCAGATATCATCCCCTGCATCTTCGCCCAGAAGACGTTCCTCGCCTTCAGCGCCTTCGCCGGCGATGGGGCGGGTATAGGTGCATTCAGGATAGTTTCCACACCCAACGAACCCGCCAGTGCGCGACGTCTTCAGGTGCAACTGACCCATTCCGCATTTCGGACAGACACGCGGGTCCGAGCCGTCTTCACGCGGCGGATAGAGCTGCGGCGCCAGGGCTTCGTCGAGTTTGTCCAGAACCTCGGAGATCCGCAATTCGGACGTCTCGCCGATAGCAGCCGAGAAATCGCGCCAGAACTTGCTCAGCAACTCCTTGTAGTCACGCCCACCGGCGCTGACGTCGTCCAATTGTTCTTCCAGATTGGCGGTGAACTCATACCCCACGTACTGCCGGAAGAAGTTCAGCAGGAAGATCGTAACGATCCGGCCCTTCTCCTCTGGGATCAGCCGGTTCTTGTCTTTGCGCACATATTCCCGGTCCTGAATCGTGGTCACGATCGAGGCATAGGTCGACGGTCGCCCGATCCCCAGCTCTTCCATCCGCTTGACCAGTGTAGCCTCGGTGTAGCGCGGCGGCGGTTGCGTGTGGTGCTGCAGGGCAAGTACAGATTCGTTCTCGGACAGAATGGCCTCTTTCGCGGCCTTTTCAGTGCCTTCGCTGGTCGCTTTGGTGAACTGATCGCGCAGGGATGTTTTGGCAAACCGAGCTGGATCGCCCTGCATGATTTGCGGCAGGCGCTTTTCATCATCATCGGCCACGTCGTCGCGGCCTTCTTCATAAACGCGCATGAACCCGTCGAACAGAACAACCTGACCGGTGGCGCGCAGGCCGACCTGGCCGTCATCGCTGCCAATCTCGACCGTAGTGCGCTCCAGCCGGGCCGCAGCCATCTGACAGGCAATGGTACGTTTCCAGATCAGGTCATACAGTTTGCGCTGATCCTCATCTGTGACCTTCAGCGCCTTGGTATCGCGGGACATATCCGTCGGGCGGATACATTCGTGCGCTTCCTGGGCGTTCTTGGCCTTGTTTTTATAGATACGCGGGCTGTCCGGCACGTATTCTGCACCGTAACGGTCTGCGATGGTATCGCGAGTGGCCGCCACGGCCTCGGGCGCCATGTCGATGCCGTCGGTCCGCATATATGTGATGTAGCCCGCTTCGTAGAGGCGTTGAGCAACCTGCATCGCGTGACGCGCGCCCATTCCGAACTTGCGGCTTGCTTCCTGCTGCAAGGTAGAGGTCATGAAGGGCGCACTGGGGTTGCGCGCGGCAGGCTTAGCCTCGACCGAAGTAACGCTCAGCGCGCGGCTGGTGATGGCCTGCACCGCCAGTTCGGCCTGCGTGGCGTTGGCCAGATCATGTTTGTCCAGTTTCTTACCGGCCAGCGTGACCAGACGCGCCTCATAAGTCTGGCCGCGCGGTGTTTCGAACACAGCCTTCACAGACCAATATTCGACTGGCTTGAACGCTTCGATCTCCATCTCGCGTTCGACGATCAGGCGCAGACAGACTGACTGAACGCGACCGGCAGACTTGGCGCCGGGCAGTTTGCGCCACAGAACCGGGGACAAGTTGAAACCCACCAGATAATCCAGCGCGCGGCGGGCCAGATAGGCCTCGACCAACGGCATGTCGACCTGACGCGGGTTCTGCATCGCCTCGGTCACCGCATCCTTGGTGATCGCGTTGAAGGTCACGCGGCTGACAGGCGTGTCTTTCTTGATCGAGCGGCGCTTGGTCAGGGCTTCTTGCAGGTGCCAGCTGATAGCCTCACCTTCACGATCAGGGTCAGTCGCGAGAATCAAAGCGTTGTCTTCTTTCAGCGCATCGGCGATGGCTTTGACATGTTTGCGGCTGTCGTTGCCGACCTCCCACTTCATCTCAAATTCATGCTCGGTATCGACGGATCCGTCCTTGGGCGGCAAGTCCCGGACATGGCCATATGAGGCCAGCACCGTGTAGTCGGGGCCAAGATATTTGTTGATTGTTTTGGCCTTGGCAGGGGATTCTACAACAACTACAGGCATTTAAGGGAAAACCTCGCTCGACGGAATTGGCGCCTTCTATGATCGTGCAAGATGTGGAGGGCAAGGGCGAATTGTCAATGCGTTCCTTTGAACACAGGAATTATGTGGTAATTTCAACCACGTAACCTGTGTATAAAAAGGACTTGGGCAGAAACCAGGCCTCAGCGATGAAGGTTATGCTGACAGCGACAGGAGGCCGCCGGGCTGGCGCTGGATCTGTCCCTCGAGTTCCAGATCAATCAATGCGGGTCCGATTTCTCCGGCCGTTGCGGCAATGTCGCGGATCAACTGATCTTCGGCAATCGGGGAGGGGCCCAATCGCGACAGGATTTCACGATGCAGTGCGGTACCTGCGATCACCGGGTTGGCTACAACGTCGGGCACGGCGGGCCCCTCGACCTGACTGGTAGGTGCCCGTTTCGGTAGCGCCTCAATGACGTCTTCGGCGGCTCGCACCAATATCGCGCCGTCCCGGATCAGCATGTTGCACCCGGCAGCGCGTGCATCGAAAGGGTGCCCGGGTACGGCCAGAACCTCGCGCCCCTGATCCAAGGCGTCCCGCGCAGTAATAAGACTGCCGGATTTTGCGGCAGCTTCGACGACGACAACCGCCTGTGCCAGACCTGAGATAATCCTGTTTCTGCGCGGGAAGTGCCGGGCCTGCGGTGTGACGCCCATGGGCTGTTCCGAGACACGCAACCCAGTTTGGACAATCTTTTCGGCCAGCACTGTGTTTTCGGTGGGATAGACGACATCCACGCCGCCCGCCATCACAGCGACGGTGCCCGTTTCAAGCGCGGCCATATGGGCCGCTGTATCAATGCCGCGTGCCAGGCCGGACACAACGACATAGCCTTGCTTGCCGAGATCCGCGGCAAGCCCCCGCGCCATCCGCGCCCCCAAGGACGAACAATTCCGCGCGCCGACCAGTGCAATCGACCGGCGCTGCAGCAGAGAGCTATCTCCAATCGCCCAAAGCATTGGCGGGGCGTCGGATAGATCGTTCAAGGCATCTGGATAATCGGCGGAGCCAAGGCACAAAAGGTGCGCGTTCGCGGCTTTTGCGGCCTTGAGTTCCGCCTCAATCACGCCGGGGGGGCAAACTTCGTACCCATCAATTCCGGCAGCGCGTGCCATCTCCGGCAGCGCGGCCAGCGCATTCTGCGCCGAGCCATGTTCCCGCAGCAACCGACGAAACGTCGCCGGACCAACCTTGCGAGAGCGCAACAGACGAAGCCAGGAAAACCGATCCTCTTCCGTGGTGGGTGGGAGTGTGGGGTGATAGGAAGAATGCTGCTCTTCGGTCATCCGATGCTCCGCCTGATTGCAGAACTGGTTTACGATTGCTGGGGTTAACAGCTTGTGAATCTCTTCAAATTATCCGGATAATTTTCGGCGTTTATCACTTAGAGTTATTTAGTGCGTTGAAATGTATGAAATAAACACAACGGCCTTCAACGCGGGCGCCTGACAGGATGTTAAGGCGCCGGCGGGCTGAAAGCGCAGCGTTAACCCTGCGCTCTCGATTTCCCGCCAAGCGATTCCCGGCTATGCGGCCGATCCGCCGACTGTCAGGCCATCCATCAGAACGGTAGGCTGGCCAACGCCGACCGGTACCCACTGGCCGTCTTTGCCACAGGTTCCCATGCCCGGATCCAGCGCCATGTCGTTGCCCAACCCCCGAATGCGTTTAAGGGCGGATGGACCGTCGCCGATCAGGGTCGCGCCTTTGACGGGTGCCCCGATCTTACCGTTTTCAACGCGGTACGCCTCGGTGCACGAGAACACGAATTTGCCGTTGGTGATATCCACCTGACCGCCGCCGAAACCAACCGCCCAGATTCCGTCCTGGATGTCCGCAACCAAAGAGGCCGGATCAGCCTCACCACCCAGCATCACAGTGTTCGTCATCCGCGGCATGGGTTTGTGCGCATAGCTTTGCCGCCGCCCGTTTCCGGTGGGGGCCACGCCCATCAGGCGCGCGTTTTGGCGATCCTGCATATAGCCGGTCAGGACGCCATCTTCGATCAAAACTGTCCTTGAACTGGGTGTGCCTTCGTCATCCAAAGAGATCGAGCCGCGACGATCCGGGATTGTGCCGTCATCAACAACGGTCACGCCTTTGGATGCGATCTGCTGTCCCATCAAACCGGCAAAGGCCGAGCTTCCCTTGCGGTTAAAATCCCCCTCCAAACCGTGTCCGATTGCCTCGTGCAAGAGGATGCCTGGCCAACCGGGGCCAAGCGCGACCTCCATCACGCCGGCAGGGGCCGGGATCGCGTCGAGATTGACCAAGGCGATCCGCAACGCCTCGCGCGCTTTGTCCTGCCAATCCGACGGATCGATCAGGCCGTCTAGCCCGACGCGCCCGCCACCCCCGGCCGAGCCACTTTCGCGGCGACCGTTCTGTTCGACGATGACCGAGATATTGAGGCGGGTCATTGGCCGCACGTCTCGCATCAGTACGCCGTCCGGGCGCAAAATCTCGACTTCTTGCACGGCTGCGGCGATTGTCGCGCTAACCTGCACGACGCGGGGATCCATGTCGCGGGCATAGGCGTCGATCTCGCGCAGCGTTTCGATCTTGACCGGGAAATCAGCGGATTCAATCGGGTCCTCGTCCGTATAAAGGCGGGTATTGGTAGCGCGGGGACCATCGGCCAGCGTGCCGCCACCGTCTCCGACCGCAAGGCGCGCGGTTTGTGCCGCCCGTTTCAGTGCCGGAATTGAGACATCGGTGGAATGCGCATACCCGGCAACTTCGCCCTGCACCGCTCGCAGGCCAAACCCTTCGGATGCGTCATATGATGCTGTCTTCAAGCGCCCGTCGTCAAAGACCAAAGCCTCGGATTTTCGCCGCTCGACAAACAGCTCACCGTCTTCTGCCCCAGAGGTGGCGGATTGCAAAACCGCAAGCGCCTCGTCATGCGGAATAGCGCTATCAAATGGGCGAAACGGGTCGTTGGACATCTGTTGGGACCTTCCGAGTTTGATCCAGATCAAAAATAGCGTCTGTTTGACGCAAGCATTTTGCTTTATCTACCCGACGGAATATGGTTTTTAACGCGGCCAAAGACAACGGGAGAGGTGCGACTGATTCACACCTTTTCGCCAGAGAAGCAAAGATCAGACGATCAGGACAGAAAATGAAGAATGCTTTGATGCTTTCGGGGTTGATGACAGCCCTCTCCAGCCTTCCCGCAATGGCTCAGGAGCTTGAGATTATTGGTAAGCCAGTTGATGGCGGCCTTGGGTTCCAGCCCGCGGCCACCAGCCTGGCCTCGGGGATTCACCGGCTGGATGATATGATTCTGGTGATCATCACCGCGATCTGCTTGTTTGTTGCAGGTCTGCTGATCTACTGCATCATTCGCTACAATTCGCGTAACAACCCTGAACCGGCGCGATTCTCGCACTACACCCCGGTTGAGATTGCCTGGACCCTTGGCCCGATCCTGATTCTGGTCTTCATCGGTGCCTTCTCGCTGCCGGTTCTGTTCAATCAGCAGGAAATCCCCGAAGGCGACATCACCATCAAAGTCGTTGGGAACCAGTGGTACTGGACCTACGAATACGTTGATCACGATTTCGCCTTTGACAGCTATCTGCTGGGCCACCCGGCCACATTGGACGAAGGCGCACGCCCGGCCGATGCTGACGTGACCCCATTTGTTCTGAACGATGCGATGCGTGCCAAACTGGCGGATGCGGGCTACAGCGATGACGAATGGTTGCTCGCCACCGATACCGCCGTTGTCGTTCCGGTTGGCAAGGTCATCGTCATGCAGGTTACCGCATCAGACGTGATCCATTCGTGGACCATCCCGTCGTTCGGCGTAAAGCAGGATGGTGTTCCGGGTCGACTGGCCGAACTGTGGTTCGAGGCCGAGAAAGAAGGCATCTATTTTGGTCAGTGTTCCGAACTGTGCGGCAAGGACCACGCTTACATGCCGATCACCGTCAAAGTGGTCAGCGAAGAAGCATATGAGCAGTGGCTGCAAGGCGCGCTGGAAGAATATGCAGGTCAACCCGCAACTTATCAGGTTGCATCGAAGTGATGACCCGCGCGGGCTGAACGCTCGCGCCAAGAGTAACGCAGGCTGCGCGTTTTTCGCGCAGCTTTCGCCCCAGAAGGACCGGAAATGAGCGACGCAAGCATCAATGCCAGCACAGTGAGCGCCAAATCCCACGCGGATGAGGCCAGCTTTGGTGATTTCTTTGCCTTGCTGAAGCCGCGCGTGATGTCGCTGGTCGTGTTCACCGCTTTGGTCGGCCTTCTTGCGGCACCGGTCCATGTTCATCCATTCGTCGGCTTTTGCGCCATCCTGTTCATCGCCATTGGGGGCGGCGCATCCGGCGCTTTGAACATGTGGTGGGACGCCGATATCGACCGCGTGATGAAGCGTACCAAAGGCCGCCCGATCCCCTCTGGTAAGGTCCAGGAGGGTGAGGCGATGGCAATCGGGCTGGCCCTGTCAGGGCTGTCCGTTATTATGCTGGGTCTGGCAACCAACTGGTTTGCTGGCGCTTTCCTGGCTTTCACGATCTTTTTCTACGTTGTCGTTTATACGATGTGGCTGAAACGCTCGACGCCGCAGAACATCGTGATCGGCGGCGCGGCAGGGGCTTTTCCGCCGGTTATCGGCTGGGTTGCTGCAACCGGGTCGATGTCGATCGAGCCGTGGCTGATGTTTGCCCTGACTTTCATGTGGACCCCTCCGCATTTCTGGGCTCTGGCGCTGTTCATGCGCTCGGATTACGACGATGCGGGTGTTCCGATGCTGACCGTCACACATGGTCGTCGCGCCACGCGCTGGCACATTCTGGTATATACCGGGTTGCTGGCCATGCTGGCTGTTGGAACCGCATTCTCGGGTATTGGCGGTCCTATCTACCTGACCGTCGCTGTGATGTTGAACGCGCTGTTCCTGCGCGGAGCGTGGCAGATTTCGCGCCGGAACGAGGATGATTCCGAGGCCGACAATTTCAAGGTCGAACGCGCGTTCTTCAAGCTGTCGCTGCTGTATCTGTTCCTGCATTTCGGTGCTATCCTGGTCGAAGCACTGCTGAAACCCTATGGGCTAGGAGGTTGGTCATGAGCCTGCGCAAGAGCCACGAACTTCACCAACGCCGATTCAGCCGTAACCTTGGGGTCGGCCTGACGCTGGCCGCCTTTATCGTGATCATATTCGGTCTGACGGTCGTAAAGGTTTCAGGCACTGATTTCAGCTTGGCGACGCCAGAGGTACAGAACTGATGGCGTTGACAGGTCCTCAGAAAACTGTTGCGCAGACAGTTGGCGTGGTTGTCCTTATGGGCAGCCTGGCCTGGGCTTCTGTTCCGTTTTATGACTGGTTCTGCCGTGTCACCGGTTTTGGTGGAACCACTGGCGTGGCCGCGACTGCACCCGAAGATATTCTGGACCGCAAGGTTACCATCCGCTTTGACGCCTCGAAGGCGAAAGACATGGCATGGGAATTCAAGCCGGTCGCGCGCGAGATGGAAGTGCGCATTGGCGAAACCGGACTGGCCTTTTACGAGGCCTACAACCCGACCGACCGCCCCATTGCCGGGCAGGCGTCCTACAACGTGACACCGTATTCGGCCGGTGGGTACTTTCAGAAAATCGCCTGTTTCTGCTTTGAAGAGCAGGTGCTGCAACCCGGTGAACGTGTTGAGATGCCGGTCACCTTTTTCGTCGACCCTGAAATGGTCGAGGATCTTGAAGCTAAGTATGTTCATACGATTACACTGTCGTATACATTTTACGAAATTGACCTGCCCGAGGGCGTTGCCGCTCTTGAGACGCAGGCTGATATAACAACGAACTAACGCCTGTAGGTGAGGGACGCTGATGGCACACGCAAAAAACCATGATTATCACATTTTGGCCCCGTCGATCTGGCCTCTGATCGGCGCGATCGGCGGCTTTGTGATGCTGTTCGGAGCCGTCCTGTGGATGCACGGGGTTACCTCGTGGATGTTCTGGGCCGGTCTGGTGGCCGTTCTTTACACCATGTTCGCATGGTGGTCCGAGGTTGTGGTCGAGAGCCGCCAGGGCGATCACACACCGGTTGTCCGCATCGGCCTGCGCTATGGCTTCATCCTGTTCGTTATGTCCGAGGTGATGTTCTTCTTTGCCTGGTTCTGGTCGTTCTTCAAACATCGCATGTACCCGATGTACGACTATGCCGGTACCGAATACATCCAGCCTGACATTCATGCGGTGGACCCGTTTCACCTGCCGCTGATCAACACTCTGGTCCTGCTGCTGTCGGGCTGTGCAATCACCTGGGCGCACCACGCGCTGGTGCATGGCAATGACCGCAAGGCGCTGGTGCAGGGGCTGGCCATCGGCATCGCTCTGGGCGTCGCATTCACAGGTCTGCAGGCCTTTGAATACTATGAGCTGCTGGCGCATGAAGGCTGGAAATTCGGCGGTGATCAGTTCTATTCGAACTTCTTCATGGCAACCGGCTTTCATGGTTTCCACGTTCTTATCGGTACCATCTTCCTTTCAGTGTGCTTAATCCGGGCGCTCAAGGGTGACTTCACGCCTGAGAAACACGTCGGGTTTGAGGCGGCTGCCTGGTACTGGCACTTCGTTGACGTTGTCTGGCTGTTCCTGTTCTTCGCAGTATACATCTGGGGCCAGGCGCCGTTGATGTAGCGCCAGACGGGCGAACAAATTGCAAAAGCCGCCCTTTTTGGGCGGCTTTTTCTCTATTCGGGACGCAAGATTGCGCCCCATACAATTGCAAGGTTGCCTTTCTGCGGCTGCAGCCTTTAACAAGACGCCGGCTCTTGCAGAGCCTTCGAACAACACAACCTGGTCCTGACATGCGCCGCATTCTCTTTTTGATGATCTTTGGCATTGCCGGTCTGGCGATCCTTGTGTCGCTGGGTGTCTGGCAAATGCAGCGGTTGGCGTGGAAACAAGACGCTTTAGCCGAGATCGAAAATCGGATTTCAGCCGATCCGGTTGATTTGCCTGACACCGTGTCGCGGGATGCTGACAAGTATCTGCCGGTTACGATTACAGGCGAGATGGAGCCGGGCGAGATCCACGTTCTTGTCTCGGTCAAACAGGTTGGGGCGGGCTATCGCATCATCCAATCTTTCAGCACAAATGACCGGACAATTCTTGTGGACCGGGGCTTTGTTCCTGTGACCGCGAAGCACGATCAAAGGCTGAACGGCCCGATGGTGATCACTGGAAATCTGCACTGGCCGGACGAAATTGACGGCTACACGCCTGAGCCGGATATTGACGACAATATATGGTTTGCCCGCGATGTTCCGAACCTGGCCGCTGCACTTGGGGCTGAGCCAGTACTGCTAATCGCGCGGTCGCAAACCGACCCCGACATCACACCCTTGCCAGTTTCGGCGACGGGTATCCCGAATGATCACTTGCAATATGCAATAACATGGTTTGGCCTGGCTTTGGTCTGGGCCGCGATGACCGGATATTTTCTGTGGCGCAGCCGCGCCCCTTCTGAGAGTGACGCGACATGAAATACATCTCGACCCGCGGGCAGGCGCCCGAACTGACGTTTGAAGAGGCGATGCTGACCGGATTGGCTCGTGACGGTGGTCTGTATCTGCCTGCCGAGATTCCGGTGATGAGCCATGACGAGATCGCAGCACTGGCCGGACTGCCCTTCGAGGAAATCGCGTTCCGGGTGATGTGGCCCTATGTCAGCGGATCTTTCGGCGAGGGTGAGTTCAAAGAGATCATCGGCCGCGCCTATGCGGGCTTTGACCATGACGCCCGCGCGCCATTGAAGCAGTTGAACGAAAACCACTTCCTGTTGGAGCTGTTCCACGGGCCGACCTTGGCCTTCAAAGACTTCGCCATGCAGCTGATCGGTCAGCTGTTCCAGGTGGCGCTGAAGCGCCGTGGCGACCGTGTGACCATCGTTGGCGCGACCAGCGGTGACACCGGTTCGGCTGCGATTGAAGCATTCCGGGGGCTCGACGCCGTGGACGTGTTCATCCTGTTCCCGCATGGTCGGGTCTCAGAAGTGCAGCGTCGCCAAATGACGACACCTGCGGACAGCAACGTGCATGCGTTGGCCGTGGACGGCGATTTTGACGATTGTCAGGCCGCGCTGAAGGACATGTTCAACGATTTCGACTTCCGCGACGGCGTGAAGCTGGCTGGCGTGAATTCCATCAACTTTGCCCGTGTTCTGGCGCAGATCGTCTACTACTTCTCCGCTGCTGTCAGCCTCGGCGCACCGCATCGCAAGGTCAGCTTTACGGTGCCGACCGGCAATTTCGGTGACATCTTCGCGGGCTACCTTGCAAAGCGCATGGGCCTGCAGATTGACCGTCTGGTTGTTGCAACCAATCAGAACGACATTCTGCACCGTTGCCTGTCGGGCGAGGGGTACTTCAAGGGCGACACCATCCCCTCGATCAGCCCGTCGATGGATATTCAAGTCAGTTCGAACTTTGAGCGTGCGCTCTACTATGCGTATGGCGAGGATGGCGGCGCTGTCGCGCAGCTGATGGATGAACTGAAGAACGGCGGCTTCAATGTCAGCCAGGGCGCAATGGAAGCGCTGCGCGAAAGCTTTGACTCGGGCCGTGTATCCGAGGATGAGACGTTGGCGACAATCAAGTCTACGCTGACGCATAGCGCCGAGTTGGTGTGCCCGCATACCGCCGTTGGCATCAAGGTTGCAGAAGAACATCGTGCGGCTGACGTTCCGATGATCACACTGGCCACCGCGCACCCCGCAAAATTCCCGGCAGCGGTCGAGAAGGCAAGCGGCGCGCATCCGCCTCTTCCATCCCGCATGTCTGATCTATATGAACGTCCGGAACGGGTGACCCGCATCGCCAACGATCTGGGCACTCTCGAGGATCATATCAGAAGGCATATCGCTGAGTGACTGTCAGACAAGACCAACTGAAGAACGGATTTCGTATCGTCAGTGAACATATGCCGGGGTTGCAATCGGCGGCCATCGGCATCTGGGTGACCGCCGGTGGGCGGCACGAGCGGATTGAACAGAACGGTATTGCGCATTTCTTGGAGCATATGGCTTTTAAGGGAACCAAGCGCCGTTCGGCTTTGCAAATCGCTGAGGCGATCGAGGATGTGGGCGGGTATATCAACGCCTACACGTCGCGCGAGGTGACGGCTTATTACGCGCGTGTTCTCAAAGACGATGTGGCGCTGGCGATGGATGTCATCGGTGACATCGTTCTGAACCCGATCTTCGACCCGCGTGAGATCGAAGTTGAACGCGGTGTGATCCTACAGGAAATCGGTCAGGCCTATGACACGCCTGACGATGTGATCTTTGACTGGTTGCAAGAACAGAGCTATCACGATCAGCCTCTGGGTCGAACCATTCTGGGTCCGACCGAACGGGTCAGTGCGTTTTCGCGCGAAGATTTGTCCGGGTTTGTGGCTGAACACTATGGCCCCGAGCAGATGATCCTGTCTGCTGCTGGTGCCGTTGATCATGACGAGCTGATGAAAACCGCTGAGGCGTTGTTTGGCCATCTTAAACCCTGCAAGGGGCTGATCCCGGAAACCGCCCGTTTCACTGGCGGCGAAGCGCGGCAGGAGAAAGAACTGGAACAAGCCCATTTCGCGCTGGCGCTGGAAAGCCCCGGCTATCGCGACGATGCGATCTATACCGCACAGATTTATTCGACGGCGCTTGGCGGCGGCATGTCCTCGCGCCTGTTCCAGGAAGTGCGCGAAACGCGCGGATTGTGCTACACGATCTTTGCGCAGACCGGAGCTTATGCCGATACCGGCACGACGACGATTTACGCCGGAACGTCGGCGGATCAGGTCGCAGAGCTGGCCAGCATAACGATTGATGAGATGAAGCGCGCAGCCGAAGACATGAGCGCCGAAGAGGTTGCCCGCGCCCGCGCGCAGATGAAGGCCGGTATGCTGATGGGGCTGGAAAGCCCGTCGAACAGGGCGGAACGTCTGGCGCGTCTGGTGCAGATCTGGGACCGGGTTCCGTCGCTTGAGGATGCCGTGGCCAAGATCGACGCTGTCAGCACCGAAGATGTGCGTGCATTCGCCGAGCAGATGGCAGTGCAGGCCCCTGCTGCTCTGGCGCTATACGGTCCTGTCTCGGGCGCACCCACGCTGGCGCAATTGCAGGAGAGGCGTGCGGCGTGATGCTGTTGGGCAGACGCAAGCTGAAACTTGAAACCGAGCGCCTGAGCTTGCGCCCGCCCGCGCATTCCGACTTTAACGACTGGGCGGCGCTACGGCGCGCGTCACAGGAATACCTAACGCCGTGGGAGCCGATCTGGGCCAAGGATCACCTGAGCCGTAAATCCTTTACCAACAGGGTTTATTGGGCGCAGCGCTCCGTGGCCGGTGGGACGGCGATCCCACTGTTTTTGTTCCGTCGCACGGATGATGTGCTTTTGGGGGCCATCACGCTGGACAATGTCCGTCGCGGCCCGGCGCAGGCAGGAACCTTGGGATATTGGACGGGCCAGTCTTTTGCCCGTCAGGGTTACATGCGCGAGGCCATTGGTGCGATCGTTCATCACGCCTTTACCCGACTGGACCTGAGTAGGATTGAGGCTGCCTGCCTGCCCGAGAACAAACCATCACGTGGGTTGCTGGAAAGTTCGGGGTTCAAATACGAGGGCGTGGCGCAGTCGTATCTGCAGATCAACGGGCGGTGGCGGACGCATGTGCTGTACGCCAGCCTACGATCGGATCGGCGCGGGAAGACCGACGCGGGGTAGGTCAATGGCGCGGGCAAAACAGCCAATGATTTGGATCAGTGATACTATGGTGAGCGTTTCAAGCATCAAAGGGTTTGAGGCAGATATTGTCCTGACTGATATGGAACGCGCTGTTGGAGCCATGAAGCGAAACAGACTTGGAGAACCGCAGTCAGAAGACTGTTTCCCGAAAGAAATGTACGCGAAGTACAAAGACAAAAAGGAAAAGAAGCAGCCTGATTTCTTTATGGCTGGAGGTCTGTGGACGGTGTCTTCCGCGTGTGCGGCAGTTCTGCGCCAGTTTGATCTCGGTGAAGGCAATCTCTACGCTGTCAAACTTTTTCAGCATGATCGCACCACGCCGGTCGAAGGCGAGTACTTCTGTCTGAACTTCGGTGCGCAAAAGACAGCCGTGCTGACAGAGCAATCTCCGCGCATCACAAAGCCCTACCCGAATTATGCTATCTGGCAGCCGCCAGGGGCAATGCAAGACAAAGATATTGCCGTCAGGGCGTCTGCCCTGGATGGTCCTGACATCTGGATAGACACACAAATGCGCCACGCGTTTTTTGTGAGTGATCCGTTGGCACAAGCGTTGCGTGCGGCGAAAGTCTCGCGCCCATTCAAGCTGCGGAAGTGCATCGTTCTCTGAACTGGTTCCTGAAGACCAAATCCGTGATTTCACTCACGCGATATCTACAGGCGTGACTTACCCGTGTTCTGCGCTACACTCCGGACATGCGCTGGATTGTTGCGGTATTGATGGTGATCTCGGGTGGGGCTTCGGCACAGGAACGGCGGCCGAGCCATTGCATTGCCATCGCGGATGCCGCACCGGGGATTGAGTATTTTCACCAAGCAGCCTGGCAGGATCCGGTGCCGGAGTTTTCGGTTCGGATCAGCTATATCGCTCATGCGTCGTTTATGATCCAGACGCAGGGCGGGTTGAACGCGGTAACGGACTTCACCGGTTTCATCGGTAGCGCGGATCTAATCCCGGACGTGGTGACGATGAACCATGCCCACGGCACTCATTGGACCGCCCACCCGGACCCAGCCATCCCGAATGTGTTGCCGGGGTGGGGCGAGTTCGGACAGGGGATCGAACACTATCTTGATTTGGGAGAGATGCTGATACGCAATGTCTCGACCGATATTCGATCCTCTTATGGCGGTGTGGAAGAACGCGGGAATTCGATCTTTGTGTTCGAAGTTGAAGGGCTGTGCATAGGCCATCTGGGTCACCTGCATCATGTGCCGTCGGATGAACAATTTGCCGCCCTGGGGCGTTTGGATGTTGTGATGGCTGCGGTGGATGGTGGAACGACGATGCCGCTGCCGGAAATGATCACGGTTTTGAAGCGGTTGAAAAGCTCTGTCATTATTCCGATGCACTGGTTTTCCAGTTTCTCACTGGACCGGTTTCTGGTTGATATCCGCAACGATTTCCCCGTTGAGCGCAAAGGCGTTTCCGAGATCACCGTGTCTCTGCGCACGTTACCTGATCGCCCGACCGTTGTTGTGCTTGAGCCTCAATACCTCATTGAGCTGGAATAGGGCTTGTGGGGACGCGGCGGCTTGGGCAAGGAAAGGGTATGAAACTAAACCCTGCCGATGACAATTTTGCCCAATCAATCCGCACTGCTCTGGGCGATGATATTCTGCACCCTGTCGAGGAACGATACCTGGAAGAGCCGCGCCGCAGGTTAGCAGGCCGTGTCGGCGTTCTGGCGCTGCCGAAGTCGGTAGAACAGGTTTCGACGCTCGTTCGGCTCGCCTCGGATGCTTCGGTTCCTGTCGTGCCTTATGGCGGCGGCACCGGATTGGTCGGCGGGCAGGTGATGACCGACGGCCCGGCTCCGTTGCTTGTTTCGCTGGAGCGGATGTCAGCCATCCGGGCGGTTTATCCGACCGAGAACATTCTTATCGCCGAGGCCGGTGCCATTCTGGCCGATGTTCAGGCTGCTGCGGAAGAAGCTGATCGATTGTTCCCGTTGGCATTGGCAGCGCAAGGGTCTTGCCGGATCGGTGGAAATCTCGCGACGAATGCGGGTGGGGTCAATGTATTGCGCTATGGCAATGCGCGTGACCTGTGTCTTGGGTTGGAAGCAGTTCTTCCGAATGGTGAAATTTGGCACGGCCTCAGCCGATTGCGCAAGGACAACACTGGGTACGATCTGCGCAACCTTCTGATCGGGGCGGAAGGCACGCTGGGGATCATCACTGCCGCGTCGTTGAAGCTGTACCCGCGTCCGGCCGAGACCGGCACCGCGATATTCCAGGTAACCTCTCCGGATGCTGCCATTGAATTGCTGGCGCTGGCACGCGATCAGGTGGGCGAGGGGGTCAGCACCTTTGAGCTGATCCACAAGCAAGGCCTGCAATTCCTTTCCGAGGTTTTGCCCGATATCCGCCAGCCCTTTGACGTCCAGCCCGAATGGATGGTGCTTATTGAATTGGGCCTTTCTGGCGGTGCGTCACCGTCAAATGCGCTGGAGGCGCTGTTCGAAACAGCGGAGGCGCGCGGGCTTGTAGGTGACGCGGTCATAGCCCAAAGCGAAGCGCAAAGATTGGAGCTTTGGGCCGTACGTGAGCAGATACCTGAGGCCAATCGGTTGATCGGTTCGGTCTCAAGCCATGATATCTCGGTCCCGATTTCGGATATCCCAGCGTTCATCCTGCGTGGGTCCGAGGTGGTGAAGGCGTTGGGGACATTCCGTATCAATTGCTTTGGGCATTTGGGTGACGGTAATCTGCACTACAACGTGTTTCCGCCGCCGGGGCACAACCGCTCGGAATATGATGCCCAGCGGCGTAGTGTTAAGCGCGCGGTGCATGATTTGGTGCATGAGTTCGGTGGGTCGATCAGCGCCGAGCACGGCATAGGACGTTTGAAAACGGATGATTTGGAGAGCTATGGCGATCCGGTAAAGCTATCTGCGATGCGTGCGATCAAAGCTGCCCTTGATCCAAAGGGGATCATGAATCCAGGGGCCGTGCTCAAGACGTAGGCGCGACCCACTTCGCATGGGCCGCGCGCTGAAATTACGATTCAGGCAGAATAACTTTATCAATCACGTGGATGACACCGTTCGACGTCTCGATATCTGCCTGCACAACGTTGGCGTCGTTGACCATCACGCCGTTATCAAGGTCAATCTTGACTTCTCCGCCCTGTACGGTTGCGGCTGTCATGTCATCGGACAGATCGCCTGACATCACTTTGCCGGGCACCACGTGGTAGGTCAGGATGGCGACCAGTTGATCCTTGTTCTCGGGCTTCAGAAGGGTCTCGACTGTGCCTTCCGGCAGGGCGGCAAAGGCGTCATCAGTGGGGGCAAAGACGGTGAAAGGCCCTTCACCTTTCAGCGTATCGACAAGCTCTGCGGCCTGAACGGCGGCGACGAGAGTTTCAAAGCTGCCTGCGCCGACTGCGGTGTCGACAATATCCTTGGAGTGACCGTCAGCATAAGCGGCTGTTCCTACGAAAAAGCTTGCGACACCGGCAATTGCGAGTTTGCGAAACATGGTATGATATCCCTTGTTGGAATGCCCTTGGTGGCATCAACCGGGATACGGGGCGGCATCAAAGGGAGATCACTGAATATGTCGATAAGTTCGGGTTGATCCAATCAAAAACCGCGCTAAGCCAACGCGGTTTCAAGTTTCAACTCACGATTTTGTGATTGTGCAGCCTGTCAAAGGCCTTCGAATTCGCACAAGACTTGGACATCCATACCCATATCCTCCAATGCCTTGCGTCCGCCTAACTCTGGCAGGTCGATAATGAACGAGCATGAGACAATCTCGCCCCCCAAACGTTCGATCAGTTTGATGCCCGCGGCAGCGGTGCCACCTGTCGCCAGCAGATCATCGACGACTAGGATTTTTTCACCCGGCTGGATGGCGTCATCGTGGATTTCGACAATCGCCTCGCCGTATTCAAGCTTATAGTCCTGGCTGATCGTGGTTCCCGGCAGCTTGCCCTTTTTGCGGATGGGCACGAAACCGACGCTTAGCTGGTGCGCGATTGCGCCGCCAAGGATGAATCCACGCGCCTCGAGGCCAACGACTTTGTCGATGCGCTCACCGGCATAGGGGTGCAGCATCTGATCAATCGCCATGCGGAAACCGCGCGGATCAGCGAACAGGGTCGTTACGTCCCGGAACATGATCCCCTCATGTGGGAAATCAACGATGGTCCGAATGTAATCTTTGACCGACTTGTTTCTGGACATGGTCATCCCCTCTGGCGTCAAAACACGCTGGGCTGTTTGGCCCATTGGTGTGAGTCATGCAAGGAAAGATTGCCACCCCAGACGTGCGGCGGTTCGACTGGCGGTAGTCGCGATACAGTGTATCGACCGGCCGCGTCAGATATGGTTTGTGCCCCTTGCCCTGATCTTTTGAAAAAATCGCCTGAGCGACATGAAGGTTCGTTGCCATAACCTTCTTTTGTTGTTAGGTGCTCGTGAATTACAAAATATATGCGAAGTATATACAAAGCCTATCTTACAGGCCTGGGAATTTGATGGGAATGGGACGCGTGGGAACGAAAGACAGTAAGATTTCAACGAAGAAAAACAGTCAGTTGGTCCTGCGGCTGGATAAGGATGAACGGGACGAGTTTGTTCAGCTATGCAAAGAGTTGGACACGTCGGCCGCGCGAGAAATCCGGCGGTTCATTCGCGGTTTCATGAAGGAACACGCTGAGAGCTGAGCCCTCAGGCCGGGCGGCGCAGGACAGCCGTGGCCACACCCATCCCGATTAATGCCAGCCCTCCGAACCGGGTCATAGCGGTGATGACGCCTGAACGGCCGATCATCTTGCATAGGTGGTCCGCCAAAAGGGCGTATACCAGCGAATTCAGCCATGCCAGCCCCACAAAGGTTGCGATCAGGATAGCAAATTGCGGTCCGAGCGGGTCAGCCGGGCGCAGAAACTGAGGAACGAAAGCGATAAAAAACGCGATAGATTTCGGGTTCAACGCGGTGACGGCGGCAGCATGGCCAAAAACGCTGTGTGCGGTGACATTGCGCCCGGTGTCCACAGTCTCAAGCCCGCCGGATGGCGCGCTGCGCAACAGTTTGATCCCCAGCCAGACCAAATAGGCGGCACCGACCCATTTGAGGGCCGTGAACAGGGTAGCCGAGGCCAGGACCAGCGCGCCAAGCCCCAAAAGAGAGGCCGTCATAGCCACGAGATCTCCGACAGCTACACCTGTCGCCGAAGCGACAGCCACGCTGCGACCTTTGGACAGTGCATAGCTGAGCACCAGCAGGACCGTCGGTCCTGGGATCAATAGTAGGGCCGTAGATGCAGCGACAAAGGCGAGCCAAAGGTCAAGGGACATCGGAAATCCTGTGAATGCGTTTTTCGCAGCAAGCCCGGACCGGCGCGCAAGGTCAAGCCCTGCGTGGTTGCGTTGTCAGACGCATCAGCGCCTCGAGCGGACCGCGTTTGAATTTGCGGGACCACAATAGGGCAAAGATCGAGGACGCGGCACAGAACGCAACAGCGTAACCCGCGATCTGCGGGGCGTTAAGTGACCCGTTCAGCAACCCGGCCTCATCCAGTATGCCCATGCCGATCAGGATGTGCGCCACATAGAGCGTCAGGCTTTGCCGACCGGGCGCGGTCAGGGCTGGACCGATGCGCAATTTTTCGATCTTGGGCCACAGCTTCAGCAGCAGTCCGATCATCACGCAAGCCGACCCAGTACCGGCAATAATGTAGAACGGTCCCGGTGGGATAGACGCGGTTCCCAGATAGATCACCAAATCAGGATCCGAGGCCAACTTCTGCGGAAATAAGGAAAATACGGCAGCTCCGAACCCCCACATGATCAGCCTGTGTTGAATGCAGATCGTGTGCAGCTCGGATCGTCCAATGGCCATTCCGATCAACAGGAACGCCGCCCATGGAAGGACCGGGTGCCAGCCGTTGAAAAACAGGTTGCGCAAAAAACCGGGCAGGGTCCAAAGGTCGGTGTATGTCAGCGTTTCCCAGTCCCAGCCAAGGTCGTAGTTGAAAATCATGACGGCGAGGACAGCCAGCGCCACCACCCCAACTGAACCCAACCACAATGCACGGGTTGGTGCCGTCAGGAAAGCAGCGCCAACAACGAAGTACACGGCGTAGAAATGCAGGATATCGGCGTCAAATACGGTCATGTTGATCAGGCCGAGCGCGAACAGAAACACCGCGCGCCGTAGCAGCACCGACGTTGAAACAGAGGATAACCCAATTCCGATGCCGGCCAGGATGACGAACAAAGCGGCCGCGCGGCCTTCAAGCAAATCGATCAGTGTCGAGGCCCAGTCATTGCCAGGGGCGACCTGAGCGGCAATGCGGAAATTCACCAGAACCATTCCGCAAAACGCCAGAAATCGGGCTGCGTCCAATGCCTCAAGTCGCTTCATGCTATCCCTCTGTTTCGCCGGCGTTTTGACGGTGCCGTGCGAACCACAGATCGGTGCAGTACAGGCGATTTTTCAAGATGAAGGGCAAAAAAGAGCCGGGGCTGTGCAACGCGGCAACAAGTTTTAAGATTGGATTAAGTGTAACCCGCGCGGCTTGAAACGGTTCCTTGGGCCATCGACCTTGGAGCGGACGCAACACTTCGGAGAGGCCGATGGTTCAAACAGATCAAACACGCGTGAACGCGGCACCTGAAACCAGCCACTCGCGGCTTGCCCACGTAAAGGGCGCGCTGATCCTTTTGGTTCCGGTCCTCGCGGTGATCTATGCGGGCATCGTGGGGTACATGTATGTGAACCAGCAATCGCTGTTGTTCAAACCGGACGGAGAATTACCGGCGCCCAACACGGTAGGGTTGGCTGATGCGGAGTCCGTTTCCTTCACAATGTCCGATGGCGTTACGCTGACCGCGTGGTCCGCCCCGCCCGCGACCGATGATGCGCCGACAGTATTGTTCTTTCATGGCCAATCGGGCAACCTGGGCGACCGGGCCGATCGGATGAGAGAGATCCTCAACAGTGGTTTCGGCCTGCTGGCCCCGAGCTATCGCGGATATCCGGGCAGCGAGGGCGAACCGTCCGAGATGGCGCTGATTTCCGACGGCATCCAGATGTATGACCAGCTGGATCGCCAAGGCGCGGACGTTGTGTTGCACGGCCAAAGTCTTGGAACAGCCGTTGCAACCGCGGTGGCCGAACAGCGCCCAAATGCACAGCTGCTGGTGCTTGAGGCACCCTTTACGGCCACGGTGGACGTCGCGGCGGAAAGGTATCCCTGGCTACCCGTGCATGCCCTGATGCGGGATAAGTTCGCGACCCGTGATTTGATCGGGAACGTGACCGTTCCGACTTTGATCTTCCACGGGACCCAGGATGAAACGGTCCCGCTGCATCATGGTGAAGAACTGGCCGCGATGTCTGGGGATACCGCGCAGATCTTTGTTATCCCGGACGGCACACACAACGACCTCTGGTCGCATGGGTTGTGGGATCAGGTTCAACAGTCTTTGCCAGCCAACTAAGGTTGCCAGTCAGAGAATCCGACCAGCAACAGCATCCAGTTTTGCCAACACGGTGGGATCACGTTTCTCCGGTGCGGTCAGGATGGCATATTCCAAAGCCCGGTCGCAGCCATGAGGGCAGGGCGCGCGGTCAGCGCCCAGCAGATCGGGCAGACCTTTGACAAGCGCACGGCCTTTCTCGGCATTGCCGGTCAGCGTGGCGATGATGGCGGTCACGTCCACCTCGCCGTGATCCGGGTGCCAGCTGTCGTAATCGGTGACCATGGCGATCGATGCATAGCAAAGCTCGGCCTCGCGGGCGAGTTTGGCCTCGGGCATGTTTGTCATACCGATTACGTCGCAGCCCCAGTGTTCGCGGTACATCTTGGATTCCGCCAGCGTAGAGAATTGCGGCCCCTCCATCGCCAGATAGGTGCCGCCGCGATGGATGGTTATCCCTGCCGCTCGACCGGCAGTCTCACACGCGTCCGACAGGCGCGGGCAGGTGGGGTGTGCAACGCTGACATGGGCCACGCAGCCGGTGCCAAAAAAGCTCTTCTCGCGCGCAAACGTCCGGTCGATGAACTGATCGACGATCACGAAATCGCCCGGTGCCATATGCTCGCGGAACGACCCGCAGGCCGAAACTGAGATCACATCCGTCACGCCCAGTCGCTTCAGCGCGTCGATATTGGCGCGGTAAGGCACTTCAGTAGGGGAATGCACGTGGCCGCGCCCGTGACGAGGCAGAAAGGCCATCTCAACGCCATTCAGCGATCCCGTCAGGATCTGATCCGAAGGATCGCCCCATGGGGTTTCGACCGTGACCCATTCCGCATTTTCCAAACCGTCGATGTCGTAAATGCCTGATCCGCCGATGATGGCGATTTTGGTCTGGGTCATGGCTGCTCTCCACAAGAAAAAACTGTCTGGGAAGTTCTGCGTGGCCGTTGCGGGTTTGGCAAGTGGGTTCAAGGGTTTGTGTAACTTGCTTGCCAGCTATGCGGTTTGCGCATATCAGGGTCCCGCTGGGTGCAGTATCTAATGTCAGATATGACAGGTAAAAGGCATCTTTCGCGCGAACAAACAACCCCACAGGACGTCTCATGCCCCGAGCCATGCTGGCAAGCTTTGCCAATCGTATAGCCAAACCCGATCTCCGCTGGATGCCGGATGAGGGGCTGACCGTCTCGCGCCTGCGGATTGAGCTGTTGTCGGGCCTGACGGTTGCGCTGGCGCTGGTCCCCGAAGCGGTGGCGTTTGCCTTTGTCGCAGGTGTGCACCCGTTGGTCGGGTTGTATGCCGCGTTCATGGTGGGCTTGATCACGGCGCTGATCGGCGGTCGACCTGGAATGATCTCCGGCGCAACCGGCGCTCTGGCTGTTGTGATGGTGGCGTTGGTGGCTGAACACGGGGTGGAGTACCTGTTCGCCACGGTGGTTCTGATGGGTATTTTGCAGGTCATTGCAGGCGCGATGCATTGGGGCCGGTTCATCCGACTGGTGCCGCATCCGGTGATGCTGGGGTTTGTGAATGGTCTGGCCATCGTGATTTTTCTGGCCCAGATGGGGCAGTTCAAGGTTCCGGGCACCATGGAAAACACCGGTCACGGCCTAAGTGGTGGCGAATGGCTTTCGGGTCTGCAGATGTATACGATGCTGGGTCTGGTCGCCCTGACGATGGCCGTGATCTGGGTCACGCCGCGGATTACACGCATCGTGCCCGCGCCATTGGCCGGTATCTTTGTCGTTGCCGCGCTGGTGATTGGCTTTGGTCTTGATGTGCCGCGCGTCGGCGATCTGGCCTCAATCGAGGGCGGTCTGCCCGCATTCCACATCCCGATGGTGCCGCTGAACTGGGAGACCTTTGAGATCATCCTGCCTTACGCCGTCATTCTGGCCGCAATCGGCTTGATTGAATCTCTGCTGACCCTGAACCTTGTTGGTGAGATTACCGGAAAGCGCGGCGGCGCGTCGCAAGAGTGTATCGCGCAAGGTGTGTCCAATGTAGCGACCGGATTTTTCGGAGGCATGGGCGGTTGTGCGATGATCGGTCAGTCGATGATCAACGTAAAATCGGGCGGTCGTACACGCATTGCTGGGATCGCTGCGGCGCTGTTCTTGTTGATCTTTATCCTGTTCGCCTCACCCCTGATTGAGCAGATTCCACTGGCGGCGCTGGTGGGTGTGATGTTCATGGTGGTAATCGGAACCTTTGCCTGGAACTCGTTCAAGATCATGCGCAAGGTGCCCCTGACGGATGCGTTTGTCATCGTTTTGGTGACTGTTGTGACCGTGATGGAAGACCTTGCGGTTGCCGTGGTTGTTGGTGTGATTGTGTCAGCGCTGGCCTATGCCTGGAACAATGCCAAGCGTATCCATGCCGTCACGCGTGAGTCTGCCACGGAAGAAGGTGCAAAGGTCTATGAGATTCAGGGACCGCTGTTTTTTGGCTCATCCGATGGTTTTACCGAACTGTTCGATGTTCAGAATGACCCTGACACCGTAATCGTAGACTTTGCCGAAAGCCGCGTCGTGGACCAATCCGCGCTGCAGGCCATAGAGAACATCGCTGGCAAATACGAGACCGCAGGCAAACGCGTTATGCTGCGCCACCTCAGCCGGGACTGCCACAAACTTCTAAACAAAGCGGGCCACCTTATGGTCGATAGCGACGATGACCCGGATTACGAAATTGCAGTAGATTACTCGGTCCGCACTGGTGTTCTGGGCGGGCATTGATTGAAAAAGGCGGCCACTTCGGCCGCCTTTTACTTTGGAGCAATCCGTTCCAATTTTTCAATATTACCGGACAGAAGCGCCTCTTCGGCTTCGGCGATCTTCTCGGCGGGCCAATCCCACCAGTTCAATGCCAAAAGCCGGTCGATGGTGTCCTTTTCGAACCGGAACCGCCGCACTTCGGCAGGGTTTCCGGTAATGATCGCATAGGGCGGTACGTTTCCGCGAACAACAGACCCGGCACCAATAATTGCCCCCGAACCGATCTGCGCACCGGGTAGGATCATTGCGCCATAGCCAATCCAGACATCGTGGCCGATGAGAGTGTCGCGCGTGTCCGGCTGAAACCCGGTCATTCCGTCCGGGTCAAACACTGGAAACGGAAAGCACGTCAATCCATCCATTGAATGATTGGCCGATGATGTGATGAAACGTACGCCATGGGCGATCTGACAGAACTTCCCCAGCACCAGCTTTTCTTGCGAAAACGGAAACAGGTAGGGGGCAAGTCGTTGCGCCCAATCGTCTGACGGCTCAAAATCCGATGCGTAGCTGTATTCTCCGGCCTGAAACCTGGGATGGTCAATCGCTTCAGACAGGAAAACTGTGCCCTTGTGATCAGAGCCATCAGGGAGCGTGATCGGGTATCTGCGTAAGGGGTCAGGAAGCGGCATTAGTCATCCGGTCGTGAAAGGCTGAACAGCTCGGTGACCACTGAATAGTCCCGGTACCCAAGCCTTGCCAGCGGTTGGAATGTTGTGACGTCGAACATGCCGTCTTTCAGGCAATCGTCGCGCAGATGTACGCCGGTTACTTCTCCGAACACCACCCGATTGGCCTCGCCCGGAAGGGACACGATCTGGGTTAGCTTGCATTCCAGCGCTGCCGGAGCCCCATCGATCCGGGCGCATGGGATGGTTTCGCATTCCAAGGGTGTCAGGCCTGCATGGCCAAATTCGTCGACATGTTTCGGCAAGCCTGCTGAGCTGGCATTCATTGCGTCGCGATGTGCGTGCGCCACGACGTTTACACAAAACACCCCCGTTGCCTTGATATTGGCAAGACTGTCTTTCGTGCCGTCTTGATCGTGTTTGGTTCCGGTTGAAGCAAACATCACCTGCGGCGGGGTGTAAGCAACGCCGTTGAAAAACGAATACGGAGCCAGATTGTTGATCCCATCTGTGTCACGCGTGGAAATCCAGCCGATCGGTCGTGGCGTGATAATGGCGTTGAACGGATTGTGTGGCAGGCCGTGGCCGTCTTCGGGGCGATAGAACATAAGATCTCCAAGCGTTTGCCCAAGGCGTACCGAAGTGCTAGGGCGATTGCCAGCTAGGAAAAGAGGGCAGGGTGCAGCAGTTCGTGATCAGGCCGGAGGAGCCGGATGATTGGTGGGAGGTCGAGGCACTTTACGACCTGTGCTTTGCGCCGGGGCGTGAAGCGCTGTCCTCGTATCGTCTGCGCGATGATGTTCCACCTGTGTCGGGCCTTTCGCTTGTTGCGCGCGACGGGCAGGGCATTCTGGCCGGGGCGATCCGTTTCTGGCCCGTGCATGTGGGCGATCACGACGCTTTGTTGCTGGGCCCCGTGGCGGTGCACCCGACCCATCAAGGCGAAGGTCTGGGGGGATTCCTGATCCATCAGGGGCTTGAGGCCGGTCGCGAAATAGGCTGGCAAAGGGCGATGCTGGTGGGCGATGCGCCTTATTATGCGCGTTTCGGGTTCACACGACTTTCCGGTGTGGAAATGCCCCCGCCAACAAACCCAGACCGGGTCTTAGGCGCGGAATTGAGCCCCGGTGAATGGTTGAATGTGCGTGGCGAGGTGACCCGCTGGACGCGCTGAGCTATTGAAACCCTGCCGTTCAGCCCCGATGTTTAACGTCAGGAGGGCTTATATGCAGGACGTGCTTCTAGTCGAAAAGCTGGATACCGATGCCGAATTGGATCGGTTGGCCAAGTATTACAGAACCGCCGGAGGTCCCGGCGTTAAACTGTTGAACAGTTTGGGGGGGTCGGCGGAATCGCTACTGGAACAACTTCCTGTATCTGTGCGTGAGGGGCTGACAGGGGCCACCGAACAGGCGCTTTGGCTAGCGATGCACGCAGCCGAGGGTTCGCGTCGCGCCGTTCCGGATCAAAAGCCATGGGTGAACACGGCTGTCGCAACGGCGATGGGGGCGGCCGGTGGCATGGGTGGCGTGTCGACTGCCCTGATGGAATTGCCTGCAACAACGGCCATGCTATTGCGTGCCATTCAGGGCGCGGCGTTCCGCGAAGGGTTCGATCCGTCCGAAGAAGGCGTCAAATTTGATTGCGTTCGCGTCCTGTCTGCAGCCGGACCTCTGTCTTTTGACGATGGCGCAGATCTGGGCTTCTTTTCGGTCCGCCTGACGTTGACTGGCCCGGCGATGCAAAAGCTAATTTCAGCGGTAGCGCCGCGACTGTCCATTGTACTGGGCCAGAAGCTGGCAGCGCAATCGATACCGGTTCTGGGTGCGATCGCAGGTGGTGGTATGAACTATGTCTACACCCGATATTATCAACAGGTGGCGCGCGTTCACTTCGGGTTGCGGCGGCTGGCAATCGATGCCGATATCCCGCATGAAGATCTGGTTCGGAAGCTGGCTGCCCGCGTTTGAAACCGACCTAAATGCTTGGAAGAAACCGCACCATATGGTATTCTGACCCCAGCCGGCCGCTAAATGTATAAAAACCTCAAAGGTCGGCGATTGAGGATGAAAGCAGTTTGAAAGGTGGTGCGGCGTGATCGGTGCGAGGCAACCGACGTGTCAGCGGGGAAGCGAACAGCACCTGCGGCTTAAGCATCAATCGGCAGCGCTCTGCTATCGCATCAAACACGGAAAGCTCAGGGTTTTGCTGATCACAACGCGCAAATCCAAGCGCTGGATCATACCGAAGGGCTGGCTGATCGCGGATATGACACCGTCGCAAACCGCCAGACGAGAAGCTTGGGAAGAGGCTGGGGTTAAAGGCAATTGCGCAAACAAGCCCATGGGCCGTTTCACATACCTAAAATCCCGCTCGAGTATGAACCCTATGGTGTGTCTGGTGGATGTCTTTCCCCTCTGTGTTACGTCGATTGCGCCTGAATTTCCTGAACGGGCCCAACGAAAGCGAAAGTGGGTTTCGCCCAAAAAAGCGGCCTCTCTGGTGAAATCGCCGGAACTGTCCCATTTGTTACGCAGTCTTGGCCCGATTCTACACTGACTCGCCTTGCGAAGGGCTTGATCTTGCCATGTCTGTCGGTATCTATTTGCCTACCGGAAAATGGACGGACCATGATTCAATATTCGCTGAAATGCAGCCGCGACCATACATTTGACAGTTGGTTTCAATCGGCCGCCGCTTACGACAAACTCGCCTCCGCAGGTATGGTGACCTGCGTTGTGTGTGGTGACGCGCAAGTAGATAAGGCTATCATGACCCCTCGCGTTCGTCCGGCCCGCAATGCCCAGACAACTGAACCACAAAGCAAACAGGTGGATGTCGCGACCCCGTCGCCAGACATCGAGAAGGTGCTGGCGGATTTGCGTCGCAAGGTCGAGGAAAACTCGGACTATGTCGGTAAGGATTTTGCCAAAGAGGCGCGTAAGATCCATTTGGGCGATGCGCCCGAACGCGCGATCTATGGCGAAGCCAAGCCCGATGAGGCCAAAGCGCTGATCGAAGACGGCGTGCCGGTTTCGCCGCTTCCTTTCCTACCCACCCGTAAAACGAACTGACCCATGCATATCGTTATCACCGGGGCTAATCGCGGAATTGGCCAAGCTCTGGCAGATCGTTACCGCGTGCAGGGGCATGACGTTACCGGAACCGCCCGGGATTCCAGTGCGCAGCTTGTACTGGATGTGACTGATCCGAAACAGCAGGCCGCGATGGCACAAGGGCTTGCGGGTCGTCCGGTTGATCTGTTGATCTGCAACGCCGGGGTCTATCTGGACAAAGGCCACGGCATAGACGGCTATCCTGCCGACATGTGGGCGCAGAGTTTTGCGACCAACGTGACGGGCGTGTTTCTGACCGTGCAGGCGCTTTTGCCCAATCTTCAGGTCGCGAAAGGCAAGGTTGCGATCCTGTCGTCCCAGATGGCGTCGCATACGCGCGCGCCCGGTGGCAGCTATATCTATCGTGCGTCCAAAGCGGCGGCCCTGAATCTGGGGCGCAATCTGGCGACGGATTTGCGCGCGGATGGTGTCGCCGTGGGTATCTATCATCCGGGTTGGGTGCAGACGGATATGGGGGGCACTCAGGCTGAGATCACTGTTGATCAGGCTGCCGACGGGCTGCTTGACCGTTTTGGGGCATTGTCACTTGCCACAACCGGGTGTTTTGAAACCTGGGACGGTCAGCCGCACGATTATTGACGTTTCAGCGCTGCCGTGGGGATTTCGTAAACTTCATCGGGGTCGATGAAGACCACTGTCAGGTCACCCCGTGTTTCGTGACTGATCCGGGCCGGTGAGCTGCTGGAGGTCGGTACGCCATCCGTGAAATAGATGCTGCGTACTTCGGCGCCGCCCAATCCGACAGCAAGTGTCGTGGTTCCGTCGTCATGGTGGCGCAGCTCGGCGTGGCAGCTGCTCAGCGCTGCTCCGCCTTTGGCACAGGGCACCGTACCCAGTGCATTCTTGCCGTCGGTTGCAGCCAGCGTTGAGACCTGTGCAAAGGCGGATGAGGATAAAAGGACGAGGGCTGCGGCAGCGCGGATCATGGAGAACCTCTGGGAATAAATGCGAGTTGCAGGCTGACAGCCTCTTGGTCGGTTGTAAAGCGATCAGGTGCGGCCATCCGACTGGTTTTGAACTCTTGCCCTTGCGGCCCCCCTCGCATAAGACGCACGGGACCAGAAATCCAAGGCGCGGAGACACTTGCCCCCATGCCCTTACTCGTGATGAAATTTGGCGGCACTTCGGTGGCCAACCTTGACCGTATCCGCCGCGCAGCCAAGCGCATCGGCGTCGAAGTGGCGAAGGGCTATGACGTGATCGTCATCGTGTCGGCCATGTCCGGCAAGACGAACGAGCTTGTGGGCTGGGTCGATGAAACTTCACCGCTATATGATGCGCGTGAATATGATGCCGTTGTTTCCTCGGGTGAGAATATCACGGCTGGTCTGATGGCGTTGACGCTGCAGGAAATGGATGTCCCGGCACGCAGTTGGCAGGGCTGGCAGGTTCCGCTGATGACCACCAGCGCCCACAGCCAGGCCCGGATCGAAGAAATTCCGACCGATAACCTGAACCAGAAGTTTGGCGAGGGCATGAAGGTTGCCGTTGTCGCCGGGTTCCAGGGCATCAGCCCCGAAGGCCGTATCACGACCTTGGGCCGGGGTGGGTCGGACACCACCGCCGTGGCATTTGCCGCCGCCTTCGGTGCCGAGCGGTGCGACATCTACACGGATGTTGACGGTGTCTATACCACCGACCCGCGCATCTGCGAGAAGGCACGCAAGCTGGACCGTATTTCGTTCGAGGAAATGCTGGAATTGGCCTCGCTGGGGGCAAAGGTGCTGCAAACCCGCTCGGTCGAATTGGCGATGCGGTATAAGGTGAAACTGCGCGTTCTCTCAAGTTTTGAGGAACAATCCGACGAGGCTGGTACGCTGGTCTGCGATGAGGAGGATATCATGGAATCCAATGTTGTGGCCGGTGTGGCCTATTCCCGCGACGAAGCCAAGATGACCGTTGTCTCGGTGGCTGACCGCCCGGGCATCGCGTCGATCATTTTTACCGCGCTTAGCGATGCGGGCGTGAATGTCGATATGATCGTGCAGAACATCTCGGACGAAGGGCGCACGGACATGACCTTTTCCTGCCCCACCGATCAGGTGGCCCGCGCCGAACAGGCATTGCTGGCGATCAAGGATGCGGGTGAGCTGAATTATGCCGAACTGGTCGCGGATCAGGATGTCTGCAAGGTCTCGGTCGTGGGTATCGGTATGCGCTCGCAGTCGGGCGTGGCGGCCAAGATGTTCAAGATACTCTCGGATGAGGGGATCAACATCAAGGTCATTACAACCTCCGAGATAAAAATTTCCGTCCTAGTCGACAGGAAATACATGGAACTTGCTGTTCAGGCACTGCATGATGCCTTTGAATTGGACAAGGCGGCCTGAGCATTTCAGCCAAAGGTCTCGCCTGATTCCGTAATTTGGGTGGGATATGGCGGAAGGCACCGAAACTGAATCCCGCAAGCTGCTGGGGCGGCTGCGCGAAGAGATGGCGAGCGAAGCCGCCGGTCAGGAACGTCTTGACCGGATCACCCATCTGATTGCCGACAGTATTCGGGCCGAGGTGTGCTCGATTTACCTGTTCCGGGATGCCGACACCCTTGAGCTTTGCGCGACTGAAGGGTTGTCGCCAGAGGCGGTTCACAAGACACGTATGCGGTTGGGTGAAGGGCTTGTGGGTCATGTTGCGCAATCCGGCAAGGTTGTGAACACAGCAGACGCGCCTTCAACCAAAGGGTTTCGGTACATGCCGGAAACCGGCGAAGAGAGGTTCTCGTCCTTCATCGGGGTGCCGATCCAACGTTTGGGTGAAAAGCTGGGCGTACTGGTCGTGCAATCCCGTGATGCACGCGTGTATTCTGCTGACGAGGTCTATGCGCTGGAAGTGGTCGCCATGGTCTTGGCCGAAATGACCGAGCTTGGTGCCTTTGTGGGCGAGGGCGCAGCGCTTTCACCTCGGCACCAGCAATCGGTGCAATTTGAGGGGGGACCAGCACAGGAAGGATCTGCCGAAGGGCATGTCTGGTTGCATGAACCCCGTGTTGTCGTCACCAACCCGATTGCTGACGATCCCCACCGCGAACGTGAACGTTTGAACGAGGCCGTGGATGAACTGCGCGTGGGCGTCGACAAGATGCTTGAGATTTCGCAGGGCGGTGACAAGGAACAATTGCAGGTTCTGGAAGCCTATCGCATGTTCGCCAATTCCAAAGGCTGGATGCGCCGGATGGAAGAGGACATTGCCCTGGGCCTTAGCGCCGAAGCGGCGGTTGAGAAAGAACAGTCGCAAGCGAGGGCGCGCATGGGGCAGGTTACCGACCCCTATCTGCGGGAACGGCTGGCAGATCTGGATGACCTCAGCAACCGGCTGCTGCGTATCCTGACCGGGCAGGGGGGCACCAACGGGGCCGACCTGCCACCCGATCCGATCCTGGTTGCCCGAAATATCGGGCCAGGGGATCTGCTGGAATATGGTCGCTCGTTGAAAGGGATCGTTCTTGAGGAAGGCTCGGTCGGTAGCCACGCCACGATTGTGGCTCGCGCCCTGGCAATTCCACTGGTGGTTCACGTTGGGCACATCACCACAGAGGCATTGAACGGAGATCATATTCTGGTCGATGGCGATCAGGGTATGGTCCAACTACGTCCGGAAGATACGGTTGTCTCCGCGTTTCGCGATAAAATCGCAATGCAGGCCAAAGCGCAGGAACGCTATGCCTCGATCCGCGATACTCCGACAGTGACGCGCGATGGTGAACGGATCAATCTGGTTATGAACGCGGGCCTGATGGCGGATCTGCCGTCGCTGGGCAATTCAGGGGCCGAGGGTGTGGGCCTGTTCCGCACCGAGCTTCAGTTCCTGATCCGCAATCAGATGCCCAAGCGGTCCGAGCTTGTGACACAATATCAGCGCGTCATGGATGCTGCTGGCGACATGCGCGTGGTGTTCCGCACACTGGATATCGGGTCGGATAAAGTTCTGCCCTATATGAAACATGTAGAAGAGCCGAACCCGGCTTTGGGCTGGCGCGCTATTCGCGTTGGTCTGGACAAGCGCGGCGTTATGCGGATGCAGTTGCAGGCGTTGATGCGTGCAGCCAATGGGCGGCCTTTAACGATCATGTTCCCGTTTGTGGCGCAGGCCGAAGAATACCGTGAGGCACGTTGGGAAGTGAACAAGACCATCGAACGCGAAAAGCGCCTTGGTCATGTGCTTCCAGAATCGATCGAAGTTGGCGCAATGCTGGAAACGCCGTCTCTCGCCTTTGCTCCGCAGAAGTTCTTTGACGAGGTCGATTTCGTCTCGATCGGGGGCAACGACCTGAAACAGTTCTTTTTTGCCGCTGACCGCGAAAACGAGCTGGTGCGCCGACGCTATGACACGCTGAATGTCAGCTTCCTGACCTTCATCGAACGGATTGTCGAACGCTGCAATATCTCGAACACGCCGTTGTCTTTCTGTGGCGAGGATGCCGGGCGACCGGTTGAGGCGCTTTGTCTGGCAGCCATGGGTATTCGGACCTTATCCATGCGCCCGGCGTCGATTGGCCCGGTCAAAAGCGTGCTGTTGCGCGCCGATCTGCAGTCACTGCGTAAGATCATCGCTGACGCCCGCCATCGTGGAGACCAATCGGTTCGATCCTCGGTAATGGAGTGGTTGCGGAATCAGGGTTGATTTTCCAGTTGCGCTTCCCTATTCAGTGGCTGAATGTTAGCGATAACAATGCTTGCATCACAAGGACCAGTGATAACTGCGCCTGAGTGATGCCAGCAGATTTGAAGGAGCCCATAGATGGTTTCACGCGTAATCCCGGTAGACCCGTTCGATCTGGTGCTATTCGGCGCGACCGGCGATCTGGCGCAGCGCAAGATCTTGCCCGGGCTCTATCATCGGTTTGAAGTTGGCCAGATGCCCGAAGACGCAAAGATCATCGGCACGGCGCGGTCCGACATGGACAGCGACGGGTTCCGGGACCAAATACGCGCCTCGATGAAAGAGTTCGCACCTGCGTTCAAAAAGGACGTTCTGGATCAGTTTCTAAGCCATGTTGAGTATGTTCCCGTTGACGCACTGGGAGACTTAGGTTGGAAAGACCTTGCCAATACCTTGCGTCCTGACGTTGTACGCGCTTTCTACCTGTCAGTTGGCCCCAACCTTTTCTCTGGCATCGCAAAAAGGCTCAGCGATCATGGTATGGCGACGCCTGACAGCCGTATCGTGGTCGAAAAGCCATTTGGCCACGACCTCGCCTCGGCTAAGGCGCTGAACTCCGGGCTGCGAGCCTGCTTTGAAGAGCATCAGATATATCGGATCGACCACTATTTGGGAAAGGAAACGGTGCAGAACCTCATGGCGCTGCGCTTTGCCAATTCCCTGTTCGAACCTCTCTGGAACGCGACGCATGTCGATCATGTTCAGATTACAGTGGCAGAGACTGTTGGCGTCGAAGGGCGCGGAGCCTATTACGATCAGTCCGGTGCGATGCGGGACATGGTGCAGAACCATCTGGTTCAGCTATTGTGCCTGACTGCGATGGAACCTCCGTCCAAATTTTCGCCCAACGCCGTGCGTGATGAGAAAGTCAAGGTGATCGAGGCGCTGGAGCCCGTTGCGCCGTCTGACATCGCACGCGGTCAATATCGTTCGAGCAAGGGCGGCGACGGTTATTTGGATCATGTTGGCAACCCCGCGAGCCGCACCGAAAGCTACATCGCTCTTAAGGCTCATATCGGCAACTGGCGCTGGGCCAGTGTGCCGTTCTATTTGCGAACTGGAAAACGCCTGCGGGCTCGCGAATCCGAAATCGCGGTGTTTTTCCGGGATCCGCCGCATACGATCTTCCCCAATGTCGGCCCGCTGCACGGCAACGTGCTGGTGATTCGCCTGCAACCGGACGAAGGTATTACCCTGCGTACAACAATCAAAGAACCGGGACAGGGCGGGTTCCGCCTGTCAGATGTTGCGCTGGACATGAGTTTTGCCGAGGCGCTTGGGGATGAGGCGCAATCGCCGGACGCCTATGAACGACTGATCATGGATGTCATTCGTGGCGACCAAACCCTGTTTATGCGCGGCGACGAAGCCGAAGCCGCCTGGGCCTGGGTTGATCCCATTATTCACAGTTGGGAAGAGCGTGGAGATCGCCCCGCGAAATATGATCAGGGCAGTTCCGGCCCAGAAGAAGCACTGATGCTGATGCATCGCGATGGGCGCCGCTGGCGTCAGATCGGAGGGTAATCATGGTACATTCAGTCATCACCGACGTCACTCAACGCATCATCGACCGCAGCGCCGAACTGCGCGGCCCGCATATTGAACGTATGGAACATGCCCGATCCAAGGGACCGGCGCGGGCGCATTTGTCTTGCAGCGGTCAAGCCCATGCCTATGCCGGTGCGGGTGAGGATCAGCAAGCTATGGCCACTGATACGGCCGGTAATCTGGGCATCGTCACCGCCTATAACGACATGCTTTCCGCCCACCAGCCGTTCGAGCGTTATCCCGCACTGATCCGTGACGCGATCCGAGCGGCAGGTGGCACCGCACAAGTTGCGGGTGGCGTGCCAGCCATGTGTGACGGCGTCACCCAAGGCGAGGCGGGGATGGAGTTGTCTCTGTTTTCGCGTGACGTGATTGCCCTGGCGACCGGAGTGGCGCTGAGCCATAACACCTATGATGCGGCCGTTTTCCTGGGCGTTTGTGACAAGATCGTGCCCGGTTTGATTATCGGCGCACAGGCGTTCGGCCACCTGCCCGCTGTTTTCCTTCCAGCCGGACCGATGACCAGCGGTCTGCCCAACGATGAAAAAGCCAAGATTCGCCAGAAATTTGCCGCAGGAGAGATCGGCCGCGACGAGCTTATGGCCGCTGAAATGGCCGCGTATCACGGACCGGGCACTTGTACTTTTTATGGCACCGCGAACACCAATCAGATGCTGATGGAATTCATGGGCCTGCACCTGCCGGGCTCCAGCTTTGTGAATCCCAACACGCCTCTGCGGGACGCACTGACCGAGGAGGGCGCGCGCCGCGCCCTGTCGCTGAGCGCGCTGGGCAACCATTATACGCCGGCCTATCAGGTTTTGGATGAGCGGGCGTTTGTGAACGGCATCGTGGGTCTGATGGCCACGGGTGGGTCGACCAACTTGCTGATTCATCTGATCGCTATGGCGCGCGCAGGTGGTATCGTACTGGATTGGCAGGATTTTTCTGACATTTCCGCCGTGGTGCCTCTGGTTGCGCGGGTTTATCCGAACGGTCTGGCAGACGTGAACCACTTCCACGCAGCGGGTGGTCTTGGGTACTGCATTGGAACGCTACTGGAAGACGGACTGCTGCACCCCGACACTCTAACCGTCGCGGGCCAGGGTCTGCAGAATTATACCAAAGAACCGAAGCTGAAGAACGGTGAGCTGGTTTGGGAAGACGGGGCTGGCCAAAGCCTGAACGAAAAAATCGTCCGCCCGGCGAAAGACCCGTTCCAACCCACTGGTGGGTTGTCGCGCCTGACTGGCAATTTGGGCACCGGCGTGATGAAGGTTTCGGCCGTCGCCCCGGAACATCAGGTTGTCGAAGCGCCTGTACGCGTGTTCCATGATCAGGACGAAGCAAAAGCCGCGTTCAAGGCCGGAGAGTTCACCGGCGACGTCATCGTTGTTGTCCGGTTCCAGGGACCCAAAGCAAATGGCATGCCCGAGCTACACTCGCTGACGCCGATCCTGTCGATCTTGCAGGGCCGTGGGCAAAAGGTGGCGCTTGTAACCGATGGTCGTATGTCCGGCGCGTCTGGAAAAGTCCCTGCGGCGATCCACATCTGTCCCGAGGCGCTGGATGGCGGGCCGATCGCTTACCTGCAGGATGGCGACATCTTGCGCGTCGATGCGGTGAAGGGTGAGTTGGAGATTCTGACCCCTGGGGTTCTGGACCGTACACCCGCCACCGCTGATCTGTCGGCCAACCAACACGGCGTAGGGCGCGACCTGTTCGCTACCTTCCGCCAAAATGTCGGATCAGCAGACACCGGCGCCAGTATTTTCGGAGTTTGACCTATGTCCAAAACCCAACGCACGCGCGAAATCTGCGCACTTGCGCCCATTGTTCCTGTCCTTGTCGTCGATGACGCGGCTCAGGCGCGCCCATTGGCCGAGGCGCTTGTCGCAGGTGGCCTGCCCGCGCTTGAGGTTACTCTGCGCACCCCCGCCGCGCTGGACGCGATCCGCGCGATGGCGGATGTGCCGGGCGGGGTCGTCGGCGCAGGAACTTTGGTGACGCCCGAAGATGTGCGCGCCGCGAAAGAAGCAGGCGCGCAATTCGGGGTCTCGCCCGGTGCCACCGACATTCTGATCGCGGCCTGCGAGGCCGAAGGCCTGCCCTTGTTGCCCGGCGCCGCCACAGCCAGTGAGGCGATGCGTCTGTTGGAAAAGGGCTATGACATGCTCAAGTTCTTCCCGGCCGAAGCATCGGGTGGTGCACCGGCGTTGAAGGCGATCGGCGCGCCGTTGCCGCAAATCAAGTTTTGCCCGACCGGTGGTGTGTCGCCCGAAAATGCAAAGGATTACCTGTCCTTGTCCAATGTGGTTTGCGCGGGAGGAAGCTGGGTTGCGCCGAAAAAGATGGTCATTGATGGGGATTGGGCCGGTATCGAAAACCTTGCGCGCGCGGCCTCCAAGCTGATGGATTGACGCCGCCTAAAGCTGCGCTAGGGTGGGCGACAATTCATACAGGTTGATCCCATGACAAACTCCATTTCCCTGGCGCAAGGGCGCGAATATCTGGCGATTCCAGGACCTTCGGTCATTCCAGACGCGGTGTTGCAGGCCATGCACCGCCCGTCACCGAATATCTACGAGGGCGAGCTGATCGAGATGATGCCGTCGCTGACCCGCGATCTGTGTCGCGTGGCGCGGACCGAGCATAATGTTGCTATCTATATCTCTAACGGCCACGGAACGTGGGAAGCCGCGCTGTCCAACGTCATCGCACCCGGTGAAACGGTTCTAGCCCCCGCATCTGGCCGATTTACCCATGGCTGGGCCGAGATGGCCGAGGGTATCGGCGCCAAGGTTCAATTGATCGACTTCGGCTCGTCCTCGGCGTGGGATTTTTACCGTATTGCCGAGGCATTGCGTGACGACAAAGCCCACATGATCAAGGCGGTACTGGCCGTTCATGTGGACACGTCAAGCTCAATCCGGAACGACATTCCAGCACTACGCGCCTTGTTGGACGATCTGGACCACCCGGCGCTTTTGATGGCGGATTGCATTGCCTCGCTGGGGTGTGACCGGTTCGAAATGGATGCCTGGGGCGTCGACGTCACGGTTACGGCCTGTCAGAAGGGGCTGATGACACCCGCTGGCACCGGCTTTGTCTTCTTCAATGACAAGGCACAGGCCAAACGGGCCGCTATGCCACGAGTTTCGCAGTATTGGGACTGGCAGCCACGATCCAACCCCGACCTGTTCTATCAGTATTTCAACGGCACCGCACCGACCCATCACCTCTACGGTTTGCGCGCAGCCTTAGACATGATCCATGCCGAGGGGATGGAACAGGTTTGGGCGCGGCACGAGAGGCTAGCCGCGGCCATCTGGGAAGCATGTGAAACCTGGGCGCAAGGTGACGCGCTGCATCTGAATGTTGCGGAGCGTCAACATCGCAGCCACGCTGTCACCGCCTTGCGACTGACCGAGGGGCGCGGCACGCCATTGCGCGAGTTCACTGAAAACCAACTGGGGTTGACCCTTGGTATTGGTCTGGGGATGGACGACTGGGAAGGATGCTTCCGTCTTGGCCATATGGGTCACGTCAATGGCCAGATGGTTATGGCTACTTTGGGCGGTGTGGAAACAGCCTTGGCCGCGCTGGATATCCCTCGCGGCAAAGGCGCGTTAGACGCTGCAGCTGCGGTGCTTGCGTCGAAGACCTAACGCCCCGCCTCGGCAAGCGCTTTTGGCAATGCTGTGGCAAAGGCATCCAGATCGGCTGCCTCGCCACAGCTGACGCGGAGGCAGCGGTTTTGCGGTGCGGCAAAGGGCATACGCACGAAAATGCCCTGCGCAACCAGCGAGTCCAGAACCGCCTTGGCAAAGGCCCCATCCTTCCCGCAATCAATGGCAACGAAGTTGGTGGCCGAGGGCAAGGGGGCCAAACCATTCTCTCGTGCAATATGGCCAATCCGGTCACGCGCTTCGGTAATCTTGGTCTGAACATGATTTAGCCACTCGGCATCATTCAGTGCGGCCAGCGCACCGGCCTGCGCGGCTCGGTTCATCCCGAAATGGTTGCGCACCTTATTGAAGGCTGAAATCAGGCCGGGTGCGCCGATGGCATAGCCAACCCGCGCGCCCGCCATGCCGTACACCTTGGAAAAAGTTCGCATCCGGATCACCCGCGGATCGTCTGCTGCCACAGGGGCGGCGGTGCCTTCAGGCGCACATTCCACATAGGCCTCGTCCAATACAAGCAGACTCCCGTCGGGCAGATCGTCCAGCGCCGCCACGATATCCGCTCCGGAATGCCAGCTACCCATCGGGTTGTCAGGATTGGCCAGATACACCAGCTTGGCATCCACTTCACCCGCCTTGGCAAACAGCGCCGCCGGATCCTCGTGGTCGTCGCGATACGGCACTTTGTGGAGCGTTCCGCCGAACCCCGTCACATGGTAGTTGAAGGTCGGGTATGCCCCTTCTGAGGTGACAACCGCGTCTCCGGATCCGACCAGTAGCCGCACCAGGTAACCCAACAGCCCGTCGATGCCTTCGCCAACCACGATGTTTTCCGGCCCGATTCCATGGTGATCCGCCAATGCAGCGCGCAGATCGTGGTTTTCCGGATCGCCATACATCCAGATCCCCGTTTCTGCCATTGCCGCTATGGCGTGCGGAGAGGGTCCAAACACGCTTTCATTTGCGCCCAGCCGCGCCACAAATGGCGCGCCACGCTGGCGTTCCTGCGTTTCGGGGCCAACAAACGGCACGGTTGCAGGCAGGGATTTGGCAAGCGGGGTATAGCGTGGCTCTGTCATGGGGGCAGATAAACGTAAGGTCATACGACAGGCAAGCTTGCGTTGCAGAATGCTGCTCCGCATTGTTCGCGTAACGATTAAAGGGAGGAGCGCGCATGCGCATTGTTTTGGGCTTGTTGATTGTCGGCCTCGCCTATCTGGTTTTCTGGCCGGTCCCGGTTCAACCGGTGGCATGGACCCCACCCGAAGCACCGGGTTTCACTGGTGACTTCGCGGAGAACAATACGTTGGACCAGCTGGAACTGATCTCGTTGCCTGACGGTGAGAAAGGCCCCGAAGACATTGCCATCATGCCCGACGGGTCCGTCTACACGACCAGCCTGTCCGGGGCTCTATACCGGATAGACGGCGAGGTCCCGGTGAAAGTTGACGACCTCGGCGGTCGTCCCTTGGGCCTGACGGTCGGTCCGGATGGGGTGCTTTACATCGCCGACAGCTTCCGAGGCATCATGCGCTGGACCGGCCCCGGTACGCTGCAGCCAGTGGTGTCCGAGATAAACGGCGCGCCGGTGATCTATGCAAATCAATTGGACGTGGCGAAGGACGGGACGATCTATTTCTCAAACTCGTCCGATCGGTTCGATCCCGAAACGATGGGCGGGACCAAACCGACTTCGGTACTGACCATCTGGGAGCAATCGGACACAGGTTACGTTGCCCGCCACGCGCCCGATGGCACGACCGAGAAACTGGCCGAAGGCTTTGTCTACACAAACGGCGTCGCGTTGTCGCCAGGTGAGGATTTTCTGCTGATCGCCGAAACCGGGCGCGCCCGGGTGCACAAGCTTTGGTTGACCGGCCCGAAGGCCGGGCAGCAAGAGGTCCTGATGGACAATCTCCCAGGCTATCCCGACAACATCGAGGCACAGGGTGATGGTACGTATTGGATGGCTTTTGCCAGCCCGCGCGTGCCAAGCGAGGCACTGATGCCATACCCGTTCCTGCGCAAGGTGATCTGGCGACTGGGGCCGACGGTGCGGCCTGCGCCGATCCATCGCGGGATGATGGTGCAGTTTGACGGCGACGGGAACATCCTGCAGACCTTGCAAGACCCCGGGGGTCGGCTGGGCATCACCACGGGTGGCAAGTTGGCCGGGGGACATTTCTACGTCATGACATTGGATTCGCCCTGGTTCGGGCGCATGCCTGCGTCAAATCTGCCCTAACGTTTAGGTGGAACTGCCTGATCCATCGGGGCATTGTACCCCTAACCGGAATTGAGAGGCCTGAGATGTCACGAGTATCCGTCGAATACAAAAATCACATCGCGCACGTAACTCTGACGCGCGGCGACAAGATGAATGCGCTGGATGATGCGATGATAAAGGCCATCATTTCTGCGGGGCAGGAGGTCGCTGCCTCGGATACCCGTGCGGTGGTGCTATCGGGTGAAGGCAAAAGCTTTTGCGCGGGTCTGGACATGGCCAGCTTTGCGAGCATGGCGCAAACGGACCCGACCGAATGGTTGATGACCCGCAGCCACAAGGACGCCAATGAAGTGCAGGAAGTTGCCTTGGTTTGGCAACGCGTGCCCGTTCCCGTCATTTGTGCCATTCAGGGTGTTGCTTATGGCGGCGGTTTGCAACTTGCGCTGGGCGCTGACATCCGGATAGCACATCCCGAGGCTAAACTCGCCGTAATGGAGATGAAATGGGGTCTGATCCCCGACATGGGCGGTATGGTTTTGCTGCCAAAGCTGGTCCGGTCGGACGTTTTACGCCTGTTGACCTATTCGGCCCGCCCCATCGGTGCCGCGCAGGCAGCGGACTGGGGGCTGGTTACCAAGCTGTCGGATGACCCGCTGACCGAGGCATTGGCCTTGGCTGAGGACATTGCGGGCCAAAGCCCTTCGGCCATCCGCGCGGCCAAGCGCCTGATCGAGGTTGCGGAAGCCAAACCCCGCACAGAGGTGCTGCTGGAGGAGTCGTCAGAGCAGGCGGAACTGATCGGCAAACCGGACCAGATGGAAGTCATCGCGGCGAATTTGCAAGGTCGCAAACCAGAGTTCAAATGATCTGGCCATCTGTCACACGATTGATCCTGTACGCCAAGGATATCGAGAAGATGGTGCATTTCTATGAGACGCATTTTGGCTATGTAGCGCGCCGACTCAAAGGGGACCGGATTGTAGATCTTGTGCCTGACGGTGACGGGTTGCGCCTGTTGTTGCATCCGGCCAGCAAGGCCACCCGTCAGGGGCAAGCGGCGGTCAAAATCGTTTTTGATGTCGCGGACGTTGCCGAGTTTTGCAAACAAGCCGCGCAGCACGGGCTGAAATTCGGTCCGATCCACAAGGCGGATGGCTACGGTTTCGCGAATGCCAAGGACCCGTCAGGAAACTCGATTTCCGTGTCCAGCAGGGCATTTGCACCCGGCAATTAACGCATAAAAGCCCGTCGTGCATCACGGGCCATATTGTATCGCATCTCAAGCTCGGCGATCTTAGCCATAGTCACTTTACGCTCGTCAGCATCGGACTGCGACGCATAGGTTTTGCGGGCGGCAACTAATTCTTTCTTGATGCTGAACTCTTCGGGCAGAACGCCTGCTTGCGCCATGATCCGATGACCGGCGGCGACGGCCGGATCGGTCTGAGCCTCGGACGAACGGTCAGGCAGCGGCTGGCCTTCGCCCTCCAGCCCCTCTAGCTGACCTTCGGCTTGCGCCTTTTTGATCTGGCGTTCGACCAGTTTTCCGAGCGATCCAAACATAGGTTCGTAGTACCCGACCAGCACAGCGGGGGAAAGCTGTCATCTGGATCGGTTGGTAACCAGATAGGCGATACCACCTGCGGCCAAACCCCAGACTGCAGCGCCCAGGCCGAAGACGGTGATTCCTGATGCGGTTATGGCGAATGTCAGAATCGCCGCTTCGCGTTCGGCGGGAACCTCTAATGCAGCAAAGGTCGCATTTGCCATCACACCAATCAGGGCAATGCCGGTCAGTGTACCCATGAGCAATGGGTCCGCGTGGGCCGCGAACCCGGTGATTGCCACGGCAAAGACGCCAAATACGCAGTAAAATAGGCCTGCCATAACCGCTGACCAGTAACGCTGGTTCGGGTCCGGGTAGCTGTCTTCGTTTGAACACATCGCAGCGGTAATCGCGGCAAGGCACGTGGCCGGAGCGCCAAAGGGGGCAGACAGAATACTGGCTCCTCCGACGGCTGAGAACAACTTGCCAGCAATTGGCGCATACCCAAAGCTGCGCATGACGGCGATGCCGGGTATGTTTTGCGTAGCCATGGTGACGATGAACAGGGGGATGCCAATCCCGATCGCCGATGCGATCGAGAATGTCGGAATGGTCCAGACAGGGGCGGTGACCAGATGCTCGGGTCGGACCGAACCGTCACCGGCGTTCAATACAACGACGATTGCCGCGGCAACCACTGCGGCAGGAACTGCGATCAACCGATTGATCCGCCCAGCGATAAACCACGTCATAATGACCGGCAGCGCTTGCCAGGGCAGCTCAACTGCCGCCTTGAACGGAATGATGCATAAGGGCAGCAAAACCCCGCCCAGCATGGCCTGTGCAAGTGTTGTCGGGATAGCGGCCGCAAGCCGTCCAAGCGGACGCCACATTCCGGCAACAACAGTCAGGGCTCCGGCGCAAAGAAAGGCCCCAACTGCATCAGAAAATCCGACCAATGGGGTCGCCGAGACCGCCAGCAGAGCGGCACCGGGTGTTGACCATGCCACGCTGATCGGCTGCCGGTACCAAAGGCTGACCACAATCGCCGTCACCCCCATTGCAACCGCGGCCATCATCAAACCCGAGGCCGCCTCAGCCTCCGAGGCGCCCATTGCAATAAGGCCCTGCAGCACGATCGGGAAAGAGCTGAAAAAGCCGACAACGGCCACCACAAGGCCAGTCGAAATTGTCTGCACAGGAGGGAAAGGGCGCGCCATGACTTCCTCGGAGTTGTCTGCAGAGATTGCTAACAATCGCAAGCGGATAGAAACAAGGTGAAATGCGTCACCGAACAAAAAAACCCGCCGGGTGAGCGGCGGGTGTTAGATTTTGAGTATTTGCGAAAAGACGAAGATCAGGCGATTTCGGCCAAACGGGCGAGGGCCTCGTTCAGTTTCGCCTCTTCTTCTTCGCGGGCGGCAAGGTTGGCTTTGGCTTCCGCGACAACCTCTTCCGGGGCCGAAGCCACGAATTTGGGGTTATTCAGACGTCCGCGCAGACCGCCCAATTCCTTGGCCAGTTTGCCCTTGGCTTTCTCCAGCCGTTCCTTTTCCGCTCCGATATCGATGATATCCGCCAGCGGCAGGCCGAAAGAGGCGCCGGGGGCGGCAATCGAGATCGTACCTTTGGGCAACTCATCCGCTTTGGTCAGGCTGTCGATCCGCGCCAGGCGTTTGATCAGCGCCTCGTTGCGGTCCCACGCGGCTTGGCCATTGGCGTCGATCTCGGTCACCAGCATCGGCACGTAAAGACCGGCCGGAACCCGCATCTGTGCACGGGCCGAGCGGGTGTTTTCGATCACCGAGATCACCCAGTTCATCTCACGATCCGCTTCAGCGTCAATCAGGTCGGCGGCAGAATAGGTTGGCCAATCGGCGTGGACGGCCATTTTGGCGCGGTCGCCGGTCAAGCCCCACAGCTCTTCGGTGATGAACGGCATGATCGGGTGCAGCAGGACCATGCACTGATCCAGAACCCAACGCATCGTGGCGCGGGTTTCAGCCTGCGCCTCGGCATCGTCCCCTTGCAGCAGTGGCTTGGACAGCTCCACGTACCAGTCGCAAACCTTACCCCAGACAAAGGCATAAAGCCCGTTGGCCGCGTCGTTGAAGCGATAGCTTTCCAGCGCCGCGTCGACCTCTTCCCGCACCCGTGCGGTTTCGCCGATAATCCAGCGGTTCACCGCAGCTTTGGGCTTCAGGTCAGCCACGTCCAGTTGAGGAACGGCGTCGGTGAAGACCTCGTTCATCTCGGCAAAGCGGACGGCGTTCCACAGCTTGGTGCCGAAGTTGCGATAGCCGGTGATGCGTTCGCGGGACAGTTTCAGCACGCCGCCGATCGCCGCCATCGAGGCGTTGGTAAAGCGCAGCGCGTCGGCACCGAATTCGTCCACGATCTCCAGCGGGTCGATGACGTTGCCGGTGGTCTTGGACATCTTCTTGCCCTTCTCGTCGCGAACGAGCTGGTGCAGGTAGACGGTGTGGAACGGAATCTCGTTCATCACGGCCAGTTGCATCATCATCATCCGGGCGACCCAGAAAAACAGGATGTCCGCGCCGGTGATCAGAACGTCCGTAGGGAAGTAGCGCTCCAGTTCTTCGGTCTTTTCGGGCCAGCCCAGTGTGCCGATCGGCCAGAGGCCGGAGGAGAACCATGTGTCGAGGACGTCGGGGTCGCGCCAGACCGGATAGATCAGTTTGGTTGGGTCTTGTTCGACGGCATACTGAGCGAGACTTTCAGCAAACCGATGGATCGCCTCATGTTTGTCTGCAACTTCCACAACTGTTGCGTGGCTCAGCGGGCTGGGAATGTTGGCGTTGTCGTCCAGGAACTTCTCGGTGACTGCATCCAAGCTGGTTGCGCATTCCATGACATTGCCACGGTGCAGCATGCCACCTTCATTCAGCAGACGACCCAATTCGACCAAATCAAGGTCTCCGTCGTTCTCGTCGTCGATGAAGTCTTCCGCAGACAGATCGAGACCATACCAAACCGGAATCTGGTGCCCCCACCAAAGCTGACGCGAAATGCACCAGGGCTCGATGTTTTCCAGCCAGTGGTAATAGGTCTTTTCGCCCGACTCAGGGATGATCTTGACCGTGCCGCCCTTGACCGCATCCAGCGCGGGGCCGACGATCTTTTCGGCATCCACGAACCACTGATCGGTGAACATTGGCTCGATCACAACTTTCGAGCGGTCGCCGAAGGGCTGCATGATCGGCTTGCTCTCGACCAGCGGCACCAGTGCTGCGGGATCATCATCCTCGCCCAGCTTGGTACCCAGAACCGGATCATCCGCACGGGTCATTACGGCCAGACCGTCCGCGTTGATCTCTTCGACCACTTTCGCGCGCGCCTCGAAACGGTCGAGACCTCGGAGATGGTCGGGAACGAGGTTAATCGCGTCGATCTCGTTCTCGGTGAACGCGCGACCACGTGCGTATACCTGCGCCTTGCCCGCCTCTTCGGCGTAGGGCGCACCATCTGCCCGCATCGCGCCTTTGGTATCCATCAGGCGGTACATCGGAATGCCGCCGCGCTTGGCGACCATGTTGTCGTTAAAGTCATGCGCGCCTGTGATCTTCACCGCACCCGAGCCGAAATCAGGATCGGGGTAGTCATCGGTGATGATCGGGATCTGGCGACGATGCTCTTTCGGGCCAACCGGGATTTCGCAGAGTTTCCCAACGATTGGCGCATACCGTTCATCCGACGGATGAACCGCAACCGCGCCGTCACCCAGCATGGTTTCGGGGCGGGTCGTGGCAATCGAAATGTAATCGCGTTCTTCTTCGAAAACGACGTTCCCGTCCTCATCCTTCTCGATATAGGTGTAGCTTTCACCACCAGCCAGCGGATACTTGAAGTTCCACATGTGGCCCGCGACCTCAATATTCTCGACCTCAAGGTCCGAGATCGCGGTCTCGAAATGGGGGTCCCAATTGACCAACCGCTTGCCGCGATAGATCAGGCCCTTTTCATACATGTCGACGAAGACCTTGATGACCGCGTCGTGGAAGTTGGCCGAGTTTTCATGCCCGGTGCGCGGATCGCGTGGTGCGCCCGCCATGGTGAAGGCGTTGCGCGACCAGTCACAGGAGGAGCCGAGACGTTTCAGCTGCTCGATGATCGTGCCGCCGTATTCGCCCTTCCATTCCCAGACCTTGTCCAGAAAAGCCTCGCGACCCAGCTCGTTTCGGCTGGGCTGTTGGGTGGCGGCCAGCATCTTTTCGACCTGCATCTGGGTGGCGATACCGGCATGGTCCTGACCGGGTTGCCACAACGTGTCGAAGCCGCGCATCCGGTGCCAGCGGGTCAGGATATCCTGCAAGGTGTTGTTGAACGCGTGGCCCACATGCAATGCGCCCGTCACGTTGGGAGGCGGGATCATGATGGTAAAGCTTTCGTCGCGCGATCTGTTCGCGCCTGCCTTGAAGGCCCCGGCCTGTTCCCAGGCCTCATAAATGCGGGCCTCAGCCTCGGCCGCGTTGAATGTCTTTTCCATCGCCATAGGATGCGTCCTGCGTCAACAAATTCGGGTCAGCGCCTGCAATAGCGAATGCGTGAGGGAAGGGGAAGGGTTGTATGCTATTCGGCCTGGGCAAAGCGCGCGCGAAAATAGTCCTGAACACACTGGAAGGCCGGTTCATGGAAATCCAAAGTCAGCAATGAGTGGTCGTTGCCGTCAAGTTCCACCGTATCAAGATGATCACCGAAAGTATTCTTCAGGGCGCCCATATGCCGTTCTGACGTAAGTTTGTCATCGGCGTAGCGCATGACGAAGGCCGGGGCCGTTCCGTGCCATGCCCGCGCGGGTGTCGCCACCGACATACACGTCGTGGGTGGCTTCGCTGTTGCTGGTTAGCAGGGCGGTGAACGGAAATACGCTGTCATGTGCCCATGTCATGACCTGTAGGTTAACCAAAAAATGACTGGCAAGACACGGGGAAGCTGTCTGTTCGACTGGACATCGCCTTGGGCTGGGCTACGGTCGCCATCGCAGGAGGATCATCGCATGGAAAAGTTCGGCAAAAGCCAGCCCGTCAAACGGACAGAAGATCAGCGGTTTCTGACCGGGCATGGACGATACATGGATGATGATGTGCCCGAAGGGGCTCTGTTTGCGGCCTTTTTCCGCAGCCCGGTTGCCCATGGTCGGATCACGGCGCTGGATCTGGATGCCGCGCGTGAGGCGGAAGGGGTGCGCCTTGTCATGACGCTGGATGATCTCTCGACGGCTGGGATCGACACTGTGATGAACGCAGCAACTGTGCAGAACCGCGATGGCTCTCAGACCCTTGCGCCCGACAGGCATATGCTGGCCCAAGATCGCGTCCGGTTTGTTGGCGAACCTGTGGCTGTCGTGATCGCAGACACGCTGTTGCAGGCGCGAGATGCTGTTGAGATGATCTGGATGGACACAGATGATCTGCCCGCAAAACTCGATGTCGAAGCCGGTGGCGAACAACTGCATGATCAGGTCGCCGACAATCGTGCTTTTGATTGGGGGTTGGGCGATGAAGCAGCAACCGATGCCGCCTTTCAGGCCGCCGCGCATACCGTTTCGCTGGATGTGGCCGACAACCGCGTGATCATCACCTCAATCGAGCCACGGGGATGTCAGGCCAATTGGGTCGATGGACGTTTGCACTTTGCCTATGGTGGGCAAGGCGTCTGGGCGATGCGGGGGCAGTTGGCGCAAAAGCTGAAGCTGGAACCCGAGGCGATCCGTGTCACTACTCCGGATGTGGGTGGCGGATTCGGCATGAAGGTCATGCCGTACCCTGAGTATTTTTGCGTCTCAGTTGCAGCGATGAAACTCGGGCAGCCGGTTCATTGGATGTCTGACCGATCCGAGGCGATGCTGTCGGATCATCACGGTCGCGACCTGACCTCATTGGCTGAGCTCGCCTTTGACGAGGACCTGAAAATCACGGCCTACCGTGTGCACAGCAAGGTAAATCTAGGTGCCTATAGCAGTCATTTCGGGCAAGCGATCCAGACCAGTCTTTTTAGCAAGGTGTTGATGGGGGTTTACGACGTTCAAACGACGTATCTGCGGGTTGAGGGGTTCTATACCAACACCACGCAAGTCGATGCCTATCGGGGGGCAGGGCGGCCCGAGGCGATCTATGTTCTGGAACGTGTAATGGATCGCGCCGCGCGCCAACTGGGCGTCGATCCTTGGGAGTTGCGCCGCAGGAATTTCATCCAGCCGGAAAACTTCCCCTACAAGACCGCGACTGGCGAAATCTATGACGTTGGTGATTTCGATATGGTCCTGTCCCGTGCAGGTGCCCAGACCCATGGATTCACGACGCGAAAAACTGCAGATGCGGAACGTGGCCTGATCCGGGGGCGGGGCTTGTGTTACTATATCGAAAGCATTTTGGGTGACCCTTCGGAAAACGCGAAAGTCGAGTTCTGCGAGGATGGCACGGTGAACCTTTATGTCGGCACCCAATCGAACGGGCAGGGGCATGAGACGGTCTACGCGCAATTCCTGTCAGACCAGACCGGAGTTCCGATGGACCAGATCAATGTGGTCCAGGGTGACAGCGATCAGTTGCCACATGGTGGCGGGACTGGCGGGTCACGTTCGGTCACGGTGCAAAGCACCGCGACGCTGGCCACCATCGACGTCATGATCGCCGCATTCACGCCGTATCTGGCGGATAAGATGGGGGTGGAGGAAAGTGATGTGCGTTTCGACCATGAAACCTTCCGGGCGCCTGGGTCAAACCTGACGCCCACGCTGAGCGAAGCCGCGGATATGGCCCGCGCCGATGGGCGCGCCGACCTGCTGAGCCATGAAGCCAGCGCCGATCTGGATGCGCGCAGCTATCCCAATGGCGCACATGTTGCCGAAGTCGTGATCGATTCTTACACCGGTGAAACCTGGGTCGACCAATATACGATCGTTGATGATTTCGGTAATCTTATCAATCCGATGTTGGCCGAAGGGCAGGTGCATGGTGGGGTGGTGCAGGGCATTGGCCAGGCGTTGACGGAACGTGTTGTGCATGATGCGCAGGGGCAACTGCTCACGGCTTCGTTGATGGATTACGCCTTGCCCCGCGCGGCCGAGATACCCATGATTAAGTTTACCTCGGCGCCGGTTCCGTCAACTTCCAACCCGATGGGGATGAAAGGATGTGGAGAGGCCGGCACCGTGGGCGCGCTGGCCGCGGTGGCAAACGCGGTTCAGGATGCGCTCTGGGATCACGGGGTGCGGCAGGCGGACATGCCTTTCACACCTCATAAAGTATGGGAATTGTTGACGCATGGTTCTGTCGCGGCTGAGTAGAAAGGTACTGGGATGGCTCGGACGGCCCTTACGGTCCGAGCATTCCGCCGAGGCGCTTCACCGCGAGCCCGTCAGCCATGTGATTATCCTGGACGGCACCATGTCGACGCTTGAGCCGGGCTACGAAACCCATGCGGGCCAGACCCTGCGACTGTGCCGCGAAATGGGCAGCAAAGTGTCCGTCTTCTACGAATCCGGTGTGCAGTGGGAAAGCTGGAAATCCTCGCTGGACGTGATGATGGGGCGAGGGATCAACCGCCAAATCCGCCGCGCATACGGCTATCTCGCCTCACGCTACAAACCCGGCGACCGTATCTATTTCATCGGCTATTCACGCGGCGCTTATGGTGTGCGCAGCTTGGCTGGTGTGATCGATATGATTGGTCTGGTTAAGGCCGAACATGCGACCGTTCGCAACATCAAGCAGGCCTACCGGCACTATGAATGCAATGCCAGCGGTTCGGCCGCGGCCGCGTTCCGGCGGCAATTTTGTCACGAAGATGTGGCGATTGAGATGGTCGGCGTCTGGGACACGGTCAAGGCGCTGGGCATGCGTCTGCCGCTGCTGTGGCGCTGGGCCGAAGAGCGCCATTCCTTTCACACCCACCAGCTGGGCCCCGCGACGCGTCATGGCTACCACGCGATGGCACTGGACGAGACCCGCGAGGTGTTCGAGCCGGTCCTGTGGAAATGTACCCCCGAATTCAAAGGCCATGTCGAACAAGTTTGGTTCCGTGGCACTCACGGCGATGTGGGTGGCCAGTTGAACGGCTTTGAAGAGGCCCGTCCGCTCAGCAACATTTCTCTGGTCTGGATGCTGGATAAGGCAGAACTGCATGGTCTTCCGCTACCTGAGGGTTGGCGTGATAGGTTCCCGACGGATACCTCCGCCCGTTCTGTCGGAACCTGGCGTGGCTGGGGCAAGATTTTCCTGCTGCGCAAGCACCGCAAAGTGGGCCGTGACCGGTCAGAGAAGCTCCATGTCTCAGTCTCGCCGGATGAGTTACCACGCTGGGTGCCAATGCCGGATTTGCCGTCGCATCCGGCGCAGTAATTTAGTCGAACCGAGTGAGTTTGTCGTCTGCCGCCTTGGCGTAAAATGCGGTTACGATATCGGCTTTGATCGTTCGTCCCAATGACAGTTGGGGCAAGTTCTCAGGTGCAAAGAACGCTGCATCGCTTGTTTCCCGGCCTGCCTCTGGGATTTCCCTGCCGACAAGGTCACACAGAAAGTACAACTTGTAGAAATCTCGCACATCTGCTGGGTAAGGATGTCGCGCTTTGTGGTGCACGGCATAGAGATGCTCCGCCCTAACGCGTAACCTTGCTTCTTCCCAGACTTCGCGTTCGATGTTTTCTGCTGGCGAGTTGCCGATATCAGCAAACCCGCCCGGCATCGACCATTTCCCGTCGCTACGTTCGCGGACCAGCAATATGAGCCCATCGCGGATCACCGCGCCGCGAATATCAATGCTGGGCGTGGCGTAGCCTGCTGCGTGTTCTGAAACCAATCCGTCGATCCGTGACAGGGGCACTTGCCCAAGATCGGCCAGCATAGCACGGGCAATATTTGCGATCTCGTCATAGCGTTCGCGATCGAACTGGTCTTTGGTAAAGTGCTGGCCGGTTTCGGCCAGCGCCAGCAATCGTTTTGCCTGGGCAAGCCAGGTATCCTCCATCACTGCAGGATCCTGGCGCATCGGTCTTTACCGCCGGCGGTCGCGACGCGAGCTCATTGGCTGGAAGGCTACGCCAACATGCGCTTCGCAATAAGGTTTACCGGCTTCAACCGGCAGGCCGCAGAACCAGAAATCCTCGGTCGCCGGGTCGCCTACTGGCCATTTGCAGGTCTTCTCGGTCAGTTCCATCAGCGTCAGCTTCTTGGCCTTCTTCTCGATCTCGTTGACCTTGGCCAGCGCCTCGGGGCTGATTTCGTTGGCCGAAGGCTGCGGCGGCAGTGGCTGACCAGCCGGGATGATCTGGCGGCGCGCCGGAACGGCCGGTTTTGTCTCGGCTGCAGGTGCCGGCGTTGGGCGCGCCGGTTCGGTCTTAGGCGCGGGCCTTGGCTTGGCCTCGGCCTTGGGCGCGGGTGCCGGTTTGTCTTTAGGTTCGGATTTGGCCGGCGAGGCACCGGTTGCGCGGTTCGACAGACCCAGACGGTGCACCTTGCCGATCACCGCATTGCGGGTTACGCCGCCCAGCTCCTTGGCGATCTGGCTGGCCGACTGGCCCTCGCCCCACATTTTCTTCAGCAGTTCTACGCGCTCGTCAGTCCAGGACATCATTTGCCTTTCAAAAGCGGAAAGCGGCCCCGGATTCGGGCCGCCTTGGGAATTCGTCTCAGCCCCCTATTTTAATCACTGCGAGCCGAGTTACAAGCGGTTCTCGAATCAGGATGAGGGCAGGTGATGCAGATTTCCGCAGATCAGAGCGAACGGCGTTTCGGAACAGTTAACTGGATGGGGCTCTACACGCTGGCCCAACGCGAAACATTGCGGTTTCTGGCGGTCTGGACACAAACCCTGTTGGCTCCGCTTGTGACGGCCGGGCTGTTCCTGCTGATCTTCAATATCGCCATCGGTCCGGGGCGTCCGGATGTGATGGGGGTGCCGTTCCTGACCTTTCTGGCGCCCGGCATTATGATGATGACCGTGATCCAGAATGCGTTCGCCAACACTTCTTCGTCGATGGTGATCGCCAAAGTGCAGGGAAACATCGTCGATACGTTGATGCCGCCTTTGTCCCCGCTTGAGATCCTGCTGGGCTATCTGGCCGGTGGCGTAGCACGCGGCGTTCTGATCGCTTGTGTGGTTGCGGTCGCACTTGCGCTGGTTTTGGGCATATACCCGCAAAACCCGTTGTTTGCCCTGATATTCGTAGTTCTGGGTGGCGCATTCATGGGGGCCTTAGGCCTGTTCGCCGGTATTTTTGCCAACAAGTTTGATCAGATGGCGGCCATCACGAACTTCATCGTGACACCATTGGCTTTCCTGTCGGGTACGTTTTACTCGGTCCAGGCGCTGCCTCCTATCCTGAACCGGGTGAGCCATGTGAACCCGGTCTTCTATCTGATTGACGGCCTGAGGTATGGAATGATCGGCGTGTCCGACAGCTCACCCTGGTTGGGTATTGCCGTTTGCACCGGTGCCACGCTGCTGGTCGGCGCGCTGACCTGGCAGATGTTGCGGACGGGGTATCGCCTAAAGGCTTAACCCGTCTCGGCCAGTGAACCGGGTTGAAAAGTCATCCTGGGCTTTCCCAATCGGGGGTGCAGATTTGCGGCCACGGCCCAGGCCCCGAACAAGGCCAAGCCTCCGACTGCGAATACCCCGGCGACAGGTGAGATCAGAAGGACAAGGGATGCAACTCCGGGTGTCAGAATGCCGGAAACATCGCGGTAGCTGGAGTAGATCGCTGACATTTCAGTGCGTTCGGACGGTTTCACTGCCATGAGGAAAGGCAGCCCTGCGCAAATGTCCAGAACGATCAGCCAGATGGACCCAAGAACCAACGCCGCAACCGCCGCGACCGGCCAACCTGCGATTGCCCCAGCGGTGACAAAGCAGGTTCCGCAGGCAGCAAAACCCACGCGGACAGCTGTGCGTATCGAACGCCCCTGCACCCAGCGCAGAATAAGCGGAGCTGCGAACAGCATCGCATTGGTGGTGGACAAAAGGATGCCGCCCAGTTGCTCACCCAGCCCGTTTTGAATAGCGAAGATGGGTAGGTACACCACGTAGATCCACCAGCCACAGGATCGGATCATGGCGAAAAGGTACCCGGCCACCAACCGCGGCTGGGCGAAGAAGCGTGGCAGAAAGGCCAGCGGGTTTTTTGCGGTGCCTCGCGCCTTGGCGATCAACTTGCCATTGCCCAACCGCATGCGCCAGAACTGGATCAGCATGACCGCACCTGCCAAGGCGCTGATGACAAAGGGGGCAGGGGCCCAGACCTCCAGCAGTAAGACGCCGGCCATCGGTCCGCCTGCCCAGCCCAGCGCGCTATAAAACATGCGGCTGGTCTCGCATTTGCCCAGCTCGATTTTGCTGATGTAATCCAAGACATAAGCATTGAAGCAAATGAATGTGACCACTGTCGCGACCGTGTTCAGGGCAAGCGCACCGACCACGGCCGCCGGGCTGCCTTCAATCGCGAGAAGGGCACCGCCGATGAACATGAGGCAACCAACAGTATACGCCCATCTGCGCGGTATGAAGCGGATCAGGAACGGCACCATCAGCCCCGCAATCAACGAGATAACGCCGACCAGAAAATACAGGAACGACACCGAAGACGCATCACCCAATGCTCGGTACATAGCCAGTGGAAAGACGGAGATCAAAATACCGCGGACAATCGCCTCGAACCCGGCAAGGATACCGAAGTCGCGGACTGAAGGTGCTGGGGCATGGCGCACCCATTCGGGGATACGGCGTTCGTGCATGGGTAAACTCTCAAATCAACTGAGGTTACATTGCGCCGTATCAATCCGCGTTCTTCCGGGTTTGCGACATACAGGTCGCCCCCGGCCCATGTCAGGAAAACTATTTAAAGTTTTAGGCTTGCCGCGCCCGCGCTTCTCGCCAGACAAGAATAAGTCCGCCAGTCAGAATTATGGCTGAGCCGATCATGCTGATCCCGTCCGGAATCACGCCGAATATCGCGAAATCGTAGAAAGCGGCGAAAATCAGCGTCGCATAGCTGATTGGGGCAACAAATGAGGCGTCTGCCCGGGCCATGCCGTTCACAAAACACGCCTGCGCGCAGGCCATCAGCGCGCCAATACCTGCCAGCGCTGCCCATTGTTCTAAAGTTGGCATCTGGAATACAAAGCTCACCGCGACAGAGGCAATCGTCAGGCCCATTGCGTTGTTGATCAGCAAGATCTGGATCGGGATTTCTCGACCCGAGAGTTTCTTGATGAATATGAGCTCCATCCCGATGACTGCGGCTGCGGTCAGTGCCAACAGGGCAGCTGGCTGAAAGCTATCGGGTGTCGGGCGCAACAGTATCAGCGCCCCAGCCAGCGCCACCACTGCCGCCAGCCAGCGCCAAGGGCCGACGCCTTCTTTCAGCAGCGGGATTGCCAACACCATTGCAAAGACCGGGTTCAGAAAGGAAATCGCCGTCGCATCCGCGATCGGGATGAATGCGACCGAGGCGAACATCAGCGTGATTCCGACCCAGCCGAAACTTGTGCGCCCAATATGCAGCCCCCAATGCGGACGCTGCAAGCGGGGCCGCATCACGCCTACGGCGGTGACGATCACGATAAATGCAAACAGAAACCGCCCATGGCTGATCTGCATTGGATGCAGCGCGGGACCCAACGTGTCCGTCCCCAAGGCTTTGGCCAGCAGGGTGGTCCCGGCCAGCAATGCACTGGCGGCGGTGATCAGCACGGCCGCAAGAGGCGGATTGTGGGCTTTGGCGACAAACATATGTCAGCGGTGCGTCAGCGCATGTCAAATGGCAAGCGGCAAATGTAATGGGCCACAAGTATTTTAACGGTCCGCAAAATTCAGGGTTTTCAGACGCCTCGGGCAGCGCTATACGGCGGCTCATGATCAAAAAAGCACATATCCTGCGACTCCGACGCCGACGCTTCGCCGCGTAACCGGCCTCTTTGATCTATTTGCGCTGTTCAAATCGGCGCAATTTCCACCAAATCAGTTGACGAACACAGGCCGAGTGTATCACTCACAAGGCTCAAACTACCTGAAAAGGATGATCCCATGATCCCGTCCGTTCTGCCGACCTATAACCGCGCGCCCCTGACTTTCGTGAAGGGTGAAGGCGCCTGGCTGACCGAGGCGGATGGCCGACGTTTTCTGGACCTGGGTGCCGGGATCGCCGTGAATGCGCTGGGCCATGCCCATCCTGCACTGGTCAATGCCCTGACCGAGCAGGCGCACGCGCTGTGGCATGTTTCAAACCTTTACCACATCCCACAGCAGCAGGCGCTGGCCGATAAACTGGTCGAGCACACCTTTGCCGATACTGTGTTCTTCACAAACTCGGGCACCGAGTCTTGCGAACTGGCGGTCAAGATGGCCCGCAAGTATTTCTATGACAAGGATCAGCCCGAACGGGTCGAGATAATCACTTTTGACGGCTCGTTCCACGGCCGGTCGTCGGCTGGTATTGCCGCTGCCGGGTCTGAGAAAATGACCAAGGGTTTCGGCCCACTGCTGCCGGGCTTTGTTCATGTCACATTTGGCGACCTCGATGGCGTCACCAATGCGATCACCGATAAAACCGCCGCGATCATGATCGAACCCGTGCAGGGCGAGGGCGGCATCCGTCCCGTCCCAGACGCGGAGCTCAAAGCCTTGCGCCAGATTTGCGATGACAACGGCCTGCTTTTGATCCTCGATGAGGTGCAATGTGGAGTAGGTCGTACCGGCAAGCTGTTCGCCCATGAATGGGCTGGAATTACCCCGGACATCATGATGGTCGCCAAAGGCATCGGCGGTGGCTTCCCTCTAGGGGCGGTTCTGGCCACGGAAGACGCCGCCAGCGGTATGACGGCAGGCACGCATGGCTCTACCTATGGCGGCAACCCGCTGGGCTGTGCCGTGGGCTGCGCCGTTATTGATCAGGTGGCAACGCCTGCATTCCTAGAGGGCGTCAACCGCAAGGCCGGGATGCTGCGCCAGAAGCTCGAAGGGCTAATCGCCGAGCACCCGGAGGTCTTCGAAGAAGTGCGCGGAACAGGACTGATGCTGGGCCTGAAGTGCAAAGCGCCCAATATCGATATGGTCAACGCCGGCTATGATAATGAGGTCATTACCGTCCCCGCAGCCGATAACGTGATCCGCCTGCTTCCGCCGCTGACATTGACCGAGGATGACATCGCCCAAGCCGTGATCCGCCTCGACAAAGCCGCTGCGAAGGTCGAAGAGTCAATGGCCTCGGCCTAAGACACACCCGAATGAAAAGTGAACTGAAATGAACCATTTCCTCGATATCCATAAAACCGACGCGGGCGATCTGCGGACCATGATTGATCAAGCGGGCGCTATGAAACAGGCGCGCCTGGGCCGCCCAAAGGCAGCACTTGATGACGAACAGCCTCTGAAGGATCGCATGGTTGCGCTGATCTTCGAAAAACCGTCTACCAGAACGCGCGTGTCATTTGACGTAGGCGTGCGCCAGATGGGCGGGCAAACCATGGTGCTGTCCGGGAAGGACATGCAACTGGGCCACGGCGAAACCATCGCCGACACCGCCCGCGTCCTGTCGCGCTATGTCGACATGATCATGATCCGGACCTTCGATGAGACCATTCTGACCGAGATGTCTGAATACTCGGACGTGCCAGTCATCAACGGCCTGACGGATCGCACCCATCCCTGCCAGATCATGGCGGATGTGCTGACGTTTGAGGAACACCGCGGTCCGATTGCGGGCAAGAAAGTAGTCTGGACCGGCGACGGCAACAATGTTTGCGCGTCGTTCCTGCATGCCGCGGGGCAGTTCGGGTTTGATTTCACCTTCACCGGCCCGGCCCAGCTTGATCCGGAAGAAGAGTTTATGGGGCTTGCCCGTCAAAAAGGCTCGAAAATCGTGGTCGAACGAGATCCGTACAAAGCGGTTGAGGGTGCCGATCTGGTGGTCGCTGATACCTGGGTCTCAATGCACGATTCTCAGTCCGCCAAGGAGCGTCGCCACAACATGCTGCGCCCCTATCAGGTCAACGCCGAGCTGATGTCCCACGCAAAACCGGACGCGCTGTTCATGCACTGCTTGCCTGCCCACCGCGAAGAAGAAGCGACATCCGAAGTGATGGACGGCCCCAACTCGGTCATCTTCGACGAGGCCGAAAACCGTCTGCACGCGCAAAAGGCTGTAATGCGCTGGTGTCTGGGCGTCTGAACGGATTCCATCATGCCCCATGTCACATTGGAGTTTTCGAAAGGCATAGAGCAGGTCCATGATGTTCAGGCAATTTGCGATCAGCTATTTGCCTTGCTGGCTGAACATCGTGAATTCGACGCTGAAACGATAAAAATCCGCGCCATTCCGGTAGAATACTACCGTATTGGCACTGATCCCCAGAGCTTTGTCCACGCCGCGCTTCTACTGATGCAGGGTCGGGACGAGGCGATGCGTAGTGAGCTTAATGCCGCCATTCTTAAGGTTCTGTCGGCAGCCTTGCCCGAGGTTGGCAGCCTCACAGTGCAAGACGTTCAGATGAACCGCGCTTCCTACGCGAAACGGTTGGCCGGGCCATAGCCAGTGTTCGGTTGTCATAGATCCTGTGTTGTTCAGCTGGGTCGCCTGATATCCCAAATCCGCAATTTGGCGAGCGTCGCGACGCTCGCCAACACGACCAAACCGCATAACGCCCATTTGGTCGTGACCTCCATTGTACCTTCAATCAGCAGGGCATGCACCACACTGCCGATGATGGTTATGGTGGCAAGGCCCCCGTGCCCCAACCTCCAGACGCGAAACCTTAAGCCAAGGTGCTTGCGAAAAAGACCCAGAAACGCGGCTCCGAACGCGGCCCACATCGCAATCACACCCCAAGCCGAAAACGGTGTCGGTGAAACAAATAACAGAGCGTCAATAACGTCGGGCGGGCTGGTGATCCACAAACCACCGACATGGATCAGAATGGCTGCAACTAATGCTAGCCCACACCATCTATGCCAATGGCGGCTGGCAACCGGGGTCAGCCCCGGCAACAAACGGCCCGCAAGTAGCGGCTGCATCAACAGCAGACACATTGAAATAACACCGGCAAACCCGGCGGTGATGTAGATCGGTTCACGCCATGCCAGCTGAGGGCTCGCCGCAGCCGCGATAATCGGTGCGGCCATGGCAAGGATCACAAAGGTCCAGATTACTAGGCTTCGACGCACTGTGGTTAGGCAGGCTGCAGAACGAAATGCGCGGCCAAGGTTTTGTCCTTGGAGCTGCCCATAATTGGGCGCAGGAAAACCGTTTCGAATTCACCACTGTCATAAGCTAGATGGCCGTGTGGCTGGCCAAAGGCGGGTACGATTTGTGGCATCTCCAGTCGGAACTCTCCATTGGCATCGGTCAGAGTTGCGCCGTGGCTCTGCGGATCGCGTTCGTGGCCTTCTGTCGTATGCGCCCAGATCTGGATGCGCTGACCGGGCAGGGGGGCGCCGTCCCCGGCGCGTCGCACTGTTCCGGTCATCCAGAACCCGCCGCCGCCAATCCGGTCAACGATGGGCGCGCCGGGACGGTAATTGTTGGACCCTCCGCGCATGGATGCGGTGGGGGCCACACCACTTGCGCGCGCTGGCACCAAAAAGCCTGTCGCACCCGTTGCCAGAACAGCCCCAGACGCCAAAACCAAAGAACGACGAGAGAACGTAAGACCAGGCATGCAAACCTCTCTTTTCAAGTGTTTCACCACGCCTCGACAATGCCGGGCATCCTTTCAGCGGAAAGATAGCACGATTGTTTCAGTTTCCGAGGGGTCGCGCGGCGGGGGGTGACAAATTGTGAATTCCTTTGACCGTGCCCCCGCGCGGGTGCCATCCTGAAATCCGTCAGTTCGGGGAGTCCTGCAATATGATTGTCGAAGACGTTGTCTCAGACGAAGAAATCAAGGCGTTCAAGCGCGACGGTGCGGTTGTGCTGCGCTCCAGGTTCTCAGAGGATTGGCTGGCACTTTTGCGAGACGGCATCGACGCGGATTTGGCCCGCCCAACCGATAATTTCACCCGCCATACCAAGGACCCTCGCGCACCTGCCTATTTCGAGGACTACTGGGCTTGGAATAAAATCCCGCAATTCACGCAATTCGTTCACAACTCACCTTGTGCTCCGCTTGCCGCACAGTTGCTGGGTGCACTATCGATCAATCTTGTCATGGACAACTGGTTCCTGCGCGAGGCTGGATCAATTTCGCGTCCACCGTTTCATCAGGACCTGTCCTATTTCGACTTCGAAGGCACGATGTGCGTCCTGTGGTTGCCGCTTGAGCCGGTTACCAAAGAAAACGGTATCGCCTTCGTCAAAGGCTCGCATCTGTGGGACAAGCTGTTCATGCGGGTCAGGTTCGCCGACGGGCATCCCAGCTACGAACCCACCGAGGTTGCGGGGCTGACCTATCACCCGCCGCCAGACGTCAATGCCGATCCGGGCGCTTTCGATCTTTTGCAATGGGATATGAATCTGGGCGACTGCATCTTCTTCGACATGCGCACCTTGCACGGTGGGCTGTCATCAGTCACCCCAACGGAAACCGTACGCCGTTTTACGCTGAGGATGACCGCTCCGGATGGCAGGCTCCGGTATCGGGGGGATTGGGCCAAGGATGAACGGGCGCAGTTCGAAGCCGAAGGATATCGCGAAGGTGATCGAATTGATGGGGCGTTTTTCCCGCAGCTTTGGCCGCGCCGTGCCTGATGTATGGTCCGGGTTCGCACCCGTTCTGTGCGTTTCTGCAAATTGAAAGGCGAGTATGTCAGGCCTTACCTACATCAGTGAACCGAATGAACTGATCGCGGGAGAGCAGGCATGAGTTGGAATCCTACCCAAAACCCCGAGAATTCGCCTCTGGAGACACTGATCATCCCTCGTGCCCGTGATCTGGGCGGTTTCGAGGTGCGGCGCGCGTTGCCCTCGCTCAAACGTCAGCTTGTTGGACCGTTTATCTTTTTTGATCAGGTGGGCCCCGCCGAGTTCATCACCGACGGTGGCATCGACGTACGGCCGCACCCTCATATCGGATTGGGTACAGTGACCTATCTGTATCAGGGCGAGTTCGAGCATCGCGACAGCCTTGGCACCCATCAGATGATCTATCCCGGTGAGGTCAATTGGATGGTGGCTGGCCGCGGCGTGACCCATTCGGAACGTACCAGTGAAGAAACGCGGGCTAAGCGGCACAGCCTGTTCGGTGTTCAGACTTGGATTGCACTGCCTGAGGTGTACGAGGACATGGCCCCGGATTTTGAGCACCACAAGCAGGGCGCGCTGCCGCATATCCAAGACAACGGCGTCAGCGCGCGGCTAATCCTTGGTTCGGCTTATGGCGAAACAAGCCCGGTGACGATGCCGTCGGAAACCTTCTATCTGGACGTGCAACTTGAACCCGGCGCCGCCTTTCCATTGCCCGACGACCACGAAGATCGCGGGGTTTATGTCATTCAGGGATCGGTTGAGATTGCGGGCGACACGTTCGAAGAAGGTCGCATGATGGTGTTCCGCCCGGGCGATCGCCTTTCGGTCAAGGCGGGTCCGTTTGGCGCGCGGTTGATGCTGCTGGGCGGAGCCACATTGAATGAGGGTCGCTATATCTGGTGGAATTTCGTGTCCTCTTCGAAAGAAAAAATCGAAAACGCCACCCGCGAATGGAAAGCCGCCGATTGGGCCAACGGTGCCTTCCACCTGCCCCCCGGCGATGATCAGGAGTTCATTCCGATTTCAGACGAGTTGGAGCGCACAAGCCCAAGACGGGCGCGTTAACCAGACGTCAGGGGGCCTTGTCCGAACTTGCGATACCGGCAATCCTCGCCTCAACGGGAGGGTTGCCATGAAGATCGTAATCGCAGGCGCGGGCAGCATTGGATGTTATTGCGGAGCCTTTTTGGCTGATGCCGGTCACTCGGTCACGCTGTTGGGTCGCCCACGCATTCTGGACCCAGTCCGCGAGAAGGGCCTGAGCGTCACTGATTTTTCCGGTCTGCATCTTCATGTGGCGGCCGAGACGCTGACGATGTCCGAAAGCCCCGATTGCCTGAAAGATGCGGAGTTGGTGATTGTTGCCGTCAAGGCCGCGGCCACGGGGGATATGGCAGAACAGATTGCGCGGTTCGCGCCGGCCTCTGCGCCAGTGTTGTCCTGGCAGAACGGGATGGAAAATGCCCGGGTGCTGCGGGCAGCGCTTCCGGATCATGACGTTCGCGCGGGAATGGTGCCCTTCAACGTCGTGCCGCCCCAGCCCGCGAGCTTTCACCGCGCCACTTCCGGCAATATCGTGATCCAGTCCGGCCCCGGCAATCTGGGGAAAGTGCTCAGCTCGCCCAACCTGCCGGTGATCGAAAGCGACGACATCGAATCTGTGCAATGGGGTAAGCTGGTCATCAACCTGAACAATGCACTGAACGCGTTGTCGGGGCTGACGTTGAAGGATCAATTGCTGGATCACAGGTGGCGTCGCCTGATGGCCGACCAGATGGCCGAGGCTTTGCGGGTACTTCAGGCCGCAGGCCACCCTGTTGCTTCAACCACGCCTTTGCCCGCTTGGACGACGCCGCATATCCTGCGTCTGCCAACGCCATTGTTCACCCGGATCGCGGCCCGGATGCTGACCATCGACCCAAGCGCGCGCACGTCGATGGCCTATGATCTCATGGCGGGGCGCCTGACGGAAATCGACAGTCTGCAAGGGGAGATTGTCCGACTGGGCAAGCAACATAGGCGGCCTGCGCCGATTTGCGCTAGGGTACAGGCTCTGATCGAACAGAAGCCGGATGTAAGTCTATCACCGGATCAGATCTTCCCGTGACCTGACCACATTCAGGTGAACGCAGTCAAAATCCAGAAGATAACGGCTGACATTGTAGCCGCCGCTGGGACGGTAATAACCCAGGCGGCAATAATGGTCATGAAATGCGACCGCCGCACCAGCTTGCGCCGCCGCTGCTCTTCACGGGCCAGCCGCAACTCGGGCGGACGGCGATCATTACTTTGCTTGCGTCGGCGATCCTGATTCCATTCACGGTAAAATCCGACGCCGAACACCGCACCCACCGCGATGTGGGTCGAGCTGACCGGCAACCCAAGCCAGCTTGCAACGATCACTGTGATCGCCGCCGACAATGCGACACAGAATGCGCGCATCGGGTTCAGTTTGGTGATCTGGCTACCCACCATCCGGATCAGCTTGGGGCCAAACAGGAACAGGCCGAACGAAATCCCAAAGGCCCCGATCACCATCACCCATGTCGGGATCGTAACTTTAGAAGCAAAATCGCCAAATTCAGCGGCGTGCACAATCGCGGCCAGCGGGCCGACAGCATTGGCGACGTCGTTGGCACCATGTGCAAAGCTCAGAAAACCGGCTGAGATGACCAGAGGCAACCCAAACAAAACTTTCAGAGATTTGGTGCGGTTTTCCAGCCCTTCGGATTTGCGGCGAACCCAAGGCACGGTCACGGCCCAAGCCAAAATGCCCGAGGTCAATCCGATCAGTAGCGCGATTTCCAGATCGATTTTCACGATCCGCTTCAGGCCTTTGACAGAGAGATAGGTGGCAAATGCACCGGCCATAACAGCCACCAGAATAGGCACCCAGCGACGGGCCGCGGCAATTTTGTCGTCTTGATACTGAATTTTCGCCTTGATCAGCGCTAGAAATCCGGCAGCAATCGCGCCGCCCAGAACCGGAGAGATCACCCAGCTGGCTGCAATCGCGCTCATCGTGCCCCAGCTAACCGCGCTGAGACCTGCTGCAGCGATACCAGCCCCCATCACCCCGCCCACGACCGAATGCGTTGTGGAAACGGGTGCGCCGACCCATGTTGCCAGGTTGACCCACATCGCCGATGAGATCAGCGCCGCCATCATCGCCCAGATAAAGACCGAGCTATTTTGGACTGAGGCAGGGTCGATGATGCCCTTGGAGATGGTCGAGACCACGTCTCCGCCCGCCAGCAGGGCCCCCGCGCTTTCCGCGACTGCGGCGATGGCAATTGCCCCACCCATGGTCAGGGCGTTAGCACCGACCGCAGGGCCCATGTTGTTGGCAACGTCGTTGGCGCCGATGTTGATTGCCATATAGGCACCAAAACCGGCAGCCGCGATGACGATCAGCCCACCGTCTGCCCGACCGAATAGTATCGCAGCAATCAATCCGGCAATGACTATGAAGGCCAGCGCGATGCCCGGCGCAAGCAGCGGCCGCGCCACGTGCACGTTCGCATGCTCAAGGCGGGAAATTCGGTGCAGATCGCTGTCCAGGGCTTGCCAGCGGTTTTTATTGTTCGTGTTCGACATCGGTTTTCTGTGGGTGATACGGTTTAACCGGCGCGGTTAACGGTTGCCCGGTCTTGTGGCAACCGGCCTCACAGAAGTTTGTTGCGAAAGCGTTACATTTGCCGCAGCATTTCGCGCAGTTCCGGCTCTTGTACCAGCTCTGCGGCCTCTTTCGGCGAAAACCAGCACCGTTCACGTTCGCTGACCTCGGGGAATTCCTCGGCCAGATCTTTGACATCTATGCGATACACATTGGTGCGCACGGGTTGGGCCGTACCGTCATCCAGGATCTTGTCATAGGTGAAATGGCCCACTGCCTTGCGGCCCAGGTGTTTCACTTTCACACCGGCTTCTTCCCAAGCTTCTTCTTTGGCAGTCTCGGCCCCGTCCATGCCGTCAATCGGCCATCCCTTTGGGATGACCCAACGGCCTGTGCCACGGCTGGTGATCAACAGAACTTTTTTGTCGTCGCCGGTTCCGCGCACGCACAAGGCTGCAAACTGTACCCTGTGTGGGCGTTGAAAGAAGGGTTTGCCAACTTCTTCCCAGATATTGTTCAGCCAAGATGCCATCGATTAAGTGCCAGTACTTTTCTTAGGTTCAAGGAAAAGTGACATAACAACTATAAACCGGGGCTTCAATGCATCTATTGAACGAACGCATTTACTGAAGCAAACGAACGTCAGGTCCGCCGCTTGGCCCGCAAGGTTGGATCGGCCTGCGTCGGATCCTCGGGCCAGGGGTGTTTGGGATATTGCGCGCGCATATCCTTGCGCACATCCGCGTAAGATCCGGCCCAAAATCCCGGCAGATCGCGCGTGATCTGGATGGGTCGCCGCGCAGGGGACAGCAGAGTGATCTTGAGCGCCTCGCCCCCGATAGCCGGATGCCGGGTGACACCGAACAGTTCCTGCAGGCGGACTGATATCTCGGGCACCGCGCCGCCATAATCAATTGGCACCTTGCGGCCCAGTGGTGTTTCAAACGATCCCGGCGCGCGACGGTCCAATTCCTGCGTTTGGGCCCAGTCCAGCCGCGCGCGCAGGGCAGGCAGCAGGTCGAACTTTTTCCAGTCGTCTGCACTGCGCTGACTTGACAACATGGGCAGCAGCCAGTCGTCCAGAGCGGCCATCAGCCCGCCCAATGAAAAGTCCGGCAGGTCGATCCCTTCGGCGCGTACTAGTTCCACCCGTGCCGCCAATCGTGCTGCGGCCCCGTCCAGTCGCAATCCTAGATCACGCACTCCGTCCAGCATGGCGCGGGCGATGGCCTCGTCCGGCGCGTCCTTCCAGATACGGTCATCCAGAGTGATCGCGCCAAGGCGTTCCTGCGTGCGCGCAATGACCCGGCGTTCGCGTTTCGACCACGCGCAGCTGTCTACCCATTCGATCTGATCCGCGAACAGGTCCCGGATTTCACGCTCTGAGATTTGTGCGGCCATGCGCACCTTGGCCTCGCGCGGGTTTCCGTCCGTATCTGTCACCACAAGATACGGCGCGGCCGCCAATGTGTCACCGCTGTCCAACACGACGCCCTTGCCGCCGGACAGAACGTAACGCGGCACATCGCCTTTGCGGCGTTGCCCAATGCGATCGGGATAGGCCAATGCGGCCATCGCGGCTGGGCTCAGGTCTGTCTTGCTGCTTCGTGTTTTCAGCCGCTTGCTCTCGGCTTTGATCCGTTCCAACGCGCCCATGTTGATCTGCCACACCCGGTTGCGTTGAAAGGCGCGGGTATCACGCAAAGCATCAAGCCGCAGCAATAGATCTACCGGAGCGCCCTTTAGCGGATCACGTTCCGCCATCAGCGCTGCCAGCGGAGCGGCGCTGGTCCCGGCCGTCACCAGCATATGCCCCAGCCGAGGATGCAGGGGTAGCGAAGCCAAGGCCCGTCCGTGGTCGGTGATCCGCCCTTTTGCATCCAACGCACCCAGCATGTTCAGCAATGTGCGGGCCTCGGCCATCGTTCCTTCGGGTGGTGGTGTCAAAAAGGCCAGGTCATCCGGTTCGGCCCCCCAAAGCGCCAGTTCCAGCGCAAGGCCCGTCAGGTCGGCGGCTTCGATTTCGGCAGGGGGGTAGGCGGCCAGCGCGCCTTCTTCACCTTTGGACCAAAGCCGGTAACACACGCCCTCGGCCACGCGCCCAGCACGACCTGCGCGTTGGGTTGCTTCGGCCCGCGTCACCCGTTCCGTGACCAGCCGCGACATGCCAGAGCCCGGATCGAACCGCGCCCGGCGCGCCTGACCCATATCCACAACCACGCGGATGTCGGGAATAGTTAGAGAGGTTTCGGCGATTGACGTCGCGAGCACGACCTTGCGCCCTGTCTCGGCTGGCGAGATCGCTGCGCGCTGGGCGGCAAAGGGCATTGCGCCGAACAGGGGTCTAACTGCGCAATCGCCAGGCAACCGTTTGGATAGCGCGGCCTCGGCCCTGCGGATTTCGCCCTCGCCGGGCAGAAACACGAGCATGCCGCCTTCGGTTTCACGCTCGGCCTTGGCGACCAGATCTATTAGCGCATCCAGTCGTCGCGCCTGTGCACCCAGTGGCCGGTCCAGCCAACGTGTTTCAACCGGGTAACTGCGCCCTTCGGACGTCACCACCGGCGCGTCCATCAGTTGGCCGACCGGTTCGGCGTCGAGTGTGGCGGACATCGCCAGCAGGATCAGGTCATCGCGTAGTGCGCCCGTAACCTCAAGGCACAAGGCAAGCCCGAGGTCAGCGTTCAAAGATCGTTCGTGAAACTCGTCAAAAATCACAGCGCCGACGCCCGGCAGATCCGGTTCAGATTGCAGCATTCGGGTCAGAATACCTTCGGTCACCACTTCTATGCGGGTTGTTTTTGAGGTTTTCGCATCGCCCCGCACGCGGTAACCGACGGTTTCACCCGCACGTTGTCCCAGTGTTTCAGCCATCCGCTCTGCCGCGGCCCGCGCAGCAAGCCTGCGGGGTTCGAGCATAATGATCTTGCCATTGCACAACCCGGCCTCAAGCATCGCCAGAGGTACCCGCGTTGTCTTGCCCGCGCCCGGAGGGGCTTGCAAAACGGCCCGGCCATTGGCTTTCAGGGCGTCAAGCAAATCGGGAATGGGGTCATCGATGGGCAGGCGTGTTGTCATTGGCGCTTTATCAGCCAACCACGGCGCAACGTCCAGTTCCGCTGTTTCCCAATGACGATGATCGCGCCGCTGCGGCCTAGAGCCAGCGGCGGTCCGGTCAAAGAGGATCAACAGCAACACATAGGTGCGAAATGCAGGTATCGGGCAGGTTTCCTGCGCGGTCCGGTCTGGACAAACCACCCGTCGGGGCGGCAAGTAGTCGTGCCGCAAAAGATCGGGGTCGGAATGGATATGGACAGCCTAGGTGATAAGATTTTGAACGGAGACCGGCGTGCGCTGGCCCGGGCAATCACTCTGGTCGAAAGTGGTCGCGCCGATCATCGGGCACAGGCGTCTGAATTGCTGGCGCATTTGGCCAAAGCCGGGCGGCAATCCCTGCGCGTTGGGTTGTCCGGTACTCCGGGGGTGGGCAAATCCACCTTTATCGAAAGCTTTGGCATGATGCTGATCGAGCAGGGCCTGCGCGTTGCGGTCTTGGCTGTCGACCCCAGCTCGACCCGTTCAGGTGGTTCTATTCTGGGCGACAAAACCCGGATGGAGCGGCTGAGTCGTGAGAAGAACGCCTTTATCCGTCCGTCTCCCAGCCAATCCCATTTGGGCGGCGTGGCCCGCCGCACCCGCGAGGCGATTGCCCTGTGCGAGGCGGCAGGGTTCGACGTGGTGCTGATTGAAACTGTAGGAGTCGGGCAGTCCGAGACCGTCGTTTCCGAAATGTCGGATCTGTTCCTTCTGTTGCTTGCGCCTGCGGGCGGGGATGAGTTGCAGGGGGTTAAACGCGGAATCATGGAAATGGCCGACATGATCCTTGTGAACAAGGCGGATGGAGATCTGAAAGCCACGGCCACCCGCACCTGTGCTGACTACGCGGGGGCTTTGCGCCTGCTGCGAAAACGCCCGCAGGACCCCGAGGGTTTTCCCAAGGCGATGACTGTTTCCGCGGTCGAGGAACATGGGCTTGACCAAGCCTGGGACGAAATGACCACTCTGTCAGGCTGGCGGCGTGAAAACGGCCATTGGGATGGCAACCGCGCGGCGCAGGCGCGGTTCTGGTTCGATCAAGAAGTGCGATACGCGCTGCTATCTCGGTTGGATACGCCGACCGCCCGCGCAGAAATGGATCGCCTTGGATCCGATGTTGGCGCAGGCAATCTTAGCCCGACGGCGGCTGCGGAACGAATGCTTAGTGTCCTAGCAACACACTAGACGCCTTTTAGCGTCAGAGGTGGAGGGTGCGCCAAAATCATGTATTATGGGCAAAGATACAATTTCTGATTGTGCTGCTTCGAGGGGAAGTCGATAGTCTCGATGGTGCGCAAGTCAACAAATGAACGCGTCGGAGATAGCCGTGCATGCCCAATATTCGTGGGACAAATGGTGACGACGATATCGAAGTCACCGGCGACGAAGGTACGCTGAACGGTACGCCCCAGGGCACGCCCATTGATGATATTCGCGCCCGTGGCGGCGACGATGAGATTACGATTGTAAGCAGTACTATTTCCGGGAGTGTACGCGGCAACGCCGGAAACGATGAAATCACCGTGTTCAACGCCCAGATCGATGGGCAGATCAATGCGGGTCGCGATGCGGATACCGTCACGGTTTTTGACGTAGGCGTCGGCAATATCCGTTTGGGGCAGGGCAATGACACCCTGAACTTTATCCGAACCCAAGTCACCGGGGATGTTCAGGGCGGCGGCGGGCAGGACGCGCTGAACCTTCCGGTGGGCACAGTTGTAACCGACGCAAATTTCGGAACGTTCACCGTTGTTGTCGGGCAATCCTATTCGCTGTCCAGCGGCAGCTTCGAATTGCCCTCGGGGATCGTGGTCAACTATAGCGGGTTTGAATCCGGCACAGGTTTCTTGTGCTTTACCCGTGATACAGTAATTCAGGCGCAACGTGGTCCGGTCCTTATTCAGGATCTTAGGCAGGGGGATATGATCCCAACGCAGGGCAACGGGATGCAGCCGATCCGTTGGATCGGGCGCCGCAAATTTGACTCAGTGGCATTGGCAGGCGATCCGAAACGTCGCCCCGTCCGCATATTGGCAGGCGCGCTGGGCAACGGTTTGCCCAAACGGGATCTGCTGGTGTCACGGCAGCACAGAATGCTGGTGCAGTCGAAAATTGCAGAACGGATGTTTGGCGAGCCCGAAGTTTTGATTCCAGCGATAAAACTGACCGCGCTGCCAGGGATATTCGTCGATGATACGGTGAACAGTGTCGAATATTACCACCTGCTTTTTGACAGGCACGAGGTTATCTTTGCCGAAAACGCCCCAAGCGAAAGCCTGTTTACCGGGCCTGAGGCGCTCAAGACCCTTAGCCTGGAAGCCCGACGTGAAATATTCGATATCTTTCCGGAATTGGCGGATATGAACCACAATCCCAACCCGGCCCGGTACATCCCCAAAGGCCCCCAACAAGCGCGCCTCGTGGCTCGGCACCTGAAGAATGAAAAGCCACTGCTGCAGGGCTATGACGTATAGGGAAATGCCCCTTGGATGTTTAAATCCCCAAAAAAGCAGTTATGTAGAACCCGCCCTGAATACGTGACTGAATGAAATAACCCGATCAGGCAGGCGATTTTGGTCAAAAAAGGGCAGTTGAAGAATGCAGCAATGTAGGATTTTTGATGGAAATCGACTACGTGCCACGCTTTTCAATCCAGGTCAGTCACGCTTGTATGACACCTTTCGCCACCGGGTTTCTGACCCGGGGCGGTTTTCGGAACCCCGGTCAGCGGCAACTTTTATACAGCCGGGGTATGCGCATTTGCATCGTGCAGCACGACTGAAAAGCCCCCATTACTGGGCGCGTCTGGCGGCCGCAGCGGCAAAAACAGGTCGCCCTGAGTTGGAAAATCACGCCCTGAAACGGCTGGGAGAATTAAATGAAAACTTGGTGCTGTGAATCCTTGGCATATGGCTTGACCCCGTCTGTGATTCCCACTACATGCATCCAACCAGTTTTCGGGCGCGACTTCGGGTTGTGCCCCTTGTGATTTGGCCGAGGGTGTAATGCCTGGCCTCCAGAAACAAAGGAAGAAACCATGTCGCGCCGTTGCGAACTGACCGGAAAAGGCCCGATGACTGGCAACAATGTCAGCCATGCCAAAAACAGAACTCGTCGTCGTTTTCTGCCCAACCTGAACGACGTTACGCTGCAGTCGGAAACGCTGGGCCGTGGCGTCAAGCTGCGCATCTCGGCGGCTGCCCTGCGTTCGGTCGACCACCGTGGTGGTCTGGACGCGTTCCTGGCGAAAGCCAAGGACGATGAGCTGTCCAACAACGCATTGAAAGTGAAAAAGGAAATCGCCAAGGCGCAAGCTTCGGCCTAAGACCTTTTTCCTGCAAGAATTCAGGCCCTGTACCTTATGGTGCAGGGCTTTTTCGTTTTGTGCAGAGTGCTGTTCTCAATTTGGAATTAAATTTTCGCATTGGGTGAAATTGTTCACATACCGTTTGCTCTACCCGTATTATGTTTAGGCATATTCATCTGGCGGAGTTCAACCTCATGTCGTTCAAATCATTACCTTCTTTCTCCCTTCTGGCCGGCTTTTTCGGCAAAACGTTTGGGGCATGTCTGCGGATACAGCGTCGGGTGAATCGGCTGCATACAAGCCTGACAAAAGGGTCCGTCAAGCGTCCGGAACTGGACCGCTGACATTGTCCTCCCGGCCCTGGGCTTCAGGCGTGTCTGATTGCGCTTGAAGCCCGTTTTGTCTCTGGCCTATATCGGGGACAGGATGAAACCCTTTCTGAACAAAGTTCTGCCGTTTGTGCTGTCGCTGCTGGTCGTTTTGACCGGGCAGGGCCTTGCTGCATCGCGCGGTGTGGACCGTGCGGTCGGGCATATGGTGTTGTGCACCGGTTCGGGACCGGTTGTGGTCTATATGGATGCCGAAGGGCAGCCGACAAAGGCCCCACACTTCTGTCCGGATTATGCGCTGAACCTGATGGGCGCGTTGAGCATTGCGGAACCGTCCTTGCCGGATGCCCCGGAAATCGATCGACCCATGCCATCGCGCATGGCGGAGAATCTGATTGCTCTGCCTATACCGTCTCAGCCTGCTCGGGCGCCTCCTGCAAGTGTTTGATTCATTAAAATTCTTATCAAACACCAAACTACAGGAGAGGCGCTATGTCCCTCACATCCAGACTGCTGACCACACTTGCCGCCGCAACCATTGCTACCGCCGCTTTCGCGCAGGGCACGATCACCGTCGATGACGCTTATGCTCGGTCGTCGGGTAAATCAGCCAAAGCTGGCGCGGCCTTCATGATGATCCAGAACACCGGCGCGACCGATGATCGTTTGATCGGTGTTGAATCGGACGCTGCGGCTCGGGTCGAGTTGCATACACATATTGTCGACGAAAATGGCATTGCCAAAATGACCCGTGTCGAAGAAGGCATTTCCATCCCGGCTGGTGAAACGCACATGCTGAAGCGCGGCGGCGACCACGTGATGTTCATGGGCCTGACAGCCCCGTTTGAACAGGATGCAATGGTTCCCGTTACGCTGATCTTCGAGACAGCAGGCAAAGTCGAGATCGAAATTCCGGTGGATTTGGTGCGTAAGGACACCGGCGGTCACGGTTCGCATTCGAACTAAGGTTACGCTTAAATTCGGGCCGCGCTGCGGCCGTCATCTATACGACAGGCCGGGAAATTCCCGGCCTGTCGTGGTTGTGGAAAAGGTTCAGCGGTTGACCACCCGCATTGCCACGCGATCATGGGCGCGTTTGAAGCGCATAGCCAGCCAGAGCATCACGGCAGCAACAGCCAGCGCCGAGAAGGCAATCGCCCAACCGAGCGCCACCATGCCGGTGCCGGGCCAGAACAATAAAACAAGACCGATCAACAGCGCAACGATGCCGGAGTTGCGCATGGTGGATGCGTCCGGATGTGCATCGGGCAATTGCCGCCACGCCATCAGCGAGCCTATCCCGACAATCAAAGCCCAGGCGCCGAGCAGGAAGAACGCGAGGCGCGCGACGCCTTCCGGCCAGATCAGCAGGATCAGTCCGATCAGAAGCGCCCCGATGCCGAAACCGCCAATCAGGCCACGCCGGCCAAACCCCAGCAGCGTCAGGCCGCCATCGAGGACCAACAGCAAGCCCACCAGACGGATCAGCAACGAGATACTGCCCGTCGGCCAGAATAGCGCTGCGATCCCGAGCGCACCGGCCAGGATTCCGCGCAGCAAGAATGTCCACCACAGGTCCATTAGCTGATCACCAAAGGCGCCGCGTGTATCGAGCCTGTCATCGTCAAGGATTTCACCTTGTTGGTTTTTGGGGTCTGTCATGGGGACCTCTCGGGTTGTTAGGGCACTAGTATAGCAAGGAAATTCGCCGCTTGTCTGCGGGTATCGCCCTACTGCGAGTTCAGGATCTGATCAACCCAGCGCGGAACGGCTTCTGTCGCGGGGCCCAGTATGACTTCGTCGAAACTGGATGCGCCGGTCGACGGCTCGAGGTTCAGTTCGACAGTTCTTGCCCCGGACATCATGGCCTCGTGCACGAAAGCCGCGGCGGGATAGACCTGACCCGAAGTGCCAATGGCGGCGAAGATGCTTGCGCCTGCCAGATGATCATAGATGGCGTCCATGTGATAAGGCATCTCACCAAACCACACCACATCCGGACGCGCAGTGGGGGCTACGCAGGCAGGGCAGGGCTCGCCCACGGCCATCTCGGGCGGTGCCGTCCAGCGGTGGCCGCAGGCCGCGCAAAGCGCTCCGGCCAGCGTTCCATGCATGTGGATCACGTTTTGCGCGCCACCGGCCTCGTGCAGGCTGTCGACGTTTTGTGTGACGATCACAACCTCGCCGGGCCAGTCCTGCTGTAGTCGGGTAAGTGCATCGTGGGCCGCGTTAGGTTGCGCCTCGGCGGCCTGTACGCGGCGGGCATTGTAAAACCCGTGCACCAGCGCGGGATCACGCGCGAACCCTTCGGGCGTGGCAACGTCTTCGATCCGGTGTTGGGCCCACAAACCGCCCTCGTCGCGGAACGTGCCCAACCCGCTTTCGGCGGAAATCCCGGCCCCTGTCAGAATGACGATCTTTTCCATCTTGGCCCTTCGCGTTGCACCGTGGTTCATGACCCACCGTATCCTGTTCGTCTGTCTGGGCAATATCTGCCGTTCTCCCGCCGCCGAAGGTGTTTTTCGCACCCGCGCGCCGCATCACACGACCGATAGTGCTGGGACGTCGGGTTGGCACATCGGTGACCCACCTTATGGGCCGATGCAAAAGGCAGCTCAGTCGCGCGGCATAAAGCTTGATGATTTACGGGCGCGGCAATTCGCAGCCGCGGATTTCGACAGGTTCGATCTAATCATCGGGATGGATGCCGACAACATCGCGGATATTGAGGCATTGAGGCCAGCCGGGAACGAAACCCCAGTGCGTCTGCTGACGGATTTTGCGCCACATATCGGCACAGACCACGTCCCGGACCCATACTATACACGTGACTTCGATGGAGCATTGGATCTAATCGAGGCAGCGGTCGAAGTTCTCGACGCGCATCTGCGCAGCTAGCTCATCAGTTTTAGGCGAGTATTCAACCACGGCAATTGTGCAAGGGCCGGGTCAACAATCTGGCTGCCCATAAGGCGGCGCATCATGCCTGCGACCTCTTGCGGAACCTGACCTGACCAGTCGGTGCGGGTGAATAAGGAAATCGTCCGCGAAACGTCTCCGATCGGGGCAGGGTGTGCCTCAAGCCCGTCATGGAATCGCGCCGCCCGCATATAGCCCAGCGGCGTCGTGATCGCCCAGCCGAGGCCGCGCGCGACCATCGCCATCAGCGCCAGATGAGAACCGATTTCGAACCGTTCTTCAAATTCCAGCTGCTGGCGCGCCAGATGGGCCTCAATCTGGCGGCTGATCAACTGTTCGCGGGCATAGCGTAGGAAGGGCAGATCCTGCATGGTATTTTCGGCCCCTTTGGGCGTCACCAGAATGAAGGGATCGCGAACCAGCGGGTATTCAACAACGCCTTCCAGAACCTCGCCGCTATGGGCCGACACCACAAGCTGAAGGCGCTGCGCCTCAAGTTCTTCGAACAGGTCGAGGCTGGGCAGTGTGATCAATTTGAACTTTGACCGCGTCAGACTTTCGGCCAACAGAGTGGCCAGTCGCGGGGTCAGGTCATTGTCGAAATCGTCAATCAGGCCGACAGACAGGGTCGCAAGGTGACCCAAGTCCATCACGGTCAACTCGCTTTGGGCCATCTGCAGCTCGGCCAGAACCGCCTGCGCGCGGGCCAGAAAGCTGCGCCCGGCCTGCGTCAGGCGCATCGGGCGCCGTGCATGGTCCACCAGATCGGTGCCCATCGCCTTTTCCAGATTGCGCAACTGCTGGGACACTGACGGCTGGCTGAGCCCCGTGATCTCGGCGGCCTGCGCCACCGATCCAGTCCGCGCCAACGCCTCGAACACTTCGAGGCCGCGCAGGGTCAGCCCTTTCATAACCATCAGATATCCCTTTCGCTGAGCCTTTCTGGGGCGCAGTTCGGGTCAGGTCAAGGATTGATCAGCCTAGTTGCAGATCGCCTTCGCCATCTGACCAAAGTTCCGATACCGGTCCCACAGCGCATCGTCGCGCGCAGTCTGTGACATCTTGAGCTCTTGCGCCTGATGCGGGTCGCGGAACCACTTGGCAACGGTCTTCTGATCGCTACGGGTCAACGCCTGATTGGCCACCCGCTGAATGCAACTACACCGATCTCGCGTCGCTGCCGACCGGTCAGACGCCAGACACGCCCGTTTGATTTGCGCCGCGTCTACTACCGGAGCTATTGCCATCAGCGAAGTGGCACAGAATGCGATTAAGAGGAACTGTTTCATGCTCATGCCTCGTTTTTGCCTGCCCGGACGGGTCTGATGCCCCTCTCGGTCTGCGGCGGAGTATGAATCAAACTGGAATTGTGATCAATGGCCAAGATATTTCGCAGCAACAGCGCCGCCTCGGTTCGGGTCAAAGCCGGTCGGGCAGTTTCCATTGGGCCTGCCGCGCACCCCGCGAGGTCACGAAAGAACAATCTGTCGGGGTCATCACATTGCGTCGTTGGCGTTGACAGAAGGCTCTCGGATGCGGCGCCATTGGCGCGGATAATACTGTGGTTGTCCAGCAGTACGTGGTGATAACAGGCAGTTTTCTCGTTGGACAGGGTCGCAACGCCTGCATCTACGAAACTGATCGCTGGCACAAACACCTCGGGTGCTGCAAACAACAGTTCCGCTACTGGATGCGCGATTACCAGCCTGTGCTGTTGCGAAACCTATATCGGCGAGAAGTTAAATATTATTCCGGTCGGAACCTCGACCAATCTGAAACGTCCTGCCGCTATGACATCCTGCGATCCGACCCATTTCACCGATTGACAGCCATTGTCCTGCGTCCAAACCTTGTCGCCCGGACGCAATGTCTCGATACGGGCATAGCCATTTGGGGTTTCTATCAATGTGCCACTGCCATAACAGATCGGCGTGACGTAGTCCGCAACGGCAAAGCTTGGACCTTCCTGGGTGTCAACAACCGTCAGTGTAACGCCTGCTGGAGGAAACTCCCCCAGGCCACCGATGAAGGCGATCCCTTCCACCGTCGCATAGGATGGGGACGAGTTGTTCACGTTGAACGCGATGGCCTGCCACGTGTTTGTACCATCCGTCAGCGTGATACCGTATTCGGCCTCAACCCGAGTACCGTCGTTGAAGTTGACGCCGTCGATAGTTTGATCACCGTCGAGGAGCTGGTTGGTGTCATTGTCGGCAAAATTCGTGTCACTACCGCCATCGCTGATGAAGACCTCGGTAGCGGTTCGCGTGTCAATCGTGATGGTCTGTCCGATAAGGTGTATACCTGTACCCTGGTCCAAACCATCCAACCCCTGCGAAACAGAGATGGAAAGCTGGCTTTCACCCAGCACGAATATCGAATAATTGGCCAAAGACTACTCTGCTTTCTTGTTGGTGCGCCGGCCATTCAGCGCCACTATCCTACCCGCTGGCTGATTTTGGGTAAATGCGTCAGAGCAGAAAGACACCATAGCAGCCTTTTCTGCAACGCTTCACGGCTTGACGAGGCCCCAATCTCCGGACATATCCCAACCCATGACAGACCTCGCTCATATCCGCAATTTCTCCATCGTCGCGCATATCGACCATGGCAAATCCACCCTTGCTGACCGGCTCATCCAAGAGACCGGGACAGTCAAGGATCGTGACATGAAGGAGCAGCTGCTCGACAGCATGGATATCGAGCGCGAGCGTGGCATCACCATCAAGGCCAACACGGTCCGCATCGACTATACCGCTGACAACGGCGAGCAGTACGTGCTGAACCTGATCGACACCCCGGGCCACGTGGACTTTGCCTATGAGGTCTCGCGGTCGATGCGCGCGGTCGAAGGATCGCTGCTGGTTGTGGACTCGACGCAGGGCGTCGAGGCGCAGACGCTGGCGAATGTCTACCAGGCCATTGACGCCGATCATGAGATCGTGCCGGTGCTCAACAAGATCGACCTGCCGGCGTCTGACTGTGACCGGGTCGCCGAACAGATCGAGGATGTGATCGGCATCGACGCCTCCGAGGCCATTCAGGTTTCGGCTAAGACCGGGCAGGGCATCCACGAAACGCTGGAATCCATCGTCACCCATCTGCCCGCGCCTAAAGGCACGCTCGACGCGCCGCTCAAGGCGATGCTGGTCGACAGTTGGTACGACGCCTATCTCGGCGTCATCGTGCTGGTCCGCATCATGGACGGCACGCTGAAAAAGGGCATGCGGGTCAAGTTTATGTCGAACAACACCCTGCACCATGTCGACCGCGTCGGCGTTTTCCGTCCCGAGATGGAGATGGTCGACAGCCTCGGCCCCGGTGAGATCGGTTTTCTCACCGCGTCCATCAAACAGGTCCGCGATACCCGCGTCGGTGACACCATCACCAATGACCGCAACGGCACCGAAGAGGCTCTGACAGGCTTCAAACCCGCGCAGCCGGTGGTATTTTGTGGCCTGTTCCCCGTCGACAGTTCGGAATTCGAAGACCTGCGCGACGCGATCGACAAACTGGCGCTGAACGACGCCAGCTTCAGCTTTGAAATGGAAACCTCGGCAGCACTTGGCTTTGGCTTCCGCTGCGGCTTCCTTGGCCTTTTGCACCTTGAGGTCATCCGCGACCGTATCGAACGCGAATATGATATCGAGCTCATCACCACCGCGCCGTCGGTGATCTATCACGTCTACATGAAAGACGGCGAGATGATCGAGCTGCACAACCCCGCCGACATGCCCGACCCGTCCAAGGTCGATCATATCGAGGAACCGCGCATCAAGGCGACCATTCTGGTGCCCGATGAATTCCTGGGCGACGTGCTGAAACTCTGCCAGGACCGCCGTGGCATCCAGCTGGACCTGACCTATGCGGGCAGCCGCGCCATGGTCGTCTATGACCTGCCGCTGAACGAGGTCGTCTTTGACTTCTACGACCGCCTGAAATCGGTGACCAAGGGATATGCCTCGTTCGACTACCAGATGACCGGTTATACCGAGGACAATCTGGTCAAGATGTCGGTGCTGGTGAATGACGAGCCCGTCGATGCGCTGTCGACCATGGTTCACCGCGACCGGGCTGAGATGCGGGGCCGGGCGATGTGCGAAAAGCTAAAGGACCTGATCCCGCGCCACATGTTCAAAATCCCGATCCAGGCCGCCATCGGAGGCAAGGTCATCGCCCGCGAGACCCTCTCGGCCCTGCGCAAGGACGTGACCGCGAAGTGCTACGGAGGCGACGCCACGCGGAAACGCAAACTGCTGGACAAGCAGAAGGCGGGTAAGAAAAAGATGCGTCAGTTCGGGAAGGTGGATATCCCGCAGGAGGCATTCATCTCTGCTTTGAAGATGGACAGCTAAGGCTGCCCATCATGAATGAAGGTTCGCGAAAGCAGTTAGCGGGACTCTAGCATAGCCTGAGAAGCTGCTTTCGGGTTCAGCCCTCAAAAAGTTGAATGACGCTCCAAATGGGAAGTATCATCAACGGAGACGGGCCAGTTTCATCTGGAGCAATTCCGAAACCGAATTTTTCGTAGAGCTTAGTTGTACGTTCATTGAGGGAGCGCAATGCAACCCCGTAAGGAGCGACATACTTAGATACTTCATAGGCTTTTCGAAGCGCGTCTACCAACAAATGCGTTCCGATTCCAGACGACTGCCGTGGAGCTGCGACTGCTAGGTAGTCGATGTAAATCAAGGGTGCGCCGTTTGACCAAGCGTCACGGTGCTCAGCCGAAATTTTCGAGGTCTGTTCGGTGGACAATGATAAGCAATAAAAGCCTATTGTGGGCCCGTCGGTCGTTGACCTTGCACAAAACACTCGTGCCCTTCGTCTTTCGTGAAATTTGTGGGCCTTATCCTTGGCCCACTTATCTATCTCTCTTTCCCCGCACGAAAAACTGCGGAGGCAGTCTTTAGTGCGCAGTAACGTGACTTCTGGATGTGGATGGTCTGAAATCTTCTCTGCACTCGTCATCTATGTTCTTCTGATAATTCTCAAATGCTCGACGAAGTTCAGGCGTAACACCACCGGTGTTCTTGTACAACTGGCGGCAGAAGTCATAAGCCTCTTTATCGCTTGAAAAGAGTGCCTTCTTTTTGTCTGGACTAGCGCTAAAGCGAAGAAATTCCCAAAGCGAAAAAGCCATTTGTCTCACCGGTCTCTAAGTTAACTCAGCACCGGGTCGCAGTGCATCAATATCTGATTCTGTAGTGATCCGACCCTCGTTCCTTCACTACATCTATATAGAACGTAGGCCTTTTTGTGTAAAAAATAAGTTCTGTCAATTCACGGAATTGAAATATCCCAACGTCATACGCGTTTTTTTGCCGCGCGTGAGACGAAAATAAGCTCAAATCATAGCTAACAGAAGCTGTCGTGCCTGATTAGAGTTCTAAATGTCAGGGCTGGAACGGATATTCAACCCATCCGCACGGCGGTGCCGCCGAGCCGCGCCGACCCGCCCTCATGGGGCGGCGCGGCCCTTGGGACTTAGAATTCTGTGACTAGCCGCTGACAAATCACCTCATTAGGTTGTCGCTATGACAATGAACTATAAAACTATCTTGGAGCGTTGGCCCGTCGCGACGATTGGCCTGACGTTTCTTTCCTACTTTGTTTTGCAAAGCATTGCGGACCACACTTTCCGCGCCTTTGATCAGCAGGAATTTAACCCCGGTTGGGTACTGTTTCTCATTGTTGGTGGCTGGGGATTCTACAGCATGTTTCACATGGCATTTTATCTAATTCGAATGTTTAAATAGTATCGTATCAGTGGTTTATCGGTCGTCCACTTAACACCTGTGACCCAGCTCACAGCTCCAATCGCACCCGCCTGTTACACTTAACCCATCGGAACCCTCAGCAGGAGGCGCAGATGTCCACATCCATGATCCCCCTTATCGCCCTGGGGTCGGCGGGTCTCTATTCCGTGGCCATGATCGCGATGAAGTTCTGGTGGAAACTCCCCGGCGTGGGGCTTGGCCTGCTGATCGTCGCGACCCTGCTGGCCGGGGCAACGCTAGAACTCGCCGCGCTGCGCGAGGAACGGCTAGGCATCATCTATACCGGAATTCTAGGGGCCGAAGTTGTTCTGATCGCCGTCGCCTCGTTCTTTCTGTTTGGCGAAAACTTTTCGTATCGCGAGGCGGCAGGTATCGGTCTGGTCATCCTCGGCACCGCGCTGGCCTGGGCCTGAGGCAAACATTACCGGTTTGTGAAGTTTCCCTTAGGTAAGTTGCAACCCGCGCACTCCCTTCCAATCTGTTCAACAGGCCAGCAACGGCCCTGAACTTTGGAGGAGAGCCCATGACCAGATATATGACTGCCGGAGCAGCCGCTCTGGCGACAAGCCTCAGCCTTGCCACGGCCTCGATGGCCGAAACCACACCGGATCTGCGCGGTGCCTGGACAGGCACCTATACCAAGGTTTCGCCGTCCCGGGTGACCACCGGCGATGCGCCGCGCTTTCATCAGGGAGAGTGGCTTCTGGATATTCAGCAGCAGCAGGACAACCTGTTCTGGGGGCCCAGCATGTGGCGACCGGATGCTGGCACAGATTGGCGCGTGTTTGACGCCACCGGCACCATCAGTCTGGATGGGTCAGGCACCATCGGCATCGTCGAAAGTTCGGCCGATCCGCAAGTGGGTGTGAATGCGCTGGTGGATGCGCGCTATCAGGACGGCAAGATTTACGCGGATTTCCGTAGCCTGCGTCGCGGGACAACGTACAGCGTTGTGCTCGAACGTCAGGTGAACTGAAGCGTTTCCGGCCCGATCGGCTGTAGGGGGTACTGGCTGCACCGTGTTGCAGCGCGTAGTAGGTAATCTCGGTCGGGTCGGAACGCTTCTCATAAACGGACACAGCGTCTCCTCAGGGGGGGACGGGTCGGGCGGCATCTTGGCTGCAAGTGACAGGGTCCTGAACACACGGTGCCGGATTGCGGCGTTCCCTGGCACCTGTGGTTTAGGCTCTCGCGAACCTTCAGCGCGGCTTTGCTTGTGGTCTGAGGGCCGTCCGGCCCCGGATTCTCTGGTTATCTCTGGCTGGGCAATCACAAGATACGCCTGATTCGATGCTCTGAGGCTGTGAATATCCACAATTGGCAGCAAAATGGCTTTTGCAGGTGCAGAAAACGGGGAAAATCGGGTCATTTCGTCGAATTCAGCGTTTTCCATTGCCAAGACCGCACGGCGTTTCAATTTCCGGAGTTATCCACAATTTTCTCCCAGCGGATATCAACACTTTATCCCCGTCTATTTTTCATGCTGCAGTGCTATTTTCTTGTCGGAACATGACCCGGATGTAACAGTTCTATTACCGCAACGGTTCTTAGGAACCAGGGTGGGACGCAAAGGCCGAAGGCGGGTCGAGGCAATAAAGGCAAGTCTTAGGATTGGTTTTTATATGCAAAGGCTTACCGGTGGATGGTCAGCTGAATTGGGTGTCAGACCCGGGTCAGATGATCAGACTCTCAGAAGGTCGATGCGTGCTGTAAGGCATCTTAGGGTGCCGAGCAGCGGCCGTGGCCTGTAACAGGGTCGGGGCAACTGGATCGGGGCGTCCCTCGGGCGCATCGACCCGGCAAGGCGTCAGGAGTATCCGTGAGGGTACATGCATGGACCGCGTCTGCGCACCTGACGCCTTTTCCTTTTCTCAGGTCTATCCAGGCTACCACTCTGCCCCCCCGCAAAACGGGAACGGGGTTCTTGTGGATACACAAGAACCCCGAAGTGTCAGATATGCAATGCCGCGTCTATGCACCTGTGCCAAGGAGTGTACCTCGGTTGGTCGCAATCTTCAACCATATCCTGTATGCGTAAGTTACGCTTTCACAACATCCTGAATTGCGTCAGATATTCTGCTGAACGTCTGTTGCAGCTTCCTGGATGGCATCGCCTGCTTTTTCGATATCTTTGCCTGCACCCTTGGTCGTCTCGCACGCTGCAAGGGTAAACATTGCCAGCCCTACTAGAATTGCTCGGATCATCAGTACCTCCATTTGATTTTCTATACATGGCGTAGCAGCTTTTATTTGCTGGAACCAGTATTTTACCGTGCTTGCAACGGGCGTAGAAACACGAAGCTGCCGAGCCAATTGACCGCATGGATTGTGAAGGTGGGGTGTGGCCGCACCGACGACGGATCGTTCCGATCGAAAAGATTGGACTTACGCGTCGGGTGCGGTGGAAAGATGAACGAAATCAGTCCTTATCGCCCGCGCAGAACAGCTCATACACCACTTCCAGCATACGGCGCGGTCTGTCGTCAGCAAGGCGGTAGTAAATAGCTTTGCCTTCGCGTCGCGGAATCACAAGGCCTTCCAGACGAAGGCGGGACAGCTGCTGCGAGACAGCCGCTTGCCGCGCGGACAGAAGATCCTCAAGCTCGGTCACGGATTTTTCGCCAGAGACCAGATGGCACAAGATCATTAATCGGCCTTCGTGACTGATCGCCTTGAGGAAATTCGATGCGCGGGTCGCATTTCCCGCCATCCGGTCGAAATCGTCAGACGTCATATTCTGTGAAATCTGAGGCAATGCCATTGGTGTTTTCCTTTTGGGCCCTGGTGTGAGGGCACTTTTGTGAGTGAGCACATTTGTGAGTGGTTCGCTAAAGCGGTTCGCATTGCTACACGTTCTGTGCATGAATTTCCATATGCATGGATCAAAATGCCGTGATGGGAAAAGGGGAACTTATTGTTTAGAGCATCAAACCGCGCATTGACATCGGCGGCTTCGGTACGTTCGACATCAGACTATCCACCTATTTTGGACGGTTGGAGTGCGATCTGTTGAGCCCCCCTTGCAGCCCCCCCGTGGCGACACTAAGACTCGGGTAACGTTTCTTCGGGTAATGTCCCGATCCATAGCAAAACAGGCAGGTTCTCATGTTCGATCCCGTTGACACCTATATGAATACGCTCGTTCCCATGGTCGTCGAGCAGACCAGCCGGGGTGAACGCGCGTATGATATTTTCTCGCGCCTTCTGAAAGAGCGGATCATTTTCATCAACGGTCCGATCCACGACGGGATGAGCCACCTGATCGTCGCGCAATTGCTGCACCTCGAGGCCGAAAATCCGAACAAAGAAATCTCGATCTACATCAATTCGCCTGGCGGCGTGGTTACCAGCGGTTTGTCGATTTACGATACAATGCAGTATATCAAGCCCAAATGTTCGACATTGGTAATCGGTCAGGCAGCCTCGATGGGGTCGGTTTTGCTGGCCGGGGGCGAGAAGGGAATGCGTTTCTCGCTGCCCAACAGCCGGATCATGGTGCACCAGCCCAGCGGCGGCTATCAGGGCCAGGCCAGCGACATCATGATTCACGCGGCCGAGACGCAAAAGCTGAAGGATCGCCTTTATGACATATACGTGCGTCATACCGGCCAGACCAAAAAGGCGGTTGAAAAAGCGCTGGACCGTGACAATTTCATGAGCCCGGAAGAGGCGAAAGACTGGGGTCACATCGACGAAATCGTCGAAAATCGCGCCAAAATGGACGGTGACGAGGCCTAAGAATATCTCCCCACGTCCTGGGCGTGGGGACCATTTTTGAGATTGTAGCCGCCCCGGTGGTGGCCTAAGCTGCACCAACATGTGGCATGCGCGGTTCGACATGGACCGCAGGGACGAAGCCCGAAAGGTAGAACATGGCGACGAATTCAGGCGGTGACGGCAAAAACACGCTCTACTGCAGCTTCTGCGGCAAGAGCCAGCATGAGGTACGCAAGCTGATTGCCGGCCCGACCGTTTTCATCTGCGATGAATGCGTCGAGCTTTGTATGGACATCATCCGCGAAGAGACGAAGGCCAGTGGCCTGAAATCCAGCGATGGCGTTCCGACACCCAAAGACATTTGTGAGGTGCTGGACGATTACGTAATCGGTCAAGCCACCGCTAAGCGGGTTCTGTCGGTTGCTGTTCACAACCACTACAAGCGTCTGAATCATGCCCAAAAGGCCGGCAGCGATATTGAGCTGGCCAAGTCCAACATTCTGCTGATCGGTCCGACCGGCTGCGGTAAGACGCTGCTGGCGCAGACGCTGGCGCGTATTCTGGATGTTCCGTTCACAATGGCGGACGCAACAACGCTGACCGAAGCCGGGTATGTGGGTGAGGATGTTGAAAACATCATCCTCAAGCTGCTCCAGTCCAGCGAATACAATGTCGAACGCGCGCAGCGCGGCATCGTCTATATCGACGAGGTCGACAAGATCACGCGCAAATCCGAAAACCCGTCCATCACGCGCGATGTGTCAGGTGAAGGTGTGCAGCAGGCGCTGCTGAAGCTGATGGAAGGCACCGTGGCCAGTGTGCCGCCGCAAGGCGGGCGCAAGCATCCGCAGCAGGAATTCCTGCAAGTGGATACCACGAACATCCTGTTCATCTGCGGTGGTGCTTTTGCAGGTCTGGATAAAATCATCGCACAGCGCGGCAAAGGCTCGGCCATGGGCTTTGGCGCGGACGTGCGGGACAATGATGAACGCGGCGTAGGTGAGATTTTCAAGGATCTCGAGCCCGAGGATCTGCTGCGGTTCGGCCTGATTCCGGAATTCGTCGGACGTCTGCCGGTTCTGGCAACGCTGGAAGATCTGGACGAAGATGCACTGGTCACCATCCTGACCAAACCCAAGAACGCTCTGGTCAAGCAATACCAGCGCCTGTTCGAACTGGAAGATGCCGAGCTGGCCTTTACCGATGATGCGCTCAAGTCGATCGCCAAGAAGGCCATCGAACGCAAAACCGGCGCACGCGGGTTGCGCTCGATTTTGGAAGATATCCTTCTGGACACCATGTTCGAGCTTCCGGGCATGAAGAACGTAACCGAAGTGGTGGTGAACGAAGAGGCGGTGTCGTCTGACAAGCAGCCCCTGATCATCTACGCGGATGCCGCGGAATCAGCTTCGGCAGGGTAAGGCACAACAAGAATTACCAAGACGGCGCGGCATTGACCGCGCCGTTTTCTATTGGAGGGAAGCATGAAAATCAGACGCATTTCATCTGGCGGCGAATTCGAAGCCAAAGTCGGCTATTGTCGTGCTGTGGTTGCAAATGGCTTTGTCTTCGTAGCCGGGACCTGCGCCCAGGGTGATAACGTGCCCGATGATATCGTATCACAGTGCAAATCGTCCCTGGAGGCTATTGGAAAAGCGCTGGCCGAGGCTGGAGCCGGTTTTGCAGACGTGGTTCGGGTAAACTACTATTTGCCGGATATGAATGAGTTCGAACTTTGCTGGCCATTGTTGGTGGACGCATTTGGTGACAACCCGCCTGCAGCGACGGTTGTCGAATGCAATCTCATAACCCCAAAAGACCGTATCGAGATTGAAGTGACCGCGGTTCTGCCGAAATAGGGACTGCGATCCTTGTGACACTGGACCTTAGTGAGGCTTTGGTCCATATCTGCGAGTACAGAAATGCCGGAGGCAGCTGATGGGAATCCTAAACAGTCTTTTGCGGGCCGTAACCTGGTGGAACGGATCCACATTGAACACGCAAATTTACACATCGCGTAAGGGTATCAAGGTCGGTGAAGACGACGAAGGCAACGTGTTTTACCACAATGCTGACGACAGTAGACGTTGGGTGATTTTCAATGGTGAGGCTGAGGCGAGCCGGGTTGATCCAGATTGGCATGGCTGGCTGCACCGCACCTGGGATGAGCCGCCGACGGACAAACCGCTGAAACACAAATCCTGGGAAAAACCGCATCAGGAAAATCTGACAGGCTCTGCTTTGGCTTATGCACCAGCAGGTTCTTTGCGCCGCCCGGACCCGGTCGAGCGTAAGGACTACGAGGCCTGGAGCCCGGAATAACACGAGGCGAGCAATGTCGAGTTATAATGCAACCGAAGTTCTGGTCGGTGGGGTCGTCTTAGCCTGTGCCGTCGCATTTGGCGTTTACGCCAGCCAATCCACCGGCCTGTCGCAAAGCAGTGGCGGCTATGAACTGGGCGCCTCTTTCCGTTCCTTGGAAGGGGTAGGCGTCGGCACCGACGTACGCCTTGCTGGTGTCAAGATTGGCACTGTAACCGGTGTAGACCTGAATCCCGAAACCTATCGCGCCGATACCACCTTCTCGATCTCTGACGGAATTCTGGTGCCGGACGACAGCGCGATTGTCATCTCATCCGAAGGGCTGCTGGGCGGCAACTTTGTCGAGGTTATGCCGGGTGGTTCGCCGTTCTACTTTGAAGCGGGCGATCAGGTCGAAGATACGCAAGGTGCCGTCAGTCTGATTTCCCTGCTGGTCAAGTTTGTGGCCGGGGACGGAAGCGAATGAAGCGATTTGCCCTGATTGCAGCGTTGCTGGTCGCGACGGGGGCCACGGCCCAGCAAAAAGCCCAATCCGGTCCAGGCGCAATGCTGCGTGGTCTGGACAAGGTCAGCGGTCAGACCGTCGATGTTGAAATGCGGAATGGTCAGACACTGCCGGTTTTTGGGTTGGATGTGGCCTTGGGCGATTGTCGCTATCCAGCGGACAACCCGACCGGTGATGCGTTCGCCTATCTGACGATCTGGGAAAAAGGCAGGACAGATCAACTGTTTGACGGCTGGATGATTGCCACGTCGCCCGCATTGAACGCGCTGGACCATGCGCGTTATGACGTCTGGGTGATGCGCTGTATTACTGCATCGGGCGACTGAGGCACGTCTGCTGCGAAATCCGCACTGGCATTGATCGCCTCTTCAAGTGTGTTCCGATATTGCGTACGCGGAATCTCGATCGCTCCCAGAGACGCCAGATGAGCGGTCAGAAACTGGGTATCAAACAAGCGAAATCCGGTTTGGCGCAAGCGATCCACGAGATAGGCCAGCGCGATTTTCGAAGCATCCTTTCGACGGGAAAACATGCTTTCGCCGAAAAACGCCGCACCCAGTGTAACGCCATAAACGCCGCCGACCAGTGCGTCCTCATCCCAGACCTCCAGCGAATGGGCCCGGTCCGCGAGGTGGAGTTGTTGATAAAGGTGGCGCAATTCTGCATTGATCCAGGTGTCTGCCCGATCAGCGCAGCCATCGACCACTCCGGAAAAATCGCGGTTGATGCTGATGGAAAAGCCGGACTTTCGAATGCGGCGTGCGAGGCTGCGCGAGATATGAAAGCCATCTAACGGAAAAACGCCACGAAATTTGGGATCGACCCAAAACAGTTCCGGGTCATCGCGGTGTTCGGCCATCGGGAAAATTCCAATGGAATAGCCGTGTAGCAAAAGTTCAGGGGTCAGGCTCATGCGCGATACCCGGGGACCAGAGCGCAAGTGCCCTCTGGTCGCTTGGTTTTATTGGGCCATATTCGCCGCAAGCCAGTGTTCCAGCCAGTGAATGTTGTAATCACCGTTGTGGATTTCCGGCTCTTGCAGCAATGCATGGAACAGCGGCACGGTTGTATCGATACCGTCCACGATCAGTTCGCCCAATGCGCGATCTAGCCGTGCCAGCGCCTCGGCCCGATCACGGCCATGCACGATCAACTTGGCAATCAGCGAGTCGTAATAGGGTGGAATCGAATACCCATCATACAGCGCCGAATCCATCCGCACACCCAGACCGCCGGGGGCATGAAAGGCCGAGATCCTACCCGGGCAGGGTGAGAAGTTCGGCAGCTTTTCTGCATTGATCCGGACCTCAATGGCGTGGCCGTTGATCACAAGATCGTCCTGACCAAACGACATCGGTTCGCCAGCTGCGACGAGAATTTGTTCGCGCACCAAATCGACGCCAAAGATGCCCTCGGTCACCGGGTGTTCTACCTGCAGGCGGGTGTTCATCTCGATGAAGTAGAACTCGCCGTTCTCATACAAGAACTCGATGGTTCCGGCGCCAATATAGTTGATCTTGGCCACGGCGTCCGCGCAGACTTTACCGATCTTGGCGCGCTCTTCCGGGCTGATGCTGGGGCCGGGTGCCTCTTCAAACACCTTCTGGTGGCGGCGCTGCAGCGAGCAGTCGCGTTCGCCCAGATGCACAGCCTTGCCCTTGCCGTCACCAAAGACCTGGATCTCGATATGGCGGGGCGTCGTCAGGTATTTCTCGATATAGACCTCGTCATTGCCAAAGGCGGCTTTGCCCTCGGCACGTGCGGTCATAAATGCGCTTTCCATCTCATCCGCGCTCATCGCGACTTTCATACCGCGACCGCCGCCGCCAGCGGTGGCTTTGATGATGACGGGATAACCAAATTCCTCGCCGATTTTCTTGGCGGTCTCCAGGTCTGGCACGCCGCCGTCCGAACCCGGAACGCAAGGCACACCCAGCGCTTTCATCGTGTCCTTGGCGGTGATCTTGTCGCCCATGACGCGGATGTGCTCGGCGGTGGGGCCGATAAAGGTGATGCCGTGATCTTCGACGATCTGCACGAATTCGGCATTCTCGGACAGGAAACCATAGCCGGGGTGGATCGCCTGTGCGCCAGTAATTTCACACGCCGAGATGATCGCAGGCACCGACAAGTAGCTTTGCGGGCTGGGCGGAGGGCCGATGCAGACCGATTCGTCCGCCATGCGCACATGCATCGCGTCGCTATCGGCGGTGGAGTGGACGGCGACCGTCTTAATCCCCATCTCGCGGGCAGCGCGGATGACCCGCAGGGCGATCTCGCCTCGGTTAGCAATCAGGATCTTGTCGAACATGGGACCGCCTTACTCAACGATGACCAGAGGGGTGCCGAATTCCACCGCATCACCGTCACCGACCAGAATGCGTTTGATGGTTCCGGATTTGGGCGCGTGAATGTGGTTCATGGTTTTCATCGCTTCGACAATCAGCAGAGTGTCGCCTTCGGACACCGATGCGCCGACGCTGATGAAGGAAGGTGCGCCCGGTTCGGGCTGCATATAAACGGTTCCTACCATGGGCGAGGTGACAGCGCCCGGGTGGCTGGCCGGATCTTCCTGTGCCGCCGGAGCTTCGACAGGTGCAGCGGCTGCTGCTACGGGTGCTGGTGCCGCTGCCGGTACGGCCATCTGAACAGGGGCGGGCGCGACCTGCGACATACGGCTGACGCGGACATTCAAACTGTCGTCGTCACCATATTCGCGCATGACTTCCAGTTCGGTCAGGTCATTTTCGCGCAGCAGTTCGGCCAGTGCCTTGATGAATGCCACATCCGCTTCGTGTTTGGTATCTGTCATGAGTGTCCTCGACGGTTCCCCTTTGGCCCGTCTGTTCTCGCGGGCTTTGGTCTGATTACGCAGCGTTATAAGCTAAGCGGACGGTCATGAAAAGCGCAGTCTCGGCATGTCAGATGGGGGTTTTACCCAATATTTCGGGGGGAAACGGATTAAAGGGGCATGCCTGAGAGTTTTGCCACAAGTTCCGGTAGTTTGCGCGCGCCGAACTTCTCTAGCAAACGGGCGCGGTAAGCCTCGATCGTGCGATAACTCAGCCCCAGCTCGACGCCGATTTCCTTGGCGGACAAACCACGGCAGGACATGATTGCAACTTCGCGTTCGCGGGTTGTCAGTTCGACCAGCGGGCGGTCTTCTGAGATGTCGGAAAAGCTCCAGATGCCATGGCGAAACGGGTCGTCCGGTGTCAGGGATCGTCCGCGTGCACGGCACCAGAACAAGTCCCCGTCGCGTCGGCGCATGACCCGTTCGTCTGTGTAATATCCTGTGTCCTGCATCGCTTTCAGGCCGCGCTGTCCGATCCTCTCCCAATCCGCGACCGACGGGTAGAGGTGCAGCAGAGGCATATTGCGGTACTCTGATTCCTCGCCGCCAAAGGTGCGGGCAAATTGCAGATTGCAGCGTCGGATGATGCGGTTTTCCAACTCGACCAATCCGATGGGGGCATATTCGAAAGCTGGATCGCTCATCCGGCTATCGTGCAAGGAATTCGGGAAAATTAGAAGAGGGTGGATGCAGATTTGGCAGATTGGGCACCGATTGCTGGGGTGGAAGGTAAGGCCCATCCGTAACCACAGTTGTGAATGCTGTAAATGGGCTATGAAAATTGGCCGTTAAGCATTAGAAATTTAATAGGAGTTTTGAAAAGAATGGATCGAATTGGGTGATGGAACATGCGCGACACGCTGACGGGTAGCCGCATTCGCGAGCGACGCCAAATCTCAGGTTTGCGGCAGGCCGAGCTTGCGCGGCAGGTCGGGATCTCGGCGTCTTACTTGAATCTGATCGAACACAATCGCCGCCGGATCGGGGGCAAGCTGCTGGTGGACATCGCCAATGCCCTGTCTGTTGAGCCTTCGCTGCTCACTCAAGGGATTGAGGCTACGCTGATTTCGGCGCTGCGCGAGGCTGCTGCAGATGCGGTTGGACAGCAGGCCGAAGTGGATGCGCTGGAAGAGTTCGCAGGCCGGTTTCCCGGATGGGCCGGAGTTCTGGCGCAGATGCACCGCCGGGTCGTCTCGCTTGAGCGCACGGTCGAAACCCTGTCCGATCGGTTGACGCATGATCCACATCTTGCCGCGTCGATGCACGAGGTGCTGTCCACGGCCGCTGCCATTCGTTCAACGGCGGCGATTCTGGCCGACACGCAGGAAATCGAGCCCGAGTGGCGCGATCGGTTTCACCGCAACCTGCACCAGGATGCTGAAAGGCTAGCTGACAGTTCCAAGTCTCTGGTGGCATATTTGGATGATTCTGATGCGGCCGATGACCGTCGCGGTGTACCCTCGGAGGATGCTGAGGCTTTTTTTCAGGCCAGCAGCCACCATTTCCCGCAGATCGAAGCCGGCGGAAGCGGTGCGGACATTGACCTGAGCGCGATTGAATCGGCGGCAGCGCGGACTGTGACCAAGGGATATCTGGATACCTACGCCGCAGATGTCAGAGCCATGCCTCTGGACGACGTGCAGAAGGCTCTGACCGAGGCCGAGCCTGATCCGCTGGCTCTGGCGGCACGGTTTTCAGTAGATATCCCGACAGTCCTGCGGCGGCTGGCGACATTGCCCGAAGGATATCTGGGGCGGCCGACCGGGTTGGTGGTCTGTGACGCGTCCGGCAGTATCCTGTTCAGTAAATCCGTGCCGGGTTTCGCCATGCCACGCTTTGGCGAAGCCTGCCCGTTTTGGCCCATCTTTCAGGCGCTGAACAGACCATTGGTTCCGATCCGCAAACGTGTTGTGCAATTGGGCCGAACAGCGGCCGAGTTCGACTGCTATGCCTACGCGTGGCCGCAGGCGGTTTCAGGATATGACGATGCGCCAGCCTATCATTCAGTCATGCTTGTCCGAGCGGTGGAAGAGGGGGCACCTAGCGCGCAATCCGCGACCCGGGTCGGTCCAAGCTGCCGGGTTTGCCCGAATGACGCCTGTGCATCGCGCCGTGAGCCGTCGATTTTGAGCGAAGGTTTTTGACAGTTTCCTGACAGAAGGCTTAAGCTGACGCCGACAGGTTCACGGACAGAACCTGTCATGGGGAGGAATGGAACATATGAGCCGTAAGGTTCTGTTAATTGAAGATGAGCCCAACATCGCTGAGGCCATTCGATTTTTGCTGACCCGCGAGGGATGGCACGTTGAAACGCACGCAGAAGGGTCAGATGCGATAGAAGTCATCCAGGGCGCAAACCCTGATCTGGTCATACTAGACGTTATGCTGCCTGGCAAAAGCGGGATGGAGATTTTGCGCAACCTGCGCGAGCTTGAGGGCATGCAGCATTTGCCCGTTTTGATGCTGACTGCGCGCGGGCAATCGCGCGACCGGGAAATGGCTGAAAATGCCGGGGTCAGCCGCTTTATGACCAAACCGTTTTCCAACGCCGAAGTGCTGACAGCGGTGCGAGACCTGCACGCGCAGGCAACGCGGTCATGAACTCGGGCGAAGATCGTAAACCCCAAGGGGTCCGGCCTTCGCTATTTCTCGAGCGTCAGAGTTATCGCCGCCGCAGGTTGATGGATGCCGCGCGTCTTTTGCCCATTCTGGGGGCTGCTCTGGTTGCCATTCCGCTGCTCTGGCCAAGCCAAGGCTCATCTGATGATGGTGTGCCGCTGTCTTCAGCAATTCTGTATATCTTCACGTGCTGGGCTTTGCTGATCATAATCAGTCTGATCTTTGGATTTGCAGCCAGACGAATGGTTGTAAGTGACGATGCCGAGGCAGAGTCGGATTGATGGCCACACTAAACGTTCTGATCCTGGTTTGCCTCGGCTATGTCGTTCTGTTGTTCGGGGTGGCTTTTGCCGCTGACCGGATGGCGGCCGCTGGCCGAGGGGCGTGGTTGCGGTCTCCGCTGATTTATACCTTGTCGCTGTCGATTTATTGCACGGCTTGGACCTTTTACGGCGCGGTCGGAAATGCTGCGCGGTCCGGGTTGGAATTTGTTACGATCTACCTTGGGCCAACGCTGGTGATGCTCAGCTGGTGGTGGGGTCTGCGCAAGCTCGTTCGGGTCGGACGCACCCAGCGGGTAACATCCATCGCAGACTTGATTTCCTCGCGATACGGAAAATCCAACACGCTGGCCATTTGCGTGACCATTCTGGCCGTTTTGGGTGGAACGCCGTACATCGCGTTGCAGCTGCAATCCATTACACTGTCTTTTTCCATCTTTGCCGAGGCTGATCCCTCGGGCCTCTACCGAGAAGGTTCCAGTGTGTTTTGGGTAGCTGCGGGCCTGGCGGTATTTGCTATCCTATTTGGCACTCGAAATCTGGACGCGAATGAGCGTCACCACGGCGTGGTCACCGCCATTGCGTTGGAATCGGTCGTCAAACTGTTTGCCTTGCTTGCGGTTGGTGTCTTCGTGGTTTGGGGCGTTGCGGGTGGGATCGGCCCGATGATGGATCGCATCGATGCCTCGGAGATTGGGCAATGGAATGTGGATGCCGGACGTTGGACGACCTTCATTTTCCTCTCGGCCGCCGCTTTCATCTGTTTACCGCGGATGTTTCAGGTGATGGTCGTTGAAAATGCGGATGAGGGGCATCTGAGAACCGCTGCCTGGGCTTTCCCGCTATATCTGCTGTTGATGAGCCTATTTGTGGTGCCCATCGCCGTCGTGGGTCTGGATTTGATGCCCGAAGGCTCGAACCCCGACCTGTTCGTGCTGACGGTGCCCTTGTCGCAGGGGAACGACTGGCTGGCGATGCTGTCGTTTATCGGCGGGTTTTCCTCGGCCACGTCTATGGTCATCGTGACGGCAATGGCGCTGTCGACCATGGTGTCGAACCATCTGGTCATGCCGATCTGGCTAAGCACGCAAGGGGGGGCGGGATCTGTCTCGGGTGACGTGCGCAACGTGGTACTGATGGCGCGACGCGTGTCCATCGCGGTCATCATGGCGCTGGGTTACTACTATTACCGCTTGTCGGGCGGTGGGGCGGCTCTGGCGTCGATCGGGCTGGTGGCCTTTGCGGGCATTTCCCAGATCCTGCCAGCGCTGGTCGGTGGATTGTTCTGGCGCGGGGCCACGCGAACCGGGGCGTTGGTTGGTCTGACGGTTGGGTTCGTGTTGTGGATTTATACTTTGCTATTGCCGGGGATGGGGGGCGCAATAATGCCCGACTCGGTACTGCAGAACGGCCCCTTCGGGTGGGGCTGGCTGCGTCCACGGGCCCTGTTCGGGATCGAAGGCATGGACCCCATGGTCCACTCGGTCATGTGGTCGTTGGCATTGAATACGGCTGCGTTCTGCGCCGCGTCATTGTTGAGCTTTCCCAGCCCGTTGGAGCGTCTTCAGGGCGCGCAGTTCGTCAACGTCTTTGACCATTCGGTCTCACCGGCTGGTTGGACCGGGTCGGTGGCGCAAAGCGAAGACCTGATGATCATGACACAGCGCATTCTGGGCTCTGGCCCGGCGCAGGAGTTCTTTCAGCGCGAGGCTGAAGCACAGGGTGGACGGACCAGCCTGCCGGAACCCACGCCGGGGTTTCTGGAAAGACTGGAACGTGAACTCAGCGGCTCGGTCGGCGCGGCCACGGCACATGCGATGATCGGGCAGATTGTCGGTGGATCGTCCGTATCGGTTGAGGACTTGCTTGCGGTGGCTGACGAGTCAGCGGAACTGTTGGAGTATTCCAGCCAGCTTGAGGCCAAATCTGCCGAGCTCAGCCGAACCGCGCGCCAACTGCGAGAAGCGAATACCAAGCTGACGCAGATCTCCGAACAAAAAGACGGGTTCCTCAGTCAGGTCAGCCATGAATTGCGGACGCCGATGACCTCAATCCGGGCCTTTTCCGAGATCATGCGCGATACGGATGGTCTGAGTGCCGAAGAACAAACGCGCTATGCCGCGATCATCCATGATGAGGCCCTGCGGCTGACACGCCTGCTGGATGATTTGCTGGACCTGAGCGTTCTGGAAAGCGGTCGTGTGAGCCTGAATATGGGTGGGGATACCCTTGGTTCGATCCTGGATCGGGCGGTCTCAAGCGCATTGGCGGGGTCGCACCCAAAACTTAGGATTCGCCGCGCGCGACCGTCCGAGCGTATTCCGCTGAACACTGATCTTGATCGGTTAGGGCAGGTCTTTATCAATCTGATTTCGAACGCACAGAAATACTGCGACGCGGATGAACCCGTTCTGACCATCTCGGCCCATGATGTCGGGGGCCAGGTCGTCATTGATTTCACCGATAACGGCAGTGGCATCCCACCCGAAGCGCAATCGATGGTGTTCGAAAAGTTTGCCCGTGTCGGTGGGGACAAGGCGGGTGGCGCTGGTCTGGGTCTGGCGATCTGCCGCGAGATCATGCAGCGTCTTGGCGGCGAGATCAGTTATCTTCCCGGCCAGGGCGGCGCGGCCTTTCGGGTCCGCCTTCCGCTGGCGCACCGGCAAGCTGCGCAATGATACGAGCATAAAGACATTGGTAACCCGCCTCGGGTTAGACCGGATACCAGGTTCAGAAACTCAAATCGGTATCGGGCATGACGCAGTCTGTCAGCACAGCTTTGGCGCGCAAACTTTCAGCGGGACAAGAAGAGCAAGGTGAAAAGCCGCGTTCCGTTCTTCGTGCCCTTCGACTGGCCTTTGCGCGAACGGCAGGGGATCGGTTCCAGCTGCCGTTATCGGTGATCGGTGCAAGGCAGTCTTTCAAAGCCCAGAACACGCTGGCTGAGGTGGTTGATGCGGACTGGATGCTGTTGCGCCTGGGCAACGCGGACGGGATGTCCGCTGCGATTTGCGTGGATATGGGGGTCGTGTCAGCGATCGTGCAAGTGCAGACAATTGGTGAAGTTATGCCGAACCCGCCAACAGCACGGGAGTACACAGATACGGATGCAGCAATGGTGGCGCCGCTGGTTGAAGACGCTTTGACCAGGGCCGTCGCGCTGGTCGATACAGCCGCCGATCAATCCAGTCTTACCGGTTATGAATTCCGGGCGCGGATGGCGGATCTGCGTTCATTGTCGTTGGCTATGGTCGAAGACGCATATCGCGTGTTTGACCTGACGGTAGAACTTGGCGGTGGGCTGCGACAGGGGCAGATCACAGTCCTGTTGCCCGATACACCGTCAGAGCAGGAGGTCGATGATGAAATTCAAGTTGCTGCCGGCCCGAAGCTTGAGCAAGCGTCGGGGGTTGTCCGGGCCGAATTGAATACGGTGATCGGCAGGATGTCAGTGCCATTGGTAACCCTGTCCGGGCTGTCAGTTGGGGACGTTCTACCGTTGACCGGATCACGGCTAGATCGTGCGGAAATCCTGACAATTGGTCGAACGCGGGCTGCAATTGGACGTTTGGGACAATGCGGAGGAATGCGCGCAGTACGGTTGAACGAATGTGCTTCGGCTGGGGCGTTGGAGCAAGCTGAAATGCCCGAGTTTCTGGAAGCGCGAAGCAGCGCGCCAGTTCCGGACACTCTGAAAGATCCGATGCCAATCGATCCCGCGCATGAGGTCGTACCGATAGATGAAGTGGCATTGAACGAATTGGAGGGCGATCTGGGCTTTGGTAGCCCGGATCAGATGGCGGCCGAGATTTCGCAACTGGCAGGTCTGACGGGATTGGACGACGTTCCCGATCCAACCTGACCTGAGCGCCAAAGGTCCTTAGCCGTCAGAACCGCGCATATGCTCCAGCGCGGGGCGCAGGTTGTCCAGCACGTAACCTGCCTTGGTTGTGGCCTCGAGGATCTCATCCGCGCTCATGTGGTCGCACTGACCCAAAGCCCAAACCACCGAGCAGCGCGTGCCCGACGCGCAATAGGCTAAGACGGGGCCAGAGCAGCTTTCAGCCAATTCTCGTTGCAGGGCAACATTGCCAGGCGTCATGGTCTGGTGGGTCAGTTCCAGAACCTCATATTCCATCCCGGCTGCCCGGACGGCCTGTCCGATTGCATCCGACTGCATGGTTGGTGGAACTTCCGTATTGGGACGGTTGCAGATGACCTTAACGAAACCAGCTGCGGCGATGGCTGGGACGTCCTCGACCGTGATTTGGGGCGAGACGGCATAGCGGGGGGTTATTGGTCGAATCTCCATGGCAATTGCTTAGGCCGCGTTTGCGGATCTGTCCAGTTGTGCACCAAGCCCGGGCGCCGCAAACATTCCTGTGATCATCGCAGCCAGAAACACGAGGCCGCCAAGGCCGCCATAGGTTATGGACGCGATGGCAGGTCCAGGACAAAGCCCGGACAAGCCCCAGCCCATGCCAAACATCACGGAACCGATAATCAGGCGACGGTCCAACTCGGGCGGGCTCATCTTAGGAAACTGACCACCGGTCAGCGGCCTGCGGTGGGCCGTCATTCTCCACGCGATGAGCATCGGCAGGATCGCGCCGCCCATCACAAATGCCAGGGTGGGATCCCAGTTCCCGAACACATCCAACCACCCCTGAACCTTGGTGGTATCGGTCATGCCCGAGATCAAAAGGCCGGCACCAAACAGAGATCCAGCCAGCATTGATACGAGAACCCGCATCAAATCAGCCCCCATACATGGCGCATCAGGGCAATTGTTGCCCCACCTGCGCCGATATAGATCAACGTCGCGATGATGCCCCTGACGGAGAATCGAGAAATACCACATACCCCGTGCCCCGAGGTGCATCCATTGGCAATGCGCGTTCCTGCGCCAACCAAAAGGCCGGCGATGACGATCACTGCGAAATTGTCGGTCAGATGTGTCATGGGCGCAGAAGAGAGCAGGGGGCTCAAAACAAGCGGTGTCGCGATGACGCCTGCGATGAAACTTAGGCGTTCTAACGTGCGGTCACTGCCATCAACCAGCCCGCCTAGAATCCCACTGGCGCCCATGATGCGCCCATTGCCCAGAAGGTAGACTGCGGCGCCCAGGCCGATCAGCAGGCCACCGGCAAGCCCCCAAATCCATTCAATGTACATTCGTTATCCTCAGTTCGCTTGATGGGTCTGCGTCACAACTTGTTGATCGGCACCTTCAGGAATACGTCGCCCTGTTCGTCCGCAGGCGGCATCTGTCCGGCCCGCATATTGACCTGCAGGGACGGCAGGATCAGGCGCGGCATGGGCAGGGTCGCATCGCGGGCATCACGCATCTCGACAAATTCCTCGATTGATTTGCCTTGTCCGATATGGACGTTCAGGGCTTTTTGCTCTCCGACAGTGGTCTCCCAGGCAAATTCATCACGCCCAGGAGCTTTGTAGTCATGGCCAACAAAGATGCGCGTCTCATCCGGCAGGGCCAGGATCTTCTGGATCGACTCGAACAGCATTTCCGAAGACCCACCGGGAAAATCGCATCGCGCGGTGCCGAAATCCGGCATGAACAGCGTGTCACCGACAAATGCCGCGTCTCCGATCACATATGTCATGCAGGCGGGCGTATGGCCAGGCGTGTGGAAAACATCGCCACGCATCTGCCCAACATGGAAGCTGTCGCCATCGCGGAACAAAGCATCGAACTGACTGCCGTCGCGCTGAAACTCAGTCCCTTCATTGAAGATTTTCCCAAAGGTTTCCTGGATCGTCACGATCTGTTCACCGATACCGATCTTTCCGCCCAGTTCCTGTTGCAGATAGGGTGCCGCCGAAAGGTGGTCGGCATGCACATGGCTTTCCAGAATCCACTCGACCCTTAGCTCATTGTCGCGAACATAAGCGACGATCTGATCCGCCGAGCTGGTTTTCGTTCGGCCCGAGGCGTGATCGAAGTCCAGAACACTGTCGACAATTGCGCAGGCCGTCCCTTCGGGTTCTTGCACAAGGTACGAGACCGTATTGGTTTCAGGGTCGAAAAACGCTTTCACAATTGGTGTCATCTGGCTCTCCGTCAGCGCGCAGTTTATCATATATGTTTTTCAGAATATGATGCAACCGGCATTCTTTGATTTGATGCGTGTCAAGGCAAGTTAATCCAAATCCGATTAGAATTTAATCATTCTGCCTTAGGTTGCCGATACAGGGTGGGCGACAGGCAGTTTTCCGCGCGTTTGTTCGCCACGATAACCAGGTCTTAAATCCGTTACCTATATCGGCGACAGTGATAGAAATTGGGAGGAATAAAATGTCTGCAAAAAGTTTGTATTCCGAAGCCGAACACCTGGAGCAAAAGCTGCAGAATGCCTGTTTTGAGACCCGGCTTGCGCTTCAGCCCAGTGTAACCAAAGTGATTGATCGGATGCGTCAGGAAGGCATGCACGTGCCATCGCGCCTGCGTCACCTGGATGCGGCTTTGTGCGAAGATGCCATAGAGGCGCAGTTCGACAATATGCCGGTCTGAGGCGAAGTATCAGCCGAACGAGATTCCCAGGATCACCAGCATCAGGCCAATCACAGAAAGAAAAAGCGAAGCCAGATTCCACGGCAGGACGCTTTGAACAGCGGCGCGCAATTCATCGTCCGACAGGCCGGATTTGCGCGCTTTCATCACACGCAAGATACACCAAACCAGACCCAGCAGGCCAGCTAGTGACAGGGCGGCACCGCCCCAGGTGATGAATTCGAACATGGTTCCCCACATTTTTGCGCAAATCCTGATTGCGCTTAGCGGATCGACCGACCGCGCACAAGCCCATCGAGGATTGGATGCTTGCAGCCCACGCGGCGGCAAGGTATCCGGCTAACTGCCGTTGCTAATGCATCAGATTGCAGCCTTTTGGAGAGATGAATATGGAAGACGTGACCGAAGATCAGGCCGCCGCCAACTACCGTGTAACAGCGGGCGAGCTGCGTCAGTTCGTGGAACGGATCGAACGCCTGGATGCCGAGAAAAAGGATCTGGCGGAGCAGCAGAAAGAGGTCATGGCCGAAGCCAAAGCCCGCGGTTACGACACAAAAGTGATGCGCAAGGTCATCGCGCTGCGCAAACGCGACAAGGACGATATCGCCGAAGAAGAGGCGGTACTTGAAATGTATAAGGAAGCGTTGGGCATGTGAGCCGCGCCTGGGGTCAGGGTTTCAGAACCTTCACCCCGGCCATCGTTTCCAACCCGGCCAGATCCTGCTCGTACAGTTCGGAAAATGCGTCGATGATCTCATCGCTCCAGCCAGGTAGTTCCAGTTCTTCTTCCATTTTGTCCAGTTGAGCATGGTTCGCCAGAATATCTGCAAGAATGTCTCGGGTCTCAGCCTGTGAAAGCGTCGAAACCTGGTCCAGAATCGCCTGCGCTTGTGATTGACCTTCTTCGGTCAGCAAAGAGATCAGCAGGTCATACTCACCTTTGATCGTAGCGTCTGTAGCAAGCCCGCCGACGCTGCGCACGATATCCCCCCACATGAGCGGAATGTCCTCATTGCACCACAGGGTGATCTGCACCCCGGGGGCAAAGTCGCGAACATCTTTGATCATTTCAACCCAGCTGAGGTGACTTAGATCATTGTTTCGAACCACGTCCTCGCGCGACTGTTCCGGTAAAGACATCAGATGTTTCGGGACAAAGCTACCTGGATTCCTGAGCGCCAGAAACAACTCCAACTGACAATCTCTAAAGGACTCTTCCAGAACAGATAAGCGTTTGCCCGCAGAAGGATAGAACTGCCCATCGGCAAGTACCACGTCTTTTTCACCAATGAAGTCTTCACTGGTGAAAATGGCGCGCTTTACCTTTGGTTGGATTGGCAGGTTGTCCCGAATGCTTTCAATCTCGTCCGGCAATGGGGGGCGCGTATTCAAGGCCTGAAATGCTGGTTTGAACACTTGCCGGTAACGGCGCGGACCAAAGAAAGCCACACCATCTTGGGTTAGTATGTCCCGGTTGGCTTGCAACGACCTGAGCAGCCGCCCTTCATCGGTAAAAGCCGCGCCTGCGTGAATGGCAACCTGCATGTTTGGTTCTAGTCCTTGCATTCCTGAACCTGCCTGTTGAGTTACAGGCTGTGCCGGGGACAGTCAAATCCTCACCCCCCACTCAAAGGTGATCGGCCGCATCATAAGGAAAATCCAAATTCACTAAGTTTGGATGAAAATTGAGGCTTGCAGTCCGTTAAAAGAGAAAGTAATCGACACCCAGCGCCCCTATAGCTCAGCTGGTAGAGCAACTGATTTGTAATCAGTAGGTCCGCGGTTCGAGTCCGTGTGGGGGCACCATAAATCATTTAAAATCAAGCACTTACGAGAAAATTACTGACGTATGGTGACGTATGGCGCGAAGCTACCTTGCGGATTCGAACCGGCGCACCATTGTTTTTGAATCTGCCATAATATCTATCCACAAGTTCAGCCGGGGTCTCGTCGCCTTCTTTGGAACAAGAGTTTCTGACAACTCAATCGGCGTCTCGCAAAGTTGTGGTGAGGGCCACCGAGCTGCTGTTCGCTGCGTTTGCAGCGCGGAGCAGCACGAACGGCAGCAAGGCGCAGAAAGCGAACTTTGCAAAGCCATCTAATTGGACCTCAACCGTCACAAATATTTTGGATATGTTGCTGCGGTGCAGCGCGTCAAAGCAGCCGTTAACAAATCCCAACTTTGAAGTTGTCAGGTTGAAACCAAAGCTTCCCAATTTCTGTATCATCACTATCGGGTGCGGGATTTACCGTGCGAACCTTGAATGTGGTTGGGATGTTCACCGCGTTCCCGAAAATCAATGCATGCTGCTTTGGCAACGACGGGAGGCGCTTCATTACGTTTTCCGAGATAAATGGAGTCATCTGCCTGATGTGCGCCAGGTCATCTGGGTTCTGTATGCGGTGCACTACAAAGTTACTGCACTGCGACAGGACGGTTCGCGAAAGCTCACTTGGCCGTTGTGATGCCGCCAGAAGGAAAACGCCGTACTTACGGCCTTCCTTGGCGATCCTCTCAAAGATGCGGCTTGCATCAATAGCATACCGGGTGGGTTTTTGTGCGATGTACCTATGCGCCTCTTCCAAAACCATGTGCACGGGATACCGATTGCGCGGTGTGGCTCGCTTCAGCTTTTCGAACACCATTCGCGCGATGACAGCAGCCGCGATTTCAACAACCTCGTCGGCGGCGTCATTTAAATCAATTATAGTGATCTGCGCGGACTTGGCGACTGCTTCACCGGCCCTTGAAAGGCCAATCAACCACTCAATGAACGTGTTCGGTGCCGCTTCTTCTGACGTCAGTCCTTTTGGATCGTATCGCAGAAAGGAGAACTCTTCGCGCTCAGCAACCCATTTGAATCGCGTGATCATCTGCGAGCAGTGGTCTCGAATTTGCCGGTTCCCGTGTGCCTCTTGATAGAGAAGAGCCAAATCCAAACATTCCGCCAACACATCAAAGCGGAACGGTTTGTTCTCGTATTTCGGAAATACGACGTCATCTTGGATAAATGATTCTAGGTGGTCGATGAATCTGCGTTCCCAATCACCCTGCTCCGGGAAGTTTCCAAACTTTGGATTCCAATTGTACTCACTCAACACGGATGCATTCAGATCATCGGTTCCAAAAGTGTTCAGAACCATCCAAGCCTTTTGGCGCTTAGAGACCGGGGAGTCACCGCCGGTGCCATGGAGGCATTCCTTCACACTCATAGCGTTGATATGGTTTCTGGTTTTCAGGCTTTCTTCGCCGTCCTCTGCAAGTATGGAAGAAAACGCAAGTGCCATCCGAAGAACAGGTTGCTGAGTGCGTTCGCTGGCCCGCAACAACAATTCCCATTCTTCAACCGACATGAACCAGTGAGGCAGTCGAAACTGGCTCACAGTTTCGCCTTCAGAAATTTGCTCCAAACCTTCAGCAAGATCACCGGTATTGGCTCGTAGGTACAGGCGTTGAATTTTCTCGGGCAGCTTGGAGAATGCTGGACGGTACTCTCCGTTAACATCAAACAGAACAAAGGACGCACCACGAGCCGCGAATTCTTCAGGTCGCTCAAATAGTGACTGTAGAATACTGGCTACGGTGCAGGATTTGCCGCTCCCCGTGTTGCCGAGAACTGCGCTATGGCCCCCAAAATACTCGCCAACCTTTACCTTTACCGGATAGCCTTTGAACACAACGGAAGTTCCTACCTCCAAGACAACAGGAATTGTTCCTTGGTGCTCGTTGCCTTCTCTGTCTTTCAGTGAAACAGCTCTGGATGTGTCTTCGACATAAAAAACCTTGTCCAAGTCTTCATCTCGGGCGTAGAGCGCGTCAGCGTAAAGAGGTGGGAAAACTGATACCCCAAACTCAAATTTGCGCGTCTCCCCTCCGCGGATCATTCCCAATGGCGCCAGATCGAGGAATTTCGCAGAGGCGGCCTTGTCCATTTCGCGCCCTTTGTCGTCCGGTCGGTTTGATTGGGGGTCTTTTTCCCAAAGCCCTGTTACCTCACAAACAACATATTCAGCCTGTACCGGAACGAGAATAAATGAACCAAGTCGGGCAACGTAATGCACATCGTCAAAGCCAACGACGGTAAAGTTGTCGTTTCCCCGGTGCAGTTCCACCACCAAACGGTCGGCGGAAACGCTGGTTACCTTGCCAACTACGCGTCCTTTGTCATCATCCGGCATCCGCTTCGCCTCCATCCTTTTTGCCAGCCAGAACGCCAAACGCTTTCAACGCTTTTTCAACAGCATGATCTGTCCGGTTACCGGGACCGGCGGGCAAGAAGTGCTCGACGATGGTCTTGAAGTAGTGAGCTTTCATTCCACCTTCTGGCCCTTCGCCCCAGATGAACCAAATGCGAGGGTCTTCCAGATTGCCCAAGGTTTTTGTGACCTCGTTCAAATCCGGGTCGCCGAAGATAACTAGGCGGAAACCTGGTATCGTCAGGGCTTGGAAAACAAGGTTGTTGACGTGTTCGTCACCGAAGCCGTACCCGGCTATGATCAAAACGCTTTGATCCTGAACGACTTGTTTCTGGAACTCTCTAAACAGATCGGAGTACGGCGCTCCAAACGAAGTGTTTTGCTTTGCCGGAGTGGGGTAAATCATAACCCGATGGTCCGCATCCGTTGCCGGAACATCTTGTAGAGCACGGATAGGAAAGAGGCCTTCCCCATCCTCCACCCAATTGATCGAACCATGAAGTTTGCAGAGATAAACGAAGCTATCGACTGCCGCCCAGCGTTTTGAAGTAATGTCCAGTTGTTCAGCGAGGGCATAACGGAATGTTGCTGGGTTAAGCCTTTGCTCCACAGAACCACTGAACCCATTGCAATATGGGATGCTTAGTCGATCCATTGCCCGTTCGCTGAACAGGTCATAGTTTGTTGTGAACACCCAAGGGCGTGGCAACGTGCGGTCACGCAATACCAGCCTTTGATAGAACTTCTGGTACAGGGCGAAGACAGGGTTTGAGTTTTCAGCTAGTTTTGGCTTGGAGCAGGCTTCCGTCACGTAGGTGATCACCTTGCCAATGACACTCTCCAAATGCGTTTTGGCTGCTTTAATCGCTGATGAGTTCGATGTGTCGGCGAAAACCTTTGTAGCAAGCAGGACTTCCAAAAGCCGTTCGAGGTTTTTAGAGAACGCTTCGTCTTTCAGGTCAATGCCAAGAACGTTCGTTAGGGCTTCAATCTCTTCATTGGTAACGGATGCCTTAGCTTCGCCCCCGAAAAGGCCTTTGAAGCCAGCAGCAAGCGGAGCCATCGTTGGGATACCTTTTTCTTCGGCAGGCAACAAGTCCTCAAGTACCTCGTCTTTCTCCATCAGTGAAGAGCAGCCAGCACCGAACAGAAAAGAGAGGTTTCGCGCACCTAGCGCATCTGAAACCTGTTCCTGTACGATTGCCGAGCAGCTCGCCCAACTGGATTTATCTTGTACGTCTTTGAGGGTATCAACTGCGCCCTTAATGAAATTCAATGACGGTGTTTCCTGGTCCGGTAATATCTGGTCCATCAATGCTTCACTTATGCCTTCCTGCCAAAACCTAAATGCCCTTACTCATTATCGAAGTAATTTGCGTAGCAACTTGTGTCAGCCTTCGAAGTCCTCCGCATCTTCGGCAATAGCATCTATTGATACATCTTCAGCGGTCGGTTTATCCTGCTTGATCCTTGGCGCAGCTTTTTTCCAAACAGAGAGGTTCGCGCCCACTTCGCCGTAAAACAGAGGAACGACTTCTTCCAAGTCAGATATGAAGTTGGCCTGTTGTGTGAACCGTCCTCCGAGGCGCTTGGATAAGAAAACGTGGAAGCCGTGCGTTACCAGATGGTCCTTGCCTTCTTGGCAGATATCAATGTCTTCCCGGAGTTCTGAGACCAAGTGCTGCGTCGGCTCGCTGGCACCAGGCCAAAGCAAGCGAATATACAGTCCATCCATGTTGTCGACCTTGATCTGCCGAAGAAGCCAATTCAGCCTGGCTTTTGTCGATTTCTTATCTTCAGGTGCTCGGATGGTCATACCTACGTCGACGCACCGCCGCTTCAGGTCTGCGGTGACATCGATAGGGGCGGCCGTGTCAGGGACGTCCAATGTACATTGCAGTTGGTGCTGTTCGCGAAGCATCAGAAGTTCATCCTTTTTCCGCTGCGCCGGATCATTGATGTGCTTGCGCGACAGTTTTTCACTGACAGATGTCTCAACCAAACGGCTCAGGATTAGCGACAGATCACGTGTTTCCTGATGCCAAGCGTCGATTACAATCTGCGCCTCTGGCGACCGTGCTGGAATGACGCCACCAGACGACACCAGTTTGTTGAGATCCCCCCACTCTTTGGGCATCCTATGGAAGCCCTGCACACCAGCGCTCTCATGATTGAGGAAGCGCCTAAGCTCATTCAGCAACAGTAGTTGGTCCTTGTCTTCGACCTGCTCATTGCTGATCAGCAACTCCGCAGTCGTGACCACATGCATCCAGGACCAGTGATACACGGGAATCTTGGACCTGCTCTTCCTGACTTCCTCAACAGGGTGCGCGGTCGGCGTAGTCGCGAATTGATTGGAAATTGTGATGACGCAATCGACGCCATTCTCTTTTGCGAGAGCACGGTATCTTTCGACTTGCTCAGTATCGAGTGTGTTGTTCCCAACTTTAGTTTCAACAAGGGCCTTCCACTCGCGGGAGCCAACCTTCAGGACAATCAGTCCGTCGGGCCGATCCTTGATTGTCTTGGACTGGTTCTTGAACACAACCTCGGTGAAGGCATGAACCTGGGCCCGTTTTCCACGCTTCTGGCCTATTGATTGCAGCAGTGCGGCTCCCAGCTCTTCAATCTGAACCATACAGGCCAGCACAATGGATGTTGTTCGGCCTTCCTTTGACGTGGTTGAGAGAACGGGGAACAAACGGGCCGCTTCGCCTTGAGCCAGGTAATCTGGCAACTTTTCAGTCATCTATGCGCCTACAACTTGAAATTGAATGTCATGTCTCAAATAGACAGTCACCGCCGCTTTCCGTCAAGTTTTCAATGAGGTATCGTCCTCAAAACGTTGAGGGATACAGCCTCTTTTGTCGTTGAGAGACCACGGCTGCAAGGGAGTAGCGCATTTCAATGAAGTTCCATTCTGATTGGAAGCCCATGCAATGGCAATCAGTTGAACGAGTTGCCAACAATGACTTAACGCGTGTCGTCGCTTTGGTGCCGATCATTGGGTATCTGATCCTGTTCAATGACCAAATCGCGGAAATAGCTTCATTTCGGATAATTGCAGGCGTTGAACCGGGTGCGGAAACACCGTTTTTCTTATCTGGCATAGTCAAAATGAGACTGGTCTTCTTTGGCAGTCTGCTTCTGCTGATTTCCAATTTGATTTTTAAGGTCTTTCGACCACAGGTTTTGGAGCTTGCCAAAGGAGACATAGAGTTTGCCGCAAGGGTGGGAGAACGCTACAGCGTTCATGAGCTTGCGAACATGGAAACCCACGTTTATTCCGATCATTGGGAACCCAGACTGCCCTTGTTTTGGAAAGTGCGCGACGAGTTCAGGAGCAAGAAGCCGGTGGTATCAGGCTATAGACCTGATATGCGAAATGCCATGTTCAACGCACATGGCGACTACATCAGCTACCTTTCGCGAGAATGGTGGACCGGCGAGATGCACACATTCCGTTTGGCGCGTTTCGTTTCACTAATTCTGGGCATCACCGGAATCCTCGTACTGGCAATTCCAACGCTGGACATCACGCAGGCCGTGGTCGGAGACGTTTTTCTGAAACTTTGGTGAGTTGATTGGCAGTTGCACCTAATTTCACCTCAAGAACGAAAGACTGCTATGGGCTGCGACTAGCCAATCATGCAAACCGCAGAGTACGGCGGCACAGAGCCCACTTTGACCGATGCTGCGCGATGCCCCAATTACAGAAATGCGCAGAAACCAGACTTTGCAAACTTTGGTGGACGAGCCAACACGGACAATCAACATCTTTCTCGGATGTCGCGGTTGCGGCCCGCTTATCCACAACAGCAGTCACCTAACTGAATTGGCGGGCACGGAACGGTAGCGTAAGAGCAAAAAACACAGCAGTCGCCTTCTAAAGGCTTCAAAACTGACTTGCATGATTTGCATTCATAAAACCACTGGCACGAGTCAGTTGGCATTTTCTCGATTTCAACGTGCCCACACCGAGGACAGGTCAAAGTGCTATCCAGCACCACAGTTTGTTTTGTCATTGTCTCACATCTGCATGATTAGATAATCGTTGATTTGAGCCTCATTGAACACGATGACCCATGCCAGCGCGGTGATCGCCGTGCTTCCGACAAGCCACCATTTCAGATTTGCCAGTGTCCCGTTTCGATGCGCTACGAACCACGAAACCGCGATCAGCGCTGTTGAGATGGCGAGAACATAGTAGCTTGCTGCCGCTATTTTTCCGAACATCGCCAACCAACTGCCACCCAAGCCGAGCAACATCATGGCCATTGGAAGAACACAGCATGTCGCAACCCCCAGAGCGGAAACCGATCCCAGGTAGCTGAGGGTCACATATTTTTTCATCTTTCGCTCCCTGGGTAGGCGATTTGATTGAGTTGAGGCGCCGGCATTCAGTACGTATAACTCCTGTAGTAACTACAGGATCAAGTGGAGGCACTTCACATGATTGCGATAGGTGAGGCTTCCCGGCAATCCGGGGTCGGCATAGAAACCATCCGCTACTATGAACGCGAAGGTATCGTACCAAGACCCGCACGAGCTCCGAATAATCGTCGCCTCTATTCAGCGAGCGATGTTGGAAGACTTCGATTTTTGAAGAAATGCCGCGACCTGGGGTTTTCTCTCTCAGACGCAAAGGCGCTTTTGGAGCTGTCAGAAGGAAGTGCCGAAGACTGCCGGTCAGTGAAAGAGCTGGCCGAGGCACACATTGCCACCGTTCGAAACAAGATTGATGAGCTCAGACGCCTGGAGCACGCCTTGAGTGAGCTTACGGCCAATTGTGATAGCGGAAACGTTCAATGCCTGATGCTCCAAAGACTGAGAGCGATGGATGATATCTGACTCTGGCCGCTGGGCGGAATCAAAGTATCTGAGATTTAGCCAGATCACGTCAGACCAAGGTCTGTGGTGCGATAACAGATTGTAGTTCATAGTCGATTTCACGATGAGAGAGAAAGTAACTGACCTGACGATTGGCAATTGGTCGTTGTCGCGAGTCTTTCTTGCGGCCTGCATTTTAGTGATGGGTATTGCTACCGCAATCGTCGGGGTTTGGGTGTCAAATCGAATCCAGAACGCAGTCGTACAAAACTCCGCCAACTCTGCCGCGCTATATATGGAAAGCGTAGTATCCCCGCTCAGTCAGGAATTGGCACATGGCGACCGCCTTTCAGACCAGGCGAGCCTGGCGTTGGACGAGATTTTCATGACCCAGCCAATGCGTGACCGTATCGTTTCCTACAAATTCTGGAAGCAAGGCGGTGTGATTGCGCATGCCTCGGATACAGACATCATTGGAAACCGTTTCAACCCAACGGATGATCTAAGGCGGGCGTGGAACGGTGACATATCCGGCTCTTTCGAAGAGCTTGATCATGCCGAGAGCGCCGCCGAGGCGGCATTGGGGATACCACTGCTTGAAGTTTACAGCCCCATCCGCGAACTCTGGTCCGGCGAAATCATCGCAGTTGCGGAGTTCTACGAAAGAGCTGATCAGCTTGAGTTAGACTTGGCCAAGGCCAGGCGAACAAGTTGGTTGGTCGTCGGTTCCGCATTTCTGGCAAGTACTATTGTTCTGTATTCCATCGTCGCAATCGGTGACAAAACAATTCGACGACAGGGAGCTCTTCTCAAACAGCGCCTGACAGAAAGTGAGAGGATGGCCGAGCAGAATGCCCGTCTGCGCTCGCGTGTGGTCGAGGCGTCAGAAAGACATGCCACGCAAACAGATCGATTTCTCAAGAAGCTTGGTGCCGAGCTACATGACGGTCCTGCGCAATACCTGTCGCTCGCCGCCCTTAGACTGGAGGCGGCGTTTTCCAAAGAGTCCGAAAGACCTAAAGAGGCAGAGGAAATTCAGCAGTCTTTGCAAAAATCTCTGGCTGAAATTCGTGCAATATCGCGAGGGCTGTCCGCGCCAGATATCGACAGCCTTTCACTCGTCGATGTTGTGAAGAGAGCCGTAGAGGATCACGCCGAACACAGCCCGTTGCGACCGGATATTTCATTCTTGGGTGGCCAGGCTCCAGTATTGTCATTGTCCGACAAGCTGTGCGTTTTTCGGTTCCTTCAGGAGACGCTTTCCAATGCCGCGAGGTATGCTCCAGCATCCAACTGCACGGTTATCTCTGAGGCACAGAACGACCGCATAGTTGTAAAGGTCAAAGACGACGGACCTGGATTTGACAGGTCAGAAGAAACCGCGTTGCGAGACGATGGTGGCCAGGGGCTTATGGGCTTGCGAGATCGGGTCGAGAGTATTGGTGGCCGGTTCGAAGTCGCATCGAGACCTGGCGAAGGCACCACCATTGCTATGACACTCTTTCCCAGAAAGTTAGGCACATCATGACTACATCTGTCGTAATAGCTGATGATCACCCGATATTCAGGGATGGTTTGCGACGCACGTTAGATGAAGCTGATGGTTTTGAAGTTTTGGCCGCTGGGTCCAACGCTGACGAGGCAGTATCGCTGGTCGGCACGCATCAGCCGGACATAGCCATTCTTGACCTCTCTATGCCCGGTGGCGGGATAAGCGCGACACGTAAAATTGCGGCAATGGAAAATCCACCCAGCATTGCAATCTTGACGGTCTCAGAGAACAGCAGCGATGTCGCGGACGCCTTGGAGGCGGGCGCAATTGGGTACATTGTGAAGGGAGTAACCGCGAGCGAACTAACCGCTTCCTTACGCACCATCGCTGCGGGTGAAGGGTTCGTTTCTCCGGGCTTGGCTTCGCGGGTATTGCTTCAAATCAACGCTGACAGCGGCATGTCTGTTAACAGCGGCATTCTCGATGACCTTACGCATCGTGAGGAAGAAATACTTCGACGTGTGGCCAAAGGATTGAGTAATCGTGAAATCGCTGACGAGTTAGACCTCCAGGAAAAAACCGTGAAGCACTACATGACGGCAATCCTGTCCAAGCTTCATGCGCGAAATCGGGTAGAAGCCGCGCTTATTGCACATGATGTTTGGAACAATGGAGATTAGCTGCGGTCTCTTTGACGACGATGACGGCCTCTCGTTAAGAGAAGCCGCCAACGATTATCGACTAGTTGCTGTTCAGTTGGCAACCGACTGCAACCTCCGGCGATCGGAGGCCGTCGCGGTTCTTTCAACAACAGTCCGGTTGTACGGGTCTTTCAACTCGTAGCGCCCAAACTCGATCTCCTCTTTCCAACCATTGGCATAGTTCACTTCGATATTGTTGCCTTGGCGTTCGATTTTCGTGGGCCGACTTCCAGTAGTGCCGCCTTGCCCAGCAGAACGCACGCTGTCGATTGAGATACCATTCGCCAAAGACCGAAGCCTTGAGACGTCCGCACCGGTCGCAGGGCGCTCCTCAACAGTTCGGTTTTGAGCGTTCTTTCTCTCATACCGCCCGTTTTCGATCTCCTCCTTGGTTCCGTCGGCGTAACGCACTTCAATCCCGTTAGCGTTTGTTTCGACCTTTGTTATCCCGGCCGAACCCGACGGCTTGCCCCCTGCTTGAGACCGATCCTTCTTTCCGCTGCCTCTATTGGAGCGTTTCGAGTCATCATCGTCATCGTCATCGTCATCGTCATCATCGTCGTCGCGACCACTTTTGCCTGATCCTGAATTGTCGTCACGATCATCATCTCGGTCGTCGTCGCGATCATCGTCTCTATCGTCATCACGATCATCGTCCCGGTCACCACCACGGCCGCTATTACCCGACCCCGAGTTGTCGTCGCGGTCATCATCTCTGTCGTCGTCACGATCATCATCCCGATCATCGTCGCGACCATCCCCGTCTTTCCCCTTGCCGCTCTTGGCAAAGGCATATGACGGTTCAAAATGTAGGCGACCATCGGCATCAAACGCTGGCACATAAGGCGTCGCCGCAATCAACGAAGCCAACGCCGCTGTACTAAGAAGTTGACCCAGCTTTCTTTGAATTTTCATTTTCGCCTCCAATTCTGATCATCACGCGTCGTGACATTGAAGACAGGTTACGTCTGGATCGGCTTTCCCACATCGGGCTTAGGTCTGACGAATTTCAAGCCGAACGTCTTAGTCTGATCAGTCAATCCAAGCGAGTTTCGCTGAGCCATGTGACCAGTTCAGTGGGAACTAACCCCGTCACCCTTCAACTCGTCATCAGGTTCGAGGTGAATGACAAAGACCGAACCCGGATACAAACGATCCAATTCTTCCTCGATGTCATTGCATATATCGTGCGCTGCACTGACTGGCATGGTGCCGTCCACAACAAGGTGAAACTCCACGAAGATGACATTTGCGGATCTGCGCCCTTTGAGGTCGTGGTACTCTAAGGCTGCGCCGAGATTTGCTTCGATTGCGTTGGAAACAGTCTGCAAGTCATGGTTCGAAAGTGTCACATCCATCAGGCCATCGACGGACGCCCGAATAACTTTCCAGCCCTCCCACAAGATGTTCAGTGCAACAAGAATTGCCAGGATCGGATCAAGGATCAGCCAGCCGGTGACAAGTGCAAGTATCAGACCTGCGATGACACCAACTGAGGTCATGACATCCGTGAAAATGTGCCGGGAGCTTGCCTCCAATGCAGGCGAACCCTCGCGCCTGCCGATTTTGAGCAATAGGTAGGCCCATGCGCCATTCACGCCCGTTGCAATGATATTGATGGCGACTCCAAGCAGCGGCGCATCCTCAAGATGCGGGTTTGGGAGTGCCAGCACAGCTTCTCTGATGATCAAGAACGCCGCCAGCACAATCATTACACCCTCGGCGACGGCGGAAAGATACTCGGCTTTTTTGTGACCAAAGGGGTGGTTTTCGTCAGGGGGTATGTTGGCAATCCGAACCGCAAAATACGCCAGCAGTGCCGCAACAACATTTACGGTAGATTCCATCGCGTCCGACAATAGCACCACCGAGCCTGTCAGCCACCAAGCCAACAGTTTTAGGGCCAGTACCGCAATGGATATCGGAATGGACCAAAGAGCGATTTTTTGTGTCATTTGGCCGCGACCCTCAGTCAATCGTTACAAATGATCCTGGGAACAAGTGAGCGACCGTACTTAACACGTAAGACAGGAGTAAGGTAATAATGAATAAGGCCACAGGGTCGGTCATGCACGACCGGCTGTCGTGAATAACGCTGGCACCAAAGTGTCATACATTTGTTACTCGGATGGACCCGATTGTTACATACGGCTAGCATCAGTGATCACACAGCAGAAAGGGAGACACACATGTCGAAGTTCACCAACGGAAAAACTGCCCATGGGGTCGTTGCACTCGTAATCTGCTGTATCGCGGCGACCGCACACGCGCAATCGGCAGGCGAGGAGATGTCGTTTTTCATCACTAGTGTGGGCAAGGGGGACGGTGCAAATCTAGGCGGCCTCGAAGGCGCCGATGCTCATTGCAATGCGCTTGCTTCCGCGACCGGTTCTTCCAAGACTTTCTCGGCCTATCTGAGCACCTCAATGTCCATTGATCGCAGCACCGACCCGATGACAATCACCAATGGCGTTTCTGCACGCGACCGGATCGGATCGGGTCCGTGGCATAATGCCGACGGAGAGCTCATCGCCAACAATGTTGAGGACCTGCACAGCGACAACGTGAATATTAACCTTCAGACCGCGCTCGACGAAAATGGTAACCCTGTCAATGGGCGTGGCAGTCAGCCGAACAAACATGACATTTTGACGGGCTCCGATTCCGCCGGACTTTTCTCAACGGCAGGTGGCGATACGACATGCAGCAACTGGACTTCGAATAGTGAAGATGGGTCTGCGATTGTCGGACACCATGACCGTGTAGGTCTCAATGATGCCCGAAATATGTTGTCCTGGAACTCATCGCACGGTTCGCGCGGTTGCGGTGAGGAACATCTGCCACGTTCCGGCGGGGCAGGTTTGTTTTACTGCTTCGCAACTGACTAATCGGGCAGCATTGGTACGCGTGTCGCCCGCATTGAACCTGATATTGCCAAGTCAGTTCTAGAGATTGCGCTATGGAAGCGGTCTTTGGACGGAATCAGTCTAAATGCCGCTTCGTTGCGAGTTTACTAAATTGCAATGCTTGGGTGAGAAGGTTCAGTTTGGGCTGCTTCAAGTCACTTATGTGCAAGTCAGCGAAAGGCGCATCCGAGGAGGATACTGGACATTGCAATGTTGGCCGGTTCCCGAAAGTCGACATTGCCGTGGGCGACACTGAACCCAAAGGTGTCCATGTTGCATTGTGAATTAGCGGCAGCGACAAATCAGGGTGCAGTCGTCAACGTTTTGAGGAGCGCATCGAATTGACCCTGCGACGTGCTGATGTCAAGCGGCGAACGTAGCCATACTGCGATCTTGGAAACTGTTATGATTATTGGCCGCTTTGATTGCATAGTCAGGCGATGGTCACTGTCCCGAATTGGTTTTCGCGATACTGCAAAGCAGATCGACATGTTTGTCCAACCACTCTTCGTCCAGTGCCTCGTGGCGTATGAGCTTGCGGAAATAAGGTGCCGCGACTGCTAGTTCTATGAGCTGGTCAACCGGAATGTCGGCGGTGATCTCACCGCGACCTACTGCGGCTGCAAATACTGCTTCAACACTCGCGAACCTGTCTTTCATGAATTCCGTTATCACTAACCTTGCTTCTTCGTCGGTGGACGCAGCAGCGACCACCTGAGGCGCGATTTGGCCCCACGGTGTGTCATTCAAGGCTCCCATCAGTACACCGAGTAACCAGCGCAGGTCAGATCGTAGCGGGCCATCGGTTTTGGGCGGTATGTTTGGCGGTGTTGCGATGCGCCGGAATGCTGCATCACGCAGACTGCGCGCATCTGGCCAGTGCCTGTAAAGTGTACTGCGCGAAATGCCCGTTGCCTTTGAAACTGCGCCATGAGTTACGTGCAGCACGCCTTCATCCATCAGTATCTTTTGCGCAGCATCAAGCGCAGTCTGTCGTGTGGCGATCAGCCTAGGATCTTCTTTCAATCACTCCTCCTATAGAACAATTTGTTGCATAGTAGAACATTTTGTCCTAAAAGTATGGTCGGCCAAAACCTAAATCCCAAAACTCAATTCCACAAACACGTCTTGTCAAAATGGGAGCGTATCAATGTTCAAAGTGGCAGCAACCCCGCTGGCGGTACTCTTATCGATGGGCGCGACAACCGCATTGTCCGAGAGTGGCACTTACGAGCTGGATCCTGGGCACAGCCAGGTATTGTTCAGCTACGACCACATCGGGTTCTCAGAAACGTTTGGAATGTTCTCAGGTTTTAGCGGCGAGATAGAGTTCAGCGAAGATGATCCGTCTGCGTCATCTGTCACGGTGTCTATGCCTGTAAAATCCATGATCACGGGCTGGGATGCCCGTCTGCAACACTTCATGTCCGATGACTTTTTCAGCGCGAGTGACGGTGATGTGGTCACATTCGCCTCAACCAGCATTGAAGTGACCGGGGACAATACCGCAAATATTTCTGGCGACCTGACCATGAATGGCGTCACCAAACCTGTTGTTCTGGAAACAACGCTCAACAAGTCAGCGCCATATCCGTTTGGCCAAAAAGAGGGCACGCCGACTTTGGGGCTGGCTGCCACGGCGACTATCGTGCGGTCTGAATTCGGACTTGGGGCATTTGCGCCAGCGGTGAGCGACGAAATAGAGCTCTTGATCAATATCGAAGCATTAAAGGCTGAGTAATGTGTGCAAGGGCGCTGATACTGCGGTGAGCGCTCATTCTTAACTTTTGACGGGCTGGCAACAAAAATGAATGTGTTCCTTAGACTACTGGCGGTTGCTGCGATAGCGGTGGCGTTGACGTGCCCGTTGGCATTCGCACAAGAGCGCTCCTTGCCGGAGCGCACCTCGCCCCGTCCCGAAACGACAAGCGGCGTACCGCATATTCAGATCGGTGTCGAAATTGATGCCGATTTGGCCAAGCTATTGCTGGAGCGTGTTGCGCAATTCCCAGGGGTCACGCTTGGCCCGACACGCATATCACTTCCTGGCGCGATTGGCTTTCAGCTTGATCCCGACATGTTGTTGTCTCAACCGAGCTCTATCGTCGGTGGGTTTGAATTTGCGCATATGCATCCTGATGGCAGCTTGCATGCTTCGCTGCATCCGGCAATGGCGCGACGGGCGATTGAGGCTGGCTGGGCCGTAGCTCACCCTTGGGCCAATCAACGTCCCGGATGGAGTGGCTTTGTCATGATCTATACTCCGACTACACCAGAAGAGCTGGATGTCGTCATTGATCTGGTGGAAAGTTCGTACACCTTCATCACCGGCAAAACCTTGGGCTAAATGCCCACCTGCTGACCTTTCCGTTGCTGACTAATGCGCAGGTCAGCCAGTATTCAGCCTTGCGCGGATATACAGATGATCCATGTTCCACTGTTCCGGACGGACATGATCCAGAGATGTGGCGCACCCACAATAAGTGCAGCTAGGATGTAAATGGCGACACATCCTCGAAACTTGTCAAAACCTCATACCCCCAGTAGGTATTTGGTATGTTTCGCTTGGTCCTGTCGATACTTCTTGTTGTTGCATTCTCTGGCGCATCCGCAGCGTCCGTGAAGCATGGCTTGACTCATGGATCGGATCACTCTGGTCATCATGCTCAAATGGCAGGCGACGATCCGTTGGCTAATGCCGAGAAAGCTGTTGCGGATTGTTGCGACACCACCAGCGGCATGAGTTCAGCATCCTGTTTTGGTGATCTTGTCGCCACGGCGGGGATTTCGCCGATTGCTCCATTGGCGATCTCAGAGTGTGGTGTGACGCAAGCTGATTCCGATTTTTCGGGCCTCGCAATGGGCGTCCCTACCGGTCCTCCGAAAGCCTGAGCGGCAACGGGCGCCCGCCCGCAATCCGTTCAAATTTCACATCAAAGGACCGACAGACATGATCACACGTCGTCACTTCACCACACTGTCTGCAACTGCTCTCATCGCGACCGCTCTTCCCGTCCGAGCAGGCACCCCAATGCATGTGCTAAGCTCACCAGGTTGCGGATGTTGTCACGCATGGGCCGACTTGGCTCGCGCACGTGGCTACGCCGTAACCATTGAGGAACTGACCGACCCCGAGGCACAGAAGTCAGCGCGGGGTATCCCGCTGAACCTCGCATCCTGTCACACCGTTGAAGCCGATGGTTATGTCTTTGAAGGCCATGTGCCGTTTGAAGCACTGGAAGCCGTGTTGAAGGATCAGCCTGACATTACAGGGCTTGCCGTTCCTGGCATGCCAATGGGCTCCCCTGGTATGGGCGATGATCCGTCCGTCCGTTACGACGTCATTGCATTTGGGGGAGAGGCTGGGGCCGGTACAGTATACTACCGTGCGGGCACCGCGCAGCCGTTCGACACCTGATGCTAGGGCGCACAACACTCTTGGTTACCGGTGGGCTTGCGCTCGCCGGTTTCGCCGTAGCTTTCGTTGTGGCCCAGCCCCCCGAAGCGGTCGGTCTTTTAACTCCTGATGACGCGGAAGTTGTCGCCATTGGCCAAGATATATACGCGGACCAATGTGCTGCCTGCCACGGAGCGCGCCTTGAAGGACAGCCAAACTGGCGGATACGCGGCGAGGATGGTTTGCTACCAGCACCGCCGCATGACGCCACAGGGCATACGTGGCACCACGATGATGAAACGCTTTTCACCCTGACTAAATTTGGCCTGGCCGGACTGATGGAAAATGCGCCCCCAACCGGTATGCCGGTCTATGAAGGTGTGTTGAGCGATGACGAAATCATAGCGGTCCTATCTTTTATCAAGTCAACCTGGCCCAATGACCTTCGTGAGTACCACGACGAGCTGAATGCCCAATCCGAATAGAGGAAAACTCAGATGATCAAACAAACTCTTATCGGCTTGGTGCTAGCAATGGCTCCAATGCTTGCGGCCGCACATTCAAAGTCGGAAGTAACGACACCGGCTGACGGCGCGTCTGTCACGGATGTGCCGGAGCTTACCATGCGGTTCGATGATCCGATGCGTATCATCTCGGTCACGTTGACCTCACACGATGGCGACGTCGAAATTGAACGCCAAACGGGCATGGACCCCACCACGGAATTCCGGGCTATGCCTTTGGATGAGCTTGCACCCGGAAGCTACCGCTTCGACTGGCGAGGTATGGCTTCAGACGGTCACCCGATGCAGGGCAGCTTCTCTTTCACGGTCGCTGAGTGATCGGTCTGGCACACATTGACGGTGTTATCGTCTTGGCCATTTTGGCGAAGGCACTTGGCTACGGCGCGGCGCTGCTGGCGATGGGTGGCGTCCTGTTCACGGTCCTCTTTGCCAAGGTCGCTGAAGAGTCTGTTCTACGCCTTGCACGTCACCTCGCGGTTGGAGCTGCGATTGTCGGTTTGGCCGTACTTGCTTCACGTTTCGGCATCAGAGCAGCGCGGATATCTGGGATGGGATTTGAGGGCGCGACGGACCCAATGATGCTTGGCTTTGTTTGGGACAGTCCGCTTGGCACCGCCGCGATTTGGCGAGGATTGGGTGAACTCGCGATATTGGCAATTCTGCTCCCGCGCGTCGGGCAGTGGATCGCTTTGGCGGGCAGCCTTGCCGTTGCGATTTCCTTTGCCCAGGTTGGACACTCGCTCGGACAGCCCAGGGCGGCACTCGCAATCTTGGTGGTTCTGCATTTACTGGCTGCCGCGTTTTGGGTCGGTGCTCTCCTGCCTTTGCGCAAAGCGGCGCTCACTCCAACTGGGGCCGATCTACTGCACCACTTTGGCAATGTCGCTGCTTACGGAGTTTCCGTCCTGATTGTAGTAGGCGCGGCACTCGCATGGCTGCTTTCGGGCTCTGTGGTCGCCTTGTTCGGAACGGCGTATGGATTGGGACTTTTGGCCAAGGTCGTGATCGTTTCTGCCCTTATTGGCCTGGCGGCGCTGAACAAACTGAGATTTGTTCCGGCTCTCAGGGCTGAGAAGCGTGGCGCGGAAATTGCTCTCCAGCGGTCGATTTCAATAGAGATGTTGGCTGTTGTCCTGATCCTGCTTGCAACGGCGACCCTAACCAGTGTGACGACACCTCCCATCAATCTCTGACGCCTTTTGGTCCGAAGCAGGAGCTGCAAAGTCTTGTTGTGAATGTCCGTTTAGGGCTGCGACCTGCCGAATGCGTTCGCAGCATCTCAGGCGAATGGTAACGGCAGGTCAGGGCTCTTAGCTGACTCCTTGTATCCAAGTTACATTGATGCCGTGTTGGATCAGTTTGATTAAATTCTTGCCACAGCATTCCATGTGAATTGCTGACCAACGGTCTAGGTTTTAACTCAGATTGATATTTTCTAGGAATGACTGAACTTATGTCATACTCTGGTTCCGCAGAGAAAAATTGGAGGAGAATGTTCACGTAGAAACCAGTGTTTTCTAGGAGCAAAAATTCCATACGTCATGTGAAAAGGAGGGTTCTACCTTTCGGGTGAAAAGACGTATGGATGACGTATGAGGCGATCAATGGACTAATAAGATATTGATTTTGTTGCATTTTGATTCCGTGTGGGGGCACCACTATCTTCGAAAATACAAATACAATTTAATAATTTAAACACATTTAGATATTTTCAGACCACCTTTCGATGGCTGTTGGATGTTAGTGGTTTTTTCGTTATACGATGCAACTAATTGTGGCTGACGAAAAGTTTTACAGTGCAGTAAACCTTCCTCAAAGGCCCGATGCCAAACAAATCCTAAAAAATAGTCAGGAACGCAGTAGTTCGCTGTGCATTGAGACATGCACGCAAACTTCACGAAAGCGGTCTTTGTGCCCCAAGGCATCTATTCTTGAGCATCTAGAACTGCTGCCTCATTGATCCTCGGCGTGACAGTTCAGCATCCACGCGCAATTTGATCGCCTCTTAAATCCGAAAATCCGTTCAAGGTAGCCATCGCGTTGTCAGGTGAGAAGGAGCTGGACGGTGCTCCGTATACCGAAGCTTGGAGAGCATTGTTGCTCATCGCCCAGGAAAGAAATTCGACGGTGACCCAGGTGATCCGGGCCCGATGGTCAAAGGTCACCAAAAACGGGTGATGCAGATTATGAACGCAAGCTGAAGCGGATCGACCTGAAGACGGATGTGAAAGCTAGAATAAGCAAGAGTCATGCAACCCAAGAGAAAGTAATTGGTGCATCGCGGCGATGGAAGAGCATGGGCAATGAAGGGGATACCCGGACGTTTTGACACCGAAGTTTCTCAAGTGAAACGCATTGAATTCGTGATCTGTTGGCCTTACTGAGTTCCTGAGGCCCAACAGAGGCTTGGCACGCTGAGCGGGCGTGATGGAATGGTAGACATATCAGACTTAAAATCTGAAGGGCGTATGCCCGTGTGGGTTCGAGTCCCACCGCCCGCACCAGCGCATTGTTAAGCTGGAAACCCAAGATCGTTGATCAGTTTCCACATTTCCCGGTTCGCCACTGAAAGTTGGTCGACCACCTTTTCGATTTCTTTCATCGCACCCTTGTCAACCGTATCCTGGCGGCCCAATTTGATATCAGTCTTCCGGTCCGCAATGCGCATCAGGATTGTCTTCGGGTTGCCGCTGTCGGGGTCGAAGGAATAGATGCAATGGTTGTATCTGTTCCGAATTCCCGAAAGCTTGCTGAGACGCTGCGTGTGCTTAAGGATAGAGTCACGTATGTCTGGCGGGCGGCCATCCATCTTAGCCAGCCGCTCGACCAGATCAATTCTGGCGCGGGTCGTGTTCAGCGTCAGAAAGATGATGACCGAGATATCCTTGTTGGTGCGGGTCAACCCGGCGATCAGGTGAATCAACAGGCTTTCCGTGTTGGTCCACATGTAGTTCAACTTGCCGACCAGCAGGATCAGGCGGTCAAACCGGGCTTCGAAATCGTCAGTCAACGGGCAGCTCTCGCGCTTCGTCCGGCGCAACCTCGAAATAGAATTGCGCGGCTGCAGTCCGGTTGCTGACACCGATCTTGCCCGCCACATTGTGCATATGCAGTTTAACGGTGTGTTCGGTGATGCCCAGGTTCGATGCGATGATCTTGTTGCTTTGACCTTTCGACACCAGTTTCAGTACCTGCTTTTCCCGGCGTGTCAGCTTGGAGTATGTCGGGTGGAGGTTGCTGGGCTTTGATGTCGCTACCGGCGCACCACTCGACGGCGTGGGTGAATGCGCCACGCAATCCGCAAGGAAACACGGCAGGTACAGCTCTTCATGCAACAGCAGGCGCAAAATAGATCGCCATACATCCGGCGCGACGTTCATCGGCAGGTATCCGATGTCGCCGAATTTGCTGCGATCCCACTTTTCGAATGCAAGCCGGGCAGCTTCTTCCTTGCGGTAAGCAAAGGCCAAGCTGCCTGATCCCGCGATTTCCATATAGGCCTGCGGTCGGTTCAACAGGTCGTCCAGCATCATCTGGTCGACGACGACCACCTTTCCGGCCCCAACGTCCGAGCAGCTTGGCGCAGACAGCGCGTCAATTGTTTCGATCCGACGCGTGATCACGCCAAATTCGGATTGGACACCATGGATTGTTTGATCTGAATAGAAGAGTTCTTTGCCGACGAAATTGATCGAGAATTCTTCGGGATTGAAATCGTTTTGAACAGCATCTTCCTGAATCGGAATGCCCATTGCCACGCCCCCTTTTTAATTAACCCACGCCGCGAAAAATAACGGCGAAATTGTAACCAGTACTCGTAGAACAGAATTAAAGTAACTTACGCTATTGAGGCGCGACTATAGCTGAAAGTACAAGTTTTATCAATGATGTGCGCCGTTCCGAAAATTCAGTTCTAATGCTTTCGTTTAGGTCGGCAGTACTTCCCCTCGCGTAAGTGGAGGAAAACAATGGGTTTCCCAAACTGTGAGTTTTGACCCGCGCGAATGGCCGATGCTGCGACTGCTATTCGATCACACAAGCATTACAGCAATGAAATCAAAGCTTTGGGCGTTCTAGTCCTTTAAGGTAGCTATTCACGACGCGCTTCGCCTGTAACCATGATCTCGCTTCTATTCTGAAGCCTTAATTCCTGATGTGTCCGCGAATCGCGCATTACCGCGAGCTACTTCCGCAGACACGGTGTCGGCTAAGCCGAGAAAGGAGGGTGGGTAAAATTCACTGAACGAAACCGCACACGCGCGTTTTGCGCATGAGTGCGGCCCTTATTATTCAACTGCGCCAGTAACCGTTTTAGAGATGAGTGACGGTCAGCGCGCTTCTTAAGTGGAGAACTATTATGAGTAGACGCAACCAACCGTACAACGACATTACTGCAATCGGTGAAGTTGAGGTCGAAGAGGCCCATGTTGATATCGATGCCGATATTACAGTCGAAGAAGCTCAGATTGACGCAAATCTGAATGAGCAAGAGCAAACCAACGACAACAGCGTAGATAACGATCAGGATCAGGATCAGAAGCAAAAGCAGGATCAGGACCAAGATCAGGATCAGGACCAGGATCAAGACCAGGATCAGGACCAAGATCAGAACCAGCAGAACTATAATGGTGGTGATGACAGCAACGACAATTCCAACGCAGTTCACATCGACTTTGGTGGCGGCGAGTGGATTCCGCGCGATGACGATCAGGTCGATCTGGATCTGGGCGACGATGCGAGCGTAGGTGACGTGATCACTGCTGGTGGCGACATTGACTATGATCCCGGCGATGACATGAACCTGGATGTTGACATGAGCGGTACAACGACCGCTATGGCAGCAATCAACAATCAAGTTGCTACACTGGAAGACAACGACGTTCTGGAAAGTGCCGAAGTTTCCAATGACGGCACCTTCGAGCAGAAGGGTGACGCCTATGGCGGAACCGCAAATGCTGCTGAAGGTATTGGTTCGCGTGCAGACGGCGGCAATTCCGGAGAAGGTGGCAATACAACTGGCGGCGATGCCAGAGGTGACACAGAAGGTGGCTGGGCTGATGCTGCTGGAGGAACATCCGGTGACGCTAATGGTGACGGCGAAGGCGGAGACGGCGGAGATTCCGGCGAAGCGACCAACTTCGGTCTGGGCGTTGGGCATTCTAACGCTGAATCAAATGGCAGCAGCAGTGCCGGTGACGGCGGTGACGCTGACAGCGAATCGGATGCTGAAAATGACGGCAGTGCAGACTCGGACGTCGACAGCGACGGTGGTGAAGGCGGAAACGCCGGTTCCATCGGTCTTGGTCTGGGCTTTGGCTCGTCGGAAGCCAGCAATGACGGTGAATCGGCCGGCGGCGATAACGACTCAGACGCCGACAACGACGTAGACGTCGATACTGAAAACGATTCTGAATCCGACGATGCAAACGGCGGTGGCGGACTCGCTGGAAACCTTGGTCTCGCTGCAAACGAGAGCGACAGTGACACCGAAGCCAATGACGCGACATCTGGTGGCAACATCGGACTTGGTCTTGCAGCAGGTCTGGCTGGCGCGGATGCAGACGGCACCGGTGGTGACGGCGATGGCGGCGACGGCGACAGCGGTAACGCAGATGGCGGTAACGGCCCTGGTGGTGACGGCGCCGGCGGCGACGGCGGTAACGGCGATGGCGGTAACGGCGACAGCGGCAACGCAGATGCTGGCAACGGCCCGGGCGGTGACGGCGGCGACGGTACTGGTGGCGACGGCACTGGTGGCGACGGCGGCAACCGTACTGGCGGTGACGGCGGTGACGGCGACGGTGCTCGCGGCGAAGGTGCTGGTGGTGGTGACGGTGACGGCGGAAACGCTGACAGCGGCAACGGCCCTGGCGGTGACGGCATGGGTGCTGCAGGTGCAGGTGGTGACGGTGGCGACGGTGACGGTGGCAATGCCGACAGCGGCAACGGCCCCGGCGGTGACGGCAATGGTGCATCTGGCAACGGTGGTACCGCTGACGCGGCTGCCGATGCTCAGGGTGTAGGTGATCAGGACGCTACGGGTCCAGCGGTCACTCAAGCTCCGGGTGACGTGACCGGCGAAGCCGACAACAACCAGGATGCCCAAGTCAATGGGGGTGCTGGCGGAACCAATGACGTTGATGGTTCAGCGACGGGTACCGGAACCGGGACCGCGATGGCTGACGGCGTCGGCGGTGGCGGCGGAGCCGTTCAGCAAGATGCTGCATCCACAGGGACCGGTGAGGGTTCTGCTGACGCGACCAATACCGCGGGTGACGGCGGATTGTCCGAAGTCTTCTCGACGGCGGAAACCGACGGTTCGGCAGACAGCATGGCAGAGGCCATCGCTGGTTATGGCGGCGACGCTATGTCGGACAACGACGCAACCTCGACCGCAGCGGGCAGTGCCACTGGCACAGCAACGTCGGGCGTTGGCGGCGGCGGCGGTGCTGGTGCCGGATACGGCGGAACCTCTGGTGACGCTTCTGGTATGGCGACGCTCGGTGACACCAACGGTGCAAACGTCGACGGTGGCGATGCGTCGGGCGCCTATTCGGGTGCTGGCGGAGCCGGCGGCAATGCTGGATCGTGGGGTTCAGGCAACGGCGGTGATGGAATCGTTACCGGCGAGTCCTATGCTTCGGCAGCTGCTGTGGTCGACACATCGGCGTTCAACCAGTCGATCGTCATGGGTGCCAACGTTCTTGGCAACTCGGTCGATACGACCATGGTTGGCGGTTCGATGACCGCGACCCACAACAGCGACGACACGGACGTATAAGTCGCAGTCAGGGCCCGAATTATCGGGCCCCGACCTTCTGACGAAACCGCCGAGGCCGCGACAAGTGGCCTCGGCACAACAAACCCAAAGCGGAAATTTTAGGCCGGGGCGGGGAAAAGGAAACCGATATGTCTCTCGACAGTATTACAGAAACGATAGCGCATTTTATTGGAACCTTTGAGCTTACGATTGAACAGGCCCGGCTGAGAGATCAGTACGAAGAATTCACGGCGCTTCGGCGCAAAGTCGAACTGGATGAACTTGACGATCCGATATCCATACGGATCGCTACTGAATTAGATCTCCCACCAGGAGAATATGATCCACTCCCATATAAACTTCTGCCTCCTCCTGCCGATCTTCCGTTGCCGCCCGTGCCCGATGGGCCGCTTGAATTGTCAGAGATATATGTCGGTCCCAGCTTCGATCCCGATCCCTATATTCCGGATGTTCAGTTGGGGACGGCGCAGACGGCAGTATTGATTCTAGATCCACAAGTCCCACCACTCATTATCGGTTCGGCCGTAACCTACACGTTCCAGGCGATTGTCCTGAACGACAACGATGTCATCGGTCATGGCGATTTTCGCGATATCGAAATCCAGATTGCGCAAGGCGAGCAGATGCTGGATGTCGCGTTGTCGATGCACGCAATTGCAACGCCATCTCTGAACATTGAAGACTATAAGTCGCTGGAATACCTCGAAAGTCTGGCTGAACAGATGCAGTCGCCGATGATATCGCAAATCGAAGGCGTGACCATTCACCAGTTCCACGGCGAGGACGCACTGGGCGTTATTGTGAATGGCGAAGTGGTCGAAGAAATTCCGGATTGGGACGATCTTCTGCCCGCGCATCACCAGACAGAAGACGAGGAAGAAGACGATACGCCGGACATGACGCCGGACGAATGGGACCGCTCGGATGATGATGAGTTCGGCGAGGGCCATACGGTTATCGCAGGCGGAAACCTTGCGATTAACGAGGTTAACATCACTGTGGCCTGGGTTGACGCGCCGGTCATCGCGGTGGGCGGAAAATCAGTTAGCTTGACTGTGGTCAGCCAGGTGGCGGTGGTGTCTGACATCGACCAGGGTGAACCCGGCGTGCAAAGCGACACCAATGTGGTTCAGGCGTCATTTATCGGGACCGAAGCCAGCGAAGAATGGTGGCAGGACGACAATGAAGCCGAGCCAGGTGCGGAGCCGATTGTCTCGGTCACCTGGATACAAGGCGATTTGTGGGTCACGAACTTCATCAAGCAGGTGATCGACGCCACAGATATCGACAAGATCAATACGGAAATCACAGCTTCGACCAGCCTGTTCACATTGGGTGACAACGTTTTGAGCAACGTCACCAATATCGTTCAGTTGGGTAACTTCTACGATCTGATCATGATCGGTGGAAACATGATTTCGGTCGATATGCTGCACCAGACCATCGCGCTGTTGGATGATGACGTCTACGGCGAGGGCAAGCCGGAAGAGGGTGATAACAATCTGGTTATGAACCAGGCCAATCTGACGACGACCGGCGAGGACACGGTGGAAGAACTGGACATGGCCCATGCCGAGGCTATGCCGTTGCAGCAGATTGATCGCGAGGCCTTTGAGGACGCTTTGACATCCAATCCGGACTATGCCGGCATGGAGTTGCTTCGCGTACTGAAGATCGACGGCGATCTTTTGCAGGTCAATTCGGTCGAACAGGTCACATTGTTGCAGGATCAGGACGATATTTCGCTTGAAGCAGCAGCAGCTGTTGATGCCGCGGTCAACGGTGCTGGAAACGCCCTGTTGAATGCAGCCGACATCACCAAGACTGGTGTCGACTCAACCATTATGGCAGCGGGCGGCGAATATTCGGACCTGCTGTTGCATCAGGCAGCACTGATTGACATCCCCGAAGTGCCAGACGCTTCGGAGTTGGCCAATGAAGTCATTGCCATAATAATGGAAGAGACGGCTGGGATTGGCGAAAACGCTATCGCACAGGCACAATCGAACCTTACACCTTCTGAAAATGCTAGCACCGATGATGCAATGCAAACGATGCTGGCGTGAAATTTCTACCTGATTTGGTCAATTCGTGTTAGCGTAATGACTGTATTTGTTACGAGTGTTCCGAAAGTTTTAAAATGTCGATTGTATTTTCGTCGCGTCGTTCTTCTGATGCCAGCCCGCTTGAAATTGAGGGCGTTGGCACGCCCACGCAGCCGCATGGCAGCGATGAATCCCTACCAAAAGCAGCTCAGACGCCAAGTTTGCGTTTGAACAAAGAAATGCGTGTACCAGATCCAGAGGACAGTCCCAAGATGACTGCGAACAAGGACGATGCGGTTGCCGCAAAAGCTGTGAAGCCCAAAAAGCAGGCGACCAAAACCAGGTCGGAACCAGCAACTCGTGCCGCGGCTTCACCCCGGCGCGAACAGTCGCAGCCCGCTCAAGATCAGAATGCCCAGGGCCGCGACGCTGGGGTGGCCGAAGAAGCCCAAAGCCCCGATCCTAACACCGCCACAGAAACGACTGCGCGGGTGACCCCCCAAACGCGCTCGAAGGGCGGTGAACACTTAGGTGCCACTATCGAGGCTAAGGCGAACGAGCCGATGCAACTCCGACAAACGGGCGGAGGTGACGGCAACGGGCCACCCCAGACATTCCACAAACGCACGCCGCCAGAGGATTTCCAAAATACTCTGCGCACCTCGCTAAAGGCGATCTGGCGCAATCTGGCATTTGTCCTGGTTCTGACCTGCGCAACCAACATCCTGATCCTTGCGATCCCGATCTACCTGTTTCAAATCAGTGACCGGGTGCTGACCAGCCGGTCTTTGGATACACTGATCATGTTGACCGCCATTGTTGCGGGGGCTGTGATCTTTCAGGCGGCTTTTGACGCGGTGCGCCGTTTTATTCTGATGCGTACAGCGGTCGAGGTTGCCGCGCGATTGGGCGCGCCCGTTCTAAGTGCGGCAGCACATGCGTCGCTGCACGGCAACGGCCGGGAATACCAGACGCTGGGCGATCTTCAGCAAGTGCGCGGTTTTTTGGTGTCGGGGACGTTGATTTCATTCCTTGACGTCCCTTTCGCACCGCTGTTCATCCTGATGATTTTTCTGGTGCATCCGCAGCTGGGATCAATCGTTATCGTAACCGCGATGCTGCTGATGATTATCGCAGTGATAAACCAGAAAATGACTGCCAAGCCATTTGCCGAGGCGAACAGATCCCAATCAATGGCGAACCTGCACCTCGACTCGATGGCGCGTAACAGCCAGATCATCAACGCTTTGGCGATGATCCCCGAGGCGGTACGCATCTGGGGTCGCGACACGGCACAATCTCTGACATGGCAAGTACGGGCGCAGGACAGGAACGTGATCTTCGCGGCCATCTCGCGTGCGATACGCCTGCTGACACAAATTGCCATTCTGGGCTGGGGCGCTTATCTGGCGCTGCAGGGCGAGATCACTGGCGGTATGGTCATCGCCGCTTCGATTATCGCCGGGCGCGCATTTGCACCTATCGAAGGGTCGATTGAAGGCTGGAATGCATTCCTGCTGACGCGCGCCGCTTTTGGGCGCATCAAGAACCTTTTGTCCAATTCGGCCCTGCAATTTGAAAAGTTGCGCCTGCCGCGTCCCGAGGGGCGCATGGATGTGGAGCGCCTTCTTTATGTTCCGGGCGGCACCAAACGTGTTGTCCTGAACGGCATCAGTTTTTCGCTTAATCCCGGTGAAACACTTGCCGTTATCGGCAATTCCGGGGCGGGAAAAACCACGTTGGGCAAAACGCTGGTTGGTTCGATCTTGCCGACATCCGGCAGTGTTCGTCTGGATCTGATGGATATCCGCAATTGGGACCCACGTCAGTTTGGTGAGAGCATCGGTTATTTGCCGCAGGATGTTCAGCTGTTTCCCGGTACGATCAAGGACAATATCGGCCGGATGCGTATCGATGCGACAGATGAACAAATCCACGACGCCGCTGTTCTGGCTGATGTCCACAACATGATCGCCACTTTGCCGCAGGGATATGAAACTGTCGTTTCCGCTGATGGATCTCCGCTGTCGGGCGGGCAAAAACAGCGGATAGCACTGGCACGCGCTTTCTTTGGCAATCCGCGCATGGTGGTTCTGGACGAGCCAAACTCGAACCTGGACGTTGCCGGTGATCAGGCGCTGTCGCGGGCGATTGAACAAGCCAAGGAAAGCAAGATTACCGTCGTGGTGATCACTCAGAAACCGACGCTGTTGAGCGTTGTCGACAAAATCATGCTGCTGACAGATGGTCGTGTGGCGCTGTTTGGTCACCGTGAACAGGTGCTGCAACAGTTGAACGCCTCACGTGGAAACAAACCAGGCATTCAGTCGCAGCAGGGGGGGCCAACATGAACGAAATTGTACCCGTAAACAATGACCCGAAGGATCCAGCAGTTTGGTATGCCGAGGTGCCGCGGTCGATCCACCGCTTTGTTACTGTCGGCTTGATCTTGCTGGTTGTCTGCTTTGGCGGGTTTGGCGTCTGGTCCTTTAGTGCGCCATTGGCCGCGGCGGTAATCGCGCAGGGCAGCTTTGTTGCCACAGGCCGAAATAAGATTGTTCAGCACCTCGAAGGTGGGATCATTGAAGATATCAAAGTCATCGAAGGTCAATCCGTTATCAAGGGACAGGTTCTTATGACCCTGGACCAGACCTCGGCCGAGTCAAATGAACGCGAACTGTTCATCCGCAAAATCCGCTTGCAAGCCATGTCCCAACGGTTGTCGGCTGAAAACAACGAGCGTGATCGGCTTGAGTTCTCGCCGGAACTGATTGAAGCGTCGAACGATGTCGAGGTGATGGCGATTCTTGACGGGCAAAAGATCAGCTTTGATGTATCCCGAAAGACGCTGCTGAACGACATCGCTTTGCTGGAACGCAACATGGAAGCGCTGAAAATTCGCTCAAGCGGGTTTGAGGCGCAGTTGGAAAGTATGGTTCGGCGTTCGGAAATTTTGCAGGAAGAGTTCGAAACCAAACAAGTACTGTTCAAAAAAGGGCTGGTGCGTAAGGGCGACATCAACACGATCCGCCGCGTGCAGGCCGAGGCCGAGGGCCAACTGGCGCGGTTGACGGCTGAAACGGCTGAAATCAACCAGATGCTTCTGAAGTACGAAGAACAGATTTCCCGCACCCGATCGGCCTATCGCGAGGCTGCGTTGGATGAATTGAGCGTGATTGCAGCTGATCTGGAAAGCGTACGCGAAAAATCCCGGCAGGCCCGAAGCGTTCTGGACCGTGCGGTTGTGCGCGCTCCGGTCACGGGAACCGTAGTGCGATTGCACTATCATACGGCTGGCGGTGTTATCGAAACTGGTGAACCAATCGCGGAAATCTTGCCTTCGGATGCGCCCCTGATTATCGAGGCGCAGATCCCCCGAACGGAAATCGACAGCGTCGTGATGGGGCAGCAAGCAACGGTTCGACTGGTCGGGCTTAACCAGCGTACCACTCCTGTGCTGAGCGGCGAGGTCTACTATGTCTCGGCGGACGCGCTAGTTGAAGATTCTGGAGGAATTCCGCAAGAGGTTTATCTGGCGCGCATCTCGCTGGAACCCGATGAGATGGACCGCGTGCGTGGGTTTGTTCCCACACCCGGAATGCCCGCCGAGATCATGATCCAGACCGAGGAACGCACCTTTGCGGCCTATATTGCAAAGCCTGTGACAGACAGTATGTCGCGCGCCTTCCGCGAGCACTGATCACTCTATAGACCTGCTCTTTCCCGGTTTACCGTGTTAGCCTCTGGTGAGATTCACCAGAAGGGACGCTTTATGCCATTAACCGTAGGCCAGATGATGGAGGCAGCAAACGCTGCCGTCGAACGGATTGATACAAACACAGCAAAGGACTTGATCGGGCAGGGTGCCTTGCTGCTGGACGTGCGCGACGCAGTCGAGCTGCAGCAAACCGGCCGTGCGCAAAGCGCGCATCATATCCCACGCGGTATGCTGGAATTCCGCGCGGACGATGCACTGAAATCTCATGACTCCGAGCTGCGCAAGGACCGCGCAATCGTGCTGTATTGCGCGGCTGGTGGTCGTGCGGCACTGGCGGGCAAGCTGTTGAAAGATATGGGGTATGAAAAGGTTTACAACATCGGTGGGTTGCCGGACTGGGTCAACGGTGGCGGCGAAGTGACCTGATTTCTGACCTCTGTCCGTTGAAATCTGACGCAGATCAAGGCGTATAGCATACCAGTTGTCTAAAGCGATAATCGGGCTTCTGACAAAAGGACAACTGACGATGCTACGCCTTGCCTCTATCCTGTATACTTTGATCGCAACCGCTCTGGCCGGGTCGGGCGTTATTGCCGTCCTGTCCGCAGGTTTGGTGTCTACGGTTGCAATCGTTTCAGCAGCTGCGGCTGGTTGTGTTGCTGCCTTGCCGGTGTCCTGGTTGGTGGCGAAGAAACTGTACCAGAACGCAGCTTGATCAGGCGTTCAGGAACGTCCTGACGGCGGCTTCAAACTCACGAGGTTTCTCGGCGTGCAGCCAATGGCCTGCGCCGGGGATTTTCGCAAATCGTGCGGCGGGAAAATGCGCGCGGATGGTGCTGCGATGTTCGGGCAGGACGTAATCGGAATCGCCGCCGGACAAAAACAGCGCCGGGCCGTCCCAGGATGCATCAGTTTCCGGAAAGCCCATGATTTTGGGCATCTCGGCCGCCAGCGTGTCGAGGTTCAGAAGCCATAGCTTCCCCTTGACGTCCAGAGATTGCGTGAAAAAGCTCTGCAGTGCTTTTTCGACGCCTTGCGCCGCCAACTGTCCCTCGGCGTCCGAGCGTCTTTCGATCGTTGAAAAATCCACGGCGCGCATGGCTTCGATGAATTGGATTTGGCTGTGCGTATAAGTAACGGGCGCGATGTCAGCCACAACCAGCTTGCGCACCAATTCTCCGTGGCTCAGCGCCAGCATCATCGCAGCCTTACCGCCCATCGAATGCCCGACAACATCCGCTTTGCCGCCAAGTTGCAGGATCACCTCGGCCAGATCTTCGGCCAGATCGGGATAACCATGCTGGTCGGTCCATTCGCTGTAGGCATGGTTGCGCATATCGACTGCAACGACTTGCCTTTCGTCACACAGTCGGCGCGCAATAACCCCCCAGTTTCGGGCTGATCCATACAGCCCATGCGCAATCAACAGAGGAGGGCTCGAGGTTGGTTCACCGTGAATGATCGTGTTCAGCATTCTGGTTTGATACCTGCGTGCGTTTGAAACAACCAGCCCCCATTGTCGCCCCTGCGGGCTGAGGCTAGATTGCGCTGGCAGGAGGCCACTTCATGTCGCAAACCACAGATATCCAAAGCCAGATCGCGCAGACGGTGCAATTGCTGCATGAAAAGCTGGGTGTAAAGGATCAGACGCTGACAGCTTCGGTCCGCAAGGCCAGGCGCCGATTGCCGCGCCGCATATACAAGCAGGCCATGATGCTGGCCGGTGCCGAGCAGATGGCCTCGCACCCTAAACTGCGGTTGGCGCTGGACACTCCGAAACTGGCCAAGGCATCGGAAGAAGTTCAGACACATCTGAGCGGCATAAACCTGGCCGATCGCCGCTGGGGTTGGTTCCTGAACTTTCTTGGGGCGGTTGCTTTGGGATTTCTGGCGCTGGCGGCTTTGGCAGTCATTGTCCTGCGCTGGCGCGGTTACATCTGACTGCATTCCCAAACAAAAAAAACGGCGCCCATTGGACGCCGTTCTGATTTGTGATCCCTTTGTGGATTACAGGTTTGGATAGATCGGGAATTTAGCGCAAAGCTCTGCAACCTCGGCTTTGACTTTGGCTTCAACTGCGCCAT
>NZ_CANLZK010000011.1:0-153848 GCF_947495585.1 Ruegeria atlantica | reverse complement strand
TTTCGGCTGATTATTGCTGCTGATCACTCGCGCGCTAACCCAACAATCGTCAATGTCAAAAAGTTTGCAACAGAGCCACGAAAAGCTGTCGGTTCATTCCTCCGCATAAAAGGCCGTTCAGGTATCAGCCAGCGCGGTTTTGACAAATTTGGTGAACCCCTGAAGCAGCAGGTTTCCCCGGTTACTGGGGTGATAGAGGCTCCATAATTCTGTGCTGTCCTGCGCCGACGGCATATCGAGTCGCACCAGCCCCCGGGTCAGGGGCGCAAGATCGGGGATTACGGCCACTCCCAACCCCAAATGAACGCCATGCAACATCTGATTCATGGAATCAAAACTCAGAATGCTGGCTGCGCTTTTCATCTGTTCGGCCAATCCTTTACGGATAGGGTGCTGTTTCAGCGCTCCGCCAGGCACGAGCCAATTCAGCTTTGAAAAATCACCCCTCTGTGCCTGCGCGCTTTGCTCATAATCCCTGGCACAAACTGCCACGTAACCGAACCTTTTCAGACATTGCCCCAACAACTGATCGGGGGGATTTGATGAGGGGCGGATTGCCAGATCAAATCCCCTCTCCCACAGTTGCACCACCTGATTGCTGGTGCTGAACTGAACGCTCAGCTGCGGCATCATCTGACGCAGGGCGCCCATATTGGGTAGGATCACGTGTTCCAGCAGGACATCTGTGGTGGTTACTCGCAGCTTTCCTGACTGGATACCTCCGATTTCTGAACAGATGGCATTCGCCTTGGAGAGGGCCGCACTGATGTCCCGGCCTTTTTCAGCCAACTCCTCTGCCGCGGGAAAGGGTTGAAATCCAGCCTTGGACCGTTCGAACAAGGGTCCGCCTATCTTGGCCTCGATCCGTTTGATCGCTCGAAACACAGATGAGGCATCGCGACTCAGAAACTGGCCTGCGCGCTCTAGTGTGCCTTCCTGGCACAGGGCCAGAACCACCATCAGATCATCACTGCTCAGCTTCATAGGCACCTCTGAACTCAAGGATTGCAGTGCTGCATATTTTTTCCGCTGCACGAAATGCGTACTTTCTGCTGCATCCCGATCCCTATGGCGGACACCCGTCGCAAAACAAAATACAAGGAGATAAAACCATGGGTTTTTTCAAACTCGCAGCCGCGGCCGTCGTGTCCACTGTTGCAGCCACCGCAGCCGTCGCCGATACTGGGCTGATGACCAAATTCGACGATATCAAATGGATTGATATCGAAGGCACTCCGCTGTCGCTGTCGATCCTGTGGGGCAATCGCGACACTGGGCCTTACGCCATGTATCTGCGCTTGCCCGGCGGTTATGAAGGTGTCGAACATGCGCATACCTATGAGTATGAAGGCATCACCATCCAAGGCGAATGGCAGCACAGCTTTGCTGGTGAAACCAAGGTTCTGCCGGTCGGTTCGCGCGTGACCCAGCCCGGCAATGCGTTCCACAGCGATGCCTGCGTCAGCGAAGAAGACTGCATCCTGTTCATCTTCCAAGACGGCAAGGGCGACGCGATCTTTCACGACCACTGAACCCTGCTGGATCTGACCAGAACGGCCACCCTATCGGGGTGGCCTTTTGCATGGGACCTTCGGGAGTTATTGACGCAGGGCCCATTGTTTCTCATAGGCAGCATAGGCTTCGGCAAAGCCCTCCAGCGACCATTCCAGATCAAAGCGGCGGTTGTCGCGATCGACAAAGGCAAACTCCATCGCCGTGCCCGACAGCATGGCCTTGAGCACTGACGCCGATTGCACCCCAGTCAATTCGCAATCGGCCCAAAGCAGGCAACGGCGTTCTTGTAGCTGCCATATGGTTTTGCCATCCTTAGTCACAATGAAGCCGTCGGGCAGAAACGCGGTGCCGCGTTCGGGCCCAAACATCACATCATGATGGCCCAGCGGGGTCCCATCGCGCGGGGTGACGAAGGTGAACAATGCGCCGAATTGCGGTGCAAGGGCGTAGACGTCCACCCAACGGATATAACAGCGCTGTTTCAGCGCGCCGTCTTCTTCCCGCTCATCGCAAATAGCGTTCCAGATGCCATGAGAAGAATAGTGTGTCACCCGCCAGTTGCCAGCCGTGTCACGCCCCTGCAGATCTTGCGCATGGGACGCGCCCGCCAGATAGAGGCAGGCGCCAAACAGCAATGCTCGCGCCCAGTTCATCAGGCCTGGCCGGCCAGCCGCTTTGTGTCTTCCAACGCAGCCTGCCAGTCGTGACTATGGACGGATTTGATTTGACCGCCTTGCGACACAAAGAAGATCGGCGGGTACACGTAATCCAGCTGCGGCGCCGCGAGGCGCAGGATCGGGTCGCGGTCGCCGTAGACGCCCGCGTTGGGCACATCGCGAGTTTTGGCGATGATGTTCTCTTCAACGGCAAAGCCCAACGACTGGCCTTGGGCCTGAACATTGGCCAGATGGTTGCGTTTGAACGCCATGCAGGGCGGGCAATCCAGCGCACCGTAGAAGTGGAAGGTAATCTGATCGTCCGTCGCTGCGCGTCCGGTTGTCGCCTGTGCCAAAGCTGCAAGCGAGGTGGTGCAGAAAATCCGTCTGTTCATCTTGGTCAGTCTCCTGTTCCAATAATTTCAATGTGTTGCGTTACCCATTATCCGGTAACAAATCTTGCACCACCGGCACCAGCGCCGCTCCCAACGCGCGCTGCGCCCCGGCAGTCAGATGCACGCCATCTGCGCCATCCGCCCGGGTCACCGTGCCCGCGTCAAAGACCGGAATGCCGGTTTCACGCGACAGGCGCGCATAAGCCGTGGGTAATTCTTCGGACAGCTCCTGTGATCTACCGAATATGCCCGAAAGGCCGCCGCGTTCGGGATTGGTCAAAGGCGGGGGCGTCACGACCAGCACCTGCTCTACCCCGCCATCCAGCAAGATCCGAGCCAGCGAAAAGGCGGACCGTGCGACCGCATCGGCGTCGCGGCCCTGCCCCGATTGCAGATCGTTGGTGCCCAGCATGACCACGGCCATATCCAGCGGCAAATGTTGACCGGCCAGTTCGGGGATGGGCGTGCGCACCGGTTTGCCGATATTGTCCGGCGCGCGTCCTTTACCCAGATCGGTGCGGCGGCCGATGCGACCTTCCTCCACCACCACAGCGTTTGGGAGCGCCGCATCTAGCACCCGCCCCCACCGCACGTCATTGCCGTGCCGCGGGCCGGATGCATTCGATCCCCAGGTGTTGCTGTCACCTAAGGCAAGTATTCGAAAATCGGCCCAAACCATCGACGGGACGGCACCGACCAGAAAGGCAAGAATTGCAACGACGCGGATCATCGGAATCATCCTGTGGCAAAGGATCAAAAAGGGATCAATCTGCGCGTAAATCTAGCCTTTTTGCGCCCGGTTTCGAACAGGGCACTTTTTGGTAACCATCCTATTTCTAGTCACTTATTGGTGATCTCGACGCTTCTTCTTCCAGCCATTCCACAAACTGCCGCACGGCCCGTTTTCGCATCCCCTGAGGCGATCGTAAAACGCGGTAGAAATAGCCGGGCAATTGCGGCCCCTCCATCTCGACGAACTCGTCCCGGAACTCGGCCGATCGGACTATTGTCCGGCTCAGCAGCGCTGCGCCGTGGCCGCGTCGTAGGGCATCAAAGGCCAGATTATAGGCATCGAAACTCATCCGCCGGAAACTGTCGAAATCCTTGATACCAGCGGCATCAAACCATGCTTTCCACGAGGGCGCGGTCAGCGAGGAATTTTCCCAGCGCACGTCGATCAATCGCTTTTTGATCAGAAATTCAGTGCGGGCGGCGCGGTTGGGGATCAGCAGCTCGCGGCTGACGGCGGCCACGTAGTATTCCTGATACAGCTCGATCTCATCGATGCCTTCCGAAGGCTTTCCGCCATAGCGCACGGCGACGTCAATCTCGCTGCCGCTCATATCAACCGCGTTTTCGCTGGCGAAAATGTTCAACGTCAGTTGCGGGAAAGCGTCATAGAAATCACCCAGCCGGGGCTGCAGCCAAAAACGGGCGAATTCGCGCGTGGTCGAAATAGTCACCGTGTTGGTATCAAGATTGCCGTAAGTCTCAGCAAAGGCCGCGGCCAGACTGTCCATACCACGGGTGATATCCGGCAGCATCCGGGCCCCCTGATCGGTCAGCGTGATGCTGCGGCCCGAACGTTCGAACAGCTTTAGATCCAGCAGGTTTTCAAGATGCCGGATCTGGTGGCTGATCGCTGTGGGCGTTACCGACAGTTCATCGGCGGCGTCCGAAATGCTTTCCAGCCGGGCGGCCGCTTCAAAGGCACGTATCGCGTTCAGGGGTGGTAGGCGTCGTTTCATCTTGTCCTTTCATGACACGGACTTTCGGTACACACAAAGCTGAAAAAACCGTATGAAAGAGACGGAAATGGAAAGATCAGGCCGCCCAGCAGCGGGGCGGCCTGATCGAAGGGCTTAGTGGACGTCCGAATAGGTGATTGTCACCGTGTCGGCATTCACTAGATCCAGGAAGGGCTTGTTAACCGGATCGTTCACGAACTTGTCCAAAGCCGCGCGGCCTTTTTCTTCGCTTTCCCAGTAAACAACTTCGATCCAGACGCCATCGGCCTGCAGGGCAACATGGCGATCCACAAAACCGTCATAGGTTTCATGCATATTCGCATTGATTGTGCCACCCGCCGCGGCTTCGGCCATTTGTTCGACGGTCACGCCGTCTTTCGCCTGGAAGGTCACGTATTCGATTGTTCCGGCTTTGCTCAGATCAGCGGCCATTGCTGCGCCCATGGTTCCGATGGCCAGAGCGGTCGCCAATGCGGCGGCCTTCAGGCCCGTTGCTAGTTTCATCATGGAAAACTCCTCCTGTTGCATGATGGGTGTAGGTGTGAGTGGTGGTGGATCGAGAAAATCAGAGTGTCTTGACACGCTCCGCGATGGCGCGGCCCAATTGCGCGTGTTGATCCTTGCTCATGTGCAGGCCATCCACGCCCTGCGCGTTGCCGAGGACAGCGCTTGCGTCAAAGCTGGCGATGCCTGCCGCGTCGGCTGCGGATTTGAGCGCCGCACCCAGCGCTTCGGCCTTGGCTTTGCCGCCTTCGAACATAGCTGCAAAATCGGGGTGTGGCATGTCGTTGACCGGGGGCGGAGAGACAACCAGAACCTGTGGCGCCTCATAGTGATAGGCCACGCCGCCACCGCAGCCCTGCGCCACTTTTGCGACGTCGATGATCGCGTTGGCAATGTCTTCTGCGGACCGATCTGTTTCAGCTTTCAGGTCGTTGGTCCCCAGCATGATGATCAACAGATCCACGGGCATTTCCCGCGCAATTGCGGCTGGCATGGTTTTGGCCCCGTTGAACATGTCCGCTTTGATGGCATTCCAATCCATCGAGTCGTCCAGATTGGTGGCACGCACGGTCAACCCGTCGACAGCGACGTCGTAACCGTCGCCCAGTTCGGCGGCCATGACACCAGCCCAGCGTTCGTCATCGCCATAGCGGGTCGAGGGGAATGCCTCTTCTACGCCGATCCAGCCCCAGGTATTGCTGTCGCCGTAAGCTAGGATTTTCTTCTTGGCCATAATTGGTTCCTTTGGTTTGTCGTTATCCGTTGATGATGTGGCCGTCTTCGGGGTGCCAGCTGGCGGTCACCGTGGCCCCGACTTCGATATCCAGTGCCTGCATGTCGCGCTGTTGCAGCTGCACCGTGATGGCTGTGCCCGCTGCCGTCTCAAGCCGCAGGTTCACCAGCGCGCCGATGAACTCTTCACCCACAACACGTGCAGCAACTTCGTTTTCGGCCCAGCCTGCCTTGGCCGTGACCGAGATCTGATCGGCGCGCACAATCAGGCTGACCTGCTGCCCTTCGTCCAGATCGGCCATTTCAGACCCAGTACATTTGAAGCTGCCATCAGGGCCTTCCAGAACCATCTCGCCACTTTTCAGACGACGTGCTTTACAGTCGAAGATCGATGATCCCCCCAGGAAACGGGCGACAAACGGAGTGGCGGGACGCAGGTAGATATCTTCGGGGCTGCCTGCCTGTTCGATCCGGCCCTGGTTCATGATGACCACAGTATCAGCCATCGAAAACGCCTCGGAATGGCTGTGCGTGACGTAGACAAAGGTAATGCCCAACTCACGCTGAAGCCGCTTTAGCTCGCCCTGCATCTGCACAGACAAATGGGCGTCAAGGGCTGACAGCGGTTCGTCCAGCAATAGCACCGACGGCTCGGTCACGAGGCACCGAGCCAGCGCAACACGCTGACGCTGACCGCCCGAAAGCTGGTCGATACCGCGATCCGCATAGCCCTCCAGCCCCAGCTTCTGCAGCCAGTCCAAAGCGCGGGTCCTCCGCTCGGCCTTGCCAACGCACTTCATGCGCAGGCCAAATTCGACATTCTCGCGAACGGTCATGAAGGGGAACAGGGCCAGCGATTGCCAGACCATGGGCATGTCACGTTCCCAGATCGACAGATCATTGATCCGCTGGCCTTCGCGCTGGATGTCTCCACCAGTCACATCCTCAAGCCCGGCCAGCATCCGCAGCATTGTGGATTTGCCGCAGCCCGAAGGGCCCATGATTGCAACAAACTTGCCTTCTTCGATGTCGAGGTTCAGGTTCTCGACCGCCACCGCATCGCCATAGGTCTTACGGATGTTTCTAAGCGAGATAGTCGCGTGCGACATGGGACGCTCCAGTTCTGTGGGCACGGCGGTGTGCGCGGGGTTTCTTTCGGTCAGGCTGTTCATGAATTCCCCCGTGTCAGGCGACGCAGCGCCAGGATCTGAGCACCCAGGATCAGGGTGATCGAGGTTATAAAGGTGATCGAACCGATGGCGTTGATCCGCGGACTTACGGCCGATTGAAGGAAGCTGAGGATCCGGACCGAGCTGGTCTCTTCCAGACCACCGACGAACCACGTCACGGCGTATTCGTCAAAGCTAACAGCCATGCACAGAAGGAACGCGGCCAGGATCGACGTTTTGGTAGATGGGATGATAACCTCCCAAAAGGCGCGCCAGTTGCTGGCCCCAAGGTTTTGGGCGGCGAACTCCAGATCACCGTCGATCTGGGAAAAGCGCAGGCGGATGATCGCCATCGCAAAAGGTGAGGTCAGAACGATGTGGCTGACTACGATGGCAGGCAAAGTCCCGGACAGGCCGATGCGTGACAGGTAGGCCAGCATCGCCAGGCCAATCACAACCAGCGGGATCAAAGGCGGCATCAGGGCAAAAATCAGCACCAGTCGTTTGCCGATAAAGTTAAACCGATAATCCGCATAGGCCGCAGCGAAACCCATAGTGGTGGCAATCGGCGCCACGATCAGGGCGATTTTGATGGTGTTCTTGAACGCATCAATCACTAGAGCGTCGGCAAGAATCAAGCGGTACCATTCCAGCGTGAACCCACCCAGCGGGATGGTCGGGAACCGGTCAGAATTCAGCGAGAAGACAAAGTTCGTCAGGATTGGGGCATAGAGAAAAATCAGGGCCAATCCCATGAAGATGACGGCCAGACGGCGGGTCAGTGCTGAGACACGCATGGATCAGGTCCTCCGGTAGGCATATGCGATGGACGCAAGCGCGGTGATCAGAAGCGTCGCGATCATCATCAGCGCAACCACCGCGGCGCGCGGCCATTGCTGTCCGGATTTCACCGTGTCCGCGATCAGGATCGACATGGTGGTGAACTTGCCGCCGCCCAGATAGGTTGCGGTGACGAAATCTCCAAAGCTGAAGATAAAGGCGAACAGCGCACCCAGAACGATCCCGGGGCGCACGGCCGGCAACACAGTGGCAAAAAGCACCCGGCACGGCCCGCAGCCGAGATTATAGGCGGCATCGATCAGTGTCTTGTCCAGCGACAGCATCGAGATCGACTGGATCACGATCACCAGTGGCAGCGTCAGCGTAACCAACCCGATCATCAAGGCCAGCGGCGTGTTCAACAGGCTGCCGCTGTCAATCCCGATAGCCGCCAGCAGCTTCATGACGATACCGTTCTCAGTCAGGTAGATCTGCCAGGAATAAACCCGCACGAGGTATGAGGTGAAAAACGGAACGACAAACAGCCCCAGCACCACCATCCGGGCCCGCACGCCTAGGAAAAAGCTGATCGCAAGCGAACACGGCAAGGCAATCAGACTGACAAGCGCAGCGGCGCTGATCGCGATGATGAAGGTCCGCAGGTACGCGGCCCAGAAATAGGGTGCAGAAAGCATCTTCTTCCAGTTTTCCAGCTGAAAGTCAGGCGTCAGCAGGAAATTCTTCACGTCCCAGAAACTCAGCCAGATCAACAGTATCATGGGGCCAAGGAAGAACCCCGCCAGCCATAGGGGCAGTGGCAGGCTCCATATGCCTCCGTATGCAAGGCGGGATAGCCGCCGGATGGAAAGTGAAGAGGTCATGTGCAACTCGTCTGGCCCGTAAAGCAGGGCCCTCTTAAAGGTCTGTGCGATTGGGGAGAATCCCCGCCATCGGGGAGAACAAAAGATGGCGGGGAGTAGTGAGCACCTAGGTCGTGAGCGGTCAGGTGCTCTTGTAAGCAGACCAGAAATCATTCCAGTCTGCCAAGTCCTGCTGCACAGGCAGCTGACGGATGTGGATACGGCCCTTGCGGATCAGGTCGATCGAGTTGCCGTCACCCTTGAACATGCCCAGATGGCGGGCGTCTTCGGGTTTTTCGTTGATCATGCGTTCCCAGCCAACTTTAGACGGGATGATCGCCGGGAAAACGTTCAGGTTGGCCAGTGTGAACTGCCCTTCGGGGCTGGATGTGTACTGGATGAACTTGCGCGCGAGATCGGCCTTTTTCGAACCGCGCCCGATCGAGAAGCTTTCAGTGAATTGAATGCCGCCCTGTTCCGGGATGGTTGTGGTGACATTGGCCCCGTCGCGGCGCAGAACGCCCGTGATCCATTCGCCGATACCCGGCATCACAGTAACTTCGCCCGACTTCAACGAGGACAGAACACCGCCGTAGTCATAGAATCCGCGCACCTGAGGCTTCAGGCTCAGCGTGGTTTCCTGCAGCAGGGCCCAGGCATCGCCACCGATGTCATAAGGTGCTGCGTTGCCGTCGCGCAGGCTGAGAACACCCAAATTCGGCAGGTGCCAGTCAAAATGACCGACCTTGTCCTTGTTCTTTTCGTCCCACAGCACGTCGTAAGACGAGGCTTCTTTGACCGACACCGCGTCCAGATTGTGCGAAATGCCGAGGAAGCCAAAGCGGCTGATGACGGCGTAAAGCTCATCATTGTGCCAGTGGCCGGGGAACTTGTGGAACTCGGGATAGAAGTCGTCAAAGTGATAATCTGACGGATCCAGCTTCTCGACAAAGTTTGCCAAAACCAGCTGCTGAACATATTCCGCATCCGCGTGGATCAGATCATATGTTCCCGGAGGCGACTGGGCCAGCAGGGCCAGCATCTGCTCGCCACCGACATAATATTTCGGGATGATCTTGACGTTGTGCAGCTCTTCAAATGCCGCGACAGCATCAGGCTCGGCCTGTCCATACCAGGCCAGCATTGTCATCTCGGTTGTGGACTGAGCACGTACGACCGATGGCATGGCAAGTGCGCCTGCAGCGATCGCGCCGGACTTCAGTAGAGCGCGTCTCGTGAGTGTGGTTTTGGCCATTTTCGGCTCCTCCCTTGTTGGATGAAAGGAGTATTCGGAACCACCGCCCTTCCAACAATCGAGCAGATTTCAGCCGTCGCAAAGTTTTTCTCAGCTTTAGAGTTGGGTAATTTGGCGCGTTTCGCTGGCTGATTCTGCAAACTTCGCCAAATTTGGCGCGATCCACATATGACTGTGCGAATCAATCGTCGCCTTGCGGGATGAACCGTAGGCCGTAAGGGCTGTCGCGAAACACGTCCGCTTCTTTCAGCAGCCAGTCCTGAAACGCTCGGACCTTTGCGGATTGCGCGCGCTCCATCGGGCAGACGAGGTAATAGCTTCGGTCCCGCAGCACCTTGGGGATTGGTGCTGAAATGCGACCTCGTTCGATCTCACGAGAGGCTGCAATGACGCTGACCAAAGCCGCCGCGCGGTCGTCCATCGCCGCCTCGATACACATGATCTCATCGCTGAAATTGGCGATGGGGCGAATGCCCGTCGCGTCGATACCGACCGACTTGAACCAGGCACACCAGTTCGGGTCGCCCTCTTCAAATCCCAGCCATTCATATTCCACCAGATCGCGGCTCAGAAGATCCTCGGGTTTGCGGATCTTCTTCTCCATCCGGCGAGAGCAGATCGGGGTGATATAATCGTCCAACACCCACGCGGCATGTTCATTGGGATCCGGAGAATCCGTGTATCTTATGGACACATCCACACTGAAACGGGCGAAATCCAGCACCGTATCCGAGGCGATAACCTTCACCTCTAAGTCGGGGTAGAGTCGGCTGAAGTTGGGCAGGCGCGGGCTCAGCCAGCTCCAGGCGAAAGACCGTGTGGTGGTAACGACCAGGTCGCCTTCGACCTCGTCGGTGCTCAGCTGGGCGATCCCTTGTTTCAGATTGCTGAAAGCGTCCGTCACAAACGGGCGCAGCATCTCACCCTCGGTCGTCAGCTTCAGTGAACGGGTCAGCCGATGGAACAGCTGAATGTCCAATTGCGTCTCAAGCGTCTTGAGGCGATGGCTGATTGCGGTGGGCGTCAGCAACAGTTCTTCGGCCGCCAACTTGATGCTCATATGGCGCGACACGGCCTCGAAGGCTTGCAGGCTCGTCAGAGGCGGCAATCTTTTCAACGTTGAACCTCCTCCCAATAAGGTTCGACCCCTCCGTGGACGGAAGGGCCGTATCGTTCCAGTCTGCGATCAGCTTCGTCGAGAGCGCAAGACATCTAGTCCTGCGGCCACAATCAGAACGAGACCTGTTGTCATCAAACTCAACTCTGTTGGCACATTCATCAGAATCAAACCGTTCGACAACATCCCCAGCAACCAGACCCCCAGAACCACGCGCAGGACTGATCCTTTGCCTCCGGTGAACGGGATACCCCCGAGCAAAACGGCTGTCAGAACGCTGAGTTCGACACCGATACCCAGTGTTCCCGCAGGTGCCGAGTTGATACGCGAGATGCTCATCAATGCGGCGACGGCCACGAAAAACCCGGTTGCTGCATAAAGGCCAATGCCTATTGCCTTGACCCGCAAGCCCACCAAAAAAGCGGCGCGCTTGTTTACGCCCAGTGCCACAATCTGCGGACCAATCGGCAGCAGTGCCATGACACCGACACCCAATGCGATCACCGTCAGCATGATCCATGTCAGGATTGGCAAGCCGAGTACGCGTTCATATCCGATGACCAGAAAGTCTTCGGGAAAGCCAAAGATCGGGTTTGGGGCCAACCATTGCGCCAGACCCCGGATCAGGGTCAGTGTTCCAAGCGTCACAATGATCGGAGACATGCCAAGCGACGACACAAACACGCCGTTGATCAGCCCGACAACCGTACCGACAGCCAAAGTCAGTAACACCGCCCCGGTTATGCCAAGAGGTTCAAAGCTCAACCCCGCGACCACACCGCAAAGCGCAAGGGTCGACCCCACCGACAGGTCGATCTTGCCTGCCATCAACAGCAGCGCAAACGGGATTGATATCGTCATCAGTGCCGAGACCTGGACCGAAATCGCGATCCAGTTGTTCACCGTCATGAAAACCGGCGCCTTGATGTAGAAAAACAGCGCCAACAAGGCGATGGCCATGGGTAAAGCTGCTGCGACCGCCAGTTCAAACCAGTCTTTCTCGGCTTTGGCCTCAAGCTGAGCCCCGGTTGTGCCGCGTGTGAGTCCCGTATCTGTCATTGCATCGCTCCCATATATTGCTCACCCACCGGGACATCCTGTTGGGTTCCGTGTTCGGCTTTGTGGGCCAGTTCGATCAGCAGTTCTTCGTCATGTGGGTTGTCGATAAGGGCGACCTGTTGCCCCCGGCCCAGCACCATGACCTTGTCCGCCAACAGACAAATCTCGGTCGCGTCCGAGCTGGCGACGATGATGGTCGTGCCTTTGCGCTTGACCTCGGCCAGCGCCTCGTACAACTCGTGCCGGGCACCGATATCGACACCCTGCGTTGGCTCATCCAGCAGCAGCAGCTTGACCTCTGCCCCGTCAATCAGCCAACGGCTGACCATGATCTTTTGAGCATTGCCACCGCTAAAGCGCTGCCCTTGCATACGCGGGTTTGGGGGCTGAATGTTCAGCCGCCTTGCCGCCCGTTCAAAGGCCAACCCTTCACTATTGAAATTGCGCAGCATCCGCGGCATGGGCGAGCGGCCCATATGCGGTACCAGCAGATTCTCAACAGCAGAAAAGCTGGAAAACAGGCTTTGCTCTTTACGGTCGCTCGCAACCAGCGCCACACCTTGATCCTGCGCCTCGCGCGGCGTGCGAAACCGGCGAAGGGTGCCGCCGATCTGCAAGCGGCCCCCGGATTGTGGGGCAGCACCCGACAGGCATTCCAGCAGCTCGGTCCGTCCTGCCCCCATCAGCCCGTAGATACCAAGAACTTCTCCGGGGTGCAGCGCGACGTTGATAGGGCCGACAAAATCGGTGGTCAGATCCTCGATCCGCAGCATTTCGGGGCCATCGGCCTGGAACGGTGTCTTGTCCAGCCCGGTCATCAGGGCATCGGGTGAGATCGCGTCCGTCATATCGGCGATCGACACCTCGTCGACCGGGCGGGTCCACAGGATACGACCGTCACGCAGGATGGTGACTTGGTCTGCGATCTTATGGATCTCATCCAGAAAATGCGTCACGTAGATCACGCCAATCCCGTCGCGAGCGACGGCTTGACGGATGACCTCGTGCAGCGCTTTAGCTTCTTTGTCCGACAGCGAGGCGGTCGGCTCGTCCAGAATTAGGAACTTCGGCTTCAAACGCAGCGCCCGGGCAATCTCGACAACCTTGCGCTCGCCGATGCCCAGCGATCTCAGATCGGCGCGCGGGTCGATATCATCGACCCCCAGTCGCTCAAGCAAGTCTCGGGCTTGTTGGTTCTGGGTACGGCGATCCACACGACCGCCACGCCGGATTTCATGGCCGAGAAAGATGTTCTCAGCGACACTCAACCCTTCAAAGACCTGAAAGTGCTGATAGATGATCGCGACGCCTTGATCCTGAACTTGCCGGGGGTTCAACCCCCGCAGTGATGCGCTTTCGACAAGGATATCGCCTGTATCCGCATCCTGTGCTCCGCTCACGCAGTTCAGAAGGGTGGATTTCCCGGCCCCGTTGGCGCCAAGGAAGGCCAGCACTTGGCCGGCCTCCACTGCAAGATCCACACCTTTGAGGACGACAACCGATCCGTAGGACTTGCGGAGGTCTTTGACCTCAAGTCGTGCAGGCGCAGTCATTGCTTAACTCCTCGTCGGCAGCGCATCAGTTGGCGTAGTTCGCCAGCAGCTTGTCCAGTTGATCCTGATCGGCTTTGCTGGCCAAAACCGTAGGGGTATAGGCAAAGCTGGGCTCGACTTCGCGGACCGCATTCAGGGCAAGATCGACGATATTGGCACCCAATTCGTTGATAAGGATCGCTGCCGAAGCACGATAGGCCCCGCCATCATTCACCGCCGACAACCCTTCGAGTGAGCCGTCCTGGCCGCCGACAAACATGGCATCGGGGTCAGCACCCGCCAGACGGATCGCGCGCAATGCACCAACGGCAGCGTCATCTGCCATGCCGACAATGATGTCGAGATCGGGATATTGCTGCAGCACGGTTTCAGCCACACGCAGACCATTGGTCTGATCGGCAGCGTCCTGTTCGGCGACCACTTCGATCCCGTTCTCTTCAAACAGCCGGGTGACTTCGGTCCAGCGCGGGCTGAGCGATGGCAACGGTGTCAGCGTAGTGACCAGTGCTTTGGCATCGGCGACATCATTGGCCTTGGCCCAGTCTACGGCGGCCTGCGCAATAATCTGACCAGATTGCGCATGGTCAAATCCGACAAACCCGTCGGATCCGTCCATCTTGCCCAGATAGGTCAGCCATTTGATCCCTTGCGCCTGCGCTTGACGTTGCAGCGGCTGCAAGGCGGTGGGTTCAATCGGCAGCACGACGATTGCGTCCACGCCCAGCGTGATCCAACCCTGAATCGCGTTGATCTGCTGTTCCAGATTGTTGCCTTGCGTGTTGTCATGCAGAACCGTGACACAGCCCAGATCAGTGGCGCGTTCATCCGCAAAGCGGCGCACCTGTTTCACAATGGCCACTTCCGAGACCGAGTGGCTATAGGCGATCTGATAGGTCTGTCCACCTTCGCAGGCATTCGAGGCGGCGGAACGGATCTGATCGATGCTGACATCTTTGATGTCGTCGGCGCTTGCGATGCTGGCAGCAGAAGCAAGCGCGATGCTAAAGGCGATTTTCTTAGCTAGGTTTTTCATGGTGTTCCCTGTTGTGCGATGGGGGAGAAGCCGCGGTTTCCGCGATCCATTATTGATGGATGCGGCGCAGGATCTGCGCCGCGTCAGTGGCGTCAGAAATCAAAGACGTTGGAATATTTCACCGACAGCGAGTCGCCATCGACCAGCGCCAGGAAGCCTTTGGTGCGCGGGTCTTCGACGAAGCGCGGCAAAGCGGCTTCGGCGGTTTCCAGCGAGGTCCAGTAAACAACCTCAACCCATGATCCATCGGTGTTCCGGGCCAGATGGCGGGCGACAAACCCGTCATAGCCTTCCAGAACTTCGTCCATGGCCAGGGTTTCGCGCAGGAACTCATCGGGGTTTGCGCCGTCGACCAGGTTAAACTCCAGATATTCGACGATCACCGCATCGGTGATCGGGCGCGTATCGGCCATCACGGTGGTGGCGACACCAACGACCATTGCGGCCGAAAGGGCAAGAGCTTTCAAAGTGGTTTTCATCGTTTTTCTCCTGTTGGATGAGACATAGGGAGGCCGGCACCCTGCAGCGCAGGGCAAACAAGATGCCGACCCGAGAGGAACAGTCGAGTTAGAGAGCGATCCGGTCGTAATGCTGCGTCCAGGGGCGCAGGCGTTCAAACGCCGCGGCCGCAGCCAGCACGTCACGGTCAGCCTGACGGCGACCTGCAATATGCAACCCAACCGGCAGGCCCGAGGTCCCAAGACCCGCCGGAACCGACACGGACGGGTGGCCCGTGAAGTTGGTCAGGAAGGTCGGGCACCAGCCGATCAGCGGGTCGATCTCGATGCCGTTGATCTGGCTCGGGCCCTTGGTGTTCCCGTCATCGGTGTTCTTTACAGGCATCGCCGTCACAGTGGGCGATACGATCAGATCATATTTCGCAAATGTCGCTTGATAGGCATCGAACACCTCGGACCGGACCGAGAGGTCGCGATACAGGTCATCCGCGCTGTAGCCCGGTCCGACGCGCTCGATCCAATCCAGCAGATCAGGGGCCAGCCCATGGCGATGTTCGTCCGACAGCAGGTCCAGACCGCTGGCTTTGATCGCATCAAAACTGTGGCGCATGATGGGAACGAACAACCGGCACCAGATGTCGCTATATTCGCGCTGATCGCGGGTCAGGCCGATCTTGATTTCTTCTACTTCGGCACCGGCCCGTTCGAAAACCCTTACGGCATCTGCCACCACATCTGCGACCTCGCCCTCGACCGGGAAGACATCCAGGTTGGGACTGAACCCGATCTTCATGCCCTTAATCCCAGCCAGACCTGCATCGGCAAAATTATTGACCATATCATAGCAGTTCGGATCACCCGGATGAGCGCCCTGCAGCACTCCAAGGCTGACGATGGCGTCCTCCACATTGCGCGAGATTGTGCCTTCAAAGATATACGGCAGCGTGTTGGCAAACGCGTTCGGACGGACCAGGAGAGGCGTGCGCCCGGCCGAGGCGCGATAGCCCACGGTGTTGGTCCAAGCCGCTGGAATACGGATCGAACCACCGCCATCCGTGCCCTCGGCCAAGGGCAGCAATCCCGCTGCAACCGCCGCTGCCGACCCGCCCGAGGATCCACCTGCGTTGCGAGTCACATCAAACGGGTTCGAGGTCGGGCCAAACGCAGCATTGTCCGTGGTGCCACGAAACCCCATCGCGGGGCTGTTGGTTTTGCCCACAAAGATCGCGCCAGCCGCTTCCATGCTTTCAACAAAGCCGCACTTCATGTCGGCGATGTTTTCTTTCAGCTGCGGAATACCACCCAGGGAGCTGGGCCAACCGGGCTTGAAGTCGAACAGGTCTTTCATCGCGGTCGGCACACCGTGCAACGGACCCAGCGCATCCCCACGCGCGACGGCCTCATCGGCTTTTTTCGCCTCATCGCGGGCTTCGTCAAAAGCGGTGAAGACAAACGCATTCAACTTGGGGTTCGCCGCTTCGATACGGTTGATGGCAGCGTCCATCACCTCGGTCGCTGAAACCCGGCGCTCGCGGATGGCAAGCGCCGTTTCGGTGGCACTGAGTTTGGCAAGATCGGTCACGATGCGTATTCCCTGTTAAGCGTGACACACCCCGGTTTTTGTGGGTGCAAGTTATGCAAACAGAATTGCCCAGCCACAGATTCCAGCAACTGAGAAAAGCTCAGCCAATGCGTGAGCGGGGAGGTGTTGTGAAGGGAAAGGTTAATAATCAGTATCTTACGGTCACGTTTCGCACTGAATTCAAAACCCGCTGTCAGCACGCTTGGCCGTTTTTTCGTCCCGGGAATCCCCGGCTGCTTGGGCGGGTTCAGCGATTGGCGGCCAGCGGCACCCGGTCATCGGAACCTCACGCTGTATTGATCACGTGTTGAATGGTTTTTTCTGCATTTCGGACTGAGGCTGACCCCGTTCACGTAACCAATTCCAAGTATGAGGCAACTGAGTATGAACATGAAATTGATTGCCGCTGGCGGGCTGTTCCTTGGCTTGGCCGCCTGCGAGACCCCTGAAGAGATCGCCGCCGAATATCAATCCCGCAGTTGCACGGCACTGGCGCAGGAACAGGGCGCGTTGCAATATCGGCTGGACCAGGCCAATGCGGATTTCGCCGTCAGCACAATCGCCGGCATTGTGACCAATGACGACGATATTCTGCTGGACAGTGACATTGCAGAGGTTGAGGTCGATGACCTTGAAGATCGGCTGCGCATTCTGGCCGACGTCCAACGGTCGAAGGGATGTGTCTGATCATGTCATTCAAACTCCCAATCACGGCGGCCCTGCTGGGCCTGCTGACAGCCTGCGGTTATCCGCAGACAGAGATCGTCACCCGTGGGGATCAGTTCGTTCTGACCGGCATCATCGACGAGACCACGTTAGACGTGATACGAGAGGCGCGACAAGGCACCCCTGGGATTTCGACCATTTCGCTGCAGAACGTACCGGGATCGGCCAATGACGAGGCCTCGCTGTCCAAACTAACCCATTATATCCGCGCAGAGAATCTGGATACCATTGTCCCATCGGACGGTATCGTTGCCTCGGGTGGAACTGACATGGCCCTGATGGGGCGGCGTCATGTAATCGAACCCGGCGCGTGTGTCGGGGTGCACAGCTGGGCCGCGGGTGTTTTTGGTCTGGCGGTGGATACTGGTGCCGACCTGCCCCGCGATGCACCCGAACACCAACTCTACCTGAAATTCTACGACAGCATCGGCATCAACCGCGATTTCTATTGGTTCACGCTTGAGGTTGCAGGCCCTGACGACGTGCACTGGATGACACCGGCCGAGATCAACCGATTTGGCCTCAGCGATGTTCCGGTTCCCGCCGATGGCAAAACCGCGGCACAGCGTAACGAACGCTGCTTTGGTCGGCTAACGGTTTGACGCACCGGCGCTGGCAGCCCCACCCCGGGTTGCCAGCGCCGCAACCGATCACGAAGTGATCTTGAACAGCACCACTCCCGAGACAATCAGTGTCAGCGCCAGCATCCGCCCGACCGTTGCAGCCTCGGCGTAAAACATCACGCCGACCAGGAACGTACCCGCAGCGCCGATCCCGGTCCAGACGGCATAGGCCGTGCCAATCGGGATGGCCTTTTGCGCCAGAAACAGGAAAAACCCGCTGGCCGCCATAGAACCGACGGCGAAAGCGACCCAATACCAGTTGGTGCCGTTCGGGCCCGATCCGTTCTTGAGGCCAATAGGCCAGCCGATCTCAAACGCCCCGGCGAGGACCAAGATCAACCAGTGATAGGTCATTCAAATAACTCCGTTTTTGCAAAAGCTTAAGGCCTTGGGTTTTCCCTAAGCCAGGACAGCACCGACCCTGCATCCGACGCAACCATGGGCGCGTCCGGGGCATTGTCATCGAAACCGGGTTCCGACAAAAGGCACTCGATCTGCCCGTCGGTCACAACCATGGCATAACGCCAGCTGCGCAAGCCCATCCCGTCGGCGGTGTATTCCACCAGCATCCCCATCTTGCGGGTGATATCCGCGTTGCCGTCGGGGATCAGTTGAACCTTTTCGATCCCCAGTGCCTTGCCCCAGTGGAACATGACAAAGGCGTCATTGACCGCCAGGCAATAGATCTCATCAATGCCCTGCGCGCGGATGTCATCATAAAGTGCCTCGAACCCCGGCAGATGTTCATCGGAACAGGTGGGTGAAAACGCGGCCGGAACCGCAAAGATGACGACCCGGCGACCCGCGCACAGCTCCTGTGCGGTGGTGCTGCGCCATTCGAAAGGATTTTCCAGGCTGGGGTCGTCAACGCGCACACGCGTCTGAAAACTGGCGGGCGGAAGATCTGCACGCATCATAAAGCTCCTGTAGGGATTGGGGGGCGAGCGCTTAGTCCGACTTGTCGAGCGCACCAACCATTTTCAAAAGATCACCGAACCGGGCCACCGTCAGGAACAGCCCCGCCGCCGCCAGCACCGCAAAGACCGACACCGCCGCCATCGCGGGCGAATATCCATAGCGCAACGAATTCACCACTTTGATCGGCAGGGTTTCAACCGTGAAGCCCGCAACCATAAAGGCGATGATGTATTCATTCATGCTGAGCACAAAGCAAAAGGCCGAGGCGCCAAAGATAAAGGGCAGGATCAGCGGCAGGATCACCGTGCGGAATATCGCGCCTTCGCTGGCCCCAAGCGAAGAGGCCGCATCCAGATAGGCGTCATCAATGGTTTCCAAACCTAGCGAGATCATCATCAGCGGGATCGTCACAAGAAACACCGAATGCGAGATTGTGGTGGCCCAGGAAGAACCATAGCCGCCAATCTCGGACCAGAAGATCAGGAACCCCAGCGCCGAAGTGACCGGCGGCAACATGAAGGGCACCAGCCCAAGGCCGAAGAGCGCCTTGGCAAACAGCACCCCGTGACGCCACATCATGAAACTGATCGGCAGCGCGATGCAGACTGCCACGATGGTGGCAATGGCCGCCACCGTCAGACTGGTGCCGATCGGGCCCAGCCATTCGGAACTGCTCAGCACATCCTTGTACCAGTCCAGCGTGAAGCCGCGCGGCGGGAAATAAAGCCGCTTCTTTTCATTGAACGATACCCCGGCAACCACGATCAAGGGCAGCATCAGAAACAGGGCGATCCCAAAGACATAGAGTTTTCCAAAACGGGTATGCATGGGTCAGCCCTCGGTCTTTTTGGTCAGTTTGCCGACGCCGATGATCAGGACAAAGCAGATGAGGCACAGGAACACGGACATAGCGGCGGCCAAGGGAATGTTGGATTTATAGATCGCCTGATCGGTGATCAGCACCGACAGGGTCCAATCCGCCGGTCGGCCCAGCATCTGCGGGAATAGATATGCCCCCAGCGCAAAGACAAAGACCAGCACCAGCGCCGAAATGATCGTGCCGCGCAGCGCCGGGATCACCACGGTAAAAAAGGCGCGGATCGGGTCTGCGCCCAGGGTGGCGGCGGCCTCGGGCAGGCTACGGTCAAAGCGTGAGATCGGCGGATAGATCGTCAACACCGCGAACGGGAAACAGAAATGCAGCATGGCGATCATGATCCCAATCCGGCTGGGGTAATAGGACACGGGCCGGTCCAGAATGCCTAGCCAGACCAAAACGTTGGACACCCCGGCGGTACGCGACAGCAGTATGGTCCAGCTAAAGCCCAGAATGACCTCGGACAGTGTTAGGATGCACAGCAGCAGGATGACGATGGGCACCTGAATACCCCGCCGCATCCGCGACACCAGATAGGTGAACGGCATCGCCAGGCTGACGCAGACCACGGAAATCACGGCACAAAGGGTTAAAGACCGCGCCAATGCGGTTAGAAAGACCGGATCAAAAAATGCGGCATAGTTGGCCAGTACGAAATCGGGCTCGTAAAAACCGTCCGGCACCCGGTAATAGAAACTGACCGCTCCCATGATCAGAAACGGGCACAGGAAAAAAACCAGCAACATGATCCCCGGCGGGATCAGGATCAGGGTCTTGTGATCGACGCCCCGGAACCGGGGAATGGGGCGGGGAATTGTGGTGTCTTGCACTGTCATCAACCTAGGCCCGTATCAGATGCGCGGTTTCGGGGATGTGCAGCCGCATCTTGTCGCCCACGCCATAGCCCAGCGGCTGGCCCGAGGATTCCTTGACCAGAAACTCATACTCTCCTGCCCTAGCCTGCACTTCGATCTCGGAGCCCAGGTCCCGGATCAGGCTGACATCCACATCTATCGCGTTGGGTGTCTGTGCGGATCGCGGTGCAATGTGTAACTGCTCGGGGCGCAGGCACAAAAGGCCCGGTGTCAGATCCCGGCTGGCCCAGTCGGGCGCGGTCACTTTCGGGCTCTGCCCGTTGAATTCAAACGTCCCGTCACTGCGGGCGATCCCCTCCAGCAGGGTCGAGCTGCCGACGAAATCCGCCACAAAGGGCGTGGCCGGTTTGCGATAGATCTCCAGCGGCGATCCCACCTGCTGCACCTCACCCTGATCGATCACCACGACCACATCCGACATGGTCATCGCCTCGCGCTGATCATGGGTCACGACGATAGTAGTGATGCCCAGTGTCTGCTGCAGATCGCACAGCTCGGCCTGCATATGCTCGCGCAGCTTGGCATCCAGCGCCGACAGCGGCTCGTCCAGTAGAAACAGGCGCGGCTCCATCGCCAGCGCGCGCGCGATGGACACTCGTTGCTGCTGCCCGCCCGACAGCTGCTTGATCGACCGATCCGCGATATGCGGTAGCTTGATAAGATCTAGCAATTCTTCGGCCCGGGCCCGGCGTTCGGCCTTGGGCCGTTTTTGCAGCTTCAACCCGTAAGAGATATTTTCCCACACGTTCAGATGCGGAAACAGGGCATAATTCTGAAACACCATGCCCACATTGCGTTTATGAGCAGGCAGTCTGGTGACATCCTCGCCATCGAACCGAACGGTGCCTTCGGTGGTGTCGTCCAGGCCGGCAACCAGCCTGAACATCGTACTTTTTCCACTACCCGAGGGCCCAAGAAAGGTGATCATCTTACCCGAAGGCAGATTGAGGTTGATGTCTTTCAGCGCTTCAAAACTGCCGAAGCGTTTCCAGACATGTTCCAGAGTGAGAGTGGTCATTTTCTTGGGCCTTGGTCGGTTATGTCAGGAAATCGCGCGCGAGAACTCGGTCGCGGTCCAATCGCCCCAATCGGTGTACAGGTGATAGGCAGGCGCAATCGTGTCCCTGCTGGTCGAGACCTGATCCCATTCTTCATCGGTCAGATCAGTGGTGTTCTTGGGCACAACGGGGCCACCGCCCAAATTGCGCGCCAGCAGTGACTGCACCGATGGATCCAGCGTATAGTTCAGGAACTCATGCGCCTGATCGCGCAGCGCGGTGCCTTTGGAGATGCCCCAATAGGCCGGGTTCTTGACGGCGCCTTCCTTGGGAAAGATGCGGTCGATCTCGATCCCTTCGGCCTGGGCCACGGTGGCCACGTCGTTGTAATAGATGCCAATTGGCAGCTCACCGGTTTCCAGCCCGTTCTGGAACTGCGCCTCGTCACGGTACCACAGCGCCACGGCATCCTTCAGCTCGGCCACTTTGGCCAGCACTTCCAGCACACCCTCTTTGGTCTGCAGGATATCGGGCCCGCCAAAATAGGTGGCGGCGGTAATGTCGATGATGTTCGAAATCTCGGGCTGGGCCATCACACCGGCAAGGCCGGCATTGGCGGGGTTCCACAGTTCTTTCCAACTGGTGGGGGTTTCCGGATAGTCTTCTTGCAGGGTGACCAGGATGTTGAAGTAAAAGAACCACGCCACGCCATTGGGATTGCCATCGGTGCTTTCGCTGATGCCCTGCACGTCGGGCAGGTATTTGGCGTTGGGAATGCGAGACATGTCCAGCTCTTCGATGATGCCTGCATTGGTGGCACGCACCATCGGAATCGGGATCAGAGCCGAGACATCCAGCGGCACATTGCCCGCCCGGATTGCCTGCGCCAGCTGCACCACCTGCGCGTCGCCATTGGGTGTGCCGATGGATTGTACCTCGATCCCCGTGGCGGCGGTGAATTCAGGATATAGCTTGTCGGCTAGAACTTCTTCAAAGAATCCGCCCCACGACCCGATCTTGAGCGGTTCCGCCTGGGCATGAACGAATGGAGCATAAAGCCCCGGAACCGCCGCTAGCGCCCCGGTCGCGGCTGAGCGTTTGATGAACTGGCGACGGTTGAGCGTCTGTTTGTTTGTCATCACGTTTCTTCCTCTGTTGGATGGCGCAAGTGTGCAGAGGACGGGGGGGCAATCTCAAACGAGATTAATTCAGGCCGGGGATGAGCCCTGCTCGGCACGCCTAAAAAATCCGCGTATGCGCTTGTTTTTAAACAGATAGAAAAAACGGCGACCCGTGGCGGCCGCCGTTCGAACGTCGTTGTTAACGGCTGCAAAATCAGGCCGCTACTTGTGCGGCAACGTCCTTGGTACGTGCCTGAGCTTTGGCGACGGACTCGTCAAACCTTGCATCGCCGAATTCCTGATATTCGATGGCGATGGTTTCCATGTCATTGGCGTCGGCACCCAGGTAATGCGCACTGGCGCGGATTGCCGGGTCCAGCCCGTTTAGATGCGCACGCTCGCCGCCTTCGGCAAAGCCGAACTCGCCGCGCGAAGACAATACCACCAGTTTCTTACCGCTCAGTATCGGCTCGATCGGCACATCGCCACGAGCCAGATCAAAACTGAAAGTCACGCCGATCCGCGCGATCAGGTCAAACCAAGCCTTCAGCGAGGCGGGCATCGAGTAATTATACATCGGTGCGCACAGCGCGATGACATCGGTGTCGACGATTTCGGCCACCAGCGCATCGGATTCGGCCAGCACGGCGTTCTGGGCGTCGCTACGCTCTGCCGGATCGGTAAAGCAGGCGTCAATCCAGGTCTCCGAGATGATGGCGGGCGGGTTCACGCCCACGTCACGGTGGGCCACTGCACCACCACCGGACGCGGTCCAACTGTCTTCGAAAATCTGTGCCAGCTCACGGGTGAGCGAACGGTTTTCACGGGCGCTTGAATGCACGACCAATAGTTTTTTCGACATATCGAGGGTCTCCAAATTATGTCAGGGGGATCAGATTTCGAACCGGTCTGCGCTTAGGCCGGTTGCGGCAAAGGCTCGTGCGATCGAAGGCAGGATGTCCCAAGCCTGTGAAGCAATGGCCCAGCCATCGGGGTTTTTGACCAGCAGAAAGGCGCTGATATCTTCGGTGATTTCGCTGCGGTTTTCGTGCATTTCGCACCCAGCCATGGCCACAGCCACTTTGCCGGCAACCCAGATATGCAGTCCAACGCCCTTTTCTTCGAAAACGGGGATGGTGCCATCGTCCCGCAGCCCGGCCATTCGTTCGCCAAAGGCCCGCGCGCTTTGCCCCCTGGCGGGACGGGCCGAGGCAAAGAGGTTCGCGCCCTCGACGTAAGCCGCGTTCAGCGCCCTCAGGTCAGGCGGCGAGGTCTCATCCCAGCATAAAGATCGGAACTGGCGTTTGATCAGCTGCGCAATCTCGGCCCGGTCCCGGGCGACTTGGGTCTCGTCATTCATGCGGCAACTCCGGTTTCAAGGTTTAACAGCGCCAGGGCGATGGCCTCGGCGACCTGCAGCAGCACATCATCCCGTCCGGTTGCAGCGCTCAGAGTCAGGGATTGCCCCGGCATGCGCCCGGCAACCGGCATGGCCAGCGACGGAAGGTCCAGGAACGCACCCAGCATGGTCAGGCTTAGCGCTTTGGCGTTTTCAGTGGCGAAACGATCTGGATCGGCGACAATGGCGGACATGGCAGGCGGCGGCGCGGGCACTGTTGGCATCAACATCAGAGCGTCGCCCAGCAGGTTGTCCATTTCGCATTGGAAACCTGCACGAGCAGTCTGCAACAAGGCCAGCTTGCCCGGATCGAACGGCATGCCCTGCGCGATGCGGCGGCGCACATTCGGGTCCAGATCAGGATGATCCAACGCCGTGAATTGCGACAGTACATCGGGAGCCTCAGCTGCAACCAGCGTGCCTTCGCGCACGAACAGCTCTCGCACATGCGAAAACACGGGAACGGGCGCGGTCTCTACCTTGTGCCCGGCCTGCTCCAACACGGCTTGCGCTTGGGGTAAAAGCGCCGCGATTTGCGGGCTTATCGGCCCAAGGCTGTCGGTGTCAGGGATCAAGATACGCGTTGGCTTTGCAACGCCCGAAGTTGCCACTTTGCGCAGAACGGCATCCAAAGCCCGAATCCCGGCAATATCCCACGCCATCGGGCCGGGTGTGTCCAATGACGGGGCAAGTGGCAAGACACCGGTCACGTCATAGCGGCCCATGCTGGGGCGATAGCCATAGATGCCCTGATACGCCGCGGGCACGCGGGTCGAGCCTGACGTGTCAGACCCCACCGCCAGATCCGCGATCCCCAGCGCAATGGCCGAGGCACATCCGCTGGATGATCCACCCGGAACCAGATCCGCATCCAAGCCATTGACAGGTGTACCGAAATGCGGGTTCAACCCTAACCCGCTATAAGCATATTCCGACATGTTCACATGACCCAACGGCACGCCGCCCGCAGCCACGATCCGGTCCACCAACGGGGCCGATCCGGGCGCGGGTTGGGCCTGAAAGGTGCGAGTGCCTGCGGTGGTGGGCAGGCCTTCAATGTCGATATTGCCCTTGAGGATCACCACAGCTCCATCCAGCGGGTAGGCGGCGTCAGTAGCATCCAGCCGCCGCGCCACATTCTGGGCCGCATCCACTCCCAGATGCAGGAACAGATCGGTCGCATCTTCCCGGCCCGCACGCTGTATCGCGCGAGCTAAAGTATCCTGAGCCGTCATTAGAGTCATTAGAACAGGACAGGTTTGGTGTAATAAGGCAGCCGCTCAACACGTACGGCGTTGGGGTCTTTGGCGGCCTCGGCCCGGACATGGGCAGCGATTTCATGCATCGGAGCAAACCAAATGTCCCCCCGTTGCAGAACGGCCTCCAGCCATCGCTCGACCTGCCGCCATCGCGCCAGACGGCCCGTAAGGAACGGGTGCCAGATGGCCAGCCAGAAGCCGCCGGCTTCGTACTGCGCCTCGAACTCTTCCCAGAACCCTTCCAGACCCGCGCTTGGCCCTGCGACCGGCATCATGTAACCGATCTCGTCATAATGGGCGAAGGGCGGCCAGTCATCGGTGCCCCAGTGCACCGGCAGCTCCACCAGCGATCCCCTGTCCGTATTCATCAGATAGGGGATGTCATCGGCCATCAGAGAGCTTTCATATTCGAACCCGTGTTCGATCATCAGGTCGATCACCGTTTGGTTCACGTTGTAAACCGGCGCGCGATAGCCTTTGGGTGTATTGCCGATCACCCGTTTGTGGCTGTCCAAAGTGCGTTCGAACCATTCGCGTTGCTCGGCCGGGCCGTGGGCGGTCGGGTCTTCGTGCAAATAGCCGTGATGGCCAATCTCATGACCATCCTTCAAGATCATGTCCATCGTGTCCGGGTATTGCTCGACTACCCAGCCCGGTACAAAAAAGGACTGCTTCAGGCCGAATTTGCGATAGGTCTCAAGAATACGCGGGATCGCCACGGCGGGGCCATACCGCCCCATCGAGATCGGATAAAGACGGTCATGCCCGTCCTTGGGACGCGAGATGTGGATCAGGCTGTCAGCGTCGATATCAAAGCTGATCGCACAGGCACAGCGCGCACCATTCGGCCATTTGATCGGGTTCCGTATCATGTTACCTCTCCTAGTTTCACCTTGGGTGCGGGGGTCCGTGCAGCCTGAGGCGATGTTTTGTGCATCGGGAACGGCGCGCCATAGCGGGTGACCGGGGCAGTTCCGGCCTGTTCCCATTGGGCGTACCAATCCAACAGATAGGGGCGTAGGTTGCGTGCCAGTGTCAGCGCCGCGTCATTGGGCGGGCTCTGCTCCAGCTCGGCGCGCAGTTTTTGCAGCAGCTGAGTTTCGTTCAGGCCAGTCACGGTGCCATGGGCGACCACCAGCGCGCCGTTCACGATCACGTCGCGCACATCAGCGGCGGTTGCGCGACCTACGATCAGCTCGATCGGGTCCACATCCGGCGCACACCAGGGTGACATCGGTCGGCTCAGGTCCAGGACCACAGCATCGGCGCAATAGCCCAGTTGAAGCTGTCCCAACTCATGGGCACGGCCCAGAACCCGGGCCCCACCTTGGGTGGCCAGTGCCAGCACATCGCGCGCGTTCAGCGCTTTGGCCGAACGGTGCGGCGGCGTGTTCAACGCCAGTGCCAGACGCATCTCGGCAAAGATATCTTCGGCCCCGCCCAGCGTGGTGCCATCCATCCCCAACGCAACACTGACCCCGTTGCCGCACATGTCGGCAATCGGTGCCACGCCAGAGCGCAGCCGCAGGTTCGAACTGGGATTGTGACTGACCTGAACGCCGCTGCGGGCCAGATTTTCGATATCCTGCGGTCTGGCCCAAACCACATGGGCAAGGGACAGCCGCTCAGTCAGAATCCCCTGATCTGCGAAATGCTGCATCAGATGCTTGCCGCGGATCTGCTGGCTTTCCAGCCCTTCGTAAAAGCTTTCCAATGCGTGGGTCTGTATGCGGGTGTCCAGCCGCTCGGCCTCTTGCGCGACGCGGGCGAGAACTGCGTCCGGGGTCCATTGGGGGCCGGTGGGCCCAAACCAGAAGTCGCGCAACCCGTCGCCCTGCGGCACCAGCGCAGCCATCAGTTCGAAATAGGCATCAGGGCTTAGTCGCGCGCGCCCCGCCTCGTTGCGGGCCAGATCATCGCGCAGATTTTGCGGCAGGGTGGCCAGAAATCCGGCCTCTTCCCCGGCGCCATGTACGATCCGGTTCTGCCAACGTTCACCGGGTGCGATGGCCGCGCGCAGACCGGCGTCGCGATAGGCCTGAGCCTTTTCAAGCAGCCGGGCCTCTCCGCTGTCCCGCGTCACCCCAGCCGAGCACATGTCGACCACGGCCGTTACCCCGGTTTTCAGCAACCGCACCGCAGAATGGGCCGAGGAGATATAAGGCGACAGCCCCACCATCGAGGGGCCACAGAACATCCAAGGCTCCAGAAAGTCATCCCCGACCTTCTGATTGGCCAGCTCGACCCCGTAGCAATGGTGATGGGCGTTGATCAGCCCCGGCAGGATGGCACAATCCGACCCGCCATGTTCGGGGATACCCGCATGACGCGCGCGCATCTCAAGGGCCGGGCCGATCTCGGCCACACGACCGTCACGCAGCAAAACGGCGCTGTCCTCGCGCACATCATCTGCCGAGACAACAATCCACCGACCCCAGAGAAGCATGTCCGACATGCCGGATTATCCGTCGACCCGGAAGGTCAGCCCGGCGGGGGAAGTGCCCTCGCCGTTCACCGGTGTCACGTCCTGCGGGCAGGCGGACATCACCGCGATCACGTCCATATCGGCCCGGAACGACATGTAATCGCCCGGCTTTGAGACCGGCGGCTGAAAGCTGAGGCTGCCATCGGGGGCAATCGGCACATTCATCCACAGATTGAAGGGCGCAGGGATTGCCGGTGCGTGAGACCCGATGGCGAGCATCGACTGGCGCAGGTTGTCGGCGCAGTTTTCGTGATATTCTGTCAGGCCCAGCTGTTGATATCGCGCATGATCGCAATTGGCGATGATCGTGTCGTGGATCCCGGGCGAGCTGTCCTCGGTGATCGTCATCAGCGACCGGCGCAGGTTCGACACAACGCCATCGCCCACATTGGGAAAGATCGACAGGATCGAGGTGTGCAAATGCTCCATCGAGCTGTATTCTCCGATGTCATCGGCATTGAAAATCCAGAAGTCACAGACCTGATAGCCCGCCGGGTTGGTGACCGTCAGCACCTGACCCTTGCTCACCCGCACCGCACGGCCGCAACGGGCCGGAATCTCATAGGTGGTGCCTAGCTCGGGCGTACCGCCATTGGGTAGTCCAAGATCAAGGCTTTGGTTGGTGCCATCGGGCTGTCCGGTGTCAAAGGGGGAATCCTTCATGGCGCAATCCTTGCTCAACAATTTGTTGCCTCTAAAGACACACCATCCTGACGGCGGCGGAAACTGAGGAAATCTCAGGTCAGACTGAAGGAAATTCGCATTGTCCGACCCTTGTTCCGGCAAAAGCGGCTTACATACGTGCGTAGATGAAAATCTCTCACGTCCAGCATGACATTTCATCGTGTGACAAGACCTGGATGGCGGTTCAAGACTTGGGCAAAAGGCGGAAATGCCGTGGACTGCAAGAATGGATATGCCGATGACGAACCTTCCCCGAGACATTCTGTCGAAACTGCCCGAGGTGACCAGCGACGAAACCTTGTCGAACACCTTCATGGGCAATGTAGTCGAGCTGGCCATTGTCACCGATGACCATGTGAAAACCATGGAAGGCTTGTGCCGTCTGGGGATAGGGCCGTGGGCCGTTTACGAGTTTTCGCCGAAAAACGTGACCGATCAGATCTATAAGGGCGAGCCGTGCGAATTCGCACTTAAAGTGTGTTTTGCCAAATCCGGCAACATGATCTGGGAGCTGATGGAGCCGCTTTGGGGGCCCTCGATCTTCAAGGATTTCCTGGACAAGAACGGCACCGCTTTTCACCACGTGGCCTATGACTGCAATGACGCCCCGTGGGAGGATCGTCTGGCCGAGTTCGAAAAACGTGGGTTCAAACTGGTGCAATCAGGCAAGTGGAAGGGCAAGAACGCATTTGCCTTCTTCGAAACCGATGACGCCACTGGCACCACATTTGAAACCTATCACTTCCCCGAAGACTGGGATTACCCGGAACCTGAAAGCTGGTTCCCGGCCAAACCAGAGGGTGAGGTGACCTGGTAACCCCGAATACCCTGCCGCTCACCTCGAATGTCGGGTGGAGATTTCTGCCGTATCGAATTCTCTCAGCTTGCGATATGGTCCCGGAAACTCCACCCGGCACCAAAGCTTGCACATGTCCCGACTTCCCAATCTAAAAAGCGTTCAAGCCTTTGAGGCCGTCGCCCGACACCTGAGCTTCAAGGACGCCGCGGATGAGCTGTGCGTGACGCCCACGGCGGTGTCGCATCAGGTCAAATCGTTGGAAACCCATCTAGGTCTGCAATTGCTGAACCGGTCAAACCGGTTTGTCACCCTGACCCAAGATGGCGCGATCTATGCTCAACATATCTCGACCGCGTTTGAACATCTGGTAGCAGGCACCGATGCTCTGGCGCAGGATGATATTGATGGCGATCTGACGATATCGACCACCACCTCATTTGCCTCAAACTGGCTCAGCCCGCGTCTTGCGCAATTTGCCGAGCTGTATCCTAGTCTGTCGGTGCGCATTCTGGGTTGTGATGAGGTCACCGATTTCAAGGCCGAGCCAGTGGACATCGCCATCCGCTACGGGTTTGGCGATTACCCGGACATGCATTGCGCCTGGGTGCTGGACGATTTTGTCGCCCCTGTGTGCAGGCCTGAACTGGCCAAGACCTTACAAACACCCGAAGATCTGGCCTCGGCCCGGTTGATCCAATATGAATGGTCCGGCTATTCCGAGGCTGATCCCAGCTGGCAGAAATGGCTGGCGCAACATGGCATCACCCCCGCCGGGTTCCGCCCTTTTGTGACCTATTCCGAGGAACATATGTGCCTGCTGACCGCCAGTGACGGGCATGGCGTCAGCCTCGTGAGTCTGATCGCGGCGGCGCGCTATGTGTCCGATGGGCGGTTGGTAGTACCGCATCCTGCCAAGATCAAAAACAAAAGCTATTACTTGGTCTGCCCCAATTCCGCCGCGCGCAAATCCAAGATCGAGGCGTTCCAGAACTGGCTGCTGGATCAGGCCGATCAGTTCCGCGACAGCGATTACGGGCGCGAATTCTTTGAATGAAGCCCGCCCCGGTTTCGGGGCGGGCCTTGTTCATTTGCGTTTGGCAAACAGCCCGGCCACGCCATTGGGCAAAAAGATCACCGTCAGCACCACGGCGAAACCCAGCAGCAGCAGGCGGAAATCATCAAAGCTTCGCAGCAATTCGTTGCCGATCACCACGATGAACACACCCAGCACCGCGCCCGGGAACCGCCCCATGCCGCCGATGGCCAGCATGACCATCGCCATCAGAAAGAATTCGGTCCCAAGCACTTTGGGCGTCACCACCGATGTGTAATGGGCATATAGCCCGCCCGCCACGGCGGTGAACACGGCCGAGACGACAAAGGCCAGCATCTTGTATCTATACTCATTCACCCCGATGGCCTGCGCAAAAGTGTCGGCATCACGCATGGCGATAAAGGCCAGACCCATGCGCCCGCGCAACACGATGAAATAGATCAGGTAAACACAGACCGCGCCAAAGGCCAGCGCCACCCAATACCAGGTCAGCTTGTCGATCGACGACACCTGATAGCCGAACAGCTTCAGCCACGGAATACCCAGCAGGCCGGTATTGCCACCCATGCCAATGGCCTTGCCCTGCTGGATCAGCGGCGGAAGCGCCAGATGCACCGCAAAGGTAAAGAGGGCCACATATTCGCCCTTCAGCCGCAGGCTGGGCACCGCCACGATCAATCCGATCACCGCCCCGATTCCCGCCGCGGCAGCAATCGCCAGCAAGGGCGTCAGCCCGGCATAGATCGACAGCATCGCCGAGCCATAGGCGCCAAAGGTAAAGAACACCAGCTGCGCATAGTTGAAGATCCCGGCATAGCCCAGAATCAGATCCCAGCTGGCGATCACGATGCACCAGATGAACACCAGGATCAGGATGTGGTGCACATAGCTGTCCCCAATCAGCCCGCCCAGCAAGGCCAGCCCGGCCACGACGGCCCAATAGAGCATCGAGTCCCGCTTTAGCCCGGTGCCGGTAAAGACCGACGGAATCTTGGCAAGGGTCGCGTTTACTTTTGCGGACATCTCAGTTCTCCCACACACCAAACAGGCCTTTGGGGCGGACCATCAAAACGACGATCAGCATCAACAACCAGGCCGGCATGGCCCAACTTGGGCCGATATAGAAAATGACAAAGGCTTCGAGAACGGCCAGGATAAAAGCCGCCACAAACGCGCCCTTGGTGCTGCCCAGACCGCCCAGAACCACGATCACAAAGGCCTTGAGGAAGGGCGCCCAGCCCCCCAGCGGTGAAACCAGGAACACCGGGGCCAGCAGGATGCCCGCCACACCGGTCAGCACCACCGACAGCGCGAAAGTGGTGGAAAACACCTGATTGACGTTGATTCCCACCTGATTGGCGCCCTGCATATCCTGACTGACCGCGCGCACGGCCTGACCATAGCGGGTGGCCGACAGAAACCGTTCCAGCGCACCCACAAGCGCCAGCGAGATCACAAAGATCGACAGCTTGTACCAGGTGATCGTGATGCCACCGATGCTGAGTGTTCCTTCGACGAAGGGCGGAATGGTGCGGGTGCCGGGGCCAAAGACCAGTTGCAGCCCGTTTTCGATGATAAAGGCCAGACCCAGCGTCACCATGATCGTGTTGATCTTCCAGTTGTCTGACCCGCGCAGAGGCCGAATGACGGCGCGCTCAATGACCACACCGGTCAGCGCCAGCACTGGCAGTATCAGCAGAAACGCCAGCCACAGCGGCAGGCCCGGCCCGCCAACAACCAGATACCAGGCTAGAAACCCGCCCAGCGAATAGAGCGAACCATGGGCAAAGTTCAGAATGCGTGATGCGCCATAGACCAGCGACAAGCCCACTGCCACGACGCAATAAACCGCGCCCTGGGTGATGCCGCTGATCAGAATTTCAAGTATCTGCGTCATAGCACTTCCTGCATATTGTCAGCATCAGTTTCACGCACAATGCCTTCTTCGATGGAGTAGACCCGGTCGATCATGCCCTGAAGCAGCGCTAGGCTTTGTTCCACGATCAGGACGGTCAGCCCGTCCTTGTTCAGTTGCGAAACGGTCTTCAGCATCATCTCGGTCAGGTTCGGGGCCAGACCCAGTGACGGCTCGTCAATCGCCAGCAGAGAAGGGTTCGACATCAGCCCGCGTCCCAGCGCCACCATCTGTGCCTCACCCCCCGACAACGAACGGCACAACTGTTTACGGCGTTCGGCCAGACGGGGGTAAAGTGTGAAAATCCGGTCGAGATTTTGCGCCTCCTGGGCTCTGGCGCCGGACAGATAAGCCCCAAGTTGCAGGTTTTCGAGAACGGTCATGTCGGGAAACAGACGGCGGTCCTCGGCCACGTAAACCAGTCCCTGGCTCACAAGATGCGGGGTCTTGCGCCTGGCGATGTCGCTACCTTCGAACCGGATCTGGCCCGACTTCACCGGAGTCAGCCCGCAAATCGCCTTGAGCAAAGTGCTTTTACCGTGACCATTGGCACCCACCACGGCTACCAACTCGCCTTTGCCAACGCGCAGCGAGGCATCGTGCAGCACGTGAAAATCGCCGTAGAAGGCGTTGATACCCTCAACCTCAAGCATCGTGTCTCTTTCCCAGATAGATTTCGACCACATGGTCGTCGTTGAGCACGACCTGTGGGGTGTCGAGCATGACAAACTCGCCGAAATTGATGATCAGTACGCGGTCGGCGATTTCGGCCAGGGCGCGGGTCTTGTGTTCGACCATGACAATGGTGATGCCCAGCTCTTCGCGCACATGGCGGATGACCTGCAGGAACTCGACGATCTCCTCGGCGTTCAGACCGCCCAGCGGTTCGTCCATAAAGATGATCTCGGGGCCCGTCGCCAAAGCCGCGCCCAGCATGATGCGCTTGCGCGTCAGCAAATCCGCCTGCGCGGCGGGCATGGCCAGATGGTCCTCAAGCTGGGTCAGGAACAGGATATCCCGCATCGAGATCCCGGTATCCTCACCGCGCACTTCGCGCCCGAAAACCTGCCCGGCCAGCAGGTTCTCACCCACAGTGACCGAGGACAACAGCGTGGGGATCTGGAACGTCTGCGCGATGCCCAGCCCACAGCGGTGATGCCGTTTGAACCGGGTGATGTCCTGACCGTTGAAAATGACCTGCCCGGCTGTGGCCTGCAGACCGCCGGTGCAGACATTCATCAGGGTCGATTTACCCGCGCCGTTCGGCCCGGCCACGCCCAGAATCTCGCCGCGTTCGATGTGAAAGGACATATCGGTCAGCGCCCGGAACGGTCCGAACTGCATCGTGACATTTTCCAGCGACATTTGCGTCATACCGCGTATTCCTGTGCTGATCCGATTGTAGAAAATAATGCCGCGCCCATAGCAAATTGCATGGGCGCGACCAGTTGGGGGGAGTGTTAGTTGATCCAGGCAGGCTGGGTGATCTCGCCAACTTTCTGGTCACCGACAACCAGACGCACACGTTCGCCGTTCTGCACCTGGAACAGCTGCGCGGGCTGCGTGGCGGATCCGTTGTTGATGAAGTTGCGCTCGTTGAAATCAAAGGTGCCTACTAGGCCTTGGTATTTCATGGTCCGGATCGCATCGGCCACGGCATCATAGTCCGAGGCATCGCCCACCTGCTCGACCGCAGCGGCCCACATATAGACCATGTCATAGACGGCAGCGGCCAGGCTGACTGAAGGTTCAAACCCATAGGCCGCTTCCCAGCGTTCGACAAAGGCATTGCCGGCCTCATTGTCTTGATGCGCGTTCAGGGTGAACGACAGCAGACCTTCGGCCTGACCTTGCGCGATCACGTCATCCAAACCGGTGGTGGCCCCGATATAGCCCACATTCAGCAGGGCATCGCCCGCAGGGTTTTCCTTGTATTGCGACAGGAAGGTGGTGGCGACCGCAGGCTCCAGCGCCTCCAGGTGGATCAGCGAAGGCTGCGCTTCGCGGATCTGGCTTTGGATGCCGGTCCATTCCACGGTGTCATAGGGCACTTCCTGCACATAGACGACTTCCCAACCCGCAACTTCGGCGGCTTCGGCCATGGAATTCGCGTTGTTGATGTCCCATTCGAAATCGCCATGCACGATGGCCAGACGCTTGGTTTCGAACGCGTGACCGGTGGTCATCATCATGTCGAATTGAGTTTTGCCATAGTTCAGATCGATGTCAGAGGCGTTGAAGATCGCATTACAGCGCATCCGCTCGGCCAGATCGATCACACCTGCCACCGCGTCGTTGTGGATATAGGGGATGCCATAGGGGCAAAAGGCCGGGATATCCGGGCCCATACCGCCATAGCCGTTGATCAGAGCGCTGACGCCACCGCGTTCGATCAGGTTTGCCGCCGCGGCCGCCAACTTATCCGGTGTCAGGTCGCCGATGTCGAAGGTGACCACTTCTATCTGGTTGCCCAACAGGCCACCCTCGGTGTTGATCTCACCCACAGCCAGGTTGATCGCCTGTTCCATCGTCTCACCGTCAGCGGCGAAATAACCAGTCAGCGGGATCGGAGCGCCCAGCGAGATTGTGTCGGCCAGCGCCAAAGTGGCGCTTGCACCCAGGGCACAAGCCGCAAAGGTTGATTTCAGAAACGTGTTAGCCATTTTTTTATTCCTCCCGATTGGAACAGGTTGCGGTTGGCGGCGGCACAGAAGGATGCATTGCTCAGCCTGTCTGCAGATTGGAACCGAGGTTCCGGGCGCCACCGCCATATGAAGGTTCAGCCGCTTCATGCGACAGGACAGACACCCCTCAGCATGCTGGAACCAGTTTGGTTGAGCGGCGTTGACGTTTTTCATAGGCGCAACTCTTTCAGTCCCGTGCCTGAATTCTCTTCAGCCAAGACATGAGGTTTCATCGGGTGACACAAGCAACGTTGAGTAGTCACACTTCCCGGGAACAGAATTACCGACCGGAGAGATACATGACCGATCAAGAGCGCAACAAGGCCACGGTGGCCGACATTTATGCCACCTGCTGGAACAAAAACGATATGAAACGCGTCGACGAAATCTTCAACGAAGACCTAAGCCACGGCCTTCTATTGGATGGCTGGCCTTCTGGTCGTGATGGTTTCAAGAAGCTTGTCAGCTTCTGGCGCGAGGCCTTCCCCGACATCCACGAAGACGCGATTGATCTGGTTGCTGACGGCAACACCGTGATGTCCCGTTTCCGCCTGCGCGGCACCCATACCGGTGATTTCTACGGCATCCCGGGCACGGGCCGAAAAGTCGACATCTACGGCGCCGAGTGGTTCAAATTCGACGAGAACGGCAAAGTGACTGATTACCTCTATCACGAAGACACGCTGGGCCTGTTCTTCCAGCTGGGCGTCATGCCCCTGCCCCATCTGAACATCGCAGGTGTTGACGGCACCGAGAAGTGAGCCCCCGCGGCACCTTCGCTCCACCGCTCAAAACGGTCAGGTACATTTGTACCTGGCCTTTTGGCGTTTCATTGATCCAAACCCCGGGCGCGACCCGGTTATCTGCTTCAGGAGACCTGATATGGAACTGATTTCCGGCCTCGATTTCACCGGCCAGACGGTGATGGTGACAGGCGCAAGCCGTGGCATCGGCCTTGGCGTGGCCCACGCATTTGCGCTGCATGGGGCCGATTTGCACATCCTGTCCCAAGGAGAGGAAATCCATCAGGTCGCCCTGGATCTGGCCGAGGAAACCGGGCGCAATGTCACGGGCTGGACCTGTGACATCACCAACAGCGCCCGCGTGAAAGAGGTGTTTTCGCAGATCCCCGCGCTGGATGTGTTCGTGGCCAATGCCGGTCTGGAAGACGTCACGCCGATCAGCGATCAAAGCGATGAGGCCGAGGCACGGTTTCGCCGCGTCATCGACATCAATGTGAACGGCACCTATCTGACCACCCGTGCCGCTGTGCCTTTGATGGGCCAAGGCGGGCGGATCATCATCACCGCCTCGATCTGGGGCACCACGGCGGAACCGGATCTCAGCGCTTATATCTCATCCAAACACGCCAATATCGGCTTCATGCGCGTGATGGCGAAGGAGCTTGGGCCAAAAGGCATTCGCGTCAACGCCGTCTGCCCCGGCTGGGTTCTGACCGGTCCGGCCCTTAACACCTTGCGCGAAATGGCGCAGGACCGGGGCGTTTCAGAAGGCGTGATCGAAGACGAAATCAGCGCCAGTCAATCTCTGCCTGGCGTCCAAAAGGCAGATGACGTTTCCTTGAGCTACCTTTACTTGGCGTCCCCGCTGGCGGCAAATATCACCGGACAGAAATTGAACGCTGATCGCGGTACGGTCCAAGGCTAAAGGTGGGTAAAGTCATGAATACCAACTGTAATCTGATCATGGGCGCGCTGGTCGCCGATGCGGCCTCGCTGGGGCTGCACTGGTTGTATGATCAACCCCGCATAGCCCAACTTGCAGGGGACACACCCGAATTCCGCGCCACAACGGCCAAGGATTTCGAAGGCGTCCCAGCCTATTTCGCGCACCCGCTGAAACGCCCCGGCGACCTGACCCAGTATGGGGAACAGTTGATGGTGCTGCTGCGGGCGCTGGCGGCGTCTGGTGGCACCTATGACCAAACGGTGTATAACGCCGAATTTGCCGCGCATTTCGGGTATGGCGGGACCTATTCCGGCTATATCGACCACGCGACCCGTGAAACGCTCGACAATCTCGCAAAGGGTGACGCTGACGCGCCGCAGGGGGCCAATGACGTGCAATTGCCCGCCATTGCCAAACTGCCTGCACTGGTGGCTGCCGGTCAGGAGCGCCACGCCGCGGACGCGGTGCGCACCACCAACGCGACCGAGATCGCCGATCTTTACGGAGCGGTCGCGACCGCCATGTTGATCGCCGCGCGCGACGGGGAATCCAAAGCCCAGATCGCCGAAGCTGCAGTGGGCGCAGCTGATCCGCAGATCCTGCCCCGGCTGGACCTAGCCCGCGCCGCCACGGATCGCACCAACGCGGAGATCACCAGTGAACTGGGTCTGGCCTGCGAACTGGAAAATGGCGTTCCCAGCGTATTGCACAACATTCTGACAGCCGGGTCTTACGCTGACGCGATCCGCACCAATATCTTATCTGGTGGCGACAGCTGTGGCCGGGCCATACTGCTGGGTGCGCTGGCCGGGGCGCTTTGCGGTGTGCCCGAAGACTGGGCCGCGCGGCTGAACAATCGAGCGCAGGTGCAGGACTTGCTGGATCAGCTCAAGCTGTAATCCCGAAGGAGCGCTTGGCCCCTTCAATCACATTCACAAATGATTTGGGTGGCGCTGGCATTGCCAAGCGACCCCCAGTTTTTTGGACTTGAGTGGCGTCAGTTTTCCAGCAGATACGACCGACTAGTCATTCACTCGTTAAATCTGAAAGCGTCAATGGCCGAAAGTTTGCAACGGAACCATCGAAAGTAAAAGAACACAGCAAAGAGGATCACATCCTTGGGATATTGTGCGCCTTTGAACGAGATCATGAGCTGGCCTTCGAATTGAAAATACCGATAGCCATTCACTCGTAGCGCTGACGAGCGTCAACGGATCTGTTGCAAAGTTTCTTGCTAAATGCAGGTATCGCGCTGCAGCCACGCTTTAAGCGGCCAGTTCCGCGAATTGGCGAAACGGACAGGTTCCAGGCAGGAACTGACCTGTGATGAAAAAATCAGTAAGTTATCAAACATACAGGCGCGACTGACCTCTTTCGGTGAAAGAACTGCGCGCCTGCAGCGAATGTCTGGATTGTACGACTGTGAGTTCGGTCGCCGCTGAATTTTGCACCCGCAGCGAACGGCAGGTTCGACGGACCGCACCGCAGCACTACAAGTGCAGCTCTGGGCCGTGAGACTCAGTGGGGCAGGCAGCAGCACTGCCTGCCTGAGAAGCACATTTGTTCTGTCATGCCGACGCCGTCTTGGGCCAATCTGCCTTCAACAGCCGTGCAAAGATCATCACATGTGTGACCAAAAGTACCGGGACAAAGAATGTTGGAATGAACCAAGTGGGGCCAAAGTAATTAATTGCCTCGGCTTGGCGCAAGGCGTTCACCAGATCTACAGTACCAAGGATGTTGAAACCCCACACCAACGGAAGGGCGGCCACTGATCCCCATCGCAAAGCGATAAGCGCGGCGATTGCCAGAAACGCCGAAAGTAGATCGCCATAGCTGGCGCTGGTTGCGAACGCCTCGGGCAACCCTCCGTTGTTGAGATTTGGTACCAAGAAGCTCAATCCGATGTGTCGGAAAGCATGTGGCAACAGCAGGATTGAGAGCGCTGCCGCCGCCGACAGCCGTGCAAGCCAGGGTGCAATGTACCACGCCGCGATCAGAGCAAAGACAAAGAGACTCATCGCGAACTGAAGAAGGAATATCACTGTGGGCGTCATCTGATCGGTCCTTTCGATATGCGTTTGTTTACGTGAATTGGAGGTAGGCAGACCTTCACCCTCGAACCGCAGTTTGCGATACGCTCACCTCGGCCCGGATCGCCCCCAATGATGCGGCCGGAGCAATCTCGTGGGCTATTCCAGTGGCGACATCACAAAGCAAGGCTGAGACGGTGATCGCGTCCGGTACCTCCGATGCTACCGCTAGGCGCTTGATGTCTGCGAAAAGGTCGCTTTCCTGATCCGTGATCGCGTACTCGGACACATCTATCCCAAGCTTTTTCAGCAGCGCGTCCTGAAGGTCTGGATTGGACAGCCGCTGGGCTCCACATTGTGTGTGCTGCATCAGGATTACGTTGAACGCCTGTTCGCGGCCCTCCGTCATGACGCTCACCAGAAAGGCGAGGGTGGCGATTTCTTCGATTGCGGCGCGTGTAACCCGTCCGCCATTGTTTCGGATTACAACCGCATCACCAAGCTCCAGCCCGAGGATGTGCGCGGGATCGACCCGGGCATCGCCGCAGGTCAGAACAACCGTTCGCAACTTTGGCAGGATCGGCAGGTTAGCACTGTCAAAGCCCGCCGCGAATTCTTGGTTTCGAGTGATGAGTTCATTTTGAACGTTCATAAAAATGTCCTTTCGTCGGGTGGGTCAATCCTTCGTCTCGCGCAGTCTCAGGCGACACGCATCGGTGCGGTCTTTCTGGCGGTGGGTTGGTGACTTTCCGCCCACGCGGCGTCGTCTTGGCAATACGACGGGGACGAAAGCTGTACATAGTCTCGCTGCATCTGGGCGCGATCAAGATCGAAGGAGCGCGTCGTGAGGATCTTCAGAAAGCTGCCGATCGCGCCTATGCTGCGGGACTGGCTGCGCACCAAGTCCGGTTGATCAGCGACCTTGCGCCGTACAATGCTTTCGAAGGCTTCAGGTTCATGCCCGCTGACTTGGAACACGTCTTCGGTTGGGGCGTTCACCGCGAAGGCACCTCGCCTGTACTCTTCTGAATAGATTGCAAGCTGGGTGACTGCCGCTTCCGAATAGTTTGCTGGGCGCAGGGCTTTCAGCGCCTTGACCATCATACGCTCGGAAATGTCGACATAACGTACCCGCCGCCCCAGCGCGCGGCCCATTGCTTCAGCGATCTCGTTGGGTGACAACAGCGTTGGGCCCGTGGGACGATATGTCTTGCCTGCATGGTGTGCCGGATCCGTCAAGGCACCGACAACTACGCGGGCAATGTCTTCGTTTGAGGGGGCGGCATTCTTCTTCACGTCGCCGTCGCCGAGCGGCATCGTGAACTGCCCAAGATGGGCCGCCATGCCCAGTACCATCAGGTAGTTTTCTGCAAACCATCCGACATTCACCGTGGTTACGGACATCTCGGGGCGCATGCCGATCAGGATGTCGCCCAGGTAAACTTCGCGCGTAAACAGTGATGGGTGATCTACGCTCGAAAGCCATTGGCTAAGTGTAACGACGTGTTCAACCTCTGCTTCGTAAGCCGCAGCGGTGAAGACCGCATTGAAGTGCAGCCCGTTGGGTGCTGTCGGAGCGCATTGATACGCCCGCTGCACGCCCTTCATGGCTTTGCGCATGTCGCTCAGCGAATACTGGTCACCCACGAATAGTTCAGCGCCAGCGCGCTCAAGCAGGTCAGAACGATGATCCCTCTGACGTACGAACGCACGGACAGGAAAAGTCTTGGCTCTGAGCTGAAGTGCAACTTGCGATCCGGTCTTACCGCTTGCGCTTGTGACTAGGATCTTGGGGTTGGCAGGCACGGGCACGCTCCTTTAGATTATGGTTGCAATCTATAATTTGGATGATACATGTAATCTTAAATGTCAACCCCGTCTGGGAGCGCGAAAATGCCGAGGATGTCGGAAGCGGAGAAACAGCGCAGTCACAACAGGATACTGGATGCTGCAGCGCAGTTGTTCCGCGAACGCGGGGTCGAAGCGACCAGCGTCGCTGACGTCATGAAGGCAGCCGGAATGACACATGGCGGTTTCTACCGGCACTTCGAGTCGAAAGAGGATTTGATCGCGACAGCCTTCTGGCACGCAGTCGACGATGTGGTTTCCGACATGGAGCGCGAAGAAACCAGCGAAGGGCGAAAGAAGGAGCGCCGAAGCTACATAGCTAAGTATCTTTCCCAAGCTCACGCTCAAGATAGTCGGAACGGATGTCCGTTGGCGGCGATGGGAACAGAGCTTGCCCGCACAACGGGCGCGCCCCATCAAGTGGGCGCACAGGCGTTAGATCGCATGGCGGCCCTTTTGCAGGACACGTCGGAAACCGGTTCGGGTCAGGGCTTAGCTGCGATGGCGCTCTTGATGGGCACGATTACCCTGGCTCGTCTGACGGAATCAGAAGAAGAGGCAGACCGAGCGCTGGAAGCAGGGCGCACAGCCATAGGTTTGCTTCAGGATTATTGGCCGAAAGAAAGATCCTAACTGTGGCAGAGTATCCCGAGAATTTGACGGCTATGTTGTGGTTTGCCGTCACCCGCTATTCGACAATGCTGCAAGGTGCACGAACGGCAGCAATGCGCAGGCTGCGCTGCAGCGTCGAGTGGTGAGGCAAACGGCTGGTTTGGGCCGTGTGCGAATTCGATGTCATCTAGCCTAAATTGCCGATGCAGTGAGCATGACGATTACCCTCAGGCCAACCTGCACTCGTTATGCTGTACATTCTAGGGCAAGATCGCTATTCAGCCTGTTCCTGCAAATCATTGCAAACTTCAGACTAGAAAGGTGGTGTAAACCACATGCAGGTTAGTGTTCGCGACAACAATGTCGATCAGGCCCTTCGGGTTCTTAAGAAAAAGCTCCAGAAGGAAGGCGTTTTCCGTGAAATGAAGCTCAAGCAACATTTCGAGAAGCCGTCTGAGAAAAACGCGCGCCAGAAAGCTGAAGCGATCCGCCGCGCCAGAAAGCTGGCACGTAAGAAGTTGGAACGCGAAGGATGATGTAATCATTCCTCGACGCTGAAAAACAGCCCCTGTTGTCCGATGGCAGCGGGGGTTTTACGTATCAACGAGCTATTTGAAGTGAGAGTGCTACGAATTAGCTTCATGCAGCACGCGTTGCACATTGCCGAGAACGCAGACTGTGTTCACGGATGAAGCGCCATCCGCGAAAACACCCCACTTGCACAATTCTTTCTGCGCAGAGTCAGTCGAAGTAGTTCACCAGCGGGCGGGCGGCGCGGAAGATCTCAATCAGCAGATCGATTACCTCGTCGCAAAGCAGCAGAGCGTCTGGCAAATCTTTGCGGCATCCCAGGCCAGCCATTTTCAGATAGGGCGCGGCGGGGTCGTTACTTGCAAAGCCTTCCGGCACAGTATCCAACGCCTTTCGCGTGACAAGTCCGTCTGGGAAAGTCTTCTTAAACTCAGGGTCGTCCAAGACGGCTGTCAGGCCGCTCGGATCATCGATCAAACGCGTTCGCATTCGGACGAGCGCGGCCTTGGAAGGTTTGAAAAGCGCAGCTCCTGCGTAGCAATTTTCTGGCTCTATGTGGAGATAGTATCCGAAGCTTTCTTCGGGATCACCTGCATTGGCAAAGACATCCACGTCCGAGCGGTATAGAGCACGCCCGATGCGGTCTCGTGGTGCCTGAAAGAATTTGGTGTAGCTTCGCTTCGGTTTGATCCCGGCCTCAGCCACGAAAGGATCAAAGCGATCAGCATAGTCGTGCAGTGTCATTGCGATACCAGCGAAATTGCGCAAGGCGTCATCGCGTTCTTCGCGGTGCTCGTCCATCCAGGCTTTGCGGTTGTTCATTCCGAGATCCGCAAGGAACGCAAATGTTTCTGGCTCTACCACGGGCGCAACTCCTGTTTCGCAGTTGCCAAGAGGCTTGACTGCGTTCCCATTGCACTCTTGTAAGGCTTATTCAGAGTAACCGCCATGGATTGTAACTCAGCGCCTGACAGACAGCACCGGTGATGGAATGGACAACCACTACTTACGTGTTGTCTGTAACGTTCGGTCCCGAACAACGAAAATGCTGCGCCAACGATGAATGTCCGGTTTGGGGAGTTGAGCCACAGCTAGGGACAGGGCCATCAATGTCGGCACTGGGCCGCCCTCGAAGACGGCCCGAATTTACTATATTTCAATGGCCTCGGCGATTGCCAGCGCGTCCTCAAGTTCGACGCCCAGATATCGGACCGTGCTGTCCATTTTTGTGTGCCCAAGCATAAGCTGAACCGCCCGCAAGTTGCCGGTCTTCTTGTAGATCTGGGTCACCTTTGTTCGCCTCATTGAATGCGTGCCATATGGGCTAGCTTCTAGACCGATCGATGTGACCCAATCGCGGACGATCCGTGCATATTGGCGTGTCGAGATATGTAGACGCTCATGGAAGCGACCCGGCCAAAGGTACTCCGAGCCGACCATGAGTTCATCCTCAATCCACTTCTCGACCGAGGCTCTTGTGCCTTCGGATATTTCAAAACGCACCGGTTTCTGCGTTTTGCTTTGCAACACGGAAGCCCGTTCTTTGATCTGGCCAGATGCCATAACGTCAACGACTTTCATCTTCACCAGGTCGCAACCTCTCAGCTTGCTGTCGATCGCCATGTTGAACAGTGCGAGGTCGCGATGACTTTCTGCCAATTCAAGTCGAACACGGATTGCCCAGACATGCTTTGGCTTCAGCGGCCGTTTCTGGCCAACGATACGTCCTTTGTTCCAGGCTGGACGAAGCGCGCGAATGGCCGGTAAGTTTGGTGTTTCCATGACTGATCCTCCGATCCGCCATGCCCTCCACACCGACAACCCGACGTTGACGAAGCACCATATCACATGATTACTGCACTGCTTCTGAGGTCGGCAGTGAGCCCATCCCGTGAATTTGGTTTTCACGCTGCGTGCGCTTGCAGAACTAGAAATGCTGCAAGAGCGTGATAATCGGTGCCGCTTCGCAGCGTATAAAACTGCCGTTCATGTGGCGCGCAGCATATCGAATGAGATCAACTCACAGGCCGAATAACAAACCGGAACTCGGCGCGGAGAGGCAAAAAACAGCTTTGAAACAACTGCCCGTTTGCTCGCAACTGTAATTCTCTTGCGGGTAGACGGGCAAAGTACAGTGCCGCGACTTTCACCCGGTCGAGCGAATGCTACTAATCCTGGCGTCGAGCAACGGCAATTGTTGTGAACAGTGGACTTAGCTGCGCTTCATACTTCCGCCACTTCTCTTTTGACGATGAGTACAACGGCTGTCGCACCTGCTGAACGCTCGCAGTACGGATCCTACGTTTACTTTTATGGAACTCAAGACACGCGTCGTCCCAAGCCAAACCGCAATAATTGACCAGTCGGCGCGCCTCAGTATCTATATCATCGACCAACGCCTCGTATTTGACATTATAGTACGCACCCTTCGGCAAAACATCGCGCCAGTGATCCATGATGCGGCTGTAGTTGTTGTAGTAACGACCAAGCTCAACGAGGTCATAGCTGTGAAGCTGGCTGCGTTCAAACAGCCTCGTAAAACAGGACAAACAGGTGTCGAACGGGTTCCGTGCGACGTGGACGATTTTGGCGTTCGGCATCAGTGCGTGGATCAACCCAATGAGTTGAAAGTTGGCGGGCATCTTATCAACGATATACGGCATGTCGGGCGCGTGTTGGGTAAGAGCTTCGACATAGTCGCGCGCCCTTTGCCTCAGCCTATCACCGCTCGCGGTCTTAACAGCCTTTGGCACGTTGCTGTCGGTATCACGAAGCCGTCCGAATATGTTTTGTAAATCATTCAACTCGCCCGCTCCAAGAACTTTTGGATGGGCATTCAGGATGGACTCGGTCAGCGTTGTGCCCGAGCGGGGCATCCCCAGCACAAAGATCGGTCGGTCGCTTGGGATCGCATGGTTTTGCAACCGCTCAATCATGGAGCGGTCGAAAGTTGCGATCAGATCATCTGTCAGGCGATCTGTTTCCGCCGGATCATAGTTCGTGAGTGAACGTTTGATATCTGCACCACGTTTGAACTGGGCGAAAGCATCCTCGTGACGCTTTAATTTTTCATAACACTCGCCCAATGCATAGTGATAGGCGGTGGCCTTTTGCGGAAGCATCGAGGCCACGTCTGGCAGCGCCGCTTCCAGTGTCCGGAAAACGGGGCTGTCCGGCGTAATCTCCTCCAGTTTTGCCAGTGCGATTGTCGCACTCAACTGGTCGTCTGTCGTCGTGGCGACGCGTTCAAAATGCGCGCGCGCCTCATTGAAATTGCCACGTTCGATTTCCAAATGCCCTAGCGCCATGCGGCTGGATGACAGGTCTGGTTTTAGGTCCAGCGCTTTCTCATAGAAGCCGATTGCGGTCTCGGCATCGCCAAGATGCGCCTTGGTTAGGCCAACTTGATGACAAGCCGCCGCGCTTTCCGGGTCCAATCGCAAGGCGTGCTCTGCCTCGATCAATGCAAGCTTCGGATGATTTTTTTCAAACAGAATCTGCGACAGCCCAACATAGCTGTCTGCCTTGTCATCCTTCAGCGCGATCGCATTCCGAAAAGCACTTTCCGCCTTGTCCAGATTGTTCTCAAGCAAAAGAACTCGACCAAAGTTGCGAAGTAGATCTGCGTCATGAGGGAAACGTTCAAGCTGTGCCTCTGCCGTGCTGCGCGCCTGGGCGACTTTCTCGGCCTCTATCAGAACCGAGATCAGGTTGTTGGCGGTTTCAGACGAGCACGGATTGATCTTCAATGCCATTCGGTAATATTCTGCCGCCTTTTCTCGGTCGCCATTGTCACGCGCAATACTTCCGAGATTGTTGATGGCCCGGTCGAACTCTGGGTCCAGCGCCAAAGCTCGTTCCTGAGAGGCCTGGGCCTCAACCATGTTTTCCTGATCGTAGTGGACCAGCCCCAGATTGGAGTGCGCTGCGGCACTTCCCGGTGCCAGCCGGACGGCGCGCTTGCCGACCTCAGACGCTTGTTCCAATCGACCTGCGGATCGGAGGATCTCGGTGAAATTGGTCAGAACGTTGACATTGTCGGGCTGTAGCCGGACCGCCTCTGTCATCGCTTTGACTGCAGGCTCGACCTGGCCTGTCTGGAATGCGATCAGGCCCAGCAGCTGATGGGCCGGGGCGTATTGCGGAGCCGCGCGAATGATTTCAGTGAATAGCTGAACAGCCGGTTTCAGCTGCCCATTCTGATAATGCGTCATACCATGCCGAAAGGCACCCTGAACCGACATTTGCTTGCCCTGAGGCATTCTGAGAACTCCAATCTACAGTGCGGTCCGGCGGTTAATTCCACCGCCGCAGACCTGCCTAGAACAACCGCTGCGGCTCGTCCATGACCAATAGAAACCCTGAGCACAGCTACGATTGCCTGATTACCGACTACTCCGTGCCTAAGTATAAAATGCGTTTGTTTTTGCACGGATTCTGGCTTTGGTCATCTATCGCAACATCCGGCTCGACCTGATTAAGGCGCGCTTTTTGCACATGAAACGTCAGACAATCCGCTCCAACACTCTTGAGAATAGCCGGTTCGACAAGGTCCGTATCCTCCGGGTGCGGCCTGAAATTCTAATCGCATCCATCAGGTTCATTTCAGGCGGGACACGGCGCACAACTATTCGGATGGCATACGGTGCATCTCCCAGCCGCTACTGCCTAAACTAAATTAGAAATCGAACCAGAGCCTCCGTTGAGAGACAGCCCACGATCTCCGAAAGACTCTGACGATGGACAGGTTGAGACACCGCTTACTCTGATAGTTGGTCATGATAAAAAAGGCCGTTCACCAACTGAAAGCGGCTTTGCGCTGAATTGGTCTCTGAAATTACTCCAACTGCGCAAAGATCCGTCTTTGTGACAAACCACTATCATCCCTAAAACATCCAACGTGCAGTAACTGACAAATCACCTGTCCGGGAATTTTCTGAGAAGGTTCCGCCGCCTCGGATGGTGATCCGCGTATTTTCCTCTATTTGATAGTCCAAACCAAAGCGAACTTCAGCGGCGTAGCGATCATAGTTGAACACATGCGCCATCTGCTCATCACCACTTAAGCCAATCAAACTGGCGTTAACCTGATTGCTTGGATCAGTCAGATTTACCGATAGCCCGGCAGAGGCGTATACTCGTCCGAGGTCACCGCCCTCTCCAAATAGACGGCCAAATTCCAGGGTTGGTCTCAGCACCACGTCAGTATCATCCGAGCTTTGAATGGCCCAGTTCAGGGCGCCATCCCCAGATTCACTAAAGCCATCCTGGCGGGTGTGATACAGCCCCAATCCCATCCCCCAACGCAAATAGTTCGCTTTGAATTCCTGAAGATAAGTTACACGCGCATCAGCTGAGAAGCTGTGACTTGTCACATCTGAATTCGCTTCGTGACCCACCCCGCTGACGGTGTATTGACGCTGTTGATCAAGGTTCTGATGACCATATGCCGTTGAGAGGGAAAAAGTTAGCGGGCCGTTTTCATATTTAAGAATAGCTGCCGCAATGAACCTGTGACCATCTTGATCGAATCCAGATCCAGACAGCGTCACGTCTTCACCTTGAAGCAGCCCACCCAGGATCAACCCAGAGTCGACGATACGCTGTCCACCGGCAGTGAAGCCATACGTACTTTCGTCGACGGAAGCGCCTCCTCCTGCGTTTTCATAGTTGCTCACACTTCCAATAAAACCAACCCAGCCACAGTCCATTTCACGAAGGAAACCACCGGGGTTTTCTCGATTTAGGGAAGGGCAAGAGCGCAGGTTATTGTGCACGGTGTGGCTTGCTTGACGTGACGCGAACAGCGCGGCGCCTGTTTCGTCGACAATGTGGCCTGCAGAAATCGTTTCGAGTTCTTCCACACTTTCGGCGTTCAACAGTTCATTGAAGACTGTAGCAACTGCAGCCTGTACGTTTGATCCGCCGGCAGATCCGTCCGTCTCGGAATCAGTTGAACTGCCTGACCCTGTTGCGGCCGTATTGCCTTGCCCGAAGTAGTTGACAATGTTGGTTGTATTCTCATTTGTGCCAGAAGGCGCTGCGTTGATTGCATAGGTCAATTCGACGGCGTTTGTGTCCGAATAGGTCGTCCCGTCGATTGTGAAATCTTCGCCCGTAACGAGCGCGACATCATAGTCAACGAGCGCTGTGTCCGATACGGTCAGATCCTCTTCACTAAGGTCATCAGAAACCAAAACGAAAACTGATCCGCTGGTCCCATGTGAAACTTTGTTGATCCCGGTCGCGTTTACCTTCACAGCCCCTTCAAGAGAGGTCACCTTATTGGCAATGATCACGTCGACATTTTCATCGTCGGAGGCCGTGTTCATTTCCAGATCTATCAAAAGCGAACCAGTGCTACCCTGTGCCAGCGCACCGCCTGAAATTGTCGACGTAAAGATCTGATCCGACCCTCCGGGCGACAAGGTACCCAGATTGTTCAGGGTACCGCCACCACTACCCAGATCGACAATGGACCCCATGTTGAACACCCCACCGGACTCGTTTTGAAACGTGCTGCCCGTCGCATTTTCGAACAGTTTGATCGAGCCGGAAACCGTTCCGTAGTTGGAAATGGTGATCGCGCCCTGGCCGTCGGTGCCAGTGCTGTCGTAATCGTCGCTGGAGACATCCGTATAGATCACATACACGTCGTCTTCGCGGCTTGTGTCGGTGAAATCTTCGTCTGCAATCGTACCGTAGTTGTTGATCAGATTGCTGTTGCCGTCATAGAGCGAAATCACATGAGCATTGCCATCACTGCCGGAGATTGAGCTGCCTTCTCCGACATTGATGGAGATCGTACCAGCACTGTCATATCCAGTTGATGCGGCCAGGATGGCCCGGCTGTACTCTCCTGACACGTCAATGCTTGATCCGTTTGACAGGCTGATGTTCACGTCGCCGGATTCGTAGGAGGCGTCACCGTCATAGGTGAAATAGTCGTCCAGGTCACTGACATCAGATGTTTCATAAGACCCACTGCTGGATTGTGCGAAGACTCCAAACGAATAGTCACCGGTCGAGATGACGTTTGCGCCGTCCAGTGCCACATCTACGTCACCGCTGTCGCCTTCGGCACCGTTTGAACCTGCGAAATAGAAGGACAGTGCGATACTGCCCGCTGTACCGCCGCCGCCACCAACAGATTGCGCCCAGATGCCCACCGCGTTTTCGCCAGAGATATTGATGTCGGCATCGGTGGATTGCACCGACACGTCACCCCCGTCACCCCCATTGCCTGCGTCGCCGTCATAGTTAAAGCCGATATCAATCGAAAAATTGGAACCAAAAAGGTCGTCAACGCCTGCTCCAAACGCGCCTTCGACATCTCCGGCATCACCGCCGCCGCCGCCAACCGACTGCGCCCAGATACCGTTGGCGCGCGTCCCACTTGTGGTGATATCGCCGGAGTTTACGACGTTTACGGAACCGCCATGCCCACCTGCGCCTGCGGTCCCACCAATCTCTACTTTAGTCTTGATCGATGCCCCGGTGCCCGTACCGCCGGACCCGCCACCGCCGCCAACGGACTGGGCATAGATCGCTGTTGAATCGACACCGTAGGTGGTGATTGTGTGGCTGTTACTTACATCCACCTGGCCGCCGTCCCCGGCCGCGCCGCCGTCCCCGCCGATCGAGACAGTCCAGTTGGTTAAATAGCTGCTGTAGTTCTGGTAAAGGGAATAGACCGTGTAAAAGCTTACACCGGTGTCCCAAACATCGCTGGCAATTTCTTCGGCGATATCGACCCAGGATGTTGACCCATCCGAAGACGACGAGCTGGTCGATCCGGATTCCCCGCCGGTCCCGCCGCCGCCGCCTACAGATTGCGCGAAAATGCCGACCGAGACGTCATTTGTTGTGACAATTCTACCCTCGTTGACAACATCAACCAAGCCACCGTCGCCGCCGCTACCGCCCGAACCACCAAGTTCGACACCAACCTCAAAGCTAATGTTGGTATAATCTTCTGCACTTGAAACAAAGGCTATTGAGGTCGCCTCGGCCGAACCGCCATCACCTCCACCTCCACCTACGGACTGCGCAAAGATGCCATCGCCGCTGGAGCCATGCGTATGGATCGAGCCGGAATTAGTTACGCTGACTATATCACCGTCATTTCCTGTTCCTCCCTCGCCACCGACTGCAAGAGAGAGCGAAACACCACCACTGTTCCCAGTGCCGGCGGTGTAATCCAGAACGTATGTCGTGGCGGAACCGCCGTCGCCACCATCCCCGCCGATGCTTTGCGCATAGACGCCGGCAGCCCCATTTTTCAGAACTCTGATAGCGCCGTTGTTTGTGATATCCACCTCGGCACCGGCAGAGCCATCGCCACCTTCTCCGCCAACCGCAACCGAAACACCCAAGTCATATTCCGTTGTCGTCGAAATCCCGACCGCAGTGACGCTACCGCCGGTCCCTCCGGAACCACCAACGCTTTGCCCAAAAATGCCGTGGGCATAAATACCATCTGTGATAATCCAGTCATTGTTGACCACCTGCACTGCATCCGATGCAGCCCCTTCGGCACCGGAGCCGCCAACCGTTACTTTAATCGTCGCCGAGGATGTCGACAGGAAGTTGAAGTCAAACGTATATGCGGATCCGCCTGATCCACCGTTGCCGCCAATACTCTGAGCCAGAATGCCGTAGGCTTTCTCACCTGAGGTCGAAATTGCGCCGTTGCTTTCCACATAAACCGTACCGGCGGTGCCTCCGTCGCCGCCATCGCCGCCGACCGCAACTTCGACATCACCCGATACACCACCGGTATCAATCGACAAAATGCCGCTCAGAAGATCCGCGCTGATCACCGAGCTGCCGTTGCCTCCGGCACCGCCGATGCTTTGCGCCAAAATTCCGTAGCCCAAGTCCTGCGACGTCGTAATTGACCCATAGTTATAGACGCTTGTGTCATCCGCAGTACCGCCTGCGCCGCCGCCAGCACCGATACCGACGCTGATAGCGTCAGCTGTAAAAGCAGACGTCGCGATGACGGTACCGCTGTTTCCGCCCTCACCGCCTTGGGAATTGGCATAGATGCCCACACCGTTGTCGCCGCTGACAGTCAGATTGCCATAGTTTTCGACGTAAACGGTGCTGGCGGCTCCGCCATCGCCGCCTTCACCACCCACTGCGGCATCCACTGTCCCATAAGACGCCACATCAAAAGCCATGACCGACCCTGATTTACCACCACTACCACCGCGGCTTTCGGCATAGATGGCGCTTCCGTTTGAGCCTGAAACAGTGATGTCGCCTGTGTTCTTGACGCTGACTGCCCCGGATGTATCTCCGTCCCCGGCAAAACCACCAACCACAACTGCAACATCGGCGCCCGAAATTCCCGAACCGGAATAGGTGCTGCCAGAATTGCCGCCGCCGCCCGCGAGACTTTGCGCAAAAATGCCGTCGGAGTTTTCGCCTTTTGCGGTGATCTTGCCTGAGTTGGTCACGGACACGGCGTCTGAACTGCCGCCATCTCCGCCGTCTCCGCCCACAGAGACCGTTACCGATGCCGTCGACACAGTATCAAACGAAAAGGTCGTGCCGGAATTACCGCCGCCACCGCCAACAGATTGGGCATAGATCGCCGTAGAGTTATCTTCGCCCGTTGCCACATCGCCCGAGTTGTTCACCGTGACCGCAGCGGCATCTCCACCGCTGCCGCCGGAGGCACCGGTCGAGACAGCGATGGAATCGACCGATGGTGAATTGACAGTGTAGATGCTGCTGGATTTGCCGCCGCTGCCGCCCGATGACTGCGCATAAATGCCAAAGGAATGCGCCGATGACGTCGAAATATCGCCGGCTGAAGTTACGCTGACCGCCCCGCCATCGCCGCCAGCACCACCGGACCCACCGGTCGAGACGGAAACCTCCCCAAAATCATACCCGACATCAACACTCACCAGCTGGCCTGCGTTGCCGCCGCCGCCGCCATAGCTTTGCGCAAAGATACCATCAGAATGCTCACCCGAAGTCGTGATATCCGCATGCGTTTCCACGGATACCGCATCTCCGTTACCGCCGCTGGAGGCATCTTCGGTAGACCCAACCGTTAGCCCAACGCCAACACTTGCTGTAATGTTTGTGACACTGCCGGAATTGCCGCCGCCGCCGCCGCCGGACTGCGCCGAAATGCCCGCTGAGTACTCCTCGGTCGTGGTGATTGAGTACGCGGTGTCATCCTTATCAGAATACCTGACTGTGCCGCCGTCACCGCCATCGCCGCCGGTCGAGCCCACAACAACGCTGACCTCTACGCCGATATCCATGGACGAGGCGCCCTTACCGCCACCGCCGCCGATGGACTGCAAATCGACACCGTCGGAATCTATGCCTGAAGTAGAAATATTTCCAAGAACATGCTCGACCGATACTGCACCAGAACTGCCGCCGTCACCGCCGGACCCACCGACACTGCTAAATAGACCATCTGTCGAATGCCCCACGCCACCGCCGCCACCGAGCGACTGAGCGATCACGCCTTCTGAATAGTCGCCCGTCGTCGTGAGGTCAGCGGCCAGCGACACGGTAACTTCGCCACCATCTCCTCCGGTTCCGCCTGTGCCGCCGATTGACGCCAACCCTGTTCCGCCGCCGCTTTTGCCACCGCCGCCGCCAACAGATTGCGCGCTGATGGCTGCCGAGTAATTATTTGTCGTTGTGATTGTCGTGTCGTTGTTGCCCTCGACCGAAACGCCAACTGTACCGCCGTTGCCGCCAGCACTGCCATCGCCTCCGACAGATGAGATGGCGTCAGCCGAGCCGCCTTTACCGCCGCCGCCGCCAATGGACTGCGCTTCGATGCCAACGGAATATGTCCCGGCCGTTTCGATGGTACTGCCGGATAGCACTGTGACCGTAACACTACCTCCATCGCCTGCACTTTCCGATGACGCGCCCCAAGCAACAAAGGTCCCACTGGAATCTCCGGCATCGCCTGAAAACCCGGCTACCGATTGTGCAAGAATGCCGCTGGACGTGGTTGTGTCATCGTCACCATCGTCATCGGAATCATCCCCATCGCCGGTCGTTGTTAGGGTCCCTCCGAAAGTGACGTTGACATCACCTGCATTGCCAGAGCCACTGGCCGATCCACCGTCGCCATCAAAAACGTCGGCGTTGCCGCTACCGCCGTCCCCACCGGCACCACCGTAGGATCGCGCAAGAATACCAATTGAATCTTCGCCAAGCGTTGTCAGCGTTGCGTCTTCGATTACGACCGTGACAGTTCCGCCATCTCCGCCCGAAGCACCATCGCCGCCATAGGCATCACCGAGGATGTTGGTCGCATCTCCACCGTCGCCGCCATCGCCGCCCCGGCTGATCACCTCGACAGCGTGCGCCAATTGGCCGTCTGTCTCAACGATCAGTGTAGACCCTTCAGCTTGAGAAACATTCGCATCTCCAGCTCGGCCGCCGTATCCTCCGTCACCGGCATAGGCCGCAGAACCATTTTCGGCTTTACCCCCATCATTCCCGTCACCGCCAGAGCTGAGGACATAGATACCGGCTTGGTCCTCACCATTGACGTTGATATTGAGGTTCGCATTCAAATTTATAGTCAGTTCCGCCGCCGCGCCATCACCCCCATTGCCGCCATTGCCGCCCGTACTATTGGTGATCGTCAAGTAATTCTTGCCGTGACCGCCGGAACCACCTTTGCCCCCAGATGCCGTGACTTCCACGGCCGTAAAGCCGTCGCCGCTGACAGTACCTTCTACAATGGTTAGGCTTTGCGCTCCTTCAAGCGTGCCGCCATCACCACCATTGCCACCATTGCCGCTACTGGTGGCACTGGTCCTGTCCTCGCCCGAGTGACCTTTCCCGCCCGCGCCAGTGAATGACATGACAGGCGTATCGTCGCCCCCGCTGACTTCGATGGTGGAGTCGCTTCCGTCGTAATAGACAAGGATACCGTTGACGTCGTCGCCATCATCGCCGTGGCTGTTGCCTTCATCGCCGGTATTATCCACCCAGAACACATAAGTGCCTTCGTATTCGGACGAGTCGATATCGTTAAAGATGATTTCACTGATATCGTCATCAAGGTCGGTAGCGTCAATGTTAGTTTCCAAAACATCGCCGGTACAAAAATACTCAGCGGACGAAGTATCGCTTGTGTCACAGGACGCCGCAGTGGCTGACGAGGCTGTTAATATCCAAATGCCCATTAGACCGACCGAAGCCAAAGGCAAGTTCAGATAGCCCGACGTTTTGAAGTGCGCGCCAACTCGGATCAAACCAGTTACACTTTGCAACGCAGTCGTCGCCTTGAGAAAGCTGACACATTCACTGTACGCAAGGCGTGTCTTAAGACCATTCATTCGGTTTCTCCAACTGATTGCTTGGTGATTTCGGATAGCGCCAGAGGTTTTAGAACGACCATTGCAGCCCGGCCCGGAAATTTGGCCCTTGCGCGTCGCTGCCGATCTCATGTTCAGCATTCGCTTCGAATTTCATACCTGTGAGAAACTCGTGCTCGTATCCAACCAGAACACTTGCGCCTGTGAAATTGGTGGAGGCAAAGGACAGCGACTGCGTTGATGAGAATACGGTCACCGCGGCCTCGGTATCGCCCAGATCCCGGCGCAGAACGCCGGACAGTTGACCAATCACAAGACCGCCGTTGCTCAGCGATTTCTCGGCCTCGGCTCCCAGACGGGCCTCGATCACATCGGTGGTGCTATCACCGACAGTGGCGTTGGCTGAGGATCCGGTTTCGGTGTAGCGGTTATCCTTCTGACGGGTATAGCGGAGGTCCCCAAAGCCCAGCAGGCCAAAACCGTCACTAACATCAACCGCGCGCTCGACCCCGACATAAGCTGTAAACAGCGTGCCGTCGTAATCCGCATTTGCATCCGCGCTGCCGTCGATCTGGCGCGACTTTTCGGTCGATAGCCAGCCATATCCCAGTCCGGCCTCAAGGGTGTAGGCGCCAATCTGACGACCCACAGAGGCGTTCAGATAAAAGCCGTCAGTGTCGAAGTCGGTCAAATTGGTGTCTCCATCCGAGCGGAAGACGCCCAGGCCCAGGGCAAGGGCAAGGCCATTTTCCAACTGGCCGGAATACCCGGCGCTGCCATTAAACAGGGTGACATCGGTATTTGTGTCAGGCAGGTTCTCGAACCTGCGCGATGCGGCATCGATCATAACGTAGGGGCGGAAAGCGCCAAAGGTCAGAGCAGATACATGGCCCGTGGTTGTCTTGCGTGAGACCTGTGCATGCGACCCATAGCGCAGCGCGTCTGTGGAAGAACCGACTACACTGCCATAGAATGCGGTCACCTCGGCCGAGTTCAACACTTCGGACGCATCAACACTAGCGTAGACCGGGTTGAGCCCACCTTCATCGTCGACAAACCACGCCGACCGGCCATCAGACACTGTGGTTGTGAACGTTCCGGCAGCAGTCGCCGCGTCCTCGAAATAGAACACGTTGCTGCCGCCGCGGGCGTCAAGGTTCACATCATGCGCTGCGACCCGCATGGTGCCAGTCACTCGATCCTCGGTATCGACATTCAGCGTACCGCTGCCACCTTCCAGATAGATGGCATAGGCGTCGCCGCTGTCGGACGTGGCCGCGATCGTGCCCACATCGGTGATCACGCCATCGAAGTTGTCGATATAGATACCAAAGGCATCCGCTCCCGCACCGGAGGCGGTCGCGCTGATCGCCCCGCTGTTGGTCATTGCGCCGGATGTTTCACTGATAAAGACCCCAGTTGCGACGGTGGATGCCGCGCTGGACCGTGCATTCGTCGCAGAGACCTGGATTGTGCCGCTGTTGGCGAAATCCCCGTCAAGCGTATCAAACATTCTGGAACCCGCCGCGCTAATAAAGGAGCCGTCGCCCTCGGCGATTGCGACAAGCGTGCCAGAGTTTTCGACGTTGCCGGTTAGCGTACCTCCGACCGATGCGGCCACGGCACTTGCCCCATCGCCGCCATCAAGGTTCTCTGCCGTTACGCTTATCGAACCAGAATTGGTCAGATCGCCGTCTATGCCCTGCGCGTAAATTCCAAAAGCATAGGCAGAAGACCCCCCATCAGCAGAAGCCGAGATCGTGCCACTGTTGGACAAGGTTCCATTCATGGTGCCGTTGATGTTGATACCAGTTGCAGTCGCGCTGCCGTTCCGATTGCCGGTGACAACTGCGCGGATAGTACCGGCGTTCTCGATGTCAGAGTAAACGTCACGGCGGACAAAAATCCCTGACGCATTGGCCCACGATCCGCTCGTATTTTCAACACGACTCAGGATCGATCCGCTGTTGAGGATGCCTTCGCCTTCACCAAGAGTCCCACGGATCACAAGTCCTTCCGCAACTGCAAATTCAGCGCTGCCGGTGGAATTTGCAATCATTGTCCCGGAGTTTTCGAACGAGCCGTTCAGATCGTCGTTAAGATAGACACCATTGGCCGTCGCGGAAGAGCCGTCATATGCTGCCGCAGACACGGCAATTGTTCCTGAGTTCCCAATGTCCCCTGTTACCTGACCATCGACGAAGAAACCATCTGCCTCAACAACTTCGGTTCCGTTTGTAGCAACAACTGCTATCGAGCCAGAGTTGGTAAAGTTACCGCTGAGATCGCCGTCAAAGTAATATCCTCCCGCCATTGCATCTGTAGCCCCATCGCCTTGGGCATAAACTGATCCGCTGTTGGCAATGTCGCCGGTGAAATTGTCACCGACATACAAGCCGTAGGCCTCAGCTCCGCCCGAGCCGGAAACCGCACCAATTGTCATAGAGCCCGAGTTCGAAACATCGCCGCTCATCGGGCCAGCAATATGAATCCCTGACGCACCAACCGTGACCTCACCATTGGCAGAGGCACTGATCGTACCGCTGTTGTCAAAATCACCGGATGCATTGCCGATGTGGACGCCGGTTGCGACAGTGGATGCCGCACCGGTTCGCGCATTGTCTGCGAGAACGCTGATCGTCCCACCGTTTGAAAAATCACCGTCAAGCGTGTCAGCAATGTAAATACCCGCCGCGCTCATAAAGGAACCGTCGCCCCTGGCGGCTGCGACGAGTTCGCCAGAGTTTTGGATATTTCCAGTTAGCATACCTATGATCGTCACAGCTTCGGCATTTGCCCCGACGCCGCTGTCAATGCTCTCCGCAGTTGCGCTTATTGACCCTGAATTGATCAGATCTCCGACCCAATCTATGTTCATGTACAATCCATTAGCATAGGCAGAAGACCCTCCATCCGCGGAAGCCGAGATAGTGCCGCTGTTGGACAAGGTGCCATTCATGCTACCGTTGATGTTGATACCAGCTGCAACTGCGGTGCCGATCCGGTTGCCGGTGACGACGGCGCCGATTGTGCCGGTGTTGCCGATGTCAGAGTAAACGTCGCGGCGGACAAAGATACCTGTCGCATCGGCAAAGTGTCCGCTTTTGTTCTCGACGCGGCTCATGATCGATCCGGTGTTGAGGATGCCACCGTCTGCACTCAGATTCCCGCGTATCACCAGCCCTTCCGCAACAGCAGAATCATCGCTGCTGATGATATTTGTCACAATTGTCCCGGAGTTTTCGAAGATGCCGTTCAGATCACCGTCAATGTAAGAGCCCGCGATTGTTGCGTCTGTGGCCGCATCGCCTTGTACGTTAACCGATCCACTGTTGGTAATGTCGCCGGTAAAATCGTCACCGACATACAAGCCATAGGCTTCGACCCCGCCAGAACGAGAAACCGCGCTAACCGATACCGAACCTGAGTTCGAAAAATCGCCGCTCATCTCGTTGTTAACATGAAAACCTGACGCGCCGACTACAGTTTCACCGTTGGCAGATGCGCTGATCGTGCCGCTGTTGGAGATATTTCCGGACATACCCCCGTTCACGACAAGACCGTCTGCAAAGGCCAATCCAATAGCATTGGATGTACCGTCATCGGCAATTGAAGCAGTTGAAATAGTTCCTGAATTCGAGAAATTTCCGTCAAAGTCTTCGTCGATGAAAAAACCGGCGGCTCCTGCCAGCGCTATATGCGTGTCCGTATCCAGCCCCAGGTTCGCGGTTGCCGCGCTGGACGAGACCGAGCCGGAGTTGGAGATATTGCCGGTCATGTCCTCATCGACGTACAAACCATATGCTTCGGCTTCAGATTCCTGCGTATTGGCGTGCGCTGTGATGGTACTTGAATTGGAAAAACTTCCGTCGAGGTCGCCCAAAACCTCGGTTGCGACAGCGGTTGCATCAAATTGCGCAGCAGCCTGCAAGACGATGCTACCGCTGTTGGCGACATCGCCCGTCACTCCGCCAGTGACATGCAGGCCATAAGCTTCAGCATCGTCGGTCCCGCTGTTCGCCTGCAGCAAAATCGTCCCACTGTTGTTGAAATCACCGCTCAGCCCACTGCTGATTTCGGCAAAAACAGCTTCGGCGCCGGAACCGGTTTCAGCAAGAAGTGTGACTGTTCCGCTGTTGGAGATGTTGCCGGTCATCCCTCCGGAGACAACAAGCACAAGGGCTTCTGCCTCTTCGGTTTGGTCATTCGCAACTGCTGTGACCGTGCCAGAGTTGCTGAAGCTACCCTCCAAGCCTCCAGAGATATCGAACCCGATCGCTGTCGCAGAGGATTGCCCGACGGCATTCAAGCGGATGGTGCCGCTGTTGGTGATGTCGCCAATCATTCCATCGTCGACATCAAGAGCCAGTGCTTCGCCCTCCCAATCAAAACCGTCAGCAATCGCGATGATCGTACCGGAATTGGTGAAATCCCCATCAAGGGTCCCGGATACTGCAAATGCAATTGCCGTTGCAGAACGTTCCGCGTCAGCCTGTAGTGAGACGCCACCAATGTTCGTGATATCGCCATCCATGTCGCCTTCAACTCGGAAGGCAAAAGCTTCGGCTCCGTTAGCCTGACTGCTTGAATCCGCGGTGATCGTACCTGAGTTGGAAAAACTTCCGTCGAAGTCGCCCAAAACCTCGGTTGCGACAGCGGTTGCATCCAATTGCGCAGCAGCCTGCAAGGCAATGTTACCGCTGTTGTTGATGTCGCCGGCCATCTCGCCATCGACCCCAAGAGCAAGGGATATCGCATCTTCAACCTGCCCGTTTGAATTCACGGTGATCGTGCCGGAATTTGTATAGTCTCCGTCCAAATCCCCGAAAAAAGCAAACGCAATGGCTGTTGCGGAGTTCTGCCCATCGCCTTGCAATGAGATTGTTCCGCTGTTGGTGATATCCCCGGCCATCCCGCCGTCGACGATAAGCGCTGCGGCCAGTGCGGTTTCGCTAATTGAATCGGTCGCCTGTAATGTGATCGTTCCGCTATTTGCAAAGCTGCCGTTCAAGCCACCTTTTATGCCCGCGAAGATTGCCGTCGCGTCGTCTCCGCCCTCGGCCACGATATTGGCAGCGCCGCTGTTACTTATGTCGCCGGTCATTTGCCCGGCAACATTCAGCGCATAGGCGCCCGCTTCATTGTCAGTTGAAATTGCGGTTACTAAAATGGTTCCGGAATTGCCAAAGTTACCGTCCAGAGTCCCGGACAAATCGAATGCACTGGCAGATACCGATGCAGACGCATTGCCTTGAATGGCAATAGTTCCACCGTTGCTTAGATCGCCGCTTGTGTCCCCTTCGACATAAACACCTGCGGCATTGGCTTCGCCTGTCGCACTTTCAGAAACAGCCGTAATCGTGCCGATGTTCGTGACATTGCCGACCTGGTCACCTTCGACATTGTAACCCCAGGCGTCCGCATCACCTGCGGCTTCGCTTGCCTCAGCTGAGATCGCACCGCTGTTCTCAAACACACCGGTTACAGTCCCTTGAACCTGTATTCCGACAGCATCAGCTTCACCAATTGCATCGCTACCCGTCGCATTGATTGTGCCGGAATTGAGTAAGTCGCCGCCCAAGTCTTCGCCGAACAGGATACCGATGGCCGACAGGTCGACAGCGTCCTCTGCCGTGGCGGAGATCGTGCCAGAATTGGCGACACTGGTGTTTACACTGTCGTCGAACCACATTCCAATCGCGAGAGCCGACGAAGCGTCGCTCCCCCGCGCAGCAATCGTCCCAGCGTTCAATACAGACGCTGTTGATTCGACTTGTTTTTGAATAAACATGCCGACTGGATTAGCAGATCCTGTGCCCGTAGTTTCAACATCAACCTCAATTGTACCGTTGTTGACATAGGTTCCGGCAACGGCTCCGCCAAAATTGATACCGGTGCCGGCGGCAAGCGACGTGGACAGAAAGTCAATGTCGATTGTACCGTTGTTGATGACCTGACCCGTTTGCTCCAGCTTACTACTCAGGGTAACGCCAAGCCCGGCCCCGGCAGAGGATGGTCCTGAAATCGTGCCATCATTTGTGAAGGTACTGGAATAGGCAGGGCGAATTTGAACAGCGACGAAAATCCCAGCGGTCGTAGTCAGATTGACCGCGCCCGTTTCGGTAATTGTCAGGTCTTCATCGTCAGCAAGAACAACCCCTGTGTTCTGTGACCCCGAGATAACCTCGGCTGCCGAAATCCCATTCGACAGTACTACCACAGACACTGACGCCAGGAGCAGCGAGGGAGCTATACTTGCGACCGCTCCTTTCCATTTTACCAAACGCCCGCCTCGTGCCGCGACCTGAGGGGCGCGCCGTTCACTTATGCAATTTTTCACAGGAGACCTTTTGAATGTTGAGCTTACTGAACAGGCTCAAATTCGGCATTTTGCACCGGCATTGAATCCGCCTGGCAGTCGGTATGTGAGATATGTCTCGTTCTGAATTTCCACCGCATCCTCAACCTCTGAGCTGACGCACAGTAAGACTTGGCCAACCTTGCGGGATCAAGGACAGTTCACGCAATCGACCGGACAGTTTGCGCCAATCAGTGCCTCTGGACGCAGCAAAGGCATTCGAAGTGGAACTCCGGATCAAATAATTGTCATTCCTGCAGTCGGTCGCTAGACGAACAAAATGTATCGTGGCAGCGATATGCTGCAGCTGCCTGAGCTACCTCCTTTCCAGAAATGCGCAACGCCGCGTTTACTCCGCCTTGAAATGAAGAACCACAAAATGCCGCAAGCAGATAATCCGTTAGATCATAAGACCATCGCGGTCGCCGCCGCCAACATGATAAGCTACGCCATTTCAAGGGGTGTGCCGGTCACGGAAATCATTGAAGAACTGGGCATTGATCCGGCCCAATTGCTTGATCCGAACGCGAAGATCAAGGAAGATGATTTCCCCAAAATCATGAACATGATGGCGGCGTCTTTGCCCGGGGAACCGTTTACGCTGGACCTTGCCAAAGTCACGCCGTTTTCGATCCTTGGTTATATAAGTTCAGCGGTCGAGTTCGCACCAAGCGTCCGCGACGCGTTGGAAATGCTGGTTCAATACAGATCCGTTTTGTCGGACCGGTTGCACCTAACACTTGAAGAGACGGCCTCACATGCGCGCCTCGGCTTTTATCATCCGATGGACGAATGTGATAATGGCGCGATGGCAGAGTTTGCTTGTGCATTTTTGTATCGAACGCTGTGTGAATGGTTTGAGCTTGCTGACGCTATTTCTGAAGTCCATTTTGCGCATAAGCCATTGCTGAAGCTTGAGATGTACGAAGAATTCTTCGGCGCAAAGGTATCGTTCGGACAACCACGAAATGCATTGGTCATAGAAAGAGAGGCCCTGAACAAGCCTAGCCGGCTATCCAGCAAACCTCTGCATGACTACGCGCGGGCGCATTTGGATCGTGTGCATAAAGAGAACGGTCTCTCGAATCTGGGCAATCAGGACCTGCAGAAAGTGCATGACGCAATTTGCGAGAATGCTGCCGTTGGCGAATATAGGGCAGCTGCCCTTGCGGAAAAGCTGCACCTCAGCCTGAGGTCTTTGCAAAGACTTGCCGGTCAACATGGTAAGGAGCTGCGCGAAATGCTCGAGGAGGTTCGCGCAGCAAATGCCAAACGTCTTCTCGCCAATCCCGATTTAGGTATCGATGCGATTGCTCATCTTCTGGGGTACTCGGACGACAGGGCGTTCCGACGATCTTTCAAACGTTGGGCAAACCAATCTCCATCGCATTACAGGGACACGCTCAAGACCGATAACTCTTGAGCGCGGCCACGTGGTGCTTTCGATATATGCATCATTGGGCCAAGTATGTATGCCGCGTGTTTGGCTTGCCCATGCCAATAGCGAAACGACGGTTGGCAAATTAGATAGAATTGCAAAGGCAACTTTTTGGTTCTAATGACCGCTTCCGCGACTTTGGTTATGACGCAACAAGAATCCCGCCGCGCGTGTGAATGGATGCTGCGGCAGCAAAGGTCGAAATACTAAGGTCGGCTTTAGTCCGCAACTGTGAGTTGGGTGTTTCCTGATTTCGCACTTGCAGCGAAAGTCCGGTGTGGCGGGCCGCGCCGCAGAAAATGATGGGTTCGATCAACGGCAGGTATGGGCCGCAATGTCAGTTGTACGTTGTCGCCGGCAGAAAGCTGTGATCACTGTAACTTCTGGCCTTTGCCTTGGAAACCAGAGTTTGGTCTTGGGCGGTTTCGATGTCTTTAGCCAAACCGTGTTTCCGGGTAGCTGGCAACATTCATCTGACGTTCACTTTCATATTAGGTCAGGTTCATCTCAGCCGGCCATATTGTCCTACTGGAAGTAAGGAGCGCTTTTTCACCGAAGCATTCGACGGGCAAAGGATCAAATGTGTCAAAGACTGGCAGTGGAGCAGCGCAACGTGGGTCAAGGGCAACCGCCTGCGTCAAGTGCGCCCTTTTCTTGGCCTTCACATTTTTAGTTGGCCTCAGCCTGTTCAATGGAGCCATAGCACAAACGGCTAGTTTCCGGTCTGTTGATACGAATTCGGACGGAGTTTTGAGCTTGAATGAGCTTACCACAGCATTTGGAGAATCCGGCGCGCGGAGGCTTCTTGAGGACATTGATCGTAATGAAGACGATCGTATCACGATCATTGAGTTGCGCCGTGGTGTAGATAATGGACAAGGCGAAAAAAATGAGCGCGGCGAACGTGAAGGTCGAGAAAACAGGAGTGGCAGGTCAGGCGAACAGGATGGAGATGATCGTAGTGATGATCGCGATGATGATGGAGACGATCGTGGTGATGGCGGAGACGACGATAGAGACGATGACGACTAAATGAAGGCCCACTGCTATGTTTGTTCCTCTGACCGTTTGTGAGAGCAAACCGGAATTCATACTGCATGAAAATACGCAGCTTAAAAACGTAGCTCCAACAGCACGTGTTCATTTGCCGTTCATTTGACCGCATGCTGACCTTTCATCCCACTTTGCAATTCTTCTCACGTCGCACTGGCAAAATGATTTCATTGAACAGCCAGTCACGGAGCAAAGCATGACACAGTTTCTTCAAACCTCCCCTGCCGCTTGCGAAATTGCAAAATGGGCATTTACAACCCGCAGGGTTGATCGGTCCGATGTACACGGGCTTACCACGCAGATGGGCCGCGCAAAGGCAGGAGATCTTATTCTTTGTGAGATTGCCGAAATTGGACATCACAAGAAAATTCAGTTGGCGGAGCGCCGCGCCTCGGTCAGCTACCCTGGTGACTATGTTGTCCTTTGTTTGGGCGACCGATACGCACCAGATCAGTTTCTTGCCAGCGCGGTGATTGATGACGATCTTATCGATCTGGTCGCAGGCGGTGGTGTCGCTGGCCGAGTGGACGCCGCGCACATACGTATGGATGATCCGACGCGACTAAAACCCATCGGCCTTCTGTCCAATGCCTCAGGTCATGTGATTAACGTATCAGACTACGCGTTGCCCTCGCTGCCGAACAACGAACACGTTACGGTCATTGGTGTCTTCGGGGCCTCGATGAATTCCGGAAAGACAACGGCTGCGTCAAGCCTTGGTCATGGCCTAACGCGTTCGGGTTACTCCGTTGCCGGTGTGAAAGCGACTGGGACCGGAGCCTTTGGTGACTTCAACAGTTTCGAAGACGGAGGCGCTCCGGCGCTCGACTTCACGGACGTCGGTATGGCCACGACATATCGGATGCCGCTAGAAACGATTGAAGCCGGTTTTGATACGCTGGTTGCAACCGCAGCTGAGCGTGGCGCCGAGGTTGTGGTGGTTGAGATCGCTGACGGTGTGTTCCAGCAGGAAACACGGGCTATCTTGCAGTCTTCGCGGATTCGGGATCGGTTGGACGGCATCCTGTTTGCTGCACCTGACGCACTAAGTGCTCTGGGCGGTGTGACCGTTCTGAACAAGGTGGGTCTCAGCCCATTTGCGATATCCGGGATGGTCAGTTGTTCGCCATTGGCCGCAGCCGAAGCTGCTGAGGTAACCGGTCGCCCGATTTTATCACGCGAAGATCTTTGGTCGCCCGCGACCATAACCCAACATGTTGCACCGCTGATGCGACGTGAAACTGTCAACGTGGCCGCATGACCCCCCTCACGGAACTGGCCACAAAGGACCGCATCGTTGATGCGGTCCTCCTTACAATCTGCGGTATTGTGCAGGCTGTTGCACTGGCGTTCGCAGCGTTTGCGACGCGTGATGCCTTTACCGCGCTTCATGCAGGCCACGCTCTTGCAATGAGTACGGTCCTGCAACTGGCGATCTCCGGAATTATCGCAGCTGCGTGCTTGTTTTTTTCAAGATACCGCGCAGAAGCTCTCGGCCAAAGTTACGCGATTTCTTTGCGCCGAGCGTTGTATAAGCAGATAGCCCGACTTCCCAAATCTCGGCACGAAAAACGCCGGGTTGGTGCACTGTCCTTGCGTTTTGTCGGGGACCTATCTGCGGCGCGCCTATGGTTTGGCCGTGGTTTACCAGACGTTTTGTCAGCAACCTTTGTTATTCCGGGTGCCGTATCCGTTCTCTACTTTCTTGATCCTGCCCTTGCGGTCTATGGCATTGCCTCACTCAGTTTCGCGCTGCTTATCATGGGAATGCTGGCCTGGCATCTGGCTCGTCGGCATAAAAAACTGCGTCGCAAACGTGCCAATATCGCGATTTCCATGATTGAGCGCATAGCGATTGCGCCTGAACTGGACATGATGGGTCGAACCAATCGCGAATTGCGCAAACTTGACAAACAAGGCGCATCGTTGCGACGCGACGCATTGGCACGTCGAGGCAGAACCGCGAGCCTCCAGGCAGTATTGCAACTCGGTGTGGCGCTTACCGGTCTTTTGATGCTTTGGCTGGCAAGCCAAAACGAAACAGCACCGGCGACAGTGGCTGCGAGCCTTTCTGTTTTGGCGCTACTTGCCCTTCCGTTGCAGAGCCTTGCCGGGGCGTGGGACTATTATTGCGCCTGGAGCGTTGCACGCGAAAAGGCAGCGACGCTACTTTCGGAACCGGTGTTGATGCGAGCTGGTGTAGATCATGGCGCGCCCCCTGAAATTGAAGTCACCGGGGAATTGGATGGAAACTCTATCTTTTTTGCGGTGCCGCCCGGTTCAACTTCAACATTAGTAGGGCAGCACGCAAACAGTATCGCGCGGTGTATTGCGGGCCTTGATAAGAATGAGGGCATCGCGGTTCGCTATGGTGGGCAAGATAGAGCCTCAAAAATTGCCTTTGTCGGGGGCGACCATGTCGGGCTCCAAGGCAGTTTGCGTCGTTCGGCAACACTGATGTGTTCGAAAAGACCGAATGATCAGAAAATAACAAAGGTCATGCAGAACTTTGGATTATCCGACCTGCTTCGGGCACCTGGTGGCCTGGATCAGCGGGTGGCGGAAAATGGTAACGGGCTGTCACCCTTCCAAACATTGAGTATTGATCTCGTGCGCGCAGTTCTTGGCAAAGCTGACGTCGTCGTAATCGCTTCTGTCAGGTGGGGTTCATGCAGGGATCGCCAGGCCAAATTGCTTGAAACTATGCAGAAGCTTTCGTCGGCCACCATCATATTGGCCGAAGATGCCGCCTCGCCTAATGTGAAACAGAATTCAAAGGTCGTCTGAAATGCGTTCATCTACTCTATTTGGGATTTACGCTGCTGTTCTGGTAGCTTTCTTAGGCGGTCTTGCCGGACTCACCCTGTACAGCCTCGAAAAAACGCGATGGTGGGACGCCCGGATATCACTGGCCCAAGAATCCTATGGGCTGCATCTGCGGCTTGAGGCGGATCTATACCGTCTGTTCAAGCAACACGGCGACGCGTTGCTTATCGGAGACCGAGACGATGGCGTAAGCGAAGAAGAGCTGCAGGCGAAAATCGACCAGACATTAGATTCGATCCGAATGACTATCGCGCGTGAAATCCAGATGGTGGGTGATGAGGAGATCGAAGAGCTCGAACTTCTCGATGAGATCGAGGACGATATCGAATCCGTCAATGCAGCAATCGCGAACCTTTCAACCAATGGAAGCCGTATCGAGACATTTGTTCGGATTGAACGCTTGGCCGCGCTGCTGGACGGCGACATTGATGATGAACTCGATCAAAAAATTCAGGCTGCCCTTGATGAAGAGGCCGAGGAGGTCGACGAGGTATTGAGCGAGGCAGCGGCCTTCAGAAAATGGAATGAACGATTGGTTTACTTGATCGTTCTTGCCGCAATTGGCGTTTTGCTTGTGGCGCTCGTGTCGTTCAACCGCCAGATCAGAAAGCCACTTACGCGACTTGCAGACGGCATTGGGCACCTGCGTGGGGCCGATTATTCCAAGCCGGTAAGTCTCGGTGGCAGCCAAGAGTTCAGAGAGTTGGAAACCGTTCTGAATAGTATGGCCGAAGGATTGGCTGCTCGCGAAGTCAGCCGCGCCGAGCAAAAGAGGCAACTAGAAGACACCGTTGCCGCCAGAACGTTCGAGCTTCAGCAACTCATCGATAAGCTTGAGACAGGCGAAGAGAACCGCAAACGTTTGATGGCCGATATCAGCCATGAGTTACGAACGCCTTTGGCAATCATCCTCGGCGAGGCTGATGTCACTCTACGGACATCAGAAACGCTGTCAGAAGACGCTTCAGATTCACTTGCCCGTATTCGAGATTCCGCAAAGCACACAAACCAAATCGTGGATGACATGTTGACCGTCGCCCGGTTTGAGGCTGGCCAGCTCAGACTGGATCGTAAGGAAACGGATCTACGAAAAATACTGCACGATGCAGTGGCGATGTTCCCCGATCCGGTTCAGGTCGAATGCCCAGAAAGCAAGGTGATCGCTTCGGTTGACGAGGTTCGACTTCGACAGTCCGTACTGGCATTGCTGCAAAATGCACGACGATATGGAGGCCCAACAATAAGCGCGATGTTGGAAGAAGGGCTCGCGTCTTGCAAGATCACAATCGAAGATGACGGTCCCGGCCTGAGCGCGGTGGAAAAATCCCAAGCATTCGACCGGTTCTTTCGGGGATCGAACGCATCGGGGCAGGGGATCGAAGGCAGCGGCCTCGGGCTACCGGTCGTGAAGTCGATTGTCGAGGCTCATGGTGGGACAGTTGACCTTCAAGATCGCCAGGAAGGCGGGTTAATGATCACCATAACTCTGCCCAAGTCACCTCGGATGAAAGTTGTACAGACCGATGCCCTACCAGAAACCGGCTAATGCGTGCCAGTCTGCTTCAAAAGCAAGTTGGGCAATCGGTTAGGTCGCACACCACTGCGCATCGTCGCGGTTGTGAGCATAGAGATAATTGAGGCGTACTATGAATATTTTGCTTGTCGAGGACGAAGCCCGTGTAGCTGATTTTATACGTCGCGGATTGTCCGCTGAAGGCTGGTCTGTAGATCACGTACCAAGTGGCGAAGATGCTTTGGAGCACGTAGCTGCCAGCAACTATGACATCATCTTGTTAGATCTGATGTTACCAGGGATTCAGGGGCAAGATGTCTGTCGCAAACTGCGCGCCAGGAAATCAAAGATCCCGATTTTGATGCTGACCGCATTGGACAGCCCAGAGGAAAGAGTGGAAGGGCTAAAAATTGGCGCAGACGATTATCTTCCCAAGCCGTTCGACTTTGACGAACTGATAGCGCGGGTTGAAGCGCTGCATCGCCGTGCCAACAGCTATGCGAACGATCTTAGCGAAACTGTGATTACCTGTGGGGCGCTTACCTTTGACCGGCGTTCGCTTCAGGTTGCCGTTGAAGGTCAAGAAATCCAGTTATCCAAGAAGGAGCGCGACCTGCTTCTTCTGTTTCTGACCAATGTTGGGCGCGTGTTATCCAGAGAGCGGATTCTAAACTCGGTTTGGGGCATGAATGAAGATCCATTGACCAATGTGGTTGATGTCTATGTCGGGCGTCTCAGGCGCAAAATCGGTGCGGAAGGTCAGCGGATCGTGACACTCAGGAACGTCGGTTACCGTATGACCTGAACATTACTATTGGGTCTGACTCGGGAAGTGGTCACTTAAGAAGAAGTCTGCGTTTGAGTGCGGCGCAAATATCGTTGCTCCTACTCTGGATCGATCTCGGGTTTGTATGGACTGCCCTCAAAGACTGGTTTTGCCGACTCTGCGCAAGAGAATGCCACCAGCCCATCAATGCCAACAGGACGCTTTACTTTTGTGTGGGTCACGGTCTCAATTATGGCCCCTTAAGTCGATTGAAAGGTCTCTTCATGACGCGAGTGTTGCCTGTTCTGGTAATTCTGATGCTGTCAGGATGCATATCAACCACCGGTTTTGTTGCAAAGATTTGAGCCCGTTGAGTTGTTTCAGCAATCGCTTGTGAGTCAGATGGCGAGCTCAGCGAACTGCTTAAATGGACAGAGTCCGGGCGTGAATTGGCCCTTGCGGATCATATGCGACACTTCGATTCCGTCGAGCGTTGCTGCAGCTGAAGCGAAGGCCTTGAACCCCAGCATTGGCCGCGTGCGTCTCTTGATGAAACGGTGGTCCTGTTCCACGATATTATTCAAGTATTTCCGCCTCACCATCTCAATTGGGATCGGGCAGCCAAAGCCTTTGAGCATTTTGTTGATGGCCTTGATGCCGGCGGTGTTGGCACCGCTCTTGTCGATCACAATCTTCCTCGGCAATCCATTGATCTCCAACATCCTGGCGAAGAACTTGGTGGCGGCTGGTTTGTTTCGACGTCGTGAAAGCATGAAATCAAGGGTCTTGCCGTGCTTGTCGACAGCTCGATAGAGGTAAACCCACGCGCCTTTAACTTTGATGTAAGTTTCGTCCATTCTCCACGAACGATCACATGGCCCTTTGCGGCGACGTGCTGCCTCAGCGATTGCACCAGAATACCGTGTTACCCATCGGTTTAGCGTAGTGTGATCCACTGAAACACCGCGCTCGGCCATGATTTCTTCCAGATCCCGGTATGACACACCGTATCGGACATAGAAAAACACCGCGAACAGGATCACATCCTTCGGATATTGCGCGCCTTTGAAGGAAATCATGAACTGACTTTCGACTGATAATACCGAAAGTCATTCACCCGCAGCATCTGACCTCGTCAACAGCCAAAAGTATGCAACAGATCCTGTCTCTGCTGTCCGAAAGCAGGAAGCTCGCCTGAAGCTTCATCAAAATGGTGATCATCAGACCCAATGAACAACATCTGAAAATCCCAACCATTAGCGAGCTGCCAATCTCTGCAAGATTCTGATGGAGTTCTTGGCTCTTGTCGTGGGCAAGGTGTGCAGCAAAATCGACGAAATCATCCGTGAGCGAATAGAGGATGATCAGGCCTGCGAAGAACAAGTAAGACCCAAAGGCGTTTAGCAAGAAGACGAGTCCGGAAAACGCTATTGCGTTCGGTACGGAAACCAGATCAGGTTGAAATATAGCTATTCTTCCCCACTCCACCGGCCAACTTCCTGTGTTCCCTGTCAGCAAGGGGATCAGGTGTGTTTCCATCCAATTGAAAGCCGAGGCTATCAATATGGTCACAACAAACACCGCCCAATACACATAGGACATTGCTGTGACCCTGCTTGCCCAATTGGTTCGTGGTGATGTGGAACTCAACCTTGTCACTAAGTCAGCTCGCCATTCTGCTTTCCACAGCCTCAACAGATTGATCAAAACTGCGAAATACGCTGGCAGAAGCACAAGGAAAACAACTGTCCAATTCGGAGCCCACAAAAAACCAACTTGCTTTGTCGGACCTGTTGGGGGTGTGAACTCAACGCTGTGAATGTTCAATGAAAACGACATAAGCCCCAGCGCTGTAGCAGCGGCGAATACCACGGCCGGCAAGCCCAATGATGAATGGGTGCTGAACATCGCCTCTGTTCGTCCCGCTAGTCCCGAGATACTCGTCGGCTCCCTCGGTGTTTCCCGTTTCGCTGCGTTTTCAATCGCGTCTTGGTCACCTTCCTTGGCAGTGCCAGAAGAAAACTGCAAATCGCGCGTTTGAATGCTGCGCTTCTCTCGTCGCTTTGTTGCCAATCGCCTGTTGGCGGCATTAAGTTCCGCCCTCCACGCGATGATAGCGTCAGGATCGCCACAGCCGAATACGCGCGCCAGCCAGCGAATGTTGTCGGTGCTAATTCCTCTGTCGTTATCCTGAAACCAATGCTGAACTGTCCGTAGCTCGATGCTCGACTGATTGGAGTCAAACTGAGAGATGGTGCTTGCAAGTAACTCTGGCGTCCATGAGCCCACAGGAAGTCCCGTCTGGTCAGCGGGTAAGCCAGCTCCCACAGAAACCAGATACTTGAACAGTTCCTTGAAGTCGCTGCCGTCTTTCAGCGGAGGAACAAAATATTTACCGTGCTTTATCAATTGATTACACGCTTATGGTTCGTTCCGTTTCATCCTGTTTCGTTCCGGTTCGTGCGATTGTCAACGAGCCGCCTTACTCTTCTCAAAGTTGAGCCAGAATCCGCTCTTTGCTTTGGGATGAAGGGCAACAACCATGCAACAGAAAGAGCCCTACCAATCTTGTTGTGCTGGGATTGAAGGATCGGGCCTACGAACACCGAGGATTGACGATGGCGACAGAACAACAAAACGAACGAGCAAAAAAAGGCGAGCCTATCATTGAAGTTCAGGACGCCCACACGGGCAAAACGATGGCGGTCGTTTATGCATGGAACAACGGACAAGTCAGTGTCGCGTCAGACAGCGGGTTAAGAGTTGTGGAACTTTCGCCTGCCGCCCGTCTTCGCCTTTGAGAAGACTTTCCGAAGCTTAACCAGCGTTCAATTTTGACGCTAGGTGCGCGGCGACCGGTCAAAGAGATTTAACATAGTTTAGCTTATAACCCCAAAATCACATTTTGCACCGCTATCCGAAATATCTGCTGTATTGAATTCTCAGAAACATCTGGTCTTGTCATTAAGCCGACAGGTCCCTGGGTTAGTTCTGTATTGATTGGCAACCTGATCAGTCGTCCGTCGGCTATTTCATTAGCAACCACCCCTCTGGAGATAATCCAGATTGCGTCGGTTTCGCGCGTATAGACACGGCCGAAAGCGCCGGAAACTGTCTCCAAACGATTGGGGATTTCTCCGATCCCATTGGCAATCAGGAAACGGTCGACCAATGGACGGATCGCTGATCCTTCAGGTGGATAGATAACCTGCCAGTCACCGATACGGCTCAGGTTGGGATTCTTCAACAAGGGGTGGCCGGGTCTGACAACAAACTCGACCTGTTCGTTGTAGAGCTGCGTGAAGGATATCCCCTGCATTGTTTTCGGTCGGCCCAGGCGGCCAATGACCATATCAAGTTCTCCAAGGCGCAAACGATCCACAAGATAAATGTGCGGACCGTCGATGATCTGAAGAATTGCATCCGGGGCAAGTTCGCGGAACTCTTTAACAACTTTCGGCATCAACCACGCCGCAACACTTGGCAAAGCGCCAATTGTCAGCTTTTCCTTCTCTTTTCTGCCGGTTCTTTCGACACCATCCAAACCCTGTTGAAGGCTGGCTAATGACATTTGTGCGAAGTGCAGAAAAACCTGTCCTGCCTTGGTCAATTCCACGCCTGATCTGTCGCGCCTCATTAGTGGGGCGTCGACGATTTCCTCGAGTTCTTTCAGGGTTTTCGAGATTGCGGGCTGCGTCAGGTGGAGCTTCTCAGCCGCGTGCTTGAGGCGTTTTGCACGCGCGATCTCTATAAAGGACTGAATGTGTCGAAATTTTATGCGACGATCGATCATTTACTTATCCAAATGAGAAACTAAAGTCGCCATTAACTCATTTTACTTTTCAAATCAATCATACCATCCTGTGCTCAGGAGGTCCCAATATGAAAACACAGGTTCTCATAGTCGGCGGTGGTCCGTCGGGTTTGCTGCTTAGCCAGCTGCTTCACCGCAAGGGCATTGATACGGTCGTGCTAGAACGTAAAACCAAGAAGTATGTCCTTGGGCGCATCCGGGCCGGTATCCTGGAAACAGGCTTTGTGGATCTTATGCGAGAGGCCGGTGTTGCAGCGCGGATGGACAAGGAATCTTTTGTTCATGATGGCACCATTATCTCCTACGGGGACACTCAATTCGGCATCAACTTCAAGGAACATACCGGCAGCCATGTTGTCGTATATGGTCAGACCGAAGTGACCCGCGACCTTTATGAAGCGCGTGAAGCGATGGATGGAAAAATCATCTTCAACACCGAAGATGTCACGATCCACGACGCCGACAGTGACGCGCCTTACGTGACTTATTCAGTGGATGGTACAGAGCATCGGATCGACTGTGAGTTCGTCGCCGGATGTGACGGGTTCCATGGCGTCAGCCGCCAGACAATTCCGCTGACCGTTCGCAAGGAATACGAAAAACTATACCCGTTCGGCTGGTTGGGCATTCTTTCGGAAACTCCTCCGGTTAATCACGAGCTTATATATTCGGGTTCAGACCGCGGTTTTGCCCTGTGTTCGATGCGCAACGAAAACCTGAGCCGCTACTATATTCAGTGCTCGCTGTCGGATTCACCCGAGGACTGGACCGACGACGCCTTCTGGCAGGAACTCAAACGCCGCATCCCAAGCGAATTTGCCGAAAAGCTGGTGACTGGCCCGTCGATTGAGAAATCCATCGCGCCGCTGCGGTCTTTCGTGACCGAGCCAATGCGCTGGGGGCGCCTGTTCCTGTGTGGGGATGCTGCCCATATCGTGCCGCCGACCGGGGCCAAGGGGCTGAATACCGCTGCCAGCGACATCCATTACCTCTATAACAGTTTGGTTCAATTCTACGAGGACAGCGACAGTGAAGGTATCGACCGGTACTCCGAAAAGGCGCTGGCCCGGATCTGGAAAGCGGAACGCTTCAGTTGGGCAACAACCAACCTGTTGCACCGGTTCCCGAAGCAGAACGCATTTGACCTGAAGATGCAGCAGGCGGACGTGAACTTTCTTAGGGACAACCGCGAGGCGCAGTCTGTCTTTGCCCAGAACTACGTGGGTCTGCCGTACTGATGCAGGTGGCGGCGCTGGATAACGCCTGCCTTCACTGGCGCGAGGATGGCGATCCGAACGGGTTTCCCGTGGTGTTTGCCAACTCGCTGGGCACTGACTTGCGAGTGTGGGACAAGGTTGTTCCACTGATGCCCGAAGGTCTGCGCCTGATCCGGTTTGACAAACGCGGGCACGGTCTGTCGTCCTGCCCACACGGCCCCTACACGACTGTAGACTTGTCGCGGGATGCCGAAGACCTTTTGGATCATCTCGGCATTACCGGTTGCGTTTTTATAGGGCTTTCGATCGGCGGCATGATCGGCCAGTCACTGGCCGCCAGTTGCCCGGACCTCGTGCGCGGGCTTGTCCTGTCCAACACAGCCGCAAAAATGGGTGACCCCGAGATGTGGCAAAACCGGATCGACGCGGTACGTGCCGACGGAATTGCGGCATTGGCAGATCCAATTCTGGAACGCTGGTTCAGTCCGGCATTTCGGGAAACCGACGAATTGAAGGCATGGCGTCATATGCTGACGCGCACCCCTGCCGAGGGATATATCGGCTGTTGTGCTGCTATCGCGGGAACCGATCTGAGCGAAGCCAGCGCAGACCTGCGTCTTCCCGTTCTCGCGATTGGCGGATCGGAAGATCTGGCCAGCCCGACAGAGATTGTTCGCGGTACCGCTTCGCTGATCCCGGGGGCGCAGTATAGTGAGATCGCAGGGGTAGGACATCTGCCCTGTGTTGAGGCCCCTGAACAATTTGCCGCTTTGGTTGGTGATTTCATTGAGGAGACATTGCATGGCTGACCGGTATCAACGAGGAATGGAAGTGCGGCGGTCGGTTCTTGGCGATGCCCATGTTGACCGCGCCGAAGCCTGCAAAACTCCGTTTGATGAGCCGTTTCAGACCTTAATCACCGAAGGAGCATGGGGTACGGTCTGGGCGTCGGACGGAATCTCGGACCGGGAACGTTCGATGCTAACCCTGGCACTGCTGGCCGCGCTGGGGAATTTTGAAGAAATTCCAATGCACATTCGTGCCACGGCCAATACAGGTGCCAGCAAACAGGATGTGTTGGAGGCGTTCCAGCACGTGGCCGTTTACGCAGGTGTGCCACGCGCCAATCACGCACTGAAGCTGGCCAAACAGACCTATGACGAAATGGAACAAAACTGATCCGGAAGACGCGCGAACGTTTCCGCAGCTAAAAGGAGAAGGCAGACATGGTGAAACCCGGCGAATTCTACCAACGTGACCGTGAATGGCAGCCCCCTGCCTATGTTCAGAACTACAAGACATCGGTTGCACGCTCTCCAAAACAGGCTTTGATCAGCCTGCAGAATTCGATGAGTGAGATTACTGGCCCGGTCTTCGGCCATGACGATGTTGATCCGATCGACAACGATCTGCTGTCGAACTACGCCAAACCGGGCGAAAGCCCGATTGGCGAGCGGATCATCCTTCACGGGCGGGTTTTGGATGAAAACGGACGACCGCTGCCCAATACGCTAGTCGAGATGTGGCAGGCAAACGCAGGTGGACGGTATCGGCACAAGAAAGACACTTATCTTGCGCCTATCGACCCGAACTTTGGCGGCTGTGGGCGCACGATCACCGATGAAAACGGTTATTACTATTTCCGGACCGTCAAGCCGGGTGCCTATCCGTGGCGCAACTGGGTCAACAATTGGCGGCCCGCTCATATCCACATGTCGATCTTTGGTACAGCATTCGCACAGCGCCTGATTACACAGTGTTATTTCGAGGGCGACCCGCTGATCCATCAATGTCCGATCGTCAAAACCATTCCCGACCCGGATGCAATTGAGCGCCTGATCGCGCCGCTGGATCTGAACGCGACGATCCCGCTGGATACCATCGCCTACAAGTTCGACATCGTCTTGCGTGGACGCCGCTCAACCCTGTTCGAAAACCGTCTGGAGGGAAACTGATGCCGCAAGAGCTGAACTATCTCAAGGAAACCCCATCCCAGACCGCCGGTCCTTATGTGCATATTGGGCTTGCCCCCGGTGCAGCAGGATTTGATATCTACAAAAGCGAGCTGGGCTGGGATATCGCAGGTCCCGATGCCAAAGGTGAGCGAATCCGGATCGAGGGCGTGGTTATCGACGGCACAGGTAGTCCGGTCAAGGATGTGTTAATCGAGGCGTGGCAAGCCAATGCTGAAGGCATCTATGCCCATCCTGAACACCCCGGAGAGGTGGAAGAAGGGTTTCGCGGCTGGGGTCGAGTAATCACGGACTTCGAAACCGGCGAATGGGGGTTTGATACAGTCAAACCCGGCCCCGTCCCCGGACGCTCGGGCACGATGATGGCCCCACACATAAACCTCTGGGTTGTGGCTCGCGGCATCAATATCGGCCTCAATACCCGCCTGTATTTCAGCGACGGAGAGGACGCCAATGCCGCTGATCCCGTGATCAATCTGGTCGAATGGGAAAACCGTCGCAAAACACTCATTGCTCAACGTATCGAACGGGATGGGCAGACCGTCTACCGGTTTGATATTTGCCTGCAGGGCGAGAACGAGACCGTCTTCTTCGACATCTGAGCAATCGGCCTGCCCCTGCTCTCTCCCTTCATGCTTCGGGGCAGGCCACTTTTCACAAGGGAAGTGAACATGAGCAAACCCTGTATCATCTGCGTTGCGATTACTGGTTCATTGCCAACCAAGGCCAATAACCCCGCTGTTCCGATCTCGATTGAAGAGCAGATCGAAAGCACGCATGCAGCTTTTGAGGCGGGCGCCACCATCGCCCATTGCCATGTCCGAAACGACGATGGCACGCCTACAAGTGACCCGGAACGGTTTGCCAGATTGGTCGAAGGTCTTAACCAGCACTGTCCTGGCCTGATCATCCAGCTATCCACCGGTGGCCGGTCTGGAGCTGGTCAGGAACGGGGTGGGATGCTTCCGCTGCGCCCTGACATGGCATCTCTTTCTGTCGGCTCGAACAATTTTCCGACGCGCGTTTACGAAAACGCCCCTGATCTGGTGAACTGGCTGGCGTCTGAAATGCAGACCTACGGCGTAACGCCCGAAGTCGAGGCGTTCGATCTGTCGCATATCGTCCAGGCCATAAAGTTGCATCAGGATGGCAATCTATATGGAAAGTTGTACGTTCAGTTCGTCATGGGCGTGAAGAATGCGATGCCTGCAGATAAGGACGTCTTTGATTTCTACGTTAAAACCATGCAGGACCGGGCACCGGATGCGGAGTGGTGTGCGGCCGGTATTGGGCCCAACCAGATCATCGTCAACGAATGGGCCATTGCAGCGGGAGGGCATACCCGCACGGGTCTCGAGGACAACGTCCGCATCGACAAGTCCACTCTTGCGCCTTCGAACGCCGCTCTGGTGGAAAGAGCGGTTGACCTGTGCAACAAGCATGAACGTCCAGTTGCGACCTGGCGGCAGGCCCGAGACATACTGAACGTCCCTTTGCGATCTGAATTCAACTCGTCAGTAGCCAACTCGAGTCAAACATGACCCAGAGCGCCAGTATATTTGACCATTCTTGGTTGAGCGCATTGTTTGCCGACGCCGAGATAGATGCGGCACTTGGTGCCGATGCGCAACTGGGCACAATGCGCGAAATCGAGGCCGCTTATTCCCGGGCACTCGGTGAATGCGGTCTGCGTGACGCGAAACTGGCCGAGCGTGCAGCGCAGCACGTTCTGTCGGCGGAACTTGATGAGGCCGGACTAAAAGAGGGCACCGCACGCGACGGGCTTGTGATCCCTGAGCTTGTACACCAACTCAAGGCAGATGCGCCGGACGATATCAAGCCAGTCATTCACAGCGGATTGACGTCACAAGATGTGATCGACACCGCGCTGGTACTGAACCTCCGGGACGCCATTGCAATTCTGGCAGACCGCTTGCAATCGGTCTCTTCGGCGATTGAGGAACTGGAAGTGACCTTCGGTGAGAATCCGTTGGCCGGGCGAACACGAATGCAATTGGCGCTGGAAATAACCGTGTCCGACAGGCTGAAAACCTGGAGGACACCGATTAAAACCCATCTGAAACGTTTGGCGGAAATCGAAACGCGCCTGATCCGATTGCAGCTCGGCGGCGCCGTAGGCGACCGAGCCTCCTGGGCCGAACATTCTCAGCAGATCGCCGACAGCATGGCCCGCGCCCTGCATCTGCCCTCGCCCGGCCGATCATGGCACACCGACCGTACTGCAATTGCGGAGTTTTCCGGCTGGCTGTCCCTGATAACGGGCACATTGGGAAAAATGGGGCAGGACATTGTGCTTATGGCGCAGCAAGGCGTTGACGACATCCGTCTCAAAAGCGGTGGCAGTTCGTCTGTCATGCCGCACAAGCACAACCCTGTCTTAGCCGAATTGCTGGTAACTCTGGCGCGTTTCAATGCCACGCTGTTGCCGGGCATGCACCACGCCGTGGTTCACGAGCAAGAACGTTCCGGCACCGCTTGGGCGTTGGAATGGATGTTGTTGCCGCAAATGGTTGTGGCAACTGGCCGTGCCTTGTTGGTCGCAGCCGAAGTTGTGCGGGACATCACTGAAATGGGATCCAAGCCGAAAAGCTGATCCTGTGTAACCAGCCGTAGCTCTGACACAAGCTGCGCAGACGCAAACTGTAAGAAATAGGAGGAGCCAATGAACCGAGTTCTGAAAACGACAATTGCGGCACTGGTGCTGGCGAGTGCAGCGACCACTGCGATGTCGCAAGAAGTAACAATCCGAGTTCATCACTTCATGTCACAGAAAGCACCGCTTCATTCGAAGTTTCTGGTGCCTTTCTCGGAACAAGTCGCAGAAGCGAGCGATGGCCGGATCAAGGTAGAGATTTTTGACAGCATGTCGCTGGGCGGGCGTCCGGGGGATCTTTATGATCAAGCAGTTGACGGCGCCGTTGAAGCGGTTCTGACCCTGCCCGGCTATACTTCGGGCCGGTTCAATCGGGCCGAAGTATTCGAATTGCCATTCATCATGCAGGATTCAGTCGCGACATCGAAAGCGTTCTACGATTTGATCGAGACTGAATTACAGGACGGCGAATTCGAAGAGGCCAAAATCCTGGCTGGCTGGGTCCATGGGCCGGGGGTCATTCACAGCGAAGAGCCCATCGCCAAACTGGAAGATCTGGCAGGGAAGGAGATGCGAGGACCAACCCGGCTGGTCACGGATCTGTTGGGGGAACTGGGCGCAACACCGGTCGGAATGCCATTGCCCAAAATACCCGAGAACATGTCCAAAGGCGTGATTTCAGGTGCCGTTATCCCTTGGGAAGTAGTGCCATCCATCAAACTACAGGAACTGGTACCGAACCACACCGAATTGTCAGGAGATCGGGCGCTTTACACTGCGGTTTTTGTTCTGGCGATGAACTGGGATGTTTACGAGGAATTGCCCGACGATCTGCGTGCAATCCTGGATGAGCAAACTGGCAAAGCGCTGTCCGAATTTGCCGGCCAGGTCATGGTCGACGCGGATGCAGGAGGCAGGGGTACAGCTGAAGCCAACAACATCATCCAACTGGATGAGGCTGAAGTCGCGCGTTGGATCGAAGCCGCGCAGCCTGTTTATGATCGTTGGGTCGAGCGGGCCTCAGGCGAAGGATTCGATGGGCAGGCCGCCATTGATCAGGCCAGAAATCTGATCTCTGACAACCAATAGAACACTGATCGGCCCTGCCCGGCAGGGCCGCTGTTTCCTACCGGGTTTTTCTTATGACACTCTTTGAACGCACAGAGCATGGTATGACGAAACTCGCAGCAGGGTTGGCTCTGCTGGGGGGCATGGGCCTGATCTTTGCCACCGTTGCCACTTGTCTGAGTATCCTGCTCAAGCTTCTGCGCAGGGCATTGGATTTTGTTGCAGATTCTACTGTGATTGGAGAGAACCTGCCTTGGCTGCGTCCGATCCTTGGCGAAGAGGAGCTTGTGACATATGGTGTGGGTTTTGCGCTGTTTGCCGCCCTGCCCTGGGTGATGATCCGCAAGGGGCACATCAAGGTAGATCTGTTCGAGCCGGTTTTTGGCAAGCGATTCAACAAGGTGCTGGATCTTTTGGGGGATACCCTTCTGGCAGCGATTGCATATCTCATTCTGACGCGACAATGGTTTTTGATCTTCAAAAAAGCACGAGGCTCAAAAGAGTCGCTGGCTGAGCTTTTGGTTCAGGGCAATTTCTCTGAAATCGCGGAACGGGTGCGCAGCAGCCAGGAATCTCAGATATTGGGATTGCCGCTCTGGCCCACGTATGTGGTGGCCGAGATATGTATCCTGATCTTTTTCATAGTCGCGCTATTCTGCGTTTGGCGCAGTTTTCGGGCGTTATTTAACTCACACGCGGCGAGGGTCTGAGGCATGCTGGAGCTACTGACCGCCACGTTCACCGATCTGCAGATCGGCCTGCTGAGCTTTGGGGTTTTGCTTGTCCTGATCGCATTTCGAATTCCATTGGCTGCAGCCATGTTTGCGGTCGGCTTGCTTGGAACCTATCTGGTCGCTGGCAACATGCGGATGATGGACAGCCAGCTCAAGACTTTCGCCTATGGCACGTTGACCAATTACTCGCTTTCTATCATTCCGCTGTTCCTGTTGATGAGCGAGTTTGCCATGCGCGGGGGTATGTCGTCCGCCTTGTTCAAAGCCGCAGAGGCCTGCCTGGGTCACAAGAAAGGCGGCCTTGCGATGGCAGCAATTGGCGCCTCAGCCGGGTTTGGTGCCGTCTGCGGATCTTCTCTTGCCACGGCGTCGTCAATGGGTCGCGTTGCGCTGCCCGAACTACATCGCGCCGGGTATTCCGGCGCACTGTCAACTGGTGCGCTGGCTGCGGGTGGAACGCTTGGCATTTTGATCCCGCCCTCGGTCGTGCTGGTCGTCTATGCGATTTTGGCGGAAGAGAATATCGAGAAGCTTTTTACCGCCGCATTTGTCCCCGGCATCCTCGCCATGCTGGGTTACATGCTGACGGTCGCCATTTACACGAGGATGGTTCCGGGCTCGGCAGGCAGTATCGAAAGGTTGCCGTACAAAGACCGGTTTCGGGCGTTGATACCTGTCTGGCCGGTGATCGTTATTTTTACCCTGGTGATCGGTGGGATTTACACCGGGGCTTTTTCGCCGACCGCCGCGGCGGCCGTCGGAGTTGCCGGCACCGCATTGGTTGCGTGGTTCAAGCGGGCCCTGACATGGGAAGCGGTAAGAGACTCCTTGCTTTCAACGGCCCAGACCTCGGCAATGATCTTCTTCATCATTTTGGCGGCAGGTGTATTCAATTCCTTCCTGTCTTCCGCGCAGGTGCCACAAACGCTTGCGGCATACTTCTTCGAAGCGCAGGTCAGTCCCTGGACAATCCTGATCGGAATGCTTTTGCTCTATCTTGTGTTGGGCACGGTGATGGATTCGCTTGCGATGATCTTCCTCACGGTTCCAATATTCATTCCGATCATAACGCAGCTGGATTTTGGCATCCCTCCGGCAGAAGTGGGAATCTGGTTCGGAATTCTGGTTCTGATGTCGGCGGAAATCGGGTTGATCACACCACCTGTTGGCATGAACCTGTTTGTGATCAATGCGATGTCAAAAGGCGTCGGGATCGGACAGACTTATCGTGGTGCACTGCCTTTTGTTTTGTCGGATATTATTCGGATCACAGTTCTGGTGGCGTTCCCGTCGATTACGATGTTTATGGTCCGCTTGTTCTTTTCCTAAACGCGTGAATGTGAAAATCTCATGATACCCAAGGGGGAACTCTGAACGGGTGACTCTGACGATGATCAGGTTTCGAAATGGTTAACGCCAGTCGCACGGGCCAGATTATCCAGCGCACGTTTTATCGAACATCTGCGGCCCAAGAACTATGTAGCTTCTAACCCGGCGATGCTGCAACATAGTCGAAAACAAGTTTCTCTTTCCTGACGTCATCCGGTTGGCAGCTTGCATTCCTGCTGACGTATTCACCTTCGAGAGTGACCTGTGTGCCTTGTGCGAGAATCGAAGTGCCGCGTGCGACGATCGCCCGAAAGATTTTTCAATTCCAAGCTAAAGCGTTCTTTCAATGAATGACCTTTTGGCAAGAAAATGGAAACTATTTTTGGGTTGTCATTACCAGACCGGCACCAGAAATGTCTGCACCTTCGCAACCCCATCATTGCTCGACTGGGCGATCAGTTGACCCAGCGCGCGTTGCGCTTTTCGAGGAAGGCGTCGATTCCCTCCGCAGCCTCCTCGGTTTCCCAAGTGTCAGCAAGCCGCCGAATGGTGTCGTCTATTACCCTATCGTCAATACGCGGGCCGAGTGCACGGGCCAGATTCTTGGCTGCGCCCACCGCCCCGGGTGCCACCGATAGATACGGTTTGACTTGCGCTTCGACCGCCGCATCCAGTTCATCGGCATTCACTGACGCAGCCACCACCCCCAGTTCGACCGCTTCGTCCGCTTTGAATATCCGGGCTGACATGAATACGCGGCGGGCCATGCCTTCACCCAGTCGCGCAAGTACATATGGCCCGATCGTGGCAGGTATCAGACCCAACCGCGTTTCTGTCAGGCCAAATTTCGTGGTGGCATCGGTGATGGCAACATCACAAACACAAACCATGCCGATACCACCGCCAAACGCGCCACCGTGGATCCGGCCAATCAGGGGTTTGGGCATTACATTCAGGGCATTCAGCATTTCGGCAAGCTTGCGTGCCTCGTGCATACGGGTTTCGCGATCCGCCTTGATCTGATCCATCATCCACCCAAGATCGCCACCTGCACAAAACACGTCGCCCTCGCCCGACAGCACGAATATCCGGGTCAGAGCCAGCGTTTTGCGCCAGTATGGTCAACTCAGCGATCATCTGTGCTGACAGGGCGTTGCGCTTGTCCGGCCGGTTCATCCTGACATACAGAACATTCCGCTCGTCCCGGGCGACGTTCAGAGTTTCGAAATCGTTCATGTGCTGCTCCTCAGTGTCTTTGCGAATGTTGCGGCGTCGGTCAGTCGTGCCCTATCAAGCCCGGTTTCAAATCCGCGCCGCGCCATCAGATCGGCCACAAGCTCGGTCGCCACATTGCCCTTTGCGCCAGGCGCGTATGGGCAGCCACCAAGCCCACCGACCGCCGCGTCGAACACCCTGAGGCCGCGCTCAAGACACAGATCAAAATTGTCCAGCGCCCGCCCCTTGGTATCGTGGAAATGACCGGCCAGTCGCCCTGCCGACACCGCGTCCAGAACGCGCGTTAGCATCGCATCGGTGGTTTCCGGTCTTGCCGCTCCGATGGTGTCACCCAGACTGATCTCATAACATCCCATGTCAGCGAGCGATTTTGCCACCCGCGCCACTTTGGCCGGGTCAACCGGACCGTCATAGGGGCAATCGGTCACACACGAGACATAGCCGCGCACGGGAATTCCGGCATCCTTTGCCGTGTCGACAACCGGTGCGAACCGCTCCAGGCTTTCGGCAATCGAACAATTGATATTCTTCTGGCTAAAGCCTTCGGACGCAGATACAAAAATAGCAATTTCATCGGCATTGGCATCCAGCGCGCCGGCCATACCACGCATGTTCGGGGTGAGAACCGCATAGGAAACGCCTGACTTACGCGAGATACCTGCCATGACCTCGGCGGCATCGCCCATCTGAGGCACCCATTTCGGGCTGACAAAGCTTGTCACCTCAATCTTGCTTAAACCACAATCGGAAAGGGCATTGACCAGTTTGATCTTGTCCGCCGTGGAAATCTGCTTTTTCTCGTTTTGCAGCCCGTCACGCGGCCCCATTTCAAAGATAGTGACTGGTTCTGACATGAACGCGCGCTCCGTCTATTTGGTATGATCCGGGATGCGACCGAAGCTTATCTGCCGGTCTTCAGGTGTTTCTTGGCCTGATCCTGATTTTGAAAAATGTGCGGTTTCGCATCCCGGAGCAGTTTTTCGCCAAGCTTCATTCGCATGAATGCTGAGCTCGAATACCGAGTGACCGAGCGATAGTATTTCTCTTCCAGCGCTCGCACCATTTCGGCGTACTCGCTTTCGATATCCTCATCGATGACGGTGCCGTCATAGCTTACAATGGTATCAACCTGTTGCAGCAACCCTTCGCACAATTCAGTGACCCGGTCGCGGATCGCCTGCACATCCGCAGGCCATTTGATCCGCAACTTGCCGAGGTTGATAAACAGGCGATTGTCCGCCTCCAGCACGATCCGTTGGGGCATATCGAGATGCAGCAAATCTTCACGCAATTTCATTGGATCGGGAGCGAAGATGCGTTCGTCCATCTGGACCAATTCGCCTATCTCGGGACAAAAAGCCATATGAGCCAGAATGTCCCGCTCCAGATCGATGCCAGGAGCGATTTCGATCAAGGTCAGCCCGCCTTTGCGCAGCTCGAACACGCAGCGTTCGGTTACATAGAACACCGTCCTGTGTCCATCCGAGGCCTGTCGGCCCGAAAAGGTAATCTGACCGACGTCGCCGCGAAACTTGCGTGCCTTGCCTTCCTGGAGGATCGCGAGCTTGCCGTCTTCCAGTGCGATCTGCAGCCCACTTGCGGTAAAGGTTCCGGCGAAAACCACTTTGTGAGCATTCTGGCTTATGTTGATGAACCCACCGGCCCCGGCCAAACGCGGGCCAAAACGGGACACGTTGACGTTGCCCGCCGCGTCCGCCTCGGCCATGCCAAGCACCGCCAGATCCAGACCACCGCCATCGTAGAAATCGAACTGGGTGTTCTGCGGGATGATCGCATCAGTGTTGACGGCGGCGCCGAAATCCAGCCCCGAGGCTGGCTGGCCGCCAATTACCCCCGGCTCGGCGGTCAGCGTTACATACCGCAGCAGATCCTCTTCGCCGGCCACCGCCGCCACGCCCTCTGGCATACCGATGCCCAGATTGACTACACCGCCGATCGGAAGCTCGAATGCGCAGCGCCGGGCAATGATTTTGCGCGCATCCAGCGGCATCGGCTCTACCGCGCCCGCAGGGGCCCGCAATTGCCCGGCAAATTGCGGTGAATAGTCGGTTGCATAGGTCTGCACATGGTTTTCGGGTCGCGCCACAACCACCGCATCGACAAGAGCCGATGGCAGCACCACCTTGCGCGGGTCCAGCGAGTTGTCTTCTGCCAGACATTCGACCTGAACGATCACGACGCCCCCTGAGTTGCGCACGGCCATGGCCTGTGACAACGAGTCGATGGTTAGCGCCTCACGTTCGAGCGTGACGTTGCCAAGCGAATCCGCTGTGGTGCCGCGCAGGAACGCAACGTCGATCGGCAAACCGTGGTAGAACAACAACTCTCGCCCGGCGATTCTGATGCGTTCGACCAGAGCCTCGGTGGTTGTTGCGTTAATCTGGCCACCTTCCAATTCAGGGTCGACAAAGGTGCCCAGCCCGACATGGGTCAGCGTACCGGGCTTGCCCGCCGCAATGTCGCGGAACATGTGGCTGATCACCCCCTGGGGCAGATTGTACGCTTCAACCCGGTTTTCGACCGCAAGCCTGGCCACTTTCGGGATCAACCCCCAGTGACCTCCGATGACCCGTTTGAGCAGCCCCTCATGGCCCAAGCGGTTCAATCCCCGATCACGTCCGTCGCCCTGACCAGCCGCAAACAGCAGCGTTAGATCTCGCGGTGCGCCATCGTCAAGGAACCGCTGCTCGAGCGCCAGCAAAAGCTCGTCCGGGACCCCAATCCCGACAAACCCCGAAGTCGTGACCACATCGCCCGAATTCACCAGCGCTGCGGCTGCTTTTGGAGTGATGACCTTGTCTACCAATGGCTTTCTCCAGATTTAATGTGCCGTCCAGCCTCCATCGACCGGCAGGGCAGCGCCAGTCAGCGAACGGGCTGCGTCAGAGCACAGGAATACCGTCAATGCGCCCAGCTCGGTCGTGCCAACAAATTTCTTGGTGGGTTGTGCAGCCAGCATCACATCGCGGATCACCTCGTCTTCACTGATACCTCTTGCCTCAGCCGTGGCAGGTATCTGTTTTTCGACAAGCGGAGTGCGCACGTAGCCCGGGCAAATCGCATTGCAGGTGATGCCCATCTCGGCGACTTCCAGCGCAACGGTCTTGGTCAGGCCGACTACGCCGTGCTTGGCCGTCACATAGGCCGATTTGTAGGGCGAGGCGACAAGCCCGTGGGCCGACGCCAGATTCACGATCCGGCCCCAGCCACGTTTCTTCATGCCAGGCAGTGCGGCACGGGTCGTATGAAAGGCAGAAGACATATTGATTGCGATAATCGCATCCCATTTGACGATGGGGAACTCATCCACGGGGGCAACATTCTGGATGCCCGCGTTGTTGACCACGATATCGACGGACCCGAATGCCCGTTCAGCGCCAACAACCATAGCTTCGATCTGTGTCGGATCGGTCATATCGGCGCCATCGAAAATGACGCGAACGCCCCATTTTTCCTGCAGCTCCTGTACGACAGGTTCGACCTGTTCTGCGGGTTCGATACCGTTCAGAACGATGTTTGCGCCCGCTTCGGCAATACTCCGCTGCAACGGTATGCAGTCGCGAACAACAAGTTGAGCCGATTAGGCGGTTTTCCAAAGATTTATTATGAACGCTACGGGGATTGTTACTCTCCATAATCGCCATGTTAACCCACAATACTTCTCCCTATCTGTCTTTCATCAAAACAAGGAACGAGGGCAGACATGGCGAGCTCTGATGCACCTATTTCTATTGGTCAGGTATCACTGGTCGTAAATGACCTTGAACTTGCGACGAACTTTTACAGCAAGATAGTCGGCCTCCACGTTCTGACTCAGGATGGCGAAAGCGCAAAACTGGGTGCTGGCAACAAACCTCTGATCGCCCTTGAAAAAGACGCGGCAGCGCGAAGTTACCCAAACGAAGCGGGCCTGTTTCACACAGCTTTCCTATTGCCCAATCGATCTGACCTGGGAAGCTGGCTCTTGCATGTCGAAGAACTGGGGATTCGGCTTGATGGTGCTTCTGATCATCTGGTCAGCGAAGCACTCTACCTTCAGGATCCTGAGGGGAATGGGGTCGAGGTCTATTGGGACAGACCACGCTCTGACTGGCAGCGATCCGGCGATCACATTCAGATGGATACGCGCCGCCTTGATCTTGAAAACCTTGTGCACACGGCCTCGAGCGCCTGGACACAGGTCCCGACCGACACCGTCATAGGCCACGTTCATCTTCAAGTGGGCGACGTATCCAAAGCGGATGCCTTTATGACCGAACATTTAGGTATGACCAAGACATTCGGAGTCCCGTCAGCCGGCTGGTATGGGTCAGGGGATTATCACCATCATCTTGCTGCAAATGTCTGGAAATCTCCAGGTGTGGCAACGCGCCCGGCAAACGCCACCGGATTGTCTGAGATCGAGTTGCTATCCGACACCAATGCGCTGCAGACGGGCTTCGTGAACGATCCCTGGGGCAACCGTTTCTCCGTCAAGAAGGCGCAGATGCGCGCAACCTGACAAACATCTTCCAAAACCAAGAGGAACTATCAAATGTCCACAAAAGAAATCGTAATCAATGCGGTGACAGCTATTTTCACCAACTTCGACCCGGATGCAGCACAACAGTTGCTGGCTGAAAACTACATTCAACACAATCCTGCTGTTCCCACCGGTGCAGCGGCAATTCTGGGTTTTATACCTGCATTGCAGGAAAGCGGTCTGAAAACCGAGACACACCGCGTCATTGCAGAAGGCGACCTGGTTGTCCTGCATAATACGTACCATAACGCTCAGGTCTTCGGAGCTGAAACTCTCGTCGGCTTCGATGTATTCCGTGTCGAGGACGGCAAAGTGGCCGAACATTGGGATAACCTGCAAGTACCAGGTGAACCGAACCCATCGGGGCACACCATGACAGACGGTGCAACCGAGGTCTCCGATCCCGACAAAGCGGCGGACAACAAAGCGCTGGTAACGGACTTCGTTGAAACCGTCCTGAAGGGTGGCGACGCCTCGAACATTACGGACTTCATCTCTGCTGAAACCTACATCCAGCATAACCCGGCCATCGCTGACGGCCTGGACGGGCTGGGATCGGCATTGGCCGCAATGGCCGAAAACGGCATCACAATGGTTTACACCGATACACCAATTGTCGTGGCCGAGGGCAATTTCGTATTCACAGCCTCAGAGGGTACTCTGGGCGGTGCACCGACAGCATTCTTTGACCTGTTCCGAGTTGAAGACGGCAAAATCGTAGAGCACTGGGACACGATCTCTGAGATCCCGTCCGAAATGGCCCACGACAACGGAAAATTCTGACATCCGATCCTTATGCCTCCTTGCGACATTCGCCGGGAGGCACCATCAGGGAACAAAGCAATGCTGCAATATGCTGATCTGATCAAACTAAGAGTGCCCTTTGTGCCGGCAACCGGCGCTGCCGATCTGACAGGTGCCGTGTCAGCGATCAAAGCAGACCCAGCTTCCCGCGAATTCTGCAGCCGCCATCATGTCCCCTATTCTCCGGCAGATCAAAGACGATGGGTGCAGGCTGCTCTTACAATGCGAGCGACCGGAGCGCTGTCGGATGAATTGACAAACTCAGTTGATCGTTTGCTACAATCTGAATTGGCCCAAAAGAACATTGTGGATGCGGCGTCTCTGCCACGTGCTGCCGGCCCCCACTCTTTTGGCGAAATGATCAGCATCTGGGACGGCGATATCACAACACTAAAGATTGATGCGATAACCAACGCTGCAAACGCGCAGATGCTGGGATGTTTCCAACCTTTTCATGCGTGCATCGACAACGCCATACAATGTGCCGCCGGGCCTCAGCTGCGCGAAGATTGCGCCATGATCATGTCCCAACAAGGTCGGGATGAACGGACAAGTGAAGCTAAAATCACGCGCGGATATAACTTGCCATCAAAATTCGTTCTGCACACGGTTGGCCCCATCGTTCCAATCCATCGACCCACCGCCGAGCAAGCACAGCAATTGGCGAGTTGTTACACGTCTTGCCTTTCTCTGGCGGCACGAGCCGGGGTAAAATCGCTTGCCTTTTGTGCAATTTCGACAGGCGTTTTTGGATACCCGCCTGAAGAAGCCGCTGACGTCGCCTTGCGAACGGTTTCGGATTGGCTGCAAGCCCATCAGGGACATTTTGAACACGTCGTTTTCAATACATTCGGCGATGCAGCCACTGAAATCTACGAAAGGAAATTTGCGTCATGGATGTGATAACGCAAGCGGCGCAGATTGTGGCGGACGCGGACGCGATTTTGATAGGTGCAGGCGCAGGTTTGTCTGCCGCAGCGGGGCTTGATTATACGAGCGAAGCAGAATTCGCTGAACGCTTTCCGGGCATGTCGCAATACGGAGCCCGTTACCAATATCAGCTGATGGGATATCCCTTTCCTAACGAAGCGTTGAAATGGGGATATTATTCGGTGGCGCTGGACTATGTATACAGGGCGCAAACGACTGAGGTTTATCAAAATTTGCGCGCCATTGTAGGTGGAAAAGCACATTTCGTCATGACCTCAAATGTTGATCGATATTTCCACAAGAACGGATTTGCCGAAGAGCAGATTTTCACACCCCAGGGTGACTATGAACGGTTCCAGTGTTTCAACCGTTGCCATGACGGCACGTGGGATGGAAAGCCTTTCGTCGCTGCAATGCTCCCGCACGTGAACCGGAAAACTCAGATGGTCGAAGATCCGAATACGCTGCCGACCTGCCCCCGATGTGGTGGGCAGGTATTCATGAACGTGCGCGGCGGCAACTGGTTCGTGGAAGACCCTTACAGGCCGCAAGCGCGACGGTTTCCTGAATGGCTTTCAGAACGGGAAGGAATGCAGCTTGCCCTGATCGAAATTGGCTCAGGTTTCAACACGCCTAGTGTGATACGGGTGCCGATGGAAACGATATCATCGCAACTTCCAAATGCAACGCTTATCCGCATCAACCGCGACCACGCCAACGGCCCCAAAGGCACAGTTTCTATTCGAGCAACAGCGGATCAGGCGCTGGCTCAAATTTTGGAAGTGCTCGAACGGGCCATGGAACCTGAGCTCCGATGAGGATGAGTGCCGCCTCCATGAAAAATTGGTATTTTATTGCCGCTGAAAGGAAATCGTTGTGGATTTTTTGGCAACACCAACATTGAAAAAAAACAGGCGCGCCCCGACAGGATTTCAGGATTTCCTGACGTCAAGTTGCGCCGGCTAACCCTTCACGAATACGATTCCATAGATGCGGAGGTACACAGATGCCAGACTCTCCCATGACCGTGGCTCTTGATGCGGAAGAGTTCAAACAGGACAGATACGGGTTTATCGAACATTTGCGGGCACAGTCCTTTTACGCACGCACACCCGATGGAGGGACGATATTCTACAATCAGGAAGACGTTGCAGAGATATTTAAATGCAGGGATTTCCGGTTCTATTTTGAGGGGATTGACGAAACAAAGAGCCCCTACTTGAAAAAAGCGATTGATCACGAACTTCTTAACATGCACGGGGTAAGCCATGATCGCTTGTCACGACTGGTAAAAATCGCTCTGCGGGATCGGATCGTGGACGGGATGCGCCAATCCATCGAAGCGATTTCCAGGGATCTGACGGCGGCCTTTCCAAACACAGGCGAGGTTGAGTTTTGCGCGGATTTCGCCGACCCGTTGCCTTCACGGGTGCTGGGGCCAATGTTTGACGTACCTTACGTGGAAACAGAAGGCCTGAACGACTGGATCAAGGTGGGTGGCCGCAAGCTGGATGCGCTTCAAACCGGTGTCGGGATAGAAAAAGTCGAAGAGGCCAATCGCCGAATTCACACCTACTTGCGCGATCTGCTGTCTGAACGCCGCGAAAATCCAGGTGAGGATTTGTTCAGCGAACTTATTCAGGCTGAAATTGACGGCGACCGAATGTCTGAAGATGAGATTGTCTACTTGTCCGCCGAGCTGGCCTCGGCCGGGGTGGACACAACGCGGACACAGCTTCCCCTGATCCTTCTGGCGTTGCTTCAGCACCCTGATGAACTTGAAAAACTCCGAGCGGAACCCGGTCTTGCGCTGCGCGCTGTTGACGAGGGTATGCGTTTCGCGCCGCTTCCATGGGCCATTCCACATCAGGCAACCGGGGAATTAGAGTATAAAGGCCTGAAGTTCCGTAAAGGGGATGTCGCCTATGCGCTTGTGCCGGGTGCCAATCGGGACCCGTCGGCCGTCAAAGATCCTCAAAACTTCAATATCACCCGCGAGGGGCGCTCACGCAATTTCTCGTTCGGAGCGGGCATGCATGCGTGTCCCGGAGCGCAACTGGCAAGGATGGAAATGTCTGTGGCGCTTCATGACCTCGTATCAGAGTTTTCAACCATCCGCCTGCTTGAGCGACCGGATTGGGAACCGGGTCATGAGGGCCGCGGGCTGAGGACGCTGAAACTCCATGTCGAGCGCGGGGCAGAGCACCGCCGCCCACAATAGCGCGTGTCTCTTACAGCAGAACCAGACCCGGAGCCTTTCATTTCAAAAGACAACCGGGTCCGGTTGGCGGTTCAGGAAGTAAGTTCAGAACATCCCGTTATCGTTTTTGGAGTGGTCCGGGATCACTTGCAGGACGTCCCAATGCTCGACGATTTTGCCTTTTTCATCCAGACGAAAAATGTCCATTCCCGCGTATTCCAAACCTTCGGGCCAGATCTGGTGGCAATGAAGCACGACGTGATTACCCTCGGCTATGGCGCGTTTTACGACGACTGACTTCACCGGATACTCATCCGCCATCTTGATGAAGTAGTCGATAAATCCCTGCTTTCCGTCTTCAACATCCGGGTTATGCTGGATGTAGTCATCTCCGACATATTGTTCGATGGCTTTAGCCGGTTCGCAATCGTTGAACATCATCTCATAGAACGCGATGACATTCTTCTTGTTTTGCTCCAGATCGTTTATCATTTCTGCTCCTCAGAATGGGAAATGCTGATTTGGGTTTTCAATTGTCACCCACCGAACCGAGGTGAATGCGTCGATCCCGGAACGGCCTCCAAATCGACCATATCCGCTGTCTTTTACACCACCAAAAGGCATCTGCGCCTCATCTGATACGGTTGGTCCATTGATATGGCAGATCCCGGACTCGATGCGGTCAGCAACAGACATGACACGTGTGATATCGCTGCCGTAAACGGCGGCTGACAGACCATATTCCGTGTCATTGGCAATACGGATGGCTTCTTCGTCGTCCTTGACGCGGATGATGGATTTCACCGGGCCAAAGCTCTCTTCGCTGTAAATCCGCATCTCCGGCGTAACATTGTCGATCAATGTCGCTTCGACGATGGTTCCGTTGCGGTTGCCGCCAGCAACGACTTTACCGCCCTTGCCGGTAGCATCGGCGATGAGGTCATCCATCTTCTCTGCAGCCTGTGAGCTTACCAACGAGCCCAGCACGACATTTTCGCGCGGGTTGCCCGCCGGAAGGTTGGAAGCTTTGGTTGCCAGAGCTTTGACAAATGCATCTGCGATCCGGTCCTGAACGATGATCCGCTCGGTCGACATACAGATCTGGCCCTGGTTCATGAAAGCCCCGAACGCCGCCCCGTTTACGGCCGCGTTCACATCAGCATCATCAAGGATGATCAACGGCGCCTTTCCTCCCAATTCCAGCAGCGCTGGTTTGAGGTTGCGGGCAGCACGTTCCCCGATGATCCGACCAACTTGGGTTGAACCCGTAAAGTTCACATGTCGCACCCGCGCATCGTCAATCAGGGCACCAACAATTTCGGGCGCATCCTCTGGTGCGTTGGTGATCACGTTCAACACGCCGGGTGGAAAGCCTGCGTCCTTAAAGGCCTGACCGATGGCAAGCTGGACAGCCGGGCACAGCTCCGAAGCTTTCAGAATGGCAGTGTTGCCGCAGGCAATCGCGGTGGATACAGCACGTGTGCCCAGAATGACCGGCGCGTTCCAGGGTGCAATTCCGACGCAGACGCCCAATGGCTTGCGCTGCGCCATTGCCAACGTTCCGGGTTTGTTTGCCGGGATGACCTCGCCGGAAATCTGCGTTGTCAGGGACGCAGCCTCGCGCAGCATACCTGCAGCCAGCATGCAGTTGAATCCAGCCCAAATAGACGTGGCACCGGTTTCGGCAACCATAGCGTCAACGATCTCACCGGTATTGGCTTCCAGGGCTTCGGCAACTTTCAACAACAGGCCGCGCCTTTCAGCCGGGCTTGTCTTTGACCATACCGGGAACGCGTCTGCCGCCGCCTGTACCGCCTTTTCGACATCCTTCACACCCGCTGCCGGAGCAACGGTGGCAACCTCACCAGTGACCGGGTCAGCGCGCTCAAATGTTTGGCCGCTTTCCGCAGGCACATCTTCTCCGTTGATCAACATTGAAATGTTCATCTTACTCTCCTGAAATCAGATTGGTTGTAGCGCTCAGTTCAGACCGTTGCTCGTCGCGTCGATATTGGCCCGCATACCACCATCACTTGCGATATTGGTGCCGCGCAGCCAGACGGAACCGTCGGACAGCAGAAAAGCTACAATCGGTGCAATGTCTTTGGCCGTACCCGGACGGTCCATGATACGCATATCTTCTTCCGCGCGTTCCCCAAGTGTCTCAAGAAAATCACCCAGAATTGGTGTATCTACAGGCCCCGGACTGACTGCGTTCATACGGATACCCCGGTCACGCCAGGTCCAGCGGTTTTCAAGCGTCCAAGCAACAAGCGCCTGTTTGCCAAAGAAATAGCTGTTTTCAGCGGTGATGCCATGGGTTTTGCAGAAAGCCTCGACACCGTCGAAATCCAAATCTTCGGCCACCCTGATCTTGGCGACCTCGCCTTCCCAGCCGATCCCGGCCAATGACGCCAGATTCACAATCGAAGCATTGTCGGCCAAACTGTCGACCAGACCCAAGGTCAGTTTTTTCAAGGCCACAAGGTTTACAGTTACGACAACTTCGGGCGGTGCCGTGGGCGGAACCCCTGCAATGTTGGCCAGACCATTGGCGTTATAGCCCTTCAGCGTTTCGATCAGAACAGCCACGCCGGCTGCATCCATCAAATCCACCTGATGAAAGATATCCAGTTCCACCGAAGGTTCGTTCCGGTCGACGCCGATGACTTTTGCACCATGCTGTTTCAGTTGCACCGCAGTTTCGGCACCAATACCCGAGGCGACACCCGTTACAATAATAGTTTTGTCCTTCAACATGTCTTACTCCTCATCATGTGTTTGATTTTTCGACGATATAGCCGGTTGGAATTGCCTCTCCCGGCAGGCGCGGACCGATCCAGCCCCACACCCCTTTGGGCAGGAACAAAGCGAAAAACACGGCCACTGCCCCAAGCCCGACAAGGTACCAGGCGCCATAGGCGGCAAAGAAGGTTTCGATCACAAAGAACAACACAGCCCCAATGATGGCGCCTTCGATCCGGCCAAGCCCGCCTACAAGCACCATGAAAAGCATGTACGCGGTCCACTGCACTCCGAAGAAGGCGCGTGGCTGAAAGTTCGATGCTGAGGCCAGCCATAAGGCACCGGCTGCTGCCGTTCCTGTTGCGGCCAGAACAAAGACGATGCGTTTCGTCTTCATCACGTTCACACCGATCGAGCGTGCCCCGATTTCATCATCGCGAATGGCCGTAATGGCAGCGCCTGTGCGGCTGCGCAGGAGCACAACAAGAATGACGAAAACAGCAATTGTAATTCCCAAAGCCATCCACAGGGTGATCATGCTGCGGGTCTGAATGTCATATGCGTTCAGTGAAATCAGCGATGTGCCGGTCTCGCCCTGAATGAGCGGGTCAAGATTCACACACAGATGCGCCAGAGAAGACAGAACCCACATACCGATTGCAAACTCACCATCCTTCAACGAAAGCATGAACAGTGAGGTTATCCATCCAAGTGCGGCTCCGAATGCTATGGCAATCAGAAGGGCGAGATAGGGATCAACTCCGGCATCCGCCAATCGAATGGTGGCATAGGCCGCTGTGCCAAAGAACAGTGTCTGACCGATCGAAACCAGCCCGGCGAACCCGGCAAGTGCATTCCACATCACCGCCAGCAAAACATAGACCAGCAGTGCCACAGCCCGGCCGCTTCCCCCTACACCGAAAACCCATGGTGTTGCGGCCAGCGCAACCACAGCAATAATAATTGCGATCATGGTCATATTTGCGGTGGTACCACCGCGCGTAACAGTCAATTCGGAGGTTGTGTTCATGTCTGCGCTCCTTTCCCAAGAAGTCCGGGCAAGCTGAAACCGTTGCCGCCGAGACGGATGAAAACAGCTGCAAGGAACGCCAAGTGCCCGCAAATCAGAAAGCCCTGAGGGTGGATCATCGCGCCGATGGATTGAGCAATCGCAAGGATCATCGCTCCCGCCATCACGCGCCACATGGACCCAAGCCCGCCAATCACCACGGCTTCGAAAGCGAATAGCAGCTGCGCGGAACCATCATATGGGCCCCATGCGCTGCGCAAGCCAAGTGCTGCTGCTGCCAGAACCCCGGTCGCAAGTGCAATGCCTGTGGCGATGGCCAGCGTGCGGCCTGTATCAATACCCAAGAGCGATGCGGTGGCCCGGTCTTGGCTGGTCGCCTGAATGCGCCGCCCAAGATCGGTTCGGTTCAGCAACCATTCCAACGCGATAATCGTCGCAATCGCTGCCATCAGAATGTAAACGCTGATCTGTCCGATATAGATATTTCCTGGCAGTTCGAATGACGCCCAGGACAGATCGCCGACCAAAGGCGCAAGCGAATTGCTATCCGCGCCAAACGCCTGAAACATCAGGTTATCCAGAATGATCGCCATGCCGAAGGTTGCCAGAAGGGGCAACAGTTCACCCCCCTGAGAGGCTTTGGACAGAACAAACCGGTGCAGAAACAGCCCGAGTCCGAACATCACGCAAATCATGATGACGATAGCGAGATAAAGCGGGATCGCGAGATTTGAACTCAGGACCAGCAGGCCAAACGCCGCCAGAATGATGAGCGCACCATGGGCCAGGTTGATTACATTCATCACCGAGTACATGAAGGCCAATCCGATAGCCAAAACGGTGTAATATCCGCCGAGCAATATGGCGTTGATCAGTTGCGAAGTCATTTAGTGGCCCTCCTCATGCCCAAACGACGCCGAGGCCATTTGCTCCAGAGATGTTTCGGAAGGCTTCGCATGCAGGGTCACGTTGCCTTCGCACATGACGATGATGTCATCCGCTGTATTGAGAGTTCGGGAGAGATCCTGTTCGACCACGACAATGGCAAGTCCCATGTCGCGCACTTGTTTCAGCGCGTCATAGGCCAACTCAACTGCAGCAGGTGAAAGTCCGAGTGAAACTTCGTCCAACATGACGGCAACGGGATCGCCCATCAGGGCTCTGCCAATGGCAACCGCCTGTTGTTCGCCGCCCGAAAGTTTGCCAGCCGGGGATTTGTCCAGCTTGGCCAGGTTTGGGAAGGCTTCAAAGATTGCTTCGACGGTCCATGGCCCTTCGCGGCTGGTGGACATGCCCAGCATTAGGTTTTCCCGCACGGTCATCTGCGGGAACAAACGCCGGCCTTCCGGCACAAGGGACAAGCCCGAACGAGCGCGATGATGCGCCGGCAACTCCGAGATATCGACTCCGGACAGCACCACTTTCCCCGAGGTTGCCATGTGATCTCCGGCAATACTGCGCAACAGCGTCGTCTTTCCTGCGCCGTTGGCACCGGCGACAAAGATCATCTCACCCGGTCTGGCGGTAAGGGAAACACCGTGTACGGCCTGCAACTGCCCATGTCCGGCCACGATATCGGAAACTTCGAGCGTACTCATGCTGCTGCTCCAAAGTAGGCGACCTGCACTTCCGGAGAGTCGATGACAGCCTGTGGTTCCCCATCCGCTATCACTTCACCACCAGCCATGCAGACCAATCGGCTGCAGGTTTCCATCAGCAAGCGCATGATATGTTCGATCCAGATGATGGTAACGCCGCGCCCATGAATTTTGCGGACCAAGGCAACCAGGTCGTCTCCTTCAGTGTCCGTCAACCCGCCTCCGATCTCATCAAGCAACAGAACCTTTGGGTCTGTCGCCAGAGCGCGCGACAGTTCCAGTCGTTTGCGATCGAGAAGGCCCAAAGTCTCACCACGGCGGTTCGCGACATGGGACAGGCCGGTTTCCTCCAGAGCCTCCCACGCTGCCGCTACCGGATCATCGGGCATCTCGTTACGGCCGTGCTCAACCGCAACAAGAACGTTTTCAAACACGGTCATCCCCAGAAAAGGGCGGGGTACCTGATGGGTGCGCCCCAGCCCGCGATGGCAGCGTTCCGCCGTATCAAAGGCGGTGACGTCTTCGTTCATCAGATGAACCGAACCGTCGGTTGGCCGAAGGGCTCCCGTCAGAAGGTTCATATAGGTTGTTTTCCCGGCCCCGTTTGGACCCAGAACACCCACAATTTCACCCGGATAGAAGTCCAGCGAAATTTCCCTAAGAACTTTATAATCCCCGAACGACATAGAAATACCGTCCGAACGAAGTACGGTGGATGAAGACGTCATGACTGACCTCACCCGTTGTATGGGATCAACGTGCCGGTAACCGGAACGTTGGTGTCCGTCGCATTTTCGGTGATGACGTAGTCAAATTGGTGTTTCTCACCGTTAGATTTCTGCCACTGGGTGCCAATGATCGGGCCAGAGGCAACATTCGGAACCGGCCCGGAATTGAAGTCAACCACACCACCGATTGTATCGGCCTTCAGGGTCGGCATGACTGCGGCTACTGCCTCTTTGTCTTTTGGGCTGCCCGATGCGCTCAAGGCCGCGATTGCCACGTCAAATGCGGACAGGGTTGCTCCCAATTGTTGTGTCCACTGTCGACCTGTTGCCGCTTCGTACCCATCACACAAAGCCGCCCCGTTCAGACCGGTGACTGGCGAAGTGTACGGGAAATCACGGTGCCAGTAAGCCGCGCTGGCAATGTTTTCGCCCAGCCCACCAAGCACCTCGATGTCAGACGGGAACAGACCCGTCTTTGCAACCTGAACAATCTTGATCTGCCGATGCAGTCCTTGCTGTGCTGCCTGACGCCAGAAGGCTGCGAAATCCGGCGGGATCGGGAAGGTATTGAAGATTTCGACGCCGGCATCTCGGAACATACGGATCTGCTGCGAATAATCCGAAGTACCTGTTTCATAGGCACCGGGATCGACGATTTCATACCCCGCTGCGGCAAGCTGCGGTGCCAAAGCCGCACGAATGGCATTTCCGTCCGCATCGTTGGGATACATAACACCAACTTTTTTGTTGGTTTCGATCAGATCCCATTGAGAGACGTAGGCCTCGTAGAACTCGTTCACACCGAAACCGAAATGGTAACCGTATTTGAACGGCGAAGGTTCGCCGGGTTTAGCACCGCGGCCAAAATACCAGGCTTCCCAGGGCATAACGGTGGAAATGCAGGGCACACCGGCAGCCTCGCAGGCATCCGAAACCGGATTGATCGTTTCCGGCGTCGAAACCGCGATCATGATGTCAACGTTTTCGTTGTTGATCAGGTCTCGGGCAAGCTGTCCGGCGCGTGCAGGGTCGGACTGTGTATCGCGATCCAGAATTTCGACTGCATATCCGGCACCATTAATCGTCACACCGCTTGCCAGGGCTTCACGTGCTTTTTCCAAAACATATCCATCAGTTTGGCCAAATCCGGCCAGAGGGCCGGAAATCGGGCTGATAAAACCGATTTTCAAAGTTTCGCCTGACTGGGCTAACGCCGTTGTTCGGCCAAGGGTAAAAGTGCCGATGGCGGCCCCGGCTCCGATCAATAGACCTCGGCGTGAAAGATGAACGGACATTTTCCTCTCCTTTGGGTGACAGAGCCCTATCCCGGCTCGGTAGTGGTGCTGGTGATCCAGCGCAGTTCGGTGAATTCCTGAATGGCCCATCGACCGCCGAAGCGACCAAATCCGCTGGCTTTCACACCGCCGAAAGGCGCATGCGGGTTGTCGCGGACGGTGGTTCGGTTGATGTGGCAAATGCCCGTGTGCAATTGACCGGCTACGTCAAGGGCGCGCTTTTCGTCGGAAGAGAACACCGACGAAGCCAGCCCATATTCGCTGTCATTTGCAACAGTGATTGCTTCTGCGTCATCGCTCACGCGCGTGACCGACAAAATGGGTCCAAAAACCTCTTCGTTGTAAAGACGCATGTCAGCTTCGACGGCGTCTATCAACGTAGGCTCTACAAACGATCCGCGAATGCCGCCGCCGCCAACCAACTGGGCACCTTTTGAAACCGCGTCACTGATCAACAGGGAAAGGCGCTCGGCAGCCGCCATAGTGATGACAGGGCCGACATCCGTGCTGTCCTTGAGCGGATCTCCGACTTCAAGCTTTTTGCGCCCGGCTTCGATTTTTTCGATCAGCTCATCAGCAACACTTTCCATGACAATGACACGCTCTGTCGACATGCAGATCTGGCCTTGGTTGTTGAAGGCACCAATCTGGGCCGCTTCGGCCGCTGCATCAATGTCTGCATCGTCAAGGACGATCTGATTTGCCTGGCCACCCAACTCCAGCAACGAGCGCTTCAGGTTGGTTGCACAAAGTTCGGCAACCCGGCGCCCTACCCGTGTTGATCCTGTAAAATTGACCCGACGCACGACCGGCGATCGGATCAGAGCCTCGACAGCCGTTTCGCTGTCTTCGGGCAAAGTAAGAACAACTTGCAGTACGTCATCAGGTATACCGGCGGAGTGAAACACATCTCCCAACCTGCGAAAGGTTTCGGGTGCGAATTCGTTGCCTTTGAGAATAACGGTATTGCCGCACAAAAGCGGGGCAGCGACGGCGCGCACCCCCAGAATAATGGGTGCATTCCAAGGGGCTATTCCCAAGCATACGCCACAAGGTTCCTTATAGGCCCGGCTGGTTATTCCCTCCTGATCGGGAATGTCTTCTACGCGGTCGACCTCTTCCGCATAGCCAGCTACATCCCGCAACATTGAAGCAGCAAAGCTGACATTGTGACGGGCCCAGGTGATAGGTGCTCCGATTTCATCGCACTGGGAAGCGACAAACTCATCCACCTTTTCCTGCAAAATATCCGCCGCCGCGACAAGAATTTGGGCGCGTTCCGAAGTCGGACGTGACGACCAGCCGGGGAATGCGGCGGCAGCTCGGCTCGCAATAGTCTGGCAATGTTCAACGCTGATGGCCGATTCACGGCTCACCGTTTCGCCGGTGGACGGACTGTGCCGCTCCAAAACGCGAGATTTGCGCGCAAATGCAATATCAGTTGGTGAATTCATACCCTGTTTGCTGGACATACCAGCCCTCCTATTGACAATTATGCGGAATAGATTATCGCATAATATGCTAATTTATGGGCATTCATTGTTAAATTCTGAGGGTAATGATGCAAATTCAGGACTACGCGGTACTCGATCATCAGAAAGAGGCGCTTCACATGCGGACGATTCGTACCCGTCACCCGCGTAATTTCGCCACGCTTCTAATGCTCGATTCCGGTGTACTGAGCTGGAAGGATACTGAGCGTGAAATAGAAGGACCGGCACTTTGCTTTTGGCCGGCGCACGACCGGCCTCGTCTGCAAACCGGGGCTGGCGCACAGATGAAAATCCTGGGTTTGAGTGAATCGCTTCTGGCTGACGCACTTGGGGCCAAGGCGGAATCCGTCCACTTACGCATGCTGGTTGAGCATCCGTTCGACGTTGGGCTTTCTGATGCTAACAGGGTTCTGAAAGTTAACGCTCTGCTGGATTGGTTTCAAACCGAGTTGACCGATCCTGAGGCCCGATCTCCGATGTCCCTGGCCGCCTATTTGCGGATCGTCCTCATTCAGGCTCTTCGGGTGCATCGCCCCGACCCTGCGGATGGAGCATTGGAGAAAACCAGCATTCTGAGGCGGTTCCGACATCTGGTCGAATTGCACTACCGTGACCACTGGCTTGTTCCCCAATACGCCGAAGAACTTGGCGTCGATTATGACCGCCTTCATCGGATCTGCAAACGCGAGACAAGGCGCAGCCCCGCTGAGCTGGTACATGAGCGACTCACGGCCGAGGCGAAAGCGCGTCTGGAGAAAACCGGTCACCCGCTCAAGAAAATTGCATCGGATCTCGGTTTTGCCGACGCGACACGCTTCAGCCATTTCTTCAAACGGCGAACTGAAATGTCACCGGGTGCGTACCGGGCAGTAGTTTCCCGTCCCGAAGGCGACAACCTCGCAGAGCTTAAACAAGGATTTTCCGACTGGCCTTAATCGGGTCAGGCTTACAAATGGTGACTCAAATCGGCCCGTAGTGTTTCAATAAACGCCACCACCTTGCGGTTCCGATACGCCGTCGGAAGATACACAGCATGCACATCAATCTTTCTCGATTGGAAACCTTCCAAAACGCGCACCAACTTTCCTGAAACCAGATCGTCCCCCAGAAAAACCTCTGGACAATGGTAAATCCCCTTGCCCGCATAAGCGGGGGCAAGGCAGGCAGGCGGGCTGTTGGCTATATAAGGCCCGCTGACGGGCACCTGTATCATCTGACCTTCAATAAAAAATGGCCATCTGTTGGGATGTGGATTGTTAGTATCACGGATGCATGAATGAGATTTCAGGTCGTCGGGATGGGCAGGCGACCCGAATTCCTCAATATATGAAGATGAGGCGACAGCCAGATATTCTGAGCTCGCCAATTTTTGCGCAATCAGACTCGAGTCCTTCAAAGGCCCCATTCGTATCGCAAGATCGAACGCGCCTTCAGCTAGGTCTGCATGCCTGTCGGACATGTCGATTTCGACGGTTACATCCGGGTAAGTTGTCATAAACTTGATTGCAGCATCGACAACAAAAGTCTCTCCGAATGTCAAAGGTGCAGTGACTCTCAATGACCCTGAAAAACCGCCGCTTTGATCCATCGTTAGATCCAGCGCGTCGCATTCACTTAGCACTTTCCGGCAACCTTCCAGATAGGTCCGGCCTTCGTTGGTTAACGAAAGGCTTCTGGTCGTTCGATGAAGAAGAGTAACTTCAAGTTGCCCTTCGAGTACGCCGATGTACTTGCTTACAAGCTTGTTGGAAATGCCGAGCCTTTTTCCGGCAGCAATAAACGAACCAGTCTCGACCACTGCGACGAACGCCCGCATTCCGTCAATCTTGTCCAAACCAATTCTCCACTCGATCGAATTTCACCAGCTGATTTTTGGTAATGTCAAAACGGTTTCGATACCAGATCAACCTCGATCACTGTGCCTGCCTCACGACCACGAAAGCAAAGATCAAACACCTTCACGGTGGGGGCACATTCATTGCTTGTTTGGGTGGGCTTTGTCGCAAAGCTCTGAACGCGCAAATTTGTTCTGAGGGTCACACCGAAGTTTGGCAGCCGGTTCAGCGAATTGCCTGAAAAGACAGATTCCAGGTTTGACCCTGCCCTCAAAGCCCGTGTCAGTTCAGTCGGGCAATCACTGGATGTCCAATGCGAGAGGCTCACCAGTTGCGACAAGCTCTTCGAGGAAAAACGCAGCGGCGCGACAGACGCACGGCCGCAACTGAATGAACGCCTGAATTACGTTAGTGACAGCGATCAGCTTATCGTCAACCGTATCGACAGACTGGCGCGGTCTACACATCATCTCTGCCAGATCGCGGAGACCCTGCGCCAGCGGGGTAGTCTCATCGTGTCGGGAAAACCAAAAACGCTTATGAGAAAGCCCTATTCTGCACTCAGCCGGAATCGACCCCTAAATGGCGAATGGTGTCTGGTGGACGGATGACGTCGTCAGCATGCCGAGCTGACCAGATATTCTGCGCGGCCCCCGTGGGTCGTGCAGCACTGGCCAGCCATGGCCTGTGGATTATGAAAGAGTTTTATCACCAGATCATAATATGATCGCAGGCTGTCCCAAAATCACACAATCCTGTCCCGACACAACAAGAAATTCCCCCGGCTTTTTATCAAATTGAGTGTCAGAAGGCGGACACGAAGGACGCCACAGTCAGAAAGGTTGGAACCATGACAAACGCTACCAAAACAACTCTTCTTTCCACTCTCACCGCCACAATGTTGCTGGTACTACCTTTGTCGGCACAGGCCGACTATGTCGCGGAAAAAGCCGTTCGGGGTGCTGTTGCAGGTGCTGTTGTTGCCGAGGCCACTGGTGGTGATGCCGCAGAAGGCGCTGCTGTTGGCGCCACTGTCGGGGCAGTTGCTGGTGCCGCACAGAAGAACGATTTCGAAGATCGCCACGACGATTTTAACAATCACAAAGAAGGTAAAGGCCATCACAAGGACCATTGAATTCACTACAAAAACACCTGGACAGGCTGACCCTTTTCAACCGGGCTGGAAAATTCCGGACCACTGCCTCAAACCCGGGCGGGACATGTTCCGCCGGGTTTGTTGCCATATGTAACTCAGCGGTTTTTCTGAAAAGCACTGGGGCTTCGCCCGGCCCAGCGGCGGAACGCAGTCGAGAAAGCAGCGTGATCGCCATATCCCAGAATAAAGGCAATTTCGGAAATATTGAGCCCGTCCCGCAGATAGGTCTTGGCAAGATCGAAACGCAACTCATCGACAAGTTGCCGAAACCCGGCCCCTTCCTGCGTCAAATGCCTGGTCAGGGTGCGACGGCTCATCCCCAATTCTGACGCGATCTCATTCGCTGTCAGGATGCGCCCCGGCAATCTGCCGATCATCAGTGCCTCAACTTGTGCCCTGAAACTCTGTTTCACCTTCCCCACTTTGCGCAGGCGCTCGGCCCCAAGTTCATTCAGATACGCGACAAGGTCCTGATCGTAACCGGGAAGCGATCGGTCCAGCGCCCCGGACCTGAAGCGAATGCCATTGAACGGGCCTGCAAATCTCACAGGGCAATTCGCTATTTTTTCATAGGAATTCGCATCCACGCCACCCTCGTGACGCAGGCAAAGTTCTTTCGGATAGAACTCAGCCCCTGCAATCGCACGTAGACGGGCCAGCAATCCAAAGACCCGAAACTCCTGAAACCGGTGATGCCGCATCAATGCGCCTTCGGAGGTTACAACCTCCATGACTTCGCTGCCGCTGTCCTGTTTCAGGATGAACTCTGTTGAATCGTCCGAAAGACTGTAGAAACGCGCACCGTTTTCAATTGCCTGACGCAGCGTGGCCGAACTGCGGGCGATATAAGCCGTCAATGTGCTGGCCTGTCTGAATGCAATCCCGATCCGGGCGGCCAGAGTAATGTCATCTGCGGCCTGACACGAGTTGCGCAGCAAAGTGGCTTCCTGCATGGCACTAACCTGCATTTCGCTCACCCTGTTCGGAACAAGCCCAACGCCCGCAAGCAATCTGGAATACACGGCATTGCCAAGCTCGGCCTCGACGTGTTTGCAGATATGAAGAAACCGCTCGTTTTTGTTCGGGATCATAAAGGCACCTGAGTAAGACAATTCCTGTAAGTCACCCGTAAGACCCCCCAAGAGCAACATTCAGGTCAACAAAGTCCACGGCAAAATTGCGCCTGTCCAGCGCCAGAGCATTTTCCGCAGCAAGCAAGGCGCGCTCGGCATCCAGCACCTGCAAGAAACTGCTGCGACCTTCGATGTAACCCTTGCGGGCCAGTTTCAACACTTCATTCAGCTCGCGGATGGCCTCGGTTGTGAATTGCACAGCTTCCTGATGGTTTTTCAGGCTGACCAGCGAATCCTGAACTTCTTCGACAGCTTCGACAACCGTTTCTTCCCATGCGGCCAGCAATTCCTCGCTTCGTGCTTTTTGAAACCAGACCCGCGACTTCCGCTCGGGCAGATCGAACAGTGGGACATCCAGTCCGAGCCGGGCAAAACCGGCGGTTGGCAGAAAATCGTCACCGGAATAGTTGATGTTGATGTTCCCAGTCAGGCGCAGTTCGGGGTAAAGATCTGCCTCTGCCACACCTGCAAGTGCGACGGATTCTGCCAATCGGTTTTCCGCAAGCAGGACATCAGGCCTGCGGCGCACCAGATCAGCTGGAACTCCGGTCCTGAGACCCGTGATTGAAGGAACGGGCTGCGGCGCGGTCCGGTCCAATCCTTCGCGCGGTCGGTCCCAGGCCTGTCCCAGCAGCGTTCCGACGCGGGAAACGGATTTGAAGAACAGGATCTTGGTTTCCGGCAATTCCGCACGTGCCGTGGCAACCAGCGTCCGGGCCTGGGCGACATCAAGGTCAGTGACAATCGGAATTTCGGCATTGCCATCAGGATCAGGTTGTAACTCCCCAGCGCGTTGCTGCGCGCGCATCGTCGCGTCCAATGTCTGTTCCCGCGACGCAACCACCCGATGGTTGATTCGGATCAGCTCCTGAAAAAATCGCGCGTCGATATAGGCGGTTGTCAATTCGCCCAACAGCGTAATGCGCGCCACGTTCGCATCCGCATAAGCCCCTTCCAACCGATAGAAAGCGGCTTCTTTTTCACGCTTCAGTTTGCCAAAAAGATCAAGCTGCCAGCTGGCTTCGGCCCGGACAAAACCGCTGTTCACCCGCCCGTTGTCCCCCCCTGCTGAGGCCTGTACTTCGGATACCCGCGTCGCTCCTGAAACCGGATAGCCCGCGCCATCCAAAATCGCCCGGGATTGTTCGATCCGCGCGATTGCCCGGCGAATATCCAGGTTTTGCTTCAGCCCCAACTCAACAAGCCGGTTGAGTTTGGCGTCGCCGTAGGCCTGCCACCATTTCGCCTGCGCTCTGGTGATTGAGGCTTCATTCTGTGTTCCCAGAAATTGATCCGGAACCTCTTTTTTGGGATTAACAAAATCATCACCGACCGTACATCCGGACAGAGTGATGATCTGGGCTCCAAATAGTTTAAAGAAGCTTCGCCTATACATCTGTTTCCTGAATTATCTCATTTGCTTTTGGTACATCAGGTGCGGCTTGGCGAGTGCAAACGTCGGATATCTCATGCCAAACGACGCCGCTGTTCCCAGAACGCGCCCTCGTGTCCCTAATTCGCACATATCTGTCCCAACGGTACAAGCGGAACTGCCCCGGGATTGCCACCTTGGCTTCATCAGAGGCCAGACGAGACACCGGCCTTGAAACAGTTCCACAGGAAAGGAAAACCAAATGTTCACCAAAGCTCTCTCCGCCGCCGCCGTTTTTGTTCTGACCGCCACTCTGGCCTCTGCGTCGGTTGCCCCAACCTCCGCAGACCCCACCCCTCTGGCCTTCGCCACTGAAACCTATGAGGTCGCGGATACCGCCGGCATGAACAACCGGCAGGACCGCCGCGACGATCGGCAGGACACGCGTGATGGGCGTCAGGACATGCGCCAGGATTGCCGCCAGAGCGAGGGGCTGGGCCTCGACAAGGTCGACTGCAAGGTGGACAAGCGCCAGGCAGGTTAAGCTTTCTCTTCAACACCACTCACTCTCAGTGCGTCGCAAGAATCTTGCGACGCATTTTACTTTCCAATGGCTGTTCTCCTGACGAAATCAGGCTGCCGTGAAAGAAAGACGCCAACCCCTGCAGTTCGTTGGCGGTTGGCGCCAGCCTTGGCTAATGACCGGAAAATACGAGGCGTTGAACCGGCAATAGCAAGGTTTGAATCCTCAGGATAACGGCATGCACGACACCAACTGTGTCGACCATGTGCAAAAACAGTTTTTGCCCGCCACCCAGATCACCATGCGCGATACGATCGTGATTGCTGGTATAGGCATTGGCGATGCATTTGCTGCCCGGCTTGATCCCATCTGCACCGCCTGCATATAGCGGTTCCAGAATGATTGTCACCGTGCCCGGACGTGCCCTGTCCTGTATATCGGTCAGCTGGTCCGTGGGTCGGAATTGACCGGCTGGAATGACTTCCTGAATGTCCGCTACGACCATGGGCACCACGGTAAAAGGTTTCGAAATGCAGGAGATTTCCGCCGGCATTCCAACCTCGAAAATCTGGTCATTGACCTGATCGAACCCGGCCTGGAACTCGGTCGGACCCAGAGTGTCAGGCACCAGCAGCCCGGCCGGTCTGAGCACAGGGTTCACGTAGTCGCCGACTTTCAGCGCAAATTGCTGCAATAGGCCGGATTCACCCGCATAAATGGTGGTCTTTTCCAGCGCGATAAGCGCCTCATCCAATCGGGCCTGCGCACTTTCGCGTTTGGCCTCGATCAGTTGTAGCAGCGTTACCGCCACGGCATCACGGTTGGCGACAGCAGTATCCAATGCGCCCTGACGCGAGGCAACGGACAGCTCAAGCCGCTCTATCTCCCGCTCTCCGACAATACCCGAATTGCGGTCTGCCAGTTCCTTGTTGGTCTCCAACTCGTCAATGGCCTGCTGCAAGGATCCTTCGGCTTGACGCATAAGCCCTTCGGCGGCTTCAAGCTCGGCACTCAGAACGGCCTCTTCCGCTGCGATCTCGCCCAGAGCCTTTCTGGCCGTAATGACCGCAGCCTGTTGACTGGAATCATCCAACTTGAACAAGGGCTGGCCCTGTTCGACATGCTGACGGTTATCGACATAGATTTCGCTGACACGTCCACCGGATTCGGGCAGAATGGTCAGGGTCCGATAGAAGCTGGACACATGGGTTGTCGAGGGGTGGTAGTAGAAGATCATTGTGATCAGCGACACGGTCAGAACAAAACAGGAGACGATGCCCCAGCGCAATTCGTACCACATCGACTGAAACGTGATGTCCTGCCCCCAGCGTTTGCCTTGCGCATAGCGACGGAACAGGTAATCCGGCAAGATCGTGACCAGAGAGCACAGAAGAAACTCAAGCATCCCGTTTCTCCTTTCTGTCCGATCGGATCGCATCCGATATATCCCGCAGCGCCCCGCCGTAATCCGGCAATTGCACCGCCGCCAGCAACAGGGCGGCAATCCAGAAGATGTTGTTGTGGGTAAACAGGGCGATCAGCGCCAGCACCGTAATCAGCTGAAACTGCGTATTGTTCTGGGCATGTGCCATTTGTTCCGGCAGTGCGTGCAGACGCAGATAGAAGTTGCCGACCACAAGCGTCAGGATGACAACCAGCCAGATCACGATAGTGAACAGCGTATCGGTTCCGTCCGCCTGCGCCAGAAAGCCGGGAAGATGCTCATGGGCCAGCGGGTGTTTGTCCGGTGTCACTTTTCATGTCCTTCTGAGATTGAAACGACTAAGCGGTCAGAAACGATAGGTTGCGCCAATCAGGGGGCCCGACTGGCTGAACGAGAAATCGCTGCCATCAATTTCATGATCGACCGAGATATAGCGGTATCCACCCCGCAAAACCCAATTGTCGTTGATGGCATAATCCGCCGTGACCAGCACCTGCCAGGTTTCGCTGTCACTACGGAACCCGCCGTAATCCACGAAACCGGATGCGGCCCACCTGTCCGACAGGCGCGCCCTGCCACGCAATCCGATAACAGGATCGATCCAATCATCGTCAGCCACAGTGGTCGCTGAGGCTCCACCGGGCGTTGTTGTGGTGATTTCTGAAGCCGTTCCGAACCAGCGAATGCCACCAACCAGATCCACATTCAAATCCGCAGTATCCTGAAGACGATAACCGACATACCCGCTGAAGATCTGTGTCCGGAACGAGGAATCGAGATCCGACCCAAACGGCCCTGACGCCGTCTGACTAAAAGACAGATCCGTATGCATGTAATCACCAATCAGGCTCCATTGCCCGTTGCTTGCCACGAAGCTGCCCATAAGGGCGAAATCCAGATTGCTCAGCGCGTCATCGAAACTCAACCGCCCTTCAACAGTACCGGCAGGCGTACCAATTGCGGTTTCGGTTTCCGCCATGAAAAGATATATTGAGGCCTCGTATTCCCATTCGGAGTTCTGCGCCAAGGCAGGCCCGGCCAGAAGAAGGGCGCAGGTGGCGCATCCGGCGGCAAATCTGTTCATCGGCTAATTCCCTTCACAATGTCAGTGCCCGTCAGGGCCACCGCAGTCGGGCAGCCCGATCCGGTTTTCGTCATTCCATCGGTTCGAAATCACCCGGTTTCCAGCTCTTGTCGAACCAGGGCTCCAGCGGGCCATAAAGGCGCATCATCGCGTTGAAGCTTTGCCCCGGCGCTGTCTGTGCCCAGTTGCTCTCCCACCCTTCTGGTGCTTCGGGGCCGAAATAGACGGTAAAGCTGCCGTCTTCGTTCTGCCTGATCCCCTCGCGGTTGGAATCAATGCCGCCCGCTTTCTGATCTGTTTCAAGGATCGACCGGGTCTGGCCGCTATACAGCATGAAAGACCAGAAGTTCTTGGCTGGAACCGGGCCGGGAAGAGTTACGGAATAGGTTTTGGAGCCATCCAGATAATCGCCGTTCACATCCCGCGCCGTCATTGCGTAGACCGAACCGGTGCCAACCGGCGGCGCAGTCATCGCCGGTGTGATGCCGGTCGCCATATAGAAAAAATAGCTCCGGTCATCCAGAATCCGCGCACCATCTTCCAGGAACAGGTAACTCTGCCGCTGGAAAGGTGAATTCCATTGACGGTCATCATAGAAGAACGCCCCCGGATCGCGCGAAGCATAGGTGATCGATCTTGCCGTTGCGTTGGCGATAGCGGCGGCTTCTTTCAGAATCCCCCGCAGACGTTCACCAGGCTCAAAAGGTTCGCCCTTCCTGATCCCGAGTGAGGCGAAGGTACCGACGATTTCCGGCGCGAAGGCACCAACCGGGTTGTTGTCCAGCGCAACCTTGATTTCGTCGAAGAATTCTTCGTTGTTGGCATGGACAGTGTTGTATTGCACGCCCGAAACATTGATGAACTTCTGCTCGGGCGGATTTGCCGCCTCGCTTAGGGGATAGACCTTTAGTCCCGCTTTTATTTCGGCCACCGGACCTTCGGTGCCTGTTTCCGGATCGGGCGACCGGCGCAGTAGCAACCAATGCTCATTGGTCTTTGTGCGCAGTTCAAAATAGCCTTCGGGTACCGGCGTTTCGTCGCCGTTGTGCAGAAGCAGGTATTTACCGCCTTTGCCCTTATCCGCGCCCAGAGCACCGATATCCGCCACGTAGTCAAAGGCGGCATCATCCAGCAACCCCAACAGACCAGCCGGAACGTCGATGACAACCGGACCATCGGAGATATCCACGTTGGAGCCGATATAGATCGTCGTGGTATTCGGCGTCAGCCAGATTGACCGCGCGTCCATGAGTGTTTCGGTTATGACAATGTCATTGGGGGCGGCGCCAACATCTTCATAGCCCTGAAACATTGCGCGAAGTGAAGCGATCTTCATCCCGTCAAGGAACGCAGTAGTGGCGCGCATCAGGTCCAGATTGTCAAAGGTTTTCCGCACCGTTTCCTCAGAGGGCATGCCATCAAAGAAATTCAGCTCTCCCAGAGTTTGTGTCTGCACCACATCCGGGGTCCTGACGTTGTCAGGCACATCTGCGGCAAATCCCGCCTGACTCTGCGCAAAGGCGTTGCCGCCGGGCAATCCAACCGACAGCGCAAGAACCGCAGTACATGTCACATATTTTACAATTGTGTTCATGAGTGCTGTCTCCTTCGACACAATAGACGTGAGAGGGGTCATGCCTGACCTCCGGGGCGGATCATTCAACCGGGTGCGATAAAATTCTGTTCGCACCCGGTCTTTCCGGGCCCCGCATCAAGGCGATACGTTGTCTACATCCGGCAGCTTCCAGCCGCTTTCGATCCAGCCGTCCGACGGCCCGTAAAGACGGAACAGCAAAAAGAAATCCTCGCCAGTCGGAATCCAATTGCTTTCCAACCCCTCAGGCGGCTCTGGCGCAAAGTACACATCAGCCGAGCCATCTTCGTTGACCTGCATATCCGGCAGGTTCGGGGTTGCCAGACCAACCCGTTCGTTCCCGGTGACAAAGCCCTTGGATTGCATCGAGTAGACGATGACAGACCAGAAATCGTCGGCGGGCGTATCCGCCGGAACCGTCAGTTTGTAGGTATCCGTTCCATTCAGCGGAGCCCCTTCTGAATCGTTCAGACCGGTCAGATAGAACGTGCCACCGCCAAGGTTCTTGGGCAGATAGGTGATCCAGGAATAAGACCCCCCTGCCCGGTCGTCGATCAACACCATCTCATCCGAGACATAGGGAAACCCGGCCTCAGGCTGGCCTTCGGCGAAATCCCAGACACCCCATTGTTTGTCTTCCCAAATCGGAATCACGGATTTGGTGATGAAATGTTCCTGCATGGTGCCATATGCGCATTGCAGACCTTCCAGCAGTGCCTCCTGCATTTCGGCGTCCGGCTCGAACGGCTGACCGCGGACCATACCCAATGAGGCCAGCATCGCCATCATGACCTTATCTTGCTCAAGCACCGGCTCGCGCTGGATCACCGCATTCATGTCAGTGAAATAAGTCAGGTCATAGACGGGCAGAGTGTTCACAGGGTTCTGTTTGACGTCCACGAATTTGGTCGGCGGCGGGTTGTCGGCCTGCGCCAGCGGATACCATTGCAGAGTCTGCGCATAGGCTGCCTGATCTTCGTGGGTGCCGCCATTCTTGGCGACCGGACGGAAGGCAAAATGGACACCGTATGTGTTGGATTGCAGAACGTAATACCCATCCTCGGGCACGTCCCCGTCATAGCCCGGAGGCAGGATCAGATATTTGCCGCCTTTACCCTCATCCGATCCAGTCGTTCCCACATCCGCCAGCGGAACCTGCCAACCATTTGTAATGGTGCCGAAAAACGCAGCTTTGTCTGCCGCAGGCGGTACTTCGATCACAATCGGACCATCCTTGGTCGTCAAGCCGCCAAACGTATATGGCGTCACGTCATTGGCGGTCAGAAAACCGTGGCGGCTGTCCATCGGCTCGGACATATAGCCCAGCGTGCCGAAATCGGCACCCGCATCGCGCTGAAGCGACAATTCGATGTCATAGACGCTGACCGCAGGAATCGCCCAGATCGCAGCCTCGCACGCCCGACGCACCACGGTGTCGCGTTGCAGGTCGGACATTTCTGCGGCAATTGGCACAGATTGAAACAGCAGGCCGGATATGGTTGCTGCGGCGAAAGTTTTGGATTTCAAGGTAGGCACCATTATCTCCCGTTGGCTGTGGCATGAAAAAAGATTTCTTTTTCAAACAGTTTCATAATTTTGAGTAGGAGGTGTATCATTTCACGACAAACAGCGAAAAACTGGTAGGCCAGATGAACCTTCCCCCAATGATCAGCGCGAAATCTCTGGGCGAAATGCCTGGTTTCACCATGGAACATCTCGGGGCGCGTGCTCTGGATCGCGCCATGGAAGCCGCCGGACTGCCACATCAGTTTGCTGACTTGCACGAGGGGTATATCCCCGAATACGTACTGGCATCCTTTGTCCAGCAGGTTGGCCAACAGTTGGGTGAAGATAATATCGGTTTATTGTGGGCCCCGGTGCTAACGATCAAAGATTACGGCAAGTGGGGCGAGTACGTTCTCGGTGCGGCAACATTGGGCAGTGCGCTGGCCCGCGCCCGGAATGTCATGCCCTTGCATTCCTCTGGTGACAGCACACAGCTCCGACTGGCCGGAAACAAGGCATTTTATCGCTACAGATTTGCGCTGCGCAGCCATCCGGCCTATTCTCAGATCGCCTTTTCAGCACTTGGTTCGGTGCTCAGCATTTTTCGGCATTTCCTTGGTCCGCATTGGCGACCGACACGCCTTCACTGCGACATGCCGCCGATCATGAGGGCAGACGACGCCGAAATCGCATTCGGGTGCCCTATTCACTGGAACAAAAAGGCGCTGGAAATCTGTTTCCCAAGTCATCTTCTGACGGCCCACGCACCCGCGCACCCTATCAGCGTATCCACAATCGAAGACATCGTCCGCGAAAGGTCCGGCGGTACACCGCGCGATTTTCATCAGGTCGTTGAATCGGTATTGCTGATGCAGCTCAAGGAACAGGATATCTCCATCGACCGAACCGCACAGGCGCTGAATTTATCCGTTCGGTGTTTGCAACGGAAGTTGGAGCAGGAAAACACTACATTCCGCACCCTAACCAACGATGTGCTTGTTACCCGCGCGAAAGAGTTGCTTCGTCACGGGGGTATGTCCGTGAAGGCGATCTCGCTTGAGCTCGGCTATTCCAGCCAGCACAATTTCAGCCGCGCCTTCCGGGACCGCGTTGGGCTGTCACCGACGCAATATCTGAGCCGAAGTGTCGGAGATCACCCGGAGAACAGGCTCCGATCTGCGCCATTGTGATGCTCAACTCATCGCTGAGCACATCCCATAACCTGCCCAGCCCCGCCTCACCTGCGGCGGCGATGGCGAATTGCATGATACGGCCAAAGAACACGAAATCTGCCTCGTTGATCAGGGCTTTGGCGGCATCCTCCCCTGACCGTAGCCCGCTGTCGTAGAAGATTGGAAACTCTGAGCCAACGGCTTTACGGATCTCGGGCAGCATCTGAAACGGCGATGGTGCGCTGTCCAATTGACGCGCGCCATGGCTGGAGACCTGAATGGCATCGACACCAGCCGCTTTCAGAGTAACCGCATCCTCAACATCCAGCACGCCTTTGACGACCAGCTTGCCACCCCACTGCTCCCGCAACCGGGCGAGCGTGTCCCACGTGGCGCGGGCACGGCTTTCGGTTCGGTCGAACTCATACCCGTCCATCAGAACATTTGCCATCTGAGGCTTGCCATGCGCCAGCGATGTCAGAGACCAGCGCGGGTGCAGCGTAAAATCGATGAACTGTCGCGGGCCGATGCGGAATGGCATTTTGAACCCGGGCCGCAATTCGCGTGGACGGCGGCCGACCTCGGGCACATCCAGGGTCAGCACCAGAACCTCATAACCGGCAACTTTGGCGCGCTCCACCAACTTGAAGGTGCCGGTCCCGTCACCGCTGAAATAGAGCTGAAACGGATGTGTCGCAAACACTGGGGTCTAGTTGACGAGCATGCATGATCTGAGGTTTTTACTGGTCGAATAATTTTCGAACAGGTTACTTGAGCATGATCTCGTTAAAGGGCTGTCATTTCCCCAAGGATGCAGTTTTGTACGCTGTTTTCTTCTATCTGCGGTACACTGTATCCTATCGTGACTTGGAAGAGATCATGGCCGAGCGCGGTGTCCGAGTTGACCATGCCACGTTGAATAGGTGGGTGGTGAAATACTCGCCTATCGTCGCAGCTCGTGCGCTGTCAAAGAAGCGTCCAACGCTGAGTTCATGGCGCATGGACGAAACTCTGAGTAATTGATCAGCAGCTCTCTTGGCCGGTGCATGATAGCACCGGAACAGCGATAGGAGAGCAAGATGGAACAGTGTTTTGTCGGGCTGGATGTCTCGAAAGCCGAGACGTCGATTTGTGTCTGTGATGAGAATGGAGCCACCGTGTCTGCGGTGAAGAAAGTGACTGACCCTGACGTGATCTGTCAGGCGCTGCGCAATCACGGTGGTTCCCTCCGATGCGCCATGCTCGAAACCAGCCGAATGGCGAACTGGCTTTATACCGAACTGTCGGATCGGGGTCTCCCGATGGTTTGCATTGATACGCGTCAGGCTCATGCTGTTCTCAGCCAGATGCACAACAAGACCGATGCCAATGATGCCGCCATATTGGCTGAGTTAGCGCGGACGGGGTTCTATCGGAAGGTCGAAGTCAGGAGTCGGGTCGCCCAGGAGCTGCCGGCGTTGCTGAAAGCTCGGGAAGTGGCGTTGAAATCTCGCGTGAATGTCGAAAACACGATACGCGGTCTTTTGGTCAGTTTCGGGCTGCGGTTGCCAAGGCATCTGCACACATACGAGGAACGGATCCGCGCGATCCTGAAAGATCGGCCGGTATTGTCCAAGGTCATCCTGCCTTTGCTCGAATTGCGCACAACCGCCCTACGGCAAGCGGCTGCGCTGAGTAAAGAAATGATGCACCACGCAAAAGACGATGAGGCCTGCCAACGGTTGATGACCATCCCAGGTGTTGGGCCTGTAAGTGCCCTGACATTTGTGGCGACGATCGACAATCCGAGCCGATTTCCAAAATCCAGATCGGTCGGAGCCTATCTCGGACTAGCGTTCAGGCGTTACCAATCTGGGGACATCGACTATGGCGGCAGAATATCGAGACGCGGTGATCCTATACTGCGCTCAAGGCTCTACGAGGCGGCCAGCCGTTTGCTGAACCGGGTGAAGCCGGGCAAGGGACTGGAACTACAAAGATGGGCTCGCGCTCTCAAAGCCCGCGCCAGCCACAAAAAGGCGGTCGTTGCCCTGGCACGAAAGCTTGCTGTCCTGATGCACGCCATCTGGGCAAATGGCTCAACCTTTCAAACGAAGGAGCCATAAGCGATAGAACAGGCGGACTTCCCGTTCACGAGTTGCCGTACCGACCAACACGGCAGGCTGTCGACCGATCCCGTTCGATCTACATGCGGCTCACAATCCAGACCGCGCATGAAACCTTTGGGGGTTGATGCCTTGAACGCCGAGATGAAGCTCCAGCAGGAAGACTTCGGAAAGAACCTTGCAGGTGGTCGATACCGGACTAAACTCACCGAGAGCTGCTGCTCAATTAAAGAACCTATATTCGTGTTCGCGGCAACTGGATGTACCTCTATCGGGCCGTCGACAAAGCTGGGAATACTCTTGATTTCATGTTGTCTGAGCGCAGGAACCGTCCAGCAGCAGCAAGGTTCTTTGCCAAAGCGCTGTCTTCAAATGGAATCCCGAGCAAGATCGTCATCGACAAAAGTGGCACTAACGCGGCTGGCATTCGAGAGGTGAACAAAATCCTTAATCGGTTTGGCTGCCCAGCCATAATCCAAACGGTCAGGTCCAAGTATTTGAATAACCTAATCGAACAGGATCATCGGTTTATCAAGCGTCGTGTACGGCGTATGTGTGGGTTCAAATCGTTCAGATCCGCATCAGCCACTTTGGACGGCATCGAAGTCGCCAATATGATCCGGAAGCGGCAATTCTCAAGTGATACGACTTCCGGCTTTCAGCTATTCGCCGAGATCGCAGGATAGGTGTATCCAGTAAGTCGCTGACTTTGACCGTTCCAAATGTTTGCGACACATCCCATTGGACCTCCTCCTTCAAAATTCCAAGAAATGGATTAGCCTGGAACTTGTCAGAGAGTTTAGTTACTGAATGTTGGCATTCAAAATGAATTCTGCGGCTTTTTAGTTTCCGTTATTAGCATGTTTGAGCAGATTGCCTGCTGCCAGACTGGTCCGTTGACAGGGGTTTTGGGACAAATGGCAGTGGGATCTATGAAGAAGCCGCCAATATGTCAGACAACGCGACATCCGCATTAGTTGGCAGCGATAGCGAGCCTGCCGGCGCCTCGGGGTAATCACGATTGATGCGAAGGAACCGGGCGTTTTGGAAATGAGTTCCTATTCTCTCCATTGGCCACCGAATAACGCTGGGTGTATTGAATCCTGCACCGATCTCAATCACCGCCAGCCTCAGGCCATTGACACTCTGCAGCCAGTTGGCGAAGGTCTTTGATTGCGAAAAGTAGGGGGTCTCTATAAACCATCCACCCCCTCGCACGTTCATGAACACCGGCCCGCCGCAATTGGGACACACCGCGAGAGACGATTTGTCCTCAACCTTTTGAGTTTGTCGGTTGACGGATGGCAGCATCGCGTCGACCAGAGGGACCCCATCCCAAGTTTGGTCTGCGCACGGCGTCAGACATTGGAACAATTCATAATCGCCCTGGGGTGTATAGATGCGCGTCGGGTCAAATCCATTTTTGTAGAAATACCGGTCGACATTTGAAGTAATGACAAAATAGTCCTTATCGCCAACCAGCTTAAGTAAATCCTGATACGCTTTTGTCTGGCGCGCCCTGTACACGTGGTCCAGAGCAACTGACAGGTAACCCCATTTGAGCGCCTCGTCTTTGAAGGGGAAACCCATCATTTGATACTGATTGCGGGCACCGTACTGCAGCATCCCGGGGAACCGGTTGGCAAATGCAACTTCGTCGGTGTAGTCCAACCCTGCCGCAGCTGACATCCCTGCGCCAGCCCCGATCAGTACTGCATCGGCATCCTTTAGCGTTTCCGCGGCCATTTCGACGGTATTCAAAGCAGTTCCCATTGTCTCGCTTCCTGCTCGTAAATCCTTGTGGCAGCGTCGCCAAAGGTATTGAAAATCACGTGACTTAGCCCATTGGGGTTCCTGCCGACCCAATCAATCACTGTTGCAAGTGCGATCTTTGTAGCGGCTTGCGCCGGGTATCCGAAGACACCGGTCGAAATACCGCACAAGGCCACCGAACGGGCCCCGGCCTCGGAAGCCAAGGAAAGACAAGACTGATAGCAATCCGCCAATTGAGTTTCTTGTCTTGTCGTCAGTCGCGACCCGGATTGGACAATGGGACCCACTGTATGCAGGACGTATCGGGACGGCAGATTGTGCGCGCGCGTTATTTTGGCGACACCGGTCACCTCACCATGCCCCTGCAATTGCATTATCCGATGGCAATCTTCCCTCAGCTGCGGGCCAGCCGCACAATTGATCACGTTGTCGATACAGGCATGGAACGGCTGAAAGCATCCAAGCAATTCTGAATTGGCAGCATTGGTGATGGCATCGACGCGAAGCGTTGTTGTGTCACCGTCCCAAATACTGATCCGTCCGCTGACATTGGAACCTCCTCCCAATCGTTGCAACGCTTCTGAGTCCGTTACGGTTTTCTTCGACAGCTCGTGCTGAAGCAGCCGGTCAGTCGCATCGAGCAAGTTTGATGGCAAGTTTCCCGGACTGCGAACCGTCAACGCTGCCTGCACCCACCTTCGGCGCTCCTCAACAGACTGAGGAACGGCATATCTTTCAAGAAATCGCGCGGATAGGCTATCGTGCTTAAGGGCGTGCACGACATCGTTTAACGCAACGTGTGGATTCCCGGTCGCGGGAACAAACCCTTCGTAAAGGCGTATCTCTTGCTTATAAGCAGACAGTTTCAATTCATAACCCCGGGTGTTTTATGGTGAGCTCAGCAGGCCAGAAAGCCTGCTGAGACTAAGCCGAGCGCTTAGAACTTGCCGTTTTCGTGCGCCATCTCTGATGGAATGTCCGAGATCACGTCCCAATGTTCGACGATTTTGCCGTCCTCAACGCGGAACAGATCGAAAAACGCAGTCGGGGTGCCAGCCAAAGTGCCTTCTGACGCGGTAAAGACAAAGTTGCCTTCGGCAACAACCAGATGGGTTTCATCGTATTTCATGGTGATGCCCTGCTCGGCCCAGGCGGTCAGAGCTGCACCCAAACCATCCAGCCCATCGGCAATCTGGCTATTGTGTTGGGTATAGGTTTCCGTCGAGATGAAGTCGGTGATTTGATCACCTTTGCCATCACGCAGAATCGTGTTTACGAAATCGACTACCAGCTCTTTGTTTGCTTCGGTCTTATTCAGATCGACGATCTCGACTGCGCCATCGGTTTGCGTGTGACCAGACGGGTTGGGTTCGGTAACGGCCTCCAGATTGTCCCAATGCTCGACAACTTTGCGATCCTCTACACGAAACACGTCAAATCCAACCAAAGCTTCGGCACCAAAGGCCTGAGCATTGGTATATGTGTTGTGCAGGACGACCAGATCACCTTCTGCCAATACACGGTGCGTGGTTACCTCTATACCGCTTTCTTTCAGACCGGGGATAAAGCCCACAATTGGCGCCGCACCGGTCGGAACCGCTGGGTTGTGCTGGATATATCCCGGCGCAAGAAGCTGCTCGGCGGCCTCGGGATCGAAGTTGGTGAAAATGGCAGCGACGGCGTTCAGGACGACTTCTTTGGGGGTCATTTCCGGTTCCTTTGATTCTTGGTTGCGTTGTTGTGCGCTTTGAGTATCATTTCCGCACCAAGTATCAATTACGCACCATAAAGGAACCAAGTATGCTCCCGGTAACTGCGACGACCGACCAAGAAGGCAAATTGTGTCCGGTTCGAAATGTCCTCGCCAACGTGACAAGAAAATGGCAGACGTTGCTGCTGCTGGCGCTTGAAGATGGTCCGATGCGTTTTGGCGAGCTAAAACGGATAATTGGGGACATCACCCAAAGAGTGCTGACCGAAAACCTGCGTTCAATGGAGCGCGACGGCTATGTCACACGCACTGTGCATTCCGGACCACCGCTGGCAGTCACTTACGAACTGACTGAATTGGGCAAAGATCTGGTGAACGTCATGAAGCCCCTCGTTTTATGGGCCCAGGACCATTTCGAAAGGGTTGAAGAAGCCCGCGCCATGTATGACGGCTGATAATCAATTGGTTAATAGAAGACGAAACTACGCATCGAAATGCGTCCGGTATCGATCGTCTCGTTGTTGAACATTTCGGTGGCCAAGGTCAGTGGGGGAAGCTCAGGATCAAGCATGGAAATCAAACGACAGGACGTTGATAGACCAAACCAGTTCCCTCAAAGCGCTCTATTCCCAGGACTTTTTCAGAAACTGCAGCAACTCAGACGTAAAGGCCTTCGGGTTTTCACGGTTCAGGGGATGCGCCGCGTCGGGAATGCGAACCAAATTTGATTGTGGGATGAGTTCGGTCAACTGATTGGCAACCTCTGGGAATGGTTTCAGCGTGTGTTCACCGATCATTATCAATGTAGGTTTGTCGAATCTTTGCAGCGCGTCGCTCGACAAGGGAGGGCGCGGGTTATAATGCTGAGGTGGCAAGGTTAGCGCGTTTTCGATCAGTTGCGACCGAAGATCGTTCGGCATCTCTTCCCATTTGGGCGTGCTCGTCACGCTGCGATGAAAATGTTTTATCCCCTCTTCAACCTGACCCTGTTTGATGATGTCGATGGCCTCGAGGATGCCCTCCTGCATGACCTGAGGCATCTTCTTGCCCTCGACAGGTCCGCCAGGTTCAACCAACGTGAGCGTCTTCAACAGGTCCGGCCGCTTGCAGGCAAACGCCGCCGCAAGATATCCACCATAAGAGTGGCCTATCAAATGAACCGGCCCGATATCCAGCGCCTCAACAAAGGCGATGACATCATCGGTCTGATCCTCGACATGGTAGGAAAATTTGGTTTTCGTAGCTTTTGGCCAATGGTGGCGTCGGCTCATGGCGATTGCACGGAATTGATCGCCGAGTGTCGTCACGTCGTCTCGCCAGTATCTGTAATCACACACCGATCCGTGTACGAAAACAATGGCTTCGCCTTCACCTTTTTCGATAACGGGAAAGTCGTACCCGGCCGCGTGAGCGCTGTGTTCTTTCATGTTAACCTCGTCGTTTTCAACTCGCCGCCACGCAATGTGGCGGCGGGTTTCTTCATCCTAGATAACTGACTAGCCAGAGCACTGATCCCGGCGCAAAAACAAAGAGCGCAAGACGGGCTAGATCAGCGATAAAGAACGCGATGATGCCCCGGTAAATCTGCATCAGGGACACGTCCGGCACCATCGATGCAATGACAAAGACATTCATGCCGATCGGTGGCGTGATCAGACTGATTTCCACCGCAACCACAACGATGATACCCCACCAGACCAGTTTAAGCTCTGGGTCGATCGGCAAAGGTAAATCCGCAATCAATGGCACAAAAATCGGCACGGTTAGAAAAATCATTGCAGGGCCGTCAACGATCATGCCCAGAACAACGTAGCATCCCAAAATCACCATCACGGTACCCCAGGGACCGATCCCCAACTGCGTGATAAAGGCGAGAATTTCCTGTGGGGCACCGGCCATGTTGACGAATTGGTTCAACATCAATGCACCAAAGCCAACTGCAAACACGGTCGCTGTCAGTTTTCCGGCTTCTAGCAGGCTTTCAAAAAGGGTGGACCAACTCATCTTACGACGCATCACCGCGATCAGTAGCGCTCCGCCGGCGCCGACGCCACCGCCCTCGGATGCAGTGAACACGCCAAAGAAAATCCCACCCATGATCACGCCGAACAGTGTCAAAACACTCCAGATGTCTTTAAGTGCAAAGATTTTTTCGCGCAGCGGCTGGTTTTCACCTCTTGGCCCCCAATCCGGTTTGATGATGCACACGACCTGAATTGCGACAAAATAAAGAAGGATCGAGATCAGTCCAGGTATCAATCCGGCAATGAACAACCGTGCAATGTCCACCTCGGCCAAAAGCCCGTAGATGATGAGCGCGCCGGATGGTGGAATGAGGATGCCGATGGTACCACCGGCCGCCACGGTTCCGGCTGAAAAGGCATCGTCGTATTTGTATTTGCGCATCGCCGGAATTGCGACTTTGGTCATGGTGGCCGCAGTTGCAAGCGATGACCCTGAAATCGCTGCCATTCCGCCACAGGCCGCGACGGTGGACAATGCCAACCCACCGCGCAGATGGCCCAGCCATTTGGCCGCACAGTCATACATGCTATCGGATATTCCCGAGCGCGTTACGAGCACACCCATCAGAATGAAAAGCGGCAGCACTGCAAACTGGTGGTTCGCAGCCAGTTCCAGAATCTGCTGCCCAGCAACAGTCCCGGCGGCATCAAAGCCGCGTGGGTGAACCAGCGCAAAACCGACATAGCCGACAAACAACAATGAGACACCCAGCGGAAAGCCGATACCGGCAATAATCAGCAGTGCTAGAATTGCGATTAATAATTCGATCATAGCGACATCTCACCTGTCCCGGATTTTCCGCCAAGATCCCGAATAGCCCGAAGTGCAAAAAGCACGGCTGTAAGGAGCAAAAGGGTGGTGAAAGCGTAAACAAAGGGGTACAAAGGCAAGTCCAAAGCATTGGATGTTGTGCCCCGTTTTAGGTATCGGACCGCCTGGTCCCAAAGTCGCATGGCCATAAAGCCAATCATCGTAATGACGCCGACATCAATGGCGATCAGGCGAATTCGGTCAATTGTAGGGACTTTTTTGAAAGGACCAGTCAAAAGATCAACCGCGATATGACCCCGGGAAAGCGTAACGGTCGGGAACGCAGTAAAGATCGTCATCCCCAGCATCAGCGACATCAGATCTTCGGTGCCGATGATAGGTTGGTTAAGAACGTAGCGGAAAAACACCGAGACAAAGACCAACGCCATCAGTGCAAAAATTCCGATTGCAGCGCATACTGCCAAAATACCCGTCAGAAAATCAGACAAGCGTTTCAATGTGTATTGCAGATTATCCATGGAGCATAATCCAATCACGATTGTGACCCCGCGGCGGTACCGCTGGGTCGGAAAACTCACTTAGCTTATTTGTTCGATTCCGCGTTTTTGCGAAAGAACTCGAAAGCGGCGGTTCCGTCTATCCCCATGGAATTCGCCTGTTCGATCCAGGCTGCCTCGTGATGCGCGCTGGCTTCGGTGATAGCATTGATCAGTTCAGCAGAAGCGTCCTCGACTTCTATTCCAGCTTCTTTGAACTTGTTCATTCCATAGGCATCAGTCCCGTCCAGGATTGCGCCGAGCTTTCCGGCCAATTTCACGCCACTTGTTTCAATCAGCGCTTTCTGGGCGTCTTCGGGCAATTCCTCGAAACGTTCACGATTGATGAAGATCACAAAGGGGCTGCGGCCCATGCCACCGGGGACTACGGTGATATGCTTGGTTGCATTGACCATCCCCAGAATTGCGGCAGGCCCAACAGCGGATTGGATGCCATCGGCAACGCCACCCGAAATAAGCTCGAACATTTTGATACCTGCATCACCGACAGGCGATGCGCCAAGGTTCTGAACCGTGGTGGTTCTTTCGTTGCCCTCAACCATCATCTTGAAGCCATCGAAATCTTCGATCGACCGAATGGGGTGGGTGTTCGAAAAGATCTGCTGATCACCTAGCGAAAAGATTGTGAGCGGAATCAGCTCTTCCCACTGACCGACATCGGCAAAAAACTTTTGGTGTGTTTCCCACGCAGCGATGCTTGCGCCTTTGGTGGTTTCAGCACTCAGTGGGATGTTGGACACCATGTTGAGTTGAAACTGCTTTTCCCGGAAACCGACTGCGGCAATCGCGATATCAGCGACACCGTCTTCAACAATATCAAAGGACCGTGGCGGCGGTGCCAACGAAGACGTCGGAATAGTAATTTTCAACGTCCCATTTGATGCGGCCTCAACTTCGCGCGCCCAAGGTTCCAGGCCCTTTGAATAAAGCGGTGCAGCCGTCGGAATGAAGTTGTTGAAGATCAGTTCAACAGGTTCGGCAGCCGCCGTATTTGCAGCGAGAGTCGCACCTAAGGTCACACTGAAGGTAACCGCTCGTGCCAGCCTATTCAGTCTTTGGTTCATTCTACTCACCTTTCTACATTCAGCATTGGATGATAGTTAACAATTTGAATTCATGTTGTTATTTAGAAATCCCCAACAGTGTTGGCGTGATATCCGGTATTGATAACGCATCCTGCGTGGCTCAGCTGGCCCATTCCGGTTTGCGCTTGTTCAGAAACGCATCAATACCCTCCGCCGCCTCGGCACCTTCCCAGATGTCAGCCAGACGTGTGATTGTGTCATCGATCACCTCAGTATCGATCCGAGGCCCTAAAGACCGAGCCAGACGTTTTGCCGAGCCAACCGCCTTGGGCGCCACAGACAGATAGGGCGCAACCTGCGCCTCAACCGCGGCATCCAGCGCCCCGGTTTCAGCAACTTCAGCAACGATGCCAAGCGCTTTGGCTTCATCCGCGCGGAAGATGCGCGCTGACATGAACACACGACGCCCCATGCCTTCTCCCATGCGCGCCAGCACATAGGGGCCGATGGTCGCCGGGATCAGGCCCAGACGAGTTTCGGTCAGCCCGAATTTTGTCCACTGATCCGCAATCGCGACGTCACAGACGCAGGCCATACCGACGCCGCCACCAAAAACACCGCCGTGTAACCTTCCAATCAGGGGGGAGGGCATCTCATTCAGGGCATTCAGCATTTCCGCCAGCTTGCGCGCCTCGCGCATCCTGGTTTCGCGATCGGCCTTGATCTGGTCCATCATCCATCCCAGATCGCCACCTGCGCAAAACACATCGCCCGCACCAGACAACACCATAGCGCGTGTCTTGGAATCAGCCCCCACGGTATTTGCCAAATCTGTCAGCTCGCAAATCATCTGAGCAGACAGTGCATTGCGCTTTTTAGGTCGGTTCAGCGTGACATATGCGACGCCTCTGTCATCGGTTACCAATGCAATTGTTTCGTAATTGCTCATGCGACGCTCCTTAGAGTTTTGGCAAATTGGACCGCTTGTTGCAGCCGCGACTCATCAAGCCCCGTTTCAAACCCGCGTTGTGCCATCAAGTTAGCGACTTGTTCGGTGGCGACGTTTCCTTTGGCGCCCGGAGCGTATGGGCAGCCCCCCAATCCGCCGACAGAAGAATCAAAAACTCGAATGCCCCGGTCCAGGCAGGTTTCGATATTGCTCAGGGCCATTCCCTTGGTGTCGTGAAAATGCCCGGCCAACTGGCCGACGGGCACAACGTCCAACACGTGATCCAGCATCAGCGACAAACTTTCAGGTGTCGCATGTCCGATTGTGTCACCCAAACTGATCTCGTAACATCCTATGTCGGTCAGAGTCTTTGCCACCTTGGCAACTTTCGCCGGATCGGTTGGCCCCTCATAGGGGCAATCCGTCACGCAGGACACATACCCGCGCACCGGCAATTTGATTTCAAGGGCCTTGGCCATGACCGGTGAAAAGCGCTCAAGGCTTTCGGCAATCGAACAATTGATATTCCTTTGACTGAATCCTTCGGACGCCGAGGCAAATATCGCCACCTCATTGGCAGCTGCATCCACTGCCCCCTCCAAACCGTGTAAATTTGGTGTCAGGACCGCGTAGGAAATGTTGAGTTTTCGATTGATACCGGCCATGACATCAGCCGAGTCCGCCATCTGTGGCACCCATTTGGGGCTGACAAAGCTGGTTACTTCGATCTTTTGAAACCCACAATCGCTCAGCATATCAACCAGGAGAATCTTATCCTTTGTATCGATCAAGGATTTCTCGTTCTGCAGTCCATCTCGTGGACCCATCTCGAATATCGTTACTTTTTCGCTCATGGCGTGCCCTCGCTTTTTGATTGGTCGCCAAGGAAGTTCCGCGCCTCCTGGGCGGTTTCAAAAATGTGAGGCTGCCTTTGCGGGAAAAGCCGTTCACCCAGTTTCACTCTCATGAAGGCAGAGTTCGCGTATCGGGTAACAGTCTGATAATACTTAGCTTCGAGAGTCTGAACCATCGCGGCATAGCTGCCTTCGATATCTTCGTCTATTACCGTGTCATCATAGTTGACGATAGCTTCGACGGACTGCTCTAGTCCGGCACATAGTTCGGTGACACGATTGCAGATTGCCTCAACATCAGCGGGCCATTTGATCCGCATCTTGCTGAGGTTGATAAACAATCGTTTACCCTCGTCATCCAGACCAATGCGCGATGGCAGATCTAGATGCAAAAGTTCCGAACGCAGGTCCATCTGTCTGTCAAGAAACAGACGCGGGTCCATTTCCTTGAGATCCCGGATCAGAGGATCAAACGCAATATGACCAAGAATATCCCGTTCCAGATCTATTCCAGGTGCGATCTCGGTCAGGGTCAACCCTTCTTGGGTCAACTCAAAAACGCAACGCTCGGTCACATACAAAACAGGTTTTTGCTGCGCCTGCGCGCGTAACCCAGAAAACGTAACCTGGGCCACCGAATGATTGAATTTGCGGGCCTTGCCTTCGTGAAGAATCGACAGCCGTCCGTCTAGCAGGCCGATTTTCAGCCCCCCGGCGGTGAATGTTCCCGCAAAGACAACCTTATGCGCATTCTGAGAGATATTGATGAACCCTCCAGCGCCCGCTAGCCGGGTGCCAAAACGCGAGACGTTGACGTTTCCATTGGCATCTGCCTCGGCCATGCCCAAAACAGCAAGATCCAGACCGCCACCATCATAAAAATCAAACTGGTTGTTCTGTGGAATGATGGTATCGGTGTTGATCGCCGCCCCAAAATCCAGGCCCGAGGCCGGCTCGCCGCCGATCACGCCCGGTTCTGCGGTCAGGGTCACATGCCGTAACAGCCCCTCTTCCCGCGCAACTGCGGCCACGCCTTCGGGCATGCCTATGCCCAGATTGACAATCCCGTTGATCGGCAGCTCGAATGCTGCCCGCCGCGCGATGATCTTGCGCACGTCCAACGGCACCGGGCTTGCCTCGCCCATAGGCGCCCGCACCTGACCGGCAAATTGCGCCGAATAGACAGTGGCATAGGTCTGAACGTGGTTTTCCGGTTCGGACATAACCACGGCATCGACCAAGGCCGAGGGTAACACAACGTTTCTTGGGTTCAGGGAATTGTCTGCGGCTAGGCGTTTGACCTGAACAATCACCACCCCTCCCGAGTTCTTGACGGCCATGGCCTGTGCAAGATTGTCGATCGACAGCGCTTCATGCTCCATCGTGACATTGCCAAGCGAGTCTGCGGTGGTGCCACGCAGCAGCGCCACATTCAACGGCATTCCATGGTAAAACAGCAGATCCCTACCAGCCAAGGTTACCGCTTCGACCAGATCTTCGGTGGTGATTTCGTTGATCCGTCCGCCTTCCCGCGCCGGGTCGACGAACGTATCCAGACCAACATGTGTCAGCGTTCCGGGCTTACCAGCAGCGATGTCGCGAAACATCTGGCTGATGACGCCCTGCGGCAGGTTGTAGGCCTCGATCCGGTTTTCCAACGCCAGCTTTGCCACTTTAGGGATCAGGCCCCAATGGCCACCGATCACGCGTTTCAGCAAACCTTCGTATCCCAGCCGGTTCAGGCCACGGGACCCGCCATCGCCCTGCCCCGCAGCAAAGAACAACGTCAGATCGCGAGGCTCAGCGGTGTTGCAGAACCGGTCCTCCAGCGCACTTAATAGCTCGTCAGGAACACCGATGCCGACGAATCCCGAGGTCGTCACGGTATCACGGGACTTAATCAAAGCAGCTGCAGCCGTAGCGGATATGACTTTGTCAACCATGTGATTTCACCGTTCAGTGCGCCGTCCAACCACCGTCCACGGGCAGGGCTGATCCCGTCATGGACGACGCGGCTTCGGAACACAAAAACACGGCAAGTGCTCCCAACTCAGATGTGTCAACAAAACGCTTGGTGGGCTGGGCCGCCAGCATCACGTCACGAATGACTTCCTCCTCGGTAATGCCCCGTGCTTCGGCAGTAGCGGGGATCTGCTTTTCGACCAGCGGAGTGCGGACATAGCCTGGGCAGATTGCATTGCACGTGATGCCCTGCTCGGCCACCTCCAGTGCCACGGTCTTCGTCAGGCCTACAACGCCATGCTTGGCCGCGACATATGCCGACTTGAAAGGTGAGGCGACAAGCCCGTGCGCCGATGCCAGATTGATGATCCGCCCCCAGCCACGCTTTTTCATTCCTGGCAGTGCAGCGCGCGTTGTGTGGAATGCTGAAGACATATTGATGGCGATGATCGCATCCCACTTATCCACCGGAAACTCATCGACGGGGGCCACGTTCTGTATACCCGCGTTGTTGACCAAGATATCGACAGAGCCAAATTCTCCTTCGGCACCGGATACCATCGTCTCGATCTGCGCAGGATCGCGCATGTCGGCACCGTCGAACTGAACGCCGACACCCCATTTTTCCTTCAGCCCCTGAACAACAGGATCGACCTGCGCGGCAGGTTCGATGCCGTTCAAAACGATGTTTGCGCCCTGTTCGGCAAGGCTTTCCGCAATGGTAAGGCCAATCCCGCTGGTCGATCCGGTCACAATAGCCGTTTTTCCATTCAACATTTCAGATACTCCAAATTACTTACGTTGCCACCAAGCAATGGCCTCACCAGGAGCTGCCAGCTTCGGCGCCGGCGCATCTGGATGTTCATCGGCGCCCTGGACCCAGAACGGAGAACGAATCGAGCGAAGTTTTCCTTCGCTCGGGTGTTCGATTTCGCGGAACAGTTCGACATCGGAAAGGTGGTCATCTTCCAACAGGTCGGTCAGCGAATTGATCGGTGTGCACGGAATGTCGAGGTCGCGCAGAACCTCCAGCCAGTCCGCAGTCGTGCGCTCGGGCATCTTTTCGGCAACTATGGCGTAAAGCTTGCCGATGTTCTCGCTTCGCGCGGCCGAATCCTGGACCCAGTCAGCCTGGGCCAGATCCCCGCGCCCGACAAAGTTCAAAAAGCTCGCCCAATGTTTGCCGTTATAGGGCAGCACACCGACAAAACCGTCCTTGGTCGGAAACGGCTTGCGATGCGGAGAAAGAAGCCTTTCGTAACCCACACTACCTTTTGCCGGCCGGAAGGTCTCGCCCGAGAGCTGCTCGGACATCAAAAACGCCACCAAACCTTCGAACATGGGGGCTTCGACGATACAGCCCTGGCCGGTTTTGGCCTGATGCGCGATGCCGGCAAGAACCGCCATTGCCAAGTGCATACCACCGACTTTGTCACAGATTATGGTCGGCAGGAACCGCGGCTCGTCATTCTGATTGCGATTCAGATGCGCAACACCCGAAGCCGCTTGAATGATGTCGTCATAGGCGGGGTGTTCCGAATTGCGGCCCATGCTTCCATATCCAGCAGCCACACAATAAACGAGGCTTGGAAAGGCATTGCTGATGGTATCGGGATCAAGCCCCAGACGCTTGGCCGCGCCTGGACGCATATTGTGAACCAGGACATCCGCTTCGGCCAGCAATGTCATGAACTGTTCGCGATCTTCTTCCCTTTTGAGGTTCAGCGATACCGAACGCTTGTTACGGTTGTAGTTCAGATAGCCTGCGCCCATTGCATCAGACCGGGCAGGCCGAACCTGGCGGAAGATGTCACCTGATGGCGGTTCGACCTTGATAACATCAGCCCCGAAATCGCCCAGATACTGAGTTGCAAGCGGACCAAGGACCACGGCTGTCAGGTCCAACACTCGAACGCCCTTTAATAGATCATACATGATTTTGTCTCCTGTCTGCCTTGGCTCAATCCATCAGACCGGGCAAGAACAACGAGATTTGTGGGAAGGTGAGAAGCAGAGCAAGAATAATGATCTCGACCAGTATAAACGGTGCAACACCTTTGAAACACTCTCCGACCGGGACCTTGGTAAGGCTGGAGGCGACAAATATGTTCAAGCCCAGAGGTGGTGTTACCAACCCGATCTCAACAGTTTTGGTGATGATGATGCCATACCAGATGCCATCGAAACCAAGCTGCGAGATCAGAGCGAATGTAACCGGTACCGTCAGTACAAGAATGGCCAGCTGGTCCATCAGCATTCCCAGGATCAGATAGACGAACACCAGAATGATCATCACGGTCCAGGGTTGCATTCCGGCGTCGCGGATCGCATCCAACAGATTTTGCGTTGCTTGGGTCAACGTCAGGAAATAGCCGAACATCAACGCGCCGGAAATGATCGCAATGATCATCACTGTGGTGCGCACGGTTTCGGTCAGCGAGTTCAGGAATTCGTCACCCTGGAGCCGCTTCATGACCAACACGATGATCAGCGCCGACAACGAGCCAATTGCACCCACTTCGGTCGGAGTCGCGATGCCGCTGTAAAGAGCGCCGATAACAATTGTCATCAACAGAAACACCGGCCAGACAGTCCGGATCGAGGCAACAGCAGCTGGACGATCAAAATTCGGACGGGCAGGAACGGAATCGGGATTCATCGCGCCCATTACCAAGATCGCAGTAATGTAACCAACGATCGTCAATAGGCCCGGACCGACGCCGGCGATCAGCAGTTTGCCGATCGAAACCTCGGTGAGAATGCCGTAGATGATTAGGATTATAGACGGCGGGATCATGATGGCCAGAGTTCCCGAAATCGCGATAACACCAACCGACAGCCGGTCGGAATACCCGACCTCGCGCATGGTTGGATAGGCCGCTGTGGACATGGTAGCGGTGGATGCGGTGCTTGATCCAATCACGGCCGCCATGAACGCGCTGGCCATAACGCAGGCCACGGCCAGACCGCCGCGAATTCGGCCCAGCCACAAGTCACAACAAACAACAATGTCGCGTGCCATTCCTGACTTGGCCATGAACTGCGACATCAGAACGAACATTGGAACCGTCAGCAATACGTAATTTGCACTTTCTTCGTGCAGGACATCACCCAGAAAGCTGGTAACCAATGGGCCTCCGCCTGTGATCCACAGCCCAAGAACGGCTGAGGTCATGAGAGCAAACGCGATCGGCATTTCGAGGACGATCAGCAGGATAAGAGCGGCAACGCCGATAAAAATTTCCATGGTTTTCCCTGTTCCTCACATCTCGTCTTCGTGGCTGCCGGCAATCACTGGGCGGCCCAAAAAGCCGTATTGAACGGCGTTGATAAGCAAGCGCGCAGTCAGGACCCCGGCCCCAATCGGCACCCAGACCAACGACAGCCAGACCGGCCAGTCGATGACCCCAAAAATGACATCACCATCGAACATGGTCTCGAGCGTGCGTTTAAGTGACGCCTGTGTCATCACGGCAAAGACAAACGCTGCGAGCAGATTGTTAAATGCGTAGAGTGGGCCTTTTAGCCCCTCAGGCAGAAACCGGGTCACAACGTTAATCTTGATCATGGCACCGTTGCGTTCGCCCCAGGACAACGCCAGAACACCAACAATCACCATCAGATAGTACGTGGTAAAGTCGAACTGGAATGTCAGTGGCGATTTAAAGGCATAGCGTCCGATGGCATCGGCACTGACCAAAACCATCATCACAAAGACCGAGAGCCCCGCAATCCAGCTAAGCGCATTTTCAAGTTTCTCAAAAACCCTGAGCATCCTCAAATCCTTTGTCTCGGCTGAAAAGGGTGCCGCCCATTTTGCGCAGCACCAGTTGGGGAGATTTAGTTGCTTTCGGCGGCAGCAACAGCTGCCTCGAATTCAGACACAACCTCGGCCGCGTTCAATCCACGCTCTTCCATCCGAGCGACCCAGGCAGCCTTGACCGACGCCATCATCGGCTCGAGCGACGCAAGCGTTGCATCATCGAATTCGTAGACTGCGATGCCAAGATCACGGAACTCCTGCAGAGCTTCTGCGACCTTGCCGTCCTGATAGGTTCCCAGATGTTCAACGGTCTCATCACCCGCCTGGACCAAAGCTGCCTGTTGCTCGGGGCTCAGCGCGTTGAACGCATCGGCATTCATCACGGCGGTGATCGCGAATGTTCCGAATGAACCATTGGTGCTGGTGGAACCGATGACTTCTTGCAGGTTGTAAGGCTTCACACTGCCGGGCGGCAGCAGCGAACCGTCAAGCGTACCACGCTGGATACCCAGATAAATGTCAGGCGCAGGCAGCGAAACAGGTGTTCCTTCGAACGCTTCAACCGCCAGGTTCAAAGTGCCTGATGAACGGATTTTCTTGCCCTTCAACTCGTCAGTGGACGAGATTGGCTCACCCGCCAGCACCAGCTGATAAGCAGGCAACACGGCTGCAAACAGTGGTACGACACCGTTTTCGTCAAACTCGTGACGCAGGGCGCCTTCTTTGACTAGCTTCCAATAGGCTTTACTGCCAGGCAGCGATTCACCCGTCATGCCCGCAATCATCGATGCACCGTTCAGGGGCATTCGGTCGCTGACATAACCAATTCCGACATAACCGGCTTGAACCGCATTATCGCGAACCTTTTGCAGAATGCCTTTAGCCTTGGCCAACTGGCCAGCCGGGAAGTGCCGGAAATCGATTTCGCCGCCAGACAATTCTTCGGCTCGGTTCATCCAGAACACCATGCCTTCTTTCGACAAATAGTGCTCCAGCGGAAAGCTGTCTGCAAATGAAACTGTTTCGGCTTTTGCCTGGCCTGAGGCCGCAATTAGCAGGGCCGCTGCCGCAGCCTTGAAAGAGGTTGTGATTTTCATGGAATCTGGGCCTCCTCGCCCTGTGCTTGTGGACTAAGTCATCCGTTGAAATGCGTCATAAGTCGACGCGCGCACCTTCGCCGTAAGGCGGGCCGTATACGACCAAGACGCGAATGGGTTTCACGCCTTTGGCAACGAAGATGTGCTGCATTTCGGCGGGAAAGAAGCAACTCTCCCCTTGTTTTATCACACGCCTGGTTTCACCGATGGTAACTTCCGCCTCGCCGTCTAGCATGTAACAAAACTGATCAATCCCTGGATGGAAATGAGGGGACGCGCCTTGGCCAGGATCAATGGTGCCGATCACGACTTCCAGATGCTTGGCCCCTTGTGTGGGACCAACTAAACGACGGTTAAATGTACCGGTGTGGCCTGCAGGCTCATACACTTCAGCGTCACACTCACGAATAAAAAGGTTCATTACATCAACAGTCATAATAGCTGTTCCTGTATGGATTTCGGTCATTGGGACTTATACGGATATCTCGCGCTCAATCCTGCAGATTGAAGTGCTTTCACAATCTCATCCGCAGTTTTGTGCAGGCATTTGGCAAATTCGGGGTACCGGCCTTCCATACGGTAGTTTGGCCCCGCTACGGAGAGACCAAGCTGACGGCCTTCAACCTCGATCGGGACACCAATACCGGTCACGTCTGGTGTGTATTCCGAGAGGTTCAAGAAAAATCCTTGTGAGAGCCCCTCTTCGATCCTCTTTTTTAGCGTGTCCTGATCGCTGATCGTGTTTTCGCGCAAGTCGGCAAACTTGATTCCTTGCAATGCCTCATGCAATTCCTGGCCGCGAAAGGTTGACAAAATCGCCTTGCCTCCAGATGTGGCATATACCGGTCTACGGCTGCCTACTTCAGCAGAATAGCGGATTGATTGCCGAGACTCCGCAACCGCCAGATAAATCACGTCATCCTTAACCTGAGACGCAAGCAATGCGGTTTCGCCGGTTTCGTACGCCATTTTTCCAAGGAATTCGTTAATCAGTGCCGTGACAGGATCACCGACGGCTATAGCCTCACCAGTCGCAAGCAACTTGCGACTGGGGTAGAACCCACCACGCTGACGAACCTCATATAGATACCCACGAGTGGACAAGGTCTCAATCAGATTATGTGTGCTGGATTTTGGCAACCCTAACGCACCTGATAGTTGTGTCATTGTCATCGGTCTCTTTTCCTGCGCAAACAGCTCGAACAGCGTAAGCAAGTGATCAACTTGTTTCACAATCATGAACTTTTTTTCACACTCCTGAACTTATTTTTCAAGGTTTTTTTTAGCACCGGCGGTTCCAAAGAGAATTCCTTTGCAATTTCATCCCGATACCATCTGAACTCTCTTGACTTTCCGCAGCTGAAGTTACCCGCGTTACACGGTAAACCAAAGCCGAATCGCCGAAGGGCGGTACCCGCTATTCGCGGATCTGCTCAACTGAACTGGAATATTAAGGTTCGAAGAAAAAGGTGCGGCATTGTGCTCAACTCTACCGCCAGACTTACACAAAACTAGACCCACCCTATCGCTTCTTCGGTGAACCACGCCGACAGGTGCCGATGGAATGAACGGGCTTTCCAACTTGCTTATTCATGTTTGTAAATGTTGAGGCTATTGAATGTCATGTGGTCATTTCTGAGGCACAGTCCATCCACAAGCTGAGAGCACCGGATCTAACATGACTGTATGAGGCGGCGGGGCGAAAGACAGTGGAGATCTAGTCGTGGGCGGCCAAAAGCCTCTGAACCTATTTTGGTGACTTGATGCGCCACATCATTTTTCTCTCGCTTTCTGGGTTGCCTCTGTGAACTTTCGATCTGATTGTTCAGACCTATATGGGCACCATGATCCACGCCCGGCATAAGATCGCGGATTGGCTTGAATTGGCTTCCCAACTTATTCGTTATCAAAACAAGGGGTTCACCGAATTGCGAAATCAACCGCTTTAGAAATCGTTGGGCTGCCTTGGCATTCCGCCGTGGCTAGTTCAGAATATCAAGAGCATCTCCAATCATGTCCGCTGCCTTCCAGAGCCAACAATTCTGACCGTGGATCGCTACGACCAATTCGTCCAGCTGCCATTTGTTGACCGGCCTCGCCTAATGCAATTGGCGAAAATCCGACCAAAGTGTTAACCCAATTCCAGGCAGTTTCCTGACAGATTGTAACGCCTCGTTCAGCGAGATGATCTTCGACAACTGGGAGTGCTGAGTGCAATGCAATGATAGACCCATACCGCAAACGTGAAGATCTCGCGTGGGTAACGAAACCTTTGCAGGCCCGGCGCTTGATGCGGTATCTGCATGTGTGGGGCGTAACCCGATCAGCAGGCGCAAACAAGTTGGTTATGTCAAACGCGACATCACCGTTCGCTGCTGCATCGCATGACGGCTGAGGGGCTTATGAACGACTGAACAACTCCGCCCGCATCAAGTCCAAAAAGTCGTCAGCAACTTTTGAGACGGGTTTGTCTTGTGGTGTTAGAACGCCAATCTGGTACTGAATTGCAGGTTCGAACGGTATCCGGACTAACTCTTCGTCGAAACCCTGGCTGTTGATCGGATCGACAAGGGCGACCGCATTCCCAGACCTGACAAATTCAATCAGCGAAACAAAGTACTGTGCTTCTAGGACGACATTCCATCGTGCGCCTGCATCTGAAAATGTTCTCGCAATCTGGTAGGTTGTCATATGATCACGGAACAAAGCGGCAAATGGACAACCATCTAAATCCCTCGGTGTCAGCACATCGAGCTTCGCGAGTGGATGGTCTCTTGCGACAATGCAGTGGCAATGGAATGTGAACTGTTCAGCATCCACACCGACAAATTGCGAGGGTTTTTCTGCAATCGCAATGTCGAACATTTGGCTGGGAAGTTGCTCAATCACAATATGTGAACTGCGCGAAAGCAGGCGAATCTTCACATGCTCACGGTCTTCCAAAAACTTACTGATGAGGTTTGGCAAAAACTTTATCGAGATGCCGGGGAAGGCAGATATTGTTATGTGACCAGATTTCCTTTGTCGCAGTCGGGTTGCTGCTTCATTTGTCCTCTCCACTGCTTCCAACAATCTTTGGGCATCATCATAAAAGATTAGTGCCTCTGCTGTTGGCTGGAGTCGCCCAGACTTACGCAGAAACAGTTTGAATCCCAGCCTGTGCTCCAACGTGGCTATCGTATTGCTAACCGCAGGTTGTGAAATCCCCAATAGTTGCGAAGCCCGCGTCATTGTACCGGCCGTCATAATGGCTTGAAAACACTCTACTTCTCGAACTTGCATGGCTAATACTATAAATTTTGATTATAAACGATGCAATTAAAATTATTAGATTGGATAGATCCGCTGCGGTTAATTTTCAGCATTTCTGGAAAACCCGCGGGAGGAAAAGATGAAGAAACTGCTGACAACATCTGCACTGGCAGCAATGGTATCGCTTGGGGTGTCTGCATCAGTACAAGCTGAAACCAAGTTCATAACAATCGGAACAGGTGGCCCGACCGGCGTCTATTTTGTTGCAGGCAATGCTATCTGTCGCATGATTCACAAGGAAGCCGCTGAAGGCCGCAAAGAAGGCCGAAAGCATGGCTTCCGTTGTGCGGCTCCGTCGAGCAATGGTTCGACTTACAATTTGGCCCAGATTTCGCAGGGCGAGTTCGAATTTGGCGTGTCACAATCTGACTGGCAACATTACGCAGTCAACGGAACGTCAGACAAAGTCGTAAACGACGAAGGCTTTCGCGCGGTGTTCTCAGTACACCCCGAACCATTCCAGCTGATTGTGGCGGCAGATTCCGGCATCAAATCCTGGATGGACCTTGAGGGGAAAAAACTGAACATCGGAAACCCCGGTTCTGGTCAACGTGGCACCACGGAATTGCTGATGGAGCGCTATGGCACAGATCGTGATTTCTTTGGCCTGATAACCGAAATGACCTCGTCAGAGCACTCGAACGCCCTGTGCGACGGGAACATCGATGCCTTTACCTATGTGGTTGGCGTGCCCAACTCGGGCGTCGCGGTTGCGACCGAAGGGTGCGGTGCACAGATCGTCACGCTCAACACTGAAGTAGAGCAAAAGCTGATCGAAGAGCGCCCATTCTACGCTGCAACGGACATTCCTGCTGGCGCTTATTCTTCACAGAAAGAAGATGTCACGACTTTCGGAGGCTATGCGACAATCGTTTCACATGAAAACGTCGATCCCGACGTCGTTTATGAAGTTGTTCGTGCGGTTTTCGAGAACCTTGATGACTTTCGCGGTCTGCACCCGGCTTTTGCCAATCTAGAATCTGAAAGCATGATCAACAACGGCAATTCCGCGCCGCTTCATGAAGGTGCAGCGCGCTACTACCGTGAAAAAGGTTGGATCGAATAACCTCTCCCTCCCTTCGATCCCTCTGGTCCCTGCTGAACAGGCAGGGACCACCTCTCTTCCAAACTGGAAAACACCATGTCAGAGAAATCACTGCAACAAGCGGCAGTTGATGAAGCGCTGAAGGTAGAACGCAGCGACTATTTTGGGCCTTGGCCAAAAACCTTCATCACTCTTGCCGCCCTTTGGTCCCTTTATCAACTCTGGATCGCTTCGCCGATTCCTTATGCCCTTGGCTGGGGTATCTTCGTAGATCTGCCCGCACGCGGGATCCATCTGGCCTTTGGATTGTTCCTTTGCTTTCTCTTATTCCCGGCAAAATTCGAGGAAAAGCGCGGAGGAAAAGCATGGTTCAGCTTGATATTGGCACTCATAGCAGCGGCCTGCGCTTTATACGTCTATCTGGGTTATGACGGCATCGTTCTGCGCGCCGGTATCCTAGCAAACATAGATTTCTTAGGGTTTAGCATCCCATACGAAGTGATCCTGTCCGCTGTTGGGATGCTCTTGTTGCTTGAGGCCACAAGACGTGGGGTCGGCACACAGCTGGTAATCGTTTGCGGTGTTTTCATGATCTATTCGCTGTTCGGTCCCTATATGCCGGAGATAATCTCTCATAGGGGTGTCTCCATCTCACGGATGGTCGGATACAACTGGCTCACCAGCGAGGCGATCTTTGGCATCCCTATCGCGGTTTCGCTTAGCTATGTGTTTCTGTTCGTGCTGTTTGGCGCGTTCATGGACACGGCAGGTGCTGGTAAGTTCTTTCTTGATATGTCCTTTGCCGCCGTCGGGAAATACCGAGGCGGGCCCGCCAAAGCCGCAATTCTGGCATCTGGCCTGACCGGCATGATTTCAGGCTCTTCAATTGCAAACACGGTTACCACCGGCGCGTTTACCATTCCGGTGATGAAGAAGACCGGGTTTCCTGGAGACAAAGCAGGCGCAATTGAAGTCTCGGCCTCAATCAACGGTCAACTCATGCCACCGATCATGGGGGCCTCGGCCTTCATCATCGCTGAATTCATCGGGATATCGTATTACGATGTGATTGTGCACGCGATGATCCCGGCCTTTATCGCCTATATCTCGCTGTTTTACATTTCGCATTTGGAAAGCCTGAAGATGGGCCTTGTGGGTCTGCCAAAGGCTGACTTGCCCGCTATGGGAAAAACATTCAAGGAAGGCGCATATTTCCTCATACCAATCGGAATGCTCGTCTATCTGCTACTTGTTAAGCGCTGGAGCCCAGGTAGCGCAGTATTCTGGTCGATTATGATGATGGCCGGAATCATTATGTTGCAGCAGGTGCTCCTGGCGCGTCAGCATCGATTGTCGGTCCTGAAAGGCCTCCGTTCCGGTGGGATAATTGTATTCTACTCGTTGGTTGCTGGTGCAAAATCGATGACGGCCGTTACAGCAGCCGTTGGTGCGGCAGGTATCATCGTCGGCATCGTGTCATCGACTGGGTTGAACAATGCCATGCTTGGCATTGTCGAAGCGCTGTCTCAGGGCAACATCTACATATTGTTATTCCTGGTGGCCGTCGTCAGCATCATCCTGGGAATGGGGCTTCCGACTACGGCGAACTATATTGTCGTTGCTTCGTTGATGGCAGGCGTAATGGTCGAGCTCGGCAACGCATCAGGTCTGGTTTTGCCATTGATTGCTGTGCACCTCTATGTGTTTTACTTCGGGCTCATGGCAGATGCGACGCCACCGGTCTGTCTTGCGGCGTTCGCGGCCTCGGCGATCTCTGGTGCGGATCCGATGAAAACGGGCATCCAGTCCTTCAAATACGCAATTCGTACCGCGATTTTGCCAGTGGTCTTTATCTTCAATCCTGAGCTGTTGCTAGTGGGCGTTGAAAGTGTTTGGCACGGACTCATGATCTTTGTCGTGTCTCTGATGGCCATCTTTGCCTTCTCATCGCTTACACTTCAGTGGATGTTCGTGCGCCTCAAGCACATCGAAGCAATCCTGCTGGTGTTTGTCGTGATCAGCCTCTTTCGCCCGGACTTCGTATTGGATCGCTTCAGCCCAGCTTACGAAGACGTGCCAATGGCACAGGTTGTGGCGGGCGAAATCTCGGTTGGGGCAGGGCAGAAAGTTCGCTTGTATGTCACAAGAGAGACCGAATACGGGGATCGCTTCAAACTGTTCACGGCAACTGTTCCAAATGCATCTGACAATGTGCTGGAGGCCGTTGGAATCTCAGTTGAGGTCGAAAGTGATGAGCGTACCGCTGTGTCTGACATTGGATTTAATGGCCCTGCCGAACAGCTTGGGGTTACCTGGGGCGATTATGTCACGTCAGTTGGTCTGGAGCAGTCCGGTCGGATGCCAAAGGAAATCATCTACATCTTCGGCATTCTGGCTTACGCTGCAGTAGTTCTGATGCAGCGACGCCGGGCGAAAAAAAATCAACAAACTGATCTGGTGGAAGCGTGAAAATGGAAGCCAATATTACCGCGCCAAAAGTACGCAACAAAATATGGTTTTGGCTCGACAAAAATCGAAAGCAGGTCGTTGATCTGACTCTGCGCCTGGTGAAAATCGAGAGCCAACAGCCCGAAGGAGATGTTCGGGCAATGGCGGATGAGATCGAAGCTATCGCTGCGTCGATACCCGGAGTTGAGATTGAGCGTTTTGTCTCTGAAGAACCAGTGCATAATGTTGTCGTCCGGCTCCGGGGAAATCGCCCCGGAAAACGTCTGATCTTTAACGGGCATATGGATACGTTTCCAGCCGGCGATTTGTCTGGTTGGACTCGCAATCCAAAAGGCGAATTGGACGGCGACAAGGCCTATGGATTGGGCATCTCTGACATGAAGGGCGGCATCGCGGCCAGCCTATTGGCGATGAAATGTCTTGCCGATACCGGTGCGGACTTCCCTGGCGAAATCGTGGGAACATTTGTCGGCGACGAAGAAACCATGGGGGTATTGGGAACTCAATATTTGCTCGACAACGTTCCGCACGCGAAAGGTGATGCCATGATCAGTGGCGACGTCGGGTCCCCGCACATCTTGAGATTTGGCGAGAAAGGGATGATCTGGGCCAAGGTCACGGCAAAAGGTAAATCCACCCACGCCGCCCATGTTCACCGCGGGGAAAGCGCGATCGAGAAATTGACCGCCGTCATGGACAGCTTCAAGTCCTTGCGGTCGTTTCCGGTTGAAACCACAGGCAACAATGTTGTCCCGCTCATTGATCAATGGTCAGAGAAATCCGAACGTATGTCCGGCGAAGGCGAGACTGACGTGTTAAAGAGCGTGACAATTACATTTGGCACAATTGATGGCGGCAGGTTGTCAAATCTGGTTGCCGACAGGGCCGACTTCACCTGTGATGTACGGCTGCCGGTTGGCGTTTCAGTTGCGCAGGTCGAGGCCGAGATGACCCGGATCTGTCAGGAAGTTGATGGGCTTGAGCTTGAAATCTCACGTCGATACGAACCCAGCTGGACCGCCCCGGATCACCCAGTAATCGAAGCGGTGCGTCAAAACTGTATTGAAGTTTTGGGACAAGAGCCGGCAGTAACCATGCGCGTCGGGGCGTCAGATGCCAGGCTTTATCGCTACGCAGGCGTACCCGTGGTTGTCTGCGGATTGATGGCCTATAACCTGGGCACAACTGATGAATATATCATACTGGCTGAGCTCTACTCTCTTGTCGATATATTCGCTTTATCTGCGCATGACTACCTGGTGAGCAATGCTTGATCTCACCATCATTTCGGTCGCCGCTTTTCTTGCAGGTGTCTTGAATTCAATTGCTGGCGGAGGTAGTTTTCTAACCTTCCCGGCGTTGGTGTTCATCGGCGTGCCCCCCATCCCGGCGAATGCAACAAGCGCCGTCGCGGTTTTTCCGGGATATCTCAGCGGAGCGGCAGGGTTTCTTTCCGAAATTCGAACCTTCGACAGGCGCGCGCTATATGTCCTGTTGAGGTTATCAGTCTTAGGTGGGGTCCTAGGTGCCGTACTCTTGCTGATAACGCCATCTGAGGTGTTCAGTTTTATCGTTCCATGGCTTTTGCTATTTGCAACACTGCTGTTTGCGTTCGACAAGCAAATTCGCAGCTGGACCAAAAGTGATGGCAAAGCGAACCCCGTTGGCAGAAACGCGGCCACGTTGGCCGTCACGACATATGGTGGATACTTTAACGGCGGATTAGGAATTGTCCTGCTTGCGCTTTTTTCGGGTTTGGGTTTTCGGGACATCAATCTGATGAACGGGCTCAAAAACGCACTGTCCTTCATCTTATCCGGAGCCTCTGTCGTGACGTTCCTACTGGCCGGAATCGTCTACCTGAAAGAGGCCGCTATTATGATGATCCTCGCAACAATTGGAGGATATGTAGGCGCAAGACTCGCAAAAAAACTGCCGGTACATGTGATCCGATGCATCGTCATTGTCGTTGGTTTGGGGATGACAGTGGTTTTTCTGGCGCGCAGTTAGGTTTTCCCATCGTGTATACGCCAGCCTTACACAGGTACAGCGACTTTGGACATTGCCAACTTGTTTGCGCGTGCCGAACGGGTTACGCCACACTCATGCAGATACCGACTCGGACGCCGCACCTGAAAGGGTTCGTTATCCGCGCGAGATCATCGCCTAGGTTCTGTTGCAGAGTTTAGAGAGCGGCGAGTTGTTTCAGTGATCGCTCCGGAGTTAGGCAGTCAACTTAGGGAAGTTCCGAAACGGACAGTCTCCGGGCGTAAATTGTTTTGTCTTTGAGGTTAAAAGCTTACCAAATGGCGGTACAAGTTACCCGGATCGACGGTGGTGGATACTTTGCCATCATGTGAGAGCGTTTCGCCGGATGTAGAAGCGGCTTTGGCACTCGTACCCCAAAGCCCCGCTGATCCTGTCATGCCCGCCGCCAGCAGATACTTCATGAATGAGCGTCGTGAAATTCTGCCCTCGTTAGCAAGCTCTGACAGCTGATCGGTAAATAACTGGTCATTGGCGATCGCTATGATATCTCCCTCAAGAAGATTTGCCGCGGTTTTGTCTCGGCGAGTGTGTAGCAAGGAACGAATGCGGCTGCTCCCAATCGGACGGTCATCTACATTCTCACAACGGTTCACTGGTCCTGATCCTTGTCGGATTTGTCCAGGCGAAGAAAACGGCGCGCATTGTTGTAGAGTATATCTTCCTTTTGCTCATCGGTCAGGAAATCCGCGGACAAGATTGCTTCGACGCCATTTTTGGTTTCCCAGTCAAAGTCCGACCCGTAGAGAATTCTCTCACCATATCCAGCATCAACCAAACGCTTGAGAAAATAGTAATATTCTTTACGGGCAGTCAGTTGTAATGCTGCAACGTCGACATAAACGCCAGGATGGTGGTAGAGAACATTGATCATCTCACTGATATACGGCCACCCGGCGTGTTGTACGACCATCCGCAGCTTTTTGTGCCGAAGCATGACATCTTCGATGTAGATCGGATTACTGGTTGCAGCTCGATAGTTTGCTGAGCGTTTGTATCTGTAGGCTGGGCCTCCTTCCGGGCCCAGCCCGGTGTGAATAAGGACTGGAATGTCATATTTCACTGCAAGTTCGTAGTAAGGGTCGAGCTTAGCATCGTTGGCAAAAATCCCGAAGTATTCAGTACTGATTTCACCGAGCATTTTGATTCGACCCGATTTGATCTCTCCCTCGAGCCAACCGAGATCGGGCCAAACTTTGTTGCCCTCAAAACATTGAATGGCGGGATCGTCTGTTATGGCTATCTGACCATCAAGACATGGAAATTGCAGCGCCGGAATAAAACGGTCCGGGTGGGCTTTCGTCCACGCTTCCAAATATGCCGGAGCTCCATTGAGCACTGCGAACTCGACGTTCATCTCGTCCATGTAGGCGATGGTTTTGTCCGGCGATCTCAGCGGCAGCGGCACATCAGGGGGATGAACATGAAACTCGATCACCTTAAACTCACCGTCATCCGTTCTTGCCGAACTACTTTGAGCGTAAGCACCGCCGCTCAGCAGAGAGCTGCTAACAATTAGGAATGAAAGCGATTTTGAAACGTCGCTTAGGTTCAACTTCATTTTAAAACTCTTCCTGTTTCGACGCGTTTAGCCTTGATTATGAATGGCTTACCCATTCCGGCATGTGCGAACCGAGCGGTGATGACGGTTGCTCCCACCTGGGGGGCGTCTTCGACATCTCGAGAACATGTCCCATGTGGCGTAGCTGGCCCCACGGCGTGGACGCTTCAATCATCCGGACATTGTCGAGGTTCAGTGAGACGGTGGACTCGCTGACTTCTTCCGCGAGCAGGCCCGAATATTTGCGGCGCTGCTCATCCGGAACCCGGCCAAGATCCTGATACCACATGGATGTTCTCGCCAGCGCGACGCGCACATGATAGCTGCCGCCCTCCTGGCTTCGCCGTATCAGGGCCGCCATGGCACCGAGTGCGCCCAAATAACCGGTTGAGTAGTCGTTGATGTACATGGGCGGCGCATATGACGGTGAGTCAATCGTCCCATGATCGGTCATCATGCCCGTGCAAGCCTGCCCTTCGTTTTCCCAACCTTTTCGCCCGCCCCAGGGACCGGTCTCTCCGTAGCAGCTTTCGGAGACATAGATCATTCCCGGCCGTATTTCCGCCAGTCGCTGGGGTGAAATTCCACGCTTGGCCAGGCTACCAGGCGCATAGCCGTCAACGAAGACATCGCCCTCTCTTGCCAGCTTCATCAAACGCGTAAATTGGGTTCGGTCGTCCAGATTGAGATAGGCAGAGCGCTTGCCGTGCCCGGTGTCCATAACGTTCACCTGAACGCGCGGCATTCCGTACTTGGCGATGTGCAGAACATCGGCACCGTGTTCGGCCAGCGTACAACCTATCATTGGGCCGGCAATGACGTGCGTAAGATCTAAAACGCGAACACCCGAAAGCGGGCGGTCCCCCCCAGGGCTGAATTCAACCGGATCGCCGTCTGCGATCTTCTCCACTGTGACAACAGGCTGAGTCGCAAGTATCTGACCCTGCGGGTGCTGGCGCCACTCGTCCTTCGTCCGGATCATGACGCCGCATAAGCCGCGTGCGCTCATCTCGTCCTCCAGTTTTTGGGCATCCCATTGACGAATCTTGTCCGAAACAGCGTCGACCTCGTTCCATGTTTCAAGAAGCTTCAGAACACCATCGGCCAAATGCGAAAACGTCGTTGTTGTTTCAATCCAGCGGCCATCTCTCGTTTTGTGCTTTTGGCCGGTGGGGTTTATGAAGCTATCAAGCTGAATGGGCGTGCCATTTTGATAGACGTAGGTAATCCTATGCATCGAAGGCAGGCCCTGCGTCCGATCAACGACGACAGACTGAGACTCACCGGAACGAATTTTCCAGATTCCCGCCGCTGCACTGCCGATCGCCGCATGGATCGAGCTGATCCCTTCCACCAGGCGAAAGGGTGAGTCACAAAGAGGATCGGTATCCCCCGTCAGAGTAACATCCGTCTCGTACAAGCCCGGTGCAACGCCTGTCTGATGGATCAAGTCTTCCCAGATTTCCATGTGATTCTCCTGACTTCGACTTAGCGTGTGAAAACGCATTGCCTGTTTTCGTTTGTTACCGGATGGTTCGCTTAATGTTGATCTCGAGAGCTATTCTCCACGTAAAATGAACTTTGCCGCTTGTTCGCCGACATAGATTGTTGGCGCCATGGTATGGCCGCTGATGAGCGTGGGAAAAACCGACGCGTCGGCAACGCGCAGGCCGATAATTCCCTTAAAGCGCAATCGCTGATCAACCGCCGCGCTGGGATCATCGTCTTTGCCCATCTTCGCTGTACCGACGGGGTGAAACACTGATCCGGCGTTATCCAGCACAAAGGCTTTCAACTCTTCGTCTGAGGTGTCGATGCTGGGCGAGACTTGGCTGGTGTACGGATCAAGGGCTTTCGTCTGCGTCATCTTCAACACCTCACGAAAGCCATTGACGACCATGTCCATATCGTCGGCATCGCCGAAATAGTTGAAATCAATGACGGGGTTGTCCTTGGGGTCAGCGGACGCCAGCTGCAATACTCCTTGGCTCTTTGGATGTAGCAAAACCATGTTGATGGAATAGCCGCTCCGCCTGTCGCCGGGTTCAAGGTTAAAGTACGGTTCACCCTGAGGATCATTCAAAACCGGGTTGTACGCGGGGATGATTTCGAACTCCGGCTTGTTGGCGTCTTCGCTCAACTTAAAGAACCCGATGCCATTACCCTCCAGATAGGTTGCCGGGCCGGTTCGTTGAAACCGCCATTCCGTCATATCATCTGGGCCCGAGCCAGCTTGAGCCGACCCTTCTACGCCCGCCTCGGCAATGACATTGACGGCGACGTTGAGGTGGTCTTGCAGGTTACTGCCTACGGCGGGCGCATCGTGCACGACCGGTATGCCCAGATCTTCAAGATGGTCTCTGGGTCCGATTCCCGAAAGCATTAGGAGTTTGGGCGTGTTGATCGCGCCAGCGCAAAGGATAATTTCGCGTTCGGCTTCGGCAATCTTCTCCTCTCCGTTGTGCCGGAAGCTCACGCTAACGGCTCGACCTGTTTCAACGTTCACTTTGGTTGCGTAAGCCTTGGTGAGAAGCGTCATGTTCGGTCGCCGCCGCACCTCTGCTGTTAGGTAATCATCGCCAATGGTGTGGCGGTACTTATCCTTGTGGATCGTTTGTACGCGGGAGGTTGCGTAAGGCGTTGCTCCATTGGTATCAGCTATGGGGCCGAGGCCGACTTCTACAAATGCATCGAGCAGTTTGTCTGCGATGATCGAAGTGGTTTCAGCTGTCTCCATAACGACATTCCCGCTTACACCTCTGAATTCAGGATCGGTGACACCACGGTCCGTGTTCTCAACGCGCCGGAATATTTCTAGTGCGCTTGCGAAGTTCCAGCCGTCCAGACCCAATTCGCCCCAACCGTCATAGTCGCCTTCTGCACCGCGCGCCCAGAAACCGATATTGATGGCACTGCTGCCACCGATGGTTTTGCCCCGAGGAACCAATACAACGCGATTGTTCATGTGTGTCTGGGGGACCGACTGATAATTCCAATTTGCGTCAGTGCCCCACAACGCACCAAAGGTACCCTGCGCGCGCCCCAACTCATTGTTATTTTCGTCGCCCGCCTCCAACAACAGCACCGTGTTCTCAGGGTTTTCGCTCAAACGAGCGGCAACGGCCGAGCCAGCCGGGCCAGAGCCGACGATAATGTATGCAGCTTTCATATTACTCCTCGTCTCTTTTCAGAGCTATTTCAAATGCCGTTCCAGGAACGCAAAGACCTTCGTTAGGTTTTCGTCGGTGTAAAAGCCGTCGCCCATGTGCCCCTGACCTTCCAGTGCCTCGAACGTGACCTCGGTGTCAGCGGGTACGATCGACCGCATCCTCTCAGTAAAGTCCGTAGACTGTTTGAATGGCACGACGGTGTCAGCTGTGCCGTGCTGAATGAGAAAAGGAGGCGTGTCACGTGAGATGTGATTTCCAGGATTGGCCTCAGTGACTTTTCTTGCGATACTTGCTAATGCCCCCCCCATGAATTCTGAATTGTGAGAGGTCGGGTCATTTGGATCCTGCTCGATTTGCGGCGTCACTGAACTTTCTTTGAACTGTTCACCCAATACGACTAAGTCGTAGGCACCGAACCATGCTACTGATGCATGAACATTGCTGGGCTGTTCGGCGTTACCCATCGATTTGTCTTCGAAAAAGTCAAGACCAGAAGTCGTGCCCAACACCGCCGAATAGTAGCCGCCGGCCGAGCCACCCCAGGACGCTATCTTGTCTGGATTAAGCCCGTACTGATCGGAATTCGCTTTGATCCAGCGGACCGCCGCCTTGACATCATGGGAGCCGGCCGGGAACGGCGCTTCGCCACTTAGGCGGTAGTTAATGGAAACCACAGCAAAACCGTGCTTCAAGCCTTTGATGTGTGCCTCCATCTCATCATCGGTTTTGTCTCCAAATGCGAAAGCGCCACCATGAATGCCGAGAATAACCGGAAAGGGGCCGCCTCCTTCTTCAGGAAGATAAATATCGAGTTTCTGTGCTTCTGATTGGCTGGCATAGGGAATATCCAGCCATTTATTTTTTACCCAACTTACATCAGCCTTCTTTGTGTTTTGCGCTTTTTGCGCCACCCAATCCAAAGTTGAATTATCGGTCATCGCTATCGGCTCCCAGTGCTGGCGGCAAATTGCTGATATGTGTGTTGCCGTGATTGCGGCCACCGTAGCGTTTCCTATTTCGACGTCAATTACGCACTAAAAGGTAACTAAGTATCATTGCCATAACCAATAAATACAAAGAAGTTAGCCTGACAAAAACTTCGAAAGGGATCTGTTGCAATAGTCGATTGGGTATTGCAAAATTGTGTGCCCATTGTGAATTAGGGGGCCAAAGAAAATCTTCATTGTTTGAATTGCCCCGTTGTTTGAGCGCTATCTCAAAACGGATTGTCTGACGTCAGCTCTAACCGGACAGTTTAGGTCGATTTGATAAGAAAGAGTTTCTGGCACATCGTAACCACCAAGGAGAGGCGATGAGACAGAAACCCGGAACCAAGCAGAATCACGGCAAGAAGGTCGTCAAGGATATCTATCCGAAACCGTATTCTGTTCGTGCCAATAACTCGCTTGAACAAGCATTGCTCGGCAGTAGTCTAGCGTTTCTTGCGCAGCATGAATGTAAGCGCTTGGCTGCTGCGATTTACGGTACGTAGCACCAATGAACACTTTCCCTCAGCGGCAGACCACTAACAAGGTGTAAACTTGCCAGAATACTCTTGGGCTATGCGTTCAAAATACTCGATACAATCCGTTCTTGCGTCTGCAACTTCTGGATGTGCTAGACGTACACGTCGCCAAAATACTACTCTATAGCTTTGCGCGGTTCACATTTTTGAACATCGGATCGTAACACACTGATACTCCCCCCATCAAATAAAAGTGAATTGCTTTTTTGCCACTAATTCCTATGAAAAGGTCAACTAGGCACTACAAGGATACCGGGTATTGTGATCATTCAGGCTCAAACTAAAGATGAAGTCGATCTTTGTCCGATACGGCAGGTTCTCGCGAGGGCCACTGGAAAGTGGCAAGTCTTGATTTTCTTCGCTTTGTGTAACGGCCCACTCCGTTTTGGGCAGCTGAAAAGGGCTATTGGCGACATTTCATCGCGCGTGCTTACAGAGAACGTTCGCAGCATGGAACGAGATGGATATCTTGATCGTATGGTCGATCCTGGCCCGCCTACCACTGTAACGTACAAGCTGACAGACCGAGGCGCGAACCTGGCTGAAGTTTTGAAACAACTGGCGATGTGGGCAAATACTAACTTTGCCGACATTTCTGCGTCTCGGGTTACCTTTGATGCGGCGATTGGTGTAAACAGTCACGAATAATACATATACTTTGGTTCTTAGTAGGTGCCGTTGGATTTGGGTTCAGCCACTTTCTTGACACGACATCAGCTAATCGAAATTCAATCACAATCTAAAGCGGAGCTCGCAACTGAACTACGACCGGCAAGTGTCGGTAGGATCAGCGATGTAGTTTTAGATGTATTGCGGGACGATGTCTTCGGTTATTGCTTCCTTGGTCGTCAAGTAATAGCCATTTCCCGGCTTTGTTGCACAAGCCCACCGGGGATTCACTGTTTGAATCCAGCGTGATAGCCGGGCACTTAAACAGTTGGGGCCTTACGAAGTTCAGGACCACGAACTGGTCGGCTTACGGTGACGCACCGACGCAGAGGGGATCGTTGTTAATCTGATTTGACCCGGGCATGATCTGGATGCCCCCGCCGAACGGCAAGCGCGGTCGGCAGCAACAATTCAGCGATGCGGCAATCCAGACTCGCTTGACCTTGAAGGTATTGTCGGCCTGCCGTTGAGGCAGACAACCGGGTTCGTGCAAAGCCTGTTGCGCGTCTGGCCGGGCTGGATTTCGGCACCCTCTGCCCTCGCCAGAAGACGCCGAACCTGAGCCTGCCGTATCGCGGTGAAACCAGCCCGTGAACCTCCTCATCAACAGCACCGGCATCAAGGCCGAGGGTGAAGGCAAGTGGAACGCACGCTAGCACGGAGGCCCCAAACACCCAATATTGCGTAAGTTACACATCAGGATCGACGAGGAAATACTGTAGGTCTGGGTCGTCGAGCGCACCACCAGCAACGTTGGTGATGCGCCGATGTTGCCTGAGTTTAAGATCCAAATCTCGCCTGATCAGGCCATCGGCAGTGACACTGCCGATGGTGCCTATGACACTCGAAAATGCCTCGAGATCGCCGCCCGAAATGCGCACGCTATCATTCCGCCACGCAAGTAGGTCAAGCCGTGGAAGCCGACAAGCCCAGGACCCATCACCCGGAACGAGGCGGTCAAGCGGTCAATGCGTCGCGATACCTGGGTGGTGCTCTGTGGCGACGATGGAGCGGATGCCACCGCCGAAGCCTCGTCAAGAGCCAGATGCATCGCTTGAAGTTGTAGGGCCAGCGTCTTATGGCGCGGGAATTCGAACGGCAAATCGCGGAATTCCAAGTCGGCAATGCCGTGCTCAGCTACTAAACCGCTCTTGGCAAACCTGTCCCAGGGGCCGTAGGATGAGTCTGTCCGCAGAAATGGGAACCACGCGTTTCATCCGATTTGTGCAACAAAGCCCCTGCACTCCAGTCGCCTCTAAACGAACAAGCAGCACGTGGACCTTGTCAGTATTCGGCAAACGCACTCCTCAAACCTCAGCAAAAAAGGTCTTCTCCGACGCCTGAGAAATACAGTCGCTATATGACTGGTTTTTCATTCACAGTGTGTCTCCAAACAAGTTTTTTTTGTTGCACAGCTTTGGGAATGAACCGTGCTGCCTTTGGACTATAATAAATATCTGTAATTTCTGGGAATATTTCAAATATTTCTTCTCGCGCCTCAGCACTAAGTGATTTAAGCGCTTCAGGTCCAGTAAACAAGCTTTCCGTGGGAGCTCCTTCAGTGAATATCACCTCGTGACAGTCGAATAGCAAATGGTAGTATTCGACAGCTTCCATTTCGGCTTCGACGAATACGCCTGGCAAGCTGGTCAACTTTATCGCTGGAATCAGAACTTCGGTTTCGTTGAACATTCGTTTGGCAATCTTGGATCGAACAAGAATTCTGTGTTGGCGCGATACAAGCAGATCACGTTTCGGTAACTTGTTGTTCAACGACCCTACTTTAAGTCGAACAGGTCGTAGCTTTGGGAAGGAACATAGAGTGTCTCGGTCAAAGAAACGGCGGCCAATCCAACGGATGGGCTGGAGGCCGTGATCAAGAGTCTCAATCATATCTCCCACGTCTAGTTCTTCCACACAGCGCTCTCCAAGCGCAGTCTGGACCGCTGTGCCAGCGCATAAACAAAGAAAATCTGTTTCCGCACGGTTGCCAGTCAACCCCGCAGAAGACGCCCTCACAAGTGTGTCAAGGCTTATGCTTTCGATCGGGCCAGCCAACAATGCAGTCTGGTCAGAATTATTTGTGAATTCGGGTGCGAGATAGAGATTTCCGTCGGTGTCTTGGAAAATGACAGCGGTAATCGTCGTTGCAGGGGTACCGTCGGTGTAAGAAATTGTCGCATTAAAAACTGCAAGGCTGTCGAATGTCTGCGGCGATCCGCCATCAATGCTAAACGTATCGTTGGATTGACTGTTGTTTTGGTCGTAAGCATTAGTAAATCCACCGGAGAAATCTACGGAAGAAAGTGTCCTTTGGCTTCCAAAGGCCAAGGGTTCAGCAGGAGACCCAAAACTACTGCCTACCAAAATCGCGGCGTTTTCAGCGAGAAAATTGCCTTCAGTCGGATCTATGTCGGCTGCTGTCCCAAGAAACAATACTTCAAACGTAGTCGGCATAGATATCCCGCTCTAAAGCAAATTTCTGATCGATTGGTATTGCAAAAGATTACTTCCAGGCCACCTGTTCAGATAGCATCATGCTGATACCATGGAAGGTTATCCAATTCGTACAACTCTAAATAGCAATAAAAAATGATTGGCGCAATTAGTTACCTTGTTGTTACTTGATGCATATTTGTGCGTAGTTGACAGCCCTTAATTCATAAGTATCTTTGCTCCTTGGATAGCAGTGATAACAATGGCTAAGTGTAGCAGAATTTACTTGGTATTGGTTTGGTACCAAATTGATGCTTCCGGAATAAAACTGACCGATATCAAGTATTTCAAATCGTGATTGCTAGCAGAAATTCCATGCTCAGTATTAGTGAGCTTAGTGTTTAATAGGATGTCAAAGTGAGGGAAGTAGAAAGTCATATCTTGCGTATACCAAGCCACCTAACTCACAATAATCTAATTGGTTGCTGTGAGGGTAACTCAAACTGCAATTGGTATTCAGATTGATGTTAGTCTGTCAGAATGTCAAATAGGTTGTGGGTCACCGTTATTCTACAACTTTCGCATGTAGTAGGGATAGCGGAAGTTCTGCGCTTTTTGGCCGCTCCGTCTCCCAAAAGCGTCGATCTCAACTGGCACTCCACAAATAGGGAAAAGCTGTTGAACATGTTCAGAGCACGCTCCACCTTCTTGACTTGTATTTTCGTTTTCGTCTCTGGATGTGCGTTCCCTTCAATCATGAGCTTCGAAACACCACTTGTAACACTGGATACACCTCATGGCGAAGTAACTTGCCAACTCTACACACGCGAAATCGTAATGTGGGACCGTTCAATAGACCGTCCAGCCGATATGGACCTTGCAACCGCCGATGCGATGTGCAGGGCGGAAGGAATACGAAGGGCAAATGAATAACGTGATGAATCGGCTGAGTCCTAGGAACATGATCGGTGTTGGATCACAGATATTGATCTCTAGCGATAATTGTGTGGCTATGGTCGAAGATTTGTCAGTTGGAGACTATGTCTACGACTATTTGGGAAATTCGTTAGAGCCAATTGAAGACATCTACGTTCGAACACTGCAGTTGGATGCAACCCTTCCAAATCAGGAACAACCCCTTGTTTATCGATCCCACGACAGATGTAGCTCAAATTTACCTTGCTGGAACTCTGTGGGAAGTAGCCTGCTGTTAAATTCAAAAGTTCGCCCGTTATTGCGTTCACGACGAACAGGCATTGGCCAATGCTTTTACTCCTACTTCGACATATTTGAGGATGAATTTGTCGTTAGCTACAAATTAGTGTTTCGTAGAACCGTAGTATGTAATATCGGGGATGTCTTGTGCGGAATATGCGGGTCGGAACCTTCGCCAACCTCAACAAAGATCTCGGCTCCAATAGCGCCTAATCTGGCTTTGTTGCACAAGTCTGATAAAAGACGGAGGTCACCTTTTCCCAAATGGAACTGACCTAAGGGACCTGTGATCGGGATATCAAGTGGGGCGTATCGGTCAACCGTCATCAACTGCCTTTGTGTCCATAACCTAAGTTTCATACAAAGCGGGAGGTCATAATCTTAAGGTTCATGCTCTATTGGTCGTTCTGAGTCATCTTTGAGGGCGTGGCTCCGCGACCGCTGGAACATCTTGGTTGCTGACTTTTTGAGCTGGTATGATTTCCACTATTGAACAGGTGCCAGGGCTTAACAAGCAAGCCAATGATACGTGCAAAGACTGAAATTTTGTCAGGGGCCATATCTACCTAACCTAGTAAAGAAAACCTTTCCAATAACTGCCGGCAACCAGTGTGGGACTAATTTGGTTCTAGCTAATCTTTCTCGAACTTCGTATTGAGCTGCGCTAATCCTAGAAGAGAATCCGCGCCCCAATTCTTCCTTCGGTACCCAAGCTGTTTCCGAATGTGCCACTTACGTTAGTTGAGACTGTACCTTCGGCAAAAAAGGTGAACCCGTCCCTTGCCTCGAAATAGTAGCCGGCTGACAATTCTGCCCACGTCGCCTCACGGCCACTCGATAGGCCACCTATATTAGTGTTGATTGTTTGTTGTGATCCGAATTCGTGCTGAAGACTAGCGTCAAAGTATATTTGGTCAGAATATGCTAACTGCCTTTCAAAATAGACACCGGTGTCCAAGACAAAGTTGCCACCTGCGGACTGTGCCGTGAGTCCATCGCTATCCGTGAAGGTGTCGAACTTTCCTTCAGAGTAGTAGAATTGGGCTCTGGGTGTAACGGTTGTGTTTTTATTCATTGAGAAGCGCTTGCCAATCTCGGCAGACAAACCCCATCCGAAGCCATCTACATTTTGAGATACCTGTCTAGTTGTGTCTGCGACAGTTAAATCCCAAAATGTGCCCTTTGCACGTAGATCCAAATATGTTTGATCTCCTGGGAACAACGACAGAAAAAATTCGAGACCAAAACCGTCACCATCAATGGTTGACCCAGTATTGAATAGAGTATTCTCTACCGATGTGTTGGTGTCGATGTAATGAACCGAAACTCCAACAAGAGTATTGTCGTTAACGTAAGCATCACCACCTATTTCGATCTCTAATCGGTTTTCGTTCCAATCTGTTGGTGCATCAATTGTCGTTGTGTTGATCTCTTGGCGCAAGAAACTGACATCCATCCAAATCCCCGGTTGTCTGCTTGCAAAATCATCGTGCTGCGCCTTTGTTTCGTCTCCGCTATAGATTAGCCTTTTCTGGCCCAAGCGGTGGCGAAAGTGATCAAAGCGTGGCCGTATCAAAACAGGTAATACGGCGTATCCATAAACCTGCCCAACGAGCTTTGACTGAAGATAGAAAATGCGGTCCGGTTCATAGTCCAGCGAGTAGAGAAAAGGACCGGCAAAAAGCGATCCTTGCTCCAATACAAAACTGGATTCCGATACGCCAGTTGCACCGGACGCATCTACCAATGCAATCCCAGCACCGGGTCCATCCCCTGTGTCTGCGCCCAATCCATTTCCAACGTCGTTGACCGTGACGCGTACGGGCCTGCCAGAAAATGGTCCAACCAAAACGAGCGTGTCCGACGCTTCACTGGCATCCAGAGCCGCATCCAGAACCAACTGTCCTGAACCTCTCAAACCACCATTCAATGTCAACGAGTCACCGGTCTTGGGGGCCGAACCGGACAGATCAACCACGGAACCTCGCTCCAATGAAACCAATCCCGCAATTGACTTTGAAGTCGAGGAACCGCTGCCGCCAGCTAACAGTGTTGAGGTGCTGTCAAGTGTAACGGAACCGTTGATGTTTACGCCGTGGCTTATGTCGACGACTGAGCCTGAAGTCGCAACGACTCCTAACCCGACTTGCAATGAAGTTGTCAGCGTGTTTCCAGTCAACTCGAGAAAAGACGCATCTAATCTGACTAGTTCGAAATTGGTGATTTGTTCGGCAGCGAGTGAGCCGCTTACGGCTTCCAGCTTCAATTGGTCAACAAACCCATCGCTTGTTAATACGTCGTCACCTCCATCCAACGTACCCGATATTGTGCTGAGATCATATGAAGATGTAATCGTTACCCTGTCTGATCCCAGCCCTAAGAGCAAGTCTCCGCTAAAAGATCCGGAATTCAGATCGACAGAATCTACTCCCGCAAGGTCCCCGTTGGCGGGATCTGTGACTAAATCTAGATTGCCGGCGACGATCGTTCCATCCAGAACTAAAGTGTCCGCACCAGAACGAAGTAAAACATCACCGCCTACGGTTCCTCCCCCGAGATAGACGGTGTCCGACCCATTTCCAGTTCGAATGTCTTGCAGGATCGAACCACCAGACATGGTTACTAAATCGTCTCCCTGATTGGTTCTAACGTCTGTTGTGCTTCCGCTTATGATCCTGACTTCATCATCGCCGACCAATGTCCTAATGAAGCCTCTGACTGTGGAACCATTGAGTACAACAAGGTCTGCGCCATCATCCAATGCACCAATTCCATCATCGGAAAGAACATTCCCTAAGACTTCTCCATCCAGTAACCAAATCGTGTCTTGATCACCTGAACCAACGACATCGCCGCTTACCAATCCACCATTTACAATAATTGTGTCTTGTCCAATAGAGTCAGTGTTTTCACCGAAATTCCCTAAAATTATGGCAGTTCCTGTCAGTTCTAAGACGTCATTGCCGTCGCCCCCGAACACATTCCCAAATGTACCGCTACTGATTGTCACTGTATCATCGCCGCCAGCAGCATCAAAATCTGGGGTTACTGCGGTGCCATCATCGGAGCAGATGTGAATTCCTGCCCCTCCAGATGCCGCCGGGCTGCAGGAACCTGCATATACTTTGGCATTGCCCCAGCAAACAAAAACAATGGCAATCAAAAATAGCCCCGACAGCCCGAGACCGTCGATTAAGCGCGCCGGCGCGTTAGAACCAAAAATCTTTACATCAGAACTATCTACGATTTTATGGCACCGCCAATCGATCAACGAAAATAACATCGATTGCGTGACTCCCTTGAGAAAAAGAACGTCCGAGTCTTCCAAACAAACACATGCATTCCATATCATCTGCTCACATCATACTCCGTCGTTACGGGAAAATACGTTGGCAGAAGAGCAATACTATTGCGCTACATTTAGTTACAATTCAACAAATCGGGAAACTTAGTAGCTGCTACAGCTACATACTCTTTGAGAGTTTTAGTGGAAACTCGGAAACACAATATTGTCAGTTCGTTTCGAGATGACTATCTACCTTGTGGTTTCAGGGTATTAACGATGGGGTCTTTAGGAGAGCATATCTTTTTTAATTATTTCAAGTCAATTAAGCACTATTTAATACCATGTTATCTATAAGTAACTATGTCTGACGTCAGCGCTTATGGGCTGAGTTACTGAGGTGAAACTGGCTTGGCCATCGGCGGCCGCTGTTTCCATTTGGCGACGAAGCGCCGATAGGCTCTGTTGCAAACTTTTTGACATTGACGATTGTTGGGTTAGCGCGCGAGTGATCAGCAGCAATAATCAGCCGAAA
>NZ_CANLZK010000010.1:0-168962 GCF_947495585.1 Ruegeria atlantica | reverse complement strand
GACGATGACTTCATCGATGTCACCTATGTCTGATTACGGACTTGAGCAGCCAAACGGCAAGTTAACGTGAAATCAACTTTGCGCGTGTTTTCTTAAGTTCTTTGAGTAAATTGAATCAAAGGTGTACGATGTTCCACAGGTGCCTTGTAAGGCGACACATAGTTCTGCCTCCAGCGAAAGAACTTATCCATTTTCACCACGCTTCCTTCATCCAGCAACCTAACCGATTTCATTGATCCTGACCCCGTATTGGCAAAATCGGGGCTGATTTGTAGATCAGACGCCGAAGGCACCTGTTCCTTCTTACCTGCCACGTGCCGAACGCGGATACCGTTCATCGCCACGATGTAAAAGCCGGGTTTCGGGGCCCCTGCCACGTTGTTCGCACCCGGAAAAAAGCGGAGCGGCAAACCAAGCGAAAATGCAGCGACCGGAAAAAACACTGCCTGAAGTTCGTTTCGAATCGCAATATATGTTAGAATTTCCCATCGACAACGTCGATCTATTAACTTCAATTTTTCAACCAGTATTTGTTTATCGTCGCATCTCTCCACTTGTTCTTGGAGGTCATATGTCAGCCGATTCAACGCTTTACAACTTTGCCGTAGAATTCTTGCGAAACCAGGACGAGCGGCCCAACACACCAGATACCGTTCCCGATTCCAATGCCCTGGACGTGCGGCGTGCAGCGCTGGCAGGGTCGAGCGAAGCCTTCGCTGCGGCGCTTTCTGGCGCTGCTCCGGCGGAAATCAGCGTAGCCGAGGCTGAGGAAGCGGCTGCGGCCCTTCGAACACTTTACGTCGGTAGCGCCCAGGATCGCGATACGCTTGCAAGTCTCGCAGAGCACGGCCTTTCTTGGGACCGGATCGACGGCGCGGAGAGAGTACTGCGCTCCGGCTCCGACCGTGTGGTGGCGGTGCGCCGGGTTCCGATCTTCAGTACGCAACTGAATGACGCCCTTCCGGCCTGGACCAGTGGCTTGGCCGCCGAAGTGGTCATCGGGCCAGTACGTGATGCTTTCGGTCGTGACATTTGGATCCATATATTCCGGGTCGTCCGCCAGGTCCGATTTGTCCGCGCCCCCGGCGGCGCCCCGTTCCTAAGCGCCCCGCACGTCCAGTTTGCTTCAGTGTTCCATTCCGCCGCACAAGTCGATCACGATCTCGCGGGTGGCAGCTTTTGGATGGCAACGAACCTCTTTGCGACTGTGGCTGGCGACACCTACACTGGCATCCGGATCAAAGGCGGCTCGCTTTCTTTTTCTTCACCTATTGCGGTCAATGGCGACGAGGTCGTCGTCCCGACCAATGTCACCTGCAAGCTGGACATCTTGCTGGACCCGCCCGCGCAGGGCATTTCGGGCGTCCCACTGGACCACGCCGGCGCCGACGCGCGCGCCTCGATCTTCGATCCACCAGAAGCCCTGCAGATCGCCATTGGCCCTGGCGGCAATCAGATTGAAGCGACGGCAGACGCCACCATTGGTGGCTTCGGTGAAGAGGTGAAATTAACGCCTGCGCAATCCGCAGCACAGTACCTGCCGGAATTCAACCGCCTGTTGGTGCCAATGACCCCGACCGAAACGGAGTTCACGGTCACCGCCTCTGATGCCAAGGACTTTGCGATCGCGGGTGAGGCCCCGATCACCGGCGGTGGCCTTGCACTGCCGGCCGCGCGGATCGCCCCCGCGCTTTTGGGCGAAGCGGCGGGAGTCGGCGCATTAATGCTCCAGATCGACCCCGGACTTTCGGCTCAAATCTCTTCTGAAACCGCGCTCGGACAGCTTGGGCTAACCACTTTGATGGTCGACCAGGAGCGACTTGCACTCACCGCCCTGCAAGCCGAACAGGATGGTCGCCGCACACTGATCGAGATTGGCGACGTCACCCCGGCGTCACGCGCTGAAATCGGGCGCGCGACCCAAGGTTCGGTTCGTTACTTCGCCCAGACTGGCGGGCAGGAGGCCGTCCAGTATGTGGCCGATGTAAGCCTGCGCCCGGACCTTCCGCGCGATGTCGCAGGCGATCGTGTGCCGCTGCGCTTACTGGATGCGGTCGTCATCATCGCTCAGATTGGGGATATCGGCGCGCTCGCAATCTATGGTCGAAATCACGCGGACCAGCGACGGTGCTTTCAGATAAAGAATGGTCTCCTGCGCACCAACGACCCGATCAACGCCCTTCTATACGGCTTTTTCGATGGCGAGCGCATTAACTCCGGTGCCCTTTGGGCAGGCTACAGACTGGAGGGGATCGTACCGACACTGCCTGACCCTTATGCCGCCAACGTCGGTATTGGCGACACGTCCGAGAAACGGGGCGCTCAGCTTCTGATCAGCAGGTTTGCCGTCCAGCCGGGAAGCCGGACACTGGACTTTTTTCTCCCGGGTCCAGCGCCTGTCGCGGCCCCCAACAACGGCGACACCGGCGCATCCATGGACTTACTGTCGAATTCCGGTGCGGCTGTTGCCTCGGTCACCGACGTCTCCATCGCCGCGCGTCCCAACACTGCCGCGGCCGCCGCTGATCCGAGTTGGGGGAAAGCGCTTGGCGATGCGCTAGACTTCGAATTTGTCCCTAAGATCACCCTTCTCGATGTTTCCAGTGGCGCGGGCCAGTTTGGTGTCGCGCTGCGCCCACCACGTGGCCCGCGCGATCCTATCGGAGTTTCCAGCACTGCCCCGACTGCAGTCAGCCAGGTCGTCGCCATAGAAGACCTGGCTTTCGAGGTAGATCCTAATTGGATGGTGCTGCTGACCCTTCCTGCGGTTCAATGGGAACCCGCGGTTGTCGTTCCGCCCGAGCCAGCGGACGCCATCGCCTTTCCCGAACGTGTGGTGTTTCTCAATTCCGGCGTCCCCGCGGTCATCGACCTGCCCGACGGAGACCGCGTACCGTTCGCACCGGTGCCCGCCTATGACGCGATCCTCGACCGACTTCGCGGCGACACCCACCCGTCTAGCCGGGCGCGAGTCACCCTCCCCTTTGGAATGATCGCCTCCGCTCGATTGACGGCGCCGACCGATACCGAACGCGGTGTGCGGGTGCAGGAAACCCGCCCGGAGGCACCCGATGACATGCAAGGCGCGCACCAGCTTTCGATACGCGCGCGGGACCGCACTCTCGCACGTCGCCAGACCCCGGCCATGCCCGGCCATACGGTGCAACTTCCCGTGGCCGTGCCTGCGGATGTACCCGGTGCGCCGGTCAGCATCCTGGGAACCAGCGCGACGAGCATCTTCAACTCCAGCCTTGGTGCTGGCTCACCCAGCACTGCGCTCGTCCCCGTCACGCGGCTCGACCTTTCGGGCTATGGCGAAAGCATCTTCAGCAAGTGGAACAACCCACTGAACGCCACAACTCAGGTGGAGAAAGTCGAACTCGACGTGCCCGTCGGACGCACCGCGCGGGAAGTCGTCACCGTCAAATCGGTTCTGGTTCCCTACGGCGTACCTGTTGTGCGCACGATCACGCTTCAGCGTAAGGCAGACGCCATTGTCGGTCGCAGCGACACCGGCTGGGTCGCGGGCGGCGATGGCCTTTATGACTTCCCAGGTCTCGGCCTGATCACTCATCCCGGCGTCGTAAGCCGGATTACAAATGTCACCGAGATCGCCGAGACCGGCCAGATCGTCACCGCCAATGGGCAGGATTTCATGGCCGTCTACTTCCAGGGTGATCTGGTCATGGATGGTGCCGACACTCCTGTGCCGGTCAAACAGCACCTGGGCTACGTGCGCATTACCGCCGACCCGCCAGCCTTCGACGTCGCCACCTACACCGACCTGATCAATCAGGTCGGGCCGATGTGCGGCCCCGTCGAAGCAGTTTGTGCCGTCGCAGGCGGCGAGCAGAAGATGCGCATGAACCGCGTCGGCATTGCTGTCGCGGGAACCGAGTTCGCGATGACTGCATGGGGCAGCCTCGTTTTTCCCGGCGGCGAATGGTCTGTGCTCGAGACGCTCGACGCCAGCGGCGCACCATCGCCGGTGCCTGAAGATGAAGGCTTGCCGCTAATCCGGCGCGGCGCAGCGGGCCTGCCGACAGGAGAACCTTACCGCTTTGCCGACCCCGAGGATCTCTTCGCTGTCAACCCGGCCAAGGATTATGGCATCCTGCACTCCATGGGGATGCAGCGTGCCTTCTTTCGTCGACCCCGGATCGAGCCGACCGAACCTAATCGCATCGTCTCGACCGAACGCCCGATCATCGCCGATCCTTTCGTCCTCGCCGACTCGTTGTCCATGTTCCCTGAGCAGTCCGACTGCATCCCCTTCCCGAATGCCAATTTCGCATTGGTGGCTGATGGCGGCAGCTTCCGCCTAGACGGCCCCGGCACTTTCAATGCGGGGATCGGGCGACGCACGACCGCGTCTGCCGGAAGCGTGCAAAGCGACGTTGACTACACCAACTCAGAGGTCACATACGAAGTCGACACCAGTCAGCCAACTCCGTGGGAGTTCGGCCTAACCAACGCCACCCGCATCATGGCGCATACTGATATGGGCGATGTGATCACTACGGTTGCGCAGGTCAGCGCCCTTGGTGACCCCGACACCCGTTTCGAAGCGCCCGAACTCCGAATGGGCGGACCCGTACAGATCGTGCAGGACCTTCTGACAATCCTGCAGGAACTGGGTATCTCGGGCGAACCGGATGTCCGGATGGAGAATAAATGGAAATTCACGTTCGGAATGAAGGTTCCCTTCAAGACCAGTAGCGGTGCCGATCTTCAGATTCCGCCCTCACCGCTGCCGGGAGACATCATCTTTGCCGACACAGGCGTAGAAGTTCTGATTACCTTGGCGAAGGAAAAGACCAAAGCGAAGTTCTCGCTGGGTGGCAAACCGATGTTCGCGATCAAGGCTGTTCCCGGCCTATACGCCGTTGCGATCATCAAGTTCTCGCTCATCATGTCTGTGAAGGACGGCACGACCTTCGTGGTCACTATCGGCTTCGGGATCGCCTACATGAAAAAGGTCGGACCGGGCGACTTCCTCAAGCTCAAGGGTATGGTTGGGTTCACCTTCATCGCCATTATCGGTGAAACCGTAATGGGTTGGGGCGGAGGGATTCTGCTTCAGGCCGAGGCAGCCATCAAACCAATCATATCCGTCGCCATCCGGTTCGAGGCAATGGGTGCACGACTGCTCGCGCAACCGGGCACCGGCAACGAGACCGTGTTCTTCGTCTCGAAAGTTACCGTATCGATCGACATCTCGGTCTTTCTGGTCCTGAGTTTTTCCGCCTCCTGGGACGCAAAGATGGTTGAAATCACGCGCGGCCCCCTCGGCAAAGAGGATGCTCCAGATGTGCTGTAATGATCAAAAGCGGAGGATCGCCCGATGACTGCCGCGTCCCGCCTTGTGCTGCTGCCGTTCCTCCAGAATTGGGATGGCGCAAATCTCTCGCTACGTCTGATGGTGACCCCCCAGACCGATCCGACCTCGCCCCCCGCACCGGGCCTGTCACCCTATGCGACAACGGATTTCGACGTTGTGGTTCGCGCCATCGCGGACCCGACGGTGCTGCCGTCACCGGCCAGCGTCGCCGCCGGCGAGACAGCAATCACTTTGCCCGCAATGCCGCAGGCCGAAACGCTGTTTCAATCACTGGCGTCCGAGCTCCCCATCGACAGTTCCGTCACGCCCACCGACCCACGCACCGCCTCGATCCGGATCATGAAGTACGCGCCACCGCCCTATCGCGAGGCCACAGGCTATGGCCAAGGCGCCAATCCCTTTCTTCTGACCGATGACACGTATCGCTGCGCGCTCAAGGCCGTTCCGCCCGCAGGCACGTCCATCGCCGATACGGCACCACCGTTGTCGTGGGGCCAGGTTCTGGCCGGCGTACTTCGCCAACCTTTACTTGCCGAAGCCGTAGGTCTCATTCGCGCAATCGACATCCCCCTTCCTGCAGACGTCGTCTCACAAGGGGGCTGGGTCTATATCGATCTCGCCCCCGGCAGTCCGTGGCAGTCGCTTGCCGGCATTCCCGGAGCGCTGCGTCTCTACGCCGCGCGGCTGTCCCCGCTATCGGGGCCACGCCCGCTGTTCACGGCCGTGCAGTTCCCCGTCACAGCAGCACCCATCCCGGGCTACGACGATATCTTCGCCGAGGCCGTACGTTACGACGACGGCTTCGCTAAAGAGGTCTATGGCGCGCAACCGGCCTGGGCCGACCCCTTCGACGAGGACGGTGACGACGAAGCGGAGCGTCCCGCGACAGAACGCGGCCTGCTTGTCGGGTGCGACGACTCGCAGCTAGTCACCTGGTTCAACCGTCAGATTAGCCCCGGTGCTGCGCCGTTGGATGCGCCGATGGGCGTACGCGGCTATCGCATCGATGCCCGGGAAACCGGCAATTCCGACTGGGTTCCGCTGACGATGGGGGAAACCGCTCTTGTTCTCGGCGGCAATGACCTTGGTAGTGTTCAGGCCAACTTCCCCGTTGAGGTCGGACCGAACAAGATCCTCGGCGATCCCACTGCCAACATGTGGCTTCCCTCCTACTTTGCTGCCTGGAACGGCCGGCCGCTTGTGGGGGTCGACCGCTTCGCCGACCGGCTGATGGGCGGCGACGATGAACCTGAACCTGTCATAGGAGTGCCCCCCGATATCCCGCTGCGCTATGGCACCACATACGATCTGCGCATTCGACTTTGCGATCTTTCCGGCGGCGGCCCCGGCATCGAAACCGAGGCCCTGAACCCCGGCGCACAACCTGTCTTCACCGCAACGATGAAGCGCTACGTCCGGCCCGCTGGACTGAGTACGACGCCAGCCTTGCCTTCGGCAGCCGATCCCTCCGACCCTCCAGCCTCGCTCATAGTTACCAAACCCCGGCTGCACTACCCCGCGTGCCTCGTGGCCGGCGGGACCGAGGCCGAGCTTGAGGCAGATATACCCCAGGCCGCCACCGAGCAGCGCGCACCTGGCCTTCCGGACCCAGATGTGGACATCCTCGAGATTTCGGTTGAAGTGCTGCGTCCAGACGTGAACCCGGAAGACGATGAGCCGGTCTACGAACAACTCTATACTATAGAGCGCGCCTTCGATGCCGATGGTCAGGCCCTGCTAGATCTCGAATACGTTGACACCGCCGACATCGGGACCATGACAATCCCCACAGACGGCGCGATTACTATTCCGACTTCGCGCAATGTGCGGCTGAACCTGACCCCTATCTGCTCGGACAAGCCCGACTACTTCGGTGCCGATGACGTGCGCCGCGGCGAAACTGCGCGGCGGTACCTACGCAGCCCGGCTCAGGACGAACGCGGCCTCTTCAGCCTGCCACGTGGGTGGGCGGCCGAGGGTTTCTACCTGCAACCTACGGAACCGGGAAGCCGGGCGCTTGTCAGAGCCAACCGTGCCGGAGGTCGTACCGGCCAGGGGGCCGAGAACCCGATCGCGCGGCTTGCCTCCGCGCTCGACCTCGATCATGTGGGCGCAAGCCTGCGCGCTCGCCCGGGACAGCGCTGCCTATTCGGGCTGCACTCAAGTCTGAACGCAGTTATCGGTCCCGACGGAGGTTCAGTTCGCTTCGCAACCAAATCCGAAGTGACCAGCCAGTGGATCGTCGCGGTCGTTGTCAACATCGAAAGGGACTGGACATGGGATGGGCTTAGTGCGTTGCGCATCGAGCGTGACGGCAACCAAGAGGGCCGGGTGAGCTGGCGTCAGTCCGCCCCGCACGAAGTCGCCCATGCCGCCGCTAATGGAGAAACGACGCTGATTTTCCTCGATGCGATCGACCCCGAGCCTGCGGACGGCAGCTTCCCGCGTCCTTTGCAGTTGAAGTACACCGCCATCCCCGAATACAAGGTTGCCCCCACACAAGAGGACGGTGCCGAAGAGGTCGATCTGACTTTGCCCGTCGCCCGACCTCCGCGCCAGGTGCCCAAGATTGTCTCGGCAGGCATCGCATTATCACCCTACCTGCGCGACCCAGCGTATTCCCGCTCCGAGGAACGAACCCGGCTGGTCTGGCTCGAGTTCGACCGCCCGCCCGACGATCCAAATGATAGCCTGTTCGCGCGCATGCTCGCCACCAGTCCGGACCCGGTACTCACCGGCGACCTTACCGGCGACCCGACGCTGGGTAACACGCCCCTGCCCATCGACCGCGAACTGATCCGCACGATCATCCCCGAGCAAGCCGATGACCGCAGCGGGCTGGGCGCGATGCAGAAGCTTTTGCCCACGAACAGCCCTCGGCACTTCATGCTGCCGCTGCCCCAAGGGCTGCCGCCCGAAGCGCCCGAACTCTTCGGTTTCTTCCTTTACGAATTCCGCGTCGGTCACGCCGAGATGTGGAGTACTGCGCAAGGCAGATACGGGCGGCCCCTGCAAGTCGCAGGTATCCAGCACGCACCTCCTCCGCTTACCTGCGGCGTCACCCGCTCGACCCAGCGGTTGACCGTCAGCGCCGAATTCGCCGACCCGGTCAAGAATGGTCGCTCCGTGCAACCTGTGGTGCCACGCACCGACCTTTGGGTGCTGCTTTACGTACAAGCGGTGCAAGCTGATGACGAAGACCGGCGCAACGTGCTTCTGGGTCGTCGCCAGCTTGCAGCTCCGCGCCGCACGCGCCAGCCCTTCGATGACAGAAGCTTTGGATTTACCGCCACAACCGAGCCCGCCGGCCAGACAAGCTGGTCGGCCGCAGAGATCACGAGTCTTCTGGCCGACATAACGCTCGGCCCCGATGCACCGCTCAGCTGTCTCGTTGTCGAGACCCTGCCCGGCGAGGTACCGCACAAGGATCCGCTAGGCGCACATCTTGGCTACGAACGCATTCTGCGCGCATCACCTCTGACGAAGGTGCCCGAGGTCTGCTAGGCTCGTACGTCGGCAGACGTTTTTGGGCCCAAAGGTCGCTTAAACCAAGAGGGAGGTTGGCAGCGTTGCCAACTTATTCGTGCGCGCCTGACTGCGGTCTGATCTTTGTCCGTCAGGCGGTCATTTCGAGAGCGTAATCGTCCCATAGGTCGAAAGCATTGGTCCTGGCGTGACGGAATGAGATGGTGGATATCTGATCGTGGGCGGCAAGCAAACTTTGCGCTTGCCTTGAGGACTTGCAACGTCCCATCAAGCTCGCACGCTTTCGCGTGGGTCTGTGTGATTCTTCGATCCGATTGTTTTACTCTTTATGTGCTCGTCGATCTACACTCGGCGCGAGATCTCGGATCAGCTTTAAATAGCGTCTCAAACTATCCGTGATCACAACACGGGGTTCGCCGTATTGCGAAATCAATCGCTTCAAACAACGCCGAGCCGCCTTGGCGTTCCGCTGTGGCTGGACGAGAATATCAAGGGCACCCCGGTTCGCATTCACCGCCCGCCAGAGCCAGCATTTCCGACCGTTGATCAGGTTGACCACTTCGCACAAATGCTATTTGTTGGCCACCTTTAGGAATTTCGTTTGCGTACCAAAGATAGGGGCAACCAAGTTTCTGAAACGTATGAGGACTGCGAACGCTTCAAGTTGGGCTATCGATCAATTCACTTTGATATCCAAAAAGTGCGGGCAATCCACCCGAATGTAACAATACGATTTTTTCGCCTGGCTTGATCTTCCCACTTTCGACCAGGTTCAGCAAACCAGCGAACGTTTTCGCAGAATAAACAGGGTCGAGAAAAATCCCTTCCGTCCGGGCCATCTTTTCCAATGCATCGCGCGTTATTGCATTCACTTTGCCATAACCCGGCGGCAAGGCTTCGTCGAAAACATTGATCTTGTCCTGTAGAAGTCCTGCGTCGATATCCAGCAAGTCCGCAAGCTTCTGCAAAACGACCTTCATTCGGGCCTGCTGCTTTTCACGATCTCTGCGCACGCAAATCCCAAACACCGAGGCAGTGCTTTCTTCTAACGCCAGACCGGTCAGCAGTCCGCCATGTGTGGCACCGCTACCCGAGGGGACGACGACCGCGTCGAAATCCGGCATCTGCTGATACAATTCCTGTCCGGCCACGACGTAGCCCAAGGCACCCAAGGGCGGATGGCCCAGCCCCAGATGAATAACGTACGGTTTGTGACCTTTGGCTTTCAATTCTACTGCGCGCGCATGCAGCGCTGCGTCGGCTCCCGCTTCGTCTTCACCTTCAGGGTAACCCATATGCTCGGCACCAAGGATATGTGCCAGAAGCACATTCCCGGACGAATAGTACTCCGCCCCCATGTCAGGGACACGCTCTTCCAACTGAAGCACGGATTGCATGCCCAGTTTGGCTGCGGCAGCGGCCGCAGACCGAACGAAATTGGATTGGACGGCGCCGGTGATCAGAATGATATCAGCACCCTGCTGACGCGCATCTCCGAGATAAAATTCAAGCTGCCGTGTTTTGTTGCCACCAAAACTAAGCCCAGTCAGATCATCGCGTTTCAGCCAAAGGTCGATATCCAGTTCTGCCGACAAGTTGTCCAAACGCTCCAAAGGGGTTGGACCCGACATAAGTTTGGCACGTGGAAACCTGTGCAGATTGTTGTTTCGTGTCATCTTGTGACCTTTAAGGTTAAGCCATTGAAAAAGCCCGATGGAACAGAACGCAGCAGGCAATCAAGGATACCACGCGGATCACTGCGATGATGATCGGCTGTGGCAAATAAGGGCCTGCTGCACGACCAATTATGCTGCCGATCAGAGTGATTGCAACGAACCCTATTAACTGCGGTTCATATGAGATTGCTTGGGCTTCGGACAAATTGTGCAACAAGAAAGCTATGCCGTATGCCACCAACGCTATCGGTTGAACCAGTTTCGCTACTTCTTTGGCGGAACGGCCTTTAGCTATCAAACCGAACACCATAAGAGGGCCCGGTGTCGCTGCCCAAACAGTCGCAAGCCCAGACAGTCCTGTAACGACTGAAAACCCAGCGTTGCCAATGGATCCCCGCAAGGGGAGCAAGGTCGTAATCAACCCGATCAGCAATAGACACGCCGTCAGGGCAAGAACAAATGCTTCGCTCAAAAAGGGATACACAACAAGGCCAGCGGCCACTCCGACACAGCATCCAATGACCGCGGTTCGGATTAGTTGACGGTTGTTTTTTAGAACATGCCGGTCTGTCGCTACCACTGATACAAATGTGTTCAGCAAAAGCAAAACGGGAACCGCTGTCGACGTGCCAAGCAAAATCATCATGGGCGGTCCGGCGATGATGCTAAACCCGATGCCAACGCCGACTTGCAGCATTGCGCCGAGGCAGATGGCAATCATCAAGATTGACAGGTCAACGAACACTCAAATCTCCTATGGGCCAAAGCAATGTCGCAAGCCCTCAGATATCCTGAGTTCCCGGCCAGGGTCCATCATTGACCATTTTGGCACGGTCAGCGCTGCCACGGCATCAGTCCCGAGTATTGCGCCCGGGTTGTCACAGCGTGCGCCATTTGCGCCAGTGTGGTCAGGTCAAAAACAGGAAGCAGCAGTTCTTCCTGAAGCCGCGATGCGTAAGGCGGCAGGTCCGTGCATTCCAAAACCAACGACCGAATGTCCGGAGCTTCAAGAACCAGATTACGGGCCGCATTCAAGACCTCGGTTTCGATCAGGTCCGTGTCCATCCGGGTCCGTGTGTTCCGCAAGATCACTTCGGCGAATTCTGTTGTATCCTCCAATCCCTTCACGGCCACAGGAACACCTGTTGCACCAACACCCTCGAAATGCCGGGGCGTCAATGCAGATGCATCCGCGGTTAGCACGCCCACCGGCGCGTTGGCACCGGTCATGTGAAAGGCCAGCGGCACTTGGATCAGGCTGGAGGCAAAGACAGGCACTGAAACCGCAGCTGCCAATTCTTTTTGAAACAAGGCTAGAAAGCCGCAACTGCCTGTGATGGCTCGAACGCCTTCAGCCTCAAGCCGCTTGGCGCCTTCGATGAACGGTGCCAGTAACTCGGGCGAAGGGTTGTTCAGCAAGTTTGGTACCGTCACACCGTCGATCATCTCATACAGAACCGGAAATGGCAGACTGGAAGGGTTCTTGATATGTCCCGGTGGTTTTGGAAAATAGCTTTCAAGGCACAGAACACCAATTGACGCCCCGCAAATGTTCTGACCACCGTTGTAGATTGGCATAGTCATCGGATCCTTCTGATTTGAAACTTTAAAACCGGGCCAGAGAAAACGGAGCCAGATCGATGTTTGGGCTGCGACCGGAAACCAGATCGGCCACAAGCTCGCCGGTCTTTGGGGCCATCATCAGCCCATAGTGAGAATGCCCGAACGCGGTATAGAGCCCTTCCCGCCCGTTAACTGGTCCGATCGCCGGCAAACTGTCCGGAAAGGACGGGCGTCGACCCATCCAAAATTGTGCCTCGCCTGTATTGAGGCCTGGGACCATGGCCTTGGCTTGTTCGGTCAGGATTTTTTTCTTACGTGGATCAGCGGGCGCGTCGACGCTACCAAATTCGGCCGTGCCAGCGACTCTCAGACCGTCCTGCATTGAACTTGCGACCACCTTTGCGTCTACATCCATGACCGAATTGTTCAATTGGGCCGAGGGAGTCGGGAATTCGACGTGGTAACCCCGCTCGGCCACAAGCGGCACAGGCATCCCCAGTGGTTTCAGCAGGTCGGCGGACCACACACCGGCCGCGAGGATGATGCTGGCGGCACGCAACGTGCCCTGCGAGGTTGTAATCTGCCAACCACCATCTTCAGCCGGTGTCAGTTTGGTGACTTCGGTTTGTACTATTTCGGCGCCTTGCGAGCGCGCTTTTTCAGCCAGTACCGCCCCCACACGTCCTGGTGAGGTTACGCGTGCCTGACCTTTGATCACGATCGCGGCTTTGAATTCCTCTGACAGTGCAGGTTCCAGGCCGCGCAACTCGGCACCATCGACAAGCTCCAGATCGCCTCCTTTTTCCTGGCGGATCAGATATCCAAGCCCATTCAGATCAGCCTGCTTCCGGTGGCGAAAAGCGTGAATATAGTAGCTGTCAGTGATCAGGTTTTCGTGCCCGGTGCCTTGAAGATGACGACGATACAGGTCGATAGAAGGGCGGCACAAAAGCTCCATCGCGTCCGAGATTTCACGCACCGACCTTTCGCCGGAGTTTCCCAAAAACCGCAGGCCCCAGGGGATCATTTTTGGCCAGTAACTGGTTCTGACCGAAAGCGCGCTTTTGGGGTCCAGTAGCATCTGGGGCAGTGATTTCCATATGCCCGGCATCGCTTGCGGAATGATTGACCACGGCGACACTACACCTGCATTCCCGAAAGAGGTTTCCTGCCCTGGTTGACCGCGGTCAATCAGCCGAACCGGAATGCCGCGCTCCTGTAGCGACAAAGCGCAACAAATACCGACGATCCCTGCGCCGATGATAGTCACTTGTTCTGTCATCGATTCAGGCCGGTGAGTGACTGCGATTGCGGGCGATTAGTTGGGTGACAATGACCGGCGAGGCCACAGCCAGCGCGATCAGATCTGCCGTCAGACTAGGCGCGACAAAGATGATCCCAGCGATGGCCAACAGAATACGCGATGCGATATTCAGCGGACTCAACCAATACCCAACCACAGCCGCCGACAGGGCAATAACCCCGGCGATGCAACTGGTCGCGGTATAGGTGAATTCCCATAGGTTGAACCCGGTTGACGACACGAACAGCAGGACCGGCGCATAGACAAAGGCCATGGGCGCAATCACTTTGCCCAATCCAAGGGTGAAAGCAGAAAGACCAGTTCGGAACGGGTTTGAATTCGCAATGGCAGCCGCGGCATAGGCTGAAGTACAGACCGGTGGTGTAATCTCGGACACCACACCATAGTAGAGCACGAAAAGGTGGCTGGCGATGGGTGGAACACCCAGTTGCGCCAGCGCAGGCTGCGCCACTGACACCAGCATGATATACAGCGCGGTGGTCGGAATGCCCGCGCCCATCAGGATACAGACGACGGCGATGAACACCAATGAGATGAACAATTGTAAGTCTTCCATCGCAAAGAACTGGAAGCTGCCGAACGAGATCATGTTGTACAGATCCGATGCCAGGTTGCCTGCGCCCTGCGTAACCATGAATCCGATACGGAACCCGATGCCAGTGGTGTTGATCACGCCTACCACGATACCAACCGCAGCAGCGGCGGCACCCACGGCTAGCGAGTATTTCACACCCAATTCTACCGCCTTCAGCATCTCGGGCACTTCGATGCGTTTCTGAGGGTTCAATGTTGCGACCACCGTCAATCCGCACAGGATTGTTGTCATGGTCAGGTCAAAGCCGCCGTCTGAGAACTTCCACAGTACAAAGCTGAGGAACGCTGCCGCGTAGATCAGTGTCGGAGGTTGCCTCAAGCGCGACATGCCCGCGATTACAGCAAGTGATATGCCGCAGAAGGCCGACATGAAGGGCGTGTAACCCGTGAACAGAACGACGAGCAGGCCGATCAGGGGAACTATGTTGGCCCAGCCTTCGGCCCAGACGGCTTTGAGCTGCGGCAGTTGCTCTTTGGTCAGACCTTTGAGATTTAGCTTGCGTGCCATCAGGTGCACGACAGCAAAGACGCCAACATAGTGCAGGAGTGCTGGGAAAATCGCAGCAATAACGATGGTGGTGTAGGGAACCTCAAGAAACTCTGCCATGATAAAGGCAGCGGCACCCATGATCGGCGGAGTGATCTGACCACCCGCCGAGGAAGCAGCCTCGACCCCACCCGCAAAATGGCCGGGGTATCCAAGGCGCTTCATGTTGGGAATTGTCAGCGCGCCGGTTGATACGGTGTTGGCCACCGAAGAACCCGAGATCGTGCCGAAGAAGGCCGAGGATACCACCGACACTTTTGCCGGACCGCCGGTATAGCGGCCCGCCAAAATGGTGGCGTTATCGATGAAAAGTTGCCCTAACCCGGTGCGTTGCGCGATCACGCCGAACAACACGAAATGGAAGACGATCGTCGAGACGACCCACAACGTGACGCCGTAGATGCCCTCCTGCGGGAAGTACATCGACGAAACGAAGGTTTTGAAGTTCACGCCAGGATGCTGCAACAATCCGGGGAAATACGGCCCAAGCAAAGCGTATGAGATAAATACGCAGATGATCAGCGGCAGTACCCAACCAAGCGTGCGGCGTGCGATATCCAGCACCAGCAGGATGATGATCACACCCAAAATCACGTCATAACTGTTGGGGTTACCCATACGGAAGGTCTGTTCCTCAATTCCAAGAAACGGAATGCCACGCCAGGCGACGCCCACATACAGCGCCGCTATGATCCCAAGAGCCATGAAGACCAGATCGTAAAGAGGGATGTTGCCGATCCGGAACCGGCTGACCTTAAGCGCATAAAGGCTTTTGGCCCCGATAATCGGGATTGTCGCGTAGACCAGAATGAACAGTAGAGCCAGATAGATGCCCATGTGCCAGTGATCGGCCGGCAGGCCAAAACCGGCCGTTAAGAATTCGTAAAACGCAAAGATCAGGGCCACAACGCGCAGGACCTTGCCGGTTGTCGGCGTAACCTGCCGGACGGCGGCACCCTCGTCGAACTGTTCTTCGATAGCCGCTAGTTCTTCGGCTGTGAGCTCGTGGTCATCAAGATTTTGAGTCGTGGACATGATGGCCCCCTGATATCGCGCATTTAGAGTGTGCGGTGCCCCAAATAGGGGCACCGGACGATGAGTTGAGGTGAGAACGGGTTACTGAAGAAGTCCGGCTTCTTTGTAGAATTTCTCAGCACCCGGATGCAGCGGAACGCCTAGTGCTTCGACACCATCCAAAGCAGTATCAGGGGTGATCTGCTTGCCCTTAGCATGACCGTTATCCAGTAGCTTGCGGGTATTGTCGTTCCACATCGCCTTGGTCAGCTCATAGACCAGGTCGTCGGACAGGTCTGATGACACAACTAGCATCGCGCTGACAGCAGGGGTCTTGGTTTCGCTGTCGATGCCTTCATACACGCCACCTGGAATGGCTGAGGGGATATAGGCCGGAATGATCTCGTTGATCTTGCCCAGATCTTCGTCGGAGAAGGAGTGCAGGTTCATACCTTTGGTCGAAGATAGCTGCACCATCGCTGCAACCGGCCAGCCTGCGGCATAGAAATAGGCATCAAGCTGACCATCGGCCAGACGTTCGGCGCTCTGACTATTGTTCAGCTCGGCCTCATCCATGTTGTCACGGTTAACGCCCCAAGCATCCAGCATCTGCAAAACGGCAACCTGCGTGCCGGAACCAGCCTGCGCAATGCCAACGCGCTTGCCTTCCAGATCACTCAGATCGTTAATCGTCGAGCCGGCCGGAAGCACCAGGTGCAGGTCTTCGGGGAACAGATTGGCGACGATGCGCAGTTTGGGATGAGGTTTACCTTCGAACTTACCTTCACCCAGATACATCGAACGCGTGACGTCGGCTGCAGCCAGCCCGGCCTCAAGTTCTCCGTTCTGCACGGCGGCATTGTTGAAGACCGAAGCGGTGGTGGATTGCGCGATCGCGATTAGGCCCGGAACACCGCACTGGCCGCCTTCTTCACACGGGCGCGATCCTGGAGGGGCGGAGATTCCGTTTGCGATGGTGCCACCGATGGGGAAGTAAGTGCCGCCAGCGCCACCAGTGCCAATACGGAAGAACGTTGGGTCCTGCGCCAGCGCGGGGGCTGCCAGCGCGCCCGCCAATGCAAGACCAGTCAAGCATTTCACAAATTTCATTATCATCTCCCTTGTTGGAATTTCGGTTTTGGTTTTCCCAAACTTCGATCCCGCAAGCGTAGAGACAAACTGCATAAATACAAATTTGTTATATTTCACTAAACTAAAGTTTTGCTTATATTTAAAAATATGAACCTAACTCAGCTAACTGTATTTCGTGAGGTGATGGAGACCGGCTCCATCTCTCAAACCGCCAAGAAACTAAATCGCACGCAACCCGCGATTAGCCTTGCGTTGAAAAACCTTGAAAAGACATTGGGCCTGACGCTGTTCGAACGTAAGGGAAGACGATTGGTGCCAGTCCCCGAGGCGCACTATCTCTTAGCCGAAACTACGGGTATTTTGGACCGCTTGGCGACAATCTCCAGCACGATGGAAGGACTCATTAAAGGGCATGCCGGAAGCTTGAATATTGCAACGATGCCGGGTCCATCTGCCTTTTTGTTCCCACGTTTCATAAGCCAATCAGTTGGTGAAAACCCCGATATTCGCATTACGCTTTCGACACGCAGTTCACCGCAGATTATGGAGCTTGCGGGGACGCAAAATATCGACTTCGGCTTTGCTGACTTCGAGCATTCAGCCGGCAAAGAACCCCAGTATTCCACTGAACTTATCCGGGCTGATTGCTTCTGTGCTATTGACTGTGAACATCCTCTTGCGTCGCGCAAGATCCTGACACTGTCGGATCTTGACGGAACGCCAATGGGCGGCCTGCATCCTTCACACCCGTTCCAACGGAAAGTCCGGCAGGAGTTTGAGGACGTTGCCGCGGAGTACAATCAGACTGTTACCTGCCAGTATTTTCTACCTCTTATCCCCTTTGTCAGTTCTGGGCAGTGTTGCAGCATCGTTGACCCGCTGACTGTTGCGACCGAAAAAGAGCTTAATCTATCCAACGGAGAGCTTGTGTTTTTACCTTTCGAGAAACCGCTAAGATATGAATACGCTCTCCTCGAACCCGACCACCGACCACCGTCCCAATTGGCAATTCAGATTAAAGCAGGCTGGAAAGCAGAAGTGTTCAAGAAATTGGAGGCGGTGCAGGCAAACCCTCGCGCAACGTCGGTTGATGATGCGCGAGGCGAGCAGAGTTAAGGTTGTTTGGATTGCGACCCTAAATTCAATGAGAACGAAAGGTGGCTTTGATCAAATATGTGGCAGTTCGAGGAAAGTCGGCAACGAGCGGCCCGGCAGCGTCATATTTCAACCGCTTCAGCTATACTATCTAGTTTGGTCCCGAGGCGCACCAAGGATGGGAAAACAACTGGCCACAATCGGTTCCGGGCAAAGGTTTCAACACAATGTTGCGCTTATATGGCCAATTGGAGCTATGGTTCGAAAAGACTTGGAAACCAGAGGACTTTGAACTGGTTTACTGAAAGTGAAGGCTATCGACCAATAGTTCTGTTTGACCGATCTATGCGGATACTAAGTCGACGGCGTCAATCGAGTCGTCGACCAGTCGGCAACCCTCCATATCCAAGTTTGAAGGAGACTGGCCAGACGGCGCGGGACTTACCTTGATACGGTTTCCATCCCGCGAAATTCTGGAGCATTTCTGGAAGAGTGACGAATATCAATCCATCATTGATCTTCGGACAGCGAGACTGCCAGCCAATTTAACTATCGGGTTCTCGCATGGATGGCGGGGCGAAGTCGCCTCGTAACAGTCGCAGACACATCTTGATGAAAGAAATATGTTCAATTCAATCGCTAAGATTGCTGCCGTGGCTGTTCCACTTATAAGCACAGCCACCCTGTCACTCAACGACGAAACGGAAAAAAGCTCATACAGAATTGCCTTGGAAGAGGCAGAGTTCTTCCAGCCCGAGGTGCTCCGTTTGAGCTTTCTGTCCTGTGGGGCAACCCCAAGGAAGGTCCGTCGGCGGTCTTTATGAAATTCCCGCCAAATTTCCCGGGGCCTTGTACTCGCATACCCACGGATATCACGGCCTTGTCGTATCCGGTGCATCTAATCACAACATAAAAGGCGAAAGTGAAGCTGAAGTGCCGCCGCAAACCCTCAGCGACTACTGGTATCAACCTGGGGGAGAGCATCATGATGACTCGTTTCCCACCGATGAGCCAACAATCCGGTTGATTCAATGGGAGGGTCCAATAGACGTACACTTTAATCCGGAGGAATAGAGCCAATGTTCAAATGGAGGGAGTATGTGGCCCTCCACACTTTTTCCTCTACTTAATCAGGACATTGGTGCATGGTGCAGCATTGTTCAAAATGAGCTCGGTGCGGTCATTGTCAGATCGACACCCGCCTGGCAGGCGTGTTCCGAACCCTTAGATTGCCCGGCTCACGTTAACCCCACAGGTCTGGCTGGACCATTGGTCAACCACCGACATAAACACCCGACTTAGGCCGATAGAATATCTTCTGATCGTGCAGCCGCCCGAGCAGATCCTGAATTCGGTGCAAGCTGTCATTCCGTTGTTTGTTTTCGTCTTCACTTTCACAAAGGGCTCCAACTGCCAATGAAGTCATCGCCCGACGCAAGGATACTTCAATCAGATCGATGTCCTCGACCGAGAGTTCGAACATATCGTTGTATTGGGGCATTCTGGGTACTCCTACTCGGGCGTGGGTTTTCAGAGTGCATCACCATCCAAAGTAAATCCACCCTTGCCATACGCGATGCTCGTAGTGGCTCTCAGAATTGTTTGTTTACCGCCCACCCGTAATGAACGCCATAAATTCGTTGCAAAAGACAACATCTGGTAATCAGACTAAGCCGCCGTTCGTTGCCCAGCAGAATTGTCGTGTAGTTGAACGACGGGGCTTGCCTTCGAGAGGCTAGATCAAGTGGCCCCGTCACTCGCTTGTCGGAGCAGGAACCTTTGAATTTTGCCGCTGGGTGTCTTAGGCAGTTCTTTGACGAATTCGATAAGCCGAGGATACGCGTGTGCAGAAAGGCGCTGTTTGACATAATCCTTCAGCTCTGCAGCTAACTCCTCATTACTTTCTTTGCCCTCCGCCAGTACGACCACCGCTTTCACTATTTCGGTCCGTTCCTTATCCGGCACGCCTATCACTGCCGCCTCCGTCACAGAGGGATGTTCAATCAGAGCGCTTTCAACGTCAAACGGTCCGATGCGATAACCCGAAGAGGTGATAACGTCGTCGTTCCGCCCCACAAAAGTGATACATCCGTGTTCATCCTGCTCCACCGTGTCCCCAGTACGATAGTATCCGTTCTCGATCGATTTGTTGCCCTTGTTCAGGTAGTCGCTAAAAAAACAAGAGAGGTGAATCCGCGATTTTCACGGCCAATTGACCTGGCTCATTGAGATCGGCGATGCTGCCGTCCTCAGCCAGAACCTCAACACTGTATCCCGGCATCACATAGCCTGCCGATCCCGGGCGAACCGGATGTTCGAGCCCGTGATGGTTATTCACCAGCATACCCGTTTCGGTCTGCCCATAGTGATCTTTGATCGGCGCATTCAGTTCGGTTTCAAACCATCGGATAACTTCGGGGTTCAGTGGCTCGCCTGCGCTGCTGATGCAGCGGATCTGATCGCGCAGCTGTGACGCGTTCTCCGCCCCGGAGGCAATGATTAGTCGAAACGCAGTGGGGGCGCCCGCAAAGTTAGTGACGCCCAATCTCGAAATCACGTCATATGTACTTTCCACTGTGAATGGCCCCTCGACCAGAGTGGTTGCATGACCCAACAGTAGCGGGCCGATCAATGCATAGTATAGACCATAGGCCCAGCCCGGATTGGCAGTGTTCCAGAAAACACCCTCATCTCGCAGGCCGATCCCTTCGACCATGTATGATCGAAAGGCAGCCAGGGCCTTTAGGGGGACGGGCACTCCTTTGGCGGGACCAGTAGTTCCAGAGGTCGCCATCATGAACATCAGATCATCGCCGTTCCGCAAAACTGGGACGAATTCAAGCGATTGCGCGGCCATTGTCTGGCGGAAATCAATATCTCCGGCAACAAGCTGCTGCGGAGTGTTTGCGCTAGTCGCGACTAGCGGGCAATCTTCCACTCCGTCAAGCTTTTCGCTGTTCGCGGCGTCGGTCACAACCAGCTTCGCTCCGCTCATGATCAAACGATCCTGAATGGCCTTGGGCCCAAAGGCTGTAAACAAAGGTTGATAGGCAGCACCGGCCCGGAGGGTGCCGAGAACAACTGTCGCAAGATCCGGGGTGCGCGGCAACAGACCCGCCACGATGTCGCCGGGTTGGATGCCTTGTTCCTTCAGCAAGTTGGCGAAACGCGCAGCTTCGTCGCGCAACTCTACAAAGTCGCGGGTCTCATGGTGCCCGTCCAATGCTATCCAGTTCAAAGCCAGGGGATTGCGCTGCAGATGGGCATCACAACATTCTACGCATGCATTAATACCGTCGCTAAAACTGCCGAAAAAGGCAGACTATGCGAGGTCCAGATCAAAGTTCTCCACCGCTATGGAGTATTCTGGAGAAGTCCCAGGGTCAGAATTCGATTCAGTCAAAACGTATTCCTCCAAATGCAGCCCGTAACTACCTTGCACTCAAGTAGGTCTAATTTCCACGTAGGAGATGATGCGAACATCAGCGCGCCACGAGTGGTCCATTAGTCCCGAACCAAAGCTCGGATTGCGTACACAGCCGCGATCGGGTGTTGCGTGACATCCAGACTATTTCGGCTTCAGTTGGCAACAAGGGCGACCCTTTCCTGCATTTCGACGTGTCAAGCCACGCCGCAACGCAACTTAACCGCCTCCAGAACATCGCGCCTCGACCGTACTCATTTTCCCGTTGAGCTGTCACTCACCGCTAAGTCCGCGAGGCTTCAAATGCCGCCCATGCTTTTTCAAATGTGTCGAAATCGAACCCTGATGAGCGCGCGGGATCGAGGACCAGCTTTTCGGTTTCAAGCAACTTGATGATCGCCTGCTCAAGCTCGCCCAACACCTCAGGCGGGATCACCAGAGCGCCATGCCAGTCGGCATGCACTAGGTCTCCCTCTCTAATTGACAGGCCGAAGATTGTCACCGGTGTTCCAACCTCTTTCACGTGCACGAAACCGTGACTTGGCCCGACGGACCCGGCAACCACAGGAAAATCGTCCGGCAGGTCGCCAAGGTCCCGCATCACGCCATTGGTCAGTGCGCCACTGATGCCAAAGCCTTTGTGGACCGTGGTGTTGATCTCGCCCCAATAAGCGCCAATGCAGTCGGGGTAATCCGAATCTTCCACCACGGCGACAGATGGGCCGTTGCCTGACGCCATATGCCGATAGTAATCCATTCGACGCGCGCGGATCACGTCGGGTGCCTCGGCCGGCGGTTTCACGGCGGCAATCTTCGCGGTACGGGCATATCCCACCATCGCGCCCGCATCGGGATCCGAGCATAACATTGTGCCTCGGGTAAAGTCATTGAAGCCGCGCTTGCCCTGTGCCACTTCGATGGCGTTGCAAACAGTCGGGGTGTCGACCTTTTTCAGCAGTTCCAGTAGGGATCGGTTCATATCATCTCCAGCCAGCGGGTCAGAGCCGCCGTGGTTTGTTGAGGTTGTTCCAGAGTCGGAAGATGACCGGCATTTTCGATGATCTCCAACCGGCTCTGCGGCATCAGATCGTGCATCAATTCATGCGTTGAGACAGGGCACAGGGCATCGTCGCGCCCACAGAGAACGTGTGCTACGCCGGTGAAATCCCGCAGGGTGTTGGTCTGATCTGCACGATCCCGCAGAGCTTTGGATTGATTGACGAAAACGTCCGACCCAAGATCCATGGACATATCCATGCACAAATCCAGAATAGAGGCGCGACGCGGGCCGTCAGTCAGATAGTTCGGCTTCATCTCTTCGGCCATCACCTTGCGCAGGTTGCCGCGTTCGACAGCATTGATCTGAGGGCCTCGTCTGGCTTTGAGCTCGTCCAACTCTGCCAGAGGATTGGTGTCCATCAATGCCAGACCGGCCACACGGTTAGGAGCCTGCCGCAGTATTTCCATCGCCACGATGCCACCCATTGAAAGCCCCGCCAGGGCAAAGCGTTGGGGTGCGTAAGTCAGCACCTCGGCGGCAAGAGCCTGCATCGTGTTATGTCCGCCGATGGGAGCAGACAGGATTGGGAATTTGCCTGACAAAGCCGCAATTTGCGGAGTGAACAATCTCGCATCGCACATCATTCCAGGCAGAAGGACAAGGGGCGTCATTTGACCAGGGCAACTCCTTCGGCAAGCGCGCCTAGTTTAGCATAGGCGATTTCCGGGTCGACCGCGCCAAACCCCGCAAAGGTGCCAAAGCCACAATCCGACCCCGCAATCACCCTGTCAGACCCAACAATGTTCGTAAACCGCTCAACACGCTGCGCGATCAGCTCCGGGTGTTCGACAAAGTTAGTCGTTGTGTCGACCACACCGGGGACCAGAACCTTGTCATCTGGTATCTCAGATTTGCGGTCACGGAACACGGTCCACTCGTGGGCGTGACGCGGGTTCGAGGTCTCAAACAGGACATAGCGCGATTTGGTTGCCATCAGGGTGTTGAACACCTTGTCCATCGCAATGTCGCAGCAATGCGGACCCTCGTAGTTGCCCCAGCAGATATGCACCCGCACGCGATCCTGCGGGACGTTCTGAAGCGCGTGGTTCAGCGCCTCGACATGCATATCGGCGATTTCGACGAACGCGTCGTCTGAAAGGTCTGTGAACAGCATATGGCGCGACAAGGCCAGATCGGGACAATCCAGTTGCAGATCCAGACCAGCGGCCACGATGGTCTCATATTCCTCTTTCATGGCATCGGCCAGCGCCGCCAGATATGCCTCACGTGTGGGGTAGAAATCGTTCTGCAAAAACAGCGAGATCACGCCCGGGGACGCGGCATTCATGAAACCGCGCTCGACCCCATGCTGCGCCATAGCCGCTTTAAGGTTGGCGATGTCCTTCTCTAACTCACCCTGCCCTTTTGATCGCACTTCTCCGGTGCACATTGGTCGGGCGTATTGCGGCGTGCCTCCGTCATTGGCCAGCCGCTGCAGAAAGCCAGGGAACATCTTCAAATCTGCCGGCGCATTGCGAGGGCTGTCACCGGAAAACCCGGTGTAGCGGTCCTTGACATAGGTCGCATAAGAAATCTTCGACGTCTCACCGTCGCTGACTATATCAACGCCGGCTTCGACCTGTTTGCGCACCGTTTCAGAGACTGCGGCGGTCATACACGTGTCAAACGCGGCTGCTTCATAAGGTTCGCCGTTTTCCCTGGCAAAGATAAGATCCACGACGTCCTGTGTTCGGGGCAAAGACCCAACATGTGTGGTTTTTACGGCCATAAAGACCTCCTTACAGTTTTCGTGCCATCAGCACAGTATGGCTTTGAGTTTCGGGGTCTTCGGCCAAAAAGCCGGTCAATTGCAGCCCGTTCTCTTCAAGGCACGCTGCATAACCGGCCGGGGACAACGAGGCGTGGTAGACAAGCTCTGATCCGACCGTGCCGCTGACTTCCCCCGCGCGTGGACCTACGGTCAGCATCAGCATTCCACCGTTATGTAAATGGCGTGCCATGCGGGTGATGCAGCCCTTCTGCTCATCTGCCGTCAGGTGAAAAAAGCTGTTCCAGGCGATGATCCCATCGAATTGCTGATCCAGCTCAAAATCCCGCATGTCAGCTTTCCGCCAATCCCCGTCCGGCCAGCGTTCTTTGGCGATGTTCAGCATGGCTGCGGAAAAATCGACACCCGTGACATCAAACCCTTCGGCCATAAACCAGCGCGCAATGGGATCGCCTGTGCCACAGCCCAGATCCAGTACGTGGTCACCCGGTTTGAGGCTGGCCGTGAAGCGCGCCAGCCAGCGCGCCTCGAAAAGGGCTTTTGAGCGGCGCATGTCATACTCTGTGGCTTGCCGCTCATATATGGCTTGGGTGTCGTTCGGGTCTGCACTCATCCTGTCCAGGTCGCTCCTGCTGGTTCATCGGTTGCCGTGATCCGGTACAGGCCCGCTTGCCCGGTCATTGATGGCTGAACGCTATAGGATTCACCGGGTAAAACCAGAGCCGTGTCACCTGTCGAAATTGTGGTTTCGTGCTCGTCGATCGAGATATGCCAGTGACCGCTGGCTGGCATCAGAACCACAGGTTTATCCGCCGCAATCGGTTCGGTCACAGAGGACCCCCGGCCAAGGAAGTCTACTGCAAACCCCGGCTTATCCTTGATCAGCCCGCTCTCACCAATCACCTGCGCAGGCTTGTTGGCCGACAACGCCATCAAATCCCAATACCGCGCAACATATTTGCCGACGACATCCTCAACCGGAACCTCAGGGTAGCCCTTCAACTGTTCTTCGGTCAGCAAGGGCATTGGGTACACATTATGAGGCAGCTCCTGCCCTTTCTTGGTGTCGTACAGAACGCCATTGTCGCCTAGCATCAGACCATGCGCCTGCGCATCTTCGATGACCTGAGGGGCCCAAGTGACGCCTCCTCCCGCGTCGTCACCGCCCAGGATCGCCATGATCATACCGTAGTCCTGGCCAACGTTTTCAAAACCACGGAAGATGCCGGTCGGGATGTTGAAAATATCGCCCTCCTCGGCGATGAACTCACCAGCGGTGCCATAACGGCCCCAGAAAAAGCGCCAGCGTCCTTTGGCAACAAAGAAAACCTCGGCCGTTGTGTGGCTGTGCAATGAGTTCCGGCATTTCGGCGGCTGACCCGCGGCACCGATGTTGAAGCCGATCTTGTCGGTGATGTGCACGTGCTGATCCGGAGATTCCGAGACGCCACCGCCGATGATCGTGAAATTCTCTTTCTGATCGCTGCCCGGCGTATGGGCATCGATAAACGCGGTTTTACAGGGTTGGAGCTCGCCGTAGCGGACAATGCGGGAAGTGATGGCTGATTTGGTCATGACGTATGATCCGATTTTATTGTTTTCAAGAATGCAAGCTCGTGTGCTCAGACGGCACAGGCGCTCACTCCCCTGGCGGGCGCAGATTCAGCCGCCGCGCCCGCAGGCTTTGACGGAACATATGGAAACGTCGACGGGCTCCGGCTTCACGCAGACCACCTGCAAGGATACGATATGCGACCGGACGGGCCACTCAGACCTCTCCGCTCTGCAACAGTATCTGCTTCCAGACCGAGGTTTCATCGAACAGAGTATATTCACGGCGCAACTGCGGCTGCCCCGCAATCAGTGCGCCAAACTCGGCATGGCTGATCCCGAGGACATAAACCTGTGCCCCCGTCGGCGCCCCGAACATGCCCCAGCCGTCATGCTTGCCCCAAAGGCTCCAGCGAATTGCTGATCGCGGCGGCATATCCGGGTCGTCGCGCCCGATCTGGTGTTCAATCTTGAATTCAGCATTCGGGAAACTTGCCCGCAGCCCCATCCAGAAACGATCGACGGCACCCCAGCCATGCCCCGTGGCGCCGCCCACATATTCAGACTGCACCGCACGGTCATATTCGGTCGCGATTGTGCCCATATCGGCATTCATGATGCGGTTCAGGATATCAGCATATCGCTGCCCCCACTCATTATCGTTGCCGCGCCCCTTGTAGGGGCCAGGCTGGTCAATCTCGGGGGTCAGAGGTTTGACGCAGCTGTCCTTACCGCCCTCGCGCGCAATCAGATCAGCGGCGTATTCCTTTGGGTCCCAGCCCATCTGCCGCACAATCGCGCCCTGATCGCGGATCAACCATTCGTCGTTGATCTGGTTGTCGATGGCGTGGCAGTCGGCCAGAATTCGATAGCATAGCTTTGTACCCGTAGGCTTGCCGTAAACCCCTTCGGCCAGATGCGTGGCCGTAGATAGGATGCGGTGAGAGCTGAGCATGCCTTCTTCCGGCGTGCCCGACCAGATCACATCTTCACCCATCAACTGCCGGTCCGGAAACTCGGCCAGGGTCGCCATCGTCGCGCCGATCACATTCTGATTCCCCAAAACCACCGAACCGGGTGAGCGAACGACGATATCTTCGCTGTAATACTCGTGCAGGGTTGCGATGCCCCGGTCTTCCCAGATCTCTTTGGTAATTCCGATGATATAGTCGGGAAAATCCCGGAACTTGAGATCAAAGCCTTTCATGTTTTCATCCTTTGCGGGGTCCAGCCTTTGGGCAGCCGTGCCGAAGTGCGCACGATCAACGGCCCATCAATCGCGACCTTGCGGGCTGCGGCAACTGCCGGGTTTTCAATATGGTCCAACAAGGCATCAACGGTTTCCGCAACCATCAGGTTGGCGCGTTGACGAATGGTGGTGAGGTTATAGGCAAGCCATCCGGCCTGCGGTACGTCATCGTATCCAACGATAGAAACGTCTTCTGGTATACGCATTCCGAGTTCAAACCGAATGACGTCCATCACGGCAAGCGCCATATGGTCATTGGCGACGAATACCGCGTCGGGTCGTTTTTGCGGTTCAACATCAAACATGCGGCGCGCGGCCAATCGCGCATTCTCGGTCAGGAACTCTCCGATTTCGTAGGCGTACAGATCCTGGCCTGCATCACCGAGTGCGGCGCGAAACCCGGCCTCGCGGTCTCGCTGGGTTGAAGCACCCTGCCAACCCGCAATGTAAGCGATGCGACTGTGGCCTGCGGCAATAAAGAATTCAGCGACCTTGCGACCGCCGGAATAATTGTCAGAGGTCACCGAGGTGATCCCGTCGATATCCTGACTACGGTTGAACAACACGACTGGTACACCAGCTTGTTGGCACCGTGTCGCGATATCGGACGACATCGCAACCGAGGCCAGGATCACGCCATCAACCTGATAATCAAGAATTTCCTCCATAACGTCGTCAATGTTTCCGGCGGTTCTGGAGGCCATGAAGATCAGGACGTGATACCCCTGCTCCTGCAACTCGTTCGACAACTTCTCGAGCGCTTCGGGATAAAAATAATTGTCCAGATAGGCGACGACCAAACCGATGATGCGGCTTTTGCCCGACACCATCGCGCGCGCCAACACATTGGGGCGATAGCCAAGCTCGGTCGCGGCTTTGCGCACCTTTTCTTCCGTCTTCTTGCTGACCGAGGCACCGGGCGTGAAGACGCGACTGACGGCGGATTGGCTGACACCGGCCAGTTGCGCGACCTGGAGTGATGTTACTTTCTCAGCCATCAATCTGCTGTCCAACCTCCGTCAATCAACATCGAGGTGCCTGTAACCAGCGCTGAGGCATCCGAGGCGAGGTAGCGTACCGCACCCATGATATCTTCGACCTCGCCCACGCGACCCAGTTTTATCTTTTCCATGATCCACGCGGCGCGTTCTGGGTTGTCAAAGGTGGATTGGGTCAGAGGCGTTCGAATGAAAGTCGGGCAGACCGTGTTGATCCGAATGCCCTGCTTGCCCCATTCGATGGCCATGGATTTGACCATACCTTCGAGCCCATGCTTGGTTGCACAATAGAGCGCCCTGTCTACGCCGCCCACATGGCCCATTTGGCTGGAGATGTGGATGATCGAACCTGGCCTGTCAGCCTCGATCAAGGCACGAGCGGCATAGGCCGACAGGAAGTAAGCCGAACGCAGATTGACGCCCGTGACAACATCGAAATCCTCTGGTGTTGTCTCAATTGCAGCACTGTGCCGTGCAACCCCGGCCGAATTCACAACGATATCAAAGCTTCGCGTTTCAAAAAGCTGCTTTAGCGCATCCAGATCGCCCTGATCCAGAACCAACGCCTCGGCCGACCACCCCTCTGCCTGCAGAGCAGTGACAGTTGCATTCAACCGATCTTCGCCTCTGGCAGCACAGACGACATGCGCGCCCGCCTCGGCCAAAGCAACTGCACAGCCCTGCCCGATACCCGAAGAAGCTCCGGTCACAAGGGCGGTTTTTCCGCTCAGGGAAAAAGAAGGGGTGCGTGGCAGTTCAGTCATCAGCTCATTCCATCCGGTATATCAATGCGCCCCATGTTTCGGGCCTTGTTGAATTCCCGCAGACGGGCAAAGACGTCAACGCCTAGCTGGCGATACGCATCCAGAAGATCGACCAGCACCCAGTTTTCACGAATGCGCCCGTTTTCCAGCCGCCAGAAATCGAGGCTGCGCATGGTGATCTTCTTGCCCGCAGGCGCGATCCCCATCCATCCGTCATGGGTGACGGTCTGGATCATGTTAGGCCAGCCGGTCACAGCCGCGTATTCGCCATCGCCGAAGAAGTGATAGGTGATGTCGTCCACGTACTGCCCGCGATCCGGCATCCCGTTCAGAAACGGGATCTGGTGCCAGTTGCGAAAGCCTGCGTAGCCACGCCCGGTTCCAATGCCCGACGGCCCGTACCAGTTCATGCGCGGATGCCAGAACCGTTCCATCTCCATCACCTCGGGGCCGCCTTGCGACGGGTGTTTCTTGAGGTGCTCCAGCATGTCGATGATGTGTTTGCAGGTCTCTTTACCTTTGGCCTCATCATGGGGCCCAGGCACTAACCCGTCCTGCGTGGCCGGCCCGGGCACGTGCCATTCGCGGCCAAGACTGGGGGCCATGGGCCAGGCACTTGCGTGCATCATCACCTCGGGGATATCCCAAAGAGCTTGCATTTCAGCAACTTTGCCGTTTTCGAAACGGTAAAACTCATGAAACCGCATGGTGACCTGCTGGCCAGTCGGCGGGATGTCCAGCCACGGGCCGGTGGACGTACCGGTGTAGTAGCCGCCGCATCCAATCCAGTCAGAAACATGTTCATCCGGTCCACCCATGACGATATAATCCCGCCGTTCCAGATCGGGCCAGGCAACCAGCAGGTCTTTATAGGCGCGGTCATAGAAAGCGTCGCTGCCAATGCTGTCGCCAAAAGGATGGCATAGGTGGAAAACGGCGTCCGAGGCCGTTACCTCGGCCAGTGCCGCGCGAACACCGGCCTCGGAAAAATCATACATCGCGGCCCTGAGCGGAGCGATCAGGGCCTTATGCTGAGTATGTCTATCACTCATTCAGCTGCATCCCGATAAGGCGCGGGTTCGCCATAGGGCACATTGATGCCCCCATAGCGACGCACGCGGACGTTGCACTGTTCTGCGTGGCCTACAAAACCTTCCAACATGCACAGACGCGAGCCGTATTCGCCGATTAGTGTCGCCGCCTCGTTGGTCATAACTTTCTGATAACTATGCGTTTTCAGGTACTTCCCAACCCAAAGCCCACCGGTGTAGCGCCCCGCCTTCTTCGTTGGCAGCGTGTGGTTCGTACCAATCACCTTGTCCCCGTTTGACACGTTGGTGCGCGGACCAAGGAACAACGCGCCGTAGCAGGTCATATTCTCAAGGAACCAGTCGTCACGATCCGTCATCACCTGCACATGTTCCGAGGCGATATCATCAGCGACCTGCAGCATCTCGTCATACGTGTCGCAGACAATCACCTCGCCATATTCATCCCAGGACACTTTCGCGGTGTCTGCAGTCGGCAGGATGCCCAAAAGGCGGTCCACCTCGGACAGTGTCTCTTTGGCAAGCTTGTGAGAGTTGGTCAGCAGCACACAGGGGCTGTTATAGCCGTGTTCGGCCTGCCCCAGCAGGTCGGTTGCGCACAGTTCGGCATCTGCTGCGGTCTCGTCCGCGATCACCATGGTTTCGGTGGGACCTGCAAACAGATCAATGCCAACGCGCCCGAACAACTGGCGCTTGGCTTCCGCAACAAAGGCGTTGCCGGGGCCAACCAGCATGTGAACCGGATCAATCGTCTCGGTGCCCAAAGCCATCGCACCAATGGCCTGAATACCGCCCATAACGTAGATTTCATGCGCGCCACCCAAATGCATGGCCGCAATCACTGCTGGGTTCGGCTTGCCTTTGAACGGAGGCGTACAGGCGATGATACGAGGGACACCCGCGACCGAAGCCGTGGCCACGGACATGTGGGCCGAAGCCACCATTGGAAACTTGCCACCGGGGACGTAGCATCCGACCGATTGCACAGGAATATTCTTATGGCCAAGGATCACGCCCGGCAGGGTTTCGACCTCAATGTCCAGCATTGAATCCCGCTGAGCCTGCGCAAAGTTGCGCACCTGTTCCTGTGCGAATTTTATGTCGGCCAGTTCCCTATCGGTCAGTTGACCGATTAAGTCATCGATTTCCTTCTGGCTCAGGCGGAACGAGGCTGGCGAGTAGTTGTCGAACTTCTCACTCAACTCACGCACCGCAGCATCACCGCGGGTTTCAATGTCTTTCAGCGTCGCCTCAACCACGGCGCGGGTCTTGGCATCATCTTCAGCCCGGTCCGCATCGGATTTGCCGCGTTTAAGATACTCGATTGCCATGTTTCCAATCCTCAGTTTTCGGGCCGGGGTGGACATTTCTCACCCCGGTCAAATGCTTCCCAGCCTTCGCCGTTGAACAGGTCGACGCCTAGTTGCGCCGCGACATGTGCGAAATCGACATTCACCCAGTTGTCGACGATCTTGCCGTCAACGACTTTCCAAAAATCCATATAGCGGATCTCGACACGCTTGCCGGTGGGGGCGATGCCCAGAAACTCTCCGGAATGCGTGGCTTCCTGACGGCCAAAGGCTGCCGCCCACTCGCCCATGTAAAGGCGGGCCTCATCAATGCAGGTCTTGTCCGAAAACGCCGCTTGAAACGGGCGCTGCCAGTTTTCCTGAAACTCTTTCAGCCCGGTTTTGGTGCCGCAGCCTTGATTGCCCATCCAGCGGAAGCCTTGGGTGAAGAATTCTCCGATATCATCAATGCGGTGGTCGTTCAGACCATCCACCATGGTTTCAATCACGCGGCGCGTGTCTTCGGTTTTGCTCATGTCCGTGTCGCGGGTCAGAACCGCTTGTTCGGGACGGGAACCTTTCATGTCTATGTCCTTTCAGGTTGCCAGAGAGAGAGTTTGGGGATCGCAGCCCCTATACTCAGAAAGTCCCTCGGCATCCTGTTCAGCGCCGGGTGGCGCGACATGGCGTTATGGCGTGCATGGTTACTCATCAGCCTTTGACCGCTCCGGCTGTCAGACCGCTGACGATCTGGCGCTGGAAGATCAGTACAAGGAAGATCAACGGCGCAGTGATCGACACGGCGGCGGCAACCGCGACCACTTGGTCGGTTGTAGTCGTCTCGCGGTTGAACATGCCGACGATGGCAGGAACCATCGTCTGGTTCTGCGCGTCCAGCAGCAACGCGGTGACAAGAAAGTCGTTATACGCCAGCAGGAAACTGAACAGGCCTGTGGTGATCACCCCCGGCCACATTACCGGCATGATCACACGGCGGAAGGCCTGAAAATGGCTGCAACCATCAACGCGGGCGGCCTCATCCAGCTCTGCCGGGATATTCTGAAAGAACGAACGCAGCATCCAGATCGTGAATGGCTGATTGATCGCGACCAGAACGGCGATCACCGCAAATGGCTTGCCGTAAAGCGTTGGTGCGTTTTCACCCAGGATCGGGGCCAGCCATTCAGCCGAGTTGATGAAAACCGGCAGATAACCAGCCACCAGCACCGAATGCGGCAGGGCCCGGAACACCAAGGCTACAATTAGGATCCAGAAAGCCAAAGTCGATCCAGACCGTGCCAGACCATATCCCGCCAACGTCCCAACGGTCAGCGACACGGTCACCACACCTGTTGTCACGATCAGGGAGTTCTTGAAGTTGTTTGAAAAGCCCCGGTCAATCCAGACGGTCTTGTAGTGTTCGGTGGTCAGGCCAAGCACGTCCTGGCCCAAGGGCCCGAACCACGGGTTGAGCACGTTTAGAACGGCCGGCAGGACGACAAAGAACACCACGAGAAAGCCCACCAAAACGACCAGTACGCCAATGACCCAGCCGAACCACTCCTGCCCGGGTTTCGAGTAGGATTTTACCATCGACGGCAGTGTTTTGGTGGCGATGACTATCGTTGCCCAGATCACCGCGACACCCAGAATGATGTCCAGCAGCGACAGACCCTTGCCAACCCCCAGAGTGGCCGGACCAAAAATCACGTTCAGCGCGTTACTGTCGAATGCATCGACTGGCGATTTGAAGCTCATCACCACGATCCAGAAGATCGGGAAGGCCGCAATCAGGCACCAAAGCGCCAGAAAGATGTTCGAGGTCAGCCGCAGGCTGAGCGGTTGGCGAAGCGCGCGCGAGGACATGTCAGTGACCTCCTTTATGATCGCGCCATGTGCGGCGCAGCGGAAGGATAAGCAGGATGACAACGCCAATCATGGTCAGCATCGAGTTGGCCGAGGCACGGCTGATCGACCGGTTGCCCGCCTGATCCGGCGTCAGGTAGTCAAACGTCAACCACTGTAGCGAGATCACATAGCCCTGGCTTGAGAAGCCAACGATTTCTTCGAACACGCGGTAGCTGTCCATTAGGTGGATCATCGATACAAATATGATTAGCGGCATCAGATGCGGAATGACGATGTATTTCAGCCGCTGCCAGCGGGTCGCCCCGTCAATAACCGCGCTTTCCAGACTGTCCTGATTGACCGTTTGAAGACCGGCGTAAAAGATGATGGCCGCAAAGGGCGCCACGTGCCAGACGCGGTAGATCATCATCAGGACTTCAATCGTCCAAGCCTGCGCGAACAGGGCTATGTCACGGTTCAGCCACCATTCCATCATCGCAGTCAGGATACCGTCGCCGCGAAACAGCCAATTGATTGACAGAACTCCGATCACCGGCGTGATGATGAAAGGTAGTAGAGAGACGAATATCACCGGACCGCGGATAGAACGCGCAGCATTGTTTATCAGGATCGCGATCCCTAACCCGCAACCGACCACCAGCGGCAGAGTGATCAAAGTAAACGTCAGTGTGAATCGCAGGGCCTTCCAGAAATTGATCGTCGACAGCACATGCCAGCTGCCGTCACTTATGGCGCGCCATGCGCGGTCAGGTTCCAGAACATTGCGATAGCTTTGCAACCCCACGTATTGGGTTTGCGTGATGATCTCACCATGCTCATCCAGCTTTGGCTGCGACACCTTTTCGGTCACACAGGTCTGGGTCAAGAAACCGGGGGTACAGGTTTCTTTTTCAACCGTCTCATAGATCGGCTGGGTGATATAGAAACTCTGCTGGAACACGCTGACCAGCGGGAACGCGATAAAGAGAAGCATCATAAAGACAGAGGGACCGACAAAAGCAGCAAATGTCCGGAAATTCATGGCTCTGCCTTTCTAATGGTTCTCGGGGGAAAAGGATGGGAGGGCCGGAGCCCTCCCAAGGGAGGATCAGTTGCTGATCAGACCCGCTTCTTTCGCGGCAGTGACGTAGTCTGCCTCGATATCGGCCAGAGTCGTCTGCGCGTCTTTGGCACCGGTCAGGTAATCGGCCAGTCCGTTACCCAACGAGGTGTGCATGATGCCCATAGGACCGGAAGCCGGGTAAGCCTTGGCACCGCCTTCAGCGGACGCTGCAGCACCTGCAGCCAAAGGACCTGCAGAATAGGCCGTGCTCAGCCATACGGCGACATCGTTGTTCGCACTGACCGTATCGGTGTCCATGCCCTCAAGTGCGACGCGGAAGGCAGCATCCGCTTCTTCGTCGCTCATGTTCGAAGCCAGAACAATACCGTCCCACCAGATTGTGGTCGCCGGAACCGCCGATCCCATTGGAGCCGCGGCCATGGTCACCTTGCCAACGACCTGGCTTTCGGCCTCATCGTTCATCGCAGCGGCACGGCTGGCCCACAGGTTCGCCATCGCGATCTTGCCCTGCTGGAACTGCTGTTGCACATAGGTCGAGTCAGAGACCAGGTATTCCGGGTCCATATACTCGGTCATGGCCTTCAATGTCTCAAGCGCTGCTACGCCCTGCTCGTTATTGATTGCAGGCATGTTGCCGTCACCAAAGAACGAACCGCCCTCGCCCAAATACATGTTGACGAATTCCTGACCGAGATTCCAACCGGTCTTGAACGTCCCACCAATGGGATAATCCATCACGCCGGCTTCCTTAATCTTGGCAGCTGCGGAAAGAACATCGCCATATGTCTTGGGCTCTTCGATGCCCAGTTCAGCCAGAACATCGTCGCGATACATCAGGTGCTGCGCATTCACCATCATCGCAATCGCCATGGTCTTGCCATCGACTTTGATCAATTGATTGGGCAGCAAATCCTGACCGTACTTCTCAACCAGATCGTCCAGCGGACGGATCGTACCGGCGTTGAGCAAAGGCACCAGAGTTGCGTTCGAAACACCGCCGATCTGATAAAGCGCTGGATCGGCCGCAAAGGCTTCGGGTTGCTTTTCACGGAATTCCTGGTCCAGCGAAGCACTGAAGTTGCCGCATTCCGCCATTGCATCGGTGACCGCTTTCCAGGCTTCAAACCCGGCGGACAGCGATTTCAGTGGCACATCATTTTCAAAGGCGCATTCCGCCCATGCGCCGGTGGCGGCGATGGACATGGCACCTGCCATAAGGATCGTCTTGAGTTTCATGCGTTTCTCCCTGTCAGGATCGGTCCGTCGTCGACGTCCGGACCGGTGTTAAGCCCGTTTGGGCTGTTTGTGGGGGCGTTCCCCAATCCGCGCACCGCTTTCAGCTTCAAAGAGGTGACAGATTTCTTTCGGCACCGAGAACGAGACTGTCTCGCCAATCTCGGCGCGGTAGGCTTTATCGGCTTTAACCGATACCAGAGCACCGCCGACCCGGACCGAGATCATGGTCGCGTCGCCCAGCAATTCCAGCGTGTAGATCGGCGCTGTGATCTGGCCCTGCCCTTCGGCAAGGCTGGCATCCTCGGCGCGGAAGCCCAGCGTCATAGGACCGTCTGGGGCATCCACTGGGATTTCGACGTGTTCGGCACGGAACATTCCACCTGAAACGTCGCCATCCATTAAATTCATCGCGGGTGAACCAATGAAGCTGGCCACAAACGTGTTTGCCGGCATGTCATAGATTTCCGTGGGGCTGCCAACCTGCTGCACCACGCCCTGTTTCATCACCACAACGCGGTCGGCCAGCGTCATCGCTTCGATCTGGTCATGGGTCACATAGATCGTCGTCACCGCCAGCTCGTGACTGAGGTTCTTAATCTGCGCCCGGGTCGAGACCCGCAGTTTGGCGTCAAGATTCGACAGCGGCTCGTCCATCAGGAACACGTTTGGTTCGCGCACAATGGCACGGGCGAGCGCCACTCGCTGTCGCTGACCACCTGAGAGCTCGGCGGGTTTGCGATGCAGAAAATCGTCCAACTCTACCATCGCGCTGGCGCGGCGTACCTTCTCGTCGTGAGTCGACGGGTCGATGCCGCGCACCTTCAGCGGAAAGCGGATGTTCTCATAGACGTTCATGTTAGGGTAGAGCGCATAGCTCTGGAACACCATCGCAACGTCGCGGTCCTTCGGCTCCAGATCGTTGATCACATTGCCATCGACCAGGATTTCGCCCTCGGTCACGTCCTCAAGCCCTGCGATCATCCGCATCGTCGTTGTCTTGCCGCAACCCGAGGGGCCGAGCAGGACCAGAAACTCGCGATCAGCAATGGTCAGGTCGAAATTGTGAACCCCAACGAATGAGCCCCATCGCTTGCCGACGTTCCGCAATTGAATTTCCGCCATGGTGCCCCCTGCAAGGAATCATTTTGCATACGTTTGCAAAACTGTAATTCGCATACGTCAATTCAGGCAAGACTTTTTTGCATACGTATGCAAAACTGACGCAAATACCCGACTCAACCCGGCTTCGTGCCTCTCGTAAAACTCTGATCACAATGGCAAATACCGTGACCTTCCAGACTGAAAAAAAACTCGTCTCTGCGTTTCACACCGCGTTGGATTCCGCGACAGAACAAGAAATCCCGAAGGTAATGAGCCAATACTGCGCCCCGGATCTGAAGTGGCGCGGCTTTCACCCATTCAACGAAATCAATGGCGCCGAACAGGTTGCCCGGCAGTTCTGGCAACCACTAAAGAGCAGCCTGACCCGCCAGCAGAACCGTGTCGATATCCTGTTCGCAGGGCAAAACTCGCTGCGGGACGAGGCCGACGTCTGGGTCGTGTCCATGGGGCATTTGATGGGGCTGTTCGATCGTCCGTGGCTGGGCATTCGCCCAACTGGCAAGCTGGCATTCCTGCGCTATTGCGCGTTCTACAAGGTCGCCGGTGACAGGATTGTCGAAACAGCGATGTATTTCGACATACCGCACCTGATGGTACAGGCCGGGCAGAATCCGTTCCCCCCACAAACAGCAGCGCATTTGGTGCAACCCGGACCAAGACCCCATGACGGCCTACTGCTGAACGCACAACCTGCTGAAGAAGGCGAAAAGACCCTGGCGATCATCAATGCGATGATCTCGGATCTCGGCCAATGGGACAGTGGGTTGTCGCTTGAGGATGAATTGGCCCAAACCTGGCACCAAGACATGATCTGGTGGGGACCCGAAGGGATCGGCGCGACCTACACGATAGAACGCTACGCCGAACAACACTCTGGACCGTTCCGCGCCGCCTTCTCGGACCGATCAAAAACCAAACATGTTTGCCGCATGGCTGAAGGACATTATGGAGGCTTTTTCGGCTGGCCGAATTTCACGGCGCGGCCTACCGGCGGGTTCATGGGCATGCCCTCCACCAAAAAAGCCGGTGAATTCCGGGTGATCGACATCTATCGACGCGAGGGTGAAAAGCTGGCCGAGAACTGGATCTTCATCGACCTGCTGCATTTCTGGAAACAACAGGGTGTCGATATTTTGGGGCGTATGGCGAAAGTACCGCGGACATGACCGGCTGGATTGATGCGCATCACCACCTTTGGGACCTTGATGCAGTGCATTACCCTTGGCTGATGGCGCCCGGGGTAGAAAGGTTCTTTGGTGATCCGACACCGATTCAACGGAATTACCTTCTGCGCGAGTTCCGGTCCGAAGCCGCGCCTTGCGGTATCCACGCCTCGATCCATATTCAGGTTGGGGCCGAAAACGGTCTAGATGAAGCCAGATGGGTTCAATCCGCCGCCGATGCCAATCCAGACTGGTCGATGGCGCAGGTAGTGTTCTGTGACCTGACCTCCGACGACCTATCCGCTCAGCTTGACGTTTTTCAGGCCCTCCCGACTGTGCGTGGCGTGCGTCAGATCGTTGGCCGCGCACCCGGAGAGGACGCGCAGACAGGCACCAATTCTCTGCTGGACAATCCGCAATTTCTAGACGGACTGCAGGAGGCCGGACGGCGCGGTCTCAGCTTTGATCTGCAGCTCGTTCCCGAACTAATCGAAAAAACTGCTCGAATTCTCGCGCAGACCCCGGGCACACGGGTCGCTCTGTGCCATGCAGGATCACCGCATGACCGCAGCCCGGCAGGTTTGAAAGACTGGGCTCAAAGACTGCACACGCTATCAGATCTGCCGCATGTCTCATGCAAACTCTCTGGTTTGGGCATGTTCGATCACAACTGGACGCCTAACAGTATTCGCCCGATCGTGGAGGTATGTCTTGAACAATTCGGACCAGAGAGGGTCATGTTTGGCTCAAATTTCCCGGTCGATAAGCTCTATAGTGATTACGTCTCTCTGGTACAGGTTTGCCGCAATCTGGTGCCCGCTGAGGCGCATTCGGCGGTGTTCCATGAGACCGCTGCGCGTTTCTATGATCTTGAGGGGCCCGGGGATTAATGTTCACTTTTGAAAGCACAGTAAAACTGGAATGGATCGACTACACCGGCCACATACAAGAGATTCCGTCGCAAAGTTAGCGGTTATTAGGAAACCCGCCTTTGTGTCGATGGGTTAGGCGGCCAGTTCTGCGAACTGTTGAAATGGACAGAGTCCAAGCGTGAAATAACCTTTGCGGATCATGTGCGCGACTTCGATTGCCGAAAGGGTTGCAGATGCAGATTCAAAGGACATGAAGCCAAGCATCGGGCGGATTCATCTTTTAAAAGACCTGTGATCTTGTTCTTCGATGAATTTAGGTAGTTCCGCCTCACCATCTCGATCGGGGGTAGGCAAACAAAACCTTAGAGAATCCTGTTTAAAGCCTTGATAGTGGCTGAGTCGGCACCGATTTTGTCGCTGACAATTTTTCGCGGTAGTCCATTAGTCTGCGACATCCGGGCGTAGAATTTTGTCGCCGCCGGTTTGTTTCGACGTTGTGAATGCATGAAATCGAGAGTTTTGCCGTGCTTGTCGGCGGCTCTATGGAGGTAAGTCCTTGTTTCTTTTATCTTAAAGTAAGTTTCATCCATTCGCCAGTAGCGGTCGCATGGGCCATTGCGGGGGCGTGCTGTGTCAGCAATTTCCCAGGAGGATCGTTTCACCGAGCGGTTCAGCGTGGCGTGATCGACGGAAACATTTCGCTCCGCCATGATCTCTTCCAGATCGCGGTAGAATATGCCCTATCGAACAAAGAAGAACACCGCGAATAGGATCACATTATTCGGATATTTTGCACCCTTGAAGGATATCATGAGCTGGCTTTCGACTTGATACGACCGACAGTCATTCATTCACTAATTCCGAAGGCGCCATTGGCCGAAAATTGGCATCAGAACCAAAGCTCGAACAACAGGCAATCACTCGGTTGGTGACCAATTCTGGTCGGGATCGTAGGTTGATATTTCAGCCGTTATTTTTAATGTATCCGGGCCAAAGTCTGCTTCGTACACAATGCCGTTTTCGCCCACCAAAAAGGAGTGGATGCCCGTCTCTCCGTAATCCGAAGGCACCGCAAGCAAGGCGTGTCCTGCGACGAACCAACCGTTGACAAAATAGGAATAGTCACCACCCGGAGCATTCGGCCCCTGCCCCTGCAGAATTGTGAAGTAATACCCGAGGAAAGGTTCGGGTTCGTAATCGGCCTCACCGTCGCTCCACCCCGAGGCGGCGGCGCGGGCAAGTGCGGCTCCGACAAAACTGTCTTCTTCCGGCCAGAAAAGGCCGTTTCGCTCGCCGGGATCCGATATGATGGTCCGGGCAAACTCCATAACGCCATCGCCATTGTGATCCACAAAACGGAACGCTGCCTGAAGATCGACATAGGCCTCAAGCGTTTCGATCACATCCAATTCGTTCAAACCGATTTCACGGGCCGAAAGTTCTTCGATCCCGGCCGCCAAATCAAACCGCCAGCCGGTTTCGCCTTGCAGAATTGGGATTGGAAAGGGCCAACTGTCTTCGCCCAACAAAAGGACCACACCATCATCATCGGGTTGAAAGCGGTATCCTTCAGAGTACATGCCAAGCACGTCTTGCCTTCTTTGCTGATCTTCCGCAGGATCGCCAGTTCCGATCACGTCTTCTGCCTCGGGTCCGAATATCTCAAGCAGCTTGTTCTGATCACCGTCCTTTAGGGCTTGGACAAAAGCATCCAATGCGGTCTGCGGAGTTTCGAACAGTGCACCGTCGGAAAATGCCGGTCCGGCCACCATGGCAAGAAGTACGATAGAAAAACCCGATTTACGCATGTTACCGTCTCCTCTTGGCTTTGGCAGCGTGACCACGTCTGGACGCCTTGTGGGCTTGGGCGCCTGACGCTTTTTTCTTCATCGCATTCCCTTTGGACGAGGCGGACTTACGCTGGGTCACAGCCTTCTTTGCCTGAGGTTTCTTTTTGACAGGCTTTTTCGCCGCATCCGGACGTTTGGTCCGATCGATGGCCTGTTGTTTGGCTTCGGCCTTGTCCCGATCAACATTCCCGCGGTTCACCTGCGGCAGAGATTTGTCGCCACTGCCCCGATTTGCCAGAGCACCTCCTGCGATGGCCCCTGCGCCTGCACCGGCGGCAACCGCCGCTGCACCGTCGCGGCTAATGTCTGCGGCACCGGATTCACGGCTCAGTTTTGCACGGAGTTCGTCCGTGCGGCCCTCGGGCCGGTTAACGGGCAAGTCACCGCGGCCACCTTCCGGCCTTTTGTGATCGGCGATCTTATCCCGGGCTTCCTGTTGGCGGTCAGGATCCGGGTTCCATCCGATATCGGTACGGTCGCCAAGATTGATGTCATTACCGATATTGACGTTGCCATCGACGTCGATGTCAATGTCGGGGTTTCTGTATATTGGGCCACCGCCCCACCCGCCGCAATTTCGGCACCCCCAGTAGCCATACCAGTCGTCGTCATCGTCAAAAATCTCGTCGATCAGCGCCACAGTGCCAAAGGTCAGCAACGCCGCCCCCACCACGTCACCGGTCGAAGGGCCGGTGTAGACTGTCTCGGGATTGTATTGCGGGACGTAAACTGTTTCGGGTTCTGTCGGAGTGATGATGACCGTGTCGTCGTTAGACACTTCGACGGTTTGCTCGGGTCCTGAAACAAGGGCACCGCTGTCAATTGCCTGATCTCGCATGACCTGAACCGCATCCATCACATCATCGGATTGCGCCAGCATGGCTGTGCCCATTGTCTCGGTCCAATCAATATGTGTGGCCATCTGACCAACGACTTCGGGGAACGCCGTCGCCAACACACTGACAGAAGGATCCCAGCCCATCGCTTCGATTTCCGGCTCAAGCTCAATGGGGTCCCGCTCGGCGTTATCCAGCAAATACCGTTCGGCCTTCACAATCTCGATCGGCTGTGTCGCCGCGACGAAAACCTGAATCAGCAACGTGTCCGGATAAAGAGCCACCGGAGCGACCAATATTTGCAATTCCGCATCCGTTAGAAGATCGGAAGAATTCACCGAAGCGTCTTGCGGTTCGGTTGGGTCGTCGGATGCCTCTTGCGCAAACAGCACCGTGGATACGCCGATACCGAGTGCAAACATCAAATATTTTAACATATTGCGATCCTTTAATTTCTATCAGGTTCACCCAAAAATCCGATTCTGGCAAATGAACGACCAAAAGCTTCGCCAAAGTTTGCGACGATCCGCGAACCGTCCTCGGAGAGTTTATTGCCCCAAGCTTCACGAAGAACCGTTTCGAGCTCGCAATTGTTGTTGGCGTCCAAAACGTCCGCTTACAGCCATTGGACAAGGGCCGATCACGTTTGCGAAAACGACGAATTCAAAAGGTACGTTACGGTCTTATTAATCTCGTCTGCCACGCAGACTACAGATTAGGTGGGGCGACGTAGCCCCACCTGCCAAGTTGTCAGGTTGTTTGGGCGTTATGCCCGAAATAGAAGAACTCACGATCCATGCCGGCAACGTCATCAGCTTCCAGTGATAGGCTGGCGGTGTCTAGCATCTTGTAGCTCTTTTGCGATTTCACCCATTCGTCTGCGTTTTCCAGGGTCGTCAACGTATAGCTGGTGGTCTCACTCAGATAGTGCGTCGGAATGATGATTTTTGGCCTGAGTTTGGCAACGATGTCATTGCCCTGCTGGTAATCCAGAATGTGCTGGGATCCGTCAACTGGTAGCGTCAACACATCGACCTGGCCGATGGCATCCCAGAATTCCTGTGGCGGATTATGGCGATTGTCGCCCCATATCAAGGTGCGGATGCCACCGGTTTCTACCAGATAGACTACCATATCCATGTGGCTGACATTGTCGGGCGGACAAGCCTGTACACCGAACTCACCCAGCGCGTTTGTCCAGTTGTACCAACCCGGTGCCCGACAAACGTGCTTGTCAGCAAAGCCCATAATTTTAATGTCTGCAAATTCAAAGCTGCCTACCATCCGATCCAGTACCATCGTCGAAACAGGTCGGTGAATGGCGTCGTGATCGAAATGGGTGTGCGTTGACATGCAAATATCCACCGACGTTTCCGGGAATTCGTTTTTGAACCAAAGCCCCCACGCGCCCGACGGATCGTCTCGCCAGGGATCGAACAAAACTGTCGCTCCGCCCGGAGAAGTAATCTTGATTGCGCAATGACCGAAATAGTCGATACCAACCGCGCCCTCGACGGTGCTGCCGGTTGTTTTCTGCAGCTCGATCACACCGTTGTTGTTGCCTGGCTGGGTCCAATCCGTGGATTGTGCTTCGGCCGGCGACGTACTCAGGACAGTCGCCGCACCCCCGAACCCAGCTGCTCCAGCCGCCATGAAGAAGGATCGGCGCGACAGTCCCGGTGCCAAATGGTCCTTGTCACCGCGCAGCAGCGTCGGTCTCAGATTAAGCTCGTCTTTATCCATATCGCTTGTCCCTGTTGTGGAATGATCCGGGCTTGTCCTCGGACGACGCAAGGGTACCAATCAGGATTGCTTCAACAGGCATTGAATTTTCATGGGTAAAATATGGGGAAGACCCCCATAGTCTATTGCATCGAGAGCAGCAAACTCCTCAGGTTCTGCCCGCTGCGACGCAATCCAAGCTTTGAGCGAATATTGTTCCGGTGAAACTCGATCGTACTGGGTTCACGCGAAAGCGTATGGGCGATGTCCTTGGTTGTTTGACCGCGCATGATCATCTGCGCAATCTCCTGCTCGGTTGGTGTCAACATCTCGAAAACCGTGGTGAGTTTTCCGCTCATTTCTGACGTTACGGACTTCAGGCTTTCTTCTGCCAACTCCAGATATGCACGTCCGGCGGGGTCTCCCTCCAGCCTGCTGCGCAATTTGACCAAATGCGGCACGACCAATCCTTTAATCTGACGTAGTATTCTGGTGTCGTACTCTTCCCGTGATGTTTCGACGCTGCTGAGCAGCACACGAAGCGCCGTATTTGCCTCATCAAGATCCGCTGTGCGGTTGTCAACACGCTGTTCCAGCTGGTCCAGGGTAGCCTGCAATTCTGTTTCAAGCGTAATGCGCCGCTCAATCTCGACAAGCAACTCAAGATCAGCCTCAATTACCCTTGCAAACTCCCGCAAGCCTTCACGAAACAGCAAGGCGCGTCGGTTGCGTCGGGAGTCGAGGACGCAAATGGTGCCAAATATCGATCCATCCGGCCATTTGAGGGGGTAACCAACGTAGAACCGCATTCCATGTTCCATATCGTCATTGTCGACCCAATCAGGATCACAAGTCGCATCCTCGACCGTCAGCTCGCCATCTCGCTGCAGAACACCGTAACAGTAGAGTTTTTCGTTCAGTGTGAATCTGCGGTCAGTAGAATATGGATTCCCCTCGGAATTGCTGGTCACAAAAACGGAATGATACGGTTCGTGTGTTCGCATGACCAAACTTGCGGGCACATCGGCAACGCGCGCGATCAGATCAACAATCCGCTGCCATTTCTTGACTGTCTCTTGCGATATCGACGGTTTCAAGTGACTGGACCATCCCTAAAACACTCGATGTAATTTACTGATCTGAATCGTGATCCGACAAGTAATTTGTCCGACCTACACCTGCGTATTCTTGAAATGCCCGAGCCAACTTAAGATATCCCACGTGCTATTCTGGCTGGTGAATTCATTGCGACTTCATTGATTGATGAATTCACTTATGAAAGCAATTCTATGGAAGTGCGAAATCGAAGGAAATTGGTTGCCAGTATTTAGGAGGATGCGCCTAGCCGCCGAAGTCACAGCTCCTGCAACCTGTCCGTTTTTGGTCAGTTACTTTCGCTTCAAGCCAGCTGTTTTGAAACTGGGTGCAGCAGCACAAACGATACTTTGTCGTTTCACTATGTCTTTGCTGTCTGCCAAATCAGCGAGAGTTTTCATCTGTAAGTTCAAGGTCATTCAGAGTTCAGAAAATTCACCGACCATATATTCCATTAACTTAATGATTAAATGGTCTAGGCTGCCCACCGGATGAATCGGAGTTTTAGGAGAAGAACGTGCGATACATTGCAAAAGGTATTTTGATTAGTTGCGCTGTCGCGTTTGTCGCTGTGTTAGCAGCTTGGCTTTTCCTGTCTTCTCCGTTGTTCTCTTCTGTCAGGACGACTTTCGTCGAAAATCTGATCTCCAAGAAACTTGGTCAGGAGGTTAGAATAGAAGACGAAGTGCGTCTGGGCCTTGGCCGGCAATTGCAGGTGTCAGCGGCAGGTCTCGAATTACCCGGTTCTCAGAATGCTGATGTGAACCTTGCAGCAATCGATGAGATCGAGTTTGAAATTTCCGGGCGCGACCTTTGGAACAGTAAACTGTCACTGAGTGGTCTTTCACTCTCAGGTGTTCATCTGAACCTAATCACAGACAAAGACGGCTTCGGAAACTGGCAGCCCATTTCCCAAACGGAAGCCGAAGCCGGGAAACCTGCAAATTCCCCGACGCCGCTGTTAGCCGGAATTCTAACGGACCGCAAAATTGATCTGACTGATATCGCCATTCTTTATCAGAACGATTTAAACGGACTTGAGTTAGATCTGCAGCTTCCTGAACTGCTCTTAAAGCGTGATACGGAAACCGATGTTGCGACCGCAGTTGGGGCCGGTTCGTTAAACGGAGAGAGTTTTGATCTGAACGCGACATTCCCCGCAGAAGACCCATTTCAGTTGGCGATTAATTTCGAACAGATTTCGATTGTCGCCGAGGAAGTCCCTCAAGAAAACGGTCTGCAAGTGGCAACGACCGTGGAGATTGCCGAACTTGGCCAGCTTCTCGATATCCTGAAGCTTAATCGCGTTTTGGAAGGGACAGGGAATATTGGTGCAACGTTCAAATCAGTCGACGGTGTGGCACGAATTGACGACCTATCTGTATTGGCTAAATTGGAAGGCGGACAAAGCCTTTCGTTGACGGGGCAGATCGGGGAATTGGGAAATCCGGAAGACGTATCGTTGACAACCCGCATTCGGTTGTACCCTGAAGATGCTGAACCAGCCCCGGCCGCATCGCGGTATGATCTAAAACTTGTCGCAGTCGACATGGTTATCGACAGCGTACCCGGGCAGGTTCCACAGCGGCAAATGGTCATTAAGACCAACGGGTTCACATTGGACACCTCTGGCGAGGGTCCGCCCCCGATTAAGTTCTCCGAGCTTTCCAGAACACCAGAAGGCGCCTTAAGGGTCGGAAGCATCAACTTGAGAATTGGAAACCCTGCTGATCCGTTTATTATCTTGAACGGTTCCGTCGATGATGCGCTGCAGTTGCAAGGAATATCAGCCGAAGGTCTAATGGATATTCCGGCAGCCAGCTTGATCTCGCCAGAATTGTTGGGACCAGACGACCAACTCGGCAGGTTTTCCGGCAACTTTCATTTGAACGGCGACATCAGTCAGCTTTCGTTGACAAATTTAGATGGAAAGACAAGTGAAACAGAAGTCTGGAACCTCGAAGTACATGGCACTGTCAAGAACGTACTCAAGTTCGAGGACTTGGATTTGGCAATTGATGTCGAAGTCCCATCTGGTGCGGACCTTCTGGAGGCACTATCGCTTGAACGCGTGGAAACCGGACAGGCTCGCCTTGAAATCGACCTCGCTAGCGAAGGCACCGATTGGAACGCGAGTGCCAATGTCGAAGTTGCTGAATCTGTCCTGGAAATTGTCGCCGATCTTGATGATGCAACAAGTAACCCTGTGCTGAAGGGTTCCATAGAGAGTGACCTGATAAAGATAGATCATATTCGAACCATCATTCAGGCCGCCGCACAGTTGCGGAAGCTAGGCGGTACGGAGCCCAACGAGGAAGACGTCAATCAAGAAGCAGGTGACACTGGGCCTTTAAGAGATGTGACGCTTAAACCAATTGGGCGTTCAGTTCTCTTGTCCGGTATGGATATGGATGTCGACATTGACCTTCGGCACATAGAAGGTGCCAAAGGAATTAGCAGTTTGCAGAGCGAACTGACGCTCGACAAGAATGAGCTTAAAGCTGGGCCTTTGAAATTTGAATACGGAGGCGCTCATTTCGACGTCACCGTGCAAATGGATCTATCAAACGACGCGCGTCTGCTCACGCTGACCGGCAAGGCAGGCGGCTGGCAGCTGGATGATATTCTTCATGGTCTGAAATTCAAAAAAGGCGCAAGCGGTACGATCTATGCAGATTTTTCGGTGACCGGTGGAACCGATTCATCTAAACATTTTATCAATAGCATGAGTGGCAACGCCACAGTTTCAATGCGTGACGGTTCGATCGAGACACAGCTTTTAGATCTGGCAGGACTAGGGGTGCTACCTTGGGTGTTTACCAAAGAAAAACAAAAGGTTGCCCCAATCGTATGCTTACGCGCACCGATTAGTATCTCCAATGGAAGTATTTCGACGAAGCAAACCACATTGGAAACAGATCATGTCCAAGTTGTCGTCTTTGGCGGCGTCGATGTAGCCGGCAAGGTATTGGATTTAAATCTACAGCCCCGCAAAATTGGCGAACCTCTTTCGAAAAGCCCCTGGCCAGTGACTTTGAAAGGCCCACTAGCTAAGCCGAAAATCAAGGTCAAGGACGGCCCGAAGCGATTGAAACGAACAGATGGTGCAGACAAAATGCCTGCCAAAAGAAAACTCTGCGTCCCGGATATATTGCAACTGCAGTAGTGGTGGAGGCAGTTGGTTCCGGAACAAATCTAGGGTTCAAGAAAGATAACAATGCTCCCAAAAAGGGATTTCTGCTTTGGATACATTCCAGACTCTGGATGCAGCATGACATTTGCCTTGTGGAAGGCTGTCTACACAAGCGAGGACGGCCCAGTGCAGCCACCCGATCGGGGCCATGTCACGCTCCGGCGCTGCCCGCCATTGCTGCCGTTGATGCACTACGCAGCATCCATAAGTGGTCTGTTGTTGGGGCAACACAATCCGTGTTGGTTTTCACCTGAAAGTACTATTGGACTGTTTCGATTCCTCTTGCCTAAAATCATGTCCAAGCCCGAACTGTGTGGCATCAACCCGGTCTCAAACTTAATAATCCCATGGCGATCAGGGCCAAACATGCAGTGGCCGTAAAGGTCATCGAAAAAGCATGTGCAATATCCGCAACCGGAGCATTCGCAGTATCTCCCGTCCCGACTATGGCAACAAACAGTGTGGATATAGCAGAAGCACCCGTCATCAGACCCAAATTCCGCGAGAGCCCGAGGAGGCCAGAGAGTCGGCCTCGCTGTTCACTGGCAGCGTGGATCAGAACTGCTGTGTTGTTGGCGGCGAGAAAAAGTTGAAAGCCAGGCGTCAGGATGATGAGTGAGATCAAATAGCCGCCGACTCCGAAGTATCGCGGCAGGTATCCCAAGCACAGCAGACCAAGCGTGGTTTGCACAAGGCCGATGATCATCGCACGATCTGCGCCAACCCGATCTGTTACCCAACCGGCCGGAACACCGAAAAGCGCGGCGACCAATGGCCCCACCGCCAAAACCAAACCAATGGCTGCATCGTTCAACCCCAGAGAAAAAGCTAGATAGAACGGACCAACAACCAAAGTTGACATCATGATTGCACTGACCAGCAGGTTCATCAAAAGCCCGATACTTGTTCTCTGGTCGCGGAGCAATTTCATGGGCACCAGTGGAGAGGCCACACGGGCTTCGACCATCCCAAACACGACGATTGCGATCAAAACATTGAAAATAAGCACGCCCGGAGACAACGGAATGCTTGATGCCCCACCGCTGGTTGCCACCGCGTAGGCTGAGAGAGCTATCACCAACACAAAGGTTCCCGGAAAATCCAACTCTCGGAAAGATACGGTCCTCCGTTCGCAATCGCGCGTGATAGAGGCGACGGACAGACAAAGCGTGACACTGGCGAACCCGGCAAGAAACCAGAATGCCATGCGCCAGTTGCCCATAGCAAGTAGCACACCACCCAGCGAGAGACCCAAAGCAGTCCCGGCAGCGGAAGTCGTCCCGAGCAACCCCATCGCCGTGCCTAACCTCTCTGTCGGGACGAGGTCACGTGCGATAGACATCGGAAGCGCGATCAGGATCGCTCCGCCAAGCCCCTGCAACGCACGTCCAGCGATCAACAAGCTGAGGCTGGGAGCCGTCGCGCTTAATACTGACGCTGCTATAAAAACGATGAGACCTAAGACCAGCAAGCGACGATGGCCGAATAGATCGCCAAGCCGTCCGGCCGACACGACGGCGATGGTCACTGATGTGAGATAAGCCAGCATTACCCATTGCACCTCCGACACTGTGGCGGAGAAGCTGTGTGCAAGTGTCGGAAGCAGTACCGCCGCTATACTGATTCCCAATGAGGCGGTCAGTGTCGCCGCAGCGAGGGCAATCAGGATGGGAGTGGGATTTTGTGCCTGTATCGCATCGGTCATCGTAAATTCTCTTGTCTCGTGTACCAGTGAGAAGTTACTCTGCCACTTCAAGTCAACTTGAGGTCAACCATGAAACTTCTTGATATCGGTGTCTTGTCTAAAAAGAGCGGCGTCCCGCCCTCAACACTGCGTTATTATGAGGAAATTGGACTGATCCAATCGGCTGCGAGGACTGGCCTGCGGCGGCAGTTTGAGACCTTGGTGTTGACGCAACTCGCCTTGATCTCTTTAGGGAAAATGGCGGGGTTCTCTCTTGCTGAGATCAAGGACATGTTCGCCAAAGATGGAACACCGAAATTGCCTCGCCCCGAATTACACCTACGGGCAGATACTCTCGACGAACAAATCCGAGGCCTGACCCGGCTTCGGGATGCGCTCCGTCATGTGGCAGATTGCCCGGCAGAGACCCATATGGACTGCCCGAAGTTCAAACGCCTCATGGAGTTTGCGTCGCGCTCCGCCACTGCTCGAAAGTGATAAATGCGCCAGCGAAGGCTGAACGCAGCCCGCCTAGCAACAGACAGGTCTTTTGCTGCGATCTGACGACTTGTGTGAACGGACTCGGACATATTATGCGGTGGCGAGACATTTGACTTGATCCCGAGCTAGTATCTAGCGTTAGGTCCGTCGAAAGTCGACGTTCATCAGCTACTCCTGTTGCTGCGAGCGCAACTCGCATTGCGGACGTTCCTGCGCCCCGCAGCATTCTCAGTATGTCGATCACGGGTCCGCGGGACAAAGTTACCGGTTTAGGTACCAAATTTTTACTAGCATATTATTGTTGGTTGTCTTCCAATAGACCCAAGAAAAGTTGCACGCCAACTACGCTGCCATACTCTCGGAACTGGAATTGTCTGAGAACAGAGACTGAAGACTTAACTGCGTGTATGAAGACGCTGTCCTGTATACAGTCGCCCTAGGTTCAAACTTATGGCTTCATTTCTGCAGATCAGGTCAGAAAAACAAACGCCGTTCGCTGCAACTTACGTAAATATCTGCAGCATGTCTTAAGGGTACACAGGTATCCATCGTGATGGCCAAAACTCACCCCCCAAAAAAATACAAAGAGTGAATGGTGTGACCTTCATTCCAAAAACTAGTTTTTAGGTTCCAAATGCATCTGCCCTTCAAAATTGCTTGTTCCAAGTACTTTTGAAAACTCCGCATCCCGCCCGTCGTCTAAATTTTTTTGTTTTCAATACAGTAAGGCGCTGTATCTTGAACGAAAAGAACCACCGTTGGGACGCGGGAGATTTCACAATGGAATTGATTACAGAACAACTGCGCACCTTCCCGATCATGGCACTGTTTCTTTGTCTGGGTCTGGGATACGGCGTAGGAAAGTTTCGGGTCGGCAAGTTCGAACTGGGTGGCATCGCTGGTACATTGTTGGTGGCGGTCTTCATTGGCCAGATCGGCGGTATCAACCTCAGTACCGATGTTCAGAATGTTTTCTTTTCCCTCTTCATTTTTATGGTTGGCTATAATGGCGGCCCTCAATTTTTTGCGGCTTTGAACCGAACTGCGCTGACCAAGTTACTTGCCGCGTTTATGATGACCCTCTGGGGGTTGTTTTTTGTTATTGTTGTTGCTCGGTTGGCCGGCTTGGACAAAGGGTTGGCGGCTGGATTGGCCGCTGGTGGCCTGACACAATCTGCAATCATCGGCACCGCTGGAAATGCCATCGATCTACTTGGGCTGGCCGCAGATGAGGCGGAAAAGCTAAAAACTAACATCGCCGTAGGATACTCGGTTACTTATATCTTCGGCTCGATCGGCCCAATATTGGCAGTTAGTGTCATTCCAATCATCATGCGTGTCGACCTGCGGCAAGAAGCGATTAAGCTGGCTCAGAAACTCAGCGGCGGCGGTCGCAAACTAGAGGAAGGTGAGTTCCTTCCTATGAACCGGTTTGACGCCCGAGCCTATCAGGTAAATGCCGATGCAACCATTGCCGGAAAACCCGTCAAAGACATCGAAAGCGGTTATGATGGTGATCTGATCGTTGAACGGTTACTCCACGATGGCGCTCCTGTGGATCCGAATCCTGAAACAGTAGTCAATGCCGGAGACGTTGTGGTCGTCTCCGGCCTCGTAGCTACTTTGACCCAGTTCGAGCGTAGCGCCAGTGGTGAAATCGGAGAGTATCCACCTGAACTGACGGTTGTAGAGGAACGTCGTAATGTAGTGGTCACCAACCGCAAACTGACTGGCAAAACCTTGGCAGAATTGAGCGAGGCTCTGACAGCGGATCAGAGGCGCGGTGTTCACATCTCAAAGATCACCCGCATGGGCCATGATGTCCCTGTCCTGCACAACACCGAGATACACGCAGGTGACGAGGTCAGTATTGTCGGTCACAAGGACGATCTGAATCGAGTTGCGAAAGTTGCGGGCTACGTTCCGCCTTCGGCCTCGGTAACCAATTTCATTGCATTGGGGATCGGCGTCGCCATCGGCTTTCTGATAGGAGAGATCAGTTTTGTCATCGCAGGAACCAAAGTGGCTTTGGGATCCGGTCTCGGTTGCCTAGTTACAGGGTTGATCATCGGCTACATGCGCATCCGGCGACCCAAGATCGGCGGCATTAACCGAGGGGCCGCGAATTTCCTTCAGAGCTTTGGATTAGCTGTGTTTGTTGGTGTCGTTGGCCTCAATGCAGGCAAGCCCGCACTAGAGGCGATTCAGGAATATGGGATCACGCTGTTGCTGTTGGGTGTGGTGGTTACATTGATGCCCATGATCGTGCAGTTCCCAATCAACTATTTCGCCCTGCGTATTAAAAACCCGATTGAGGCCTGTGCGGTTGTGACCGGATCACGCTCGGGCAATCCCGGTTTTGCGACACTATTGGAAAAGGCCGGAAACTCGACTCCCACACCAGCTTTCACCATGACCTATGCCGTGGCTAACATCTTCCTAACGCTCTGGGGACCGTTGGTTGTGGCTTTTGTTCCGTGAGTCAAACCGGAAATGGGCGCGACAACCGGAGTCCTAACCTGGACGGGTGGGATCAGCGTTTGTGCAAACCATCACGCTGATCCGTTCCTCTTTGCTATTGCTAGATCTCAACCGTGCAACGGCAGTCCTTTCGAGGCACGGTAGGCCTGCACGTAACCCGTGGCCACCGCGCGCACCGCTTTTCCGATCTGGCGGTAAGCGCTATCATCCAAATTGGCGAACGATACCCGCGCCGACCAGTTGGGCGCGTCAAAGCCCGATCCATTCAGCAAAACGATCCCGTGATCCTGAGCCAGTTTGAAGGATATATCTAGCGGGTGGATATTCTCCTTAATCCATTCGACCACCTCTTCGCCCACGTATTTACGGAGCCAGAATTCGAAGTCGATGATACCGTAGTATTTATCGAACAGCGGGTTATCTGGAACTTCGATGCCCATCCCTTCGACCAACTCGTCAAAGCGATGCTTCAGAATACCCCAGCAGAATTTCTGATAGACCTTCTCTTCGTCCATAAGCTCGACCAGTGAAAACAAAGTCATCATCACCTGCTGCGGCAGTGACAGACCTGCGGTGTGGTTGAGCGCAACATCGCGGCTGTCGGCGACGATCCGGTCGATGAACTTGAACGAGGATGGATCAGGCGTCAACGTTTCGTACCGTGCGTTGACGACGGCCTTGGTTTCGTCCGTAGCCTCCGCAATCATCTTGTCGAAGATGTTGTTCTCGGCCACCAAAATCGCGCCCAAACGCCACCCGGTGCAACCGAAATACTTGGAGTAGGAATAAACCCCGATCGTGTTCTCAGGCAGATGCCCCAAGATCGACTGAAAATTCGGAACGAAGGTCCCGTAAACATCGTCAGTCAGAATGATCAGGTCCGGGCGGCGGTTCTTTACAAACTCGACAAGCCGAGTCGAGACTTCGGGGCTGATAGCGACTGAAGACGGGTTGCCCGGGTTGACCAGAAACAATGCTTTGACTTTCGGATCGGACAAAATTTCGAAATCATCGTCGTTCAGTTGAAAGTGGTCCTCTTCTTTCGAAGATACATCCACGGTGTTCAGCCCATAGTCTTCAAGTACCGGCATTTCCAGATAGGGCGTGAAAATCGGTGTGCCCAACGCAATGGTGTCGCCGGCATTCAGCAACCGCTGGTTCTTGAGTGCCTTGAAAATATAACACATCGCAGCGGTTCCACCCTCAACTGCGTAGATATCGAACTTCGCATCCGGACGGTGCCCCGCGCACATCGCCCACATAACGTATTCGTGGACAATCGCCTCGTTGTGCTCCATGCACCGGTCGGGCATTGGGTAGTGGTCGCCAACAATACCGTCGGTCAACTCGAGCACGAAATCGTCCGGTGTAAAACCAAATTTCTCAATCGCAAAATCCACTACGGCCACCAGAGTTTCCGCACCTGGAGGGCCGTTTCCTTCAACCGATTTGGAACAATATGCTTTTAGCCGGTCATAACAGCCTGGCCCTTGCGGCATCCCGGCCAAACCGACCTGCGGCTCATTACGATGGCGCTGAGCTTCTGTCATAGCGAACTGCCCTAAAAGGAAAAACGCCTCCCGCGCTTTAGTGGCGATCCAGTTAGGGTTCCCTCGACCGGCATTGAAGTATGGCAAAGCCATCTGCCGCGCCTCTTTTTGCGCCAACTTAATAAGTTCGTCTTTGATTTGGAAAGGACTTAGGTTTTCAAATTTATGCAGGTTGAGCGATTCTGGCATGACATCAAATCCTTGCGTTAAAACAGATGACGTAGTTTAGCGGATCGCATGCAAGGCAATGTGTCAATGAAAACAACACTATTTGAAGGGAACGGCGAAAAACCGAGGACTAAGAGTCTTCGTTACAGCTTTAGCTGCAACCATTATTCAATGCAGACAGAGCGATGGAAATTGCGCCAAGGCTTTGGGCTCGGAGCTGACGTTGGTCCTGTTCCGGGATTGGTTTTTCGGCGCTCCCAAGCGGGCTTGTTTTGCGAAGTGGCTCTGAACTTGGATAAGCTGGTTTGCTCAGCTCTCAGTCTTAGTATGGTATCTTATGTGGTTGAGTTTTTTTTCGAATTTCTTACGAACTTGTCAACATATTGTTATGGGTCACGCACAACGCAATTTTGTGCCCACTCCCACTGCGTTATTGCGCCTCCGTCTGGTGTCGAGAAAGTGAGCCCCATGACAAAACTGTTTCGATCCATTAACTCGATGACACGTTCAACGGGGTAGATACCCTAAGTCGGCTTCTTGTAGTGAATGTGGGCATCGTATATTGACAAGCCCTTTACGGCGCCGTCAATCGGCTCCTGATCACCACTCGCCGACACGGGGCAGTCATAGTTGCTGAAATCGTGGCCAGCACAACTGCAAAACCACTTATCAAAATGTGAATTGTGTTAGCTATGTCTGAGTACTTTTCAATTGGTATGAACTGGACTTTGGTTTTCCCCAATCGAATGTTCCCATTTTCTGATATCAGATACAACCGTTCTAAAACGCTACCCGATCGCCACCCTTCAAATCCAGAATTTCCCTGGCTTCGTCGGGCGAAGCTACCTGACTGCCCAAATCCTCTACGATGCGGCGAATTTTGGACACCTGTTGAGCATTGCTTTCGGCTAGTTCGCCTCGAGAAATGAATAGGCTGTCCTCCAGTCCTACACGAATATTGCCACCCATCTGGCTTGCCGTCGTGGCAAGCGACATCTGTGCCCCGCCAGCCCCCAAGACTGACCACCGATAATCGTCACCGAAAAGCCGGTCGGCCGTACGTTTCATGAAGATCAGGTTGTCGACCTCGGGTCCGATACCGCCGAGGATGCCAAAGATGAACTGAATAAAAATGGGTGCCGTGAACAGCCCGATATCCATGCAGAATTTCAGGTTGTACAAGTGGCCGACATCGTAACACTCGTGTTCGAATTTGATGTCATGTGGGGCCAGAGTTTCCGCTGCTTCGCGAATGTCGCGGAAAGTATTGCGAAAGATGTTCTGATCGGAGTTCGCGACATAGTCCTTCTCCCAATCAAACTTCCAATCGTCATCGCCATACCTGTTGGCCAGTGGGTGAAACGAGAAGTTCATTGAACCCATGTTCATCGAGCACATTTCGGGGCTGAAGGTCTTGGCGGGATTGATCCGGTCCTGAATAGACAAAGTCAGCGACCCTCCGGTCGACAGGTTCACGACAGCATCCGTCGCTTGTTTGATGCGCGGCAGGAAAGGCGCGAAGTCATTCGGGTCGACCGATGGTGACCCGTTCTCGGGGTTACGCGCGTGCAGGTGCAGGATCGACGCGCCGGCCTCCGCAGCGTCAATCGCCTGACGCGCGATGTCATCATAGGTGTACGGAAGTGCATCTGACATGGTTGGCGTGTGGATAGCCCCGGTTACGGCGCATGTGATGATCGTTTTTTTCTGACGGGCCATGGGTTCAGTTTTCCTTGGATTGTCCGATGTGCTTTACGCGATAGCCCAGCGGGAAAAGTTGCAGGTCATAACGGCTACGGATCACGCCCCAGATTCCTTTCGGTGCCTTGAGCATGACGACAATCGCGACGACGCCGAGTACGATCAGGTAAGTTGTTCCGAGGTCGGCCAGAGTTTCGCGCAGAGCGAAGAAGACGAGCGTACCGATAATCGGTCCTTCGATTGTGCCGATGCCGCCTATTACGACGATGAAGATGACGAAGGCAGTCCAGTCATTGACGCTGAACGCCGCATCCGGCGAAATGCGCAGCTTTTGCAAAAAGATGAGCGCGCCGATCATCGCTGTGAATGCCGATGTGACGACATATACGATGAACTTTGTGCGCCAGATATCAATGCCAAGACTACCGGCAGCTAGTTCGTTGTCGCGAATTGCCGTCAGCGCCAACCCTTGCCGCGAGCGTAGGAAGAGATACACGGCTGTCACCACCAGAACAGCGGCCCCGAGCGCCAGCCAATAGCTAAGCGCTTCTCGCATCGCACGACCCGACGCCAGCGATTTCACGATGGCAACGGGGAGCGAAGACCCCGATCCTCCGCCAAGCGCTGAGATTTGCGCGAAGCTAAGTCGAAAGACTTCGGCGATGACCCAGGTGCCTATGGCGAAATAGGCGCCCCTTAGCCTGAAGATCAGAACAGCAACCGGGATTGAGATCAAAGCCCCCAGCACTCCCGCCGCTGCGATGGCGGCCAACGGGTGCAGCCCGCCCAACATCGTCAACGCAAAGAGCATATAACCACCGAAGCCCACATAGGCCTGCTGACCAACCGAGACGAGACCGGCGTAACCCGCCATGAGGTTCCAAAGGGTGGCGAGGGATAGGTAGAGGAACAACTCGCCCATCAGACGCATGTCAGCGCGGCCCGCCCACCAGGGCGCTGCTATCAGAACGAGTAGAGTGACCGCCGCAAGGATCGCAGCAACCCGGGCTGCTTTTGACGATCGAGATACGGAATAGTCCTGCAGATTCATCCTGAAATCCTCGGGAAGAGACCGTTCGGACGAACGGCAAGAATGACAAGAAAGGCGATATGGCCAGCAAGCACCTGCCAACCCGGATCGATCTTGGCACCGATGGTCTGCGCAACACCAAGGATCACGCCGCCGACCAGTGTACCCCAAAGGTTACCGAGCCCCCCGATAATGACGGCCTCAAAGCCAAAGATCAGACGACCGCCGCCGATTGAGGGATCAAAGCTGGTCCGAATCCCAAGCAGGATACCGGCAATCGCAGTCACACCCAGGGCCAGAGCCATGGCCAGACCAAAGATGTGCCGACGATTAAGGCCCATGAGCTGGGCGATGTCCTGATTGTCCGAAACGGCACGGAATGCGCGCCCCAGAGCGGTATGATAGAAGGTCCATTGCAGCCCCCAGATCACTGCGATGGCGATACCGAAAGTGAGAAGCGGTAAGATTCCGAGTGCCACACCGCCCACAGCAACGCTTGCTGTTTCCAGCGCACCGGCATTCAATGTTTGGGGGTCTGCGGTGTAGACCTCCAGCAACCCGTTCTGGATGATCACGCTCAAGCCGAAGGTGACAAGCAAGGGCGGAAGAATATCGTCGCCTAAAGTTTGGTTCAGTAGGCCGCGCTGAAGGGCATATCCGATCAATGCCATTGCGGGAACAACGATCACCAAAGCAGCCATCGGATGCATTCCCGTCGCGGTCGTAACCGTCAGCCCGAGATACGCGGCCAGCACAATCAGGTCACCATGGGCAATATTGACCAGCCGCATGACTCCAAAGATCAATGACAACCCTGCCGCGAACAGGGCGTAAAGCCCGCCGAGTAGAGTTCCCTGCACGATAGCGTTCAGCCATTCCATGTTATTCGATCCCGAAATAAGCGCGCGAGATGTCTTCGCGCGAAACGGTGTCAGACGCGCTCTCCAGCGAAACGCGTCCCTCTTGCAGGCAGTAGACCCGGCTCGAGACCGACAGTGCCTTGGTGATGTCCTGTTCAACGATGATCGCGCTCATACCCTCGCCGATGATGCCGGGCAGCGCTTCGTAGATGTCTTTGATGATTATCGGCGCCAGCCCGAGGCTAACTTCGTCAAAGAGGATCAAATCGGGATTGGCCATGAGAGCGCGCCCGATAGCAACCATCTGCTGTTGACCGCCAGAGAGCGAAGTAGAGGCCTGATCTTTTCTCTCTTCAAGAATTGGAAATAGATCATAGACGGCTTTCAGATCCCAGGGGCCTTTGCGGCCAACTTGCGCACCTATCATCAGGTTTTCTTTGACTGACAAAGAGGGGAACAATTGACGACCTTCTGGAACCATGGCGAGGCCAAGTTCGGCAACCTCGTCCGCTCGAAGTCGGCTGACATCCTGCCCCCGGTAGTGGATCTGACCCGGTCCGTTCGTCAGCAACCCTGTGATGGACCGCATCAAGGTGGTTTTTCCCGCACCATTTGCACCAATAATGGCAAGGACTTCGCCCTCGCCCACGTCCAGTTCGACGTCGTAGAGCGCTTGGAAGTCGCCGTAGAAAGAGTTTAACCCGCGTGTCTGGAGAATTGGATCAGGCATCGGCTTCGATCCCCAGATATATCTCTTTGACCTCAGTGCTTTCCATGATTGCCTGCGGCTCGCCCTCGGCGATCTTCTTTCCGAAATCGATAACGATCAGGCGGTCCACAACGGCCAACAGGGCGTGCACAACGTGTTCGATCCAGATGATGGTGACGCCGGAGGCATGAATGTCCTTGATGGTTTGAACCAGTGATTTGCACTCGGCTTCGGTCAGCCCACCGGCGATTTCATCCAGCAGCAGCAATCTTGGCTTGGCGCAAAGCGCGCGTGTCAGTTCCAGACGTTTTCGCTCCAGCAATGTCAGGCTGCCTGCAAGAACGTTTGCCTTCGGCAGCAGCTCCGTTTGATCCAGTACTTCCAGACAAAACCGTTCAGCTTGGGGCCCACGCAGCCCAGCCGATTGCGTGGCAGCGATCATGGCGTTTTCGAAAACGGTCATGCCCGAAAACGGCTGCGGGACCTGAAACGAACGGGCGATCCCTGCATGGCTGCGTCTTGCCGCGCTCCATTTGGTGACGTTCTGACCATCAAAGTCGATACGTCCGGAATTCGGTTTCAGCGTCCCTGTAATCAGATTGAACATCGAGGTTTTACCGGCGCCATTGGGGCCAATCACCCCAAGTGCCTCACCTTGTTGGACCTGATAGTTCAGCGCATCGGCGACAGTGACTGCGCCAAATGCTTTGCTCAGGTCTTGGAGATTCAGGATTGTTGTCATGCTTCTCTCGGATGAAGGGTTCGGCGCCAAGATCGGCGCCGAACAATTTGTCAGCCCAGCAGCTTCATGTCTGCCGTCACCGGAACCTCGGGCGCGGTGCTGTTTGCAACGATCTGCAACTCATACGCGTCCCCGGACTTTTGCCACTGACCACCGACCAGTGGTGTTTTAGTGACATTGTTCATTGGCCCATCACCCCAGTTCACCGGCCCGACGATGGTGTTCAGGTTGGTGGATGTTATCGCCGAGATAATCGAAGTGGGGTCTTCCAGATCATCAGCCCGTTTGATCACGTCCGCGACGACCTCGAACAGAGCGTGTTTGAAGCCAAGCGGTTGCGTCCATGGACGTCCCGACTCTGCTGTGTACCCTTCTGCCAGTTGTTTCGACGAAATGCCGGTCAGCGAGGACGAGAACGGGTGATGTGGAGACCACCAGACCTCGGTCGACAATCCATCGCCACGATCGCCGAGCGATTCAATTACAGACGGGAACAACAGCGCCTTGCCGATCGTGACAACCTTGGGGTTGAACCCCTGCTGTGCGGCCTGGCTCCAGAACGTTGCGAAATCCGGCGGGATCATGTTGCCGGTAACGATTTCACATCCAGCCGCCTTAAACGCTGCGATCTGGTTTGAGAAGTCGTCAGACAACGGCTGATAGCGGCCGGGATCGGTCAGCGTGTATCCTGCAGCAGCAAGCGGTTTGGGCAGGCCCAGTTCCGCATCACCCCAGGCATTGCCATCGGCATCATTGGGGAAAAGACCGCCCACGGTCTTGGCCACGCCTGTCTTGTCCCACATGTCGAGGAACGCGGCGATAACGTCTTCAAGACCCCAGAAGAAGTGATAGGTGTTCTCAAACCCTTCGCCCGGAACGCCGTTGCGGCCAAAGAAGTATGGCTGCCACGGGCAGTCGGTTGTGATGCAAGGAACTTCATTGATCTCTGCCTGATCGGCGACAGGGTTCACCGTGTCCGGCGTTGAAGCCGCAACAATGATATCGACTTCATCGCCCAAGATTAGGTCAGCGGCGACCTCAGCTGCGCGGTTTGGATTGGACTGGCTGTCTTTTGAAATGATCTCGACATTCCAGGTCTTGCCATTGTTGTCCAACCCGGCCGAAAAGACCTGCTGGATGGCCTGCAGCACATATTCATCGGCCTCGGCAAAACCGGCCAGTGGTCCGGTGCGCGGGCTGACATTACCAATCCGCAGCGTCGGGTTCGCGGCATAGGCCCGCGTTGCCCGAAGGATGGCCGGAGCAGCAATTGCCGCTGTGGCACCGGCTATGAAACCACGCCTTGTGGCCGTTTTGAAAGTCCTTGTCATTGCGTCCTCCCTTCACCGGCCTCCCGCCAGTGTTTGATTGATCTTACAAAGTCTTCTCGAGATTCTTCAGATGTGTTGCGACACGCTGGCGAACTTCATCTGCCTCGCCTTCGGCCCACTTTCTGAAACCTTCGCCGGATTTCATGCCCAACTTGCCCTCATCGACGAGCGCCTTGAGATAGGTTGAGGGGCCCTTGTGCGCCTCAAGATCGTGCAGCACGTTTTCGTGGATATCGAGCGTCAGATCGGTGCCAACAAGGTCAGCGTTCTCTAACGGCCCAAGCACTGCCAGCCGGCGGCCAAAGCTGGACTTGATCACGGTATCAACCGCCTCTGCGTCGCAGATACCGTTTTCCACCAGACTGACCGCTTCCCGCCACAACGCGTGTTGAAGGCGATTACCGATAAAGCCGGGCACATCCTTTTCGACCATCACCGGAGTTTTTCCGGCATCCTTCAATAGATCGTACATTGTCTGTGCAGTCTCTGGGTCTGTCCACTCAGTCTTGATGACCTCGACCAACGGGATCATATGCGGCGGGTTCCACCAATGCGTTCCGATGGCCCGGTTTTTCAGCCGCAAACCAGACATGATCTGAGTGATCGGCATGACCGAAGTATTGGATGCGAGAATGCAAGTCTCTGGTGCGTGCGCCTCGATTTCAGCAAATATCGCTTGCTTAAGTTCCAATTTTTCCGGCGCCGCTTCGAAAACCGCGTCCGCATTTCGGACCGCACCTGCCGTTGTCGCAAAGACCTCAATCATCTCGAGGGTCTTTGTGATGGTCGCTTCGCCATCCCCCATCGCCGCCATACTGGTACGAATGCGCTCTGACACTGTGTTCCGAGCCTCTTCCACAGGGTCTGTGACGGCGACGTACTGGCCTGCTTTTGCCAAAGCCAGCGCAATGCCATGACCCATCAGACCCGCGCCAATCACTGCCATCTGCTGTTTTTTTCGCACCATAATTTAGCCCGCCGTATACCCACCGTCGGCATGAAGGATATGCCCGGTGTAGAAATCAGATGCCCTCGACGCGAGGAACAGCAGAGGACCGGCAAGGTCTTCTGGCTCACCCAGTCGCCCCTTTGGAACACGGGTAAGGAAGCCATCGCGCACCGCTTTGGCCTCGTCGGTTTCTTCGAACATCCAAGCTGTCAAAGGAGACCGGAACACTGTCGGAGCAATCGCGTTGACGGTAATTCCAGTCGGTCCGAGCTCACACCCCAAGGCTTTGGTGATCCCGTTTACTGCAGCCTTTGATGCGCAATACGCAGTATAACCAGCCGGATGGCCAAGAATACTACGGGCGGAACTGACGAAGATGATCTTGCCATATTCGCTGACCTTCATCTGTTTCGCCGCCGAACGCGCGAGCAACCAGCTTTGATTGACGTTGGCATCCATCACCGCATCGAAGGTTTCGGGAGCCATTTCGTTGATTGGAGCGACTTTATTCATGCCGGACGCGACGACTAGAATGTCCAGCTTGCCAAAGGTGCTGACCGCTTCATCGACTAGTGCGTCGCATGACGCCTCATCGTTTGGGCGTGTGTTCACTGTTACAACAGCAGCTCCGAGCTCCTCGCACTCTTTGGCAATCTCATCGAGCGCTTGTTGGTTGCCTGCTGCCAAAACCAAGTTGCAACCGGCCCCGGCAAGAACACGTGCGGCCACCATGCCAAAAGCCCCAGAGGCCCCCGTGATCAGTGCGACATTGTCCTTAACATCAAACATCTTGAGTGGATTAGACATACTATTCGTCCTCAGCTTTCTGGCGGGTACGGAATGACGACAAGCATCTTGCAGGTGTGGTTCGAACGGTTTTCAATTTTACGAACTTCGCCCGGCGCGATCGTGCAGCTGTCCATAGGACCCAGGGTGGTTTCCACTCCATCAACGATGACGGTCATTTCGCCGTCCAAAACCAAGTAGACCTTCTCGAACGGCGTAGAGTCCGGCCCAGCACCTCCACCCGGCAGGAACTGACTGAAGCCGATCCATTGATTTGTCGGCCCGCCTTCCTCGAACCCCTGCAACCGAAGCCCGTGGCATCCAAAGTGGTTCGGTGCTTCGTAGGGTTGGGCGTCTTTAAACCGCTTCAGATGCATGTTCGTCTCCGCTCAGGGTTATAGTATTGGTGGCCGCCGGCGAACCGGCGACCGGTCCGTGAGTGTTCAGAATTCTTCGCCAGCTTCGATGCGATAGGACTGGTTCTTGTCGATCATCGCCACCAGGCGGATGATGCAGCCATCACCACGGTCCCAGTTCCAAGGGAAGAATGCGAAGGTGCATCGCTTGCCGGTCACCGCATCAAGGTCACCGCCAACATTTTCAATTCCAAGAATACCTCTGGAGAACAGCATATTGTGCACCGGTTCCCATTCAGGGAAGTCAACTTCCCACGGAGTTCCGCCTGACCACTCAAGATATTCCTTCTCAAGATGCGGCATGATCGGACCGTTTCGCTGCGGGCCAATGGCCGTTGCCAACGGGTGGTCGTTTGCCTGGGTGTCATGCCCGACCACTTTCACACCTTTTTCGATCATCCACTCGGCGGCTGAAGGAACAAGACCCGGGCAATAGGCGAAGTAGTCACCATCTTCGTACTGCTTGTGCCAACCGGTATTGATGATCAGTACGTCGCCCTTGCGGATCGCATGCCCGCAAGCCTTTTCCAGATCATCGCCTGTGATTTGCTCCCACTTTTTCTTGGGGACAGAAACCACCAGGCCCGAACCGAAGAAATGCGGCAGCGGTACCTCGTCGATGAACGGCGTTCCCTGAACAACATGTGCCGGCGCATCGATATGCGTGGTCACGTGCATGGTCGTGGTAATCGTTTGCGACAATACGCCCGACTTGGCCATGTAGTGTTTTCGGTCGATCTGGACGTCTTTGAAATAGGGCCAGTTAGGGCATTGAAACCCGTATCTGTGACTCAGGTTATAGAACTCCAACCCCATATCATTGTCGGTGTTTGCCTGAAACTCAATGCCGCGGATTTCAACCATTGGGCATATCTCCTCTGTTCGCCGGCGAAGCGGCGTTGGTCGATTTGAATTGAATGGGTGGCCTCCCCACCTGTCCCGTATCATGATGCATACGCACCGCAATGCGGTCAACTTAAAACTCACATTACGGTTGACTTGCACCGCATAGTGGTACAGCTTGCCAGTGCGCCTGACACCCGCAGCGGCAGAACCAAGAAACGAAGAGGAGGTGTAAATGCCTGATAAAAATGACAAAGGTGGCATTCAGGTCATTTCGAGAGCAGCTTCGATTCTGCGTGTACTGAAGGAAAGCCAGTCCGGAATGAGCCTGGGGAAAATTGCCGAACGCGTTGACCTGCCCCGCTCTACGGTACAGAGAATCACTAGTGCCCTTGCGGAAGAGAAGTTTGTTATTTCCGATGCGAACGGAGGCGGTCTGCGGCTCGGCCCTGAACTGAACGCCCTTGCCGGGGCGGCCCAATACAGCATTGTCGAGCACTGCCGGCTTCTCTTGACTGAACTGACGCAAAAGACCGGAGAAACAACTGACCTAGCGGTTATGCGCGGTATTGGTATGGTTTTTCTGGATCAGGTTCCGGGAGTTTACCGGTTAACTACGGTCTCCCAAGTCGGTGAGGTTTTTCCATTGACTACCACGGCGAACGGAAAAGCATGCTTGGCAAAACTCAATGCCGAGGATGCCATTAAGCTCATCCAAAACGAGTGGGACCGAAACGGCGTTAAAGGAAATCTCGAAGATTTCTTTACTGAGTTGGACATGATCCAAAAACAAGGGCTAGCTTATGACCTGGACGAACACTCAGCTGGCGTGTCAGCAATTGGATTTTCCTTCGTCGACTGGGGCGGGGATTTGCACGCGATCTCAATTCCTGTACCCACGACACGGTTTTCAAGACAAAAAGCCACCATCGAAAGAGCGCTTCTGGAAACGGCCGCCAATGTCCAAAAAACCTTCAGGTAGATGGTTGCACTCAAAAAACAAAATTTGGGCTCCAGGAGTCAAACACGTTCGCTAGCCTAGTCGGAATTGTGCGGCTCGGAGCATCCAATAGACTAGGGTTCACCCGGAAACTTGTTTGGCAGAAGAATATGGTTGGTATTTGGTTACTCTGATCCGAAGGAATTCCTTTCAGACGTAAATGGAAAAACACTTGGGCCACCAAAAGAGTATTTGTTAACAAATCAATGTCTTAAGTTCGCCGAATGGCAAAATTATGTGTTGCCCACACCTCTTGTGGGGCAACACATGGTTCTGCAACCAGCGACACAACCTTTCAAGTTTCGCCTTACTCCGTTCATCCAGCATCCAAACCAATTTGATTGATCCTGTCTTCCTTTTCGGGAAAATCAGGGGTGATTTGCAGATCAAACGCGAAGGCGCCTTTTCCTGCTAATCTGCCACGTGGCGAACGCTGACCTGGACGAAGCGAAGCTATTCGACAATTGTGGTGCAGCCCGCAGGCGCATCCAAAGACACGGTATTGTCTACTAGGGTTGCCCAAAGAGGAGTCAGCTCCCTACTCCTTACAGCCAGGGGCGTTTGTCTCGTCCAAATCCCGCTGGCCTAGTAACAAGAGCGGTTGGGCAATTTACACCGTCACCATTAGTGGACAATCCATTGATAGTGGATGAAATCAATAGAGGTAGAAGCTGACCTTCGCTGTGCTTGCAAAGTACTTTCAATTTCGAACTTAATGCGGGTGTTTACACCTATTTGAGTTCGTAGACAATCGAGAGCAATTCGCCGTCGCGTTGAGAAAACGTGTTTTTCGTTTTGACGGGCTTGGTTGCGTCTATTGATGCTTCGCAGATGTCAATTGACGTTCAAGCGCATAAGGCAGCAGAGTTCGCACTTTGCCGCCAAAAGCCCCACAACGCCTTTAGTGTATCGCAAGTTCTGTGATTTCACGGCGGAAGGGCAGAGCGTCACCGATATCCTTGCCATCAAGTTCCCGCGCGTAGCGGTGACCGGCATAGGTTGCCCAAGCGATCGGGCCTGGTGCATTGGCGTCGCCGATCAGTCTGACCGACTTGATACCTGCGTCCGCCCATTCGTTCTCGCATACTTTCAGGTCGTTGAAGACACTGCTGTTTTCCAGCCGGGATGCGACCATCACAACAGCGTCGGCCTCAATCTTCCAGGAGCGGTCTGTGTAGACGCAGTTTGAGACCACATGGTCCGGGTGGATTTCGGTGACGCCTTGGTTGAGCACGATCTCGACCCCCGCGTCGACCAGCCTTGGATGGATGGCAATCTGTTCCAAAGTGTTGTTGGTCCAGTCACTAACGTAAGCCGATGGAGTGACCAGCGTCACTTGCGCGCCATTCTTGGCCAACAGTTCGGCCAGAACACCACCCATGTAATAGTGGTCGTCGTCATACACCACCACGCGGCCGGATGGGATTGTGCCATCCATCAGATCGTCCGGGGTATAGACCTTGGCGCCTTCGGCAATTGGCATCGGCACAATGTGCTGACGCGAAACACCATCGTTGCGCCACGTTGCACCTGTGGCGATACAGATGTTTTCGAAGCCGAACTCCAGAATGCTTTCAGCATCCAACTCGCTTTCGCGATAGATTTCCACGTTTGGGCGTTGGCTGAGTTGATAGTCACGATAGTCCACTACCCGACCCCAGGCCGACAAGCCCGGCAACAGACGTTCGCGCGCCACACGGCCTCCGATAACGTCGCGGGCCTCGGCCACGGCAACGTCGTAGCCGCGGCGACACAGCGCCCAAGCAGCCTCAAGCCCCGCAGGGCCCGAACCCACGATCAGCACGTTCGAGCTATCACCTTTTTCGTTCATTTTCTCGGGGTGCCAGCCCTTGCGCCATTCCTCCATGAAGGTCGGGTTCTGGGTGCAACGACTGATCGACATGGTCATGTCGCCCGTGATGCAGATGTTGCAGCCGATGCATTCGCGGATGTCCTCAATCCGGCCTTCTTCGATCTTTTTGGGCAGGAACGGATCGGCGATGGATGGACGGGCGCAACCGATGAAATCCAGCGTGCCGGACTTGACCATCTTCGCCATAACGTCTGGTGAAGTGAAACGGCCCACGCCGACAATAGGCTTGTCGGTCAGATCGTGAATACCACGCACCAGTTCTTCCTGCGCGGCCTCTTCCTTGAAACGTGAAGGGCCAGAACAGTCTTCCCAGGTTCCTTGCGCCAAGTCCCAAAGATCCGGCAGGTCCTTGTTCATCTCAATATAGTCGCGCACCTCGGCATTCGAAAAGCCAAGCTCACCGATGGTTTCATCCAGGCTAACCCGCAACGTGATCGCCATCGTATCACCCACCGCGTCGCGCATATCGGCGATGACCTCCTGACTGAACCGGGCGCGGTTTTCCAGACTGCCGCCATATTCGTCGTTGCGCTGGTTGGTGGCACGGCTGAGGAAATGTTGGAAGATACCAAACCCGTGCGCACCATAAAGACAGATCAAGTCAAATCCTGCGTCCTTTGACCGTTTGGCAGCGTTCACAAACCAACGGCGCAGGTCTTTGATGTCCTGCTTGTCCAGCGCGCGCGCTTGAACCGGGTCGTTTGTGAAAGTCCGAATGGGAAGGGCCGAAGGGGCCAGCGGCACTTCTTTGGTATAGAGGTTCGGCCCGTTGATGCCGGAATATGCCAGCTGAATGCCCGCCAAAGCGCCATGTGTTTTCATCCGTTCCGACATCTTGCGCAGTTGCGGGATGTCCTTGTCCTCCCACAGACGTAGCTCGATAAAGGGTGTGATCTCAGACGTGTGATGCATCTCGCACTGCTCGGTGAAGATCACACCCCAACCGCCTTCAGCCTTGATCCCACGCATCGCAGCCGCCGCCGAGGGATCACGATATCCGCCGCCGTTACAATGGGGAACTTGATAGAACCGGTTCTTGGCGGTCAGAGGGCCGATCTGCATCCGCTCGAACAGAATATCATAGCGTGGATCGCGCATGGCTGGCTCCTTAAGGCTGGCTGATAGGGTTCACGGAGGGCCGTCATCCCCCAGTAAATCAAGATCTAAAGACCGGCGGCAACTTCTGTGATGGCGTCGCGCAGGATGGCTTCGATGCGATCAATCATTGGCTCGTCCATGATCAATGTCGGGGACAAGATCAGCACGTTACCCAAGGGGCGTGCGATCAGGCCGCGTTTCTGGCAGGCTTGGGCTACTTTCAGCCCCACTTGCGTCTCATCCGGATAACTTTCCTTGCTGGCGCGGTCCTTGGCGAATTCGATCCCCATCATGAAATGGCTGCCACGCACTTCGCCGACCATTTCGATGTCGGTCAGACCGCGCAGGTTGGATTCGAACCGTGCACCGGTTGTTTGCACCCGCTGCGGGATCTGCTCGCGCTCCATAATCGCGATGTTGGTCAGACCTGCCGCCGCAGCCGCAGGGTGGCCCGAATAGGTCATGCCATGCAGGAACATACCGTCGGGCCCCGAGATCACTTCGTGAATATCATCCGAGACGATCGTGGCCGAAAGCGGTTGATAGCCTGAGGTCAAGCCCTTGGCCGTGGTGATGATGTCTGGCACCATGTCGAACACATCTTCCGAGGCAAAAAAGTGCCCAAGACGGCCAAAGGCGGTGACGACCTCATCGGCGACGTATTTGATATCGTTGGCCTTACAGACCTCCCACGCGCGCTTGTGATAACCTTTAGGTGCGGTCACAACACCGCCTGCGCCCTGGATCGGCTCGGCGATGAACGCACAAATGTTTTCTGCGCCAATCCGCTCAATACTGGCGGTCAGATCGTCGATCAGATCGTTAAGGAACTCACCCTCGGTCATCTCACCGCATTCGCGCCAGTAGTGGGGTGAGCGCAGGTGATGCACGAGTTCGCTGGCCGCGTGCCAACCTTCGGAATAGCCAGGTGTGGTCATCGCCATCGCCAGATGAGTCGATCCGTGATAGGCGCCGTGCCGCGATAGAACCAGCTTCTTTTCTGGCTTTCCCTTGCGGATATTATAATGGTGCAGCATCCGAATGGCGCTGTCATTTGCGACCGAACCGGAATTGCTGAAATAGACCGAATTCAGATGACCCGGCGCAAGCTGAGCGATCTTCTCGGCCAGCGCCGCCGCTGCCGGGTGTGTAAAGTTGTAGAAGGTCGAGTAATAGTCCAGTGTTTTCAACTGATCCGAGATCGCGGCAATCATCTCGTCATTGCCATGGCCGATATTGACGCACCATAAACCGCCAATTCCGTCGATCAGCTCTGTTCCGTCGCTGTCATAAACGTAGGCGCCCTTTGCCCGCGATATGACGGTGCGAGCGCCCTGCTTCTTTAGCGCGTCCAGATCGGCGAAAGACTGAATCAGGTGCTTATCCTGCGAAAGAATGTCGAGCGTATCTTTAGCCATGATCAACCCCTTTGTTTTCCTGTAGCAGTTCTGCTGATCCGGCGCGTCCCTTGTTCGGGCCATGATCGCGCCGGCGGATACATACCACCTAAATTGAGTATTTACGTTACTTTGGCGATTTCAGGGGGTATATACCCCCAGGGGGGTACCCGAATATGTCACAAATTTCGGCACCAGACGCCTTGTCGACCGCAATTATGGCAATCGGATCAGAACGCTTCGGTGATGCATTGCACCGTTGGCTGGATACGACATGCTCATTCGATAACTTCGCGATCATCGCCTTTTTTAAGGATCGTGCGCCCCAGGTTCTGATGACCCACGCTCGCGACAGTCGCGTTTTCGAGCGCATCGACAGCCACTATGTCAAAGGAGCCTATCTGCTGGATCCGTTCTTTGGCCTACATCAAAGCCGCGCTGCAGACGGTCTTTATCGTTTAACCGATGTCGCCCCTGATCAGTTTCAGCGCAACGAGTACTTCAAATCCTACTACGCCAACACAACGCTGACAGATGAGCTTGCTTTTTTCGCCTGCCTTACCCCGATCAGTTCAATCACAGTCTGTATCGGCAGGGACGCAACCACCGCATCGCGGTTCTCGTCCAGAGGCTACAGCGCGGCTAAACACATCGCGCCAGTGGTTAGTGCGCTGGTCAGAATGAACTGGCCAGACATCAAGCCCCCGATTGAAGGTGAGCCGGACGATACCGTTGAACAACTGCGCCGGCGCATGTCCGCCGAGCAGGACATCAGCCTAAGCCCAAGACAGGCCCAGGTGGCGCTGTTGATCCTGCAAGGACATTCGTCGATTTCTATTGGCCTGACACTTGGCATTAGCCCCCAGACCGTAAAGGTCTTGCGCAAGCAACTTTACCGGAAATGCCAGATCTCTTCGCAGGGGGAACTGTATTACCTGATCGCGCCTTATCTGTCGGAGAATAGGCAACTGCCTGGGAGCTCAACATAAAACCCGACAAGTTAGCCAAAGCCTAATTAAGAGTAAGTTAGACAGTTATTTCACCTGTTTCGAACTTGTGAAACCTTAACCTGGAAACGTGCATAGCGTGCTGGAGTGGCACAGAATGCGGCAATCCAAAGCGGCCGTTACCCAGGTATCGGCTAGCTCACCGGTTAGGTGCTGATGTCCGAATTCTGAAAGTGCAAGGCGTTCGGTCCATTGTGATCGCTCGTCCTCCAAGACCGGCATGTAATGAGCGATGGCAATGACCTCTCAGGGTCAATTCGAGATGCAGTTATAGGGAACCGACACATGTCCATTGAGAAAACGGATACGCTGGTTGTTGGCGGCGGACAGGCTGGTATCGCGCTGAGCGAGCACTTGGCAAACAACTATGTGCCCCACATCATTCTGGAAAAGAACCGCACTGCAGAAGCATGGCGTACCGGTCGTTGGGACGCATTGGTTGCCAATGGCCCGGCCTGGCATGACCGTTTTCCCAGCCTGCAGTTCAACGGCGACGACCCCGATGCGTTCGTGCCTAAGGACCGGGTTGCCAAATATCTTGTCGAATACGCCGAAATGGTCAAAGCCCCCATTCGCGAAGGTGTAGAGGCGCTGAAAGCAGAACGTCTGCCGGGTGAAGGAGGCTTCAAGGTTGAAACCTCTGCCGGCGAGATTCATGCCAAACGCATTGTGGCCGCCACAGGCGCGTTCCAGCAACCGGTCATTCCGCCGATCGTGCCGGCAACGGCTGGTGTCGAGCAAATCCACTCCTTCTACTACAAGAACCCCGACCAACTGCCAGAAGGTGCCGTGATGGTGGTCGGTGCCGGGTCGTCCGGCGCGCAGATCGCGGACGAGTTGAACCGCGCAGGCCGCAAGGTCTTTTTGTCGGTTGGTCCGCATGACCGCCCGCCTCGCCGATACCGCGGTCGCGACAATGTCTGGTGGCTGGGTGTGCTGGGACTTTGGGATATCGCTGCGCAAAAACCCGGAACCGAGCATGTCACCATCTCAGTTAGCGGGGCCCATGGTGGGCATACGATGGATTTCCGCCGGCTTGGAAATGAGGGGGTCACCCTTACTGGTATGACCAAAAACTTCGAGAACGGCGTTCTCAGCTTCGCGGATGATCTACAGCGCAACGTAGCCGCAGGCGACGCCAATTATCTAGAGATGCTTGATCTTGCTGACGCCTATGTGGAACGCACCGGAATTGATCTGCCGGAAGAGTCTGAGGCGCGCGAACCCTTTGAAGACCCGGACTGTTTGACCAATCCGCTTGGGTCAGTCGATTTTGCCAAAAAAGGTATTTCCACGATCATCTGGGCCACGGGCTTCCGTCAGGATTTCAGTTGGATCAAGGCGGACGCATTTGACGCCAAAGGCGCGCCGATCCACCAGCGCGGCGTTTCGGTCGAACCTGACATATACTTCCTTGGCCTGCCTTGGCAGTCACGTCGTGGCTCCACCTTCATTTGGGGCGTTTGGCACGATGCGAAATACATAGCCGATCAGATTGCGATCCAGCGCGCCTATGCCGATTACGATGGTCAGGCGGCAATCATCGCCCCAGCAGCCGCAGAATAAGACAACAGGACACCGAAATGGCGCACATTCGCATTCGCAAATTCAACACCAAAGAAACCTACCCCGAGCAGAACCTCGATAACGACCTGTGTCAGGCCGTCGTCACGCAAGGTGGAAAAACCGTCTACCTGCGTGGCCAGTGCCCGCAGAACCTGGATGATGCGGTCAATATCGACAGCCACGATCCGGTCGAGCAGACCCACAAGGTCATGCAGAACATCAAGCAGCTGATCGAAGAGGCCGGCGGTTCAATGGAACATCTGGTCAAGGTCGTCGTCTACATCACTGATGTCCGCCACCGCGAGGCCGTCTATCGCACCATGGGCGAGTATATCAAAGGGGTCTACCCTTGCTCGACGGGGCTGGTGGTTCAGGCACTCGCACGCCCGGACTGGTTGGTTGAGATTGACGGCACCGCAGTCATTCCCGACTGATCTTGCCGATCATTTGAGGATACCGGGCTGCGCACTTACGCTCTCACCCCGCGCAGCCCGGTCTTTGTCGTTAAGGAGGTCTATATGACTTTTTCACTGGTCGCCCGTTGTGCCGATACCGGCATGTTCGGGTTGGCGATTTCGTCGTCTTCACCCGCCGTGGCCGCCCGCTGTTCGTTTGCCCGCGCCAGTGTCGGTGCTGTCGCATCGCAGAACGTAACCGACCCCAGCCTTGGCCCGCTGACGCTGGATCTGATGGAACAAGGTAAAACCGCGCCTGAGGCCATCGCCGAGATGACGGCCCGCATGAAATTCATTGAGTACCGTCAGGTTCTGGCCGTGGACACCGCTGGACGCACGGCGATCCATTCCGGTCCCAACAGCCTTGGCATCTGGACACAAGCGCAGGCCGAAAACGTCGCCTCGGGTGGCAATCTTCTGGACAACGACGGCGTCCCGCAGGCCATCGTCGACGGGTTTCTGTCGGCCTCGGGTCATATCGGAGACCGCCTGATCGCAGCCATGCGCGCCGGTCTGGACGCGGGGGGCGAGGCCGGTCCGGTACATTCAGCAGGCATGAAGATCGTCGACAAGGTCAGCTGGCCGGTAGCCGATCTACGATGCGACTGGACCGAGGGTTGCCCGATTGAGGCCATCGCAACCGCCTGGGACATCTATAAACCGCAGCTGGACGCCTATATTCAGCGCGCGCTCGACCCGAGAGAAGCGCCTTCTTATGGCGTACCCGGCGACGAATAATCAGCGAGAGAGACATCATGTTGGATTATACGCACGAAGATTGGAAAAGTCGCGCCGCCGGTCTGTCATTTCGTGGGCAGGCTTTCATTGACGGCAAGTTTGTCGATGCCACATCGGGCAAGACCTTTGATAGCATAAATCCCGCCACAGGCGCAGTGCTGACTCAGGTTGCCGAATGCGATGAGGAAGACATCAACCGTGCCGTCGCCGCAGGCCGCGCCGCATTCGAGGATGGCCGCTGGTCGCGCATGGCCCCCGGTGACCGCAAGGCGGTGATGTTGAAACTGGTCGACCTGATCCGCGACAATCTGGAAGAGATGGCGCTACTGGACAGTCTCGACATGGGCAAATTAGTGACGGATGCTGCCACTATCGATGCCCCCGGTTCGGCGCATTTCTTCCAGTGGTATGCCGAGACTATCGACAAGGTCTATGACGAAGTCGCCCCAACCGGGCCTGGCGATTTGGCTCTGGTCAAACGTGTGCCTCTGGGCGTGGTCGGAGCGGTGACGCCGTGGAACTTCCCGTTGGACATGGCCACATGGAAAGCCGCCGCGGCGCTTGCGGCCGGCAACTCGGTGGTATTGAAACCCGCCGAACAATCGCCCCTGTCAGCGCTGAGACTGGCGGAACTGGCGGCTGAGGCTGGCATTCCGGATGGTGTCTTCAACGTCGTGCCTGGCTTTGGCGTGACTGCAGGCAAAGCGCTGGGTCTGCATATGGATGTTGACTGCCTTGCTTTCACCGGGTCGACCGCAATCGGCAAGATGTTCATGCAGTATTCGGGCCTGTCGAACCTGAAACAGGTCTGGCCGGAAACCGGTGGCAAAAGCCCCAATCTGATCTTTGCCGATTGCGAGGATCTGGACTCGGCCGCTGACATGGCCGCCTTTGGCATCTTCTTCAATCAGGGCGAAGTATGCTCGGCCAATTCGCGACTATACGTCGAACGGTCGGTCAAGGATGCGTTTGTCGAAAAGCTGATCGCTCGTGCGCAGGCGACGCAACCCGGCGACCCGCTGGACCCGGCGTCAAAAATGGGCGCCATCGTTGATGAAAAGCAGACGCAGGGCATCATGCGCTTTGTCGAGGAAGGCAAGAAAACCGCCAACCTTGTGACTGGGGGCGAACGGATCACATTGGATGGCAAGGGCTGCTTTGTCCAACCGACCATCTTCGACGACGTAGACCATGACAACCCGCTGGCGCGCGATGAGATCTTCGGCCCCGTCCTGTCGGTCATTCCCTTCGACACCGAAGACCAGGCCGTGACGATGGCTAATGACTCGGTCTATGGGCTGGCAGCGTCAGTCTGGACCGATAACCTGTCCCGCGCTTGCCGGGTGTCAGACAAACTGATGGCAGGGACCGTTTCGGTGAATACGGTAGACGCGCTGTCTGCAATGACGCCGTTTGGAGGCATGAAGCAGTCAGGCTTTGGGCGCGATTTGTCATTGCACTCGCTTGAAAAGTATACTGCTTTGAAAACGACTTGGATCAAGTATAAGGCTTGATCCGCAAGACCGCGGAGATGCGCCTTTGCCTTTCAGATACACGCTGCGACAGCTTGAGTATTTTGTGGCCGTCGGAAAGGCAGGCAGCATCGCAGCCGCCAGCGACAAGCTGAACGTCTCGTCGCCGTCGATCTCGGCGGCGATCACCCAGTTGGAAGTGGAATTCGGCGTCGCCCTTTTTGTGCGCGAACACGCGCGTGGTCTGTCGCTGACCAAGGCCGGGCACAAAATCATGGAACGTACCGAGTTCGTTCTGCGCGAGGCCGAGTTGCTGGCCACACTGGCCGGGGAAATCACCGGAAAGGTACAGGGCATCCTGTCCGTGGGGTGTCTGGTAACATTTGCTCAGATCGTTCTGCCGGGGTTGCGACGCGACTTTGAGGACACCTATCCCGATGTACGTATCGAACAGCGTGAACTGAATCAGGCCGTTATTTTCAGCCAGTTGCGCCGGGCTGAACTGGACATCGCCCTGACTTACGATCTGGACATTCCCGCCGATCTCGAATTCCGGCCACTCCATGAACTGCCACCTTATGTCGTTCTGAGCGAAGGTCATCCGCTGGCAAATCGCAGCGAGCTGACGATCCCCGACCTGCAGGACAGCCCAATGGTCTTGCTGGACCTGCCATTCAGTGGTGAGTATTTTCTGTCCTTTTTCCGCGAAGCCAATATCAAACCGAATATCGCGGAGCGCACCGCAGATATGTCGGTCATGCGATCTTTGGTGGCGAACGGGTTCGGTTTTTCGATTGCCAATATCCGCCCCCTCAACGTTTTGTCGCCGGATGGCAAAAAGCTGATCTTTGTGCCCTTGGCCGGGGAAATGCGCCCAATGCGTCTTGGCTTGCTGCGCGCGCGGGCCGAGAATGAAACAAACACATCAAGAGCATTCATTGATCATTGTGCTCATGCCGTAGATTCAGGATCGCTTCCTGGTCTTTTTGCTCAGGACGAAGGGTGATTGCGGGACTTAGAGATCTCCTAACCTCTGCTTCGCCATTCCCAGATTTAAGTATTTTGCCCGTCGTATAGGCTTGGAGAGAATGACCCTCTCACAGCCAAGACCAAAGCGGCTGTCAAACCAAAAACAGGTTCAATCCTATGACCTCTACCCTGGATATTCTCGACAGGCTTGTTGGCTTCGATACGGTCAGCAAAAACTCGAACCTTGAGCTTGCCGCTTATGTCGAAGAGTTTTTGGAGGCGCGCGGATTCACCGTTCATCGCATCACCGACCCTGGTGGCGACAAGACCGGGCTTTACGCCGAGAAAGGACCTGCGGGTGATGGCGTACTACTATCCGCGCATACTGATGTTGTCCCGGTCGAAGGCCAAAGTTGGACCAAGGACCCATTCCGCCTGACCCGTGAAGGCAATCGCGTCTATGGGCGTGGCACCACGGATATGAAGGGGTACGTGGCTTCTGTCATGGCGCTGGCGGATCGAGCCGCCGGGGCTGATCTGCGCGAACCTCTCAAGATCGCGCTTTCTTATGATGAAGAGGTCGGCTGTGTTGGCATCCAGCACATGCTGGACCGGCTCGCCCCTATGCTGGGCCAGCCACGCGCCTGTTTTGTGGGTGAACCGACCGAGATGCAGGTGGCCGTAGGCCACAAAGGAAAAGCCGCGCTACGTGCCGTCTGCCACGGCCAAAGCGGGCATTCAGCGCTGGCCCCGAAATTCGTCAACGCGCTGCACCTGGCAACTGATTTTGTAGGTGAACTGCGCGCGTTGCAAGAAACCTATGCCAAAAGCGGCAACAGCGACCCGGCCTATTCGGTGCCCTACACCACGTTCCATGTGGGCATGATGTCTGGCGGCAAGTCGCTGAATATCATGCCGGATCGCGCTGAACTGACATTTGAATACCGTCATCTCGCCTCGGATCACGGCAAAGACATCTTGTCACAAATTCAGGAGGCGGCCATCAGCGTCGGTGCACAGTATCAGGACCTGTGTCCCGAGGCGCGTATCGAGGTTGAACAGTATAACGCATATCCCGGACTGGAGGTCGCCCTGACCGAAGGCGTCATTGCCTATGCGCAGAAATTGGCGCAAAGCAACGTCACAACAAAGGTGGCCTTCGGTACAGAGGCCGGGTTCTTTAGCGAACTGGGCGTGCCGACTGTAGTTTGCGGGCCCGGATCAATGGAACGTCAGGGCCACAAACCGGATGAGTACCTGGAGATCAGTCAACTGAACGCTTGCGACGCAATGATGGATCACATCCTCGAAGATATCAGGCGGTGAACAACAAAGGGTTTGCCACAAACCAAAATGCCCCCGGCGGAAACCAGGGGCATTCAAGATAAGTATGTGACCTGAATTACTTCTTCAGATTGGTCCAGATTTGGTCGTACACCGCCTGAGTTTCCTCATCGCAAACTTCGATAAAGACACCCGGTCCGGCATTGGCATGTGGATTCTTTTCAGGCTGCGCTGCCAGTGCTGGGTCCAGAAAGCTTTCCACCCCGTTCACGCCCGCGTTGTATTGCGCGAAGTTGGTCACGGCAGCGATGTTCTCAGGTTCCAGCAGGAAATCCATGAAGATCAGCGCGTTGCCGCGGTTGGGCGCATCTTTCAGCAGAACCACGTTATCCATCCACGCAATGTAACCTTGTGTCGGATAGGCGTATTCCACGTTGGCACCTTCTTCGCGCGCCTTGGCAGAGAAACCGTCATAGATCTGACCTACAGCCGCATCGCCCGAAACCAGTACCTCTTTCGCGGTGTCTGAGTTGAACGAGGCCCAATGCTGTTTGGCTTCTTGCAGCATGGCGTTCAGCGCCTTCAGCTGTTCACGATCTGTGGAGCACTGCGGAATGCCCATGTGCAACGCGGCCATGGCCATCACTTCGCCCTGACTGTCCAGCATGTTGATGCGACCCTGCAATTCAGCCGGCGGGTTGAACAAGATGTCGGTGGTCTGAATGTCACCGTCATAAGCATCGCGGTTAACTGCAAAGCTTGTCGAGCCCCACTGATACGGAATCGAAGATTGACGGCCGGGGTCAAAGCTGGGATCGGCCCAATCGGGGGCGATGTTGCCTTTGTTCTTCAGCTCACCATCGGCGATCGTGTCCAGCATGCCTTCACCCGCCATGATCGAGACCATGTAATCACCAGGCACAGAAACGTCATAAGTGCCGATGCCACCAGCCTTGAGCGAAGCCAACATGGACTCGTTCGAGTCGTATGTGTCCATAGTGACAGTGATGCCGGTTTCTTCGGTGAACTTGTCCAGCAGCTCTTGCGGGATGTATTCGAACCAGTGGTACAGAACCAGTTCGCCCTCGGCTGCTGCGGCATTTGCGCCAATGGCCAAGGCAAGAGCAGCGACGCCGCTTTTCATCATATGTTTCATGTGACTCTCCATCTGTTGGTTATTTTGTGTTGTCAGACTTGCTGACGAAATAGCTGATCGTGACCATGACGATGGACACACTCAGCAACATGGTCGAAATCGCCATGATATTCGGTTTGATCCCCTGCTTGACCGAGCCAAAGATCGCGGTAGGAAGCGTTTCGACGCCCGCACCCTTCACGAAATTGGTGATGATGAAATCATCCAGGCTGACGATGAACGCCAGCAGGAAGCCCGAGATGATGCCGGGCATCATTAACGGCAAAAGTATCTTGGTGAATGCCTGCCGTTTCGTGGCATAGAGATCCAGTGCCGCCTGTTCATAGCTGTCTTCGATCCCCTGCATGCGGGCCGAGATCGGCAGGTAGGCAAAGGGAATGCAGAACGCGATATGGGCCAGCAGGATCGTCAGAAGCCCGCGTTCGAAACCGATCGAATTGAAGAAGATCAGGGTCGCAACCGCCAGCACGATTTCCGGCACCATCAGCGGCAGGCTGATTAACCCGAAAGACACAGTGCGAAAACGGAACTTACCCCCGCGCACCATCCCCGTCGCCGCCAGGGTCGCGATGGTCGTCGCCGTAGTTGCCGCGATGATGGCGATTATAAAGCTGTTCTTCGCTGCCGTCTTGAACTTGCTGCTTTCTGGGCCGGTAAACACATCTGCATACCAGCGCAGCGATACTCCTTCCCAGTTGGTCAGCGATTGTGAAGCATTGAAGCTGTAGATCGTGACCACGACCAGCGGCGCATAAAGGATGACCAGACACAGCAGTGTAATACCTTTGAACCCGGGATATGACTTGATGTCGAATTGCTTGCTTACCATTGGTCAGCCCCCCGCCCTGTCGGCTTTGGCTTGTTGCCGGGCCGAGAACATCAGAATGATCAGCACCATTGTCAGCAAGACCATCGATGCCGCCGCTCCGAACGGCCAGTTGCCAGCATTGCCCTTGAACTGTTCTTCGATCAGCGAACCGATCATGAAGTTCTTGGCGCCACCCAGCAGGTCAGGTGCAAGGAACGATCCCATCGAGGGGACAAAGACCAGAATACAGCCCGCAAACACGCCAGGTTTGACCGCAGGAAGCAAGATCCGCCGCAGCGTCGTCCATTTCGACGCGTAAAGGTCTGCCGCTGCCTCTGACAGGGCAAAGTTGTAGCGTTCGACCGCCGCATAAATCGGCAACACCATGAAAGGCAGGTACGAATAGAACAGGCCCAGCTGGACCGCGAAGTTCGTATTCACAATGTGCAGGGGGCTGTCGATCAGGCCGGTATTCATCAGAAAATCATTGAGCGGCCCCTGATCCCGCAGCAGGAATTTCATCGACACGGTCCGGATCAGCAGGTTCACCCAATACGGGATGGTGATCAGGAATACCCAGACCGGACGCATGTTCTCGGACCGGGTCGCAATGAAATAGGCGGTTGGAAACCCGATCGCGAGGCTCAGCAGCGTTGCCGCCGCCGCCTGCCAGATCGAGCGCCAAAAAATAGTGATATAGGTCCACTCAATTTTGGGGGGCTCATCCCCGAACAAGCCGCGATCAAAGAAGAATTGATCGTAGGCAGCCAGAGAGAATTCCCAGATCACTCCCCCGCGGAACTCTTTCGTCAGGAAAGAGTAGATCAGCATCATGAGCACCGGAGCGAGCACCAAAATGGACAGTGTCACCCATGCAGGCAACAACAGCCACGTACGGGCCTCTTTGTAGGTGTCTGTCGTTGCGCTGCCGCCGCTTGCTGCACCCGCCGCCATCAGTCCACCAGGAGGCGCGCGGCCCCCAGCTCCATGTTGACGAACATTTCGGCACCCGGCTCGAAAATACGCTTGTTGCCGCGATCTGAATTCGAAGTGCGCACGACAAAATCAGGACCCTCGTCCAGATGCACTATTGTGGTGATGTCGGTGCCGACAAAGATATTGTCTTTCACGCGCCCGTGCAGGCCTTCGGTCTCAACCGGCTCGGCGGACATATACAGACGTTCGGGGCGGATCGACATGTGGACCTTGGACCCAACGCCAACCCCTTCGACGGCGTTGCAAGTCAACTCATGCCCACCGCCCAGATGGCAGGTTGCGCGGCCGTTATCAATACCATCGACAGAGACCTCCAAAAGGTTCGTTTCGCCGATAAAATCCGCCACGAACATGTTGTGCGGACGCTCATAGATATCGGTTGGTGCACCCAGCTGCTGCAACTCGCCTGCCGACATGACCGCGATCCTGTCAGACATGGTCAGGGCCTCTTCCTGATCGTGGGTGACAAAGATAAAGGTGATCCCGGTTTCGCGCTGCAGGTGCTTTAGCTCCAATTGCATCGCCTTGCGCAGCTTTAGGTCCAGCGCGGATAGTGGTTCGTCCAGTAACAGAACCTTGGGCTGCGGTGCCAGGGCCCGGGCAAGCGCGACACGCTGCTGCTGACCACCCGACAACTGGCTGGGCTTACGTGCCGAGAATTGGGAAAGCTGCACCAGCTCCAGCATCTCACCCGATTTCTTTCGAGCCTCGGATTTCGACTTACCCCGCATTTCCAACCCGAACGCCACGTTGTCCAGAATGGTCATATGCGGAAACAGCGCATAGTTCTGGAAAACCGTATTCACGGGGCGCTTGTTGGGCGGCAGGTTCTCGATCTCATCACCGTAGAGGTAGATTGCACCCTCGGTGACGGCCTCGAAACCGGCGATCATCCGCAGCAGAGTTGTCTTGCCGCACCCAGACGGGCCAAGGAGTGTAAAGAACTCATTGTCCATGATCGACAGCGAGATCGTCTTGAGCGCCGTAAAATCGCCGTAGCGTTTTACTGCATCCCGCACGTCGATCGCGATATTTTCCTTGTCAGACAATTGCGCCTCCCCGAGCATCGCGAAATTTCACTCAGGTATATACGGGCAGCGCGTTCCTCCTAATAACTGACTTCCTCACTAAACATTAGGATTAGCCTAATGTTTAATTTTTTCGATTATTAATTAGTATATTATGGTGCATCTTCCCGCTTTATTAACGCCAAGAAAACACAGAGATGCAGTTGGTTGCTGCTTATCCACGCCTTTCGGAGGATCGATGTGAAAAAAGGTTAGCATTCTTACTGCTATCGAAGCTGTCACGGTGTTGTTTCTTGTTAGCGTATTACTTTTTCTATTGGCGGAAAATTTCACAAACCAAAATGTAGTGTATTTTGACCAGACTGGTTCAGTAGCTTCCAGAACATCTCGCATTTAGCTTAGTGGACTGAACTACTTCGGATGGCAACCAAGTCGTGCAGCCGTTGCTGCGACCGCCAGTTTAATTCACCAGCTTCCCGTATGAAGTATATCCTTCTTTATACGCGTGTGGACTTTGCGAATTTTTGAAGCGACATTGCCACTCAAGAAATACAGCTGGGTGGCCGCCGATGACACGCTCTCAAGCATTGCTTGTTTCACCTTCGCCATCGAACAGAAGAAAGGTGCGATAGAAAGGTGTCGTTTTTTCTGATTGGTTAAAATAGCCTTTGAATGACGTCCGAGTTTCGGCTGTCACATAGGATCCACCGGCAGTCAATTTCGAACCTTCCGCGTTGCTGAAGTTCTTCGCGCATTGGCGGACATTCGAGAAGTCTCCGTATTGTAGTCTTCGACCATTGCCGTAGCCAGATGAAACAGCGCGGAATGACTTCAATATCTCACATATGATGTAAAATCTGCGCCCTAGGGTCCCGCTGGAGGCCGTGCTTGGACGTATTGCGTCTTTCGCAAAGTGGCAGGCGTTTCTGACTACGCCCTGACTTATCTTACTTCGATAGAGTGCGCGCGCCCTCTTCAGAACGACCGGTGCAATTTGCCCATCACTTGTGGCAATGTGCTTTTGCAGCCATGCGGGAAAATCCGCGGACCGCGCATCTGCGCGGGTCGCAAGTGAACCCGATGAGGCGACGGTGAACATGACAATGATTACTAGGCGGAGTGAATTCGGTAGCAACGGCAAAACTCTTGCTAGAATATACTCGGAACTAGTTTAACACAGAATGGTCTTGCAAAAGAGACTAGCGTATCTACGAATGGATCTAACTGTGGCCGAAAATCCCGCACTGCATAACGCCCCTCAGTTTTAGGGGCTCGAAATTTTTTATCGTGCCTTCAACACATAGCCCGTACAAGAAACAGCCCATTCCGGAATTTGAACCGACGTCCAGATGCTGCTATGCAGCCCGTCAAACTTGCCATTCGCTGCGAGCGCAAAATCCGCTTTCAGTCGAACTCACAGTTCGTGGACTTTGCCGCAATTGGAAATTTGCATCAAAAGCCGCTCTTGTAGAAAAGCGTAACTTCCGCAAGTTGACTGTACTCACGGGAACGACCTAATTTGAGTTATGATACGTCTCAGTCGGAATTTTTTTTGCCTCACACCACCGCTCACGTCCGATATTTGGCAAGCTCGCCCCAACACAATTCAAGAGCAGTCGACGTGTTTTGGGACTTGCGCGCCGCGCAGATGTTCCATGAAAGGCTCTGCTTCATCGAAACAGGTTTGACTTTCTTTGTGCTGATCAGTTCTGAAAAAGTGTCTGGCATCCCTCCTACGATATAGTCTGGCTCTGCCAATAATCCGGTCAGAAAGTTGTAGTCGTCGCATTCAACATTCGGCTGGGCATTGACTTTTTTGACCGCCTCGGTGTCGCCGCCAAGTGACTTTATCAGGGTCGCTCTCCAGTGTTTATGAAGATGCGGTGATGCAAAGGGAAAGTCGAAAACACCTGCCATTGTTTGTGGGCCGCGTTGGTGAATTTCATGATCGGGGTGCGCAACAAACTGAATTTGCCGTTTTTCCATCACCATGATTTCGACTTTGTCGGCATCCGGTGTGTAGGTCAGATCGCCCAGAAACACATCGAACTGCCCGGCCTGCAACAAGTCGAGCGGACGCGCGTAGGCGCTCACCAGTATTCTGAATCGCAGGTCGGGCATTACCTGCCGCACAGATCGCAGGACGGGCACGATCAGAGATCTTGTGGTCAGAGGCCCGCAACCGATCAGAAAAGTGCCAGGTCCGGCGTCACGCAAACTGGCGACACGCGTCGCATAGCGATCCAGGTCATGCCGCAGAGCCTTAGCGATAGGCAAAAACTCCTGCCCCGCCCGCGTCAGCGTACTGCTGTTGCGCCTTCGATGAAACAGCACGAACCCTGCATGGTCCTCGGCTTGCCCGATATAGCGGGAAAACGACGCGTTGGAGACACCCATCACGCGGGCCGCGTGTTGGAAGCTGCCAGTTTCAGCCAAAGTAAGAAAGGCAGTTAATGCGTTTTCATTCATCGTGCGGTCAATATCATCTCAGTTATCGGTTTTTAACTTTCATAATGTGAAATCCTAGTAAAGCTCTGTTGCGGCATTAAAGTTTCGACCGTTATCCCTGATGAACCTTCCGATATCCCATCATCGGTATCGCCTTCTACTTCCGCAGAGGTCAAAATGTTCAACCTTCGATCCATTGCGGTTTCAGCCACGGTGGCCACAGCTTCGGTCTGTGCTACGCCTGTCTTGGCCGAAACCGACCAACCCAATATCCTTGTCATCATGGCCGACGATGTGGGGTGGGCCAGTCTTGGCAGCTATCATCAGGGGGTTAAAAGCATCAAAACCCCCAATCTCGATCAACTGGCCGCGGATGGCATGCGCCTGACGGATTACTATGCTCAGCCAAGCTGCACGGCGGGGCGTTCTGCCTTTATCACCGGGCAGTTGCCGGTTCGTACCGGGATGCATACTGTCGGCCTACCCGGAGACCCCGAAAAGGGTCTGAGTGATGATGATCCCACCTTGGCCAACATGCTGAAATCCTTGGGCTACACGACCGGTCAATTCGGCAAGAACCATTTGGGCGATATGAACAAGTTTCTGCCAACGGTGAAAGGCTTTGATGAATACTGGGGTTGGCTCTATCACTTGAACGCGATGGAATACACGTCCGACCCGGACTGGCCCAAAGATCAGAAATTCAACGACACTTTTGGTCCTCGGAATATCATCCACGCCTATGCGACAGATACGGTTGATGAAACGGTAGACCCGCGCTGGGGTCTGGTCGGCAAGCAACGCATCATCGACGATGGCCCCGCGCCGCCTGAGCGGCAAAAGACGCTGGACGACGAAGTGACGGCCCATACGCTGGGTTTCATCAACCGCGCAGTAGAAAGCGACACTCCGTTCTTTGTCTGGATGGCACCGGCGCGGGCGCATGTCTGGACACATCTGAGCCCTGAATACGAAGCCATGCTCGGCGATGGGCGTGGGTTGCAAGATGTGGTGATGAAGGAACTTGACGACAACGTAGGAAAAGTCATGGCCCGGCTAGAAGAACTGGGCGTTTCCGACAATACGATTGTTGTATTCACGTCCGACAACGGCCCCGAAACAATGACTTGGCCCGACGGGGGAACAACGCCGTTCCACGGTGAAAAGGGCACGACCTGGGAAGGCGGTTTCCGCGTACCCGCCATTATTCGCTGGCCCGGGAAAGTTCCCGCAGGAACCGTGAGTAATGGCATCTTTGCCGGGCTCGACTGGATGCCAACCCTGGTCGCGGCTGCAGGTGGGCCGGATGACTTGCCGGATGCTTTGTTAGAGGGTCACGAAGGCTATCAGGTGCATCTTGATGGTTACAATCAGTTGTCGTTCTTGACCGGCGCAAGCGACAGCAGCCGCGAAGAAATCGTCTACTACGAGGGGCCGGACCTGCAGGCCGTACGTCACGGTGACTGGAAAGCGCATTTCACAATTCAAACCGAAGGGTGGGCTGGCCCCAAAGAGGAACTGAATGCTCCGCTTCTATTCAATCTGCGGCGTGATCCTTATGAAAAGGCGGCCGAGGAATCAGGGATGTATACCCGGTGGATGGGCAACAAGATGTGGGCCTTCGGTCCTGCAGCTAAGATCGTTCAGAACCACCTGTCTACGTTCAAGGACTATCCTCCGCGCGGATCGGACATAACCAATCAAACTCACGTGGAAGAACAAATCTCGACCGAAGGCGGGATGTCACAGTAGAAATGTAATAGTCGGGAGGCATCCAATGGTGCCTCCCGATTCATGCAAGAATTCGCGCGATTACATTTGCTGCCGTGCGTTGGCTTATTACGCAATTCTGCCATTTGGACTCAGCGAAGCATTCGACAAATTGTGACCAAAGCAGCCGCCCAGACCTCCCCTAACCTTCTGCACTACAGCTTACCTAAAGCAACGATTCGTACCCGGTACATCATTCCTTATTTCTGATATCCACCGCAGCGCGCGCGCTCACGCGTTATCTGAGAGACGAAGGCGGATCTCCCAGACGAAAAGAAGAGTTTTAACTGAACAGCAGAACCGACTATTGCTACATCTTTGTAGACGGAAAACTGTTTCGAGTGTCGCCGGTTTCGAGAGGCGCGCCATGTGCCGAAGTTGGCGCCTAACTAAGGCTCGGGCATAATTTGGCAATGATCCAAACCGTTCTGCTTGATGTCTCCGGAGTTCTCTACCAGGGAGCCCAAGCAATCCCAAGAGCAGTGGAGGCACTTACCCGGTCGCGTTCCAACAGCCGGCAATTGAGATTCCTCACCAACAGCACCCGACAGCCAATGCACCGCATCATGAGCCAAGCATACAGATTGATGCAGAAGGGAGCGCCCTTGCTCGCTCTGGCTAGCAACCGCATTTCCTTGGATGAGAATAGACAACTGAGCCTCGATGCCGGCTGCTTTGTTAAAGCGCTGGAACACACCCCCGGTCTCCAAGCTCAGTTGTTGGGCAAACCGGATCCCGGTTTTTCAGAGCCGCGGTTGCCTTTGCAGGTATCTAACCTGAGCAATCCGCGATGATGCTGAAAGCAAGATTGATGGTGCACTAGCTTCAGGCCTAGCAGACGCGTATCTGGTGCGCACCGGAAAACTCCCTAACGGTGGCAAGACCTGATTTGCCCCTGAACCGACCTCCGCGGTGGCAAATGTCAGCGATTCGGCGGCTTTCTTGACCAGGCCTAGCGGCATAGAAGCAGAAGCTCCAACTTGACGGCCAAGGAAAGGTTTGACCGTACTGGCAGATTGCAGATAGATCCCCATATGGCTCATCATCCTATCTTATGGACGTTCCGCCGCTGCCCATATGCAATCAGGGCTCGCCTCGCATTGGCGAGTTCAGGTATTAAAGTCGAATTGCGTGAGATCCGGCTAAGGGACAAGCCGCAAGCTTTCTTGAAATCATCTGCATCCGGTACGGTTCCAGCGCTTCGCCTTCCGGATAGGGTTTTAGACGAAAGCCTGAATATCATGATTTGGGCTCTTAATCAAAATGATCCACAGCGTCTTCTGGACATGCCTCCGGAAGGGTGGAACCTGATCGCCGAAAATGATGGTCCATTCAAAAGAGCATTGGATCACACAAAGTATGCCTCGCGATATCCAGAAGTTAACCATGTGGCCGAGCGCAGGAAAGCTGAGAGATATTTGGTTAAACTTGACGCACGGCTGACCGGGCGAACTTGGCTTTTTGGAAATCGCCCAACCCTTGCCGATTTCGCACTATTGCCCTTTGTCCGCCAGTTCGCCCACATAGACAAGGAGTGGTTCGATACGCAAGAATGGCCGAATTTGATTGCGTGGCTGGATCTTTTCCTGGCAAGCGAAGCCTTCGCGCATGTAATGGACAAGCACTCGCCGTGGGCAGAAAGCGACACACCGCTTTGGTTCAGCGGTTAGACTCAGCATGATGGGCCGGTCCTTTCAGGACCTTCGACCCGCGTTAGGATTCTGCGTTCGCGGCCCCCATTGCAGGCAAGCGCAGCATGCGGAAATCACCGGCGGCTCAAACTGACGCTTCGCGCGTCGTTGCAACTGAACACTTTTTGATGGAACAGATGTTCTCCAACTAAGGTACCCGCCGTCGGTGCAGATCGCGGCGATGTACGGCTCTGAGCCCATTTCGGTCAAAGCCGTGCGAGGCATGAGTGGCTGGCAGCCATAACAAAGTTGCGGATGGATACCTTTTGGGACGTTAGACCGGATCAAACTTGTTCGATTGAGGTGCAACGTGCTTTTTTACGCATAGCATTCACTAGATCATGCTGGCCAAAACACTCTATTCAAGGTCTGGAGTGTTCGTGATGCGAAAAAATTTTCTTACAGTATGCCACACGGTGGTACTGGGGTGACCCCGTGTGGCATTGTCTTACGCAATCAGGTTTTGGTCGATCACCTCGAACGAGAATTCGTCGACTGTAAACATAGTGTCGTCGATCGCTGACAGCTCTACCGCATCAAAGGTTGTGCGCCCGAGTGAGCCCGAGAAATCACCGTCGTCGGCATCCGCCACCATGGTGCCGACAAGAACACCGTCATCATAGAAGGCAACCTCGACTTCACCGCTGCCGTGACTGTCGCCAAAGCTGAAGATGAATTCCACCGCTTCTAGGTCCGTGTCCTCCAACGCAATTCTGAGGCTTTCGTCACCGTCAACCGATGCAGCATCGCGGCTAAACAACGAGTCGTCGAATGAGAACACGCCAATCGCCCCATGCTTGATCGCGACCAGTTCAAAATCGGTCGGATCGACCGCATCTACCTTGATACCCACATCCGAAAACGTCAGGCTGTTCCGAACCGAACCGAGCTTGTCGACATCCACGACTTCGCCATCGATGCTCTCAAAGGCTTTGGTTTTGAACCAGCGACCGGCCTCGAACCCAACCGCCAAACTCTGGGTTTCTGGAATGAACAGGCTTGCCACCATGGGATCGTGATCCGAGGCGCGCCCGCTGGTTGCGGCGAACTCTGAATTGACGTGAACGATGTCAACCTGTGCGCCGGAATGCAGATCCTCGGACACCAGAATATGATCCAACGACTGGCTGTTGCCCTGAAACTCAAAGCTATAGCGTTCGTCTTCCGGGATATCGTTTGTCAGGTTGACGAGGTCGGTATTGGCCTCAAGGTCAGCTACGGGTGAGACAAATTCAAATTCGTTGAAGTCGCCCAACACAACTGCATTGGCGCCATCACCCAGTCCGTTGACGAAATCCTGAACAGCCTGGCTCTGGGCCTGACGCTCATCCAGACTGCCGTTCACATCAACGTCTTCTTGGCGAGCGGCAAAGTCCTGTTCGGTTCCCAAAATAGGCGCTGAACCACCTTTGGATGAAAAGTGATTGTTGACCACCGTGATGGTTTCACCGTTGAAAACAAAATCTGCGACCAACGGCAAACGTGCGCCCTCAAAGGCCTCGCCTTCACCTTGCCCACTGATGGTCTGCACGGATCCTTCCACTAACGAGACACGATCAGGATTGTAGAGAAAGGCGGTTCGGATGTTGCCGCCGGGCTGACCCCCGGATGTTCCGTCCCCGATAAAGGGGTTGTCGATCACCTCATAAGCCGGACCACCCGCCGCCAGGATAGCCGCGGCCAGTTCCGCCAGGGTTTCCGACGCCGAAACGGTTCCGTCATCGTCCGAGCCCGAATTGTCCTGCACCTCTTGCAGACCAATGATGTCCGGGCTGTTGAGGTTATTGGTGATCTGCTCGGCAATGGCGGAAAACCGACCGTCGGCCACATCTTGGTCGCCGTCGCCATCATTGGGGTCGAGGTTAAGAACATTGTATGTGGCAATCGTCAGCTCGTTGCTTGAACTGGCGAGGGTGGTCGCTTCCTGTTCCAACCCTGCTGACTGGATATTCGGTGTAAAATCCTCGGTCGGCAGGATTTCGTAGTTTCCGAAACTATAGCCCACCACACCCGTGACGTCGCCAAGGTGATCACCGACATTCACGGTCGGAAAATCAAAGTCGAAAATGCCGCTGTCTTCGTCGATCTGGATTTTTTCCGGGTTGAAGTCATCTGGTGAGATATTGAGCGTGCCACGCTCAGAAAGACCGGTTGCGCCACTGCCCTGATCGGCAACCGCAAAGATTTCACCGAACCGGCTGGTTCCGCTGACGGCTTGCAAATCCGTTGCAGTCACGCGCATCCCTTCCAGGCTTTCGAAGAAGTCGATGCCATCCTGGGTTGGATCGAATGAGGCAAACGCATCATCGTCGATGCTTTGGTTGGGCACCGCTCGCTCACCCGGATCATTGCCAATCAGAACCGCTTCGGGCAGCGCATTGCCCGATGACTGCACCTCGAGGTCAAAAACATTGGTCAGTTGGGTGGTCGGCAGGTTGCCACTGCCAGTGCCGCCAGGAAAGAATTCGGCAACGGTTCCGCCCACGGAAATGGCGTCACCTACTGACACTATAGGGCTTGATCCGGTGAACACGAAAATCGCGTCCGAGGTCGCATCGTTTCCGTCGCCTTCCGGATCCTGAAGATAGAATCCGTTGGAATCTACCGCAGTGACGATGCCACTGGTTGAAACCATATCGCCCAGAACGTTTGATGGGCCGGCAGGCAAGTCCTCGAAGAATTCGGCAACCGTTTGTCCATCTGCCAGAACAAATTCAGACACATGGCCTGAGCCCTGGATTTCATAGATTGACACTATTTCGATGTCGCTGGCCGAGATGGATACCTCGACAACAGGGGCCAGAATACCGTCAAAGGCGGGATCGCCCGAGGTTACCGTGTGCTGAATGTCCGCGACCTCGGCTGCTTCGGGCAGATCGTCGTCAACGGCGGTGACTATGACCTGTTGTGGCTGATCAAAATTGGTCGCGCCAAAAACCAATTCGGTTGGTGCAACGTCAAGATCAGCTCCTGCGGCTATGGTGATCGTGACGGGTTGCTCGGGCGCGACAGACAACGTGACTTCATAACTATCCGCCATGCCCCCTTCATCGGCCGCCAGGTCCAGATCATTTATGATGACCGATGGTGAAGGCGCGGCATCCGTGACCTTAAAGCCTGCAGGCTCAACATCTTCAATTCTGGAATTGTCGGTCGTCCAGTTGGCGGGATCGTTAATGGCGGCCTGCAATTCAGCTTTGGTACCGGTAAGCGGGCCGGAATAAACACCGTTATCGGTTTCGGTAAGGGCGATTGCGCTGGTGCCGACTGTCAGCCCCGAGGGCAGTGCAGACGTATTCGACGATGTTGCGTCAGCCTCATATCCGTCTTCATTGAAATGAACCGATGCGACAAAACTGGGCGTGTCGTCATCACCCTGATACGCGTGGATCTGATCGCCGCTGGCCGAAAAGTTTGGCCCGGTAAATGCGGGGTTTATCACTGTACCCGTAGCGATGTTCGCAGGTGCCGTCCAGACGAATATACCCTCACTGCTGCGGAATCCGCCGGCTGCAAACCAACCGTTATCAGTGAATTTGATCTCGGTTCCTGCCTCGATGTCGGTCAAAGCAACAAATGTGAACTCGTCGGGGTTGTCGGAATTGAACCCAGTAAACGCAATATCACCCGCAGCCAATGTAGTAACCATGTGAGCCTCGCTTTTTGATCTGGTGAATGGATGGCGGGTCGATATGCGACTCGCCTCAATACAACCTAAGGTAGCTTAACCTGGCGATGTTAGTTAATTGGTTGTACGCAGCAGGCCTAATACGGCGGAGCTTTGCCGTCTGAAAACGCGGCAAGGTACTTCGATCTGTGCTCTGCAGTCCAACTTTCTACGGTCCAAGCCCAGGGTTTCTGTATTTTCTTGGGATGTCGGTCAGTGTCTTCATTCGACTCTTTCGACATATTTAGAACGATACCTATGCTACCGCATGAAAGTTCTGGCCCGGATATTGTCACGGTAGGACGGACCAAGCCCTCGTCCAGCTAATTTGTTCGAACTGGCCCATAGGGCCCAAAGTTGCCATTCAAGCCGAACATCGCGAACGACTACTTTGGGGAGTCTTTAGCGGGTACGCATCCGCTGTCTATCTATCAACAGAATCAGGGGTTGCGAAAGTTCGGAGAGGCGCGCCACCGTCAGTTGGCGCGCCGGTACTATACTCGGGCTTTCTTGAATTGCCCGGCGTCGATCATCTACTGAAATATGTCCTCCATCGAACTCCGCAACGGGCGATAGCTCATGCCGCGTTCGCGCTTGTCCTTGGAATTGTCTGCCCTGAACAGGACATTGACGTTCCGGGATACAAATTTGCGAGTGGGCCGACGAGCCAGACCAACCACTTGGGAAACGCAAAATTCGGAAATGGATAGCCGCCAAAATTCTCGGTCAATTCCTGGGACATAGAAAACACATCGCTTTCGTGGGCCGAGACGATGTGACGCCCGTTCGCTTCCGGAAGAAAGCCTGCTGCCAGATCACCTACGTCGATGACACCAAACCCAAGACGGGGTGCGCCTGCTTTCACTGTACCGTCGCCCATCTGTCGCACAAGAATGAAGCTTTCCGAGGTCAGCTTGTCCTGAAGCGCAAGTTCGATCACCAAGCTGAGATTTACAACCGCCGGTTTCCATCGGTCCTGATTATTGGCGATTGCCTAGGCTTTTTTTTCGGCCAGCGTCTTGGAATAGCTGTAGGCATTGTGGTCGATCGAGGACGAGACGTTCCAGACGCTTTCAGTCTTGTTTGCCTGCCCCAACACGTTGCGGGTGCCATTTACTGCCGGGTCAATCAGCTCATTCTGCGGGTCTTTGACATATATGGTGAAAGGCGAAGCCGTGTGGAACGTCACGCCGCATCCCTCCATCGCCTCGGCGTAAGAGGCTAATGTCAACAAGTCAGCCTTGAATAGCCTGAGCTGGGCCGGTGCCGCGCGGGCGATGTCCAGCAGGTGTTCGACCTTGTCGGTGTTGTCGGGATTGCGGACCCGGGCATGGACTATGGCGCCCGCCTCCAGCAGGTCTTTGACGATCCAGCCTGCAACAAAACCGGTTGCGCCGATTACCATAACGGGTTTGGACGTGCCGATTGTGAACATGTTGAAGTTCCTTCGTAAGGCCCGGTCAAAAACGCCGACGAGCCGTTAATCGACCGCATCAGCGCTAGCACGATACCGCAGCGTTTCGGTAACGTCGGTTACAGCGACCCAGATCACCTCGGCCACGACAATGGGTTCCGAGCCGGTCTGCTGACCGCTTCAGGCTCCGAAGAGGGCCTGAACCACAGGTTGGTATTCCGGCATGTTCTCGTCATTGACCACATCGAAGGAACGGCCGCTGAAATCGGTGCTGATCATGCCCGGCTCGACAATCTTGGTCTTAAAACCTGCCGCCTCCAGTTCGTAGTGTATCGCCTCTGAAATGCCTTCGACGCCGAATTTGGTGCCATGATAGAGCGCGCCCAGCGGGAACGTCATCTGCCCCCGATGGACGAAATGTTGGCGATGGTGCCCGAGCCCTGCTGGCACAGGTGGGAAAGCACGGCCCTAGTGGTTTCAATCAGGCCAATCACGTTGGTGTCGAACTGGCGACGAATGCAATCCATCGGGAAGGTCTCCAGCGGACCATATTCGAGAAGTGGACAAAATTTTTGTGCGTTTTTGTTGCCTGGCTAAATTGCAGGCCGTCGGGTCGAAGTTCCAAAATAGCATGATCGAACAACATCATCGGTTCCTAAAGCGGCGTGCCCGGCGCATGTGTGGATTCAAGTCGTTCAGATCCGCTTCGGACGCACTGGATGGCATTAATGTCGCCAATATGATCTGGAAACAGCATTTCACAAGCGCTACGACCTCGGGTTTTTGGGTGTTTTCTGAGATCGCAGTGTAACAGTGTCCGGCATGACGCTGACTCTGGTTTTCACAATATTTTGCGGCATCACCGGCAAGGAAGTATCGTGGATACTTAACCCTTGCAAATCTTCCTCTAAATGGAATAAATACATGGTATGATCAAGCGCGGTGATAGAAAATCAGTTGAAGACTCACTTGAGAACCAGCCGGGCGTCGTCCTGCTTGGGCCGCGGCAAGTTGGGAAGACAACACTGGCGCAGGACATCGCTGAAAGTCGTGACGCTGTCTATCTTGATATGGAGAGAGCTGCGGATCGCCAGGTGCTCGAAGAGCCAGACCTCTATCTCGACGAGCAGGTTGGACGCCTGGTGGTGATCGATGAGGTTCAGCTTATGCCTGGCCTGTTTAAGGCATTACGCGGTCAAATTGACCGGCGACGAAGACAAGGGCATCGGATTGGGCAATTCCTGCTGCTAGGGTCGGCCTCGAACACGCTTCTGCACCAAAGCGCAGAATCTCTGGCCGGCCGGGTAAGCTATCACGAGTTGACGCCTTTCATCTTGTCGGAAACCGGAGCGGACTCGATATCCGCGTTGTGGTTGCGGGGTGGGTTTCCGGATAGCTTCCTTGCGAAGAACGGCAAGACCAGCCTGACATGGCGCGAGGATTTCATCCGCACCTATTTGGAACGCGATGTTCCGGCTTTTGGATTGCGCATTCCAGCAGAAACACTGCGCCGGTTTTGGACGATGCTTGCCCATGACCAAGGCGGGTTGCTCAACGCAGCAAAACTTGCGGGAAACCTTGGTGTATCGGGCCAGAGTGTTGCGCGCTATCTTGATTTGCTGGTCGACCTGATGCTGGTTCGTCGCTTGCCGCCCTGGCATTCCAATGCCGGAAAGCGTCTGGTCAAATCTCCCAAGGTTTATATTCGCGATTCCGGGCTGGCCCATGCGCTTCTTGGGATCGAGACACAGGAAGACCTGCTTGGGCACCCGGTTGTCGGCGGCAGTTGGGAAGGATTCTGTATCGAGAACCTGATCGCCGCAGCGCCACGCGGAACTGAAGCAAGCTTCTATCGCTCTTCAGCAGGGGCCGAGGTGGATTTGATGTTGAAGCTTCCCCGAGGCGCCCTCTGGGCCATAGAGATCAAACGGACGACATCTGCCAAGGTGACGCGCGGGTTTCACATCGCAACAGAAGAATTGGGCGTCTCAGAACGCATACTTGTCTATGCAGACGAAAAAAATGTGCCGGGGCAGGGGGAAGTACGGGCAATGCCCCTCAAAAGTGCTATGGAACGACTGGCGTCCGCATAAGCGTAATAGCGGCTATGCCGATGATAGTGGGTTCGAAAGTGAACGTTGTAGTCCACCTCAGGCCGAACCTTGTTGCAATTGAAAATACCGCCGCGAAGGGCGGGAAGCGGTCATTCCCTGCGATTGCGGAATCACGTGGTTCTGGCTGTCAAAGCGGACCTTCGACATCGGATCATCGATGGAAGTGCATTTCGACCTCCCCGGTCCAGAGAGTGACTCAAATGAAACTCCAAAGAGTTGATCAAATGCGCCGCGCCAGCGATAATGCCAGATTTCTTTGATAACATGTAGAAAAACTGTGCGGACATTCCGCTGCATGTAAAAATATGCCGATAAAATAGGCAATCGGGCAGCCCGATGAAACGCTTAGTGGCCTTGGAATTGCGATCGATGAAGCTAGGGTTCACTTGGGTGCCTATGAAACAACACCTTACCGTCGTTGTCGTCGAGCAGAATCAAGAACGTGCTTTTGCAATTGTGGACGCCTTAAAAGAGTTCGGAGACTTAGACGTTTCTGTAATCGGCAATGTCTCCGGGCTGGCACGTAGAATTGCAATGCATAGCCCAGACATCGTTCTGATCGACATAGACAATCCATCGCGGGATATGCTGGAAGAGTTGACCGTCGCCTCCGGTCCGATGGAGCGTCCGGTGGCCATGTTCGTCTCGGGCGCTGCGGGTGGATTGGCGAAAGCCGCCGTTGAGGCAGGGGTATCAGCCTATGTAGTCGATGGCCTGCAAGCCGAGCGCATCAAACCTGTGATCGATACCGCCATCGCCCGGTTTCAGGTACTACGCCAGATGAGGACCGAACTGGCCGAGACCCGCCGTGCGTTGGAAGAACGCAAAGTGATTGATCGCGCCAAAGGGTTGTTGATGAAAGCCAAGGGTGTGTCTGAAGACGAGGCCTACGCCCTGCTGCGCAAAACAGCGATGAACCAGAACCGCCGGGTTGCAGAAGTGGCCGAAGCCCTGGTCACGGCCTCGGGTTTGTTGTCATGAGAACCGTGACCTTGCCTGTCGCCTATATGCCTTTGGTCGACGCGGCCCCGTTGATTGTCGCGCGCGAGATGGGATTTGACCATGCCGAAGGCGTGTCTCTGGATCTGCGACCGGCCCCGTCATGGTCATCTCTGCGCGATATGCTGGCTTTTGGGCATGTGGACGCAGCGCATCTGCTGTCACCTGTACCCGTTGCGATGGCCTTGGGTTTGGGCGGTATCTCGACGCCGCTGTCCGCAGTGTCTGTCCTATCCCTGAATGGCAACGTCATAGGCGTTGGAACCCAATTGGCAGGGCGCCTGACCGATCAGGGCTATGACTTCGATTTCACTGATGCCGTTGCGGCTGGGGCTGCACTGGCAAAGGCTGCCGGTGAGGTTTTGGTGTTCGGAGTGCCTTTTCCGTTTTCGATGCATGTTGAACTGCTGCGCTATTGGGTTGCGGGAACCGAACTGGCTTCGAAGCAGGTCGAAATCCGCACTGTCCCGCCCCCTCTCATGGCGCAGGCGCTTGCAGGTGGCGAGATCGATGCCTTCTGCGTGGGCGAGCCTTGGGGCTCATTCGCCGTGGATGACAATGTTGGTGCCTTGCTGCTGCCCGGTAAGGCAATCTGGACCTGCGCACCTGAAAAGGTGTTGGCGGTTAGAAACAACTGGGCCGAAACTGAGCCGCATTTGCTGGGTAGCCTCATGCGGGCCGTTTGGCGCGCGGGACGTTGGCTTTCAAACACGGACAGCCGAACAACCGCGTCCGAGATGCTATCGCGCAAAACCTACCTCAATGTCTCACCCGAACTAATCGACCGTGCATTGATGGGCGAATTCACAATCTCGGCGCGCGGCGAGCAACGCCATGTGGATGGGTTTGTCGAGTTCTTTGATGGCGCTGCCACCTTCCCATGGCGCAGTCAGGCCAAGTGGATCGCGCATCAGCTAGCGCAACGGAACGGGATCGATGTCAGCACAGCCGAACGTCAGGCCGCCCGTGTCTTTCGCAGCGATCTCTATCGGTGCGAGTTGTTCGGGCTGGGTGTCGAAACCCCCGGAGCGTCAGAAAAGCTGGAAGGGGCGCTTCCTGAGTCGACCACCGTAGCCTCGACAAACGGAAGCTTGATTCTGGCGCCGAACGTCTTCTTTGACCGTCGCATTTTCGAGCCAACAGGGTAAGAGTGCCCAAAATTTTTGCAGCGCAGCATCAAATCACGCTGCATCGCAGAAAAATCACACTTTGACGCTCAAAACCGGATGACGGCCCAGATCAAGGATGTCTTAATCGGGACATCGGAAGGCAACGACGCCCACCGACGGAATTCGCCCACTATCCAGGGCACCTTACAAGAGCAAAGCCGCTCGACCATCCGCCACCTCCTCCCGGCGGACTGTGTCGGCGGCTTTTTTGTTTGCCCAAGAGGTTGGGCTGAACCGAAAGGGATCGAGATGAAAAAGCTTCTTTTAGGCCTCGTCGCAACGACGGCGCTTGTGTCTCCGGCACTGGCCGAGCTGGAACTGGAAAAAGACGAGCTGACTTTTGGCTTTATCAAACTGACCGATATGGCGCCGCTGGCTGTCGCTTACGAGAATGGGTACTTTCTGGACGAAGGCCTGTTCGTGACGCTGGAAGCACAAGCCAATTGGAAGGTCCTATTGGATGGCGTGATCGACGGGCAGCTTGACGGCGCACACATGCTGGCCGGACAGCCTTTGGCCGCCACCATCGGATACGGAACCGAAGCGCACATCGTAACGCCCTTCTCAATGGACCTGAACGGCAACGGCATCACCGTGTCCAACGAGATTTGGGAAGAGATGAAGCCGAACATCCCGGTGATGGAGGATGGTCGTCCCCAACACCCTATCAGCGCAGAGGCGCTTGCTCCGGTCGTTGAGAAATACAAATCTGAAGGCAAGCCCTTTAACATGGGCATGGTCTTCCCAGTCTCGACCCACAATTACGAACTGCGCTATTGGCTGGCCGCTGGTGGGCTGCATCCGGGGTTCTACAGCCCAGACAACGTGACCGGTCAAATCGGTGCGGATGTGTTCCTCTCGGTGACACCTCCGCCGCAAATGCCAGCCACGTTGGAGGCCGGAACGATCTATGGCTACTGCGTAGGTGAGCCGTGGAACCAGCAAGCGGTGTTCAAGGGCATCGGCGTTCCAGTAATTACCGATTACGAACTGTGGAAGAACAACCCCGAGAAGGTCTTTGGCATCACAGCCGAGTTTGCCGATGAGTATCCGAATACCACTCTGGCAGTGACCAAAGCACTGATCCGCGCGGCACAGTGGTTGGATGAAAATGAAAACGCCAACCGACCCGAAGCGGTCGAAATCCTAAGCCGAGCGGAATATGTGGGCGCGGATTATGACGTCATCGCCAACTCGATGACCGGCACGTTTGAATACGAGAAAGGCGACAAGCGCGAGGTTCCCGATTTCAACGTGTTCTTTCGCTACAATGCGACCTATCCGTTCTATTCGGACGCTGTTTGGTACCTGACCCAGATGCGTCGTTGGGGTCAAATCCCCGATGCGAAGCCGGACAGTTGGTATGACGAAGTGGCCAAGTCGGTTTATAAGCCCGAAATCTACCTGGAGGCCGCGCGCCTGCTGGTCGACGAAGGTCTGGCGGATGAGGCTGACTTTCCCTGGGACAGTGACGGTTACAAGGCACCAACGCCTGCCGAGGATATCATTGACGGTATCGCCTATGACGGCCGCACACCCAACGCCTACCTCGAAAGCATGTCCATTGGCCTGAAGGGCGAGCAGAAGATCGTCGGCTCGGACGTTCAGGGCTAATTCCTCAGCTCCACGTCCGGCCACGGTCGGACGTGGGCTTCACAAGTGCCCCGCCATCGCAAGGACACATCAGATGACGACCGTCGATCCCGAATTCAACGCAGACGCCGCACGCCAGGAGCGTCGCGCCCGCCTTTTCACCCGCATCAATGCAGCCGACAAATGGTTCCAAGTGTTGGGCCTCAGCTGGGCCACGCCTGTTCTGAAGGCCGCTGCCGGAGACAATCCCCGCGCTCAGATGGCCGAGATTTGGCGCTTGCTGATCGTGCCGTTGCTGTCGATCTTCGCCTTTTTGCTTCTGTGGGGCACGCTGGCGCCCAAGGTACAGACCTCGCTGGGCGCGGTCCCCGGGCCAGCGCAGGTTTGGGCGGAGATGGTCAGCCTGAATGAGGACGCCAAAGCTAAAGCGGCAAAACGCGCCAAGTTCGAAGCCATGGTCGACACGCGCAATCAAAAGTTTATTGATGCTGGCCAGCCGGAGAAGGTGAAAGACGTGGCTTTCACCGGGGCTCCGACCTACTACCAACAGATCTGGACCTCGATCAAAACTGTGTTTTTCGGCTTTCTGATCGCTACTGCCCTCGCAGTCCCTCTGGGCATCGCGGCAGGTCTGTCGCCAACGGCAAATGCGGCGCTGAACCCGCTGATACAAATCTTCAAACCGGTTTCGCCACTGGCGTGGCTGCCGATTGTGACCATGATCGTCTCGGCCGTTTACGTCACCAATGATGGCTGGTTCGCGAAATCCTTCCTGATCTCGGCCATCACTGTAACTTTGTGTTCCTTGTGGCCGACCCTGATCAACACCGCGCTTGGTGTGGCATCTATCGACAAGGATCTGGTGAACGTCTCCAAGGTTCTGAAAATGAACACCTATACCAAGATCACCAAGCTGGTGCTGCCCTCTGCCTTGCCACTGATCTTCACTGGTCTGCGCCTGTCGCTTGGTGTTGGCTGGATGGTTCTGATCGCCGCGGAAATGCTGGCGCAGAACCCTGGTCTGGGCAAGTTTGTCTGGGATGAGTTCCAGAACGGTTCCTCCAGCTCTTTGGCCAAAATCATGGTTGCGGTCTTCACTATCGGTATCATCGGCTTCCTGCTGGACCGTGTGATGTTTGCCCTGCAATCCCTTTTCACCTTCACGAATAACCGGTGAACGCGATGAGCATTTTACGCTTCAAGGACGCCTCTAAATCCTTCGGTGAAGGCACTGCGCGCGCCGATGTGCTGAAAGGCATCGATCTGGACGTGCAAGAGGGCGAGTTTCTGGTGATCCTTGGTTTCTCAGGCACTGGTAAGACGACCCTGATCAACCTGATGGCCGGGCTGGATCGCCCGACCAGCGGAGAGGTCACGTTCAAAGGCGCTCCAATCAAGGGCCCCGGCCCGGAACGCGGGGTGATCTTTCAAAATTACTCGCTGATGCCTTGGCTGACAGTCAGCGGTAACGTCGGGCTGGCAGTTGATACGGTTTTCCCCGGTCTCAGCAAGGTCGAGAAAGCCGAGAAGGTTGCGCAATACGTGCAGATGGTGGGCCTCAGCCATGCCGCGACGCGCCGCCCGGCGGAACTGTCCGGCGGGATGCGCCAGCGGGTCAACGTGGCGAGGGCGCTGTCGATGAACCCTGAGGTATTGCTGCTGGATGAGCCTCTGTCGGCGCTCGACGCTTTGACCCGTGCCAATCTGGCGGACGAGATCGAACACATCTGGGAAGCCGACAAGAAGACTTGCGTGCTGATTACCAACGACGTCGATGAAGCAATCATTCTTGCCGACCGGATCATTGCACTGAACCCAGATGGCACGCTGGGGCAGGAGTTCCACGTGTCGATCCCGCGACCGCGCGAACGCGGTGCCATGAACAACGATGAGACGTTCAAACGCTTGCGGGCGGACGTCACCAAATATCTGATGGACGTAGGGATCGAGGCCAAGGTCGAAGGCACTCGTACCCTGCCGGATGTCACCCCAATCCACGGGGTTCCAACGGCGGTGGCCGAGGCGCAAAAGGGGATGATTGAGAACCGCTTCCTCGATTTCTCGCAGCTGCACAAGGTGTATCCGACGCCAAAAGGCCCTCTGACCGTGGTCGAGGATTTTGACCTGAAGATCGACAAGGGTGAGTTCATCTCTCTGATCGGCCATTCCGGCTGCGGCAAGTCCACAGTTCTGACCATGGCCGCAGGTCTTAATGACATCTCCAATGGCGCGATCAAGTTAGATGGCCGTCACGTCGAAGGCGCCGACCCGGAACGCGCTGTAGTGTTCCAATCGCCAAACCTGTTCCCCTGGCTGTCCGCCAAGGAAAACGTCGCGATTGGTGTCGACAAGGTCTACCCCAATGCAAGCCTGGCCGAGCGGCAGGACGTGGTGGAGTACTATCTGGAACGCGTCGGACTGGCCGATGCGATGGACAAATCTGCCTCTGACCTGTCGAACGGGATGAAGCAGCGTGTCGGTATCGCCCGCGCCTTTGCTCTGTCGCCCAAACTATTGCTGTTGGATGAGCCTTTCGGGATGCTCGACAGCCTCACACGCTGGGAATTGCAGGAAGTTCTGATGGAGGTCTGGTCCCGCACAAAGGTGACTGCGATCTGCGTCACCCATGATGTGGACGAGGCGATCCTGCTGGCCGACCGCGTAGTGATGATGACCAACGGTCCGCAGGCGACCATCGGTAAAATCACCAAGGTCGACCTGCCGCGCCCAAGAACCCGCAAGGCCCTGTTGGAGCACCCGGATTATTACGCCTACCGGCAGGAAGTTCTCGATTTCCTTGAAGAATACGAACACGGCGCCAAGCCGAAATCGCCCGCCCCTAAGGCGATTGCAGCGGAGTGAAATCATGAAGCAAAGACTAGTTGTTATAGGCGCAGGCATGGCCTCGGGTCGGGTGCTGGAACACCTGACCGACGCCGCACCGGATGCGTTCGAAATCACCCTGTTCAACGCTGAGCCGCGCGGGAACTACAACCGCATCATGCTCAGCCCGGTTCTGTCGGGTGAGAAGACCTATGAAGAGATCGTCACCCATGACGACACTTGGTATGCCGAGCGGGGCATCTCCTGCCGCTTTGGAGAGAAGGTGGCCAAGATCGACCGTGAGATGAAGGTGGTCGAGGGCGAGAACGGACATGTTCCATACGACAAGCTAGTCGTCGCGACCGGGTCGAACCCGTTCATCATCCCTTTGCCGGGGCATGATCTGGATGGTGTGATCGCCTATCGCGATTTGGAAGACACGCAGCAGATGATGGGCATGAGTCCGGAAAACAAGGTCGTCGTAATTGGCGGTGGTTTGCTGGGGCTCGAGGCCGCTGCAGGGATGGTCGCGCATGGTGTTGACGTCACCATTGTCCATATAATGGGCCACCTGATGGAGCGTCAACTGGACGAAGCCGCAGGCTACCTGCTGAAGAAGTCGCTGGAAGACAAAGGCATCAAGATCTGCCTGCAGGCGAACTCCAAGGAAATTCTGGGGCAGGACGGAAAGGTTCGCGCGCTGCTTCTGGACGACGGGACCGAACTGCCCTGTGACCTGCTGGTTATGGCGGTGGGTATCCGTCCCAACACGGCGCTGGCGCACGAGGCCGGGCTGGCCGCCGGTCGCGGCATCCATGTGGATGATCAAATGCTGACCTCGGACCCGGATGTCTATGCCGTGGGTGAATGCGTCGAACATGGCGGAGAGATCTTTGGCCTTGTCGCTCCGCTCTACGATCAAGCGAAAGTGGCGGCGCGTGCTCTGTTGGAAGAAGACGCCGCATTCGCGCAGAAAACCCTCTCGACCAAGCTGAAGGTCACGGGCTGCGATCTGTTCAGTGCCGGCGATTTCGCTGACGGGCCGGGGCGTGAAGACATCGTGTTTCGCGACCCTTCGCGCGGCGTCTACAAGCGCCTCGTTATCGAAGAGGATCGGCTGGTTGGTGCTGTCATGTATGGCGACACCGCCGATGGTAGCTGGTTCTTCGGGTTGATCAAGGACGGCACCAGCATCGACGAGATGCGTGAGACGCTGATCTTCGGCCCGGCCTATCAGGGGGGCGACACCGCGGACCCTCTCTCAGCCGTTGCAGCATTGCCGCCTGAGGCGGAGATTTGCGGCTGCAACGGCGTATGCAAAGGCGAGATTGTCGAGGCGATCAACGCAGGTGCCGACGATCTGGGCGCGGTACGTGCAGGCACCAAGGCGAGTGCTTCCTGCGGCACCTGTACTGGACTGGTGGAACAGGTGTTGCAGGTGACGCTGGGTGACGACTTCCAAATGCCAACCGCGCAACCGATCTGCGGTTGCACCGACCTGACGCATGAGGATGTACGTCGTCTGATCAAGGGGCAGGAACTGAAAAGCCAGGCCGCTGTCTGGCAGGAACTCAGCTGGACCACGCCCAACGGCTGCCATGTTTGCCGCCCGGCGATTAACTATTATCTACTGGCGGATTGGCCGCTGGAATACCAAGACGACCCGCAAAGCCGCTTCGTCAATGAACGCAAACACGCCAACATTCAGAAAGACGGCACATTCAGTGTCGTGCCCCGAATGTGGGGAGGGATCACGACACCGGAAGAGCTGCGCGCCATTGCCAATGCTGCCGATAAGTACGACGTGCCAACCGTCAAAGTCACGGGCGGTCAGCGCATCGACCTGCTGGGCGTAAAGGGTGTGGACCTGCCTGCGATCTGGTCGGATCTGAACAAGGCTGGTCTGGTCTCGGGCCATGCCTATTCCAAGGGTCTGCGCACGGTCAAAACCTGCGTCGGCACGGATCATTGCCGGTTTGGCACGCAGGACAGTACAGGCCTGGGGATCAAGCTGGAGAAGAACCTGTGGGGGGCGTGGACGCCGCACAAGCTGAAGCTTGCCGTGTCAGGCTGCCCGCGCAACTGCGCCGAGGCGACGTGCAAGGATATCGGCGTGGTCTGCGTGGATTCGGGCTATCAGATCAGCATCGGCGGTGCCGCAGGCATGGACGTAAAAGAGACCGAGTTGCTCTGCCAAGTCTCCACCGAGGACGAAGCAATCGAGGTCGTGATGGCCGTCACCCAAGCCTATCGCGAAGGCGGCAAGTATCTGGACCGCTTGTACAAATGGTTGGGCAAGGTTGGCATGGACTGGGTCAAAGCTCAGGTCGTGGACGATCTTGAAAACCGCGCTGCTTTGGTCGCCCGGTTCGAACTGTCGCAAAGCATCTACCGCAAAGACCCGTGGGCCGAACACGTCAAAGAAAAAGCGCAGACCTACGCGCCGATTGCAGATTTTACATTGGAGGCCGCGGAATGAGCTGGATCGACATCGGACATATTGATGAGGTGCCGGTGCGCGGAGCGCGTCTGGTGAAAACCCATATCGGCTGTATCGCCGTCTTCCGCACTGCCGAGGCGGAAGTATTCGCCGCGACCAACAACTGTCCGCATAAGGGCGGCCCATTGTCCGAGGGCATCGTCCACGGCCAGTCAGTCACCTGTCCGCTACACAACTGGGTCTTTGACCTGAACACGGGCGAAGCTAAAGGCGCGGATGATGGCAGCATCACCACCTATCCGGTGCGTCTTGAAGACGGTCGTATCCTATTGGACGACAGCGCGGTTTCCCGGCGGAGCGCGGCCTGATGGACGGAAGTGGTCTGCCCGAAGTTCGCTCGACCTGCGCGTATTGCGGCGTTGGCTGCGGCGTGCTTCTGCGACCAGATGGAGTTGGAGGGCTGACTGTCCGGGGCGACCCGGATCATCCAGCGAACCATGGTCGTTTGTGCTCGAAAGGGTTGGCTTTGGGTGAAACCGTGGGGTTGGAACACCGGTTGCTGGCTCCTCGCGCCTTTGGTCAGGACACCAGCTGGGATAACGCGTTGCAACTGATTGCAGACCGGTTCTCTGCCGCGATAACTGAACACGGGCCGGACAGCGTCGCTTTTTACGTCTCGGGGCAGTTGCTGACCGAGGACTACTATGTCGCCAACAAACTGATGAAAGGCTTTATGGGCTCGGCGAATATCGACACCAACTCTCGGCTTTGTATGGCATCTACAGTGGCAGGGCACAAACGCGCTTTCGGCACAGATACGGTGCCTGGAACCTATGAGGATCTGGATCAGGCTGACCTGGTTGTGCTGGTCGGCTCGAACCTCGCTTGGTGCCATCCTGTGCTCTATCAACGGGTCATAGCTGCGCGTCAGGCGCGCGGAACGAAGATTGTGGTTATTGATCCACGTCGAACAGCAAGCTGCGATCAAGCCGATCTCCATCTGGCGCTTCAACCGGGCAGCGACGTCGCATTGTTCAACCGATTGTTGGCCAGAATTCACCAAACCGGGCATGTGTCTGCGGAATTTCTGGATCGCAGCGTTGGGTTCAATGAGGCCGTCGAGCTGGCACAGCTTGACGATCCTGATGAGACGGGGCTGCGCCCTGGTGAGATTGAAGCTTTCTGCGATCTATGGATCGGTACCGAGCGCGTTGTGACGATCTTTAGTCAGGGTGTGAACCAGTCTTCTAGCGGAACCGACAAGGTCAACGCGATACTGAACTGCCATTTGGCCACCGGACGGATCGGTCGCCCGGGGATGGGTCCGTTTTCAGTCACCGGTCAGCCAAACGCCATGGGTGGTCGAGAGGTGGGCGGCTTGGCCAACATGCTCGCCTGTCATTTGGATATCGAAAACAAAGCCCACAATTCAGCCGTCCGGAAGTTCTGGAAAGCACCCAACATGCCACAGAAGCAGGGGCTCAAAGCGGTTGACTTGTTTCGCGCTGTCGAAAGCGGCCAGATCAAAGCACTGTGGGTCATCCACACCAATCCGGCGGCCACTATGCCAGATGCAGACCGAGTGAAGGCGGCCATCGAAAGCTGTCCATTCACCGTTGTCAGCGACCTGACCGCCAGAACAGATACCGCGCGTGTCACAGACATATTGCTGCCAGCAGCGGGTTGGGGCGAAAAAAGCGGTACAGTGACCAATTCAGACCGCACGATCAGCAGACAACGCGCCGTTTTGGCGCCTCCGGGACAAGCGCGCGCGGATTGGGATATTTTGGCCGAAGTGGGCCGCCGCATGGGCTGGACAGAAGCATTCAGCTATAAAACCCCAGCACAGGTTTTTCGAGAATACGCTAAGATGACTTCGCTCGCTGTATCATTTGGCAAGGATCTGGATATTACAAATTTTTCGGACCTTGATGACGAAGACTATGAAGCGCTGAGCGCAACACGGTGGCCGACGACATCTCGTAAGTCAGATGGCCGTTTTTTCGGCGATGGGAAGTTTTTTCATCCTGATGGTAAAGCACGTTTTGTGCCTGTTACCCATTGTCCACCTAAGGCGGCGATTTCTGAACAATTTCCGTTTCTTTTGAACACGGGGCGAAACAGGGACCAGTGGCACACCATGACAAGGTCCGGGTTGTCGCCGCGCCTGTCAGCCCATCTTGCCGAGCCTTATGTTGACGTTAACCCCAACGACGTAGATCGATTGGGCCTTAATGCCGCAGATTTGGTTGAACTCAACAGCTCAGTTGGAAGCGGTATATTTCGACTTCGCATCACAGAATCTGTGGCACCAGGCCAAGTGTTTGCGCCAATTCACTGGACTGGTGAAACGGCGCCATCAGCCTCTGTGGATGTACTTGTTCCAAGTGTCACTGATCCGATCTCAGGACAGCCGGAAAGTAAGTCAACTGCGGTATCTGTACGGCGTATGCATGCCGCGTGGTACGGCTTTGCCGTTTCAGTTGCAGTAGGGTCCCCTGGCGCAGAATATTGGGCAACTGCCAAAACAACCAATGGCTACAGGATGGAGTTGGCAGGCAAACAGATGATAGACGATTGGGAAAGCGCTGCCCGCGATTGGTTTGGGCTACCTGATGCCCAGGCCACCGTGGTAGAAGATCCCAAGCGCGGCTCGTACAGAATTGCGCTGTCAGACGGACAGAGCATATTGGCAGCGCTCTTCGTCTCCCGCCAACCCATCACACTGATGCGAGACTATTTGGCAAGCTTTCCCAAGGTGGCGCCTCAGCAGATTTTGTCTGGCCGTTCCTCTGCGTCTTCAGAAGATTGCGGACCAATTGTCTGTTCCTGTTTCGAAGTCGGGCTAAAAACCATCATTCGTGCCATTCATGACCAGCATATGGTCAGTGTGGACGATATCGGAGATGCCCTTCAGGCTGGAACGAATTGTGGGTCTTGCCGGCCAGAGTTGGCTGACTTGCTCACCGAGCATTCGAAATCAATCCGCAACAAACAGAAAAACTGCCGGCGAGAACAATCAGCGTAGACTCAAGGTTATTTTGAACAGGACTGCTGTTCGCTTTGAACATGTTCGACAGTTATTACTTTTCGTTTCAGGTCAGAGCTGAAGTTCAGACGCAATCCGCTTTGGTACGCATGGTCGCCCAGGGAGCGGGCCGCACAATCGTCGGCAAAGACATTTTGGGTACATCACAAGCAGACGATGTTTCCGCCGTGCCTTTAGCTTCGGACCTCAGTTGGCCGGTCCGAATGATCACCTTTTCCACATCAAATGACATTCCTGGTTTGCAAAGATCTACGAACGAACTGAAAGAGTACTGAGGTCAGTCCCAATAATTTTAGGAGGATATGTGGCCCATAGTGGCCATGGAACCTCCTCTCAGGATGCTGCGGTGCGGCCCTTAAGTTCGGACATTCGCTGCACATGCAAAATTTGGGGTTGGTCGGATTCACATGATGCAGGACTTTCCCGACCTAGAGTTTTTTATTTCAGCTGCGCTGCGTGATCTTCGGTTCGGAAAATGAGCGGTGACATGAGCGACCTTTATTGGTTGACCGACGAACATATGTCCAAGCTCGCTCCTTTTCCCGAAACCGCACGGCAAGCCGCGTATTGACGACAAACGGGTGTTGAGCGGGATTATCTTCATCAACCGCTATGGGTTGCGCTGGCTAGACGTCTCAAAAGGCTACGGGTCGCACAAAACCCTGTACAGCTGCTGGAAGCGCTGGAGCGAGAGAGGCGTCTACAGCAAAAGACAGTCTAATCAATGCGGCAGCTAATAACACTCCCAATACTCCAACTTGGTGCTGTAAACTGGTTTGCTGATTCAAAACTCGCCGGTGCAAGAGAAATTGTATTCGTGGAATTTCCTTGCAGAACTAACAGTACGGTGTTGAGATTGTTTCTGTCATTGGGAGGCTGGTCGGATATTGATTTGGCCAACGCAATTAGCTCCAATAGCGACTTTGAGCGACCGCCTCTAACGACGAATTGACGAGTATCGCGCTGGGAATTTCGGCACGAAACATAGGGGAGGAAAGAAATTGAAAAATCTGACGACAACGCTGGCGGGATCGCTGATAGCATTTGCGGCTTCGCTTAGTGCGGCCCAAGCTGAGAAGTTGACATTTTATTGCTCGGCACAGGAAGATTGGTGTCAACTCATGGCGCGCAGTTTCGAGGATGCCACCGGCATAGACGTCAATATGACCCGCAAGTCGTCGGGCGAGACGTTTGCACAAATTCGTGCGGAAAGTTCTAACCCTAAAGGCGATGTATGGTGGGGCGGTACCGGTGATCCCCATTTGCAAGCTGCCGAAGAAGGCCTGACGATGGAATACGTGTCGCCGATGCGTGACCAGCTTCACGACTGGGCGATCTCGCAGGCTGAAAGTGCAGGTAACAAAACCATCGGAATTTATTCAGGCGCACTTGGCTACGGCTACAACTCCGACCTCTTGGCCGCGAACAGCTTGCCTGAGCCCGCATGTTGGAAAGACTTGCTGAAGCCCGAATATAAAGGGCACGTGCAAATGGCGAACCCGAATTCCTCGGGCACCGCTTATACGACGCTTGCCTCGATGGTTCAGATATTTGGCGAAGACGACGGCTTTGAGTTCATGAAGGGCCTGCACTCGAACATCAACCAATACACCAAGTCGGGTTCGGCCCCAATCAAGGCCGCCGGTCGGGGTGAGAACACCATCGGTATCGTCTTCATGCATGATGCGGTCAAGCAGGCCGTATCAGGTTTTCCGGTCAAGGTCGTGGCCCCATGCGAAGGCACAGGCTATGAGATCGGCTCGATGTCGATCATTGATGGCGCTCGAAATGAAGAAGAAGCCAAAAAGTTCTATGACTGGGCGCTCAGCCCCGAGGCCCAGAACCTTGCGCTTGAGGTTAACGCCTTCCAGGTTCCGTCCAACAAAAATGCGGAAACCTCTGAAAGCGCACCTGACATGAGCCAGATCAAGCTGATCGACTATGACTTCAAAAAGTATGGCTCGTCAGATGAACGCAAGCGTCTTTTGCAGAAATGGGACGAAGAGGTCTCTGTGCTGCCTCAGTAAGTGACTGAAACCACGTCAAAAACGAACCACCCGGTTCTGATCTTTTGGATTGTTGCCGGGTGGATCGGTTTCTGCCTGCTGCCATGGTTCATGGTAGAGGATGGCATTTGGTCATTCGTATGGCTGGTCGATGGATATCCGTTCGACGAAGACTATGCGCCCGCTGCTTTTCTGATCGGACAAGGCGAAAAGCTTTGGCTTACGCCGCTTTTGGTCCCGCTTGCTTTGCCTTTGTTGGTACTCGGTAAACCGAAGTCCGACCCACATTACGCACGCATCCTGATTTTGGCTGGTGCCTTGGGTTTTGGCTGGCTGATTGCGCAAGGGTTCTCAATTGGCATTCGCGGGTTCAATTTCGATTGGATGAAGGTGCTGTTCGGAGAACCGAAGATCCGCCAGTTCGGCATGGGATACGGCGCGATGATCTGCGCCACAGCGTTCCTGTTCCTTTTAACTCAGGGTATTGCGGCCCGCGGCGCCATAAATGGCGACGTTTTCGTCGTCAGCGCTATTGGTGGCGTAATCACCATTGTTACAGTTTTCGTCTTCTTTCCAATTGCGAAGATGTTGTTTGCCGCCTTCGTTACTGAAGATGGTGCCTATTCAGTTTCGGTTTTTGCCTCGAAGTTCTTTGATGACCGACTTTGGGGCTTGGGTTGTTTTGCCGGTGCCAAATGCGGTGCCGCGTGGAACTCTCTGTTTCTTGCAATTCTTGTGGGTTTCATCACGACCGTGCTTGGCCTTTGTTTCGCGCTTGTCGTCACACGGTCGGGATTCCGCTTTAAACGCGGGATGCGCGCGCTGACGGTCTTGCCGATTATCACACCGCCTTTCGTGATTGGTCTGGCACTGATCCTACTGTTTGGGCTTTCCGGGTCGGTCACCAGATTTGTTGCCGAGCTCTTTGGTGTGCAGCCGACGCGCTGGCTGTACGGCATGCCCGGGGTGTTGATCGCTCAGACGCTGGCATTTACGCCAATCGCCTTTCTGGTCTTGATCGGGGTGGTAGAAGGGGTGTCACCTTCGATGGAGGAGGCCGCCCAAACCCTTCGAGCCAATCGTTGGCAAACCTTCAAAACCGTGTCCCTGCCTCTGATGCGCCCGGGCCTGGCTAATGCTTTTCTGCTGGGGTTCATCGAATCCATGGCCGATTTTGGCAACCCACTTGTCTTAGGCGGAAACTTCGATGTGCTTTCGACTGAGATATTTTTTGCCATCGTTGGTGCGCAGTACGATCAGGGCCGGGCTGCTGTTCTAGCCATGGTGCTCTTGTTCTTCACACTTTCTGCCTTCTACGCGCAGCGCGCGTGGTTGGGGAAAAAGAGCTATACCACCGTTTCCGGCAAGGGCGACGCGGGTGTACATCCCTTGATGCCTAGGGGCCTTGCAATACCGGTTCTGGGCATTGCAGTTGCCTGGGCGGTTTTCACTGCTGTGGTTTACGGGATGATCATCTACGGAAGTATTGTCGAACTGTGGGGCGTCGATAACTCGCTGACGTTCAAGCACTACGTCACTGCCTTTTCGGTCCGCTTCGAGGAAGAGGGTATTCGCTGGACCGGAGCCGCTTGGGACAGTTTCTGGACCACAATCACCATCGCCGGCATTGCCGCGCCTCTGACGGCCGCCGTGGGGTTGGTCACCGCCTATCTGCTAACGCGGCAAAGTTTTGCGGGAAAGAATGCGTTTGAGTTTGGCACGATGCTCTCTTTCGCTATTCCCGGCACGGTTATTGGCGTCAGTTATATTCTGGCATTCAACGTGCCCCCGATTGAAATCACTGGCACGGGCGTTATCCTTGTCGTCAGCTTTATCTTCCGCAATATGCCAGTTGGGGTTCGCGCGGGTATCGCGTCGATGTCGCAGTTGGACAAATCCCTCGACGAGTCCTCGCTAACGCTTGGTGCGAACTCGTGGCAGACATTCAGGCGTGTGATCCTCCCGCTTTTGCGGCCGGCCATCCTAGCTGCGTTAGTCTACAGCTTTGTCCGGGCAATGACCGCGATTTCGGCGGTGATATTCCTTGTTTCCGCCGAGTATGACATGGCTACCAGCTACATTATTGGTCGGGTCGAGAACAACGATTACGGTCTTGCAATCGCATACTCCACAACGCTGATTTTCGTGATGTTGGCGGCCGTCGGGATGTTACAAATCCTCGTAGGACGTGTTCAGATCGGGCGACGTACACAACTCGGAGCAGAGAAAACTACATGACCGAAACGACTATAGCAAGTAAGGCCGCGCCTGTTCGTTTCGACGGTGTTTCGAAAGTGTTCGGCAAGGATGTGGTGGCCGTTGATGGCATCGATCTGCACGTCCAAGCGGGCAAACTGGTGACGCTTTTGGGTCCCTCAGGCTGCGGTAAAACGACGACATTGCGCATGATCGCAGGTCTGGAAATGGCGACTTCGGGCCAAATTCTGATCGGCGACCGAGACGTGACCAAATTACCCGCTACCGATCGTGACGTGTCGATGGTATTCCAATCCTACGCGCTTTTTCCGCATATGAGCGTGCTTGAGAACGTCATGTATGGGTTGACCTTTTCCGGCTTCGACAAGCGCGAGTCCCGATCGCGCGCGCTGCACGGGTTAGACTTGGTTGGCCTGAAGGGCTTCGACAATCGTTTGCCAAGCGAGCTTTCCGGCGGGCAGCAGCAGCGCGTTGCCGTCGCTCGTGCATTGGTTTTGGAACCGCAGGTTTTGCTCTTTGACGAACCTCTCTCAAATCTCGATGCGAAACTGCGTCGCCAGGTTCGCGAAGATATCCGCGCCATTCAGCAAGATCTCGGTTTGACCGTCGTTTATGTGACACACGATCAGGAAGAAGCCCTTGCCGTTTCGGACGAGATTGTCGTCATGCGCAACGCTGCCATCGCTCAGATCGGCACGCCGCGTAAACTCTATGATGCGCCGGTTGACCGGTTCGTGGCCGACTTCATTGGTGAGGCCAATCTGATCAATTGCACAATCCTTTCTGTTGAAGGCGATTTAGCCACGATCGAAATCGAGGGCTTTCAACACACGCTCCCCTCTCGTGGTCTAACGCCGGGACCAGCAACGCTGGCCGTGCGCCCGTCACGGATATTGATTGGATCTGACATGGGAATCCCGGCCAAAGTTGCCAAGGCGACCTATGTTGGCGTGCGGATGGAGTACACTCTGGCCGGTGCCTTCGGGCAGGTATTTGCTGTGCAGGACGACGTGGACGAACCGCTGGAAATCGGCTCGGAAGTCAAAATGTCTTTTGCCGGACGCGGCCCCGTACTGTTGCCGGAAGGGTGATGTGGGTAAGCTTTTAGTCATCTCACACCCGGAGGTCGTCGTCGAACCTGAGACACCGGTCACCGAATGGGGTTTGAGTGAAATTGGCCGCGCCCGAGCCGACACGTTTGCACAAAGTCAGACCATGTCGTGCGTCACAGATATATGGTCCAGTACCGAGCGAAAAGCGTCCGAGACAGCGGCTATCCTTGCAAAGCCTTTGGGGCTGGTCGCGAAATCCGATCCTGAACTGGGAGAGAACGACCGAAGCACTACCGGATTCCTTCCTCCCTCGATATTCGAGTCCGCCGCTGACACCTTCTTCGGGGCACCCATTTCCAGCTTCCGCGGCTGGGAAACAGCCCATGCTGCTCAATTGCGTGTCGTTCGAACAGTCCTGTCAATCGTCAAAAACCACGACGGAAGAGACCTGGCCATTGTAACCCACGGCGCGGTCGGGACACTGCTTTGGTGCCATCTGGCAGGGAAAGAAATCGACCGGCGGTTTGATCAACCTGGGCAGGGCCACTTCTGGCGCGCGGATATTAAATCCCTTCAACCTGAATTCGGGTGGCGCCCGATTGCCTGAAAGACGTCATTCGTTCCAAGCGTCGTCGCAGATCATTTTCAAGGTCTCAAACACGGCCGGTGTACCCGCGATCACGCGACCACCGTCCCGGATCATCCCGTCGGCGTCTTGATCCTCGATCTCGCCACCTGCTTCGGCAATCATCAACTGACCGGCTAGGCAATCCCAGGCGTTCATGTGCTCTTCAATGTACCCCAAAAGACGTCCCGCCGCGACATAGGCCAGCGAAAGCGCACCGCTTGCATTGCGATGATAGAGAGCGCCACGTTCGATAAGGGCCGCAATCACCGGAATGACCTTTGATGCTTCGACCCGGTTCGAATAACCAATTGAGACGGTTCCACTTGCAAGTTCCACGCTTGAGGCAACCTGCATGGCGTGTCCATTCAAAGTGGCACCTTCGCCTCGGATCGCCACGTAAGTTTCACCAACATTTGGCTCGAAAATCACACCGACCTGCGTCTGACTGTCTGAAACGCCCGCTAAGACAATCGTCCAGGCCGGAATGCCGTTGACGAAGTTTGTTGTTCCATCAATCGGATCAATCACCCAGTCAAAACCGCTAGAGCCAGCTTTTTCGGCGTGTTCTTCGCCATAAATCCCATCATCGGGAAAAGAGTTCATAATCTTTTGACGAATGAAGGTTTCGACGTTGCGATCCGCCTCGCTAACCCAGTCCTGCGCGCCCTTTTGATCAATGACCAAGGTGTCTCTGGCAGCAAAATACTCTAGTGCAAGCGCGCCCGCCTCTTCGGCTACCGCGACGGCAAAGTTTCTTCGTGCAATGATGTTATGCATTGGTCGGCTCACTTCCTGCTGAATGCATCACCACGTCTACGGGAAGGAGTGTCGGAAAACAAAACAGTGTTTGTCACGTCAAAATCCACTTTCTTCGCGTCAAATGTGTTTCTGTCGAAAGAATATCCCTATTAAGGCGCTCATTCACTTCCACACAGTGCAGCGGCACATTGCTCGTGATCAATGTCGGCTTTCATTAGAGATTGCTGCATCGCAGCGATTGAAGTTGTAGCGATTGCCCAATTTGGACCGTGATATGTCGCAGATCGCTTACCCCGCCGTCTCATACAGCTGCACGTCTTGACTGTCGCTATAAAATTCGAGGTCGGAAACTGGGGCTATTGTCTGAGATGTCGAAGGTAGTGATTTTTTTCGAGTGAACAAGTCTCTGACAAGTGTAGACACTCAACGAAACAGAACCCGATTGGTGTCCGTGAACCAGCACTTTTGATTTCGCGGCTCCTTTCCAATTGAGAGCCTCTCAAGATTTAGTCCCTTTTTCAGGGGATACCTCGGCCTCATCCAGATCCAACACCGCGGGGTCGATCATGCGCTTGTCAGCGCTCATCTTGACTGAGTTTCGCATGGCCTTGCTTCGCCGCAGCAAGCGCCGGAAACTTGCCTCGTCGAGCATAAGCAGCGTCGACGGTGCCAATGCCCGCACGTTTACGCGACGGGGCCGTTTCAATAACATGGCCAATTGCCCGAACATTTCGCCACGACCCAGCCGCGAGGTGTGCCGGCCGAGTTCCACTTCAACAGCTCCGGAAGCAATGAAGAATACACTCTGGGCTAATTCGTCTTTGGAAATGATGGTATCACCCGCGTTGGCATATCGAGTACGCAGCGCCCGGCTGAGTTTCCTAAGCGAAGACTTGTCGAGATCGGAAAACAGTGGGAACTGCCGGACCAGATCCCGTCCTTTAAGAGTGATGTCCAACTTTGGACGTCCTTCAGATAACGTACGTCGCGTCGCCACTTCCTGCATCAACACAGAATAAAGTTCTTCGCCCACAAGGCCGTCTTCGCGCATGATCGCGTATTCACGTTCTTCAAGGCGTAGCGCGGTTCGCTGGATGAATCGTCGCTCTAACTTTTCGGCGTAGCCGGGAAATTGCAGCCGCAGGCCTTCAAGCGCCGTCTCAACCGCCTCGGATCGACGCGCCAACACTTCATCCAGCAATTCCGCAACCCGGCGGCCGTGGATCCGGCGGATGCGGCCGCGGACGAACCCATCGAGGTCTTGCAGGATCAGACGTTGCATGAGCAATCTTTCGAACCTATCCGTTGTGATACGCGTGAGTGGGAACGAAATTCGAAGCCGGTTGTGTAGAAACACGGCGATCCGAAAAGATCTGCCGTAAACGACCGACCGATTTGATGCGCGCTGATAGCCGATCCGTCCGCCAGTCCGTGCGCCTTCAATGAGCCGATCCGCATCGGACAAAATCTTCTCACTCAGAACCGATGACATGGTGCGTTCCCGCATCCTGGCCAAAACAGAGTCCCGCTCTGCACCGGCCAGCGCAATAAGACCAAGCGTGACCCGGTCACGATCCAGGATCTGCGCACTGTCTTCGGCGGCCTTTACGGCCTCGTCCAGGCGTTCACTAAACTGTTTGGCTTCGTTCCTGACGATATCGTGCGTCAGGTTATAGTTTTCTGCTGTGCGGGATACGTCCTCGCGAACGGATTGCAATGCTACGGCGACCACCTGACGCGACAGGGCGGTATCAAGCGGAGAAAGCCTGTCGAGCCCCAGTTTTGTGATCACCATGCGCAAGGTTGTACCCTGAACAATTAGTGTAAACAGCGTAAAGCCAGTGGCCAGAATGCCGACCAGGCGCTTCGTCTCAAGCGGGATGTGCGTGCTTTCGGTGACTGCCAGAGCCAGAGCCAGCGTCACGGCACCACGCAGCCCACCCCACAGTATTGCGGTGCGATAGGGGCGTTCGACAGCAGGTGACAAACCGATTGCCGTAAGCAATGGCAGCAACCCGAACAGAATTGCCGCCCGTGCGAACATGGCGGCCAGAACCACCACGACCAGCAGGCCAAAGTCGGACGGCCGCACCTCTTCCAGCAATCGAGGTATCAGCAAGGCTGCAAGAATAAAGATCAGCGCGCCTGCCCAATGTGCCAGTAGGTCCCAAACTTCTTGCAGATTTGTCCAGGTGGCCGGTGACAAACGACCGGGGCCTGTGAGGTTGAGCGTAAGACCTGCAGCCACCACCGCGATGACACCCGAAGCTCCGACGCTTTGTTCTGCAACGATATAGGCGAGATACGGCAGAGACACGGATATTGAAATCTGCGCCATTTCCCAGCGGCCTACGAAAGCCATCAGCCAAACCGCCGTGCGCGCCATGAGCCAACCGGTGAGAACTCCACCTGCGATCAACAGCGGAAATTGCCCCACGGCTTCACTTAGCAGTGGATTGGGTCTCCCGAGCATAACAAAGCTTATGAATAGCCCGAAAAGAGCAATCGCAGCAGCATCGTTAAGAAGACTTTCGCCCTCGATTATTCGCGACAGCCTGCGCGGTGCCGAAATCGACCGGAAAATGCTGACAACCGCTGAGGGATCAGTTGTCGATACAATAGCACCGATCAACAGACAGGCGGCCAGCGGCAGTGTACTTGCCCAGCTGAGCGCATAGCCAATGGAAAGTGTCGCCACAATTACTGCCACAACGGCCATCATCAGGATGGGCATCCAGTCATCCAGCATCCTGCGCAGGTTCATGCCGAGTGTCGCCTGAAAGAGCAGCGTGGGCAGGAAAACATAGAGGAAGACGTCTGACCGGATCGGCAGATCTATGATCGCCTGCGCCCCCGGGTTCAATGCATCCGTCAGGTCTGTGTCGAGAAAGAACGTCGCGCCAAGCCCGATCACTATCCCCAAAACGGCGAGGATAACGCTGTAAGGCAGGCGCATTCGCGCGGCCAGCGGTTCCGCCACGCCGATGACAACAAAAAGAGAAGTGATGATGGTCGTAATGACGACGATATCCATAGTTACGTATTACCTGAGAACTCGAGTAAGTGGAATCCACTCTTAAAGCCGGATCGTCCACGTTGAATTAATGTGTGAACTTTCGCTCATCCAGTCTGTGCCGTTGCAGCGAATGTCAGGGATGACGGGCCGCAGTGCGACATCAGCGCGGTGAGTGAACGGCTGGTCTGGAGCCGGCCTTGCTTGGGCACTGTATCAGTGGACGCGAGTTGGTGCACAGCATCCAAGGTCGGCAGAGTACCGGCCTGCCTTCATGGCCCCGGATTTTTGAACACTTTGAGGTCCGCTGTGAAAGCCCGCGATCAATCTACAAAAACCTGTCTGACCGCCTGTTCTTTGGCATTTGACATCATCCTCGGTTGGTGAGTGAAACTCCGGCTATCACCAGCGCACCGCCCACCAGCATGGAAACCTCAACCGGTTCGCGCAAGATAGCCGCCCCAAGGGCTACCCCGAAGACGGGGACGAGATTGGTGAATACTGCCGTACGCTCAGGTCCAAGCGAGTGTACCCCCCGATAGTACCAAACAAATGGCACGACTGTTCCACCAATGGCCAGATAGATGATGGCCAAAGTGCAGGTGAACGTGGGCAAATGCGACAGTTGCACGGGACCGGCGAGCGGCAACCCCAATACCAGAAACACAAACCCAATTAGTGCAGCCCAGGTAGTTGCCGCCAGTGGCGAGAGGCTTCCTAAGGCTTTGCGTCCAAGAAGCGTATAGCCCACCCAACTACCCACCGCTGCCAGCATGAACAGTTCTCCCTGCCCAAAACTCTGCCGGACGTCAGTCATCAGTCCGGCAACGTCCCCTCCGCTAATCACGATCACGGCCCCGGCTAGTGCCACACAAATCCCGGCAACTTGCGCAATCGGTAGGAGCCGTCGCGTAATCAGCCCCCCGGCTAGAGCCACGGCTATCGGATTGAAGGCAACAAACAGTGCCGTTCGCGAAGCTGGCATCTCAGCCAGAGCGGCAAAGAAGAACAGGTTGTAAAGGCAGACGCCTGACAGTCCGAGAAGCCCCATCAACACGCTCTGCCGCCAGGTGAGGCGGGGCAAGCCACCTTCCGCTTTCCAGACAAGATAAAGCAATACCAGAGACGCCAGGCCAAACCGAGCGGTTGCCGCGACCAGAGGGGGCATTTCACCCGAAACGACGCGGCCGGCAACAAATGTGCCGCCCCACAGGAAGGCCACCATTGAGAGCCGGACGTAAAGCAAAGCGTTCTGCGACGCTAAGGGATATGACAGGGCTTGGGACATGGAAACACCTAAAACATCGGATTGCCCATGCCGAATTTCAGTTATACCATATTATAGTCAAATGAGTATTTACTTATGACTTTTGGTCAGCTTGATATTTTTGTCACTCTTGCCGAAACGCGCGGGTTTACGGCTGCTGCATTGCGACTTGGGATAAGTCAGCCCGCGGTGTCTCATGCCCTCAAGAGTCTTGAGGATGAGCTTGGCATCACGCTTTTTAATCGCACCGTATCCCCAATCGAACTGACCCCGTTGGGCGAACGACTTCTATCCCGCGCACGCGAAATTCTTGGGCTAGCCGACGCTATGCATCAGGAGGCCTCGGAATATCGTGGAGTGCAGACCGGCAGACTGCGCATTGGGTCTTTTGGTGCAACGTCATCATTGCAGATATTGCCGCGCCTTCTCGAAGCATTTCATGCTGCCCATCCCGGTATCGAAGTACTGATTGAAGAAGCCGCTGACGATGAGATTATCCGTTGGATCGAAGACCGGCGCATTGATCTTGGTTTTGTCGTGTTACCAGATGAACGCTTCCGGACCTGGCCTGTGGCACAGGACCAGTTTGTCGCTTTGGTTGCCGCTGACAGTACTTTGGCCAGGCAATCTTCAATCCGATTGGAAGAGCTTTGCGAAATGCCTTTCATCATGCCGGAATCTGGTTCTTCCCGGATCATTCGCCGTTTGTTCACGCAGTCCCGTCTTAGTCCAAATGTTCGGTATCGGACATCGCAGATGCTAAGTACTTTGACCATGGTGGCACGCAACCAAGGCGTCTCGGTCGTGGCCGAGATGGCCTTGCCGCCAACGAATGGTAAAGAGGGCTGGGTCAGCAAACCGCTGAATTCAGTCAGGACACGAAAAATTGGTCTCGCGATGCATCCGCACGCAACGCCATCCCCTGCGGCGGTCGCTTTTGTTGAGGTCGTAGAAAAAAGTAGAGACGATTTTTGACGACGTGTGCAAGGGAAAGAAGCGACGTCTCGAATTGAATGCAAAAGTTCAAATCGGACATTAGAAAACACTACGTGAGCGGCAGCAATGTCCGCGATGCGTGAGCTTTGCCAACCATTGATTTTTCACTTGCAGCGAACGGCAGGTTCGACGGGCCGTGTCGCAGCATCGGTTGGCAAAGCTCAATGTCCGTTTTGGGCCGCTTGGAAACGGCCCGCCTCGCTCAAGGACAATCACCTCTGAGGCCGATAAGAAGCCCATTCAACTGGCTGATGCGTTTCGCTCCTATGATCTAAATATGCAGTATTACTGATATTGCGAAACCGGGTGTAAGGCCCATTAATGAGATGCGAAACCTAACCGTTGATTGAGAACAATGCATCGATAAGATGAACGCAAGGAACAAAATGCATTTGCTATGTCAACCTTGCTCATTGTCGTAGGATCATTTTGCATTGTTAGCAGCGAAGGGCGTGACTCTTTGATTTTTCCACGCAAGATGAACCAACTTTTAACACTTGAATCTGGGACTTAACGATTTGATACGAAGTCACGAAGATCTACATATTTCATGGATCTCTTCTTTTTTGGATATGCACCTAAGATTTAAACTAATCAGAAGTCTGACAAGCGCCGTTTCTTGCCGTTCATTGTTCCAATAAATCACAATCATGCCAAGGAATTTACCGCCCTTTAATTCGCTACGCGCCTTTGAGGACGCTAGAAGGTTGGGCCTTAGCTAAAACAGCTTTTCCGGAACATGCTAAAGGCTTTGTTTGTACCCAAACAGGTCCTGACAAATGCTATTGAACGGTTCCGCCAACGCGCTTTATCAGTTTGTGCACATTTGATGCAAGCACGATACGTGTTGGGGGCATCCTCTCAACGAGCCTAACCGACACGACCTGGCCGCCGTCATAGGTTCTATTTTCGGTAGGTTTCACCGAAAGAAGTTAAACCCCAAGCCCGTGCGCAACCTTACATCGCATAGACTCAATCGACGAAGATCAGAATGCGATTTTGGGGGCAATTTCGAACTTTGCAAATACGCTGAAAGAAGTCCCAGATTTGAGGGACATCAAGGAATGCAAAGTCTTCACCGTCAATCTCTTGGATGGAGACTGGTTCTCTTGTTGCTAGCCAGTGACTCGGTGGAACAAATAGATAAGGTGCGCTGGGTCTAGGGACCAAATTTGGAACCGAGTGTCATCAACGCCCAGATCGTAAAAGATCGCCAAATCGATTTTATTCCGACCAAAGGCAATGATCAGTTCTTCCTGCAGGTGTTCGTCAATACCGAGGACTACGCCTTGCCTTTTTTAGAACAGCCGCTGACAATACGCGCCAGATAGAATGGAGCAATCGAATGAAAGCACCCACACGCAAAGTTCTCGCCCGGTGCTGCGCGATATCCGCCACGGCGATTTCCATATGATCCACGTAGTTCAACATCTGTTCGGCATAACGCAGAAATTCAATGCCTTGCGCTGTCAGTTCCATACCACGCACGTGCAAACGTCGAAACAGCACATGGCTGGTCTGGTCTTCCAATTTGGCGCTTGCGGGTGCTCATGCGTTTGCGTGCCACGCCTACTGGAACTGGAAACTCTCCGAGAATATGCACATGGGTTCTGAATAGGTTTTTTCTATTCCAATGGCAATGAAAAACAGTTTTATTTGTTATTTGGTCTTAGGTATCCCTTTTCTTAAGGAACGGGACTCAGGAGAGATACATGGAACTGCGAGACATTATCGACTTGAATACCTTTCCAATTGATGACGCTGAACTTCGGGTAGCTTGTAAGAAAGAGTTCGACTATGGGGGCGTTTTCCTGATGCCTGGCTTTATTCAGAAGGATGCAATTGATGCAATCCGTGTTGAAGGCCTTGCCAACAAATAGAAAGTTTTCAAGTCCACGAAACGGCATAATGTCTATCTAACTACCAAGGATAAAGGTTTCCTGATGATCACGCGCGCAACCGGTTTGTGACCTCATTCAGGGGATGCATCAACGACGACCTGATGCCTCAGAATTCGGCCCTTCGCACGCTCTACAATGCCCCGGTTTTTCGCAGCTTCTTGTGCGACGGCCTAGGCGAAGAGGCAATGCACGAATATGCTGACCCGCTGTCCTCCACCAACCTTCACTTTGCAGAGAAGGGAGAGGCGCTTGGCGGGCACTTCGACAATTCTTCATTTGCGATCACGTTGATGGTGCAGGCACCAGAAAAGGGTGGAAAATTAGAGTACGTCGAAGCAGTTCACGATGCCGACGCGGGCGAGATGGGATTTGAGAAGTTTGACGAAATCCTGGGCGGAAAATTACCGGTCGAAACCGCCGCTGTTGAAGCCGGGACATTGGTGTTTTTCCGCGACCTCAACTCGATACATCGGGTGGCACCGAACGAAGGGGACCGGACGCGCATTCTGGCCGTGCTGGCCTATTATGCAGAGCCAGACATCGAGCTTTCTGAGGCGGCCCGAATGACATTTATGGACGGCTGAATTGAGGACGCTTGATCCGATCACCACGACCCGTGAGACGAATCGCATGAGGCAGCTTGAAAGCCGACTTCTGTGTCATTTTCAGCATCGGGCGCTACAGGGTCATAGTCGACCTCAGATGCGGCGCAGGACATAAATGATCTGAACCACTGTCGCGGCAGGGGCAGCCCAAAACGGACATTGAGCACTGAATTCAAAGGTTGCAGCGGCATCTCCATCGGCGAACATATACAACAAGAGCGCACGCTCTTCATTGGTCACCGATCCCCTCCGAGCCACGTACTTGTCGCTTCAAGCCCTTTTCGCAAGACATCGAACATTTGCTCAATTTCGCTCTCGCTAATGATAAGCGGCGGTGAAAGAACACACATGTTGATCACAGGTCGAACCAATAGCCCACGTTTCTGGCATTCGATATCGATCTGGCCGCCAATTTCGTAGTCGCACCCCAGATCGCTCTGGGGATCACCGTCGACTGAGCATTGAACGCATCCCATCAACCCCATGCCGCGCACATCGGTAACGATGTCAATCTGACCCAACTGCTGTAGCTGATCCTGAAAAATCGGAGTGACCCTTCGAACGTGTTCGAGAAGCTTTTCCCGTTCAATAATTTCCATACTTTTCAGACCAGCGGCCGCGCTGACCGGGTGACCCGAATAGGTATAACCATTAGAAAAGGTTGCATCTTTTCCCGTGACATCGGCGATCAATCTATCCGAGATAATCGCGGCACCCATCGGTGCATACCCAGAGGTCATTCCTTTGGCACAAGTGATTATGTCGGGTCGAATGCCAAAAACTGCCTCAGACGCAAACCAATGGCCCAATCGCCCGAAAGCCGTCACCACTTCGTCGGAGATATATAGAACATCATACTTCCTGCAGATGTTTAGGCAGCCTTCGTGATATCCTTTTGGCGGCACGATCACGCCGCCAGATGCCAGAACCGGTTCGGCGATAAACGCGGCAACATTTTCTGGGCCCAGCGTCACAATGGCGTTTTCCAGGTCCGAAACTTTCTCTTTCAGAAAGCTCTCTTCGCTTTGACCTGACGCACGATAAAGCGGATTCACGTCTGGCAGGAAATGTGCGAGGTCATCCGCCTTGTCGAGCCAAAGCCTGTCACGCTCTTTTCCACTGATGCTGGCCGCCAGATAAGTGCTTCCATGATAAGCTTTTTGCCGTGAAATGATTTTCTTTTTCTCGGGGCGTCCCAAGAGGTTGTTGCGGAAATGGACAAACCGGATGGCCGTATCAACCGCAGTGGAACCGCCGGTGGTAAAAAAGACATTGTTCAAGTCGCCCGGCGCACGTTTGGCGATTTCGCGTGCGAACCGCGCGGCAGTCGAGTTGGAGTTGTTAAAGGGCGAGAAATAGGCAAGGTTCCGAGCCTGGTCAGCCATGGCTTCGGCCATCTCCTCTCGCCCATAACCGATCTGGGTGCACCACATGCCTCCCGGTCCGTCGATCAGGCGTTCGCCTTTTTCGTTCATGACATGGATGCCGCTGGCACCTTCAATAAATGTCCGGTCGTTTTCGCCCAAAGTTGCCATCCCTTCCCACGGGTGTAGGAAGTGGTCGTTGTCCCAGTGCTTGGCGTTAGAGTTATCCACGGCGGGCCATGCTTTCTGCGCTCATCACTATTGGGAACTCTTCGCGCACCTGAGCGTCTGAAGCGCCGAAGTAGTTGGGGAAATGGCTGTCGAGAATGGAATTGGCCTTGTCACGGGCGCGGTCCAACAGATCAGTTTTGCCTTCGTTTTCCCATGTATCTGTACGCTCACGATCCATGAGCCGCGGGTAGACAAATTCGCTGTTCATATAGTTCAGCGTGTGTGGGTTGCCGAGGAAATGACCTGGGTCGATGGCACACTGGTGGATCACATCCACCGCCATGGTTTCATCTGTGACCTCTATCCCGCGTAACGATCGCAGGATCATACCACCCGCTTCGTCATCGATGACCATGCTTTCAAAACTGCATCCCATCAGGCTGCCGATCATACCGCCAAACTCGCAAAGGCGATTAGCACCGGCATGGGCGGCAAGCGTGAAGGTCAGCGCCTTTTCCAACCCGTATTGCGCGTCGGGTATTTTGGCATCAGTCATGCCTGCGCCAACGGATGTGGGAAGGCCATAGAAGTTGCCCATCTGAATGGCTGCCGCACCGATCAGGGCCTGCTCTCCACTGCCGCCGGTGAACGACCCGCTGCGCAGGTCAGTGATGAAGGGCCAGGCGGCAAAGCAGACCGGACAGCCCGGGTTGATGAGGTTTACAATGGCAACGCAGGCCAGCGTTTCGGCCACGGTTTGTACCAGCGTTCCCGCAAGCGTCGCGGGGGCTGTGGCCCCGGCCTGAGGAGGCACAGCCAGATCGACCGTCAGGCCCAACTTGGCCGTATCAATCAGGATTTCCATATTTTCCTTGCCGATCCGCAGGGGCGAAACCATGGGGCAGCCGCCAAAAATGACGCTTGGCTTTTTCATGAAAGCGCCTTCACCACCCTGCGCTAAGTCAAACATGCGGATGGCATGCGGGATATGGCTGCGGTCGCGAAAGGTCAGACAGGCAGGTTTTTGGCTACCTGCGAGCATTGCATATATGGTGTTCATGTCGTGAGCGAAATCATCGGTCACATCGGTGGCCAAAACCGTGTCGCCCAGCATATGGATGTTGTCCAAACAGTCCACCAGACGGGTGAAGTCATAGACGTCGCGCAGGACCGAAGGGCGATAAGTTTTGGTCTCAGAATCGAAGGTGGTGACGGCAGTGCCAGAGTTGGCGAAGTAAACGCTTTCTGCCGAGCAATGCATGTCGTCTTTGCCTTCACGCTCTCCGCGGGCATAGACGTAAAATTCCTTGGCAGCACCAGCCAGGATGTCGTCCATCAGGGCGCGCGGGAAGCATAGCCGATTGAGGTCATTCATCACCGCGCCCTTGGGCAGCACCAGATCAAGCAGTTCCGGGAAATGGTCGGTGACGCCGGTGTTTTCCAGAACGGTCAGGGCTGCTTGGTGGATTTTTTCCATATCTGATTGGGTCAACGGCTTATAGCGCCCGCCGCTTAAGCCTCCACGCACGGCCTCGTTGCCCGTGGTTGCCTGTTGCACCTTTATGCGCGCGGCGCGCCCGCCGCCACCACGACGGCGTGATTTTATCTCAGCCATTACCGGCCATCCTTTGTTCTGGTTCCGGGCTGAGCATGGAGAAATAGAAATCGTAAAAATCCTGGATCGCGGTTTCCATTTCGCCCAAGGGCCCCGGTTGGAAGTATTGAGAATTCACGCCGGACTGGTTGTGTCGAATGATGCGTTCGTCATCCAAAGATGTGACATGCCAAAGCCAGGTCAGGTCTTCTTTATTGTAATCTTGGCCTTCTTCAGCGTCAGCGCGAACCAGCCAGACCACCTGAATGTCGGTTTCCTGCAGACCACGTGGAATAAAGCGGTAGCCCACCATGTGATCCGAATAGATCAGGAACCAATTCAATGGGCCAATATCAAAGTCAGTTGCGCCACCGTCGAAGCCTTTCAGCGTTCCAAGTAATGGCGCAAGCGCCTCGCCCGATTTGCTGCCGGTTTTGTAACCTTGGTAAAGCGGGTAGCGCCGATAGTACCCGCTGGTGAATGGGGTGGGCGCAGCCTCGCCAACAAGCGCCAATTCATCAGGCGTCAGCCCGACTTCTACAGCCCTTGCATTTAGCGGCTCGACCAAGCCAGCCATGTCTTGTGGCGATTTCAGGCTATGAGAGCGAGAGTATTCTTTGTGCGCAGGTCCGCAGTGGTAGCATTCAAGATAGTTCTCAACCGCCAGTTTCCAATTCGCGGGAACGGGAAATGACGCCGTATGCGCCACTTTCAGATCATCAAAGCCATAGGGTTCGACGAGTGGCGAAAGCTGGCTGAGGACAGGATCAAGCGATGGTGTGTTTGCATCGGCACAGACAAAAATCAGGCCTTTGAAGACACTCACCTGAACGGGAAAGAGCCCGAATTTGGATGGGTCAAAGTTTTCCCCCATGTTGTGGCCTGCACGAAGTTTTCCCGAAAGCTCATATGTCCAGGCGTGATACGGACAAACAAGAACACGGGAGTTGCCGGACTGTTCAGTGCAGACGCGAGATCCACGATGGCGACAGACGTTCAAATGAGCGCGAACTTCTCCTTCGCGGTCGCGCACAATAATGATGCTCTCCGGGCCATAGTCGAACAGAAAATAGTCTCCGGGGTTTGGGATTTGGCTGACATGCCCTGCCCAAAGCCAGTTACGGTTCCAGACCTGGGCAATGTCATAGTTATAGATGTCTTGCGAGGTATAGAATTCACGCGGCAGCGCGTGGCCGTGCTGGTGCGAGGCCATCAAAGCATCTAACGCAAACGGTCGGCTGTTCATCACGTCTCCTCCAAATCGATAATCTCGCGGCGAAACCAATCCTTGCCTGCTTCTGCCTTTGGGCGTTCAAAATCGCGTGCCGCGCGGTGGCCTGCGAAGACTGCGTCCACGATCAACCCCGGAGATGCGGCATCGCCAATAAGTTCGAGGGTTTTCAAACCGATCCCACGCAAGCTGTCATAAAGCGCTGTCTCACGATGGCGCTCGGTGACCAGAATTGTCGAGGCACACGGAATATCCGTTACGCGACCGGTAAAGGCACACCCGATGCGCGCGATGTCACCTTCAACCGCCGTCAGCACCTGATTGCAGCGAATGTCGATGCCAAGCTCGATCAGGCGGGCCTGAATGCGAGGCTGCTCCAAAGTATTGACAGCGTAAGTTGAAACTAAACTCTCTGGCGTGACAAAGACCACCTGGTATCCGGCGGTCGCCAGTTTTTCAGCGATCACCCCTGCCAGATAGATGTGGTCATCATCATAGATCATCACCGGCCCATCCGAAGGCAGAAGGCCGTTCATGATGTCATCAGGCGTCAGCACTTTGGCGCTTTGCGCGATCTGAGGCATATGGCGTTGTGTGTTACGGCCAATGCCGTCGGCGCGCCAATGGCTGCCGGTGGCCACAAAGACGTGTTCGACGCCAAGCTCTGCCACCTGATCGCCATCAAGTCTGCTGTCAGTGAACAACTGAACGTTGCTGCGCTGTTTTAGATCATTCAGGCGATAGTCGACGACGCGGGACCAAGCTGCGAGGCCGGGAAGTTTGCTTTCCTTCGCAACCCGCCCGCCCAATTCGGCTGACGCCTCGGCCAAGGTCACTTGATACCCTCGCCTCGCCAACTGCGTAGCGCATTCAAGACCGGCAGGGCCACCGCCAATGACCAAAGTGTCCGCGTTGCTCTTCTTCGGCGCGATGATCTCGGGGTGCCAACCGCGTCGCCATTCCTCGCCCATCGTGGGGTTTTGAGTGCAGCGGATCGGGATGCCCAGATTGTCGGATGAGACGCAGATGTTGCAGCCGATGCATTCGCGGATTTCGTCAATGCGGCCCTCTTCAATCTTTTTGGGAATGAACGGGTCGGCGATGGAAGGTCGTGCGGCTCCGATGAGGTCGACAATTCCCTTTTTGACCATCGACAGCATCATGTCGGGAGACGTCAGGCGACCGACACCAACCACGGGTTTCCGTGTGATCTGTTTGACGTGCGAAAGAAACGCGTTCTGATAGCCATCCTCCGGCTGAAAGCGGGTTGTGGCACTGTCATTGGACCAGTCGGCTACGTTCACATCCCATAGGTCAGGAAGATCGGCCAAAAGCTCGATCACAGCACGGCCTTCTTCTGAAGCCTGCATGCCGGCAGCGCCCACCATCTCATCAATGGCAAAACGGAGCGCCACAGCGCAGCTGTCACCTACAGCTTCGTGGGTGTCTTCCAGCAGTTCGCGTGTCAGGCGCGCGCGATTTTCAAGCGACCCGCCATATTCATCACTGCGCTGGTTCATATGCGGCAGCATGAAATGTTGCGCCAAAGTCATGTTGTGTCCGGCATAGACGTAAATGATGTCAAATCCGGCATCTTTCGCGCGCAAGGCGGCCTCGCGGTGCCAGCGGCGGAATTCCCGGATATCGGCCTTATCCATGGCCTGCGCCTGCTTGGGGTGCGTCGTATCGACGGACATCTCAGAAGGTGCAAGAACCGGAGCCCGGGTCAGCAGGTTCTGCGCATGGTTGCCATTGTGCACCAACTGGATAGCTGCCAGCGCCCCATGCGCATGTACCGCATCCGTCATCAGCCGCAACGCTGGAACATCGCGCCCGTCCCATAGCCGCCCCTCGGCATAAGGAGACAGGTCTGAGGTTGGGTGAATCTCGGTCTCCTGATTGGAAACCACCGCCCACCCACCTTCGGCCTTCATCCCACGAACGGCGGCATCCGCCCGCGGTCGGACATGCCCCAACCCGGTGCAATGCGGCACCTGATAAAAGCGATTTCTGGCTGTGACTGGTCCAATCTGAACCGGTTCAAAAAGCAGAGCATATGGGTTCGCGTTCGACATGTTCACGCGTTTTCCTGTATCTGGGATCCGGAGCCATAAGGCCCCGGAAAAGTGGTTGTGTTAGAAGCCGGCTTTGATCCGTTCAAATTCTGCCAGCATTTTCGCCTCAAGCTCGGGATTCACCGCATCAAAGAACAAACTGCCTTCGAAGAAGCTTTTAGGGTCAGCAAAACCATAGGCTTCGATGTTGGCCTGATCGGCAACTTCGAACGCTTTTGCGTTGGAATGTGGGTAGCCCCAGTTGTCGATGATGTACTGACCGCTGGCAGGGTCAGTGAGAGCGTTCAACAGATCATAGACCTGATCGACCGGAGTCGTGGAAGACTTCAGATGCACGTAACCGCACGCCCAGGTCGCGATGCCCTTATCGACATCACGCATCATGGCGGCAGGCACTTCGTTCCAGATCAGGTTCAGTTCTGACTGGTTCCAGGCCCAACCCAATTCGATCTCACCGCTGGTCATGGCCTGATCAAATTGACCCGCATCGGACCAGTAAAAGCGCATGTTCGGGTGGATCGAGCGCAGGAAATCAGATGCTTCCTTGAACTGCTCGTCGCTCAGATTGGTATAATCGTCGGCGTTTCCAGTGGCCAGCGCGGCCAAGGCGTATGCAGATGACGCGGCATCCGGGACGGCGATCTTGCCTGCATAGGCCGGGTCCGCCAGCATTTGCAGCGAGATATCGTCGCCTGAGATTTTGTCGGTGCGATAGATGAGGCCCGTGTTCCCCCACTCGAACGGCAACATGTAAAGCTTGCCGTCTAGGACGATGGCGTCGACTTCCTTGATCTCGGGCAGTACATCGGCCCAGTTGGTCAGTTTGCTTTCATCCAGCGGCTGGATCAGGTCGGCTGCGACCCATTTCCGGACCGCGTCAGAACAAGGATGCGCCAGATCAGCCGTGAAACCCGAACTCAGTTTCGTAAAGGCTTCTTCCTGACTTCCGAAATAGGAATAGCTTGGCGCCTCGTTCCCGTATTTTTCCATGTAGCTGGCAAAGAACCCGGGGTCTTCATATCCCGACCAGTCAAAAACCGTTAGATCAGCGCCACCTGCTATGGCACTTCCCGTGCCAATTGCCGTCGCACATGCGAAGGCCGCAATTCCCTGTAGTCTCATTTTATCCTCCCACTATTTTACTTTGTGTCTGTACCTAGATCGATCACGCTTGCCCCCTGAAGCCCCAGCCAAACTGCGTCGCCGCGTTTGAAATCGACCGTGTGAAAATAATTTGGAACTGAGACCGAGATTGGTTTCTCAGCTCCCGCAACCTGAATGTGGTAGTGAATGTTCTCGCCATAGAATGCGACGTTGCTGACAGTGCCTTGAACCGTTGATGGATAGTCTTCTGGCTTTTCAGCAGCGATTTCCAATTGTTCCGGGCGAATACCGATGTTCATGTCTTTAGAGCTGGTCGCAACGTTGGGATTTCTCTCAATCTCAATCCGACCGAAGGCGGCTGCATCGATCGACAACATATCGCCGGTTTCACCCAATAACTGGGCAGGCAGTATGTTCATCTCACCGATGAAACTGGCCACTTGCTGATCACAAGGACGGGCGTAAAGCGTGGTTGGTGTATCCACCTGCTTGAGCCGTCCATTGAACATCACGCCGATGCGGTCGGACATGGTCATCGCCTCATATTGGTCGTGTGTGACCATCACGAAAGTGATGCCAAGGGATTGCTGCAGGTTGCGCATTTCAAACTGCATCTGTTCGCGCAATTTCTTGTCAAGAGCGGACAAGGGCTCGTCCAACAACAACACTTTGGGTCGCATGATCAGCGCGCGGGCGAGCGCCACCCTTTGCCGTTGCCCACCCGACAATTCACTTGCGCCGCGATCCTGAAGACCGCCCAGCTCGACCATTTCCAGGGCCTCGGCTACGCGCTGGTCGATCTCACCCTTGGGCGCCTTGCCCCGTAATCCATAGGCCACGTTGTTCCCGACGTTCAGGTGCGGGAAGATCGCGTAGCTCTGAAAGACCATGTTCGTTGGACGGTTGTTGGCAGGCACACCTTCCATATCCTGGCCGTCGATCAGCACGGTGCCCTCGGTCGGTTCCTGGAAGCCCGCGATCATCCGCAATACCGTGGTCTTGCCACATCCCGAGGGGCCGAGGAGTGAGAAAAATTCGCCCTCTTTGAGATCGAGGTTGATCCCGCTCGCAGCCAGGAATGTGCCATAGCGCTTTTCGACGCCCCTGAGTTCTATGATGTTTCTGTCTGTCATCGGACCTCTGATGCGGATGAGCGGCGGCGGAAATACTCGGCCAGCACCAGAAGCAGAACCGAGGTAAGCAGCAGGATAGAACCCAAGGCCAAAACGTTTGGAAGCTTGGCGGGGAAACGGATCTGGCTCCAGATATAGACCGGCAGTGTTGGCTGGTTGCCTGACAGGAAAAAGGCCAGGACGAACTCATCGAAGCTAACCGTAAAAGTGACCAGCATACTGGCTATGATACCGGGGGAAACGACCGGCAGTGTCACGCGGCGGAAAGTTTCGAACACGCCGACGCCCAGATCGTAAGATGCCTCTTCCAGCGACGCGTCGAAGTCATCGAACGCGGACTTCAAGATCGAAACGGAAAATGGCAAGGCGAGGAACGTATGGCCCAGAACAACGGTGAGCAGAGATGGTTTGAGACCAAGAAACAGAAACAGAACCAGCATTGACGAAGCTACGATAATGCCCGGAATAACCAACGGCAGCATCACCAGTCCTTCAGCTGCACGCTGACCCCGAAAACGATAGCGAACAAAGGCACGAGCAGCAAAAAGCCCCATAGCGGTAGATAGAATTGCGACGACCGTGCCGACACCCAGCGAATTCCAAAGGGCCTGGATCAACGTATCCTGTTCGCCCAGCTTCCGATACCAGTCCAGCGTCCAGCCCTTGATCGGAAAGGCAACTATTGTACCGCTATTGAACGAGAACAAAGGTAGGAAAAGAACCGGCAGGTACAGAAAAACCAAATACAGGAAAGCATAGGCTGTCAGGGTCGAGGGGCGCTTCATCTGATCCTCCTCCCAAGCTGGGTGGCGGTAATGACAAACACGATGGCGACGAAGCCGACCGACAGCATCGCGATCAGCGAAAGTGTGGCGCCGAGAGGCCAGTTGTTGGCGGCCCCGAACTGCACCTGAATAAGATTGGCAATCATCTTCCCGTCCGATCCGCCGACCAGCGCTGGGGTCACGTAGTCGCCGACAGTCGGAATGAAGATGATCAGGCAAGCCGCAATGATCCCCGGGATCGTCAGCGGCAGCGTCACCCGCATGAAGCGTTGCAAAGGACTGTTGCCGAGGTCGGTGGCAGCCTCCAACAGGCTTGGATCGATCTTCTGCAACGAGACATAGATCGGCAGGATCGCAAAAGGTGCCCACGCATGAGCAAGCGTCAGCACGACAGCGAATTCGTTGTACAGCAGGAAGTCGAGCGGTTCGTCGATCAGACCAAGCATCATCAGTGCAGAATTCATCACCCCGTTGAACCCAAGGATGAGTTTCCAGGCAAATACGCGCAGCAGATAGCTGGACCAGAACGGAATGGTGATGAGCAGAAGCCAGATAGTCTTTTTCCGGGCCTTCATCGCGATGAAGTACGCGATGGGATAGGCCAGTGCGACAGCGACTACCGTAACTGCTCCGGCAATCCAGATCGACCTTAGCATTAAGTGTCGAACCAGCGGATCAGCAAGCGCGTCGCTATAGTTTTTCAACGTCGGTGTCTTGTCGAGCGTTACGTAGGTTTGGGTCCAGAATGAATAGGCGATCAGGATCACCAAAGGCGCCGCCACCAGAAAGCCCACATATGCCGTGGCTGGTGCGCTGAGGGTATAACCCCGGGACGCTTCGCTATGAAAAATCACCCTATCTCCCATCTCGGTACTTACGAGTCTCTAATGGACGATCGTCCATTTAATGTTGCGCCAGAAAGGCCTTTCGTGTCAATATCCCTGTGAGCTGCCCATATGAGAAGACTTTAAGCTAATGGAATCATTGAATAGAGTGACAGAGCCTAAAGGAAGAAAGCGTGGCTCGAAGCGCGATCCAGAAGCCAACAGGCAGCTTCTGATCAAGGCGACACTGGATACTATTGCTGATATTGGAGTCACCGATACCTCGGTCAGTCGCATCTGCGAGCGCTCAGGTCTGTCGCGCGGAATGATCCATTTGCATTTCGGGGGGAAGGACAATTTGCTGACCGCAGCGGCCCAGCATTTCAGTACTGAGTATTATGCCGAGATGGACAGATTGACCGATCTGGGCTCGGATGCATCGCCCGAAGAGCGAGTGATGGCTGTGATCGAGGCGGATCTGTCCGAAGCTTTGCTCAATCCACGAAGTACGAAAATCTGGCATGCATTCCGAGGCATCGCGAGCTCACACCCAGGTATTGCCCGATACAGCAGCACTCAGGATCCCAAACTTGTCGAGACTTTGCGGCGTGCGTTCACGGAGATAGCCCAACAAAACGGACATGATCCGAACTTGGTGAATGATGCCACCAGCGGAACGCTGGCCCTACTGGAAGGTATGTGGGTAAATTACCTAACCGATATGCAGATTTTTTCGCGACGACGCTCTGCTGAACTTATTCGAAGGTTTTTAGGTGGGCTTTTCCCAGGCAAATTCATGCTGTGAGGCTTGGCGACGCTAAGATTTGAGGTAGAGACAAAGCCCCTTTTTCAAAAGCCGACGACTGGTACTGGTGAGACCCCTTGCAACCAAGTGGTATCCATCTTGCCTTTAAATAAACTCGACGCCCGCTTTGCGCTGGAAGTATGTTGCATATGCACCAACAACGAATACATACCTTCCGCTCAATAGCCCGACAATTCCGTCCAAAAAAACGTCGGCATGACCTGTCGTTCGTTTTTGACAGAACGACAGGTCACACCACCCAATTACTTGACGAAGTTGATGCGTCAAATGCTGGTTAACTATATTCCCGGATCCAGGCCGTTTACTCTCATTTTTTGTTGTTGCCTTGAAGATAATTGAATGGGGTCATCGCAACTGCTTAAACAACTTTGCGACAGATCCGCAAAAGACCCACAACATGACGAAACCCCTGCATGTCTTACAGACGCCTTATCGTTTTCTCTATTAGGTCGTACGGCAGTTCACGCTCATCATAAACACCGATAAAAATACCGACATCAGCCGCACTCCCTTCTCGCTTTTTCAGCAATGTTTCATTTGAAACTGTTGTACGTTGCGATGGACGGCGCGCCCATTCTGACAAGCGCTTCATGAACATGTTGATCACCTCGGCATGGCCCGGGTCGGCACCGAGATCATTCAACTCTTTAGGGTCGTTTTTCAGGTTGAACAATAACGGGCGAAACCCACCATCGGCAAAGATGAATTTCCAATCCTTGTCCGCCAACATGAACAGGCGTGCCTGTTTGGGGTCAAGGCCCAGAGCCGCGGCTTCGGGCGTGGCGGAATAATCATATTCGCTAACCACATACTCGCGCCATGCCTCGGGGGTTTGGCCGTACAGAAACGGCAGTAGCGAGCGGCCTTCGATAACATGATCCGGGACATCGCTACCTGCCAGATCAACAAATGTTGCCGCCAGATCAATACTTTCGACCAACGCGCTACAAACAGTGCCACGTGTTGCGTCTGCTTCTTGTGACGGATCATAGATGATCAGTGGAACGCGCACCGAAGGATCATGGAAGAGATCCTTTTCACCCATCCAATGATCACCAAGGTAGTCCCCATGGTCGGAGGTCACGACGATCATAGTATCTTCCATGTGGCCATTCTCTTCTAGCCAATTGAACAGGCGACCCATCTGATCATCAGCCTGTTTGATCAGCCCCATATAGGCGGGTATCACCTTTTCACGCACACCCGGCTTGCTAAAGGTTTGGCCGATTTCGTTCTGCATGAATTGTTCATAGACAGGATGTGGATTTTGTAATTCACCATCCGAGCGGACCACCGGCAAAACATCTTCCGCACCGTACATGTCATGATACGGCGCTGGAACAATGTAAGGCCAGTGCGGCTTGATATAGGAAAGGTGGCACATCCATGGCCCAGCCGAATTTGCATCCTGCGTTTGAATAAATTCAATCGCCTGTCCCGTCAGCCACGGCGTTTCGCTATCTTCTTCCTTGATGTTTGCAGGCTTATCTGCGTGCCGCATAAACCAACCCGAAGCGACACCACCTTCTTCATCAACCCCGGCATTGGCATTGTGCTGCCAGGGGTTTTCAGCCTCATACCCCTGCCCTTTCAGATACTCGTTATAGGGTGAACGTCTTTTGTCATAAAAGCCTTGCGGCCCCTCACCCCATAAGCCGTCATCACGTAGGAAGACATCAAAACCACATTCCGCGACACGTGCTCCGATCACTCCGTTGCGCGAAATGCCCAGACGGTCCATCCCTGCCTGATCCACGCTCATATGCGTCTTTCCGATCAACCAACTATCCATCCCACGTTCGCGCAGATGATCGCCCAGCGTGACCTCTCCGACCTTGAGCGGAAAATTATTCCAGGCAGCGCCGTGGCTGTGTACGTAACGCCCTGTGTAAAAGCTCATCCTTGAAGCACCGCAGATGGGCGATTGAACATAGCAATGGGAAAACCGCACGCCCTTGGCCGCCAGCGCATCCAGATGGGGGGTGTTCAAACTCGGATGTCCGGTGCAGCTCAGGTAGTCGTACCGCAGCTGATCGAACATGATAAACAGGATGTTCTTGGCTTTTCTGGTCATGTCGCCTTAACCACCCCTTCATTCATCCATTTGTCGAACTGTTTGAGTACAGCATCGCAGAAGGCGTCGTCATTGATATGGGCGTCAATTTCCGTAGTTGATGCAACCGCAGGCATCACGTTGCGGGCCTCGTCAACCATTTCGGCAAGCGCTTCCGGGTCATGCGCTTCCTGACCTTCGCGATCCCATTCCTCAACACCGCCGGTCGGCAGGAAAAAATGGGTTGGGCCGGTAGCCTGTTTCAGACGATCGGCCATTTCCCGAATAGCGGCCCGTCGCTCTTTTGCATTGAACACCGCACTTTTGATCAGGCGATTATGTTCATGGAACGGGCGGTCGGCATATTGGTCGGGAATGTCCTGCCAACCGGCAAAATCCAAAAGATCCAGCGCGCCTGGGGCCACCATTTGCGGCACGCCCGCGCGCCCGGCATTTGTCAGCCGGTCCTGCCCCGAGGACACCAGCGAACCTGCGAGCAGGTTGGCAAATTCCTGCATGCAGAAATCCATTACACAGCAGAACGCGCCCTCTCCCGCAAGTTTCTCAAATGCCATACCGCCCATGCCCGTTGAATGGAACACGGCCACTTCATATCCCCTATCTTCCAAAGCAGGTTTCAGGGTTTTCATATAACGCAGGCAGGATGAGCCCAACGAGGTCATTCCGATCATCGGGCGATCTCGCCGGGGGCGCTGGACGGCGCGGGCTGCGCCTAAAACAGCGCCTGCGGCCTGGCTTAACGATGAGCGGCAAACCGAGTTCATACCATAAAGCCCGCCAGCCCACAGGATCATTTGAATATCCGGCGCCAAACGGTGTGGCGGAATCAGCGGTGAAAAACTGACGGTGGAGACGATGTATTTCGGCACGCCCATTGGCAAAGCCTGCGCACAATCCAGCGCCAGATCGGTGCCCATCGTGCCACCAGTTGCGAGCATCCCATCAAATTTTCCCTCGGCGTAGACCTGCGCCACAAGCGCTGCTGCGCCCTGCGACATCACGCGAAAAGCCTTGTTTTCGTCACCCAGCGCGATCACCTCTTCTATGGTCATACCACCGGCCGCGGCCACATCATGTTTGGAAATGTCTGTGGGCGTGGTGGGATCCCCAAGAACCGAGACGTCCATGGTCAGCACGTTGCCACCCTGCGCAGTGATGCATTCTTCGATGTAGCGCATCTCGGGGTCTTTGGTGTCATAGGTGCCGATCAGCAAGATAGTCTTTTCGCCCATGGTAATCTTCTCCTTGCAGGCTATCGTCTTACAGCTGAATCCAGGCTGTTTTCAGATCGAAATACTTTTCCATTGCGTGCAAAGACTTGTCGTGACCGTTGCCCGACTGCTTTACTCCGCCCAAAGGCACAGTGGCGTCCGCACCGCCATAAGTGTTGACGTGAACAACACCAGAGCGGATGCCCGCCACCATGCGATGTGCACGGCTCAGATTTGCAGTCCACACGCCCGAAGCCAATCCATAAACGCTGTCATTTGCCAGGCGCAGTGCCTCATCTTCGTCTCTGAACGGTGTCACGGCCAAAACCGGACCAAAGACCTCATTGCGGAACAGATTGTCGGTGGGTTTGACCCCGTTCATTACAGTGGGTGCCATAAAATAACCGCCCGTTTCCGTCAGAATTCGGTCACCGCCGGCACGGCGCTCAGCACCTTCCGCTTCGGCTTGGGCGACGAAATCCAGATTGCTTTCCAATTCCGGCAATGAGTGCACTGCCCCGATCTGTGTGTTCAAATTCAGCGGGTCGCCGACGCGGAAGGCCCGCGCGTGTTTAACGATCTCGGCGACGAAGTCTTCGTGAATATCCTCCTGCACCAGCAGGCGCGATCCCGCGACGCAAATCTGACCTGAATTTCGGAAAATACCTGCGGCGGAGACCTTGGCCGCCTGCGCGAGATCCGGGGCGTCGTTGAACACGATGTTGGGGGACTTTCCGCCAAGCTCCAAGTAGCAGCGTTTCAAGTTCGAGCGCGCGGAATATTCCAGAAGCCGCCGCCCTGTCGCACCCGAGCCGGTAAAAACCATGATGTCGACATCCATCGACAGGGCCAGTGTTTCACCAACCACGCTGCCTTTGCCTGTGACAACGTTCAGGACACCGTCCGGCACACCTGCCTCAAGCGCCAATTCGGCCAATCGCAAAAGTGATAGCGAGGCCGATTCCGCAGGTTTCAACACCACCGAGTTGCCCGCCGCCAGCGCCGGCGCGATCTTCCACGCGCCAATCATCATCGGCATGTTCCAAGGCACAATCGCCCCCACAACGCCGACAGGCGCATGATGCACAAGACCCAGCACATTTTCAGCCGTCGGCGCGATCTGACCATAGATCTTGTCTATGGCCTCGCCATAATAGCGGAACGTGCCCGCAGCCGACATCGGCTCTGCCTTCATGGCCATGTTGATCTCAGTGCCGTTGTCCCGCACACCCAGAACGGCCAGTTCCAAAGCGTGTTCTTCAATCAGATCGGCCAGTTTCAACAACACCTTCTTGCGTACAGAAGGTGCAGCCCGCGACCAGCGTCCGTCTTCAAACGCCGTGCGGGCCGCCGCAATAGCCCGCTCCATATCCGCGGGGGTGCCCTCGGCAATTTGAGTTAGAACCTGACCGTCAATTGGAGAAATGACATCTAGTTGCCCACCTTCCGCTGCGGCCTCGTGACGCCCGTCAATCAGAAGGCTCCGGGCCTGTACGGGCTGACCACGTAGCGCGTCGATGGCAAGTTGATCCATAGGTCGCCTATCCTTGCTGGTTCGGATTATCGGAATCCACGGGTTGCATCGTAGGTTCCGGCCGCAATTTGTTTTTGAATTCGAAATACAGCGTTCGGCAGTGCAGGATCAGGATCAGAACGATCAGACCAAACAGAATGGCCGCGATGGGCCGGTCGATGAAGTCGAGCGGCGTTTTGACCCGTGCCATTGCGCTGCGCAGCTTGGTTTCCATGATGCCGCCAAGAACCATGCCCAAAATGATTGGAACAATCGGCAGGTCCAGCCGTTTTAGGATCAGACCAAAGACACCAAATCCGGCCGCGATGGCGCAGTCGGTGATCGAATTGCGCAAGCTGTAGACCCCCACGAATGCCAAAATCAGGATCATGACACCAAGGAACCGGGTCGGGATCTGGATAATCTTCAGCAGCAGGTTCGTCGAAAATAACAAGAACACAAGAACGATCACGTTAAGCAGGATCAGCGCCATATACAGGGCCAATACGAAATCCATCTGATTTTCGAACAGCTGAGGTCCGGGGATCACGTTGTGGACATAAAACACCGACAGCATCATCGCCGTCAGCGCCTCGCCGGGAATACCCAGAGCCAGCAGAGGAATCATCGCAGCGCCTGGGACAGCATTGTTCGCCGCCTCGGACGCTACAAGTCCCTCGGGTGAGCCATCACCAAACTTTTCTGGGTTCTTTGACGTCTTTTGAGCATAGGTGTAGGACAAAAATTGCGATGTAAACTCGCCCGTGCCCGGCACCATGCCCATGAAAACACCGATACTTGAGGACACAGTAGCAACGCGTTTCACGCCCAGAAGTTCTTTGAGGCCAGCAAAGATATTGCCACTTACATGGGTGTCGCCTGGCGCGTGGTTCTTTTCCAATAGCAGCAGAAATGCCTGGCTAATCGCAAACAGACCCAGCACGACCACAATGAGATCAATGCCCGAAGCCAGCCAGCTTTGATCAAAGGTGAACCGGCGGGTGTATTTCACGGGCTCCAGCCCCACCGAGTTCAGGAAAATACCGAAGGCCGCCAGCATACCAGCGGCAAAAATCTGCCCCCGATGGGCCAGCACAACCAGAATGATGCCCAATAGCGCGGCCAGGAATATCTCGCGGCTGCCGAAATGTGGGGCGACAAGGGCCAGAACCGGTGACAACACCATCAGACAGATAATCGCAAACACGCCCCCGAAGAACGAGGCCGAATACGCCAGCGACAGCGCACGGTGGCCTTGCCCCCGTTTGGTCATGGGATATCCGTCATAGGTGGTCAGCGCGTTCACCGCTGTGCCGGGTGTGTTGATCAGAATCGCGGGAATGGCTCCGCCATACATGGACGAGCCGTAGATACCCAATAACAGGGTTAGTCCTACGATGGGCTCGAACGCAAAGGTGGCAGGCAACAGGATTGCGATGGCCACCGCCGCACCCACGCCGGGCAATGCCCCGATGATGACGCCGCCGATCGAACCGATCAGCAGGGCCACGATTACCTGCCATTGTAGCAGGATTGAAATACCGGAAAGAAGCGTTTCCATAGTGGCCCCTTACAGATAGGTCAGCGCAAAGGCGCGCACGGAATCCGGAAGGTATTCATAGACCGCTCCGGCGGGGATTTTGACCTGAAGAAAGCCACGGAAAACGATGGTGACCACAAAGCCGAACAACGCAGCTATTCCGATAGCATTTGCACCACGAAACCCTACACGAAGGGTCAGGAAGACTGCGAACAACATGGTTGAGGGCAGATATCCTAGCTGCGGAACCACCAGCACATAGATCAGGAAATAGGCAACATATTCGAACGAACGAACCCAAAACCCGACCTCGGTCCAGCGGCCGCTGATCCGGTCTGACAAGGCCGAGCTAAGCCAATGCAGAAACCCGAACACCACCATGCACCAGATTGCAATTGTGGGCCAAAGACCCGGCTGCGCGAACCATTTGGTTCGTTTGACGACCTTGGTCTGATCACCCAGTTGGGACAAAAGAAACACCGCGAATGCCAGAAACAGTACGGCGAAAACGACATCGCCGGGTCGGCGATATCTTTTGAACATGTCCTGTAAAGTCTTTGCAATCATCGTTTCCTCCCAACCTGAAAGAGGCGTGAGGCAGTGCCCCACGCCCATTCTGGATCTTACTCGCCCAGAATTTCTTCAATCTTAGCGAAAGAGGATTTGTCTTGCTCAATCTGAGCGTTGGATGCGTCTGGGTCCTGCCAGTAGATCAGAGCACCGGTTTCCTCAGCAAGCTGCTTGGCCTTGTCCGACTGCACCGCCTTTTGTGCTGCTGCAGTGATTTTTTCGCGTGCCTCGGGTGGTGTATCCTTGTGAACGAACAGGCCGTTCCACAATGCCAGCGGCAGATCCGGGTTGAGCTCGACGATCGTCGGCGTATCGGGGATCAGCGAAATCCGCTCGCCGCCAATGCTCGCCAGAATATTCACGTCATCCAGGCAAGGTAGAACAAGTTGCAACGTGGTGTTGATGACGTCCACGTCACCCGATGCCAGCGTGTTGCAATCCAACGCGTCAAAGGCTGCTTCACTTGCAAAATCAAATCCGCTGCTTACAGCAGCAGCAAAGGTGACCTGCGTGGGCGGCAAGACCGAGCCGAAATGACCAAGCGCCAAATCGTTGTCCTTGCCGTGTTCTGCCAGTTCTTCCCAGTTCGAGAACGGCGCATCCTTGCTGGATGCGATTACGAATGGGTAAGTCAGAAAAATACCGATCGGATCAAACGGGTTCGGGTTCAGTTCAGGGATACCGATTTCCGGTCCAATGACGGGAACGCCAATGACGAAAGAACCAATAGTGTATCCGTCCGCCGGAGCGGTGGCGACTTCGACTGCACCTGGGAACGGACCGCCGCCGCCGCCGGGCTTGTTCACGACCGCGGCCGGGACGTCGTACATGGCTTGAAATTCGTCCGCGATCATTCGCGTAAGCACGTCCTCAAGGTCGCCCGGAGGCCATGGAACCACGAAGGTTACTGGTTTCTCTGGATACTCTGCCAGTGCAGCGGTTGCTGACGCTACAAATGCGGCGGTTGCTAGAAATTTCTTCATTGACACCTCCCGTTAGTGGTTCAATAAATGAACCACGTTAACAATAATAATGTTGCGTTGTTAAGTTAATTCTGTCAAGTATAACCTGACCGGGAGGAGGCAAAACACATGGGCACCGCACTTAATGCCTTGAAAATGCTAGAGTACTTTTCAAGCTCTCAGCCGGAAATCGGGCTAAGTCACATTGCGCGCCTGGCTGGTTTGAACAAGGCGACCGCCCTCCGCCACTTACGAGCACTGGAAGAGTTCGGCCTAATCGAGCAGAATCCGCAGACGAAATCATATGCCATCGGACCAGCTGCTCTACGGTTGGCCGCCCTGCGCGAACTTGCCAAGCCCGGCCTTGATGGTGCACGCCAGAAAATGCAGGCCGCGATGCATGAGGTTGGCGAGAGCCTGCACCTTACCCTGCTTGAGAAAGACACTCTGCAAACTGCGCTGGTGGTTGAAACCACGCAGCACAGCGTTCGCGTAAGTCTCGACCCTAGCGAAATTATTCCGGTCAACGCGACTGCTTCGGGATTGTGCATGCTGAGCTTCGGTCCCGCTTTCCTTCTGGAACGCTTGGAATCCGACACACTCACCCGATTTACCGAGGCAACAATGACGGACCCAGAGATTATCCGTGACCGGGTTGCACAAATCGGTCAGGCGGGCTGGGCCAATAGTAATGGCAGCTTTGAAGATGGTGTCTTCGGATATGCGGCGCCTATCTTCGGTATTGATCAGATCGCGATTGGAACCATTGCGATTGCCGTTCCCGAAATTCGTGCAACCAGCGCGCGGCAGCCGTTGATTTTGACCTCACTCCACACTCTTTCGAAAGAACTGACCGCAAACTTTGGCGGCCAGACGCCCGAAACTTTTCCAACCGAATTCCACCCATGATTGACGGGCGGACTAAATCTCCGGAGACACGCTACATGAAAGACTCCAACTTTCTGAAGGAAAACAACGCCCGACATTTCTGGCAACCAATGGCGCACCCGGCCGACAGCCAGAAAAACCCGCCGACCATTCTGACCGGAGGTGAAGGGGTCAGCATCATTGATGTAGATGGTCACAAGGCGCTGGATGCAGTAGGTGGCTTATGGAACGTCAACCTGGGCTATTCCTGTGATCCGGTAAAGCAGGCCATCACCGATCAACTGAACGCGCTACCCTATTATTCAACCTTTCGCGGCACCAGCAACGACAAGGCGATCGAATTGTCTTATGAGTTGGCGCAGTTCTTTGCGCCTGACGGATTGACCCGTGCATTCTTTACTTCGGGTGGATCGGATTCGGTTGAGATCGCGCTGAAACTGGCGCGCCAGTATCACAAAGTACGCGGCGAGGCTGGCCGTACCAAGTTCATCAGCTTGAAACAGGGCTATCACGGCACCCACTTCGCGGCTGCCTCGGTCAATGGCAATCAGAAGTTCCGTGCGGCTTATGAGCCGATGATGCCGGGCTGTTTCCACGTGCCCGCGCCCTGGACCTATCGCAATCCGTTCGATGAGACGGACCCCGAGCGTCTTGCGCAGCTTTGCGTAAAAGCGCTGGAGGCCGAAATCGCATTCCAGGGTGCAAACACCGTCGCCGCATTTATTATGGAGCCAATCTTGGGCGCAGGCGGAGTGATCCCGCCGCACAAGAGCTTTATGCCCATGGTGCGTGAGGTCTGCTCAAAGCACGGAATTCTGTTAATTTCGGACGAAATCATTACTGCCTTTGGGCGTACAGGCAGCGAAAGTGGCGCGAGACATTGGGGGGTGCAGCCCGATATCATGACAACGGCCAAAGCCATCACAAACGGCTATTTCCCATTCGGCGCGGCAATGATCTCAGGCGCGGTTGCGGAGGTGTTCGAAAGCGACACTACCGGCAGAGCTTCTGTCGATCAGGGCTACACCTATTCCGGGCACCCGGTTGGCGCGGCCGCAGCCTTGGCCACGCTTGCCGAGATCAACCGCCTGCGAGTTTGGGAAAACGCAGCTGCACGGGGGGATGAGTTGTTTGCCGGGTTGAAAAAACTGGCCGACAAATACGACATAATCGGTGACGTGCGAGGGGGTGAAGGCCTGATGTGCGCGCTCGAGCTGGTTTCGGACCGTGCGACCAAAGCGCCAATTGCCAAACATCTTCCGCTGCAGATTCAAAAAGCGACTTATGAAGATGGGGTTATGGTCCGTGTGTCTGGAAACAACATCATATTGTCTCCGCCGCTGGTCATCACGTCTGATGACGTAGCCAAGATCCTGTCAGCCCTGGATACTGGACTAGCGAGACTTTAGTGATCACGCTGGCCCCGGTCTTCAAGGTCGGGGTCAAACCTTTACGGCCTGCAATTCCTCAAGTAGATCCAGTAGGTTGTCGATTTTTTCCTGTCCCATTTGCGCCTCGATTGTATTGTGAATCGCCAGCGAGGTCGCAAGGTTCTCTTCAAGAATTTGACGCCCCTCATCGGTGATCTTCACCATGGTGCGGCGCTTATCCGTGCTGCCCTGACGGCGGGATATCTGCCCATCAGTCTCCATCGTGCGTAGAATTCGCGTCAGGCTGGGAAGCAAAAGGCAGGCCTCATTTGCAATAGTGCTTTGTTCCACTTCGCCCATTTCGTCCAGAACACGAAGGATACGCCACTTTTGCTCGGTCAGCTGTATCCCCTGCAGCATATCCCGAATTGGGGCCATAACGGTTTCGCGTGCGCGCAGCAGGGCGATCGGAAGAGCGCGAGAGGTTCTCGTGGTATGGCTTTGTCGGTTCATTCCAGCCTTCTAGAACGCCATTTCAGGAATTGCAAAGATTAACAAAGCAAGTTCTTGACGGTCGTGATACAATTTACTAAACATGTTAAGTAGTAAAGGAGAGGTCATGCCACACTTCCACGTCGAATACTCCGGCAATCTGGACGATCGGGTCGACATCGGTGGCTTGTGCGAATGCATACGAGACACCGCTGCGGGGATTGAGGCCTTTCCAATGCCGGGAATTCGCGTACGCGCCACGCGTGTTGACTATTTTGCCATTGCGGATGGAGATCCCAAGCATGGCTTTGTGGACATCTCAATCCGCCTGCGTGCTGGCCGTCCTGACGACGTTAGGAAGGACGCAACACAGCGTATCTTTGACTCGGTTGAGGCGTATCTGGAACAGGCCTTCTCGAAACACTCTATCGCGCTTTCACTAGAGATGCGTGACATCGACCCAGACCTTTCGCCCAAGACCGGCACAATCCGGAATCATTTGGCTGCGACAAAGCAGGAGACCTGACGCATGAGCGTACTGGATACGAATATCGAGAAACTGGCAGGCTTTGTGGCCCGGTTCAAAGAAACGGGCATCAAGAACCGTATCGCGGGCGAAGACCGGGATGGCGCAGCGGGCGTTTTCCAATCCTCCTCTCCGGTGGATAAATCGGTGATCTGCGACGTTGCACACGGCACGTCCGACGATATCGACGCGGCGGTCAAAGCGGCCCATGCCGCCTTTACTGAATGGCGCGACATGCCCGCCACCGAACGCCGCCGGATCCTGTTGAACGTTGCCGATGCCATCGAAGCCCGGGCCGAAGAAATTGCGCTGTGTGAATGTTGGGATACGGGCCAAACATTACGGTTCATGTCCAAGGCCGCGCTGCGCGGTGCCGAGAATTTTCGCTACTTTGCGGATCAAGTCGTGCAGGCTCGCGACGGGCAGCACCTGAAATCGCCGACGTTGATGAATATCACCACCCGTGTACCTATCGGCCCGGTTGGTGTGATCACTCCGTGGAACACGCCCTTCATGCTGTCGACGTGGAAAATCGCACCCGCTCTGGCTGCGGGCTGCACCGTGGTCCACAAACCAGCCGAAGACTCGCCTTTGTCCGCCCGCCTGTTGGTTGAAATCGCTGAAGAGGCAGGGCTGCCCAAGGGCGTGCTGAATACCGTGAACGGTTTTGGCCCTGATGCCGGTAAGGCGTTGACAGAGCACCCCTTGATCAAAGCCATCGCTTTTGTCGGAGAAAGCCGGACAGGCAGCATCATCACAAAGCAGGGTGCCGATACGCTAAAGCGGATGCACTTGGAACTGGGTGGTAAGAACCCCGTTATCGTGTTTGATGACGCCGATCTGGACCGGGCTCTGGATGCGGTGATTTTCATGATCTACTCGATCAATGGTGAGCGCTGCACCTCGTCCTCGCGGTTACTGGTACAGGACACAATCAAGGAAGAGTTTGAGGCCAAACTGGTCGAGCGTGTGAACAACATCAAAGTCGGACACCCCCTGGACCCTGCAACCGAGATCGGCCCGCTGGTCACCGAGGAGCATTACAACAAGGTGACCTCATACTTCGACATCGCCGAAGAGGATGGTGCAACTGTCGCGGCTGGTGGCGTCAAGGTTGGTGATGACGGGTATTTCGTACGCCCGACATTGTTTACCAATGCCAACAACAACATGCGCATCGCGCGAGAGGAAATATTTGGCCCCGTGCTAACTTCCATTCCATTCTCAACCGAAGAAGAAGCGCTGCAGATCGCCAATGACACGCCCTATGGGTTAACCGGCTATGTCTGGACCAACGACCTTACACGCGCCCTGCGCTTTACCGATAAGTTGGAAGCTGGGATGATCTGGGTGAACTCGGAAAATGTTCGCCACCTGCCCACGCCCTTTGGCGGGGTAAAGGCTTCGGGTATCGGTCGCGACGGCGGTGATTGGAGCTTTGACTTCTATATGGAGCAGAAACACGTGGGCTTTGCCACTGGTCAGCACAAGATTATGCAGTTGGGAAAGTAACGCCTTCCGAGCGACGTCTGGTCAAGGTGCCGCTCGTAAGAAGATAAGATACGCGCGCGCATCTATGGTCCATGAACTCTTTGAGAGTCGGACCAAACGACGTCTGGTCGTCCGCTCTCCCTTCCAAAGCGGTCAGACGCCACCTTAAGTGAGGAGGAACTGTCATGGGAAAGATTGTACAGGCTGCTAAGATCACACATGTGCCCAGCATCTGGATGTCCCACACGATGCCGAAATACAAAGGAATCCGGCAACCTGCGATAGATGGCTACGCACGTCTGCGTCAGGACGCGATTGACCGCGAGGTCGACACCTTCATCGTGTTCGATACACATTGGATCACCAATCAGGGCTTTCACCTGAACACAAAAGAGCGCCACAAGGGCCGTTTTATTAGCCATGAACTGCCGCACATGCTGGCGGATATGGAGTTCGACTATCGCGGTGATCCCGACCTTGGTGAAACTATCCTTGACGTTCTGAGAGAGCGAGGGGAACGGGCACTGGGTCATTCGCATCCTGACATGGGAATGGAGTACGGTACCCTTTTGCCGATGCATTTTATCAATGACGATGTGAATGCCCGGGTTCTGCCAGTTGCGGTCAACCAGTTCTCGTCCATCGCTGAGAACCGCGTTTGGGGTGAAGCCATCGCCGAAGGCATCCGGCGTTCGAACCGCAATGTTTCTATTCTGGCCTCCGGGTCTCTAAGTCATGACTTCACGCCGAATGAGCGCTCGGTCGAGGGTCTGAACGCAGTGAATGGCGAGTTCAATCGCCAGATGGATATGCGCGTTCTCGAATTGTGGGAACAGGGCCGGTTCGAAGAATTCTTGGACCTTTTGCCTGACTACGCCAAGAAATGTACGGGCGAGTGTGCGATGAACGACACTGCGCTGCTGTTCGGTGCGTTGGGATGGGGCAGTTACAAAGGCGAGATCGACATCTACACCCCGTATTTCGGTAGTTCCGGAACGGGTCAGGCAAATATCAGCTTTTCGGTCTGAGGCCGAGACACGGGAATCCTGCAAATGACAGACTTACGTCTCAACGACCCCACGTTGCTTATTGAAGCGGCGCGGGTTGGCTCCAAATGGGTCGGTGCCACTGAGGTATCCACCACTCTGGAAGTGACCAACCCGGCAACTGGTGATCTAATCGGACGAGTCCCCAATCTTGGGGCGGCCGAAACGGCCGAAGCAATCGCCGAAGCGCACCGTGCACAGAAGGGCTGGGCCAAGCTCACAGCGAAGGACCGCAGCCAAATTCTGCGCCGCTGGTATGACCTGATGATCGAAAACCAGGATGATCTTGGCGCTATCCTGACCGCCGAGCAGGGCAAGCCGCTGGCTGAGGCCAAGGGTGAAATCGCTTATGGTGCCAGCTTCATCGAATGGTTCGCTGAAGAGGCCCGCCGCGCCTATGGCGACGTTACCCCGGGCCACGCGCCGGATAAGCGGATCATCACAATCAAACAGCCGATTGGGGTTGTTGCCGCGATCACGCCGTGGAATTTCCCCAATGCCATGATCACGCGAAAGGCGGGACCGGCTCTGGCGGCAGGCTGTTCCATGGTGCTCAAACCTGCCAGCCAGACGCCGTTCTCGGCTATCGCGCTGGCGGTTTTGGCCGAGCGAGCCGGGTTGCCTGCGGGATTGTTCTCGGTCATCACTGGATCAGCGCGCGCCATCGGAGGTGAGATGACCTCGAGCAAAATCGTGCAAAAATTGACCTTTACCGGGTCCACCGAAATCGGCGCGATGCTTTATGCGCAATGCGCACCGACGATCAAGAAGCTAGGTTTGGAATTGGGCGGCAACGCGCCGTTTATCGTTTTTGACGACGCAGATATAGACGCGGCCGTCGAAGGGGCGGTGATCGCCAAGTTCCGAAACAACGGCCAGACCTGCGTCTGCGCCAACCGCATCTATGTCCAGTCTGGGGTCTACGACACGTTCGCCGAAAAACTGGCCGCTAAGGTCGCAAAACTGCCGACTGGAAACGGCTTTGACGAGGGCACCGTCTTTGGCCCACTAATCGATCAAGCCGCAGTCGCGAAAGTGTCTGAGCATATCAAAGACGCAACCGCCAAGGGTGCAACAGTAACACTGGGCGGCAAGCCGCACGCCCTTGGCGGCACATTCTTCGAGCCGACCATCCTGATTGGCGTGACCGCAGACATGGCGGTGGCGACCGAGGAAACCTTCGGCCCAGTCGCGCCCTTGTTCAAATTCGACAGGGAAAGCGAAGTTATCGCAGCCGCCAATGATACCGAATTCGGCCTCGCCTCGTACTTCTATTCCCGCGACATGGCCCGTGTTTGGCGCGTGTCAGAAGCATTGGAATATGGCATGGTCGGGATCAACACCGGCCTGATCTCAACTGCCGAAGCGCCCTTTGGAGGCGTTAAGATGTCAGGTCTGGGGCGCGAGGGGTCGCGCCATGGGCTGGATGACTTCATGGAACTCAAATACTTGTGCATGGGTGGCATTGACGCCGCCGAGGAGGCCTGATGCGCTTTGCAACTTTCAACGCAAACGGAGCAACTTTTTTCGGCGCGATCACCAAGGACGGTGCAATTGCGCTAAACGACGCCTTTCCCGATCAGGCCAGCCTTTATGAGGTGATCGCCGCGGGCACGTTTGAACAGTTGACCGAGGCCGCAGCAGGCCGGGAAGTAACCCACAAGGAATTCACTTACGAAATGGTGATGCCGGATGTCCGCCGCATCCTCTGCGTCGGAGTGAACTTTCCCGACCGCAACGCAGAATACAAAGACGGCAGCGAACAGCCGAAATACATGTCGTTGTTTCCGCGCTTTGCCAGCGGTTTCACCGGGCACAACCGCCCGCTGATCCGTCCTCCGGAAAACCACACGCTGGATTATGAGGGCGAGGTCGTTATCGTGATTGGCAAATCCGGTCGGCGAATCTCGCAGGAAGATGCCTATGACCACATCGCAGCCCTAACCTTGTGTAACGAAGGCACAATTCGCGACTGGGTCCGCCATGCCAAGTTCAACGTCACACAGGGAAAGAACTGGGACAATTCCGGTGCCATCGGTCCGTGGCTAGTGCCATTCACCGACGCGGCCCAGTTGGACGATGCCCGAATTCAGACCCATGTGAATGGCGAGTTGCGCCAGGACGATACACTGAATCGCATGATGTTCCCGATAAGGCGCGAGATCGAATATATTTCGACCTTCATGACGCTTCTGCCCGGTGACATCATCGTCACCGGCACCCCGACGGGTGCGGGCGCGCGGTTTGATCCACCGAAATACCTAGAACCGGGTGACGTAGTGGAAATCTCAGTCGAGGGCATTGGAACGCTGCGCAACACAGTCGAGGACGAACAGGTATGACCCCCGAAGATCATGCCCGTGCCGCGGCCGACTTATTGCAGGCTGAATGCTCGCACGAACAGATTGGCCTTTTGACACTGCGCCATCCCGAAATGGGAATGAGCGACGCCTATGAGGTGCAGAACGCCATTTATCGAAAGAAATTGGCCGAAGGGCGCAAGGTGATCGGCTGGAAAATCGGGTTGACCTCGAAAGCGATGCAATATGCGCTGAATATCGATATTCCCGACAGCGGAATTTTGTTCGATGATATGAAGTTCGATCACGGCGGAACCGTTCCTGCGGGCCGGTTCATCCAGCCCCGGATCGAGGCTGAGATTGCTTTTGTCATGAAATCTGCGGTAGGCGGAGAAAACGTCACCCGTGACGACATCATTGCCGCCACGGATTACGTCGCGCCTTCAATTGAAATCCTCGACACGCGTATTCAGCGTGTCGACCCCGCGACCGGACAAACACGTACAGTCTATGACACAATAAGCGACAACGCCGCCAATGCGGGCATCGTGTTGGGCCCTGAGCGTCACGCGATAGATGCATTTGATTTGCGTTGGGTCGGGGTACTGACCTTCCGCAATGGTGAGATCGAGGAAACCGGTCTGGGCGCGGGTGTTCTGAACGACCCGGTCGAAAGCGTCGTCTGGCTGGCCCGTCGCATGGCGCAGTACGACCAGAGCATAGAACCGGGCCAGGTGGTCTTGTCCGGTAGCTTTATTCGACCCGTCGAATGCCCGCCGAGCACCGAAATCCATGCTGATTTCGGACCATTTGGCTCGGTCGATATCAACTTTGCCTAAAGGAGGTCGGGATGCCTGCGCCACTAAACGCTTTCAAGGCCGCGCTGCAGGCTGGTCTGCCGCAGGTCGGCTGCTGGATTGGAATGGCCGAAACCTATGCCGCTGAAATCGCGGCCACGTCCCAGTTCGACTGGCTGCTCGTTGACGGGGAACACGCCCCAAACGATCTTCGCTCAATCCTGGAACAGGTGCGGGTCATCGAAGGAAGCGGCAGCCAACCGGTCGCACGCTTGCCGATCGGTGAAACCTGGATGATCAAGCAATACCTCGATGCCGGCGTTCAGAATATTCTGGTGCCGATGGTCGAAAGCGGAGATCAGGCGCGGGATTTGGTGCGGGCGGTGCGATACCCGCCCTACGGAGTTCGGGGCGTGGGTTCAGCGTTGGCCAGGGCCTCGCGCTTTGCGGCGATCTCGGACTATCTGAAAACGGCTGATGAACAGATCTGCCTGCTTGTTCAGGTGGAAAACCGCGCCGGGTTAGAGGCACTAGACGATATTCTTGCCTCTGACGTTGATGGGGTCTTTCTCGGTCCCTCCGATCTGGCCGCTGACATGGGACATATCGGTGATGCTGGTCATACAGAAGTGGTAGAAGCCGTTTTGGAAGCGATAACTCGGGTCGTCGCGGCAGGCAAATTTGCCGGGATACTGACACTTGATCCGGCCATGCAGCGTAAATGTCTGGATCTGGGGGCGACCTTCCTGGCCACAAACATCGACGTAACTTTGTTCGCGCAGGCGGTGCGCCGGGCCGCCGATGAAGCCTTGGCGTTGCTACCTGACCAAAGCGTTTCGGGTGTTGCCAAAACGGAAGCGGCCAGCAAGTACCTGCAGCAATTGTGCAAGCACTGGTCCCACAAGGCCCAGGTGACTTTTGACGACAACCACGGCAGCGTGGAATTTCCGGGCGGAAACCGGCTGACCTTGGTCGCGGGTGAATCCAGCCTTTCGCTGACGGCTGAAACCGGCCCTCGCGGAGATCTGACCCGCTGGCAGGAAGTCATCGAAGCGCATCTGGTACGGTTTGCTTTTCGCGAAGACATTAGCATTGACTGGGTGGGCTGATCCCAAATCAACTACCGCCTGAAGACGACGACAAGGAACACTCATGTCAGATCCGGTTTATGTAATTGGCGATATCCATGGCCAACTGGGGATGCTTGAAGACGCACTGGACCGGATCGAACGGGATGGAGGGCCAGACGCCAAGATCGTGTTTCTTGGCGATTATACGGACAGGGGTGCGCAAAGTTGCGGGGTTTTGGATCTGCTGGTCCGAGGGAACGCCGACGGTAAGAACTGGGTCTTTCTGCGTGGCAATCATGACCAGATGTGCGCAATGTTTCTGGAGGACTATCCGCGCAATGATGCGCGCCTGCTGGTCGGGTATCACTGGCTTCATCCTCGGATCGGCGGGATCGAAACGCTGCAGTCCTATGGGGTAAAAGCCACCAAAGTGGACAGAATCTATCAAGTTCACGCCAAAGCCAAACAGGCTGTCCCTCAGGCTCATATCGATTTTCTGAACGGGCTAAAGCCGTTCCATCAGGACGGCGCATTGTTGTTCGTGCACGCAGGTATTCGACCCGGGGTGAAACTGGATCAGCAAGACCACGACGACCTGATATGGATTCGTGAGGAATTCCTGAACCATAAAGATCCACATCCATGGTTGGTAGTCCATGGCCACAGCCACGTGGCCGCACCTGAACATCATGGAAACCGTATCAATCTGGATACAGGTGCAGGCTATGGCCACGCCCTGACCACCGCCGTGTTCGAAGGCACCAAATGCTGGGTACTGGATGATGGTGGGCGGAAACTTGTGACTCACTGAGGCAGTCTCCGGCTAACATGGCGAAAAATGTAGCGTCGCCGGTGTCGTTTCTGTTTCAGAAGCTCTTCAACCATGATCGCCGTCAGCGCTAAGCCTTGAACCACCACATTGGGTCCATCAGACGCTTAATTGAACAGCAGTTCTTTACGGCGGTCGGCATGATTGGCTGCAAAAATAGCGGGAATGGACAACATTTTCCTACGCCGGAAACTTCGCAAAAAATCTTCGAATGCACTCAGCAACAATAGTTCAAACACGTAACTCCAAACGAAACGGCATTGACTTTAGTTTCATATGTAACGATATTCGTTGCAAATGAAACAAAACGAGTCACGTGAGCGACATACTTCGGGAGAACACAATGGCTAAGGCATTCGCATCTCAGGGAGATTTGGGTGAAAAGAAGATTAGCTTCACCGAAGTGGGTGAAGGGCTTTGGGCATTTACTGCTGAAGGTGATCCCAATTCCGGCGTGATCATCGGCGATGATAGTGTCATGATTGTCGAGGCGCAGGCCACACCACGTCTAGCTGGCAAGGTGATTGAGAAGGTCAGAGAAGTTACCGACAAACCGATCACACATCTGGCGCTAACTCACTATCACGCGGTTCGCGTTCTAGGCGCTTCAGCGTATGGCGCAGATCAGGTTCTCATGTCCGAAACAACCCGAGCGCAGGTTGTCGAACGCGGTCAGGAAGATTGGGACAGTGAGTTTCAGCGTTTTCCACGTCTGTTCGAAGGCTATGAAAGCATTCCCGGACTGACATGGCCCACCACAACCTTCAAGGATCGCATGAGCGTCTACCTTGGAAATCGACGCGTCGACCTGATGCATCTTGGTCGCGCTCATACTGCCGGCGACATCGTCATTCACGTCCCGGACCAGAACGTCATGTTTACCGGTGACATCGTCGAGTACCACTCGGCCTGCTATTGCGGCGACGGCCATTTCAACGATTGGGGTGGCACTCTGGACAATATCGCCGCATTTGACGTCGATGCTATCGCGCCCGGCCGCGGTGATGCTCTGCTCGGAAAAGACATGGTTGAAGCAGCAATCGAGTCCACCCGGGATTTTGTCGAAAGCACCTATCGCCCGGCCGCTCGTGTCGCCGCTAGCGGCGGCAGCCTGAAAGATGCCTGGGACGCTGTACGTGACGCGTGCGACCCGAAATTCGCTGACTACGCGATCTACGAACACTGCCTGCCGTTCAATGTTGCGCGCGCCTATGACGAAGCCCGCGGCATCGACACACCACGTATCTGGACGGCGCAGCGGGATCTGGAAATGTGGGAACAACTGCAAGGCTGAACGCCTGAAGGGAGGGGATTTTCCAATGTTTGATGACCGTTACATGCTCGCCTACAAGAGCTACCCATACGAGAAATCACCCGATCAGGATATTGATGCGCCGGTGCGTCACCCGGTTGTGGTCATGGGTGGCGGGCCGATCGGAGTGGCGACCGCGCTGGACCTCGGCCGCCAGGGTATTCCCGTGGTTGTGCTTGATGATCATGAGGGGATCGGTATGGGCAGTCGGGCGATTTGTTTCGCAAAGCGCTGCCTGGAAGTGGCCGACCGCTATGGCTGCGGCGAACCGATGCTGGAAAAGGGCGTTGTCTGGAATCTCGGTAAAGTATTCCATCGCGATGACAAGGTATTCGAATTTAACCTGTTGCCGGAAGACGGGCATAAATACCCTGCCTTCATAAATTTACAGCAGCCATATTTCGAGCAATACATGATCGATCGCCTGCGTGAGCTACAGGACAGCGGTGCCCCGATACAGTTGCGTGGTAAGAACCGTGTGGACAGCGTCGAAGTACACGACGATCACGTCACCCTGAAGGTGATGACACCGGATGGGCCATACACCCTTGAAGCGGACTGGCTTATCGGTTGCGACGGCGCCAATTCACCACTGCGCGGGATGCTTGGTCTCGATTTCAGCGGTCGCGTCTTTCAGGACAGCTTCCTGATTGCCGATATCAAACTGAAAGGCGATCTGAATTTCCCCACCGAGCGCTGGTTCTGGTTTGAACCGACCCACGGCTCTGGCGCCTCAGCTTTGTTGCACAAGCAACCTGATGATGTCTGGCGGATCGACTTCCAGATCGGCTGGGATGTTGACCGTAAAGAAGAACTTAAAGAAGAGAATATCCGTCGCCGATTGGATGCGATGCTGGGGGATGTGGACTATGAAATGGTCTGGTCCTCTATCTACACCTTCCAGTGCAAGCGGATGGACAGCTTCCGCTCTGGTCGCGTGTTTTTTGCTGGTGATGCGGCGCACCAAGTCTCGCCCTTTGGTGCGCGTGGTGCCAATTCCGGCATGCAGGACGTGGACAATCTTGGCTGGAAACTAGGGTTGGTTATTCAAGGCAAAGCGCCGGAGAGCCTGCTTGACACCTACGATACCGAACGGGTTCACGGCGCGGACGAAAACATCCTGAATTCTACACGGTCCACCGATTTCATCACGCCGAAATCAGAAACCAGCCAGATCTTCCGCGATGCCGTGCTCAGCCTGAGCGGAACGTACGAATTCGCACGACCGATGGTCAACTCGGGTCGGCTCTCGGTTCCATGCGTGTACAGTGAATCGGGACTCAATTCCGCTGACGCACTGGCAGGCGGTCCCGAACGGACGCAGCCCGGCGCCCCCTGCCCTGATGCCCCGCTGAGCGATGAATACCTGTTGTCGAAGCTGGGTGATGAGTTCATCCTTTTGACAATCGATGCAGAAGCACCTGAAATTCTGGAAGAGGACGGCATCACGGCACGCCGCCTGGCTCTTTCAACCCGCGACGACCCGACTGGTCAGCTCAGGAAACGCTATCTCGGCGAAGCCAGTTCGGCGGTCTACCTGATCCGCCCAGATCAGCATGTCGCTGCCCGCCGAGCGGAATACAACGAAACCCTGATGCGCACCGCCTTGCGCCGTGCGGCCGGTAAGGAAGTAAGCCAATGAGCGATCTGACCCTGACACCGAATATCGACGGAACCGACGATTTCTACGCCGACCTACTGGCAACGCATGAGGGCAAGACCAAGGCCGAGAGCGATATAATCAACGCAAGGTTAATTCTTATTCTGGCCAATCACATCGGCGACCGGAACGTCCTGAGCCAGGCGCTCAGGGCCGCCGACATCACGTAATCCAAGGGAGGATACCATGAATATCAAACTGAAGGGCAACACCCTGCTGCTCGCCGGCATTGCAACCGCTGCAATGTCTATCGCAACGACTACCGTGGCAGAGACCAAGCTTGCGCTTTCGAGCTGGCTGCCGCCGCGCCATCCGATCGTCGTTGAGGCAATCAAACCCTGGGCCAAGCAAGTGGAGGAAGTCACCGATGGCCGCGTGACTGTACGTGTGCTTGCAAAGCCCATGGGCCCGCCCCCGGCACATTACGACATGGCTGCCGAAGGTATCGCTGACATCACGTACGGCTTGCATTCCTTTACCACAGATGACCGTTTCACCCGCTCTCGGATCGGTCAGTTCTCGTTCATTGGTGACGATGCCGTTGCTGGTTCCAAAGCATTCTGGAATGTCTATTCCGGCCCGCTGGAGGCGCAGAAAGAACATGAGGGCACCAAGCTTCTGGGGCTATTCGTGCACGGCCCCGGTATGTTGCACAACAACGTCCGCAAGATCGAGACAACGGACGATTTCGCAGGCCTGAAGATCCGCGTGCCCGGCGGCTATATCTCGGATCTGATGTCCGGTCTCGGCTCCACAACGCTCTTCATGTCTTCGGGTGAGGTGTATGAAAAGCTCTCGCGCGGAGTAATCGATGGCGTGACGTTCCCCTACGATGCTCTGGCTGCGTTCAAGCTGACCGAAGACGTCAAGTACACGATGCAAGTCCCCGGCGGCATCTACAACACCACTTGGTTCATGGTCATGAACGAAGACAAATGGAACGAGATCTCTGAAGAGGATCAGGCAGCCATCGAGGCGATTTCCGGTGAAGCCTTTGCCGCACTGGTTGGCGAAGCTTGGGTCGGCGCAGACGAGAAAGGCAGCGCCGCGGCCGAAAAGGCCGGGATCGAAATCTACGAAGCGCCAGCCGAAGTCGTTGATGCGATCAAGTCCCAAGCCGCAGATGCCGAAACAGCATGGTCCGAAGCAATCTCGGCGGATGGCTATGACGGCACTGCTGCTCTGGACGAAATGCGCAAACAAGCTGGCGTGGATTTCTGATCCATGGAGCGGCTTCGCCATCGTTTCCCCGACCAGCCCCCTGATGAGGGGCTGGACATCGGGCTGCTGCTCGACAGATCTCTGGGTGTCGGGGCCGCACTGATCCTGTTCAGCCTCGTCCTCATCACCTGTGTGGATGTAGTTGGGCGCTACCTGTTCAACGCACCGCTTTCCGGCGCCTTCGAACTCACAGAAATACTGCTGGCAGCGCTCGTTTTCCTTGCCTTGCCACTGACGACAGAGCGCCGTGAACATGTCGAGGTCGACCTGCTGAATCTGGCGCTTGGACGCAAGACGCAACGTCTTTTGTCTGCGTTTGCAGGCCTGTTCTCTGCAGCCCTGTTAGCCACCTTTTCTTGGCGGCTTTTCACCCATGCGGCCAAGGCCGCACATGACGGCGCAGTGACCAACGCGCTTGAGATTCCACTGGCACCATTCGGCTATCTAGCTGGGGTCTCCTGCATGGTTTCGGCGTTCATCGCATTCCTGCGCGGATTACAACCCCCCATCGAACACGACTCCGATCAAGATCACCTAGAGGGCGCCCCATGATTGAATCTCTGATCGGCTTTGCGATCCTTCTGGGACTTATACTACTGCGCGTGCCTATCGCGTTCGCAATGGCGGCTGTAGGCGGCTTTGGGTTTGCCTATATGCGTGGTTGGGAGCCTGCCTGGGCTATGACAGGGCAAGTGGCCTTTGACACTTCTTTGTCTTACTCCCTTTCGGTCATCCCTCTGTTCATCTTCATGGGCAACGTGTTGGCCGGCTCAGGCGTGGCACACGGGCTGTTCGCCGGTGCCGACCGGCTTTTTGGCAGGCTGCGCGGCGGACTTGCCATGGCTTCGGTCTTTTCTTGTGGAGGTTTCTCCGCGGTGTGCGGCTCGTCCCTGGCCACTGCTGCCACGATGTCAAAAGTCGCCATGCCTTCAATGCGTCGTTTTGGCTATGATGACCGGCTGGCGACAGGCTCTATCGCCGCGGGAGGGACACTGGGCATTTTGATCCCGCCTTCGGTGATCCTGATCATCTACGGCCTGTTGACCGAAACCAATATTGCCAAGCTTTTTATCGCGGGAATTGTGCCAGGTATCATTGGTGTGCTGTTTTATCTTGGCGCGGTCATGGTTGCGGTACGGTTGAACCCCTCTCTGGCTCCGGAGGAGGAAAACACCGAACCGATGAGCCGGGCTGACGTCATAGGCGTCATCTGTGTGCTGGGGCTTTTTCTCTTCATCATGGTTGGCATTTATGGTGGGTTTTTCACACCAACTGAGGCAGCCGGAATGGGTGCAGGTGCTTCGATCCTGATCGCCATTGCCCTCAGGACGATGACCTGGCGCAGCTTTTTCGCAGCTACACTGGATTCGATCCGGGCTACTGCCATGATCTTTGCTGTGATCATCGGTGCCGAGCTGTTCACCAACTTCATAAACTACGCCGGACTGCCGGATGCCCTATCAGGCTTTGTTGTCGACAATGAATTGCCGGTCTGGGCAGTCATTGTGTTCATCATGCTGACCTACATGGTGCTTGGTTGTGTGCTTGAAAGCCTGTCGATGATCTTACTAACAGTGCCGGTCTTTTACCCACTGATGTTTGAGCTTGAGTTTGCCAATGAACTCCTGCTCGATCCCGAAAACGCCCTGATCTGGTTCGCCATTGTCGTTGTTGTGGCCACTGAAATCAGCCTGATCACACCCCCCGTCGGTATGAATGTCTTCGTGCTGAAGGGCGTGTTGCAAGATGTCTCACTCGGAACGATCTTTCGCGGCGTGCTGCCATTCTGGATCGCGGACATCCTGCGGCTGACCCTGCTCATCCTTGTACCCTCCCTGTCACTCTGGCTGGTGGGGTTGATGTGAACGCCTGAGGCGACCGTACGTTGCCTTGGCCTTGAAAACTGCACTCTCGGAAAGGAGAAATCGATGAAAATCGAGAAGATCCATCACGTCGCTTACCGCTGCAAAGACGCAAAAGAGACGGTCGAATGGTATGGAAAAATGCTGAACATGGACTTCATCCTGGCCATCGCCGAGGATCATGTCCCATCTACGCATGAGCCGGACCCCTACATGCATCTGTTTTTGGACGCCGGGAATGGGAATGTTCTGGCCTTCTTCGAGCTGCCCACGAAGCCGGAAATGGGCCGGGATCCCAATACCCCGATCTGGGTGCAGCATATCGCCTTCAAGGTGAAGGATCGCGAAACGCTGCTTCAGTTCAAGGATCATCTGGAAGCCAATGGCGTCGAAGTGCTCGGCGTGACCGACCATTCGATTTTTCACTCTATCTACTTCTTTGATCCTTCCGGCCATCGTATCGAACTGGCCTGCCCGGACCCGGAAGAAGAAGCGCTGCTGGAGCGCATGGACGAAGTGAAATGGCTTATGTTGGACGAGTGGTCGAAGACCAAGAAAGCTCCGAAACATGCCGATTGGCTGCATGCCAAAGAACTCAACAAGTCTGCCTGACGGGCATCCCGTGCCGGATGGGCTTCCGGCGCGGGAACCTATCTTTGGCAAAATCCAAGACGGCTGACCGCAAAACAAGGAAGTCATGAAACTATACGGCTATTGGCGCTCGACGACCTCTTTCCGGGTCCGGATCGCATTGAATCTCAAGGGTGTTTCCTATGAAACGGTTCCGGTCAACCTTGTTGCCGGAGAACAAGGCGCGCCGGACTACGTCGCGCTGAACCCCGGGAAGGGCGTCCCTACGCTGATCCTTGAGGACGGTCGTGTACTCACCCAATCGCTTGCGATCATCGATTATCTCGACGCCACCATACCCGAACCTCCGCTCCTGCCGGAGGACCCGTTCGAACGTGCGCGGGTACAGGCTGCGGCCCATACCATCGCGATGGACATACATCCGGTTAACAACCTTAGGGTCACTGCGCATCTGAAGTCCCGGTATGGGCTTACGGCCGAGGATGGGATCGAGTGGTTTCGGCATTGGATGACCGAAGGTTTCCATGCCTATCAAGCGCTTTTGCCAGCTAACACCACCTTCAGTTTTGGTGACAAGCCGGACCTTGCCGATATCGGCCTTGTTGCGCAGCTTTACAACGCACATCGCTGGGGCGTCGATATGGCTCCATTCGACCGTCTGCTTGAGATCGAAGAACGCGCATTCGCCCTGCCCGCTTTCGACGCCGCCCGACCTGAAAATCAGCCCGACGCCTCCTGAAAGAAATACACTGGCAGACCTCATTCTCATCCAGGTCGACGGCGTCAGCCCGGCCGAGATGGCAATGCCCTTCCGCTTCACCGATTACAAGGATCTCTAAGCCGGTCGGCAGCCAGCGCTCCAGATGGCTTGAGTTGCGCAGATTGGCTTATGTACCTATGTCACCGACGCGGCCTTAAGCAGCGCAGTCACGCCTCGGTCCAGTGCTGCACGGTCCTCGGCCGACATGGAATTCAGCATCCCTTGCGCGCAAGCATCGACTTGTGGCAGCAACTGTTCGAAACGCCGATGGCCTTCCGGCGTACAATGATAAACCCTTATCCGGCGATCTTCTTCGGAAATTGCTCTGGTTATCAAACCTTTATCGTCAAGCCTCTGCGCGGCCCGGCTGACTTGAACCTTATCCAGAGTGGTGCGTTGCCAGAGTTCCAGAGAGGTCAGGCTTTTGGCATTGGCAAGTAGAAAAAGCAGGCGCCATTCCTCCCGTGATAGCCCGAATTCGCGCTGGTATACTTCCGTGAGTTTTCGTGAGAACGCTTCGGACGCCACAGCGAGACGATAGGGAAAGAAGGAATCTAGTTGCATACGAAACTATATATCCGCTTTGTTTCACATGCAACGAATTTTCCTGCACTGATCTTCGCCACCTTGACGCTGATTGTTTTGCAAACTGTCAGCCAAAGTTGACGAAATCGCGTTTCCCAGTGTTTTGATTTTGTTGCGAAGTATTTTTCTGGGTTCGCTACGGCGTCTCGTACCGCGACCTAGAAGAGATCATGGCGGAACGTGGGGTGACGGTTGATCACGCGACGCTGAACCGATGGGTCTTTAAATACTCGCCTCAGGTTTCTCAGATGACGCAAAAAGGGATATCAAGATTGCTGGATCTTGACGCATGGACGAGGCCTATCTGAAGGATCGTGGTGAATGGGTCTGTTTGTACTGCGCTGTGGACCGTGAATGTCAAACCTTTGACTTCATGTTGTCAGCGAAGCAAGACACCGCCGCGGCCAGTAAATTCTTAGCCATTGTGCTGTGTCGCAACCGCATCCCAACGCGGATTACAATTGACATAAGTCGTAGCAACACCGCCGGGATCAAGGAAATGAACGGAATCTTCAGACGGTAGCAGACACCTGTCAAAATCGACACCGTCAGATCGAAGTACCTCCACAACATCGTCCAGCAGGATCACCGTTTCATCAAGCGGCGCACGAGACCGATGCTCGATTTCAAAAGCTTCATCTCAGCAGCGGCGACACTCGCGAGCATTGAAGCAGCTAACATGATCTGCAAAGGTCAGGTCGGATCTTCAACAAGGGTTTCCGTCAATTCGCTGAATTCGCGGAAAAATTGCACCCAATCAGAGCCCTAGCTCTGACCAACGCCAAAGACTGCGACAGAACCCACGCAACTCGATGTTCTAATCGTTGTTTAGGCTCTGCCCGAAACCGTGGCATCTGAAGTTGTCTCTTTCCAGTATTTTCATACGCGCCCTTTTGGAGAGCGCGCGCCTGGGTGATGCATTTAGATTCGTTTCTTGGGCCCTGCTGTACATGCCGTAACCGCTGCTTGTCATAGGTTTCGGTTCCAAGCGCTCCGGAAATTAGACCTCGGCAAGTTCGAGTCGTATTGCCACTGCACCGCCTCGTTCCCCGAAAAGAAATGGCTCGCCAAAATTTGTCAGAAAAGGTAGCGGATTTCCTTCGGATCGTCGGTAGCCTTTGTGAAGACTACCAAAGGACAACTTCGAAGGTACACGGAGTTCGATGCGACCATCGTCGTCTGCGTATTCAAAAAAATGTGTACATAACGAGAACATATTATCTTGACGTTCATCAGGGTGGATACGGACAAAATAGCTCTGAACAACATTCTCAGAGTATTCCAAGAAGCCTCCTAAAATTACTTTTAAATGTCGTTTTCACCTGAGGCCCGCCATTACGAAATTAGAAATGCTTGTTGATTGACTGCAGCACAAGTTAACTTCGATGTAGGGCGACCCAAAGTGGTCCTTCATAGAATTCGGTAATGCTGCGGTGCCGCTTCGCCAAACCGGCCACCCGTTGCACGTCCGAGATTGGCATTTCTAAAGATGGCAACACGCGCAACAGGGCCTGTTGGGTATTTTCTCAACAATGCCCGAAAAATCAGTGCTTGGATTAATCATAGGGAAAAGGCCGAAACACAGTTAGAAATAATTAACTCGGATAGAATTCCTCAAGAGGCGAAGAACACGCCCGAACCGGATAGGTCTGTTAATTTGATACCGACAATTACCTTTGTGGGCATCGGAGCAGTTGTTCTTGTAGGATTGCTGTTCGCTCCGTTTTCACGAACCGCGATTTGGCGCGCCACAGTTACCCCACTCGCCTCAATCATCGGGAGTGGGTTTCTGGTTTCTGCCCCTCTGCTTGCCCGGGAGTTCGGGGGCTTTGCAGCGCTTGCGATGGCGCTGTTAATTCTGGCGGCAATGCTGATTGGATGGACAATTCGCTACAACATCAGAGTTGTCGAACCACAATTGGCAACTGACAAGGATCATGTCCTGCATTCGATTGAGCAACTCAGTCATATTGTCCTTGCATTTGCCTACTTCATTTCCGTTTCCTATTACCTTGCCCTTCTCGGGCACTTTGTCCTACAGGGCGCAAATATTGACCGGCCAGAGTTGGCAAAACCCATCGCGATAAGTCTTTTGGTAGTGATTGGGCTATTAGGTTGGAGCGGTGGAGCGCAAAAAGTTGCCCGCGTTGAACGCTATGCGACAGCTTTAAATTTATCCGTGATAGCTGGATTTCTTGCGGCTCTTGCGGTTTTTGCATTCGGTAAGATCGTCGGACCGGGCGACTTTCTGTCAGCTGCTGGTAAATTCGAGCTTAAGTCACTTCCCGTTCTTCTCGGGTTGCTGATTGTTGTGCAAGGATTTGAAACAACAAGGTTCATGGGCGAGGAATTTGATGCGCAGACCAGAATTAAAGCGATGTGGAATGCGCAGTTGGTCTCCGGGGTTATTTACGTTGTCTTTTTCATACTCCTTTCGCCGCTGCTGATAGACCTGTCTCAGGGAGAGGGAGTTGCCGCTGTTATATCTGTCTCGGCTTTGGTCGCGGGTATACTGCCGATTTCTTTGACAATAGCTGCAACAGCCAGCCAATTTAGCGCATCTGTTGCAGACAGTATTGGGGATGCCGGCCTGATCGGCGAGATCACTCATGACCGCGTAAACCCCAGCCACGCCTATGGTTTAATTGCGCTGGTTGGAATTGGCATTCTGTGGTCAACTGATGTTGACCAGGTGATTGCCTTGGCAAGCCGTGCCTTTGCCTTGTTTTATGCCCTTCAGTGCCTGGTCGCATTTGAAGCTGCACGTAAGCGTAAGGGTGACGAGAAAAATGCCGTCGCCTTTTTAGCGCTAAGTATTGTTTCCGGAGCGGTCTTCGTATTTGGCGTTCCAGCCGGTTGAACAAGATTGCGCAAGGGAATGGAAACCGAGTGCTTTCAACACTCAGCAATGTCCAAACGAAGCCGAATTCGCCTCATCTCATCGATGCGCTGAATGGGTGATGAAGGTTCGCAGACCCAAGAAATTTGACCCTATAGCGCCCAAAACACCAATTGAGGTGACGGCTAGGTGCAGAACGCCTAACCTATGAAAGAAATTATTTTTGTTACCAAATTCATGGGGTCGATTCAAAAGCCGACTTCAAAAAGCGCCATGTTCTATTGAGGCGTACGCAATAAAGGAGAGTGAAATGACCACTGAAGACCAACTTTGGGCGACAGAAGAGCGGCTGTGGTTGAACGGTTTCGATTCCGCCCATTCAGAAATATCTGAAGATGCTGTGATGATCTTCCCGTACCCGGCGAAAATACAACGCGGCACGACTGGTGCGCGAGGCACGGCATTGTGGCGGACGGTTCGAATGAGCGATCGCCATTTTAATCAAAAAGGTGAGATTTCTGTTCTCGCTTATCGGGTGTCAGCCGAACGACCTAATGCTCCGATTTTTCATGCTGTGTGTGCATCAACATACTTAAACGATGCCGGTAATTGGAAGCTCGTGTCACATCAGCAAACACCAGCCGACGAAGAGACGTTAGCGCAGCCCGAGCTTTAATAAATTGATACAAAGGATATTGATCAGCCCCCCCTTGAGTGACCAAGATTGATTGTGGGTGAATGTGTTGTCTCATTTTCGGCACCTATCCTGCAATCTCGGCAAAAATCCGGAAGCCAGACGTCGTAATGCTGCGGAATTGCCGCTTCCGGATCATGTTGGCGACTTCGATACTGTGCAGGGTAACCGAGGCGGATCTTAACGATTTGAACCCGCAAATGTATCGGATGCGTCGCTGAATGACCCGATGATCTTGTTCAATCACGTTGTTCAAATATACGGATCTGATTAATCGAATTTTGGCTGGGCAGCCAAACCAACAAGGATTTAATTTGCTTCTCGAATGCTCGCCGCGTTGACTCCACTTTTATCACTAAGAATTTTGTCTGGAATTCCATTAGAAGACAGCGATTTGACAAGGAACCCAGTTGCTGCTGGGCAGTTTCTGCGCTCAGACAGTATGAAATCAGGGGTGTTTCCAGCTTTGTCGACTGCCCGAAGGACGTACATACAGTTGCCGCAAAAACTTTGCAACGGCACCGCGATGCTTTTCATACTAACAAAATGATCCACTATCAAACCCCGGAATCAAACGGCTAGTCCGATAGCCCAACTCGGATTCTCACAATTCATTGCGAAACAACACCTACGAGCCTAATCTGAAGCAGATTTGGCTGAATAGTAATAAGCGATGGCTTGCGCCCGGTTTCTAACTGACAGCTTTTCGTAGATATTCGAGAGGTGGAATTTCACGGTATTGGTGGAAATCTGTAACTCTTTTGACAGTTCCCGGTTGGACATTCCCTTCGACAGTGCCTCAAGGATAGCCCGCTCTTTGCGCGACAAGGTCTGAAGAGGGCTATGTTGCACCGTGCGTACATCGATGAATGGGAAAACCATCTTACCTTTGGCAACATCAACGCATGTCTCCAGCAGGCCTTCAACCTCACCGGAACGAGGTGCAAACCCTGCGGCGCCTGCTTGCATGGCCAGCCGTGGGACATCACCTGCCTCATCACCATAGACCACAAAACGCGGTGCATTTTCCTGTTCGCGCAGCACTTCAATCAGTTTGGCTGCACCCAAAGCTGGCAGCTCCCAGGATACCACGCAGACCTTGACCGGCACACGCATGACTGCCCCAAGGAAACCTTCGGCAGTTGCAGATGTCGCCACCAACGAGAATCGTTTGTCTCTCTCGAAGATTTCGGACATCGCCGAGAGGACGAGAGAATTGTTGTTGGCGAGCATGATGTCGATCGGAGGGGGCGTTGTGTCGAGCATTGATTTTCCACCTAATTTACCCAAGAACTACCATGTTGGGTAGGAAAGTTTCCGGTATACTTCGGTATATTTGCCAGAATGGGTAGGTTCTTCCCCACCCAAATAGCTACCCTAAAACAGTAGTAAGTTACGTTGCGCCCTGACGCAAGGATCGGCTTTTCTTTTCGGTAACGCGACAGACGGGGCGCATTACGGACCCCGTCGCCGAGGAGGATCGCCAATGACGTTTCAAATCTACCCGACGCTCGAAATTCCGGAAACACTGGCTGCGGGACCCGGACCAAGCAATACCGATGCCCGCGTTCTGCATGCCTTTGCAAATGCGGGTGTTGCGGATCACATGCAGGGTGACGTCCTGCGCGGCATGATCGAATGCAAGCACATGCTGCGCAAAATCTGGGGCACCGACAATACCTATACCTTCGCGGTTGCTGGCACCGGTTGGAGCGCGCTGGACACTATGTTCTCGGCCGTTATGCCTGGCGACAAGGTGGTTGCGTTCACCAATGGCACCTTTTCCGGCATTGACGCGCTGACCCTTCGGATTAAGGCAGCCACGCCCGAAGAACATGCCGCCAATCCACTTGATCCCAATGCGGCCAGCGTCACCGTGATCGAAATTCCGCATGGCCAGCCCGTGACCGGTGAGATGGTCGAGGTCGCATTGGCCGAACACAAGCCGAAATGGGCTTTCATGGCGCATTGGGAAACCGGTTCCGGCCGTGTCAACGATGTACAGGGATTCTCGGATGCGTGTGAAAATCATGGCACCATGGGTCTGATTGATGCCGTATCTTCGCTGGGTGTTGCAGACTTTCGTATCGACGATTTCCCCGGCATCGCAGGCTGGGCTTCGTGTCCGCAAAAAGGCCTATGCTGCCTGCCCCTGACCTATGCGCCTGTCAGCTTTACCGACGCCTTTATCGAGGCGCTGAAGACAACCGGTGCTTACTCTTACGTCCACAACCCGATTTTCGAGGCCCGCCATTGGGGCATTGTCGACGGCCAGGATGTTGAGAAAGGCACCTATCACCGGACCCATTCGGGCTATGCCGTCGCCGCGTTCCATGAATCTCTGCGTCTGACCTTGCAGGAAGGGCTGGCTAAACGCGCGCATTCCTACAAAACGCATGAGGCCGTTCTGCGTGACGCCGTCACCGCGATGGGCTGCGATGTCACTTCGGACATGCCAAGCCTCGTAGTGCTGAACCTGCCCACAGAACTGGCTGGCCGCGAAATGGAATTGGTACAGAACTGCCGCGCGCGTGGCTTTGGCATCTGGCCGACACTCAGCGCCCCGGTACAGGTGCGCATCGGCATCCTGAACCAACTGAACCATCAGTCGATCAGCCGCATCGTAAAACTGTTTGGCGAGGCGATCCGCGAACTGGGCGGCACAGTGGATTTTGAAGCCATCGAAGCGCTGCTGGAAAGCCGCTACGGCACGTCGATCGCGGCCTGACCGCACTGCATGAACGGGAGGAAGATTGCAGATGGATATTCACGAATATCAGGCGAAAGAGGTTCTTTCGAATTTTGGTGTCGCCGTGCCTTCGGGTGCGCTGGCCTACAGTCCCGAACAAGCGGCATATCGGGCGCGCGAGCTGGGGGGCGATCGTTGGATCGTGAAGGCTCAAGTCCATGCCGGAGGCCGTGGAAAAGCCGGTGGTGTCAAACTGTGCAACACCGAGAACGAAATCCATGAAGCCTGTGACGAGATGTTCGGACGTAGGTTGGTTACGCATCAAACCGGTCCCGAAGGAAAGGGCATTTACCGTGTCTACGTTGAATCCGCCGTGCCGATTGATCGCGAGATCTATCTGGGCTTCGTGCTGGATCGCTCCAGCCAGCGGGTGATGATCGTGGCCTCGTCGGAAGGCGGCATGGAGATCGAAGATATCTCGGCCGAACGCCCCGACAGCATCGTGCGATCGATCGTCGAACCAGCCGTGGGCCTGCAGGAATTCCAGGCGCGCGAAATCGCATTTCAACTGGGTTTTGAGGCGAAATTGGTTCAGCAAATGGTGCGCACGCTACAGGGCTGCTACGCCGCCTTCAGCAATCTGGACGCCACCATGGTCGAGATCAACCCGCTGGTCATCACCGGTGACGATCGGGTTCTGGCGTTGGATGCCAAGATGAGCTTTGACGACAACGCATTGTTCCGGCATCCGCAGATCTCAGAGTTACGCGACAAAAGCCAGGAAGACCCACGCGAAAGTCGCGCTGCGGATCGCGGCCTGTCTTATGTCGGTCTTGACGGCAATATCGGCTGTATCGTGAACGGCGCCGGTCTGGCCATGGCCACGATGGATACGATCAAGTTGGCGGGGGGCGAACCTGCGAACTTTCTGGACATCGGCGGTGGCGCCTCACCCGAACGTGTGGCCAAGGCCTTTCGTCTGGTCCTGTCAGACAAGAACGTGCAGGCGGTGCTGGTCAACATATTCGCCGGGATCAATCGCTGTGACTGGGTCGCAGAGGGCGTCGTTCAGGCGCTACGCGAACTTGAGCTTGAAATCCCTGTCATCGTGCGGCTGGCCGGCACCAATGTCGCGGAAGGTCAAAAAATCCTGGCCAAATCCGGATTGCCGATCATCCGCGCCACCACCCTGATGGAAGCCGCCGAACGCGCTGTTGGCGCGTGGCAAAACGATCTGACCCAAAACACCAAGATGAGGGCTGTCTAATGAGCATTCTTCTGGATCGCGACAGCCGTGTTATCGTTCAGGGCATTACCGGACGAATGGCACGGTTCCATACCAAGGACATGCTGGACTACGGCACTAATGTCGTCGGCGGCGTTGTCCCCGGCAAGGGCGGCGAGACCGTCGAGGGCGTGCCGGTCTTTGACACCGTCAAACAGGCCGTTGAGGCGACCGGTGCCGATGCCAGCCTTGTTTTCGTGCCGCCACCATTTGCCGCCGATTCCATCATGGAGGCCGCAGATGCGGGTATCCGCTATTGCGTCTGTATCACCGACGGTATCCCGGCGCAGGACATGATCCGGGTCAAGCGCTACATGTACCGCTATCCCAAAGACAAGCGCATGGTGCTGACCGGGCCCAACTGCGCGGGCACCATCAGCCCCGGCAAGGCTCTGCTGGGGATCATGCCAGGCCACATCTACCTGCCCGGCAATGTCGGCATCATCGGTCGATCCGGCACGCTCGGCTATGAGGCCGCAGCCCAACTGAAAGAACACGGCATCGGAGTCTCAACTAGTGTCGGGATCGGTGGCGACCCGATCAACGGGTCTTCGTTCCGCGATATCCTTGAGCGGTTCGAACAGGACAAGGATACCGAAGTCATTGCCATGATCGGCGAGATCGGCGGCCCGCAGGAAGCCGAGGCCGCAGAATACATCCGCGACAACATAACCAAGCCCGTCGTCGCCTATGTTGCAGGTCTGACCGCGCCCAAAGGTCGGACTATGGGTCATGCTGGTGCGATCATCTCGGCCTTTGGCGAAAGTGCCTCGGAGAAGGTCGAAATCTTGTCGGCGGCGGGGGTGACCGTTGCTGAAAACCCGGCGGTGATTGGCGAAACCATTGCCCGCGTCATGGGAAAGGCCGCGTGATGACCAAACCTTCAGTCCTTGTCACCCGTCGCTGGCCCGCCGCCGTCGAGGCGCGACTGGCCGAAGACTACAACACTGTACTCAATACCGGGGATACTCCGATGTCCCCGGCTGAAATCCGCGACGCCCTGAAACACTATGATGCGGTGCTGCCCACCGTTACCGATACGCTCAGCGCCGAGGCGCTAGACATCCCCGCAGCACAGACCAAAATTCTGGCCAATTACGGGGTCGGGTACAGCCACATTTGCGAGCCCTCAGCCCGCGAACTTGGCATGACCGTGACAAACACGCCTGACGTTCTGTCTGAATGTACCGCCGATATCGCGATGACATTATTGCTGATGGTAGCGCGCCGCGCCGGCGAAGGCGAACGCGAGCTGCGCGCCGGAAACTGGACCGGTTGGCGGCCCACGCATCTGGTCGGCACCAAGGTCAGCGGTAAGACCCTGGGCATCATCGGCTATGGCCGCATCGGGCAGGAAATGGCCCGCCGCGCCCATCATGGCTTTGGTATGGATGTCGTTATTTACAATCGCAGCCAGGTGGCGCCCGACGTTTTAGCCAAGTGCAATGCCACTCAGGTGGATACTGTCGATGAGCTGTTGCCGCAATGCGACTTCGTCTCGCTGCACTGCCCCGGAGGGGCCGCAAACCGGCACCTGATCAACGGCCGAAGACTCGACTTGATGAAACCCGACGCCTTCCTGATCAACACCGCGCGCGGCGAGGTCATCGACGAGCACGCCCTGATCCAAGCCCTGATGTTCGACACCATCGGCGGCGCGGCGCTGGATGTATTTGACGGCGAGCCCCGCATTAGCTCGGACCTGCTGCAATGTGACAACCTCGTCATGCTGCCACATCTCGGAAGCGCGACTAAAGAAGCACGCGAAGCTATGGGGTTCCGCGTCATTGAAAACCTCAATGATTTCTTCAATGGCAAAAATCCAAGAGACAAAGTGATCTGATGCAAGCGTTGGCTCAGGATACCCAGCCGCCCCTTCCACCGTCCGCGTACGCGGACGGTCTTCGGACTGAATTGCGCGCGCTATGGCGAAACATCCTTTTGAAAAGGGCGCCACATGTCGCTTCTTGGGCCGAAGCCAAGCCGCTGCCCCCCATTCCAACTGGCCAGGCCGCAATCCCGTATTTGCAGGCCCTGTCGATCTGGTTTCAGCTTGTGCGCATCATCGACGAAAACGCAGATGTGCGGGATCGTCGACAAATCGAAACCCAAAAAGGTGCCCAAGCGGTTGAAGGTGGATTTGCCGAAGTGTTGTCGGACCTTAATCTGAGTGTTGGGGAAACCGAAGAGTTGGCAGGTAGTTTAGTGACTGGCCCAACGCTAACTGCGCATCCGACCGAAGCCAAACGCGTCACCGTTCTTGAAATTCACCGCCGGATTTATCGTATCCTGGTCAGCCTCGAAGCTCAGCGCTGGACGCCAATTGAACGTTCAACATTGTTGAATGATCTGGAAGGCGAGATCGACCTACTATGGATGACCGGAGAATTACGCTTGTCACGTCCCAGTTTACGTGACGAGATCGAATGGGGTTTGCAGTTTTTCCGCGACGCAATCTTCGATGCTGTGCCACAGGTCATCGATCGGTTCGATCACGCCTGTTTGCAGGTTTTGGGTCAGACTTTGAATGCGACGCCCAATGTCCGATTTCATAGCTGGATTGGCGGAGACCGGGATGGCAACCCGAATGTAACCTCTGAGATGACCAAACTGGCTCTGCAACGTGGGCGCGAGACAGCGATTGATCTTTACTGTCAGGCTCTGGATAAAGCCGCGCAAAAACTGAGCATAAGCGCCCTTATCCTACCACTGCCCGAACCTCACGGTGAACGGTTGCAGGCAATCATCAACTGCGCACCCAAGAATGACCGCAACCCGAACGAACCATTTCGGCAGGCCCTGAATGCCGTCCGCCAAAGACTGACAAGTGCCGGTTATCAGCATATCTCGCAGTTCGAGTGTGATCTCGACGCGCTTGATGAGGCGCTTTGTGCAGTAAACGCCGAAATTCTGTCAAGGCGGCATATCCGACCTCTTCGCCGGGCGGCAACCGTATTCGGGTTGCGTACCACAACCTTGGACATACGGCAGAATTCGACTGTGACGACTAGCGTTCTGGCAGAAATCTGGTCTGCATTCGAACCTGCGCCCAAATACGGAACACCCGAATGGTCGACCCGTCTGCGCACCGAGTTGGCAGACCAGAACCTGCAGTATCCTCAGCGTGACGGGTTGAGTGATCAGGCGCAGGAATTACTAGCCTTACTAGCCCTTATGCACGCTGTTCGAACAGGGCCGGATCCCAAAGCTGTCGGACCATTCATCTTGTCGATGACACGCTCGGCAGACGATATTCTGGGTGTCTATCTTCTCGCCCGCTATGCCGGGTTCGGATCAGAGACACTGGATATTTCTGTGGTGCCGCTGTTCGAGACGATCGGTGATCTGCGCAACGCCTCAGCAATTCTGCTGGATGTTTTGGATGTTCCGCTTGCCCGCCGCAGCCTTAAGTCAGGTGGCAATGTGATCGAGGTGATGTTGGGATACTCCGACAGCGGTAAAGATGGCGGATATTTCTGTTCGACTTGGGAACTGGACCGCGCGCAGCGCCGGATCGTTACAGCACTTGCGTCGCAGGGATTTAGTGCCGCGTTTTTTCACGGACGTGGTGGTTCTGTCAGCCGGGGTGGTGCCCCCACAGGCCGGGCAATAGCCGCGCAGCCCAGTGGCACAATTGCCAGGCGGTTGCGCGTAACGGAACAGGGCGAAGTAGTGTCTGCCAAATATGCCAACCGCGGGACAGCCGCAGCGCATCTGGAATTGCTTTTGTCCAGCACGCTACGCCACACGGCCAGTCACACCAAAGCGCCGGACCGCCCGGAATTCGATGACGCGCAAGATGCATTGTCCGAGCTTTCTCAGATGGCTTATGTTTCGCTGCTGCAAACGCCGGGGTTTCTTGAGTATTTCCAACAGGCCAGCCCGGTTGAAGAACTAGCCCGCCTTAAAATCGGATCGCGCCCCGCCCGTCGGTTCGGCGCAGCCAGCCTTGATGATCTGCGTGCCATTCCATGGGTGTTTGCGTGGTCGCAAAACCGCCACCTGATTACTGGCTGGTACGGGTTCGGCGCCGCCATGGTCAATTTTAGGAAGTTCCGCGGCGCACGGGGTGATGAGGTACTTCGAGATATGTTTCGGCAGTCCCGGTTGTTCCGCCTTGCGGTCGATGAAATGGAAAAGTCTCTGTACCAGACCGATATGACAATCGCGGCGAAATACAGCGAACTGGTCTGCGACGCCAACACACGCCAACGCATTCTTCGGGCAATCACCTCGGAATACTGCAAGGCTTGCGACGCTGTGAAGTTTTTGAACGGCGGGCAAAGCATTGGACAGCGTTTCCCACGACTGTGTGAGCGCGTCGAACGCAAGCGAGATGAACTTGCCCGCATTCACACTCTGCAAGTCGACCTACTACGCCAGACCCGCAGTGAACAGCAGGCCGGAACGGTTCCGGTCGCTCTGCTGCAATCCATGAACGCCATTTCCGCCGGCCTTGGCTGGACCGGTTGACAACTTCAGGAGATTACAAATTGAACGCCCCTCACCGTACGCACGGATTTTTCACCCAGTCCCTGTCTGACCGTGATCCCGAGCTGTTCGGCTCGATCACATCCGAGCTGGGTCGTCAGC
>NZ_CANLZK010000009.1:0-195221 GCF_947495585.1 Ruegeria atlantica | reverse complement strand
GTCTTGCCGTGGTCAACGTGGCCAATCGTGCCGATGTTGACGTGCGGCTTATTACGCTCAAACTTTTCCTTTGCCATTCCTCAGGCGCCCTTTTGCGATTGGGGGGACCCGTGGTCCCGTGGTTACATCTGCGCGCGCGAGATATTTGGTTCAAAGGGGAAAATCAAGCACATCCTGCGTTAAAAGCTGGTTAAGACGCCGGATTTTGGGTGACCTCGACGGATTCCAACGGCTGGATCAGGTCGGGGCGCTTGTCGAACCAGCCGTTGTCCTTGTGTTCCTCGGCCAGCCATTCCTCGACACGATCGGCAACCTTGAGGGCCAAACCGTCCATTTGCTCTTCTCTGGTGCGGGTATGCCCGGATCCTGTAAGTGCGCTTTCACCGGTCGTGTCTTCAAGAACCTGGAACTGTTTGCCTTTAGCCAGAAACTCTTTTTTGCGCACGTCGTAAACATTCACCAGAACGATTGCCGTGCTTTTGGGGTTGTAGATCACCGGCACACCCGGAGGGGCCAGCATAAACCCCTCAAGACTGATTCCTATGTCGTATTCCTGGGCACCCTCATACCTGCCAAGCCGAATATTGACGGCGTTCTGAATAGCGTCTTCCCACTCTTTGGGCGTCGCTTCCCGCGACACTGGCCCCTTCCGGGCCTTTTCAGCAAAGGCATAATTTACGCGCAATTTGAATTCGCCCAGCGACTCAGGCTCTTCGTAAACCTGTGTCTGCGTACACGCGCCCATCAGGGCCAGTCCGGTAATCAGGGTCAAAGCTCGCAACATGTTCTCGTCTCGATATGCCTGTTTTTCTTTGATCTAGCGCAACGATACGGCTTGTGCCAAGCCGTATCGGCAGAAATCCACTTGCCTGCGCGCTTACTCACGAAAATTTATAGTCGCGCGGGAAACCATAAGGCGCTTTTTTCCCAACGCTGGCCCGTTTGGCCAGCCACTGTGACATGTCCGCCTCGTGCCGGGTCTTGTCACCGCCCATGGACCACCTCAGCCCCTCTTCCCAGTTGAAGGTCGTGATGTCGGACAGGCCACCATCCAGTTCCAGTGTCCCCTGTCGGCCGCGCGCCATATTGTATTTCTGCAGGCGTACGCCCTTACCGCGACCCATTTCGGGCAGCTCTTCCACTGGGAACACCAAGAACTTGCCGTTCTGCGACACAACCGCGACGTGATCGCCCGATACGGGCTTACAGATCATCGCCGTCTCGTCAGCTTTGACGTTCAGCACCTGCTTACCGTTGCGGGTCTGGGCCAACACGTCATCTTCGGGCACCATGAAACCGTTACCCGCGTCTGACGCCACCAACAGCTTGCGCCCTGGCTTGTGGATCAAGATGTCGATGATCTGTGCCTCATTCGGAAGATCGACCATCAGGCGCAGCGGTTCGCCCATACCGCGCCCACCCGGCAGATTGGCGGCGCTGAGCGTGTAGAATCGTCCGTTCGAGGCAAACACCAACAAGCGGTCAGTCGTCTCAGCGTGGAATATGAAACGCGGGCCGTCGCCGTCCTTGAACTTTAACTCGCGCTTAAGGTCGATGTGACCGGTCATAGCGCGAATCCAGCCCATCTGAGAGCAGACAACCGTGATCGGTTCTTTGTCGATCATTGCCTCAAGCGGAACTTCTTCAACCTGCCCGGCTTCGGCGAATTGGGTTCGGCGCGCGCCACCTTCATAGTCTTTGCCAAAGGTCTTCTTAGTCTCTTTCAACTGCTCGGCGATTTTGGCCCATTGCAGGGCCGGGTCGGCCAGCAGGTCTTCGAGATTGGCGCGTTCCAACATCAATGCGTCGCGCTCACGAACCAGTTCCATCTCTTCCAGACGGCGCAAGCTGCGTAGGCGCATGTTGAGGATCGCATCAACCTGAACCTCAGACAATTCGCCCTCGCCTGGCTTGGGCGATACATAGTCGGCCTCGCTGGTGGCGCGGATATGGTCGATGCCCCAATCCTCGCGCATCAACGCGGCTTTGGGGTCGTCGTCGTAGCGGATGATGTCGATCACACGATCCAGGTTCAGGAAAGCGACGATAAAGCCTTCCAACACCTCCAACCTGTGGTCGATCTTGGCCATACGGTGACGCGAACGGCGCAGCAGCACCTCTTGCCGGTGATCAAGGAAAGCGCGCAGCACTTCCTTCATCGAGCAGACCTTGGGCGTCACCCCGTCGATCAGCACGTTCATGTTCAGGCTGAATCGCACCTCAAGGTCCGAGCTGCGGTAGAGCATGCCCATCAAAACCTCAGGGTCCACGTTCTTGGAGCGCGGTTCGAGAATCAGGCGGATGTCATCTGCGGATTCGTCGCGTACGTCGGCAAGGATCGGGATTTTCTTGGTCTGGATCAGTTCCGCGATCTTTTCGATCAGTTTGGATTTCTGAACTTGATAAGGGATCTCGGTGACAATGATCTGCCACTGGCCGCGGCCCAGATCTTCGACCTCGTATTTGCACCGCAGACGGAAAGATCCACGCCCGGTTCGATAAGCCTGCGCAATATTCTCTGGGGGCTCGACGATAATGCCACCGGTCGGGAAGTCCGGACCCGGCACATAGTTCAGCAACGTATCATCGCGGGCATCCGGCACCTTGATCAGATGCAGACAGGCATCACACAGCTCGGCAATATTGTGCGGCGGGATGTTCGTTGCCATGCCCACCGCGATTCCGCTGGACCCATTGGCCAGCAGGTTCGGAAACTGCGCCGGCAGTACGACCGGCTCGGACAGAGTGCCATCATAGTTGTCGCGGAAATCGACGGCGTCTTCGTTCAGCCCCTCAAGCAACGCTTCGGCCACGATGGTCATCCGCGCCTCTGTGTAACGTGAGGCCGCCGGGTTATCACCGTCGATGTTGCCAAAGTTACCCTGCCCGTCGACCAGCGGGTAGCGAACGTTGAAATCCTGCGCCAGACGCGCCATCGCATCGTAGATCGCGGCATCGCCATGCGGGTGATAGTTACCCATCACGTCGCCGGAAATCTTCGCGGATTTACGGAACCCGCCCGTTGCGCTGAGTCGAAGCTCGCGCATCGCATAGAGGATTCGCCTGTGCACAGGCTTCAGCCCATCGCGCGCATCAGGCAATGCCCGGTGCATGATGGTGGACAGCGCATAGGTCAGATAGCGTTCGCCAATCGCGCGGCGCAGCGGTTCAGCTATCTCGCCCCCATTGTCGGGGGCCTCCATATTGGGGTCGTCGATCGTATCGTTCATATATGATGTGATACGCCGCAAGCGCGCGCTGGTAAAGCAATCAGCTTAGATTTTGCTGGGGACAAGTCGCGCTTTTTGCAACAGGGGGAGACAAGTCCCGGAATTCCCCCGGTTTTCGACTCGGACCGCGAAATATGGTAGGCTGTCTTCATTAGACTGCTGCCAAAGACTGCTGCCAATTTCTTGTACCTGACGATTGACTTGGGGGATGCGCCATGACGCGCCTTATTATTTTGACTTTCACCGCACTTGGCTGGTGTTTTTACGTTATGAGCGGCGGACCAGATTTCGAACCGCGCGGCTTGCGGAGCGATCAACCCGTGCGCGTTGCTTCTGTACCCCAACCTGCGGAGGTAGCACCCACCCGGGTAGAAGAACTTGTGACCAGTGTGGCCGTACGGGCTCCGACCGTGCGTGCTCAACCCCAACCTGAACCCGAAGAGATCGTGCAAATCGTGGCCGAACCAGCCAGCCTTCAGTCTCTGTCCGGCATCTCGGTGTTCGATGATCAGAGCGCAAACATCACGCTTGCTTCGCTGGAAGACGGCGTAGCGGGATTGCGTCAGACCGATGATGCGCCCCTGCCGGAAACATCAGAGGCCGCGGCGATTCCCGAACCTGAAAAAGACATCCGCGAAATCTCGGGAACGCGGGTGAACATGCGCGATGGGCCCGGCACCATATACCCAATTGTCGGCAAAGCGGCCATCGGACAAAAGGTCGAAGTACTGAGCGATTCCGGAACCGGCTGGCTGCGCCTGCGCGTGTTGCCCGCGCAACAGGTCGGTTGGATTTCCGCCTCACTGGTTCGAAAAATTCAAAACTGACGCTGCACCGTCATTGTCCTGACCCTCACCTCGCAATAGCTTTGGCCTGAATTGAAGGTCAGGAAGATCATGCAGAAAACCATTCTTATCACCGGCTGCTCGTCCGGCATCGGTCTGGACGCGGCACACGGTATGCGTGCGCGCGGCTGGCGTGTCTTTGCATCCTGTCGCCAGCAGCGTGATTGCGACCGGCTGCGCGCGCAAGGCTTTGAAAGCCCGCGCATCGACTATACCGACGCCGCAAGTATCGCCTCGGGCCTGACCGAAGTGCTTGAGGCCACCGGAGGTACGCTGGATGCGCTGTTCAACAACGGAGCGCACGGCTTGCCAGGCGCAGTTGAAGATCTGCCGACCGAAGGGCTCCGCGCGATATTCGAGGCCAACTTTTTTGGCTGGCATGAACTGACACGGCTGGTGATTCCAGTCATGCGCGCGCAGGGGCACGGACGAATCGTTCAGAATTCGTCGGTTCTGGGCCTGGTGGCCTTCCCATGGCGCGGCGCATATGTCGCCACAAAGTATGCCATTGAAGGTCTTACCGACACGCTGCGTCTTGAACTTGCCGGAACGAATATCAAGGCCATCCTGATCGAACCCGGCCCAATCACGTCGAAAATCCGCGAGAATTCGATCCCCTTCTTTGAACGTTTCATCAACTGGGAGAACTCGGCCCTGCGCGAAAAATACGAGGCTTCGCTGTTGAAAAGACTGTACGAATCCTCAGGCCCGGATCGTTTCGAACTGCCTGCATCAGCGGTGACCGACAAGCTGGCCCATGCGGTTGAATCAAAAAGGCCGCGCGCGCGCTACTATGTCACTACGCCAACCTATATCGCCGGATATCTGCGCCGCCTTTTGCCCACCCGCACCATCGACCGCATTCTGTCCGACGTCTGAGGCGAAATTACCCGTTCGCTTTTCATGTACATGAGGCTAGATGATAGCCAAACGAAACATGAAACGCGGACGGTGTGCTTATGGACCTTTTGATGGTCATTTTGCTGTTGGCCATGGCGGCGGTCGTCGTCGTGCTGGCGATCGGCATCTCCAATTTCGGCAAAAGCGGCAAAGCTGCTGCGATGAAAAGCAACAAGATGATGCGCCTTCGCATCCTGTTCCAGTTCATTGCTGTGGTGCTGATCGTGCTCTACGTCTACCTGCGCGGACAAGGAGCTCAATAAATGGTCGTTCTGAACAAGATTTACACCCGCACCGGCGATGATGGAAAAACTGCGCTGGGCAACGGCGAACGGGTCGCCAAGTATTCTGGTCGCGTGGCCGCGTATGGGACCGTTGACGAACTGAACGCTTTTGTTGGCGTTGCTCGGACCGAGGCGGAAGGCGACGTCGATGCCGCCCTGGCGCGCATTCAAAACGACCTGTTCGATCTGGGCGCAGATTTCTGTCGCCCCGACATGGAAAAAGACGCCGAGGCGGACTACCCGCCCCTGCGCATCGTTGCATCTCAGATCGATCGGTTGGAGGCGGAGATTGACGTGATGAACGAAACGCTAGAGCCGCTGCGCAGCTTCATCTTGCCCGGCGGGTCGCGTCTGGCAGCGAATCTGCATGTCTGCAGAACCGTATCCCGCCGCGCCGAACGCCTCGCGGTCGAATTGACCAACATGGAGCCCGTGAACGCAGTCGCGGTGAAATACCTCAATCGTCTGAGTGACTGGTTTTTTGTTGCCGCCCGCTGCGCCAACGAAAACGGCACTGCGGACGTTTTGTGGGTTCCGGGCGCAAACCGCTGAAGTTGGCGCGGGATCCGGCGAACCCTGCAGCGACCAACAAAGCAAAACCCCAGCCAAACGGGTGGGGTCCAAGACTCTGGAACCGGCCACCAAAGCAATAAAATTTCACGCCGTTGCGTCAAAATACATGAAACGCGACGTCTCAAGTTCATGACGTGACGATTTTGCCCTGTTGCAGCGTGAACTGAGACGCTATTCAGTCCCCCGAGAGCATTGGTGGAGTCGCTTCGCGGCTTACCGTTTTTTGTGAGGAGCAAGCGCAAAATGAAGGTACTCGTGCCTGTCAAACGCGTGATTGACTATAATGTGAAAGTTCGCGTGAAAGCGGACGGTAGCGGTGTTGATCTCGCCAATGTCAAAATGTCGATGAACCCGTTCGACGAAATCGCTGTGGAAGAAGCGATTCGCCTGAAAGAAGCAGGCAAGGCTGACGAAATCGTTGCGGTTTCGATTGGCGTCAAGCAATCGCAGGAAACCCTGCGCACCGCACTGGCCATGGGCGCTGACCGCGCCATTCTGGTTGTTGCTGCCGATGACGTCCATCAAGACATCGAACCGCTGGCCGTTGCCAAGATCCTGGCCAAAGTGGTCGAGGAAGAGCAACCCGGCATCGTTTTGGCTGGTAAGCAAGCGATCGACAACGACATGAACGCTACCGGTCAGATGCTGTCGGGCCTGCTGGGCTGGTCGCAAGGCACCTTCGCGTCCGAGCTGGACATCGAAGGCGACAACGCCAAGATCACCCGTGAGGTTGACGGCGGTCTGCAGACCATCAGCGTCAAGATGCCGACCATCGTCACTGTTGACCTGCGCTTGAACGAGCCGCGCTATGCGTCTCTGCCGAACATCATGAAGGCGAAGAAAAAGCCGCTGGACGAGAAAACCGCCGCCGATTACGGCGTCGACGTCACCCCGCGTCTGGAAGTTGTCAAAACCGAAGAGCCGCCGGCACGTGCTGCTGGTATCGTCGTCGGCTCGGTTGATGAGCTGGTCGAGAAACTCAAAGAAGCGGGGGCTGTGTAATGGCTGTTCTTCTTCTCGCAGAAGTCAACAACGGCGAACTGGCGATGGACGCCACCGCCAAAGCTGTCACGGCCGCAAAGGCACTGGGTGACATCACCGTTTTGGCCGCGGGCGGTTCTGCCGCTGCTGCCGGTGAAGCTGCCGCCAAGATCGACGGTGTGTCCAAGGTACTGGTTGCCGAAGACGCGTCGCTGGGTCACCGCCTGGCTGAATCGACCGCGGCCCTGATCGTCGGTCTGGCTGATGGTTATGAGCACATCGTTGCTCCTGCCACCACCGACGCCAAGAACGTGATGCCGCGCGTTGCAGCCCTGCTGGACGCGATGGTGATCTCGGATGCATCTGGCGTGGTTGACGGCTCGACTTTTGAGCGTCCGATCTATGCGGGCAACGCGATCCAGACCGTGAAGTCACACGATGCCAAAAAAGTCGTCACCTTCCGTACGGCGTCCTTTGACGCGGCTGGCGAAGGCGGCTCGGCTGCGGTTGAGACCATCTCGGTCGGTGACAACCCAGGTCTATCGTCATGGGTCGAGGACAAGGTTGCCGCAAGCGACCGTCCGGAACTGACTTCGGCTGGCGTTGTTGTCTCGGGCGGCCGTGGTGTCGGCTCGGAAGAGGACTTCAAACTGATCGAAGGTCTGGCTGACAAGCTGGGCGCCGCTGTTGGCGCATCGCGCGCCGCCGTGGACTCGGGCTATGCACCGAACGACTGGCAGGTCGGTCAGACCGGTAAAGTTGTTGCACCCGACCTGTATGTCGCGATCGGCATTTCGGGCGCGATTCAGCACCTGGCTGGTATGAAAGACTCGAAAGTCATCGTTGCGATCAACAAGGACGAAGAAGCGCCGATCTTCCAGGTTGCGGATTTTGGGCTGGTTGCAGATCTGTTCCAGGCCGTACCCGAACTGACGGAGAAACTCGGCTAACCGCTGGCTTAGCTTTTTCATCGCGAAATTTTGAAAGGCCCGCCAATTGGCGGGCCTTTTTTTATTAATGCAGATTGCGTATTGGCCCCATCAAAGCTGCCGCAATCGCCCGATGGGCAGCTGGGCCAATCATGTGCTCTGCCATTGGTTGTTGCATTGTGCCGAACAACATGTCCTCAATCTCGTCAGACTGACCGCACACCTGGGTTTTGACGTTGACGATATCCGTACAGGATTTGCCATCGACCTGGATCATCTGATCCGTTACGTCGACATCAGCGAAGTCAATGTGATGCGCGCCCACTTCTCCTCGAAGGACCTGCAGCCGCAAGAGGATCACCGGGGTTTCTAGGCCTTGCAAAAATTTACCGATCTTCCGAACCCAGTTTCGGCGCAGTTCGTCCAGAACAACTTCGATGCGCGCGTCGCGAACCTTTTGCAGGCAGCTCATCAGGTGGCGCACGAAATGAACCTCGGTGAAGTCAATTTCGGGATACAGGCTGATCAAATCCTTCGTTGGCGCCAAAAACCGATCGTTGCGCCTGGAATGAACGCGATAAAATTGGTTGGACTGCCCAAGAAGCCCTGGCGCCTGCATGACGCAGAGATCTGCGCCCCTTAGCAAATTGCACAACCCCATGTCATCGCACAACGCGTCAACGCCGCTGAACAGGCATCCAAAGTTCAGAACGCGTCTTTCAAGCCGGTCTTCGAGAATAGCTGAGAATGGTCGGTCGACGAATCGCCCAAATGTCTCATCCCCGCCAACGCAAGCTGCGTAGGGTTGATCCAGAACACGCCGAGCACCGCGAAACCACAGCCGCGATCCGTCATATTGGCAAACCTCATGCCCGGGTCCCCCCGAGCCTGTTTGATGATAGCTCATATCACTCACCCATATTTCACCCGGTTGCCATCGTGCATCCGCAAGTCTTGAGAAAATCCTAATGTGCGCATTTGAAGCAAAATCGAACTGTCGGATCCCCTTGCCGCCCGCCCCGATCTGTCGATACTGTCGCCGTATCCCGAGACACAAAGGCACCTGAACATGGATGTAAAATCGGTCGGAGTGATTGGCGCAGGTCAGATGGGCAATGGCATTGCTCATGTTCTGGCGCTGGCGGAGTATGACGTTCTGCTGAACGATGTCTCGCAGGACGCGCTGGACAGCGCCGTGGCGACGATTGAAGGCAATCTGGCCCGACAGGCATCAAAAGGCAAAATCTCGGGCGAAATGATGCAAGCCACACTGAGCCGGATCAACACGACGTTGGAGCTGCCCCAGTTGGGTCAGACCGATCTGGTGATCGAAGCCGCAACCGAGCGGGAAGCAATCAAACAGGCGATTTTCGAGGACCTGCAGCCGCATCTTCTGCCCCATACGATTCTGACATCCAACACGTCCTCAATCTCGATTACCCGCCTGGCCAGCCGAACAGATCGGCCGGAACGCTTCATGGGGTTCCACTTTATGAATCCGGTGCCCGTGATGCAGCTGGTCGAGCTGATCCGGGGGATTGCCACGGATGAAGAGACGTTCAAATCGTGTAAGGCGGTTGTGGACCGGCTTGGCAAAACCGCAGCAAGCGCGGAAGACTTCCCGGCCTTCATAGTGAATCGCATTCTGATGCCGATGATCAATGAGGCTGTCTACACCCTCTACGAAGGGGTCGGCAGCGTGCAGTCGATTGACCAATCGATGCGGCTGGGTGCAAACCACCCGATGGGGCCGCTGGAGCTGGCCGATTTCATCGGGCTGGACACGTGTCTGGCGATCATGAACGTGTTGCATGACGGATTGGCAGACACCAAGTACCGGCCCTGTCCACTGTTGACGAAATACGTCGAAGCCGGGTGGTTGGGCCGCAAGACCGAACGCGGGTTTTATGACTACAGAGGTGAAACACCGGTCCCAACGCGCTAGAGGGGGCCAGCCCCCTCGCCCAGGATATTTTATGCCAGAAGAAGAGCGGATCAGGGATTGCGTGATTTACCAAGCGCCATTGTGCGCTTTCTGAGCCACGCCATGAAACCGCGCGGATCACTTTCCAGCAGCTTCATATCCTCGTCCGAAATCGGCTCGCCAATCACCGGAGATTGCGGTTTGTTGCAAGAGCGGACGATCTCATGCAACAGTAGCCCCTGTCGTAGGATCGGCGACAGCTTGTTGGCAATCTGATAGGCGCGCGAATTGCTGCCGGGGAAGAAAATCGGGACCACCTGCGCGCCGGATCGGCGGATCATCTTGGCGGTAAACACATTCCATTCCTGCTCTTGCGCAGGACCGAACCAGTCATCCGAAGACATCACCACACCTGACGGGAACAGAGCAACAACGCCACCTTCCTTCAGGTGTTCCATCGCCTTGCCGCGCATCTCAAGCATTTTGGTTTGCGCTTCGGGGTCGTGTGGAAAGGGAACCGGGATCATGAACGAGGTCGCGGCCTCATCCAGTCCGGTCAGGACCGAGCGGGTCAGAATACGGTAATCATTGCGAACCTGCCCGATCAGTTCGGCCAATATCATACCGTCGACCATGCCATGCGGGTGGTTGGCCACGACGATCACAGGCCCTTCTTTCGGGATATTTGCATATTGGTCCTGCGGAGTGGTCAGGTTGATCCCCATGACCTCAAGCGCACCGCCCCAGAACCGCTGGCCACGATAGTATTCGTTCTTTTTCTCGAACTTGTTGACCATCCGAAGAATGGTTAGCTTACCCGTACACCATTCGATGGCGCGGATAGCTGTAGACGTCCAGGCATCGTCGAAGGAATTCGCATAGGTCAGGGTCCTACGATCATAGATTTCGCCCTGATCTTCCGTCCCGTCCACCACCGGGCCTGTCTTGGTCTCGTGCGTCGTTTGCGCCAATTCCTGGTTTTCCCGTTCTTCGTATCGCGACTGGCAGGATCAGAACCCTTCCCCAAACTTTCCGTTCACAAGGGTTTCCAATGCATCCGCCAACGCCTCAGCATCCGGTCCGGACGTCTCGACGTCAATAGTCGTTCCGCGAGACGCTGCCAACATCAAAAGACCCATGATGCTGTCCCCTGATGCAGAAAGTCCGTCTTTGGACACCTCTGCCTGCGCGTCAAACCCCTCAACTACTTCGACCAGCTTAGCCGAGGCGCGGGCGTGCAGGCCTTTTTCATTGATTATTTTCAAGCTTCGGTTGGTCATTCTTAATCAATCCGGTCTTAATCTAACGTCACGTTTTGGGCATTGATATATTTGCGTCCAGCCTCCATCGCCCGCCGGACCGCATCCCCGATCGGCAGGTGGCGACTTTTGGCCAATTTAATCAGCATAGGCAGATTTGCACCGTAAAGAATACGCCGATCCTGCGGCGCACAGGCCTTCAGACTTAGATTCGACGGGCTGCCGCCGAATAGATCCGTGACTACAACCACACCGTCGCCGACATCGACACCGTCAGCGGCGGTGCAGATTTCTGACTGCTTGGCTTCCCGGTCGTGGTCAGCCTCAATCGAGATTGCGGCCAGGCCCGGTTGATTTCCGACAACATGCTGCATTGCGGCCAGATATTCCTGAGCCAGCCCGCCATGTGCTACGAGTACGATCCCGATCAATCCAGCCTCTCATTCAACGATCGACGTTCCATTTCGCGGTGCCTAATTGCCACTTGCTGCCCTTCCTGTGCAAGGGCCTTTGCGACCGCTTCCGCAGTTGCGACCGATCTGTGTTGCCCTCCAGTACACCCGAAGGCCACCGAGAGATGCGCTTTGCCTTCGGCGCGGTAGGCCGGAAGCAACAATTTCAGCAGATCGACAACACGGTCAAAAAACGGCGCGTAATTCGCGTCAGACTGTACATAGCGCGCCACGTCCTGGTTTCGACCATCTTCGGCTCGCAATTCCGGACGCCAGTAGGGATTCGCCAGAAACCTGCAATCAAAAACCATGTCCAATCCGTGCGGCAAGCCGCGTTTGTACGAAAAAGATTCGATGGATACCGCCAGATGTCGACCGCCTTCCGGAGCGAACCAATGCTCGACCTCATTGCGTAGCTGGTGAACGTTAATCTGGCTGGTGTCGATCAGAATGTCCGCAATTTCTCTGATTGGGGCCAACAGCTCTTTTTCCTGCAATACACCGGCTTCAGGACCTGAATCGGCTGCAACCGGATGGCGTCTTCGGGTTTCCGAAAACCGCCGCAGCAGCACTTCGTTTCGACAATCCAAATAGAGAACCGTCAGCTCGACCTGCTCGGTCCGCCGCAGCCGCATAACAAGATCAATGAACCCGATGGTCGAGAAATCGCGATTTCGGGCATCGATGCCCAACGCCATTGGCCGATCGTTTTCCGGACCGTCCAGCAAGCGCATCAAAAGGCCCATCGGAAAATTGTCGATGGCTTCGAACCCCAAGTCTTCAAGCACCCGGATCGCCGTTGTCCGCCCAGCACCCGAAGGGCCGGTAATCAGAACGATCCGCCGCTGTTGTTTCATTTGCTGGGCCATTCCGGGTTCACGCGCCCCATTTTCATCAGTTGCATCAATGCCGAAGCCAAGTTGGGAACGCCGCGCCCGCGAAGCAAGGGCACAGTTTGCCCAAGGGCTCGGATCGAGATCGGATCTGGCAAACGTGCTTCTTCCCGCTGGTCCAGATCCACCACATAGCGCAAGCCAACTGGTCCTACGGGTGGCGCGCGCAACAATCCGATACCGCGGGCCTCAATAACGCCGCGGATATTTGGGATCGCATCAGCAGTCACTTCACCGCCGTTATTGCGTAAAGCCACGCGGTCATCGCCGACAAGTTCAGCACCCAGCGCCATCATCTGCAAGACCAGCGCGGATTTTCCCGCCCCTGACGCGCCAACAACAAGCAGACCGCGCCCGCCAACGGCCACGCAGCTAGCGTGGAGTATGGCACTGTCCTGTTTTTCCAGATCATAGATTGACGGGGCACTCATGATTTACACGGGCAAACCGACTACAAAGCGCGCGCCTAGTGGGTCCGAGGTGATATCGGCATCGGTTGGCCGGATGTTTTCGGCCCAGATCACACCACCATGCGCTTCGACAATCTGCTTGGAGATTGCCAACCCCAGGCCCGAGTTATTTCCGAAGTGCTCGGCGGGACGCTCGGAATAGAATCTTTTGAAGACCTTGGTCAGGGCCTGCTCCGGAATACCGGGACCGGTGTCCTCGACCACGACCAGCACCCTGTTTTCGCGCCGCCGGACCCAGACACGAATCGCATCGCCTTCCTCGCAAAACGAGGTGGCATTGGCGATCAGGTTGACAAAGACCTGCGCCAGTCGCGCCTCCAGCCCGTTGATTATGATCGGATTGGACGGCAGATCGGTTATATAGTCGATCCCCTTGGCCCGTGCATCTTCACCCAGATGCTGGCTGATATTTCCAACCAGCTTCACCAGATCAAACGGCTGTTCTTCTTCCTTGACCAGCTCGGCATCCAGACGGGACGCGTTCGAGATATCGCTGACCAGACGGTCCAGGCGGCGAACGTCATGTTCGATCACACCCATCAGTTTTTCACGTTGGTCATCGCGTTTGACCATTCGTAACGTTCCCACAGCAGATTGAAGGCTGGCCAGAGGGTTCTTGATTTCGTGCGCGACATCAGCGGCGAACTGTTCGTTCGCGTCAATTCTGTTGTACAGCGCGGTCACCATGCCCCGCAGCGCGCGGCTTAGCAGACCGATTTCATCCGGACGCGCGGTCAGGTCGGGGATGCGGATACGGCCGGGGTTCACTCCGGCGCCCCGGTCCTTACCCAGTTCGGCGGCTGCCGCAAGATCCGCCAACGGGTTTGCGATGGTTGAGGCGAGAACAAGGCTAAGTCCGATCGACACAAGAAGCGCGACAACAAACATCTGAAGGATGCGCTCCTGCTCGCGACGGGCGAGGGCGTCAATTTCCCCGGATGGACCGGCCATGGCAACGGCCCCTACCGCGACGCCATCTTGCAGGATCGGGGCGGCTGCAACGATGACCGTTTCGCCAAAATCATCCTTTACGGCTTGCACCTGCATCTGCCCCTGCAGCGCGCCGGGAACTATGGTCTGGACCCGTTGCGCCAATGTAGGCGCTTCGCTGGGTTCTGTGGTGGTGAACACGCGCGACAAGCCCGTCCACACGGCGTTCAAGGCGTCGCTGATCAAGGTACTGCCGGTCTGAACCTCGGACTCGGACGCCAACAGCGCCTGCTCGGATGCTGCGCCACGCGCCCATCCAATCAGAGTTCCCCGCTCGTCATAGACAAAGACTTCGCCCCCTTGGGGCAGGGTGAGGCCCTCCAGCGTGTCCTTTACGTCCAGTGCGCCGGCATCCTGCGACAGGCCGGACGCTGTTTGGCGCAGTTGTGCTTCGAACACGTTGCTGACCAGTTGCGCATCCCCGATCAGGTTGCGCGCGGTCTGCTGAACCTGCTCATCGCGGGAATCGTCCAGATATAGCAACCCGGTGACCAGCGTCACCAAGGCGATCAAGTTGAGCGTGATGATCTTGCGCGCAAGCGGCGAGCCGCGCATTGCAAACAGGCCGCGCCGGCGGCGCGCGTGCCGAAGTTCGGCTGACTCGGGATCCTGTGGGATGACCCAATCATCCCCCAGAACGACATCACCGTCCCGCAATTCGCTGGCTTGTTCTGTATCGCGCACGAGACCCGGTTACCCCTAGTATATGGCCACGCCTATTCTTCGTTGTACCTGTACCCAATTCCGTACAGTGTTTCGATCGCCGAAAACTCGGGATCTGCGGCGCGCATTTTCTTGCGCAGTCGCTTAATGTGACTGTCGATCGTACGGTCGTCCACATAGACCTGATCGTCATAAGCCACATCCATCAGCTGATCGCGGCTTTTGACAAAACCCGGACGCTGAGCCAACGCTTGCAACAACAGAAACTCGGTGACGGTCAAAGAAACGTCCGAACCCTTCCAGCTGACAGCGTGGCGCAGGGGATCCATCCGCAGATCGCCGCGCTCCATCACCTTGGCGTCACCTGTGTTGGCGGTTGTCACATCGCCAGTTGTCGCCTCTTGCCGGCGCAGCAGTGCGCGGATGCGTTCAACCAATAGACGCTGAGAAAAAGGCTTCTTGACGTAGTCGTCCGCGCCCATGCGAAGGCCGAGAACCTCGTCAATTTCGTCGTCCTTGGATGTAAGGAAAATCACCGGCATCTGGGTTTTCTGCCGCAGCCGCTGCAACAGGTCCATCCCGTCCATCCGTGGCATCTTTATGTCCAGAACAGCCATATCGGGCAGTTTCTTGTTGAAAGCGTCCAGCGCTGCCTGCCCATCATTATAAGTCTCAACCTCGAACCCTTCGGCTTCGAGCGTCATGGATACGGACGTCAGAATATTTCTGTCGTCGTCCACCAATGCAATCTTCGACATCGGGTTAACCCCTATTCCTGCTCACTCACGCAATAATTCGCTTATTAGTAGGGCATCTTTGTCGTTTTTATGGCCGCGAATCAATCCGTATCTGCGAATCGTGCGATTGTTGTCACACAGATGCGGCAAAAAAGCCGTTAAAACGCGCGTAAAAGCGCCTTGTTTTCTGGCGGGAAATTAGTGGTGGCGCTAAACTTTGACTTGGTTGCGCTAACTGCGCCAAACCGTCCTGTTCATGCCCCAAACGACCATGTTAAGACCCGCGCATCCGCCGGTTTTTCCCGGTATACTGCCCCAAGAGCGCCCCCGGCCCAACTGCCGGCGCGCCGCCACAGGAGAAGAAACGCATGACATCTGGACGGGTTAACCCGCAATTCCGCCTCGAAGATCAGGGCATCGAGGGTCTGGGCAATGTCTATTACAACTTCATGGAACCGGCGCTGATCGAAGAGGCGCTGAAGCGCGGCGAAGGCACTCTTGGCAATGGCGGAGCCTTCCTGGTTACCACCGGCAAATTCACCGGCCGCTCGCCCAAGGACAAACACGTCGTCAAAACCGACAGTGTTGCCGATACCATCTGGTGGGAAAACAACGCCGCGATGACCCCCGAGGGTTTTGACGCGCTGTATACCGATATGCTCGAGCATATGAAGGGCCGTGATTATTTCGTGCAGGATCTCGTCGGCGGCGCCGATCCCGCCTATTCGATCAATGTGCGCATGGTCACCGAACTGGCATGGCACAACCTGTTTATCCGCCACTTGCTGCGCCGTCCGGATCGCGAAGACCTTGAAGAGTTCATTGCAGATTTCACCGTCATCAACTGCCCCAGCTTCCAGGCCGACCCGGCCAAGCATGGCTGCCACAGTGAGACCGTGATTGCGCTGAACTTCGACCGCAAGATGATCCTGATCGGCGGTACGGAATACGCGGGCGAGAACAAGAAATCGGTTTTCACCCTGCTGAACTACATGCTGCCTGAAAAAGGCGTGATGCCGATGCATTGTTCGGCCAACCACGCTGTTGGCAACCCGGTCGACACCGCAGTGTTCTTTGGCCTGTCCGGCACCGGCAAGACCACCCTGTCGGCAGACCCTGCCCGCACGTTGATCGGCGATGACGAGCATGGCTGGTCGGATCGCGGCACCTTCAACTTCGAAGGCGGTTGCTATGCCAAGACCATCAATCTGAACGCCGAAGCCGAGCCGGAGATCTACGCGACCACCAGCAAATTCGGCACTGTGATCGAGAACATGGTCTTCGATCCCGAAACCAAGGAACTGGATTTCGAGGATGACTCGCTGACCGCGAACATGCGCTGCGCCTATCCGCTGGAGTATATCTCGAACGCCTCGAGCAGCGCGCTGGGTGGGCACCCCAAGAACATCATCATGCTGACCTGTGATGCATTTGGTGTTCTGCCTCCGATCGCACGGCTGACCCCGGCGCAGGCGATGTACCACTTCCTTTCGGGCTTCACTTCGAAAGTGGCGGGAACAGAGCGTGGCGTCACCGAGCCTCAGCCCACCTTCTCAACCTGCTTTGGCGCGCCCTTCATGCCGCGTCGCCCGGAAGAGTATGGCAACCTGTTGCGCGACAAGATCGCCCAGCATGGTGCGACTTGCTGGCTGGTGAACACCGGCTGGACCGGTGGTGCCTATGGTGTTGGCAGCCGTATGCCGATCCGCGCAACCCGCGCGTTGCTGACAGCTGCCTTGGAAGGATCGCTGCGCGACGCCGAGTTCCGCAAAGACGCCAATTTCGGCTTTGACGTCCCGGTATCCGTTCCCGGCGTGGCCGAAGTTCTGCTGGATCCGCGACGCACCTGGGATGACCAGGCCGCATTCGACAAGCAGGCTGAAAAACTGGTGCAGATGTTTGCAGAGAACTTTGATCAGTACCTGCCCTTTATTGATGATGACATCAAAGCCGTAGCAATCGGTTGAATTCAAAGGGGGGGCTTTTCGCCCCCTTTTCTTTTGCCCAGGCGAGTAACCTCTCTGCAATCTTCCTGTGGTTGTATAATGCGCAATGCATATACAAATTCGTTGCTCGCTGCAGCAGATTGCAGTACTTCACTGTGTCATTATGACGAAAAAGCCCGGCGCTTGCGCACCGGGCGTGAAGAAAAAGACCTTGGGGACACTCATGAGCGCGCACTCACATTCGCGATTTGAGCAACCTAATCAAGTATCTAGTCTAATCCATCGGGGATGGGTGTCAATATGAGACATGCTGGAAAATTTCAGTTTCCACAAGTCTCTAACTTTCGCTTCAGCGCGAAAGGCGGCAAGGAAAACAACAGGTAGGCAAATGACGGAAATCTCGAAACTGACCGAACTTCGCAAATTGATGCAGAGTATGGAACGGACCCTTGGACTGGAACAACTTTCTCCGGTTGAGCGTGACATTTACTACGCGGCCGAGGAACTGTCGAAAGCCGATCAGGAAGTCCGCACATTCGGTTTGATCGAGCACACCCTTGTTCAGAGCGTCTCGCGTCCGACATTTTTCCGCGCGCTGAAATCTCTGGTCCAAAAAGGCTATCTGTCCCAAAGCGGCAATGCCAACCGGGGGCGGTATATCGTACATGCGCCTAGGTGACACCGCCAACCTGCGTGTTGATGGCTAATAATCGTGCGCAGATGGGCCTCTGACACTTTCTTCGCCTCACTGGCTTACATAGTTGCATCATTCCTCACCTTTGAGGTCTTGATGCCGCTGCAAAACGTGTTCTTTCCTGAATACCCAAGCCGGGCCAGCCTGCTGTTCCTACCTCACGGGGTAAGGGTCCTGGCAGCGTGGTTACTGGGGTGGCGCGCGATTTTCGCATTGTTGCCGGGCGTCTTTGCAGTTTTCGCATTCCTGGGGGGTGCGGATGTCTTTTTACCCAGCCGCTTGTTGGCAATTATCATCGCGGTCACAACGGTTCCTACCGTGTTCTACCTGCTCAAATGGGCAGGTTGGGACTTGTTTCCCAGACCCGATCGCAAACCCTGCTGGCTGTGCGTCATGGGTGTCGGCGTGATCACGTCGTTCCTGGCATCCGCCATGACAAACATGAGCTTTGGCAGCGCAGGGGTAGAGTACATCGCCTTTCTGATCGGCGATATCTCGGGGCTGTTTTTCCTGATGCTGGGGCTTTATTTCACGTTTCGGTTTATGGACCGCAGAACTTAACCCATCAGACCGCGGCGCAGCAGGTTCAATCCAGCGACCAACAGCACAACCAAAGTCACTTTGCGAAAAAGCGCCTGATCGATTCTCGATTGCAACTGCATGCCCACCCACATTCCGATCACTGCCGGAGCGATCAGGGCAGCCGAAAACGGCGCGGTGTCGGCCCGCAGGATACCTGATCCCAAATGGGCGACCATCAAGGCAATTGCGCCCAGCCCATAGATAACCCCCTGCACCCGCATTTGCACGGCTTTCGGCGTGTTCAGGGCCGTCAGGTACGCCACTGTTGGCGGCCCCCAAATACCAGACATACCACCGACAAATCCTGCGACGGCCCCAATGAGAACCTCTACACGGGCCGATGGTTCTTTCAGCGCCAACTTCACACCCAGGACCTGGATCAAGGCAAAGAACGTGACCGGAACGCCAATCATCAACAGGAAGGTCGATGTCGGTACCAAAGTGACCAGCTTGGCTCCGGCCAGAAGGAACACCAAACCCACGATTAAAAAGATGCGAAACTCCCTGACCGACGACACGGCCGCGGAAACACCCTGTCCCAAAGCCTGAAAGACATTAGTTACCAGTGTCGGAAGGATCAGACCCGCGATGGCCAGCTCGGGCGGTAGAAAGACACTCAACCCTGAAACCATAACCATCGGCATGGCAAAACCGACGATACCTTTGACCCACCCAGCCAGAAACGCAATGCTCAGAGCCAGCAGAAGATCCTGTGGAGGTAGTAAAGAAAACAATGTCATGGCCCCCTGATATCATTCCTGACGGGCGCTGCACTGCAAAAACGCTCGAGAAATATTAGAACTTTTTCGCAACGTAATACGTATTTTTGTTGCGCTGCACGTGCAGCATGATATGACCAGACGACACGAGAAAAGGACACGATTCATGGCCCATGACGGACAGGATATGACCCAGATGACGACACCTGCGATTTTGCCCGATCTTCTGACGCTGACCCGTGCGGCCGCACCCGCCGTTCAAACAGTGTTTGAGCGTGCGCGTGAGACGGTGCGCGGTATGGTTTCCGCTGATGGCCGTGTATCCGGTGCCTTGATCGAAGCCAATCAAACTGCCGCCCATGGCTTGTCATGGCTGGCCACATATTCTCAGTCCCTAAAACAGATGCAACGCTGGGCCGAGGCGCTGGAGGCCGATGGCAAGTTCGGCGAGATCGAACAATTGCTGCACCAAATCGCCTTTGGCGAATACCTGCACCAGGTTGCGGGCGGCATTCCGATGAACCAGGGCGAAGTCGTGCGCCTGCAGGACATGGGTCTTGGCTGGGACGCGCTTTCCGGATTTCAGATCCCCGAAATTCAAACGCTGATGGCACAGGCCAATTCTCAGGCCGCCCGCACACGGCTGGTTGCTCTGATGGAAGATCAGGCCGGTGCCACTATGTTCGGCGCCTCAGGCCTGGATGAAGAACTCGAGATGATCCGCGACCAGTTCCGCCGCTATGCGGTCGAAAAGGTCGAGCCCCACGCTCATGATTGGCACCTCAAAGACGAACTGATCCCGATGGAAGTCATCGAGGAACTGGCGGAAATGGGTGTCTTTGGCCTGACCATCCCCGAAGAATTTGGCGGCTTCGGCTTGTCCAAAGCCTCGATGTGCGTCGTGTCCGAGGAATTGTCGCGCGGTTATATCGGCGTGGGCTCTCTTGGTACACGCTCCGAGATCGCGGCCGAGCTGATCATCGCGGGCGGCACCGATGAACAAAAAGCCAACTGGTTGCCTAAACTGGCCAGCGCCGAAATTCTGCCGACAGCCGTTTTCACCGAACCAAACACTGGCTCGGATCTGGGCAGCCTGCGTGCACGTGCGGTCAAGAACGCGGACGGTGACTATGAGATCACCGGCAACAAAACCTGGATCACCCACGCGGCACGTACCCATGTGATGACGCTGCTGGCCCGGACCAACCCGGACACCGCCGATCACCGCGGTCTGTCCATGTTCCTTGCGGAAAAGACCCCGGGCACAGACGAGAACCCCTTCCCCACGCCCGGCATGACCGGCGGTGAGATCGAAGTTCTGGGCTATCGCGGGATGAAAGAATACGAGCTGGGCTTTGACGGTTTCAAAGTCAAAGGCGAGAACCTGTTGGGCGGTGAAGAAGGCAAAGGCTTTAAACAGCTGATGGAAACCTTCGAAAGCGCGCGCATTCAAACCGCTGCCCGCGCCATTGGTGTGGCCCAAAGCGCGCTGGATATCGCGATGCAATACGCGCAGGACCGCAAACAGTTCGGCAAGTCGCTGATCAACTTCCCCCGTGTGTCCGGCAAACTGGCCATGATGGCGGTCGAAATCATGATCGCCCGTCAGCTGACCTATTTCTCAGCCTGGGAAAAAGATCACGGTCACCGCTGCGACCTTGAGGCCGGCATGGCCAAGCTGCTTGGCGCTCGTGTGGCCTGGGCTGCGGCGGATAACGGTCTGCAAATCCATGGCGGCAACGGTTTTGCGCTGGAGTACAAGATCAGCCGCGTTCTGTGTGACGCGCGCATTCTAAATATTTTTGAAGGGGCTGCCGAAATTCAGGCACAGGTTATTGCACGGCGTTTGCTGGGCTAACCGGAATTAGGCATCCCGTTTCCCCAACTAGACCCGGTCTTGTGCCGGGTCATTTTCTTTGTTCCGAACCCCAGTTTGAAATTCATGCCATCTGCTCTGTGACAGGATAGAGACCTTTCTGATCCTCAATCGAAAAAACTTCCCCCTTTGCTTTTTGTTGAAACCCCTTTAGGGCACGCTGCGACCAAGACCGGGCCCAAGGATGGTGATGACAGAATGACCCGACTATTTTTTGCGCTTTGGGCGACCGTTGCAGCCCTGATACTGGGCGGATGCGCCACAATCCAGCCTGTGGCGGGCTACACCGAGATAGACGAGCTGGCACTGGCGATCGAAAACCTTGGACCCCAAGTCGATCCGGCCGAGGCACAAAAGGCCGCCAGCATCGCCTACACTTATTCGCAGCAACTGAAACGGGATTGGAACGTCACAGACCCGGCGATTATCCATAACGCCAAGGTCATCAACGGGTTCCGGGAAAAGGGATTGTGCAACGACTGGGCGCAGGCCATGAGCCGCCGCCTGCAGCAAGAGAACTTCCGCACTTTGGACATCCACTGGGCCACCTCGCCGCCAACCGCGTTCCGGATCATCCACCACTCAGCAGCAATCAGCGCCAAGGGCGATACGATGAAGGACGGCATTATCCTTGACCCATGGCGCAACAGCGGTGCGCTGTTCTGGGATCAGGTAAGCGAAGACACCAGATACAACTGGAGGCCGCGCCTGGACGTTCGCGAAGAGCTTATCAGCGGCGAGATCCCCTACTAATCTGGCTTCGCCGGTTCCCTCGGCACCAGTAAGAAAGTAAGACACCCGAATGATGCGTCTGATCCTGACACTGCCTTTGATTGGCCTGTTTCAATGCGACAGGGACGAATCTGTTGCCGCCTACGGCGCCGCGGACCAGACTTGGGTGCTGCAGGAAATCGACGGACAGCCTTTAGAGGCCAGCGCAATGTTACGGTTCCCCGAAGAGGGCAAGATCGCGGGTAACGCCCCTTGCAACAATTATAGCGGCACCCTGAACGCGCCCTACCCCTGGTTCGAGATTATGGACCTGACCGCAACACGTGCGGCCTGTGCCGGGCTTGAGGCCGAAGGCTTCTATTTCGCTGCGCTGATTGCGATGACGCAGTCCGAAGTATCGGGCGACTTGCTGATACTACGCAATGATGACGGGCACGAAATGGTGTTCAAAGCCGCCGAGTGAACTGATCCACAAATCTTGCCCGCGCATCCGGCAAGGGGTTATGCCCCAGGGACGGGGCAAGATGGTGTTCCAGAAAGTAACCGGTGGTTTTAAACCCTGCGGCAATCTCAGCGTCCGGTGCTTGCCCCTCACCGCGCAAACAGGGTGGCAGGGGCAACAGCTTATCCGCCCATTCGCCAGCACCATCGGCACTAACGGCTCGACCGGTCTTGGGTGAGACATAGACCAACCCATCCGCCGCCCCGGTCACGGCACAGGCCGACAGGTCCAGGCCAAAACCCAATTCTTCAAGCAACGCCAATTCCCAGCGCAGGTAAGCCAGCGGCCAGATTTCGTCCTGCCCCAGCAGATCCAACAACTGTTCGGTCTGTTTGTAGATCGCTGGATGCGGTTCACGCTCGGGCAGGCAAAAGGACAACAGCGCAACGGACGCGTTCAACCCTGCCAGCGCCATCCGCCCCGAAAACGCCGCCGCTGCGCGTGAACGCAAAGGTTCAACCTGAAAAGCGCCAAGATGTTCTTCCAACCGCGCCCGCCACAGAACATCCAGTTGTGCCCCGGGTTGCAGGATCGGGGCAATCTTGCGACTGGTCCCTCCGCGTACGACGCCTGCATGACGACCGTGGCCTTCGGTGAAGACCTCGATAATCGCCGCCGTTTCGCCATGCCGACGAGACGTCAGAAGGATGCCGTGATCGCGCCAGTCCAAATCAGGCTCCTTTCGTCTCAGGCTCGCCCCCGGTTTGCAACAGATCGCAAGGCGGAAACATCCGCAAGGGGGCAGGCATCCAACTGGTCTTTGGGATTAGAACCGGGCCCTGAAGGCCACCCCGACCAACGGCGCGGTTTCATAGTTTTGGCGGCTGAGTTCCGTGCCGTTCGCATCATCCAGTGTAAGACGCCCATCCAATTCAGCGCCTGCGAAAACATTCAGCGAAATGCCGGGATTGGGATTGTAGCCAAAGGAAACCACCACTGGAATACTTTTGTCTTCGCCTATCCCGTTTGGGGCCAGCCCTTCCTCGTCAAGCCGGAACCGAATGCGCTCAGAGCGAGCAGAAAGGCCGAGGGTCATCGTGTCATTCAGCGCATAGCTGAGTGTCAACCCCGGCCCCTGCGTTGCGCCAATCCCCGAGCCGGTATTCAGGTTCCAACGGTCATTGATATCCCAATCCACCAGAAGCGCCGGAAAAAAATCGATATCATCGTCTTCGAACTGCGAAAACGCTCCAAACGCAGGGCCGATGGTCAGGCTCTCGCTTAACTTCCAGGCAATACCAGCAAAGACACCATAAGTTCTGCCGTCCGCCGCATCAGCGCCGCTCTGGTAGTCCCAGCGGACCTGCGGTGACACGAAAACGCTTGCAGTATTGCCGGCACGAAATCGAAGTGGAACAGAGATTCTGATGTCGCGGATGTCCTCCCACGGTTGGTTATCCGCCTGACTAAAGTTGTAATCGAACCTGCCGATGCTTGCTGACAGCCCAACCGAGGTTCCACCATTCAGATTATACAAAGCGGTTGTTCGCAAAAACGCGCGGCTGGCCGAGAACTCCCCGCCTTCACTCAGGTCCGCGTTGCTTTGATAAGCGGTCAACCCATCGATTTGATAGACCCATCCCAACCTCTGCTGCGCAAAGGTGGGCGAAGTCACCATGCCCAAGACAAGGATCGTTGAACAGCAGGCCAAAGTGAAGGTTTTCATCTTTTTTTCAACTCGATAGGGGCAAGGACACATCCTCAGATAGCATTCTGTCGGACACGATCAAATAATTGAAGGGAACTGAATTGTAGAGTGTGACAGCGAAGTCGAAGACAGACCCTGCGCACTGGTTTTTGCTCACCACCGAAACGATGGCCGCCAGAAAAGACCTGAGATTGCGCAGCAACTCCCATCTATGGTCAATAAGTTACCAATCTCGTTTCCTTGACAACGCGGGGTTGCCATCCTTTATTTAACAACATAGTTAAACAGGAGGTCACGATGCGAGGCATAACCATTACATATTCCTTCGATGGCAACGAAGCCGAATGGCAGGCCACCATCCGCACATTTATCGAGGCAATCAACGCCGACCCTGAGGCGGCTGGAAAATTCACCTATCAGGTTGCGATCGCTGATGACGGAAAGTCCCGGGTTCACTGGGGCCGCTGGGACAGCGCAGAGACATTGGCGCACGTGCAGTCGCAACCCTATTTTCAGGCCTTCGCACCCAAAGTGAAGCAATTCGCCGGTGAGACATTGGCCACGACCGGGCACGATATCACGCATAAAAGCAGCGGCTGGTGACGTCTTGGCACCGGATCGTGGCGGCCGGTCAAAACGTTAAACCGGCGTGGATCAGGATGCCCAGAACCATCAGGAGGTTCAGCACCATCGAGATACCGTTGCCCACATAAATAGGCAGCTTGCCGACCACCAGCCCGTAGGCGAACCATAAGAATGACAGCACAGCAAAGAGCGACCAAGACAGCAGAGACTGGCCGGTCGCGTGTTGTGAATGCGTGAAGTACAGCTTGATCAGCTGCGGCAGCGTGGCAAAAGGGCCGACAACGCCTATGAAGACCATGAAGCCCTCAAACCGCTGCATCCAATGACCCAGTTCTGATTTTTCAAGCTTTTCAGCGAGTGTTTCGGCCATACATACACCCATTATCCATTCAAACGGTGCGGCGATCCTCGCCGACATAGTGTGGGTAAAATAGACGTTTTGGTCCGAGCGACCAAGACTCGTTGAACCGCGGGCTAGTCCAATCCCTCTTCGCCCAGCAGATGACGCCCTTGTCGGTCTTCAACCTCGATCACCCAAAGGTCAGGGTCAAAACTGCGTTGCCGGGTGATGGCTTCGTCGACTTCTTTTTCTGCGCCAGAGGAAAGCTCGACCCATTTACGTTCACCGCTCATTAGATCAAAGCTGCGTTGTAACGCCACGGCGTGCCCGTCCAGAGTGTTTAGTTTGACAAGCACTGCACCCGCCGTGTCGTCGCCATGGGCCACGACAAAAGCCGGGATTTCCTGAAAACGCAGCCGCGCCAGATATGCGTGGACCCAGAAATCAGCCGTCAGGCGAGTCATGCATTACCGTCTTTGAAATCCAGACCCATTTCCGAGTAACGCTCGGATTCCTCCAGCCAGTTCGGGCGCACTTTGACCTGCAGGAACAGATGTATCTTGCGGTCCAGGAACTCTTCCAGCTCGGCCCGCGCGGCTTGGCTGACCGCCTTGATCGTCTCGCCCTTTTTGCCCAGCACGATGCCTTTGTGACCGTCGCGCATGACATAGATGATCTGGTCGATCTTGGCAGAGCCGTCTTTGCGCTCTTCCCAGTTTTCGGTCTCGACCGTCAGTTGATAGGGCAGTTCCTGATGCAGGCGCAGGGTCAGTTTCTCGCGCGTCATCTCTGCCGCGATCATGCGCAGGGGCAGATCGGCGATCTGATCTTCGGGATACAGCCACGGGCTTTCGGGTAACTCCGCAGCCAGCCATTTGCGCAGATCGTCAACGCCATAGCCCTTTTCGGCGGAAATCATAAAGGTTTCGGAAAACGGGTAGCGTGCGTTCAAGTCACTTGTCAGGGCCAGCAGCACCTCAGACTGGACTTTGTCGATCTTGTTGATCGCCAGCGCAACCTTTCGGCCCTGACCGATCTCTTCCAGACCTTCGAGGATACGCTCGACCCCTTCGGTGATGCCGCGATGCGCCTCGATCATCAGAACGACGACATCGGCATCCGCCGCTCCGCCCCAGGCCGCGGCAACCATGGCGCGATCCAAACGACGACGCGGTTTGAACAGGCCGGGTGTGTCTACAAAGACCAGCTGCGCATCGCCTTCCATTGCCACACCGCGAATGCGGGTACGGGTCGTCTGAACCTTATGCGTCACGATCGAAACCTTGGCCCCGACCATGCGGTTCAGCAGGGTGGATTTGCCTGCGTTGGGCTCTCCGATCAAGGCGATAAATCCGGCGCGTGTGGTCATGTGTCTGGCGTTCCTGGTTGCAAGTGCGCACCCCTATAGCAGAAAGGCCGCGCGGGCCAGAGGGATTTGTCGCATTGCGGTCATGCAAAATTGGTGGCACGCCTATTCCAAGCCGCGCCAAATCCAGCCAGGCTACCATCGGAAAATGAGGCAAGACATGAAACGTCGCGAGTTTCTTTTGGGCAGCGGCGCCGCTGCCGGCGCGCTGGGTCTGGGCAGTTTCGGATTGGCGCAAAGCGCGCCGGAGTTGACCATTCAACCAGCAAGCTTTGCCCTGCGGGATACGGTGACGACCGGAATGGTCAGCCTGTCCCCTAACGCACCGCCGCCGGTATTGCATGGCAAGCAGGGGGAAATGATGCGGTTACCCGTGCGCAATACGCAGTCGGAATATACGGCAATGCACTGGCACGGGATGCGGATCGCGAACAACATGGACGGAGTGCCTTACCTGACCCAAATGCCATTGGGTGAAGGTGAGATGTTCAACTACGAATTCACCCCGCCCGATGCAGGCACCTACTGGTATCATCCGCATTGTATGACGATGGAGCAGATGGCCCATGGCCTGACCGGCGTCATGGTGATTGCAGAACCCGAAGACCCCGGTTTTGACAGCGAACAGGTGATCAACCTGCGTGATTTTCGGCTGGATGAAGATGGCGCGTTCCTGCCCGCCTATACCCAGCGCGGCGCCGCACGGGCCGGGACCTTTGGCAATGTCCACACCGCCAACTGGGTGCAGGGTGCTATCTACGATCATGCCGCAGGCAGCCTAGTGCGACTGCGAGTCGTAAATACGGACACAACGCGTATCTACAAACTGCATCTTGAGGGCGGCGATGCACGGATTATCGCTTGGGATGGCCATCCGCTTGAGATTGACATCCCGATGCCCAGCGCTGATGAGCCACTTCTTGTCGGGCCCGGTCAGCGTGTGGATTTTGCGGTAGCAATGCCCGGCGACGAGGGGCGCAGCGTTGCCCTGATGGCCAAACTGCCGGGTCAGCCGCATAAACCTATGGCACAGCTGCGCGCAATCGGGCCATCGGCATCGCGGGACCTGCAAGAGTTGCGCCCTCTACCCGCCAACCCGGTCGCGAAACCCGATCTGACCAATTCCGAGCTGCACGAGTTTGTTTTTGGCTGGACCCCCGAAGGTGGTGAACCCAAAAACGGGTTCTGCGGCTCGCTGGGGTATAACTTCTGGTCCATCAACCGCAAACCCTGGCCCGGTGACGCGGCGCAGGGTGTTGGGCCTTTGGCAACGCTGGAAATGGGCAAAAGCTATGTCCTGCGGCTACGAAATGAATCCCCTAACTTGCACCCGATCCACTTGCACGGGTTGGCTTTTGTGCCGATACGGTCGAACCTGCGCCAACTGCCGCCTCTGATGACCGACACGATGCTGTTGCTAAAGGACGAGGTTGCCGAGATCGCGCTGGTCGCTGATAACCCGGGCGACTGGGCGTTCCACTGTCATGTCATCGAGCACCAAAAGACCGGGCTGACTGGATTTATCCGGGTGGTCTGAGGGGCGTGCTAGACGCCCCCCAGGCATTTCATGCGTTCTGGCGCTCAATCAAGCGCAAGACGGCAACCATGACGATCCCGTAAAGAACATGCCCGATTAGTGCGACCCAAGTGATCGCCGAGAAGTTCAAGAAGGTCGGCAGACCGGACAAGGTCGTGATACCACCCAAAGCAAAAACCCAGAGACCAAACCCGTAAAAAGCCGAGGCCACAAACATATGAACGGGGCCAAGTACCTTAACCCAGATCGGTTTGAAGATCAGAAACCACCCCAGCGGGTACGCAATCAGGCCCACAAGATAGAAATGCACGAAAAAGCCCAGAAACGCATTGCTGGGCAGGCCGAGACTGGACAACAGGCTCTGGGCCAGCCCTTCCGGTGAAAGATTGGCCCAGCCGATGCCGGGGCTGACAACCTGCCCCCAGAAATCGAAGGCGATCGTGGCGATAAAACCGGCGATAAACAGAGAGCCGATATTCACGGTGGTCAGTTTTGCGCTTTGCATTTGAATGCCTCAAATCATTGTATCTGTTTCGCTTTGACCCAATGCTCACAAGTAAGTGCCAAAGCGGATGACCTTCAGATACGACTGCGACCCGAGGTCTGCCATAGGCCTCAAGTTAGATTGAGAATTGTGACATAAAGGGGTTGCGAAGCTTTGTTATTTCAATTGATCCAGTAGCGCTTTTGCGGCAGCTTGTTCCGCCTGGCGTTTCGACCCCGCCGTCGCCTGAGCCTCGGCCCCGTCCTGCAATCGTGCGGCAATGGTAAACACCGGGGCGTGGTCGGGACCGCTGCGTTTGACTTCGATGTAAGCGGGCGGTTTTTGCCCACGCGCCTGCGCCCATTCCTGCAGCGATGTTTTGGCGTCCCGCGCATCCGCTTCAACGTTGTGGACACGATCCCCCCACAGTCGCAGGATGACGTCGCGCGCAGCCTCGAAACCAGCATCGCGATAGATTGCGGCGATCACAGCCTCCATCGCATCACCCAGCAGGGCCTGTTTGCGGCGCCCGCCTGACAGCATCTCGGACCGACCCAGTTTCAGCACCACGCCAAGATCGATTTGCCGAGCCACATCGGCGCAGGCCTCTTTGCGGACCAACGCGTTGAACCGAGGGGCCAACTGCCCTTCGGATGCTTTTTTGTCGGCCTCCAGTAGGGCGGTTGCCATGACTAGACCCAGAACCCGATCGCCCAGAAACTCCAACCGCTGATTGTCGGGTCGTGTCGAGGACGAGACCGATCCATGAGTCAGTGCGCGCACCAGCAGTTCAGGGTTCGAGAATTCGTACCCCAGACGCTGCTGGAACGCCTTTATCTCGGTCGAAAGCTTCAATTGACCGCCTTAAAGAAGCGATCCCCGCGCCATGTCCAGAAGAACAGCATCGACCGGCCAGCGGATGAGAAAAGGATGCGATCAGCCCGCCCGATCAGGTCTTCGTAAGGCACATAGCCAACGCCACCTGCGGATTGTGGCACGCGGCTGTCGCTGGAGTTGTCGCGGTTGTCCCCCATGAAGAAGTAATGCCCTTCGGGAACCGTGTAGATGCCGGTATTGTCAGCCGCCTGGTTGCCGATGTTCAGCACTTCGTAGGACACACCGTTTGGCAAGGTTTCGATCATCCGCGATTTTTCGCAGTCACCGCCAAAGCCGACAGGACCGTTTTCGCAGCGCGGGCGCAAACCTTGCGAGCCTTGTGGTTCGGCGACTTCGGTGAACACGCCATCAGGTTCTTGTTGTACGGCTGTGCCGTTCAGAATAATTTGACCGTCCCGCACTTGAATGCGATCCCCGGGCAGACCGATCAGGCGTTTGATGTAATCGCGGCCGCTAACCGGGTGGCGGAAAACAATGACGTCACCGCGTTCGGGGTCACCACCCCAGATACGGGTGTTTTCATCGCTTTGCATCCAGCCGCAGAGGTCTTCGGCGTCAACATTCAGGCCGACGCTTGGGATGATCAGGCTGGGACAGGACGCGTAGGAATAACCGTAAGACATTTTGTTGACGAACAGGAAATCCCCGATCAACAAGGTGGGCTTCATCGAGCCCGACGGAATCCAGAACGGCTGAAACAGGATCGTGCGGAAGACGCCCGCGATCAGCAGGGCATAGACGATGGTTTTGATCGTCTCCCACACGGCGTTACCTGTTTTGGCTTCCTCGGCCATACTGCTCTCCGGTCGTTTATTCGTTGGGGTGCTACATGCGGGTCAGTTAAGGGCAAGTCAAGGCTGCGCGGGGCCATCGTGAAGCGGACGCGCCTCGATCACCACGAATGCCTGTGCCCAGGGGTGATCGTCGGTCAGGGTAACGTGGATGATGGCCTCATACCCTTCGGGCGTCATCTCTTTCAGCCGATCTGCCGCCCACCCGGTGACATGCATCACAGGCTGACCGGTGCGCAGATTGGTCACCGACATATCCTTCCAGGCAATGCCCATGGCCAGACCGGTGCCTAACGCCTTAGAGCACGCCTCCTTTGCGGCCCAGCGTTTGGCGTATGTTCCCGCAATATCAGCGCGACGTTCCGCTTTGCTCTGTTCAATTTCGGTGAAGACGCGATTGCGGAACCGATCCCCGAACCGGTCCAATGTGCCCTGAATGCGGTCGATATTTGCAAGATCTGTGCCGATGCCGAGGATCATGAGAGCCGCACCGTCAAAATCTTGTAACTCGCCACTCCAAAGAACCCGGCAAATGCAAAATCGAACCAGCGGCGGGCGCGGCGGTAGGCTCGCACCATGCGTTCCGAAGAGAAGAGAAAGGCGTAGCCGATGAAGACCAGCAAAGATCCTGCATAGAGCATGGCGAAATAGCCCAACAACATCGAAAGGCTGGCATCATTCGGAGCGACGATAGCATAGATCGACCCCCAACTCAGGATCGCCTTAGGGTTGGTCAGGTGAATGGCCGCGCCCTTGGCAAAGATTGTGCGAAAAGAGCCGGTGACAGGGTTGCCCATAGCAACCTCATCAGACGTCATCGCCCGGCGCAGCGCCTTGATCGCCAACCAGCCTAAATAGGCCACCCCCACATAGCGGATGACCTCGAACACCCAGGCATTTGCCAACATGATTGCTGACAGGCCCAGCGCTGCGGCGATGCCCCAAGCGGCAGAACCAGCACAAATGCCCAAAGCAAACACCAGGCCAGCGCGGCGACCTTCGTTCATTGCCGTTCCGGCAATCCCCATTGTTGCAGGCCCCGGAGAGCCACCGGCCATCAGCCAGGCAAACCAAATGGCAACAAAACCGGGCGTGATCATCCGCGCGCCTCATCCATTAGACGCCGCATCTCGGCCATGGCAGGCGTGAGGCCGCGAAAGATCGCCTCGCCAATAAGGAAGTGGCCGATGTTCAACTCGCGCACTTCGGGGAACGCCGCGATCGGTTGTACGGTGTCATAGGTCAGGCCGTGACCCGCGTGGACCTCAAGACCCAGTGAATGGGCAAAAGCGGACATTTCGCGCAGGGCTTCCAACTCACTGTTGGCCTTGTCCGCCTGGCCCTCAGCCATGGCATCGCAATAGGCACCGGTGTGCAGCTCGATCACTTCAGCGCCGATACGATGCGCGGCCTCGATCTGGCGCTGATCAGCAGCGATAAAGATCGACACACGACACCCGGCATCGCGCAGCGGCGCGATAAAATGAGCCAGCTTGTTTTCCTCGCGCGCGACTTCCAGCCCGCCTTCGGTGGTGCGTTCTTCGCGCTTTTCAGGGACGATGCAAACGGCATGCGGCTTATGCCGCAAGGCAATTTTCTGCATCTCGGGCGTCGCGGCCATCTCAAAGTTTAACGGCACCGACAGGACCTCCATCAGGCCATCGATATCAGCGTCCGAGATATGGCGACGGTCTTCGCGCAGATGCGCGGTAATGCCGTCAGCCCCGGCCTCTTCCGCCAGCTTGGCGGCACGCAGCGGATCAGGATAGGCCCCGCCCCGCGCGTTGCGAACCGTGGCCACGTGGTCGATATTTACGCCAAGACGCAGGTGGTTGTCAGACATCGCTCGAATCCTTCTTAAGGCCCTGGTCTGAACCTAGGGCATTCATCAATGGAACGGCAGGCTTTGTTTCGGCCAAGCGTTTGATTTCGTCAAACTTTGCCTTGATCTTGTCGCGACGGCGCTGCTGATAGGTGCGGATCAGCGGCAAGCTGAGATAGGAGCAAATTACACCCGCCAAAATGCCCGGAAGAACGCCGCCAATCATGTAGGGAAAGAACACCTCGTTATAGAAGATGCTGAGCCCATGCCAGTCCGCGACACGGTCGGTGAACATGGCAATAAAGTTGTTCTTCAGATCACCCATTGCATCTGTGAACTTGCCCATCAGACCATGCGTGTCGCCTTTGTGGAACTTGGTTCCCAGCAGAAAATGCCCGGTCTGCAGGCAAACCACACCGATTGGCACATAGGTGAGTGGGTTGCCAAAGAATGTTCCACTCAGTGCCGCCAGAATATTGCCGTTCAGCAACCGCGCCACCACAGCAGCGACCAGAAAATGCAATCCGTAGAACGGAGTGAATGAGGCAAAGACGCCTGCCCCGATGCCACGCGCAATGCGCTCGGGGGAATCCGGAAGCCTGCGAACACGATGCTTGACGTAGTGAAAGGCCCGCGTCCATCCACCACGGGGATAGACGAATTCAGACGCGATCTGGACAGGCGAGCGTCGGTCTCGGCGCTTAAATACCACTCCTGATCACCCCTTCTCAGCCAGCCGCTACTGCGGTTTTTGCCCTGTCCCGATACCGCTCTACAGCCGCCACGTCGCTTTCGGCCTCGAGCATCAGCATGAGCGAATGCAGCTGCTCCAGGTCACGCAATTCGACACTGACCAGAAGGCGGTAAAAATCGGGTTTGCGGTCGACGAATTCCAGGTTCGAAATATTTGCCTTTTTCTCGCCTATCAACGTACAAATGCGCCCTAACACCCCCGCATCATTGCCAATCGTGACGTCCAGCGTCGCACCATGAACGGCCGGGTGCGTGCCAGAATGCCAGTGCAGATCAACCCAGCGATCTGGTTCGCTTTCGAACTCGGACAGGCGGTCGCAATCGATTGCGTGCACCACAACGCCCTTGCCGCGATAGGTAATGCCGACGATGCGTTCGCCAGGCAAAGGCTGACAACAAGGCGCGCGGTCGAATTTCTGGCCGGGTTCAAGGCCGATCACCGCGCGGCGCGGAGAAATGGCATCACCGTCATCCTGGGTAAGTTCAGGGTAAACGGCGCTGACCACATCATGCGCCGTCAGCTCGGCGCTGCCGAGACGCGCCAGCAATTCGTGACGATCCTTCAGGCGCAGGTGTTTCGCAGCGGTATCCAGCGCCTTGTCGGTAGCCTTTCGACCGACATGTTCGAAACCGGAACGCGCAAGTTCCTTGCCCAGCTTGATGAACCGCTCGCGGTCGACCTCGCGCAGCGCACGCCGAATGGCGGTCCGGGCCTTGCCGGTCACCGCAATCTCAAGCCACGTTACCTGAGGCGTCTGGCCGTCAGCGGTAATTACATCCACCGACTGACCATTCTTGATCCGCGTCCACAGTGGCACACGGATGCCGTCCACCTTGGCGCCAACACAGGCATGTCCAATGCGCGTATGGATCGCATAGGCGAAATCAATCGGCGTAGCCCCGCGCGGCAGCTTGACAACATCACCCTTGGGCGTGAAGCAAAACACCTGGTCCGAGTACATTTCCAACTTGACCGCTTCGAGGAAATCTTCGTGATCTTCCTCACTGTCGAACTGTTCAGTCAGGTTCGCAATCCACTTGGCCGGATCAACGGCAAAAGGGTTTTCCGAGCGGACACCGTCGCGGTACGACCAATGCGCTGCAACGCCGGTTTCTGCCACATCATGCATCTGACGGGTGCGGATCTGAACCTCGACCCGTTTCCCGTCGCGGCCGGAAACTGTTGTATGGATCGAGCGATATCCGTTCGATTTCGGCTGGCTGATATAATCCTTGAACCGACCCGGCACCGCGCGCCAGCGCTGGTGAATGGCACCCAGCGTGCGATAGCAATCTTCCTCGGACCGGGTGATTATGCGAAAGCCGTAGATGTCGGACAGGCGCGAAAAGCCCTGATCCTTTTCCTGCATCTTACGCCAGATCGAATATGGCTTTTTGGCGCGACCAAACACTTCGGCTTCGATGCCCGCCTTTTCCAGCTCGTGCCGCATGTCGCCGGTAATCCGATGAATCACGTCGCCGGTTTCACGTTGCAGGGTGATAAAGCGGCGAATGATCGACTGGCGGCCTTCGGAGTTCAGAACGCGGAAAGCAAGATCCTCAAGCTCTTCGCGCATCCATTGCATACCCATCCGACCCGCGAGCGGCGCGTAGATATCCATAGTCTCGCGCGCTTTTTGAACTTGTTTTTCAGGCCGCATCGCCTTGATAGTGCGCATGTTGTGCAGACGGTCAGCGAGCTTGACCAGAATAACCCGCAGATCCTTGGACATGGCCATGAACAGCTTACGGAAGTTCTCGGCCTGTTTGGTTTCGCGGCTGGACAGTTGCAGGTTGGTCAGTTTGGTGACGCCGTCGACCAGCTTGGCAACCTCTTCCCCGAACAGTTCGGACACTTTGCCATAATTGGCTTTGGTGTCTTCGATCGTGTCATGCAGCAACGCCGTAATGATCGTCGCATCATCCAGACGCTGTTCGGTCAGGATGGCGGCCACGGCAACGGGATGGGTGAAATAGGGTTCGCCTGAATGGCGAAACTGACCGTCATGCATCTGCTTTCCGAACTCATATGCTCGGGCGATGCGGTCAGCATTAGTCTTAGGGTTGTAGTTGCGGACCAGCGCAATCAGGTCGTCTGCAGAAATCATCCGGTCCGCACCTTTATCTTTGGGGATTACCCCTGGCCTTGAGCCTCCATCAGAGCGCGCAGCAGCTTCTCTTCCGACATATCGTCATCGGCAGGTTTGTCCGACTCCGCACCCATCAGCAGAGCCATCTGATCTTCTTCCGGCTCGTCGACCTCAATCTGGGTCTGGTTGGCCTCGATCAGGCGCTCGCGCAGTTCATCCGCGCTTTGGGTTTCGTCCGCAATCTCGCGCAGCGACACGACGGGATTCTTGTCATTGTCACGGTCGACGGTGATCGGGCCGCCGGCAGAAATCTCGCGCGCACGATGGGCGGCAAGCATCACCAGTTCAAACCGGTTAGGAACCTTGTCTACGCAATCTTCAACCGTCACGCGGGCCATGGGGCGCTCTCCGTTACTGAATCCATGTCAGGAAGAGGTTTATCTAAGGGCGAATCCCTGCCTTGACAAGCAAGAAATGCTGCAAATGCAACGTTCACACAGCCGTGACCTCTGCAATATCCGCCGCGGGCAGGTCTGCCAGCATTTCAGTTACCGTCCGGCCCAGCACAGGATGCCGCCAATCCGGGGCTACGTCCGCCATCGGAACAAGTACAAAAGCACGATCCTGCAGACGCGGATGTGGAATAATCAGCCGATCCGGCGCCTTTTGCGTCTGTTCCTGTGCTGGCAGGGTCAGCCAGCTGTCATATACGGTGCGATCCGGCAGAACCAAATCATCATAGCACACCAGATCAAGATCCAGCGTTCGCATACCCCATCGCTGCACCCTTTCGCGACCAAACTGATGCTCAATCTGGTGAAGCAGGTGCAACAAATCGGCTGGTGTCCTGTCCGTTTCGATCACTGCAGCTGCGTTAATATAGTCGGGCCCGGCACCTGCCGGGAAGCACGGGGTCTCAAAAAAACGGCTGACGGCACGAATCACCACGCCTTGACGCAACATCGCGTCAAGTGCGCTTTGAAGTGTCACCTTGGGGCCAACACCTCTCAATTTGAGATTTGCGCCCAGCGCGATAACCGCTTTTGACATAGATTTGTACGTTCCATTCACTATATTCGGCGAATTGCATGCTTGCGATACGACCGAAATGGCCTAATTATAGAAGATCAGCGCGCCGCATATTTCCAAATACCCACTCACGTAACACCACGGCGTCCTGTATTGTACCGGAAGGACCTATTTATGTTCTATAAAGACGAACGGCTAGCGCTGTTCATCGACGGCTCGAATCTTTATGCGGCCGCAAAAGCACTGGGGTTTGACATCGACTACAAATTGCTGCGCCAGGAGTTTATGCGCCGCGGCAAGATGCTTCGGGCTTTTTACTATACGGCGCTATTGGAAAACGATGAGTATTCCCCGATCCGCCCCTTGGTTGACTGGCTGCATTACAACGGCTTCACCATGGTGACAAAACCGGCGAAGGAATACACCGACAGCATGGGGCGTCGGAAAGTCAAAGGTAACATGGATATCGAACTGACAGTCGACGCCATGGAACTGGCACCGCGTGTCGATCATATCGTGTTGTTCTCGGGCGATGGGGATTTCCGCCCGCTGATTGCCAGCTTGCAACGTCAGGGCGTGCGCGTTTCGGTGGTTTCGACCATCCGCAGCCAGCCGCCGATGATCTCGGACGAGCTGCGTCGCCAGGCTGACAACTTCATCGAACTTGAAGACCTGCGCGACGTGATCGGGCGACCTCCGCGTGAAATGCCCATGGAGCCTCGCAGCGTTGCTGCGGGTGGACAGTAAGACCCGGCCACTCACCAAGCCCGGGGGAAGAAATTAGCGCGGTCAGGCTGTACCAACCTGGCCGCGCTTCTTTAACTAAAAGCAGGTACTGAAACACCTGCTGGCTAGCAGTGATTCATGTCAGATCAATGACAATGTCCTGTCTAGACCATAGCCGGGAAAAGACTTACCTGTGGCCTATGGAGACCAAGACATGACCAAGCCGCCCCTTACCCTATACCTCGCCGCGCCGCGCGGGTTCTGCGCCGGTGTCGACCGGGCGATCAAGATCGTTGAAATGGCGCTGCAGAAATGGGGGGCTCCGGTCTATGTGCGGCATGAAATCGTGCACAACAAATTTGTCGTCGATGGTCTGCGCGCCAAGGGGGCCGTTTTTGTCGAAGAGCTGGACGAGTGTCCTAACGACCGACCCGTGATCTTTTCAGCCCACGGCGTCCCAAAATCCGTCCCAGCATCAGCAGCCCAGCGGGAAATGATCTACGTCGATGCCACCTGCCCGCTTGTCTCCAAGGTTCATGTCGAGGCGCAGCGCCATGCTGAAGCCGGATTGCAGATGATCATGATCGGGCACAAGGGCCATCCGGAAACCATCGGCACCATGGGCCAATTGCCTGACGGCGAAGTGCTGCTGGTTGAAACCGTTGATGACGTGGCCTCGGTTCAGGTGCGCAATCCGGAAAAGCTGGCATTTGTCACCCAGACGACGCTTTCGGTGGATGACACCAAGGACATTATCGCGGCCCTCGAAGCCCGGTTCCCGGCCATCGTTGGCCCGCATAAAGAGGACATTTGCTACGCCACCACGAACCGGCAAGAGGCCGTTAAGGCCGTGGCTCCGAAATCGGATGCTTTGCTTGTTGTCGGCGCACCGAACTCTTCGAACTCACGCCGACTGGTCGAGGTCGCGGCGCGCGCCGGGTGCAACTATGCGCAATTGGTGCAGCGCGCCCACGATATCGACTGGCGGGCGCTGGAAGGCATCTCATCCATCGCCATTACCGCAGGCGCGTCAGCACCCGAAGTGCTGGTGAATGAGGTGATTGACGCTTTCAACAACCATTATGACGTAACGGTTGAACTGGTCGAAACTGCCGTCGAAAATGTCGAATTCAAAGTGCCCCGCGTCCTGAGGCAAACCGCATGAGAGGCGTCCCCAAGGCGCCGTTGGTTCTAGCGCTGGCGGGGCTGATCCCGTTCATTTGGGGCGCGCTGACCTCCTTGAACGGCGATTTGCAGGATTGGGGCAGGCAAGAGCTTGGGTCGCGGTTCGTCGGGCCGTATATTCAACTGTTCTACGGCTCGGTGATCTTAAGTTTTATGTCCGGTGTTCTGTGGGGGTTCGCCACCAAGACCTCGGGCAGTAAGGCAGCGACATGCTATGTGCTGTCAGTCCTCCCGGCGCTTTGGGCGTTTTTCATGACCGGCGGTGGACCTGTCGAGGCGGGCATCAACCTGATGTACGGCTTCGCCGGTTTGCTGATGTTGGATGCGATATTTGCATATTGGCGGCTGACCCCAACATGGTGGCTGAGGCTGCGCGTTCTGCTGACAGCCATCGTCCTGATATGCCTTGCCGTAGGAGTGTACCTGTGACCGATCGCAAGACAATTGATGCCTACACCACGCGTGTTGCCGAGTATCTGAGCGTCCCATTGCCGCCCGAACAGATCGAAGCGCGTATGGCCTTTGCCGAAGCGGTTGCGCCGGGTGGCTATGTGCTGGACCTCGGCTCAGGCCCTGGGGCGGATAGCATGTTTTTCCTGCGTGAGGGGCTGCGGGTTCGGGCATTGGATGCGACGCCGGCCTTTGTGGAACACGCCCGCGAAAATGGCGTAGATGCGCATGTCGGTACATTTGACGATGTGACCGATACGGCCACGTTTGACGGCATCTATGCCAGCTTTTCGCTGCTGCATGCACCGCGCAAGGATTTCCCGCGCCATTTGGCGGCCATCCACCGGGCATTGAAGCCCGAGGGTATCTTTTTCCTTGGTCTGAAACTGGGAACCGGTGAACACCGTGACGACATTGATCGCTATTACACCTATTTCTCACAGACCGAGATCGAAGAGGCGCTGGCCGAGGCAGGGTTCACAATTGACCGGATTACAACCGGAGTCAGCAAAGGTCTGGCCGGGTCTTATGACGGCTTTATTCTGGTGATCGCCCATGCCTGAATTGTTTGCCTATACTGATGGTGCCTGTTCGGGCAATCCTGGCCCCGGGGGCTGGGGCGTGCTGATGCGCGCGATGGACGGCGAAAAAGTCCTGAAAGAGCGCGAGCTGAACGGCGGCGAGGCTGAAACCACCAACAATCGCATGGAATTGCTGGCAGCGATCAGCGCGCTGGAAACGCTGGAGCGGGCCTCGAAGATCACCGTGGTAACCGACAGCGCCTATGTGAAGAATGGCGTCACCGGCTGGATTTTCGGCTGGAAGCGCAACGGCTGGAAAACCTCGAACAAGAAGCCGGTCAAGAATGTCGACCTGTGGCAGCGACTGGACGAGGCGCAGGCGCGCCATGACGTGACGTGGGAATGGGTCAAGGGCCATGCAGGCCATCCCGAAAACGAAAAAGCCGACGAGCTGGCCCGCGCGGGCATGGCCCCCTTCAAACCCAAAAAGGCGCAAACGTGAGCGGTCTGGCACTGCTCGACTATGCCTCAGTTCTGGTTTTTGCCCTGACGGGTGCATTGGTGGCTAGCCGGGCACAGCTGGATTTGGTGGGTTTTGCCTTTATGGCCTGCCTGACTGCTGTGGGCGGCGGAACCGTCCGCGACCTGCTGCTGGACCGGCACCCGGTGTTTTGGGTTGGTCAACCGGACTATATCCTGATCGCCACAGCGGCTGCCGTGGTTGTGTTTTTTACTGCTCATTTGGTGGAAAGCCGATACAACTTGCTGGTCTGGCTGGACAGTTTCGCCCTGTCGATTGCCGCAGCAGCAGGTGCTGGCGCAGCCTTGTCGCTGAACCAATCCGGTGTCATCGTTGTGCTGATGGGCGTCACAACGGGCTGCCTTGGCGGCTTAATGCGGGACGTGGTCTGCAACGAAGTGCCACTGGTCCTGAAACAAGGCGAGCTCTACGTCTCTTGCGCGTTTGCCGGGGCTTTTGCCGCAGTGATCGCAACCCGACTTGGTTTCGACGAGCTGGCCACATTGGCCGCATGTGCGTTGATCTGCTGGGCATTGCGGCGGGATCATTGGTGTTTGGCTGGCGGCTTCCGGTTTACAAGGCGCGCCCGCCGCGGCAATAAATGGGTGCAAAATGTTCGATCTGCATTTCCTGTGCCACAGAAGTGAGAACTGAAATGAAATTCACTTTCCCCATTTTTGTCGCCTCACTGGCTCTTCTGGGTGCGTGTGCAGAGCGATACGACGCCGTCAGCTTCGTTGTACAGGGCGACGAAATCGTTGCTTCGGGGGCTATTGATCACACGACACTCAGCGCTTTTGAAGAAATCACTGCGGCCAATCCCGAGATCAAGACACTTGTACTGCAGAACATCGAAGGCTCGGTCGATGATGATGCAAATGTCGTTTTCAGCCGCATTGTGCGAGACGAAGGGTTCGATACTGTGGTGCCCTCAAACGGCTTGGTCGCCTCTGGTGGCACCGATCTGTTCCTGGCCGGCAATCGACGCACTCTAGAACCTGGCGCATGTGTCGGGGTTCATAGCTGGGGCGGCGGCGGATTTGTGGCTGCCAACCTGCCCGAAAACCACCCCGAGCACGATCGCTATCTCGACTATTTCAATGATATTGGTGTCGACCCGGCCTTTTATTGGTTCACGCTTGATGCAGCGTCCGAGGACGAAATGCACTGGATGTCAGCAGAGGAAGCCAATCGATTCAATATGGCGACGCGCAATTCGAAATCGTTGGGATCAACAGTGATTTGCGACGAGCGGTAGCCCCGCTCAACGCCGCAGATAGGTCTGCCATATCCAGATTACCAGCAGCGCGCCCAGAACCGCGCCTACAAATCCGGACAACCATCCTGCCACGGTGATCAAAGCCCGCAACAGAAATCCGCCAACCAGTGCACCAACGATGCCAATCAACATGGTTGTGGGAATGTTGGCCTCGATCCGCATTAAACGGGTGGCCAGGAACCCTGCGGCGGCTCCGATGACGATCAGGGCGATGACAGGCATGTCACTTCCTCCAATGAGTCGGCACGATGATCAGCGCGCCGACGGATGACACAATAGCGTTCAATCCCGGGGACCCAAAAGCAAGGCTAAACCCGAACATCCTGCCAAACATGATCTGAGCAAAGAAAAACAGAAAGGCACCGCCGATACAAATGATGATAGATTGCAGATAGCCGTTTCGGGTAAACCCGGTTTTCTCCGCGAGGCTTCCAACGACGGCTGCGATTAACACCGTCCCCATCAAAGTCATGTACAAGTCTGTTATTCCTTCTAAATCCGACTTCCCTTGGCCACAGGCCAGCCCCGCAGAAAGGTTTCCTTATCCTGTGCGCCTTTGCCCGCCCGTTGCAGGCGCAACAGATCAACGGCACCCTCGCCGCAAGCTACTGTCAAGGCATCGTCCAGAGCTTCGCCGGGTACGCCTTGCCCCTCGGCCAGACGCGACGCCAGTAGTTTCACGCGGTCTCCGTCAATCTCGGTCCAGGCACCTGGGAACGGGGACAGACCGCGGATCTGCCGGTCCACCTCGGCTGCGGGCCGGGACCAGTCAATCCGTGCCTCTGATTTGTCGATCTTGGCGGCATAGGTCACACCGACCTCGGGCTGCGGCTCGGGCGTCAGATCCGGCAGGTCATGCAAAGCCTCAACGATCAGTTTGGAGCCCATTATCGACAGCCGGTCATGCAACTGGTCGGTGGTTTCCTCGATCCCGATATCGGTTGCTTCGCGCATAAGAACCGGGCCTGTGTCCAGACCGGCCTCCATCTGCATGATGCAGATACCGGTTTGCGCATCGCCGGACATGATGGCGCGATGGATCGGGGCCGCCCCGCGCCAGCGCGGCAACAGGCTGGCATGGATATTCAGACATCCCTGGGCAGGCGCGTCCAGAATGGGCTGCGGTAGGATCAGGCCATAAGCGACCACCACAGCCACATCTGCGTTCAGTGCAGCAAAGGCATCCTGTTCATCTGACGATTTCAGAGACACCGGATGGCGGACAGTCAGGCCTAACGCTTCGGCCCGTGCGTGAACCGGTGTCGGTCTGTCCTTTTTGCCCCGACCAGCCGGGCGCGGGGGCTGGCAATACACGGCGACGATATCATGCCCAGCTTCGACCAGTGCATCCAGAACCGGAACCGAAAAGTCGGGCGTACCCATGAATACAACGCGCATCTCTACCCCAGCTTTTTGGTTTTGCGCAGCAGCATGTCCCGTTTGACCTTGCTGAGTCGGTCGAAATACATCTTCCCGTTCAGATGGTCGATCTGGTGCTGTACGCTTGTGGCCTCGATCCCGACAAAGTCGCGGCGATCCACCATCCCCTGCTCATTCAGGAACTTGACCGTCACCGCACGTGGGCGCTTCACCTTGGCCGAAACACCAGGCAGGTTCGGGCTGGCCTCATCATGTTCGCGCAATTCGATTGAGCTGTGCAGGATTTCCGGGTTCGCCAGACGCACAGCCTTACCGCGTTCGACCGAGCCGTCCACCACGGCCAGCCGCAACAAGACACCAAATTGCGGTGCGGCAAGGCCAACACCGGGCATCGCCTCCATCGTGTCGATCATGTCGTCCCAGATGGCGCGGATTTCGTCGGTGATCTCGGCGACGTCCTCGGCCTTGGTGCGCAGGCGTTTGTCGGGCCATGGCAGGCAGGTGCGAGCGGTCATGCGCGGGCCTGCTCGCGCTTTAGTTTCTGCATTTTTCGCGTGATCATCTGACGCTTGAGCGGCTTGAGATAGTCGATGAACAGCTTGCCGTTCAGGTGGTCGATCTCATGCTGAACACAAGTCGCCCACAGGCCGTCGAATGTTTCCTGCTTCAAGTTGCCATCCTGGTCGATCCACGTGACATCAACCACTTTGGGGCGCGTGACTTCGGCAAATTGCTCGGGGATCGACAGGCAGCCTTCCTCGTAGACATTGGTTTCATCGGACGAGGCGATGACCTCGGGGTTGAACATGATCAGCGGACGCGGGGCTTCGCCCTCTTCCTTAATGCAGTCCAACACGATCAACCGATCCAGCACGCCGATCTGAGGCGCGGCCAGACCAACGCCAGGCGCGTCATACATCGTCTCCAGCATGTCGTCTGCCAGCTTGCGCAGCTCGTCGCTGATATCTGCCACGGGCGCGCAGACCTTTTTCAGGCGGGGGTCGGGATGGATCAGGATATTGCGTTTCATGGGGTTGATTTAGGCCATCCCGCACTGTACCGCAACGCCCCCCTTGCACCCGCTGGAATTGTAGCTAGCTTTCGTCCGGACAGATGGAGCAGACATGACTTTCAACGACCTGATCGACCGCCGGGGAACCAACAGTTCAAAATGGGATAAGATGGAGCAAATCTACGGTGTGCCCCCGCAGGACGGGCTGGCCATGTGGACGGCAGATTCCGATTACCCAACAGCGCCTTGCGTAATTGATGCGGTTCGCAAAGCGGCTGACCATGGGGTCTTTGGGTATTCGTGGATTCACCCGGAATATCTGGCATCGATTCAGTGGTGGATGAAGAACCGCCATAGCTGGGACATCGACACCGATTGGGTGCTGACTTCACAGGGGTTAGGCAATGCGATCGCCCTGTCTCTGGATGTCTGGAGCGAACCCGGCGACGGCGTCGTCATCTTCAGCCCCGTCTACCATGAGTTTGCCCACAAGGTGAACAAATCGGGACGTCGCGTTGTCGAGTGCCCGCTAGTTCGCCAAGGCGAAACCTATGGCCTGGATCTGGACGACGCTCAGTCGCGTCTGGACGGGTCGGAAAAGCTGTTGCTGTGGTGCTCGCCGCAAAACCCCTCGGGCCGGGTGTGGACACCGGATGAACTGCGTGCCGTGGCCGCATTCGCCGAACGTAATGGGTTGATTTTGGTCTCGGATGAGATCCACCACGATCTGGTTTATCCTGGCAATACGTTCGTGCCGATGGATGTGGCTGCGCCGGATGCGCGGCCGTGGACCGTGACCCTGACTGCGGCGTCCAAGACATTTAACATCGCCGGTCAACGCACCGGTAACATGATCATTCCGGACCCCAAACTGCGCGCGGCCATGCGGCACCGCATTCAGACGCTGGACTATGACCCCAGCGCGTTGGGCGTGGCGATGATAACTGCCGCCTATTCGCCCGAGGGTGCGGCATGGGTTGACGAGCAGGTCGCGCATCTTGCGGGCAACTGCCAGGTCTTTGACGCAGCAATCGCCGAGATCCCTGGTCTGTGGTCCATGCCGTTGCAGGCTACTTATCTGGCTTGGGTAGAATTCTCAGGAACCGGCATGACCCATGAAGAGTTTGTCCGCCGCCTGCGCGAAGATGCCAAAATCGCAACGTCCTCAGGCCCCGGTTTCGGCGCAGGTGGTGAGACCTTCGAACGGTTTAACTTGGCCACTCAGCGTGCACGGGTCGAAGAGGCATGCGCCCGGCTAAAGCATGCATTTGCTGATTTGCAGTGAACGAGGCGGCCAACGGCGATGTCGTTGGACCTGCCCTCAATCCTTGTGCCCAAGCAACGCAATCGGCGCGTCCGGCGCGCGGTAGAAATCCAGCGGAGCCTTGTCGGCTGCGGCCGTGCTGCGTTTAAACTCGTACCGCATTTCGCCTGCTTCATCCTCATCCGCGATGATTAGGCATTGGTACAAGTGACTGACACCATCATAGATATCCACAAGCCCGCGCAGTTGAGGCGTGGTTTCGGCCTCAACTGTAAATCCGTCTTTCCACAATCGAAGAATCTTGTAGGTATTGTCGCCAATATCGACACGAAGGCGGCTGATCTTTTTCAATCCTGCGATTCGCGCCGCATCCAATTCGGCAGTAATTTCCTTTGAAACATAAGTACTCATAAAAATATCTCCCCCGGCAGTGTATTCTATTGTGAGGCGCAAATTGTAAAAATCCAGTGAACCTGATCACAGTCAGCGCCGGGATTTCAATTTGTTGCACAGAAATCCCAATCCTTCCTGTGCGTATGCGCAGGAAGGATGCGCGCGCCCTCGCATAGGAACGCCCCATGTACCCGCCTATGTTTGGCGCAAACGCTTTTCGGAGGGCATGAGCAATGGGCCTGTTGGTCGACGGTAAATGGCACGACACTTGGTATGACACCAAATCCACGGGCGGCGCGTTCAAACGCAGCGCCGCGCAGTTTCGCAATTGGCTGACGGCAGATGGCAGCGCCGGACCATCGGGCAAGGGTGGCTTCAACGCTGAAACCGACCGCTACCACCTCTATGTCAGCCTGGCCTGTCCATGGGCGCACCGCACTCTGATCTTCAGGGAACTGAAAGGTTTGAACAAGCACGTCTCAGTCTCAGTGGTACATCCCGACATGCTGGACAAAGGCTGGACCTTCGAGACTGATGACTACGGCGCAACCGGGGACACACTGTACGGTCTGGGCTTTGCTCACCAGATTTACACCAAGGCCGACCCGACATATTCGGGTCGTGTCACAGTGCCGATCCTGTGGGACAAGAAACAGCAGACGATCGTTTCGAACGAAAGCTCGGAAATCATCCGCATGTTCAATTCAGCCTTTTACAGGATCACCGGCAACACCGACGATTACTGGCCCGAAGCGAAGCACGATGAGATCGAAGAGGTGAATGCGCGCATCTATTCCAACGTCAACAACGGCGTCTACAAATCCGGCTTTGCCACCAGCCAACAAGCTTATGACGCCGCCGTGGACCCGCTGTTTGAAACGCTGGACTGGTTAGAGGATCGTTTGGCTTCAAACCGTTATCTGATGGGGGATCGTCTGACCGAAGCTGACTGGCGGTTGTTCACGACGCTGATCCGGTTCGATCCCGTCTATCATCTGCATTTCAAATGCAACCGGCGGCGACTGATCGATTACCCCAACCTGTGGGGTTATACGCGCGAGCTTTATCAATGGCCGGGCGTCGCTTCGACGGTGAACATGCACCACATCGTGCGCCACTATCACTATAGCCACGAAAGCATCAATCCGCATCGGATCATCCCGACCAACCCGGTTTTGGACTACATGGAACCGCACGGGCGCGGTCAGCGGCCCGCCGCGTAATGCTCTACCATCGCCGCCAGATCTTCTGGCGGCGTGCCGCTTTGCACATAAGCGCATGCGTTTGGGCTGTGGGCAAAGATCGATCCGTCTGAAAAAAAGGTGGTGTTGGTGACAAAGATCACCCGCGCCTCGGGGCGGCGATAGCTGGCGAAATCAGCCACTGCCAACGCGCTGCCATTTTCCAGCACCAGATCCAACACGATGATATCGAAATCCGTGCCATACAACGCAAGGATCGCAGCCTCTTGCCCGGCAACAAGCGTCACTTCGGCGCCTTGCCGTTCCAGATGTCTTTTCCAGACCCGACCAAGGTCGGGGTTACTCTCAACAATCAGTACATTCATTTGCAACAACCTCGGCACTTGGTAGAGTGTGCGGTGCCGACCCCCGTGGTTTGTGATCACGCTTATTCCTTAACAAAGTGTTAACGGTGCCGGTCAACCGGGCCGATCACGCGGATTTGCTTGTGTAGGCGGCAAAAATCCGCTTGAAGCACCGGAAACACGCAATTCCGACGAGAACACCGATGGCAAGCCCAAACGCAGATTTGAACCCCCGTGCCGCGCGCGACCATGGCGGCGGGCTGGACGGTGCTATCGCCCGGTTCGGCGGGGCACGCGACGATTGGCTTGACCTGTCCACCGGCATCAACCCACACCCATATCCGGTGTCGGGACTGAACCCGTCGGATTGGGCCGCGCTGCCGGATCACGGTGCGTTTGAACGGCTGTCTGCCGCAGCACGCCAGTTCTGGTCTGTTCCCGAAGGTGCCGCGATTCTGCCCGCGCCCGGCGCATCAGCAGTAATCGCCCGCATGCCTGCCCTTACTGCGACGGGTCGGGTTCAGATCACAGCCCCCACCTACAACGAACACGCGGCAGCTTTCTCCGCGCAGGGTTGGACAGTTCAATCGAACGGTCCAGCCGAGGCGCGCGTCCTTGTGCACCCGAATAATCCGGATGGACGTATCTGGACCGTAGAGGACGCCGATGTTCCCCTGACCGTGATTGATGAGAGTTTTTGTGACGTTTGCCCTGACGCATCCCTAATTCATTTGGCCGAGCGGCCCGGTGTGATCGTGTTGAAAAGTTTCGGCAAGTTCTGGGGTTTGGCCGGGCTACGACTGGGATTTGCGATTGGCCGCCCTGACCTGATCTCAAAGCTGAACGATCTGACCGGGCCGTGGTCCGTCTCTGGCCCTGCCCTTCGGATCGGGGAACAGGCGCTGCAGGACACAGACTGGGCCAAGGCGACCCGTCAGCAATTGTCGGATGCTGCAGATCGACTGGACGAGCTCGTCACGGGCAAAGATGCAAAACTAGTCGGCGGCACAACATTGTTCCGCCTTTATGACGTCGACGATGCCGCCGCTTGGCAGGCCAAGCTGGCCCGCGCCCATATCTGGAGCCGCATATTCCCCTACTCAAACACCTATCTGCGCCTTGGCTTGCCGCCCGCAGACGGGTGGAGCCGGCTTGAGGCCGCGTTGTGAGCACAGCTTTTCTGCTGGTTTGCGCCATGTGTCTGGACGCGGCGCTTGGAGAGCCAGATTGGCTCTGGTCGCGCATTCGTCATCCGGCAGTGATGATCGGCACTGTCATCGGCTGGTTGGACCTGCGCCTGAACCGCGGAACGAATAGGCGCTTGAAAGGCGTGGCCATCGTGCTGCTGCTGATCTTTGGCGCAGTGATTCTGGGCCGCGCGCTGACCCTGTTTGGGCCGGTGATCGAAATCGTCCTTGCCGCAATTCTGCTGGCACAGAAGTCACTGGTGACCCATGTGCGCGTTGTCGGTGACGGTCTGCGCACCTCCTTAACCGAGGGCCGCGCCAAAGTCGCCATGATCGTTTCGCGCGATACGCGGGACATGACCGAGGCGCAGGTCGCGCGATCTGCGATTGAGAGCGCTGCCGAAAATCTCAGCGACGGCGTAATTGCGCCCGCCTTCTGGTTTCTGGTCGCGGGCCTGCCGGGGTTGCTGATCTACAAGGCGGTCAACACCGCCGATAGCATGATCGGCTACCGGTCAGAAAAGTACCGCGACTTCGGCTGGGCCGCGGCGCGTCTGGACGATTTGTTGAACCTCATTCCCGCCCGTCTGACCTGCGTGATGATCGTGGCGCTATCCGGTCAATGGGCGCGCTGGCCAGAAATGGTCGCGGATGCACGTCGCCATATCTCACCCAACGCCGGTTGGCCCGAGGCCGCGATGGCGCGCGCCTTAAACGTCGCCCTTGCCGGGCCGCGCAGCTATGACGGACAGGTCCGCGATCTGGCCTGGATCAACGGTGATGCGCCACGTAACATCGGCGCGCCGGAGATTTTCCGCGCATGTGACATGCTATGGCGGGTTTGGGGGCTTGCGCTGGGCCTCGTGTCGGTGTGGGTTGGGGTCAGCTTTATTTTCTGACGGACCCTAAAATGCGTTTACTCTCGGGCATCATTGCCGCCACCCTGCTCGCCTCTCCCGCCCTGGCCCAATGTGGCGGCGGGTTCAATTCCTTTGTGAAGGGTCTGAAGGCCGAGGCCGTTCAGCAAGGGTTCGATAAATCCACCGTGAACAGCTTTTTCAAAGGTGTTCAGCAGGACAGCGCGGTTCTAAAGGCGGATCGGGCGCAAGGCGTATTCCAAATACCGTTCATCGATTTTTCCCGCCGCCTGATCTCGCAGAACCGGATAGATCGCGGCAAATCCATGTCTCGCAAATACGATACGGTGTTTGACCGGATTGAGCGGGAATATGGCGTGTCGCGCGGTGTACTGCTGGCATTCTGGGCGTTCGAGACCGACTATGGCGCGGTACAAGGTGACTTCAACACCCGCAACGCTCTGGTCACTCTGGCGCATGACTGCCGCCGCCCCGAACTGTTCCGACCACAGGTTTTTGCGGCCATCGAGCTCTATAGCCAAGGGGATTTTGACCCCAACCGCACGACCGGTGCCTGGGCAGGTGAGATCGGCATGGTGCAAATGCTGCCCCGCGACATTCTGGAAAATGGCGTGGACGGGGATGGCGACGGCAAGGTCTCGTTAAAAACCTCAGCCCAGGATGCGCTGATGTCGGGCGGCAAGATGCTGTCGCATCTGGGCTGGCGTCCGGGTGAGCCCTGGCTGCAGGAGGTAACTGTTCCCGCCCAGATGGACTGGTCCCTGTCCGGCCCCGGCAAGTCGCGGTCCGTATCTGAGTGGCAGGCGATGGGCGTTCAAGCACGCAGCGGATCTCTGGCCAATCTGCCCGCGTCGCTGATCCTGCCACAGGGTCGCAACGGCCCTGCATTTTTGGCCTACCCAAACTTTGACGTCTATTTCGAATGGAACCAGAGCTTTGTTTATGTCCTGACCGCCGCCTATTTCGGTACACGGTTGGAGGGCGGCCAAATCTATGACGCAGGTTCCCCGCCACAAGGTCTGTCGGGCGCGCAGATGAAGCAATTGCAGACCAAGCTTCAAGCGCGTGGGTATAATGTGGGCAAGATCGACGGCATTCTGGGCGCGGGTACACGGGCTGCCGTTCAGGCCGAACAGGCACGGCTGGGGTTGCCCGCGGATGCGTGGCCAACAGCTGATTTGCTCAACCAGTTATGAGCCCCGATGCGTCCCGCACAGACGGGACGCATCCGGACGCAACACCACAGAGTTATGCAACCTCGGCGTGGTGATGCGGCGCTTTTGGTTCAAACGCGTGTGAAGTCAACGCCTCTCCCCGCGTTTCAATCGCCGTATTGGCAGGGATTTCAGTCCATTCGCCGCTATTCGCGTCCAAGGGTTCGGACGAAATAATGAACCCATCCTTACACGCCTTGTAGTGGAGGCTTGGGGCAAAGCGGTCCGAGGCATATCGGGCGGCAAAAAGGCGATCGCCGTCCGACCAACAAGCGGCAAAGCGAAGATATGGCATCGTACCCCGGCGTCGTGACAGATCTTCGACACGTTGGACTGCCCGCTCCATGGCCCCGATCGGATCAATATCCAGACCTTCGCCATGGGCAATCAGGAAAATCGCTTCGCTTTCGGTTGCGCCAAGCCGGTAGCTGTAGAGGTCAGGTGGTATCATCCCGTCCAACTCCTGCCGGATTCGGTCATGCCCTCCGGCCTGCCCATTATGCATAAAACTCCATCTTCCAACGCCAAACGGGTGGCAGTTGTTCCGCGAAGTTGCAGTACCCGTTGATGCCCGCACATGGGCCAGAAAGAGATGCGACCGGGTGTGATGCGTAAGCTGTTTCAGGTTGGCATCCGACCAGGCGGGGTTAGTGTCCTTGTAAAAACAAGGCGTCTCACGTTCGGAATACCAGGCAAGGCCAAATCCGTCTGCATTGATCGGCGTCTTACCGATCAGAGCATTTCGGCTCTGAATGACAAGCGATTGCTCTTGGTTCAGAACCAATTCATCTAGATAACGCTTTGCGCCTGCCCAAGCCAGAAATCGGCACATCTGTTAGCCCCATTGAGTATGAATTTTTCAGAGCATACCACCGGATCAGATAATAAAACTCACCATTCTTCGCGGGAATTCGGTATTATTTCGATCAAATGACAACGCAAAACGCGAATTTTAAATCAGCTAATGCCGTACTTGAATCCAATGCCTGATCGCCGAGGCGGCTACCTAACTCATTCAGGCCGGACCGGGTATCGGTCGCCTTTCTCGTCAATCAAAACTAGGCGCTTACCGCTGCGTACATAGAGATCGCAGCGGCTGAACCCGTTACGATACGCGATGCAGACACTGCCGTCGTCGGCAATGGAATATGTCCCAAACGCGGAATCCCCGCTGGCGTAGGTAAAGGAATAAGCCCCACCAGCCGAAAACTTGGACTGTCCGTCGTCATAGAAGGTCAGGGTTCGCCCCGCGAGGGCGTCCAGCTCGGCAGATGAAAGCGGGACATCTCCGGGTTTTGTTGGCCATTCCGCCGCCACAACCGGGCTGGCAGCCAACAAGGCAAAGATCAGATATCGGGTCATGCTGCCACCATAACCCGCCACGCGGCGATTGAGGCATAACGTTGCAGTGAACGATCAGGCGACCATCTGTTCGGCCTTTTTCAGATCGACCGAAACCAACTGGCTGACGCCCTGTTCCTGCATGGTCACGCCAAACAGCCGGTCCATCCGCGCCATGGTCACCGCATGGTGGGTGATGATCAGGAAACGAGTGTCCGTCTGGCGGCACATTTCGTCCAGCAGGTCGCAGAAACGGGTGACGTTGGCGTCATCCAGTGGCGCGTCGACCTCATCCAGCACACAGATCGGCGCGGGGTTGGCGAGGAAGACGCCAAAGATCAGCGCGGTCGCCGTCAAGGTCTGCTCGCCGCCCGAAAGCAGGCTGAGAGTGGATAGCTTCTTGCCCGGTGGCTGGCACATGATTTCCAGCCCGGCATCCAGCGGATCGTCGCTTTCGACCATGACCAGATTGGCCTCACCACCACCGAACAGGTGCTTGAACAGCATGGCAAAGTTCGAATTCACCTGCTCAAACGCGGTCAAAAGACGCTCGCGGCCTTCCCGGTTAAGGCTGGCAATCCCACTGCGCAGGGCCTTGATCGCTTCTTCCAGATCAGCCTTTTCGGTGTTCAGCGTATCGAACTCTTCCTGAACTTCCTTGGCGTCTTCTTCGGCCCGCAGGTTCACCGCACCCATCGCGTCTCGCTGGCGCTTGTGGCGGTTTACTTCGGCCTCAAGCGCGTCGGCTGCAGGCATCTGGTCAGGATTCACATCCAGTTGGTTCAGCAACTGGTTCGGCGTCAGCTGCTGATCTTCAGCGATCCGCTCAGCAGCTGCCACGACGCTTTCTTTGGCTGCGTCACAGCGCGCCTCAGCCGCTGCACGGGATTCGCGGGCTTCAGACGCCAAACGTTCAGCTTCTCGCTCGGCCAGCACAACTTCGCGCTGCTGCGTCTCAGCCTCGGCAAGCTTGTCGGCGGCCTCGGCACGCCGGGCCTCGGCTGTCTCGATCAACTCGTTCAGTTCTTCGCGGGCTTCGGCGATCTCACCCGGGGCGGCCATCGCCTCAGACAGTTCTTCCTCAGAGCTATCCTTGCGTTCGACCAATTCCGCGATACGTTTTTCTGCTGAATCCAGTCGGTGCCGCCAGCCACTGAGGTCCTTGGTCACTTCCTGGGCCCGCCGGGTTCGTGCCTCGCCTTCGCGGCGCAGCTCATCATGGGATGAGCGATGGGTCAGCATGGTGATCCGCGCGGCCTCAACCGTCTGTTTGATATCCTCGACCTGCGCGCGCGCGCTGTCGACGTCACCCAGGCCGGCCAGAGCACCTTCGGCCTCGCGCAGTTGCGCGCGGGCAGACATGGCATCATCCTTGTGTCTGTCAACGGCAAGGGTAAGCGTTTCCAGCCTGCCCTGCGCCAGATTGCGGTCAGCCTCGGCCCGGCTCAGCCCGCGCGCGGATTCTGCCATCCGCTGATCGGCGGCGCGTCGGGCTTCACGGGCCCGGCGGTCTGCCTCGGTGACATCCGCCAGTTGCTGCGACAGCGCTTCATGCGCGGCGCGGGCACCATCAGCCTGCGCTTCGGCGCGGGTAAGTTCCTGTTTCAGAGCTTCAAGCTTGTTGAGCTGTTCCAACCGCAAAGCTGCAGCGCTTGGCGCATCTTCGGCCCATGCCCGGAACCCATCCCAACGCCATAAGTCACCCGAACGGGACACCAGACGCTGCCCCGGCTTTAATGAGGCTTGCAGCCGCGCGCCCTGATCCGCATCAACCAATCCGATCTGAGCGATCCGGCGGCTCAGACGGTCTGGGCCCGAGACATGCAACGCCAATGGTTCTGCACCATCGGGCAGGGGCTGATCTGCATCGTAGCCTGACACTTGCACCCAGCCGGACGGTCCGTCGGCATCGACCAAAGGTGTACGCAGGTCGTCAGCCAGTGCCGCCCCCAGCGCCTTTTCAAAGCCGGGCTCGACCCGCAGCAGATCCAGAACCTGCCCGCCTTCCGCCGTATCCCGTTCGACCAGCTTGGCCAAGGCGGATGTCTCGGCACGGATTGCGCCCAGTTCACCCTCGGCCTCAGACCGCTGGGCGCGCGCTTCGGCTTCTCTCGCTTGCGTTTCATTGCGCAGTTCGTCCGCTGCGGCCAGCGCTTCGTCGGCGGCCTCAGCGGCCTCGCGCGCTTCTTCCTCACCCTCTTGCGCTTCCTCAAACGCTTCGCTGGCGCGGGTCAAAGCATTGCGGGCTTCGTCTACCGCAGCACGGGCTTTCTCTTCTTCGCCTTCGGACCGGGTCAGCGTCTTGCGGCTGTCTTCGACCAAACGCTGAGCCGACTGGTGACGCGCCACAAGACGCGCCACATCTTCGGTTTCCTGCGACAGGTGATCTTCTCGATCTTGCAGCACGGATGCGGCTTCGCGCGCGATCTCGGCGGCCTCAGCCACTTTGTCGTCATGCCCATCTGCCGCTTTGGCCAGTTCGCGCGCTTCCCATTCCAGACGCTCAATCATCTGGCCCGCGTCCCGGTTCAGGCCGGTTTCGCGTTCGATATCGTTGGCCAATTGCTGAATTCGGTTGGTCAGCGTCTCGATCGTCTGACGCGCGCGGGTTTCCTGATCAGCCAGTTGGTCGCGCTGTACCTGCTGTCGTTGCAAGACGGCGGCGGCGATTGCCTCTTCCTCGCGCAGAGGCGGCAGAATTTCCTCGATTTCAGACCGCTTGGCGCTGGCGGCGCGGGCTTCGGCCTCCGCGCGCGAGGCTTCGGTGATCCGCTCGCGCAAGACGTCTTCGGCCTGTTGGCGGGCCATGTCAGCCTCTTTCCAGCGGCGATAGAGCAGCATGCCTTCAGCCTGCCGTAGTTGCTCCCCAATCTCACGGTACCGTGCGGCCTGACGCGCCTGCCGCGCAAGCTGCCCCAATTGGGTGCCAAGCTGTTCAAGAACGTCATCCACACGGGTCAGGTTGGATTCGGTGCCCTTCAGCTTAAGCTCCGCCTCGTGGCGGCGCTGATAAAGGCCCGAGATACCGGCCGCCTCTTCCAGAATGCGGCGACGCGCGCGGGGCTTGGCGTTGATCAGCTCGGCGATGCGGTTCTGCCCCACCAGTGCAGGTGAATGCGCGCCGGTCGAGGCATCGGCAAAAAGCATCTGGACATCGCGCGCCCGAACATCTTTGCCGTTGGTCTTGTAAGCGCTGCCGACATCGCGGGTGATGCGACGCACAATTTCCAACTGATCGCTGTCATTGAACCCCGAAGGTGCCAAACGTTCCGAGTTATCCATCGTCAGGACAACTTCGGCAAAATTGCGGGCCGGACGCGTTGCGGCCCCGGCAAAGATCACATCCTCCATCGCGCCACCGCGCATGGATTTGGGGCGGTTTTCACCCATTACCCAACGCAACGCTTCCAGAAGATTGGACTTGCCGCAGCCATTTGGGCCCACCACACCGGTCAACCCATCCGCGATAATCAGATCGGTCGGGTCAACAAAGCTTTTGAAGCCGGTGAGTTTAAGTTTGCTGAACCGCAAAGGCCGCTCGTCCCATGATTCCTATATCTGGAAGTCTGCGCAACCCATTGGGGGTGAGTCAACGGAGTAACGCAGGATATGGGATTTCACGCCAAGTTATCCACAATATCTTGCCAAAATACGCAAAAAAGCGCGTATCTCAGTAAGAAGCGCACTCAAAAACCTGATAGCCATAGTCTTCGTAGTAGCCATAGTCGATACATTCATAGGGACCGCGAAGAAGGCTGCCGAGAATCAGCTTTTCCCCCAATTCCCGGTCACAACCTAGAATGCCCACGGTGACCGCAGCGTCGCCCAGAACATCCAACAACGGGCAACCCGACACCTGTGCCATAGCCAGTGCGGCCCGGTCCCGAATGGGGTCAAGACGCGGAGCATATTGAGAGTTGATGCGTACAGCCTCGGCCAGTTGATCGCGGACCCGCACGTCAAACACACTGCCATTCACCGCAACGCGGGTCGCAGGCACATCGCGAAAGTGGGGCGTGCCAGCCGAACAAGCGGCCAGCACTAGGAGGGACAGATACCGGATCATGCCCGCAGCATTGCAGCATCAAGGTTAACAAAACCTTTCCGCCGATCAGGCGCGCAAAACCTCACCCAATCGGCGAATACCTTCGCGGATCGTATCCTCATCCGAGTTCGAGAAACTCAACCGGATCGTGTTGGTCCCGCTGCCGTCCGGGAAAAAGGCCCCACCCGGGACAAAGGCTACTTTGACCGTGTCCAGCGCCCGGGCTAACAGTTCGGCCCCGTTTGTACCGACCGGCAATGTCAACCACACGAACATGCCACCTTCCGGCTTGGTCCACTGCACGCCATCGGGCATATGGTCCTGCAACGCCTGCAACATGGCGTCGCGACGGGCACCGTAGACACGACGCAGCATCGGGATATGCGTGTCGAAACAAACCCGTGCCACCTGGTCAATGGCCATCTGGTTGATGGTTGCCGAATGCAGATCGGCAGCCTGTTTCATCAACACCAATTGAGAAATCACTGGCTTTGCCGCCACGACCCAACCAACCCGCAACCCCGGAGACAAGGTTTTCGAAAAGCTTCCACAATAGATCGTGCGGCAATCCTCAATCGACCCTTTGCACGCCAATTCCAGTGCCAGAACCGGGGGGATGGCATTACCGTCATAACGCAGGGCCTGATAGGCGCCATCCTCGATCACCGCACAGTTCAACTCATCCGCCAGATCCAGCAGCGCTTCCCGCCCCCGCAGATCCACGGTTTCGCCTGTCGGGTTGGCGAAATCGGGCGAGAGATAGGCAAATTTGACCGCGCCTTCGCCCGCTAACGCCGCGTATTCTGCCGCGCCCCGGTTGCCATTGATGCTGAGCCGGTCAAAACGTGGTTCATAAGCATTGAATGCAGCCAATGCGCCCAGGTAGGTCGGCCATCCGACCAGCGCAGTATCGCCCGGCGACAGATAGAGTTTACCCAGATAATCCAATGCCTGCTGCGAGCCTGACGTGATCAGGATGTTCTCAAGCCCGCATTCCACTCCGATTGAACGCATGTGGTCGACGAGCCATTCCCGCAGCGGGACGTAACCTTCGCTGACGGAATATTGTAGCGCCTGAGCCTGCTGGTCAGGCCCCAACGCAGCTTGAAAGGCGGCCGCGAACCCTTCGGCTGGAAACAACGCGGGATCGGGGATGCCGCCTGCAAAAGAGATGATCCCCGGCTGATCCAACAGCTTTAACAATTCGCGTATCTCAGACGCTTTCATCCGGGATGCCCGCGTGGCGAACAATTCGTGCGTAGACATGAGTCTCCTCCGCTCTCAGTCACGGCCAGCGTAGAGAGGAACATCATAAAGTCAACAATGCTGACCTAATATTATAGTCCACGTGACCCCGCATTCTTGAACCTCGCCGCCATCCGTGGTCATATCATTTGACCAATTTCCGGAATGACGCCCGCATGCCTTTTCAAAAAGTTCAGACCGAAAAGCTTTCAATCGCGGTAGTTCGCCAGATTGAACTGCTGATACTGCGCGGCATACTGCGCCCCGGCGAACGTCTGCCCGCCGAACGCGAATTGGCCGAGCGGCTGGGCGTATCCCGGCCGTCCCTGCGCGACGCGATCGCAGACCTGCAAAGCCAAGGGTTGCTGACAGCAAAAGCAGGATCCGGGATCTATGTGGCCGAGGTTCTGGGCTCAGCCTTCTCCCCGGCGCTGATCCGGCTGTTCGGCAGCCATGACGAGGCGGTGTTCGATTACCTCTCATTCCGGCGCGACATGGAAGGGTTGGCCGCCGAGCGCGCGGCCCGGTTGGGGTCGGACAGCGACCTGAAGGTGGTACAGACGATTTTTGCAAAGATGGAAGCCGCCCATACCAGCAATGCGACCGAAGATGAGGCGCAGCTGGACGCGCAATTCCACATGGCTATCATCGAGGCCAGCCATAATGTGGTCATGTTGCATATGATGCGGTCAATGTTCGATCTGTTGCGGCAAGGCGTGTTCTATAACCGCCAGATGATGTTCCAGCAGCAAACTACGCGCGAGGCCATCCTGGACCAGCACCGCGCCATCAACACCGCGCTTCAGGCACGCGACCCGGCCGCTGCCCGTGCCGCTGTCGACATGCACTTAACCTATGTCGAACAATGCCTTTGGGACGGGAAGAAGGCCGAACGCAACGAAGACATCGCCAAACAAAAATTGATGCACGAGGCCGAAGATTAGGCGGGCGTCAACGCTCTGATATTGCGCCAAATCCATACTCAGTGCTATCAGCGATCTCTTCATAGAGCGCCTGATATTGGCCAGCGACCACAGCCTCTGCAAAGCTGTCCACGGCATGTTGCCGGGCAGTACCTGACATGGCCAACCCGGTTTCATTGTGGCGATTCTGGAGGATCGAGATAACACCTCGTGCGAGGTCTTCTGCCTCGAATGGGCGCGCCAAATACCCCAGGCTTTGATTTGGAACCAGATCCGACAGCCCACTGGTTTTGAAACCTGCGACCGGAACGCCACAGCACATGGCCTCGACACCTGTATATCCCAGCACTTCGCGCCGGGATGGCAACACAAAGACATCTGCAGCCGAATAAATACGCTTCAGCACCCGGTTGTCGCTAATCCGCCCCATGAAATGGATCGGATAAGGAAATTCGGCATCGATCTTGTCGCTACCAAATACAACTGCCTGAACATCAGGAACGGCGGAATGCACCCGTCGCATAGCCTCGACGAGGTGGGCAAAGCCTTTGTTGGGATCCTGAGTCGCTTGGACGGCACCAAACAATACCAGCGGAGCGTCCTGAGGCAGCGATAGATCAGCGCGCGCCTGGGCTTTTTCGACAGGTGCCCAGAAATCGGTATCGATTGCGTTGGGGATCACGGTGACAGGCCAATCGCGCATCAACGCACTTTGCCGAACACAGTCAGCCAGCCAATTGCTGGGGCAAACGATCTGAAAAGGTTTTTTCCAATGCGCGGCTTTTCTTTTCCAGACCCAGCGGTTCAGGTCAAACCCACTGAATTCGGATGACACGTAACCGTCACGCCATCTGTCCAGCTCGCTCACATGTTCGGCCCCGGAGAACGGCCACATGTCATGAAACGTCCAGACCACGGGATGTTTCACCGCCCCGATCTCGGCAATCGAAATCATGTCGGAATTCACCCAATGCAGATTCAATATTTGCGACGGTTGGCTGTTCAGATACGCGGCCAGACCCGACCTTGCCAGACCAAGAGACGCCAACCCGTTGACCTGAGTTCTTGCATATTTCTTTCGCAGATGACGTGCGTATTCACGCTGGCAAAGCCGCTTTAGTGTTTTCTGCGGCGCGAATTTTGTGATCCGATCCTCGTCCGGGCCATCGACGACGGTCATGTGCGAATCCATCCCTTTGGACAGCAAGGCAAGATGCAGCCTGCGGGCAGCGATGGCGGCACCTCCGCCAGAATAGCTATGGCTAATATGGTCTATGCGCATTGGAACGAATTCCGTGAGGATGACCGACGTCCAATCGTCAGTGCCTTTGGATTGTCGTCGCCAACTGACATCCCCATTTTCAAATGACACCAATTAACCAAGAAGTTTAGCCCCCAGCCTTCTGATCTTGCGTCTTAAACGGGTCAAACGATCCGGCCTATAGCTGAAATGCGCTCGCAGCGCCTCGAGCGCGACCTTGTCTTCGGTGACAACGTCGGGAAGTGGCAGGTCAAAGTCATGGCAGAGATCTTTTGGCTTAACCTCGTCCACTGGTCCGCAATGGGTACCAGACCCGTCCAGGCCGATATTCTCGGCAAAAGACCTGCAAGGGGACAGACAAAGGCCATCCTGCCTGAAAATCGTTGCGTACCAGAAAATCGCCCAGGTCCGAATGTCACCGCGCAAATTGCCTTGTACCTGACCCCATAAATCCTCGGCCCCGCTCAGGTTGAACCGATGAATGTCATCATCGGAAAACTGCTGAACCAGTTTTTTCGGGTCGCGTTCGAAATGCTGCCAACGGTCGGCCCAGCTGGCCCATCCCCAACAGCTCATGAAGCGCCAGAAAACCGCGCCACGGCGATCCAACAAGGGAGGAAGGTCTTCGTTGAACCCTGCAATATGCCAGACCCGCGGGTCATCTTGGTATCGATCCAGCGCGCGATTCATGTAGGTGAGAAACGCAGGCGAGGTCACAATGTCATCTTCTACAACAATCGCCCTGCCATAAGATTGCATCGTAGCGGTAACGCCTTCCTGAATCGACGGGGCCAACCCGGCGTTAGCATCACGTGCGCGCAATGTAAGAGTGGCAAAGCCAGTCTGCGCTTCAATCACCTTGCGGGTTTCCGCAACCGGGATAACATCATCTGCCGAACGCGGCCCATCTAGATAAGCAATTACATCGGTGCGCGCAGCCAAAGGCGACGCAGCAAGCGCCCGCAAGGTCCGCGCAGCGTGATCGGGTCGGTTGAAAGCGAACAGACAGACCGGTGCTGGATCGGCAATCGCAGGTGCTGTGTCAATCATAGCAACTCTCCGTCAGGTTTCGCGCAGGGTATTTCACGCCAAAAACATCGCCAAGAGCAGTTCCCTAAGAAAAGAAACCCGAAAGCGATCAGCCTTCGGGTCACTCTTTGTCGAAACGGCGTTGGAAGCTATCAATGCAGCTTGTCACCAACATCCGCAATCGCTGCGTCGATCAGTTTGTTCGCCTGTGCGGCCGTCATCTGCTTGGCCAGAACTGCGTTGGCAGCCGATACCGCAACGGTGATGGCCTGATCACGGACTTCCTTGACAGCTGACGCCTCAGCCGAAGCGATCTGGTCCTGAGCTGCAGCCAGACGGCGGGCGATGGAATTCTCCAAATCGACCTTTGCCTGTTCTGCCGCCAAGATAGAATCTTCTTTGGCTGCGGCCACGATGGCATCCGCTTGGGTCTGCACTTCACGCTGCTTGCGCTCGTACGAGGCCAGCAGGCTGCGTGCCTCTTCATGCAGGGCACGGGCTTCGTCCAGTTCGGACTTGATTCCGTCGGCACGATTGTCCAGCGCGCCACCAATCATGCCCGGAACCTTGAAGTAGAACAGGACCGCGATGAAAACGATGAAGCCGAGAGTGACCACAAAGTCGGTGTTGCCAAGCGAGAAGAACGGGCCGCTTGCAGCCAGCGCAGGGCTGGCGGTGCCGACGGTCAGGATAAGGGCAAGAGTATTCCGCATGTCACTTATCCTTTCGTCTGCGCGTCAATTGCACTGTCGATGGCTTTGGCATCTGCCTCGCCGCCCAGTGCTGTGACCAGTTCAGCTGCCGTATCCTTGGCAACCACTTGAATGCTTTCCAGCGCACCGGCACGGATAACGGCAATAGCCTTTTCCGATTCAGCCGCCTTTGCAGCGATTTCCAAGTCTGCCTTGGCAATCGCGTCATCCAGACCAGACTGGATTTCCGCGCGGGCTTCCGCTGCGATACGCTGTGCCTCAGAACGGGCATCGGCCAGCGCCTTGTTATAGGCCTCTTCAGCCTCGACCGCTTTGGCCTTCAGATCTTCGGCCGCAGCCAGGTCATTTGTAATGGTCCCCTGACGTTCCGCCAGGATTGCCGCGATGCGGGGCAAGGCCACGCGAGACAGGACCAGAAAGATGACGACCAGCGTGATGACCAGCCAGAAAATCTGGTTGGGAAACCAATCGAAGCAGAGCTGCGGCATACCGATGGCCGAGCCGTAGGCGTCGACGCAGGTGCCAGCTACTTCTTTGGCAAGGGGTTCAGTCGCCATGATGTCCTCCGTCGGAACGTTGTCTTTACAACAGGTGGGCCGCTATGGCTTGGACCCACCTGCGCGTAAGGATCAGGTTCCGCAGATTAGACGGCGAACATCAGCAGCAGCGAGACCAGGAATGCAAAGATCCCCAGGGCTTCTGCGAATGCGATACCGATGAACAGGGTTGCGGTCTGCGAAGCAGCCGCCGAAGGGTTGCGCAGGGCGCCGGCCAGGAAGTTGCCTGCTACGTTGCCCACCCCGATTGCGGCTGCGCCGGAACCGATAGCTGCCAGGCCTGCGCCGATGTGTGCGAGATCGCCTTCCATGATGTTTCTCCTTACGAATTGGAAGTTTCGATGTTTGGGTATCGGACCTTAGTGCGAAGGATGCAGCGCATCTTTCAGGTAAACACAGGTCAGAATGGTGAATACGTAGGCCTGAATAAAGGACACGAGGACCTCGAGGCCGTACATTGCGGTGATCGCCAGAACGGACACCGGTGAGATCACGGCAATCGCGGCAAAGCCTGCGAAAACCTTGATAACCGCGTGGCCTGCCATGACGTTACCGGCAAGACGAATGGAGTGGCTGACCGGACGCACGAAGTACGAGATCAGCTCGATGATCGCCAGGACAGGGCGCAGTGCCAGCGGTGCGCTGGACACCCAGAACAGACCCAGGAAGCTTGCGCCGTTCTTGACGAAACCCAGAACGGTTACGGTCAGGAACACAGCCAGCGCCAGCGGGATGGTCACGGCGAAATGCGATGTGGTGGTGAAAGACATGGGCAACATGCCCAGGAAGTTCGCGCAGACGATGAACATGAACAGGGTCATGACATAGGGGAAGTACTTCACGCCTTCTTTGCCGCAAATGTCTTCCAGCATCTTGTAGATGAAGCCATAGGCCAACTCAGCAACAGACTGCATCCGGGTCGGAACAATGGCACGTTTCGAGGTGCTGAGAACCAGCAGGGCAAAGATCGCCGCAATAGCCAGAAACAACCACAGTGTCACGTTGGTCGGCGTGTACCACGCAATCGCACCGTCACCGAAAAGCGGTTTAACGATGAACTGATCCATCGGATGGAAAACCAGGCTGCTGCCTTCTGCTGCGGTGGTCTCAGTTGCCACGTTCAGTCCCTCTCGTCCTTATCGGCCGCCTCAGCAGCCGCTTGTTTCTCCTGAACCTCTTTCGCGCTGCGGAGCATAACCTTCACGCCCGCGACAAGGCCCAGCAATGTGAACAGCACCAGGAAGATCGGGATTGTCCCGAGCAGGCTGTCCAGCCCGTATCCGATGCCAAATCCGATCCCAAGACCGGAAACCATTTCGATGACCATCCTCCAGGCAAGCTCGCCCCCGGACACGTCAGCATCCGCACGAGGTTTTGGCGCTTTGGCCTTTTTCGCCGCTGTGATCTTGGCCTCCAGCTGCGCCATACGCTGCTTTTGGTCATCATCGGTCACGGGCAATTCCCTCGCACAGTCTTGGGTAGGGTGCTAAGGGGCGCAAGGCACAGAGTCAACGGTGTTAAATGTCCGACTTACCGCAGGTTAAGCAATTGGTTTTATGCAATTTATTCATGCAATTGAGGCACAATTAAAATGTCCCGATCCATCGGCGCGCGTAAAAATCACTCAATTCGTATATTCAACCAAATGGTTGACCAAAACCGGGCGCTGTGATTGAGCGATAGCATGTCCAATGACCTCGATACCGTTTTCGCGGCCCTCGCCGACCCGACCCGCCGCGCCATCCTTGCGATGCTGCTTGAGGATGACATGGCCGTCACCGACGTCGCCGACCCGTTCGAGATGTCGCTGGCCGCGATCTCGAAACATCTGATCATCCTGACCAAGGCCGGGTTGATCAGCCAGGAAAAGCGCGGGCGGGTGAAGTGGTGTAAGCTGGAACCGGATGCGCTGCGCGCGGCATCCGTCTGGATGCAGGGGTTCGGTCAGTTCGAACCGGTCAATCTGGATGCGTTTGAACGATTTTTGGAAGTCGAACTGCCCGCAACAGACGATCCCTAGATCTATCTAACTACAAACACCGATACTTTGGCGTGCTTGGCCAGATATCCGGCATGGCTGGAAAAGATGTGGTCCGTGATGCGCGGTGCGTGCGTCCCAACGACGATTAGGTCGGCCCCAATCTCTTCAGCGGCGCGGGTCAAATCACCGTCGACCTCTGCAGCTACATCTACCGAGTGGATGTTGCGCGCTGAAACCTCGGAGCCACTCTGCTCAGTAAGTTGATCCACAATGGCTTGCAGCTCGGTGCTGATCTCCGCATCTGAATGCGTGACGTCGCCTGGCTGGGTTCCGGTCACGCTCACGATCGTGATCCGGGCGTTTTGCCATCTCGCCATTTGCGCCGCGACATCCAGAGCTTTGCGAATTTCCGGCGGCAGATGAATATCGACCGGGATCATAATGTGACTAAACATGGCATCTTCCTCCTGCCGCCGATGTTAGCGGGCTCAGGAATAGAGTACTTTGATCTGTCTCATGTAGATGACTCCGACCATTTCATTCGATTTGGCCGGTTCCCAGCTAGCCTTCCTGACTATACTCGACGCCGATGATCACACCCGTTGCATCCGCAAGACACAACCACGGTGCCTGAGCGCCAGTGACCTCAATTGTTGTGATTGTTCCAGTCGGCACGGACTCGGTCGAAACCGCGTTGACGTCAGCGGCCTGAACACCTGTCTCAGCCGACACGAGTGCCTCACAACTGCCTTGAAGGTCGGTCTCCGACGACCCCTGCCCCCCTCCTTGCGTACAGGCGGATAACATCGCACCGACGACAAATAGAATAGCTTGCTTCATCATTCCCTCCGGGATGGTTCATCAGACCCGAGGGTTGTTAGATTACGGCCAAATGGCAAGGGTCATTCCGAGACCGGCGCAGTGTCTTTCGCAGGTTGCTCTTCGCTTTTGAGCAGCAGAACCAGCGCGATCGCGGTTAAAACGACACCGACCAGCACCATGACGGTTGGCGTAGGCCGCCCAAGCGCGATCTCCCACAGGATCACCCAGCTGGGGATCAGATAAGTATAGGCCATAACCTTGGCCGACGGCAGGCGTAGCGCTGCAAACTGGACCAGAACGAAACTGGAGGCCGTTGCGAAGATAGAAAGATACAGCAGACTGACCCAGACGATCAGCGGCAGGTTCGCCCAATCGGTTGCACGGATGTCTGACCAGCCGACCACCGTCAGGATCACGCAACCAGCAACCAGTGTTCCAAATGTAAAGACTACTGCGGGCTCGCCCCGGTTCAGTTTGCGCACCATCGGCGTGTAGATTGCATGCGCCATGCAGCCCCAGAAAAAGATGATCTCTCCGCCACCGATCTCGAAGGCGCGAAAGGACTGCCAATCGGCGCGAAAGATAACCCATAAAGCTCCGGTTGCCCCCACCGTCAAGGCAAAAGCCATGCGCGGAGTGGTGATCTGGCGCAGCAGAACCCATCCGGCGACCGCAGACATGACCGGCGTCAGGGTGAATACCGCGGATGTGCTGACCGGGTCGGCGGTTTTTAGGCCGTAAAACATAAGAACAAAGTAAGTGGCAAACAGCCCGCCCAAAACGGCGTATCGCCACGGCGCTTGCGCAGCGCTGCGCGGCAAACCGGTGGTGGCTAACGCGGCAATGCCGATGATGACGGCCGCAATCAGAAACCGCCCGGCTGTAATCGCCAACGGCGCAATCTGATTGGCCACGATGGACCCCAGCGAGAAGCTGCCTGCCACCAGCAGAGTGAATGTGATCATTGCCAAATGACCACGCTCCTGCGGTGTCACGAGAGCCAACCTTTGGACTCTTTCTTAAGGAACGATAGGAATGCCTGCACTTTGGTCGTGCGATGCAGATCGACATGGGTCACCAGCCAAAGTTTGCCGAACCATTCGGGCAATGGCTCAATAACTTCGACCAGTTCCGGATCGCGCGATGCCTCCCATCGTGCCATGAAACCAATCCCGGCCCCGGCCAGAACTGCCTCGCGCAAACAGAAATTGTTGGTACAGCGGAACGCGATGGCCTCGGCCGGGACAGTGGCACGCAACCATTTGGAAAACGGAGCGCGGCTGTTTTCATCGTCCGTGCCGACAAACAAGTGGTCTGCAAATTCGTCAATGCTCGCTGGTTTGCCTCGGCGCTCGATATATGACTTGCTGGCAAACAAGCCGACCTCCTGTTCGATAAACGGCTGCACAACATTGTCGGGTTGGTCCGGGGCGGCACCCGCACGGATGGCCACATGCGCCTCGCCGTATTCTAGGCGGAACAGGCGGTCCCCGGTGAGGTAACGCACGATCAGGCCCGGATGCATTGATTGGAACTCGGACAGGGCAGGAACGACCAAGGGCGCCAGCGAGGCCAGAGACGTCACAACCAATTCGCCCGACACATCATCGCCACGCCCTTTCATTCGGCCCACCAACTGATTGAACTGATCTTCGGTGGCCTGAGCCACGCGCAGAAGGTCCTCTCCGGCGTCGGTTGGGGTATAGCCTCGGGCGTGGCGCTGAAACAGTTTGACGCCCAGCCGCGCCTCGATCGCGTCGATATGGCGGATCACGGTGGCATGGTGCACGCCCAAGATTTCGGCCGCGCCGCTGACAGTGCCCATCCGAGCGACCTGATAGGCGGTTTTGACTTCGTCCCAATTATCCATGCTCAAGCCCACTGTGCAAATTCCAACAATACCTGTTGGTATATCCGCGTTTCGTTCGCTGACGCAACACTCATATTGGAACCGGAAACAGTTACCCCGCCAAAAAGGAAACCCTGACATGACCAAGACCATCCTGCATATCGACGCCTCGGCGCGCCGCACCGGATCCGCTACCCGCGACCTTTCCGGCCAGATTATCGGGCATCTTGGCGCCGGGCGCATCATCCGCCGCGATCTTGCCAGCCCCCTGCCCCTGCTTACCGAAGACTGGATCAACGCCAACTTCACCCCCGCCGATCAGCGTGACGAGGTTCAAGGTGATCTGCTGGCCCTGTCCGACGAGTTGGTAAGCGAGCTGCAAAACGCCGACACCATTGTTATTGGGCTGCCGATCTACAATTTCTCGGTGCCTGCGGCCTTCAAGGCCTGGATTGACCTTGTCGCCCGCGTGGGTCTGACCTTTGCCTATTCGGAAACTGGCCCCAAAGGCCTGCTGGAAGGTAAGCGCGCCGTGCTGGCAATCGCGTCCGGCGGCACCGAGGTAGGGTCCGAGATCGACTTTGCCACCAACTATGCCAAGCACGTTCTAGGGTTCATCGGCATCCATGACGTCGACGTGATTGCGGCTGACAAGATGGCGCTGGATGCGGACGCCGCGTTGGCGAATGCCCAAAAAGCGGTAACTCAACTCGCCGCCTGATCCACCTCTGGCCTTTGTCTTGTGAAACGTCCAGTCTGCCTTAAGCGAGATTTGCAGACTGGGCGTTCATCATGAAGAAAATCGGCATTCTGGGCGGTGTGGGCTGGGCCTCGACCGTGGATTATTACCGAGCGATCGCAGAAGGGGCCAGCAGGCACTTTGCCAATCGCGGCTACGGCTCGCCCCTTCCAATCCCCCCCATGACAATCGAATCCGTGACACAAGCCAAAACCCGCGCCCTACGGGGAACCGCCGGGGACGAGGCCAGTTGGTCCGAGTTCGACGCGGTGTTTCGCGAGGCGCTGTTAATGCTTGAAAACGCGGGCTGCGACTTTGGCATCATCGCCTCGAACACTCCGCACGCGCGGCTGCATGCGATCCGGCAGGGTATAACCATGCCCATTCTCAGCATTTTCGATGCGACGGCTGAGGCCACGGCATCTGCCAAGGCGTCCACAGCCCTGGTTCTGGGAACGACAGTGACCATGCAGGCCAGCAATTATTCAGACCGATTGGCCGCTGAAGGGATCACTGCAAATGATCGCTTGCCCGAAACGGAAATTGCCGAGATGCAGGCTATGATCGACAGTGACTTCTACGGCGGCGCATCAGCCACGGCGCGCGCTCGTTTACTATCTTTCTGCGACAAGCACGCAAAGCCTGGAACTGCGATCTTGCTGGCGTGCACCGAACTGCCACTGGCCTTTCCCGACCACCTGGATGACCCTGTTTTTGAGGCTGACGGCCGCCTGTTCGTCAACCCGTCCGCTGCCCATGTCGCCGCTGCCCTCAAAGAGGCGCTGAGCGATTGATCACGGCAGCCAGGTGACCGCGCATTCGACCTGATCGAAGAATGCCATCAGGCCATCTCGTGTCATGGCGACGGTCCGGTCATTTACCAGAGGATGCATATAGATGATGTCCGTCGATTGCGCGGTGGCGTCCATGAAGAACCGCACATCGTTTTGCACACCGTTGATCATGGCCAGCGGACTGACCGCGCCGGGACGGATACCGAGGTTCTGAAACAACCGCTCCGCTGATCCAAAGGACAGATTACCGATCCCCAGCTCTGTGCCCAGCGCCTTGAGGTCAATCTCGCGGCTTTGTTCGAGCGTCACCAGATAGTTCCGCTTTTTCTTGTCGCGCAGGTACAGGTTCTTGAGGCGCAGGGAGTTTTCGCCCGTTACCAGGAATTGCTCTTCAACGCCTTTGGCATCCTCAACCGTGCGCAGGGGAATATGCGTGTGCAGACGATAGCTCAGCCCCCAGTCACCCAACCGCTGCAACAGCGCGTCTGAACTGATCGGCAACGTGTCTTGAAAAGTGGATGACGCGTCCATGGGAACCTCCTCGTTTGAGGCGCTCATCGCGCAATGCGCTGACAGATTCAAGCCACGACAGGCCTAAAAATCGATGCTAGCGTGCCGCCATGAAAGTCACGCGCAGCACCCCGGACCAACTGATCCTGACCAACACGCCATGGTTCATCGGCATCACGCTGGTACTCTTTATCCTCTGTTTTGTTGGGGCTGGTTTGTTCATGGTCAGCGAGGGTGGCGAGGGCATATTGTTCGGCATCTTCTGTGCGCTGTTCGGTGGCGGGTTGGGCTTTGGCGCATTCTGCGTCTTTGTGCGCCGCGTACAGGTCATATTGGACCGCAACAGCAATAGTATCTTGATCCGTCGCCAATCGATCTTTGGATATGACGCAGTAGAACATGAGTTGTCGAACCTGTCCCATGCCGAGGTGGAAACCACCACCTCGACCCGCGACAGGACCACGTCCAAGATGCATCGGCCCGTTCTGATCCTTGAAAAAGGCATGAGTGCTGGTCGTCACCCGATCGTCGAAGCCTATGTCAGCGGGCGCGGCGCACAGCGGATGGTTGATGCGGTCAACAACTGGCTTCCCGCGCGAGAGGTTGACTCGGACAGCCAATCGGCCTAAATCGCCGTCAAACATCCGGAAGCGTCTGATCTTCCGGTCCCTTGAGTCGTTCAGGGATCGCCCCCCACCAGCGTGTCACGCCCGTGGGGGCAATTGTGCATTTAACCGGCGCTTCCTACCTTGGAACTGCCATCAGATAACCGGCTAAGGAGGCCGAAGGCATGTTTGAAAATCTATCCGAACGCCTCTCTGGCGTCTTTGACCGGCTGACCAAACAGGGTGCCCTGTCCGAAGAGGACGTCAAAACCGCCCTGCGCGAAGTGCGCGTGGCCTTACTTGAGGCTGACGTCTCGCTGCCGGTTGCACGTGAATTCGTCAAGAAAGTGCAGGATCAGGCCACCGGTCAGGCGGTGACCAAATCAATCACCCCCGGACAGCAGGTCGTCAAGATCGTGCACGACGCGATGGTGGACACCCTGCGCGGCGAGGAAGACCCCGGCGCTCTGAAAATCGATAACCCGCCTGCTCCGATCCTGATGGTCGGCCTGCAGGGCTCAGGTAAAACGACCACGACCGGTAAGCTGGCGAAGCGCCTGAAAGAGAAAGAGGGCAAGAAGGTCCTTATGGCCTCGCTCGACGTCTATCGCCCGGCAGCTATGGATCAGCTGGCGGTTCTGGGCACGCAGGTCGGAGTCGATACCCTGCCGATCGTTCCTGGCCAGAAACCCGTCGACATCGCCAAACGTGCCAAGCAACAGGCGACGCTGGGTGGCTATGACGTCTATATGCTGGATACTGCTGGCCGTTTGCACATCGACGAAGTGCTGATGAACGAGGTCGAGCAGGTTCGTAACGTTGTTGACCCGCGCGAGACCCTGCTGGTGGTCGATGGCCTGACAGGTCAGGTCGCCGTTGAGGTCGCCGAGGAGTTCGACGCCAAGGTAGGAATCTCGGGCGTCGTCCTGACCCGAATGGACGGTGACGGGCGCGGCGGTGCGGCGCTATCGATGCGCGCAGTCACCGGCAAACCCATCCGCTTTGTCGGCCTGGGCGAGAAGATGGACGCGCTCGAAACCTTCGAGCCGGACCGGATCGCCGGTCGCATTCTGGGCATGGGCGACATCGTAGCCCTGGTCGAAAAAGCCCAGGAAACGATGGAGATGGAACAGACCGAGCGCATGATGAAGCGCATGGTCAAAGGTCAGTTCAACATGAACGACCTGAAGATGCAGCTGGAGCAGATGATCCAGATGGGCGGCATGCAGGGCATGATGGGCATGATGCCCGGCATGGGCAAGATGGCCAAGCAAGTCGAAGAGGCGGGCATGGACGACAAGGTGCTCAAGCGCCAGATCGCCCTGATCCAGTCCATGACCAAACGCGAGCGTGCCAACCCGCAACTGCTGCAAGCCAGCCGCAAAAAACGGATCGCAGCCGGTTCTGGGATGGAGGTCAGTGACCTCAACAAGCTGCTCAAGATGCACCGGCAGATGTCGGACATGATGAAGAAGATGGGCAAAATGGGCAAAGGCAAGATGCTGAAACAGGCCATGAAAGGTATGTTCGGTAAAGGTGGCCCCAGCCCCGAAGACATGGCCGCAGGCATGGACCCCAAGGCGCTGGAACAGGCGGCCAAAGCGATGGGCGGCAAGATGCCCGGTATGCCTGGAATGGGTGGCGGCATGGCCCTGCCCCCGGGTCTGAGCGGTTTCGGAAAGAAAAAGTGACACAAGCACGCTGCACCCAGCCCCCGTCCGGAAAGGCGGCGATGGCAGCAGCGCAATATCGCGCGGCCCTGCCGGTCATTCAGACCCGGCGGCTGGTTCTGCGTGCACCCACTCTGGATGACTTGCCTGATTGGACCACAGTTTGCGGCGAGACCTTTGGCAGTTCCGAACAGGAGGCTTGGACCGAGTTTTCCTACTATACCTCCGGGTGGCTTCTGCATGGGCATGGCCTGTTCACGGTGACCCTGAAGAACGATGATCAGATCGCTGGTTTCGTTTTGCTGGGGCTGGAATGGGATGACCGCGAACCCGAGCTTGGCTATATGTTCAGCGCCGAACACCGCAAGCAAGGCTACGCGACTGAGGCCTGCACTGCCGTACGTGACTTCGGTTTCGACCTGCTCGGATCGGGCCAGTTCGTCAGTTATGTCTCGCGGTCGAACACGCGTTCGAATGCGTTGGCGCAACGCCTTGGCGCATCCCGGGACGCAGCGGCCGAGAGCGCCTTTGACGCAGATCAGCGTGTCTGGCGCTATGGCGAGGTGCAGGCATGACACCGTCGATCCCCAGGTTGGAAACCGAACGCCTGATCATGCGGGCCCCTAGCGAAGCGGACTTGGAAGCCGAGGCCGAGTTCTTTGCCAGCCATGCATCGAAATTCGTCGGCGGCCCCCTGCGCCCTGATGAAACATGGCGCGCCATTGCAATGCTGCTGGGTCATTGGGCCATGCGCGGCTACGGGTTCTGGGGCGTCGAGGAAAAGGACACAGGCTCCTATGTCGGCCACGTCGGCCTGTGGTGCCCGCACAGCTGGCCCGAACCTGAAATCGGCTGGACATTGATGAATAACGCAACTGGTAAAGGTTACGCGACCGAGGCCGCGCTGGCCGCGCGCGCGTATGCCTATGATGTACTGGGTTGGGAAACGGCAATTTCGCTGATCGACCCGGAGAATCTGGGCAGCAAGGCCGTGGCCGAACGTCTGGGTGCCCAGTTCGATTACACTTTCGAACATCCGGCTTTTGGTACGATGCAAGTCTGGCGGCACCCTGCCCCGACCGATCTGGTGAATGGCGGGATCGAGGCCTACGCATGACGTCGTACACCATCCCCACCGTTGAAACAAAAAACCTGATCCTGCGGGCACCACAAGAAGGTGACCTGCCCGCGATGACAACCTTCTTCGCGTCGGACCGCAGCCGCATGGTCGGTGGCCCAAAAACGCCACTGGAAGCATGGCGTTCCCTTTTGGGCCGGTTCGGGCATTGGGCCATTATGGGTTACGGTGGTTGGCACATCGTCGAAAAGGCCAGCGGCGCCTTTGCAGGCTGGACCGGCATCATCAACGCGCCGGGCTGGGATGAGCCCGAATTGGGCTGGGTCATTTTTGATGGTTTCGAAGGCAAAGGAATTGCATTCGAGGCCGCGATGGCTGCCCGCGCCTATGCCGCCCAACACCAGGGGGTGAATGGCCCGATTTCGTACATCGCCCATGAAAACAACCGCTCGCGCGCGTTGGCCGAACGTCTTGGCGCCACCTATGAACGCGAGGGCGAGGTTGTGGGTCATCGCTGTCAGGTTTGGCGGCACCCGAAGCTCGAATTCTCTGACACCGCTTTGACCACCGAAAGGACCGGCCAATGAACAACCCTGTGACTCGGGCTGCGACGTTGCTGAAAGAGCATCGCGAAAGCATCGACCGGCTGGACGCGATCCTCGTCTACACTCTGGGCGAGCGGTTCAAGCACACCCAGGCCGTTGGCAAGCTCAAGGCCGAACACGACCTTCCCCCGTCCGATCCCTCGCGCGAGTCCGCGCAGATCGCACGGTTAGAAGACCTGGCGGACAAGGCCCATCTGGACCCAGATTTCGCCAAGGCTTTCCTGAACTTCATCATTCAGGAAGTCATCCGACACCACAAGAAACACCAGAACTAAACCGGTGAATCACCGGATACGCCATTCAAAGGAGATACCACCATGGCAATGAAAATTCGTCTCGCCCGCGGCGGCTCAAAAAAGCGTCCTTTCTATCGCATCGTAGCGGCTGACAGCCGTATGCCCCGCGATGGCCGCTTCATCGAAAAGCTGGGCACATACAACCCGCTGCTGCCGAAAGACAGCGAAGAGCGCGTAAAAATGAACATGGAGCGCATTCAGTACTGGCTGGATCAGGGCGCACAACCCACCGACCGTATTGCACGCATGCTGGAAGCTGCCGGCACCCTTAACAAGGCCGAGCGCAACAACCCCAACAAGGGTACCCCGGGCAAGAAAGCTCAGGAACGCGCAGAAGAGAAAGCTGCAAAGGTTGCTGAAGCCGCCGAGGCAGCTGCTGCTCCGGCTGAAGAAGCAGCGGCAGAAGAGTAAGCAGGTCAGCGCGTGCAGGATCAGGATTTCACCGACGATTTTCGCACGCAGTTTGAACTGTTGATGCGGCTCCGGCGCGATGTGCGCCGGTTTCGCACCGATCCCGTGGACGAGGCGGTGCTGACGCGCTGCCTCGACACATTTCGTCTGGCCCCTTCCGTGGGGCTGAGCGAACCCTGGCGCGTCATTCGCGTCGAAAGCGTAGCGGCGCGTGCCGCAGCGCTGGAGAATTTCCAAAACGCCAATGAAAAGGCCCTTGCAGGGTATTCGGGCGACAAGGCATTGAAATACAGCCGCCTGAAGCTGTCCGGCATGCAGGAAGCGCCTGTTCAGCTGGCTGTATTCTCGGACGAGACGACCAGCAAAGGTCTGGGGCTGGGCGCGGGCACAATGCCCGAGATGCGCCGCTATTCTGTCGTCGCCGCGATCACCTTGTTCTGGCTCGCCTTGCGGGCCGAGGGATTGGGTCTGGGCTGGGTCTCAATCCTTGACCCAGAACAGATGAAACGCGATCTGGCTGTGCCTGACGATTGGTCTCTGGTCGGCTACTATTGTGTGGGCTGGCCGGAAGAAATGTCTGAAAGACCCGAACTTGAGCGTGCCGGCTGGGAACAGCGCAGCGCCCGGTTGCATATCGAAACGCGGTAAAGCCAGATGTTCGGACTGATACGGCTTCCCATCCTGTTGCTGATCGCTTTTATTGTGGGCGTGTTCTTTGAGCGCAATAACCAACGCGAGGCATGAGCCCCGCTTGGAGACTGGCAGGACGGATTATGTGTAACGACGGAAGAGCCAAATGACTGATCTGATCTGCGTGGGCAGCGTTGCGGGGTCTTACGGCGTGCGCGGCGAAGTGCGGCTAAAGAGTTTTTGCGCCATCCCTGAGGATATTGAGACCTATTCGCCCTTAACTGACGAGGACGGCAAGGAACGCTATCCGCTGGTGCTGACCCGCCCAATCAAAAACGGCTTTGCGGCGCGTTTGGGTGGGATCGAGACCAAGGAACAGGCAGACGCTATCAACGGCCTCCGCCTGTTCGCGCGGCGTGATCAGCTGCCATCATTGCCTGATGATGAATTCTATCACACCGACCTGATCGAGCTTGAGGTCTATGACACCGGCGGAACGCTGCTGGGTCGTGTGAAGTCGGTGCAAAACCACGGCGCTGCAGATCTGCTGGAACTTCACGGACCGGGGCTGAAAGGCACTGTTTTGCTGCCATTCACGCTTGAGGTTGTTCCGACCGTGGATCTGGACAAAGGTCGCATCATCGCAGACCCGCCCGAGGGCCTGATCTGATGCGACGCGTTCTGCTGCATCTGGGGCTACACAAGACCGGAACCACCGCAGCACAGTCGTTTTTGTATGAAAACCGCGAGTTGATCTGGCCACATTTCGCGCTGTTGCTGCCTTACAAGACGCGCAAATTTGGGCTGTCAGGTGCCGCGACCCGACATTCCATCTATGGAACCGTAGGAACGCTGTCCGAATTCAGCTCGCAGACCCGAGAGTATCTGGCCACGCGAAACTTCGGCACGAAACGCGGCCTGATCGTCAGTGAAGAGAATTTCAGCGGCCTGCGACCCAGCCGCAATATCGAACAGGGATATGCTGCCGCACCGGATCTGGCCGCTTGTCTGGTGGACGCCGTCCGCGATCGGTTCGAGGATCAGGAGGTCGATATAACGATCTACCTGTCCCTGCGCCAGCGCGGAGCGTGGTTGCGCAGCCTTTGGGCGCACGATCTTCAGAGAACCCGCGAGGTCCAGGAATTCGAAACCTTCCGCGCGAACATGGATCACTTGCCCCCGCTCGAGGAAACGGTCTCGGACATTCGCAAGAAACTGCCGTCGGTCACCGTGACCGAAGAGTGGCTGGAAGAGACGCATTTGCGACGCTTTGGCCCCGGTACGCCATTTGCCGAATTCCTGAACTTGCCTAGGGAAAAAGCGCAGCTTTTAGTGCCGCCCACAAAGTCCAACAGCAGGCTGCCGGAAAGCGTGCTAGCCGAATTGCTGACGCTGAACCGATCCCATCTGGACGAAGCGGAACTGACCCGGCAAAAAGCGTTGGTAGTAGAGCGGGCAAAGAACGCGATGGTCGGCACAATATGACAGACAAGCCAAGCAAATCTCATGGACGCAAGGCAATCCGACCCACGCTGAAGCCGCGTGAATTGATGACTCCGACCCCTGATCTGCACGGTGTCTGGAAGGCGAAAATCATCACCCTGTTCCCTTCCGCCTTTCCCGGCGTTCTCGGCGAAAGCCTGACGGGCAAAGCCCTGCAAGAAGGGCTGTGGCAGTTAGAGACCGTGGATCTGCGCCAGTTCGGCGTTGGCAAACATCGCAATGTCGACGACACGCCGGCTGGCGGCGGCGCGGGTATGGTGTTGCGTGCAGACGTTCTGGGCGAGGCAATCGAACACACAATGGCTGTCGTGCAAGGAAACTGGCCATTGATCTACCTCAGCCCGCGCGGTCGCCGCATGGATCAACCTATGATGCAAAATCTCGCCCGCTGCGACGGCATGACCTTGCTCTGCGGTCGGTTCGAAGGCGTCGATGAACGCGTGTTGGAGCATTACGGCGTTCAGGAAGTCAGCCTTGGTGATTTCGTGATGACCGGAGGCGAAATTGCGGCACAGGCGCTGATTGACTCAACTGTGCGGTTGATTCCCGGCGTATTGGGCAACCAGGCCTCAACCGAAGACGAAAGCTTTTCCTCGGGTCTTTTAGAGCACCCGCAATACACCCGACCCGCAGATTGGAAAGGCCGCCCGATCCCCGACATTCTGATGTCTGGTCATCACGGGCGCATTGCCGAATGGCGTCACCAGATGTCTGAAGAGATCACCCGCAAGCGACGCCCTGATCTGTGGGACAGCTATCAGAAAACACGCAAAGACGATTAACCGCCAGCCTTCCATCTGGCCCATATCTCAGGCGGGCCGTTGAATGTGTTGATGTCCACTTTCCCTTGAACGCCAGGGACCAAACCCGTGCCCGTATACTGCCAAAACCGCCACGCGGCCTTGGGGTAAACGTTGCGCGGGTGCCCGGCGACCGACCGCAGCCAGAATTCCGTCTTGGGCAGGCGGGCGATATCGGTGTCACCGTAGAAATCCACAGTCGTATAGACGATCGGGCGGCGGCCATAGTGGCGTTCCAGGATATCAAGGAACCGCTTCGCCTCGGACCGGACGGTGGCGCCATCGGGTCTGATGGTGCAGGTCTTGGAATGTGGCGTCCATTCCATATCCAGCACATGCGGCAGGTCGGCACCTCGGGGCACGTTCTCGATGAACCATTTTGCCTGCTCATGCGCCGGTCGGCAAAAATAGTAATAGTGATAAGCCCCCCATGGAACACCGGCGGCTTGCGCGCCGCGCCGGTGATCATCAAACAAAGGGTCGGCTACGTCCCCCCCCTCGGTCGCCTTGATGAATACGAAACTGACACCGGAGGACTTGGCCCTGCGCCAGTCAATCGGACCCTGCCATCGCGAAACATCGAGCCCGTGAACCGGATAGTGCCCCGGATGCCGGCCTTCCCACTCGTGCGGCTTGGCATCCCCAAAGCTTGGAAAAATGACCGAGGGCGACGTGGTGCTCAGAAATGCCTTTGGTTCGACCTGTTGGGGCGGCGGGCTGCTGCGACCGCAGGACAGGGTCGCGAAGGCCATAACAGCCAGCATCAATGCTGTACGCATGGTATGTTCCTGTTCCAAATTTCTGCTCTTATAATTCCCTCTAGAATGCCTGATCTGCCTGACAAGGCAACGGTGTTGTTGGCCGGTGGCGAAATCTTACCATCTGGCCCTGACCATTCTTGCGATTCAGACTTGATCCCTGCCCACAAAGCCCGTAAAGCAGCGCAATCCGGTGCCGCGACATGCGACTCCGGTGTTTTGGTTTGCATCATGGCGTGACGCCCGGCTTTCTTCGGCCACGGCGCGGCAGGGCGGACCGGACCAAAGGAATATTCGATCTGACCTCTGGCGGGCTGTACGCAGGACCCGGTGAAGACCAAGAGCTCTCAGGCCGTGCTCAACTTCGTGGACCAACCACGAGCAGATAGGAGAAATGCGATGGACCTGATCGCACAGCTTGAGGCGGAACAGATTGCCGCCCTGGGGAAAGACATCCCCGATTTCAAAGCCGGTGACACCATCCGTGTCGGCTTTAAAGTGACCGAAGGGTCGCGCACCCGTGTACAGAACTACGAAGGCGTCTGCATCGCCCGAAAAGGCGGCAACACCATCGCCGGTGCGTTCACCGTTCGCAAAATTTCGTTTGGCGAAGGTGTGGAGCGTGTGTTCCCGCTGTATTCGACCAACATCGACAGCATCACCGTTGTCCGCCGTGGCCGCGTTCGTCGCGCCAAATTGTACTATCTGCGCTCGCGCCGTGGTAAATCCGCGCGTATCGCAGAAGTCACCAACTACAAGCCCAAGGCTGGCGCCGAAGCGTAAGGAACGGAAAGATGAAAAAAGACATCCATCCCGATTATCACGTCATCGACGTCAAAATGACCGATGGCACCGTAGTTCAGATGAAATCCACCTGGGGCGCCGAAGGCGATCAGCTGGCTCTGGAAATCGACCCCTCTGTGCACCCTGCATGGACCGGTGGTTCGTCGCGCCTGTTGGACGCTGGCGGCCGTGTGTCGAAGTTCAAGAAGAAATACGAAGGTCTGGGCTTCTAATCCTGTCCCGTTTGAGATGCGAAAGGCCGCCCACCGGGGCGGCCTTTTTTGTGCGTAGAACGTTGCCAAAAACAAGTGGCTAAGCCAGCCGCATGATCAATTCGACCTCACCATCGACAAGCCGGCCAGTCGGCGCAAACCCGAACGATTGATAAAGCGGCAGCGCACTGCCGGGTTCGTCGACGACGCTGATCACCAGGTTAGAGCGGCCCTTTTTCAAAGCCACGGATTTCGCAAAATCCAATGCGGCCATTCCATAGCCCCGGCCCTGACGATATTTATCGACCATCAGCCGCCAGATATAGACGCCATCCGGGTCATCCTCGTCATCCAATTCTGCATCGGGATGTGCCATGTCGATAATGGCAAGCAATCCCACCGCATCGCCGCCATCCCAAATGCCATAGATTTCTGACCCCGGTTCGAAAATCGACTGCGCCATCGTCATTAGATTTGTCGCGACAAACCCTGCCTGATTTTCGCGCACAGACAATGCCGCCAAAGGGCGCAGGGTTTTTTGAGAGAGTAGCGCAAACTCAACCATGGAGACCTACTATCACAGCCGGATTTCCAGTAGAAGAATTGTCAACAGTTGAAGCGAACTCAACTCTTCGCACGCGTCAGCTCGGCTGCGCTGTGTACGGGCGGAACCGGGCCCCTAAGCAACATCAGCGCCAAAGCCATCCCGACTAGAGCCGCCACCGCCGCAACAAGCATCGCGCTGTCGAAGGCGTTGTCCTGCAAGTCCCTAAGGGCCTTGGCCAAAGCGCTGCTAGTTTCAGGATCCATTTTAGCGATTAGTTGTTGGATTTGACTCGGCGTCCCATGGGTTAGGGCATGGGCCAGATCATCTCGCTGGGCGGACCCGGCGGGCAAAGCATTCATGACTTCGGAAATACCTCTGCGGGTCGTTATCGCTTCGGCCAAGCCTCCGACTACGGCGCCCAGTGTCGCGCCAAAATACAGGCAGGCGTTAATCACCCCGGACCCCTGCCCCACATGCTCTTCTGGCAACACTCGCAGACCGAGCCGGGGTAAAAGTGAAAAACAGATACCTAATCCAATGCCGACGATCAACAGCTTCCACCAGATCTCGGGATATAGGGTGGAGTTCGAAGTTTTCATCAACAGCAAGAACCCACAAGCCATCGCCCCCAAGCCGATCGCGATAGGCCATTGAAAGCTGTAGGGCGCCAGAAACCGGGGTGCGGTGACCGAGATCACGAACATGCTGAGGCTAAGCGGCATAATCGCCAAACCTGCGCCGATGGGCGAATATCCGAAGGCATCCGGGGATTGAACGAACGTGTTGAAGTACACAAAGAAACAGAACAGCGTGAAGCCGGTGAAGAACATGCCAACGGCGGCCATGAAATAGCGGGGATGCTTGAAGTATCGCAGCTCGATCAATGGATCGTCGCTGCGGCGGGACACGATCACAAGGATGATTGTCGCCACTGCTGCGACTCCCAGCGGCATCAATGTCATCGGCGTTGCCCACCCGCTGCTTTCCCCATTGCTGAGCGCAAAGGACAGCGGGCCAAGGAACAACAGCAACGCAAAAGCGCCCGGATAATCAAACTTGGCGCCGGCTTGACGCGTGTCCGGCACGTACCCGCGTCGGCTGACATGCAGTCCAATAAGGAAGGCGAACACCAGCAACACCAGATCGGTCGCAAACACCGCGCGCCAGCTGATATAGTGGGCAAAGGCCCCCCCGACGATCGGCCCGACGCCAATGGCAAGACCGACAATTGCGCCCCATGCGCCGGTAACACCTGCGCGCTGCTCTTCGGGTGTGGCGGCGGTCAGCAGTGACAGAGACGTGCCAAACAGGGCCGCAGCCCCCGCGCCCTGCGCGCCGCGCCCAAACAGCAGCATGACTCCGTCTTGCGCAACCAGGACCGAGGCGGACCCAATGCCAAAGACAATCATACCAGCGAAGAACACGCCCATCTTGCCGGTGATATCGCCCAACCGGCTGACGATTGTGACCAGCGTGGCGCTGGCCACGGTGTAGGTTGCCATCACCCATTGCAGACCAGACGGCGTCAAATCGAACTCGGCCTTGAGGTTCGGCAGAATGGTCGCGACGGCCGTTGTGTTAAACCCAACAACCATCATGCAAATGGCCGTCATCGCCAGCACAACGCGGGCACCCCCCTCGTGCGTTGGGTCAGAAGGCGTCTTGTCGGTCATAAATCCACCCAAAACTCATTGTTCTTAAATGCAATTAATCAGCAGTTTAGCGATTTTTGTCGCTAGGCATAGGGTCGGCTTTAGATCCAGTAGGACAGAGCCACCGGCAGGACGATGATCGTGGTCAGCGTCGACACAAGAATGAAACCAGCAACATCCGGCCCGTATTCCGGCACGTGCTGGTCAATGAACAGGTAAGTCGCAACCGAGGACGGCATCAGGCAACACAGGATCACCGCGCCACGCTCAGCCCCGGTGAAACCAAAAACCCATACCAAAGCGCTGGCGATTGCAATCGCCATGACCAGATGCAGAACGGTCAACAGCACCGCCCGGCACAGGCTTTTGATCCGCAACGTCGCCAGCGTATGGCCCAATGTCAGCAGCATCAGTGGGATCGACAGCCCCCCAAGAATGTCGAAGGATTTTTCCAGCGGTTGAGGCAAGCTTGATCCGCTCGCCATAAGAACCAGAGACAGGATCACTGCATAAATGATCGGGGACGTGACGAGCTTTCTGGGCGAAAACTCACCCGCCGGAATCCACATGCCGATGGTGAAAATGCTAATCAACACAACCACGACAAATCCCATCGTATAGGCCATTCCCGCATCACCCAACGCAAGCAAGGCGATAGGCAGCCCGATATTTCCCACGTTCCCATGCATCAGCGGCGTCAAAAAGGCCCGAACCGGCAGGCGCATGGCCTTCAGTGCCAGAAACCCCAACACTCCGAACCCAGAAATGGCCAGCGCTGCGGCCGTCATGACGTCCAGAAAGGTGCCAACCGCAATTTGGGTCGTGGACAGATGCGAGATGATCAGCGCCGGGTATCCAACGCGCGAGACGATTCCACCGATGACTTTGTTGTCGAACGGTGCCTTGATCACGGCAAGGGCATAGCCGACCCCGGCGCAGATCAGCACCGGCAGAACCACGTTCAGAACATTCAAAAACAGATGGTCCAACCGGTTCCCCTGTTGCAAAACCCTGATTTGAACTGTGAAACAGCCGGTCCGTTTTGACAAGCACGCGTCCTAACCGACACAGCCGGTTGAGTTTTCCAAATTAGAGCCTGTTATTGCCCTGCTAGGGGGCTTGGGGTTCTTCCCTTCCCGGCTTCCACAACATATAGTGGTCGGCAACAACGTGTGGGTAAGCACGGCGGGACGTGGGAATACAAGCATGGCACATATTATCGTAGTGGGGAACGAGAAGGGCGGCGCAGGCAAATCGACCGTGTCGATGCATGTCGCTACAGCGCTGGCGCGCTTGGGTCACAAAGTCAGCACACTGGACCTTGATCTTCGGCAGCGCAGTCTTGGCCGGTACTTCGAAAACCGCGGCAACTTTCTGAATAACTCGGACCTGACCCTCCCCAGCCCCCGACATCATGACTTGCCCGAGATTGATGCATCCAAGCTGAAGCCCGGCGAGAATATCTATGACCACCGCTTGTCCGCCGCAGTGTCCAAGCTGGAAAGCGATAGTGATTTCATCCTGATCGATTGCCCCGGATCGCACACACGCCTTAGCCAGGTCGCACATTCGCTGGCCGACACCCTGATCACGCCACTGAATGACAGCTTTATCGACTTTGACCTGCTTGCACGGATCGACTCGAAAGGTGAGAAGATCCTGGGCCCTTCTGTCTATTCGGAAATGGTCTGGAATGCGCGCCAATTGCGCGCTCAGGCGGGACTAAAGCCCATCGACTGGGTGGTAGTCCGCAACCGCGTCGGCACTCAGCGCATGGTCAACAAGGAAAAGATGCAGCGCGCGATTGAGATGCTGTCCCAGCGCATCGGCTTCCGCGTCGCCTCGGGCTTTTCCGAACGGGTTATCTTCCGCGAGCTGTTCCCGCGCGGCCTGACCTTGCTGGACCTCAAGGATATCGGGGTCAAACAGTTGAACATTTCGAACATCGCTGCACGGCAAGAGCTGCGCGACATGATGAAAGAGCTGAACCTGCCGGGTGTTGAGATCGACTTTTAACGCCCCCGTCTGGACGTTCCAGCGCTACCATACCTCGCTAAAATCGTAGATCGGGTGTGTGCCCCTGCCCTTTTGGGTAGCTAGTTTTGACAATACCGGCAGCCTGAAGCTTCAGCGACGCATTAAGGCTGACTCTGACCCGCCATTTGTTTCTTTATCAAAAATACAACTACCCAAAGCACCTTTTTGGTATTTTTGATAATCACCACTTTCCACCTGATCTAATAATAGACAACTTTGAATGGATCAGGATGTGAATTCCACACCGGGTTATCAAGGGACAGGACGCCAAATCGCGCGTTGACGGGAGGACAGCCATGACCGATTCATCCATTGGAACGCCGGAGCAACTTCGGGATCCAAACTATTTTCCAGCCATTTACCGGGCCGTACCGCTGGGGATACAGCACGTTCTTGCAATGTTCGTGTCGAACGTTACCCCGGCGATTATCGTTGCCGGCGCGGCAGGTTTTGGCTTTGGCTCAAACAGCCCGGACTTTCCCGAGTTGTTATATCTGATCCAGATGTCGATGCTTTTTGCTGGCGTTGCCACGCTGTTGCAAACGGTAACACTTGGCCCAGTTGGCGCGGCGCTTCCGATAGTACAGGGCACATCCTTTGCCTTTATTCCGATCATGATCCCACTGGTTGCCGGAAAAGGCGTGGACGGTCTTGCTGCCCTGTTTGGGGGCGTGATTATCGGTGGATTGTTTCACGCCCTGTTGGGCACGGTAATCGGCAGGATACGCTTTGCACTACCGCCCTTGGTCACCGGATTGGTTGTGACGATGATCGGTCTTGCGCTGGTGAAGGTCGGTATCGAATACGCTGCGGGAGGTGTTCCAGCCAAGGCTTCAGGTGCTGAAAGCTATGGCTCGTTGTCCAGCTGGACACCCGCGCTGATCGTTGTGTTTGTCACGCTGGGGCTGAAGTTCTTTGCGCGTGGCATGCTTTCCGTATCGGCTGTCCTGGCCGGTATTTTGGTGGGCTATGTTTATTGCCTGCTGGTTGGGAAGCTGCCTGTCGAAGTGATCTCAGGCTCGTGGGAACGCTCTGCGGCTTTCGCACTGCCGCAGCCTTTCAAATACGGCTTCGAGTTCTCGTTCGCCGCAGTAATCGGTTTCTGCCTCATGGCCTTTGTGTCCGCTGTCGAAACGGTCGGCGATGTCTCGGGGATCACCAAAGGTGGCGCAGGTCGTGAGGCCACCGACAAAGAGATACAGGGCGCCACATATGCCGACGGTTTCGGCTCTGCCATTGCTGGTGTCTTTGGCGGCTTCCCGAACACCTCGTTCAGCCAGAATGTCGGTCTGATCGCTATGACCGGTGTCATGAGCCGCCACGTGGTCACCATTGGTGCCATTTTCCTGATTGTGTGCGGTCTGGTGCCCAAGGTCGGCGGATTGATCCGAACGGTTCCGATCGAAGTGCTGGGCGGCGGCGTCATAGTCATGTTCGGCATGGTTGTCGCCGCAGGCGTATCCATGTTGTCGGATGTTGTGTGGAACCGTCGCAACATGGTGATCTTTGCGGTTTCGCTTTCGATTGGCCTGGGGCTTCAACTCGAAGTCATGAACGTGGCGCCCGGTTCGGCAAATGCGCTGCAGCACCTGCCCGACACCCTGCGGGTTCTGGGCGCGTCAGGCATCCTTCCAGCAGCGTTCATCGCTATTGTGCTTAACCTGATCCTGCCAGAGACACTCGCTGATGAGGCGACAGAAGAAGTCTCTGGCGGTATGGCCGGCCACGGGCGCGGCGCGTTGGTTAAGGACGATCACGTCTGAGCCAGAAACCATTGCTTGGGCCTGTTCACAAATGGATAGGCCCAAGCCGCAATTAATTTCGGCCACGAAACGCAAACTCAATCCCGTGCGTCATTTGCCTTGTAAACCGTAAACAGTTCTTTCGGTTCCGGCACTCCACGCAGCATATAGCGACCGACAGAGACCAGCTCTGACGCGGCAGGTCGTGCAGCCTTTGCCACATCGTCCGAGATCAGGATCCGTTGCCCTAGCGACCGGTGCATTCCGGCAATCCGCGCGGTCTGGTTGACGGTCGGGCCGATGACGGTGAAGTCCAGGCGGTTCTCAGAGCCAATATTGCCGTACAGAATCTCACCTGCATGCAGCGCCAGCGTATAGTTCGACACAGGCAGGCCATCGGCGGAACGTTGCGCGTTCAGTTTCGCCATCGATGTCTCCAATTCGCCGACGGCCGCCAGTGCCGCACGCGCGTCCGCATCGATCTCGCCCACATCGAACATGGCCATTAGCCCGTCGCCCATGAACTTGAGGATGCTTCCATCGCATTTGTGGACCACGTCTATCGCAGCGGCCAGATACTCGTTTAGCATCTCAATAAGCGCATCACCCGGCAGCTCTTCGGACAGGCTGGTGAACCCCTCAAGGTCAAAATTCCAGATCACTGCATCGATCTGCTGAAGCGACCCGCGCCTGATCTCGCCGGACAAAACGCGCCGACCGGCATCACGACCCAAATAGACGCGCATTAGGTCCTTTGATATCCGCTGGTTGTTTGCCGACTTCAAAGCCAACCCGAGATGCGGCAGGGCTGTATTGATCAACGCCAGATCGCTGTCCTTGAAGCCCTCGGGCGCGTTTGACGTCCAGGACAACAATACACCGTTCACCGCCTTTTTGGCGTCCTTCGGCTGATTGTGAGTCGGAATGTCAAAGGACACACCGGTCGCGTAATATTCAGTGGCACCATGTTCGCGCAGCTCATTCAGCAAGGGAAATCGGCTGGGTTCGTTCTGATCCACCAACCGTTCGTGCACAACGCTTTCGCCTTCGTTCAGAACAGCAAACAGAGGGCTAGCACGCCATTGATCGCTGGGCTGTTCAGAGTATTCGAACTTTTGATATTCCCCGCCCTGGCCGTGATACCAGCTATAGCCGGTTCCGCCATAAATCGGGTGCAGGGTCGACTGGGCCGCGTGAAATCGCATCAGCGGAACGCCCAGTTCCACCAGGCGATTGCAGTACTCTTCCAGCAGTTCTTCTTTTTCGACACCCTCAAGCCCGCGCGCCACCAGCCAGTTGATCAGATCGCTTGATTTTGCCGTATCGGCATCCAAGGTCGTCATGTTTTGTCCCATTTTTGTTCTGGGCTTCATCTGGGAATTGAGGCAGTAAATTACCAGTGGTCAATTCATATGCGCCAGACGCCGAAGCATTTTTCGCAACAGTTCTGCTTCGTCCCGGGAAAACAGGCCGGCAAGCTTTGTATCATAGGCTTCGGCCACCAGGCGCAAATCCCTGTAAACCGTCTGACCTGCGGATGTCAGCGTCAATTGTTCAACCCGGCGGTCGGATGTGTCGCGATTACGGGCTAAGTATCGGCGCTGTTCCAATTTCGAAACTGCACGGCTGACCTTGGTTTTGTGAATTTTGGCGCGCTCACCTATTTCTTTCGCAGTCATCTCGCCGTAATTTCCCAGATGAAACAAGACGCGCCATTCGGTGCGAAGCATTCCGTAACGGTCCTTATAGACCTGCTGAAACTCCAGCGAACTTTCTTCGGCTGCACGGTTCAGCAGATACGGCAGGAATTCCTGCAGATCAAAGTCATCTTTTTTGGCAGATTTGTCCTGAGTCATGCTTGTTAGTTACAAAATCAACTATTACTCGACAAGCAGCAATTGGAGGAATACAGGATGAACCATCCGACGGATCCGCACAAAATGACGCAAGCCGGCACGCCCGTTGGCACGCATGCGGGTTATATGCCCGGCTTTGGAAACGACTTCGAGACCGAGGCCCTGCCCGGGGCGCTGCCGCAGGGCATGAACAGCCCGCAGCGCTGCAATTACGGCCTTTATGGTGAACAGCTTAGCGGCACGGCCTTTACAGCCAATCCGCCCGAGCGCACGTGGTGCTATCGCATTCGCCCGTCGGTCAAGCATTCGCACCGTTACGAAAAAATCGACCTGCCGCTCTGGAAATCCGCGCCGTGCGTTGACCCGGACGTGATCAGCCTTGGCCAATACCGCTGGGACGCAGTGCCTCATTCCGATGAGAGGCTGACATGGCTCACCGGTATGCGCACCATGACAACGGCGGGGGATGTGAACACGCAGGTGGGAATGGCCAGCCACATCTATCTGGTCACCGACTCTATGGAGGATGACTATTTCTTCTCGGCCGATTCCGAAATGTTAGTGGTGCCACAGGAAGGTCGCCTGCGGTTCGCGACTGAACTTGGAACCATTGATCTGGAACCCAAGGAAATCGCCATTCTCCCCCGTGGCCTGGTGTACCGTGTCGAGGTGCTGGAAGGCCCGGCGCGCGGATTTGTCTGCGAGAACTACGGCCAGAAGTTCGAATTGCCCGGCCGCGGTCCAATTGGGGCCAATTGCATGGCCAATCCACGCGATTTCAAGGCTCCGGTGGCGGCGTTTGAAGACCGCGAGGTGCCTTCGACCGTGACGGTCAAATGGTGCGGGCAGTTCCATACCACAAAGATCGGCCAAAGCCCGCTGGACGTGGTGGCGTGGCACGGGAACTACGCGCCCTACAAATATGACCTGCGCACCTACTGTCCGGTCGGTGCAATTCTATTCGACCATCCCGATCCGTCGATCTTTACTGTCCTCACCGCGCCCTCGGGGCAACCGGGCACGGCAAACATCGATTTTGTGCTGTTCCGCGAACGCTGGATGGTGGCCGAGGATACGTTCCGCCCGCCCTGGTTTCACAAGAACATCATGTCCGAGCTGATGGGCAACATTTACGGCCAGTATGATGCCAAACCGCAGGGGTTTGTTCCGGGCGGCATGAGCCTGCACAACATGATGCTGCCGCATGGCCCGGATCGGGAAGCGTTTGAAAAAGCATCAAACGCGAACCTCGGGCCAGACAAGCTGGACAACACGATGTCCTTCATGTTCGAAACCCGTTTCCCGCAGCATCTGACACCATTTGCAGCCAACGAAGCCCCGTTGCAGGATGATTACATCGACTGCTGGACGTCGCTTGAGAAAAAGTTCGACGGCACACCGGGCAAAAAGTGACACCCAAAAGAGGTTTGAATACATGCCATTAATGAAATCCTGGGTGGCCTCGGCCAATGAGGCCGATCACCCGTTTCCCCTGAACAACCTGCCATACGGCGTTTTCTCGACCGAAGGCGGTGATCCGCGGTGCGGCGTGGCGATTGGCGACATGATTCTGGACGTCACCGCAGCTGAGGCAGGGGGCCTGATCGAACTGGCAGACGAGCCGCTCTTAGATCTGCCTTTCTGGAACCCGCTGATGGAGGAAGGTCCTGCCGTCTGGGCTGCATTGCGCAACCGCCTGACCGCATTGTTGGCCGAAGGTGCAGAGGAACAGGCGCAGGTTGAACCGTTGCTTATTGCCCAGATCGACGCCGAAATGCACATGCCTTTTGCGGTCAGCGAATACACCGATTTCTATGCCGGACGTCACCACGCGCAAAACGTCGGCACCATGTTCCGCGGACCGGAAAACGCCCTGCCGCCAAACTGGTTGCATATCCCCATCGGGTATAACGGCCGGGCTTCTTCCGTTGTCGTGTCGGGCACCGATATCCGTCGGCCTTGGGGCCAGCTCAAGTCGCCCGATCATGACATGCCCGCTTTTCTGCCTAGCCGCCGTTTTGACATCGAGCTTGAGATGGGCGCGATTGTAGGTACACCCTCGGACGGACCCATCTCGGTTCAGGAGGCCGACGACAACATCTTTGGCTACGTTCTGCTGAACGATTGGTCCGCACGCGATATTCAGGCCTGGGAATATCAACCCTTGGGGCCGTTTCAAGCCAAAGCCACAGCCACTTCGATCAGCCCGTGGATTGTGACAAAGGCGGCGCTGGAACCCTTCCGCTGCGACACGCCTGCGCGTGAATTCGAGTTATTGGATCACATCAAAGACTGCGGTCCGATGCTGTATGACATTGATCTTGAGGTCACGATGGAGCCCGACGGCAAGGACGCCACAGTCATTGCTCGGACGAACTACAACGAAATGTACTACTCGGCCGCCCAACAACTGGCACACCATTCGACCTCGGGCTGCCCGATGAACACGGGCGACCTGCTTGGGTCTGGCACGATTTCCGGTCCAACAAAACCAGAGCGGGGCTCGCTGCTGGAACTCAGCTGGGGTGGAAAAGAACCGCTGACGCTGGATACCGGCGAAACCCGCACCTTTATCGAGGACGGGGACACACTGACCCTGACAGGTGCTGCCAAGGGCAAAGGCTACACCATCGGGTTTGGCGACTGTGTCGGGACCCTGCTGCCCGCCCTTGAAAACCCATACACCCGATAAGGAACTCATCATGGCCAAGGCATTCGCGTCCCAAGGGGATATGTCGGAAAAGAAGATCTCTTTCACCGAGGTAGGCGAGGGCCTTTATGCCTTCACCGCCGAAGGCGATCCGAATTCCGGCGTCATCATCGGCGATGACAGCGTCATGATTGTCGAGGCGCAGGCGACTCCGCGCCTGGCCAACAAGGTGATCGAATGCGTGCGATCCGTGACCGACAAACCGATCACGCATGTTGCGCTGACCCACTATCACGCGGTTCGCGTACTGGGTGCCAGTGCGTTTGGTGCGCAACAGATCCTCATGTCCGACATGGCGCGCGCCATGGTCGTTGAACGCGGGCAAGAGGACTGGGACAGCGAGTTTCAGCGTTTCCCCCGCCTGTTTGAAGGTCATGAAAGCATCCCCAGCCTGACCTGGCCCACCACCACATTCAGTGACACGATGACGGTTTATCTGGGTAATCGTCGGGTCGATCTTATGCATTTGGGCCGCGCCCACACCGCAGGTGATATCGTCATTCACGTACCCGACCAGAATGTCATGTTCACCGGTGACATCGTCGAATACCACTCGGCCTGCTATTGCGGCGACGGGCATTTCAGCGATTGGGGTGATACGCTGGATGAAATCAAGTGGTTCGACGTCGATGCCATTGCACCGGGTCGCGGGAACGCCCTGGTCGGCAAGGACATGGTCAATGCAGCGATCGAAAACACCCGTGACTTTGTCGAGAGCACCTATCGCCCTGCTGCGAAAGTTGCGGCACGCGGTGGATCTCTGAAAGAGGCATGGGATGCAGTGCGCGCAGAGTGCGATCCGAAATTCGCGGATTACGCGATCTACGAACATTGCCTGCCCTTCAATGTCGCCCGCGCCTATGACGAAGCACGCGGCATCGACACGCCACGCATCTGGACCGCCCAGCGCGACTTGGAGATGTGGGAGGCCCTGCAGGGCTGAAGTAGACGGGCAAACTTGATCCAGATCGTTTTGCACAGGGGAAATAAGTGGAATCATAGGGCAAGGCCTTCTGGCGCACATGTGCCAGAGGGCGGGATCTAGTGCGCCCACGGCGCCTGAGTATCGGGGGAGAGCCCATGAACAAGATTTTCGAAGTTCCACTCTATGCTTATCAACGCAGCCCGGATCAGGACACGGCAAGCTCGGTACGACACAAGGTTATCGTGATTGGTGCCGGCCCGGTTGGGTTGGCCGCAGCCATTGACCTGGCCCAGAAAGGGGTTCCTGTCGTCGTGCTGGACGACAATGACAAGGTTAGTTTTGGCAGCCGCGCGATCTGCTTTTCACAGCGATCTCTGGAAATCGCCGACCGTCTGGGCGCCGGGGGTAAGTTGGTCGATAAAGGCGTGCTGTGGGATGCCGGCAAAGTCTTTTTTGACAACCGCCAGGTTTATGAGTTTCACCTGCAACCCGACGCGGGCTATGCGCACCCCGCCTTCATCAATCTGCAACAATACTATTTTGAAAAAGCGCTTGTTGAGCGGGTGCGGGAATTGCAGGCCGAGGGCGCGCCGATTGAAATTCGCGGCCAGAACAAGGTCGAAGCCGTCGGTACCCACAACGATCACGTCAAGCTAGAAGTCGAAACTCCTGAAGGCCCCTATAACGTTGAGGCGGAATGGCTGATTGCCTGTGACGGTGCGAACTCGCCCACCCGCCGCATGCTCGGCCTGGACTTCGAAGGCCGCGTATTCGAAGACAACTTTCTGATCGCTGACGTGGTGATGCAGGCGGACTTCCCGACCGAACGCTGGTTCTGGTTCGACCCGCCGTTCAATCGCGGACAGTCTGCCCTACTGCACAAACAACCCGACAACGTGTGGCGGATCGACCTGCAACTGGGCAGGGACATCGACCCCGAGCAGGAAAAACAACCTGAAAACGTGATCCCCCGGCTCAAGGCGATGCTGGGCGAAGAGATCAATTTCGAACTTGAATGGGTCTCGATCTACACGTTCCAATGCCGTCGGATGGAGCAGTTCCGTCATGGTCGCGTTTTGTTTGCTGGCGACAGCGCTCATCAGGTCAGCCCATTTGGCGCTCGGGGGGCCAACTCTGGCATACAGGACACAGACAACCTGTGCTGGAAGCTGAAGCTGGTCATTGACGGCGATGCGCCCGAGGTTTTGCTGGACAGCTACAATCGCGAACGGGTCGAGGCTGCTGATGAGAACATCAGCGCGTCCACGCAATCGACAGAGTTCATCACGCCCAAATCCGACATGTCGCGCCTGTTGCGGGATGCTGTTTTGGACCTCAGTGAGCATTATGAGTTTGCGCGCCCGTTGGTCAATTCCGGCCGTTTGAGCACACCCTGCGCCTATACCGCATCATCGCTCAACTCTGCCGACGCACTGAACGGGCCAGAGCTGACACGCCCCGGTTCCGCTTGCCCGGACGCACCTTTGAGCGATGAATTCCTGCTACCAAAACTGGCTGGGAAATTCACGTTGCTGACAATTGATGCGGATGCGCCCGACAGGATCGAAGAGGGCGGCGTGCAGGCGACGCGGCTGGCTCTGTCGGTCAAGGATGACCTGTCTTTGGAGTTGAAGCGCAGGTATCTGGGTGATGCCACGGGTGCGGTGTATCTGATCCGGCCCGACCAACACGTTGCAGCCCGTCGCGACACGTTCGAAGAAAACGCCTTCCGGCAGGCGATCCGCCGGGCAACCGGTAAGGAGTAAGCGACATGACAGATCTGATCCTCACCCCCAATCTGGAAAATGCCGACGGTTTCTATGCCGATCTGGTGGCGGCGCATGATGGGCTGGTCAAAGCCGACAGCGACGCCCTGAATGCACGTCTGGTTCTGGTCCTGGCCAATCACATCGGCAATGCAAATGTATTGTCTAGCGCCCTGAAAGCCGCCACGCTGAAGGACACCTGACGAACCGAGGAGATCGATGATGAGCGGCGTGGTGCTGTATGACTTTTGGCGGTCTTCGGCCAGCTACAGGGTGCGCATCGCGCTGAACCTGGCTGGGATCAGCTATCGCGGCGTGTCGGTTGATCTGACCGCGGGGGAACAAAGGTCCGACAACCACTTGGCGCGTAATCCACAGGGGCTGGTCCCCGTGCTCGAGATTGACGGGCTGCGGTTGACGCAATCTCTGGCCATTATCGACTATCTTGACCAAACTCGCGGCCTTGGACTGTTGCCTCCGGAACCGGCGGCCCGGGCGCATGCGCTGGCTTTGGCGCAATCCATCGCGGTTGATGTGCATCCGGTCTGCAATTTGTCCGTCGCGCAGTATGCGGCCGCGCTGAGTGATGGTGCTGACGGAATGCCCGGCATCTGGATGCGCCATTTCATTCTCCCCGGCCTACTGGCTTTTGAGGCGCTTCTCGAGGGTTTTGAACAAGCGCCCTATTGCACCGGGGCCAAGCCCGGACTGGCCGATGTTTGCTTGGTCCCGCAAATGTATAATGCGCGCCGTTGGGACGTGGATCTATCGGACTTGCCGCGCAGTCTAAGCGCTGAGGCCGCTTGTGCCGAACATCCCGCCTTTGCCGCAGCCCACCCAGATCTCCACGCACCCGAATGACCTGGCGCACAGAGCCTGTGTGACGGCGCAAGTGGCAATACCATTTGCAGTGCCATACCTTGTTCGAAACGTATGCAAGAGGCCCCAATGTCAGAGATCACCGGCTATCACGCCCATGTCTATTTCGACGCAAACACGCAAGAGATTGCCCAGCAGGTCTGTGAAGAGGTCGCCGCCCTGTTTCCCGTTCAGATGGGGCACATGCATGCCAAAAATGTAGGCCCCCACCCGCGATGGAGCTGCCAGTTGGGCTTTGGCCCGGACGCGTTCGATCAAGTCATGCCTTGGCTAATGCTGAACCGACAGGGCCTGACCATCTTCACCCACCCCGAAACCGGCGACCATCTGGCGGATCATCGGGACCGGGCCATCTGGATGGGTGAAATTCTGGATCTTGATCTGTCGATCTTTGACAAGGTGGGCACTTAAGTCAGCGCCTTTGCCTGATCCCGCAATTTGAACTTTTGGATCTTGCCAGTCGAGGTCTTGGGTAAAGGTCCAAACACCACCGTTTTGGGGGCCTTAAAATGGGCCATGTTTTCCCGACAGAAGCCGATGATATCAGCCTCACTCGCCTGCGCGTTTGGCTTAAGTTCGATGAATGCACAGGGCGTTTCGCCCCATTTGTCATCCGGGCGCGCAACCACGGCGGCCTCCATCACTGCCGGGTGCTTGTAAAGGATATCCTCAACCTCGACGGATGAGATATTCTCACCCCCCGAAATGATGATGTCTTTCGACCGGTCCTTAAGCGCGATGTAACCGTCCGGATGCATCACCCCCAGATCGCCAGAGGCAAACCATCCACCCCGGAACGCCTTATCTGTGGCTTCGGCGTTCTTGAGGTAGCCTTTCATGACGACGTTGCCCTGCATGAAAATCTCACCCATCGTCTCACCATCAGCAGGCACAGGTTCCAGCGTGTCCGGGTCCGCAACCATCAGCCCCGACAAGGCGGTATAGCGCACACCCTGACGGACCTTCAGCGCGGCGCGGTCTTCAGCCCCCTTGTCGTTCCACTCGTCTTTCCAGGCGCAGACAACCGACGGACCATAAGTCTCGGTCAATCCATAGACATGGGTAACCTCGACGCCCATGTTTTCCATGCTTTCGATCACCGCAGCGGGTGGCGGCGCGCCAGCGGTCATCACCTTGATCTCATGATCGAAATCCTTGAGGTGATCAGGCGCGTTGGCCAGCATGTTCAGAACGATCGGCGCGCCGCAGAAATGCGTGACTTTCTCATCCCGGAACGCCGCATAGATCGGTTCGTCCCGCACGGCCCGCAGGCAGACGGAAACCCCCGCATTGGCGGCAATCGCCCAGGGGAAACACCAGCCGTTGCAGTGGAACATCGGCAGGGTCCACAAATAGACCGAGTGCTTTGGCATGTTCCAGTCCAGCAGGTCCGACTGCGCGTTCAGCGCAGCCCCCCGGTGGTGATACACGACACCTTTCGGATTGCCGGTTGTACCAGAAGTATAGTTCAGCGTGATCGCGTCCCACTCATCTTTGGGTAAGGACCAGTTGAAATCCGGGTCGCCTTCGGCCAGCAAGGCGTCATAAGTCAGGCTGCCCAGCTTCTCTCCACCATCAAAGCTTGGGTCTTCGATATCGACAACCAATATATCGTGGTCGACCTGTTTCAGCGCCTCTTTCACCACGCCAGAGAATTCCGGATCGACCAGCAAAATCCTGGATTCTGCGTGGTTCAGAATGAAAGCAATGATCGGCGCGTCCAGGCGGGTATTGATGGCATTCAGAACAGCGCCCGCCATCGGCACGCCAAAATGCGCCTCATACATTTCCGGAATGTTGGCCGCGATGATTGAAACCGTGTCGCCCGTGCTGATTCCACGGGCCGACAATGCGCCTGCCAAACAACGACAGCGGGCATAGGATTCAGCCCATGCATAGCGGCGCGCGCCGAATACCACCGAGGGGTAATCCGGATAAATCTGCGCCGTCCGCTCGATAAAACTCAGCGGTGACAGCGGAGTATAGTTTGCCCGGCACTTGTCCAAATGACGCTCATAGATGCTGGCTTGTGTCATTTACTAACCCTCCCTCGTCCATTTCGGCGAATTGAGCACAAAGTTGATCCTCTGACAAACCCGTAAAAATACGGCGCGGTCATGGACTGGAATTACGGGATGGTGCAATCTGGCCCTATCTCCGACAGAGCTTTCGCGGTGATCTGAGCCATCGAAACACAAAGCCGGGAAAGCCCATTTTTGGCAACCCGCGCCCCAGTCATTCTGAAAGGACATGTCATGGACGGCACGTTCAACGAAAACGATCTCTCCCACGTGGTCGAGGCCGACCGCGCCCATATCTGGCACCACCTGCTGCAGCATAAGCCATTGGAAACCAATGATCCAAAGATCATTGTCGAAGGCAAAGGCATGCGCGTCTGGGACCAGAATGGCAAAGAACACCTTGATGCTGTGTCCGGCGGCGTCTGGACCGTAAACGTCGGCTATGGCCGCGAATCGATTTGTAGGGCGGTTCATGACCAGCTGATGAAGCTGTGCTATTTCGCCAATACCGCAGGGTCTATCCCCGGTTCGATCTTTGCTAAAATGCTGATTGAAAAAATGCCGGGCATGAGCCGGGTCTATTACACCAACTCCGGCTCTGAGGCGAACGAGAAGGTGTTCAAGATGGTTCGCCAGATCGCGCACAAGCGCTACGGCGGCAAGAAAACTAAGATTCTGTACCGTGACCGCGACTATCACGGCTCGACGCTGGCAACCATGTCTGCAGGCGGTCAGGACGAGCGCACGGCTCAGTACGGTCCGTTCGCGCCCGATTTCGTCCGCGTTCCCCACTGCATGGAATACCGCAAGCACGAGCTGGACGGTGCGCCTGAAGAAAACTTTGGCGTCTGGGCCGCGGATCAGATCGAAGAAGTTATCCTGCGCGAAGGTCCCGAAACCGTTGGTGCCCTGTGCCTTGAGCCTGTGACCGCCGGTGGTGGCGTCATCGAAGCGCCCGAAGGTTACTGGGAACGCGTGCAGGAAATCTGCAAAAAGTACGACATCTTGCTGCATATCGACGAAGTTGTCTGCGGCGTGGGCCGTACCGGAACCTGGTTCGGTTATCAGCAGTACGGCATCAAGCCGGACTTCGTGACCATGGCGAAAGGCGTTGCCTCGGGCTACGCGGCGATTGCCGTAATGGTCACCACCGAGGAAGTCTTTGACATGTTCAAAGACGACATGTCGGACCCGATGAGCTATTTCCGCGACATCTCGACATTTGGTGGCTGCACCGCCGGTCCAGCTGCGGCAATCGAAAACATGCGCATCATCGAAGACGAGAACCTGCTGCAGAACTGCATTGATATGGGCAACCGGATGTTGGGCAACCTGCAGGCGCTGATGGAAAAGCACGAAGTCATCGGCGACGTGCGCGGCAAGGGTCTGTTCCTGGGTGCTGAACTGGTCGCAGATCGTGCCACCAAAGAGCCCATGGACGAGAAAAAGGTTCAGGCGGTCGTTGCCGACTGTATGGCGCAGGGCGTCATCATCGGTGCCACCAACCGTTCGATCCCCAGCCGCAACAACACGCTGTGCTTCTCGCCTGCTCTGATTGCAACCGCAGACGACATCGACCAGATCACTGATGCGGTCGACGGCGCACTGGGTCGTGTATTCGGCTGAACGTAACTGAAAACATCTGCCACCACTCACGCAATCACGGCAGATGAACTTAAACCGGCGCGCCCACCGCGCCGGTTTTTTTGTGTTTACCCACGCGGGTTTGTCAAATGCGCCAACTCAAGTACCCTGTGGTTATCACACCCCATGCAGGAGACGTGTCCAATGGTACTCAAGCTCATCCGAAGCCTCGCCGCCGTGGCCATCCTTGCGGTCGCCACCCCTTCCAGCGCCAATGAAGGCAGCGGCTTTCCCCAGATCGTCGGCTCCTGGCACGGCACCTATCTGGTGGCCTTCGCCAAATCGAATCCGAACCACGCAAAAGGCCTGCTGAAAACCGAGATGGAGCTGGAGATCACCAAACTGGACGGCAATCTTATCACCGCCACCAATCGCTGGCGGCGCATCGGGGACAAAGATTGGATCGTCGAAGAAGCAATGGGCACCTTCAGCCTGGACGATCCCACCCGCTTTGTTCTGGCTGAGGCCGGGATATCGGGCGACGATGTTTCATCTGGTATTTTTAACGGAGTCTATCTGGATGAGGTGATAATGGTCACCTATGCCGGGCCGGGAACGGGCGTGTCCTTTGCGGCGCAGTTGGTGAAGAAGGATGACTCAAAGTAACTTCTTGGATCAAATTCGCGGGGACCAGAGATCAACCTCGGCGCAAATACATGTAAATACCGTCCGGTGAGTTCTTGAAGCCGAACGGCCTGTAAAAGTCGTGTGCATCTTTGGTGCCCAAATACCAAGCTCCGACATCTTGCAGGTCGGGGTGGTCTAACAAACCCCGCATCAGGCGCTGGCCGACCCCCTGACCTCGATATTCCGGGAACACCAGAAAATCTTTAATATGCGAGCAGGTAACACGGTCGGAAACGGCCCTGGCAAAACCTAGTTGCTGTCCTGCCCTCACCGCAGTGACACAGGACGAAAATTGGAAAGATGCGCGGATTTGTTCTTTAGTTAAATTCTTCCCCCAGTATTCGTTTTGAATGGAAGAACTGAGCTTCTCAGCTTCGACTCGCGTCAAATCATATATCAGATCGATACTCATTATATCTTCCGGTTATCAAAGTCGAATTCTAACTTGAAGCACCTAATTGGGCTAAATGCGGACAATTGATCCGTCCATTATCACAAAAAAGGCCGCCCCAAACGGGACGGCCCTTCTTTCACTGTCTCTTTTCAGAGGATCAGGCAGCCAGAGCAGCCTGAGCTTGGGCGACGATCGTGCCGAACGCTTCCGGTTCGTGCACGGCCAGGTCGGCCAGAACTTTGCGGTCCACTTCGATACCGGCCAAGGTCAGGCCGTTGATGAAGCGGGAATATGTCAGTGCTTCGTCATGCGAACGGACAGCAGCGTTGATACGCTGGATCCACAGCGCGCGGAAGTTGCGCTTGCGGTTCTTACGGTCGCGGGTTGCATACTGGTTCGCCTTGTCGACGGCCTGACGGGCAACCTTGAAGGTGCTCTTGCGGCGGCCATAATAACCTTTGGCGGCCTTGATAACCTTCTTGTGACGGGCGTGAGTTACGGTTCCACCTTTAACGCGGGACATCTCTTAATCTCCTCTTAGCGGTCGTAGGGCATGTAGCCCTTGACGATCTTGGCGTCGGGGGCGGACAGGGTGGTGTTGCCACGGGCGTCGCGGATGAATTTCTTGGTCCGCTTGATCATGCCGTGACGTTTACCGGCTTGGCCAGCAAGGACCTTACCGGTCGCAGTCACCTTAAAGCGCTTTTTGGCGCTCGACTTTGTCTTCATCTTAGGCATTTCCGTCTCCTTTCGGGGTTCGGTTTCAGACGCGACTCGGCATGCCATCTCGGCCGGTCACGCGATCAGAAGCGCCGTTTACGCAAGTTCGACTATACTGGCAAGGGGGTTTGGACCAGAATCTGCGCTTTTTACAGGCTGATCAGGCACCGGGGCGACAAAGGCCGCCCCGGTGGTTTGATTTAGTGTTCGAATTTGCGGATTTCGCCAGTCTTTAGTCGACTCGCATAGCTGGCCAGTTCTTCACGCACCACCTTCATCAGGAAGTAGAGCGCAAACACGTTCACGACCGCCATCGCAAAGATTGCCGCATCCGAGAAGTCGATGACAGGGCCAAGATTGGCCGCCGCGCCGATAACAACGAAGATGCAGAAGATGACCTTGAACACCAGCTCCTTGGCGTGGCCTTCCCCGAACAGGTAAGTCCAGGCCTTGAGGCCATAGTAGGACCAGCTGATCATGGTTGAGAAGGCAAACAAGACCACCGCAATCGCCAGTACATATGGGAACCAGCTGAAGGCACTACCAAAGGCTGCCGAGGTCAGGCTGACGCCCGAGTTGCCATCAACAGTCGCAATAGCATTGCCCGCTTCGTTCAGCATGTAATTGCCGGTTTCCGGATCGACGATCAGCTGCTGGGTGATGATGATCACCAGCGCAGTCATCGTACAGATCACAACCGTGTCGATGAACGGCTCAAGCAACGAAACGAACCCTTCGGTGATCGGCTCTTTGGTCCGAACAGCCGAGTGCGCAATCGCCGCAGAACCCACGCCCGCTTCGTTCGAAAACGCGGCACGCCGGAAGCCCTGGATCAGTGCCCCGACCATACCACCAGCGACGCCGAGGCCGGTGAAGGCACCTGCGAAAATCTGGCCGAACGCCCAGCCGATTTGATCAGCATTCATGATGATAATCACCAATGCCGCGGCCACATACAGGATGCCCATGAACGGAACGACCTTTTCGGTCACCCGTGCGATGGATTTCAGGCCGCCCACAATGACAAGGAACACGATGATTGCAAAGACAACCCCTGTGATCCATCCGGGATAGTCGCCCGTGATGCCCGCAATCTGTTGGTGAGCCTGATTGGCCTGGAACATATTGCCCCCGCCCAGCGCGCCCAGAATACAGAAGATCGAGAACAGGACGGCCAGAATCTTGCCTCCAGGCAGGCCCAGCTCGTCAAAGCCCTTGGACATATAGTACATTGGGCCACCGGAAACGGTGCCATCTTCGTATTCGTTGCGGTATTTCACGCCCAACGTACATTCGGTGAATTTCGACGCCATGCCCAGAAGGCCCGCGACAATCATCCAGAAGGTGGCACCCGGTCCGCCAATGCCGACAGCAACCGCCACACCGGCGATGTTTCCTAGGCCAACCGTACCCGACAGCGCCGTGGCCAGAGCCTGAAAGTGGCTGACCTCACCCGCATCGTTGGGGTCGGAGTAGTCACCTTTGACAAGGCTGATCGCATGGCCAAAGAACCTGAGCTGCACAAAGGCAAAGTACAGCGTAAAGACAGTCGCCGCGACGACCAACCAACCCACGATCCACGGGAAACTGGTTCCCGGAAACGGAGCAAAGATAAAGCTGACAAATGGCCCGGTGAAATCGGCAAATGCCTGATTGATCTTGTCGTCCAGTCCAGGCGCGTCTTGCGCCATTGCCGGTGCGGCGATCAAGGCGGCAATTACAGCCAGCCAGAGATGTTTCAACATAGTCATTCTCATCCCTCCTGTCAGTTCACAACAGTGACTGGCACATCGGCGTGCATGACCAGATTTTGGGTCGAGCTGCCAAACAAGCGTTTCTTGAAACCATCGGCCGAGGCGCGCCCGACGATGATCTGCGAACCGCCATTCTCGACGGTGATTGCGTTCAGAGTTTCAGCCACGTCGCCATGACGCACGATGCCCTGCACTGTGTAACCATCTGCGGTCAGGGCTTCGACAGCCGGGGTAACAATCCGGTTCGTCGCAAGTTCGATTTCTTCTTCTCGCCGCTTGTGCCGCAATGCGTTCTCTTCAGGGGTCTGAAAAGTAAATGGGGACCATTCGATGACATAAACAACCAGCAATTCACACGTGCCAATTCGGCCAGCCAGATCTTTGGCAAAGGCGATGGCGCGTTCTCCGGTTTCTGTCCCGTCCAGTCCAATGACAATTTTCGTTGTCATAACGTTCCTCCAATAATTTTGGTTATGCCGGGACCCGTGTACCCGGCAGGGCGGCCGGAACCTGGAACTTATTAAGTGGACCGCCCATGCGCCCGAGTATCCCGGAAAAACCCTCAAAAACAGAGAGTTATCTTCCGGACACATCCGTTATTTCGGCATGTCATTGAAATTTATATATTTTTTTTCGCCTAAAATTTAAGCGTATCGGTTTGATACCTGCTTTTCTAGACCCTGTATCGCAACTGTCACCCAGGATCAGTGTTGTAGATCAGTCGTTCATCGCAAGGCGCGATACGCAAAATATTGGTCGTTCCCGGGACGTTGAAAGGCACGCCAGCAGTCACCACGATCTGATCGGCTTCGGAAGCGAACCCTCCGGCACGGGCCGCACGGGCCGCGTTGACGACGGCACCTTTGAACCGCTCCAGCTCGGGCGTCATCACGCAATGACAGCCCCAGCTCAGACACAGACGCCGCGCGGTTCCGGTGGCCGGCGTCATTGCGATGATCGGAACGCCCGGACGCTCGCGGGCGGTCAGCAGCGCGGTGGTGCCGCTTTGGGTAAAACAGCAAATCGCTTTGATATCTGTTTTTTCGGCAATCTCGCGCGCGGCGGCAACGATACCATCTGCAATAGTCGTCCCCTTTGCCGTCCGGGACGCCGCTATGATCTGCGTATAGGTCGGGTCGGCTTCGACCTCGATGGCGACCTTGTTCATAGTTTGTACAGCCTCGATCGGATACGTACCCGCCGCGGATTCCGCGCTGAGCATGATCGCATCCGTGCCCTCGTAGATTGCCGTCGCCACGTCCGAGACCTCGGCCCGGGTTGGCATCGGGCTTTCGATCATGCTTTCCAGCATCTGGGTGGCCACGATCACAGGTTTAGCCGCCCCACGGCATTTGCGCACCAGTCGTTTCTGGATCGGGGGCACGGCTGACACCGGAAGCTCGACACCCAGATCGCCGCGCGCGACCATGATCCCATCAGAGGCATCCAGAATATCGTCGAATGCCTCGACCGCTGCAGGCTTTTCGATCTTCGACAGGATGGATGCACGCCCATCTGCCAGCGCGCGAGCCTCAAACACGTCCTTGGCGCGCTGCACAAAGCTGAGCGCCAGCCAGTCCACGCCCAGTTGGCAGACAAACTCCAGATCATCACGGTCCTTGGCCGACAAGGCGGCCAGGGGCAGCACCACATCAGGAACGTTCACACCTTTGCGGTTCGAGATCGTACCGCCGACCTCAACGGTGCAATTGGCAAAATCCTGGCCACAGTCCTGCACGGTCAGGCGGATTTTGCCGTCGTTGACCAGAAGGCGCGCACCCGGCTCCAACGCGGCAAAAATCTCGGGATGCGGCAGGCAAACGCGGTTGATATCTCCGGGCGCAGGGTCCAAGTCCAGACGGAAGGCCGCGCCTTCTTCAAGTTCTTCTGCGTCGTTGGCGAACACCCCGACACGCAACTTGGGTCCTTGAAGGTCAGCCAGAATTGCTATTGGCCTGTCCAGATCTTTTTCAATCTGTCGGATGATCCGGTGGCGTTCGCGGATCTCATCATGGCTGCCGTGACTCATATTCAGGCGGAAGACGTCTGCGCCTGCCTCGTACAGCGCGCGGATCATGTCATAGTCATTTGACGCCGGTCCCAGCGTCGCCACGATTTTCACATTTCTCAGGCGTCGCATTGGTCTGGCTCTCCTAACGTCTTCTCTTGATTCTGCGCAAATGTTACCGCAAACATTGCTCCGCCTGCTTATTGCGCAATTCCCTTTTCAAAGCAACTGCCCTAAACCTGCGACAAACTAGATGACAGGCTTATGACGTATTCCCCGTTTTTTATCCACGGCGCGGATCGGCCCTCGCGCTGGCTGATCACATGCGACCACGCATCCAACTTGGTTCCGCCCGAAATCCACGGTGGCGATCTTGGCCTACCTCGTGAAGATATGGAACGCCACATCGCTTATGATGTAGGTGCCTACGAGGTGTCAAAACATCTGGGTGAGCTTTTGAATGCACCCGTGATCGCGGCCAATTTTTCCCGCCTCGTGATTGATCCGAACCGCGGCGAAGATGATCCGACCCTGTTGATGAAGCTCTATGACGGGTCGATCATTCCCGGCAACCGGCACGCCGATGCGGCAGAACGAGAGCGGCGGTTGAACATGTGCTATCGCCCGTATCATGACGCGCTGGCGCAGATGGCCGCGTTGCCGCATGCGGTGATCGTGTCGATGCACTCGTTCACGCGGCAATTAAGGGGTCGTGATCCCCGCCCGTGGCATATTGGGGTTTTGCATACTCCGGACGAACGATTCTCGGGCCCGTTGATCAACCGTCTAGAGGCCGAGGGTGACCTTTGCGTCGGCGTTAATGAACCCTATACCGGCGTGCTGCCCGGTGATGCCATTGACAAACACTGTACCAGTTTTGGTCGCCCCAACGCACTGATCGAGCTGCGCAATGACCTGATTGGCGAACACGCGGGACAGCGAGAATGGGCCGAGCGGCTAGCCCCTATCCTGCAGGACGCACTGGGCGAAAGCGGGTTGTGACAAATGCCCTCACGTCATTGTGAGAACCCGCCCCAGACCCCATATTATTGGGAAAGGAGGCCACAATGACTCAGGAGTTTCTGACGTCCGTCTTTGGCTGGATGGCTGTGCTTAACATCGCGGTTCTGCTGTTCACCACAGTGATGATCTTGCTGTTGCAGGATTGGATCGCAGGCATCCACGGCAAGATGTTCCAGATGGAGCGCCCCGCAGTGAAACGGGCATATTTCCGGTATCTGGCCAACTACAAGATTTTGACACTAATCTTCTGCATCACTCCTTGGCTGGCATTGAAACTGGCCTGATACGCTGATCGTTGAAACATCGCCCTTTGGCCGCTAGGTCATTTACAGCACGTATTTCTGTCATCCGGAGCCAGACCATGGACAAGCAAACCGAAATAGAACTTCAGGCCGCCGCATTCCGTCGCTTGCAACAGCATCTGATGGAGGACCGCACCGATGTGCAGAACATCGACATGATGAATCTGGCCGGGTTCTGCCGCAACTGCCTGTCGCGATGGTATCAGGAAGCCGCCAATGAAAAAGGCATTGAGATGGGCAAGGATGAAGCCCGTCAGATTTTCTATGCCATGACAATGGATGAGTGGAAAGCCAACTATCAGACTGACGCCAGTCCGGAAAAACAGGCCGCCTTCAAAGTCGCGTTCGAAGAGAATGTGACGAATAAGGGCTGACGCCCAAAATGAAAGAAGCCCGCCAAACTGGCGGGCCTTTTGCTTAGATTGCGACCTTGCGGCTTTCGTCCAGATAAATCTCTCGCAAACGCTTGGCGATTGGCCCCGGCGTACCGTCGCCCAGCGCAACCCCGTCAATCTCAACCACGGGCATGACAAACGCACTGGCCGAAGTGGTGAAAGCCTCATCCGCTTCCTTCGCCTCATCAATGGTGAACAGACGTTCTTCCACCTCCATCTGCGCCTCGGCGGCCATGCGCAGGACGGCTTTGCGGGTGATGCCGTGCAGAATGTCATTCGACAGCGGACGCGTGACGATCTTGCCGTCCTTGACGTAGTAGGCGTTGTTGCTTGTGCCTTCGGTCACATAACCGTCCTCAATCAACCACGCATCGTCACAGCCTGCCTTCTTGGCCATCATCTTACCCATCGATGGGTACAGCAGTTGAACGGTCTTGATGTCCCGGCGGCCCCAGCGGATGTCTTCGATCGAGATGATCTTGGCACCCTTCTTGGCGGCTGGGCTATCGGCCAGACCAGGCTTGTTCTGGGTGAAAAGCACGAGGCTGGGCTTGGTATCTTCGGACGGGAAAACAAAGTCCCGATCGCCATCCGATCCACGGCTGACCTGCAGGTAGACAAGCCCTTCTTCGATGCCGTTCAGTTCCACCAGCTTGCGGTGAATTTCAAGCAGCTCATCCTTGGTGCAGGGCTCAGCCATCTCCAGCTCATCCAGAGACCGCTTCAGACGCACGGCGTGACCTTCGAAATCGATCAGCTTGCCATCCAGAACGCTGGTGACTTCGTAAACGGCGTCTGCGAACAGAAAACCACGGTCAAAGATGGACACCTTGGCCTCGGTCTCGGGCAGGTATTCGCCATTTACAAAAACGGTGCGGGTCATGTCTTGTCTCCTCAGCCCCAGAGGTCCGCTTTGGGCGGGTGCACTCCGGCATCATCAAAAATCAGCGGGTTGTCGCGGTCTTCGGCCAGCAGAAGCGGGCCGTCAAGGTCTGTCACCATCACACCTTGTGCCAACAGTGTCGCAGGTGCCATAGCCAGAGAGCTGCCAACCATGCAGCCGACCATCACGCGATAGCCTTCAGCCAGCGCCTGCTGGCGCAGGGCCAGCGCCTCGGTCAGGCCGCCCGTTTTATCCAGTTTGATGTTGACCACATCGTACTTGCCCTTGAGGCCCTGAAGGCTTGTGCGATCATGACAGGACTCATCAGCACACACTGGCACGGGGCGCTCCATTCCAATCAGGGCGTCATCTTCCCCGGCGGGCAAAGGCTGCTCGACCAGGGCTACACCCAAACGCACCAGATGCGGGGCAAGGTCGGCGTAAACCGCAGCTGACCAGCCTTCGTTGGCGTCCACGATGATCGTGGCATCTGGTGCACCTGAGCGCACAGCCTCCAGCCGGGGCATGTCATCCGGTGTGCCCAATTTGATCTTCAGCAAGGGCCGATGCGCATTGGCTGCGGCCTGCGCCTGCATTTTTTTCGGCGTGTCCAGCGACAGCGTATACGCTGTGATTTCTGGCCCCGGAACCGGCAGCCCGGCCAGATCCCAGGCCCGCTTTCCTGCGCGCTTGGCCTCAAGGTCCCAAAGGGCGCAATCAACCGCATTCCGCGCCGCCCCGGCAGGTAAAAAGTCCATTAGGCTGTCGCGGGTAAACTCGGCAGGCAAAGCTGCGATCTCGGCCTCGACCGAGTCCAGCGTTTCATCATACCTGGCATAGGGCACGCATTCGCCCCACCCCTGATGGGTACGGTCAGAAATCCGAACCGTCAGCACCTTGGCCTCGGTCCGAGACCCGCGCGAGATCGTAAAGACCTGCGCCAGCCGAAACACGTCACGAGAGACTTCTACCTGCACGCGCCAGCTCCTTCATCTTTTTCAAAATACTTTCGCCGAAGGCGGACAAGCCCGCCTCCGACGCGCCGCTTAGATCACAGTGCGGCCAGCGCATCCACCAGCTTGCCCGAACCAAAGCGGAACGGGTCAGTCGCGGGCAGGCCCATATCGGCCTCAACCTTGGCCAGATATGCGGTGGCGTCCTCTTCGGACATGTGCTGCGTGTTGACCGAAATACCAACGACCTGGCAATCCGGGTTGGCAACCTTGGCCAGACCCAATGCCGTGTCGCGCAGCGCTTCCAGGGTCGGCAACTGATAGGTCGGCAGACCACGCATATGGTCGCGGGTCGGCTCGTGGCTCAGGATCAGCGCATCCGGCTGGCCGCCGTGGATCAGCGCCATGGTCACACCGGAATAAGACACGTGGAACAGCGACCCCTGCCCTTCGATCAGATCCCAGTGATCGTCATCGTTGTCAGGCGTCAGCCATTCGACCGAACCGGCCATGAAATCGGCAATGACCGCATCCAGCGGCACACCGTCCCCGGTGATCAGAATGCCTGTCTGACCGGTTGCGCGGAAGGTCGACTTCATGCCGCGCTCGCGCATCTCGGCATCCATCGCCATCGCCGTGTACATTTTGCCGACAGAGCAATCGGTGCCAACAGCCAGACAGCGCTTGCCCTTGCGCTTGATGCCGTTTGCAATCGGGTATTCCACCGAAGGTACGCGAACATCGTGCAGCTTGCGGCCGGTGGCTTCAGCAACAGCCACCAGATCGGGTTCGTCGCATAGCAGGTTGTGCAGACCAGAGGCCAGGTCAAAGCCTTCCTCCAACGCCATGACCAGAACCTTTTTCCATTCCTGGCTGATCACGCCACCACGGTTGGCAACGCCGATAACCAGCGTCTTGGCGCCGGCTTCTTTCGCCTCGGTCAGGGACATGTCGGTCAGGCCCAGATCGGCCTTGCAACCTTCCATACGGTACTGGCCAACGGCATTCTCAGGACGCCAGTCCTTGATGCCGATTGCAACTTTGGCCGCCAATTGGTCGGGCGCATCGCCCAAAAACAGCAGGTACGGTGTCTCGATCATTGCGGTTTACTCCTTTGATTCTGGCGCAATCTAGGGGACGATTTCCACGAGTGTTTCGCGTTTTCGTCTGACAACGCCCCGTCAGGTGGGAAATTTTTGCGCCTTCTTCCTAAATGGCGCACTAATCTTTCAAGTTTCCAAAGCGATTAAACTTTAATCACTGTTTTGACCCTGTATTGCGGCAATTGCTGCGATTGCATTGCCGCGCCTGCACAAAGATGCTTGCTATGGCTTGCGCAATTTAATACCCCATGAGGCAAGAAAATCGTAATTTCCTTTCTCGCACGAGGTCCAGATGAGCTTTCGCATCCAACCCGCCGCCCCCGCGCGCCCCAACCGTTGCCAGTTGTTCGGACCGGGATCAAACACCAAGCTGTTCCCGAAAATGGCCGCGTCGGCCGCAGACGTAATCAACCTCGACCTTGAGGACTCGGTCGCGCCGTCGGACAAGGACGCCGCGCGCGCAAATGTGATCGAAGCGCTGAACACCGTCGATTGGGGCAACAAATACATGTCCGTGCGCATCAACGGACTGGACACACCCTATTGGTACCGCGATGTGGTGGACCTGCTGGAACAAACCGGCGACCGGCTGGATCAGATCATGATCCCCAAGGTCGGCTGCGCGGCAGATGTCTACGCCGTAGACGCGCTGGTCACCGCCATCGAGCGCGCCAAGGGCCGTACAAAGCCCGTCAGCTTTGAGGTCATCATCGAATCCGCGGCTGGCGTTGCCCATGTCGAAGAGATCGCGGCCTCGTCTCCGCGCATGCAAGCGATGAGCCTGGGCGCAGCAGATTTTGCAGCCTCGATGGGGATGCAGACCACTGGTATCGGTGGCACGCAGGAAAACTATTACATGCTGCGCGAAGGCGAAAAACACTGGTCCGACCCGTGGCATTGGGCGCAGGCTGCCATTGTTGCTGCATGCCGGACACATGGCGTTCTGCCCGTGGACGGACCCTTTGGCGACTTCTCAGACAACGAAGGCTACATCGCGCAAGCGAAACGTTCGGCTACCCTGGGTATGGTTGGCAAATGGGCGATCCACCCCAAGCAGATCGCGTTGGCCAATCAGGTCTTCACCCCGTCGGACGAAGCCGTGTCCGAGGCACGCGAAATCCTGGCTGCGATGGAGCAGGCCAAAGCGAATGGCGAAGGCGCAACCGTTTACAAAGGCCGTCTGGTCGACATCGCCTCGATCAAACAGGCCGAGGTGATCGTGGCGCAGGCCGAATTGATCGCCGCGAACTGATCCAATTGAAAAAGGCGCCCTTAGGGGCGCCTTATTTGGGCCTAACGGCCAAAGACGTCGTTAGGCGTCCATGTAAAACGCTCACCTTTCTTTCCTGACTTCATCATCAGGCAAGATGTACCGAGCTTCTGAAAATAGATTATATTCAGCGGATACCAACCCGCCTTCGGCACCTCTACTTCGGTTCGTTGATTGGCCTCACACCCCTGAATACTATTGACTTTGCCGATCTGCTGCCCGCCAACCCAGGCATCGATCCCATCGTTTGACCATGTCTCCAACTCGTAAACGCCCGGTGAGTCAAAGCGCATGTAACCGGTGATTTCTGCAGCGACATTATAGTGGTGGTCGAATGTCAAAACATCCTCGCCCTCGTTTGTATCCCTATAATCCAAACCGATCAGCGGCTGCCCCGGCTGGGCCTTAGGCAATAACTGCTTGGCATGAGTGAGATTGCGGATTTTGCGCTGAGTACCAGTTCCCACATATTTTACATTCAATCCCGCTTTTGGACTGGGTTGCGGACTGGCGGGCTGCAGTTTGAGCGGCGCGGCCACTGCTGAACTGGCGATAAACGCCGCAGCTGCTATCAGCGCTCCAATGCGAACAAATTTCATTATCTTCTCCCTGTGTGTGGCCTGTTGGGGTTGTTCCCCTTCGATCAGGTCCTTGAGAAGACACTAGGCTGTGAAAATTCACCCGGCAAGCCGGTTGAAGATCACAATTCCAACGTCAGGCGCGCATATCTTTGGGTGAATCCATCACCACATAAGACGTGATCGACGTCACATGCGGCAGTGTTCCCAGAACTTCGGTGTGGAATGTCTTGTACGAAGGTAAGTCCGCGCATTCCACGCGCAACAGGTATTCGATGGTCCCCGTGATATTGTGGCATTCGACCACTTCCGGCACACGTTGAAGGGCGCGTTCGAACCCTTCCTGTGCGGCTTTGGTGTGTTCACCCAGCCCAACGCCGATATAGGCGACGAATCCGACACCAATCTCGGATGGGTTCAAGACTGCGCGGTAGCCCGAGATTACACCCGAACGCTCCAGCTCCTGCACGCGGCGCAGGCAGGCAGAAGGAGACAACCCTACCCGGTCCGCCAGATCCAAATTACTGATGCGGCCGTCTTGCGAAAGTTCTCGCAATATTTGCTGATTTATGTGGTCAATTTTCGCCATTGATTGTGATATTAACGAGATCGCGCATTAAAACGCAATTTCATTTGTTCGGTTTGCAGCAATTATCCAACTTATGACCTACGATATCCTTCTGGCCCTGATCGCCTTTGCTTTTGTCTCGTCCATTACACCTGGACCCAACAACCTGATGCTGATGGCGTCTGGGGCCAATTTCGGATTTCGCAAGAGCATCCCGCACATGCTGGGGATCGGGCTTGGGTTTACCTTCATGGTGCTATTGGTCGGCACCGGCCTGGTGCAGCTATTCGACAGATATCCGATCAGCTACACGGTGCTGAAATTCGCCTCTGTTGCATATCTTCTGTTCCTTGCTTGGAAAATCGCACATGCCGCGCCGGCGAAGGGGCAAAACACGACAGGCACGCCGATGACGTTCCTGCAGGCAGCAGCCTTTCAGTGGGTCAACCCAAAGGCCTGGGCCATGGCCCTGACAGCCACAACCGCCTACACACCTGATCAGACCCTTCAGGCGATCATTGTGGTGGCCCTTGTTTTCGGAGCAGTCAACCTGCCCTCGGTCAGCACATGGACCGTTCTGGGCCAGCAAATGGCACGCATCCTGACGAACCCGCGCCGGTTGATGGTGTTCAACTGGACAATGGCGGCTCTACTCGTCGGCTCGCTCTACCCGGTTCTATACCCGAACTGAGCAATTTCAGCGGTAGGCCTTCAGCCCAATTATCATGAACGTGGGCCAAAACACGCAGAACACGGTCTTCATAACGGGTCGCCATCAGTATCGTTTCTATTTGCTCGCCTACGGATGCATATGCCGCAGCCACAAATCTCGCTGCATTTACATCGGGTTACACACGTAAGAATGTTACACTGGGCGGATAACTCTCGAGATCAATAGATTATTCAACATGGTAAATGAGGACTGATATGAACAATCCATCTCGCCCGCTCCACCAAATCCTGTTTGCCGCCATCCTTGCCGCAATGCCGGCTATTGCACAGGCCGATGACGTCCAGACACAATCCATTATTTCTGAACGTGTCAGCCAGCATAACCCGGCGCCCGAAGCCTATATCAAGGATCGCCCAATCCTGGGCTGGCAGCTGACCAGCGATGACTTCGACGCCATCCCCGAGGCGATCCGCGACAACCTCGGTTCGGTTGATGGCACCAGCTACGATCAAGCTTACCTGACCGAGAATACCGGTTCGATCATTGCGCTGCAGTTCCGCAAAGATGGCCCGGACTTCTACATCATCGGCAAGAGCACGTTTGACGAGGCCTACGAGCTTGTTTCACTGGACGATGTTGTGGCCAAGAATGCGCGCCTGATCGAACGGCTGGACATGGCCCCTGAGGTCAAGGCGATGTTCGAAGATCAAGCGCCCGGCATTGTAGGTGCGCTCAAGACGACGCCAGTTGATATGCTGCGCCTGTCTGATCTGGGATATGCAAAAAGCGATGCTCTGACCATTCAGGCCCCATGGGGCGAACAGACCAAACCCGAAGGGGCGGACGCATTTCTGGTCTGGGACAGCGGCGAAAACCAGTACTACATGGTGAACGCAGACGATGACGGCCTGCCGTCCAGCTATGTACCCGTCCAGTGACCTAAACCGGCGTGGCCCCGAACCACGCCCCGCTTTACCTTGTGTTGCATTCCTCTGACAGCAAGTTCATATAGCAATGAACTTCCGCGTTGAGAGGCGTCATGACCCAGTATCTGGATTTCGAAAAACCCCTGGCCGAGATCGAAGGCAAGGCCGAGGAATTGCGCGCGCTGGCCCGCGCCAACGAAGAGATGGACGTGGCCGAAGAAGCCGCCGCGCTGGATGCCAAGGCCGCCAAGTTGCTGGATGAGCTTTATGGCGATCTGACCCCATGGCGGAAATGTCAGGTCGCACGTCACCCCGAACGCCCCCATTGCCAGGATTACGTAGCCGAGCTGTTTACTGAATTCACGCCACTGGCTGGTGATCGCAACTTTGCTGACGATCTGGCTGTGATCGGCGGTCTGGCGCGTTTCGATGATCAGCCTGTCATGGTGATCGGACACGAAAAAGGCTCGGATACCAAATCGCGGATTGAACGAAATTTCGGCATGGCCCGACCCGAGGGGTATCGCAAGGCTGTGCGCCTGATGGAAATGGCCGGACGTTTCGGTCTGCCTGTCATCACCCTGATCGACACGGCCGGCGCATATCCAGGCAAAGGTGCCGAGGAACGCGGCCAGTCCGAGGCCATCGCACGGTCGACCGAGATGTGCCTGAAGATCGGCGTGCCCTTGGTGTCTGTGATCATCGGCGAAGGTGGTTCAGGCGGCGCAGTAGCGTTTGCCACGGCAAACCGCGTCGCGATGCTGGAACATTCGGTCTATTCGGTGATCTCGCCCGAAGGCTGCGCGTCGATCTTGTGGAAAGACTCGGAGAAAATGCGTGAGGCCGCCGAAGCCCTGCGCCTGACCGCACAAGACCTGCAAAAGCTGGGCGTCTGCGATCACATCATCACCGAACCCAAGGGCGGCGCGCATCGCGACCGCGCCGCAACGGTCGACTCTGTACGCGGCGCTATTGCTGCTATGCTGAAAGAGCTGGATGGCAAGGATGCGGCAGCCCTTATCAAGGACCGCCGTCAAAAATTCCTGGATATCGGCTCGAAGGGGTTGGCGGCCTAAAGCGTCAGCCACCGAGCTGGCGCAACAAAGCCGCCGAAGGTTCCCCGGTTACGGCCAAGCCACTGGCGCGTTGATACGCGCTGATGGCAGATTTCGTGTTGTTGCCGATAACCCCATCCGCGCCCTGCGTGTCGTACCCTGCGGATGTCAGGCGGCGCTGCAGCTCTTTGCGATCCTCAAGCGTCAACCCGGTCGCATCGGGCCCGAACGAGGCCTGAAATGGCGCACCACCAGCGATCCGGTCAGACAAATGTCCAACGCCGATCGCGTAGCTGTCCGAGTTATTATAGCGCTTGATCACCTGGAAATTGCGGAACACCGCAATGCGCGGCCCCGGCGTTTGCGGCTGTAACACCGCGACAGGTGTTCCCGAAACAGTGCCAGCTTCGCCACCCCATGGCTGTCCGCTCACCCAGCCAGCCCGCGCCAGATAGGCGGCGGTCGAGGCCAAAGAGTCCGTGGGATCCTCGGACCAGATGTCCCGACGGCCATCACCGGTGAAATCCACCGCATAAGCCAAGTAAGACGTCGGGATGAACTGCGTATGCCCCATCGCCCCGGCCCAGCTGCCGGTCATGTTCGCGGGCGTTGTATCGCCCTCTTGAATGATCTTCAGGGCAGCGATCAGCTGTTTTTCAAAAAACGCGCCGCGACGGCCGTCATAAGCCAGGGTCGACACTGCCGACACCACCGGCACGTCCCCCCGGCGAGATCCATAACGGCTTTCCAGGCCCCAGACGGCAACGATAACCTCTTTATCGACGCCGTACTTTGCCTCGATCTCTGACAGGGTTCCTGCATGGCGCACCAGCATCTGCTTGCCGGTTGCGATCCTTTCATCAGAAGCTGCAATCGCCAGATAATCCTCAAGCGAGCGTTTGAATTCGACCTGATTGCGATCTCGTTCGATCACGCCCGGCAGGTACCCCGCCCCCTGAAAGGCCCGGTTGATGGTGGTTTGAGAAATACCTTGCGAGGCCGCGCGGGACTTAAAGCCGGCAACCCAGGCGTCATAGCCTGCGTTGGGGACGGCCCGCATCCGCGTTGCCGGGGCGCTGGTTGGCGTGCCACCGGAACAGGCGGCCAAAAACGTTGACCCAAGTCCAACTGAAAATAGGCGTCGATTGATCATGTCTGAAATCTGCTCTTGTTGTGATTTGGGTCAGAGTATCGCAGACCAGGTGCGCAAGCTAGTTCTGCGGTGCTTGGAAACGGCAACCCGATCACTTCGGCGACAAGCCGCTTAACTGACCAGCATCCGCAGCCCCTGCGTCACATCCGACCGTACAGCCAGCCTCAATCCGGGCTCATCCCCCGCCTTCAACGCAGCGATGATCAGCTTGTGATAATGCGGCGGTTCTGTCCGCCGCAACCGCCCATAGAGCGCCCGCATTGTTGGCCCTAGCTGAAGCCATACCGTTTCCACAATGGCCAGCATCGCCGGAGCCTGAGCACGCAGATACAGCGTGCGATGGAATTCCAGGTTCGACCGGATGTAACCGACGGCATCCCGTTTGGTGACCATTTCCGCGACGGTCATGTTGATGCTCTGCAATCGGTCGATCAGGGCCATATGTGCACGGGGCAATGCGCGACTGGCCAGTTCGACTTCTAGCAGTGTACGCAGGGCTGCCAGCTCTTCGATACGATCATTAGTCAGCTCGGGCGTGGACACCCGACCCGAAGAAGACAGAAACAGCGCCCCTTCGGCCACCAGTCGCCGCACCGCTTCGCGCGCAGGCGTCATTGAGACATCAAATTCCTTGCCGATGCCGCGCAGGGTCAACGCCTGCCCGGGCGCTATGTCGCCGTGCATGATACGCGAGCGCAGGGCTCGATAGACCAAATCATGGGCTGCGGGTTGGGTGTCGGTTGGGCGAGCGCTTAACATAACCCCATGTGATCACAAATCGCCGCGCGGTCAACTCGTCGCGCTATCAAATCTGTAATGGTGAAGCTGCGCCCCGTTGTCGCGCAGCCAGCGCCTTTGGGCTTTGCAGTCACCAAACAGGCGCTCGACCTGCGCCCAGAACGCGGAGGAATGGTTCATTTCAGCCAGATGTGCGACCTCATGTGCGGCGACATAATGAAGGATGTCCGATGGCGCGAGGATCAGGCGCCACGAAAACATCAGACCACCAGCCGAACTGCACGATCCCCAACGAGACCGCGTATCGCGCAAGGTCAGGCTGGAATAAGGTCGACCCAGCATTGCCGCATAATCGTCGCAGGCCTCGGTCAGGCGATCCCGCGCCAGTTCCTTTAGGAACCGCGCCAATCGCCGGGCTTCGGCCCCTTTGGGGATTGCAACCTCTGCGTCCCGCAGCAGAACGCGTCGGCCCTCTGCCGGTACGATTCGCCTATCTTTGCCTTCAATGGGGATTGATTGCCCGAATCCCACGGCCAATGGGTTGGGTCTGTCCTCAAGATGCTCACGGATCCAGTTTTCCTTGACCTTGGCGAAATTCAGCGCCTCGGCTTCTGCGACACCTTTAGGGTAGGTCAGTGTAACCCGCCCGTCCAATTGAGAAATTCGCAAGCTGATACGCCGCGCCCTGGCCGATTTGCGCAGCGTTAGCGGCACCGGCGGTTTTCCGGGCAATGCGTGGTCCCCCATGTGCCTGTTTCTCCTGCTCAAAGGCTTTGACAGTGCCCGCTGCATGTGGCACGTGACCTGAATCATTACTACGACTCACCTGATATCAAGGGGATCTGAAATGCCCAAGGAAGAATGGGGTGTAAAACGCGTTTGCCCGACCACCGGTAAGCGGTTTTACGACCTGAACAAGAACCCGATCGTCAGCCCCTACACCGGCGAGATCGTGGAGCTTGAAACCGGCAAGAGCCGGATGATCGCCGCAGATGCGGAAGATGCCGCGTCGGCAAAAGCACGTGAAAATGCATCGGAAGAAGATCTGGTTCTGGACGATGACGACAGTGTCGACGTCGAACTGGACGATGATCTGCTGGATGATGATGACGACAGCAGTGACGACGTTTCGCTGGACGAAATCACCGATATGCCAGCGGAAGAAGAAAGCTAAAACCAGTCCGGGGCGGCCCTTGCGCCGCCTCAAACTACCCCCGGATGCGAGGCAGAATCTTTTCCGCATAATCCATTTTGGACTTGCACTCATTGCCGTCGTCTCATAAACGTCCGTCCACCGCTACAGCGGTACCTGGAAGGGGCCTTAGCTCAGTTGGGAGAGCGCTTGCATGGCATGCAAGAGGTCAGGGGTTCGACTCCCCTAGGCTCCACCAAAACCTAACAATATAACTAGATAGCAAGCATTAGAGCGGTGTGACACACAGGTGTGACACAAAATGAAGCTGCATGCGTATCTCTCACTGTCCAGACACGGCATATATTACTTTCGTTGGCCACTGCCCGACACAAGATCAAAACCCCACACTAGACCAAGCACCACACGCAGGACCATTCGGGTGTCTTTGCGTACGAGATGCCCTAAAGAGGCTGGCACTCTGGCACGGCGTCTTGCAGTGTGCGGCGACACAATAACAAAGCACATAGAAGTATCGGGCGTGAACCACGGCGAACTACGCACAAATGTGCATGAGCACTTCACGGAAGACCTACTGGATAGTTTAGACGTTACCGCATCAGTAAGACCGCTCCAAACACCCCTCGGCGACATCTTCTGAATACCGAGCCAAGCACCATACAATGGACCCACACCATTGCCGCAAGAGAGTGCGAAGTCCTATTTGTTCTGATTGCGCTGTGCTTGTTTGGCTTCGAATTGTTCCCAGACCTTAGTACGACCCTTTTGCCGCGCATCAGCCAGCCACAGCTTCTTACGCACATCCGGCACCTCTAGGCTCTTGTACTTGCCATCTGAGAACTTAGGCCAATCTATCGCCATCCCCAACTTGACCATTTCAGCAGACAGATCACGCCCATCCTCAAGGTAGCACTTTGCCACCGTTCGACCGTGGGTATCCTCAGCAGTAACCACTGCCCTCACCTTTTGCCCTTTGCAAAGGGATACCAAAGCCCACTTGGCCTTCTTGCCGTAAGGGTGGTTAATCTCAGGCGCATCTACGCCAAACAAGCGCACTTGTGTTTTCTGTATTTTTATCGTGTCGCCGTCCACAACATAGGCTGAGCCTTCCAATATCTTTTCTGTAGGTTCTGGTATGGCACTGTCAGCGTCAAAACGCTGGGGCTGCTGAACCCCTTGAGACGGGGAGGCATCCAACCTCGGTTTCCTATCTGAAGTTGCTTGGTATGGTTGCCTTGTCACTCTGTGTGGTTGGCGATTTCTATGCACCAATACCAGCTGGACAACCACAACAAGAATTAGCAGTATCACGACTTCCAAAGCATCGGACCTTGTAATTAGCTTGGCTCAATAAGCATGCAGCGAAGCCATCGGATATATTAGTCGAGGGTTTATTCGATGCCGATACCAATATCGAAGGTAACTGGTTGTGCCCCGGCGTTGACGACCTCAACGATATGATCGCCGGACTGCCAGAGTTGACCATAATAGGGCGTGTCTGAAGAGATTAGATCCAGCAGAAGCGAACCGTCGGGATTAAATATCTTGTCGTCCAACGCACCTCCGTGAGACCCAACATCCACCCTCAAAAACTGACCATTTGCAGCGCCAAGCACATAACTTACCGAAGCATTTGGGTTCAGCGTGCCCGACAATGCCGCTCCGCTGGTGCCGGTGGCAAACTGGACACGTTGTGTCCCCGAAACGACCGGTACACCACCTGAGCCCGCAATTGCGCCTTGGCCGTCATCAGCGGCCTGTGCGACGCTGAGTTCAGCGACTTGACCATCGTTGGAGACAAGACATCTCCAAACCGTTTCGCCGCGGTCTTTAAGCATGACGAGCGAATTAGCATCGGAAAACTCGGTGGAGAGCACCGTGCCGCCTTGCCCGTCCCGCCCGCCTACAGAGCGTAACTGATCAATACAGCCGTCAATTGCCTCCTGCCCAACTTCTGCAGCGAGAACGAGTGCAGGCGAAACACAAAGACACATAGCCAAAATCTTGGATCGCATCTTTCTAAACTCCCTAAGTCAATTGGACGCGGCAGCGTCCCGCAACTTTTGCAGTACGTCGTCGCATTCGCTTGCCGCACCAACAATAGCTTCACCACTGCCTTCGGCTTCCGGTGTTAATTCACTAAGATTACTGACCGCGCGGTTGAAGACTTGATCGACTTCTTCTTTGGTCAATAGCCCTTCCTGCTGAGCTGCGTTGGCAACACCACACACACCCGCTGACAGACCCGTTAAAATGCCTGCGCCTGCACCAGTGCCTATACCTAGCATTCCACCGCCTATGCCGCCTACGATCAGTCCAATGACCAGCCCCAAAATCAGCTTACCCATGCTTTCTCTCCCCAAAGTTCAAAGTGGGTTCTCAAATATCACTGGCAATCGACACTGTGCCGGAGACTGCACAGTGTCCAAAGGCTAAAGACCATGTTCAGAGAACATAATGAGACTAGAGAGTACCTTCGTTCGTCAGCGACATGATGCCATCTGTTGTACCGTCACTGTAAGCGATGCACTGCCAAGGGGCGCGGTCAGGTCCGACGCCGACGCGCACAAACGTACCGGCTTCAGAAAACTCCGAACCGAGCAGTGCTACATCCGGATTGTTGGTGGTCGTAGTGACATCACGCAAGCACGCTTGTTCTGCTGCGGTTGGGGTCGCCGACGTGCCACTGGTTGTGCTGCCTTCGTCGCAAGCACCGAGAATTGCGGCTGCTGGCAAAGCTAAAAGAAGTTTCTTCATAGTGTCCCTCTTTCATTTTGATCTACAATTGTTTCGAAGCACTTCACGGCGTGAACTTATTGTTGCTCCATATTCGACAATACGAATTTAATGTAAGTGGTCAATTTTATTGCACCGTGAAGACGCTATCTAGGTTGGCCCCATCAAGTGTGTCCACTCTGGGCTCGTGACAGCTATTTTGTGCATATCGCATCAATATCCGCTGTTCTGGCCCACCCCACTTGCCAAATTGTTGGCGAATTTTTCCGGGCCCGTATCTATCACTCGAGGCAGGCAGAGTTCCCCCATGCTTGGACAACGACAGTGCATACACCACCGGGGTACACCCCCCTCAGGCCTGATCACTAGAGACTTCACAGAGGAAACGACTTCGCACTTTGCTATGCTGCCTGAATGAACGTGATCAATAGGAGTTGCCTAAGCATAGGTGTGACACTAGGGTGAGACATACCGCAAACCAACACACTACAATAGTGTTTACTATCAGTGCATTAGGCGTTCGGCGGCGTTTCCCCTAGGCTCCACCAAAACTCCATAAGTTGTTGATTCGATTTTTTAATCCCTTAAGTTACAGGGACTTAAAAACGAGTCTGTTACAGTGAAGGCGTTAGAAAAGATGCCCGGGCACACTCGACTCTATAGACGCGGAGACGTCTTCTACCACCGCGCAAGCATCCCCATGGCAAAGCTCAGGTTATAGTACGAGCGGCAGGCACAACACTGGCGAGTGGGGCAGATTCTGGCTATTTGCCGCCAGTGCGATGAGATGGTGCCAAGACAGTGAGAGCGGACGTTCAGAATGGCCTGAAACCGAGCATCCCACCGCACGAGCGCATAGCAGCGCTGAGCCCAACTCGGAAGTGCCATTTTTTGCGTACGCATGTAGCGCCGGTTTTGCTGCAATCGCGCGAAAGATCACGCCGCTCGGTGGAAGACAATCGGCCATTCAGTCCAAGCGCAGCAAAATTTGGATGCGCAATGGACGGGCTAAAGGCAAACTGGAATCTTACCGCTTCTTCTCCGATGGCAGCTCGTTGCCAACCAGATCCGAGTAAGAGCGTTCTCCACGCGTGATTTGGCGGCTCAAGATGTTCTTTGCGGCTTTCACTTTGCCCTCACGCAGATGCGCCGTGATTGCATCATGTTCTTTCAATGATTTGGCAGTGCGATCCGGGCGCTTTGATAAATACGTGCGCATTGTGCGGACGATGTCACTGACTTTCTGATATCCGTCCCGCAGATAGATGTTGCCACAATGTCTAAAAAATGCGTCGTGAAAAGCTGCGTCCAACTCGAGATAGCGTTCGAAATCATCGGTCTTCCGCGCGTCAGTCATCTCGGAAACTAAATCCGTAAGCTCATCAAGCAAGGCAGAAGGGTTTTCAATAAGCGCCTGATCCATAGCCGCTGATTCGAGGATCAACCGATACCTACAGAGTTGCACGACATCCTCGTGAGACAGAGTGAAAACAAATGCTCCGCGCCGCGGAACGATCTGCACAAGACCCTGAAGGTTTAACGCTGCAAGGGCCTCGCGAATCGGCGTCTTACTGATGCCCATGGCCGTTGAAAGTTTGGCTTCCTGCAGCGAATCGCCCAGCCCAAAGACACCCTGCACGATGTTTCTCCGGATTTCCGCCTCCGCAATTTTACTCAATGAATCCGGTCGCTTAAGTTGCATTTTCCCTGCCATATTTAAGGTATCTGACCACTCTACTGCTTCAAGGTATCACGTCCAGCATTGATTTATATATTGTATCTGATATGTCAGATGAAAGATCGTAAAAACTGAACAATTTATGGGAGGAAACCTTGTTCAACAAATCCACATTCGCGCTTGCCGTCGCCATGTCGACCGGACTTGCCTTCGCGGCCTCGGCCGAAACAGTTATCAAAGTTGGGCACGGTGCCGCCGAAGCATTCCACATGCATCGTGCGCTCCTGAAATTCGAAGAACTGGTTGAGACCGGTTCGAATGGCGAGATCGATGTCCAGATCTTTCCATCCTCGCAGATGGGCCCGGATCGCGAGATGATCGAAGGTGTTCAAACCGGCGTTCTTGAAATGGCCATTCCCCCGTCTTCGTTCTTCGCAGGCTGGGATCCGGCTTTTGCGGTGATCGAGCTTCCCTACATGTATGCCTCCAAGGACATCGCCTTTAATGTTCTTGATGGTGAGGCCGGTGACGGAATGCTCGGACGGGTCGAAAATCAGGGGCTCGTCGGTCTTGGTTGGCTAGAATTGGGCGTGCGCAACGTGACTAACAATGTCCGCCGGGTTGAAACACCCGAAGACCTCGAGGGCGTTAAGCTGCGCACCATGAAGGTTCCGGCGCATGTGGCAACATTCGAGACACTCGGCGCCAACCCGACGCCGATGAACTTCGGCGAGGTTTACTCTGCCCTTCAGCAAGGCGTGATCGACGGGCAGGAAAACCCGCTGGCGATTATTACCTCACAACGTTTCTACGAGGTGCAGAAATACCTTTCGACCACGGGCCATGTCTTCGCGGTCTACATGCCGGTCGTCTCCAAGCCATTCTTTGACTCGCTGCCTGCGGAGCATCAGCAACTAATCCGGGACTCGATGGCTGCCGCACGTGACTATCAGGCTGAACTGGTCGCCAGTGAAGATGCGGAGCAACTGGAACAGATCCGTGCCGCAGGTGTCGAGGTTCTGGAACTGACTGCAGAGCAGAGACAGGCCTTCGCTGACAAAACCGAAAGCGTTCGCCTGCAATATCGCGACGAAGTTGGCGCCGAAGCCTACGACGCTTGGGTCGCGGCGGTGTCCGCAGCAGGCGGAAGCTGACCCACGGTTCACTCAGCCAATCCGGGCACCCGTGCCGAGCAGGTTCGGGCGCCCCTTTCGTTCAAGGGGAGGTGAACGATGTCGGTTATCAAATGGATCGATATGAATGCCGAAAAGGTCCTAGCCAGTGCGCTACTAGCCGCGATTGTCGTGTTGATCTTTGGCAACGTGTTCATGCGCTACATCATGAATGCCTCTCTTTCATGGGGAGAAGAGCTAACGCTTTGGCTATTTGTCTGGTTCGTCTGGCTTGGCGTCAGTTATGCCTTCCATACCGGCGATCATGTGCGCATTACGGTCCTGCGCGATGTCCTGAGCGAGCGGGCAAGGCTTTACGCGGATGTTGTGATCGCGCTTCTTGTCCTTGGATTCCTGATCGTTCTTACAATTGAATGCATCAAGCTGATCCGGCAGCCCTTTGTGGCCAGCCAGACCTCAGTTGTTTTGGGGCTGCCAATCCCGATCCTGTATGCCTCAGCGCCGGTTGGTGCAGGCCTGTCCGCAATCCGCGTTACTCAACATCTGATCCGAACCCTGCACCTGATCGCAGAGACCAAAGCGTGAGGAACCCGGCATGCTTGCAACAACGCTTTTCCTGACTCTCTTCGCGCTTCTGCTCTTCAGCGTGCCAATTGGCATCTGCCTGGGTCTTGCGACGATGATCGTGATGGTCTTCGTGGATGGCACTCCGCCGATGGTGCTTTTGGCGCGCTCGGTGGTGACAGGCGCAGACTCGTTTCCGCTGATCGCTGTTCCTTTATTCATCCTCGCGGGCGACCTGATGCAGCACGGTGGAATGTCGCGCCGTCTGGTTGGGTTCGCCAATGCACTGATAGGTCATATCCGGGGCGGGCTGGCTTATGTGAACGTGCTTGCCTGCGTGTTCTTTGCCGCCATATCCGGGTCGTCCCCTGCAACTGTCGCCGCCATCGGATCAAACATGATCCCCGAGATGGAAAAGGTTGGCTATACGCGCAAATTCAGCGGCGCATTGACGGCGTCTTCAGGGATGATCGGCGTGATGATCCCGCCAAGTATCCCCTTTATCATCTACGGTGTTACTGCCGAGGTTTCGATCGGAAAGCTGTTCCTGGCGGGTGTTGTTCCCGGCATCCTCTTTGCCCTCATGTTCATGTTGGTCGCCCGTGTCCTGCTGCGAAAGGATGAGGTTGTTCAGCAATCGACAACCACGTTCTCAGGCCCGGGTGTCTGGAAGAGCTTCCGGTCTTCGATCTGGGCACTTCTGGTGCCTGTAATCATCCTTGGGGGCATCTACAGTGGCATCTTCACCCCAACCGAAGCAGGCGCCGTCGCTGTGGTTTACGCCGCCTTCATCGGCATCTTTGTCTATGGCGATATCACCGTCAGGGACCTGCCAGAGGTCTTAGCAGGCAGTGCAAAGACCAGTGGAACCATTCTGATATTGGTGATCATGGCGACCGCCTTTGGCAGACTGATCACGCTTGCAAGAATCCCGACGGAACTCGCCACAACAATCACCAGCCTGTCCGACAATCCGATCATCATCCTGTTGTTGATCAACCTGCTTTTGTTGGTGATCGGCATGTTCATGGAGACGATTTCGTCGATCATCATCATGACACCGATTCTGCTGCCGGTAGCAACTGCACTGGGTGTCGATCCGATCGTCTTTGGTGTCATTTTGACGGTCAATCTGGCCATCGGATTCTGTACACCGCCATTGGGTGTAAACCTGTTCGTGGCCAGCAGTATTTCGAAGGTCTCCATCGAAAGCCTCAGCCGGGCGATCCTGCCATTCTTTGCCGGCATGCTGATCCTGCTGATGTTCATCACCTATGTGCCCGCAATTTCTTTGGCCTTACCGTCCCTTTGGTGACCGGCTGAGGCGCTTCAAACGTTAGACAACAAAACCAGAGGACCCGGATGGATTTGGACCTATCCCACCCGTCGATAGAAGACCTTCGGAAAACCGCGCAAAAGCGCATCCCGAAGTTTGCGTTCGAGTATCTCGACAGCGCAACAGGCAGAGAGCTGGGGAAAAGCGTGAATCGTGATTCGCTTGATGCCATCGGATTCATGCCCAGCGTGCTGTGTGGACGAACCAAAGCGGACCTCCAAACGACACTGCTGGGGCAGACGTACGATCTTCCGTTTGGAATTGCACCTGTCGGTATGTCTGGATTGTTGTGGGCCGGTGCGGAACGGATGCTGGCGCAGGCAGCCGTCGAGCACAACATCCCGTTTTCACTGTCCAGCGTCGCGGTCGCCTCACCGGAGGATGTCGCCCCTTACATCGGCCGAAACGGATGGTTTCAGCACTACCCAGTGAACTCTGCAGAATTGCGCCGGGCAATGCTGTCACGGATCAAGGCCGCTGGTTTTCACACTCTCATTATGACTGTCGATGTCCCGGAAGAAAGCAGGCGCGAACGCCAGAGACGTGCAAACCTCACTGTCCCGCCCAAGGCCGACTTGCGCACGCTTGCTGAAATGGCCGCGCGGCCGGCTTGGTGCCTTGCCCATATGCTTGAAGGTATCATGCCGCGCATGCGGTTCTTTGATGACTATGTGCCGCAACGCGGTCGCGAGAGCTTTACGCACGCGGGCGCTCTGATCCGCGGCATTCCCGATTGGCAATATCTGCGAGAATTGCGCGACGAATGGGATGGTCATCTTGTCGTCAAAGGCGTTTTACGGTCGGAGGATGCTGAAAAAATGGTGGCCCAGGGCGTAGATTGCATTTGGGTTTCAAATCATTCCGGCCGCCAATTCGAAGCCGGACCTGCCGTCATCGACCAATTGCCAAAAATCCGTGATGCAGTCGGACCGGATGTCCCACTCATATACGATTCTGGTGTGGCCTGGGGTTTGGATATCATGCGCGCGTTGGCCAAAGGTGCCGATTTTGTCATGGTCGGGCGGGCGTTTCAGTATGCGGTCGCAGCATTTGGATCACGGGGCATAGATCACCTCGTGCATATTTTGCGAGCTGACATGACAGCTAATATGAGCCAGTTGGGCGTTGAAAAACCTGACCATCTTGCCCGGTTCCTTCTAAACAGCGACTGAGCAATCCGCCGGAACCGGAGAGCTTTAGGACTGCGCGTTGCTGTTGGTCTCACGCAGGCCCTTCACGATTAGATCAGCCGTTGATCGTGAACACGCCATCGGCAGATCGTACACTGTGGCAAGACGGGTCAACGCCTTTACATCCACATCATGCGGCATAGGCGAGAGCGGATCGACGAAGAATATCAAAGCGTCAAGCTTCTCTTCGCAGATCATTGCACCAATCTGCTGGTCACCGCCAAGCGGGCCACTTTTCAAACAGGTTACATTCAATTCAGGAAAGGCTTCTTTGATACGACCGCCGGTCGTACCTGTTGATACGATGCTAACACCTGATATCCAGGTCCGCTGAAGGCCAACCCAGGCCACGATCTCGTCTTTTCTTGCGTCATGCGCAACAAGCGCAAAACACGGGCGATCACCGGATGAATTGTTCAACGTAGTTCTCCCCAAGACCAACTTCGGCGAAGTGCTTTCGACACAGATCGATCTTCGTGAACACATCCTCGTAGCCTTGCACCTTGCCCCACGGATCGACATAGCACATCACACCGTTGACCTGGAAATAGGTGATCATCTCTTCGACATCATCCGGAACAACCAGCGTGTGTGTTTCACCCGGTGGTTCATAGACATAGCCGCCCTCTTCGGCGACCCAGTCGTGTTCCAAGTAGTGCCAGCGTCCTTTCAGAACAAAGCCGTGGACAGGTTGCGGGTGACGATGGCGCGAAAGGACACCAGCCTTTCGGACCTTCAGCAGGTTCATCCAATAGCCTTGTGACCGATTGAGGCAGAGGGGTCGGAACCACACGTTTTCGGCCTGCGGCACCCAGAGCCTTTCGTCCTCAGAGACCGCGTTCGGTATCACAATCTCTTCCTGTGCATCTGTTGGGAACGGCAACTGATATGGCATTCGGGCAGTGTCGTCGTTTTTCATTGGCCTCTCCTCACATTGCCAGATAGCCACCGTCGACCGGATAAACCGACCCGGTGACAAAGCTGGCATCTTCACTCAGAAGCCAGCGTACAAGCGCTCCAACCTCTTCAGGTTTACCCCATCGTTTCATCGGCGTACGCGCCATGATCCCTTCGGTCCGTTCCGGGTCCTCCCGAAGACCTTGGGTCATTTCCGTCTCGATCCAGCCCGGCGCAATGGCATTTACTCTGACGCCGTCTTCGGCCCAGCGACCTGCCAATGCCTTGGTGAGTTGTGCGACCCCACCTTTTGAGGCGGAATAGGCCGGGACCAGTGGGCCGCCAAAAGTGCTGAGCATGGACGCGGTGTTAACGATTGCCCCACCCTGCTTGACCAAAAGCGGTTGCGCGGCGAGGCAGCAGCGCATCGTCCCGGTCAGGTTTACATCAAGAACCCTGGCAAAGACGTCGATATCATATTCTTCACCCCTGAGCAGAATCCCCGCGCAGTTCACCAAAGCGTCGAGGCGCCTGAGGTTGCCGAACACAGCATCGACCGAAGCCTGATCTGTCACATCGAGAAGCTGTGTTGTTATCCCGGCCTGAGGAGCAAAGGCATCCAGCTCGGAGTCCGACACGGATGCGGCGATAACGGACCAACCAGCATCGGCAAGCGACCGCGCCACACCCGCGCCGATACCTCGGGTGCCTCCGGTGACAATGGCTTGTTTCATCTTTGATCTTTCAGTGCTTGGGTGAAAGCACGCGCACGTGCGCCAATATCATCCAATGCACGGCCCGGCTTGAACAGGGCCGATCCCAATCCGAACCCGTTTGTCCCGGCTGCCTGGTACGCGGCCATTGTTTCAGGTGTGATCCCCCCCACCGTAGCAATGACAGCCTCTTGGGGCAAAATCGCACGCATGGCGGCGATAGCGGTCGGCGGCACCATCTCAGCTGGAAAGAACTTTAGAACAGAGGCACCAAGATCCAAGGCGGCAAAGGCCTCGGACGGGGTCACCACGCCCGGACACCAAAATAGACCCCGCGCAACCGCGGCACGCCCCACATCCGGGTTCATGTTCGGTGAGACTATGATCCGCCCGCCTGCATCAGCAACCGCGGCGACTTGCTCAGCGGTCAGGACTGTGCCTGCCCCTACGACGGCTTGCGAGCCATAATGCTTGGCAATTCGAGCGATCGAATCCAGCGGATCTGGAGAGTTCAGCGGAACTTCGACGATACGAAAGGCGGCCTCAATCAGCTCACCCGCAACTGGTAACGCGTTTTCTGGTTCCAGTCCGCGCAAGATTGCAATCAGTGGGTTTTCGGTCAGCGCCGCGGTGAGGTCGATCATCCCAAAAGCCCCGCTGCGCGGGCAATAAGAAAATGCCCTTTGGCGACGATATCATCCGGCGCTCGGCGGGTTTCCAGCCGCGCGGCCCGTAGGGCAATATCATAGCGGTCTGACAGGTCGCTGCGTCCGACAAGGGTGACGGTGCCGATGTTTTCGACAGCGCGGGTCGCAGCCGCAACCTCCGCACCTATCAGAAGGCCGGACAAGTAATCAGCCGTAGCGACCTTGGGGATTTTGCCCATGAGTGGAAGGGTCCGAACGTGAAACAAATTGTGCAATAGATTAGAACCCCCTTCGAGGCCCGCAGCTACGCCGGTTTCAAAGGCAGCTACGTCAAAGTCGTGATCCTCCATCAACGTGCCAAGGATCGTGTGCCCCTTGAGAGCTGCGAAGATCTCGCCCGTCATATAGGTCGAGAAATCCACGATCTGCCCATCCGCAACTTGGACCCATTTGCTGTGCGTGCCCGGCATTACGAAAGTACCGTCGTTCAGGCCAAGCGCGGACGCGCCAATAATCTGCGTCTCCTCGCCGCGCATCACGTCCGGGCCGCCCGCGTGCTCGATAGATGCACCCGTCACAAAGTGAATCCGGGCTCCGCTATCGGCATCATGTGGCACCAAAGCCCGCGCAAGACCACAAGCGCTAAGCGGCATTTCGGCATAGGGCGTTTCAACCCATCCGTTCCGGCTGGTTATCATGCCAGATGCAAGGATCGGCAGATCAATCTGAGCAACCCAAGGACCAATGAGACGATCAAGGACCGCCTCGAAGGTCTTTCCAGAAACCTGCATGATGCCTTCGGGTGAAGAGACACCGTCAATGACCTCACCCTCCGCACCAATAAGAAAAGCACGGAGAGAAGACGTTCCCCAATCGACACCGATAAGGGCTGGTTCAGATACGACCGAATTCATTTAAAAGATCCTCGACGGTTTTTCCCTTGGCGACCCACTTGCGGGTTTCTTCTTCGCGGTCAGCCTGTTCCTGGGCAAGGCGCACGGTTTCTTCGGCCAGTTCCTGTGGAACCACGACCACGCCCATCAAATCGGCCACGATGAAGTCCCCCGGGTTTACGACCACGCCACCACAGGCAATCGGCACGTTGATCGAAAGCTCGTCCTTGCGTCCAGAAAACATCGTGTGCGTTCCGCGCGGGGTGATCGCCCGTGCCCAGATGGGCCAGTTGATGTCTTCCAATTCGTCCGTATCGCGTCCCGTACCATCTACGATCATGCCGCGAATGCCCCGATTCTGCGCCAGCCCACCCATGAGCCCGCCGCAGACCGACGTATTGACGTCGCCGCCCGCATCCACAACGATCACATCGCCGGGTTGGCCCATCTCCAAGGCTTTCAGAGGGTCAACGAGGTCGCCTTTGGAAAGCTGCACAGTGACGGCCTGGCCCGTAACCTTGGCGCGAAATGCGGGTTTGATAGCGCTGTCCATCACACCGGTGCGGTACTGAACATCGGCAAAGATGGCTGCTGCTGAATAGGCCTCAAGCACCTTGTCGAATTTCTTGAGCAGATCCGGGTTTCGTTCAAAGTCATTGAAGACCCTAAGGTCACTACTAACGTCTGGCATTCTTGTCTCCTGTTATGCGGGTGTTGCGGCCAATGCCTCGGCATTGACCGTGTAGTCTGGCTTTTGCCCTGTGAGCACCTTGGCCACCTGCGTTGCAGCGGTGACCCGGGCGGCACGTATGGATTCTTCGGAGTAGTAGGCGGCGTGTGGTGTCACGAGCACGTTGGGCAACGCGAAGAGCGGGTTGTCATCCGGGCTCCAATTGGCGCGCTTGGCCGGTTCTTCTTCGGGGTCATCGAGGCCGGCGGCGGCCAGGTGGCCGTTGGTCAGAGCCCGGTAGAGGGCCTTGTTGTCCACGGTTGGACCACGACCCGTGTTCACCAGGATTGCGCCCGATTTCATCGAAGCAAACTCCGCATCCGACAAGAAATGATGTGTGTCAGGCGTCATAGGCGCCTGCATCAGGACATAGTCGGAGCGTGCCAGAAGATCAGCCTTGGAAACCAACTCCACCCCCAGCGACGCCGCGACATTTGCTGGCAGAAAGGGGTCATAGGCGATGACATTGACGCCGAAGGACTGTGCCCGTGTCACAATGGCCTGTCCGATCTTGCCCAACGACACGACACCCATTGTGCGTCCGCGCAACCGAAAAACCGGTTGCCCACTTTGCCATTGCCAGATCCCCGCATGCGTTGCTCGGTCGTAGTCTGGCAATTTGCGGGCAAGTGTAAGCCACAGGGAGATCGCGTGATCCGCGACCTCTTCGGTGCAGTAGTTTTGCACATTGGTCACCAGAATGCCCCGTTCGGTGGCCGTGCCGACATCGACAATATCGACACCAACACCATAGCGCGCGATCACTTCACAGCGTTCCATCCGCGTGATCGTTTGCTGCCCTACCTTGGCATATTGGTTCATCATCGCAGCGCAGTGCGGCGCGACCTCAAAAAGGTCCTCTTCGGATTTGGCCTGAAGCGCGATGACTTCGGCACCGGCCGCTTCGAGGATCTCGGTTTCCACATCGACATTGCCAAAGTCGTAGTCGGCGATCACGACCATCGGCCGATCCGTCCGTGGAACGAATGTCGGCTGATCAGACATAGGCGCCTGCCGAATATGTCAACTCGTACGAGTGGCTGTAGAGTTCGAAAATGTTGCCAAACGGGTCTTCCATGTAGACCATGCGATATGGCTTTTCGCCCGGGTAATACTTGCGCACCTGTTCCATGCGCTGGCGACCGCCCAATTCTTCGATAATTTTGATCCGCCCCTCCAGGTCCGCATCCTGCACACAGAAGTGAAACAGACCCCGGCGCCAATACTCAAACGGGCGTTCTTCTTCGATCGTCTTGGGAAATTCGAATAGCTCGATACCAACGCCGTCGCCCATCGATAGGTGTGCGATACGGAATTTGCCCCAACCTTCGCCAAAGACGTCGTCGCACATCTGGCCGATGGCGCTTTCGTCATGGAGGATTTCTGTGGGCTCCATCAGCACGTATAGATCAAACGCCTTGGAATAAAATTCCACGGCCTTTTCCAGATCCGGAACCGTGATGCCGATGTGAGAGAATGTAAGTGCGACCATGATAGGCTCCTGTGTTTGAATGTCAGAGAATGTTGCGAATGATGCCGCCTTCGATCCGATGCGCAGAACCATTGGAGGCGGTACTGGCCGAGATCGTGACGATCATGCGGGCGACTTCGTCCGGTTGAACGAACCGCTGGATCAGCGAGGTGGGCTCGTCCGACTTGAAGTAGTTGTCCACGATTGTGTCGAGCGGTTCGCCTTTTTGAGCTGCAAGACCATCAAAATAAACCTCTACCCCTTCGGTCCATGTCGGACCGGGCAGGACGGAGTTAACCCGTACCTGCGTACCCTTGGTGAGCTCTGCCATGCCACGGGTGAGACCTAACATGGCAGTTTTAGTGACTGAATAGTGCACCATCTGAGGTAGAGGCTTTACCGCTGCTTCACTTGCCATGTTGATGATCGACCCAATGCCGCGTTTTAGCATAGCAGGCAGAAAAACCCGGCTCATCCGAACTGCAGACAGGACGTTGATGTTAAAATAGTGCATCCAGTCCTCATCGGTCAGGTCTTCGAATGCTTTGACCGAAAAGATGCCGACATTGTTAACCAGGACATCAACATCACCCTGCATTTGCGCGAACTCTGCCAGTGCGCTTGAGTCAGTCGTGCTCGTCAGATCCGCTGCCATCCCTGTGACGTCGCCCAAGGTGGCAAGGTCGTCCACGCATGCACTCACTTCGGTCTCCGTCAGGCCGTGAACAATGACACGTGCTCCTTCCTGCAAATAGACTTTCGCAGTCGCCTTCCCGATACCAGAGCCAGAGCCGGTGACGAGTACAAGCTTGCCTTTCAGCCCAAGGTCCATGTCATGCTCCCTTTTTCACACTGGATGTCTGAGCGGGCGACGCGCGCCCAAAAATGCGCGCCATCATGGCAGAAATCTCAGCCCGCCACATGTCGATGCCAACGGCCAGAAGGATGATCAGTCCCAGCACGATATTCTGAACAGATGACGGTGCTGCATTCAGGTTCAGGCCGTTCTGGACAATCACGATGGTCATGGCTCCCATCAGAGTGGCGAGGATGTTGCCGCGCCCTCCAGCGAGACTGGCACCTCCGACCACTGCTGCGGCTATCGCCTGCAGTTCAAGCGTTTGCCCATAATTAGGGGAGCCAGAGTTCAAGCGTGCTGACATCAGGATCGCGCCTACGGCGGTCATGAACCCTGCAATAACAAACGTTGTTGTCTGCACCTTGCGCACGTTGATGCCGGTCAGAACGGCGGCGGCCGGGTTGCCGCCAACGGCATAAATTTCGCGGCCCAGCTTTGTAAAATTCATCGCAAATGCCGCAAGTGCATAGAAGAAAACGAGATAGAAGAAGGGCAGCGGAATGCCAAACAACTTACCGTAAAAGATTGGCTCAAGCGCGGGATCGAGCGAAAAGATCGGTGAGCCATTGTTGAACGTCAGTGCGAGACCACGGAATGCGATCAGCGCTGCCAGTGTGGTAATAAACGACGGTATGCGTCCGTAAGCTGTAATCAAGCCAATGAAGAGCCCCAGCAATCCACCGGCGAAAAGGATAAGCGGGAGTGCCAGCACAAGCGGAATGCCAAGGAACTTCAGCATTTGAGCAAGGATCATGGTCAGCAAAGCCACCATGGAACCGGAGCTCAAATCGATGCCGGCGGCGAAAATCACGATCGTAGAACCGATGGCAATGAGCGCCACGATGCTGACCTGCAAGGAAAGGTTCGAAAGATTTCCCGGATTCAGAAACCGCTCAGTTGTGAGAGCAACAATCAGGGCGACGATCACCATGGCCGCGAAGGGTCCGATCAATTGAGTGTCAAAGATCCGCTTCATGCGAAAACCTCCTCAGGCTTGAGATGTGGGGTGTCGGCGGAGGCCCGAACCAGGTCATCATGGGTCAGTTCCGACGCATCCACGGTGCGCGTGATCGTGCCGTGCTGAACGATTGCGATCCGATCGCTCATCGCCAGAAGCTCATCGTGGTCTGAACTGATCAGGATGATGGATTTACCCGCGCGGGTCAGTTTGTTTATCAGCTTGTAGACCGCGATCTTGGCGCCGATATCGATCCCTTGCGTGGGTTCATCAAGGATCAATATCTCCGAATCTGAGAACAGCCAACGCGCGATTACGATCTTCTGCTGGTTCCCTCCAGAAAGGAAGTTGACCGTCTTTTCCTCAGCTTGGGTCGAAATCTCCAGATCGCGGATCAGGTCGTGTGTGGCGTGTTCCTCAGCCTTAAGGTCCAAAACGCCAAGTCGGCTGAGACCGCCAAGCGACGCTGCGGTAATGTTGCCGCTGGCCCGGAAATTGAAGAACAAGCCATCATATTTGCGGTTCTCCGGAACCAAGGCCAAACCAGCGCGGATCGCGTCGATTTCTCGGCCGAACCTGACTGGATTGCCCTTTAACGTTACCTGACCGGCAATAACCTCATCTGTTCCAAACAAGGCACGTGCGATTTCTGTGCGCCCGCTTCCCAACACGCCGCCCAGGCCAAGCACTTCACCTTTGTGGAGTGCAAAGGATGCATCCGTCACTCCAGCATTGGTTGCAAGCCCGCTCGCTTCGAGAACGACTTCGTCGGTTGCGTTCTGCTCTTTTGGGTAATGCTCACCTATGTCTTCCCCGACCATGGCGCTGACAATTTCAGAGACGTTGATTTCCGTCTCGCCACTGGCTCGCACGACGCGCCCATTGCGAAGGATCGTTACTTCGTCGACGATCCGCTCCACCTCATCCAAGCGATGAGAGACATAAAGAATAGCTGTTCCGCGGCTGCGCATGTTGCGCAACAACTGGTGCAGGCGTTCGATCTCGTCCTCGCCCAGCGCAGCCGTGGGCTCGTCGAGGATGATCATACGGGCGTCCATCGCAATAGCCTTGGCAATCTCGACAAGCTGCTGCTCACCCACTGAAAGCGTGCCGGTGATGGCATTGGGTGAAACATCGACGTCCATCTCTGCCAAAACACGGGCGGCTTCGTCGTGCACCTTACCCCACTCAATTACCCCCAATCTCGACCGGGGCATGTTGCCCAAGAATATGTTCTCGCCAACAGACAGTGTTGGAACGATCGAGAACTCCTGAAACACCGTTGCTATGCCCAAATCGCGTGCGACCTGTGGGTCACCGACTGTCACCGGTTGCCCGTTGTGAAGAATCCGGCCGCTGTCAGGTTGCTGCACGCCGGACAGCGTCTTAATCATCGTGGACTTGCCGCAGCCATTCTCGCCAAGCAGCCCATGGATCGAGCCGGGCATAAGCTTGATACAGACTTTGTCATTCGCCAAAACGCCGGGATAGGCCTTGGTGATATCGACAAACTCCCAAAGGGGCATTTCTGTTGTCATCTTGGGGGCCTCAACTTGAACGGGAAACTTAGCTTATTTGCGCCCCCGGCAGCACACGAAGATGCCACCGAGGAGCAGGGAGAACGCTCAGTATTCTTTAGACGGCTGCGGGAAGAGCTTTTCAGGCTCCTTTAGCACGGCCACAGCACCGTCTTTATCTTCGATGGAGGTTGGCGTTTCGATCCATCCTCCGGGATAAGTTCCGTTCAGTGCATCAATCGTCGCCTGCATAGCCGCCCGCCCCATAAGGAACGGCGAGGTATTGACGGTCGCAGTAATGTTGCCCGCTGCGATTTCCTCCAGACCCGAGGTATCGCCATCGTTGCCGAGCAGAACAATGTCGGAGCGCCCGAGCGCCTTGGCTGCAAACGATGCCCCGATGATCATGTAGTCATTTGCAGCAAAGATCATGTCGAGGTCGGGATGCGACTGTAGGATATCCATACCAGCGGTATTGCCACCTTCGACATTCCACTTGCCGTCAATGGACACGACCACTTCGAAGTTTTCGTTGCCGTCGATACCGTCGAGAAAACCGCCAACACGCTCGGTCGAGTGGTACCCGGGCTGACCTTCAATGATGCCAACCTTCAGAGGTTTGTCGCCGTAATTCTTGATGGCCCAATCGGCGATATTGTGTGTGCCGTTTCGCTGAGAGTATCCGACCACACCGTGGATCGGCGTCGGAAAGTTCGGGATATCCGAGTTGATCATCAAAACGGCCATACCCTTGTCGACCGCTTGCTTGAGAAGGGGTGCGGCAGCAAATTCATCGTGGGTGCCAAAGATGATCGCATCCACATCCTGGGTAAGCACGTCCTGGATCATGCCCATTTGGCCGTTGATGTCAGCACCCGATTGTGGGGCCAACATGAAGACTTCAACGCCCGCTTCAGCCGCAACCGCTTTGATACCCTCGCCAATTGCGATGTAGTAGTTGAACTCGGTTGCGGGCGGCATGTAGGCGATGCGGAACTTTTCGTTTTTTGGAGCAATCGCATCAATCGGAGCCTGCGCTCCCTCTTCGAGCGGGACAGGTGTCGGATAGTCTTCCGCATGGACGACAGACGCGAGCACGGCGAAACCAGCGGCCATAGTCGTATTCATAAGTGTTTTCAGCATTTTATTCTCCTCCAGAAATTTTCCGTTATCCGTTGAATGGCGTGTCGAGCACGCCGCAAACGCCGGGTTTGACTGCGAACAAGCCGCCAGATTCCGGTTCTCTTGATAGAGCGTCCTCGTCACTCATCAGGCGTGAAGTCGTAATGAAGAGCGTGTCGAGTTCCGGGCCACCAAAGGCACAGCAGGTGGGCTTCCAGACAGGAGTTTCTATGACCCGGTCAATCGCGCCGTTCGGGGCTACGCGAACAACGCGGCGACCTTCCCACTCGGCGTTCCAGACACCACCTTCGGCATCGACACAGGACCCGTCGGGCAGCCCCGGTTCGTCCTTGAATGAAGCGTGAATGCGTCGGTCAGAAACCGAACCATTGGCGGTGTCGTAATCAAAGGCTACGATTTCCCGGTCTGGTGTATCCGCAAAAAACATCGTTCCGCCATCTGGGGCAAAACAGGCAGAGTTTGCACAAGACACCTTTTCGATGATTGTCCGCACGGACAGGTCTGTGTCGATGCACAAGACTGACGAATCGTGGGCTCCGGACACCTCGTTCATCCCACCGACGATCAGCCTTCCCTGCCGATCTGTCCGTCCGTCGTTCAGTCGCGTCTCTGCGTTATTGGGTTCGAAGCGGGCAACAAGCGTTTCCATGTTCGTGTCCAGATCAAGCAGAACGACCCGATCAGCAAAGGCAACGACCCACCCCCCTGTGGCGCGCGGAGCAAAACAGCATACACGCTCTGTCATAGAGTGTTTGACGCTCTTCAAAGTCGACGGATCGTAAGACCAAAGCGCGCAGCCTTCGATATCAGTCCACCAGACAAGTTCATCGGCAGGGTTCCAGAAGATCCCTTCCCCATGCTCATTCCTGCAATCAAGAACTAACTCTGCACGCATTTCAAACTGGCTCCTCTCCAGTTAATCTGATATCTGATATTCCAGCTTGCCTTATCTGGTGTATCAGATATCTTTTGTCATGCAACACATTTTTTTTGGAGACTCCAGTTATGACCTTGGAACGACCCAAATCTCTCCGAGAACTTGCCTTGGAGCATTTGAGAAACAGTATCATCGACGGCTCGTTAAAGATGGGTCAGATTCTGTCTGAGCGTAAGATATCGGAGGAACTTGGTGTCTCCAAATCGCCGGTTCGCGAAGCATTAGCCCAACTGCGCGATGAAGGACTCGTCAGTATCGAACCGCAAAAAGGCGCGCGTGTGTTCTCACTTTCCGAGTCTGAAGTAACGCAAATCTGTGACTTTAGGCAGGCCATCGAGACAGCCGCATTTGAATTGGCTCTATCAAGGGACCCTAAGGGGTTGGCCGATGGCATGGCGCGGGTTGTGAAAGACATGGCGCGCGCGCGATCCCGACGCGATGAAAGAGAGTACCTGGCTCTGGATACCGCTTTTCACCAATTGATCTTTGAGCACGCCGGGAACGATTATCTGACCGCGAGCTATACGCGCTACATTGGTAAGATCGCCGCATTGCGGACCCATTTATCCAAGCTACCGCAGCACACTGAGCTTTCATTCGAAGAACATCAGAAAATCGCGGTCGCGGTGCGTCAAGGTGATATGGCGAAGATTAAATTGCTTCTGGTGGAGCACATTGATCGAACTCGGCAGGCCTATGAAAGTGCTTCGATCGTACTTAAGGGCGCCAAGGCCTCCTAATCAACGCTAACTCGTTTCAAGGGGCAGTCCTGCGAAGGGCTGCCCTTCTTCATGCCGTCCTTAGCTTCTCCATAAAGTATTTGACATCTGATATCTCAGATGTCAATCAAGCGTTGGGAGGAACACAATGACGTCAGTTTCGATTCTTGATCCGAGGAACACGCCACCCCTGATCCGATTGGATGCGGTTAGCAAAAGCTTCGGTGCAAACGTTGTTCTTAATCATTTGGAATTCGAACTGCGCCCAGGTGAAGTGCATGCGCTTTGCGGTGAAAACGGAGCAGGCAAATCCACGTGCTTGGGTCTGCTCTACGGGCTTCATCAACCGTCAGCGGGAAGAATTCTGTGTGACGGCAATGAACGCCGAATTGAGAATCCGTCGCACGCGCAATCGCTTGGCATCAGTTGCGTGTTTCAAGAACTTAGTCTGGCCGGGGCTCTTTCTGTCGCTGAAAACATCTATGCCGGACGAGCTCCGACCCGTTTGGGTGTCGTCGACTGGCCGGAACTGCGCCGCCGGGCCGAAGCGCTTTTGGCAGAGTTCGGTCTGGACATCGACGTCTCATTGCCCGTCGACAACCTGCCAATCAGCTCCCGCCAGATAGTAGAAATTGCCAAGGCGCTGTCCCTGAACTCGCGCGTCCTTTTGCTGGATGAGCCGACATCAGCGCTGGCTCCTGACGAAGTGGACGCGTTGTTCGACGTACTTCGCGGGCTTACAAAAAAGGGTATCGGCATTGTCTATGTCAGTCACCATATGGACGAGATATTCCGAATTTCCGATCGAATTACCGTTTTGCGGGACGGACGCCATATCAGCACTTTATCGGTGAGCGAAACCTCCCAGGAACAAGTCGTTGCGGAAATGATTGGCGGCGGGCACCCGGGTGACGTCTGTAGATCAGTCAACACCTCAGGGAATGATATCCTTACCGTCAAAGGCCTGACGCACCCAGGTGAATTCGAAGACATCTCCTTTTCGATTAGGGCCGGCGAAATAGTCGGCATGGCCGGGCTAATGGGCGCCCGCCGAAGCGAGATTGTCCGCTCGATAGTTGGATTGATGCAAGGAGCCGAAGGGATTGTCGAGTTGCGTGGGGTGCGCGTGAAACTCAAGTCGCTACGCCATGCCATGCGCTTTGGCGTAGGTTTTATACCGGAAGAACGGAAGACAGAAGGTTTGTTTCTCGAGCAATCGCTTAGCGACAACCTGATCGCCGCAAGTCTTTCTGAACACGCGAGCTTGGGCATCATGCGCAAGGCGTCAATAAAGAAAGCCAGCAACGCTGCCATTGATGCATTTAGCGTCAAAGCCAGTGGGATCACTGAAGACGTCGGCGCTCTGTCGGGAGGAAATCAGCAAAAGATCATGCTGGCCAAATGGCTCAAGCGCACGCCTGACCTTCTGATCGTAGAAGAACCTACGAAAGGCGTCGATGTGGGCGCGAAATTTCAGATCCACACAGAGCTGCTCCGCCAAGCGGCAGAAGGAATGGCGATTCTGGTGGTGTCGTCCGATTTTCCGGAATTGGTTTCGCTGTCCTCGCGCATTCTTGTCGTTCACGAGGGTCGTCTGATGGGCGACATCGCCGCCGAAGACGCCAGTGAAGGCGTACTTCTGCAAATGGCCGCCGGGAACGCCAATCGCTCGGCTGCACAGCCATCCCAACATAAAGGAGTCGCGTCGTGACTATGGTCGCTCAAGCCAACATTCCCGAGAAACGGTCACTTATGCGGCGCATCCTGCAGGCGTTCGTTGACATCCGTGAGCTGACGCTAATCGTTTTGATCGCCGCGATCATCATCGTGATGGCCAACGTCAATCCCTATTTCTTCAGCTTCTCGAACTTTCGGGCCGTGGCTGTGGGCATGGCCCCGACTGCAATCATTGTGATCGGTATGGCAATCCTGCTGGCGTCTGGCGGGTTCGATCTTTCGGTTGGATCAGTCATGGCACTGTCTTCCACCGTTGTTGCCATGTTGCTGCTGACTGGCATGCCTATCCCGCTTGCGGTGATCTGCGGTCTGATTCTTGGCGGCGTCATCGGGGTTGTGAATGGTTTGCTTGTCACGGGACTCGGGATCAACCCATTGATCGCCACACTTGGGACGATGTCGATCGCGCGCGGCATCGCGCTGGTTCTGACCGAGGGTTTCTCAGTCTCCAGTCTGCCCGCATCATTCGGCTGGATTGGCAAGACCGACATTGGCGGCTTTCCTGTGATCGTGTTGCTGACCCTCGTTTTGGTGATCATTTTTGACCTGGCAGTGCGCCACACCCGGTTTTTCAGGCAGGTCTACTTCATAGGTGCAAATGAAAAAGCTGCGATGCTTTCAGGCATCCACGTAACACGCGTTCGCATCATCCTTTATGCGCTCACGGGCGTTTTGGCGGCCTTGGCTGGGGTCCTGCTGGCCTCCCGCTTGATGAGCGGCACGCCAACAGCTGGCAATGGAATCGAACTGCAGGTGCTGGCTGCGGCCGTTATCGGTGGTGCGTCGTTGCGCGGAGGCGAAGGCACAATTCTCGGCGCATTCCTCGGCGTCGTGTTCGTTGCCTTGATCAACAACACGATGACCATGCAAGCCGTTTCGATCTACTGGCAAATGATTGTCATCGGTGGCGTGCTCGTCTCAGCCGTCGCATTGGACATGCTGATCCGCAGTAAACGGGGCTGACCTCAATCAAAAGAAACCGAAAACTACTAATCATCCAAAAGGGAGATCATAATGACTGAGATGACTGTAAATCGGCGCAGGCTTCTGACAGCGGGCACAACCGCAGGATTGGCCGCTGCCTTCGGACTACCAATCCTGTCGAAAGAAGCCATGGCACAGGCGGCTGGTAAGGAATATGTTTTTCTATCTATCGTGACTCAGGTGCCGTTTTGGGTGGATTATCGCAACGCGATGGAAGACCTCGAAGAACTTATGGGTTTCAAAGCCACGTTCACCGGTCCGCTGGACTTCGACACGGCCGCACAGGCACGTCAGCTGGATGAACTGATCGCCCGCCGCCCCGCTGGCATCCTGATTTTCCCCGGCGATCCCGCGACCTTAGCGCCCGGCGTGGAGCGTGCGGTCGAAGCTGGCATCCCAGTTACTTGCTGCATTGGCGACATCCCCGACAGCCCCCGATCCACTTTCCTGGGCATCAACGGCGTTCAGGCCGGGCGGGTCGGTGGAGAGATGCTGGCCGAAGCAATTGGTGGAAAGGGAAAAGTCATCCTTGGTACATTCCCAGCGCCGTCGACCCTGGAGCGTGTTGAAGGGTACAAACAGATCTTTGCAGAGAAATATCCTGACATTGAGGTGGTTGACGTCGTCAACGATAAAGCCGACCCGTCATACGCTCCGACGGCCTATCTTCAGGCTATCCAGGCCAATCCTGACATTGTTGGCATTGGTGGTACGGACGGCGACAGCGGCAAAGGCGCAGCCATCGCGGTGACCGAAGCAGGTCGCAAGGACATCAAGATTGTCGCGATGGACCGCAACGATGACATGCTGCCCTATATCGAAGACGGCACGATCCACGGTGCGGTAGCTCAAAAATCCTACCTCGAGATCTTCCTCGCCTTCCACATGATGCACTGGCAGAACACGGACGCACTGAAGGTCTTGCCGGATTGGAAGGCCGCCGGGATCAATCCACTGCCGGAACGCGTCGAAACTGGGGTGATGCCGATAACGGCGCAAAACGTCGCCCAATTCAAGCACGTCTAAACGTTTTCCCGGCGCAGAAGTTTTGCGCCGGGTCACCGCTCGGGAACCCCTCATGTCTGATCGATGGTCCGTTCTGCAGTTAACAAGAGGCGAATTGGAGCTTGTTATCCTGCCCGGAATTGGTGGCCGTTTGTGGGGTGTTAATTTCCAAGAGCGATCGCTGCTTTTTCAGAATCCGGACTTGGTACACTTGCCGGTTGATGAAATTGATCTGGCTGACTTGCCAACACGTTCCCCGCAGTTTGGTTTCCCCCTCTGGGGCGGAGAAAAAACCTGGATAGCTCCGGACACGGCCTGGAAGGATAGTGCCCCGTTTTCGGCACTCGACAGTGACCCTTTTCTGGTCGCCTCACGAGATGAGGATCATGTCAAATTGACAAGCCAGATCTGTCCTGTCTCGCACCTGTCCGTGGCGCGACGCATCACCCTGAAGTCAGCCGCTGCGTGGAGCATTGAGCATAGTGTGACCAATCACGGTCACGTTTCCAGGGCGACAGGCATTTGGTCAGTCATGATGATCAATACGCCCGCCACGATCGGGATTACGATGGGCGATCCGGAAATCTATCCCGTTTTTGGGCACTCCGGCTCAATGGTTGAACTGGCGGCAAACTGCGTCATTGCAGATTGCGCCAAACAACAAGAATTCAAGGTTGGACTTCCTAACCCAGATGGGGAAACGCTTATCAAGATCGGCAAAGCTGGCCCTTGGATACTCTGTACAACACACCCGCCAGCACCGAGCGACAGCTTTATGCATCAGTATCCCGTCGAGGTATTCAATTCGGGCGACTATTCCTACTGTGAGGCCGAATGGCACTCGCCAAAATCTAATCTGGCGCGGGATGAGACGCTCAGGTTTCGTCAGGACTTTGAAATTTGGCCAAACAGCAATCCACCAATTCTTGGCTCGAATAGGGAGTTACTATCATGCATGTCCTGATTACAGGTGCAGGTGGGCATCTGGGTCGAAAACTCTTCGACGTGTTGGAGGCGGATCCTGACTACAAAGTGTCAGGGATCGACATTCGCCCGGTTGATCACCCTGATATTCATACCGCGGATCTGTCTGGTGACCCAATCTGGATCAAACTTCTCGAAGGCGTGGATGTGATCGTCCATCTGGCCGGAGACCGTGAGCCTGCCGCAAGCTGGTCATCGGCGATCAAGCACAACATGGACGCGACGCTGTCGCTCTACCATCATGCAGTGGCGGTGGGCGTTAAGCGTGTGGTTCTCGCCAGTTCGAACTGGGTCCAAGGAGACAAGCGTTTCTCCACTGATGCGTTGAACAGCGACACACCTCCAGGGCCGGTGAACGCCTACGGCATGTCGAAGCTGTTTTGCGAACGGACTGGCGCTTACTTTGCGCAGCATCATGGGCTTTCGGTCATCTGCCTACGAATCGGCTGGACCCAATGGACCCATGACAACAAGCCTGGACCGCATATGGCGATGGGCCGTTGGGGGCAGGAGATGTGGCTGAGCGATCGGGATTTTCTAAACGGCATGCGTGCAGCGATAGACGCCACGGACGTCGCGTTTGCGGCCTTAAATCTCATGTCAGACAATCCCGGCATGCGTTGGGATATCGCCGAAACAAAACGGAAAATCGGATACGATCCGCAAGATGGAAGCCCCGCGAAAATAACATCCGCCATCGCAATGAGAACCTCAATCAAAAGGCTTTTCTCATTTCGCATCGTTGAGTTTTTTGAGAAACGGCTTCCGCACTGGTGAAAGTCCTGGTTGCTCCAGTAGACGGGCTCAATATGTTGATGAAATCCGAGGGCGCTCGCAAACCGAAAATGTGCGCAGCCTGCCAAGGCTCCGATGTCGAAAGTCTCCACCTTGCCAGGCAGCGCAAACGTTCCGTGTCACCTGAGGCATTACTGCTTTGCGGACAGAGAGACATTTCTACTTAGTTGCAACACATAACAGGTCATCCAAATGGTTTTCGTGCCAATAAGCCTTGCTCTAAGTTGCCCCAGTGAAAACTTTGGACCCAATATCTTTGATCGGGCCCAAGACCAATTCTTCCCAGCCAATGGCGGCGGCAGCTATTTCTTCCCCAAAAAGGGCTCGTCGATCAGCTGGTACACCACTCAGTCGAACTCAGCTGTAAGTGTTGGATCTTCGGACCACGATTGCACCTCGCCGAAGAAACGGTTCGAACTTTCACCGTTTGGGTCCACCAAAACCTTACTGTAAACACAGCGCTTTTTGTGTGTCAGGGTATCTCGACCCCACAAATAACCCCTAAAAATGCTGACTTCGAGTGATATCAACTGCTTTCTTAGTTTGGTCTGATAGCCTGAACAGGTATCACGTTTTCCTTTGTAGAGTACGCCCCAGCCACTTCCGCACACCGAACCTTTCAAGGTTACGTTGACGGGCAGCATGTCCAAATGGCTATTGAGCAAACTGCTAGATTTAACTTTCGGGCACCCAGATAGAGCTAACGCGCCCCGCGAGCAGACCCCTTTGAAGGGGCCGGTTGTCTAAAAATCTGCCCCCTCGGAAGGAAGCGCTCCGAATAAAAAGGAGCCTATATGGAACGCCCGCTGCCACGAGGCGTTCTCACGTAGTTATAGGTCATCAAGTTCATATTCGGTGACGGATCTCGCGCCATAGGGTAGACCCGCTTTAAAGATCAAGCGCGAACCATCGGCACGGTCAATCTGGAACTCCTCTGAGGTCAACTTCGCAACTTCGGGAACTGGTAGTGTGATCGACCGGTACGGTGTTTAGGTCAAAGGCGCTCCCCACCAGCTGCGCTAGATTTTCAACAACCTGGCATCATAAGCCGGCAAAACAGGATACCTAATCAGGCACACTAAAAAATTAGTTGTTTCATTTTGCCGTCAGCTTTGGGTATATCAAAACCAGGTCCACAGGTCTTTGGTAGCCTTCTGGTGATACAAGCGTAAGGGACATTTTCCAAATCGCAGAGAAAGGCGCCTGGAGAAGAGACCGCAAAAATACCTCCTGCAATCTGTTCGAAGTCAGCTCGGAAGTGGGTGGTGCTCTTCACGCATATCACCGAATAATTCGCAGGGTTTAGCCCGATATGAGTAAAATGTGCACGATCCAGGCATTGATTGCGTATGCTTGTGACGACAAGGTCAATATCGGCCTCGTGCTCAACCAATCGTAGAGCAGCTGTTTTGCCCAGCGTTGCCACGCCACCGCGATACATTTCTCCGGTATAGCGGCAAGTGCCATCACCCAAAGCCAGGACCTCAAACTCTGCTTTGACCGGAACGTGTCCAGCCAGGTTGGACTTTGCACCGATTGCCAACTCAATCAGTGCACCCTCTCCTGCCTCATGGGCTTGCATTGCGCTGTCCGGATCATGGAAAAGACCCATCACAACACTCTTTACCCCACCCTCAATCAGTGCGGCCAGCAACCCTGTGGTATCAGACGTCCCGCCCGCGCCAGCGTTGTCCTGAACATCTGCGAGAACAACGGGTCTTTCCCGTCTTTCGCGGCATGTCGAAACAGCTTCCTCCAACGACAGCATCGAACAATCAAGATCGGCTTCCCGGGATATAAACAAGTTGACGATTTCTTCGGCGGCGGCGGCGGCTTTCTGGGCTGTGGCTGAGTAGGCAAGGCAGGCCGGGCCGGTGTCAGGGAAGTCCGCCGCCGTGAAGCCCAAAGCAATGTCGGCCAAGGTTTCCTGCCGCTCAAGTCTAACTGGTAACTGGTAGATTTCGTCGAATGGCGCAGAGCCCGTATGTTGCGCATGCAAAGGGATGAGATATGGCACCGGCTGGAACACTTTGTATAGTGTTTCGCCCGCCAGCAATTGCTGCAGGACAGGAACGCATCGTGCGCCGGTTTCCGCCATATCCAAATGAGGATAGGTTCTAAAAACAGACAAATAGTCCGTATATTCGACCATCTGAGCAGAGATATTGGCGTGCAGATCCAAACTTGCGACCACTGGAGTTCCGGGACCCACAAGCTCTCGAATACGGCGCAGAAGCTCTCCTTCACCGTCAGCAAGGCTTTCAGTGACCATTGCCCCGTGGAGATCCAGATAAACGCCGTCAATGTGGCCGGCATCTCGGATTCCATTGAACAACATCCCGCAAATCGTTTCGAATGCATGATCGGTTACATGCGCAGACGGCTCGGCAGAACACCAAAGGATTGGAACAACCTCAACCCCTGCGGCTTGAGCAGCCGCAGCAAAACCTGCGACGGGTAAGTTCATGCCCTCCGTTTCCAACAAGACCTTTTCACCGCGCAACATGCCGGGCCAGGAATCTGCCATCTCAAACTCGGGGAGACCGGCCTTTGTCACACCAAAGCAATTTGTTTCATGCTGAAACCCCGCAATCGCAATACGCTTGGTCTTCATTAGGTGTGCTCGATTTCTTTTTTGGCATGCGTTGCGGCAAAAACACTTTGACCGGCTCGGATCGTTTCGAGCACCTGTGTATCCTTCAGACGGTTCGGATCGTGAAGGGGATTGCGCGAAAGGACAACGAAGTCTGCAACTTTACTCGGTTCGATTGATCCGCGCCGATCCTCCTTGAAGACCTGCCAAGCGGCGTCGATGGTTTGGGCACGCAAAGCTGACAGAACGTTGATCTTTTGATCCTCGCCAAGCACACGGCCTGAAGAGGTTTTCCGATTTACCGCACAATGGGCCAGGTGGATTGGACGTGTTGGCGTGACCGACGCATCGTTGTGGATCGTATAACGTACGCCAAAACGCTCGGCTGATGCGGCCGGGGATATCCTCTCGGACCGCTCGGGGCCCAAGAAGGTGTCGTAGTGGCGATCCCCCCAAAAATAAACATGGGCGGGAAAGAAGCTAACGGTAAGGCCAAGTTGGGCCATACGCTCTAACTGATCATCTCGCAGGGCCTGGCCATGAATAATGGTGTGACGATGATCTGTACGAGGGGACGCTCGCAGTACTTTTTCAACCGCATCAATGAACATCTCGGCGCCGGCATCGCCGTTACAGTGGCAATGAATCTGTAGTCCCTTGCTATGGAGTTTGCTGACATCAGCATCCAGCTGCTCTTGCGAGGTGTAAGTCATCCCACGTGGATGTTCTGGATCAGCCGGCTTGAAATACGGGGCAGTCAGATACGCGGTCTGCAGTTGAAAGGCCCCATCCGTGAACAGTTTGCGCGGACCTAGTGTGAAATGCGGGTTGCAGGGCCAGTTCGTGCCGATCCATTGGGTACTTAGTTCTGGTTCCAGACTCCCGACGGGTAACAGCTCGATATCAATTCCCGGATCCTGGTCTGCGGGCAGGCTGGCGAAGTGATCCAGCATGGTTTGCGACGTCCAGGCATTTTGGGCATAGGTCACCCCATGGGTCAGATATTCGTCACGGCAGGCATCAAAGCCCTGCCAGAACCTTTCGCGGTCGATCAGGAAATCGGTATCGCCCATCTCTCCCATGGCCGAAAGACCTTCGATCAATCCCGTTAGGGCTCCGGTTTCAGGGTCGCGGCCAAAACGGCCGCCGTCCGGGTCTGGTGTGTGACGGGTAACCCCACGCCTCTCAAGCGCAAGAGAATTTGCCGTGCCGTTGTGACCCGATGCATGAATAACCCAGATTGGATGACGCTGTGATACCTTGTCCAACTCGGCCCGCGTGGGCATGCGACCTTCGAGAATAGAGGTATTGTCAATCGACACCCCCATGATCCATTCACCCTCGGGCGTTGCATTAGCCTTTTCCCGAAGCCTGTCCAACGCCTGCGCCATGGTCCGGCAACCCCCTAGAGGAGGCGACGACAGGTCAACACGGAACAGCCGGATGAACCCGGGATCCGGAAAATGCCCGTGTGGGTCAATAAACGCGGGCATCAGAGTGCGCCCCCGCAGGTTGCGTTCCTTAGTATCCGCAGGCATGGAAGCGCGCAGATCGGCCTCGGTTCCAACGTCCTTAATCCTGTCTCCTTCGGTCAGAACTGCCTCCGGCGAAGAATTCTGCGCATCCATAGTCAGGATTGTGCCGTTGAAAAAAAGTGTACTTAGCATTGGACTTCCTACTACGACAACGGCGCCAGACAACGCAGCCCATGGCCGCCGTCCACTTCCCATTGTGGGGTCTGGGTGCAGATATCCTTGGCAAAAGGACAGCGTTCACGGAATTCACATCCCGAAGGGCGTTTAAGCAGGCTGGGGGGTTCACCTTTTAGGGCGATCCGTTCCAACCGCGCATCCGGATCCGGCTCTGGGTTGGCGCTTAACAGGCAGCGGGTGTACGGGTGGCGCGGATCTCTGAATATCGTCTCTGTTGTGCCTTCTTCTACCAACCGGCCTAGATACATGATGCCCATTCTGTCGGCCACGTGGCGTACAACGCTGAGGTTGTGGGTGATGATTACCATCGCCAGACCCAGCCGTTCGCGCAGATCGTTGAGCAGATTCAAAAGCTCACCCTGCACCGACACATCGAGGCCTGCGGTCGGTTCATCCGCGAGGATCAATTTCGGCTCCAACGCCAGCGCTCGGGCAACGCCTACACGCCGTGCTTGCCCACCCGACAACTGGTAGGGATAGCGGTCTGCGAAATGCGTGGGTAGATTGACCATTTCCAGCAGTCGCTTGGCTTCTGCATCCAGATCTTTGTCTTTCATACCCTGAATACGGTAAGGCTCAGTGATCAGGCTGCGGATTGTCAGACGCGGCGACAGGCTTCCCACCGGATCCTGAAACATCATTGCCATGTCTTTACGCAGCGGACGCATGACACGTTCCGGCGCGCCGCGAATTTCCTGGCCCTCAAAAGTGACTGAGCCGTCTTGCGCAGGCGCAAGACCCGCAATGGCGCGAATAACAGTCGTTTTGCCAGAACCGCTTTCGCCAACCAGCGCGTAAGTCTCGCCGGGTTGCACGGTAAAGCTGACACCCGCCAAAACATTGACTGGGCCATAGCTAGTTTTAAGGTCCACGACGTTCAGCAAGCTCATGTTGTGACCTCCTCGTGGTTCAGCCAGCATGCGGCGTGATGGCCTTCTTTCAATTGATCCAACGGCGGAACTTCGGTGGCGCACCGTGCCATCGCTTGATCACAACGATCGCGGAAGATGCAGCCACCCGGTAGGTTGGCCAGATCAGGCACTTCACCGGGAATTGTCGGCAAAACACGCGCGCGTTCTTTGATATGACCGGGGTCACATTCGATCAGGCGGCGTGTGTAGGGGTGTTTTGGATTGTGGAAAATCTCACGTACGTCCCCGCTTTCGACAACTGCACCGGCATACATCACGACCACCCGGTCGCAGAGTTCCGCAATCACGCCCAAATGGTGCGAGATAAACAGGATGGCACAGTGAAATTCTCGCTGCAGCTCTTGCAAGCGCTCGATGATCTGCACCTCTAACGTTGCATCCAACGCGGTTGTCGGCTCATCTGCGATCAAAAGGTCGGGCTCGGACATCAATGCCATGGCGATTGCAATCCGTTGGCGCATCCCTCCCGAGAATTCATGCGGATATTGCTTCAGGCGCGCTTCGGGATCGGGAATGCCAACAGCGCCCAGCATCTTGGCCGCGTGGGCCAGCTTGTCCGCCTTTGACTGTTTGGAGCGGTGCTGAATGTCCAGCATCTGCTGCCCAATGGTCAAAACCGGATTGTGCGTTTGCATCGGGTCCTGAAAAACGATGGAAATGTCCGCCCCGCGCAGATCGCGCATATGTCGTTCGGAGGCCTGCAGCAAATCTTGCCCCTTGAACCTGATCTCTCCTTCGCGGAACCGCGTATTGGGCGCGGTCAGGCGCAGGATGGATGAGATCAGTGTGGATTTGCCGCAGCCGGATTCCCCGACAATGCCAACAATTTCGCCCTTGTTGACGTCGAATGTAATGTCCCTCAGAGCTTTGAGGTCACCACGGCCTGTTTCGTAATCGACGCTGAGGTGGTCGATTTCCAGAAGTGTGTCGGTCATCGTTGCTTCCTCAGTTTCGGGTCAACCACGTCGCGCAGGCTTTCACCCAAGAAGGTAAATCCGAGCGTCGCCAGAATGATCGGAAGCCCACCACCGACCACCAGCCAGGGGGTTTGGCGGATCAATGAATACCCGTCCTTTAGCAAGGCACCCCAGCTGGGGGTCGGTGGTTTCACACCGAGCCCCAAAAAGGACAGGCCCGCCTCCAGCGCGATAACTGTGGGGATATCCATGGCCGCCAACACAGCTAGAACGCCAATGATATTCGGCAGCATATGCACGCCCAGAATGCGCGCCATGCTGGCCCCCATCGACCGCTCTGCCAGAATGAATTCAGAGTTTCGCAGCGTCAGTGTCTGGGTTCGCGCGACGCGTCCATATGTTGGGATGGAGGTCGCCATGACTACGAATACCACCGTCTGCAGGCTGGGTCCGATCAGAGCCACAACGGCAAGCGCAAACATCACCGTTGGAAAAGATCGAATGGTATCGAAGAACAGCATCAGAAGGTTATCAAGCCATTTCGGCCCATACCCGGCTATCATGCCCAGCGTCAGGCCAATCGCCATTGCGCCGAACACGGCAGGCAATGCCACCTTGAGCGCAACTTGCCCCCCGGCGATAACCCGCGAAAACGTATCGCGCCCTAACTGATCTGTACCTAGCAGGTGTGCGGCGGACGGTCCTTGCAGGCGGGATTTGATATCCATCGCAATCGGATCATAGGGCACGATCCAATAGGCGAAGATGGCACAGAACACGATGACACCGACGATGATCAAACCCATTAGGCCAAGCGGGTCGCGGGCGACGCCGATGATGATCTGGCCAAGTTCGGAACGAGATTTTTCCATAACGCTCCCTCCTCAATGAGCCGTGCGCGCACGTGGGTCGAGCAACGCATTGATCAGATCTGCCAATGCGGTCGACACCACGAACAACGCCGTTGATATAAGGACGGAGCCCATAACAATCGGGTAGTTTCGGGTGGTAATGCTATCGATAACCAACTTACCCAAACCCGGTCGGGCAAAGACGATTTCAGCAAAAACGGCGGAGCTGAGAAGAAAGCCCATCCCTACCCCGATCACGGTGACCACAGGCAGGATTGCGATCCGCAATGCGTAGACCATGACCACGCGACGCTCGGCGATGCCAAAGGCGCGCGCCGTGCGCACATGGCTTTCGCCCATAACCTCGAGCATCGAGGCGCGTACCAGCCGGGCAATATAGCCAACCCAGCTGAGGCCGATGGCAAAGGCGGGCAGAACCAGATGGTCGAGGCGGTCCCAGAACCCCTCTCCGGCGCCGATGGCGGGAAACCACTGCAAATGCACGGCGAATACCAGCAGCGCCAAAAGTGCGACAACAAAGGCCGGGGCAGCCACGAAGCTGACGGAAATTGCGGCGGCGATCCGATCGATCAGCGTGTTGGGATGTGCCGCAGCATAGGCACCAAGTGCGATGCCCAGGCTTGCAGACCAAAGGATTGACGCAAAAATCAGTTCTAGCGTGAATGGCAATTGCTGGAACACGATGTCCGTCACGGACCGACCCGAAAATACATCGGTTCCCAGGTCTCCTTGCAGAAGATTCCCATAGAAGATCAAAAGCTGTTTCCAGATCGGTTGATCAAGCCCCAGCGCCGCTGTGAGTTGGGCCTGAAGTTCGGGCGTGGCACGCGGGCCCAGCATGATCTGGACCGGATCGCCAGGCACGGCGCGGATCATCAGGAACATGACGGTGACCGCCACGAACAGGATGAGCAGCGACAGCCCGAAGCGACGGGTTGCAAAACTTAGCATGGCCAACTGGCTCCTTGTGGCTTGATGGCGTTCAATTTGGCACGGCGAGCGTCACGCGCCCGCCGTACCCGGTCGACCTGGGGAGGTCAGGTCGCCTTGCCGAAATAGCGAAGCAACGACAGGCCATCTGGCCGCAATGCAGGAATGACCCGGGCGCTGTGAATGACCGGTGTCGCCTCGTGCGTAATGAAGCGATAGGCGCCGCTTTCTTCCATCAGATCCTGCGCGCGCTGATACATTTCCGCCCGCTTTGCGATATCCGTTTCAGCAGCCGCAGTTTCGTGAATCTCGTTGAATTCAGGGCTGTTAAAGCGTTCCCAGTTCCATTTTCCGATCTGTTCGGGCGTGAACCACGACGTCGCATAATACGGGTCTGGGGTCATCGAAAAACGGTTCAGAACGAGCTGCAGGTTTTCATTGTCGCCGGACGCCCAGAATGCACCTGATTCCAGAACGTTGACTTCAACCGTGATCCCAATTTGCGCGAGCGTCGCCTGAATGATCTGAGCGGTTGTCGTGAAGGTCGTTTTGTTCAGCGTGTCTAGGGTCAGCGTGACATTGGTTTCACCGGATTCCGCCAGCAGCTGTGCCGCCTTCTCAAAATCCGCCGCCGGTGGCACCAGCGAAGAAGCCCGATGCCCGGCGAGGCCCGGTGCGATGATGCCGGTCGCTGGTTCGGCAGCACCAAAATAGGCGGCCTCCAAAATGCTGGGTACATCCACCGCGTGCTGAATCGCCTGCCGCAGTTTTTGATTTTGCAGCTTTGGATGCTCAACGTTCATGCCCATCCAGACATAGTAGAGCGAGGGCTTCTCAACCAACGATCCGCCATTGGGCACCCCGGCGCGGTAACGCTCGACCGAGCCCAGCGACACGCGGGTTACATCCAGTTCACCCGCCTCGAACGCAATCTCGGCCGTGTTCTCATCGTCAATCGGATAGATCTCGACGGTGTCCCAGGTGGGCGCGTCCCCTTTCCAGTCGGGGTTACGCTTAAGAACGGTCTTTTCCTTTGGCGACCAGCTGTCGCGCAGGTAAGGACCGGATTCCGCAACCGGATCAGCGCCGATCCGGCCACCGGCCGCTTCGACAGCGGCTTTTGAGACGATGTTTCCTGTGATGTAAGGCAGCGCGATCGACCAGATCGGTGCGAACGGTTTGTTCAGTACAATCGTGCCTTCGCGCTCACTGGTCACGTCCACATGGCTGAATGGCCCCAGATCGGGCTTGTTCGGACTGTCGGTCGCATCGTCCACAATCCGTTCCATGCTGAACTTGACGTCCTCGGCGGTCATGGCGCCAAATCCATTGGTGAACCCGATATCGTCACGCAATGCGAACTTGATATGGGTCGGATCAACCTGCTCGATCATCGTGGCGGCATCCATCTGCCAGCCCCATTCCTCGCCTGGTTTGTACTGGATCAGCTTGTTGTAGATCGAAGCATGAACCTCTTCTTCAACTACACCAACGGAATGGGCCGGATCCATGTTCTGCGCATCGCCGTAGGCCCGCACCCGCAGGACACCGTCATCTGCAGCAAACGCGCGGTTCGTCCATCCCATCGGAAGCGCCGTGACGGCCCCAAGCGCGGTTGCACCTTTCAGGAACCTCCGTCGACCTACATTGGCCTTTGTCCATTCGATCTTCATAATATCCTCCCTTGGATTAAGTCAGAGAAATCCGCGCGGAACGGTTTCGGACCATTCCTTTGTCAGAACTTCGATTTCGTCTGCGCCTTCGGTGGCGCGTAGTTTGCGGTCGAGATAGAAATTCTGCGCGTCGCAGGTCATTCGGCATTCGGTCGAGATGGCGACCTGCCAATCCGCTCGTTCAAACGTGAAATTCCAGGCGCTCTTAAAACACGCGGTTGTCGGATCATCGGGGTGAATGCCGTAGTGCATGCGCACATCACTGCCGACAATCAGATCGTGATACGGATCACGCGCTTTTCCATAGTCATCAAATGTCTCCAGAACGATCTGACCATCGTCAGTCATGATGCGTTCAGATTGCGCGGATGGTGGGCGCAATTGTTCAGCGGCTAGAACCGGATAGTCCTGTGCCGGGCCAGGTTCCGAGGCTTGAACCTCGTGCGTGACGCCGCGCACCGGCAGATGCAGGGCGCATTCCTGTATGTGCAAAGTCACCTCGGCCGAACGCGGCGATGGCCAGACGATCGGCCAGTACGACGTCGACAGCGCCAGTCGCAACACGTGACCCTCGCGCAAATAATGCGCGCATTCGTTCAGAACAATCTCGACCTCATAGATTTCACCCGGTTGCAGGGTTTCAGGCGTTTCGTGGCTGCGGTAGTGGCACAGGTTCAACGGACGATAACTGATGCGCTGGGACACACCTTCGGGCGAGACATCGCACAGCCTTGCGACAAGCTGGGCAACGGGCTGATCCACCGAGAATCGAAACTTCAGCTTTGCGCGGCCCAGCAGTTCCAGCGGAGCTTGCAGCGGTGCGCTGTCAAAACACACCGACAAGGCATCATCCCTTGCCTGGTCGCCTGCAAGCTCATTGTCGATCCGTATGCCAGCGCAGAAATACCCACCCTCCCGGCCGACATGGCTGGGCGACGTGACAGTGATCGTGCCCGTAGCCGGTTGCTGAGAAAACCCACCCGGCGTCAAATGCCAGACCTGTTCAGACACATGCGGTGACGGCCACGTGGTTTCCGCAATCCAACGACCTTGCCGGGCAGAGTTGTGTGCCGTCGGACTAAAATGCTCCTGCCTGTATGTTCGGTACGCAGGCAGGTCTTCGGCTCCATTTTCCTGCCCCTTGAGCCAGCGGTCAAACCAGCCGATCACTTCGGAGTGAAAGTCTGCAGGATCGAGTTTCGAGATGTGAGGATAACGGTGTTCCCACGGCCCAATGACGGCTTTTGCAGGAACGGTTAGGTTGGCTGTCAATGCTGTGGGCGCATTGACATAAGCATCTGCCCACCCGGTGATAGCCAAAACGGGGGTTTGGATCGCGGACCAATCCTCGCAAACCGATCCATGTTTCCAAAACGCGTCACGCGTTTGATGGCGCAGCCAATCCGCAGCAGAGAATGGGACGTTTTGAAGCCGGGCCAACCAGTCCTCTCGCCAGTCTGTACGAAGGTCCGGATCAGCGGGGCGGGTCAGATAGGCAAACATCTGGCTGCCCCAGTTCATGTTGTCACTCAGCAGGCACCCGCCCATAAAATGGATGTCATCCGAATAGCGATCCACGGTCGAGGCGACGCTGACCACCGCTTTCAATGCGGGTGGTTGCCGAAAGGCCAGTTGCAGGCTGTTGAATCCGCCCCACGATATTCCGATCATCCCGATATGACCGTCGCACCAATCCTGCGCGGCGATCCAGGCCAGGACCTCTTCACCATCGCGCAGTTCCTGCTCGGAGTATTCGTCGTCGAACTGCCCTTCGCTGTCCCCGGTGCCCGCGATGTCGACCCGGACGCAGGCATAACCTGCGTCGGCAAATACGGTGTGTGTCGTTTCATCTCTTGGCGCGGTGCCGTCGCGTTTGCGGTAAGGCAAGTATTCCAGAATTGCAGGGGCGGGACTGGTTTCGGGCAACCAGATGCGCGCAGCCAACCGTCGCCCGTCGGCGAGCGTGATCCATGTGTTTTCGATGGGTTCAATTGGCATCTGGTCGCTTGTCTGTTGCAAAGTGATGCCGAAGAAGAAACCGATTTGCAGATAAAACAAATTGTGCGATCTTGCGCGAACTGACGCGAATTGCCGTGATATAGCGTCAGAACGCGAAAGGTTTTACCTATGTCCGAGAATTTTTCTGCCAACCTGCGATCATTATGCGCAGAGCATGGGAACATTTCGCAGATTTGCCGTGATATCGGCGTCAACAGACAGCAGTTCAATCGCTATCTGAACGGCGCCAGCCTGCCCTCTGCTCACAACATGCGCCGTATTGCGCGTCATTTCGACCTGACAGAAGCAGAGTTGTTTGCTGAAACCGATGCTTTTGAACGAATGCTGAAAGGCACCCTGCCACAATCCGGAACAGCGCCCACGGACGCATTTCTGGATCCATTTCGGAGCCAACAGAAAAACCTGAGGCGATATGTAGGCTTCTATCATTCCTATTTCTGCACGCCTTCTTGGGAAGGAAAGATTTTCTGCTCATTGATCCGGATTCAGGAAATTGATGGGCTGTTCACAATCCGATCCAGGGAAATTGCCATATCCCCAGACAAGAGCACGCACCAGATATCGCGCTATGCGGGTCTGGTGACAATGCGTGGGAACAGGATATTCGTGACCGAGCACGAGCTTGCGCGCGAAGGTAGCGTTGCCACCACCATATTGTATTCGGCACACCGTCAGCAGCTGAAGTACCTGCGGGGCATGACAATGGGTGTCGCATGGCGACCATACCCGCATCCCTATGCCGCCAAGACAATCTGGAAACGCTTGCATGAGCGTGTGACAGCCCGCGAGGCCATTGCCGCTTGCGGGATCTACCCTGCCCAAAGCAACAGGATCGATCCAACTGTCCGAAAGCACCTTTACGAGGCTTAAAGCTGCTCTTTTTTCCATGTTGCTTAGCGTCTTCCTAGAAAAATCGAATGCAGTAACCCGAACTTCCTCTGTTGAAACTCCCAGCTGCAGTTTTCGCACTGAGTGTATTAGGGGTGTTTAGCACCAAGACAGGGCTTGAACGTATTGCACAGCTCAAGAGGATCACATCCTTGGGATACCGCGCGCCTTTGAAAAAAATCATAGACTAACCTTCAACTGAATAATGCCGTTCGCTAAACAGGCGTTAACACCATGAAGGTCAATGGTCTAAAGTTTGCAACAGATCCCTTTCCGAGGTTGCCAACCTACCCAATGCGAATGCCATCACAGCTTGGTCGTCATTTTGTAACCGGGAGGAAAATAGAGTTTGGCATGAGTCACGTTGTTCTCCTCCAGCCAAGTGGTTCTTTCGACGGTAAACAAGGCCGTTCCTTCGTTTTCCCCCAGGAACTCCGCAACCTCCAGATTGGCGTTGGTCGCTGAAAACGTCAGTTCAACCTCGGTAAACGGAACCTCACGGACAAGCCACTCGTTTGGCCCAATTTCTTCGAACGACTGATCGCGTGCCTGAGGAATAGTCGCAATATTGATCCAGCGCTCTTCGAACTGAAAGGCTTTGTTTGAGGCAAAGTGCATACATCTGAGATGCAGAACCTCACCCCCTTTTGGGATCTTGACCTGAGCACGCAACCAGCCGGGGGCGGCGATAACCTCGCGCTCAACAAGCGAATATCGATAGGTGGCCCCTAGGTTGGTGATTTCTTCCCGAATAAGCGGAATTGTGATCCGGGCCTGGCGCGTTGGGGCTGTTTTAACCCGTGTTCCTGCCTTGCGCTTGCGCTCAAGAACGCCATCATCAACTAGTTCGCGCATTGCACGGTTTACTGTGGCCCGCGCACAGCCAAATTCCTTGGCAAGCTGGATCTCACCAGGTACTGCCGCGCCGGGAGGCCAGGTGTTGTCGCGGATGCGGCCTAGGATGTTTGATTTTATATCCTGATAGCTAACCCGCACGACAAATGGCCTATAATATGTCTAAATTTATTGCATAATGTTTGTACTCGTATGCGGCTAGGGATTGCAACCGTCGGCACGCCTAATTCGAACAACAGTAAGCATACGCAGCCGTCCCATGACTAACCCGAAATGCGAACAGAAATGAAACATGTCCGAACCAGAACCCTGGAGCCCATCCTGTGGAAAAACGGCTTAGGGACCACGCGAGAAATTGCACAGGGAAGTGGCGAGCAGGGCGTCATCTGGCGTGTGAGCCTTGCTGACGTGGAGGCTGACGGGCCATTTTCCACATTTCAGGGCATGTCTCGTATCCTGACCGTTGTCGAGGGAGATGGCTTTGATCTGGTTGGCCCTGCGACACCGTTGAACGCGCGGTTTTCCGATCCACTCAGGTTTTCAGGCGATCTGAAATTGTGGTGCCGGCTGGAAGCGGGTCCAGTGCGCAATTTTAACGTAATCTATGATCCTGTTCAGTGTGCTGCATCCGTAGATTGCCTGACCGGTGAGGACACCCATAAGCTCCAAGCGGGTCCGAACGAAGTTCTGTGTCTGTTTTCAGTATACAAGGGCTGCTCCATCGACGGAAATAGGGTTGAGCCCACTGAGGCTGCGATCCTCAAGGATGGCAATTTCACAGCCATCGGTTTTGAAGACAGCATTACATTAATGGCGCGCCTCAAGAACCGATAGCGGGCAAGAGAACCTCAATCTACTATGGGAGGTAACTTGGCTGTCACGCATTGAAATTAGCCAGGGGTGCATTTTTGCGCCCGAAGTTCCGAAAGGTGGCTCAGCAATGCGTTCGCTGTTTTCCACGTCACCTGCTCCTTTTCTTCGGCGGTCAGCGCTGCCGGAACAACCGCATGCGTATAAGGATCGTCCGTGAAGATCGGATAATCCGATCCCAGCATAATCCTGTCTGCACCCAAAAGCTTAACAGCTGCCTCCAACGCACGTGGCCCAAGCGAAGCGCAATCGTACCAGAGCCGACGCAGACGCTGGGTCGGGAACGGATCATCCGGGTTGCGATGCCGTGCAATGCTTTCTAACCGCTCAAAAATAAAGGGGAGCGTGCCGCCCAAATTGACTATCTGAAAGGAAACAGCCGGGTAAGAATCCAACAGGTCTGACATGATCATGGTCAAGGCGACCTGAGAAGCGCTGGATTGCAGTTCCACTGCGGACAGTCGATATTGCGTCAGGTCCGCAGGGCGCGGCGGCGGGTTTTGCCCGACTTTCAGACCAGGGTGCAGCATGATGTGACAGCCGTATTCATTTGCCGCTGCCAATAGCGGTCGCAATGTGTCAGCTTCGGCCAAAGAGTTGAAATAGTTCGACGGCAAAATAATTCCCGGCAAACCCAGATCGCGACGAACACGGCGAAGCTCTGCACAGGCAATATCAAGATCATCCAGCGGAACTCCGGCCAGCCCGATCAGGGCGCCATCGCTATCAATTCCCAACTGGGCAAGGTGATCGTTAAATGCAGAGATGACCGGTGCAATTTCCGTGGCGGGCAACAGATCAGCACCAAGTGCTCCGGGGAAGGTCAGCAAGCGGTGCGTCAGTTCCTGCTTTCGCATTTCGGCCAGACACACTTGCGGGTCATGATAGGCATCGGTGAACGGAAATTCTCCATTCATCGCTGACATCACAGTGACACCATCTGTGCGTGTTCTGAGGCGAGGATGCGACTTTCGGGCGCGCAAAGTCTCGACCAGCCCACCACCGTAGTAATGGGAATGCATGTCAATGCGCATATCGATCTCTCCTGACATCTCGATTACTGACGTAGCACACAGAAAAGGCCCGCCGATTGATTATCGCAGCGGGCCTTTTACAGTGTCAAAGTCAGAACGTTACAGGCCCCATTTTGCGGCGGTCGCCGCGAAGAACCCCTGCGCCTGACGCAGTTCGATCCAGCTGTTCACGTAGTTGATCCATACCTGATCGCTTTGGGGCATCAGCATCGCGATCGGTGTCGGCGCACGCGCCTCGGTTACTTCAATCTGACGTAGGTTCGGGAATTTTTCGAGCAGGGTCGAACCTTCGATATTCGATGTGATGAAAACATCAGCGCGCCCTGCCAGAACCTCCTGGAACCCACGTGCCGGTGCCTCAACGACCTTGATATCAGCGTCAGGGAACCACTCGCGGACGCTTTTTTCGAATGTCGTCCCCAAGGTAGTCGCAACCTTGACTTCCCCGTTGTTGATCGAGTCCCAATCCGAGAATTTTTCGGCCTGTTCTTCAGTGGTAAAGGGATAGATTTCAACTGAGATATAGCTATTCGAATACCCGGCAGCTTTCAGGCGGGGCGGGCTGATCGAGGCCGAACCTGTAATGTGATAGTTCCCGGCAACGACACCGTTTACCAGGGTCTTCCAATCCGTTGCCACGAATTCAAGCTCCACGCCCAGATCTTCGGCGAGTTGGGTCATGACATCGATATCATATCCCTTGTAGGCGTTTGTTGCCGGATCCCGGACGGACATCGGGTTCCAGTCGCCGGTTGTCCCGACTTTCAGCACCCCATTGTTCAGTATGTCATTCAGGGCTGATTGGGCATTGGCCGCCCCTGTGAGCATTCCAAGTACAAGACCCGTGGCCAGGCCCATTGATTTCAGCAGCTTCATCGCTTCCTCCCCTTTTGTTCGCGCGTTCGCAATCAGATTTATGTCTGTATTTATCATATTTTGTATAGTTTTAATTTGAAGGCAAAGCTAGTCTTACGCTAACAATCTCAAAGGGGCAGGTCTATGTCAGATGCATCGCCGGTCATCACAATCCGCGACTTGAATAAGTGGTACGGAGACTATCACGCGCTCAGAGACATCAATCTGGATGTCGCGCTTGGGGAAAGAATTGTTGTATGCGGACCTTCGGGATCCGGCAAATCAACCCTCATCCGATGTGTGAATTCTCTGGAGGAGCATGATTCCGGTTCGATCACCGTAGACGGAATCAAAATGACGGACAAAAAGGCCGCCGAGGAAATCCGATCCGAGGTTGGCATGGTGTTTCAGCAGTTCAACCTGTTCCCCCACCTGACAATTCTCCAAAATCTGACGCTAGGACCAATCAAGGCGCGTGGCTTGTCGAAATCGGACGCAGAAGAACGCGCCATGACATATCTCGAACGGGTCCGGATTCCTGATCAGGCGCACAAGCGGCCAACCGAGCTTTCCGGTGGTCAACAACAACGGGTCGCCATCGCACGCTCACTTTGCATGGAGCCCAAGATCATGCTTTTTGACGAGCCCACCTCGGCGCTAGACCCCGAAATGATTTCGGAAGTGCTCGACGTGATCGTGGATCTTGCCGAAGAGGGAATGACGATGATCTGCGTCACCCACGAGATGGGATTCGCGCGCAAGGCAGCGGACCGGATGATCTTTATGGATCAGGGCGAGGTGATCGAAACAGGTACACCCGAAGATTTCTTTGAGGCACCTAAATCAGAACGTTGCAAGCTTTTCCTCAGCCAGATCCTTCAGCACTAAGGAGTATCACATGAAACGTAAAACGCTTGTCGCTCTTTGTGCGCTTGTCATTCTCGGCGGTTGTAGTTCTTCGGGCAACTGGGGATGGTACGTCGTCAACCCCTCGACAGAAACGGGTCAGAACAACATTCGATTTCTTTTGTCGGGCTTCTGGTCGACGATCAGCCTCTCTTTGATTGCCGCCGTTCTATCAATGGCCATCGGGCTTCTGGTTGCCCTGCCGGGCATGTCGTCAAACCGATGGCTGCGGTTACCAAGCAGGGTCTACATTGAATTCATCCGCGCCATACCGCTCCTGCCGATGTTGTTCTGGGTATTTTACGGATTCCCGGTTGTTCTGAAATCAATCGGCATCAGTATCAGCATCGACGCATTCTGGGGCGCGATCATCACGCTGGCCATTTCGGATAGTGCCTTCACCGCCGAGATCTACCGCTCGGGCATCCAGTCGATTGACAAGGGCCAGACCGAAGCGGCAAAGACTGTTGGCCTGAATTACCGCCAGACGATGCTGTATGTAATCCTGCCGCAGGCGATCAAGCGGATTCTACCTCCGTTGGCGAACCAGTTCATCTATATCGTAAAGATGTCCGCCTTTGCCTCGGTGATCGGGATGCAGGAGTTGACGCGCCGTGCCAACGAGTTGGTCGTAACGGAATACCGGCCGCTTGAGATCTATACGCTTTTGATCTTTGAATATCTTGTTCTCGTCCTGATCATCAGCTTCTTCGTGCGCTGGCTGGAACGAAAAATGAGATCGGACGAAAGCCGCTGATCAATGAACAAAGCTGGCGAAATCCGCGGCTACGGCCTGCGCCGCGGCATTGACAAGTTCACGCCCGTGTTCGGGTCGGGCCAGTTCAGAATAGGACCCAACGCGCCCATCGGGAAAGTCGCTTCGATGTTCATCGGGCGGCCCATGGCGATCACCCGCGTGGGCCGCGATGTACTCGGCAGAAAGCTTGCGCGGAGGACTTGTGTCCCCGGCCTGAACAACGCGATGGGTGGCCTGCGTGATCGCGACCTCGGATGGGGTGGCGTGCATACCCTCCCAGTCGCCGTAGTAGCCACGTCGGAGTTTGTTGACCCGGTCAAAGTCCCACCAGCTCCGAATTCGGATTGTCGCACCTACGTCGTGTGCCGCCTTCCGCAAGGGCTCAAGGTTGGCACCGTGGCCGTTCAAAACATAGATCATCGAGAAACCATGATGGGCCAGCCCTTGCATAACCTCTCTCGCCAGATCGCAGTAGAGACCGGCGCTCAGCGAGACGGTGCCCGGAAAGCCCATGTTGAACGGCGCAGGGGCGTAAGCCAGTTCGGGTGCCACTACCGCGCCGGCAATATCGGCCGCAGCCCAGGCGATCTCGCGCGCGCAAATGGCATCCGTACCGATCAGACCGATGGGCCCGTGCTGTTCGATGGACCCGGTCGGCAGAACAATTCCCTTTCGGGATTTGAGGTATGTCTCGACCTCGGTCCAGGTCATCTCTTCCAGTCGCATATTGCCAGCTAACAGAACCAGTCAAGAAAAGGAAAGACACGATGTCCTGGAGCGGATTTCTCACTGAAACAATGGGACGTATAGGCGTTTTGCAGAAACAGGCGCCGGGTATGTTCGAGGGGTTCAACTCGATGTCCAAAGCCGCCAAACGCAATGGCGCCCTGGATGAAAAGACCAAGGAGCTGATCGCCCTGGGCATTGCAATTTCGACACGTTGCGACAGTTGTGTCGGGTTTCACACCAAATCGCTTGTCCGGCTCGGCACCACCCGCGAGGAGTTTTGCGAAGCCTTGGAGATGATTGGCTACATGGGCGGCGGCCCTTCGATCGCCTTTGGCGCTAAAGCGTTGGAAGCGTTTGACGAGTTCACTGGTACCGGTGCTTAACCACCCATCGAAGGTGAAGGTAAGATTGTGCTACAGACCACATTTCGCAACGGAGAAATAGAAGACTACGTAGAGACTCAAAGTCCGTTTTAGGAAGTCGCTCTGTAGCAGCAGTGGAAAGGACAAGGAGCGGGTCTGGGCCGACTGTCACTTTTGCGGTATGACGGAATGTAAAAATCGCCAATGGTGGCGGGTCATCCTCACCGTCGCTGTTGTTTGTGGACCAGCGGGATTTGGACAAGCCAAACGCCCTGGCCGTCAGGGTGAGGACGCTGCCCTCCCCCTCGGGCAACCCTATTAGACAGGGCCGTGTCCTCGGTTGTGCCTGCGGGCCGCACCATCCCGGTCGAATAGCGTTACCTCGCCCCTCCCGCGTTCGCCACGTGGCAGATTAGCAGGAACAGGCAGCTTCGCTGTCTGACCTAAAAATCAGCTCTGATTGTCCGAAAGGGAAGCCAGATCAAACCAAACTGTCAGCGGGAGTATGAAATGGGGGCGGTGAGCAGCCTCATCTGACTGGTCCGGTTTGATTGTTAGTGCATCATTTGAGCCTCCCCAACCGAACTGTTGTTATCCCGGAGATGGAAACACAGATCGAAATTTATCATCAAAAAATTTTCCTCTGAATCGCATGAAAAAGTTCGACTGATTTCTTACTGCAATAGTCAACGAATTGTTTTGATAAGCTCATGGAAATCCTGCTACTTTTTTTGGAGCACGCAGTAATGCGTTGCAATTTGGCTGCAAGTAATAGGTTCCAGTTTGGGACAGTTTGGATGCCAGTCATGTTAAGGTGGCTGGCTCTACAATGATTAAAAACCCCTTCCGAGCACTAAAAATACTTTCGGCCTGGGTTGGTCGCCGATCGCAAGCGAACGTTTTGACAGCGCCACCCCTATGGATTTGGTGGGTATGTTGGCGGTTTGCTGGAATTTACCGCCATTTTTGCCAATGATTTCAAAGTGTCGGACGACACTAGATTTACCATTCAACGGCGGTCAAGCCTTTGAATTTGAACCACTCTAATTTTCATTGGAGCGTAGGCTCTACCATTAACGGCTCAAAGCTTTTCCGTCACATCGACGCGTCTCGGTATCTGTCATTGACACTCGAGCACGACAATCACCTGGTACGGGCCCAATGCGGATGCCGCAATTCCAAGTTTTGATACGCACGGGCGGATTATGGGACGCGAAGTCGGGTAAGTTGACTCTGCACTCGCGGCCTATCCGAGTGCTCGAAGTCGCTTGAGTAGCGAAGAGGTATCCCATCGACCGCCCCCAAGTTTTTTGGACGTCCTTGTAGAACTGATCTACCAGCGCCGTCACGGGTAGACTAGCGCCGGTTTCATTGGCGGCATCAAGGCAGATACCCAAGTCTTTGCGCATCCAGTCAACAGCAAAACCATTGTCAAAATGGTCTTCGAGCATCGTTTCGTATCTGTTCACCATCTGCCAACTGCCTGCAGCCCCTTGGCTTATGACTTCAACCACTGCACGACCGTCAAGGCCGGCTTTCTCAGCGAAATGTAGCGCTTCGCTCAAACCTTGCACCAGGCCAGCGATTGCAATCTGGTTGCTCATTTTTGTCAATTGTCCGGCACCACTCTCTCCAACCCGCCGACAGATTTTCGAGTACGCTTGCATGATAGGTTCAGCGGCATCGTATACGGGATGATCGCCTCCACACACAATGGAAAGAACACCGTTTTCGGCCCCCGACTGACCTCCGGAGATTGGGGCGTCTAGAAAGGCCAGACCAATTTCTTTGGCGGCGGTGTACAGTTCGTATGTCACCATCGCAGAGACGGTCGTGTGATCAACAAGCGTTGCGCTCTTGGACATCCCGCTGAATGCACCGTTCGAACCTGTGCAAACGTTACGAAGGTCATGGTCGTTCCCAACGCATGTCATGACGAATTCCGCGCCTTCAGTCGCCTCACGGGGTGTCTCGCGCATGCTGCCACCGTGCTCGGCAACCCATGCTTCGGCTTTGGCGGATGTCCGGTTGTACACAGTCACCTCATGCCCCGCCGCCTGTAGGTGGCCCGCCATCGGATAACCCATTACGCCTAAGCCAAGGAATGCTAGTTTTGCCATCGCAATGTTCTCTTCTACAAAAGGTCTCGAGGTGTTTTGCCAGCAAAGAAAGCGTCTAAATTTTCAACGCGCGAAAGCCCATTGCGTCGCGGGTTTTCGTCGTTGCGCTTCCGATATGCGGCAACATGAAGATGTTCTCGTACGCGGCGAACTTTGGGTTGCCCCCCGGTTCCGTCTTGAAACAATCAAGACCTGCAGCAGACAGCTTTCCGTTTTCAATTGCGTTTACCAGCGCATCTTCGTCAACAAGTGCGCCTCGGGCAGAATTCACGAGTATCGCCCCACTCGGAAGCGCGGCTAAACGTTCAGCGTTCATCAGGTCAAGCGTTTCAGGTGTGGCGGGACAATGAAGCGACAGGAAATCGGCAACTGGCAGCAGTGTGTCGATACTTTCATGGTAAATTTCCCCCTGTTCTTGATCGGGCGACAGGCGGGTGCGGTTGAAGTAATGGATTTCCATGTCGAACCCGCGCGCTTTTGCTGCAAATGCCCGACCCACGCGCCCCATCCCGACGATGCCTAGTCGCGCACCCGTGACTTGCTTGCCGACCATAAAAGATGGGCTCCAGCTGTCCCAAGTACCGGTGCGCATCAGACGGTCGCCTTGGACCGCGTGCCGCGCTGAACCGAGCAAGAGTAGCATTGCCAATTCAGCTGTTGCATCAGAAAGGACACCGGGCGTGTTAGTCACCGCGATTCCTTTCGCCGCCAAAGCGGCGAGGTCGCAGTGATCAACGCCAACAGAATGGTTCGCGACAATTTTCAGGCGTGGGTCAAGTTGCGACACGACTTCAGCCGAAAAGTGTTCAGAATGACAGGGCATCATCGCGTCAACCTTGGCGCTCATAGCAATGATCTCATTTGACGTGCCCGGCGTGTCGGCATCGTTGAGGATTACGTCGTAGTCCCGACGCGCACGGTCGATGGTCGCGTCGGACAGCCGGCGTGGAAGCCAGAGGACTGGTTTGTCGCTCATGAGATCAGTCCTTTTTAACGGCGTCTTCCCAGAAATTGTATAGCGCAAGGGCTATAACGAAGACCGCCATGCACAGAAACGGCAAACCACCCCAAAACCCGGCGAAACCGGTCGAAATACTGTGCGCGAGGCCAAGAATGAAAGTCATCATCAGGCCAATACCAATCAAGCCCATGATAATGTTTGTCAGCCGCGACATACGTTTACTCTCCTTGTTGTTCCTGTGCGTTGAGACTGTGTTGGACCCATGATGCCGTGCGCAGCAATCGGTCATCTTCTTCAACCGCACCAATTAATTGTACACCGATGGGCAGGTCGTTCTGCCCAACCAGTAAAGGCAGCGTGAGGCACGGCAGACCCGCCAATGTCCAAGCTAGGCAAAAAACTGAATCTCCAGTGTGCCCTGCGTTCAGTGGCACGGCCTCTCATTTGGCCGAAGGGGCCAGAATTGCATCAAAATCGTTGAAGTATTCCGTAAAAAAGCTTTGCGCCGACGCCATGACTACCAAGGCATCTTCATATTGCGTCGCACTAATTTCTGCTCCGCGGTTAATTGCAGACTGCATCTCGGTGCTGATCGCAGGCTAATGATTGTCGGAAATCTCAGCCATGTTCTGGCGAATTTCGTAATCATAGATCGTTTTGTGAACATTAATTAGGTCAGACAGTTGAGGGGATGCCGAAAACCGCTCGACCTGCCATCAATAGGACACAGAATTTTCTTTCATTTTCGAAATTGTGCTTCAAAATTATGCCGCGGGAGGCTGCAAATCGTTGATGTGGGTGCAAACAATTAAACGAACAAACCACGCAAGTTACTAGGATATCTTGATCTGCTGTGCATATTTCCTGGCTCAAAGACATGCACAGGCATTTTTTGGCTGAATAGCTTCTCTGTGACATACTGCGAACAACGCTGAACCGGTGTTATGTGAAATGATCTCTGCTTGAGTGGTGGCTATTCAGTGGGACAAAACAGACGCTTCATCAGCGTCCGCTTTTCAGCTCATTTCGTTCGCCATCGAACGGTTTTTACTGGGTGCATTCGTTTTCTGTCTTTAATCTGTTTTGCATGGCAATCGAACCGAAACTGGATATAATCGGGGCCGCGCTCGCCGATCCCAGCCGATCCCGCATCCTGTGCGAACTGATGGACGGGCGCGCATTCACCAACAAAGAGCTGGTTTGTGCGGCCGAGGTTAGCCCGCAGACGACGAGTGCCCATTTGAAGCAACTCGAAGTTGCCAGTCTGACCGCTTCTTTGCGAAGCGGCCAGCATGTTTATCACTGGGTGGCAAGTGCTGACGTTGCCCGGGTGCTGGAAGGATTGGCTACCCTGTCACCGACCGACCACTTGTCTCGGCCCGGCCAGATCGCGACAGACACACAACGCGCACGCAGTTGCTACAATCATATTGCTGTAAGCTCGGCGTCCTGATGACGAAACGCCTCGTTGCCCTTGATGTGCTGAATCTCAGAGATGACGCTTAGACATCCGGACCTCGCTATCAGGATTTCCTCGATGTTATCGGGATCGAGCCGCCACCTGTTTCATCGGGGAAACCTCCGGCAAAACTCTGCCTTGACTGGACTGAGCGTCGGCACCACATTTCCGGCCCGCTGGCCACAGCGATCATGCAGAAGTCACTGACAGCGAACTGGTTGGAGCGTAGGACCGGCAGTCGCGCTCTTACCATTTCCGACGACGGGTTCGATGCGCTCGAACGCTGGTTTGGCCTGAGCAGAAAGACTCTGGACGGATCGGACGACAATTGACAGTTCGGCCGATAACGAACCGTCATTTACCGTAGCATCGCCAATACGAGCTATTTCGGCAGAAGCTGCTGGAGATAAACATGACAATGTCCAAACTCGAAAATGATTGATTCGTTCCTGAAAACGGTCTGCGGATCGTCGTCCAGGTGCCAGATACACATGCGCAAAAGATCATTGACGCGGTTCTGGTCGATGACGTTTTGAAATATGGCGACTACGATTGCGTCACCTATCAGGCCGCGCCGGGAATGCAACAATTCAGATCCCTGGGGAGTGGGCGCGACAGGGCAACCAAAAAGGTTGTCGAGGTACCCTGTGTGGAGCTGTCTTTCTTTTTGGGCAGTTACGAAGCCAAAACCGTGCAGGTTCTAAGAAACATCTATTCATCACACCCCTACGAAGAGCCGGTGATCTTCATAGAGCCGAGCATGCGGACGCTTCATATCCGGGGAATGGACGAGGGCAATCCTAACAGGTTGTGGAACAACGAGGCCGAAGACTGGGTGCCAAAAGAGCACTGGTAAGTGAAGTTGAACCCAGCAATCTCCGAACCCCAACGAATAAGTAGGAAGGGCTCCTTTGGAACCTTCGCCGCACGCTGCTCTAGGGTCCGGTTTTGATTTCTTGGAAACAAGACAATAGCAGAAACCCCCTGCACATCGCAGTTCGGGTGTTATGTGCATCCGCGTTCGCCACGTCGCAGATCAGAAGAAACAGGCGCCTTCAGCGTCTAATCTTCAAATCAACCCTAATTTTCCCAAAAGGAAGTTAGGATCACTAAAATCGGCCTAGGTGCTGGATGAAGGAAGGGAGGCGAAGATGGCAAGGTTCTTTCGCTGGTGACAGAACTATGTGTCGCCTTACAAAGAGATGTTGAACATCACAGATCTTTGACTCAATCGGCTGCCAAAACCTTAAGAAACACAAAAATTGCGCCTTTCAATTCTGACCCAAACGTCAAGCATTTCTGACCCAACACGATACCAAAAACGCAAAAGAGGAGCCGTTAGGCTCCCTGTCGTGCTTTTGAGAAATCGCATAATTAGTTCAAGCAATTTGGAACAAGAAATCATCTGTTGTGATCAAGGCGCTGTCGATATCTGACAATCTGATGGAACCATGATCACTCACATCAATTCTGGTGTCCGTCCCATCCTGAGATACAGTCAGGTCTTCTATGCCAACACCAACAATGTCGATTTGTATCAGATCGACATCATCTTCAGTTTCTTGGAGCGCGTAAACGCCGGATTGCAGGGATAGTCCGCCCCAAACCCTAATCGACGCCAACCTCGATTGCCTTTTCAGCGATCGCCGCGTCTTTTGCCGCCGAAGCTTCAGCCGTGTCTTTGATCAGCTGCTTCATGCCGACCACACAGTTAGGCGGAACCCAGACACTGGTTTTCAGCGGCGCACCGGGATCGCCTATCAGCCAATTATCTGCGTTTACTGGAAAGGCGCAATCCGCTGCATCAAACGAGAGTGTTTGCTGCGGTGCTGTGGCGGCTGCAATGACCGCTTCAACTTCCTTGACGCTCGTCAACAAAATCGAATGATGACCGATACGTTGGCCCCAATCTGAAATATCTGCATTACTCAAACAGCCGGGGGCCAGTGAACTCAGCGCGCAGCGCCCCTTCGCAGTTTCCTCAATCATCATGGAAGCATAGATTGGAAGCGCTCCACTTGCCCCGGCAGTGCCTGTTAAACTGGTATTGTCACAGGCAAGCTCGACTTCCGGGAAAAATTCTTCGATGAGCGGACCTCCGTGGTCTCGTTCAGCTGGGTTCGCCTCGCTCCGGATAGGTTCTCCATAAACAACACTGTAAACAGATTCACGGGCCGTTTTATATGCGTTTGCATCATCTGTGCTGAAATCGTCGACCAACAGGCACGTCCGGACAGGCATTGATACCTGATAGGCATAGGGTGAGCGGTACAAGGCCGTGTTCGTCTCACACAGTTCTTCGGCAGTGATACAGGTCCGAGCTGCCAGTTCCAGCCGGTCAAGTCCGATGAGAATCTCATCTTGCATATCCTTCAGTTCTGCTTGGACCTTGGCGTTGGTCGCCGGTAAAAACGCGGCTGTGCAGGGCGATGAGGCACAAATCTGATACGGCACAACATAGGCTTCGGGCGTATCCAGCGCATCTTGCAGATCGGTGAACAACGCACGGTAACTGCCCCAAAGCGCCGCCAGTTCTTCATACTCCACCTCTGAGCCGGATAGGCTATCTTCACGCGGCCAGTTTGAAAGCACTTCATAGGGCGTGACGGCAATCCTGAAAATCTTTTCCGCCTTTGCGGCTTGCCCAGCAAGGTCTTCTGCTGCTTCGACAATCGCTGTTGGCGTTGTTGGCAGTTTTTCCGGCTGGCCGCCGGATTGAAAGAATTGAACTTCTCGCGAGGCCTGCTCGTTGTTTGTAGAGCTTGATCCGCCCATCGCTGCGCTCACCTTCGTGCCCCAACCTCCTCCGCTGACCGCGGAAGACATTGCCGTGCGCGAGGCCTGGCTTGAGGTCTTTATCTCGACCACGATTGAGAGTTTCGCGCCACCATAGGTGGCGGAAATATAACCTGTACCGCAGACATCTTTGAATAACTCCAGATCCCGCTCTGCCAGGCGCGTGGCCATCGGGGTCAGTTGAACGGCTTGCCCAGCACCTGCGCTGGGTGGAAGCGCCACCCAAGGGGCATTCAACACCTCTGCCTCGATCAGATAGGTCAAAGAGGTGCCATTGATCTTCGTCTCGGCGCTGAATTTCATCTCGCCTTCAACATCATAGCCAACCGATTTGACGGAGGCCTCAGCGCTCATATCCATGGCGGCCTGCAACTCGTATTGGTCATTGACCTCGCTAAAGTCCAAAGCGGAGGTTTGACCTTTGAATGGCTTGTCACGCGTAAATTGCACGCAATGGGTCGGGATGGCCTCCCCGTGGAACTCGTTCCACCCCCAACCCAATCCAAGACCGGTTTCCGGCGCAAGAATAATTTCTGTCGGATCAGGTGCCTCATAATCCCGCATGCGCTGTAACGCCACCGGATTGATGCTCGCCCGTTCGGGTCGTTTTTTTTGTGCGTCAATCAACCGCTTGGTTGCATCATTTGCGGTAATTTTCGGGGGAGCTTCGGGCTCGTCTTGTTGAAAATACGGAACAGCCAATGTGACTGCCCCCGCGATGCAAGCACTTATGAAAAGAACACCAATGAACCTCTTATCCATAAGAATCCTCAAACAATGTTTGTAAAAAATGAACTCACATAAAATCCTCATATCACGCCCGGCAGAGAATAGGGGAGATTTCAATTATTTTGAATAATTAAGAGGCTAGAATCACTCGATCAGGCGACCGCGCTCCCTTTTTTGGCGGCCATGCTGGTCGCCGTTCGATGTGCCTTCAGGTAGGTCGCGTCGATCATCTCGGTCTTCTGTTCACCGTGCTCAGCAGCCAGACCAGCCATCATCCCTGCGAAGACGCCTTTCTGACTACAGCGCTTCCAGCGACTGTAGAGCGTTTGTGCGGGCCATAGGCTGCAGGGGCATCGCGCCACCTTAACCCATTGCGGTTGATGAAGATAATGCCGCTCAAAACCCGCTTGCCATCAACCCGAGGCTTACCGTGCGATTTCGGAAAGAAGGGCTTAAGACGCGCCGTCTACGCGCCTGTCAGCCAGAAAAGATCGCTCATTTCACCGCTCCGTTTTCGGAGCCGTGAATCACGCGGCGCGGCGGAAATCAATGCATCCTGTCCCTAGTGCCGCACTCTCCGAGAAGATGAACGCGAGCAATTTTGAAATGCCGTTCAATCCGTCCCGTACTTTTCAAGGAAAGCCTCGGCGCTCAGCGCACGAAAGTCCGGCAGGGCGGCGCGTAGACTGTCATTGTCCCAATCCCACCATGCCAAATCCATCATCCGCTCGGCCACGCCAACCGGATACCGGGTACGGATCGGTTTGGCGGTCACGCCGCCTACAATTGTATAGGGCGCTACATCCTTAGTGACGACAGACCCCGAGGCAACCACCGCGCCGTGCCCGATGGTCACTTCAGGTTTGATAATTGCCGCATGCCCAATCCAGGTATCATGGCCGATCCGGGCGAAGCGACTGGCGCGATGATTGAACCAATCCGCGTCATCCTCGGCATCATCCCAGAAATCTGCCGAGCGATACAGGAAGTGATGCAATGACGCCTTCTCCATCGGATGATCTGTCGCACCGATCCGAGTGAAACTGGCGATATTGGCGAACTTCCCGATCTCGGCATTCGCAATATCACAGGTCCGGTCGCAATACGAATAGTCACTGAAAGCAGAGTTCACAACGCGGCTTCCCGCACCAATTTCGACAAATTCGCCGAAGGAACTACCCGAGATTTGGCAATCAGGATGGATAAACGGTTGGTCGGAACGCAGTCGTGCCATGGTTTTGTGGTCCTTGGTCATGAGTCACGGCAAAAAGAACGACTTTGCCTTTGTGTCCCTGGCTTTGCGTATCTTGCCTGTCTCTCCCTGGATAAGCCGTCGGCGCAGCCAGCCCGAGAACCAGTCCATCAGCATCACCATCAGGATGACTAGAACGATGTAATAGGCGACCTCTTCCCAATCCTTCTGGGTGATGATTGCTTGCGTCAGCAACAGACCGATGCCACCGCCGGTGATCGCACCGATGACCGTGGCACTGCGGGTGTTGGATTCAAGGAAGTAGAGCAACTGACTTAGCAGCACCGGCGTCACCTGTGGGATCACACCATAACGATAGCGTTGCGGTGCATTCGCCCCTGTGGATTGCAAACCTTCGATCTGCTTTTGGTCGACGTTTTCCAACGCTTCCGAGAAGATCTTTCCGAACGTGCCGGTATCGGTCACCAGAATGGCCAGTGCTCCCGTCAGCGGACCGGGTCCAAAAGCGCGGGCCAGGACAACCGTCCAGATCAGCGCGTCCACGCCGCGCACAAAGTCGAACACACGTCGTGTCAGAAACCGAACAGACTTGAGCGGGTTGAAATTGCGCGTCGCGAGAAACGCCAAAGGCAATGCGATCATACCCGCGCCTAACGTGCCGAGAAATGCCATCAGGATGGTTTCAAAAATGGCCCAGGCAACATCCTGATGCCGCCACATCTTGTTGGTCCAGAAATCGTTAGAGATCGCTCCGGCCTCGCCTTGCGCAGCCAGACCGGCCAATTCCGGGAACGACTTACCATAGTAAGGGCTATCAAGCGTGAACCAGAACAGCTCCCACCCATTGAAATAGCGGAAGACCTCGGACCGGTTGCGTGTCACGGTCAGACGCCCCGCATCCGTTGTAATCGCCATGCGGTTTTTTGAGACTTTGATCCAATCCGGCACCTCGCCTGCGGGCAGTTCAGCCTGAACACCAGCAGAGCGGGTCGGTGTCGCGCGGACGATGCCATAGCCGGGGATATCGTATTCCACTGTCTCGGGGCCAAAGCGGACGATGTGGCCGTCTTCCAGATCAATGACCGTAGTTTCGCCTAAACTCACCCAGTGCGGAGCCTCACCGTCGGGATAGCGGCCCTTGCGTTCCCCTTCGATGGCGGTTGAAACCTCGCCGGTGCGATTGTCACGCGAAACATGCGTTTTGTAGCTGTAGCTGTCTGCAATCAGCGTTTTTCCGTTCTCCCAGTTCGCACGCTCGGCCATTCCAGACACGTCGAAGGCAAAGAACACGTAAATCAGATAGACAAAAACAAGCGCGGGCAATCCAAAGTTGGTCAGCCGTTTTCGGTTGAACAGACGGTCAGCTTCGGCTTTCAACTCGTTGATGGTTAGGTCAGTGGCGAAGGTGCTCATGCCAGCGCTCCTTTCTGGGAACCATGAGTAAGGCGCGCGCGCAGCAGACCCGATATCTGATCGACAACAACAATCGTGACGAACAGCAGAAGGAAAATGGCTGCAGCTTCGTCATAACGCCCCTGCCCCCAGGACATCGCGTTGCGCAGCTCGTATCCCAGCCCGCCCGCACCAACAAAACCCAGAATGGCCGAGGCGCGAATGTTGATTTCGAACCGCAGCAGCGCATAGCTGACATAGTTCGGTCCAACCTGCGGGATCACGCCCAAATACATCCGCTGAGACCAGTTTGCGCCGACCGAATGAAGCCCCTCGACCGGTTTCAGCGAGGCATTTTCGTTCACTTCCGAGAACAGCTTGCCCAGCGCACCCGCCGTATGAATGGCAATAGCAATCATTGCGGGCACCGGACCACCGCCCAGCACAAAGATCAAAACCAAAGCGATAACGATTTCAGGCACAGCGCGAAAGATATCAGCGATGCGACGAAACAGCGGGATAAGCGAGGGCCACAATGCCATGCCACGCGTGGACATCAGCGCCAGAAACGTCCCGGCGATGGCCCCTATCAGCGTCGAAGCCGCAGCGATATTGAGTGTCTCGACTAGAGCCGGGAAAAACTTCACAAGGTTCTCCGGCATCGCGCCGATCTTTTCCCATGCTTCCGACAGAACCTCAGTCGGGTAGTCGAGGATACGGTGCCAGCCGTCGACAAAGCTGCCGGCATTGCGGTCGTCGGCAGTGCGGAAACCCGCGGCCATCATCGCTACGAATACGATTAGAAGGATACCACCATAGACCCGCTTGCGTCGTGTCATCTCGGAATAGTCGGCCCGGATCTGGTCGACGCTGGGGGACCCTACGGTCATGTCTGTCATGGAGTGCTCCTGAGTGGCAAAAAAGAGGTCCGGTTTGCCACCGGACCCCGATCATTGGAGGTGCAGGATTAGTTGGACTTCAGCTTGCGCGCTTCGATGATGATTTCGTAGGCGTCGTGGGTGATCGGCATAAGGCCTTTGGATTCACCGCCCAGAACGTTGTACATGCAGTCCGCATCAATCGAATTCATCGAGGCCAGCATACCGGTCATCTTGATTTTGACATCCTCGGGCAGTTCGGTTCGCAGAACAAACGGGCCTTCGGGGATCGGAGCGGATTTCCAGATTTCGACCAGATCGTTCATGTCGACCAGACCGGCATCCACAGCGCGTCGCAGCGCACCAGACTGATAACCGTCTTCCCAGTCCCCAAGGCCGTCGGCCCATGTCACGCCACCGTCGACGTCACCGTTGTTTACGGCCACAATAGTCTGCTCATGACCACCGGTGAATTTGACTTCACCAAAATAGTCACCCGAGGTCATGGTTGCACCGGTGGCCTGCGGAATTTCGATTGACGGGATAAGGAAGCCCGAAGTCGAATTGGGGTCGCCAAAGCCGAAGGTCTTGTCCTTCATGTCTTCCAACGAGGCAATGCCACTGTCCTTGCGGGCAAATCCGATCGAATAGTAGCCATAGCTGCCATCGGTGTTGACCTTGACCAGAACAGGCTCAACCGCTTCGGGATCACTCAGGTAGGTTTTGGCGTAGCCGGATGCACCCAGCCAAGCCATGTCGATGGTGCCGCCAAGCAGCCCTTGAATGACACCGTTGTAATCGGCGGGTGCGAACAGCTTGGTCTCCACACCCAGCAGGTCCTCAGTCTGCTCGCGCAAGCATTCCTGCTTGCTCAGACGGTCCTGTGCGTTTTCTCCGCCCAGAATACCAATGCGGAATTCGGAAATCTCTTGCGCCATGGCTGGCGCGGCAATCGCAGTTGTGGCCACCAGGGCGGCAATCAGTTTTTTCATCTGTCTCTCTCCGGTTTGATGCGCCGGCCTTTCATCGGCCGGTCGATGAAAGGGGTGAATTGGGCCTAGATGGTCGCCTCGGCTTCCATCAACGCTTTTGAGGTCGCGTCGAGTGTTTCAATCTGGGTCGAAGTTGCCTCTTCCGAGAAGCTGGCGTCGGCGCCGTAAATTTCGCGGGCCACGCCAGTTGTCAGTTGCTCGGGCAACCCGTCGAAAACGATACGTCCATCGCGCATACCGACGACGCGGTCACAATAGCGGCGGGCGGTATCCAGCGTGTGCAGGTTGGCGATGACAGAGCGGCCATCCTCTTCGTGGATTCGGCGCAAGGACTGCATCACCGCCTGAGCATTCATAGGATCCAGCGAGGCAATGGGCTCATCCGCCAGAATGATCCGCGGGTCCTGCATCAGCGCCCGTGCGATGGCGACGCGCTGTTGCTGACCGCCCGACAGGGCCTCGGCGCGTTTGGGTGCATGCTCGGCAATGCCAAGACGATCCAAAATGTCGATGGCGCGGTGGATCTCTTCCATCGGAAACAGGTTGAACATGGTTGCCAGCGTGGAGTGGCGGTTCAGCGTTCCGTTCAAAACATTCGAGACCACATCCATACGTGGTACCAGATTGAACTGCTGAAAGATCATCGCGCATTCCGCTTGCCAAGCGCGCTTCTCGCGGCCTTTCAACTGCGTCACGTCGCGGCCTTCGACCAGGATCCGACCCTCGCTGGAATCGGTCAGGCGATTGATCATCCGCAGCAGAGTAGATTTGCCCGCGCCGGACCGCCCAATGATGCCGATCACACAGGGCTTGTCCACATCCAGCGTCACAGTATCCACGGCAATATTGTCGCCAAATCGCTTGGTCAGTTTTTCGATACGCAGCACAGGCCACCTCCACTTCATGTTGGCGGTCAGCTACAGGCGGTGTTCGACGACTATGTGTCAGTGTGGCGAAAGTTTTGTAACGAAGCTCGGTTGCTTGTCATGAGATCTGTCGCAATTTTTTGAACATTTTTAAGTGGTGGAAGCGCCTGTCTAGCGAACGGCAGTATCCAAACGAATGCTGGCCTATGATTTCTTCCGAAGGTAAACAGAATCTGAATGACGTGTTCCTGTTCTCAGTGTTCTTCTGTGTCCGCTGCGGTGTGTTCTGTCGGGGCCGGGAAGAACTCATGGCCAAGCGCGGTATTTCGGTGGGTCACACCTCTTTTGCACTGCTCCTGCGGCAAACGCCGGCAATCCGCCTATTCTGTAGAAAAACAACGTGTTCTGGCGCGAAGAGTTACGACGCAGCCCGCACCGACGCACTTGTTTTGGGGCCAGCGGGATTTGAACAAGCCAAACGCCCCTGGCCATCAGGGGTAAGACGCTGCCTTCCCCCTCGGGCAACCCTATTAGACAACAACGTATCCTCGGCTGCGCCTTCGGCGTCTGATCTCCAAATCTGCCCTGATATTCCCAAATGGAAGTCAGGATCAGTGAAGTCGGTCTAGGTACCGGCGGAAGGAAGTGACGCCAAAATGGCAAGGTTCTGTCGCTGGTGGCAGAACTATGCGTTGCCTTACACAGGAAATGTGGCACTTCACTGACCTTTGACTCAATCGACAGCCAAAACCTGAATAAATCAGTGAATCGCGTCACTCAATTCTGACCCAAACGTCAAGCATTTCTGACCCAATACGAAAAGCTGCCCTTCATCGAACTAGCGGCGAAGGTGTCGAAGGAGCCCTGAGCTGCACTTTCCGAGAGCGGACAAAACCGACTTTCTTGTCAATAAAACAAACAACGGGTCTCGACGTAAATCTATCATACCAGATCCGAAGGTTGGACAGTACAGCAGTTATTTTGTTGCTTTGTAGAAAAAGCAACACGGTCAAAATGAAGTCGCAAGTTGCGGGTCGTTTTCAGTGCACCACACACAAAAGCAATTATTGCATCAGCAATAGCAGGCCAACACTCACCACGTAATGCGTATCGGCGACATTGCCCAGACCATTGTCGCTTCTTTCTCTGTCTTGTTGCGAAATCGGTGAGCGATCATTGATGGATAGGAAAAGCTATCCCCTTCGCGCAATGAAATGACCTCGTCCCTGAGACGTAACTCAACTTCACCGCTTAGCACGATGGCGTGTTGCTCACCTTCAAATGAATAACCTTCCAGCGGCTCGGGCGGCTCTCCTGCACCTGGGCGGAACCTTGATAGGATCAAATAACAATGGCCGGACAATGTGCTTGAAAGCAATTCGTCCTCAAAGCCCAATTCATCTGTTGAGCGCGTGTACATCGCGGACAGTGCCCTACGGTTCTCGCGGCGCACGACGTGCTTTCGCTCCAGCGGTCCGTCGCCCTCCTGTTTGGGAAAGAACCAATTGGGGTCAACCGCAAGCGCATCGCTGATTTCGCCAAGCAGGTCTTCTGATACCTTGGCCGTCCCAAGCTCAATCCTGCTGAGATAGGCTTTGGAACACGAAACCGACTCGGACAGGAGTTGTAGCGTCAGTCCACGCGCCTTGCGGACTTCGCGAATTTCACTGCCGAGCCTTTGTGCATCGGTTTGAGACACGTCTTTGTTCATGTCTTTGACATAAATGATTGTGGTTGACTTTTGGAGTACAAATCAACTTAGTTGAAATACGGGAAAAAAATCAACTGATTTTCTACCGGCTGGGAGGATGCTATGCGCTTTGATTTGATTGCCAATTTTAGTCCCGGTGAGACGATTCCCTGGAAACGCACGCTGGAGGTGATCCTCGAACAGTGTTCGCTGGCTGAGCAGGCGGGTTTCACAACTGCGTGGTTCACCGAGCATCACTTTGCCCATAACGGGTATATGAATGCGCCGCCCAACCCGATTCAAATGGGGACCCACGTGGCCGCGCATTGCAAGAAACTCCGAGTCGGAACAGCCCCCATCATCCTGCCCGATTGGCACCCGCTGCGTGTCGCCGAAGATGCCGCGATGCTTGATAACATGTCGTTGGGCCGATTTGATTTCGGCGTTGCCAAGGGTATCAACGAACGCTCGACCATCCAGTTCAACAAGGATGCAGACCGGCGCGACAATGCCAAGGTTATGCGGCTGCATCAAGAGAGCCTTGAGATCATCCTGAAAGCCTGGACCAACGAGGCCTTCACCCATCACGGTGAATTCTATCAGTTCCCGGTCCCCGGCTGGAAAGAGAGCAACCGGTTCTTTGACCCTTTGGACCCGCGTTATCACGATGAAGATGGCGAATACAAAGCGATGTATGTGCATCCGCGCCCCTATTCCAATCCTCATCCGCCGGTCTGGCTGATGTCGAACGCACCGCCCACGTTCAAATTGGCGGGGGAGCGCGGTTGGGGTGTGATCTCAATGGCAGCTGGCCCCAAGGCGACGCTGGCCTGTTGGGAACCCTATCGCCAAGCCTTGTCGCAACGCGAAAGGCGCGAGGTGAAGCTTGGCGAGCGTGTCGGTGTCTGCACGGCGTTTTATGTCGGTGAAAGCATGGAAGAAGCAGTGAACACGATCCGTGGTCCGATCAATGCCTACTACGAATTCCTTGGCGGGTCGCGCCCCAAGGGGGAATGGACCAAGCACGGCTATCTGGACGTGGGCGAAGAGATGACACCCGAGGATGAAAATATGGACTGGTTCGATTTCCTCAACAAACGCGGGATCATCGTGGTGGGCGACGCTGAATATGTTTCGGATCGGTTTGCAGAACGGCAGGAAACCATCGGCCTCGATCACCTCATGCTGATGCAGCAATATACCGGTGTGCCGTACGAAATGATCCTCGCCAGCTGGCATCGTCTGTTCGAGCATGTTGTTCCGAAATTCGGCACACAATCCATCGCCCAGAAAAGGATGCTGGAACATGCTTGAGGTATGGGGGCGTCCCTATTCGTCGAACGTCATTCCGGTGATCTGGACGGCGAATGAGCTGGGGCTGGACTACACGCTGCAACTGGCCGGGGGCAGCTTTGGCAAGCTCGACACTGAAATGTACGCGATGATCAATCCGAACAAGATGATCCCGGCGATCCGCGACGGAGACTTTGCGTTGTGGGAAAGTCTCGCCATCGTGCGCTATCTCTGTGACCGCTACGGCGAAGGAACGCTGAGCCCTTCCGACATTCAGACCCGTGCGATAGCGGATCAATGGATGGAGTGGTCGGCCAGCCGCGCCTTTGGGCCCGTGATCTACCTGTTCTTTGCAACCGTGCGCACTCACCCTGATCAGCGCGACCCGGAAAAGATCGCCATGCTGCGCGACGAAGCGCATCACGCCCTGACCATTCTGGATCAGCATCTCGCGGACAGAGCCTATGTCTGCGGCGACAACTTTACCATGGCGGATATTCCTTTGGGGTGTGTTGCCTATCGGTATTTCAACGTCGAAGTCGCCCGCCCGCCCTTGCCGAATGTCGAGGCCTGGTATCAGCGGCTGGTGGAACGTCCCGCATATCAGGATCACGTTATGCGCCATTTCGGGACCAATCCCAACGAATGGGCTGCGTTAGAAAAAGCTTGTGCCAGCGAAGGGGTGCTCTGATGGACGTCCGGGACTATCGCCGCGCACTTGGCACCTTTCCGACGGGTGTTGCCATCGTAGCCGCCTATGACGAGGACGGAGAACCGTGGGGCCTGACCGCCAATTCATTCACTTCGGTCTCATTGCAGCCGCCGGTGATCTCGGTCTGTGTCGCAAAATCAGGCAGGGTTTTCCCGACGTTGTCGAATTCGGATCATTTCGCGGTCAACATCCTGTCGGCCGAGCAGAAAGACCTTGCGATGCACTTCGCCAGTGATGTCGAAAACCGGTTTACCGACACTAAATGGATACCTGGAACCGTGACGCCCTTGATCCTCAGTGCCTCGACGCAATTGGAATGTACGGTCCACGGCAGGGTCGACGCAGACGATCATGAAATCCTGTTGGGTTGCGTCATCAACTACACCCACGTGGGTGTTCCCCCACTTGTCTTTTGCCAAGGTGCGTTCTTCTCCGCGCCTCAACTAGAGGTTTAGTATGGGCGATCACCTGACCTATCACACCCGCTTCAGCCCCGATAAGTTCGACGCGCAATACAATCTGCGGGCAGGACGACCGGACTATGAAGTCACTGTCATCCCGAGCTGGAGCAGCGACAGCGAGGCTGCACGCGCCTCAACCGATTGCAGCCTCGATATCCGTTATGGAGAAGGCAAGAAACAAAAACTGGATGTCTTCCGCTGCCTAGACGCGAAAGCACCAACGCTCGTTTATGTACACGGCGGTTATTGGCAGCGCGGCGACAAGTCAATCTACAGCTTCATTGCCCCGCCCTTTGTCGCGGCGGGGTTTAACGTTGTTGTCATTGGCTATGATCTTTGCCCATCCGTGACAATCACGCAAATTTCCGAAGAAGCCCGCGAAGCAATTGACTATATTTGGCGCAACGCGCGCGATTTGGGCGTCAATCCAGACCGTATCACTGTGATGGGCCACTCGGCTGGCGGCCATATCACCCAGATGATGATGGCGACCAATTGGCCTGCTTTCAGAGCGGATCTTCCAGCAGACCTGATCAAATCCGGCATCCCGGTTTCACCGCTCAGCTACCTCGAACCGGTGCGTCTGACAGAAGCACTCAATGCCGGCATCCGGATGACCCCGGAAGAGTCCGAGGCCGAAAGCCCAATGACCAACCATCCCCCGGTTACAAATGCACCGCAGCTGGTTGTTGTTGGTGGCGCGGAAACGGATGAATTCCACCGTCAAGCGCGCATGTATGTCGAAAAATACGAGACCCAAGACCGCCAAATGGACCTCTATGTTGTGCCCGACGTTGATCATTTTGACGAGTTGAACACGCTTGTTGACCGGGCAAGCCCCTTCTTCAAACACACATGCAATATGCTTCAAGGAAAAGGACCGCACACATGACCGCTTTGACCCGAGATCTTGTCGACTCTGTCGGAGATGCCTTCAACGCCAACGACATCGACGCCGTGATGAAGCACTTCGCTGAGGATGCTACGTTTGATCACGCCGTTGGCCCCGACGAGCATGGCGTCCGGCTTGAAGGTGCCAATACGATCCGCGGCGCTTTCTCCGGGTTGTTCGAAAAAGTCGATAACGTCCATTGGGACACGCTGGACTGCGCCATCTCCGGCAATAAAGCCTATTGCGAATACCGCCGAACCGCGACGCATAAGGATGGCACGAAAGAAGAGTTCCTGAGCGTCGACATCCTGACCTACCGCGACGGGCTGATTGTCCATAAGGACACGTACTACAAGCAACGGACAAATTGATCGGCTGCCGTAGGCCCGCACCGCACTTGTTGGCAAAGTCAGAGACGTAACAGATGAGGAAACGGCAAACGTTCTGGAAGCTGCTTTGGGCGACTCCATGACCGGTCGAAAATTGAATTCTATATTGTCGTCGCTCCGTGCAGCGACGGGACGTTCATGACACCGTATTCAGCCGCATTACACTGCGTTACGAAAGCCACAACTTGAAAGGCATAGCCTACAACGTAGCGTTGTGGTTCATTCCGACGCCAACGGCTCAAACCTTATTGGTAAAGCCCTCACACCCAGATGCCAACTCTTGTAGTTTGTCGGTTGAAGGCCGCCCGGCAAAAGCCCCAGAAGAAGCAAATCCCCGGAACTACACTGGTAGAAACTAGTATTTTCGCCGTGCGAAGGGTAGATCATATCAAGTTCAATTGCAGATTATGAACTATTCCCAGTCAGTTCAGATATTTGGGTCTGTAGTTCTTGGGTGGCGTAATCTTTAGAGTAAGGCAGGTGGCTCTCAATGATTTCGGCAATGTTAACTTCTTCACTTTGCCAGCGAAGTGTACCCTGAAGAGGTTCCAATTGGGTAACGTTGCAAAGCCCCGTTTTCAGAGTTTCGTCTGTACTCTTGTTTCAACTGAAAACCCCAATTCCATTGAGACCGGGAAAAGACAATTAATGTAAAGTCGTACGGTAGCGTTTCGATGGTCACGTTCCCCAAATAAAGCCCAGTCTTGTGAAGGAGCGGAACTGCCCTCATTCTGTACAAGATGTGAGCATTCCCTCAAAGCGTTTGAGACAGGCGAGTGGTTGGCCTCGGAGTGGCCAACTGAAGGCGCGCTCATAAACGCGCGATTACTGCTATTTTTTTGTTCTTTGCATGGAAAAAACTTTCACGGTTTCCATGGATTCGTCAGGTTTACTGGCATAGGGCCTTTTCGACAAAGGCGTTCTGGGCGTGCATCAAAAAGGCCTTTGCCGCAAGACGACGAACTGTTCCGGCGGCTAGTCGGCACGAACCGTGCACTAGGACGTCGACTTTTGAACGAAGGGCTAGCGGGACGCGTCAATCTGGCAGAATTTGATGCCGTCTGGGACGCTGAAACCGCGCAACGGCTGGCGGATTGCATCCCCGTCAAACCGGGTGCGCGCGCGATGGCAGAACACCTGCGCGAGCGAGAAACACCTTACTTCATCGCCACCAGCACCCAGACGAAAAAGGCGCATCTGCATCTCGAGCGAGCGGGTTTCGGCGCGCTTTTTCGCGACGTAGTAGGCAACCATCAGGTCGCTGCCAGCAAGCCCGCGCCAGATATCTACCTACATGCCACGGCACGTCTGGGTCACGATCCGTCAAACTGCGCTGCATTCGAGGATTCGCCCAATGGTGTCCGCGCGGCCCACGCGGCAGCCCTCATTACAGCGCAGGTCCCCGATATCGTTCCCCGACGCCGAACTACGTACACTCGGGCATTACATCGCCAGCAATATCGTCGCCGGGGCCCAAGCGGTTGGTCTGATGGTAGTTCCGGAATAGAAGGCTGACCATCGCGCAACTGCAGTGAAAGCGCAGTTTGTTGCGCATCTCGTAACCCGCAAAGCTTGGATTTGAATGTCCGCTTCAGGCTGCGACCTAACGAATACACCCGCTGCACTTAGTTGGTACGGAATTGACGGCTCAGGGCTCGTCGCGGACATTCGAAGTCACCGCTAAAGAACGCTTGGTTTCGGATATGCGCAACAAAGCTGTCACACAATCGAGATGCCCTTAACTCGATCTGACGCCAGCTTTCATTTTAGCATTTGGTTTGCAGTCGCCTGAAATGCAGGCATTGCGTCTTCTATCATTTCGTCAGTAGCGGTAAGGCAAATGCGAAAATCCGTTGGGCGGTCGAAAACTGTTCCTGGCATCACATAAACGCCTTGCTTTTGAAGACATTCAGCAAAGGCATCGCTGTCACCGCCCGGGGCTCTCCCCCATAGATAAAAGGTGCCTTCTGGCCTTGTCATCCTGTATCCCCACTGACCCAAAGCACCAAGCATTCGTTCGCGTCGGCGAGCGAGGGCGGCAATGTCGATTGAGACGTTTTCAAGGTCCGGCAGCGCATAGATCAATGGAGCATCCGGGACATTCCAACCATCCGCCATCTGCACGGCAAACCGCAGAGTCTGAAGCTCTTTTCGTTCCGCTGCAGGCAAGGTTGGAGAGATCGCAAGGTAACCAAGGCGCAGGCCGGGCGCGAGGAGAATTTTCCCGTAAGAATAGTCGATCAATGTGTGCGGATAGACGGCTGCCGGTGTGGTAAAGCCAATGCCGTCGAACCGAATGCGGCGGTAGGGTTCGTCAGACAAAATCCAAATTCGATGACCGATCTCAGCTGACTTAGCCTCGAGCAGGTCGGCAAGCTGTTGCAGATCAGAACGCGAGTATATGCGACCCGTCGGGTTGTGCGGCGTATTAACAACCACGATTTTGGTACGCGGGGTTATGGCGCTTGCAATAGCCTCAAGGTCAATGTCAAAATTGTCTGGATCCAGAGGCACCTGAACCTCTTTGGCATCGGCTGCGGCTAGCATTGGCCCATAGCAGAACCAGCCCGGCAGCGGCACGATGCATTCGTCTCCGGGCTCAAGAAGCATGGTGAAACACATCTTGATGGCCCCGAAAGCGCCTTTGGTCAGCGCGATGTCTTCCGCCTCGAACGGAAGTCCCAACTCCTCAGATAGGGCGTCAGCCAGAAACGCGCACGGATCCGCTTCGTTGGTTTTATACGCGAACCAATCCACACTCTGAGGTTCGGCGTGTGTCTTCAGCGCATCGACGACACGGGGCAGGGGCATTTCGTGCGGATTGCCAAATGTAAAATCTGCGACAGCAGGCGTTTCCTTCACCGCAGCATTGTAGGATGTAAAGAAGGCTTCGACTTTCTGGATGGAATGCGCAGCAGTGTTTGCACGGCGGGCCGTCATGGACATTGAACTCTCCCTACTAAGATGTCGGCATTGCGAGCACAGAAGGAATACTGTTGTGTCGAACAACATATAGATAACTGATCCACAATATTTTGCAGCCTTTTTCGCTATTTGACTTGTGCGACTTCGAATCCAATGTCGTGAAACTATTTCCATATTTGTCTCGGAACCGGCATCCCTATCAGTGAACGGCAACGTTTATTGGAGGGCAATATTGGCATCACCGCTTCGGCAAACTTGACCTGCGTAACTCTATCTTTTTGAAAATAGCCAGGGGAACTTTGATAGGTTGAAGGGTGCATTCACCAATTCCAATTTAACCTAAGGTTCAATTATGAAACTCCCTTCTGATGGTCGTCCTCTTACAAATACTGCCGGCGCAAGCGCAGGTCTTAGCTCAAAGAGGGCGTCAAAGGCCAGCAATGAGATCCAAACCTGACGAATGCCGACACAACGATCAAATAGCTCCGAAACGGCAGGTATGGGTTCTTTCTGGCCCGTGGGCCTGAAAATTCTTCAAAATGGAAGCGCGTCAACAGAGCTGAAACGAAGTACCCCATCAGCATCTTGAGGGCGTCGCCAATAACGACGGCATTAACCACTATTAGTTCAGATTTTTTTCAAATATGCCGAAGAAACATACCCCTTCAACCCACGCGCGCGTTGTAAGGACGCACGGCACCACCGGGTGCCACCGGTTTGCTCGCAACTGTGAACTCCTAGAACTGTTCCATTTGGAAGACCCACGATCACGTTAAAACCCACTCCAGGTCCCGCACGCAATTTCAGCATATCTCCCCCTTCAACTCCAAAAACCTCGCATCGTCTAGGCAAAGCCGCTTCTGCGGTTTCAGCTGCGACAATGACGCCTATAGAAAACGCCGCTAAGGCGTATGAAGACAGCACTACGCATCACGAAAAAAAGCTGCGGAATATCATCTGAAGTCTTTTCCCAAATTGGCCTTACTCAACATGAGGCAGACGACATCATCTGAATTTACAAGAAAATCGCAGGCAAGTAATCCGTTGTCGGATTGCGAATAACATCGCAGGTTTTTCTCCAAAATTCTCCGTATTCTAATCTAGAAACCGGGGTTAGTTGGCTGGCTAAGCAGTTTCGGTCAATCTTCTCGGCGCACACTCGGTTTTCGGAACGATTGTTACAGGAACCACGATAACAGGCAGATAGTTGACCTTGATCTGCCCTTTAGCTGCAACTACGGCGGCTGCATGACCTGTGCCGCGAAACTGAAAACAGGCATGGAGAACAGCGCCGAAAGGCCGCGCTGAACAATAGCCAGATCGCGAACGGCTACGTAATCCTCTGTGTGGCACGCGCGACGTCCGACATCGCATTGGAGACCGGGGTTGAGAGTCATGACAAACTCTATCTCAACCCGTTTCTCGACCCGCTCAAACTCCACGAATAAAAGGCAGGCATTGCGACGCCGTAGGGAGTTAAACCGATGCCCGAAGCAAATACCGACCGCAACTACGATTACGACTCCAAGTACCTAGCTGACATCCTGAAGTCGTTCAAAACCATTGCAAAGGTGAGCGCAAGCGCAGACAATACAAAATTAAGCTATGGTGTTCCCCTTTGGGCAACCCAATTAGACAAAACCGCGTCCTCGGCTGCGCCTGCGGGCCGCACAACTATTTTCGAATAGCATTGACTCGCCCCATCCGCGTTCGCCACTTGGCAGATCAGCAGGAACATGCGCCTTCGGCGTCTGATCTGCAAATCAGCCCTGATTTTCCCAAAAATGAAGTCAAGATCAATGAAATCGGTCTGGGTGCTGGGTGAAGGAAGTGACTCGAAAATGGCAAGGTTTTGTCACTGGTGGTAGAACTATGTGTCGCCTTACAGATGTTGTATAGCATCACAGTTCTTTGACTCAATCGACGACCATAACCTCAAGAATCGAACAAATCGCGTCACTCAATTCCGACCCAAACGTCAAGCATTTCCAACCCAAAACGATGAGCGAAATGACATCGAAGGTGCAGGAATACTCCCAAAGACGCGGGATGACACGTTCGAACCAGCCCCAGTTATCCGCCTCAAGCATGCGCGCGGTGCAAGGCCCACAGAGACTTTAGTAGAGACCTGCGACCTTTGCCCTCAGTTTGATCAGTGATGCGACGGTATCGATTGTGGGCGTTGAGATACCCGTAAGGTGCCCCAGTTCTTGCACTGAAGTGACCAAGGCATCAATTTCCATCGGTCGGCGCAACTCCAAATCCTGCCACATAGAGGTTTTGTGCGCACCGACAGCCGCTCCGCCGTCGAGGCGTTTTTCAACATCTATCGGGAACTTTACACCAAGTTTTTCACCGACTTCCTGAGCCTCGAGCATCATTCCGCGTGCCACGGAGCGTGTGCCTTCGTCGGCACACAGGACATCAAGTGTTGAGTGGGTAAGAGCGGAAATCGGGTTGAACGACAAGTTACCCCACAGTTTCAACCAAATTTCATCCCGGATTCTTGGTCTGACGGGCGCACGCAGTCCGGCAGCGGATAGCGCAGCCGAAAGCTTGACAGCACGGTCTGATTTAGCACCATCGGGCTCGCCCAACGAAAAACGATTACCTTCGATATGCTTAATTGATCCCGGAGCAATGACCTCGGCGGCTGGATAGACAACACATCCGAGGACGCGATCTGGCCCAAAACCGTCCCATTGTACATTACCCGGGTCGACTGACGCCAACCTCGTCCCCTCGTACGGGCCGCCCAGTTTGTGGAAGTACCACCAGGGCACGCCGTTCACTCCACTTACCACGGTTGTCTCGTCTGCAATCAACGGCTGCATTGAGTCTACGACTGCTGGGACGGAATGCGCTTTCAGTGTGATGAAGACATAATCTTGTGGGCCGAGATCGGCAGCATTGTCTGAAGCGCGTATTGGAACGCTAACCGGATCCTGCCCTTCCTCAAGAAGGGTCAGTCCTTTTTCCTGCATTGCCGCCAAGTGGGGGCCACGCGCGACGACACTGACTTCTGTATCAGTCTGTGAAAGTTTCGCGGCAACGTAACCTCCGATAGCTCCGGCACCAAAGATACAAACTTTCATGTGTCTAAGCCTTTGCCAGTCCCAATTTAGCAGCTAGTCCGATCCTTTGTATCTTGCCAGTCGCGCCTTTTGGAATTTCTTCAAGAACAACCACCGAAGTCGGCACCTTGAATTTTGCGAGCCGCGCGCCGACAAAAGCCCTGACCTCCTGACCTTGGATCGTCGCTCCTTCTGAAAGCACCACAGCTGCCGCTATGTCTTCACCCAGTCTTTCGTGGGGAACGGCAAAACAAACTGCCTGAGCGACTTCTGGGTGGCTTAAGAGTACAGCGTCAACCTCAAGTGGACTGATTTTCTCTCCACCGCGATTGATAAGCTCCTTAAGACGACCGGTCAGTCGCAGATAATTCTCTTCGTCGAATGATCCCTGGTCGCCAGTGCGAAACCAAGTTTTTCCGTCCACTTCAAAAAAATTGTCCGCATTTGCCTGCGGGTTGCTTTCGTATCCCGGCGTCACGTTCGGACCGCTGATAACGATTTCTCCGACGTCCCGCGAAGAGATCAGAATATTTTCGTTTTCGTCTGCAATTCTGACTTCGGGGCCTGCTGCTATTCCAACAGATCCGGGTTTTTGCGTTTGGGGAGTAAGAGGGTTGCAACACATTTGATGTGTCGCCTCAGTCATGCCGTAGGCTTCGATGACGGGCGCATTAAAAGTTGCCACCAACTCTTCCATTACCGGGCCCGGCAACGAAGCAGAAGAAGACCGAAGAAAGCGCAACCGCGACTGCTCTATGATCGATTGGTTTCGTGCAGCTCGGGCAAGTATAGCTTGATGCATTGTCGGAACTGCGGTGTACCACGTCGGATTAACTTCAGCGACCTGAGAGAAAAAACTAAGAGCGTTGAACCCGGGGGCGCAGCTAATTTGAGATCCAGCACCTAAAGACGCGGCAACAGCCGCAATCAACCCGTGGATATGAAACAGCGGCATAATACTCAGACAGCGATCGTCGATTGTCAGTTTCAAAGACGACGCCACATTTCGCGCGGATGCGTAGATATTAGCCTGCGTCAGAGGAACGATTTTGGGACGCGACGTTGTTCCTGACGTGTGCAGTATCAGGGCGACATCATCTTCACCCGGTGCGGATGTGTCAGCCGTACCAATTGGGTCACAGGGCAAAATGGAAAACTGACCGGCCGAATGTAAGCGATCGTGAGAGGCCCTCAAGATAGCGATGCCAAGGTCCCTAGCAGCTTTTACGGCAGGTCCATCGTCGTTCTCGTTTACAAGAAGGGCCTTGGCCTTCAGATCTTTGAGGTAGAAAACGTATTCTTCGTGCGTGTACGCCGGGTTCAAAGGTGCCGTCGTCGCCACTTGGGCGACGGATATAAAGGCCGTCGCCATCTCTGGGCCGTTGGGCAACACAATTGCCACTCGGTCGCCACGACCTACTCCGATCTGATGGAGATCTTTTTTGACATTTACACAAAGCTCACGCAGCCCGAGGTAGTTCAACCAAGACCGACCTGGGGCACCGATAGCATTTGCAGTGCCAGAATGGGGTGCGATCAATTCGGCGACTAAGTGGGGCATCTGGGATCCGTTTACAAAAGCGTTGGCCTATTTCGCGGAGTGGGTTTGGTGTGGTTGCTAAGTTACCTTGACAGTTAGGCTACCCAATTTGTCGACCGACAGCACCAATACATCGCCGCGGTTTACTGGACCAACGCCAGAGGGCGTGCCAGACAGGATAACGTCACCGGTGGCAAGTTCGAAGTAATCGCTCAGGTAAGAGATCATTTCAGGGACTTTCCAGATCATCTGGTTCAAATCACCTTCCTGCCGAATTTCTCCGTTCACCGATAGGCGAATTGCGCCTTCGTCGAGTGGCCCAACATCTTCTGCTTTGTGCACCGGTCCGCATGGAGCTGAGCGCTCAAACGCCTTCCCGATTTCCCAAGGACGACCCATTTTCTTCATTTCGCCCTGTAGATCTCGACGGGTCATATCCAGTGAAAGCCCGTAGCCGTAGACATGATCCAGAGCATCTTGCACAGAAATATTCGTCCCGCCGGATTTAAGCGCCACATACATTTCAGCTTCATGATGTACGTCCGAGCTGTGAGCCGGATATGGAAATTCTCCGGATGGATCGAGGTTGTCAGGGTTCTTTTGGAAGAAAAATGGGGGTTCACGATTTGGGTCGTGGCCCATTTCTATGGCGTGCGCCGCGTAGTTTCGACCAATGCAATAAACCCGACGTACCGGGAATATGCCACCGCCTTCTACCGGTATTTCGTGAACCTTCACCGCGGGAATTTCGTGATCGTGCATCGCTTTCCTCCTGAACACTTCGCTGCCAAAGATCGGTTTGCCAATCTGAGGCCTTGTTCCGATCGGTGCTGTGCCACGCCCGAAAAGACGTAGCTCTTGTCTCAGTCATCGCCAATGTGACCGTCGATTTGCAAGAGGTTCAGCCGCAGCTTAGCCCAACCATTTCCCAAATTGGTCGGGTTCTAGTTTAGTGGTCGGCCTCAAGACTAGCTGGCAACACACGGGAGTAAACGGATCTTAGATGAGCCAACATGGCCTGCGCCGCCTCTTCTCCGTCTCCGCTCGATATCGCTGACAGGATCAAGTCATGCTCTCGAAAGCTGGAATAATCATCGGGGGGTTTATAGGTTTTACGGGGTTGTCCCCACACAATGGACCTTCGAACGGAATTCAGAGTCTCGAAGAAATACAGGAAAAGCTGATTACGCGTTGCCCGGGCTATCGCGTGATGCAAATTATTGTCCCATGCTTCATATGTGCGCCAGTCTTCTGCGGCTCGGCACCTCTCAACGCAGAGCCTCATTTGCTCGCGATCCGAACGCGTAGAATGAAGCGCGGCAAGGCGGCTAAGCTGCGGCTCGATGGTAAACCGAACACCTACAACCTGTTCAGGCTTGATCTGTGCACCCAAATAGGTCACGTCCGTTAAATTGAGAACCGGTCGGGCACCAACGAACGTGCCCCGACCCACATGCCGCCAGATAAGCCCCTGCGCCTCTAGTTCGGCCAATACGCGCCTCAGCTGATTTCGGGTTGTGCCCAGCCATTGGCACAGTTCCCTTTCAGGCGGAAGCCTATCGTTGTGCCGGTATCCCGCATTGTCGATCAGGTCCCGGACACGTTGCGAAAGTTCTGAAGGCTCACTCACATTGCCACCCAATTTGCTGATTGGTTGATTGATTGAAACGCCAAGTCGGCAAAAACTCAAGGGCAAGTGACAACCAAATCTGAGTCGCCTGCCAAGATCGGTGACCTAAGTGGGCGCCAGCATGTAGGAGGAGAGCCGAGTGCGTTTAGCGACTGTTTCATTAGATGGCCACGCCGTTTGTGTCGCAATGCTTGCTAACGGAAGCAGGTTGGATGTTTCGCGTGCGATTAAGATGCTCATGCCGGATACGGCTCTTGATGTAAGCACGATGCAGCTGATTATCGAAGGCGGTCAGACCGCGCTGGAGGCGTTAAACGCCGTTGTTGCTGCGGGTGAGGCAGGCGAACTCAAGGACTTACTCGTCCCCGAAGGCGCGCCTCTTCTGTCGCCCATTCCCACGCCACGTAAGAACGTGTTCTGTGTGGGGCGAAACTACGCTGAGCACATCGCAGAAGGCGAACGGGCGCAAAAAGAGAAAATCGGCATCACCGAACATCCGGTTTTCTTTACCAAGCCGCCGACCTCGGTCGTTTCACCAGACGCCGACATCCTACTTTTCCCTTCGGTTTCGCAGTCCATCGACTACGAAGTCGAGTTGGCAGTCGTGATTGGGGAGCGCGGGCGTAACATCACCAAGGCAGATGCGTTTAATCATGTCTTTGGGTATTCTATTCTGAACGACATAACCGCCCGAGACATACAGCGCCGCCATGGCGGCCAGTACTTCAAAGGCAAAGGGCTTGATGGATCTTGCCCAATTGGTCCTTACATCGTGACCGCCGATGCCATCAGCGATCCGCAAGCTCTGTCAATCGGACTGACAGTTAACGGTGAGCAGCGCCAAAACGGGATGACGTCGGACATGATATTCGACATTCCAACGTTAATCGCATCCTTGTCAGAAGGCCTGACACTAGAACCGGGAGACATCATTGCGACAGGTACGCCATCAGGCGTCGGATACGCAATGGAACCGCCGCAGTTTTTGAAAAACGGGGACGTCGTAGTTTGCGAGGTTTCCGAAATCGGCACGCTAAGGAACACAGTGCGCGCCGTATAATGGCTCCTACGCAGCATTCGCTGTGAGGCGTCAACATTCAAGGGAGGAAGACTACAATGATGAACAGAAGGACTTTCACAGCGTCCCTGCTTACTGCTGTTCCGGTAGCAGGAGCACTAGGAACAATGGGTTTTGCGCAAGACTTGCGTGAAATCACCTTCGTGCAACCAAGCCCTTCGGCAATCAACTCATTTCCTGTGTTTGTCGCCATTGGCGAAGGGTACTTCGCAGATGAAGGATTGAACGTGACCGTCGAGGCTATCAACGGCTCAGGCGCCGTGCTTCAGGCATTGTCTGCTGGGCAAGCGCATTTCGGTCGCCCGGGACCCGGGCCTCTGATTGCAGCGCGGTCGCGCGATGTGGATGCCGTACATATCTACAACGTTGCGGCACGCAGCAACTTCGGCATCGCAGTGCCGGAAGACTCTGAAGTCCAAAGCGTTGAGGAACTGCGCGGAAAGGTCATCGGAACCGGCACCGCAGACGGTGCCGAAGTGGGTTTTGCACGAAACGTCTTGACCGGTGCAGGTATGAAAGAAGGTGAGGATTTCACATTTCTTACCGTTGGCGACGGCGGCCCGGCGACAGCAGCTTTCTTGAACGGCGAAATCGACGCATATTCTGCTTCGACGGCTGATACAGCAATCCTGAACCAGCGCGGAATGAAGGTGCGTGACATCACGCCTGCGGAATTCGGGCGTTTCTTCGGAAACGGTATCGCCACAATGGCTGACACAATCGCCAACGATCGCGAATTGGTTGAGGCCTGGAGCCGCGCGTTCGCACGTGGCCATGCCTTTGCTCTCGATGATGCTAACCGTGAAGCTGTGCTGAAGCATTTGGCGGACGGCAATCCGCAGGAAGGCGAAGACAAGGAATTCCAGGCAGCGCTGTTCGATGCCGTACGCTCGAAGACCATAGCAGCGGATCCAAGCAATGGTCTGGGATGGTATCCCGCCGAAGTTTGGCAAGAATGGCAAGACGCGCTCGTCGCAGGGGGCGAAATTCCGGGACCGCTTGATGACTTGAACGCCGCCTGGACCAATGAATTTGCCGCCATTGGCAACGAGGCCGCCAGCAAATGAACGCTGCAGCCGCACAAGAGTTTTCCGGCGCGCCCTTGGGCACGCCGGTCTACGAATTGACCCATTTAAGCAAGACCTATGCACGCAACCTTGTTGTTGCGCTTGAGGACATTAATCTGACGCTTCGGAAAGGAAGCTTCACTTCTGTCATTGGGTCCAGCGGGTGCGGGAAATCCACTCTGCTCAAGATTATGGCGGGTCTGATCCCCCCTACCAAAGGGCGTGTGATCCTACAGGGCCTGCCAGTGACCGGTCCCCGGCGAGACATTGGTATGATGTTCCAACAGGCAACACTATTTCCCTGGAAAACAGCAGTGGAAAACATCGTGTTGCCAATCGAGATCCGCGACGGAAAGGCAGCCGCCAAGCAAGCAATGAGCAAGGCTCACGAACTTTTGGACATCGTGGGTTTAAAGGGATTCGAAAACGTATATCCGAACGAATTGTCTGGCGGCATGGCTCAGCGCGCCTCAATCTGCCGTATGCTGATCACAGAACCAGCCGTGCTTTTGTTAGACGAACCATTCAGCGCGCTGGACGAGCTGTCACGCGACATGATGAATATGGAACTGCAGCGGATTTGCCATGAACAGGATGCGACTGCTTTCCTTGTTACGCACTCTATTCAGGAAGCCGTGATTTTGTCCGATGAAATCGTCGTGTTGAAACCACGCCCGGGCAGGATTGCCGAGATCGTGAAGGTCGACCTGCCGCGCCCACGCACGTTGGATATGATGACCACGCCCAAGTTTGGCGCTATTGTAGACTACATTCGCAGCCTCCTGGATAAGGGAGAAGAAATGTGAGCGACGTTCATAACCACTCACCTTCCCTAAAGGATTCTGACACCGCAGAAGACACGGTATGGGAACAGAAAATTCACTTTATCGACTCAGTTCCACGCTGGCTGGCGATGACCTTTGTCTTCGTGGTTTTCGTGGGCACATGGCAAAGTGTCACGAGCCTTGGGCTGGTTTCCCCAATCATTTTGCCGACACCGATGGAAACCCTGAAAGATATGATCTTCGTGGGACAAAACCTATTGACTGGCGGCTACATGCTTGGGGCGCTGTGGATCACAATCAAAGAAGTTATCTATGGTTTTGCGCTGGCAATCGCGATCGGTTTTTCGCTGGGCGTATTGGTGGGGGAAACGGCATTTGGTGAAAAGGCAGTGATGCCTTACCTGGTGGCCATAGATACCATGCCAAAGGTGGCATTTGCCCCACTCTTTGTAGCGTGGTTGGGTTTTGGCATTGAATCAAAGGTCGCGCTTGCTGCCTTTATCGCGACATTTCCAATCGTTGTTGGTACTGCGGCCGGGCTTCACGCTGCCGACGAAAACGCGCGTATGCTTTTCAAGACGATGGGCGCAAGTCGGATGCAGACATTGTTCAAGATGAAACTGCCGACTGGCCTGCCGCAAATTTTTACCGGTCTCAAGATCGGAGCAGTCGGCGTAATGGCTGGTGCGATCACAGGAGAATTTCTGGGTGGTGGCAAGGGATTTGGCGAACTTATCCGGGTTGCGGCCTCGCAGCTCAACACGCCGCGCGTCTTCTCGTTAATCCTGTATCTCAGCCTTGTCGGTCTGGTCGTATTTGCGTCGGTGGTTTGGACACAGCGTAAATTGGTGTTCTGGCACAAGGAACAGGTGGGAAGAGATGACTTCTGAGCCATTGAAAATTGACTGCCACACCCTGCGCGAATTTGTGGCGGCCGCACTCGAAACTCGAGGTGTGCCAAAATCAGATGCGGACAAGGTGGCCTCGACGATGGTTGAGGCCGACATTTATGGCTATGGCACGCACGGTGTTTTTCGCCTGCGACAGTACCTAGCCCGGCTGGTGGGAGGTGGCTCCAATCCTACGCCAAAAGTCACAGTAGTACATGAGACCGTTGCAACCGCTTTGATCGACGGAGATAACGGCCTCGGCCATCTGGCTATGTCGGCGGCTCGGGATCTTGCAATTGAAAAGGCAAAAGAGGCCGGCATCGGATGGGTTGGTGTTCGGCGCGGCAATCATGCGGGACCACTGGCACTTTATGTACGTCCACAAGCCGAGGCAGGGCTGCTTGGTATGGCCGCGGCAGTGGGCAGCGCGAACCACGTCCCGCCCTATGGCGGTAGCGACTTGCTTCTTGGTACCAATCCCATTGCTTTTTCCGCCCCCGCCGATGGTCCCGACCCGTTTGTGTTTGATATGGCGACGACCGTAGCGGCGATGGGTAAGATCAAAACCCTGCTGCAGCAAGGCAAGCCTATGCCCGAAGGCTGGATGGTTGGGCGTGATGGAAACCCATTGACGGACCCCGCCCTAAAGTCAGAAGGGTTTCTTTTGCCAATCGGCGGTCCGAAAGGGTTCGGTCTTTCGGTGGCAATCGGGTTGATGGCCGGGGTCTTGAACGGCGCGGCTTTCGGCTCTGATGTGGTCAATTTCACCTCGGACACAACTTCATCCACAAATACCGGCCAGTTCGTTATGGCGCTCAATCCGGCAGCCTTTGGGATGGGCAATGACTTTGCTTCTAACGCAGCCCGCGTCTTCTCTGAAATGCGTGCATCTCCCCCCCTGCCCGGGCATGATCCCGTGCGCCTGCCGGGCGACGGCAAAACGGCCGCCGCTGAGGCTCGCCGCAAAGACGGTGTTAGGCTTAACCCGGCCCTATGTCGGGACCTCAACAAACTTGCCTTGGACTGTGGGCTGACGCCCCCATTTCTTGCTCTAAAGACTGACTAGCGGCGTATCCGAGCGAAACTGATAGACGCACTAGACCACACGTTACCTAAGCGACCCACCCTCGGCCTCCAGCGCTTTCACAAGGGCCGAAAGTTTGTTCACCATGTGAAGCTTCATAGACTTTCCAAGCCCATCTGCATCACGGGCCCTGAGTAACTCCATCATGGCTTCATGTTCGTCAATGGCCTGCGCCCAGCGCTCGTCCGACAAGTTGGCCATAAAACGTGCGCGGCGTACCCGCGCCGCCAATAGCTTGTGGTGGCTTTCAAGAATGTCGTTTCGCGCGCCACGTATCAGTGCCTGATGAATGTCCTGATTGGCCTTAAAATATGCCTGTCGATCACGTGACTTATAGGCCTTCAGCATATCATTGTGGCGACGCTCGATCTGTTGAATTTCCGCAGAGTTCATGTGCTGACATGCCAACTCTCCCGCCAGCTGCTCAAGCGTCGCAAGCACTGGAAACGTATTCTCCAATTCCTCTCGCGTGACACTTGCGACGCGGGCCCCCCGGTTGGCTTGAAGTACCACAAAGCCTTCTGATGCAAGCACCTTTAAAGCTTCTCGCAAAGGTGTCCGCGAGACCCCCAACGAGTCGCAAAGCTGTTTCTCGGGCACTTTTTCACCCGGCTTTAGAACATCTTCGACAACCAGGTTGCGTAGCCTTTCGACCAGTTCTTCGTGAAGTGTCGGGCGATTAATGCTGTCCGTCAGGTTCATTTCCATTTCCTAAACATCAAGAACCATATCCAACAGGCGCGCGACGTGCATGGGCTTCCGCTGCGTACCTTCGGCGATTTGGTGGCGGCAAGATGTTCCGTCTGCCACGATAACTGCGTCTATAGGTGCTGCTTCCAACGCCGGGAACAAGTCGAGTTGTGCCATCTTTATCGAAACATCTATAGTGTCAGGCGCATATCCAAACGCCCCAGCCATGCCGCAACAACCGCTTTCAATCATGTGAACTTGTGCCCCAGGAATACGTTTCAAAAGGTTGAGCATCGGTGTGACGGCATCGTGTGCTTTCTGGTGGCAATGCCCATGCACATAGATCGGGCGATCCAACGAACTCAGGGGCAAATCCGGCTGCTTGGCCAAGAATTCCTCAAAGGTGTGGGCTGCGTTCGACAACATCTCCGTTTCCGGCCCCGGGCAAAGCGCCATAAATTCATCCCGGAAAGTGAGGATAGAGGACGGTTCGAGCCCGACTACCGGAACACCTTTTGCAACCGCCTCTCGCGTCGCGTCAATCACGCGTTGTGCCTCGTAACGAGCTTCATCCACGCAACCCACAGCCAAGAAAGTACGCCCACAATCCAAGGCCCTGTCAGATCGATCGTCTCGCGCCACAGCCACCCGAAGTCCTGTTGCCCGCAAAACCCGGACAGCGGCGCGTAAGTTTTCCGGTTCGAAATACCGGTTGAACACATCGGCAAACAGCAACACCTGCGGATCATTGTCCTGAGCCTCGGCATCACGGAACGGAGCAGAAGACCACACTGGCAGATTACGTCGCGCTGAAATACCAGTCGGTCCCTCCAATAGCTTACGCGAGGGTGCAATTTTGTTTCGTAAATTCATAAGCCACGCGACTTTCGCGGCTTTTGGTGCATATCGGGGCAGGTAAGCTATCAATTTGTCTACCAACGTCAGCCCATCTTTTTTACGTTTTGCTGACAATACTTCGATTTTCATTCGCGCCATATCGACGCCAGTCGGACATTCCCGAGCGCACGCTTTGCAGGACACGCAGTACTTCATTGTGCCCAACATGGCATCGGACGACAAACCGCCTGACATCTGCCCGCTGATCGCAAACCGCAGCGTATTTGCCCGTCCACGCGTAACATCACGCTCGTTTCGGGTCGCTCGGAAAGATGGGCACATAACGCCACCCTTGAGCTTGCGGCATGCACCATTGTTGTTGCACATCTCGACGGCGCCCTGAAACCCTCCTCCGGAACCCGGCCAAGCGGACCAGTCCAGTGTTGTTTCGAATTCAGGAACCGAATAATCTAGGCCATAGCGGAACAGTCTGCGGTCGTCCATGGCAGGCGCGTTAACGATCTTGCCGGGATTCATCACCCCGTCGGGATCAAACCGGTTCTTAACCTGCTCAAACGCAGAAACGATACGCTGACCGAACATCTTCTCATGAAATTCTGATCTTACGATCCCGTCACCATGTTCACCTGAATGAGATCCTTTATATTTTTTGACCATATCAAATGTTTCTTCAGCGATAGCCCTCATTGTCCGGGCGTCTTTGTCTTGCCGCATGTTCAGCACAGGGCGCACGTGCAAACACCCCACCGAGGCATGCGCGTACCATGTTCCCTTTGTGCCATGTTTTGCAAAGATTTCGGTCAGGCCAGCGGTGTATTCGGCGAGGTCGGGCAGCGGGACAGCGCAATCTTCGACAAAAGAGATTGGTTTTCCCGCCTCTTTCATCGACATCATGACGTTCAACCCGGATTTTCGGTACTCGGCGATAGAATTCTGCAAAGAGTTGTCCGTAACAGAGACAACGCCGCCCCACCGGTTTTCCGCACCGCTGAAAGCAAACCCGAGATCTCCCATCAGTTGCGAAAGCTCGACCAGTTTTGCGGCATTCGCCTCGGCGCTACCCTCAGCGAATTCCACCAGCAGCAGGGCTTCGGGATTGCCTTCAACAAATGCATTAATCGTTTCGCGAAACAATGGGATTTCACGCCCCAAGGCAATCATGGTGTCGTCGACCAACTCTACCGCCTGCGGGTTGAGTGTCACGATTTGCTGGGTGGCTTCCATTGCAGCACGGAATGTCGGGAAATGGCACACACCCGTAACTTTCGCGCTCGGCAGATGAGCCAGGCTTAATTCCAGTTCTGTGAAATAGGCCAATGTGCCCTCTGACCCCACCAACAAATGGGACATGTTGATGTCGTTACCTACGAGCGCGTCGATATTGTACCCGCCCACACGGCGTTGGACTTTGGGAAAACGAGCGTCAATTTCAGCAGCCTCGCGACGCCCAAGAGCGCGCATGTCACCAACAAGATCCGAAAAATCGCCTGATGCGGCCGTATCAGCGCTGAACCGCGCTTCCGTGCCGTCAACCATGATTGCGTTTATCGCACGGACGTTGTCTCGCATGATCCCGTATCGCAGAGATTTTCCACCTGAAGAATTGTTTGCCGCCATCCCCCCAAGAGTGCAACGAGACGCTGTTGAGGGATCCACGGGAAACCACAGGCCATGCTGCTTCAACGCTTGGTTCAATTGATCCAGAACAACACCGGGCTGAACGCGCGTAATACGTTTCTCAACATCTACGTCAAGAATACGATTCAAGTGTTTTGTGTTGTCCAGCACAACACCCTGATTGACTGTTTGCCCGCATTGCGACGTGCCGCCGCCGCGAGGCAGAACCGAACATCCTTCGTCCCGCGCAATGGACATTACTGCTTGGACATCCTCTGTGGACCGGGGGATCACCACAGCGTCCGGTATCATCTGATAGATTGAGGCATCGGTCGAGTATCGAGCAAGCGATGCCGGATCTGACATCACTTCCCCCCGTACATCAGACAACAGTCGGCGGCACAACGATCCATTCTCTACCATCAGGTACGCCTTCTCTTCCGTTTAAGCCTAATTAGACCCTTCACTTCATCGTTGACTGAATAATGAATTCATAATTAACTTTTGCAATAGGCAATAGCGCCACTTTTTTGGCACCAGCGTAAGGATCAGTTCAAATGCGTCAGGCGGGTAGACACTTTTTGCAGATTCCAGGGCCAAGTGCTGTGCCAGATCGAATCTTGAGAGCCATAAGCACGCAGACCATTGATCATCGAGGACCGGATTTTGCTGAAGTGGGAAATAAGGCCCTAAATGGCATGAAGACGATTTTCAGGACAAAACAGAACGTCTTTATCTATCCTTCATCCGGCACCGGCGCATGGGAAGCCGCCCTTGTGAACACGGTTTCGCCAGGCGAAAAAGTTCTGATGTTCGAAACAGGGCATTTCGCCTTCATGTGGTGCAACTTGGCTGGAAAACTAGGGTTGCAACCAGAGCTGATTGAAGGAGATTGGCGTGGCGGCGCGGACCCCAATCAGATTGAAGACCGTCTACGTGCGGACGAGCAGCACGACATCAAGGCGGTTTGCGTCGTTCACAACGAAACGTCCACCGGGTCAGTCTCATCAATTGACGAGGTGCGCAGGGCCATAGACGCAGCAAAACACCCCGCACTTCTAATCGTGGATTCCATCTCCGGCCTTGCGTCGATTGATTTTCGGTTCGATGACTGGGGGGTCGATGTGTGTGTCTCCGGCTCGCAAAAAGGATTGATGTTACCGCCTGGTCTGAGCTTCAACGCCGTGAGCGATCGGGCGCTAAAACACTCAAAATCCGTGACCACGCCGCGAAGTTACTGGGATTGGCAAGATATGGTCGGACCAAATCAGAAGGGGTTCTTTCCCTACACCCCCGGAACCAATCTTCTCTATGGATTAAATGAGGCCATAGACATGTTGCACGAGGAAGGGTTGGACAACGTTTTTGCCCGTCACTCCCGACACGGAGCCGCGACACGGGCTGCCGTGCGCGCCTGGGGTCTTGAGGTTTTGTGCACACATCAAGGTCAGGAATCGGGCGTCTTGACTGCGGTTAAGGTCCCAGAAGGTCACTCCGCCGATGCGTTTCGTGCTACGGCGCTTGAGCACTATGACATCTCATTAGGAAATGGTCTGTCCAAGGTAGCCGACAAGGTGTTCCGTATTGGCCATTTGGGCGACTTCAACGACCTAAGTTTGATGGCCACCCTTTCTGGCGTAGAAATGGGCCTAGCCAAGAGCGGTATGCCTCATAGCAGAGGCGGCACTCAGGCTGCCTTGGAACATCTCAATGCTGCGTAGCGCGAGTTGACATTTGACAGATCCCTCAGCTAAATTTGCCACGAATGGCATTGAGGTTCGCGGGTGTGAGCAACATCTTCCCCTATTGCCGCAACATAACCCGTTGCCTTTCGGTAGCGGGTTTTATCTTTTTTGCGGAGGTCAGAAAGCCAAAGGGGAAAGTTGAACCGTATCCACCTAGCGCTCCGAATTCAGAACATCTCAAAAAATTAGCCGTGATCGCCGTCATATGCGCTTCCCACGTAACGCTGAAGCACGAATATCTCACCAAATTCTCGGTTATTAGAAATGCTGTACACGCCTCGTTCTGATCGTTTGACGATCAACAACCATTTGGTGAGGCGGCATCAAATAGAGCCCAGCGCACTCTGTCTTGTATGTCTGCTGAACAACTATCGGTAAAAACGCCCATCTGAGCGCGCAGTTTCCAGCACTTTTCATGCATAAAAGATACCTCGGTAGGCAAGCGTTTCAGTACGCTTTGATGAGGACGCCCAATAAGCTTCCAAAAACTGTCTCTAGGTTAGGTGTTCATCCAACGATGATCCATCAATTGAAATGGGCGCTGCTTGAAGGTGCTTCGGGTGTATTCGAGT
>NZ_CANLZK010000008.1:0-199454 GCF_947495585.1 Ruegeria atlantica | reverse complement strand
GTCTTGCCGTGGTCAACGTGGCCAATCGTGCCGATGTTGACGTGCGGCTTATTACGCTCAAACTTTTCCTTTGCCATGATGGCCTCCTTTTTCGGTAATGAAGGGAGCCCCTGAACAGAGCTCCCTCAAATCTTCGCTTATGCGTATTTCGCCTGGATCTCGTCCGAGATGTTCTGCGGAACCGGATCATAGTGATCGAACTGCATGGTGAACTGGGCACGGCCCGAGGACATCGAACGCAAAGTGTTGATGTAGCCGAACATGTTTGCCAGCGGAACGAATGCGTCGATCGCGATGGCGTTGCCACGGTTTTCCTGACCGGAAACCTGTCCCCGACGTGATGTCAGGTCGCCGATGATGCCGCCGGTATATTCTTCCGGGGTGATCACTTCGACCTTCATGATCGGCTCAAGCAGTTTCGCACCGGCTTTACGCATGCCTTCGCGCATACCCATACGAGCCGCGATTTCAAACGCCAGAACCGAGGAGTCCACGTCGTGGTATTTACCTTCGATCAGGGCAACTTTGAAATCGATCACGGGGAAGCCAGCCAGCGGGCCGCTATCCATGACGGATCTGATGCCTTTTTCGACACCCGGGATATATTCCTTGGGTACCGAACCACCAACAACGCGGGATTCGAACGAATAGCCTTCGCCCGGCTCTGTCGGCGAAATGATCATCTTCACCTCAGCGAACTGACCCGAACCACCCGACTGTTTCTTGTGGGTGTAAACGATCTCGGCTTCGTGACCGATGGTTTCGCGATAGGCCACCTGCGGCGCACCAATGTTCGCTTCAACCTTGAATTCACGCTTGAGACGGTCAATCAGAATGTCCAGGTGAAGTTCGCCCATACCCTTCATGATGGTCTGACCAGATTCCAGGTCAGTTTCCACACGGAAGGACGGGTCTTCTGCAGCCAAACGGCCCAGACCCTGGCTCATCTTTTCCTGGTCAGCCTTGGTTTTCGGCTCAACCGCGATCTCGATCACCGGATCGGGGAAGGTCATCGTTTCCAGAACCACCGGATCGCCGGTCGAACACAGGGTGTCACCGGTGGTGGTGTCTTTCAGACCTGCCAGTGCGATAATGTCACCTGCGAATGCTTCCGTGATTTCCTCACGATCATTCGAGTGCATCATCATCATCCGGCCGATACGCTCTTTCTTACCCTTAGTCGAGTTCAGAAGCGTGTCGCCTTTGGCCAGAGTACCCGAGTAGATGCGGGTAAAGGTCAGCGAGCCAACAAAGGGGTCGTTCATGATTTTGAACGCCAGGCCCGAGAACGCCATGTCATCATCCGCACGGCGGGCAATGTTACGGGTTTCTTCTTCGTCACCGGGTTTGAAGCCCATGTAATCGACAACGTCCAGCGGGCTGGGCAGATAGTCGATCACAGCATTCAACAGCGGCTGAACGCCTTTGTTCTTGAACGCCGAACCACCCAGAACCGGAACAAACGCGATTTCCAGAGTACCTTTGCGCAGCAGGGCGCGCAGGGTCGGAACGTCGGGCTCATTGCCTTCCAGGTATTCCATCATCGCGTCGTCGTCCATTTCGACGGCCGCTTCGACCATTTTACCGCGCCATTCGTCAGCCATGTCTTTCAGGCTGTCACGGATCGGTGCTTTGACCCAGCTTGCGCCCAGGTCTTCGCCCTGCCACAGCCATTCTTCCATGGTGACCAGGTCGATCAGGCCTTCCAGCTCGGTTTCTGCGCCGATTGGAATACCAACCGGAACAGCACGTGCGCCGGTACGGTCTTCGATCATTGCAACGCAGTTGAAGAAGTCCGCGCCGATCTTGTCCATCTTGTTGACGAACACCATACGCGGAACCTTATAGCGGTCAGCCTGACGCCACACGGTTTCGGTCTGGGGCTCGACACCGGCGTTTGCGTCCAGAACGCAAACGGCACCGTCGAGAACCGCCAGCGAACGCTCAACTTCAATGGTGAAGTCAACGTGGCCGGGGGTGTCGATGATGTTCAGGCGGTGCTTGGGCGAGTCAGCAGTTTCACCGTCTTCGGTGCGTTCCCAAAACGTGGTGGTCGCAGCCGAAGTGATGGTGATGCCGCGTTCCTGCTCCTGCTCCATCCAGTCCATGGTGGCTGCACCATCGTGCACCTCACCGATGTTGTGGGATTTGCCGGTGTAATACAGAATGCGTTCCGAACAGGTCGTTTTACCTGCATCGATATGCGCCATAATACCGAAGTTACGGTAATGGTTGAGTGTATATTCGCGTGCCATTTTGATAAGCCTCTGGAATTACCAACGGTAGTGGCTGAAGGCTTTGTTCGCCTCGGCCATCTTGTGGGTGTCTTCGCGCTTTTTCACGGCAGTACCGCGGGACTGTACGGCGTCCAGCAGTTCGCCCGCAAGGCGCTCTTCCATGGTGTTTTCGTTACGGCCACGCGCAGCAGTGATCAGCCAGCGGATGGCCAGTGCTTCGCGGCGCTCGGGGCGCACTTCGACCGGAACCTGATAGGTTGCACCACCAACCCGGCGCGAGCGAACCTCGACCGACGGTTTGATGTTGTCGAGCGCTTCGTGGAACACTTCGACAGGAGCGCGCTTGATCTTGCCTTCAACGCGGTCAAAGGCGTTGTAAACGATGCGCTCTGCGACCGACTTTTTGCCGTCGATCATCAGGTTGTTCATGAATTTGGTCAGTACCTTGTCGCCAAATTTGGCGTCAGGCAGGACTTCGCGTTTTTCGGCGGCGTGACGACGTGACATATCAGCCTCTCCTTCTTACTTGGGACGCTTCGCGCCGTATTTCGAACGACGTTGCTTACGGTCTTTGACGCCTTGGGTATCCAGAACACCACGCAGGATGTGGTAACGGACACCGGGAAGGTCTTTTACACGGCCGCCACGGATCAGAACAACCGAGTGTTCCTGCAGGTTGTGGCTTTCACCGGGGATGTACGAGATGACCTCGAACCCGTTGGTCAGGCGCACTTTGGCAACCTTACGCATAGCCGAGTTCGGCTTCTTCGGTGTGGTCGTATACACACGAGTACAGACGCCGCGTTTCTGCGGGCACTGCTCCAGGTGCATGGACTTCGAGCGTTTTACTTTGGGCTGACGCGGCTTGCGGATCAGCTGTTGAATAGTTGGCATTCCGGTTTCTTCCCCGTTTTGCAACACACATGACATGCACGCGCATTGCGTGCGGCTAAACTTGCTGCGTTCGTGCGTCCACAAGCGCAAAACCCGCGAGCGTTCCCATTCCGAGGTGAACGTCGCGGTTTGTTATCAGAGGGCGCGAACGATAAAATTGTCCGGGCCTTGACCAGTTCATTACTGGAATCGGTTGTGGGGCGGCCCCCGGCACCGAGATGACGCGCGTATATGGGGAGTCGGCCCGAGTGTCAACAGCACATACCCGCCAAGCCAATTGGCCGCGTTTTAACAAGACTTGGCTGCGGCTTCCAGTGCCACTCGCCCGTTGCTGGTAATTGCGGATTTCTGCATAGTGGCCGCGAAACTTTTCGATGGACGAAACATGCAAGTCATTGGCCTGTGCCGCTTTTCCTACCCCGCGATCGGCGGTTATCAGGTAGAACACGAAACTGTCGAAGAGCGTCGTCAATACCTGTACAATCCAGAGCGGCTGGAAGAACGGTTTCGACTGTTCGAAACCACCACCCTGCCCGGTTTTCGGGAACAGACGGACGAGGACTTTGAGCTGGTGGTGCTGATCGGTGAATGTCTTCCCCAAAAGTCCATGGACCGGCTGTATGATCTCACCTCGGGCATCAGGCAGGTCCGCATCGTCAAGCGCACACCAGCCCGGCACCGCCCGGTCGTCAAAGAGGTCCTGCACAGCGCCCGCACCGACCCGGATCAGCCATGTCTCCAGTTCCGGCATGATGACGATGATGCCGTCTCGGTCGACTTTGTCGAACGTCTGCGCCTTGCGGCGATTGACGCTAAAGGACTGACCCGGAATAGCCGGACGGTCGGGCTGGATTTCAACAGCGGGTTTCTGGCGCGGTTTGGACCGGATGGCACTCAAGCCCTCCCGGTGTTCCGATCCCTTTTGGGCGTTGGGTTGGGGATGTATATTGCCGGCGGCTGCAAACACACGATAATGAGCTTCACGCACCATAAGATCGGTCGTTTCATGCCCGTGATCAGCTATCCCGACGCGCCCATGTGGGTGCGTACGCTGAACAACTTCAACGACTCCCCCCATGCCCGCGCCAGCAAGACCGAGCTGTCCCCACTGACTCCGGAACAAGAAGGCGAGTTCATTGCGCGATTTGCCATTGAACAGGACAAGGTGCGGCGGGCTCACTCGGCAGGTTGAGACTGACGTTCCCGGAACAGCGTGAAAAGCCCCGCACCCGCGACCAGAACAGCGCCCAACATCGTGATCGTATCGGGCCAATCGCCAAAAATGACCCAACCCAGCCCCAAAGCCCAGATCAGGCTGGAATACCGGAACGGCGCAATAAAACCGACGTCGCCTTCGCGCATGACCATGACGCTGCAAAGATATCCGGTTAGAACAAAAACCGCAGCTGAGGCCACCATTATGCCTGCGTCCGGCGCTACCGGCTCCCACCCTGTGACTGCAGTTGCGGCCCCTGCGGCCACTGTAATGGAAACCGACGTCGCCAATGTGACCGTCAAGGACGGGACATGGGTGGACATACGCCTGGTAATCAGGTCGCGCGCGGTAACGGATGCCACGGCAATCAGAGCGTAAATCGCGTAAATACTGAACCCATCAGGCCCCGGCCGTACGATCAGCAACATTCCGGCAAAGCCCATCCCGATCGCTAGAATGCGGCGCCAGCCGATATGCTCACCAAAAAACAGTACAGCGCCCAACGTCACAGTAAGTGGCAACGCCTGAAGAACGGCCGTTACATTCGCCAGCGGCATATGCAGAAGCGCTGTCAGAAAGAAGAATGTGGCCGACAACTCGGCCAGGCAGCGTGCAGCAACAAGCCACTTGTCGTGCCGCGGGAAGTTCAGGTGCAGCGCCCCAAGATGACGCGCCATCAGAAACACCAATAACGTCGCCAAGAGTCCACGCATCGCAACCATCTGAAACAGCGGCAAGTCTGCCCCCGCAACTTTGATCAAAGCATCATTCACGGTAAAGGCGGCCATGCTGCCCATCATCAGCACCGCGCCCTTCATATTCGGGGTCATAGTGGCGGAATCCAAAACTTAATAAAACTTGGCTCATTGGCCGTAAGCCCGTGAAAGATGTCAATATGCAACGTCGAGCCTGCTGATTAGCCAGGCAATATCACCAACGTGTGGTCCATACCCGCAAGAGCTGCGTCGATGCGTGGCGCGACCTCGGCCCAATCGCCACCGGCCTGACCAGCACCGATCATCGGATAGCCGATCCGCGATGCGGGGAATGCGCGTGCAATCTTCGAAAAACAACTCGAGATTGCGTCATATTCCACAAGCGGCCCCGGCCCCTCCCAATGAAACTGGGTATAGGCATTAACCACTACAAATTCGGTCGTGCCCCGCGTGATCTGGACCGAAGAAATCGTTCCGAGTTTTGATCGGGACCCAAGGTCCGTCTGCTTGTCGGCCTCAAGCGCATCAGGGAATTCCGCCGCAATCGCCCGTGCTATCCCGGCCCCCATCGCATGGAAGCAATTGCAACCGTGAACGATGACATCAAACTCACCGTTCAGTGCAAGCTGTATCAAATCACCCTTGATTGTAGGCATCATGCATCCCTTGGTCAGTGGGTCGCTGTCTTCGAGACTATTCAGTTGTATCACGATTGGGCGAAAGCGCACCAAGGGCAAAGGAAAAGGCCCCGCGAAATCGCAGGGCCTTTCCTTATTTCTATGATGAGAAAGTTACTCGCGGCTTTCCGGTGTTTCCACCAGAACGTCCAGCTCGTCACCGACCATATCGTCATCCATGACCGGCGCAGCCAGGGCAGCGGCCGCTTCGGCCTCTTCCCGGCGGGCTTCGATCACGACGTTGTCGCGGCCTTGCGCAACCTGGCGCACGGCCTGAGTGGCCCCACCGGTACCGGCTGGGATCAGACGACCGACAATGACGTTCTCTTTCAGGCCAACCAGTTTGTCCTTCTTACCCTGAACCGAGGCTTCGGTCAGAACTCGGGTGGTTTCCTGGAACGACGCGGCCGAGATGAACGAACGTGTCTGCAGCGAGGCTTTGGTGATCCCCAAAAGGATCGGTTCGCCCTGAGCCGGACGACCGCCGCGCGAGAGAGTTTTCTCGTTGGCTGCGTCAAACTCCTGCTTGTCGACATGTTCGCCTTTCAGCAGGGTGGTGTCACCTGAATCCAGGATCTCCCACTTCTGCAGCATCTGGCGCACGATGACCTCGATGTGCTTGTCGTTGATCTTAACGCCCTGCAGACGATAGACGTCTTGCACTTCGTCGATCATGTAATCCGCCAGCGCTTCGACACCCATGATGGACAGGATGTCATGCGGAGCCGGGTTACCATCCATCAGGTATTCACCCTTCTGGATGAAGTCGCCTTCCGCAACCGGGATATGCTTGCCCTTGGGCACCATATACTCGATCGTTTCCATCGACTCGTCCGCCGGCTCGATGCTGATGCGGCGCTTGTTCTTGTAATCGCGGCCAAAGCGCACGTAACCATCGGCTTCTGCGATGATCGCGTGATCTTTCGGACGACGGGCTTCGAACAGTTCGGCCACACGCGGCAGACCACCGGTGATGTCCTTGGTCTTGGCGCCTTCGCGTGGGATACGCGCAACGACTTCACCAGCCTCGATTTTGTCACCGTCTTCGATCGACAGGATCGCATCCACCGACATCGGATAGTGAACCGGATTGCCCGCATCATTGCGGACCGGCTCGCCATCTTCACCAACCAGAATGATCTCGGGCTTCAGGTCGCTGCCTTTGGGGGCGGCGCGCCAGTCGATCACGATTTTCTGGGTCATGCCGGTTGCATCGTCGGTCTCATCGCGGACAGCAATGCCCGAAACAAGGTCGACATACTTCGCGGTACCGGCTTTCTCGGCGATGATCGGCAGAGTGTAGGGATCCCACTCGTACAGCTTGTCGCCACGGGCAACCTTGGCGCCGTCCTTGACGAACAGCTTAGAGCCGTAGCCCAGCTTGTGGCTGGCACGTTCCTCGCCGTGTTCGTCTTTGATCACCAGCTTCATGTTCCGGCCCATGACCAGGATTTCGCCTGCGGAATTGGCCAGAACCTGCGGGTTCTCGAACGAAACCACACCGTCTTGGCTGGCTTCCTGGAACGACTGCTGACCACCTTGGGCAACACCGCCGATGTGGAAGGTCCGCATCGTCAGCTGTGTACCAGGTTCACCGATGGACTGGGCGGCGATGATGCCGACAGCCTCACCCGTGTTGACCCGCGTACCACGTGCAAGGTCACGACCATAGCAGGTCGCACATACGCCTTCCTCGGACTCACAAGTCAGAGGCGAGCGGATGCGCATCGAAGCAACACCGGCCTCGTCAATGGTGTCGGCCATGCGTTCGTCGATCAGCTGACCCGCAGCGACCAGAACCTCTTCCGTACCCGGACGCAGAACGTCATCGGCCGAAACACGACCCAGTACACGTTCGGCCAGCGATGCAACAACCTCACCATCGTTGACCGCAGCTTCGGCGGTGATCGCACGTTCAGTACCACAGTCGATCTCACGAACGATGCAGTCCTGCGCCACGTCCACCAGACGACGGGTCAGGTAACCCGAGTTCGCCGTCTTCAGAGCGGTATCCGACAGACCCTTACGGGCACCGTGGGTCGAGTTGAAGTACTCGAGAACGGTCAGGCCTTCTTTAAAGTTCGAGATGATCGGCGTCTCGATGATGTCACCGTTCGGCTTGGCCATCAGACCACGCATACCGCCCAGCTGTTTCATCTGAGTGACCGAGCCACGCGCACCCGAGTGGGCCATCATGTAGACCGAGTTTGGTTCTTGTTCGGAACCATCCTCTGCCCGATCCGAAGACGAGATCGTGCCCATCATCGCATCGGTTACGCGGTCGTTACACTTCGACCAGGCATCGACAACTTTGTTGTACTTTTCGCCCTGCGTGATTAGACCGTCCATGTACTGCTGTTCAAAGTCTTTTACCTGACTGCGGGTCTCATCAACGATGCCCCACTTGTCATCAGGGATGACCATGTCGTCCTTACCGAACGAGATGCCCGCCTTGAACGCTTCTTTGAAGCCCATCGACATGATCTGGTCACAGAAGATAACCGACTCTTTCTGACCGCAGTAGCGGTAGACGGTGTCGATCACCTGCTGCACTTCTTTTTTCCGCAGCAGACGGTTGACCAGTTCGAACGGTGCCTTGTTGTTCATCGGCAGCAAGGCGCCCAGACGCAGACGGCCAGGCGTGGTCTCGAAACGCTTCTGAACTTCGTTGCCTTCATCGTCGATCTGCGTGACCCGCGCGGTGATCTTGGTGTGCAGGTGAACTTCGCCTGCATCCAGCGCGTGCTGAACTTCGTCGATCGAACCAAAGACCTTGCCTTCGCCCGGCATGCCTTCGCGTTCCAGGGTCACATAGTACAGACCCAGGATCATATCCTGCGACGGAACGATGATCGGCGCGCCGTTTGCAGGCGACAGAACGTTGTTCGTCGACATCATCAGAACACGAGCTTCCAGTTGCGCCTCAAGGCTGAGGGGCACGTGAACCGCCATCTGGTCACCGTCGAAGTCAGCGTTGAAGGCCGAGCAGACCAGCGGGTGTAGCTGAATCGCCTTACCTTCGATCAGAACCGGCTCAAACGCCTGAATGCCAAGACGGTGCAGCGTCGGCGCACGGTTCAGCATAACAGGGTGTTCGCGGATCACCTCGTCGAGGATATCCCACACTTCGGGACGCTCTTTTTCGACCAGCTTCTTCGCCTGCTTCACGGTCGAAGACAGACCCTTGGCTTCAAGGCGCGAGTAGATGAACGGCTTGAACAGCTCCAGCGCCATCTTCTTAGGCAGACCACACTGGTGCAGCTTGAGTTCCGGACCGGTCACAATGACCGAACGGCCCGAGAAGTCGACGCGCTTACCCAGAAGGTTCTGACGGAAGCGGCCCTGCTTACCTTTCAGCATGTCCGACAGCGATTTCAGCGGACGCTTGTTGGCACCGGTGATCACGCGGCCACGACGGCCGTTGTCGAACAGAGCGTCCACGGATTCCTGCAACATCCGCTTTTCGTTGCGGACAATGATGTCAGGTGCGCGCAGTTCGATCAGACGCTTCAGACGGTTGTTCCGGTTGATGACGCGGCGATACAGATCGTTCAGATCCGAAGTCGCGAAACGGCCACCATCCAGCGGAACCAGCGGACGCAGTTCCGGCGGAATGACCGGGATCACGGTCATCACCATCCACTCAGGCCGGTTGCCCGACTCGAGGAAGGATTCAACAACCTTCAGACGCTTGATGATCTTCTTGGGCTTCAGCTCGCCGGTTGCTTCTGCCAGATCAGCGCGCAGCTGCTCGGCTTCGGCTTCCAGATCGATCTGGGCCAACATCTCACGGATAGCTTCGGCACCGATGTTCGCGGTGAACGCATCCATGCCATAGGCATCCTGCGCGTCCATGAACTCTTCTTCAGTCAGCATCTGGCCATAAGACAGGTCGGTCAGACCGGGCTCGATAACGACATAGTTTTCAAAGTACAGAACACGTTCCAGATCGCGCAGCGTCATGTCCAGCATCAGACCGATGCGGGACGGCAGCGATTTCAGGAACCAGATGTGCGCAACGGGTGCTGCCAGTTCGATGTGGCCCATACGCTCGCGGCGGACTTTCTGTAGGGTGACTTCCACGCCGCATTTCTCGCAGACAACGCCGCGATACTTCATCCGCTTATATTTGCCGCACAGACATTCGTAATCTTTGATCGGGCCAAAGATACGCGCACAGAACAGACCGTCACGTTCGGGCTTGAACGTCCGGTAGTTGATGGTTTCGGGTTTCTTGATCTCGCCATAGGACCAAGACAGAATCCGCTCGGGCGACGCCAGGGAGACTTTGATCTCGTCAAAGACTTTCGGCGGCGTCAGCGGGTTGAACGGGTTGTTGGTGATTTCCTGGTTCATTTTGCGTCCTTACAAATTGGGATGGGATGAGTTTGGGGCGTTGCCGCCCCTACTCTTCCTCCGCATCCAGGAGTTCCATATTCAGGCCGAGGCCACGGACTTCTTTAACCAGAACGTTGAACGATTCCGGTACGCCCGCTTCAAAGTTATCCTCGCCCTTGACGATCGACTCATAGACCTTGGTCCGGCCGGCGACGTCATCCGATTTCACGGTGAGCATCTCCTGCAGGGTGTAGGCGGCGCCGTAAGCTTCCAGAGCCCAGACTTCCATCTCACCAAAGCGCTGACCACCGAACTGCGCCTTACCACCCAGCGGCTGCTGGGTAACCAGGCTGTACGGCCCGGTCGAACGCGCGTGGATTTTGTCATCCACAAGGTGGTGCAGTTTCAGCAGGTACTTGATGCCAACGGTCACAGGACGCGCGAATTGCTCACCGGTACGACCGTCGAACAGAACCGACTGACCGCTTTCCGAGAAGCCCGCACGCACCAGCGCGTCGTTGACGTCAGCCTCTTTGGCTCCGTCAAAGACGGGGGTCGCGATCGGAACACCGCGGGTCACGTTGCCCGCCGCCTCGATCAGATGACCTTCGTCCATGCCGGCAATGCCTTCTTCATAGACATTCTCGCCATAGGCCAGCTTCATCGCTTCGCGAACCGGGGTCAGGTCGCCAGAACGGCGGTATTCACCCAGTGCTTCGTCGATGTTCAGACCCAGACCGCGTGCGGCCCAACCCATGTGGGTTTCAAGGATCTGTCCAACGTTCATACGCGAAGGCACGCCCAGTGGGTTCAGACAGAAGTCAACCGGAGTACCATCAGCCAGGAACGGCATGTCTTCCATCGGAACAACCTTGGAGATCACACCTTTGTTTCCGTGACGACCGGCCATCTTGTCGCCCGGCTGCAGCTTACGCTTCACGGCGATGAAGACTTTAACCATCTTCATCACACCCGGCGGCAGGTCGTCACCACGACGGACTTTCTCGACCTTGTCTTCGAAACGGGCGTCCAGAGCGCGCTTGAGCACTTCGTATTGCTCGTTCAGAGCCTCTACGATCTGGGCGTCCTTCTCGTCTTCCAACGCCAGCTGCCACCACTGACCACGGGTCAGCATGTCCAGCAGTTCCTCGGTGATCACCGATCCTGCCTTGACGCCTTTCGGGCCTTTGACAGCGGTCTTACCCAGGATCAGACCTTGCAGACGCGCATAGATGTTGCGGTCAAGGATGGCCAGCTCGTCATCCCGGTCACGGGCCAGACGTTCGACTTCCTCACGCTCGATCTGCAACGCACGCTCGTCTTTCTCGACGCCGTGACGGTTGAAGACGCGGACTTCCACGACAGTCCCGTAATCACCCGGCTTCACGCGCAGCGAAGTATCGCGCACATCAGATGCTTTTTCACCAAAGATGGCGCGCAGCAGCTTTTCTTCCGGGGTCATCGGGCTTTCGCCCTTCGGAGTGATCTTGCCGACCAGAATATCGCCCGGCTCAACATCCGCGCCGATGTAAACGATGCCAGCCTCGTCGAGGTTGCGCAGCGCTTCTTCACCGACGTTCGGAATGTCGCGGGTGATCTCTTCCGGGCCCAGCTTCGTGTCACGGGCGGCGACTTCGAATTCCTCGATATGGACCGAGGTAAAGACGTCATCACGCGCAATACGTTCGCTGATCAGGATCGAGTCTTCGTAGTTGTAACCGTTCCACGGCATGAACGCGACGACCACGTTTTTACCCAGCGCCAGCTCACCGATATCGGTGGACGGACCATCGGCAACAACCTCGCCTTTCGTGACAGTGTCACCCACTTTCACCAGCGGACGCTGGTTGATGCAGGTGTTCTGGTTCGAACGCTGGAATTTGCGCAGACGGTAGATGTCCACACCCGCGTCGCCCAGTTCCAGATCTTCGGTAGCACGAATAACGATACGCTGGGCATCGACCTGGTCGATGATACCGGCACGTTTCGCCTGGATCGCAGCGCCCGAGTCGATCGCAACCTTTTCCTCGATACCGGTGCCGACCAGCGGCGCCTCGGCCCGCAGCAGCGGAACCGCCTGACGTTGCATGTTCGAGCCCATCAGAGCGCGGTTGGCGTCGTCATTTTCAAGGAACGGGATCAGCGATGCAGCAACCGATACCAACTGTTTCGGGCTGACGTCGATCAGGTCCACATTCTCGCGCGGGGCAAGGGTGTAGTCACCGGACTGACGGGTCGAAACCAGATCGTTGATGAACTTGCCATCCGCATCCAGTGTCGCGTTCGCCTGCGCCACAGTGTGACGCATTTCCTCGGTCGCGGACATGTAGTGAACCTCATCGGTCACCTCGGCGTCTTTGACGACGCGGTACGGTGTTTCGATGAAGCCATACTTGTTCACGCGGGCAAAGGTGGCCAGCGAGTTGATCAGACCGATGTTCGGGCCTTCCGGCGTTTCAATCGGGCACATCCGACCATAGTGGGTCGGGTGTACGTCGCGCACCTCAAAGCCTGCACGTTCACGTGTCAGACCACCGGGGCCAAGCGCCGAAAGACGGCGTTTGTGGGTGACTTCCGACAGCGGGTTGGTCTGGTCCATGAACTGCGACAGCTGCGACGAGCCGAAGAATTCGCGAACAGCGGCAGCGGCCGGTTTCGCGTTGATCAGGTCCTGAGGCATGACGGTGTCGATCTCGACCGACGACATACGCTCTTTGATCGCGCGCTCCATGCGCAGCAGACCGACGCGGTACTGGTTTTCCATCAGTTCGCCGACCGAACGGACACGGCGGTTGCCGAGGTGGTCGATATCGTCGATGTCACCTTTGCCGTCGCGCAGTTCCACCAGCGCCTTGATGCAGGCCACGATGTCTTCGCGACGCAGGGTGCGCAGAGTATCGGGTGCATCCAGAGCCAGACGCATGTTCATCTTCACGCGGCCAACGGCGGACAGGTCATAGCGCTCGCTGTCGAAGAACAGCGTGTCGAACAGTGCCGAGGCCGCTTCGACGGTGGGCGGTTCACCCGGACGCATAACACGGTAGATATCCATCAGCGCGGTGTCCCGGCCCATGTTCTTGTCTGCCGCCATAGTGTTGCGCATGTACGGACCGACGTTGATGTTGTCGATGTCCAGAACCGGGATGTCGGTGATGCCGGCATCGACCAGCTCTTTGACTGTGCCGCCGATCAGATCGCCGTCCTTGTCATATTCCAGTGTCAGCTCATCACCGGCTTCGACATAGATCGCACCGGTTTCTTCGTTGATGACGTCTTTGGCGACGAATTTTCCAACGATATGATCGAATGGAACCAGCAGGTTGGTGACAGAGCCTTCGTCGATCAATTTCTTGACGGCGCGCGGTGTGACTTTCTTGCCCGCTTCGGCAATCACTTCACCCGATTTCGCATCAATCAGATCATAAGTCGGACGGGTGCCGCGCACACGTTCCGGGAAGAACGGAGCGATCCAACCCTTCTTCTTGTCCAGCTTGTAGGACACGGTGTTGTAATACGCGTCCATGATCGCTTCCTGATCCAGACCCAGCGCATACAGCAGGGTCGTCACAGGCAGTTTACGGCGACGGTCGATACGGGCGAACACGATGTCCTTGGCGTCAAACTCAAAGTCCAACCAACTGCCGCGATACGGGATGATGCGGCAAGCAAAGAGCAGTTTACCCGAGGAGTGGGTCTTGCCCTTGTCATGGTCAAAGAACACGCCGGGCGAACGGTGCATCTGGGACACGATCACACGCTCGGTGCCGTTCACGATGAACGTACCGTTGGGCGTCATCAGGGGCATGTCGCCCATGAATACGTCCTGTTCTTTGATGTCTTTGACGGATTTGGCGCCGGTGTCCTCGTCGACATCGAACACGATCAGACGCAAAGTGACCTTCAGCGGAGCGCTGTAGGTCATGTCACGCTGCATGCATTCTTCGACGTCATATTTGGGCTTTTCCAGATCGTATTTCACGAACTCCAGAACGGAGGTTTCGTTGAAATCCTTGATCGGGAAGACCGATTGGAACACGCCTTTGATGCCTTCGCCGTCTGTGGGCACATCTGCATCGCCGGAGCGCAGGAATAGATCATAAGAAGATTTCTGGACCTCAATGAGGTTCGGCATCTCCAGCACTTCGCGGATTTTGCCGTAATATTTACGAAGACGTTTCTGGCCAAGGAACGTTTGAGCCATGTCAGATGTCACCTTTCGATGTTCTCAGCGGACAAAGACACCGTCGGGCCCCGGTGCCTTGCACATTAGAGACGACACGCCCGGATCAATTCGTGGCCACCGTCCCGAATGGCAGCCTCCCGATCCGCGAACCGCGTCTTAGAAAACGCCCCATTTATCAGAGGCCCTTTCTAAGACAGGTTCGGCTGGACCCGGAACTTTCCGGATCCAGCCAAATTTTCCGGTGCATCAGCGATGCACCTGTCGAATGGCTTAGGCCAGCTCGACTTCGGCGCCAGCTGCTTCCAGCTTGCCTTTGACTTCTTCGGCTTCGTCTTTCGACACGCCTTCTTTGATCTTGCCGCCAGCTTCGACCAGTTCTTTGGCTTCTTTCAGGCCCAGACCGGTGATGCCGCGAACTTCTTTGATCACGTTGATTTTCGAAGCGCCGGCGTTCTTCAGAACGACGTCGAATTCGGTTTTTTCTTCCTCAGCTGCGCCACCGGCGTCGCCACCGGCTGCCATGACAACTGCGCCGCCTGCTGCGGGCTCGATGCCATATTCGTCTTTGAGGATGGTTTTCAGTTCTTGTGCTTCCAGCAGGGTCAGACCCACGATGCTTTCTGCGAGTGCTTTCAGATCAGCCATTTTATCAGCTCTTTCCGTTTACAGTGTGTGTTCCAACGTCAGGGTAGTTACCCTACGCAGATCATTCAGTGCCAACCGCTTACGCAGCTTCCGCCTTCTCTTCGATGGTGGAAAGGATGCTTGCGATGTTGCTTGCAGGTGCGCCAATTGCGCCAGCGATGTTCGAAGCAGGTGCGCCCAGCATGCCCGCGATAGTAGCAATAAGCTCCTCGCGCGAAGGCATTTTGGACACGGCTTCGACGCCGGCACGATCCAGAGCGTTCTCACCCATTGCACCGCCAAGAATTTCGAACTTTTGGTTCTCTTTGGCGTAGTCCTGGGCCACTTTGGCTGCTGCCACAGGGTCCTCGGAATAGGTCAGAACGGTCATACCCGTCAGCAGGTCGGCAATGCTTTCACATGGCTTTCCGTCGAGGGCGATTTTGGCGAGCCTGTTCTTGGCAACACGCACGGAGCCACCCGCGTCACGAGCACGTGCGCGAAGGTCCTGCATCTCGGCAACTGTCAGACCGGCGTAGTGCGAAACCACTACGACGCCAGAGCTTTCGAAGATTTGGCCGAGTTCCTCGACCACTTTCTCTTTCTGGGCTCTATCCACAGTTCTCTCCAAGTTTGGGGCGATATCTCACCCCGGCTCATATTAGCCGCAGCTTTCGCTCCGGCGTTCAGGTCCGTTGTTACGGGATTGGCCAAAATGCGCCCGAGGGTTGGACCCCCCAGAATTCTTTGGTCTTACCCGTCTCAGGCAGGGAATTAAGGGGCCATATGGCACCACCCACCGTCTTGGACGAAACAAAATAAAGCGCACGACGAATCGCACGCTTTACTTCGTAGCCTTACTTAGGGCAGATGGGGCCGCTTTCCAAGGGGTAAATTGCGGTTTCCGCAGGTTCGCAACAGCATCTGTCGAAAATGATTTCCACCCCGTTTGGGGCCTAGCGTGCTGATAGACGCCAATTTGCGAAATACAACGCGAAAACGCCAAATCAAGCAGGTCCAAGCATCGACTTTCCGTTGACACGGACATCGCACTGTTATCCTGTCCGGGGACTGGACAATAACACTCAGGACTTGGCTCGTTGGCTGGAACGCTGCCCCTTTCAGACGAAGAAAATGCCCGCGTCGCCTCGTATATCGACGAGTTTTCAAACCAGTTCCTGAAAGAGCCCGTCCGCCGCTATGAATGTATCTACCGATCGCACGCATTCGACGACACGCGATCCGTCGTGATCCTGCATACCACAGTGCAGGCTTTCGCCCTTAAGATCGACACGCAATCGCCAGACACCGGGCGATTGAATAACGAATATGACCTGCTTGTCGAACTGTACGAATACTTTGATGGCAATGAGACCTCACGCGTTGTCCGGCCCGTTTACCTCTCGCCAGGTGGTGCTTTTCTGGTGACCGAATACATCAATCGGCCGACCGCCGTTGATCTGATCTATAACAGCAAGGACGACGATCAGGTCGCCCAGGTGTACCGTCGCGCGGGGTCGTGGCTGAACGATCTTCACAGTCGCAACCCGCCTGTTCGTTACGCCTTTCGCCCCAGGTGGATGACAGACAGCCTGAAAGAGCTGATGACGGCCGTTCCCAATAAAATCGCGAACCAAAGCCGGACGATGGTGAACCTTATGCTGTCCGAAGGGACCCGCCTGAAGGGCACCGAGGACCTGCGCGTGTTTTCACATGGCGATTATCACGGACAGAACCTGATTGTAGGACAAGGGAAAACGATTGGTCTGGATTTCACCGAAGCCCGAGACAAGCTGGCGGTCTACGATATCGTCGATTTTCTCAAGGCGGATATCTTTCGGAATGGCGGCGCAGCGGGTGTCGACCGAAGCGGTATCCTTAAAAGAAACAAGGACATGTTTTTTCGCCTTTACCGACATCCTGTCAATGTTGAAGTCTTGGATTATTGTCTCCGCGGACGGCTGTTGAAAGACTGGCTGGCCTTGTGGCGAAACGACCACGAATGCAGCGAATTCGAAAAAGACAAACGACAACGACTGGGCGATCGCCTGCAAGTCGCGTTTCAACACCGTTGAGCTGGATGGATGGTCAGCCCGAATGACGGGATTGTGAGCGGGAACGCGAAAATCTTAGTTGACCGCAGCACTCTGAAAATCTGTTATCCCAATCCATAACTCACACGGCCTTTGTCAGCTTAGGCCGACAATAACCGGTACGCAGAAGGTAAATCCGATAGATGGTTGAACGCAGTTTTTTTGCTCAGGACAGCTCCAGCCTGGTCGCTACTTTTGTCCCGGATACAGCTGACGCGAACGATATCGTGGTCGGAGGCTCGATCATCAACAATTCGGACACACCGGATGGCACCATCTTTACCTACTCGGGCGGCACCGGTACCACCATCACACTGGATGACACTGCTGGCAGCCCTGACGTTTTCGACGATGACCTGCCAGCTGGCCACGTCATCACCGATGGTGGCGGCATAGTGACAAACGGCATGCAGGTAGAATCCGAGTCGATTATCACTGTGCGAGCCCTGGATGACGATCTCAACCCGACCGGACCAGAAATCACCATCTATGTGTTTTCCCAAGGTGGGGTGACGCAGAACGTTTGGGGCTATGCTACATCTGCCCCGCTAGAGCCTGGAACGTCGTATGTCAAAACCGGTGGTTCGAATGCCGGGTCATCGGCTTATGCAGACTATGTTACCTGTTTTGGGCCGGGAACCCTTATTGAAACTGCCGACGGGATTGTTGAGGTTCAAGACCTCACCAAAGGTCAACGCGTCTGGACACGGGACAGTGGATTTCAACCGATCCTCTGGATCGGAACGACCGAGGTTCATGGTCATGGGTCATTTGCTCCGGTGGTGATCGAGGCCGGTGCTATCGGAAACACGAAAGAGCTGGTGGTTTCGCAACAGCATCGAATTCTGATCGGCTCTCCTGCCACTGACATGCTTTTTGGATCATCCGAAGTGTTCGTGGCCGCCAAGCACCTGTGTGGCCTTCCGGGGGTTTCGATCCGCCCGACGGATCGCATCACCTACACGCACTTCATGTTAGACCGACACCACATTGTCCGGTCCAACGGCGCGCTGACAGAAAGCTACTATTATGGCGAAAGCGCAAAATACGCACTGTCGTCCCCGCAGCGGTCGGAAATCCTGGCGCTGTTTCCGACGATCGAAGATGTCAGCGATGCGTTTCGGCGCACCGCAGCCCCAACAATCAGCGCGCGTGAGGCCGGTGTTTTGCGCGCATATATCTAAGCCGTGGAGGTCAGACACGCGCAGTCTTAAACCGAAGCTTCCGCCTGGCGCAGGCCACTTGAATGCGACCCTCACGCGGACAGCCTGATCATCATTTGGTACAAAAAAAATCCCGGGCGGTTCGCACCACCCGGGATTTCTTTTTCGCGTTATTGCAATAGGGCTTATTCGCCCGAAGCGGTAGCAACATCCAGCGTCACGCCAGGGCCCATGGTCGAGCTCAGCGCGATTTTCTTCATGTAGGTGCCTTTGGCGCCCGACGGCTTGGCCTTGGCAACAGCCGAAATGAAAGCACGGACGTTTTCGGCCAGTTTGGCTTCGTCGAAGGACGCTTTGCCAACACCGGCGTGCACAACACCGCCTTTTTCCGCCTTGAACTGAACTTCACCACCCTTGGCTGCTTCCACGGCCGCTTTCACGTCCATGGTCACGGTGCCAACCTTGGGGTTCGGCATCAGGTTGCGGGGGCCCAGAACTTTACCCAGGCGACCGACGATCGGCATCATGTCCGGGGTTGCAATGCAGCGATCGAAATCGATGGTGCCGCCCTGGATGGTTTCCATCAGGTCTTCTGCGCCAATGATATCCGCGCCTGCTTCTTTTGCTTCGTCAGCCTTGGGGCCACGGGCGAATACAGCAACGCGCATGGTTTTGCCGGTGCCATTGGGCAGGCCGACAACCCCACGAACCATCTGGTCTGCGTGACGGGTGTCAACACCCAGGTTCAGAGCGATCTCGACAGTTTCGTCAAACTTCGAAGTTGCGTGGGCTTTAACCAGTGCAACCGCTTCTTCCACCGACAGATCTGTCTTGCCAGCGAAAGCTTCGCGCGCGGTGCGCGTACGTTTACCGAGTTTTGCCATCTTACTTCACCTCGATGCCCATAGAGCGGGCCGAGCCCAGGATGATCTGCATTGCGCCTTCGACGTCGTTGGCGTTGAGATCTTTCATTTTGGCTTCGGCGATTTCGCGAACCTGCTTCGAGGTCACGGTTGCCACGGTCTCACGACCTGGGTTTTCCGCGCCACGGGGGCGGTTACGCTTACCAACCGGCTTCAGACCAGCGGCTTTTTTCAGGTAATAAGACGCGGGCGGCGTCTTGATGTCCATGGTGAAGGACTTGTCCTGATAATAGGTGATCACGGTCGGGCAAGGTGCGCCTTGCTCCATGTCTGCGGTCTTGGCGTTGAACGCCTTGCAGAATTCCATGATGTTGATGCCGCGCTGACCCAGCGCCGGACCAACTGGCGGCGACGGGTTCGCCTGACCTGCAGGAACCTGCAGTTTCATTGTACCAGCAAGCTTCTTGGCCATTTGGTTTTCCTTTCAACGTAGGCAGGACGCGTCCCACCCGGTTTATGTTGCGTGGTCCGATCCGGGATCGCGATCCCAGCAACCTCCCACGAGAGAATCTCGCCTTAAGACGATAGAGGCGGCACTTATCGGGGAATGCGGGATTTGGCAAGGGGATTGCATCGCTGCGTTACTCTACCAGTTAAGGGCGGATCAGTTCTGCTTCGTAACCTGCGTATAGTCCAGTTCGACCGGGGTTTCGCGGCCAAAGTCCAAAACCGAAACGTCCAGGTTCTGGACCTCGCCGTCCACGCCGTCGATCATGCCGCAGAAATCCCCGAACGGGCCGTGGGGGACCTGTTCGTCCCCATCTCGGTGTCAGAAAACTGTTTACCCTCGCGCAATCAGCGTCAAATTGGCAAAGATACGCTAGAAATCGCCTAAAGACACTGCCTAGGGCGTCACGGCAACGTCCAATCCCGCGTTGCGCAGTGAATGTGCTATACTTCCCGAATTCAGGCGTTTTGTTTTGGAGGTAAGTTATGATTTTTCGTTTAGTAATGACGCTCGGAATCGCCCTATCCTTTGCTGTAGCAGTTCCTCAGGTGGTGCGGGCCGACGCCGGTGACTTCCTCGGCGGCGCTGTCGTTGGAGGGGTCTTAGGTTACGCGATCGGCCAGGACCAGCAGAAGAAAAAAGCCCAGCGAACAACGCGGTCTACTCGGACCTACCGTCCTGGCATACCGTCGACTACGCAAGGTGCGCAAACTCAGACCGCGCTCAACTACTTCGGCTACAATGCCGGAGGCGTCGATGGTCAAGTTGGCCGCGGAACCCGGGCTGCGATCGAACGTTACCAGGTTTCAATGGGCTACCCTATCAATGGCTATGATTTTCAGCCCTATCAGCGCGACTTCCTGATGCAGGCATACTATTGGGCGACAAGCGGAGGACAAGCTTCTACTCAACTGTCGGGTCAGCCTCTTTTGTTGGCGTATCGCCAACAGGTGCATAGCGGCGCCGCTCTGGCGGCTGCTCCCCAGCCCCCGGCAGTGGCAGCCCCCGTCGCAACCTCACAAGAGGCCGAACCCGCGACGGACGTTGCCGAAGCACCATCCGCTACCTTGCCGACCCTATTTTCTGGCGGCGCAACAGGCCCATCACTCGCCAATCGCTGCAGCGCGGTTATGCTTCAAACGTCGACCAATGGCGGCTACACGACTTTGGCAAATATGGCCGATCCTGATTTTGCACTAAGCGAACAGTTCTGCCTAGCTCGAAGCTATGCGATGGCGCGAGGTGAAGATCTGATGCAGGACATCCAGGGACTGACACCAGATCAGGTAGCAGCCCAATGCGATGCCTTTGGTGAGATGTTGGAGCCGCAAGTTGTTGCGCTGTCTCTGAAATCAAAGACAGAATCGGAAACTCAGATGCGCAAGCTTGCATTGGATTCTGGGCTCAGCCCTGAAGATCTTGCGGCGACAAGCAAAGTCTGTCTGGCAATGGGTTACCTTCAGGACAACATGGATACCGCTGTTGGTTCTGCACTGATGTTGGTCGCAATGGGCGAGCCAGCCTATGGAGAGTTGGTTGGACACCACCTGCGCGAAGGCTTTGGTGTACAAGAACGCCGCGATCTTGCGATGCAGTGGTACGATGCGAGCCTTTCTGCGCTGGATGCCGGATCGCAGGCAGTCTTCTTGCCATCCCAATTGGACCGCCCGCAACTCTTGCGAGCGGCTATGGTGCAGGCGCGATAAGCCGATAAACTAAACGCTTTGGCCGTCTGCCATGCTGAAACAAAAAAGCGCCGCGTTGCGTGTTGCATCGCGGTGTTACCAATGTAGCCAGAAAACAACCTAGCTCTACTTCGCAAGCTGCTAGAAACCTAGTTCGACCGTGACTTCACCGCCAAAAGTTAAAACAGCAGCTTGACCAGCACATCCCACCCGACTTGTTTCGCGCGGTCAGATACGGGACCGCGATCCCAGCAACCTCCCACGAGAGAATCTCGCCCGAAGACGATAGAGGCGGCATGAATAGGGGAATGGTGGCGTTGGCAAAAAGCTCGCACCTTAATTTCAAAAGGCGCGTTTGTGTCACGGGCGAGCCTCTGTACAGTTGGAAACAGCGAAACAAAATAAATAAATTGAATACATAAGTTGCTAAAGAATCGCAGGCGGGTATCTTGGTAAAGCTTGGACACAGAAGAGGTGGTCAGGGATGGCATCATCTCGACTGAACAAGGGACTATTGGTCTGCATTCTTTTTGCTATGCTGCCGGGCTGTGGCAGCAAGGCTCAGGATCAGGGCACAGAGCCGAAGGCGGTCACCCAAACCGACGGGTCCAACAGTTCTTCTTCATACTCTTCGGCGGGAATTGATCCCGCCACCTATGCCGGTCAGTTTCAGATCAAATTGACTAAAGAAGTCCCGCTGCGTGAAATTCCGGTTCCGTTCACTGTCTATGGTGGCCTCGAAGAAGCCAGCCCAACCCGTTTGCAACTGCGCGCCTTTATGGATTTGCGCGGATTGCAGGAAAAAGCGCCTCAAATACTGACCGGTCCTTTGGAAGAAAGCTGCAAACGCCAGATCTATCTTGAGGTTCGCGACGTCACCGCCATAGACGACACCATAAAGATCGAGGGTTCAGCCCGTGCACAGTTTACGAGATGTAACCGCCATGAAGAACCGGGCTTTCGGTATTTTGGGGCCACGGTAGACGCGGTCGCGGTCGCCAAGGCCGAGGTGAAGGGCCAATGCCTGGCTTTCAGTATCGAAGGCGTCGATCTAAACCCGCGCGGTTTTATTGGCGCTGTCTCCAATATTTTCGGACTGACCAACCGCATCAACGAAGCCGTCCTCGAAAAAGGCGGGGAATTTTTGGCCGCGCACCCGGTCTGCCCGCCATTGCCCGCTGAGTTCACACTACTCGACCCGATTTACGAGTCCGGAGGCACTCGGGAAATTGCGCCTGGCGGGATGGGTGCTGCCATTGTCGGATCTGCCGATGTCAGCGCTGAGACAATTGTCGAAGTCCTTGGAGGACTTAAGGAGCTTGGCGTATTGGAGTTTGCTGAATGAGACTTTGGTTAGTTTTTCCAGTCTTGATGGCAGTTGTTCTGGGAGCCCGAGCACCCAACGCGCAACAGGTAGATTTTGTCATCGACGCAACGCTGCCAGTTCGTGATACGGAATTGCCATATACGCTTGATCTGAACCTCTCCGCTGCTGCCCCGACGCGGATCGGTGTGGGTGCCCTTCTTGATCTGCGCGAAGTACAGAAGACTGTTCCTGAGCGACTGGCTGAAAACGCAATAGTCGACAATTGCGGCCTGCAAGTCCGACTGGATGAATTCAGCTTTAAGGCTCAAGACGACGCGATAGATCTGGATGGCCAAGTTACCATCACAATCTTTGAATGCAGCCGAACCGGTGAGCGCGACTTTCAGCGGGGTGAACAAAAAAATGCTGTCCAGGCAAACATGTCCACTGAAGCGACCGTAGAGTTGCGGGATAACTGTGCCTATTTTGAACTTATCGACCTCGTACTCACGGCTCCCGAAGCGCAGCGCGAAAAACTCCTTGAGGACGATACCCTCGAATCCGTTAAGAAGCTGATGTTGGCCGCCGTAGACCTTGTTTTGAACGAAACCCCTTTGTGTCCGGTGCTGCCGGCAGAGCTCGCGTCTCTTGATCCGGTTTATGACACTGGCGGCCCGCGAGAGATCGGAGAGGGTGGACTTGGTGTATTCTTGGACGGTTCGGTGGATGTCAGCCCGTCGACAATTCTGGACATCCTAACAGTTCTTCAACAACAAGAACTAATTCCAGGTCCGCCCTAGCTGCAAAGCTCTTTCTTTCCGGTCGATATCCTCTGCCTTTCGCCCGCGAACCTAAAAGCTGATGCACTAAGAGCAAAAACGCCGCGTTGCTCCAAGCATCGCGGCGCTCCAAAATTCGCTGAAGTGGGTTTTAGCCCTGCTTCGTAACCTGCGTAAAGTCCAGCTCGACCGGGGTTTCGCGGCCAAAGATCGAAACCGAAACCTTCAGCTTCTGGGCTTCGTCGTCGACACCTTCGACCATACCGTCGAAATCCTCGAACGGGCCGTCGTTGACCTTGACCTTCTCGCCCACTTCGAACGAGATCATCAGTTTCGGCGCGTCTTCACCTTCCTGAACACGGTTGAGGATCTGGTTCACCTCGGCGTCGCGCATCGGCATCGGGCGGCCTTGTGGGCCCAGAAAGCCGGTGACCCGGTTGATCGAGTTGACCAAGTGATAACCCTGATCCGACATTTCCATATGCACCAACACGTAGCCGGGCATAAAGCGGCGTTCGGTCGTAACCTTCTTGCCCCGGCGCACTTCGATCACCTCTTCGGTGGGCACCAGTACTTCGTCGATATCGTCCTCAAGGCCTTGCTCAGCCACGGACGTGCGGATCTGCTCTGCGATCTTCTTTTCGAAGTTCGAAAGAACGCTGACCGAGTACCACCGTTTCGCCATGAACCTGTCGTCCTTGTTTGCCTTCGGTGCGTTCGGAATGCCGCAAGCACCGTCATTGAAATTCTGTCACGTCACCCGGAATAAAAAGCGGCGCACAGCCCGAATCGCCGCACGCCCATTCCGAATAGTACTGTGTCAACTACTCTGACATCCCGCGTTGTGCAAGGGGGCTGTGGCGTTTCCGCCCGGCCCAATCCGGTTTAACCGAATGCGCCCAGGATCAGTTGCAGACCGCCGCGAATACCCAGATCGACCAGCGCAAAGAACACGGCGGTCAGTGCCGCCATGATGAACACCATGACCGTGGTCAGCAGAACCTCGCGACGCGTGGGCCAAACGACCTTTGCGACTTCGGCGCGGACTTGCTGAATGAACTGGATCGGATTCATTGTTGCCATTTGGCTTGGTTCTCTCTGCTAGCGGATGGGCCGGACATAACCGGGCATTGCGACAATTTCAAGAGTGGTCAGGACTTGGGCTTGTCATCCCATTCATCGCTGAGGATACGCCGCGCGTCACCTTCGGGATCATCATACTGGTTCGACCGGACCGTGTAGATAAACGCCACAAGGCCAACCCCGCCCAAAAACAGGGAAATCGGTATGAGATAGGCCAGAACTTCCATATCAACTACCTCAGGCGCAGGGCATTCAGGGACACGGTAATGGACGAGGTCGACATCGCCAATGCCGCGATCAGCGGTGTGGCAAACCCGGCCACGGCCAAGGGTACGGCTATAATATTGTAAACCGTAGCGATGCGAAAGTTCTCGCGAATCCTTTTGGTCGCCTTCACCGCTGTGTCACAGGCATCTGCAATCGGGGACAAGTCGTTGCCGAGTAATACGATATCCGACGCCACCCGCGCCGCGTCCAGCGCTGAGGCGGGCGAGATTGACACATGCGCCGCTGCAAGCGCCGCCGTATCGTTCAACCCGTCACCAACCATCAGAACATGGCGGCCCTGGTCGCTGAGGTCTTGCACATGGGCGGCCTTGTCCTGAGGCAGCGCCTCGGCAATCCATGTTTCAATCCCAAGCTTGTCTGCCAGCGTTTGAACCGCGCCTCGTGTATCACCCGAGATGAGAACGACGCTCTTTCCGCCGTCACGGAACGCCTCCACAGCCTCTGCCGCGCCTGGACGCAGCGAATCCGAGAACAGGAACGCAACCGGTGACTGCCCCGTGACCGCCAACCAAGCTGCCGTCTGATCACCTTCGGTCGCGCCAGTCCAACCGGCGCGCCCAAGGCGCACGCGCTGACCACGGTAGGTTCCTTCGGTGCCATACCCCGGAACCTCGACCACATCCTCAAGTCCGGCAGGCTTGATCCCGGCATCTCTGACGGACTTGGCAAGCGACACCGACAACGGATGCGAAGACGCCTCGGCCAGCGCCAGTGCAATCTCAAGATCCGCGCGGGAATGATCCTCAAGATTGGTCAATTCCGGAGTGCCGGATGTAAGTGTGCCGGTTTTATCAAAAACGACCGTATCAACCTCGGCCAGACGTTCCAGCGCAGTAGAGTGTTTGATCAGCATCCCCTTGCGGAACAGTCGCCCCGAGGCCGCCGTCGTCACCGCAGGCACGGCAAGCCCCAGCGCACAGGGGCAGGTGATGATCAGAACCGCTGCAGCAATGTTCAGCGCGGTTCGGATATCGCCGGAATAGATGTACCAACCCAAAAAACTAAGCGCGGACAGAATATGCACCCCCGGCGCGTATAGCTTGGCCGCCTTGTCAGCCAGCGACGTATAGCGCGATCGACCGGATTCTGCGATTGCCACCAGATCCGCCATACGGTGCAGTGAAGTATCCTCACCGACCGCTGTGGTCCGGATCGTCAGCGGGCCGGTCAGGTTAACCTCACCCGCGCTGACGGCAAGACCAGCTTCGGCAAAGACCGGGAGGGTCTCGCCCGTCAACAATGACCGGTCGAGCTCCGACTTGCCCGATACAATCTCACCATCCACAGGCATACGCCCGCCGGGCCGAACTAGAATCAGATCACCAACCGCGAGGCTTGCGACGGACACCTCTTCTTCGGCCCCATAAACTAAGCGAATGGCACGCGGCACTTCCAGGGCCGTCAGTTCTTCGGCTGCTGATCGCGCTGCGGCGCGGGTGCGGTAGTCCAGATATCGGCCCGCGAGCAGGAAGAAAGTCAGCGTCAGTGCGGCGTCGAAATACGCATGCTCTCCGCTGAGCGCGGTTTCCCACAGCGACGTCATGAGCGCCAACAGAATGGCCAGCACAATCGGCACATCCATGTTCAATCGTTTGACGCGCAGCGCACTCCAGGCGTTGGCAAAGAAGGGCTGTGCGGAAAAGGCAATCGCAGGCAGTGCAATTGCCGCAGATATCCAGTGAAACAGGTCCCGCGTCGCATCCGTAGCCCCTGACCAGACCGACACAGACAACAGCATCACGTTCATCGACGCGAAACCAGCCACCGCCAATCGCATCAGCAGATCACGCCCGGCCTTGTCGGATTGGGTTGCCGACAAAGCGCCCGGGTCCAGCTCATGCGCCTCGTACCCGGCGCGCTCCAAAACGGGGATCAGGTCAGCAGCGTGTGTCTCAGCGGCTGCTTTGACCATTGCACGCTTGAGCGTCAGATTGACCCGCGCGTCCTCGACACCCGGATGGGCGTTCAGCGCGCGTTCAACGTTCGCAATACAGGCGGAGCAGTGAATGCCGGGCAGGGATAGGGCAATCTGCACATCTTCAGGAACGGGGCGCGCTGGTTCCGCCGGTGCTGCGATGCAACCGGGGCATGCCGCCGTACCTGAGCTGAGCTGAGCGGTCATCCCCTACCCTTTCACATACAACGGAACCCGCTGCGCAAATTCGGCACCGCTGTTGTCTTTGGCCACCAGACGGATGTTCCAGTTTCCCTTGCCCAGCGCTGCGGGCGTGGAATAGGCGGTCCCGTCAAAAGTGAAATCCGGGATGAAATCCTCTTTCACATGTGTCGCCCGGCCAACAACTGCCTGCAACTCGGCCACCTGGACCGGCGCGCCGGTTTGGTCGGTGATATGCAGGATCAAAAGACCGCCATTGGTCTCAGCCCGGATTTCCCAACCCAAGGCCTGTTGCACCTTCAGGCGCTCGTTGAACTCCTGACTGGCGACGTAAGAGTTTTTGACCTCGAGCCCGGGAAAGGTTTTGACAGCTTTGTAGGCCAGCACGAGATTCACGGAAATAATCACCCCGAAAGCAGCGACAAAGATCGCTAGAAAGTGCTTTCCGGTAAATTGACGCTCGGCCATCTCAGTTTCCTCGTCCATTGAACGTCGTGTCCTTGTAGGCGCGCTCACCGCTTTCAATATCCTCGATCCAGATCCGAACCGGTGTCGCGTCCGCCGCTGCCGGATCCGTGTCTTTGGAGGCGATAATATAGACCCGCTGCAATTGCGCAGTATCCGCCGTGACATTCACTGTATCAAGTGGCGTGCCTTCAATCACGATCCGCATCGCCGGATCACCGGACAGAGACAGCTTGAACAGCCGTTCTTCGCCATGTTTGTTCCGCACGCGCACGTCATAGGTATTGCGGATCGTGCCGTCCGACAGGGTGACAAAGGTCGGGTTGCGAACCGGGGCCACGGTAACTTCGATGTCGGACCGGATGAACAGGGCAAACAGCAGACCCAAGCCGACAAGTGACCAAAGGGCCGTGTACAGGATGGTCCGGGGCCGCAGGATATGTTTCCAGACATTCTTTGGCGGCTTACCTGCCCGCTCGTTGGCTTCGTCGCTCAGAGCCATATAGTCGATCAGACCACGCGGTTTGCCGATCTTGACCATCATGTCGTCACAGGCGTCGATACACAGCGCACAGGTGATGCACTCCAATTGCTGTCCGTCGCGAATGTCGATCCCAACCGGGCAGACATTGACGCAGGCCATACAGTCGATGCAGTCCCCCAGTTCGGAATCCGCAGTTCGTTTGCCCTTGCCGCGCGGCTCACCACGCCATTCGCGGTACCCGACGACGAGCGTATCCTCGTCCATCATCGCCGCCTGGATCCGCGGCCATGGGCAGGCATAGATACAAATCTGTTCGCGCGCGAAGCCACCGAACAGGAATGTCGTGCCCGTCAAAATCAGTATTGTCGTATAGGCAACCGGATGGGCGTTCCCGGTCACAAGGTCCCGCAGAAGCGTCGGCGCATCGGCAAAATAGAACACCCAGGCACCACCGGTCGCCAGACCGATCAAAAGCCAGGCACCCCATTTCGTCAGCCGCAACCGCGCTTTACGAAAGTCTAACTTTTCCTGACGATGCAGACGCAACCGCGCGTTGCGATCCCCTTCAATCCAGCGTTCGACAAGGATGAACAAGTCAGTCCAAACCGTCTGCGGACAGGCATATCCGCACCACACGCGCCCCAGCGCCGAGGTGAAAAGAAACAATCCCAACCCGGCCATGATCAACAGACCGGCAACAAAGTAGAACTCATGCGGCCAGATCTCGATCCAGAAGAAATAGAACCTGCGGTTGGCCAAATCCAGCAACACCGCCTGATCCGGTAGGCTGGGCCCCCGGTCCCATCTGATCCACGGGGTGATGTAATAGATCCCCAATGTGACCGCGAGAATGATCCATTTCAGATTGCGAAACGGCCCGGACACGCGACGCGGAAATATGGGTTCTCGTGCGGCGTAAAGGCTGGGTGCGGGGTCGGAATCGCTCACGGGCTGGCTCCAGATGTGGCTATATCACGGTGTCTTGTTCCAGAACACAAAGGTAGCCACTTTGACATGGGTCAAAAGCGCATCGTGCAGACACCTTTTGTCACATCCTACCAGCTTGCCGCCTGAGCCATGCAATAAAAGTTTTTGCTGCCGGACGCAGAGGGAAATCGCCAGTAACAAGGTGATATCCGCTGCTTTCGGGCTCGCGAAACAGTTCGATGATTTGGCCCGACGTGATTTCTGCTTCGACAAAATGCCGCGCCGTGACGGTTACGCCCTGCCCCGCGCGCAGCCCTTCCAAAAGCAGATTGCCGGGCAATGAGATTCGCCCAGCGTTTGGCCCGTGCCCGACACCACGTCGGGCCAGCCAGTTGGTTGCCTCGGTGGTGCCGAACTCTTCCAGCCAGGGCAGTTCGCTGAGCTCGTCGGGCGTCCACGACGTTTTTTCCCCCACCAGATTGCGGGCCGCGACGATCACCATTGGGCTTTGCAGCAACATTTCTGTACGGACACCGGGCCATGTGCCCGCACCATAGCGGATGGCCACATCGACACCGCCGGGATCCAGGCTGACCAGTGCAGGTGACGGATCAAGCGCCAATTGGATATCCGGATGTTCGGCCTGAAATGCAGGCAGGCGGGGCATCAACCATGACGCGGCAAAGGACGACGTCAAAGATACATGAACCGGACGATCCTGTTTGGATTGGGTCAGTTCGACCAAGGCATCGCCAATCGCACCGAACCCAAGATGCAGTGCGCGCGCCAACCTTTCACCTTCTGGCGTCAAGGTCATGGATTTGCCGGTGCGGTCCAACAGCGCAATTTCGAGGTGCTTCTCAAGCGCGCGCAATTGCTGGCTGATGGCAGCGTGGCTGACATTCAGTGAGTTGCCCGCTTCCACCACATTCCGTGTCGCCGCAAAAGCGGAAAAAGCTCTGAGCGATGCGAGCGGCGGCATTTCCATCCAGTTCATATGTAAGCCCTGATTACATATAGAAATGCTAATTGAGTCGCATTTTGCAGTCTGAAAATCAATCCTGATGACAGAAGAAACAAAACTCAGGAGATGTCAGATGCTCTCAATTCTTGCAAAGTCATTCATGATCGCCACCCAGACACATGAGTTGGATGAACCAAAATCATCGGATCGATCTGACAGACAAAAGCAACGCTGGTTGCCGGAAAGTCATTGGTGGAGGCAGCACAAACGCGCCAGTTTTTCGCAATGCGACTAGCAAACCGAAGCCCGCGTCTGGACCACCTCGCTGGTGATTTGTAAGGTAGAGAGGCAGCACCGGCTGTTCAGGAAACGCGCGAACAGATGGAACAGCCGGTGCCTCAACCTTCGGACGGCGAACCGTCCGAAGGTATTCTTTTGCGGTTACTGACCGCCACCCAACTGGTGGACATAGGCGGTGACAGCGCGGATTTGCGCGTCGCTCAGGCGATTTTCCCATGAAGGCATCACACCAAAGCGGCTGTTGGTCACCGTTTCTGTCAGAGCTTCCTGGCTGCCGCCGTATAGCCAGATGGCGTCGGTCAGGTTCGGAGCACCTTGGGTGACATCGCCCTTGCCGTCTTCGCCATGGCAAGAGGAACAGTTGTCCTCAAAAACAACTTTGCCCGCCTGCGCCGCCGCATCGTCGCTTTGCGCATTGGTCAAAGACATGACGTATTGCACGACTTGGGTGACTTCTTCTTTTTCGAGGATTTCACCGAAGGCTGGCATCTCGGAATAGCGCGCGTCGTCGCTTTCTTCATTCCGAATACCGTAGGCAATGGTGGTCTCGATATCTTCCAGCGAACCGCCCCAGAGCCATGCGTCATCCAGCAGGTTCGGGAAACCCGGCGCACCCTGCGCGCCCGAACCGTGGCACTGTGCGCACCATGTCCGGAATACCGCGCCGCCCGCGTTGACCGCATATTGCTGCAGCTCGGGATCTTTCGAGACATCCTCAAGCGAGGTTTCAACCAGTTTGGCGTTCCACGGCGCATTGGCTTCTTCGAAAGAAACGATCTCTTCCTGCACCAATTCTCGCGATGACCAGCCAAGAACACCGGCGGTTGCGGACTGAACCAGCGGCCAGGCAGGATACATGATCGTATAGATCACGCCCCAGATAATGGTGACGTAAAAGGTCCACAGCCACCAGCGCGGCATCGGGTTGTCGAACTCTTCGATGCCATCCCAGGAGTGTCCGGTTGTGTTTGGATCGCCCGGCTGTTTTTCAGGTGTCTTGCTCATTGCCGCGCCTCCTTGGATGTGGCGGGTTTGTCGCCCCCATGGGGCGCAGCTGTTTCGTCGCCTCTAAGGGGCGCTGGGGCATCTTCGTGCCGGAACGGGATGTTGGCAGTATCCTTGTATTCTTTGCTGGCTCCGGGACGGAAAACCCAGATCACGATGCCAACAAAGAAGACAAACAGTACCAACAGCATCCAGCTATCCGCGAATTGCCTCAGGATTGTGTATTCTTCCATCACACCCTCCTTTAGCGGCTCGGGTCTGGGGTGAAGGTCGAGAAATCGACCAGCGTTCCCAGCATCTGCAGATAAGCAACCAACGCATCGGCCTCGGTCAATTCCGGCTGACCGTCGAAGTTACGAATGCTGACCTTGTCACCGTACCGTTCCAGCAAACCGTCATAGTCGCTGTCCGGGTCGGCCTGCGCACGGAAGTCGGCCTGTGCGTTTGCCAGCATCTCTTCGGTATAGGGCGTGCCCACGACAGCATTCGCCGCCATAACATCACCGATGTACTTGCCGTCGATCTTGCGATGCTCGAGGAAGCCGTATTTAGGCATTACCGATTCAGGCACTACTGACTGCGGGTCACGCAGGTGATCCACGTGCCACTGGTCGGAATAGCGGCCACCGACACGGGCCAGATCAGGACCGGTACGCTTGGACCCCCATTGGAACGGGTGGTCATACATCGATTCAGCCGCCAGCGAGTAGTGGCCATAGCGTTCGACCTCGTCCCGCATCGGGCGGATCATCTGGCTGTGGCAGGTATAGCAGCCTTCGCGGATGTAAATATCACGGCCCGCCATTTCGAGAGGGGTGTAAGGGCGCATGCCCTCCACCTTCTCAATGGTGTTCTCAAGATAGAACAGCGGGGTAATCTGCACGATGCCACCAATGGTCACGACCAAAAAGCTGAAGATCAGCAGGAGGGTCGCGTTGGTCTCGAGGATCTTATGTTTGTCGAGAATTGCCATTGCTCCGGCCCTCCTTATTCAGCCGGGACCGCGACGGTCAGGCTGGCCTCTTTGGCCGGCGCTTTCCGCACTGTCATCCACAGGTTGTAGCACATGATCAACGCACCAGCGACGAACATCACGCCACCCAAAGCACGCACCACATACATCGGGAACTTGGCAGCCACGGTGTCAGCGAACGAGTTCACCAGGAAGCCGTTTGCATCCACTTCACGCCACATCAGGCCTTCCATGATACCGGTGACCCACATCGACGCGGCGTAGAGCACGATGCCGATGGTGGCGAGCCAGAAGTGCCAGCTGACCATCTGCAGCGAATACAGACGCTCGCGCTTCCACAGGACAGGCACCAGGAAGTACAGCGCACCAAAGGTGATCATGCCGTTCCAACCCAGCGCGCCCGAGTGTACGTGACCAATGGTCCAGTCAGTATAGTGCGACAGCGAGTTCACCGCACGGATCGACATCATCGGGCCTTCAAAGGTGGACATGCCGTAGAAGCCGACCGAGATCACCATCATCCGGATCACCGGGTCGGTACGCAGCTTGTCCCACGCGCCAGACAGAGTCATCAGCCCGTTGATCATACCACCCCAGGACGGCATCCACAGGATGATCGAGAACACCATGCCCAGCGTCGACGCCCAATCCGGCAGCGCGGTATAGTGCAGGTGGTGCGGACCGGCCCAGATATACAGGAAGATCAGAGCCCAGAAGTGGATGATCGACAGTTTGTAACTGAACACCGGACGCTCGGCCTGTTTTGGGATGAAGTAATACATCATGCCCAGGAAGCCCGCGGTCAGGAAGAAGCCCACGGCGTTGTGGCCGTACCACCACTGGATCATGGCGTCTTGTACACCCGACCAGACGATGACCGATTTCGAACCCCAAATACTGACGGGGACGGTCATGTTATTTACCAGGTGCAGCATGGCGACTGTGACGATGAAAGCCAGATAGAACCAGTTTGCCACGTAAATGTGCGGCTCTTTCCGTTTGACGATCGTCCCCAGATAGACGGCCAGATAGGCCACCCAGACGATGGTCAGCCACAGGTCAACATACCATTCGGGTTCAGCGTATTCCTTGGACTGGGTCCCGCCCAGAACGTAACCGGTTGCGGCGAGCACGATGAACAGCTGATAGCCCCAAAATACAAACCATGCCAGATTTCCGCCCCACAGGCGCGCGGCGCTGGTACGCTGCACGACGTAGAACGATGTCGCGATCAGCGCGTTGCCGCCAAAGGCAAAAATCACCGCCGAGGTGTGCAGCGGGCGCAAACGGCCAAAGTTTAGATAACCTTGCGCCCATTCGAAGTTCAGCACCGGAAAAGCGAGCTGAAAGGCGATAAAAGTCCCCGCAAGGAACCCGACCACCCCCCAGAAGGCAGTTGCGATCACGCCATAGCGGATCACGTCATCCATGTACTCGGCCGAACGGTCGACGAGGATATCTGGCTCATCCGTATTTCGCAGCGTCCAGATGAACAATCCACCGGCGATCAGCATCACCAGAATTGCATGCACCTGATACGCCAAATCGCGTGCGTAATTGGTTCCGATCGCCGCGAATATCGCGATCAGACCAAGCACGATCAGCTTGATGTAATTTGACATATTGCGTCCCTTTGCCATGCCCCGCGCGATTCTTATTTGTCGCGGAACCCTTTTGACTGGCCGTTGTTTTGTCGGACAGCGGCCAGTCTCGCTTTGATCTGTATCAAGACAATAGCCCGAAATCTGTGACAATCCTAAGCCTTAGACTGAGTTGCATGGCCGCATGCCACTTAGCCCTGAAGACAAGAGGTCAAAATGGCTTACAAATCTCTTCTCACAGTCGTAACGGACTCGGGACAATCACAATCAGCGTTGGCGCAAATGGTTGCACTGGCAAATGCACAGGATGCGCATGCCGAAGCACTGTGCCTTGGCGTAGATCGAAGCCAGGCGGGCTATTACTATGCAGGTGCCAATGCGCTGGTCCTGCAAGAAACGCTGAGCCGGGCCAACGCAGACGCCGAAGAACTGCTGACGCACACACAGGAATATCTGGGCAAATCCGGTATTCGCTGGTCTGCAGAAAGCGGGGTCGCACAGATCGCCGATATTGGTCGGCACGTGGCGCATCGTGCCAGGTTCTCGGATCTGGTCGTCCTCCCGCAACCCTATGGCAAAGACCGCAGCGCCGAGGCTGAGCCTATTGTCGAAGCCGCCATGTTCGAAGGTCACGCACCCATTCTGGTCACGCCGGATAACACAACGCCATTTGAACGCCCCGGCACCATCATGATCGGGTGGAATGAAAGTGTCGAAGCCATGCGCGCCATCCGATGCGCCCTGCCTTTTCTGACGCAAGCCGATCTGGTTCGGATTGTCGTTATCGACCCGCCGCGCCACGGTCCGGACCGCTCTGATCCCGGCGGGCTGCTGTCTCAGATGCTGGCCCGGCACGGGACCAAGTGTGAGATTGACGTGCTCAGCAAAACTATGACCCGTGTTTCAGACATCCTGAACAGGCACGCCGCCGACAGCGAAGCGGACATGATCGTCATGGGCGCTTACGGCCATTCAAGGTTCCGCGAAGCCATCCTGGGCGGGGCAACCCGAAACATGCTGGAACAAGCCTCGGTCCCAGTGTTTCTGGCACACTGACTGTAAGTGTTTCCGATTCGGGGGGCCATCCGTTCGAACGGATGGCCTAAACGCGTTTTATGAGACCGATCACAAACAACAGTATGACCGCGCCGATGGTTGCGAAGAGTATCGCCGAAAACACACCACCACCGACCGAAAAACCCAGCGCCGGGAAAATCAGACCTGCAAGAAAGGCGCCCACGATCCCTACTATTATGTTTCCGATCAGGCCGAACCCACGGCCTTCCATAATTTTTCCCGAAAGCCACCCGGCGATCGCACCGATGACCAGCATTGCCAAAATGCTACTGAATTCCATGCCTTACTCCTGCGCGGTTCATTCACGCATTCAGTAAATCACGGCAGCGAGCAGCAGGATAGGCTTAAATCAGAAAGCCGCCATCCGAGTCGTCGCCGGCCTCATCCATCAAGCGCCGCATGTCGGGGATTGTCACGTGGCGTTTGCCTTCCAACTCGATAACCCCCTCTTTCTTCAGGGCCGAAATCTGGCGACTTACGGTTTCAAGCGTCAATCCCAGATAATCTGCCATAGCCTCACGCGTCAGCGGCAGGTCAAAGACAATCGGGCCAGGTTTTTGCTTGGGCGTAATTGAAGCGTCTCGCCGGGCAATGATTGACAACAGGCTTGCAATCTTTTCGCGCGCGGTCTTGCGCCCCAGAACCAACATCCATTCACGCGCCGCGTCCAGCTCATCCAGTGTCATCTGCAGAAGACGATGCGCGATATGTGGCGTGCTGCTCATCAAGGCTTCGAACGGTTTCTTGCGAAAACAGCACATGACCAAATCAGTTGTGGCCAGGACGTCATAAGGCGCTGATTCCCGTCCGGGCCTGCCTACAAAGTCACTGGGCAAAAGCAGGCCAACCATTTGCGTTCGACCATCTTCCATCGTTTGGGTCAACGAGGCGATGCCCGACACGACAGAGCCCACAAAGTTCATCTGGTCCCCCGACCAGATGACCGTTTGGCCCGCCTCAAAGGTCCGATAATACTTAATGCCTTCAAGCTCTTCCAATTCATCGACATCACAATGTGCACAGACGGCTCGGTGCCGAATGGGGCAGTCCGAACAGTTGGTATGGTCAAATTGCGCTTTTAACATCGTTCGCGGTTCCACTTGATCTCAGTCAAGGTTTCGTAGACGGCCGTGCCTTAACGGTATCGCTATGATAGTGAAACCGCAATTGTCAAAGCTTGGACTATTTGACGCGAAAGTCCCGCGTTACACAAGCTATCCCACCGCCCCACATTTCAGCAACGATGTGGGGCCAAGTCTTTTTGGTGATTGGATTTCCGGGATCAAGCCCGGCAGTTCTGTGTCGCTATACGTCCACGTCCCGTTCTGCCGCAGGCTGTGCTGGTTCTGCGCCTGCCGGACGCAAGGCACTCAGACCGACCACCCGGTGATCGCCTATGTGGATGTCCTCAAGGCCGAGCTGGACCTACTGGCCGCCCACCTTCCTGCGGGGGTAACCCTTTCGCGCCTGCATTGGGGCGGTGGTACACCCACCCTGCTGAACCCCGATCTGATGCGCGATCTGGCCGCCCGGATTCTTGAGATTGTCCCGTTGGGGCCGGATGCAGAGTTCTCGGTCGAAATCGACCCGAACGAGATTGACGAGGGTCGGCTCGATGCATTGGCCGAAGCCGGCATGAACCGTGCGTCTATCGGAGTGCAGGATTTCGACGACGAAATCCAGAAAACCATCGGGCGCATCCAGAGTTACGACACCACCCGCAAGGCTATAGAAATGATCCGCGCGCGCGGCATCGCCAGCCTGAATGCCGATATTCTGTATGGCCTGCCGCACCAGACCAAGGCGCGGATGACTGAAAGCGTGCAGAAATTGCTGTCGCTCAGCCCGGACCGGGTGGCGTTGTACGGGTATGCGCATGTGCCTTGGATGGCCAAGCGGCAACAGCTGATCCCGACGGATGCCCTGCCAACGCCCGAAGACCGCCTGGATCTGTTCGATACGGCCCGGCGCCTGTTCCTGTGGGACAAGTATACCGAAATCGGCATTGACCACTTTGCCACGCAGGATGACGGGCTGACGCACGCACTGAACACGGGAAGGCTAAAGCGCAACTTTCAGGGCTACACCGACGATCAGTCCGACGTTTTGATCGGGATTGGTGCAAGCTCGATCTCGCGATTCCCGCAAGGATACGCCCAGAACGCACCCGCGACGTCGGCGCATACCAAAGCGATCCGCGAAGGCCGCTTCTCAATATCCCGTGGGCACTTGTTCAAAGGCCAAGACGTCTTGCGCGCCCGATTGATCGAAGCGTTGATGTGCGATTTCCGTATAGATACCGCCGAGATTTTGCGCGACCACGACATCACCGCCGCGGAATTGCAGGGGATGTACCAGACCGCAAACACAACCTTCGATGGGTTGCTAAGCGTCTCTGAAGACGGCCTGTTCATCCCGCCCGAGGCGCGCGCGCTAACCCGAATGATCGCCCGCACCTTTGACGCCTATGATCTCAGCAAGGCGGGACACAGTTCGGCGATCTGATACCGACGCAGGACAGGACTTGACGCGGAGGGTGGGTTTTCCCCACACTTGTAGGGCGGGTGGAAATCCGCCCCGTGCCTGAGGCAGGCAGAGTACCAGACAGTATGTGCCGACGCGTTCGCGCTCGACCGCCTTTTTCGTGCAGCCGTTCTGCAACTTGAAAGAGGGACTGCATCTATGCGCGTTTTTTCTGTCCTCGGCCCCAGCCACTCGGGCAAAACAACACTGGTCGAGGCCATCAGCCGCCTTGATAGCCGGCCAACCACATTCGACGTTTCCGGAACCGTGCATTTGCACGGTTTTTCTTACTTGGACGAACCCTGGTGTGCCATCGACGTGAATGGTGGCAGCGACACCATGGCTTATGTAGGCCCTGCCATGGCGATCTCGGATGCTGCTGTCGTCGTCGTACCGCCCGACCCGGACGCCGCCGTGCTTTGCGCCCCTTATCTGCGGCTGGTCGAAGAGGCGGGTATTCCCTGCTTTCTGTTCATCAATCGCATGGACACCCCAAACGGACGTATCCGCGATATCATCGCCGCTCTGCAAACCTACTGCACACACCACATCGCATTGCGGCAGGTTCCAATCCGCGATGGCGAGGCGATCATCGGCGCGGTCGACCTGATCTCGGAACGGGCATGGAAGTATCAGGAAGGGCAACCCTCGGCCCTGATCGAACTTCCGCAGTCCGTTGAAGACCGGGAACAGGAAGCCCGAACCGAATTGCTGGAGACGCTTTCAGATTTCGATGATCATCTGCTGGAACAACTGATCGAAGACAAACAGCCGCCCAGCGCAGAAATCTATGATCTGGCCGCGCAGGTTCTGCAAAGCCACCAGTTGATCCCGGCCTGCCTGGGGTCTGCCAGCCACGGCAACGGGCTGACCCGTTTGATGAAAGCGCTGCGTCACGAAGCCCCAGAATTCAATATCGCCGCCGGGCGGGACGAAGCAGCCGAAGACGCGCGTGCAATTGCCGGGTTCGCGGATGTCAAAAAGCACATCGGAAAAATCATCGTGCTGCGCGGTCTGGGCAAGGGCGTCAAAGCGCATGAAGCTTTAGGCGGCGAAACGGTTGGCAACCTGACGACACTGGATGCCAAAACCCAAATTTCGGAATTGGAAGCTGGTCAGATAGGGCTGGCTGTGAAATCCGACCACCTCAACCCCGGCAACCTGTATGACAGTACCGGAGCCACACCGTTACCGGAGTGGGCCGAGGCCCATCCGGCCGCCCACCGGCAAATTGTGTCGCCGGCACATGAGCGTGACGATGTACGCCTGTCCAACGCGTTATCCCGACTGGTCGAGATCGACCCCGGACTGCACCTGCAGCACGATGAACTGAGCGGCCATGCGGTTCTGGGATCGCAAGGGCCTCAGCATATGCGCCGGGTCAGTGCCAAACTGGCTGAAGACTTCGGTATCGAGATTGAGACCCAGACGGTTGAGACTGCCTATCGCGAGACCATCCGCGCACCGATCGAACATCGTCATCGCCACCGCAAACAATCCGGCGGCGCAGGACAATTTGCCGATGTGGTGATCTCGATCGCACCGACCCCACGTGGGGCCGGGTTCGAATTCGAAGAGATCGTCAAAGGGGGCGCTGTGCCCAGAAACTATATCCCATCGGTCGAACACGGGGCCAAGGATGCGCTGGTTCAAGGGCCTGAAGGGTTCCCGGTTGTGGATGTCAAAGTCACGCTCAGCGACGGCAAGCATCACAACGTCGACAGTTCCGACTATGCGTTCCGCACTGCGGGCAAGAACGCGGTGCGAGAGGCTTTGCCGCAGGCGAAACCGGTGGTCCTGCAACCCATCCTGAACGCCGAAATCCACTTGCCCTCGGATTTCGTGGGCGACCTGGTGCCTACGATCAGTTCGCTGCAGGGTCAGGTTCTGGGCTTTGAAGGCAACCCCAACGCGTCTGGATGGGAGATTTTCAATGCCCAACTGCCTGCTGTGGCCGAAGACGAGTTACACCGCACCCTCGCAAGCGCGACACGCGGCACCGGGTGGGTAAAACTGCAATTCGATCATTACGAAGAGCTTCGCGGCCCGGTTCCAAAATCCGCGGCACGCGAAACAGCGAATGCCTGAAAGCCCCGGGCGGGCTGGTTTCAGCCCGCCGCCGCAATCAGTTCGCGGGTATAGTCTGTCTGGGCGTTTTCGAACAGATCTTCGGCTGACCCCATTTCGATCACGTCACCGTTTCGCATGACAATCACATTGTGGGACATCGCACGCACGACTTTCAGATCGTGGCTGATAAATAGGTAGGCCAGTCCGTATTTACGCTGCAAATCGCGCAACAGGTCGACGATCTGAACCTGCACAGTCATATCCAGGGCGCTGGTCGGTTCATCCAGAACCAGCAATTTGGGCCTGAGGACCATGGCTCGTGCAATGGCAATACGCTGACGCTGCCCGCCCGAGAATTCGTGCGGATAGCGGTCCATCGCAGCCGGGTCCAAGCCCACTTCGGTCATCACTTCGGTCACCAGCTCCCGTGGCGAGCGGTGCGGGTCGACCTTGTGGATCGCCAGCCCCTCGGCAATAATCTGCTGGCAGGTCATCCGGGGACTGAGGCTTCCGAATGGGTCCTGAAACACAATCTGCATGTCCTTGCGCAAGCGCCGCAACTCTCGCGTCGACCAGCGGCGTACATCCTGATCGCGGAAGGTTATCGCCCCTTCGGACGCAATCAACCGCATGATCGCCAACGCCAGCGTTGTCTTACCTGAGCCGCTTTCGCCCACAATCCCTAGGGTTTCACCGGCGCGTACGCTGAGCGTTGCATCGTTCACCGCCTTCACATGGCCAACTGTGCGTTTCAGGAACCCGCGCTGGATCGGGAACCAGACCTTAAGATGGTCGGTGCGCGCCACTTCTTCGGCGTCGGGGGCTACAGGATCGGGATGACCGGATGGTTCCGCCGCCAGCAGCTTGTGGGTGTAAGGATGTTGGGGGTTGTCGAATATCTCCTGGGTCACGCCGGTCTCGACAATCTCGCCGTCCTTCATCACACAGACCCGGTCGGCGATACGGCGCACGATCCCAAGGTCGTGGGTGATGAAAAGCATCCCCATATTCTCAGATTTCTGAAGCTCGGCCAGCAATTCGAGAATCTGCGCCTGAATGGTCACATCCAGGGCCGTTGTCGGCTCATCCGCGATCAGGATATCGGGCTTGTTGGCAAGTGCCAGGGCGATCATGACGCGCTGGCGTTGGCCACCTGACAACTGATGCGGATAGCTGTCCAGGCGCTCCTCGGGATCGCGGATGCCAACCTTAGTCAGCAGTTCGACAATCCGGGCCCGTGCAGCATCACCTGTCAGACCCTGGTGCAGGGCCAGTGACTCGACCATTTGTTTCTGGATCGTGTGCAGCGGGTTGAGCGAGGTCATCGGCTCCTGAAAAATGAAGCTGATATCGTTGCCGCGTACATCCATCAGGTGCTGGTCAGACGCGCCGATCATCTCTTGCCCTTCATAGGTGACCGAGCCTTCAACAATTGCACTGTCACCCAGCAAAGACACTGTCGACAGCGCAGTGACTGATTTGCCGGATCCGGATTCGCCCACCAGCGCAACCGTTTCACCCCGATCCACAGTAAAGGACACGCCCTTGACTGCTGCGCTCACCTGCCCGTCTTGACGGAACGAGACCTTGAGGTTGTTCACATCCAGCAGGCTCATGAAAAGGTCTTTCTGGGATCAAATGCATCGCGCACGCCTTCGAAGATGAAGACCAGTAGCGACAGCATGATGGCAAAGGTAAAAAAGGCGGTGAAGGCCAGCCAGGGTGCCTGGAGGTTCTGCTTAGCCTGCAAGGTCAACTCACCCAAAGACGGGGCGGAAGACGGCAGGCCGAAGCCCAGAAAATCCAGTGAAGCCAGGCCGCCGATGGTGCCCGTCACGATAAAGGGCATGAAGGTCAGCGTAGCGACCATCGCATTGGGCAGCATATGGCGGAACATGATCGTCATGTTGCCCACACCCAGCGCCCGTGCGGCGCGCACATATTCCAGATTTCGCGCCCGCAGGAACTCAGCCCGGACAACACCCACAAGCCCGGTCCAGCTGAACAGGATCATTAGCGCGACAAGCAGCCAGAAACTTCGACCCAGAATGGCGAACATGATGATGATGACGTAAAGCGAAGGCGTCGCTGACCAGATCTCGATGATCCGTTGGAAGATCAGGTCCAGCCAGCCGCCAAAAAAGCCTTGAATAGCCCCGGCAAAAATTCCCACAAGACTGGCCACACCCGTGACCATAAGCGTGAACAAAATCGACAGTCGGAAGCCATAAATTACACGGGCCAACACGTCGCGCTTGGTGTCATCCGTGCCCAGCAGGTTTTGCCCGTTGGGCGGTAGCGGCGCTGCACCAGGGCGATCAACGCTGGTGTTGAAGGAATACGGAATCAACGGCCAGACGGCCCAGCCACGCTCGTACCCTTCTGCCTGGAATGTACCGGCCTTGATTTCGTCGATAATCCCCTCGGGATCGTCAAAACAGTCTTCGATGCCACCGCTGTCGATCAAACACTGAACCTCGGGGTCGCGATAGATCGCCTCGGTCTGGAAATCACCGCCGAATTCGGTTTCCGCGTAGAAATTGAAGATCGGTGTGTAAAATTCACCCCGGTATTTTACGAGGATTGGTTTGTCATTGGCGATGAACTCGGCGAATAGCGATAGGCCGAAAAGGACGGAAAAGACCATCAGCGACCAGAATGCACGCCCATTACGACGAAAATTGCGCCAGCGACGCTGGTTGAGAGGGGAAAGTGCCATTTACCCCTCCCGCTTTTCGAAATCGATGCGCGGGTCGACCAGCACATACATCAGGTCACTGATGATGCCGACAACCAACCCCATCAGGCCAAAGATGAACAGAGTGCCGAAGATCACCGGATAGTCCCGCGCAACGGCTGCCTCGAACCCCAGACGGCCGAGACCGTCAAGCGAGAAGATCGTTTCGATGATGATCGACCCCCCGAAGAAGACGCCGATGAAAACCGCAGGGAATCCGGCGATTACGATCAGCATCGCGTTGCGGAAAACATGGCCGTACAAAACCTGACTTTCGCTCAGACCCTTGGCGCGGGCGGTCATTACATATTGTTTTTTGATCTCGTCCAGAAACGAGTTCTTAGTCAGCAGAGTCAGCGTCGCAAAGGCAGAAATCGTCAGCGCGATAATCGGCAGGGCAATGTGCCAGAAGTAGTCGACGATCTTGCCAAACAGGCTGAGGCTGTCCCAATTGTCCGAGGTCAGCCCCCGGAGCGGGAATATCTGCCAATAAGATCCCCCGGCAAACAGAACCAACAGCAGGATGGCAAACAAGAAGCCGGGAATAGCATAGGCTACGATGATCGCGCCACTGGTCCAGGTATCAAACTGTGACCCGTCCTTAATCGCCTTGCGAATGCCCAGCGGGATCGACACCAGATATGCGATCAGCGTGGACCACAGACCCAGCGAGATCGACACCGGCATCTTCTCCAACACCAGGTCGGTTACGCTGATGGACCGAAAATAGCTTTCGCCAAAATCCAGCGTCAGGTAGTTGCCCATCATGTTGAGGAACCGCTCAACCGGCGGTTTGTCGAACCCGAATTCCTTTTCCAGCTCTTCGATAAACTCGGGCGGAAGTCCACGCGCACCAATGTAGCGGTCATTCGTGCCGCCAGTCTGTTGCTCGATGTCACTGCCGCCGCCGGCGATCCCTTCGAACACATCGCCGCCACCTTCCAACTGGGCGATGATCTGTTCAATCGGTCCGCCAGGAACGAACTGAACCAGCGTGAAGTTGACGATCATGATCCCAAGCAGGGTTGGGATGACCAGCAACAGTCGTCTAAGAATATATGCTCCCATGGGGGCGGATTACCTCAAGGCGCCGGAGGATTTCAACTCGGCTTCTTTCTCTTCGTTGATCCACCAGAGGTCTTCAACACCCAATGCGTAAGGCGGCAGATTTTCCGGGTATTCGTACATGTCCCAGTAGGCAACCCAGTGCTTGCCCAGATACCACGTGGGAACCATGATCCGCTTGGCGCGCAGGACGCGGTCCAATGCGCGGACATTTGCAAACAGCTCTTCGCTGTCTTCGGCAGAGGCAATGTTATCGATCAGCGGTTCGATATCCGGGCCATGCACACCCGACGGGTTGAAGACCGAGTAAGAGGCCGCTTCGGTTCCGAACTGCTGATACAACCCTGTCGACGGCTGCAACGACCTCGGGTACCCGCCAACAATCATGTCGAAATCACGGTCCCGGCGGCGCAAGGTGAACTGGGCGTTGTCCACGCGGTTGTAGCTCGCATCAATCCCCATTGCCCGCAAATTGGCGACGAAGGGTTGAATAAGCCTGTCCAGCGTTGGCTGGTCGGACAGAAATGCAACAGACAGCACTTCGCCCTTGTCGTTGCGACGAATGCCGTCATCCCCAACAAGCCAGCCAGCTTCGTCCAGCAGTTTCATCGCCTTGCGCAAGTTGCCACGGTCATTTTGGCGGGCGGCCCGGGATTCATGCGCCGAGACCGGTTCTTCGGTCAGGATGGCCGGGTCCAGCGCGTCACCCAACTCCTGCAACACCTCAAGCTCGCGCCCTTCGGGCAGGCCGGTCGCCTCAAGATGCGTTCCTTCCCAGAAAGAGCTGCGCTGCTGGAATAATCCATATTGCAGACTCTCATTTGTCCATTCGAAATTATATGCCAGCTGGATAGCTTCGCGAACGCGGGGGTCCTGAAACTTTGGCCGGTCAAGGTTCATGATGAAGCCCGACGCCGACGGCACATTTCCGTCTGCCAGTTCAGCCCGCACGACAGAACCATTCGCAATTGCCGGGAAATCATAGGCCGTTGCCCAGCTTTTCGAGTTGTTTTCCTGCCGAAGGGTAAACGTGCCCGCCTTGAACCCCTCCATCGCAGCAATGGAATCGGCGAAATACTCGACGCGGATGGTGTCAAAGTTGTTGCGGCCCACGTTGACGTTGACATCGTTGCCCCAATAATCGGGGTTGCGCTTATAGACGATGCGCCGGTTGATATCATAATCATCCAGAACATATGGCCCCGAGCCGATACCCGGATCGAGCCGCGACTTGTCCAATCGGCGGTTTTCAGGGTCTTCCTCGAACCATTTCTTAGAGAAAATCGACGTGGCCCCAACTTGAGAAATCCGGCCTCGGCGGGGGAAATCTGGCGAGAAGTAGAACTTTACACGATGGGTATCCAGCGCCTCGGCCTTGGGGATCCGCTGGCGAATTGCGTCGGCATAAGATTTCAGCCCTTGGTCCAGCAGCAGATTATGGGAAAACACCACATCTTCGGCCGTCACCGGTGTGCCGTCGGAAAACCGCGCCTCGGGGCGGATGTTGAAGATCACCCAATCATAGCTTTCGGGGTACTCCAGGCTTTCGGCGAGTAGGCCATAATAGGCCGCTGGTTCGTCATAGGATGGAACCAGCAGGCTTTCGTAGTGATCTGCCGACCTCGCACCAGCCCGGCCCTGCCTGGTATAGGGATTAAAGCTGTCGAACGTGCCTTGCGCCGCATAGGAGAGTTCTCCACCACGTGGCGCATCCGGGTTCACATAGTCGAAATGCGCAAAACCGTCCGGATACTTCAAATCACCGAATTCCGAGAACCCGTGTGATTTGATGATCTTTTCCTCAGCAAAAAGCTGAGTTGCAGCGGCTGCACAGAGCAATGCCCCCAAAGCCAGAATGTGAACTAAGCGTCCGAAATCCCTTGTTCGCGCTAAAGCGGTAACTCGATTGGATTTCATGTGGTTCATCCCCTGCTCGTTGACGTCTTTAATATTGTTTGCGGCAGCTAAAAGACCAGCACTGCCAGTTTCAAGTTTAGAGTGCGTGAACACTTTGTGAAGATTTACTTAGACAAAAAATAAAGCCGCTGCACGGGGCAGCGGCTTTTGAATGCGTCAAAACTGAGCGAAAGATCAGTTGATGGTCTGCAGGTAGGCAATCAGGTCGGCCCGTTCCTGCGGTTTTTTCAGACCCGCAAAGCTCATGGATGTACCTGAAATATAGGCACTGGGGCGGGTCAGGAACGCATCCAGCGCTTCGGGTGTCCAATTGCCGCCATGGGCTTGCATCGAAGCTGAGTAGCCAGTGAAACCTTTGGCTGAAGCAACCGGGCGATCCACGATTGCAAACAGGTAGGGGCCAGTGCCGTTGGCGCCGTCTTCCAGCTTGTGGCAGGCAGTACATTTACGGAAAACCCGCGCGCCCTTATCTGGGTCTGCGGCGGCCAGCATGTCTTCGAACACCACTTCTTCGCCGTCAGCGCTTTCACCGGAGCTTTCGGTTTCGATAATATACGAGGCCGTCTCACCATGCCCATCCGCATGGTAAAGCACTTCGGCACCCCATTTGGCCAAAAGCAGCACCAGGAAGGTGCCAAACAGGCCTGCTGCGGCCTTGGTAACTGTCATCGTGTCGAACATTGATCGCGAGTCCATTTCAGCTGTCTGCGGGGTGTCTAAGGCTTCCCCTTACAAGAGGCAAGGTATAGACACCGCGACTAAACGCCCAATTATCGAACTTGTTGCACGGAATCGACCAAATGACCAAACGTATTGCATTTCAGGGAGAACCCGGCGCCTACAGCCACGAGGCCTGCCGTAATGCCCGCCCCGATATGGAGGCCCTGCCCTGCCGGACTTTCGAAGATGTGATCGAATCGGTGCGCGCAGGTGAGGCTGAATTGGCAATGCTGCCGGTCGAAAACACCACGTATGGCCGGGTCGCCGATATCCACCGTTTGCTTCCCCACAGCGGGCTGCACATCATCGAAGAAGCGTTCGTGCGCGTTCACATCAACCTTCTTGCCGTTCCAGGGGCCAAAATAGAGGATGTCACCGAGGCACACTCGCACCTGGTTCTGCTACCGCAATGCGCCGGGTTTTTGAAAGAACACAACATCAAGGGACGTGTCAGCCCCGACAACGCGCGTGCGGCCCGCGAGGTCTCGGAACAAGGCGAGGTGCATTCAGCAGCATTGGCCAGCGAGTTGGCCGGCGAAATCTACGGCTTGAACGTTCTTGCCCGGCACATTGAAGACCGCGACAACAACACCACGCGCTTTCTGGTGATGTCACAGCAGGCCGACATGTCACGCCGCGGAGAACATGGCATGATCACCAGTTTTGTTTTTCAGGTGCGCAACATTCCGGCTGCGCTTTACAAGGCGATGGGTGGGTTTGCGACCAACGGCATCAACATGACCAAGCTGGAAAGCTACATGGTCGATGGGTCGTTCACTGCGACCCAGTTTTATGCCGATATCGTGGGCCACCCGGACGACCGGAACGTACAGTTGGCGATGGAAGAACTGGAACACTTCACCACGAATGTCGAGATTTTGGGCGTCTACCCAGCGGCTCAACCGCGCGGCTGAAGCCACTTCGGCTCAAATCACGGAAAAGCTTTTGCACTGGGCACCCTCGTGCTCCCGATAATCCACAAAGCCCATCGCCGAATAATAGGCCAATCCTTCGGCGTTTGTGGCCGAAATGGTCGCATCAATGGCCGGTAGGCCACTTTCCCGTGCCGCCAAGAGCGTCGCACGAAACAAGGCACGCCCGACACCGCGCCGTGCGGCAAACGGGCGAATATGCGTTCCAATGACGCCCCACCCGACCGGAGCGCCATATGGGTTGTTTTCGACCGCCCATTTCAACGATTGAAATCCCAGGACCTGCTCCTCCTGAAAAGCAACAGAGCATCTGATCCGGTCGGGATCGGCCACGTAATGCTCGCGGGCAAAATCAACGTCGCAGCGCTTGTTACGCTTTCCGGTCGCTGCGATGTCCCGCAGCACCTCTGAGATACCTTGGGCATCCGTCAACACCGCCTCACGAACAATAAAGCTATCCATCTCGTTCCCACCAAAGCATTGGGTAATCAGCCACCATGAATGTGGCGTTGTTCCATTTCCCGTGCGAACTCGGTCAGGCGCAACTGAAACTGTCTGCGAAACCGGGATTGCCCAAGCCGGAGAGATTGTAACAGCAGCCGCGCAGGCAGGGATTTGGCCGACAGGGACATATCAACGCTTAAACGTGTGCGGCGCTGCGACAAGGCTAAAAGCTCGATCGTGGTGATGCCGTTCATCCCTTTGCTGGCGGCTTCGAACCGCATCAGAGACGGCGGGTCGCATTCGGCCATCTGCACGGAAATCTGACGTGGCTTTCCGCGCAACCTGAATTCTGTCTCCCAACTGGTGCCCGGTACAACGCCCAATTCGCCCGAAATCCGCCGGACCTCGATCCCGCGCCGCATCGCGATCCGTTCGAATCGGTCAAAGTCGGCCACCATTTCGAACACCGAGTTGATGGGAGCTTCGATATCTTCGCGCACTGTAAACTGCATTGTGGTTCGGGGTTCTCTCGCTTTTCAGAACAGTATTTTGTCAGTCCAATGTATCCGCAAGCCAGTTTTGTAAAAGAAAATGCGCAATCGCTCCCTTGCGGGCTGGCAGCAAAACGGGGTGTTCGCCGGCAAAGGCCTGCATCATCTCGGATTTGGTAACCCACATCGCATCTTCAATTTCGACCGGGTCGATGGTGATGTCGCGCGACAACGCCTCACCCGCGCAGCCGAACATCAACGAGGCCGGAAACGGCCAGGGTTGGCTGGACAGGTAACGGACCTCACCTACGGGCACTCCGGCCTCTTCCATCACTTCCCGACGGACTGCGGCCTCAAGCGTTTCGCCCGGTTCAACAAACCCTGCCAACAGCGAATACATCCCTTCTGGCCAGCCCGGTGAACGTCCCATCAGCACTGAATCACCTTGCGTAATCAACATGATGACGACCGGATCAGTACGCGGAAAGTGCTGCCCACCGCAGGACGAGCAACTGCGCTGCCACCCCGCCTGCGCGAGTTCGCTGGCTGCGCCACACCGGGCGCAAAACCGATGCGTTTCGTGCCATGCGGTCACCGCCTTGGCCGAGGCCGCGAGTTCGGCGTCACGCGTCGACAAACGGGTCATGATCCGGCGCAGTTCGGCAAAGACATGGCCGTGGGGCAAGTCCGGGTGCTGTTGCTCTGACTTGTCAATAAAGCCTCCGACACCGGACAGGTCCAACCCATCAGCCGTCCAGTCCGAAATATCAAAGGCAAACACCGGCGCATCGTCTGACAGCCCCAAGAATACAGGCTGCTCGACAAAACCTCCCGGCCCGGTTTCGACCAGCTTATGTGACATGGCGATCAGTCCCAACTGATCCAGCGCCTCGCCCTGAACCAAAACCTTACCGCGCCACAAGAGCAGGCATTTTGCATTGGGATGCCCCCGCGCCCCCGCGACCGCATCGGCATCCCCGCGAATATGCGCCGCACGATCCAGCCCCGAGCTACCAAACGTCACATATTCCGCATTTTTCATAAGTTATCCTTAGACTTGCCCGCACAGGGCTGCCATGTCGGCCCATCGGTTGCAACGGTATTTCACCCCCAAAACCACAGGTCGCCATCGAATGAACACAGCTAAGCCTTGCAATTCACTGTGATTAATCTTTTTGTTGAAAATGACTAAGACAAAACTGCCAAAAGTAGAAATTTGAAACCTTCCCCTTCTCTGCCTCCGCAGACCGTGCAGATCCGAATACTGGGCACCACGGATCTTCATATGAACTTGAGGAGTTTTGACTACTATTCTGACACCCCTGAACCCACAATTGGCCTGACCCGAACCGCCAGTCTGATCCGCGAAGCCAGAACTGAGGCGCAGGCGGAAGGCTCAACCGTGCTGCTTTTTGACAATGGCGATTCGCTGCAGGGAACTCCCGTTGGGGATATGGCCGCCGAGCAAGCTGACAAGCCGCATGCGCTGATGCAGGCGTTTGGCGCGTTAGAGTATGATGCGATCGGGTTGGGAAATCATGATTTCGGGTTCGGTCAAGATATACTGGACAGCATCCTTTCGCAGGCCCCCTGTCCAGTGGTTTGCAGCAATGTTCATCGCCCGGGTGCCAACGAGGTCTGGCAGGATCAGGCAGTTCTAACCCGCCGGGTTGAGGTCGCGGGGCACCAAGCCTCGCTAACCGTCGGCGTCTTCTCGGTCGTTCCGCCGCAGACCCGGAATTGGGAATCTCATCGGCTGGGTAATGACGTCCGGATAGACGACATTCTGACCTGCGCGCGCACTAAAGTGTCAGAGCTTCGATCCCACGGCTGCGACGTGATCATCGCGCTTGCCCATACGGGGCTGGGGTCCGTCGACCCCGCGCCCGATCTTGAAAACGCGATAATCCCCCTTGCCGCGATTGAGGGCATTGACGCCATCATCGCCGGGCACACGCATCTGACCCTGCCTGGGAAGTCACACGCTGGGCTGGAACACGTCGATGCCACTGGCGGTATGGTGCATGGCACACCTGTTGTCATGCCGGGATCTGCCGGATCTCATCTTGGCGTGATTGATCTGACGCTGGTTGCCTCGGCAGAAAAGGGCTGGTCGGTCGCGGCTCATCGCACTGAACTGCGCCCGGTCTCAGGTGCTGACCCGGCGGCCGAAGACCGGCTGTTGGTGGCGCTGTTTTCAGATGTGCATTCCGCAACACGAAAACGGGCCGCGGAACCGATTGGGCATACGGATCAGAGCCTGCACAGCTATTTCAGCTTTTGCGCCAAGGATCGCGGGCTTGCGATGGTGGCCGCAGCACAGGCTTCGGCCGTGCGCCAGATCCTGAAGGGCACACCCCATGAAGCGACACCATTGCTGTCTGCCGTGGCACCTTCGAAGTTCGGTGGTCGCGCCGGGCCTCGCTTTTACTCGGACATTCCTGCGGGCGTCATGCGTATGCGGCACGTGGCTGATCTGAACATCTTTCCAAACGAACTTCGTTCGGTCGCGGTGACAGGAGAGCACATCAGAGATTGGCTTGAAATGTCTGCGGGCGTATTCAATCAGGTGAAACCCGGCGTGCAAACTGAATTGGTCAATCCTGATCGAGCCGGACACAATTTCGATGTTCTGTTCGGGCTAAGCTACGTGATCGACCTGAGCGCTCCGCCTCGGTTCGATGCGGAAGGGCGACTGGTAAATCCGGCATACCAGCGCATCTCAGATCTTCGTTTCCAAGGCCACGCGGTGACGGCCGAACAACGCTTTGTCGTTGCACTGAACAATTATCGGGCCAGCGGCGGCGGGCATTTTCCGATCATACGGGACGCCGAAATCATGAACGTTCCGGCTTTGCCGATCCAACACGCGCTAAAGGATTACCTGACCGGTGCAATGCCCGCTGAATCGCTGGAACAGGGCCCCTGCCCATTCCGTTTTGCGCCCATGCCGGGATCCTCTGTCCTGTTGAAGACCGGCCAACAGGCACAACGTCACCTCGCAGACATCGCAGAGTTCAGCCCAACGCTGGCTGGAACGGATGCCGAAGGGTTTTTGCGCATTCAACTCTCACTGTGACGGGTTGTCATTTCTGCGTGTCTTCCCTATATCGATTTTCGAGAGGTTGGCGCGGGCGAGCGCCTCGCCAACCTGGTCAGGTCCGGAAGGAAGCAGCCACAACGAGCCCCGCTTGGGTCGATGTCCAACCTCTCACTTACTTGAATCGTTAGCCGCAGGAGGGCTTTTATGATTGTAGCAAAAACCCTTTGGGCAGAGCGTTTCTGAGGCCGACCCTCAAACCTGCCTGAACACATTACCGCTGGATGCGCGACCGCCATGCAGACGGCTTGCTGTACCTGAACACAGGCAGAACAATGTCCTTTACACTTTCGGACCTGGGATGGTCCTCACACTTTGCCGCACAACATGCGGCCAATCCAAAATGCGTTCCCTTTCGCATCACAGCCGTTCACCGTGATCGTCTGATCGGTGCAAACATCAACGGTGAAACACCTCTGCTCACCCTGAACCACCCGACGGGCGACTTTGCCGTCGGAGATTGGGTATTGGCGGATGATCAAAACCGGGTTCAACACCTGCTGGAACGCCGCGCCGCCGGAACCGGGGCCGAGGCCCAGTTGATCGCCGCCAACGTGGATGTGCTGTTCATCGTCAGTTCCTGCAATGCCGACTTCAATCTGGCCCGGCTGGAACGGTATCTGGCTTTGGCACACCAGGCCGGGTGCTATCCGGTGATCGTTCTGACCAAGGCCGATACCTGCGCCGATCCTGATAAATACTCCAAAGCAGCCGAGTCGCTGGCGCCTTTTCTGACCGTACTGCCAATCAATGCTTTGGATGCCCTGGACGTGCAGCAAGTACTGTCCTGGTGCTCCACCGGGCAGACCGCTGCACTGGTCGGCTCATCCGGTGTCGGCAAGACAACATTGGTCAACGCCATGACTGGTCTGGATGAGGCAACGTCCGGCATTCGCGAGGACGACGCGCGCGGGCGGCACACAACAACTGCCCGCGCGTTGCATCCAATGCAGAACGGAGGCTGGTTGGTCGATACACCGGGTATGCGGGCTTTGCGGTTGCTTGATGCTCAGGATGGCGTCGATGAGGTCTTTTCCGACATTCTGGAATTGGCCCAAACCTGCCGCTTTTCCGATTGTCAGCATCAGGCCGAGCCGGGATGCGCTGTGCAGGATGCGATTTCCACCGGATCCCTTGACACAGAGCGGCTAGAGCGTTGGCGAAAACTGCGGCGCGAGGATGAGAGAAACTCGGAAACCGTGGCGCAGTCTCGTGCGCGCGACAAGGCCTTTGGTAAGATGGTACGATCGGTGATGCAGGACAAGAAATCCCGCAAAAAGCTGTAAGTACAGGCTCAGGCGATCAACCGGGGCCATATGGCCGCATTTCGGCGCGCAAAAGCGCCGATGTGACCGACCTCGGCCAATCCAAAGTCTTTCGGCGACAACTGATGCCGGCGGGCTTTGGGACCGTAAAGTTCGGCCAGGCGCCAAACCGCGTTCGGGGGCACCACCTGATCATCGTCCATTGTGAACAGATCGACGGGTGTTTCCGACGCAGCCCAACGGGCGTCTGGAAGGCTGTTGCCGATATCCGGCACGTAGCTCAGTGCAGCGGTGCACCATTTGCGCCACTGCCAGTAGACACGTGCCGGAAGGTCCGAGCCGAACCCAAGCGCCTTGCCCGGCAGGTATCCCAATGCCTTAACCAGCAATGGCGGGTGGGCATACCAGAACATTGTCGCCAGTGCGCGATACGGCCAGGGGTGGTCGGATACCGTCACCAAACCTGAACAGACACAGATCATTCGGTCGATCTGTTCAATATCGGGCTGAATTGGCCCCAGCATTCCACCAACCGAATGGCCAATGCTCCACTGCTGGGCCGCGGGAAATCTGCGCCGCATTTCAGCGCGGGCAGCGGGCATGTCGATCAACGCCCAGTCAGCCATCGTGGCCTGCGAATCGCGCAGGCGCCCGCGTAGAGAGTGGCCAAAATCGCGATAGTCATAGGTCAGACAGGCCATACCCTGTTCTTCCACCAACCACCGCGCAAAATGCTGGTAATAGTCGCGCGGTACGCCTGTGGCTGCATGGACTACAACCGCCACATCAGGTGCCGAGGCAGGCATATACAGCCGTGCCGACAGTTCGGCCTCTCCGGCAGAAAACGTGAAATCTTCGGTCAAAACGACCGGAGTGTTGTCCAACATGGTGCCCTCGCAAGCATCTGAACTATTCGGTTCACATATGGCATATCGGCGCTTTTGCGCGACTAGAGTCAACAGATTTTCAAAGTGACCAAGCGTCCACTTGAACGATGGAAAACAGCCCGCTTGACTCAAGCCACCTACAACCGCTAGCGATGAGGTGATGGTTCTCGTCCTTATATTGGGGCGGGATGAAAAGGGAACTCGGTGCGGTCCAGCCCGGCAATGCCGGAATGGACCAAGGCCGCGACTGCCCCCGCAACTGTAAGCGGTAAGCAATGCCGAAATACCACTGGCCGAAAGGCTGGGAAGGTCGGCTAAGCAATGACCCGCAAGTCAGGAGACCTGCCATCAAAGTAAAAACCGAAACTCGGGCGGGGTGTCCGGGCAGGTCTTCAGTACGCTGAGTTCCCTGTTCCACGTCCCCCGTTCACCGCGCGGAGGGCGCATTATGATCTGGAAGACAACGACCCACGAGTTCACCGCCACCCTGTGCCAGAAAACGGGGAAAACCTGCCCCGCATTGGCCCAAATGGCTCGGGCCCTGGCCGAGGCGATGGCAACAGCACAACCGATGACGACCAGCGAATTTGAGGTGGACGGCTCCAGCGAACTGACTCATTGCGATGAGGGTTGCACCGCACGGTTTCGCGCCAGCCCGGCCCGGATCAGGGTCTATTGCGGGGCAAACACGAGCGACTCAGCCGACACGCTGGACGAATACGCCGATATGATGTTCGGCCCTGACTTTTCCACTCTGCCTGCTGGTGTTTTGGCGACCTTGCCTTGCGCCATGCTTCAGGCATCGGCCCTTGCACCGCGTCCATCGCATCAGGTTGTTCAACAAGCCACGGCCTGATCCTAGTTCACCAATCGCTCTGGGCCGGTTTCATGGCCCAGGCCATCTGCTGATCCGTTTCCACCGCGCATGGTCGGGCCAAGCGCAGCCGGTTTAGCGCGTGGTTTGGATCTTCGCCGCATTCCACCATGAGCCTCAGCGCGACCATCCCCGACCGCCCGCAACCGCCCCGGCAATGCACCAGCACGCGTCCACCGTCGGACAGCACCTGCCGGGCGGCTGCGCTGGCTTGAGGCCAAAGAGTTTCGATTGGCAGGGGCGGCGTGCCAAAATCCTCGACCGGAAGATGCACCCAGGTCGCGGACCTGCTTTGAACGTCTCGACCAAAACCGCCTGCGCCGACCTGCTGCATCTCGGCCTCGGTGGTCATTGAAATCAGCAGATCGGGGTTCCAGTCCTGTATGACCCTCAGATCGTCCACATACCCACCGCCGCCGCCAGGCAAGGGGGACAGCGCCAAGGTGCCTGAGCCAACAGGCAGCGCGTAGATCGCAAATTTTGCCAAAGCTTATGCTCCTACTGCCACCGGCCCACCAGATTTTGACAGCCTATTTATCCCGCTTACAGACGCTGTCCAAACCGAAATTCCACAAAGCCTGCTGTGGACGCGGGCGGCCCGGGTCTCTACGCTGCATTTCTGACACGAATCTGACAGAGCAGACATGACCGAAACGCCCAGCCCCGCCTATCAGGTTCTTGCCCGCAAGTACCGCCCTGAAACCTTTGCAGATCTGGTTGGACAGGACGCAATGGTGCGCACGCTGAAAAATGCGTTCGAAGCGGATCGGATCGCGCAGGCCTTTATCATGACCGGTATTCGCGGCACCGGCAAAACCACCACTGCCCGGATTATCGCCAAAGGCATGAACTGCATCGGCCCCGATGGCGAAGGCAAGCCAACGACCGAACCTTGCGGCCAGTGCGAGCATTGTGTGGCCATCATGGAAGGACGCCATGTCGACGTGATGGAGATGGACGCCGCCAGCCGGACCGGTGTGAACGACATTCGCGAGATTATCGACAGTGTCCGATATCGTGCCGCCAGTGCGCGCTACAAGATCTATATCATCGACGAAGTTCACATGCTGTCGACCAGCGCCTTCAATGCCCTGCTCAAAACGCTTGAAGAACCGCCCGAGCACGTAAAATTCATCTTTGCGACGACCGAGATTCGCAAAGTTCCAGTGACAGTGCTGTCACGATGCCAGCGGTTTGACCTGCGCCGGATCGAACCCGAAGACATGATTGGCCTTCTCAACAAGATCGCAGCGGCTGAGAATGCGCAGATCGCAGAAGACGCGCTTGCTTTGATCACGCGCGCGGCCGAAGGGTCTGCCCGCGATGCAACATCGCTGTTGGATCAAGCGATTTCACATGGAGCCGGGGAAACCAGCGCCGATCAGGTTCGGGCAATGCTGGGCCTTGCAGATCGCGGGCGCGTGCTGGATCTGATGGAGATGATCCTGCGCGGTGATGCGGCTGGAGCATTGACCGAGTTGAGCGGCCAGTATGCCGAAGGGGCCGATCCGCTGGCCGTTCTGCGCGATCTGGCCGAGATCACCCATTGGGTTTCCGTGGTCAAAATCACGCCCGATGCCGCCGATGACCCCACCGTCTCACCGGATGAACGCGCGCGTGGTCAACAGATGGCCGAGGCGCTGCCAATGCGGGTGTTGACGCGCATGTGGCAGATGTTGCTGAAGGCGCTGGAAGAGGTTTCTGCAGCACCCAACGCGATGATGGCCGCCGAAATGGCAATCATTCGTCTGACCCATGTGGCCGATTTGCCCAGCCCCGAAGAACTTATCAAACGACTACAGGATGCACCTCCCCCCCCACCAAGCGGGGGACCTGGCGGTGGTGTGGCTGTGCCAACTCATGCACCTGCACAGGCGACGTCCTCTGCGCATCTCTCGGCACAACGCGGGCCTGCAGGGGCACCCACCGCAGCGCTTGCCCAGGACGTCCAGACCGCGCTGGCACGCTATCCAACCTTCGAATACGTGGTCGAACTGATCCGCACCAACCGGGACGTAAAACTGTTGGTTGAGGTCGAAAACAGCGTGCGTCTCGTCTCGTATTCCCCGGGACGGATCGAGTTCACGCCCACGGACAAAGCGCCGACCGATCTGGCGCAAAGGCTTGGTTCGGCCTTGCAACGCTGGACCGGAAACCGATGGGCCGTCTCAATCGTGGCCGACGGGGACGCGGCAACAATCGCCGAGGTTCGAGACGCGGCTGATCTGGCGTTGAAAGCGCAGGCCGAACAACACCCACTGGTTCAAGCCGTTCTGATGCAGTTTCCAAAAGCGCGCATCAAGCGGATCGAAACCCCGGAAGAACGCGCCGCCAAGGTCGAAACCGAAGCCCTACCGGAGGTCGAAGACGAATGGGACCCGTTCGAGGAGGATTGATCCGAGCGACCAAAGTGGAAACACTCCTGCGTTGCCGGGCCCAACGGGAGGAAAGGTCTTGCCAAAGACCTTGACGACAAGCGAGAGAAGCTCTCCCCTTGTACCCTACCGGCAGCATCCGTATTTAGGCGGCAAACCGATTTGCAGGAGAAAAGCAATGCTCAAAGGACTCGGCGGTCTGGGCGATATGGCCAAGATGATGAAATCCGCACAGGATTTGCAGACCAAAATGACGGACATGCAAGAAGAGCTGAACAACCTGATGGTTGTAGGCGAATCCGGTGCAGGGCTGGTGAAGGCCACCGCCACCGCAAAAGGCGAGCTGAAGGGTCTGGACATCGATCCGTCGATTTTCAATGGCGACGATAAGGAAGTTGTCGAAGATCTGATTCTGGCCGCTATCAAGGACGCGCAAACCAAAGCGGCCGAGCGCTCTCAGGCAGAGATGGCAAGGCTGACCGAAAGCATGGGTCTGCCCGCAGACATCAAGCTGCCGTTCTGATAGACACTCCTGACGACCCAAAGGCCGGGCACAACTGCCCGGCCCTTTTGCAGGAGCGCACGCCGTGAGTTCGAACAGCGATATCGACAATCTGATCGATCTGATGGCCAAATTGCCGGGCCTCGGGCCTCGCTCGGCTCGCCGCGCGGTGCTGCACCTGATCCGAAAGCGCGCCCTGCTGCTGACGCCCTTGTCGGACGTAATGCAGCAGGTGGCCGCCACCGCCCGCGAATGCCTGAATTGCGGCAACGTGGGCACCACCGATATCTGCGACATCTGCGATAGCGAGGATCGCGCGACCGGAGAGTTGTGCGTGGTCGAAGATGTGGCTGATCTCTGGGCGATGGAACGCGCTGCAGTTTTCAAGGGTCGCTATCACGTTTTGGGCGGCACATTGTCGGCTCTGGATGGGGTCGGACCGGACGAACTGCGCATTCCCCGACTCAAGGATCGGGTGATGGCCGAAGGGATTTCTGAGGTCATTCTGGCCCTGAACGCAACCGTCGATGGCCAGACCACCGCCCACTACATCGCCGATCAGCTCGAGGGACAGGTCCGCCTGACCTCACTGGCGCAGGGTGTTCCGATTGGGGGCGAGCTTGATTATCTGGACGACGGGACGATTACGGCGGCGCTGAGGGCGCGGAAGGAAATTTGACGAGATCATTGATACTTTTTCTATTTAATATTAAATGGTTACTCTGGAAAACTGTTAACGATCAGCTTCAATCGCACACTCATCCAACCATTCGTATGGCAGAACATTGATTGCAATGTTTTTAGATAGCTCACCGTAGGCCATGTAACTATAGCTCCAAGTATAGGGCACGCAGTCCTTCAATGCGGCGCCATGCAAAAAAAACTGGAAATCAGCGGGAGCATTTCTGAGGCTGGCAAAAAAGGAGTTTCTGAATTCGCGATCTGCTTGAAACGCAGCACTTTCCTTTAAACGCAGATAGCTTGCATAAGCTGCGATCAATCCAGTGGATAAACACATTGAAAAAAAGACAAACAAACCGAATGTAGTTTGTTTGTCAAAACCAATTCGCCCCATTCCTTTAGCAATAATGAGGCTCAGTCCGATGCCTACGAGCAAAAGAGCAGGCCAATAAGGAGCGCCCAGTCGGTCAATCCAAAAAGTGAGAAAGAAAATTGGACGAAACACGTTTCCGGTCAACAACCAGGCCATTGCGATGTAAGTAGATAGGCCGATCAGAATAATTTGCGAATTCTTCATAGTATGAGGGCCTTGCATGTATTTTGTCTATTTTCTTACGCCTGATTGGTTTAAGATTTTCACATCGATATCAACGTCAAAATCCACCTTTGGAACAAATTAGATGACCCGCCTTCTCGCCCTATTCTTCGCCACCTTCACTGCCACCGCTTCGCTCGCCCAACAACTCATCGACAAGGGATTTGTCGAAGGTTGGAACATCATGATGGACCCCGCGCTTGGCAACGGGTGCCTAATCCAGACGATCTATCAGGACCTCTCAGTCGTGCGGCTGGGCTATGACGCGCTGGACAATCGCGGGTATTTCGCCGTCTACAACAAGGCGTGGGGCGACATCAAACAGGGTGAGAGTTATCCGATCCGGTTCGATCTGGACGGCAAAAGCTATGATGCCACTGCCATCGGCTTCAATCAGCGCGATGTGCCAGGCGCGACCGTGTTTTTCACCGACCGCAGCTTCGTGGATGCGATTGCGCAGAACAAAACCATGACCGTCTATAACCCCGCGGGTGAGACGGTGATGGCGATTGATCTGAAAGGCACGGCCAAAGCGTTGGAATATGCCCGCGACTGTCAGAATAAGAAACTCTAACGAATCGGATCAAACAGGGCGTCTTTGGCGGTGCAATCTCGGATCACGTCTCGCCCACAAGGCGCGGGTTCAAGGTCGCGCGACAGGCACAGGCGGACCTCTTCTATATAGCCCTGCTTGCAGGTCACAGTGATCATGTCGCGCTCAAGGCCGGGGTTGGCTTTCAGAAAGGCTTCTTCCACGACCGATGCAGGTAATTTGACCGAGGCATCCAGCTTGCGGAATACCTGAGGACGCTCAACCGCCTCATACGCCTGCCGAGACAGCGCATAATAGTCGGACGCACTGAGACCCGAGCAGGTGCCGTGCTTTTTCCACTGATGCCACGCCAGACCGGAACTGCCCTGAATATCGGTCATTTTGCGTGACATAGCGCGCGATGGCGGCGCCTCGGGCGTGCGGCAGAAGGCGGGCCAACCCTGATGGTACTGAGGCCAAAGACCATGCAGGATCCAGCCATGGTCATGCCGGGTGTCGCATTGATCCGATCCGCGTGCGTCGCCTTCGCGGGCGCACCAGTTTGGCGACCAGCTAAGCGACAGGACATAGTAGTCAAACTCGCCTGCCTTTTCGCCATCGCTCAGCGCCGCCATTGCACCGAAAATCCACGAAACCAGCCCCAAAATAACCCAGCGCATTCGCCTCTTCCCTTCTTGCCTTGGCGCGACTATATACGGACCAAGTTCCCCGACAACGGAAACCTGTCCCAAAAAAGGGGCCGCCGAATTCCGGCGACGGGAAAGATGTATTTATAGGAGACGGGCTGATGGCAAAACCGCTTATGGCCAAGGCAACAGCCGTATGGCTGGTGGACAACACCACGATCAGCTTCAAGCAGATCGCGGATTTCGTAGGCATGCACGAGTTGGAAGTGCAGGGCATCGCAGACGGCGATGTGGCCGCTGGCGTGAAAGGCTTTGACCCCATCGCCAACAACCAGCTGACCCAGGACGAGATCGACACCGCGCAGAACAACACGCTGCACAAGCTGAAGCTCAAGTTCAACCCCGCTGCAAGCGGCGAGGAAAAGCGGCGCGGTCCGCGCTATACCCCGCTGTCCAAGCGTCAGGACCGTCCAAATTCGATCCTGTGGCTGGTCAAGTTCCACCCGGAACTCAGCGACGGTCAGATTGCCAAACTGGTGGGCACCACCAAGCCAACCATCCAGTCGATCCGTGAACGGACCCATTGGAACATTTCCAACATGCAGCCGATCGACCCCGTTGCGCTGGGTCTGTGCAAACAGTCCGAGTTGGACGCGATCGTGCAGAAAGCCGCAGCCAAGAAAGCAGCCGAAGGTGGCGTCATGAGCGATGACGAGCGCCGCAAGCTGGTTTCGACCGAACAGTCGCTGGAAATGGACGCGGCGCCGAAGATTCCGACCGCCATCGAAGGTCTGGAAACCTTCTCGCTGTCGGATGAACCTGCGGAAGAGAAAGAAGAAGAACCGATCCTCGACGCGGACAGCTTCTTCAACCTGCCCAAAGGCGGTGCCGACGACGAAGACGAAGACGATCCGCGCCCCTAAAGCACAGACAGCCCCGGCCTGAACGGACCGGGGCTTTTTTACGAGAAAACCATGCTGAACGTTCTTTCCAAACTATTTGGACCGCATCGCGCCGTTTCGATCTATGCCTTCCTGAAGACCTGGGGTTTGCCCGTGGCAGGCGGTGTTGGTCTTGTTGCCGTCGCTGCTGGTTTGCTGATCTTCAACGACAGCGGCGAGCACGAGCATGAGGCATTTATGACCGTCAACGTCTTGTCAGCGACACCCATCAACGGGGACCTCAAGAACGGCGTCATTGCTTCGGTCCGACTGCCGGACGGGTCTGCGACCTCGGTCACTTCGACCGACGCTCCGGTCTCACAAACCGTTGGCACCACGGCCTGCATCGAAAAACGTGTGTACGTGGACAGTGGCGAGGCTCGGTATCGGTTCAAACTGCCGCGCCACTGCGAAGCAGGATAAGTAAAGCCGCCCGGTAAGAACACCGGGTGGCTTTGGTTTCAGATCATCTGGAACAGAATGCCAGCGGTGATGGCCCCGGTGATCCCCAGCCCCAGATAGGTCGCAAAAACCCGTGGTTTGACCAATGACCAGACGGCGGCCATTGCCGGGATCGAACTGACGGCACCCGCGACCATGAATGACATCGCGGCCCCTGCGCTCATCCCCTGTTCCATCAAGCCAGCCAGCAGCGGCGGCGCGACATAGGAGTTCAGGTAAGCAGGCATCCCGACCAACGCGGCAATGACAATGGGTACAACACCTTCACCGCCAACAACGCGCGCGATCAGGTCAGCGGGAACATAGCTAACCAACAGCGCCTCGAGCACATAGGCCAGAGCCAACCATTTCAGCAGGAACAGGCTGTTGTGAACGAACTCGGACCTGAAGCGCTGACGGCGCTCGGGTTCCTGCCAGAACTTCCAGACAGGTTTGTCCTCTGTTTTAGGTCCGCAACCGCAGCCAGCTGGTTTGTATTCGCGCAGAGGCTGGGCGAACGCACCACCTCGCATCAGGGCACGGACGGCAAAGCCACCAAACAGACCGAGTGCGACCGCTGCAATGGCCTTGCCGATTGCAAATGGCCAACCCAATGCGCCTGCCGTGATCAATAAGGTAGGTGGGTCAATCAAGGGCGAGCTGAGCCAGAATGCCATAACAGCCGACAAAGGCGCACCAAGCGCCAGCAGTCCGGCAATGAACGGAATGACTTCGCAAGAACAGAACGGTGCGAGGCCACCGAAGACCGCTGCGAGAAAGATCATCCGCGTCTCGCGCCCCTCAAAGGCGCGCGCGACCATCACCTCGGCACCTGTCGCCTTGAGGTAAGACAGAAGCAAGACGGCAAACAGAATATACTGGCCGGTATGTGCAAGGGCTTTGCCCGCAAAAGTCACGACCTCTCCCCAGTTGCTGGGGTCAAGGACGGCCACAAGCGCCAGAATGGCTACGATCACTGCCCATGGGGTTTTGATCAGATCAACGGCCACCTTTGCCGGTGCCTTTGGGTTTTGTGTCAGCTCAGCCATCGTTCGCAGCCTTTCCCACTTCGTCCGCGCAGCATTCGCTAAGAATGAACTGCGCGAGGCCTCTCAATTCTTCGTAATTTGCGCAGTTGATGGTGGCGCGCCCGATTTTCTCTTGCTCGACGACTCCGCCGGCCGCGAGGAACCGCAGGTGATGGGCCAATGTCGAAGGCGCAATGCCTGTGCGGTTCTGGATTTCCCCAACGGTCAACCCAGCCTCACCAGCCCGAACCAATGTCTTGAGAACCTTCAGTCGCGCTTCAGAGCCCATGGCCGAGAATCCTGCTGCAGCTGTTTCCCACATCTGACTTCTCCATTAAACTAGATTTCTAGTTATTTAGGTGAGTCGTTCTTTTTCGTCAAGCGCCTTGTTCACGAATTCTCGAGACGAGATTAAGTCCAGATTGCCCTCACCTTAAGTCCACCCTATAAGGCGCTATGGGAATATCGGTCGACACATTCTTTCTGGAACTGAACGGACAGGGCACGCTGCAGGCGCAGATCCAGCAGATGATTGCCGAAGGCATCTTGTCTGGCCGGTTCCACGTTGGGGAAAAGCTGCCCTCGTCTCGCAAATTGGCGGCGCATCTGGGTGTTAGCCGGATCACGGTGACACTGGCGTATACGGAACTACTGGCCAATGACTACCTGACTGCCAAAGGCCGGTCGGGGTATTTCGTGTCGCAAAACGCGCCCGTGCCACCCAAGTATTCGCCTGTTCAAAAACGCGATGAAAATGTCGACTGGGACACGGCCTTGGCACGCAGGTTCTCGGATGGGGACGTGCTGCCCAAGCCCAGTAATTGGCGCGATTACAAATACCCTTTCATCTATGGTCAGGCAGATCGGAAATTGTTCGACCACGCCAACTGGCGTCTCTGCGCGGTCCGTGCGCTGGGTCACAAGGATTTTGCATCTCTGACTGGGGACTACATGGATCAGGATGATCCGCTGCTGATTGAATTCATCGCCCGTCACACGTTGCCGCGCCGCGGGATCGCCGCCCGCCCCGAAGAGATCTTGATCACTATGGGGGCGCAAAACGCGCTGTGGCTGGCCTCGCGCATCCTGTTGAACCGCAACCGCACGGCCGTTATCGAAGACCCATGCTATTATGCGCTGCGGGATTTGCTTAACCACTCTGATTGCAAAGTTTCACCACTGGCCGTTGACCGTGACGGACTGACCCCGGATGCGTTGCCGGATGAAACAGATGTGATTTTCACCACACCCAGCCATCAGAGCCCGACAACCGCAACCATGCCCGTTGATCGCCGCCACGAGTTGCTGAAACGCGCCCGCGAACTGGACGCCATGGTGGTCGAGGACGATTACGAGTTTGAAATGGCCTTTCTGGGATCCCCGTCCCCGGCCCTCAAGTCAATGGATCGCGACGGACGGGTGATCTATGTGGGCAGCTTCTCGAAGTCGCTGTTTCCCGGATTGCGCCTTGGCTACATTGTCGGGTCCGAGCCCTTTATCCGCGAGGCCCGCGCCTTGCGTTCTTTGGTACTGCGCCATCCGCCGGGCCATATCCAGCGTACTGCGGCCTATTTCCTGTCCCTAGGCCATTATGATGCTCAGATTCGGCGTATGTCCAAAACCCTTGCCCGGCGACGCGAAGCGTTGGATGCTGCAGTCGAACAGTACGGGCTTACCGCTGCCGGACGCGGAATCATGGGCGGGTCGTCGCTTTGGATGTCGGCCCCCGAGCGTGTGGACACGACCAAACTTGCCCAAAAGCTGCAGAGCCAGGGCGTCCATATCGAACCAGGCGCCCCGTTCTTCAATGGGTTGCACCGACCGCACAACTTCTATCGCCTTGGATACTCGTCCATTGGCCGAGACCGCATCGGGCCGGGCGTGAAACTGATCGCCGACGCCATCCGGTCCGCCTAGCACGACTCTGGACATATCCCGCCTAACGTTCTGGCCCTAACGCCGCTTCGCCCCTTGCGCCAAAACCGTATCAAAGGCGGGTGCTGTGCCCGAACCTTTCTTCAATTGTGCGGAGAACACTCAGATGAAAATGACCACTGAAGAGGCCTTTGTTAAGGTTCTGCAAATGCACGGTATCGAACATGCGTTCGGTATCATCGGTTCGGCCATGATGCCGATTTCGGATATCTTCCCGGCCGCAGGCATCAATTTCTGGGACTGCGCCCACGAAGGTTCGGGCGGCATGATGGCGGACGGCTACACCCGTGCCACCGGCAAGATGTCGATGATGATCGCGCAGAACGGCCCCGGCATCACCAACTTTGTGACTGCCGTTAAAACCGCATACTGGAACCACACCCCGGTTCTGCTGATCACTCCGCAGGCAGCCAACAAGACCATCGGTCAGGGTGGCTTCCAGGAAATGGAACAGATGCGCATGTTTGCGGACTGTGTTGCCTACCAGGAAGAACTGCGTGACCCCAGCCGTGTCGCCGAAGTTCTGAACCGCGTCATCCTGCAAGCCAAGCGTGCCTCGGCACCTGCTCAGATGAACATCCCGCGCGACATGTGGACCCAGGTTGTCGACATCGAATTGCCTAAGATCGTCGAATTTGCCGCAACTGCTGGCGGCGACGAAGCGCTGGACGAAGCGGCAGCCCTGCTGTCCGACGCCAAATTCCCGGTCATCCTGAACGGTGCCGGTGTTGTTCTGTCCGGCGCGATCCCCGCATCCGCCGATCTGGCCGAACGTCTGACCGCACCGGTCTGCGTTGGCTATCAGCACAACGACGCCTTCCCCGGCTCGCACCCGCTGTTCGCTGGCCCGTTGGGCTATAACGGTTCAAAAGCCGGTATGGAACTGATCGCTAAAGCGGACGTTGTTCTGGCTCTGGGCACTCGTCTGAACCCATTCTCGACCTTGCCCGGCTACGGCATCAACTACTGGCCGACCGATGCCAAGATCATTCAGGTTGACCTGAACCCGGATCGTATCGGCCTGACCAAAGACGTGACCGTTGGCATCGTCGGCGACGCCAAGAAAGTGGCCGAAGGTCTGCTGGAACGCCTGGGCGACAACGCCGGTGAAGCAGGTCGCGAAGACCGCAAGAACCTGATCGCCACCACCAAATCGGCTTGGGCGCAAGAACTGAGCTCGCTGACCCACGAGAACGACGATCCGGGCACCACCTGGAACGAGCGTGCACGTGCAGCTAAGCCCGACTGGATGAGCCCCCGCATGGCATGGCGCGCAATTCAGGCGGCGCTGCCGACCGAGGCAATCATCTCGTCCGATATCGGCAACAACTGCGCCATCGGTAACGCGTACCCGTCCTTCGAAGAAGGCCGCAAGTACCTGGCACCTGGCCTGTTTGGCCCCTGTGGTTACGGCCTGCCTGCCGTTGTTGGCGCGAAAATTGGTTGCCCGGACGTTCCGGTTGTCGGTTTCTCGGGTGACGGCGCATTTGGTATCGCTGTGAACGAACTGACCGCGATTGGCCGCGAAGAATGGCCAGCTGTGACCCAGATCGTTTTCCGCAACTACCAGTGGGGCGCTGAAAAGCGTAACTCGACCCTGTGGTTCGACGACAACTTTGTTGGCACCGAACTGGACCAACAGGTCTCCTATGCCGGTATCGCAACCGCATGTGGTCTGAAAGGCGTCGTTGCACGCACCCAGGACGAGCTGACCGCAGCCCTGAACCAGGCGATCATCGACCAGAAAAATGGCATCACCACTCTGATCGAAGCCATGATCAACCAGGAACTGGGCGATCCCTTCCGTCGCGACGCCATGAAAAAGCCGGTCCGTGTTGCCGGTATCGACGCGGCTGACATGAATACGTCGGCCGGGGCATAATCGCGTGAAGCCATTGCGCACAATTCTCGGAGCTGCTAGCAGCTCCGACAAGATCATCGCCCTCGCTGAGGGCGATGATCCACGTGTTGTTGAAGGTGCTTTGAAGGCCCGCAAGGAAGGTGTCGCGCGCATCATTCTGGTTGGCGACAAAGCCAAAGTAACTGCCCTGCTGGCCGAACAGGCTGGTCAGGATGTCGACGGCATCGAAATCCACGATCCATCGGACTCTCCCCATGCCGAAGCGTTTGCAGCTGAGCTTTTCGAGCGGCGCAAGCACAAGGGCATGACGCCTGAAAAGGCCGCTGAAGAAATCAAACACCGCCTGAACTATGCCGCGATGCTGGTTCATACCGGTCATGCCGACGGAACTGTCGGCGGAGCTGTTGAGACCACGTCGGCCACAGTGCGCGCCGCTTTGCAGATCATCGGCAAAGCGCCCGACGCGGCCATGGTTTCCAGCTTTTTCCTGATGCTCTACTGCCGCGATCACCACACGGTTCGCGGTGCGCACATCTTTGCCGATTGCGGCCTGGTTGTTGATCCGAACGAACAGGAACTGGCTGAAATCGCCCGGGCATCTGCCGCGTCTTTCAAGGCGCTGACGCACGAGACGCCCCGCGTTGCAATGCTGTCCTTTTCAACCGGCGGCAGCGCCAATCATCCGAAAGTCACGAAGGTCAGCGAGGCCACGCAGATTGCAAAATCGGCTGACCCCGATCTGTTGATCGACGGCGAGCTGCAGTTTGACGCCGCATTCGTCCCCGAGGTGGCTGCAAAGAAAGCCAAGGATTCGCCCCTGCGCGGCGAGGCAAATGTCTTTGTGTTCCCGAACCTCGACGCAGGCAACCTTGGCTATAAGATCGCGCAGCGTATTGGGGGTGCCGAAGCAATCGGCCCGGTCCTTCAGGGACTGGCGAAGCCGGCCAACGACCTTTCACGCGGATGCTCCGCCGAGGACGTTCTGCACATGATCGCGGTTACGGCCGTGCAAGCAGAAACATCCAAAACCCGGACAGACGCCTCGTAAATCCGGCTAAAGCGAAATACTGTTCCGATTGATCTCTGCTCATGAGAATAATCGGATCAAAAGCCACAGGGACCAGAAATGAACCAGCCAATCATTAATACCTCTCCCAAGGTCTCTGACGAGGTCAGAAAAACAACGTGCTACATGTGCGCCTGCCGCTGCGGCATCAACGTACACATGAAAGACGGCAAGGTTGCCTATATCGAAGGCAACCGCGATCACCCGGTTAACAAGGGCGTTCTGTGCGCCAAGGGCTCGGCAGGGATCATGCAGGTCAATGCACCCTCGCGTCTGCGCGCGCCACTGAAACGCGTCGGTCCACGTGGTTCGGGCAAGTTCGAAGAGATCAGCTGGGACGAGGCGCTGGACATCGCCGTTGGCTGGCTCAAGCCGATCCGCGAGGACAACCCCGAGAAGCTGGCCTTCTTCACCGGCCGGGACCAGAGCCAAAGCTTTACCAGCTTCTGGGCGCAGAACTTCGGCACATGCAACTATGCAGCCCATGGTGGATTTTGCTCGGTCAATATGGCCGCAGGCGGCATCTACACGATGGGCGGTGCGTTCTGGGAATTTGGCCAGCCCGACTGGGATCACACCAAGCTGTTCATGTTGTTCGGTGTTGCCGAAGATCACGACAGCAACCCAATCAAGATGGGCATCGGCAAGATCAAGGCCCGTGGCGCACGGGTGATCGGCGTCAACCCGATCCGCTCGGGTTATAACGCGGTTGCTGACGACTGGGTCGGGATCACTCCTGGCACCGACGGTTTGTTCATCCTGTCGATGATCCACGTGCTGATGAAGGCCGGCAAGATCGATCTGGACTATCTCAGCCGTTACACCAACGCGCCGGTTCTGGTCGACGCGTCCGAAGGCCCCACCAAGGGTCTGTTCCTGCGCGATGAGGACGGCAAACCACTGGTTGTTGACCGCAACACGGGCGAGCTGACGGCGTTTGACAAACCGGGCGTCCGCCCCGACCTGTCGGCCACCTTTGAAAAGGATGGCGTCACCCACCGCCCTGTGTTCCATCTGATGGCAGAACGCTACCTCAACGACGAATACGCGCCCGAGAACATCGCCGAGCAGTGCGGCATCCCCGCCACCCGTATCCGCGCCATCGCGGGAGAGTTGGCCCGCGTTGCCTTTGACGAGGCGTTCGAGCTGGAGCGCGAATGGACCGATTTCCGCGGCGAAAAACACACCAAGATGATCGGCCGCCCGGTTGCCATGCACTCGATGCGCGGTGTCTCGGCTCATGCCAATGGCTTCCAGACTTGCCGCGCACTGCACGTGTTGCAGATTATCCTTGGCACAGTCGAAGTCCCCGGTGGCTTCCGCTTCAAGCCACCCTATCCCAAACCGGTCGAGGCGCACCCGAGACCGCACTGCAAGGTGACCCCGAATACACCGCTGGACGGCCCGCATCTGGGCTTTGTTCAAGGGCCAGAGGATCTGGCGCTGAAAGCAGACGGCAGCCCGGCGCGGATCGACAAGGCATTTACGTGGGACAACCCGATGTCCAGCCACGGGCTGATGCATATGGTAATCTCGAACGCACATGCTGGCGATCCCTACAAGATCGACACGCTGTTCATGTACATGGCCAACATGTCCTGGAACTCATCCATGAACACCAAGGGTGTCATGGACATGCTGACGGACAAGGATGAAAACGGCGATTATGTGATCCCGCATATCATCTACTCCGACGCCTATTCGTCGGAAATGGTGGCCTATGCCGACCTGATCCTGCCGGATACCACCTATCTGGAACGCCACGACTGTATCTCGCTGCTCGATCGCCCGATCTGCGAAGCGGATGCTGCAGCCGACGCAATCCGCTGGCCGGTGATTGAGCCTGACCGGGATGTCAAAGGCTTCCAATCAGCGCTGGTCGAACTGGCCAACCGCTTGGGCCTGCCAGGGTTCACCAATGAAGACGGCAGCGCCAAATGGACAGATTACGCCGACTATATCGTCAATCACGAACGCAAGCCCGGCATCGGCCCGCTTGCCGGATTCCGTGGTGAAAACGGCGATAAGGAAGGCCGGGGTGAGATCAACCCCGATCAGTTGAACCGCTATATTGAAAACGGCGGCTTCTACGTGGCCCATATCCCCGAAGGAGCGGATTACTACAAACCATGGAACACAGCCTATCAAGATTGGGCTGTCGGCATGGGCATCTATGACAGCCCGCAGCCATACCTGTTCCAGCTCTATTCCGAGCCGATGCGCAAGTTCCAGCTTGCCGCCGAAGGCCATGGCGAACGTCAGCCCCCGGAACACCTGCGGGAACGCATCAAAGAGACATTGGACCCGATGCCCATCTGGTACGAGACCGACCAGACCGGCAACGAAGGCTTTACTGTCAACGCTCTGACCCAGCGCCCCATGGCAATGTATCACAGCTGGGGAACCCAGAACGCATGGCTGCGCCAGTTGCACGGCCGCAACCCACTTTATGTTCCGACCAAGCTGATGCGCGAGAATGGCCTGAGCGACGGTGATTGGGCCAAGGTGACCTCGCCGCATGGAGAGATCACGGTTCCGGTCATGGAAATGGCGGCCCTGAACGAAAACACCGTCTGGACTTGGAACGCCATTGGCAAACGCAAAGGCGCATGGGCTCTGCAAGAAGACGCGCCCGAGGCCACCAAAGGGTTCCTGCTAAACCACCTGATCCACGAGCTGCTGCCGCCCAAGGGCGATGGTCTGCGGTGGGCAAACTCTGATCCGATCACCGGTCAGGCCGCATGGTTCGACCTGAAAGTGAAGATCGAAAAAGCTGACGCACCAACGGATGCGGAAAGCCAACCGGAGTTCCCACCGATTGAATCTCCGGTCGGAACTGGACCGAAGGATTTGGCATGGAAGGTAGGCAAATGATCCGATCCCTGCTTCATCTGGCTAAAAATATCCCGGGGTCTGGGGCAGCGCCCCAGCCCGCCCTCACCACAAAAGCGGAGGCAAGGTAGTCATGACCCAGCTCCCCACATCCACCGACCGCAAGATGGGTCTGGTCATCGACCTGGACACCTGCGTTGGCTGCCACGCCTGCGTCATCTCATGCAAAGGCTGGAACACGGAAAACTACGGCGCGCCGCTATCCGATCAGGACGCTTATGGTGCCAACCCATCCGGCACATTCCTGAACCGGGTGCATTCCTATGAGGTGCAACCGGCGGAAGGTCACGCCCAGCTGATCCACTTCCCCAAATCCTGCTTGCACTGCGAGGACGCGCCCTGCGTCACCGTTTGCCCCACAGGGGCCAGCTACAAGCGGGTCGAGGACGGCATCGTGCTGGTCAATGAAAGCGACTGCATCGGCTGTGGCCTGTGCGCGTGGTCCTGCCCCTACGGCGCACGTGAACTGGATCAGGCCGAAGGGGTGATGAAGAAATGCACCCTCTGTGTTGACCGTATCTACAACGAGAACCTGCCTGAAGTGGACCGTGTTCCGTCCTGCGTGCGTACCTGTCCCGCAGGCGCGCGCCACTTCGGTGATCTGGGCGATGCGGACAGCGATGTCAGCAAACTGGTCGCCGAACGCGGGGGCATGGACCTGATGCCGGAAATGGGCACCAAACCCGTCAACAAATACCTGCCGCCAAGGCCCAAGGATAACGTCGAAGATCAGATCGACATCCTGGCCCCGTTGCTGGCCCCGGTCGCTGAAGAGCCCAAAGGGTTCCTTAGCTGGCTGGACAAGACCTTGGAGAAGCTCTGATGCATCCAGCACCTTCCGTCATCATTTTCACCACCCTGTCGGGTCTTGGCTTTGGACTGTTGTTCTTTTTGAGCCTCGGTCTACCAGACGTCTCTGGCTGGGTCGCTTTTGTCTTTTTCGCCATCGCCTACGCCCTGTCCGTTGGCGGCCTGATGGCGTCCACCTTTCACCTTGGCCACCCCGAGCGGGCCTGGAAAGCGTTTACGCAATGGAAGACCAGCTGGCTCAGTCGCGAAGGCTGGTGCGCGGTCATCGCTCTGATCGTCATGGGGCTTTATGCGATTGGCGTGATCTTCCTGGACCAACGCTGGAGCCTTCTTGGCTGGATCGGTGCGCTGTTCTCGCTACTGACCGTCTTCACCACGTCGATGATCTACACGCAGCTCAAAACCATTCCCCGCTGGAATATGAACCTGACTCCGGCCATGTTCCTCAGCTTCAGCCTGGCAGGCGGTGCCCTGCTGGCCGGGCAGGTCCGGGTAGCGCTGCCGCTGCTGCTGATCGCGGCGCTGGTGCAGATATTGTATTGGAAAAAGGGCGACAAAGCGCTGGAGGAGTCTGGCACAAATCTGGGCACGGCTACCGGATTGGGCGATCGCGGCACCGTGCGCGCATTTGAGCCTCCTCATACCGGCACCAACTATTTGCTTCGTGAATTCGTTCACGTCGTTGGCCGCAAGCATGCTGAAAAGCTGCGCATCATCTCGTTTGTGTTGGCGTTTGTCCTGCCGGTTATCCTGCTGCTACTGCCGTTCGGCCACTTCTTTGCACTGCTGGCCGTGGCGTCGCACCTTGCCGGCGTTGCCACATCGCGCTGGCTTTTCTTTGCGCAGGCCGAGCATGTCGTTGGACTGTATTACGGAAAACGATAGGGGCTCTGCCCCCGTCGCGGTTAGCCGCGACTCCCCCGGGGATATTTTTAGCCAGATGAAGTCTGGATCCGGAACAAAAAAAGGCGGCGCTCGAGGTTCGAGGCCGCCTGTTTTTTTGAATTCGCCTTAGATAAGGCCGGCGTGTTGGAGCGCCGCGTCGATCGCGGATTTGGTGCTGCTTTCCAGCCCGGACAGGGGCGAGCGGACTTCTTCGCTGCACAGACCCAATTTGCTGAGCGCGTATTTGGCACCCACGAGGCCGGGCTCGATAAAGATCGCTTCGTGCAGGGGCATCAGGCGGTCCTGATACTCCAACGCTTTGGCATAGTCGCCGTTCAGCGTCGCCTGCTGGAATTCGGCACACAGTTTGGGTGCGACGTTCGCGGTGACCGAAATACAGCCCACACCGCCATGCGCGTTGAAACCAAGCGCCGTCGCGTCCTCGCCTGACAACTGGCAAAAGTCCGGGCCGCAGGACGCGCGCTGTTGGCTGACGCGGGCCAGATCTCCGGTTGCGTCCTTTACACCGACGATGCGTGGCAGTTTCGCCAACTCACCCATGGTTTCAGGGGTCATGTCGATGATCGAACGGCCGGGAATGTTGTAGATGATGATCGGAATATCCGCGCAATCATGCAGCGCGCGGAAATGCATCAGCAGACCCTTTTGCGTGGGCTTGTTGTAATAAGGCGTCACGACCAGAGCTGCATCCGCACCCACTTTCTGCGCGAATCGCACAAACCGGATGGCCTCGACAGTGTTGTTTGACCCAGCACCTGCGATCACGGGAACACGGCCAGCTGAAGCCCTTACAACCTCATCCACAACAGTTTCATGTTCTTCGTGGCTCAAGGTGGGGCTTTCGCCGGTGGTGCCAACGGGAACCAGTCCGGTGGAGCCTTCCTGAATCTGCCATTCCACCAAGTGTTTGAGCGTCTTCAGGTCCAACTCGCCGTTGCTAAACGGTGTGACGAGGGCTGGCATAGAGCCTTTGAACATGACACGCTCCTTAGGTGCAGTTTGTAATTTTTACGCCTCGGTTTGCCAGAAATCTATCTTTCTTGAGTTGAACCCGACGGCGCAAGCTTTATCCTGAATGGCTGTATCCTTGGTTGGTTGGGAAATGCAAGGGATGACACGCTTTCTGGCGTTTTTGACGGTCGTAATTCTGATTTCGGGCACACAAGTGCGGGCCGACGCCGCAGGTGATCTGCGGGCCGGTATGAATGAAATGCGCAAGGGGGACTGGAATGAAGCCCTGCGTGTTTCTGGTGCGCGGGGCTCAGTGTCTCGGGACATCATCGTCTGGCACTGGCTTCGCGAAGGGTTTGGCAGTTCGGGTGACGTTCTGGTGTTTTTGGATCGTCGTCCAGACTGGCCGGGTCTCGCCTGGTTGCGGCGCAAAAGTGAGCCCGCCTTTACTGGTGCTGATCCGGACCGCGTTCTTAAATTCTATGCCGAACAGCCGCCGCAAACCGCAGAGGGTGCATTGAACTATGCAGTCGCATTGAAGGCAAAGGGGCGTCAGGGAGATGCTGAAGCCGATATCGTCGCGGCCTGGCGGACGATGCCAATGGGCTCGGGTCTGCAAAAAGACTATCTTGAGAACTTTGGAAAACTTCTGAAACCCCATCACGCTGCCCGTCTGGATCGGATGCTATGGGACAACCACCTTGTCAGCGCAGGTCAGATGCTGCCGCTGGTCAGCGCTGATCAGCGTAAACTGGCTGAGGCGCGGATCGGCCTTCAGAAACGGCAACCCGGCGTCGACGGCAAGGTGGCGGCAGTTCCGAAATCGCTGGGTGATTCACCGGGCTTGGCTTTTGACAGGTTCGTCTGGCGTGACAAGAAAGAGTTGGACGACAGCGCGATTGACTTGATGCTGGAGCGTTCTTCCGGCCCTGATGCGTTGGGAGAACCTGACAAATGGGCCGAAGGCCGCCGCCGGTTGGCCCGACTTGAGATGCGAAATGGGGATCAGAACCGCGCGTATCAGATTGCTGCCAATCACCACATGACGCCAGAAATGGGCTATGGCTATGCGGATCTGGAGTGGCTTTCCGGGTTTCTGGCCTTGCGGAAGCTGAATGATCCTGCGACCGCGATCCGGCATTTCCAGAACTTCTCGGACGCGGTGAAATCGCCGATCTCGAAAGGACGCGCCGGGTATTGGTTGGGTCGTGCCTATGCGGCCCATGGTGACGCCGAAAAAGCCTATGACGCCTATGCGATGGGTGCAGATTATCAATCCTCTTTCTACGGCTTGCTGGCGGCGGAGCAGATCGGGCGTCCTTTCGATAGTGAACTGGCCACCCCCCGCCGGGCGCCACACTGGAAGCAAGCTGAGTTCGCCAATTCAAGTGTGCTGGAGGCGGGGCTACTGCTGCTGAAGGCTGACGAAGACACCCTGTCTGAACGGTTCCTGACCCATCTGGTTGAAGGGTTGGACCCAGTTCAGGCCAATCAGCTGGGCGATTTGGTGATCGAGTTGAAGCAGCCGCATCTGGCCGTGATGATCGCCAAACGCGCTGCAACAGTCGGCCTGGTTTTGCCAGCCGCCTATTACCCGGTGCATCCGGTGGCCGACATGGGTTTGCCCATGGCCAAGGAAATGACGCTGGCCATTGCCCGTCGGGAAAGCGAGTTTGACCCCGTTGTGATCAGTGGAGCCGGCGCGCGCGGGCTGATGCAGGTCATGCCGGCCACGGCAAAGCTTGTTGCCAAGGAATTGGGTATCCTAAGCGGCCACAAGACGGTCAAGCTGACTTCGGATTGGCAATATAATGCCAAGCTGGGTGCCAATTACCTGTCCGGTCTGGCCGCTGATTTCAACGGAAACGTCGTGATGATGGCAGCCGGATATAACGCAGGTCCGCGTCGGCCGATGTCGTGGATGGATCGCTATGGCGACCCGCGCGCAGGTGAAATCGACGTGGTCGACTGGATTGAGGCGATCCCGTTCAGTGAAACCCGCAACTACGTGATGCGTGTGTCGGAAAGCCTACCGGTCTATCGCGCCCGTCTTGGCCAACCTGCCTTGCCGATCCCGTTCTCGCAGGAACTAATCGGGTCAACGCTGGCGTCTTTCGCGCCATAGGGTGAACAGCCCGGCGGCGACAACCAGCGCTGCGCCTATGACCACTTCGGGGCGCAGCGTTTCACCAAAGACCGAGATTCCCAGGATCGCGCTCCAGACCAAGTGGAAATAGGCGAAGGGCTGCACCGCGCTGGCCTCGGCCATCTCATAGCATTTGATCAGCAACCAGTGTCCCAGAACGCCGCTCACGCATAGCAGCGCCATCCAGGCCCAATCCGTCTGGGCCATCGGCTCCCAGAACCACATTCCCACTAGCGTCATGGCGACGGCACCACTGACGCCTGTCCAGAAAAAGCTGGTGGCGGAATTGTCCCGGCGGGACACGTAACGGGTTAACAGACCATAGACTGCAAACATGAATGCCGAGATCAGCGGTACAATGGCCCAAGGGTTAAAGACACCCACACCGGGCTGGAGGATGATCAGAACACCGATGCACCCAACGCCGATTGCGGCCCAGCGTCGCCAGCCGACCTGTTCGCCCAATACCGGCCCGCTAAGCGCGGCGATCAACAACGGGTAGCAGATGAATACGGCCATCGTGTCGATCAGGCCCAGCACAGTGAAACTGAACACCGCGACGCAGATCTCGGCCGCCAACAGCAGGCCACGAAATATCTGCAGCTTGAGCTGGCTCGTCTGGGTGGTGGTCTTCAATCCGCCGGGCGCACGTGCGGCCAAAGCGATGACAAAGGCGGCGAAGAACCAATAGCGGATCATCACGACCATGTATGTGTTGTATGTTCCCGCTAGATGGCGCGAAATACCGTCCTGCAGCGCAAAGACGATGGTCGCCCCGACCATCAACGCAATCCCGGCGCGCGAATTGTTCTGCTGCGTCATGATTTGATTGCCCGGGTCATATGGCGCTTGCGGCCATAACCGGGCGCGCGCGTAACGGTGAAACCGGCATCCTCAAGCCCCCGCCGCACGAACCCGGCGGCGGTATACGTCGCCGCCGTTCCGCCAGTGGCCGTGTGGTCGGCGACTTGCTGCATCAGGTCTGCACCCCATAATTCGGGGTTTTTAGCCGGAGAGAACCCATCCAAAAACCACGCATCGGCGGCACCTACCCATGCTTGCAGGGTTTGACGCGCATCGCCTTCAACAACCTCCAGCCGCAGGGTGCCCAAATCACATGTGCCGCCCTCCCATTGCGCAAGGAACCGGTCAGACCAAGGCGCAAGTTCAGGAAAGGCCACCAGCGCTCGGGACATGTCCGCGGGGCCCATCGGATAGGCCTCAAAACTGGTAAAGGACAGGGGCGTGGTCTCGCCCGATCTCTCCCACTCTGACCAGACAGTCAGCATGTTCAACCCGGTGCCAAAGCCCAATTCAGCAATGTGGAAGCCAGGTGCGAACCGCGCAGGCAGCTCATTGCCCGCCAGAAACACATGCCGCGTCTCTTCCAGCCCGTTTTGCAACGAGTAATACGGATCGTCGAAACGATCCGAGACCGGGATCTGATCCTCAGTCCATGTCAGTTCGGCGCGCTGGTCTGCCATCGGGGAATCCTGTAGCTAAGCGGCGCGACACTGAACAAGGTAAAGGGGAATGGCAATGGTCGATGTGACGGTGCGCGGTGCAGGGATTTTCGGCCTGTCAATCGCCTGGACTTGCGCACGGCGAGGCGCAAAAGTGCAGATCGTCGACCCTTTTGGTCCCGGAGCCGGATCCAGCGGTGGCCTGGTTGGTGCACTGGCGCCGCATGTGCCCGAAAACTGGAATGCCAAGAAGGCGTTTCAGTTCGACAGCCTGATCATGGCCGAACCATTCTGGAAACAGGTCGAGGCCACAGGCGGCGTCTCACCCGGATATGCGCGGCTGGGACGGCTGCAACCCATCGCCGACACCCGAACACTGGATCTTGCCCATGCGCGCGCGGAAACGGCGGCCGAGCTGTGGCAGGGTCGGGCTGAATGGCGGGTCGTCGAAACTGCAGAAGTTGGCGCATGGTGCCCGCCCAGCCCCACAGGGTTTGTCATCCATGATACACTCAGCGCTCGCACGCATCCGCGCCGGGCCTGTGCTGCCTTGGTTGCCGCACTGGCGGTGATGGGCGTCGAGGTCGTAGCCGACGCATCAGATCGCGGACAGGTTGTCCATGCCACCGGCCTTGCCGGTCTGCAGGAACTGACCGAGGCTTTTGGCAAAACAGTAGGCAACGGCGTCAAGGGTCAAGCCGCACTTCTGCGGTTTGATGCGGGAGAGGTTCCACAACTGTTTGCGGACACAATCCACTTCATACCGCATGCGGACGGGACGTTGGCAATTGGTTCGACCTCGGAGCGTGACTATGACGACCCGACCAGCACGGATGCAGCTCTGGATGACGTTTTGGACCGGGCGATGCGGGCCGTTCCCGTCCTGCATGGCGCAGAGGTCATCGAACGATGGGCGGGTGTACGGCCGCGCAGCAAAAGCCGCGCACCGATGCTGGGCGCGCACCCGGTACACAAAGGTCAATTCATCGCCAATGGTGGTTTCAAGATCGGCTTTGGCATGGCCCCGAAAGTAGCTGAGGTCGTGGCGGATCTGGTTCTTGAGAACCGGGACGCGATCCCAAGTGATTTCAGACCCGAAGCATCACTCTGATCGCGGGACAAACTCGGCGGACATGCATTGCCGCCCATCTGGTCCGCGCACCCACATCGCTTGGCCATTCCGGCACAAGGTCGCCGTCTCAGAGTGCATTAGCGGCGATGACGCGCGAAATGAGAACTGAGCCAAGGGACCTGCCAGATCCTCGGCAAACAGCATCAATAATTGTGCCAGCAAAGGGCCATGAACGACCAGGCCGTCATAGCCTTCGACATCCCGCGCGTAGTCCAGATCGTAATGGATACGGTGTCCATTGAAGGTCAGCGCCGAGTATCGGAACAGCAATGTGCTGTCGAAGGTGACGTCTCGCCTGTGGGTTTCATCGGTACGGGCCACGGGTGCCTTGGGCTTGATGTCAGTATCCGAAGGGTCAGGCCGATAAACCAGATCCTGCCATTCGCTCAGACACAATTGACCGTCCTGAGAAATCTCGTGTCGCAGGGTAACAAACCCCAGCGGTCCCGTCCGTCCGGTTTTTGTCGCCGCACTTTCAAGAACAGACCGGCGCACGGCTTTTGAGCCCGCGACCAGCGGCCCGTGAAACTGCAACCGTCCCCCGGCCCACATCCGACGTTGCAAGCCCATATCGGGGATCAGACCGCCCCCAACCTTTGGATGCCCGTCCCGACCCAAACTGGCAGGCAGCTGAGGCGACCAGAAATACAGATGGTGAAAGAACGGCGGCAGTTGATCGCCTTCTGCGACCCTGTCGTTGGATCCAAGCGCAGCCAGCAGCGCAGAGGCGCGGGCCGGGTCCATCACATCGGTCTGTATTTCGTCAGTCATGGCGGCAGACTATGCAGTCGGACCAGACCCGGCAAGCAGCCTCTCGATCTTAGAACCCAGCCTCAGCACGCAGTTTCTGCATGAGTGTCCGCAGAGAGCTTTCGTAACGGTCGCTCAACAATTTCCCCTGCTCATCAAACTCGTTCGAGCTGCTGGCCAGATGAATTTCTGGCCCCTGCAGGATACGAGGCTGGAACGGAACCATATAGCCGCGCAGAACCATCTGCGCCCGCTCGCCACCTGCGCGTCCTGCGGCAGCTGACATCACGGCAACCGGTTTGTCGGCCCAGGGACGGCCATCGGTTCGACTGACCCAGTCCAAAGCGTTTTTCAGAACACCCGACGGGCCTTTGTTATATTCCGGGGTCGAAATGATCACGGCATCAGCCTGCGCGATCTGATCGGACAAGGTTTGCACTGCGGCAGGAATACCCTCGCCATCCTCAAGATCACCATCATAAAGCGGCAGGTTCAGATCAGCTTCGATATGCGTTCCCGGCTCGAACAACCGTGCCGCTTCGCGCAGCAATTTGCGGTTGGTCGCGCTTTGGCGCAATGAGCCGGACAGGCTCAGAAGTATGGGGTCAGACATTGGGAAACTCCGGTTCGGGTGTTTCCCAATAGCTAGCGTAACTTTCGCACGCACCAAAGACCGGATGACGCGCAGTCAATGTGCGAAAAATGGGCACCCGAAAGTGCCCATGTCATTATGTGTTTCCGTTCGGAATGATCTCGATGTCGACCCGGCGGTTCTGGGCCTTCCCCTCGGGCGTCAGGTTAGAGGCAATCGGGCGATTTTCTCCCTGACCAATGGTCGAGATACGTGCACCACTTACGCCATTGGCTTGAAGAATATCGGCGACAGACCGCGCGCGGCGTTCAGACAGACCCTGATTATACGCGGCGTCGCCGTCGCTGTCGGTATTGCCGATGACCTGCACGTTCGAGTTGGGGTAATTCACCAGATTCTGCCCCACCCGGACCAGATCGGCCCGCAGTGCCGGGCGCACGGTCGCGCTGTCGGTGTCAAAGGTGATATCATTCGGGACGGTCACAATCAGCCGGTCGCCCGCGTTGGTAACGATGATGCCCTGATTGGCCAGTTGCTGACGCAGTTCTGTGGCTTGTCTATCCAGTTGGTTGCCGATCAGGCCACCTCCTGCCGCACCAATCGCACCGCCTGCCACCGCACCCAAAAGCGGATCAGATCCATTGGCAATCGCGCCGACACCTGCGCCGATCAGACCGCCAAGGAGTGCACCCTGCTTGGCGTTCTGGTTCGGGTCCGAGGGCAGGTTCAACGTGCCGGGGTCCGTACAGGCCCCCAAAAACATGGCCGAACACAGCCCTGCGGCAAGAACACTCTTGGAAATCGTCATGAAATCACCTTCTGCTCTGGGGCCCGTTCACCGAACCCGCTTTGTTTGGCGCAGTATATCGCGTTACCTTATCTTAGGCTCAAGCAACAATCGGGTGAAGTCGGCAAATTACCGCCGTTCAACAGGATCCAATTGGTTCTGGTCTTGCCAGATCGCTCGCAGAGGCTCCCCCTGCCCGCAGAAATGATCGTCTGTAACGTCGCAAGCCCAAATGCGATCCGTACGAAAATGGCGAAAACCATTCCTCAGCTCACACCACGCCGCCAACATCGTGCATTCAATGTGGTAGATCAGGGCGACGGGCCTGACGATCCGCTCGGTTCGCTCGCCTTCGGCATTCACATAGGTGATGCGAATTTTGCGTTCAGAGCGAATGGCCTCGCGATAGTTCACGACAGGCACGCACCCCTTGGCCGGATCATCCATCGGTGCACCCCATGGGGCGACTTGCAGCCAATCTGCAGGCGCGCGCAAAGCGTCGATCTTGCGGCAAACACGGTCCGCAGCTTGTTGCAGGGTGCTATCCCCGGTGCGCGCCAGCATCGACAACCCGACCCACAGCGCCTCGACCTCTTCAGCGTCGAAATTCAACGGTGGCAGGTCATATCCCCGCCGCATCAAGTATCCCACGCCGGCTTCACCCTCGATCGGGGTTCGCTGTGCCTGCAAAGCGGCGATATCGCGATAGACGGTACGCGCAGACACTTCCAGTTTTTCTGCAAGCGCCTCCGCTGTCACAGGCATTTCGGCCGAACGCAGGATCTGGATGATTTCAAAAAGTCGGGTTGAGCGGCGCATAAGGTTCTCCGGGCGGTCTGCTGACATCCTAGCACACCCCACTGACAGGGTGGTGTCAGGAGTGATCTGCGATCTTTGGAAAACAAACCAAGGGAGGTCGACCATGCCATACCTCGACAATCACGTGATGATGACATTGAAACTGGACCGCTGGGCGCAGGATCACACTTTGCGTGCGTTCGAGATCGAACGTGAAATTATGGCTGCCCGTCAGCCCTGCGCACCGCGCAAACGGACCAAGCGGTTCTCGCTGGGCAACCTCAAGATGCTGTGGACAAGCACGGCCTGAGGTCAGAAATCAGCCGGGGCGCGGAATTTCATCGAAACTCCGCCCTCGGGGCTTTTCAGGCGCAATTCCTCAGAATGCAGCATCAGACGCGGGAAATCGCGCGCTTCGCCCTCGGCGTAGAATGGATCGCCCAGAATCGGGTGGCCCAGCGCCAGCATATGAACGCGCAGCTGATGCGACCTGCCCGTTTTGGGAAACAACCGGACGCGCGTTGTCTCACCTTCGAATTTCACAAACCGCCAATCCGTGACGGCGGATTTTCCAGTCTCGTGACAGACCATCTGGAGCGGGCGATTGGGCCAATCCACAATTAACGGCAGATCGACGGTTCCGGTCTTTTGCTCGACACGCCCCCAAACGCGCGCAACATAGGCTTTGCGGGTCTGGCGTTTTTCAAACTGCATGCTCAGATGACGCTGAGCGTGCGGTGACTGGGCAAACACCATGACACCCGAGGTATCCCGATCCAACCGATGCACCAGCAAAGCCTGTGGAAACGCCGCTTGCACGCGGGTCAATAAGCAATCCGCCAGATGCGCGCCACGCCCCGGCACGGACAACAGACCCGAGGGCTTATTCACCACGATCAGCTGTGCATCCTCATGCAGCACATCCAACGGCGTATTCGGGGGATCATAGGTCTCGCTCATGCGCGCCTGCCTATCGCACGGCGTAGGTTCCCGCAACGTCGTCCTTGCCTGAACGGATCGGTTCAGCAACTCTCAGACCCAAAGCAGAGGAGAGACCATGCACCCCACAATCGAGCGCATGCAAGACGTTGTCGCCAAGGGCGATGAAACCCTGATCCACGAATTGCTGGCCGAAGACGTACGGTTTTCCCCGCCAACGTACTACAGCACCTGGACCGGACGCGAACCGGTGGCAGCGGTTCTGGGTCACGTGGGACAGGTGTTTTCCGACTTCCGCTATCGCCGGATTATGGGTGAAGGCAAAGATTGGGCGTTGGAATTTCAATGCAAGGTCGGGGATCTGGACGCGGTCGGCGTCGATCTGATCACGTTGAACGATGAGGGTTTGATCCAAAACTTCGAAGTGGTCATGCGCCCCTACAAAACCATTGGTGCCCTGCGCGAGGCGATGATGGCTCGGGTTATGACGGACGCCCGCTTCCTCGAATACAAAAACGCGCTCAGCTAACCATGACTGCCCCGATTGCCGCCGATCAGATATTGCGTGTCCCACTGTTGCCGGTTCTGGCAGCACAGGCGATTTCCGTGCGTCGTAACGCTCAGCTGCTGCCCGAACCGTCCGGCCCGCGCCAAGGGCGCGAAGGGCGCGGCCCCCGGTTGCGGCTGCTCATCGCTGGTGACAGCTCGGCAGCGGGTGTGGGAGCGGGGCGACAGCAACAGGCGCTTTCGGGGTTTCTGGTGGCGCGGTTGGCCCGCCATTACAGCGTGGAGTGGCGACTGGAGGCGACGACGGGTCACACAACACAGGATACGCTGGAACGATTGAACCGCCTTGAAGGCAGCTATGACGCCGCCGTCACAGCCTTGGGTGTAAACGACGTCACGCGTGGAGTATCCCGGCAAAAGTTCACGGCTTTGCAGACCCAACTTCTGGATCATCTGACGAGCAACCTGGGTGTTCGACGTGTCGTGGTTACTGCCGTGCCACAAATGAACCGTTTTCCGGCTCTGCCCCAGCCGCTGGCCTGGGCACTGGGGCGACAGGCGGCCCGGCTGGATCGGGGATTGCAAAAGGCCGCTGCGACATTCCCGCAAGCCCGGCACCTGTCATTGGAGTTTCCGGATGACCCGGCACTGGCTGCTCCGGACGGATATCACCCAAGCCCCAAAGCCTATCGCTTGTGGGCAGAGGCCGCGGCCGACTTATTGCATCAGCGCTGACCCCGCATCTGACGGATCATCGGGATCGTATAGACCACCAAAGCCGCCCAGATCAGCGGGAAGGCGATCATACGGCCCCGATCGATCTGTTCCCCGAACACGGTAATCGCAGTGATAAAGATCATCGTCGGCGCGATGTACTGCAGGATTCCCATTGTGGACAATCGCACCAATTTGGCCCCGTTGGCATAGACCAGCAGCGGAACAGCGGTGACGATGCCGGCACAGGCCAGCAGCATGGTGTCCCCAGCGGCAGCGCCAAAGTGGCCGGTTCCTTTTGCGCCCAACCAAGTGATGTAGACCAAGGCTGGGATCAGCAGGATCAGAACCTCTAGCAGAAAGCCCTGATTGGGGCCGATGGGTAGCGAGCGTTTGAAGAAAGCATAAAAACCCCAACTGACCGTCAGGGCCAGCGCGGCCCACGGCAACCGACCCGCTTCGACGATCAATACCAAAACACCCAAAGCAGCTAACCCCACTGCCGCCAATTGCGTACGATTCAAAGGCTCACGTAACAGGATTGCCCCTAGCGCAATGCTGAACAGCGGGTTGATGTAATAGCCCAACGCTGCGTCCAATGCGTTACCGCTGGCAATCGCCCAGACGTAAATGGCCCAATTCACCGAGATCAAAGCCGCTGTCAGACAGGCCATGCCCAGCATTTTCGGGTTTTGCAAGGCAGCCTTCAAATCCCCGGTTCGCCCTAGCGCCACCAGCAACAGCCCGGCCACAGGCACCGACCATACAATCCGATGCGCCACGATCTCGACCGGCCCGATATGCGCCAGAGCTTTCATGTAAAGCGGCAGGAAACCCCAAAGAACGTAGGCGGTCACCGCCAGAGCCAATCCTTTTGGCGTGTCCTCATTCTGGGGTGATGTTGCGACGTCCGCCATCATGGATCTCCGGGTGATACCGTTTGTCTATACGGCTGTTCCGGAGGGTTTGGAAACTGCGAAAACCGTGAACGGTCGCATCAAGAAAATTGATTTGTACCAAGAAAACGGGGCGCCGCAGCGCCCCGTGTGTCGAACCTTGGCGTTAAACTTTAACGCGCTCGGATTTTGGATCGTACATCGGCTTGAGCGACGCCTCGGCTTTGACTTTGACGCCGCACACATCGATCTCGTAGGTCGAAGCCAAAACGTCAGCGGCTTTTTCGCCTTCGCAGGGCACATAACCCAGACCGATCGCACCGCCTAGCGTGTGGCCGTAGTTGCCTGAGGACAGATAGCCCACATACTCGCCGTCCCGGATGATCGGTTCGTTATGGAACAACAGCGGTTCCGGATCGGTCAGCTTGAACTGAACCAAGCGGTTATGCGGTCCGCTTTCCTTGCGCGCAATCACCGCTTCGCGCCCGATGAAATCGCTGCCCTTGTCGACCTTGACCGCAAAACCAAGACCGGCATCGACGACGTGGTCCTCGCAAGTGATGTCGTGGCCGAAGTGGCGGAAGCCTTTTTCGATCCGGGCGCTATCCATCATGTGCATGCCGCACAGTTTCAACCCCATATCCTGACCTGCTTCGTGCAAGGTTTCGAACACGTGACCTGCCATGTCGGACGAGACATAGATTTCCCAGCCAAGCTCTCCCACGTAGGTAACACGGTGGGCGCGGGCCAGGCCCATGCCGATCTCGATTTCTTGTGCGGTGCCGAACGGGTAGGTCGCGTTGGTGAAATCGTTGGGCGAGACCTTTTCAAGCAGCGTACGCGCATTTGGACCCATAATGGCCAGAACGCCCTCACCCGCAGTAACATCGGTGACAACGACGTTGAAGTTGCCCGCATGGCGCTGCATCCAGGTCTGGTCGGCCAAACGGGTCGCTGCCGGGGTCACCACCAAATAAGCGGTCTCGGTCAGGCGGGTGACGGTCACGTCCGCCTCAATCCCGCCTGTGCGGTTAAGGAACTGGGTATAGACGATCTTGCCATTCGGGACCGAGTAATCGCCGCCCCCGATATAGTTCAAGAACTTCTCTGCATCGGGGCCGTCAACGCGGATTTTGCCAAAGGACGACATGTCATACATGCCGACATTCTCGCGCACGGCTTTATGCTCGGCAGCCGAGTTCTCGAACCAGTTCTGGCGTTTCCAGCTGTACTGATACTCGCGCTCCTGCCCTTCATTCGCGAACCAGTTGGCACGTTCCCAACCCGCCAACTCGCCCATGACCGCGCCCTGTTCTAGCAGGTGGTGGTGGAATGGGGTCCGACGCACGCCGCGCGCAGTGGCCTTTTGGCGATAGGGATAATGGTCAGCGTAGAGCAAGCCTAGCGTCTCTTTCGAGCGCTCAAACAGGTACTGCTTATTTCCCTGGAACGGCTGCATCCGGCTGATGTCCACGTCTCCCAGATCGAACGGTTTTTCACCGCTGTCCATCCATTCGGCCAGCGCCATGCCAGCGCCACCGGCGGACTGGATGCCGATCGAGTTGAAGCCCGCCGCGACCCAGACATTGTCCATCTCAGGCGCGAGGCCCAGATGATAGGCGTCATCGGGAGTAAACGACTCGGGCCCGTTGAAGAAGGTGTGAATACCCGCTTCGGCCAGCATCGGCATACGTTCACACGCAGCTTCGAGGATCGGCTCGAAATGGTCGAAATCCTCGGGCAACTGGTCGAATTCAAAGGTGTCAGGAATACCGTTCATCGCCCAGGGCTTGGCATTCGGTTCAAATGCACCCAACAGGATTTTGCCAGCGTCCTCTTTGTAATACGCGCACTCATCAGGAACGCGCAGAACCGGCAGCTGCGTCAGGCCCTCGATACTTTCGGTGACGATGTAGAAGTGTTCGCAGGCGTGCAACGGCACGTTCACACCAACCATCTGGCCGACCTGATGCCCCCACATACCGGCGCAGTTCACCACCATGTCGCATTCGAGATGACCAGATGCGCTGCCGTCATCCGCGACCCAGTCTACACCGGTCACCTTGCGGCCCTGCTTGACGATGTCAGTGACTTTCACACGTTCTTTGACGATACCGCCACGCTGACGGGCGCCCTTGGCCAATGCCAAGGCGATGTTGGCCGGGTCACCCTGACCGTCCAGCGGTAAGTAAACAGCACCCTTCACGCCTTCGAGGTTGATGTGGGGATACAGCTCCTGAACACGTTCATTCTCGATTTCTTCGACCTCGACGCCGAAAGCGCGCGCCATGGCCGCCTGACGGTAGATCTCTTCTTTGCGCTCTTCGGTTAGCGCAACAGTGATTGACCCACAGCGTTTAAAGCCTGTAGCCACACCGGTTTCTTCTTCGAGCGAGCCATAGAGTTCCTGGCTGTATTTCGCCAGCTTTGTCATGTTCGCCGTTGCGCGCAGCTGAGCGATCAGACCCGCCGCATGCCAGGTCGTGCCGCTGGTCAGCTGCTTACGCTCCAGCAGGACAACGTCTTTCCAGCCTTTCTTGGTCAGGTGATACGCCACCGAACATCCGATGACACCACCACCGATGATGACAACACGGGCCTTGTTTGGAAGATCAGCCATTCTCATGATTCCGCTTTATGAGTTTCCACCCAAAATGACACGGAAGAGCGACACAGAATGCACGAAAAACGTCAGCCCATTTGCAAAAATCAACGTTGTTTGACTTGCCGTTTTTCGCGTCTCAGCACAAAGGGGGTTACGCCGAAAAAGCTCTTGTAGACTGACGAGAAACCGTTGGGAAACCCGCAGGCAAGACCAATTTCGCGAACACTCATCGTTGTGTTCAGCAGCAGGTTATTGGCCTTGGCCAGCCGCATTTCGCGGTAAAAGCCGTTTGGTGTGGTTCCGAAATAGTTCTTGAACTTCCGTTCCAGCGATCGGTTCGAAAGCTTTAGCGCTTCGACGATTTCGTTAATCGGCAGCGGGTCTTCGATATTGGCCTGCATCACCTTGATGCACTGGTCCAGTTTGGCATCACCTGTAGCGGTGGTCTTTGATCCGGAAAATGGCTGGAGAGACGAGAAATCCCGAATGTTTTCGTGCAGCATGATGTCGGCCACGGTCATTCTTGTTGGCCCGGAAATGTAACGCCCGATCACGGCCAGCGCGACATCGGTAGTGGCCTCCATCCCGGCGCAGGTCACCACGGCGCCCTGTTCTGTGGCAATCGACAGTTTGGCCTCGAACTGGGCGCGACGTTCACGCAAGAAGGACGCGTTTTCCCAGTGGGTCGACATGTCCTCTGTCCCCTGCTCGTCGATATAGCGGCTTGCAGCTTCGGACAGCAAAAAGACCTGTGCGTCGCGGAAAGTATAATCCGACACAACACGCCCCAGCGACAGATCAGGATGATCGGGGTCGGAATTTCCGATGACGAACAAATAGTCCGCGTTGGGCTGCGACGGAATGCGGTCGGTCTGGATCGTCGCCTCGCTGCTGCTGGCGACCGGGCCACCCCTCAGAGAGCGATAGGCATAGGTGAATGGCGGGCTCGGACAAACGCGGTTGGCCAGCCGCAGCACCTCAACCAATGACGCCAGTTCCAGCAGCACATAGCCCGGTGCGACAACGATGTCGAAATGTCGCTGCGCGTTAGAAGCCGGGATGTTCGACGGCGATGGCATCACGTTCCTCTCAGACAATCCGGTGCCCAGCGGACCGCAATCGATCGGCAAGGACCTCTATGTGATCCGGCCCGACTTCGCAGCATCCGCCAACAATCGTTGCCCCCTGCGCTACCCATTCCATGGCATGATCGGCATAAGCCTCGGGTCCAAGATCGTGGCGTTGTGTCAACACGTCGACAGTCGGCGCGTCTTTCAGGAAATCCTGTGCAATCCCTGTGAACCCGTTTGCATAGGCCCCAAATGGTCGCCTCATCGTGGCTATGACCTTGAGCGCAGCGGGAATAGCCTCGGGGCGCGAACAGTTTATCAGAACAGCGTCAGGGTTAAACCGATCCACAAGAGGCGCAATATCGGCAAGCGGTTCACCGGACCGCAGCCGTGTTCCGTCATCATCCATCACAGAAAGCGCCAGCCAGACCGGTTTGCCTGCCTCAGCCGTACCACGCAGGGCCCCTTCGGCCTCTTGCACCGAGGAAACGGTTTCGATCAGGAAAAGGTCGACGTCATCGGACATGAGGGTAACCAACTCGGCAAACTTTTTGGCGGCGTCTTCCACATCAGGGTTCAGATCAGGGCGATAAGACGCCAGCAAAGGACCCAGCGCCCCGGCGACGCGCCCGGAACCGCCCGTGCGTGCGAGGTTCGCCTGGGTAACCGCAGCACGGACCAGATCGGGCAGTTGATCCTCCATATCCAGACGCTCCAGCCGAGAACGATGGACCGCGTAGGTGTTAGTCGTTGCAACCGTCGCGCCACGGCGGAAGTACTCGGCATGGACCTCCTCCACCAATTCAGGATGGTCGATCATCACGCGCGTCGACCACAGCGGCGTGGGTTTGTCCCCGCTGCGTTTGACCAGTTCCTGCCCGATCGAGCCATCCAGAAGCGTGATATCCGCCATTTGCCAACCTTCCTACGGAATTAGAACGAGTTTTCCCGGCAGCGCCTTGGACTGAAAGTCCTCCTGCGCCTTGGCGATGTCTCTTAGTGGATAGGTCTTGGAAACCAAAGGCTTGATGCGGCCCGCATTCATCATCTCGACAAGGCGGCCAAAGACTTCAAATGCCTGATGTGTGCAGCCGTGAATCGTGATGTCGCGCAGGTAGATCTCACGCAGGTCAGCCTTCACTATCGGCCCTGCAATTGCCCCGGAAACGGCATAATGACCGCCGGGTTTCAGGGCCAGGATCAGGCCGGGCCAGGCCGGGCCTCCGACAACGTCGATCACGACGTCGAACAGGTCCTTGGGCAGCGTCGCGTTGCGGTCAAAGGTGTCCACGGAACCCTGCGCTTTGACCACCTCGGCCTTGGCTGAACCCGTAACGCCCCAAACCGTCGCCCCACGTAGCGCCGCCAGTTGCACGGCGGCAAGGCCCACGCCACCCGAGGCACCGGTAACCAGCACCTTATGCCCGGCAGTCACGCCAGCGCGGGTCAATAGATTTTCGGCTGTGCCAAATGCACAGGGGATGGCGGCGATTTCGACATCTGACAGAGGTGAGGTCGTCACGTCGTACAGGTCGTCGGCCTGAACCAGACAATATTGCGCAAATGCTCCGTCGATTTCAGAGCCTAATGCGATAAAGCCAGTCGGATTGCCGGGGCGTGGGCGCGGCAAGTTGATCGGGCAGGTCACCCGTTGCCCGGATTGAAACCCGGTCTCTTGCCCTGCCAATTCGACTATCCCACATAGATCGCCACCCTGAATGCGCGGAAACGCCAACGCACCTCCCCAGCCTCCGGCATCAACATCCTGATCAACGGCGTCCGTTGCCCCGGTCACGTCCGAGGAATACCAGCCGACCCGTGTATTGATGTCGGTGTTGTTTACCCCTGCGGCCGCGACCCGAACCAGGACCTGCCCCGGTCCGGGCGTTGGAACCGGAATGTCCTCGCGCCATTCTTGCGCCTCGGGGCCGCCGTGGCGCGTCAAGTAAACGCCAGACATTTTGGTGGGCGTGGTCATCTTTAGGCCCTGTCTTTCGGATGGGCTGGAACCGGCCCCATCGGCACAATGTCGTAACGCGCGTTCAGCTCGGCCATTTTCGCCTCATCTGCAAAGTCAGCCTCGGTCATTGTTGCCAGTTCGGCCAGAAACCCGTCGAACCCCGAGGGTTGAAAGATCATCAGCATTCTGGCGGGCTCGCCATCGGCGACGCGACACGCATGGGGTACTCCGGGCGGGACATGCATGGTTGTGCCCGGAGTACAGCGATGCCAGCCGCCATCAACGTAGAAATCCACCGCGCCTTCCAGAAAGTAGAAGGTCTCGGCGTGGGTATCATGGCGATGAAGGCCAAGCGCGAAGCTGGCCTTCAGATTGTCTTCCATAAGAGTGTATGCGCCATCGGTATCCTGACCAGACACCTTCACAAAGGTGTGGTCATTTTCCCAGTCATAGTTGGGACCCTCACCGGGTCCCAGTTTGGCGTATCGTTTGCTCATGGCGGTCTCCGTGAGAAGTTAAGCGCGCAACCGCTCGTTCTCGGGATCCCACAGCGGCTGATCCTGCTCTACCACGGCGCGGCACTTTTGGCCGTAGATTTCGACTTCAAGCTCGGTGCCGGGGTTGGCAAGCTCGGCCTTGACCATGCCCAGCGCGATGGACTTGCCGACTCGGTAACCCCAAGCGCCCGAAGTGGTCTCGCCCACGATCTCGCCGTTCTGCCAGATGCAGGACATGTAGGGCGCATCGCAGTCGCCGGCGTCCACGGTAATGGTGACAAAGGCCTTTTTTACGCCCTGCTGCTTTTCGTTCAGGATCGCGGCCTTGCCGGGGAAATCCTGCGGCTTGTCGAGTTTGACGAACCGCTCCAGCCCGCCTTCCAGCAGAGAGTAGTCGGTCGACAGGTCACCCTTCCATGCCCGATAGCCTTTTTCGATACGCAGTGAGTTCAGGGCATACATCCCGAACGGCTTAGCACCAGCGTCGACGATTGCGTCATAGATCGCAGGCATATGCTCGTTCAGGGCGTGCACTTCCCATCCCAGTTCACCGGCAAAGGAGACGCGGATCAGGTAGGCGGGCTGGCCAGCAACGGTGGCGGACTGGTGGGTCAGCCAACCAGTGGTCAGATCGGCATCTGTCAGGTTCGACAGGGTTTCGCGCGATTTCGGGCCCGTGACGATCAGAGTGTCGCGTGTTGTGGTCACGTCCTCGATCGACACACTGGCAGGCATTGCGTTCATCAGGATGTCCCGATCATGCCACTGTGCAGTTGCGGCGGTGATCATGATAAACTCATCCTCACCCAGACGGATACATGACATCTCGGTCAGAATGCGGCCACGGTCGTCAGAGACATAAATGAGGTTCATCCGGCCGACCTTTGGCAGTCCTCCGGTTGCGAGACCGCGCAACGCCTCTGCGGCGCCCTCTCCCTTGACCATGAAGCGCGAGAAGCCTGGCAGATCCAGCACTCCACAATCATCTCGCACGGCCTCGCATTCTTCTTGGATCCGCTGCTCCCATGGGCCGGATCGGCCCCAGGTATGGGTGGCATCAAGCGACGTGTCGTCGCCCGGCTTTGCGAACCAGTTGGCCCGCTCCCATCCATTATAGGCACCCATCACGCCGCCCAGCGCTTTGACCTTGTCATGTACCGGCGACAGCTTCTTGTCGCGCGCCGCGGGCCATTCGTGATGGGGGAAGTGCATGGCGTATTCGTTGCCATAAACTTCCAGACCTTTCTGATTGCAGTAGTCCTGATCTGTGTAATCGGTGTAGCGGCGCGGATCGACGGCCCACATGTCCCACTCGGTCGCGCCATCGACGATCCATTCGGCCAGCACCTTGCCTGCACCACCGCCCTGAGCGATGCCGAAGGTGAATGTGTGTGCCTCGAACGCGTTTTTCACACCGGGCATTGGGCCGATCAGCGGCAGGCCATCCGGTGCATAAGGGATCGGGCCATTGATGACACGGCCAACGCCCGAGGTTGCCATCAGCGGAACCCGCTCCATCGCGTCGGTGACGATATCCTCGATGCGGTCCAGGTCATCGTTCCACAGCTGGAACGAGAAATCCTCGGGCATAGCGTCGTCTTCGGTCATCCAGTGGCCCTTGCAGTTGGGCTCATACGGACCAAGGTTGAAGCCATTCTTTTCCTGCCGCAGGTAGTACGAGATATCCACGTCGCGCAGCAGTGGCAGTTTCTTACCACCGTTCGCTTTGGACCATTCTTCAATTTCTGGAACTTCGTCCGTCAGCAGGTACTGGTGGCTCATGACCATTGCGGGAACGGTACGACCGCCGAAGGGCTTGAACCACTCCCCCACTCGCTGTGCGTAGTAGCCGGCCGCGTTCACCACGTAGTCACAGTCGATGTCACCCTTGTCCGTGTGAACGGTCCAGGTTCCGTCGTCGTGCTGGGTGACGCCAGTTGCCGGGCAAAAGCGGATGATCTTCTGGCCCATATCACGGGCACCCTTGGCCAGTGCCTGTGTCAGCTGCGCCGGATCAATATCACCATCGGTGGGATCGTACAAAACGCCTTCAAGATCGTGCGTCTCCAGGAAAGGATAGCGCTCTTTCGCTTCTTCCGGGGTCCACATCTCCATCGGGATGCCTTGATAGCGTCCCATCGCCATGGCGTGTTCGAACTCTTGCATCCGCTCCTTGCTGTGCGCCAGACGGATCGAGCCTGAAACGTGGTAGTTCATCGGATAGTCGACCTCTTCGCCCAGACGCGAATACAGCTCGGTCGAGTACCGCTGCATGTTCATGATCGCCCATGAATTCGAGAACGTCGGAACGTTACCCGCCGCGTGCCAGGTCGAGCCTGCGGTCAATTCGTTCTTTTCCAGCAGGACACAGTCGGTCCAGCCCTTCTTGGCCAGATGATACAGCGAGGAGGCCCCCACCACACCGCCACCGATAACAACCACGCGGGCTTTTGTCGGAAAATCGCTCATTGGTCTTGATCCTTGTTACTGTGCCCGTTGGGGCAGATCGTCTGTGATGTCGTAATAATCGCCCTTGTCGGCCACAAAGATGTGCCGGGCGAGCTGTAATCCGGTGGGCGTATCGAAAGCCCCCATGGAAATCGAAATCGTGTCCTCGTCATTGTGCTGCCAGAAGAGGAACGAACCGCAGGAACGGCAGAAACCGCGGCGGGCGGTGTCCGAAGCGCGGAACCACGTAGGCGTATCGCTGGCGGTGAAGCTCAAGTTATCCTGATGTGTCCAGGTCGAAGACCAAACATGGCCGGACTGCTTGCGGCATTGACCGCAATGGCAGGCCGAAGGCGGTGAAAGCTCTCCGTCAATCGTGAACGCGACAGCGCCGCAGAGGCAAGAACCAGTTTGCATGTGACTACCCCCTTGCTGTGGGCGTGGAGCTGGCCCCCAGCAACACGCCATAGATGATGAAACAGGCGGCCATGACACGGCGCACCCATGTGTTGAACACAGCGCCCAGCGCCGCTTTGCCCATCAATGTGCCCATCATGGTGAACCCGGTGTAGCTGAGCGTGGTAATGACCAGCGCCGTGGGCATGATGACGACCATCTGCTGCCAAATCGGCACATCCGGTTGCACAAATTGCGAAAAGGCGGCGAGATACCCTGCCACGCTTTTGGGATTGATCGTCGCAACCGCCAGTGCGTGTAGATACACGTGACGCGCAGGGCGTTCGGTAACTGGTGCCGGGCGCGTGGCATTCATCCATCCGCGAACCCCAACCCAGATCAGGAACCCTGCACCAACCAGTTTGGCGATGAAAAACCCGGTTGGGGAGGCTGCGATCAACGCGGTCACACCTAGTGCTGACAGAATCAAAAACGTGCTGGCCTGCGTCAGAATCGCCAAAACACCTAGCATCGCCTTGGGAAACGGCAGGCTCATTCCGTTCGAGATGCAGTTTACCGCATTCGGACCCGGCGTGGTGACGAACACCACCCAGAACAATGCGAATATGGTCCAGGCCTCGAAACTCATCAGTACACCGGCGGGGCAATCACCCAGATGGCCACGGCGAGTTCATCATAAGGGTTCGACCATTGGTAGGGTTGGTTTTTGATGCGGAAGCTGTCGCCGGGACCCACGAGGAATCGGCGGTCTCCGATCGTCAAATCCAACCGACCGGACACCATGTACCCAACCTCCTGCGTGGGTCGGTTGGCGGGCGTTTGCATTTTTGAGCGTGGCTTGAACGTCGAGTGCACCATCTCGAAATCATCGGTCAGGTCGGGCGAAAGCAACTCTTCGATCAACCCTTCCTCGCCCGAGCCCATCGGGCGGCGAGATCCGGCACGCACAACATAACCCTGTTCGTCCGCAGGTGCTGAAGAGTGCGCGAACAGCATAGACATCGGAACGCCCAAGCATTCGGCGATCTCGCGAAGGTCCGAAATTGATGGATCCGACATGTCACGCTCGACCTGACTCAACCAACCGACCGAGCGGCCAAGGCGCACTGAAATCTCGCTCAGCGTCAGCCCGCGCGCTTTACGCAATGCGCGAAGATCGGCTCCGAGTGTGGCGCTGTGCGGGGCTTGGCTGTTCACTGAACGCTCCGAAGTTTGGTGAAATTTTCTCCTTGTTTTTCACGATGCAGTGATTCTGTGAAAAAACCAATAATTTTTTCACTTGGGTCCACGACATTGTTTGGATATCCGTCAATCATGTGGATTGCGGTGATTTATCTGTGGGTCGTCAACACCCTGACTTTGCTTACCTTTGGCTGGGATAAGCTGCGGGCAAGACAGCGGAAAAGGCGTATCCCGGAACGAAAACTATTGTGGTGGGCGGCGTTGGGCGGCAGTCCAGGCGCATTGCTGGGGCGGTGGATTTTCAGACACAAAACCCACAAGCGGCTGTTTTCATACTACATCTTTGGGATCTTCGGCGCTCAGGCTGTGCTGGTCTATCTTCTGGCGGCCTTGGAATTGCCCAGTCTGGTCTAGCGCGAAAATTTCATCAGGGATTAGGTGCTAACAATTGGGAAACTGTCTGCTACACTCCCATTCTATCTGAATATGATTATTCTTACGCATTCGCAAAGGGTTGAATGACAAATGGACAACGGCATCGGTTTCTTCGACATAGTCTGGTCAATCTTCTGGCTGTTTCTGATGGTGGCCTGGTTCTGGGTGATGATTTCGGTTGTGGCCGATGTCTTCCGCTCCAAGGACCTAAGCGGCGGTGGAAAGGCAGTCTGGATCGCCTTTGTCATCCTGATTCCGTGGATGGGCGTTCTGGCTTACCTGATCGTTCGCGGCGACAAGATGCACCAGCACAATGCCGAAGCCATGAGCCAGATCGAACAGGCGCAAAAGGACTATATCCGGTCGGTAGCAACAGTATCTGCCGCGGATGAGCTGGAGCGGCTTGCTGCGCTCAAGGAAAAAGGCGTTCTGACGGATGAGGAATTTGCGGCGCAGAAAGCCAAGCTTCTGAGCACCTGATAGGAAGCACACACTAATCAAAATGGCCGGGGGTACGCCCCCGGCCATTTTTACTTGGCGAATACGCTGGACAGAATTCCGCTCAGTTGCCTTGCGTCTTGTTCATTGAACGCGTTGGGTTGATCACTGTCGATATCGAACACAGCAATGACGTCACCGGCGGCATTGAGCACGGGTAGCACCAATTCGGACCGGGTCGAAGACGCGCAGGCGATATGGCCCGGAAATGCTTCCACATCCGGCACCAATTGTACCATCCCCGTTCGGGCCGCAGCGCCACAGACACCGCGGTCGAACGGGATAACCAGACAACCGTGCCCACCCTGATAAGGTCCGATCTTCAAAAGCCCGGGCTCAGTGGCACGGTAGAAACCTGTCCAGTCAAACCGATCATCGGAATGGTGCACCTCGCACGCAATTGTAGCCATCAGAGCCACGCTGTCGGTTTCGCCTTCGGTCAGGGCGGCGATGGTTTTGGCAAGTGTGTCGTAATCAGCTGTCATGTCGGAACTCGTGGCAGAAGTTTGCGCCGGAGTATTTGGAAAAAGAGGAAGCGTCAAACGCGTTCGATGGCTATCGCCGTGCCTTCACCGCCGCCGATGCAGATCGCCGCCACCCCGCGTTTCAGGTTTCGCTTTTCCAACGCGTTCAGCAGCGTGACCATAATCCGCGCACCCGACGCGCCGATCGGATGCCCAAGTGCGCAAGCCCCGCCGTTCACGTTGACGATTTCGCGGGGCAGACCCATCTCGTGCATGAAGGCCATCGGCACGACCGCAAAGGCTTCGTTAACCTCCCACAGATCGACATCTTCTTTCGACCAGCCGATGTTTGTCAGAAGTTTCTGCGCGGCCGGAACAGGTGCCGTCGTAAACAGCCCCGGTGCCTGCGCATGGCTAGCGTGGCCGACGATACGGGCACGAACGGTCAGACCCTGCGCTTGGGCTGCGTCCTCGGATGCCAGAACCAATGCAGCCGCGCCATCCGATATCGAAGAGGAGTTTGCTGCGGTGACAGTACCGTCCTTACGAAACGCCGGCTTGAGCGTCGGGATCTTCTCGGGCCGCGCCGAAAGCGGCTGTTCATCCGTGGCCTGCGTGACCTCACCCTTGCGGGTGCGGACCGTAACCGGCGTGATTTCATCCGCGAATGCGCCGTTTTCCTGTGCGGCCAGCGCATTTGACAATGAACGCAGCGCATATTCGTCCTGCGCTTCGCGCGTGAACTGATAGGCCTCGGCACAGTCTTCGGCGAATGTGCCCATCAGGCGACCTTTGTCGTAAGCGTCCTCGAGCCCGTCCAGGAACATATGATCCATTGCCTGCGTATGACCCAATCGCGCGCCTTCGCGCATTTTGGGTAAAAGGTATGGCGCGTTCGTCATGCTCTCCATCCCGCCTGCGATCATTTTATCGGCATGCCCTAAAGCGATCTGGTCATAGGCCATCATGGCCGCTTTCATGCCCGATCCGCACATTTTGTTCAGCGTTGTGGCGGGAACGTCTTCGCCCAACCCTGCCGCAAAACCGGCCTGGCGCGCGGGCGCCTGCCCCTGCCCGGCCGGCAAAACACATCCCATAAGGACTTCGCCAACGGTTTCAGTACCGGCCCCTTGCAACGCTGCCCTGATGGCGTCGCCGCCCAGATCGACCGCTGTCACGGTATCGAACATCCCCTGAAACCCACCCATCGGGGTCCGCGCCGCGCCGGCGATAACGACTTGCTTCATCTGGATGCTCCTTCGCTTTTCTACAGAGATGGATACAAAATGGTAAGAATTGCCGTCTAGCGTATTTCTACGAGTGATTTTCAGTTTAGAGAGCCCGAGCGCATGGCCCTAACCAGTAAGACAACAGACACAACGCAGATCATAACGGTGCATTCTGACCGAATTGATGCCGCAATGGCCATTCAGTTCAAGGAAGACATGCGCAATGAGGCCGAAAGCGGCGCGCCGCGTGTGGTCCTGGATTTAACGGGGGTCGAATTCATCGACTCAAGTGGCCTTGGGGCTATCGTCGCGTCGATGAAACAACTGGGCAGTGACCGCAGGTTGGATTTGGCCGGGTTGCACCCATTTGTCGAAAAGGTGTTTCGGCTGACCCGCATGGATACGGTTTTCAACCTCTATCCTACCCTGACCGACGCTCTGGCACCACCGGTGGAATGACTTCACGGATTGAATAGGCGCGATGTCGATGGGGAACGGGAACTGCTTGGATCTGAGCTTTGCTGCAACCGAAGCCGAAGCCAGTGTTGGTATCGCCCAGCTAAGCAAAGGGCTGGATGCGCAGGGTCTACCGCCACACAAGGCGAGCGACGTGAAAATCGCTCTGGCCGAGGCGATCAACAATGTGGTGGAGCATGCTTATTCGGACGTCACCCCGGCCAAGGTCCGGGTGCATTGTCGGCTGCACCAAAATTGGCTGTATATATTGATCTCTGACACCGGGACTCCTTTGCCGGGATTTCGCGTGCCCGATGGTTTGCCCGCGCCTTTGGGATCGACACTCGACGAGTTGCCCGAAGGCGGGTTTGGCTGGTTCCTGATCCACGAACTGACCAGCGACATTCGCTATGAACATCGCAATGGCTGCAACCGGTTGTCCCTGCGGTTTGACTTTCCAAACCCGACCACCTGACCCAAAATCGTCACATAATGGCCCAGATCGCACCATTGGCGCGCCGCAAACAAAGGGCAAAAAGATATCTGTAGCTCAGATAGCTTCCCTCGGCGCCTCGTGTCACAGCCCCCACCCAGTGAACGGCGCCGAGGATCTCCCTTCCCGCTGATGTGACTAGACAATCCCTGACCGCGCTTTACGTTCGGCGTGTTCAAAAGGGGAAGGCAAAGCTATGCGGGATTTTCACACTCCAGGTCGGTCCGAAGTTCTGGCAACCGAGGGAATGTGCGCCACATCGCATCCTCTGGCCGCGCAGGTTGCCGTAAATATCCTGCAGCAAGGCGGCAATGCCATGGACGCTGCCATCGCAGGCGCTGTGCTGCTGAGCATTTGCGAGCCGCAGATGACGGGCATCGGCGGCGATTGCTTTGTCCTGTTCAACCGCGCAGGCGAAGATCAGATACGCGCCCTGAACGGATCCGGGCGCGCGCCGGCGGCTGCCAATGCGGACAAGTTGCGGGCTGAGGGGCTGGATACAGTGCCGTTGAACACACCCGATGCGGTGACCATTCCCGGTGCGATTGATGCCTTTTGCCATCTGGCAGAAACCGAGGGCAGGCTTGGGCTGGATGAGATACTGGCACCTGCCATTCACTATGCCGAGGCCGGTGTCCCGGTCGCACCCCGGGTCGCCTATGATTGGAAAACGGGGGCTGACACGCTGCAGGGGGCAGCGCGCAGGCATTACCTGGCTGACGGCGAAGCGCCAAAAACAGGTCAGGTCTTTCGCGCGCCAGGGCAAGCCGAGGTTCTGCGCCAGATTGCACGCAATGGTCGTGACGCCTTTTATGCCGGTGAAATTGCACAGGATATGATTGACGCCCTAACAGCATTGGGTGGTGTTCACACGGCCGAGGATTTTCTAGCCACGCAATGCACAAAATCCCAGCCTGTCAGCGGAAACTACAACGGCATCGATCTTGTCGAACACCCGCCAAACGGCCAAGGTGCGACTGCAATCCTGCTTTTGAACATCCTAAAGAACTTCGATCTGACCGGTCTTGACCCATTTGGCCCAGAACTCATCCATCTTGAGGCCGAGGCCTCGAAACTCGCTTATGACGCGCGCAATCGGTTCATTGCGGACCCCGATCACACAACCCACGCTGAACGATTCCTCGACCAGAGCGGGGCGAATAAGCTGGCCGCGTTGATTGACCCCAAGCGCGCCATGCCAGCGGCGGCCCCACTAACCGAGTCCATTCACAAGGACACGGTCTATATTACGGTTGTTGACCGGGATCGGATGGCCGTTTCGCTGATCTATTCCATATTTCACAGCTTTGGGTCTGGCATCGCATCTGAAAAATACGGGATTTTGCTGCAAAACCGCGGCTCAGGCTTCAACCTGAGCGCTGGTCACCCAAACGAGCTTGGCCCGGGCAAACGCCCGATGCACACGATCATTCCCGGTATGCTCAAACAGGATGGCCGGGTACTGATGCCGTTTGGCGTGATGGGCGGAGCTTTTCAGCCAACAGGCCACGCACGCCTATTGTCCAACCTCACGGATCATGGGTTGGGTTTGCAGGCCTCTGTGGACGCCCCGCGCGCCTTTGCAGACGGCGGCGTTCTGAAACTTGAACGCGGAATTCCGCCCAGCACATCTCAACAATTGAGCGATTTTGGGCACAACGTTCAGGTTCCAGAAACGCCCCTTGGCGGAGCGCAAGCAATCCGAATCCGCACAGATGGTGTTCTGGAAGGCGCAAGTGACCCCAGAAAAGACGGTTGTGCGTTAGGTTATTGACCACCTAGGCGCGCAATCTGGCGCACCAAATCACTTAGTTCAAATTAAAGTGCAGCGGGTACGCGCCATTCTCGAAAGGACCGAACATGTCAGGAATATCAGGATGCTCCACCGGTTCCCCGGATTGGTCCGCAATCAGATTTTGTTCTGAAACATAAGCCACATAGAAGGATTGGTCGTTTTCTGCGAGCAGATGGTAAAACGGCTGATCCTTGATGGGGCGGCTGTCCTCGGGAATGGCCTGATACCACTCTTCTGTGTTGGAAAATTCCGGGTCCACGTCAAAAATCACCCCTCGGAAGGGATGCTTTTTATGGCGGACCACCTGTCCCAGGCGATACTTGGCATTTGTCTTCAGCATTATCTCAGCCCCCAGAGATCTTACTACCTCTTTCCGGGCCGGAATGCCAATCATTGATCGGAAATTAAAGGAAACAGTCTGTGAACATCTTACTGACAGTGTTCGAAATTGTGGCGCCGGTTTTTCTGCTGGCGGGCATTGGATTCACCTGGGTCAAACTTGGTTTTGAGTACCGTTTGGAGTTTGTGACGCGCCTTGCCGTGACGCTTGCCGTGCCCAGCCTGATCTTTGTGGCGCTGATGCAAACCGAGATCCCGGCAGGAGAGTTGACCCGCTTCACGCTGGCCGCAATTGCGGGTCATATTGGCCTTGCCGTGGCCTTTGGCGTTTTCGTTCGACTTTCAAACCTGGACCGTCGGACTTACCTGTCGCCACTGATTTTTGGCAATACCGGAAATCTGGGCCTGCCGTTGTGCATTTTTGCGTTTGGCCAGGCAGGCCTTGGTTTTGCAGTCATTTTCCTGGCAATTACCGCCCTGTTTTCCTTCACCTATGGAATTTACCTCGTCGCTGGAAAGGGTGCATTCGGCAAAGTTGCGCGCGAACCGATGGTTTGGGCAACCCTGCTTGGGGCCTTATTCCTATGGCAAGACTGGGAAACGCCACTGTTCCTGACCAATACGCTAGAGCTGCTGGGCCAAATGGCCATCCCTATGATGTTGATTACAGTCGGCGTAGCAATTGCAAGGCTGACGACGCGCAAATTGGGTCAGGCGATCTGGCTGTCCGTCCTGAAGCTGCTGGTCTGCTTTGCGCTCGGCTGGGCAATAGCTCGATTCTTTGATCTGGACGCAACCGCTTTTGGGGTATTGGTCCTGCAGATGTGCACTCCAGTCGCGGTTACATCGTACCTGCTGGCCGAGCGGTTTGACGCGGATTCGGACGCGGTTGCAGGGATGGTCATGGTATCAACTGTGCTTAGCGTGGGCGCTTTGCCTATAATTCTAGCCATTGTTCTATAACGATTGTGATTTCCTAATCGCTCAATTTGCGCTAGAATAAAGAAAAAAGGCACGAGGCACATGAGCAGAATTCTTTTCGTACTCTTCGGGGTGCTGCTTTTGGCATCCTGCGGTGGCGGGTCCAAACAGCCACCGAGCAGATTGAATGACGCGTGCAGCATTGCGCGCGAACGGCCTGATTTTATCAAGGCGTTCAAAAGCACCGAACGGAAATGGGGCGTCCCAATTCACGTTCAGATGGCGACGATCTATCAGGAAAGCCGCTATAAGCACGACGCACGTACGCCGCACCAATACGTTCTGGGTGTGATCCCGATGGGCCGTCAAAGCAGCGCCTACGGTTTCAGCCAGGCCCTGGACGGCACTTGGGATGAATACCGCAAAGAGACCGGCAAACGCCGCGCCAAGCGGGACCGCATCCGCGATGCGTCAGATTTCATCGGCTGGTACATGAACAAAAGCCATCAGCGGAACGGTATTCACCCTACAGATACGCGCAACCAGTATCTGGCGTATCACGAGGGGCACACCGGCTTTGCCCGAGGCAGCCATAACAGCAAATCCTGGCTGTTGAACGTCGCCAATGACGTCGACGCACGCGCCAAACTTTATCAGGCGCAGCTGGCCAATTGCCGCTACTGACAGGAGTGCGGGTCAGCGATTGCCTGACCCGCTTCTTTTTGATCTGGAAAACAAATCGTTGCTGAGGTTGCCACCAGTGGTCAACTGACCCAGCAACACGGTCGTCTGACTGCCAGCATTGTCGTGAATGACCCATTTGCGCAGCTCGATCGGGTCCCCCGTGAACATCAGTTCAATCCGGCCGGAATCGGGGTTCTTTGGGTCCCGAGCGGTAACAACCGTGGCCGTCCCGTCAAAATCATGGGCAACTACCATATTCGCCTGCCCCAGATTGACGTTGCGCGCCAGTACCAGCGACAACGGGGTACGTTTTAGCGGGTACTGTTCCGGCGGCTGGTTCGATTTAGGGTCAAAGATCTGTACCGTACCCGCACGTGCCAGAACCACAGCGCTGTTGGGCGGGTCATATTCGAACCGCATCTTACCGGGGCGCTCTAGCCACAGCTTTCCGGTGCTCAGCGAACCGTCATCGTTAACTTGCGTAAACGTGGTCTCGACGGTTTTGAGGCCATTGAGGTAGTTTGAGATTTGGGACAACGGCAGCTTATCAGCCGCCCAGGCCGCAGGCGCGGCGAGTGTCAAAGCAAGGGCAAAGGCAATCTGTTTCATAAGTCCCCAGATAAGCGCTCTGCCCTTGTTATTAAATATCCTATTGCTCAGGGACGAGGATTTCGCGTTTCCCGACGTGATTTGCCGACGAAACAACGCCTTCATCCTCCATTTGCTCAACAAGTCGCGCAGCTTTGTTATAGCCAATGGCAAGTTTCCGCTGAATGTACGACGTCGAGCATTTGCGATCCTTGATCACAATCCCTACCGCCTGATCGTACAAAGCATCCTCGCCATTCGTATTGCCGCCCGTGTTCAGGCCCAGAACCGCGTCGATGTTGTCGGCTTTGTCCTCAGATGGACCGTCCAGCACGGTGTTCACATAGTCCGGTGGGCCGAACTGTTTCAGGTGGTTGACGATTTCCTCGACTTCCTCGTCCGAAACAAACGGGCCGTGGCAACGAGTGATCTTGGCGCCACCTGCCATGTACAGCATGTCGCCCTGCCCCAGCAGTTGCTCGGCCCCCATCTCGCCCAGAATAGTGCGGCTGTCGACTTTCGAGGTCACCTGGAACGAAATCCGGGTTGGGAAGTTCGCCTTGATCGTACCGGTAATCACATCGACCGAGGGGCGCTGCGTGGCCATGATCAGGTGAATACCCGAGGCCCTTGCCATCTGCGCCAGTCGCTGGATACAGGCCTCGATCTCTTTGCCCGCGACCATCATCAGGTCGGCCATCTCATCAACAATCACGACGATGTAGGGCATCGCTTCGGGCGCGAACTCTTCTGTCTCGAACGTTGGCTCGCCGGTTTCATCGTCGAACCCGGTCTGCACGGTGCGGCTGAACATCTCGCCTTTGGCCAACGCGTCCTTCACGCGGCCATTGTAGCCCGCGATGTTACGCACGCCCATCTTGGACATTTTACGATAGCGGTCTTCCATCTCGCCCACGACCCATTTCAGGGCGACAACCGCCTTTTTCGGGTCGGTCACAACGGGCGACAGCAGATGCGGAATGCCATCATAGACGGACAGTTCCAGCATCTTGGGGTCGATCATGATCAGGCGACATTCGTCCGGTGTCAGCTTATATAGCAGCGATAGGATCATGGTGTTGATCGCAACCGACTTACCGGAACCGGTTGTCCCCGCAATCAACAAGTGGGGCATCTTGGCCAGGTTTGCGACCATGGATTCGCCGCCGATATCCTTGCCCAGCGCCAGTGGCAGCGCGTGGTTACCATCACCAAAATCACGGCTGGCAAGGATTTCGCGCAAAACCACCATCTCGCGGTTTTCATTGGGCAATTCGATCCCGATCACCGAGCGACCCGGCAGGGTCGAAACACGTGCCGACAGTGCCGACATCGAGCGCGCGATATCGTCGGCCAGACCGATAACCCGGCTCGCTTTCAGGCCCGGAGCAGGCTCTAGTTCGTACATGGTAACAACCGGGCCGGGGCGGACACTGGTGATCTCACCCTTGACGCCATAGTCGTCCAGCACGTTTTCCAACATGCGCGCGTTTTCTTCCAATGCCTCATCGCTGAGGTGATGGCGCTGAATGCTGGAAGGGTTGGACAGCAAGCTCAGAGGCGGCAGCTCAAAGTCCGAATGCCGGTCTTCAAAGGACAACCCAGGCTGTGCTTCGGCCTGTGCACGACGCGACGGCGCAGGGGTGCGGCGAACAGGCTGTGCCACTACGGGTTTGCGCGGCTCGGCCACTGGAATTTTCATCGCAGGAAGCGGGGCCGGTTCGGGTTCGGGTGCGTCTTCAAATACGGCCTCATCCTCAAAGACGGGCTCGGGCGCAAAATCATGATGCAGGGGTTCCTGATGCCACTCGGGTTCAGGCTCTGCTGTCAGCATCGGCTCAGGCGGCAGACCGTCCAATGTCATCGGCGGCTCGGGGGGAAGCTCCTCTCCGCCTCTGGCGTTCAAAATCAACGGGTCCGGCCCCCGGCCACGCCCTTTGGTCAAAGGCAGGGTTGGATCGACCTCTGGCGCCACTTCACCCGCGGCCACTTTGCGATTGCGCACGGCTGCGGAAATCTTGGACTTGATACGATCTTCACCCGGCATTTCATCGAATCCGGCAACCGGTTCGCGGGCGACCAGTTCAGGTTCCGGCATGGGATCGGCGCGGCGGATCAGGCTTGGCATCCGCGCCAGCAGACCGGGTTTTGCGGGTTCGGGCTCTTCGAAATCCGGCTCTTCGAACATCGGATCGGCATACGCCATATCGTCGTCAAACACCGCGTCGTTGGCCTCTGCGCGGATGGCCTTGCGCTCTTCCCACTGTGCCCGGCGATCTCGTGCCGCCTGTGCGGTAACCGACGCACTGCGACCCAAGAGGTTCATCAACATGTCATAGGACATCACAAGGCCCAGCAAGAAGGCACGCGTGCCTTTGCGCACGTCGGCTTTTGTGAATCCAAGGACAAATGTACCCAGCACCAGCATGCCAGCTGCCATCGCCAGCGACATCAGTTTGACCATGAAATGTGACGATATAGGCAGCAGTGTCAGCAACGCACCCATGACGGTATCACCGAACAAGCCCCCCAGACCAAAGCTGTGGGTCGTGCGCCATGCCTCACCCGGCACCAAAGTCGCGGCATAAACGGAAACGATGGCAATCCAGATCGGAGCAAAGATAAGGCGGGCCACTGCGCGTTCCTCGCCGAAGTGCCCGGCAAAGCGTATGCCCCAGCCAATCAGCACCAGCGCGATGCTCCAACTGCCCCATCCGACGATCATGAACAGCGGCGCGGCGATCGACGCCCCAATCCGCCCCATCCAGTTCTGCACTGGCGCGTCTGTCGACACCATCCAGTTCGGATCATCCGGCGTGTAGGACCAGATCATCGCGGCTGAAGCCAGCCCCAGCAGGATCAGGGCGATCCCGATCAGTTCCTTGCTACGCCTTTCGATGGCGGCTTGGGTCGTACTGTCCAGCAATGGATCGCGGTTGCGCGCGTTATATGATGCCATTTTGCCCTCGTACCTCACGAATAGATGCAGTCACGGAGCGTAATCAGCCCCTGCCGCAACTCTGTTTTTGGGGCCACCATTGCGACCCGGATAAACTGTTCGCCCGGGTTTTGCCCCGGATCACCTTGAGAAAGATATGCACCAGGCAGCACCCGAACACCGGTTTCCTGCCACAGCCTTAATGTGGTTTCCTCGCCATTTTCGACTGGCAGCCATAGGAAAAACCCGGCTTCAGGCGCCATATAGCCCTGCACGCCCGCGAAAACCTCATCCGCGATCGTGTATTTTTCCTGATACAGCGCGCGGTTCTCTACAACATGCGCCTCATCTGCCCAAACTTTTGCGGCGGCAGCCTGCAAAGGTAGCGGTAAAGGCGCACCTGCGTAGTTGCGTAACTGCTTGACCCTCTTGATGGTCTCGGGACCACCGGCGATCAAGCCCGAGCGCAGACCAGCCAGATTGGACCGCTTCGACAGTGAATTGAACAAGGTGATCCGCTCCGGATCGGCCCCAAGTTCCTGCGCGACGGTCAGTACACCTGTTGGTGCCGTGTCGCGGTAAATCTCGGAATAACATTCATCCGCGAAGATGCGGAAATCATAGGTTTCGGCCAGTTGGATCAGTTGGACCCAATAGTCGCGCGAGGCGACTGCGCCCTGCGGATTGGCGGGAGAACAGATATAGGCCGCCACGGTGCGGTTCAGAACGTCCTTCGGTAGCCCCGAATAGTTCGGCAAGTGACCTGTGGCAGCATTTGCGGATACGAATACAGGCTCGGCACGAACAGACAGCGAGGCCACCATATAGACCTGGTAGAATGGATTCGGGCACAGAATAACGGGCTTTTCACCGTTTTTCTGCTCGGGGCACAGCGCCATCGCGGCGTTGTACAATCCTTCGCGCGTGCCATTCAACGCCATCACGTTGGTGTCAGGGTCCATCGAAACGCCATAGCGGCGATCAATCCAGTCAGTAATCGCCGACCGCAACTCGGGCGACCCTTCGTTTGGAGGGTATCCCTTAAACCCGGCCGCGTTTTCTGTGATCACATCGGTGACCCACGCCGGAAAATCATGCATCGGCGCACCAATGGTCATGTGAATCACTTCACCGCCCGGCTGGTGGTGATCCAACAGGGTGCGCAAACGCGGGAATGCATATTCCGGTAGGTCCGAAAACCGTTCGGGGAAATTCATAACTACTGCCTCAATACCGGGATCATTTCGCCCCGTTTTACAGGCAGACTACAGATCGCACCCGGTTTCGTCCAGACAAAGAGGTGGCGAATCAGGGGATTGTGGCATTCAGGCCAACGCCGTCTCGACGGCTGATCCCAGCCTTAGCAGGGCCTCTTCCGAGCCGGGATATCCCATCATCATCACGCCACACCCGGGTATTCCGGTCGGCAGTGTCAGTGCAGCAAGTCCCATCAGATTGCCAATACGGGTGTTGCGCAGCGCCAACAGATTTTCCGTGACATAGTAGTCGTGGTCATTCATCAACCGATCCAGATTCGGCGGCAAAATGGGCGCTGTCGGCGCAAGCACCGCATCAAACCCGGATGTGGCGGCATCCCAAGCAGCCCGACAGGCTTTCAGCCTGGACCAGGCCGCGATGTAATCGGCACCGGTCGCGTTTTGACCCGACCGAAACCGTTCCAGAATCTCGGGGTACATGGCGTTAGGGTTGGCTTCGATCACATCGCGCCACAACCCATAAGCTTCGGTCGTGTACAGAATGCCGGACAGCGCCATGGCGTCGTGCAGCTCAGGGACGTCCAGCGGAACGATCTCGGCGCCTGCCTCGGTGAGTTTTTGCAACCCATCCTCAAAGGCCTTACGCGGTTCATCCCTCAGGTCGTCCTGCGCCACAGTCTGAAGATTGGCAAAGCGGCGGCCTATCAGGCTGGCACCGCGAAGATCCGGTGGAGAGCGCCCCTCGAGCAAGGCCAGCATCTGAGCCGCGTCCTCGACTGAGCGGGTCAGTGGACCAACAGTGTCGAACCGCAGACACAAGGGCACTGTACCCTCAAGGCTGACGCGCCCGGCGGTGGTTTTCAGCCCGACCAGATTGTTCCAGGCCGCTGGAATGCGCACCGACCCGCCCGTATCCGAACCGATCCCACAGGCGGCAAGCCCCCAGGCCACCGATGCCGCCGCGCCGGAGGAAGAGCCTCCGGATACGGCGTCTTCATCGTCGATGCATGGGGGCGTTCCAGTGGTCGGGTTCAGGCCAAGGCCTGAGAAGGCCAGCTCGCTCATATGCGTCTTGCCCAGACAGACTGTGCCCATGGCGGTGGCGTTACGCACAACGACCGCGTCCATTTCGGGAACCCGGCCTTTCAGCAACGCCGAGCCTGCCTCAGTCGCGGTGCCGGCGGTGTCGAACAGATCTTTCCAGCTGATCGGCACACCATCCAGCAGGGACCGCCGCAGGCCCATTTTGGCGCGCTCCTGCGCAGCCTGTGCCTCGGCCCTAGCACGATCATGCGTAACGCGGGCATAGATCCTATCACGGTGCGGATGCGCATCGATGGCGGCCAGATAAGTCTCGGTCAATTCAACCGGATCGATCTGTCCCATGCCGATACCCCGACCCAGATCACACGCTGTCATGGTCAGCCAGTCCTGCATCCCTGCCCCCTTGCAAAAAAAGCACTTTGAGGGACGGTAGCGACAGGACCGCACATGGACAATCCCGAAAGGGCGCGCATATTGCAGGCCATGGAACACAACTCGGATATCCTGATCGTCGGCGGCGGCCTGAACGGCCCGGCCCTGGCACTGGCGCTGGCCCAGACTGGGCATTCTGTCACCGTCATCGACGCATTGGCCGAAAAAGCACGGAAAAACGCGGCTTTTGACGGGCGCGCCTATGCGCTGGCGCTGGCCTCGCAGCGGTTGTTGGATGCGGTTGGCGTCTGGGACAAAGTGGCAGACCATGCCCAGCCCATGCTTGAGATCAAGGTCACCGATGGGCATTCTGGTGCAGGCCCGTCCCCGTTTTTCCTGCATTTTGACCATGCCGAGATTGAAGAAGGCCCGATGGGCTACATGGTCGAAGACCGCCACCTGCGCCGCGCGTTTTTGGACGCAATGGCCGAGCAAAGCGGTATCACACAGATCAGCGGTAAAACGGTTATTGCCCAAGCCACCGACGACACCGGCGTGACGCTGACGCTGGATGATGGCACGACCCTGACCGGCAGATTGTTGGTTGGATGTGACGGACGCCGCAGCGGCACGGCTTCGCGCGCCGGGATCAAGCGCACCGGTTGGGACTACGGCCAGACCGCGCTGGTCTGTGCCATTGAGCACGACCTGCCCCATAACGGCGTGGCGCATCAGTTCTTCATGCCCCCCGGCCCCTTGGCGATTCTGCCGCTGACCGGCAACCGCAGCTCGATCGTCTGGAGCGAACGCTCCGAAATGGCCAAACGCATCAACGCCATGCCCGAGGCGGATTATCTGCAGGTATTGCGCCCGCGCTTTGGTGATTTTCTGGGTGACATCCGCCTTCAGGGCGACCGATTCACCTATCCGCTAAACCTGACGATCGCCAATTCCTTTATCGGTGACCGCATGGCTTTGGTCGGGGACGCCGCCCACGGCATGCATCCAATTGCAGGTCAGGGTTTGAACGCAGGTCTTCGGGACGTGGGTGCCTTGGCGGAAGTTCTGACACTGGCCGGACGGCGTGGCGAAGATATCAGTTCGGTATTGGTTTTGGTACGTTACCAGGAATGGAGACGGTTCGACACGGCGGCGCTGGCCATGGCGACCGATGTGTTCAACAAGCTGTTTTCGAACGACAACCCGATTCTGCGCTTCGGGCGCGACATCGGGATGGAGATCGTGGGCTCGATCCCCGGACTACGTCGCGGCTTTGTCCGTGAGGCCGCCGGGCTGACCGGAGATCTGCCGAAACTTCTGCAAGGGCGCGCGATTTAGTCAAGGTGCCGGGCTTCATCCACCAGCATCACCGGGATACCGTTGCGGATCGGAAAGGCCAGGTTGGCAGCTTTGGAAACCAGTTCCTGCTTTTCGGCGTCGTAGTGCAAAGTAGTGTGCGTCTGCGGACAGATCAGCGCCTCAAGCATGTGGCGATCAAAGGGGTGTTCAGCTTCGGTCATTGAAGTTTTTCCTCGCTCGATCCGCCGCGCATGGCGAATTCAATCAATGTCACCAATGTCTCGCGGCGCGTGCGAAGGCAAGGCGCTTCAAGCAGCGCCTGTTTCTCTTCGGGATCAAAATCCAGCAGCATCGACAAGGAGTTCACCAGCAGCTCGTCATCGGCATCCTTCAACGTGTCCCAGTCGGTCGACAGCTGGCGCGAAGAAAAAAACCGTTCAAGAAGATCTAAGAATCGCGAGCGATCGAACGCATTGTCTGCTTCGGCCTTGCCGAGATCGCGGTCAAACCCGCCCCATGAAACTGCACAGCGGCGATAAGGCGTAAACGCATCCAACTCGGACTTGATCCGAAACCGCGAGACACCGGACAGTGTAATCAGGTACCGGCCGTCTTCGGTTTCAGAGAACTGCGTCACGCGCCCGGCACAGCCGATTTGATGCAGTTTGCTTTCGTTGGACTGACATGGGTTCGGCTGGATCATACCGATCAGCCGTTCAGGTGTTTTCAGCGCGTCGTCCAGCATTTGCAGGTAGCGCGGCTCAAAAATATGCAACGGCAAGCGAGACCGGGGCAGCAAAAGCGCCCCGGGCAATGGGAAAACGGATACCGTCTCCGGCAGGTCAGCGGGATGCATCATGTACCCGAGTGTAGCCCTGATCAGGAATTAGGCAAATATCATCGAGCTGAGCTTGCGCCGCCCGTTCAGAACAATCGGATCATTGGGCTTCAGCGCGTCGAAAATGGTGAACAACTGTGCCTTTGCCGCGCCATCATTCCATTCGCGGTCGCGGCGGAACAGTTCCAGCAATTGCGCAACCGCCTCTTCAACTTCACCATTGGCGTGCAGCGCCTGCGCAAGATCGAACCGCGCCTGATGATTGTCGGCATCCGCCTCGACCGCCGCCTTCAGCTCACCCACCGGGCCTGCATCGGCCGCTTGTTTCGCCAGCTCAAGTTGGGCATGGGCTGCTTCAACCTCGGCCGAGGTTGAAATCTCTGCGGGTGCGCCGTTCAAAATGGCCTCGGCCTGCTCCAGATCGCCAGCTGCAATATGGGCGCGCACCAGACCGCTATAAGCCGCGGCGTGGTTTGGATCTTCCCCCAGAATGGCGGAAAAGGTCTGCGCGGCATCCACAGCTGCGCCATCGGCCAGCATTTCTTCGGCAGCCAGAACAGCGTCATCCAACTGACCCCCTGGGCTTTCACCACCGGCGGCCTCAATCACTCGGTCCACAAACGCCTTGATCTCGGACCCTGGAACAGCACCCTGAAACCCGTCGACCGGTTGACCTTTGTAAAACGCGTATACCGTCGGGATCGACTGAACGCGCATTTGCGAGGCGATCATCTGTGCCTCATCCACATTGATCTTAACCATCTTCACCGCCCCTTTGGCGGCGGTCACAGCCTCTTCCAACAGCGGCCCAAGCGTTTTGCACGGACCACACCATGGGGCCCAGAAATCCACGATCACAGGGGTTTCCTGCGAGGCCTCGACAACATCGGCCATAAAGGTGGCCTCGGATCCGTCCTTGATCAGATCGGCGGTATCGGGTCCGGCTGCGGCGTTCAGAAGGTCCATGGCATTCACTCTTTCGTTCGAATTTGGCCCCTATATGCAACTGCAAAGGGCAGAAACCAAGGGGAGAGTTGCAGGGTCAAAGGTCGAATGTCGCAAAGACTGGTGCGTGGTCGCTGGGTTTTTCCCACCCGCGCGCATCGCGCAGAACGCGGCTGGAGTGCCCTGCGTTCGAGATATCCTGCGTGGCCCAGACATGGTCCAGACGCCGCCCCTTGTCGGCTGCGTCCCAATCGCGGGCCCGGTAGGACCACCAACTGTATAGCTGCCCGTCGGGGATGTCCTGACGGGTAATGTCCACCCATCCGCCTGCGTCCTGCGTTTCGGCCAGCGCCTCAACCTCGATCGGCGTGTGTGAGACAACCTTGAGAAGTTGCTTATGCGACCAGACGTCATCCTCGCGCGGTGCGATATTCAGATCGCCAACCAGAATGGACTTTTCGGGCTTTTCGGCATGGAACCAGTCGCGCATATCCGTGAGATAGTCGAGCTTCTGCCCGAACTTCTCGTTCTTTTCGCGGTCCGGAATGTCGCCACCGGCCGGGACGTAGAAATTGTGAATGGTGACACCATTTTCCAACCGCCCAGCGATGTGGCGCGCGTGGCCGAGACCTGCAAAATCCTTGTCACCGACTTCTTCCATCGGCAGGCGCGACAGGATGGCGACGCCGTTATACCCCTTCTGGCCCCTTGCAACCATGTGGGTGTACCCCAGTTCGGCAAATCCGTCGGTTGGGATCTTCTCAACCGGCGACTTGCACTCCTGCAAACACAATACATCGGGAGCTTCTTCTTGCAGTAATTTCAGCACGATAGGCTCGCGCAGGCGGACCGAGTTGATGTTCCAGGTAGCAAGAGTAAAGGGCATGGGGGATTCCTCTATCGCGGTTGGGCGGAGGTTAGCGTGGTGTGGATTGGGGTGCCATGGAAAAAGATCACCGAAGGGCGTGGAATATTTGGTGGCTGTTAAGCGGGACTTTGTTGCCGTTGGTTCCAATCTTCTACATCTGGACTACGGAGCCAAACAGATTCACATTGAACCAAACCCATCAAATGCCAGAACTGAAGTCCTAGTTAGTTGGGGAGACCGTATGTACTTTCAAATTTCGGCATTGCTCGCAACGGTGCTGCGGCAAGCAAAGAATACTTATCTTTGGGTCATCGGCGAGTCCTTAAGGTTTGTTTTTATGGTATTTTTCTTAGGTCTTGGGACGACAATTGCGTCTATTATTGTATGAAATCTCGGTGGAAATATAATTTGGGAGCTCGGTTTTTTTGGGTTCGGAGGGTTCTTGACCCTCCACTTTGCGATGCAGACAAGGAAGTTCATTAGCCCCGACGAATAGACCGTAGATTAACGCACAGGTCTGGACCGCCGCAAAATGGTAGAATTGGGCTCAAAGCGGACTTCAAATCCCCACCGTCTAAAAAAAAAGCCGGGCCATAAGGCCCGGCAGTCCAACAGGGAGGTGCATGTCATAACCCGGACATGCGCGGGTTGGGAGTAATCTAATTACACATCCAGAGTATCACTTTGATCCACGTCAATCCACCCGGAGTTACGAAACCAAGCGATATCCGCCCGATTCTGTGACCAAAAGGCGCGCGTTCGATGGGTCGGGTTCGATCTTTTGGCGCAGACGATAGATGTGGGTTTCCAGCGTATGTGTGGTGACACCGGCGTTATAACCCCAGACCTCGTGCAGCAGGACGTCGCGGGCGACCACGCCATCTGCCGAGCGGTACAGGAACTTGAGAATGTTGGTCTCTTTCTCGGTCAGGCGGATCTTGCGATCCTCTTCGGTGATCAACATCTTCATTGCCGGCTTGAAGGTGTATGGCCCCAACACAAAGACCGCGTCCTCAGATTGCTCATGCTGGCGCAACTGCGCGCGGATGCGGGCTAGCAGGACCGGAAATTTGAACGGCTTAGAGACGTAATCATTGGCACCGGCATCCAAACCCAGAATGGTATCTGCGTCGCTGTCATGGCCGGTCAGCATCAGGATCGGGCTTTTGACGCCTTGTTTGCGCATCAGACGGCACAGCTCACGACCGTCCGTATCCGGCAGACCGACGTCCAGAATGACCAGATCGTAGATCGCCTCGCGTGCGCGCTCCATGGCGGATTGACCGTCTGCCGCTTCGAACACGTCGAAATCCTCGGTCATCACGAGTTGCTCGCTGAGCGCCTCGCGCAGATCTTCATCGTCATCCACCAGCAGGATTTTCTTGAGCTGAGCCATGTCCGGTCCTCCTAAGCCTTTTCCACCATTTGCGTGCGGAAGATGCAATCAACAAGATTTACTGCAATGGTCTCACGCCCTCGTGTCTGACGCAGAGGAATTGTTTCACTTTTTCTTCTGTTCGGGTTAGACGAAGACCAACACGTTATAGGGTAACATAGATGAGTCTTATCCCCGATATCTCGGAATTGCTGGCACGGGCCCGCGCGGATCTGCGTATGGGCGTTCCCGTCGTATTGACAGATGACAGCGGGTTCAGCGTCATAGCGATAGCGTCCGAGACATTAAGCGCGCAACGGCTGGCCGACCTACGGAACTTCGAAGGTCAGCCTGTGGTCGCGATCACCGTAAGACGCGCAGAAACGCTGAAGGCACGTGCCTATGATGGCGACCTCGCACGGGTAATCATCCCATCGGACACGGACATCGCATGGGTTCAGGCGGTCGCCGACCCCTCGGATGATCTAAATACCCCGATGAAAGGCCCCCTGATGTCCGAGCGTCAGGGTAGCGCCAACCTGCACCGAATTGCCATCGCTTTGACGAAGTCCGCACGCCTCTTGCCGGCCGCCGTGGTGGTTCCCATTGATGACGGTCGCGATTTTGCGGTGGCACACGGCCTGACCTGCATCGACCATACCCGTGCTGCACCGCATCTGGCAGATCGAAGCGCCCTGCACGCGATTGCCGCCGCGCGCCTGCCGATGGAAGTGTCCGAGGCCGGGCGGCTGCACGTTTTCCGCCCCGAAGATGGCGGAGAAGAGCACTATGCCGTGGAAATCGGTCGCCCGGACAGAAGCAAACCTGTGCTGGCCCGTTTGCATTCGGCTTGTTTTACGGGCGACTTGATGGGCAGCTTGAAATGCGATTGCGGGCCCCAACTGCGCGGAGCGCTTGCCCAGATGGGCTCCGAAGGTGCGGGCGTATTGCTGTATCTCAATCAGGAGGGGCGCGGTATCGGCCTTGCCAACAAGATGCGGGCCTATTTCCTACAGGATCAGGGTTTTGATACGGTCGAGGCCAATCACCGATTGGGGTTCGAAGACGATGAACGCGATTTCAGACTAGGCTCGGACATCCTCAAAGAACTTGGTTTTTCGTCGGTTCGATTGCTGACAAACAACCCGGCGAAAATTGCGATGATGGAAAAAACAGGCATCGCAGTGACCGAAAGGGTGCCGCTGAAAGTGGGTGAAACAGCCCACAACCGGGGGTATCTGGCCACCAAAGCCGCGAAATCAGGCCATTTGCTGTGACCCCGGACGATCTGGTGCTTACGCCACGCGGTGTCCGGTTTGCCGGTCGACTCTTTCCCTGTTCGGTCGGAAAAGGCGGTCTGACAGATGACAAGCACGAAGGCGATGGGGCAACCCCAATTGGGGTACACCACATTGTCGGTATGCTGTTTCGACCAGATAGAATCGCAGCCCCGGCCTCATGGGCTATCCCAATAGGCCCCGGCGACCTTTGGTCTGATGACAGCGCGGACCGCCAGTACAATCAGATGGTCAGCGCGCCCTATGCCCCCAGCCACGAAAAGCTGCGGCGCGCGGATCCTTTGTATGATCTTGTTCTGATCACGGACTGGAACTGGCCGAATTCTGTGCCGGACCGCGGTTCAGCTATTTTCCTTCACCAGTGGAGACGCCCCGGCTACCCGACCGAAGGCTGTGTCGCGTTTCGCCGCGACCATTTGCATTGGATCGCGCGTAAAACTTCCCCCGGAACGCGTCTGATTATCCCGCAGGTTTGACCCGCTCGCCAAAGATGGCGGACCCCACGCGCACGTGGGTGGCGCCCAACGCAATCGCCTGCTCGAAATCACCGCTCATCCCCATCGATAAGCCCGGCAACCCGTTGCGTTCGGCGATTTTGGCCAGCAACGCAAAATGCAGCGAGGGTTCTTCTTCAACCGGCGGGATTGCCATCAGACCCTGAACCGGCAAATCAAGTTCGCGGCACTCGGCGATGAAGGCGTCCGCATCACCCGGCATGATCCCTGCTTTCTGCTCTTCTTCTCCGGTATTGACCTGGATAAACAAATCCGGGCACTGGCCAAGCTCTTGCGCCAACCGTGCCAGTGTTTTGGCCAGCTTGGGCCGATCCACCGAGTGAATCGCGTTGAACAGCTCCATTGCCTGCCGGGCCTTGTTGGTTTGCAGCGGTCCGATCAGATGCAGGTCTATCCCCGAGAATTTCTCTTTAAAGCCCGGCCATTTTTCGGCCGCTTCCTGCACGCGGTTTTCCCCGAAACAGCGGTGGCCCTGGCTCAGCACAGCCTCAACACGTTCATTGGGCTGAACCTTTGAAACCGCGATCAGCTTTGTCGATTCCGCAAGTCGTCCGGCGGCGGATTCGGCCTTGGCGATGCGGGCAGTGATGTCGTGCAGCGACATGGATTTCCTCTCTCTGCTTTGGGGCAGGAAAACACCAAGTCCGCGCAAAAGAAAAGGGCAGGTCCGAAGACCTGCCCTTAAACTTTGTGGTTTAGCTCAACTTAGAAGTTGAACTGAGCACCGAAGTCGGCACGTACACGGCTGTCGCCGTCGCCGCGCTTCTCTTGGCCGAGACCACCGCGCAGCGATGCACCGCCGCCCAGGTCGTACTTAACGCCGATACCATACTGCTGCAGGTCGTCATCCGCCGAACCGTCACCGTAAGCAGCGGTCAGAGTGGTTGCCGCGCCCAGGTTGTAGGCCAGCGACAGACCGTATGCGGTGCCGTTGCGATCGTCGTTTACAACGTCATCGTCAGCTACAAACAGAGTACCCGAGAAGTCACCGAATTCTGCACCCAGGGTCAGAACGGTCAGCGACTGCTTTTCGCTCGCGCTGTTCACGTTCGCCTTGGTCTGACCATAGGCCAGTGCAGCGGTGATGTTGTTGAAGTTGTAGGTTGCGCTGATGTCCCAGCGGTCTGCGTCCTGCGCAACACCGTCAAAAGCAATAGTTGCTTGGTCATATGACGCGCCGAATGCGAAATCGCCAACTGCGTACTGGAAGAACACAGCGTTCGAACCCGAACCGGTCGACGAATAGCCCAGGAAGCTATAGTCAACGCCCGAGTACTGACCGATGAAGGCTTCCAGGCCAGGCTCGTTACCGTAGTAGTTTGCCAGGTTGTCGAAGGCACCCGCAACGTTGCCGGCGTCAACACGCAGACCACCGTAGATGACCGAGAAGCGTGCGCCGTTCAGACCAGCCGAGTTGGCTTCGCCGTTGTCGGCGTTTTCGTCAGCCTGCAGACGAACACGAGCCGAGAACTCAACGCCGCCGTCGGTTTCTGCGGTGCCGTCGATGTTCAGGCGGAAGCGCGAGACCAGGATGGTGCTGTCGGTTTCGACGTTCGCGGTGCCATCGGCAACGATATCGCCGTTTGCGTCTGTGGTGAAGTTAGGAACGTCACCGGTACGGTCTTCATAGTAGCCAATACCAAAACGGCCATAGCCGCTGAATTTAACGTCGGCCGCTGCAACACTTGCGGTTGCGATCAGAGCGGTCGATGCGAAGAGAACTTTTTTCATCTTGTTTCCCTCGGTTTCAAAAGTTTTTCTACTCGACACATGCCTCAGCACATGTCTCAGCACGGGAACCGTTTCGCTCGAATTACCCCCTTCACGCAAGCTCGCCTTAAATGTGAAGGGTGCATTGGCCCCAAATTGGTGCAAGGATGCCACAGTCGATATTCGGGCGCTAATCTGCCGTCCACACTGACATGTGTAACAAGAATAGGGTTGTTGCTGAACTGGACCTTGTCTAGGAGTAACACGTAATAAAGTAGACCAAGTGAAACAGGACCAGTCGACAATGCGCCTGCAGACGATTTTCGGTTTGATCATAATGACTGCTGCCGTGTCGGCCTGCGGACAGAATCAGAGTGCGGCTCCGAATCCCGCGTTGCTGTATACAGATAGCACACGCACAGAAGAACGAGAGCTGAACGATCCAGAACGTACGACAATCTGGGACGTGTTCAACCGCGGGAATGCCGAACAGATCGTCAATGTGAACCGGTATTTGTGGGCGGCCTCTCTGGATGTGCTGAATTTCCTCCCAATTCAGGAAGTTGATCCATTTACCGGCGTGATCGTAACAGGTTACGGCACGCCTCCTGGTGGCGGACGCTCTTATCGCGCGACCGTGCATATAAGTGACCCGGCCCTGGCGGCGCGGTCCCTTTCGGTAGCACTGCAAAGCAGCGGAGGCGCTCCGGTCAGCGCTGCAACGGCCCGGGCGGTCGAGGATGCGATCCTGAATCGCGCACGCCAGTTGCGCATTGCGGACAACAAACTCTAGCCACCCGCTGAAAATCACAATATTACCACGCCGGGTTCACGCCCGGCGTTTTCATTCACGAAGGACCGCACAATGTCGCGCTACTCGGCCACCGAAATCGAAGCAAAATGGCAAGAGGCCTGGGACAAGGCCGGGATCTTCACCGCCGACCATAAGGCGGACAAGCCGAAATATTATGTGCTTGAGATGTTCCCCTACCCGTCAGGGCGAATCCATATGGGGCATGTGCGCAACTATACCATGGGCGACGTCATTGCGCGTCACAAGCTCGCGACGGGGCATAACGTGCTGCACCCGATGGGCTGGGATGCCTTCGGGATGCCCGCAGAGAACGCCGCCATGGCCATTGGCGGCCACCCGAAAGACTGGACCTATAGCAACATCGCCGACATGCGCGGACAGATGAAGCCACTGGGCCTGTCGATTGACTGGTCCCGCGAATTCGCCACCTGTGACCCCGAATATTATGGCCAGCAGCAGGCTCTGTTCCTCGATATGCTCGATACTGGGTTGGTTTACCGCAAGAACGCCGTGGTGAACTGGGACCCGGTCGACATGACCGTTCTGGCCAATGAACAGGTGGAAAATGGACGTGGCTGGCGCTCGGGCGCGCTGGTGGAACGGCGCGAGCTGACACAGTGGTTCTTCAAAATCTCGGACTATTCGGAAGAATTGCTGGATGCGCTTGATACGCTAGAGAACTGGCCTGCCAAAGTGCGGCTGATGCAGGAAAACTGGATCGGCAAGTCGCGCGGCCTGCAATTTGGCTTCGAACGTACTGATGGTGGTGAGCCCATCACCGTCTATACGACTCGGCCCGATACGCTGTTGGGCGCGTCCTTTGTTGGTATTTCGCCGGATCACCCGATTGCCAAGCAGCTTGAGGCCGAAAACCCCGAAGTTGCTGAGTTTGTTGCCGAATGCCGCAAGGGTGGCACCACGGAAGAGGCCATCGAGACGGCCGAAAAGCTGGGTTACGACACTGGCATTCGCGTGCGTCACCCGCTGGACCCGAATTGGGAACTGTCGGTCTGGATCGCCAATTTCATCCTGATGGATTATGGAACTGGCGCGATCTTTGCCTGCCCCGCGCATGACCAGCGTGATCTTGATTTCTGCCGCAAGTATGGCCTGCCGGTCATCGACACCTTCTTTGCACTGGATGACGATAAGCCGGTCGACAAGATCGCCTTTGTGCCGCCGAAAACTGAAAAAGTCCGCTGGGTGGACCACTTCGCAGGCCTGACCGAGGCCACGGGGGATGAGGCGATCAACGCCACCGTCGATTTCGCGGAAAAAGCAGGTTGGGGTGAAGGCGTCACCAAATATCGCCTGCGCGATTGGGGGCTCAGCCGTCAACGCTATTGGGGTTGCCCGATTCCGGTCGTGCATTGCGACAAATGTGGCACCGTGCCCGAGAAGAAAGAGAATCTACCGATCGAATTGCCTTACGACGATGGCAACGGCAAACCCATCGACTTCTCGATCCCCGGCAACCCGCTGGACCGCCATGCCAATTGGCGTGACACCCCTTGCCCGTCTTGCGGCGCGCCTGCCAAACGCGAAACCGACACGATGGACACCTTCGTCGATTCGTCGTGGTATTTCGCCCGTTTCACCGCGCCACGCGCTGACACACCCACCGATCTGGCCGAGGCCGAATACTGGATGAATGTCGACCAGTATATCGGCGGTATCGAGCACGCGATTCTGCACCTGCTCTATTCGCGCTTCTTCGCGCGGGCGATGAACATCACGGGTCACCTGCCTAAGAAAGCCATCGAGCCGTTCAATGCGTTGTTCACGCAAGGCATGGTCACGCATGAGATCTATCAGACACGCGACGCCAATGGCCGTCCGGTTTATCACCTGCCCGAAGATGTGACCGACGGAAAACTGGCCGACGGCACCGACGTTGAGATTATCCCCTCGGCCAAAATGTCGAAATCAAAGAAAAACGTGGTCGACCCGGTCAGCATCATCTCGGCCTTCGGCGCGGATACCGCGCGTTGGTTCGTCCTGTCCGATTCGCCGCCTGAACGGGATGTCGAATGGACCGCATCCGGGGCCGAGGCTGCGTTCAAGCACCTCAGCCGTGTGCATCGGATCGCCTCGGAAATCGCCGAATCGGATGTTCCGGCCAATGCCGAGGATGAAACCCTGCTGCGCGAGATGCACAAAGCCATCCATGACGTCACAAGCGGAGTCGAGTCTTTCGGCTTCAACGCCTCAATCGCCAAGCTTTATGCTTTCACCAACACGCTAGCCAAATCCAAGGCGGGCACCGCAGCCAAACGCGAGGCCGCCAAAACGCTGGCACAGCTGATGTCGCCGATGACCCCACACCTGTCCGAGGAGCTTTGGCAGCTGCTGGGTGGCAAAGGGCTGGTTGCCACGGCGCCATGGCCAATTGCGGATGCAGCTATGCTGGTGGACGACACCGTCACCCTGCCGATCCAGATCAACGGCAAGCGCCGCGCGGAAATCAGCGTGGCCAAAGATATGCCCAAGGACGAGGTTGAAAAAGTCGCGCTGAGCACCGAAGCTGTGCAAAAGGCGCTGGATGGCGCCACACCCAAGAAAGTAATCGTTGTGCCGGGCCGGATCGTGAATGTCGTCGTTTAACCGAAGAACCTTGTTGCTGATGCCGCTGGCCCTTGCCGCCTGCGGTTTCGAACCTGTGTACGCTCCAGGCGGATCGGGCTCGGCTCTTTTTGGTCGCGTCGAAGTGTCTGCACCAAACACGGTTACCAGCTTTCTTCTGGTCGAAGATCTGGAACAAAAGCTTGGCCGTAGCGCGACATCCGTCGGTGAATACAGTCTGGACGTGTCCGTCCGGACCCGGACAGTGGCGGCATCGATCACCTCAACGAACGAAACCAACCGCCTTACCATCAACGGAACCGCAAACTATTCGCTTAGATCGAAAGCGACGGGGCAAGTTCTTGCCTCGGGCTCGGTGACGGACTTCGTGGGGTATTCGGCTGCCGGTTCCACCGTATCCACCCTGGCTGATGAGCGGGATGCAACGCAGCGCCTGATGGTGATTCTGTCCGATCAGATCATCAGTCGGCTGTACGCCACGCCGGACCTGTCCGCATGAAGCTGAGCCCGCGCGAGTCCGAGGGATATTTCTCGAGACCCGACGCGGACAAGACCGGGCTGTTGATCTACGGTGCGGATGCGATGCGCGTGGCGCTAAAGCGGCAACAGGTTTTGGCCGCTCTGCTGGGCGCCAATGCCGAAGAAGAGATGCGGTTGACCCGCCTGCCCGGAAGCGATCTGCGTGGCGATCCGGCCTTGTTGCTGGACGCGGTCAAGGCGGTCGGGTTCTTTCCCGGGCCACGCGCTGTATTCGTCGAAGACACAACCGACACGGCCGCCCCAGCAATCCTTGCCGCACTGGAGGATTGGGTGGCTGGCGATGCCCAGATCATCGTCACCGCCGGGCAGCTCAAAGCCAGTTCCAAGATTCGCAAAGCGTTCGAATCGCACCGCTCGGCCTATGCGGTAGGTATCTATGACGACCCACCATCCCGGGCCGAAGTCGAACGAATACTCTCTGAGGCCGGTTTGCAGAACATCCCGCGCGATTCGATGGCCGCGATTGCTGAGCTGGCAACCGGTATAAGCCCCGGTGACTTTACCCAAACGATTGAGAAACTGTCGCTTTACAAACGCGGTGACAGCTCTGAACTGACCATTGAAGACGTCGAAGCCTGCGCGCCTCGTTCGACTGAGGCCGCCCTGGATGATGTGCTCAACGTGGTTGCCGATGGTCGCGCGGGTGAAATCGGCCCGCTGATCCGACGTTTGCAATCACAGGGAACCAATGCGGTCAGCCTGTGCATCGGCGCGACAAGGCACTTCCGCACTTTGTACGCCTGCGCATCCGATCCGGGCGGAGCAGCACAAGGCATCGGAAAGCTTCGCCCCCCGGTTTATGGGAAACGGCGCGACCGAATTCTGCGTCAGGCCCAAGGGTGGGGTGCGCCAAAATTGCAAACTGCGTTGACGGTTCTGACAGATACGGACCTGTCGCTGCGCTCGGCAGGGCAAACGGCACCGGCCATGGCATTGGTCGAACGTGCCATGATCCGTCTGGCGATGCTGGCGCGAACCCGCTAACCGCTTTGATCCAACCAATATGCCGCCGAACGCCCAGCCCAACGGCCGGTCGCCAGGCAGGCTGTCAGAAGGTACCCCCCGGTTGGGGCCTCCCAATCCAGCATCTCGCCCGCGCAAAACACTCCGGGACATGCAGCCAGCATGAGCCCCTCATTAAGCGTCGCACGTGGTACGCCGCCTGCCGTGGAGATGGCCTCGTCCATCGGGCGCAGGCCAGAGTGTTTGATCTGCAGATGCTTGATCTCGCTCACGTCTAGCGACTGCGTCTGGCCGTCGCGCTTGGACATTTCATGAAACAGGGCAACCTTTTGCGGAGACAGGTGAAGAGATTTCTTCAGCCACTGGGACAGAGTCGTTTTCGATTTCTTTGACGCAAAACGATTGCGCAACGTATCGGCATCCAAATCCGGAACCAAATCGACAAAAAGCGGTGCTCTGTCACGCAAGGCCGGGGTCAGTGAGTACAGTCCGCCCCCTTCCAACCCTTTCGCCGACACCGCAGCCTCGCCGCGACTTTCCAACTCTCCAGTCCTCCACCGCACCGATTTCAAAGCCGCGCCAAAATGCGGCTGCATATGGGGGCTCCAATCTACGGAAACGGCTGAGTTTGCGGGAGCAAAAGGTGTGAGGGGCACGCCTTTACCCGTCAGCACCGATGCCCAAGCTCCGTCTGATCCCAACCGCGACCAGCTTGCCCCGCCCAGCGCAAGAACTGTCACCTCGGGGCACAGGTTCTGCCTGCCATCCGCCGTGTCGAAAACGGCTTGGGCACCATCCCAGCCAACCCACCGCCAACGTGTTCTGATCTGAACGCCAGCCTCTGTCAGCCGTGCCAGCCACGCCCGCAACAGCGGAGAGGCCTTCATCGACGTCGGAAACACCCGACCGGTCGTCCCCGTGAACAACTCTTGCCCCAGCCCTTGCGCCCATGTTTGCACGTCCGACGCATCGAATTCGGCAATCAATGGTCGCAACCAGGTCGCGGCCTCACCATAAGACCTCAGCAAAGTCTCAAGCGGCTCGTCCTTGGTCAGGTTCAGCCCGGACTTTCCCGCCATCAGGAACTTTCGCGCAACCGAAGGCTTGGCCTCTGCCACAACAACAGAGTGCCCGGCTTTGGCCAGTTCCTCGGCTGCCATCAGGCCTGCGGGTCCACCGCCGATCACCAGTGCCTGTGCCATCCCTGCCCTCTTGCCTTCCGCGCCACCTGACGCAACCTTACCCTCGCCATGACGAACAGCGATCCGATCTGCCCGCTCTGCAACCGCCCGATCCCGGATGGGGCCGGCAGCCTGCACCATCTGATCCCAAAACTCAAAGGGGGCAAGGGCGGACCCACTGTCCTGCTGCACCAGATCTGCCATAAAGAGGTGCATGCGACCCTGACCGAGGCGGAATTGGCCCGTGAATTTAACAGCGTCGAGGCTCTGCGCGCCCATCCGAGGCTGGAGAAATTCCTGAATTGGGTTCGCAAACGCCCGCCCGGCTTTCGCTCGAAAGTTCCGGGCAAGCGGCGCGGGCGTTGATCAGCCGGGATTAACCGGGTCGCCAAACGCGTCCCGCGTCGGCGCGGCAAGCCCCTGAAACTCCAACCCGCGATAATCGGGTACATTGGCAAACCTGACGCCTTTGACGTGTTGGAACTCCAACGTTGTGTAGGGGCGTTTCCACAGCCATTCGCGATTTTCCACTGCCCACAAGTCAGCGTGTGGCGGAACATCGTCCGTAAACGCGTAAAAATGCAGATCAAAGCCGTATTGATCAATGTCTTGCACCGAAAGCAAACGCATACCGTTGGCGCGGCAAAATGCATCCTCTGCTGCTATATTTCCGGTTCGCAGGGTGATCTGGCCGATACAAGCCTGCGCAAACGGATCGCTCGGATCTGCTGCGTTTAGCGGCCGGTTGCCTTCGAAATCATGCTGAAGCAGCTCGATCACGAACCCTTCGGGGTCTTTGAGATGGCACATATACCCGATGTCCAGAAACTGCTTCGGGTCCGAAACCTCAATTCCCTTTTCGCGCAGGAAAGCGGCCGCCAGATCGACATCCGGAACGGTGATGCCGATCTTCCAATAGCGTTGTCCTGTGTCATGGGTGTATCCGCCGCCGCCAGGCATCAGCAGCAAATCGGCGTCCTGCCCCGGATAGCCGATGCGCAGGCTCACCCCCTGGGCCTGAACCGACATCCCAAGGACATCCGTATAGAATTTGGCCAGTTGTTCAGGATCGGCGACGCGTAGTCGCAGGCCAGACAGCCTCATCCGCACAGCCCGGCAATACCGGCAGCGATCTTGGGGTCGGCGGCGGTGCTATCAGCGACCAGTTCACGCGCTGTCTGCATCAGCGCATCCGGTGCCACCACCCGGTCCACCAGACCAAAGGTATAAGCCTCATCCGCGGTGATCTTTTGCCCGGCCATCAGGACCAACTTGGTGCGTGACGGCCCTATCAGCGCCGACATGCGCACAGGATCGGACGGTTGCGGCAGAAAGCCCAGCTTCATCACAGGATAAAAAAACTTGGCGGACGGGACCGCAATTCGAATGTCACAGGCGAGCACCATCCCGTTCGCGCCGCCGGCCAAAGTGCCATTCAAAGCGGCAACGGTCAGGCATGGCAGGGCAGCGATCGCACCCGACAAACGCTCCCATACGTCCGAGGTTGCAAGCCCGGCGCGCGCCTCATCCAGATCGGCGCCGGCGCTGAACACGCTGCCCGCTCCGGTCAGGATAAACGCGCGCGCCTCGGTAGCGGCTTCGGCAATCTCGGCCAATTCGGTCAACATCGCCCCGGTCAACGCGTTAGCTTTGTCGGGGTTGTTCAGAGTGACGATCCACAACCCGTCTTCTTTGTTCAGTTCGATCACGTCAGCCCAACCCTTTGTCGAATATCTTCACGCCGCAAGGAGATTTCGGTTCCCAAAAATTCTTCCGCATCGGACGTGCACATCCACAGCAGCGCCTTCGCTGGCCAATCGGCCGGGATATGATCGCTCCAATCCAACTGGCTGACAGCGTTGATGCCGCTGGTCTTGATGACCCGCTGCATGTCGGTCGCCACGGTGCCCGGTGACAGACCCATGGCGCGGATGCCGTGTATCGATTCCTCAAGATGCAGGCATTCCGTCAGCATCTTCGCTCCGGCCTTGGACGCGCAGTAATGGCTCCAGGCTTCGATCGGGTTCGAGGCCGCGCCGGATGATACGGTCAACACGGTGCCGCCGCCCGCCGCCCGCATAATGGGCAAAGCCGCGCGCATTCCGTAGAAAACACCTTTGAGGTTGATATCGATCGCCTTGTCCCAAGCCCCAACATCCGCGTTCGAAAGATGGAAGATCGGATCAATGACACCGGCATTCCCGATCAGGACATCCAAACCGCCAAAACGGTCGACGCAATCTGCCACCGCCTGTTCGACCTGCGCAAAATCACTGACGTCACATTCCAGTGCGATAGCGTTTTCGCCCAGCGCAGATGCCAATGCGGCGATCCGATCGCGGCTGCGCGCGACCAGCGCCACGTTCGCGCCCGCTGCGGCAAAAACGCGCCCTGCCTCTGCTCCGATGCCGCGGCTGGCCCCGGTTATCAGTACGGTTTTTCCCTGCATTTGGATCCTCTACCTCCATCGGTTTGAAATTGTGTGAATGCTTACCGCGCGAAAGGGTAAAGGGTCCAGTCCTTGCCCCTTGACGCCCGACGTCACAAACACGACGATGCCGGCAAAATTATCTAGAAGGGTACTGTAATGTCCGTTTTCCTTCGCCGCAGTTGCGGTGCTATTTTGGCTTATGCCGTTATCACACAAGGTGCACTTGCCGACCTGACCTCACAGGATGTCTGGAATGACTGGAAAACCTATCTGGGTCAGATGGGGTACACCGTTTCGGGCGACCAGACCGTTGCAGGAAATGTCACGACGATTGCCAACATGGCCATGTCCATGGACTTACCGGAAGAAGAGGCAACTTTTCAGATGGTCGTTCCAGAAATGACCCTGACGGAAAATGGCGACGGTACGGTCAGTATTGGTTTCCCCGAGAATTTTCCGATGACGATTTCCGGAGAGGGGGACGGCGAAAAGTTCTCGGTCAATGTCGATTATTCGCAGAGCGAGATGAACCTGGTCGTTTCAGGCTCGCCCGACGAAATGACTTACGACTATTCGGCCGACACGATAGGCATCAAGCTGGATGGTCTGAATGTTGACGGCGAAAAGATGCCCGCTGATGCGCTGGCGCTCAGCCTGAACATGACAGATCTGGCTGGCAGCTCGGTCATGAAAATCGGTGAAAACCGTGACATTGATCAGAAGTTCACTGCGGGCGGGATGACCTATGATATGGCATTTCAGGACCCGGACAGCGGCGATACCGCCAAGATTGACGGCTCGATGAGCCAGCTGGCGTTTGAGGGCACAAACGTTATCCCGTCTGAATTCGACATCTCGGACCCGCAGGCCTTTTATAAGGCGGGCTTCTCGTTCTCAGGGCTGTTCACCTACGGATCCGGCCAGAACGCGATTGCAGGCACCAGCGAAGGCGAGGCATTCTCGGTCGGAAGCGAGTCTCAGGGTGGCAAATTTGGCGCCAGCATCGACGCCGAGCGTCTTGCCTATGACATCGAGCAGAATAGCGCGAAAGTTGCAGTGACCACGGCCGACCTGCCCTTCCCGATCGAAATCGCGATGGAGAATGCCGGATTCAAGTTTGAAATCCCGGTGCAGAAATCCGAGGAAATCCAACCGTTTGGATTCGCGATGAACCTGACCGACTTCACCATGTCGGATATCCTGTGGAGCATGTTCGATCCAGCAGGCGCCCTGCCGCGCGATCCGGCGACGATTGCGCTGGACGCCACCGGAACCGCCAAGGTTCTGTTGAACATCTTTGATCCTACCGCAGTCGAAAACCTGGATACATCTGACGCAGCACCGGGCGAGTTGCACTCGCTGAAGATCAACGAACTGCTGGTGTCTCTGGTCGGAGCCAAGCTGGCCGGTGAAGGCGATTTCACCTTCGACAACTCCAACGTCTCAGAGTTCGACGGAATGCCCACGCCGACCGGCGTTGCCAAGCTTAAACTGAATGGTGCCAATGCCCTGATCGACAAGCTGATCGAGATGGGGCTGGTGTCGGACAACGATGCAATGGGCGCGCGGATGATGATGGGTCTGATGGCCGTACCGGGTGACGAGCCCGACACGCTGAATTCGGAAATCGAATTCACTGCGGATGGTCAGATCTTGGCGAACGGCCAACGTATCAAGTAACACTTCGGGAAGGCAGCACCGCTGCCTTCCCAATCCTTCGCCCGTGGTGCGAACTCCGGCACCGGGCGGATCGTGCCGAATTCCATTTCAATAGTTTGCTCAACCTAAAATAGCCGCAGGCCTTGCGAGACCGGCGGTCCAAGGCTAGGTCGAATGCACACAGACCGGAGGCCTCATGACCCGCACACCCGAAGAAATCAGCCATAACCTGCTGGACGCGGCCCGCAAAGCCGGGGCCGAAGCGGCGGATGCCATCGTTCTGGATGGCTCATCGGTATCGGTTGAAGTCCGCAGTGGCGCGCTGGAGCACGCGGAACGGTCCGAAGGCACCGACCTGGGACTGCGTGTGTTTCTGGGCAAGCGGCAGGCGATCGTCTCAAGTTCGGACAGCCGCCCCGAAACGCTGACGGCGATGGCGCAACGTGCAGTGGCCATGGCGAGCGAAGCTCCGGAAGATCCTTTTACAGGGTTGGCCACGCCCGACCAACTTGCAAAAGACTGGGATATCGCGGCGCTGGAACAATTCGACCCGACACCGGAACCGTCGGCAGATGCGCTTTTGCAGGATGCGCTGGCTGCCGAAGCTGCCGCTTTGGCAATTCAGGGTGTGTCCCAGGTATCGGACGCTGCGGCTGCCTATGGCACCCACCGCGTGCATCTGGCTGCCACAAATGGCTTTTCCGGCGGGTATTCCCGGAGCAGCCGCTCGACCTCTTGCGTTGCCATCTCGGGCGAAGGCACAGGGATGGAACGCGACTATGACGGCGACAGCCGCACGTTCCAAAGTGACCTGCGCAGCCCTGATGAGATTGGCCGCTCGGCAGGTGAACGCGCCGTTGCGCTGATTGGGGCACAAAAACCCGCGACAGGCACATTCCCTGTCCTGTTTGACGAGCGGATTTCGTCTTCGCTGATCGGTCATCTGTTGGCCGCCAGCAACGGTGCCGCCATTGCCCGTGGTGCGTCATGGTTGAAGGACAGTCTGGGAGAGCAGGTCCTGCCTGAACACCTGTCACTGATCGAAGACCCGCACCGCCCACGTATTTCAGGCTCTCGACCCTTTGACGCCGAAGGATTGCCAACACAGCGAAGGGCCGTTGTTGAAAACGGAGTGCTGACTGGTTGGACACTGGATTTGGCCAGCGCGCGGAAGCTGGGCATGACCTCGACCGGGAATGCGGCGCGTGGCGTGTCTGGCCCCCCGTCGCCCAGCAACTGGAACCTGAGCCTGACCCAGGGCACGCACAGCCGGGACGATCTGCTGCGTGACATGGGAACCGGCCTGCTGGTGACCTCGATGATCGGATCGACGATCAACCCCAATACCGGCGACTACTCACGTGGGGCATCAGGCTTTTGGGTCGAAAACGGGGAAATCACTCACCCCGTCAACGAATGCACGATCGCTGGCAATCTGCGTGACATGCTGAAACGGATTATTCCGGCAAATGACGCACGCACGTATTTATCCCGCGTGGTGCCATCGATCCTGATCGAAGGAATGACACTTGCCGGCACCTGACCTGCAACTGCTGATTGACGCCGCATTAGAGGCCGGAAAGATCGCCACTCGGTTTTCGGGGACCACGGCGCAACGCTGGGATAAACCCGACGACGCCGGCCCGGTGACCGAAGCTGATCTGGCCGTGAACGCGATGCTTGAGCAAATGCTGCCCGCAGCGCGTCCGGGATATGGCTGGCTTAGCGAAGAGACCGAGGATTCAGCTGACAGGCTGTCGAAAGACCGTGTTTTCGTCATTGATCCCATCGACGGCACCCGCAGCTTTGCCGAAGGCTCGCGGACATGGGCCCATTCATTGGCCATCGCCGAACAGGGCGAGGTGACGGCCGCTGTAATCTACCTGCCACTGCGAAACCTGCTATATGCCGCAGCAAAAGGTCAGGGTGCTACGCTCAACACCGAAAATATCCGGGTCAGCGAACTCGGTGTGTTGGAAAGCGCCCAGGTTCTGGCCGCGAAACCCAACATGCAGCCGCAACACTGGCGTCAGGGGCAGGTGCCCGAGTTCAAGCGGAACTACAGGCCGTCGCTGGCTTATCGCATGGCCCTTGTTGCACAGGGTCGATTTGACGGGATGATGACCCTCAGACCCAGTTGGGAATGGGACATCGCCGCAGGTGATTTGATTATACGCGAAGCCCTCGGCCGGTGTTCGGACCGCGCGGGGCTGCCTCTGCGATTCAACAATGCAATTCCGCGTCTGAACGGTGTAATCGCTGCGGGTTCAGGTGTTTATGGGCTACTGTCGGAACAACTCGAACCGGAAAGCCCTGGAATCGAACCATGAGCAAGTCACGCTCGTTAAGCCTTGCCGCCTATCGCGTGCTGTCGTGGGGTATGCAGAATACCGCCAGCAACGGCGATATTGCGCGCCCCGAGGGCGAGGTTCTGTGGTTGCACATAAATGCGTGGGAACGTCACCGCGCTATTGTTGATTTTTGCCAGCGGTTGCAGCAGACGCGCCCCAATCTGTCGGTGGTTCTGACCGCGCCACCTGATGCAGATCTGACAAGATGGGCCAGCAGCGGATACCCTTTGGTCAACCTGCCCGCCGAACAAACCGGGGCCGCGCGCGCGTTTCTGGACCATTGGCAGCCGGATATCGGAATATGGGTCGGGGGCGGCCTGATGCCCAACGTGATCACGCGCGCCGAGGAACGCGGGATTCCCTTGATGTTGATCGAAGCACAGGCGGACGTAAAAATCGCACGGGGCGGCCGTTGGTTGCCCGATATCACAAGATACACGATTGACTGTTTTCAGACGATCCTGTGCACGACACCGGAAATTGCCCGTCAAATTCGGCGGCTAGGCGTCGCTTCGAACAAGGTGCAAGAGGCACCGCCCCTTCATATCAGCCCAAATCCGCGCCCATGGCCCGAGGACGAGCTGATCGAGGTGAACCATGCGCTGTCTGGCCGACCGGTCTGGTTAGCGGCGTGGGTCCAGGACAAAGAATTCATCTCGGTCCTCAGCGCCCATAGACAGGCAATGCGCATGCTGCCGCGTTTGGCGTTGGTATTGCAAGTGGCCGATGTTACCGAAGCCGGACCGCTGCATCGGCGGCTTGAAGCGATGGATCTGCGCTGTACCAACTGGGATGAAAGCGGGACGATCGAGGATATGACTCAGGTGATCCTCTCCGCCGTGCCCGAGGATCTGGGCCTTTGGCAGCGGGTATCGCCCGTGACCTTCATGGGCAGCTCTCTGGAACGCGGCGCCGGGGGCGCGGATCCGCTGATCGCCACGGCGCTGGGATCAGCTGTGATCCACGGCTCGTTTGTGCACAGCCAACAACAGCTTTACGATCAGCTTGACCGGGCCGGGGCCGCGCGCACGGTCAGGTCCGCCACCGAACTGGGCGATGCAGTGGTGGAACTGTTGGCACCGGATCAGGCCGCCAATATGGCGCTGGCCGGGTGGCAGATCGTTACCGAGGGTGCGCCGCAAGCGGATCACCTAATCGACATGATTCAGGACTACCTGGACCAGCGGAGTGCAGACGATGCGAGCACCTGATTTCTGGAATACCGCGCCAGATCGGCTCGACCTGCGCGCACGGCTACTGGCACCGCTTGGGCGGCTCTATGCTGGCGCTACGGCGCGTCGGGTCGCCTCGGAACCCGGCATTAACCCGGGTGTTCCTGTCATTTGCATTGGCAACCTGAACGCGGGTGGCACCGGCAAGACCCCGACTGTGATCTGGATGATCGAGCAATTGCGCGATGCCTGGCATGAGACACATGTGGTCACGCGCGGCCATGGCGGCTCGCTCGAAGGGCCGGTGCGCGTGGACCCCGGCAAGCATACCGCGGCGCAGGTCGGGGATGAGCCCCTGTTGCTGGCGGCTTTTGCCGATGTCTGGGTCGCCAAAGACCGCGCCGCTGGCGCAAAAGCAGCCGCCGCGGCGGGTGCCACAGTCATCGTGCTTGACGACGGGTTTCAAAACCCCTCGGTGGCGAAGGATTTCTCGGTCATTGTGGTGAACGCGGCACGCGGGTTCGGCAATGGACAGTGCTTACCGGCTGGCCCGCTGAGGGAACCGGTGGAAGTCGGATTACGGCGCGCTGATCTGGTGCTGTCCCTTGGCGAAGCTGATGCCCAAATCGAGTTTGCCGAACGCTGGGGGAAAAAACTGTCCGTCCCACATGCGACCGGCGCGGTTGAGCCGCTGCAAACCGGCATGGATTGGAGCGATACGCCTGTTCTTGCCTTTGCAGGCATCGGACACCCCGAGAAGTTCTTTGCCACTTTGCGCCAGCAAGGCGCGACCTTGCTGCGGGCCGAAGCGCTGGATGACCACCAGCCGCTGACACCCGCCCTGATGACCCGTCTTGAAAACGAAGCCCGCTTGTTGCGCGCGCAAATGGTCACCACGGAAAAAGACGCCGTTCGCCTGCCCGCTGCGTTTCGCAGCAAGGTCATCACGCTTCCGGTTCGTCTGAAGGTCGATGAGGCGGACAAGATCAGGCAGATGCTTTTGCAGATCGCCCCGTCGCCCTGAAGGACGACCGGCCCGGATTGAGCCGGTCGTAAAAGCAATTAGCTGCCCAGTTCGTCTTCGATCAGCTTTTTGAAGCCGTCATAGGACTGATTCTCGACCGGCTTGCCATTCACGATGAAGGACGGGGTCGCCTGAATACCGTCGCGTTCTGCGTTTTCCTGATACCAGGCCACCAGCGTCTGCGCGCGGGTGCCGTCCTGCAGGCAGGCTTCAAGCTGATCATTGTCGATACCCGCCAGACGCCCGATTTTGCGCAGCTCGTCCACGATTTCAGCAGGACCACCGGCTTTGGTCCACTCAGACTGACCTTCGTAGATCAGGTCGGAGATGCCAAAGAACTTTTCGGGCCCGCCGCAGCGTGCAACCATCGACGCCCACAGGCCATAGCGGTCAAAGTAGACCTCGCGATAGATGAACTTCACCTTACCTGTGTCGATGAAATCCTTCTTGAGCTGCTTGTACGCTCCCGAGTGGAAATTCGCACAATGCGGGCAGGTATAGGACGCATATTCGATGATCTCGACTGGTGCGTCTTCGGCGCCCAGAGTCATCTCGACGATGGTCGAGGTGTCCAGATCGGCCTCTTGCGCCTCGGCGCTGCTAATCAGCGGATAGGCGGGGTTGGAATTTGACAGCGACAGCCAATAACCGCCAGCGGCCACGGCGACGGCCGCACAAATTCCGGTTGCAATACGGCTCATTTCTCAGCCCTTTCTCAGCGTTTTTGCTTGGATAAAACGTTACGGCCCAGACGTTCAAGGGCTGCGCGCAGATCACCATCGTGAACTTCCTGCGCAGCGCGGTCTGCCTCGGCTTCTATTTCTGGTTCGATCTTGGGTTTCGCTTGTTTCGGCTTGTGGTCGAAACTGGCCTGCCCCTCGGCAAATCCTGTCGGAGCGGTCTGGGTGATGCGCACCCGGCTGATGGCATTATAGCCATAAACCGCGTTCACCTTGCCACGCAATTGTTCCTTCTGCATCTCCAGCATCGGGGCCTGCGGTCCGGTGGTCAGAACCGTTAGCGTGGCACCAATACCACCCTTCCCGTAACCCACTTTTACCGGTCGCGCGATAGCGGCCATATCCTGTCCAACGATCTCGGACCAATGGGTCAGCAGGCGTGATACGGCAAAGCCCCGGCTTTCACCGGCGCGCCTGATCTGGTCGTTCAGCAATGTCGCGGTGCGTTTGAACCCGCGGGTCGAAGAACGTCTGCGCTGCATCTGGTTTCCAACTCCTGCGCCGCTATTGTAAAGGGCAGGACAACAGGCGCCAGCGAAACCCGACAGGGAGATAGATAAAACTTGCGTGACTCCGGTGAATTTGACGTGAGCAGTGCGCTGCTGGATTGGTACGACCGCCATGCCCGCGAGATGCCTTGGCGCGTAGCCCCCGCCGATCGGGCTGCGGGTGTGATGCCCGACCCCTACCGCATATGGTTGTCCGAGGTCATGCTGCAGCAGACCACCGTTGCGGCTGTGCGCGACTATTTCGTGCGGTTCACAACCCGTTGGCCGACAGTTCAGGCACTGGCCGCCGCCCCGGATGATCATGTCATGGGGGAATGGGCAGGGCTTGGCTATTACGCGCGTGCGCGGAACCTTCTGAAATGCGCCCGGGTCGTTGCCGAACAACATGGTGGAACGTTCCCCGATACCTACGACGCGCTCCTCAATTTGCCGGGAATAGGTCCCTACACCGCCGCTGCAATTTCCGCCATCGCCTTCGACCGACCCGAAACCGTGTTGGACGGCAACGTGGAACGGGTTATGGCCCGACTTTTCGACATTCACGACCCTTTGCCCGGTTCAAAACCGCAACTGAAAAAGCATGCGGCTGCACTTACGCCTGCCACGCGACCGGGAGACTATGCGCAGGCGGTCATGGACCTAGGGGCAACAATCTGTACACCAAAATCTCCGGCCTGCGGTATCTGCCCGGTGCAAGCCCCCTGCGCCGCTCGCGCCGCTGGAACGCAATCCGATTTGCCCCGCAAGACTCCAAAAAACCCCAAACCCACGCGATACGGCCATGTCTATATAGCCCAAGGCGACAACGGAGCCTTTCTGATGGAACGTCGTCCCGACAAGGGGCTGCTGGGTGGTATGCTGGGCTGGCCGGGGTCAGAATGGTCAGACGGCCCGGCCGAGGCACCGCCCTTTCCGTGCGAATGGCAGGTGCTGCCGGGTGAGGTACGCCATACATTTACCCACTTCCACCTGATCCTGCGCATCTGGACGACCATGCTGCCGGTCGGCTGGTCGCATGACGATCTGATTGTCATGGAAAAACACGCTTTCCGCCCCAGTGATCTACCTACTGTTATGCGCAAAGCGTATGATCTCTGGCGCTCGACGTAACCCATTGTGTGGCATTGCCGGGTGGGGCTAGTCTGCCCACAGTTTCTCGGAGCGAAGCGATGATCGCATCAAACAGTTTGTCACGCTGGCAAGCGATATTGCCCTTCTGGGTGTCCTTCCTGCTGATCCCCGTCATCTGGCTTACCGCCGTTGCCGGAGGCTGGTGGGTCTTGCTTGTGCCTCTTTCGACTTGGTGGGCGTTTGCAGTTCTGGATCGGTTAACGGGGCTGAACCTTGAAAATGCCGATCCGGCCACGCCGGACGGCGGTCTCAAATGGTACATTCTGCTGACCAAGTCATGGGCCCCGGTTCAGTTTCTTACGCTGTTTGGGTTGCTCTGGTACGCCACTCATACCGATCACCTGTCTGTTCTTAGCAAGATTGGGTTGTTCTTCGGGATGGGTGTGATCTCGGGCACCATCGGGATTAACTACAGCCATGAACTGATGCACCAGAAAGGGCAGTCAGAACGTTGGCTGGGTGATATTCTACTGGCCATGGTGCTGTATTCTCATTTCCGGTCCGAACACCTGCTGGTCCACCACCGCTACGTCGGAACACCACGCGATCCGGTCACTGCGCGGTACAATGAAGGGTTTCACCGCTTCTATCCACGCGTTCTGTGGCAGTGCCTTGCGTCCGCCTTTCACGCAGAACGGGACAAGCTGGCGCGCAAGCAACGTCCGTGGACCGACCTGGCGAACCCGTTCTGGCGCTATTGGGCGTTTCAGGCAGGTATGCTGGCGTTGGCTTTCGTGGTCGGGGGATGGCAGGGCGTTGCCCTGTTCCTGGTGCAGGCGGGCGTCGCCATATGGCAGCTGGAACTGGTGAACTACGTCGAACATTACGGCCTGACCCGCAAACACCTTGGCGATGGCAAGTACGAGCATGTCCAGCCGCGCCATTCGTGGAACGCCTCGCAAAAAGCATCGAACTGGCTGCTGATCAACCTGCAGCGTCACTCGGACCATCACTACAAACCCAACCGACGCTTTCCGCTGCTGCAGCATCATTCGGAAGATGCGGCTCCGCAACTGCCCTATGGCTATCCGGTTATGACCATCGCTGCGATGGTCCCACCGCTTTGGCGGCGCGTCATGAACCCCCGCGTTCGGGCCTGGCGGCGTCAATATTATCCCGAAGTCACCGATTGGAAACCGTACAACAGATCTCTCAACCCGTTGCCGCGTTCGTGACCGCAGCGCGCGCCCGCGCGCTGCCCGGCCCAACAGAATGACGCGCATCTCTGATGCGTGTCAGATCGGCGGGAGCTGCCCGTTCTACTGCGCCCAGATATCCAAAGTGCCCTGCACCCCGCGGACTGGCTGGTTTTCATGCTTCACAAAACCTGCTGTCAGGTCAGCGGCGTTATTGCCCTCCTGCATCACCTGTGCCCGGACCGCGTCACTCAGCACCACGCGAACACCAAGGTCACGCGTCATCGCTTCGAGCTTGGCGGAGACATTCACCGCATCCCCGATAACCGCAAATTCCAGTCGGTTCGCTCCGATATCTCCCAATACCACCGAGCCATAGTGAACCCCAATTCCTACACGAATTTGCGGCTCACCTGCCCGTCGCCGCTCCAGGTTCCAGCGATCAATCACATCCACCATATCGCGCGCGCAAGCCACCGCGTTACTGGCATCCAATGGGGTCGTCACCGGCGTACCGAATGTGGCCATCAAACCATCCCCAAGATATTTGTCCAACGTGCCATGATGGCGAAACACTTCGGTTTCCATTCGCGCGTGAAACCCACGCAAAACTTCGATGACTTCATACGGGTCGCGCCCGGCCGCGAATTTGGTAAACCCCACGATGTCGATGAACAAAACGGCGATGTCTTCTTTGCGAACCTGCTTGAGCGGCTCATCATTCTGGCTGAGTTCGTCCACGACATTCGGAGAGAAATATCGCGACAGGTTTGCACGCTCCCTCTCAAGCCCGGCATTTGTCATCAACAATCGATTGAGCCGCCGCATCGAGATACCAAGCGTAACCGCGACCATTAGGAATACGATCACCTGCTGAATACGCTGAGGGACCATGAAACTGTTGGGGTCCAGCAACTCCGCAACATCCGGATACCCGGCCAATGCCTCGTACACGCGCTCACTGATGCCCGGGATTGGCGTAGCCACCCACCAGGCGATGATCCAGCCTACCGTCCACATCGCCGCCGTCCACGTGCCGATAGCCACGACTGTGCGCCACGAATAGGCCAGAGTTCCCGCGGCCAGAATGATGAAGAAATACTGGAAGTTGTCGAACCGGTATTGCATTGCCAGCGGTCGAACATCATCGCTGAACGGGTTCGGCACGATCATCCCCAAAGTCATAATCAGCAAGTCGACGAAGATCAGCAAAAGCTCGACTCGTGACTGGCCCACGCTGCCAGCCCGCCGGATCAACCAACCATTGGCGCAAATCAATAACAGGATGAAGTGATACCACAGAACGTCCCAATGGGGGTTCAGGTAGATCAACAAAACGCCGGTAAGGCCCATCGCCACCCAGCGGGCGCGGACGGCAAGTTCCAACCCTTCGCGCTTGTGCCGTTCCAGCGCTGCCTCGGTGTACTTGTTGTCCAGATCATACTTGTCTGGCTGTGTCACAAAAAACCGCCCAAATCGGGATTCGCTGGCTGTGGTATCCGACATTGCCAAGGTTCCTTCCGTAAGCAGCAGGACAAGGAATCTCATATCGGAACTGAATGAAGAATAAAACAAAAGACCCCGCCGAGATCGGCGGGGCAAGGCGTAGTGCCTTGTGTCAGGCCACAGGCACCGGCGGTATTCTTGAAATCAGTTGTGCAACTCGGCCCTGATCTGCTGACGCAAAACGTCGATCGGCACCGTTTTGCCATCGCGCTTGAAACACCAGTAGGTCCAGCCATTGCAAGAGGGAGCGTTTTCCAGATGTGCCCCGACCTGATGGATCGAACCTTTGACGTTGTCGCCCACCAGCGTTCCGTCAGCCCGAACCTTGGCTTTGTGGCGTTGGTTCATGGAATAAAGCTCTTCACCCGGGCGCAGCATGCCACGTTCGACCAGCTGACCGAAGGGCACGCGCGGCTCAGCGCGCTTGCTTGCGCTGACTTCCAGCGCCTCACGGTCGAACTTGCGGACTTTGGAAATCCGTTTCTCGGCGACCTTGCGATAGCTTTCCTCGCGTTCGATCCCGATGAATTCACGGCCCAGCATCTTGGCGACAGCACCAGTGGTACCCGTGCCAAAGAACGGATCCAAAATAACATCACCGGGGTTGGTCGAACCGATCAGGACGCGGTGCAACAGGGATTCCGGTTTCTGCGTCGGATGCGCCTTGTCGCCGTTTTCATCCTTGAGGCGCTCATGCCCGGTGCAGATTGGCAGAACCCAATCGCTGCGCATCTGCACACCTTCGTTCAGCGCTTTCAGGGCTTCGTAGTTGAAAGTATACTTAGCACCTTCGCGCTTTGAGGCCCAAATCATCGTCTCATGCGCGTTGGTAAACCGCTTGCCGCGGAAATTCGGCATCGGGTTCGATTTGCGCCAGACAACGTCGTTCAAAATCCAGTATCCGGCGTCCTGCAGGGCTGTGCCAACGCGGAAGATATTGTGGTAGGACCCAATCACCCAAATCGCGCCATTGGGCTTGAGCAGACGATGCGCCGCTTTCAGCCATTCGCGGGTGAACTGGTCATAAACGCCAAAGCTTGAAAACTGATCCCAGTGATCGTCGACCGCATCAACCTGACTGTTATCGGGGCGGTGCAACTGGCCTTTGAGTTGAAGATTATACGGCGGATCCGCGAAAATCAGGTCAACCGACTCCGCAGGCAGACTGTTCATCACATCGATGCAGTCCCCGGATAGAATCGTGTTTAAAGGGAGCGCTGTTGCGCCCTTTTTGGTTGTCGTTGTCATATCTCTGCCTCAAGTTCCACGGCGCTTTTGCGCTCATTTGGTTGAGACAAGGATGAGTCAAAGTCGATTCGCCGTCAATTTCTTTTTTGAATCAGCGGCTTACGATTTACTCTTGATACAAGATATTGTGTACCGGCTTGAACGAACGCCTATGATGTGGGGTCACACCAAGTTTTTGCAGCGCTTCCCTGTGTTGTTTTGACGGATAGCCTGCGTTCTTCTCCCATCCATAGCCTGGATGCTGTTGCGCCAAATCCACCATCAGTTGATCGCGCCAGTTTTTGGCAACGATTGAAGCCGCCGCAATCGACACGGAATGCGCATCCCCTTTGACCACCGCCTGCGCTGGGATCGTCAAGCCGCGAGGGATCATGTTTCCGTCGATCAGCAGATAGTCAGGCGGCGGATCCAAGGCCGCAACCGCACGTTCCATCGCCAGATGCGAGGCACGCAAGATGTTGTGTTCATCAATCTCGGCAACCGAAGCGTCGGCAATGGCGAATTCCGCCCGGTCGCGAACGGCAGCGTCCATTGCAACGCGCCGTTTGGCCGTCAGTTTCTTGGAGTCATTTAGCCCCTCGGGAATATCTTCGGGGTTCAGGATAACGGCGGCAGCAACCACTGGCCCGGCCAATGGCCCACGGCCCACTTCATCCACACCGGCAATGCGCAGATACCCTTGCGCCACTGCAGCCTGTTCAATCGAATAATCTGGCGTTGTCATACCAACCGAAAACCGCGTTTCGCGCCCCACCGCAAGACAAAAAGAGAGGGCGGCTTGTGCCACCCTCTCCTGCGCGGCGCTTCTGTGGCACCGCTCCTGCTCGAAAGTGATTACTTGTAAACGACGCGGTATCCCTTCTGGCGCAGGCATGCGGGTTCATATGCCCGGTTCACCTTATTGCCGTTCCAGAAACCGACCTTGCACTCTTGCGGCAGGCTATTGGCATGTTTGTAGTGCTTCTTGAGGCATTTCGGAGCCAGAAGCGGGTGATTGTTCGAATAGGCGCTATACTTGCGCAGGCATTTCTGCGGCAGATCATACCGCGCGACGTGTTGCGGCAAGGGGCGCACTGGGTAACTGGGCTGGGCCACATAAGGCTGAGGCGTATAGGTCTGATGACGCGTCGTCCGGTCCTTGCGTTTTTCCTTGTTGTAGTAGTGGACCCCGGCACCGATGATCGCGATGGCAGCAAGCCCGCCAAGGATGTCCTTGGCATCCGCCGCCCGCGCCTGCGAGGCTGAGACGCCGGTGATGGTGATAGCGGTGGCAACGATAAGGGCGATGAACTTCCGGTGCATAATGCGTGTCCTTCCTGGTGTTTCGGGGCGATCCGGCACAGACCGCAAACGTGATGCCCCAACACTGGGTCCGCTCCCTTCAGACAAGCAATAACGGGCGGGTGTTATCCGATATCACCCCCCTCAAACCCCTTATGTTATTGAATATCGTGCAAACCCATGCGCAGGATGCAGCCTATGAAACCAATCCTCTCTTCTCTGGCCGTTGCGGCCCTGATATCGCTTGGTACTGCTGCGTCGGCAGAGTGCTATGCGGATTACAAGGCCAAGCAGGATAATCCACTGCGGCTGCATTACGGTGTGATGCAGGTTTCGGCCTGTGACAAAGGCCAGGCTAAGCAAGAAGCCTCAAAACGCCTCAGCGCATCGGGCTGGACATTGTTGAATGTCATGTCTGTCTTTGGGCCAGAAGGGTTGGATAAAAGGAAGGCCAATGCCGGACAATTCTATCTCCGTTACTGATACCCGGCGATCTGGCACCAGACTGGTCGGCGCAGGCATAGCGGCGATCATCCTGATTCTTGTCACAGCCGCCATCTTTCTGTTCTGGACACTGCCGGACGCCAACGCCTTTAACGCGCGTGTCGAACGGCTGTTTGTCGAAAGCGATCTGACCTCGCAGACCGAAATCCGGCTGTTGGAGATTTTGGCCCAATCCGGCACCGCCTTTGCCGATACCCTATCCAGCTATCGGATGGTGATTTTCGTATTGCTGGTCTTTGCCAGCGCCATGCTTGTGACGGCGCTGGTGTTTTTGGTGATGCTGGTCATGCTGAACCGCCGGATGGCACAGATCGAACGCACTGGCATTCAGGTGACCTCGCTGCTGATCAGTCGCGAGGAAAACACCGTCTATCTGAACAACATGGACTTCAAACTGACCCCGGCTGCGATGGAGACCCTGTCTGTCCTTGCCGAATCCCGACTGGATGACGAGGTCCTGTCCGGCGTTCAGATCGAAGCAGTGATTTCGGGCAAAAGCACCGCCGATTGTGACGAAGCCGCTGGTGCGACGCGGATAAAACGGCTGCGTGACGCCTTGGGCAATCAGATGGTCAGCGAATTGCTGGTCAAGAACATCGCCAAGAAAGGCTATATGTTGTCCATCGAAAAGGACGTGATCCAGATGGTCTGATCCAGTAGGACCGCACAGCTATCGTGCAGAAAAATGCCGAGGCTGCCCCTTGGAAAACCTCTTCACAAGGCCCATCCTATAGGGACCCCGCGCCAGGGAGGATGAAGATGAACGTCCACGCCACAGCAAGACCAAAAGGCTATGGAATCTCGGTCGAACGGTTAGATGGTAAGATTGCGATTTACCGGGACCAGACCCTTTTAGCCGAAAGCAGCAACGCCAAAGTCATGTACGAAACACGGCTGCCGCCGACGATCTACATCCCGCGCGAAGACGTGCTGGTGGATCTCAGCGACGAAACCGAGTTGCAGACTTTTTGCCCCTTCAAGGGCACCGCAACCTATCACGACGTCATTCTTGGCGGCGAACGGCTCGCCAATTCCGTTTGGGCCTATGAAGAAGCCCTGCCCGAAAGCGCTGCCATTCAGGGGCATATCGGGTTTTTACCCAATGCTTATTCCCGGATCGATTTGGGCGACAACCAACTGCAGGAACCCCAAGACGGCAATATCAGCGGCCCTTTGATCGATTGGCTGATGCGTGGGGCGTCCGCAAACAACACGCCTGAGGCGTTCACCAAAGCGCTGGCCGAGAAAATGCTGGAACACGGGATTGCCATTCAACGCCTCAGCATTCTGACATGGTCCCTGCACCCTTTGATCGCCGGCAAACACTATATTTGGCAAAAGGGCGAGGCTGAGATCTCGACCAATGTTCCGACCTATGAAATCCACGACCACCCGGCATACATCAACAGCCCGTTGCGCCATGTGTCGAACGGGCTGGGCGGTGTGCGTCAGCGGCTGAACGCAGAAAACCCCCACAACAGCTTTCCGATCATGGAAGACCTGCGGGAAAAAGGCGCAACCGACTATGTCGCCATGCCGTTGCCGTTCTCGGATGGGCGGACCAACGTTCTGACCCTGACCTGTGATCACCCGGACGGTTTCACGACCGAGAACCTTGGGCTGGTTTTCGAATGTTCGCTGGTCATCGCCCGGTTCTATGAGGTTTTCATGCAGCGCGAAAACGCGCAGGTCCTGCTGGAAACCTATGTCGGAAAACGATCGGGCGCGCGCGTTCTTGGGGGTGAGATCCGGCGTGGTGACGGCGATGAAATCGATGCTGCCATCATGTTCTGCGACCTCCGCAATTCGACCAGTCTTGAGGAACAGCTTGGGCGCGAGGCGTATATCAATCTGTTGAACGACTTTTTCGAAACCGTTTCTGGCATCGTGCATGAAAACGGCGGCGAGGTCCTGAAGTTCATAGGCGACGCTGTCCTTGCCGTGTTTCCGGCGGGCGAGGATGCGAAAGCCGCCCGCGACAATGCCCAACGCAGCGCCATCGATATCGTCGAAAAGCTGGGAGAGTTGCGCCAGTCAGGGTCCGATGCGCATTGCGATTGCTCTATCGGCGTTGCCTATGGGCGCGTGACCTACGGCAATGTCGGCTCGCGCGAACGGCTGGACTTTACCGTGATCGGACAAGCCGCGAATATAGCTGCGCGTCTGGGTGAATACGGAAAAACCAAAAACCACAGGATTGTCGTGTCAGCCGATATTTTGCCCGCCTGCGCCAACGCTCTGCCGCTTGGCGACGTCAAGCTGCATAACGTGTCGCAACCGGTCGAGTCATATGCTCTCAGAACTTCCGCGGATGCCGTTCTGAACGCTTGATTTGCGCGATCGGTTTGCATGTTTCAAAGCACTGAGTGTTGCGTTTCGGGTTGCGTTTCGAGCACGCATTCAGATCGTTCTATGCCTCACCCGCCGAGCAATATAAGTGCGGTCTGCGCGGGGGAAATGATACTTTCAAGCTGAGCAATCTGACTGCGGGCAAGGAACTGATCTGTCAGCCGCCCGACCGCGGCCTCATCCTTGAACTGGGTCAGGTCGTCGGACCCGGTCAACCCTGACAACCTGTCTTTGAATACTTCCAACTGTCTGTCGATGTTCAACTGACCAAAGCTGGACGGCAACCCAAGTGCCGTCTCCATCATGCGCCGCAGCGGTGGCAGGCTCATCAAATCGAACCATTTGGTATCTTTGCTGCCCGCCTTTTGCGCCAGATCACCCAGCGCATGCTGGGCATACAAAGCGATACGCATCGTTTCATCTGACTCGCCCACCGCGATTTCAAAACGCGACACGACATTGTCGCGCGCAATCTCCTCCATGTTGGTGATCAGCCCGGTTTTGCGTACATCGCCCGGCCCCAGCCCAAACGCCTCGGAAAACTGACGATACCTTTTGTCGGACAGTCGGTTGGACAGCGCATCCTGTGCCTTGGTCCCGTCGGACAGGATTTTCTGGATGAAGTAGCGATTATCCAGGTCAGACTCCAACCCAAAGGCGCCAAGCGCGACCTGCAACAGCCGGCGGTCGGACACCAAATCCTCTGCCGTTTGGACCTTTTTGATGTTTTGCAGAAAGTACTCGCTGTCCCTCTTGTTGACGGAGGATGAGGAAAAGCTGTCGATCTGAGCATCATAGGTGCGCTGTAAAAATCGCCAACCGACAATCCCGCCCGTAGGTATGACCGGCTGGAACGTCATTACTGGTATGCCATCAGGCGCTCTTCGCGCGGCAGCAGCGCGCGCAGGGCCTTGAGGCATTTGTAAAATTGCTGGTCCAGCAGTGCTTGGGTTGCCTCGGACAGAACTCGGCGACTGTCGGCGTCGGTAAAGACCTGGCTCAGCTCTTCGACGCGCCGCAACAATTGTTGGCGGGCCTGATCAGGTTCCATATCGCCGGACAGCACCAACTGAGCGGCGTAGCAGACGCGTCGAACCGGCGTATTTACCTGATCCGGGTGAATCGCATCCCGCAGGCGCAATACGTTTGCCTCGGGCGTCATGATCGAAAACCGGCTGCGCCGGTCGCCATTTTCAACGACTACGCCGTTGATCAAAACCCGCTCTTTCGGCGCCAATTTCAAAACCAATCCTGCCATCAGGTCGCCCCCATTTGGCGAAGGCCGCGCAGGACTGCCATGTTGATCTCTAACAAAGGTTCAACCGATGCTTTGTTCCCTAGTACCTGACTGCTGTGCTGTTCGGTAAACTCGGCCAGATAGAATATCCGCGCACGCAGATCATTGGGTAAAGCATTGTCAGAGTCGGTGACACCACTGGCCAATACAGTCCACAGGCGCCGGTTTTCATGCAGAGCCTGCACAAATGCGCCAAAATCGGACTGCTGACCGGCTGCAGCGGCCTTGAGCCTGCGTGTGATTTTCGAAATCGCTTCGTATTCAGTGTCGCGCGGGGTACGCGTTGGCGCGGCGGTCTGTGCATATGCACGTTGTGCAAGGGCTTGCGGTGTCACGTGAAATCCTTCCAGTAATCCGCCATTTGGCGGTTAGTATCGGGGCGCGTCGCCGCGCCCCGACCATGGTCCTGAACTTAGCGGAACAGAGACAAAATCGACTGCGGTGCCTGATTGGCAATCGACAGCGACTGGGTGGCCAGCTGCTGCTGAACCTGAAGAGCCTGCAGGCGTGCCGAGGTCTCCTCCATATCCGCATCGACCAACGCGCCGATCCCGGATTTGAACGAGTCCGCCAGGTTCGAAATGAACTCTTTCTGCGTCTCGATCCGACCTTGCGAAGAACCAAAAGCGGCCGATGCTTCGATCGATGTGTCGATCAGCGTTTCGATTGTGGCCAACGCTGCCGTTGCCCCTGCACCGGTCGAAACGTCAATGCCGGTCAACGCGCCAAGACCACCCGAACCCGCGTTCACGTACTGAGCCGAGAACGAGATGTCTGTGCCGGTCGCATTGGCAACGGACAAGGTGCCTGCCGTGCCCGAGTCGTAGTCGACCGTCAGACCCGAGATACCCAGCTCTTCAATCTTCGCCTTCAGGCCAATGGCAACAATATCACCCGTGGTCGCGGCAGCCGCATCCGTTGCAGAAACCGTGTAAGATACGACCTGATCGTCGATCGCCAGCACAACCTTGTCACCTGCCGCAAACGCACCACTGGATTCATCCGTAACCAGCGCAGTTGCCGAAGTTGTGCCGTTGTCAATCGTCGCACCCACACGGTCGTTGCCGGTGGAAGATCCGGTCGAGCCGTCGAACACCTGAGCTGCCGTATACCCTCCGGTCGAAAGGTCCTGACCCGCAACAGTGATGGAAGACGCGGTTACGTTGCCTGCATTGTCACGGTCAAGGGACGCGAGGATCGAAGCGGATCCGGCTGAGCCGTTAACCAGGTTGAGACCGTTGAATTGCGCGGCGTTCACCACCGAGTTGATCTGGTCCTTCAACGCGGTGACATCGTCGTTGATCTTGTCGCGATCAACATTGTCTTCCTGTGCCGCAACGATCTTGCTTTTCATCTGAGACAGCAGATCAGTGACCGTTTCGGATGCGTTGCGCGCAACCGCCACGGTGGATTCACCCAGGGCCAGGCTGTCCTTGATCGCGTTAAAGCCTTTGACATCCGATTCCATGACCTTGGAAATCGCCCAGACGGCCGAGTTGTCTTTCGCAGTCGCAACGTCTTTACCGGTCGAGATCGCGTTCCGCGTTGCCCCAAGATCTTTGTTGACCGACTTGAGAGTTTGCAGCGCAACCATGGCGCCATTGTTTGTCAGAATGCTGGACATTAGCTTTCTTCCTTTTCCGTTCGGGCCCTTTGCGCCCATGCTCACCCCGCCACTGGTGCGGGCTTTGACGTCTTTCTGATCGGTGCGATCCGCCGTCGGGCTGTTCGCGCCACCTGATTTGTCCAGGTGCCCGAACACCTTTGACGTCGATCCCCTAACGGAGTGCTAAAGCGAGAAGGTCAGAAACCTCGGATTTGAATCAAACCCGTATCTATGCCCGTTTTTCCAGCTTGGCTTGATGGCGGACGGCAAATTCGCTGCGCTGCCCGTCCGCACCATAGGTGGTGAATTCCTGCCGCACGCGCCGTAACTCGGCCATGCGGTTGGCCACAGCGCGAATCCCTTCGGCGGCGCTGTTTAGTAACGCTTGGTTCCGCTCGACCTTTCTTTGCAGGCGGATCAGTTCATCACTATCAAAGACGTCAAGATCATTAATCGCACCGATCAGCTTTTCCTTTTCTGGAGCCGTATGATGCAGGCAATCCAGATCGCCCTGCACCAGCGCGTTTCGCTCAAGCTCAAGAACGTCTTCGAGTGATTTTACTAGGTCGGTTTCAGGCGTCTTTGGCATCGGTTTTCTCCATCATGGATTGGAACAGGATTTCGGACAGGCCAATGCCACCGGATCTGGCCAGCGCACGGGCCTGATGCTGAACAAGAAATGAGGCAAACTGATCTTCGCCTGCACCGCCGCCAAAGGATTGGCGCGCTTTGCCCAGCCCGGCCGATTTCAGCATCTCACTCAGAAACGCAGCCTCTAGTTCTATGGCCGCCTCCCGCAATTTCTGGGAATAGGCGGGGGGTTGAGAAGGGGAGAGAGGCGGGGAAACCTTCATTGCTTTCTCCAAAAATTGCATCCAACTTTTTCGATCAAAAGCGAAAGCAGTTAAAATAAACGTAACTTCCTGCAGGCAGGTTTCCGGTCACACAACCGGAGTCGGAGCAAAATGCCCAACCCTCTTTCAGTGATGTCATCCTCGCCAACCGCAACCGCAAAACCCCACGGGATCAATCCCGAGCAGGGGGATGAAAACGGCGCGACGTTTGAGGCCGTGCTCAATCAACACAAAGGTGAGAACAAGGAAGAAGCAGCCGCTCTTAAAGGCGCTGAATCTGAACAGGACGTCGACGTTGAAACGGACGAGGCTGTCTTGCTTGAAGATACAGAAGTGCCCGCTGATCCCAACCGGAGTGAGCGGATACCCCTTCTGGACACACGTCTTGAAGTGAGCACAAAACGCGACCCCGCCGAAACACCCGTGTCAGCTGCGTTACCCGACACGCGTAGTCCGAAAGTGCCTGAAACCGAGCAAACCGGCCAGGCCAATACGGTCGATAGACTGGATGCAGGCATCAATGATTCGCGCAAAGTTACCCCGGACTTTCAGCACAGCGCGGCATTGAGGACCGCGTCACAACCAATAGCAACGCGGGGAAAGGCGGACCTCGCGACTTCTGCGTTGCAACCTGTGGGCGTACCCCCGAAAGAGACCGCGAATCTGACCGTTCATACAGCGCGGCACCAGCGTGAAACGCAACATCCGCCGTTAAACAATCTTGCACCACCGCAAACGACCAACCCGGATCGCGCGCCGAGCATCGCCCAATTGCAGATGTTCGCGCCGGAAAAAACCCGTGCTCAGGCTGACGCGCCAACATTTCACGAGGTGGAAGACGTTCACTCCCTCAGGGCAGATTCGCCCGTTTCGGCGGGTCGGGATTCGGTATCTTCTACGCAAGTCATGGCACAGACTGCCCGGGCCGAGACAGCGCGCGCCGTCGCCGGGCAAATGGCTGCCGTCATCACCGCACAGCCGAAATCCGGTTCCGTTGAAATCGCGCTGAACCCCGAAGAACTGGGGCGGGTTTCCATCATGTTGAACGGCCGCGATGACGGATTGCATCTGACAATTTCCGCCGAGCGCCCGGAAACCCTGGAGATGATGCGGCGTCATTTGGCGGTGCTGGAGGAAGAGTTCAAAAATTTTGGCCTGGGTGATCTGTCATTTGACCTCGGGACATCCGAAGACACCGACCAGAACCAAGCCGGCCATCAGGAAGGATCGCCTGCTGAGACCGCGCAACACACCGATTCCTCTTCAAACGCGTCACCCATTCCCAAAACCGGCCCCGTTGGCCGCATCGACATGAGGTTGTGAATTTGATTTCCCCGGCCCAACCCAACGCCCAACCGTCAGCAAAAGCGCAAACCCAAGACGCGCCAAAGCAAACAGGTCTGGCATCAGACTTTGAGACATTCCTGACAATGCTGACCGTACAGGCCCAGCATCAGGATCCTTTGAAACCGTTGGATGCCTCGGAATATGCATCGCAACTGGCGCAATTCTCGATGGTCGAACAACAGGTTCAGACAAATGATTTGCTGGCGACACTTGGGCAGGCGCTGGGTGGTGCAAATCTGGATAAACTCGGCAAATGGATCGGGATGGACGTGCGAGCGCCCATGGCTTTCCAATATGAGGGCGAGCCCGTGACGCTGTTTGCCACACCTGCACCTGAGGCTGACAAGGCGGTCATAGTCATCCGCGACAGTGACGGTGCCGTTGTCGATCGTGTGGCTGTTTCCACGACCGACAATAAAACAGTTTGGACTGGTCAGGGAAGCGATGGGCAGCCTCTGGCGGCGGGAAGTTACTCGGCGACACTGGAAAGTTATGATGGCGACGAACCGTTATCGACACAGCTGGCAGAGACCTATGGCGAGGTTGTCGAAGCTCAAGTTACGGACAATCAGGTTATGCTGACCCTCGAAAGCGGGCAGGTTGTCGGTGCCGCGACGGTAACCGGGGTCAGAGCCGGAACTTGATCTGCCGGGCAGGACAGTTCAAACCTTGGCAGATTCGACTCGCTAACTGCATTGGTGAAACTCCTGCCTGCCCCAACCCACCCTCCTTCTGATCTGATCGACGATCTGCGCGCCCGCTGCCTTGTTCAGCCCGGCGCAGAGTTTCAAACGTTGTATGGCGGGCGAACAAATCAGGTCTGGAAAGTACTGGGTGGCAGCGGTGACAAGGTTCTGAAGCTGTATCGCGCTACACCGCGCAATCCAATGTTTCGCAACGATCCCGAACTCGAAGCGCAATGCCTGCGCGCCCTTGAGCCCACCGGATTTGTTCCCCGCCTGCGTGCGACCGGAACACATGATACAGGCCATTGGGTGTTCTACGATCACGCCCCCGGATCACCGTGGCAAGAAGGGCCTGAGAGTGTCGCCGGTTTGCTGCGTGAATTGCATAGGCTTGATGTTTCGGTCCAAGCGCCGGATGGCTGCAATGGCAGCAGGGATCTGGCTGAACATGCCGAACGTATTCTCAGCGTCTGCACCTCTGATACACGCGCACGGCTCGCGCAGCTGCGCCCCAAAGGCCATGTGCCCGCGACCGCACACACATGCCTGATCCATGGCGATACCGTGGCCGGAAACATCCTTGTCGCGCCGACTGGCATAACCCTGATCGACTGGCAGTGCCCGGCTTTGGGCGATCCGTGCGAGGACATTGCAATGTTCCTGTCCCCGGCCATGCAACGGCTTTACCGGGGCGCACCCCTAAGCAGCGTCGAGGAAGAGCGGTTTCTGGCTGCATATGGTCACGATGAAACTATCGCGCGATACCGGGATTTGCGCCCGTGGTATGCATGGCGCATGGCTGCCTACTGTTTGTGGCGGATCGAAAACGGAGCTGCGGATTATGCCCAAACGCTCGAACTGGAAATCACCGCGCTTTAGAGTGACAACCGATCCGCGATTGCCATGGCAGCATAGGCGGGGGGCATCAAGGCGCGCCGCCAGAACCCAAGGGGAAAGCGGCCTGGCGGCTGTGCAATCGGCGCGGGCAACTCGGTCTGTCTATCCAAAACCTCGCGGGCAAGGGCGCCTCCGCAATACGTCCCCATAGCAACGCCGTTCCCGTGATAGGCAAAGGCGGCAAACATTCCGGGTTGATCAGGAACCGGCCCGACATAAGGCGTCAACTTACGCGACAGGCACACCATTCCGGACCACATATGGGTCACATCCACATCTTTCCATTCTGGAAACATGGCCTGAAAGTCCCGACGCATTGTCCGGCGAATGGCGGCCTCGGCCCGAGGGGACGACTGTAACCCTCCGCGCATGCCGAACAGGAACCTCCGATCAGGCATCAGGCGGAAATAGTGCAGCAGGTTTCGGGTGTCATAACACATCTGCTCCGAGGTCCACCCCTGCGCTTGCAACTCAGCGTCTGTCAGGGGCCGGGTCACCAGAACCGTGGATTGCGTGGGCATGTAGCGTCCCGACAACCAGGGCGGCATATCCTCGCTGGAGTATCCGTTCGTACAAATCAGAACATTCGTGGCGCGGATGTGACCTGATCCGGATTCAATATCGAACCCGACCTGAGTTTTCCTGATGGTTTCAACCGGCGATTTCTGGAAAATCTGTACGCCCCGCGCCTGGGCGGCCCCTGCCAAGCCAAACAGATACTTTCGAGGGTTAAGGGCGAAACCAACCGGATTTGTATAGGCACCATGAAAGGAACCGCCCAGACCCAGGCGCTGCAGGTCACCAGAACCGTGCAAGACACCTGATGCTTCTGCGTTACGACGTAGCTTTTCCATCGCCCGCACCGAATGGGCCAGTTGGGTTTCCCCTTTCGAATGGGTATCGGCGTCGATCTGATGCTGTTCCAGCAAATCTGCGACAAGCTGAACAGCATCTTCTTCCGCTTGTTCGTAGGACTGCGCAGCGTCAACACCAAACCCACGGACCAAAGCCGCATGGCTCAGCTTGGACCCTCCGAGGCAGCAAAATCCGCCATTCCGGCCCGAGGCACCCCACCCCGGGGTTGCGGCCTCAAGAACCGCAACTTTCACACCTGCCTCGGCCAGATGCAGGGCTGCCGAAAGCCCCGTGAAGCCGCCGCCGACGATTGCGACGTCAACGTTCAGATGACCTTTATGGGTCGGCCAATCAGGTGCCGAAATTGTCTGATCCCACCAGCAGTCCTGGCGCGGTCCAGGCCCATAGGTGTAGTCCGGAAAAAGACGTTTCATTCGGTGCGCGCAGCGGCGAGTTCATCCTGCTTTTGCCGCACCATTGCGCGTTTCGTCACCAGCGACGCGGTGATGACGCCAACGGTAACAACCGCGATCATGATCGTGGACAAGGCATTGATCTCGGGGCTGACGCCCAGACGCACGGCCGAGAATATCTTGATCGGCAACGTTGTCGCCGACGGGCCCGAGGTAAAGGACGCGATAACCAGATCGTCCAGCGATAGGGTAAAAGCCAGCAGCCAGCCTGAAATCACCGCGGGCGCAATGATCGGCAGTGTCACAAGACGGAACGCCTGCGCTGGCGAACATCCCAGATCCAAAGCGGCCTCTTCCAGCGATTTGTCAAAGGTCACAAGACGCGAGGACACGACGACCGACACAAAGCACATCGAAAAGGTTGTGTGGGCCAGAACGATGGTCAGAATGCCCCTGTCCAGCCCAATGCCGATAAACAGCAGCAGCAACGACAGGCCGGTGATCACTTCGGGCATTACCAGAGGCGCGTAAATCATTCCGGAAAACAGTGTCCTGCCAAAAAACCGCCCGCCTCGGACCAGAACATATGCGGCAGCGGTGCCAAGAACCGTGGCCAATGTGGATGAGAACACCGCAACCCGTATTGTCACCCAGGCCGCGTTCAGAAATGCCTCATTCTGGGCAAGCTCACCGTACCATTTGGTCGAGAACCCTGCCCATACTGTGACCAGCTTGCTTTCGTTAAAGCTGAAGATGATCAGGATGACCATCGGGATATAGAGGAACGCAAAGCCCAGTGTCAGAGACACCGCGTTGAACCAACTCAGCCTGTTCATTGCTCGGCCTCCGTCTGTTTCTGCTGGTTGCGCTGGAACAGCACAATCGGGATCACGAGGATAAGCAACAACACAACGGCAACGGCACTGGCCACCGGCCAATCGCGGTTTGAGAAGAACTCTTCCCACAGCACCTTGCCGATCATTAGCGTGCTGGACCCGCCCAACAGCGACGGGATCACGAATTCACCGATCACCGGGATCATCACCAGAAAACAGCCGGCAATGATGCCAGGGCGCGACAGCGGTATAGTCACCAGCCAGAACGCCTTCAGACGTGAACAGCCCAGATCTTCGGCTGCTTCGATCAGGGATTCATCCATGCGCTCCAACGACGAATAAATCGGCAGGATCATGAAGGGCAAATAGGTGTAGACGATACCGATGTAGACGGCAGTGTTGGTGTTCAAAATGGTCAGCGGGGTCGAAATGATACCCAGCCACAACAGAATCTGGTTCAGATAGCCTTCATTGCTGAGAATTCCCATCCACGCGTAAACGCGGATCAGGAACGAAGTCCAGAACGGCAGGATCACCAGCATCATCAGCGTCGGGCGCCATTCGGCTGGCGCACGAGCCATTCCATAGGCAATCGGATAACCCACCAGCAACGTCAGAACCGTCGAGATCAGAGCGATCTTGACGCTGGACAGGTAGGCTTTCCAGTAAAGGTCATCTTCGGTCAGCCAGACGAAGTTTTCGAAATCCAACTGGCTGAAAAAGTCGGTTATCCCAGACCAGCCCTGCGACAGATCCAGTGTCGGCGTATATGGCGGGATCGCCAGTTCGACATCTGACAGCGAAATCTTCAGAACGATGAAAAACGGTATCAGAAACAGGGCCAGCAGCCAGACATAAGGAACAGCGATCAGAAGGGCGCGGCGCATCAGTTTGCCAGCAAAACCGCAGCCGTTGCCGTCCACGACAACCAGACCGGGTCTTCCCATGTAAAGGATCGGCGCGAGATGCGGCGCGTGTTGGCCGATTGCGCCTTTATAATCGTGCCATTCGGCAATTCGACGTAGTAGGTGGACAGGTTGCCCAGATAGGCGATGTCAAGCACCTTGCCCTGAACCGCGTTGATGGCATCCGCCGGGCGGTCGGCCGAGATCGTCACCTTTTCGGGGCGGATCGCCAGATGGCAGCTTTGCCCGTTCGAGAATTCTGTCGACGAGGTTGCGGTCAGCGGCGATTGCCCCTCAGCCCAGTCGATCTGGTAGGCTTCATCGCCGCTCGCGGTCGCCCGGCCCTCGATGATATTCACATCCCCGATAAAGTCAGCGACATAGACCGAGTTGGGGTTCTCATAGATCCTGTCCGGCGTCGATACCTGCATCAGCTTGCCCTGATCCATAACGGCGACGCGGCTGGCGACGGTCATCGCCTCTTCCTGATCATGGGTCACGATCACAAAGGTGGTACCGGTCTTTTCCTGAATGTCCATCAGCTCGAACTGGGTGTCCTGCCGCAATTTTTTGTCCAGCGCACCCAAGGGTTCGTCCAGCAACAGCAATTTTGGCGCTTTGGCCAGTGACCGTGCCAGCGCGACCCTCTGTCGTTGGCCACCAGAAATCTGGTGCGGTTTACGGCGGGCGAATTGCTCAAGCCGGGTCAAGCGCAACATCTCTTCCACGCGGTCTTCAAGGTCCCGCTTGGGCATGTTGTCCCGGCGCAGACCGAAGGCGATGTTCTCCCAGATACTGAGGTGAGGAAACAGCGCATAAGACTGGAACATCATGTTCACAGCCCGCTTGTTTGGCGGGATCGGGTCGATGTCCTGCCCGCCCAGCATGATGTGCCCTTCGGTAGGTTTTTCAAACCCTGCCAGCATCCTCATCATGGTCGTTTTGCCGCAACCGGATGGACCGAGCAAAGCAAAGAATTCCTGTTCGAAGATGTCCAGTGACAGGTTGTCGATCGCCGTGAATCCGCCAAAACGCTTGGTCACATTCTGGAATTGGATCAATGGTTTCGCCTGTGGATCTTCCCACGGCGCAAAGACGTTTGTGTTCAAGGCGGCCCCCGTTCGACGGTCTGATTGAAAGGGCAAGGCGGTCGGGCCGCCTTGCTCAGATACTTCGGTTCAGGTGCCCGATTTGATTTTGGTCCACAGACGGGTCACGCTCCGCTGCGTTTTGACCGGATAAGGTGTCGTGATGTACAGATTCTGCATCGTGGCATCACTCGGATAGATTGCCTGATCACCAATCACGTCTTCCTCAAGGAACTCCTGAGAAGCCTTGTTGCCATTGGCATAGTACACATAGTTCGATGCGGCAGCCATGTTGTTGGCGTCCAGAATGAAGTTCAAGAACTGGTGTGCGCCTTCCGGGTTCGGAGCATCTGCCGGGATGGCCATCTGGTCGAACCACATTAGCGAACCTTCAGCGAATGGGTGGTATTCAATTTCCACGCCATTTTCGGCCTCGGCCGCGCGATCCCGCGCTTGCAGGATGTCACCTGACCAACCGACAGCTACGCAGATATCGCCATTTGCCAGCGCGTTGATGTATTCCGAGCTGTGGAATTTCTGGATATGCGGGCGAACGCCAGCCAGGACTTCTTCGGCTTTACCGATCACATCGGTGTCATGGCTGTCCGGATCTTCACCGATATACTGCAGCACCATCGGAATAATCTCGGCCGGAGCGTCCAGGAAATGGACGCCGCACGAGGCCAGCTTTTCCATATTCTCCGGCTTCAGAACCAAGTCCATGCTGTTCAGAGCAACGTCATCGCCCAGCACTTCCTTAACCTTACCAACGTTAACGCCGAGGCCGGTCGTCCCCCACATGTAGTTGATCGAATAGGCGTTGTTAGGGTCATAGCCTGCGGTACGTTCCTGAATCACGTCCCATAGGTTTCCTGAATTCGAAAGCTTTGCTTCGTCCAATTCCTGAAAGGCGCCAGCCTGAATCTGACGCTGTAGAAACGTACCCGACGGCACAACCACGTCATAGCCTGATCCACCGGCCAGCATCTTGGTTTCCAGAACCTCGTTGCTGTCAAACACGTCGTAGATCAGGGTCAGCCCTGTCTCTTCTTCGAATTTTTTCAGTAGATCCTCGTCGATATAGTCGGACCAGTTGTAGACGCGCACCTCTTCGGCAAAAGCCGCCGAAGTCCCCAGCGCGACAATCGCTGTCATTGTCAGCGTTTTGATTGACATATTTCTCTCCCTGCAAGTGTACGGGTATTTTCCCGTTTTTTTTGATTTGATCAAGTTTTGCGTTTTCCCCCGATCCATCGTATGGTTTCACGAGGTCAGGCGTCTGGCAAGTCGACACCACGCGAAACAGGGTAAACCACTTGGATTTGATCAAAAATAAAGCATCCGGCTCGAAAGTGGATGAGGGAAAAAGACCGGCGCATGAACAGGTGTACCAAACCTTGAGATCTCAGATCATGTACGGTGATCTGGTCCCGGGACAACCCGTCACGATACAGGGTTTGACCGAATCGCTCGGGGTTGGAATGACCCCCGTCCGCGAGGCGATCCGGCGGCTGATTTCGGATGGCGCACTGGTGTTTCAGGGCAATCGGCGCGTCAGCGTACCTTTGTTGTCGGGCACCGATGTCGAGCAGATGATTTTTGCCAGAATATCAATAGAATCAGAGCTTTCCAGACGGGCAACCGCGAATCTAAAACCTGCTGATATCGATCAGCTCGAAAAGCTTGATCAGCGATTGGATCAGACCATCACAGACGGCGACGTCAGTGGTTATTTGCGCTTGAACCACCAGTTTCATGAAACGCTCTATGCGCATGCGGATGCTCCGATTCTCAACGATCTGGCCGAGCGGCTTTGGCTGCGGTTCGGCCCCTCACTACGCGTTGTCTGCGGACGGTTCGGAACACATAGCCTGCCGGATCGGCACAAGGACATCATTGCAAGCTTGCGGGCGAAAGATGCGGAAAAGGTCGCGAAAGCAACCGCTCAGGACATTGAGCAGGGTATGGAATTGATGTCGGACGCTTTGATCTCCGCCTGATTCAGGTCGATTCGATTGACACGAAAAAATTTGATCATATTGTGATGGGTAACCGCCTTTTGCAGGAGATTCTCTGATGTCGACCATCACCAATCACATGCCGACCGCCGAATTGCAGGCACTGGATGCGGCGCATCATATGCACCCGTTTTCGGCCAACGGATCATTGGGCGAGGAAGGAGCGCGCGTCATCACTCGCGCCAAAGGCGTGTACCTGACCGATAGCGAAGGCGAAGAGATTCTGGACGCCATGGCCGGTCTTTGGTGCGTCAATATCGGTTACGGTCGCGATGAACTGGCCGAGGTTGCTGCCCGTCAGATGCGTGAACTGCCCTATTACAACACGTTCTTCAAAACGACTCATATTCCGGCCATCGCTTTGGCAGCTAAGATCGCAGAACTGGCGCCGGGGGATCTGAATCACGTGTTCTTCGCGGCCGGCGGGTCCGAGGCAAATGACACCAACATTCGCCTGGTGCGCACCTATTGGGCTGAGAAGGGTCAGCCGGACAAGAACATCATCATCAGCCGCCACAATGCCTATCACGGGTCCTCCGTCGGTTCGGCCTCGCTGGGCGGTATGGCGGGCATGCATGCTCAGGGCGGCATCCCGATCCCGAACATCCACCACATCAACCAACCGAACTGGTGGGCAGAAGGCGGCGACATGGCGCCGGAAGAGTTTGGCCTGGCCCGCGCGCGTGAGCTGGAAGAAGCCATTCTGGAACTGGGCGAAGACCGCGTCGCGGCCTTTATTGCCGAACCCGTGCAGGGTGCGGGCGGGGTGATCGTTGCCCCCGATACCTACTGGCCCGAGATCCAGCGCATTTGCGACAAATACGATATCCTGTTGATCGCCGATGAGGTGATCTGCGGCTTTGGGCGCACAGGCAACTGGTTCGGGTCCGAAACCGTTGGTATCAAACCGCATATCATGACGATCGCCAAGGGCCTCAGCTCGGGTTACGCGCCCATCGGCGGATCTATCGTGAATGACGAGATTGCCGAGGTGATCGGCGGCACCGAGTTCAATCACGGCTATACCTATTCCGGCCACCCGGTCGCTGCGGCAGTCGCATTGGAGAACCTGCGCATCCTCGAAGAAGAAGGCATCGTCGACCACGTCCGCGATGTGGCCGCCCCCTATTTGAAAGAGAAATGGGAGGCCCTGGCCGATCATCCATTGGTCGGTGAGGCCAAGATCGTCGGCATGATGGCCTCAATCGCTCTGACGCCGGATAAGGCCAGCCGCGCCAAATTCGCGTCCGAGCCCGGTACGGTCGGCTACATCTGCCGCGACCGCTGCTTTGCCAACAACCTGATCATGCGCCATGTGGGCGACCGGATGATCATCTCACCCCCGCTGGTCCTGACTCCTGCGGAAATCGACGAGATGTTCGTGCGGATTCACAAGTCACTGGACGAGGCGCAGGCCGAGATCATCGCGCAGGGGCTGATGAAGGCAGCGTCATAGTCCAGATTGCTACTATTCAGTTTTAAGGGGCGCACTAGATGCGCCCCTTCTCACTTCCTGAGTCGCAATTGCCCGTCAATCGATCCAGCTCAATTGCTGAACACAACTAGATTCAATCAAATCGAGCGACAAAAAGAAGTAATTATGTATCGCGCGGCAACAATAAATTTAGCGCGCGATAAATATCTTGATTTGATGTGACTCAGATTCAAGTATGCGAATGCGACTCGGTTATTTGTATTACCTCTACCGGCGTCGCGACCCGCTCTTCTGCTGGGTCCACCTCCCGTCTACCGTAGTGAGTGCCGGTAGTCGGGAGGTTGCACAGCCAATACCTGAGAGAGTATCCGCGGCGAATACCCAGGCAATAGATCAACACCCCTACATTGTCACCGCAACGCTTCCAAGAGGTTCAGACTGGCATATCCGTCTGGCAGCAACCCCTGCGCCAATTGATACGCCCGAACAGCTTTGACTGTGTTTGGCCCTGTGCGCCCGTCGACGCCTTGGGTATCAAAGCCAGCCTCGGTCAGACGGGATTGCAGTTCCTTTTTCTCGGTGAAACTCAGCACCCTGTCACCACGCGGCCATTCGGTCTGGAACGACCCCCGTCCGGCCAGACGGTCAGACAGGTGTCCTATCCCGATCACATAGGCGTCGGCACCGTTGTATTTCTCAATCACCTTGAAATTGTCGAAGATCATCAGCGCCACGCCCTGCCCTCCGGCAGGCAACAGGATCGCCGCTTGCCCGTGATCCGAAATTTGGGTGCCGTTCGCCGCCACCACACCACGTGCGGCCCATTGCGAGGGCATCAATGTGTGATCCCGCCTTGCGGTGGAATAGTCGAACCCTTTGGGCAGGGTCACCTCAACGCCCCACGGCTGCCCCTTGGTCCACCCATGCTGCGCCAGATAGGCGGCGGCCGAGGCCAGCGCATCGGTTGGATCGTCCGACCAGATATCGCGCCGCCCGTCCCCGTCGAAATCAACCGCATGGTCCAGAAACGAGGTTGGCATGAATTGCGTATGCCCCATCGCCCCGGCCCAACTGCCCATCATATTGCGCGGGCTGACGTCGCCCGCCTGAATGATCTGCAATGCGGCGATTAACTGGGTTTCGAAAAACTGCGCCCGCCGTGCGTCAAACGCCAATGTTGCCAGAGATCGAATGGTGTGGTCGCTGCCCCGAAACGTTCCAAACGACGTCTCAAGCCCCCAGATCGCTGTCACAACCTCTTTTTCGACGCCGTATTTGGCTTCGATGCGGGTAAGTGCGTCGCGATGGCGCTCCAACCCCACCCGGCCGTTTCTGATGCGCGTGTCTGAGGCGGCAGAATCCAAATACTCCCAAATGGGCTTCGAAAACTCTGCCTGGTTGCGGTCGCGCCTGATCACGTCCTTATCGTAGGTCAAACCCGCCAGCGAGCTGTCCAGTGTTGAGGCTGATATCCCCTGCTCGGACGCCCGTTCACGAAGTGCTCCAAGCCACGCCTGAAACCGCGCGTTTCCTTCTGTCGACACCCGGTACTCCTTAGCTGAGGGTCGTAAAACTGGCCGGATCGATATCGCCACGCCAGCTGACGCCAGCTGTATGGCCTGTGACCCGCCCAGAGTATTGATAGAGTCCGCCTGCACAATGGATGCCCATAATGCGGCGGTCATAACGCCACCTATGCATTTACGCATTCCGAATTTTCCTGGTTACTGCTCGACTTCAGAGTACCGCAAAATTCGCGTTTTCCAAAGCGTTCAGCTTGACCCCTCGCGATCTTTTGCTTTGTGTTCCGCACGAATTCCGGCAAGTGCCTCACGCAGCAAAGGGATGCGGTTTGGTCTAAAGCTTTCGCCTGTAACGGACATTTCGCGTATCCGGTCCAGCCGGAAGACGCGAAAGTCCTGCCTCAGATGGCACCAGGAAATCAAAACGCTGGCGCGGTCCATATAGACGATACTCAGCGGGTTCACCTTACGGCGCGTGTCATCGCCCTTGGCATCGGTGTAGGCAAACTCGATCGTGCGTTCGTCCCATGTGGCCTGCCGCAGGTCAGCCACCGCGATGGTGGGCTTGGCTGGGCGATCAAAGCGCGTTGCTGTCAGCACTGCATGGGACAGGCGGTGTGATTGGCGCTGCGGCAATCGCCCCTGCAATTTGCGCAACGTATTGCTGGCGGCGTCTGCCAACCCAGGATCACCAATGGCCTGAACCTCTCGCAGCCCCAAAACCAGCGCTTCAAGCTCATCATCTGTGAACCCAAGCGGTGGCAGGGTTGCGTCTTCGATCAGAGTAAAGCCAAAACCGGCCTCACCGTCGATCACCGCTCCAAGCCCACGCAACGACTCAATATCGCGATGAACCGTACGCGGCGAGACGCCCAGATCCTGCGCCAGTTGTTGGGAGGTCCTCGGCGAAGGACCAGAGCGCAAGGCTTGCATCAATTGGAACAGGCGGGCGGTTCGGGACATAGTGCAGAATAATCTAAACCTGATGACAGAAGCTGTCATCAGGAAAAGCTATTCCTCGGGCATCCCGAATTTGGAGCCTCCGATGTTGACCCTTATGATTTACCCTTCGGCCTTTGGCCTGTTCAGCGCCAGCCCCTTTTGCGTCAAGGCCGCTTACATGCTGGAACATGCGGGCCAGCGTTGGCAGCGGTCCGATATGTTGGACCCCCGCAAGATGCCCCATCAGAAACTGCCGGTTCTGCGCACGCAAGAACGCCTTGTCCCCGACAGCGACCTGATCCGCGATTGGCTTGAGGCGCAGGGCGCAAACTTCGACATTGGGCTAAGCGACATACAAAAGGCGCAGGCACGAACGCTGATCCGCTTGGCAGAGGAACACATCTATTTTCAGGTCGTCCAGGACAGATGGGCCAATGACGAAGTTTGGCCATTTCTGCGCAAGACCTTCTTTTCGGTTATTCCTGCGTTGATCCGAACGCCAGTGTCGAACTCAATCCGGAAAAAGGTCGTCCAGGGATTGGTGTTTCAGGGTGTCGGCCGCTTCTCTCCCACTGAGCGTCAGGATCGATTGGAGCGGGACCTTGAAGCGATATCCGCTTATTTGTGGCAATCGCCGTACCTTCTGGGCGACCGGCCAACCTCAGCAGATATGAGCGTTGGGCCCATGTTGGCTGCAATGCGCGCAACACCGGTGGAAACCCCGCTGACCCAGCGGATCAAACAGGATAGGCTGCTCAACGACTACGTGGACCGAATGGAGCAGGCAATACCGCTGCCATGACACCTTTTGACGACCCTGCAGTGCTAACCGCCTTTGAAGCGTTCCCCAAGGACACCCGTTCGGGTGTCCTCGTCTTGCGCGAGCTGGTGTTTTCAACCGCCGGGACTTTGCCTAAAGCCCAGCCATTGAATGAAGCACTGCGGTGGGGTCAACCCGCCTATCTGGCGCCCAAAGGGTCAACCATCCGGCTGGGCGGGCACAAAGCGGCATCCTTTGCGCTGTTTGTGCATTGTCAAAGCCGGTTGATGGGTGATTTCACCACCGCTTTTCCGGGCGAAGATCGGATCGATGGCAACCGGGCCATTCTGTTTGATGACCCGGATCAGATTGATGAAACCCGGCATGGCTGGCTGATCGCACGGGCGCTGACCTATCACCTTTGACGACGTTTGCGTTCAACCTTGCGCTTGATCTTGTCCTTCTTGCGCTTGGTGCTGACCGCCTTGCGCCGTGCGCCCCCGCGCTTAGCGGGCCCGCCTCCGCGCGGCAGGGCCTGGTCATCGATGGACAGCAGCTCCAACTCGAGCCCGCCGGTAACGGGCGTGGCTTCGGTCAGGCGCACGGTGACACGCTGACCGATGGCGATGATCAAACCGGTGTCTGATCCCATCAGCGTGCCGGCTTCGCGGTCGAAATGGAAAAACTCGCGCCCCAGTGACCGGACGGGCACCAGGCCGTCCGCGCCGGTTTCGTCCATCTTCACAAATGCACCGAACCGGGCAATTCCGCTGATACGACCGCTGAACTCATTGCCCACACGCTCGCTCAGATAAGCGGCAAGATAGCGATCCGTCGTATCCCGCTCGGCCATCATCGAGCGGCGCTCGGTGTCCGAGATATGCGTTGCCGTTTCATCGAGCCGCGCGATTTCATCCTCGGTCAACCCGTCGTCACCCCAGCCATGCGCCGTGATCAACGCCCGGTGCACGATCAGGTCCGCGTAACGACGAATGGGAGAAGTGAAATGCGCATAGTTGCGCAACGCTAACCCGAAATGGCCGAAATTCTCGGGATTGTAATAAGCCTGTGCCATTGAGCGCAAAGTTGAAAGGTTGATCAGCTCTGCATCCTCTGTCCCGGCAGCCGCGTTCAGCAATGCATTCAGGTGCCGGGTTTGCAGCACCTGACCCTTAGCCAAATTTAGGCCCGCAGCCTGCGCGGTTTCCCGCAGGCTTTCCAGCTTTTCTTGCACCGGTTCCTCGTGCACACGGAACAGCAACGGGCGTCGCTTGGCGATCAATGTCTCGGCGGCGGCGACATTGGCGAGGATCATGAACTCCTCGATCAGCTTGTGCGCGTCCAAGCGGTCGCGGAAGGCCACGCTTTGGACCTCACCCGCGTTGCTGAGAACGATCTTGCGTTCGGGCAAGTCCAGTTCCAGCGGTTGCCGTTCTGCCCGTGCTTTCTTAAGCGCGGCATAGGCATCATAGAGCGGCTTCAACACAGGCTCTAACAAAGGTCCTGTGCGGTCGTTTGGATTGCCGTCGATAGCGTCTTGAACTTCGACATAGTGCAGCGAGGCGGCCGAGCGCATGAGACCACGTACAAAGCGATGAGCAATCTTGTTTCCATCCGCATCGATCTGCATCCGAACAGCGATACAGGCGCGCGGAACGCCTTCGTGCAGCGAACACAGGTCTCCAGAGAGGCGATCCGGTAGCATTGGCACCACCCGATCCGGGAAGTAGCTGGAGTTGCCGCGCTTGCGCGCCTCACGATCCAGCGCGGTACCGGGCTGCACATAGGCCGCAACGTCGGCGATGGCGACCCAGATCACATGCCCGCCAGGATTCTTGGGGTCATCATCGGCATGCGCATAACAGGCATCGTCATGATCCCGTGCGTCAGATGGGTCGATGGTCAGCAAAGGCATATCCCGCAGGTCTTCGCGGCCTTTCAACCCGACAGGTTTGGCCTTATCGGCTTCGGCAATCACCTTGTCAGGGAAATCATCCGGAATGCCGTGCTGATGAATTGCAATCAGTGACACAGCCTTGGGTGCCGATGGATCACCCAGCCGTTCCACTATACGCGCAGGTGGCAGACCCATGCGATTCTTTGGCCCGGCCTGTTCAGCCTCGACCAATTCTCCATCCTTGGCACCCAATACGGCCCCATCAGGAACCAGCCATTCGGTCTGACCGGCCTTGTCGATGGGCACGATCCGTCCGCCTTCCGCCCCTTTGCGAAAGATGCCCACGATCTTGCGCGGGTTCGTTCCGACACGTCGGATCAGGCGTGCTTCGTAATTGTGGTCTTCTTCATGCACAACCGTGAGGCGGGCCAGAATGCGGTCGCCCTCGCCCAGCGCAGGATCGCTGGCACGGGTGATGAGCAGAATGATCGGCTCGACCCCTTCGCCATGCCATTCCAAGGGCCGTGCGAACAGATCACCATCCGAGTTCGGTGCCTTCACCTGCAGCACACTGACCGGTGGCAGGCGGTCCGGGTCGCGATAGCTGCGCTTGCGCTTTTCCAGATGCCCCTCGGCCTCTAGCTCTTTCAGGATGCGTTTCAGATCGATCCGGTCCGCGCCCTTGATACCAAAGGCTTTGGCGATATCGCGTTTCGAGGTCAGGGTGGGGTTCGCCGAGATCCAATCGAGGACCTCCTGCTTGGTAGGTATGCGAGTCATACCTCCGGCCTATCACGGGCATGCGACCGCGTCATGACCAAAAAGTTCAGGGCGTCAAGTCAGCCACCGTATCAACGTCGCGCAGATGGTCCAGCAATCCTACGCGGCACCCCGGAACTGAGGCCAGAGTGTCAGCCAGCGCAGTTTCAGTAGACCAGCGTACATTACGGAACAGGCTTTTCGGCAACGCCTTGTACCGCTGAGCCCCTACCAACCAATAGCCACCGTCCGGCGCAGGGCCAAATACAAATTCCGACTGTCCCAATTCCTTGAAGGCTCGTGCGATATGCTGGGATGTGATCCCGGGAATGTCCGCGCCGATCAGACAAACCGGTCCCTGCGGCATGCCGCGCAACATGCGCCCCATGCGGTCGCCCAGATCGCCTCGCCCTTGCGCCGCGCGGGGCAGATCAACGGGCCAGATGCGGCTGGTCAGACCTTCGCGATCCGGGGCGACGGCAAGCACTATCTGCCAGCGTGGGTCCCGCAAACGCCGGATCAGCGCGCGTGTCTGATGGCGAAACCACCATGCAGCACCAACCATGCCGATGTCGCGCCCCAGCCGCGTCTTGACCCGACCCGGGCGAGGTTCTTTCACCATGATGACCAATGTGCGCTGCATGGTTCAGGCGAAATAGTCCCGAAGGATGCGCGTGTAGATCGCCTTGAGCTGTTCGATCTGCGCCACCTCGACGCATTCATCGACCTGATGCATCGTTCGGCCGACAAGGCCGAACTCAACCACTGGGCAATGGTCTTTGACAAACCGCGCATCCGAGGTGCCACCTGTTGTCGACATCTCGGGGCGCACACCGGTTTCGGTCTCGACCGCTTTCGCGACCAGATCAGACAGGGGGCCGGGTGGGGTCAGAAAGCTCTCGCCTGAGATCTTGATCCGAACGTTGATCGCGACATCGTAGGTTTCAGCCACGGCTTTGGCTTCCGCTTTCAGCCAATCGCTGAGGCTGGCACCCGAATGCAGATCGTTAAAGCGAATGTTCACCGCCCCGGTACATTGCGCCGGAATCACGTTGGTTGCTGCGTTGCCCGTGTCAATACTCACAACGGCCAGGGTTGAGGCATCGAAATGGTCCGATCCCTGGTCCAGTTCGTGGCTGGCCAGCTGATGCATCAAACGCGCCATGGCGGGCAGAGGGTTTTTGGCCCGGTGCGGATAGGCCGAATGCCCCTGCTCACCGGTCACCGTGAACCAGGCGGTCATCGAACCACGCCGCCCGATTTTCATCATCTCGCCCATTGTGTTTGGGCAGGTCGGCTCACCCACCAAACAGGCAGACATGCGTTCTCCTGCCTTGGACATGTAATCAAGCAGTGCCGTAGTGCCATCCACCGCGTCCGCCTCTTCATCGCCCGTGATCGCAAGAATAATCGCCCCGTTCGGGGGTGTGTCGCGCACGAAATCCACAGCGGCCGCCGCAAAGGCCGCCACGCCGGATTTCATGTCTGTGGCCCCGCGCCCATACATCACACCTTCGCGGATTTCTGCACCGAACGGGGGCATCGTCCAAGCCGCTTCGTCCCCCACAGGGACAACGTCTGTATGCCCGTTGAACCCAAAGCTGCGCGGATGGGCTATCGGCCCCCAGCGCGCGTACAAATTGCTGACATCGCCCCGGTCCACGCGGGTACAGTCGAAGCCTGCGTCGGACAGAAGCTTCTCCAACAACACAAGCGCGCCACCTTCCTCAGGTGTGACTGATGGGCAACGGATCAGGTCCGCCGTCAACTTCACCGGATCTGTCATTTCTGGGCCCTTTTGGTTGGTTCAATCGCGGGATCGTGCACAGATTCAACGAATTGGACCAATTGCCAACCCCTCGCCACTGGTTTCCGGGCGCTTTTTTTCGCGAGTCTTGAAATGACACCCCAATAAAACATGGCGGTTTACCTTGCGGCCACCTTGCCGTGCCTTTCAAATCTGCGTTAGAGGGCCGCGAAACAGGTGAATTGACGATGATACGTGCGCTTCTCGTTTGGATCTGCCTGACTTTCGCCGTTCTTGCACAGCAAAGCCAGGCGCAGACGCTTTCGGTCACGACCGTGACCCGCCCCCCGTTTTCCTATGTCGAGGACGGGACCCAAACCGGTTTTTCAATGGACCTGCTACAAGCCTTGTCCGAGGCACTGAATTGGGACTACTCGGTCACCAGGGTCGAGGCCTTCAGCGATATGCTGGGTGCTGTGCAGGAAGGAACCGCGGACCTGGCTGTGGCCAATATCTCGATCACGGCTGCGCGTGAAACGCAGATGGATTTCAGCCAGCCCATATTCGAGGCCGGTCTGCAGATCATGGTGCCATCGGATGCAGCGCGCAGGCCATCGCTGCTGCACGCTTTGCTGTCTGTTGAATTGTTCATCGCCATCGGACTGGCCTTTGCGATCCTGCTTGGCGGCGGGATGCTGATGTGGGGGTTTGAGCGTCGGGCCCAGCCGTATTTCGACCGTAAGCTGAATGAGGCATGGTTCCCGTCCTTTTGGTGGGCGCTGAATCTTGTGGTCAATGGTGGGTTCGAGGAACGCATGCCGCGCACACCGTTCGGACGGTTGCTGGGCGTGGTTCTGGTGGTGTCCTCACTGTTCATCGTATCGGTCTTCACAGCGCGCATCACGTCGGTCATGACAGTGGATGCCATCAGCGGCAACGTGAACTCGGTCAACGATCTTTATGGCAAACAGGTGGGCACAATCTCGAACTCAACTGCCGCAAACTTCCTGAACCGGCGCGAGATCGAGTTTTCCGGTTATGAAAACCTGGATGATGTGCTGACCGCATTCCAAGATAAGGAGTTGGACGCCGTTGTCTTTGACGCGCCGATCCTGTCCTATTACGCGGCGCATGAAGGACGTCGGATCGCATCGATGACAGGTGGCGTTTTCCTACGCGAGAACTACGGGATTGCGTTCCCAACCGGCTCGCCATTGGTCGAGGACGTGAACCAGGCTCTGCTCGCGCTGCGCGAAGACGGCACCTATGATGAAATTTACCGCAAATGGTTCGGGGTGCGAAACTAAGCCGGTTCTTCATCCCCGAAAAACGGCGTCATTTGCGCCACGATAACGGCGTTTTCGTCCAAGGCCCGCTGCATCAGGTCGCGTTCGTCCGGGTCGATGTCGTGCCCCTGCGCCTCACGCTCGGCCAGAGTTCCATAACCGGTGACGTCCAGTGGCGCAGTGTCGGCCTGTTTCAGGATCGCCACGGTTTCACGCACCGCTTCAGCCTCATCCACGCCGCTAGCAAAACACATCAGCGCTGCTCCGGTCGCACCTTCGGGCAGACCGTCGCCTTCTTTGCGGCCAATCTGAACGAGCAATGTATAAACTTGCTGACGGGACGGTTTCTTTTGCTTTTCCATGCAGGGGGCCATAGCCGCGCGCCTGTCCGTGGTCAAGCAGCCGGGAATTGCGGGAAGCCCCCAGCACGTCCATAGTACCCGCGAAAACCCATTTCAAACTGCAAAGGATTTTTCATGGCCTACCCAGATTTCATCACAGACTTCCCTAGCCTCGACGTCCCATTCCCCGAGGACGTGGTGCAAACCGCCGTCATCCGGTCAGATGCGGGTTTGGTCGCGTTCTTCACCTTCCTCAAGGATTTCGAACTGCCACCGCATTCACACAAGGCGCAATGGGGCACGGTGGTCGAGGGCGAGGTTGAACTGACAATAGGCGGAGAAACTAAGACCTATCGCCCCGGCGACAGTTACTCGATCCCGTCTGGTGTTGAACACGGCGGGAAAATCAAAGCCGGAAGCCGCGTGATCGACGTGTTTGAGGAACCCGACCGCTATCCAGTCAAAGGATAAACAAAAAAAGGGCTGCAGCGAGATACGCTACAGCCCCGTTTCAAATCCGCACTTGATTTAGTCGCGCAGCAGTTCGTTAATCCCGGTTTTCGAACGAGTTTTCTCGTCCACGCGCTTTACGATCACGGCGCAATACAGGTTGACGTTGTTCTTGGACGGCATCGAACCCGCGACAACCACCGAATATGGCGGCACTTCGCCGTAAGTGACTTCGCCGGTTTCGCGATCCACGATCTTGGTGGATTTGCCAATAAAGACACCCATGCCCAAAACCGAGCCTTCGCGCACGATGCAGCCTTCGACCACTTCCGAGCGTGCGCCGATAAAGCAATTGTCTTCGATGATGGTCGGGCCGGCCTGCATCGGTTCCAGAACGCCGCCGATGCCAACACCGCCTGACAGGTGTACGTTTTTACCAATCTGCGCGCAGGAACCAACGGTGGCCCATGTGTCCACCATAGTGCCTTCGTCGACATAGGCGCCCAAATTCACGAAGGACGGCATCAGAACCACACCGGGTGCGACATAGGCCGATTTGCGAACAACACAGTTCGGCACCGCGCGGAAACCGGCTGCGCGCCACTGGTTTTCACCCCAGCCGGCGAACTTGCTGTCCACTTTGTCCCACCAGCCGCCATCCTGTGGACCGCCGGTCTGGATTTCCATATCCTTGATGCGAAAGCCCAGCAGAACTGCCTTCTTGGCCCACTGGTTCACATGCCAATCACCGTTATCCAGCTTTTCAGCAACCCGCAGCGAACCGCTGTCCAACGCGGCCAGCGTATCCTCGATCGCCTCGCGTCGTTCGCCGGTGGTGGCGGGCGTAATGGTGTCGCGCGCCTCCCAGGCGGCTTCGATAGCGGTTTCCAGTTGCGCGTTGGACATCGGATGGCTCCCTGCAGAATCTGTTCACGTTTGTTTGGCCTATACGCAACTGCACCTCGCGGTGCAATGCGACGCAGGAGGTACGATTTGCGGCTAGGTTGACCTGTGATCAGCTTGCGCGGCGGATATGGCGCGTCAGAATGGCCGTCGCCGTGGCCGCGTCCTTGCGCTTGAGCGCCTGAACGATGGCTGCGTGGTCACCATCCGCACGGTGTACCCACTTGGGGCGCCAATGGGCAAACAGGTGGCGCGCGCCGGCGATATGCAGGTCATCAATCGCATGCAGTAGGCGTGGCAACCCGCACGGCGTCAGGATCGAGCGATGAAAGGTACGGTTGCACGCTTCCCACTCGGGCATCGTTTGCGCAGCATCACAGGCGATCCGAGCATCATCCGCCTCTTTAAGCGCGCCAGGCGTCATATTCTGTACCGAATGCTGCAAGGCCAGGGATTCCAACGCGACACGCATTTCAACCACTTCGCGCACTTCTGCCGGGTCCAGCGCCGAAACACGCATACCGCGGCGCGGCTCACTTTGGGCCAACCCGTGCGCTTCCAGACGCAGCAAAGCCTCGCGCACCGGTACATGGCTGGTCTCAAAGGCCCGTGCGATGTGATCCTGACGCAGTTTTTCACCGGCAAGCAATTCGCCGGTGATGATCTTCTGTCTAAGGTTTTGGTAGATTGTGTCGGCGATCGTAGTGGTCATAGATTATCGATAAAATCCTTAACCACCTTCCACAAGCTGATAATTCACCCCATCAGCGGGTCCGGGGTAATATTTCCCCCGCACAGCAGAACCGCCGCGCGTTCGTCTGGTTCTGGCTTATAAACACCTGAGGTCAAAGCCGCCAACGCAGTCGCCCCGGCCGGTTCGACCAATATGCGATGGGTCTGCCACAGCGCCTTTTGCGCATCGGCAATCGCCTCGTCTGAGACAAGAACAGATGTCATTCCTTGCGCAAGATCGAAACAAATCCCTCCGATCCGCCGCGCGCCCAGCGCGTTGGCCGCTATCCCCGAGACCGAGACATCCACCGGTTCACCCGCCTGCAGCGCCGCGTTCAGCGCGCAGGAGGTTTCCGGTTCGACTGCTACGACCTTGCGCGTGCCATCAAACCAACCCAAAGCCCCGGCAATCAGGCCACCGCCGCCCACTGCAACCAAAATGGTGTCAGCCTGCAGCCCCTGTGCCTCCCATTCAGCAAAACACGTGCCCTGCCCTGCTACGGTTGCCGGTGCATCATAGGCGTGGATTTGCATCGCCCCGGTTGCTGCCTCATGCGCTTTGGCCTCGCTCAGCGCGTTAGCGTATTCACCCTGTACAACTGTCAGATCTGCGCCCGTCTGTTCAATCAGGGCGATCTTGGATGGTCCGGCAAGGTCTGGCACGAAAATCTTGGCCGGATATCCCAACGTTTGTGCCGCATACGCCGCCGCCGCCCCGTGATTGCCGCCCGAAGCCGCCACAACGCCAGCCTCGGGCACGTCCAAGCTGAGCAGCGTATTAAACGCCCCGCGCGCTTTGAAACTGCCCGTGTGCTGCATATGCTCCAGCTTCATTTCGACCGGATAATCCAATCCGGGCACGCGGCTTTCAATCACCGGGGTCACCTGCGCATACCCATTGATCCGTTCGGCGGCGGCCGAAATTTCACTCTTCCAATTCATTCTTGTTCTTCCGTGACTGGCACTCTGCCTGCGAACCCTATAGCTGTTTTATGAACACGCAAGCAGGGAACCATCACCCATGAGAGAAGACCGCCTCAGCCCTTTCCGCGACGCCCAGACTGACCGCTCGACCGCGAGCGAGGTGCCGGACACGCCGCAGACGCGCTCACCCGCCTATCGCCTTGCCTTCGCAGACGATGATTTCCTGTGCCGGGATGAGCTGCGCCCCGTGCGTCTGCAGCTGGAGTTGTTGAAGCCCGAGATGATCATGACCGAGCGCGAGATCACCTCGACCATCGTCATGTTCGGTGGTGCGCGCATTCCCGAGCCGTCGCAGAAACACACCGCGCGAACCCAGACGCTGGCCAACCTGTCGCAATATTACGACGAAGCGCGGGAATTCGCCCGTCTGATGACCGAAAAATCCAATGAAACCGGCTGCCGCGAGAACGTGATCGTCACTGGCGGTGGCCCCGGCGTGATGGAGGCCGGAAATCGCGGTGCCCAGGATGCTGGCGGTTGTTCGATTGGCCTGAACATTGTGCTGCCGCACGAGCAGGCGCCGAACCTGTATGTAACGCCCGATCTCAGCTTTAATTTCCACTATTTCGCCATTCGCAAGATGCATTTCCTGATGCGCGCCCGCGCAATCACCATCTTCCCCGGCGGCTTCGGCACGATGGACGAGCTGTTCGAGTCGCTGACGTTGATCCAGACTGGCCGGATGGAGCGTGTGCCCTTCCTGCTGTTCGGTCGCGATTTCTGGGAAAAAGTCATCAATTGGGAGGCACTGGCCGATGCGGGCACGATCTCGGAAGAGGACCTCGACCTGTTCCGCTTCGTGGATACCGCGCAAGAGGCGGTCGATATTATTGAAAACTGGGAACCGGCCCCACCCCGCGACGAAATTCCGGGGCGCTGAAACATGAAGCCGCCAAAGACCGGTGAGATGTTGCACCTGCGTGGGAACGCATTGGACAAGGGCGATCCGGTGGCTCTGCCGCTGACGCAAAGCAGCATGTACCATCTGCCCGGCGCACCGGACGGGCATCCGACCTATGGTCGGGTCGACAACCCGACATGGGTGCATCTGGAACATGTGTTGGCGCATCTGGAAGACGCGCCCTGTCTGACCTTTCCGTCAGGCATGGGGGCGGTTTCTGCCTCTTTGTTCGCGACGGTGAAAGCCGGGTCTCATATCCTGATTCCCTCGGACGGGTATTATGTCACACGACTGCTGGCCGATCGGTTTCTGTCCAATCTTGGCGTCTTAGTTACTGAGCGTCCGACGACGGCGTTCGCCGAGGGCGGGTTTGACGGGTTTGACGTGGTCTTTTTGGAAAGCCCCTCGAACCCCGGTCTGGATATGATGGACCTGCCTGCGATCGCCACTGCCGTTCGCGCGGCGGGCGGTCTCACGATTGCCGACAACACAACGATGACCCCATTGGGTCAACGCCCGTTGGATTTGGGCATCGACGTGGTGGTCGCTTCGGATACCAAGGCAATGGGCGGGCATTCCGATCTGCTGATGGGTCATGTCGCCAGCCGCAACGCGCAGATTATGGAACGGGTCGAAGAATGGCGGCGCGTTTCCGGCGCGATCCCCGGCCCGCATGAGGCATGGCTACTGCATCGCGGGTTGGAAACGCTGGACGTTCGTTTCGACCGGATGTGTGCATCGGCGCAAGTGCTCGCGGAACGGTTGGCAGAACATGAGGCCGTGAAACAGATCCGCTATCCCGGCCTGTCGGATGACCCGTCCTATGCTCTGGCCAAGGCGCAGACGTCCCGGTTCGGGTTCTTGTTGTCGATCACGTTAGAGACCGAGGAAAAGGCCGAAACTTTCATCAACACCTGCCCGATGCTGCGACCGGCCACATCGTTCGGCGGTGTTCATAGTTCTGCCGAACGACGCGCACGCTGGGGCGATGACGTCGATCCGGCCTTTATCCGTCTTTCAATAGGTTGCGAACCTACGGATGAACTGTGGCAGGCGATGGAAACCTGCCTGAACGCGTTATGATTTCTTCTTAGGCTCGCGCAATTCGGTGAACACGTAGATCGGCAGCAGAACGCTGGCGATCAACGCGCCCAGCCAAACGAGCAGGGTCGCTGCTAACAGATTGGCAACGCCGCCAACGGTCAGCCCTGCCGTAATCAGATCCGTCACCAACAGACCGACAAACGTTACGATCAAAGCAATCCCACCTTTGATCGAGGGCGCTTTTTTCTCACCCAGTTTCAGGATCAGCGGCTCGGCCACCACCTGCACCAGAGTGAACACGATCACCACGACGATGAATGATATCGGTTTGATCGCAAACCCCGACAACAACAGCGTCGCAAGCAACAACCCGATGGCATTCCCGGCCAACAGGGCCAGTGCGGATTTTATTCTGCGCGTCATGGGGTTCTCCGTGAATGATCAATTAGAAACATGCAGATGTTAACAGACTCGAAGGAATTTGCGAGCGGTTTCAAAAGCCACTTCCTTTTGGGTTATTGAAATCGCATGATAAAACACATTCATATAGATCAGACCCACCCCCATCGACGAGAGATGTGATGAGCGACGATCCCTATACCGTTCTTGGTGTCGCTAAAGACGCCAGCGCCGCCGAGATCAAGAAGGCTTATCGGCGCATCGCCAAAGAGTGCCACCCGGACCTGAAACCCGGGGATGACGAGGCTGAAGCCAAGTTCAAGGCCGCCGCTTCGGCTTATGACCTGCTGAAAGATGCGGCGACACGCGCGCGTTACGATAGTGGCGAAATTGATGCCTCGGGTCAGGAACGTCCCCAGCAGCAGTATTATCGCGAATATGCCGAGGCCGCCGGGAACCCTTATCGTGCGCGCGCAGCAGACCCGGATGACATGTCAGACATCTTTGCCGAATTCATGCGGGGCCGCGGAGGACACCAGCAGCGCACGCACGAATTTCACGCGCCGGGCCACAATCGCGCTTACAATCTGCAGATCAGTTTTCTGGATGCGGTGTTTGGCGCCAGCCAAAAGCTGACGCTGCCGGATGGTGACCGGATCGAGGTGAAGATTCCTGCGGGCATCACCAATGGACAAACTATTCGCCTGCGCGGCAAAGGCGACCCGGGTTTTGGCGAAGGCCCGCCCGGCGATGCTTTGGTCACTGTGTCAGTGGCTAAACACCCGGTCTTTGATCGTCAGGGCGATGACATCCATATTACTCTGCCCATCACAATTGATGAGGCCATTCTGGGTGGCAAGGTACCCGCCCCCACCATTGATGGCGGCGTCAATGTTAGTGTCCCCGCAGGCACCAGCAGCGGCAGGACGTTGCGCCTGCGCGGCAAGGGGGTCAAGAAGCGCGGCTCGTCCGATCGCGGCGATCAGTTGATCGAACTAACTGTATCCATGCCCGATCAGATTGATGACGAGTTGAAGCAATTCATGGAGACTTGGCGCGAGAGCCACAGCTATGATCCGCGGAAAGGAATGCCGTCATGACCCGCACCCTGACCGAAGAGCAGCTGATCGCAACCGTCACCCGCCTGACCTCGACCCGCCTGACCGAATACCTGGCTGCCGAGATCGTCATTCCCGAGCAAACCGAGCAGGGGTTGGTATATCACACCCTCGACGTGGCGCGGTTGGAGCTGGCGTGCGAGCTGCACGACCAATACGAGATGGAGCCTGATGCGCTGTCGATGATGATCTCACTGATCGACCAGATGCACGGCCTTCGGGCCGAGTTACGAGAGGTTCTGAATGCGGTAGAAACACAACCGGAGCCGGTGCGTCAGACATTGATCGAGGTAATTGGAACGGCGCGGTTCGGTCGCAAGTAACCCGCGCTTAGTTGCCGACAACATTCTCTTCGGGAACAAAGAAAGTGTAATCCCGATCAGCCACCGCTTCGTGACAATCATGGCAATAGACGACAGCGTCCGAACGCGCGCCCATCGTGTCACCAAACAAAGACCCATCCGGCATGACCATGATATAGCGCCAGTCCGCAGTTTCCGGGCTGGTGCCTTGGGCCAGTTTTTCCATCACGAACAAAGCCCCGGGATGGACATTGCCCTCGTCCGTGACCGTGACGCTGTCCTTGGCCAGCACTGACCCCATCGGCAGCTTTTCACCCTCGGCCAAAGTACCATAGTTGTGCGCCATGCGGTTGGCATAGCTGTTCACATAGCGCTGCCCATGGGTTGCCGAGATGTAAGGCGCGTCGTTGAACAGCGGCCATGCCTGATAGTTCATCAGCAAATCTAACTGCGCGGCGGCATAGCCACGCTCCATCCGTCGCTGCAGGGACTTGTAGATGCCCAAAGCTTCTTCTTTGGACAGCTCGGCAGGATTTTCAATGGCAAGGTGAGCATCCTCACCACTGGATTGAGCGCCAGCTTGGTACGCGGCAAGCCCCACCACAAACAAAGCCGCAAGAGATGTCGGAAACAGTCTTATAAATCGTACAAACATGTATTTGGCCCACCTGCTTCAAAAGGTTCGCCTGAACGCCGCAAGTTACGTGTAAAATGATAGCGGCCATGAACAAACGCGCCACGACCGGAATGCGACTCTCACTGCTTTGTGCGCAAGCGTGAGGCCTAGGCAGCCGGTTTCAGCCCCCGAAACATATCAAATTGTGCATACAAATAACAGCGGCCAGAAAATTAATTTCTTGGCGTAGTTTGCACGAAAGTTGGGCTTGTCAGCTCTGCAATCCCGCTTCGGCTTCGATCTGCTTGCGCGACTTGCGGGCGCGCTCTGTGGCCGATTTCAACTGACCGCAAGCTGCCATGATGTCCTCGCCACGCGTCTTGCGAATGGGAGAGGCATATCCCGCCTGATAAATGATGTTTGCAAACGCGCGGATGCGGTTATTCGAGCTGCGCTTGTAAGGCGCGCCGGGCCATTCGTTGAACGGAATCAGGTTGATCTTGGCGGGAATGTTGTGGCTTTTGATGTGGTCGATCAAGCGATGCGCATCTTCGTCGCTATCATTCACACCATCCAGCATCACGTATTCAAAAGTAATCCGCTCGGAATTGGACACTTTGGGATAGCTTGCCAGCGCCTGCAGCAGTTCTTGGATGTTCCAGCGCTTGTTGATGGGCACCAGAAAATCGCGGGTTTCATCCGTTGTCGCGTGGAACGAGATCGCCAGCAAGCAGCCGATCTCGTCAGCTGTGCGCGCAATTTCCGGCACCACGCCGGACGTCGACAGGGTGATCCGACGGCGTGACAGAGAAATGCCTTCGGGGTCCATGGCGATCTTCATCGCGTCGCGCACGTTTTCGAAGTTATAAAGCGGCTCACCCATGCCCATCAGAACGATGTTCGACAACAGGCGTGTTTCGTCCTTTGGCGCACCAGGGGTCGGCCATTCGTCCAGATCGTCGCGGGCCATCATCACCTGACCGACGATTTCTGCAGCCGTCAGGTTGCGCACCAGTTTCTGCGTGCCCGTATGGCAGAAGGAACAGGTAAGCGTGCAGCCAACCTGAGACGAGATACACAGGGTCCCGCGATCCTCTTCGGGGATGTAGACAACCTCGACCTCATGGCCACCCGCGATGCGGCACAGGTACTTGCGCGTGCCGTCTTCGGACACCTGCCGTGTCACGACTTCGGGGATTTCCACAACGAAATTCTCAGCCAGTTGCGCACGATACGCTTTGGCGAGGTTGGTCATCTCGGCAAAATCGCGCACGCCCCATTGATAGATCCACTGCCAGATCTGCCCGGTCCGCATCTTGGCCTGCTTTTCCGGCGTGCCATGTTCGATCAGAGCGTCACGCAACTGATCACGGGTCAACCCGACAAGGTTGATCTTCCCCTCGGGCAGTTTGCGGGGGATGGTCATGACATCTTGAGTGATCGGCGCTTTGGGCGACATTTGGCTATCTCAACGAATTCGGGCTTGGGATGCGCCTCTATATAGGATCGCGCGCAAAGATCAAAAGAATTCGTATCGTTTAATTTGCCATACGCAGCAATTCGTCCACACGCGCCCGGCCCAGATCGACGCGACAAGACGCGATGGCGATGCCGGTGCCAGAGCCGCCGCCGTATGAAGCACCCACTGCTTCACATTGCGCATCGCGATATCCTCTCCATGCCTCTTGTGCAGCCTCAAGTGCCGGTTGTGCCACCACACGGTCTGTGACCTCGTCCAACTCAAATGCGGACTGCATGGCGAAGCCATAGCTTGTCTCAACAGCCATATTCACGCGTTTCTCCATTTCCCCAACGCAGGCTCCGATTTCGACCTGCGAACCTGCGTCGAAACATTCCAGGCTGGGATCTGCCCACGCGGTCGAAGAGAAAAGAACTGCAATCAGGACGTAACGCATTATCCGTTTCCACATATAAACCCTTGTATGAGGCCACCGTAGCACGCGTTGCGCCATAGTCCCAATTGCAAGTCGGCCGCATAGGCCAAACCGATGCGACCGAACTATCTGCATTGCGATTGCGAGGAATCAGATCAGGTAAACATATCAGATCCCTGCTGGCAGGATGTCGCAATCATCCGCGTCCAAAGTTTGCACGGGATCTTTCGGACCACATTGCTCGCCAGAAACCGGATAGGTTTCGTTGTTTTTTTCACATGCGCTCAGAAATACGGCGGCGACCACCAACACAGCAGCAAGAGGTTTGTTCAGCATGGATAAGCTCCTTCCATATATTTGAACTGATTGGTTCAGAAAGATGGATCGCTTGCCTTGATGCGGATCAATTTGGTGGATGGACGTAGCGTAAATTTCAGATGACACGTATGATCGCCCACGAAAAAGCCCCGCCAAATGACGGGGCTGCGTAGACCTGTTGTACTTGCTTATTGGGTGCAGCGCTTTTCGGCGTCTTCGATCGCAGCACTGAAACCCAACAGCGAGAACGTGTCTTTGGTCTGGGTTCCGCGCTCGGACCGGGCGGTCAGAACGGCCTCGGTGCCGCGCTTCATCGCTGCGACGACCTTCAAGTCTTCGCCTTCGGTTGCCGGCCAGGCCCATTCACCTTCGGTGATCAAAGCGAACTCGGTGCCGTCAATCTCAAGGGTGACCGTCGATCCTGCCGCGAAAGGATAGCCGCCGGTAAAGGTCACCTGACCTTTGACTTCGGCATTCGGGCGGTAGAACACGAACAACAGGATGTCGCTGCGGCGCACCGAAACCACGCGCCCACCTTTGGTGTTCACAGTCTCTTTGGGCGCGGATACGCTCCAGCACTCTGTGGGATCTTTCTCCACAAAAACGCTCCAGTCGGTCTTCGCAGCAACCCGATTGGTGCTGGTCGCCTGCTGAGCGATTGCGGTTGTGGCCATTCCTGCCACGCACAGACCCGCAATTGTGCGGACGAGTTTTAATCCCATCTGTCCAGCCTCCTAGCTCGACCTAATACCTCATACCCATCGAGACCGCATACGAACTCTGTCGGTTCGTCTGTAAGTTGCGTATTCCGATGATTGTCGACATACACACACTAACGCAGGTTTCGCCACAGGCGAAAGGGCGATTGGCAGATTTTTGCGCATATAATGGAGGGGCCAGATGACGCAGCCGGTACCAATGACAGAACTATGGCGAGGCCCCTTGTTGGAAAGCCTGCATCTTGGCCACGCAGTGATCTGTGACGACAGCGGCCAAATCGTACGCAGCTGGGGCGATCCGGACGCGGTGATTTACCCTCGGTCTTCTGCAAAAATGATCCAGGGGCTGCCGCTGATCACATCGGGTGCAGCCGCCAAATATGGCCTGAACTCCGAGCATCTGGCCCTCGCCTGTGCCTCGCATAGCGGCGCACATATCCATACCGACAGGGTTGCTGCCTGGCTGGATCACTTGGGCTTGACCGAACACGATCTGCGCTGCGGTCCGCAAGAACCGCAGGACATGGCCGCGCGCGACGGGCTGATACTTGCCGATGACACGCCCTGCCAGATCCACAACAATTGCTCGGGCAAACATTGCGGGTTTCTGACGGTCGCACAGCACATGGGCGCGGGACCGGAATACCTTGAGATCGACCACCCCGTACAGCAAGCCTGCCTGTCCGCGCTGGAAGATACCACTGGAGAAACCAGTCCTGCCTATGGAATCGATGGATGTTCGGCCCCGAACTTTGCGACATCACTGGTGGGACTGGCGCGTTCGATGGCGTGGTTTGCCTCGGCCGCTGACCGGTCGGACCGTGCCAGCGACGCAGCGCAACAGCTTACGGCGGCCATGATCAAGCACCCCGAACTGGTGGCGGGCGAAAGCCGCGCCTGTACAGAACTGATGCGCGCTATGGATGGCCGCGCTGCAATCAAAACAGGGGCTGAGGCGGTGTTCATTGCCATCATCCCGGAAAAACGAATGGGTGTTGCGCTGAAAATCACTGATGGCACCACCCGCGCCAGCGAATGCGCAATCGCCGCGATTCTGGTCAGCCTTGGTGTGCTGGAGGCCGATCACCCGGCCACCCGCAAATTCATGAATGCCACGCAATACAGCCGTCGCGGGCTGGAATGCGGCGTAATCAGGCCTGCGCCGGGGTTCCCCGGCTAAGGTTACATTTCTATTTCATGCACCTCGGCCACCTCGACCGAGCCTGAACCGTTGACCACCATGGGACAGCCCTTGGCCATTTCGGTCGCAGCATCAATGCTATCGGCCTTTACAACCGTAAAGCCGGATGCTGGGTTTGCGCCGCCATTGTCGACGACGCTTCCGTTGCTGACCGTATAGGATTGACCAACCGGATTGCCGGGTATGTCCAGCGCCTCACCCATGCCTTGAAACCATGCGCCCCACGCGGCCATGGTTGCTTCGACTTCGGCGGGGTCGGTTGGTGTGGTTCCGCCGTGATAGACAAACAAATATTGTGGCATTTTATTTCCTCCCTAATGAAAACTTATCCAAACTGCGCCTCAAGCTTGGCCAGCGACGATGTCCAGCCCATGTTGTGGTTTGCTGCGGCCTCGACATCTGCCAGTTCGCGGTGATCCAGCACTAACCTCGCCCCGTTTTCGGTCGCAACGACCAAAAACGTCACGTGACTTTCCGGCCCGCGCTGATCCTGATCGTCATGCCAGGCCCAGGTGAACCCAACCGAATTGGGCGGATCAACATGGGTTACGTGGCCCGAGACTTTAAATGTCTGGCCTTCCGCGTTCTTCATCACAGAATACCAGGGCCCCGTGCGTGAAAAGTTCAGGTCATGTTCGGGTACATGCACCCCTTCCGGCCCCCACCACTGCAACAGCTTTGCGCCATCGCTGATCCAGGCAAACAGGTTTTCCGGGGTGGTCGGGAACTCACGTTCCAGTTTCAGGTCGGCCATGAGTTTTCCCTTTCAATCAGGTCGCCCAGACGATCGAGGCTGTTTTCCCAGAACTGACGTTTCGAGATCGTCCATTCCGCAATCGCCCGCAGCCCGTCAGGCTGGACAGAATACATCCGCTGGGTGCCTTGGACGCGCTGTTGCACCAACCCGGCCTCGCGCAGCACTTTTAGGTGGCGCGAAATCGCTGCGCCCGACATGCCGCGCCCTTGGATCAGGTCACCGGCAGGCAGCTCTCCGTCCTGCATCAGTTGCTCAACAATCGAGAACCGAGTGGAATCGGACAAAGCAGAAAAAGCGTTAATCAGAGTGTTCATAGCCTTTATTTAACACGTGCGTTAAATAAAAGGAAGACCTTTAACCGGACACGAATTCCGAGCGGCTATAGCCCTGTAAATACAGCAGTGCCGTCAGATCGCCATGGTTGACCCGAACCTCGCAATGCTCGGCAACCGTGGGCTTTGCATGCAGGGCCACCCCTGTTCCTGCCCGGTGCAGCATCCCCAGATCGTTGGCCCCGTCGCCTACGGCAATAACATCTTCTTCACGCAAGCCCAGTCGCGCGGTGATCTGTTCCAAGGCATCCACCTTGGCTTGACGCCCCAAAATGGGCCGCAGTACATCCCCGGTCAGTTTTCCGTTTTGGGCCAGCAGGGTGTTGGCACGGTTCTCGTCAAAGCCCAGCACTTCGGCCACTTTCGTGGTAAAAGCCGTAAACCCGCCCGAGACCAAGGCGGCATAGCTTCCTTTCTGGCGCATCGTCGCGACCAGTTCCTTACCGCCCGGCATCAGAGTGATGCGTTCGTCCAGTACTTTTCCGATCACCGCCTCATCCAGACCTTTCAACAGACCAACCCGTTCGGTCAGTGCGCCTTCAAAGTCCAGCTCGCCATTCATCGCACGTGCGGTAATGTCCTTGACGCGTTCGCCGACGCCGGCCTCATCCGCAAGTTCGTCAATACATTCCTGTCGGATCATGGTGCTGTCCATATCGGCCAACAGCATCTTCTTACGGCGGCCTTCGGCCGGTTGGACAACCAGATCGACGCCCATTTGCTGAAGATCCGCCCAGACATCCCACCGATTGCCCGGCATTTCGTTTAGATGGAACTCTGCAGCTTCATCCGGGCTGAGCCACACGATTTCATCGCCGCCCCATGCGTTCCGCAATGACTCGACCAGCGACAAATCCAGATTAGACACATCGGGGTTGGTCAACAGGGTGGCAACGTACATATTCGATCTCCGGCAAGCTCACCTGCGCATATCGCAGGTGCAGCATTTTCGCCAGAGTCTGTTTCGAACTAGCCCAAAATACCAGGCAGACGCAGCCCGTGGGCCCGCGCGCAATCCTTCGCGACGTCATACCCAGCATCCGCATGGCGCCAAACACCCGAGGCCGGGTCGTTCCACAGAACGCGCTCCAACCGACGCGCGGCATCTTCGGTGCCATCGGCACAGATCACCACGCCCGCGTGTTGGCTAAAGCCCATCCCGACGCCACCACCGTGATGCAAAGACACCCATGTCGCCCCGCTCGCCGTATTGATCAGCGCATTCAGCAACGGCCAGTCGCTGACCGCATCCGAGCCATCCAGCATAGCCTCGGTTTCGCGGTTGGGGCTGGCCACCGACCCCGAGTCAAGATGGTCACGTCCAATCACCACCGGCGCTTTCAGCTCGCCATTGGCGACCATTTCATTGAACGCCAGCCCAGCGCGGTGCCGGTCACCCAATCCAATCCAGCAGATACGCGCAGGCAGGCCCTGAAACGCGATCCGCTCTTGCGCCATGTCGATCCAGCGATGCAGGTGCTCGTTCTCAGGGAACAGTTCCTTCATCTTGGCATCGGTTTTGTAGATGTCCTCGGGGTCGCCCGACAGAGCACACCAGCGGAACGGGCCGATACCTTTGCAGAACAGCGGGCGGATATAAGCGGGTACAAAGCCGGGGAAGGCAAAGGCATTCTCAAGCCCCTCATCCTGCGCGACCTGCCGGATGTTATTGCCGTAATCCAGCGTCGGAACGTCCGCGTTCCAGAAATCCACCATCGCCGCGACATGCTGCTTCATCGAAGCGCGAGCGGCTTTTTCCACCGATTTAGGGTCTGTTTCACGCTTCTCGCGCCACTCTCCCATAGTCCAGCCCAATGGCAGATAACCGTTAATCGGATCATGCGCGCTGGTCTGGTCGGTGACGATATCGGGACGCATCCCGCCCGCCTGCATCCGGGCGTAGATCTCGGGGAAAACATCAGCGGCGTTGCCCAGCAGACCAACGGACTTCGCCTCGCCCGCCTTGGTCCAGCGGTCGATCATCTCCAACGCTTCGTCCAGCGTTTCGGCTTTCTCGTCGAGGTATTTTGTCCGCAGACGGAAATCGATGCTGTCCGGGTTGCACTCAACTGCCAAACAACTGGCCCCTGCAAACACAGCCGCCAACGGTTGCGCGCCGCCCATTCCACCCAGACCTCCGGTCAGAATCCACTTGCCTGTCAGGTCACCGTCGTAATGCTGACGCCCCGCTTCGGCAAAGGTCTCATAAGTGCCCTGAACGATACCCTGCGTGCCGATGTAAATCCACGAGCCAGCGGTCATCTGGCCGTACATCATCAGGCCCTTCTTATCGAGCTCGTTGAAGTGATCCCAGGTCGCCCAATGTGGAACGAGGTTGGAATTGGCGATCAGCACCCGCGGCGCATCCTTGTGCGTGCGGATGATCGCGACCGGCTTGCCGGACTGGACGATCAGCGTCTCATCTTCCTCCAAATCCTTCAGACCGGCAACAATAGTGTCGAAATCCTCCCACGTGCGGGCCGCGCGACCGATACCACCATAGACCACCAACTCATGCGGGTTCTCGGCAACATCCGGGTGCAGGTTGTTCATCAGCATCCGCAGCGGGGCCTCGGTTACCCAGCTTTTGGCGTTCAACTCGGGGCCGGTCGGTGGATAGATGTCGCGGGTGTTTTTGCGCGGATCGCTCATTTCTGGGCTCCTTGTCTGGTCAATGCGCCCGAGAGGGCAAGATCGTTGAGGCGTGTCAGCATGGTTTTTAAATGGGGGCGCAGTTTCGCAGCGCGGTCCTCGCGCCATGTCCACCGGGGTGTCTCATCCATGTAAGCCCGTTGCGCGATCTCCATCTGGATGGCGTGTATGCCATCAGAAGGGCGACCATAGTGGCGGGTGGTCCATCCCCCGCGAAACCGGCCATTCAGGACCGAAGTGAAACCTTCGGCCTTGCTCGCCACGTCGTGCACGGCTTGCTCAATGGCCGTGTCGCACGTCAGCCCATCATTGGTTCCAGTGTTGAGCACCGGCAATTCGCCTTCGAACAGAAACGGGATCAGCGACCGGATCGAGTGGCAGTCAAACAAGATCGCCACACCGTGCCGGTCCCGAACGCGGCTCAATTCATCCAGAAGGGCAGCGTGATAAGGTGCGTGGTATTTGCGCCGTCGATCTTCGACTTCATCCTCGGATGGTGATTGCCCGTCATTCCAGATCTGCTGCCCGTCGAAATCGGTCAGAGGCACAAGTGTAGTGGTATTCTGGCCCGGATATAGCGAGGCGCCGAACGGATCACGATTGGCGTCGATGACGTAGCGATGAACACGCGACCGCACGACCGTGGCATCATCCAATATCCCTTTATAGAGCCTATTTATGTGCCAGTCCGTATCCGCCAAACCGCGCCCGTTGTCATTCAGGCGGGCCGTTATTTCGTCTGGCACATAAGTTCCGCCATGAGGCTGGCCCAGCACAATGGGACCGTCCCCGCGCTGCACGCTGAACACCTGCATCAGAACAGCCCCGGCATCTGGGCACCCACTGCCCCAAGGATGTCACCCTCAGCCACCAAGCACTTGGATGTTTCCAGATCGGGTGCCAAATAGCGGTCTTCGTTCAGTGTTGGGATCTCTGCCCGTACCCTATCCATTACCCGTTGCAACGGTTCGCTGGTTGCCAGCGGTGCGCGGAACTCCACGCCCTGAGCAGCACAAAGCAACTCAACTCCCAGAATGTAATTCAGGTTCTCGACCATCCGTGTCAGACGCCGCGCGCCATGTGCAGCCATCGACACGTGATCCTCCTGGTTGGCCGAGGTCGGTGTGCTGTCGGTCACGCAAGGATTGGCAAGGTGTTTGTTCTCGCTCATCAAGGCGGCGGTCGTGACTTCGGCAATCATCAGGCCCGAGTTCAACCCGGGATCAGGCGTCAGGAACGGCGGCAGATCAAAGCTGAGCGTCGGGTCGACCATCAAGGCAATGCGCCGCTGCGCAATCGCGCCGACCTCGGACACTGCCAGCGCAATCATGTCTGCAGCAAAGCCGACAGGTTCGGCATGAAAATTTCCGCCTGAAACGATGGCACCCGCCTCAGTCAGAACCAGCGGGTTATCGGTGGCCGCGTTCGCCTCGATCTCAAGCGTGGTGGCTGCTTGGCGCATGACGTCCATGGCCGCACCGGTGACCTGCGGCTGGCATCGGATGCAATATGGGTCCTGAACGCGCGTGTCGCCGTCCCGGTGGCTTTCGCGGATCTCGGACCCGGCCAGTGTGGCACGCATGGCGCTGGCGGCTTCGGTCTGGCCGCGGTGCCCACGCAGGGTATGGATTTCGGGCTGCAAGGGCGCGGTCGACCCCATGATCGCATCCGTCGACAGGGCCGAGATGACCAGCGCGCTTTGCGCTGCACGCCAGGCTTCGAACAAACCGGCCAGCGCAAAGGCAGTCGAGAATTGCGTGCCGTTGATGAAGGCAAGCCCTTCCTTTGGACCGAGTTGAACAGGCTCTAATCCAACTGATTTTAGCGCTTTCCCTCCCGGCAGGATGGTTCCGTCAACCTCGGCTTCACCTTCGCCGATGACTACGGCTGTCATATGCGCCAGGGGCGCAAGATCGCCCGAGGCCCCGACCGACCCCTGCGCGGGAATAACCGGGGTCACGCCCTTGGCCAGCATCTGCTGCAACAGGTCGATCAGCTCCCAACGCACGCCCGATGCTCCGCGTCCGAAAGACAACAGCTTTAGCGTCATCATCAACCGGGTGACACGCCGAGGCACGGCAGAACCAACGCCGCAGCAATGGCTAAGGATCAGGTTGCGCTGAAGGGTCGAAGTATCCTTGGCCGCGATCTTGTGGCTGGCCAGCTTTCCGAACCCGGTGTTAACGCCATAAACCGGGTCTTCCCCGGCCGCAGCTTCGAGAATGCGTTTGGCTGCAGCCTCCACCTTGGGTTTGCACCCGTCATCCAGCGATACCGCGGGCTGCGACCAATACACTTCGGACAGATCTGACAGCGTAACCTGACCGGGCACAAGCGACAGGGTCTTCATTACAAACCTCCGAAAATGCGGGCGTGCAGCGGGTTGAAGCCGATCCGATAGGACAGCTCGGCTGGGTGCGTGATGTCCCATACCGTCAGGTCCGCGCGTTTGCCTTCAGTTATTGTGCCAGTGTCGGTCAGGCCCAAGGCTTGCGCCGCATTGCGGGTCACGCCAGCCAATGCCTCTTCCGGCGTCAGGCGGAACAGGGTGCAAGCCATATTCATGGTCAGCAGGAGCGACGTCAGAGGGGACGAACCGGGGTTGCAATCCGTCGCCAGCGCAATCGGCACCCCATACTCGCGCAGCAGTTCAACCGGCGGCACCTGTGTTTCGTGCAGCGTATAGAACGCCCCCGGCAGCAGCACACCCACGGTTCCGGCCTGTGCCATGGCGGCCACGCCAGCCTGGTCCAGATATTCGATATGATCTGCCGACAACGCCCCGTACGAAGCCGCCAGGGCTGCCCCTCCGAGGTTCGAAAGCTGCTCTGCATGCAACTTGACCGGAAGGTTCAGTTCTTTCGCCACATCGAAGACCTTAGCGATCTGAGACGGATCAAAGGCGATCCCCTCACAAAAGCCATCAACGGCATCCACCAGCCCCTCTTCATGCGCCAAACGCAGAGTCGGGATGCAAACATCGCGAATGTAGGTATCAGCGCGCCCCTGAAACTCAGGCGGCACCGCATGTGCTCCTAGAAAACTTGTTTTCACTCGCACCGGGCGCACCTCGCCGATCCGGCGTGCGACGCGCAGCATCTTGAGCTCTGTGTCGGTGTCCAGTCCATAGCCCGACTTGACCTCGATGCACGACACGCCCTCAGTCAGCAGGGCGTCCATTCGCGGCAGGGCATCCTCTAACAGGGCCTCTTCGCTGGCCGAACGGGTCGCTGTGACAGTCGACAGAATTCCACCACCTGCGCGCGCAATTTCTTCATATGAGGCACCATTCAGACGCATTTCGAATTCGACCGCCCGGTTGCCACCAAAGACGACATGGGTGTGGGCGTCGATTGGCGCCGGCGTTATCAGCCGGTCGCCATAATCCACGGTCGGCCAATCAGAATAGTCAGCAGGCAGTGCATTCCGAGGCCCGATCCAGGCAATTTTCTCACCATCAACAGCAAGTGCTGCGTCCTGAACCATCCCATAAGGTTCGGCGCCATTGTCCATGGTCGCCACCCGCGTGCTCAAAAGGACAGATTTTTTGGCCATATCGATTCTTTTGGGCTCCCTTTGTCGTTAGATTTTTCGTATACGTATAAAAGTTTAAAGTCTACACAAAATGGAAATACGATGACCATCCATGCGAAAACGGCTTTATTAGGCTCTGATTGGGTCAGTAACTTGCGCGTAGAGATCGCGCACGGTCAGATCCAAAGCTTGGAATCACAAGCGACCGCGCGATCCGGAGACACACAGGTTGATGTCTTGCTGCCAGCCTTGGGAAACCTGCACAGCCACGCCTTTCAGCGCGCTATGGCCGGTATGACAGAAGTGCGCGCCGCTGGGCGCGAGAGCTTTTGGACCTGGCGCACTCTGATGTACCGGTTCCTGGACAGATTGACGCCGGATCACGTAGAGGCCATTGCAGCTTTGGTCTATCTGGAGATGCAAGAAGCCGGATATGCCTCGGTCGGTGAGTTTCACTATGTCCATCACCAGCCGGGCGGCGGGCGCTACGACCATGTGTCGGAACTGAGCCAGCGCATATTTGCCGCAGCCACCCAAACTGGAATCGGGCTGACGCACCTGCCGGTCCTATACACCTACGGTGGTGTCGAACAACAATCCTTGGCTGGCGGTCAGCTACGCTTTGGCAATTCTGTGGATCAGTTTCTGAACCTGGTCGAGGAATGCCGTTTGGCCCCACCGCATGCGGATTCTGTGATCGGTATCGCCCCGCATTCTCTGCGGGCAACATCGCCTGACGATTTGCGCAAGGTTCTGAATGCCGCTCCTTACGGTCCCGTCCACATCCACATTGCCGAACAACTCAAGGAGGTGGCCGATGTCGAGGCCGCGCTTGGACAGCGGCCGGTTGAGTGGCTGCTGGACCATGTTGACGTCGATGACCGGTGGTGCCTTATCCACGCAACTCATATGACAGATGCCGAAACACGCGCCGTTGCGCGTTCGGGTGCCGTTGCCGGGTTGTGCCCGATAACCGAGGCGAATTTGGGCGACGGTATCTTCAATGGTGCTGTTTACGTCGAAGAAAGTGGTCGATTTGGCGTGGGATCAGACTCTAACATCAGGATTTCTCTGCCTGAGGAGCTGCGGACTTTGGAATATTCCCAACGCCTGCGGGACCATGCGCGGACGGTTTTGGTCAAAGATGAAGGCTCAGTCGGCCAGGCGTTGTATACAGGTGCCGCACAAGGGGGCGCGCAGTCACTGGGACGAAATGCCGGGGAAATCGCCGTCGGCAAGCTGGCTGACCTTGTTGCGATCGACCGATCTCATCCCACGATCTGCGCGCTGACCGACGAACAGGTGCTGGACGGGCTGTGCTTTGCAGCGCCGGATGGGCTGGTGACGGATCTTTGGTCAGCGGGGCGCCACATGGTGCAGCAAGGTCGACACATCGAACGGGATCGGATCATTCCCGCGTATCGGTCGGCGATTGCCGATCTTTTGGCAGACGTCTAAACGCACCTATTCAGGTAACCAGAGGCACCATGACCCAATCGAACGAAACCACCAGCTACAGGGACATCAAGGAAACCGTGCTGGCGCGCATTCGGTCGGGTGAGTGGCAGCCGGATTCGCTGCTGCCCAACGAACAGGATCTTGCCGTCGAATTCTCGTGCACCAGAACGACCGTGAACCGCGCAATGCGAGAGCTGGCGGACGAAGGGTTTCTGGAGCGCCGCCGCAAAGCCGGTACACGGGTTCTAAGCGCGCCGCAAAGGCAGGCCCGTTTCACGATCCCCAAGGTGCGGGACGAGGTTGAGGCGTTGGGCGGAATCTATCGTTATGCGCTGGTCTCGTCAGTTGCCGGCCATGCGCCAGACTGGCTGTGCGCTAGACTTGCGCTGAAACCGGACCAACACGTGATGCACGTGCGTTGCATGCATTTTAACGGCAATACTCCGTTTCAATACGAAGACCGATGGATCGTCATAGACTCGGTTCCGCAAGTGGTAAATGCGGACTTCGCCTCAATAGGCCCGAATGAATGGCTTATACAGACCGTTCCCTTCACCAATGTCGAGCTGAGTTTCCTGGCCAGTCGCGCCGATGACTCGGTGGCCGCATTCCTGGATCTGCCCATCGGCGAGCCGGTGTTCACGGGCGAGCGGATCACATGGCTTGAGGGCCAGCCTGTCACCTTTGCAAAGATGTACTTCGCCGCCGGGTACCGGATGACCACTCAGTTCTAAACCTGACTACGATTTCCGCTTTACCGTGCTTCTAATCCGCGCCAGATTCGGGGCAATCTGGTCCTGCGAGAAGGAAGTATGGGATGGGTAACCCGCTCTATGATCGGTTGTTTGGTATCCATGCGGGCAAGGATACGCCGTTTCTTCACCTGCCTGACGGCCAAACCATTACCCATGCAGCTTTTCTGGACATGGCGTCGCGCATAGCAAACGCGTTGAACGGGTACGAGCTTGAGCCCGGAGACCGAGTTGCTGTTCAGGTGGAAAAGTCACCAGAAGCGCTGGCGCTCTACGCGGCTTGCGCGCAAACCGGATTGATCTTTTTGCCGTTGAACACGGCCTACACATCCGGCGAGCTTAGCTATTTCATCGAAAACAGTGGGGCTGCGCTGGTGGTTTGCGATGACGCCAAGCAAGCGGAACTGACGCCCATCGCCGAGGCGCAAAACGCAAGGTTAGAGACGCTCAACGCCGATGGGTCGGGCAGTCTGATGCGGCGGGCATTGGGCATGCTTCCTGCCTTCGAACCAGTCAAGCGGACCGAAGGTGATCTTGCCGCATTCCTCTACACCTCTGGCACGACCGGGCGCTCCAAAGGTGCGATGCTGACGCACGCCAACCTGCTGTCCAATGCCGAGACGCTGGTGGACGAATGGCGGTTTACGCAAGATGATGTGCTGCTGCACGCCTTGCCGATCTTTCATACCCACGGGTTGTTTGTAGCGACGAACGTTATTCTGGCCTCGGGCGGTTCGATGATCTTTCTGCCGAAGTTTGATCTGGAGGATGTCCTGCGCCTGATGCCCAATGCGACCTCGATGATGGGCGTGCCGACCTTCTACACTCGATTGCTGGCGGATGATCGGTTCACCGGTGATCTGGCGCAGCACATGCGGTTGTTCATCTCGGGCTCGGCCCCCCTGCTGGCCGAGACACATGAACGGTTCGAGGACCGGACCGGACACCGCATCCTGGAACGCTATGGGATGACAGAAACCAATATGAACACCTCGAACCCTTATGACGGTGAACGTCGCGCAGGAACTGTCGGGTTCCCGCTGCCGGGTGTCGAACTAAAGGTAACCAACCCTGAAACCGGCGAGGCATTACCGCAAGGCGAGATTGGCATGATCGAAGTGCATGGACCAAACGTCTTCGAAGGTTATTGGCAAATGCCCGAAAAAACCGCTGCGGAATTGCGCGAAGACGGGTTCTTTATCACCGGTGATTTCGGGCGCGTGGACGTGGATGGTTACGTACACATCGTGGGTCGCGGCAAGGACCTGATCATTTCGGGCGGGTTCAACATCTACCCCAAAGAGGTTGAACTGGTTCTGGACGACCAGCCCGGTGTGCTGGAAAGCGCCGTAATTGGCGTGCCACACGCTGATTTCGGCGAAACCGTTCTGGGTATTCTGGTTGCAGAACCGGGCCGAGCGCCGGACCTTGATGCCATTATGGCCAGCGTTCAGAACCAACTGGCGCGGTTCAAACACCCCAGCCAACTGATCGTGCTGAATGAGCTGCCCCGAAACACCATGGGGAAAGTGCAAAAGAACGCCTTGCGTGAGCTTTACAGAGATATGTTTAACTCGGATTAGGCTCTAATCGGACCCGGCCGGCGTCCGTCAGCAACCAGCACTGACGCCCTTCGAACACGGCTGTGGCCAGTGGTCGACCATAACCTGCCCCTGCGTCCAGATTGACACGATTGCCGCAATGCTCCGCCGTATCCACGGGTGTGTGCCCATGCACGATCAGCCAAGGGTACGGGCTGGATTCGATTAAGAACTCTTGTCGTATCCAAACCAGATCATCCTCGGATTGCTGCGCCAAGGGGATACCGGGTCGGATGCCAGCGTGAACGAACAAAAGCTCACCCTCTTGATGATAGGCCGGCAGAGCATTGATAAAGTCCAAATGTTCCGGCGGCACAGCGGCGCAAGCCCGTTCGTGAACCTGAAAGATCCGGTCATTGTCCGTGACCTCGACACCGTAGGATGCCAGCGTCTCTCGGCCCCCAAGCCGGGGATTCAGCCAGTTCAGAGTGATCGGCAACTGCTTATCTGCGATCTCGCAATCCTGCACGAAACGGACCATCATCCGGTCGTGGTTGCCTTTGACCATGACCCAGTTCCGCCCCGCCTTGCGCCCTTCGATCAGCAGATCCAGAACCTCGCGGCTGTTCGGGCCACGATCCACATAGTCCCCAAGAAAGACTACACGCGCATCCGGCCCGCCATCCGCCTCGATCCGGGATAGCGCGTTTTGCAGCATTCCCATTTGCCCATGGATATCGCCGACTGCGTAAATTGGGATGCTCAAAACGTTACCTCTTGGAATATGTCAGTCACTTTGTGCAACAACTCGGTTGCAGAAAAAAGACAATGCCCGCACATTTTTTGCACGGGCATCGCCAAGGTCACAATTTTCGGACAGAATCTTAAGCTACGTCAAATTCCAGCGGTTTGATCTGAGTGAATAGACCCGTTTCCGCCAGTTTCGCCCGCGCTTCGGCCGGAACAGGTTCGTCCACATACAGCAAAGCAATCGCTTCTCCGCCCGCTTCGGCACGGCCCAGCGTAAAGTTAGCGATGTTCACGTCGTTCTCGCCCATGGTCTGACCCAGCGCGCCGATGATGCCCGGAACGTCTTCGTTGGTGGTATAGAGCATATGGGCACCGACCTCGGCGTCGATATTGATGCCTTTGATCTGGATAAAGCGTGGTTTGCCATCGCTGAAAACCGTACCCCCGATCGAGCGTTCGCGCTTATCGGTTACCACAGTCACCTTGATGTAGCCGTCAAAGACACCGGTCTTGTCCTGATTGGTGGTCGATAGCTGAATCCCGCGCTCTTTCGCTACAACCGGGGCCGACACCATGTTCACTTCCGGGTTGAACTTTTTCATGATCCCGGCAACCACGGCGCAGTTCAGGGCAGCCAGGTTCATCTCAGCCGCGACACCGTCATACAGGATGTTGATTGCCTTAACCGGTTCATCGGTCATCTGACCAATGAAACTACCCAGGTGACCGGCCAGCTTGATCCATGGACCCATGACCTTGGCTTCTTCGGCGGTGACGCTTGGCATGTTCAGAGCGTTTTCCACCGCGCCAGTCAGCAGATAGTTCGAGATCTGTTCAGCCACCTGCAGGGCAACATTTTCCTGCGCTTCGGTCGTTGCAGCACCAAGGTGTGGCGTGCACACGACGTTCGGCAAGTTGAACAGCGGGTTGTCCTTTGCCGGTTCTTCTTTGAACACATCAAACGCGGCCCCTGCGACATGGCCGGATTGCAGCATCTCGGCCAGCGCCTCTTCGTCGACCAGACCACCACGGGCGCAGTTGACGATGCGCACGCCGGGCTTGGTCTTGGCCAGGTTTTCACGGCTCAGGATATTGCGCGTCTGGTCGGTCAGCGGCACGTGCAGTGTGATGAAATCGGCGCGGGCCAGCAACTCGTCCAACTCGACCTTTTCGACGCCCATCTTGGCGGCTTTCTCTTCGCCAAGAAAGGGATCGTAGGCGACGACCTTCATTTTCAGGCCCAGCGCACGTTCACAAACAATACCGCCAATGTTGCCCGCGCCAATGACGCCGAGGGTCTTATTGGTCAGCTCGATGCCCATGAATTTGGATTTTTCCCATTTGCCTGCATGGGTCGACGTGCTGGCCTCGGGGATTTGACGCGCGACGGCGAACATCATCGCAATTGCGTGTTCGGCGGTGGTGATCATGTTGCCAAACGGCGTGTTCATGACGATCACACCCTTTTTCGACGCTGCATCCTTATCGACATTGTCGGTGCCGATACCAGCGCGACCGATCACTTTTAGATTGTCGGCTTTTTCCAGCAAGGTCGGCGTAACCTTGGTGGCCGAACGGATGGCGAGACCATCGTACTGGCCAATCAGCTCGGCCAGCTTGTCCTTGTCCTTGCCCAGATCGGGCATGAAATCCACGTCGATGCCGCGGTCGCGGAATATCTGCACGGCGGTTTCGCTGAGTTTGTCGGATACGAGTACTTTGGGGGCCATGTTTGTGGTCCTTGAATGTCATGAAAAATCCGGGCCTGAGACGGCCCGGTAAAAAGGGTCAGGCGGCTTCTGTCTGCGCCGCGATCTCGGCCTCAAAGGCCCATGCCAGCCAGGGCAACATCGCCTCGATATCCGAGGTTTCAACCGTGCCACCGCACCAGATGCGCAGGCCTGCGGGTGCGTCTCGGTAGGCGCCGATATCCAATGCGATACTCTCGGCCTCAAGCCGCTTGGCCACAGCTTTGGCGAATGTCGCACCGTCCTGAATGCGTGTGTCGGTGAACTTCAGGCAGACCGAAGTGTTCGACTGTGTCGCCGCATCCTCTGCCAGATTGGCGATCCAGTCGTTTTGGTCGCAGAACGCGTGAACCGCACCGGCATTGGCATTCGCACGGGCGATCAGGCCCTGCAAACCACCAACCGAGCGCGCCCAGTCCAATGCGAACAAGTAATCTTCGACCGCCAGCATCGAGGGCGTGTTGATCGTTGCACCGGTAAAGATACCGTCGATCAGCTTGCCGCCCTTGGTCAGGCGGAAAATCTTGGGCAGGGGCCATGCGGGGGTGTAGCTTTCCAGCCGCTCCACTGCACGGGGGCTCAGGATCAACATCCCGTGCGCCGCTTCACCGCCCAGCACTTTCTGCCAGCTAAACGTGGTCACATCCAGTTTGTCCCAAGGCAGGTCCATCGCAAACGCAGCCGAGGTTGCGTCACAGATCGTCAGACCCTGACGGTCATCCGCGATCCAGTCGCCATTGGGAACCCGGACGCCCGAGGTGGTGCCGTTCCACGTAAAGACAACGTCATTGGCAAAATTAACCGAGGCCAGATCAACGAGCTGACCGTAATCCGCCGTCTTCACCTCGGCGTCGATCTTCAGCTGCTTGACTACGTCGGTCACCCAGCCAGAGCCAAAGCTTTCCCAGGCCAACATCTCGACCTTGCGTTCGCCCAACAGCGACCACAGGGCCATCTCAACCGCGCCTGTGTCCGAGGCGGGAACGATGCCGATCTTGTAATCCGCCGGAATGCCCAGCACCTCACGCGTACCTTCGATCGCGGCCTTCAGCTTGTCCTTGCCGACAGCTGCACGGTGCGACCGGCCCAGTGCGGCATCGGCCAGTTTGGTCAGATCAAATGTGGGGGGTTTGGCGCAGGGGCCCGAGGAAAAACGCGGATTTGCCGGCCGCGTCGCCGGTTGTTTAATGCTCATGTGTATTACCCTTACAGATACACGCCCCTCGTTGGGGAGGGGTGTCCCACAGACAGAGCTATTGCCTCGAACGACGCCCAGCAAGCGGAAAAGACGCATCGGGTGCCAAAAACGACACCCGATTATGTGCGTATCTGGAACGCGGGTTTCCTATCGGCATCATGACGAGAAGCGCACAGTCTCTCCGGTTGCCAATGCCTGTTGCGCCGCCAAACCGATGCGCACGGCCCAAAGACCATCGTTCAGGGTGACGTCAGGTTGTGCCTTTTCGCCCCGCAGAACCGCCAGAAACCCCTGATGTTGGTAGAAAGTCGAACCATTGTGGTCCCCGGCGGCCAACAGGCGCGAATCGACGGGGATCTCTTTGGTGACCGGACCTTTTGGGGCACGTGGGCTGACAATGATCTGCGGGACCGGCGGCGTGCCAAGATGTTCCGGCCAGAACCGCCCCGGCCCTGGCACCAACGCTTCGATCTTGGCGTCTGGCCCAACGGCCGAGATTTCCTCTTGATACCGTGATCCTTCGGCAAACATGCACAGCTCTAGCATCGCACGCGCGCCCGAGGCGAAATCCACGATGACATAGCCATGGTCAAGGATATCGGGCGTTTCGCCCTCATAGTCCTCATCCAGATGATTGACCGCCTGCCCACCACTTGCAGTGACGCGAACCGGATCGGATTGCAGGATCAAACGCATCAGGTCGAAGAAATGGCAGCACTTCTCGACAAATGTTCCGCCGGTATTCCGGTTGAACCGGTTCCAATTACCGACCTTTTCCAGAAACGGAAACCGATGCTCGCGGATCGACAGCATCTTAACGCCGCCCGTGGCCTCAACCTCGGCAATCAGCGCGGCAATGGGCGGCATATAGCGGTATTCCATCGCCACCCAGATCGGATGGGGATAGTCATGCTGTAAAGCCTCGAGGCGCGCCGCATCCACCGGATCTGTGAAAAGAGGTTTCTCTACCAACAATGGCAACGGGCGTGTCCGGGCAATCTCTTCGATCTGATCCACATGCAGGTGATTGGGGCTGACGATGACAACGCAGTCCAGATCCTCGACCGCAAGCAAGTCCTCAACCGACGACACCATTACCGCATCAGGCGCAATCGCTTGTGCGGCCTGTGCCATCTGGGCGTCGGGTTCGAAAATCGCTGAAACGCGCGTGTCGTCCAGCAGGGCAATATTGTGCAGATGTTCCTGCCCCATCATACCGCATCCGATCAGCCCGTAGTGAATGGTCCGGGTCATGCGCAGTTCCTCTTATTTCAGTCGTTGGACATAGGTGGCCCGATCGGGGTCGAACCATGTTTTTGAAAACTCGACGGGTTCAGATCGCTCAGACCAACTGAACCGTTCGATGTATCCGACTAGATCTCCGGCCGGCTTGGTGAAATCAGGAGGCGTCCAGTCCGGCAGTGCTCCTAGCGAAACCCTGTCTTCAGCCCGCGTAATCCAGAACCCAAGCTGATGCTGATAGTACCTATACAGCGAGTCGGACAGCAGGTGCTGATCGATCCGACCGACGGACTCATCCAGCCAGATTTCTTCAACCGCGATAATTGTGTCATTCAGATACCGCATTCGACGCACCCGCGAGCCCATCTCCGAGGACCCAAATCGCGGCAGATCCACAGGCTTTTTCAGGTGGTCAACCGAGAGGATGTCTGCGCGCGGCAACCCACCCCCCTCGGGCAGCTCCAGGCGGAACATCGCATAGACGCTGTTCTGCGTTCCGGTCTCGCGAACGTAATTCCCTGATCCCTGAATGCGTTCGAGCATCCCTTTTTTATCAAGCTCAGCCAGCGATTTTCGCAAGGTCCCGACCGATACTTTCAGTTCCGCCGCCAGATCTCTTTCCGGCGGCAAACGCTCACCATCGATCAGGCGACCGGCGGCGATGTCGCGGATCAGAAGCTCGGCAATCTGAACATAGACCGGCAGGGCGTTCGGGTTTCGGTTGGCAGAAGACATCTTTTGGCGCTTCACTCGGTCGCAGGAAAAATTGATACACCATTGATCTACATCAATGTGATTGCTACGCAAGAGGAAAGTCACAGCTTTGCGGAGAACGAATCAGATGACCATCGTCCCCATCACCTCACCCGATCTGGATGCGGCCGAGGTTTCATGGTTCGCGGCGCTGTGTTCGGACGATTACCAGTTTCTTGGAATGCCCGATGGTGACCTGCGATCCAGCTGGGATCACTGTTCAGGCATCGTGAAAGAGGCCGAGGCGCAAGGGTTTAGAAATATCCTCTGCCCGTCGTCCTATCAGGTGGGGCAAGACACGTTGAGCTTTGTAGCCGGTTGCGCGCCGATCACCGAAAAGATCAACATGCTGGCCGCTGTGCGCTGCGGCGAGATGCAGCCCATCATGCTGGCCCGCACTATCGCGACACTGGATCACATGCTGCAGGGACGGCTAACGGTCAATATCATCTCGTCCGATTTCCCCGGCGAGAAAGCCGACAGCGCCTATCGCTATCAGCGTTCGCGCGAAGTGGTGGAAATCCTGAAACAGGCGTGGACGCAGGACGAGATCAATCATGCGGGTGAGGTCTATAACTTCTCAGGGCTCACAACCGACCCGGCGAAGCCATATCAGGCAGGTGGCCCGCTGCTGTATTTTGGTGGTTATTCCCCATCCGCTCTGGATCTGTGTGGCGAGCATTGCGACGTCTACCTGATGTGGCCCGAAACCAAGGATCAACTGGCCGAACGGATGAAAGCCGTCCACGCGGTTGCCGAGAACTACAACCGCACACTGGACTACGGCCTTCGCGTGCACATGATTGTCCGCGATACCGAAGCCGAAGCGCAGGAATACGCCGACTACATCGTCTCGAAACTGGATGACGAATACGGTCGCGCCATCCGTGAGCGTGCTTTGGATTCGACATCACTGGGCGTCGCTCATCAGGCCAAAAACCGCGATCTGGCGGATGAATATGGCTATGTCGAACCCGGCCTTTGGACCGGCGTTGGCCGCGCACGGTCGGGGTGCGGCGCAGCACTGGTCGGATCGACCGATCAGGTCATGTCCAAGATCGAAGAGTATCAGAAGATGGGCATCCGCGCCTTCATCTTCTCGGGATATCCGCACATGGACGAAGCTCGCCATTTTGGCAGCCGTGTTATGCCTAATCTGAAAACCTGTTCCCTTCCCGAAGCCTACGGAAGGGTCCCTGCAAATACCCCGGCCACGCCGCTGGGCAACGGAGTTCGTCGCTGATGCAACGTGTGAAACTATCTGACTCGCTGGACATGAGCCGCATTGTGTACGGCATGTGGCGGCTGGGCGACGACGACGACACTTCGGCGGGCCATGTCGAGGCCAAGATTCAGGCCTGTCTGGATCAGGGCATCACCACCTTCGATCAGGCCGATATCTATGGCGGATACGCAGCCGAGGCCGTTCTGGGCAATGCCTTGCGCGCAAATCCGGGTCTGCGTCAACAGATGGAGATCGTCACCAAATGTGACATCGTCGCGCCGATGGGGCGGTACGCGGACGCGAAGGCGAAATACTACGACACCTCACGCGCGCATATCCTGAAATCGGTTGAGACATCGCTGTCTGAAATGGCCATCGATCATATCGACCTGCTGCTGATTCACCGCCCCGATCCCTTCATGGATCATCACGAAACAGGTGCTGCGCTGGACGAAGTTGTCGCCAGCGGTAAGGTCGGCGCGGTTGGCGTGTCTAATTTCCGTCCATGGGACTGGAGCCTGCTGCAATCGGCGATGAAAACCCAATTGGTGACCAACCAGATCGAGATTTCTCTGGGCGAAATCGGCCCCTTCACCAACGGTGATCTGGCGTTTCATCAGCAGCATGGTCAGCCGGTGATGGCGTGGTCACCCTTGGGTGGCGGGTTGCTGATGGCTGGAAACCCTCCGGTCGGGGTTGTAGCGGACGAAATCGCCGAGGAATTCGGCGTGGATCGCGCCGCCGTGGCGGTGGCGTTTCTTCTGGCCCACCCTGCAGGCATTCTTCCGGTCTTGGGCACCAACAATCTGGACCGGATCAAGCGCATCTCTGACGCGCTGAAGGTCAATCTGGATCGCGAGAGCTGGTACCGCCTGTATGAGGCGGCACTGGGGCATGAGGTACCATGATGAATGCAATCTCAAAGGACATGACCCGCACATTCGTTCCCCACAGGGACGACACCCGAACCTTGCGCGACGCTTTTGGTCGTTTTGCCACCGGTGTCACTGTTGTCACCTGCGACAGCACAGACGGGCCGGTTTGCATCACCGCCAACAGTTTTTCGTCCCTTTCGCTGGACCCACCACTTGTCATGTGGGCAGGCGATCGCAACTCGCGCCGGTTCCGTTATTTCCAAGAAGCACGACATTTCAGTGTTCACGTCCTTTCAGCAGAACAGGCCGAGCTTTGCTTTGGATGTTCGAAAGACGCGTTTGCGCTTCAGGATATCGACCACGAGCGCTGTGAAAACGGAACCCCGCTGCTGCCCGATTGCCTGGCCCGTTTCGAATGTGAGCAACACGCTTATCACGACGCTGGCGACCACGTTATCGTTATTGGAAAGGTCCTGCGTGCCAGTATGGCGGACGGAGACGCATTGACCTTCTACGCCGGAAAGCTCGGCCAATTCGCGCACCAGTAAGCGCGGAATAACTGTCGCGGTGAAAGCCCGCGGCTGAAAAGGGAGGATCCGCATGGGCGGATTGACGTCGGTGCTTGCGCCGATCGCGTTTGTGAATGAAACCGTGCTGCGATTGGGCCGCGCGGTTGGTGTCGTTGCGATTGCGCTTATGGTGATCGCGATCCTGATACAGGTGTTTTTCAGATACGTTCTGGGCAACGCGCTGCCCTGGCCGGATGAGGCCGCTCGGTTCTGCATGCTGTGGATGACCGGCCTGATGGCCCCCACGGCATTTCGGCGCGGCGGGTTTGTCGCCATCGACATGGTGCCCCTGATGCTGCCGCGAGGGGTTGGGAAAACCCTGAACATCCTGCTGCTGCTGGTTTCGCTGGCCGTTTTGCTGGTGGCCGTCAAAATCGGCTGGTCCGAGGTCACCGGGTTTGGCGGCAAGTTCGCCACCGCTGCGCTGTATCTGCCAACGTCCCTTGGGTTTGACGAGTGGTACCGCATTCCGCGCAGCTGGATGATGGCCTCACTGTTGGTTGGGGTCATCCTGCTGATTTCAGTCAATATCGAGCTGATCTTGCGCGCCGTCGTGACCCTGTTGGGCGGCGGTCATCTGCTGCCAGACATTGCCGATGCACCTGTGGGGGCCGAATAGATGCTGATATGGTTCCTGCCCACATTTCTGGTGTTTCTGCTGATCGGCCTGCCGGTCTTTTTTGCATTGCTGGCTGCACCAGGCATTCTTCTGTGGTTGAACGGTCAGACGGCCGACATCACGCTGCTGTATCGCAATGTCTATAACGGCATGGACAGCTTTCCGCTGATGGCCATCCCCTTCTTCATGCTGGCCGGAGAGTTGATGAACCGCGGCGGCATCACAATCCGTCTGGTTGAGTTCAGCCAAGCCCTGATGGGCCATTTTCGGGGCGGTCTGGCGCATGTAAATGTGCTGAGTTCGATCCTGTTTGCCGGGCTGTCAGGCTCAGCCGTGGCCGATACGTCGGCGCTGGGTTCAATGCTGATCCCAGCGATGGAAAAACAGGGCTATACCCGCAAGTTCGCCGCCGCGATCACGGCGGCCAGTTCGGTGATCGGCCCGATCATCCCGCCCTCGGGTATTATGATCATCTATGCCTATGTCATGGGTGAAAGCGTTGCCGCTCTGTTTCTGGCCGGCATCGTGCCCGGCGTGATGGTCGGCGTCGGCCTGATGCTGATGATCAAGGTTATGGCTGACAAGTACGACTTTCCCGTCGCCAGCCGGAAATACACGTGGGGCGAGCGCCGACAGGCCAGCCTCAAAGCGTTCTTCCCACTGCTGACGCCTGTCATCATTCTGGGCGGTATTCTGGGTGGTATCTTCACCCCAACCGAGGCCGCGGCGGTCGCCGTCGGCTATGCGTTCCTCATCGGCTTTTTTGTCCTGCGCACGCTGACGCTGAAAGAGGTGCCTGAAATTCTCAGCAATGCGGGTCTGACCTCGGCCGTCGTTTTGTTGCTGGTCGGCGCGGCGATGGCCTTCAAAACCGTGGTCAGTCTCAGCCATGCGCCCGAACAACTGGCGCAATTGATCCTTAGCCTGTCTGAAAACCCGCTGATCCTGCTGTTCCTGATCAACCTGCTGCTGTTTGTCGTCGGCATGTTCCTGGACGCAGGCCCCGCGATCATCATCCTTGGTCCGATCCTTGCGCCGATCTTCACCAGCCTGGGCGTTGACCCGATCCACTTTGCCATCATCATGAGCGTCAACCTGACCGTTGGCCTCGCCACGCCGCCAATGGGGCTGGTCCTGTTCGTGGCTGCTGCTGTGTCGCGCGAAAAGGTCGAGACAATCGCCAAAGCGATCCTGCCGTTTCTGGCCGTCGAAATCATAGTGATCTTCCTGATCACTTATATCCCCGCACTATCCATGACGATCCCGCGCATAACGGGATTTGCAAACTGACTGAGTATCACAGGGAGGAAACGCATGCTCGGAAGATTTATCAAAACAGCAGCCTTAGCGACGTCGCTGGTTGCCGCATCGGCCATCGCGGCCACGGCAGCAGATTACACGCTGCGCGCCACAGCAAACTCAAACGAAAACGATGAGGACTATGACGGTCTGATCGTCTTCAAGAACTATGTCGAAGCGGCCTCAAACGGCGCGATCGAGGTCGAGCTGTTCATCGGCACGCAACTCTGTTCGAACGGGGCGGAATGTCTGCAGGGTGTGGCTGACGGCACCATCGACATTTATATCTCCACGTCGGGTGGCGCGTCGGGCATCTTCCCATATGTGCAGGTTCTCGACCTGCCCTACCTGATGGCCGATGATCGCGTGGCCGAGCGTGTTCTGTCCGGTGACTTCACCCGCACGATGCGCGAGATGGCGCTGGAGGATTCCGGCGGTGCGATCCGCCTGATGACCATCGGCAATACCGGTGGCTGGCGGAACTTCGCGAACACGCAACGCCGGATCGCAGAACCTGCCGACATGGAAGGCCTGAAAATCCGCACCGTGGTCGCCGACCTGCCTCAGGAACTGGTCAAGGCATTGGGCGCGTCGCCTACCCCGATCCCGTGGCCGGAATTGTTCACCAGCTTCCAGACTGGCGTTGTTGAGGGATCCAAGAACGGCATCACCGACATCATGGGCATGAAGTTCCCGGATGCTGGACTGCAATACGTCACGCTGGACGGCCACGCCTACATGGGTGCGCTGTGGTGGATGAATAACGCCAAGTTCCAGGAGATGCCCGAGGACCTGCGCCGCGTGGTCGTCGATGGTTTCTATGCTCTGCAGCAAGCGACCTTTGCATCGCCCAAGCGCAAGTCGATCCAGGCCTATGAAGATTTCGTCGCAGGTGGTGGTGACCTGTACGTTCCAACTCCCGAACAGAAAGCCGCGTTCAAAGACGCAGCAACACCGGTTTACGAGTGGTTCCAGTCCAACGTGGCCCGTGGGGATGAGATCTTTGCCGCGCTGACCGAGGCCGTGTCCATCGCCGAAGGCGAGATCAATGCGTCGCGCGATGCGGACCTGAACTAATCAATTGCGGGTCGGGCCTTGTGGCCCGGCCCTTTCACCGAAATGGGTACATCCACCCTTTGTAGTCGTTGACCAGAACATGCGCTTTTTCGATCTGCTCCGGCGACATTTTCTTGACCACTTCCTCAAGGCTGATTGCCGCATCGGGATCGCCGCCAATAGCGCTGAGCGTGTACCACATATAAGCCCGCACCAGATCGGGCGCAGGCATGCCCAGACCCAACTCATAGTACCAGCCAACGCCGGACTGCGCCCCGGGATGACCCTTCATCGAGGCGCGCAGATACCATTCAAAAGCCCGCTCATAGTCCTGCTCGACGCCCAGCCCAAGGCCGTACATCACGCCAATCAGTTCCTCTGCCTCGGCATTGCCCGATCGGGCAGCGGGCATCAGTTCCTCGCGCGCGGCCTCGAACGCGCCGGCCTCCATCATATCACGGGCCTGCTCCAGTTCGGCCAGCGCCGGGGTCGCAAGACAGCAAAGGGTAAATACAAACTGGCGCATGGGGCTGTTTTCCTTTTCGTCGGTGCGGCGGCGGCGCAGGACTTACCGCGCCCGCTGACGGATAATGACTTCATCGCCTTTGATATGGAACAGGCCACCATCGGTCATCAACTGTTTTACGATCCGATCCTGTCCGGCAATCAGAACATCGCCTGCGCCCATTGCCATCACCCGGATTTCGGCACGTCCGACGGGTTATCGTTAGGTATTGGCGAGGGTGGTCAGGGTCTCGGCCCAGACCGAACCCCTGGAACCGGAGCGGAAAAAATCCGCAAACGTATTCCGCGCAATTCGCCGGGTCTATGGAACCTTGGGGCAAAAGACATTCATACGGTTTTCCATGATGGCCGCCTCAGCATTTCGGATGTCTATGGCAACGGCTTCAACTCACCTGCGCAGGAATGGTTGCCTGACGGGCTGAATTCGCTGCTGGCCGCACAAGCGCTGTTCCCGCTGACCTCGCAATTCGAAATGGCCGGGAATGTCGCCGAAAACCAGGTCACGGGCGCGGTCCATGATCGCATCGACAAGGGCTGGCCGATCCTGGCCAAACGGGTCCGCACCGACCCGCACTATGGCCCGGCAATGGTCGCCGCGTTTGACGAGGTCGAGACGACCGAAGACATCTCGATCACACAAATCGCCAACGCGCTGGCGGCGTTCATGGCCACCGAATGGCGCAGCACCGACAGCCCATTTGATCGGTATCTGGCCGGGGACACAAATGCCCTGTCGCCTACCCAACTGATCGGAATGAACCTGTTCTACGGAAAAGCACAATGCTCTAACTGCCATTCTGGCCCGCTTATGTCCGATCAGAAATTCCACGCTCTGGCCCTGCCCCCATTTGGTCCCGGCCGTACGCGGCAGTGGGATCCCTATGTTCGCGACGTGGGCCGGATGGGCGAAAGTGACCGGCTTGAGGATGCCTATCGCTTCCGTACTCCGATGCTGCGCAACGTGGCCTTGACCGCACCTTACGGCCATAACGGCGCCTTTCCTGACCTTGAAAGCATGATCCGCCATCACCTGGAGCCTTTGGCCAGTTTCGCAAACTGGGCACCCGAAATGGCGCAATTACCCAGTGTACCATGGCTGCAAAAGGCAGATTTTGTTGTTTGGCAGGACCAGTTTGAGATGCAGCGTGTGCGCAGTAAGATCGACATCGCTCCGGTGAAACTATCACAAACGGAAATCAGCAGCCTTGTCTCGTTTCTGCACGCCCTGACCGGGGCCAGCGTGGACACGCCACCCTTTGGTGTACCCGTTGGCTTCGCACCCTAAGAAAAACCCCCGCTTTTCAACGGGGGCTTTGATTTTACTCTGCGGCTTCTTCGTAAGCGTCCATTGGGGGGCATGTGCAGATTAGGTTTCTGTCGCCGTAAGCGTTGTCGA
>NZ_CANLZK010000007.1:0-217611 GCF_947495585.1 Ruegeria atlantica | reverse complement strand
TGATCCCACGGATCAATTGCTTAACGCCTGCACCCCGTCAGGCGAATAACCTGCAACGTCGAAGACACAAATCCTAAAACCGTAATAATCGCGTTATATCAGGCAGTTAACTTCGCTCCATGCAAAGTGCTTTGCGTTCAGCCACCACAACGGGAACCACTGTAGTGGCATAAGGACGCAAAAAATACTCAGTGATGGGCGCCTGAATGACCCAGGCTTCAAGCCTAGAACCAAATCCGATTGATACTGCAAACTCCGTTGCAAACGGTCATGAAAGCGACAGGGCAATAGAAATTCTAAAAAACCTCTTCCTCAATGGTGAGAAACAAGCCAATGTCTTAATCTGATAAGTCGGCGTAAGCGGTTAAAAAATCGTTAACTTTTCGGAATAGGTGCGAAAGCAACATGGCAAACTTCAACATCTCTGGCGGCGTTGGTACTACGTTCACCGATACTTCTCCTGGTGGCGGTTTTGTTATTGATTTCGACTCTCTCGACAACAGCTTTAGCCTGCAGATCAATGGTGTGGATTTGTTTGTTGGTGGACCCGCAGGGGCGCCGAATGAGCTGCAATTCCAACGACAAGTCAATGGTACCGAGGGTCAAACTGTTCGCTTTGCCGACGGGGACAGGTACGAAATCGATACACCAGCTGTTTGGCAACTTGGAAATACCAACGGTGAACCAGTTGTTCGTTTGGTCGTTGAGCCGGACGGAACAATCCAGCTCTTTGGCGTGAAAGCGGATAACGGCGCGCTTGTACCGCTGGAATTGTTCAACGGAATGACGGTAAATTCCGCCGCAATTGCAGACGCTTGGAACGATACCGGATCGAACACCATTACCATCGACCAGTCCGTGACCGGCCCCACAAATGCAGACGGCGAGTTTGTGGACGTTTTGTGCTTTGCGGCCGGAACATTGATTGAAACCCAGGATGGTCCTGTTCTGATAGAGGAACTGCGGGTTGGCGATCAGGTTCTCACCCATGATCATGGTCATAAACCGGTTCGTTGGATCGGATCGCGCAGTCTGAGCCTTGTAGAGCTTGAAGCTCAGCCACGGCTTCGGCCTATCCTTATCCGAGCGCATGCCTTGGGTGATGGGTATCCAAAGCAGGATCTAATTGTGTCGCAGCAGCACCGCATTTTGGTGTCATCAGCTGTCGCCATGCGCATGTTTGCGTGTCAAGATGTTTTGATACCGGCAAAAAAGCTGTTGCCTTTGGATGGCATCGACTTTCTGCCCGACACCGCGGGTAGCGTCGAATACTTTCACATACTGTTCGATCGGCATGAGCTCATCTGGTCCAACGGGGCGCTGACGGAAAGCTTGTTTACCGGCCCTGAGGCACTCAGGACTGTATCTCCAGAAGCCCGACAAGAAATCAAAGACTTGTTTCCCGAATGTTGCGATCCACAATTCGAGGCGACTTCCGCGCGCTACATTCCCAAAAAGGGCAAGCATATGCGTAAGTTGGTTGAACGGCACCAGGTGAACAACAAGCCACTTTATAGCTGATCATCTGTCTCAGACCCGTTTACGTCACTTTTGAGATTTGAGAGCGCTGCCGAAGGATCGCTTGATCACCGCTTGGGCGGTAAAACCCATTTCATCCCATCCGGCTTTTGGACGCGATTGAAAATTTCTGCTAATTTGTCCTCCAAGTGCAATGTGGGTTCGAGTTCGCGCAGTGGCCATCGGCTTGCGCCAGAGGACTTTGACTATTTCAGTCACGTCATGGCCGCGTATTATCCCGAGCCGCTTAAGACTTGGTCATGGAAAAAGGGCGTACCCGGATCAACGGCGTTTTCAGGATAAAAGGCACGGAGATCATCAGAATGGGAATTCCTGCCTGCCGAACGGCCTGAATGAAGCTTGCTTAGACCGGCGCGCAAATGTTAGACGCCTTGGATATTGACCGCCGGCCCTTGAATTCAATGATAGCCGGTCGCAGCAGCCACTAAGGAGGCACCCTTAACGTGCTGTCATCGCTGATTCAACGTTTCGGGCGACGCGCGGTCTTTCCTGCTCCTATGCCGGACACGCCGACCTGTGTCATTGGTGATGTGCACGGCTGCATAAGGCAGTTGCAGAAACTGTTGCCTCAGATTCCTCGGGATCATCGGATCATCCTTGTCGGAGATTATGTCGATCGCGGCGAAAACAGTGCTGACGTTCTGCGTCTGATCCAAGACCGCCCGGATTTCATCTGTCTGAAGGGAAACCACGAAGACATGATGTTGAATTTCCTGCGTGACCCTGAGGAGTATGGCCCGCGCTGGCTGCGCTATGGTGGCCTGCAGACGTTGGCTTCATTTGATGTCCGGAACGTGCGCGCCGAGATGACCGCTGCCGAGCTGGTCGCCTGCCGAGACAATCTTTTGGCGGAAATGGGACCTGAGCTGGTCCAATGGATCACGGAACTAAGAGCCTTTGACTATTCCGGAAACGTTCTTGTGGCACATGCTGGTGCAAATCCGAATACGTCCCCCGATCGGCAATCCAAGGAAACCCTGATGTGGGGCCATCCAGAATTTGAAACTACCGACAGACGAGATGGTGTTTGGGTTGTTTACGGTCACACTATTGTCGACCAAGTCACAGCGCGGCGCGGACGAATTGCGGTGGATACCGGTGCCTTTGCCACCGGCGTACTGAGTGCCGTGTGCCTGGATGGCGGTGATCCTACATTCATCAGTACCTACCATTAGCGCCTTTCACGCTGAAATAGGGTCGATTGCACTCGAAATTCACGATGGCGTGCAACTTCCGGAACTCACTCGCGCACGTGGCACAGGACATCCTTTTTTTCGGCTATTCCAAGGCAAGCCTTGTCAGGTCATGACGGTTTCAATAGGAATTTTAGGAACCGCGTCAATTTATTGAGCATATTTATGTTGATCTGTCCTGTCCTTCTTTGCGGAGGCTCCGGTACGCGCCTCTGGCCTTTGTCTCGAAAGAGCTACCCGAAGCAATTCGTTCCATTGGTCGGAGAAGAGACCCTGTTTCAGGCATCTGCCCGCCGGTTGTCGGGGGCAAACGCGGAATTGGAATTTGAATCGCCGGTGGTTCTGACCAACTCGGACTTTCGGTTCATTGTTGCGGAACAGCTGCAGGCTATCGGCATTGATCCCAGATCAATCATGATCGAGCCTGAGGGTCGCAACACAGCGCCAGCGGTTCTTGCGGCGGCACTGTATGCATATGCCAAGGATGAGGCCGCCGTATTGCTGGTTGCCCCTTCCGATCACGTTGTACCGGATGCTGCTGAATTTTACGCCGCTGTTGCCCGTGGTCTGGAGGCGGTTGCACAAGGCAAATTGGTGACGTTTGGCATTACTCCGACACATGCGGAAACGGCGTATGGATACCTTGAACTGGCAGCGGGTTCGGGCGGTGACGGAGCGCCTGTTCCGTTGAAGAAATTCGTCGAAAAGCCGGATCTGGCCCGTGCGACCGAAATGCTGGAGGCCGGGAATTACAAATGGAACGCGGGGATTTTCCTGTTTCGTGCGGCAGATATCATCGCAGCCTTCCAGGCCCACGCGCCCGATCTGATAAAACCGGTGAAGGAAGCGGTTGAAACAGCAACGCCGGATCTGGGGTTCCTGCGCCTCAACCCTGAAAGCTGGGCGCAGGCCGAAGACATTTCGATCGACTATGCCGTTATGGAAAAGGCAACAAACTTGTCGGTTGTGCCTTTCGGTGCTGCTTGGTCGGACCTGGGTGGCTGGGATGCCGTATGGCGCGAAAGCGGCCCGGACGCACAAGGCGTGGTGACCAGCGGGGGCGCAACAGCGATTGATTGCCACAACACCCTTTTGCGGTCGGATAGCGAGCAGCTGGAAATTGTGGGTATCGGACTGGACAACATCATCGCTGTGGCGATGAATGATGCGGTTTTGGTTGCCGATGCATCGCGGGCGCAAGACGTCAAAAAGGCGGTGAGCGCGCTTAAGGAAAAAAACGCGCCCCAGGCGACGGAATTCCCAAAGGACCACCGCCCGTGGGGGTGGTTCGAAAGCCTGGTGGTTGGCGAGAGGTTTCAGGTGAAGCGTATCCATGTGCACCCTGGTGCATCGCTAAGCCTCCAAAGCCATTTCCACCGTTCCGAACACTGGATTGTTGTCGAGGGTACCGCCCGTGTGACAATCGATGATCGTGAGCAATTGGTGACCGAAAACCAATCTGTCTATATCCCTCTCGGGGCCACGCACCGGATGGAGAATCCGGGAACGGTCTCGATGGTCCTGATCGAGGTGCAAACCGGCACGTATCTGGGCGAGGATGACATCGTGCGCTACGAAGACAAATACGCGCGCGGACAGGGGGCGAAAGGCTGAACCACGGCTGAGGTCTCAGTGTGACGTTGATTTACAATTGCGCGGCTGGGATCACTTGTTCTGCCGCGCAATTTTTTCATTTCAGGGTCTAACTGACGGCGCAACGCATGGTGCACTTGAGGATCGTAAAACGGATGAACCCAACGTGCCGCTGACTTGCACGGACAGCGAGATAACCACAATGACGACCAATCCATTTACCAACCGGGTCTCCAGCCTGTTAGGCCTTGCTCGCGCCCTTGTCGCTTAAGACACCTCCGACTAGGCCGGTGTAGCAATCGGTCTTTACGTCGAAACTGGCGGCGCGGTTGTTCTAACCACTGCTCAGGGTGAAGCTCGTACAGTTCATGTATCGGATTTTGATCCTGCTGGTGGGGACAACGCGCGTACATGCAACCGGCACCACAGCATCCGGCATCCTCGCGATGGTACTGGCTAAAACGCAGTCCAACCCAACAATCGCCTATCGACAGGTGGAAATGCCGCCTCTGTCGCTCCGGTCGGAGCAGTAGGTCTTCTAACTTTTTTACAGATTGCCACCTCGGTGGGACTGCACTCGCGCCAATTTTCACCCTCAATCAGCTTAGCTCGTTGGGCTTTGGCCCCAACAAAAAACAGATCATTCAGGTCATCACGCAAAAGCGCGGAGCAAGTGAAAACCGTTTAGTCCGCGCCAAACAAATCCCGGGTAAACACCTTTCCTACGACATCTTCAAGTTCGGGGCTGTGCCGGTTGGCCACAATCAAATCGGCTTCGGACTTAAAGGCTTCGAGATCTGATACGACCCGAGATCGGAAAAACTCGTTTTCCTCTAACGCCGGTTCATAAATAATGACCTCGACGCCCTTAGCTTTCAGCCGTTTCATGATGCCTTGTATAGAAGACTGACGGAAATTGTCGCTTCCGACTTTCATGACCAGCCGGTGGATACCAACGACGCGTGGGCCTTTCATAAGGATTTGATCAGACAAAAAGTCCTTCCGCGTCCGGTTCGCGTCCACGATGGCACGAATGAGGTTTTGCGGAACATGGCTGTAATTGGCCAAAAGCTGTTTGGTATCTTTCGGAAGGCAATAACCGCCATATCCGAAGGATGGATTGTTGTAGTGACTACCAATGCGCGGATCCAATGAGACACCTTCGATGATCTGGCGGGTGTTCATACCGCCGGCCATTGCGTAGCTGTCCAGCTCGTTAAAAAAGGCCACCCGCATGGCGAGGTAGGTGTTGGAAAATAGCTTTATCGCCTCGGCTTCATCCGGGTCAGTGAACAGGACATCCACATCTTTGGTCTCGGCACCTTCAATCAAAAGCCCGGCAAATACCCGCGCCCGGTCCGAACGTTCGCCGACGATCACGCGGGACGGGTGCAGGTTGTCATATAGCGCCCTCCCTTCACGCAGGAATTCCGGTGAGAAAATGAAGTTGTCGCTACCCAGATCGGCACGTAGTGCCTGAACGAATCCCACGGGAATCGTCGATTTGATGACAACGGTGGCTGTGGGGTTGATTGCATTCACCTGCCGGGCGACGGCTTCGACACTGGAAGTATCGAAGTAGTTGGATTTAACATCATAATTCGTCGGGGTCGCAACAATGACGAATTCGGCATCTTCAAAAGCCGGTTCCGTAGTTGCCCTAACCGAAAGCGCTCGGTTGGCAAGAAAGTCTTCCAGTTCGGCATCAACGATGGGGCACTGGCCGGAATTGACCATTTCTACCCGCTCTTTTGAAATGTCGATTGCCGTGACATCGTGGTTCTGTGCCAAAAGCACCGCATTGGACAAACCCACATATCCGAGACCTACAACCGCAATCTTCATTACTCTACCCTCATTTCTGCAAGCCGGTGAGTACTTCACTTGCTATATTGTTAGTCGATTGTAAATGCGCCTGTGTGCTTCATACGCTATAGTTCCGAATATTTGTTTTCGTCTGACCCGCTTGAAGCATGCCTGAGCTAAATGCGTTTCAGCCATGAGCTTAGAACCATTTTGAGACAGAAAAAATCTGTTCAACTCCAAAAGCTTCTTCGAGTGAAAGTGGTTAAGCTCCAGAACAATGGAAGTGTCCATTAGTCGGGTTGGTTAGCTAGCCGACTATCAAACTCATCGAGCAGGCCACGCCATGTTGATCTTCATTGGGGAGTTCAGTATTGGCTTTTCAAACTGCCCGATGTGAACTTCCTTTCGTATACACACCATGGCAACGGTCAGAGTTCCGGGTTTTCTGTGTCACTGGTGCAGCCGACTTGTTAGGTTGGTTCCATCCTTAGCAGGAGGCCTTTCATGCTTTTTATCACGAACAGATTCCCGACCCAGAGTATTCGCACCCGCAAAGGACGTCGCTTCACCTTTGATCTGGACAACAACGCACCTTCGAATTCGGTGTTCTATTGTGAAAAAGGCGAGGATGAACACCACACCGAAATTACCAGCAAAGAGCTCTTGCGGCGGGTGCGCGACAGCGATTGCCGTCAGATCCTGTTATACTTGCACGGGTTCAACAACCTGCCCGACGATGTGTTTCAAACAACGGCCGAGCTTAAGCGTCTGTGCGATCAGGCCAAACCCGGTGAAGTGATGGTGTTGCCTCTGATCTGGCCCAGCGACGCCAAGCAGGGGATCGTTCAGAAATACTGGGATGACCAGAAATCCGCGGACCAAAGCGGCTTTTCCTTTGCGCGGGTGCTGGAGCGTTTCCTGGAATGGCGCAACAGTGAGGATAACGAACCCGAAATCGCTCCCTGTTTGAAACGGATTAACCTGCTGGCGCATTCGATGGGCAATCGGGTTTTGCGCCAGACGTTGATGGAATGGGATCGGTATGATCTGGCGTCGGGCGTGCCTTTGTTGTTCCGTAACACGTTCATGGTCGCCGCAGATGTCGTCAATGAAACCGTGCATGAACATGAGCCCGGTGTGCTGGTCAGCCATGCGTCGCGGAATGTGGTTGTTTATTTCGCATCCGACGATCTCGCGCTGCGGGCCAGCAAGGCAGCAAACCTCAAGAACAAAGTGGCGTCTCGCCGTTTGGGTCATACGGGGCCAGAGAATATCGATCGAACGCCGCATAACATATTTCAGGTCGACTGTGACGATATCAATACGGCCTATGACACCCCCACCGGCCACAAGTATTTTGGTCCGGTTTCGCCGGGCGGCGAGGCGGGCCTGGTGTTCCGGCATATTTTTCAATGCGTCCAATCCGGGCGCGTTTTTCCGGATGATCCGCATCAGCGCTCGGTCATTCTGCGCTGAATCGGGTGTTCGCGATATGTCGGCTTTTCAAATTTGATCGGAAATCCAAATAGTTCACAATCTGGTGTTGCAACCTTCAGAATGATCTGGATGATCAGCACTACCAAGACCGACAAAACCGGTCTGCCGTTCCACGGAACGGTACTAACGAAAAAACGGGGAGATTATAATGATCCTGAAGAACTTGATGATCGCTGCCAGCGCGACCGCATTGATGGCGAGTGCCGCATCGGCGGAAACGCTGCGATGGGCACGTGCTGGTGACGCGCTGACGCTGGATCCGCACTCGCAAAACGAAGGCCCGTCACACACAATACGTCACCAGATGTACGAGCCGCTGATCATTCGCGACGTGACCGGCGCATTCGAGCCTGCGCTGGCGACCGAGTGGGGTCCCAAGGCTGATGACCCGAATGTTTGGGTCTTCAAGCTGCGCGAGGGCGTGAAATTCCATGACGGCGCGGACTTCAACGCCGAAGATGTGGTGTTCAGCTTTGAACGGGCAAAGCAGCCGAATTCCGACATGAAAGAGCTGATCGGTTCGATCACCGAAGTGCGCGCGGTCGACGATTACACCGTCGAGATTGTTACGGATGGTCCGAACCCGATCCTGCCGTCGAACCTGACCAACCTGTTCATTCTGGACAAAGGCTGGGCCGAGGCAAACAACACTGTCAATGTGCAGGATTTCGAGGGTGGCGAGATCACCTTTGCCACCACCAACGCCAACGGTACGGGGCCTTATGTCCTTCAAAGCCGCGAGCCTGACGTCAAAACCGTGATGGTGCGCAACGACAACTATTGGGGCATCGACCAGTTCCCGATGGAAGTGACCGAGATTGTCTATACCCCGATCCAGAACGCTGCGACCCGTGTTGCGGCGATGTTGTCGGGTGAGGTGAACTTCCTGCAGGATATGCCGGTGCAAGACATTGACCGCGTCAATGGTGCCGATGGCCTGATGGTCAAGCAAGCCCCACAGAACCGTGTGATCTTCTTTGGCATGAACCAGGGTGCGGACGATATCGAAGCAGACAACGTAGACGGCAAGAATCCTCTGGCCGATGTGCGTGTGCGTCAGGCGATGTCGATGGCGATCAACCGTGATGCGATCAAGCAGGTCGTGATGCGCGGCCAATCGCAGCCTGCGGGCATGATCGCACCGCCATTCGTGAACGGCTGGACCGAAGCGATGGACGGTGAATCCGCCACTAATCTGGAAAAAGCCAAGGAACTGATGGCAGAGGCAGGTTATGCCGATGGCTTCTCGCTCCGGTTGGACTGCCCGAATGATCGATACATCAACGATGAAGGGATCTGTCAGGCGGCCGTTGGGATGTTGGGCCAGATCGGCGTGACCGTGAATCTGGACGCAAAGCCCAAGGCGCAGCACTTCCCGCTGATCACCGATGGCAAGACAGATTTCTACATGCTGGGTTGGGGTGTTCCGACATATGACTCGGAATACATCTTCAACTTCCTTGTCCACGGTCGCGAAGACGACATCGGCACATGGAACGGCACCGGCTATCAGGACGACGCGCTGGACACGAAGATCAAGTCGCTCGCTTCGAACACCGACCTGGACGCCCGGAATGCCGACATCGCCGACATCTGGCGTGTGGTGCAAGACGAAGCGCTTTACATCCCCATTCATCACCAGGTTCTGAACTGGGGTATGGCTGACGGTGTCGGCATTGAAGTGGATGCCGAAGACCAGCCCAAGGTCAAATACTTCACCATTAAGTAAGTCAAAACCTTTGACGATCAGACAGGGCGCGATTTTCGCGCCCTGTTTTTTGTTGCGATCTGAGATTTCCTTGCGCATGCGGCAAAAACCAAGAAAACTCGACCCCAGAAACAGGGAGACATAACAATGATCCTCAGGAACAGCGCCATTGGCATTGCAATGCTGGCTGCCACCAGTGTTCAAGCTGCAGATTTCAAATGGGCCTCCACCACGGACCCGCAAACCATGGACCCGCACGCGGTCAATTCGGCTCCGGTTCTGGGATTTCTTAACAACGTCTACGAAGGGCTAGTCCGCCGCGACAAGGACATGAGCGTTCAGCCCGCCCTGGCCGTCAGCTGGGAGCCGATTGGCGAAGGCGACGGCTGGCGCTTCAAGCTGCGTGAGGGCGTGACCTTTCACGACGGCAGTACCTTTGACGCGCAGGACGTTTTGTTCAGCTATCAACGCGCCTCGGGCGAGGCCGCGGATACGCGCAGCTGGTTCGCGCCCATCAGTGAAGTCATCGTCGTTGACGATTATACCGTAGACTTCATGACGACCGCGCCGAACCCGTTGTTCCCGTCTTCGATTGCCAACTGGATGATCATGGATCAGGGCTGGACTGAAGCCAATGATGCCGCCGTTCCGGACAAAGAGGCCGGAAATTTTGCGACGATCAATGCCAATGGCACCGGTGCATTCAAGGTCACCGAGCGTGAGCCTGGCCTGAAAACCGTACTGGAGCCTCATGAGGGCTGGTGGGGCGACGTCGAGCACAATATCACCCGCGCCGAGTTTAACCCGATCCAGAACCCTGCGACCGCGGTTGCGGCGCTGTTGTCAGGCGATGTGGATATGATCAACCCGGTGCCAATCCAGGACGTCGCACGCCTGCAGGAAGACAGTGATGTCGAAGTCATCAAGGGGATCGAGGCCCGCGTGATCATGCTGGGCTTTGATCACGAGGCTGAGACGCTGAAGTATACCGACGATGAGGGCAAGCCCAACCCGTTCCGCGACCCGCGCGTCCGCAAGGCAGTGGCGCAGGCCGTTAATGTCGATGCCATTCTGGCCACCATCATGCGCGGCAATGCCGAAGCGGCCTCGCAATTGGTGAGCCCAGCCATGAGCGGCTATTCTGCGGCCCATGCCGAACGTCCCGCATTTGACGTTGAGGGTGCCAAGGCTCTGCTGGCCGAGGCAGGATACGCGGATGGATTCTCATTTGGACTGAAATGCCCCAATGACCGCTATCTGAACGACGAAGCGGTGTGTCAGGCCGTAGTCAGCATGCTGGCCCAGATCGGGATCACGGCCGAGCTGGAAGCGATGCCCGTGCGCAACTACTGGCCCGAGCTGCGCGAGGATAACTTTGACATGTATCTGCTGGGTTGGAGCCCCGGAACGTTTGACGCGGAACACCCGGTCCGGTTCCTAGTCGCGACGCCAAACGAAGAGAAAAAGCTGGGCAGCTGGAACTTCGGCGGCTTCTCGAACGCACGCGTGGATGAACTGCTGCCTGCCATCCAATCCGAGCTGGATGAGACCAAGCGTCAGGCCATGCTGGACGAAGTGGCTAAGATCATTCAGGACGAACAGGTCTATGTGCCCATGTATGTGCAGCCACTGGTCTGGGGCACGCGCAGCAATGTCGAGCTGACACAGCGCCCCGATAACTTCTTTTTGCTGCGCTGGGTGACTGTGAACTGAAAACGTCTAAACATTGGATTGGCGAGGGCCGGTTCGGCACCGCCAATCCGCATCGTACCCTGCTCAAAGCCAATGACGCAGGAAATAAGGATCGCTCTGATACCATCCCGTTAGCGATACCTTGACCAATTAGCCGACCCGTGCATAGAGAAGCGGATCAATGGGGAAAGTGAATGTTCGCATATATCGTCCGAAGGATGCTCCAATCCGTGATCGTACTGCTGGTCGTGGGTCTGGTCGCATTTTCTATGTTCCGGTTTGTCGGCGATCCGATCGACAACATGCTGGGTCAGGAGCGTACGCAAGCCGATATCGACCGGCTGCGGGCTGAACTGGGGCTGGATCAGCCGTTTCCGGTTCAGTACTACAAGTTCCTGAAAAATGCCGTTCAAGGCAATTTCGGTGTGTCTTATCGTCAGGGACGTCCTGTCTCGACCATCATAGCCGAGCGCGCGCCGGCCACACTGGAACTGGCTTTTGTTTCCGGCTTTCTGGCAATCACCATGGGGATTGCTCTGGGCGTGTTCACAGCCATCCGACGACAAGGGATTGCTGCGAATGTCATCATGACCGTTTCCCTGATCGGGGTGTCCCTGCCGACCTTCCTGATTGGGATCTTACTTATCTACATTTTCTCGGTTGAATTAGACCTCTTACCCAGCTTCGGGAGGGGCGAGACCGTTATGATTGGCAACTGGTCCACCGGCTTCTTGACGACTTCTGGTCTCAAGGCGCTGATCCTGCCCGCGATTACGCTGGGTCTGTATCAAATGACCCTGATCATGCGCCTGGTCCGGTCGGAAATGCTTGAGGTGTTGCGCGCCGATTATGTCCGGTTTGCACGCGCTCGCGGTTTGTCGGACCGGGTGATCAACTTCCGCCACGCGCTAAAGAACACTATGGTTCCCGTGATCACGATCACCGGTCTGCAGCTGGGCTCGATCATCGCGTTCGCCATCATCACCGAGACGGTGTTCCAGTGGCCTGGCGTTGGCCTGCTGTTCATCAACGCGATCCAGTTTGTCGATATCCCTGTCATGGCCGCTTATCTGATGTTGATTTCGGTCATGTTCGTTTCGATCAACCTGATCGTCGATCTTCTTTATTATGCCATTGACCCGCGCCTGCGTGTCGACGCGAGGGCCACATGACCGATACCATCGAAACCCCGACCGCCCCCACCAAATCGCGATTTGCCAAGTTCTGGGACAGCGATTTTGCGTGGTCCTTCCGGCATTCTCCGGTTGCCTTGATCGCCTCACTGGTGGTGCTGATCCTTTTGCTGGCCGCCGTTTTTGCCCCGGTCATCGCACCTTATAATCCGTTTGATCCGGCATCGCTGAACCTGATGAACGGCTTTACGCCGCCGGGCACGCCCAATGCCTTTACGCAGGAAACCTTCTTTTTGGGGACCGACGATCAGGGACGCGACGTATTCTCGACCATTCTATATGGCATGCGCATCTCATTGTTTGTCGGCGTGTCAGCTGTGATGCTGGCGCTGATCATAGGTGTCATCCTTGGGCTGGTTGCAGCGTATTTTGGCGGTTGGGTCGAGACGCTCATCATGCGGATTGCCGATGTGCAGCTGACCTTCCCGGCCATTCTGGTTGCGATGCTCATCTTTGGTATCGCCAAGGGCGTCACGCCTCCCGAATACCGCAACGAAATGGCGATTTATGTTCTGATCATCGCAATTGCCCTGTCTGATTGGGTGCAATTTGCGCGGGTCGTACGCGGCGCTGCGCTAGTGGAAAAGAACAAGGAATACGTACAGGCCGCCCGTCTGATCGGGCGCGGGCCAATTCCGATCATGTTCCGCCATATACTGCCCAATGTCCTCAGCCCGGTTCTGGTGATCGCCACGATCTCGCTGGCGCTGGCAATTATCGCCGAGGCAACGCTCAGCTTTCTGGGTGTCGGTGCACCGCCGACCCAACCGTCGCTGGGAACACTGATCCGTATCGGGCAGGGCTTCCTGTTCTCGGGTGAGTGGTGGATCCTGTTCTTCCCGGCCTGCACCCTTCTGGCGCTGGCCCTGTCTGTCAACCTGCTGGGCGACTGGCTGCGCGACGCGCTGAACCCCAAGCTGCGGTGATTACATGAGCCTTCTGACGATCAACGACCTGACGGTCGAATTCCCAACGCGCCGCCAACTGTTTACCGCCGTGGACCACGTGGACCTGTCCGTTGAACCGGGCGAGATCCACGGTCTGGTGGGCGAATCCGGTGCGGGCAAATCCACAATCGGAGCGGCCATCATGGGTCTGCTGGACCGGCCCGGCCGGATTGCCAGCGGCACCATCAAGCTGAGCGGTGACCAGATCAGCGGTCTGGATGCCGTCGCAATGCGCGGCCTGCGTGGCAAGAAAATCTCGATGATCTTCCAGGATCCTCTGACCTCGCTGAACCCGTTGTTTACCGTGCGCGAACAACTGACCGAGACGATCCAGGCCCATCTGGGCGGCACGGATGCCGAGGCGAACCAGCGCGCCCGTGATCTGATCGACCGGGTTGGTATTCCTGATCCGGACACGCGGCTGGACCAGTATCCCCACCAGTTTTCGGGCGGAATGCGGCAGCGTGTTGTCATCGCTCTTGCGCTGTGCACCGAGCCGGACGTGATTATCGCGGATGAACCGACCACGGCGCTGGACGTGTCCGTTCAGGCGCAGATTCTAGACCTGATCAAAGAGCTGGCGCTGGAACGGCAGGTCGGGGTTATCCTGATCACTCACGACATGGGCGTGATTGCGGATACCACGGACAAGGTGACGGTCATGTATGCGGGCAAGGTGGTGGAAACCGGCCCGACCTCGCAGGTCATGGGTCAGCCCACGCACGAATACACCAAGTCACTGATCGCCGCTGTTCCGCGCCCGACCCTGAAACTGCACCGCTTTCCGCAGATCAGCTATGGCGGGCGTGAGACCCGTTTTGCCATCGAGGATATGGCCCGGCACTGGCCCAAGGTGGACAACGACACCAGCAAACCGGTGTTCGAAATCCGCAATCTGACCAAGAAGTTCCTGCAGCGCAAAGGCTTGCTGCCGTGGGACCGCACTTATTTCACCGCCGTTGACGACGTAAGCTTCGACATTCGTGCGGGTGAGGTGTTCGGGGTGGTGGGTGAATCCGGTTCGGGCAAGTCCACTATCGCGCGGATGATCGCGGGGTTGTACCCGGTTGATGGCGGTACGATCACCTTTGACGGTCAGGTGGTCAGTGATCTGACCAACAGGGCCGCGCTGGATGCGTATCGCAAAAACATTCAGATGATCTTTCAGGACCCTTATTCGTCGCTGAACCCGCGGATGCGAGTTGACGACATCGTGGCCGAACCGATCCGCCATCACAAGCTGATGGAAGGGTCTGACATCAAGCGCCGCGTGGACGAGCTGTTGGATCAGGTCGGGCTGGGCCATGAGGCCGGGCTGAAATACCCGCACGAATTCTCGGGCGGTCAGCGACAGCGGATCTCGATTGCCCGCGCGCTGGCAACGCAGCCGCGGTTCCTGATCTGTGACGAACCGACCAGCGCCCTGGACGTGTCAATTCAGGCGCAAATCCTGAACATCCTGAAAGATTTGCAGGAACATCTGGGCCTGACGCTGCTGTTTATCAGCCACGACCTGCCGGTGGTGCGTCAGATGTGTGATCGGGTGGCCGTGATGAAGCAGGGCAAGGTGGTTGAACTTCAAGAAACCAACGAACTCTTCGCCAACCCGCAGACCGAATATGCAAACGAGCTGCTGCGGTTAATGCCGAAACTGGACGATCTGTCGACGGACGGGCTAGAGGCCGAGACCTAATTCCAAAAACCCAATTGCCCGTCTCGCGGGCAATTGGGTGTGCATATACATTAAAATATTCAAACTTTGCAGACTCATCCGGGTCTGTTGTGCTACGTCTGTCTTTGGAGTTGGGGGCTTCAGAGGGGCGAAATGTCTCAGGACCTTAGGGACTGGCTAAGCGCACTTGGATTATCTGACTACGCGCAGGCCTTTTTGGATAACAAAATTGATTTTGGAATTTTACCCGATTTGACGGGTGAAGACCTGATCGAAATCGGAGTCACTGCTGTCGGCGACCGCCGGCGGCTTTTGCGCGCGATTGCCGAGCTTGAGACGTTCGAAACCGCCCCGCCATTTCACCCTGAGGAATCGCTGGAGCCTGCGAAGCGCCAGGTGACAGTCATGTTCGCCGATCTGACCGGTTTTACCCGGTTGACCAGCGAACTGGATGCCGAAGACATGCACGCGCTGCTCAACGCGTTTTTCACCAGGGTGGACAAGGTCGTCGAAAAATACGGTGGCCGGATCGACAAGCATATTGGCGATGCGGTCATGGCCGTGTTCGGCGCGCCAATCTCGCACACGAATGATACCGAACGAGCCGCACGGGCCGCGCTGGAAATTCACACGGTTCTGCCCGGCCTGAACCCTCCGCTGACCTGCCATATCGGGATTGCATCAGGACAGGTGATTGCCAGTACGACAGGCAGTCAGGCCCATACGGAATACACTGTGACAGGTGATGGTGTGAACCTGGCGTCGCGCATCACCGACATGGCAGCGCCGGGGGAAACTCTGGTTTCACATGACATTCAGCGTGCGTTAGGGCCGCTTTTCGTCGGTGAATCGATGGGCGAAAAGGCGATTAAAGGCCTTGGTGATCCGGTTGAGCTGTGGCGGCTGGACCGGATGGCGCGCAACATCCGGTCGCGCAGGCATCGCTTTGTGGGCCGCGAGCGAGAGCTGTCCCTGTTTTCGGCAACGTTCGATCGATGCCAGCGGCACGGTAAGGGTGAAGTCCATATCGTACTGGGCGAGCCGGGCATCGGCAAAACGCACCTGTCCGAACAGGTGGCTGAGCTGGCCGACAGCCTGTCCTATTCCGTCCACAATGGCGTGGTCATGGATTTCGGCGCGCGCGAGGGGCATTCAGCTATCCAATCCGTGACACGCAGTATTCTGGGGCTGGAGCCGACGGATGATACGGAAACCTGTGCATCTGTCGCGAAGGATGCAATTAGCAAGGGTTGGGTAACAGCGGCGAATGCCGCGCATCTGAATGCGCTGCTTGAGCTTGAACAAGACCCCGGTCTGGCCGAGGTCTATGCGGTGATGGACAATGCAACCCGTCTGCGGGGGCGGCGTCAGGTCATCGACGACCTGATTTCGGCCCGCAGCCAGGAAACGCCTTTGTTGATCCATATCGAGGATATCCACTGGGCTTCACCCGAGATCCTGACAGCTTGCGCCCATATCGCGGCGATGACACGTAATCTGCCCTGCGTGTTGCTAATGACCAGCCGCGTGGAAGGCGATCCGATCGACCGCGAATGGCAACTTGCGACGGATGGTGCCCTGATATCCAAGCTGGAACTGGCGCCGATGGGGGACGAACAAGCCCGACAACTGGTCGAAGAGTTCACCGGGATCGATCCTGAACTGTTAGACGCCTGCGTGAAACGCGCCGGGGGCAATCCGCTGTTTCTTGAGCAGTTATTGCGCAATATCGATGTGCTGAAACAGGAATCCGTTCCCGGCAGCATTCAGGGCATTGTTCAGTCCCGTCTGGATTCGCTGGACCGGACCAGCCGGACGTCGATTCAAGCGGCATCCGTGCTGGGGCAGAGGTTCTCGCCCGAAGTTTTGAATTTTGTTCTGGGCGAAGGGCATCTGGATACCTCGACCCTGATCCGCTCGGCCCTGATCCGCGAGGCTGAGGCCGATCTGATGTTTGCGCACGCGCTGATCCGCGACGGATCTTATGCAACTTTGGTGAAATCCGAACGCGCGCGTCTGCATCGTCAGGCCGCGAGTTGGTTTGAGGACCGTGACGCCACCCTGCGGGCACAGCATCTGGATCGCGCGGGTGCAACCCATGCGGCCCAGGCATATCTGGAAGCCGCGGACAAGCTGATACAGGTCTTTCAGTTCGACGATGCCAGCCCGTTGATCGAACGGGCGCTGGAACTACCAGCACCTGCAGGGGTTCGCTTTGATCTGCTGTGCGCCCGGGGTGAGACGCACCGGTTGCAGGGCCTGTCCAATGATGCCCTGCGTGAATTCAAAGAAGCCGCAGAACTGGCCGAAACGGATGAACAAATCTGCCGGGCGCAAATCGGCCTGGCGCAGGCCGCGCGGCAGGCCAGCCTGTACCAGGAAGCACTGGAAAGTCTGGACATTGCCGAGGCGGCTGCGGAACGCTGCGGGTCTGACCGCGACATTGCCCAGATCAACTATGTGCGCGGCAATGTATACTTCCCGCTGGGGCAAGTGACAAAAGCGCTTGAGAGTAATGAAAAGGCTCTAACACTGGCCAGAAAGCTTGAATCCGCACGACTTGAAGTTGGCGCGCTCAGTGGATTTGGCGACGCCAATTTCATGAATGCCACGATGCAGACCGCAACGGGGTTCTACACGCAGGCGGTCGAACGGGCGCGGGAAAAGGGTTTGGTCCGCGATTTGGCAGCGAACCTGCACAATCTGAGCGTCGCACGCAGCTATACCGGCGATGTAGCGCAAGGAAAGTTGGATGCGCAGGAAGCCATCGAGGTGTCACAGAAGTATTTTGCCTTTGTTCCGGAATGCGTGGCACAAACTTGTTTGGGTGTGGCGCACACTTTTTTAGGGGAAATAGATCAGGCGCTGGACGTCTTTACCCTGTCCGCCGAGATCGCGAACCGCGTTGGCGCGAAACGCCTTGAGGCGCAGGCGCTGGAACACCTTGCCCGCACGCAGGTCTATGCCGGACAACTGGAACAGGCGCGCGAAACCGGTCGCCGCGCGGTCGACATTGCCCTTGAACACGGTCGGAATTTTGTCGGACCAAAAGCGCTGTCAGCTTTGGCCATGGCCGAAGAGGACCCAACTGCGCAGGATGAAAACCTAAAGCTTGGCGAGAAGATCATCGCCGAAGGCTGTGTTGGCCATAGCCACCTGCATTTCTATACGGACGCCGCTGCCGTCATGCTGGCGCAAAAGCAGTGGGACGAAGCCACGCGGTACGCAGATGCCTTGGCTGATTTCACAGCGGATGAGCCCTTGCCGATGGTCGACCTGTCGATCTTGCAGGCTCGAACACTGGCTGAATGCGGGGGTTGGGGCATTCCTTTGACGGCACATGAAGGGTTCGATGAGTTGAAGACGCGATTTCAGAACCTGGGCATCAAACAATCGCTGGTCGGGCCGCTGGACTAATCAGGTGAGGGGCTGAATGAGCATAGAAAAGAAAGTCTGGCTGATCTCGGGTTTTGTTACGCTGGGTCTGGCCCTTGTTCTGTTCAAACTCTGGATTGAACTGAACCATTTCGACGAGGATCCGACGCAATTGCCAGATCAGGCGTCAGTCGACGCTTACCTGCAAGACCTTCCAAATTTGCCAAGCTATCAGGTCAAAACTGGCATATTTATCAAATCCTTCAGTTTTACCGGTGCCAGTGATGTGCATGTCAGCGGCTATATTTGGCAGCATTATGAGGACGGTGTGCATGACGCCATCAAGCCGGCTGAAGGTGAAGTGGGGTTCATCCTGCCGGAAGCTGCCGAGGCAGCGAGTGGCCTGATTGAAGAGGCCTACAGGATAGATCAGGGCGGGTCCGAGTTGATCGGCTGGTACTTTGAACAAACCTTGCGCCAGGCCTTTGACTATACCAGTTATCCGTTTGACCACAAAACCGTCTGGGTCCGTTTCTGGCCGGGTGAGTTTGACGTAAATGTGGCTCTAATCCCTGACTTTTCGGCCTATCCGGCCACGGGGCCGAACGATATCTTTGGCATCGACAACCGGATCGTCATGGGAACGTGGGAGCGTGAAAACACCTATTTCGACTACCGGCTGTCAGATCTGGATACGACCCTTGGCATCGGCAAGAACGAATATCAGACCAACCTGCCTGAGCTGCACTATAATTTCGTCATCAAACGGAACTTTGCGAATGCTTTTATCGTCCACATGATCCCCCTGATTGTTGTGACGATGCTGCTGTTCGGGGCTGTCATGACAGTCACGCGACGCCCCAATCTGGTGGAACGGCACGATTTCAGTACGTCCAGCGTTATCGGCACCTGCTCAGTCCTGTTTTTTGTGATCCTGCTGGCGCATGTACAATTGCGTGAAGGGTTCGCTGGATCGCCTGTGATCTACATGGAATCGTTCTTTTTCCTGATGTATTTCCTGCTGCTGGCAGTGTCGGTAAACACCTACTTCTTTGCAGCCGAGGCCGTGCCGTCCCTGTGGTTCATCCACTATAAAGACAACCTGATTCCTAAGGCTTGTTTCTGGCCCTTTGTCCTGTCGTGCATGGTGATCATCACGGCCTATAACCTCAGCCTCAAGGACAGCCCTAAGGATGAGGTCGGGATACAGGTTCAAAACTAGGCGGGCGGCTGCCATCCGGGTTTTAATGTGCCTGTGGCCATGTCCAGCGTGTATTCCCCGACAACCCCGGCTGCGCCCTTCTCCAACTGATCCAGATACTTGGTGGGCTGCGCGATCACATAGGCATATGCGGGTTTCATTACGCCCTCGATCAGCACGTTGATCCGCTTGCGGACATAGACATTCTCGGGTGATCCGGGTCCGTGAAAACCTTCGAGCTTGTCGAGTTCTTTCATACCGGACGAAGTCACCCGATACACCTCTCCGTGGATCGGTTTGCCACGGCCTTTCTGGTCGACCAGCGTGGCCATCCGATGCAGGTAACCACAATTCGGATTATCGCAATGCGGCTCATGCGGCACGATTAGGGGCATTCGCTGTCGGGTCACGGCCTTGCCAACGAAATCATCCAGCACATCTGCGTGGGCTTCGTGGTTTGGGAAGCCTTTCTTCAACGAGCCATAGGTGAAGTAGAGATAGGTACGTTCACGGTCATCTACGACATCGTCTTCGTTCTCTTCCTCGATCTCCGCAAGCGTGTGGCTGTTGGCCCAGTCATCGAGCATGGCCAGCACTTCACTCGAGATTTTGGCTTCATTGACGTCCTCGGCGTTTTTGGGGCTTTGCAGGAAGTGGATGCACGAACTTGCGTCAATGCCATCTGCGGCCAACAGTGTTTTGACCATATCAACCGAGTTGTTCATCACCGCCACGTGCAGGCTGGTAAACCCATGGTCATTGGTCGCATTCACGTTGATGCCGCGCCGTATCAGCTCTCGCGCGGCCTCAATGTCAGGTTTGCCCAAGCCCTTTCCGTTTTCATGCAACTCACCTTCGCCGCCAGCTGCGTAATGCAACAGCGTATCGCCATTGTGCTCATCCACGATGTCGATCCCGGCCATCCCGTTTTCAATCGCGTCGAAAACACGGCGCCATTGCGCGAACTCATCCGAAGCTGCGGCCTCTTGCGCCCATTTGCAGATGTTGTGTTCCTGATCGGCCAGTTCCTCGAACGCTTCGTCCAAAACTTCCATGATCTGGTCCGGGGTGGCCATCATACCGATCCCCATCATGCCGTTCGACAATCGCCCTTTGCGGGGACCGACCAGATCAACACCCAGATCGCGCAGCTTTTCGACATTCCTTTGGGTTGTGACGTTGTTCCACATGTTGGTGTTACACGCCGGGCAAAGGATCGCCGGTTTGTTCCGGTACTGCCAGGCGACAAAGACCGAGGTCAGAAGGTTGTCGGCAATCCCATTGGCGATCTTGCCCATTGTATTGCAGGTCACGGGCGCCACGATCACGCAATCGGCCCAATCACACAACGCAAGATGCGAGGCTCGCAGCGGCATGCCGAACTTGGTGTAGCGGAAGTTCCATTCGTCGTCGTCGCGGTAATAGTCGTTGTGAGAGATATAGTCCTCGACCTTCTCGGGCTCATATCCCCTTTCAATCTCGACATCCGCTTCAATCTCAATATCGCGAAAGAACCTTTCAGCGGACACTGAAGGGATCAGTTTCACATTGTGGCCGGCATCTGTGATTTTCTTCACCAGTTGCGGCACCTTGTCCGCTGCCGATGATCCGCAAGCACACAGCAACACGTTGCGCTTTTCGCTGGGGGCATCGGTCAGTCCGCCCTTGGGGTACCCAAAGATGTTTTTGTCCAAGCTGGGGGATTCATGACGCAGCAGAACCGGCAACCCGGCCTTTTCCACGTCCTTCTGAAATTCACCTTTCAGGATACTGTCCACGATGTCGTTTCGCCGGCCCAGACAAACGCCATTGAAAAACAGATACGGAACGGTTTCCTTGCCGGTTCGGGCGATCAGTTGCCGGCGCATTTTCATAACATTTGCACCGTGCCCTTCGACATCAATCAGCTTGATGTCGGTGATGCCGATATTGGCCAGGATACTGCGCAGCATGTAGGACCAGGGGTCTTCATCCGCATAAAAAAGAACAAGCGGGTTGTTTTTGACGATCTGATCTACATCGCTGGGGTCTTCGGGCGGATCGTGTTTTTCGATCACGAGCAAGGCCGGGTCCTTGAGGTCCCGAAGGCCGCGGAACAGATGCCCGCGCGGTGCCTGCCATACCTGTGAGGTTGCGGGGCTCATGTCCACAACCGTCACCATATCGGTTACCTCTTTATAAGCGATACACAGGCACCAGAACTCCTCCAACAGGGCCGTTTCACGGAACGCATTCTTTGGGGGACAAATGACCTCAGACCCCAGTACCTTATTGAAATCGATATTGATCATCAGATGACGACAATCTTTGTGTTCGTTCAGGCCTAGCAATTGGTAGCGGAACCAGTCTTCGGGTGATCTGATGCTTTTGTCCGAACGATTGGCATAGCTGCGGAAAGAGCTGCCCAGATGCACGTCCGGTTCCTGACTTAGGTACCGTTGCGCCATCGCGTGCATTTCCCGGGCTGTCGACACACGGCTAAGCGCTTCGGCCAAATCGGTTTGCGTTGCCCTTAGCAGTTTATCCTCGTCAACCTGTTCATCCCCAAGGATGGCCAGGCTTTCCGCAAGAACGCCCATCGAGTTCATGTTCGGGCTGGCCCGCCTGAACAGGTTGCGCCGCATTTTGGGGTCCTTGGCCAGGTATTGCGTACTGTCGACATAATTGCAGTCCTGCTTCAGGGTTTGCAGGTATGTTTTGACAGCGTCTAGCGCCGAAAACCGCAGCATCCCCCGTGATCGCATCGATGTTCCATCGCGGTCGGTCATCCCGGCCCACAGTCGATCAATGGTTGTCACCCATAGCTTGCCGTACTTTTCCGGGTGAACGTCCATCATATGCACAAGGCCGGTGCTTGGGTTGCACTTTGCGATAATGGCAAAATGGCCGCCCGGCATGTTCTCCTTGCCATGTGCGACACCGACTTGAAAGTTCGCCACAAGGATATCGTTCTTTCCACCCAGCCGATTGGATTCGTCTATTGCCTCAAGCAGCAGATCCACGGATGTCGTGGCCTCATCCATGAAATAGGCTTGCACCTGAATGACATCGCGCAGGTCCTGAGTATGGATGAATGTGCAGGCAACATCGAAAAGTTCGCCCAGCGATATTCCGTCGTTTACGACAAACGAGGTTGGCAAGCCGCATTCGCGAAAGATGTCGTTGACTTCGTAGCTGAATCCAAGCGCCGACATGCTAAGGGCTGCCGCAGTCACGCTGCAGCAATTGATCGGCTGTTGATAGTTTTTCAGATGCACGCTGACCAGATCGCCAAATAGCGTATCTTCACAGGCATCTTTGATCTTTTTCGGGATTGCCTTCCATTGGTGTTTGGGCAGATAGGCCAACCGGGTGCCCGGAGTGGCCAGGGCCTGAAGACTGACGGGAATGTCCTCGATTTCGAGATGTTCTTCGTAAAAATAGTCCCCGCTGTCTGCGGTCGCCAGAACCGCTTTGTCCTGCCGGAGCTGAACCATGCCGCCAAGGACCACAAACATGCCCTCAGAGGGCAGGACCATCTCTTCGGATACTTCGTAGAACTCGAATTTCGAATGAATGACTGATGGGTCCTTGGATGGCAGGACCTCATCTATCAATTTCAGATCGTCTTGGGATGGATTGAATGATTGTGAGCTTTCAATTGGATCTTTAGGCACGTCTTGTCCCCCCTGAACTTCGCCGTGAAAATTGTCAAAGACCCAACGCAGAAGCTTGTTTTTGGGTCAGGCACCCATCGGTCATACTGAATAAAAGACCGGCCTGACGTAATTTCCCGCGCTGGGCGGACCGATTGAACACATTGATATGCGCGAACAAAAGGGTCCAATTGAGCGCACTGTATAATATCTGAATATAAAAATCACTGGCGTTGTTGATTGGGCCAATTGCGTTGCAGCCATAGGGTGATCATGTCGTTCATCGTGCCGCCGAGCGCGGAATCTCGCACAGGTGGTACGACGAATTGACAAAATTCTTGTCAATCTGACAAGCATAACCACGATTTCGTCAAGATTGCCCCTGCGTTTCGGACAGAAGCGGCCTCATACTTTCAAAAACGAAAGAGGAGGCGTGTTTTGAGCTGGAACATTTGTGTCATCGGGGCAGGCAAGATCGGTCAGATGATCGCGACCTTGCTGAAGTCATCGGCCAATTACTCGGTCACAGTGGCCGACCGGGATTTGGCTGCGTTATCAGCATTGAACAAGCAGGGCATTTCGACCCGGCAGATCGATGTGAGCGACGAAACGCAACTGACCGAAGGCCTGGGTGGGTTCGATGCCGTGATCTCAGCCGCCCCGTTCTTTCTGACGCCGAAGATTGCCAAAGCGGCCAAGACCGCTGGTGCGCATTATTTTGACCTGACCGAAGATGTCGCGGCGACCAATGCAGTGCGTGACTTGGCACAAGGCAGTGATACGGCGTTCATGCCGCAATGTGGTCTGGCACCGGGTTTTGTCGGTATCGCGGGGGCATCGCTGGCGGCGGAATTCGATGAAATCGACAGCCTGCATATGCGGGTAGGGGCGCTACCGCTCTATCCAACCAACGCGTTGAAATACAATCTGACCTGGTCCACCGACGGGTTGATCAACGAATACTGCAACCCTTGCGATGCCATCGTGAATGGTGAACGTGTCAAAACCGCCCCGCTGGAAGATTACGAACTGCTTGGCCATGACGGGGTGGAATACGAATGCTTCAACACCTCTGGCGGGTTGGGCACTTTGCCCGAAACACTGGACGGCAAGGCGCGTGCGGTGTCTTACCGTTCGATCCGGTATCCGGGCCATTGCGATATCCTGAAACTGCTTCTCAAGGACCTTGGCCTGGAACATCGCCGCGACCTGTTGAAGGATATTTTTGAGACCGCGCTGCCGCGCACCGATCAGGATGTGGTTTTGGTCTATTGCACCGCAAAGGGCATGATCGACGGCGCGCTGCGCGAGAAATCCCTGATCAACAAAAGCTTTGCCCGCACGATCAACGGGCAGGTCTGGAGTGCCATTCAGGTCACCACCGCCGCAGGCGTTCTGGGCGTGGTTGATCTGATGCGGACCGGCGTGCTGCCTGCGAATGGCTTTGTCCGGCAGGAACAGGTGAACCTGTCCGACTTCCTGAACACCGAATTTGGCCGGCTCTATCGCGCCGGTGATGTAACCGAACAGAACAAGGCGGCCTGAGATATGAAAGACATCGTGATGACAGCCCAAACAACCCTCGCCAATCTGGATCTGACCGAGGTCGAACTGACCGGCGGCACGCTCAAAGTGACGTCTCCGATTGATGGCAGCGTGCTGGCCGACGTGCATGAAACACCCGTTGCCGACATGGACGCCATCTTTGCCCGTTCTAAAACGGCGTTCAAAGAATGGCGGACAGTACCGGCCCCACGCCGGGGCGAGCTGATCCGCCTGTTGGGAGAGGAACTGCGCGCTGCCAAGGACGATCTGGGTGCTTTGGTGAGTTGGGAAGCCGGTAAGATCACATCCGAAGGCTTGGGCGAAGTGCAGGAGATGATCGATATCTGTGACTTTGCGGTCGGTCTTTCGCGTCAATTGTATGGTCTGACCATTGCGTCGGAACGTCCGGGTCACCGGATGATGGAGGCGTGGCATCCGGCAGGCCCGGTCGGGGTGATCTCGGCCTTCAACTTCCCGGTAGCGGTTTGGTCGTGGAATGCGGCACTGGCGCTGGTTTGCGGTGATCCGGTGATCTGGAAGCCGTCCGAGAAATCGCCGCTGACCGCGATGGCCTGCCAGAAAATCTTTGAACGCGCGCTGGCCCGGTTTGGCGATGCGCCGGACAACCTGCTGCAAACCCTGATCGGTGGTGCGGCGCTGGGCGAGGCCTTGGTCGCAAGCGAAGACGTTCCGGTTATTTCGGCCACCGGGTCCACCCGTATGGGGCGCGCCGTGGCACCTATCGTAGCACAGCGTTTTGGCAAGTGCATTCTGGAGCTGGGCGGCAACAATGCAATGATCGTTGGTCCTTCGGCCGATCTGGAAATGGCTGTCCGTGCGGTTGTGTTCTCGGCCGTAGGAACGGCCGGTCAGCGCTGTACCACGCTGCGCCGCCTGATCGTACATAACTCGATCCGCGAAGAACTGGTGGACCGTCTTAAAAAAGCCTATGCGGGATTGCCCATCGGCAACCCACTGGTCGAAGGCACGTTGATTGGCCCGTTGGTAGACGAAGCCTCGGGCACGGCCATGACCGCAGCGCTTGAGGCTGCCAAGGCCGAAGGTGGAGCCGTGCACGGTGGTCGTCGCGTGACCGAGGGTGTGCCTGCTGGTGTCTATATGGAACCGGCCATTGTCGAAATGCCAGGCCAGACGGCGGTGGTAAAAACCGAAACCTTTGCGCCCATCCTCTACGTCATGGGCTATGACGATTTTGATGACGCGATTGAGCTGCAGAATGACGTCCCCCAAGGCTTGTCCTCTTGCGTGTTCACCCTGAATATGCGCGAGGCCGAGCAGTTCCTGACTGCGGCCGGGTCGGATTGCGGTATCGCCAACGTCAATATCGGCCCGTCAGGTGCCGAGATCGGCGGGGCCTTCGGTGGTGAGAAGGAAACTGGCGGTGGGCGCGAAAGCGGCTCGGACGCGTGGAAAGCCTACATGCGTCGTCAGACGAATACGGTGAACTACTCGGCTGAGCTGCCTTTGGCGCAGGGCGTCAAATTCGATATCTGAACCAATTATCCAGCGGCGCTTCGGCGCGCCGCTGGACGATCCGCGTTAATCCGCAAAAAGATAGTCAAGGCTCATGATGGCTTGCGCCTTGTCCAGCGACACGCCCAGAAACTCGGCAATCGCGGTCTCATTCTCAATATTTGAGTTGGTCTCGCGGATACGCAGGTATCCGTCGAACTCTGCCTCGCGGATCAATTCGGATTCGTGCACCAGTGAACTGCGCAGTGCTGGGATCAGACGGGCCACGGATTCCCGAGGACTGCTTTCTCCGGCCAACCCCACGCGGCGGGCGTGGCCGATCAGATAATCGTCGGAGTACTCGCACTCGATTTCCAGAACATGGCTGCGGGCCTGAACCGAGCAGAAATCCTGAATGATATCCAGATCTGCGGGATCCACGCACAAGACCAGCTTGTTGGAACCAAAGCTTTCAAACAGCATGCGCGCCACCGCGCGCCGGTGCCGCGTGCGCTTGGCCAGAGACGATTCAATGCCGCCCAGATCAGGCAAAGAAGTGTCTTCTTCATTGAACAGGTATTCCACGCAGGGAATGTCGGTTTCCGAGACGATCTGATCCACCAACCTCTTGGCAACATGCCATTTCTTGCTCACGATCAGAAACACTTCGCGCTCGGGGCCCAGTGAATTGCCTGCCTCCCAGAACCGTTGCGCATAGCGCCGCCCCACCCGGCCACGCCCTGTCAGAAAGCTGTACAGGTTGCGGCCTTCGTCCGAGATGTGAAAGGTCATCCCTTCGGTAGCGTACATCTGACCCAGCCTGTCCTTCAGCTCATGGGCTTCGGGGCTGATCTTGCGGGCGAACAGGTAATCTTGCGATAGAAGCAAGTCATAGTGATCGTTGTAGAACGTCACCGGCATGCCATAATCCGAGAACATCAGAAATGTGGGCGTGCGGTTGTCGATCTCGGTTTTGGGGATAAGGTGGCGCACCAGAGTTTGAAAAAAGGTCTCGTCCGGAATCCAGGTGGTCGAGAAAAACCGTTTCACATCCGGGCGCTTTTGCAGAAAATCCAGGATCATTTCGATGGTCCTGCGGCGCAGGCACCACCATTGGCTGCCGATCATTATCTGAACGTCTGACGGAATCTCGCGCGTCAGACCAAACCGTTTTTGCAGATTGTACGACCCGTAAAACAGCTTGGCCTGTGTGCGTTCGTTGAAATAGTGCCGGTAGATCAGCCGATCCTCAACCATGCCGGTCTTGATCCAGTTGCTTTCCAGAAAATCATGGCTTTCGACGAAATCAACGTCGTGCTGGTTCAGAAAGTCGTGGATGTATTCAGCCGATTTGATCGGCATGCAGTCACCCGATACCATGTAGAAATGAGTGGCGCGGGGAAACGCATCCAAAGCGGCCTGCAGGGCATTCAGCGTGGCCTGAACCAATGACCACGCCCCCCAGCCGCATTTGATGCGCTTGCTGGCAAAGGTGACATTGGGGTTGTCTTTCAAAGCCTCGCGAATGCGTTCGAAAGCGGCCGCACTGGCCCGCGCGTCAAAGTGGATCGCCATGCAATCCCCGGCTGCGGTCAGTTGCTCGGCCTGCGCGATGATTGCGTCAGGGTCTTTGTGACAAAGCAATATGTAGGCAATTCTTGCCATATTGGCCTATTGTTTTCCGTTTCTGCCCGTTTCCAACCGTGATACTGAGGATGAGCGATTGAATAAATAGAATATTTTTGGTTTTTTGGTTTCAAATGCTGGCGCGTCAATTTTGAGACCAGATCAGCAAAGGAGGCACAGCAGATGGGTTTTCCCGGTACATGGATGACCGAAAGCGAAAGCATGGTTTACCGTGTGGTGCCGAAATGCGCCTGTTCTACCATTGGTCAGATCATGTTTTATTCGGATAACGGGCAGTTTTTTGACGGGGATATCCATGACGCGAAGGACGGGATGCACAAATGGGCCTTCGGTCCAAGTCAGGATCAGATCTCGGGAAATGTCCGTAATCACAAGTCCTTGGCCTTTACTTGCGTACGCAATCCCTACACCCGAATTCTAAGCTCGTTCTTCGACAAGATCTGCGGCATTCAGCGCAACGGCAAGCGGTATCGGGGCAATTTGGTGCCCACGCTTATCTATAATTACGGGATCGAAGTTGGCGGCGACGATGGCAAGGGTGAGTTCGATCAGATCGCCAGTTTCCGCCGGTTTTTGCTGTTTGCACGTGATACGATCCGCTGGCGCCGCCCGATGGATCCTGACATTCACTGGTCGGCCATGTCCGGGCATGTTTCTACCTTCATCGTGAATGGTGGGCAGTACGATCAGATTTTCTGGACTGAGCAGTTCAATGAAGGAATGCAAAGTGTCCTTGATCGGTTAGAGACACCGCACTCTGTGAATTTGTCCGAAATCCCGCGATTCAATGAATCCGAAGGCCACGGGCCGAAACGGGCGCATCCGGTCGAGGACTACTTTGACGACCTGTCGATGCATCTGGTCTACGAAATCTACAAACACGATTTCGAATTGTTCAAATACGATTTTGAGAACCCAGGCAACAAGATGCCAATCGGTGAGATTGATCTGGACGAAGTTCACGCCAAACTGGGCGACTAGGCGAATGAGTCAGCGATCGATCAGGTGCTCTTTCAAGCCGGTCGGGTATAGCTCTGGGCCGCCGGTATCCAGAGCATCCAGACTGAACCATCCTGCTGTCCAGCTCAGGCCATTGTCTTCGGTGAATGAAATCGGCGCGTCGGGCCAGTTCAAAAGCTCGGGGCACTGAATCTCGGCCACAAAGATGATCTCATGCCCCTGATGCCCTTCATGCCAGTACAGGTTCTCGATCACCAGCGGTTGTTCAATGACTTCAACCGTCACATCGAGCTCTTCCCGGAACTCACGTTTCAGCGCGTCACGCCATGTTTCGCCGAATTCGACCGATCCGCCCAACGGGCGAACACCCTTGATGCGACCGTCGTCATTTGGGACTTCGGCAGCAAGAAGGCGGTCCCCCCGCCAATGCAAGCCGATGACTTTGACACGGATACCGTTATGCGGGCGCCAGAATGTCATGCTTCTCACCGATTGTGCTATGGATGTTGTTGAATACAAAAGAAAAAGGCCTCGCTAAACGAACTAGCGAGACCTTTGAAGTTATTGCAGTTTGGGTGGTTTGGAAACCGCTTCGTCAGACTTGGCGCACGGCACCTTTCGCGGCACTTGTCGCCAGCTTGGCATAGGCTTTGAGCGCGGTCGAAACCTTGCGCTTGCGCGGTGCGGCCGGAACCCAGCCCTTTTCGTCCTGCTCTTCGCGGCGGGCAGCCAGTTCTTCGTCAGACACGGCCAGATGAATGGTCCGGTTGGGGATGTCGATCTCGATCTTGTCGCCCTGCTTGACCAGCCCGATTTCGCCACCCTCGGCAGCCTCAGGTGAAACGTGGCCGATTGACAGGCCCGATGTGCCGCCCGAGAAACGCCCATCGGTCAGCAAGGCGCAGGCTTTGCCCAGACCTTTGGATTTCAGGTACGAAGTCGGATAGAGCATTTCCTGCATCCCCGGACCGCCGCGCGGGCCTTCGTAGCGGATCACCACCACGTCGCCCTCTTTGACCTTGCCGGTCAGGATGTCGTTCACGGCCTGATCCTGGCTTTCGCAGACATAGGCAGAGCCGGTGAACGTCAGGCTGTTGGGATCAACGCCTGCCGTTTTTACGATACATCCTTCGCGCGCGATGTTGCCGAACAGAACCGCCAGACCGCCATCCTGACTGAACGCGTGTTCCTTGGACCGGATCACACCGCCTTCGCGGTCGGTGTCCAGTTCCTTGTACCGGTTCGACTGGCTGAACGCCTGCGTCGTGCGTACGCCGCCGGGCGCGGCCTTGAACAGGTCCTGCGCTGCCGGGTTGTTTGCGACCTTGATGTCCCAATTGGCAATCGCTTCGCCCATTGTTGCCGAATGCACGGTGCTGCAATCTTCGTGCAGCAGTCCGGCGCGGCTAAGTTCGCCAAGGATCGAGAAGATGCCACCGGCGCGGTGCACGTCCTCCATATGAACATTCTCAGTATTGGGCGCGACCTTGCACAGACACGGCACCTGACGGCTCAGGCGGTCCATGTCGGTCATGGTGAAATGCACCTCACCCTCATGCGCGATAGCTAGCAGGTGCAAAACCGTGTTGGTCGAACCGCCCATGGCAATATCCAGCGACATCGCGTTCTCGAACGCGTCGAACGTGGCGATTTCACGGGGCAGGAAGCCTTTTTCGTCCAGATCGTAGTGGCGTTTGGTGATTTCCACGATCCGACGACCGGCCTCAAGGAACAGCTCTTTGCGGTCCGCGTGCGTGGCCAGGGTCGAGCCATTGCCCGGCAGCGCCAGCCCCAGAGCCTCGGCCAGACAGTTCATCGAGTTGGCGGTGAACATACCGGAACAGGAGCCACAGGTTGGGCAGGCGTTCTCTTCGATGTGCTTGACCTGTTCGTCGGTGAACCTGTCGTCGGCGGCGGCGACCATTGCGTCAACCAGATCGATCTTCTTGGCGTCCAGATCGGCGATGTCGATCTTGCCAGCCTCCATCGGCCCGCCCGAGACAAAGATCGCCGGGATGTTCAGGCGCATGGCGGCCATCAGCATGCCGGGGGTGATCTTGTCGCAGTTCGAGATACAGACCATCGCATCAGCGCAGTGGGCGTTGACCATATATTCGACCGAATCCGCAATCACTTCGCGCGAGGGCAGAGAATACAGCATGCCGTCGTGGCCCATGGCAATACCGTCATCGACCGCGATGGTGTTGAACTCTTTCGCAACACCTCCAGCGGCTTCAACCTCGCGCGCGACCATCTGGCCCAGATCTTTCAGGTGCACGTGGCCCGGCACGAACTGGGTGAAAGAGTTGACGATAGCGATGATCGGTTTGCCGAAATCGTCGTCACCCATTCCGGTGGCGCGCCACAGGCCGCGGGCACCGGCCATGTTGCGGCCATGGGTAGAGGTTCTGGATCGGTACATTGGCATGATGCTGTTTCCCTATTACCCAAGCTGCGATATTGGGTGTGTACGTTATAGCGCACGTATCATATGTACGTTATAACGCACAAGACAAATCGCAAGGCCTAGGTATGGAATCGGACGAACTAACACTTAAACTCAGGGATGTTCGCGCAGCGTCAGGGCTGAGCCTGTCCAAAGTGGCCGAACTTACCGGGGTTAGCAAAGCCATGCTGGGTCAGATTGAACGCGGCGAATCAAGCCCGACGATCGCGACCTTGTGGAAGATCGCAAAAGGCTTCCAACTTCCGTTAAGTGCTTTGATCGGCACCGCTGCGATGCGCGACACAAAGGATACCGGCGTATTTAGCACAGTAACTTTCCCGGGCAGCATCGAGGTAAAGATTGTCTTCCCCTTTGATCCCGCGTTGGGCGCCGAAACATTTCACGTAGATCTGTCGCCGAATCAAAGTCATGAATCACCCGCCCATGCAGCCGGCGTGACCGAAGAGGTTTTTGTATTGAACGGAACACTGGACGTCCTGCGCAATGGAAACTGGGTTCCACTACAAGCCGGTCAGGGGTTGCGGTTCGCAGCCGACGTGCCGCACGGGTACCGCGCCGGTGATTGTGGGGCGGCATTCCTCAACATGCATCACTATTCGCAACCAATTGAGTTTCCAGAGCAGGACCGAACACTTCAATGACCGCATTTTTTGACAGCCTGACCTTCGTGGATGCCATCGGTTCTTTCGGGGCATTGATTGTAGTTGCGGCTTATTTTGCCACCCAGATGCGAATGATGAACTCGGATGACCTTGCTTTTCCGATGGTGAACTTGATCGGCTCGATTCTGATCGTGTTTTCGTTGATGCAGAACTTCAATCTGGCGTCGATGCTGATCGAAGGGTTCTGGATTATCATCAGCGTCATCGGGATTATTCAGTATTTTCGCCTGCGTCGGGTGCGGTAAATCGAGAACGACTTGGGCGCTAGCGCTATCCAGCCTTGAACCAGCATCCCACCAAGTATAGGGAAAAACCAAACGCGTTTAGGGGAGGCTTTTATGCAGGACGATCCGAAAACCCTCGTTTCTACCGAATGGCTTGCCGCCCATCTCAAGGACCCGGATCTGCGGGTGCTGGACGGGTCGTGGTATCTGCCTCAGCAAGGGCGGGACGCAAAGGCCGAATATGACGCGGCCCACATCCCCGGTGCGAGGTTCTTTGATATTGATGATATCTCGGACCACCGCTCGGACTTGCCGCATATGGCGCCCCCGGTCGAAAAGTTCATGTCCCGCCTGAGGGCGATGGGCGTGGGCGACGGCCATCAGGTTGTCGTCTATGATGGGGCCGGTTTGATGTCTGCCGCCCGCGTCTGGTGGTTGTTCCGGTTGATGGGGCAGGAAAACATCGCCGTTCTGGATGGTGGTCTGCCGAAATGGCAGGCCGAGGGACATGAGATCGAAGATCTGCCGCCGGTGATCCGCGACCGCCACATGACCGTCCGGGTCCAGAACCATCTGGTCCGTGACGTCACGCAGGTATCTGCCGCCGCCAAGCTGGGAGATCATGAGATCATCGACGCACGCTCTGCCGATCGTTTTACCGGAACCGGAACGGAACCGCGTGAAGGTCTGCGACGGGGCCGCATTCCCGGATCGCGCAACGTGCCTTTTGGCACTTTGCTGAACAAGAATGGCACGATGAAATCCCCCGAGGAATGCCGCGCCATCTTCGAGTCCGCAGGTGTGGACCTGTCGAAACCGGCCATCACATCCTGCGGGTCGGGTGTGACCGCCGCGATCCTCAGCCTTGCGCTTGAGCGCATCGGCAAGAAAGACCACTCGCTTTATGACGGCTCCTGGGCTGAATGGGGTGCCTTCCCGACCCTGCCCGTCGCAACCGGAGAGAACTGATGTTCGAAAACCTCAAACCGCAGCCTGCCGACAAGATTCTGGCGCTGATGCAGGCGTATCGCGAAGACCCGCGCGATCAAAAGATCGACCTGGGAGTTGGCGTTTACAAGAATGCCGAGGGCGTGACCCCGGTGATGCGTGCGGTGAAAGCGGCCGAAAAGCGCATCCTGGAAGAGCAAGAGAGCAAGGCCTACACCGGATTGGCGGGCGACCCGGCCTATGCCGATGCGATGATTGGCCTGATCCTGGGCACCTCGGTTCCACGCGGCAACATCGCTGCGGTGGCGACGCCCGGTGGAACCGGTGCCTGCCGTCAGGCGTTTGAGATGATCCGCATGGCCAACCCTTCGGCCCGCGTGTTCGTGTCGAACCCGACATGGCCGAACCACCTGTCGATCCTGAATTACCTGGGGATGGAGACGGTCCAGTACCGCTATTTCGACGGTGAAACCCGTGGCGTAGATTTCGACGGAATGATCGAGGATCTGAAAACCGCGAATGCGGGCGACGTGATCTTGCTGCACGGTTGCTGCCACAACCCGACCGGTGCCAACCTGAACATGGTGCAATGGCAAGAAGTTGTGAACCTGATCAACGAGCGCGGCCTCGTGGCGATGATCGATATTGCCTATCAGGGCTTTGGTGACGGTCTTGAGGAAGACGCGCAGGCAACCCGTCTGGTGGCCTCGTCGGTCAAGCGTTGCCTGATTGCAGCGTCCTGCTCTAAGAATTTCGGTGTCTACCGCGAGCGGACCGGCCTGTTGATGGCCATCAGTGATGACCCGGCGCAGACAGCCCTTAACCAGTCCACGCTGGCCTTCCTGAACCGTCAGAACTACTCGTTCCCGCCAGATCACGGTGCGCGGGTCGTGACGACGATCCTGAACGACGAAGCCCTGCGCGCTGACTGGGCGGCTGAGCTGGAAGAGGTGCGCCTGTCCATGCTGGGCTTGCGCCAACAACTGGCAGACGAGCTGCAGGCCCAAAGTGGGTCCGATCGTTTTGGGTTTGTCGCCCAGCACCGCGGCATGTTCTCGCGTCTGGGGGCGGCACCGGAACTGGTCGAAAAGCTACGCGCGGATCACGGCATCTACATGGTCGGTGACAGCCGGTTGAACATTGCTGGTTTGAACGCGACGACGGTTCCGATCTTGGCCAAGGCGATTATTGACGTCGGTGTCTGATTCAATTCTATAAATCAGAAAACCCGGGCGCGAACGCCCGGGTTTTTTATTTTCGAGTTGCTGGCTATTAGCCTTTCGAAAACTCTGGATAAGCTTCCATACCCAGCTCTGCCATGTCGAGGCCGTTGATCTCGTCTTCTTCGCTGACGCGGATGCCGACCGTCGCCTTCAGAATTGTCCACAGGATCAACGCGCCAACAAATGTGAACACACCATAAGCTACGATACCGGTCAGTTGGGTGATCAGGTTTGCCTCGCCGTAGAAGATCACGGCGATGGTGCCCCAGATGCCTGCGAACAGGTGAACCGGGATGGCACCGACAACGTCGTCGATCTTGAACTTGTCCAGCATCGGGACCGCGAAGACTACAATGATGCCACCAACTGCACCGATCCACAGCGCTCCGAACAGGGTCGGGGCAAGCGGTTCTGCGGTGATCGAGACCAAACCGGCCAGCGCGCCGTTCAGCACCATGGTCAGGTCAGGTTTCTTGTACAACACCTGCGTCATGATCAGGGCTGCGATAGCACCAGATGCGGCGGCCATGTTTGTGTTGGCGAAGATGCGGGACACGTCGGATACGTCACCTACGGTGCCCATCGCCAGCTGCGAGCCGCCGTTGAAGCCAAACCAACCCAGCCACAGGATGAACGTACCCAGGGTTGCCAGCGCCAGGTTGGAGCCGGGCATCGGGTGGACTTTGCCGTCCTTGTATTTGCCAATGCGGGGGCCAAGGATTAGGCAGCCCGCCAGAGCGGCCCAGCCACCGACCGAATGAACAACGGTCGAACCGGCGAAGTCGGAAAAGCCCATGGCATCCAGCCAGCCGCCGCCCCATTTCCAGGACCCAGAGATCGGGTAGAGGATACCGGTCAGTACGATGACAAAGATCAGGAAGGGCCAAAGCTTGATCCGTTCGGCCACGGCACCGGACACGATGGACGCGGTTGCCGCCACAAAGACCAGCTGGAAGAAGAAGTCCGAACCGATAGACGCGTAATCTAACGCCGCGTCTGCGGGTGCAACACCCACGGCATCAAGTACAGTCGGACCGCCAAGGGCAAAGAAACCATTGAAGTCGCCCGGGTACATCGTGTTGAAGCCGACCAGCCAGTACATGATCGCGGCAATCGAAAACAGCGCGATGTTCTTGATCATCTGCATGGCCACGTTCTTGGACCGCACCAGACCGCCCTCGAGCATGGCAAATCCTGCTGCCATGAAGAAGACAAGGAAGCCTGCCATCAGGAACAGCAAGGTGGTAAAAATATACTGGGTGTGCAGCGCGGCTTCGCCCTCGGCGGCCTCTTGCGCCAGACCCATCTGCGGCAGCACGACTAGCGCGGCGGCTGGGATGAGAGATTTCATCAGGTTCATTGTCAGTCCTCGAATGCTTTGGAGTGGCGGCGCTTACAGCGCCTCTTCGTTCGTTTCCCCGGTCCGCACGCGTAGCGCCTGCTCGACATCAAGGACGAAAATCTTGCCGTCACCGATCTTGCCGGTCTTGGCGGTTTTGGTGATGGTCTCGACGATTTGGTCGGCCATCGTGGCGGGCACCACGATTTCAAGCTTGATCTTGGGCACGAAATTCACCGCGTATTCGGCCCCACGATAGATTTCGGTGTGGCCTGATTGCGAGCCGAAGCCCTTGATCTCGGTCACCATCATGCCGCGCACGCCGGCTTCGGTCAGTGCCTCGCGCACCTCCTCCAGCTTGAACGGCTTGATTGTCGCAATGATCAGTTTCACGTCTGTCCCCTCTTCCTGTCCGGCGGAACCGGTTTGTTTGCACCTGCAGAAAGAGAGCGTGACTGACCGCAGTAAGAAACGGTCAGGGCGGGTGAACGCAGGGGAAAAGAGGGGTGAGGTGCACAATTTTTGCACAAAAAAACGTTTTTGCCCAAAAAGCGGGCGAACTATTGAGGCCGGTTAGCGGAATTTCATACCTCTACTTCGCGCCAGTGGCAGGGTATGGTGCCTCAAAATGATAACCGGGCAGAGTTTGAGCATGACTGAGTCCAGGCGTCGCAAGACATCGCTTGTTGCAGACAAAAGATACCCTTCGAAGGGGCGTAAACCCGCTGCAACAAAGCGGACGACAAAGCCCGCCGGCAAAAAGGCGACGGCGCGTAAAACGTCAACGCGTAAGACCGCCCGAAAGAAAACCCGCAAGACGTCCGGTGGCGGCGGCGGCTTCTTTCGCCGCATGTTCCGTTGGATCTGGCGGTTGATTTGGGGTGTGACCTGGCGTGTAGGCGCGGTGGCCGCCATGCTGTTGGCTTTGGCGGTTGGGGTTGTCTACTCCTCTCTGCCTGACGTCGATGCCTTGCTGGACGGTCGGGCGCGCGGATCGGTGACCCTGTTGGATCGGGACGGCAAGGTCTTTGCCTGGCGTGGGGACCAATTTGGTGGGGTGATCACCGCCGATACCGTCTCGCCGCATCTGAAGAACGCCGTCGTCGCGACCGAGGACAAGCGGTTCTATCGCCATTTCGGTGTCAGCCCGCGCGGTGTCGCAAGCGCTGTGCGCATCAACCTGAGCGAAGGGCGCGGACCGCTGTCGGGACATGGTGGGTCGACCATCACGCAGCAGACGGCCAAGCTGTTGTGCCTGGGTGTGCCTTATGAGCCCAGTGATTGGGAATCCGAGGCTGCCTATGAGTCCGATTGCCGTCAGGGCTCGCTTTGGCGCAAGGCCAAAGAGGCGGTCTATGCGATGGCGATGGAGGTCAAGTATTCCAAGGACGAGATTCTGACCATCTACCTGAACCGGGCCTTCCTGGGCGCGGGTGCGCGCGGGTTCGAGGCCGCAAGCCAACGCTATTTCGGGATCTCGGCGGCTGAGGTCAGCCCGTCGCAGGCCGCGATGTTGGCTGGTCTGCTGGTGGCACCGACGCGCTATGCACCGACGAATAACCTTCAACGTTCGCAGGATCGGGCGCGGCTGGTGGTTGGCCTGATGGAGGCACAGGGGTATCTGACCTCGGCACAAGCAAGCAGTGCGCGCAGCAATCCCGCGCAACTGTCAGAAGCCGCTGCTGCGCGAGCGGGGGGCTATTTCGCCGATTGGGTGATGGCCAGCGGGCCCGAGTTCTTTACACGCAACACGACCGAAGATGTGGTGATCCGCACCACACTGGATCAACGTATCCAGAAATCGGCCGAAGAGGCGCTGCAGTTCATCTTCCAGGAGAAGGTCCGCGAAGGATCAAAGGCGCAGGCCGCGATCGTGGTGATGTCGGCGGACGGGGCTGTGCGCGGCATGGTTGGCGGGCGCAAGACCCGGGTGTCCGGTGCATTCAACCGAGCCACGCAGGCGCTGCGGCAAACGGGGTCTTCCTTCAAACCCTTCGTTTATGCCACCGCGCTTGAGCTTGGCTATTCGCCATTGGATACGGTGGTGGATGAGCCCTACTGCGTGAGCATTCCGGGCTCTGGCCAATGGTGTCCCAAGAACTACACCAACAAGTTTTACGGGCGCGTCACACTGGCAGACGCGTTGAAAAACTCGCTGAACATCCCTGCGGTGAGAGTGGCTGAGATCGCAGGGTTGGACAATGTCCGCACCGTGGCCAGCGAATTCGGCATTGATAGCGATCTGGCGCAGGGTCCCGCCCTGGCGCTGGGCGCGTCGGAAAGCACGCTGATCGAGATGACAGGGGCTTATGCGGGTATCCTGAATGGTGGCTCGGCGGTTGAACCTTATGGGCTGACCGAACTGAAGTTGTTAGGCGATGTTACCCCAGTCATGGTGACGACAACCGGCATTGGTGAGCGGGTCATCAACGACAAAGCCGCCAAACAACTGACCTGGATGATGGAGCGTGTGGTGTCCGAGGGCACCGGCGCACGGGCACAACTGCCCGGATGGCAGGTGGCGGGAAAAACCGGCACGACGCAGGCTGCGCGGGATGCGTGGTTCATCGGGTTCACGGCCGATTACGTCACGGGCATCTGGATGGGTTATGACGACAACACGCCGCTGTCCGGTGTGACCGGAGGCGGTTTGCCTGCGGAAATCTGGAAAGAAACCATGCTGCGCGTGACTGAAGGTATGACGCCGACGCCATTGCCGATGCTCGCCCCGGACCCACCGGTTAGAACTGCTCAGCCGCAGCAGCAGCGCCGGAAGAACCAAACCGGGTTGGACCGGGCCATCAACAACATGCTGAACAACATTTTCGGTGGAAATTAAAAAAGGCGGTGCGCTGGGCACCGCCTTTTGAATTGAATGCGGTTCTGATCAGAGGCTGTCGTCGAGCGCGCCCAAAATGGCGTCGCCCATTTCTGTGGTCGAAACCGGCGTGACGCCTTCGTCGGCCAGCAGATCACCAGTACGGACACCGTCGGCCAGTACCTTCTCGATTGCGGCTTCCAGACGGTCCGCTTCTTCAAGCTGATCAAAGCTGTAGCGCAGCGCCATGGCAAAGCTGAGGATACAGGCGATTGGGTTAGCTTTTCCCTGACCTGTGATATCCGGGGCCGAACCATGGACCGGTTCGTACATCGCCTTGGGGCGGCCATTCGCCATAGGAGCACCCAACGAGGCCGACGGCAGCATTCCCAGCGAGCCGGTTAGCATCGCGGCACAGTCCGACAGGATGTCGCCAAACAGGTTATCGGTCAGGATGACGTCGAACTGCTTGGGCGCGCGCACCAGCTGCATCGCGCCATTGTCGGCATACATATGGCTCAGCTCGACCTCGGGGTAATCCTTGGCCACACGGTTCACAACTTCGCGCCACAGAATGCCCGATTCCATGACATTGGCCTTCTCCATTGAGCAGACTTTTTTGTTCCGGCGCATTGCCAGTTCAAAAGCCGAGCGCGCGGCGCGTTCGATCTCAGATTCGGTATAGCGCTGGGTGTTGATGCCCACACGCTCATTGCCTTCTTCAAAGATGCCGCGCGGCTCGCCGAAATAGACGCCCGAGGTCAACTCGCGCACGATCATGATATCGAGGCCGGCAACGATATCTTTCTTGAGCGACGAGAAATCGGCCAGCGCGTCAAAGCACTGTGCCGGGCGCAGGTTGGAATACAGGTCCATCTCTTTGCGCAGGCGCAGCAAGCCGCGCTCGGGCTTGAGGCTGAAATCCAGATCGTCGTATTTCGGGCCGCCCACAGCACCCAGCAGAACCGCGTCAACCTCTTGCGCTTTGGCCATCGTCTCGTCCGACAGGGGCTTGCCATGCGCATCATACGCGGCACCGCCGACCAGATCCTCGCTCACGTCGAATTCCAGGCCGCGTTTTGCACCGAACCAGTCGATGACTCTGCGCACTTCGGCCATGACTTCGGGGCCAATTCCGTCTCCGGGCAGGATGAGGAGCGAGGGGTTGGACATGAAGGATCTCCTTGCGTTTTACAGCACAGGCCCTAGCGCCTGTGCGGCATCGGGTCAATGAGACGATCCCGCCTGACGGCAAGGAAAATACAGGTTTGTTTCCGTTAGCGTCTGAAAATTGCGTCAGGTCTGCATTGCAGGCCAGATCATAGCGCAAAGTACCGTATCAGCGAGGCAGTGTCAGGTCGACCCAGATCAGCCGGTGACGGCTGGCGCTTTCGGCGGTTTTGCGTTCTTCGGAGCCCGCGGCGGGCCAGTGCACCCCGGAATCCACCACCTGCCATTGGGCCGATGGTAGGACGTAATCGACCCGCATTGGACCAACCGTTTTCCAGACCACCGTTGTCAAATCGCCTGAGGGGTCTGCGGGTGAAGGGTCCTGAAGGCGGGGGTCGTTCAAAAACTCTCGGATCACCTCTTTGCGTCCATCACCTCGCGCTGGGTCCAGATTGGCGTCACCCGCGATGACAAACAGACGATCGGGTTTGCGCCCGACTTCACCATCCATGACTGCGGACCAAAGGCGGATCTCGTCCTTGTTCCTCAGTCCATTGCGATCCTCTGGTCCGTCAAACACCGGGGGTGAGGCGTGGAAGGGCATCAAATCCAGCCGCCCTGCCGGAGTTTCGATGGGCACAATCCAATGCGCCACGGATGAGAGCCGCTGAACGTTCTGCGCCGGTTCTGATGGGTAGGGGCCTGCGTCATGTTGAGGCAATTCAGCGCCGGGCAGTTCCAGCCATAGCAGGTCGGACAGGTCCTGAATCTGATCCGAAGCGATGCGATAGCGGGACATCACGGCCAGCCCACCTTGTCCGGTGAAGCGACCCCAGCCTTGCGCGTCACCAGGACCGCTGGTACGACCATCTCCGTCCAGATCAAGATCCGTTTCCAGGCCGGAATTTGGTTGGGCTGCGAAAGTGTAGGGATAGTCCAATCCGGCCTCGCGCAACCGATTTGCCAGCGCCGTCAGCGCCAGCCCCTCGAAATCCCAGTCGATCCCCTGCAACGCAATGATGTCGGGGCGGGTGTCCGCCAAAACGGAAACAACCGCCATCACCTGATCATCACCGCGGCGAATATCCCGCAGCAGCAATCCCGGACCATCGCGGCTGAGTTCTGTATTGTAGGTGGCAATACGGATCGTCTCTGCCTGCGCCACAACGGGCAACAGCAGCAGGATCAGGATGCGGATCATGCGGTCTGGGTAGACTCGGCTGTGGAATAGGCGCGCCGTTTTTCGACGATCAGATTGGCAATGCGCAGGGTCGCCATGCCACGCATGATCATGCTGGCCGGTAGGAAGGCCCAGGCGCTGAGTGTCCAGATCAGGGTCTGAGGATTGCTCAGTGAGATCGGATCGGCATAGTCAGTCAGCAGTTTGATCAGCGCCGGGATCAGGAACGGCAGCAGAATACCGATGCAAATGTTCAGCCGACCGTCGCGCTGCAGGCGCGTAACTACGTCACCGCCTTTGGTGGGGTCGAACAGCGGAAGATTGGTCCAGACATTGAAGGCGCCATTTCCGGTCGGCCAGCCGCGCACTTTCACCGCGTAGGCAAAGCTGGCGATCGTCACCAAAGCAGCGACATACGCAACGCTGGCAGAAATACGGACAAGTTCGATCAGGGGCGCGTTTGCATCAGTCGGCAGCATCAGGATGATCAGCCGTACTGGCGAATAGGGAAAGTCGACCACATTCGCAACGCCCAGGCCAAAGGAATAGAAGGTCGTCGTCAGGCCAGTCGGCGCATACGCGTTTTTGCAGATCAACGTCAGGAAGGTGACCATCGACATCAACCCAACAAAGCGCAAACGGTTCACAGGTGGCGCATCGCGGAATTCGATAAAGCTGGGAAAGGCAGAGTTGTATTCAGCGAACGTCAGGAAAAACGCGAGAATGGCGAGAAAGACGACAATCTCGGTCCCATTCGTAGACGTTACTGGCAGGTACAACGCAGGTGTCAGCACCATAAGTGCGACCAATAATCCCCGAATCGCCGCCCCTGTTGTGCGCGCAATCACTATCCAAACCCTTTCAAAACGGATTGACCGTTTCTTTTTCTTTGACGGCTTTGTCCCATCTTGCATCCGACATATTTTTGTCGGAGACCACCATTACCGCCAACATTGACGATCAGCGATAATCCGCTCAAGCCAAGGCGTAGAAAACATGTGATTTTGGGCAAAATGATGGCAAAACTGGTGCGCCTTTGCATCATCCCTGTCGCAAATTCGACGTGTATTGGGGTCCTGCAGCTACATGTTGTGGTTGCCGGAACTTCAACCCCAAGAAAGCGAAAGGGGCCGCTCAGGCGACCCCGATAGGTTGAGTAACCGCAGATTCGTTCTTGGAATCACACCCAGGGACGGGCCTGGTTTGCGTGATCCTCGAATTTGTCGATGTGATGATCTTTCTCCATCGTCAGGCCGATATCGTCCAAACCATTCAGCAGGCAATGCTTGCGATGTGGGTCGACGCTGAACTCGATCACAACGCCATCCGAGGTGGTGATCTGCTGATCTTCCAGATGCACGGTCATGCGGGCGTTTTCGCCTTTATGCGCATCTTCCATCAGGATCGCGTGGTGTTCTTCTTCGACCACGATGGGCAGGATGCCGTTCTTGAAGCAGTTGTTGAAGAAGATGTCGGCAAAGCTGGTCGAGATCACAACCTTGATGCCGAAATCCTTGATCGCCCAGGGTGCGTGTTCGCGCGACGAGCCGCAGCCGAAATTGTCACCGGCAACCAGAATCTCTGTCTGACGATAGGCGGGTTTGTTCAGCACGAAGTCTTCGTTTTCGCCACCATGTTCATGGTAGCGCATCTCATCAAACAGCACGACACCAAGGCCGGACCGTTTGATGGTTTTCAGGTGCACCTTCGGGATGATCATATCGGTGTCGATATTGATCAGCGGCATTGGGGCGGCCACCCCGTGGACTTTGTCAAACTTTTCCATGTCTACACTCCTGCGAGAGAGGGCCGCGCCCGTATCCCGCGTTTAAGCTTGTTTCGCTTCTGTTGTTGCGTCGTTGGGTGCGTTTCTGATGAAGAACGCCATGAAGACCAATCCGAACCCGTTGAACAGCATCTCAATGCCCAGGAAGATACCCAAAATGCTCAGCAGCACCTGAGGGTCGCTTCCCACATATGTCCAGATGATGCCCGCGAGGACGATCGACAAGACGCCCGAGATCATCGTGGGCCAGAAAAACTGTGTTCCCTTCATTTGGAACGACAGAATGACCCGCGCGATACCGCCTGCCATGAACAGGATCAGCATCACGGTTGCCAGTGTCAGGGTTCCCTGCAGCGGGTGATCCAGAAAGGACCAGCCCAGAAACAGCATCACCGCACCCATGATGAGTGACAGAATTTTGTTGCCGGTACCTTCAACCGTAAAGCCGCCAACAACTTGCAGCGCGCCCGAGACTAGCAGCAACACACCGGTTACCACCGTCACGGCGACAGACGCCACAACTGGCGCGCCCAGTACAAAGATACCGAACGCTATGGACAGAAGCCCCAGCAGGAGCCATTTGACCCAGTCACTCATGTTTTTAATCCCTCAAATATCTAGATGTGATGGGACCTTACATCAATTCACGGACGTCTGTCAGCCGTCCTGTGATTGCCGCTGCGGCAGCCATTGCAGGGCTGAGCAAATGGGTGCGTCCGCCCCGGCCCTGACGGCCTTCGAAGTTGCGGTTTGAGGTCGCTGCACAGCGTTCGCCCGGCTGCAGTTGGTCGGGGTTCATCGCCAGACACATCGAACATCCGGCCAGACGCCATTCGAAACCGGCATCCTTGAAAATCTCGGCCAGACCTTCTTCTTCGGCCTGCGCCCGAACCAGACCCGAACCTGGCACGACCATGGCACGCATGCCGTCCTTGACCTTTTTGCCCTTCAGGATCTCGGCAGCAGCGCGCAGGTCTTCGATGCGGCCATTGGTGCAGGACCCGATGAAAACAGTGTCAATCTCGACGTCGCTCAGCTTTTGACCGGCTTCCAGACCCATGTACTCGATCGAGCGGCGGGCTGCGTCAACCTTGCCACCTTCAAAATCTTCGGGGTTCGGTACAGTTGCGGTGATCGGCAGTACGTCCTCGGGGCTGGTGCCCCAGGTCACGACAGGTGCGATGTCTTCGCCGCGCAGGGTGATGACCTTGTCGAAATGCGCGTCATCGTCGGTAAACAGCGTTTTCCACCATGTCAGAGCAGCTTCCCACTGGGCACCTTTCGGCGCGTGGGGGCGACCTTTGACATATTCATAGGTGGTCTCGTCCGGCGCGATCAGGCCTGCACGTGCACCGCCTTCGATCGCCATGTTGCAGACGGTCATGCGGCCTTCCATCGACAGATCGCGGATCGCTTCGCCGCAATATTCGATAACATAGCCGGTTCCGCCGGCAGTACCGGTCTCACCGATCACAGCCAGAGTGATGTCCTTGGCGGTCACACCCGGCTGCAGCTTGCCGGTGATTTCCACCTTCATGTTCTTGGATTTCTTCTGGATCAGGGTTTGCGTGGCCAGAACATGTTCAACCTCGGACGTGCCGATGCCGTGGGCCAAAGCACCAAACGCGCCGTGAGTGGCCGTGTGGCTGTCGCCACATACAACGGTCATGCCAGGCAGGGTCCAGCCCTGTTCGGGGCCGACGATGTGCACGATGCCCTGACGAACGTCATTCACCGGGTAATAGTGAATGCCGAAATCCTTCGCGTTCTTGTCCAGCGCTTCGACCTGAATGCGTGATTCGGGGTTTTCGATCCCGTTCACCCGATCCGCAGTGGTCGGAACGTTGTGGTCCGGCACGGCGATGGTCTTTTCCGGCGCGCGTACTGGACGACCCGCCATGCGAAGCCCTTCAAAGGCTTGCGGGCTGGTGACTTCGTGTACCAGATGGCGGTCGATATAAAGCAGGCAGGTGCCATCATCGGCTTCGTGCGCGACATGGGCATCCCAGATCTTGTCATAGAGTGTTTTGGGGGACATCGGTCCTCTCCCGTGTGTAATGAGAAATAGCTGGCGAGTGGCTGGGCGCCGCTTATAGGCGGGCCAGAACCGTGCGGGCGGCCCCAAAGAACCGTTCACGCAGGCGCGTGCGGTCTTGCAGTGTCGGAGCAGGGGCCAAATAGACTCTCATGCGCCTCAGATATATCGCGTGTGCCCGTCAATCAAGGTTCAATCCGGCCTCGGGCTTGCATCACCCCGAGTTGCTGTCCAAGCTGCGTGTCAGGAGACCTGTATGAACCAAGACCTGATCCCCAGCTCGCTGTCGGAACTCTATGAAAACATGGTCGCGGGGTTTTCCGTGCAGTTCGGCAAACTTGCCGATCTGATCGTCACGCCGGGTTGGCGGCGGCACCAGTTGATCATCATCCTCGCCCTGTGGGCTTTGGCATATGTGCTCAAGCTGGTGACGCAAAACCGGTGGGAAACCTGGGCACGTGCCCGCACCGGCTGGCCCAAATGGCGGCTGCGCACTCTGGTTCAGCTGATGCAGCGCCTGACGCTGGTCTATTTCGTTTTGTTGTCCTGGACGCTGTACCTGTTCATGCAGAATGTGACCTGGCCGTCGCACAGTTACATTATCGGCGTGATCGCGACATTGGCCGCCGCTTGGCTGGCGATCGCGCTGGTGGCGCGACTTGTCCGCAACCGTACGCTGCGGCGGATCTTCAAATGGGCAATGTGGGTCTATGCAACACTGGTTGCGCTGAACTTGACGGATGATGTGGCCGAGTTTCTGGACGGCGTGGCGATTTCCATCGGTGATCTGCACATCTCGGCCCTGGGGATTCTCAAGGCCGCTTTGCTGATCGGCGTGCTGCTGACGTTGGCCCGCATCGGGACCCGCACGGCCGAGCGGGGATTGCAGAGGAACGACGACATCACGCCTTCGATGCAGGTTCTGTTGGCCAAAGGCATTCAAGTTCTGCTGTACGGAGCTGTCTTTATGGCGGCCATCCGCACGCTTGGGTTTGATCTGACTGGCATCGCGCTGTTGTCAGGCGCGATCGGCGTGGGCATCGGTTTTGGTCTTCAAAAAGTTGTGTCGAACCTGATTTCCGGGATCATCATCCTGATGGACCGCTCGATCAAACCGGGCGACGTGATTTCGTTGGGTGACACATTCGGATGGATCAACTCGCTGGGCGCGCGGTATGTATCGGTGGTCACGCGGGATGGGCGTGAATACCTGATCCCGAACGAAGACTTGATCACCAATCAGGTGGTGAACTGGTCGCATTCGGACCGTTATGTGCGTCTGGATCTGGACTTTGGCACCAGTTACGACGACGACCCGCATCAGGTGCGCGCAACCGCGATCCGGGCAGTTAAATCGGTGAAACGTGTTCTCAGCGGCGGTTCACATGAGCCGGTCTGCCATATAACCGGGTTCGGCGACAGCAGCGTGAACTATGTGCTGCGGTTCTGGATCAGCGATCCGACCAAGGGGCTTACCAATATCAGGGGCAATGTTTACCTCGCCCTTTGGGACGCTTTCAAGGCCGAGGGGATATCGATTCCTTTCCCCCAGCGCGAGGTCCGGCTGCTGCCCGACGGCGCAGAGCAGCAACAGATCGCCAAAGAGTGAGCACCCGTGCGGCCGCAAAAGCGCCCGTTCATTGAAATGTTGCATTCCCCTTGTTACCTTATTAGTACCCCTGCGCCGGGGTTTGGCGGCGCGCAACAAAGGAGGACTATGTCCTGTCTCTACATACACAGGCGGGTTTGCCCGCCGATGATGGGGCCAATGTAATGGCCCACTCTCAGTCAATCAGCGACAAGCTGCTTGAACGTATCCTTTCCTCACTTTCCGATGACAAGGCCGAAGATGTCGTGCAGATCAACCTGCAAGGCAAGTCGTCTGTCGCGGATCACATGGTCATTGCGTCCGGGCGTTCGACACGTCAGGTCTCGGCCATGGCGGAAAAGCTGACGGATCGCATCAAGCAGGAATTCGGTTTCACCTCGAAGGTCGAAGGCAAGGATGCCGGCGACTGGGTGCTGATCGATACGGGCGACGTGATCGTCCATATCTTCCGCCCCGAAGTGCGTGAATTCTATCAGCTGGAAAAGATGTGGCTGCCTCAGGGCGGCAGCGCCTCGGCCAACTGAGGCGCTATCCCGGCCTGCATTAACAGGCTGGAGGCGAGAGAAATATGCGTATAAGCATTTGTGCGGTCGGGCGATTGCGTGCCGGACCGGAGAAGACCCTGCTTGACGATTATCTGACCCGATTTGACCGGACCGGCCGTAGCCTGGGCCTTGGTCCTGCACAGGTGATCGAAGTTGAGGACAAGAAAAACGCAGGGATGGGGGCCGAGGCCGCGTTACTGCGCAAGGCGATGCCCAAAGGTGCGGTGATCTGCACGCTGGATGAACGCGGGCGGGTGATGTCCTCGCCTGATTTTGCCAAAAAACTCGGTAGCTGGCGCGATGCCGGACGGCAGGATCTGGCATTGATCATTGGCGGCGCAGACGGAATAGACCCTGATCTGCGGGCCGAGGCCGATTTTTCCATCTCATTCGGGTCGATGGTCTGGCCGCATATGCTGGTCCGTGTGATGCTGGCCGAGCAACTTTACCGGGCCGCGACCATCCTGTCGGGCGGTCCCTATCACCGGGTCTGACATGGCGCAGCTTCTGATCGTCTACCATTCGCGCACCGGCGGAGCCCGCCAAATGGCCCAAGCCGCTGCGGCAGGAGCGCGGGACGAAGCGGAAACGGTTCTGAAAACTGCAGATCAGGCGACCCCTGAGGATTTGCTGGGTGCGGATGGGTATATTTTCTGCGCGCCCGAGAATCTGGCCGCGATTTCAGGTCTGATGAAAGAGTTCTTTGACCGTTGCTACTACCCTGTGCTGGGCAAGATCGAAGGGCGACCGTATGCGCAGATGATCTGTGCTGGGTCCGATGGCGAGAACGCGGCCCGTCAAACCGCGCGGATTGCCACCGGTTGGCGGTTGAAAGAGGTTCAGTCGCCGCTGATCATCTGTACCCATGCGCAGACGCCCGAGGCTATTCTGGCCGAAAAGACCATCCCGCAAAATCAACTGGATGAGTGCCGTGATATTGGGGCTGCGTTGGGTGCGGGTCTGGCGCTGGGTGTGTTCTGAAGATCAGTTCAGCGGGACCAGCGTGGTCTCATCGCCCCAGCCATCGACACTGCACCGCGCCTGAATCTGAACCTGTGTCACGCCATCTGGAATCGCCACTCCGGATAGTGAGCGTGTAAAGGGCTGCTCAGTCTCATGTGGGTGATGCAATACGCGCATGCCCAGTTCATTGCCGTCCATGTCCAGAACGCGCCAGCCATCGGCATAGTGATCCCATCCGGTATCGGGATGGCGGATCGTCACGTCGAATCGCCACGTGTCACCGCTTTGGTTGGCCGCCACTTTTTCAATCACAGAAGGGTCGGCAAGCGCCGGGCTGGCGAGAAGAAGGCTGAGAATCAAATACCGCATGTGGCGATCCTAGGCTGTGTCCGTTGGCTTAGCGATCACGAATCCGTGTTGCGCGGTTGGGACATCAGGACGAGCCGGGAATGCGACGCAAACTCACGACGGTAAAGGACACCAAACGTGATTGCCGTGCCCAGCAACAGCGCCACAGGCCCAAGTATCCAGGCAACGGATGCCAGGGCAAAATAAGTCACGCGCAAACCGCGGTTAAAGCTACGCGCTGCGGTGACGCAAATCTCGGCCGCCTGTGCCGCGCGCGGATAGGCTTGCGGGTCTGATGGTTCGTTGGGGACCGCAGCCATCAGAACTGCGCAATAGCCAAACAGCCGATGCGCCCAGACGTATTTCAGAAACGCATTTGCCAGAAGAAGGATGATGATCAGGATTTTGATCTCCCACACCATGGCCGGTGCGCTGCCGATGGCCAGATCATTGGCAACACCGGCAAGACTTTCGGTATTGCCCAGCAGGGCTAATCCGCCCCCGATGGCGATCATCGTAGTCGATGCAAAAAACGTGCTGCCCTGCCGCATCGCCGCGACCACCTGCGCGTCAAACATTCGGGGTTGCCGGGTGACCATTTCCCGCATCCATTCTCGACGATAGTCATCCATCATCACCGTGACGGAATGCTTATTGGGTGAGGGATTTTCGATTCGCCAACCGATCCACAGCCAGGTGATCAGCAACACGGCAATGGCCGCATAATCCAGCGGTGAAAACAATTGTGCCCGATCAATCCAAGTCATGCTGCGACCTTAGGACCAGACAGGAGAACTTGCCAGATGAAGAAATTGGTAATATTATTTTACCAAATAGGGGATCGACCATGGAAATGCCAACGCCAAATCCTGACGTTCTGCGCCGCAAGGCCCTGGTTCTTCAACGTTTGTTGCAAGTTTTGCCCGAGGACGCGGTGATTCACGAACCGTCCGAGACTCGAGCTTATGAATGTGACGCGCTGACGGCGTATCGGTGCCCTCCGATGCTGGCGGTTCTTCCGTCGACCACGCAAGAGGTCTCGGACGTTTTACGCATCTGCAATGAAGAAGGTGTCCCTGTGGTTCCGCGCGGGTCGGGTACTTCCTTGGCCGGTGGCGCGTTGCCAACCGCAGATTGCGTCATCCTTGGCGTCGCCCGGATGAATGAGGTGCTTGAGGTCGACTATGACAACCGCTTCATTCGCGTTCAATCAGGCCGCACGAACCTGAGTGTGACCGGTGCGGTCGAGGAAGACGATTTCTTCTATGCGCCAGATCCGTCCTCACAGCTCGCCTGTGCCATTGCTGGGAACATCGCCATGAACTCAGGCGGGGCGCATTGTCTAAAATACGGTGTGACCACCAACAACCTGTTGGGCGTAAAGATGGTGCTGATGGATGGCAGCGTGGTCGAGATTGGCGGCGCGCATCTGGACTCTGGCGGCTTGGACCTGTTGGGAGTCATCTGCGGGTCTGAAGGGCAGTTGGGCGTCGTGACTGAAGCCACGCTGCGCATTCTGCGCAAACCTGAAGGTGCCCGGCCTGTATTAATGGGTTTTGATGATAACGAAGTTGCCGGGCAATGCGTCTCGGACATTATCAAGTCGGGCATCCTGCCGGTTGCGATCGAATTCATGGACACACTGTGCATCCAAGCCTGTGAAAATTTCGCCCACGCCGGTTACCCCGACTGCACCGCTTTGCTGATTGTCGAGGTCGAAGGGTCCGAGGCCGAGATGGGCTATCAGTTGTCAAAGATCATCGAAATCGCCAAGCGCCACAATCCGGTCGAACTGCGCGAAAGCCAGTCGGCCGAAGAAAGCGCGAAAATCTGGCTGGGGCGCAAGTCGGCCTTTGGCGCGATGGGGCAGTTGAACGACTACATGTGTCTGGACGGCACGATCCCGGTGTCGTCCTTGCCGGAAGTGCTGCGCCGGATTGGTGAAATGAGCGAAGACTACGGCTTGCCGGTCGGCAACGTGTTTCATGCAGGCGATGGCAACATGCACCCATTGATCCTGTTCGATGCCAACAAACCCGGTGATCTTGAGAAATGCGAGGCGTTCGGAGCCGATATCCTGAAGCTTTGCGTTGATGTGGGTGGCTGCCTGACAGGTGAGCACGGCGTTGGGATCGAAAAGCGCGATCTGATGTCCCACCAATACGCGCCTGCGGACCTTGAGGCTCAGATGGTCATCAAGGATGTGTTCGACCCGAATTGGCTGCTGAACCCGGCCAAAGTGTTCCCATTGCAGGCGTCGAAGTCCCGACGCAACGCGCGGATCGCCGCAGAATAATCGGCTCTAACAGGGAAGAATTGTCATGAAACCAAAGACAGAAGCCGAACTGGCCGAGATGGTGGCCGAGTTGAATGAACCGGTCCATATCAAGGGAGGCGGTACGCGCGGTATTGCGGGACCAGATGCGGTGACTGAAACAAGCGGACTAACCGGCATCACACTTTACGAACCCGGCGCGCTGACTTTGGTGGCGAAGGCCGGAACACCCGTGGCAGAGATCGAGGCCGCGTTAGATGCAGAAGGTCAGCAATTAGCGTTCGAGCCTATGGATCACCGGGGATTGCTGGGAACCAGTGGCACACCGACCATAGGCGGTGTTGTGGCGGCCAACATATCTGGGCCCCGGCGGGTACAGGCTGGGGCATGCCGCGATTTTCTCCTGGGCGTGCGCTATGTCGATGGCATGGGGCAGGTCGTCAAGAATGGCGGCCGGGTCATGAAGAACGTCACCGGCTATGATCTGGTCAAACTGATGGCGGGATCCTGGGGCACTCTGGGTGTTTTGACCGAAGTGTCGTTGAAGGTACTGCCCAAGCCCGAAGTCGCCGCAACGCTGTCTGTTCAGGTATCTGATGTGACCACCGCAGTTGCAGCGCTGTCCGCCGCATTGAAATCCCCTTTTGAAGTTAGCGGAGCAGCGTACGACCCGGATATGGGAAGCGCCTTACTGCGCCTCGAAGGATTTGCGGGTTCGGTGACATACAGGTTGGATCAACTGAAATCCCTACTGTCTGGTTTCGGCGAGGTTGCCGAACTTGAGCAGCCCGGCACATTGTGGGTCGACCTACGTGACGCAGCCGGTTTCCACGAACAAAGCGGTGATGTCTGGCGCATTTCGGTCAAACCCTCGGATGCGCCGGGCATCGTTGCGCGCATCCGGGCAGATCGAACGTTGTTTGATTGGGGTGGCGGGTTGATCTGGGCCTTGGTGCCGGTTGGTACTGATCTGCGGGCGCATTTAGGCGCGTTTGGCGGTCACGCTAACATCGTGCGGGCAGGGTCCGAAACACGGGCAGAACTGGGGCGTTTTCAACCGGAGGCACCCGGCATTGCGGCTCTAACCAAAAGAATTCGTCAAAGATTCGACCCCCGCGGTTTGTTTAACCCGGGGTTGATGGGGTAAGCCGATGCAGACGACATTCACCGAGAAGCAGTTGCAAGATCCCGCGATCCAAAGATCAAATGAAATCCTGCGAAACTGCGTCCATTGTGGGTTTTGCACAGCCACATGCCCAACCTATCAGGTGCTGGGGGACGAGTTGGATAGTCCACGCGGGCGCATTTACCTGATCAAGGACATGCTGGAAAACGAGCGTGTGCCGGATGAGAAAACGGTCAAACATATCGACCGCTGCCTGTCATGCCTGGCCTGTATGACCACATGTCCATCGGGCGTGCACTACATGCATCTGGTCGATCACGCGCGGGAATACATCGAAGAGAACTATAAACGCCCCTTTTCGGATCGTGCATTGCGTTGGGTGCTGGCACAGATTCTGCCTTATCCGATGCGGTTCCGCTGGGCTTTGATCGGGGCGAAGCTGGGGCGGCCATTCCGCTTTCTGATGCCCGACGCCCGGTTGCGTGCCATGCTAGACATGGCACCCAAACATATCCCGCCCGTTAGTCGCAATGACGACCCGCAGAGATTTCCGGCCAAAGGACCGCAGCGCAAGCGCGTTGCGCTGATGACGGGTTGTGCGCAAAAAGCTTTGAATACTGACATTAACGACGCAACTATTCGACTTTTGACCAGGATGGGATGCGAGGTCGTCGTGGCCGAAGGGGCAGGGTGCTGCGGCGCGCTGACCCATCACATGGGCAAAACCCGTGAAAGCCATGAGGCCGCAAAGGCCAATATCAGGGCCTGGACCGCAGAAATGCACGGCGACGGGCTGGACGCCATCGTCATCAATACCTCGGGCTGCGGTACGACGGTCAAGGATTATGGCCATATGTTTCACAATGATCCCATGGCCGAAGACGCGGCGCAGGTGTCGTCGATTGCAATGGATATCAGCGAACTGCTGATCCAGCTGGAGCTGCCACAGGACGAAAACAAGGGCCTGACCGTTGCATATCATGCAGCCTGTTCTTTGCAGCACGGTCAAAAGATCAAAACGCACCCCAAAAGCCTACTGAAACAGGTCGGTTTTGCCGTGTTAGAGCCTACAGATAGTCACCTGTGCTGCGGCAGCGCGGGAACTTACAACCTGATGCAGCCCGAGATTTCGGGCAAGCTGAAGGACCGCAAAGTCAAAACGCTGGAAGCCAAAAAGCCGGACGTGATCGCGGCGGGCAATATCGGATGCATGATGCAGATCGGCTCTGGCACGGACATTCCCGTGCTGCACACGGTCGAGCTTTTGGATTGGGCAACCGGCGGGCCGGTGCCGCGTGCATTGCGTGAACCAGCCAAACCTAAGGTTCCGGTCCTTAGATAGGCCATGCTGATGCAACTGGGCACCACTCGCCCCGTTAAACGGGCGCGGGCGTCATCGCCCTATTTTTGCCGCACCGGAGACGTAGGAAAATACGTCAACAGCAAAGCCGGAGTGCCGTTTGCGAAACTGGATCACAGCATTGGCGCTGGCTTTGACGCCGTTGTCCGCCGCAGCCCAGGATACCGGGTTGAAAAGCCTGGAAACCACCGATGCGGGGCGCGCGTGGATGGCGGTAGGGCGCCTGGATATCAACGACGGCGCCGGGTTTTGCACCGGGACGCTGATTTCTCCGACACAGGTTTTGACGGCTGCCCATTGTCTGTTCGATAAGGTGACCGGTCAGCGGATTGACCTGGCAGAGGTCGAGTTTCTGGCCGCCTGGCGTCTTGGGCGTGCATCGGCCTATCGGGCCGCGCGTCGCGCTGTTGTTCACCCGGACTACGAATACAGCACAGAGGCAACGGCCTCGCGGCTATACAATGACATTGCGCTGATCGAACTGTGGCAACCGATCCGAAATACAAGCGTAATTCCGTTCGAGACCGGAGACCGCCCGTCCCGAGGTGCCGAAGTGGGGGTCGTGTCCTACGCGCAGGACCGGGCCGAGGCCCCCTCGCTGCAAGAAGTGTGTTCGGTCATGACGCGCACATCCAACGTTTTGGTGTTGTCCTGTGACGTCGAATTCGGGTCGTCCGGCGCGCCGGTCTTTTCCTTTGAAGGGGACCGGCCGCGCATCGTTTCGGTCGTTGCAGCCAAGGCTGAATTCAACGGGCAGCGCGTGGCGATCGGCACCGCGGTCGAGGATTCATTGGAACTGCTGCAGGCAGAGTTGTCGGCTGGTCGCGGATTTGGCGTGTCTCCCTCTCAGGGTGGGACACGCCGCAATATTGGAGCAAGGTTCATAAAACCATGAGTCGTTTATTTCTGAATTTTCTTTTGTTCCTTTCAATTTCCGCCACCGCAACTTACGCCCAGACCGCCAAGCGCAAGCTGACGGATCGCGATGACCTTTACGGATGGGAGGCGGTTGGACGTCTGGACGTAGGCGATCAGGGGTTTTGCACCGGCACCCTGATTGCGCAGGATCTGGTTTTGACTGCTGCGCACTGTGCGGTGGACAAGGCCAGCGGCAAACCCTACGAGCCGGGAAAGGTGACGTTTCGCGCCGGTTTGAGCCATGGTGAGGCGCTGGCAGATCGCAAAGTCATGCAGATTGCCGTGAACCCGGAATATGTCAGCAATGCCCCGTTGTCACCGGATACTGTCCGCGCTGACGTTGCGCTGATGCGTTTGGAACAGCCTATCCCCTATTCCATCGCCAATCCGTTTGCGTTGCATAAGGGGCGCGTTGCTGGAACCGAGGTCAGCCTGGCCTCATATGGGCGCGGCCGGTCCGAGGCGATCACGCGGGAAAGATCCTGCCGGATCCTGGGTCGCCAGCAAGGGTTGATTACCTTCAACTGCGACATCACTTTTGGCTCGTCCGGTTCGGCATTGCTGGCCAGAAATGGACCGCGCTGGCAGATCCTGTCAGTTGTTTCAGCGATCGGAACCTACGGGGGTCGTGTGGCCGGATACGGGATGGAACTGTCTGGAATCGTTGCCGAACTCAAGGCGGACTTGCGGCGCGATGCCCCGCGTCCACAGGCAACGATCCGCCGGTTGCAGGTCGGGTCCGACAAGTCGAATTCCGGCGCGAAATTCATCAGCTCGGGCGGGGGTTGAACTCGGTCAAACTGCTACCCATGTGAAATGTGTCGGGTCGCCACGAACGGGGCCCGTATCAACCAGATGCCCGTCCGAACGGAGGGCAGAACACAGATCGCTCTGATATGAGGATATGACACATGCGTAGTTTTGATTTTGCACCGCTGCACCGCGCCACCGTTGGTTTCGACCAGATCGCTGACATGATGGATCGCGTGCTGACCAATGATGTGGCTCAGCCGAGCTACCCACCTTACAACATCGAAAAGACCGATGCCGACACCTATCGAATATCGGTTGCAGTCGCCGGTTTTTCGGAAAATGACCTGTCGGTCGAGATGAAAGAAAACGCCCTGATCGTTGCTGGCAAGAAAGCCGCCGAGGACAAAGAGCGCAGCTACCTGCACCGCGGCATCGCCACCCGCGCGTTCGAACGCCGCTTTGCGCTGGCCGATCACGTGCGCGTCACCGGCGCCAACCACGAAGACGGCATGCTGAACATCGACCTGAAGCGCGAAGTGCCCGAAGCCCTGAAACCGCGCCGGATTGAGATTTCTTCGGCGAACGCCATCGAAAAGGACGTGGTCGACGCTAAAGCCGTGAATTAGGGCGACCGCTATACGCCGCGATAATCGTTCCTCTCTGGATTATCGCACCATACGCCCCGCGTTCCTCCAGACGCGGGGCGTTGTTTTTTCACGTGTGTTTGAATTGCCGGTTCGGTTTGCTTATGAACGCAGAGACCATGATGTTATCTACTTGGCTTACAGTTCGATTTGATGACGCGAAGGCTTATCTGTCACAAAATCTTGGGATTGGGCACGCTAGTACCATCAAATATAATAAAGATTCGAAGGCAAAAAACTCTCGGTAATGCGGGGCAAAGACAGTTTTGGGTATACTTTGGTTTTTGAAAAAAAAGAGAAACCGACCTGATAAGGTGCAGGAATCCACACCGTCCTGGCAGGACCTGCTTGGGCTGGACGTTGACTATTATCGCGATAATCAACCTGATTTGGCAGAGTTATCGGATGCGGAACTTATTGAACATTTCAATCTGCACGGGCGCGCGGAAGGGCGAGTAGGAGCAAAAGAAGCGTTACGCGCCGAGCTCGTCAAAACTGTCTCAAGGTATAAGTCCATTCTGGAAATTGGCCCCTTCTGCAATCCGTGTGTGACTGGGTCGAATGTTTCCTATTTTGATGTCCTGGACAGTTCAGGATTGCAACAACGAGCAAAGGCGATCGGATACAATACAGCCTCGGTTCCCGACGTGGAGTTTGTTTCGCCAACTGGTGACCTTGCTATCGTAGATCGCAAATTTGACGCGGTGATCAGCTCTCATTGCATCGAACATCAACCTGATTTGATTGCTCATTTGGTGCAGGTACAGCGTATACTTAAAGAGGGCGGGCGTTATTTTATGCTAATCCCGGACAAACGCTATTGCTTTGACTTCGCGCTTGCAGAAAGTAATGTTGCCCAAATTGTCGCGGCACATCGCAACGGTCGGAAGACTCATCGCATCGAAAGCGTGATTGAGCACAGGGCCTTGACCACTCACAACGACACTGGTCGTCATTGGCAAGGCGATCATTTCGATGCGGGTTGGGAAGAGAGAATAGCAAAAAGAACAGATGCTGCGCTGGCTGAGTTTGACGCCGCAGGTGGCGGTTACATTGACGTGCACGCCTGGCAGTTCACGCCGAAAAGCTTCGCGAGTTTAGTCAGTCAACTTCGACTGATGAAGTTGATCAATCTGGAAGTTCAAGACGTTTATGAAACGCCAAAAGGGCGCAATGAATTCACGGTGATATTGAAGAAATAGGCAGGTGCTGCGCTTTCCGAATGAGGATATGAGCCGCAGGCTTTCTGGACGTGGCGGATTATTTTTTAGCAGTTATGGTCGGGTGGTGAGTGGTTAAATACGGATTGCCCCGCGTAGGATTACGCGGGGCATTTGGGTTTTCCATACCAAATTCAGTTCCCGCCAGTCACCGACCCAATCGACCAGAACATCGTCTCGCCCGAGGCATCGTCGACGCCGTCATTGTCGGTCATCACAAACGCCTCGCCCGAGGGCAGGATGGCTAGGCCTTCGATCTTGTCCAGAACGTAGCCACCAGTCGAGGTCAGGTCAGGCAGCAGGTCGCGGACTTCCTGCTTGCTGACCACGGGCAGGGGGCGGCCCAGTTGGGCCGGGGTCATGTCAGACAGCGGTATGCGGTAGATCTTTTTGGTCACGGCGCGGTGGTCGTGCTGATTGTCGCGTTCGATGACATAGACGTGGTCGCCAAAGGCCACGATTTCCGACAGACCGACCCAGCCCTTTTCCGGGTCCGCTTTGGGATAGTGCACCGCGCCCCATTCCTTGGTCTCAAGGTTGTAGGCCACCAGTTTCACGTGGTTTTCAGGGTCGTCCTTCCATTCGCGCTGAACGGCCGTCCAAAGGGTGTTGCCAACGCGGGTGATGCCTTCAAACCCAAAGCGCTTTTCGACGGCCATGAGCTCAGGTGGCAGGCCGATCTCGCTTTTGCGATCCTTGATCAGGCCATCAGCGGACACGTGGTAAATCGCATGCGGGATAACACGGTCGGTACGCCCTTCGGAGGCGACGTAGAACCCGCCTTTACCGTCCAGCGTGATGCCCTCCAGATCCAGCTTCTGTGCCGGGTTGCCGTCCTGACGGTGGATGCGGATCACATCCACAATGCGGGCCGGTTTATGGCTGGGGTCGATCTTGAAAATCGAAGGCTGGAAGCCATAAAAGCTGTCGTTGACCGCGTAGATCATGCCGTCCTCATCAGACACCAGACCGGACAGCGCGCCCCAGCCGATCAGCTCACCCGTGCCTGCGGACGTCAGATGCGGATAGGTGGCCGGGGCGTCCTGATATTCGTAGATCATCACGTGTGCACGCGGGCCACCGTCTTCGATCAGGTCCTTTTCATTAGCCGAGATCAGCAGGTTACGTTCCGGTATCGCAACATAACCTTCGGGACCAACGCCTGAAGGCAGCAGCTGTTTCAGAACTGGGTTGGCCGGATCGGTGGCGTCATAGACACCCACGACCGAGGCGCGCTCGGCTCCTACAAAGATCATTGGTGTGTCACCGAAGGTCGCTGCGGTCACACTTTCAGGCTCAACACCTTTGGCGTCCGAGCGTTTGTCGGGATAGTGACCGATCTGGATGATGGCTTTCTCGAAACCGGTACCGTTTTCGTAAACTACGGCGCCGTCCTTGTGGAAGATCGTCCAGCCACGCGAACCGCCCTCGTAGTCGCCTTCGTTGGCGGTGGCGAAGTGGTTCTCGTCGACCCATTTCACCGCGTCCGGTTCACGCAGACGGCCCGGCTGACTCTCGGTGAAAACCAGTGCGCCGCGCTCATCGGTGGCGTCGATACCATCCAGGTCTACGCTACCGGCCGAGAAATGGCTGATCACCTTGCCGTCTTTGTCCACGACCGCGATGTGGTTGTTTTCCTGCAGGGTGACGACAGTTTCGCCCAGACTATTGATGTCCACGAACTCGGGTTCGGGGTCAGTAGGCGCAACCTCCGACAGCCCGGTCAGCGAGGCCATCTTCATGCCCGCGCAATCCAATGCGCCGTCTTTCAGCGGCACCAGAGCCAGTGTTCCGGCAGGCAGCTGAGGGAGGACCCCGTCGTTCAGGTCTTCGTCACGCTCATTCTCGATGGCTACGGAAACAAAGTTGCCATCCGGGGCAATCGCGACACTGTCGGGCTGACCACCCAGATCACAGGCACCGGTTTCCACCTTGCCCGCAATATCGACCGAGATCAGCTTGCCCGAAGGGACAGTATAGCTTTCCGAAGTGTTCACGCCCACAAAAGCCGTCGTGCCAACAATCCCCACGGATGTCGGCTCACCACCCACGTCCATCGCACCCAGTGGCGCGGGGTTCGCGGGGTCGGTGATATCGACCATACCAATCATACCCAGCGGGCTGTCCGTATAGACCAGCGTCATGCCATCAGCAGTCGCCGCGATGATCTCGGGCGAGGTTTCGCGGGTGGTATCCGCCCCCTCGGCCATATTTTTGACGACGGGGAAAGACGCAATTCGGTTGAAATTCATTTCTGCCGCTGCCTGACCGGCGGTCAGGGCAAGGGCAGATGTCAGGCAGACACAGCGCAATGACATCGGGTGGTATCCTCTCTCACTTGGATGAGAGGGGGATGAACGCGGGTCATTGCAGGGATGTGACGGTTTGTTTGCAGTTTTGTGACAAACGTAATGGCCCCGGCGCGCAGCACCGGGGCCTTTTCAGATCAGACCGACAGGCAGACGTACTTCATTTCAAGATAATCTTCCATGCCGTGATGGCTGCCTTCGCGGCCCAAGCCGGATTGTTTGACACCGCCAAACGGGCCGAGTTCGGTCGAGATGATACCGGTGTTCACGCCGACGATGCCGTATTCCAGAGCCTCGGCCACTTTGTACACGCGGCTGAGGTCTTTGGCGTAGAAATAAGACGCCAGACCAAAGATCGTATCGTTGGCCATTGCGATCACGTCATCTTCGTCTTCGAACTTGAACAGGGGCGCCAGCGGGCCAAAGGTTTCGTCCTGTGCGACCATCATGTCCTGCGTCACGCCGGTCACGATGGTGGGCTGGAAGAAGGTGCCGCCCAGATCATGCGGCAGACCTCCGGTCAGAACCGCGCCGCCCTTGTCGGTAACGTCTTTGATGTGTTCCTCGACCTTGGCGACCGCTTCTTCGTTGATCAGCGGACCGGTGGTGGTGCCATCGGCCAGACCGTCACCGATTTTCAGCGCTTCGACGGCGGCTTTCAGTTTGGCCGCGAATTCATCGTACACGCCCGCCTGCACATAGATGCGGTTGGCGCAGACGCAGGTTTGGCCGTTGTTGCGGAACTTGCACATCATCGCGCCTTCGACAGCCGCATCCAGATCAGCGTCGTCAAACACGATGAACGGAGCGTTGCCGCCCAGCTCCATCGAGCATTTCATGACCTGATCGGCCGCCTGTTTCAGCAAGATGCGACCTACTTCGGTCGAGCCGGTGAAGGTCAGTTTGCGCACGCCGGGGTTTTCACAGAATTCCTTCCCAATCTCGCTGGCGCTGGAGGACGGCAATACGTTGAACACACCAGCCGGAATGCCAGCCTGTTCGGCCAGAACGCCCATGACCAATGCGGACAGCGGTGTTTCCTTGGCCGGGCGCGCAACAAAGGCGCAGCCAGCCGCCAGCGCTGGAGCTGCCTTGCGGGTGATCATCGCATTGGGGAAGTTCCAGGGCGTGATCGAGGCCGCAACACCGATCGGCTGTTTCAGCACCATGATCCGCTTGTCGCGCTGGTGACCGGGGATCGTCTCGCCATAAACGCGCTTGGCCTCTTCGCCGAAGAACTCGATGAACGACGCGCCATAACCGATCTCGCCAACGGCCTCGGCCAGCGGCTTGCCTTGCTCGGCGGTCAGGATCTTGCCCAGATCTTCGGCGTTTTCCATCATCAGGTCGTACCAGCGACGCAGAATCACGGCGCGTTCCTTGCCGGTCAGCTTGGCCCATTCCTTTTGCGCGGCCTCAGCTTGTGCGATCGCGCCGGCGACCTGCGCGCGGCTCAGGTCTGCGACTTCGGCTACAACGTCGCCGCGCGCCGGGTTGGTCACGGCAAAGGTGCCATTGTCCCCGTCGACCCACTGACCGCCGATATAGGCTTTGGTTACAAGCAGATCGGGGTTTTTTAGGATTGATTTCAGGTCGGTTGTCGCGTCCAGCATGGGTCAGCCTCCGGCAATAAAAATTTGTTAGCACTCAAACATGTGCCTCCCGGATTGTCTATGGCCACCCGTGGGGTCAGATCAATCCAGTTTTCGTATGGTAAACGTGACGTTTTCTGCCTACCGGGGCGCATTCATGCGATCTGAGGCCAAAGTGTCAACCCGCCTATCTTTTTTTGGCGGAGTTTGCCAAAGTTCCACAGGATTGGTTGCCCAAGGGGATGTAAATGATCGTAACATCTCCTATCTTGTTGGGTGCATAATTAAAAAAGGAATAGGACAGATGTCGAACCAGCAGTTTGATGCGTTGATTGAGGAAACGCAGCAAAAAGTGCGCGAAAGCCAGTCTCAGATCGAAGGGCTGACATCCCGGATTGAAGCCGCGCGTTCTAAGATCGGCTCTGCCGAGGCCGACATCGACATCGAAAACGCCACGCTTGAGGATGTGCACGCCCATACCGAGGTGATGAACGCCAATATCGCCGAGCTGATTATGGGTCTGGACGACGTCACCAGCGCCTTTTCCAAGGATTTCGACGAGATGCGCTCGAAGTCCGGGTGGGAGACGTTTGTCGGCATCTTCTCGAAAGGCAAATCAGAATCGATGCGGCAGGAACGGATGCGTACCGCCAATATCGACGACAAGCTGCAGGACCTGATCGCCAAATCCGACGTAATCGTTCAATTGCTGCAAGGGCAGCTATCCGTGTTGGAAGAACAGCGGGTGAAGGTCGAGGAAAACCTGACTGGTACGCTGGATGACCGCGAGGCCACTGTTGCTGAACTAGAGGCGCTGCGGGCCGAGATTCAGGATATGGATCCGACGATTATCACTCTGGAAAACAAGATCAGTGTCGAACAGGACGCCGCCGCGCGGACCCAATTGGAAACCGAACTGGCCGAGCTGAACAAGCAATACAATGCCAAGGTTCAGGAAGAGCAGGTCAAGCTGGCCAAAAGCCAAACGCTGGAGCGCTATATCGAAAAAGGTAAGACCTGGGTCGACTCCCTACAGAACCAGGCGGCGACGCAGATGGTGCTGATCAACAAGCTGCAGACAGACACGCAACAGCGCGTGGTGCTGTATGACGCCCTGACCAAATCACTGAAAACCGCACAGCAGCAGGACGTGGCCCACCGCATCAACGAGATCGGCGTGCAGACCGACCAAGAGGCGCAGACCGCCATGGCCGCCATCGGCACCGCGACCAACCAGAAGATGGCCGACATGCTCGAGGCGCATGAGGACCACATGGTCTTTGCCCGCGACGTGCTGGAGAAAAAGGCCAAGGCGGATGAACGCTTTGCCCGCCGGTTTGCCTCGATTGTCGAGAAGCATGATAAGAATTTGTATGGGGGCTGAGGTAAGTGAACTGGTTTCGCACAAAGTGGAAAACCGTACTTGCCTTAGTTACCTTCGGCGTTTTGGTTTTCCTGACGTGGCAGGGCAATAACACCGACAATAAGTTGCTGTTTGTGGTGGTTATTTGGATTGCGGTTGCTGTCTATATTATTGGCGCAAGACTGATGCCCCCTGCAATAGGTACACCAGAGGACGAGCTTCATCACATGACATTATTCGAAGCAATTCGTACCAAAGACGTTTGGTTACAAATCCTTAGGCATCGCTGGCTGGAAGTCTGTCTTTTGGTTCTGTTCCTGATATTGAGTACAGGGTGGGGCTTGCTTTGGATGGGCGCACTTGGTGTCAGTCTTTTGACTTTCGTTCAGCTGTTTGAAACAGCAAAAGTTCAAGTGGAGCGTAATCGAACTCGGCGATGACAAACCCCACCCAAGACCATGTCGGCCTGACCGACACCTTCGCCTCACGGCGCTATTTCCGCAAATTTGAGGTGATCACCGTCCACCTGTTGCGCGTGGCCGCGACGATGGAGGCTGAGGGCGCGATCTCGAAACAAGAGGTGCGGATCGTGTCGCGCTACCTCTCGGGGCTGCTCTACACGTTCCGGGCGCTCAGCATGAAATACCTGCTGGTCGGGCGCGATACGGGGCGTTTTTTTGGCAGCCTTGCGATGGACAAGCGCGACAGCGGGTTTCCGGTGGCGGCTGAGTTGTTGACCATGGCCAATGACGCGCAGCAGGCGCAGGTGCATCTGGCGAATATGCCGTCCGAAGACGACCTGAAAACCGACATGGTGCGGACCATCATTGGCGATCAGGACATCCCGACCAAGCTGCAATTCGCGCTGTCCCAAAGGCTCTACTACGAGGAATTGCTGAAGGGTCAGCTGTTCTGGGCCCGCAATGATCCGGAATGTCACTGGATCGGAAATGAGGGCGAGCGGCGCAAGTTCATGATCCACTGGGCGGTCTATGACAGCCAGATCAACCTTCCGGTCATCTACCTGATGCAACTTGAGGACAGCGGCAAAACCGCTCTGCCCAAGGACCAGCGCCGCTGGCCCGAAGTTCAGTCGCATCTGATGGCGCAAAGCTTGGGCGGTCTGAAACTGGTGACCATTGCCAAAGGCTTCGATCAGGATTTCGACGACCTGCACCCCAAACACCTGCGCCGCATCCACGTGGGTCCGATGTATTCCTCAGCCTATACCGAGCAAACCGGCCCGTTGCGGCAAGTGCTTGAGGACGCACAGGCACCGCAAGGTCAGGACTGGGCACTGGCCTGGACCACCGAAGAGCTGGAAAGCGAAGAGGTGATCGAAGAACGTGCCGGGTGGTTTTCCACCGTCGAGCGCGAGGTCTTCGCGCTGGACCCGTTCGGCGGGCAAGGGGCCGAAACCGGGGCCACGCGCACCCAACGGTCGATCATCTTGCCCCAACGCCCGTTTCAGGTGCTGGCCGAGCGCAATCCGCCGGGATTTGGTGATGTGCGCAAATTCGTGGTCAGCAAGAGCGGGCAGGTGCTGAGATATTGAAGACAACAAAGGCTATTTTCAAATGAGTTTGACGTCAGATCAAATGGAATTACGCGAAGACGACATTCGCAAACACTATCCAGCGGCGACCGCCTTGCTGAACGGGTTTGAACACGCGCCGCGGATAGCCAAAGCGGTTGAGGTGGCGACCGAACGGTCTCCGGGTGTTTCCACTGGACGGCGGTTCCGCTCCACGACACCGGGGCTGGTGACACGCCGAACCGTGCGCGCAGCCGGAGTGCATCTGGTCGAACGGATCGAGGCCTCAGATGATGGCGATACACTGGTCTCGCCGCCTCAGGCGACCACGCAGCAGGCCATCCGCCGCGCCATTGCCATCGCTCTGGCTGTGGGTGAGGCCTATGCGGAACAGACCTCGCTGGCCGATCTGAAACGCGCGAATCTTGCTGGAGACTTGCCCGCCGCGCGCAAGACCGAATTCTCGGAACTGCTGACGGCGGAGGCTCTGATCACCTCGCACACGTTTGGCAATGCACTGGCATACTTGATGTCCTCGCATTTGGGTGAAACCACCGCCGATATCGGTGAGATCGAAGAGGTTTTGACCGATAACGGCCAACTTGCCCTGCATGGCGCCCTGTGGGAGCTGGACCAGACCCTCGCCAAACATGCCCCCGACGATGCCCACCTGATTGCCGCCACCAGCGCCTATGCCGAGCAACTGATGGAAAAGGCCGCGCTGCGCGCGCAGTCAGCAGGCCATCTGGCCCCGTTCCAGAACGCCGCATGGCACATCGAGGCTGATGATCTGACGATCCGGGGGTTCGAACCGGCCTCCAAGGCCAAATCCACCACCCTGACCATGACGTTCAAGAAACCGAACGAGGTGGTCGGCAACCATATCGCCAAATATCAGGCGATGAAGCTGGCCAAGATGGTCATGGCCTATGACTTCGATCGCCGCCTGAACCCGTTCGCGGAACTCGGCGGGTTCATCTTTACCTTTATGGGGGATGGCAAACCGGGCACCGGCAAGACCACTCTGATCCAGATGATGGCCGGGCTGATCAACGATTATTGCCAGAACGCGGGTTATCCGTTCCGCTATCAGAACCTGAGTACCGATAATATCGACAGCTATCAGGGCAAATCCGGCCAGAACGCCAAGGCGTTTATCAACACGATCGTCGACCCCTCGGTTATCGGCTTCGGCACCATCGACGACATCGACCAATTGGCGGGCAAACGCGGTGACCGGCAATCCTCGGCCGGGCAGTTGGAAATCACCGCCGTGCTGATGGAGAGCTTTGCGGGTGCCAACACCGTCGTGCGCGGCAACTGCACCTTTGGCATGTTCTCGAACTACCCCGAGAATGTGGACGACGCGCTGCGCCAGCGGGCCGGCGCGCGGTTCCTGGTGGACGGGCCGCAAACGCGTGAGGATTACATCGACATTCTGCACCTGCTGATGGGTCGTAACCACGACATCCCGCTGGGCGAACACGATGCCTATGCCGCGCAGGAAATCAAAAAGGCTGTCGCTGCCAGTTTCGAAAGTCATTCCCGCCCGCACGAAGAGGCTCTGCTGCAGGTCTATGACCGGGTCTCCGGCGATATCGGCCAGATGGATACGATTGCCAAGATGGGCACCTATCTCAAGGCGATCCAGCAGGCGGATGAGCGCTTTACCGGCCGCGCGATCAAGAACATCACCGATGCCGTCAAGGTCCGCGCGATGGATTTCGAACTGCCCGACGAATGGATGGAGAATCCCGACCTGTTCCTGTTCCGCGACTACGACACCAAGAAAGCGATGATCGAGGACCTGCGCCAGCCGATCACGGTGGAAATGGTGATGCAGGAAATCAACCGCTACGCCGACAGCGAGTTTCGCTATGCCGACAAAAGCGACGAGGTCGCCATCGAGAACGCCGTCCGCGAGATGGGTCGGATGGAAGAAGCCAAGCGGCGGTATTTGGAGACTAAGGGGTGATGCAAAAAAAGACTGTTATCTTGCATGACTGGCCCTTCATTTCTGGTTTAGTATTCACCCTGATCATTTTCGGTGTCTTTACTTGGTCTCTGCTTTTGCCTGTGAGCGCCAACGACCTGTATTTTGATTCAAAATGGAATTACCTGAGGCAGGCTACGCCGAACGAGTTGGGCGATACTTTGGCTGGACTGGCTGGAAGTCTTGCTTTTGTGTGGGTTGTCGTAGCTGCACTTCTGCAGGCCCGCGAACTTCGGGAGCAGAGAGTAGAGTTCAAAAAGATGGCAGATTCACAAGCTGCCCAAGTTGACTTGCTCGTGAAACAAAGCTCGCTGATTGTAGCGCAAGTCGATGACTTAAAATCGCAACAGGAAGACAAATACTCGGAAGAAATCCTTAACAATCTTTACACCGTATTTCTTGAGGGACCTTCGGTCGTATATTGGGGGTCTCAGGGCGATACGAACACTAAGTTTATGCGACCGAGTTTCGGGAAAAAGACGCGAGATGAATACTTAGAAGATGCCTGCCGTACTTTGGCTAAAACACTGTTAGACGCCAGAAAAAGGAAGGTAGCGGACAATGCAAATGATAATGGTGTTCTTATTGGCCCCTTGGAAAACTTGTTTGACGACCTTTGGAACCGGCAAGATCGCCTCTCTACAGCACAAAAATTAAAACTTAGGCGATTAGGTATCGCCGCCTGTATGATGCATTTCCACGCTATTTTCGCGTCCGATTGCGAGGGCGAATAATGATCCGCCTCATCGAAAAAGGCCTGATGTTTGGTAACCTCATCCACATCTCCAGCCCGGCCTTAGTCGAGCGGTATAACCGCGCGCTGCAGCATCTGGCGGCCAAGACCACGGCGCTGACGGATTTCCATGTCGATATCTCGGGCTATTCGCCGGAGGTGGGGATTGAGTTGGAGGATGAGCTCTACCTCAACCCCAACGGAGTCAACCGGCAGTTCATACTGCTGACGACCGAACAGAAACGCGCGCCTCTGCTGAACGTCAAATTCTCAACCTCGCGCGACATTCTGCGCGAATTCATCGAGATGAACGAGGCGCAGCTGTTTGCCCTGACCGCCACCGATGCGGTGGCTGGCGAGCTGGTGAACTCGGTCATCAAACTCACCACCCCGCGCGATCTGCTGAACCTGCGCAAGATCGAGGTTGAGGCTGACACCGCAGGCGGCACACTGCGCAAGGCACAGCAACTGGCGGGTATGGTCGAGCAGTTCAAAACCGAAGAGGACGCCTGGTTCAACGATGTGCTGATCGCCAAGATGATCGAAACGGCCAAGGAAACCGGCGACGTCACCCGCAATCCCGTCCGCCTGCGCCATACCGCCTTCGAACAGCGCAACTTCTGGACAGCGCATTTTGGCGGACTGTACCTGTTTCCGGATCTGGATCATCCGGCGGCGATCTACATGGGCGAAAAGCCCGACGATATGCCGATCAAATACGTTTTTGAACCGTCGCAGCGGAACCAGATTGCCAAGTTCCTCGGGCTAAACGGCTTGGTCGAAACGATCATCGAGGCGCGCGGTGTCAATTCCGCCGCAATCCTGCAGCAGAAAATGGACTTCCTGACCGTGGATGCCGCTGCCGATGCAGGCGTTGACCTGACAGGGTTGGATCGCGGTGACATGCGACGGCTGGCGAGAAACCATTCGGATCGTCTGCCCGAGGCTTATCACGGTTTGGCGCAGCTGTTGCGCTGGGCAAAGGATGGCGGGCCGTGGCCGCGCATCACGTCAGATCACCCGGCCTATTTCTATACGCTGCGCGCAACCAACACACCGAACCGCGATCTGGTGAACATGTTGCTGGCGGAACTGGCCCCGTTGGACCCGCGTCAGGTGTTCATTTGCCATAAGGAACTGTTCTACCGCACCTATGCGACTTGGCCCGAGGCCAAGAAAGCCTATGTTGCCGACTTCCTTGCGCGCGAGTATCAGGTGGATAAGGCTGGCGCCCGGGCCGCACTATTCGGCCACGAACCGGATATGAGCGGCGATGACCGGGTCAGCGAAGACATCATCGCACGCGTCGGCCCTTGGGGCGCAGTAGGGAGAAGTTAAATGTTCGTCGCACTGCGCTTTTTGATCCCGTTGCTGGTCGTTCTGACGGTCATTTATGTGGGCGTATCAATCTATTCTCGCCGGGTGCGACGTGGCAAACTGATCGCCCATTGGGAGAAAAAGGGAATGACCGGCGACCGCGATGCCTTTGTCCAGCGCGGGCTAAAAAAATACGACGGATCGTTTCGCCGTAAACTGATCCTTGGGATTTACGTGGTGCCGCTGGGCCTGATCGCAATCCTGATTTATGTTACGAACTTCATGTGAGGGTTTCGCTGATGCGTTACGTCAAATGGGCTATCATCATCCTGTTCTGGGGCACGATTGCGGCGGTGTTGAACTACACCCTTCCGCAGCACGATGTGGTTCGGATTTCGGATACCTATGAGAAACGGATCGACCCCGGTGAGAACAGCATCTTCTGGTCGGTTCATGACGTCGGCAGTGATGCGACAACGCCAAACCGCGATGTGTTTTTCATTCAGACCCGCAAGACCAACGGCAAGGTCATGGTGTATCGGAACGAAGACACGGGCTGGGGCTGGCCGCCCTATTTCAAGCTGAATTCCTCGAACCTGCAAGCCGAAGCGGCGGACCAGAAATCGACGACCGAGGCGCCACGTTGGGTTGTCGTGCGCCATTACGGCTGGCGCAGTGAGTTCCTGTCGATTTTCCCGAATGCAGTGAAGATCTGGGCAGTCGACAGTCCTGACGTTCGGATTATTCCCTGGTTCAATATCATTTTCCTGACCGTTTTCTTCGCGATTGTTTGGGCCCTTTGGGTTCGCTGGCGTCGGTTTCGTGAGGCGCGGGTCGATCCAGTGATCGAGAATATGGAAGATGGCCTTTATGCCGCCGGCGACGCCATAGAAGAGCAGGGCAGCAGGTTCCGAAAGTGGCTGAACAGTTGGAAATCCAAATAAGTTTTGGAGGGGCCGTTTGGCCCCTCCGCCAGTCTTGGCAGTGACCTGCTGATCTGAGTTCCTCAGCGTACGATAAATTCGGCGTGAAGCGCTCCGGCGGCTTTGATCGTCTTCAGAATGTCGATCATGTCTCGGGGCGACACCCCAAGCGCGTTCAGACCTGCCACGACTTCGGAAAGGGTTGCCGCTTCGGGTATTTCAGCCAGTCCGGTGCCTTCCTCTTCTTCTATTCCGGCGATTGTTCTGGGCACCACAACGGTCTCGCCGCGCGCGAAGGGGTTGGGTTGAACCGCAATCGGCGCCTCTTCGACTGTGAGCGTAAGGTTGCCCTGCGAGACCGCCACGCGGGATATCCGCACTTCCTGCCCCATCACAATCGTGCCCGAACGCTGATCGACCACGACGCGGGCCTTGGTTTCGGGTTCGACCAGAATGTTCTCGATCCGCCCAAGCGCGTGGGCGGTCGAAATTGCCTGCGTTGCCGCGATGTTCAGCTCAACCGTCCCGGAATCGCGCATGATGGCCACTGCGCTGTTGAACTCGGTATTGATGGCAAGCTCGATCCTGCCTGCCGTAGTAAAATCAGGCTCTCGCAAAGCAAGGCGCATCTGGGTAAGCGCCGATAGTTCGAAATCGATTTCACGTTCCACCCTTGCTCCGGAGGGGATCACGCCGGAAGTGGGAACGCCCTGCACAACCGAGGCGGCCTCTCCCTCAGCCGACACGCCGCCTGCCAAAACGGTGCCTTGCGCAACAGCGTAAATCTGCCCGTCAGCAGCGTTCAATGGCGTCATGATCAGCGTACCGCCCAGCAGACTTTTGGAATCTCCGATGGCAGAGACCGTCACGTCGATCTGCCCCCCAACGCGCGAAAAAGGCGGCAGGCTTGCAGTCACTAGAACAGCGGCCACGTTTTTGGGGCGGAAATCCTCGCCGTTGACGTTGACGCCCAACCTTTCGAGAATGTTGGACATGATCTCTTCGGTAAAGGGCGAATTCCTGAGCCCGTCACCGGTTCCATTCAGCCCCACAACCAGGCCGTAACCAACCAGATCGTTTCCGCGGACTCCGTCGAAGTCCACCAGATCTTTCAGTCGGATCGCGCCGGCGGAGGCCAGGCCAGGAAGCAACATCAGAAGAAAAACAAGAACTCTCATCTCAGGAAATTCACCAACGACAGGTTCGCGTTGCGAACGGTGACCGAATACAGGCTTTCCAGTTGGAACTGCACGGCTTGCAACTGAGCGGCGGTTTCATAGGGATCCGCCGCGATCAATGTGCTTCGGCTGCTTTGCAGGCTAGTCCGCGCCGCATTATTTCGCGTTTGCGCCTGTTCGATTCGGGCCTCGGTCGCGCCGACATCGGCGCGCAGCCTCACCAACTGATCCTTGGCGTTGACCAGATCGACGCCCAATTGTTTGAACAAGGCCGTTCTTTGTTGCGTCGGGACATTCAATCCGCTGTCCGCGACGACGGCTGCGACCGCGATGTCGCGAAGTGCAGCTTTGATGGCCGGATCCGTCGCTGTCACAGGAATTGAAACGCTTTCATTCTCGGATATCTGCATGGGGGCCAGTTTTGTGCCGGATCCCTGATAAATTACCGCATCGAACCCGGTAGGATCGTTGAACCAATCCTCTGCCCTCTGCCGGATGTCCGCGACAGTAGCTGCGCCCGTCAACTCGGCCTCTAGCGCGGTGATCAGCGTGTCAGAGGACGGAAGCGGAGAGACATCCGTTGCGGTGCCCGAGTAAAGGCTGCGCCCTCCGACGCGGGTGTTCAACGCAGATACGATTGCGTCCAGTTCGTTTCTGGCCTGAGCCGATGCGTTTTCGTGGGTCACCGCCTGATTTGAGGTGCCAAAGGACAGAAGTGAGGCGGTAATCCCCTCAACAGCGCCGGCAACTGTGTTCAGGCTCAGCTGCATCGCATCCGTGAACAACCCGGCTTCGGCGGTCGATACTTTGAACGCATCCAGTCTGGATAGGCTGCGATCCAGATCCAGCAGATGAGAGTAATCACCGTCCAGATGGCCAGGCAAGTCCTGAACCCGTCCGGATGACAATTCGTAGGACAGTGTTTCGATCTGATTTTTGATCTCGGTCGACCGGGTTCTCAGCGTCAATCCGCGCGCCAGATCACCTATGGATGTCAAATTCATCGTCATAACCTCAGCAGAGTGTCCATCATCTCATCCAAGGTCGAGATGAGCCGCGCATTCGCGGCATATGTCTTTTCGATCTGCATCAGATTTTGCAGTTCGGTGTCAGTATCCACGCCGCGTTCGGCTTCGATCTTGGTCATTTCCAGTTGCGAGTGCTTGGCGAATGTCATGCGCCCCTCAGCGGCATGGGCGTTTGCTCCGGCCTTAGACAGCAGCGCCTCGGCAATCTCCGCAGCCCGCATGTTGCCGGTGCCATAGAGCCCCCCGGCAACGGGGCGGGCATCGTTCAGGACTGCTCCAAAGGCCCTCAGCTGCGTTGCATCGCCCGGATCCCCCGGAGTGGCGGCGCCGAGGCCTGTCCGCAATTTCCAGCTGTCACCACCAGCATCGGGGTCCACCGCCGCGTTCAAGCGTATGCGCGAAGCCAATCCGTTTGCCGCAGTTGCGTCGTAGCGATTGCCATCATCGGTGAACACGCCGGGATCAGTTGCCGCGACGGTCGGATCAAGACCGGCGGTCTCGAACCGTTCGATCAGGTCTTGGGCGGCGGTGTCCAGGTGTACTTGAGCCTCAACCGCCAGTTCATCGCGAATCTCGAACTGAGCCGCCAGGGCCCCGCCCCTAAGCTGCGCACTATTGCCGCCGGTACGCACAGGCTGCCCGTTAATTTCAAGCCCGGACAAAAGGCTGTTGGCAATTGTCATGTGCGGCTTGGTTTCGCCGGTTGTCGTAAAACTGAATTCCGCTGCCTGCCCCTCTAAAAGGATCAGGCCGCCGTCTGAAAATAACGATACACGGTGGTTATCCCGCGCTACAACATTGACCGGCATCAGTTCGTTTACCTGATCGATCAGCAGTTGGCGCTGATCCAGCAAGGCGTTGATATCGCCGCCAGAGTTCTTGACGCTTGGGATCTTGTTGTTCAGGCTTTCGATATCCTGCAATGACTGGTTCAGGCGGTCGACCTGCTTGCCGATGGTCCTGTCCGCATCCGACCGCGACTGACGTAGACCTTCGGATGCCGCGTTAAGGCTGTCCGCCAAATCCCGTGCGGCGCGGGCCGCCTGATCTAGCCGTACTTTGGAATCGGGCAGGCTGGCGGCCGTTGTCATGCTGTTTTCAAAATCAGTCAACCGAGAGGCGAAGGATTTGGGGTCATCAACCGAACCAACGGCCTTTTCAAAACGGGTGTAGAACTCTGAGATTGCGCTTGCACCGGCAAGATTTGCGTCGGAATCGCGCCGGTTGGCGACCAAGGCCGGGTCCTGATGGCGCGTCACACCGACGGTGCGCACGCCGTTGCCTGAGATCGGACTTGTCGCCAATTCCAGCGAGCGACGCACATAGCCCGGTGTCAGGGCGTTGGCGATGTTGCCCGAGACAACTGCGGCCCCGCGGCTTGCGGCGGTCAGACCGCCCAACGCGTTGTTCAATGCTGTCGTCATGTTCATCGGACAGGTCCTTTCTCTAGCTCAAAGCCCTGCATCAACGTTTGATGTTTGTCGTTTCCTGAAGCATCTCGTCGACTGTTTGGATCACCTTGGCGCTAGAAGAAAATGCCCGCTGCGTCTGGATCATTGAGGTCAGTTCAGTTGCGACATCGGTCGTGGATTCCTCACGCGCAAAGGATACCAGATCGCCGGTCGGCCCATCGCCCGCGTTCCACAGGAAGAACGTTCCACTATCGCGGGAGGGGGCGTAAGTCTGGTTGTCCAGCGCCGTTAACCCATTGGGATTGGGAACATCGACAAGCGGTATCTGGTACACGCGCCGGCTGACACCGCTGTCGTATTGCGCGTAGACATATCCGTTTTCATCCACCTTTACGCCGGTCATTGTTGCAACCGGGGCACCGTCGCGTGTGATCGACACCGGGGCAAACGTATCAGACAGCTGCGTAATCCCATTTTTGTCGCCGATCTGACCGATATTGATCTCCATCGGCCCACCATCTACGTTTACCACAAAACTGCCATTTGCCGGATCGTAAGCACCACCCGATATGGTGGTCACGCTGGCAAGCGTGCCGCCTGCGGTTCGGCTGTCGGTGAAGGTCAGGCGGTACTCTCCGATCACCGCACCGCCAGATGCGGTATCGCGCAGCGTCATCGTCCATTCATTGCTGGAACCTGTTCCAGGCACGGTCGGGACCAGTTCAATGTTTACGGACTCTGATTTGCCGAGATTATCAAAATACTCGACCGACAAAGGCTGTGCGTCACCCGGTGCGCCGGCATCCGTCGCCGTGGCAGGAAGGTTCATGCGCAGGTTCATGCTTGTGGTCGGCGAGCCGGTCAATTGATTGACGCTGAGTTTGACGGGTTCCAGCGCAGCTGGTGTATCCCTTGGCACATTGGGGATCGATCCGTCCGGGCCAGCGGGCCAACCCAACAAAACAAGCCCCGATTGCGTTACCAGATGACCCTGCTCATTGGTGCGGAACGAGCCGGTTGTGGTCAGAAGCATCTCATTCGAGTTTGACGCCACCTGAGAGCTGGGCCGCACCGGCAGAAGGCCACGGCCGCGCACTGCCAAGTCCGTTGAATTGTTCGTTGTGACCAGCGATCCACGCTGGTCGATCATGCGCTGACTTGTGGTTCTGACACCGCCTGCCGAATAGCTTCCCCCCTGACCGGACGTGACCATCGAGTGAAAGTCGGTCTCGACCCGTTTGTAGCCAAAGGTGGACGAATTGGCGATGTTGTCAGAGATGGTCGCCAGTCGGTTCGCGTTGGCCTTCAAAGCGGCCACACCGGCATTCAGCGAAGAGGAAATTGTCATTGGCACGCCCTTCTGTTGCGTCAAAACGTGATGCAACAGCTAACGTACTGGCCCTTAACAGCACGCTAACAGGTAAAATGCGTTCTATCCTTTTGAATTCTAAGGCGTGCGCAGAAAAATGATCTCGATCCTGTTGTTGCGGACCGCCATCGGGTTTTTGGCCGTCAACTCGCGGTCTGCGTGCCCCGTGACCCGATCCAGCCTTTCGGCGGCCAGACCCTTGCCCTGCAACATCTGACGCACGGTTTGAGCGCGGGTCGTCGACAAATCCCAGGCCGGATTTTGCGCCAGAACGACCGGCGAGGCACGCACATGTCCCTCGACAGCAATGGAGTTTTGCACCAGGTCCGAAGATCGCGCCACCAGCAACGCGAGTGCGCGCATCATGGCGGTTGGCTTGTCGGTACCCGATTCGAACAGCGGCTGATCCTCGGTATCGAACAGTTCGACCACCAAACCTTCGTCAGTGACGCGCGTGACGATATGTTTCCGGACCTTGTCCGAAACCAGACTTTCGCCCGTGCGCCCCAGAAACTCGGCTTCGAGTGTCGAAAAATCCTCGGCGGTCTCATTACCACCTTCTGTTTTCACGCCGACGGAACCGCGTGCCTGCCGGGCAACCGTGGGGCTTTTCTGGCTGGCGCCCGAACCATCCATCACCATGGTCTTTTCAGAGAACATATTGTTGCCGCCAAAGGCGCCGTCACCGCCGCCTGACACCGGATTCACCGGTATTGTTGGCGAAAAGTAATCCGCCAGCCCTTTGCGTTGTTTTTCCGTCGTTGCATTCAACAGCCACATCAACATGAAGAACGCCATCATGGCCGTGACAAAGTCGGCATATGCGACTTTCCACGCGCCACCGTGGTGACCTTCGCCACCGGACACACGTTTCTTCTTGATGATGATTGGCGCCGCATTGGATTGCGCACCCATCTCCACCACCTTTTTATCACCCGCTACCGGGGTAGCAGTGCAGGTCTTAAGGCGGGCTTAACGTTTAAAACTGTCGCGATATCGCTGCTACACCAAGGCGGCTCCGGCGCGGCGCAGGATCAGTTGCAGGCGATCAAAGCTGTTTTTGATTCCATCCGTTTCGGGCTTGGCGAAAAAGGCGTCCAGATCATCATGCACGCGCACGGCCTGATCCAACAGCGGATCGGCGCCCTCGGAATAGAGCCCGGCTTTGATCATCACCTCGGACTGTTCATAGCTGCCAACCAGTCGGCGGGCTTGCGAGATCAACTGGTTTTCTTCCTCTGTGGCCGCACCGGGCAAGCTGCGCGAGACAGAGCGGCTGAGGTCGATCGCGGGAAACCGGCCACGCTCGGCAATCTCGCGGTTCAGGACGATATGGCCGTCCAGAACACCGCGCAGGATATCGGCTATGGGTTCATCCATGTCCGATCCTGCGACCAAAACACTGAACACGGCCGTGATGTCGCCCAGCTCACCGGTGCCCGGACCCGCGCGCTCGCAAAGGCCCGCAATCAATGGGGTCACTGAAGGGGGAAACCCGCGAAGCGACGGTTGTTCACCTGTAGCAACAGCAATCTCGCGATGCGCTTCGGCAAAACGGGTGACAGAATCGGCCAGAAACAGGACGTTCAGGCCCTGATCGCGCAGGTATTCCGCCACCGACATCGCGGACCAGGCACAACGGCGGCGCGCAAGGGCTGATTGATCAGACGTTGCGGCCACCACGACCGACCGCTTCATCCCCTCGGCACCCAACGCGTGTTCGACAAATTCGTTCACTTCGCGCCCACGCTCACCGACCAGCGCGACGACAACCACATCCGCATGCATCGACCGCGCCAGCGTTGCAAGCAGCGTGGACTTTCCCACGCCAGAGCCGGCGAACAGTCCAATGCGCTGACCCTGAACTATGGGCAGCATAGTGTTCAGCATCGCAAGACCAGTCTCCATTCGTTGACCCAAAGGTTTGCGATCGACCGCAGGTGGAGGGGCTTGCATTACGTCCTGCTCCTGAACTCCAGACAGCATGGGTTTTCCGTCTAATGGATTGCCAAACGGGTCGACCACCCGTCCCAACCAGTGCATTCCCGGTGCAAAGGCTGGTGTTTGGTTCAGAATCACTCTGTCACCAAGGCAGACCCCGTCCGGTGCCGTGGCGGGCAGCATGTGAATCAGATCCGATTCGACATGCAATATCTCGCCTGCCAGATCCGGCCCATTGCGTCGGCGTAAGGTCACATGATCCCCGATCCGCGCATGCGCTGCGAGGCCTTCAACTTCTATAACCCCGCGCGCGACACTGGCCACATGGCCCATATGGCGTGTGGCAGTCAGGCGGTCGATTTCACATTTCAAAAGCATCGGGTCGAGATCGGACATCGTGGGTTCTCCAACGGTTTCTGAAAACGGTTTTTAAAGGAATCGGGGTTAAGCCTTGATTGAAATTGATCGAGGGAGAAGCCCCGATGTTCTATGACCTGAACGTCTTTAAAACCGCGTACGCAATGGCAACCCATGCCGGGCAACGGCAATCCGTCATTGCACGAAACATGGCCAACGCGGATACGCCAGGCTACCAGCCCCGCGATATCGAGGCCTTTCAAAAAGCATTCGAAAGCGCGGGTCGTGAGGTCGCCATGACTGCCACGCGGGCGGGACATCTGAATGGTGTTGGTGGCCCAAAGCCCTGGGCTGAGATTGAAGCCACCCCTTCGGGTGACCCAAACGGCAATGGCGTTTCCGTCGAGGAAGAGATGCTAAAAGGCGTTGAGGTCAAACGTCAGCATGATCGCGCCCTGGCGATCTACAAATCTTCAATGAACATGCTGCGCAGCAGCGTCGGCCGGGCATAAGGGGGCCATAGGATGAGTGACTTTTCCCATTCCCTGACCGCCTCTGCCAGCGCCTTGCGCGCACAGGCCGCGCGTTTGCGCCATGTGTCCGAAAACATCTCGAACGCGGATACGCCGGGTTATCGGCGCAAGACAGTCCCGTTTGAGGCTGTGAACAAAAACGGCAACGAAATGGTGCAGGCAGGGCGGGTCAAGCTGGACCGCCGCGCGCTGTCGCGCGTCTATGACCCAAGTCATCCGATGGCCGATGACACAGGCCATTTTCGCGGCTCGAACGTCGATCTGATGATCGAGATCGCCGACGCCCGCGAGGCGCAACGCAGTTACGAAGCCAACCTCAAGATGTTCGATCAGACACGTCAGATGTCGTCGAGCCTGATGGACCTCCTCAGAAAATAAAGGACACCAGAATGGATATCCGAGCAATCAATGCGGCCCAGAGTTACGCGGGCGCGCGCCCGGCGACGCAAGCTGATCCAGACCATGCCGGAATGGCGCAGGGGCTGCGGTCTGGGTTTCAGGATTTTGCGGCGACGCTGAAACAGTCCGAGCAGATGTCGCAATCCGCGATGACAGGACAGGCCGACCCGCATGCTTTGGTGCAGGCGCTGGCGCAGACCGAACTGGCCGTGGAAACGGCTGTGATCGTGCGCAACAAGGTGGTCGAGGCCTATCAGGAAATCCTGCGGATGCCGGTCTGACGCAATGCTCAGCGAAGGTGTGTTCTATGACATCGTGCGTCAGGCGCTTTGGGTCGCGGTCATCACCTCGGTTCCGATCCTGGCGGTGGCGCTGGTTTCGGGCCTGATCGTTGGCCTGTTCCAGGCGCTGACGTCGGTGCAGGAGATGACGCTGACCTTCGTGCCCAAACTGATCGCCATCGTCATCGTGTTCTGGATTTCGATGGGGTTCATGACCCAGACGCTGGTCACGTTCTTCGCAGGAACACTCATCCCTTTAATCGCAGGAGGTCGCTGATGGATACCGCCTATGTCACCCTGTCTCGGCAATCGGGTCTGATGAACGAAATGCGGCTAGTCGCGAACAACATCGCCAATGCCAACACCACCGGCTACCGCGCGCAAGGTTTGGTGTTCTCGGAATTCGTACGCGATATGCCCGGAAATCCATCCCTGTCCATGAGCCGTGCCGAAGTGCGTAATACTTCGCTGAAGCAAGGCGTGCTGACCGAAACCGGAGGGCAGTTCGACTTTGCCATCGAAGGGGATGGGTTCTTTATGGTCGAAACCCCGGCGGGCAACCGGCTGACCCGGGCTGGTGCTTTCTCGTCCAGTGCGGACGGGGATCTGGTGACCATGGATGGGCACCGCGTTCTGGACAGCAATGGCGCGCCTGTTTTTATCCCGCCTGACGCGGCATCCATAGATGTCGGCAGCGACGGCACCCTGAGTGTCGACGGGCAATTGCTGGGCCAGATCGGGGTTTACCGCGTTGCCGATCCTAAAACGCTGATGCGTGAAGGCAGCACGCAGTTCCGAGCCGAGGGTGACATTGAACCGGTCGAAGAGCCGGTGGTCGTTCACCGTTTTCTCGAGGGATCGAATGTGAATGCCATCGCGCAGGTCTCGCGCATGGTCGAAATCCAGCGCGCCTATGAATTGGGTCAGAGCTTTCTGGAAACCGAAGACGAACGGGTGCGCGGCGCGCTCAAGGCGCTGATGCGCTGATTTGAACAAGGAGAATTTGACATGCGAGCTTTGAAAATTGCGGCAACGGGAATGACGGCGCAGCAAATGCGGGTCGAGACGATCTCGAACAACCTCGCGAACATGAACACCACGGGCTACAATGCGCGGCGGGCCGAGTTTGCCGATCTGCACTATCAGCAGACGGCACGGGCGGGTGCGGTCAATGCCAATGACGGAACAGTGCTTCCTACTGGTATCCAATTAGGCTTGGGTGTCCGCCCGGCGGCGGTGACCGCGCAGCTGTCGCAGGGCGCGCTGTCAGCCACCGGAAGCGACCTGGATGTTGCAATCGAAGGGCGCGGTTACCTGGAGGTGACGTTGCCCAACGGCCAGTCCGGTTATACCCGCGATGGCAGCCTGAAACGATCCGCCGAAGGGTTGATGGTAACCTCGGACGGGTTTGCCGTCGCACCCGAAATCACCATTCCTGACGATGCACGGTCGATCTCGATCAACCCCGCGGGCGAGGTTTATGCCTATTTCGACGACGCGCCAGAGGGGCAACTGCTGGGAGAGTTTACCCTGGCCAGCTTTTCCAACGCCAAGGGACTCGAGGCGATTGGCAGCAACCTGTTCAAGGAAACCGAAGCTTCGGGCGCGCCTGTGGTTGGCGCACCTGGAGAGGATGGGGTGGGCATGCTGCGGCAGGGCTATCTTGAGGACAGTTCGGTCGATGCGGTGCGCGAGGTCACCGAACTGATCGAGGCACAAAGAGGATATGAAATGAATGCCAAGGTCATATCCGCTGTCGATCAGATGATGAGCGCAACTACGCAGGTGCGGTGATGCGGGTTCTGAGTTTTGTTCTGGCCTTGGCGGCTCCGATCCCGGCAATGGCTGAAATTGTGGTGTCGAAACGCACCATCCGGGCCAAGGAAATCATTTCAGCCACTGACCTGGAAACCAAGGATCAGATGGTTCCAAACGCGGTGAGCAATGTGGACTTTCTGGTCGGGCAAGAGGCGCGCGTCGCTCTGTACCCCGGGCGTCCTATTCGTGAGGGCGATTTCGGTCCTCCGGCAATTGTGGATCGAAACGATCTTGTCGTTCTTGTTTTTGACCGCCGCCCCCTGTCCATCACCGCCGAAGGTCGCGCATTGGGTCGCGGCGGGGTCGGGGATCGTATCCGGGTCATGAACCTGTCGTCACGCACAACCGTCACCGGGCGTATCCGGTCGAACGGCCAGATCGAGGTAAAATGATGTCAGCACTTTCCCAAACTCTGTTGGTTGCCGTTCTCACCGTGTCGGCCTGTGGCCGCGTTGATCACCTTGGCAAACCGCCAAGCTTTACGCCCAATGATGAGTCGCCGGAACATGTGGCGATGCTTTGGCCGGGCTTGCCCTTGCATACCCAACCGGCGCGCAACGTTGACAAATCATCGCTTTGGAGCGGTGGCCAGCAGTCCCTGCTGGGAGATCAGCGCGCGATCAAGAAAGGGGATATCATGACGGTCGTGATCGAGTTGGACGAAAAGGCCGAGATATCGAATGACACCAACCGATCCCGTAGCGGCTCGGAAAGTCTTGAGGTGCCGGGGCTGTTTGGCTTGCCACAACGCGCGGCTGAGCACCTGCCAAACGGCGCATCCCTGGACGAAGCTGTTTCGATCGATTCCTCGTCGACCAGCAAAGGCAAAGGATCAGTAAAGCGAAAGGAAAAGCTGACCCTGCGGGTGGCCGCAACCGTGATTGATGTTTTACCAAACGGGGTGCTTTCGATCTCGGGGTCGCAGGAATTGCGCGTCAACTTTGAGCTGCGTGAACTTTTGGTCGCGGGCTACGTGCGCCCTCAGGATATCTCGCGCCAGAATGAGATTACCTACGACAAGATCGCGTCGGCGCGTGTGTCCTACGGTGGTCGCGGTCAGATCTCTGACGTTCAGCAGCCCCGTTACGGGCAGCAAATCCTGGATTCAATTTTGCCATTCTGAGGGGAGAGAGTGATGAAAAAACTGATCCCGGTCGTCCTTCTTTTCGCCGGCTTGGGTGGCGGCATCGCGGCAGGCGTGTTTCTGGCCCCTTCGGACAAAAAGGCAGACGTTGCCAAAGATATGAACGTCGAGTCAAAACAAGACAAGACTAGGAAGAAAGACCCGAATACCACGACAAATAAGTCCGGCAAAGCGGACAAAAAGGAAGGTTCGGGTTCTTATGAGTATCTGAAGCTGACCAAGCAATTCGTGGTTCCGATCGTGGAATCTGATCGGATTGCAGCACTTGTCACCATGTCGCTAAGCCTTGAGGTCACACCTGGAATGGCCGAGCCGTTCTATGCCTCGGAACCCAAACTTCGTGACCGCTTTTTACAGGTGCTGTTCGACCACGCCAATACCGGTGGTTTTGACGGGAATTTCACCCGCTCGGATAACCTGGGGGTCTTACGCGAGGCACTGCTGGATGAGGCGCGCAAGGATTTTGGGGACGATGTTTCAAAGGTTCTGATCATGAGTGTGAACCGTCAGGATACGTGACGGGTCGGCGGGCCTTGGTTGGATCACGGGCAGGTCCTTACTGGGGTTTTTTGCATAAATTTGAAACCGCCTGCTTGCGCCCGAATGCGACGCGCAGATTCGCAAGGGCCGTCAGCTTTTGTGCTCGTAACCGCGCAAGTTGCATGTTGAGCTGCCTGCGTGTCGCCGATTCCCACCCGTTCCAGAGAACATCCGTTCCGGTAACACGGTAGCCTTCTGCAGACGCTGTCTCTTGCCGGGTTTGTTGGACTTGGGCGTCAAGTCGGGCCAATTGCTGTTGTACCCGTGCCTCGGCCTCCAGCAGCGGGCGCAGGGATTGGTATTCTCGCTGAAACGAGGCTTCGGTCACTTTGGCCAGATCCTGCAGCTGTGTGCGTTGCATCAGATTTGCCCCTTCACCCGTTTGCGCATCGCCTCAGCAAACCGGATCGCAGCGGCGACGGGGCGGTAATGTTCTTCCGAGATCTGCTGCCCGATCTCGACCGTGGCATGCAGAGCACGCGCCGTTGGCGGATCCGGGTGGATTGGGACGCCGGCATGCCCGGCGGCCTCGCGAATGGCGGCTGCGACGGAATCCACGCCCTTTGCCACGCAGACCGGTGCCGATCCGGCGGTCCGGGACCATTTCAGCGCGACGGCAAAATGGGTTGGGTTGACGATTACAACATCGGCTTTTGGTACCTCGGCCATCATCTGATTGGTTGCGATGTCCTGGGCGCGCTGGCGGCGCTGCTGTTTTACATGCGGGTCGCCTTCGGCATCTTTGGTCTCATCCTGGATTTCCTTGCGCGACATCCGGTTCTTGCGCATGTGTTCGGCGTATTGCCAGACATAATCGATCACCCCGATGGTCAGAGCCACCGCAATGACGATGAACATGAACCGAATTAGCAGATTCATCATAAACATCACTGAAGACTGGGCTTGCGTCGCGCTTGCAGACAGAATCTCGCTGAGGTTGGCGCGCAGAAAAAGCGCCAGGCATGTGCAATAGATCACCAGTTTTGCAAAGCTCTTGGCAAATTCGAACAAGCCGCTGCGTCCAAATTTGTTCTTCGCATTGGACGGTATCGAAATGCGCGACAGCTTGGGTTTCAGTTTGGTGGGCGCAAAAACAAGCGCACGTTGCGAAATCAGGCTGAGCAGGACGGCGGCAGCAGGCAGGCCAAATAGGACCGGAACAGACCAAGCAGCCGCCTGAAGCATCCCCCCCACGGGGCTGGAAGCCGAACCTGTTGTCAGCAGTTGGCCAAAATCATCAGCCTGATCAATCAACACGACGAACAATGTGCCCATACGGTCCACAGCGAATTGCCCCGCAGCAAATATGGCAATCAGCAAACCGACATAGGCCGCTACGACGTTCAGATCGTTGGACTTGGCGATTTCCCCTTTTTCGCGCGCCTTCTGCAGCTTTTGCGGTGTCGCCTCAAAGGACTTGTCACTGTCGTCGTCCTGACCGCTCATCTTGCAACCTCAAGTGTGTTCACAATGAAGGCGAACAGGGCATCGGACCACACCGACAAGATCAAAGGGGTGCCCGCAAACAGCAGAAACAAACCCGCGAAGGTGATCGCGGGGGCGCCGACAAAGGCCACCATCAACTGAGGCATCGCCCGGTTTATGACCCCGAGCGCAAGGTTATAGATCAGCGACGCGATAACAAAGGGCATGGCCAGGCTGAACGCCAGACCAAAACTGCGCGCGATATGTTGCACGCCCCACTGCGACAGGTCCGGTGCCAGTGGAACAACGCCCATTGGAAACAGCGTGTAACTGTGGATCAAGAACTGCGCGACGCGGATGTGCAGGCCCAGCAGAACCGCCAATGTCAGACCTGCGAGTGTCAACAGATATCCCATTGCAGGAACAGGATCGACAGCGGCCCCGCCTAGAATCTGTGACAGCGATGTCGATTGCGCCGCTATGGACCCCGCAGTTTGCAAGGCCAGCACGAACAAACGCAAACCAATGCCCATTGCCAATCCGACAAGTGTTTCGGTGCCAATCATTCGCACCAAAGGCAAAACCCCTTGCCCGTGGTCGGGCGCAGGAACAGCTGGCGTAACGATCAGTGTAAATGCCGCGGCGATCCCCAGCTTGACGCGGGTTGGAATGCTGCGTTCCCCGAAGGCGGGTAATAGCGAAACCAGCGCCGACACGCGCAGGAAGACGGCAAAGAGATGCCACAGACCATCTGCCAGTTCCGGCAGCAACGCTGGAGGCACGGTGATCATGCGGGTACTGTTCCGACCAATGCGGGTCTGGCCTCGAGCCCGATTTCCTCAAAGGACAGGACCGGATTCGACACCCCCCGCGCCTGCGCGATCGTGCGCAGCAGTCGACGTCGGCGGGTGGAAGTCACGACCGCCGGGAACACCCCGTGATCGGCGGATTGCGAGACGGTTTCGACGACACCATCTGCCAGTTTGTTGAACAGGTTCGGCGGCAGGGCGACATCCAATCCAGCGTTGGGCGCGTCGATCTGGTACGAGGCAAACGTGTCTTCCCATTCAGGTGCAAGCTGGATCAGCGGAATGGAACCGTCTCCCCGCTTCATGTCGGCAACCAACTGGAAACCCAATCTCTGCCGGACCAGTTCGCAAATCCCTTCAGGTTGGGTCGTCGTCAGGCGCGCCTCAGCCACAGTTTCAAGGATCAGGGCCATGTTACGGATCGAGACTTTTTCCTCCAGCAGCAGTCGCAATACAGAATGTAACGTGTCGATCGGCACCTTGTCCGGGATCAGCTCGTCCAGCAGCTTGCGGTTCGCTTCAGCCCGAACCGGATCGCTAAGCCGTGTCATCTCGGACAGCAGGCGGCGCAGGGATTTCAAAGTCAGCAGCCGCGCGAAGTTCTGTTTGATGATCTCAAGCAGATGGGTCGCCAAAATCTCGGGGGGAGAAACGATGGTCGCGCCGCTCAGCGCCGCGGCTTCCTGATCCTTTGGTAGAATCCAGCGCGCCGGGGCGCCATAAACAGGTTCGGTCACATCATTGCCTTCGGGCAGCATGTCATGGCCGTCCTGCACCAGCGCCAATACCAGATCTGGGTTGAGAACACCGCGCGCCTGCTCGACCCCCTGTACCTTGATCACATAGGTTCCCAGTGGAAGTTCTGCCCGGTCGGTCAGGCGGATGTCAGGCAGGATCAGTCCAAAGCCCGAGGCGACATATGTGCGCATATTGGCAATTCGTGCGTCCAACCCGGTGCCGTGGTTGAGAACCATGCTGACAAGATCAGGGGCGAATTCCAGATGAACATCATCCAGATCCAGAATGTCCCCGATGGCTTGGGAAACCGGGGTTTCATCCTCGGATGAAGGTGCCTGTTCCGCGTCTGTTTCGGCCTTTTGTTTGCGGTGAACCGAGTATGCCGCATACCCCAGAACGCCCGCGCCGAGGATGAAGGGCAGAAAGGGCAGGCCGGGCACCAGCGCAAACAAGACCATCAGCATGGCCACTGTGCCCAAAGCGGCCGGATGCCGACCCAATTGTGAAAAAATCGCGCTGTCGGTTGCACCCTGAGTACCACCCCGCGCCAGCAATAGCGCCGAGGCGATCGAGATGATCACCGCGGGGATTTGCGAAACCAACCCGTCGCCGACAGTCAGAATGGCATAGGTCTCAAACGCGGCAGAGATGGGCATTCCCTGCACGATTACGCCCATAATCAGGCCCATCACAAGGTTCAGAAGCGTGATCAACAGCCCCGCAACCGCATCCCCCTTGACGAATTTCGAGGCCCCGTCGAGTGAGCCGAAGAACGTGGTTTCCTGCTGTTCTCGCTCGCGGCGCTCTTTCGCTTGCTGATGATCAATGGCCCCGGCGGACATGTCGCTGTCGATGGCCAGCTGTTTGCCAGGCATTCCGTCCAGAGCAAACCGCGCGCCGACCTCGGCCATGCGGGCCGCGCCCTTGGTGATGACCATAAAGTTCACGATCAGCAGCACACCAAAAACGACGAGGCCCAGAAAGATGCTGCCGCCCATAACAAAATTCGCAAACCCCTCGATCACGTCTCCGGCAGCACTGGGGCCGGTATGGCCCTGACCGATGATCAGCTTGGTCGAGGACACGTTCAGCGACAGCCGCAGCATCAGCGAGGCAAGCAGGATGGTTGGGAAGGACGAAAAATCCAGCGGGCGTTCGATGAACAACGTCAGAGTGAAGATCAGAATCGCCAATGCAAATGAAGCGGACAAGCCAACATCCAGTACCCATGCGGGCATCGGCAGGATCATCATCACGATGACAGTCATCAACGCCAGCGCCAGCAGCACGGTCGGAGAGAAAAGCGAACGGGCGTCGATCTCGGGCACACAGAGCTCCTAGTTGAACTGGATAAAGGCCGTCGCGGCACCAGCCACCGGCACCAGCGATCCCATCGCGCCAGTGTTGGCAGGCTCTGCCCGAGGTGGAATTAATGGATCGGCAGCCCCGGTAAACGGATCGCGCGTCGCAAATGCGTTTGGAGTTTGCTGATCCAACTGAGCCAGAACGGTTTGAAAACGCGTCACGTAGGTGTTTGCCAAAACGGGTGTGCGCGAGTGATAGGCCCCGGCGGCAGCGTTCCACGAGCCCAGCTCGGTATACAGCTCTTTCAGAAACCGCGCGGCATATGTGGCGTTTTCATCGGGATCGAACATGGCGTCGATCGAGCGGAACGCCTTGCCGTGCCAGCGGTAGTTGATCTGGAAACACCCGATATCAAAGCTGCGTTTGCCTGCTTTGAAGATGTCGAACACATATGATTTTGCCTCGAACTCTGAGGTGAACCAAATGCCCTTTCCTTCAACATTGATCGTCCAGGGCCAGGGTTGCAGTACCCCGTCAACCGTGCGGCCTGTTTCAACCCGGGCAATGGCGCGCATGACATCCAGCGGCACACCTTCGGACCGGGCGGCGCGCTGGGCGGCTTGGTCGCAGGTGTGGGCCGTTTGGGTGTTGGGCATGGCAAAACCCTGCGGCGCAGCCAACAGCGTCACCAGGGTCAGTCCTAAGATCGTTCGATATGGCATTCTGCCGGTCCGGGATTCTGATCAGTCCGGGCCAAGCTAGCTGTGTCAGGGTTTACAGAGGGTTATCGACTACTCAGTTTCGGTCGATCCGGCGGCCGAACACGACACTGGTGTTGGTTCGCAAAACCCCGGGGATCTTTGCCAATTCGTCGACCAGTATGTCCAGATCCTCGATTCTGGGGGCTTCGGCGGACAGCAGCAGGTCGAATTCCCCATTGATCGACAGGCAAAGTTTGACCTCGGGATAAGTTTCCAGCCGCTTGATAATACGTTTGGTCTCTTTTTGCTGAACCTCAAGCAAGACAACGACCTGAACGCGCGGGGCGTCTTCAGGGGCGCTCAGAACCACCGAATACCCGGCAATCACGCCGCGTTCTTCCATCCGTTGGATGCGTTCGTGCACGGTGGTCCGGGCCACACCCAGTTTCGCCGCGATCTTGGTCGTAGATTCGCGGGCGTTGTGCTGCAGGGCTGTGATGATGCGGCGGTCAAGCTGATCCATAGGGCCAAGGTGTAGTGCAAATACCTTGGGATGCTCAAGGTTTGTCAGCGTGTTCGTCCGACGTGATTTTCTGCTTGGAGCGCGGCCAGATCAGAAGCGCAACACCAAGCCCCAAAAGGGCCGCCATGGTCATCCAGATCAATGTCTGTTCGGTTCCTCTGTTGGTCATCAGCCACCCGGCCAGCGGGTACAGTACCAGCCAGCAGGCATGGGACAGGGTGAACTGCGCGGCGAAAACTGCTGGTCGGTCTTCCGGGCGGGCCGTGCGTGTCAGCAGGCGGCCGGACGGCGTCAGAGTGGCTGAATAGCCAAAACCAGCACCCGCCCATAACACCGCGAGCCCCCACAAAGTCATCTGGGTCGAGGCGAACAACCCCGCTGCAACGGCCATCGTGAGTGTCCCGAATGCTGCACCAGCCAGCATAACGCTGCGATCCTCGTAGTTGTTCAGAAGAGACGGCAGTATGAAGGCCGCCGCCATCGAGCCGCCGCCATACCCGGCCAATGCAACGGCCACAGCACTTTCCGACAGTCCAAGATCGGCGCGCACGATGACGACAGTGTTGACGATGACCATCGCGCTGAGTGACGCGGCCGTCCACGTCAGCGCCAGCAAACCGCGCAACCGTGTCGTGCCAAGGTATAGGCGAATGCCCCGGGTTGTCCGGTCGTAAACCCCCCTCCGTTTCGTCGGTTGGGGCGAAGGCAGGGCGACCGACACGACAAGTATTGCCGAGGCAACGAACCCAAAGCTTGTGCCCCAGAACAGGCTGTCAAAGCTAATGTTCAACAACAGCGCTGCAGCCAGAGCGGGACTGAGCAGACTTTCGAGGTCATAGGCCAGCCGAGACAGCGACAGAGCTTTGGTATAGTCCTGCTCATCTGTCAGAACATCCGGGATCGTTGCCTGAAAGGCAGGAGTGAAACCGGCAGATGCCGATTGCAGCAGGAAGATCAACACATAGATCTGCCATATCTCGGTTACGAACGGCAGGCAAAGCGCGACGGCGGCACGCACCAGATCTAGCACCACCAACATTTTGCGTCGGTCCAGCCGTTCCGCAAACGCAGCGGCGAGCGGGGCGACAACCACGTAGGCCACCATCTTGATGGTCAGGGCGGTTCCCAGAACCATACCCGCCGCGTCACCGGCCAGATCAAAGGCGAGCAACCCCAAGGCAACCGTCGCCAGCCCGGTTCCCATCAACGCAACCACCTGAGCCGCCAGTAAATGCCGATAGACGCGGTTCTTCAGGACGCTCAGCATCGGTCAGAGGTACTTTGTGATGGTTTTGAAATCTTCCACGTCCGGGTTTTTGGTTGCGGTCGTTGGTGATAGGCAGTGATCAATATGATCGTGGATCAAAGCCCGCTTGGCGTTGGTAATCGCCTTTTCAACCGCAAAAAGTTGCTGTGCGATGTTGGTGCAGGGCTCTTGATCTTCGAGCATGGATATTACCCGGGCCAGATGCCCGTGTGCCCGTTTCAGACGCGCGTGGATCTGCGGGTGCGATTCGTGTTTGTGCTGTGCCATGCAATAACCCTATCCTCCCCATGGGGATATGGCCAACGTAATCTACGGGTCCCTGCCGCACCGTTATGGATGGCGTTGAGTTTGGGGACCAAACCTCCTATCTCGGGGACGATACCGGACAAAGGACAAGCCCCGTGGCAAACCATCTTTACAAAAACGACCTGCCGGACGGGTTGGATATGGGCCCTGTTGTGGCCATTGACTGCGAGACCATGGGTCTGAACCCGCATCGGGACCGGTTGTGCGTGATCCAGATGTCAGGCGGCGACGGAAACAGCCACATCGTCCAGGTCGAAAAGGGGCAGACCGAGGCCCCGAACCTGTGTGCGATGCTGGAAAACCCCGACGTGCTAAAGCTGTTCCACTTTGGACGTTTCGACATCGCTGCGATGTATCACGCGTTTGGCGCGCTGGCCGCACCGGTTTATTGCACCAAGATCGCCAGTCGGTTGGTGCGCACCTATACGGATCGACACGGGCTGAAGAACCTGTGTCAGGAGCTGATCGGCGTCGATATCTCAAAACAGCAGCAAATGAGCGACTGGGGGGCTGAGACCCTGACCAACGCGCAGCTGGATTATGCGGCTTCGGACGTACTCTACCTGCATCAGCTGCGCGAGGCGTTGGACGAGCGCCTGGCCCGCGAAGGCCGCACCGAAATGGCGCAGGCCTGTTTTGACTTCCTGCCGATGCGTGCGAAACTGGACCTCGCCGGTTGGCCCGAAACGGATATTTTTGCGCACTCATGACCGATACCGAAGCATTCCTGAGAACCGCACGTCAGGTCATCACCGACGAGGCCCGCGCGCTGGACGTGCTGGCCGAAAGCCTGAATGAAGATTTTGCCGAAGCCGTGCAGATGATCCTGCAGGCTCCGGGCCGCATCATCATCAGCGGTATCGGCAAATCTGGTCACATCGGCCACAAGATTGCCGCCACGCTGGCCAGCACCGGTACGCCCGCCTATTTCGTGCACCCGGCCGAGGCCAGCCATGGCGATCTGGGCATGGTGTCGAAAGGCGACGTGGTTCTGGCCATCTCAAACTCGGGCGAAGCGCCGGAACTGGTCAATCTGCTGGCCTTTACCCGCCGCTTTGGCATTCCCTTGATTGGATTGTCCAGCAAGCCGGAAAGCACGCTAATGACGCAGGCGGATGTGCATTTGCTGATCCCGTCGCTGGGCGAAGCTTGCGGTTTTGGCATGGTGCCCTCGATTTCAACCACGTTGACGTTGGCGATGGGCGACGCCCTGGCCATTGCGTTGATGAAATACCGTGATTTCAAGCCCGAGGACTTCCGCGCCTTCCACCCTGGCGGCAAGCTGGGGGCGCAGCTTTCAACCGTGCGGGATTTGATGCACGCCGATCTGCCAGTTGTGTCTGAGGGCACCCCCATGAGCGAGGCGCTGCTGGTCATGAGCCAGAAAAGCTTTGGCGTTGTCGGTGTGACGGATGAGACCGGCCGCCTGATTGGCATTGTGACTGACGGCGACTTGCGCCGAAACATGGACGGTCTTCTGGACAAGACCACCAAAGAGGTCATGACCACCAATCCGTTGACCATTTCCCCGAACGCAATGGCGGAAGAGGCGGTGGCGATCATGAACGATCGCAAGATCACTTCGCTGTTCGTGGTCGACCCCGAGACACAGGGGCCGGCCGAGGGGCTGTTGCATATCCACGACTGCCTGCGCGTCGGATTGGGCTAGGCGGAGGGTAGCGCGGTGGATGGACACTCACGCAGGGTACAGTTCTTCAAGGTGGTGCTGCCTCTGGTGGCCATTGCTATGCTGTCGACTGTGTTCCTGCTGTCGCGCAGCATCGAAACCAATGTGTCCGTCCCCTTCAATCAGCAGGATATCGATGAACGTTTGGCGGATCAGGTGGTGACGCAGCCCAACTACCAAGGAACGACCCGTAAAGGTGAGGACGTTCAGATCGAGGCAAGTCGGGCAACGCAGGGTACTGAGGGCGAAGCGCCAACAGCGGCCGAGTTTCGAGGTCGCTTTGGCCTGCTGAATGGCGGCGTGATCACTTTGGACTCCAACACTGGCATGATCCGTCCGGACAAGAATACAGCTACCTTTGTCGGGGATGTGGTTATAACAACAACGGACGGCATCGTCGTCACGACCGATCTGTTGAACACCGCGCTGGACGAAATTGAGGGCGACACGCCCGGTCAGGTCGACGGAACCGGTATTATTGGTGATTTTACTGCGGGCAGAATGACATTTGGGACTGAAAAAAAAGATGGACCGGTCCATATTATTTTTACAGATGGCGTAAAGTTGGTGTATGAGCCTCAAAAAGCAGAAAGATAACCTGTGTTCTATTTTCGATTAGCCCTTGTAAGCGCTGCTCTGGTAACTGGTGCGATATCTGCGACAGCGCAGGAAACTCAGGTTGCTTTCGGTTCGGCTAATGCCGACCCAAGCCTGCCGGTCGAGGTGACCTCGGAAAAGCTGAACGTAAATCAGGAAGACGGCTCGGCCGAGTTTCTGGGCAACGTGATCGTCATTCAGGGCGAAATGCGTCTGACGGCGGAACGCGTGCTTGTCATCTATAACGAAGACCGTTCAGGCATCGAACGGATGGAAGCGACCGAGGATGTGATTCTGGTCAGCCCTCCGGATGCTGCCGAGGGCGACTGGGCGGAATATACCATCGATTCAGGTGAGATCGTCATGAAGGGCAACGTTCTGCTGTTGCAGGGGCCAAGCACGATCAGCGGCGACCAGATGAACGCCAACCTGACCACCGGCAAAGCAACGATGACAGGCAACGTGAAGACCATCCTGCAGCAGGGGGCCAACTGATGGCTCAGCCAAACCTGACGGTGGCCGAAGGTGCCTCTGGTCTGAAAATCGAAAAACTTCGCAAGTCTTACCGAAAAAAGACAGTGATCCGTGACGTTTCCATGACCTTGGGCCGATCCGAGGTCGTGGCGTTGCTGGGTCCGAACGGGTCAGGCAAGACCACCACATTCTATTCGGTCGCAGGCCTTGTGTTTCCTGAGGCGGGCACTGTTACGATTGACGGTCAGGTTGTCACAACGCTGCCTATGTATCGCCGCGCACGTCTTGGGATCGGATATCTGCCGCAAGAGATGTCGATTTTCCGTGGCATGAGTGTCGAGGACAACATCGCCGCCGTTCTGGATATCACCGTCAACCACGCCCACCGCCGAAAAGAGCGGCTGGAAGAGCTGTTGTCCGACTTCTCGATCGAACACCTGCGCCGCGCACCCGCGCTGGCCCTGTCGGGCGGTGAACGCCGCCGGGTCGAGATCGCGCGTTGTTTGGCAGCAGATCCGAAATATCTGTTGTTGGATGAACCCTTTGCGGGGGTCGACCCGATCAGCGTCGGGGATATCCGCCACCTGGTTGCGGACCTGAAAAAGCGTGGAATCGGCGTGTTGATCACCGATCACAACGTGCGCGAAACTCTAGAGATCGTGGATCGTGCCTACATCCTGCATGACGGTCAAGTCCTGATGTCCGGCACACCCGATGAAGTGGTCGAAAATGAAAACGTGCGCCGGGTTTACCTGGGCGAAAACTTCCGTATTTCATGAGCTTGCGCAGATTTTCGCCGGGCGCATAGCGGAAATCACGTATATACACGCCTGTTTTGATTGACTCTCCCGCCGTCTCTTGCCTCAATTGGACTATGGCATTTCTTCGGTTCCCGACTGGATCACGACGCCCCTTCCTGGAAGGGGGGCCGGTGCGGTTACCGCAGGATTTGCCGATGTCCCCCACCCGATAAAAACAAGCGCGTCGCATTACGTGACGTCAGAAATGGGTGTGAATTGTGAAGGAGATCACATGCGTTACCAAATCAGCGGAAAACAGATCGACATCGGTGCGGCCCTGCAGACTCATGTGCAGACCGAACTGGGCGAGGTCGTGGGCAAATATGCCCAACGTCCTACAGATGCCAACGTCGTCTTTTCCCGTTCAGCGCATGAATATGTATGCGAAACCACAGTGCATCTTTCCACTGGTCTGACCGCTCAGGCCAAGGCACACGCAACCGAGATTTACGCGGCGTTTGAGGGATGCTGCGACAAGATGGAAACGCAGCTGCGCCGTTATAAGCGCAGGCTGAAAGACCACCACAAGGATCGGTCCGAGCCTGTTGAACTCTTCGGAGCGTCGTCTTATATCCTCGCCTCTGACGAATCGGAGACGGCTGACGAGCCCGATACTCTGCAGCCCATGATCGTGGCTGAGATGGAAACCAAGATCCCATCGCTGAGTGTTGGAGAGGCGGTCATGCAGATGGAGCTTGCCGGTGCGCCGGTGCTTGTGTTCCGAAACGAAAACAAGGACGGATTGAATGTCGTGTACCGTCGCGAGGACGGTAACATCGGCTGGATTGATCCGTAACAGGCAAGACTAGCAAGGCACGCCCCTGCAATTGCAGGGGCCCCGCCGTGGAGCGTGATGATGGAGCTTTCGAGCATATTAAAGCCCGAAGCAGTACGTGTGTTGTCCGCCGCTTCTAGTAAGAAGCGGTTGTTTCAGGAAATTGGCGATGTTGCTGCCGGGACTTTGCACCTGGATGCGCAAACTGTCGTCGATTGCCTGCTGGAGCGCGAAAGTCTGGGGCCGACCGGGGTTGGACACGGTGTCGCCTTGCCGCACGCTCGGCTGACAGATCTGGACAGTGTCTCGGGTGTGTTTGTAATGCTCGAAAAACCGATTGATTTTGGATCGGTCGACCGGCAGCCAGTGGACATCGCATTTGCACTGTTTGCGCCGGAAGAGGCGGGTGTCGATCACCTCAAGGCGCTTGCGCTGGTGTCGCGTACACTGCGCGACACGTCTGTTTGCACAAAGCTGCGGGCCAACCCTGATCCGGTCAAGCTTTACGCGATTCTGACCGAAGCGCAGTCCATGCAGGCCGCCTAACTTTGCAGAAATAAAAAAAGCCCCCGAAAGTTGGGGGCTTTTTTCTTCGAGGCGGCTTTTGGTTACCCGCCTGCTCCCATTTCCAGCGTCCACCAGATTTTCCCGCCACCTTCCTGATGCCACGAAAAGCCCATTTGTGAGGCTTTCGGGTCCATGATCACGGCTCGGGGGCCAGGTTCCTGCATCCAGGCGGCCAAGGTTTCGGTTTCGGTCTCATAGGTTTCCGAGATCGCCTCACCCAGGAAAGTCCCGTAATACCCAACGCGCTGCGCGCGATCTATGGGCGACGATCCGTCCGAACCAAAGTGCCAGGGGCGGTTTTGACGCGCCATGTCCTTGGAGTGAGTCGCGGCCGCAGCGTTTAGCTGCGAGTTCAGCTGCACCGCCTGCAAACCCTGAGCCTGGCGCAAGGCATTTACCGAATCCAGCATACGGAACTGGAGCTTTTCGGGGTTGCCGCGAATCTTATAAACCGACGGCAGTGGACGGCCATCTGATCCGTAAGTTGGGGTGCTGCTTGGGGTACATGCAGCCAGCGCAACAAAGCAAAGAAACAGTAATGTGATAATACGCGTCATGATCGACCTGATTATTGTGTCGATATACGGCATAGCGCGCCATGCAGCCTTGGGCAAACCTGCAATGGCTGATTCTTGCATGTTTCTGCCGGTTTGATTTGCGATTGACGCATTCTGGCAATAAAATACGTCAAAATTTCAGGACATCTTTCGCAAAGGACCGGTCACTATGGTCAAGAAACCCATTCATTCATCTAGCCGCCGAGGATTTTTGGCCGGTGCTTCGGCCCTGCTGGCATCGCCGGCGATTGCCCAGTACATTCCAGGTGACCCACTGCGGCCAGCACCCGAGGCCGAGCCAGACGTGCGTCGCAATGTCTCGGGGTTCCGCGCCCTGGATTGGCAGCCTTATTTCTCGAATACGAGAAATGGGGCCATTCTGGTCGATACGGTGTCCCGAGCGCTGCATTATTGGTCAGATGATCAATCTGTTTACAAACTCTACCCCTCATCCGTTCCGCTGACCGAAGAATTGACCCGTCGGGGCCGCACCAGCGTCATCCGCAAAGTTGAGGGTCCCAGTTGGTCACCGACACCTTCTATGAAGAAACGAAATCCCGAATGGCCGGATCATATTCCGCCGGGCCCTGATAACCCATTGGGAACACATGCTTTATACCTGAGTTGGAAATACTACCGGATTCACGGAACGCATGACACGCGCAAAATTGGTCGCCGGTCGTCGAACGGATGCATCGGCCTGTTCAACGAAGATATCGCTGAGCTGTTCTCGATGGCGAAGGTCGGCACGCAAGTGTTGCTTATTTGACGACATTTTCGCGCACGAACCCGCTTGTGGCTCAAGTTGCAATTGCATTCCAGTCATATAGCTGATTAGAAAAAAACCACGAGGTAAGTCTTAGGTGTGCGGATCCGATTGATGGAGCCGTGCAAACTCTGGAGGTTAATATGAAAAAACTCGTTCTCGCCGCTGCATTGACTGCTGCTGCTTCGACCGCTTATGCCGGTAACCTGGAAGAGCCGGTTGTTGAAGCACCGGTTGTTGTAGAGGAAACTCAGGGTTCGTCGCAGGGTATCATCCTGCCGCTGATCCTGCTGGTCGTAGTTGCCGCAGCTGTTGCAGCAAGCTAATTTGACGAGCTAAATCTAGAGAAAAGGCGGTGGAGCGATCCACCGCCTTTTTTCATTTCTTGATGATGGGAAACGGTCAGTCGAGCCAGCCCTTCAGATTGTCTTCGATTACCTTGCCCAGTGCGCCAATGTGCGAATCATCGTCATTGAGGCAGGGGATATAGGTAAAGGTCTGACCGCCGGCCTCTTCAAAGCTTTCCTTGATCTCTTCGTTGATCTCTTCCAGCGTTTCGATGCAATCGGCGGAAAACGCGGGCGCTATCACGGCAATGTTCTTTTTTCCCTGCCGCGCCAGATCAGCCACATGATCCACGGTATAGGGTTTCAGCCATTCCTCGGGACCGAATCGCGATTGGAAGGTTGAGACCAGCTGATCGTCCGACCAGCCCAGCCGTTCCTTCAGCAATCGGCTCGTTTTCGCGCATTGGCAATGATACGGGTCGCCCTGCTGCAAATAGCGCTCTGGCATGCCGTGATAGGAACAGACCAGGACATCCGGATTGGTCTCCAGCGCGGAATAGGCTTTTTCCACTGAACCGGCCAAAGCGTCGATATAAGCAGGCTCGTCGAAGTAGGCTGGAACGGTGCGAGACGCAGGTTGCCAGGCTTCGTTCATCAGCGCGCGGAAGAACTGATCATTGGCTGTTGCAGTCGTCGCGCCAGCATATTGCGGGTAGAGCGGGAAGAATAGGATGCGGTCGCAGCCTGCAGCAACCATCTCACGCACTTTGGATTTGGTCGAAGGGTTACCATAGCGCATGCAGAAATCGACCATCACCTGATCGCCATAACGTTCCTGCATTGCGTCTCGCAACTTGGCTGTCTGGTCCTTGGTGATCGTCATAAGCGGGCTTTCGCCCTTGTCGTGGTTCCAGATCGACTTGTAGGCCTCACCCGAGCTGAACGGGCGCTTGGACAGGATGATGCCTTGCAGAATCGGCTGCCACTTCCACTTGGGATAGTCGATTACGCGCTGGTCCGACAAAAACTCATTAAGATACCGGCGCATCGGCCAATAGCTGTAGTCATCCGGCGTACCGAGATTGGCCAGCAGAATGCCGACGCGGCCCATTTTGACCTTTGGATGGTCTGCGGCGGCGTGATCGGGGCGAGTGGCGTCAAACATCTGATGCTTCCTGAGATTTCTCTGTACTGGCCTGAGATAACCGGAAAAGCCCGGTCGTCAATTGGACAGTTTACCTTCTTTTGTGCCCAGCGCATCCGCAAGCCGGGCTTTGGCTGATCCGGGGCGCAATGGTTTCTGTTGGCTGTCATCGGGAGACCAGCCGGTCAGGCAGATCAATTCATAGGTGGCGGCCAACCGCCCCCCGGGCGTTGAGAAGTTGTCGGCATAGACCTGCTGCGCACGCGTAAAAACCTGTCGCTTGGTGGGTTGTTTCATGCGCCCGGACAGGCTGTTGGTCTCACCCATGGCGCGCAGGTCATGCATCAGGTGCTGCATGTCGCGGTATTCCGCCTTCAGGCGCGCGGTGTCGGCGACCGGCAGCGCAAACCCCGCCCGTTGCAGCAACCCGCCAAGATCGCGCAGCTCGGCCATCGGGACGATACGGGGGCTGAGGCCTCCGGTCACTTCGATTTCGGCCTGTCCCAATGCGGCGCGCAATTCGTGCAGGGTTTCTCCGCCCAGACACACGACCAATAGCAACCCGTCGGGGCGCAGAGCACGGCGACATTGGATCAGTTGCCCAACAGGATCATTGGCCCAATGCAGCGCCATGGCGTGGATGACCAAATCATGCGCACCGGGGGTCAGATCCAGAACCTCATCATCCGCAACGATCCGCGTCCCGGGCAGCATGTCCTGCCAGATATGCGCAAATGGCGTCACGATCGCCGGGGCCGTAAAGGTTTTGTTAACCATGGAGAGCCGATCCTGCACTTCGTCCACAGCGGCACGATGCAGGAACAGGGCCTCATCCTTCGCGCGGGCGCGGTGCCGGGTAAGGACCTGGCGATCAAACAAAGAGGGTGTATTGGACTCAGGCAGTTTCATAGGGCGCAATTATCGCATGTGGCACCGGATTCAAACCGCTGTCGCGCTGATCTATCCGCCGCGCTGTCTGGGATGCGGGGAACTGACCGAATCGGATTTCGGGCTGTGTGGGCCCTGCTGGCGCGAGACGCTCTTTATCGGTGGAGTTGTTTGCGAAAGCTGCGGGGTGCCGTTACCGGGGGTTTCAGACGGTCACCGGATTGAGTGCGACGATTGCTTGGTTGCGCCGCGCCCCTGGCAAGATGGGCGTTCGGCCCTTTTGTACGATGGCAAAGCGCGGTCGCTGGTGCTGGCCTTGAAACATGGTGACAGGCCCGAACTGGCGCGCCCTGCCGCACGCTGGCTGGCGCGGGCCGGGCAAGAGATATTCCGCGAGGGGATGCTGCTTGCGCCGGTTCCTTTACACTGGTCCCGGTTGTTGAAACGCCGGTACAACCAGTCCGCCCTACTGGCGCAGCACCTTGGGAAAGAGGCAGGGCTTGAGGTGTGCCCGGACCTTTTACTTCGCCGCCGAAAGACGCCTGTTCTGGATGGCAAAACAGCGGCAGAGCGGGCTGAAGTCCTTAAAAGCGCGATCATCGCCCATCCAAAGCGGCAAGACCGCTTGCGGGGCCGCGATATCCTGCTAGTGGACGATGTGATGACGTCCGGCGCAACACTGGCGGCTTGCGCGCGTGTCTGCCTTGCATCCGGAGCAAATCATATTTCCGTGTTGACCCTAGCGCGCGTTGCCAAGGATGCCTAATTCGCCCAAGATTATGCGAAACGCGAAGGTACGGAATATGAAACCGGTAGAAATCTACACCTCGCCGCTCTGCGGCTTTTGTCACGCGGCCAAACGCTTGCTGAAACAGAAAGGCGTCGAATTCAAGGAAGTCGACGTGCTTATGCACCCCAAGCGCAAGCCCGAGATGATCCAGCGCGCCGGTGGCAAACGAACCGTGCCACAGATCTTTATCGGTGCGCAGCACGTGGGCGGCTGTGACGAACTGTATGAGTTGGAGCGTCAGGGCAAGCTGGATCGCCTGCTCGCAGCCTGATGAAGACCGCGCTGCTGCAAATCACCTCGTCGGATGATCCGGCGGAAAATCTGGACAGGGTGCGCGCCATGATGGCCGAGGCTGCGGAACAAGGGGCGCGGTTCATCCTGACGCCCGAGGTGACGAATTGCGTGTCCACCAGCACCACGCGGCAGCGCGAAGTCTTGCAGCACGAAGAAGATGACCAATCGCTGGCCGGCCTGCGGGAAAAGGCCGCTGCGCTGGGTGTCTGGCTGCTGATCGGGTCTTTGGCGATCAAAACCCATGATGCAGACGGTCGGTTTGCCAACCGGTCCTTCATGATCGACCCGCAGGGGCAGATCGTGGCGCGTTACGACAAGATACACATGTTCGACGTGCAGGTCACCGAAACCGAGACCTTCCGCGAATCCAAAAATTACCGCCCCGGCGACAAGGCGGTGATTGCCGACACCGAATTTGGCAAGGTTGGCATGACCGTCTGCTATGACGTCCGGTTTCCGGCGCTCTACGCTGCGTTGGCGCAAACGGGGGCGCGAATCCTGACGGTTCCGGCCGCGTTTTCGCCGGTCACAGGCGCGGCCCATTGGGAATCGTTGCTGCGCGCCCGGGCGATTGAGACCGGCTGTTGGGTTCTGGCCCCCGCACAAACTGGCGAACACCCTAAAACCCGCGGCAAGACGCGCTATACCTATGGCCACAGCATGGTTGTCGCCCCGTGGGGCGAGGTTGTCATCGACGCAGGGACCGATCCGGGCATTCACATTTTCGATATGCATGATAGTTCTGTGTCTGAGGCGCGCCGTCGCGTGCCCTCGTTGACTCACGTCCGTCGCTTTGACGGACCCTGATCCAGAACCGGACCATGACTGACGGACACAATGCCCTTGCGGTCACGCTGTTCAGCGAAATCCTGACCGCCGACCAGCTGTTGCGTAATCGGCTTAGCCGGGTGCTGCCTAAGGGCATGGAGATTTCGCATTTCTCGGTGCTCAACCATCTGGTCTTTGTCGGGAACGAGCGTAGCCCGGCGCAGCTGGCAGACACATTCCACGTCACTCGTGGCGCGATGACCAACACCTTGGCCAAGCTGGAATGGGCCGGGTACATCCACATCCGCCCCGACTGGGACGATGCCCGCCGAAAGATGGTCGCGATCAGCCCCGCCGGTCGCAGGGCACGGGATCAGGCGATTGCGTCGATCGCGCCGCTGATCAACCGCGTGGTCGGAGAGCTGGGACTGGAACGCGTGCGCAGCACGTTGCCCGTATTGCGGGATTTGCGGTTGCAGCTGGAGGGGGAGTAGGGGCTACTTCTTGAGCTGATCACTGGTCAGCTGACCTACGCAGAAAATTGAAAATTCTGGCTAACGACCAGCGAGCAGGAAGCTAAGTGATGCCTTGGATATTGGATGTTAAATCCGGGAATATTCGTTTGGATTTAGACGGGGGATACTCCAACGGTCACAATCCCATCGATTCTCACGGTGTATCGGGTTTTGTCGCCGATATACCGCCGGATTTGGTCCCATTCCGGCTTGATATTATCAAAGCTCCTGAGCCTTTGCCAGAATTCGCCAGCTATCTGTATAACGACATTTATGTGGGTGAGACCGCGCGTCGGTTAATCGAGGAACTGGAGCCATCCGTGCATCAGTTCTATGAGACGATTGTCACTAGAAGCGGCAATCAGTTGGCCGACAGGTCCTACTTTCGATTTCAAATCGGGAAGGAAAACGTTCTTGATGGTGCGCTTGTCGTGGAGGAATCGGATGTATCTTTGCGTATCAAAAAGCGCAAACTTGACGATGGGAGTGTAGTAGAACGCAAAGTTTTGTTACCTAAGGTTCGACCACCTCGCATGACGTGGCGTAAGAGCGTTGTACAAGGTCGCCATCTTTGGACGGAAAAGCGTCTTCGTAACTTTTTGATCGCTTCAGACGAGTTGTATGCCGCGTTCAAATCCGCTGGAGTAACTGGCTTTAACGCGCAGGAATGTCGCTTTTTTTGAGCTGTCGTAGCAGGGGTGCTTGGACTCACACCACATCCTACGCTCACCCCGGTTTCACACTCGCCGTCACATAATTCACGCTCAGATCCCGGTCCGAGATCGACCAGCTCCAAAGGATCGGGTTGAAGACAAACCCCTTCCGGTCCACCGGCTCTAGCCCGGCTTGGCGCAGCAAGTCGAACAGCTCATCGGGGGTGATGAACTTGTTCCACTCGTGCGTGCCGCGCGGCAACCAGCGCATCACGACCTCGGCCCCGAAGATCGCCATAGCATAGGACTTCGGGTTGCGGTTGATGGTGGAGCAGATCAGCAGGCCACCCGGTTTCAATAACTGCTGCGACGCGGTCAGAAAGCCAAGGGGGTCGGCGACGTGCTCGACCACCTCCATGTTCAGCACCACGTCGAATTGTTCACCCGCAGCGGCCATGTCCTCGGCTGTGGTGTGGCGGTAGTCGATGTCCAAACCGGATTGCTCGGCATGGATGCGCGCGACAGGCAGGTTGCCTTCTGCAGCATCGGCACCAACGACTTCGGCCCCCAGCCGCGCCATCGGTTCGCTGAGCAAGCCGCCGCCGCAGCCGATATCCAGCAAACGCAGGCCCTCGAAGGGCTTTGGCGACTTCAAATCGCGATCGAATTCGCCCGCGATCTGCTGTGTGATATAATCCAGCCGACAGGGGTTGAGCATGTGCAGTGGTTTGAATTTTCCATGCGGGTCCCACCATTCTGCGGCCATCGCTTCGAATTTTGCGATCTCGGAAGGGTCAACCGTGTTCGGATGCGCTTGCATTCCTGTCTCCGTATGCTCTTTTACGCTTAAGGACTATATAGGGCCATAATGGACAAGTACCCGGACCAAAAGCGCGCAGTTCAATATCTGTACCCGCCGATCGATCCTTTCGATCAGCGCATGGTTGATGTGGGCGACGGACACCGTATCTATATGGAACAATGCGGCAATCCCAACGGCATTCCGGTGGTGATTCTGCACGGAGGCCCGGGCGGTGGCTGCAGCCCCGCGATGCGGCGCTATTTTGATCCGGACGTCTTTCGGGTGATTCTGTTTGATCAGCGCGGATGCGGACGGTCGCGGCCCCACGCGTCGGTCACAGACAACACCACTTGGCATCTGGTGGACGATATCGAACGTCTGCGAACCCTGCTGGATATCGACGACTGGATCGTCTTTGGCGGCAGCTGGGGGGCGACGCTTGCGCTGGTCTATGCGCAGTCCCACCCGGATCGGGTCAATCGCCTGGTACTGCGCGGTGTGTTCCTGGCGACGCAGGCCGAGTTGGATTGGTTTTACGGCGGCGGCGCGGGCAAGTTCTGGCCGGAGCAATGGGCGAAGTTCACCGCTCTTCTGTCCGACAATGAGCTGAGTGACACCATAGGCGCATTTAACAAGCGCCTGTTCTCGGGGGATCGCGCGACCGAGATCCTGTATGCCCGGGCCTGGTCCAGTTGGGAAAATGCGCTGGCCTCAATCCATTCACATGGCGCAACCGGGGAAAGCCCCGGCGAATACGCGCGCGCCTTTGCGCGGCTTGAGAATCACTATTTCATCAACCGCGCGTTTCTTGAACGCGACGGGCAGATTCTGGACCAGATGGACAGAATCGCACATATTCCCGGCCATATCGTGCAGGGGCGGTATGACATGATCTGTCCGCCTCAGGCCGCGTGGAACCTTGCCCAGCTGTGGCCCAATGCCGAGCTGAAGATGGTGCGTCAGGCCGGGCACGCGCTGTCCGAACCCGGAATTAGCGCGGAATTGGTTCGCATCATGGACCGCGTGGCGGAGGGCGCAGTATGACCCGCATCGACCGTCGTGCTCTGTTTGCTTCCGGTGCTGCTGCCGCTCTGCTTGCGGCGACCGGTGCGTCTTTGGCCGATACGCCCAAAGTGGGTGGTACGCTGCGCCTTGCCGTGCCCCGCGATGACAGTTTGGAGCAGGTTGCCCGTGGGGCCGTGTTCGACACCCTGACCGAGATTGCACCCGACGGCACCCTGCGCGGAGAGCTTGCGACCGGTTGGCAAACTGATTCCCAAGCCCGCATCTGGAGCTTTGATCTGCGCGAGAACGCTCGTTTTCACGATGGCGCAGTCCTTGATGTAAGGGATGTGATGGCGGTTCTGGGCGATGTCGGGCAGGTCGACGCCTTGTCAGATAATCGCGTGCGTCTGGAGTTGGCTCAGGCCAACCCGGGTCTACCCTTCCTTTTGGCCGACAGCAGGTTCGTTATTACGCGCAACGGGCAAGGTGTCACGCCCTTGCAGGCGGCGAACGGCACCGGATGCTACCGAGTTGAACGGGCGGAGGATGATCGTCATTTCCTTGGGCGTCGTGTGGCGGGTCATTACAAGGACGGATCGGCCGGCTGGGCCGAAACCCTGGAGATTATCGTCATACCCGATGCGCGTGTGCGGACCGAGGCGCTGCGGGACGGCTTTGTGGATATCGCAGCGCTGCCACAGGGCGGCGGGTTCAGCCCGCACCGCGGATTGCGCTTTTTCCCAAGCGAATCCGATATGGCGCTGGCTGTTGCAGGGCATGTCGGCATGCCCCGTCAGATCGGAACGGATCGCCCTCTGGATGATGGCCGCATTGCCGAGCGTTGGTGGTTGATCTAAGCGCTGAAAATTCGCCTGACTTCTACTTTGTGCAAAATTTTGCTATTGTACGCGCTGTATTAGCTTAATTGTTTCGAAAATGGGAGAATTCCCATGAGGGTTTAAGGCTTAAAGAATATATCAATTTCCATTTTGTCCGTAGCATTGGCGGTTGTTGCGGTGTTTGCCCTGAAATCAGGTAAAGACGTTACCGTAAAAGTCAGCAAAAACGGGACGATAGAGCTGGATGCTCGCGAAGGGCAGTCGCTGACTCAGTTGCTGGACAAGGGTTTTGAGGCCGTAGAGGCGACCCCGGAAGATAGTGCAGAGACGACAGCGCGGAAACTGTCCGATATGCGGGCTTTGACCCGCACGCTGAAGTCGCACGGATATTATGCTCTGAACGATTCGGATCTGGTTCACGAGATTAGAGGACTGGAAAAAGACGATCCCCTGTCGGCCGGCCTACGCGACGTTCTGTATGATCTGGAAGGTCCGTTTTCGCTGCCCGGAACGCTGCGTGGGGCGGATTCACGGATGTGGCAGGCCATCGCTGATCTGTACGAGGGCATAAAGTCCGAACCGCATGATGACAGTCAGCTATTTGCCACGCTCTACACCAACTTCATTCAGCAAGAGACCGTGTTCAGCCCCTTCAAGCACGAGGTAACGGCCGAGGGTGTGTTGTTGCATTACACAAATGGTAACGAAAAACCGATGGTGTACACCTGCCCCGACAGTTTTTTGAAACCGGGGATCACCGTCTTGATCAAGCCGACCGGCGGGTCATCCAATATCATGCGTCAGTTCACGGTTCGGCAAAATCCTGTTTTTCATTCTTGCGCCGCGCGGACACCGTTCGAGTTTCTGTCGGGTTCGGAAATGAAGCTGGGGCTGAACCGGGTGGCCTTTGATCAACTCTTCCCGCCGCGGATGGCGGATGCCGAGCGGTTTCAGGGCAGGGGCACTCTGTCGGTGATTATCTACCCGCGCAACACGCAGCCTGCGCTTTTTGCATCTTCGGCGGAATAGGAGCTTTCAATGAAAAAACTTGCTGTTCTGGCTGCCACTATAGCATTTGTGTCCGTCGCTCTGTCAGGCGTGGCACATGCCCAGGGACGTCAATGCCTGTTTGACGGCGAGGTCTACGAAGACGGGGACCGCGTTGGTCCTTACCTGTGTGAAAATGGCGAGTGGATTTTGTCAGACTGATATTGTGATTGCCCATCCTGGCGCTTGGGCTTGCAATCTTGCAGTCGCTTGGCTATATGGCCGTTAACAGCGGCGTGTCGGGCTTCGGTCCGGGGCTCCACCGGAAAAGATCGACGGGCCGCGCGCCCGTTTTTTTGTGCCCGACTGACAGGGTAGAGTACCAGATGACAAATGACCTGATAGCCAAAGCAGCCATCGACCGGCGACTGGCCGAGATCATCACCCCCGTGATCGAGGATCTGGGGTATGAACTTGTGCGTATCCGCCTGATGAGCGGCAAACAAACCACGCTGCAGATCATGGCTGACAAGCCTGATGGCGGTATCGAAGTGGATGATTGCGCCGAGATTTCGAACGCGGTCAGCGCCACGTTGGATGTTGAGGATCCGATCCTTGACGCCTATGCGCTGGAAGTGTCCAGCCCCGGCATCGACCGCCCCCTGACCCGTCTCAAGGATTTTGAGGCGTTCGAAGGATATGAGGCCAAGATCGAAACCGCCGAACTGATCGACGGGCGCCGCCGTTTCAAGGGTGAGCTGGCCGGGATCGAAGGAGATGAGGTCCTGATCAATCTCACCGAGGGGGACGAGACGATCACCATCGGTCTGCAATTCGACTGGCTAAGCGATGCCAAGCTGGTCCTGACCGACGACCTGATCAAGGAAATGCTGCGCCAGCGCAAAGACGCCGGTGCCCTGAACGAAAACGCTTTCGACGAGATTGAGACCGAAGGGTCCGAAGAGGAGACGAACTGATGGCAATCACCTCAGCCAACCAGCTGGAGCTGCTGCAGACCGCCGAGGCCGTGGCCCGCGAAAAGATGATCGACCCCGGTCTGGTTGTCGAAGCGATGGAAGAATCGCTCGCCCGCGCTGCCAAGAGCCGTTACGGCGCCGAAATGGACATCCGCGTTTCCATCGATCGCAAGACCGGCAAAGCGACATTCACCCGCGTACGCACCGTGGTCGAGGATGAAGAGCTGGAAAACTATCAGGCCGAGATGACCGTCGAGCAGGCCAAACAGTATATGGAAACGCCTTCGGTTGGTGATGTCTTCGTTGAAGAAGTGCCGCCGGTTGAAATGGGCCGTATCGCGGCACAATCCGCAAAGCAGGTGATTCTGCAGAAGGTTCGCGAAGCCGAGCGCGACCGTCAGTACGAAGATTTCAAGGATCGGGCAGGCACCATCATCAACGGTGCGGTCAAGCGCGAAGAATTTGGCAACGTCATCGTCGATCTGGGCGGTGCCGAGGCCGTTCTGCGCCGCAATGACAAGATCGGTCGCGAAAGCTATCGTCCGAATGACCGTGTGCGTGCCTATATCAAGGAAGTGCGCCGCGAAGTTCGTGGCCACCAGATCTTCCTGTCGCGCACCGCGCCGGAATTCATGGCCGAGCTGTTCAAGATGGAAGTGCCGGAAATCTATGACGGCATTATCGAGGTCAAGGCCGTGGCCCGTGACCCCGGTTCGCGCGCCAAGATCGCCGTGATTTCCTATGACGGTTCGATTGATCCCGTTGGTGCTTGCGTTGGTATGCGCGGAAGCCGCGTGCAGGCCGTTGTGAACGAGCTGCAGGGCGAAAAAATCGACATTATTCCGTGGAACGAAGATCAACCGACCTTCCTGGTGAATGCGCTGCAGCCTGCTGAGGTTTCCAAGGTGGTTCTGGACGAAGAAGCCGGCAAAATCGAGGTTGTGGTTCCCGAGGAACAGCTTTCGCTGGCCATCGGTCGCCGCGGTCAGAACGTGCGTCTGGCCAGCCAGCTTACCAATCTGGATATCGACATCATGACCGAGGCCGAAGAATCGGCGCGTCGTCAGAAAGAATTCGAAGCCCGCACCCAGCTGTTCATGGACAGCCTGGATCTGGATGAGTTCTTTGCCCAGTTGCTGGTGTCCGAAGGCTTCACCAACCTCGAAGAGGTAGCCTATGTGGAAATCGAAGAACTGCTGGTGATCGACGGCGTTGACGAAGGCACCGCGCAAGAGTTGCAAACACGGGCGCGCGAATATCTGGAAGCAAAGGCAAAGGCAGCTTTGGAAAGCGCCCGCGCGTTGGGTGCCGAAGACAGTCTTATTGAATTCGAAGGCCTGACACCCCAGATGGTTGAAGCGCTGGCCAAGGACGATGTGAAGAATCTGGAAGACTTCGCCACCTGCGCTGACTGGGAACTGGCCGGTGGTTGGACCACGGTCGACGGCCAGCGAATCAAAGATGACGGTGTTCTGGAACCTTTCGGTGTAACGCTGGAAGAGGCGCAGGATCTGGTCATGACAGCTCGGATCATGCTGGGCTGGGTCGATCCTGCTGAGTTGGAGCAGGCCGAAGAAGAAGTTACCGAAGAGGAGGCCGAGGCCTGATCTCAGGCTTCGGGTGGCGCAAATGGGTCGCGGTGGCGTCCATAAGGATCGGTCCGAAGGACCTGAACGCAAGTGCATCGCCACGGGCGAGGTTCAACCTAAATATGGGTTAATCCGCTTTGTGACGGGGCCGGATGGTCAGGTCTTTCCGGATGTCGCGGCAAAACTGCCGGGACGTGGCGTCTATGTCGCGGCGGATCGCAGCGCGCTGGACAAGGCCGTGGGCAAAAAGCTGTTTGCACGTGGTTTCAAGGCGCAAGTCAGTGTGCCCAACGATCTCGCGGATGAAGTTGAGCGTCAGATTGCGCGCCGTGTGATCGAGTTGGTGAGCCTTGCGCGCAAATCCGGTGATGCGATCGCCGGTTACGAAAAGGTCAAGACGTGGCTGGACCGGGAAGAGGCCCAGGTACTGATACAAGCCTCTGATGGATCAGGGCGCGGCAAGTCGAAACTGAGTACGCCGCACTTCGGAACATACATCGGCTGGCTGACGGCGGACGAGCTGGGACAGGCATTTGGGCGCCAAACCGTGATTCATGCGGCGCTCGCCTCTGGCGGACTCGCCAAACGTGTTGTAGAGGAAGCGCAGCGCCTGCGTGGCTTGCGCGAAACGGATGACGGCGGCAGGGGCCGCGCGGAAGGGTAAGAAGCTTTATGAGCGATAATGACGGCAAAAAGACATTGGGTCTTCGTGGCGGGGCACGCCCCGGAAATGTGAAACAAAGTTTCAGCCACGGACGTACCAAGAATGTCGTGGTGGAGACCAAACGCAAGCGCGTGGTGGTTCCCAAGCCGGGTGCCGGCAAGCCGGGTGGCGGAGCAACGCCCTCGGGTGATCCGTCGCGCCGCCCTGCCGGGATTTCCGATGCGGAGATGGCCCGCCGGATGAAGGCGCTGCAGGCTGCCAAAGCCCGCGAGGTCGAAGAGGCCGCCGCCCGCGAGGCAGCTGAAAAAGCGCGTGAAGAAGAACGCGCCCGTCGTCGTGCGGAACAAGAGGCTAAGGAACGCGAACAGCGTGAGGCCGAAGAACGTGCACGTGCCAAGGCCGAAGAAGAAGATCGCAAGCGCAAAGAGGCTGAAATTGCGGCCCAACGCGCTGCTGCTCCGGCTGCACCGGCGGAGCCCAAGGCGGCTGCTCCGCGCAGCCCGGCCAACAAGCCTGCGCCGGCTGCAACGCCGCGGAAAAACGATCGCGAGCGTGAACAGCGCGGAAATCGTGGCAAAGGCCGTGATGACAACCGCCGGTCCGGCAAGCTGACACTGGGTCAGGCCACGGGCGGCGAAGGCAATCGTCACCGCTCTATGGCGGCGATGAAGCGCAAGCAGGAGCGGGCGCGTCAGAAAGCCATGGGTGGTACGGTCGAGCGCGAAAAGGTAATCCGCGACGTACAGCTGCCCGAGGCGATCACAGTGTCAGAGCTGGCCAACCGTATGGCCGAGCGTGTGGCAGACGTTGTCAAATCGCTGATGAACATGGGCATGATGGTCACGCAGAACCAGACCATTGACGCCGATACAGCCGAGCTGATCATCGAAGAATTCGGTCACAAAGTGACCCGTGTCTCTGATTCGGATGTCGAGGACGTCATCAAAGAGGTCGAAGACGACGACAAAGATCTGAAATCGCGCCCTCCGGTCATCACCATCATGGGTCACGTTGACCACGGCAAAACCTCGCTTCTGGATGCGATCCGCGATGCGCGGGTTGTGGCAGGCGAGGCGGGTGGCATCACCCAGCACATCGGTGCCTATCAGGTGACAACCGATAGCGGCACCACGCTGTCTTTCCTGGATACGCCGGGTCACGCGGCCTTTACCTCGATGCGCTCGCGCGGTGCTCAAGTCACGGATATCGTGGTTCTGGTTGTTGCCGCCGATGACGCGGTGATGCCGCAGACGGTCGAAGCGATCAACCACGCGAAAGCGGCCGGAGTGCCGATGATCGTGGCGATCAACAAGGTCGACAAGCCGGGCGCGAATCCGGACAAAGTGCGCACCGATCTGCTGCAGCACGAAGTCATCGTCGAGAAAATGTCGGGTGAAGTTCAGGACGTCGAAGTCTCTGCCATCACCGGTCAGGGTCTGGATGAGCTGCTGGAAGCCATCGCGCTGCAGTCCGAGATTCTGGAGCTGAAAGCCAACCCGAATCGCGCCGCCCAGGGTGCCGTGATCGAGGCACAGCTGGACGTGGGTCGCGGACCCGTCGCCACTGTTCTGGTTCAGAACGGCACGCTGCGTCAGGGCGATATCTTCGTCGTGGGTGAGCAATACGGTAAAGTCCGAGCGCTGATCAATGACAAGGGTGAACGCGTCAAGGAAGCTGGCCCCTCGGTTCCTGTCGAGGTTCTGGGTCTGAACGGCACGCCCGAGGCTGGCGACGTTCTGAACGTGACCGAGACCGAAGCGCAGGCCCGCGAGATCGCGGAATACCGCGAACAAGCCGCCAAGGACAAACGCGCTGCCGCTGGCGCCGCAACGACCCTTGAGCAGCTGATGCAGAAAGCCAAGGAAGACGAGAACGTCAACGAACTGCCAATTCTGATGAAAGCAGACGTTCAGGGCTCGGCTGAGGCCATCGTTCAGGCGATGGAGAAGATCGGCAACGACGAGGTGCGCGTGCGCGTGCTGCACTCGGGCGTTGGTGCTATTACCGAAACCGATGTCGGTCTGGCCGAAGCATCCGGTGCGCCGATCCTGGGCTTCAACGTGCGTGCCAATGCGTCGGCGCGGAACACGGCGAACCAGAAGGGCGTGGAAATCCGCTACTACTCGGTGATCTACGACCTGGTCGATGACGTGAAAGCCGCCGCATCGGGCTTGCTGAGCGCCGAGATCCGCGAAAAATTCATCGGTTACGCCGAGATCCGCGAAGTCTTCAAGGTTACCGGCGTCGGCAAGGTTGCTGGCTGTCTGGTCACCGAAGGCGTGGCGCGTCGTTCCGCAGGTGTCCGCCTGCTGCGCGACAACGTGGTGATCCACGAAGGCACGCTGAAGACGCTGAAACGCTTCAAGGACGAAGTGGCCGAGGTTCAGTCGGGTCAGGAATGCGGGATGGCGTTCGAGAACTACGACGATATCCGTGCAGGCGACGTGATCGAAATCTTCGAACGCGAAGAGGTCACCCGGACGCTGGATTGATCCGGTAGTACAGTAAAACAAAAAACAGCGGCCCACTCGGGCCGCTGTTTTGTTTTTGTGAATGGTTGCGAACCTTCGATTGTACGTATGAGATTTTCTGAATCCAGTCAGTACGGTTCGTTTTGCGATCCTGCCCTAATTATGAGATGAGTCTGACTTCAATGTTGGCTGTGCGGACGAAGCCGACCTTGCAGAAAAGTGACGGAATCCTTGAAAAAGCTTGTTTCCGCTGGGATGATGTCTCCGACAGAATTTTCTGAGGAATTGAAAATGCATTTCCCCAAACTAGCGGCGGTTTCGTCGATTGTTCTTGCAATAACCAGTTCGCAAGCGCTCTCCCAGGATGGGGGACCGATACTGTTCACAAACGTCAACGTGTTTGATGGTGTGAATGAGGAAATGATTGCAAATGCCAATGTCGTTGTAACCGACAATCTGATCACAGATGTGTCCTCAGAACCCCTCGCCGTCGCCAATGGTATCGTCATCGATGGCGGCGGGCGCACGTTGATGCCGGGCCTGATCGACGTACACTGGCACACGCTTTACTGTTGCAATCCGCAGAGTGTGGTTGTGACCGGCGATATTCTTGAGGTCGCGGTGCGGGGTGCCATCGGGTCCGAAGGCACGTTAATGCGCGGCTTTACAACGGTGCGCGACGTTGGCGGCAATTCATTTGCCATAAAACGGATGATTGACGTAGGCGAGATCGAAGGCCCCCGTATCCTGCCGTCCGGCCCACCCGTGACACAAACCGGCGGCCACTTTGACTATCGCCCCTACCAAGCGGTTCCGACGAACGGCGCGGATTCGCAATGGTACTGGTACAGCGTTGGTTTGATGGCGCAGGCTGATGGTGTTCCGGAAGTGGTCAAGCGCGCGCGTGAAATCATGCGCATGGGCGCAAGCCAGCTTAAGATTTCCACCGGTGGCGGGGTGTCATCCACTTATGACCCACTGGATGTACGCCAATACACCAAGGCCGAAATCGAGGCTTTCGTAGAGGTGGCCGACACCTACAACACCTATGTTGCATCTCATGTCTTCACGGACGAGGCCGTGGAAATTGCCGTTGCCGCAGGCGTTAAGTCCATCGAGCATGGCTTTTTGATGAGCCGCGAAACGATGGAACTGATGCGCGACAATGAAGTTTGGTTGTCAGTGCAGCCCCTGCTGGATGACGAGGATGGCTTTTCTTTCGACGACCCTGTTAGCCAGCAGAAATGGATCGACGTCACCAACGGTACAGATTTCACCTACAAAACGGCGAAAGAAGTTGGCGTGAAAGTCGCTTTCGGCACCGACATCCTGTTCGATCCCAAACTGGCCGAACGTCAAGGCGCGTTCCTTGCCAAATTGCAGCGCTGGTACACGCCATACGAGGTGCTGAAAATGGCGACTTCAACCAATGCTGAAATGCTCAAACTCTCAGGCCCGCGCCACCCCTATCAACAAGGTGATTTGGGTGTAATCGCAAAGGGCGCTTATGCCGACTTAATCCTTGTGGACGGCAATCCGCTGCAAGATATCGACCTGATCGCAGACCCGCATGAGAATTTCGATCTGATCATGAAAGACGGCAAAGTCTACAAGAACACGCTGGACTGAGTTCCAGATGAAGTCCTTTGGCCAAAGCCAATTTTGTAACAACTGCTTTAGGCTCGAACCGGGCGTTCGAAGCTTGGCCACATATGTAAGGTTTGTAATGGTCGTGCTAATTTCCAGGGAAAATACCAAATCAGTTGATTTTCAATGCCTTTGACTACCGATTTGCCGGCAAAAACGTCCCTCGATGCATGATGATATCGAAGTGCTGCATGCCCTTTAGCAAATCGAAGCTGACCGAATGCCCGCCTTTGCGTAGGGCTTCTGCATAATCACGGCTTTGGCGGATGAATTCCGGCGTGTCCCGTTCCGCCACTGTCACGTGATAGCGAGGACCGGGGGGTGGCAGGTGCAGGATCGGGGACAGATCGTGCACTTCGACCGGGGTCAGCTGCAGTGGGTCATTCACCGAGGTCAGGCTGATCGGTTCCAGATCATAGACGCCGCTGATCAGGATAACATCGCGCACGCGCAATCCCGCGCGGGCCAACGCATCCGCCGAGGTCGCCATGACCATGGCCACCAGATGCGCGCCAGCACTATGCCCCGATAGGGTGATCCGCGACGGATCAAAGCCCAAATTGAACGCGTTCTCTGCCAGCCAAAGCAGGGCATCGCGGCATTCGTTGACCATTTGATCCAGCCGCGCATCCGGGGCCAACGTGTAATTCAACGTGGCAAAGGATTGCTCGGCCTCAAACAGTGCAGGGGCCATCATCGCCGATTCGCGCTGGCTGAGCGCTTGCCAATATCCGCCGTGAACAAAGACGTGCAGAGGCGCGCCTGCTCCTTTCGCGGGAAAGAAATCCAGCACGTGCGCCGGCGAATCGCCATAGGCGACGTTTTCCTTCACGTCCATCCTCGCCCGGTGCTGCGCGCTGAGTGCGGTATAGCTGTCTAGATAGGGTGTCAGATCGCCACCGATCATCGAACTAGGGGCGTATTCACGCTCCAGCTCATCCTGAGAGAACCCTCGATACAGCATCGCCTACTCCTGCCCCGCATACATCAATTCGGTGCGCACATCGTAGAGGTCGTGGAAGAAGCGTAAATCCAGGGCCTTGCGCAGAAAGGACACGCCGCTGGATCCACCCGTGCCGGGTTGGTTGCCGATGACACGTTCCACAGCCGTGACATGGTCAAAACGCCAGCGTTGGAACAGGGATTCGACGTCCATCAGCTTTTCGGCTAGCGCATAAAGATCCCAATAACGGTCCGTGTTGCGGAACACCTGCCCCCATATCTTCACCACGCGGTTGTCGCCGGAATAAGGCTGCGCATAGTCCCGGTTCAACAAGTCATCCGGCACATCGAAACCCTGACGGGACAACATGTGCAGCGCCTCGTCATACAGCGACGGTTTTGTCAGTGCGGCGTCTAGCATTGCCATCACTTCGGGATCATGTGCGTGAACCTTCAGGGTCGAGGCATCCTTGTTGCCCAAAATGAACTCAATCTGACGATAGCCGTAACTTTGAAAGCCCGAAGAACTACCAAGCGCCTCGCGGAAGGTCATGTAGTCGGCTGGCGTCATGGTCAGCAGCGTTTCCCAAGCCGAGATCAGTTGCCGCTGAATCGCCTTGACCCGGTCGAGGTTCTTCATCGCGGGGCCGAATTCATCCTGTTGCAGGAACCGGCGCACCTCGACCAGTTGGTGATGCATCAGTTTCAGCCACAGCTCGCTGACCTGATGGATGATGATGAACAGCATCTCATCCGGCTGCGCAGGGTCCTGAAACGTTTTTTGCAGGTTCAACAGGGTCTTGAGCTGCAGGAAGTCGCCATAGCTCTTGCGATGGGTTTCCGCAAAATCAGTGACCAGAGTGTCCTCGATCCCGCGTTCCAGATACCGGTCCTTGTCGCCCATGTGCTCCTCCAAACGCCCGAGTTCACCCCTGTTTAGGGTCTGACCCCGCGCAATTCCAGAGCGTTAAGTCCAGTCCAGAACAACTTTGCCGGACTGACCTGATTTCATCGCGTCAAAACCTGCGGCGAAATCGTCGACCTTCATCTGGTGCGTAATGACCCGGCTGACGTCCAGACCGTTCTGCAACATGGCGATCATCTTGTACCATGTTTCGAACATTTCACGCCCATAAACACCTTTGATGGTGATGGCCTTGAAGACGATACGGCTCCAATCAACTGGGGATTTTCCGGGGGGAATGCCCAGCAAGGCGATTTTACCGCCCATCACCAGCGCCTCGACCATCTGGTCCAGTGCAGCTTGCGAACCGGACATCTCCAAGCCAACGTCAAACCCCTGCTGCATTCCAAGCTCGGTGATGACGTCTTGCAGGTCTTCCTTGCTGACATCCACGGACCGCAGGGTGGGCACGACGTGTTCGGCCAGCTTTAGACGATCCGGGTTGATATCGGTTATCACCACATGCCGTGCGCCTGCATGCCGCGCGACAGCGGCTGCCATGATACCGATAGGGCCTGCGCCCGTGATCAGAACGTCTTCGCCCAGCAGGTCGAAGCTGAGCGCAGTATGAACGGCGTTGCCCAAAGGATCGAGAATGGCTCCGATTTCGTCAGGTACGTCTTCAGGCAAGGGTACCACGTTGAAGGCAGGAAGTTTCAAGTATTGGGCAAAGGCCCCCTGTTCATTCACACCAATGCCCCGTGTACCAGGATCCAGATGGAACTTGCCCGCGCGGCTTTGGCGACTGTCGGTTGTGATCAAATGACCTTCGCCAGAACAGCGCTGGCCGATCTCCAGACCGGTGACATTACGCCCGATTTCGACGATCTCACCCGCGAATTCGTGGCCCGTGATCATCGGGATCGGCACTGTGGCCGCAGCCCAGTCATCCCAGTTCCAGATATGAATATCCGTTCCGCAGATGCCGGTCTTGTTGATGCGGATCAGAACCTCGTCCGCGTCGATTTCGGGCACAGGGGCCTGCACCATCCACAGGCCTTCCTCGGGTTTGGATTTCTCCAAAGCTTTCATTGTGTTGGGGCGCATCAGATCACTCCCAGTTCTTTGCCGACCTTGCCAAAGGCGGACAGCGCACGGTCCAAATCGTCCTTTGTTAGAGCCGCATTCATCTGTGTTCTAATCCGTGCCTGACCACGTGGGACCACTGGGAAAAAGAAGCCCGAGACATAGACGCCTTCGTCGAACAGGCGCGACGCCATATCTTGCGCCAGCTGCGCCTCACCCAACATGACTGGAATGATCGGGTGTTCGCCTGGCAGGAGGTCAAAGCCCAGATTTTCCAATCCTGCACGCCAGTACTTCGCGTTGCCGAACAGTTGCGCGCGCAGCATGTCGCCCTCTTCGACCAGGCGGATTGCTTCCAATCCGGCGGCGACGATGGAGGGTGGCAGCGAGTTTGAGAACAGATAGGGCCGTGCCCGCTGCCGTAGCAGGTCGATCACTGGCTGCGGCCCGGCGATGTAACCGCCGATAGCCCCCCCAAGTGCCTTGCCCAAGGTTCCCGTCAGAATGTCCACGTCGACACCGAAGTGATCCGGCGTGCCCGCCCCGCTTGGCCCCATGAAGCCGGTGGCGTGGCAGTCATCCACCATGACGATCGCATCGTATTTGTCCGCCAGCTCGCGAATTTTTGGCAGGTTGGCCAGATAGCCATCCATTGAGAACACGCCATCGGTCGCGATCATGATGTGCCGAGCACCATCCTCGCGCGCTTGTTTCAACCAAGCCTCAAGATCGTTCATGTCATTGTTCATGTACCGATAGCGCTTGGCTTTGCACAACCGCACACCGTCGATGATCGAGGCGTGGTTCAGGCTGTCCGAGATGATGGCGTCTTCAGGCCCTAACAAGGGCTCAAAGAGGCCGCCGTTGGCATCGAAACAAGCTGCGAACAGGATCGAATCGTCCTTGTTCAGGAATTTGGCCAGCCTCTGTTCCAACTCACGGTGAATGTCCTGCGTACCGCAGATGAAGCGGACCGAAGCCATGCCGAACCCCTTGGGTTCCATCGCGCCTTTGGCGGCCTCTATCAGAGCAGGATGATCGGCCAGGCCAAGATAGTTGTTGGCGCACAAGTTGATGACCTTCCGGTCGCCCACCGTAATCTCACCGCCCTGAGGCGAGGTGATCATTCGTTCGCGCTTGTACAGACCCTCAGATTCGATCTGCGCGAGGGTGTCCGTAATGTGGGACAAGAATGCATCTGCCATGGCGGTCTCCGTTTATCTGAGTCGCATATCTAACATAGCGGACATAATTCCCAAATAGGGGAATGACAATATACGGGAAAAATTTCCGTGAATACGGATTTTGCAGGTGTCAGGCGTTTTTAACGATCAGGAAGACCCGCGCTGCCCCGTTAGCAACAATCGAATGCGCGACATCCGCCGCATAGCGTGCGGTATCACCCTTCTGCAGATCACTGACAGCCGTACCGGAGGTCACACGAACGGCACCTTCCAGCACGGTCAACTGCTCTCTGGCTCCACGGGCGTGAGGCTGGCTGTTTAGTGCGCCGTCTTTGTCAAACTCAATATCGTAGACCTCGTGACCACCGGCTTCCTCGGGCGGTGAAAGAATGCGAATCCGGCAGTTTTGGCCCATGTTGTCGATACTGGGCACCTCGGATTTCCTAAGGACTTCGATCTGGTTCGTGCTGTTCGCTTCCTCCAGAAGACCCGCGAAATCCACCTGTAGCGCACGGGTCAGGTTCCACAGGGTCGAGATCGTTGGGCTGCTTTCGCCCCGCTCGATCTGACTGACCATCGATCTGGATACGCCGCTAAGATTTGCCACGGCTTCAAGCGACAGGCCCTTGGCTCTGCGCGCCTCTTTCAGGCGTGCGGGCAGGCGTGTCAGGATATCATCTGGGTTTTCCGTCATGACGGAATCTCATGCGCGTTTGTCCGTCATATGTCAATTCTGCTTGTGACGGTACGTTCCATGGGACAGCCTGATGCCGCAGATGCATAGTGCCGTCAAATTCCGGAGGAGTAGAGACATGAAAGACATCGTGATTCTTGATGGTGCCCGCACCGCGATTGGTACGTTTGGCGGGGCGCTGGCATCAACCGCGCCGATTGATCTTGCGACCGTGGTGACAGAAGCGGCGATGGAACGTTCAGGGGTCGAACCGACCCAGATCGGCAGCGTTGTTTTTGGCCACGTGATCAACACCGAGCCACGCGATATGTACCTGTCGCGCGCCGCTGCAAAACAAGCGGGCATTCCGAACGAAACACCTGCGATGAATGTGAACCGCCTGTGCGGGTCCGGGGCGCAGGCGATTGTGTCCGCTGTGCAGTCTCTGATGTTGGGTGATGCAGAATTTGCCGTGGCTGGAGGTGCCGAAAGCATGTCGCGCAGCCCCTACATCGTTCCTCAGGCCCGCTGGGGTGCGAAGATGGGGGATGTTAAATCGCTCGATATGATGCTGGGTGCCCTGAATTGTCCCTTTGGCACCGGTCATATGGGTGTGACAGCCGAGAACGTGGCGGATGAACATCAGATCACGCGTGAGCAAATGGACGAATTTGCCCTTGCCAGCCAGACCCGTTCGGCAGCGGCGATTGGTGCCGGCTATTTTGAAAGCCAGATCGCGCCGGTTCAGGTCAAAGTCAAACGCGACATGGTCGATTTCACGGTCGACGAACACCCCAAGCAGACCTCGGCCGACGCGCTGGCAGGACTGCGCCCGGCGTTCAAGAAGGACGGTCGGGTGACTGCCGGTAACGCATCAGGGATCAACGACGGTGCAGCCGCGATGGTTCTGGCAACGGCAGAAGCTGCCGAAAAGGCTGGCTTGAAACCCAAGGCGCGCATTCTGGGATACGGTCACGCTGGTGTCCGTCCCGAGGTTATGGGGATCGGACCGGTTCCGGCTGTACAGAACCTGTTGGCGCGTACGGGCCTGTCGATCGAGGATTTCGATGTGATCGAAAGCAACGAGGCCTTCGCGTCGCAAGCCTTGGCCGTAAACAAAGAACTGGGGCTGGATGCAGCCAAGGTGAATCCGAACGGGGGGGCGATTGCTTTGGGGCACCCGGTGGGCGCTACAGGCGCGATCATCACCCTTAAGGCGTTGTACGAGCTGGAACGCATCGGCGGATCGAAGGGCCTGGTCACGATGTGCATTGGTGGCGGACAGGGTATCGCCATTGCCTTCGAGCGGATCTGATCCGGATCGGGCAGAGGGGGGGCTGTCTGCCCCCCATCGCGCTTGCGCGATTCGCCCCGAGGATATTTTGGCCAGATGAAGCTGACGGATATGCCTTAGGTGAAGGCTGTCAGGATCAGGACAATTGCGGCGCCAGCAGCGGCGCCGATGGTTGCTGGAAGAATGGCCGCCGATAGGCCTTTGTTTTGAGTGTCGTCCTTTTGCGTCTGCGCGATCAGCGCATTTTCCACCAAAGCGGGCAGGCGCGGGCCAAATCGGGCCAGCACCATGGCGGTTTTGCCAAAATCCCGTAGTGCTGCGCGGGGACCGATGGATTGCTTGATGTAATCTTCGACAACCGGGCGCGCGACTTCCCAGATGTTGATGCGCGAGTCCAGTGACCGCGCCACGCCTTCGACGACCACCATTGTCCGTTGCAGCAGGATCAGTTCCGTGCGGGTTTCCATGCCGAACCGTTCTGTCACCTCGAACAGGTAATTCAGTAGGCGTCCCATCGAAATATGAGTGGCATCCATGCCAAAGATAGGCTCTCCGACCGCGCGCAGGGCGCGGGCAAACTCGTCGACGTCCCTGTCGGCAGGGACATAGCCAGCTTCGAAATGCACTTCGGCCACGCGCTTGTAGTCGCGGCGAATAAAGCCAAAGAGAATCTCGGCATAAACCCGGCGGGTATATTCGTCGATATGACCCATGATGCCATAGTCGTAGGCAATGATGTCCCCATTTGCCGCGACCTTCAGGTTGCCCTGATGCATGTCAGCGTGGAAAAAACCGTCACGCAGCGCGTGCAACAGGAACAGGCGCAGCACACGTTCCGCCAGATCGCCGCGGTCGTGCCCCGCAGCATCCAGCGCGGTGTTGTCGCCCAGCGGAACGCCGTCGGCCCAGCTGAGCGTCATCACCCGGCGGGCAGACAGGGACCAGACGACCGGGGGCAGCCAGAAGCCTGCGTCGTACTTGGTGTTGGCCGCATATTCCGACGCGGCAGCGCTTTCCAGCCGCAGGTCGAGCTCGCCGCGGACCACGCCGTCGAAATGTTCGATCACCTCCATTGGGCGGAGGCGGCGCGCACCGGGGGCGAATAGCTGCACGATGCGAGCGGCGAAATAAAATGCGTCTACATCCTTGCGGAAGGCGCGTTCAATGTTTGGGCGCAGAACTTTGACGGCGACGTCTTCGCCGGTACTAACCAGCTTGGCCTTGTGGACCTGAGCAATCGAGGCCGCGGCAATGGGTTCACTGAACTCGCTGAATATTTCGGAAACCGGCTGGCCCAGTTCCTTTTCAACCTCGGCCATGGCTTCGGCTTTGGAGAATGGGGGAAGCTTGTCCTGCAGCACGCGCAATTGTTCGGCCAACTCATCCCCGACCACATCGGGACGGGTCGACAGTACCTGACCAAACTTGATGTATGCCGGTCCAAGCGCCGTCAGCGCCCTTGTGGCGGGGGGCATGTCAGGATCGCCTTTGTAACCCAGCCATTGGAACGGTTTTCCCAAAGCATGCGCCAGAAACCGCAGTGCGCGCGGAGCCTCGAACGCGTCAAGCACAACGTTCATGGCGCCTGTGCGCTCAAGAGTGGCGCCTGTGCGGATCAGGCGAATGATGTTGTGTGGTCCGCGCATCAGATTTTCCAGCCGGAATGCAGCGCGGCGATGCCCATGCTCAGGTTGCGGTACTTGGCATTTTCAAATCCGGCCGCACGGACCATGCCCAGAAACGTTTCCTGATCCGGGAAATTGCGGATCGATTCGACCAAGTATTGATAGCTGTCGTAGTCATTAGCGATGAGTTTCCCCATGCGCGGGATGACGTTGAAGCTGTAAAGATCGTAGAGCTTTTGCAGCCCGTCATTGGGCAATTGGCTGAATTCCAGCACCATCAGGCGGCCTCCGGGTTTCAACACACGGAATGCTTCGTTCAGGGCCTCTTGCGGGCGGGTCACGTTCCGGATGCCAAACGAGATGGTGTAGACGTCGAATGTGTTGTCGTCGAAGGGCAGAGCCATCGCGTCGCCGACCACCCAGTTCAGGCTGTCGGCCATCTGGTCGGCCTCGGCACGCTGTCGGCCTTCGGCCAGCATCGGTTCGGTCAGGTCCAGCACGGTAGCATGGCCATAGCCCGCGCGTTTCAAAAAGCGGAACGAGATATCTCCGGTGCCACCTGCGACATCCAGCAGGCGCTGGCCTGGGCGCGGCGCAAGCCAGTCCATCATCGCGTCTTTCCAGACCCTGTGAATGCCCATCGACATGACATCGTTCATCACGTCATATTTCGAGGCGACCGAGTTAAACACGCCCTGTACACGCCCGGCCTTTTCAGCCTCACGTACGGTTTCGAACCCAAAATGAGTGGTCTTGTCGCTGTTGTCGGACATTAGCCTTGCCGTTTTTCGAATTTCGCCTCTGTTATAGGGCTCTGGAACCGGGGCACAATGCGGCCCTTTGGAATAGGAGCCGTGTAATGCCGGAATTGCCCGAGGTCGAGACAGTAAGACGCGGCCTGAGCCCAGCGATGGAAGGCGTAGTGATCAACCGGGCAGATGTGAATCGCCCCAATCTGCGCTGGCCTTTCCCTGAACGGATGGCCGAGCGGTTGACCGGGCAGACGGTTCAAAAATTGCGTCGTCGGTCGAAATACATCCTTGCCGATCTCAGCAGTGGTGAAACCTTGTTGATCCATTTGGGCATGTCAGGCCGGATGACCGTATCCGGCGATCCGCTTGGACAATTCGTGCATGAACATCCGATAACCCAAAAACATGACCATGTGGTCTTTCACATGGCCAATGGCGCACGTGTCACGTTCAACGATCCGCGCCGGTTTGGTGCGATGGACCTGTTGCAGACAGCAACTGCGGACGATCACAAGCTGCTGTCTGTCCTCGGGCCTGAACCCTTGGGTAATGATTTTCACGAACAACATCTGATCGACGCGTTTCGGGGAAAGAACACTCCGATCAAATCGGCGCTGCTGGATCAGGGAATCGTTGCCGGCCTGGGCAATATCTACGTGTGCGAGGCGCTATTTCGAGCCGGAGTGTCGCCACGTCGCAAAGCCGGCCAAATTTCTGCGACCCGAGTCGCAGCACTTGTTCCCATCATCAGGAAGGTATTGCAGGACGCCATCGAAGCAGGTGGATCTTCCCTACGCGATTTCCGTCAAGCCAATGGAGAACTTGGATATTTTCAGCACGGCTTTGACGTTTATGGCCGTGAAGGAGAACCCTGCAGAACTGACGGTTGTGGGGCTCCAATCAAAAGAATCACCCAGTCCGGTCGCTCATCCTTCTACTGTGCGCAATGCCAAAGATAGCTTGATCCAGCGAATGCGCGTGGTAAGGAATCGTACCTGAACGGAACAACCGGAAGCTTTCACCTCATGGCTTTTGAGACGATCATCGTCGAAATCGAAGACCACGTCGCCCTTATCAAGCTCGACAGGCCCGATGCGCTGAACGCGCTGAACTCACAACTGGCGCAGGAATTGTGCTCGGCATTGGAAGATGCGGATAGCAACGACAAAGTGCGCTGCATCGTCATCACCGGGTCGGATAAGGCGTTCGCTGCGGGCGCGGACATCAAGGAAATGTCCGAGATGAGCTTTGTGGATGTCTACAGCTCGAACCTTTTTGGTGCTCTGAACGACCGCGTGTGCGCGATCCGCAAGCCCATCATCGCTGCCGTTGCGGGCTATGCGCTGGGCGGCGGGTGCGAACTTGCGATGCTGTGCGATTTCATCATCGCTGCGGACACAGCCAAGTTCGGCCAGCCCGAGATCAACCTTGGCGTCATTGCCGGGCTTGGGGGCAGCCAGCGCCTGACGCGGTTTGTCGGCAAGTCCAAATCCATGGACATGAACCTGACCGGCCGTTTCATGGATGCAGAAGAAGCTGAACGTGCTGGCCTTGTCAGCCGCGTCGTTCCCGCCAAGAAGCTGATGGATGAGGCGATGGGCGCAGCCCAGAAGATTGCCGAGAAATCCCAACTGTCCGCTATGGCAGCCAAGGAGTCGGTAAACCGCAGCTATGAGCTGCCGCTGAGCGAAGGCATGCTGTTCGAGCGCCGCGTGTTCCATTCAATGTTCGCGACCGAAGATCAGAAAGAAGGCATGGCCGCGTTCCTGGAAAAACGCGCCGCGCAATTCCGCGACAAGTAAGCGGTGCCCTGATCAAATCGAAACCGGCGGGCCTTTGCCCGCCTTTTTCATACCGGCTATGCGCATCAAAAGAATCGGCTTGGCAAACACGGCCAACTTGGGTAGTAACCGCCACCATACATGCGCGTGCGGCCCGCTTGGCCCGACTCACACTCGTGATTTCTGATCCGGTGCGGATTTTCCGTGGCGCGCAACCCTAGACAACGTACCGAACCAAAGGTCAGAGACACACATGGCTAATTCGCCCCAAGCAAAAAAACGCGCTCGTCAGAACGAGAGCCGTTTCGCAATCAACAAAGCACGTCGCTCGCGCATCCGTACCTACCTGCGTAAGGTAGAAGAAGCGATCGCATCCGGCGACAAGGACGCTGCAACCGCAGCACTGCGCGCAGCTCAGCCTGAACTGATGCGCGGCGTCACAAAAGGCGTTTTCCACAAGAACACAGCGTCGCGTAAAATGTCGCGTCTGTCGGCTCGTGTAAAAGCGCTGGGCTAAGGCCCGGGTTGACCTTGGGTCAACCAAACAAGGTGAAATGATAGAAAATGCGCCGCGTCCTGCGGCGCTTTTTTTTTGCTGTTGCCGGAAAGCCGCGCCTTCACAAACCCGAGAGATTCTTTCGGCGAAAGATACGAGTCAATATCAGAGTTTCGTTGCCGGATGCCTTGGCCTCTTGCTACCACTGTTACAGCGATTCACTCGCTTGGGGGGACAGGCTGTTCCAGCGACTAGACTGACGGGCATCAGGACGGTCAGGAACGAATGTTGGCAACTGGTTTGCTAATCTGCTGCGGTCCTTGGGTCACCAGGGAACCAAGCCCTGTCGAATATGAGATTGCGTTGCGCAACCTTGTTTTCAGGGCGTTCCGGGCATGGAGCGCTGGCAAATTGGGATGTGCGGACTTTCTAAAACACACCCGCCAAACTTCTGCGGTTTGGCGTAGGTTACCCCTTTGCGTGTGAAAGCTTAATCTGGGCAACCGGAAAATAGCAATAAGGCCGACAGGCCAATAAAGAATGGGATGCGTGAGGCGCTTAATGACACAAGAGAAATGGGGACTACTACGTAACAAGTTGCTCAAGGCTATCGGAAAAAACAACTACACGACCTGGATCGAACCTCTTGAATTCCAAGAGTTGCAGGACGGCGTAGCGGTGTTTTCCGTGCCGACAAACTTCATGGGCAACTATGTCAGTCAGAACTTTGCGGATCTCATATTGTATGAGATGAACACCGCAGGGGAAACGGTTCAACGACTGGCCTTTCGCGTCGCTGCCAACTCACCGACGCGCCCTAAGGTAGACACCGAATCCGAGCCGACAGTTGTGCGGGATGCACCTGTTGCGCCGCAGATGGAAGCCGCGAATGGCGCATTTGAGTCCTTGCAGGCCGCGCCGCTGGATTCCCGCTTTACCTTCGACAGTTTTGTTGTCGGAAAACCCAACGAACTGGCCCATGCCGCGGCGCGTCGTGTGTCAGAAGGTGGTCCTGTGACCTTCAACCCGCTGGTTCTTTACGGTGGCGTTGGTCTGGGTAAAACGCACTTGATGCACGCCATTGCATGGGAGTTGAAAACAAAGCACCCCGAGTTGAACGTGCTCTATTTGTCGGCGGAACAGTTCATGTACCGCTTTGTGCAGGCCCTGCGCGAACGCCGGATGATGGACTTCAAACATCTGTTCCGGTCAGTTGATGTGTTGATGGTGGACGATGTGCAGTTCATCGCCGGCAAAGATTCGACACAGGAAGAGTTCTTCCACACCTTCAATGCTCTGGTGGACCAGAACAAACAGATCATCATCTCGGCCGACCGCGCCCCGGGTGAGATCAAGGACCTTGAGGATCGGGTGAAGTCCCGTCTGCAATGTGGTCTGGTGGTCGATCTGCACCCAACCGACTATGAACTGCGCCTGGGAATCCTGCAAAACAAGGTGCAGCAATACAGCAGCACATATCCCGACCTGACAATTGCCGATGGCGTTCTGGAATTCCTGGCGCACCGGATCTCGACCAATGTTCGCGTTCTGGAGGGTGCCCTGACCCGCCTGTTCGCTTTTGCCTCGTTGGTGGGACGTGAGATCGACATGGAGCTGACGCAGGACTGTCTGGCCGATGTGTTGCGCGCATCCGAGCGCAAGATCACTGTCGAAGAGATTCAGCGCAAGGTTTCGGACTATTACAACATCCGCCTGTCCGACATCATTGGACCTAAACGCCTGCGGTCTTATGCCCGCCCGCGTCAGGTTGCGATGTATCTGTGCAAGCGACTAACCAGCCGATCCCTGCCGGAAATCGGGCGCCGCTTCGGAGGACGTGACCACACGACAGTCATGCACGGCGTAAAACGCATCGAAGAGTTGAAAACCACAGACGGCCAGATTGCCGAAGATGTGGAAATGCTGCGGCGCGCGCTGGAAGCTTGAGCTCCTACCCATATCACTTGAGAAACGCCCCGGACCCTCACGCTCGGGGCGTTTTCTTGTGCGCTATTTTCCACGGTTGGAAATGAACTGTGCCCACTGGGCCACGCGGCCCTTGACGCTTTGGGCAATCCGACCGAGAAATCCATAAAAAATCCTTGTGCCTCAGGGCGGAACCGCTAACGTGCCAGTCCCGCCCATTTCGGCACGCAAGTCAGAGGAATTAAGGGTATGAAGATCAGCATCGAACGCGGCACCCTTCTCAAGGCCGTTTCCCAGGCCCAATCTGTTGTCGAACGTCGCAACACCATTCCCATACTTGCCAACGTTTTGATCGAAGCCGAGGGTGATCAGGCGATGTTCCGGGCGACCGATCTGGATATCGAAGTTGTCGACAAGGCGCCTGCGCAGGTCGAAAAAGCCGGGGCCACAACGGTCGCCGCGACGACGTTGCACGAGATCGTGCGCAAATTGCCCGATGGGGCGTTGGTGACACTGACCGCCGACAGCGCCGCAGGTCGTCTGACGGTTGAAGCAGGCCGGTCGAATTTCTCATTGGCGACGCTGCCGAAGGAAGACTTCCCTGTGATGGCGTCTTCGGAATACCAGTCGAACTTTACCGCCTCGGCAGCCTTGCTGCGCCGGTTGTTCGATAAGTCGAAATTCGCCATCTCGACCGAAGAGACGCGGTACTATCTGAACGGCGTCTATATGCATGTGGCCGACGGGTCCGAAGGCGGCAAGGTGCTGCGTTGTGTGGCCACCGATGGCCACCGCCTGGCGCGCATCGACGCGGATCTGCCGGATGGCGCTGCAGACATGCCCGGTGTGATTGTGCCGCGCAAAACCGTAGGCGAAATGCGCAAGCTGCTGGACGACGATGAGATGGATATCGCCGTGTCGGTCAGTGAAACGAAAGTGCGCTTTGCAACCCCGGACATAACGCTGACCTCAAAAGTGATCGACGGGACCTTCCCGGATTACACACGTGTGATTCCGCAGGGCAATACGCGCCAGCTGGAAGTCGATGCGGCCGAGTTCGCAAAGGCGGTAGACCGGGTTGCAACCGTGTCCTCTGAGCGGTCTCGAGCGGTAAAGCTGCAGCTGGATACAGATAAACTGGTGCTTTCCGTCAACGCCCCGGATAGCGGCGCGGCCGAGGAAGAACTGGCCGTGGCCTATGGCGACGAGCGGCTGGAGATCGGGTTCAACGCCAAGTACCTGCTGGAAATCGCCTCTCAGGTGGATCGTGAGAACGCTGTGTTCCTGTTCAATTCAGCGGCTGATCCGACCCTGATGCGCGAAGGCAATGATCTGAGCGCGGTATACGTCGTCATGCCGATGCGCGTCTGATCGCACGGACGTGCGATGCCTCCGGCGGGAGAGATTTTGAAAAGATGAAGGGAGGGGTCATGGGTTTGGCCCTGACCGAGCTTACCGTCTCGCATTTTCGGTCCCACAAGCTGGCGCGACTATCTTTGGATGGTCGGCCTGTTGCGATTCACGGACCGAACGGGGCGGGCAAGACCAACATCCTGGAAGCGGTGTCCCTGTTTTCCCCCGGTCGCGGAATGCGGCGGGCCAGCGCGGCCGAGATGACCCGACGCCCCGAGGCGCTGGGTTGGAAACTGTCCGGGTTGCTGCAGGCGCAGGGGCGACAATACGAGATAGAAACCTGGTCCGAGGGCGGTGTCGCGCGGCAGGTTCGCATTGATGGCAAGGCGTCCAGCCAGATTGATCTGGGCAAGCTGGCGCGAATTGTCTGGTTGATCCCGTCGATGGACCGGATTTGGATCGAGGGGGCCGAAGGGCGTCGGCGTTTTCTGGACCGGATCGCGCTGAGTTTCGACCCCGCCCATGCTGAAGCATCTTTGACCTATGAAAAGTCCATGCGCGAACGGAACCGTCTGCTGAAAGAGCAGGTGCGCGATGCGCATTGGTATGCAGCACTTGAAGCGCAGATGGCGGAGACGGGGTATCGTATTCACGCTGCGCGGCTTTCGGCGCTTGATCATCTGCGCGCGGCGCAGGATCAGGCGGAAACTGCGTTTCCATCTGCGGAATTGGAGCTGGTACAGACTGAAGGTGCGATGCCGGAAACGGAAGCGGATCTGCGCGAAGCGCTAAGTGAAAGCCGGTTCCGCGATCTGGCGGCCGGGCGGACGCTGGTGGGTCCGCATCGGTCGGACGTGTACGGGGTGTTCGCTGCCAAGGGCGTTCCGGCCAAAGATTGCTCGACGGGTGAGCAGAAGGCTTTATTGGTCTCATTGATCCTGTCGAACGCACGAGCCTTGGCGAGTATGATCGGCGCGCCCCCGATCGTGTTGTTGGACGAGGTGGCGGCGCATCTGGACGCGGATCGGCGCGCGGCGCTGTATGATGAGATTTATGCGCTGGGCGCTCAGGCCTGGATGACGGGCACCGGGCCTGAGCTGTTTGCGGAACTGGGCGACCGGGCCCAAACGTTGATCGTGAGTGATGGCTTTGAGGGCTCGGTCGTGTCCGCTTAGGCCGGCTCGCCGACCTTACGTTCCCACAGGAAGCCGCGCATGACTTCGTCGACCGGGGTTTTTGCCATGTGGTTCACGTAGTTCGACATGGTTTTTTGCGCCAGGCCGAGAACCACATCCAAAACAGCGCGGTGAGAGTAGCCCGCATCAAAGAATGCCTGCAGCTGTGCTTCGGTCGGGTTGCCGCGGGTTTCCATCATTTGCAGGGTGAAGGTGCGCAGTGCTTCAAGCTTGGCCGAAGGTAGCCGGGTTTCATTGCGCAGGGCTTCGGTGATTTCGTCGGAAACCTTCATCATTTTGGCGATGCCGGTATGAGCGGGCACGCAATAGTGGCATTCGTTCTCCACATTTATGGTCTGCCAGACGACGGTTTTCTCATCATTGTCGAAATCGGTCTGCATGAACAGGCCATGCAGCACCTGATAGCCTTCCAGATGCTGGGGGCTTTCGGCCATGACCTTGTGCAGGCCGGGCAGGCGGCCAAAAGCGGCTTGCGATTTTTCCAGCAGCGGTTTGGACCCTTCGGGGGCGGATTCGAGATCATGTGACGGGAAATTGGCCATATCGGAACTCCTTTTCTGGCGCGTTCAGGCAGAAATAGTCTTTCTTGAGCGATCACTCAAGTATATATTTGAGCAATCGTTCAAGAATTGGTGAAGGTGATGCCTCGCAAACCCGAATATGTCCGTGATGACCTGATTGCCCGGGCCAGGGATATCTTCTGGCGTCAGGGTTGGGCTGGCACATCCCTGAAAGACCTTGAGCGCGAGTTGAAGTTGAAACCCGGCAGTTTCTATGCGGCATTTGGGTCCAAGGATGCACTTTACGGGCTGGCGTTGGACCGCTACGCGCAAGAGGGTGTGGCGCGGCTGAGGGCATTGGCTGACCGGGTAGGTCCGCTCGAGGCTTTAAAGGCGCAGCCGAATTTGGTTATCGAGTCAAGCGGAGCGCCCGCGAAGGCTTGTATGTTGGCCAAGACCTACGCTGAATTGCAGGCCAAGGATCACGAGCTCGCCGGTCGGGCGGGTGTTCTCATGTCCGAGATGAAGGCCTGCTTTGCAGATCTGTTCCGTCAGGCGCAAGAGGCCGGGGATATTGCCCCAAGCCACGATCCGAACCGACTGGCGACGCGTTATCAATCTGACCTTTTGGGGCTGCGTTTGTCGGCCGAGCGCAGTGATGTCGACGCCCATGAAATCGCAGCGGATATAGCGGCCGATATCGACCGTTTGTAGGGATTCGGCAGTCAGCTGCAGAAAGAAACTAAATCACGCAAGACCGACACAAAATGTTGGGGTAGCGCGTGACAATCCCCCCCAGAAAACGTATAAGTTACCAAAATAATATAGGTACTGACGGCATGTCCGAAGACGCACAGGCACCCCAGGAATACGGTGCAGATTCCATTAAGGTTCTCAAAGGGTTAGAGGCAGTTCGAAAGCGCCCTGGTATGTATATCGGGGATACGGACGATGGCTCGGGTCTGCACCATATGGTGTATGAGGTCGTTGACAATGGGATTGACGAAGCGCTGGCCGGTCACGCGGACCATGTAACCGTCAAAATCCACGCGGATTCCAGCGTTTCTGTCAGCGACAATGGCCGCGGAATTCCCGTCGATATTCACCCCGAAGAAGGTGTGTCCGCAGCAGAAGTGATCATGACCCAGCTGCATGCTGGCGGCAAGTTCGACAGCAATTCCTACAAGGTGTCCGGCGGTCTGCATGGCGTGGGCGTTTCGGTGGTGAACGCACTGTCCAATTGGCTGGAATTGCGTGTCTGGCGCAATGGTAAGGAGCACGTTGCGCGGTTCGAAGGTGGTGAGACGGTCGAGCATCTGAAAGTTGTCGCTGAATGCGGTGATCGGACCGGAACCGAAGTGCGGTTTCTAGCGTCGTTGGATACGTTCTCAAACCTGGAATATTCATTCGAGACGCTGGAAAAGCGTTTGCGCGAACTGGCCTTCCTGAACTCGGGTGTACGGATCATTCTGATTGATGAACGCCCGGCTGAACGGTTAGAGACCGAATTGTTTTACGAAGGCGGCGTCAAGGAATTCGTCAAATACCTGGACCGCTCCAAGACCTCCGCGATGCCCGAACCGATCTATATCAAGGGTGAGCGCGACGATATCGGTGTCGAAATCGCCATGTGGTGGAATGACAGCTATCACGAGACAGTCCTGCCCTTCACCAACAACATCCCACAGCGCGATGGCGGAACCCATATTGCCGGTTTCCGCGGTGCGCTGACCCGGACCATCAACAACTACGCCCAGACCAGCGGGATCGCGAAAAAGGAAAAGGTCAGCTTTACCGGCGACGATGCGCGCGAGGGTCTGACCTGTGTGCTGTCGGTCAAAGTCCCAGACCCTAAATTCTCGTCCCAGACCAAGGACAAGCTGGTGTCATCCGAGGTACGCCCTGCAGTCGAAGGTCTGATGAACGAAAAGCTGGCTGAATGGTTCGAAGAAAATCCGAACGTGGCCAAGATTATCGTTGGCAAAATTATCGAGGCCGCTCTGGCCCGTGAAGCGGCTCGCAAGGCGCGCGAGCTGACCCGCCGCAAAACAGCGATGGATGTGAATTTTCTGGCTGGCAAGCTCAAGGATTGTTCGGAAAAGGACCCGACCAAAACCGAAGTCTTCCTGGTTGAGGGTGATTCCGCGGGCGGCTCAGCGCAAACGGGCCGCGATCGGCAAACTCAGGCAATTTTGCCTCTCAAGGGTAAAATCCTAAACGTTGAACGTGCACGGTTTGACCGGATGTTGTCATCTCAGGAAATCGGCAACCTCGTCATGGCGCTGGGCACTGGGATCGGGCGAGACGAGTTCAATATCGAAAAACTGCGCTATCATAAAATCGTCATCATGACCGATGCGGACGTCGACGGTGCGCATATCCGAACATTGCTGTTGACGTTTTTCTACCGGCAAATGCCTGAGCTGATTGAGGGCGGTTATCTCTACATCGCCCAACCGCCGCTTTACAAAGTGGCGCGCGGAAAATCCGAAGTGTACCTGAAGGATCAGGCGGCGATGGATGAATACCTGGTCAACCAAGGTGTCGAAGGGGCCGTGCTGAAGCTCGGTTCTGGCGAAGAGATCCTGGGTCAGGATCTGACGCGCATTGTCGACGAAGCGCGTCAGTTGAAGCGCGTCTTGGACGCCTTCCCAACCCATTATCCACGTCACATCCTAGAACAGGCCGCCGTTGCAGGTGCTTTTGTGCCAGGCGCGGTCGATGCGGACTTGCAGGGCGTGGCAGACAAGGTCGCCGCGCGTCTTGACCTCATCGCGCTGGAATACGAACGCGGTTGGCAGGGCCGGATCACACAGGATCACGGAATTCGTCTTGCCCGTATTTTGCGCGGCGTGGAAGAGGTGCGTACCTTGGACGGTCCGATGCTGCGCTCGGGCGAGGCGCGCAAGACCGGCAGCTTTACCCAAAGTCTGCAAGAGATCTACAACACCCCGGCAACGCTGGTCCGTCGCGACCGGTCGCAGGCAATTCACGGCCCGCTGGATCTGTTGCGCGCCATTCTGGAAGAAGGTGAAAAGGGCTTGTCACTGCAACGCTACAAAGGTTTGGGTGAGATGAACCCGGATCAGCTCTGGGAAACAACGCTGGACCCGGACGCACGTACGCTTTTGCAGGTGCGGGTGGACGACATGGTTGAAGCGGATGACCTATTCACCAAACTGATGGGCGACGTGGTGGAGCCTCGCCGCGAGTTTATCCAACAAAATGCTCTGAGCGTCGAGAACCTGGATTTCTAGGATTTTGTAGGTTTGCGCATAGCACTTCGCACACCCCATAAGTTTGCGTAGTTCGCCCATAGTTTTGCGCTGCGCGTTTCTCTGCATTAGGACGAATTCAATCAGTGTATGGCTTAGTCGTTGCGGTTATGGCCCTTTGCATTGCTCAATCCCGCAAAGGGCCTCCCTAAGGAACCTGGGATTCTCGCGAAGGTCTGCGATGCGCAGAAAGCGGACTTTGCAAAGTCGAGAATAAAGGTCCGTTATGGACGTTCCATCGCTGTCCTGGGATTTCCTGGTATCGGTCGGGTGGCCGTTGTTACAGTATGTTTAGAAGCTTTGAATACCCAGCGTTCAAAACAAGAGCCGCAAGTGTCCCTGTTATCGTCGCCGGTATACCCTGCTTCCAAGTATCGAACACTAGATGGCAGAATATCGCTCCAACAGATGTGCAGAGCAACGCAAGTGCTCCTAGCGGCCCGATCCACGACGATTGAAACCAGATGGCAATTGCCCCGAAAAGTTCCCCGCATCCGACGAGGAACATGATCTGCCTGTTGAGACCGTAGCTTTCGAACATGCCCAACTGGATTTCAAAGACCTTCTTTTGCCACCCAAAAATCTTGATGGATGAAGCAAAGAGAAAAAATGCAGATAGAAGACCGATGGCGATGTTCAGGAGCAATGCTAGTCCTTCCGGTTTGATATCTTGTAGGCTGCCGGAGATACGCCCGTCCATTTACGAAATGCTCTGGAGAAGGCGGTTGGGTCGGCATAGCCAAGCCTTTGCGCTGTCTCGCCGACGGATTTATTGTTTTTTGCCAGCAGGCGTTCGGCTTCTTCCTGCTTAATGCGCGCGATCACTTGGGACGCCGTTTGACCGTAAGGTTCCAGCCGGTTGTTCAGTGTTTCCTGATGAAAGCCGCAAAGGTCCGCAAGCTCATCCACACCAAATCCTGAATCCGCAAGATGGACCCTGATCAGGCCTTTCAGTCCCGCAAGGAAATCCTGCGGGGCGGCCAGATCCTCATCCATAACCCTGTAGTCTGGGGGGTTTTCCAGTGCCTCTGGCCGTAATCTGAAACTTAACCAGCTGGAGGGAAACCTGATCGAAAAACCTTGAGGATTGCACTTGATTGCCCGAACGCCGTGAAATTGACCGGGCAGCGCATCGGGGTCACTGACGCGAAGAATGACCTGGTTGGGGTCCCACCTGAAATCCAGGACACGGTGCAACAGGGATATCCATATACTCGTCAGAAACGCATCGGTCTGGCTGGGAGAAACCGAAATTTGGAAGTTCCTTTTGGCACTGAAATACGCGTGCTCTCCTTCAACAAAGAGGGATTGCGTAACGGCATTGGATTCCTTGGAAACCGCTTGTGTGAACCTGGTAAAGAAGTCTCCCAATGTAAGGGCTTCTGCCAGCATATCGCCGAGCGGGAGAAATTTTACAAGGTCAACGGATTGCCCGACCCGTGCGCAAAAATCCGTTGAAGTGGCTTCTGCCACGGCCTGATAGATCTGGTAGACGGTATCGTGGCGCAGGAAGTTCTTCGGGTCCATTACCTGCGCTTCGTTCAACCCCAGAGGATCAAGAACAAACGCGGGTTCGACCCCCACGCTGCGAAGCGCTGCGACAACCGGACCCGCAACTGAAGCCCTGACGAGTGGCAGCGACTGATCCGTGTTATTACCAAGTCTTTTTGTCATCTCTTCTCCAGAAATTCGCAATATTCCCGAGTGTAGGAAATTCCCACAATAAAATTATGAAACCTTGCAGTTTCCCAAAACTATTTTTCTCGAACCGGTAATCTGTCAGGCATCAAGTTATTCGAATTCTATAATGACTCCTAATTGTGCCTTTTGCGATTCTTGATGATAGGAGCCCTGATGAACGGATGTCTGATGCGCATACTTGTGCCCGCAGTACTGGCTGCGAGCTATCTGTTTCCAACTCATGCCGCTTCACAGGAAGAAAGTTTCCCGGTCCTTTTCACAAATGTTCATGTCTTTGACGGGGTGAACGAGGCACGGATCGAGAACGCAAATGTTTTGGTCGTCGATAACCTGATCGCCGAGGTCTCGACTGAGCCGCTTGCCGTCGCCAATGCGCAAATCATCGACGGCGGTGGGCGCACACTGATGCCCGGAATGCATGATCAACACGTGCATCTTACGGTGTTCAACCCTCTCAGCGATGGTTTGCGCCAGAATATCACACCCTTTCATCTTGGCGGCGTCGCGACAATTCGGTCTGAACGCATCCTGATGAATGGGTTCACCACTGTCCGGGACCTGGGCGGACCAGCAAAATCCATCGCTCGCATTATAGATTCCGGCATGTTTCCCGGGCCGCGCATTTACTCCTCTGAAGCCTTCATCACCCAGACATCCGGGCACGCGGACTTCCGTAAACTGAACGACCGGCATCCCACACTGTCTGGGCAAGGACCATCACATTGGGTCGAAAGTGAAATGAGCTTTATAGCCGATGGGCCGGATCAGATCCGGATGGCTGTACGCGAGAACCTGCGCCGCGGGGCAACCCAGATCAAAATTATGGTCAGCGGCGGTGTTACGTCCGAGTTCGACCCCCTGCATTCGCTTCAGTACCAAGCCGATGAAATCCAGATGGCAGTCAAAACCGCCGAACAGTGGGGCACTTATGTGACCTGCCATGTGTTCACTGAACAGGCGATCCGAAACTGTATCGACAATGGCGCGAAAACCGTCGAACACATCCCGTTTCTGACTTCGGAAGTGGCCGAGGTCATGGTTCAAAAACAGATCATGTTTGCGACCGCCGTGGCTCCGGTCTACTCGGTCTCCACCGAGCAGGCCGAAGCTTTTTACACACCAGCGTCGTTTGCGAAGTGGAAGACGGTGCGGGATGCCGCGGCCAACATGATTGAAGTAATTCAAACCACGCCCGGCATGATCGACCTCTATACCCTGGGCACTGACCTCATCAACAACTGGGACCAAACGCTAGAGCAGGACAAGAAGATGAGCGACGAGTTCAAATACCTGCTTGAAGCGAATTTCACACCCTTCGACATATTGCGCATCGCAACTTCAAACGGCGCGCGCATGAACCGTCTTACTGGTTTGAACAATCCTTATCAGGACGGCCCGCTTGGTGTGGTCGAAGTGGGTGCATACGCCGATCTTCTATTGGTCGACGGGAACCCGCTGGAGGACATCCTGCTGCTATCCGATCCCGACACCAATCTGAAGATCATCATGAAGGATGGCGTGATCTACAAGAACACACTCGACTGAGTGTCGCGTGGGGTGAACTTACCTCGGCACCCCGCGCACTAAATTTTAAGGGAGAGAAGGACATGAGTATTTCGACAAAGACGGCTGCCGTCGCGAGCCTCGTTTTTTGCACGGCCACTGCCGCATTTGCACAGGATACCTTGCCGCAAACCCTGTTCACCAACGTCCATGTCTTTGACGGAGTAAATGAGGCGCGGATCGAGAACGCCAGCGTTCTGGTTGAAGGCAACTTGATCAAAGAAGTGTCCACCGAGGCCATCGACGCGCCTGGCGCGACGGTTGTGGATGGAGGTGGTCACACATTGATGCCGGGGTTGATTGATGCGCATGTGCACATGGCGATCACGGAGCCGGTTGCGGATCTGAGGGACAATTTTGATTGGATGTACTGGGGGGCCGTTTCCACGATCGAAGCAGAAAAGATGCTGTTGCGCGGCTTTACTTCCGTCCGTGATGCGGGTGGGCCGGCGATGGGGCTTCAAAAAGCCATCGACCGGGGTAAAGCAATTGGCCCCCGTATTTACCCGTCCGGGCCAGTGATCTCACAGACGTCCGGGCATGGTGAACATCGGCACTACACAGAACCGCACCCAAACTTCGAAGGTGCCTCGCCCTCATTCTTCAACCAGCACGTAGAGTTTCTTGCTGACGGTGTTCCAGAAGTTCTGCGGGCGACGCGGGAAGCGCTGCGTCTGGGCGCATCGCAAATCAAGGTCATGGCCGGCGGAGGTGTGTCTTCCAGCGTAGACCCATTGCACACCGTTCAATTCTTACCGGAAGAACTGGAAGCTGCAGTCAAAGCTGCGGCAGATTGGGATACTTACGTTCTTGTGCACGTCTACAACGACGAGAGCATTCTGCGGTCCATCGAGGCAGGTGTGCAGAGCATCGATCATGCACAATTGATGACCGAGGTGTCGGCGCAGGCGATCAAGGACGCGGATGTTTGGGTTGTGCCATTCTTCTCGCTGCTGGGGCTGGATGCCGAAACAGTCACCAAAGCGCTTGGTCCGTTGGCTGCGCCCAAGTTCCTCGAGGTTCAGGGCGGGGCGAGAAACCAGATGCGGTTGCTGAAAGAATTCGGGATCGAAAAAGTCGCCTTTTCAACCGACATTATTGGGGATCCTGTCGCTCTCACCAAACAGAACGATGAGTTCAAGTACCGTCTCGAACAATGGTCATCCTACGAAGTTCTAATGCAAGCAACCTCTAAAGCCGGTGAATTGTTGGCCCTGTCAGGCAAACTCAACCCCTATCCCGAAGGCCCGCTCGGTGTGATTGCAGAAGGTGCGTATGCCGACATTCTACTGGTCGATGGAAACCCCGTCGAGGATGCCCTGATCATGACGGATTACGAGAACAACTTCGATCTGATCATGAAAAACGGCGTGATCTACAAGAACACGCTGGAATAAAAGGAAAGTGGGGTGGTCTATCTTTGATAACCCCACACGTCAGCCAAGAAACCTTCCCTGAAAGGAAAGACTGTGAAACATCTCAGCCTTGGCGTCTTTATGGCGATCTGTGGTTCAATTGTTGCTGCTGAAGATGCCGAAAGCATGCGTACGTTTTTGTTCATTGGCACGTCCAATAGCGCCGCTTGGGAAATGCAGATCGCCAATCCGGGGGATCGCGCAGTCTCGGTGAAGGGCGGGATCGAAGCGCTCGGTGGAGAGCTTTTGAGCTATTACTGGGGGCTTGGAAACGGGAAGAACTACATCACTGTTTCCCTGCCAGACGATCCAACCTTTATCCAGGCCTTCTATGTCAGCCGCCTCGGCGACGGCCTGTTGGATGACTACCAAATGATCGAATTGATGAGCAGCGCCGACATGGCTGTGGCACTGGAACGTGTTCCCGAAATCAAAGCTGTGGATGACGTAAAGTGATTGGAGGTTCGTCGCACCAGAGATCGTATCTTCCACCACGACCGACCCTTGCCACCGCATTATTGAGCGCCTTTGCACTATTTGGTGGTGCTGCTGATGCCCAGGAAAATGCTGCTCAGGCGAAACTTGAGGCCGCAGCCCAGGTATCGTTGGGTGGTCCGGGATCAGCCAGCGCGCAGCAGGAGCAAGACAGGTTGCGCCGGCTGGAAGATTCGCGTTGGCCCGGTTTGGACCGTGCCATTGATCCAACCGAAACCGCTTTGGGTCGATTTCGGGAAAACACCGGATTGGCGCTCAGCTTTGATTACCAAGCGCTATACCAACGCAGTTCTCACAGCCTGACCGGGCAGGACGAATCTGCATCCGGTCAGCTCAGGATGGTTGGGACGTGGGAATTGGCAAACCGGGGTGGTGAAAACCCGGGTAGCCTTGTCTTTATTCTGGAGAACCGACACCGGTTGGGCCAGTCCATTGCACCCTCAGCACTGCCTGCGCAAATTGGATATCAAGGGGCAACCGCGGTCACGTTTGGGGACACAAACACGACCTTGTCGGTAGCTTACTGGCAACAAGCCTTCGCAAACGGACGCGGAGGAGTGGTGGCGGGTCGGATCGATCCGGGCGACTACTCCGACATTCTTGGGTACGTGAACCCACGAACGACCTTTTCGAACTATTCAATCCTGTTTAGCCCTGTACTGCCAATCCCAGATCCAGGCTTTGGCGTCACGGTCGGCGGCTATCTGACGGATCAGATTTACGCGTTAGGGGTGGTCAGCGACGCCAATGGGTCTCTCACAGACATAGAGTGGTTTTCCGGGGGTAGCGAATTTTACAAATACGCCGAGATCGGCTGGACGCCCGAAAAATCAAAACGATTTTTGACAAACGTTCATCTGGGGATGTTTCACACGGATGCGCGCCAACAAGTTGGCGTACCGGAAACATATGGAGCCACACTTTCTGCCAACCATACATTCGACAACCAACTGATGATCTTCGGACGGCTGGGATGGTCCAATGGCGGCGGTGCGTTGGCCAGGCGTGCAGTCAACGCAGGCTTGATGTGGCGACCTGGCACCTATGATGATCTCCTTGGCATAGCGGCCACTGTTGCCGACCTGACGACACCAGGATTGCCCAATCAAACGACACTTGAAGCTTTCTACCGTTTGGACTTGGCCGACAATCTGGCACTGACGGCAGACGTGCAATACCTGAAAAATCCCGGATCAAACTCGAACGACCCGCTGGTCTTGGGACTGAGACTGAGGGTCAATCTTTGATGAATGCCGGGTAGCAGTTTCCGTTCGGGCTTCATTTTGGCCGGAACGGGCGGGGGCGGCAAGTGAGTGGGCCGCCCCCAACTATTTTTGATGGCAGACCTTTTCGGTCTCCTTATGATCTCTTCAGTCTTTATGTGGGAGCTTTAGTGTCATGACGCGATACATCTACGGTTTGGTTATTTTGCTCTTTGCTGCGGCGGTTTCGACGTCAAACGCTGTTCCAGCGTACGCACAGAACGCGGCGAGTGAACAGGAACCTGCCGAGGTACAGCAAGAAGATCTCTTAACTCAGGTTGCCGACAAATCAATTTCTGCCGGTGACCTGGAGATACTGCTTGTTCCGCTGACGACTGATGAGCTTTCAGAAATTGCTGTTGCCTGGCAAGACCATGTTCGCAACCAACTTGAAGAAATTGCCCGTATCAATCTTAGCCTTCAGGACGGAAACGAAGCGCAAGAAGATGACCTGAGATCACAGCTTTCTTTGATAAACGACACTGGCACTGTAATTTTGGATAATTACACACTGGTCTTGAACGAATGGGCCCTAAAGGGTGCCGCCGAAGAAGACCTGAAACCGCACACCGATTATCTTTTAGCGCTCAAAACTGGCGTGCTTAAAACAACGGATTTACAGACGTTATTTCACAACGCTCTCCAATGGTTGGTTTCCTGGGAGGGAGGCGCTGGTCTTCTATTGGCTGGGTTGGGTGTTTTGGCTGCTGTTTGGGTTATGATGTTTGTAGCCAAAATGGTGCGTCGTTTAACTGAGCGCGGTCTTGAAAAAATACCAACAATATCGCGGATGCTTAAGAAATTCATTGCGACCGCAGTGTTTTGGGCGGTCTTTATTCTCGGCATTCTGGTTGTACTTGCCTTGTTTGGTGTGAACGTCACTCCTTTGTTTGCAATATTTGGTGGTTTGTCTTTCATTCTTGGCTTTGCGCTTCAGGAAACGCTAGGCAATCTCGCCAGCGGTCTGATGATCATGGTTTTGAAGCCATTCGATACCGGAGACTATATTCAGGTTGGCGGGTCATCTGGTTTTGTTGACGAGATGTCGGTCGTTTCGACAAAAATCCGAACCTTCGACAACCAGATCATCATTGTGCCGAATAGTAAGATCTGGGGTGACGTAATCACAAATGTCAGCGCATCTGATGAGCGTCGCGTCGATCTGGTTTTTGGGATCGCGTATTCAGACAACGCTGCTCACGCAATCGATGTTCTGAAGGAATTGGTCGCAAGACATGAACTATGCCTGAAGTCGCCTGATCCAGAAATATTTGTTGGTGAACTTGGCGACAATTCAGTCAATATCTTTTGTCGACCGTGGTCCAAGTCTGACGACTATTGGACTGTCTATTGGGACCTCACAGGACAAGCCAAGGAGCGGTTTGACCAAGAGGGAATATCAATACCGTTCCCGCAGCGCGATGTTCACCTGATCCCAGTGGAAGGAGTAAAGACATGAGAGCATTAGTAATATGGATGATGTCCTTTCTGCTTCTTTGCAGTGTAGCCTCGGCTCAGTCAGAAGAAGTTTTGCTGCCACAGCAGGAGCGAGAAGATCCCGAATTCATAGCACCGGTCATTGTCGATGGGGATGAGCTTTTTGTCGTCCGCGGATCCAGCGCATTGCCCGCAACGGACAGGGCCGCAAAGATTGAAGAAAGAATTGCTCAAGTTGCGGATAGATCAGAGAGCAAAACGGTCGACATCCAAATCACCCGGGCTGAATTTGGACAACTCGTACGCGTCGACGGCCATATGGTCACTATTACCACTCAGGCTGACGCCGACCACGAACAGATGGACATTGAAGTTCTGGCCGGGCTGCAAGCAGAGGCCATCGAAAATGCCATTTTAAAGTACCGGGAAGCGCGATCCAGCGAAGGCCGCGTTGACAGCGCCTTGGCCGCTGTCGCTTGGACGGCGTTGTTTGCACTGGTGTCATACTTCTTCTTTGCCAAACGGAAGAAGTTTCTGGGCTACGTCAGAAACAACTTGGAAAAGAGAGCGGAAAGCGTCGAGGAAGCTACAAAGTCAATCCTACGAAGCAGGGCAATCGCGTCTATCATCGTTTATTCAATTCATGCTTTGATGTGGGTGCTGTTTCTGTTTTTTCTTTATTACTACCTGTCCTTGGTTTTGCTGTCTTTCGCGGAAACTCAGGCCATCGCTCAAGTTCTTCTCAAGTACGTCAGTGAGCCATTGATAAATGTTGTGCTGGCTGTCGTTGGGTACATCCCAAACCTGATCATGCTGGTGATTATTGCAGCCTTATGTCGATTTGCGATCCGCGGCCTCGATCTGTTCTTTGACAACCTGGAGAACGGTGCATTCGAAATCAAAGATTTCGAGGCGCACTGGATCGCGCCAACGAACATGCTGTTCAGGGCTTTGATCATCGTGATCGCACTGGTGTTCGCCTACCCATACATTCCGGGCTCAGGTTCCCGGGCGTTTCAAGGCCTGACAATTCTTGCCGGTATCATGGTCTCGTTGGGATCTAACACAGTTGTATCGAACATGATGGCAGGTCTGTTTGTCATCTATCGGCGCAGCACGAATGTTGGTGATCGAATAATGGTTGGCGACAAGATAGGGGACGTAACCGAAATCAAGCTTATGGAAACACTTATCAAATCCATCAAAAACGAAATGATCAGTATTCCAAACGCTCAGTTGTTGAACTCAGAAGTCGTGAATTATTCGCGCAAAGTCGATGGTCGAGGCCTTCTCGTTCACACAACGGTCGGGATCGGGTACGAGGAGCCGCCAAAAAAAATCACGGCAATGTTGATAGAGGCGGCTCATCGCACACAGGGTTTGAAGAAAAACCCGGAGCCTTTTGTACTTTGGACACAGTTGGCTGACTATGCCATCAATTACGAAATTAACGCATACACATCTCGAGGATCGAGTTTGCCTAAGATTCTGTCTGATCTACACCAAAACATCGTGGAAGTGTTCAACGAGAACGGTACGCAAATTATGACACCGTCCTACATGGCCGACCCGCCAAGTCCTAAGATTCCCACCGAAGAATGGGATGGAAAGCTTGCTCATATAGCGGAGTAAAAGAATACCACGTCCACTCTGGGTCCACTAAACCCTTCCATTGCAGGTTGTCGGATTAGTTTGATTGATCCAGAGCAATGGGTAGGATTAATGAAATAGTTTTCAGGACGTTTTGAGGTTCCAGATGATCAATTGGGCATTTACTGCAATGGTAACGCTTCTCGCGAGTGGCGCTCTTGCCGCTGGTATGGAGCGGTGGGGTGAGTCTGGCGACTGGACAATTTTGATCGACCTCGAGAAAGGAAACGGCTGCCTCGCGTGGAAGCCCTTCGAAGACGACATGACAGTTGAAATTGGTGTCGCACCCAATCAGGCTGGCGGTTTCTTTGCCGCCTACAATCCGGCCTGGCTTCAGATTGAGGACGGATCAACCGGTATCGTGAACTTCGATTTTGGTGACGCAAAGTTTGAAGGCGAAGCCGTAGGTGTTTTTAAAAATGGCGTCCCCGGGGGTTACGCCTTTTTCGACAACCCTGCGTTTGTAACCGAATTCGGCAAGCGCCAAAGCGTCACGATAATTGGTGAAAGTGGAGCCGAAGTAGAACTTGATCTAAGTGGGTCCTCAAAAGCCATCGAGGCCGTTTTGGCATGCCAGGCAGAACAGCCTGAACCACTAAAGAACTAGGTCGTGACCGGCTATTTCAGTTGATTGATGTCTGGCACGCAAGGTTGCCTATCTGCTGGCATCGCATCAGCACCTTCCGGAGCCTTGTTTCTGGATCCACCCACATCCAACTTGAACTTCGGTGACGAAAGTTGGCCAGTCACGTCAAACGGCCACGCGCTACGGGATAACGGATTGCCAACTCGACGAGGTTCTGCCCTGATCGCAATAGTATCTTTGACCCAATCCACTTGGCCCTTGGCCACCAATTGAACAGAACCCGTTTCAACCACGATGGAGTCTGAGCTTACCCGGCCGGCTTCGATGTTAATTGGTGCCACAACGCATGTTATGTCCGTGTAACCTTGACGGAGTTCCTCTGAAAACAGCCAAGGGAAAACACCAAGCCCTGCCAACTCCAGAAGGCTGGTGCTGACATAGCCTTGCGACATCGACAAAGAAGCATTGCCGCGCATGGAATTCACAAACGCATTGCCAGACGCGGTACTGCCTGAAACGTTGAACTCACCACTCAATCGCCCATATGCATCTATCCCGATACCCAGTTCATCGAGAATCTCTCCGAATTCCCATCCTGAGGTTGACCCCGACAAGGAGAGCCAATCAGGTGAGTCAATCAAATCCATCACTGCCCGTAGGCTGAAGTTTCCACCGCCATATGCCAATTGGAGCGGGCCAAAATCTACGGTCCCTTCTTTTGCAGACAATTGGCTGGAAACAGAAGTTACGCCTTGTTGGCCAACAATCTCCTTAAAGTCGATTTGTACCTCGACGTCAGCCTCTCTCAGTACGCGCTGCACATCCAGAAGATCGGCTGGCTTTCCTTTCTCCTTTGGTAAAACCAAGGGTTGTACGTTGGTTTCCTTCGGTAGAACCAAGGGCTGTACGTCGGTTTCAGGATCTTTTGAAGCGTCGCCTACCAAGCTTTTAAGCTGGTCCAGCGTGGCGGTCAGGTTTTTTAGATCGTTTAAATCGAGCCTTTTACTCGCAACGTTTCCGCGAATTACAGAAGCGCCATCGGGAAATTTTGCATCCAAAGCGGCCAGAAGGTGTGACGAACCGGCTTCAAACTCGATTGAGGCAGTGAAGTCCTCGCCCTGCTTCGACGTCTCTGCATCGACGGCAAGTGCGCCGATCTCGACAGATTGCAACTTGAGCGCAGTCAGAAAACTAGCTCCGTCGCTGACATCTAGTTCCACGTCAAAATCAAGGCCTGACAGTCCTTTCAGTTCGCTGACCGATAGCGCGAGGTCAAGCGCCCAAAGATCTGTGCCATAGGTGGTTGCATTAAACCTGTTGAGCGAAACAGGCCCTCCTTCATTGGACAAGCTGAAGTCGGCATTTATGCCACCGAGCTGATTGACAAAATCTTCATCCATATTTGGCAAAATCAACTTGGCCGGCCCGTTGAGTGTGCCATCGAAGGTCACGTCCTGAAGCTGAAGCAGGTCGAGAATTTCGCCGTCGGCCTTTAGAATTGGGTCCTCGACGGGTCCAGCCTGTAAGGCGATGCCCAGCATCGCAAGTCGACCATCGGGCATGCGGCGAATGCGTTCAATAGAGGCTGGCCCGATCACGTCCAGGCCTTGGTCAAATGCGTTAGTTTGGAACAGAAGCTTCTCGAACTCGAAAGACGCAAGGGATCCCACCATGTGCATTTCAAAGGCTGTGAACTTCAGCTCCTGGAAACTCTTTGCTGCGTTCGGCGGCTGCCCCTCAGGATATAGCCGCGCGTCGAATAACAGATCAACGCCCCGAGCTGTGTAGAGGTCTTCTATCGATCCTTCAGCAGTAAGTTGCTGTCCGTCCTCAAGGTTTACGGTGGTCGTAAAGGTCTCGATTTTCAGAGCATCCTGAGAAACAAGCTCTGCTTGCAGCTGGCCATTCCCTTCCAGAACTCGCTCCAGCCCAATGACTTCAAGAAAGTCACCGAATTCACCAGTGTCCATCTGCAAGACAGCACGATAGCCGCCTCCCTCGTTTTCCGAAAACGGTTCGCCGTCATAGCTCACCGTCATTTCGCCAAAATTGGCGCGCGTCGTAAACGGTGCGCCATGAGGATAGTCACCCTCGATTTCGAAACTTTGACCGTTGACGAAGCCGGTCCCCGATACCTTTGTTCTTTGCCCTTTGTCTACCTGTTCCAGAGCGAGAGACTGGAGGTCAAACACGAACGAAAAGCCAGAGGATTGATCATCAATGTTCAACCCAATGGATGTGAAAGTTACATTCTTGTCGCTCAGGAATGAGAGGATCCCGCTACCTTCTGGGTCGCCCTCATCGGACCCGCCTGTCTCAGCTATAGCCTCTTGATTGTCCTCTTCCGTGGCGTTTTCGGGTTCAGGTTTTGGCGTCGGTCGGCCTTTTCGCCAACTTGTAGTGCCGTCAGCGGCTGTAAGGAAATTCGCCTGGAGACCGTCAACGACGAGGTTGTCAAAGTGCAGACGTCGATTGGCCAAAGCAGCGACATCCAATTCCAGTTCCAGAAGGTTCAATTCTGCAAGAGATGTTTCCGGCATTGTTTGGCTCGGGATAACCACACCACCGACGTAAATGCGGGTAATGCGTCCAAGCGCGACACTTACATCGTCGTTGACCACAATCGGTTGTCCGATTTGTTCAGAAAGGACTTTTTCGACCAGGTCACGTCGCATCTCCGAGAATAGCGGCGCAGCAAGTAGCAACCAAACAAGTGTGATTGTTGCAAACACAAGTAGTACGACAATCCCAATTGTTCTAAACAGCCAAGTCCTCATGCATCCCCCTGTCGTCGCCTACGCCGTTTTGTCTATCTTCAATTCGGCGTTCGCCAATCTGCTGGACTAGATGGGCACATAATTCGGTTCGCGCGCGCCGCGCATTTCGTGCTCATCGGTCCAAAGCCGCCAGGATACGGGCATCCCGTTCGTATGGGTCCTCGCGGAAATGAACGACCCCGTCTTCGACCCACGCTGTCCAGTATGTCAAAAGAACTGGCATTGGCTCAGGTAGATCAACGCGCGTCGTCTTTCCGCTATCCAAAATGGACTGCATCTTCTGTCGGCTCCAATCTGGCTCTCCCTCCATCAGAAGGCTCGCGAACTCGAACGGATACTCAAGGCGAACGCAGCCGGAACTGAGATTTCTCTCGTTTCGGTCAAAAAGGGTTTTGTCGTTTGTGTCGTGCAAGTATACAGCGTATTTGTTTGGAAACATGAACTTAACCAAACCCAGCGCATTGTCCGGGCCCGGTTGCTGAACCAGGGTCACGCCGGGGTTCTTCGCCCCCCAGTTTACAGCGTTTGCGGGGATTGTCTGTCCATCCTTGTTCCGTACGACATAGTTGTTGCGTGTCAGATAGGCTGGATCGCTGCGGATGCGCGAAAGTTTGTCTTTACGAAAAATAGAGGCGGGAACGGTCCAGGTGGGATTGAATTCCATGTACTTGATTTCGTCTCGGAACACTGGGGTCTTTCGATAGGCTGACCCTGTGATTGATCTAGTGGTCCAAAGCGTGCCATCCGATGTGACCAAATATGTGCGGGCCCCTGCAATGTTCACCAGCACGAATTCGTCGTCGACTTCCCGCATAAGCCAGCGGCCACGTTCCAAGCTGAGACGCAGCTTGTTAATGCGATCTTCCACCGGTTTGTTTAGCGATGCGAACGTCTTACCGCCAATGACCCCATCGGCTTCTAATCCATGCCGACTCTGAAAAGATTTGACTAATTTCACCAAGTTATCGTCGTAAACCCAAGCTGTGTTTATGCCGTTTTCGCCATCTTCAGAAGAACTGCTTGTTTCAACGTAGCCTTCTGCCGCCAGCCTTACGCGCAGCTCAGCGACAGCAGGGTCCACCATCTCTGGTTTAAGAACGGTTTCATCCGAAACATTGGTCCAACCGCCCTGCAAAGCAATGGCCCTATACTTACTCAGTGCTTCGACAAGCATCGTATACTGCGCATTGTCGATATCGATGCGTTCGATTAACGCGCTAAAACCTTCACCCTGAAGAAACTGATTCAGGGCAACGGCTGGGTCTTGTTGAATTACCGGTTTTGAGAAGTTCCAATCGTCGTCCAGTGCATTTGGGTCGACTTTCCCAAACACCAAATGATGAACCAGTTTCACAGCAGCGTCAGTTGCTAGAATATCGAACAATGCTTGATTAAGGACATCCCCACTTTGGGCGGCCTTAAATGCGGCTTGAAGCTCCGCTAAGTCAAAGTCTTCTGGTCTGAAACCCTGTTCTATTGCACTATCCAACTCATCAAAGAGTTCGTCTGACAATTCATCGCGTGTCCACGCAGGAGTAAAGTCCCTCTCTTCGTAGAAACGCGGCACTAGGATTTCAGCATCCAAGCTCTTTCTGTCAGGTAGCGTGCTACTCACGTCCAACTTGGCACCGAGTAGAGAAGCAATCTGCTCTGATATCTCGTTTGCGACACTTGGGTTGGGGAATATTGTTACCAATGCAGTTAGCGAAATCGCGACTAACGACTTAACGTGACCCACCAATACCTCCTGCGGTTTCGCGCTATATGCTGTCTCTATGTGGGAGGATACTCATACATAATGTATAATCAAATCGTAATTTATGATTTTAGTATGGCCATTTGATTGGAGGGTTCGAGTGCTGTGTGTATATGCAGGGGATTGACGCTGAACGTCCAAACGATGCTGTGGACGAGGCGGCCCTGTTGAATCTACTGTCATTGCAGTATCGACGGAGTTGGGCGGGTTATGGCGACATTTGTATTGGTCCATGGAGCGTGGCAAGGGGGATGGTGCTGGGCTCGCGTAGCCGCCCTTCTGCGTAGGGACGGCCACGACGTTTTCACCCCGACACTGACAGGGGTGGGTGAACGTGCGCACCTCGTGAGTGACGAAACCGATCTGGCCATGCATATCGAAGATGTTCTCGGGGTAATCAAGTGCGAAGAACTCTCTGACATTGTTTTGTGCGGTCATAGCTATGGCGGCATGGTTGTCACCGGAGTGGCGGATAGAGCGCCCGACCACATTCGCTCACTTGTATACCTCGATGCTCTCGTACCGGGCGATGGGCAGGCGGCCTTGGATGTTTTGCCTGCGGATATCGCGGCAGGGCTTCGTGACAGTGCCGTCGATGGTAAAGTCGCGCCGGGCCCAGCGGAGGCTTTTTCGGTGAATGGAGCAGATTGTGCGTGGGTGGACCGCCGAAATGTCGCGCAACCACTCAAGACATTTGAGCAACCGACGCAACTGGTGAGCGGCGGAGCCGAGCTGTCAAAGCGGACCTACATCTATGCCACCGGCTGGGTCCCAGGGCTTGGCCAACCGTTTTTTGAGCGATACCAGCATCAGTCGGGGTGGACAGCGATTTCGGTGCCATTCGGGCACTACGTGATGATCGATAGGCCTGACGAGTTGGCCCGAATGCTAATGTCCGCGATTTGAATTTGGCCGCCGGATCCTGCACGAGCGCGCGGACAGCGAAATCGCCCGCGTAAGAATAGTTATTGCTTCCATCCCGATTGTCCTACTTCAACCAGCGCTTTGGGCGAGATGCGCCGCAGCGCCGCAAGTGAATCCGCGTCTCGACTGATCAGTTGGCATTGATCTCAAACCGAAGCTTCAGCTTCAATGGCAGGGAACCGATCTCGGCGCCGTCACTTTCGGATGCTCGATAATGAGTATGCGGTACTAGCTAGGAAAATAAGATCGGCTCAGACAAGGCGCTCGACGTTATCTTGGCCAACTAGTCTCTCACAATTGCCTTAGAACTGTTTCCCACTGACTAGGGTTGAATTTTTCCGGCCAGAGTGCACTCTTGATTGTGGATGAGCGTCGAAAGTCGATTGAGTTATGCGAGGACTACTATATATTGAACGAATTCTACGCGCCGCGCAAACTTATGGGCAAAAAATGCAAACTTATGCGCAAATCTCGCGCAAGGTTATGGGCGCAGACTCCGTAATTTTCTGAATGTAATCAGTGTTGCGCGCGCAGCGTTATGAGCACACCTACAGATTTTGTAGGTTTGCGCATAAGACTTCGCACACCCCATAAGTTTGCTTGGTTCGCCCATAGTTTTGCGCTGCGCAATTGTCTGCCTTAGCGATGAATTCAATCAGTTTTTGGCATAGTCGTTGCGGTTATGGCCCTTTGTGTTGCTCAATCCCGCAAAGAGCCTCCCTAAGGAACCTTGGATTCTCGCGAAGGTCTGCGACGCGCAGAAAGCTGACTTTGCAAAGTCGAGCCATTTACCTCTTCGGATCAAAACGCATCCAACAAACCTGACTTTCAGGATCTTCTACCAATTGCCGAAAGGCTCGCGTCACAGCATAAATAAGCAGGGCCTGGCGCACGATCACTGCCTGACTTACAACTTTCAGAAGCGCTTAAATGTTACTTCTAGGCGTGAAATCAGTCCGAACTGTTATCCAGGCTTCTCATGCTTCTCATGACTTTCTCAACATGTGATGGATCGCTAAAAATTCCAACCAGCATCTTTTCAACGTCGGCATCAGGCCAAGATTTCCTTAACTCGGCGTATTTTCGAGCGGCTTCTTTGGTATTACCCAACTCATACAATGCGGCTGTTTGATAGGCGAAGGACGGGGCGCTGATCGGGTCTCCGTACTCTGCGGCCGCCGAAAAGGACTCCAGAGATTTCTCGTAATTTTCCAAGTGGAAATTCGCAGCACCAAAAATGTTTCGATTGGCAAATCGCTGGTTGCTTCGTCCTCCGTTCATGGCTTTGGCCGCAGAGCTTGCAGCTTCGGCAAAATGGCCTGAGAACAGCGCGATTGAGCCATGTATGTCCAACACATGCTCATCATCTGGTGCAAGTGTCGCGGCTCGTGTTGAGATTCTCATGGCCTCATCAAATTCTCTGTTAGCAAATTTAACCCAAGCCTGAGCTGACTGGGCCCATGGATCTGTCGGAGCAAGGCGGCGTGCTCGATCAGCCATGGTCACTGCTTCGTCGAGCAGTGCATTTTTTTCCGGGCCTGGCGGGGTTAGGATTGCCAGATTTCCGAGCGCCTGAGCCGCACCAGCATAGCCACCATGGTAATCGGGGCCAAGTTCGATGACCCTGCGGAAAACTTCAGCCACCAACTGTTGGCGCGGCGCATCAAATATGGGAAACATCATGCTTCTTGCCTGATTGGCCAGATTCATGGCCTGCAATGAAGACGCCGATTGTTCGATGACGGCCTGACGCTTTAGCGTGTCTTGTATTGGAAACTCGGCTCGGGTTTGGCCGGTATCAGACGGATTGTTCTCGATAGTGATGGTAGCAACGGCGATGCCGATAGCGGTTCCCGTGACGAAAGACAGGCCAGCCCAACCGAACGCGCGACGGGAACTTTCTTGCCTGGATGCGGCAACTTCGACCCGTTCAAACCTTGGTCTGTAACCCCCGGTGTCCACGAATATTCGGACGGGATCGGCGGTTCCCGCCGTGTCATAGTAGTGTTCAAGATTTTGCCTCAGACGCCGCGCATCCACCCTGACAACATTGTTTGCATCTCCTTCTTCAGTCGGATCGCGATCATAAACATCCTGAGCGATTGTTTTGCCCATAATGAGCTCACCGCGGCCTTCCAATTCTTCGGTCACGATGTACTTCAAAAAAACACAAAGCCGATCCAAGTGAGAAAACAACTCACTTTTGCACACCGCCTCCAAAGCATTGCTCTTGTCGATGTCCTTAATGTCTGAAGGCATTTTTACCCTTTAATTTCAAGGTTACACCAATCGTATTCAGATATTATAATGCACTTCTGACCTGCGTGAGTCACCCCTGTGTCACAGTGAGTCCGTTACTCAATTGAAAATCCTGAGGAACACTAACCCTGCATCGCAACCGATGTCCCGTCGGTGACGGCCTCTTCGAATTTCCGGAGGCGTCTCCGAGTTTTGCAAGGGAGTGTAAATCATGAATAGACGAAAACGACTATTGAAGTACTCAGCCTATCTGGTGGCCGGGTTGACGTTTGGGTTCTGGCTGGCCGCCCCGAACGGAGGGCTGAAGATCCTAAGTTATACCTTCGGCCCTTCGATGGCCTTGGCTCAGGAAACGCCAGAAGTGTCCCCGGTCAAGGCGAGAGAGAGAGATACATATTACCCAAACAGTGAGGACCTGAAACCTGACGAAATGCGGGTGATTGCCTGCGGTACCGGGATGCCAACCACCCGAGCAGCACAAGCTGCGGCCTGTTTTCTGGTCGAGCTTGGAAACGGCGACAAGTTTCTGTTCGATATCGGTTCGGGATCAGCCGAGCGGATTTCGTCGCTGCAAATCCCCTACAACTACCTCGACAAAGTGTTCATCGGGCATTTGCACACCGATCATTTCGGTGCGCTGCATGACCTGTTCATCGGTGGTGCTTTGATGGGACGCAATGTTCCTCTTCGGGTATGGGGACCCAGCGGCGCAGTGCCGGAGCTTGGCACGGCCTATGCCTTGGACCGCATGCAGGAAATGCTGTCGTGGGACTTGGCAGGCCGGGCCGGAAACGTGGATTTCCGCGGCTATGTTATGGATGTGACCGAATTCGATTACAAGCTTGAGAATGAACCGATCTACGAGGCAAACGGCGTTGTCATTCGCACATTTCCCGCGATCCATTCCATTGATGGCTCGGTCAGTTATGCGCTGGAGTGGAATGATTTGAAGTTCGTCTTCAGCTCGGACACCTACCCCAACAAATGGTTCGTCGAATATTCCAAGGACGCCGACCTGGTCATCCATGAGTGCTTTATTGCTGTGCCCGAACTGGTCAGTAAAATGAAGTTCACACCGGAGTCAGCATTGCAGGTGGGCACACAGGTTCACACTGCACCAGAGGCGTTCGGCAAGGTCATGAGTGAGATCAAGCCACGCATGGCAGTCGCGTACCATTTCTTCAATGACTTTGACACCGTCAATGGCGTGTATGAGCGTATACGGTCCACCTATGACGGCCCCCTCAGCATGTCCGAAGATTTCATGGTCTGGAACGTGACTAAGGACGACATCGTCGTGCGCATGGCTGCAACCGAAGAACGGACCTGGGCACCGCCATTGGCGGCCCCCGCAGAGGCGCCAAAAGTAGAAGACAAAACTGCGATGGCGGAACAGCTCGGGGTGGAAACCCTCGATTTCAGTGACTTTGTCGCCAGTGGGGTCTGGGATGTCGAGGATGTCTTGCGCCCGATCTACGAGGAGGCCAGCGAAGCTATGGGGCAAGAGTTTCCATACCCGGAGAAGTCTGAACCCAAATAAGTCCTGAAAACAACCCGGTGCCTTTTGGCATGCCATCCGGCACCGGCCTCTGTGCTTCTTTTTTCAGGCTAAACCTCGGGTTTGGATCAGGAAGCACAGAACAGGGCCTGCAAAGGAGTGTTCTCTCATGATGCCTTTTAAACCTTTGATCATTCTTGCCGTCTTTTTACTCTTGCGCCCGATACCAACGCAAGCCGACTTGCTGCCAGCGAATGGTGCGGAAACTGCTGCTAACTTCGCCGAAATTTCTGTTCTGGAAGACCGAGTCCGGGTCGCGTTGGAGATCGACCTTGATGATGTTCACGGCTTTCTGGCGAAACCTGCCGAAGGTGAAAACCTGGTCAGCAGCCTGACCGAAAGAACAGGCAAGGCGTTTGAAGTTCATGCAGATGGCACTGCCCTTCTACCCGAAACCTATCAGCTTGAAGTGCGCCCCAGAAAACCGAGGGTGACAGCGTTCAGGCCAAGCTACGGCCTGCCTTCAAATGACGAACGATCAGCGCAGGTCGTTTCCGTCGTCCTTGACTATCCTTTTACTGACCGACCAACGGAAATTGAATTCAAGCCGCCCCTCACATCTGACGGAATTCCAACCGCGGCAATCGGGGTGATCTTCGATCACCTTGGTGTGGCCGTCACAGACTATCGATATCTTTCCCGGTCTGAGGTGTTTTATCCCAACTGGAACGACCCCTGGTACAGTCGGTTTGAGAACCCGAACCTGACCAGGCACCACAAATCAGCGCTCATGTCCTTCGTGTCTGTTGAACCGCGAGAAGTTCGACACGAGGTGATCTTTCGACTGCGCGATTTAGAAGCCTGGATTGACCTAAATCTTGGGGACATGACAGTCCTTGATACCGCTGCGATGGCCAGGGTCCAGCAACAGGCCATCGACCTGTTTTCGAGCAGCAATCCACTAACAATTGACGGTCAGATTCTGCTTCCTGGCACTGCAAAAGTCGAGCAATTGTCCGTTGGTGTAGAAGGTTTGAAAGTCCTTGAAAGCCCACCGAAAACAAACCGGGATACTGCCCTGCTTGGCATAGTTTTGTCCTATCCCCGCGATGGATTGCCCAAAGAGTTTTCATTGAAATGGGACTTGTTTACCGAAGAAACGGAAACCATTCCCGTTCAAATCTCGGACCCCGCCGGGGCTGTGCCTGGACAGGTGACTCGAGATGTGCCCGATATTTCATGGAAAAACTATATTCAAAACTGGAGTGATCCCAGAACTCAGCCGGTGATCGTAGCCACTTCTCGCTCTATATCGGTGCCAGTCTTATCACTTGGACTTGTTATCTTTGCGGTGTCTCTTGTGGCATTTGCCTGGCGAAACCGCTCGGGTCAGTGGCAGGGCTGGGCCGTGGGCGCCGTTTCAATCTGTCTTGCCGCCACCGCTTTAAGAACGGCGACGGTCGAGATAACCCTGCCAACCGATACGCTGGCCAAGACTGATGCAGCAGCCGAGGTTGCCGAGAAGATTGTATCAAACCTCGCAACTGCGCGATTGGAAACGCAAAGCCCCCAGATGTCGGAAGCTCTTAATGCCTTTGTTACCGCAGAGGCTTTAAATGACGTTGGGGCAGAAATCCGGCGCGGGCTGTCTGTGTCCTTGCCATCTGGTGCCTCCGCTCAAATCGAAGCCACTGAAGGGCTGGTGGTGGAAAACGTCGATTCCAACAACGCAGATGGCAGCAATCAGGTATTGGCCCGCTGGAACGCCACGGTCAGTGGCGGTCATTGGGGCCACTTGCATCGTCGCACCGTGTCGTATCGCGCATTGCTGAATGTCGAGCTTTCAGAAGGCGCGTGGTCTTTGTCAGGCCTAACAATTCTCGAAGCGCAGCTGAACCGTCAGCCCTTGCCTGAAGGAGGTAACTCATGAGACGTATTTTTATTTATTTTGCAGCCTTCATCAGCTTTCTCGGTCAGCCCGCACTGGCTCACTTCAAGCTGAATCAGAACGTACGAGTACACCACGTTTTGCATTCAGAAGAAGGTCTGGACGTTTATCTGCGTGTGCCGATGCCCTTTGTGGTAGCCGAATTGGTCGGACCTGAAGGTGCAGACGGTTTACCAAGCCCCGCGCCCTACACCTACAATCAGATCGAAGCCGGCGTGTTGATGCACTATTTGGATCAAAACGCTCTGCACAGTGATCCGGGCGGATTGGCGGAACTGACAACCGGTGGCCTCAATCTTTACGTAGAGGACCAGGCCCAGAAGCCATCAGTAGTGGCCATAGCCCTCCATCCATTGGGGTTGGAACCGGGATTTGCCACCCTTGCAGAGGCACAAGCCGCAATGGCCGATGGCACTGTGTTTCCCGAGATGGGTGAGACCTATGTCGGTGACGTTATGATCGACTTGCATCTTCGCTACGCCATCGGGCCAGTCAGTGTTTACAGCCTGTTCTATTCCACTAATCCCGGTCTACCGGGGCAAGAGGACACTGCGAACCTGATCCTCGATTTTAACAACAACGAGGTCCGCACCTACCGCGCCACGGGCTTGATGCACGAACCGGTTAATGTGTCAGGGTCTGCAAGAGCGGCGGCATCGACTTTTTTTGTCGAGGGCATCCGCCACATACTGGAAGGCCCAGATCATGTGCTGTTCGTGTTGTGCATGATCATCGGAGCGCTAAACCTGCACAGCCTTCTGGCACGGGTAACTGGTTTCACGCTTGGCCACACGGTCACATTGATCCTCGGTTTTTTCGGCTTTGCTCCAAGCGGTGCGTGGTTCATCCCGACGGTCGAACTGGCGATTGCTCTGTCGATCATCTACGCCGCCGTACTGGCCGTCCGACCGCCTGAACGGGAACACCGTGATCTGAAAGCCTTTGCCATCACCTCGGGCATCGGATTGCTGCACGGGTTTGGCTTTTCCTTCATGTTGCATCAGATCCTGCGCGTCGATGCGCCAAATGTCTGGCACAGCCTGCTGGCCTTCAATGTCGGCGTAGAGGCTGGACAGTTGATGATCGTGCTACTGGTCTGGCCGCTGGTGCTGCTCCTTCGTAAGCAACCCGGTCGCATCTGGACCGGTTCACGCACTGCTGTGGCGTTATGCGCGAGCCTTGTCGCGATGGTCTGGGTTGTCGAGCGGGCAGAGTTCTTCCTGTGATGCACCATTGGCGACAACTCTGAGGTTTGACATGCTGTTCATTCTTGCGATCTATTTCGGGCTTCTAACCATGTTTCCCTTAGCAGAGACTGGTCCGGTTTTACAAAAGTAACGCGGAAGCTCGTTACATTCTGCTGGTACGCTACTAGAGCCGCGCCATGTTCCGAATTACACAATGGTTTACGAAGCCAGCTTGCTGCTTTGCGAGCCGCCATGTTGCCTGTCCAAGTCCGAAACTCGTTTGGTCTTCGAACTTCAATCGTCAGTGATCATCTGATCTGAGATGGTGCCTTCGACAAAGCTAAAATCTTGCGACGGTCGCGTTTCTGAGACCGCAGTCAAGATGCTTGGACCAGATTCCTTTAATGCATGTTCTCGGCCACTATCGTTTTTGATCCAATCCTGAATCTGAAGATACGTTTGCAGGGTGCCGAAGCTCGCCGCTTGGTCGGATTGCGCCGCCACCGCGATGCCATCTCGGACCCATTTTGTGGCAAGGCAAAAACGTAATCGGATGACTGTTCGTAGGCATAACTCTCAACGACACCTTCTGCGGCATCCACAACCATGACACATAAAATGAACCTGTCATCGGTTTGCGCAATCGTGGTTACCCAAACGCGTGCTTCAGCAGTACAGCGTTCTCGCGATAACGAAACTGGTTGATGATTAGGTGTACCCCAGAGGAACCCAATAACTGCTTCTGGAGACGCATCTTGGTCATTGACGCCATCAAACCCATCAGGTTTCTCGGCGACAACACGGCAGCCCACATAATTTGAATAAGCGAGCGCGAGGTCTTTATCGTTGGTCAGTGCTTCGCCACGATGCGGTTCTAAACACGAATTTCCTATGATGGGCGAAACATCGGGGTGTTGGGGTAAGTCAGGGCGCATTGTTTCGCGCCAGAGGCTCTGGGGATTTTCACCTACAAGTTTGAAGTCTTCAAGCATCCGTAACTGGTATGAATACTCCTGAGTTCCTTTGCCACTCGTCCGATAACGTACATATGCGATTAGATGCGGGTCAACTTTTCCGGCAACTGGCTGGGCTCCGACCTCGATAACTGTATTTGCAGTAGTTGTAGTGCTGGAGTTTTCAGCGCCCATCCAATTCGCACGAATGGGATCGAAGAACAAAACCAACGTGAGAATGAGACCAACGACACAAATTAAGACTGAGATCGAAGCCGAATGTTTTACGAACATAAAAAAACACCGAAATGTACTTGTTTTCATGCCCAAGTAATATTGCCTTGCAAGACAATCATCCTTTGGGTGTGCTGCTAAATCCACTCGGATTGAAGCGGACATTGGTGCTGCATGCAGCATCGGTTAGTTTGGGCTCGTTCAAGACTTTAGCTGCAAAGCGTTCGGATCGCGGCAAGGCGGACAAAGCAGTCGTTCGTAGAAACTCTAAAGACGAAGATGCAAATGCATGATAGCTCCAGATTATGGCCAAGACATCTGCGCGAAATCGAACGCCCATCCCTTACGCATTTGCGGTTATTGGTGTTCTTTTTGCTTCAATCTGTTTCGGGCTGGTTCCCTACTTCAGCCGCAGCCTGACCGAACAGGGTGTTGCACCCTATGCGGTCGCATTCTACCGCTACATTGTTGCGGCTCTTCTTCTGCTTCCTGTTCTCATCGTGCACCGAAAAGAATGGCGAGAGATCACTTGGGGTCTTTCCGCCGGAGCCGTAATGGGTCTTGGTTGGATCGGATATGTAACGGCGCTGGAGAAGCTGCCCGCATCGACAGTGGGTGTGCTTTACATGACCTATCCGGTGTTCACCTTAGTTATTGCTTGGGCTGTGTTTGGCGATGCACCCACGAGACGCGCCATGTTGGCCGCTGGTCTGATTGTGGTGGCAGCTGTCATTGCTGGCTCGCCTGCGTCAGAGGCTGCGGAACACCTACCAGCGCTGCTGCTATCCCTTGCCGCCCTATTTGGGTTTGGCTTCGGAATTTGTGTCTTGGTACACAGGTTGTCACGGATTGCGCCGTTGGCACGTATCGCGTAAGTTTCTCTGGGGTCTGTACTGGGCCTCGCACCGCTCATCCTTGGTGCTGAGGTTGGAGAACTTCTCCCAAGGGAACAATCCAATTGGCTTTTCATTGTTGGTATTGGTCTGGTTACCGCTTTCGTGCCACAGCTTATCTACACGATATGCTCACCTGTTATTGGGGCTTCCCAAACTGCGGCCGTCGGAAGCATCGAATTACCCACGATGTTTACTGTGGGATATCTTGCCTTTGGCGAAGCAATCTCTTTACCTCAAGCTTTGGCATGTGCCTTAGTGCTGGGCGCAATCGCGATCACAAGAAGTAGAAAGTCGCGCACCGTATCTACCGTGCTCGCAAAATCACCAAGGCGGTAGTACTGGGCTCGGTGCTGCCGTGCTCTGACGTGAGCAAGCTCTGCACGGGTGCTTATCGAGATGACGACGGAGCGGTGCGGGTAGTTTTTACGTCGAAAGATCGAGTTGCATTAGCACACAAGCCCCTTCGTCCTTGATGTCCAGAAAAGGTCGCTGCCCGTTGAGTTCGAAGTCTTCGTAGTCAATCGAATGAGTGCTGGTGAAGCCCGCTTTCAAAAACATGCTTTGTGAAAACCGGTTTGTCGCTTCGGCGAAAGCAATCCGGTAGCCAGATCTTTCAGCTTGGCTGAGACAAGAGTCCAGCAAGCGTTGCGCAATTCCTCTTCTTGAGAAATCATCACGCACGGCGATCATGAATATATGAAGAAACCTCTCTTCCTGAATGTCGTGCGTCTTTGAAAAAAAGCCTTCCAGCTCTTCAATTAGCTTGATGACTGGCTCAGAGTCCAATTCCACTGCATCAATCTCATCCGGGGGCGGTTGACCGAAGTCATGTGCCAGAACTGCGCCTACTATTTCACCAGAAGCTTCATCGAGAGCAACAGACGACAAACCCTCCTTTGCTGATTTTGATCCAAATAGTTCGGCGATCTTTTCGAGCTTTTCAAGCGAGAACTTAGTTGAAACGGCGGGAGGATCACGCCTGCTAAAAACATCACCAAGCAGTTTAGACATTGCATCATTGTCTGTTTCTGACATTCGTCGAACTACGATCTCTGAACTAGTCATTCGGCAAATCTCTTAAAACCAGTGGCGTAAATACCTGGCACAATGTTAGCTTTTGGCGCTTGATGATTGTGTTTGAACAGGGACAAAGTAGTAGCAGTCGACGGGATCGTCTCAATCTTTTGCGAATTGCGATAAATCAATAGCACGGGCTTTCAGCCTTTCGTTTCCTCAATTACTTGCGCATTCATCGATCAGCCATTGGCAGACGGCGCGAACGGCTTTGCGGCGCCCGGCGCGATTGTTGACTGCCAGGTAATACCCGCCGAATGGGATTTCGATGTCCGCGAGTTCAACCAAAACGCCCGATTGAAGTTCAGGTCCACATAAATTCTTGTCCATCAGCACTGCTCCTAGACCGGCGACTGCCGATTGGATTGCCAATAATGCGCCAAGTGGATGGGGCAATTTGAGATCAGGGACCTCATTAAGTCCGGCCCGCTTGAACCAATCAGTCCACAGGCTGAACGTAGCTTCTTCAATCAAAGGGCCGCGAGCAAGCGCCTCGATATCCAACTTGCCATCTGAAATCGGCGCAAAACCGGGTGCCGCATAAGCCCGAACTTCAGATTGAAACAGCAGATGGTATCCATCAACCGATCCGGTTCTCAAATATCTCACCCCAATGTCGAAATCATGGGCCTCAATATCCATGACTTTAGTAGTTACGGACAGTTTCAGATCAATTTCGGGGTGACGGGTCTTAAGACTTGCAAGCCGAGGGATTAGCCATTTCTGGGCAACTGTGGTTTCTGTAGTCAGCGTAACGGTGCCTTTGGGAGGAACCGAAAGTACCTCCGTAGCCAGAGCGATCCGGTCAAAGGCCGGAGTAATCTCAGTCAGGTATGTTCGACCTTGATCGGTCAGTGCAACACCGCTGTTCCGGGTGCGGAAGAGATTAACGTTCAGACGCGCCTCCAGCCCTCTTACATGTCGGGAAATGGCGGAATGGGAGACGCCCAACTCTGCGGCGGCCTTGGTGAAACTGCCCAATCGACCCGCCGCTTCAAAGGCGCGCAATGCGTTTAGGGGGGGTAAAAGTCTCGGCACGACCCTTTGTGACTTTTTGGAACAATAGGTGTCAAGTATCAACGTTTGAGGGCGAAGGTCGCAGCGTTGCATGGTCGAGGAAAGACAATTTCTGGAGGCGACTATGAAACCCATTGATAAAAACGAGTTTGAGATTCACGAAACTAAGGCAGCTCCAAAGCACTTTGGCCGATTTGATTTGATGGGATGGCTTCTGGGCTTTCTCAAGCCGTCGATACAAACAGGTCGCGACCCGGTCCACCTGACGCATCGACTGCTTAGAGATGCAGGAATCGACGAGTTGGAAATTGAGAGAAAGAAGATAATGAGTGCGCCTCTGATCCGCTGAACCCTCACGGACTATGAACGCCTGCTCCATGTTCTCAGCACAAAAACTTCGCGGAACTGAATTGCGATTACGTGGAGTGCGACTGGATTGGCGGTATCTTAGCATGGCTTGCAAATGAATCCCGCTGCGGAGCTCAATCCGGTCATCTGACGGTTTGCCGATTTACTAAGCCAAGGCCGGTCAGTTGGTACTCAAGTCACACTGAAGCATCAAGATACATTCCCCTATGTCGTCTTTTCTCATTGATCTGGCATCGACTTCGACAGATAGAGAGGTGTGCGGTGGCTGTCTTACTTCTCAAGTGGCGCATGTCAAAGCGCTGCCGGAGGACCTCCGGTGGCTTCTATTCATGGCTTACGCACCTGCCACAGGCCCTATCAGAGGACGTCATGCCCCTTTCACCTGACGGTCAAGACCGCGCTACTCGCGCCATTGACCCATTGCCAATACGCCTTATCAAGCGCGCTATACTGGTTCTTATCGGCCTGTTTTATTTCCTCTTCGTGGCCTTTGCCCCTCTTCTTTGCGTTCGGCACAGAGGGTTTCGGGGTTGGTATTGGCGCCTGGTGAAACGGTCATGTTCACGCCTGCTGTGGCTCCTCAGCATCCGCGTTGAGATGCGTCCTGAGGAAAAGAATGCCCTCGCCGCCGACACCAACAGCATCATCGTGGTCAACCACCGTAGCCATCTCGATGGCTTCAGTCTCATGCACGTGGTGCCCGACACCAAATGGTTCACTTTCGCGGCGAAGTCAGAGTTCTGGAACAGCAAACTCCTGCGCACTGGTTTTGATGGAGCGGGTCTGGTCCCTATCAACCGAGACTCCGGCTCAACGGCCATGGATACGCTGATAAAGGCTGTCAGGGAAATGCCTGCCCGCTGTTCCATCGTACTATTCCCAGAAGGCACCCGAGCCAAAACAGAATCGCTAGGGGATTTTAAAGCGGGTGCTGTCTTAGTCGCCCGAGAAACCGGTCGCACGATCACCCCAATTGTCATCCACGACAGCGATAGTCTACTTCCACGCGGCAAACATTTACCTCGCAGCGGGACGATCCGTGTGGAGGCATTGCCAACATTCGCGTGCGATCCTGCCGCTAGTGTGGATGAGGATCTGGCGCGATTGCGCCGGCAGATGATGGCTGTGTTTGAGCGGTGAAGTCTGTTTGACAGAAATATGCAGAAGGGTTGCACAAATGGCCGCTTTGGGCTCGGTGGGGTCATTCAGTGAAATCTGCTCAAAGTCTGCTTTGCGGACAAAGCCCCATTTCGTTGCGGTGGCTCCGAGGTCTGCTCTCCTCACGAAAGTCAGCTTTAAGCAACTCTGACCAGTAGTTTCTGTGCGTCACCCCATTGCTTGGGAGATTGTCCATACATTCGCTTGAACTCGCGACTGAATTGAGACGAGCTGACATAGCCAACGTCCATTGCGGCTTCGTTGACAGGCATCCCACCCGCGATCTTCATGGCGGCGTTGTTGAGGCGCATCGACTTAACGAACTGAATTGGTGCCATCGACGTGACCTGCTTGAATTTGCGATGGAAGACTGCCCGGCTCATGCCCGCTCGGCTTGCCATATCGTCAATCGAGATTGGCGTATCCAGGTGAGAGGACACATGCGAAATTGACCGCGCAATGGCGTTACCTGCACCGAATGCCCGACGGGCGAAGGTGCCAGCTCCTCCCTTCAGGATCGAATAGAGCATCTCACGCAATCGCGCCTCGCCGAGAACCGCCGTATCCGTCTCGCTGTTTCCGAGCTGCAGTAGCCGCAGCAGCGCTTCAGTGAATCCATCGTCCCATCGTGCAAACCTAATTCCTGGCTCCCGCAGTTCTCCTTTGACCGAAGGCAAAACGCCCCCGGCATTTTCCATCTCCATCACCAGCTCGGTCATAGCGCGTTGCTCAAGAGTGATCATGACTCCGTAGAGTGGGTGGTCATGCGAGGCCAACGGCGTCCCCGCCTTGACCGGCATCGACATTGGGCAGCAGAGATATTGACTGTTGTCGTATTCGTATCTTCGGCCATCCAGTACGGCTTCCTTCACCCCACTCACGATGGCCACGATGCAGGGCTCGTAAACGGCTGGATCACAGGGTATTGAACGCGTGGCGCGAAACAGCCGTACACCCTTGATGCCCGTCTCGGTCAAGCCGTCCGTTTCGGTTCGGTCTGCGATGATTTGCTTGATCTGATCCTTGCTCATGAGAGAGATGTAAAGGCTCCAGATCGATGCAGGCAACTACCTTGATACAATCGGGCAAGTATTTGCGATGATCTCGCCTGTTTCTGCATTCTGGTGAGAGCTATCTGCATTTCCAAGCCGAAACACAATTCACTCGGTCCCCGCGCCAACGCAGATAGGAGACAAAAGATGCCAGATACCACATTCGGACCCAAAGGCTGGATGCCCGAGCGCCTCGGCGACCTCTCCGGCAAGACCTACCTCATCACGGGTGCCAACGCCGGTGCCGGGTTCCAGGCCGCGCGGACGCTCCTAAAAAAGAACGCCAAGGTCGTGATGTTGAACCGCTCGGTTGAGAAGTCTCAGGCAGCTGTTGCGGACCTGAAAAGTGAGTTCGGCAGCAAGGCAGAAGTGAGCTTCATTCGCATGGATCTGGCCTCGCTGGCAAACGTACGCGAAGCTGCGGACGAGGTTCTGAATTCCGTTCCCCGGATCGATGCGCTCATCTGCAATGCTGCCATCGCGCAGGTGCCAACCCGCAAGCTGACAGAGGATGGGTTCGAGAGCCAGCTCGGCACCAACCATTACGGCCACTTCCTACTCTGTGGTCTTCTGTTTGAGCGGATCGAAGCTTCGAAAGGTCGGATCGTCGTTGTCGCCAGTCTCGGTTACAATATGGGTCTGAAGACGATCAAGTTCGACGACATGAACTGGGAAGAGGGTTATGGGCCGAATACCGCCTACTCACAAAGCAAGTTGGCGCAAATGATGTTCGCTTATGAATTACAGGACAGGCTTGCCGCCGCAGGGCGCACCGAGGTCGAAGTCTACGTCTGCCATCCCGGCTCGTCGGCAACGTCACTGATCAGCACAAGTGGCAGCCGGACGATGCGGTTCATCTGGTGGCTCATGACCAAAACACCGATGGTTCAGACCGCCGAGCAAGGGTCCTATCCCGAAGTCATGTGCGCCGCCGAAAAGAATTTGACCGAACAACGCGCGCTCTACGGACCAACGGGCCGCCTTGAAGCCGTTGGCCCGGTTGGCAGGGGCACATTGAATCCGCATGCATATGTTAAGGATGTCATGGTTAAGCTGTGGAACCTGTCCGAAAATGCGACTGGCTTCAGCTGGGAGGTCTGAGTTGGTGGGTTGTGTCACTTGCGGCAGTGTTCCGCCACCAAAGCTGACATCCGTGCGCCGCGCAGCATCCGGAAAAATGGGCTCTAAGCAGTCCTTCGCTGCGTATTACATCAATTACTGCTGTGCGGACAAAGCCGTCGTCCACAAGGCTCATTGAAAAATGTTCCAACAATGCTGGTCGACCAGTTTCATGCCTAAAGGAAAAACAACCGTACTACCAAATCAGAACCGAACGCTTAAGTTTGCACCGAGGCCATGTTCTTGACCATTTGAACGTACCGAATAGCCGTATCCTGCTGTTAGTCTGGCTTGCTCGGATATTTGATACCCTAGCCCTAGCCCGAGAACGAAGCCGTTGGCTCCTCGGTTTTGCCCGACTTGTGTAAATGTCCCAAATATCGGGCTTGTAACCGTGACTTCATGCTCACCATCCTTGTTGGCAAAAAAGTCGTACTCGTAGCGAGCAAAGGCAATTGGCGTCAGCACGCCATTGTCACTCAAGAAGTCCCGTTGATAGTCGACGCCAATAGAAGCGACCAAAGACTCTGCATCCGCTTTTTCAATTGAATAGTTGAAATCGCCGCCTCCGGTTTCTGTTCCAGAGCCTTGTTGGATGCGCCCGTAGTTTAGTCCGAAAACCGTGGAAACTCTTGCGCCACTGTCCAGGTTAAACAGCTTCCGTGCCTGGATACCTGCGTGAATGCCTTCTTGGTCCAAATCCGACTTTGCCTCGCCTCCCGTAAACCCATCTACAGACGGGTTATTCCGCTTGGCGTCAGTTTCACCGAACATGTAACCGATCAGCCCGGAGAACTCCCACGTTCCGGTTGTCGTACGCCCGTAGACGCCCGCGTGATAGCTGTCTGTCGAAAAGTCCTGATCGACTTGATCGTGCTCATCCATGGAGGACGTCCCAAATCCTGCGTACACGCCAACGACCCCTCTTTCCGAACTGAAGACATCTGCGCCGACCAAAATCGTGCCGAGCGAATAGTCGAATGTCCCGAGGCCGTTACTTCCATCAACGTCCCCGCTCACATACGCTGTGTCGATCCACCAGCGCCGATCAGAGCAGTCGACTGCGCCACTAGGGCTGTGGTCCGTGTCGATGCCACCTGATGCAACGGGTCTGTTTTGACTGTTGAAACCAACTGCTTGATATTTGCGGCAGTCAGCATGGCTCAGAACCGTGTTTGTTATCAGATCTAGTTGCTCAAGCCCAATAGTCAGGTTGGAGGAATAGGGTTCCGCATGCACGCGATTAAACCCAGCCAGACCTGAATTGGTGAGCGTGTTGACAGCGGCACCAATTGTTGAACCACTACTGAGCCTCGTCCCCGGTGATGTGTTTGTGGTATTAGCAACCGCTCCAGCAAGGTTGCTGGCATTTGGCGAACTGGTAACTGCCGGGTTCTGCGGTAAGCTTGAGGCCGGTTGTGCAGTGAATGCAATGTCGACCGTACCATCTGCGGTGGGCGTATTGGCTATCGTCAGATTAGACAAAGCCGGTAGAGATCCACCTGCAACGAGCGTCGGTGAGTCCCCATCAATACTCGAGGCTTGAAGAACCGTGTAATTGTTGCCAGCAGCATAGTCTTGCGCAGTCAGACCGGGCTGAGCAGCCTCTACTTGGATTGTGGCGCTGTTAATTCCTGTCACCGGCCCACTAGATGACACCAAGTCCGCTTTCTGCGCTGCCGTCGGATCGACTTCACTTAAGAGCCTTGACCCAGTTTCAAAGGCGATTCCGCCACTATTATTTAGTGTACCAATTGAAAAGCCCGGCGAAAGCACCCCCCCGTTCTTAACTGTGAAGTTGAATGCGTTCACGGTTCCCGTACCGACCAAAGTGCCAAAATTCTCAAAGTTTACGGTGTTCAAACTGCTTGCTGCATCAAGCCGAACAGTCGTGCCTGCCGCTATCGCCAGGTCACTGGTTGAAGAAATCGAACTATTCGTCAGTGTGAAATCAGAAGCCTCAGCAACCCGAGTCTGAATATAGTAGGCCCCAAAAACTACTTCGGTCGCTCCCAAAACGGTAAGGTTGTCATAGGTTAGCGGGCGGTCGGACTGGAAGTAGACTTCAGTGGGGTCGATATTCGCGCCGTTGAAGGGAGCGAACGTGATTGATCTGCCGGAACCAATTGAAGTTCCAATGAGGTTCACTCTGAGCTTCCCGTTGATGTTTGTTGCCAACGCTTCCCGGGATACAAAGTCTCCGCTGCCTGCGGCGACATCAACATTCAGAAGAGTTAAAACTGATGCATTGCTTGGAACGGTATTTTGGCCAGGAACATACAACTCAATTTCACCTGAGGACGTGATCGAGGAGTTTCCAATTGTAAGTCCTGTAATGGGTCCGTTTGGGATCGGCAGGCACGTGCGTTCCGTCGCTGAGATTGTTTGATTAACGCGAGTGCTTTCAGATCCGGATGAATACTCTATCCGGGGAGAACCCAATTCTATGCAGGCTTGCGAGCTTTGAGCTTGTGCGTGGCCCGGCAGTAGCAAAAAAGCTAGGGCTCCCAGTGTTAAATTAATGAAGACTAAACGCTGAGAGTAAGGTTCTGCAGATACCGAGCCAACTATTTCCATCCGATTGCTCCCCTAACTTCACTAGCGAGAGTACACCCTATTGTGAAACACAGCGAGTTTTTTTGAGTGCTTTAAGAAATTGAACGATTGACTGATTTGGGCTCGGTGCCGCCATTCGATAAATCACATCGCATGTCTCATTTGGAGGTTCAGGTGTGCAATGGTTGTCAACTAGTTCGCAGTAGTTGTTTTGCCTCCTGAATATTTTGACCTACTTAGTTATCAAGTGTTGCACCACCAACACTCCGCCCCACCCAAGTTTCAGCAATGTTGCTGATCCCCGGCAGCTTGCTAGTAAAACTTGGTGGGGTTTTCCTACCGAAATGTAAATTTCTCATTTCCATCCTTTCAGCGACCGCTCCGAACTTGGTGCCGATGTTCAGTGAGTTACACTCAATGACTGCTTGGCGGAAGACGCAGACCAAGTCGAATAGCCGCGATGATCGCAACTGAGATTTGCACTTGCTTCCTTAGGGGCTTTGCCGATGGCGATTAACGCGCCCTGTTCAATTCAAGACCGGTCACTTAGCTTGAGCAGACACCACAATGAGGATGATTTATGACGGACAAATATGACTTCGAAAACAGCTGGCAACCCTCCCAGCGGTATCCAGACCCATCCGTTATGGCGCTCGATCCGCGCTTTGATAAATACAGGCTGCCGTTGGCCGGCGTCGAACGATTGGCAACTGGTTGTCGTTGGTGTGAAGGGCCAGTGTGGTTCGGTGACGGGCGATATCTGCTATGGAGTGATATTCCGAATAACCGGATCGTGCGCTGGGACGAGGTTACCGGACAGTCATCGGCGTTTCGTCAGCCCTCGAATTTCGCTAACGGTCAGACCCGGGACAGGCAAGGTCGCCTGATAACGTGCGAGCACGGTGGACGAAGGGTCACGCGTACAGAATATGATGGCTCAATCACTGTGCTAGCCGAGAGCTTTGACGGAAAGCGACTCAACTCGCCCAATGACGTGATCGTCAAATCCGACGGCAGTGTCTGGTTCACCGATCCACCGTTTGGCATCTTGGGCAACTACGAAGGTCATCGCGCCGAACCAGAGTTAGGCCAGAACGTATACCGACTGGACCCCGACACCGGAAAACTAAGAGTAGTAGCCGATGACATTCTAGGGCCAAACGGCTTGGCCTTCAGCCCCGATGAGACCGCGCTGTACATTGTTGAATCGCGCGGTGAGCCGACTCGAAAGATACTGGCCTATGACGTGAACACGGATGGTGCCTCGATCCAGAACAAGCGTGTGCTAATCGATGCAGGTTGTGGCACACCAGATGGATTCCGCGTGGATGTGGATGGTAATCTCTGGTGCGGTTGGGGCATGGGTGATGCCGAACTGGACGGAGTCATGGTCTTTGCCCCTGATGGAACTCCAATAGGTCGCATCGCTTTGCCCGAACGATGTGCCAATCTGTGCTTTGGCGGTCGTGCCAATAGCCGGCTTTTTATGGCAGCAAGCCATTCTGTGTATGCCCTATATGTCAACGTCGCCGGCATGGCGGGAGGATAACGCTGCTCTCTGGAGGGCTTCTGCGCGACAAAAAAACGGTTTCTCCAATGGGCTCTAATATCTCAGCCCGCCCTTTTTTGAGTGACTACAATGGGCTCGTTGCTGAAGTTCACTGCACCCTGTAACAGTGACCGATAGGCAGTCCAAAGCGGTCTTTGATTTCGAATCCCCAAAGTTGAATTCAGGCCGTACGGAGCCTTGGTGGCCATATTATTATTGGCTTCAACAAGGGTCTTCGCGATAAAACAGCAGACGTTAAGGGGTGGCACGAATGTAGACCGCGACGGGTATTACCTCTAACGTGTTTTTCGCGGAGGGCTGACTGTGAAGCGGAAACTTGCGGCGATATTGGCAGCCGATGTCGTCGGCTTCTCACGCCTCATGGGGCGCGATGAAGAAAACACAATTCGGCGTCTAAACCTTCTGCTTTCTGAATTGGTTCAACCCCAAATACGCGATTCCAATGGGCGAATTGTCAAGCTGATGGGCGATGGTCTGTTGGCCGAATTCACAAGTGTGGTCGACGCGGCGGACTGCGCTGTCGCCATTCAACGGGCTATGCAGGACCGAGAACCTGACGCCCCCCACGGGCAACCCATTCAGTTGCGGATCGGTATTCATCTGGGAGATGTGATTTCCGAAGGCTCCGATATTTTTGGGGAAGGCGTCAACGTGGCCGCAAGATTGGAAGCAATCGCAGAACCTGGAAGCGTCTGCATTTCCGAAGATGTATACCGTCAGATCAAAGGAAAGGTCTCTGGCAGTTTCAGGGATCTGGGCGAGCAAAACTTAAAAAACATCGAACATAAGATTGGGGCCTACAGCATCGATCTCGACCCGGCGCGCCTGTCACCTGAGTTCTACGAAGTTCTGACGGGTGAGCGGTTGGAGTTGCCGGACCAACCGTCAATCGCTGTCCTGCCGTTTCAAAACATGTCAGGCGACCCAGAGCAGGAATACTTCGCGGACGGAATTACCGAAGACATCATCACTGCCTTGTCGCATATCAATGGTCTCATCGTGATGGCGCGCAATTCGACATTTGCCTACAAAGGAAGGTCTGTCGATGTAAGACAGGTCGGACGGGAATTAGGTGTTCGTTTCGTCCTTGAAGGGAGTGTCCGAAAGGCGGGGCAGCGGGTTCGCATCACCGGGCAGCTTATTGAATGTCAATCCGGCTCGCATTTATGGGCCGACCGGTATGACCGTCAGATTGAAGATATTTTTGCAGTTCAAGATGAAATCACACGCGAAATCTCCGTTTCATTGGCAGTCAACCTTACACACGGACAAGAGCTCAGACTTTGGGCTGATCAAGCGCCTAACTTTGAGGCGTGGGACTTGATGATGCGTGGCATCAGTGAACAATACAAATTTACAAAAGAAGGGAACCTTTCCGCGATTCAGCTTTACCGGAAAGCTGTTGAGCTTGACCCCGAGAATTCGTCATTCAAAACGGGCCTAGGGTGGGCGTTGCAAGCTGGTGCCCGCCTTGGGTTCCATCTAGACCCAAAGGCGTCAACTGACGAGGCCCAGTCAATTTGCGATGCATTGTTAAAGAGGAACGATGTCTCAGCTGATGTCTATGCGCTGCAAGGGTATATTTTCACAAACCAATCTCGTTTTGATGAAGCCAAAGCCTTCTGCAACGAAGCTATCGAACGGCAACCGAGTGTCTCCCTTTCTCATGCCATGCTGGCAATTGCGTACAATAGTTGTGGTGAATTTGAGGAAAGCCTGAACAGCATGCGAAAGGCTATTCGGCTGTCGCCCTATAGCCCAGACTGGTATTTCAGCCATTTGGGGGATGCCTATCGCGGGTTAGGGCAGCTGGAGCAGGCAAGAACGGTTTACCGGCACTTGGAAACCCGCCTGCCTGGCACATTGTTATGCCAAGTCCGTTTGGCCGCGATCCATGCTGATTTTGATGACACGGAAAACGCTAGAAAAGCGGTAGAGGCCATTCTTTCAATCGATCCGCAATTTTCAGTTCAAACCTATACCGGCCACACCGTCTACAAGACTGACGCCCTGCGCAAGTTCTGGGCGGATGCTATGCTAAAGGCGGGTCTACCAGAATAACGTCGCAGTATTGCATTGAGTTGCAGCGATCAGAAGATTGCTTAGGCTGCCACGAATTTGCGCGGCGCTTTCATATGTAAATCGGAAACTTGGATCAGGCACAGTATCGACTAAGATAGATGTGATTTCACTGCCGATGCAGGGCACTATGCCGAAGGCGATGAGAAAACCTGATCCGCGATCCAGTCGAAAACCATGCGAGGACCGCGACCCAAATTGGCCGGGTCCCGCGACATGACGTAGCCAGCGTCGCTTATGACTACGTCATTTGTGACTTTCACAAGCGAACTATTGTTGAGCAAGTCATCAATTAGGCCGATCCAACCCAACGCGACGCCATCTCCTGCCAAAGCAGCCTGTGTGACCATGTCGTAGTTGTTAAAGCTGATGTAGTTTTTCTTTCTTTCGCCTGTAATGCCCAGGTTATCAAACCATCCCTGCCAGGTTTGCCACTCGGCGGTGGCGGGTTTTGACAAACTTAGAAGTTGAACATCCAGTAGGTCTGTCGAAGATCGAATTGGTGTTATCTTTTCTAATAGCTGGGGGCTGCAAACTGCCGCGACGATTTCTTCCAACAATAGAATTTCACCAGGTTTGATCTGACTCCTGGGTGCAACATGGATCTGTATATCGCAATCCGGGTCGTCCACGCCAGGAGGCACAGTAGATGCCAGAATTTGAATTTCAATCTCATCCCCCAATTCTTCGCGCAGGTAAGCCAGGCGTGGCAAAAGCCAGAACGTAGAGAAAGCGAAGTCGGCTGAAATCCGAACCCGTGGTTTGGATTTACGTTCCAGTAATGAACCAACCGCATAGCCCATTTGTGTCATCGCAGGTTTGACCACGTTGAGAAGCCTGAGCCCTTCATACGTTAGCGAAACGCCTCGGTGTTCTCTTTTGAAAAGTACTACGCCCAGATCGATCTCCAAGCCTTTGATCCGTTGAGAGATCGAGGATTGGGTCAAGCCAAGCGCTTCTCCAGCACTTGTGAAGTTCCCGTGTTTTGCGACCGTCTCAAACGCATAGAGCGCAACAAGGTTACGGCTGAGGTTGATATTAGCATGATTAATGTCACTCATAATTACTGAGCTACTGCAAAACCACTCGAATATGTACCAAAAACTTTGTCAAAGGGTGATTTTCCGACCCGGTTAGAAAAACATGGGACCGAGTTATGACAGACCGCAGACGCAACCGGACAGTTCAGCCTGCAATGGCAATGCAGGTGGGTAGGGTTACTGACTGCACCTTTGGATGGGGTGTCTCGTCTGCACGGTGGGGCGATTGCCATTTAACAGACTGTGCATGCAGAACCTAATTCGCCGCTTTTCTTTGGCTTCGGTTGGGCGACACGGATTGTGGCTGCTCCAAGCGCAGCATGGACATTCATGGCAGAGCAATCTGATCTTGCAATCTGCTTGATCAGCAATAGGGAGAAAATGAATATGGCAGTTAAGCCTCCACTATCGGAACTTCCGATCAAAACCGCTGACAACGGTTTTTATCGGGGGTTCAGCGTCAACGTGACGGTAATCAGTAAGATCATAATCAGTTTGTTGGTGGTTTGGTGTATTGTGTGGCCTACACAAGCTGGCAGGGTCTTGGGCGATTGGAACGCGGCCATTCTGGCTCAATTTGCCGCTTGGTACATCTGGGTCGTAACAGCTTTTGTCATCGTTTGTATTGGGCTGGCAATCTGGCCCACAGCAGGGCGGCTAAACCTGGGTGTGAAAGGTGAAAAGCCCGAATTCTCGAACTTCTCATGGTTTTCGATGATGTTTGGCGCCGGGATCGGGGTCGGAATGCTGACATGGGCCGTTGCGGAACCTGTCGCGCATTTCAAGAATAACCCATCAGTCATTCAAGGCGTCACAACCGCCCTCGAGGCGGATAATGTTCGTACCGCTTACGTCTGGTCCTATCTCCATTGGGGCCTCGGTGCTTGGGCATGTTACGCCATTGCAGGCCTCGCGCTGGCGTTCTTCAGCTATCGCCGCGGGCTGCCATTGACGATCCGATCATCGCTAACGCCGCTGTTTGGCAAGGCGCTGTCCGGTAACCTAGGTCATCTAATCGATATTGTGGCTGTTGTTGCCACGATCCTCGGCGTTGCTCAAACTCTGGGTTTCGGGGTTGAACAGTTCGTTGCGGGCCTGACGCGGATCGGTATTGGCGGGTTGGCACATGCTGATGGCTCGGCGACGACGCTTGGGATCATTGTTGCGCTTTTGGTCATCATGGGGGCCTCGACATTGTCGGCGTTGTCCGGTGTTGGCAAAGGCATCAAATGGCTGTCGAACATCAATATGGTGTTGTCGATCTTCCTGCTGGGCTTCTTCATCATCTTCGGTGCCACGTTCTTTGGCGCAAGTGCTTTCTTCGTCGGGATTTGGGACTATCTGGTCGCTCTGCCGTGGCTGAGCTTCAACGTTTATGCATCTGATGGCGTCGAAGGATCGGAATCCTTCCTGCTTGCCCAATGGCAAGGCTGGTGGCCAGTGTTCTACTGGGCCTGGTGGATTGCGTTCGCACCTTTCGTTGGACTGTTCCTGGCCCGCATCTCTCGTGGTCGTACGATCCGAGAGTTTGTGTTGGGTGCAATGATCGTTCCTTCTCTGATGTGTTTTGTCTGGTTTGCATGGGCCGGTGGCACAGCGATTGATCTGGAATTGAATGGCAATGCGAACGGCGTGATCCTGGATGCAGCGAATGGCGACAAAATCTTTGCCATGACAGAATTCATGCTGGCTCCGATTGCTCAAGCGCTGGCTTGGGCTATGGCGGTGGTCATCGTTGTTCTACTGATGACCTTCTTGGTCACCTCGGCTGACTCTGCCGTTTTGATTGTGAATACGATCAACGCTGCAGGCGACGAAGGTCCCAAGGCACGCCCGCACATCATGTTCTGGGGTGCTGCACTGGCTCTGGTTGTTGGAGGGTTGCTGATTTCAGGCGGCACCGGTGCCATTCAGACTGCAATGGTGATTGGGGCATTGCCGTTCTCGATTGTGATGGCTCTTATGTGCATCGCTTTGATCAAGGCAATCTGGAATGATGGTCGGCGCGAGGCCGCAGGCGTTGCTTCAACAATTGATCCGGAAACCTCGACGATGCCAGCTGAATAGGCATCGCAGAAAGTTATGAGGCCCTGGTTAACATCTGGGGCCTCAATTTCCACGACCCCCTTATCCATTTTGAAATTTGCTATGCGATCATATCTGTGAGACAGAAGGTGGCTTTTCCAGCTGGGGCACTATGATCGCAGAAGCTTGAGCGTTTCGGGACAAAACACTGAACTTTCTGGGAATTAGGATAACTCACATCGAGCTGTGCAATCGGCAACCCCAAAGCCAAGATCTTCAGTGAATTTTGCCAAATGGCTGCAACGGGCCAGAAAGCAGCAATTTCGCCGGTGGTCGTCGTGATTAATTGAACTTTCAAAAAACCGTCCAAGTAGATCAAAGGCTGTTAAGGCGATGTTTCTCTAGTATCCCGCAAAGCATAGCCTGCGCTTGCAGTCTGTGTTCTCGATGACGTTCACGGGCGACATCCGGACGACCTTTGCTAATCGCTTGGAAAACAACCCGGTGATCGTCATTGGATTTGACGGGCAGGGGCCTGATGAACAACGTCGTTGCGCGCGCGCGACGTACCTGGTCGCTCATCATGGCGACAATCGCTTCGACCCGTTTGTTGCCGCCCAACCGAACAAGCTCCTGGTGAAACAACTCGTCGGCCTCGGCCCAGGCTTCAAGGTCTTCGGCTTCGATGGCTTGGTCCATCTTTGCAATTGATCCGGCAAGTACCGCCAGTTCATCTTCTGAATAACCCGCTTCGGCGGCGCGCTGTGCTGCGAGACTCTCAAGTTCCGTTAGTATGTCGTAAATTTCACGCATATCGTCTGATGAAACGGGCAGTATCCGTACACCTTTGCGGGGCCGCATTTCCAGCAATCCCTTACTTTCCAACATCAGCGCAGCTTCCCGTATCGGGGTGCGCGACATACCCAGAGTTTCAGCGAGTTCCGACTCCAGGTGGTCAGTCCCGGCTGCAAGTTCGCCGGACAGGATCATCTTTCGCAAATCCCTAACAGCGCGTTGCGTATTGGAAAGAGTTCTGTTGTCCTGATCCTTCACGGCGTCTCCAGGTTGATCTTTCGTCCCTCCGCGGCCGAGAGATAGATGTTCTCTTCGATGCGGATCACGTCCAAATAGTCTCGAGCCGTGTTCTCCAACGGCGTGCCTCTTAGAAGGCCTGAAACGACGTGACTTTGCAAGGCGTGGACGCAGTCTCCTCCAAACCCATCATGATCGCTGGGAGGTAGAATCTGCTGTCGCTCCTGTTTTCCAAAAAAACGTAGTTCTACTGAACCGTCGCCGTTAAGAACTAGTGATCCTTCCGTTCCTTCGATGAGCGCTTCGCCCATGGTCTGACGCAGGTTTTCGGCGCTGTGGTCAAGGCATCTGTTGCCATCGAACAGAGCTCTTAAACCGTTGGCGTGGTCAAACAGGATGTAACCTGCGTCCTCGCCCGCGATAACGGGGTTAACTTGGCGCAAGTCCGCATAAACTGCGCTGGGCGCATCGAATAGAAACTTGAACGTGTCTACCCAGTGAACCGCTGTTTCGTGAACAAGGAAACGTTGCATGTCCTGAAAGTACGGCTGCCGGTCAAGGTAGGCTCGTGGTCCCTGTCCGTCGCCGGGCCGAAGCCGGAAAGTCGCTTGTAGAGGTGTTCCAATTCGACCCTCGGTCATAGCCTCTTTGATTGCGCGATACCAAGGCTGGAAGCGGAAGTTCTCGTGTACAACAATCGTTGCGCCTACCGCTTCAGCCTCGGAGGCGATTTTCTCCGCTTCATCCAGAGACATGCAGAAAGGTTTTTGGCAGATCAGCCATTTTATGCCCGAATGCAGCGCAGTTCGAATGGCGTCGGCCTGCGCCACAGGTGGAAGGATGATGTCCACGAGATCTGGTTTTTCCGTCTCCAGCATTTTTGACAGATCATCGTAAGCGGCCAGTCCTGTTTCTTTCGCCTTGTTGATATCACGGTTGCAGGATGCAATCGGAACCGCTCCGGGCATTCGGGACCAGCTTTCGTAGTGGAATTTGCTGAAGTATCCCGCTCCAACACACGCAACCCTGATGGCTTGTTGAGTATTCATGCCCGCAATGCTTCAGATACCGACGCGGCTGCATCCTGCGTTCCGGCGGTACCACCTAGGTCACGGGTCAAGTTCTGTCCGTTCGCCGTCACCTTTTCCACGGCTTCACGCAATCGTTCGCCGTCGCTGGACAGGTCTGGATGATCATGGGTGAACCCCAACCATTCAAGCATCATTGCTGCGGACAGGATCATCGCAAACGGGTTGGCAATACCCTGTCCAGCAATGTCCGGAGCGGAGCCGTGGCAGGGTTGGAATACAGCGTGGTTCAACCCGATATCCGCTGACGGAGCCAGTCCAAGACCACCCATGAGACCCGCACCAAGGTCTGAGAGGATGTCTCCGAACATGTTCTCAGTCACCAAGACATCAAATTCCCAAGGCTTCTGGACCATCCACAGAGCGGTAGCATCAACATAAGCATGGTCTGCTTGTAATTCGGGATGGTGGGCGGCTTCTGCATCAAACATCGATCTGAAGAACGCAAAGGCGCGGAATACATTGGCTTTGTCGACACATGTAACTCGACCCCGACCGCGCCCGGTTCTTTTGCGGTTCTGGGCGAGTTCAAACGCGAACCGGAACAGTTTTTCGGACACCTCACGAGTGATCAGCAGAGTTTCACGTGCTTCGTCATCGGTAACTTCGCCAGCGCCTTGGGTGAAGAACAGCCCTTCTGTGCTTTCGCGTATCAAGACAAAGTCGATCTCTTTTCCACTGGGGAGCGACAAAGGGGTCATTTGTCCGCTGCTTACCTTTACTGGCCGCACACCAGCAAAAAGTCCCAGTTGCTTTCGCAGATCAATCTGCGGTGAAATCTCGGTTCCGTCAGGATATCGAACATCCGGCAAGCCCATTGCAGACAGCAGAATTGCGTCAGCATTGCGTGCAGTTTCGAGTGATCCAGTCGGAAACGATTCTCCTGTTTTGGCGTAGTGGCCTGCGCCTGCCGGCGCGTCTGTAAACGCCAGCTCGTAGCTGGGACTGTTGCCCGAGAGCTGGCGCAGGATTTCAAGCGTAGGGGCCATAATTTCCGGGCCGATCCCGTCCCCGTGGAACACCGCAACATCGTACATTTTTTTCATCTTGGCCCGTTTCCTTCCCGTTTCGCATTCATAGCGCGATAGCAGCTTCCACTACAGTACGTTGACAATGCATTCTTTAATGTATACACAAATAAATGCAATAATAAACGCAAAGATGTTTGGGAGGACTTGGAAATGAAACTAAAGCTAGGGCGGTTGGCGGCCGCAGCCGTGATGGCGACCGGGATTACAGGGGCAGCTGCTGCGCAGGATTATCCCTATCGTGATATCACCACAGCTGTGGTCTGGGGGGCCGGAGGAGGTACGGATACGATCAACCGGATGATCATGGCCGAGATGGAAAAACACCTTCCGGTCTCGATCAATGTGATCAATCAAACAGGTGGTGTCGCAGGCTCCAATGGTATGGTTTACGTCATGAACCAACCAGACGATGGCTATACATTGGTTGGTTTGTCAGAGTCGAACGTCACCGCTGCTGTGCAGGGTGGTTGGGATAAGAAATTTGATTTTTGGTATCCGTTCATTGTTGGCGGATCACCTGATCTGATCTCGGTCCCGGCGGACAGCCCTTACAATACGCTGGAAGAACTGGTCGACGCTGCGAAAGCCGCTCCTGGCACTATTCCCGCGGCGGCTTCCGGCGCAGGTTCAATCCACCACTTGAACCTTCTGGCCATCGAAAAAGGGTCCGGCGCAGAATTCAAGTTTGTTCCCTACAAAGGCTCGGCGCCAGGTCAGGAAGCAGCGATAGCGGGTGAAGTTGCGTTGGTTGTGACCTCACTGGCTGAACAAGCTCCGCTGATCGAAGGCGGTCAGTTGAAGCCGCTCGCGATGCTGGCGCCCGAAGATGCGCAGATTGCAGGGGCAACAGTGCCTTCTGCCTTTGGCATCTATGACGGTCTTGATCAGTATTTGCCGCTCAAACAGGCCATCGGGTTTGCAGTTCACAGTTCAGCCGGGGACGATGTAAAGGCCGCGCTTGGTGATGCCTTCGAGCAAGCTATTGCCTCCGACACCGTCGCCGAATGGGCCTCTGCAAACAACTATGATGTCGGTGGTCAACACGGTGAAGAAGCTCAAGAACTGTTTGCGAACCTCGAGGCTACTTTTGCCTACACCTTGCAGGACCTTGGCGCTGCCACAGTGGATCCGGCCTCGCTGGGTATCGAGCAGCCCTAATCCGATCAATTTTGAAGGGGCGCGCTTGATCGCGCCCTTTCCCTCAGGAGGCAGGCAATGGACAAACCTGACGAAACACTGGTCATGCGGTCGCGCGACTTTTGGGCAGCAATTGTTCTTATTACAGTGTCCGTCTTTTTTCTTTGGAAGACATCGGACATTCCACTTTGGGGCGAAAACCGCGCAGGTGTAAGTGGATCGGATTGGTACAACTCGGCTGCAATTGTACCGCTGTTCATCTTCGGTGGATTGCTTAGCTTGTCCTTCGTTTTGCTGGCTATTTCAATCCGCTCAGGTGGGGCCCAAAACGCGCTCAGTGCCTTGGGCATCGGATGGGATAAGTCGGAAGCCTATCGAGCTTCTACAATAGGCCTGATCCTTCTTGCATATGTCGTCGGACTGGTTCCCAGAGTGGACTTCATTCTGTGTTCTGGGTTGCTGATTACAGCTCTGACTTACGGCTACTACGGGGGTCATGCGCGGCGTGCTTTGGTGGCCTGTAGCGCGGTTGTCTCTGCCGGGCTATTTGCGTTTGCTGTATTTCCCGCGCAGGCGGACTGGAACGCACACAGTGATGATTGGTTTACACTGGCCTTATGGGTCTCGCTCACACTTGTGGTGTTGAGCAAGGCGGTTTCCGAACGCGTTTTGCGATTCGTTCCGTTGGTGGCAGTACTTGCCCCGTTCATTCTGGTTTGCGCGATGGCCTTTGTTTTCCGACAGAACGTGCCCGCGCGCGGCGGGCTGATCTTCGAGCAAATCGAATACCACTACTACGCGACGCTTCGTCCGCTATGGAAAGATTGACCGGATGGACTTTATCCTTTCGCAACTGGCTGGATTTGGGACCGCATTCGTGGGCCTGGCAGTAGACCCGCTGACCTATCTGTATTTGATCGCATCCGTGTTCCTGGGCATCACATTCGGCGCATTGCCCGGCCTGACCGCAACGCTGGCAGTGACGATCCTGACGGGTTTCTTCGGCAACAAGATCCCATTGGACTATTCGCTTATCGCTTTGCTCGGGGCCTATGTCGGCGCGATTTACGGTGGCTCTTATCCGTCAATCCTGCTGAACATTCCGGGCACGGCGGCCAGCGCGGCGACAGCCATGGATGGATACCCTCTGGCCAAAGCGGGTCGAGGGGGCGAAGCACTAGGGCTGACCACAACGGCCAGTTTCATTGGCACAGTTATCGGGACCATCACGCTTTTGATTTTCGTGTGGGCGCTGCTTTTGGTTTCAAAGAACATCGCAAGCCCGGAGAAAGCGTTGCTGGCCCTTTTCGGCATTCTGCTTTCTGGCACTTTGATGAGCGAAGACCTGGTGATTAAGGGATGGATCGCTGGTTTGATCGGGCTTGCGATGTCCATGGTGGGACTCGACCCTTTGTTGTCTGAGCCGCGCTATACCTTCGGCTGGTCTTACTTGATGAGCGGGTTTCAGGTCGTGCCAGTTTTGATGGGGGCCTTCGCCATTCCCCAAATCATCGACGGTTTAAGGCACGTTGAGGCCGGGAAAGTTCTGGCCCTGAAAGGTCGCATCCTTCCGAACCTACGCTCCATCCGACGATACCTGCCCACCATTGGCCGGTCAGGAGTGATTGGGACCGGGGTAGGAGCGCTTCCCGGCGTGGGCGAAGATGTCGCCGGTTGGGTCAGTTACGGTGTCGGCAAGACCTTATCTGCCGAGGGCGACAAGTTTGGAAAAGGGTCATTGGAAGGTCTGCTGTGCTCTGAAACAGCAAACAATGCCTGCATTGGGGGCGCGCTAATCCCGCTTTTGGTGTTGGGCATTCCCGGTTCACCACCCGCCGCGGCTTTGATGGGGGCTTTCAAGATCAACAACGTGATCCCAGGTCCGACGATAGACCCCGAGATCATTCTGCGCGTGGTTGCAATACTTGTGTTGGCCTCCCTGACAATGTTCCTTATGGGCCTGTTCACTGCTCGGGTTTTCATCAGAATACTCGCCATCCCGCAGACTATCTTCTTGCCCGTCGTTATGGTTCTGACAACAATCGGGTCTTTCAGCGTCGGTGGTGGCATCAATGATCTTTACCTGATGCTTGGCGTCGGCACCGTTGCCTATTTCATGAACCTGATGAAGTACCCGATCGCGCCATTGGTTATCGGGGTTATTCTGGGCAGCCTGTTTGACGAAACCTTCCGCCGGTCGCTGTTCTTGTCGGACGGGGATCTTTCGGTCTTCTTTTCACGACCCGGTGCGGCCATTCTGCTGGTGCTCAACATTGGTCTGATCCTCAGCCAGCTGCCCGTTGCAAAGCGCGCTTTCTCACGTCAGAAAGGACTTTCTGTCTGATGTTTGTAGTCACTGTCACTTTCACTCTCAAACCCGGTACGAGAGACACTTTTTTACCGCTGATGGTCGCAAACGCTTCAACCTCTTTGCGTGACGAAGCCGGATGCCAGCAGTTTGACGTTTGCCTCGGCGACGATCCCGAGGCAGTTTTTCTCTATGAGGTTTATGATGACAGCGCGGCCTTCTCTGTACACCTAGAAAGTGCGCATTTTCGGTCCTTCGATACGGCTGTGGCTGATATGATCGCCACCAAGGTGGTTCACCAGTATTCCGAGGTCATCCGATGAACGATTGGGAAATCCATGCCGTGAAATACGCGGATCGCAACGCCCGGACGCGAGCTGATAGTTTCATCATCGATGATAATCACGACGCGCCTCATGCGATGGATTATTTCGTTTGGGTGCTCAAACGGGGCAACAAAGTCATTTTGGTGGATACTGGTTACGATACCGAAGAGGCCGCCGCCCGTGGTCGTCCTATCGCGATGGATCCTCGCGAGGCTCTGCGGCCCTTAGGCATTTCGCCGGAAGCGGTAACCGAGGTTATCGTGACCCATCTTCATTATGATCACGCGGGGGGGCTGCATATGTTCCCGAACGCGAAGTTGCATATGCAATCGGCGGAGATGGCCTTCGCCACAGGCCCCTGCATGTGCCACGACCATCTGCGCGCACCTTTCACGGCGGGCCATATTTGCGAGGTCATAAAGCGTCTCTATTCAGGCAAGGTCGTGTTCTACGATGGAGATGCCGAGATTGCAGATGGGATCACGGTGCACTGCATCGGTGGGCATTCGCGCGGGTTGCAATGCGTTCGCGTGAGAACGGCAGCCGGGTGGATGGTACTCGCCTCTGATGCCTCGCATTACTATGAGAATTTTATGGCGCGCAAAGCCTTTCCCATAGTCGTCGACCTGCAGGACATGATGGATGGATTTAAGACGCTCGAGAGGCTGGCCTCGCATCCTCGACTTATCGTGCCCGGCCATGATCCACTTGTGCGTGAGGTTTATCCCGTCGGTGCGGCACCGCATATCCATAGGTTGGATTTCGGGCCAACCAGGGACATCAAATTATGAAAATCGGCGTCATAGCGGACGACTTTACCGGTGCGAGTGATATCGCGAACACCTTGGCAAAGGGCGTTGAGCCTGAAGGTGGATTAAGAACCGCGCAGTTTCCAGGTATTCCGGATCTCCCAGCCGGCGAGGAGATCGAAGCGGGTGTCGTATCGCTCAAGAGCCGCACTGCACCGGTCGAGGAAGCTGTTGCAGACAGTCTGAGTGCCTTGCGGTGGCTCGTGGACCAAGGATGCCAGCAGTTCATCTTCAAATATTGTTCGACCTTTGATTCCACGACGGCGGGAAACATCGGTCCCGTTGCGGAAGCGCTGGCCAACGAACTGGGCGCGGAAAAAGTGATTTTCTGTCCGGTCTTTCCGACAACGGGGCGTACTATCTATTACGGTCATCTCTTTGTGCTTGGTAAGCTGTTGCACGAGTCTGGGATGGAAAATCACCCTCTTACTCCGATGACGGATGCCAATATCAGGCGATGGTTGCAGCATCAAACCGACGAAGTGGTTGGGTTGGTGCCAATTGACACTGTGAAGCAAGGTTCAAAGGCGATTGCTGATGCTTTGCAGAAAGCCGACGAACGATTTGTGATCGGCGATGCGATTTCGGATGAAGATTTGTTGGCCTGGGGCGAAGCTCTAAAGGATGCCAAGCTCATTACTGGGGGATCGGGTATAGCGCTGGGTCTACCAAGAAACTTGCTGAGAGAGACTTCATCCAAAAGTGCTGGCAGTGCGTTCACTGGTATCGCAGGGCCTGCCGCGATCCTTGCGGGTTCTTGTTCAGGTGCGACCCGCGGGCAGATCGATGTTCATGCGAAATCCCATCCAACCTTCGCCATTGATGTTCCGGGTGTCATGTCCGGGGATGTGACCACGCAAACGCTTCTGGATTTCTTTAAAGCGCATCCGGGTCAGGCGCCGCTCGCATATTCATCGGGAAGTCCGGATGATGTGCGAGCGATCCAAAATCAATTTGGTCAGGAAGCTGTAGCGAACAGGCTGGATAATCTCTTTGCAGAAACTGCACGGGAACTTGTCCAAACGGGTTATGAGCGCCTTGTCGTGGCCGGAGGAGAGACGTCGGGAGCTGTCGCCCAGGCTGTCTCTGAGGCACTGGGGTCACCGGCCATGTCAATTGGGACAGAGATTGACCCGGGCGTACCTGTCCTGAGCGTTGGAAAAACTGAACCCATTGCGATGGCTTTGAAATCCGGAAACTTTGGCGCTCCGGATTTTTTCGCGAAAGCGCTGAGAATGATGGAGTCGGGCAAATGAGCTCTGAAGAAATGGCGCTGCGGCAACAGATGTCGGAGCTGTGTGCCTCGCTGTTTGTGCGTGGCTTTTCCGTTGGCACTGCGGGCAATGTCTCTGCGCGTTTACCGGACGGGATTCTCATGACGCCAACGAATTCGACTTTGGGCAATGTTGACCCCGAGCGAATTGCCAAGATTGATTTGGATGGCAACCACGTTTCCGGAGACAAGCCGACCAAGGAGGTCTTTCTGCACCAAGCCTTCTATGAGACGCGGCCGGAAGCTGGTGCAGTGGTGCATCTGCATTCGACCTGGGCCACCGCACTGTCGTGTCTGGAAGACACCGATCCCAATGACTGTATTCCGCCGCTTACACCATACGTGGTCATGCGAGTAGGCACGGTTAAACTGGTTCGATACGTTAAGCCGGGTGATCTAAAATCCGGTGATTTGATCCGCGAACTGGGCGGCAAGTATAGTGCTGTTCTGCTGGCTAATCACGGTCCCGTCGTATCAGGAAAGAATCTCTTTTCAGCGGTCTGTGCAGCGGAAGAGTTGGAAGAAACAGCCAAGCTGTTCGTGGCACTGCGGGGTATGCCAACCCGGATGTTGGATTCAGAACAAGTCGCTGAACTCAAAGAGACTTTCGGAAGGATGTAGTTGGACACCGATAGGGGGAGAGTGCAAACTTTTGGGTAAATCGTGCAAAAATATGCGCAAATACCACGCAATGTTATGGGCAAGAACACCTGAATTTAATGATTGAAATCAATAGCAGAAGCGCAGCGTTATGTGCGTCCCTACAGATTTTGTAGGATCACCCATAATCGTTCGCGACGCCCTTAAACATTCGCGAACGACCCCAACCGTTTGTTTAGGAGAATTTGACGGAATTCCAGGACTCGCGATAAATGTCACCGCTAGATTAAATACCACTTTCCGAAGAAGCGGACATAAGAAGAGCCGTCAAGCATCTTTCTATAGGCCTCACTTCCCACCGCTCTTAAGTTCACTATTGTGTTGAATGTGGCTGTTGGTCTTGAACTCAACGCCCCTCCAACTGGTTCGTAGTCGCTTAATGATGTGGAGATGCATGAAGTAGCACCGCTTTTGCCAAGTGCAGGTGAAACGAATAGCGACGTTTTTCTCTCAAGTGTCTCAAAGCTATTCTGCGAACTGTTTCCAGCAAAGGTTCAAAACTTGATCCGAAAACTGGCGCCTTGCTTTGGGGTCATTGTTTCAATCGCTACACCTGCCTGTTTCAAAACAGCGGTAACAATGGATAGGCCCAAACCAGTGCCGCCTTGGTCCCGTCTGGTTGTGAAGAATGGTTCTGTGATGCGTGCACTGTTTCGCGGGGAAATGCCCGCACCATTGTCGGAAACGATCAGGCTGTTTGAAGCCGCGTCAAAACTGATGTCGACACGTGTTGCGCCGTGTTGAAACGCGTTTTGAAGAAGGTGATGCAGAACGATATGGCCCTGATCTTTGGACAAAGGCAGGTACGTTTCTGGCGGCGCGTGCAACTCGACAACCTTTTCTGAAAACACGGCAGACGCCGCCTGGACCATATCCACCAGTGACGTTGGGGTTGGGTCAGTTCGAATACTGGCCCGGGCCAGTTCACGAAGACGGCCCAGCAAGGCGTTCATACGCAGACCTTCTTGCTGAATGTTATGAACCAGTTTCTGGTTGCGATCACCGGATACCGCTGACGGCCCATCAGACAACAGCTCTGCCGCACCCAAAATTGCCGTGACCGGCGATTTCAACTCATGGGTTACGTGGCTTGTGTAAGTCTCGATCGCAGTCGACCGCTCTGATAAGGTTGCAGCCATCGAAACGACGTTGTTACCCAGTTCCGCCAGTTCCTTCACGCCATAGTGCTGCACGGGATCGGGGATCGGTTTCAATCCGCTGGCGACATCTTGGCTTTGACAGCTGAGATCGCGAATTGGCTTCGAGATCAGCCGCCACATCATCCAACCGACCACAGCTGCAGACACCAGCATGAACACCACGACAGAGCCAAGCGTGAACCGTTCCTGAAACAGGAATTTTCGAAGGTCCATTGGCGTGCGCGACAGGTAAACGGCCCCGATGACCCTGTCATTCAACACCACCGGGTGGGCGACAAACACGCGGTATGAGGTATCGCGACTGATCGAGTTCAGCAGGTGCCGCTTGGATGTGTCATTCCGGTGCCGCAGCAATGAAACGGTTTCACCATGCAGCGCTTGCGACACTTCGGGTACATGCAGAAAAGACCCGCTGGCTGATCCACTGCTGGCGATGATCCGCCCAGAGTGATCCATGAAAACATACCCCGACAGAGTGGTTTTCTTAGCCGACCTCGCCAGCTGTGACAGTGATTGCGAGATCTCCGAATACGGCGCGTCCAGCGGTTCATCACTTGAAACCGGGTCGGGACGCGGCGGCGAGACCTGACCGCGAAACAGGTCCAAACTGGCTGGGATGGGATGAAAGTCCTGAGTAAGGCGTTCCATCTGCTCAGTGGACAAACTGTGGCCGACATCGGGTGCGGCCTGGATCTCAGAAAAGGCCGTGGCATAGATTTCGGCAAAGATAACGGCCTGAGACAAAAGACTGCGTTCGGTTTCGCGTGCAAACTGGTTGCTGGACAGGCGGGCACCCAAAACACCAATGATCGGAAGGGTCACAAGGGCGATGCAGACCAGCGAAATCACCAGCGCAAGCGGCGGTCGCCATTTTTGCGTTACGGTCAGCACTGGCAAACGCCCAGCTTCACCCCGACCCCGTGCACGGTTTGAATCAAATCTGGATATCCCAAAGTGCGCGCCTTCTGACGGATATTACGGATATGGCTATCCACCGTGCGACCAGACAGATAGGTGTTGTGGCCGTAAACTAGCTCGATCAGTTGCGCGCGCGCATAGACGCGGCTTGGTGTTTTGGCCAGGATCGACAAGACCGCGAATTCGATCCCGGTCAGCTGGACCTCGGCCTCGGCAAGGGTGCAGCGATGCGCGCTATGATCCAGTTGCAGATCCTGAAAGACCGTCACGACGTCGGGCGATTTTGTGTCGGCCGAGCGGGCAAGGATGGCCTTGATCCGCAGCACCAGTTCGCGCGGGCTGAAGGGTTTGGTGACATAGTCATCGCCACCAAGCTGAAACCCCAGAATGCGGTCAATCTCATCATCTCGTGCCGTCAGAAACAGGATCGGCACGGTTGAGCTTTTGCGCAATTCCCGGCAGGCCTCCAACCCATCCATTTCGGGCATTCCGATATCCAGCACGACCAGATCGGCCGGGGTATTGCTAAAAACCTCCAATGCGTCCTGACCAGTGGATGCTTCGGTTGTTCGAAAGCCGGAATCTTCCAGCGCAAAGCGTACGACATCGCGAATACGGGCATCATCATCTACGATTAGGATGTTGTTCACTGTATGCGTCCGCCGTCGAAATATTACCGAAGTCACGATCAGAGATCATACAGCCATTGTCCGGGTCAAGTGGAGCTTGCACCAGTTGTCTGCGCCAGGTGAAATCATCCCCCAGCCACCAGGCATCGGTGCGCAGTTTGTAGGGTATCGCTCTCATGCCGAAACCCGCCGGCCTCGGTTCAGGCGCAGCGCGCCCAAAGCCATCAGCATAATCAGTCCGAAAATCGTTTGAGGCTCAGGCGTCGAAGACCCGCTGAACGCTGTTTTGGGATATGCTGCTGGGCCAACGCCCGCCACCTGCGGCAAGGCCACCGGCTTGGTATCTGTTGGCGCGTCGTCGGGGTTTACGACCATTTTTGAAACCGCAACAAATGAGGTGAACTGCGTCTGAAGATTGAATTTCAGCCCTAGATCGGTGATTTGCGCTTCAATCTTTCTGGGATCGCCAGCCTGCACCGCCATGGCGCGGTCAAGATCTGCAATTTTGGAACGTGCCCAGGTCAGTGGGATCGCAGTGCCCTGATGCGTATCACTTTCTGGACCGGATTCTGTTGGCAGGACTGTCGAGAGTGGCATCTGTGCTTTTCTACCTTGCACCAGGCCATTGATCGTGATGTCCGCAGGCCCGCCACCTTTGTACCGAGCCATAACCCGGATTGAGCCGCCATCGAACAGGTCGGGAATATGTTGTGGCACCACTTCGGTGACATTCAACCCGCCCCAATCAATGGACACATCCGTCAGCACCGGCGATTTCAGATCCCGGGCCAGTGTGTCGGCGACATCCGAGGCGTGCTGGGTCGGATCAACGTAGCGGGCATAACCGCGCCCCTCTTCGGCCATCGCGTCCAACAGATAGCGGTTTACTGCAGTACCCACGCCAAAGGCATAGATACGCGCATCGCCGATCTGTTGCCGGATTGTGCGCAACACGCGGGATTCCTGCCCAATATACCCATCGCTAAGGAAGACGACGATGCGCAATGTGTCGGCAGGTTGCCGCGTTGCAAAGGCATGACGGATTGCGTTGTCGATTTCTGTACCACCCCCGGCGCGTAGACTGCGCACGTAGCGCAAACCGGACTGGATGTTACTGCGTGTGGCAGGAACGGCTTGGGACGCGAACTCGGACGCGCCTGAGGAAAACCGGATCACGCGGAAATAATCCTCGGGGCGCAGACCTTTCAACGCGGCCTCCATAAACCGCTTGCTGGCATCCAAAGGCGCGCCGCCCATTGATCCCGAGGTGTCCAGCACAAAGACCAGCTCTCGTGCAGTTATCTGATCCGACTGCGGGATTTTTGGAGGCTCAACCAGCACCGATACAAAGCCACCCCGGTCATCATGGTGGGCCAGCACTCCGGCTGTCGCTTCATCACCACCAAGCACGTAGCGCAGAACAAGATCGCGGTTGTCGATCACCCGCCCGTGCTTAAAAGAGGCGCTGATTACCCCCTCTGTCTCCTGGACTTGCAGATCATGCGTGGCGCTTGTCAGATTGGAAACGGGAACTGCTCCGCGCAGATTGAGGTTCAGCGAGACCCGAGCGGGTTCAATTGTATCGGGGTTCGTCAGGCGCGGAACCAGAGGGTATTGCGGTAGCTCGGAAACCGTCCAGCCATCGACTTCGGTTACGGTAGAAGTGACCGGTTCTTCACTATGGAAATCAGCCAACTCAACGCCCTGAGACGTTTGGTCAAAATTCACCGCCCCTTGATAGCGCGGCCCGACGATCAGAGGGAGTACCAGCTCAAAAGCCTCGTCTATCTTAGGGACGGCCTGCACATAACTCAGCGTCACAGTAATCGGCTGCCCCGGCATCAGATTGGCGACGTTCTGCGTGAACATGTTGGGACGATGCTGGGTCAAAAGGGCAGCGGCTTTGCCCTCTTGCTTTGCTATCTCAAAGGTTTGTTCGGCCTCGTGCTTTTGTTGGATCTGCGCCTCAATAACTTCGTCGCCCACCTGCATCTGCATCGCGTAGACGGCGGCTTTTTGGTTGAGGGGGAACAGATACTCCGCCGACATCGGACCGTCCGACGGGTTTATGAACACCTGCCGCACCTGAACGGTTGCCATATCGCCCTGAATATCAACGGAAAGGTCTGATTTCAGCAGGGGCAGGTCCAATTGACCAGCCGTTCCATTGCCGATCAATCGACCCGCGATGTCGTCTTCGGGTTGGGCGTACGCAGCCGCGGGGAATAGCAGAAAAACAAAAGCAAAATGCCGTATCATATGTCCGTTCCTTTGATTGTGTGTATGTCGAGCGCTGCAATCGCGGCAGCGTCGAGTTGGGCGCGCAAGCTCGTGTCTAAGGCCCATGGGGTTATCCTTTGCACGCTGCTCCAGGTGCCGCCTGATCCGTTCAGCCAGCGCCAGATCGCTTCGCCCACGCTGGGTGTGACTTGCCCGTTTTGTGAGACGTAGCTAACCGCAACCAGCCATTGGTCCCCGTCCGGGCCGGTGGCCCGGTAATAGGCGCTGGGCGCGCCGTCATAGCGTGTGCCCAGAAACCGAACCTTGTAGCCAAGACCCCGCAGGCAGATTTCAGGGGCGTGCAGATGTCGCAGCGGCGCGCGCGTGCTGACCACATTCAGCCCCAGTGGACCGAATTGAGCCTTTTGCGCGTGTCCGCCATAGGCTTCGAAGTAATAAGCTTCCATCTGTGTCAGGGGCACTTTCTGCCCCAGATATCCTTGGATTTGTGCGGGCAGATTCGGAGTTACGACACTGCCTGAAACATCCACTGGGTTTGCCTTGAGAGACACGATCGCAATGCTGCCGATCAGGCATGCAAACCCCGCCAGTGCCCTGATGGGTTTGGGCAGAATGAACTGCTTGGGATGTGCGTGGCTTTTGTGCGTGTTTCTGGTGCGGGGCCGATAGAACAAGGCAAAAGGCGCAACTGTCAGGCCAAGGGTCACCACCCCGATAAGGCTGTGCCAAGGCTCGGCCATAACATCCAGACCACGTGCAAGCCCAATCGCCAGCAGCGAAATGCGCAGGCTATTGCCCAAGGTGGCGCATCCGATCACGGCCAACAGGCTAAGGCCACCGACATGCCATCGCGGGCGCATAACTGCGTTCTGCGTAACCACGAAGGCCAGCGACAGCAAAAGCCCCGAGGCTCCGGAACACGGCAAGTCCACCAGAATATCTCTCTGTTCCAAGGTGATGCGCACGCCGTCGCAGACAACATTCGAGAACAGTGCACTGAGCATGTGGCAGGACAGTTCCGCGGAAACCATCTGCAACGGGAACCCAAGTGTGCGCTGCAAGACCATTTCGGTCGGCAAGGAAAACAAGAACAGCGTGGCCATCCAAAACGGCGACAGCGCAAAAGGGCGCCGATTCAGCTGCAGCAACCCGACCAGCGCAAAAACATCCAAAGCAAGCGCAAGAGCGCTGAGAATATTGATCGCCAAAACCTGCCCCAGAAACCGGATCAAAGCCGCCAAGAGCAACAAGGCAATCGCTGGAACGTCAGAGCCTGCCTCTTTCCGGCGGCCGCTCAGCAAGCTCATCCCGGCCAGGCTCAAAATCAGTAGGACATAGACATACCCAAAAGACCCATAAGCCGGGCTAAGCCAGCTTCGAACAAGCCATTGCAAAGGTTGCGCGGCCAGAATTGCAGAGGCAATCGCGAAGGCGCCCCATGCCAGCGTATCTGCGGTCAAGTGTTTCATGCCGCCAGAAGTGACGGGTGAATGCGCAGTTCCCCTGCCCAAGATGTGCAGATTTTGATGAGGTCCTCTTAGCTGAGGTCCTTGCCGCGATTGTTATCTAGGCTGAAATACAAGGTTGCGGACCAGCCTATTAGCCAATGCGTCAAATCTTGAATTAAGTGAACTGTATGGCGTATCGCAAAACGCCACTATTTGCCGTTTTTGATTCGAGTTCAGGTTCTTTCAAGGTGCTGCTGTGTTTAGGCGCTGCCTGTCCGAATTGCCTGAGCGTTTGCTCTTTTGCACGTCGCCTCTTGGGTCAGTTGTGCCATGATCCTTCAAGTCGACGATCTCAGTACGAATTTCCAGATCCGCCATTGCGCCTTCAACCAGGGGCCTTGTCAGCTCTGCCAGGCAGGGTCGCGCACCAGCATTCACGTTGTCATGTTCTCGCAGGATCGCGCGGCACATGACACCGGGAACAAAAGGACCGTGCCCCTTTTCCGCGATCAGCTTCCATTTTCGGGTCAGGCTCTGCCCGGCGCGCTTGCCGGAAACACTTACCTGCATACCGCCTCGGTCACTTCCGAAGGCATAAAGCGCTTTTGAAAGAACGTAGAGCGCAGAATAGGCAATGGCCGGTAATTCAAAGTGCCCGTACTGCCTGAGTTTAGCCAGCAGATGTAATGCCCAGTTCATCAACGGAAGTTCCAGACCCGCACGAAACATGACGCTCTTCGCGCCTGTCTTTTCCGGCAGCAGTGCGATGTCGGGAACGTCGACGCTGTATCCGGCGCGCCTCATACCCGGTTCCAACTCATACAACTTGCGATCCGTCCATCCGCTAGTTGTTTCCCAGGCACCATTGCGCCACACCTGATGCCGCCGTCCGACACCGCTGACAATACTCTTGATAACGGACATGCCTCGCGGTGCCCGGTTACCTGGCAGGATTGCGATGTCGATAACATCAACTTCATCCAGATCTTCGATCAAGTCTTCGACGATACAGGAAGACAGACCGGGTACGCTGGACGCACCGGAAAGGGCAAAAACACCTGCGGTTGTTGCTTCGGTGTTCAAAGCACCAATACCCTTCGTGAACTTGGCGCTGTCAGACAGATCAAGATAGTGGCAGCCATGAGCGATACAGAGTTTCGGGACTTTATACGAATCATCACCATAGTGTTGGAACGGTCCTGCCGCTTCAATCACAACGTCTGGCTTAACGTCGAAAACGGCCTCTGGTGCTTTGCCAATGTCCAACTTCAGGGTTTGTGCCCCGAGTTCCTGAGCCAGAGCGCGGCCCTTTTCAGGGTGTCGCCCGGCCAGCCAAAGCTGATGCCCATCACGTGCCAGCAATCGGGCCGTCAGGGATCCGAAAACACCGTATCCGCCGATAATCACGACCTTCATGACGGGACACTCCCGATAACCTCAGCATCATGAAAGGTTGCGTCCTGCCAGATCAGCTGACCAAAAAGCGGATGCATCAGTTCCAGAGTGAACCGGAACTGTCCACCCCCAAGTTCTTCGTGACCCACCACAAGCCCCCCAGGACAGACCCACCGTGGCAGAGGCAGTCGGTTTTGCCCCAGTTTAAGGAAGTAACGGTCGCTGACGAAATAGAGACCGTTCGCTGTGCTTTCGAGCTTTAGCGAGATGCCGATCCCAAAGCCGATATATTCTTCCAATCCGGTTGGCCCGGCAAAGCGTTTTGAGCTGCCGACCATCTGTGGAAACCCGGCCGCCCGACCATATTGCCGGATCCAAAACTGCCCGCCCGTTGCCGCATCTTCGGTGACGGTGACCACGGCGGATCGACCGACCGAGGTGCGATCAAACGGCAGCGGTGCCCCGATCACGCGCAGGGCAAAGGCCAGCGCACGCCCTGCGTGGTTCATCCGCATTTGGGTCACGCGGCCCTGATAGGCAAGGCTGGCATCCCCCAGCAGACGCTTGCTGAACCGGCGCTGAATTGCTTTGGGCAGGCGAGACCATGCCGAAGCCCCCAGCAAGTTTTTGAACCGATCATCCAGACTGCTGACCGCATCGGATTGCGGTTGAGCCGGCTTCGGGCCTGGCGGCGCTATCTTTTTGCTAATTTCGATCATTCTGTTTTTTCCGTCAAAAGAGAAATTATGGGACAAATTTTTAGCTGCTTTTTTTGCCTCCGGTGAAGCTGAGCAGGGAAACGACTTTGGTTCCCATTTTCATCAACATTACCAGTTTCGGACGGGGCACAGTAAGCATATCGCTGAACCACGTATCGGCGGTGGCCAGAAATTCTTGCATGTCCTGCATGCGCCGCAACGCTGTTGGGTCAAGACTGCTTTCGGTTTCAGCCTGGGCCACGCACGCGCGCAGGGCTTGTGTCGCCGGATCAATCTCGCGTTCCTTGCGCCCTTGGGCGATGCGGATCCCCATTTCCCAGACATCCACTTCGGCCTCATAATGCTCGCGCCGGTCGCCTGGCACCGGAATGCGGCGAATGAGGCGCCAACTCACCAATTCTTTGAGCGAGTTGGACACGTTGGATCGCGCAATGCCCAACGACTCGGCGATCTGCTCGGCATTAAGGGGTTTGGAGCTAAGATAAAGCAGCGCGTGAATCTGCGCCACAGAGCGATTGACGCCCCATTGATTGCCCATATCACCCCAATAGAGAATGAACTGGCTTGCAGCGTCTGATTTCGTTATGTCATAAATTTCTGTCATGACAGAAATATCAGATAAGATTGAGCGAAAATCAAGACCTTTGTTGATTCAATGACACCTAATCTCGTGCTGGCGCGACGGCCCAATGTCCAAAGGCGATCGAACAGCTGATTTAATGAGATTTCTCCTCATAGCATTCATGCAGCCGTTCAGCGTTAAAACCTGCGCCGGTAAATCTCAGGAATATGTATGGCAGCCATCAACAAGAAATGACATGGAAAGCAACCGACATGGGCGTCGAAGAGCTTTATCAAGTGATCTTGAATGATAGGGTCAGGCGCGCAAAAGAATAACATGTGGATGCACCGGAACGCTCGCTTGATCAGATCGACCGGCTTGGAGCGCCCGCGGGTGACACGCAATCTGTGCAAGATTTGACGCGTTTCAAAACAGCCAGCCGACAGTAGTCTTGGGTGCAAGGCAAACAACTTGATCTGACATTTTCGCCCTTCTGGTGCGCAAGCAAGGCGAGGCGATCAATGACAAGCATTCCGGAAAAGACCATCGATCCGAAACTCGGGTTGCTGGAATTGGTAGGGCAGGTTAGCAGTGTCTCGCAGACCTATGAAGCAATGGGATACAGCCGGGAAATTTTTTATCCGGTTCAAGGAGCTCCCAATGCTCAAATTGTACTTTGTCAGGGTAGCGAGGTTTGAGCGCGACCCGACAATAAAAGTGACATTCGGGCGTTCGGCTTTGGCAGAAACATCCCCGCCGACTTCCTTTGCTATCCTGGGGTACAAGCGGCGGATATGTCGACCACCTTGCTGACGGCGGAAAGAGAAGTTGGTTGGACGCTGGCGGAATTCAGGACTTGCGCCGAAAAGAAAAAAACCGGTTGATGACGAAGCGATGCGACTGCAGGCAAGGTTGATTTCAAACGTTGGCTTTACCGAAACATAGTTCGGATCCGGAATTGAGCAGATATTAACGGGAACGGAATTTGATAAGTGCCATAGTTAACGCGGCTTCACAGCGTTACATGGATATTCGTCTGGGTATTCCGGGTGGATACCACGTACGCATTGTCGAACGCCCCGGCCTCTGGATGCCGAGCGAGGAGCTGGACAACCTTGTCGCGGATTTGCGGAGCGTGGCGTCGAAAACGCTGCCTGCCGGGGAACTGGCGTATGGCGTCTTCGCCGGGGATCGCGACCGGCTTGGGCATTCGGTAATCACTCTGATTTCGCGCCGGGATGACAATACGCCTGTTGCCTTCAATGCCTTGGCCCTGATGGATGTCGATCTCGGGCACCGGTCCGAACAGGTGTTGCATCTGGGATTGGTCATGGTTGATCCGGATCTTCGCAACCAGGGCTTCAGCTGGGTTCTCTATGGGCTGACCTGTGTTCTGCTCTTGTTTCGAAATGGTATGCGCCCGCTTTGGGTTTCGAATGTGACACAAGTCCCTGCAGTTGTGGGGCTGGTTGGTCAGGGCTTTGCCCGGGTTTTTCCTACGGCACAGATGGGGCCGCAGAACCGACGCAGTCTTCTTCATCTGCATTTGGCGCGAAGTATCATGAAAGATCACCGCCATGTTTTCGGCGTCGGACCTGATGCAGGGTTTGACGAAGACCGCTTTGTGATCACCAACGCCTATACCGGCGGGTCGGATCATCTGAAGAAAACCTTCGAGGATGCGCCGAAACATCGGGATCAGGTCGTCAATGCGTTCTGTGAGAACCAGCTCGATTATGATCGGGGCGATGACATCCTGCAATTGGGGCAAATGGATATGCCGACCGCCCTGTCTTATGTCGGGCGCGAAGTTCCGCGCGGATCCGTTGCTGCCCTCGCCCTTGCCGTCATAGCTGCGGTTTTGCAGCGACTGGCGATGCCACTTTGGCAATGGGCGGACACGCGGCACGAATTCGGCATCCTCAGGCCAAGAGAGCAGAATAAATGACGGAATTTACCTATCAGGACTTCACCACCCGCAACCTCGGTTTTGTGTCCGGGGATGAACAATCACACCTGCGCAACGCCTGTGTGTTCGTCTGTGGTACCGGAGGAATGGGGGGCAGTGCGATCATGACCCTGATCCGCGCCGGGGTAGGCCGGTTGATCCTGGCCGATTTGGATGCATTCGAAGTGTCCAACCTGAACCGACAGCTTTTTGCGACGCTAAAGACAGTCGATCAGGACAAAGCGCAGGCAACGCGGGATCAGTGTCTACAAATCAATCCCGACGCTGAGATTGAGGTGCTTGGTGCGGAATGGTCCGACCATGTGGATCGTCTGGTTCAAAGCGCGGATGTCGTGATCAATGGCACCGACGATCTTGGTGCCAGCTTGCTGTTATATCGCACGGCGCGGGCCAAAGGGCGCGCGTTGATCGATGCCTATGCGTCCCCGTTGCCGTCAGTCTATGTCACAACCCCCGACGACCCCATGCCCGAGGAGCGTCTGGGCTACACCACACGCGGCACCAGCTGGAACGCGCTGACCCCCGAGTTGCGGGATGCGGCGGCCAAAGCTGAGGCCGAATATGTGCTGACCCATTCCTCATCCCGGCATCACGTTGATCTGGCTCTGGCAGGTGAGGTGATTGCTGGAACCCGCAGCCGCATGTCCTTTGCGCCGATGGTCATCATGGCGGGGACATTGATGGGAGGAGAGGCGCTTCAGTCTGTTCTGGGCCGCCCGCACGGCGCGGATTATCGCGGTTGGTTTCTGAACCCACACACTGGCAAGGTTGAGCGGCCTTTACCGCGCTTTCTTGCCGCGCTGATGCGTCCGCTGGTTCGACGGCAGATGAACAGGTTGCTGGCGTCATGATGGATACTGCGGCTTTTCTGGCGGATGCCTGGGTTTCGCTCTGTGCGGCGCTGGGTGCGGCAACTGTGTTGCTGCATCTTCAGGACCTGGTGCAGAGGCCGGAAATCGCTAAACGGTTTCAATTCTGCTTGTGGGTTCTGGTTGTTCTGATGCTGGCGCGGGTTGGTCACTGGGGCGGCTGGGGCTGGCTGTTTTCGGCGGTCACAAATATCTGCGCGGCACTGATTCCTTTGGCTGCACTTGTTCTGTCCGAAGGGCTTACGCGCCGCCACGCGCCGCCGGTGCTGAAACAATTTTGTGCTTGGGGGGGCGTGATCTTCGGGCTGTTGGGTCTTTTCCAGTTCAGCAGTATCGAGATCACCCGGCTGGCCGGTCTACTGCTGTTTCAATTGTTCGGTTTGGGCGGCGTCGCTCTGTTCGTGTTGCGGCGTGACAAAGAAGGCCTGTCATCGGCGGAAAACAGAACCATCAATTGGATAAGCCTGTCCTTTCTGCTGATCCTGCCGTTTCTGGCAACAGATTTCATGCGAGGTACGGCGCTTGACCTGCCGGTCAGACTGGGTGGCGTGGCCGTGCTGGGATTGTGCTGGTTGTCGATCGGGATGAACCGTTCCGGATTGCGGCCGTGGGATACGCTGAGAGGTTTCGGCATCGTTATTGTCATGGCCGTTCTGCTACCGCTGATCTTTTCGGGGATTGTGCCGGTGGATATGCGGTCTGGCGTGCAGGTAATGGCGATCATTTTGTCCACGCTCATGCTATTGGCAATTTGGCAGGCGGCGATTGCCTTGCGGATTGAGGATCGCCAGCTGATCGCCCTGCGCGAGATTGCCGATGTCAAAGGGCAGGGACCACAAGCCAGCCTGACATTGCTGCGCCGGGCTGCCGGATCTCCGGACGTGATACTGGTTGAAGAAGCAGATTTGATGGACATGAATCTTGATGATTTGCGCGTCAGCCTCAGCGCAACACCTGTTCAACAACTGGGGGCAACGGATGACGAACAGGTCAATTGGCTGTTCGCCCGTTTTGATGCGACACATGCGGTGTTCCTGTCCGGCACCCCGATGCGGGTGGTCATGCTCAACAGCCCTGAAATCGCGACACTGGACAGTACCGGTGCGGCCTTGCGCGCCGTACAGCGCATGGCGCGCGTCTTGCTACATGAGGGGCCAGTATGATTGAGCTGCTCGAACGGGATTTTGCAAGTTTCTTCGCCGCCCCGTTTCACGCCTATGGTGCCGACACTCCGTATGTTTCTCCCATGAAGGCGGATCTGAAACGTTTCCTGTCGATCAAGAATCCGTTGTTTTCCGATTCTTCGGATTTCACCTATTTCTCGGTGAAACGCCAAGGCAAGCCTGTGGGTCGCATCACGGCCCATCTGCATCGGGGATCGAACGACCTGCATCATGAGGCGCGGGGATGCTTTGGTTTTTTCGATTGCGCAAATGATCCCGAGGCCGCTGCGCGATTGCTGCAGGCGGCGGAAAACTGGGCCCGCGCGAAAGGCATGACCCGGTTGACCGGCAATTTCAACCTGACCGCGATGCAGCAGGCCGGGATCATGACGGATGGTTTTGACCGGGCCCCTTTTACCGATCAGATCTGGGGGCCTGCACACCTACCAGGGCTGCTTGAGGCGAATGGATATCAGCCACACTTTCCGATGACGACGTTCGAGCGGCGTCTGGACTCAAACCCGGCCCCGCAGGTTTTGCCCGACGAGCAGCGCGCGCAATTGTTAGAGCAAGGGTTCTCTTTCGCGCCTGTCACCCGTGCGACCATCGCCGAGCGGCTAGAAAACGCCCGTGCCATTCTGAACCGCAGCTTCAAAGACAACCCAATGTTTGTTCCGGTGACGGCGGAAGAGTTCCACTTTCAGGCCAAAGACATGAAGTGGATCATGGACCCGCGGATTTCAAAGGTTGTGCATTTTCGTGGTCAACCTGCGGGCGCGGTGATTGCCATTCCCGATCTCAACCCGTTGCTCCGGCGGATCGGATCGCGGGCGCGCATGTCGTTGCCGTATCACTACCTCAAATACAAGGCCCGCCGTGACCGCGCAGTGGTCATCTTTCAGGGCGTAATGCCCGAGTTTCAGGGTCGTTCGATCAATCCATTGATGCTGAGCGAGATGACACGGGACATGATGGCCGCCGGATACAAAACGGTTGGCGGCACGTGGATTGCTGACGAAAACGCGGCCAGTTTACGCCAAACCGAAAAGGCGGGAGCCGTGCCGCTTCACAGATTGCACCTGTTTTCCAAGGAGCTGACGTAGTGGATCGCACAGAATTTGAAGCAATTGTTGCACAGGCGATGCTTGCCCCTTCGGCGCATAACACGCAGCCAGCGCGATGGCGGCTGGATGGCGCGTGTATCGAGGTCCATGCCGATCTGTCGCGGCGCCTGCCTGTTGGTGATCCGGACGACCGTGATCTGGAAGTCTCCTGTGGTGCGGCGGTCGAGGGCACGGTGTTGGCCATGGCGGCGCGCGGAGTTGGTGCTGACGTAACCTTGTCAGAAGGGCCGGTAGAGGCGGGATTGCGCATGATTGCCCGCATTGCCCTCAAGACAACCGCCGATACTGGTGACGTTGAACTGGCCAACGAAGTTTCAAATCGTCTGACGCATCGTGCGGGTTTTGCCCCTTCACCGCAAGAAACCTTGCGGGATTGGCGCGCTGACCACATGACATTGGTTCAGGATGCGTCCCAGATCGAATGGCTCGCCGGGCAAATCGACATCGCCTCGGCCCGTGTCATGCGATCCAGGGACTTTCGGTCCGAGTTACTGCACTGGGTGCGCTTGCGCGAGGGCGATCCCAACTATCACACCGACGGTCTAAACCGAGAGGTGCTTGTAATGGATGCGGCTACCGCAAGGTTTGCACCAACCATTCTGGGTGGCAGGCTTTATGACATGTTGTCGTTTCTGGGCCTCGGCCCGCACCTGTCGGGCGAGGCTGCGCGCAGCTGTGGTGCAGGTGCAGTCGCGCTGTTTCACTGGCCTGAAAATGAATCGATGGTCGCGGCTGGCCGGGCGTTTTACCGGTCCTGGTTGCAAGCCACCGCACGTGGGTTGGTGGGGTGGCCTGCCGCGGCACTAGCGGATGACCCACTTACACGCGCCGCTGTTTCGGATCGTTTTTCCATACCAGCCGACAGGGTTCTCTTTAACGCGTTAAGACTGGGGGTCGCCAACGGTGCCACCCCCAGTCGAAAGCGCCTGTCGGTGCGCGAGGTTATCGTTTAGGCAGCGATGTTCTCGCCCACCTCTTTCAGCAGCTTCTCGGTCTTTGCGTCTTCAATCCGATTGTGCAGACGTTGCGATTCCTCACGGTCGCGGAGGGTTTTTGTGATCGAAACGGTGGTATGTACCAACATCAACGCGGACATGGAGTAGAACCCTTTTGCCGCAAAGCTGGCTTCCAGGAAGTAGATGCCGCCAGCCATCATCGCTGCCGCGACAATGAACGAAATAATGGTGAACATGTTCCAGGCGTTGGATTGCGGCAGGTTCAGGTTTTCTTCGGTATTCATGGATCAATTCCTTTCAGTTTCTCTGTTGGTTCAATTCGGTTTGGGCGTCAGCTCGATTTCGATTTGTTGGATTTCTGGGCCTTCTTTTTCAGGCGATCGAGAACGTCGTCAGCGTTTGACCGCAAAGGCTTGCCGCACCCGGCTTCGGCCAACTTGTCGCGAATGTGCTCGGCCGAACCCGTTGCTTCCAGCTCGGTCATGGCGCGCGCGGTGGCGTCCATCTCGCTTTGACGCTCTTGCAAACGCTGCAAGGTGTCTTCCGCCTCGCGGAGTGTGGACAACCCACTGTCGGGCGCGACTTGCTGAAGGCGCTGCGTCTTGTCCGTGGCTGTAGCAAGGCGCTGACCACGCTGTAACTGCCTTAGCCGGGTTTCGGCCTCGCGCAGGACAGTGCGTAGGCGGCTGATCTCGGTTTCAAACCGGGCTTGCGCCTGCGTTGACACGTCACGCTCTGCTTCAAGATGGGCGATTGTCTCGGCTGCGTCCCGGGCCAGATCCTCGCGGTCTTGTTGCAAGGCATCCAGCGTGCGCGTTTCAAGGTCTGCGATCTGTTGGGTCAACCTTTTGTGCTGTTTGATCTCTTGTTCGTTCTGCGCCATTGCGACGGCAACCGCCTTGCGCGACACCTGAATGGCATGGGCGCAATCCCGGATTTGCTGACGTAAAATGGGCAGAGCGTGACGATCCGTAACAACGGTTGCCGCCTCAAAGGCACGGCCTCTTAACAAAGTGGCAAACTGTTTGAACATCTTTGGCTCCTCGTTTATGAACGTTGTTCATGGGGTGACTATGCGATGATTCTGAACATCGTTCAACAATAAAAATGAACATTGTTCATAAATTCTGAGCTTGCGAGGATTAAGTGGCAGAAAGTAAAAGAGAAATTCTGAAGAAAAAGATCTTGGATGCTGCGGAAAAGCGTATTGAATCGCAAGGTTTGGCCGCGCTGCGCGCACGTGACATCACAAAAGATGCCGGGTGTGCGCTGGGCAGTCTTTATAATGCGTTTGAAGATCTGGACCTTCTGATACTGGCGGTGAACTCGCGCACACTGGCGCGTTTGCACGTCTCACTACAAAACGCCCCCGCATCGCAGGAGACGCCCAAGGAAAAGCTGCTTGCACTTGCGTTGGCTTACCTGGATTTCGGTACCGAGAACCCAAACCTATGGGCCGCTTTATTCGATCACCGGATGCAGCCGGGCGTACCGGTCCCGCAATGGCACCTTGAGGAACACGCGGTGCTCATCGCCGAGATCATCGCTCCGTTATCGCAATTGAACCCTCAGTTGGACGACGACACCTTGGCTTCGCGTGCACGAACTGTGTTTTCTGCCGTGCACGGCATAGTAAAGCTATCGCTGGAAGGTCGGTTCGTCGCGTTGGACCCGGATGCGGTACAAGCTGAATTGTCCGAGTTCATGTCCCAATATCTGCAAGGGTATCAGCCAGGGTAGATTTTTCGATTTCCCGAATTTGGATGCATATGGAATTGACATTAATGCCATCGCATTGCGACGCTGCCAAACAAGTTAAGAAAGCGGAAAATCCGAATATTCGACGGAGGAATCATGCGTAACATGTTTAAGGCGGCGTTGGCTGCAACGCTCATCGTGTCGGCTCCGATCATGGTGCAGGCCGAAACAATCATCCGAGTCACGTTACAGTTGCCTGAGACCCATTCGCTTGGACAGAACTGGATCGCGTTCAAGGATATCGTTGAAGAGAAGTCCGGCGGTGAGCTAACGGTTCAACTGTTCCCGTCAGCGCAGCTTTACAAAGATAAGGAAGTTCCAGAAGCAGTGGGTACAGGCGCTGTCGAGGCCGGTTCGGCGTTTCTTGGCCGATTTACTGGGGCGGTCCCGGCAGTAGACGTTGTGAACCTGCCTTTCTTTTTCCGTGATGAAGACCATCTGCGGGCGGCCGTTGCCACTGGATCACCGATGCGCAACATTCTGGATGCCGCTGTGCTTGAGGAAACGGGGGCCAAGGTTTTGTGGTGGCAGGCGTTTGGGCGTAATGTCTATTTGTCGAACGGGTCTGCCATTCGAACACCCGCCGACCTCAAGGACCAAAAAGTCCGGACCTACGGTAAGGTGATTGGTTGGACGGTCGAGGCGCTTGGTGGCGCACCCACGCTGATGTCGGGGTCCAAACAGTTTCTGGCCTATCAGCAGGGTGCTGTAGATGTGGGCATGACAGGTGCGTCTGCCGTGAAGTCGCGAAAACTGCACGAAGTGATGGATCACATGACATTGTCATATGACAGTGCCATCGAATTTGTTGCCGTCATGAACAACGACTTTTTCGAAAGCCTTTCGCCCGATCATCAGCAGATCATTCTGGACGCCGCCGCTGAGGTCGAACAGCAACTGCGTGACGCGATTTACGCAGAAGAAGATGCAACGATCGACGAAATGCGTGGCCTGATGACCGTGGTCGACCTGACCGATGAAGAGCGTCAGCAATGGATTGAGGCGACCTCGAGCGTTTCTCAGCGTTTTGTCGATGACGCAGGCGATACCGCCGCCGAAGTGATTTCAGCCGTGTCCGGAATGTAATCCCTTCTTCATATTGTCAAAGCAAGCGGACATCCCAGGTTCGGTTGCTTCTTCTCTTGGCGAGGCGCCCCGAATGCTGCAAGCCCTGACCAGAACCGTCGATTGGCTGTCTGAACTCTTCGGTATTGTCGCCGGATGGATGTTCTTCGCCATAGGTATATTCGTGGCTTACGAGGTCTTCATGCGCTACGCGCTCACCAGCCCGACGGTCTGGGTGGATGAGATCGCAAGGATCTTTCAGGTGTGGGCTACTTTTGGCGCGACAGCCTATGTTCTAAAGCACCGCCAGCACATCGTCATTGATTTGGCGTTCCGGGATGCGAACACGCTTAGGCGCCGGATTGTCGAGACGTTTTCGTTGCTTGTTATCGTGTTCTTCGGATGCGTCGCCGCACGGTATGGATGGGACATCTGGCTGAAATCCACGCTCGCCGGGCACACGACGGACAGCTACCTTGCTGTACCCAAGGCCTATACACAATCCGCGATCTGGGTCGGGTTTGGTTTGCTGTCGCTTCAGGCTTTGGTGGAAATCTACCGGGTGTGGACGGGTCAGGCGAACCTGCAAAGCCATGAACTCGGGGGTCACTGACCCTTGGAAACCATACTGATCATCGGGGCCCTGCTGGGTTTACTGCTTTTGCGCGTGCCCGTCGCCTTTGCCATGGGCGCACTTGGCGTTGTGCTGTTATGGCTGAAAGGGCTCCCACTGATTGCCGTGCCGCAGCGCCTGTTCGGGACGATGGACAGTTTTGAACTTTTGGCCGTGCCTTTGTTCCTGCTCATGTCAAACGTTCTGTTGAAAGGCGGCGTCGGACGGGATCTCTTTGCCAGCGTGCAGGCTTGGGTCGGGCATTGGCCCGGGGGATTGGGCGTCGCTACGATCAAAAGCTGCACGCTTTTTTCGGCGATTTCGGGATCCTCGGTGGCAACGGCGGCCACAATTGGCACCGTCGCCATCCCCGAGATGGAAAAGCGCGGCTATGACCGTCCGTTCATCTTGGGACAACTCGCCGCCGGAGGAACCCTGGGCATTCTGATCCCCCCATCGATCCCGCTGATCATCTACGGCGTCATTACCGAGACTTCGATTCCAACGCTTTTCCTTGCCGGAATTGGACCGGGTTTGTTCCTTGCCACGCTCTTTATCATCTACGCCATGCTGTATGCGCGCGGCAAAGAGAGCTTAAAAGTCGAGCGCATGCCAATGAAACAACGGTTTCTGGTGACGCTAAGTGCGCTTCCGACTGTCGTCTTGGCCATAGCAATCATTGGATCGATCTATGCAGGAATAGCCACGCCATCAGAAAGCGCGGGCATCGGGTTCGTGATTGCGATGATCATGACGTTCGCGATGGGAAGAATGACCTTCGCAAAACTGCAAGAAGCCGTGCACGATTCACTGATAACCACTGTGATGATTTTCATCATCGTCGCAGGGGCCAAGGTCTTTTCCTATGCCATTACTCTGTATCTGATTCCGCAATCGATCAGCAGCTTTCTCACTGAAAACATCTCAAACCCGACGATATTTATCTTCGCGGTCGGGCTCGTGTTGCTGATTATCGGCTTTTTCCTCGAAGCACTTTCCATGATGCTGATTATGGTTCCGGTGCTCTTCCCTGCGCTTGAAGTCATGGGAATTGATCCGATCTGGTTCGGCATCTTTTTCGTCGTCCTGATCGAGACGGCGCTAATCACTCCGCCGGTCGGATTGAACCTGTTTGTCCTTCAGGCTGTCGGAAAGGCGCGCCTTGAAGAGGTTATTCAAGGGGCCATCCCATTTGCATTCATAATGCTGGCAACGGCCGTGTTGTTGTGGTTTTGGCAGGATTTAGCGCTTTGGATTCCTTACAAGCTGTTCTGACGGCAAAAGCGGCGCACTCTATGGGTTCATCCAAGCAGCCATACCCGGAAACCGCCAGGTCGAAACGGTGCCGTCCGACGGTGAATATTCCGCCTGGGGTTTCGTATACGGCCTCGGATCGCCGAAGTTACTCGAGCTGAATTATGACGGCTTCAAAATCCTGATCGCTTGTGACCCTGGTGTGGTGACCCTTTCCCACCTTGTCTTCCATGTGCCACACGTCGCCGGGGCCGATTTCACGATAGTTTCCATCGCTTGCAGTGACGCGGATTGTGCCTGCAAGGCATATCAGCCTTTGCGCCACCGGGGTCGGATGGATAGGCTCGTTCCAACCGGATCGAAGCCGCAGGAACATTGTCTGTTTGACGCGCTCTGGCTCGGATACCTCGATGGCCTGCGCGGGCGGGGCGAAACTCCGTTCCTCGAGGTTGACGTCAATGTCATCCCAATGGCTTTCGCCAGCAGCATCGGCATAAAGCTTGCAATACTTCACGGTGAACGTCCTTTCAGCTTTTCGCAGCGGTAAACCTAAGAATGATCGGTCGCGTTAGTCATGACTTGCGGGCCTAAAGCTGTGACCCGATCGGTAAAATACCCAGAAAACCAGAGACGATGTGATCCCAGACCGACCCCGTGGGCTCGGAATCGTATTCCAGTTTTTCCCCTTCCGCTCCTCGTGTTCTCCATTTAAGCTGGCCTGCGCGTTCCAACGTCACCTGGTAGGTGTAGGCGGGCAGGGCCGCGTCCAATGCACCCATCGTTTGAACGGCCATCGCGGGAGAGTCGATCAGAATGCCCATTTCGGTATTGATGTTCACAGACCGCGGGTCCCAATTGAATGAGCCAACAAAGAGGTAACGGTCGTCGATGGCAAAAGCCTTGGAATGCAGGCCGGATCGGGATTGTGCCCAGTTGATACCGCGACGTTGAACCTGATAGGCATCTGGCCGCAATTCATAAAGCTCAACACCACCGCGCAGCAACGCTCTGCGTTTCTTGGCGTAATGCGCATAGACCGGCACGACGTCATTTGACCCTAAGGAATTGGTCACGACCTTGACGTCCACACCGCGATTTTCCAACTCGGTCATCCATCGGACGCCATTGTTGCGCGGCACGAAATAGGCCGAGATGATATTTACCTCGCTGCTGGCAATTTCAAAATACGGCAGCAATTGCGATGCAAGAATGGGGTCGGACGTTTCAACGCCCGCAGCTTTTGAAGGCGGGTCCGCATACAAACGCGCAGGAACCCAATTCAGCCGCAGCGCGCCGTCGGCAAAATTCTCTTGCGCGGATTTCCTGAGCGCAGCGCCGTACTGGGTCTGTTTTGCTTCCTCCACCAACTCATTCAGCCTTGTGCGCGCATCGTTCAGGTCAAACGATTCCGGTTGTCCAACAACCACACGTGCGGGAACGGCAAATTCACTGTTCCAATAGGCGTCAAAGCTTTGGGAAACCTCATTTACGACGGGGCCTGCCGCCAGCACGTCCAGATCGGCATAGTTCATTTCTTCCCGGGCCAGGAAATACTCGGCCCCAATGTTGCGCCCCCCGACGATCGTGAACATGTTGTCTGCGGTCATAGATTTGTTGTGCATCCGACGATTGATGCGTTTGAAGTCTGTTAGACCTGCAATCAGCAGGCTTTGATCCCGCCAAAAGGGATTGAACAGCCGGATCTCGATATTCTCGTGATAGTCCAGCGCTGCGGTCATAGCGTCGTAGCTGGACGTGTCCATGTCATCCAAAAGCAGCCGGACACGAACGCCCCTGTCCGCCGCCTGCAAAAGACTGGCCGCAAACAGGTGGCCCGTGGGGTCATTGTGCAAAAGGTAGTACTGCGTGTCGATGGTATGCTCGGCTGCAGCGGCCAGCAAAAGCCTTGAAACCAGCGCTTGTTCCCCATCACTGATCAGTTTTACCCCGGACCGCCCATCCTTGGGATCGCCAAGCCGGTCGGCTGCGCGCACCAGGGCGCTGTTTGCGGGGGCCGCAAAGGACGACGAAACGGTCTTTTCGTAACTGCGCGTTTTGGGGGCGCATGCAGCAAGAGCCAGCGTACAGCACATACAAACCACGATAGCCCATGGCTTCATCGACATTCTCCCCCCCGTTCCATCTCAGGTGACTACGCTTGTAGGGGTGATTGCAAGTTTGTTTCCGGATTCGCCGGGCCGTTTCCCAAGCCTGTGTTGTTTGGGCGAAACCCTAGAAGGCTCGGGCAGCGGTGTTTGCTGACCGTGTCGTTTTCAATTGAGGACGGAGTCTCGGATACCGAAACTGGAGGAGTGTCGCGGGTTATTGCAGGTCCGATAGGCCCCCTATTCTGATCATAAGGCACCTAACAGAGTCATGGCACTGTCCCACAGATGGGCGACGAGCATCAGGTTCGAGGTTTTCGGCTCAGCAACCCGTATTTCATGGCCCAGGATCGGAATGAACGACGTTTGCGTCTTTCTGATTTCACTGCGCGCGTGGACTGTGCGCCGCCTTGTCGATTGAATTCGAACACATCAATCACCCTCTCGGCACAGCCGCAGGCTTCACCCATGCCAACTTTGGCAAAGTAGAACTTTTCGAAACTTTCCGGGTTTTTCATGACAAATCTCCTGACACGATTGAACCCGTTTCGGGGGAAAATACCAAATCACATTCGGGATGGTCGCTGAAAACGTCATCGCGACCGAGTGTTTCCAAAATACAAGTCCTCAGAATTCATGGCCGCGAATTCGTTGTTTTAGTTTTTCGTAAACAAAGACTGGGTTACGATCTGTCAAACGCATTGCGCGTCGATAACGATGTGCTTGGCAGTCGACAAAAACCGACAGGCGAACCCGCAATTGAAAAGACTTGTTGCGTACACATCGTTTTTGATCTGGAGTTTCGCCCAGCCTGCCACCGCGCAAAACCTTGATCCAGACGCCTCTGAAGCCGCCGCCCGCGCCGCGCTTGCGGTGCTGAGCGTCGCGGCCACACCGAACGAAACACTATCGTCCCTGTCCTTTCTGAGCGCATCTGGTGACGCGAGAAATCTGCGGTCCACGCAGCTGCGCGGCGGATTCAAACCGTTGGGCAATGGCCTTTATCTGGAAGGACAGTTTGCCTATCAGAACTATAACCCGCTGGTGATTTTTCCCGAGATTGGGTCTGATACCGAGCTGGATGTTACATGGTCAAGCATCGCCGCGACCCTTGGCGTCGGGTGGGAGCTTCCGCTTACCAATAACTGGTACATCCGGCCAGTTGCGCATCTGTCGCTTGGCCATGTCACCACGGATGCGGTGTTTTCCAATTTTCCGCTGTTTCCGTCCCGTTCGAACGGGGCAGGCGCAGTGGACGGTAACCTTAACGCCTTTGGTATCGGGGCGTCCCTGAGCGTCTTTCGCGAGGCACAATTCGGCCGTTGGGAGGCCGAGTACAGGTTACGTCAGACGTTTTTAGAGTTCTATCCGATAAACGAACCGCAAGCGGGGGATGCTCGCGCAAATTCGAACCAGACGACGTTGTTTTCGCGCTACCGTTATCCACTTGATAAGGTCAAGCTGCTGGGCCGTCCGTCCAAGTTGGTTTTGGATGGGGGCGTTGTGCTTTATCACGGCGACAGCGCGATGGTGTTGGATACGGATTGGCTGGCGACGATCGGTGTCGGAATTGAGGTCGAAACCACAAAGATTGGGCTGCCCGCCGTCGAGGGCGCGCGCGTCATGCTGAACGGCGTTATCGCCGATTCATTTTCCGGGTTTTCAGTTGGGTTTGGGGTGCGGTTCTGAACCAGCCACCAAAGGAAAAGGGCGCAGAAAACCTGCGCCCTTCATACTGCTCTGGTTCTTGCCTGGATTATTTCCAGCCGGCTTCGTTAAAGATCTTTTGTGCTGTCGGCAGGTTTTCGGCGACGTCGGACAGGACGACCTCATCCGCTTTGAACTCACCCAGCGATTTCACCGAGTCCGCCAGTGCGACGCCTTCAACCGCGGGGAATTCGTCATTCCCGGCGGAAAAATATTGCTGGGCGCTGTCGCTTGCCAAATATTCGAGGAAGAGAACGGCATTTTCTTTGTTCGGTGCATTTGCGGCAACACCTGCACCGGACAGGTTCATATGCGCGCCATAGCTGTCCTGGTTCGGGAAGACCCAACCGATTGCGTCGATATCGGCCGAAACACCTTTGACATCTTTGCGGATTGCACGGGCAAAGTAATAGGTGTTTGAAACCGCGATGTCGCATTCGCCGGATACGATACCCCGCAGCTGGTCGGTGTCACCGCCCTGTGGTTCACGGGCCATGTTGGCCACGATGCCTTCGGCCCATGCCTTGGCGGCCTCGGGACCTTCATGGGTGACGATCGAAGCCAACAAGGTCTGGTTATACGTATTGCTGGACGACCGGATGCAGACCTGACCCTTGTATTCGGGCTTGGCAAGATCGGCATATGTCGCCGGCGGGTTGGCGACGTTTTCCTTGTCGAAGAAAATAATGCGGCCACGCTGCGAGAAGCCGAACCATTCATTGTCGCTATCCTGAAGGTTGTTCGGGATGCGCTCTTCCAGAACGGCGCTTTCGATCGGTTGCAAAATGCCTGCATTCTTGGCCCGTGAAAGGCGCGAGGTGTCGACGGTCAGCAAAATGTCCGCGGGCGAGTTCGCGCCTTCGGCTTCCATCCGCGCGATCAGCTCGTCGGCTTTGCCTTCGATGCGGTTGATGGTGATGCCGGTGGCCTTTTCGAAATCGCTGTACAGGTTTTCGTCGGTGTCATAGTGGCGCGAGGAATAGAGGTTCAACTCACCCTCAGCAGCGGCAGAAGTGGCGATCAAGGCCGACAATGCGGCGGCGAAGCAGGTAGAGGATTTGAGCATCATAACTCCCAACATTGAAATGTGCGGCGTAGTAATCCGACTGAAATTGTCAATTAAACGATTCCCGAGAGGATGCAAGGAAATCTGACAAAATTAGTTGGTCAAATGATCGCTGTTTTATTCCGCGTATTCTCAGGTTGCCCTGATGTGGCACCATATCTATTGACAAAATGTAATAACATAACGATAGATTGCACGCCGTATCAGAGGTTTTCGCCCAAATGATGCGCCTTTTCACCTGAGTCCTTCAAATAGGTAGACACCCAATGACCGACACCCGCCTTCCCGTAACTGTTCTGTCCGGATTTCTTGGCGCAGGCAAAACGACATTGTTGAACCGCGTTCTGAACAACCGGGACGGCCGTCGCGTTGCCGTGATCGTCAACGATATGTCCGAAGTGAACATCGACGCTGACTTGGTGCGTGCCGACACTGAACTATCCCGCACGGATGAGACGCTGGTTGAGATGTCAAATGGCTGCATCTGCTGTACCCTTCGCGACGATCTGCTGGACGAAGTTCGGCGATTGGCCGGCGAAGGCCGCTTTGAATATCTGCTGATCGAATCCACCGGAATCTCTGAGCCTTTGCCAGTAGCCGCGACGTTTGATTTCCGGGATGAGAACGGGGTAAGCCTGTCGGATGTTTCGCGCTTGGACACAATGGTCACGGTGGTCGATGCGGTTAACCTGTTGGAGGACTTCTCTAGCCACGATTTTCTGGCCGATCGCGGAGAAACGCTCGGTGAAGAGGATGAACGCACGCTGGTCCATCTGCTGACCGATCAGATCGAATTTGCTGACGTGGTTATTCTCAACAAGATCGCCGATGCCGGAGCAGAAAGAGTAGACGCCGCGCGGAAAATCATTCGAAGCTTGAACGCTGACGCAAGGATTATCGAAACGAACCACTCGGACGTGGCAGCCGATGAAATCCTGGATACCGGCCTGTTCGATTTCGAAAAGGCGCATGAACATCCGATGTGGGCCAAAGAACTGTATGGGTTCGCGGATCATGTGCCCGAAACTGAAGAGTATGGCGTTACCAGCTATGTATACCGCGCGCGACAACCCTTTGTGCCAGAGAAGATTCTGACGATCCTGAATGGCGATCTGCTGGGCGTCATCCGTGCAAAGGGGCATTTCTGGATCGCGACGCGCCCCGATTGGGTTGCCGAATTCTCATTGGCCGGTGCGCTGTCCTCGGTACAGCCACTTGGCACCTGGTGGGCGACAGTACCCGAAGAACGCAGACCGGATCACGAAAGCGCGCAGGCCTATATGCAAGCGCATTGGCAAGAGCCCTGGGGCGACCGGCGACAAGAGATCGTCTTCATCGGCAGCGGAATAGATTGGCCCCTGCTCAAAGCCCGGCTTGATTCTGCATTAGTTCCTGCCGCAGCCGCGGGACGCCTAGAAGATCTTCCCAATCTGCCCGACCCATTCCCAGTTTGGCGTCGGTCAGAGGCTGCGGCATGAATTTGGTGCGTGAAGTCGTCAAAGATGCCGCAATAGGTGTCGGCATAGCAGAAACGCCCGGGGACTTGTCGGTCATTCACAACCCCGGTTGCGCCGCAGCGATTTGGCGGCGCGACCCCTTGCCCGGATTTCAGAACTGGATCAACAGGTTGGATCCCGCACACCTGCCCAAAGCGCGCGTGATCCTGCGCCCCGAGACAGTGCGCAGCGCGATGGTTGAGCTGAGCGACGCGCATGGTACGCCCGAAGGTCCGGAACGTGATCTATTGGTGGATGATGTTGCCGCGATGGCAACCTTGTTTGCTGGTCTTATGGAATCAAAATGGCTTCGGCTGCGTTTGGATGTGGTAACCACAAATGCCTGCCGCAGGTTTCACATCGACGCAGTCACGTCGCGTTTGGTCTGCACCTATCGAGGGACTGGAACGCAATACGGAATTTCAAACGATGGCAACGAGCCGAAACGTGTTTTCACCGTACCAACAGGTGCGCCGATACTGTTGCGCGGAACGCTTTGGCCGGAAAGTCCGAAGTCCGGGCTTTTGCATCGTTCGCCACCAATCGAGGGAACGGGTTAAACACGGCTGGTGCTTGTTCTTGATCCTTTGACGGACCCAGAAAGCGAACCGGATCGTATGTTCCCACACTGACACAAAGAACTGTCCTCGGGCTATGTTCGGCAACCCGCTTCAAAACAGTGTACCAATTGCTTCAACAAAAAGAGCCGCAAGGTTGCACATTCACTGCTTTCGACTAATCTAGCAAAAAAAGAGTCAAAATAGACAATATTTTATGAAACAGATCGAGGTTTTGAATGTCGGATGTCTCAAACATAGGCACAAGCTTTCCGACTGCCTATTTTGGCCACCAAATATTGCCAATTGCAGCTTTGTTCATGAGGAACCTGAACCTCACAGCTACCCCGCGGATTGCCGATGTCGGGTGTTACAAGCGACCAATTGCAGCGTTCACTAATAAGATCTTGCCGGAGGCTCTCTTTTTTGGGGTTGATGAAGATTTAGAAGCTGTCGAATGGCTAAACTCCAACAATCTGAATGGAGGAAATTTTGCCGACTACCTTGCGCAGGAGCCATTTGATTTGTCGTTCTTGCTAGAAGTGTACGAGCATATAAACCCGCAAGACAGTCGAAAATTTTTGGACACGATCTTTAAACGAACCACCAGCGCAGCTTTTCTTACTATGCCGAATTTCGAAGGTTGGGATGCTGCCGGAGTGGAGCAATTGGCCATCAGAGATTCGTTCAAAGAAATGCGCTATGTGCCTGATCATCTCAAGGCGTTCGATGGGCGTTCAAAAGATCCTCACACACACAAACAGGTCGTAACCGAAGAAAGATTGTCAGACGACATCGCTTCTGTTTTGCCAAATGGGTGGGAATATAGAGTCTTTTTTGCATGGCCGTGGTCAATTAAAGATCGTGCAAGAGGCTCAGTATTTGATCACAGCTTCAAACTCTTTGCGGTGGTTTGGAACCCGGCCTCGTTTTCCGGAGACTTGGTTCCTCTACTAGAGGCAAATTTATCTCCTATGGACGCTGGCTCTGAAACTGCAGAATTAAGTGAAGCAATTAGGGGTCGCGATTCCGCACAAACGGAACGCGCAGCCTTGAACCTTGAGCTTAAGAAGACACAAGCTGAATTAGAGCAAACGCAGGCCGAGTTGAGCTGTGTTCTCAGGTATCCCTGGAAGCACGTTAGATCATTCATCTCGCGAGGTCGCGATCCTAAACGAAAAAACTAAACTATACTCAAACGCGAATTTGGGCTTTGTCGTTTTACCGATTAGCCTACGAAGGCGCACCGGCGCAAAGGCAGGGTCTAATTAATATGAGGGTTAAGTGAAAAGAGCCTCTGGTGCTTCGCAAAACCAATGACATTTATACGTATTTGTTGCAGCTAATACTTTTTGCCCATCCAGTGCGTCAAATGCCCATTTCCAACTAGATCAGCAAAGTTTTATTGCCAGTACCCAGGGCTGAGGCGCACGCAGAACACGTTCAATTACAAAACAAGAAAAACCGCGTTAAAAAGCGCGGTTTTTCTTTAACGGTATGTGCAGTTCTTAGCCCTGGCGAGCTTTGAACTTGCGCTGCGTCTTGTTGATCACGTAGACGCGGCCTTTGCGACGCACAACACGGCAATCACGGTGCCGGTTCTTGAGCGAGCGGAGCGAGTTCTTGACCTTCATGGGTCTGTCTCCAATCTGCGGCGCCTTCATCAAGGACGTGGCCAGCGCCTGGGTTAGCGGGTGCCCCGGAAACCCGGAACAGTGAAACGATGGTGGGCGGTACAAGGATCGAACTTGTGACCCCTTCGATGTCAACGAAGTGCTCTACCGCTGAGCTAACCGCCCACGTACCCTTTGCGTTGTCCTGCCCCATAACGAAATGGGGCGCGGAACCCCGCGCCGGTAGCGGGGTCTATAAAAGGAGTCGCAAAGGGGTTCAAGGGGTTTGGTAGAACTATTTTCCGGTCTATGTTCAATGCGAACAAGGAGTCACCATGAAGAACGCTGCTTACGTATTGGATATGCCCGTCAAGCGCACGTCTTGCGTTGTTTTTTCTTCTCCTCACAGTGGCCGGAACTACCCTGAAGCGATGCTGAACCGGACGGTTCTGAGCCAGAATGTGATTCGATCTTCGGAAGATGCATTCGTGGATCAGTTGTTTTTCGCAGCGACTGACCATGGTGCGCCCCTAATATCCGCAACAAAATCAAGAGCCTATCTGGATCTTAACCGCAGTGCTGAGGAGCTGGACCCGGCTTTGATCCAGGGCGCGCGCCGCCACGGCCATAACCCGCGTGTCGCTTCGGGGCTGGGCGTGATTCCCAGGGTCGTCGCCAATGGGCGCGCAATCTATCGCGGGAAGCTGACGATGGATGAGGCGCGTTTGCGCATCGACACCTGCTGGCGTCCTTATCATGCGCGTCTCAAGTCGCTGCTGGCCGAATCGCACACCGCTTTTGGTCAGGCCATTTTGATTGATTGCCATTCGATGCCGCATGAAGCGGTTTCGATGGCCAGTACGACCACGTCCCAGCGCCCGCAGATCGTGTTGGGTGACAGATTTGGCGCTTCGGCTTCGACCGAGATTGTGGACCGGATCGAATCCGCGTTTGCCTCGGCGGGTCTGATCGTGGCGCGCAACGCGCCCTTCGCCGGCGCATACGTTACGCAGACCTACGGGCGGCCAGGGCGCAATCAGCACGCTATCCAGATTGAGATCGACCGATCTCTGTATATGGATGAGGTCAAAATCGCGCCGAACGGCAATTTCGCAGCGTTTCAGGACATGATGCAGCAGGTCATACGGGAAATCTCGGGTATTGGCCGCGATCCGTTGCGTCTGGCCGCCGAGTAACCTCAGCGCAAAGCCCGGCCTTTGACAATCGCATCCGTTCCGAATCTGCGCCGGATTTCATCCGTTGCGCGTTCCGCCTGAGACCGCCTTGACGCGTCGGGATCCAAAAGGTCTCCCGAGATGTCCGCCTGATCTTCGGGGCACAGATCGGATATTCCGCAACCCAACAGACGATATGGCCCTTTGTCGCCGACCTGATCGAATAGCCCACGTGCGGTGCGGTAGATGCGGTCCGCGATCTGCGTGGCGTCCCGCAACGAGACACGTCGGGTGATGATCTTGTGGTTTGCTTGTTTGAGTTTCAGGGTTACGACCCGTCCGGCCAGCCCTTTGGCTTTGGCGCGATCCGCAACTTTTTCGGACATGCGCCACAGATGCCCGTCAAGGATGTCCAGGCTGGCTGTATCCTCGAAAAACGTGGTTTCGTTGCTGATCGACTTCATTGGCTCGTGCGAAGACACGCGCCGTTTGTCCTGACCGCGCGCCAGATGCCATAGCCGATACCCCATAGATCCGAAGCGGGCTGTCAGTGCCTCCTGATCCCAGCGTAATAGATCCGAGAAGGCGCGGATGCCGGCACGATCCAGCGATTCCTGTGCCGCCGGGCCGATACCCCAGATCAGGCGCACCGGTTTGTCATACAGAAACTCGGCGGTCTCAGCTTCTCCAATAACTGAAAACCCACGCGGCTTGTCCAGATCTGAGGCGACTTTGGCTAGAAACTTGTTGTGCGACAGACCGATCGAGCCTGTTACACCCAGTTCGTCCTTCATCCGCTTAACCAACCTTGCCAGCATGGCCGCAGGTGGCGCGCCATGCAGTCGCTGCGTACCGGACAGATCCATGAATGCTTCGTCCAGTGACAGCGGTTCGATCACGGGAGTCAATTCGTCCATCATGGCTCTGATTTGGCGTGACACCTCGGCGTAGACCGACATGCGAGGCTTGATGACAACGGCGTCCGGGCACAGTTGCAAGGCTTTGAACATTGGCATCGCAGAGCGGACGCCGCGAATACGCGCCACATAACAAGCGGTCGAGACAACACCGCGTTTGCCGCCTCCGATGATCACCGGTTTGTCGGCCAGATCGGGATTGTCCCGCTTTTCAACCGAGGCATAGAATGCGTCGCAATCCATATGCGCGATGGACAGGTCGAACAGCTCGGGGTGTGTCTTGATCCGCGGGCTGCCGCAGGAAGGGCAGCGCGCTTCCTGTTCCAGAATCGAAAAGCAGTCGCGGCATAAAGCGGGCATTACATTTACTTCTCAGTTTTATGCGCTTTGTCATATCAGGCGTTACTGGCTAAAATTTATCTGGTCGGGCAGCAAAGAGAAAGCGCTCATGCAGTTCACGGGGGCGAAGGTCGCACTGTTTCTTGGGTCAGACCTTTTGGTCATTCAAAGGGACGATAAGAAGGACATCCCGTTCCCGGGCTATTTCGACTTTCCCGGCGGCGGGCGCGAAGGGGCCGAGACCCCGTTGCAATGCGTCAGGCGAGAAACACTGGAAGAAGTCGGTCTGCACCTCGCCAAGGCTGATTTCGTCTGGTCGCGCATGTATGGGCAAAACTGGTTCTTCGCAGCACACCGGCCACCCAGCGACGTCAACCTGATTAGATTTGGCGATGAGGGGCAGGGATGGTGTTTGATGTCGCCGGACATTTACCTTGAGAATGCATTGGCGGTGCCGAATTTCGCGATCCGCCTACGTGACTATTTGGTCCAAGGTAGGCCGTCTTTTGATATGTGAGGTTTTCAGAAGAAGACCCCCCGCGATTGGCGGGGGGAGGTGACGGACCTCAGGAAGAGATGGTCCGCGGGGAGTATCACGTCCCCAGAATCGCGCAAATCTCGGGATTTAGATAGGACCCAGGTCACACAACGAAAACTCGCATATTTCATGTGTGTTTTGGGGCACAGGGACGATTTGGCGCGGAATTGGCAAAAAGTGACGTTGGGTCAACTGCTTGAGCCGCAGAAACCGTCAGAAATTGTCTGCGCGGACGCGACCACCCGGCATCAAGCCCTAAAAAATTTTAGCCTGCAATGCGTCGAGAATTAAGCCCTGTTCGGTGCTTTTGCCTGCGGCGAGGACAATTCGGCAAGGATTGACTCGGCAGCAGCTTTAGGGTCGTCGGCCTGATAGACAGGTCGGCCCACGACGATGTGGTCCACGCCATCTGCGACGGCATTTGCGGGTGTAGCAACTCGTTTCTGATCGCCAAGCGCGGCACCTGCGGGGCGGACGCCCGGGGTCACGATCAGACGACCTTCGGCCTGGGGCAGGGCACGGATTAGCGCGGCTTCTTGCGGGCTGGCGATGACGCCGTCGGCACCAGCCTCAAGCGCGCGTGCAGCGCGTTCGACAACCAGATCCTGAACGTCGCCCTCTTTAAGAAGGCTGGCATCCAGGTCGTTGCGGTTCAGCGAGGTTAAGATGGTAACGGCCAAAATCTTGAGGTCTTTGCCAGCGGCCCCTTCTTTCGCGGCCCGAACCACATGGGGATCACCATGCACCGTCAGGAAATCCAGATCGAATTGCACCAGCCCGCGAACGGCGTTTTCGACGGTGTTACCGATATCGAACAGCTTCATGTCCAGAAAGATGCGCTTGCCGTGTTCCTGTTTCAGTTCATTGGCTAATGCCAACCCGCCACCGGTCAGCATCCCCAGCCCGATCTTGTAAAAGGAAACGCTGTCGCCCAGCTGTTCTGCCATGGCCAGACCCTGAAGGGCATTGGGAACATCTAGGGCTACGATCAGGCGATCATCGGACATGGTGCGGGCTCCTTTTTGGCAAACGTCTGCGTCCTAGCGGTTTCAGGCCGCCGTGTCCATGCAGCGCGCGTGATCCAGATCACGCAGCTTTGGCCGGACTGTGATATGGTGCCGGTCATTCCTAAGAATTTTTCGATGGGGGGACTATGAAACAGGTATTTAGTGTTGGGATACTTCTGGCTCTGATGGGATGTCAGGATATGCCATTGGAAAATGAGGCCGCGGATACGGTCATCAAATCCCCGACCAATGACAATTTGCGTCTGGTGGGGGGATATCGCTCGACCGACGATGATTGCCAATTGACCGGCGAGACGTCATTTACAGTCAATTTTCTGGATGATGCAGCAGACCTTGTTTCTTGCCCGACGGGCAGCGACGCCGCACAATCATTGGTGGAAATGTACCCTGCGCGCGAGGTCGCACAGACGGGCGGATATACTGTCTACACCGTGCCCCGACGATAAGTCTGAATCTGCGCTCCAGCCTCTTGAACAAACAAAGATATTTCCCAGATTGAATGTGAGGCCCAGACCGACGCGTGCCGCCAGGCGGGCGCATCATATTCAGGGCGCTTAGGAAAAGGAGAATACTATGGACTTGAACAAGTTCACCGAGCGGGCACGGGGATTCGTGCAGGCGGCGCAGACGATTGCGATGCGCGAGGGGCACCAGCGACTGATGCCCGAACATCTTTTGAAAGCATTGATGGATGACGATCAGGGGCTGGCCAGCAACCTGATCACGCGCGCCGGCGGCGCGCCGACCCGCGTGGTCGAAGCGCTGGACGCCGCGCTGTCTAAGATTCCGAAGGTCAGCGGTGATGCGAGCCAGATTTACATGGATGGCCAGACCGCCAAGGTTTTTGCAGAAGCCGAGAAAATCGCGACCAAAGCAGGCGACAGCTTTGTGCCCGTCGAGCGCGTTCTGATGGCGCTGTGCATGGTGAAATCCAAGGCCAAAGAGGCGTTGGAAGCCGGTGCCGTATCTGCGCAAAAGCTGAATGAAGCGATCAATGACATCCGCAAGGGTCGTACGGCTGATACCGCATCGGCGGAAGAAGGCTATGACGCGCTGAAGAAATATGCGCGTGACCTGACCGAAGCCGCAGCTGAGGGCAAGATCGATCCGATCATCGGGCGCGATGAAGAAATCCGCCGCTCGATGCAGGTTCTGTCGCGTCGCACCAAGAACAACCCGGTTCTGATCGGTGAGCCCGGCGTCGGTAAAACTGCGATTGCCGAGGGCATGGCCCTGCGCATCATCAACGGTGACGTGCCGGAGTCGTTGAAAGATAAAAAGCTGCTTGCGCTCGATATGGGTGCGCTGATCGCCGGTGCGAAATATCGCGGTGAGTTCGAAGAACGCCTCAAGGCTGTTCTGACCGAGGTCACCGAGGCGGCCGGTGAGATCATCCTGTTCATTGATGAGATGCACACGCTGGTCGGAGCAGGGAAATCTGATGGTGCGATGGACGCCGCCAACTTGATCAAGCCTGCGCTTGCCCGGGGTGAGCTGCACTGTATCGGTGCGACCACGCTGGATGAGTATCGCAAATACGTTGAAAAAGACGCGGCCCTTGCGCGCCGGTTCCAGCCGGTTGTGGTACAGGAGCCGACTGTCGAAGACACGATCAGCATCCTGCGCGGCATCAAGGAAAAGTACGAACTGCACCACGGTGTGCGCATCTCGGACTCGGCGTTGGTATCTGCAGCGACCTTGTCGCATCGCTATATCACCGACCGTTTCCTGCCCGACAAAGCCATCGATTTGGTCGATGAAGCGTCGGCTCGCTTGCGGATGGAAGTGGACAGCAAGCCCGAGGAACTCGATCAACTGGATCGTCAGATTTTGCAGATGCAGATCGAGGAACAGGCGCTGAAGCTCGAAGATGATGCGGCCTCCAAGGACCGTCTGGAAACCTTGCAAAAGGATCTGGCCGATCTGCAGGAGAAATCTGCCGAGATGACCGCCCAGTGGCAGGCTGAACGCGACAAGCTTGCTGGCGCGCGCGATCTGAAAGAGCAGCTCGACAAGGCGCGCGCTGATCTCGAGATTGCCAAGCGTGAAGGCAACCTCGCCAAAGCGGGTGAGCTGTCTTACGGCGTCATCCCAGAGCTTGAGAAAAAGCTGACCGAGGCCGAAAATGCCGAAAGCAGCCAGATGATGGCCGAGGAAACGGTGCGTCAGGAACAGATCGCTTCGGTGGTTGAACGCTGGACTGGTATCCCGACCTCGAAGATGCTGGAAGGCGAGCGCGAGAAGCTACTGCGGATGGAAGACGATCTGCATTCCCGCGTGATCGGTCAGGATGCGGCGGTCACTGCTGTGGCCAATGCTGTACGTCGTGCGCGTGCGGGCCTGAACGACGAAGGCCGCCCGCTGGGCTCGTTCCTGTTCCTCGGGCCCACGGGTGTCGGTAAGACCGAGCTGACCAAAGCTGTGGCGAACTTCCTGTTCGACGACGACAACGCGATGGTGCGTATCGATATGTCCGAGTTCATGGAGAAACACGCGGTTGCCCGTCTGATCGGTGCCCCTCCGGGCTATGTCGGCTATGACGAAGGCGGTGTGCTGACCGAAGCCGTGCGGCGCAGGCCCTATCAGGTCGTGCTGTTCGATGAGGTCGAAAAGGCGCACCCGGATGTGTTCAACGTGCTTTTGCAGGTTCTGGATGATGGCGTGCTGACCGATGGTCAGGGCCGCACCGTGGACTTCAAGCAGACGCTGATCATCCTGACGTCGAACCTCGGCTCTCAGGCGCTGAGCCAGCTGCCCGAAGGCGCGGACAGTGCGCAAGCCAAACGCGACGTGATGGATGCGGTCCGGGCGCATTTCCGACCCGAGTTCCTGAACCGTCTGGATGAGACGATCATCTTTGATCGGCTCAAGCGGGAAGATATGGATGGCATTGTCGATATCCAGATGGCGCGTCTGCAAAAACGTCTGGCCGCCCGCAAGATCGAGCTGGTCTTGGACGGCGCCGCCAAGGAATGGCTTGCCGACGAGGGCTATGACCCGGTCTTCGGTGCCCGTCCGCTCAAGCGGGTGATCCAGCGTGCCTTGCAAAACCCGCTGGCCGAGGCGCTGCTTGCTGGTGAGATTAAGGACGGCGAAACCGTCCCTGTAACCGCCGGACCCGATGGCCTGATTATAGGCGATCGGCTGGGCACGTCCGAGCGTCCGCGCCCTGATGATGCCGTGGTGCACTAAACCGAACAAAGGCCCGCTTAATTGGCGGGCCTTTTATTTGCGATTGTAGCCCCAAAAGTATGCTGTTCAAGCAGGTCGCAACTGAACCAGAGAAAACGAGGACGCATCCAGAGCGTTCATCTGAAAATCCATTGTCTCTGGACCCAACCCCAGCTCGGCCAGATAGCTTTCGGTCCCTTTGCGCCCAAATATATGCTCAAGCACAGAAAACCCTTGTTGGGTCGCGTAGGTGCCAACCTCATCAGGCGAGATGTTGAAACGAAATGGTTCACCGACCCCGGCCACGGCCTTCCCAATACTATCGACTTCTTGTTGTGCCTGCGACGCTGCAGCGGTCGAAGCGTAGGTCGTCAGAAATCGCGTTTGCTTCGCGCCATTTGACCGGATCATTGCGTATACGTCTGCAACTTCGGGCGGTGCCACATATTCCAGCGAAACCTCGGCAATAAAGACTGTGCCCATTTCGTGGTCGTAGCCGAGGGACTGCAACTTTTCGAGAGTTGCCTCACGGGAGAAATCAACTGCGGTGTATTGAACGTTCGGCGGTACGCCAAAATTGGCACTGACCAACGACCGCTTGGCTTCGATGGTTTCGGGGCGGTCGACCTCGAACACCGGAATGTGTCTATGACTGTTGGACAGTCTCAGGCCCAGCGTATCGAGGCCCGCGCCAAGTACAACGATCTGACGTGCACCATTCTTGATCGCAGTAAGCGCTCGGCTTTGCATGAACGTCTTGCGCCACAGGACCGACGCGACAAGGCGACGAGCCACCGAGCGATCATCGGCGAATTTCAGTACGGCGTCCCAATCGGTTGCCTGGTCCAGAACCTCGGGCCCTTCCACCGACCCGTTTCGAAATAGCTGTTCGGCAAATGGGTCGTAGAATACGCGTCGGTACGTTGGGTTACGGTTTACCAAGGCGCAAAAGGCGCAAACCCCAAGGGCGGTGCGGCTTAGTCCGGGGATTGAGCTTTGCGGAACATAAAACATATGAAACTCACGGTGGTTGCATTCACAGGAACAGAGTTTGAATACCCTGACAACCAGTAGAGTTCAGATCACCCCGTCAATGTAGCCAGCTTTCGGGAAATTGAGCCCGCCAGGCAGGCGGGCCACTTCATTAAATCATCGCGAAAATACGCGCGGGTCCTCCGGTGCCACCAGCGTGTTTCGGTGCACCAATCACAATCGTCGCGCCAGCGGCCGGCACACGATCCAAGCCTGCGATATTCTCAATTCCGAAACGGCCCGTGGGTAGCCATGCATAGTGAGTTGCGAAGTCGGTCGAGATGCCGTGGTCGAGGGACAGCGTGTCTGATGCAATAGAGCGCGCGCCGGTTTCTTCGATCAACATCATTGCGGCTTCGGGGTGAAAGCCGGGGTAATGTTGTGCCTGACCGTCGAAACCGCGATACGCGTCGCTGTCAGCTTTCGCGGCCCAACCGGAATACAAGGCCACGCAAGCGCCATCCGGAATGTCGCCGTTGGCAGACATCCACGCCTTCAGATCATCCGGGGTCAGCAGCGTATCAACATCCTCGGCGGCCCGGGCAGCGATGTCGATGACGCACAGCGGCGCGACAAGATCAGAGACTGGGATTTCATCGACCGAAGCACCGTCCGCCGAAAAGTGCAGTGGCGCGTCGATATGGGTGCCCGTGTGTTCATTGACCGTCAGGCGCTGCAGGTTAAAGCCGTGTTCGCCGAAATTGAAAACCTGTTCGGACGCATATCCCGGCTCACCAAAAAAAGTTGGGAAATCGGCGCTGAGCGTGTGGGTCATGTCCTCAACCTTGCCCACGCCAGCGGCCAGGGCAATTGGTGCACTGGCTCCAGTGGCGGCAACGGCTACACCAGAGGCGGCGGCGGCTTTGAAGAAGCCTCTTCTAGACAGCATACGGTCTTTGACCGCGTTCATCACGCAGATGTCACACATTCGTCTTCTCCCTTTAGTCTTGCCCGACAATCGGGTGGACAGCGGATCTAAGGGCCCGTTGGCCGATCCTGACGACAAGACTGCAAGTTGCGTGAAGCAGTTGTAAAGATTGAAGGTCCGGGTATTCCGCCCGTATTGGGCATGGCGCGATCAACTTGGCGTGACAGGCGCTAATGGTTTTGGCGCAATTCGCCCTCGGGGATGTCTGAAGTGGTTTGGTATGGACTTGGCGTGAATCGTTACAGTCTCTTCTCCCAATCGTGACGTATGTTGCCTTGGCGGTGTGGTATCAGCGGATTATCTGGAATCTCAGACTAGCTTACCAAGGAGACTTAAATGGCGCATCGCTGGACCAATACACTGACACATGCCGACGTCACGCCACAGGCGGCGTTTTTGAATCGGCGGCAGGTGATGGCCGGCCTGGCGGGTGTAGGATTGGCGGGGCTGGCCAGACCGGCAGCGGCGCAGGAAGCTCTTGAACCCAACACCTGGGAAGAGATCACCTCGTACAATAACTACTACGAATTCGGGACCCGCAAGGACGATCCCGCGAAATACGCGCATACCCTGGTGACCGAACCCTGGAGCGTCACGATCGACGGTCTGGTCGACAAGCCGGGTGAATATGACTTCAAGGACATCATGTCCGAGATGACGGTCGAAGAGCGCATCTACAGATTCCGCTGTGTCGAGGCCTGGTCGATGGTGGTCCCGTGGAATGGCTTTGAACTGGCGGACCTTCTGAATATGGCTGGCGTACAAGAAGGCGCCAAATACGTGGCCTTTGAAACGGCATACCGACCCGATGAGATGCCGGGTGTTCAGTTCCCGATCCTCGAATGGCCATACCGGGAAGGCTTGCGCCTGGATGAGGCGATGCACCCGCTGACGATCATGGCGACTGGTATCTACGACAAACCTATCCCGAACCAAAATGGCGCGCCGCTGCGTCTGGTGGTGCCGTGGAAATACGGTTTCAAGTCTATCAAGTCTATTGTCCGCATCACCGTTTCGGATGTTGAACCGCCCACCAGTTGGAACATGTCTGCCCCGCGCGAGTATGGCTTCTATAGTAACGTGAACCCCAACGTGGATCATCCGCGCTGGTCGCAGGCCTCGGAACGTCAGATTGGCGGCGGACTCTTTGCCAAGCGTATCCCGACGCTGATGTTCAACGGTTACGAAGAAGAGGTCGCCGGACTTTACGAAGGTATGGATCTGAAGGAATTCTACTAGGACCATGCAGACGCTGAATCAGATATTGCGCCGCATTCCGGTGTGGCTGGTCTACTTGCTGGGGGCGCTTCCGGCCCCCTGGCTGTTTTACCAGGGACTGACCGGCGGTCTGGGCGTGGATCCGATTGAGGCGTTGGAACACCGGTACGGCGAACTGGCGCTTCAACTGTTGATCGTCGTGTTGGCAATTTCTCCGCTGCGGCGGTTTTTTGGACTGAACCTGCTCAAGTTTCGCAGGGCGCTGGGCGTGCTGACCTTTGCCTATGTCAGCCTGCATCTTTTGGTGTGGCTGGTGTTGGACGTGCAGCTGCCCAGTCAGATCTGGGCGGATATTGTAAAGCGCCCCTATATTACAGTCGGCATGGCAGCGTTTATCCTGATGATCCCGCTGGCGGTAACGTCCAATAACTTGTCCCTGCGCAAATTGGGGGCCCGTTGGCGCATCCTGCAGCGGCTTGTCTTTCCCGCCGCGATTCTGGGCGGGCTGCACTATGTTATGCTTGCCAAAGGATTTCAGATCGAACCGCTGGTCTACCTGTCTCTGATCGTCGGCCTGATTCTGCTACGCATTCCGGTTTCCGGCCTGCTGACTCGGTTCCGCGCGGCCGATTCCGCCTGACTCGGTACCGAGTCTGTGGGTAACTCTGTCTAATACTCCAGATTCGCTGCCAGCCACTCTGTCGATCGCTTTGTTTGGAATGGTCGTCGCTTGGTAATATATTGTTTTTATGCAATAAATTAAGAAAATTCGGTTTTTTGTAAGTTTGTCTAATTTTCTGCTTGCGGACTTATGCGGTTATACTTAGAACCCCCTTCACCGGCGCTGCTGAGGCGGTGCTGACGGGTCGGAGAGACGGCCGGACGGGTTGGAGAGACAGCCGGACGCATCGGAGAGACGGTGGGCATCTTAGGGAATGATTTAGGCGGGCGCGCTGA
>NZ_CANLZK010000006.1:0-229603 GCF_947495585.1 Ruegeria atlantica | reverse complement strand
TACCCCTTGTTTTGCTGGAGAGACCGGCTGACGAAGTGCCTGTAACGGGAGCAGAACTACCGCCCCCGGGCACCACTCTTTAAATTATCATTTAATATCAATGACTTAATAATCGTCCTGCGTCGCAAAATGACGTAAAAATGACGTAAAGTAGAGCTCGATTTTATATTTAAAAACAATGCCTTAAACCACTTCATACTTTTCGCTTTCAAAAAAAGACGTAAAGTGGAAATTAAACGCAGCAATATCAGTGACTTATCTTTTAACCAGCATGTATGGCTTGGGTCAGCGATTGGAGTTCTTGTTTTTGTTCACCAAATCTCAGGAAATCATCATTTTTTCCCAGCTTTCAGGTTGCGAACGTTGGTGTTTTAATCAGGCAGCATGATCGAAGAGGCCGCGACCCGCTTAGTGATTTGGTAAAGCCAGTCGATCATAGATTGGCTGCTAGTTACACTAAAAATCAGATACTTAGTTTAGGTATGAAGTTGCGCTAAGGCGGGTTGTTTCGTATTCGTCTCACGGAAAGGTTTTGAGAATGGCTGAAATTTCATGACATGGTGGAGCCTCGGAGAGCTCAGTGGTTACAGGGGTGAATTGCCTACCTATCGGATTGCTTGTGCGTTTTGTGGCGTGCAAGGGAACTTCGAGACGGTTCAGCACCAAGAACGGAAGAAGCCGGGAAACCATCAAAAAGTGCTGAGCTATGACACGCTGAAATGCGGAGAGTGCGGTAATCTCATGTTCGCTTTCTGGTCTAAGTCCACGACTGGCAACATAAGCGATTATAGAATTTTGCCTTGGCATAGAAGTACGCGGAACCATCCGGAGCATTGGCCGTCCGATGTCGGCAGGTATTGGGTCGAAGCTCGTAGAAGTATCGAGGGTGAGAATTGGACTGCCGCAGCACTCATGGCACGATCTGCTATCCAGTTGGTGCTAAGAACGCACGGGGCAGAAGGGCGAAACCTTAGGTAAGAGATCGATGATCTGGCGGACCAGGGCCTTCTTATCCCGATAATGAAGGATTGGGCTCATGAAGTCAGAGAACTTGGCAACGAGGGAACGCATCCACAACCTGGAACATCTGGCACCGAAGAACGCGACGCCAAAGCCGTGGTAGAGTTTCTGAATTTTATGATGCGAGTACTTTATGATTTGCCAAACGACATTGCGCAATTCAGAGAAAGTAAAAAATGACTCCGGTCGATCGACGACGTGCATGCAGCAAACAGGGGTGAAGAGTTTTACGTCAACTAAAAACTGACCTCTCACCTAATAGGTAAAAAGATGTAAAACTGACGTAAAGCTTGAATACTAAATCGCTAAGTGGTTGAAACTAAGAGAAGGAAATTCCGCCCCCGGGCACCACTTTTCTATGAGAAAAGCAATATGCTGACGGTTTCTCCGCTGTTGCACCTCGTTGGTTGATTGCTCGGGGATTGCACCGGGACTGTAAACCAAGTTTCGACAGAATATCGCTGAGTGCAACAATTTTGCCTTCGCGGTTTACTGTGCAAATCAGGGTGCTGCCATTTGAGACACCAAGGTTTTCAGGTCGTTATGGATTTCAGCTTCTGTCATGTCTTTCCAGACATCGCTCATAGAAATCCCCAGTTCTTTCAGCTTGGCTTGGAGATGGGCCTTGCACTCCATGTTATTTAGGGGGCTGTCGGTGTTTTGGGGATCAAGCTCTACAGCGAGACCAAGGTCGCCAGACCACCAAGCTTCCAATTCTGTTCGATCTTTCCCAGCTGCGCGTGCGATGGCATTCAGAACAAATGCGTAGTTTTCAATCTCGCGACGCCGCCAAGTTCTTGATTTGAAGTTCGGTTCTTTGTGGCCGTCCGATTTGTCCCGAAGGGTTGTTGGACAGACGTCGCCAATCGGTTTTTCATCCCGATTGTGAAGGGGCACCTGACCAAGAACCGAAACGGTTCGATAGACCTCGACATCGCATTTACAATTGGTGTTCACGAGTTCGGTCGCGACGGTGATGGCGATCCGGCCACGTCGGCTTATGCGGTGGAGCTACCGCTGGGCTCGGGCGCGACTGCGCTCAAAATGACCAAGGCCCAGCAAGGTCTGGTCCAGGTCTTCCATGAGTTCTTGGACGGCACGGATTCAGTCGACGAGTTTGAGCTTCGCAAAGCAGCCATTGAAGGGTGCCGCGTTTCCGGAGCTGAAGACCGCGACTCCCGACGACGGAGTGTGAGCCGGACCATACACGATCTTGTCCAGAGAAACGTCATGGCCCTTAAGCATGGACGATTTCATCTGGTTGGGCGAGCCAGTGACGATTTCGAAGTCCTGGAAGATGAAGGGGCGAACCAATGACAAGTCGCAGTTTCAACCCATTGGGGGTCGTCGGAGGGGCGGCAGACTCTCACGCCCGTTTTCCCCAGGGCGATCTAATCTGGAGTAGCCGGATAGCCCGGACGGACACGGATAAGCCCCGGACATTTCCGGTCTGTCCGCCCCGGCAAAGCATTTCCGGAACCCGGACGGACAGGACATGCCCCTTTAGGGGCTGTCCGGTTGTCCGGTCCGGGATGCAAACCGTGATCGCCTCTGGGTCCATTTCGTATTGGCGTATTCAGATTGTCGCTCCGGGTCCTTCCCAGTGGAGTGGTATCTCGGGGGGTGCGCCGAGCCCTGGTTCTCCAGAGTTTTCCAGAAATCTTAAGGCTGTTTTGCGCCCCGGCAGGGGCGCTAGGGGTGGCAGTGACGCCGCTAACGAGGTCTGGTGTAGCCGAGCTTGTTGAGCACGTAATGGGTGGCGTTCTGCAAGCCGAAGTGTTTCGGGTTGAAGCCGGCAGACCGAAGAATGAACGTAAGCAGAACAACCTGTTGGCGAAAACCATATTTGGTGGCTTCCATGCGTACTCACACAAGTCTATGATGATCGAAATGGCTTGCATGGCTGCGAGCCGAATCCCCGCTCTCCAAGCACTTACTGCCGCGGTTCACTCGGCAGTTCGACAAAAAAAGTAACCCCAAGGCGCAATAGTGACGAAACACAGGCACACTGAGCAGACAAATCAACCTAACCAAGAGGGACTGGATACCCTCTATGGCCAACCGCTCGCAGCGAAGCGAAACGGGTCGCTTTTCGGAGCCTTTCCTTATCCAACCAAGATATCGCCAGAGGCAATAGCTCTCTACATTGCCGCACATACCAAGCCTGGCGATACAGTTCTGGATGTGTTCGCTGGAAGTGGAACGACCGGCCTCGCCGCTCTTCTATGCGAACAGCCCACCGAAGAACTCAAAGGCGAGGCTGCAAGACTTGGACTTGATGTCATGTGGGGCGCCCGAAACGCAGTGCTCTACGAGATCGGCGCTCTGGGCTCATTTGTCGGTCGTACGCTGACAGCGCCCCCTGCACCTGAAGAATTTAGCAAGGCCGCCATCAACCTGCTTGAAGTTACGGAAAGCGAACTCGCATGGATTTATGAGTGTACTGATCCGGGCGGAAATGTGGGGACGGTTCGTTATGCGATCTGGAGCGATATTTTATGCTGCCCTTGCTGCAAAGCTGAGGTTTCGTTGTGGGATAGCTGCGTGAGCTTCAGGCCGGCTTCGATATCTTCGGAATTTGTTTGCCTTGAATGCGGCCACAAAGACAAACTTGATGCTGCCGAGCGTCTAATAGAGACGACAGAAGATCCTCTTCTTCAAGAAACAATAAAGCGGCGCAAACGCAAGATCGCTCGCGTCTATGGCGTGACCGGAAAAAGCACGTGGTCGCGAGAGCCGTTAGAATCCGATCTGGATTTGCTTGAGCGGGTTGCTTCGACTCCTTTGCCCGCCGGCATCCCAAATGTTGAAATCCCATGGGGCGATCTTCATCGCAGTGGATACCATCAAGGCATTTCCCACCTGCACCACTTCTATACGCGCCGCAATCTCATTGTGTTTGGAAACCTCTGGGCGCGATCGGCAGAGTATTCTGACGAGCTTCGAGACGCCCTGCGTTTCTGGCTGCTGAGCTACAATGCCTCGCATGCAACGATTATGACGCGTGTCGTCGCGAAATCCGGGCAGAACGATCTTGTTGTGACGAGCTCCCAGCCCGGCGTTCTCTATGTGAGCGGCCTGCCAGTTGAGAAGAACCTTTTTGCGGGGCTCCGCAGGAAGCTTTCAACAATCAAGAAGGCATTCTCGATTACACACGAGAAGACGGGGAATATCACCGTTGTGAACCAATCCAGCTGCAGCCTTAATCTGGCGGATGCCAGCATTGACTACGCCCTCACCGATCCGCCCTTTGGCGGGAATATCCCTTACGCTGAGGTCAACTTCATTAATGAAGCATGGCTGCAGACCTTCACTGACCGTGAAGAAGAAGCAATTATAAGTCGTAGTCAGGGAAAAGCGATCGAAGACTATCAGGAGCTGCTTTCTCGGGTTCTCGGTGAAGTGCACAGAGTGCTCAAACCGTCAGCAAAGGCGACACTTGTCTTTCATTCTGCAACAGCGTCTGTATGGAACGCTTTGCAGTCGGCCTATTCAGATGCCGGGTTCTTTGTTGAGCGCGCTAGTGTCCTCGACAAAAAGCAGGGTAGCTTCAAGCAGGTAACGACCAAGGGCGCTGTGAAAGGTGATCCTGTCCTCCTGCTGGGGAGAGAAAGCACTCAAAAAGACGGAACGGATTTTGATGCGTGGATCGTAGCAAAGCAACTCTTTGAGACTTCACTCACGCTCGGCAGCGATGAGCAGACCCCGCAACGCCTCTATTCGCGCTTGGTGAATTATTACCTTGGTCGGAACCTCAAAGTGCCTATCGATGCTGACGAACTCTATCGTTGGCATGGCAATCAGATGAAGCGCATGGTGGATGACAATGTTGGATGTTAGTGCCGTCGACTCCGCAAGGGCTCAGGCGCTTACGCATGAGGCCAATCTTCCAAAAGAACAGCGCAAGCGGCTCGGGCAGCACTTCACCGGGCTGAAGCTCGGTCGCGTGCTCGCCCATCTCGCCGTAGACAAAGACACGCGCACGGTGCTTGATCCGATGGCTGGAAGCGGCGATCTGCTCGATGCCTCTGCCGAAGCAGCGGCTTTACTCGGCGCGAGACTGGAACGTCTGGATGGAATCGAGATCGATCCACCAACAGCAAAGCGATGCCTGCAAAGACTCAAGAAGACCTCTTTGTTCGTGGCGGAGCAGTCGGCAATAATTATCGGCGATGCATTCGATGAGGCGACTTCGGCAAGGCTCGCGAAGCAGTACGATCTTGTCATCACCAATCCGCCCTTTGTTCGCTACCAATCGCTCAATGGAAAGATCGACAGCATAAGAGACAGGCTGCGTAAGTGCATTCAGTCTCGCGTAGACGCAGACATCCGGGATCATTGGTTAACAATGGCTGCGTCATATTCTGGGCTGGCTGATTTATCCGTTCCCAGCTGGCTGTTGAGCGCCGCTTTGGTGCGTCCGGGTGGTCGGCTTGCCCTTGTTGTGCCCGCGACCTGGCGCACCCGCTCGTATGCTGATGTTATTCGCTACATGCTCATCCGGTGCTTTGATGTCGAAGCCATCGTCGAGGACACGCAGCCCGGCTGGTTCTCTGATGCGCTTGTAAGAAGCCACCTCATCGTTGCACGGCGCCTTAACATCGACGAGGAACGTGTTTCTCTGAGTAGGCGTACCGCGTGGTCTTCCAACCCATGGCTTTGCATCGCACCTTCGGCGGCATCCAGTTCGTCTTTGATTGGTATTGCATTTGGTGGCGATCAACCTGAGAGCAAGTTTGCTGCGTGGGTTCGTGATCTGGAGAACGGCGCCGGTCGCACGGGGGTCACAACGCGAACCTATCTTCATCAAGGCGAACAGGCGGAGCTCTTTGCTCAATTTGGCAAGCAAAACTGGCTGAGCTCTCTGGAGAGCGAAGCAGCGGCCGCGCCTATGCGAAGGAAAACGAAGAAAGACTGTTCCGGTCTGCCTTCTGCCTTGGCAAGAGTTCTGCCTTCTCATGCGCGGACTGACTTTCTGGTTCCCTTGCAGAGTGTTGGCATCAGCATCGGTCAAGGCCTTCGCACTGGATGTAATCGCTTTTTCTATGTCGAACGGGTCAAAAACCAAGGCCGGAACAATGTGACGGTTCGTGCCGGCAAAGCCTATGACTCCGCGCTGCTCACTATCCCGAATGCGGCCGTGCGTCATGTCTTGCATCGTCAGGCAGACCTTTCCGCGTTCCTGGCCGGCCAAGAGCTACCTTCAATGGTGTTGGATTTGCGATCGTGGGTTCTTCCTGAAGAGCGCGAAGTGGATGATCCCAGGGCAGTTCTGCCTCCTGAGCTCGCCGCGCATGTCAGAGCGGCTCAGAAAAAGCCACTAGGCGATGCGAAAGACCCGAGGCCGGCTTCCGAACTCTCGGCTGTTCGCACCAACATTCGTGCTGCCCGGCAGGGCGCGCCGGCACGCAACTGGTACATGCTCCCGGACTTTGCACCGCGGCATCAGCCTCAGGCCTTTGTCGCAAGAATCTTGCATGACGCTCCGATAGTCTATACGAACTCCGAGCCAAGGACTCTGATTGATGCCAACTTCTCGACCTTCTGGACAACACAGGCAGATGTCTCGAACCGAGCTCTCGCCGTCTTTCTGAATTCTTCGTGGTGCCAGGCGATGATGGAAGCAATGGGTACGCCGCTTGGCGGCGGGGCACTCAAGCTTGAGGCAGCACATCTTAGGTCCATGCTTGTGCCAAGGCTGCAAGCCGGAGAATGGTCCCTTCTGGGTGAGCTGTCTGCCATTCCTGATGATGAAGAGCGGCGGAGCGCCGTCAACAGACAGGTGCTACGGGTGCTTTTTGCATCTGCTTGCTCTTCCGATACCATTGATCAATTTTCCCGGCAACTCGATGAAATCGTAGCTAAATTTGTGTCTTCTCGAAGGATTAGAAGCGAATGACAGCCGATCTGAGCAAAGCACTTGAAGCAATCGAACGTTGCCGCGCGCTTCGTGATGCTTCCTCGAATGAAGCCGTGCTTCGCAGCGCTTTTGAGTCATACCTTCGTGCGATCTTTGGTGCTGCTGAAGATCAGGGCTGGATCAATCACTATGGAGAGGGCGCTGAAGCTCACACAAAGATTGGTGGGAAAGATGGCGGCGCGTCCAGCAGGTTTGTAGACAATCTCATTGGATCAACGTCGCTTGAGTATGAAGCTGATCTGCGAACGAAGGCAAAGTTCGATGACGGTTATCGTCAGGTGCGGGAATATACTTCCGCAAGTATTCGTGATGGTGCCGATGTTTCGCAGGTGCGCGGTATTCTCTCAGATACTGTAGAATGGCGCATCTATGATGTTGCTCTTAAGCACGGTGCCGACCCTCCAAACTGCACGCCGGAAGACGTTGAGCTCGTAGAAATCGAATCTTTTGAAGCTCTCCCGGACGAGCTGACAGCACAGCGATTTGTGAATTTTATCCGACGCCATCTGGCAAGGGAACAATCGCGACCGCTGCTTGCCGAAAACTTGGCGCTTGACCTTGGCCTGGAGAGCAAAGCGCACCGAGACAAGGTTCCGACCCTACAGAAGCTAGTCGAAAACGCGCGTGCGGCTGACCCTTCTGTCGAACTTGCAACAGACCTTTGGTCGCGATTTGTCGATCATCTCGAAGGGGCAGGAGGTGCTTTCAGACCAGCACCTTACCTTGATGAAGTCTATCTTCTCATTCTGGCGCGGCTCCTGAGTGCTAACGCGCTTGCTGGAAAGGCCATAAGTAACGATGAAACTGAGCTTAAAGCGATACTCGATGGCAGCTATTTCTTTGCCCAATATCAGTTAGAGAACCTTGTAGAGCAGGATTACTTCGGCTGGCTTGTTCGCCCCGAGCACATTGACGGGGTTCTGCCCATCGCACAGAGCATCCAGAGCGATCTTTACGTCTATGATTTCACGCGGCGCGCCGAAGACGACCTGTTCGGCCGCCTGATGGCTCAGCTCGCAAGGCGCAGTCAGCGAAAGCTTCTTGGTCAGGAATGGACGCCGTCGTGGCTCGCAAATCACCTTGCAGAAAGATGCCTCGATGCGCTCCCTGAAGGAGAGATGCCAGCCATCGTTGATATGTGCTGTGGATCGGGCGCTATTCTCGCTGAGGTGCTTCGTTCAGCGAAATCCCGGTACAGGCTTACGAGCATTCATGAGCTTGAAAACGTCGTTACCGGTTTTGACATTGACCCTCTTGCAGTAGCGCTTGCCAAGACCACCTGGGTTATCGCTCTTAGCGATGAGCTCAATGGCGCGAGTGCTCCCGTCACGATACCGATCTTCCATGCGGATTCACTCTTTGCCATTACGCCGGTGTCCGCTTCAATTCCATTGCTCGGTGAAACAGACAACATAACAATCGAGCTTGATGGATCGAGCATCTCTTTGCCGGCAATACTCGTTCAGCCTGAGCATAGAGAGCTTTTCGATCGCATTGTGGACTGGGCTTACGATGAGGCTCGCGATACCGGCGGCAACAATCCTGAGATTGCCGATGCCCGCTCGGTCATTGATGCGGCTGGCACATCGTTGTCTAATGACATCCTCTCGGCGATTGCTGACGCCACGCTAGCCTTAGCACTCCGAATGAAGGAGCTTGTTGACGCCAATCGCAACGGCATCTGGGCTTTCATCCTCAGAAATACCTATAGGCCAGGACTTCTCGCCGGCCAATTCAACGGCCTTGTTTCAAATCCGCCTTGGCTAGCAATGAGCGCTCTTGCCGACAATCCCTATCGCGGTCTTCTTGCGAGCCGTGCGGAGCTATATGGCGTGAATCCCGCTGGCTCTTCGTTCCTCCATCTGGAGCTCGGGATCACACACCTTATTCACGCGGTTGATCGCTACCTGCAGCCGGGCGCTGCCATTGCCTGCCTTGTTCCTGGCACCATCCTCAATGGAAATCAGCATCAACGTCTGAGAAGCCAGGGCTATCTAAGAAGCCGGCGTGCGGTTCCGCTTTTGATCGAAGAAATTTGGCAGGTTGCACCAAACACTTTCAAATACCCCGGTGCCGCCATCATCGGAAAACGCGCCCCTTCAGTGTCAAACGCGTCGGCACCAATCACAAGGGGCGCGGTCGCGAAACCGGATGAAATTGAGGCGGCTGACTTCTCGGTCAAATCTCTGGGTTCCCATCGTACAGCATGGGTCTTGGAGAAAGGCGGCCTGCCGGCCGCCGCCAGCAGCTCAGTTGAAGTCTCCAAACAGGGCGCTGACTTGATGCCGCGAACCGCAGTATGTGTTGAAATCCTAGAAAATACAGGCACTGAGTATCGGGTTACTACGCCGAGCGCGGGTACGCCGTGGGCGTTTACCGTCAAGCAACCCAAGAAGCTCAAGAATGAAAAGTTCCCAGGATATGTTAGCCCGGATTACCTGTTTGAGATTGCCCAATCAGAGAACCTCTTACCCTTTATTTTTGGTCCGCACAGGGCACCCATTGCCATCCCTGCGCACAAACAGAGTGATGGAACCTGGCTCATTCAGGATCACTCCGAAATTCGTCGTTCCGGTCATCGCCAGACAGCGCTCCGGTTCAAGCAGATCAATGACAAGCTTGAGGCAATCGGCGAGAGCAATGATCTTCAGACGCGCATTGATGTACGATTCAAACTGACAAATCAAAATCTTGGCGATGAGGGCTATCTCGTTCTTTCTGGTGCCGGGGGCACATACATCTGTGCCGCGTGCCTTCCCGTTTCAGAGGGACCGAAACTGGTTATTGATCAGACTCTCTACTGGCAAGTTGTTATCGATCCAGATGATGCGTGGTTCCGAACAGGAATGCTAAATTCGAGCGCGCTTACAGAAGCAATCCTCCCTTTTAACCCAGAAGGCGATTTCGGCCCGCGCCACATTCACACTTTGCCCTATCGTGTGATGCCGCCATTCGACGCATCAAATGCGAACCATATTGCTATCGCTGAACAAGCGCGCGCTGTGGCGGCTAAAGCGCAGGAGATTTTCACGTCTAATGAGTACATTTCTGATCCGGAAAAGTCCCTTTCTGTTCGCCGGCGAAAGCTCCGTCAGAAACTATCCGAAGAGTCGACTATGGTGGAGCTTGAGCGGCTTTGCGCGGTCGCTCTTGGCGTTGAAGTGGATACGGCTTCTTGATTGCTCTTCGAAACACGGCGGATATCGCCAATCACTGAATTCCTGACGGGGTAGGTTTCAGATGGACTGAAAAATACCTGGGACAGAAACGAATAGAATTTCGCGTTAAAGGGATATGAGTAGGATCAAAAGACAATGAAAGCGACTGAAGCCAAGATTCTTGCATTTCTCAAGAAGTCGCCCCAATTCGTAATTGGGATTGTCTTCGTCCATATCCATCGGCCATGGCACTTATCGGCGAGCCGGACTGGTCAACAATCACGCACATCTCCAGCACTGATGAATTGCTTGGCGGTGGATTGACTGTCGAAGACCTGGCCTTTGCCAATGTAGACTTTGAGTTTCCGGATGACGTGCAATATCTGGTTCTGCCGGTGCGCACGGAGAATGGGTTGCTGTTACTGAGGGATTGCGTCGAAGGATACTTGAAGACCTCGTCATTAGTTGTTGCCGCGCGCCCCGTGTTTCAACTAAAGTTCCCTTGTGCCAGAGTTGAGTGACCCAGAAATACTTGTTGATATTTATGATCTTGTGGTGGTGCCGGATGCTTGGCCTACTATACTTGACCGTATTGCCAAATCGGTTAATGCCCGAGGTGCCATAGTTTTTGGAATTGACGAGGGGGACGACGGGTTGCCGCGGCTTTTTGCACCTTACATGTCGTCCAATTACGATCCGGACCAGGTATCGACTTATCTGCACAAATTTCAGCAGTTTGAGCTGGAGGACCAAAGAATATTCGCCCGTCATTCGGTTATGGGAGACAATGTAGATATTGTCGGTGACGATGTTCTTGCCAAGACCAAGGAAATTCTTGATGCTCGACCAAATTCGCGCGCAATGGCGGATTTTGGTATCGCTCATCGCGCCGGAGCTCTCTTAAGCAAAGACCAACCGTTGCGTGACAGATTCTCACTGCAGTTTTCACAGAAACAAGGGCCGCTAAGTCCGCACCAACGCCGTATTCTGAGAACCATTCTGCCGCATTTGGCTAAGGCCTGCGAGCTGGCACGTCCCGTCCGACAACTTGATTTGAAGGGCGCCTTGCTGGCCGAATCGTTGGAAAATATGGCGATTGGAATCTGTATTTTGCGTGCAGATGGCGCCGTCATAACCCAAAATCAAGAATTTTTGCGACAAATTCAGCAATACCATCTTTTTCGGATTAATCCGCGTGGACGGCTGGAACCGACGCGCAACGAGGACCGTAATTGGTTCCAAAAGCTCACTTCAAGCGTCTCCGAACATGGTCAATTTGGTGCCAGACCCAGGAAAGAAGCCATGGCGGCAGCGTCTGACGATCCGCCCCAGCTTGCAGTGGAAGTCGTTCCGATAAAAGGAAAATACGCGATCGGAGACTCGGCAACTGAGGGCTTTATGGTATGCAGCCTTGACACGGCACTTGGCCTCCAGATGGATTCCGAATTGATTGGAAAAGTGTTGGGGTTGAGTGTCGCCGAAGGTTCCTTGATCGAAATGCTGGCCGATGGGCTGAGCAATCGCCAAATTGCAAAAAAACGCGACAGATCGATCGAAACAGTTAATACTCAGGTCAAGGGCCTGCTTGCAAAGACAAATTGTGCGAACCGGACACAACTGATTAGACGCGCGGCAAATGTTGGAGCACATTTCGTGAAATCCAGTTAACCCATTTGGGTGATTTCCCGATTTCCAAAATGTGCCACTTTCAAAGCGGCCAAGTTGGGAGGGAGATGCCAGGTGATTTATTTTAGCATCAAGTTATTTTCGCAACTGGTGAGGGGCGGAGTTTTCGTGAGTGGTCTCGCCGCAGCCTTTCCGGCTTGGTCACAACCTGTCTCAGAATTTGAAACCGCCTGCACGTCTGGTGAAGTGACGTGTCTCACGCAGGGATGGAACGAAGAACAAAGATCGTGGTGGTACACGACAACGCAAGGATCGCGTCTGCTACCGTTGTCCTGGGCATTGGCACTAAAGACCGCCGATGGTTCTACGGCGATGTACGGGTCGGCCAATCTTGAGGGACTGGGATATTTGACGAACCCGGTTTCGCGGGATAATCCCTACGGCCTTCCCGTCGGTTTTGTTGTTGACCACGAAGACAGCAGGCGCGCGGATTTGATGTGCGACAGATTCCCCGAAATCTGCCAGTCCCGCACCATGCGAGAGCCGTGGGTCGGATTGAACTGCTCGGCTTGTCACACTACCGAAATCACATTCCAAGACACGCGTTTCAGGGTAGATGGCGCGCCAACGCTCGCCAATTTTGATGGCTTGGTGAATGGGACCGAGGACGCTTTGCGCGCCACCTTAGCGGACGGCCAGCGGTATCGCCTGTTTGCCAAACAAGTATTGGGCGGTTCACTCGACCCCGACAAAGTCGCGTCGCTTGAACTTCAGATCATTGAGCAACTGGCTTGGATGGAAGAACTACGCCTTCTCAATCACAGCAATGTGGCGGCTGGCCCTGCGCGCCTTGACGCCCAGGGGCACATCCTTACCAAAGTTTCGATGATTAACGGCGCGCAATCACCCTCAGCCGAGTTCTCCTCGGATGCGCCGGCGAGTTATCCGTTTATTTGGAATACTCATCAGCAAGAGAAGTTGCAGTGGAACGGGATTGTCGGAGCAATCCTTAATGTTCCTATATTTGGCCGCACCACGGACATTGGGGCGTTGATCCGCAACGTGTCCGAAGTCATCGGCGTTTTCGCCCATGTCGAAGCCAACCGAGGTTGGGCTGCGCTGGGATATGATAGCAGTGTGCGCGTCACCGAGATGGTGGGACTTGAACGCCTGTTGGCCCAACTCCGGTCACCTGAATGGCCCCAAGACATTCTTGGTCCGATCAATCCGACCCTGGCCGCCGAAGGAAGGCAACTTTTCGAAGAGAATTGCCGCGCATGCCACGCGCATCTCGCGTCAAGCGATCTGGCTACGCCCGCAGGTGATCAGATGGTCAACCTTCTTAAATCTGGCACGGACGTCTTTCTGGCCTGCAACACTTTTTTGCGCACGACAGATGCAGGCAACATGAGCGGTCAGTGGACTTTCGGAGTTTTCGGAGATCGGATTGGCGAATTTGACCTGACACGAAAGATGTTGGTCAATGCGGCTGTCGGCTCTATATTTGGTAAGGCAAGCGAGTTACTCGTGGCGCTGTTTTCCGATATCGAACCATCGCGCGAAGCGGTTGCCATGGCGTTGCCCGCCGGAGAGATTTTACCGGGCGTGCCGGAAGGGGTCCGAAAGGACCGGGCCCGGGAATGTCTATCGGCGGACGATCCACTTTTGGCCTACAAGTCACGCCCGCTCAACGGAATTTGGGCTACAGCGCCATACTTGCACAACGGCTCGGTACCCACGTTATATGACCTTTTGCTCCCGCCGAAGGCCCGCAACATCGCCACTGCGGATCCTGAACCAACAGGACCAACGCGCCCCGAAAGCTTTGGTGTCGGTTCACGGGAATTCGATACCAGGAACGTCGGATTTATGACCGATACCGCGCAAAGCCCATGGGTTTACAATGTGCGGGATGAAGACGGAAACATCATCGCTGGCAACTCGAATGCAGGGCATGACTATGGAAACGCATCCTTTACAGACGAACAACGCCTTGCAATCGTTGAATATTTGAAAGGACTATGATGACTTTCTTTTAGTCCTTTACCATTCTTGAAAGGTAGGGCTTGGACATGAAAACGCAGATTGGTACATGTGCATTGGTTTTGGTGCTTGCCACATTTGGTGGTTCCGCATCTGCGCAGGATCGTGAAATCGTCTGGACCGAACGTGCTGAAAGCACCGTGCAGGCGCAGCTCGCACAGGAACAATTTCTGCTGACTTTGTTTAACACCGGGCGGCTCCCTTTCAAAGAAGTTCCGATGGATACCCGAACGACACTCGAACAGGTCATGCGAGCAGAGGGGGCCTGGGTCGGACCGATGACCGAGCAAGTCGCCAGCATGCTGTGTGAGGTAAATCGCGACCATTGCGATCAGGACAGCAAAGAAGTTGAAGCGAATACCCTGGCAAACCAGTCTAAGCATGTCGGCGGAACACGCAGCACTGATTTGCGCTGGACGGTTGGCAAGGACGAGACGGTACGTATCCCCGACCTGAGGATTGCTCAGGTCTGGAAACCGGAACCTGCCGACAAAGGCGCCAAGGTCGAGGCGACCGGCATCAAAATTATCCAAAATTGCCTGACGGATCGGATCTGCATTGATGATTATGTGCCCCAAGAGGGGGCCAACGACCGTTTGGGTCGATTTCGCGGCGTCAAGGTCGCCACCCGGTCAACAGATGGCAGTGGCCTGGCATTGCGCCTTGTACCGCAGTTGAATGCGGTTGTGTCCGTATCAGAAGCGCCTCTGGCGGATTACGAGGAAATTGTCAAAGACCGCGCGATCAGGTTCGATTTCAACGACAACCAATTCGAGAAGCTGAATCAATCATTGTCCCGCGGCATCGTCGGTGGCGTACAGCTTCGTCTGGAGCACGGACATGACACCGGCGCTTTGTCCGGTTTTGAATCTGAGCCATTGGCGCCGCACACAAAGGACGTCTTTGACTCGTTTTGCAATCGTGCCGTGCATGGCGAATGCCCGATTATCAACACTGATGGGCTGGCGTCTATGGCCGTCGCAATTGTCGATCAGGTGCCGATTGTTGATGACGAACTGATACTTTCACACTGCGATCTTGGAAAGGTTTCGATCATCCGCTTGTCGGATCGCGTTGTGTTGGAACATCAGGCCGGATTAGATGATCCGAATTTTGATTGCAGCACAGTCGTCTTGCCGCATCAAGTGCTGCCCGAGCATCATGGGACACACGTTCTTGGCATGCTTGCTGCAGAGCGGAACAATCGCGGTATTAGTGGCCTGCTCAGCGGTCTGCCCAACCTGTCTTTCGTCGTCATACCCTTTGATAGCGTTCGCGCCGATCAGGGGGATTCGAACTTTGCAATCGATATCGCGCAAGCGATCGATGCAGCAATTTTTGAACAGGTCAAAGTCTTCAACCTCAGTTTCAGTTACAGCCCCCCCCAGAACGGAGGGAAAGATGAAATCCGTGACCGCATCAAAAAATGGGAAGATCACGCGCTATTTGTCGTAGCGGGCGGTAAAGAGGGCGATGATGCCAACGAAGGGCCGTGCGAAACGCGTCCGGCCTGCTTCGCGGAATCGCTTGAAAATGTAATCAGCGTGGTAGGTCTGGAAACTGTCCCGGACACCGTCGCGCTGTTGGAAAATCTTGATGAACCTGGCAAGTTCTTGACGAATTTTGGCGACAAGAATTTTATGTTGGGCGCACCTGCACGCAACATTGTCTCAACCGTTGGCACGTCGTCTTTCGGGCCCGCAACCGGTACTTCACAGGCGGCTCCGCAAGTCACCGCAGCGGCGGTCCTGTTGATGAGCAGGGGAAATGTTTCACCCAAGAAGGTGCGGGAACGCCTGATTTATTCATCCCGACTGTCGCTTGATACCATTGATCAAATCAACGGCGGCGCACTGGATGCGACTGCCACGCTGATGAAGGACAGGGATCAGGTGCAACTGATTGACGGTTGCCGGATCACGGGTTCTGCACTGGACTTACGGCGAGAGGTTGGTGGAAATCTGGATCAGGGTAGTTTCGACCTAACATTTCTCAGCGGACCACAGCTTAGTCTTCGGCTCAGGGACGTTCGGCGTATGTTTTTCAGAAATAACAGGGGGATATTCTTTCACACCCTGAACGGGACACTTAAACGGGAAATCGCGACATTCACCAACAATCCTGAAAAGCACTTGTTACGTCTGAGTGTTAAGTCGTTTTCGGATGAATGCGCGGACAGGTTCGCTGTAGATGACCTTGCCACGATCAAACTGTCGGAGATCGCGGATTTCATCTCAAGAATGCAATGAGGATTGCCACTACAGTTTTGGTAACTTTCCTTGTGCTTGGCAATTCAGAATTAGACGCTGAACCGCATGTCAGCGGGCGTGTCGCCGAAGTTTTGGTACGCTATCCCCCCGAAGGCATTGCGCTGGCTCCCGGTGATCTGGTTTGGGCCCACACGGTCACACCGCCGGTCGCGATAAGTGCCGGAGCGAACACAAAGATCCGAATTCGAATTTCAGGGGTGAACTTACCGCACGGGGATGACGTCAGAATCGAGATCGCCGACGGCAACGGTCAGGTTCATGATGTCCTGGACCGAGACAGGTTAGAGGGTCAGGAAGACATCTGGTCCATGTTCATCCCAGGGCAACAGGCGAGCCTTCGCGTCCGTGGTCAGGACGCAACTGACGGATTTACCTTCGTTGTCGACAGGGTGCTGTTTCCGTTCACAACCGTCGCGGTTGAGTCATTTTTTGGGGAAGGTCAATTGACGGATATCGTAGAATATCAAGGGAACCAGGCGGATGTGATCAAAGCCGTTGCAACATCGGTTGCCAAAATCGACTATGCCGTTGGTGGTCACGGAGATACGTGCACGGCGTTCAGAATAGGTGCCGATCTGGTACAAACCAGTGCACATTGCGTTGCAACGCAAAACGTGTGCGCCACGACAATTGTCCAGTTCGGATTTCAAAAAAACGCATTCGGCGCCTTTGATCGTGGACAAAGTGTTCGGTGCGTCGAAGTTGTCGCCCAAGAAGGCGAAGAGAGCGCGGACACCGCCATTTTGCGCGTTACCCCAGCGCCCAAGGATGAGTATGAGATCGTAGATTTCCGCGACCATGATACCGATGACGACGAACCGCTTTTTATTGTTCAGCACCCGGGCGGGGAAACCAAGAAAGTCTCGATCATAGATTGTGCTGTTTTTGACAACGCAGAAACTGAGGCGTTTCTGCACGGCTTTGGGCACAGTTGTGACACCAAAGCAGGTTCTTCCGGGGCGCCAGTGTTTGACCTCGCCGGGCGTGTGGTCGGGCAACAGCGTGCCGGACACCGAAATCCGGATGTAACGGACAAGCCCAACCTTGCCACATTCGGCTCTCTCTTACGGATTGACTCGGTTGGATTGGTGCAGGACGGGGCCCCTGTTGGCATCGAAGCTGCTCCCGGCGGGCAGGATTCCGAAATCCCAAGCACTGCGGTTCCCTTACCTCTGCCGATCGCTCCGGATGAGCCCACTGCACCAGAGGAACCACCGGTATCTGATGCACCAAGTATTTCTTCTCCGGGATCGGGAGGGTCTGACACGATAGCCCCGGACACGGATTAACTGATCGCTTTGAATTTCACAAAAGGAGAGTTTTCATGCATTACAATTCTTATCCACTATTGAGTACATTTTTTTCGGTTGCCCTGATTGTCTTTTCCTCTGACGCCTTAGCGCAAGAAGAACCATTGGGAATAGAAAACCCGGATTTCGAACCGACCGAAGACCGTGATCCGCTGGGACATTGGACGCCTCAGGCGTTTGCCGATGCTCAAAGCCAAGGCATTCCAATTCCCGAAGCTTCGTTCGAGGCCTTGGTGGAAGGCGCCGAGATTCAATCCGATGCAGAATTGCCAAAGGTTGCTGAAAGTGGGCGTTACGCGGTTGCAAGTGACCAAATTCAGGCCAATGCCAACGACATGCTTTTCCCGGACACAAAACCGATCGACACGACAGCACCATTTGTTCCGGAAGCTGCGGGCACCGAAGGGGCCTATTTCACGAGCTCAAGATTGATACCGGAAGATGCGCGGCTGCATTATCCCTATCGCGTGAACGGAAAGATTTTCTTCTCTAAGCCTGGTGTAGGCGACTTCATTTGTTCGGGGACTGTCATCAGGCCCCGGCTGATCCTTACAGCGGGCCATTGTGTTCACGAGGGGGCCAATGGAAATGGTGGGTTCTTTTCAAACTTCATTTTCATACCCGCGTACCATCGAGGAAACGCCCCGTATCAGGCCTGGAACTGGACGTGGGTTGCAACGACGGGCTCGTGGCTGCAATCAGATGGCAGAGTCCCCAATGCCGGCGATCTTGCAATCATCGAGGTAGAGGACCGTGACTTTGAAGGAGAGACCAAGCGCATTGGCGAAGTGGTAGGTTGGGCAGGATTCCGCACCAACGCGCTCAGCCCGAACCACACAAAAAAGGTTGGCTACCCCGGAAACCACGACAGCGGTGAAGTGATGCACCAGGTCGATAGTGCCTTCCACAGAAGCGCGTCCGAGAACACGGTTCTTTACGGATCTGACATGCGTGGTGGTTCGTCTGGCGGTGGTTGGTTTGAGAATTTCGGTGTCAAAGCCGAAGGGCAAGATGGCGCCATGCACGACAGCCCGAACCGAATAGTCGGCGTTACCTCTTATGGATTCCGAGATACTGCACCAAAAGTTCAGGGAAGCTCCAGGCTTGGCGATGAGTTTCTGGATCTTCTGAACCTTGCCTGCAACCATCAGGCAGGTAACTGCTGACATCAATCCTTTGGACCGTCCTGTCAGACCAGGTGGTCTGTTATCCATAGGGTTCCAATTCTATGGTCCCTCGCCACTCTGAACGGTCAATTTCCATTTGGAAAAACTGCGGCCCTAATAAAATGTCAGGGTGGCGGGGAAGAGTGCAAGAACCGGTCGCCAAGATATTGGTCGGGCTTTGGCCTGACATGGCGGAAGGCTGTAGGTGGCCGAATAGATAGTATCCGCGCCACCTCTGGTACGGCCGGGTTCACTGTATGGGCGCTTTGCGGCTGCGTCTGCTTAGGTTCTGGACCCATTAATTGGTTGCCGTGATCTCGACTGCGTGATTCAAGCCCCTGAATTTCAGGGGTGTGAAATGAGCAATCTATTCTGGCTGACTGACGAACAAATGGAGCGTCTTCAGCCTTACTTTCCGAAGAGCCATGGCAAGCCGAGAGTTGATGACCGGCGTGTTCTGAGCGGGTTTATCTTCATTAATCGCAATGGGTTGCGGTGGTCTGATGCACCTCGTGAATATGGGCCGCCAAAAACCCTCTACAACCGCTGGAAGCGGTGGAGCGACATGGGTGTGTTCGCTCGGATCATGACAGGGCTTGCTGCGGAGGGAACCGATCATAAGACCATCATGATTGACGCGACTTACCTCAAAGCGCACCGCACGGCTTCCAGCCTGCGGTTGAAAAAGGGGGGGAGTGGCAGGCTGATAGGGCGCACCAAGGGTGGCATGAATACCAAACTGCACGCCGTTACTGACAGCCTCGGACGCCCCATCCGCTTCTTCATATCGGCTGGGCAGGTTAGCGATTACACGGGGGCCAGAGCTTTGGTGAATAGCCTTCCATCGGCTGATTGGCTACTGGGTGCTCACCAACATCCTGTTGAACCGGTTCCATAATCAGTTTTGGTCGATGATCAGGGAAATTGATGTGAAAGCTTCAAAGCAGAGCGGATACTCTAACTTTGAGGTTTGGTTTTATGCCAAAAAAGAAGGTGAAGACCTAGACACTGCGCGAAGTCAAGTTGAGTCCCGCAACGCAGGTTTCCTTGCAGCCATGAACCGCGCAAAGCAGGCTCTAGAGGCCGACTTTCCGCTCGAAGCTATCGCCATCGAAGAAAGTCTTATCTCGGCAATACTGTATCATTTCGTGGTGGCAATGGGTCAGGATAGGCCACCTGAACTTTTCGGTAGGCTTATTTCAGAATTCCGTTCCAAGGCTGATGCAGCACAGAGTTATCCTGCCGACCTGATTATTCGAATTGATGCTTGGAGGCTCAAGCGCAACGAAGCGCTGCATCGTTTTGTGGCCATTCGACCGGACAATATTGAAAAAGGTCAGGATGCCTTTTTGGATGAAGCACGGGAGGCTGGTCGGGCCGGTCACATGCTTTGTCAGGAGTTGGTGGACTGGCTGCGATACGAAGCTGCGTTCTTCTTTAAGGTGCAATTCGAACTGCCGGGTGGGACACTGCATTAGAACTATCCAAAATATCCATGAGATGGATGGTGTTGGTTATCAGCATTCATGACATTTCAGAAAGGACCTTCGAGCCTATACCAAGAGTGATGCAAACAAATTTATGGACGCGCTTATTGACCGTGGCCTGTCTGGCAGCAGCATCACTCGCATCTTCGGAACAGTTCGCTCAATAGCGAACTTCGCTGCTAGCGAGATGGACATCTCGATGACGAACCCCTTTGGCGGCTTCTACTTCGACCGCCAAGCCGAAGTGAAAGAACGCGAGCCCTTACCAAGCAAAGTGGTACGTGCCGTGCAAGGTGAATGCTTGGCTGAAGCATCCAAAGCGCGCCTTCATCATTCACAAGGTTCTGACGCGGATTGTCGAGAACGATTTGCTTGATGAGCTTTCGGTAATACCGAAACAAAAAGCTGTTGATCTACCCCGGCATGCTTTCGTTGATAATGAAAACTGACGGTTGCTCAAAGCCGCTGGCAAGTGTGCTAAACCTTCCGGGTGCCGATCACCAGTCAGCACACAAAATGAAACGGTTTGCGGTCCGCAGGATCCTCCGTTCGGCCGAGGGCGAGCTGTTCGGGGCGATGCGCAGGAATATTCAGTCTGCACTGAATCTGCTCAACAAAGTTGGGGCTAGCTTTCCCAAGTTTGTGAAAAACGCAAAAATGTGCGATTTTGGTGTAATGCGGCGCTTTTTATCAGGCACTGGTAAGGCAGGCTTTCAAGGCAAATTTATTGCCGTCTCATAACAATTTGAAACCGGGAGTCTTGAAATGCCCGAACAACATAAGTTCATCGACATGCACATCCATTTGTTTACGGCTCGTTATCTGCCGCTTCACGGGATTTTTCGATCGTTTGGGGCCATCAATTGGCTGGCACGTGGGCTGGCTCGATTTGCGGTGTCAATCACCGGGATGGATGATTTGGATTCCTCGCCCAGGCTGGCGTTTTCCAGTAATGTGCTGCGCGCGTTACAAGGGCAAAGCGCTGACGGTCTTATGAATGCAATTGCTGCAAGAAGCCGTGAACTATTGATAAAATATCAGTCATCCACAACAGAAAACGAGGCAGAGGAAGAAAGTGCACGACTTCTGCTTAGGGCCATTGATGACTTGAACAGTGGGCTGTTTCCTGTGCAGCACGCGAAACGTCCGGCAAGCAGCCGGATCATGTTTGATGCGGAGATCCGGCAAGGGTCCGCGTTCGACGGCACAGGTACCACTCCGGACCATTTGGATACCATCCTTGCGCAAGGTTTTGCGCTTGCAGCTGAAGCCTTGTCCGAAAATGACTTTTTCGATGATGCGGCCCATCTGCATTCTGAATCCCATTTTGAAAAGAGGACATACGACGGCCTTCGTTCAGCGGGACTAACCCCGCGTGATCTTGGGATCATTGGCCAGTTGTTGGTTTTCATCGGGACCATGGTTCTTTCGGAGCATGATCGCTATCAGGCCCTTGAAGATGACTATGCTGATGGCAAGCCGAGTAACGGGGTAGATGCCGACAAATATGTCGGCATTTTGCTCGATATGCATCACGCCTATGTGGAAGTGTTCTCACAAGACCTTGATCCGCCGTACTTTGACTTCAAAAGGCAAATTCGCCGAATGAAAGCACTGGCCGCGCTCAGAGGTGTTGAGCTGATTTCCTTTGGATCCGTGGACCCGTTTCGAGGGCCGCGCAAATGCCTGGAAAACGTTGATTACGGCGTCGAGCAGGGCGTGGAAGGCTTCAAACTTTACCCGCCATTGGGGTATCGCGCATTCGAAAGCAACAATTATGTGACAGCCGTAAATCCTGCAGCTCAGCGTGCCGATAAGTACGAGGATTTAGCAGAGAATCCGGCGCCAACGCAACACGCACAAGACGCGATGAATGTGATCATCCAACACTTTTCGAAATGTAAGCTGAGGTTGTTTGCGCACTGCAACCCCAAGGGGTTTCAGGTTAAGCAGGGATACGGGATATTTTCAGACCCGGAACACTGGCGTCAGGGCATGGAAGAGTTTGATGCGAAGGATCTTCGGCTGTTTCTGGCGCATGGCGGGGGCACAATGGACGTTGACTGGCACGGCTGGGCTGCGGCGACGGACGAGGATTTCGAGAAATCATTTGCCTATCGCGCGGTCCGGTTGGCGCAGACGCACCGGAATGTCTACCTTGGGCTCGGTCACATTCTGGATGTCTTCGATGCCGACAACCATGACGTGATACGTCAACGCCTGGTCAGTCTTCTGAACGCTCCGCAGCCAGTAGGGACAAGTTACGCGATCTCTCAAAAACTCTGCTACGGTTCGGACTGGAATATGCCGAGAATGATTGGGAAAACGCGCAAATACCTAAGTGCGTTCTACAGGATTTTTGATGATCCGAAGCTGCGCCCATTTGCCCAGGATTTTTTTAAGGATAACGCTGACAGGTTTCTCAACAGTTAAGATGCTCTGAACCACTCACCGGACCGCTTTTTATAGGCCAGCGAGGGCGTTTGGCATCAGCGGTGCAACGCAGGGATAGGTCAAATCCCAAATAAGAAATTTGATACATCTAAGAAACATGTTATGTTGTTTGGGGGTGCATTTTATGAACCGGATTTCAGAAACCACCTACAAAGCTTACGAACCACGCCCGTTCACTGCCGATGAGCGCCCGGATGTCACCTTGTTGTTCGGAGGTGTAACATGGCGCGCCGAGCAATTGCTTGAGGGCCTGTTCAGAAGCGCCGGATACAACGCACAACGTCTGCCGGACGTGACGGTTGATGATCTGTTTCTTGGCCGGGAACTGGCAGATGTCGGTCAGTGTTGCCCAACTGCTTTCACAACCGGGAATCTGGCTGGTTTCCTCAAGGCCGAAGCCGACCGTATCGGCTCGGAAGAGGTTGCAGAAAAGTATGTTTATGTCACTGCTGGTGCCTGTGGTGCTTGTCGGTTCGGACAGTACCACCAAAGCTACGAGTTGGCGCTAAAGAACCTTGGGCTGGAAGCATTTCGAATGTTCCTCGTTCAGCAGCATGAGATTGACCAACCCAAGGAGGGGGATGCGGGTCTGCAAACCGACATCCATCTGCTGCTGAGTACGGCGCTGGGGATGATGGCCGCCGATGCCATTCAGGATCTTGAGTATCAGTTGCGACCCTATGAGACCAAACCGGGTACAACCAACCAGGTGGCCCAGGCGGTGGTAAACGAAGTTAACGACGTGATGCTTTCGCGTCCGAAGAGCTTGTCGAAGTGGAGATCGATCGGCTGGCACCTGTTTACCCGTCGTTTTATCAAGGCCATGCAGCGGGCCAGAAAACACTTTGAGGCGATCGAACTTGACCGCCTGAGGGTGAAGCCGATGGTCAAGATCACGGGTGAGTTTTATCTTGCGACTGCTGAAGGCGTGCAGAACTACAACATGCATCGATGGCTGGAAGCTGAGGGCGCAGAAGTTCAGCCAGCCCCAATGGTTGTCTGGTTCGATTACCTGATGCGCTACGGCGGTCAAAAGCTGGAACTGCGCTTTGGGATTACCGAAAACGCCCGCAAGAATTATTTTCTGCTCAGGCTAGGGCAGCGGGTATTCCGTGCAAAGTATGACCAAATGCGAAAAGCGCTTGGCAATATCCCGCGGCCGATGCCGGACCAGAACGAGCTACGCAGACTTGCCGCACCGTTTTTCAACAACATGATCAATGGTGGAGAAGGCGACCTTTTGGTTGGTAAGGCCATTTGGGCACACACCCGCAAGAAGGCTCATATGATTTGCGAACTTTCCCCTTATGCCTGCCTGCCCAATACGATGAGCATCGGCGCCATGGCAGCAGTTCAGGGGCATTACCCGGACATGCTGTATGCGCCTATTGAAGTTAAGGGCGACAGTGATGTGCATGCCTTATCGCGGTGCCAGATGGTCCTGACCGAAGCAAAGGGCCGCGCAAAGGATGAATTCGACACAGCACTTGCAGCAGCCGGTCTGACGCTTGACGAGGCTCGCGCCCGATTGAAACAGCGTCCGGAATTGAACGCGCCCTTCTACCGGGTGCCGCATCGCGGCGCGGTTGGTACAGCGTCAAATATCGTACTCGAACTCGGAAACGCGACGCTGTGAAATATGCCGGGATCGATATCGGTTCGACTACGGTCAAGGGTGTTGTCTTTGAAGAGGGCAACGTCATCTGGAAGGCGTATGGGCGTCACCAGACAAGACAAGCTGAGAAGGCTCTGGAACTTCTGGCCCGGATGGAACAGGAGGCCGGGCTCGCCCCCGGCAGGGACATTGCGACCTTTACCGGCTCTGGGGCCGGAACCCTTGCGGGTCATGTGAATGCCCGAACCATACAAGAAGTTGTTGCTGTTGCCGCAGCGGTCGAGTCCCTGCATCCCGATGTGCACTTTGTGTCTGAAATCGGGGGCGAGGACATGAAGACTTTGTTTTTCACGCCCACTCCGGCAGGCAAGGCCAAGCAGGTCTATATGCAATCGGCTTGCAGTGGGGGAACTGGCACCTTTATTGAAAAATCGGCGCGAAAGCTGGATATCGCCCCCGACGAGCTGACGTCTTTGCCTTACGAGGGGCAAACGCTTCACCGGATCAGCGCGAAATGCGGGATTTTTGCTGAAACCGATGCCAACAGCCTCGTAAAGGCCGGTGTTTCCAAGCAAGAGATCATTGCTAGTCTTTTCGATGCAGTTGTACGACAGAACCTAGCTACGCTGACCAAGGGCAACACGCCGATGCCATCGGTGCTGCTGCTGGGTGGGCCTAACATGTTCTTTCGGGGACTTCAGGAAGCCTGGGCGCATCACCTTGCCGCTTTTTGGCAAGAACGTAAGGTCGACTTGCCAGAGGGTAAAGACATTTCGGACGTCATACTGGTTCCTGATGATGCCCTTTATTACGCGAGCCTTGGGTGCGTCGAGATTGCGCGGCGCGAGACCGGCGAAGCAGCGCAATATGCTGGAACGGACAGGCTGAAATGGTGGGTTGAAACCGGGCAGCATGAAGAAAAAGCAAAAGTAGGACAGAAAGCCCTCGCGCGGAGCGATGAACTGGACAAGTTCATGGACGATTTTGGAACGCCAGATATCGTTGCGTCAAAGAAACCCTCGACCGGTCCGCTTTATCTGGGATGCGATTTCGGCAGCACAACGGTCAAGGCAGTTGCGATTGATCGCAATGCGGACATCATGGCATCCATTTATCGGCCCAGCCGCGGAAACCCGATCGAAGATGCGAAAACTGTGTTTCGCAAAGTGAAGGAGGCCGGGGTAACTGAAATCTGTGGGTTGGGTCTGACTGGTTATGGAAAAGACCTGCTGAAGGATATTCTGGGCGCGGATGTCCCGGTGGTCGAAACGGTGGCGCATGCGTCGGCTGCCCTGCATGTGGCCCCCGACGCCGACGCAATATGTGATGTTGGCGGAACCGACGTCAAAATCATGCTACTGCGGCAACAGGCGGTGGTGGATTTCCGGCTGAATTCTCAATGTTCGTCCGGAAACGGTGCCTTTTTGCAGGGCATCGCGGAGCGCTATGATATCCGGCTTGAGGACTATGCCGACAAAGCCTTCAGCGCCGACCGGATGCCACAGCTTATGATGGGCTGCGGCGTGTTTTTGCAGTCTGATATTGTCAATCAGCAACGAAAAGGCTGGGCAGCCGAAGAGATCATGGCCAGCCTCGCCGCCGTCTTGCCCCTGAATGTCTGGGTTTATGCAGGGCAGTTTCAGAACCTGAAGGCCATTGGAAAAAAGTTCATTCTTCAGGGAGGAACGCATCGCAATCTCGCTGTGGTCAAAGCTCAGATCGATTTCATCAAAGAGAAAATTCCCGATGCAGAAATTATTGTGCACCCCCATGCCGGCGAGGCGGGTGCCCTTGGGGCGGCGCTGCTTGCAGCTGATTGCGCGTTGGACGGGAACGCTTCGCGGTTTGTCGGGTTTGATCGAATTGAGGCGCTGGAATACGTCAGCACGACTAACGACAAGACCACGTGCCACTGGTGCGCGATGAATTGCAGCCGCGCGTTTATCGATGTTCAGGTGCCGAGTGGCCCGGGCAAAGAAAAAAGCAAGGTGCCGCTTGCCAATGGTTGGGAAAGAATCATCACTGGAAACTCATGCTCCAAGGGGCTGATCGAAGACGCTGCCGAAATGAAGGAACGAAAGAAGCAAATCGACGAGGAACTGAATGCGCATCCCAATATTGCAGAAAGCGTTCGCGACAGCGCGTTTCGCTGAGAATGCGCCGGTTAAACGGAACCACAGGATCGGTATCCCAAGGGTGCTGAACCAATGGTCAACCCATCGGTTCTGGACAACGTTTTTTGTCGAGTTGGGTGTCAAGCGGCGCGATGTCATCTATTCGTCCGAAACATCCGAAGCCCAGCAACTCAAGTATGGCAAAGGTCGTGGCGCGGTTGATTGCTGCTATCCCGTCAAATGCATGACAGGGCACTATGGTGAACTGTTGACCGGATTGAAGCGCCCGATCGATATTCTGTTTTCCCCGATAATCCTCACGGTTCCATCCATTCTGCAGGGGAATGTTCGCGAGAATATGGCATGCCCGCGCGTCATTGCGGGACCCGAAAGCACGTGCGCCGGATTTCGCCGGGAATCCGATGTCTTCGACGAATTGGGAATAGCTTACGTTTCTCCGGCGGTGTCCCTGGCGGAACCGCCGATTGCCAAGAAGCAGCTTTATGACGCGTTCAAAGACATTTTCGAGGGAATTACGCCAAAAGAAGTGGCCAACGCGGTTGATTGTGCCTACGCGGCCCTCAACGATTTCAACACGGACCTCAGAAAACGAAGTCTGGAAATACTTGCTTCATGCGCGGCAGAAAACAGACCATGTATCCTTGCGCTTGGGCGCCCTTATCATATGGATACGGGTTTGGGTCACACTATTGAAAGCGAACTGCAATCATTTGGGTACCCTATTCTTTGGGGGCAGTATCTGCCTCTGGACCAGCCCGTGTTGGATTGGCTTTACACCGACTTGATCGCTTCCGGGAGAATCCGGAACGCGTTTGATATTTCGGACATTTGGAAAACTTCACACAGTGCAAACACCAACGAGATATTGTGGGCTGCGCGTTATGGGTCGTTAATGCCCTGGGTCACATGTGTTGTCCGGTTTTCAAGCTACGAGTGTGGAATGGATCAACCAACATACTCTCCGGTTCAGGCAATCACAGAGTCTCTGGGTACGTTATTTTTTGTGTTTCAGGATTTAGACGAAACGAAACCGGCGGGATCGGTGCGAATTCGAGTGGAAACAATAGCCTATTATCTGGAACGGAAATCCCCCGACATCATGAAGAAAAAGCTGCAGGCCTTGCAGGCGGCACCGCCGGAGGTGATTTTACAGTAAGAGGAGGAAGAGAAAGCACTTTCCGGCATCGATGGCCGATCTTTCGTTGCCGCATTATCAGGCCCAGAAGAAAGGCGTGATGATGGTGGGATTGGTTTAATAGGGATTTGCGCAAACCTTATGCCCCTTATGTCGGCGACTAGTATCATGGTAAGATTTGCGTGCGGGGTCAGCGTGGGGGCAAGGCTTTGTTCAAACAAATTTCCGAATCCGGGTATCCGGCTGATGCTTTGAAAGTCGAGCGAAAGATGCGGGTTGTGAATATCGCCGCATTAATCGCTTTTGGCGGATTTATCTTCACCGCGTTTTATCAGTTCCGTTTAGGACCGGACTGGCAGTACCTGGCTTATGTTAATCTTGGGCTGGGGCTTGCCGCCCTTTTGACGATTGCGCTGAATCGTTTTGGCCTTGAAGTGAAAGTCGCATATTTCACGCTTTGGCTGTTCATTTTTTTGGCGCATGATGTCAGCGCGGGCAGGAATGGCGAGGACCACCTTGTTTTGCTCGTGGGGCCGCCGCTCCTTTTCTATTTTCTCGGTTCAGCCTATTGGCGCTGGATAACCGCCGTAACCTTGGTCAGCGCGGTTTTTTTCATTTACATTTCACTTCACATCCCGATGCATATTTCAACGGGTGAAACGGTCTGGGACATCGCCGCCCACTCAATTGATGACATAATTTCGCCACAGCCCGAGGATGTGATTTTTGTCGTTTTGATCTTTGGAATCGTTGCAGCCCTCTATTTCACGTCTTATTCCGCCAACGCCGCAATTGAGCAGTATGAAGAGGCCCTTGAGCGCGAATTAGCAATATCAGAACGTTTGCTTAACGTCCTGCTGCCAACACGGATTATCGAGCGCATCAAAGCTGATCCTGACAAACTGGTTGCGGAAAGGTTCGAGCGCGCGACCATCTTGTTCGCCGATCTTTCCGGATTTTCCAAATACGCTGCAGAAAATGGTGCCGGGGCGACTGTAACGCTGCTGGATTCTGTGTTTTCGGAGTTTGACCGGCTGGTTGCGCACCACCATCTGGAAAAAATTAAGACAATCGGGGACAGTTACATGGTCGCGGGCGGCCTGGACGCGGCCGATCATGACACTCAGTCAGATGCCGTCCGAATGGCCGCACTTGCCCTCGAGATGGCGGATTCGGTCGATCAGATTTCCAGGAATCTGACACCTAAGGTATCTCTGCGTGTCGGCATTCACGAAGGTCCGGTAATCGCTGGTGTTATTGGCGGTGACCGGCCGTTCTTTGACGTTTGGGGCGATACGGTGAATGTGGCTTCACGAATGGAAAGCGCCGGAGTACCCGGACGCGTGCAGATCACGACAGAATTTTATGACAGGATTGCGCAATTTGTGAAATGCGAGCAGCGCGGCCCGATCGAGATCAAGGGCAAGGGTCGTGTAACGTCTTACTGGCTGCTTGGGTTTAAGGAAGAGCGCGGCGCGCGCGCAAGCTCTGGCCAAAGCGCTCATTGAATGACCCGGCACTTGATGCAGCTATTGCTGTTCAAGTGACACCCGCAACACCTGCGCGTCTTCCTCGCTGGTCGAAATACACCCATGACCCATGCCGCTGTCACAATACAGTGAATCGCCAGCCCTCATCGGCAGCGGGCGGTAGTGCTAGGAGATGAAGGTCAGTTTCCCGCTCAGCACATACATGAACTCTTCACCCGAGTGTCTTATCCATGTGTCGAACTCGGCTATTTCGCGGGCTTTGATGGTGGCGAGGTAGGGCAGCATGCGCTTGCTGGTCAGGTCGGTGCACAGTAACTAGTGCAGATAGGTCAGAGTGTTTCTGATCTCCCCGTTCTCCTTTGCGGTAAAATCACGCCGGCCTGAAATTCCCGACTGACCGAACTGCAGAAACAACTGGGGTGTGCTCATGTCCAAGGCCTGCATCAGCCTTCGCAAGATGTGGAAGCTTGGACGCGTCTTGCTGGTTCTCAAACAGATCGGCACCCAATGGAACTAAGCTCCGGCACTTGATCGCATCAACAACAGCAGTCACCACCAGCATCTTCCGTCCCCGCCACGTTCTTTTGATCTTCCTCAGCCATTGGAAATCCCTCCGTTTCCTGAGGTTGCCCTCTTCCCGATATGCGCACAAATTTGCGAATGAGAAATTTATCTACTTTAAGAGGGATAGCCCCACCCTATAGGAAAAAAGTTTCGAGCTAAGGATTCGGTAAGTAGGAGGAGACAATGTTCAAAACGCCGCTTACAGAGGCTGACCCGGTCATTGCCGCATCGGTTGCGCGGGAAGGCACGCGTTAGGCTGAGCAGATCGAGTTGATTGCGTCCTAAAACATCGTTTCTCGGGCTGTGATTGAGATGTATGTTGATGACAAGCACAACCTAAAGGAAGAGTTGCGACCAGTTGCGTAGTGTTCATTTTCCGAAGCAGCGGAAAGTGTTATTTACGTAAGTTTGTTCCCGAACATTACATTGGTCAGCGGCTTCCGTAACATTTGTTTATTTTCAAAATTTTAAATTCATTCCACCCCTCTGATTTTCAAAAGTTATACACGAAGTGATGCACTTTGTTGTAACTCATTGAAAACACGCAGGGTAACTTAACTGAAAATCCTCGTGTCGGAGGTTCGGTTCCGCCCCCGGGGCGCTACCCTAGAATTTGCATATTTAAATTAATGAGTTACATGGTATCTCGTGCTGTAAAACGACGTAAAAATGACGTAAAGCCTGGCGTAATTTTACATTTAAAAACAAATCGTTGTGTGCGAGCCGACGATCGGCGGCAGAAAAAAACGCAAAGACTGCAAAAAATACAACAATAACAATCGCTTGCGGTTATTCAATTTTAATACGGGTCGGCGAAGTCCCGACTGAGCCACGGGTACTGGTCGAACAACACATTCAGCGCTGTGTTTGTCGGTACTTTGAGGCGGGCGGCTTTCACTGAGTATTACACGCTGGCCGTTCGTCCATAGAAACCAAGCTGCTCTTTCGGCGTGAGTGTCACACCTGGGCGCTCGTAGAACGTAAATATGGTTACAATCCGTTCTTTCTTCCCTTTGACGGGGACAACACGGTGCATGGTGTTCACGCCACGAAACACATTCAAGGTCCCCGGCGTCAGTTTGATCTTTTTCACGTCCGGATCGGTGCCGTTAAGCACGGCGGCCACACCGTCATAGTTGGGATCCTCTGGCGTGCGCAGGTCCGAGCGATACTCGAGCTCGCCGCCCTCGTCGGGAGACTGGAGCAAGATCGTCGTCGTGAATTCAGATCGGTCAAAGTGCCAATTCAACGCCTCCCCTTCATAGCTCGCCTGAACATTTACCCGACCAATTGGATCGGTCATCGGATAGAGCTTTGTCTGCCCCATGGTTGCTGCCAGAAAATCCGCAAACGGTTCCCACTCGTATAGACGGATAACCGGGTTGTCGCCTAACTGATCCGCACAAAGCGTGTGATTGACCGTTTCAACCTTGGTCAAGGCCGGGTGATCCGCTGCCAATCCCGGAACTTCGTCTTTGAAGTAGATATTGTGCGTCCGCGCATGCCTGAAGGCTTCTGTGGTCATTGCAGGCTTCACCATCTCGGCCGCCTCTTTCACAACGTCTTCGCGAATGAACCCTGGCAGATCGAACATGCCCTTGGAAAACAGCTGTTGGTTACACCTCTGCACGAGCGCGGCATACGCATCGCTTTCAGGTTGATGAAGAGGGTAGCTTTCCAAAGCAATTAGATTTTTCATGACGGCATCTCCTGAATTCAACAACTCTATTTCCAATCAATACGGCTCTGGTTACAACGATAAAAATTATCGCCTACCGAAAGAAAAACTAAAGGGAGTCAGCGTTGAATATGCCCTCACTGACAGGTCTTCGCGCATTCGAAGCCGCGGCTCGCTGCCAGAGCTTTGTGAAAGCAGGAGAAGAACTTGGGGTTAGCTCTGCTGCAATCAGTTTGCAGGTCAGGAGCCTTGAGGAGAATTTAGAGAAGAAGCTCTTTGAGCGACAGGGCAACCGGATTATTCTGACGGATGCTGGTATGGAGCTGTATCCTGGACTCGCCCGCGCATTTGGGGAAATCTCGGGTTCGGTCCATCGATTGCGACAACACCGTCGGCCCCGCCAGCTCATCGTGAGCGTAATTCCTTCGCTCGCCGATTGTTGGCTTATGCCCAGAGTCGCGGGGTTTAGCGCTGAAAACAACGCCGTTCTGGACATCCGGGTTCAGGAAGACCCAATTGACTTCGTGAGGGAAGGCGCTGACGTCCGGCTTACCTATCAATCAAAATTCTATCCAAGCTACTTGGAGAAAAACCTGTTCTCGGACGTCGCACGGCCAGTTTGTTCGCCCGCATTCTGGGAATGCTTCGCTGACTCCGTGGGCGATCTCAGCAATGTTCCACGATCCCAGCTTATTCAGGTCAATTGGGGTGCGGCCTATGCGAGCGGCCCAACTTGGCAAGATTGGTTTTGCTCGGCAGGCCGGCCATTCGACGATTCCCAAGTCTCGGGCACTATCGTTAGTGATCTGACGGTCGCGATTACTGCCGCAAAGAACGGGGCTGGTGTCGCATTGGTTCCCAGCACTTTTGCAGAAGCCAGTATTGGGGAAGGTACCCTCATCGAGCCGTCTCAGATTTCCATCGCTATGGTAAGACCGTATGTGTGTGTTTATTCCGAAAAGAGGGCGGACTACTCGATATTGAAGCGGTTTCTTGAGACATTGCGTGTTGTAAATTAGCAAAAGAGTTGACCGGTGGTTGTGATAGCAATCGCCGTGCTCGTGCATCGCTAGAATAGTGCAGCGCTATCTTGTCGCTTCTGAGTGTAACTTGGAGACTTCCCGGAAACCTATGCTAGTGCGCCTTGTTAACACCAATGATCGTTGCGCGCTTTAAGGCTACGAAATCCCGCCGACAATGGCGGCTTTGTTGCGCGACCCTTTTGTTGCATCTGAATGCGGCGAAAGGAAAGTTGCCGTTTAGGCAACATCGCGCCACTTGAATGACTGGTCTGTCGAAATCCGCTGCACTGCCCAACAAGAGGAGCGGCACTTGCGAGCAGTTTCTGCGATAGCGAATGCTGCGTAAGCAAAAGGCGGGTTCGTCCCGCATGTGAGACGATCAACAGCTGTGCAGCGAACGTCCGGTTCGGATTTGGGCGTAGTCGGCCGACCCGAACGGCCGCTTCTGTTGTTTCGGTTTGTCCTTTTTGCGCTTGCAGAGAATGGCTGGGCTCCGCCCTTTTTGAACGGTGCTGCAGGTGACATAGACGGCAGCTTCCGGACGCAAAAAGATCATCCGAACCTTTTCGCCAGATAACGCCCAGATGAGCAAACTCGACCTTCGACCCGACTCTTTCGGCTTCTCCTGGCCAGACGGTGGAGCTACTTTCAAAGGTCCTCATGGTTTTCCTGACCACGGGGTAAGGATGAAGCACCGGCCCTGCAATCTCTCGGCGGCCACAGTCCCGACCTTCTCCAACGCCGCTACGGCGCGTCTTCTGGCGGTCTGCTTCTTGATGCCGGCCGCCTCGAACAGCTTGGCGTCGACCTTCACCGATGTCTCGCCCGGCATTTTCATCCGCTGATGGATCGCGCAGAAGAGACGAGTGGTCGGTGGCAGAAACTGGCGCACGTCGGCCATCATTAGGATTGTGAAATCATCGCACCAGGCGGGGTTTGTTTTTGAGGACCTTTACAATTACTGGACCGGTTCGCCGGATACCAGCGAGGTTATGGTTTCCAGTTCCTTCGGCGAAACCGTAAAATCGGACAAGTCAAGCTTTGCCATCGATCAGATCTACGACGGTGTTGAACATCGCCCTGCCACGCAGCTCGTTGTATCGCTCGCCGGGCAAGGTGATGGCGCAATCCGCGGGCACCTCGATTCGGGCGATGGTGGTCGCGGCCCGGGTCATGATGGCTGCCACCTGTTGTGCCTCCTCGTAGATGGTCTCCGCGTCTCCAATCAGCACAAGCACGTCGTGAATCGGTGCGCAGATGCGATGCCCGGCCTCTGTCACCTCACAGGCAGCAACGCGCAAGCAGTCCGTGCCATTTGCCTGCATTGGGAAGTTTTCTAGCATCCGATGGTTGCGGAATTTTTAACATCGCGGCTGCACCGGCCATCCAAGCCGGGTCTCGATAACTTGTCTGCAGGAACCCTTTTCGATGATGCCCTCCAGCCCCCCCAGAACACGGGATATGTCTCGCGGTGGGCGTCGAGTAAGCGCAAGAAGGCATGAGACTACATGTAGGAGTGTGAGGACTAGGTTATATGCCGCCCCCGGGCAGCACTAATGTAAAAAAATACAAAAATTATGAGAAGCTTACCGATTCTCCGCGCTTTATCTATGTACAGCCCCATGGAAGGTATTGTGCTTGTCCAAATTAGGCGGAAATAACGCATCGCACTCGTTTTCAATCGCTAGACGGCCTATCCAACGCGCGCTATCCCCAGTCGAAAACAGCGCAATACGCCTCTGAAACACGACCAGCGGCGCTACAATTGACGTAATCGATTCGAGATCATGTTCGGACGACTGAAAGACTAGAGGCGAGTAGCCGCAGTTTACGCTAGGTGTCCGAAAGTCTTCTTGTCAGCAAGCATTCTCGTGGATCTAGTCAATTGCTGATTACGACTCCTGACCCTAGTCAAGCAAACAAGAAAAATTTCCTACTTGAAACGCCTAAGTTTTGCCTGATTGCGCCGATATTGTTGCCCACATCAATCTGGGATTACGCCAAACATCCTCAGGAGCCGAAATGGTAGCGAACAGACAAACGTTGCAGACTACGGGAGAAGCAATAAACACCTCCCGACCCAGCAAAGCAAAATTGGTTTCGCTTGTGGTGCCGGTTTGCAACGAGCAAGAAGCCATAGGGCCTTTTCTTGACAAGATCGAAGAAGTTTTCGCTCCGCTTGAGCCCGAATACCTCTACGAGGTGGTTTTTGTCAATGACGGCAGCCGCGACGCAACAGAGTTTGCCATTCGCAGTCGAATGCAGAAAAACTGCCACATCATTCTTTTAAATCTTTCGCGAAACTTCGGCAAAGAAGCCGCTATTTCAGCCGGGTTTGAACACTCTCGGGGTGATGCATGCATACCAATGGATGTCGATCTTCAGGATCCGCCCGATCTTATTCCGCAGATGCTTGATCATTGGGATCAGGGTGCAAAGGTTGTCAATGCAAAACGTATCTGCCGAGACAGCGACACCTGGCTCAAACGTAAAACGGCAGATGGGTTTTACAGCATCTTCAACGCCATGGCGGATCACCAAATCCCGCATAATGTCGGCGACTATCGCCTGATGGATCGGCAGGTCGTGGACGTGGTGCGCGACATGGGTGAACGAGTGCGCTTTAACAAAGCGATGTTCAGTTGGGTAGGCTTTGATGCCGTCGAAGTAACCTTCACGCGCCCGCAACGCAAAAACGGAACAAGCGCTTGGTCTTTTTGGAGCCTTTGGAAATTTGCGCTAGATGGGATATTTTCATCAACGACGGCCCCGCTTCATATTTGGACTTATGCAGGTGCCATTCTTGCGACCGTGTCGTTTCTGTACGCATTCGGCATTTTGGTGCAGACATTGATCTTTGGCGTAGTTGTACCAGGTTACGCTTCGACCCTTATTCTGATCCTGCTCTTTGGGGGGCTCAACCTCTTTGCGATCGGTATTCTCGGCGAATACATTGGGCGCATTTACTCAGAAGTCCAAGATCGACCACTTTACGTTCTTAGATCGGTTCACAAAGGTCAGGACGACAACTAATGGATCGTGCTGTGTTTGACCGCATGGCAGCACTCGAAGAAGTGCAATGGTGGTTCGTCGCCCGCCGCGAAATCCTGTCCGCAGTAATCTCAAGGCTAGTAAAACTGCCGGACGACGCGCGCATTCTCGAAGCAGGATGTGGCACAGGCGGAAATCTTGGCATGCTGGCGAAATTCGGTCATATTCGCGCGTTCGAACTTGATGCCGATGCGCGCCGGACTGCCGAAGTCAAAAGCGGTATCGCAATTGCCGAAGGCTCAATACCTGACGCGGTGCCCTTCGCTTCCGAAAAATTTGACCTTATTGGGCTTTTCGACGTACTCGAACATATCGAAGACGACGAAGCCACTCTGGGTGCCTTGGCAAACCGTCTTACATCAGACGGGCGTATCGTGATGACAGTGCCTGCATTCCAATGGCTTTGGTCGCGCCACGATGAACGCCACCACCATTTCCGCCGCTATACCCGTGCGCAACTCGCAGATGTTGCCGCGAAGGCCGGATTGCATATGGAGTATGGGTTCTATTTCAACACAGCCCTCTTTCCGCTGGCCGTAGCCAGTCGGGCAGTTAAGTCACTGTTCCGGATCGAAAAGGCTGATGACACACTACCTGCGCCACATGTCAATGCGGCACTCCGCGCTGTTTTTGCGGCTGAAAAACACCTTGTTGGCCGTCTCAGCCTGCCCGTCGGCCTCTCACTCTGCGCCGTGCTGACAACCAATCCAGCCTCTCAATGATTGGGCAGATTTCGCGCTTTGCCGGGATTGGCGTTTTGGCAACCATATTGCATGTCGTTGTTTCAATTGTTGCATTGAAATTCTTCGGCATCGCACCCTTGCTGGCAAACAGTGCCGGATTTGCCGCCGCCTTTAGCCTGTCATATCTGGGGCACGGCAGAATTACCTTTGACACATCACTCAAGCATCGTTTTCACGCGCCACGGTTTTTGACCGTGTCCGGCGTTGGCTTTCTACTTTCCACAGCCATTACCGAGCTGATCGCGGTACAACTTGGCGGACCTTTCGTTCTCGCAATGGCGGTTGTCGCCTTAGCCGTGCCCGTCTCAACCTTCTTGCTTTGCAAATTCTGGGTTTTTGCCCGTCCTCATTCCATCGACCCGTAAAGCGCCAACGTCTTCGTCAGGATCGGACGCGGCAAGTCAGGGCACTCGGGCGCTGTTTCTTCTGATGATACGCGGCGCAAATAATATTGCGCACCCGTCGTCCCCAACATTTCGGCCATATTGGCACAAGTCGCCTGACGGTTTTGTTCGTCATCCCAAAGGTATGCCGCACCCCAACCTCGCACAGAGCGATGTTCGGGTGCCGGGCGCGCGACCTCCTCAATTCGCGCCCGCGTCAATGAGGCTTGATCAGGTTGCGCCACCGAGAAAAGCTTGAAATCCACATAAGCACTCCGCTGCGCATATTGACGAAATTCCATCAGGCTCACAGGAATGATGAATAATGCATCAACCGGAGTTTCGGTTCGGATTTGCTCCAACGCCAAAAGCGTCGACTCAGGTAGATAAGGCGGGCGCGGCTGGGCAGGAAACAATATCAAGAGCGCAGCCCCAACGCCGCACAAAGCGGATGTCTGAGTCCGCGGTAGGTCGCCTGCCACCGCCATCGCAACACCGATTGCGATGAGAACAAGCCCTGCCGGCGTCATATTGAGGAACAGAAGCGTCGCCAGTAGAATCCCTGTCAACCAAACCCCGCGACCGGTCTTGGCGAGCCACATGCCCGCAACGGCCAAAGATGTGTTGACGGTAAAAAGAACTGGCGTAGAGCGGTTTGCATCTAGAATGAAAAAACCTACCCACTCAGCAATGGCAACTTTATAGACAACCAGTGTGACAAAATGGAGTAGCGTAAACCCTAGCAGCAGCCCTACCGCAAAACGCGCAATGCTCGATTTCTCGCGATGCAACAAAGCAGCACCAGCATAGCCTGCCAACAAGTATAGTGTGGTGATCATGATATCGAACCACGGTGGGTCATAATGCGCTGGTGCCCGGAACCGATAGGCATCCGTGATCAGATCAAACGTTACAATAATGTCTGGCTCTTTGAGGATTGCCTCAAAGAGCCAGATGGCTACGGGAAATGCCACAACACCCGCGGCAGCTGCCAGCTTCACCGCATCAAGTGGATTACGGACCAATGAACCAAGACCGATCACGATTGCGCCGTGAAACGCAGTCATTGGTTGCGCATAGGTTGCCAGCCCTAGGAAAAGTCCTGCGAGCCAATTCTTGCGAAAAAGTGCCGCGGCGACTGCTCCGATTACAAACGTCAAAGCCACGTTATGGTGATGAAAAAATGTGGATGTCAGCCCCCCGAAATCTCCCCGCCCCATGCCGTCGAGTTGAACAACCACACTGAGGCCAAGAACAATCGGTAGCGCCGCCACGGGCGCTTCAAGCGCGCGCAGCAACGACCAAATCGCCACCGATGTTATCATAGCCAAAAGCCACACACCCAAACGAAAGGCGGGCTCAACCCCAATTGTTGCCCGTCCTGTCCGATAAACCCACTCGTAGACATAGGCGTGGTTTTCAAAAAGCCGCAGCTGATCGTCATTCACAAAAAGTGCTGGGTTGATCCGGTGTTCAGTAAGTGGCCCATAGGCAAAATCGTCCCCGACCGGAAAGGCCTCATATCCAATCATGCAAGAAATAAGCAGCCCTAGCAACGCCGCGAAAAAAAAACTGCTCGTATTCATATTGATCTCACTGATAATGCTCTTTGTCTTTTTTGCCGCGACATGAAGTTGGATACAAGCAGCTGGACCGGGCGAAAACAGCAGTGTTGCGCGATACCGTATTGCGCCTGTCTTAACCCCCCTAAAACTGTGCCACCAATTGTCTGGTTTATACTGTTCGGCAAAGGCCACAAAGCGCCTCGGCTTCGCATCTGTGCCACCGACAATCCCTCGCGCCCCGTCAGGTTCGAGGCGAAAAACGACCAGGGCGTCGGGGCGCGCGCGTGTCCATGCTGCTTCAAATTTGTCCGGGGTGTCGCTCAGGAGGTCCAATGCCTCTTGAGCTTCTATGCCTGCATGGTCGACTTCGCGGGCCAATACCTTCAGATAAGCGGCAACTTGTGTGTGCGGTTCAATGGGCGAGTCATATCCTCGCCGATTTCGGGTGGCAGGTTCATTGCTGTTGGCTTTCGTTGGTTTGGAAAAAGGCGAAGAAGGCTGCTAGGCTTAAGTCTGCGCCAGATATTCTTGGACGGTAGGCTCATCCCGCCAGCGAAACCCGGCAAAAGTCCTATTCTCAATGGGCATGATCTTCTGGATGCCGAGCGTGTCGAGTTGTTCCGAGGGCGTAACACCCCGGAGTTTCAAGCCCGCCGCCGTCATGAACGGTTTCGAACCCGCTTTTGACAGCAGGCTGAAGCCGCAGACCAGTTCATCAAAATACACCTTCGAGACCGGCGGTTTTTTACTTCGGTCACCACAAAAGACACGGCTATACATTGCCAGCGACTCCCGTTAAGAGGCGGTCTTTAACCTTGGAAGATGCGCTGATTGCAATACCGCAAGGCACGTATCCCCCGGCTGATACAAAGAACACCACCGTGAAACAGACCATCGCAGATGCGCTTGCCCGCAAGGGTTACGATACTTTGACACAAGTCCAGCAGGCCGTGACACAGCCCGAGCTGGAAGGGCGCGATATGTTGGTGTCGGCGCAAACCGGATCGGGAAAAACCATCGGGTTCGGGTTGGCCATTGCACCACAGTTGCTGGGCGAAGATGAGACGTTCGGGGCGTCCGGCGCGCCGTTGGCTTTGGTGGTTGCGCCTACGCGAGAACTGGCCATGCAGGTCAAGCGTGAACTGAGCTGGCTATACTCTGATGCCGGCGCGTTTCTGGCCTCGTGTGTAGGTGGTATGGATATGCGTGATGAACGCCGGGCTTTGGCACGTGGGGCGCATATTGTCGTCGCAACGCCGGGTCGACTGCGCGATCATATCATGCGTGGGTCCATTGATTTGACCGCGATCCGGGCTGTGGTTCTGGACGAAGCCGATGAAATGCTGGACCTTGGATTTCGCGAGGATCTTGAGTTCATCCTGGATGAAACCCCGGCGGAGCGGCAAACGTTGCTGTTCTCGGCTACAGTCCCGCGCGCCATTGCTAGCCTGGCAACGCGCTATCAGCGCGATGCCGAGCGGGTGAGCACGGTCAGCGAGAAAACCCAACATGCTGATATCGAATATCGTGCGATGATGGTGGCGCCGCGGGACGGGGATAACGCGATCATCAATGCATTGCGGTATTACGAAGCCCCCAATGCTATCGTTTTCTGTAACACCCGCGCGATGGTGTCACGACTGACCACGCGGCTTTCCAACCGCGGGTTTTCTGTCGTGGCACTGTCTGGAGAGCTAACGCAGAGTGAACGCTCTAACGCGTTGCAGTCGATGCGCGACGGGCGTGCGAGGGTATGTGTGGCGACAGATGTCGCGGCGCGCGGAATTGATTTGCCTAACCTCGATCTGGTGATCCATGCCGAGTTGCCCAACAGTCACGAGACGCTTTTGCATCGTTCGGGACGCACGGGCCGGGCCGGACGAAAGGGCGTCAGTGCCCTGGTGGTCGAACCGTCATCGCGGAAAAAGGCAGAGCGTATTCTGAAGTTCGCAAAGCTCACGGCGGATTGGGGCGTCGCCCCGTCTTCGGATGAGGTGAACGAACGGGATCAGGCGCGGATGCTCGCCTCGGATGACTGGCAAGTCGAAGTTACCGAAAGCGAACAGGACGCGGTTCAGCACCTGGTTGAAAAATTTACCCCTGAGCAAATAGCGGCAGCGTATCTTCGTCAGTATAAATTGCGCCACTCAGCGCCGGAAGAGTTGGCCCCGGTGACGGCGGACCGCCCGAAACCCCGGGCCGCCTTTGGTCCGAGCGTTTGGTTTTCCTTGTCTGAAGGTCGCAACCAAAACGCATCGCCGCGACATTTGCTGCCGATGATCTGCAAGGCCGGTGATCTGACCAAAGACGATATCGGCGCGATCCGGATTGCCGATGATGTGTCTTACGTCGAGATCCGCGAAGCCAGTGTTGCAGGCTTTCTGGCGGCTGTTGGCCCGGGCATGAAAATCGAAGGTTCGAAAGACGTTGTACGCTTGGATGGCGCGCCTGACCTGCCAGCGTTTGAGCGTCCAAGGTCCAACCGCCCACCTAAGGGTAAACCGCGTCCGCGCAAAGGGGACACCACCCCCGTTGATTGGAACGATGCCCCGACGCCCCGTAACCGCAAACCCAAGCCAGAAGATCGCAAGCCCAAAAATCCTGCGGAACGCGGTTTCAAACAGACCCGATCAAAAGAACATGGCTCGACACCGCACCGCGACTCGTCACTGAGCGAGCCGGATGTTAAATTCACGGCAACGAGCGCAAAGAAGAAAACCCACAAAACGCCCGCTAACAAGAGCAAAGACGGAAGCGTAAAGCCCGGCGGTAAACCCACCAAAGGCCCGCCGCCGCCCAAGGGAAAACCCAGCAGCAAGAAGAATCGCGCCCGCGTTTCAGCCGCGAAAGCGGGCAAGGGCGGAGAGGCTGTGCCGAAACGGCGCAAGACTTAGCGCCGTTCAATGCACCGGGTCGGCCCCGGCTGCACGCCAGCGGGAATAGTCCTGCTGGTACTCAGCCCTGATCGTCAACGATTTCGAGTATCCGGTTGCGCTGAATCTTACCCGATGGCCCCTTTGGCAGATCGTGCAGGATGTGAACCTCGTCAGGGGATTTGAACCGACCCAGTTTGGTCTCACAAATCTGCAATAAGGTCAGCGGCGTCAGCACGGACCCTTCCCGGATTTTGACAGCGGCCTCGACGGTTTCGCCATAGCTGCGGCAGGGGCGTGCAAAGGCTGCGGCTTCGACAACGTCGGGGTGGGAATAAAGCGCCTCGTCGATTTCACGCGGGGCGATGTTCTCGCCGCCCTTGATGATCAGCTCTTTCAAGCGGCCCGTAACATAGACGTATCCATCCTCATCCATACGCGCCAGATCGCCGGTGCGAAGCCATCCATCGGCAGTAAACGTGCCTGCGGTCGCATCCGGATCCTTAAGGTATTCAAGCATCACATTTGGTCCGCGTATGACCAGTTCACCCTCGGTTCCGTGTGGGACGGGCTGTTGGTTCGCATCGCGGATCGCGGCGCCGTTTCCATAGGCAACACCTGGTGAGCCGATCTTGCGCACACCCGGCGGAAGTGGGTTCGAAAGGATCTGCGCGGCGGTTTCGGTAAGGCCCATGGTTTCGACGATGGGAACGTCGAACCGTTCTTCGAAAGCCCGTTGTACGTCCGGTGCCAGCGCGGACGAAGCAGAGCGCCCGAACCGCAACCGCTGACGGGTTTGGCTGTCCGGATTGGTGTCCGATTGCAGCAGATGAGAGATGATGGTGGGCACAACCGAAAACCAAGTGGCCTGAGTCTTTCCAAGGTTCTCCCAGAACCGGCTGGCCGAAAACCGCTCGCACATAGCCAGTGACCCGCCCGAAACGAGCGTTCCCATTACAGTCACGCAAAGACCGTTGATGTGATAGATCGGCAAGACGCAGAAACCGCGATCAGTGTCGGTCAGTTCATGTGCGACAGCGGTAGTCCAGCCGCCGGCCAAAAGGCTGGAATGGGTATGAACGACGCCCTTTGGTCTGCCGGTTGTGCCTGAGGTGTACATGAGAAGGGCATGATCTTCGGGCGTCAGGTCGTAAAGCTCGGTATCTGCGTCACCAGCATCGGCGATCTGCAAAGGCTTGGTCACGGCAGGGTCGGCTGTTCGGCCGAACAGCTCGGCTTGATCCGGGTGCACGAAGGCAAAGCGCGCGCCGCTGTGTTCAAGGGCGTAGGTCACGGCACTGTCCCCAGCGACGAGATTGATCATGGTTGCCCGGAATCCGCCATAGAGTACGCCGAACAAGGCGATAAGCGCCTCGCGACAATTGGGGTAGATAAGGGCGACGCTTTCGCCTTTTTGCGCCCCAAGGCCAGTCAGCATGCTTGCAACGTTTCTGGCCGAGCCGCGCAGTTCAGCCCAGCTCAGATCCTGTGCGCCATCGGGAAACACAAACCCGGTTCCGCCCTGATCGGCTCTTAGGTCCAGCCAGTCGCGGACCGTTCCTTTGGGCGGTTCCATCATTGGCCAGCCTCCCTCCAATACGCGCCGAATATATCCTCGAGTGCGGGTTCGCGTGGGGCTATTTCACGCACAATTTTGGTGGTCTGGACGAAGTGCCGCCAATGCAGGTTGGTGTCGATAGAGTTTCCGCCCCAGCTGCCGCATCCCATCGAAAGCGAAAAGGGCATTCCGTTGTTAAAGCTGCCGCCTGTTGCAAAGGTATGCGCCTGGTTCACGATAACCCGGCAGGTGGGTAACTCTCGGCCCAACTCAACAGCGCGCGCGTCGTCGCTTGTGTGAATGCCAACCGAATGTCCGGCCCCCTGATGGGCTAGGACACGCGCTGCAGTGGCCTTGGCAGCCGCATAGTCCGACGCCCGGTACAGCGCCAGAACGCGGCTCAGCTTCTCTCCGGACAGGGGATGATCGGGACCGATCCCATCTGTCTCTACCGCCAGAAACTTCGTGCCTTCGGGCGCTTTGTCTGCCATCCCCAACGCCTCAAGCATCTTGTCGGCGTCCTGAGCAATCGCGGATCGGTTGAGGTGCCCGTCCGGCCAGAGACGTGCAATGATACCTGCGGCATCGGAAGCGGGGACCAGCGCGCCACCTTCGGCGGCCATTGCTGCGACAAAGTCGTCATAGACTGCGTCCACCACTACAACCGCGTTCTCGGAGGAGCACGAAGTCGCATTGTCGAAACACTTCGACGCAGTGATTTTGGCCGCCGCCGCAGACAGATCGGCGGTTTCATCGACGATCACGATGACATTGCCCGCACCGACCGCGACGGCCGGTGTGCCGCAGGACTGGGCCCGGTGGACGTTGTTCTGGCTGCCGGTGCAGATCACCCGATCCGAGGTCTCCATCAGCCGTTGGGTTTTGGCCTTTGACCCCGGCGCGGGGATCATCTGGACCAGATCCCGATCCAGCCCCAGCTTGTCAAACTCGGCGTGAATGAAGCTTAGCAGTTTCTCGCAGGATGCAACGCCCTTGGGCGAGGGGGCGACGACGATGGCGTTGCCACCTTTGAGAGCATTAATGATGTTGTTGGCCGGTGTTGCGGCCGGATTGGTCGAAGGGACCACTGCGCCAATGACGCCGATCGCACGGGAGATTTCCGTGATGCCAGTTTCCGGATCGTCGCTTATGACGCCATATGTCTTTGCCTCGGCTATGTCGCGCAATAGACCCAGTGTCTTACGGTGGTTTTTGGTGATCTTGTCGGGGACATTGCCCAGCCCGGTGGTTTCAACCGCCAGTTCTGCCAGCGCCTGGTTGCGAGTAGGTTCCATGATCGCCCAGCCTGCCGCCAGCGCCGCCTTGTCATAGAGCGCCTGACTGCCAGTTGCCTCATAGGCAGTCTGAGCCTTGCGCGCCTGTGCCACGATCCGGTCCACTTCGGCAATTTCGGGGGCTATGTCGTTTGGAGCGTTCATTTTGGTCCTCGATTGGTTGTCCGGGGCGGGTTCTACCCGCCCCGATTGGGGTCGGTTAAAGACCCGCCAGCAGTTCGTTTAGCGTCTGTTGGCGCTGCGCCCACATCTCGATCACTTCGTCACGTGTCATGATGTGCATGGGCGAGCCACCCGCTTCCATCTTCTTGGAAACGCGGGAATTGGCGAACATCTCGGGTACGGTTGCTGCCAGTTTCTCGATCACCTCAGGAGGTGTCCCTTTGGGCACCATCACACCCCGGAAGTTGACCGATGAATTGTCTACGTCCAGCCCCTGTTCCATCATCGTCGGAACATCCGGCAGGAACGCGTTGCGCTCAAGATCAGCAACGCCGAGGATTTTCACGTTCCCAGCTTCTTGCGCACGGAAGGCGTCGGACAGGTTGTTGATACCACCCATGACTTCGCCTGCGATGACGGCTTTCATGGCTGCTGCTCCGCCACCTTTGGTCGGGATGTAGGCCATCTTGGTCCCGGCGGCCTTGTCGATCTGCAACGCCGCGATGTGGTGGCCCACAAAAAGGCCAGCACCGGATACGGTCAGCTTGCCCGGGTTTTCCTTGGCATAGGCGACAACATCATCCATTGAGTTGAATTCGCTGTCGGCGCCAACCACGAACACGGCCGGATCTGCACCCCAGTTCGCGATGGGTTCAAAGCTGTCGGTCGAATAATCGACGCCACCCTTGATCGACTGGGCGATGAAATGAGGAACGTTGTAGGCACCCAGCGTATAGCCGTCCGGATCGGCCTGAGTTGCGAACCAGTTCCAGCCCACGCGCCCACCGGCACCAGGCTTGTTGATGATGGCGATGGGCATTCCCAGCGCATCCTCGTTTCCAGATGTCATGGTGACGATCCGGGCTTGAAAATCGGTCGCGCCTCCGGCCCCGTAACTGACCATCATCATGATAGGCCGTTCCGGGTACTCCTCGGCCATTGCCGCGCCTGTCAGGCCCGTCAGAGCCATTGCTGCCCCTGCAATCAATCGTTTCATTTTGCGTTTCCTCCCTAAGTTGGTTCATCCGCGCATTTGCGTGTTCAGAACAGAATTTCTCTTGGTGTGTAGACGTTCAGAAGCATGGAAAAGAGCCCGTACATCACCGCCACAAATACGCCCGTGATGATCCCGCGTTTGATCCAGGTTTTGGCCTCGTTATGGGGCGCGGGGTCATAGATCGACAGAAGGGTAAAAAAGGCGATGGTTGTCGCGGTGTAGAACCCCAGCGTCTTCGCCGCCCAGAAAACATAGATCAGCGTGATGATCAGACCCGGCAGCATGTTCACGAACATCGTCCGTGTCACGCCGTTTCCGACCTTGGACAGACCCATGACCGCTTTGCCGAACGTCCATCCGGCCAGTACCACAAAGACCGTTGCGATCAGGCGTGGGAACAGGAATGCCTCGGCGGGTTGCTGCGTGTAACTGACCCATGCGACCCACAGGCCAACGGCAAAGACCAGACCTGACCCGAATACGTGCTGCGAGCGGTTCATGCCTGTGCCTCCTCTTTGGTGGTGTAGCGGCGGCTGCGCAGTTCCATCCAGACCGAATAGGCGATCGAGGCCAGTACCACGGCGATCAGGAACAGGTTCAATCCGCCGGTCATGAAGTATGAGGCTTTACCAACTGTGGCGTCAGCGATCATTCCACCCTGGATGAAGTTGGCCTCGGCGATTGGCCCGAGGATCAGACCCAGTACCAGCGGAGCAGCCGAGAAACCGAAGCGTTCCAAAAAGAACATTCCGATTCCGAGACATGCCATGACATAGACATCACCCATAGAGCCCTGAACCGAGTATGCACCGAAGACCGACAAGGCCAGAACGATGGCGGCCATGACGGATTGCGGAACCTGCGCAACACGGGCCGCAAGGCCTGCAACATAGAGGCCGAAGATACACATCAGAACTTGCCCAATCAGCATCGAGTTGATGAAGGTCCAGGCGACATCGGGGTGATTGTCAAACAGGTCCGAGCCCGGGAAAATCCCGTGGATCAGCAACCCACCCAACAGCACGGCGGCGGTCGGGCTGCCGGGGATGGACAGCGTCAGCAGCGGGACCAGCGAGGGGCCGACCATCGCGTTGTTTGCGGATTCCGCCGCGATCACACCCTCGGAATGGCCGGTGCCGAACTTTTCTTTTTCCGACGAGAACTTTTTGGTTTGGTCATAGGCGACAAGGCCCGCGATCTGCCCACCGACACCTGGGATCAGGCCGATGATCGAGCCCGTTAGCGTGCCGATGCTCAGCGCTCGGGTTCGGCTGAACAATTCTTTGAACGCCGCCATGATCGAGTGGCGCTGCACTTCGATCACCTCGGCACCTGTGTTGTGACGACCCTTGGCGAACATGGTCAACACCTGAGGTATCGCAAACAAGCCAATCAACGCGGCGATGATGTTGATGCCGCCTCCCAACGCGGGGTGAAAGATAAAGCGTTGCGCACCCATGATGTCGTCGAACCCGATCGTGGCCAACCACAACCCGATACAGCCCGACAGCAAACCTTTGACCACTGAGGCCGAGTCCAGCGTGCCAATGACCGTCACGCCCAGTATGGCTAGCCAAAACAGGTGCGATGGTCCAAAGGCAAGCGCCCATTGCGCCAAAACGGGCGTCAGGAAGATCAGCAGCAGAACGCCAAAGATTCCGCCCACGGCCGATGCCAGAAAAGACAGCTGCAAGGCGCGGGCACCTTCACCTTTTTTGGCCATCGTGTGGCCATCCAGAGTGGTGGCGATATTCGCCGGAGCGCCTGGGATCTTCAGCAAGATGGCACTGACCGCTCCGCCAGCCACGGTCGAAGTATAGGCCGCCCCCAGCAGGATCAGACCCTGCGCGGCCTCAAGTTGGAAGGTGAACGGGATCAACAGGGCCACCGCCATCGTTGGCGACAGGCCGGGTGTCGCGCCCAGGATCAGCCCTCCGATCGTGCCGCCCAATAGCAGCAGGAACGACATCGGCGTGAACACATCTCCGAAGTAGTAAATGAATTCCATCCTGGGCCTCCCAACCCGTCCGTTCGCACTTTTACCTTTGTTGACAAATCAGGTTAGGGGATGAAAATAGTATTGCAAATGTTTTCATAAATTTGACCGGGTAGGGTAAAATTATGTCTAACTTTCAAAAGGTTAAGGTGGATATTGTGGCTGTTGCAAAGGCTGCGAAGGTGTCGCCGTCTACGGTTTCGCGTACCTTCAATCACCCCGATCTGGTCAACCCGGCGACTCGCAAAAAGATCAACAAAGCGGTGCAGCGCTTGGGATACATCCGCAACCGCGCGGCCCAAACGATGCATGGAAAACGGTCGGGAACAATTGGCCTTGTCGTGCCCACAATCAACCACGCTATTTTTTCCGAGGTTATTCAGGCCTTTTCGGATTCGATCGACAAAGCAGGCTTCAGCTTGTTGCTGGCGTCACATGGGTATGATTTGGATCGGGAATACGCGATGGTTCGCAAGTTTCTTGAACATCGTGTAGACGGTGTGGCGCTGGTCGGGTTGGAACATTCCGATGCCACCAACCGCTTGATCACGCAGCAAAAGATACCCGCATTGGCAATCTGGAACTACTCAGAGGAATCACCCCTGCCTTGCGTGGGTGCGGACAACCATCTGGCCGGACGATTGGCGGCCGAACACCTGCTAGAGCTGGGGCACCGTGATATCGGGTTGATCTTTCCCGAAACTCAGGGGAACGACCGCGCGCAGCACCGCCTTTCCGCCGTGCATGACGCGTTGGGCGAACAGGGGGTTTCGGTGCCTGACGAGCATGAAACCCAAGCGCCTTATAGTGTTTCTCAGGCCAAGCAGGCTGCCCTGGCCCTTTTGACGACGCCGAAACGTCCGACGGCATTGCTGTGCGGCAATGACGTAATTGCGCAGGGCGCTCTGTTTGCTGCCCAAAAACTTGGATTAAGCGTTCCCGATGATCTGTCGATAATTGGTATCGGAGATTTCAAAGGCTCAGCTGACGTCGAGCCGGGCCTAACAACCATCCGTATTCCCGCAGAAACCATAGGGGCGCTGGCCGGTGAGAAATTTACCGACTTTATTACGTCGGATGACCCCAAGCACTTCAGCATCCGCTGTGATTTGGAATGTGTCGCCAGACAAACGACCCGTTCGCTGGCGACCTGACAGGCCCAGGCAGAATAGCTAGGCTATGATTGCCTCAATCTTATCCAGTGTGGCCGCATTGACGGCAACACCATCGGTCTGTGCCTGCCTGCGCTTGCCACCGCGCCCATCGCCGGGCAGATGCGCTCCGTTCTGTGCGCGGATTGCGCCGACCAACTCGCTGATCCCCGAAGCAAACGCATCGCCAGAGGTGGCGGTCGGGTCTATCGCAATGAAGAACTGCCCGGTCTTGGGCGGCCCACCGGCGGTGCCGGAAAAGGGCGAGGCGTTAATGCCAAGGGTCGCTCCGGTCAAAGCTGCGGCCATGATCTCTGTCAGTAGGGCAACACCGACGCCTTTGTAGCCGCCTGACGGTGCCATCGACCCCTTAAGGCCGACATTGGGGTCTGTGGTCGGGTTGCCATCTGTGTCTAGAGCCCAGCCAACCGGGATCGGTTTGCCTTCGCGCGCATGTTTCATGACCTCGCTTTTGGCAATCGTGCTGGCGCTTTGGTCGATCAGCAGGGCAGGCTGGCCCTCCGCGCCGGGCGCGGCGATCGAGAAGGGGTTGGTTCCGACGACTGGTTTCGCACCGCCCGAAGGCGCGATCGAAGCCGGAGCATTGGTGAACCCCAAACCAACCAACCCGGCCTGCGCCAACCGGTATGTGTGGTAGCCAAGGACACCGCAGTTATAGCTGTTGCGGATCGACAGTGCCGCGATCCCTTGTTCACGTGCAGCTGGGATAAGGACCTCAAAACCCATATCAATTGCGGAATGGGCAAAGCCGGTTGCTGCGTCCACATTCACTGCGCCGGGGCGCGGGCGCGACAGTTCCGGTTGGGCCGTTCCGTCCACTTTCCCACATTGCACGTGCTCGCAATATATCGGGATGTAGGCCAGCCCGTGGCTGGCAACCCCATCCGCCTCGGTTGCAGCCGTCGCAACGGCCAATGGCCGGGCGTTGGCTTCAGCGGTTCCTGCGGCAACAAGCGCACGGAAGGCGAGATCTTCGATCTGCTCAAGGGTCAGTGTACGGGTTTCAATCATTGGGGCCTCTTCAATCGTTGTCGGATAAGCCCGCGCCGGCCCCGCGCAGGCGGGATTCCTCGGTGGCGGGGGCGTATGTGCGGTGGGCGAACCGGTTTAGTACCGCCCAATCGGTCGGATCGGGTTCAGCCCGTGTTCGATGCGGGACGGGGGCGGTAAGTTGGCCGCCAAGGTGCACAGATACCTGATGTGCCCGGTCCGGGATCGGGGCGTCCAGGGACAAGTCAAAACCGTCGGTTTCCGCTAGTGCGTGGTCATAATCTACGCTCACGCAGGTCGCTAGAAAGCGTGCGGCATTGGCCGCAAATGGAAGCAGCAGTGCGGGTACGGCTACGTTTCTTATTGCTATCGGGGATGAATTCAGGCGGTGGGCACAATCAGACAATAATGCGCCGGTCACCAATGGGCACAGCTGGTTTTCGCTCTGCCATTCGCCGCTCAGATCGGACGGGGCGTGTGTCTTTGGTGTGCTCGCCAAATCCAGTTGCAGCAGCTGAGCCAAAGCACCGGTACCGTTTTGCCCGTGCGCGCACAGCCAGCGCGTTGCTTTCGCGGCTTCCTCAGCCAGTCCCCAGCTGTATCCAGCTCCTCGGGTCGCGCGTTTTGCCGTGGCTTCGACCTCATTCAGCGAGACGTTCATTGGGAAAGCTCCGGATAAACCCACAGATCTGCGGTTTTGGCATTCAGGTCTTCGGGGTAGGGGGCGCCAGCGTACATGCAGATACGCACCCAGCGGTCCGAGCGTGGGTCAAAATGCGTAGCACCAAAAAAGGATAACTTGGCCCGGAGCATATCGATGGGCATGACCCCAGCGCTGATCGTGTTGTCGCGAAGCTCGCCATATGGCGCGACAAGGCCGATCTGCGCACGCCGGATCGTGTGACGGTGTTCAGGATGGCGCAGAAGGAACTCGGCTATCGATCTGTCGTCCTGCCAATTCTCAAGGTCCGCATAGGCCAGCGCGGCGTCTCTGGCCGGGGCAAGGGGCTGTTCGTATTCGGCAATTGGTTCCTCGAACCGTTCACCCAAGCGTGGTTCCAGTTTTTCTTCAGACACGTACCAGGCGCGCGCGCAGTTTGCCTCTGCCGACCATTCCAAATCCAACGCCCAACCAAAGCGGTCCTGAATCGCGGTGCGGACCTGATCGACGGTCATGCCCCCGTTGATAACCTGTGCCTGCGCATTCCCGTCAGCCATACAGCCGGTCAGGCCATCCACCAGATCGCCATAGGGTTCCAGAACAAGCGATGCGAGCAGTTCCTGCCCTTCTTCACCAAGTGCGGTTTCGGACCATCGGATCAGTCTGTCCCACGGGTGGTCCTGCGTTAGGTTATTCTGGTCCAGATAACTGGTAATTGCCGCAAGATCGGCATTCAGCGACGCAAGCTTTTCAATCTGGACCGGGTGCTCTGATCGCCACCACGACATCGACAGCTTGCTGCGATCGTAGATTTCCCGAAAGTGCCGGGCTGCATCCTCGGACGCCGTTTGCAACGATCGCACACGCGAAAGAGCTTCTTCACGTGCCATGATCCAGTTGTTGAACAGCACCGGGTGGTTCACGATGAACGGAGCCATGCCAAGGCCGGTAGAGTTACCGATGCCCAGCCACTGCGCAATCTCGGGGTCCAGATCCGCCGTCTGCATGCCGCCTTTGGCGAGGGCCAAATGTTGCACCAGATCGCGGACAAATGTTCGCGTCAGGTAGACCGACAGCATTTCCGCCTGAAACGGCGCGTGCAGTTCTGGCCGGTTCGCTATCTTCTCACGATCCGCGGCGCCGAACTTGCCCGATCCGTATACGGCCGTCGTCCGCATCAGGTAGCCGACTTTATGGATTTGCTCCAAGTCGGGCTGTTGTCCGGCAGCCAACCTGTCAACCACGTGTTTCCACAAACGCACGGACCGGTTGGCACGAGACAGTGACAGCTCGCTTTCGCTTACGCGCCCTGCCTCTTGCAAAGGAACGTTTTCTGACAGGCGTTGGATGTCCTGCTCCGTTGGGATGCCATCGAATAATGCGAAAGTGGCGTCCCACGCCTCGGCGATCACCCGGTCCGACCGTTGTTCAGGCGGCAGGTCATGGGCGAACGCAACCAGCGAATAGGCGCGATCCGGACCTTGCGCCGTGTAGACAGCGTGGCCGACGCCGTTATCGTCGATTGCAAATACGGGGCGGTTAAAGGACCAGTCCTCACGCGCCAAGCGCCGGGTCAGTTGCCGCATGAAGCTGAGCCTACACTGATGTAATGATCCCAGTCGTGACAGGCGCATGACCTGCTCGGGATCGCGTCGCGGGATATCAGTGCCGGTTTGGTTCATGCGGGTTGCGGTCCGAAGTTCTTTTCGAAGAAGCGGTACCAGTTTCCGCCCATGATACCCGAGATTTCGTCGGCGTTCATGCCAACGCCGCGAAGCCCGGTTTCGATATTGCCAAAGTCGCGATTGTCCTCGAACCAGCTCGGCATCGGCGGAAAGCCGGGATTGCTGGCGGAACCTTCACCATAGTCAATTTCTTTGGTCCAGCGACCAACGCGCATCCATTCGACGATGCTGTCGGGTTGATCCTGACACAGGTCAGTTCCAATCCCCAGATTTTGTGCACCGTATTTTTCGGCCGTACGGGCGATCATCTCGCAAAAACTCTCCAAAGTGCAGTCGGATTTGTCTTTCAGGTGATGAGGGTAGACCGAAAAGCCCAACATCCCACCGTTTTCCGTCACTGCCCGGATCACCGCGTCACGCTTGTTGCGCAGGGCCGGGGACCACTCGTGCGGATTGGCGTGGGTGATGGCGATGGGACGTTCGGACATCTCGGCGGCCTCAATGGTCGAGCGATCCGCCGAATGGCTCATGTCGACGACAAGGCCTACGCGGTTCATCTCTTTGATGACCTGTTTGCCCATGCGGGTGATGCCGGTATCTTCAGCCTCATAGCAGCCGGTCGCCAGCAGCGACTGGTTGTTATAGGTCAGCTGCATGAAACGCGCGCCCAGATCGTGCAGGATCTCCACCAGCCCGATATCGTCTTCGATGGGCGATGGGTTCTGGAAGCCAAAGAACACAGCCGTCCGACCGGTTTCCCGGGCGATGTCGATGTCGCTGGCCCAACGGCCTTTCATGATCAGGTCGGGGTATTGCTCGAACCAGCGGTTCCACTTTTCAAAGTTCAGAACCGTTTCGCGGAAGTTCTCGTGATACGAGATGGTGACGTGGATTGCGTCCACGCCCCCTTCACGTAGCTGCCGAAAAATCTTCTCCGACCAGTTGGCGTATTGCAGCCCGTCGATGCGCATCAGACCGGTGTTCCCGCGCTGATGTAGGCTGTTTTAACAGTGGTATAGAATTCAGCAGCTGCCTTACCCTGTTCACGTGGACCGTACGAGCTGTCGCCGCGCCCGCCGAACGGAACGTGATAGTCAGTGCCTGCGGTCGGCAGGTTGACTGTGACAACACCGGTGCGTGCGTTGCGGCGGAAGTGCGTTGCGCGCGCAAGGCTTTGCGTCACGATGCCCGAAGTCAGTCCAAAGTTGGTTGCGTTCACTACGCTCAGCGCTTCGTCATAGCTGCCGACCTTGATGACGCTGGTCAACGGCGCGAACATCTCTTCGCGGTTGATCCGCATATCGTTGTTGGTGTTCAGGAACACGCCGGGGGACATGTAGAAACCGTCATGCGGCATCTCAAGTCGCTGACCACCGCAGGCCAGCTCGGCACCTTCGGATTTACCCAGATCGACATAGGCCAAATTTTCGTTCAGTTGCTGTTCACTGACGACCGGCCCCATTTGAACGCCGTCTTCCAGCGCGTGGCCGACTTTCATGGCCTGCGCACCCGCGACAAGTTTTTCGACAAATGCATCGTGCACACCGGCATGAACGACCAGACGCGAGGATGCGGTACATTTTTGACCTGTACCGCCAAAAGCTCCGCCCAATGCCAGCGTCACCGCCAGATCCAGATCGGCGTCATCCATCACGGCCAGCGCGTTTTTCGATCCCATCTCCATCTGAACTTTGGTCAGGTTCTGAATCGCAGCGGCCGCGATGCCTTTGCCAACCGGAACGGAACCGGTGAAGGAAATCGCGTTGACCTTGGGGCTTTCAACCAGCCGCTGGCCGATCGAGCGGCCCGACCCCATGACAAGGCTGAACAGACCCTTGGGGATGTCCTGCCGTTCGATGATCTCGGTCAGGGCCACGGCAGAAGCCGGCGTGATGTTGGCGGGCTTCCAGACAACTGCGTTGCCATAGCACAGCGCCGGAGCAATCTTCCACGACGCGGTCGCGGTCGGGAAGTTCCACGGGCTGATGATGGCAACCACGCCCACGGCCTCGCGGCGTACGTCAATTTCAACACCGGGGCGGACGCTGTCGGCGTTCTCACCGATCTGGCGCAGACATTCCGCTGCGTAATAGGTAAAGAACTGACCGGCGCGGTAAACCTCGCCTTTGCCTTCGGCCAGCGGCTTGCCTTCTTCGCGGGCCAGCAGCGTGCCCAGCTCTTCGGCGCGCGACATCAGCTCGTTGCCGATGTTCATCAAAACCGCTTGCTTGCGCTCGGGACCGTAGGCTTCCCATTCTGCCTGTGCCACACGCGCCTGATCCAATGTGGCCTCAAGCTGATCGGCGCTGGCCTGTGCGAACATGCCAACCAGATCGCTCAGATCCGAAGGATTGCGGTTTTCAGTTTCGGTCTCGCCCGCCAGCCATTCGCCAGCAATCAGGTTCAGTTTTGTCACGATGCGCCCCAGAGTCATGAAAATTGGTCTGGCGCAGAATGGCTTTTTGAGTAGATATCAGTCAAACTCAAATAAATTGAGCAAACTTCAAAAAAGGTGAAGCTTGGCGATCAAGATCGAGACCTTGCGGTGTTTTTGCACGGTTGCCCAAACAGGCAACCTGATCGAGGCGGCCGACCGGTTGGGCCGAACTCAGTCGGCGGTCTCGATGACCCTCAAGCAGTTTGAGGATCATCTTGGCAAAAAGCTCTTTGAGGGAGAGCGCAAAAACCAGTTGTCCCCGTTGGGGTTACAGGTTTTCGAAGTGGCATTGAAACAAGTCCGCCAATTCGATCAGGCCGTCTTGGATATCATGGCCGCAGCAAAAGCAGAGCACGGGTTGCTGCGCATCGCGTCCGTTCCATCGGTTGCGGCGCTGATTTTTCCTAAGGTTCTGGCCTATGTCACAGAACGCTTTCCCGGAGTAAAAGTCGAATTGCGCGACACAGACACTCAGCAGGTATTGGACGCACTGGTTGAGGGTAAAGCGGATATTGGCATCGCCTCAGGTCAGCACGCGCTGAACGGAGTTCGGTCGCTTCCGTTGTTCGAAGACAGGTTTGGGCTGGTATGCGCCTCTGATCACCGTTTGATACGACAGCCAAATACGCCAACAATTGACGAAGTCCTGACACTTCCGTTTATACGAAACGCGCTCTGCGATCTGATTCAATCGCCCAAGTTTCGGGCATCCGAGGCGCAGGCGGATGTTACTGTTCACAACACCCATTCCCTCATCACAATGGTCAAGACCGGGGATTGGGTAACGGTGTTGCCGCAATCGGTCGCAAGTTTCATGCCCGAGGCGACGGCGTTTCGCGAAATTGCGGATTTGCCCGATCAGCGCCAGGTCTGCCTCTATGTCAGTGAACATGCGCGGTTCAAGCATCTGACAGAAGAGGCAGTCGCTTACATTCTGGAACTGGGCGCTGCCTGATGGCAGAGTACGAGTTCACGGCCAATTTTCGACAAAGCCGAAACATTTCTATGATAATATCGAATTTGAGTGCTTCTTGGACGTAACGCTTGATGGGTGACGCGTCACCATGTTTCAATTTTTCTTGCCGGGTCGGCGCATCGTGCGGCTGACCCAAAAATGGGAGAGCATCGGCTTTCCGACTTTGTTTGCAAGGTGCACCACGGCCCTCGGGCATAGAAAAACAGCGCCGCAGACGTCCAACATGGAGACACAAATGAAAAAATTAGCCACGTTACTGGGAGGCGCATCCGCTGTGATCGCTGGACCCGCCCTTGCTGCTGATATCGTGATCGGCGTGCCGAACTGGCCTTCGGTAAATGCGACGGCACATATTTTGAAGGTCGCGATCGAACAGAACCTCGGTCTTGAGGTTGAACTTCAGAATGGCACCAACCCGATTGTGTTCGAGGCGATGGACTCTGGTGCCATGCACGTACACCCCGAAGTTTGGATGCCCAACCAGCAAAACCTGCATGATACCTACGTAAAAGATAAGGGTACGGTTACGTTCAACGCGAATGGCGTTGAAGCCTTTCAGGGTATGTGCGTCGACAAGGCAACCGCCGAAGCACATGGCATTACGTCCATTGAGGACCTGACAAACCCCGACAATGCTGCGCTGTTTGACAGCAACGGTGACGGGCAGGGTGAGCTATGGATCGGTGCGCCGGGATGGGCGTCGACCAACGTCGAAAAAATTCGGGCCAAATCCTACGGTTATGACCAAGTTTTTGAACTGACAGAAATCGATGAGACAGTGGCTTACGCGAATCTCGACAATGCAATCAAGGCTGGCGAGCCGTGGGTTGGGTTCTGCTACACGCCGCATTACGTGTTCGCCCTGCATGACATGCAGATTCTGGAAGAACCGGCGTACGACGCAGCCAAGTGGAACGTGCTGCAGCCCACAGATGATCCGGACTGGCTAGAAAAATCCGAGGCCGGCGTTGCCTGGGATCTTGCCTACCTGCATTTGCACTTCGCAAAGTCGCTTGAGGAAGAATATCCGGAAGTGGCGACCATGCTGTCCAACATGAAACTGGATACGGACACGGTTTCGGCGATGACCTTTGCATTGGTGATCGAAGGCCAAGAGCCTTTGGCTTATGCCGAGGAATGGGTCGGTGCGAACGAAGATGCCGTTCTGGGTTGGATGTCAAATTGATTGACGCCCACCGGAATTGAAACTCTGGCAGGCCGTCGGGACAGCCCCGGCGGCCTGTTTTGCACCAAAGGGACAAAAATGACCGAAACAGTCGTTAAACTGACGGATGTCTGGAAGATCTTTGGCGCAAAAGCCGAAGAAGCCATGGAAGCCGTCCGGAATGAAGGCATCGGAAAGCCTGAAGTTCTGGAAAGATTCAATTGTGTCGTTGGCGTGCAGGGCGCGTCATTCGAAGTGCCAAGGGGCGAGATTTTCTGCATCATGGGCCTGTCAGGCTCTGGCAAATCAACGCTGGTACGGCACGTCAATCGCCTGATCGAACCGACCGCCGGAAAAATCGAAATTCTGGGGCAGGATGTCTCCAAGATTTCCGAGGCCGAGCTGCGTCGCATTCGGGCCATGCAAATCGGGATGGTGTTTCAGCACATGGCACTGATGCCGCACCGATCGGTTCGCGATAATGTCGCCTACCCGCTGGAAATCCGCAAAGTGTCGAAATCGAAACGCTGGGCGGTTTCGGATCACGCCTTAGGGTTGGTAGACCTGACAGGCTACGAAGACCGCCTGCCCAAAGAATTATCGGGCGGCATGCAGCAACGTGTTGGGATTGCCCGCGCGCTGGCCTCGGACCCCGAGATCCTGCTGATGGATGAGCCGTTTTCAGCCCTTGATCCGCTGATCCGCCTGCAATTGCAGGACCAGTTCAAGGCACTGGTGGCGCAATTGAAAAAGACGACGCTGTTCATCACGCACGATCTGGACGAGGCCATTCGCATAGGCCATCGCATCGCCATCATGAAAGACGGTGTCATTGTGCAGATCGGTACGCCGGAAGATATCGTCATGAACCCGGCAGACGATTACGTGCGAGAGTTCGTGCAGGGCATTTCCAAGCTGAAACTGGTCAAGGCGCATTCGATCATGGAGCCGATCGAAAGTTACTCTGGCCCGACCGATGGCGCACCACGCGCGGATGAAGGGGCGGATTTGGACCAGTTGATCGACCTTGCCGTCAATACGGACCTTCCGGTCATCATTACCGATGCTGGCGCTGATGTAGGCGTGGTCACTAAACCGCGTTTGCTGCGCGGAATTCAGGGGGGCAAAAATGACTGATGCAACCACGGAAGTAAAAGTCACGGCCGCCTCGGATATCGAAGTCGACCGCGAGGCGCTGGACCGCTCGATCCACGAATTTACCGGGCCAAACGGCGACTACTACGTCAACGCGTTTCACAAAATTCATGACGCGACCAGCGGTATTCCCAATACCTTCAACATCTGGGCGGCTGTTTTGGGACCATTCTGGTCTGCGTCCCGCGCGATCTGGGGGATGTTCTGGACTTTCCTGATCCTGGAAATCATCGCCTGGGTTCAGATCGGCCGCGGTGCCTGGGGCAACCCCGGCGCTGATCTGGCCGAACGGGCTGAACGTCAGCAGACCCGCGCGAACGAGCTATTGGAACGTGCGACTGCGGCCACCGAAAAGGCGGACATTGACCGGTTCAACAAGTTGGCAGCGAATATCCAGAAGGCCGCAGATGCCAGTTTTGAGAAAGCGGCGTCCGCCCAGTCTGAGGCGTTTGGCATCATGGTTACAGGCCTGTTGATGTTGTTGGTTTTCAAGCTTGCGCAAGGTTTTTATGCGGACCGCGTGTACGAAAAGCAGTACTCGAATTGGCGGACAGATCCTGCCAGCACCGAAAGCGGCCGCTCGACCCGCAACACTGTTCTGGGTGCTGTTTTGGTGGCCGCAATTGGCCCACTGATCGTGTACAAATTCACCGTCAACGCCTCACTCCCATTGTTGGATGCATTTCCCGAGCAGGAAGTCTCCGCGATGATATTGGGCGAAGGCAACGGAACGTTGTTCTCAAACTTGGCAAGCTGGATGGAGGCGCAGATAGATGCAGCCGCCGCAGCTGGCGGGGATGTATTCGACGGTATCGTGGCGGGTGTGCGATCTGTTCTGGATGCGTTGACGGTGGCATTGATCGGTTCCCCGTGGCCAGTTGTGATGTTGGTGATCTGTGTGACCGCGTGGCGCGCGGCAGGGCCAAGGGTGGCAATCTTCACCGCGTCTTCGTTGGCCTATATCGCGCTTCTGGGGTATTGGGATGTGGCGATGGAAACCGTGGCCTTGGTGGGCGCGGCGGTGCTGTTATGCGTGGTTTTTGGCATTCCGCTAGGCATCTGGTTCGGCAAATCCAAGCGCGCCTACCGGGCGGCCGAGCCGGTGTTGGACCTGATGCAGACATTGCCTGCGTTTGTCTACTTGATCCCAATCATCGCTTTCTTTGGCACAGGCAACCCGCCGGGCATTCTGGCGACGATCATCTTTGGCATGCCGCCGGTCATTCGCTTGACCGCGCTGGGGATGCGCGGGGTTCCGGAAAGCATCAAAGAGGCTGCCGTGGCCTTTGGCGCATCGAAATGGCAGTTGCTCAAGGATGTTGAGATCCCGCTTGCCCTGCCGTCGATCATGACCGGCGTGAACCAGACCATTCTGATGTGCTTGTCGATGGTGGTGATTATCTCGCTGATCGGCGGTGGAGGTCTGGGCAAGGAAATCCTTGAGGCGCTGCAATACGCTGCCAAAGGTCCGGGTCTGCTGGGTGGGTTCGCCATCCTGTTCCTGGCCATGGTCATGGACCGTATCGTTCAAGGTGCCTTCCGCCGAGAAGACGAGAAACTCTGAACGCAAACGCCCCCGGTTCACATCGGGGGTGTTTTTCTTTCACCGGAGACGCAGATGACCGACCGTTACGAACAGTCTATGATGGACAATCTATATTGGTGGGGGATACCGACCCTATTTCGGTGCCCCAATCAAGGTCCCGAAGGGCAGGACATCGCTTTGGTCGGAGTGCCGCATTCGGCAGGCAACGGCACAACCGAGCGGGATCAGCATTTGGGCCCGCGTGCTTTGCGGCATGTCTCTGCCGTACAGCGGCGGGTACATTCGGTGTTTGAAATTGATCCGTGGAATTGTGCGAAGATTGCAGATGTAGGCGACGTTCCATTTCCGCGGGCAAACGATAACGAAGACTGCATCGAACGGATTACGGCTTTTTACAAAGACATCGATGCAGCCGGTGCGCGCCCGGTGTCGATTGGCGGCGACCACTCCATCACTGGCGGGATCGTGCAAGCGCTGGGTCGCGGTAAACTGGCTGGTGGAGAGCCTGTCAGCTTTCTGCATTTGGACGCGCATACGGACGTCTTCACCAAGGTCGATCATTTCCTGGGGGCGAAGAAATCAGCGGCCCATTGGGGCGCGTATCTGGCGGATCAGGGGCAGGTCGACCCCACGCGATCCATGCAAATCGGACTTAGGGGCCATCCGCGAAGCTTGGACTGGCTGCAGCCGTCCTACGACTATGGCTACAACATCGTCACCATGCGTGAGTTTCGCCAGCGCGGGTTGGAAGACGTCGTGGCTCAGACCAAAGAAGTGCTGGGGGACCGCCCGGTCTATATCACGTTCGATCTGGATTGCCTTGATCCCACTGTCGCGCCTGCCGTGTCCAATCTGGAACCGGGCGAGAAGGGTTTCGATATTGACGAGGCTGTCGGCATTCTGCGCGCCGCGCGCGGGTTGAACATTGTGGGCGGGGACGTCGTCTGCATGATGCCAACCAAGGACAGCCCGAACAACATCACCGCGCTAACGGCAGCTGCGGTGATGTTCGAAATGATTTCAATGATCGCCGAAAACGCCAGCTAGCGCCGTGCGTCCACAGCCTGCGCCAAAACGCAGAGCAGTTCGAACATCAGCGAAATGCCCAGCCACGCGGTGCCTCCGTTCGGATCGAATGGGGGCGATACTTCGACCAGATCAGCGCCAATCAGGTTGATACCAGACATCCGGCGGATGACCTGCTGCGCCTGAAAACTGTTTGGTCCGCCGATCTCGGGCGTTCCGGTGCCCGGGGCGTAGGTTGGGTCAACAAAATCAATGTCATAGGTGCAATAGGTTGGTGCTTTTCCAACGATACCGCGCACTTCGGCCATCACGTCGTTAATGCCCCGATCGAACAGTTCTTCGATACGGATGATGCGGATACCCTGTGCCTCGCCCCATTCGATGTCTTCGGTGTTGTACGCAGTGCCCCGGATGCCAACCTGAACAAAGCGTTTTGGGTCGACCAATCCTTCTTCTACCGCGCGGCGAAACGGGGTGCCGTGGGTGAACTTGTGGCCGCCAAAATAGCTGTCGAACAGGTCCGTGTGGCTGTCGAACTGGATCAGGCCGACAGGGCCTGCGGCGGCAAGCGCACGCAAAACGGGCAGGGTGGTCAGGTGGTCCCCGCCAGCGGTGAGCGGAACAATGCCTTTTGCCTGTAGGGTTGAGTAGAAATCCGTAACCCGGTTCAGAGTATCTTCGATATCAACCGGATTGGGCGCAACGTCGCCAAGATCGGCGCAATTGACCATTGAGAACGGCGCGACGCCTGTGACTGGGTTCATCGCGCGGATCATCGTGGAATAGTCCCGCAATTGTCGCGGACCATGCCGCGCGCCGGGGCGATTGGTGGTGCCGCCATCCCACGGGATGCCGATGAGACCGACCTGAACATCCAAAATCCGTTCGTGATCCAGGCCCAGGCTGGGCAAACGCATGAACGAGGGGATGCCGGCAAACCGGGCCAGCTCCATCGCCGATACCGGCTGAAAAAATGAATCGGTCATGGCCTTATCCTTCGCGCAATTCCCATTGGACCCTAGCGGCCCAATGAAGTGTTGGGAATGCTCTGTGGCTTTTATATCAGAATGCGGAAACGTTTCCGGATTTCGGCATCCTGTTCGGCGCTCAAATTTTCTGGGTGATGGCTGGCCAGAACTTCTTTGGCGTGATGCCGGGCAGATGACCATGCGTCTTTGGCACCATCGTTTTGCCACGTGTGGGGCTCTTGTCGATCGGCGAGTTCGGGGTAAAAGTAGTCCCGCTCCATCGCCGCATAGGTCTGCGCGCTTCCCAAGAAATGCCCGTCACCCAGAACAGAATGGCAGATGGCGTCAAAACCCAGGTTTTCCTCGCTCACCTCAATTCCGCGCAGCGCCCGATAAGTGTGTGAGTGCATTTCGTTGTCCAGAACAAACCCCTCGAAACTTGCGCCTAACAAGGATGCGGTCATTCCCGAGCTTTCATAGATCAGGTTGCCCCCGGCCAAGGCCGCCGCAAGCGAGGTCATGCCTTTTTCCAGGCCATATTGTGCGTCGATGGCCTTTGCGTCGGTCATGGACGCGGCTACGCCCGAGGGCAGGCCTAACCAGTTCGTGATCTGCGCTGAGGCGGCGTTCAAAACAGCCGTCTCTCCGCTGCCGCCGGCAAAAGACCCGGTCCTGAGGTCTACGATGAAAGGCCAATTGGAAAACACCATCGGAAATCCGGGTCTGATAGCGTAGACCATGACAAGGCTGGCCAATGTCTCGGCCAGCGATTGCGCCAAAAACCCGGCCAAAGTTGCCGGGGCCGTGGCGCCGGCCTGCGCCGCCGTGATGCACGACATTGGGATGTTGTGGGCGACGCATTCATAGACGACATCAACCGCATCTTCCCCATACCGCAGTGGCGAAATCACCGGGCTGATATGAGCTTTCAGAAAGGGACGTTTGGCGAATTCACCCGGCCCTCCGGCGACGATATCCAGCATCTCGACAATGGGGCCTACATGTTCGGCCAGGGTAAACGATGTTGCCACTGGTTTGGTCGTATTGCGCACAAGAGCGTAGGCTGTGTTGAAGTCCAGATCGAATACATCAGGTACATCTGTGGCCACGCAGCATCGGGTGAACCAGCTGACATTGGCCAGCGTGTCCTGCAATCGGGTGAAGTCGTGCAAATCCGCCAAGGTAGAGGGGCGATAAAGGCCGCTATCGATGTCCAGCGTTTGAACGGCGGCGCCACCCGTGCCGAAATACACGCGGTCGCCGCCAACCTCGATCGAGCGGTTTTCGTCCCGGCCATGCAACACGAAACTTTTGGGGGCTGTATCGATTGCGCGCTGAACCATTTCACGCGGGAACAGCAACCGGTCTTGTTGACCCGCCTGCGCACCTGCGGCTTTGAGGTCTGCCGCCAATCTGTCTGGCACGTTTCCCATGCCCAAACGCTCGAGCAGCCGCAGTGCCGTGTCGTATATCTGTTCGATCTCGCGTTGGCTCAGAGGTTTATACGCGCCGCCCTTCTGGCCGGGTGGGCAGGGGTCAACGACCGGTTTGGCGGCGCGCTGGGCATGCCGCGCTTTTCGGCCGCTGCGTTTAGAACCCTCTGATGACATCCGGTCCAATTCCTTTTTTCACTTTCCTGCACCGTAAGGGGCGGAACATCCCGGCATCAAAGGCGAATTGCCGTTTTCAGAATCCGAAATCGCAGTTTCGATTTTCCTGCACCGGCATCTGCGCAGTTGTCGTCCCAGCCTTTTCTTCCGCAAGACTTGGACGAAATTTTACGGAGCAAAGCCAATGAAGTCGCGTACCAAAGTCGTTGTGATAGGTGGCGGCATCGCCGGATGTTCGACCCTCTATCATTTGACGCAAGAGGGGTGGACCGACGTGGTGCTGGTCGAACGGAACGAATTGACCTCGGGCACGACATGGCATTCGGCCGCGCAGGTGACGAACTTTGGCATGAACCAGACGATGGTGGGCCTGAAAACGCACTCAATCCAATTGTACAAGGAGTTAGCCGACGATCCGGATTATCCGATCAACTACCACCACGGGGATGGGGGGATACGCCTCGCCAACACCGAAGGCCAGATGCAGGGCTATCGCCACTTTGCATCCATGGCGCGGGGTATGGATGTGCACTTCGAGGTGATTGACGCGGACGAATGCGCCCGCCGCCACCCTCTGATTTCGACCGACAACCTTATTGGCGGGCTGTGGGATCCGCTGGACGGGGATATTGACCCTGCTCAGCTGTGTCAGGCCTTGGCGCGCCGGGCACGCAAGGCCGGGGCAGAAGTTTATCGGAATACACCAGTGACGGGTCTGGTGCAGCACAACGACGACACCTGGACTGTGCAGACAGAGCATGGTGACATCGACTGTGACATCGTGGTCAACGCCTGCGGATATCGCGTCAACGAAGTCGGCGCCATGATGGGCGTTCATCATCCTGTTTCGTCAATGGAGCACCAGTACTTCCTGACCGAAGAGATTCAAGCGATACGCGACGCGGGTCACCGAATGCCGCTGCTGCGTTGTCCGATCAGCGACTATTACTGCAGACAGGAAAAGAACGGGCTGTTGCTTGGGTTTTACGAACAGGACTGCAAGACCTGGGGTATGGACGGGATTGATCCGAACTTTGTGAATGCCCTTTGCCCCGACGATTTGGATCGCGTGACGGACGTGTTGGAGGGTGCATTCGCGCGGATGCCCGCGCTGATGGAGGTTGGCATTCACACCGTGGTCAATGGGCCGATTACTTATACGATCGACGGGGCTCCGCTGGTGGGGCCAATCCCTGGCAAACGTAACGCCTTTTGTATTATCGGTCTGCGCGCGGGGCTGGGCGAAGGTGGCGGGCATGGGTGGTTGCTGGCCCAGCAGATCGTGCATGGTGAGGCTTGTTACGATACGTGGTGCCTCGATCCCCGGCGGTTCACTGGTCATGCAAATGTCGAATTGACCGCGCTCAAGGCCATCGAAGATTATCAAAACGAATTCCGGTTCCACTTTCCGCATGAACATCGCCCTGCAGGGCGTCCCGCCAAGACCACACCTCTGACGCCGGTGCTGGCGGCGGAAGGGGCCGAGTTCACCGTGGTCAACGGGTGGGAGAGGGTGGATTATATCAAACCCTCGCCCGAGTTTACGCCGACGCATAGTTTCGGTTTTGACGAAACATTTGACGTCGTCGCCGCTGAGGTTCGGAATGTGCAATCGGGTGTTGGACTGGCGGAGGTGAACGGGTTCAATCGGATCGAAATCACTGGAAACGACCGGCATGCTTTTCTGGACCGGATGTTCTGCGGGCTTGTGACCCGGCGCGAGGGGCGTGTTGGGCTAGGGTACCTGCTGAACCATCATGGTATGATCAAAGCCGAGGCTACGATCGCCAATTTACCGGCCAGCGACCGGGGGGAGGCGCGCGTCTGGTATGGCTCAGCCGCAGCAAGCGAATTTCATGACATGGATTGGCTGCGTCAGCACATGCACGGCGATGAAGACGTTCATTTGCGCAGTCTGACAAATGATCAAACCATATTGGTGCTCGCTGGCCCGAAGGCGCGAGACGTCTTATCGGCCTGCGCGCGCGGTTATTGGTCGGCCGAGGTTTTCCCATGGCTCAGTGTGCGCGAGTGCTTTGTTGGCATCGCCCCGGCTACAGTCATGAACCTCAGCTTTTCCGGTGAATTGGCTTATGAGATACACGTGCCCAACGCTTCGCTCTACGCGGCCTATCTGGCGTTACGGCAAGCAGGTGAGGCGCACGGGTTGAAACTGTTCGGAGCGCGGGCCGTTGAATCGATGCGGATGGAGAAGAGCTTTCTTCATTGGAAAGCAGACCTGATCACCGAGTTCGATCCGTTTGAAACCGGATTGGACAGGTTCGTCCGATTGAATAGGGGTGATTTTGTCGGGCGCGACGCGTTGATGGAACGGCAATCGGAAGGGCCTCGCAAAAAGCTTGCCGCACTTCAGGTCTCCTCGACCCTGGGTCCTGCACATCCCGGAGCGTCCTTGATGCTGGGGGATCAGGTGGTCGGCACCGTCACGTCAGGCGAATGGGGGCACCGCACCGGGCTGAACCTAGCGCATGCATTTGTCGACCCCGTGTACACGGATATAGGCTCCGAAATGGAATTGGAAAGCTGCGGGCAAAGGGTGCACGCAACGGTCATTCCGCCATGCCCTTATGACCCGGGCTTTGACCGGATGAGGGCGTAAGCCTGAACCCAAAGTCAAATTCAGCATTGCCGTGCGGTCAAATCTTTGCTTGGCTAGTTTCGAGCAAATCGAAACAATGATTGGCACCCATGTCCAAATCGCTGAGCCTGAGATGGTTGGAAATCTTCCAATTGATCGCCAAATCCGGATCGATCCAACAGGTCGCGTCCGAAACGGGTCTGTCGATCAGCACAGTCTCGAACCACCTGCGCAGCTTGGAGAATACGCTTGGAATCGAGCTGGTTGATCATGGGCGCAGACCCATGGGCCTGACACCCGCGGGCGAGGTCTTTGCGCGGTACGTCCGCGACGGTTTGACTGTTCTAAAGCGGGGCGAGGCCGAAATCCGAACGGGCAACTGGCAACACGCGACCGACTTGCGATTGGCGCTTATTGACGATTTCGACAACCAGATCGCGCCTGATATGGTCCGGTTTCTGGCGCAGGCATTGCCGCGCTGCAATTTTCGTCACTATACGCGTCCGAGTCACGAAATCCTCTCCAAGCTACAGGAACACAAACTGGATGTGGGCGTTGCCACCCGACCACCGGGACGAACCGAAGGGTTGATCGAGTACCCATTGATGCGCGACCCGTTTTTGGTCGTGCTTCCCAACAGTTTTGAAGGGTCGCCCGAAGAGTTGTTTCACCCGGACGCGGATCTACCCCTGTTGCGATATTCTCGGGACTATGTGATCGGGAAGCAAATCGAGATCCAACTGGCGCGTAGCAAGTTCAGTTTGCCGAACAGGTTCGAACTGGAGTGCAATCAGTCCATTATCGGTTTGGTGGCCCAGGGTAGCGGTTGGGCTATCACAACGGCCGCCTGTTTTCATCGGACTCAGCGGTTCCATAACAGCGTCAAAGCAATGCCGTTTCCCGGCAGAAACTTCGTGCGAACCGTGTCGCTGTTCACGACCGAAGTGTATCCCGTGACGACCTCGGAATTGATCCAGAAAGTTATGATGAAACTGATCCGGCAACATTTTACGCGCCCAATGTGCGCCAAGCATCCTTGGTTGAAAGACGACTTCCGCACGATGGAGGGGGAGGCGGCTTAGCCCGGCGCGGGCTTGCCAAGCGACGGTCGATTTACAATTCTCGTCGCCAGTTGTTCGCCAGTCCCTGCGGTGTGGTTCTCGACCATCTCAATCAATTGCAGGGCTGCTTTATGCCCCATTTCACGGTGAGGGACATGCACTGTGGTCAGAGCCGGGGAGACGATCCGGGCCAGTTCGATATCATCGAAGCCCGTGATAGAAACATCGCCGGGTACATTGAGTCCCATTTTTTGCGCCTGTCGCAAAGCACCAACGGCTAACACGTCATTACCACACAGGATTGCTGTCGGCGGCGTGGCGGCGTTCATCAGGTCGCTAAAGGCTTTGGCACCGTTTTCGATTTCATACGACGTTTCGATAACGGTCAGATTGTTGGCCACAAGCCCACGATCAGCCACTGCTTCTCGGATGCCCTGAACCCTGAGACGGGCGCGGTCATTTCCGTCAACGCGAGCAGAGATCACGCCAATCCGAGTGTGCCCCAACCCGATAACGTGACTAGCGAGGTCGAACATCGCCGCGCGATTGTCAAAGCCGACCGAAGGCAGTTTGGAGTCCGGCAGATATGACCAGGCGACCAAAGCGGGAATATTGCGCTGGTCCAGAAAGCCATAGATCTCGGGATCGCGGTCATGCCCGATTAGCAGCAACCCGTCAGCCCCACGCGCAATCAAGGTCCGGATTTGTTCTTCTTCGATTTCCGGTTTGTAGGCCGAACTTGAAACCAAAAGCGTATAGCCGCGCTGGTGCAGTTCCTCCTGAAAGGCCTGAAGGCCTCGCGCAAAAATCGCGTTTTCCATGGTTGGAATGATCGCGCCGATGGTGAACGACCGTTTGGCCGCCATTACGCGGGCTGCAAAGTTTGGCGTGTACCCAAGCGCATCAACTGCGGACTGCACGCGTTCACGGGTCGCTTCGACCACCCGGTCCGGACTGTTGAGGCAACGCGACACAGTGGCCGTCGAAACACCTGCCATTTTTGCCACATCATCCAGTGTCGGCACCGACCGGGGTTTCGCCATTTCCAAACTCGCAATTTGCTTTTGCTGATAACTCTAAACTCAACTGCGGTGATAGGAAAGCAATTATGTAAGCGCTTGCATTTTGCATGTAAGCGCTTACAAATGACGTTGGGCCGAATCTGAAAAGGGAGTCCAAGAGATGTTTCTTGCTGCGTCCGCACTCGTGTTTGTCATTTATTTTGCGAACGTGGCGCTGGGGGCTTTTGCAAACAGCGCCTTTCTTGGTGATGTCGGAGAGATGTTGGTTCTGTTCGCGGCGTCGATCCTGTTCGTTGTCGCAATTCTAAAAAAGGAAGCCGCTCGCGACGCAAAAAGCGATGGCTGATTTTTTGCTTGGGAGGGCACTTAATGAAAAACGATAGAAATGAACTGGCGTCCGTCGAACGTCGTAATTTCCTGAAGCTCAGCGCCAGTGGTTCATTCACTGCTGCGCTGGTTGCAGGTGCCGGTGGCGTCCTGTGGTCGTCCGAAGCTGTGGCGCAGACAGCCAAAGAAGAAAGCGAGCGTGAAAAGGCAGCGGACCACGTCATGACGGTCGCGACCGCATATGTGCTGGGTGCGTCACGTAGCTACCCGATCATGCAGCTTGATCTGAAAGAAAACATCCAAAACGCAACAAACGGCAAAGTGTACGTCAAGCTTGCGCCTGGTGGTCAGCTGGGTGCCGGTGGTGCCTTGGTGCAGAAGGTGCAGGGCGGGACGATTCAGGCAGCGCAGCATTCGCTGTCCAACTTCGCACCATTCGCGTCGACCGTTGACCTTATCAACATGCCGTATCTGTGCGGTTCGAACCAGCGGTTCACCAACCTTGTGCATTCCGACACATGGCAGAACGAAGTTCACCCCAAAGTCGAGGCCGCCGGGTTCAAGGCACTGTTCTATGTGGTGATCGACCCGCGCGTCGTTGCCGTACGTCAGGGTGGTAATGCAATCATCACGCCCGGTGACATGAGCGGTGTGAAATTCCGCGTGCCCGGCTCGAAAATGCTGCAGCAGTACTACCGCATGGTCGGTGCAAACCCGACGCCTGTTGCTTGGGGTGAAACCCCCTCGGCGATCAAACAGGGTGTTGCGGATGCGCTCGATCCGTCGGTCGGAGCGCTGTATGTGTTTGGCTTCAAGGACATCCTCAGCCACGTGACCTTTACGCAGGCCGTTCCGGACAGTCAGGTTTATTCGTGTAACCTCGAATGGTTCAATTCGATGCCGCCAGACGTTCAGGAAGGCATCATGTGGGGTTCGGAAATGACCAGCCATCAGAACCTTTCCAAAGTTCCCTCGGCCCGTGCCTTTGCCATGGCCGAACTGAACAAGGCCGGAGTGGAGTTCCATTCGCTTAACGCGGATCAACTGGCTGAATGGGAAAGCGTTGGCGGCTATCAAAACGCCGATTGGGATCCGTTTAAGACAGAGCTGGCGGGGTCGATGGACGCCTTTGAAAAACTTGTCGAGGCGGCCGGGACGCAGGGCAAGTACTACGTCCACGACGCATGACCTAATCCGGCGGGCGTCTTTTAGACGTCCGCAATCACTCAATAGCAGTCAGGCCTGAAAGGGCCCGAAACAGAAGGCCGCGCCTGACTGTTCTGTCGCCGAGGGAACACGATGACCTTACTCCGAAATATTGATCGCAACGCCGAGCGTTGGCTGCTGCTGGTGTTCTACGTGATGCTGGTCATCACCATGGCCATCGAGGTTCTGCGGCGTGAGATCTTCGCTTATTCCTCGATCTGGGGAGAAGAAATCGTCCGATATTCCTTCATCTATCTGGCTTGGATCGGTGCTGCGGCAGCGATCAAAGAGCGGGCGCATATCCGTATTGATGTCGTCATGCATTACCTCGGGCCGCGTCCCAAGGCCCTGCTGTACATCTTCGGCGATCTGGTGATGTTCGCAGTCGCTGTGATCGCGCTCTACTGGTCATATGAGGCGGTTCACGTCTCGGCCAAGTTCGGGTCAGTGACTGATGGCCTCCGGGTGTCCAAAGTCTGGTTCCTGATGGCGGTGCCGACCGGCTTTGCGCTGATGATCTGGCGGCTGATCCAATCGTTTTTGCGTGACATCAAATCCCTTCGCGACGGCACGCCCGTCTTCGAAGGTGACAAGCTGTTTGACTGAGGGGATCTGAGATGCTCTGGAACACTCTCAATCAAACCGTAGAACTGGGCTGGGATTTCTACCTGCCCGTCATTCTGTTCGTTGTTCTGATCGCCATGGCTGTTCCGGTGTGGGCAGCGATTGGTTCTGCTGCCATCGTCATGTTGGTCATGTCGGGCGATCTACCGCTTAGTCTGGTGGGCGAGAGCCTGTTTACCGGGATCGACGCCTTTGCCCTGACTGCCGTGCCGCTGTTTATCCTGACAGGTGACGTGCTGGTCCGTACCGGTTTGTCACGTAAATTCCTGGATGTGGCTGAGGCGCTGACTTGCTTCGCCAAAGGCGGGTTTGGCTCGGCCACCGTTCTGGTTTGCGGCATGTTCGCCGCCATTTCGGGTTCGGATGCCGCTGGCGCGGCCGCTGTCGGTCGCATGACCATCAACCGGTTGGTCGAAAGCGGGTATCCGCGCCCCTACGCCTGCGCCTTGGTCGCGGCCGGGGCTTGTACCGGTATCCTGATCCCGCCCTCGATTGCCTACATCATCATCGGTCTAGTGCTGGGGATTTCTGCTTCGACCCTGTTTCTGGCCGCCCTGATTCCAGGTCTGGCCATTCTGGTTTCGATCCTGATCACCAACATCATCATGAACCGTCTTTACGCCTATGAGGGTGGCGGCTTGATGACGATGGGCGAGTGGCTGGCCAATTTGGGCAAAGCCCTGAAATCCGGCTGGTACGCCTTTATTGTGCCCGGGATTATCTTCTATGGCATCTTCTCGGGTCGCCTGACCCCGACCGAGGCGGGTGCTACTGCCGTGGTTGTCACCATCATCATGGGTTTCATCATGCGCACCCTGACACTGGCCGACTTTCCGTCGATGTTGGTCAGCTCAGCCAAGGTGAACGGGGTGATCCTGCCGATCATTGCCTTTTCAGCCCCCCTGGCCGAGGCACTGGCGATCATGGGCGTGCCGCAGGGGTTCGTCGCCTCGATCACTTCGCTGACCGACGATCCGTACCTGCTGATCCTGCTGATGATCGGTATCCTGATTGCTGCGGGCTGCGTTATGGAAACGACCCCCAACATCGTGATACTCGCCCCGATCCTTAAACCGTTGGCCGATAACATCGGGATGAACGAAATTCAGTTCTGCATCATGATGATTACCGCGCTGGGTGTCGGGTTTATCACGCCGCCGCTTGGCCTGAACTTGTTCGTCGTATCTGGCATTACGGGTGAGTCCATTCTGAAGATTGCGGCCCGTGCTATTCCATTCGTATTAACAATGCTGATCGTGGTTCTTCTGATTGCTTACGTTCCGGCGGTTTCGACCACTTTGCTTCCTGAAATCTACCAATAGGACCTACTGAATATGCCTCGCGACTATCTGAAAAAGGCGACCTTGACGGCTCAATCTCATGCCACGGAAGTGCATGATACAGTGAAGACAATCCTTGCCGACATTGAGGCTGGCGGGGATGCCAAAGCGCTGGAATATGCGGTCAAGTTCGACAAGTTTGACGGCAACGTGTTGATGACCGCCGATGAGATCGAGGCCGCCTGCGCGCTTGTCCCCGATAGGCTCAAGGCGGATATTCGGTTTGCTCACGACAACGTTCGCCGGTTTGCCGAAACGCAGAAATCCACGGTGTCTGACGTTGAGATGGAAATTGTCCCGGGCTTTATCGCTGGCCAAAAGGCCATCCCTGTGGACGCGGCTGGCTGCTATGTGCCCGGCGGACGCTATAGCCATATTGCCAGCGCGATCATGACGGTCACTACGGCAAAGGTTGCCGGGTGCCGCCACATCACAGCCTGTTCGCCGCCACGTCCGGGTGAAGGCGTGGCGCCTGCGATTGTCTATGCAGCGCATATCTGCGGTGCAGACAGCATTCTGGCTATGGGCGGCGTTCAGGGCGTGGCCGCCATGACCTATGGTTTGTTCGGCCTGCCGAGCGCAAATATTCTTGTGGGCCCAGGCAATCAGTTTGTGGCCGAGGCTAAACGTATTCTCTATGGCAAAGTTGGCATCGACATGATTGCCGGGCCGACGGACAGCCTGATCCTTGCGGACGGTTCCGCAGATGCGCATGTCGTTGCCACCGATTTGGTGAGCCAGGCGGAACACGGGTACAATTCTCCGGTTTGGTTGGTGACGGATGACCGGGATCTAGCGCAAAAAGTCATGGAGCTGGTGCCAGCACTGATCGAGGATCTGCCTGAACTCAACCGGGAAAACGCCTTTGCTGCGTGGCGCGATTATGCCGAAGTTATCGTCTGTTCAGATCGTGAAGAAATGGCGGCCTGTTCGGACGATTATGCGCCCGAACACCTGACCGTTCAGGCCGAGGACCTAGATTGGTGGCTGGGTCGGTTGACCTGCTATGGATCGCTGTTCCTGGGTGAAGAAACCACAGTGTCCTACGGTGACAAGGCGACCGGAACGAACCACGTTCTGCCGACATCCGGCGCGGCCAGCTATACCGGCGGCTTGAGCGTTCACAAGTACATGAAGATCGTCACATGGCAGCGCGCTACACGCGAAGGCTCGAAGTCCATTGCCGAGGCGACCGCTCGTATTTCCCGGTTGGAGGGCATGGAGGGGCATGCGCGGGCTGCGGACGTGCGCCTTGCCAAATATTTCCCTGACGAACAGTTCAACCTGACCGCCGATGAATGATCCACGCGCGTTGTTCGATCTGAGTGGGCGTGTCGCTTGCGTGACCGGCGCAAGCGCGGGCCTTGGGCGTCGAGCAGCGCTTGTGTTGGCCTCAGCGGGGGCGTGCGTCGTCGGTGTAGCCCGCCGACCGGAAGCATTGGCAGAATTGCAAGCTGAGGGGGGCAACAGCGTGGCCACAGTTGTTGCCGACGTGGCCGATCGGTCGCGCGTGGCATCGCTCGCCGAAGAGGTCGCAGCCAGTTTTGGCGCGCCAGACATCATTGTGCATGCGGCGGGCATCAATACGCGCGAAGTGGCAGATGACGTGACCGCCGAAGGCTGGGACAAGACGCTTGAGCTGAACCTGAGCGCGCCGTTTTTCCTAAGCCAGGCATTGGTTCCTGCAATGAAAGAACGCGGATGGGGGCGGATCGTGAATTTCGCCTCGCTCCAGACCACGCGGGCTTTTCCGGGCGGTATTGCATACGGAGCCAGTAAGGCCGGGGTTGGGCAACTGACGCGGGCCATGGCCGAGGCATGGTCCGCTGACGGCATCACTGCAAACGCCATCGGGCCGGGGTTTTTCCCGACCGAGCTGACCCAGGCCGTGTTCGATGACCCCGACCGGGCAACCCGTAACGCGGCACAAACCTGTATGAACCGAAACGGGCAGATGGAGGATATCGATGGGCCGATCCTGTTTTTGTGCTCACGGGCGTCAGACTACGTCACAGGGCAAGTTTTGATGGTTGACGGAGGGTTTACAGCGAAATGAAAGCGCTTGTTTATCAGGGTGTTGAGCTTTTGGCTTACGAGGACGTGCCAGATGCCGCGCCGGACATAGGTGAGCAACTGATACGGGTCGAGGCCGTCGGGATTTGCGGCTCGGACATGCACGCCTATTTGGGTCACGACGCGCGCCGGCCTGCGCCGCTTATTCTGGGCCACGAGGCCGCAGGGACGATTGTAGGAGGTCCACGCGACGGTACGCGCGTAACGATCAATCCTTTGGTCAACTGCGGTGTTTGCCCAGCGTGTGAGTCAGGTCGGGAAAACCTGTGTTCCAGTCGGCAGATCATCTCGATGCCACCGCGTGAAGGGGCTTTTGCTCAATATGTCGCAATGCCGGATGCAAATCTGGTTGAGGTGCCGGACCATATATCATTTCAGCAGGCGGCTTTGGCTGAGCCATTGGCGGTTAGCTGGCACGCGGTTCGTTTGGGTCTTGAGGCGCTGCATCAGGGTATGGCGCGTGATGCGTTGGTGATTGGCGGCGGCGCGATTGGTGTGGCGGCAGCTTTGGCACTGGCGGCGGTCGGCGTTGACGATATTGTCATCATCGAACCGAATGATATGCGGCGCGCCTATTTGCAGAGTTTGGGCTCTTTCAATGTGGTTGAAGCCACGGATGATACGTTCTCACTGGTTGTTGACGCTGTGGGGTATTCTGCAACCCGTGCTGCCGCTTCCCATCACGTTCAGCCGGGAGGCGTTATCGTGCATGTTGGGTTGGGTGAGGATGCCGGCGGTTTGGATATACGTCGTATGACCTTGCAGGAGATCACGTTTATCGGCACCTATACTTATACTGCCGATGATTTCAGAAAAACCGCGCAGGCGATATTCGATGGCCGTTTGGGCCCGTTGAACTGGATACAGGAACGGGCCTTGTCTGAAGCTGCCGACGCCTTTCGCGATTTGCGGAAAGGTGCTGTGGCCGCACCTAAGATCATCCTCGCACCCTGGGTCTAGTCCAGGCAGAAACGGAGGTATTCATGTATAAAAAAATTCTCGTCCCAATGGCGCTGGATCATGGGATTTCGCCGCACACTTTGGAAATCGCCAAAGCCTTGTCGGCAGAAGGGGCCGAGATCGTGGCCCTGCATGTCTACGAGATGCCTCAGGGCTCTGTCAGTGCCTATCTCGACAAGGATGTCGTCGCCGAAGGCTTTCGCGCGGCACGCACCTTGTTGCGGGAAAAAGTTTCGGGGCTTGAAGGCGTTCAGGCCGAGATTGTCAAAGGTCACACGGCTCGCACGGTGATCGACTTTGCGACACAAAACAAATTTGACTGCATCGTCATCGGTTCGCACGAACCGGGCGTCAGCGACTATTTTCTGGGATCGACCGCCTCGCGTGTCGTCCGTCATGCGCCTTGCGCCGTGCATGTGCACCGCAGGCTTTAACCCGTCAATCGCGCCTATAGCGCCCATACAGGATTTACATATCGGACATGAACATAGACAAAAAGATCACCGACGATCTGGTGGCCAACGACATCTCATTCGTCACCACGGTTCCGTGCAAGCAATTGGCAGGCGTTATCGACGAAATCGACGCGCGTGAAGACATCTTTCACATTCCGTCGAACAAAGAGGATGAGGGTATGGGCCTGTGCGCCGGTGCCTGGATGGGCGGTAAACGCCCCGCGATCATCATGCAGAACACGGCCATCGGCGTAACCATCAACACGTTGGCAACGTTGATCCAATACTACCGTATGCCTTTGCCGATGTTGATCTCATATCGCGGAGAGTTGCGCGAACCCGTCGCCTGCCAGGTCGAGATGGCGGTGCATACCAAGGCGCTTCTGGCCCAGATGAACATCCCGACCTACCACTTTCATCATCAATCGGATGTCGAAGAGCTGGATGCGATCCTGAAATACACGTTCATGTGCAACAAGCCGGTCGCCATTCTGACCGACGCCAATTTCTGGGGAGGCTATGGCGACCAATGATCCGTTCTGAAATCCTGAAAGAAATCGCGCCGATCCTGCGGGATCAACTGGTTGTCTGTAACATTGGCATTCCCAGCCAGGAGTTACACGCCATCGACGACCAGCCGACGAACTTTTACATGTTGGGCACCATGGGGCTGGCCTCAAGCATCGGCCTGGGTCTGGCCTTGTCTCAGCCAAAGCCGGTCATCGTAATCGACGGCGACGGGTCTATCCTGACCAACCTCGGCACCTTGCCGACCATCGCCAACAACGTGGCTGACAATTACATCTTGCTGATTGTCGACAACGGATCTTATGGGTCGACCGGGGATCAGCCGACTTACGCGGGCAAAAAGACATCGCTGGCGGCTGTGGCGCAGGCCTGTGGTTGCGAGAATGTGGTCGAGTGCCAGGCCGAAGACACTGGCGCCGCATTGCAGGCGGCGCTGGAAAGCGGCCAAATGACAATCATCGTCAGCAAGTGCGAAAGCGGCAATGCCAAGATGCCGGTGATCACGATGGACCCGGTTGTGATCCGCGACCGCTTTATGAAGGCCGTCCAAGCGTCATAAGGCAGTCAACCTGCAGGTATTCAGCTTACGCCGTCCCGATCGGGGCGGCGTTTTTTTGTGCTCGATCGCAACCCAATTTGATGCAGTTTCCTGAATGTGATATGACGCCACGTAAGGTGAATTTCAAAATCATTTTTAGAAGTTTCATCGCAAGGGGGGAATTATGAAAATCAAAATGCTTGCGCAAAGCGTGCTTATCAGTTCTGGGCTGTTGATGGTTGGCCTAACACCGGCGCAGTCTCAGACCCGCGAGGAAAGTCAGGGCATGGTTCTACTGCGCGGTTTGCCGACGTTGGATACAAAGCACAGCATCGCGATTGTCGAGTTGGATCCGGAATCTGACCAGTTCGGAGAGCTACTGAGCGAAGTTGAGCAACCCGATATTCAGCATCCTCTGCATCACCTCTACTACAGCCCGAACGGGCGCCTGTATTCGACCGGCTTGGACCCGTCCTGCAGCCTGGCTGAAATTGGACTATCCCGCGATTCCAGCGGAACGCCGGTGATTGAGGGCTTTACCTGTCTGGATACCCAAGGGCAGATCGTTGGCGAGGACATCATGTGGGCCACGTCGAACGGACAGGAGTATATGTTCGTGACCTTCATGGGTGGCACTGGGGGCGATGATGGCGGCTCGGTCGGTGTTTTTGACACTCAGACTAATGAGGTGGTCAAAATTATCGAAGCACGCAAAAGCCAAGTTGGCGACGGTGAGCCATATATCATGTACCCACACGGGATATCTGCGTTTGACGACCGCATGGTGGTCACGTCGACGATACATCCCGATATGGCGACTGGCGTGGGGAATGTGTTGACGATCATAGACCTCAACACGCTTGAACCCATCCAAAACATCGTGGTGGAAAACGAAAAGCCGTTGGATTTTCCATCTTCACCGGTCGAGGTCCTGTTCGCACGGCCTGACATGCATGCTGACATTGAACCGGCCATTCTGGCCAATACGATGTTCGGATTCGAGACCTGGAAAATCCCCTATGACGCCGGTTCCAAAACCTTTGGTGAAGCCGAAGTCATATATAGTGGTGTGGCCAATGAAACCGCTGTTCCGCTGGAATTCTATGGCACTGAAGATGAGCTGTTCATCTCCCATGGATTACCGGGTGTCGTGAAGCGCTATGAACTGGCAGCTTTGCCAGAGCTTGTGTCCAGCGGGCCGGACATCGTTGCCGACCCGGGTGCACATCACATGATCTTTTTCACGTCCGCTTCGGGCCGGGACCTGATCGCCGTTCAGAATAACCTGCTCAATCTGGGCAACGCGGCTGATGACGACCCAACGGATGTGGATTTCATTGCCGACCTGAGCGCACACACGATCACGATCCATGATCTTGAGACCGGCGAACGTATCGCCGAGGTCAATTTCAAAGAGCGCTACAACAAAGGTGTGGACAACGTTGAAGGGCTGTTCGGTTCGGGTTTTGTACACCACCATTAATGCTCTGGGGGCGTTATGCTTCGGGTGTTTTTGACAGCGGCCGTCGCCGTGGTGATCGCGGCGACGGCGTGGGTCTTCTGGGACCGCGCACGCGGGCCCACGGCAACGCATGTTGCTGGCTTCTCGGCGCCCTTCGTATTTGGACGCTTTGCTGTGCCCCCGGACAACCCGCTGACAGAAGAGGCCTTTGCCCTTGGGCGCCACCTGTTCTACGATCCGATCCTGTCCGGTAACAATCAGGTGTCCTGCGCGACATGCCATATGCAGGCCCTTGCCTTCACTGATGGTCTGGCAAAGTCACCCGCATTGTCTGGCGGAGAGCTGGAGTTCAGCTCCATGAGTTTGATCAACCTTCTTTGGGGCCAAGAGCGGTTCTTCTGGGACGGTCGCGCAACGTCGTTGGAAGCGCAGGCATTGATTCCGATCCAACACCCGGACGAGATGGATCAGGATTTGGAAGAGCTTGTAGCTGAATTGCAGGCAACCCGCGATTATCGACGGATGTTCCGCAAAGCATACGGGGAAATCAGCGCCGAAAACGTGGCCCGGGCGTTGTCGACCTTCATGCGAATGCTGATTTCGTCGGATTCAAAATACGACAGGTTTCTGCGTGGCGAAGCGCGATTGAGCGCACAGGAAGAACACGGGCGCAAACTGTTCATGGCGCATCCGGACACCAAGGTCTCGTTGCGTGGTGGGAACTGCATCGACTGCCACAGCCAGTTTTTGACATCCGGGTTTCGGGACGCATTGGATGGGTTTTCAAACAATGGGCTGGATTCCGATGACGACCTGCCGGATGGCCTGATGGCCGTGACCGGCAATCCGGCGCACAAGGGTTTCTTCAAGGTGCCGACACTGCGCAACATCGCCGTAACCGCGCCCTACATGCATGATGGCCGGTTCGAGACTTTGGAGGAGGTCATGGATCACTACAATGACGGGATAGTCGTCAGCGATACGCTCAGCCCATTGATCCTTGAGGCCGACAACGCGCCAGAGGCCGGGCAAGACACTGTGGGCTTGCGGATGACGCCCGACGAGGTGCAGTCCATCATCGCGTTCCTGCACACGCTGACGGATGAGGGTTTTCTGACAAACACACAGTTTTCTAATCCTTTCGGAGGAGACAGCTGATGCGTATTTGGATGACGGGGCTTGCGATACTGTTGGTCGTTGGCGGAGCGCTGTTCTTTGCTCTTGGTCCGCAGCGCACCACGTCGATCACTTTGACCTTTCACGCGAAGATGGGTGACGATCCGTTGGTATTTGATGAGTTCTTGTACGAAAACCCCGGCGGGCCCGGCACGTTCAGGGTTCGTGACTTTCGGCTCTACCTCAGCAACCTGACCGTCTCGCAAGATGGGGCACTGTTTGCTGAGCCTGACAGCTATCATCTGCTCCGGTTCGACAATCCGGAAACAACCCATTCGATCAGGCTGATCGACATTCCTCTGGGCAGCATTGAACACGTCCGTTTCATGATCGGCGTAGACCCAGAAGCCAATGGCTCGATCCAAGCGCGCGGGGATCTTGATCCCAACAGTCAAATGGCATGGAATTGGGAGGTCGGCTATAAATTCGTCGTGATGGAAGGAACGCTGCGGATTGGCGCAGAGGTCTCGCCGTTGGTCTATCACGTTGGGTTTTCGGAAAACGCGCGCGAGGTCGATATCCAGTTGCCACCGGATATCGCTGTTGAGGGCGATGTGGACCTGCACATGAACGTCGATGTTGCAAAGCTATTTGACGGGCCCACGCAAGTCGACCTACGTAAGCTCTCATCAGTCAAATTCAACCGCGAAGACGCCGCCATGCTGGCCTACAATTACGCGGTCATGATCACCCCGTCGTTTAAGTGACTTTGGATCGGGTAAGGTTTGAAGGGCTAAAAGAGCCCCTCAGAACCGATAAGTCGCACCAATCATGGGGCCGGACTGTTCGAACGTGAAATCGTTGCCGTCAATCTCGTGATCGAAAGAGATATAGCGATAACCGCCGCGGATCACCCACCTGTCGTTGATTTCATAATCCGCAGTCAGCAAGACCTGCCATGTTTCGCTGTCGCTGCTGAAGCCGCCGTAATCAAAAAAGCCAGTGCCAGACCACCTGTCGTTGAATGCGACGCGGGCTCGAACACCGATGACCGGGTCTGTCCAGCTTTCATCGACACTGACGGACCGGCCCGGGGCTGCTCCGGGAAGGACGGTGAAATCGGTCTGCGTCCGAAACCAGCGGAAACCGCCAACCAAGTCCACGTAGGACGTATCTGTAGTATAAGCCCGGTACCCAACATAGCCGCTGAAAAATTGCGTTGTGAGAGAGGTTTCAAGACCAGAGCTTGCCGGACCGGGCGTGTCATTGCTGAAAGAGACGTCCACATAGTTGTAGTCGGCCAATAGTGACCAGCGACCGTTCGATGCACCAAAGACGCCCATGAAGGCCAGATCGAGATTCTTCAGCGCGTCAGAGAAACTCAGCGTTCCATCAACGGTGCCGCGGGCCGTTTCTTGCGTAACCTCTGTTTCAGGCATGAACAGGTATATTGTTGCCTCATAGGACCAATCGGACTGCTGCGCCACAGCGGCAGTTGTCATTGGAATCCAGGTCGCCACGGCCCACGCAGCGGTTGTTATTGCCCTCTTAAAGACCATTTTGATCCTCCGTTTGTTCCAATTTGGCAATCTGATCTGATTGCTCACTCATTCAGCGGCTTCGCCAGACTGTTGTACGCGCGCACCGACACGGTTGATATCGGTTTCCGGAAAGAACTCGGACCAGACATGCCAGAATACACCCGCTCGCAGGGTCTCGACGCGTTGCAGTTTTCCCTGATCCGACATCCCCCAGAAATCGCAGCGGGTGATGGGCTGGCCTTTGTCATTGTACCAAACGCCAAGGCTTTCGTACTTTGGGTCCAGACTGACAACCACGTCACGCCCACCGACATTTGCGTTTACGATCCAGTCATTCTCGACCACGAAATCATCGGTCCAGCAGGCGGCATCATTGCCGATCGTGATCCCCCAGACATAGGTCTTGTTCGGAAGCCGATTGTCCGCACTGTCCATGTTGTCCATGACGGGCGCATCTTCCTGATGCTGGCGTGCGATCCCCCAGCCAAAGGTTATCTCGGTCACCATGTCCAGCAGCCGCAAGATTGGGTTGGGCGAGGGCGTGTTCAGATACACCTCGCCATCGGGAAACGCTTTTTGAAATCCGCGGAACGTCATCCGATACGTGGGCCAGGGCTGCATCTTTGCTTCGGGGCGCACAGGGCAGGCGGGCCCATCCGCGCCAGTATCGCGATCCGTCTCGCGAAACCCATAGATCTGCTGGATGGGTTCCCCGGTTTCGTTGTCCCGCAGGATCAGGTTGTTGCCATGTTGGGCCAGCACTTCAAGATCCAGCCGGTTGCCTTCGATACGGGGGGCATAGCCCTGCCCAAGGTTGGCCATCGCGCAAAAGGTCATGACGATATCTTCGCCACCCAGCCCGTCAGCATTGCCGGCCAAATGGGGTCGCATGATTTGCGCATCGGGATGCGCGCGGGCGTGACCATTGTTTTCAATAACGATGACCGGCGCGGTTGGGCCGATGAATTTTTGCGCCTCGGCAATAGGAAAGAAGGCCGCATTGTTGAGTTGGTTCCTCAGCCCCAGATGGACCCACACATAGGGAAATCCATACAGAACAAGAACCAATAGCGTCGCGACCAGCCACAGCCAGAACGGCCCGCCGCCCAGAATGAAATGCGCAAGCGTAGCGATGGCAAATCCGCTCAACCCCACTGCGATCAGGCGGTATTCGTGCCGGATAAACCGGATCATGTTTTTGCGTTTAACCTTAAGCACCATTTGCGAAATGTCGCCAAGATCGCGGAAATAGACGAACCCGATACCCAGTGAAACGACTAAACCCAGAGCGAAAATGATGTTTTCTGCCATATGGTTATCCTATATTCGGGTTCCAATAGGCCGCCTGCGGGAAAACTGCGGGCGGTCAGGGATTATTGCTGTGGTGCCGCGCGTTTTATGAGAAACGCATCTACGGCTAGCTGGGTTTCGGGGCGGGTGTTTTCGATCCCCTCATAGGGCGCGCCATAAGCTGGAGGCACATCCGGGAATTTTTCCTTTCGTGCCATGTGACGACCCAAGATGCGCACAAACTCCTGGCCGCCCCATGCGCCAACCTCGGTCGAGACTGAAAATTCTTCACGAGTATCTCTATAGAGGTCAAAGAACTTGGCCGCGATCGGGTTCTTGCCCGGAGGCGGTAAGATGAGTTTGAGCTGATCCTTGACGATCGCCTCGGGTTTTTTGTCCGAATAGATGATCACGTGATCGCGACGCGATTTGGATTCATCGTCAAAAAGTAGCGCAGCGGATTGATCCACTCCGTCAATCAGGCGGTCGCGCGGTATGAACTCATCAGCACCGGCAAAGCGCGACAAGGTGGTATAAAGGTCCGAGACGTGGATGATACTGTTGAGCAGCCCGTCCGCTTCGATCATGCCGGGCCATCGGATAAAGGCGTCAACTCGCACGCCACCTTCAGTGGTATCAGCCTTGCCGCCACGGAAGATCATCGGTGTGAACCCAGATTGCGGTGAATATTTGGTAAAATGGCCGTTGTCGCCCATTACAATAACGATGGTGTTCTCAGCCAATCCAAGCTCGTCAATCTTGGCAAAGAGATCTCCAAGCCATTGGTCAAGTAACTGCATTTTGTCGACATAAAGGCCGCCATTTGCGCTTTTTGGTCCGGTCCGGCCGGTCCGTGTGTTGTCCAGTGGGATCATCGGCCAGTATTGCAGGAAGAACTGATCCTCGCCACCAGCCAAGCGCTCTAGTTCTTCCATGGTCTTGTCTTGGAAGGCTTGGTTCATCTCGTCATACTTGGCCGCGTTCCAGCGTTCGCCGGGTTTCATCCTAATTTCGCGGATGGGACCCCCGGCCTCGCCTTCAATCACGGTCATCATGGCCGAGGCGTCGGGGCGGAACCACTTGTCGACAGTATACTTGTCGTCATAATCGTTGATGGCTACGGAAACCTGCTCCTTAATCGCGTCATCGTGGAATATGGTTAACTGCCCCTGCTGATGAATCGCATGCTGGGCATAGTCAAACCCCTGATTCATTGCCCAGCTTTCTGAAATGTCACCCATATGCCATTTGCCAACATGACTCGTGGAGTAGCCGGCCTGCTTAAGCACTTCAGCGAGTGTAATTTCGCCACCCGGCAGGCCTTCTCCGGCAATATCAACTTGTGTGTTCCCCATACCCATACGGACAGGCAGGCGTCCGGTCATTTGTGCCACGCGCGTTGGTGTGCACGAAGGTTCGGTGTACATCCGAACCATCCGCATGGCCTGATCCGAGAAGTCATTAATGTTTGGTGTTTCATACCCGCGTACTGCATTCAGCTCTGGGATGCCCATATCCCCAAAGCCCAAGTCATCGATCAGTACACTGACGATATTTGGAGGGTTTCCACCGTTACTTTCCCGAAACGCAGCCAACGCTTCGTCAACGGCCGCGTCATCCTGCGCCCATTGCGATCCAAGCTGTGCTTGAAGGATATAGAATTCCGCATCGTGTTGAATTGGGTTTTCCTGCGCTTCAGCTGATAAGGCGGCAAAGCCCATCGACAACACAAAAACACACTGCAATTTCATTCTAATCTCCCCTTCAGAATGCCGACTCCACAGCGCAGGCTGTTTGTCATATTGAAACATTATTATATTTGCTGTTGAAACGCTACGCTGCAAAAGCCGAGTGGATGCTACCTCTCGATTTCTTGGGAAAGTCCGTCACACGCCGGCCGAATGCCACGTGTCTTAGCGGCTGACAGGAGGAACCCCGGAAGGTTGCGCAAAACCACGCGGAATGTACGAGCGCAGCGGCGTGAGTGAACGGCGTGTTTCGGCAGTCAAATACTTGGCCCGAACACTGACCAACCGGTTGCGCGGACCAGTTCCTGAAATGCAATGCTTGCCAGATGAGAGTTGCCTTTTGCGTCCAGTCCCGGGCTCCAGGCTGTGACGGCTGCGACGCCTGGAACAATACACAGGATGCCGCCGCCGACACCGCTTTTGGCAGGAAGTCCGACGCGGAATGCAAACTCGCCCGAGGCGTCATAAGATCCACACATCATCATCAGCGCAGTCACTCTGCGGGCGCGCTGCGCGGACAGAACGGTTGAACCGTCTGCAGGGTTCTGGCCTGCGGCGGCCAAATAGCGGCCCGCAACCGCCAACTGACGACACGACATGGCGATGCTGCATTGGCGGAAATACAGCGACAGAACATCTTCGACCGGCGCTTTTAGGTTTCCCTCGGCTTTCATGAAATGCGCAAGTGCCCTGTTTCTGGACCCTGTCCGCATCTCGGAGTCTGCAACGGCTTTATCCACTTGAATGGACGCATCCTCTGCGAGCGTCCGGCAAAGGTTCAGTACATCGTTGACCGCCTCATCAGAGCTTCGGTCTTCTAGCAGAACGTCGGCCACGACGATGGCGCCGGGGTTAATAAACGGGTTTCTGGGAATTCCACGTTCATGTTCGAGCTGGACGATTGAATTGAACGGATCGCCCGAAGGTTCGCGCCCCACACGTTGCCAAAGGGTCGCGCCCACATGTTGCAGGGCCTCTGTCAGGGAAAAAACCTTGGAAATGCTTTGAATGGAAAACAGCGTGTCCGCATTTCCGGCCGAAACAGGTGCGCCGTCAATGGGCGCGACAGCGATGCCGAACTGGTTCAGGTCAACACTGGCAAGTTCGGGAATATACTGGGCGACCTTCCCGCGGTCGGACATGCCGGCTACCCGATCGGCGATGTCATCCAGAATGACCTGCAATTCGCCGGTTTCAATCACGCTGGGGCTCGGCATGTGCCTCCTCCGTCCAGACCGAGTGATCTACGCCTTTGTCAAATTCAGGGAATTTGCTTGCCACAAAGCGGGGCTCAAGATTCTGTCTGCGCTGCGTGAAATAGTCCACGGTCAGTTTGTACACTGTGCCCGACAGCAGCACGATGGCGACCAGGTTGATGGTTGCCATTACGCCCATGGCTGCATCTGCAAAATTGAACACTGTGCTGACCGCTTGCACCGCGCCCCAGACGACCATGGCAAGACAACCCAGGCGCAAGATGTAGATGGGCACTTTGCCTTCCAGCTTCAGAAACGTCATGGCGTTTTCTGCGTATGAGTAATTGCCCAATATCGACGTAAAGCCAAAAAACACGATTGCGATTGCGATAAAATGGCGGCCGATTTCACCCAGATGGACCGCTGCCGCATCCTGAGTTAGACGCATACCGGTGGCCCCGTCCGGTTCGATAGCGCCAGACAGCAGGATCAGCAATGCGGTCGCGGTGGCGACCAGTATGGTATCCACGAAACAGCCAAACGCCTGAACCAATCCCTGGCTCGAAGGATGATGCGGAGCCGGTGTGGCAACAGCTGCGATATTGGGGGCCGAACCCATGCCAGCTTCGTTTGAAAACAACCCGCGCTTGATACCATTGAGCGCTGCTGCCATCACGCCACCTGTGACGCCGCCTGCGGCTTCCTGAAGGCCAAAGGCTCCTGCAACGATAGACCACAGCATTGCAGGCACCTGTGGCAGGTTCAGGACAACGACGACGCAGGCCAGCAACAGGTAAAGCCCGGCCATGAGCGGCACGACGATTTCGGCAAACCGGGCAATGGTTCGGATGCCGCCAAAAATGACCACAGCAGCGGCAGCCGCCAGCGCCAGACCAGCAATCAATTTGTTCAACCCGAACGCGCCTTCGAACGCCTCGGCGATTGAGTTGGATTGGACGGCGACAAAAACCAGACCGAAACTGACGATCAGGCAGATCGAAAAGATCACACCGGCCCAGGGCGCGTTCAGCGCATTCGCCATGTAAAAAGCAGGACCGCCACGGTACCTCCCGTTCGAAGACGTGACCTTGTAAAGTTGCGCAAGAGTGCTTTCGGAATAAGCCGTGGCCATCCCGACCAAGGCTACGATCCACATCCAGAAGATTGCGCCGGGGCCACCCAGGGTCAAAGCCACAGCGACACCGGCCAGGTTCCCGGTGCCAACGCGTGACGCCAGACTAACGGTCAGTGCCTGAAACGGTGTTATTCCGCGTTTGTCAGTGGATTTGGACGAGGTCAGAACTCGGATCATCTCGCCAAAATGTAGAAACTGCAGCGCGCCCAGACGAATGGTGAAAAATACGCCGACGCCGAGCAACCCGTAGATCAGGACGTAGTTCCAAAGAATAGAGTTAATGCCGTTAACAATAGCTTCCATCGTCCGCCTCCTGAGAATTCAGACCGTTCGAAAAAGCAGCTAAAATACGATGCTTATTCTTCCATCATGCACGAAGGGAGGGTCGCCGAGTCAAGCTTCAAACCCGAAAATCGGCGAAACGCCCGGGCATATACAATTGATTTAGCGATAAGAATTCATTCGGGTGACGACGTCTTGTGCGAATTCGACAACAGAGTGACCCGCGTGTTCCGAAGGTTGTGAGCGAGCTGCGAAAAGCGCATTCGGGGCGCAGACCGTCCCGAATGCCATAGTCATAGAAGCGTCCAGATGAAGTGTGCTTTGCCTATTCAGCGGCCATCTGTGCCGAAGGGGTCGACATCGAAATCACGCGCTCGTCTTCGGTCATATCTTCTTCGATCCCGTCGAAAAGTGGTGTGGAGAGATAGCGCTCGCCCGTGTCTGGCAACATTACCAGCAAAACGGATCCCTTTGGCGCTTGCTCGGCTACTTTCATAGCAACAGCAAACGTCGAGCCACCAGATATTCCCGTGAAAATCCCTTCTTCCGACGCCAGCCGTCTGGACCATTCAATCCCCTCGGCACCGGGGACAGGGATCAATTCATCGTAGTAATCTTTGTCGATCGCCTCTTGCAGAACCCATGGGATAAAGTCTGGGGTCCAGCCCTGAATGGGGTGAGGTTCAAAATTCGGATGGCTTTCGGTGGGCTGGTGACCCTCGTTGCGGGTGTTTGTGTAACCCGATGACACAATCGCTGCGTTGGCGGGCTCTGTCAGGATGATTTTTGTGCCGGGGCGTTCTTTCCGAAGAACGCGCGCGACACCGGAAACCGTTCCGCCGGTGCCATAGCCGGTGACCCAGTAATCCAGCCGCTCACCTTCGAAATCTGCCATGATTTCTCGGGCAGTGGTGTTCTCGTGAATGTCAGCATTTGCCGACGTCTCGAACTGGCTGGCCAGAAACCATCCATTATGTTCGGCTAGTTCCTTGGCTTTGACATACATGCCAAAGCCCTTTTGCGCGCGCGGCGTCAGCACGACCTTCGCCCCCAGAAAGCGCATCAGCTTGCGGCGTTCTACCGAGAAGCTGTCGGCCATGGTCAACACCAGGGGATACCCTTTGGCAGCACACACCATCGCAAGGCCGATCCCGGTGTTGCCGGATGTGGCCTCGACAACAGTTTGTCCAGGTTTCAGCCGCCCGTCACGTTCCGCCGCCTCGATAATGTTCAGCGCCAATCGATCCTTGACCGAAGCTGCAGGATTGAAAGCCTCGAATTTCACATAGACTGTCACATGCGACGGCGCGATCTTGTTGATCCGAATGCAGGGCGTGTCACCTACGGTGTCGAGAACACTGTCATAAAGCCGTTTGCGTCCCTCAGTCTGCCGAATTCCCATGGCAATATCCCTCTCTTGGTTGGAAAAATCCGTGCCAGTTTATACCAAGTTCGCTGCTTCGGCGCTTTAAACATTTGTCTTGGGAATGACCGACGAAGCCCCGTGCTGAACCGCCAGTTCAGGATGCCCATAAGCTTTTGGGTACGTCATCGGCACGAACGGGCCTGCGGGAATGACACCGTTCCAGCTTCGGCCGAAATACCCTTGCCGACAGTGATCCAATGAACTGCTTTTCGCCACCCCGGGCAGGTCATGGACGCGACAAAGCCAGTGCCAGAGGTGCGGGTAATCAAGGATCTTGGCGCCATTTAGCTTCATGCGCAGGTAGTAAACCGGATCATGGCGGTAGAGGGTTGGGAAAAGCCGTAGATCGGCTTCTGTAAAACGGTTCCCGGTAAGAAATGGTCTGCCATCGCTGGTCAAGCGTTCTTCCAACTGCGCCAATGTTTTGAAATAAGTCCCGAAACTGGCGGCATAGACGTTTTGATCAGACGAGAACCCGGCCTTGTATGCCCCGTTGTTGATTGCGACGTAGATTTGCACGTTCAGTTCGTCAATTTCAGCCCGGATCGCAGGATCATACGGGTAAAGGTTGGGCCGGTTGGCTTCATTGCAGAAGCTGCCCAGCAGCGCCGCATTGCCATTCAACATTCGAATGATCTCTGCGCTTTCATTGTTGACGATATGGCCGGCTATTTTGTCATACAGGATCGGAACTGAACGTTCTTCTGAGCCTTCAGTCCGGTAGATTTCGCGAACCAACCTGAAACCTTGTCCCGTTGCGGTTTCCATGGTGCATTCAGGCAACGTCGCCCCAGTTGCCGAAGCAACAAGCTCGGGGGCGAACTGCCAGTTGTTCGGACCCTCTGGGTCGTCTTCTGTGGTGCGATTGGGAAAGACCACATCCATCGAAATGCTGTCCTGCAAACCCAACACATTGCGCGCCAGCGTCACCCGATGACACCATGGGCAATTCAGCGCAACAAACAGGTGATAGCGCCCTGGTTCAGCCGGGAACTCTGGATCGCCGATAGCATGTCGGAATCCACTGACGCCGCGCACGAACTCTCCTCGTGCGCGGCGTTCTGAGGCATGGGCCTGATCTTCCTGTTTGGAATGGTCGGTCATGTGTGGCCTTACCCTCTTAGGCGGTGGTGCAGGATGATTGGAACCGCAAGGTCTTCCTCATCGCTCAGGTGGCGTTTCAGAAAGGCCTCGATGGCCTCTGATGTGTCGCGCAGAGATCCGACCTCGGATCGGGCCTGAGCCTCATCCAATTGAATGAGCTTGATCACACGATTGGCCGTCCTTGTGTATTGGTCAAGGACTAGATCGAGATCGGTATGGGCCTTTGCCAAGACCTTTAGCCCGCAAGTAAGTTCACTGCCCGCTCTGATCAGCGCTCCCAGTTCTCCAGTTATGAATGGCAGATGTTACTGGGCCAAAACAATTTGGAACCCGGCATGAGCCGACGAGCCAATTGGCACGTCAACATCGTCGCCGAGCGCATGATAGGCTTGTCCTTTTGGGATTGGGGTAAGCCCAACGGGATGAGACCTCAGTCAGGAGGTCGAAGACGGGCGGGAGGGTCGCTACGGCCTAGTCCTCGTTCAGCGTCAGGGTGACCCGATCTCCGGCAAATACGGTTCGCCCGAATTCAATCGGCAGACCATTAGGATCTGCGTTTATGCCGACGGAATACAGTACAGGCGCACCTTCTGTCAGTCGCAGGTGCAGGGCCTGTGTTGCCGTCGCCGCGCGCGCATTCAGGCGGGTTGAGATGCGGGTGTAATCCTTAACACCGCAGTGCTGCAAAGCCTTCGTTACCGATTCTGTCTCGGATAGCGCCTCAAGAATGCCGGGCAAGCGGTCCGCGGGAAAGACACTTTGGAACAGCCCGATTGGCTGCCCATCCGCCAGAGACAGTCCGTCATATACGTGTACCTGGTCGCCTGAAGCGATCTCCAGGGCCTCTGCTTCTGTTTCATCTGCGGCGCGCGTTGTGAGTGTCAGGATCTTTTTGCCGGGAATCTTACCGCTGGCCGAGATGCTCTTGTGGTATCGGACGCGCTTTCCGATGGCATAATCGGTCGGACGGGCCGCGACAAAGACACCGGCTCCGCGACGGGCATGCACCAGACCTTGGTCCGCCAGATCCGACAACGCGCGCCGTACCGTATGGCGGTTGACCCCGTGTTTTGCCGCCAGTTGTGCCTCGGTCGGCAGGCGGTCGCCGGTGTTGTACCGACCTTCCGCAATGTCGGATGTCAGGTTCAGGGCGATGCTTTTCCAGACAGGTGTTTTTCTCATGTCATCAAATCTTCACAAGGTTGCGGATTGCCAGCTACAGCAGCGGGATGTAGTATTTGTCTAGTTGTATATATCACGTAGACAACCCGGCCAAGAGGCTTTGATGACAGATCAAACATATAATTCTAAGGCAACGCGACAGGACTGGATGGGCCTGCTGGCGCGTGCGCCCGAAAGCGCGCTGATGCCCCTTTGGGACAAGTACGAAGTACGCCCGAATTTTGAATGGCTGCGCAGCCCCGAAGTGGGCGGCGTCATGGTGCACGGGCGCACTGGTGGCACTGGCGCTCGGTTCAACATTGGCGAAATGACCGTCACGCGGTGTTCTCTGGTGCTGCAGGATGGAACGGTTGGGCATGGATACGTGCAGGGCCGGTCCAAGTCCAAGGCCCAGGCGGCCGCGTTGATTGATGCCTTGATGCAGACCTCGGATGCGGGTGCAGTTCATGACCAAGTGATCGCACCGCTCAAGGGTCAGATGCAGTCCGCCAGAACAGATCGCGCCTCCAAAGCCGCAGCGACGAAGGTTGAGTTTTTCACCATGGTAAGGGGAGAGGACACATGACGGCGCAGACCCAATTTTCCGGGGGTTTTCAGAATGCACCGGTCCAGGCCGCGCATGCATTCCGCGCCACCATGACCGTAATGGCCCAGCCCGGAGAAATCCGTGACCTGAGGGGTGCGCAACCGCCAAAGCCCCTATCGATCGCAGCAGGAACCTTGCTGCTGACTTTGTGTGACCCCGAGACAAAGGTCCATCTGGCGGGCGCGTTCAACAACGATGCGGTGCGCGAGTGGCTGACCTTTCACACAGGTGTGCCCATTTCACAGGCTGCTGTAGCAGATTTCGCCGTAGGGAGTTGGGCCGAGCTCAGCCCACTGGGATCATTTCGTATCGGTACCGCAGAATACCCAGATCGCTCGGCCACCTTGATTGTTGAATGTGACGCGCTGCAACAAGCAGGTGCCATTCTAAGTGGTCCAGGGATCAAAGACACTGCGCGGCTTTCCTTGCCGGATGCTCTGGCAATGCAGGCCAACGCGGCTTTGTACCCGCTTGGATGTGACTTCTTTTTTACCTGCGGCGACCGGGTGGCGGCCCTGCCTCGCAGTACCCAAATCAGTGTGGAGGCCTAGGCAATGTATGTTGCAGTCAAGGGTGGCGAGACGGCCATCGAAAACGCACATGCCTGGTTGGCGGAAGAAAGACGCGGCGCAACCGACATTGACGAACTGAGCATCGCCCAAATCCGCGAACAGCTGGGTTTGGCGGTCAATCGGGTGATGGCCGAGGGGTCCTTGTACGACCCCGATTTGGCGGCCCTGGCCATCAAACAATCGCGCGGTGATCTGATCGAAGCGATCTTTCTGATCCGAGCCTATCGGACGACATTGCCGCGATTTGGCTATTCGAACCCGGTTAAGACTGATGAGATGGCGTGTGATCGCCGGATTTCGGCCACGTTCAAGGATGCGCCGGGCGGGCAGGTGCTGGGGCCAACCTTTGATTACACACACCGATTGCTGGACTTCAAACTGGCCGCAGAAGGTGAGGTTCCGGCGGCGCCTACGGCGCAACCCCGCACCGAGGCGACGCCGCATATCACTGAGTTCCTGAAGGGCGAGGACATCATTCAGGATGAACCCGCCAGTGACACTACCCCGGGTGATCTGACCCGCGAACCGATGGAGTTTCCGTCGAACCGCCCCCTGCGTCTGCAATCCCTGACCCGCGGGGACGAGGGGTTTGTGCTGGGCATGGCCTATTCCACCCAACGCGGCTACGCCCGCAATCACGCTTTCGTCGGTGAGTTGCGGATCGGAAAGGTTGCAGTGGAAATGGACATCCCGGAACTGGGTTTCGCCATCGACATCGGCGAAATCGAATTGACCGAATGCGAGACGGTGAACCAGTTCAAAGGTTCCAAGACGGAACCCCCGCAATTCACCCGTGGCTATGGTTTGGTGTTTGGTCAGTCTGAACGGAAATCCATCGCGATGGCTTTGGTGGATCGCGCCCTGCGTTGGGAAGAGTTGGGCGAAGACAATCTGGGCGCACCCGCGCAGGACGAGGAATTCGTCCTCAGCCACGCGGACAACATTCAGGCGACCGGATTCCTGGAACATATCAAACTGCCGCATTACGTCGACTTTCAGTCCGAACTGGAACTGGTCCGCAAACTGAGCCGTGAGGCCGAAGAGCGGATCACGCCAAAGGAGGCCGCAGAATGATGGCTGCCGTGTTCGATATCGGTGATCTGTTGCTCGACTGGCAGCCCCACTTGGCATGGGCCGACGAACTGGCGTTCGAAGACGCCGCGCAGTCCGTTTGCAAAAGCAGCGTCCACTCTACCTCTCCTCAAGTGTTGGAGGCCGAGCTGTGTGCAAGGGGTCGCTTATGAGCTGGACTGCGTCTGCATCTCCACTGGGGCGCACCAAGCTGACGAATTGCCAAACCTGCCTTACGGGCGTCGCAGGTTTCTACCGGGTGGCGGGTCCGTGCGCGCGCCAACCGAACTCCATTCGCCATTTGGATCCCGCCTTTGCGCACGACGTCGACGCTTCGCATGACGAGAGTGAAAGAAAAGATACACCAATAGCGCCAATAACAGTGCGCCCAACAGAAATACGTCCACAAAAACACCAAAAACAAAGTGATACATCAAAATGAATGAGTATAACTTCGCATATTTGGACGAACAAACCAAGCGAATGATCCGGCGCGCCATTCTGAAAGGTCTGGCTGTGCCCGGTTATCAGGTGCCATTCGCCAGCCGTGAAATGCCGATGCCATATGGCTGGGGCACCGGTGGAGTGCAGGTTTCAGCCGCAACATTAACACCCGAAGACACGTTTAAAGTGATCGATCAGGGTGCCGATGACACCACCAATGCTGTGTCGATCCGCAAGTTTTTTGAGAACACGGCAGGTGTGGAAACGACCGAGGAAACCGAAAAGGCCACTGTCATCCAGACCCGCCACCGCATCCCCGAGGCGAAGCTGCGCAAGGACCAGATCATCGTTTATCAAGTGCCGATCCCGGAACCTCTGCGCTTTCTGGAACCGCGTGAGACCGAGACCCGCAAGATGCACAGCCTCGAAGAATATGGGCTGATGCATGTGAAGCTGTACGAGGACATCAGCCAGCACGGGGCGATTTCGACCGCATATGCCTATCCGGTGAAAGTGTCGGACCGCTACGTGATGGATCCGTCGCCGATCCCGAAATTCGACAACCCAAAACTTGAGATGGACGCGATCCAGCTGTTTGGTGCGGGACGTGAACAGCGGATTTACGCGGTTCCGCCGCATACCAAGGTCGTCAGTCTGGATTTCGAGGATTACCCGTTTGAGGCCACCAAGGCCGATCACCCATGCGATCTTTGTGGGGCAGAGGATAGCTATCTCGACGAAGTGATCATGGATGATGCAGGCAACCGGATGTTCGTCTGTTCCGACACCGATTATTGCCGGTCACGCCGCGAAGCGGGCCACAAGGGCCGATTGGCCGAGGAGAATGCGGCATGACCCCCTTATTGCAGGTCAAAGGCATCGAAAAGCGCTATGGCGCGCGGATCGGGTGCTCGGATGTGAGTTTTGATCTCTTCCCTGGAGAAGTAATGGGGATCGTGGGTGAAAGCGGATCGGGCAAGTCGACGCTGTTGAATTGCATGGCCGGTCATCTGGAACCCGATGCAGGGCAGGTGATTTTTGACACACGTGCTGATGGCCCAGTGGATACGGTCACCATGTTCGAACCGGAACGCCGGATGCTGAGCCGAACGGACTGGGCCTTTGTACATCAGCATGCGCGCGATGGCCTGCGGATGTCGGTCAGTGCTGGCGGCAATATTGGTGAGCGTCTAATGGCGGTGGGGGATCGCCACTATGGCGACATCCGGGCCCGTGCGATCGACTGGCTGGGCCGGGTTGAGATTGAGGAATCTCGTGTAGATGACCGCCCGTCGGCCTTTTCTGGCGGGATGCAGCAGCGATTGCAGATTGCCCGCAATCTGGTCACGGGGCCGCGCCTCGTATTCATGGATGAACCAACGGGTGGGCTGGATGTTTCCGTTCAGGCGCGTCTGCTGGATCTGCTGCGCGGGTTGGTGCGTGAGATGGGGTTGAGCGCGATCATCGTCACCCATGACCTCGCCGTCGTGCGCCTGCTGGCGGATCGACTAATGGTGATGAAAAACGGTCATGTGGTCGAGGCCGGGTTGACCGATCAGGTTCTGGACGATCCACAACATGCCTACACGCAGTTGCTCGTGTCCAGCGTTTTGCAGGTTTGAGTGTTTGGAAAAAGATGAAGTGCTATGATTGAGCTTATCAATGTCAGCAAAAGCTTTACCCTGCATAATCAGGGTAGTGCCGTAATTCCGGTGATGCAGGGTGCATCGCTGAAAGTCGCCGCAGGTGAATGCGTCGCCCTGACCGGAGCCTCGGGGGCAGGAAAATCAACGCTGATGCGGGTTATCTATGGGAATTATCTGGCCGCATCAGGACAGGTTCTTGTCGGTGATCTGGACGTTGCCAAGGCCGAACCGCGCGAAATTCTGACTTTGCGGCGTGAGACGCTTGGCTATGTCAGTCAGTTCCTGCGCGTGGTCCCCAGGGTTCCGACGGTTGAGGTGGTGGCCGAGCCGCTGTTGGCCGTTGGATGCGACAAGCAAGCGGCGCTGGATAAGGCGGCGGGTTTGTTGGGGCGGTTGAACATTCCCGAAAGACTATGGAGCCTGAGCCCGACCACTTTTTCGGGTGGTGAGCAACAGCGGGTGAACATCGCACGTGGATTTGCGCATGATTACCCTGCGATGCTGTTGGACGAACCGACTGCCTCACTGGATGCGCAAAATCGCGAAACGGTGCTGTCTTTGATCGAAGAGGCCAAAGAACGCGGCGCGGCGATTGTTGGCATCTTCCACGATATCGAAGCGCGCAGCCGGGTCTGTGATCGTGAGATCAACGTGTCCAAGTTCACTCCGGGAATGGCGGCATGAGCCTTGCGCCGGTCATAGCCGTTGTTGGTCCGTCTGGCGTCGGTAAAGACAGCGTCATGGAGGCGCTGGTCGCGGCGTCGCCAGGTATCAGACGGGTTCGCCGGGTGATTACTCGTCCCGAGGGCGAAGAAGGCGAGGATTTTGACCGGGTGTCGATTGAAGTCTTCGAACAGATGGTGCTGGACGGAGCCTTTGCGTTGCACTGGAGCGCGCATGGGCTGCACTATGGCATTCCGATTGAAATCGATGACCAGCGGCAAACGGCGAATGCGCTGTTGGTCAATCTGTCCCGTTCGGTTCTGTTGAACGCGCAAGCGGTTTTTGGCGACCTGATCGTGATTTCGTTGACAGCGGACCCTGAGGTGCTGGCGCAGCGCCTCTTTGTACGCGGGCGGGAAAGCGCCTCTGATCAGGCACGTCGTCTGGGACGGGCTGGCACGCCCCTGCCGGACGGGCTGAACCGCGTGATCGAAGTTGATAATTCCGGGCCGCTGGAGGTCACGATTGATGCGATCCTTGCCGGGCTTCAACCGGAAAGCGTGTAGCGATGGATCAGACAAAACCTCCCATCTTCGGCTTCGCCCATAAGCGCCAAATCCTTGATTTGACATGGGGCGGGCAGCAGGGGAACCAGATGGTCCTCCAATGCGAGCTGCACGGTTTTCAGCGTGGGTTTGTCCAGTTTTCCGCTGAGGGTGATGTGGAAGCGGAACGTGTCCATCACGTAAGGGTAACCCCAAAGCAGCAGGTTGGCGTCCTGTTCCGGCGTCAGGCCCGAGGCACGTCGGCGGTCCAGTTCCGCGGCGGGCGCGGGGGCGCGAAAGCTGTCAAGTTCGCGGACGCAAGCCGCTGCAAGCGCGTTCAGCGCGTCGGTATTACCTACCGGCTGCAGGGCCAGAAAACGACCCAGCCGGGCGATCTCGAACCCGTCCAGCGTGACGGGCGGTTGCGTTCCGGCCAACCGTTTGCAGGCATCTTGCAAGTCGGTCAGAGATTGCCCCTTGTTCAGGCGAAACGGCGGCTTCAACGTCGCGTGAAGACCGTATTTGCGCGGAACATCGGTCGCGGCTCCGACGTCCACGCCGTCAATGACAGGATGCGCAACTTCGGTTCCGGCTTCCATGTCCCAGCCCAACCATTGGGTCGCAAAGCTTGTCCATTCGGCCTGAGCCGGTGGCGCAAAATAGATCGCGTATCGCGTGAATGTCACATTGGCCTCCTATGCGTGGCCTTTCCAATAGCTCAAACCTTGTGAAGTTCAGATGACAGAAGAAATGATACTTGCCAATGCCACGCTTGTTCTTCCCGATGAGACGGTCGTGGGCAGCCTTCGGATTGTGGGGGATACGATTGCTGAGGTCGCGACCGGCCCGGCTGTTCCCGCTGGCGTAATTGACTGCGAAGGGGATTATGTCTGCCCTGGTCTGGTCGAACTTCACACGGACAACCTTGAGCGCCACATTCAGCCGCGGCCCAAGGTCGACTGGCCTCATGCAGCCGCTATTCTGGCCCATGATGCCGAACTGGCCAGTACCGGGATCACGACGGTGTTCGACGCGATGCGGATAGGCTCGATCCCGTCCGGGCAACGCTATGTCAAATACGCGCGCGGTCTGTCGCGTGAACTGTGGCAATTGCGGGAACAGGATGCGCTGAAGATCAGCCATTTTCTGCATTTGCGGGCCGAGGTCTGCTCGGAAACCCTGGCCGAAGAATTAAACGAATTTGGGCCCGAAGACCGTGTTGGTCTGGTCTCACTCATGGACCACACGCCCGGACAACGGCAGTTCCGCGATTTGTCGAAACTGGAAGCGTATCTGAAAGGCAAACTGGGGCTTGAGGGAGATGGATTTCTGCAACACGTGGCCGACCTTAAGGCGATGCGCGACCGCTATGGTGATCTGCACGAGGTTGAGACGGTAAAAGCGGCCAAACGGTTTGGTGCAATGCTGGCCAGCCATGATGACACGACGGTTGGACAGGTGCGCGTTTCGGCCGGTCACGGGATCACCCTTGCCGAATTCCCGACCACGGTCGAGGCTGCGCAGTCCTGTCATGATCATGGTATCAAGGTGATGATGGGCGCACCCAATGTGATCCGGGGCGGATCGCATTCCGGCAATGTCGCTGCGCATGAACTGGCGCAGCTGGGCCATCTCGACATACTGTCCTCGGACTATGTGCCATCCGCATTGTTGCTGTCTGCTATGAAACTGGGCGAGATGTGGGGTGATTTTGCCCGCGGTTTGAAAACCGTGACAAAGACACCGGCAGAGGTCGTTGGGCTGGATGATCGTGGTGAGCTGCGGTCGGGCACCCGGGCGGACGTCATCCGGTTCCGGATGCGCGAAGGCACCCCTGCGTTGAATGGCGTTTGGTCACGCGGACGGCGCGTGGCCTGATCAGGCCCTATAGAACAAGTAACGGTCCGGCGCGATGGTGTCCGGGCCGCTTATCTGTTCAAAGCCAACCAAAGGTTGGCCCGAGATTAGCAGACCACCGGGCAACATCACCTGCGCAATCAGTGGGCTGAGGCGCGCCGCTTCGGCAACGTCCTCTTCCTTGACACCCCGCCCGAAATCGTAGTGACCGAAAGCGATCCTGGGTCCACCTTCTGCCAGCTTCTGCAGCATCGGCTCGGCCTCACCTTGCAAAAAATCTTCCGCTGGCGGTGTGCTGGACGGATGGCACTGCAGCACGCGGTCCATGACCCAGATCCTTCGATCCGGCAGAATTTCCCGCAGGTGATCATAAGTGCGCCCGTTTCCAAGGCCCATATCCAGCACGTCGCCTGCCATACCCGAGATCTGATCTACCGCCCAATTCAAACCGTCGCGTTGTGCGGTCAGGCGGCGCAGCATGGAATCCAGTCGGCTCATTCAGATCTCCGTTTTCAATCGGCTTGGGGGGCAGACCAGACAAAGCCCGGCCCGTTCAGCAGCCGGTGCAGCAGGTCGTGGGTAAAGGCCCAGATGTCCTCATCATGAACCAGATGGTGGGTCAAGATGCCAAAGGGCTCGGCGTTGTCTGCGCGACCCCCGCGGCGATCTTGCAGCAGCAGAGTGGTTTTCGCGATCAACATGTCCTGGTCGGCCAGTCCGCGTGATCCGCGCCAGTCGATTGGATCCAGATGCGTGTTGATCTGGGCCAATCCAGGCGCTGCCTGCGGGCTGGACCGTGGCGTGGCGGTCGATAAGATGCGATACCCCGCTGCGGGCAATTCCTGCACCACCTCTGGCGCTATGCGGTTCCATGGCGGCACGAACATCGGGCACAATCGATCTGCAAACAGGGTGCGCAGCCGCGATATCCCCGAGCCGATATCCCCAGTGATATCGTCCATGGGCCGGTGCAGGCGGAATTCGGATTTCTTTTCATCCGGTGGTGCGTGGTTCTGATGGGCCCAACCGTGCACGACCGGGATCAGGTTTGGCTGGGCAGTTACATACTCGATCAGCGTGTCTTGGACATCACGGGGGATGATGGCCAGATGAACAGGCACTCCAAGGTGGTCTGACATCGCGGTCAAGCGATCAAGCTGCGGCGTTGTGGAAACCGCATCATCGTCGCGCCACCACAAAGGCAGCGCCAGTCCTTGTTGACGCCAGATATCCAGCTCATCCGTCAAACTGCGCCAGTCAACACTCATCCGCGGCGCTCCAAAAGTCCCTTGGCGATTCGTACGGATTGCGCAGCGCCGTCGAACCTATGATCTGAGACCGAACGAGGTTCCGATGAAATCACACGGCCCACGGCATGGGCCAGCAGATCTCCGTTCAAATCTTTGCTTGGGATGACATCGATGGCGGGCATTTCCGCCAGGGTGCGGGCGCGGAGGCTCTGCTCGACCTCACTACCATCATCAAATGGGATAAACACGGCAGCGGTTCCTGCCTGCAGAATATCCAATGCTGTATTGTAGCCACACATGCTGACCGAAGCCGCCGCGTGGGGCAGCATCTGGCGAAAATCGGGCCGCACAGGTTCCAAAGTGACAGGGGCATCCGCCACTTGCTTCCGCAATTCGGTAATGCGTGCCTTTGCATCCTGTCCGCCGACCAACAGGCGCCAGTGCCTGTTGGACATCTTTCGGGCGGCCTCGATGGCCGCGTGAAAGATCGGTTGCCCAACCGAACCGCCGCCTGCGCTGACAAGCACTTCGTCTTTGCCGGTTGCATCCTTGTGCGGCGTTGGGGCCAGTGGAGCCACGAAACCCGTGTAAAAAAGGCGGCCCTCTAGTTGCTCAGACACAGGCCAACTGACGTTCAACGGCACTACGCTCTGGTCCGAATGGACAAGGATGCCGTCGTAGTATTTTGCGACGATCTCATCCGCCCGCTCTGCCTTTGTGGGTTTCGAGGGCGGTGCCAGAATGTCACGGATCGATCCCAGAATTACCGGGCGCGGGCGTATTTCACGAGCGGTCTCCAGCGCGGCTGAAAATTCACCTGCCAGAGACCGGCGGCCAAACGGATAAAGCTCGGTGATCAGAACATCCGGTGCGAAGCTGCGAATTGCTTCAACCAGAGCAGTTTTGCGCGCCGCGAAAAACCCCTCATCCGCCACCGTTCCGGCTTGTGTCAAAAGGCGGGTGAAATCAGTGCCATCCGAGCGCAAAGGGGGCAGGCCCAACAGCGTCATTCCGGCCGTGTCCAACTGAGGAGCGGGCATCCCACCAGAGACCACGAAGGTATCATGCCCATCCGCGACAAAGGCACGGCCCAGCGTCAACGCGCGGCTCAGGTGCCCGGTGCCCAACAGGTGGGTGACAACAATCATGACTTTCATTCGCGGGGGCCTTGTCGCAGCAGTCGAACTGGTTCGGGTTGCGGCTGAAAACTATCCAGATCAATGACATAAAGTCGGTTGCGCTTGATCTTGAACGGGGCGGTGCCGTCAAAGTTCCATCCCCAGGCCGAGGCCAGAATGACGCGCATGATCCCGATGTGACACACGGCGACGGTGTCGCCCTGCAATCCGTCCAGCCAGGGTTGCAATCGCGCCCGCACGTCCGCCGGGCTTTCGCCGTTTGGTGGGCAATAGTCCCAACCCCAATCCTCGATATGGCGATATCCGCTGTCGTCGTCTGCAATCAGGTCGACGCCGCGCTTTCCTTCCCAGTCGCCCCAGTTCATCTCGGTCAGGGCTTCGGACACCATGGGCTCTCGCCCCGCGACCAATGCGGCGGTTTCGCTGGCGCGCTGCAGGGGGCTGGACCAGAGCGCTGCCTTGTTCCATGACTCGGGCAATTCATATCCGGCCAGTTCGGTGCGCGCGTCATCGTCCAGCGGGATGTCACTGCGGCCCTGAATACGGCCAGCGCGGTTCCAATGGGTGTGGCCGTGGCGCAAAAGAGCAAGTTGGCTCATGCGGTGCCTCCGATCAAAGGCCGCGCAGCCTGCCAGAACCGTTCGGTTGCTGCGGGCATCAGGTGGCGGTTGGACACGTATTCCCGGGCTGTCGTACCAAGCGAACGGCGCAGGGCAGGGTCTCCAAGCAGCGTCTGTAGCCTGGCGGCAAGCGCTTCGGGTCCTGCTTCGACCTCGGGGTAGTCGGCCGGCGCCAGAACATCGCGGACACCGGGCCTGTTCTGCGCAACAACCGGAACTCCGCTGGCCTGAGCCTCAAGGTAAATCATGCCAAATGCCTCATTCACGCCGGGCCACACCAAGATGGACGCATTTGCGTATAAGTTTTGCAGGGCGTCACGATCCAGTTGCCCCAGAAACCGGACCTTGGAGCCAAACGGTGTCATAAGGTCTTCGATCTCAGCCCGCGCAGGTCCATCCCCTGCAATATCCAAAGCCCAATCCCCGTTCAAATGCGACAGCGCCTGCGCCAGCAGTTGGTACGACGCCAGTTTGTCACCATGCCGCATCATTCCCACCGTCAGCATCGGCCCGTCACATGAGGAAGCGGGCGGCAGGCTCGAGATTGGCAAAAAGGGCGGCAATTCGACCAGACGCTGATCCTCGAATTTTTCACGTTCCAGCGTGATTAGATCGTTGGCCGTGTGGTAAAAAATGACGTTCGCCGCGTCGCAGGCATCATGTGCGGCTTGCGCAAAGCCGGACCATGGGCCGCGTAACCTGCTGGTCGCACGGGTACTTTCCAATTGCACATAGGGGATGCCCCGAGCGGCGCACACTTTAGGGCCCAGCAGATCGGGGGCCTTGTAGTAGTTGTGATACGTCACCCACAAATCCGTGTCGTGGGTCATGTCCGCGATCAGTCGCCGGGCTTCGGCATCGGCGTCAGAACAGAGACGTTGTTGAACCGCCGGATCGCCCGTTTTGTCGTAAATGCGCAAGTCCGATACGAGATCGACCTCGTCGCCCTGCGCCCCGATCGCCCTGATCAGATTGCGCGCCATTTCCCTGTCACCCGATGGCACCGGGCTGTCCGGAGATTTCATCGGTGAGAAAAAGGCGACGCGGGCCATCAGTCTTTGCCCGCGCCCAATGCGCTGAGCCGTTTGGACAACAGGGCAATGCCGGGGTCCATGCGGAACTCGGCAATCAGGCGGGAATAGGCAGCGTTGGCCATAGATGCAGTACGCTCAGGAGCGGCGGCCATTTCGGTGATCGCGCTGGCAAGTGCGGACGGGTTGTCGTCGGACAAAACGCCATGCGTTCCGGTTTTTATGAATTCCGGAATGGCGGAAACCGGTGTCGACAGGATCGGCAACAGTTGAGACGCAGCCTCCATCAGAACATTTGGCAACCCGTCGCGATCTCCGTCAGCCGCGATCCGGCTGGGCAACACGAACAGATCAGAGCCGCGCATCGCCTCGATCACTTCGGGCTGGTCACAGGCGCCCTTCCAGGTGATCCGGTCCGCGATACCTTGGGCCTCAGCCCGTTCGCGCAGCGCATCACCAAGCGCACCGCCACCAATATGTGTCCAGTGCCAGTCCAGCGAATTGGGTAGCGTGGCGAACGCATCGATCAGGCGATCAAAGCCCTTTTTCTCGACCAGACGACCGACTGAGAGCATGTGAAACCGCCCATCCGGTGCCCGAGCTGCGCGGGTCGGTGGGTCGGGAAAACGGTTCAGGTCCAAGCCATGATAGATCAGATCGACCCGCGCCGGATCATCGGCCAAACTGCGCAAGTGTTCCGCCCCAATGGCAGTACAGGTTGCGCCAAAAGCGGCCCCATGCGTGCTGGCCTGCAGTTTTTCGGCTTTCTCCCAATCGGGTGACGTCCAGATGTCTTTGGCGTGTGCCGAAAAGCTCCAGGGCAGGCCGCGCATGATGGCGGCGTAGCGTGCGACCGACGACGGCGTGTGCATGAAATGCGCATACATCACCTGCGTTTCCCCGGGCAACTCGGCGGCCAGAACACAGGCCTGCCCGAAACGCCGGATGCGGTTCTGTGTCGGGTCGCGCCGCAGATCAGAGCGCCAGACCTTATAAGCCTCGGTATAGCCGGGCAGGGTCTGCGCGATGTGGCGCGCGGCCCAAACGCGATCAGGTTCTTCATACAGGTACTCGGGCAGGTAGTGGACTTGTCCCTTGAACCGATCATGCAGTGGATGACGTTTGGTGTCGGTCGGGTGGCGCAGGGACCAGATGTCAAAGCTGTGGCCTGCGTCCTGCAAGGCGACCAGTTCCTGTGCGATAAACGTCTCTGAAAGGCGCGGCCATCCTTTGACCAGCACCGCGAGCTTGGGTTTTCCTGAAGTCATCCGGTGGCTCGTTCCCGTTCCCCACCAAGCAGCGCATCTACGCGGCTTGTGACATAGTCCAGACCATCAAGCAGGCCGTCGCGGATTGCCTGAGAAGGCAAGGGCTGATCGGGCAGATTGCGAATAGCCTCAATCATCGCGTCCGCCGTCAACCCGTCACGGTTTTCGTCCAGCATTCTGACAAGTCCCAGACCCTCGGCGCGTGAGGCGCGGATCCACTGTTCCAGCCGTGGTGTCGTGCGTGGAACGATGACGGCGCGTTTGTCGAACGAGAGCACCTCGCAGAACGTATTGTAGCCTCCCATGCAGACCACACCTGCAGCGCCGGCGAACAGCGTTTCGATCTGCGATTCAAAGCCAACAGCCGTGACCCGACCATTCAGCGCAGCAACGCGGGTTTCGAAATCGTCGCGCAGCTCGCCCGAAAGGAAGGGGCCGTAGACAAGGACAGCGCGCGGTGACAGGTTGGGATCCTTTTCATAGGCACACAAAACCTGGTTCACCATAGCTTTGCCGTCACCGCCGCCGCCCGGCGTAATCAGGATGTAGGGTTGTTCAGGCGGATCGCCTATCGGCCCGAGATCGCGGCGCAAATAACCGGTCCAATGGATACGCGACTGCGCGGCAGGGCTGAGCGGCAGGCCCTCGGTCGGATCATAGATCGAGCGCAACCCGTACACCCAGATTTCGTCGTAGAACCTTTCGGTTGCTGCAATGGCTTCTTTCCGCTCCCACTCGGCGGCCAACACTTCGGGTTCATCCAAAACGTCACGCAGGCCCAGGACCATTTTGGTGCGGCGGGACCGCAGCAAATTTTCCAGGGTGGGCAACAGCTCGCTGCGGAAACCGGTTGGTTCCTTGTCGACGATAAGAACGTCGGGATCGAATTGCTGAACCGCCGTCTGGATCAGACCCGCCCGCAACTCTGTCACTTCCTCGATGCCCATGCCAATTGTCTGGGATGCATAAGACCCGTCGGCGCGTTTGGTCACACCTGGCAAACGCACGTGGTCGACGCGACGCGGAAAGGTGAACCGCCCGGCCACGGGTGACCCGGTCAGGATCAGCGCCGATGCCGATGGGTCAGCCTGCGTCATCGCACCAGCCAGTGCACGGGATCGGCGCAAGTGACCCAACCCGAACGTATCGTGGCTGTAGAACAAGATGCGCGGCGCACGGCCGGTTGTATCGTTTTGTCTTCCTAGGCTCATGCCTTTGCCCAATTCAGTGTTCCGGTGCAACTCCGCGCGCTTGCACCCGTATCGTATATATTTTTTTCAGCCGCGTGCAAAATCACTGATCCCACCAGTCGTTACCGGCTTGTATCGATTTTAGCCGTGGGTTTCGCATCGGCGCCCTGTTCTATATCAAATTTCCTGCCCATCCGTCATGATGACAGCGTCTGGTTGGTCATATTCAGTTTTTTCCGGGTTGCAAACACTTCTGTTCACAGCATGGTGCGGGGAACACGGCTTGATAAGATGTTGAGGCTGCGGGGGTTGAATATTTGAACCCGCCACCGGGCTTCGATAACCTGTGTTACGAATGGCGAACTGGAAAAATATCCGATGACACGAACATTGCTGGCTGGATTAACGTTTGTAATCTGGTCCCTTACTCTGGCGCTGGTCACCGGTGCAGTTGCGCAGACCTCTCTGATACCGGGGTACCCCTCAGCCGGGGGCAGCAGCTCGGACACAGCCAGCGACAGCGATCTGGCTACGGCGATCCGTTCCGCGACCGAAGCCGGGGCGAGTGTGATTGTCATCGACAGCACCGGGCAAATCGTGTCTTCCGGCCAGCAAAACAGTGTCACCCCCGAGGCTGCACCCGGGGATCCGATGGGCGACGGTTCGCAGCTTATGAAAGCGCAGGAGCGGTTTTCGAGATTTCGCGACTCGATGAATTCACGGCTTCAGGCGCTGCCTTATTCGATTTTCGAGGTGCAATACATCCTGCGTCAAACCAGCCCGGATGGCCGAATACAGACCTATGTCGAGGTCCTGTTCTGGAACGTTCTCTTCCTTTTGATCGGACGATGGTTGTCGATTGAAATCTACGGCAAGCGCATCGCAAAGCGAATCGTCGTCGCGCGATCCAAGGAAGATCCGCAAGGTTATCGCGAGAAGATGCCGTTTTTGGTGTTCCGGTTCCTTATGGGGATAGGCGCCACGATTTTTGCCATGGTGATGGCGCTTATCGTCGGTTTCGTGTTTTTCGGCGAGGCTGAGGACATCTCGATCCAGTTTACGGTCACAGCAATTTTTACCGCCTTCTTCCTGTCGCGTACGGTGTCTGATCTGTGGCGCATGGTTCTATCCCCGTATCTAAGCCAATATCGCTTGCCGCCGTTCTCGGATCGTGATGCCAAACGCCTGTATATCTGGGCTTCGGCGCTGGCGACCTACGACATTACCGTCGTGCTTTTTGCCACTTGGGTAGCTGATTTTGGGTTGAACTATAACGTCTACGCCTTGGTCTATGGCGGTCTGACCATGTTTGGTGCGATCGGCAATGTCCTGATGATCCTGTTCAATGCCCGCGCCATTTCGAACGCTATTCGCGGCGGGCGCTCACCGGATCAGGTGTCGTGGATTCTGCGCCTGATCTCGTTCGCATGGGCGCCGGTGCTGATCCTGTACATGGTGTTCAGCTGGTTCAAACTGGCCGTCGACCTTGTGCTGGAAAATCAAAACTCGATCCCGATCGTGGCCAGCAGCTATGCCATCTTCATGTCGGTCGTGGTTGCCTATGGGGCCATGAACTATCTTCTGGAACGGTACTTCAATCGCAACAGCCAGCTGGACGCAATGAATGCCGATGCTGATGAGGCGGATGCCGAGGTTGAAGTGATCGAAACGCCGCAGGCCGAGATGCGCAAGCACTCGATCCTGACCTACGAAGATCTGGCGCGGCGGGTTGCCGGTATTCTGGCTTTTGTTGTCGGTCTGTATGCGTTGGTTGTCATCTGGAATCCGGATGCCAGCTGGAGCGAGGACCTGCCGATCGAGCGGGCGCTGGACGTGATGGTGATCCTCTTCATGGGTTACATCCTGTTCCATTTCTTCCGCATCGGGATCGACTCGAAGATCGCGCAGGAGATTGACGACGGCGGTGGTGAGGCTGAGCTGGGCGATGAAGGCGGAGAAGGTGGGCAAAGCCGCCTTGCAACATTGTTGCCTTTGTTCCGCGGGGCCATTCTGGCCGTAGTTGTTGTGACCATAGCGCTGATTGCCCTGATGGAATTGGGTATCAATGTCAGTCCGCTATTCGCGGGTGCTGGTGTCGTGGGCCTGGCCGTGGGCTTTGGGTCGCAGACATTGGTCCGCGATATCTTTTCGGGGGCGTTCTTCCTGATGGATGACGCATTCCGCAAGGGTGAATATATCGACATCGGCGACGTGAAGGGGACTGTCGAAAAGATCTCGGTTCGGTCGTTCCAGCTGCGTCACCATCTGGGCGCGCTGAACACGATCCCCTTTGGTGAGATCAAGGTTCTGACCAACTATTCCCGCGACTGGGTGATCATGAAACTGCCGTTACGGGTGACGTATGACACCGATGTCGAGAAGGTGCGCAAGCTGATCAAGAAGTTGGGTCAAGAGTTGTTGAGCGACCCGGTGATCGGCGACAACTTTATCCAACCGCTGAAGTCGCAAGGCGTGATCGAAATGCAGGACTCTGCGATGATCATTCGGGTCAAGTTCATGACCAAGCCGGGCGATCAATGGCTGGTGCGCAAGAAAGTCTATCAGGATATCCGCGAATTGTTCGCCCGCGAAGGCATCAAGTTCGCACACCGTGAGGTCACCGTGCGCCTGGCCGAAGGCAAGGACCCCGAGGATTTGACACCCAAGCAGCGCGAAGCTGTGACGGGTGCGGTGCAGGCGGCGATTGACGAGGATTATCTGGACGATATCGGTCCGGGTGGGGACGATCGCTGAGGGGGTTTCCCGCCCCTTCGGGTGACGTCTCTGGCGAGACGTGACCCAAAGCGTTGGGCCGGGCCGCGCGTACCGCGCGGCGGTTGGTTCAGGTGATGGCCGTGGCCCAGACCGGAGCCGACGTGCCTAGTTTAGGTGCAGGCTTGTCCCAGAACATCTTGGCGTTGCCAACGGTCAGAGCAGGTTTCAGGCGGTTACCGGAGCCCCAGCCAGATTCTTCGAGAGCTTGGCTGTAGTCTGACGGACTGGCACCGGTGATGACCTCTTTCGTGTCGGACTTGCTGAGAATGGCCAACAACTCGGCCGTGCGTGCGAGAGAGAGTTGGCCCAGCATGATCGCGTTGCCCGAGGCGGCCTCAGCCAGGGCGGACAGCACAGCGGCGGCCATCAGATAGCCGGTTGCATGATCCAGCGCCTGAACCGGCAATGGTGTTGGTTTGTCCGCATTCGCCCAGTCACGGCCTGCATCCGCGATGCCTGCGCTCATTTGGACAAGGCTGTCAAACCCGCGCCGTGCGGCCCATGGGCCTTGCCAGCCATAAGCATCCAAAGTGACTTCGACCCGGTTTGGGGCCAATTCATCGCGCTTGGCCCTGGTCAGGCCGAGCGCATCCAAAGCGCCGGGGCGATACCCGTGGACGAACACATCGGCCTGAGACAGCAACTCTTGCAGCTTTTCCAAACCTGAGGGCGATTTCAGATCGAGGTAAGTGCAGGATTTACCCAATGAGATGTCGGGTATGACACCGGGCTCGTCCCAACCGGGCGGGTCGACACGCAGAACGTCAGCACCAAAACCGGCAAGGGTTCGCGTTGAAACCGGCCCAGCCAGCACGCGCGTCAGGTCGAGGACGCGCAACCCTGCCAAAGGGCGCTCAGCCGTGGCCTCGGATCGATCTCGCAGTTTGATCTGTCGCGGGCTGTGCCAACCGATCAGTGGATCGCGGGACACGGCCCGACCTTGCGGATGCTCTAACCACACTGCCCGGCTGCGCATGGCTGCGGAAACGCCACCCTGGGCAACGATTGCCGATTCCAGCTCGCTTGCGGACCATCGCCGCACTGCTTGAGAGACCGCGTCCCGATCTGCTTTGACCTCAAGAACCTTAAGTGCCGCCGCTCGGTGGCGGGGCAGGTTGGTGTGCAACCTGATCCAACCATCCGCAGTCTGGTAGTCGCCTGCTATCGCATCCCAGAGACTAGGCATCTCCCAACCATTGGGCTTGAAGGAGTATTGATACCAAAGCGAGGCCAACCGGTGATCCACAGACACGTCCGGCGCGCTGGGCGACAGGTTCAGCGCCGTCGTCAGACGTGCCAGTTCCTGACCCACCGCGCCAAAAGTTGCCGTCGCCAGTTCAGATACCGCATAGACACTGGACCAAGCCCCAGTGCCCGTTTTACGGTATCCGTCGGTTGCGGGAAGGGCTGAAATCAAGCTCATTGCTGGTATGGATCCAGACTGTCACGCAGCCCGTCACCCAGGAAATTGAAAGCCAGCACGATAACAATGATCGGTAGCATCGGGATTGCCGTCCAGGGGTAGATCTCGATCGAGGCCAGGTTCTGCGCGTCGTTCAGCATTACCCCCCAACTGACGGCCGGGGCCCGCAGACCAAGACCCAGGAAGCTGAGCGCGGTTTCCCCAAGGATCATGGCTGGTATCGACAACGTGGCCGAGGCGATCAGGTGAGACATGAAGTTCGGCAGCAGGTGCTTGCGGATCACACGGCCCGAGCTTGCGCCCATCATCTCGGCGGCGCGGACGTATTCCTCTTCCCTTAGGGACAGGAATTTCGCGCGTACCGAACGGGCGAGGCCGGGCCAATCGAGAATCCCGAGGATGATCGAGATGATGAAGAAAACAGCAACCGGGCTCCAGTTTGAGGGCACCGCCGCCGATAGGGCAAGCCAGAGCGGCAGCTCAGGTAGCGAGCGCAAGACCTCGATCACGCGGTTGATGACCCAATCGATCTTGCCGCCGAAATACCCGGCGATTGATCCAAAAAAGATGCCAAGGGTGAATGATACCGAAATGCCGATCAGGCCGACAGTCAGCGACAGCTGCGCGCCATATAGAATGCGGCTGAACACATCGCGGCCCAAACGATCGGATCCCCAAAGGAACAGCGTTGCGCCCTCTGGCGCACAGAACAGGTGGGTGTCTGATTTTATAAGACCTGCAAGCCTGTACTCGGTCCCCTCGCAGAAAAAGCGGATCGGGCGAGGGTCTTCCGTGTCGGGCACAAATTTCCATTGAAAGGTCTCAAGATCAGCTTCGGCCACGATCGGATAGACATACGGGCCAATGAAGGAGCCATCGTGGAACCAATTGATGCTTTGTGGTGGGGCGTAAAGGTGTTCGCCGTTTCGTTCATTCGGGCCATAGGGGGCGATGAATCCAGCGAAGGGCAGCATCAGGTAGCAGAACAGTAGGAAAACGCCTGAAATCAAACCCAGCTTATGGGTTTTGAACTTGCGCCAGACCAGAACCCAGTTGGGTGCGTCCAGATCTGCGCGCTCTAACTGTTGCAGGGCGGCATCCGCGTCGAAGGGTGCATCGTCGACAAAGCGACCGTCGGTGTGTTTGGTCACGCTTCACGCCCCTCGTACCGAATGCGCGGGTCCAGCATGACCAGCAAGATATCAGAGATCATGGTGCCGATCAGGGTCAGCAAGGCCACGAACATCAGAATGAAGGCAGACAGAAATTGGTCCTGGGTCTTGAGTGCGGTCAGCAAGGTCGGGCCGATGGTTTGCAGACCAAGCACGACTGAGACCAGTACCGACCCGGATACCATCGACGGCAGCAAGTTCCCGATATCTGCAACAAATGGGTTGAACGCCACGCGCAGCGGGTACTTTGTCAGCATTCGCGATGGTGCCATACCCTTGGCAATGGCCGTTTCCACATAAGGTTTGCCCAGTTCATCCAGCATGTTCGCACGCAGACGCTGCATCATGGCAGAGGCGCCAGATGTGCCAATGACGAAAGTCGGTACGATCAGGTGGACAAGAATGGACTTCAGCTTTTCCCAGCTCATCGGCTGACCTTCGAAGGATGGGTCCATCAGGCCGCCGATGGGCAGGTTGAAGTAGCGGTGTCCGTAATAGAACAGGATCAGTGCCAGCAGGAAGTTGGGCGTCGCCAAACCAAGATAGCCAACAAAGGCCGACGTATAGTCAATCCAGGTTCGCGATTTTGCTGCGGCGAGGACGCCCAGCGGTAGGGCAACGGCATAAACGAATAGGATAGCGGCCAGGTTGACCACAACAGTCAGCCATAGGGTATCGCCGACGATCTCGGCCACGGGGCGGTCGAATTCAAAAGACCAGCCGTAATTGCCCTGAAGAAGGCCCTCAAACCCGTGCGGTCCGGGCCAGAAGCCCATCCAAACCAGGTACTGTTCCCATATGGGGCGATCCAGGGCGTATTCCGCGCGCAGGAATTCAGCCTTGGCGACCCCGGCAGATTGGCCCGAGGCCTGCAATTCCGCGATCTGATTGCTCAGATAATCGCCGGGTGGCAGGTTGATGATCACGAAGATCAGAACCGACACCACCAGCAAAGTCAGCAGCATCGTGAAAAAGCGATATACCGCATAGCGCAGCATTACCATTTAGCTGCTCCTGATTAGTCGGCGAAAAAGAATTCGTCGGGGCGGTGAATGCCAAAATGTGCGCCGGGCTCCCACGCCCACATGCCTTGCTCGGGCACGTTGCGCAGACGGTTGGACACTACGATGGGCTGCGGTGCGCCGTTCAGAATTCCGATGGCGAAAAGCTGATCAGCGTGGATGCTCAGCATTTCTGACCAGACTGCCGAACGCTCTTCGTCGGTGGTAGCAACCTCCCAATCATGGGCCAGCTGCATTAGACGTTCAGCCTCAGGCATGTCAGGCGCTTCACCAACATCGCCGCCGGTTTGGTAAAATTGTCCCCATTTGGGCCAGGCCAGAAACACCTGATCCGTAGGTGCCAAATAAGCAGGGGAAGTGTGCGCCTGCGGGATACCGTCATCCCAACCGAACCAAACTGAGGCCATGGTGTTGCCAGCAAAAACGCGGTTGCGCAGAATGTCCCGGTCCAGTGGGCGCATGATCAGGTCCACACCAATTTCACGCCATGTATCGGTGACGATCTGAAGCGCGTTCTCAACCTCTTGCCGCTCTCCTGCGGTTTCGATGATCAGTTCCATCGGGCGCCCATCCGGCAGCAGGCGAATGCCGTTTTTATCGCGCTCGGCCAGGCCAGCTTCGTCCAGGAGGGCGTTGGCCATCTCAACGTCATACTGCGCCCAGGCTTTTGCGTTTTCCTCGTCATAGAACGGAGACGCGGGTAAAACGGACATCGCACCGGGATGGGCCAGCTTGAAATAGAGCGCTTGATTGATGGTTTTGCGGTCGATGGCCAGGGACAGCGCCCGCCGAACACGAACATCGCGCAGAACGTCGCGCCAAACTTCATCCGAGTAGTTCAGGTTCGGGTAGATCGCGATTTGCGATGCGACACCGGTCTTCCACAGCAGAGTTTTGTAGTCTCCGCCGGCTTCACCCTTTTTCAGGATAGATGCATCGCGAAACGCCAGACCGCGCCCCTGCAGATCAGTTTCGCCAGCATTGGTCTTGGCCGCGACCAAGCCAGCGGCGACGATTTCCATCTCGACGATGTCGATATAGGGCAACTGAACGCCGTTGGAATCGATGCGGTGATAATAAGGGTTGCGAACGAAATTGTGGCGGATCTTCTTGCCCGAACTTGCATTCAGCCAAGGCTGCAGCGTCGGGAGTTCGTGGTTGTCGAACTTGTAGAGGTTGTCCAGCTTGTTGTGCAGCGCCGCCCAGCTTTTGACCCGTGCGTCTTCGACCTGAAAGGCGAGGTCTTCAGCATCTGCGAACTTCTCGTGATACTGTTTGAGGAATTCAGACGGCCGGTAGATGAATGGCGGGCGCGCTTGGGCCAGCGACTGCAGGAAATCAGGATTTGGGTTTTCCCACTCAAAGACAATAGTTGTCTCATCCGGGAAGGTCACGGTTGGCGTTTTACCTTCAACAATCAGGAAATCAGGTGGGCCAGATGGGCTGAGCAACTCGTTGTTAGCGACATCTTCCCACCAATACCGGAAGTCTTCGGATGTGAACGGCGATCCATCGGACCACTTGTGCCCGTCACGCAGATGCAGGGTGAATTTCCGGTTGCCGTCATTTTCATAGGATTCAAGTAGATCGGGGACGATGTCGTAGTTTTCGTCAAACCCAACCAGTCGCGCATACCCGTAGACGACCATCTGGCGGATGTCTTTTGACCGGGTCACCATGGTGCGCAGGGTACCACCGGGGGCACCAAACTCGCGGCCTTTGGCTGCCAGATCCACGATCAAAGGTTCGGCCGGTAGGCGTTCTGCGACCGGCGGCAGATTCCCGGCGCTGACCTCGGCTTGCCAGAATTCGCTTTCCTGAGGGGTCGGTGTTCCAGCAGTGGCGGGCAGGACCAAAGTGGCGACCAACGTGGCAGCCAGAATGAGCGGGCGAGTGGTTTTAAACATGGCATCGTACCTTATGGCCGGGCTCCATCTCTACCAGTGAGGGTATCACGGAGTCCGTAAATCGGAAGGTGTCATCCCAACTGTCTGGTGAACCAGCGCCCAACGCAACCAGTTTAAGGTCGATGGGCCGGTTGATGTCGGGTTCTGGTTGGGCGGCAATCAGCGCCTTGGTGTAAGGGTGTCGGGGGTTATAAAACAACGTCTCGGGCGGGGCCTGTTCGACGACAAGACCCCGGCGCATCACGGCCACTTCGTCGGCAATGCGCGCCACAACCGCAAGGTCGTGAGAGATGAACAGGTAGGACAAGTTCAACCGGTCCTGCAGGTTTTCCAGCAAGGTCAGGATCTGTTCCTGAACCGATACATCCAGTGCCGATGTCGGCTCGTCACAGACAATCAGCTGCGGGTCCAGCATCATCGCCCGCGCAATCGAAAGGCGTTGCCGCTGTCCGCCGGAAAAGGCGTGTGGATAGCGTTTGAGCATATCACCATTCAGTCCCACACGCTGAAGCATCTCGACCGCTTTGTCCCGCTGTTCAGCGGTCGAACCAATGGAGTGGATTTCCAAAGGCTCGGTCAGCGCGTCTTGAATGCGCATCCGCGGACTGAGAGAGCTGTACGGGTCCTGAAACACCATCTGCGCCTTGCGTTGAAAGGCCGTGCGCTGAGAGCGGTTCATGTGGTGCACAGTGATCGGGTCTTCGCCAGGCGCGGTGCGAAACAGTACCTCGCCACCCGGATCGGGTAGTTCCGCACCAAGGGCGATCCGCGCGGCCGTTGTTTTGCCCGAGCCACTTTCGCCGACGATTGCCAGTGTTTTGCCGCGGGCTAATTTCAGATCCACACCTCGGCAGGCATGGATCAGCTTGTCCCCCTGCCAGCCCCTGCTGGACCGCATAGTGTAGGTCTTGGACACCCCCTTCATCTGTAGAATGAGGTCATCATCCGGCATAGGCAGCCCGACCGAATCTTCGTCGGGAATTGCAGGGGCCGCGTTGAACAATTGTTGTGTGTAGGGGTGCGCCGGGGCGCTTAGGATCGGGGCGGCAGCCCCTGCCTCCATCACGCGGCCTTTGTGCATGACAACGACCTGTTCCGCCATATTGGCAACCACACCAAGATCGTGCGTCACAAGGATCAGGGCCATTCCTGTCTCGCGCTGTAGTTCCTTGATCAGACCAAGCACTTGCGCTTGTGTCGTTACGTCCAGCGCGGTCGTCGGCTCATCCGCGATCAGCAGTTCTGGCTTGGAAACCATGGCCATCGCAATCATGGCGCGCTGGCGCATGCCGCCCGACAACTCGAACGGGTAAGAATCATACGCACGCTGCGGGTCAGGAAAGCCTACGCGTTCGAATTGGGTCAGGACCTCTTTGCGGGCTTGCGCCTCGGACGCGCTCCGATGCAGCCACAAGACCTCGCTGACCTGATTGCCGATCTTGTGCAACGGGGACAGCGATCGCATCGGTTCCTGAAAAATCATCGAAATCCGATTGCCGCGAATGTCGCGCATCTGGCGTTCGCTGATCTTGGTAAGATCCTCGAAGCCTTTCGAATCGTTCAGGGTAATCGTTCCACTGCGAATTTGCGCGGCACGTGGAAGAATGCGCAAGGCCGCCCGGCACGAGATGGTTTTTCCCGATCCGGATTCGCCAACCAGAGCCAATGTCTGCCCGGCCTCGACATCAAAGTTGACTCCTTTGACAACTGAGTCGCCCGCACCAAAACCGATGCTGAGGTCTCTGACGGACAACAACGCAGTCATGCGGGTTTTCCACCCGTTCGTCCGTGGTTCGACATCGGCGTATTCAACTCCCTGTGTTTTTTGACTTAGTCTCGCGCGGTTGTGCCCGTGTAGTCAAACCCGTTCTTGGGCCCAATTGTCGCGAAAATGTGAAACTTAGGCCAATTTACCTACACAAATCCTTGAGGATTTGTCATCACATGCGGTGTCGGCCCCAAATCATGAGCTGACTGATATCAAGGAGAGATTTCCCCGTGCCCGACAACCAAAGCCGCCTGGATCTGTTCATCGACCGTATGGTGTCCCAACGGGCCTGCCTAGATTATGCCATCTCTCAGACCAAAGGAATGCCTGGGCCAGTGTTCGAACTGGGGTTGGGCAATGGGCGCACCTATCATCACATGGTGCAGTATGTTTCAGGTCGACCTGTCTATGTATTCGAGCGCGCCGTGGCGTCGCATCCGGATTCCACGCCGCCCGAAGATCGGGTGATTTTGGGGGATGTGCGCGAAACACTACCTGCCTCGGTGGATCGGTTCGGAGCCACAGCCAGTCTGATCCACGCGGACTTGGGCGGTCACAACCGCAAAAAGAACGACGACTTCGCCAGATTTGTTTCACCGCTGATCGAGCCGCTGTTGGCCGAGGGTGGTTTGATGGTATCCAGCGACCGGATGTATTTCGATACCTTGACCGAAGTTTCCCTGCCCGAAGGGGCCGTCGAGGGGCGCTGTTTCATTTACCGCCGCTAACCAGGCAGGAGAGTCCGATGCTTTTTTATGATTGTTCCACGGCCCCCAATCCACGGCGCGCGCGCATGTTCATTGCCGAGAAGGGCTTGGACATCGAAACCCGAGAAATCTCGATCGGCAAAGGTGAGCAACTCAGCGATGAATTTCGCGCGGTGAACCCGAACGCAACTATACCCGTGTTGGTGACGGATGAGGGCATCGCGTTGACCGAGAATCTTGGGATAGCTGCTTACCTTGAGGCGCGGTTTCCTGAGCCACCATTGATGGGCCGCACTCCGGATGAAAAGGGGCAGGTTCTGATGTGGAACAGCATTGTCGAACAGCAGGGCGGCATGCCTGTAGCCGAGGCGTTGCGCAATACCCATCCAGCCTTTGCCGACAGGGCAATTCCGGGCGCGGTGAATCACGCGCAAATCCCGGAACTGGCGCAGCGCGGTTCAACGCGCGTTGACCATTTCTTTTCGCTTCTGGAACAGCGACTGAGCGAAAGCGCGTTTATCGCAGGTTCGGATTTCACTCTGGCTGACATTTCCACCTTTGTCTTCGTTGACTTTGCCCGCGTGATCAAGAAGCGGATTCCACAAGAAAATACCGCCACTTTGGCATGGTTCGACAAGGTCGCATCCCGTCCCAGCGCGCAGCTCTAGAAACTGCTGATCCGAGGCCGTTTCTTCGCTAGCGCAGAACTGTACAGAAATGTCTAGACAGAAGTGAACAGTGCCGCTAGCGTCCTTCCTTAATCATGCAGGGGAGCGCAGGATGAAATCTCAGTATCGCGTTGTGGTTATCGGGGGCGGCGTAGTGGGTGCCTCGGTTCTGTATCATCTGGCCAAGTTTGGCTGGTCGGATGTGGTAATGCTGGAACGGCGGCGGCTGGCGTCTGGCTCGTCCTGGCACGCGGCCGGCGGTATCCATGCGCTGAATGCCGACCCGAACATGGCATCCTTACAAGCCTATACTATCGACCTGCTCAGCGAGATCGAAAAGGAATCGGGTCAGAATATCGGCTTGCACATGACCGGTGGTCTGACGCTGGCCGGCACGCTCGAACGATGGGAGTGGCTGCAGGCGAACTATCGCATTTTCCAGTCTATCGGCATTGATGACTGCGAATTGCTGTCTCCGGAAGAGGCGCAAAGGCGTTGCCCCATCATGTCCACCGACGGCGTGTTGGGCGCGATGTGGGCAGACCGTGAGGGGTATATCGACACGACCGGCACGGTACAGGCCTATGCAACAGCGGCGAAAAAGCGGGGCGCGGAGTATTACGAAGAAACCAAGGTCGAAGAACTGATCCAAACCGACGATGGCTGGCAGGTCGTCACCGACAAGGGCACGATCACCTGTGAACACGTGGTTAACGCCGCTGGCCTCTGGGCCAAGCAGGTCGGGCGTATGGCGGGGGTGGAGCTGCCGGTTTCACCGCTCAAGCACCACTATCTTATCACTGATACCGTGCCCGAGGTCGCCGAGGCAGATTTCGAAATGCCGATGACCGTCGACCTCGAAGGGTTCACCTATATGCGGCAGGATCAGAAAGGCGTTCTGGTGGGGATCTATGAGGTCGATCATGAACACTGGGCGATGGACGGCGCGCCGTGGAACTATGGTGAAGAACTGTTTCAGGAACAGCTCGACCGGATCGAGAATGAGCTGACACTGGGCTTCGAACGTTATCCGTCGATCCAGAACGTGGGCATCAAAACCTGGGTAAACGGTGCCTTTACCTTTGCCCCCGACGGCAACCCGCTGGTCGGCCCGGTGCCGGGCAAGCGCGGCTACTGGTCGGCCTGTGCGGTTATGGCAGGTTTCCTGCAGGGCGGAGGTGTCGGCAAAACGCTGGCTGAATGGATGATCCATGGCGAGCCCGAGGCGGATGCCTGGCCGATGGATGTGGCGCGCTTTGGCGACTTTGCGCAGAACAAGCGGTATATCCGTGAAACCACGGGCCAGTTTTATTCCCGTCGCTTCGTAATGACCTACCCGAACGAGCAACTGCCCGCGGGCCGACCGCTAAAGATGGCCCCTGCGCATGACGCGATGACGGATGCGGGCTGCAAATGGGGCGTCAGCTGGGATCTTGAAGTGCCGTTGTATTTCGCGCCAAAAGGGTTTGAGGAAACACCGACGCTGAAACGCTCGAACGCGCATGACATCGTGGCCGACGAATGCAAGGTAATCCGCGAAGGTGTCGGCTTGATGGATATCTCGGGATTTTCACGGTTTGAGGTCAGTGGCCCGAATGCTGAGGTTTGGCTGGGCAAAGTCATGGCCTCAAAACTGCCGGCGCCCGGTCGGGCGAAGCTGGCGCCGATGCTGGGCGAGAACGGGCGGCTCAAAGGGGATCTGACCGTTCTGAACTGGGGCGATGGCACATGGTGGATCATGGGCAGCTATTACCTGCGGGCCTGGCACATGCGCTGGTTTGACGATCACATGATCGACGACGTCAATGTTCGTGATCTGGGCGAGGAATATTGCGGTTTCGCCGTAGTCGGTCCCAAATCGCAAGCGGTTGTGGAAAAACTGGCCGAACAGGACATCTCGGACCTCAAATTCATGGGCTGTGGTGATTTCGACATCGGGTTAGTGCGCGCACGTGTTGCCCGCATGTCAGTGACCGGCGAGAAAGGGTACGAGATCAACTGCCGCTCCGGAGACCACATCAAGCTTCGCCGGATGCTGTTGGAGGCCGGAGCCGAGGAGGGCATTCGTGAATGCGGCTTCAACGCCATGTTGTCGACACGGCTGGAAAAGAGCTTTGGTATCTGGTCGGCAGAGTTCACGCAGCTTTACACGCCGGGCATGACCGGAATGGATCGCTGGATCGACTGGGGCAAGGAATTTGTCGGCAAAGATGCTGCGGTCGCAGAACGTGACGGCAATGGACCGGCGCAGATTCAGGTAACACTGGAAGTGGACGCCGCAGACGCGGACGCAAGCGGTTACGAACCCGTTTGGGCGGGCGGTGAGCGTGTCGGCTTTGTGACATCCGGCGGATACGGTCACTACACCGGCAAGTCTTTGGCAATGGCTTTGGTCAATCGCGACAAGGCTGCGCCCGGAACAGAGCTTTCGGTCCATGTGGTTGGTGTCGAGAGGCCCGCGAGGGTTGTCGCGCCGTCACCTTATGACCCGCAGGGCAAAGCGATGAGGGGCTAAGCATGATCGGACAAACATCCGAACGTGGGCGACGACGGCGCGGGCGAAGCGCCGAGGCCGCTCCTGCGCCCAGTCGGGACGTGAATTATCGCCAGTTGAAGAATCCCTTCCCATTGATGGAGGTGTTCCCGGCTGACCAGATTGCAAATATGCACGAAACGGCCTTGCGAACACTTCAGGAGTTGGGCGTTAAATGCCTGCTTCCGGAAGCCCGGCGTCTCTTTGCGAAAGCGGGCGCGCGGGTGGATGAAGATACCGAGATGGTCTTCATCGGCCGCGACATTGTTGAAGCCGCCGTCGCATCAGCACCAAAGTCGATAGCGTGCCATGCAGGCGCGCGACACAGAGACTTCACCCTTGAGCTAGGTAGTCTGGTGTTTCAACCGGGGGCAGGGGCACCGAACGCGACAGATCTTGAACGCGGCCGCCGTCCCGCCACAGGGCAGGATTATCTGGAGTTCCTAAAGCTTACGCATCATTTTGATGTGTTCCAGATGATCTCGCCTCAGGTCGAACCGCAGGACGTGCCGACCCATCTGCGCCACTATTTCACGACGCAGGCGCAGATGGAGCTGACCGACAAGTTCCCGTTCTTTTTCTCACGCGGGACGCCGCAGGTGATGGATTGCTTTGAAATGCTGTCCATCGCGCGGGGGCTGTCGGACGATGAGTTTCAGGCGGGCGCACACTGCTACACGATCATCAATACGAACAGCCCGCGCACACTGGATATTCCAATGGCGCAGGGTCTGATTGATTTCGCCCGCAACGGCCAGATGTCGATCATCACGCCGTTTACGCTGATGGGCGCAATGGCCCCGATCACCGTGGCCGGCGCGATCACACTTTCGCATGCCGAGGCGTTGGCGGCGTTGACACTGACCCAGCTGGCCAGTTCAGGAGCGCCGGTTTGCTATGGCACGTTCACTAGCAACGTGGATATGAAATCGGGTGCGCCCGCATTTGGAACACCCTCACATTTCCAGGCTTCGCTTGCCGCAGGCCAGTTGGCCCGGCATCTGGGCCTACCTTGGCGGTCGGCTGCCGGATCAGCGTCGAACATCAACGATGTTCAAGCAGCGAATGAAAACCAGTTTGGTCTTTGGGGCTGTCTGATGGCAGGGGCGACGGTGATCATCCACTCGGCCGGTTGGCTGGAGGGTGGCTTGACCGTTTCTTTTGAGAAGATGATCTGCGACGCCGAGGTCCTGAACATGGTGGCTGAGCTTTGTGCCGGGGCGCAGGCGGGCAAAGCTGAGATCGGTTTCGACACCGCGCTGAGCGAGGTAGAACCAAGCGGGCACTTCTTTGCCTCGAGCCAGACGATGGATCGGTACAACACCGAATTCTATGAACCGCATCTGCACGACTACGCCAATTTCGGAACCTGGACAGAACGCGGATCGATGGATGCCAATCATCGCGCGACCGCGGTCTGGAAGGGTATTCTCTCTGACTTCAAAGCGCCTTCATGTGACAGTGACCGTATCGGAGCCTTGCAGGACTTTATCGCGCGCCGCACCGCTGCGGGCGGCGCACCGCCGGAGAGTTAGATGAGCACAAAACCCATCCTGCACCGGGATGACCCCGAAGCTGAACCCTTGGTTGGGAACATTAAGGTCACGCGCGACGACTGGCTGAACGTGGCTATGGATGTCCTGATCTCGGACGGTGTGGACCAAATCAAGGTCCTGAACCTGGCTGAACGAATGGCCGTGTCGCGGTCGTCCTTCTATTGGTATTTCAAATCCCGGCAAGAGCTTTTGGACGCACTGCTGGCGCGCTGGCATGCGACGAATACAGCGGCTTTGGTCGCGCAGGCCAAGGCCCCGGCGGATACGATAACCGCAGCCGTCTGCAACGTGCACCGTTGCGTGGTGAACACTGAACTGTTCGATACGGCCCTGGACTTTGCCGTCCGGGATTGGGCGCGTAAATCGGGGAAAGTACGTCGGGCGCTTGATCAGTCAGATGCGCGCAGGCTTGAGGCGTTGCACGCCATGTTCGCGCGGTACGGCTATTCAGAGGTCGAGGCCGAAACGCGCGCGCGCGTGCTGTACTATATGCAAATCGGTTATGATCTGGCGCAGCTGAACGAGCCAATGTCCACGCGGATCGCAATGGTTCCGCATTACCTTTATGTCTTCACTGGGGTTGAGCCCAAGCCCGAAGAAGTCGAAGAATTCAGCGCCTATTCAATGCGCTATTGGAAGGGAGAAGCCTCATGAGTCAACCTGACGCAATCATCATCGGAACAGGTGTGATCGGCGCGGCCATCGCCTTTGAAATGGCCAAAGCAGGCTGGAAAACCTTGTCGCTGGACCGAAACAGTCAGGTTGGCCACGGTTCGACCGCGGGGTCATGTGCGATTATTCGGATGCATTATTCGACCTTCGATGGAACGGCGTTTGCGTGGGAAGGTTACCACTATTGGCGCGATTGGGCGGACTACCTCGGCCTGCCCGAGGATGCTAATCTGGCGCAATTCCGCGAGACCGGCTGTCTGGTGATGAAGACCGATGCCAATGGCTTGCTTGAAAAGCACATGAAGAACAGCGCCGATTTGGATTGCCCGTTCGAAGAATGGTCATCTGACAAAGTCGGTGAGCGCCTGCCGATCTACTCGCAGGACAGTTTCGCGCCAGCGCGCCGGATGGATGATCCAGAATTCGGGCACCCGAACGGGCGCAAGATGCAGGGCGGCGTGTTCTGGCCGCAGGCGGGATATGTCACGGACCCGGCTTTGTCCGCGCAGAACTTGATGGATGCTGCCAAGCTGCATGGCGCAGAAGTGCACACTGGTGCCGAAGTGGTCGAGATATTGTCCAGCGACGGTCGGGTTTCGGGTGTTAAACTTGCCTCGGGCGAAGAAATTCACGCAAAAGTCGTTGTGAACGTCGCGGGCCCCGGCTCGGCGATCATCAACAAGATGGCGGGTGTCCTAGATGATATGACGATCGAAACCCGCCCGTTGAGGCAAGAGGTTGTGCACGTCCCCGCACCCGAGGGGTTTGATTTCGAAAACGATGGAACGATTGTCTCGGACAGCGATATTGCCTGCTACTGTCGACCCGAGCACGGCAACCACATTCTGGTCGGCTCGGAAGATCCGGAATGTGACCCGCATCAGTGGTGCGAGGATGATGTGGATTACAACCACGACTTCACCGACCAGTGGACAACGCAGGCCATGCGGTACGCGCAGCGCGTCCCAAGTCTTGGCATCCCGTCCAAAACGCGCGGCGTTGTGGATCTGTACGACGCATCGACCGACTGGATTCCGATCTATGACAAATCCAGCCTGCCGGGGTTCTACATGGCCTGCGGGACCAGTGGGAACCAGTACAAGAACGCGCCGATCGCAGGCAAGATGATGGCGGCCCTGATCGCGTATTGTGAAGGGGGCGCGGATCACGATGCGCAGCCGCTGCAATACGAACTTCCCTATATCGGGCGGAGCATTGATGTCGGGTTCTATTCCCGCAAGCGCCCGATCAACGAAGAAAGCAGTTTTTCTGTACTGGGGTAGTTAAAGAAAAAAATCGCCCTATCCTTCCGGGGAACTGGAAAAGGGCAGGGCCCAGAATGGCCGAACCGACGCATCGCGTTTTGATACTTGGAAGTGCACCGGCCGCCGCTGCAGCTCGGGAGTGGTCGCGGGATCCGTTTACCCACATCATTGCAATCAACAACGCCTGGCGTATCCGCGACGATTGGGATTTCCTCATCCATCCTGAGGACTTCCCTATCTGCAATCGCCCGGACGAACTGGTTCGTAGCCAAAGCATCGTCGAGGCGGATGAATACGTTCCGCATCAAAACAAGTTTGGTGGCTTTGTTTACGCCGGCGGCACGATGGCGTTTACGGCGGGCTACTGGGCCTTGGCCGCGCTTAAGCCAGCCGTCTTGGCCTTTTTTGGCTGTGACATGATTTACCCGAATTCCGGCAAGACCCATTTTTACGGCAACGGAGCAGCCGACCCTTTGCGCGCTGATGTGACGCTGCGATCGCTCGAGGCAAAATCCGCCCGATTGGCTTTGTTCGGTGCCGCGCAGAACTGCCGCGTGGTTCGACTGTCGCAGGGTGAAAGCCGGCTGGTCTTTCCTTCGGTGACGACTGACACCCTGATGTCTGGCAGGCTGCTTTCGACAAAGGGTATGCAAGCGGCACTGCAGGCAGAGGCACAGTTGAATTACTTCGTTTCGTCTGGTCGCTATTGGGAGGAAGAAGAACGTTTCGACGCCGCTAGAATTGACCATTTGGATCGAATGTGGCTGGACGCGTATTGTCCCCAATCCCTGGAAAACGTTGCCTGAAGCAATCGCTGATCAGGTCGCGAATTCAGCCCAGGCCCAGACCATGGCGATGTAAGTCAGGTTGTGCAGGCACTGGTCCAGACCCGCAGCCCGCCAAAACGCGGCTTGGGTCGGCATCAGTTGTTTTTTGTCCGAATAACTGGCTTTGGCGAAATCAATATTGAAGTGAACAATCCATTCCAGTGCAGCAATGATCAAAATAAACGACCACGGCGCGCCAAAAATCAAAAAGACAATCACTGACCCGATGACATGCACGCCCGCATGCTGCGCACGGCCCACGTGAAAATACTCACCGCGCCCTGCCAACATTTTCGGAGTCTGGAGAAAGAAATCCGCAAACATATGTTTGATCTGCAACAAGCAGAGCATCAATAGCACTGCGCCTATACTGGCAGTCAAATGAGTCCTCCCGAAATCGTCCCAGACAGAGTCTAGGCACTAATCTGTGGTTGCGCAAATGAACTTGTTCACACTCGGCAATTAACTGATGAAATTGGAAACTATTTGCCTCTTTTGGCTGGACTAAGGTAAATTCAGAGTGTTGGGTTTACGACACTTTCGTCAAGATCGTTTCGGTGATCCTTAGTAGGGGCAGGTTCCATAGAACGTTCAATTTTCCAGTTTATTTGGAAATACTCGAAACGCGACCAGTTGATTCTGCTGGCCGTGACCTCGACGTTGTTTCCTCTACTTTATCTGACGCTCGAATTGCCCAAACGCATCATCAACGATGCGATTGGCGCGGCCAGCCCGGTTGTAGATGTCTGGGGTTATAGCCTGCCTCAGACGACATTCCTCATCATTCTGTGTATCGGATTTCTGATCGCGGTGCTGGCGCATGGCCTGATGAAAATGCGCATCAACACCATGAAAGGCGTGCTGAGCGAGCGTATGTTGCGCCGGTTCCGGTACGTGCTGATCAGCCGCGCGTTGCGTTTCCCGCAACCCTATTTCGAACGCGTCAGCCAAGGTGAGCTGGTGTCGATGGTCACCGCCGAAAGCGAGCCGATGGGCGGGCTCATGGGGGACGCGATCAGCCAACCGGTTTTGCAGGCGGGTCAGATGATCACCATCCTGTCCTTCCTGTTTCTGCAAAGCTTCTGGTTTGGGTTGGCGGCAGTCGCGCTGATCCCTCTGCAAGCCTGGCTGATTCCGAAACTGCAGCGTCAGATCAACCTTCTGAACAAAAAACGCATTCAAGAGGTTCGTCTGCTGGCCGCCCAGATCGGCGAGAACGCGGCGGGCGCGTCTACGTTGCGTGCCAATGGTGGGTGGCGATACCGCCGGGCGATGGTGTCTGAGCAGCTGGGGCGCCTTTTTGGTATCCGGTTCGAGATCTACCAGAAGAAGTTCTTTATGAAATTCATAAACAACTTCATCTCGCAGATGACGCCGTTCCTGTTCTATTTGGTTGGCGGTCTTCTGGTTCTGCAGGGGTCGGTTTCGCTTGGTGCGCTGGTTGCGGCCCTGGCTGCGTATAAGGATCTCAGCTCACCGTGGAAGGAACTACTGACCTATTATAACCAGACACAGGACATGTCGCTGCGCTGGGACGTGGTGACGGAACGGTTTGCACCTTCCGGAATGCATGACGAAAAACTGTTCGATGGCGAACCCGAGGCCACGCCAAAGCTGAACGGTGACATCGTGCTCGACCATGTCTCGGTCCGCGATATGGACGGTAACCAGGTTCTGGATGATTTGGACCTGTCCTTTCCCAGCGGGAAAATCATCGGGATCGCGGCCCCCAGCGAAGAAGATCGCCGCGCTATGGCCGAGTTGCTGACGCGGGAAATTCTGCCCAGCTCGGGCCGGGTTCGGATCGGTGAAATCCGTTTGTCAGAGCTGCATCAAAGCGTCGTGGCCGCCCGTATTGGGTATGCTTCATCACGACCCGTAATGTTCCAGGGTACGCTGGGCGACAACGTCATGATGCCGATGCGGTTCAAGCCACAGACATCCGAAACAAACGATCCCGGATATGATGAGACGTTGCGGGCCGGCAATAGCCCGGACCCCTTCAAGGCAAACTGGCTGGACCCGACGACTGCGGGATTAGACAGCGCTGAAGAGGTGCGCGACTGGTGGTTGAAACTGATTGACGGGATGGGTTCCGGCGCGGCGCTGTTTTTGCGCGGGGCCGAACAGGTCTTCGATGCCGCCGAGCATCCCGAGCTGGCCGACAAACTGGTCGAACTGCGACCTTTGGTTCAGGATGCGGTGAAAGCAACAGGGCTAGAGCAACAGGCCCTGATCTTTGACCGCAATCGCTATAACCCTGCCTTGCCGGTTGCGGAGAACTTGTTGTTCGCCACCCCCAAAGTCCCCGTCACACAAGAGCTTTTGGCGCAGCAGACCGTGTTCCTTGAGCAGTTGCGCGAATTTGGTTTGGACGAGACACTGGTCAGCCTGACACGCGATGTGATTGAAATGCTGCGCCAGATTTTTGGCCTGGACGGCACCGATCACCCGCTGTTTCGCAAACTGGGACTAGAGGCGCAAACGTACGAGGCTGCGGTCGAACTTGTCGAAAAGACCCGGAACGAGGGCGTATCGGGGCTGAATGATGAACAGCTGGCAAACCTGCTGGCCGTTCCGTTTGTGATTTCGGCGGAACAGATCGGACCAGCCTTCACCGACGACCTCAAGGACCGCATTCTTGAGCTGCGACATAGCCATTCCGAAAAGCTGCTGGAGCGGTTGCTGGATGTATTTGTGCCCTTGGACAAATCAAAATTCGCGCCCGGATTGACAGTTCTGGAGAACGCCCTGTTTGGAAAGGTCAGTCAGATCGGCGGCGCCCGTTCGGACGAGGCGCGCAAACTGATCGTGGATGTATTGAACGAAAATGGTGCGCGCCCGCTGGTGGTTGAGCTGATCTATGACGTGCCGGTGACGCTTGGCGGCCAAAACCTGCCAGCGGTCTTTGCTGAACCTCTGTCCTTTACGCGCGCGACGATCAAGAAGCCGGATATACTGATCCTTGAGGACGCGTTGGCCAGTTATGACATGGCCTCGAAAGTGGCCGTGTACAAAAATCTACGCGCTCTGCTGCCGGATACCACGGTGATCTACCTGAACGACCAGTTCGAAAACCCGAGCGTGTTCGACATGTATGTGGAAATCAGGCAAGGTCGGGTCGTCTCGGACGAAGGACCTGCGGACGTGGAAGAAGACAGTGCCGCCTCGGCTGACCTTTCGCGCAAGCTGCGCGCGCTGGAACAGACACCGCTGTTTTCCGGGCTGGACCGCCGACAGCTGCGCCTGCTGGCCTTTGGTGCGCGCTGGTTCGATGCCAAAGCAGGAGAGGTTGTTTTCCTTAAGGACGATCAGCCAACCGACGGCGCCTATGTGGTGCTGGATGGGGAAGCCGGGCTGTACCTTCCACAGACCGACGGAGTGGATCAGTTGATTGCCACGGTCGGCCCCGGTGCCCTGGTCGGAGAGTTGGGCCTGATCCGCAAGGAACCTAGGGCGCTGAGCATGATCGCCGAGACGGAACTGTCGTGCCTGCGTATTGGTGAAGAGGAATTCCTGGCCGTGGTCGAAAATGATGCCGCAACCGCGTTCAAACTGTTGCAGGTGATCGCGGGCTACGTATCGAACTAAGCGTTATTCGCTATCGGGGCTGCAGAACATATCGTAAAGAACAGCAATCACCTGCGCCGCGCCGTCGTTGTTCAGCGAGTAATAGATGGATTTTCCGTCCCTGCGCGTTGCAACAATGTTTTCAGCGCGCAGGCGTGCCAGCATCTGACTGACTGCAGCCTGACGGATATGCAACAAATTCTCCAGCTCACCCACGGATTTTTCGCCGTCGGCCAGATGGCATAAAATCATCAACCGACCCTCATGCGCGAGCGTTTTCAGAAACGCAGAGGCTCGAGCAGCGCTTTCTTTCATTTCAGATAGCGCGGCTTCGGTTTGTTCGGTTTGGTCGTCTTCAAGTGTCACGCGTTGCCTGTTTAACACCTATGGGTTGGGTCAATGTGCCCCAAGACCTATTGAGTTGTCACCCCTCGGTTGCAGGGGCACCACCTTGAAAGGCGTTTCCGTTCACGTAATCACAGGGCTCCTCCTGCATCTGCAGATGCAGGCCATCACCGTTAAAAGGGTGCGCCCGTGCAAGGTCTTCGTTCACCTCAATCCCCAGGCCCGGTGCGGTCGGCGCAGGGACAAATCCGGCCTCAACCTGCAATGAGCTGTTGATGAGTTGATCGTGAAACGGCGTGTCTATGGTCTCAAGCAGCAGCAGGTTGGGGATGGAGGCGGCCAGATGGATATTGGCCGCCCATTCAACCGGACCGGCGTACAAATGTGGGGCCATCTGGGCGTTGAAGACTTCGGCGATGGCGGCCACTTTCTTCATCTCCCAAATCCCGCCGGCACGACCCAGCGCGGGTTGCAGGATTTCTGCCGCCCCAGCCCGCAAAACGGCCGCGAATTCGGCCTTGGTAGTCATGCGTTCACCGGTTGCGACCGGGATCCGAACGTTTCGCGCGACGCGGGCCATGTCTTCGATCATGTCCGGAGGTGTCGGTTCTTCGAACCAAAGCGGTGAATAGGGTTCAAGCGCCTGACCCAACCGGATTGCGCCCGCGGTGTTGAATTGCCCGTGGGTGCCAAACAGCAGATCGGCTTTGTCATCCACGGCCTCTCGGATTGCTTTGCAGAACGCAATAGACATCGAGATATCGGACATCGCAGGCATGTGCCCGCCCCGAACAGTGTAAGGCCCGGCGGGGTCGAACTTGACGGCTGTGAACCCGCGCCGGACCATTTCGGCGGCACATTCGCCCGCTTTTTCAGGCGACGTCCAGAAATCGTTCAGACTATGTTGGGGCAGGGGATACAGATAGGTGTAGGCCCTTATGCGTTCGTTCACCAATCCGCCCAGCAAGGCGTAGACCGGCCGATCGCGATCTTTACCCAGAATATCCCAACACGCGATTTCCAGTCCGGAAAAGGCGCCCATGACCGTCAGATCGGGCCGCTGAGTAAACCCGCTGGAGTAAGCGCGGCGGAACATCAGCTCGACGTTTTCGGGGTTCTCGCCCAGCATGTGCCGTTCAAACACGTCCCGAATGACATGGCGCATCGCCTCGGGACCAACCGAGGATGCATAGCATTCACCCCACCCCGTGATCCCAGTATCGGTTGTGACTTTAACCAGTATCCAATATCGCCCGCCCCATCCGGGCGCAGGAGGGGCGGTGACAATGATGTCGAGGTCTTGCAGCTTCATCAGGTGGTCTCCTGCCCTGCCGGGTTAATCCCTGTCGAAAACGATCACGTTACGCTTGGCGGATCCGGTTTTGGTATCCTCGATCGCTTCGTTGATCTGCGACAGCGTCCATCGGCCCGAGATCAGTTCATCCAGTTTCAGGCGTCCCTGATCGTAAAGGTCGATCATCCACGGAATATCCCGCTGAATGACAACATCGCCCATTTTTGATCCGATCAAACCCTGGCCCAGCGCGGCCAGAACTACCGGCTCGTAGCTTGCCATATCCCCGGAGTGCGGCATCCCGATCATTACCGCCTTACCACCCGGACCCAAGTAACGAGGGGCTTGGTCGTAAGCAGGAATCGCGCCGACGGTGATCAACACGGCATCTGCACCGCGACCCCCAAGCGCCTTGTAGGCGGCCTTCCAGGGGGCTTTCTGATCGGCCAAAACGCCGTGGGTCGCGCCGAATTCCTTGGCAATGGTCAGCTTCTCTTCGGTCATGTCCACGGCCACAATACGACGTGCACCGGCGATGCGGGCGCCCTGAATTGCGTTCAGCCCGACACCTCCGGCACCGATCACCACCACATCCTGTCCGGGCCGCAGCCCGGCGGCGTTGACGGCGGCGCCGACGCCCGTGATCACGCCGCAGGACAGCAGGCTGGCGACGTCTTTGGGCATCGACTGTGGAATTTTGACAATCTGCCGGTGGCTGACCACAACCTTCTCTGCAAAAGCTCCGCAGGCCATTGCCTGCTCCAGTGGTCCGCCATCTGCTGTGCGCAACGGCCCGTTGACCTTATCATAAGGCGTTTCGCAGACAGTTGGTTTCCCCCCCGCGCAAGAGGGGCACGAGCCACATGCCCGGATCAGGGTAACGACAACCGGGTCCCCAACCTGAAACTCACCTGCCGAGTCGCCGACCGCAGTGATAATGCCCGCAGCTTCGTGCCCGTAGACGGCAGGAAGATGCCCGCCCCACGCACCACCGGCAAATGAAATGTCCGAATGGCAAATTGCCACCGCATCCAGTGTCACCTCGACCTCATCTGACTTGGGCGGCGCGATCTGAATATCTTCGATGACCAGAGGTTCACCGAACGCCCGGCAAACGGCGGCTTTGATGGTTTGCATGCTGTCCCTCTCTCACTTTGCGCTACGGTGGCGCGCTTATGGGGACGCTGCAAGGCGGAATCCGTCAAAGGGATGTCGTAGTTATGCCATGACCCCACGTGAACGGGAAAACACAAGAAGACAGATCACCATCATGACGAATGCCAAGAGGAATGGTGCGCCCGGCAAGTAGATCGCCGCGTCGGGCTTGATGAACTGAGCGAACACGCTGGTCATGAGCAACGGTGCGATGACCATCGACAAAGCGTGCAAGGATGTCAGTACACCCTGCAGTTCACCCTGTTGCGAGTCGGGAGTCTTGCGCGACATCAGGGCCTGCAGGGCAGGGGTCACAACCGCTCCGATGGCGGTGATCGGGATCAGCATCAAGGCAATGATCCCATTGGTCAGGAAGGCCAGAAGAAAAAAGCTAAACAGCTCGAACCCCATGCCGTAGATGATTGTGACGCGTTCACCCAAGTATTTGGTTGCGGGCCGGATCAGGCCACCCTGAACGGCCGCCATGCCGATTCCGTAGACGCCCAGTGACACGCCGATCATTTGTGGTGACCAGCCAAACCGCTCGGTTGTGAAATACGCCCAAATTGCTGGGTAGACATAGATCGAGATGGAGTACAGGAGATAGACCCACAGCATCGGCCGGATACCGGGCAACGCAGCAATCGCGCGCAACGAGTTCACTGGGTTTGCCCGCCGCAGGCTGAAGGCCCGGCGTGTCTTGTCGCTGACCGTCTCGGGCATGACACATACACCGATGACGAAGGCCAGGGCAGACAAACCTGCGGCAGCCCAAAATGGTGCACGTGTGCCATATTCGCTCAGCAGCCCACCAAGTACTGGGCCAAAGACAAACCCGACGCCAAATGCTGCGCCCAATAGACCAAAGTTTGCAGCCTTTTCGTGGGGTTTCGACACATCCGCCATGAAGGCCGCCGCCGTTGCATGCGTGGCGGCCGTAATGCCTCCGACGATGCGCCCGGCCAACAGCAACCAGATGCTGCCCGCAAGTGCCATGACAACATAGTCCAGCGACATGACGAACAGCGAGACCAGCAATACCACCCGTCGCCCGTAAGCATCCGAAAGGTTACCCAGAACTGGTCCGAACACGAACTGCATTGCTGCAAACGCGGTGCTGAGGATGCCACCCCAGATCGCAGCCGTCGCCAACGTGCCACCCTGAACCTCGACGATCAGTTCCGGCATGATAGGCAAGACAAGGCCGATGCCCATGGCGTCGATCATGACCGTGAGAAGGACGAAGAAAAACGGAAGACGCATTTGAACCGCAAGGATGATGATTTGGGCGGACCTTATCCGCGGACGATGCGGGTTGAAAGGGATGTGCTCAGACTTGTGACCCTGGCAGGTCTTTTGCGATTTTGTCCAACAATTCAGCCAATTTTTGCGGTTGTGCAAAGAATGGGGAATGTGACGTGTCAATCGTATGCCGCATCGCTTCGGGGGCGCTGCGGCTCATTTGTTCCTGGTATTCGGTCGGGATCGTCCGGTCATCGGTTGTCCGGATATATGCCTTGGGAACCCGGTCGAAATTGCCGGTCAGGGGCAGGGGGGTGTCCTGTGGTGCGATGGCTTGCGGGCACAAGCGCGCAAACGCGAATGGCAGTGTTTCGGGTGGGCAGTCGTGGTAGAACAGGTCATGCACCTTGCTTGGTACAACCGTATACGAGAGGCCGTCGGTTGATTTTTCGACCGCATCATGGATTGTCTGCCGGGGCGATCGTTTGCGCATTTCCACCATCGAAAGACCATCCTGCGGGACGTAGGCGGCAAGGTAGATAAGGGCGCGCATCGCCTCCGGCTCCGCCTCTGCCGCGGCACTGATCGGGTAGCCACCCCAGGAATGACCGACAATGATCGTATTGCGCGAGGTCGCATCCAAAATCGTGTCGCGACAGTTGTCCAACGTCACATCGGCAACGGGCGTCGGATCCGATCCGTGGCTGGGTAGGTCAATGGCACGGACCTCGTGCCCCAGCGCTTCCAACGCCGGGATGAGGTCGCGCCAACACCAGGCACCGTGGCAGGACCCATGGACTAATAGAAGATCGGCCAAACCAAGGCTCCTTCAAACATGTCCGATTTCGGTCAGAAAGCTGTGCAGCAATGCCGCGTATTCTGCCGGTTGTTCCACACAAGGCAAGTGCCCAGCGCGTCGCATCAGCTCGAACCGAGAGCCGGGGATCAGGTCAACGGTTTCCCGCACAAGATCCGGTGGGGTCGATCCGTCCTCGCTGCCGGCGATGCCGAGCGTCGGCAGGCGCAGGCCGCTGGTGGGGGTGTAGAAGTCTGTGCCAGAGATTGCCGCGCAGCAGCCCAGATAGCCATCCACTGGCTGGCGCACCATCATGTTGCGCCAAAGCAGATGCTCGGGCGCTGCGCGAAATGCCTTGGAAAACCAGCGCTCCATGGTTGCATCAGCCAGGGCCTCGATCCCGCCCTTTTGTACCGCGTCCATGCGGTCCTGCCAGATTGAAGGAATGCCGATCTTGGCTGCGGTGTTGGACAGCACTAAGGCGCGGACCTGATCCAGACGTTTTACGGCCAGTCCTTGTCCAATCAGCCCGCCGATCGAAAGGCCGACAAACACGCAATCGCGCACTTCAAGAAAATCAAGCAATCCTTCCACGTCCCGCACAAGCGCACCCATCGAATAGGGGGCCGGGGGTTGCGACGAAAGACCGTGCCCGCGCTTGTCAAAACGGATCACACGCAGCCCTGCGGGCAGGTGCGGCAACACATCGTCCCAAAGCCGCAGGTCGGTTCCCAAAGAATTGGCAAACACAATTGGCGCGCCGTCTGGATCACCATCGATCCGATAGTGGATTTGAACGTTTCCAATGTCTGCGATCTGCACGACTCAATCCCCTGGCGTCAATACGCCCACATTTCAGGTTGCCCCAGCCTAAACGACTTGTCAGGTCAGGTATTCCAGCGCTTTTCCAAAGACTTCGGGGTCGGCGTTGCCGCCCGATGCTACTACGATCACAGTGTCGCCCTCGATTTCCTCGGCGCGGAAAAGGGCTGAGGCCAACGATACTGCCCCGCCTGGTTCCAGCACGATCTTGAGGCGCAAAAACGCCTGCGCCATGGCGCGAAGCGCGTCTTCCTCGGACACCGACAAGCCCGGACCGCACAGCCTATTCAGGATCGGAAAGGTGATCTGGCCCGGTTCCGGCGTCAGGATTGCATCGCAGATATTGCCCGATGCGGCGTTGTTGCTTTGAATGTGCCCTGTTGCCAAAGACCGTTTGACATCGTCGAACCCCTGAGGCTCGCACGGGCGGGCGCGCAGCCCCGGCGCGTGGCCTTCCAGCGCCAGCGCAATACCTGAGGTCAACCCGCCACCGCCGCAGCACACCAGAACATCCGCCTTCTCGATACCCAAATCGGCCGTCTGCCGCGCCAGTTCCAGCCCGACTGTGCCTTGTCCTGCGATGACCTGAGGTTCGTCGTAAGGCCGGATCAGGGTCAGACTGCGTTGGGACGCCAGTGCCTCGCCAATTTCTTCGCGGCTTTCGTTCGCGCGGTCATACAGAACGACCTCACCCCCCAGCGCGCGGGTGTTGTTGATCTTTAGCTGCGGTGCGTCAGAGGGCATGACGATGACCGAGGAAATCCCGTGCTGCGCGGCCGCATAGGCCACGCCCTGCGCATGATTGCCCGAGGAATAGGCGATGACACCGCGCTGCCGGTCCGCATCACCAAGGGCCGATATCGCCGACCAGGCCCCGCGAAACTTGAAGCTGCCGGTATGTTGCAAACACTCGGGTTTCACCAGCACGCGGCGGCCCGCGATTTTGTCCAGAAACGGCGAGGTTAGAATCGGTGTCTCGCGAACATGCCCTCTAAGGCGCTCGGCGGCGGCCTCGATCATTTCAAGTGTGCTCATGCGGTGACCAGTACCTTGCGAATGAGTTCTACCGACTGTGGTTCATCCAGAAACGGGGGATGACCACGGTCGGGTATTTCTGTCGATATAAGATCAGGGTGGCGGTTGTGCATTTCAGTCAGCGTGTCTTTGCCCAAAATATCCGAATTTGTGCCGCGAATGACGCCGGTTGGAATGCTCTGCAGTGCTTCAAACAGGGGCCACAGATCAGGGGCGGGCCCTGCAGCGGCCTGTTCCAGAAGCGCTGTACGCAGCGCAGGATCATAGCTGAGGGTCAGACCATCAGGCGTTTCGTCGAATTGGACTTCCGCCTGCTGCCGCCAACGCGCTAGTGACACGCCGGGAAATTGGGGCCCCAAGACGTGCTGCAACGCCCGGGCCGCCAAATCATATGTTTTGGAAACGGGCTGCTTGCCGACAAATTCCATGATCTTGGCGATACCCGATGGTTCCAGCACCGGACCGACGTCGTTCAAAACAACGCTCAACAACCGTTCGGGATGGCTGGCGGCTAGCGCCATGGCAATCAGCCCCCCACGCGAGGTGCCGATGACATTCACACGGTCCAGACCAAGATGGTCCAGCAGCTCGATCGCGTCTTGAGATTCGCGAAGGACGTTGTAGTTCATAAAGTCCGGGTCATGGTCCGAGCGACCGCGCCCGCGGTAATCCATCGCAATTACCCGCATGTCACCCAGATGCGGCGCGAGGAACGAAAAATCCTTGCTGTTGCGGGTCAACCCGGCAAGGCAAAGCACAGGCGCACCAGAGCCGGTGTCCTCGAAAAAAAGACGCCTGTCATCAGACGAAGTGAAAAATGCCATTAAAGTCCAGCCAGTTGCGGAATCGTCGTCAGGTCGGACAGTACATGCGCAGGTTTCCATGGCAAGCGGTCCATCGGCTCCCCGGCGCGATTGACCCAGGCGGTTACAAAGCCATACCCGCTGGCACCAGCCGCGTCCCAGCCGTTTGAACTGACGAACAGCACCTCGTCGCGGGCGCAGCGGAAACGCTCTTGCACAAGGTCATAGACACGCGAGTCCGGTTTGAACACGCCGACGCTTTCCACCGACAACACATCGTCCAATACATCTCCGATACCCGCAGACTGGACAGCGCCATCCAGCATCGGTGGTGAGCCGTTCGACAAAATCGCTGTTTGCAATCCACCCGATTTCAATGCGCGCAGCATTTCCGGAACTTCCGGATAGGCCTGCAATTCCCAGTAGAGATCCAGCAGCCGTTGCCGCAGGGTGGCGTCGCCGTGTAACTCAGTCGCCTCGAGCGCCCAGTCGAGACCATCCTGGGTAACATCCCAGAAATCTGAATGGGCGTCCGTAACCGCGCGCAGCCAGGTGTACTGCAGCTGTTTCAGGCGCCAATGATTGGCCAGTTCGGGCCATTTCTGTCGCAGTTTCTCAAAGCCCGGTTCTCCGGCTGCTTGCCGCGCGGCGGCGGCCACGTCGAACAGCGTTCCATACGCATCGAAAATGCAGGTTGTGATTGGCATCCGGTCCCCTCCTGATCGTCCGGGGCAGGTTTGCACAACAATAACGGGCATGAAAGAGGGCGGGGTTTACAATGTCGTGTTACCTCCTAGGCTTGGCCGCTAAACCCCTAAAGAGGCCGGAGACCAATATGACCGAAATCAAACAAGGCGACACGGTTCGCATCCATTACACAGGAACGCTGTTGGACGGAAACGTCTTTGACAGTTCCGAAGGACGTGACCCGCTGGAATTCGTCGTTGGTACGGGCCAGATTATCCCGGGTTTGGATTCGGCGATGCCGGGTTTGAACATTGGGGACAAAAAGCGGGTCGAGATCGCCTGCGTTGACGCCTATGGCCCGATTAACCCCGCAGCGCGCCAGCAAATCCCGCGCGAAGGCATTCCGGACGATATTCCGCTGGACCCCGGCACCCAATTGCAGATGCAAACACCGGACGGACAGGCCGTTCCGGTGACGGTGGTCGAGGTCGACGAAGCAACCGTCACGCTGGATGCCAACCATCCATTGGCCGGTCAGGATCTGATATTTGATATCGAGGTCGTTTCGATCAACTGACCTAGGAAACGAGTCGGATCAGCCTGTTATGAGGCTGATCCAGGCTATGACGGTTTCCCGCATCTGCGGCTGTGTGAAAAACACAAACAACAATAGGGTGGTTAGGGCCAATAACGCGACAATGCCACGCGTGCCCAAAAATCCGGATCTGCGGCGCGACCGGATGCTGCGAGTGTTGCTGGAAAGGATATGTTCGGCTTTGCTCATGCCGATATCCCTGCCCGTGAAAGATGGTGAAATCTTGGCACCGGCAGGGAAAGATCGAGTCACATGTGATCGGGCTGTGGCATGCCCAGAACGTGGAAGCCGCCATCGACGCGAATGATCTCACCCGAGGTGCATGCGCCCGCGTCTGAAGTGAGGTAAACGGCCGTGCCGCCAACAGCCTCGAGCGTTGCGTTCGAGCGCATGGGCGCGTTCTGATCGCAGAACTTGTAAGTCTTGCGGGCACCGCCGATTGCGGCACCTGCCAGCGTCTTCATCGGGCCGGGCGAGATCGCATTGACGCGAATGCCTTCCGGGCCCAGATCATTGGCCAGATAGCGGGTCGCCGATTCCAGCGCGGCCTTGGCCACACCCATGACGTTATAGTTCGGCACAACCTTGTTCGATCCCTGATACGTCAGGGTCAGCAGCGTGCCGCCATTCTCTTGCATCAGGGGATAGGCGCGGCGCGCGACCTCGATGAAGGAATACGCCGACACGTCCAGCGAGTGCTTGAAGTTGGCACGCGTGGTGTTCAGAAAACGTCCGGTCAGTTCGGATTTGTCCGAATAGGCAATGGCATGAACCACGAAGTCGATGGTGGGCCAGCGCGCGCCAAGCTCTTCGAATGCGCGATCCAGCGAGGCGTCATCCGTGACGTCAGCGTCCACCATGAAATCACTGCCCAGGCTTTGGGCCAACGGCTCAAGACGTTTACCGAACGCCTCGCCCTGATATGTGAATGCCAATTCGGCACCGGCCTCATGCATGGCCTTGGCAATGCCCCACGCAATCGAGCGGTCATTGGCCACGCCCATGATCAGGCCGCGTTTACCTTTTAGAAGATCCGACATTACATTCACCCGTTATACTTCGACAGGATCATGGACCCGTTGGTGCCGCCAAAGCCGAAGCTGTTGGTCATCACACTGTCCAATCCTGCGTTTTCAACTACTTGAGTTGCAATTTCACCGGGCAAGATGCCTTCGGCAAGCGTGTCGACATTGATCGACGGCGTAATAAAATCATTGTCCAGCATCAGCAGGCAGAAGATCGTCTCAAGCGCGCCTGCCGCACCCTGTGCGTGTCCGGTCATCGACTTGGTCGATGAGATCGGGGGCACATTGCCTTCACCAAAGATGCGGCGCACGGCTTCAACTTCGCCAACGTCTCCGACCGGGGTCGAGGTGCCATGGGCGTTGATATAGCCGACTTTGCGCCCTTCGGGCATGGTCGACAGAGCCAGACGCATCGCGCGCTCGCCACCTTCACCGGACGGGGCCACCATGTCGTGGCCATCCGATGTGGCCGCATACCCGGTCACTTCGGCATAAATCTTTGCGCCGCGGGCCAGCGCGTGTTCCAGATCTTCTAGAACGACGATCCCGCCACCGCCCGAGATGACGAATCCATCACGGTCCTGGTCAAACGCACGCGACGCTTTGTCCGGCGTGTCATTGTATTTGGATGACATCGCACCCATTGCGTCGAATAGGCAGGACAGTGTCCAGTCCAGCTCTTCTCCGCCGCCAGCGAACATGACGTCCTGCTTGCCCAGCATGATCTGTTCGGCTGCGTTGCCGATGCAATGCAGCGAGGTCGAGCAGGCCGAGGTGATCGAGTAATTGATGCCCTTGATCTTGAACGCGGTCGCAAGATTGGCCGAGATCGTCGAACACATGCATTTTGGCACGGCGAAGGGGCCGATACGCTTGGTCGCACCGGTTTTCAGAACAGTCTGATGCGCCGTCAGCATTGCGCTGGTCGACGGACCACCGGAACCGGCCACCAATCCGGTGCGCGGGTTCACGACCTGGTCTTCTGTCAGGCCCGCGTCGGCGATTGCCTGGTTCATGGCGATATGTGCGTATGCTGCACCGGGACCCATGAAGCGAAGGGTACGCTTGTCTACATGCTCAGCCGGATCAATCTTGAGCGTTCCGGCGATTTGGCTGCGAAAGCCGTGTTCGACCATCTGCTCGTTGGCCTCGATGCCGGACTTTCCGGCCCTGAGAGAGGCCATTACTTCCTGGGCATTGTTCCCGATGGAGGACACGACCCCCAAACCGGTGACAACTACTCGACGCATGTGCGTGCTCCTTATTTCGGGCCGGTCAGGCTCAGGCTTCGGACAGAACGACTTTCATGTCTTTGACATCGTAAATCATTTCACCGTCCGCTTCGACGATACCATCCGCCACACCCATGGTCAGACGGCGGGTCTGGATCGCTTTTTTGAAGTCGATCTTGTAGGTCAGCATCTTGCGGTCAGGGCGGACCATGCCGGTCAGTTTGACCTCGCCGACGCCTACGGCCATGCCGCGTCCCTGCCAGCCACGCCAGCCCAGGTTGAACCCGGTCAGCTGCCACAGGCCATCCAGCCCCAGACAGCCGGGCATGATCGGGTTGCCGGGGAAGTGGCAATCAAAGAACCATAGGTCAGGGGTGATGTCGAATTCAGCCAGAATATGGCCTTTGCCATGCGCGCCACCATCGGCCGAGACGTCGGTGATCCGATCCATCATCAGCATCGGAGGTGCAGGCAATTGCGCATTGCCCGGGCCGAATAATTCGCCACGGGCGCATTTCAGCAGATCGTCCTTGTCAAAGCTGCTCGGGAATTGGGCCATTCTGCCGCCTCTCCTGCCAGGGGTCCGTTCGTTATATCTGGCCTCGTCTAGCACCCGTATGCAAGGTCCTGCAAGAGCAGCACGTCACATCCTGTTGTGCAGACGGCATTCTTTGCGAATGAATTTCATTTGAAATTACCCGAACACAGCACCTATATATGGTTCAGCAACAATTGGGTTTCGGATTGATGACACCTCAGAGCCAGAACAGAGCCACAGATTGGTTGGTTGACGCGGGGCTGCGCCCAACGCGCCAGCGTGTCGCTTTGGCCGAGCTTTTAGTCGGCGATGGTCGCCATCGGCATGTCACTGCCGAAAGCCTGTTTGAGGCGGCCAAAAAGAATGGGGACGCGGTATCTCTGGCAACGGTCTACAACACGCTGCGCGCGTTTTGTGAGGCCGGAGTTCTGCAGGAGATCACGGTTGATGGTTCGAAAAGCTATTTCGATACCAATACCCACGATCATCCGCATTTTTTCTGGGAAGACGAAAGCCGCCTGAGCGATGCGCCGTCGGATCAATTGGTGATTCAACGCCTGCCCGAAGCGCCCGAGGGCGTTGAGATCGCGTCAGTCGACGTGGTGATCCGTCTGCGGAAAAAGTAACTCAGACTAAAAACTCCATCAGAATCTGTTCCGCCTGCGCAATGTGCGGCTCTGTAGGGCCGGTGCCGTGGCGCGCCACAACCACAGGTTCCGCAGCGATGTCATCCAGGATTCGGCGACTGACCAGGGGCATTCCGTCATAGCTGAGGTCCGTGGGCGGGGTGGCATAGCTGATCGCAACCCCCTCGTGATGAGCGGCAAGACTGCGCTGGATTTCCAGCGTTGCCGCCCGGTGTGCCACTGACGGTCGCAATCCGATCTGCCGAAACAGTCCAAGCACGTGCTGTGATGAGAGGCCTTCGTTTGACAGGATCAGAGGATAGGCGGCCAGCTCGCTCAGCGAAACAGACGGCGCGCGTACCAATGGGTGGTCCGGGGCCATAATGGCGTTTGGCCTGCTGGGGAAAAGGGTCTGCTGTTGAAATCCGGCATCCATGCTCAGGCCGTACGTCAGCGCCAAATCTATGCGCCCGTCGATCAGGCCGGTTATCAGCCCTTCGAACCCGTCTACCTTGTACGAAACGGTCAAATCCGGCAGTGCCACGCGCAACGGGCGCAGCGCCTTGGCCAGCAAAAACGGGGCCAAATCCACGAAACACCCCAATCGCAACTGTGCCCTGGTTGCGCAGACTTGATCCGCTTTCTCAAGCCGGGCCGCATTGGTCAGCAAGTTTTCCGCGACTTCAATAAATCTGCGTCCTTGCGGGGTCAGCGCCAGCGCGGCCCCGCGTTTTCGCGAAAATAACGGATGGCCAAGATGCGATTCGACGCGCGTCAGAGCGGTGGACAGCGCCGGTTGTGAGACATTCAGCTGTTGCGCGGCGGCAGACAAGCTGCCGAAGCGGCCGATAGCACAGACATATTCGTATTGGCGAAGTGAAATATATAACATGAAATTAAACCTATCTTAGAAAGATATTATTTGAATAGAGGGGTCATCCAAGTGCAGATCGTCGTACCACCGGCACGGAGACAAACATGACGCACCCCATGGTTACTCACGAAATGATCGACACCTATCAACGGGACGGCGTGGTCCTGATCAAAGGGCTATTTGCCGATCACGTTGAGGCCCTGCGCGAAGGGGTGGCAGCGAATATGGCGGATCCCGGACCTTATGCATCCGAGAACAAGAAAGAAGGCCAGACGGGTCGTTTTTTCGACGATTATTGCAACTGGTCGCGCATTGAACAATTTCAGACGGTCATTCGCGAATCCCCAGCAGCAGAAGTCGCGGCAGATTTGATGCAGTCGGATACTGTGCAGATGTTCCACGACCACGTTTTGGTCAAAGAGCCCGGAACCTCGATGGCGACGCCGTGGCATCAGGATGGGCCCTATTACTTTGTTGAAGGGCAGCAAACGATCAGCTTTTGGTCGCCGCTTGATCCGGTCACGCAAGCCACACTGCGTTGTGTGGCAGGCTCGCATCGGTGGGAGAAAGAGGTCCTGCCGACCCGCTGGGTTTCGGAAGATGGGTTCTTTCCCGATGAAGGCCAATACATCCCGGCCCCGGACCCGGATGCCGAAGGGATGCGGGTTGTCGAGTTCGAGATGGAGCCGGGCGACGCGGTTGCTTTCAACTATCGCACGCTTCACGGTGCGCGAGGAAATCAATCCGACAGCCGGCGCCGCGCGTTTTCACTGCGTCTGGTTGGTGACGATGCGCGATATGTCGAGCGACCAGGCCGGACATCGCCGCCGTTTCCGGGGCATGACATGGTTCCGGGCCAGCGCTTGCGCGAGGATTGGTTTCCGATGTTGCTGCGGCGGTGATCAGACACCGGATAGGTCATTGAGGCGGGTCAGAACCACTGGCCCGTTTCGATCAACCCCATCTCAAGCAACTGATTTGACGACCATTCGAACGGAATCGAATTGCGCCAGCGGAATGTCGGAATGTCAAAAGTAGATCCTGCGTTGGTTTTCAAGGCTTTGGCTGCCCGGAACGAACACACCGCAGCCGTTAGGTTGTGGTGCCACGGGCAGGAATACGTGTTGTATTCTTCGTCGTTGAACGTGTGATCCGGTCGCAATGACAATCCTTGTTTGGATTTGAATAGGGCGATCCGATCAATTCGGCGGCTTTGTGCGGGAACGTGTTCTTCGAACCGCCATCGCAAACCACCAGACATATCCAGCTGGCGCTCCTTCGGGTGCTTTATTGAATCCAGCCGCGCCTGGGCAAAATACCCGGTGCGATCCATCATCGCGTGTTCAGGTGCGACGCCGTTCGGGAATTCGTTCAGATCCTCGGCATAAAGATCGACAACATGGCTCAGCATCGAGTCGCGGCGTTCTTCGGTGTGAAACGCCAGCATTTCACCGATTGTGCGCGTCTCGCAAAAGGGAAAAAAGAGGTACTCGGCGTTGAAGCAGTAATACATCCACAAACTTGGCGCCGCCTGAATGATCCTGTTGATCGTCTCAAACACGACGGTGCGCGGGACGCAGCTGAGAGAGACGCGGTGAACTTGATCCTCAAGTTTGGGGTCCAGCGCAAACTCCTGCGGCATGAAAACGATCAGGGACTTGAAGCCCAGATTCAGATGGTGACGGATAGTGCTATCAGTTTCAACGTCATCTTCGACAAAAACCAACGCGAGGGGTCCCTTTGCCAAAGCGGACTTGCCCGTTTGCAGGAAAGAGTCGAGAGATTCGTATTGCATTGCCTGTCCGCTGCCGCCTTGCTGGAGTTTCGGGTCAAAATCGGGTAATCGCGTCGCCATTGCAAGCGGCGTTCGTAGGGTATAGACGACGCCGATCCCGCGAATGCAAAGGCCGTTTTCATGTCAGAACCCAAAAAGCTGTACATCAAGACCTATGGTTGCCAGATGAACGTATACGACAGCGAGCGTATGGCGGAAACGCTGGGCGGTCAGGGTTACGTGGAAACCAAGAGCCCCGATGATGCGGATATGATCCTGCTGAACACCTGCCATATTCGGGAAAAAGCTGCGGAAAAAATCTATTCCGAGCTTGGCCGGTTCAAAGGTTTGAAGACCGAAAAGCCCGACCTCAAGATCGGTGTTGCTGGATGTGTTGCACAGGCAGAAGGCGAAGAGATTATGCGCCGCCAGCCGATTGTTGACCTTGTTGTCGGTCCGCAAAGCTATCACCGCCTGCCCGAGATGGAGGCGAAGACGCGCACCGGTGCCAAGGCGCTGGACACTGATTTCCCCGAAGAAGACAAGTTCGAGAAACTCAAAAACCGTCCCAAGGCGAAACGCGGACCGACCGCATTTCTGACGGTGCAGGAAGGCTGCGACAAGTTCTGTGCCTTCTGCGTAGTGCCGTATACGCGGGGGGCCGAAGTCAGCCGTCCCGCCGATCGTATCCTGCGCGAGGCGAACGATCTGGTCGAACGCGGGGTGCGCGAGATCACTCTGCTGGGCCAGAACGTTAACGCCTATCACGGGGCTGGTCCGAATGGTGACATGACGCTGGCCGGTCTGATCTGGGAGCTGAACAAGGTCGACGGGCTAGAGCGGATCCGGTTCACCACCTCACATCCCAACGACATGGGCGATGACCTGATCGAGGCGCACGGGACGTGCGACAAGCTGATGCCTTATCTGCATCTGCCGGTTCAGTCGGGTTCGGATCGCATCCTCAAGCGAATGAACCGCAGTCACACCGCCGAGAGCTATCTGCGCCTGATCGAGCGCATTCGCGCCGCGCGCCCGGATATCGTGATGTCCGGCGACTTCATCGTCGGCTTCCCTGAAGAGACCGAAGAGGATTTTCAGGCCACCATGGATTTGGTGGAAGAGGTCAAATACGGATATGCGTATTCGTTCAAATATTCGACCCGCCCCGGAACACCGGCGGCTGAGCGGTCTCAGGTTGATCCCAAGGCTGCAGACGATCGTCTGCAGCGGCTTCAGGGGTTGATTACCCGTCACCAGCGCGAGATTCAGGACGCGATGGTTGGCCGGGACGTGAAAGTGCTGTTTGAAAAACCGGGTCGTTTGCCAGGTCAGATGGTCGGAAAGTCCGAGTATCTTCATTCGGTTCACGTGTCTGACGCTGATGTTGCGGTGGGCGAATTGCGCGATGTCCGGATCATGTCATCAGGCGCAAATTCATTGGCGGGTGCGTTGCGCTAACGCGTCCGTTATTTGGATTTTGGAAACCATACGGATTTGTTAATTCCAAATTTACCCTTGATTTATTACTCGGAATTATGTTCCGAGAAAAATCAGGTTGCTTAGGGGTCGAGTGTTTTGTGCCTTTGGGAAACCTCATCTCTTGCCGACGGGATGGGCAGGTCGGTGAATGGAAAGGGTACGAGTGAAGACTTTGAAACGTTTTTCTGGGCGGCTGTTGAAATCCGCCCTTACCACCGCGATCGCTGTTTCGGTGCTTCCCGGTGTGACCGCTGCAGGCAATCTGGATCAAGGTCTCTCTGACCCTCCTGTCGTCAACCCAAAACGGTTCGGCAGTGACGTCAGCGCCTTTTATCTGGGTGCTACGGGCGCGTACGCTTTCGGGGGCGACGATCGATTTGGACTGACTGGACCCGGCGGAACCTCGGAAGTAGGCGACCTGGACCTGAGCGGTTCGTTGGGTGGCGTGCGTGCCGGGTGGCGCGGCGTTTTGCCTGCGCGCGGCGGGCGCGACTATGTTTACGGGTTTGAGCTTGGGTACGAGTTCGGCTCGCTTAGCGATGACGCCTCCAACCAGATCAACGGCCAGACGGTCACGGGCGGGTCCGAAATATCGGACGTGTTCTCGATTCGGCTGCGCAATGGCCTGACCAATAAAAGCGGTACAGTGTTGTATTTTGTGTCGGCTGGATATGTGAATGGCGACATCAACACAACAAGCAGACAGGTCGTCCAGGGGGGCTCTCAATTCTTCGATAGTGGCGGCCGGCGCAGCGGCTTTACCGCCAGCGTCGGAGCCGAACATAACCTGACCGAACACTGGTCGATCACGGGTGAGTTCGAATACGTTCAGTTCAGCGCTGAAAACGTGGATTTCGGCAATGGAACCTCAACCAGATCGACACCGAAGTATCGCGGTCTGAAGCTGGGTTTGAACTATCGGTTCTGACACGCCGACTAAAACAGCGGCGCCAACAGGTGCCGCGCACGGGCCGGGCGCATTGGCGGTTTTGCCATTTGGGCGGAAAAAATGAAACTGTGGCTTGCGCCCACCAAGGCTTCCTGTCTACGCTCAAGGTGAAACGCCAAGACAGGAGAGCGGATTGGCCATCGGTGCCCTAAACCCACCGCAAGATGAAATGCCTCAGCGCGAAGCGTTTGTTGAGTTTCCAGACAACCGATTGTTAATAGACCTGTGCGGGGAATATGACCGCAATCTGACAGATATTGAGCAAAAGCTATCTGTTCAAATTGTGCGCCGCGGGAATCAGCTGGCCGTTATGGGTGACGAAGACGCCCAGAAGCAGGCCATCGAGGTTTTGCAGGCGCTGTACACACGCCTGGAAGGCGGACGTGACGTCGAAGCGGCCGATGTGGACCGCGAGTTGCGGATGGGTGGCTCGGAGACGGGAACCGGCAGCCGCGACGGTGATCAGCTTGAGATGTTCAGAGGCGGCACGGTCGAAATCAAGACGCGCAAGAAACTGGTCGAGCCGCGCACGGATGCGCAAAAGGCTTATGTCCAGTCGCTGTTCCAGAACGAACTGGCCTTTGGAATTGGCCCTGCCGGTACGGGTAAGACCTATCTTGCCGTGGCCGCTGGCGTGTCGATGTTTATCGGAGGCCATGTTGATCGGATCATTCTCAGCCGCCCTGCAGTCGAAGCTGGCGAAAAGCTGGGCTATCTGCCCGGCGACATGAAAGACAAGGTCGATCCTTACATGCAGCCGCTGTACGACGCCTTGAACGATTTTCTGCCGGGCAAGCAGCTGGCCAAACTGATTGAAGAAAAGCGAATCGAAATTGCGCCGCTGGCCTTCATGCGAGGACGTACGCTGGCGAATGCGTTTGTTGTGCTGGATGAAGCTCAGAACGCCACGACCATGCAGATGAAAATGTTCCTGACGCGTCTGGGTGAAGGTAGCCGAATGGTGATCACCGGTGACCGCTCTCAGGTTGACCTGCCGCGCGGTGTTCAGTCAGGGCTGGCCGATGCCGAGCGTTTGTTGAATACGATACCAAACATCAGCTTCAACTACTTCACGTCCAAAGATGTTGTGCGCCACCCGCTTGTGGCCGCCATTATCGAAGCGTATGAGGCCGACTCGGGCCGCGAGAAAGCATAGTCGTCCCGGTTGCGGCCACAGGGCTTTGGACACGGTGAGATGAACCTGGAAGTGACGATCGAAGATGCGCGCTGGCAACAGCTTGAACCGTTGGCTGCGCGCGCGATAAAGGCTGTTTTGGACTTTTGCGATCTGGACGCCGAGCTGTGCGAAGTCAGCCTGCTGGCCTGCGATGATGCGCGAATTGCTGATCTGAACGCGGAATTTAGGGAAAAGCCCACGCCGACCAATGTGTTGAGTTGGCCAGCCGAAGATCTGGCCGCTGATGAAGCTGGGCGGAGACCCGCCCGTCCGACGCCAGACTTCACGGGCGAAATCGCGCTGGGCGACATTGCGATATCTTTCGACACTTGCGCACGCGAAGCAGCCGACGCCAGCAAAACTATGGACGATCACGTCACGCATCTGATCATTCACGGAGTGTTGCACTTGCTGGGCTATGACCACATCCGTGACCCCGACGCCACTTTGATGGAAGGGGTCGAGGTCGAGATACTTGGCAAAATGGGTATAGATGACCCATATAGTATGTAATAGTGGCCGCATTGGCCGATCATTTGGAACAGGATTATGGGCGATACAGACGGCAGTTCTATGGCGGCGCAGAGCGCGCAACCGAAGGACAGCGGTGAAAATGCCAGCGAAAAAACTGGCTTCTTTTCTCGAATAGTGGACGCGTTCTCGCCGCAGAGCGACGAAGAGGTCAGCGCGACCAATGGACATGAGGTCGACATGGTTCAGCCTCGCGGCATGATCAACCTGCGGCGAATGCGGGTCGAAGATGTGGCTATTCCCACGGCGGAAATCGTGTCCGTGCCCTCGACAATCAGCAAGGATGAGCTGGCCCAGGTTTTCCGCGACAGCGGCCTGTCCCGTATTCCCGTCTACGAGGGAACGCTTGATACGCCTTTGGGGTTTGTGCACCTCAAGGATTTTGCGCTTACGCACGGATTTAATGGCACGGGTTCAGAGTTTGATCTGGTCTCGATGCTGCGTACTTTGCTGTTTGTGCCGCCGTCGATGCCTATTGGCGTGTTGTTGACGAAGATGCAGACCGAACGCCGCCATATGGCGCTGGTGATTGACGAATACGGCGGTGTTGATGGTCTGGTGTCGATCGAGGATCTGATCGAACAGGTGGTCGGTGAGATTGCGGATGAGCACGATGCCGACGAAGGCCAGCTTTGGATACAGGAAAAGCCCGGCTACTATGTCGTGCAAGCCCGCGTCCCCTTGGAGGAATTCGAGGCCGAGATAGGGCGTTCTTTGACAAGTCACGAGGATGTGGACGAGGAAGAAATCGACACGTTGGGCGGATTGGTCTTCATGCTGTCTGGTCGCGTTCCCGCACGAGGCGAGGTCGTGTTGCATCCCGAAGGTCCCGAGTTCGAGGTGATTGACGCCGACCCGCGCCGGATCAAACGTCTGCGTGTCATGTTGCCGGATCGCGTTGAATGAACCCTGCACAGGGCTGGCCGTTTTGGTTGCGGTTAATATCCGCAGCTCTGCTGGGCGCGATCGCGGCGTTTGGGCTTGCTCCGTTCGGCATTTGGCCGGCAACAGTGATCGCACTGATCCTGCTTTCGCCTCTGTTTCTTACGACTGAGACGCGGACGAGGGCAGCGTGGTTGGGCTGGGCCTTTGCGACCGGGTATTTCGCACATGCGCTCAGTTGGATTGTCGAACCGTTCCTAGTTGATGTCCAGCGTCACGGATGGATGGCGCCTTTTGCCCTGACATTCATGGCAGGCGGCCTCGCTCTGTTTTGGGGGCTTGCCTTTTGGCTGGTGCGGCGTCCCGACAGCGATGGCGTATCACAGGCCGTGTTTCTGGCGATTTCAATCTCACTGCTGGAATTTGCGCGAGGCTATGTTCTGACGGGGTTTCCCTGGGCGGGGCTGGCGCAGGTCTGGGTGAATACACAGGTCGCGCAGCTATTGTCTCTGTTCGGGCCATATGGGCTGGGCGCGGTGACTTTGCTGGCGACTTTGCCGCTCGGGGCCGCGCTGTCGCGGCGCGATGGCTATGTGGTTCCGTCAGTCCTGACCGTTGGAACCGCGTGTTTCGCATTGATTTATGCCATGTCGCGCCCGGCTGTTACGGACACTGACAATGTTGTTCGCCTCATTCAACCAAATGCACCCCAGCATCAGAAATGGGATCCGGATTACGCCCCGCTGTTTTTTGCCCGACAACTAGAGTTTACGGCGTCGGCCCCGCGACCGGATTTGATTGTCTGGCCGGAAACCTCGGTTCCTGCATGGCTGGGCAGTGCGCAGCCTTATCTGACCGCAATCGCCGATGCCGCGCAGGGGACGCCCGTATTTCTGGGTATTCAGAGAGGGGACGGCCCGCGCATTTACAATTCGATGATCTATCTGGATGAAGATGGCCGGCAGCAGGGGCTTTATGACAAGCATCATCTGGCGCCCTTTGGCGAATATGTCCCATTTGGTGACATCTTGGCTCAGTTCGGAATTTACGGAATGGCTGCTACCACCGGCAATGGCTTTAGCTCCGGACCGGGTGCGGCACTGATGGACGCTGGCAAGCTGGGGAAGGCGTTACCCCTTATCTGCTATGAGGCGGTCTTTACGCAGGATGTCTTGTCTGCACCAGGTCGTGCCGATTTTCTGCTGCAGATCACCAATGACGCTTGGTTCGGAACGCGCTCGGGGCCGTATCAGCATCTGGCTCAGGCGCAAATGCGCGCCATCGAGCAAGGGTTGCCAATGATCCGGTCGGCAAATACCGGAGTGTCAGCGATGATTGACCCGCTGGGTCGGGTTACAGCAGCTTTGCCGTTGGGGCAGGCCGGTTTTGTCGATGCGACATTGCCCAGTGCGCTGGCTCCGACTGTGTACGCCCGGCTGGGTGATGCACCGGTCTTTGTCGCGCTGTTGGCGCTCTATGCGCTGCTTTCACGCAACGCCAGAAGACAACAACGGTAATTTTGGATTGACGCTGTGTTTCATGGTGCGTATCCCGTTGCATGCTCATCACAACGGCTTCCTGGCGTGATGGGAAAACCTTAATGGAGCACTTTCATGTCCCGACAGAACTACACATTTACTTCGGAGTCCGTTTCCGAAGGGCACCCGGATAAGGTTTGTGACCGGATTTCTGATGCCGTGCTTGACGCATTTCTGAATGAAGAACCCGAAGCGCGCGTGGCGTGCGAAACCTTTGCTACGACCGACCGGGTCGTCATCGGTGGCGAAGTAGGTCTGTCTGATCAGGAAAAGCTGCACGACTACATGGGCCGCATCGACGAGATTGCGCGCGCCTGTATCAAAGACATCGGATACGAGCAGGACAAGTTCCACCACGAAACCGTCGAGGTAACGAACTTGCTGCACGAACAGTCCGCGCATATTGCACAAGGTGTGGATGCAGCCGCAGACAAGGACGAAGGTGCTGGTGACCAGGGCATCATGTTCGGTTATGCGACCACGGAAACGCCTGCGCTGATGCCGGCCCCAATCCAGTATTCTCACGCGATCCTGCGCCGTCTTGCCGAAGTGCGCAAAAATGGCAGCGAACCCGCGCTTGGCCCCGACGCCAAGTCGCAGTTGTCAGTCGTTTACCGCGACGGAAAGCCAGTCGGTGTAAGCTCGATCGTGTTGTCGACACAGCACCTGGACGAAGCGCTGAGCTCGGCCGACATCCGCGCGATTGTCGAACCTTACATTCGTGAATCACTGCCCGAAGGATGGTTGAGCAACGAAACCGAGTGGCACGTGAATCCCACGGGCAAATTCGTGATCGGTGGCCCGGATGGCGACGCAGGTCTGACCGGGCGCAAGATCATCGTGGACACATATGGTGGTGCCGCCCCACACGGCGGTGGCGCGTTCTCGGGCAAGGATCCGACCAAGGTGGACCGTTCGGCTGCGTATGCCGCGCGTTATCTGGCCAAGAACGTTGTGGCCGCCGGAATGGCAGAACGCTGCACGATCCAGCTGAGCTATGCGATTGGTGTCTCCAAGCCGTTGTCGATCTATGCTGATACACACGGTACCGGCGAAATCCCGGATGCTGTAATCGAAAAAGCAGTAGGGCAGGTGATGGACCTGACCCCGCGCGGCATTCGCCAGCATCTTCAGATGAACAAACCCATCTATCAGCGCACAGCGGCTTACGGCCATTTTGGCCGTGATCCAGAGGCTGATGGTGGTTTCAGCTGGGAACGGACTGATCTGGCCGATGCGCTGAAAGCGGCCGTCTGATCCGAATTATCAAAGCGCGCCGTCATCGGCGCGCTTTTTGTGTTGGCCGCTGATTGCCATGCCCCTCTTGAACCGACCTCAGCGTCGCAGTATGGCCACCGCCATGAGCACCCAGACCCCACAACGCCCGCGCAGAAACTTCTATGGCCGCTTCAAAGGGAAAACCCTGAAGCCCAGCCAAAAGACGTATCTGAACGAAGACCTTGATGCACTGTCACCGGGTGCGGTGGATTGGGAAATCAATCCCGAACGCCATCCGCTGGATCTGAACGCTCTGTTCGATGGCAGGGACGTCTGGCTTGAGGTCGGCTTTGGTGGGGGTGAGCATCTTGTGCACCAGGCTGCCAGCAACCCCGATATCGGCATTATTGGGGCCGAACCGTATATCAACGGCGTCGCTATGCTGTTGGGTAAGATTCGTCAGGCCGGGGTCGAAAATCTGGCGGTGCATCCGGGCGATGTGCGCGATCTGTTCGATGTTCTGCCCGAGGCCAGCATCTCACGCGCTTTTCTACTTTATCCTGATCCCTGGCCAAAAACACGGCACCACCGTCGCCGTTTCGTGACGCAGGAACATCTGGAACCTTTGGCCCGTGCCCTGAAGCCGGGGTCTATTTTTCGCGTTGCTACGGACATTCCCGACTACGTGCGCCAGACATTGGAAGAGGTGCCGCGCGCCGGGTTCGAATGGCTAGCCGAGCGTCCTGCTGACTGGCGTGAGCCCTGGGATGACTGGATTTCCACCCGCTATGAACAGAAGGCCCTGCGAGAAGGCCGTACGCCACACTACCTGACCTTCCGCCGCAAAGACTGATTGCGGCTGGACCAACCGGCCCCAATTCGCTAATCCGCCTTGAACTGATAGCGAAAACAGGAGCCCCCATGTCCGGACACGGCACGCCCATCCCGATGACCTCGCATCCCTGCGGCCCGCTGACCGGAACGGCAGAGGTGCCCGGTGACAAATCTATTTCGCACCGGTCGCTGATCCTGGGTGCGATGGCCGTGGGCGAGACCCGGATCTCGGGTCTGTTGGAAGGTGAAGATGTTCTGGACACCGCCAAGGCCATGCGCGCCTTCGGGGCTGAGGTCACTGACCACGGCGGCGGCGAATGGACTGTGCATGGTGTAGGTGTCGGTGGCTTTGCTGAACCCGATCAGGTGATTGATTGCGGCAACTCGGGCACCGGTGTTCGCTTGATTATGGGCGCGATGGCGACCTGTCCGATTTCGGCGACTTTTACGGGCGACGCGAGCCTGAATAAACGCCCTATGGCGCGGGTCACAGATCCGCTGGCGCTGTTTGGAACGCAAGCGGTGGGCCGATCAGGGGGGCGCTTGCCGATGACCATCGTTGGCGCGGCTGACTCCACGCCGGTGCGCTACGAGGTACCCGTGCCTTCCGCCCAGGTAAAATCTGCGGTGCTGCTGGCTGGCCTCAATGCCCCCGGCAAAACTGTGGTGATCGAGAAAGAGGCCACACGCGACCATTCCGAGCGGATGCTGGCGGGCTTTGGTGCGGAAATCACCGTTGAGGACACTGATGAGGGCCGGGTTATCACTCTGACCGGTCGCCCCGAGTTGAAACCACAGGTCATTGCCGTGCCACGCGACCCGTCCAGCGCGGCCTTTCCGGTCTGCGCGGCGCTGCTCACGCCGGGGTCGGACGTTTTGGTGCCGGGCATCGGCCTGAACCCCACCCGTGCGGGGTTGTTCACTACGCTGCGCGAGATGGGTGCAGACCTGACCTATGAGAATGAGCGCGAAGAGGGTGGCGAACCTGTCGCCGATCTGCGCGCAAAGTACTCACCGGATATGAAGGGGATCGATGTTCCACCGGAACGCGCGGCCTCGATGATTGATGAATACCCGGTTTTGTCCGTGATTGCGGCAAATGCCACCGGTGTCACGATGATGGGCGGCGTAAAAGAACTGCGCGTAAAGGAAAGCGACCGGATCGACGCAATGGCCCGGGGCCTGCGCGCCAATGGTGTAACTGTCGAAGAAGGTGATGAATGGTGGTCGGTTGAAGGGCTGGGCATCGGCAAGGTCCCCGGTGGCGGCACCTGCGAAAGCTTTCTGGACCACCGGATCGCCATGTCGTTCATGATTTTGGGGATGGGGGCCCAAAAGGGTGTAACCGTCGACGATGCGGGCCCGATCGCCACTTCGTTCCCGATTTTTGAACCTTTGATGGCCACGTTGGGTGCGAAACTGCAGCGAAATAATCGGTAGATTTGATGTCGGATTCTCAGTTTACAATCGCCATTGACGGACCAGCTGCAGCGGGCAAGGGCACGATCTCAAAAGCGGTCGCGGCCCGATTTGGCTTCGCGCATCTGGACACCGGACTTTTGTACCGCGCGGTTGGCAGGCGGACTTTGCAGGGACTGGAGCCGATTGCGGCAGCGCACGCCCTGACCGCCGAAGAGTTGGAGCAGGGCGATTTGCGCACGGCCGAGATTGCGCAAGCAGCCTCAAAAGTAGCCGTGATCCCCGAGGTTCGGGCCGCGTTGGTTGACTTCCAGCGGGCGTTTGCGCGCCGCTGCGGGGGCGCTGTGCTGGATGGTCGCGACATCGGCACTGTGATTTGTCCCGAGGCCGAGGTGAAACTGTTCGTCACCGCCAGCCCCGAAGTTCGGGCCGAGCGTCGGTTCCTTGAGCTTAGCGCGAAGGGCAATGATATCTCGCGTGAACAGGTGCTGTCGGACGTAAAAGAGCGCGACGCGCGGGATACGGAACGCAGCACTGCGCCGATGAAGCCAGCAGAGGATGCAGTCTTGCTGGACACGTCAGATTTGAGCGTCGAAGCCGCGTTGGAAAAAGCCATCAAGGTCATTGAAGCAAAAAAGCCCGCACGGTCGTAACCGTGCAGGCCTTGGTCTTTTGTGGCCAGATTACAGTTCTCCGACCGCGATACTTTTGATCTTGGACCACTGATTGTCAGCGGTTTCGGATGTGGCAGAGACATCTTCAAGGAACGCCGCGCGAGTATCAGCGTTCAGGAACAGATACAGCTTTCCGTCAGCCACCAAGTATTGATCCGGATCGCCGTCGAATTTTTTGCCGACAGAAACGCCGAACGAACAGAACCCGCCATGTTGTGGCAGGTAGGCCGCCGGGTTGGCCTCGAACGCTTCGCGGTTGGCGGCGCTGGTGAAGTAATAAGATGCGCCGTCATAAGTGGCCGAGTGGGTGGCAAAGCCATCGACCGGGTTGCCGTCGTTAACGAGAGTTACCAGATCGACCCCATGCGCCGCAAGCGGCGCACCGGCGGCAGAAATACCGTTTGATACGTTGATCTCATCCGCAGCAAAGGCCGGGGCTGCGATCAGGGGCAATGTGGCGATCAGGGTGGTAAGAACGAGAGATTTCATTTGTATTTCCTTTCCGGTTCAGAGTCCGGCCAGCAGGTCTACCAGCCGCTGAACCAAAGCTAGGAACTAGGTTCTGAACGAGCTATCGCAGAAAGCCCTGAGTATCTTGCAGATCGTTCAAAGCTGTCGGTGCCTTCGAAATACTGTTCACCAAGCTTTGTTTGGTCAGTTCTGTGCCCCGACCCTATTGTCGGCCTATAGCCTGCAGGAGCGATGCCATGATCCGACTAGCCTTATTGATGATTTTCCTCTCCGGAAGTGTCTTCGCTCAAGAGACGGCTGAGCCGGAGCCCCCGATGACGTATGAGCGGTTGGGAAAGATCATCTTTGCGCTCGATCCTGACGCGAAACCGTTTGGACCGGGGTTTGAGCTGAAGGTTGGGGACGTAACGGTGCTGGTCGTTACGGATATCAATGCGGACCGGATGCGGGCCATGGTCGCGATTGGCAGCGCCGAAGATTTGTCGCCCGCTGACCTTGAACGCGTGATGCAGGCGAATTTTGACAGCACGCTGGACGCGCGTTACGCGCTCGCGAATGGTATCTTGTGGGCTGCGTACATCCATCCGCTATCCCGGCTGGATAAGAACCAGCTGATCTCGGGGCTGGCCCAGACAGTGAATATCGCCAAGACCTATGGCACCTTGTACACCGGTGGCGCGGCGGAATTCGGAGGGGGCGACAGTCAGGATTTGCAGCGCGATCTGATTGAAGAGCTTCTGAAAAAAGGTGAGGAAATCTGACACGCGCCCGGGAATTGCGTTTGCTCTGATTTCAAGTTGCCGCGCAGAAGCTGCGGTCCATCGGCGGCCCGGTTTGCCTTTAACGCATCGCGGTTATTTGTACTGCCCGGGGCAGGGTGCCGTGACCGAGCGTCGCTTTGCCGAAAGAAGGAAAGTACATTCAGGTCAGGGCGCGCTAGACCCTAGCTGGACGCAGGAAACCTGCTATGCTTTGCCCATGCCAGAAGGGAAGGCTGCCAAACAATCCTCAAAAACAAAAAGGGGAAGCAGCCAAAAAATCCCTCAAGCCAACAGGGACAGAACAATATGAATAATCGTTTGCGTAAGATCACTATCGTGGGTGGTGGCACGGCGGGTTGGATGACCGCGCTGATACTGGACATGGTGTTTTCACGCACCTCGGCCCCCAAGGATCGCCCGCGCATCTGCCTGATCGAAAGCCCCAATATCGCCACCGTTGGCGTCGGTGAAGCCACGGTGCCGCGCATGCCGGTCACTCTGCGTCAGGCGGGCATTTCCGAACGGGATTTTTTCCGCGAGACCAATGCGTCGTTCAAGCTGGGCGTGAAGTTCTGCAATTGGAACAAGGACGCAAAGGGCAATCGCATCGATTACGTGAACCCTTTTGCCCACGGTCAGTTGTTGGAAGGATTGGAAGCCGCCGAATACTTCTTACGCTTTGGCAATGGCGATCGGGACTTTACGCAATCCATCTCGCCGCATGACGATCTGGCCCGCCTGTGCAAGGGCGGGCGACCGCTGGGTCAGCCCGAGTTCGAGCAACGGTTTGGCTACGCATATCATCTGGACGCTGTGAAATTTGCGGGCATGCTGACCAAGGTCTGCACCAAGCGCGGCGTTGAGCATATCCAGGATGAGGTGCAGGCGGTTGAGCTGGATGAACAGGGCAATGTCAGCCATCTGATGTTAGAGCGTAAGGGCCGTCACGACATCGAGATGGTCATAGATTGCACCGGGTTCCGCGGCTTGATCATCAACAAGGCTCTGGGTGAGCCGTTTATGGATTACTCGGATTACTTGCCCAACGATCGCGCCATGGCGTTGCAGATTGAACATCCCGACCCAGAGAAAATCGAAAGCGTCACCCGGTCTACCGCGCTGGGCGCCGGTTGGACATGGCGGGTGCCGCTCTACAACCGTGTGGGCACAGGCTATGTGTATTCATCGGCGCATCGCACGGATGATCAGGCGGCAGATGAATATCTCGAATGGCTAGGCGACAGCGGCAAAGGTTTGACACCGCGCGTGATCCCGATGCGCATCGGGCGCGTGCGCAATGCCTGGGTCAAGAACTGTCTGGCAATCGGTTTGTCTGGCGGGTTCATCGAGCCGTTGGAAAGTACCGCAATCCATATGGTTGATCATGCGGTGCGCTGGTTCGCAGAACACCTGCCTACACGCGACATCGAACCATCGCTGCGGGCAAGATATAACCGGCAAATGAACAAGATGTATGACGAGGTCCTGGATTTCATCTGTCTGCACTATCGCCTGGGCAACCGCACGGATGATCAATATTGGATCGATGCGCGCACAGAGATGAAGATACCGGATCGTTTGGCCGAAAACCTGGAATTGTGGCAGCACCGCCTGCCCATGGAACACGATATCGAATTCGCCACACTGTTTAATTTCCGCGTTTATCAGACGGTTCTTTTGGGCAAGCAGGTCTATGACACCGGCTATGGGACCGGCATCCGTGATCGTCTGCGGCCGTTGAAGAAACCGATTTGGTTCCAGTGGTGGAAGGGCGCGAAGGTGGATCTTGCGCAGATCCTCAAGGCGATGCCGGATCACAAAACACTGCTGCGCGATATCCGAGGAGAGCTGGAGCAACCTCCAGCCTTTGGTATGGCGGCTGCGATGCAACCGACCGTCGCGATGCCGGGCGAACAACTTGCACCCGTGGCAATCCAGAACATGCCGAACCTTGCCGAAATCCAAAGCGGCAAGAAGGATCTGCAACTGTTCTAAACGGTCCTAGCGCTCGGCGCAGCTTTGCGGTGGTGGCAGCATTGAACTGCGCTACGCGGACCAAGCAACCACTGGAGGAATGCAAAATGCCTGCGCTAAAGCGCGGGTCCTTCACGCAGCTTTTCCTGCTCGAACGGGGTGGGCGTGTGATTGAAGACAAAGGCCGTGCGGCAGGCTTCTTCTCCGCCCAGGTCTTCGATTTTCTTGCGTTGATCGGCAAAGGCGCGGGCGTTTACCTCTTCGGGGTCGCAGATTTCTCGCAGACGGCGTTCCCCTTCGGCCAGCGCGGCCTGAACCAGCGGATCATTTACCCGATCTTGCGCGCGATTGGTCTGTTCCTGCGGATCGGTTGACAGGTCGAACAATTGCGGGGGCTGTCCGACATAATAGACGTATTTCCATTCGCCCCATCGCACCATGAAACTGCCGGTTTTTGACCCACCATCGTGGTACTCGCTGAAACCGGTTCGGTCGGGGTTGTCCGGCGCATTGGCCAACCCGATCAGAGACAAGCCGGGTTGACCCGCGTTGCCGTCGTCGTCCTCGACGCCGCAGACGTCCCGGGCGGTTGCAGCTATATCGGTCAGATTGGTACAGGTGGTGACACGTCGCCCCGACGGGATACCCGGGCCGGTCGCGATCATCGGAATTCCTGCACTGGCCTCATACATCACCTGTTTAGTCCAAAACCCCTGATCCCCCATCATGTCACCGTGATCCGAGACATAGATCACGACCGTATTCTCGGCCTGACCACTGTCGGACAAGGCTTTCAGGATGCGCCCCACACAATCGTCCATCAATGAGGTCAGACCATAATAAGCCGCCTTGGCTTCGCGCATTTTCTGTTCGTCAAAATAGTCATCGTAATTGAAGAACGCAGCGATGTTGCGCAGCTCTTCATGATCCGGCAGCCCTTTGCCATACCCGACCGGCAAATCCATCTGAGCTGGATCGTAAAGGTCGTACCATTCCTTGGGACAGGTCAGGGGATAGTGCGGACTGACCAGCGACACAAATGCAGCCCAGGGTTTGTCCTGTCGCGCGGGATCGGCCAGCCAGGCCTCGCCTGCTGCGGCAATGTCCAGATCGTAATCGGTATAGGTGCTGGGCCCGACGCCCACATCACCCGCCAGCTCGGATGCCGAATCATAGTCTGGTGGGTTTTCGCGCAAAAGCCCAACGGCCCAGCCGACACCTCCGACCACGTGCATCGGCAGGATTTCCCGCGAGAAGCCATTGTCGTCTTCGTTGGACCTGAAGTGCAGTTTTCCAATAGCGACGACCTCGCGCCCGGCGTCGCGCACCTGCCTCATCCAGCTGCGCGGGTGCCCGTCATAGGGGGTTGCGCTGTCCCAGTTTCCTGTCGTGTGAATCCAGTCTCCGGTCGCAAGCGCCGCCCTTGTGGGTACGCACATGGGTGAGGGCGTGTAGGCAGACTGAAACATCGTACCGCGCGCGGCCAGCGCATCCAGATTGGGCGTTTTGACAATCGGATGGCCCGCGCATCCCATTGCGTCTTTGCGGTGTTCGTCTGAAATGATGACGAGAAAGTTCAGGTCTTGACGCATGAGATCCTCCGACTTTTTCAAAGCTTCGCAAGTGGCGCAGACTTTGCTGTTCGAAACACGACATTCTTCGCAGGAATCGGGAGTTGCGCCTAACGAGGGCGGTTGCATATGGATAAAAATAATGTAATAACATATCAAAACTATCGGGCGAGCATGACGACCCACTGACACCTGAAAGCCTAGGTTCGTGCGCGCCGATGAACGGAGCGCACAATGACTGACCGCAGAAAGAACCGAAACCTGCGTAGCCGGATCAAACGCCGCCAGCGGACGGGATCGCCAATGCAGGCCTATGACGCGTTGCCTGCCGAATTGCGATTGTGGCTTGCCTCGGCTTGTTTACCGTGGAGCCCGGCCTCGGCGCTGCGCATTTGGCATAAAGTAGGCGGCGCGCATAGTCCCGATGATGCCTATTCGCGATTGAATGCGATTGAGCAGTCCATGTTGCAACGGGACGGGCGCGTTTGGGACATGGCGCGCCGAGTGTGACGGCGGCCGATGCCCTGTATATCAAGGCTTTCCTCTTGCACATGTCGAGTATTCCGCTTATACGCGCGCTGTCAACACAAGGGCGGTCAACGTCCGGATGACGTTACTGAGCAGGGCCGGGTCACCTCGGCCCTTTGTGTTTGTTTGCTCAGGGGCGCACCGGATCACGTCCGATGACACCATGAAACAAGACCGGCGGAGACAACCGCTCGGCCAGTAAAAACGTATGTAAAGGAAAACACTGCCAGATGGCTGATACAACCATGGAGGAATTCGAAGCCCTCCTGAACGAAAGCTTCGAAATGGACACGCCCGAAGAGGGTTCTGTTGTCAAAGGCAAGGTACTGGCGATCGAAGCCGGCCAAGCCATCATCGACGTCGGCTACAAAATGGAAGGCCGCGTTGATCTGAAAGAATTCGCGAATCCCGGCGAAGCTCCTGAAATCGCTGTTGGTGACGAGGTAGAAGTCTACCTGCGCGCCGCAGAAAACGCCCGTGGCGAAGCCGTTATCTCGCGCGAGATGGCCCGCCGTGAAGAGGCATGGGACCGTCTGGAAAAAGCATATGCCGACGACCAGCGCGTCGAAGGTGCAATCTTTGGCCGCGTCAAAGGTGGCTTCACCGTCGATCTGGGTGGCGCAGTTGCGTTCCTGCCCGGCTCGCAGGTTGACGTTCGCCCCGTGCGCGACGCTGGCCCGCTGATGGGCTTGAAGCAGCCGTTCCAGATTCTGAAAATGGACCGCCGTCGTGGCAACATCGTTGTTTCGCGTCGCGCTATCCTGGAAGAATCGCGTGCCGAACAGCGTGCCGAAGTCATTGGCAACCTGACCGAAGGTCAGACCGTCGAAGGCGTGGTCAAGAACATCACCGAATACGGTGCGTTTGTTGACCTGGGCGGCGTTGACGGCCTGCTGCACGTCACTGACATGGCATGGCGTCGTGTGAATCACCCGTCTGAGATCCTGACGATCGGCGAAACCATCAAGGTTCAGGTCATCAAGATCAACAAAGAGACCCACCGCATCAGCTTGGGCATGAAGCAGCTGCAGGAAGATCCATGGGATCTGGTTGCTGCCAAGTATCCACTGAGCTCGGTCCATCAGGGTCGCGTCACCAACATCACCGACTACGGCGCGTTCGTCGAGCTGGAAGCCGGTGTCGAAGGTCTGGTGCACGTGTCCGAGATGTCCTGGACCAAGAAAAACGTCCACCCCGGCAAGATCGTTTCGACCAGCCAGGAAGTCGACGTTATGGTTCTGGAAATCGACGGTGCCAAGCGTCGTGTGTCTCTGGGCCTGAAGCAGACAATGCGCAACCCGTGGGAAGTGTTTGCAGAAACACACCCCGAGGGCACCGAAGTCGAAGGCGAAGTCAAGAACATCACCGAATTTGGTCTGTTCATTGGCCTCGAAGGCGACATCGACGGCATGGTTCACCTGTCCGACCTGTCGTGGGACGAACGTGGCGAAGATGCGATCCAGAACTACCGCAAAGGCGACATGGTTTCGGCCGTTGTCTCGGAAGTTGACGTGGAAAAAGAGCGTATCTCGCTGTCGATCAAAGCCCTGGGTGGTGACAAGTTCGCAGAAGCCGTTGGCGGCGTGAAGCGCGGTTCGATCATCACTGTCGAAGTCACTGCGATCGAAGATGGCGGCATCGAGGTAGAATACGAAGGCATGAAGTCCTTCATCCGTCGTTCCGACCTGTCGCGTGACCGTGCAGAGCAGCGCCCCGAGCGTTTCTCGGTTAACGACAAGATCGACGTCCGCGTCACCAATGTCGACAGCAAGACTCGCCGTCTGGGTCTGTCGATCAAGGCACGTGAGATCGCCGAAGAGAAAGAGGCCGTGGAACAGTACGGTTCTTCCGACTCGGGCGCATCGCTGGGCGATATCCTGGGTGCAGCGCTGAAATCCGGCGACTAAGCTCAGGCTGGATTTTCAGCCGAATTTACGGCCCCGTGCAGACGCGCGGGGCCGTTTTTGTTGCGAATCAATATGTTCCAAAATTTGGGCTTATTGCGGCCGTCGTTCACGCTTTAAGAGCGGATTTTGCCTGAACAAGCAAAAAATCGCGCGACTTTGCTGTAAAATGAATGCTTTGCACACAGAGTTTACGTTCCCCCGATCACGGTTTTTTCCTATACTGTCCAGAAGTATAGACATGGTTAACCGGTCGCCTGGGAGGGTAACACTCATGATCCGTTCAGAACTGATTCAGAAAATCGCCGACGAAAACCCGCATCTCTATCAGCGTGATGTCGAGCGGATTGTGAATACCGTGTTCGAAGAAGTGACAGATGCCATGGCGCGTGGCGACCGTGTTGAACTGCGCGGCTTCGGTGCGTTCTCGGTCAAACAACGTGACGCGCGTGTTGGCCGCAATCCTCGTACGGGTGAGACCGTGCAGGTCGAAGAAAAATGTGTTCCATTCTTCAAAACTGGCAAGTTGCTAAGGGACCGATTGAACGGTAAAGCCTGACACCATGATGCGTTACCTTCGATATGCTTTCCTGGCGATCCTTGGGATCGTTCTTGTGTCAATCTCGCTGGCCAATCGCCAGATCGTCGAGTTGAAACTGATGCCGGATGCCCTGGCCGAGTTGCTGGGGCTCAATTTCTCAACGTCTTTGCCACTGTTCATCGTGGTGCTGGGCGGCGTCGTGGCCGGTCTGATCATCGGCTTCCTGTGGGAATGGCTGCGCGAGCATAAACACCGCCGCGATGCCTCGACCAAGACCGGAGAAGTGCGCAAGCTTGAGCGTGAGGTCAAGAAGCTCAAGAAAAAGCAGAACGAGGGCAAGGACGACGTTCTGGCTCTGCTGGACGAAGCCAGCTAAGGCACTTTTATGACGAACGTAGCTGTCAAAATCTGCGGGCTGACCGCACCTGATCATGTGCGCGCTGCGGCTGACGCTGGCGCGCGATATGTCGGGTTTGTTTTCTTCCAAAAATCGCCGCGTCATCTGGAAATTGATGCGGCCGCGTCACTGGCTCAGCTTGTGCCAGCAGGCGTAGCCAAAGTCGCCTTGACCGTGAATGCGACGGACGCTGAACTGGACCGCGTCGTCGCAAGCGTGCCCTTGGACATGTTGCAACTGCACGGCAAAGAAACACCGCAGCGTGTTTCTGAGGTTCGCGACAGGTTTGGCTTGCCGGTGATGAAAGCAATCGGCATCGCCGAGGCCGAGGATCTGAGCGCAATTGACCTGTATTCTGAGGTTGCAGATCAGTTGCTGATCGACGCGAAGCCGCCGCGCACCTCCGAACTGCCGGGCGGCAATGGGCTTGCCTTTGACTGGAGATTGCTCGCAGGCCGGAAATACTGGCAAAAGCCATGGATGCTGGCCGGGGGACTGACGCCAGATAACGTTGCTGAGGCGATCCGGATGACCGGTGCAAAACAAGTCGATGTGTCTTCGGGCGTCGAAAGCGCGCCGGGACTTAAAGATACCATTAAGATTTCTGAATTCGTATCCGCCGCTCATTGATCTGATCGCTGACCTCCCCCGTATATAACGCTGGGGAGGAACAAAGATGCTTGCAGCGATTGGTGGGGTTTCCCTGCAACATTGGTACAACGCGCCAGAGTTCTTTTGGCGCGCCGGGCAAGCATTGAAACAGGCGCGTGGGGATCCATTATGCGAGCATGCACAGATGTTCCCTCACGGTGGGCTCTACTTTTCACTCAGTGTTTGGCAGGATGCCGAGGCCATGCTGACATTTGCCCATTCGGGACCACACAGACGCGTTCTTGCGGCGTCGGACCGGTTGTCAATCACGCATGAGTTCCACCATTTCTCATGCATCGCGGTGCCGACCGAAGAACAGGCCCTGCGGATTTGGAAGCATCGCTATCGACCCGCGAAATGATACGTTTTGCCATGGCAAAACCATCCGCTACCTCCTATGAATAACGGGTACGACGAGGGAGACACCCATGGCCAACGATCTTTTCAATTCCTTCATGTCCGGTCCCGACGAACAGGGCCGGTTTGGCATCTTCGGCGGACGGTTTGTCAGCGAAACGCTGATGCCGCTGATCCTGTCGCTTGAAGAGGAATATGAGAAGGCCAAGGATGATCCGACCTTCTGGGCCGAGATGGACGATCTGTGGGCGAACTATGTGGGTCGACCCTCGCCGCTGTATTACGCAGAGCGCCTGACCGAGCATCTGGGCGGCGCGAAAATCTATCTGAAACGCGACGAACTGAACCACACGGGCGCGCATAAGATCAACAACGTGTTGGGCCAGATCATTCTGGCGCGGCGCATGGGCAAAACCCGGATCATCGCGGAAACCGGGGCAGGGCAGCACGGCGTGGCGACAGCTACCGTCTGCGCCAAATTCGGCCTGAAATGCATTGTTTACATGGGCGCACACGACGTTCAGCGTCAGGCACCGAACGTCTTCCGCATGCGCCTGCTTGGCGCCGAAGTTATTCCGGTCACCTCAGGTCGTGGAACTCTTAAAGACGCGATGAACGACGCGCTGCGTGACTGGGTGACCAATGTACGTGATACGTTCTATTGCATCGGCACTGTGGCGGGCCCGCACCCGTATCCGGCGATGGTGCGTGATTTCCAGTCGATCATCGGCAAGGAAGCCAAGGAACAGATGCAAAAGGCCGAAGGCCGTTTGCCCGACACGCTTATCGCCGCCATCGGCGGTGGGTCGAATGCGATGGGCCTGTTCTATCCGTTCCTTGACGACAAGAGCGTCAACATCATCGGTGTTGAGGCGGGCGGTAAAGGCGTGAATGAAAAGATGGAACATTGCGCCTCGCTGACCGGTGGTCGTCCAGGTGTGCTGCACGGAAACCGTACCTACCTGCTGCAGGACGATGACGGTCAGATCCTCGAAGGCTATTCGATCTCGGCCGGTTTGGATTACCCTGGCATTGGACCCGAGCATTCTTGGCTGAATGACATCGGTCGCGCGAACTATGTCTCGATCACCGACAAAGAGGCGCTGGAAGCGTTCCAGCTGTGCTGCGCAACCGAAGGCATCATCCCCGCGCTCGAGCCCAGCCATGCGTTGGCGCATGTCATGAAGATCGCGCCGGAACTGCCCAAGGATCACCTGATCTGCATGAATATGTGTGGTCGCGGCGACAAGGACGTTCAGACGGTCGCCAAATACCTGAACTTTGATATGTCCGACACCGAAGGCCGTTCGGCCGGATAACGCGCGCCCGGGGCTTTGCGCCCCGGGTGTTTCATGTCACGCTGCATGGCATGCAGAACGCGTCCAGTTCCGAACGACTCGATCAAAAGTACGATGCCGCAGCCCCCGGCTGGGCGGATAAGATGCGTCTGCTGGGCTATTTTGATGCCTATCTGGGGTTTCTGTCGATCGGCTCAGCGGATGATCTAGGCCGGAACGGGCTGGATGTGGGGTGCGGGACAGGTGCTTTTGCCGAGGCACGGGCGGTCATTCAGCCCGAAGGTAAGGTCACACTGCTCGAGCCGTCCGGGAAAATGCTGAAACAGGCCGAGGGTGCGCTGGCCCAAAGGGGCGTTACGACCCAGACTGCCCGATCCCGGTTGGAGAAATTTCACCCAGCCGAGCCCTTTGATTGCATTCTGGCCGCCCATGTCCTTGAACATTGCAGCGACCCCACCGATGCCCTACGCCACATGCGCAGGCAGGCCACGCCAGCGGCAAAGCTATGGCTGGTCGTTAGCAAACCACACTGGTGCAACGCAATTATCTGGCTTCAATGGCGTCACCGGTCGTACAGACCGCAACAGGTGGCCAAGATGCTTAAGGAGGCGGGGTGGGTGTTGGAGGCGGAGCACAGTTTTCCAACTGGTCCGCCCTCGCGCACATCGCGCGGCTATCTGGCCCGCGCCGTGTAAACATCAATCCGGTGTTGGCGACATGGATTGATCAGCTCTGATGCACAACCGTTTCGAACCCCTCGAACTGAGGTGGTCCCATCAGAGCCGACTGCGTCTTGCCGTTGCCTGCATTCTTGTGCGCATCGCGGAATTGTTCGGATTTGGTCCAGGCCTCGAAATCGCTGCGATTGTCCCAAATCACGTGGCTGGAATACAGCCGATACCCGTCGCCTTCGGGGCCTTTCAGAAGGCGGAACTCCTGAAATCCTTGCAGTTCTTTCAACCGGCTTTCGCGGTCTTTCCAAACGGATTCGAAATCGGCTTCGCTGCCCAAACGGACTTTGAAGCGGTTCATGGCGATAAAGCTCATAGCCTACCTCGTTTTTTGACGGTTTCGCGCTTGCTAAACAAAGTGTCGGCTGGCGGGTTTTTTTGATGTCTTTTTACCCCTGAGGTCAATCAGGTTCGACGGCATTTTCACGTAAAATTCCAATAGGGACGATGTCCAATGCCCGCTGATGCGTGGCCTCCAGATCAACCTTGGGCGCGCAGCCCTCGTCATGGGCCTGCAGGAACCGCCCGGCACACAGGCACCAGTTGTCACCGGGCTTGAGACCGGGAAAATCGAACTCGGGGCGCGGTGTGCTCAGGTCATTGCCGACATACTTGGAATAGGCCAGAAACTCGGCCGTCATGACCGCGCAGACCGTGTGACTGCCCTGATCTTCGGCGCAGGTGTTACAGGCCCCGTCCCGAAAAAAACCGGTCTGTGGATCGCGGGAGCAGGGGGCAAGGACGCCCCCCAGAACGTTTATGCTGTCCAGTTTTTGCATGGGCACACCTTACAGGCTTTGGGCGATTGTGCGGAACATTTCTATGTTTGTTTCGTTGACGCCATCGTCACGGAAACTGCGATCAGCCCCGGTTGAAACGATAACAACACCGCGCGGTTGGTCGAAATAGATGTACTGACCATAAACGCCACGGGCCAGAAACTCGCCTTCATGCGCGCCGACGGGGATCCACCACTGGTAGCCATACCCGATCTCTCCGGCTTCGGTCGGGGCGCTCGGAAAAACGGATTCCGCAATCCATTCGGCGGGCACGATCTGCTGGCCATTATGCTCGCCGTTTTGCAGGATCATCTGTCCAAACCGGGCAAAGTCGCGAGTAGTGAAGTTCAACCCGCCCAAGACGAAAGCCACGCCAGCACCGTCGGTGACATAGTAGCCGTCGCGTTCAAGGCCCAGAGGTTCAATGATCTTTTCGGTCAGCAAGTCAGCCACAGACCGATCCGTCGCACCGCGAACAACCATGCCGATAACGTGTGTGTCGATCGAGACATATTGCCATGTCTCGCCGGGCTCGACGAAGGTTTCGTTCAGCGAGGCGGCAAAGTCATCCAGCTCTCCACCCAGGGCGACGACGCGACCCATTCGGTTGATGTCGGAGTTGTAGTCCAGATAGTCCTCGTCGAAGGTCACACCGCTGGCCATGTTCAGAACATTGCGGATCGTTGCGCCGTCATAAGCGGTGCCCTGCAGTTTCGGGGCGTATTTGACCACCGGATCGTCCAGCGAGTCGATGGCGCCTTCGGCCATCAGGATGCCGAACAGGGCGGACAGATAGCTTTTGGCGACCGACCAGGATATCCGGCGATCCTCGGGGGCGGTCCCCAAATAGTATTCTTCGAACCTGATCTGCCCGTCCTGCATCACCAGCAAAGAGGTTACGGCCCGGTCTTCGACCCATTTGTCCGTGCCCTCGGGCAGGTCAAAACCGGGGCCGTAGGGCAGTTCGAATGTCGCACCTTCCCCCCTTGGCAGGTCGACAGTCAGGAAGGCGTCATCCATGTGAGAGAAATTGTGAATGATCTTTTCTTCGGAAAACAGAGAGTTCACGGCCATCAGGCGCTGAATCTCTTCGCGCTTCCAAACGCCAACGACCACCGCTGCCAGCACCAACATCAAAACGATGCGCAGCACCCATTTCATCAGGGTTCGCATATGTTACCTCCCGCTTTTGGTGTGCATTGGAGCGCGGACTGGCGCAGTTCGCAATTGAGACGTAGCGGCAACATCGTTAGCCTTACTTGAACTTGTCCATCAGTTTTTGCATGGCGGACCTGCTGTCCGCCTCGGGTTCAGGCGTAGCTGCAGCGACCGATTTCGAGGAGGCCGCAGCGGTTTTTGATGACCGTGGCGGTGCGGTGCGCAATGCGACCGCGTTCATGAATTTGCCACCATCGCCATCTGCCAAATGACCTGCACCGTCGGAAACCCCTCGCAAGACGTCTTCCAGCCAATCCGAATCTGCCTTGGCAAAGTCACTCAGAACATAAGGCGAGACCAGTTCCTTACGACCCGGATGCCCAATGCCCAGACGAACTCGATCATAGGCCGGGCTGATATGGTCATGGATCGACCGCAGACCGTTATGCCCGGCGTGACCTCCACCTGCTTTCGCACGCACCTTACCGGGCGCAAGATCCAGCTCGTCGTGAAAAACGGTCACATCGGTTGAGTCCAGCTTGTAAAAGCGCATCGCCTCACCCACGGATTGACCCGAGCGGTTCATGAAGGTTTGCGGCTTGACCAGCAGCACCTTTTCCGAGCCTAACCGCCCTTCGGCGATTTCTGCCTGAAACTTTGATTTCCACGGGCCGAAACCGTGATCGCCGGCAATCCTGTCCAGTGCCATAAAGCCGATATTGTGCCGGTTCCGGGCATATTTCTGCCCCGGATTGCCCAGCCCGACAAAAAGTTTCATGGTTCTGCTCCGCGCGTCATTGTACGACTTGCTTCCTCATGCCCCGAATTGGATCGGAATTCCAGTGAGACTTCGTCTGCCATTGCCTGTCGCTAACAGCAGCAGGTGAGGCGCGCCTGGCCAGTAGGGGCCGTGATTTCAATCCGCCAGAGTGAATGCCGGAGCCGGCGGCAAGCTAGTGCGAAGATCCGCATTAGACAAAAAAACGGGGCTCCAAAGGAACCCCGTTTCAAATTCAAGGTACTGAAACCTGAACTTATTCTTCGGCTTCCTGACCGACGACTTCAACTTCGTCTACGGCTACTTCGCCCTCTTCACCTTCTTCGTCATCATCCGTTACCAGACCGGTCGGTGCTGAGATGTTCGCGATCACGAAGTCACGATCGATGGTCGGCTTGGTGCCTTCGGGCAGGTCAACCGACGAAATGGTGGCAACGTCGTTGATGTTCATGCCAGTCACGTCAACAGTGATCTTCTCAGGAATATCACCTGCCGTGCACAGCAGTTCGACTTCCGGACGGACAACCGTCAAAACGCCGCCCTTTTTGATGCCGGGTGCTTCTTCCTCGTTGATGAACTCAACCGGGATGAACAGCGCGATCTTGGTGGTGCGACGCAGGCGCATCAGATCCAGGTGGGTCGGCAGGTCTTTGACGACGTCACGCTGAACGTCGCGGCAGATGACGCGGACGTCTTCCTGGCCTTCAACCTTCAGGTTCCACAGGGTCGACTTGAACCGGCCAGCTTTCAGGCGCTTGAACAGTTCGTTGAACGGGATCTGAATCGGCAGCGGTTCTTTGTCGCCACCAAATACGATGCCCGGAACCATGCCGTCGCGGCGTGCCTGACGAGCGGCGCCCTTGCCTGTCCCCGTCCGTTCCAGAGCTACGAGATCAGGAATCTCTCCAGCCATGATAATTCTCCAATGTTAGGGCGGGCATCCTCCAAGGCTGTATGCCCGCGTGAAGCCGCGTCCTTAGCTTGAATTGTCAGGTTTGGAAAGGGGTTTTTAGCGGTCTTCATACTTTGCGAGGCTCTGCCTCGTGCTCCGGGATATTTGGGGCCAGACGAAGAGCGGATCCCCTGCTTCAACTGGCAAAAAAATATCTCGGGGTATTCGCAGTTTGCTGCGGTGGGCGTAGTGCCCCCTTTAACATGGCTTGCTGAAAGGTTTTGCGAGATCAGGCTTGCCATCGGCCGCCGAAATCCTCGGGGATCAGCAGGTTGTGACGACCCAGACTGCTCACATTCCGCTCGCCGCACAGGGCCATCGTGGTATCCAGCTCTTTGTGGATGATATCCAGCGCGGTGGTGACACCTTTTTGGCCCATCGCACCCAGCCCATAGACAAAAGCGCGACCGATGTAAGTACCCTTGGCCCCAAGTGCCAACGCTTTGAGAACGTCCTGCCCGGACCGGATGCCGCTGTCCAGATGGACTTCGACGTCATCACCAACTGCGTCCATAATTTCAGGCAAAACGCGGATCGAACTGAGCGCTCCATCCAACTGTCGCCCGCCGTGGTTTGAAACAACGATGGCCTCTGCGCCCAGTTTAGCTGCCATCCTGGCGTCCTCGGCATCCAGAATGCCCTTCAGGATCACCTTGCCGCCCCACTGCTCCATCAACTTTTCGACCTTTTTCCAATCGAGGCTGGGATCGAATTGCTCGGCCGTCCACGCGCCCAGCGATGAGGCATCAGAAACGCCTTCGGCATGACCAACAATATTGCCAAATTCGCGCCGATGTGCGCCCAGCATCTCGATCCCCCAAGCCCATTTGGTCATGAGGTTTGCGATTGTCTTGGCGGTCAGTTTCGGCGGCGCGGACAAGCCATTTTTCAGATCTTTGTGGCGCTGCCCCAGAATTTGCAGGTCCAGGGTGATCACCAATGCGGAACAATTGGCATCCTTGGCGCGCTGAATCAGGCGACCGACGTAATCCTGATCCTTCATTGCATAAAGCTGAAACCAAAATGGTTTGCTTGTATGCCCTGCGACATCCTCGATCGAGTTGATCGACATGGTCGACAGGGTGAAGGGCACGCCGAATTCTTCGGCAGCTTTTGCGGCCTTCATCTCACCGTCCGCGTGCTGCATGCCTGTCAGGCCCACTGGGGCCAGAGCCACCGGCATCGCAACATCCTGCCCGATCATCTGCGATGCAGTCGAGCGCCCGTCCATGTCCACGGCGACCCGCTGGCGCAGCCTAATATCTTCGAAATCCGAGCTGTTGTCGCGGAACGTCTGTTCGGTCCAGCTGCCGCTTTCGGCATAGTCGAAAAACATGCGCGGCACGCGGCGTTCGTAGATGCGTTTCAGATCGTCGATATTGGTAATGACGGGCATGAGGTTCGGCCTTCGCAGTATTGGTGATGTTTGTTACCAACCATTTGAGGCCCTCGCAACGCTGGGACGTTGTGAGGCAACGTCAAGTATCCCGGGGCAACAAAAAACGCGGCCGGACATGGCCGACCGCATTGAAATTTGATCAGGCTTCGCTTAGGCTGAGTGGGCGCCGTCAGCCAGAGATTTCACGAAATCCAAAACTTCGCCGGTGGGCTTGCCCGCAGCGATCTGGCTGACGATAGCAGAGCCAACCACAGCACCATCAGCAACAGTTGCGATTGCCTGTGATTTTTCAGGTGTATTGATCCCGAACCCGACGATCACTGGTAAATCGGTTGCGGATTTGATGCGGGCGACCTCGGGGCCAACATTTGTGGCTTGGGCTTCGGCCGCACCCGTAATGCCGGTGATCGATACGTAATACACAAAGCCCGATGTGTTCTGCAGAACGCGGGGCAAGCGCTTGTCATCGGTGGTTGGCGTTGCCAGGCGAATAAAGTTCAGACCTGCGGCTTGTGCAGGCAGGCATAGCTCTTCATCTTCTTCTGGTGGCAGGTCGACGACGATCAGCCCATCAATTCCGACCTCTTTGGCATTGGCAAGAAATTTGTCGACACCACGGCTGTAGATTGGATTGTAGTAGCCCATCAGCACAATCGGAGTGGTGTCATCGGTTTCGCGAAACGCTCGGGCCAGATCCAAAGTCCGCTGCAAAGTCATGCCGCTGTCCAGTGCGCGTTGACCGGCGGCTTGGATCGTCGGGCCGTCTGCCATCGGATCGGTAAAGGGCAGGCCCAGTTCGATGACATCGACACCTGCGCCAGGCAGGCCCTTTACGATTTCAAGCGAGGTTTCGAAATCCGGGTCACCGGCCATGATATAGGCGACGAACGCCTTCTTTCCCTGTTCTTTCAGAGCGGCGAACTTGGCGTCGATACGGGTCATAAGCTGTCCTTGCAATCAGGTTCAGACCTGATGTGCAGAAACTTTGAGGGGAAATCAATCCCGGTTCGCAGCGCAGCCCCTAGAACGCAAGGTGATATCGCAGCAACACGGAATTGACGCCGGGGTTTTCCTGTTGCGTGCTTGCATTGGATTTATGCGTAATCGCCACCGAGACTTTGTTGCCGCTGTTCAGCGTATAACCGACGCCCAACAGGCTGCGGATCTGGAAACTGCCGCCTAGGTCGTTCAGTTCCTCTGATTCAGAGAAATAGCCGGGCATGACGCTGCCCTCTACGAACCAGCGTTCTGCGAAGGTATATGTACCGATCAGGCCAGCACCCACATGGACGTCACCGGCTTCGTCCACGGTCAGCGCACCGCCCCATGTCGCGGATAGGCGTGTCGCCTCGTAGAAAGGGCGGTGATGGTATTCGACCGAAAAGGCGGCCTGGTCTTTTGCGTCACTTTCGGAAAAATCTGCATATCCGGCACCGAAGACAACTGATTGCGCGTGTGCGGAGGTCGCGGCGAAAAGAACCCCAAGGGCAAGAACAAAAGATCTCATGTCAGCATTCACTATTCAATTTTTCTAAATTGCTAATTGGTGATTCTAGTGCTCTCATTTCAATGTGAGCAAGCGCACAAAGCCGTGACAATCAATTGTGTTGTCAAAACGCCCTTGCGTACCTAATGCGCCCGCTGGCTTGCGCATTGTGCCCGACCTGCATAGAAGCTGCGCTCGAATGCTATGCAGGAGGCCGTCATGGGCTTTAAAATGGGAATCGTGGGTCTGCCGAACGTGGGTAAGTCGACCCTCTTCAATGCGCTGACCAAAACCGCAGCTGCGCAGGCGGCGAATTTCCCGTTCTGCACGATCGAACCCAATGTGGGCGATGTGGCCGTCCCCGACGACCGGCTGGACAAGCTGGCCACCATCGCAAGCTCCAAGCAAATCATCCCGACGCGCATGACCTTTGTGGATATTGCCGGTCTGGTGAAGGGCGCCTCGAAAGGTGAGGGGCTGGGCAACCAGTTTCTGGCCAACATCCGTGAAACCGACGCCATTGCCCACGTGCTGCGCTGTTTCGAAGATGGCGATGTGACCCACGTGGACGGCCGCGTCGATCCTGTGGCCGATGCCGACACCATCGAGACCGAGTTGATGCTGGCCGATCTGGAAAGCATCGAAAAGCGCCGCGCCAATCTGGTGCGCAAGCTGAAGGGCAATGACAAAGAGGCGCAGCAGCAGGAACGTTTGCTGGCCGAAGCGCAGGCGATGCTGGAAGACGGCAAGCCCGCGCGTCTGGTCGAAGTCTCCGACGAAGACGCCAAGGCATGGACGATGCTGCAGCTGCTGACCACAAAACCGGTTCTCTATGTCTGCAACGTGTCCGAGGAAGAAGCCGCCGAGGGTAACGAATATTCCGCCCGCGTGGCTGAAATGGCCGCTGCTCAAGGCAATTCCCACGTCATAATCAGCGCCAAGATCGAAGAAGAGATTAGCCTGCTGGAAGAAGACGAGGCGCAGATGTTCCTTGAGGAGATGGGTCTGGAAGAGCCCGGTCTCGACCGACTGATCCGCGCGGGTTACGACCTGCTGAAACTGGAAACCTATTTCACCGTCGGCCCGAAAGAGGCCCGCGCCTGGACCATCCGCACCGGCACCGCCGCGCCGCAGGCCGCTGGTGTGATCCACGGGGATTTCGAAAAAGGTTTCATTCGCGCTGAGACGATCGCCTATGACGACTATATCGCCGCCAATGGCGAACAGGGCGCGAAAGAGGCGGGCAAGATGCGGGCCGAGGGTAAGGGCTACATCGTCAAAGACGGCGATGTGATGCACTTTTTGTTCAATACCTGAGCGCCGATTGACCCTGCGTGAAGCGGACCATTCAGATGCGTCGAGCATCGCTGCGATTTCGATTGAAGTCTGGATCGGCACCTATCTCAAGCGCGGGGTTAGCGGTTTTTTTGCGGATTACGCGCTGACCGAGTTCACGCCAGCGCGTATCGCTGCCCTGATCAGCGATCCGGAAGAGTTCATGTTGGTGTCGAATAATACACAGGGGATCGACGGGTTCATTCGCGTCTCTCCGGTCTGTGATGCCCCCGTCGCGGGGTGGTCGGGTATGGAAATTTCGACCTTCTATGTTCAGCCGCGTCATCACGGCAAAGGGATCGGGACGCGCCTGCTTACGGCAGCGCTGACGCATTGCCGAGAGCAACGGGCCGCTTCCGTCTGGTTGACCACCAATGCAGAAAACGATCTGGCCATCGCCTTCTATCTGGCCAATGGTTTTGTACAGATTGGCGAAACCCAGTTCCGGATTGCAGACCAGGGCTATCTCAACAAAGTCTATGCCTTGTCTTTGATCTGAACACATCGCTTTCCCCCAACGAAAAAGGCGCTAATCTGGGTTTCTGGCCTCACCTTGGGATACCGAAAAATGATCGAAATCCGCGACCTGCAATTGCTTAGCGCCTTGGCCCGGCATCGCCATTTTGCCAAAGCGGCAGAGGAATGCGGAATTTCTCAGCCAGCGTTTTCCATGCGCATTCGGAATCTCGAGGACCGGCTGGGTGTCTCAATCGTGCGCCGCGCCAACAGGTTTCAGGGTCTGACTGAAGAAGGCGAGATGATCGTCCAACGAGCGCGACGCATTCTGGATGAGACAAAGGCGCTGGAACAGCAGGTTCTTGCCTCAAAGGGTGAGATTACCGGGACACTCAAACTTGGCGTGATCCCAACCGCGATTGCCTTTACCGGACGGCTAATCAAGCGGCTGCATCAGGCGCATCCGCGCGTTGTCACACGGATCGAAACCATGTCGGCCTCGGCTATTCAGCACCGGTTGGACGAGGGTAGTCTGGATGCGGGTATCACCTATGGCGACAGCATTGGCACCGACCTGCGGCAGGTTCAGCCGCTATACGAAGAGACTTACGTGCTGTTGATCCCGTCACATATGACCGATGAAACCGGACCGATCCCATGGACACAGGTCGCCGAGTTCCCACTCAGCCTGCTTGAGCCACAGATGCAGAACCGTCGCATTCTGGACCGCATCTTTGCTGAGCAGGGGCTCCATCCCCAAGTAGTCGCCGAAACCAGTGGCTTTACTGCCTCAATGGTCATGGCGCGTGAAGGGCTGGCAGCCACAGTTGTCCCCCGCGTTCTGGTTCGGGCGCTGGGTGAACTTAAGGGTACGCGCGTGCTGCCTCTGGTCGATCCTGTTGTAAGTAAACCAATTTGTCTGGCCACCCTAAGCCGAGACCCGGAATTGCCAACGGTTGGGGCTTTGCGCGCTGTGGTGACGTCTTTGCGGTGATAAGGTGTCGTTATCGTGCGATAGCGATAAGCGATTTGACGATATGCTATTCTGATGAGACACGGAGCCTTAATCGGAGGGCATCATGGCACCATTAGATACCAAGCCATCAGGCGCACCCAAGGGCGTCTGGAAGTCAGGTAAAGGCAAAGGGCGGCACACGCCCAAAGGCCGTCAGTTCACGGATGAGGCGCAGGCCGAGATCGCGCGCCTGCTGGGCGACCGCCCGCGCCGTCGCGATCTGCTGATCGAATTCCTGCATTTGATTCAGGACGAACACGGCCATATCAGCGCCGACCATATCGCGTCACTGGCGGTTGAGATGCGGATCGGTCAGGCCGAGATCTATGAGACCGCGACGTTTTATGCCCATTTCGACGTGGTGAAAGAAGGCGAGGTGCCTCCGCCCGCGCTGACGATCCGAGTCTGTGACTCTCTGTCCTGCGAAATGGCCGGTGCCCAGCAGTTGCAAAAGGCGCTGGAAGATGGGTTGGACGCATCCGAAGTGCGTGTGGTGCGCGCGCCCTGCATGGGGCGTTGCGATACCGCCCCGGTGCTAGAGATTGGTCACAACCACATCGACCATGCGACTCCTGAAAAGGTGCAGGCCGCAATTGCCGCCGGTGATACTCACGCCCATCTGCCCGATTACGAAACCTTTGCCGCCTATGAGGCAAACGGTGGCTACGCCAAGCTGAAAGAGCTGCGCGAGAGCGGCGACTGGGAGAAAGTACAAGAAGACGTTCTGTCCTCAGGCCTGCGCGGTTTGGGTGGTGCTGGCTTCCCGTCCGGCAAGAAATGGGGCTTTGTACGCATGAACGAAGGCACCCGCTATCTGGCCGTGAACGGTGACGAGGGCGAACCCGGTACCTTCAAAGACCGTTATTATCTAGAGCGTGCGCCGCATGTTTTCCTTGAGGGTATGCTGATCGCTGCTTGGGCGGTCGAGGCAGAGACGTGCTTCATCTACATGCGTGATGAATACCCGGCGGTGCTGGAAATCCTCGCCCGCGAGATTGCCGCGTTGGAAGAGGCCGGGATCGTCGAAAAGGGTTACATTGACCTGCGCCGGGGTGCTGGTGCTTACATCTGCGGTGAAGAATCCGCGATGATCGAGTCGATCGAGGGTAAGAAGGGCCTACCGCGCCACCGTCCTCCGTTTGTGGCGCAGGTTGGGGTCTTTAATCGTCCGACCTTGGTGCACAATGTCGAGACGCTGTATTGGGTCTCAAAGATCTGCCGCGAAGGGCCGCAGATTCTGAACTCTGTCGAAAAAAATGGTCGCAAGGGTCTGCGTAGCTACTCAATCTCGGGGCGGGTGGCCAAGCCGGGTGTTTACCTGCTGCCTGCGGGTTCGACCATATTGGACGTGATTGAGGCCGCTGGCGGCATGATCGAAGGTCAGACCTTCAAAGCGTATCAGCCGGGCGGTCCGTCCTCGGGTCTGCTGCCCGCGTCAATGGACGATATCCCATTGGACTTTGACACGCTGCAACCACATGGCACCTTTATCGGATCCGCCGCTGTGGTGGTTCTGTCCGATCAGGACACCGCACGCGATGCCGCGCTGAACATGCTGCGCTTCTTCGAAGATGAGAGCTGTGGCCAGTGCACGCCTTGCCGGGCGGGCTGCGAAAAGGCTGTGAAGCTGATGCAGGCTGACAAGTGGGATCAGGATCTTCTGGAAGATCTGTGCCAGGTCATGGGCGATGCCTCGATCTGCGGTCTGGGGCAGGCGGCCCCGAACCCGATCCGCCTGGTCATGAAACATTTCGCTGACGAAATCTGAGGGAGACAGAGCCATGCTTGATGCAAGCCCAACCAAGACCGTCACCTTCAACCTGAACGGCGATGATGTCACCGTGCCCGAGGGCTGGACCATCTGGGAGGCGGCCAAGGGGCAGGGATTTACCATTCCGCACCTCTGCCACAAGCCGCAACCGGGCTATAAACCCGACGGCAATTGCCGCGCCTGTATGGTCGAGGTGGAAGGCGAGCGCACTCTGGTCGCCTCATGCATCCGTCCGGCTGCGGACGGAATGGTGGTAATAACCGATAGCGACCGGGCCGAGAAATCGCGCGCCATGGTCATGGAATTGCTGGTCGCCGACCAACCCGAAGAGGCGCACGATAAATCCAGCCACTTCTGGGATATGGCCAAGCTGAACGATGTCAGCGACAGTCGCTTCCCGGCGAAAGAGGCCGAGAAGATCCCTCTGCTGGATGACAGCCACGTTGCGATGCGCGTCAATCTGGACGCTTGCATCAACTGCAACCTCTGTGTCCGTGCTTGTCGCGACGTGCAGGTGAATGACGTGATCGGCATGGCCGGTCGCGGACACACCGCGCAGGTGGTGTTTGATCAGAACGACCCGATGGGGGATTCGACCTGTGTCGCCTGTGGTGAATGTGTTCAAGCCTGCCCGACTGGTGCGTTGATGCCAGCCACTGTGTTGGACGAAAAGCAGCAGGGCGACAGCAAAGACTACGATTCCGAGACCGAAAGCGTCTGCCCGTTCTGCGGCGTCGGCTGCAAAGTCTCGCTGAAGGTCAAGGACGGTAAGGTCAAGTATGTCGAAGGCATTAACGGCCCGGCAAACGAAGGCCGCCTGTGTGTCAAAGGCCGCTTTGGCTTTGACTATATCCATCACCCGCACCGCCTGACCAAGCCGTTGATCCGGCGTGAGGATGCGCCCGCCAAGGGGTTGAATGTCGATCCGGGCAATCTGGGCACTCATTTCCGCGAGGCGACTTGGGAAGAGGCAATGGATCTGGCGGCCACCAAGCTGAAGGCGCTGCGTGATGAAGATCCGCGCAACGTTGCTGGCTTTGGTTCGGCCAAATGCACCAACGAAGAAGCTTATCTTTTCCAGAAGTTCATTCGTCAGGGCTTCAAGCACAACAACGTCGACCACTGCACCCGTCTGTGCCATGCCTCGTCCGTGGCGGCGCTGATCGAGAACGTGGGCTCAGGCGCGGTGACCGCCACCTTTAACGAGGTCGAGAACTCGGATGTGGTTATCATCATCGGGGCCAACCCGATCGAAAACCACCCCGTGGCGGCAACCTACTTCAAGCAGTTCACCAAGCGCGGTGGCAAACTGATCGTGATGGACCCGCGCGGCGTTGGTATGCGCAAGTTCGCAGACGAAATGCTGCAGTTCCGCCCCGGTGCCGATGTTTCGATGCTCAACGCGATCATGAACGTGATCGTCGAAGAGGAACTGTACGACAGCCAGTACATCCACCGCTGGACCGAGAACTGGGAAGCCGAAAAAGAGCATCTGCGCGCCTTCACACCCGAGGCAATGGCGCCCATTTGTGGCATTGAGCCAGAACAGCTGCGCCGTGTCGCGCGTACCTTCGCGCAGGCCAAGGCTGGTCTGATCTTCTGGGGTATGGGCGTCAGTCAGCACATTCACGGCACCGATAACTCGCGATGCCTGATCTCGCTGGCATTGATGACCGGCAATGTTGGTAAACCCGGCGCGGGTCTGCACCCGCTGCGTGGCCAGAACAACGTGCAGGGCGCGTCTGACGCGGGTCTGATCCCGATGTTCCTGCCGGATTATCAGTCGGTTATGGATGACGGCATTCGGGCCAAATTCAACAACGTCTGGAACTCGGACGACTTCTCTAACGAGAAGGGCCTGACCGTGACCGAGATCATCGATCAGGCCTACGCGGGTAACATCAAGGGCATGTATATTCAGGGTGAAAACCCGGCTATGTCCGACCCTGATGTTGGTCACGCACGGGAAGCTTTGGCAAAGTTGGAGCTGATGATCGTGCAGGATATCTTCCTGACCGAGACGGCGAACTATGCCGACATCATCCTGCCCGCCTCGGCGCTGTATGAAAAGAACGGCACCGTGTCGAACACCAACCGTCAGGTTCAGCGTGTGCGTCCGGCTGTGGCACCTCCGGGTGAGGCGCGTGAGGACTGGAAAATCACCGTTGAGCTTGCGCAGCGCATCGGGCTGAACTGGGATTACACCGATGTAAGCCAGGTGTTTGATGAGATGAAGCTGACCATGGCGTCACTCGACAACATCACCTGGGAGCGGCTTGAGACAGAGACGATCACCTACCCGTCGCTCAGTGAGACCGATCCGGGTCAGGCGATTGTGTTCGGTGACGGCTTCCCGCGGACAGAAGGGCGGGCCAAGTTTACCCCGGCCAGTGTCATCCCGCCGGATGAAGCGCCGGATGAGGAATACCCGATGATTGCCACAACCGGGCGTCAGCTGGAGCATTGGCACACCGGGTCGATGACTCGCCGGTCCAACGTTCTGGATGCTGTGGAACCGGAAGCAAACTGTTCGATGAACCCGCGCCAGCTGAAGCTGATGGGGATCGAGCCGGGCGAAATGATCCGTCTCACCACCCGTCGTGGCTCGATCGAGATCATGGTTCGAGCCGACCGGGCGATCGCCGAAGATATGGTGTTCATCCCGTTCGCCTATGTCGAGGCGGCGGCGAACATTCTGACCAACTCGGCCATCGACCCTTACGGCAAGATCCCCGAGTTCAAGTTCTCGGCCATTCGCGTCGAAAAGATCGAAGACGCCATCGCGGCCGAGTGAATCCGTCACATACAGTCTTGGAAAGGCGGCCCATTGGGTCGCCTTTTTCTTTCCTTGACAGCAGCTTACCTGCGGCCAACCCTGTCACCGTTCTTGGTGGAGGAGTTTTACATGGCACGCCGCTTCGTAGATCTGTCAGTTCCGTTGGAAACCGGCATCGTGTCGGACCCGCCGATCATGTTACCCGAAATCGAATATCTGGCCCATGACCAGACCGCCGAACAAGTCATGTCCTTTTTTCCGGGCCTGCAGAAAGATGACCTGCCCGGCGGTGAGGGCTGGGCCATCGAACGCCTTCAGATCGCCACGCACAATGGCACCCATCTGGACGCGCCTTACCATCACCATTCGACCATGAACAATGGTGAGAGGGCGATCACCATCGACGAGGTGCCGCTGGAATGGTGCATGAACCCCGGCGTGAAACTGGATTTTCGCCATTTCGACGATGGTTATGTGGCGACCGCCGCCGATGTCGAAGCCGAGTTGAAACGGATTGGTCACGAATTGCAGCCGTTGGATATCGTAGTCGTGAATACCTCGGCCGGCACGCGTTATGGGCATCCGGACTATCTGGCCAAAGGATGCGGCATAGGGCGCGAGGCAACGCTGTATCTGACTAAACGCGGGGTGCGCGTGACAGGAACCGACGCCTGGAGCTGGGACGCACCGTTTCCATTGACCGCTCAGGAGTATGCGGAGACCCAAGATGCATCGATTATCTGGGAAGGGCACCGGGCCTCGATGGAGGTTGGCTATTGTCACATGGAAAAACTGACGAACCTTGAAACCTTGCCGCCGACTGGGTTCGAGATTTCCTGTTTCCCGTTCAAGATCAAAGGGGCTTCAGCTGGATTCATCCGCGCGGTTGCGATCTTTGAGACCCAAGAAGGAGCACTTGATGCAACTGACGCCTGAAGGGCTGGCCGGACATGACGGACCCTATGATGCCCCGCTTTTCTTCCGCGGGTTCAAGGCGCGCGCCGAGTGGATCGACTATAACGGTCACATGAACGTGGGCTACTACGGCGTTGCCTTCGACAATGCGCTGGAGCTGTTGATGGTGGATCACCTTGGGTTGGGTGAGGCGCAGGTCAATGCGATGGGGCAGGGACCTTACATTTTGCAATCCCACATGAATTTCCTACGCGAAGTACTGGAAGGTGAGGCCTTCAGCATCCGGTTTCGGATGCTGGACGCAGATCACAAACGTGGCCACTATTTTGCGCAGATGGTGTCTGAAAAAGACGGTGCTATCTGCGCCACTCAGGAAGCGTTGTTCATGAATGTCAGCCATACGACCGGCCGGTCGGTTCCCTATCCGGACTGGGCCGTCGCGCGTCTTCAGAGCATGGTGAGGGATCATGCGGCGATCGACCCGGCCCCAGAGGTCGGCCACCCGATAGGCATCCGCAGAAAGTGAACTGAGGCCTGCTTAGTAGTCGCGCGAAAAGAAAACCCCAACACCGGTCTCACCCCGGCCATCTACAGTGCCTTTCACGGTGAAACTGTCGGTGACATCCAAGTTCAGATTCACCTCGGTATCGCCTTCGGTGTTGACGGTGAAATCGGTGTAAAGGTTGTCGCTCAGATACGCCCCGGCGCCGAGCCGGCCCGCGCCACCATCGGACACGCCGATGTCCACGGTGTCGACGCCTGTCGACTCACGCAAACCTTTGGTTGCGTCTCCGCCGGCGCCGCTGAGTTGTGCCAGCGAGGCCGCCATCTGAGCGATCACGAACGGTGACAACTCTGAGAAGCGATTGCCAAACAACAGCATTGCCAGCGCTTCTTCGGCCGGGCGCTCCGGGTCGGAAAAGACGTTGACCTCGGGCGAATCCAGTGGTCCGGCGATCTCGATCGTTGCCGTACCATCAGAGGTGCTGGTTGAGGATTCGAACTCGATATAGGGCGTCAGGTCCCCTTGCAGCGTCACAATACCCTTGGTCAGGGCCAGCCTGCGCCCCAGAATGTCAAAGTTACCACGGATCAGTTCGATCTGACCCGATGGGATGACCGAGGACGTGGTGCCGCCGATGTTTATTCTTCCACCCAGCTCAGCGTTGACGCCACGCCCGCGGACAAACACGGCCTTGGGCGCCAATAGACTGACATCCAGGGCGATACGAGAATTGTTTTTATTGCCGTCTTCCTTTTGGACGAGGCCCGCGCGTTCACGGGTCACATAGCCTGACCCGCTTTCATTCACGTGAACGATGTCTGGGATAGGGGCCGCCCCCACGGCACCTGATGCGGCCGCTAGGTTGATATTGGTTTCGCCAAACGTGATCTGTCCAGCGATCGAGCTGTTACCCGCCAGCGCCCCGGTCATCGCAATTTGCCCGTTCAGCGTGGTTTCATACAGCAACTGATCGGTCAGTACGAGGCTGTTAAGGGCGGTCGTGATATTGGCATTGAAAGGTGGTGAAAGGTCTACAGGCCCGCTGACGGTAAAATTGCCGCCTGCCCGTGGTCCGCCACTTAGGGAAATCGTGGCGCGGCTATTCGCAAGTTGGACCGATCCGCTGATACCAGTGATCGTTTGTCCCGCGCCGGGAATTGCCAGCGACGTACCGGAAGTGGTGATCGAACCGGACAGGGATTCCAGTGCGGGTTTGCCCGACAGGGTAAGGTCATAGCGAGCGCTGCCGTCGATCTTGTTGGGCGTGATAAAGATATTGGCAATGCCAAGATTGACGCCGCCAACGGCTTTCATGTCCGCTTCTCCGGTGCTTTCGTCGAAGGCACCAGAGACTTTGCCGCTAATCTCCGCAGGTCCGTCGGCCTGGGCGTCGATTGTCCAGACACCCTTGTTGCGTTTGGCGCTGCCTTTGGCGGCCACTGTACCCGGAAACTCAGGTACAAAACGCTCGATCCGGTTGAACTTGGCGTCAAAGTCCAGATCTGCTGACCCATCGCTGTCTACCGTCCCGGCAAGCTTGGCGTATGAGCTGTCGGGGCCATTCAGGTTGACCGTGCCTTCCACGCCCTTGGATGTCGGGGCAATGTTTCCATCCAACGTCAGTGGACCGGACATCGTGTTCAACACCCGCGCCAGATCGTCCAATTTGACCGAGAAATCCAGCCCGCCCGCTTGACGGTCCAGCTTGCCCGAAGCCGTCGCGGTTATGGTCGTTCCGTTCAGGCGGAACGTTTGAATGCTAAGGCCATCTTCCCCATTCTGTGCGTCTACGGACAGGGTCGTCTGGCCCTGGATCAGCTTGTCCACGGTCTCGATGCCGGTCTGAATGTTGTTGGCATCGAGGTTGCCTTGAACATCGAATGCCCGGGTGGACACTGTGCCATTGCCCTGCACGTTCGCAGCGATCGAACCGGCCAGATCACGCCCGGCCAACCCGGAAAACAGGGACAGGTTCGGCACGCTCAGCTGCGCTTGGCCATCTGCCGACAGATCTCCGGTGGGGTCGTCTACGGTCGCTTGCACTTGCGCAGTGAGCGCCCGGCCATTCACCGAGGCGCTGCGGATGTCGATACTGTCTGCGGTTCTGGCACCGTCCCATTCGATCTCGGTTCTGCCGGTCAGCAGAGGGTCGATATCGGCCATACCGGTCTTGATGTTCTGACCTGTCACGCTGGCTGTGCCGTCAAATTCCAGCGTTTGCACTGTGCCTGTGCCGTCCACGGTCGCCTGTAGGGAACCGCCAAGGTCGCGTTTTGCCAAGCCAGAGAAGACAGACAAATCCGAAGCGTTGACCCGGGCCTGCCCATCAATGGTCAGGTTGCCGTCGGGCGTCGTCACAACACCGCTGGCCACGGCTTTGGCGGCCTCGCTGTCCAGATCGAACTCACGGATGGTTATGCCGTCTGTGCCGCGGCTTGCGTCCAGAGTGATCGTGGTTTCCCCGGCAATCACGGGGTCGATATCATCACGGCCAGTAGACAAGTCGCGGCCCTGAACCATGGCTTTGCCGTCAAAGCTGCGTTCCAGCGGCGAACCTTTTCCGGTCACGCTGGCCGAGATCTGCCCGCCAAGATCCAGCTTGGCAAGGTCCGAAAAGCGCGACAAGTCGGTCGCGTCCAACTTGGCTGTTCCGTCGACGCTCAAGCCGCTGGTCAGTCCGGAAATCAGCGCGTCCAGCGCCAGCGTGTAGTCAGAGCCCACAAGCTCGAAACCAGACAGGTTCAGTGACTGGTCGCTGCTATAGTCGAACTGGCCATCAAGCGTGATGCGATCGCCCAAAGCCGTGGTAAGCGCGTCATCGGCCATCTCTATTCCGCCGACCGCGATTTGAACGTCGCCATAGACGGTCAGAACCTCGCCCTGATCCAGGGTGCCTTGTGCGGTGATCCGGGCATCACCCAGCTCGGCCTGCGGGGACGCGAATTCGTTGGCCGTCAGGCTCAGATCCCAAAGGTTGCCGTTCTGGCGGTCAAACAGCGCCGAAATTTGTGCCGCCTTGAGCGATGTGTCGCCTCCTGCCACCGGCAGAACGACGGCTTCCTCATCTGGCGGGGTGATGCGCCCTTGCAGGGCGGCCAGTTGCAGAGTGCCGCCTTCAGCCAGTTGCAATTCACCTTTCAGATCCAGCGCCTGCGTGGTGAGTTCCAGATCCGAGATGTCCAGCGCGCCTTCGGGCTTGGTCTGGCCATCGACATAAAGCCGTGATTTTGGTCCGAAGAACGGATCGACGTCCTCCGCCAGAAAGGGTGTCAGATCGCCGTTCAGATCAGCGGTGAACGCAATGCCGTTCGCTGCGCCGACCTCGGCCGCCTGCAGCTGAACCTGCCCGGTAACGCGCATCTGGTTGTCGCTGCTCAGCCCGATATCAGCGGTGAAATCCGACAGCGGGCCCGCGCCTTTGGCCGTCAGGCCGATCGGCGGGCTGTCAGGGATTTTCAACGCGGTTGAAATCAGACCACCAGAGGCTTCGTTCACTTGCAAATCCAGATTGATCTCACTTGTTGAGTTCTGGAACCCGGCCGCCAGCTTGATCTCATCCCCTGCGCGGTCCAGTCGGATCACGTCCAGATTGGTGTCCAGCGCCCCATCTGCCAGCGACAGGTTGCCTGTCACGCTCAGATCAGCAGCGACACCGATCAGCGGCTCACCAAGAGACAACTCATCCACCCGGATTTCACCGATTTCGACGGAAACTGGCAGTTCGGGCAGTTGAAACGGTTGCGTTTCCGCCGAAGCAGGTGGTTCTGCCTTGGTCGTTGTGCCCGGTGCACGAGCAATATCGATTTCCTGCGCGGTCAGGGAGTTGACCGAAAACCGGCCGCGGATCAGCGCCAGACGGTTCCAGTCAAGTTCGGCGTCCTTGATGGTCAGCCAAACACCTTCATCATCGGCAACTGTGATCTCTTCAATCGTTGCGCGCGCGCTCAGCGCGCCTTGCAGGCCCTTAACGGTCACGTTTTGATCGTCGCCAGAGAGCGTATCCTGCAGGAAGTTCTCCAGCATGCTGCCGCCTTCCTCCTGCGCGGCAAGTGGCAGAGGGGCAGACAGCATCAACCCCGAAAACAATAACGGATATGCGCGACGTCCAATCAAAATGCCTGTCCGATCCCGATATAAAACTGCAAGCCGTCGCCGGTGTCACCCTGCACTGGAACGGCCAGATCCAGCCGCAACGGACCAAATCCGCCCAGATCATACCGAACCCCAAGCCCGGCACCTGCGTGATATTCTGCGCCGCTGCCGATGAATGAGGATGTGTCCACCGTACCGTAGTCATAAAACCCGACCAGAGATATGGCTTCGGTGACTTTGCCGCGCACCTCCGCGGAAAGGCCAAGGAAAGATTTGCCGCCTGCGATCCCGGTGCCGACAGGGATGCCAAGACTCTCGTAAGGTTGACCCCGAACCGTTCCGGCACCGCCCGAGAAAAACAGGAAGTCTGGTGTTACACCGTCCGGCGACGGCCCGAGCACTGATCCCAGCTGTACGCGACCGGCCAGAACCAGCCGTCCGCCGGTGCCGAGGCTGGTATAGCCGCGTCCATCAAAAAACATGCGTATACCGCTTTCGGTTTCGGACAGACCAGCAAAGGGCGTGATCTGCGCGTCCAGATAAAAGCCGCGCGTTGCGCTGACCTTACTGTCGCGCTCGTCCCATTCCGAACGCAAGGGAAGGATGAAATATCGGAACCTGCGGTCATCGCCATAGGCGTCGTCCGCGCTGGACCACTGAAACCCAGCTGAGGCTTCGGCATATAGCCGATCAGAGAACGTGCGCCGGGCACCGTAGGCCAGCGACGCAACGGTGACATTGTAGTTTTCTGTGTTGCGCCGTTCCAGAAGCGCGTTCCAGAAAGTGTTGTCATCGGGACCAAGCCGGTCGGGCTGATCCAGACGCAAGCCGATCCGGCCGTCGATATCCTCGGCACCGCCGATATTTCGGACTGCCGCCTCGAACCGCAGGCGTTCGGCACGCCGGAATACGTTGCGATGCGTCCAGGTCGCGGTTACGTCTACCCCGTCGCGCGACGCGATCTCGGCGCCAAAGGTCAGTCGGCGCTTGGGTAAATCTTCAAACGTCGCGTCGAAATCCAATGTGCCGTCCGGGTTCGGAGTGTCCCTCTCTTCAATCGAAACAACGTTGAAGGTCCCGGTCCGCCGCAACCGTGTGCCGACCTTCTGGATTTTCTCGGGCGAGTATACCTCGCCTGCCGGAAATCCGGCGATCTTTTCGATTGACCGGTGGCGCACATCGGTGTCGCCCTTGATGATCATTTTGCCAAATCTCAGGCGCGGGCCGGGGGTAAGGTCGATCTCGGCATCCAGCTTGGCCTCGGCATGGCGGGCAATGACTTTCTGGCCTTCGACTTCGGCCTTGGCATGACCCGCGTTGCGCCAACCCTGCACGCCAGCTGACGCGGCTTGTTGGATCGCGCCGGTGGTCGCGAGTTTGCCGATCGCAAACTCCTCGGGCAGAACTGTTTCGGGCGTTATCGGTTGTACGATGGCTTCGCCAAAGGTGAACTTGGGGCCGGTGTTGACCGTGATTACCGCGCTATTGATCTGCGTCGGTACGCTGAGCGAGCTGATCTCAGCTGCTTCTTTTCCGTCCAGTTTGATGCTTACGACTGGGCTGAAATACCCTTCGTCATAAAGAATTTGGACGAGAGTGCGATAATCCGAAAGCGCCGCCGACAAGATCTCAAGCGGCGTGTCCAGCCCGCGAGATTCGGCCGTCGTAACCGAGGAGGTTTCCTCCATCCGCTCGACAAGCTCTTTTGAAGCACCTGGAGCTGTTAAGGTGGTTTCCAGCGCGGCCAATGCGGTCGGCAGGGTCATTGCAATCGCGCCGAGAAGGCATCTCTTCAAAAAGGCGCGCGGCCTGCTCCCCGGCATCTGATAGCTCCAACTGCCCCAACTCGAAATCACATTTGCCGTTTTTTGCAAAGCAACGGCTGATTACATTCATGTTAGAGCATCAGAGTCCTTGCAGGAAAAGACTAAATCCAGCGTCGCCTGAATTTTGCGACCTGTGTGATTGATCGGTCTCGGGATCAGGAACCTGCGTTGCGGAACCAGCGGATGATTGCCTCGCGGTCCTCGGGCTCCATGTAGGTGACGTTTGCGGGGGGCATCGCATGGCTGACCCCCGCCTGCAGATAGATTTGCTGGGCGTTGCGGGCAATGTCGCCTTCAGTTTCCAGCAATACGCCCTTTGGCGCCCACAAAATGCCCTCCCACACCGGTTCGCGTGCGTGGCACATCGAACAGCGTCCAAGAATGACGTCATGGGCCTCTTCAAAGCCATCGGCGGCAGCATATTTCTGTTCAAACGGTGTCAGCGGCTGTGCTTCGGCCTCTTCCAGAGGTTTGTACATAGGGGCAGTAGACAACCACATGATTGCGATGAACAGCAACGCAGTGACCAGCCATGTCCAGGTTGGATCGCCTGCCCGAGCGTGGCGCGTGTTGAAGTAGTGTCGGATGGTCACGCCCATCAGGAAGACCAGAGCCGCGATGATCCAGTTGTATTCTGTCGCAAAGGCCAGCGGGTAGTGGTTCGACAACATAAGGAACACAACCGGCAACGTCAGGTAGTTGTTATGCGTCGAGCGCAGCTTGGCGATTTTGCCGTACTTTGGGTCAGGTGTACGGCCGTTCTTCAGATCGTCTACCACGATGCGTTGGTTCGGCATGATGATGAAAAACACGTTGGCTGTCATGATCGTGGCCGTGAATGCACCCAGATGCAGCATCATCGCACGACCGGTAAACACCTGGTTATACCCCCAGCCCATAACAACCAGCAGCACAAACAGCAGTACCATCAGAAGGGTCGGACGTTCACCCAGACCTGATTTGCACAAGAAGTCATAGATCAGCCAACCAATTGTCAGCGAGGCGGCCGAGATTAGAATACCTTGCCACAACGCAAGATCGGCTTTCTGCGCGTCGATCAGATACAGTTCTCCGCCAACCCAATACACGATCATCAGCAACCCAGCCCCGCTGAGCCAGGTCGCATAGCTTTCCCATTTGAACCAAACCAGGTGTTCCGGCATCCGTTCGGGCGCGACCAGGTATTTCTGGATGTGGTAGAAACCGCCGCCATGAACCTGCCATTCCTCGCCATCCGCCGGGCCGGGGATGTCGCGGTTCAGGCCAAGGTCCAGCGCGATGAAATAAAATGAAGATCCGATCCAGGCAATAGCGGTGATGACGTGCAGCCAGCGCACGGCAAAAGCCATCCAGTCCCAGAACACGGCGAAGTCGTACATGAGAAAGCTCTCCGATTGGTTGCCGACACACTAGGCAAAGGGCACTTTCTTCGGTATTCCCTGATATTGTCAAACTGTATCAAAAAAAACGAAAAAATGTCTTATCTCGACAACATCCGTACCTTTGTCAGGGTTTATGACCTTGGCAGCATGTCCGCCGCCGGGCGAGACCTACGTATCTCGCCTGCGGTGACGTCGGCGCGGATATCTCAGCTTGAAGATCATCTGGGCGTGCGCCTGTTTCAAAGAACGACGCGCAACCTCAGCCCGACCGAGCAGGGGCGGGCATTCTATCCCGGTGCTGTGGCTGTTCTAGATGCGGTGGACGATGCCGAAGCGCAAGTTGTCCATTTGACCGAGGCACCGCGCGGATCGCTGTTTGTGGCTGCTCCACTAGGGGTCGGGCGCAGGGTCTTGGCGCCACACGTACCTGATTTCCTTGCGGAATATCCCGAGATCGATGTGCGCCTGCGGTTGACGGACAGATCCGTTGATCTGACGACGGAAGGTCTGGATCTGGCATTTTTCATCGGCCAGCCTGAAGACAGCACCCTGCGTATTCGCAAGATCGCCGACTGTCAGCGCGTGCTTTGCGCCGCACCGACCTATGTCGAGCGTCGGGGAATGCCAGAAACCGGCGCGGACCTGGTTTCCCAGCGCCATGAATGCCTGAACCTGAGGTTTCCAGGTGCGACCGAGTTTCAATGGCAGTTAGAGACACCTGACGGTCCCAAACGGTTCGCCGTCTCTGGCCGGTTCGAATGTGACGACGGTGACGTGCTGACTGACTGGGCGCTGTCGGGGCAGGGGATCGCGATGAAGCCGGTTTTTGAAGTGGCCGAACACCTCAGTTCGGGGCGTCTGGTCCCCGTTGCGGTCGAAACGCCGCCGGTGTCTGTTCAAATGGCCTGCCTATACACACATCGCCGCCATCAGGACCCCAAGGCGCGTTTGTTCATGGATTTCATGATTGCGCGGATCGGCAAGGTCGTGCGTGGGTCGGAATCTGCTGACAAATAAAGCTGCCGCTTAGCGGCAGCCCTATCCCGCGGTTTAACTGCCCCGGTAGGTTGAATAGCCGTAAGGGGACAGCAGCAGGGGCACGTGATAATGTGCCTCGGCATCAGACATGCCAAACCGGAGCGGCACCTGATCAAGAAACAGCGGGTCATCAGCAGCCTGGCCCGATGCGCGCAGATAATCTCCTGCGAAGAAAACCAGCTCGTAAGTACCAGTTTTGAAAGAGTCTTGTGGCAAGATTGGGCTGTCAGTGCGGCCGTCCGAATTGGTCTCCATCTCAGCGATTTTGCGATGGGAATTCCCCGACACCCGGTAGAGTGCGATTTTCAATCCTTCAGCCGGGCAGCCGCGTGCAGTGTCCAGAACATGGGTCGTCAGATAGCCAGCCACGGGTCTCTCCTATGATTTGTCTTTTGCTTTGTCACAGTCTGACGCAAAGTTTGAAACAGTGGAAATGCCGAAAGAACCGGAAACAGCGTTCGGATTGATTTGATAATCATCGACGTGTTTCTGGGGTAAGGCTATTCAAAAGATCAAGAATGGAAGATGCCATGCAGCCCCCTCGCTATCCTCGTGACATGATTGGCTACGGTGCCAACCCGCCGGACGCCCAATGGCCAGGCGGTGCGAAACTGGCCGTTCAGATCGTGCTGAACTACGAAGAGGGCGGTGAAAATTGCGTGCTGCACGGCGATGCCGCGTCCGAGGCGTTTCTGTCCGAAATCGTGGGGGCCGCCCAATGGCCGGACCAGCGCCATTGGAACATGGAGTCGATCTATGAGTACGGCTCTCGCGCTGGGTTCTGGCGACTGCACCGGTTGATGCAGGACTTGCCGATAACAGTCTATGGAGTTGCAACAGCCTTGGCCCGCTCGCCGGATCAGACGGCAGCGATGAAGGCCGCCGGGTGGGAGATTGCCAGTCATGGCCTGAAATGGGTCGAGCACAAAGACATGCCGGCAGATGAAGAACGTGCACAGATCGCCGAAGCAATCCGTCTTCACACCGAGGTCGTCGGTGAACGCCCGCGCGGCTGGTACACGGGGCGATGTTCGGAAAACACCGCTCGTCTGGTGGCAGAAGAAGGTGGCTTTGCCTATGTGGCCGACACTTATGCGGACGACCTGCCATACTGGATGCAGACTGGTGGGCGAGATCAATTGATCGTGCCCTATACACTGGATTGTAACGACATGCGCTTTGCCACGCCGCAGGGCTTCAATTCGGGCGACCAGTTCTATTCCTACCTCAAGGACAGCTTCGATTCGCTTTACGCCGAGGGCGAGGCCGGAGCGCCCAAGATGCTGTCGATCGGTTTGCATTGCCGCCTGATCGGACGACCGGGCCGGGTGATGGCGTTGAAGCGGTTTCTGGAATACGCGCGCGGCTTTTCTGATATCTGGTTTGCAACACGGTTGCAGATCGCCGAACACTGGGCGGAACACCATCCGGCAGTGCCGCATCCGAAGCCTGCTCAGATGGATCGGGACACGTTTGTCGCCACGTATGGCGGCATCTTCGAGCATTCCGCCTGGATCGCTGAACGGGCGTATGAACTGGAATTGGGACCGGCCCATGACACGGCCGGAGGGCTGCACAGTGCATTGACCCGCATGTTCCGTTCCGCCTCTGCGGACGAAAGGATGGGTGTCCTGACCGCGCACCCGGATCTGGCCGGAAAGCTGGCGCAGGCCAAACGGCTGACGCAGGAAAGCACGTCCGAGCAGGCTTCGGCCGGATTGGATGCCCTGACAGATGAAGAGCGTGCGACGTTCACCGAGTTGAACCAGAAATACACCGAGAAATTCGGCTTTCCGTTTATCATCGCCGTACGTGATCACGACAAAACGTCTATCCTTCAGGCGTTTCAACGGCGGATCGATCAGGATAAGGACATCGAATTCGCCGAGGCTTGCCGTCAGGTCGAGCGGATCGCCGAATTCCGGTTGCGGGACGTTTTACCCTCATGAGCGCGCAAGTCAGGACTGCGCCATTGACGGCCAAGGCATTTTCCCCGTTTGGTGATGTCATCGAAGTGACCGGTGATCCGGACAAGATCATCAATCAGGGGCAATGTGGCCGATATCACGATCTGGCGCGGTTGGATTTCGCAGACGGGCGCGCCGGGATCAGCCTGTTCAACGCCAATCCGCGATCCTTGCCCTATCAACTGGATATGGTTGAGCGTCACCCCGATGGCAGCCAGGCGTTCATCCCAATGACACATCAGCCTTTTCTGGTTGTCGTGGCCCCGGATGAGGGCGGGCGGCCCGGGCATCCGCAGGCATTTGTGACCAATCCCGGACAGGGTGTGAACTATTTTCCCGGCACATGGCATGGGGTGCTGACCCCAATGCACGGGCCCGGCTTATTCGCTGTGATTGATCGGATTGGTGAGGGGACTAATCTGGAGGAGTTCTGGTTTGACACTCCGTTTCAGATCATAGGCGGATAGGGTTCTCCCGCCGGGTCAATGCGCATCAAAGATGCTTGTGAACCGTTGGGCCAAGCAGCGCGCAGGCAAGCCCGCCCGCTGCACCCGCGCAAATTCAGCCATCTGTCATAAGGCGGGCAACATCCAACATGCGTGCCGAAAATCCCCATTCATTGTCATACCAGCCGAAAACACGGACCTGATGTTCTCCGACCATGCGTGTCTCGGGTCCTGCGATAACCAGTGACTCTGGGCGTGTACGCAGGTCTGACGAGACCAGAGGGGAATCGGTCCAGCCCAGCACAGGCGATGTCTGGACGGCCGCGCGCAGTTCGGCTTCGAACAACTCATGCGACATACCGCGATCCAGCGTCACCACCAGATCAATGGCGGATACACTGGCCGTCGGGACCCGAACAGCAGCGCCCGAGATGCGGCCAGCCAAATGCGGCATGACTTCGTCGATCAGATGAGTGGCGCTTGACGTGGTCGGCACCATAGACAGCGCGCCCGCGCGCGAACGGGCCAGATCGCCGCGTGGTGCGTCCACCATAGGTTGGCTGTTCGTATAGCAGTGAATCGTTGTCATATGGGCTGACGCGATCCCGCCAATCTGGTCCAGCACTTTGACCAAGGGCGCAAGCCCGTTGGTTGTGCATGACGCGTTGGACACGATGCGAGCATTGCCCAATTGATCTTCGTTGGCCCCCAGAACGATGGTGATTTCTGTCGCGGGCGAGGGGCCAGAGATCAGCACCTTGCGAGCGCCGGCGGTCAGGCCCTGACTGGCCACATCCGACGTGCGGGCAACGCCGGTGCAATCCATAAGAACGTCGACATCCGACAGGTCGACATGCACCAGATTGGGACTGTGCGTCATTGGGATTGTGTGCCCATCGACGACGATCGCCGCGTCGCCCTGTTCTACTGCTCCAGCGTAGGGGCCAAAGGTGCTGTCATATTTGAACAGGTAGGCGCAGGTCTCAAGCGGGGCGATGTCGTTGATCAGAACCAGATCAATATCCGTATCCTGCGGCAAAGCCAGCAGCTGCCGCAGGATTGTGCGGCCAATACGGCCGAATCCGTTGATTGCAAGTTTCATGCGCAAGCTATGGCAGTGCTCTGCCGATAGCTCAATGCCCGTTGTGACCTATGGTCAGTTGCAGCTGACCTGCGAAAAGAACTGACCCGAAATGTTCTGGTACATGCTGGCCACGATCGGTCTGCACCCGGTCGCTTGCTGAAAGGCGGCTATGGCCTGAATGGTGCGCAGGCGCGGCGGTGGGCCAAAGGGGTTCAGGTTGTTGTTGTCGCGCGTCGCACGGTATACGACCGGAGCGTCCGAGACCTGTGTCACCGCCCAGGTGCGGCTCATGACAAAAACCTGCTTGGTTTCTTCCTTTGCGGCAACAGGCGTTGCATCAAATGCCGTCAAACCAATCGCAGCAGCCAGTGCCAGCATCGTTACACGCAGTACCATTGAACAATCTCCAGTGCTAAAATCCGCTGTCATTTCACCAGATTCACGCGCTTCTGTGAACCCCTGACCGAAAAAAGCGTTTAAAAGCCTAGCGTTTGGACAACATCAGCGGCATGTGCCGGTTCACATCCTTGTAAAGCAGATAGCGAAAGCGACCAGGTCCGCCCGCGTAGCAGGCCTGCGGGCAGAAGGCGCGCAACCACATGTAATCGCCGGCCTCTACCTCGACCCAATCCTGGTTAAGCCGATAGACCGCCTTGCCTTCCAGCACGTACAACCCGTGTTCCATGACATGGGTTTCGGCAAAAGGAATCACGCCGCCGGGTTCGAAATTGACGATGTTGACGTGCATGTCATGACGCAGATCCTGCGGATCGGTGAAGCGGGTCGTGGACCAGCGCCCCTCAGTTCCGGGCATCACGACAGGCGATACATCGCGCTCATTTGTGATGATCGGATCTGGAGCAGGCAGGCCGGGAACGGCTTCATAGGCTTTGCGAACCCAGTGGAATCGGGCGGTTTTTTCGGCGCGGTTGTGCAGGGTCCAGTCCGATCCCGACGGGATATAGGCGTATCCACCGGTATCGAGGACATGCTCAGTGCCACCCAATGTCAGGGTCACTTTACCTTCGACCACAAAGAGAACACCCTGCGCCTTGGCGTCTGTTTCAGGGTGGTCGCTGCCGCCGTCGGGCTGAACTTCCATGATGTATTGCGAAAACGTCTCGGCGAATCCGCTTAGGGGGCGGGACAGGACCCAAAGCCGTGTGCCTTCCCAGAACGGCAGGTTGCTGGTGACGATGTCGCGCATGGTGCCTTTGGGGATAACCGCATAGGCTTCGGTAAACATGGCGCGGTCGGTCAACAGCTGGTCTTGTCCGGGGTGTCCGCCTGTGGGCGCATAATAGGTGGGCTGTGCCATTTCATGCCTCTGGTTCGTGTTTGGGGCACTATGCGGGGATTGGCCCGATGGTCCTAGCGCCCGAGTCACGATAGGTTATTTCGGTATTATTTGAAGGTCGGCCAGCGGGGCTTGGCCCCCGTTCCCCAGCGGTATAGTCTTGTGACCAAACTTATTTCAGCAAGGCGAGAAGATCATGAAAGCCTGGATTTCACCTTTTTTTGCAGCAGCCGTTGTGATCGGCGCGGTTTCACTGGCACAGGCCAAGCCACTTTCGAGAATCATCGCAGAAATGGGGTTGAGCCCCGAAGACTATAGTGTCGTCAACGCCACGACCAATGCGATGTTGGCAGATGGAACGCCTCAGGTTGGAACCGAACGCAACTGGTCGAACGACGACACCGGATCAAAAGGCACTGTTCGGGTGCGCGAGGTCCGGGACAATTGCGTGCATCTCCAGCATTTCATCGTGCCCGCCGGGGCCGAACAATCACGCGAAGTCAGAACCCGCAATTGCCGGGACGCCGGCGGGAACTGGGTTCTGACGCCCTGATTTCGACTCAGTAGCCGCGTGTGCGGTCGACTTCGTGCAGTAAGGGCTTCCCTGCGGACAACCGTTGGAAATTCTCGGCAACGTCCGCCAATGCTTCACCTAAGTGCCAGCCAGAAACATGCGGAGTGATTGTGACGCCCGGGTGTGCCCAGAGCGGACTGTCTGACGGTAAGGGTTCTGTACTGGTTACGTCCAGAACGGCGTGGCCAGGCGTTCCGCGGTCCAAGGCTTCGATCAGAGCATTTTCGTCAATCAGATCACCACGCCCTGCGTTCAACAGCTGACTGCCGGGCTTCATGGCGGCCAGCATCTGCACATCGAACAAGCCGAGTGTTTGCGGCGTGGACGGCAGAATGGCGCAAACGTGGTCGCATTGGCCAAGCAACGTGGGCAACGCATCCTCGCCGTGCAGGCAGGTGACACCTTCGATCTCTTTCGGGGATCGGCTCCATCCCATGACCTGAAAACCGATGGCGCGCAGCATCCTGGCGCTGCGGGCACCAATATGGCCCAGACCCAGAACGCCCACTACGGTGTCCGGCGTGAATACCGGCGCTTTGGGCACCCATTCTGCCTTGCGCTGGGCTGCTTCGTGAAATGCCATGTTCCGTTGATGGTGAAGGACATAGGCGACGAACCACTCGGCAATGCCCTGCGCCGGCGCATCGGGCTTGAGACGTGCGATACGGACGTGATCGGGCAGGCTCGGGTTGCCAACAATCGTTTCGACACCTGCGCCCAGTTTCTGGACCAGTTGCAGGTTTGGCAGCCGTTTGGGGTGGTCGTTGTTCAGGCCGACAACAGCGACCATGGTGATTTCGCTTGCATCTCCAATCGTTTCCCGGGTTCGCACATCCGCGCCGGGGTGTATGTTTCGGATCGTTTTGGCGATGTCATCATCGCTTATCCAGTCGGTCAGACCGGTTTCGATCAATAGCGCCATGAATCACCCCCGCAATTTCATTTTGATTGAGTTGACGTTCCGTCACACAGCTAGACATTCTATCGGCAGCTAAGTCATTCTCTGTTCAAAGGTAAAGCCCGCTCTTTGGGCCTGAGGAGGAAAGCTCATGAACATGTCATTCGGTCTGCGCGAAGAAAACCGCGCGCTGCTGCAACGTGTGGCAGATATGATCCGGGATGAGATCATGCCGCTGGAAGAAGAATACCAGGCCGAAATCGATAAGGGCGACCGCTGGCAATACACCGAACGTCAGGCTGAAATCCTGGAAGGGTTGAAAGCCAAAGCCAAGGCTGCCGGACTTTGGAACTTCTGGCTGACCGACAGCGACAAGGGCTTTGGCTTGACGACGGTCGAGTATGCTTACTTCGCCGAAGAGATGGGCAAAACTCCCCTTGGGGCCGAGGTGTTCAACTGTTCGGCCCCCGATACCGGTAATATGGAAGTGTTCGAGCGCTACGGCACGGGCGAGATGAAAGAGCAGTGGCTGAAACCCCTGCTGAACGGCGATATCCGGTCCGCGTATTTGATGACGGAACCGGATGTGGCGTCATCGGATGCCACGAACGTGTCGATGTCCTGTGTGCGGGATGGGGATGACTTTGTTCTGAACGGGGAAAAATGGTGGTCATCGGGGGCGGGTGATCCACGGTGCAAGGTCTATATCGTCATGGTCAAGACGGCAGGCGACGAGCAACCCAAACACAAGCGGCAGTCGATGATTGTTGTGCCTGCCGATGCGCCTGGGATTGAGATTCTGCGACCGATGCAGGTTTACGGCCACGATGATGCCCCGCACGGCCACATGCATATTCGCTTTACCAACGTTCGCGTGCCGGCAGAGAGCATCCTGTTGGGCGAAGGGCGCGGGTTCGAGATCGCGCAAGGCCGCCTTGGGCCCGGCCGTATCCACCACTGTATGCGCGCAATCGGTCAGGCTGAAACGGCGTTGGAACAGATGTGCAAACGGTCGCTGCAGCGCGAAGCCTTCGGCAAGAAACTGGCGCAGCTGGGGGCGAATTTCGATATTATCGCCGAATGCCGGATGGAGATTGAAATGGCGCGCCTGCTGTGCCTGAAAGCTGCCTGGTACATGGATCAGGGCGATGCCCGCGCGGCGGCTCCCTGGATCAGCCAGATCAAGGTCGTCGCCCCGCGTGTCGCACTCAAAGTCATCGATGAGGCCGTTCAGATGTTCGGCGGGCAGGGGGTCAGTCAAGACACGCCGTTGGCGACGGCCTGGACCCATGTGCGTACTTTGCGGCTGGCCGATGGGCCTGATGCGGTACACCGCCGTCAGGTGGCGCGGGCCGAGTTGAAAAAGCACACGCAGGAAAAAGTCTGAGGTTTTAGGTGGTGTTGAATCCAGATCTGAAGGAACAATCCTATTTCCACGTTCGGGCTGACGGAGCTTTTGTCGGCAATGATCCCGCGCGCGGGCCGTGGTCTGCGGATCATTGCCATGCGGGCCCGGTCGCGGGGCTGATCGTTCGTGCAGCCGAAACAGAGGTTGGGTCGGAAAAGATGCTGACACGGCTGACCGTGGACTTGCTGCGCCCTCTGCCGCTGACGGGTCTGCGGGTGGCCGCGGAGACGACGCGCCATACCAAAACGCTGGCCACAACCCGCGTCACGGTGCACGATCTGGACGATACGCTGTGCGCTACGGCCACCACAATGCACATGGTGCGTCGCGATTTGGGGTCGGTTCCGAACATCACGTTGCCGACGCCCGAACTCGACGATGCGGTGACCGGCCCGTTTCCGATTGGCGAAACGCGCCATGACCTGCCGGGGTTCGCAAACCATTCGGACATTCTCTACCCCAAGGGTGGCAACCAGAAAGCCGGTCCAAAGACAATCTGGATGCTCACCCCGAAGCTGTTGGAGGGCGAGGCGCAATCGCCGATTCAGGCGCTATGCCCGCTGGCGGATTGTGGCAACGGGATCTCGTGGAATGCACCGACGTCGGAGATGGGGTTCATGAACACTGATCTGACGGTCCAGATTCATCGTGAACCCAAATCGGACTGGTTGGCCTCGCAGTCCGCATCTCATTGGCAACCTTCAGGAATAGGGATGTCGCAATCGGTTCTGTTCGACACCGAAGGCCCGGTCGGAACAGCGTTGCAGACACTGGTTTTGTTCCCGCCGAAGTGACCGATTTGGCCGGTTCCTGCACGGGCCCGCCAAAACACGTTGCCGGGCACGGGCCAAGCCCCTATCTTTCGCCTATGCGATGGCTCATATCCCTTTTCTCCTGTTGCCTGCCGGTTCCGGCATTGGCCCACCCGCATGTCTTTATCGACACCGGGCTGGAATTCATTGTGGACGACAGCGGCCAGTTGACCCATGTCAGGGTAACCTGGGCGTATGATGAGCTTTTCTCTTTGTTTCAGTTGGAAGACATGAAACTGGATCAGGATTCTGATGGCATTCTGACCGAGAGCGAAGAAAAGTTTCTGTCCGGCTTTGATGCCCAGTGGGTCGAAGGATTTAATGGCGATATCGTGGTGTTCGCCGATGGCGCGCCGGTCGATTTGTCAGGGCCGATGGAGGCCAAAGCGACCACCGAGGATGGCCGTATCGTGACAACCCACCTGCGCGCGGTGGAAGGCGGCGGAGTGCCGGCAACCGCCGTCGTCGCCAAAGCATATGATGAATCCTATTACACGGCTTATGAAGTGACCCGCCCGGTGACGGTGTCCGGGCCCGCCGCTTGTCAGATCAGCCGGATTGACGCGGATATTGACGGGCAACTGGCGCAGATGCAGGCGTTCCTGCAAACCCTGGATGCCGACTACGACCTTGAAGAAAACGATATCCCGCTGGTCGGGGAAAACTTTGCGTCCGAGATCCGCCTTTCATGTCCAAGTACCTGATTATTCCTGTCGCCATCTCCATTGGTTTGCTGCTGTGGTTCTGGGGCAGCGGTGGCTTTGACCACTTGGCCGCATGGGCTGCGGGTGAGCAGCGCGAGTTCCAAAATCAGATCGCACGTTCCCTACGCGCAGCCCGCGCGGAACAGCCCGAGGCTGTAGCAACACTGCTGACGGTCTGTTTTGCCTACGGCTTTTTCCATGCCATCGGCCCTGGTCACGGCAAGGTTTTGATTGGCGGCTATGGGTTAGGACGCAACGTGGCGTTCCTGCGTTTGTCTGCAATCAGCTTGTTGTCCAGCCTGGGGCAGGCAGTCACTGCGGTTGTTCTGGTCTATGCCGGGGTACTGGTGTTCCAGATGTCCCGGGCAAGCCTTGTCGATACCACCGAACGGGTCATGGCTCCGATCAGCTATGGTGCTATCGCGGCGATTGGATTGTGGCTGATCTTTCGATCCATTCGCAGTTTCGCGCGACGTCATCGCAGCGAAAAAGCGCATCATCACGAGCACACACACGACCATCACCACCCGCACGACGAGGACCACAAACATCACGACCATGACCATGGCGTCTGCGCAGATTGCGGGCATCGCCACGGTCCCACCGCCGACGAAGTGGCCCAAGTCGGCAGCTTGCGCGAAGCTGCGGTATTGATAGCTGGGATTGCCGCGCGCCCCTGTACCGGAGCGCTGTTTGTGCTGATCCTGACCTGGCAGATGGGCATCGCAATGGTTGGCATTGCCGGTGCTTTCGCCATGGCTTTGGGCACGGCGACTGTCACAACGCTTGTCGGTTGGACCTCATTTGGTTTGCGCGGAGGACTGCTGGCCTTAGCCTCGGCGACGCGATTTGCCTCGGTTCTGGCTCCGACGATTGAACTGGTGTCGGGGCTGCTGATTGCCGTGATTGCAAGCGGTCTGCTGTTGCGCGCGATTTAATCGAACACGGGCTCCGGGTACCCGACCCGCGCCAGATACAGCCCTTGCGGCGGACACACCGGCCCGCAGGCGGCCCGGTCGGTGGCCTCCAACGCATCCCGTACATCTTCAGGCGACCATGTGCCGGCACCAACACGTTCAAGCGTTCCAACAAAGCTGCGCACTTGGTTGTGCAGGAAAGACCGGGCGCGAACGTGAAAATGAACCTCTGGTCCGGAAAAGCCTTCAACCTGTTCGACCCGCAACTCATCCAAGGTTTTGACCGGGCTTGCCGCCTGACAAATCGAAGACCGGAACGTGGTAAAATCATGCCGCCCGATCAGCATATCCGCGCCCGCCTGCATCGCGTCTACGTCCAGTTGATGGTTGATCCGCCAGACCTGCCCAGCGTCATGCGTAGCAGGTGCGCGGCGCATCAGGATGCGGAACAGGTATTGCCGTTCGAGCGCTGAAAACCGCGCATGCCAGTCATCGTCTACCCGTGCTGCCTTAACGATGGCAACAGGCTGCGGTTTAAGGTGATAGTTCAGCGCCTCAGACAGACGGAACGGATCCCAGTCCTTGATCAGATCACAATGCGCAACCTGTCCCAGCGCGTGCACACCCGCATCTGTACGCCCGGCCGCGGCAATAGTGTGATCGCCGGGTTGAATACATGACAAGGCCTGTTCGATTGCCCCTTGAACAGACGGCAATTCCTTTTGCCGCTGCCATCCGGCAAACGGCTCCCCCTGGTATTCGACTTTCAGCGCGTATCTAGGCATGGGCTGCTGGTAACGCGCCGTGCCGCAACGGGCAAGAGTGGGAAAGCGCTGGTATGTCCGACAGCCGCTACCTATCTTGGGAAAAACGAAAAAAGCGGGGCGACGGTTTGGTCATCTCATCTCTGGCAGACAGTCTGACGCGCGGCGTCGAATCCGTGGGTGACCGCGTGTCTGAGGCATTGTTTGAGCCGGTGATCCGACTGGGTGTCACCGGGCTGGCGCGTTCAGGAAAGACAGTATTCATCACGTCTCTGGTCGCGAACTTGCTGGACCGGGGGCGGATGCCGAGCCTCGTGGCGCAGCAAGAAGGGCGGATCAACGCGGCTTACCTGCAGCCGCAACCAGACGACACCGTGCCCCGGTTCGACTTCGAAAATCACTTGGCGGCGCTGACCGGGCCTCAGCCACACTGGCCCGAAAGTACGCGGGCAGTGTCAGAACTGCGTTTGTCTTTCAAAGCCCGTCCCGCGGGGCTTTTGTCAGGGTTGCAGGGACCACGCACTATTCATCTGGATATCGTGGATTACCCCGGCGAATGGCTGCTGGATCTGGCGTTGCTGGACAAAACCTATGAGGTCTGGTCGCAGGAAACACTGGAGCGCATCGCCAATCGCAATGAGGCGATGACCTTTCTGGCGCAGGCAAAGGCGGTTGACTCTTCTGACAGCCACGACGAACCAAAGGCCCAATCACTGGCCAAAGAATTCGCCTCTTATCTGAACGCAGCCCGCGATGCCGGGTTTTACGACTGCACGCCAGGGCGGTTCTTGCTGCCGGGCGATCTGGCAGGCTCGCCGGTGCTAACATTTGCACCCTTGCCGGTCGAGGGTCACGGCCCGCGACGCAGTCTGCACCGCGAGATGGCCCGGCGATACGAGGCCTATAAATCTCAGGTCGTGAAACCGTTTTTCCGCGATCATTTTTCCCGGATCGACCGTCAGGTGGTTTTGGTGGACGCGCTGGGCGCGATCCATAACGGGCCACAGGCGGTCGAGGATATGCGTCGCGCGATGGCCGATATCCTGTCGGCGTTTCGGCCCGGACGAAATGCGTGGCTTAGCCAGTTGTTGCTCGGCAAACGGGTCGAGCGCATCCTGTTTGCGGCCACCAAGGCGGACCATTTGCACCATCTTCAACACCACCGCCTGACCAATATCATGGAGGCCCTGACCCGCGAGGCGCGCGACCGTGCCAGCTTCGCCGGGGCCGAAACAGCGGCGCTGTCGCTGGCCTCGTTAAGGGTAACGACCGAGGAAATCCGCACCCATAACGGGGCCGAGCTGCCCTGCGTGCGTGGTACCTTGCTGGACAGCGGCAAGCAGGCTGCTTTCTATCCCGGTGATCTGCCCGAAGATCCGACGCATTTGCTTGGCCCGGCGCGCAACGGGTCCGAAGGCTGGCTGGGCGAGGATTATGAGTTCATGGCATTCGCGCCGGCACACCTGACACTGCGGCCCGGGGATGGCCCGCCACACATACGGTTGGACCGCGCAGCCCAGTTCCTGATCGGAGACCGGCTGTGAATGTCATTCTTCGCCCCGCCCGCAGCACGGATGCCGGTGCCACCGGAGAGATTTTGCATGGCTTCGCCCGTGAAAACGATTGGATGCCGGAACTGCACTCGCAGGCGGAAACCATCGCATTTTGTGGCCGTATGATTGAATTGGAATGGGTGACCGTGGCCGAAGCCGGTGACGGGGTGATCGGGTTTTTGGCGCTCAACGGTGCCGAAATCCACTCACTGTATCTGGCACCTGGCGCACGGGGGCGGGGGATCGGTCAGCAATTGCTTGAACATGCCAAATCGTGCCGATCCGAATTGTCATTGTTTGCATTTCAGGCCAACCATCCAGCGCGCCGGTTCTATGAGTGCAACGGCTTTGCCGAGGTTGCGCGCAGCAACGGCTCTGACAATGACGAGAACCTTCCGGACATAAAGTATGTCTGGAACAGTGAAGGAGCAGCCAATGGCTAAGGGGCCGGTTCTGATTGATCTGGAAGGTGATGAACCCGCGGCTGATGTGTCGCAAGCACCTCCGGTCCCGGATATTGCACAGCCTCAGGGTCAGGCGATGCAAGGTGCAGCGCGTTTGGCGGCGCGCAAACCTTCGGCTTTGTCGCGGTGGTTCTGGGGTTTGGCGCTTGCAGCGCTTGGGGCTGTTGTTTCAGTGGCGGCTTGGGACTTTGTGAATTCCCTGATTCTCCGCGCGCCGATCATAGGATGGGTGATTACGGGTTTGTTTGCAGCACTGGTGCTGGTCGCGTTGATCATCGCTGTGCGCGAGCTGGCCGCAATCGGGCGGTTGTCCCGTGTGGACGGGATGCGGCGCGCGGCAGATACTGCCTTGGCCGAAGATGATCTGGCGCAGGCGCGCGCAGTCACGAACCGATTGATCTCGTTTTACAAAGGCCGAGACGAAACCCGTTGGGGGCGCGATCGGCTGTCCGAACGGATCGACGAACAATTTGACGCGTCTGGTCTGCTGACCTTGGCCGAGGACGAGCTGCTGGCCCCGCTGGATGTCGCTGCCAGTCGCGAAGTCGAGGCTGCCGCGCGGCAGGTTGCAACGGTGACGGCGTTGGTGCCCTTAGCGCTTGCGGATGTTGCAACCGCGCTGGCCGCTTCGTTGCGGATGATCCGGCGCATCGCTGAAATCTATGGCGGGCGCGCAGGATTTTTGGGCAGTTGGCGACTGACGCGGGCCGTGTTCGTGCACCTTGTGGCCACCGGGGCCGTGGCCGTCGGGGACGACCTGCTGGAACCTGTGCTTGGGGGATCTATCCTTAGCAAGCTGTCGCGCCGGTTTGGCGAAGGGCTGGTCAACGGCGCGCTAAGTGCGCGGGTCGGGGTCGCCGCGATGGAGGTCTGCCGTCCGCTGCCTTTTTCGGATCGGCATAAGCCGTCGACCCGCGGCATCATCAAACGTGCTTTGGCTGGCTTGTTTTCCAAAACTTGACCTGACGCAAGGTGCAATGGTTGGCTGTCGTGCATAAGAGTGTCAGAGCCAGCCATGACCGATCACGGACACAGCCAGCAAGAGATTGCAGAACGCATCAACGCGCCACCGGGGCGCGGTGTTTTGCGGGATGTGGTCTATGGTGGGATCGATGGGTCCGTAACCACCTTTGCCATTGTGGCGGGTGTAGCCGGGGCGGGCCTGTCACCCTTTATTATCGTTGCGCTGGGACTGGCCAATGTACTGGCGGACGGGTTTTCCATGGCGGCGGGTAATTACTCGGGCACCAAGGCCGAGCTGGACAATATCCGCCGCATCCGGTCCATCGAAGAACGTCACATCAGACTATTCCCGGAAGGCGAGCGGGATGAAGTGCATGCGATCTTGTCGCAAAAGGGCCTGTCGGGGCGCGTGCTGGATGAGGCCACGGACGCCATCACAGCCAACCGCGAGAATTGGATCAATCTGATGATCGAGGGTGAATACGGATTGGGCAGCGTTGATCCGAACCCGTTCAAAGCCGCGATGGCAACGTTTTTAGCGTTTCTTGTGGCCGGCATGGTCCCGCTGCTGCCGTTTCTGCTGTCGTTCGATCGGGCCTTTCAGCTCTCGGTTATCATGACCATGGCGGTCTTCTTTATCATCGGAGCGTTGAAAAGCAGGTGGTCACTGGCTCCGTGGTGGCGGTCGGGTCTAGAGACTTTTGCGATCGGCGGCGCGGCCGCACTAATGGCGTATTTTGTTGGCTCGTTGTTCCATCCCTAGTGACCAGAAGTGTCGCTGGGCGCGCGGTGTAGATGGTTAGTTTTGTAAAGCCGATGATGGACGCGGATCTGATCCTGCGATGGTTAAATACCGTCGACGCCTGTTTCGCATCTGGTTCGATTGCCGCTGTGTTGGCCATCATCTGGTAGATGATGGCCAGACCGTCCCTTGGCCGGGGAAAAGGCGTCCTGAACGGCGTAGCCCGCAAAAAACACGGTTTTTCGGACTGTTGTGTAGATCGACACCCGGCTAGGTTGTCCGCACATTTGCCCGGAGGCTTCAGTTGGAATCGCTGCTCGTACTCGTTGGATTGATCGTTCTGGCCGTCCCGGTGGCCATCCTTGTTCTGTTGGTGTCGCAGGTCCGACTGCGCCGCCGGGTAGAGCAGCTTGAACAGCAGATTCGCGTGCTTGGTGGCGACCTGCCAGCGCCAGAAACAGTACCTGAATCGACGCAAGCGAGGGAAAAAAAGAGCTCTCCTTGGCCGGCAATCAAAACAGTACCACCCGAGGTCGAAACGAAAGAGGGCACCTCAGCACCTGAGCCACAAAAGATACCCCTCCCCGAAACGGCGAAGGACGATCGAATCGCCGCACTGAGCGCTTGGCTGCGCGAGAACTGGTTCTATGCGGTATCCGCCCTGTCTTTGGCGCTGGCGGGTGTTTTTCTGGTCCAATACGGGGTCGAAAGCGGGCTGTTGTCGCCAACGATGCGCGTCATTGCGGCCCTGATGTTCGGGGCGACGCTGATCGGTGCGGGTGAGGTGATCCGCCGGAAGTATGGCGATGACGAGTCTTCAGCCACGGCTTACCTGCCATCGGTCTTTTCCGGCGCCGGGCTGGTGACGCTGTTCGGCGGTTTGTTGGCGGCAAGGCAGTTGTACGATCTGATTGGTCCCGAAGCGGCCTTGATTGCCATGATCGCTGTTGCGCTTGTGGGGCTTGTTTTAGGCTGGTTCCACGGCCCCTTGCTGGCGGCCGTCGGTTTGATTGGTGCGTTTGCGTCTCCCTTCGTGGTGGGCGGGACCTCGACCGATCCCGGCTGGTTGTACGGATACTTCTTTGTGATTGCCGTCCTTGGATTGGGGATCGACACCGTACGACGCTGGGGGTGGATATCCGTTCTGACGCTAGTCGGGGCTTATTCCGCGTGCCTGCTGCTGGTGCTTTCGGCACCCGCGACCGAGCCGGCGTATCTTGTCGGCGTAACTGCATTGGCGGTCATCGTGATCGCGATCCCCGTGCGGCGGATCTGGCCGGATCACGAGGGGCGCATGATCAGCGAAATTATTGCGATCCAAAAAGGCCTCCAGTGGCCAGAGTTTCCCACCCGCCTTGCTTTTGGTTCGGTGACAATCACCACGGTAATCTTGGCGATACATTGGCCGGACTCGGCGGCAGAATTCTGGCTGGGTGTCATGCTGTTGGCTGGCCTGACACTGGGTTTGCTGACTTGGGCAAGCCAGGCGCGGGCCCTGCAAGACCTGACCATACTGCCAGCCGCTGGTCTAACTTGGTTCGTACTGATCCATGGGTGGGACAACGGCTCTGTCGCGCGCCGGTTCGCCGAAACCTATGCCGAAACCGCCGAGGCGGATTTCCCGTGGGCGGTCACCCTGTTGGTGGCACTGGGTGCATTGATCTCAGGCCTTGCAGCCTGGCGATCGTTTCGCGCAACCGAGTACCGGGCCGTTTGGGCGGGCGGTGCTGCAGTATTTGCACCGGTATTGGCAATCGCGCTGGAGCTTGGATGGCATCCCGCTGAGGTCATCGGAGCCTATCCGTGGGCGTTGCATGCAGTTGCATTGGCGGTGATGATGGTTGTTCTGGCCGGGCGTTTCGCGCGCGTCGACGGCGAAAACCGACTGCGGGCGGCTTTGGTGACCTTGTCGGCTTTGTCTTGCCTGACCTTTGCCTGCGTGATTGTCCTAAGTTCGGCTGCCCTGACAATTGCTTTTGTGGCCCTGATCGTGGCCGCGGCGGTGCTGGATTGGCGCTTTGATCTTCCACCAATGGGTTGGTTCATCTGGGCTGGCGTCTTCACTGTCACGCTCCGGCTTGTACTGAATCCCGGTCTGGATTGGGCAAACTCGGCACCGGTCGCGGAAATGGCGCTTGTCTATGCCACAGCCGCTGTTGGATTTCTGGCGGCCTGGGCCATCCTGCGACCATTGAACCGTCCGGTCATTGCGCTGCTTCTTGAAAGTGCGGCCTGGGCGACGGCGGGCATCTTGTTGTCCTTGCTGTTGCTGCGCTGGCTCGAAAGGTTTGGCAACGGCGGCGCCCACGACAGCCACTGGGGGCTGGGGCTTTTGTCCTTGATCTGGCTGCTGCTGGCCTGCGCGCAGGTGAGGCGGTTCGAATTGGGCGGAAAACTGAATTATGCGCGCTATGGGCTGGCGTTGTTCTTTGCGGCACATGGTGTTGTTCGCCTGGCGCAGGCGCTGACCGAGGCGAACCCATTGCTGAATGCCCAAGCTGATCCGGTTCTTGGGGTGCCAATATTGAATACCCTCGCCGTGGCTTACCTGTTGCCCGCCATTGTTTTGGCCCTGTCGGCTGCTTGGCTTCCAGCACTGCATCCGCGATGGAAACAGGGGTGCTTCGGTCTGGCGGCGGCATTGGTTGCGATCTGGCTTAGCCTGACCATTCGCCATGTCTGGCAGGGGGCCAGCGGTATGTATGAAGGCAATGGTGTCACCCAGCCCGAGCTTTATACTTACACTATGGCCCTACTGCTGATCGGTGCGGGGCTGTTCTACCAGTCACTCGCCCGCCGGTTGGACATGATGCGCAAGGCGGGGTTGGTCGTTATTGGGCTTGCCGTGGCCAAGGTGTTCCTGGTCGATATCGCTGGTTTGGGGGGGCTTATCCGGGTGTTCTCACTGCTGGCGCTGGGCCTCGCGCTGGCCGGTTTGGCGTGGCTGAACCGGTGGGCCATGCTGCGCCATTCGCCGCATGGGGCGGAACCTCTGGACCATTAGGCGTGGGCGTCCTATAAGCCCGGCATGTATGACCGGATGGCCATCATTATTCGAATTATATCCCCGGCGCTCTGATATCGCGAGACGCCGGGCAAAGGTGCTTGAGAATTCGCACTGACCGCTTCGATCCACACACGACAAGATCATCCTGAGGACGCCCCAAATGTGCGCCGACACGACCCAAACACCTGACTACAAAGACACGCTGAACCTGCCAAAAACCGATTTCCCCATGCGCGCTGGTCTGCCCAAGCGCGAACCCGCATGGCTGGATCGCTGGGAAGAGATCGGCGTGTATGATCGCCTGCGCGAAAAAGAAGGCCGCACGCCCTTCACCCTGCATGACGGCCCCCCCTACGCCAACGGTCACCTGCATATCGGCCACGCGCTGAACAAGACCATCAAGGACATGATTGTACGCAGCCATCAGATGATGGGTCATGACGCGCGTTATGTGCCGGGATGGGACTGCCACGGCCTGCCGATCGAATGGAAGATCGAAGAACAATATCGCAAGAAGGGCAAGAACAAGGACGAAGTGAACATCGTCGATTTCCGTCAGGAATGTCGCAAGTTCGCCGAAGGCTGGATCGACGTTCAGCGCGAAGAGTTCAAACGTCTTGGCATCACTGGCAACTGGCCCGATCCCTACATCACCATGGACTATCACGCCGAGGCTGTGATCGCCGATGAGTTCATGAAGTTCCTGATGAACGGCACGCTGTATCAGGGCTCAAAACCCGTGATGTGGTCGCCCATCGAAAAAACCGCTCTGGCCGAGGCCGAGGTCGAGTATCACGACAAGGAAAGCTTCACCATCTGGGTGAAATTCAAAGTCGTAAATGCGGGCGATCTTGATGACGCTTTTGTCGTGATCTGGACCACGACGCCATGGACCATACCGTCGAACAAGGCGGTCGTGTTTGGCAAGGATATCTCCTACGGCCTGTACGAAGTCACCGGCGCACCCGACGAATGCTGGGCCAGTGTCGGGGACAAGTTCCTGCTGGCGGACAATCTGGCCGCCGATGTGCTAGGCCGCGCGCGCCTGAACGACGATCAGTGGACTCGCGTGCGTGACGTAACCACCGATGAATTTGCAGGCGTCCAGTTGGCCCACCCGCTGGCTGGAGCCGAAGGTGGCAATGGCGAATGGGACGACATCCGCGACTTCCGCGCGGCTGAGTTCGTGACCGATACCGAAGGAACGGGCTTCGTCCACTGTGCACCCTCGCATGGTATGGAGGAATTCGAGCTCTACCGTGATCTGGGTATGCTCGAGCAGGTCATCACCTATAACGTGATGGACGATGGCTCGTTCCGCGCTGATCTGCCGTTCTTCGGTGGCAAGTACATCCTGTCCCGCAAGGGTGGCGAGGGTGACGCGAACAAAGCCGTCATCGACAAACTGGTCGAGGTCGGCGGGCTGCTGGCCCGTGGCAAGATCAAGCACAGCTATCCGCACTCGTGGCGCTCAAAGGCTCCGATCATCTATCGCAACACGCCGCAATGGTTTGCATCCGTTGACCGCAAGCTGGACGATGGCATGGGTGAGATGGGCGATACCATCCGCGAACGCGCGCTGCGCTCAATCGACGAGCTGGTGAAGTGGACGCCGCAGACCGGCCGCAACCGCCTGTATTCGATGATCGAAGCGCGCCCGGATTGGGTTCTGTCCCGCCAGCGCGCCTGGGGCGTTCCGCTAACCTGCTTCACCAAGAAGGGGGCCTTGCCCACCGACGCGGATTACCTGCTGCGCAACGAAGAGCTCAACGCCCGCATCAAGGCGGCGTTCGAGAAAGACGGCGCGGATATCTGGTACACCGACGGGTTCAAAGAACAGGTGCTAGATGGCATCGCCAACCCGGATGACTACGATCAGGTATTTGACGTTCTGGACGTGTGGTTCGACTCTGGTTCGACACATGCCTTTGTCCTGCGTGACCGTGAAGACGGAACCGAGGACGGCATCGCGGACGTTTACATGGAGGGCACCGACCAGCACCGCGGATGGTTCCATTCGTCGATGCTGCAGGCTTGCGGCACCAAGGGGCGTGCGCCGTATCGCAACGTTGTAACCCATGGCTTCACGCTGGATGCCAAGGGCAACAAGATGTCCAAATCGCTGGGCAACACCATCGTGCCGGAAAAGGTGATCGAGCAATATGGTGCCGATATCCTGCGCCTGTGGGTGGCTCAGACCGACTACACCGCCGACCAGCGGATCGGGCCGGAGATTCTGAAAGGCACCGCCGACAGCTATCGCCGCCTGCGCAACACCATGCGGTTCATGCTGGGCTCGCTGGCCGACTTCACCGAAGCGGATCGCGTCGCGCCTGAAGATATGCCGCGTCTGGAACGCTGGGTTCTCAGCCGTCTGGCCGATCTGGATGAGCAGGTGCGCAAAGGCTACGCGTCTTTCGACTTCCAGGGCGTGTTCAGTGCCGTATTCACCTTTGCCACCGTCGACCTGTCATCGTTCTATTTCGACGTCCGTAAGGATGCGCTATACTGTGACGGCGACACCCTGCGCCGCCGCTCGGCCAGAACCGTTCTGGATATCCTGTTCCACCGTCTCACCACTTGGCTGGCCCCGGTTCTGGTCTTCACCATGGAAGAGGTCTGGTTGGAGCGTTTCCCAGGCGATGACAGCTCGGTCCATCTGGTGGATTTCCCGGATACACCCGCCGATTGGCGCAACGCTGAACTAGAGGCCGGTATGTCTAAAATCCGTCGCGTGCGTCGTGCCGTGACCGCTGCGTTGGAAATCCAGCGTCAGGACAAGGTCATCGGGTCCAGCCTTGAGGCCGCGCCGATCGTGCATGTCGAAGACAGTGACACCCGCGACCTGCTTGCAACCTTTGACGTGGACGACATGTGCATCACGTCTGGCCTGACCGTTTCGGGCGACCCGGCCCCTGCCGAGGCATTCCGCGTGCCCGAAATCGAAGGGGTAGGTGTTGTCTTCGAAAAAGCAGATGGCCAGAAATGCCAACGATGCTGGAAAATCCTGCCGGACGTCGGTCGGCATTCCCACGCGGGTGTGTGTGGGCGCTGCGACGAAGCGCTGGGCTAAACAATCGAACCCCCGGCGTAACTCGCCGGGGGTTTTTCTTTCCGCGCTTGCGCTGGCCCCGGCGATCTGAAACGCTGTATTCATGCCGATGATTTCCGTTGATACGCAGTTTGGCCGCCTTGGCATTGAAGAAACAGATGGCGCCATCACACGCCTTGTGTGGGATGGGCAGGACGACGGGCCGGACACACCCCTGTTGCAGGAAGCCGCCGCACAGTTAACCGCATATAACGAGGGGCGTCTCGAGCGGTTCGATCTGCCGTATCGTGTTGCCGGGTCAGACTTTCAGCGCAATGTCTGCGACCTGATGTATGCCATTCCGCTGGGCGAGACCCGAACGTACGGGGACATCGCGAAAGAGCTTGGGCAGCCACCCCAACCGGTGGGGCAGGCCTGCGGTGCGAACCCCATACCGGTGATTATACCTTGCCATCGGGTGCTGTCTGCCAACGGTCTGGGCGGGTTCTCGGGCGATGGTGGTGTCGAAACCAAAGTGGCCTTGCTGCGTCATGAACGCGCGGCGGGCCTGCTGATCTGAGGCGCGAAAATCAGTTGCAATCCACGTGTTCGCGGCCCAACCTATATCAGTTACTGAATTTGAAGGACCGTATTGCATGACCGCCTATACAGACCCGGCCGCTCGCAAAAAGGCCATCATAGACCGCCTGATGTCGCTGGAAGAGCAGGAATTGGCAACTGCGCAGGCGCATTACGACGCATTTCTCAAGGACTCGCAGCTGGACGACCGCGAAGGGCATGACAAAGATGACATCGCCGCCTCACGCGAGAATGCAGATCTGGCGGCGGCGTTCGATGCACCCGTTCATGCGCATCACGCCAAGATTGATGTGATCGAGAACACGGATTTCAGCCTGACGGACCGGGTTCAGCCGGGCGCTGTTGTCAAGTTCAACAACCGCCGTTTCGTGGTCTGTGTCTCAACGACCCGCTTTGAGGTCGACGGTAAGACATATATGGGCATCTCAACCCAAAGCCCGATCTACCTGACAATGACCGGTCTGCAAGAGGGTGACGTGTTCACCCATAACGGCACCGAGTTCGAGGTTGAGGAAATCCTGTAACGTTCTAGTTGTTGCGCAGCGGGACAAGTTGCTGCGCAATGCCAGCTGAAACCAGGTAGAGGCTTGTAATTACCAACCCCCAATGCGCCCAGCTTTCGGGGTGGAAGTCGACCCAAGCTGCCCAACCGGCGAAAAATGTCCAGGCGAACGCGATCGGCAGTGATACATTACGCCAGCGTTCCGTCCGCACCGGGTGAATGAACTTCAACGGTAGGAACATCGCCAGCGACAACAGTGAAACCAGCAGCAGGATCACCCAGAAGTTGGGCTCCAGCGCGAAGATCACGATGACGAACATGTTCCAGCAACCCGGAAACCCAGAGAACGAGTTGTCCTTGGTCTTCATCCGGGTGTCCGCGAAATACATGGCGCTGGCAAAGGTGATCACGATGATCGCAAACCAGCCGGTCCAACCGTCCATCAGCCCCGATTTGAACAGCGCAAAGGCCGGAATGAACACGTAGGTCAGATAGTCGATGATCAGGTCCAGAAGAACACCGTCAAATTCCGGTGCGTTCTTTTTGACATGGTAGTGGCGCGCAAGCGGGCCGTCGATTCCGTCCACGATGAACGAGATCACCAGCCACAGATACATAAGGCTCCATTTTTCCTCGACCGCGGCCAGCATGGCCAGCATTGCAAAGACGGCGCCGGTCGCGGTGAACAGATGTACGGAAAGGGCTTTGAGTTTTATTGTCATTTGTGTCTCTTGGACGATGCGCGCTGCAGATGCAAACTAAAAGCCGGGTGAGGGTACAGCCCAGACGTCATCGTGGGGCTCGGGATCAGGCCTTGGGGTGGGCGCGGTTGTAGACTTCCATCAGTCGGGCCGTATCTACGGCCGTATAGGCCTGCGTGGTGGACAGTGAGGCATGGCCCAGCAATTCCTGAATGGCGCGCAGGTCACCCCCAGCGGACAACAGATGGGTGGCAAAACTGTGCCTTAAAGCGTGCGGTGTGGCGGTTGCGGGCAGGCCAAGCTGCATACGCGCCTTGGCCATCACGTCCTGAATTGCGCGGGGATTGAGTGCACCGCCCCGCACTCCGCGGAATAAAGCCTCTTCCTGGGATTGTGGATGCGGGCAGAGCTGCAGGTAACGGTCAACGGCGGTACGGGCGGCCGGGATCACCGGAACGATGCGTTCCTTTCTGCCCTTTCCCACAATACGCAAGCTATTCGGCAAAGGCGCGTCGCTTCCTGTCAAAGACAGCGCCTCGGAGATGCGCAAACCGCAGCCATAGAGCAGTGTGACGACAGCAACGTCGCGTGCCGAGATCCAGTCGTTTGACGACTGAAGTTCGACCGTGTCGATCATCGCGCGGGCCGCGTCTTCGGCCAGCGGGCGGGGGAGTTTTTGGGTAAACTTTGGCGCGCGTGTGGACAGAACGGCAGTGGGTTCGAACCCTTCACGTTCAGCCAGCCATCGATAAAAACTTTTGACCGCCGACAGCTTGCGCGCCAGGGATCGAGCCCCAACACCTGCGCTGCGCTGATCGGCCATCCAGGCGCGCATGTCGGACACGTTGATCCGGGCCAGCGCTGCCAATCCCTGCCGTTCACTGTGGTGTAGTGTCATGAAAGACAGGAAGTCGGTGACATCGCCACGATAGGCGGCCTGGGTGTTTTCCGATCGCCCCGCCAGCGCGCTCAGGCTGTCCAGCCAGTACTGTAACGCGTCGCGGCAGGCGGGTGAGATCAGGCTCACGACAACCAGTGGCGCATCGAACGTTCGAAGACGCCAGCGAAGAACGACAGAAGATCAGTGCCCAGCTGCGGCGAGAAGTGGTTGCGGTCCCTTGCGCTCATCACGATCATGCCCGGCAACCGACCCTCACCCAGATCCAACCGCAGGCAAGCCTCGGACCGCAGGTGATCTGCGTTGGGTCCAAAAATCCTGTGCGTCGGGTGGAGAATCTCGCGCAGAACCACGTCGCGGGCGGGGCCGCCGCGGTCGAAGGTCAGGTAATTGTCCACGAAGCCGGGTTCGACTACGGACAGAACACCACCCAGAGTGTCGATGGCGGGGTCTTCCTGCGTTACTGTGGATTCCAGAATCAGCTTGATACGATCAACGCGTAGGATTTCGACCACATCCGAGCCGAGCGTACGCAGGAAATCTTCGAACTCGGCCGGTTCCAGCATGCGGATGACGGCACGATGCACCTGATTTGTGCCTGCAAGGTTTTCATACGCTGCGGCGATAACGGACCGGTGGGTGTCTTCCAGCCTGTCCAGCCGTTCCTCGAGCCGTTGCATGGCGATGCCGCGCAGGTCGATGACGTTGTCCCCGCGCGCCTGTTCGTTGGCCGTTACAAGTGCCTGCATCAGGTCCTTGTCGTCCAGCACGGCGTCTGGTTTGGCCAGAATCGCGGCGCGCAAGTTGTCCTGGAGTTTGGTGTTACTGCTCATGTCCCGCTCGGTCTTTTTTTGTTGAGGGGCTTATAACATGAGTTATGGCGGTTTCCTTGGAAAAAATGCATTGGCCGTGCATTTCATTCCCACTGTGACCTACGGCTCCCGCCTGCGAAACCTTGATCCAAGATCAAGGCTTGGCAGTTGGGCCAGGCGCGGCACCTGACGGCGCCGCGCGGTCGCGCAAAGGGTCAGAGGATTTTCTGACCTGTCTTGGCCCAGTCGGCCAGGAAGGTTTCCAGACCTTTGTCCGTCAATGGATGATCGGCCAGTTTCTTGATCACGGCAGGCGGTGCGGTGATCACGTCAGCACCGATACGGGCGCTGTCGGTCACGTGGTTCACGGTGCGGATTGAAGCGGCCAGAATTTCGGTTTCAAAACCGTAATTGTCATAGACCTGACGGATGTCGGCGATCAGATCCATGCCATCAAGGTTGATGTCATCCAGGCGACCGATGAAGGGCGAGATGAAGGTTGCGCCCGCCTTTGCGGCCAAAAGCGCCTGGTTGGTCGAGAAGCAGAGTGTGACGTTGACCATCTGGCCTTCGTCGCTGAGCGTCTTGCAGGTTTTCAGACCGGCCCATGTCAGCGGAACTTTCACGGCGATATTCGGAGCGATCTTGGCCAGCTTGCGGCCCTCGGCGATCATGTCGTCAGCTTCGGTTGCGACAACTTCGGCTGAAACCGGTCCGTCGACCAGATCACAGATTTCCTTGGTCACTTCCAGAATGTCACGACCTGATTTCAGGATCAGCGAGGGGTTGGTGGTCACGCCGTCCACCATGCCCAGATCGTTCAGTTCGGCAATGGCGTCGATCTCGGCTGTGTCTACGAAGAATTTCATGCGGGCAGTCCTTTGATGGGTTGGCCTTGGTCGCGGATGGCTTTACCTCAAAGAGACCCATGCTGGAACCCCCGAGCCCAAGGATATGCGTTGAGCACTCAGGAGTATTTCGACCAAGGAGAGCTGGTTGCGGTTCTGACCGCACAACCGCTGGACCGGACGCTGGATTACAAGGCGCCCGAGGGGGGCTGTTTTCTGGGGGCGTTCGTAGAGGTTCCGCTGGGGCCGCGCAAAGTACTGGGTGTCGTCTGGGGGCCGGGACAGGGCGGGTTCGACCTGAACAAGGCGCGATCCGTGATCCGGGTGCTTGAGGTCGCGCCGATGCGCGAAGAAATGCGGCTGTTTCTGGGGAAGGTTGCTGATTACACCCTGACGCCGATGCCCGCGATGTTGCGGCTGGCAACCCGGGCGCCGGGTTTGGGTGATCCGCCGTCGATGCGTAAGGTTTATCGGCTGGGCAATGGCGAGCCGGACCGGATGACCGACGCACGCACCCGTGTGCTGGAGGTACTCCGCAACTATGGCGGGCTGGCGTTCACCCTGAAAGAACTCGCCGAACAGGCCGGAGTGACGTCTTCGGTCGTCAAAGGGTTGGTCAAGCAGGGCGCTATACGGGAAGAAGATAGCCCGCGCGATTTGCCCTATCCGCATCTGGATCCGGATTTGCCGGGCAAAGCTTTAACCGACGATCAGGCCGCGGCGGTTGAGAAGTTGCAGAAGGGCCAGCGGTCCGGGGAATATGGAACCACGCTGCTTAAGGGCGTGACGGGTTCGGGCAAGACCGAAGTGTATTTGGAGGCTGTTGCCGAGGCGCTGCGGATGGGCCGACAAGCCTTGGTTCTGCTGCCCGAGATCGCTCTGACAGCGGAATTCCTGACACGAGTTGAGGCGCGGTTCGGTGCACGCCCAGCCGAGTGGCATTCCGGCGCGACCATGACCGAACGCCGCCGGGTCTGGCGGATGGTGGGGCAGGGGGATGCGCAAATGGTGATTGGTGCGCGGTCAGCTTTGTTCCTGCCGTTTCGCAACCTTGGTTTGGTGGTGGTCGATGAGGAACACGACACCTCGTACAAACAAGAGGACGGCGTGCATTACAGCGCGCGGGACATGGCGGTGCTGCGGTCTGCCATTTGCGGCGCGCGGGTGATATTGGCCAGCGCAACGCCTTCGCTGGAAAGCTGGGCCAACGCCGAGGCGGGAAAATACGACCGGGTTGATCTGACCTCGCGGTTCGGGGCGGCGGTGTTGCCCGAGATGAAGCCCATCGACATGCGGGCCGAACAGATGCAACCCGGGACGTGGATTTCTCCGTCTTTGCGGCAGGCGGTGATGCAGCGGATCGAGAGGGGCGAGCAATCGCTGCTGTTCATCAACCGCCGTGGGTATGCGCCGGTGACCCTGTGCCGGGCTTGTGGGGAACAGATTGCCTGCGATCATTGCGACGCGCGGATGGTCGAGCACCGGTTTCTGAAACGGCTGATGTGTCACCAATGCGGTGAGACCAAGCCGATGCCCGACGAATGTCCCTCATGCGGGGTCGAGGGCAAGCTGGCCCCGGTCGGTCCGGGGATCGAGCGGCTGGCTGAAGAGGCTGAGGCGACGTTTCCCGATGCCAAGATCGCGATGCTGAGTTCCGATTTGTTTGGCTCGGCCCGCGCCCTGAAAGCCAAGATCGAAGAGATTGCCGAGGGCGATGCCGATATCGTCATCGGTACGCAGCTGGTTGCCAAAGGGCACAACTTTCCCAATCTGACTTTGGTTGGGGTAATCGATGCCGACCTCAGTCTGCACGGGGCAGACCTGCGCGCCGCTGAGCGGACATTCCAGTTGATGCGGCAAGTCGCGGGTCGGGCAGGCCGGGCGGACAAGCCAGGGCAGGCCCTGTTGCAGACATTCCAGCCCGAGCATCCCGTAATCCGCGCTATTCTTTCAGGTGACGAAGAAGGATTTTGGAAGGCCGAGGCCGCAGGACGACAGGCGGCGGGTGTGCCACCATACGGCCGTATGGCAGGGATCGTCCTGTCTGGACCTGAGGTTGGGCCAGTTTTTGATATCGGAAATGCAATGGCCCGCAACGATGCGCCGCTGCGCGATATCGGGGCACAAGTCTTTGGCCCGGCTCCGGCGCCTATTGCGCGGATTCGCGGCAGACACCGCGTGCGATTGCTGGTCAAGGCACCCAAGGGCGCCCCGATTCAGGACGCGATTGCCCGCTGGATCGCGCCCTTGCGCCTTAAGGGCGACCTGCGTTTGACCGTGGATATCGACCCGCAGAGTTTCTACTGACCTCTGCATCAGCGCAGACCGATTGTGCGCCTGCTGCTTCGCCCTCGCCAAAATCTGAAAATGGGCGTAGATGAGTCCCATGTTGAAACCGATGCCCCTGTCCGAGGCGCAGAGCCTTCCGTTCTGGCGCCGCCCTGTGACGCTCTTGTTCGTCATGGCGCTGACGATGCCGATTGCCTTCAACGCTTGGAGCGCGCTGTTGAACAATTTCGTCATCGAGGTGGCGAATTTTGACGGGGCCGACATTGGGTTACTGCACACTGTGCGGGAGATCCCTGGTTTTCTTGCTGTTGGCGTGATCGCGGTGATCATTTTCGTGCGCGAGCAGGTACTGGCGATGATCTCGCTGATGATGCTGGGCGTTGCAACTGCGTTGACAGCATGGTTTCCCAGCCTTGGTGGGTTGCTGTTTGTGACCCTCTTCAGCTCGATCGGGTTTCACTATTACGAGACAGTAAATCAGTCGCTGCAGCTGCAATGGCTGCCCAAGGACCGCGCGCCACAGGTATTGGGCTGGCTTGTTGCCATGGGGTCAGCCGCGACGGCAGTAGTCTATGGCCTGATCGTTCTGACCTGGGACCGGTTTGATCTGTCCTACAACGTTGTATTCATGGCCGCTGGTGGTGTGACCGCCCTGTTGGCGCTGTTCTGTCTGTTCGCTTTTCCGCAGTTTGACTCGCCAACTCCACAGACCAAAAAACTGATCCTGCGTCGTCGCTACTGGCTGTATTACGCACTACAGTTCATGGCCGGGGCGCGGCGGCAGATCTTTGTTGTCTTCGCGGGCTTCATGATGGTCGAGAAATTTGGGTTTGAAGTGCACGAGCTGACCAGCCTCTATCTGATCAATCTGGTGATCAACATGGCGGCGGCTCCGATGTTGGGTAAGGCTGTATCGTTGTTCGGTGAGCGCCGCACGCTAATCTTTGAATACACCGGCTTGGCGATCGTTTTTGCGGCCTATGGCGGTATCTACTGGTTCGGGTGGGGCGTGGTTCTGGCTGCAACCCTATATGTGATCGACCATGTTCTTTTCGCATTAGCGCTTGCCCTGAAGACCTACTTTCAGAAAATCGCCGATCCTGCGGATATTGCACCGACTGCGGCCGTTGCGTTCACGATCAACCATATCGCCGCTGTGTTCCTTCCTGCGCTTCTGGGCCTGCTGTGGGTCATCTCGCCCGGTGCAGTCTTTGCACTGGCCGCTGCGATGGCGATGATCTCGTTGGGTTTGTCGTTACTGATCCCGCGCCACCCAGAACCGGGAAATGAAACGATCTTGTCGAAATACGCGCCGGCACCTGCCGAATAAGCGCCAATGCTTGACCTTGGCGGGCCATCGCCATAGGCGCTGTGTCAATTGATACAGGAGGCCCCCATGCCCACATTCACTGCGCTGACTACACTGACCGGTAAAAAAGCTGCCGAAGGGCTGGGCGAAGCGATGGAGCGTCTGGATCCGGAACCAACCGGCGTTGGAGTATTCGAGGTCGAGGATGGCTCGGGCCTTTGGGAAGTTGGTGGGTACTTCACGGAAACTCCGGACGAAACCGCTCTGGCCGTTCTAGCCGCCGCGTTTGAGGCCAAGCCTTTTGTTGTGTCAGAACTGCCCGATACGGATTGGGTGGCCCATGTGCGCCGGGAATTGGCCCCGGTCGATGCTGGACGGTTCTTTGTCTATGGCAGCCACGACGCTGACAAACTGCCCGAGGGACGTATCCCACTGCTGATCGAGGCTGCAATGGCCTTTGGCACCGGTCACCACGGCACCACGTTGGGATGCCTAAAGGCGCTGGACCATCTTCTGAGCCAAGGGTTCACGGCGACCAAAGTGGCCGATATCGGCTGCGGCACCGCCGTGCTGGCCATGGCGGCCGCGCGGGTCTGGGAAGGTGAGATCATCGCCAGTGATATCGACGAAGTGGCCGTTGATGTCGCCGAAGCCAACCTGAAGGCCAATGGCATGGCAGGCAAGGTCCGCTGCGTGGAAGCGGCGGGCTTTGATCATCCCGAGCTGGGCGCGATCGCACCCTACGATCTGATTTTCGCAAATATCCTTAAGGGGCCACTGGTTGCTCTTGCCCCCGAAATCGCAGCGAATCTGCGCGTCGGTGGGTACGCAATTCTGTCCGGAATCCTTAACGAACAAGCCGATGATGTGGTCTCCGTTTATCTACAAAACGGGTTCAATTTAGAGAAAAGTGACCAAATTGGTGAGTGGACGACGCTAATATTAAGCAAACAGGGCTAAATTTGGGCCATTTGCTGGAGCTTTCTGGAGTTTTGCCTCGATTTTGTCGCATTCTGTTTTTACCGTCTTAACCTGGAATCGGGGGGCGGTTTGGAGGCTGCCATGACGGGAAAACAACTGGAATTTGATCAGCGCGTGAATCGCCTGAGCAAGAAACACGCAAAACTAAGTCGTGGCTATCGCGCGACGATGCGCAAGGACGGGTTGGTGGTGATGAAACCGCAGAGGGTGAAGTCAGCTTTACCCCTTAAGGTTCTACTGATGTGTCTGCTTGGGTTGTTTGCATTCAAGACGTTCTTGCTCACCAGCCTTGGGCCTTCGGGCTATCAATACAGGGTTGACGCATTGAACGAGGGCACCTCGGTTGAACAAGCCGGTGCCTGGGTGATGCAAATCGACCCGGTGTCGCTGATGCTTTCGGAACAGCTGGCACGGCTGCTGCCCTGACATCAGGCCAATGAATCAGAAACGCCGCGCATTCTGCATGCGCGGCGTTCTGCTTTGCCCCCGAGGGAGGGAAGAGGCATATGAGTGGGTGTACTAAATCTTAACTACGACCATCGGCCACGACGTCAATATCGCCACGGCACAGTCCGATATCTTCCAGCTCGCGATCTGTCAGACCGCTCAGCGTGTTACGCGTCACGCGTGCGTCATTCCATTCGACAACGGCGTTCACGACCGATGCGAAATATGCGCCGATACGGCCGACGAGGCCGAATGAGCCGGTGGTGGTGCGGGTGGTGTCCAGTGCAGCCATATCCTGTTTCCTTCTGGTTTAAGTTTACGTTTTGATCGTTCGATCTGAGCGGCATCTAGTGCTGCCAAATCGGCTGTGCAAGTGCGGAAATTGCAACTGTCCTATGCGTTTTTTGCAGAGCTCAAGATTCATTAGAACCCCTTAATTTATTGGCCATTTTTGCTTCATGAAACGTGTCGATTTCAGGCTTTTGACTGTCGCAAACTGGCCGTTTTGTCGCCTGTGAAACAGGTCTGTCGTTTTTGTGCTCTCTGTCAATTCGCTTGGAAAATGTTCACGCTTCGTGCTAATCCGTAAAAAAGATCACAAAAACTCGAGCAGGCCGAGGCGAAATATGCGGATTTTGGGCATTGATCCGGGGCTTAGGACCCTGGGATGGGGCGTCATCGAATCGCATGGCAGCCGCCTGAGCCACGTCGCCAACGGACTGTGCAAGTCTGACGGGGACGATTTGGGCGAGCGTTTGCTGTCTCTGTACAATCAAATCGTTGAAGTCATTGCAGAACATCAGCCCGATCAGGCGGCCATCGAACAGACCTTCGTCAACAAGGATGGTGCTGGTACGCTGAAGCTGGGTCAGGCACGCGGTGTGGCGTTGTTGACGCTGGCGCAAGCAGGGCTGCCCGTGGGTGAATACGCGCCCAACCGGGTTAAGAAAACGGTTGTGGGCGTTGGGCATGCCGAGAAAGAGCAGGTTCTTCATATGGTCAAATTGCAACTGCCGGGCTGTAAACCCAAGGGGGCGGATGCGGCGGATGCGCTGGCGATTGCCATCTGTCATTCATATTACGGCGCAGCGCCGCAGGCGCGCGTGAAAGAGGTGCGGGCATGATCGGAAAACTGACCGGACGATTGGACTATCGCGCAGCGGATCACGTGTTGATCGACGTGCGTGGGGTCGGGTACCTCGTTTACTGCTCGGACCGGACCATGGCCGCGCTGCCGGGCGTTGGCGAGGCTGTCTCGATCTATACCGATATGGTGGTGCGCGAGGATCTGATGCAGCTTTTTGGGTTTTTGTCCCTGGTCGAAAAGGAATGGCATCGCCTGCTGTGTTCGGTTCAGGGCGTTGGGGCCAAGGTCTCGCTTGCCATTCTGTCCGCGCTGGGTCCGGATGGGGTCAGTCGGGCCATTGCGCTTGGGGATTGGGGTGCCGTCAAAGCGGCGAAAGGCGTGGGCCCAAAGACGGCACAGCGGATCGTGCTGGATCTAAAAGACAAGGCGCCGGGTGTGATGGCTATGGGCGGGACCGTGACCGAAGCGATGGACGGCCCCGGGCTGGATGTTGTTGAGTTGTCTGAACCGGCGCAAGTGCCCAAGCGGGCGCCCAAACCTGCCTCGGGGTCTGCCGCAGCTTCGGCGGGGGCACTGTCAGCCCTTGGCAATTTGGGGTACGGACCATCCGAGGCGGCCTCGGCCGTGGCCGAAGCGGCCGCCAGCTTGCCGGATGCAGGCGAGGCTGAATTGATCAGGGCGGCACTCAAGTTGCTGGCTCCGAAAGGGTAACTGAATGGTAGACGCCGATCCCACATTGCGCCCCGAGCCCTTGCCCGAGGATAACGACCGCGCCCTGCGTCCGCAGGGGCTGGACGAATTCATCGGTCAGGCCGAGGCGCGGGCTAATCTGCGCATCTTCATCCAATCCGCGCGTATGCGGAGCGAGGCGATGGATCACACGCTGTTTCATGGCCCTCCGGGTCTGGGTAAAACGACGCTGGCGCAAATCATGGCGCGCGAGTTGGGGGTGAATTTCCGCATGACCTCGGGGCCGGTTCTGGCCAAGGCGGGTGATCTGGCGGCGATCCTGACCAATCTGGAATCCCGCGATGTGCTGTTCATCGACGAAATCCACCGTCTGAACCCGGCCGTCGAAGAGGTTCTGTATCCGGCGATGGAGGATTTTGAGCTGGACCTGGTGATCGGTGAAGGTCCGGCGGCGCGCACAGTCCGGATTGAGCTGCAGCCATTTACTTTGGTTGGTGCGACCACACGAATGGGATTGCTGACGACGCCTTTGCGCGACCGATTTGGCATTCCGACGCGGTTGCAGTTCTACACAGTGGACGAGTTGCACGAGATCGTTACGCGCAACGCCCGCAAACTGGGCGCGCCTGCTGATGATGCGGGCGCCAGAGAGATCGCGCGCCGATCGCGCGGGACCCCGCGGATCGCGGGGCGATTGCTGCGACGGGTGGTGGATTTTGCCATCGTCGAGGGCGATGGACGTATCACCCTGGATCTGGCGGATGGCGCGCTGACGCGGTTGGGTGTGGATAACCTGGGCTTGGATGGTGCCGACCGGCGATACCTCAAGCTGATCGCTGAGAACTATGCCGGTGGTCCGGTCGGGATTGAGACTCTGTCGGCTGCGTTGTCGGAAAGTCGCGATTCGCTGGAGGAAGTGATCGAGCCCTATTTGTTGCAGCAAGGTCTGATCCAGCGCACGCCGCGCGGTCGGATGTTGGCGCAGAAGGCTTGGACGCATCTGGGAATGGCGGCACCAAAGGGCCAGAGCGATCTGTTTGGTTGAAGCTGAGGCCTTTAGATTTTATGCCTTCGGTGAGAGTATTTTCGAAAAGATGAAGGATTGGGCGTGACCCCCGAAGACATTCAGTCGTTGTTCACCCGTGAAAGCGGAGAGTTTCTGTTCGCGCGTTGGGGTCGGCCCATCGTGCCCATCGTCTTTGGGGTCGAGGAGGAAACTCTGACCACCATCAAGGGCGCATTTGAGGCCGTAGTCAGCTTGGCCGATCATAAAATGGCCGAGACGGACCCGGAACTAGGTGCGAATTGCATGGTGTTCTTTTTCCGCGACTGGAAGGAACTGCTGGAAGTTCCCGATCTGGATCGGCTGGTTCCCGATCTTGCGCCGTTAGTCGACCGACTGATCGCGGCGGATGCAAATCAATACCGGGTGTTCCGCTTTGAGGAAGACGGTGCGATCCGGGCCGCGTTTGTTTTTCTGCGAATGGACGAAGAGCTGTCCAAGGTTCCGGCTGAGACTCTGGCACTTAGTCAGGTAGTACAGACCATCCTGTTGTGGTCCGACACCGCTTTTCGAACGCAGTCGCCGCTGGCGGTCGCGGGCGAGGCGACGATCTTGCGCCCGGAGATCGCCGGGTTGATCCGCGCAGCATACGATCCGGTATTGCCCGGAGCTTCGCAGGATCCGGCGCACGCTTTGCGACTGTTCGCGCGGTTGCAGGCGTAGTCTTAAGACCGATAGAGGCTATCTACGATTTGGAGTCGTTTCGGTGTTGAAAGGCAGTCAATAGGTCGCTTCCCGCGTCGTAAAAGGCATCACTACCCACCAAACCCGTAACCCCGTATCTGTCCAGCTCTGACCGCACGTGGGGGTCGACCAGTAGGAAAACCATCTTGATGTTCTTTGCCTGCAGGATCTTTAGAACATTGCGCAGCGTATAGCCTGCCGTGAAATCCACGTCATCAATGGCCGAAGCCTCGATACAGAACCAACGTACTTTGTTATCTGAATCACGGGTGATTGTCGCAATCTCATCCGAAAGCCGCTGTGCATTCGCGTAATACAGGCTGTGAGAGAAGCGATAGATTACAAGCCCAGGTTCGAATTGGTTCGGTGCAGTAATGGGTTTCGAATGCCAACCACCGTCTTTGGTTTTGACGATCACTGAATTTTTGGGGCGGTACCCACGGCGGGTATGGTCGATCAATGACAGCACCATTGCAAAGATGATGCCTTGTTCGACCCCAACGATAACGACAACTGCAGCCGTGGCGACAGCAATCCAGAATTCGGACCGGGCTTGCCTGTAGATTGCAATCAGGCCTTTCAGGTCGATAAGTTTCACACCGATCAGAAACACGACGGCAGACAGCGCCGCATAGGGCAAGTAGGCAAGTGGGCCCGTCAAGAAGAGGATGACCACCAAGACGATCAAGACGGTCGTCAGTTGTGCCACCTGACTGCGACCACCGGCGCTGGCCACCATCTCGGTTTTTGTCGGGCTGCCATTTACCACAAAAGTGCCGGTGAATGCCGCCCCCAGATTGGCCAGACCCAGCCCGACAAGGTCCGTGTTCTCGCTGAATTTCTCTTCGTATCGTGCGGCATAAGCTCGCGAAGTTGCGGCGCTTTGGGCCAAGATCACAACGAAGATGGACAGCGCGGTTGGCAGCAATTGTTTGAATAGGGTCCAGCTCCAGTCCACGTTCGGGACAGAGAGCGCAGGCAAGCCGCTGGGAACCGAGCCCAGTACCGCGATGCCGGATGCGGCGAATTGGAACGCCCAGCTGCACAGCATTACCCCAAGTATGGCGAACAACGGGCCGGGTAGTTTCGGTGACAGCTGCCGGCATCCGACGACGATCAGCAAAACCGCCGCCGCCACCGCCAATGTGGGCCAGCTTGTCTGGTCGATGTTCTGAATGGTTGCCTGAAGCTTGGTGATGGTCCCGTGACCGTCGCTTTCGATCCCCAAAAGCCCCGGTATTTCACCGGTTGCGACCTGAATGCCCACGCCTGTCAGGAACCCGACAAGAACTGTCCGGGATAGGAAATCAACCAAAAACCCCAAGCCGATGAGGCGTGCGGCGATCAACAAAACTGCGGCCATCAGCGCCAACAGGGACGCCAACGCCAGATACTCGGACGAACCCGACACTGCCATGCCAGCCAGGGCCGAGGCCGTAATCGCCGCCGTGGCAGAATCCGCACCCACCACAAGATGGCGGGACGAACCGAACAGCGCGAACAGCGCCATTGGGACAAGGATGGTGTACAACCCAGTCACAACCGGCGTGCCTGCGATTTTGGTATAGCCCATGACCTCGGGGATCGCGAGGCAGGCAAAAGTCAGCCCTGCCAAAATTTCCGCAGGCAAGGTCGCGCGGTTGAATGGCAAGACGCCCTGAAGGACTGGAAGAAAGAACATCCTCTCTTCTTTTGGTCCTTTAGCCATTGAAACTCCTGTCGGATTCACTTGGTATGTATGAAAGCCTAGAGGGCAAATCTTCGAATTTCGATAGCGGACTTGGGAAGGTGGGAACTTTGTCCCCACAAGGGATTGCAGGAACCGCGACAACCATGCATCTGTTTCAGAGCAGGATTTGCCCCGCGCGTTACATATTTGAGAGACCGGACCTGATATCATGGCCAATGAAGCTGATGCGCCCCACAAGCATATCTTCCCGATCCGGGTCTACTATGAAGACACCGATATGGGCGGGGTCGTATACCACGCGAATTACCTCAAGTTTATCGAACGCGCGCGATCTGACTATGTGCGCCGTCTGGGCAATGATCAGAACGCGATGCGCGATGGCGGGATCGTCTGGGTCGTGCGCCGGATCGAGGCGGATTACGTCGCGCCCGCGAAGTTCGATGATGAGCTGATCGTTGAAACATGGCTGTCGTCAATCTCTGGTGTGCGGCTGACCATGGGCCAGCTGGTCAAGAGGGGGGAGACCGAGATCTTCCGCGCCTCGGTGACTGCTGTTTGCATGAATGCGCAGGGCAAGCCGGTCCGCCTTCCGGCAGAGATTCGCGCATTGATGTAACAATTTGTTGGTCTGGGGTGGTTATGTTGGCTTTTCGTAACCAACTGCGATAGCGTTTGGAAAAACAAGGCCAAACGAACGGCCGTCAGGCAAAAAACAAAGAGCAGGTTCATGGAAGCTGAAACGCTGGCGCTGGCGCAGGAGATCGATTTCTCCATGTGGGGGCTGTATGCCCGCGCGACCTTTGTCGTCAAACTGGTGATGTTGATGCTGATCGCTGCATCCATCTGGTCTTGGGCGATTATCATTCAGAAATTGATCAACTATCGCGCGGCCCGCCGAGAGGCGCAGGTGTTTGACGAGGCCTTTTGGTCCGGCAACCCGCTGGACGAGCTGTTCGAACATATCGGATCGCAGCCCGACGGCAGTTCCGAGAAGATTTTTGCCGCTGGCATGATCGAATGGCGCAGGTCGCACCGAACGGATGGCGGGCTGATCGCGGGAGCCACTGCGCGGATTGACCGTTCGATGGACGTGGCAATCGCCAAAGAGTCCGAGACATTGCAAAAAGGTTTGCCCATTTTGGCGACGGTGGGCTCGACCGCGCCGTTCATTGGCCTGTTCGGGACCGTTTGGGGCATCATGAACGCGTTTATTGAGATTGCAGAGCAGCAAAACACCAACCTGGCCGTTGTGGCACCCGGCATTGCCGAAGCGCTTTTGGCCACGGGCCTGGGTCTGTTGGCTGCGATCCCGGCGGTAATTTTCTACAACAAGCTCAGTTCAGACAGTGATCGGATCGTGGCTGGCTACGAGGCTTTTGCCGACGAGTTCGCCACCATTCTGTCGCGTCAGTTGGACAGCTAAGATGGGTGCGGCGGTTCAGCAGAACGGAGGCGGGAACGGGCGCAGACGCGGCCGTCGTCGCGGGCGGGCGCAGCCGATGGCCGAGATCAACGTGACGCCTTTTGTAGACGTTATGTTGGTGTTGCTGATTATCTTTATGGTTGCGGCACCGCTGCTAACCGTTGGCGTGCCGGTGGACTTACCCAAGACGGCGGCAAGCGCATTGCCGGGCGATAACGAAGAACCGCTGACAGTCACGATGACTGCAGAAGGGCGCATTCAGATTCAAACCACCGATGTTGCCCGCGAAGAGTTGATTGGCAAGCTGCGCGCCATTGCGGCAGAACGCAGCAGTGACCGGGTGTTCCTGCGCGCGGATGGTGCGATCCCTTATGCGCAGGTTATGCAGGTTATGGGTGCGCTGAATGCAGGTGGGTTTTCCAATGTGGGGCTGGTGACCGACACCGGCGGCCCCGCGCTGGACGAAGGTGGAGAGTGAGGCCGCGCGGTGGATACCGGCACCAAGATCTCGGCAATTGCCCATGTCAGTTTGATTTCGTGGGCTTTGTTTGGCGGCACCTTTCGGTCCGAACCATTGCCTATGCCTGTTCAGGATATCTCGGTGATCTCGGCTGAACAGTTCGCAGCAATGACGGCTCAGAGTGAGGCGCCTGAGCTGCCTACGCCAACTGCCCTGCAACAGCCCGATGCGCCCGAAGAGGAAATCCCCACCCCTGAACCGGTGGAGCAGGAACCTCCGACACCTGAAGTGTCTGAGCCAAATGAACCAGAGCCAGAGCTGGAACCAGAACCACTGGCCCCCCCACCCGAACCGGTCGTGATCGAACAGCCCCCAGAATTGGCCCCCCCAGAACCCGAGGCCGTCGTTTTGCCCACCCCGCCAGGGCCCGAGGCACAGCCGCGGCCTGCGGATAAAGTAGCGCCTGAACCTGTCGCGCCGCCGCCGCCTGAAGCCGCACCAGATGATATTGAATCCCCGGCTGTATCGCTGGACGAGGGAGCTGAAACTCAGCAAGAACAGCAGGATCAAACGGCACCCGAAGAGGCCACGGATGAAATCGTGACCGAGGCGGAAGAAGCCAAGGAATATGCGCCGCGCAGCTCTCCGCGTCCGCTGGTGCGACCGAACCGACCGACGCCCCCGGCAGAGCCTGAAGTGGCCGAGACCGAAGAACCGACCGAACCAGAGCCCGCGCCAAGTGATGAAACCGCGATCAACGACGCACTGGCCGAGGCGCTGGGGCAGAGCAGCGAACCGTCTGGCCCACCCCTGACTGCGGGTGAGAAGGATGCTATGCGACTGGCTGTGTCGAAGTGCTGGAACGTTGGTTCTCTGTCCACGGACGCACTGCAAACGGTCGTTGTGGTCGGGTTCTCGCTGACACCGGATGGCAAGGTGCTCGGCGGTACACTGCAAATGATCGACAGTTCCGGCGGGACTGACGCGTCTGCAAGACAAGCCTACGAGGCCGCCCGGCGAGCGATTTTGCGCTGCGGGGCCAAAGGATACACCCTGCCTACTGACAAATACGATCAATGGCGGGATATTGAGATTACATTCAATCCCGAGAGGATGCGGATCAAATGATGAGATTTCTGACCAGCCTTTTGCTTGGCCTGACAGTTTTGGCAGCGCCAGTGTATGCGCAAAGCGGACCCCTGCGTCTTGAGCTGGATCAGGGGATTATTGAACCCTTGCCTTTTGCGGTGCCAAATTTCGTGCCCGACGGGCCAGCAGCCACACAATACGCAAACGACTTATCGCGCGTCGTAGCGGCGGATCTGACCGGAACCGGGCTGTTCCGTGAAATTTCTTCAGACGCATTCATCAGCCGGGTCAGCAGTTTCGAAGCCCCTGTGCAATTTGCCGATTGGAAGGCCATCAATGCCGAGGCCTTGGTGACAGGTGCTGTCAACGTCTCGGGCAAGCGCCTGACTGTTCGATTTCGCGTTTGGGACGTATTCTCGGGTCAGGAATTGGGCAATGGTCTGCAGTTTTCCGGCACCACAGATGGCTGGCGGCGCATGGCACACAAAGTGGCCGATCAGGTTTATACCCGAGTGACCGGCGAGAGCGGTTACTTTGACAGCCGCGTCGCGTTTGTGTCCGAAAGCGGCCCCAAGAACCAGCGTCTGAAGCGTCTGGCAATCATGGACTACGACGGCGCGAACGTTCAGTACCTCACCGACAGCGCTGCGATTGTTCTGGCACCACGCTTTTCGCCCTCGGGCGATCGGCTGTTGTACACCAGCTATGAAACCGGTCAGCCGCGCATTTATGTTTTGGACGTTGATCGCGTCAAACGGACCGAATTGAAGACACAAGACGGCACCATGAGTTTTTCGCCGCGCTTTTCGCCGGATGGCCGCTCCATCGTCTATTCGCTGATTCAGGGCGGCAACACAGACCTTTGGAAAATGGATCTGGCCTCGGGCCAAAGCGTGCGCCTGACGAACACACCTGCCATTGAGACCGCGCCCAGCTATTCCCCGGACGGGTCGCAGATCGTGTTCGAAAGCGACCGCTCTGGCACACCTCAACTGTACATCATGCCCGCAAATGGCGGAGAGGCGACCCGCATCAGCTTTAAACAGGGGCGGTATGGTACACCGGTCTGGTCGCCGCGTGGTGACCTGATCGCCTTTACCAAACAGAACAAGGGTCGGTTCCATATCGGCGTCATGCGGACAGACGGCAGCGAGGAACGCCTGCTGACCTCGTCCTTTCTGGATGAGGGGCCAACATGGTCGCCGAACGGGCGTGTCATCATGTTCACCCGTGAATCGCAGGGCGCAAGCGGACGGGCGACACTGTATTCGGTGGATATCTCGGGTCGGAATCTGCGCCCGGTGCGTACACCGGATGGCGGCAGCGATCCATCTTGGGGGCCACTACAGAAGTGATCGGGGCAGGGGGTTGGAAAAGTTCACAAAATTCCTGCACTGTGATAACAGAGACAGCAATAAAGCAATAAAACGACGAGGCACCTGAAATGAATGTATTGAGCAAAGTCATAGCATTGGGCGTGCTAAGTGTACTGGCCGCCTGTACCAATAACGATCCTTCAGCACTGGGCGGTGGCGCGGGCGGTAACGGTTCGATCCTGCCGGGTTCGCCCAGCGACCCCCAGTCACCGGCCTATTTCCAGCAAACTGTTGGTGACCGCGTGTTGTTTGAGGTTGATCAGTCGACCCTGACCGGGCAGGCGCAGACGATATTGCAGGGACAGGCAGACTGGCTGCTGGCCAATACGGATTTCGTCGCCACGATCGAGGGTCACGCGGACGAACAGGGTACGCGCGAGTATAACCTGGCCCTGGGCGCGCGTCGCGCGAATGCGGCGCGTGAATACCTGATTTCACGTGGGGTTGCCGGCAACCGTTTGACCACGGTTAGTTTCGGCAAGGAACGCCCGATCGAGATTTGCAGCACCGAGGAATGCTATTCCAAAAACCGTCGTTCGGTGACGGTCCTGACCGGTTCAACTTTGGGGTAAGATGATGCGAATTGCAGGATGGGTTCTGGCTGCGGTCGTGGCGACTGCGGGCGTGGCAAGTGCACAGGATCAGCAAACCCTGGCGGATATCCGTCAGGAGCTAACGGTGCTGCACGTCGAGGTTCAGCGCCTCAAGCGCGAGTTTTCAACCACCGGATCTCCGGCACCCAATCTGGCTGGTAGTTCCGTTCTGGAGCGTGTTGACGCCATTGAGGCTGAATTGCAGCGCCTGACCCGCCAGACCGAGCAGTTGAACCAGCGTGTGCAAAACATCGTCACTGACGGGACCAACCGGATCGGCGATCTGGAATTCCGCTTGGTTGAGTTGGAAGGTGGCGATCTCAGCACGCTTGGCGAGACCTCGACCTTGGGTGGCGAAACCGAAATCACAGCTGCGGCACCGACAACACCTACTACCCCGACGGCACCGGCCCCGACTGAGCAAGGTGAACTTGCAGTGGGTGAGCGCGCGGACTTTGATGCGGCATCACAGGCCCTGGCAGATGGCAACTATCAGGCCGCAGCGGATCAGCTCGCCACATTCGAAAGCTCGTATCCCGGCAGTCCGCTGGCCCCCGAAGCCAACCTGAAGCGGGGGCGCGCGCTTGTTGGAATCGGTGACACGCGTGAGGCCGCGCGGGCCTTTCTGGCCAGCTTTACCGGCGATTCCGAAGGTGCATTCGCACCCGAGGCGCTGTTTGAGTTGGGCTCGGCGCTGGGGCGTCTGGGTCAGACCGATCAGGCTTGCATCACTCTGGGCGAGGTGGGCGTGCGGTTCCCGTCTTCGGCCTCGGCCACCAATGCCACACAGGAAATGGCAAGCCTGGGCTGTTCTTGACCGAAAACGCTGAAGAACTGCGGGCCGAGATTCGGGCGCGTTTACCCAAGACCCTTCCTTCGCGTCTGGGTGTGGCTGTCTCTGGCGGGGGCGATTCTGTCGCTCTGTTTTTGCTGTTGAATGATATTGCCCAAAACGAGCAGGTTAAGCTGTTCGCAGCGACCGTTGACCACGGTTTGCGCCCCGATTCCGCAGTCGAAGCGCAGAAAGTAAGCGAGCTTGCCGCGTGTTTGGGTATCCCGCATCAAACGTTGAAATGGACAGGGTGGGCCGGTCAGGGGAACCTTCAGGATCAGGCCAGACAGGCGCGTTATCGGATGTTGACCGAATGGGCCACACGCAATGCGATCAGCGCGATTGCGTTAGGCCACACCGCGGATGATCAGGCCGAAACCTTCCTGATGCGACTGGGTCGCGCAGCTGGTGTTACGGGTCTGTCGGGCATGCCGGTTGAACGGATTTTGGATGGCGTGACGATGTTGCGGCCGATGCTGGGTATAACAAGGCAAGCATTGCGTGGCTATCTGTCTGGTGAGGGAGTTGGCTGGATCGAAGATCCATCGAATCAGGACCTCCGGTTTGACCGGATCAAGGCACGGCAGGCCTTGTCTGACCTCAAGGATTTGGGGATCACGGCCAGTTCTTTGACTCGAGTCGCAGAAAACCTTGCGCAGGCGCGTGAGGCATTGGAGCGTTTTACGCAGGAATCCGCCCGAAAAATCGCCGTGGTGGAAACCGGTGATGTTTGCTTGGATCGCACCGCCTTTCAGTCTTTGCCTCAGGAAATCCAGCGCCGGCTTGTGATCGGTTGCATCGCGTGGATCGCCGGAGCGGGGTATCCACCTCGCCAAACGTCGGTGGATCAGGCTGTGAAGGCCGTTGAAGAGGGCACCGTTACGTCGATCAATGGCTGTTTGTTTGTCCCAAAGGTCAATAAAACGTGGATTTGCAGAGAGCTAAACGCGGTTCAGGGCGAAATCGCGCGGCCCGGCGAGCTGTGGGACAAGCGATGGATTCTGTCAGGACCTTCGACTGCTGGCGTGCAAATCCGACCATTAGGCGAGCAGGGCCTGCCTAGGGTTCCAGATTGGCGGGACTTGGGTAAACCACGTCAGGTCTTGTTGGCTTCACCCGCTGTTTGGCTGGGGGATGAACTGGTGTCAGCTCCAACCGCCAGATTGTTGAATGGATGGACGGCTGAATTGGCCCCCGGAACGCCCGAGTTTCATTCTTCTTTTTTATCGCATTGAACCTCCTTGAATCATCTCTATTTTATAGAGCAACCCGGCAGACCCCCATCTGCCGAAATCTTTTGGGAGACTTTCCTTGGGCAACGCTCGTAACATCGCCTTCTGGGTCGTTCTGTTTTTGCTGATCCTTGCACTGTTCAATTTGTTCAGCGGACCAGGCGGGACACTTCAGAGCAATGAAAGAACTTATTCTGATTTCGTAACCGCCGTTCAAGCCGACGAAGTCAAGAATGTGACCCTGGATGGCGAACAGATTCGCTATACCACGCAAAGCGGTGCCAACTATGTCACCATCAAACCCGGCGATGCCGAGGTCACCAAACTGCTGATCGACGAGAACATTCCCGTTCGCGCCGAGAAACAGCAGCAATCCGGTTTCCAGTCGTTCCTGATCACGCTGCTGCCGTTCCTGCTCCTCATTGGTGTCTGGGTCTATTTCATGAACCGGATGCAAGGCGGTGGAAAAGGCGGCGCGATGGGCTTTGGCAAGTCCAAGGCCAAGATGCTGACCGAAAAGCATGGCCGCGTGACATTTGACGATGTCGCAGGTATCGACGAGGCCAAGGAAGAGCTGGAAGAGATCGTGGAATTTCTGCGTAACCCGCAGAAGTTCAGCCGCCTAGGCGGCAAGATCCCGAAAGGCGCGCTGCTGGTTGGCCCTCCGGGCACCGGTAAGACGCTGCTTGCGCGTGCGATTGCTGGTGAGGCGGGTGTGCCGTTCTTCACCATCTCAGGCTCTGACTTTGTTGAGATGTTTGTTGGTGTCGGTGCATCCCGAGTGCGTGACATGTTCGAACAGGCTAAAAAGAATGCGCCCTGTATTGTCTTCATCGACGAAATCGACGCCGTCGGTCGCCATCGTGGTGCCGGTTACGGCGGCGGGAATGATGAACGCGAGCAGACGCTCAACCAATTGCTGGTTGAGATGGACGGGTTCGAAGCCAATGAGGGTGTGATCATTCTGGCGGCCACCAACCGTAAGGACGTTCTGGACCCTGCGCTGCTGCGCCCCGGTCGTTTTGACCGCAACGTAACTGTCGGCAACCCCGACATCAAAGGCCGTGAGAAGATCCTGGGCGTGCACGCGCGCAAGACGCCTCTGGGCCCCGATGTCGACCTGCGCATCATCGCGCGTGGTACTCCGGGCTTCTCGGGCGCTGATCTGGCGAATCTCGTGAACGAGGCCGCACTGATGGCGGCGCGCGTTGGCCGTCGCTTTGTCACCATGGAGGACTTTGAGAACGCCAAGGACAAAGTGATGATGGGGGCCGAGCGCCGTTCGATGGTGCTGACGCAAGACCAGAAGGAAAAGACCGCCTATCACGAATCTGGTCACGCGGTCGTTGGTCTGTCGCTACCGCTTTGCGATCCGGTCTACAAGGCGACCATCATTCCGCGCGGTGGCGCGTTGGGTATGGTGGTGTCGTTGCCGGAAATGGACCGTCTGAACTATCACCGCGACGAATGCGAGCAAAAGCTGGCCATGACCATGGCAGGCAAAGCCGCCGAGGTGATCAAATACGGTGAAGATCACGTCTCGAACGGCCCCGCCGGTGACATCATGCAGGCCAGCCAGTTGGCGCGGGCCATGGTGATGCGCTGGGGTATGTCTGACAAGGTCGGCAACATTGATTATGCCGAGGCGCATGACGGCTATTCGGGCAACACTGCTGGCTTCTCGGTTTCAGCGCATACCAAAGAGCTGATCGAGGAAGAGGTGAAACGCCTGATCCAGCAGGGTTATGAGCGCGCGCACAAGATCCTGTCCGACAAGAACGAGGAATGGGAACGTCTGGCGCAAGGCTTGCTGGAATACGAAACTCTGACCGGGGACGAGATCAAGCGCGTCATGAATGGCGAATCGCCGACCGATGGTGATGACGAGGGTGATAAGCCGGATGAAGGCAGCGCGCCCAGCGTTACCGCCATTCCCAAGACCAAGGTCAAAAAGACCCCGCCCGACGGTGGGATGGAGCCAGAACCATCGGCATAAAGAAATCAGACCCGGGCCAAGTCCCGGGTCTTTTCTTTTCAGCTTTTCAAATGGACTGGTTTGACTTTTAGTACGATTTTGACGGCCCGCAGCCGAAGGGGATTTCAAATGCCGGTATTGCGAGAAACAGAGTTCACGGGTGAAGTTGTTTGGCTGGGTCACGTGCCCGCGGGTGGCTCGATCCGGGCCAAAGCGGTCGATGTTTTGGATCTGGATTTCTCAGGGGACAAAGGCGAGCGGCACGAGGGTCTAAACCGGACCTCATGTGTCAGGGTCAAGAATCTGTATCCGCAAGGCACCGAAATCCGCAACGTGCGCCAATTGTCGGTTCTGTCCGCCGAGGAAATGGACGCCACTGCTAAAGAGATGGGGCTGGATCGGCTGGACCCTTCGTTTCTGGGCGTCAGCATCTTGTTGCGCGGCATTCCGGACTTTACACATCTTCCGCCATCCTCGCGTTTGCAGGGCCGCGACGGTGTCACGATAACCGTGGATATGGAAAACCGCCCCTGCGTCATTCCCGGTCGTGAGATCGAAGCCGATCAACCCGGGTACGGGGCGTCCTTCAAGCCCGCAGCACAGGGCCGAAGGGGCGTGACTGCGTGGGTGGAACGACCCGGACAGCTGCGGTTGGGGGACCAGATGAGCCTGTTCGTGCCAGATCAGCGGGCGTGGGCGCCTTAAGCGTAAAGCGTTTTCGATTTGAAACCGGTGAAATGACGCTACGCCGTTTCATGGCTTGAATATGTCGGAATCTCTATCCATCGGGATTGTACACAACGGTATGGATTGACCAGCACCGGCCCAGCTGCGCCGGTTTGCATGGAATTCAACCGGGGGTTTTGCCCAATGAGCTATAAATCGGACATTGAAATTGCGCGCGAGGCGCAGAAGAAGCCTATTCAGG
>NZ_CANLZK010000005.1:0-244808 GCF_947495585.1 Ruegeria atlantica | reverse complement strand
ACAGGCATCTCCCAACCAGCAAAATCAACCAACTTACCTCCCAACTCAACATGCAAAGAATGCAATGGGGTGCGTTTTAAATCAGTCATATCTCTAGCCTTTCGATCAGCGGGACTGGTCACGAACAACCATGACGGTGCAATGCGCGTTGCGCACGACACGGGCCAGGTTCGGGCCAATCTCATAATTCGGGAAATCGCCTTTGGTCGACGCCATGACGATCAGATCAAAGCCGTCCTTGTAGGCCAGCTTCAGGATTTCGCGGTAGACGCTGCCTTCTTCGACATGCACTTGCACGTCAGAAGCGTTGCCGTGATCCAGTATGGCCTGAACTGCATTGCGCACGTGGTCTTTGGCACCAGCGCCGTAGTTGGCAGGCAGGTTCGGCAGCTGGATGATCTCGGGGATGACAGCAACCGCATGCAGTTCGGCACCGTAGAACTTCGCCTGTTCCAGTGCGACCGGCAGGGCCAGTTTCCACGAGCGGTCGTCGGTATGGTCAATAGGCAGCAGGATTTTCGTGGCCATCACGTCTCTCCTCGAGATATGGAATTCTGTTTCAAAGGCGGGGGGCCGGGCTGGCCCCCCGTTTTTTTTCGGGACCGGATTACTCGGCAGGTGTTCCACCCGGCTCTTCGGACTTGCCACCCGAGGCAAAGAACTCTTTCGTCAGTTTGAAGACGATGGGGCTCAGCAGGGCCAGGGCGATCAGGTTCGGAATGGCCATCATGGCGTTCAGGGTATCCGCCAGCAGCCAGACAAAGCCCAGATCCGCGGTTGCGCCGAAGTAGATCGCGGCAATCCACAGAAAGCGGTACGGCATCAGGGATTTAACACCCAGAAGGAACTCGACGCATTTTTCGCCGTAGAACGACCAGCCGAGGATGGTTGTGAAGGCGAAGATCGACAGAGCGATTGCGATCAGAGCACCGCCACCCGGCAGCGACGTGGCGAATGCCAGCGAGGTCAAGGCCGCACCGGATTCACCGGAGGTCCATGCACCTGTGGAGATGATCGCCAGACCGGTGATCGAGCACACGATGATGGTGTCGATGAACGTACCCAGCATCGCGATCAGGCCCTGGTTGACCGGACCTTTGGTCTCGGCTGCCGCGTGAGCAATCGGAGCCGAACCCAGACCGGCTTCGTTCGAGAACACACCACGTGCCACACCAAAACGGATGGCGGCCCAAACGGCTGCACCTGCAAAGCCACCTTCGGCGGCGGACGGCGTGAAGGCGTAGGTGAAGACCAGTGACAGCGCGTTGCCGATCTCGCCGATATTGATGATCAGAACCAAAAGGCCTGCAACAATGTATGCAATTGCCATGGCCGGAACCAGTTTACCAGCAACCGCACCGATGCGGGTGATGCCGCCCAGAATAACGGCTGCGGTCAGGACCATCAGAACAACGCCGGTGACCGAAGTGTTCACGCCGAAGTTCGATTCCAGAACCTGCGCCACGCCGTTGGCCTGCACGCCGTTTCCGATGCCAAAGGCTGCAACTGCGCCGAACAGGGCAAATGCAACGCCCAGCCAGGCCCATTTCGCGCCGAGGCCGTTTTTGATGTAGTACATCGGGCCGCCGACAAAATTGCCCAGCTCGTCTTTTTCACGGTATTTAACCGCGAGAACGGCTTCGGCATATTTGGTGGCCATGCCCACCAGGGCGGTCATCCACATCCAGAACAAAGCGCCCGGACCGCCCAGGAAGACAGCAGTGGCCACACCGGCGATGTTGCCGGTACCAATGGTTGCCGACAGCGACGTCATCAGCGCGTTGAACGGGCTGATCTGACCATCACCTTGGCCTTCGCGGCCAGCAAACAGCAGCTTGAAGCCGGTGCCGATTTTCAGGATCGGCATGAATTTCAGCCCGACCTGCAGGAAGAAGCCGACGCCAAGGATGAGGACCAGCATCAGCGGCCCCCATACGACGCCATTGATGGCTCCTACGATTGAATTTAACGCTTCCATGGTTTCCCTCCCATTTGCGTTTGGTTTATGCCCCGTTGGCGATGGCCCGCTGGCGGGCCTGCTTGAGGGCGGCAAAATCTTCGTCGGCGTGGAACGAGGAACGTGTCAGCGGCGTCGCCGACACATGCAAAAAGCCCTTGGACCTTGCGATCTGTTCCAGTTGGGCGAACTCCTCCGGTGACCAGAACCGGTCAATTGGATGGTGTTTTGGGGTCGGCTGCAGGTATTGACCCACGGTCAGAAAATCGACCTGAGCCGCGCGCAGATCGTCCATGACCTGACGCACGTCATTCAGGCTCTCGCCCAGGCCAACCATCAAGCCGGATTTCGTAAAGATTTCTGGGTTTGCGCGCTTGGCATCATCCAGAAGTCGCAGTGAAGTATAGTAGCGTGCGCCGGGGCGAACGGTCGGGTACAGGTGCGGAACGGTTTCCAGATTGTGGTTGAACACGTCCGGGGCAGCATCGAACACCACATCCGCCGCATCGCCTTTGCCCAGAAAATCGGGGGTTAGCACCTCGACCGTGGTGCCGGGGTTCTGATGACGCACGGCACGGATGGTTTGCGCGATATGCTCGGCCCCGCCGTCTGCCAGATCATCGCGATCGACCGAGGTGATCACTACGTGGCGCAAGCCTAGTTTCATAACCGCTGCAGCAACACGGCCCGGCTCGAACAGGTCCAGTGCATTGGGGCGTCCTGTTGAGACGTTGCAGAAGGAACAGCCGCGGGTGCAGACTTCGCCCATGATCATCATGGTGGCGTGGCGCTTGGACCAGCATTCGCCGATGTTGGGGCATGCAGCCTCTTCACAAACCGTCGTCAGATTGTGGTCGCGCATCAGGCGGCGGGTCTCGTAATATTCGGGCCCGTCGACCTTTTTCTTGCGAATCCACTTGGGCTTTCGCGGGATGACGCTGTCAGCCTTTTTGGCTTTTTCCGGATGGCGGGTGCGAAGCTGGATGGTCATCTGGCTGTTCCCTCTCAGGCGTGAATTGCGCGGCCCATGGCGTCCAGGCAGGCTTCCTTGACGGCCTCGCCCATTGCCGGATGCGCATGACAGGTTGAGGCGACTTCGGCGACGGTTGCGCCCTTGGTCATGGCCAGAACCAGTTCGGCGATCAGGTCACCGCCATGTGCGCCGCAGATATGCGCGCCCAGGATTTTGCCATTTGGGTCGGCCAGTACTTTGACGGCTCCGTCTGTCTCGCCAGTCGAACGCGCGCGTGAGTTGGCCATGAAGGCAAACTTGCCGACAGCGTATTCGGACCCGGCTTCTTTCAGCGCTTCCTCTGTCAAACCGACCGAAGCGACCTCGGGGTCCGTATACACAACGCCAGGAACGGTATTGTAGTCCACATGCCCGGTTTCACCGGCCAGCATTTCGACACAGGCGACGCCGTCTTCTTCGGCCTTGTGGGCAAGCATCGGGCCGGGGACACAGTCGCCAATCGCATAGATGCCGGGAACCGAGGTGCGGAACGACGTGTCCACCTGAATGAAGCCGCGCGGGTCAAGGGCTATCCCCAGATCTTCCAACCCAAGCCCGCGCGATACGGGGCGGCGTCCGACGGCGACCAGAACCTTGTCGGCTTCGATCACCTCTTCCTTGTCTTTGCCGACCCGGTCCAATGTCAGCGTCAGCCCAACGTTGGTTTTGTCGATGGTTTTCAGTGCGCGCCCCAGCTGAAACTTCAGGCCACGCTTTGACAGGGCGCGCTGTGCGAGTTTTGCTATCTCGCCGTCGATTCCGGGCAGAATGCGGTCAAGATACTCAACAACCGTGACCTTCGCGCCCAATCGGGACCAGACCTGTCCAAGTTCCAGGCCGATCACGCCAGCACCGACGACCACCAGATGTTCGGGAACAGCATCCAGCGCGATCGCTCCGGTCGAGCTTAGGATATCCTGCTCGTCAATCTCGATCCCGTTTAGCGGGGTTGGCTCGGAACCGGTGGCGATCAGGATGTTTTTGGCTTCATAAACATCGTCGCCAACTTTGACCTGCCCGTCAGAGGGGATACTGGCCCAGCCCTCAACCAGATCGACGCCGTTTTTCTTGAACAGAAACGCAATGCCCTTGGTCAGATCGCCGACGATCTTGTCCTTGCGACCCATCATCGAGCTCAGGTCGATGCTGGCCCCCTCGACAGCAATGCCATGGGAGGAGAGATGTGCAAGCTCGGCATACTTAGCCGAGGAGGTCAGCAACGCTTTGGAGGGTATGCACCCCACATTCAGACAGGTTCCGCCAAGCGAACCGCGGCCTTCAACGCAGGCGACTTTCATGCCCAGTTGTGCTGCGCGGATTGCTGCAACATATCCGCCGGGTCCGCCCCCGATGACGATTAGGTCGTAGATACTCATTGAACGGTCTTTCAGTAGATCGGGTGGCTGGCGCAGAGTGCGCGGACTTTTTCGCGGGTTTCGGCTTCGATCTTCGCGTCGCCCTCGGGGGATTGGGCCAAGGCCTCGAGCACGTCGCCGATCAGGTGACCGATCTGTTTGAACTCTTCCGGTCCAAACCCGCGGCTGCAGCCTGCTGCGGTACCCAGCCGGATACCGCTGGTCACGGTAGGTTTTTGCGGATCGCCCGGCACGCTGTTCTTGTTGCAGGTGAAACCGGCACGCTCCAGCGCGGCTTCTGCGTCTTTGCCGGTCACGCCCAGCGGGCGCAGATCGACCAGCATCAGGTGGTTTTCCGTGCCGCCCGAAACGATGTCACATCCACGCGCCATCATGACGTTTGCCAGCGCCGATGCGCTATCCACAACGCGTTGCATGTAGTCCTTGAATTCGGGCTTTAGCGCCTCGCCAAACGCGACAGCCTTACCGGCAATCACATGCATCAGGGGGCCGCCCTGAAGGCCGGGGAATACGGCCGAATTCATCTTTTTTGCCAGCGCCTCGTCATTCGTCAGAATGATCCCGCCGCGCGGACCGCGCAGGGTTTTGTGCGTGGTCGAGGTAACCACATGCGCGTGGCCGATAGGCGAGGGGTGCAGCCCGGTTGCAACCAGACCGGCGATATGTGCCATATCCGCCAGCAGCCAAGCGCCGACCTCATCCGCAATGGCGCGGAAGCGGGCAAAATCGATCTTTTGTGAATAGGCCGATGCGCCTGCGATGATCATTTGCGGCTTTTCGGCTTTCGCCAGTTCTTCGACCTGATCATAGTCAATCAGACCGGCATCGGTCAGACCGTATTGAACCGGGCGGAACCACTTGCCGGATTGTGCTGGTTTGGCACCGTGCGTCAGGTGGCCACCTGCATCCAGTGACATACCCAGGATCGTGTCACCGGGGCTGAGCAGGGCCAATTTGACGGCGCCGTTGGCCTGCGCGCCCGAATGTGGCTGAACGTTTGCGTATTCGCAGCCGAACAACTGTTTCAGACGGTCGATGGCCTCGGATTCAACTTCGTCTACAAATTCGCATCCGCCATAGTAGCGACGGCCAGGGTAACCTTCGGCGTATTTGTTGGTCAGGACTGACCCCTGCGCGTCAATCACTGCCTGCGAGACAATATTCTCGGACGCGATCAATTCGATCTGTTCAGCCTGACGTTTGCCTTCTCGCGCAATTGACGCGGCGACAACCGGATCAGCTTCGGTAAGCGACGTTTTGAACATGGTTTCCTCCTCAGGCACCGAATCCTCAGTACGAAATTTTGTTTCCTATAGTGGAAATCGTGCAGCTAAAGCAACATATATCTCACATTTGTGAAGTTGTATGATTTGAGGGAAATCTGTAACCTCTGGTAAAACAGGGGGATTTTTATGGGCGACGAGACTCGCGGTGATGTTTCCTCACCGGAAGATCAGGACGAAGGTGAGGTTTTGGGGCGTTCCATCCGCGATGCACGACGTGCAAAAGGCTGGACTTTGGAGGAAGCCGGACGCGCGGCGGGAATCGGTCGGTCCACCCTGTCGAAGATCGAGAACAACCAGACGCGGCCAAGTTTCGACATCGTGCGCAGGCTGACGCAGGCGCTGGATATGAGCACGCCGCAGCTGTTTCTGCAGTCCGGGCAATCGGGGATTTCGGGAAGGCGCGACTTTACCCCTAAAGGTGAAGGCGAGATAAAAAGCACACCGACCTATTTGCACGAATTGCTGTGTCCCGAGCTGACCAGTAAGCGGATGCTGCCCTATATCGCGACAATCAAAGCCCGCGACCTGTCAGAGTTCGAAAACTGGATCCGGCATACGGGTGAAGAGTTCATGTATGTCATCAGTGGCGAACTGATCTTTGTATCAGAGCATTATCGCCCCCTGCCGATGAAGGCCGGTGACTCGCTTTATTATGACAGCGGGATGGGGCACGGGTGTATTTCAACCAGTGAGGAAGACGCGAAGGTGCTGTGGGTGTCACTCGAATAAGCGCGACCCACAAGGCATGAAAAAAACGGCCCCAGCGGCCGCTTTTTGAAGTATAAGACGGTCTCTGGGTCAGGTGTGGCCCAGCACCTTGCGGGCAACGCGGAAACACTCCAGCGCTTGCGGGACGCCACAGTAGATGCCAATCACGTGGATGATGGCTCGGATTTCCTCGGGCGAGACGCCGTTGTTGATCGCACCTTTGCAGTGAATTTCCCATTCATGCATCTTCCCAAGCGCACCGATCATGGACAGGTTCATCATCGATCGCGTTTTGGCATCGATCACGTCATCGCCCCAGCCAAACCCCCAGCACCACGCCGTCATCGCTTCTTGAAACGGGCGGGTAAAGTCATCGGCCGCCGCCAGGTTCTTTTCTACATATTCCGCACCAAGCGTGTTCTTGCGCTGCTCCAGGCCTTTCAGGAACAGGTCTTCGTCGAAAATATCAGCCATCTATGGTCTCCGGTTCTTCATCGCTTTGCGCGGTGTCCGTAAATGCGATCATAATGTGGGTTCGTTTTGAACTGTACCCGTTCGATCCGATCCTGCAGGTCACTTTTGGGCGCGCGCAGATTATTCCACCGCCTCGCGCATCCATTGTTGCAACCGGGCAATTGAGTGTTCCGACATCACCCCACAACTGGGGTCCAGCACGAGCGGACCGGGGCGATACCCGCGGGATTTCAGGCCGCGATGGACGCTTTCGACCAGATGGATGTCTTCCTCGACTGTGGTCTCCCGGTCCTGCACGGCCAGTTGTCGGATCACCGCGCTTTCGGAGCCACCCTCGGTGTACCAGCCGCGCCAGACGGTGCAGTGATCGGCATCAATGGCGCGCCAGTGATAGGTGTTCAGCACATTGCCCGGGTAACACTGGAACGAGAACATCGGCCAAAGGAACCATGACTGGTAGTCGCCCGCATGCGGCACCGACAGGTCGACCGGGTAGGTCATCTTGTCGAGGCTTTGGCATTCGGTCGTATGGCGCAGCACGTAACCGCCGCCTGCATCGGGCTGGATGTCGTAGGTCTCGGGCTTGACCACACCTTCGGCAAAGGTCGGGTGGTTGGTCGGGCAATGATAGCACTCCGAGTAATTCTCGATACTGACCTTCCAATTGCAGTTTTCCGGGATTTCGACCCATTCCAGCGGTTCCAGATCATCGATATGCTGAACGAACGCGCGGATTTCCTCGCGCACGCCGGGGTACCATTCATCCATCGGGGCGGCATTGTCGTCGAGGTTGACGAAGATGAATCCGTTGAACACCTCGGTCCGAACCGAAGTCAGGCAGATGGCGCTGCGGTCAAAACCGAGGACGGATTTGATATTGGGTCCCGCGCGCAGCTGGCCGGACAGCTCATAGGTCCAGGCGTGATAGGGGCAGACCACGACGCGGGTGTTACCAGCACCGGTGACCATTTCATGCGCGCGGTGCTGGCACACGTTATAGAACGTTCGAATTTCGCCGTCTCGGCCCCGAATGCAGAACAGGTTTTGCCCGGCGATTTCAAAAGCAAAGTAATCGCCCGATTCCCGAACCTGCGCCACATGCCCGGCGAATTGCCATGTGCGGGCCAGAAGCCCCTGCATCTCCTGCTCAAAAACGGCGGGGTCGGTATAATACCGCGCGTCGAGCGAATGCGTCAGAGGTGCGTTCATTCGGGTTCCTCCGCGTAGAGGCCAAGCTGGTGGCGACGTTGGTGAAATCGTTCCACCCGCTCGACGATCTCATCGCTGGAAACGGCGATCACAAAGGACAGCAGCGTTTCCAGCAAGGCGATGGTCGAAACCGAGGATGGAAAGAACTGTGGGGTGTCGGCGGCAACGACAAAACCGTGCTGTGCGTTCAGGATCACCGGGCTGGCCGGGCTGTCGGAAATGCCGATGACAGTCATTCCCTGTTGCCGTGCCAGTTTGATCGCGTCGATGACTTCGGTGCGGTAAGGGTGGCAGGTGATCGCGATCAGCACGTCCTGCTCATCCGCCCATGCCAGATCATCCACCGGAGTGGAGCCGGGGCGAGGGATGGCGTGAAACTGCTTCATGCCGGTTGAGGCCAGATAGGTGAAGTTTCGCGCGTTAGAATTGTTGACGCCAACGCCCAGCGTGAAAATCTGGCGACAATTCCAGATATCCTCGGCCGCGGCCTTCAGGTTTGCGGCGTCGATCCCGGCAAAGGTTTCTTCGATATTGCGGATCGCGGCGCCGATCATGTCGGCATAGAGACCGCCCAGTTCCCCTGACTTGCCGATGTCCTGCAACCAGCGGGCACGGTCCGGAAATGACACACGTCCCTGCCGGATCGCATCCCGGAACGGGGCACGGAAATCTTCGTAGCCTTCGAACCCCACCTGCTGGGCCATCCGCACGAAGGTGTTCGGTTTTACTCTGGCGGCCTCGGCAATCTCGCGCACTGTAGAAACCCCAACGTCCGTCGGGTTTTCCAGCACGTAGCGCGCGGCCTTCTGCGCCTCGGGCGTCAGGGCGTCCCATTCTTCGGACAAGCGTTCCAGAACAGTTGATGATACATTTGTGTCATTCATGATTGACGATGGTACATTTGTGGAATTAGCCTGTCGAGCAGAAATGCGACTCGGGAGAGGAAAAATCATGTCCGAGAAGAATCTACCGTCCCATTCCCGCGTGGTGATTGTCGGTGGCGGCGTCATGGGAGTCGGTCTGGCCTATCATCTGGCGCATGAAGGTTGGGGCGACGACACCGTCCTGCTGGAAAAGGCAGAGTTGACCAGCGGCAGTACCTGGCACGCCGCTGGGCAGATCACGCATTCGACGTCCAGTTTTGGGTTAGGTAAATGCGTGGATTACAACATCGGTCTTTATTCCGGCGCGCTGGAGGCTGAGACCGGCCAGCCAGTGACATGGCATGGCTGTGGTTCATTCCGGTTGGCCTATACCGAGGATGAGATGGACTGGCTGCGCCACACCCTATCTGTGGGCCGGTCGCTTGGGTTCAAAATTGAATTGGTCGGACCTGAAAAAGTGGCGGAACTGCACCCGTTCTACAATCTCGACGGCGTATTGGGTGCGCTATACACGCCAGATGATGGACATGTGGACCCGACCAACGTCACCATGGCGATGGCAACCGGGGCGCGTCAGAAGGGCGTGCGCATTTTCCGCAACTGCTGTGCGACCAACATCACCCAGGCCGAAAACGGCGAGTGGGTGGTCGAGACCGAGCAGGGCACCATCACATGCGAGCATGTGGTGAACGCTGGCGGCACCTATGCCCGCCAGATGGGTGAATGGTCGGGGCTGCAGCTGCCGATGACCTCGATGACGCACCACTATTTTGTGACCGAGCCGGTGCCCGAGTTCCAGAACCTGGACAAGGAACTGCCGGTGATCCGCGATGACCGAAAGGTCTCGGGCTATATCCGGATGGAGCAGCAGCGCGGCCTGATCGGGATATACGAGAAAGAGAACCCGAACTCGGTCTGGCATGATCATTGCCCCTGGGAATACGAGAACTGGCTGTTCGATGCGGATTACGACCGGGTGATGCCGTGGCTTGAAGAAAGCCTGAACCGCATGCCGATCTTTGCCGAGCTGGGCATTCAGCGCGATGTGCATGGGGCGATTTCGCATCCGCCCGATGGCAACCCGCTGATCGGGCCTGCGCCGGGCGTTCGGAATTACTGGTGCTGCTGTGGGACCCAAATTGGCATTGGCTGGGGGCCGGGTCTGACCCGCGAGTTGGCACGCTGGATGGTGCATGGAGCGGCCGACATCTCGATGCGTGAGTTCGATCCACGCAGGTTCGGAAGCTATGCGAACAAGGATTGGCAGGTGATCAAGGCCGAGGAAGACTACTGCCTGCGCCACGAGATCCCGTTCCCGCATTTCAACCGTTTGGAAGGGCGTCCGATCAAGCCGTCGCCTCTCTATGATCTGTTGAATTCCAAGGGTGCTGTACATGAAGAGGTTTATGGCTTTGAGCGCCCCCGTTGGTTCGCGCGGGATGAGGTCGAGCAGCGTGATCACTACTCCTTCCGCCGGACACCTGCGGATGGCATGGTCGCGGCTGAGGTCAAAGCGGTGCGCGAACGCGTGGGCATCATGGACGTGACCGCCTTCACCAAGGTCGAAGTTTCGGGCCCTGATGCCTACGCGCTGTTGGACCGGCTGATCGCCAACCGGATGCCGCAAAAGGTCGGCTCAATCACGTTGACGCATATGCTGAACCGCCGTGGTCGGATCGAGTTGGAGACCACGATTGTCCGAATGGCTGAGGATCGCTTCTATCTGGTCTGCGCCGCCTTCTTTGAACAGCGTCTGCTGGATCATCTGGCACAACAGCGCGCGGACGAGGATGTTCACATAACCGCGCTGTCCACCGATTGGTCCGCCCTGTCGCTGAACGGCCCCCGGTCGCGGGACGTGTTGGAACAGTGCACCGATACCGATCTGAGCAATGCCGGATTCCGCTGGTTGTCGGCACAGGAAATCATCATCGCGGGTCATACGGTCTGGGCTTTCCGCATGTCCTATGCCGGTGAGTTGGGGTGGGAGCTGCACATACCCAATGCCGCCTGCCTCGATGTCTACAATGCGCTGTGGGCGGCAGGTGAACCGCACGGTGTCACCGACTATGGCAGCTTTGCCATGAATGTGATGCGAATGGAGAAGGGGTTCAAGGGCGCAGGCGAGTTGACCAATGAGGTCACGCTGGCAGAGGCTGATGTGCTGCGTCTTGCCCGCACCGACAAGGACTACCTGGGTAAGGACTTAACCCTGAACGCCGATCTGCCGTGGGTCTGCGCGTACTTAGAGATCGAACCGGATGGTGAAATCGACGGCCACGGTGGAGAAGCGGTGATGCTGGATGGACGTGTCGTGGGCTCAACGGCCTCAGTCGTCTATGGGCACACGGTCGGCAAGATACTCGCCTTTGCGTACATCAAGCCCGAGGCTGCTGCCCCCGGCACCGAGTTACAGGTCGTTATCCACGGCCAACCCCGCGCGGCCTGTGTTCTGGGCGAACCAGCCTATGATCCGCAAAGCCTGCTGCCCCGCACCGACGCTATTCTGGAGACTGCATAATGAGCTTGCCTGACAAAATGAAGGCCATGGTCACGATGGGCCATGGCGGCTTAGAGCAAATGGTGCTGCATAAGGACTGGCCGCGCCCGGAACCCGCGGCCGGCGAGGTGTTGATCAAGGTCGCAGCCTGCGGGCTTAACAATACCGACGTCAACACGCGATCCGGCTGGTACTCAAAAACCGTGACCGATGCGACGACGGGCGACGCGTTCGAGGAAGTCAGTGACGAGGATCCGACGTGGGGCGGTGCGCCCATCACTTTTCCCCGGATCCAAGGGGCTGATATCTGCGGGGAAGTCGTCGCCGCGGGAAAAGGCGTCGACCCCGGGCTGATCGGTCAACGCGTCATCACTGATGGATGGCTGCGCGACCCGTCTGATCCGGGCAATAAGGACAAAACCGGCTATTTCGGCTCGGAACGGGACGGTGGGTTCGCTGAATACGCCACAACACTGGCCGTAAATGCCGTGCCGATCCGATCCGACCTGTCGGATGCCGAACTGGCCACGTTCTCGTGTTCCTATTCGACCGCTGAGGGCATGCTGACCCGCGCAAATGTTACTGACACTGACACGGTTCTGGTGCCCGGAGCCTCGGGCGGGGTTGGCGGTGCCTTGGTGCAACTGGCCAAACGCCGGGGTGCACGGGTGATCGCGATGGCGTCGGACGCAAAACACGCAGACGTTGCCGAACTGGGTGCCGACAAAATCTTGTCTCGTGCCCCGGAAAATCTGCGCGCGGCGCTTGGCGATGAAAAGGTCACCGTTGTGGCCGATGTGGTTGGTGGTCCCTACTGGCCAAACCTGATCGACGTTCTGGAGCGCGGCGGGCGGTACACCTGCTCGGGCGCGATTGCCGGGCCCATGGTCGAATTCGATCTGCGCACGTTCTACCTGCGTGACCTGACCTTCACCGGCTCTACCGTGATTGATCCGCAGGTGATGCGTAACATCGTTCAGTATATCGAGGCCGGTGAGATCAAGCCCGCCCTGGCCGCGACCTATCCCCTGGAAGAGTTGCGCGAGGCACAGGCCGCATTCATTGCCAAGCAGCACACGGGCAACATCGTGGTGATCCCATGACGATGGGCGACGTTCTCGAAGCTGCCCGACAGCTGCATCAATCAAATCCTGAGCTTTCAGAATTCGGAGCTTGGCCTGATGACCTGACGCCAACGGATCTGGAGCCAAACCAAATCCCTGCCGTTGAACTGATTCAGCAAACTGACTTCGCAACCGGGCACGCAACGCGATCCCTTTCAGACGCGATCAGGGCAACCGCAAATCTGGCGCTGTGGAAACACACCTATACTGAGGAAGAGGTCGGTGCCGATTTTCTTAACCGCTATGGCTATTATGAGCTGTTCGGCCCAACCGGGCATTTCCACTCGACCCAAATGCGCGGCTACGTCGCTTACTGGGGGGCGGGTCTGAATTATGATTGGCACAGCCATCAGGCCGAAGAACTCTATCTGATCGTAGGCGGCGGGGCGATGTTCCGCGTCGAAGAAGACGAGACTTATGTCGGCCCCAACCAGACACGACATCACAGCAGCTGGCAAAGCCACGCCATGACAACAACCGACGAGCCAATTCTGGCTTTCGTTCTTTGGCGAGGACAAGGATTGAACGACTTGCCACAAATGGATGCGGCATGAAAACCATCCCGATACATATCTGGTCATCCCAATGTGGGCGGGCCTGTTTTGCGAAATGGCCCAGTATTGCCATTGAGGAGTTCCGCCTATGAGACCGCAAGCCGAAGCCACTCAGATGATTGATGACGCCCGCGTGCGTGTGACGCGATTTGGCTTTGCACCGGGGGCCGAAACGGGATGGCATCGCCACGCAATGGACTACGTCATCACCGCCATAACCGATTGCCATATGCGGCTGGAACTGCCCGATGGTTCGGTCAATGAAGTAACGGTTGCTGCGGGAGTAACTTATCGCCGCGACGAGGGTGTCGAACACAACGTGATCAATGCCGGGGACGCGCCGATGACCTTTGTTGAAGTGGAACTGAAATGAAAATCACTCGTCTTTCAGTCTACCATGTCGACCTACCGCTTGAGCATCCGTATTGGCTGTCTGGTGGGCGGTTGAAGTTTGAAACGCTCGACGCAACGATTGTAAAGATCGAAACCGATTCAGGTCTGACCGGTTGGGGCGAGGGTACCCCGTGGGGCCACACATATGTTCCAGCCCACGGTCCGGGTATTCGCGCCGGAATTCAGACGATGGCACCGTTCATTCTGGGCCTTGATCCGCGTCGGGTGCTGGATGTCGAACGGGCGATGGATATCGCTCTGCCCGGCCACCTCTATGCCAAAAGCCCCATAGATATGGCTTGCTGGGATATTGCGGGTCAGGCGGCGGGCCTGCCAATCGCCGATCTGATGGGCGGTGGGTCTCGCACACCGCGCCCGATTGCCTCGTCGGTCGGCGCGAAAACCGTCGAAGAAACGCGCGAAGTGATGGAACGCTATCGCAGCCGCGGTTACGTTGCGCATTCGGTCAAAATCGGCGGGGATGTAGAACGCGACATTGCCCGCGTCCGCGATGTGGAAAGCATCCGACGCCCCGGCGAGATCGTCCTTTATGATGTCAACCGTGGCTGGACCCGGCAGCAAGCCCTGCGGGTGATGAGCGCTGTTGAGGATCTGAACGTGATGTTTGAACAGCCCTGCGAGTCGCTGGACGATATCGCCGCGATCGCGGGCCGCCATGCCTCACCCGTTTCGGTGGATGAAAGTCTTGTGACCCTGCAAGACGCCGCCCGCATTGCCCGCGAAGGGTTGGCTGAGGTGATCGGAATAAAGCTGAACCGTGTCGGTGGCCTGACCAAGGCGGCACGGATGCGGGACATCGCGTTGGCGCATGGAATCGACATGTTCGTGATGGCCACTGGTGGTTCGGTTCTGGCCGATACTGAGGCGCTGCATCTGGCGGCCACCATTCCGGACGATAATTGTCACGCGGTCTGGGCGTGCCAGGATATGATCACCGTCGATGTCGCTGGTGGGCGAGGCCCCCGCAATATCGACGGCCACCTGCATTTGCCGGAAACGCCGGGACTTGGTGTGCACCCTGACGAATATGCATTGGGCGATCCCGTCGGGGTTTATCATTGAGGATCACCAAGATAACGCTCTGGGCCGTCGATCTGACGAGTCATGAGACCTATCACATGACTGAGGGTAAGACCTGCGCGACCGTGACCTCTCATATCCTGTGCCTTGAGACAGATACAGGCTTGAGGGGTTGGGGCGAGGTCTGCCCGATCCCGCATTACCTGCCAGCGTTTGCGGGCGGAGTGCCGGGCACAGTGACAGAGATGGGCCGCGAGATTCTGGGCATGTCCCCCTTCGGGGTAGATGCGCCGATGCGAAAGCTGGACGGGTTCCTGCAGGGGCATCTCTATGCCAAGTCACTCGTCGACATCGCACTTTGGGATTTGTTCGGACAAGCGACGGGTCAACCGGTCTATGCGTTGCTGGGTGGGCGGACACGAAAGGACATGCCGCTGTACCACTCGATCACCTGCGTCGCGCCGGATGATATGGCGCGGATCGCTAAGACGGCTTACCAGACCGGCATTCGCCAGTTTCAGGTCAAGCTGGGGGTCGAAGGCGACTGGCAGGTCGATGCCGAGCGATTGACCAAAGTGCGTGAGGCCGTGGGACCGGGGCCTCTGGTTTATGGCGACTGGAACTGCGGTGCGTCACGCCTGCAAGCTACGCGAACGGGCAGGGCGGTGGCCCACTTGGATGTGATGCTGGAACAGCCCTGCAAAACACTTGAGGACTGTGCGGCGGTTCGGCAGGCCACTGGTTTACCTATGAAGATAGACGAGAACGCCCATGATCTGGCGTCGCTGCAGCGTGCGCATGAGCTGGGTTGTTTGGATGCTGTCGCGCTCAAGCTTTCGAAGTTCGGCGGTTTGTCGGCCATGCGCCGGGCGCGTGATCTGACCGTGCATTTCGGGGCCGAAATCTGCGCCGAATGCACCTGGGGCTCGGATATAGTCACCGCCGCTTCGCTGCATTTTGCGGCCTCGACCCCGCACGGGTCACTGATGAACACGTGCGACCTGTCATCGTATGTGTCACCCCGCATTTGTCCCGACGCACCAAACCGTGAAAACGGCCGGATTGCCCCGCCCGACGGACCGGGGTTAGGTGTTGTGCCAGACCCAGAGGTTCTTGGTCCGCCAATTTTGGAGATCGTTTGAGATGCTGAAAATCAACACCCAATCCGAATGGATCGCCCGCGCGAATGAGGTACTGCCCGCCGGTGGGTTTGGTAATTTCGATCCCGGAATCATCATCGCGCGCGGCGAGGGCAGCCATGTCTGGGATGAAGACGGCAATGAATATGTGGACTACCTGATCGGTTCGGGCCCGATGTTGCTGGGCCATGGTCACGCCGAAGTCATAGAAGCCGTGCTGGAACAGCTGCCCAAGGGTATGACTTTCTTTGCCAACAACGCCCGGGGCATCGAACTGGCCGAGGCCATCGTTGACGCGGTGCCGTGTTGCGAGCAGGTCCGCTTTGTCGCTGCGGGGGGGGAGGCTGATATGTACGCCATTCGTCTGGCCCGTGCCTATACTGGCCGTAGCAAGATCCTGAAATTCGAAGGCGGCTATCACGGGATGAGCGCCGAGGCACAGATGAGTCTGGCACCCAGCCGCCACGTCAACTTCCCACAGGCGGTCCCGGACAGCGCGGGCATTCCGGACAGCGTGGCCGAGCAGATGCTGATCGCGCCTTTCAATGATCTGGAAGCCGTTGCCAACCTGCTGGCCGAGCATGATGACGTTGCCGCGATCATGGTTGAGCCATTACAACGAATTGTCCCTCCGGCACCCGGATACCTTCAGGGATTGCGCGATCTCTGCGACAAACACAATGTCCTGTTGATTTTCGATGAAATCGTCACTGGATTCCGTTTGGCCTATGGCGGTGCGCAAGAGAAATATGGCGTAACGCCCGATATCTGCACCTTGGGCAAAATCATCGGCGGCGGCTTCCCTTTGGCCGCGCTGGGCGCAAGCGCCGAGATCATGCAGCATTTCGACAAAGCGAAAGTAGGCGAGGATGGCTGGCTGATGCAGTTGGGCACGCTGTCGGGTAACCCCGTCGCTTCGGCTGCCGGGTTGAAGACGATGGAGGTTTTGCGGCGCGACGGCATGTATGACCATCTGCGTGAAATCGGTGCCGAGCTTCAGCAGATGCAGATGGATGCGCTGACCGGGGCTGGCATCCCGCATCAGATCTGCGGGGACGAAACTCTGTTCGACATCTATTTCACCGATACGGACTGTCGTGACTACCGCAGCGCCAAACATGACGACCCCCGACGAAACGCTGTCTACAACGATTCGCTGCGCACACATGGGATTTTCAAAGCCCCCGGCAAACTCTATCCGTCTCTGGCTGTGACCCAAGCAGATCTGGATCAGACGCGGATGGCCGTTGAGAAAGCGGTTCAGGCGATCAGCGTAGAATAGAGGTCACGAGGTCAAAAAAATAAGCGGGCCGCCGTCATTTCTGACAGCGGCCCTAACTGGTTGGATTTCAGGGTCTGGTCTCGCCCCCTCGAATACCACTTAAAAGAGAACGGACTAAAAAAACTTTCGACTATTTCGAGACCGACCCGACTTCACAACCGGTATGAATACTTTATGCACCATCGACGGCACTGTCTCAGTGAAGTAGTTCACTTTTCTTAAACTTTTTTATTTTTTCCAATCAAAAAAGCCTGGGCCTGCCTGTTTCAGCAGGGATTCTGCCATGGCGCGACCTATTTCAGGGCCATCTGCGACCGACCCAGTGGTGTCCTCGGATATGGATTCGGACCCGTCGGGGCGCAAAACCTCACCGCGCAGGCGTAGTTGATCACCTTTTTTTTCTGCCAAACCCGCGATCGGCGTTTCGCAGGAGCCGTCCAAAGCGGCCAGCAACGCGCGTTCTGCTGCCAATCGCTGCGCGGTCTCAGCATGGTGGATGGCCTCGAGCATTTCGGCCGCACGGGAATCATCGCCACGGCGTTCGATGCCGATCGTGCCTTGGGCGATGGCGGGCAGCATATCTTCGACGGCGATGGCGGTTGCGGGAGCCTCCTCCATATTCAGACGCCGGATGCCGGCCATGGCCAGAAACGTGCAATCGGCCACACCATCTGCCAGCTTCTTGAGGCGCGTTTGAACATTGCCCCGAAACTCGACCACGTTCAGGTCCGGGCGACGGTTCAACAATTGTGCCCGCCGCCGCAGCGATGAGGTGCCCACAACTGCACCCTGCGTGAGGTCACGGATCGAGCTCAGGCTGGGTGAGATAAAGGCGTCGCGCACATCTTCGCGCGGCAGAAACGTGTCCAGGACAAGACCTTTTGGCTGTTCAACCGGCATGTCCTTGGTTGAATGCACCGCGATGTCGATATCTCCGCGCAGCATCGCCTCTTCGATTTCCTTGGTGAACAGGCCCTTGTTGCCAATCTCTTTCAGCGGGCGGTCCGCATCAATCATGGCGCGGTTGTCACCGGTGGTCTTGATCACCACAATCTCAAACGCGTCTTCGGGCAGATCAAAGGCTTTGCCCAGTCGCTCTCGGGTTTCATAAGCTTGCGCCAGCGCCAGCGGTGAGCCACGAGTGCCGATTTTGAGCGGTGATGCGGGGGTTGGCAGGGTCAGTGTCATGTGCACAGCTTTAGTCGCGTCACATTGCCCTGACAATGGGGGCAGACCTTGACAAATTGACGCCGAAGGCAGACCCGTTTGCCGCAAACCAGACGAGTGGGGACAAAGATGGCCGAGACAAAGAAACTGCTGCGGGCGCTGGCTGGCGAAGTACAGGACGTGCCACCGATCTGGATGATGCGGCAGGCGGGGCGTTATTTGCCGGAGTACCGCGCAACCCGGGCGCAGGCCGGGGACTTTTTGTCTTTGTGTTATAACCCCGAGTTGGCGGCCGAGGTGACGTTACAGCCGATCCGCCGCTATGGCTTTGACGCGGCTATTCTGTTTGCTGACATTCTGTTGGTGCCGCAAGCTCTGGGTGCGGATCTGTGGTTTGTCACAGGTGAGGGGCCGCGGTTGTCGACGATCACTCAGCAATCCGATTTCGATGCGTTGAAACCGGTATCGGATATCCATGAAACCCTGTCGCCGGTGTACGAAACTGTCCGAATCCTTTCGCGAGAATTGCCATCCGAGACCACTCTTATCGGGTTCGCAGGCGCGCCATGGACGGTTGCGACCTACATGATCGCCGGTCGCGGCACGCCAGATCAGGGACCGGCTCATGCGCTGCGCGAGGAAAACACCGCCCTGTTCGAAGCGCTACTGGAGCGCATCACGCTGGCCACCATCGAATATCTCTCGGCCCAAATCGAGGCCGGGGCCGAGGTGGTGAAGATTTTCGACAGCTGGGCCGGGTCGCTGAAGGGCGATGCCTTTCAAAAATATGCGGTCGAGCCTTGCCGTGTGATCACGCAGGCCATCAAGCAGCGCCATCCGGACATTCCGGTGATCGGCTTCCCGCGCGAGGCAGGTGATGGTTACATAGGTTTTGCCAAAACCACCGTTGTGGATTGCGTTGCGCTGGACAACTCCGTGTCGCCGGATTGGGCGGTCGAGCATGTGCAGGTGGATGGCTGCGTTCAGGGTAATCTGGCCTCGTCACACATGGTGACCGGCGGACAGGCGCTGGTGGATGAGACGCGTCAGATTGTTGAGGCGTTCTCGAAAGGACCGCATATCTTTAATCTGGGCCACGGGATCACACCCGATGCCGATCCCGATAATGTTCAGCTGATGATCGACACGGTGCGGTCGTGGCGGGACGCGTAGAGGGGCCAGCCCCACTTGGATTTTGGCCAACTCACCCAGGGAGATTTTTAGCCAAGTGAAGGGTCAGGAGGCGCGTTGGTAGACAGCTGATCCAGAATATCCTGCCTGTGTTCGCCTCGGCGTGGGCTGGTTTTGGGCTGCCATGTCTCGGTCGAAAAGCGGGGCGCAGCCGCAGCCTGCAGCGCGCCGTCATGGTCGATCCAGGTATGGCGCGCGGCGTTCATGGGGTGGGCTTGCGCCTCGACCGGGTCGAGTACGGGCGCGACGCAGGCGTCGGAACCTTGGAATATATCGGCCCAGTGGGCGCGGGGTTTGCTGGCGAATAAGTCGGTGAGCCGTTGCGTGAGTTTGGGCCAAAGTGCAGGAACATATTGGTTTTTGAATTCGGGATCGTCGGTGAGTCCCAGTTTTTGCAGGAATTCGGCGTAGAATTTGGGTTCAAGACACTGGACGGTCATGAACCCTCCGTCCAGACACGCGTACGTGCGGCTCCAATGCGGGCCGTCCAGCAGGCTGTGACCACGCGTCTCAGACAGATTTCCGGATTGGCGCATGCTCATCAACAGGTTCATCATGTGGGCTGAGCCGTCATAGATGGCGGCATCAACCACGGTGCCCTGTCCGGTCCGCTGCGCGTTGAGAAGCCCGGCTAGAATTCCAGCAACTAGATACATAGCACCGCCGCCAATATCCCCGACCAGGGTCGCAGGGGTCTGCGGGGGCTGGCCCGCTGCTGATGCGTACCACAATGCCCCGGACAGAGAGATGTAGTTCAGATCATGCCCGGCAGTCGCAGAGAGCGGGCTGTCCTGACCCCATCCGGTCATGCGGCCATAGACCAACTTTGGGTTTGACGCGTTGAACGTGTCGGGACCCAGCCCCAATTTTTCCATCACGCCGGGGCGAAACCCTTCGATCAGCGCGTCGGCCGAGGCGATCAGGCGTCTTGCGATGTCCAGATCGGCGGTATCCTTCAAATTCAGATCAATCGAGCGTTTGCCGCGGTCCAGGACGGATTGCTCGGGCATACCCGGTACAGCAGGCTGGCCCTTGCGGTGGATCGTGATGACGTCCGCCCCCAGATCGGCCAGCAGCATGGCGGCGAAAGGACCCGGCCCCAAGCCTTCAACTTCAATGATCCGTATTCCGCTGAGCATGAGCCCTCTCCTTTCTGCGCAGGTTTTCGGGGATACCCGGGGATTGCAAGCCCGGATTCTGCTGACTTGCCAGATGGTCACGCGATCCTTAGCGTTCCAAGCGGGATGGAGAGCGAGGCTCGGATGCGGTTGTGGTTCCTTTTTGGTAGCGCCGTTGCGCTGGCGGTGTTGGTAGGCGTGTTTTCGCGCCTGCATCCCCCTGGCAGTATGATGTTGGCGGCGGGCCCAGAAGGCGGTGCTTATGAAACCGTTGCGCGGGACTACGCCGCAATTCTGGCGCGCGATGATATTCAATTGGAAATACTGGATACCGCTGGTTCGGTCGAAAATGCTGAACTGCTTAGCGCGGGCGAAGTCGACGCTGCGTTTCTACAAGGCGGTATCCGGGTTGATCCGAAAAAGGCTGAGGCCGTCGGGGCAGCGTTTTTTGAACCCATCATCTTTTTGGTCAACGAAGGCGCGACGATCCCCAAAAACCCCGCCTTGTGGACCGGTTTGAGGATCAACAGCGGCGCACCAGGCTCAGGTACGGCTGCGGCTTTTCGGGATTTCGAAAAGGCGGTCGGCTTGAATGAGGGGGATAATACACATTTCTCAATCCCCTATGCAAAAGCCGCGGCGGCTTTGTTGGCCGGAGATTTGGATATCGCCGTCTATGTTGCCCCCATCGAAGCCCCTTACCTGAAGGCCGCATATGCAGAGCCGGGGCTTCGCGTGCTGGCGCTGGATCATGTTCAGGCGATCTCGCGGCGGTTGGAATACGCGACGGTGGTGACAGTTCCGGCGGGAGGAATGTCGTTGGACCCAGTTCTTCCGCCGCAACCGGTAGAGTTGATAGCGATCGAAGCCCGTCTGGTCGTGCGACCGGATTTGCACCCTGCGCTGATCAACCGTCTGACGATGGCGGCGATAGAATTGCACAGTGCCCGCGGAATTATCGCCGACCCGGGGGCATTCCCCAACCTCGAAGGTGCAGGGATGACGATCAACAATACGGCTCGGCAGCTAATTGTTGATGGTCCTTCGACATGGCATAATTGGCTGCCCTATTGGATCGCAGCACAGATCAACCGGGTTCTTTTGCTGTTGCTGCCGTTCTTTTTCATTGTCGTGCCTCTGATCCGGCTTGTGCCATTGGCTTATGCCTACGCGATGCGGTGGCGGGTTTGGCAGCACTACCCCGAAATCCGGGAAATTGAGGAGGAACTGGCCAACAATCCCGGTGTCAACGAGCTGCGCGAGATGCAGGCGCATCTGAACGCCCTAGATGAACGCCTCGCAACGTTGCGGCTGCCCGCGGCCTATCGGCAAGGACTGTACGATGCGCGGTTGCATGTCGAACTTGTACAAAAACGGGTGGCCGAATTGCAGCAGCATAGTCAGACCTGACCAAGCCGCGCGCCCACAAAAAAGCGCAGAACAATGTGCGGAATTGACCTGTTCTGTGACGGGCCGTCGGGGTAGTGTCCCCGCCAGAACAGGGAATGTGTATGACAACTATTCTGTCCATCAGGGATTTGCGTAAGTCCTATGCCGACGGATTCGAGGCGCTCAAAGGGGTGTCCTTGGATATCGAGCAGGGCGAAATTCTGGCGTTGCTGGGCCCGAACGGGGCCGGCAAGACGACCTTAATTTCCACCGTGTGCGGCATTACCACTCCGACTTCGGGCACCGTTACCGTAGGTGGGCATGACATCCAGACCGAATTTCGTGCCGCGCGTCGGATGATCGGGTTGGTGCCGCAAGAAATCGCACTTGAGCCGTTTGAGAAAGTTTGGAACACGGTCCGGTTTTCTCGCGGTCTGTTCGGATATGGCAGCGACAATGCCCGGATCGAAGAGATCCTGCGCAAGCTGTCTCTGTGGGACAAGCGTAAAAACGCGATCAAGGAACTGTCCGGTGGCATGAAGCGCCGCGTGCTGATTGCCAAGGCTCTGGCGCACGAGCCGCGCGTTCTGTTCCTGGATGAGCCGACCGCCGGCGTGGATGTCGAACTGCGCAAGGACATGTGGGAGATCGTGGCCGAGCTGAAACAGGCCGGGGTCACCATCATCCTGACCACGCATTACATCGAAGAGGCCGAGGCTATCGCCGACAGGGTAGGTGTCATTGACAAGGGTGAGCTGCGGCTGGTGCAGGACAAGAACACCCTGATGGCCCAGATGGGCAAGAAACAGATCGAGGTTATGCTGGCCGATCCTATCCAGGCCATTCCCGACAGTCTGGCTGTTCATAACCTGACGTTGAACGGCAATGGCGACGCGCTGGTCTATACCTATGACACCCACGCGGACCGCACTGGGATCACTACCTTGCTGAACGATGTGGCACAGGCAGGGCTTGTTCTGCGCGACGTGCAGACCCGGCAGTCGAGCCTGGAAGAGATTTTCGTGAACCTGGTATCCGGAGAACCTGCATGAACTGGTCTGCCATCGCTGCAATCTACCGGTTCGAAATGGCCCGGTTCTTCCGCACTCTGGCACAGAGCTTTCTGTCGCCGGTCCTGTCGACCTCATTGTATTTTGTGGTCTTCGGCACTGCGATCGGCAGCCGCATCCAAGAGGTCGAGGGTGTATCTTATGGCGCGTTCATCGTGCCGGGGCTTATCATGTTGTCCGTTGTGATGCTGGCAATCTCGAACGCTTCATTTGGGATCTACTTCCCGAAATTCCTTGGTACGATCTACGAACTGTTATCGGCGCCAGTGAATTTCATAGAGATCGTAATAGGTTACGTCGGGGCTGCCGCCACCAAGTCGCTATTTGTCGGGCTGGTAATCCTTGTGACAGCCACATTCTTCGTGGACATACGCATCGAACATCCCTTTGCGATGGCAGCGTTCCTGACCCTGTCCTGCCTCAGTTTTTCGCTGTTGGGCTTTATCGTTGGGATATGGGCCAGCAACTTTGAACAGATATCTTTGGTGCCCCAACTGGTTGTCACGCCACTGATCTTTCTAGGCGGCACGTTCTATTCAATCTCGATGCTGCCACCGGTGTGGCAGACGATCACCCTGTTCAACCCGGTTGTTTACCTGATTTCCGGGTTCCGCTGGTCGTTTTACGGGTTGGCCGATGTCCCGATCGGATTCAGCCTGTTGGCGATTCTGGTCTTCACGGGGACTTGTCTGGCTGTGATCGGCTGGATCTTCAAAACCGGTTGGCGCATTCGCAGCTAGGGCGTTGCATTTTTGCCCGCCATGTGTGTGAATTTGGTTCACGTCACGTCTAAGGCCCGAACGGTCCCTTGTTTAGGGCCCGGCTGCACTCTACATCGGCACCCATGAAGCTCAGCCTGCCATTTGTCAAAAAGCAGCCCCTCGTGGCCGTGGTTCGCCTGTCCGGCGCCATCGGAATGGCGGGGCGTGGATCGTTGAACGACACCGCGCTGGCCCCCGTTCTGGAAAAGGCGTTTCGCAAAGGTAAACCTGCGGCCGTGGCGCTTGAGATCAACTCGCCCGGTGGATCGCCGGTACAAAGCTCTCTGATCGGGTCGCGAATCCGGCGGCTGTCGGAAGAGCTTGAGATCCCCGTTATCGCCTTTGTCGAAGACGTTGCAGCGTCTGGCGGCTACTGGCTGGCCGCTGCCGCCGACGAAATCTGGGCGGACGACAGCTCGGTCCTGGGGTCGATCGGTGTGATTTCGGCTGGGTTTGGCGCGCATGTCCTTCTGGCGCGGCAAGGCATCGAGCGGCGCGTACATACGGCGGGCAAATCAAAATCAATGCTCGACCCATTTTCGCCGGAGAAAGAAGAAGATGTCGCGCGGCTGCAAGGCTTGCTGGGTGATATCCACGCGAACTTCATTGACCATGTCAAAGCCCGTCGCGGTGACAAGCTGGATCAAAGTGCGGATCTGTTCACGGGCGAGGTCTGGCTTGCCAGACGTGCGCAGGAACTGGGCCTGATTGACGGCGTCGCGCACCTGAGGCCGAAAATGCAGGAGCGGTTCGGCGACAAGGTGAAGTTCCGCCGCTATGGCCTGCGCAAACCGTTCTGGTCGCGGTTCGGGGCCACACTTGCCCAGGACGCCATAACCGGAATTGAGGAGCGGGCGGCTTACGCGCGCTTTGGTTTGTGACGTGATTGTCAAGATTGTCACCCTTTTCCTGATTGCCATGGGTGTCTTGGCGATGTTCGGCAAGCTGCGCTTTCCGGGGCAGAAGAAGTTGCAATCTGCAAGATGCCCGCGCTGTGGACGGTTCAGTATCGGTAAGGGGCCTTGCTCCTGCGAAAAAGGAGGCCGTACATGACGGCATGGCTGTTATCCGGCCTCGGCTTGCTGATCTTGCTGCTGGCAGGTGATGCTCTGGTCCGCGGTGCAGTGAACCTAAGCCTGCGCCTGGGTGTACCGGCCCTGATTGTCAGCCTGACCATTGTGGCCTTTGGCACCTCAGCCCCCGAGCTGTTGATCGCGATCAGTGCGATCAAGGAAAACGCGCCGGGGATTGCGCTGGGTAACGTGGTCGGTTCGAACACGGCAAACATCTTGCTGGTTCTGGGTCTGCCAGCCTTGCTTGCCACGCTGCACACCAGCGAATGCAACACCAGAAGAAACTATGTTTTCATGCTGTTGGCCACGGTGCTGTTCATCGGCCTGGCATTTTGCGGCGTGTTCAACATGGCCAGTGGTGCGATCTTGCTGGCGGCTTTGGGATTGGTCCTGCTTAACGCGTTCCGCGATGCGCGCGCGCATCGCAAAGCCTGCGGTGAAGCCTGTGCGGAAGAGGATGAGCTGGAAGGTCTGGAAGAGGCCGATCCGGACATGCCCTATTGGAAACTTTCGATCTATCTGGTCCTGGGCCTGATCGGCCTGCCGATGGGTGCGCATCTATTGGTCGACAACGCCACGATCATTGCCCGCACATATGGCGTCAGCGAAACGATTATTGGTCTGACTCTGATCGCGGTGGGGACATCCCTGCCGGAACTGGCCACGACCGTCATGGCGGCCTTGCGCAGACAGGCGGATGTCGCCTTGGGCAACGTGATCGGGTCGAACATGTTCAACCTTTTGGCCATCGTCGGTATCGCCACGTTGTTTGGACGTATCCCGGTGGACCCGGAATTCCTGCGTTTCGATCTGTGGGTCATGCTGGGCGCATCGCTTCTGTTGATCCCGTTCGTGTTCTTGAAGCAAGATATCACGCGCGGCTGGGGTCTGGTGTTGACGCTGCTGTATGCGGTCTACATCGTCTCGTTGCTGGCGTGACCTGAAGATAGGGGGAAATCCATGGCCCGAGCGTTGGTGACCGGTGCAGGTATTCGTCTTGGTCGGGCAATGGCCCTGTATTTGGCAAAGCGGGGATATGACGTCGCCGTGCACTATGCGACATCTGAACAACCTGCTGCCGAGACCGTAGCCGAGGTGCAGGCGCATGGGCGTAAGGCGGTCGCCTTGCACACCGATCTGCTGGATGAGGCGCAGGTTCTTACCTTGCTGCCCCGCGCGGCAGAGGCGTTAGGCGGACCGATCACCTGCCTGGTAAACAACGCGTCGATCTTTGAATACGACAACCTTCAATCCGCCACGCGGCAAAGCTGGGACCGGCACCTCGACAGCAACCTGCGCGCACCTTTCGTTCTGACGCAGGCCATGGTCGAGCAGGGGCTGCAGCCGGGCACGGACGAGGCGGGTGAGCCTGTTGCCACCGGTCTGATCGTCAACATGGTCGATATGCGGGTTCGCAAGCTCACGCCAGAGTTCATGACCTATACGATTGCCAAGATGGGTCTGTGGGCGTTGACGCGCACCTCGGCGCAGGCGCTTTCGCCAGCGATCCGGGTTAACGCGATCGGGCCTGGTCCAACGATGCAAGGTCATAGGCAAAGCCAAGAACACTTCAATGCGCAGCGCGCGAACACGGTTCTGGAGCGCGGGTCAAACCCATCCGATATCACCGCGGCATTGGGTTATTTCCTGGATGCGCATGCGGTCACAGGCCAACTATTGTGCGTCGACGGGGGTCAGCATCTGGGGTGGAAAACACCGGATGTTCTGGGGCTTGAATAAGTAAAACCGCTGCAAGTTTTGCACCGCTCTCGGTTCTGTTACCTTCGCGTTACAAAAATGTCTTTTTTTTCATACACTTGCCTTGTGAATGAAATTATATACAATGAAAACAATTAGTTAAATATTTGCTTATTTTTTGTGCAAATCAAGGATTCCTTAATGAATCAAGGGAAATTCACCACGCTCAGAAACTTATCTTCACACTTATCCACAGAAACCGTGGATTTGTTTTCTCTTGATCTGGGGGCCACAAGATTGCAGCCATGGTCAGAGAATCATATCTCAGGCAAATGACAACAGACAGCGACTCGACCCCTGACACTCAATTGACCGGCTATGCCTGCATTTTGCGGTATGTGAAGACGCTGGACAGCTCACCCGGTGTGTATCGGATGTTGGATGCGGACAGCCGGGTGCTGTACGTCGGCAAGGCGCGCAACCTCAAAGCGCGGGTGTCGAACTATGCGCGGCCGGGGCATTCGGGGCGGATTGAGCGGATGATCGCGGCGACAGCCTCGATGATGTTCCTGACCACGCGGACCGAGACCGAGGCGCTGCTGCTTGAGCAGAACCTGATCAAGCAGCTCAAGCCCAAGTACAACGTGCTGCTGCGGGACGATAAAAGTTTTCCCAATATTCTGGTCGCCAAGGACCATGCCTTTCCGCAGATCAAAAAGCACCGTGGCGCGAAGAAAGAGAAGGGGACCTATTTTGGCCCCTTCGCCAGTGCTGGCGCGGTCAATCGAACGTTGAACCAGCTGCAAAAGGCGTTTCTGTTGCGCAATTGCTCGGATTCCATGTTTGACGGCCGCACGCGGCCCTGTCTGCTTTATCAGATCAAGCGATGCTCGGGGCCATGCGTTGGCCTGATCTCGGAAGACGAATACGGCGAAAGCGTCAAAGATGCCGAGCGGTTCCTGTCGGGGCGGTCGACCAAAGTGCAAGAGGAGCTGGCCGAACAGATGATGGCCGCGTCCGAGGCGATGGAGTTCGAGCGTGCAGCCGGACTGCGTGATCGCATTCGCGCGCTGACGCAGGTGCAGACGTCCCAAGGTATCAATCCGCGCGGCGTGGCTGAGGCGGATGTGATCGGCCTCTATATGGACAGTGGGCAAGCTTGTGTTCAGGTATTCTTTATCCGCGCAAATCAGAACTGGGGGAACAAAGATTTCTATCCTCGTGTCGGTGCGGATGTGTCCGCGGCTGAAGTGATGGAGGCCTTCCTTGGCCAGTTCTACGACAACAAGGAACCGCCCCGGCAGCTGATCCTTTCGGATGCGGTTGAAAATGCCGATCTGATGCACGAGGCGCTGAGCGAGAAGGCGGGCCGCAAGGTCGAAATCCTAGTGCCTCAGCGCGGCGAGAAACAAGAACTGGTTGCAGGGGCCTTGCGCAACGCGCGGGAATCCCTGGCCCGTCGGATGTCGGAAAGCGCCACGCAGGCCAAGCTGCTGCGTGGCGTGGCCGAGGCGTTTGATCTGGACAGCCCGCCGAACCGGATTGAGGTTTACGATAACTCTCATATCCAGGGCACCAACGCCGTTGGTGGGATGATCGTGGCAGGCCCAGAAGGGTACATGAAAAATGCCTATCGAAAGTTCAATATTCGCGGCGACGATCTGACCCCTGGTGACGATTTCGGCATGATGAAAGAGGTTCTGACCCGCCGCTTTACTCGCCTGCAAAAAGAGGATCCGGATCGTGACAAGGGGATGTGGCCCGACCTGTTACTGATCGATGGCGGCGCGGGGCAGGTGAGTGCTGTGCGCGAGATCATGGTTGAACATGGGGTCGAAGATATCCCTATGGTCGGTGTTGCAAAGGGCGTTGATCGCGATCACGGCAAGGAAGAGTTCCATCGTACCGGCCAGCGCCCCTTTGCCTTAAAACGCAATGACCCGGTGCTGTATTTTATTCAGCGTCTGCGGGACGAGGCGCACCGGTTTGCAATCGGCACTCACCGTGCCAAACGTGCCAAAGCGGTCGGCGCGACGCCGTTGGACGAAATCCCCGGAGTTGGTGCTGCGCGCAAACGGGCATTGCTGGCGCATTTCGGCAGTGCCAAGGCTGTTAGCCGGGCCAATCTGGCGGATTTGAAAGCGGTCGAGGGGATCTCAGCCGGGTTGGCGCAGAAGGTTTATGATTTCTTCCACGACAAGGGCTAGGCCTTGCGCCCGCGCCACAGGATGTAGAGGCCGGAGGCCACGATCAGACCACTACCGATCCACATTGTCTGGTCCAGATCCTCGCCGAAAAAGATCACGCCCAAGGCAACACCGAACAGCAGGCGGGAATAGCGGAAGGGCGTGACGGCGGACACCTCTCCGGTTCGCATGGCCTTCATCAGGGATGTGTATGCGATTGCGCCCAGGCCCACGGCTCCGGCGATATGCAGGCTTGTGAGCAACGGCACAGGCGCGATGGGGACCTGTTCCCAAAAGCTGTAGGCAAACCCGGCGACAATCACGCTGACAAAGCCGTAGAACCCTAAAACTTCGGTTCCAAGGCTGGCGGGTGCGACTCGGCTGGCTAGATCACGGCCAGCAAACCCCAACATCCCCAGCACGGCCAACAGAGACAAGATGGTGAAACTGTCTCCGGTCGGTTGGATGATGATCACAACGCCGATCAGGCCAACGAGAATGGCGCTCCACCGCCGCCAACCAACGGTCTCTCCGAATAGAAGCGCGGCACAGGCGACGACCACAAGCGGGGTGGCCTGCAGGATAACAGTTGCTGATGACAAGGGCGTCAATGTGATGGCCAGTACGTAGAACAGCCGCCCAAGAATTTCGAACACCGCGCGGATCTTCATTGCAGGCGACAGCACATCCGGTTGCAGCAGCTGCGTGCCACGTGCCATTGCGACACAGGCAAAGATGAGCGCGCCACCCAATCCGAACAGGACAAGTATTTGCCAGACGGGCAAGGCAACCGCCGCCGCTTTCAGCAGCGCGTCTTCCAGTGCGAAACATGCCATCGCGCCGATCATCCATGCGCTACCGATCAGGTTCGCGCGCGCGTCGGTCTCAATATTAGGGGTCATCGGGTCGTCTTTGCCATTGGGCTTGGTCGGCTGCACTCTGACGACAATCCGACCCGGGGCCAAGGCCAATAACCGGTGCCGCGCCGGACTGCGGCGCTTTGACCAAGCCTCTGTGATCGGTACAGTTTTTTTCCGCCCCGTCTTTCCTGTCCCCGGCCAGCGATGTAGGGTCTGCTTCATGAAGTGGAACCTGCCGAATATCCTGACCGTCCTGCGCCTGCTGGCCGCGCCTGGTCTGGCCGTAATGTTTTTGTATTTCACCAGACCCTACGCGGATTGGTTTGCGCTGATCCTATTTCTGACGGCAGCCATTACCGACTGGTTTGACGGATATCTGGCGCGGGCATGGAAACAGGAAACCAAGATCGGCGCCATGCTGGACCCGATTGCGGACAAGGCGATGGTGGTGATCGCGCTGATGATCCTTGTGGGTTACTCCGCTGAGCACTGGACGCCCTGGTTGGTGCTGCCAGCGACGGTCATCCTGTTCCGCGAGGTGTTTGTCTCGGGCCTGCGTGAATATCTCGGCGATACAGCCGGAACGCTGAAAGTCACGAAGCTGGCGAAATGGAAAACGACTGCTCAGATGGTGGCGATCGCGGTTCTGTTTTCGCAGGGGATTTTCGAGCACTATTTTGTGATGGCTACATTCGGCATGGATGCCGCAACGATGGATCAGGTTCTAACGGGTCAATTGGAAGACCTGAATCATATGCGCTGGCACCTTGAGGCGATGTTCTGGTCCGGTCGCATTGGGCTGTGGCTGTTGTGGATCGCGGCAGCGCTGACATTGATCACCGGCTATGACTACCTACGTAAAGCCATGCCCCATCTGAAGGAGAGCTAAGGGATGGACGTGCTGTATTTTGCATGGGTACGCGAACGGATCGGCCTGCCGAAAGAGCGGATCGAAACCGAGGCCGCAACCGTATCCGATCTGGTCGCCGAGCTGAGCGCGCGTGAAGACCGCTATGCTGCCGCATTTGCGGACCTGTCCGCATTGCGCGTGGCACTGGATCAGGAACTGTCCGATTTTGACGCATCGCTTTCTGGCGTGCGCGAAGTGGCTTTTTTCCCGCCGATGACCGGCGGCTAAATCCATGCGCATCGCGGTTCAGGAAGAAGAATTTGATCTTGGGGCCGAAGCCAATACCTTCGCCGCCGGAGACGATGCCAACGGCGCCATTGTGACCTTTACCGGCGTGGTGCGCGATCTGGCATCCGGCGATCTGGATGTGATGGAGATCGAGCATTACCCCGATATGACCGAACGGGCGCTAACCAAAATCGCCGAAGAGGCACAGCAGCGCTGGTCGTTGGGCGATGTGCTGGTGATCCACCGCCACGGGCGCCTTGCCCCGGGGGATCGGATCATGATGGTGGCCACTGCCGCGCGGCACCGCAAGGATGCGTTTGAGGCGGCAGAATACCTGATGGATTACCTGAAATCCCGCGCTCCCTTTTGGAAAAAGGAAATCACCACATCCGGCGCGGAATGGGTCGCAGCCAAGGATGAGGATGAAGATGCGCTGACGCGGTGGTAGGTTCTGTGCCCGGCACCGGATTATCTGGTGCCGGGTCTATCATAGCGAGTTAGGTGCTTTGTTCGGTGTTACACTGCCGTGCCGCTTCGATGGCTTTTTTAGTACCATCCAGACTAACGGTGAATGCGAACTCTTTCTTCGGAAACACGGTCATTTCGTATTTGTTCATGACGTCATCCACAAACTGGGCGTTGTTCGCAAGGATGTATCCGCCTGTATATCCGTCGGCGAGATGCTTAGTCTTCTTGTGCGCCTCAGCTTCGTAGACGTTGCCGTCGAGTGACAGGAAGATCTTTTCCTTCTTACCCTTCAGGCCAATGTCGTTCTTCGTGAACACACCAAGATAGCCCATCTCGTGGTCCTTGGTCAGACCCATCTGAACGACGTTCTGGTTTTCGTCCATACGCTCGATCAGGCAGGACCCGCGGGAGTCATCCACAAAGATAGTCCAACCGGATTCTTCGCCCCAGTTGGTGAAGGTATCGTTCTCTGACGGTATGACGTCACTTGAAGCCCAAGCGGCTACAGCAGAGAAGATGCTTAGAGTCGCAGCGGTTGTTAATGATGACTTGAAATTCATAGTACACTCCAATTTTCTGGATAGTGAACAGTGATGTGCATGTGTAAAAAATGCACCAATTCCTAATATTGAATTTGTTGTAAAAATTGAAGGAGATTGCCTCCGATCGGCTGATTTGTGCCGAAGGTGCAGTCTGCCCCAACCGGGTTTAGCTGTTAAATCCGGGACTGGTATCAATCCGCGTTGTTGATACGCCCGCGTAGTTCTTCGGCCTCTTGTCGGGCGGCGCGCAGGCCGTCCATGGCGGCGGCCAGTTCGGCCTCGGTCTGGGTCAGCTGGTTGGTCAGTTCGGCCTCGCGCTGCTGCAGGTATGTGATTGCCTGATCGCGGGTTTCTTCTGCCTCGTGCAGCTCCTGGCTCATGCGGTCCAGATCAGCGACGTCGCTTTGGCGGACGCGCGACAGGCGATGGGCCAGCCAGTTGGCGAACCATCCCATGCTAAAGGCGGCAAACAATATGACGGCGGTCGCGATAATGAATTCGATTCTGTTCAATTTACTGGTCCCCTGCGCCCGAGTCGGTTTCCGCATCCGTTTCCGCGGCTTCGGCCTCTGGCTCTGCGTCTTGTGACGTCTCTGTTTCGTCTTCCATCGCTTCCAGCGCGGTTTGAGATTCGGTGGTGGATTCGGGCCGGATCAGGCGGAATTCGATGCGTCTGTTTTCTTCCCGCCCGATTTCGGTGTCATTGTCGGCGATTGGCTGGGTTTCACCATAGCCCATGGCGGTAAAGCTGGCTGTGGGCACGCGCCGCGCGCGCAGCTCATTTAAGATGGATTGTGCCCGTGATTGGCTGAGCTGCTGGTTCATCTCTTCGCGGCCCTGGCTGTCGGTGTGGCCCTGAATCTCTAGTCGGATAGGTCCGCATTCCCGCAGGATGTCGGCGATCTGATTGACCGTATCGCGCGACTCGGCGGCGACCGTGGCAGAACCTGGTTCAAAGGCGATTTTGGAACCCGCCTGAACATCGGCAATGCGCTCTTCGCAAACATCCGGGTCGGGCAGCTTGTCTGCGGGCTCGGGAGGCTTTTGATAGGTGATCGACAGGCTGAAATCTTGTGCCTCGCCCAGTTTTTCCGACAAGAGCCCCGAAATATAGGCCCGGGTTTTGGGGTCGTGACTGATGCCGTTCAGAACCACTTCGTCCGGCGTCACGGTCAGTGCACCATTGTGCAGTTGCGACAACGCCTCAAGCCCGCTGAGGACGCGAATGGGCCAATCAGCGGGAAGGTCAGGGGCCACGCGGGTTGCGGTATGAACGTGTTCGTAACCAAAGGCTGCACGGGCATAGCTGTCGATCATGTCGCGCAGGGTTTCATCCCCCAGCCGGCCGCGCATTTGTACCAGACCCTCGGGGCTTCGTGTTGCTGAGAATTCGGGCGGGCCGGATTGGTCTTCCGTTTCGGGTTCCGGCAGAACCGCATGCAGGGCAAAGACCTCGGGCAGCGCGTTTTCCAGTTCGCCGATCACCTGGTCAAACAGCGCGGCACCAGTGCCTTCAGCCGCGACCAGAGTGATATCCGCATCTGACAAAGTCACCGTACCCTGGCCGATTTCCGCCAGGGCCCGAATGCTTAACACGGCGGCGTCGGGCCAGCGAGGTGAGGGTTCACCCAGACCGATGGTGCAGGAATAAGGCCCGGTCAGACCAGCATCCTGTGCGGCTGCGACGATCCGGTCCCGCGCCTTTTCATCCTGGGCTGAACATGCGTCGAATTGCCCGCCATTTTCGTCGATCAGATAGCGCAGAGTGAAGGGTGTAATGACCGGGCGCGGTGCGGAAATGGACAGGCCAATTCGCAGGCTGGGCGGCGCTGCGCGCGTCAGCTCTTGCTCAAGCCGCTCTTTTTCCTGCTGGCTGTCGGCAATTGCCGTCACCTTTACGAGCCCGGGGCTGGCCGAGATTTTGGCTCGCGGCAGTCGGGTCAGCGCCTCAACAGCAAAAGCGATCGCATCGTCCCAGCCTTTGGGTTTTGGATAGTCGGCGGTTTCCAGCAAATCTGATACCGGCCCGTCATTCAGCGTGCTCAATCTTTTCGTCAGCGCATCGCGGTCTTCGCTGGCCGGGATCAGACCAATAACCGAGATACCGCTGTCATTGCGCAGAATTTCGGCTGAAAAGCGCGGAGAGGCCAGCTGCGTCGAGGGCGCGACCTCCATGTCATCAATCACGCGCGAGGTGTCGACCTCGGTCCCCGCTGCCGTCAAAGCGTTAAATCGTGTGGCCTCATCCGTGGCGGTGCCGGTCAGAACCACCCGCAGCCCGTCTGACTGGACCTCGGCCCAGTTATGGCCTTTTAGGTCCAGCGCACGCCGAACGGCGAATTCCGAGGCTTCTTCGACCTTTGTTACGGCAAAGCTTGCCGCCAGCAGAGACAGCCCAGCGGACGCAAGGAAGACAAAGGCAACGACGAAGATATAAGGCAGACGCATGTGCGAACTATCGACTCCTCGGGTGAGTGTTCAGAACTCTTACAGAGGCAAATGGCCGTGTGCAATCAGAGCAACAAGGCGACGCAAAGGAAGATCAGCGGAATAAGGCCGGTGTCACGGTTGGCGCGGAACAATTGCAGCAGTTTGGCGTTGTCCTCGATATCAAGTCCACGCAGTTGCCATGCCATGTGCCACCCCATCGCCCAAGGCCCGCCAAGGGCCACCACCAGAGCAATGATTGACGCCTGGGTCGTCGCGGCGTCAATGATTGCCAGCCCCATCAGGGCCACTGTGGCCATCAGGAAATACTTCAACCATCGCGCAGTGTCGGCGCCAAACAGCCGGGCGGTGGACTTGATCCCGATCAGCTCGTCATCTTCGGCGTCCTGATGGGCATAGATCGTGTCGTAAAACAGCGTCCACGCGATCCCGGCCAGATATAGCGTGATTGCGGGTATGTTTACGGTTCCCGTGTGCGCGGCCCAGGTCAGCAGGATACCCCAGTTGAAGGCCAGCCCCAGAAACACCTGCGGCCACCACGTGAATCGCTTGGCAAACGGGTATATCGTTACTGGCAAAAGCGATAGCACACCCATCGCAATTGCGGCTTGGTTGAATGTCAGCAGAATCATCAGCGCCAGCAGGCATTGCAGTCCCATCCAGATCGCGGCTTGGCGCACGCTGACCTGACCGGATGGGATTGGGCGGGACCGTGTGCGTTCGACCTGACCATCGAATTCGCGGTCGGTGATGTCGTTCCACGTACAGCCAGCACCGCGCATCAGAAATGCGCCAAAGGCGCAGCCAATGGCGATCCACAGATCCTCCCACCGCGGGGTGCCGTCGCTGAGGATGGCCAGCGCCAATCCCCACCAGCAGGGAATCAACAGCAACCACGTGCCGATGGGCCTGTCTGCCCGGCTGAGGCGCAGGTAGGGGCGGGTGAACGCGGGCGCATATGAATCGACCCAGTTGCCGCTGACAGCGTCGGCAACCTGACCGTCTGGTGTTGGGGCATTGCCTTGCATATGTAAGGTCTCATGAGTGCAAAGATCAGACTGTATGTAGAGCACCCTCTGGGTCAGGGGCAATCGGTTCCTTTGACGCGCGAGCAGGCCCATTACCTGTTTGGCGTCATGCGCCTGTCCGTTGGTGGACAGGTCGCGCTGTTCAACGGACAGGAAGGAGAGTGGCTGGCCGAAGTGGCCGAGGCGGGCAAGCGGGGCGGCGTCTTGTCCTGCGTTGAGCAATCCAAACCGCTGCAATTACCCCCAGATCTGTGGTTCCTGTTCGCGCCAATCAAAAAGGCGCGCACTGACTTTATCGTTGAAAAGGCAGCGGAAATGGGCGCGGCGCGGATCATGCCGGTGCAGACGGAATTCACTAATGCGGAACGCATTCGTCAGGACCGATTGCAGGCGCACGCTGTTGAGGCGACCGAGCAATGCGGTGGAACATTTGTGCCCGAGGTGGCTGATCTGCAGCGATTGGATCGCGTATTGGAAAGCTGGCCCGAGGGGCGGCAACTGATGTTCTGCGACGAGGCCGAGGTAGGCTCGGCCCTGCGGTTGGCTGGCAATGAAACGGACCAACCCTGGGCTATTCTCATCGGCCCCGAAGGTGGCTTTTCCGAGCGTGAACGCGCGAGGTTGGCCGCGTTGCCTTATTCACATGTGGTCAGCCTTGGCCCGCGCATCTTGCGCGCGGATACGGCTGCCGTTGCGGCGCTGACCATGTGGCAGCAGGCGCTGGGAGATTGGGCGTGAACTGGCAAGAAGCGCAAGGCGCAGACGTTCCAAAGATCGACAGGTTCCTGTTCGAACACATCCAGACGTCCATGTTCCCTCTGGCGAACCTGCGGGACTTCGGCTTGCGCGGCTCAGACCCGCGCGCCGTGAACTTGTGGACATTGGGTGAAGGTCCGCGGGCGGTTTTTGGAATCACAAATGAAGGTATGGTTCTGCCGCAATGCCCAGAATGCTCGGACGAAGACCTGAGCCATGCGATTCGCCTGATCCGGGGGCGCAGGTTGTTCGGCCTGGCGGCTGACGCCACTCAAGCCGGTCGGATCATGCAGCTTGCGGGATGGGAAGGTCGGCCTGCAACCCTAAACAGTGACGAGCCGGGATTCTCGCTGGATCTGAGTCGACTTGTCATGCCGGACGCCACCGGCGCGGAACTGGTGCCGCTGGATGAACTGCGCCGATCTACAACAGTGGGATGGCGGCAAGACTATCTGATCGAAGCAATGGGCTTTGACCCCGAACGCGCGCAACCTCAGGCACAAAAAGATATCGCTACCTATATCGAACGCGATTCTCATCGGGCCTTGTTGATGGATAACCAGCCGGTAGGAATGACCGGATTCAACTCGCGTTTGCCAGAGGTTGTCCAGATTGGGGGCGTGTACACGCCGCCCGATCTTCGGGGGCATGGATACGCGCGACTGGCAGTGGCGCTGCATCTACGCGAGGCGCACAGCAACGGCGCAACCCGCGCTGTTCTGTTTGCCGCTAGCGATGCCGCCGCGCGTGCCTATATAGCAATTGGGTTCCGGCCAGCAGGCCACTATTCCCTGATTCTGTTCAAAAACCCCGAGGACACGGCATGAGTTTCATCCGACCCGAAGCCAAACTGGCCCTGTGGCGCTGGCGCGAAGTGCTGGTGGCAGGGGTCGTCTTGTTGGTCGGCCTCAGCTGGATCGGCGGACCCGGTGGATTGCTGGGTTGGCTGGGCTGGGTTCTGATCGCAGTCTCGGTGGCGCTGGTCGTTATTGGCATTCAACGTGCCCGGTTCCGAACCGGTGCAGGTGGCCCTGGTCTGGTGACCATCGATGAAGGTCAGATCACTTATCTAGGACCGCTGACAGGCGGCATCGTTGCGACACGTGAAATCGAGCGCCTTGCGCTGGACCCGACATCGTCCCCGGCGCATTGGATTTTGGATCAACAGGGGCAGCCGACGCTTCACATTCCTGTGAATGCGGAAGGTGCCGAAGCGCTGTTCGATGTGTTCTCGGCCCTTCCGGGTTTGAAAACTGAACAAATGCTGTCGGAACTGAACGGTGGCGCGACGCATCCTGTGGTTATTTGGGAACGTACCCCTCTGCGTCCGGCCCATTTGAGGCTGCATTGACACTGGCGCGGTTTAAGACCACGACTGACCAAACGACAGACACATCAGGATCGGAGCACGGTTCATGTCCATTCCCCAGTCCGGCGGCGGACCGATCGAACGCCATGAGCAACTGGCCGAATATCTGGAATCGGGCTGCAAGCCCAAACAGGATTGGCGCATCGGAACCGAACATGAGAAGTTCGGCTATTGCAAAGACACGCTGAAACCGCTGCCCTTTGAGGGTGAGCGTTCCATTCTTGCGGTGCTGCAGGGGCTGCGCGATCTGCACGGCTGGGCTCCGGTGGAAGAGGCTGGCAAGCTGATCGGGTTGGAAAAGGACGGCGCCAATGTCTCGCTGGAACCCGGTGGGCAGTTGGAATTGTCAGGTGCGCCGCTTGAGACCATTCATGAAACCTGTGACGAGGTGAACGCGCATCTGCGCGATGTGAAGGATATCGCGGACAAGATCGGTGTCGGCTTCATCGGCCTTGGGGCCGCCCCGATCTGGACCCACGAGGAAATGCCGCTGATGCCCAAGGGGCGTTACCGGCTGATGAATGACTACATGGAAAAGGTCGGCACCATGGGCCGGTCGATGATGCGCCGGACGTGTACGGTTCAGGTCAATATCGACTTTGGATCCGAGGCTGACATGGTGCAAAAGCTGCGCGTCGCGCTGGCGTTGCAGCCTGTGGCAACCGCACTGTTTGCCAATTCCCCGTTCTTTGAGGGTAAGCCAAACGGTCAGAAAAGCTGGCGCAGCTATATCTGGCGGCATCTGGATGATGCGCGCACCGGTATGCTGCCCTTTGTGTTCGAAGACGGGTTCGGGTTCGAAGCCTGGGTCGAGTACGCCTTGGATGTGCCGATGTATTTCGTCTATCGCGACGGCAAGTATATCGACGCGCTGGGCCAGTCCTTCCGTGATTTTCTGGAAGGCAAACTTCCTGCATTGCCGGGCGAAACGCCGACGTTGTCTGACTGGGCGGATCACCTGACCACAGCCTTCCCCGAGGCGCGGATCAAGAAGTTCATGGAGATGCGCGGGGCCGATGGTGGCCCATGGCGGCGCCTGTGTGCCTTGCCCGCATTCTGGGTGGGTCTGACCTATGATCAGGGTGCGTTGGATGCGGCCTGGGATCTGGTTAAAGGCTGGGACGCCGAAACGCGCGAAGAGCTGCGGGTTGCCGCGGCCCGGGACGGTTTGCAGGCGCAGGTCGGCGATATCAACATGCACGATCTGGCTGGTGAGGTGGTTTCGATTGCCCAAGCTGGCCTGAAATCCCGCGCCTTTCCCGGTGCAGGTGGGTTGGTACCGGATGAGACGCATTTCCTGAATGCGCTCAAGGACAGTATCGAAACAGGCAAGGTTCCGGCGGATGAATTGCTGGATCACTATAACGGCGACTGGAACGGCGATCTGACCCGGATTTATCCCGATTTCAGTTACTGACCGTCTTTTAGGTCTGTTGCCTTTAGGAGAGTATTTGCCAATTAACGCGATGTGACCTTGCCATGTGGCAGGGTCCTTCGAGTATGATTGGCGGGATATTCCCGAGCGTGATGGCGTCATGGCCCGTATCAGCGAACTGCATTATTCCAATGCCTACGCCGCCCAAAGCGGTGTGTCCGAGTTCCTAGAGGTTGCGCTGAGATCCGATGAGGATCCGGCCAATTTCACTGTGTCCTTCTATCAGGCGAATGGTCAGGTCGGGATCGAAATTCCGCTGGATCACCCGTCGGTTCAGGTCTCGATAGACCCCGACAATAACGAACAGGTCTCTGTGATTTCAGCGGATTTCTTTCCGATCCTGCTGACCGATCCCAATGGCGGTGGATCTACCAACTATGAAGCCTATGCGCTGACCAATACGTCGACGGATGAGGTCATCGATTTCTACGATATCGGTGGCGGAACCACCGATATCGTCGCCCAAAACGGGTTGGCTGCCGGGGAAACTTCGGAAAATCTGCCGGTTCTTGTTGGGCCGAACCAAACCACGACAACCCTGCAATTCAATCAGCCCAATCCGGACACACTGGTACATGCGCCGCTCTCGCCCGGCGATTCAGGCGCGCCGTGTTTCGCGGCTGGCACGTTGGTCGACACGCCGGATGGTCCGCGCAGGGTTGAATCTCTGGGGCCGGGTGACCTGGTGCTGACGCAGGACGATGGCGCTTGCATCATTCGCTGGGCCGGTGGCCGCACTGTTTCAGGACGGGGTCGGTTTGCACCCGTTCGCATCCGTTCCGGTGCGTTGGGGGCAGAAAGGGACATTTACGTCTCGCCGCAACACCGTCTGCTGGTCGCAGGTTGGCAGGCGCAGCTGTTGTTCGGAGAAGATGAGGTCCTTGTCGCGGCCAAATCAATGGTCAATGACACGACCATCACATCCGCGCCTTGTGACCTTGTCCACTATGTCCACCTGTTCTTTGACCGGCATCAACTGGTGTCGACCTCTGGCCTGATCTCGGAAAGCTTCTTTCCCGGGGCGCAGGGCCTGTCGAGTCTTGACCGCGAAGCCGCAGACGAGCTGTTCGCCCTGTTCCCCGAGCTTTTGGATCAGCCGCAAAGCTATGGCCCGACCGTTCGCCCGGTCCGGTGCGGCCCACAAGTGGCAATGCTGCGGGCGATCTGATCCGCCCCTCTTGCTTTCGCAGACTGCTGTGATAGCAGGGCTTCAACAGCATTCAGGGAACCGTCATGGACGATCTTAAGGGAAAATATCTGGGTCAGATCGCCGATGCAGGCGACGAAAACGCGCTCGAAGCGATCCGTGTCGCGGCTGTCGGCAAAAAGGGCGAGGTTGCGCTGAAGATGCGCGAGTTGGGCAAGATGACGCCCGAGGAACGCCAGGTTGCAGGCCCCGCGCTGAATGCCCTGAAGGATGAGATCAACTCGGCCCTGTCCGCCAAGAAAGCCGCTTTGGCCAATGCCGCGCTGGATGAACGTCTGCGCACCGAATGGCTGGATGTTACCTTGCCGACCCGCGCGCGCCGTCAGGGCTCGATCCACCCGGTTAGCCAGGCGACCGAGGAGCTGACCGCGATCTTTGCCGAACTGGGTTTCTCGGTGGCCGAAGGGCCGCGGATTGAAACAGACTGGCATAATTTTGACGCGCTGAACATCCCCGGCCACCACCCCGCGCGGGCCGAGATGGACACGTTCTACATGCACCGCGCCGAGGGCGACAATCGCCCGCCGCACGTGCTGCGCACCCATACGTCGCCGGTGCAGATCCGCTCGATGGAGAAACAGGGCGCGCCGATCCGCATCATTTGTCCGGGCGGCGTGTACCGTGCAGACTATGACCAGACCCACACCCCGATGTTCCATCAGGTCGAAGGTCTGGCCATCGACAAGGACATCTCGATGGCGAACCTGAAATGGGTTCTAGAAGAGTTCGTGAAGGCGTTCTTCGAGGTCGACGACGTCGAACTGCGCTTCCGCGCCTCGCACTTCCCCTTCACCGAACCGTCGGCCGAGGTCGATATCCGCTGTTCCTGGGATAACGGCCAGCTGAAGATCGGCGAGGGCGACGACTGGATGGAGATTCTGGGTTCGGGCATGGTCCACCCCAAGGTGATCGCTGCCGGTGGGATTGATCCGGAGGTCTATCAGGGCTTTGCCTTTGGCATCGGCATCGACCGTCTGGCTATGCTGAAATACGGCATTCCGGATTTGCGGGCGTTCTTTGATAGCGACCTGCGCTGGCTGCGCCACTATGGGTTCGCCGCGCTGGATATGCCGAACCTGCATGGTGGCTTGTCGCGGTGAGCGATAAGGAATGGACTTATACCGAAGTTAGTAGCGGTCGATATCTGTGCTCGGAACATGGAGCATTTTGCGATGCCAGTGACAACTATTTGAAATGTTGCCCAATTTGTGATCCGAAGAAACCAGAGGAAATCTTCCCTAACCCGGTTCAGCGTACGATAAGAATTGTAAATGGACTGCAAGATCGCTCAAAGAGAAACCTTGCACTGTCTTCAAGTGTGTTTGGAGGCCTCAGCGTCCTTAAGCTTGTTCAAACGGCGGTAAGTAAGGAAGAGGCAGGCCCACCAAGTATATTTTTTTTTGACAATTCGCCTTCGGCCATTCTCGTTACCTTCACCGCGATTTTTCTACTAGCTGCGATAGCTTTGTTTGCCGCGTCTATGAGCCAGATACCGGTTGTAGAAAAAGATGTCTTTCCTTCACGCACATTAAATGGTTGGACAAATTTCTTTTCAAAAAGATTGGGTCAAATGGAGTGGCGGCACAAGTGGGCGGGGCGGTTCTTTGTGCTTAGCGTGATTTGCTTTGGAACACTGGTTTTTTCCCAATCAGCAGGACCGACTTTGTTGAGCTACGTATGTGCCTTGACGCACTTTTGAAGTGACGCGGAGAATTGAGGTTGTAAGTTCCCGCGCATGATATATCGACTGCTCTGCCTCCTCCTACTGACTGCCTCTCAAGCTGCCGCCGTGGATACCTGCCACGGCGACACCGCCTGTCAGGTCGGTGACCGCTCGTATCATGTGCTGGAACCGGACGGGTGGGATGGCGAGACACCTCTGCCGGTGCTACTGCATTTCCACGGATGGGCGCGGCAGGGGACCGTGGTGGTGAACCATGAGCGTATTGCCGGAGCCACGAAGCTGCGCGGCGTGTTGTTGGTGGCCCCGAACGGGTTGGGCAAAAGCTGGGATTTCTGGACCTCGGACACGCGCGATGTCCCCTTTGCCGACCGGGTGCTTGAGGACGTCGCCAAACGCTATCCGATTGATCCGGAACGCATCTATGTATCGGGCTATTCCTTTGGTGGTGCGATGGCGTGGCGCTATGTCTGCCAGTCGGGCAATGACACGGCTGCCTTGCTGGCGGTCGCGGGGTCGATCCGTCAGACCGAGCACTGCCCGCAAGCCCCGGCCGAGGTGCGCCATGTGCACGGGACCAGCGACACCGTAATGGATTTCCCCTTTGGGCCGGGCGGGGACACGACTTATCCAGTGGCGCTGTGGCGGCAGAAATTCGGGTGTGAAACCGCGACGCCGCGCGGGGATTGGAGTGTTGTGCCGATCCTGACACTCAGCCGGGTGGAATGGACCGATTGTGCGCAGGGGCAGGTATCACTGGATACGCATCCCGGCGGGCATTTCATCCCGCATGGCTGGCTTGGGCGGCAGTTGGATGAACTGTTGGGGCGTGAACCGACATACCCCTGATCATTTGACTTGGACGGGTATTTCCAGCCTGGTTGCCCGGAATGATCCGAAAATGGAACTGCCCGATGCGAACCTTGCTGCTAAGCGCCCTGATCCTTGCAACCACACCTGTTCTGGCGCGCGATACGTATCCGCCGGTTGAAGTTCTGTTGCAGACCGGTAAGTCCGTGATTGGTGAACCGCTGGAATACCCCGAAGGCAAGGCGCAGATAACCATGGCCATCGTGACCATGCAGCCCGGCCAAAAAACCGGCTGGCACCGGCATGAGGCCCCATTGGCGGCTTACATGCTAGAGGGTGAAATCACCGTGGATTACGGGGATGCCGGGACCAAAACCTACAAAACCGGTGATGCGCTGGTTGAGGCATTCCGCTCCCCTCATGCAGGGGTGAATTCAGGTGAAGATATCGCACGGATCCTAGCCGTGTTTGCCGGTGCAGAGGGCGTTTCCAACACGGTCGCGGAAGAGTAGGCGCCCAAGCCCCCCGCACCCTCTTTCCCCTGTCCGCAATATCCGTTAAACGCGGTCTGACCCTAGATTTACTGGCGGATACCGACCGATGAAATTCACTCTTTCCTGGCTGAAAGACCTCCTCGACACCGATGCGTCGGTGGATGAGATTGCAGAGACGCTGACCGATCTTGGACTGGAAGTCGAAGAGATCGTGAACCCTGCGGACCGTCTGGCAGGCTTTACGCTGGGCTATGTGAAGCACGCGGAAAAGCACCCGGATGCGGATAAGCTGCGCGTTTGCACGGTCGCGACTGACGAAGGCGATCTGCAGATCATCTGCGGCGCACCCAACGCACGCGAAGGTATCACGGTCGTGGTCTGTAAGCCGGGCATGTATATCCCCGGTCTGGATCTGACGATCAGCGTGGGCAAGATCCGCGGCGTCGAAAGCTTTGGCATGATGGCCTCGGAGCGGGAGCTGGAGCTGTCAGAAGAACATGACGGCATCATCGAGCTGCCCTCGGGCAAAGTCGGCGACAAATTCGTCGACTGGTTGGCCGAGAACGAGCCGGCAAAAGTTGATACGATGATCGAAATCGCCATCACGCCGAACCGCCCCGACGCGCTGGGCGTGGCCGGGATCGCTCGCGATTTGGCTGCACGTGGCGTCGGTACGCTGAAAGAACGCGGCTATACACCGGTGCCGGGTGAGTTCGAAAGCCCGATCAAGGTGACGATCGACGAGGATACGCTGGACGGTGCGCCGCATTTCACCGGCCGCCTGATCAAAGGAGTCAAGAATGGCCCCAGCCCGCAATGGCTGCAGGATCAGTTGAAGGCAATTGGCCTGCGTCCGATCTCGGCGTTGGTGGATATCACCAACTATATGACGTTCGACCAGAATCGCCCGCTGCACGTTTTCGATGCGGACAAGGTGCAGGGCAACCTGCGCGTTCACCGTGCCAAGGGCGGTGAAAAGCTGGTTGCGCTGGACGAGAAAGAATACACTCTGCAGCCCGGTATGATGGTGATTTCGGACGATAAGGGCCCGGAGTCGATTGCCGGGATCATGGGCGGTGAGGAAACTGGTTGTACCGAGGACACCGTGAATGTGTTCCTTGAAAGCGCGTTTTGGGATTATGTGCAGATCGCGTTGACCGGCCGTGCGCTTAAGATCAACTCGGACGCGCGTTATCGGTTCGAACGTGGCGTGGACCCTGAATACACGCTGGAAGGGTTAGAACATGCGACGCAGATGATCCTGGATATCTGCGGTGGCGAAGCCTCGAAAGTGGTCGAAGCTGGCAAGGCACCGGATCACTCGCGCGCTTACAAGCTGGACGCTGAACGCGTGCAGTCGCTGGTGGGCATGGATATTCCGGAAAGCGAGCAACGCCAGACCCTGACCCGTTTGGGCTTCCGTCTGGAAGGCGAGATGGCCCATGTCCCCAGCTGGCGTCCCGATATCATGGGCGAAGCCGATCTGGTGGAAGAGGTCGCGCGTATCGCATCCCTGACCAAATTGCAGGGCAAGCCGCTGCCGCGTGTGACGGATGGTATTCCCAAGGCGGTGATGACCCCGTCGCAGCGACGTCAGTCGATGGCGCGTCGCACTTGTGCGGCGCTGGGGTACAATGAATGCGTCAGCTATACATTCATCGATCAGGCTTCGGCTGCCTTGTTCGGTGGCGGGGATGAAGCGACGCAGTTGGAAAATCCGATCTCGTCCGAGATGAGCCATATGCGCCCGGATCTGCTGCCCGGTCTGCTGCAGGCCGCCGCCCGTAATCAGGCGCGAGGGTATGCAGATGTCGCGCTGTTCGAGGTTGGCCCGGTTTTCCATGACGGCGAACCTGGCGATCAGAAAACCCAGATTACCGGGCTGCTTGTCGGTCGCAACGGCCCCAAGGACGTGCACGGTGCCTCACGCCCAGTTGACGTGTTCGATGCCAAAGCAGATGCCGAGGCCGTGCTGACGGCCATTGGTGCACCCGCCAAGGTGCAGGTCCTGCGCGACGGTGACGCCTGGTGGCATCCGGGTCGTCACGGCAAAATTTGTCTGGGTCCCAAAAAGGTGTTGGGTGTCTTTGGCGAACTGCATCCACAGGTGTTGCAGGCGATGGACATCAAAGGCCCGGCGATGGCCTTCACCATCTGGCCAGAAGAGGTGCCTCTGCCGCGTAAATCCGGCGCTACCCGCGCCGCGCTTGAACTGCGTGATTTGCAGGCGGTCGAGCGTGACTTTGCATTCGTCGTCGACGAGAGCGTCGAGGCGCTGACATTGGTGAACGCCGCAGCCGGCGCCGACAAAGCTCTGGTCGAGGACGTCCGCGTCTTTGACGAATTCATTGGCGGCAGCCTGGGTGAAGGCAAGAAATCACTGGCCATCACCGTGCGCCTGCAGCCGACGGATGCGACGCTGAAGGAAAAAGACATCGAAGCGGTGGCCGAAAAGATCATCGCCAAGGTTACCAAGGCAACAGGCGGTACATTACGCGGTTGATGCTTGGCCGCCGCTGGCGGGAGTGTTTTTGAAAAGATGAGGGGGCGGTCGCGCCCTTTCTGTTTTTGCGGAGTACAAAAGATGCTGAACGTTTACCTATCTGGCGAAATCCACACCGACTGGCGGGAACAGATCATTGAGGGTGCTCAAGGTTTGGATGTCACTTTCAACAGTCCGATCACCGATCACGCGGCCAGCGACGATTGCGGTGTGGCCATTCTGGGGGCCGAGCCGAACAAGTATTGGCATGACCACAAGGGCGCGATGGTCAACGCGATCCGCACGCGCAAGGGTATTGCGGATGCCGATGTGGTCGTGGTCCGGTTCGGCGAGAAGTACAAACAGTGGAATGCAGCCTTCGATGCGGGTTATGCTGCGGCTTTGGGAAAGTCCTTGATTGTGCTGCACGGTCCTGATCACCAGCACGCGCTTAAAGAAGTGGACGCTGCGGCGCTGGCTGTGGCCGAGCATCCGGGCCAAGTGGTTGATGTGCTGCGCTATGTTCTGACGGGCGCCCTGCCAAAATAGCTCACGCTACGTTCCGCTTGCCTGATTTCAAAGCGCTTTCTACCGTCTGATAGGGCAGTGGGGGAGAGCAGCCATGGAATTCGATTACGTCATCGTGGGCGGCGGGTCCGCTGGTTGTGTGATGGCCGCGCGGCTGAGCGAACAACCAGACACAAGCGTTTGCCTGATCGAAGCGGGCGGGGCGGGTGAGGATCTGGTGATCCGGGCTCCGGCCTTGGTGGCGGCCATGGTGTCGGGGCGACCCAAGCTGAATAATTGGGCCTTTCAAACGGTGCGCCAGCCCGGGTTGAATGGTCGGAAAGGGTTTCAGCCACGCGGCAAAGCGCTGGGGGGCTCATCGGCGATCAATGCCATGCTTTACGTGCGTGGTCATCCCAGCGACTATGATGAATGGGCGGATTTGGGGTGTGAAGGTTGGAATTGGAAGAATGTCCTGCCTTACTTCCGCAAGACCGAGGGCAATGCGCGCGGTGCGGATGATCTGCATGGCGGCGGCGGCCCTTTGCATGTATCGGACCAGTCTGAGCCGCGTGCCATCTCTCATGCGTTTGTCGAGGCCTGCGGTCAGCAACAGATTCGCAAGACAAAGGATTTCAACGGGCCGACACAGGAAGGCGCGGGCCTGTATCAGGTCACGCAGTTCCACGACGGGGCGCATAAGGGTGAACGCTGCTCGGCAGCTGCGGCCTATTTGCGGGACGTCAAATCGCGGCCGAACCTGACAATCATGACAGGGGCAGAAGCCCAGAAGATCCTTTTTGACAAAAAGCGCGCAACCGGGGTTTTGCTGCGTCAGAAAGGTAAGGCCGTCGAGGTTCGCGCCCGCCGTGAAGTCATCCTTTCGGGGGGTGCTTTTGGTTCGCCACAATTACTGATGTTGTCCGGCATCGGGCCCGAGGCCGAGTTGAAACAGCACGGTATTCCTGTTCTGCACGACTTGCCCGGCGTTGGTCAGAATCTGCAGGACCATCTGGACTATGTCCTCAGCTATCATTCGAAACGTAAGGATGTCATCGGGCTGACCCCGGGCGGGCTATGGAACCTGGCTAAGGCGGGGTTGGCCTGGCGCCGCACTGGAGAGGGGCTGTTTGCGACTCCCTTTGCCGAAGGCGGCGCGTTCTTCAAATCTGATCCATCCGTTTCCAAACCGGATCTTCAACTGCACTTTGTTGTCGGAATCGTTGACGACCACATGCGCAAGATTCACTTGCCGCACGGGTATTCGTGCCATGTCTGTGTGTTGCGCCCGTTCAGCAGGGGCAGCGTTGGGCTAACCTCGGACCGGGCAGGAGAGCCTCCGCGTATTGATCCGGCTTATCTCAGCGATGACCGCGATCTGGATCTGTTGAAGCGCGGGGCTCGTATCATGGAATCAATTCTCGAATCCGAACCGCTGGAACCCTGGCGCGAAAAGCGACTCTATGCCCATGACGGCAGTGATCAGGCCTTGGAGGCTGATATCCGCAGCCGTGCCGACACGATCTATCACCCGGTAGGCACCTGCAAGATGGGGATCGACGATATGGCCGTTGTCGATACCGAAGGTCGGGTTCATGGGGTCGAGGGGCTGCGGTTGGTGGACGCATCGGTCATGCCGACTTTGGTCGGCGGCAATACCAATGCGCCCACTATCATGATTGCCGAAAAGGTCGCCGAAGCAATCAGTCCCGGGGCGGCGTAACCAGGCCTTTTTGCACCGCGGGTCGCTCTAGGAACCGGTCAAGATAGGCCACCAGATTGGCGTGGTCTTCCCAGCCGACAAGGTCGTGGGCATTGTAGAATTCGAGCCCGCGCAGCCACGGCGCGATTGCGATATCGGCAATCGAATAGTCTCCGGCAATCCAATCCTGACCTTCAAGCTGTTGGTTCAGGACATTCAGCAGTCGCTTGGCCTCGTTCACGTAGCGTTCGCGGGGGCGCGGGTCTTCGATCTCGCTGCCTGCGAATTTGTGAAAATAGCCCAGTTGCCCGAACATCGGACCGATGCCGCCCATCTGGAACATCACCCATTGGATCACGCGATACTTGTCGGCTTTGGTCTGACCCAGAAACTTGCCGCTTTTCTCGGCGAGATATATCAGGATCGCTCCGCTTTCGAACAGACCAATGGGTTCTCCGTCCGGACCATTGGGGTCGATGATCGCCGGGATTTTATTGTTGGGATTCAATGACAGGAATTCGGGGCTTTTGACATCCGAGTCTGACAGCGTAACCCGATGGGCTTCATAGGACAGGCCGGTTTCTTCCAGCATGATTGACGCTTTGACGCCGTTCGGCGTGGGGAAAGAATAGAGCTGAATCCTGTCGGGAAACTGCGCAGGCCAGCGTGCCGTTATCGGGTGAGAGGCGGTATCCAGCATGGGGGGCTCCTGTCATGGGTTGCGTGCAATAGGTAGGTACAATTGCCCAGTCTTGCCAGTATCCGGGCTGTGCATACAAGGTCAGGGGCTGTGTACGTGAGAACAACGGGGAAAACCTGCGTATCTCACACCTAGACCGAAGCGCGCTTATGGATCACTATTCCGGCAATCCCGCGCTGAGAGACGCGGGTTTGCCGTGAATCGAAAGGAGATGCGCGTGGATGATATCGTAACACAGGTGGGTGCCTATGCCCCACTGATCATAAGCGCAGTCAAAGCGCTGGTAGTACTGATCCTTGGATGGATCATTGCTGGTGCCATTGCCGGTGTAGTCCGGCGCCGGATCAATGCGACACCGCATATTGATCAGACGCTTGGGAATTTCGTCGCCAGTCTGGTGAAATGGGTCATATTGGCAATGGTACTGGTTGCAGTGCTGGGCATCTTTGGCATTCAGGCGACAAGCATCGTCGCCATTTTGGGTGCTGCTTCTCTGGCCATCGGTTTGGCTCTTCAGGGAACGCTGAGCGATCTTGCTGCGGGCGTTATGCTGGTCGTCTTCCGCCCCTACAAGCTGGGTCAGTATGTCGATATCGGCGGCACCGCAGGCACTGTAAAGGATCTGAACCTGTTCACGACCGAGCTGGTGACGCCGGATAACGTTCAGATCATCGTTCCCAACGGACAATCCTGGGGATCGATCATCACGAACTACTCGGCGCATGACACGCGGCGTGTCGATCTGGTGTTCGGCATTGATTACGGTGATAGCGCTGATGAGGCGATGAAGATCATTCTGGATGTGGCAAAGGCCGATGACCGTATCCACAGTGATCCGGAACCTTGGGCGCGTGTGACAAATTTGGGTGACAGCTCGGTCGATCTGACGGCGCGCCTGTGGTGCGCGGCCGCGGACTATTGGGATGTGAAGTTCGACCTGACCAAAACCGTGAAGGAAGCGTTTGACGCCAAAGGCGTTTCGATTCCCTACCCGCATTCTGTGGAAATTCACAAAGAAGGGTAAATGCTCCCGCCCGTCGCGCGGGCATTGGAAATGCTCTCCTCCGGTTGGGCCCGGCGCCGGGCTTTAGCGCGGCGTTTTTTTGTTGGTGCAAAAGTCGTTCGATCAAAAGAAAAGCGGCGCGCCAAAGGCGCGCCGCCATGCCCAACGCTGTAAAGCCGCCGCTTCAGCGGCTACTTTCAGGGGCGGGAGTGCTTTAGGCGTTGACGATTGCCTCGGGCGAGACAACATCCAGACCCAGCGCCGTTCCAACAGCTTCGTAGGTCAGCTGACCGGCATGGACGTTCAGACCTGCCAGCAAATGCGGATCGTCCTGACATGCTTTCTTCCAGCCTTTACCCGCCAGCGCCAGCAGGAACGGCATGGTTGCGTTACCCAATGCGATGGTCGAGGTCCGAGCAACCGCGCCCGGCATGTTGGCAACGCAGTAGTGCATGACGCCGTCCACATCATAGATCGGATCGGCATGGGTGGTCGCTTTGGAGGTTTCAAAGCAGCCGCCCTGGTCGATCGCAACGTCAACCAGTACCGCACCGGGTTTCATGGTAGACAGCTGCGCGCGCGAGATCAGCTTGGGTGCCGCGGCGCCCGGGATCAGAACCGCACCGATGACCATGTCCGCTTCCTGGATCAGCTCGGCCGTGGCGCCAGCTGTCGAGTACTGGCTTTTGAAGGTGCCGCCGAAGACGTCGTCGAGATAACGCAGGCGTGGCAGAGACCGGTCTAGAACGGTGACATCAGCGCCCATGCCGGCCGCGATCTTGGCTGCGTGCGTGCCAACAACGCCGCCGCCGATCACGATGACTTTGGCCGGGCCAACACCGGGAACGCCACCCATCAGAACACCGCGGCCGCCATTGGCCTTCTGCAAGGTCCACGAACCGACCTGAGGTGCCAGACGACCGGCGACTTCGGACATCGGCGCCAACAGCGGCAGGCCGCCGTTGCGGTCGGTTACGGTCTCATAGGCAATCGCGGTGCAGCCCGACGCCAGCAGGTCGTGGGTCTGGTCTGGATCGGGTGCCAGGTGCAGGTAGGTGAACAGCAGCTGGCCTTCACGCAGCATCTTGCGCTCGACCGCCTGAGGTTCTTTGACCTTTACGATCATGTCCGCGGTCGCAAAAACTTCTTCTGCGGTGTCGACGATGCGCGCACCTGCGGCAACATACGAGTCGTTGTCAAAGCCGGAACCCATGCCGGCATTGGTTTCAATGATGACCTCGTGGCCGCGCGCAACAGCTTCTTGCGCAGCGTTGGGGGTCATGCCAACACGGAATTCCTGGGGTTTGATTTCCTTGGGGCAACCGATTTTCATTTCTCGCTCCTCCATTCATAAACTGCCCAAATTATGTGCAATTCGGGATGCAATTTCTGTGAAACTCTGCCCGTCATTTGGGTTTTCTTTGCGAGAATCTTCGGTATTATTAGAATTTCTTGCAAAGGACTTGCGCCAATGAGCCTTGATACGACCGATAGAAAGATTCTGGCCGCCCTGCAGAGAAACGGCAGGATGTCGAATGCCGAGCTGTCAGATCAGGTGAATCTGTCGCCGTCGGCATGTCACCGGCGGGTCCAACGGCTTGAGGCCGAAGGGTACATTCGAAACTATGTGGCGTTGCTGGACGCACGCAAGATGAACGTCCCGACCACCGTGTTTGTTGAGATCACCTTGCAGGGGCAAGCCGAAGAGCTTTTGGATGCGTTCGAAAAAGCGGTGGCGCGTATTCCCGACGTTCTGGAGTGTCATCTTATGGCGGGGACGGCGGACTATATTCTGAAGGTTGTCGCCGAGAACACCGAGGATTTCGCCCGAATTCACCGTCAGTACCTGTCGCGTTTGCCCGGCGTAGCGCAAATGCAAAGCTCATTTGCTTTGCGCACCGTGTTCAAGACGACGGCCTTGCCGGTGTGACCGTCAGGCCGGTGTCGGGTAGGTGAACAGGATCAGATGCACGGCATTGAAGCCGAAATGCATCAGAACGGGCACCCACAACCGACCGGTCGTATAAAACCCCAAGCCACAGGCCGCACCAAGAATCGCGGCATAAGCGACCAGGGCCGGACCGCCCGGAAAATGAGCGAGACCAAACAGCAGGCCGGCCAGAGATACGCCAAGTGCTGCACCAAGTTTGGACGCAATAAGCGACTGCAAGTACCCGCGGAAAAAAGCCTCTTCCGTCAAGCAGGTCAGAAACAGGTTCGACAATGCAAAAATCAGCCACCAAGGCGGCAGGCTGAGCTCTGGCCGGATGGCCTGCGCGGCCAGCCCAACGGCGAAGAGGGCGGGCAAGGTCGCAAGGCCCACCAGCAACGGTGTTCTCCGGACAGGTCTCGCTGAATCGGTCATTCCCGGCCAGGCCAGCAAGACCGCGAACAGCACCATTGGCTTGTCCAGATTCAAGTACATTGAAAACGCCGAACTGCCCGGCCCGGCGTAGACCCGGTCCAGCACCAGCAGGTTTTGAAATCCGGGCACGAGATGCGCGCCCAATGCAAGACACCAGCCGATCAACATGACGTGGCCAACCGCCGCGCCGGTGCCTGTAAGATGGTTCAGGGCCGCAGCCCCCAGCAATCCGGCAGCAACAATTCCAACAGCCAAAGGCGTGACCAGCCCCAGGGCGAGGGCGGCAAGACCAAACACCAACAGCAGCGTCAGGCCAAGTTGCCGTCGGCCCGAGGCCGCACTGATCATGCCGGCGACCAGTATGGACCAGGGCCATATCAATGGCAAAAGTGATACAAAATGCGCCACGGCTCTCTCATGTATTCAGGTGCGTATTGATGCCGTCGGACAACCCCAAATGGCAAGGCCGTGCAAGGATCAGTCTTTGCCTAACTGCTGGCGTTGCGTCAAATCGGACGCTTGTATCCAGGCGCAGGTCGGTTCAATTATAGGAATGACCGAACGTCTGCCTGTTTTACGGCCCCGCACCAACTTGAAATTGAACCGGCGCGGAGCGTTCATCAATTATATCTGATGACATCAGGCGGTCACACTCTCTGGGTATGGTCGGAACCCGTTGACTGATAAGGAGCAGATCTTGGCTTACCAAAACAATGATGCCCCAAAAGACTGGCTGGAAGCCGAGCTCGAAGACACGCTGGACGAAGATTTCGAAATCGAATTCAGCGAGCCGATGCTGTCGATGGAAGTTCGCAAGATCTATAAGGAACAGCATCCGGACATGCTGGACCGCAAGGTCTATTTCCAGAACTTGCTGCGATTGCAGGCCGAACTGATCAGGGTTCAGGATTGGGTTCAACACACCGGTGCCAAAGTGTGCATCCTGTTCGAAGGTCGCGACAGTGCCGGTAAAGGGGGGGTAATCAAGCGGATTACCCAGCGCCTGAACCCGCGTGTTGCACGTGTGGTTGCGTTGCCCGCACCCAGTCGCAGGGAACAAAGCCAGTGGTATTTCCAACGCTACGTGCCGCATCTGCCAGCAGCTGGCGAAATCGTTCTGTTCGACCGGTCCTGGTACAACCGTGCGGGCGTCGAACGGGTCATGGGTTTTGCCAGTGAAGATCAGGTCGAACAGTTCTTTCAGGACGTTCCCGAATTCGAACGGATGCTGGTGCGGTCGGGGATCATCCTGCTGAAATATTGGTTCTCGATCACCGACGAAGAACAGCAGTTGAGATTCCTGATGCGCATTCACGATCCGATGAAACAGTGGAAGCTGTCCCCGATGGATCTGGAATCGCGCATTCGGTGGGAATCCTATACCAAGGCCAAAGAGGATATGTTGTTCCGCACGAACATTCCCGAAGCGCCCTGGTACATCGTCGAAGGCAATGACAAAAAGCGCGAGCGCCTGAATTGTATTGAACACCTGCTGACCAAGATCCCGTATTCGGATGTGCCGCAGGAAAAGGTCGATCTGCCGGATCGAAAGTACAACCCGGAATATGAACGCCGGATTCTGCCGGACGATCTGTATGTTCCAAAAGTCTATTGAACTGTTGAAGTGGAATTTGGTGCGAGGCAGGGTCGCCCCCGCCCCGCACCGTAGTATCCGTTAAGCGGCGTCCATCATGCAGTCGAAATCATAATAGTTGAACACAAAGACATCACCTGAATTGTCCCCGGTCATGTCAGAGCAAGTCTCAACATCGTCCACAGGATTGTCATCGCCGGTCATCACCATATCGAAATCGTCGGTTTCGGGTTCCGCATCGGCATAGTCCGTGTCGTTCCAATCAAACTGGTCGAACTGCGCCTGAATCGATTGGACGAATGTCCGGATCTCGGCAAGAAACTCCTGAACGTCAAAACAGGCAAACTCTTCGGGTTCTTCCGTTCCGGGCGTTTCGGCCACCGGTTCCTCGGGCTCGGTAACTTCTGGGTCAGGTACTTCGGCCACAGGCTCCTCGGGCTCGGTAACTTCGGGGTCAGGTACTTCGGCCACAGGCTCCTCGGGCTCGGTAACTTCGGGGTCAGGTACTTCGGCCACCGGTTCCTCGGGTTCGGTAACTTCAGGGTCAGGTACTTCGGCCACCGGTTCCTCGGGTTCGGTAACTTCAGGGTCAGGCACTTCGGCCACCGGTTCCTCGGGTTCGGTAACTTCAGGGTCAGGCACTTCGGCCACCGGTTCCTCGGGCTCGGTAACTTCGGGGTCAGGTACTTCGGCCACCGGTTCCTCAGGCTCGGTAACCTCGGGTTCTGGCACTTCGGCAACCGGCTCTTCGGGCTGCGGGGTTTCTTCAACCGGTGGCGTCGGCGGAGTGGCAGAGCCGTTGTCCAGCATGACTTCACCCTGGGTGGCAGCAAAGTTCTGCGTCACCATCACAGCGTCAAAACCTTGCATGTCGCCGGTTTCAATGCCGATTCCGATATATTTGAAATCCGGGTTCAGAATATTGGCGCGGTGACCGGGGCTGTTCATCAGGTTCTGATGAAGTTGGGCGACGTCATCGCTGATGCCTGGCGCGCCGCGCTCGGATTGCCAGGCGATGTTTTCACCTGACCGCCAGTTGCCCGAGAAGTCGAACCCGGCCATTTCCATCCGCTGCGTGGCGCTGGAACCACCCGAGCCGGTGTGGCTGAACCTGTCAGTTTCCAGCATCCATTCACTGTGATCCTCGGACGAGTCGTTCAGCCGCGTTTCAAGCTGTAGGGGGTCCAGCCCGCGGGATGTGCGCTCTTGGTTAATCAGCGCCAGCATTTCTTGTTCGATACTACTTGCAGTCGACATTTTTGCCTCCGATTGGTTTTTTGTCGTGGTAGACGGCGCCAGTTACAAAGGCTCGATACGGCCTTCATAGGGATGGCGTGTTCAGAGGCGAGTTTTGGCGGGTCAGTGCTACCGCCACGGGATTCGCTGCGCTGCAAAATGCCGGGCAAAATGTTGCTGAGGGGGAAATGGCAGCTTGTCGCGCGTGGGCGGCCCGAGTCGGCATAAATCATCCGACCCTAAAAACGACAAACCCCCGGGCGATGCCTCGGGGGTCGTCAAATAGTGTCATCCAAAGCTGGACGAGCGAGGTTTTAGAGCAAACCTTCGCGCTGTGCTTTCTTACGTGCCAGTTTACGGGCACGGCGGATCGCTTCAGCTTTCTCGCGCGCTTTTTTCTCGGACGGTTTCTCGAAATGTTGCTTGAGCTTCATTTCGCGGAACACGCCTTCGCGCTGCAGCTTTTTCTTCAGGGCACGAAGCGCCTGATCGACGTTATTGTCGCGAACACTAACCTGCATGTGGTTGTCACCACCTTTCTAGATAGAGTTGCAAGGAAATTGCAGGAATTGGCCGTATAGCAAAGCCGTTCTATCTTGTCTAGTACTGGTCCCCAGAACCGGAGAACCGCCATGACCACCACATATGAAGACACCAAGCAGCAGTTGTTGGACGCGATTTTGATCCATGTGCCGTTTGACGGCTGGTCCGAAGCCAGCTTTCGTGCAGCTATCTTAGATTGCAATATGGATGACACGCTGGCGCGCGCGATTTGCCCCCGTGGCGCGGTTGATCTGGCACTGGCCTTTCACGCGCGCGGCGACGCGGCGATGGAGGATCGGCTGAAGTCGTCGGACCTGAGCGAGTTGAAGTTCCGCGAGCGAATCGCCGCTGCAGTTCGGTTCCGGCTTGAGGCGGTTCCGGACAAAGAGCTTGTTCGCCGGGGTATGACGTTGTTCTCGCTGCCCACCCACGCAGCCGATGGGGCAAGCGCCTTGTGGCAGACCTGCGATCTGATCTGGGACACGCTGGGCGATTCCTCGGAAGACGTGAACTGGTACACGAAACGGGCGACGTTGTCGGGCGTCTATTCCTCGACTCTGCTGTTCTGGCTGGGCGACGATTCCCCCGATCACCAGAAAACCTGGGAGTTTCTGGATCGGCGGATAGACAACGTCATGCAGTTCGAAAAGATCAAGGCGCAGGTGAATGACAACCCGTTGTTCAAACCGTTTTTGGCGGTGCCGAACTGGTTGGCTGGTCAGGTAAAAGCGCCGACAAAGATACGGGCTGATTTGCCGGGTATGTTGAACCCGCGCAAGTAAGCGTCTGGGCCTTCCAGAAATTGCCTGCTAGGCATTGGGCAAAGGAGATTTGCCCATGACCCAGATGATGCGCGCTGTCGAAATCACCAAACCCGGTGGTCCGGATGTTCTGCAACTGACGGAACGCCCGGTGCCGGAACCACAAGCCGGGCAGGTGATCCTGAAAGTGGCCTATGCTGGTGTGAACCGCCCGGACGCGCTGCAGCGTGCCGGGGCCTATGATCCGCCGCAAGGTGCCAGCGATTTGCCGGGGCTTGAAGCATCGGGTGAGGTTGTTGCCGTTGGTGCCGGGGTCGAAGGTCTGGCCATTGGCGATCAGGTCTGTGCCTTGCTGCCCGGTGGCGGATATGCGGAATATGTGGCCACACCCGCTGCGCATTGTCTGCCAGTTCCTTCGGGAATGGGGATGAAAGAGGCCGCGTGCCTGCCCGAAACCTTCTTTACTGTGTGGTCCAACGTTTTCACGCGCGGCGGTCTGAAGGCAGGTGAGCGTTTTCTGGTGCATGGCGGGTCCAGCGGAATTGGCACGACAGCGATCCAGCTGGCGAATGCGTTCGGCGCTCGGGTGTTTGCAACTGCGGGGTCGGCTGAAAAATGCGAGGCTTGTGTGAAGCTTGGAGCAGAGAAGGCGATCAATTACCGGGACGAGGACTTCGTAGGCGTCATGCGCGCCGAAGGTGGGGCGAACCTGATCCTCGACATGGTCGGCGGCGATTACATCCCCCGCAACGTCAAAGCCCTGGCCGAAGATGGGCGTCTGGTTCAGATCGCCTTCCTGCAAGGTCCGAAGGTCGAGTTGAACTTTGCGATGATGATGGTCAAACGCCTGACCCTGACTGGCAGCACCTTGCGTCCGCAAAGCGATCTGGCAAAAGCAAAGATAGCGCAGGATCTGCGCGAGGCTGTTTGGCCGTTGCTGGAGGCTGGGAAGGTGGCCCCCGTCATGGACAGTGAGTTTGATCTGGCCGAGGCGGCAGCTGCCCATGCGCGGATGGAAAGCTCGGGCCATATCGGCAAGATTGTTCTCAAGGTCGCTGGTTAAAACTCTGGCGCGGGTATATCCCGCGCTTTTTTCGATCAGACCACTGCACGGCGGTAAAGATGCCAGGTTGCATGGCCCAGGACTGGCATGACAACGATCAGCCCCAGTAGCATCGGGATGGCTCCGATGATCAACAGGGCCGCTACGATGAACCCCCATGCCAAAATCACACCGGGGTTATGCCGCAACACCCGGACCGACGTCACGACCGCCACAGGCAGACCGACCGGACGGTCCAACAGCAATGGAAAGCTGACGACGCTCATGGCCAATGCGACCAGCGCAAATAGAAACCCGATCGCATTGCCGAAAATGATCATGGACCAGCCTGCGCCCGTTGTGAATACCTGAGTCACGAAAGCCCCGAGTGAGGTGGGCAGATCAGGCCCAAGCGTATGTACATAGATGCTCTGCGCGACCATCAGCCAAATCAGCAGCAGCATGACCAGATAGAACCCCAAGGCCAGAATTGCACCGAAGGACGGGGACCGGAAGACGCCCAAGGCGTCCAGCCAATGGACCTCGCCGCCTTGCTCGCGTTTGCGGCTGATTTCGTAAAGGCCCACGGCTGCTATCGGACCGACTAGTGCGAAACCCATGATCAGCGGTGCCAGAAGGGGAACCATGTTGCGATTAAGGCCGAACCCGAACATCAGCAGACCTGCGATCGGGTAAACCAGTATGATGAAAATCGCATCCGCCCGTGTTTCCAGAAAATCATTGTACCCGGCCTGCAAACAGGCCTTCAGGTCCTGCATCGTCAGTGTTTGCACCTGCGGCAGATGCCGGGTGTCCGCGCTGCCGATGTGGTGCACGCTTTCGGTAATATGATCGCCGGTCGCGCCGATGTTTCGGGCGGCCCAACTGATCGGATTTCCTATTGTTTTGGCCATCTTGATCCCCTCCCTTTGCCAGTGCGCAACGGGTTGAATCCGGCGTTGGTTGCCTTTGGCCGGACCAGCCGGCAACGCTCAGACCCCAGTATAGCACAGTTTTTCGCGCTGTGGTTGCGTGGCGGCAAAAACCTTCCAATTGCCCTGTTTCGCAGGCGTGTTAGCTTGGCGTCAGGCAACAGGAGGTCAGCATGCAGCAAACGGCAAGAACCGTCGTCATTCACGAACACGGCGGCCCCGAAGTTCTAAAGATCGAAGATCGGCCCTTGGGCGATCCCGGACCCGGCGAGGTTCGCATCCGCCACCGGGCCTGTGGGTTGAACTTCATTGATGTCTATCAGCGCACCGGGTTGTACCCGATGGATTTACCGCACGCGCTGGGCATGGAAGCGGCAGGTGTGATTGAAGCTGTTGGCGAAGGTGTTACCCATCTGAAACCGGGCCAGCGCGCGGCCTATGCCGCAGCTCCCGCCGGGGCCTATTGCGAGGCGCGCGTAATGCCAGCGGCGCAGGTATGTCCGTTGTCCGAAGGGATTTCTTTTGACGCGGCTGCGGCGATGATGCTCAAGGGGATGACGGTCGAGTATCTGTTTCACCGGACAACGCCATTGAAACGGGGTGACACGGTTCTGTTTCACGCGGCTGCCGGTGGCGTTGGTTTGATTGCCTGCCAATGGGCCAAGTCCGAGGGCATCACCCTGATCGGAACAGCCGGGACAGACGAAAAATGCAGCCTCGCGCAGTTCAATGGGGCTGCGCATTGCATCAATTACCGTACCGAGAACTTTGCCGAGCGTGTGGCCGAAATCACCGGCGGCAAAGGTGTGGATGTGGTCATGGATTCCATCGGCGCGGACACGTTCAATGGCTCGCTGGACTGCCTGAAACCCTTGGGAATGATGATCTCATTCGGCAATGCCTCAGGTCCGGTCCCGTTGATGGATATCGGTATTTTGGGTAAGAAAGGTTCCTTGAAAATCACCCGACCCACCCTGTTTACTCATATCGCCGACCCTTCCGTCTGTCAGGCAATGGCACGGCGGCTGTTCGGCAAGGTTGAGGGCGGCGAGGTCAAAATCCACATCGATCAGCGGTTCCCGTTGGATCAGGTGGCCGAGGCGCATCGAGTTCTTGAAGCGCGTCAGACCACAGGCAGCACGGTTCTTGAACCGTAAGACCGACTCGTTGGTGTTTGATCTTGAATCGAAAAGCGGCGGCAGAATACTCTGCCGCCGCCTATTTGGGGAATGTCAGAAATTATTGCTGCAGTTCCGCCGGTGTTTTATCCGCGATGGTTTCCCAATTGGCGCTGGCTTGTTCGACAAAACCAGGGATGTCACCTTCCCAGCGCTGCTGGATGTCTTGCGACAGGTTCAGGTACAGCTTGTTGTCAACGATCTTCCAATAGGTCGGGTCACCGTCAAACTTGAAGCCCATCGCAGCGCCGAATGCGCAGTAGCCGCCATATGCAGGCAGGTAGGCCTCGGGGTTTTCTTCGAACGCGGCTTTGTTTTCTTCATTGGCAAAGCGATACATTGCGTCGTTGTGCAGTGTGGTGATGCGGTAGTCACCTTTGGTCGGCTCGCCAGCGGTGAAGTAGGCAACGGGATCATAGCCCTGCATGGCCAGACCGGTCGAGCTTGCGTTCAGTTCAACACCAGCGGCCAGAGCCGAGCTTGCAATGGCAACAGACAGAGCGACGCCGCCGATAAGAGATTTGAACTTGTTCATTGTTTTCACCTTTCGTGAAGGGGCCGCCACGTGGCGCAGAAAATTGCGCCCAGACAACCCAAGAGTTTTTTTGTCCGTGAGACCCGCAATTGGTCGTCACGGAACCCAAGTGGGCAGGCGGCCCATCACGTTCAAAGCAATCAATTGTGAATGTGCAGGGGCGAAGAGGCACTGTTCACAAATGCAGGGTAGGCCTTAGGTATCGGGCGCGAAATCCAAAACGAATTCGGTGACTTTTTCCGCGGGCATTTCGCAGGGGCGAAGAAGAGATCCACGTTTGGTCAAATAAAGGTTCAGGCTGATGTAGTCGCTGCCGTCCAGTGCGCGTGCGGCAAGTTTCTGGGACTTGCCGCCGGAAAATTCCGTTCGACTGACGATATACCGCCTGCCGTGGGCATGCCCGGTCGATGACCCCTTGGGGATAGCAAAAAAGGCGGTCAGGAAGGCGTCCGAGGCGCTCAAGACTGTCCGATTTTTGGTTCAGTTCCGGATTTGATGCGGGCAATATTCGCGCCGTGGCGCCAATAGACCAACAAGGTCAGGACGCCAGCCAGTAGCAGCGTTTGCGAACCTGTCAGCAGAAGAGCCCAAATGGTGGACGTTGCCGCCGCCGCAAGCGCCGCAAGGGATGAGATGCGCCAGATTGCGGCTGCAACCAGCCAGGTCAGGCAACAGGCCACACCGACGCGCCAGTCCAACGCCAGCCAGATACCCAGGAACGTGGCGACCCCTTTGCCGCCCTTAAATCCCAGCCAAACCGGAAAGCAATGGCCCAAAAGTGCGGCCAGCGCCGCAATCTGCGCGGCATCCTCGCCCGCTAGGGCACGCGCCACCAGAACGGCAACCCCGCCTTTTGCGGCGTCGAAAATCAGGGTCAGGGCCGCGGCGGTCTTGTTGCCCGTCCGCAGAACATTGGTTGCGCCGATATTGCCCGAACCGATGTTGCGCAGATTGCCCAAGCCCATCACCTTGGCCAGGACCATGCCAAACGGGATCGACCCCATCAGATACCCAAAGGTTGCCCAGAGGATCAGCTGGGTCGTTGTACTGTCAATGACGGGCATCAGGGTCTCCGGTAAACTTCTTGGCCTGCAACGAAAGTTGCGGTGACCTTACCCTGCATCCGCTGGCCGTCAAACGGTGTGTTCTGCGATTTCGATTTCAGCGAGAACCGGTCCAGCACAAAGGGCACATCCGGGTCAAACAGCACCAGATCCGCAGGCGCGCCTTCGGACAGACGACCACTGTTCAGCCCTAGTCGTTTTGCCGGGTTCAGGGCCATTGCGCGGAACAGTGTCGGCAGGTCCAACTGCCCGGCATGATACAGACGCAAGGCGGCGGGCAGCAGTGTTTCCAGCGCCACCGCGCCGGAGGCCGCCTCTTCAAACGGCAGGCGTTTGCTTTCCTCATCTTGAGGCGTGTGCATGGAGCTGATCGTATCAATCAGGCCGGTCCGCACCGCTTCGATCACCGCTTGCCGGTCATCCTCGGAGCGCAGCGGCGGTTTGACTTTGAAGAAGGTGCGATAGTCGGCCACGTCCAGCTCATTCAGGGTCAGGTGGTGGATTGACGTACCTGCGGTGATGTCCAGACCGTTGCGTTTTGCGCGCTCAAGCGCGGGCAGGGCGCGGGCAGTGGTGATTTGGTCAGCGTGATAGGTGGCCCCGGTCATCTCAAGCAAGGCGATGTCGCGATCCAGCCCCATCCGCTCGGCCATTGGCGAAACAGCGGGCAGGCCGCGCAGCACGGCGAACTTACCACTGGTGGCTGCGGCACCATTGCTGAGGATGGATTCTTGCGGGTGAGCAATGACCAGCGCGCCGCAGGCTCTGGCATAGGTCAGGGCGCGGGAAAACACCTTGGTGTTGGCGATCACGTGATCACAATCGGTGAAGGCCACGGCACCCGCATCCTGCAGGAACCCGATCTCAGTCATCTCGCGGCCTTCGCGACTTTTGGTCAACGCGGCCATTGGAAGGACGTTGACCGGCGTGTCGGCCTGAGCCCGGCGTGTGACGAACTCCAGACTTTCCGGCGTGTCGATGGCAGGGCTGGTATCGGGGCGCGTCACGATCGTGGTCACGCCACCGGCGGCGGCGGCCAGACCGGCGGATTTATAGCTTTCCTTGTGCCGCTCACCCGGTTCACAGACCTTGACGCCGATATCGACGATACCGGGGGCAAGGCATTGCCCACCACAATCGACGACCTGCGCCGCAGACGCCGGAGCAACCCCTTCGCCGCGCGCAGTAATCCTACCATCGGTTACATGTAGCCAGCCAGGGCTGTCGGTGCCGGTTTCCGGGTCGATCAGGCGGGCGTTGGTGAAAATAGTGTTGTTCATCCCATTGCCCTTTCGATGGCGGCTTTGGTGGCTGCGGGGTCAGCCTGATACTTGATCAGATGCTTGTCGCCACCCTTGGTGACGATCTGGACAAAACTGCCCATGAGGTTGACCGCCTCTATCTGGTTCAGCGCCACATTGCGCGGGCCGGGGCCGGTTAGGGAGGTTTCCGTCATCTGCCATGTGGTGGTCAGTTCTTCTGAGGCCAGGTACCATGCGCGAAAGGCAACCGCGGCAAGACCCGCGGGTGCCCCGGTCCAGACATAGGGGTTACCGACCAGCCACAGCACGATCATCGCGACAGCCATGGCCCCGGCGGCCAGCCATGTATTCGTGCGGATATAAGCGCCTTTGTCGGGGGTGAAGGTCACAGGATCAGCCACAGGATGCCTCCGATGACCACCAGCGCCACCACTGCCAGCATGGCCGACCCAATACGGCCGGGTTTGTCGTCCTTTGGCGGGGTTTGCGGGGCCGAGAACGGTTTCGCGCTTTCTGCTTTAATTGCTCCACCGGTCCAGTTTGTCGCCTCTTCAGTGTAAAGGCCAATCAGGTGCACTTTGGGGTCCGGTCGCAAAGTGGCGGCACGTCCCTGAAACGCAGCACTGCGCACGACCATGACCCAGCCTTCAGTGCTTTCCAACGCTGCCCGGTCCAGCTGATCTTTAGGGACGCCGCACCCTTCGTTGAGAAAGCCAAAAAGACCCAGTTCCTCGAGGTCCGAGACAGGAAATACGTCGATCTGGGTCAGATCCAGACCCTCGACACCCAGAATCTGGTCTGCCGCCCCGGGTTCGTGCAGGAACTTTGCCTCTTCCGGGCGCATGCCGAGTTGAAATAAGCGCAGGACGCCGTGTTCATGTGGGGCGACGTTCAGATCACTCATGCGGCCTCACCAAGGTTGCGGGCCAGCAGTTCCATTGCGGCCATACGAACGGCGACGCCCATTTCGACCTGTTCCTGAATAACGGACCGGTTGATGTCGTCTGCCAGTGTTCCGTCAATCTCGACCCCGCGATTCATCGGACCGGGGTGCATGACGATGGCGTCGGGTTTGGCCTGTGCCAGTTTCGCAGCGTCGAGGCCATAGCGGTGGTAGTATTCCCGCTCCGACGGGATAAAGCCGCCGTCCATCCGCTCTTTCTGGAGGCGCAGCATCATGACGACGTCGACGTCCTTTAGACCTTCATTCATGTCGTCGTAAATTTCGGCCCCAAAATCTGCGAATTGCGACGGAACCAATGTCGGCGGCCCGATCAGGCGAATGCGGTTTTCCATTTTGCCCAGCAGGATCAGGTTTGACCGGGCAACGCGGGAATGAGCGACATCGCCGCAGATCGCAATGTTCAGCCGGTGCAGGCGACCCTTGGCGCGGCGAATGGTCAGCGCGTCCAGCAGAGCTTGCGTCGGGTGTTCGTGCTTGCCATCGCCGGCATTCAGCACCGCGCAATTCACCTTCTGCGCCAGCAGGTCAACCGCGCCGGAATGCGGATGGCGCACCACCAACAAATCGGGGTGCATCGCATTCAGCGTCATCGCTGTGTCGATCAGCGTCTCGCCCTTTTTGATCGAGCTGGCCTGCATCGCCATATTCATCACGTCCGCACCCAGCCGCTTGCCTGCGATTTCGAAACTGGCCTGCGTGCGGGTTGAGTTCTCGAAGAACATGTTGATTTGCGTCAGCCCAGACAGAACGTCGGAATGCTTGGTCGACTGGCGGTTCATGTCGACGTATTTCTCGGCCAGGTCGAGAATGGCAGTAATATCGGATTGCGACAGGTGCTCGATGCCAAGAAGGTGACGATGGGCGAAACGCATTGGCGGGCTCCTGTCTGACAATCGCGCCGCTTATAAGAAGCCGCGCTGCGCAAGGCAACCTAAGGTTCGGTTCACTCGGGCAGTTTCTCGCATCCGCCTTCGGGCAGGCACTGTTCGCCGGGCTTGCACCACTTACCATATCCGCAGTCGACGGCCTTGACGGGAACACAGCCCTGGTTTTTGGAACACTTGAACCCCTGACGGCACTGTGATCCGGTTTTTTCGCAAAGATACCAGCCGGGGCGTGAACATCCGCCACCCGGCAGGCAAGACGATCCGGATCCGCAAATGCGACCGTCGTCGCATGTCAGTGAAGGCAGTTCCAGAATGTCAGGCGTGTTACGCTCGCATTCGCCACGGGCATTGCAGATGCTGCCGCCGGGGCAGTCTAGACGCGACCTGCACTTATTTTGCCCCGCTGGTGCGCATCGGGTGCCGCCTGCCACGCAGCGCTCGAATGGGCCGCAGGTTCTGCCGCCACCGCAATAGGTGCCGCCCAGCGGAATGCAGTTCCCGTCAAAGCTGCATCTTTGGCCACCCGAACAGCAGGTACTGCCGCATTTGAACTGACCGGCACGGCACTGCCCGTACCGGTCTTGAAACTGCGCAGAGGCCGGGCCGCTGAGCATGGTCAGCAGCAAACTGATGAGAAAGAATCGCAATACACACAACATGAATACGCCAATGGTCGGTGCGACGGACCGACCAATCAAGGCCTATTCGCTTTCCCTCGTTCAAAAGGTGGTTAGATTGAGGGGTATGGAATCGGCTTTGGACTATCATACTGCCCGTGCTCTGCTGGAATGGCAGATCGAGCTGGGTGCGACGGATGCGATCGGTGATGCACCGGTGGATCGCTATGCGCTGCCAGATACGGCGCCAAAAGCCAAGAAACCCGCAAAGGCCCAAACCGCACCAGAAAAACCAAAGCAGGTTGATCCGGTGGCGGTTGCGAAATCTGCGGCACAGTCTGCCGGGTCGCTGGATCAGCTACGGGCGGCCATGGACGCGTTTGACCATTGCGAGTTGAAGCGCGGTGCGCGGCAGTTGGTCTTTGCCGACGGCACCCCGGGTTCGCGGGTGATGATTATCGGAGAGGCTCCGGGCCGGGATGAGGACCGCGAGGGCAAGCCCTTTGTCGGACGCGCCGGGCAGTTGTTGGACCGGATGCTGGCGGCGATTAATCTCAATCGGACCGAAAACGTCTATATCACCAACGTCCTGCCGTGGCGCCCACCGCAGAACCGGGATCCCAAGCCCGAAGAGATTGGCATGTTGAAGCCGTTTCTGGAACGGCACGTGGCCTTGGCTAAACCCGAGGTTCTGGTGGTGATGGGCAATATCAGCTGTCAGGCTGTTCTGGGTAAACGGGGGATCACACGGCTTCGGGGTCAGTGGGATCAGGCGATGGACATGCCGGTTATCCCGATGTTCCACCCGGCTTATTTGCTACGTCAACCGCAGATGAAGCGGCAGGCATGGGCTGATTTGCTGGAGCTCAAAGCAAGGCTGGAGGGCAAGGCATGAAAATCCTCGCATTCTCGGACCTGCATATGGCGCGAAACCGTGCCGCAGACGTTGTTGCAGCCAGCGATGAGGCCGATCTGGTGATCGGAGCCGGAGATTATTGCAACATGCGGCAAGGTCTGGATGACGCGATGGCGATGCTCTCTGGTATCAATGCGCCGTTGGTTCTGGTTCCCGGCAATGCTGAAAGTGCAGGTGAACTAGCTGACGCTGCGCCCGAAGGTGTGCACGTTCTACACGGGACAGGCATGACTGTGGATGGGCTGCGTCTGTTTGGCCTTGGTTACGGAGTGCCGGTGACGCCATTCGGTGAGTGGTCCTGCGATCTGTCGGACCCTGAAGCGGCTGAGTTGCTGGATCGTTGCGAAGGAGCTGACATCCTGATCGCGCATTCTCCGCCCAAGGGTCACGGCGATCTTACATCGACGGGTGATGCGGTAGGATCGGTGGCGGTCCGTGACGCAATCGAGCGGTTGCAGCCGCAATTTGCCCTTTGTGGCCATATCCATGACAGCTGGGGTTACCGAGGCGCAATCGGCGTGACGCAGATCGCCAATCTTGGCCCCACGGTAAATTGGTTCGAGGTCACCACGTGATTGAAACAGTTACGCTGCTGGCGTTTATCCCGGCCGCAATCGCCCTGAATCTGACCCCCGGGGCGGACATGATGTTCTGCTTTGGGCAGGGTCTGAGGTGCGGGGCGCGGCCTGCAATCGCCGCCAGCGCAGGTATTTCCGTCGGATCGATGGTTCACGTTCTGGTAGCGGGTCTCGGTCTAGGAGCGGCTGTGGCCACGATGCCCTGGCTGTTCGATGTGATCCGCTGGATGGGCGTTGCTTATCTGCTGTGTTTCGCCTGGGGGGCGTTTCGGAACGGGGCGGTCTCTGCGGATGCTCCCTCCGGTCCCACCCAATTGGCATTCCGGGACGGGCTGGTGGTGAACCTGACCAACCCCAAGGTAATTCTGTTCGTACTGGCTTTTATCCCGCAGTTCGTGAACCCGGCGGCCGGTTCGATCCTGCTGCAGTTCCTGATTCTCGGATCCATCATTGCGCTGGGCGGATTTGTGGTGAATGGGCTAGTGGGAATTTTTGCCGGTGGTGCGGGGCGGGTGCTGATCGCGAACCCGCGCGCCTCACGCATCATGGGCTGGGTGACCGGAGGGATTTTCACAGTCCTCGCGATCCGGCTTGCCATCTTGGAAAGGGCCTGAGGAAACATGTCGCGCATTGATGAGACCAAAGACTTCATTCCGGTCCGTATCGCCGTGCTGACCGTCTCGGACACGCGGTCGCTGGAAGAAGATAAATCCGGCCAGACACTTGCGGACCGCATCGAAAGGGCGGGGCACAGGGTTGCCGATCGCAGCATCATCCGCGATGAGCGCAGCGAGATCGCCGATCAGTTGCGCGTCTGGATTGCGGATCCTGAGATAGACGTGGTGATTTCGACCGGTGGTACGGGCCTGACGGGCCGCGACGTAACGGTCGAGGCGCATCGCGATGTCTATGAGAAGGAAGTCGAGGCTTTCGGCACGGTGTTCACAATCGTTTCAATGGAGAAGATTGGTACGTCGGCCGTGCAATCACGTGCGACCGGTGGCGTGGCGGGTGGTACCTACCTGTTTGCATTGCCCGGCAGTCCCGGAGCCTGCAAGGACGCCTGGGACGGGATATTGGAGAAACAGTTCGATTATCGCCACCGTCCCTGCAATTTCGTCGAAATAATGCCCAGATTGGACGAACATTTGCGACGGAAGTAGACTGGTCGCACGTTAAACCGTTCATAACCGCTTTGTGGCTTGGCATTTTTTGCTGCCCAGCTACCTTTTGCTAATGGCAGCCTGATGCAACCGGGGTGAATTTTATATGCGATTTCTGAGGCAAAGCCTTGTTGGAGTCTTTTTGACGTCGTTGACAGTGGCCCTGTTGTTTGTGGCGGCGCAGATGATTTCGGGCGCCGTGCAAGACGTTCTGACGCGGGAGGAGGCGGCTCCGCAGGCGCGCGAGCGTGTCTTTGCCGTTTCTGTTCGGTCTGCGGAATTGGAGACCGTGACACCGTATCTCGAAGCCTTTGGCGAAGTTCAAAGCCGTCGCAGGTTGGAGTTGCGCGCCGCGCTGGGCGGGCGCGTTGTCGGGCTGGCCGAGGATTTTGAAGACGGCGGTGTGGTAACAACAGGCGAAGTTCTGGTCGAACTTGATCCCGCAGACGTCCAGTCCGCGCTGGACCGCGCAAAATCCGATTTGCTGGACGCGCAGTTTGAAGAGCGTGACGCGGAGCGGTCGCTACTGCTGGCGCAGGATGAATTGAATTCAGCCGAGGCGCAGGCAGAACTGCGCGGGCGCGCCTTGCAGCGCCAACAGGATTTACAGACCCGCGGAGTTGGGGCCGCAGCATCTGTAGAAGAAGCCGAGCTGGCCAAGGCTGCCGCGCAGCAGGCGGTGCTGGCGCGGCGGATTGCGCTGGCCCAAGCAGAATCCCGAGTCGATCAGGCGACCACCCTGTTGTCACGAGCCCGCATTGCGCTTGAGGCCGCTGAACGCGATCTGGATGATATGACAATCCGCGCCCGGTTCGGGGGCACATTGACGGATGTAACACTGGTCGAAGGACGGCTGGTGTCCGCGAACGAAAAGCTGGCGGAACTTGTCGACCCCAATGCGTTGGAGGTGGCATTCCGGGTCTCAACCGCGCAATACGTCCGATTGCTGGATGCAGCCGGTGATCTGATCGACGCACCGGTGACTATCTCGCTTGAGGTCACAGGCACCGACCTGACCGCGCAAGGCCGCATTAGCCGCGACAGCGGATCGGCGGGCGAAGGGCAGACCGGGCGATTGATCTATGCCCGACTGGACGAGGCGTCGGGGTTCAAGCCGGGCGATTTTGTTACCGTCACAGTGCAGGAACAACCGCTGGACAACGTAGTACTGCTGCCGTCTTCGGTTCTTGATGCTGTCGGAACAGTGTTGGTGCTGGATGAGAATGACAGGCTCGAAGCGCTGCCAGTACAGCTGATCCGTCGTCAGGGCGACGAGGTCTTGTTGCGCGGCGAAGGTTTGGTTGGGCGTGAGGTCGTGATCGGCCGCACGCCTCTGCTGGGATCGGGCGTTCGCGTCCGGCCATTGCGGATAGATGACAGTGCCGAGGTTGTGCCGGATATGGTTGAGCTGACTGTGGAGCAACGCGCCCGGCTGGTCGCTCAGGTCGAGGCCAGCACGCGCATGCCAAAGGACGTCAAAGAACGGGTTCTGGGTCAGTTGAGCGAGGCCAAGGTGCCTGCGTCGCTGGTCCAGCGGCTTGAAAACCGGGCGGGGGGCTAAGCGCCATGATGCGCGAGATCCCCGGCGCGGCAGGCGGCATCCTCAGTTACTTCACGCGTCACAAAACGGTGGCAAACTTGCTGCTGCTGGTCATGCTGGTTCTGGGCGCGGCGGCAATCCCGAATATGCGGGCGCAGTTCTTTCCCGATGTGGTTCTGGAACGTGTCGACGTGAGTGTGGACTGGGATGGGGCCGGTCCCGAAGATGTGGACAACGGGATCATTCAGGTGCTTGAGCCCGCCTTGCTGGCGGTCGAGGGTGTCGCCAGCACCGAAGCGACCTCGCGCGAGGGGCGCGCCAGCATTCGGCTGGAGTTCGAGCCGAATTGGGACATGTCCCGCGCAGTTGAGGAGGTCCGGACTGCCGTCGACAGTGTCACCAGTCTGCCCGACGATGCCGAAGAACCAACGATCCGGCGGGGTGCCTGGCGGGACCGGGTTACCGATGTGGTTGTGACAGGGCCTGTCGATCCTGATCAATTGGCCAAATTCACGGACGAATTAATCAACCGTCTTTTCGCGGTTGGGGTTACCCGTACCACGATTCGGGGGCTTGCTGCGCCGCGCATCGTGGTCGAGATACCGACCGCCCAACTGATTGCCAACGACATCACCCTGTCCGAGGTCGCATCAGCTGTCGCGGCCGAGGTCAACGCAAACCCAGCAGGTGATGTGACCGGCGCGAATGCCCGTATTCGCACGGGTACGGAAAAGCGCACACCCGAAGAAATCGAAGGTATCGCCCTGCGCAATTTTGCGGACGGATCTAAGTTGCTGGTGGGCGATGTGGCGCAGATCCGGGTCGAAGGGGTCAACCGCAATCGCAGCTACTTTGTGGGCGAAAATCCGGCAATGTCGGTGCGGGTAGATCGCTCAAACCTGGGTGACGCGATCGAAATCCAGCACGCGGTCGAAGACGTTGTGACGGAAATGCAGGCCAGCGTTCCCGAAGGTGTGACGATCGAGCTGATCAGAACCCGCGCTCAGGCGATCACCGACCGTCTGGATATTCTGGTCGACAACGGCCTTGTTGGCTTGGGCCTGGTGGTCTGTCTGCTTTTTCTGTTTCTGAATGCGCGGATCGCCTTTTGGGTCGCTGCCGGCATTCCGGTTGCCATGTCTGCCGCGATTGCCTTTATGTATGTCGGCGGGCTGTCGATCAACATGGTGTCCCTGTTCGGCTTGATCATCACGCTGGGCATTGTTGTGGATGACGCCATCGTCGTGGGTGAGCATGCCGATTTCCGCGCGCGCCGATTAGGTGAGGCCCCAATGGTGGCCGCTGAACGAGCGGCGCGACGCATGGCGATGCCGGTCTTTGCGGCGACCCTGACGACGGTGATTGCCTTTTTTGGTCTGACCCTGGTTGGCGGCCGGTTTGGCGAGTTGATCCGCGACATCCCCTTTACCGTGATTGCGGTGCTGATTGCCTCGCTGATCGAATGCTTCCTGATCCTGCCGAACCACATGGCGCATGCCATCGCGCATTCCACCAAAGAGCACTGGTATGATCTGCCCAACCGCGTGGTCAATCGCGGGTTCCGCTGGGTACGGGATCATCTGTTCCGACCGCTGATCGCCTGGGTTGTCTGGGCACGCTATGTGGTGGTTGCCATGATGGTGGTGATCCTGGCCAGCCAGTTTGCCCTGTTCATTCGAGGTGATGTGAACTGGCGGTTCTTTAACGCGCCCGAGCGCGGCTCGGTCACGGGCAACTTCATAATGGTCGAAGGTGCCACCCGCGCCGAGACTGTGGCCATGATGCATGAGCTGCAGCGCGCGACCGAAGAGCTGGGCCAAATTTATGAAGACCGCCACGGTCATAACCCGATCGACTATGTGCTGGCCGAGGTGGGCGGGTCCGCAGGATGGGGATTGGCCGCCGCCGATGGTAAAGACGCTGACTTGCTGGGTGGTATTTCTATCGAGCTGATCGACGCGGATCTGCGCCCCTATTCCAGCTTTGAGTTTGTGGGTGAGTTGCAGGATTTTGTTCCGCGCCACCCGAAGGTCGAACTGCTCAGCTTCCGGGGATGGCGATCTGGGCCCGGTGGCGATGCCATTGACGTTCAGTTCTATGGCGCGGATGTGAACACGCTCAAATCCGCCTCAGAGGACTTGCAGACCGAGCTGTCAAAATACCCTGAAGTTTCGGCGCTGGAAGACAACCTTGCCTATGACAAGGAAGAGTACATTCTGGACCTGACAGCGCAGGGTCAGTCGCTGGGGTTCAGGATCGAAACGCTGGGACGCGTGTTGCGCGACCGGTTGAACGGGATCGAGGCGGCGACCTTCCCGGATGGCCCGCGCAGTGCCGAGATCAGGGTTGAACTGCCCGAAGGAGAGCTGACCGCCGATTTCCTGGAGCGCACTCTGATGCGTACACCCGATGGAGTGTATGTGCCGTTGGCCGATATCGTGTCGGTCGAGCGAAAGTCCGGCTTCTCGACCGTCCGGCGCGAAAATGGCCTGCGGGTGATATCGGTGAATGGCGACATCTCGGAAGATGACCCGACGCGCGCGGCTGAGATTGCACGTGCCATGGGCGAGGAAATCCTGCCGAAAATCGCCTCGGAACGACAGGTCGAATGGCGGATGGCCGGTCTGAGCGAACAGGAAGACGAGTTCCTGTCCGAGGCGCGCACCGGCTTGATTCTGTGCCTGACGGGTATCTATCTTGTACTGGCCTGGGTGTTTGCCAGCTGGACGCGGCCACTGGTGGTGATGGCGATTATCCCATTTGGGTTGGTCGGCGCGATCTGGGGGCACTACCTGTGGGAAGTTCCGCTAAGCATGTTCACGGTCGTCGGTCTGCTGGGGATGACGGGGATCATCATCAATGATTCGATTGTTTTGGTGACGACCATCGACGATTACCAGAAAGAGCGCGGGCTTGTGCCTTCGATAGTTGAAGGCACCGCAGACCGGTTGCGGCCTGTGATGCTGACGACGCTGACCACGGTTCTGGGGCTGACCCCGTTACTGTATGAAGGGTCGCAGCAGGCGCAGTTTCTTAAACCCACAGTCATTACTTTGGTCTATGGGCTGGGCTTTGGAATGTTGCTGGTCCTGCTGCTAGTCCCGGCGTTGCTTGCCATTCTGAACGATCTGTCTCGCCCAATGACCGCGATGCGTCGGGCGGCACGTGCCCCGGACCGTGTGGTGCAGGGGACGTTGGCGTGTTCGGGCCTCGCCCTGCTTTCATGGTTTACGGTCACGATGGTGTGGCCCGCAATTTACGGCGCGCCCATCGGGTTCTTGTCCGGGCTTTATGCGGGCGAGGATGGCATGGCTATTCTTCGGATGGGCTTGGGCGCATTCGTTACAGGTGCTGCGCTGATACTGTTCCTCAGCGTGGCAGTCTCAGGCTTGCTTTATACCCGGCTCAAAAGGCCCGCGACCTAAGTCCGGCGCAGGGCGGTTTCCAGCAGATCGATGACGCGGTTGCTCATCTCTAGTTCGCCGCGGCGGATCTGATCCACAGGGAACCAACGCGCATCGAGCGCGTCGTCACCTGCATTGGGGTCGCCGGTTTGATACTGACAGGCCACGCCTACCAGCAGGTAGTGTGTCTGGACGTCGCCGTTTTCGTTCCAGCGCAGCAAATCAAGATTGTCTAAGTAGTGCTGTGGGTCTGCAATGACCGAGGTTTCTTCGCGCAGCTCTCTTTGCGCGGCTTGCAAAACAGTCTCGCCCCATTCCACGTGACCCCCAGGAAACCCCCATAGCCCAGCATCAGGTTGCTTGCTGCGTTGAACCAGCAGCACTTGGTCCTGATGCAGGACTACTGCCAAAGCGCCGATTTTTGGAGTTTGTGTCATGAAATCACCGGGCTCAGCCTGCGCTGCATCCCCGAATGTCCACCGCATGGTTTGCACCCAGAACAGTGATCCGAATTTCCGAGCGGTCCAGCGCAAACGGTCCGCCTGTTGCGTTGATCACCTCAGAGGTTGCAATCAGAGTATTCCCGGTCCGCGTCGTCTCGGTCTGCGATGCCCATAGCGCGGGGTTCCCCGGCTCGATCACGGCGACCTCGCGCCCTCCGGCCGAAGGCATGGTCACCCGTGCCTCGATCTTCATTCCGTCTGATGTGGGTGAGAGGTGACAGGTGGTATGGGCCACTCTGGCCTCGTGTTCGGAAAAGGGCCGTTGGGCCAGTGCAGCGGCGATGGTCGGGTTGCGCCCGGCCTCTGCGTTCAGCGTGTGGTCGAAATCCAACTGTTCCGGGATGCAGACATCCTTGCAGACGCCCAGATCCATCGTTCCCTGCAGGCGTACGGGCTTGGCCGGGTTTTTCGGCGTGATCTCGACTGGCAAAACCAGTTGGTTTTCGTAACCGATCGATTGCAATCCGTTCTGGTCAAACACATCCGGCGCGGGCCATGTAATCGACACATCCCCAACATTGTCCGAGCGGTTCCAGTCGAATTGCGGCGGAATGCCAGCATCCCCCGGCGCACGCCAATAGGTTTTCCATCCGTCCTGCAGCGTTACACGCACGGCGCTGAGGTACGTTCCTTTAGCGGTGCGTCCGCCATCCAGAATATCCAACTCGGCAACGGGGCCGTTGACCTGCGCTGTTGCAGGTAAGGCCAGACCAAAGGTTATGGCGATTGCTGGTAATACATTTTTTACGCTCATGGTTCATAAATGCGCGGTTGCGGCACAGAATCCAAGTCACGTTCCGGTAACCGGGATGAAATCTGCGGAAATGTGCGCTGATCCCTTGCCATTCCGGGTGACCAAGGGTCATTGTTGAAGCATACCTGATAAGAGATGTCGGCCCATGGATCTTACCGGAAAACTGTTGATTGCGATGCCTGGCATGGGCGATCCGCGTTTTGATCATTCGGTGGTGTACCTGTGCAGCCATGGCGAAGATGGTGCTATGGGGTTGATTATCAACAAACCTTCGGATCTGCGGCTGAAAACTCTGTTGAGTCAGCTCAACATCCCCTGCCGGATTCCGGTTGTGGGTGAACGTTTGGTCCATTTCGGCGGCCCGGTCGAGATGTCGCGTGGTTTTGTCCTGCACAGCTCGGATTACGAGGCGAACCTGCATTCCATGCACATCACGGATGACTTCAGCATGACGGCAACGCTGGATATCCTAGAGGATCTTGCCTCGGGGCGCGGGCCTTTGAACTCCACTTTGGTGCTGGGCTATTCGGGCTGGGGACCTGGTCAGCTTGAGGATGAGATCGCGATGAACGGCTGGCTCACGACCGAGGCGTCGTCCAAGCTGGTCTTCGATGTAGCCGATGATGAGAAATGGGGTGGTGCGCTTGCGACTTTAGGCGTTGACCCCTTGATCCTGTCTGCCGAGTCCGGGCGCGCCTGATCAACCGTTACGCGGGGCCGCAGCGCGGCGCAGGCGGTCGTTAATGGCCGCACCCAAACCATGTTCGGGAATTTGGGTCACCGCAATTGGTCTGCCGGTGTCATTCAGGCTGTGCAGTGCGGCGAACAGGTTGGCAGCGGCCTCGGCAAGATCACCTTTCGCTGACAAGTTCAGATCGCAGTCCACTGGGCCAAACCCCAGCAGAACTTCATCGCCTTGGGCGGTGCCGGCGTTCAGACGAACGGGCGCGTCCGGAGCATAATGCGATTGCAGCTGGCCGGGCGCGATCAGCGCATCACCCAGCTGGTGGTGGTGCAGCTGAGTATCCAGAACCGCCTCGATCTGTTCCAGCGAAACGCCGCCGGGGCGCAAAAGGGCAGGCTCGCCCGCAACGCCCACGATGGTGCTTTCCAACCCGACCCCGCAAGGCCCATCATCCAGCACCGCGGCGATGCGCCCATTCAGGCCGGATATGACGTGCGCGGCTGTGGTCGGGCTGATTTGCCCGGACGGATTGGCGGATGGCGCGGCGACCGGACCGTCGAAGGCGGACAGCAGAGTACGGGCCGCAGGGTGGGCTGGCACTCGCACGGCGAGCGTGTCCAGCCCGGCTGTCACCAGCGATGAAATCCCGTGATCCGGTCGCAGTGGCAGAACCAGAGTCAGCGGTCCGGGCCAGAACGCGGCCGCTAAGGCCTCGGCCTGATCGGACCATGTCACGAACCGCTGGGCGGCTTCGATCGAGGCCACATGCGCAATCAACGGGTTGAAGCTGGGTCGTCCCTTGGCGGCATAGATGCTTGCCACCGCTTCGCCGCTACGGGCATCCCCGCCCAGGCCGTAGACCGTCTCGGTCGGGAAAGCCACCAGAAGGCCTTGCCGCAGCAGGTCTGCCGCCTGCGTGATTCCGGCTGGATCGGCGTTTAATGTCAGAGTGCCGTTGGGGATCATTGGTGGTGACGCCGCGTTTTGATTGCGTATAGCATTTGGACCGATACCTAATCGGTGGAACCCAGATGCATAAAGGTGGGCGGTGGAAATTCCAAGCCCGTCGGCGTAAACGCAATCAGACAGCCTAGAGGGAAGACATGCCATATCGCGCCCCAATCTCTGATTATGAATTCTTGTTCCGCCACGCGGTCAATTTTGACAAGATCGCTGCCACCGAGAAGTTCTCGGAAGCCAGCGACGATGTGGTCAGTGCTATTCTGACCGAAGCCGGAAAACTGTGCGAAGAGGTGATGGCCCCTCTGCAACGCCCCGGTGATCTTGAGCCCGCGCGCTTGGAAAACGGCGTGCTGCGTACCTCGACCGGGTATGCTGATGGCTGGAAAGCCATAGCCGAAGGCGGCTGGGTCGGGATGAGCGGTGATCCGGAATATGGCGGCATGGGTCTGCCGATGACGTTGACCACCGCCGTGAATGAAATGATGTCTGCCGCCTGCCTGTCGCTGCAACTTGCGCCGCTGATGACACAGGGCCAGATCGAAGCGCTGGAACATCACGCCAGCGATGAGCTCAAGGCGCTGTATCTGCCTAAGATGATGGCAGGTGAATGGTCTGGTACCATGAACCTGACCGAACCACAGGCCGGGTCGGATGTGGGTGCGTTGACTTCGAAAGCCGAAGCCAATGGGGATGGCACCTTTTCTGTGACAGGGCAGAAAATCTTTATCTCATGGGGTGACAACGATTTTGCTGAGAATGTCTGCCATTTGGTACTGGCGCGCCTGCCCGATGGCGTTCCCGGAACCAAGGGCATTTCGCTGTTCCTGGTGCCCAAGCTGCTGCCGGATGAGAACGGCAATCCCGGTGTGGCCAATGATCTGAAGGTCGTATCGGTCGAGCACAAGATGGGCCTGCACGGTTCTCCGACCTGCGTGATGCAGTTTGACGGTGCCAAAGGCTGGCTTGTAGGTAAGGAACATGGCGGCATGGCCGCGATGTTTACCATGATGAACAACGCGCGTTTGGGTGTTGGCGGTCAGGGCGTGGGTGCAGCCGAAGGTGCCTATCAGCACGCGCTGACCTATGCGTTGGAGCGGAAACAGGGCAAAACCCCCTCGGGCACCATTATCGACCACGCGGATGTGCGTCGGATGTTAATGAGCATGCGTGCTGACACTTTCGCTGCGCGTGCGATTATGCTGGCCAACGCCGCGGCCATCGATATGGCCAACGCAACGGGCGACGTTGATTGGATGTCTCGTGCCGCTCTTTTGACGCCGATTGGCAAGGTTTTTGGCACCGAGACCGGAATGCGCGTATCTGAGACCGGTGTTCAGGTCCACGGCGGTATGGGCTTCATCGAGGAATCCGGTGCTGCTCAGTATTATCGCGACGTCCGCGTGACCGCGATCTACGAAGGCACCAACGGTATTCAGGCGATGGATTTGGTGGCGCGCAAGATGATGGATGGCGGCGAAGCAGCCTCGCGCCTACTGGACGAGATTGAAGATCATGCTGAACAGGCGCGGGCGACCATGCCCGAACTGGCTGGCCCGGTTTGGGAAGCGACCGAAAGCTTGCGCGAGACGACCGAGTGGATGGTGGCGCAGTCTGATATGAACAACCGGTTTGCCGGGGCATTGCCCTATCTGCATGCCTTTGCCCGCGTATTGGGTGCACATTACCACCTGAAGTCGGCTTTGGCTGAACCGGGTGGCCCGCGCTTTAAGCTGGCCCGGTATTACATTAACGCGCTGTTGCCTGAATATGCTGGGCTGCTTGTTCAAGCACAGAACGGGGCAGATGATGTATTCGGGCTCAGCGCCGAGGAGTTTGTATCCTGATGGACGGAGAAACCCCTTTGGCGATCAGATATCCTTGGTCAGAGCCTCCGGCCGAGGGCGAGGCGACCGAGATTGCCGAAGGTGTTCTGTGGATGCGTTTGCCGCTGCCCATGGCGCTGGATCACGTTAACATTTACGCGCTGGACGATGGCGACGGCTGGACCGTGATCGACACAGGAATGTCGTCGAACAAAACACGGCGCATCTGGGAAAAGCTGATGGCGGGCCCGTTGGCGGGCAAGCCGATCACGCGGGTGGTTGTGACTCATCATCACCCCGATCACGTGGGCAATGCGGGTTGGTTCCAATCCGAACATGGCGTGGAACTGGTGGCGTCGCGAACGGCCTGGCTGTTTTCGCGGATGCTACAGCTGGATGTTCAGGAAAGCTGGCCCCAGGAGACGCTGGACTATTACCGCAGTGCAGGAATGGCGCCCGACGTTCTGGCCAAGCGGATGGCCGAGCGCCCGTTCAATTATTGCGACACTGTTTATCCGATGCCGCTGGGTTTCACCCGGATCAAGCAAGGCAGTGTGATCCGCATGGGTGGGCGCGACTGGGATGTTCATATGGGCAATGGTCATGCACCAGAACACGCCACGTTCTGGAGCCGAAACGACAATCTGGTGATCACCGGCGATCAGATCCTCAGTTCGATCAGTCCCAACCTGGGTGTCTATGTCACCGAACCTTTGGCGGATCCGGTTGCTGAATGGCTTGAGGCCTGCGAACGGCTTCAGGGGCTGGCGCGACCCGATCATCTGGCGCTGGGCGGGCATAAGTTGCCATTCACCGGGTTGCCCATCCGGATGAGGCAACTGATCGACAATCATCACAGTGCATTGGATCGTTTGGAAAAGTATTTGGACCAGCCCAAGACCGCTGCCGAATGTTTCATGCCCTTGTTCAAACGGCAGATCAGCGGTGGCGAGTATGGGCTTGCGCTGGTCGAAGCGGTTGCACATCTGAATCATCTTTACCACATTGGAGCTGTCACCCGAACGCGCCGCGCGGACGGGGCGTGGGAGTTTCAGCGCAAAGGGTAAAGCCATGCAGGATCAGATCGAAACATCGGCCGAGGCCGCCGAAGCCGCAGCTTTGCCGCGCTGCTACGAAGTGCATTCCGACCCCGAAGCAAAGTCAGGCGCAAAAGACCTGCCCGGTCCGTTGCAAAAACCGGTCGAGACGAAAAGCCCCGCGCAATGGGCTTATGAGCGGCTGATCCTCTATATCCAGAATTTCGAAAAGACCCTGACTGGCGACCAAGAGGTTGCGATGGGATTCACCGGCGGCGACGCAGGCGTCATGCGGATCGAGGGGATGGGGTATTTTGATCCCGATATCATCACCTTTTATGGGTCCGATGCGACCGGCGCGCGCACTCAGCTTGTACAACATGTCAGCCAGTTGAACGTGATGCTGCGGGCCCTGCCCAAATCGGTTGAGGACAAACCCGCCAACCGGATCGGGTTCCGTCTGGCGGCGGATCTGGAAGAAAGCTGATCACCTGACTTGCAATTCACGTCTGCGCAGCCTTGAATGAGTTTACCATTCAAGGGGGCCTCACGTGACCACTTTCTCTGCCGTTACAAGTGCCTACAAGGGTGCATGGGCTCGTCGCCGTGTCTTTGTGCCGATCTATCTTGTTGTGCGCCTGTTGCTGGTTGCGCTGATTGCGCCCGGCGTGGCGATCACGGTGAATCTTGCCGTATCGCTGTCCAACCAGACGGCGCTGACTGATCAGGCGATCGCTGCATTCATCCTCTCACCTGCCGGGTTTATTGCGGCAGTTGTGGTTCTCAGCCTGTTTCTACTGGCCGAGGTGTTTGTCTTCTCGGTCATGGCCGGGTCGCTGCGGATGGCAGAGCCGGACCCATGGCGCGCTGGTAGTTCTTCGATCAGGCTGATCCTGTCGCGTCTTCCATCCCTGTTTGGATTTGCGGTGCGCTTTGTTGTGCGCGTTCTGCTGTTGGTTCTGCCCTTTGCGGTCGTTTCTGCCGTGATCGCATGGTGGACGCTAACTGAATATGACATCAACTATTACCTGACCTTCCATCCGCCCTCATTCTGGGTGGCCGTGGTGCTGATCGGGGCGGTTGCGCTGGCTATGGCCTGGGTGCTTATCCGACGCCTGTCAGCCTGGGCATTGTCGCTGCATCTGGTTTTGTTCGAAGGCGTTCACCCCGGACATGCGTTCGGCATCAGCGCCAGTCGGATGGAAGGTAAGCGCGGTCGCCTCAAGATAGAATTGGCCATCTGGCTGGCTGTGCGCCTTGTCATCGCCGCCGTGATCGCCTGGGTGGCTGGGCTTTTGTTCGCGCTGTTGCCGCTGCAAGGCGCAGCCAACCTGAAAATGGCCCTGATTTACAGCTTGGCCGTCGCCGGTATCTGGTCACTGGCCGGACTGGTATTGGCAGCCACGGCTCTAGGCGCATTGGCAGTACTGCTCGATAGGTTCTTTGATATCAAGACATTAGAGCCAACCCCTCCAAAGCCGCGCAACCTGCGCATAACGGTGTTCACGACTGTTGGGGCCGCCGTCGTTTCCGTTATTGTTGGAATATGGTTTGGGCAGCACCTTCTGGAAAGGGTGCAGGCACCGGACCGTGCAGAGGTTATCGGTCATCGCGGCGCTGCCGCGCTGAAGCCTGAAAACACGATGGCCTCGGTTCTCAAGGCGATCGAGGACGGTGCCGACTGGGTTGAGATCGACGTTCAGGAAACAGCGGATGACGTGGTCATCGTGGCCCATGACAGTGATTTCATGAAACTGGCCGGTGTTAACCTCAAGGTGTGGGATGCCACGATGGAGGATATTGATCAGATCGACATCGGCAGCTGGTTCGGTCCCGAATACGCCGATGAGCGTACGCCGACTCTGCGTGACGTGCTGGAGGCCGCGAAGGGCAAGGCCAAGGTCATTATCGAATTGAAATACTACGGCCACGACGTAGACCTTGAGAATCGGGTTGTCGCTCTGGTCGAAGAGCTTGGCATGCAGGACGACATTGCAACGATGTCCCTGAAATACCCGGCAGTGCAAAAGATGAAGACGATTCGCCCCGACTGGCGCGCCGGTGTTCTGGCCGCGACTGCTGTGGGTAATCTCTCAGGTCTCGAAGGTGATTTTGTTGCGGTGAACGCCGCGATGGCGACGCCGGGTTTGGTCAATTCGGTCCACGCTGCGGGTAAGGACATCTATGTCTGGACTGTGAATGATCCGCTGCAAATGTCGGCCATGGCATCGATGGGGGTGGATGGGCTGATCACGGACCGACCCGCGATGGCGAATGAAGTTCTGCGTGTACGCGCCGAATTGGGGCCGGCAGAGCGGTTGTTGCTGTGGCTGGCGACGACCTTTGGCATGTCCTTTGATACTGAGGCGATGCGCGATGAAAGCCCCTAATCTGGCGGCAATCCTTTTGGTGGGTGCCGCGCCAGCCTTCGCGCAAGACGTCATGCGCAGCTTTGAGCTACCAGCACATCGCGCCCTGATGGCGGAGCGCAGCAGCGCAGAGTTGACCCCGTTTGAAACGGATGGCTGTTCGGGTGGTCTTTCGGCCAGCTGGCGCTTTGTAGCGGATACATTCCCCAGCTTTCGGGGACTGTATGAGGCGCACCCACCGTGGGAATACTGCTGTGTGACCCATGATCGCGCCTATCACCATGCTGGCGGCGCTTTGCGGGCCGAAGACAGCTATGACGCGCGCCTGTCCGCTGACGACACCCTGCGTGCTTGCGTCAAAAAGCATGGGACAGACCAAGCCGAGGAATATGCCAAGCGCTATGACATGACGGCCGAACAGATTCGCACCGCTCATTCCGTCACGGCCGAGGCGATGTACGCGGCGGTCCGATTTGGCGGCGGCCCCTGTTCGGGCCTGCCCTGGCGTTGGGGTTTCGGGTATCCGGGGTGCTCGGTGTTTCCACCTTTGGCCCCTGCGCGCGAATGACGTGGTGACAGGCCCCGGATTTTCCATTATCCAACATTTCAAACACGCGAATTAGGATTCTGAGACTCATGGCTGAACACAAGCACGGCGAAATGGATATCACTGTTCAAACCAAAACCTTTGATGGGTTTGTCAAAGCCACCACATGGTGTGTGGTTGCCATCGCCCTCCTTTGCCTGTTCCTGGCGGTCTTCGCCGCATAATCCAAAACGGGGTTGACCTTGATCCGGATTTTGATCGCCTGCCTGCTGGCAGCAACTGTTGCTGGCTGCGCAGGATCGCAGCGTCCGCAAGCCGACCGGGCCGAGGTCGTTGCCCGATCCTATCGTGATCCGGGGCCTTCGACCCTGACGCTGTATACGATGATCAGCACGCGCACCGGGTCTGGTGCCCATACTTCGTTGATGATCAGCGGCAGCGAGCGGGTGATCTTTGATCCTGCGGGGTCTTTCCGCGCAGATGTGGTTCCGATCAAGGACGACGTGCTGTACGGCATCACCCCGAATGCCGAGCGCGCCTATCGCAGCTCGCACGCGCGCGAGACACATTATGCGCGTATCCAGACGATTCAGGTAAGCCCGCAACAGGCTGAGATTGCATTGCAGCTGGCCAAACAATCCGGTCCGGTCGCTGGCGCCTATTGTGCGAATTCCACCGCGTCGCTGCTGAAGCAGGTTCCGGGGTTCGAACAGATCGACGTGACCTTTTTTCCGGTCAAGCTGTCAGATCAGTTCGGTCAGATTCCGGGTGTTGTGACAACGGAGTATCGTGAGAACGACGATGCCGACCTGCAAAAAGGTCTGGCCGCCAACAATGCAGCACTGAACCAACTGGAAACGGTCTCAACCCAATAAGTACAGCAACCCGTACAGGGTTGCGGCACCGATGAAGATCGCTGCCAGCACATTCTTTGTGATCACTCCAACGCTTAGCGCAACCGCGGCGGCCGCCATCCGTGGAATGTCGGGCTGCCCTTCGGTTGCGGTTGGCCAAACAACCAGCGGCGCAATCAGGGCGGGCAGGATGGCGACAGCGGTATAGCGCAAGTGGCGCAACAGCCAGGGAGGCATCGGGCGATCCCCGACGAGGCCGATAAAGACAAACCGCAAACTATAACTGCCAATGGCTAGTCCAATGATGATGGACCAGATCGTGACCGGATCAACAGGGGTCATGATGTGGCCTTTCTGCGTTCGGCGAACAATTCGGCCTGAGCACCGGCCATCATGCCGGCACATCCGGCAATCAGCAGGCCCAGATTGTATGGGATGCCAGCGGTCATCAAAGAAACGACAATGGCGACCAGCGCAGCCACCACATGGGGCAGGGTGCGCATCATTGGCCCGATCATTGCCAGAAATGTAATCGGCAAGGCAAAGTCCAGCGCCCAGCTTTCGGGAATGCGTGTGCCAAGAACCGCGCCCAGGTAGGTCGCCAATATCCATAGCGGCGTGATGGGTGTGACCGAGCCCACGAAATAAGCCATGCGCTGGGGCACTGTCATCCTGGGTTCTTTTTCAAACTGCACAATCGAACAGGCATAAGACTGATCGACAGTCAGGTAGGCGGCACAGGCCCGCTGCCACATCGGCGCAGCCCCCAGATAGGGCGTCAGTGACGCTGAATACATCGCCATCCGCAGGTTCACCGCCAGGGCAGAGACAAGAATAATGGCCGTCGGCGTCTGATCCTGCAGCAATTGCAGCGCGGCAAACTGCGCAGCACCCGCAAAGACAGTGGACGTGAACGCCATGGTTTGTACGATATTCAACCCCGCCTCGGTCGCGAACACGCCGAACAGGGTGCCAAACGGGATCGCCACAAAAATGAACGGGGTCCCGTCGCGAAAACCCTTCCAGAAGTATGACTTGGATGTGGTGTCTGCCATGGCTAAATCCTATGGTGATCCCCGCAGCAGTAGCGGTCTTGGGAAAGGGTTGCAATTGGCCACGGAACAGAACCAGTCAGACTACATCATCGCCCCAGATCCCGGTGCGCCCCGCCTGACTCGCGCTGTTGAAGGCGTGGATCAGAATGGAGAGGTCAGCCAGATCTCGGTGGTCGAAGAACGCCCGCTGACGATTTTCCTGAATTCGCAAGAGATCGTGACCGCAATGACCATCGGGGACTATCCCGAATATCTGGCGCTGGGGTTCCTGCGCAATCAGGGGATGCTGCTGGTTGATGATGAGATCACGCGCGTTGACTACGATGATGATCTGGAAACCGTGATCGTTCGTACCGCACGTGAGACCTCATACGAGGACAAGCTAAAGAAAAAGACCCGCACCAGCGGCTGTGCGGTCGGCACGGTGTTCGGTGATATGATGGAGGGGCTCGAGGACGTGCGCCTGCCTCAGGTTCAGGTGCGCACCTCATGGCTGTATGATCTTTCCGCCAAGATCAACCGTACCCCGTCGCTGTATCTTGAGGCCGGTGCGATCCATGGCACGGTTCTGTGCCGCGAAAATCGCCCGCTGGTCTACATGGAGGACGTAGGTCGCCACAACGCGGTCGATAAGATCGCGGGCTGGATGCTGTCCGAGGGGGAAACCGCAGAAGACAAGATCCTCTACACCACCGGCCGTCTGACTTCGGAAATGGTGATCAAGACAGCGATGATGGGCATTCCGGTGCTGGCATCCCGCTCTGGCTTCACCGCCTGGGGTGTCGAGATCGCGCGCGAGGTCGGGTTGACCTTGATCGGCCGCATGCGAGGACAACGTTTTGTGTGTTTGTCGGGCGAAGACCGTCTGGTGCGCGATGTAGACCCGTCTACCGTTGCGGTAGAAGATAAGAAGCACAAAAGGAAAAGTTCGCTTCCCTGAATTTCGTAGCACGTGCTGCTACTCTGAAAAAACTCTGCGAATTCCGAAGGATATACCCTAAGGTGGGTCATATCGACGTGGAACATTGGGTGTCAGCCACCAGAGGACGCTATGGAGTTAATCAGCCTAATTGCACCGGTCTTCGCGGTGATCCTGACAGGATACGTGTTTTCGTGGACGAAACTTCTGAGCGAAGGCACGTCAGATGCTCTGGTGCAGTTTGCGGTTTACGTCCTGATCCCCGCCATCATGTTTTACCTGATTGGTCAGGAGGAGTTTGAGAACCTTCTGAACTACGGTTTCTACGTGTCTTACGGTGGTACGATTCTGGCCCTTTTTGTCATTTTGTTCATCGGCTTGAAAACGCTGACGAATTTTCTGGTCGGATCGGCAACCGTTTTGGCCTTTGCTGGCGTCGCCTCGAATACAGCATTGGTTGCGTTGCCCATCCTCCATTCGATTTTTGGGTCGAAGGGGGCGCTGCCGGCCGTATTGGCAAATCTGGTGGTCGCCATTCTGCTGTTGATCATGACCACCATTCTAGAAACCTCGGCCGGGCACAAGGCAAGCGCCAAGACACCAATTTACAAGATCCTTCTTAATGTTTTGAAAAACCCGATAATCGCGGCAACGTTGTTGGGCGTTCTTTACTCTTTCACAGGTATTGGGTTTTCTGACGCCGTCTCGGATTATTTAGAGCTTATGAGCCAGGCGCTTGCAGCTGTTGCGCTGTTTACGATCGGGTTTACCACAAGTGTTCGCACAATTGTTCAGACTGGACCGATGATCCTGTTCTTGACGGTAGTAAAACTTCTCGTTGTTCCGGGGGTGGTGCTGCTTGCTGGGCATTTGATTGGGCTGGATCCGCTTTGGATCATTGCGGCGACGGTTTCTGCAGCAGCGCCCACGGCGAAGAGCATCTTTTTGCTGGCCAAACATTATGATCAGGAACCGCAGCTCGCCGCTCACATCGTGTCGGCGACCTCATTCCTGGCGGTCGGCACTTTGATCCTGTGGCTGTTTGTCCTGCATCATCTGCATCCTACCGCGTTCCAATTGAATTGAGTTCGCTCTACAAAGTTGCGATCTATTGATCACTTGGACGCAAGCAACAAGGTGCAGAAATGAACACCCCTTTGGGCGTAATCCTCGCAGGCGGCCTCGCTACCCGTATGGGCGGCGGCGACAAGGGTCTGTTGCAGATCGGGGGCCAAAGCCTGCTGTCTCATGTCATTGACCGGTTTGGCCCGCAGGTCGACGGTCTGGCGCTGAACGCCAATGGCGACCCCGAGCGGTTCGCCGATCTGAACCTGCCGGTTCTGCCCGATACCATCGAAGGTTTCGCCGGGCCTTTGGCGGGTGTGCTGGCGGGGCTCGACTGGGCTGCTAAGCAAGGCGCCGACAGCATAGTCACAGCCGCTGCTGATACGCCGTTTTTTCCACGCGATCTTGTGGCGCGGCTGACTGACGCTGCCCAAGGGCAAACACATCCTCTGGTGCTGGCCACCACGCCGCGCACCGGGGATGAAGCTCTAAAGTCCGGCGGCGGCAAGCGGGTCAACAGGCATCCGACATTTGGGCTCTGGCCTGTCGCGCTGCGCGATGATCTGCGGGATGCCTTGAATGACGGGCTGCGCAAGGTTGTGCTGTGGACCGACAAACATGACGGTCGTGAAGCTTTGTTTCCTGCGGAACCTTTCGATCCCTTCTTCAACGTCAACACGCCCGACGATTTGGCGCGGGCGCAAAAGCTGCTGGAGCAGGCATGAGGGTCTACGGCGTCACCGGCTGGAAAAACGCAGGCAAGACCGGCCTAGTGGAGCGGTTAGTGGCCGAGATTACCGGGCGCGGCTTTTCAGTTTCGACGGTCAAACATGCTCATCACGCGGTCGATGTCGACCAGACCGGAACCGACAGCTTCCGCCATCGAGAAGCCGGTGCGTCGGAGGTGCTATTGGCATCCGGCAAGCGTATTGCCGTGATGCAAGAACTGCGCGGGGCACCTGAGCCGCCTTTGGCTGATCTTCTGGCTCGGCTGCTTCCGGTCGATCTCGTACTGATCGAAGGGTTCAAACGAGAAAGCCACCCCAAGGTCGAAGCGTTTCGTGCCGAGGCCGGCAATGCGTTGATGGCCCGGGAAAACAGTACGATCCGCGCTGTCGCCAGCGACACGCCCCTGCAGGTACAGGTTCCGGTGTTTGATCTGGACGACACCGCCGAAGTCGCGGATTTCATCTTGAAAGAGGTCGGATTATGACACCGCCGAACATCACGCCTCCGCCCCTGCGAAATGATTGTTTTGCCTTGCCTGCCGGGGTCAACTGGACACCTGTGGACGACGCGCTGGCCTTGTTGCGATCTCGGTTGACGGTGGTGACTTCGGTCGAAACCGCTCTGATCGGGCAGGCTGTGGGGCGGATACTGGCAGAAGACGTTTTTGCGAAACGTTCAAACCCGCCGCAACCGAACACGGCCGTGGATGGTTATGGGTTTTCCGGGGCTGCCCCCGATGGTCCCCAAGTGATGCCGCTGCAGGATGGGCGCGCTGCGGCTGGTATTCCGTTTGATGGCGCGGTGCCACACGGCAAGGCACTGCGCGTGTTGACCGGCGCAGCGCTGCCTACCGGTGTGGATACTGTCATACTGGAAGAAGACGTGACCGTTCAGGATGGTCACATCGCCTTTCACGGCCCGCTGAAACAGGGCGCCAATACCCGCAAAGCTGGCGAAGACGTGGCTGAGGGCGATTTGGTTCTGCCTGCCGGGCGCAGGCTAACCCCCGCTGACATGGCCCTTCTGTCGGCCACAGGGGTTGCTGAGGTCGCGGTACGCAAGACGCTGCGCGTTGCGGTCCTCTCGACCGGAGATGAACTGGTCGAGCCTGGAAACTCTGCCGGGCCCGGCCAAATATTTGACGCCAACCGTCCGATGCTGTTGTCGATGATCGCGCGACTGGGCTTTGAGCCGATGGATATGGGGCGCGTGTCTGACGACCGGGAAGATCTGCGTGACAGGCTGGACAAGGCGTCAGAACAGGCCGATGTCATTCTGACCAGCGGCGGCGCGTCTGCCGGGGATGAAGATCACGTCTCGGCCCTGTTGCGAGAGGCCGGTGCGATGCAAGAGTGGCGCATTGCGCTAAAGCCCGGACGCCCTTTGGCGCTGGGTATGTGGAACGAAACGCCCGTATTTGGCCTGCCGGGTAATCCCGTCGCTGCCAAAGTCTGTACGTTGATCTTTGCCCGCCCTGCGCTGGGTCTGATGGCGGGCGAGGGCTGGTCTCAGCCGCAGGGGTTCGACCTGCCCGCCAATTTCGAGAAGCGCAAAAAACCGGGGCGGCGCGAGTACTTGCGGGCCCGTGTCCGAGACGGTCGGGTCGAAGTTTTTGCATCGGAAGGCTCGGGTCGTATCAGCGGCCTTAGCTGGGCCGAAGGGCTGGTCGAGATTCAGGATGGCGCATGTCACATCAGGCCGGGTGATCTGGTGCGGTTCATTCCTTATGGCAGCTTTGGGTTGTGATCAGTCAAATGTACCCGCGACGCGCCCAAGCAGCATGAAAGCGCGGGCGGTTCGTGTGTCGCCCAATGCAGTCAGGTCCGCGTCGCTGGCAACCGGTTCAAATTCAACGATCATGTGATCAAAACGGCGTAGGAAATGATGCACGGCGTCCCGGAAAATCGGGTCCTGCTTCATCCGCGCTGCCGTCAGTGCCAGCGAAGACCGGTCCCTGATCCCGCCCAACGCGGCAACCGCGCGGCCGCGCGCGCCCTGTGCAAACTGTCGCCAAATTTCGGGGCGGGCCATATCCGGGCGCAGGTCATCCATATAGATGCCTTCCTGGCTCAGCAGTGTAAGCACGTCCTGCGAAGCCTGCACCAGCTGGGCGGTCTTGCGATCCCGTAGCGCCAGCCTAAGGGCGTCGAACCCTTCAGCATCATCCTGCGTTTCCGGGAAATTCAGCGCTCGAATGAAGGTATCGGTCGTCAACGGCGGCGCGATATCTTCGGCCGGGGTGCCCAGTTCCAAAGACGTCTGGTCGCCCGTGGCAGCAGATGCTTCGCCGCGAACCGGCTCGGTCCGTTTCGACGAAAACGTCGCCAGCGCGGTTTCCGCCTTTTTGGCGGTCTCGGCGATTTCGTCCAGCTTTTTGCTGACACCGGGTTCTTGCAAGCTGGCGGCGCGCTGTTGCTGAATCACGTAAGCCTGACGGATCGCATCTATCGCGGTCTGCAGCCGGGCGCTTTCCTCGCGCATGACGCGGCTGGCACGCATCGCCATAGCGGCGACCCAAATCATCGCCACCGGCATGAAAACAGCCAGCAGGGTCACAACGAATCCGCCGCCATCGACCTTGTCGGGAAGCACCAGAAACACAATCGACACGATCAGCCAAACCACGCTAAGCGCGACGGCAACGATCTCGATCTCGGTCACCGAAGGATGCGAAGGCTTATCATATATACCCAAAGGGGTTGGCCGTTCGGGATCTTGTTCGGGATTGGGCTCTGACATGGTCAAGGCTCCGGTCAGGCATACTCGATACTTAGAACTTCATAGGACCGCACACCGCCGGGGGTGCGTACTTCGACACTGTCGCCTTCTTCCTTGCCGATCAATGCCCGCGCGATGGGGGACTTGATATTCAGAAGGCCTTTTTCAATGTTGGCTTCGTATTCGCCAACAATCTGCCAAGTCTTTTCTTCGTCGGTGTCTTCATCCACCAGGGTGACCTTGGCGCCAAATTTGATCGCGCCGTTCAGCTTGGCGGGGTCGATCACATCAGCCAGCGACAGAATGCCTTCCAGCTCTTTGATGCGCCCTTCGATGAAGCCCTGCTTTTCGCGGGCCGAATGATACTCGGCGTTTTCCTTCAGGTCGCCCAGCTCGCGCGCTGTGGCAATAGCTTCGATGATCGCCGGGCGCTCGACGGACTTGAGGTTTTTGAGCTCCGCCCCAAGCGCGGCATTACCCGCAGGCGTCATTGGAATTTTTTCCATGTTCTTGTCGTCCACGCATAAATTGGTTCGCCCCGCCGCATGAGACACGCGTCGGGGCGATTTGATGGGTCGTCAATTAACTGACCCAAATGAGGCGTGAATTGCAAGGGGGCTCGGTCGCACAACGCGCGGATTACGGCCTATGGTGTTCGGGAAAAGTCTGAATCGCCAATACCCTGCCACGCTCGTGTCTCTCGGGGCATTGGCGATGAAGAATCTATCGGGTGTTTCCCAGAACGCCTTAATCGTAGCTAATCACTTCGAATTCGATGTCATTGTCGTCATTGAAATAGAACCGCCGACCCGGTTCGTAATCAGCATGGGACTTGGGCGTGAAACCGGCGTCGATCACCTTTTTCTCGATCGCGTCGATGTCTTCGACCAGAACACCCACATGGTTCAGCCCGCCGACGATGTCATAGCTGCTTTCCCCGGACGGTTGTGGATCGCTGGGCGCGTAAAGCGCCAGATAGGTGTGCTTGGAGCCCACGTGAACCGTGTAACCGCCTGCAATTGCCGGGCCTTCCCAGCGTGTTTTCCAACCGAACACCTTGTGCATCCACGCAGCCGAGGCCTGCGGGTCGCGAACGGTGAAATTGGTGTGTTCAAGTGTCGCCATCATGGGATCTCCTTCGTGTTTTGAGGCTTGTCCCGACTCACCATAATTCCTAAACCTAACTTTAGATCAAGGGATTTTTCAGGAGGATGTGATGGCGGCTTCGGAAGGGTTGGCAATTGGCGCATTGGCCCGACGCACAGGCTTGGCCGTTTCGGCGATCCGGTATTATGAGGCGCAAGGTCTGATATCGCCCTGGCGCAATGCGGGCGGGCAGCGGCGGTATCAGCGCGCAGATATCAGACGCCTGAGTTTTGTGATGATTGCGCAGCAGTTCGGCCTGACCTTGCCCGAGATCCGCGAGGTCCTGTCTGGCCTGCCTGGAAACCGCACGCCAACACCGCAGGATTGGCAGGACATCAGCAAGGGGCTAAGGGCCCATCTGGACCAGCGAATCGATACCCTGACGCGCTTGCGCGACAATTTGGATGGCTGCATCGGCTGCGGATGTCTAAGCCTGCCGAAATGCGCCCTCTACAATCCGGATGACTGCGCAAAATCTAATGGTAGCGGTCCCAGGTACCTGATGGGGGACTCACCCGAGGCATAACTGCCGCATTGCAGCAAAGTTACGCCGTGTTTTGATTGACCAAGGTGTTTGCGACCATGTAATCAGCCGTGAAACAAAATTGCGCAGAGCATGCAGTGAAAGCGCCAATTCGGAAAGTTAGCTAGGGAGCCCGCGATGGCCGAGATTGAACGCGAAGCGATGGAATACGACGTGGTGATCGTGGGCGCAGGCCCCGCGGGCCTGTCGGCGGCCATCCGTCTGAAACAGCTGGATGCCGACCTGAACGTCGTGGTTCTGGAAAAGGGCTCGGAAGTGGGCGCGCATATCCTGTCGGGCGCGGTTCTGGACCCTTGCGGGCTGGACGCACTGATCCCGGACTGGAAAGAAAAAGGCGCGCCGCTGAACGTGCCGGTGCATGAAGACAACTTCTACATGCTGGGCGAGGCGGGCAAGATTCGCATTCCCAACTTCCCAATGCCGCCGCTGATGAACAACCACGGCAACTACATTGTTTCGATGGGCAATGTCTGCCGCTGGATGGCTGAACAGGCGGAAGAGCTGGGCGTGGAAATCTTCCCCGGCATGGCGTGTTCGGAACTGGTTTATGGCGACAATGGCGAAGTCAAAGGCGTCGTCGCCGGTGTCTTCGGCCTAGAGCCTGATGGATCATACGGGCCGCAGACCGAGCCGGGTATGGAACTGCATGGCAAGTACGTCTTCCTGTCGGAAGGTGTGCGCGGTTCGCTGTCCAAGGAAGTCATCGCCAAGTATGACCTCTCTGCTGGCAAAGAGGTGCAGAAATACGGCGTGGGCATGAAAGAGATCTGGGAGATCGACCCGGCCAAGCACAAGGAAGGCTCGGTCACGCACACCATGGGTTGGCCGCTGGGCAGCAACGCGGGCGGCGGGTCGTTCATCTATCATCTTGAAAACAATCAGGTCTATGTCGGTTTCGTGGTTCACCTGAACTACAAGAACCCGCATCTGTATCCGTACATGGAATTTCAGCGCTTCAAGCATCACCCGATGGTGGCCGAGCTGCTGAAAGGCGGCAAGCGCGTTGCTTACGGTGCCCGTGCGATCACCGAGGGTGGTTATCAGTCTATGCCCAAGCTGGTTGCGCCGGGCGTGGCTCTGTTGGGCTGTTCCGCAGGCATGGTCAACGTGCCGCGCATTAAGGGCAACCACAACGCGATGTTGTCGGGCAAAGCGGCGGCTGAAGCGGCGTTTGACGCCATCAAGGCCGAGCGTTCGGGTGATGAACTGACAGCCTATGAAACCGACGTGCGCGAAGGTGCAATCGGCGCAGACCTGAAGAAGGTGCGCAACGTCAAGCCGCTGTGGTCGAAATACGGCCTGACCGCCAGCCTGATGCTGGGCGGCATGGACATGTGGACCAACACGCTGGGCTTTTCGCTGCTGGGCACGCTGGGTCACGGCAAGAACGATGCTGAATCGACGGAAGAGGCCAGCAAGCACAAGCCCATCGATTATCCAAAGCCCGATGGCAAACTGTCCTTTGATCGTCTGACCAACGTGTCCTTTGCGATGACCAACCATGAGGAAAGCCAGCCTTGCCACCTGAAGCTGGCCGATCCGGAAATCCCGGTCAAAGTAAACATGCCTAAGTACGATGAACCGGCGCAGCGCTATTGCCCGGCAGGCGTGTACGAGATGGTCGAGGATGAAGATGGCGCGCGATTCGTCATCAACTTCCAGAACTGCGTCCATTGCAAAACCTGCGACATCAAGGACCCCAGCCAGAACATCACCTGGACCACGCCGCAGGGCGGGGATGGACCGAATTACCCCAACATGTAAGCGAAAACATGGGCAATGGCGGGGTCGTGAAGGCTCTGCCATTGCCTCTTTCCGGTCAAAGCCCTAGCTTGTTGTCCAGTCAACGATAGCAAGGCAGGATTTTGGTGGCTTCCCTCGTTCGTCGCGCGGCATTTGCCGCGCTGTTAATCTCGTCATTTGCATTCCCGGCGCTGTCGGATTCTGGCTCTGGGTCGTATCTGGCCGGTCGTCAGGCGATTTATCAAAGCGACTATATTTCTGCCGAGAAATATTATGCGCAGGCCCTGCGCGCCGACCCCGAAAATGGCAAACTTCTGGAAAACGTCGTCGTAGCGCGTCTTGCATTGGGTGAGATTGAGCGCGCGCTGCCGGTTGCGCAGTCAATTGAGGCGCTCGAACTGCCAAGTCAGGCGGCAAAGATGGTCATCATGGCCAACCTGATCGACGACGGAAAGCTGGATGAGCTGCTTGCACGTGATCCTGAAACTCAAGGCGTTGGGCCATTGGTGGATGGTTTGGTTCTGGGTTGGGTCTATGTGGCGCAAGGTGCCATGACCAAAGCGATGGAAAAGTTCGAGGAAGTCGGCACCCAGGAGGGGCTTCTGGAATTCGCGCTTTACCACGAGGCGTTGGCGCTGGCGTCGATCGGTGACTTCGAAGGGGCCGAAGAGATTTTTGCGGCAAACAACGGAGCGGTGTCGCGGTTCTCGCGCCGTGCAGCCTTGGCCCGGACCGAAGTATTGTCGCAGCTGGACCGCAACGAAGACGCCCTGCAATATCTGGAAGACGTTTTTGCGGCGGGCAGCGACCCATCCATTGAAGGTTATGTGGCGCGTTTGAAGGCGGGTGAAACCTTGCCGTTTACGCACATACAGTCGGCGCAGGACGGTATGGCTGAAGTGTTCTTTTCTGTCGGTGCCGCGCTCAGCAGTGAGGCGTCACAGGACTATGTGCTTCTCTATGCCCGGATTGCTGCGTTCCTGCGCCCGGACCACGTGGACGCGATCCTACTAAGCGCCGAGTTGCTGGATGCACTGGAACAATATGACCTGGCCGTCGAAGCCTATCGCATGGTGCCGTCCACCAGCAGCGATTACCACGCGGCCGAGTTGGGTCGGGCCGAGGTTCTGAGCCGTTCGGGAAAAACGGATGCAGCGGCCGAAGTTCTGCAGAGCCTCGCGGCGCAAAGCCCCAGCCTGCCCAGTGTGCATGTGGCCTTGGCTGATCTGCAAAGACGGCAAGAAAACTATGTCGATGCGGTTGGGACCTATGACACTGCTATCGAACTGACTGAGCAGGGTGTCAGCGGCAACTGGTTTCTTTACTATGCCCGCGGTATCTCGCATGAGCGTCTCAAGCACTGGGAAGCGGCCGAGGCTGATTTCCGTCGCGCGCTGGAACTGAACCCTGATCAGCCACAGGTTCTGAACTATTTGGGCTACTCGCTTGTCGAACGGCAGGAAAAGCTGGACGAAGCACTGAACATGATCGAACGCGCTGTCGCGGCGCGCCCCGACAGCGGCTATATTGTCGACAGTCTTGGGTGGGTTTTGTTCCGACTGGGCCGCTATGACGAAGCCGTCGCGCATATGGAGCGCGCGGTCGAGCTGATGCCGGTTGATCCCGTAGTAAATGACCACCTTGGCGATGTATATTGGGCCGTGGGCCGCGCGCGTGAAGCTGAATTCCAGTGGAAGCGTGCTTTGTCCTTTGTTGACCCCGATGACACGGATGGCGAGGCCGACCCCGAGCGCATTCGTCGCAAGATTGACGTGGGTCTGGACGCAGTCTTGGCCGAAGAAGGCGCCGATCCATTGAAAGTCGCCAATGGCAATTGAGGGTTTCGCGCCCGCCAAGATCAACCTGACACTGCATGTGACCGGCCGACGCGATGATGGGTATCATCTGCTGGACTCTCTCGTGGTATTTGCGGATGTCGGTGACACGCTGGAATTCACGCCGGGGCCGGAGCTGTCGATGTCAATCGCCGGTGAACACGCCAAGGGCGTTCCGGCGGACGACAAAAATCTGGTCTGGAAAGCTGCCGTCGCCGCTGGATGGACCGGGCATATCAACCTGAACAAAGCGTTGCCCCACGGTGGCGGCATTGGCGGCGGATCGTCCGACGCCGCGGCGACGCTGCGTATGATTGCAGATCAGGGTGTGGAGTTCCCCAGCGAAATTGCCCTGACCCTTGGTGCAGATGTACCGGTTTGCATGGTGGCCAAGGCCACCCGGATGCAGGGCATCGGCGAACGTTTGCAACCACTCTCTCTTCCGCAATTGCCAGCGCTTTTGGTCAATCCCGGTGTCGAAGTCCCAACCGGCGCCGTTTTCTCTGCTTTGCAGAGCCGCGACAACCCGCCAATGCCTGATGATATCCCGATCTTTGAGACGTCTGAGGCATGCGCAGATTGGCTGCGGGAACAACGCAATGACTTGGAGCCACCGACAAAGAGTATCGCACCCGAGGTTGCCCGGGTGCTGGATGATCTGTCGGATACGAAAGATGTTCTGCTGGCTCGGATGTCAGGTTCGGGTTCGACCTGTTTTGCGCTCTACCCAACCATGAAAGCCGCCCACTTCGCAGCCTACGAGATTGGCGCGGCGCACCCTGATTGGTGGTGCCGCGCCACTCAGCTTAATTGAGGCGCGAAACCACGTAATCGGCCAGATCGCGCAGCAACGACCGGATCTCGTGATCCGGCAGCGCGTCCAGCGCGGTCTTGGCTTTGGTGGCCCAGCCAAACGCGTCCGACCGTGTTGCGTCCAGCGTGCCGTATTTGTTCATCAGGCTCAGCGCATGGTCCAGATCACCGTCTTGTTGGCGACCGCGGCCAATTGTACGCTCCCAAAAGGCGTGCTCTTCAGGGTTGGCCTGTGCGATGGCCTTGATGACGGGCAAGGTCAGTTTGCGCTCGCGGAAGTCGTCGCCGACATTCTTTCCGGTCGCCTTGCTGTCCCCCTGATAATCCAGCAGGTCATCGGCAATTTGGAACGCAATCCCCAGCGCATCGCCGTATTCGTATAGCGCTTTAACCTGATCCTCAGCCGCGTCAGCAATCACGCCGCCCACCTCGGTTGCGGCGGAAAACAGCGCGGCGGTCTTGCCGCGAACGACCTGCAAATAGATTGCCTCGGTAGTGCCCAGATCGGTGGCAGCGGTCATCTGCAACACTTCGCCCTCGGCAATGGTGGCCGAGGCATTGGCCAGAATGTCCAGCACCCGCAGCGACCCGGTCTCAACCATCAGCTGGAAACTGCGGGAAAACAGGTAGTCGCCGACCAGAACGCTGGATTTATTGTCCCACAACAAGTTCGCCGTGGGGCGGCCACGCCGCTGGGCGCTTTCATCAACGACATCGTCGTGCAACAGGGTTGCGGTGTGGATGAATTCAACCGTTGCGGCCAGGCGCACGTGATGATCACCCGGATAGTCAAACATCCGGGCCGCCGCCAGCGTCAGCATTGGGCGCAGACGCTTGCCGCCTGCTTCAACCAGATGCGCAGTCACTTCCGGGATGCGCGGTGCGTGTTCCGACGCCATGCGCGTACGGATCAACTGGTTTACGGCATCCATTTCGCCGTCCAGAATCTCGGCCAGTCGCTCATGCGGTTTCGAGATCGTGTCGATGTTCATCACTCTCCTGATACAAGGCTCGACTTCCGCCTTGCCTTGCCCTTACATCCATCCCCATGAAAGAACTTTTGCGCAGCACCGATCCGACGATTCTGGCCTTTGCTTCCGCCCTTCTTGAGGGCGAGGATATAGACTGCTTTCAGATGGACGTAAATATGAGCATCCTCGAAGGAGGCATAGGAATCTTTCCGCGCCGCCTGATGGTGCGAACCGATGACCTGACCCGTGCAGAACGGGTAATGCGTGACAACGAAATCCCGCTGGGCAGATGAACCTTTTTTCCGATAGTGAATTGACCCAAAATGATTTTCTGGGCGGGCGAGTGCATTTGTTGCAGCCGCGCGCAGGATATCGCGCGGGGGTTGACCCGGTTTTGCTGGCAGCGGTCGTCCCGGCGACACGTGGTCACACCGTGTTGGAACTGGGCTGTGGCGCGGGTGCCGCGATCCTGTGCCTGCTGGCCCGCGTGCCGGGTCTGCAGGCCGTTGGGGTCGAGTTACAGGCAAGCTATGCAGAATTGGCACGCCGAAACGCCGCGGAAAATGACGCGCCGCTGGAGGTAGTCGAGGCCGATATCAGTGCATTGCCAGCTACGCTCAAACAGCGGCAATTCGATCATGTACTCGCAAACCCGCCTTATTACCGTGCTGGCGCGCATAGCCCGGCAGATGACACGGGGCGTAGTATTGCGTTGGGCGAGCAAACGCCTTTGGAGACATGGATTGACTGCGCGGCCAAGCGCCTCGCGCCTCGCGGGCACTTGCATATGATCCAGAAAGCCAACCGTCTTCCCGACATATTGATGGCATGCGAGGGGCGGTTGGGATCGGTTGAAATCCTGCCACTGGCCGCCAGAGCCGGTCGCAAGGCAGAATTGGTAATTTTACGGGCCAGAAAGGGTGGGCGCGCCGATTTTCAGCTGCGTGCGCCAGTCGTATTACACGACGGGGATCGGCACGAACGTGATGGGGAAAGCTATACGCCACAGGTCTCAGACGTGTTGCGCAAAGGGGCCTCGCTGCCGGGGTTTTCTGATCAATAGGCATTAACCAGCCGAATTTGTCGGATTTATTACAGATTCTGTGCGTCTGCGGCGTGACAGGCTGGAAACGATGTGGTCAACTTCTTACGTGAACCTGAGACACCAACGAAGGAGTATCGCCATGAGCGTGAGCGCACATCTGACCGAACTGAAGAAAAAGCACGAAAACCTCGGTCTTGAAGTTGAACAAGCCCAACGCGCGCCAGGCATCGATGATCTCCATATCGCTCAACTCAAGAAACAAAAACTAAGGCTAAAAGAAGAGATCGAACGCCTGTCAGCCTAGGTTTTCATACTCGCCCGCGCGGCTATGGCCGCGCCGCCAGTAATCAATAGCGCCGCGATCGCCAGACCCCAGGACGGGGCGGCGATCCCGGCCACAACCAAAGCTAGCGTAGACAACAAGGGTGCCGCGTATGACGCAGTCCCCAAGAGTTGTATGTCGCCTTGCTTGACCCCGATATCCCAGACATAGAACGCCAACCCCACCGGCCCCAGACCCAGTGCGATCACTGACGCCCAGCTAAAGGCACTGTCAGGCCAGACGGTATCTTCGACAACAAGGTGCAGCACACCGGATGCTATGGCGGTCGCAATACAGAAAACGGCGACAGAGCTGGTTGGCGTATCGCCCAGCCGACGCGACAGGACCGAGTATCCAGACCACGTCAACGCGCATAACAAGGCCAAGGCGTAGCCGGGCAGGTGGTGGTCGGTCTGAAACCCTGTGCTGCCGCCTCCGGCGATGATCACGGCAGCCCCTGCAAACCCCAGACATGCGCCGAACAAATGTCCGATGCGCAGGTGTTCGCCCGGCAAAAGCCCGGAAAACAACACGATGAGCAACGGCCAGAGATATGCGATCAGACCAGCCTCGGCCGCCGGGGCCATGCGAAGGGCCGAGAAATATAGCGCGTGATAGCCGAACAACCCGACTGTTCCGAACAGATAGGTAGTCCACGGCACGTCCCGCAATTGCCGCAACCCACCGCTGCGCCAAGTCCAGATCAGGCCAAGTGTTCCACCAATCGAAAAGCAGATTGCATTCAGCAACAGTGGCGGCGTGGGGGATGACCCGACGGTGAACAAGGCCAGCAGCGACCAAAGCAAGACGGCGGCAAACCCGATGGCTGTAGCGCGCGATTTGGTCATAGGCTTTGAACCTCTTGGACCGGGATGATGTTGAATTCGTCCGAGATATGCGCGGTCTTTTCGATCTCGGCCATGAACCAGTCGCGGAAGGCGGCGATTTGGGGCCTGTTTTCTGCACCTGGCAAGCACAGAAACCGAAACCGGCCTTGCGTTTCGATAGCCGTTTTGAACGGAGCAACAAGACGTCCCTCGGTAAGGTCCTTCAGGATCATAGCCCGGCGACCCAATACCACGCCAACGCCCGCAACCGCAGCATCAATTGCGTGGTCTGCGTTCGAAAAATGCGCCCCATGCGTTGGGGCATAATCCACTCCGACCGCGCGAAACCAGGTCGGCCAATCGCTGGGTGGTTGTAGGAACGCAATCGAATCGTCAAAGATCAATGGTGCGTCCCTCAGGCTGTCGGGGGTGGGGAATTGCTCGGCCAGATCTGGTGTCATCACCGGGGTCAGCCATTCCTTGCGAACCGGCAGGGAATACAATCCTTCATCCCCACCGTAGCCAAATCGAATGGCGACATCCACGTCATCACGTTCAAGATCCATGATCCGCAACGTTGCCGAGAATTTCAGGTCAATCTCGGGATGCGCCCGTGCAAATTCATACAGGCGCGGTGCCAGCCACTTGGCTGTCAGCGCCGGGCCTGCTGTCACGGTCAGCGAGGTATCGTTGCCCTGCCGGCGCGCAGCTTGCCACGCCATCTGCAGTGCGGCGAATCCTTCGGCCGCGCCGGGGGCAAGGACGCGTCCGGCCTCGGTCAGCTCAACCGCCCGGTTCAAGCGGTGAAACAAGGGCCGGCCCAGATGTTCCTCCAGTGATTTGATCTGGAAAGACAGGGCTGCCGGGGTCACGCGTAACTCCTCTGCGGCTTTGGCAAAGGACATGTGGCGTGCTGCGGCGTCGAAGGCACGCAGGGCGGTTAGCGGAGGAAGGTAATCGCTCATCAATACGCAAGAATATCTTAACTGAAACCCAAAGAAAGCTCGTTTGTCGCCTTTCTTGATAAGGCGCATATTGGGTTCAAGTCAAACACAGCTGAACTGAAAGGAAGACTGCCATGATCGAAATGACGACCAACCCCGCAGCTGCCCGCGCCTTTCAGCGGGCCCATGCTGAACGTGGCAAGATGATCAAACACGCCCTTACGTGGCTATTCGGTTCCCGCTGAGCGCAGCGCGCGCGTTCTTACGGGATAAAAAAGGGCCGGTCCGAAATGGACCGGCCCGTTGTCTTTTCTACGCTTCAGATCAGACGAAGAATTGCGCACCGTTGGCCGAGATGGTCGAGCCATTGATGAACTGAGAATCGTCGGATGCCAGGAACGCCACGCAGCGCGCGATTTCTTCGGGCTCACCCAGGCGACCTGCTGGGATCTGGCCGATAATGGATTCGCGGACTTTTTCAGGAACAGCCATCACCATCTCGGTTGCGATATAGCCGGGGCAGATCGCGTTGGCGGTAATGCCTGCACGCGCGCCTTCCTGCGCCAGCGATTTCACGATGCCCAGATCGCCTGCTTTGGTCGCGGCATAGTTCACCTGAGCGAACTGGCCTTTCTGACCATTGATCGAGCTGATGACGATGACGCGGCCGAACTTACGCTCGCGCATGCCGTTCCAGACAGGGTGCACTGTGTTAAACACGCCGGTCAGGTTGGTGTCGATTACCTGGTGCCACTGTTCGGGGGTCATCTTGTGGAAGGGTGCGTCGCGAGTGATGCCCGCGTTTGCAACCACGATGTCGATCGCGCCAACCTCGGCTTCGACTTTTTCAATTCCGGCTTTGGATTCGTCATAATCAGCGACGTTCCACTTGTAGGTGGCGATGCCGGTCTCTTCGGTGAACTTCGCGGCGGCTTCGTCGTTCCCCGCATAGGTGGCTGCAACATTGTACCCTTCGGCCTTGAGCGCCTTGGAAATTGCTGCGCCGATGCCGCGGGAGCCGCCGGTAACGAGTGCTGTACGTGCCATTTAGGAATCCTCCAATTAAAGTCGTCTTGGTAATGCTGTTACTTTGAGAGGTGATCGTGCGCAATATTGTTTCGTCATGATTTTCTAAGTTCCGCGTGGCAATATCGTCGCATCTTTGGGTTAAGGCCCCAATGTAACAAAAAAGGGCGCCCAAGGGACGCCCTTTTCTATTTGCTTGTCAAAGCACTTAGTCGCGCTCCACGCACAGGGCGACGCCCATGCCGCCGCCGATGCAGAGAGTGGCGAGACCTTTCTTCGCGTCGCGGCGTTTCATTTCGAAGAGCAGCGTGTTCAGAACGCGGCAGCCCGAAGCGCCGATCGGGTGACCGATGGCAATGGCGCCGCCGTTCACGTTCACGATCGACGGATCCCAGCCCATGTCCTTATTCACGGCGCAGGCCTGTGCGGCAAACGCTTCGTTCGCCTCGACCAGATCCAGATCGTCAACGGACCAGCCCGCTTTTTCCAGCGCTTTGCGCGAAGCGTAGATCGGGCCTACGCCCATGATCGACGGGTCCAGACCGGCGGTTGCATAGGATGCGATACGGCCCAGTGGCTCGATTCCGCGCTTTTCAGCATTTTCGGCGGACATTAGCAGGGTCGCCGCCGCGCCGTCATTCAGGCCGGATGCGTTTGCGGCCGTGACCGAACCGTCCTTTGCGAAGGCCGGACGCAGCTTTGCCATCGCTTCCATGGTGGCGCCATGGCGGATGTATTCGTCAGCGTCCATCACGATGTCGCCCTTGCGGGTCTTGATGGTGAAGGGTGTGATTTCGTCGGCGAACTTGCCAGCCTTTTGCGCGGCTTCAGCCTTGTTCTGCGACGCGACGGCGAATTCGTCCTGCATGTCACGGCTGATTTGCCATTTCTCGGCGACGTTTTCAGCGGTCTGGCCCATGTGATAGCCATTGAACGCATCCCACAGACCATCGCGGATCATCGTGTCGATGTATTTCATGTCGCCCATCTTTTGACCGGCACGCAAAGCGGCGGCGTGGGGCGAAAGAGTCATGTTCTCTTGTCCACCGGCAGCAACGATCTCGGCGTCGCCCAGTTGGATGTGCTGAGCACCCAGAGCCACGGCGCGCAGGCCCGAGCCGCAAACCTGATTGATACCCCAGGCTGCGCTTTCCTGCGGCAGACCAGCGTTGATATGTGCCTGACGGGCGGGGTTCTGACCCTGAGCTGCCGTCAGCACCTGTCCCAGTATGGTTTCGCTGACTTCGCCCTTTTCCACACCTGCGCGTTCTACTACAGCCTCCAGTACGGCGGCCCCAAGATCATGCGCGGGTGTGTTTGCAAACGAGCCGCCAAAGCTGCCCACTCCGGTGCGCGCGGCGGATGCGATTACTACGTTGGTCATTTAGACAATCCTTTACCGTCAAGGTCCTGCGGGATATTCGACGGCGCGGATCGCACAGAGACAACTCTGTGGCAGTAAGAGCGCCTCATGTTCCCCGCTCCAACTCCACATGGCATAGCGCAACGCTGCAGTTGCAGCAACGGTCAGCTTGCCTCAGGTCGGGCGTGGACCGGATAAATCACTCTAACTGGCTGTATGTTTGCGCTTTTCCGCCTTCCACGGGGCGGAAACGGTAGGGGCGCCAAACAGGAACCCCTGCAGGCAGTCGACACCGTTGGCAATTAGGAATTCGGCATCCTTCTGTGTTTCGACTGATTCGGCGGTCACCAGAATCTCGAATTCTCGCGCCACGGCGATCAGGGCCCGTACCAAAGCCTGATTGTCCCGATTTTCGCCGATTCCGTGGATGAACTGGCCGTCGATCTTGGCAGCATCAAAGAAAAACTCGCGAAAATTTCGAAAGCTGAAATTGCTGGCCCCAAAGTCGTCAAGCGCAAAGGCGATGCCGCGCGGCTGCAGCCGGTCCATGAAATCGATCACCAGCTCAGGCACCGTCATAGCCGAGCTTTCTGAGATTTCCAAAATCAGCCTTTCGCCGATATTGGCGTCTTTCTTCAGAAACCGCTCCAGCACACGTGACCATCGCGCGTAACCGATCGAACGGGCAGACATGTTGATGGACAGGCGAATGTCGGGGTTTTTGGTCAGCGTCCGCAATCCCATTTCCAGCGCGACACAGTCCAGTTCGCGCCCGATTGGAGTGTTTTCCAGTTGTGGCATGAACTCGCGCGCGGGGATGACCCGACCGGTTTCATCCAGCACTCTGATGAACCCTTCATAGAAAGCGACGTCATGCTGCCTGTTCGCTTGCATCACAGGTTGAAAGGCCAGTTTGCACTGTTTGTGCTTCACCGCCTCGGTCGCCATTTCAATCGTCGAGGCATCGCGGGATTTGACAGCCGCGTTCAAGGGGCTGTCCCCACCTTCGGGCAAATCTGCCAGAACTTTCTTCCGCATGTGCAACCCGTTTCCCTTAACGCCGCCGGTCCGGTGACGATTTCAGAGGAAAGGTATGAATCTGCGGTTAAGACAAACGCAATTGATGGAGGTCAGGCTTGGGTCAGCGTGTCGTTTCCCAGATACGTCCCAGCGCTGCAAAGCCACCGACCAGTGCACCCATGAAACCGAAAAGCATCATGCCAAAGCCCAATGCGACGATTCCGGTCGCACCGCCAGCCAGAGCCGTCAACATTGCGAGCACCACTCCGGTAAGACCCATAACGGTGGAAAGGGTTGTCAGTCTAGTCATGTTGCCTCCGGTTACTCGCACTGCACACTTCGATTGGATATGGGACGCGAGGGCCGGATTTCAAGAATCAGGTCGGATAGGTCGGCGGTATCAGGCCTGTTTTGCCTGCGTATTGGGCTGTTTGGTGTCGAATTGTTCGAATCCGGGCGTTCCACGATCTTCCGGGTGGCGGTCCAGATGCTTGGCCTTGATCTGTTCGGAATTGTCCCGGCTGCCATCATGGCTGTAGCCGGGGGGTGCAAAGCAATAAGCCAGCCGCTGACGCATTGTCAGGCCCGGTTGTGTCGCGTCGCGCCAAATTCCAACCCATTCGTGAAAGGCCACGCGCAGCGGGTTGAAGGTGCCGATATTGTGCACCAGCCCATAGTCGACGCGGTCATCTTCCTGTTCGGGGACAAATGTTCCGAACATCTTGTCCCAGATGATGAAAACACCAGCATAGTTGCAATCCAGATAACGCGCGTTGCGACCGTGATGGGCGCGGTGGTGGCTGGGCGTGTTCATCACCGCCTCGAACCAGCGGGGCATCTTGCCGATGGCTTCGGTATGAATCCAGAACTGGTAGATCAGGTTCAGACCACCGACGAACAACACCATCGCCGGATGGAAACCCAATAGGATCAAAGGCGCGCGAACCACCATCATGAAGGTAAAGGTATAGGTCCATGTCTGACGCAGGGCGGTGGTCAGGTTGTAGTGTTGCGAGCTGTGGTGGTTCACGTGGCTGGCCCAGACCCAGCGAATGCGGTGACCAAAGCGGTGCACCCAGTAATAGCGGAAATCATCCAGCACAAAGCACAGAAGGATAACGGGGATAGAGGTGCCCAGGTTTAGCGGCGTAATCTGCCACAGCCACATGAAGAATGCATAGGCGATGAACCCCAACAGAAAGCCGGATGCGATGTTGCCAGCCCCCATGATCAGCGATGTGACAGCATCCCGCGTCTCATAGCGCCCTCCACGCCCTTTGACGGCGATCCACAGAAACTCGGCCAGAATGGCAGCTATGAAAAAGGGGACGGCCCACTGCACGGCGTCCGGGAAAGTCACGTGGTCGGTCATGCGGGCTCCATCAGGTGCTGCCAGTGGCGGCGTTCGCGTTCGTCAAGGTGGATTATGGCCTTGGGCGTTCCGAAGTCGTGGAATTGAACCTCGAACCCTTGCGGGTGATCCAGCAGATCAAAGTCCGGCAGATGCCGGGCCACGGTGTCTGCACCGAAAGACCAAAGCAGACCATTTCCTGTTTCGGTTCGGATCAGGGCCGCGTGCCCGTCATGTGCAACGGTGACATCGATGATCGAATCATCCGGTGCATGGCGCAGCCATTCCGACCACGCCAATTCGGGCGATAGCACGCACAATCTCGATCTACCTGTCAGGTGCAGCAACAAGGTTATCCCGGCGATGCCTCCGACCACCAGAACCAATAGAATTTCAAGCGGCATTCCGTCCTCCTGCGCGGCAGAGTGCAAAGCGGCAGGCAGGCTGTCAAAGGTGGCGTCGCGTCAGCTATGTTCCAGACTGTCCAGAACCTCATACTGGACAACTCGCTGGACAAACGGCACCAATCCGTCCGGCCCCGAGGCGCGATCCTTTAGGTGAATACAGATATCCGGCCTGCGCGCCGCGATGATGCCCACCATCTCGCCGCGTATCCTGTCATCAAGACCGGCACCCATGATCGCGCAGGCGATGCGCGGCTCTTCGTCCAGTTGCCGTTTGACTTCTTCCTGATCATGCGCGCCAAGCCATTGGATCGGAAGGTGATCCAATTGACGCGCAACATCACCGATCACGTTGGGCAATTTTCCAATCAACAGAACTACCGGTTTCATCGTCGTCTCCCCTTCCTTCAGGTTGCAAACGAAAACCGGCCCATCTGGGCCGGTTTCAGCATAGCACAAAACGTTCAGGAAGGCCTGATGCTTCAGCTGTTGCCCTCGACAAGGGTTGAAACGATGGCCTTGGCGCTGTCCGAATTCCACTCGGCATCGCCAATCAATCGAGCAATCTCGTTGCCGTCGGGGTCCAGAATGACAGTAATTGGCAGGGCGATCACGCCCATTTTGCGTGCAACTGCCGATTGGGGATCCTGATGACGTGGCAGGTTGTCGATGCCGTTTTCCTCGAAAAACTTCTTGATCCCGGCAGGCGAGTTGCGCCCGGTGGCCAGTGTCACGACCTCGAACTTGTCGCCGCCGAATTCTTCTTGCAGCTCTGCGATCTGGGGCATTTCCTTGCGGCACGGCGCACACCAGGTGGCCCAGAAGTTCAGCAGAACATACTTGCCCTTGTAATCCGCAAGCGTCGCGGTGCCGCCGTCATCCTCAAGCTGAAATTCAACTGCTTCGACTGGTTTTGGCTCTTTGTGCAGGATCAGCCGTTTCAGGGAGTCCTCCCGGAGCGGTGCCAGAGTTTCGGCATCCGTGGCCAAAGCCGCGTTTGCACCCAACGCAAGGGCCATATAAAGGGGGATCAGACGAAATAGGCGCATATCAACTCCGGGTTTTCTTACATGACCGATCAATCTTCGAACCAGATGTGGGGCGGCCGCTTTGCCGCCGGTCCAGACGCGATCATGGAGGCGATCAACGCCTCGATCGGGTTCGATCAGCGGATGGCAGCCCAGGACATTGCAGGCTCGCGTGCCCATGCCGCCATGCTGGCTGCCACAGGTGTTATTACTGATAGTGATGCGCAGGCTATTCGGGAAGGGCTGCTCACCGTTTTGTCAGAAATCCAGAACGGAGAATTTCAGTTCTCGACCGCGCTGGAAGACATCCACATGAATGTCGAGGCGCGCCTGAAAGAGGTGATTGGCGAACCCGCAGGTCGTTTGCATACAGGCCGGTCGCGCAATGATCAGGTGGCGACCGATTTCAAACTTTGGGTCCGCGATCAGTTTGATGCGGCTGAATCCGGCCTGCTGGCCCTGATCCGCGCGCTTTTGGCGCAGGCTGAGGCTGGCGCTGATTGGGTCATGCCCGGCTTTACCCATCTGCAGGTGGCGCAGCCCGTCACATGGGGCCATCACATGATGGCTTATGTCGAGATGTTTGGTCGTGATTTGAGCCGCGTTCGCGACGCCCGCGCCCGGATGAACGAATCCCCGCTGGGGGCCGCTGCATTGGCGGGAACGTCCTTCCCCATCGATCGTCAGATGACGGCTGAGGCGCTGGGCTTTGACCGCCCCGCCGCCAACTCGCTGGACGCCGTCAGCGACCGTGATTTCGCGCTGGAATTCTTGTCGACCGCCTCAATCTGCGCTGTACACCTGTCGCGTTTTGCCGAAGAGCTGGTGATCTGGTCTTCAGCCCAGTTCCGCTTTGTTACGCTGTCCGACCGGTTCTCGACCGGTTCGTCAATCATGCCGCAGAAAAAGAACCCTGATGCCGCGGAACTGATCCGTGCCAAAGTGGGTCGGATTTACGGTGCGAATACTGCGCTGATGATGGTGATGAAGGGCCTGCCTCTGGCGTATTCAAAGGACATGCAGGAAGACAAGGAACAGGTCTTTGACGCCGCCGACAATTGGATGCTGGCTCTGGCCGCGATGGAAGGCATGGTCAAGGACATGACCGCCAACCGTGAAAGCCTTGCTGCCGCCGCAGGGTCTGGTTTCTCGACCGCGACCGATCTGGCCGATTGGCTGGTCCGTGTGCCGGGCCTGCCGTTCCGCGACGCGCATCACGTTACCGGATCGCTGGTCGCCATGGCCGAAAGCAAGGGCTGTGACCTGCCTGATCTGACACTGGAAAACATGCAATCGGTCCATGCGGACATCACCGACAATGTCTATTCTGTCCTTACCGTCGAAAATTCGGTAAACTCACGCCAGTCTTATGGTGGCACCGCGCCGGGTCAGGTGCGTGCGCAGGTCAAGCGGTGGAAGGCGCTGGTGTGATGCAGATACTACGTGTGGTGCTTCTTATTTCGGCCGGGGTTGTCCTGGCCGGCTGCGGAGCAGACGGCGAACCCATCCAACCCACGATGAGCGCAAATATCGGTGTTGGCAGCAGCGGCACGTATGGCGGTGTCGGGGTCGGCCTGCGACGCGGTGGGCTGGGCGTTTTCCTAGGGTTGTAATCGTCGATGGCAATCTCGCACAACCATGCCTATTTGAACGGCATAGTGGCCGAGTGCCAAATTCAAAAAAGAAGTCAAAACAATGAAAATCATCGGCCTGATCCTCTCGCTTGTCGTACTGGCAGCTTGCGACCCAACATATAAACCCCGCCCCGAGCCTGCAGAGACATCAACCGGGAACGGCATCAAAATCTCGGGCTATGGCCGGGTCGGTGTTTCCACATCGAACTGATCTTGCGCGGAATCCATTGATCCGCGTGGTCATTTTGGTCTAAGCGCGCAGTCATGGATCACTTTCTCTACCGCGACGGCGCGCTATACGCCGAGGATGTCCCGATTTCCGAAATCGCAGCCGCGGTCGGAACACCGTTTTATGTTTATTCCACCGCCACGCTGTTGAGGCACTTCCAGCTGTTTGATGACGCGCTGGAAGGGATGGACCATCTAGTCTGCTATGCCATGAAAGCGGCCAGCAATCAGGCGATCCTGAAGACGCTGGCACAGGCCGGTGCGGGGATGGACGTGGTCTCGGGCGGGGAATACCTGCGTGCCAAGGCGGCTGGCGTGCCGGGCGACAAGATCGTGTTCTCGGGCGTTGGCAAGACCGCGGATGAGATTCGCGCTGCGTTGAGCGGCGGTATCCGCCAGTTCAACGTGGAATCCGAACCTGAGATGGAAGTGATCAACGCCATCGCGTTGGAACTGGGTGTGGTCGCGCCGATCACCGTTCGGGTGAATCCGGACGTAGACGCCAAGACCCATGCCAAGATCGCGACTGGCAAGTCTGAGAACAAGTTTGGGATCCCGATCGCACGCGCATCTGAGGTTTATGCCCACGCAGCCAGCCTTCCGGGGCTGGAGGTGATCGGTATCGACGTCCATATCGGCTCGCAACTGACCGAGTTAGAGCCGTTCGAGATAGCCTACACCAAAGTCGCCGAACTTACCGAAAAGTTGCGGTCCGAGGGACACAATATCCGACGCCTTGATCTGGGCGGGGGATTGGGCATTCCATACACCCGCGCCAATGACGCACCACCGTTGCCGGTGGAGTATGGCGCGTTGATCAAGAAAACGCTGGGCCATCTGGGCTGCGAGATCGAGATCGAACCTGGCCGCCTGATTGCCGGAAACGCCGGTCTGATGGTCAGCAAGGTAATTTACGTGAAATCTGGCGAGGGTCGTGACTTCCTGATTCTGGATGGCGCGATGAACGACCTGATCCGCCCAGCGATGTACGAGGCGCATCACGATATTGTGGCTGTGCAGGAACCCGCTCCGGGCGTTGAGCAGCAACCCTATGACATTGTTGGCCCGGTTTGCGAAAGCGGCGATACTTTTGCCAAGGAACGCAATATGCCGCCGCTGGCACCGGGCGATCTGGTCGCATTTCGCAGCGCCGGGGCCTACGGCGCAGTGATGTCCAGCGAATACAATACCCGCCCTCTGATCCCCGAGGTTCTGGTGCATGGGGATCAATTTGCAGTTATTCGTGAACGGCCAAGCTTTGACGAAATCATAAACCGCGATACCATACCCGAGTGGCTTTGACGCGATAACCGCGCGGGCCCGCTCAGGAGGCCTGCCTTGACCGCAAGACATAACCTGCCGATTCCAAGACTTTCCCTGTGGCTGACGCACGCAGGGATGCTGGCCGAGCAGTTTTTGCGCGCATTTTGGCCGTTTTTCTCGGTTTTGATGGCAATTCTGGCGGCTTTGATGCTGGGCTTGCAGGACGAGGTCCGCGTTGAAATCGTCTGGGGCGTGGGCGCTGTCGCACTGTTGGGGCTGGCCGCTACGCTGATTGTTGGTGCAAGGCGATTCCATTTCCCTTCACGGGCCGAAGCGCTGATGCGGCTGGATGCGGCGATGCCGGGACGGCCTATCCAAGCTTTGATAGATGATCAGGCCATCGGCGCGATGGACGCGGATTCTGTCGCGTTGTGGCGTGCGCACCAGAATAGGATGGCGCGACGTGTTGCGCAGGCCGAACCTGTCAAACCCGATTTGCGGCTGGCGGATCGCGACCCTTATGCGCTGCGCTATTCGGCGTTGCTGGCGCTGGTGATCGCGGCGATGTTCGGGTCGTTCTGGCGCATCGGCTCGGTGGCCGAGATGACGCCGGGCGCCGCCGTGGCAGGGCAGGGGCCCAGCTGGGAAGGCTGGGTTGAGCCGCCCCGTTATACCGGGCTACCGACGCTGTATCTGGCTGATCAATCCGATCCGACGTTGTCCGTTCCGCAGGGCAGTCGTATCACTCTTCGCTTCTACGGGGAAATCGGCGCGCACAGTTTGACGGAAACCACCACGCCTTTGGGCACTGAGGCGGCCACCGAGCCGGAGCAGGATTTTGTCGTCGAACGCTCGGGCCAGTTCAAAATCGACGGTCCATCGGGCCGCGACTGGGCGCTGAACGTTGTTGCGGATACCCGCCCACAGGTGGCCGTGGCCGGTTCCGCCGAGTCTGAGGCCGGCGGTCAGATGAAACTGCCATTTGCTGCCAGCGATGATTATGGCGTGGTATCCGGCTCGGCTGTGATCGAATTGGATCTGGCCTCAGTCGACCGGCAGTATGGTCTGACGGCTGCGCCTGAGCCGCGCGAGGTCATAACGGTTGAACTACCCATGCCGATCACCGGCGACCGGGCGGATTTCACCGAAGATCTTATCGAGGATTTTTCACAACACCCATGGGCGCATTTGCCGGTAAAAATCACTTTGATGGCCCGAGACGCGGCGGATCAAGAGGGGCAATCCGAGCCTTATGCGACTGCGCTGCCCGCCCGTCGGTTCTTTGATCCGCTGGCGGCTGCCGTAATCGAACAGCGCCGCGATCTACTATGGACGCGCGAAAACGCGACCCGGGTTTCGCAGATGCTGCGGGCGGTATCGCACCTGCCCGAAGAACTTTTCCGGTCAGACACTGCCTATCTGCGCCTGCGCGTGATCCTGCGTCGGTTGGAGATGTTCAACGAGTACGGCCTGAAACCGGAACAGCAGGCAGAAATCGCCGAGGCGCTTTGGGAGCTAGGCGTTCTGATAGAAGACGGCACCCTTGCCGACGCGCTGGAACGCATGCGCCGCGCGCAGGAGCGCCTGACAGAGGCGATGAAAAACGGTGCCACGGATGAAGAGATCGCCGAGTTGATGCAGGAACTGCGCGAGGCAACGCAGGACTACATGCGCCAATTGCAACGTCTGGCGCAGGAAAACGGCGAGTTCGACGAGAACCAGCAAGGTCAGGACGGCGAGTCCATGCAAATGACGCAGGACGACCTGCAGCGCATGATGGACCGTATTCAAGAGCTGATGGAACAGGGCCGCATGGCCGAGGCGCAGCAAGCGCTGGAAGAGTTCCAGCAGATGATGGAGAATATGCGCGTTACGCAGGGCCAGGGTCAGGGACAACAGTCCGAAGGCCAGCAGGCGATGGAAGGATTGGCCGAAACTCTGCGCGAACAGCAGGGTCTGAGCGATCAAGCCTTCCGTGATCTGCAGGAACAGTTCAACCCCGGCGCGCAAGCCGGCGAAAGCCAAGGCAACGAAGGCCGCTCGGGTGGGCAGGGCCGGGGTCAGAGCCACGAAGGACAAGGCGGTCAGGGTCAGGGGGCTGACGAACAGGGCAGCGGCAGCCAGCAAGGCCAGGGGTCACTTGCAGATCGACAACAGGCCTTACGCGATGAGCTGAACCGCCAGCAGCAAGGATTGCCCGGAACCGGAACGCCCGAAGGTGACGCCGCGCGCGATGCGCTGGACCGTGCCGGGCGCGCGATGGAGGGTGCCGAGGAAGCCCTGCGCGGCGATGATCTGGCCGAAGCAATCGACCAACAGTCCGAAGCGATGGAGGCCCTGCGCGAGGGCATGCGATCCCTGGGCGAAGCGCTGGCGCAAAACCAGCAGAACCAGCCGGGCCAAGGTTCGCAGGAAGGCGACATGCAAGCCGACAACCGTGATCCGCTGGGCCGTAGCCCGGGGGCCAATGGCACAATCTCGACCGATGAAAATCTGCTGCAGGGTGAAGATGTCTATCGCCGCGCTCGCGAATTGCTGGACGAAATCCGTCGCCGGACTGGGGAATCGGATCGCCCCCAGATCGAACTTGAATACCTCAAACGCCTGTTAGAGAGGTTCTGATCTAAGTCAGTTCTGAGAGGTGCCAGACCCGGTCTGTGCCTCAAGCCACAAACGCGCCTGATCCACCAGAGAGACATAGCTGTTGAGAACCGGATCAGCCTGCGGCACCGCTTCGGAAATCTTCTGAGAATTGCTGTAGATCAGCAACAGGATCACGCCGATAATCAGAATCAGCAGGAACCCGCGCCGGAATCCGCCAGACTTGCGCGGTGGGGGCATGTCTTCGTCCGGCTTTGGCAGGGGGTCGTCGCTGCGTAGGCTGGAATTGATTGCCTCGACGTCCGGCAACGCGTCTTTCTGACCGAAATCCTTTGCGGTTTCTGTCGCGATCAGGTCCTTAGCGGCTTTTTCCACTTCGGGCGGCGCGTCGAGTGCCAAATCGGTCTGCGTCTCAAGGCTACCGCCTTCGTGGACGCGCAGGTCTGCTTCGCGGGCCGCTTCTTCCTTGAGGATGTTGGCAACCGCCGGGTCGACATTGCCGGTCGAGGAAGCTGCGGCAGGTTCGGGCTCTGATTTGGGCTCTTCGACAGGTTTCGCGACAATCTCTGGCGTTTCCGCCTTTGCCGCGGGTTCGTCCGCGGGCGGTTCCGGCTTTACCGGTTCAGATGCAGTTTCGGGGTATTTGGCCTGAAACCAAGTCTTTTCGCAGTTGGAACACTGCACATCGCGGCCTTCCTCGGGAATGACCTCGTCTGGCACTTCGTACTGAGCACCACAATTCGGACAAGTAAGACGCATGCTGCCTCCCGGTCGGGGGCCCGACCTGATAATAGTTTTTTCAGGGATGTTATTCCGTTAAGACCTGACCGCAAAGGGTGTTTTCGGTTTCACACGACAAGTGTCACCAATTCGACCCGGTGCAGGCATTGAAACCACAACCGCGCTCGGGCAAGAAGGGCGGCAACAATAATTGGGGGCCCTTGTGATCGAGCTGGAAAACGTCAGCTACACCTATGGTGATGGTGAGTTGCTGAGCGACGTGTCGCTTCAATTGCAGCCGGGGTCGTTCCATTTTCTGACCGGTCCGTCGGGTGCGGGCAAGACGACCTTGCTCAAGCTATGTTATGGCGCGTTGCTGGCCACATCAGGACGGATGACCGCATTTGAGCAGGACATTGCACGCCTGGACCGCGATCAGATGGCGCTGCTGCGTCGCCGGATCGGGGTCGTGCATCAGGATTGCCGATTTCTGGACCATATGACCTTGGCTGAAAACGTCGCTTTACCGTTGATGGTGTCCGGCAAAGGCGAGAATGCGCAGAAAGAAGACCTGCTTGAATTGCTGAACTGGGTCGGGCTGGGCACACGGCTTGATGCGCTTCCTCCGGAACTTTCCGGGGGTGAGCGTCAGCGTGCGGCATTGGCGCGAGCGGTGATCCTTTCGCCGGACGTTGTGCTGGCCGATGAACCGACTGGCAATGTGGATTGGGAAATGTCCCAGCGATTGCTGCGCTTGCTGGTCGAGTTGAACAAGATGGGCAAGACCGTGCTGATCGCGACCCATGACCTGAGCCTGATCCGCGCGGCCAAAAGCCAGGTTCAGGCCCGTGTCCTTCGGATATCGCAGCGCCAGATTCAATTGGCGGGGGCGGATCTATGAACAAGGGCACCATCCGCAGCATGCTGGTGCGCGACAAACGCGCAGATCGGGTTGTTCCACCATCCGGCTACACGGCGCAACTGACCCTGTTCGTTTCCGGCGCGATGGCCTTTTTGGCCGTTTTCGCGCTTGCGTTGTCGCTGGCATCGGGCCGGCTGGCTGACCGTTGGGCATCGGAACTGGCAGGGGCTGCCACTTTGCGTATTAACGCGCCCGCCGAACAGCTTTCCGCCCAGACCGAGGCCGCGCTGACCGTGCTGGCCCAAACCCCAGGCGTTGCGTCGGCACGCGCCCTGACCGCAGAGGAACAGGTCGCGCTTTTGTCCCCGTGGTTTGGTCCTGATTTGCCGCTTGATACACTGCCTATTCCGCAACTGATAGAAATCATCGAGGGCGAACCGGGTCTAGATACCGCTGGCTTGCGCTTGCGACTTGGTGCCGAAGTGCCCGGCGCCGTGCTGGACGACCATTCACGCTGGCGCGAGCCGCTGGTCGAGGCGGCAAACTCGCTGCGGCGATTGGGCTGGGTGTCAATTCTGCTGATTGGCGGTGCAACCGCGGCGATGATCACGCTGGCGGCCAATGCCTCACTCGCGGCCAATGCGCAGATCATCGAAGTCCTGCGTCTAGTCGGTGCCCGTGATCGTTTCATCGCCAGCGCATTTGTACGGCGGTTCACATATCGCGCTTTCTTCGGTGCCCTCGTTGGCGTGCTGTTCGGCATGACGGGCGTTCTGCTTTTGCCCGAAGCCTCGGTAGAGGGCGGGTTTCTGACTGGATTGGGTTTTCAGGGGGTTGGCTGGCTGTTGCCTGCGCTGATACCTCTGCTGGGGGCTGCGGTGGCGTTCTTGGCCACCTGGACAGCGGCCGTGCGCAAATTGAAGGAGCTTTCGTGATGGCTACAGCGATCCAATGGGTGCGCTCTTTGATCTTCATGATAGTGATTTATGCGTGGATGCTGATCCTTGGTATCGTTTTCGCGCCCTACGCGCTGTTTACCAAACGCGGGGCTTTGCAGGCATGTAAAACCTACGCGCGATCGACGATCTGGTTGGCCAGCTGGATGGTTGGTATCCGTTGTGAGGTTCGTGGAAACGTTCCAGTGGACGAGGTCGTGATCGGAGCCAAACACCAGTCCTTTCTGGACATCATCATGATCTTCAGCGCCATTCCGCACGGCAAGTTCATTATGAAAAGGGAACTGCTGTATACCCCGGTTATCGGTCTCTATGCCCGTCGCCTTGGGTGTATACCGGTTGATCGCGGCAGAAAGGGTGCTGCCGTCGCCAAGATGGTCAAAGACGTGGCTAAAGAGTTCTCTGAGCCCGGGCAGCTTGTGATTTACCCGCAGGGCACGCGCGTCGCACCGGGGGCGAAGAAACCTTACAAAGTTGGGACGGCAGTTCTGTATGAAGGACTGGGCTTTCCTTGTGTGCCGGTTGCGACGAATGCCGGTGTCTTCTGGCCGCGTACCGGGGTTATGCGCAAACCTGGTCTTGCAATCGTCGACTTTCTTGACCCGATCGAACCGGGTGTGGGGCGGGATCAATTTCTTGAACGTCTGGAAGACGTGATCGAAACACGATCCAATGCATTGATGCGAGAAGTGGGGTTTGAACCGGATGGAGCTCATTAAGAACATCGAAACGCTTGAGGCGCTCTACGGCACACCGGGCGCGCCTTCACTGCGCAAAGTGGCCAGACAGCTCACTCCGCTTTATCGCAAATGGATCATGGCGTCGCGCCTGTGCATCCTCAGCACCGTCGGGCCCGAGGGTGTCGATGGCAGCCCGCGAGGTGACGACGGCCCGGTTGTACTGGAACTTGATCCGCACACACTGGCGATGCCTGACTGGCGCGGAAATAACCGGCTGGACAGTCTGCGCAATATCGTGCGCGACCCGCGAGTGTCGTTGATGTTCATGGTGCCGGGGTCCAACAGTGTCGTACGATTGAATGGCACGGCGCATGTGACGGCTGATGAAAATTTGCGCGCGCAGTTCGAAAAGCAGGGCAAAAAACCAGCAACAGTAATCGTTATAGAAATCACTGAGATTTACACCCAATGCGCCCGCGCTTTTATACGCGCCCGTACTTGGGTCAGTGGCGACGAGACCGCGCATGTGCCGACCGTCGGTGAAATCCTCGCCGAGGCGTCGGACGGCGAGGAAGGCGGCACGCAATATGATCAGGAATGGGGTGCGCGCGCCGCGAAGACGATGTGGTAGGCGCGGGATCAGGCTGCCGCGGCACCGATCCGGGCTACCTTTGATATCCAGCGGTCCACGCTGCCGGGTTTGGGATAGCTGGCGCCCGAAAAGTAAGTGAACCGGGTCGGTTTGAAACCGACAAATCCCAAAATCTGATCGCGGATCTGGCGGATCAGTGCTTGCCTGTAGATGAAACGCATGAACCAACCCGGCGTGTCAGAGGTAAGGATGACCCGCGCCGTGCGTCCTGTCAGCATAGGTGCTGGAAAGCCGATCCGTGTAGTATTCCGCGTGTCGAAGGTGCGTCCGGGGATGAATGCCCGGTCAATCAAACCTTTCAGCTTGGCCGGCAAGCCGCCCCACCACATCGGTGCCGTCAGGACAAGGTGTTCGCTCCATTCAAAATCTTGCAGCACTTGTTCCAATGCGGGTTCCAACGGTTTGAAGTCCTCATAGTTTCCCTGACCGAAGTCATGGTCAAATTGCAGGTCGCTTAGGTGAATCATGCGAACGTCGTGCCCCTGTCGTTTGGCCGCGTCAGCATAGGTTTCAGCAAATGTTCGGGACAGGCTGGTTTCGCCTGGGTGTCCGTCGAGGATCAGGATTTTCTTAGGTTGCATCGCGAATCTCCAAAAATGACCATGGTCAGTTCATAAGTGGAAAAAATGACCACGGTCAATTAAAAAATTTGACCACGGTCAAAAAACATGCGAGCAGAGCATATGCAAAAGACAGTTCAAAAGAGAACCCTCAAAACGCGCGCCCGTTTAATCGAGGCCGCAGAGGACGTTATCGAAAGAAACGGCTATCAGGCTTTGCGGGTGGAAGACGTGGTTCAGGCAGCCGGGGTCGCAAAGGGAACCTTTTTTGCGCATTTCCGGGACAAAGACGCGCTAATGGAAATGCTGATTGGTGAGAGGCTGGTTGCCTGTTTCGATCAGGTCGAACAGGGCACCGCCCCACGCACGGCCCCCGAAATCGCCGATGCGCTGCAACCGATCCACGCCTTCATGACGTCCGAGCGCTATGTGTTTGATCTGATCATTCGGTACTCAGGCGCTACGGCAATCACTGAGATCGGGCCCATAGCGCGCTGTTTCGAACGCTATGTCAGACTGGTTGCTGGCTGGTTGGAAACCGCGAAGGTTCGCAAAGACATATCCCCCGATTTGTTGGCCGAGGGGGTTCAGGCCTTTGCTATTCAGTCCATGTCGCTGAAGTTCTGCGCGCTTCATGAGGCAGAGAGTTTTTCAGATAGGTTAGAAATCTATCTGGACGCGTGGTTAACCCCGGCAGCCTGACGGGTGCCGGGGTTCTTTTATCAGCTGTGGATTGGTCCGTCGCCACAGGCCAACGCAGCCTCACGCACGGCTTCCGAATAAGTTGGGTGGGCGTGGCAGGTCAGGGCCAGATCCTCGGCCGAGGCGCCGAACTCCATCGCCACACAGACTTCATGAATCAGATCGCCGGCACCGGGGCCGATGATGTGGCAGCCCAGAATGCGGTCGGTTTCCTTGTCGGCCAGGATTTTGACAAACCCATCGGTCATTAAGTTCGCCTTGGCGCGGCCGTTGCCCATGAACATGAACTTGCCGATCTTATAGGCGCGACCCTGTTCTTTCAGCGTCTCTTCGGTTTCGCCAACATTGGCGACCTCGGGCCATGTGTAGATCACACCCGGGATGACGCCGTAGTTCACGTGCCCATGCTTGCCCGCAACCTGCTCGGCTGCGGCCATACCTTCATCTTCGGCTTTGTGCGCCAGCATGGGGCCTTCTGTTACGTCACCGATGGCGTAAATGCCCGGCACGTTTGTCTGCCAATCGGCCCCCACCTTTATCTGACCACGCGGTGTCATTTCAACACCCAACGCTTCCAGGCCCAAACCATCCGAGTACGGTTTGCGTCCGGTGGCGACCAGAACTGTGTCCGCCTCGATCACATGTTCGCTGTCATCCTTGCGCAGTTTGTAGGTCACCTTTGCCTTGGTCTTGGTGGCATCGGTCTTTTGGACCGCCGCACCCATGACAAATTTAAGGCCTTGTTTCTTGAGGATGCGCTGGAAGGTTTTCTGAACTTCCGGGTCCATGCCGGGGGTGATCGCATCGAGGAATTCAACCACAGTCACCTCCGCGCCCAGACGCTGATAGACCGAGCCCAGTTCCAGCCCGATCACGCCCGCGCCGATCACCACCAACTTCTTTGGCACCTTGTTCAGAGACAGAGCGCCGGTCGAAGTCACCACAACCTTTTCGTCAACGTCGACACCGGGCAGCGAGGACGGTTCGGACCCAGATGCGATAATTATGTTCTTGGCGGTGTGAATCTCGTCGCCCACTTTGACCTGACCCGCGGCAGGGATCGAGCCCCAGCCTTTCAACCAGTCGATCTTGTTTTTCTTGAACAGGAACTCGATACCCTTGGTATTGCCGTCGATCGTTTCCTGCTTGTAGCCCTGCATTTGTTTCCAATCGACCGAGGGGCTTTTGCCCTTCAGGCCCATCTTGGCAAAGTTATGCTCGGCCTCATGCAGTTGATGGCTGGCATGCAGCAGCGCCTTCGAGGGGATACAGCCCACGTTCAGGCACGTGCCGCCCAGAGTTTCACGCCCTTCGACGCAGGCAGTCTTCAGACCCAGCTGAGCGCAACGGATGGCGCAAACATAGCCGCCGGGGCCTGATCCGATTACGATAACGTCATAATTTGCCATGTGTCAGGTCCTTATCGTTTACGGGGATGGCGGCAATTTTCTGCACGCCGGGGCGTTTCCCCATTACATTATCCATGCCAGCGACTGAATCAAAAGACAGCCGCCAGCAACATTACGGTGTTGGCCAACAAGCCAACAATCCAAATCACGGTTCGCCAAGGCGTCCAACCCATTGCGTAGGCGGGGACGTAGAGGATGCGGGCGATCAAATAGATCCAACTACAGGCCGCAGTGAGCCCGTTCGACTGGCCCGAAACCGTCACGACAAGCGCCGCAATTGCGAACAGAACCAACCCTTCGGTGTGGTTGCTGAGGGCACGGTGCAGACGCCCCGAAACCCCCGGTTTGTCAAAAGGGATATCTCGCGGGCCAACCGCAAGACCAAGGTCAATCTTACCGTGCCCGGCAGCCAGGTAGACTACGAATTGTGCGACCCAAAGTAATGCGGCAAGGGTCAGGACGGTTAGTTCCGTGGTCATCCAGTGGTACCCTTTGAGCAGTCGAAAGTCATCGCGTTACCCGTTCGTGCCGCGCCCCCAATGGGCAGGCGCAGCTTCATGCTTTCAGACAGGGTCCAGAACCTTGGTCTGGATATGTGCCACGCCACCACGTTCGTGGTGCATGGCCAGCTCTTCGGATTCGATGAAGCTCTGGGCCCGGTCGAGATCGGTGATCTCGAACAAGGCGACCGCGTGGTCCTTGCGATCAGGGTCTTTCCAGATATGGAGGTCGCGGATGCCCGCGGCCTCCCTCATCGGTTTGTCTTCTTCAAACACCTTCAGCCAGACATCAAAGTCGGCCACGTCGGCTTGCCAGAGTACATGTGTCGCCATGATTACAGATCCATCAGCAGACGGCGCGGGTCTTCCAGCGCCTCTTTCACACGTACAAGGAACGTCACCGCGCCCTTGCCGTCAACAATCCGGTGGTCATAGGACAGTGCCAGATACATCATCGGGCGGATCTTGATCTCACCATTGATGACCATCGGACGGTCCTGGATCTTGTGCATGCCAAGGATACCCGACTGCGGTGGGTTCAGGATCGGCGAAGACATCAGCGAGCCATAGACACCACCATTCGAGATGGTGAAGGTGCCGCCCTGCATCTCTGCCATGGACAACTTGCCGTCGCGGGCGCGCTTGCCCTTTTCGGCGATAGCCTTTTCGATATCCGCGAAGGACATGCTGTCGGCGTCGCGGATGACAGGAACAACCAGACCTTGCGGCGTACCGGCGGCAACGCCCATGTGCACGAAATTCTTGTAGACGATGTCCGTGCCATCGATCTCGGCGTTGACTTCCGGAACCTCTTTCAGCGCGTGACAGCATGCCTTGGTGAAGAAGGACATAAAGCCCAGTTTCACGCCGTGCTTCTTCAGGAACAGGTCTTTGTATTCATTGCGCAGGCCCATCACCTCGGTCATGTCCACCTCGTTGAAGGTGGTCAGGATTGCCGCAGTGTTCTGCGCATCCTTCAAACGCTTGGCGATGGTTTGGCGCAGGCGGGTCATGCGCACGCGCTCTTCGCGGGCGGCATCCTGTGCTGCGACCGGTGCCCGAGGCGCTTGCGCCGGTGCCGGAGCTGCCGCAGCGGGGGCCGGGGCCGAAGCCGTAGTCGCTGCGCGGGCAACATCCTCTTTCATGATCCGACCATCACGACCGGTGCCTGTGACCTGATCCGCGGACAAACCGGCCTCTGCCATAGCCTTTTCGGCGGATGGCGCGTTGGCGATGTCCTTGCCGGTGCTTGCTGCTGCGGGGGCTGCCGCCGCAGGTGCCGGAGCGGCGGCGGACCCTGCCGCTGCGCCCGAAATCACCGCCAATTTCGCCGACGCCTCGACTGTCGCGCCTTCGGGGGCAACAATTTCTGCCAGAACACCCGCAGCCGGGGCTGGAACCTCGACCGAGACCTTGTCGGTTTCCAACTCACACAGCATCTCGTCCTGCGCGACGCTGTCGCCGACTTGTTTGAACCATGTCGAAACGGTCGCTTCGGTCACGGATTCACCCAAGGTCGGCACCATGACGTCAACACTGCCGCCAGACGCTGCCGGAGCTGCCGCAGCCGGGGCTGCGCCTTCACCTGCAGCGATGGTGGCCAGCAGAGCGTCAACGCCAACGGTTTCACCTTCGGCGGCGACGATTTCGCCCATCACGCCAGCGGTAGGAGAGGGCACTTCGACGGTGACCTTGTCAGTCTCCAACTCACACAACATTTCATCAACCGCGACGGCGTCGCCGGGTTTCTTGAACCATGTCGCAACCGTGGCTTCGGTAACCGACTCGCCAAGCGTGGGAACTCGAACTTCAATGGACATCGATTATTTTCCTTCAATGCTCAGCGCTTCGTCGACTAGCGCTGCTTGTTGGGCTTTGTGTTGGCTGGCCAGACCCGTCGCGGGAGAAGCCGATGTGGAGCGGCCGACATAACGCGGCCGAGTGTGCTTGGCGCCGATGCGGGTCAGAACCCATTCGATATTCGGTTCGATAAAGGTCCAGGCACCCTGGTTCTTGGGTTCCTCCTGGCACCAGATCATTTCGGCACCCTTAAAGCGCTCAAGCTCGTTGATCAGCGAATGCGCCGGGAAGGGATAGAACTGCTCAATCCGCATCAGATAGACATCATCGATGCCGCGCTCATCGCGCTCTTCCAGCAGATCGTAGTAGACCTTACCGGAACACATCACCACGCGTTTGACCTTGTCGTCCTTGACCAATTTGGTTTCCGAGTTTCCGTGTTGTGCATCGTCCCACAACACGCGATGGAAGCTAGAGCCGGTGGTGAACTCTTCTGCTGTGCTGACCGCCAGCTTGTGGCGCAGTAACGATTTGGGCGTCACTAGGATCAGCGGCTTGCGGAAGGTCCTGTGCAGCTGACGGCGCAGGATGTGGAAATAGTTCGCAGGGGTCGTGCAGTTGGCCACGATCCAGTTGTCCTGACCACACATCTGCAGGAATCGTTCCAGACGTGCTGACGAGTGTTCAGGCCCCTGACCCTCGAAGCCGTGTGGCAACAGGCACACCAGTCCGGACATACGCAGCCATTTGCTTTCGCCCGAGCTGATGAACTGGTCGAACATGATTTGCGCGCCGTTGGCAAAATCACCGAATTGCGCTTCCCACAGGGTCAGTGCATTTGGTTCTGCCAGTGAGAATCCATATTCAAAGCCCAGCACCGCATATTCGCTGAGCATCGAGTCGATTACATCGTATTTCGACTGGCCCTCACGAATGTTGTTCAGCGGATAGTACCGTTCTTCAGTTTCCTGATGTATGAAACCCGAGTGACGCTGACTGAACGTCCCGCGCGTCGCATCCTGCCCTGACAGGCGCACCGGATAGCCTTCGGTCAGCAGAGAGCCAAAGGCCAGGGCCTCACCAGTCGCCCAGTCAAACCCTTTGCCGCTTTCGAACATCTGTTTCTTTTGATCCAGAAGACGCGAGACGGTACGGTGCACTGCGATATCTGCTGGTGTGTGGCTCAGCGCGTTGCCAATCTGCGCCAGCGTTTCCGGTTTAATTGCAGTGTCGCCGCGGACATATTCATCTTTGTTCTTGTCCAGATGCGACCAGCGCCCGTCCAGCCAGTCAGCCTTGTTGGGCTTATAGTCTTTGCCCGCCTCGAACTCATCATTCAGATGCGCCTGGAAGGCGGCCTTCATATCCTCGATTTCGCCTTCGGGGATCAGGCCGTCTTTGACCAAGCGCTCGGTGTACAGCGACAGCGTGGTCTTATGCGTCTTGATTTTCTTGTACATGATCGGGTTGGTGAACATGGGCTCATCGCCCTCGTTATGCCCGAACCGGCGATAGCAGAAGATGTCGATAACCACGTCCTTGTGGAACTTCTGCCGGAATTCGGTCGCAACCTTGGCGGCATGCGTGACAGCCTCGGGATCGTCGCCATTCACGTGGAAGATCGGTGCCTCAACCATCAGGGCGATATCGGTGGGGTAGGGGCTGGAGCGGCTGAAATGCGGCGCGGTGGTAAAGCCGATCTGGTTGTTCACCACGATATGCATCGTGCCGCCGGTCTTGTGACCCTTAAGGCCGGACAGGCCAAAGCCTTCGGCGACAACGCCTTGACCCGCAAAGGCCGCATCGCCGTGCAGCAGGATACCCATCACCTTGGTCCGGTCTTCGTCACCCAACTGATCCTGTTTGGCGCGAACCTTGCCCAGAACAACGGGGTTCACAGCCTCAAGGTGGGAGGGGTTTGCAGTCAGCGACAGATGGACACTGTTGCCATTGAATTCACGGTCGCTGGACGCGCCGAGGTGGTATTTCACATCGCCGGAACCATCCACATCTTCGGGTTTGAAGCTGCCGCCCTGGAACTCGTTGAAGATCGCGCGATAAGGCTTGCGCATCACGTTGGCCAGAATGTTCAGGCGACCCCGGTGAGGCATACCGATGACGATGTCGCTGACACCCAGCGCACCGCCGCGCTTGATGATCTGCTCCATCGCGGGAATCAAGGCTTCGCCGCCGTCCAGGCCGAAACGCTTGGTGCCCATGTATTTAACGTGCAGGAACTTCTCGAAGCCTTCGGCCTCGACCATCTTGTTCAGGATCGCCTTGCGGCCTTCCTTGGTGAACTGGATTTCCTTGCCGTACCCTTCGATCCGTTCCTTCAGCCACGCGGCTTCTTCCGGATTTGAGATATGCATGTACTGCAGCGCGAACGTGCCGCAATAGGTCCGTTTCACGATCTCGACAATCTGGCGCATGCTGGCCATCTGCAAACCCAGCACGTTGTCGATAAAGATCGGACGGTCCATGTCGGCCTCGGTGAAGCCATACGTCCTGGGGTCCAATTCCGGGTGGGTGCTGGCGGCGCGCATGCCCAATGGATCCAGATTAGCGGCCAGATGGCCCCGGATACGATAAGCCCGGATCAACATCAGCGCTCGCAGACTGTCCAGAACCGCACGTTTGATCTGGTCTTCGCTGACCTGAACGCCTTTGGCCTCGGCCTTGTCCTTAATCTTGTCGCCTGCCGCCTTGGCGTCGATTTCGGCCCATTCGCCCGTCAACGCGCCAGTCAGGTCATCCGTCGGCATCGGAGGCCAGTCGGTCCGAGCCCAGGATGGCCCTTCGGCCTCGCGCTGGACGTCCGGCGTGGCGTCGCCCATCGCCCGGAAAAAATCGACCCAGGCCGCATCTACAGCGTTCGGGTCCTTGGCGTACTGGGCATAAAGCTGCTCCAGATATTCAGCATTATGCCCCTGCATAAAGCTTGAGGCATGAAAGGCAGAGTTGGGCGTATGTTCGGTCATTGGGCTACCTCTATTGGGTTGGGACCGTATTGGTTAGTGCCTGGCTGGCTGGGGCGGGTCAGCCACCACAGAACCAGGAGGGGCGACACAAACAGAACAAGCAGTGTCGGGATAACGACCAGCAAAGTGGCACGGGTGAACAGGATGTCCAGATTGCCGCCATGCTGAAAACTGGAGGCAAGGCCGATGCCAAAGATCAGAACAGCAAAGGCCCCGAGGATCAGCAGGATCGGCAACAGGGCATAAAGCCCGCTGCGTCCGGTGTCATGCATCCGCCGCCATGCGACGGCCAGATGCGGGATGAACACGATCAGGCCAACGATGCTTTGTACTGGCGCAGAGGACGTCGCAGTGACCGCTTTGACCTCGTCAGTCTGGCTGACCGAGACCTGAGTGAAGAACTGCCAGTCGATGATCCCGGCGATGATGTTCCAGATTACGATGAACAGGAAAAAGAACCAGTATTCGGGCCGCGAGGCGCGACCCGAGAAGGTGAAGAACTTGGAAAAACAGGTGCGTATGGCGTCGGAGAAGGTCATTGCTGTGCGTTTCCAGAGTTGGATACAGAAGCAACAAATACGAGACGCAGGTCGACAGTTGCATTTTCAAACCGTTCGTACGCCATGTTTGCTATTGCTCGGGCATTATAGAGAGTTATCTGCGTATTATCTTTTCTGAATTTGCCGATTTGAAAATCCCGCACTTCTTCAGCTTGACGTACTTTGACAACCTTGAAGGGAGGACGGCTTGACGTCAAAAAGCACGACTGCTGTTGGTCAAGCAACCGAACAGTCAGTACCGCATCGCCTTTAGGATCGCTAAAGTAAAAGTCCCAATTATACGGGTCGGCGGGCTTGGCAAGAAACTCGTGGGACGACAACTCTCGGACGATGTCGTAGTCACTGTTTTTTCCCCAAGCCAAACCGTAGTGCAGATTGAACATGGCGGAGTGGTCGAGCGCGCGTTTCTCTTCTGGTTTTTGCACCTGCCAGCCAAACTCTTGAAAGTTAGCCTCCAAGGACTCCGCTTGAAGCCCGGCGGAACACAAGCCAATTGTCTTCCAAAAATCAATCGCACTAGCGGTAGACGGCGCAACGAGCGCCATCGGCATAGCAAACAGTATAGCTGACAACCGTTTCAAGTTCATGCCGATGTAAGACCCTCTGACTGTCTCAGTTGCTCGTGAATGCAAGCCGGGCAGAAGCCCGGCCTACACATGGTATGTGCGGGGTTACCCAATCGCTTCCAGCACAGCCTCACCCAGCTGGGCGGGGCTTTCGGCCACGACGATACCGGCCGAGCGCATGGCTTCGATCTTGTCTTCGGCACCGCCTTTGCCACCGGCGACGATCGCGCCTGCGTGGCCCATGCGGCGGCCCGGAGGAGCCGTGCGACCCGCAATAAAACCAGCGGTGGGTTTCGAGCGGCCCTTCTTGGCCTCATCTGCCAGGAACTGCGCGGCTTCTTCTTCGGCCGAGCCACCGATCTCACCGATCATGATGATTGAGTGGGTTTCGTCATCGGCCAGGAACCATTCCAGCACGTCGATATGCTCAGTCCCCTTGATCGGGTCGCCGCCGATACCCACACAGGTGGACTGGCCCAGGCCTACGTCTGTTGTCTGTTTCACAGCTTCATAAGTAAGCGTACCCGAGCGGGAAACGACACCCACGCTTCCGCGTTTGTGAATGTGGCCGGGCATGATGCCGATCTTGCAGGCGTCGGGCGTGATCACACCGGGGCAGTTCGGGCCGATCAGGCGTGACTTGCTGCCCTCTAGAGCGCGCTTCACCTTCATCATGTCCAGAACCGGGATGCCTTCGGTGATGCAGACGATCACTTCCATCTCGGCATCAATCGCTTCGAGGATCGAGTCTGCCGCAAAGGGCGGCGGCACATAGATCACGCTGGCGTTGGCTTCGGTCACATGCTTGGCCTCGTGGACCGAGTTGAATACGGGCAGGTCAAGATGGGTCATCCCGCCTTTGCCGGGGGTCACGCCGCCGACCATCTTGGTACCATACGCGATGGCCTGTTCGCTGTGGAATGTGCCCTGCGAGCCGGTAAAGCCCTGACAGATCACTTTGGTATTTTCGTCGATGAGGACTGCCATTTGGCATTCTCCTGTTTTAAGCGGGCCTGAGCCTGCCTGAATTCGTCGGAAAGGTGGGCAAATCCCACCCCACGGAATTGGGATTAGCCTTTAACGGCCTTCACGATCTTCTCGGCACCGTCTTTCAGGTTGTCCGCCGCGATCACGTCCAGGCCAGAGGTGTTGATGATCTCTTTGCCCTTCTCGACATTCGTGCCTTCAAGACGCACAACCAGCGGAACTTTGAGGCCGACTTCTTTCACCGCGGCGACAACGCCCTCGGCGATGACGTCACAGCGCATGATGCCGCCGAAGATGTTGACCAGAATGCCTTTGACCTGCGGGTCCGAGGTGATGATCTTGAACGCTTCGGTCACTTTCTCTTTGGTGGCACCACCACCAACGTCGAGGAAGTTGGCAGGCTCGGCGCCATACAACTTAATAATGTCCATTGTCGCCATCGCCAGACCGGCACCATTCACCATACAGCCGATCTCACCATCCAGCGCGATGTAGTTCAGGTCGTACTTAGAGGCTTCAAGTTCCTTGGGGTCTTCCTCGGTCGTGTCGCGCAGCTCGGCAATATCCGGATGGCGGTAGACCGCGTTACCGTCAAAGCCGACTTTGGCGTCCAGCACTTTGAGGTCGCCCTTGTCGGACACGATCAGTGGGTTGATTTCCAGCATCTCCATGTCCTTCTCGACGAAGGCGGTGTACAGCTGGCTCATCAGTTTGACGCACTGTTTGACCTGCGCGCCCTCCAGGCCCAGCGAGAAGGCGATGCGGCGGCCATGATAGGGCTGATAGCCTGTTGCCGGATCGACCGAGAAGGACAGGATTTTCTCGGGCGTTGCCGCGGCAACCTCTTCGATGTCCATGCCACCTTCGGTCGAACACACGAATGAGATGCGGCTTGTCTGGCGATCCACCAGCAGGGCAAGGTACAGTTCACGCTCGATGCCGGAACCGGCTTCGATGTAGATGCGGTTGACTTGCTTGCCCGCAGGGCCGGTTTGATGCGTGACCAGCGTACGGCCCAGCATCTTCTTGGCTTCCTCGGATGCTTCTTCCACAGACTTGGTCAGACGAACACCGCCTTTTTCACCGGCGTCAGCCTCTTTGAAGGAGCCCTTGCCACGGCCACCCGCGTGGATCTGTGCTTTGACAACCCAGAGCGGGCCATCCAGCTCACCGGCTGCAGTTTTGGCTTCCTCAGCGCGCAGAACCGCGCGACCTTCGGAGACCGGAGCGCCATAGCTGCGAAGAAGCGCTTTGGCCTGATATTCGTGAATGTTCATCGAAACTGTCCTGTCTGACTGCGTTACACCGTTATAGGGGTGTCTAGGGGGCAAGTTTAAAGGGTTTTTTGACGGGGAAGCAGTTTTTCACGAAGATTTTCATTATTTGTGATCACGGTTTTTTTGGGTGTGATCACAAAATGCAATGAAGGTTGCCCGTTTGATTCGTCGTCGTTGACGGCCTTTAGAATAAAGAGAGAATTCAGCTAGCGCTAAACCTAGCCGGTCCGCCGAGATGGCGGATTCAAACGATTACATGGCAGCTGTGCCGGGGAAATGTCGATTCAATGGCGCCGCAATCGTCCAAAGAAAAACCCGGCTCACCAATGGTAAACCGGGTTCTGAATTACAGCTGAAGAGGGATCAGGCCAGCGAGCTGTCGATGCCCTTGCAAGCTTCGATCAGGCCTTTGACGGCATTGACCGAATTGTCGAACCCGGCTTGTTCGTCTTCGTTCAGCTTGATGTCGACGATCCGTTCGACGCCACCGGCGCCGATCACGGTCGGAACGCCGACATAGAGACCGTCAACTCCCAGCTCGCCGCTGCAGTATGCGGCGCAAGGCAGTACGCGCTTTTGGTCTTTCAGATAGGCTTCGGCCATTTCGATCGCCGAAGTGGCAGGCGCGTAGTAAGCCGAGCCAGTTTTCAGCAGGCCAACGATTTCGGCACCGCCATCACGGGTACGCTGAACGATGGCGTCCAACTTATCCTGCGTGGTCCAGCCCATCTCGACCAGATCGGGCAGGGGGATACCGGCAACGGTCGAATAACGCACCGACGGCACCATTGTGTCGCCGTGGCCGCCCAGAACAAACGCGGTGACGTCGCGCATCGAGACGTTGAACTCTTCCGACAGGAAGTGCGCGAAACGGGCCGAGTCCAGAACGCCAGCCATGCCGCAGACTTTGTTGTGCGGCAGGCCCGAGAATTCGCGCAGAGCCCAGACCATCGCGTCCAGCGGGTTGGTGATGCAGATCACGAACGCGTCGGGCGCGTGGGCTGCAATGCCTTCGCCAACCGACTTCATGACTTTCAGGTTAATGCCCAACAAGTCATCGCGGCTCATGCCGGGTTTGCGGGCGACGCCAGCGGTGACGATGCAGACGTCTGCGCCTGCGATGTCCGCATAGTCGCTGGTGCCGGACATGGCTGCGTCGAACCCTTCCGAAGGGCCGGATTCAGCGATGTCGAGCGCTTTGCCTTGCGGCAGCCCGTCTGCGATGTCGAACAGGACTACGTCACCCAGTTCTTTGACAGCTGCGAGGTGCGCAAGCGTGCCGCCGATGTTCCCAGCGCCGATAAGCGCAATCTTGGGTCTGGCCATTTGGAAAATCTCCGGTCGGAATTGAAATCGCGGCTGTGCTAGTCGCTAAATGGCTTTCGCGCAAGTGTTCAGCGGCGCGGCATGCAACCGCATACCGTTTGCACTGCCTGTGCTGATTGCGCTAAACGGCCAAGGATACAGGCCGAAACCGGGGCGCTGCATGTTCGAATTGAACCTGATGTTTTTTGTTGTAGCGATCCCGGCTGTGATCTTTGCGGGTATTTCGAAGGGTGGCTTTGGCTCGGGCGTGGCCTTTGCGTCCTCATCGATTCTGGCGTTGATATTGGAGCCGGGGCAGGCACTGGCCCTGATGCTGCCGATTTTGATGGTGATCGATGTTGCAACTCTTGGGCCCTATTGGAAACGCTGGAGCTGGCCGGATTCGCGCCTGTTGATCCTTGGGGCCGTGCCTGGCGTGGCGTTGGGCGCATGGCTTTATCGCGCCACCGATGATGATCTGCTGCGCCTACTGATCGGGGGGATTTCCATTGGTTTTGTCGTTTGGCACGTCAGTCAATCCAAAGGCTGGGTGCGCGGCTTCACAAACAGACTGCCTGCCCCCGCCGGACTGTTCGCTGGGCTGGTTGCTGGCTTCACCAGCTTTGTCAGCCATGCGGGCGGCCCGCCAGCCGCCGTTTACCTGCTGTCGCAACGCCTGTCGAAGACCGAGTTTCAGGCCAGCACTGTATTGGCCTTCTGGGTCATCAACATCACGAAATTTGTGCCTTACGCCTATCTTGGCCTTTTCACTTGGCACACCGCGTGGGCCGATCTGCTTTTGACACCATTTGCGATTCTTGGTGCCTGGCTGGGCGTCCGGGCGCATTTCATGCTGTCCGAGCGCCTGTTCTTTGGCATCGCCTATGTGCTGCTGACGCTCACGGGCAGTAAACTGATCTGGGACGCTTTGACCTGATCAGACGTTGGGCGGCAGGGCATCGGCGATCATTTCATAAGCCTGACCCGAGGCAACAAGGCAGGTCATTCCATCCGGCAGTGTCACGGTGATCGTCCAGTTGCCGCTTTGGTCCGACGCATAGAGCTCCATCACTGCGCCTTGACGCGCGATGCCGATCCCCTGGCGCGTTTCGCCGTAAGTTTCGGTCAGCCGTTTTATCACCTCGTCACGTGGTGCGCAGTTGCGGGCGTGGGCCTGTTGCGCAGCCAGAACCATGATTCCGAGGCCCATCGTCATCTTCAGCAGTGTCTTGTGCATCTTTGACCCTTTTCGATTTCCTTTGCCGGTCAGGGTGCCGCCGTTGGACCGAAATCCGGTTAAAGGAACGCACGTTGCGTCGCGAATGCTGCGATGCGGCGATTTTGCGCTTGAACTTTCCGACAAAAAATGCCCCATTCCGCGCAACTTTATTTCTTCGGGAGAAGCCAATGGACCCGCGCCAGCGCCCCTATCGCTCTGTTCTTTATATCCCCGGTTCGAAAGACCGGGCGCTGGACAAGGCACGCACTTTGCCTGTGGACGCGATCATTTTTGATCTTGAAGACGCGGTTTCTGCCGATGAGAAGTGCAATGCACGCGAAACGCTTAAGGCGGCTCTGGCCGCGGGCGGCTATGGGGAACGGGTCAAGATCGTGCGCATCAACGGTCTGGATACCGAATGGGGCCGTGCTGACGCTGAGGCCGTGCGCGAGATGGATGCCGATGTGGTCCTGCTGCCCAAGGTGAATTCAGCCGCGGACGTGGACGCGCTGGCCGCGATTACCGGTGACCTGCCAATCTGGGCGATGATGGAAACCCCGCGCGGGATGCTCAACGCGACCGAGATTGCCGCCCATCCGCTTATGGCGGGGTTTGTCATGGGTACAAATGATCTGGCGAAGGAGTTGCAAACCCGCTTCCGCCCGGATCGTCTGCCCTTGATGACTTCTCTGGGCCTGTGTCTGTTGGCCGCCAAGGCCGAGGGGCTGATCGTTGTCGATGGTGTCTACAACGCATTTAAGGATGCCGAAGGTCTGGCCGCCGAATGTGCGCAAGGCCGCGACATGGGTTTTGACGGCAAAACCCTGATCCACCCCGCACAGGTCGATGTCACCAACGCGGCCTATGCCCCGTCGGAGACCGAGATCGATCTGGCCCGTCGCCAGATTGCCGCTTTCGAAGAGGTTGAGGCGCAAGGACAGGGCGTTGCCGTGGTCGATGGGAAGATTGTCGAAAATCTGCACGTTGTAACTGCCCGCGAAATTCTGGCAAAAGCGGAGGCAATTACAGCTTTGCAAGCGGGGTAAGCCAGCATGGGCTTTGTTCTTCTCATTCTCGGTGTGGCACTTTGGTGGGCCGCGCATCTGTTCAAGCGTGTGATGCCAGAGCGTCGCGCTGCGATGGGCGACGCCGGCAAGGGCGCGGTCGCGCTGGCCTTGGTGGTATCGATCCTGCTGATGATCTTCGGCTATCGCATGACCGATTTCATCTATGTCTGGGCCCCGCCTGCCTTCATGATTCACATCAACAACCTTCTGGTGTTGATCGCGATCTTTATGTTGAGCCCGGCCGGAACCAAGGGCCGTATTCTGAACAAGCTCCGCCATCCGATGCTGGGCGGGTTTAAACTGTGGGCTTTCGCGCATTTGCTGGTGAATGGGGATCTGGCCTCGATCATTCTGTTCGGCGGGTTGTTAGCCTGGGCTGTAGTCGAAGTGATTGTGATCAACAAGTCCGAGCCGGATTGGACCCCCGGTGAACCCGGAACCTATGGCAAAGATGCGATGTTCTTTGTGGCCTCGATCGTGTTGCTGGGTGTCATCGGTTACGTTCACGGGCTGGTCGGCCCGTCGCCGTTCCCCTCGTAAGGATTTGACATCATGGCAAAACTATACCGTTTGTTGACCGAAGAAGACACCTCGGCCTTCTGCCACAAAGTGTCAGATGCTTTGGCGAAAGGCTGGGATCTGTATGGCGACCCAACTTATGCCTATGACGCCACGAACAGCGTGATGCGTTGCGCACAAGCCGTGACCAAAGAAGTCGAGGCCGACTATTCACCTGACATGAAACTGGGACAGCAATAATGGCAAAAACCAATCCGGGCCGCTTTTTCGAGGACTATTCCATTGGTCAGGTGTTGCACCATGCCGTGCCGCGCACGGTGACCGATGGCGAGCGGGCGCTGTACCACGCGCTCTATCCGGCGCGGCATGCGCTGTATTCCTCGGACGAGTTCGCCCGGAATTGTGGTCTGCCGCAAAGCCCCATTGATGACCTGGCGGCGTTTCATGTCGTGTTTGGCAAAACTGTCCCGGATATTTCGCTGAATGCGGTCGCCAATCTGGGGTATGCCGAAGGGCGCTGGCTTAAGCCGGTCTATCCCGGCGATACCTTGCGCTCAGAATCCGAGGTGATCGGCCTCAAACAGAACTCGAACGGCAAGACCGGCGTTGTCTGGGTTCGCACGCGTGGCCTGAACCAACGCGATGAAGTCGTCATCGAATACGTGCGTTGGGTCATGGTTCGGAAATCGGATCTGGATGCGCCCGCGCCCGAGACTGTGGTGCCTGAACTGAAAAAGGCGCTGGACGTGAAGGATCTGATCGCGCCCAAGGGCCTTGATTTTTCTCAGTACGATTTCGCTCAGGCTGGTGAGGCGCATCGCTGGGGCGACTATGAGCTTGGCGAGAAGATCGATCACGTCGATGGCGTCACGGTCGAAGAGGCCGAACATATGCTGGCGACCCGCCTGTGGCAGAACACCGCCAAGGTGCATTTCGATCTGACTTTCCGTCCCGAAGGACGGCTGATCTATGGCGGTCACGTGATTTCCATGGCGCGGACCCTGTCGTTCAACGGGCTGGCTAATGCACAGATGATCGTTGGCCTGAACGGTGGCGCGCATGCGAACCCCTGTTTTGCGGGCGACACGATCAAGGTCTGGTCCGAAGTTCTGGATAAGGCGGAAACTGCCATTCCGGGCGTCGGCGCCGTGCGTCTGCGGTTGGTCGCAACCAAGGGCGGCGCGCCGTTTGAGTTGAAAAACGAAGACGGTCGCTATCTGCCGAATGTCCTGCTTGATCTGGATTACTGGGCCCTGATGCCGATCTGATACTCGTGGTGACATTCATTTGATCGCAGCCAGCGCCAATCGTGTTAGGCTGTGGTCATGACCTTGCTTCGCACAATAGCTGCCTGCGTCTGTCTGACGCCACCTGCATATGCTTGCGATTTGGCATTGGCACTCGCTGTAGACGTCTCGGGTTCGGTCGATTCGACTGAGTATCGAATACAAATGGATGGCCTAGCAGCCGGTTTGCGTGACCCGATCGTGTCCGAGGCATTGGTGCGCGGGAAAGCCCGCGTGATGCTGGTGCAGTGGACAGGGTCCTCTCGTCAGATGGTCACCGTCCCGTGGACACATATCGACAGTTTCGAGGCAATTGATCAGTTTGCTGTAAAAGTGGCCAACGATCCAAGGGTCTGGCGCAACTTTTCCACCGCAATTGGCGAGGCGCTGGAATCGACCATGTCCTATTTCGATACGGTGTCGGATTGCAAACGCCACCTGATCGATATCTCCGGCGATGGGGTGTCGAACGAGGGGGTGGAACCATCGGACGTCCACAGAATTCTGCGGACACGCGGTGTGACGGTGAACGCGATTGCAATCGAAGAAAGCGAACCGGATCTGACCGCATATTTCTTTGAAAATGTGATCGTGGGCGAGGGGGCGTTTGTCGTCTCAGCCTCAGGGTTTGCTGATTATCCCGAGCGGATTCGTAAGAAACTGCTGCGCGAGGTGACCCAGCAAACCGCTGATTTGAAATAGCCGCACAACAGAATCGAATCTGCAGGCGCTAACATCGTGATGGATGGAAAACATTTTGTGATCACGAGTTTATTTTGTGTGATCACATAATGCAAATATCCGTCATTTTGCGTCAATTGTGAACTTTTTTGCATCTGCAGCACGTGACAGAACCGCAAAAAACAGTAAAACCTTCGGAAGCCAACCGTAAAGGAGCCAACATGGCCGATGTAAATCGGGGCAACCGCCCTCTTTCACCTCACCTCACGATCTACCGCCCCCAACTGACTTCGATGACATCGATCCTTGTGCGCATCACGGGTATTGCGTCGCTAGCGATCGCATTCTTTGTCGTCTGGTGGTTTCTGGCGGCGGCAACGTCCGAAACGGCATTCAACTTCATCGATGGGCTGATGAGAAGCTGGCTGGGTGATCTGGTGATGTTCGCTGCGACTTGGGCGATCTTCTATCACATGCTGGGTCGTCTGCGTCACGTGATCTGGGATCTGGGCTATTGCGTGGATGTCGGTATCTCCGAAAAGATGGGGATCGGCATGATGGTGTTGGCCACCATCTTCGCCTTCATCACGGCAATTGCGGTTTAAGGAGATTGGCCATGAATTACCTCACTGACCGCAAACGCGCGCAGGGTGCCGGTGCTGGCGGCGCGGGCACACATCATCACTGGCAGATGATGGTCAGCTCAACCGCTCTGGTCCTTTTGGTGCCTCTTTTTGTTTTCGTCTTCGCAAACGGCTTGGGCAGATCCTACGAAGAGGTTCTGGCCTATTACAGCCGCCCATTCCCGGCGATTGTGACTGGCCTGACGATGGTTGTCGTCATCCTGCATCTGGTGCGTGAGACCCAAGTTGCGATCGAAGACTATGTCCACGGTGTTGCAGAAAAACTGAGTCTCATGGCCGTCGCGGCGTTTGGCTACACATTGATAGCTGCCGGGCTGTTTGCCCTGATCAAGCTGGCTCTGTGAAACGCGCGGTAAGGAAGTAATCAAATGACAGCTGCATACGAATACGAAACACACGAATATGACGTGGTTGTTGTCGGCGCTGGCGGCGCTGGTCTGCGCGCCACACTGGGCATGGCAGAACAAGGTCTGCGCACGGCATGTGTCACCAAGGTGTTCCCGACACGCTCACACACGGTTGCCGCACAGGGCGGTATCGCCGCATCTCTGTCCAACATGGGCCCGGACCACTGGCAGTGGCACATGTACGACACCGTCAAAGGCTCAGACTGGCTGGGTGACACCGACGCGATGGAATACCTTGCGCGTGAAGCGCCTAAGGCTGTGTACGAGCTGGAACACTATGGCGTGCCGTTCAGCCGGACTGAGGAAGGCAAGATCTATCAGCGTCCCTTCGGCGGTCACACGACCGAATTTGGTGAAGGCCCCGCCGTGCAGCGGACCTGTGCGGCTGCTGACCGGACCGGTCACGCAATCCTGCACACGCTGTATGGTCAGTCGCTGAAGAACAACGCTGAATTTTATATCGAATACTTCGCCATCGACCTAATCATGTCCGAAGACGGGCAGTGTCAGGGCGTTGTCTGCTGGAAGCTGGACGACGGAACGATGCACGTCTTCAACGCCAAAATGGTGGTGCTGGCAACCGGCGGTTACGGCCGGGCCTATTTCAGCGCAACATCGGCCCACACCTGCACCGGTGACGGAGGCGGCATGGTGGCCCGCGCAGGTCTGGCCCTGCAGGATATGGAGTTTGTTCAGTTCCACCCGACCGGCATTTACGGCTCTGGCTGTCTGATCACCGAAGGCGCGCGCGGTGAAGGCGGTTACCTGACCAACGCCGAAGGCGAACGGTTCATGGAGCGCTATGCGCCCCAGTACAAGGACCTCGCACCCCGCGATTATGTCTCGCGTTCGATGACAATGGAGATCCGCGAAGGCCGCGGCCATGGTGACGGTGGCGACCACATTCACCTGAACCTCAGCCACCTGCCGGCCGAGGCGCTGGCAGAGCGCCTGCCGGGGATTTCGGAATCGGCGCGGGTTTTTGCGGGCGTAGACGTCACCAAGGAACCGATCCCGGTTCTGCCGACCGTGCACTACAACATGGGCGGCATTCCGACCAACTATTGGGGTGAGGTTCTGAACCCGACCGCTGACAACCCGACGGGCGTTGTCCCCGGCCTGATGGCTGTCGGTGAAGCAGGCTGTGCTTCGGTCCACGGGGCGAACCGTCTGGGTTCGAACTCACTGATCGACCTCGTGGTGTTTGGCCGCGCTGCTGCAATCAAAGCGGGCAAGGTTGTGGATGCCGAGGCACCGAACCCGGTGCTGAACCAGGCGTCCGTCGATAAGGCGTTCGACCGCTTTGACGCGGTACGAAATGCCAGCGGTGCAATCGCGACCGCCGATCTGCGTCTTGAGATGCAGAAGACCATGCAGGAAGACGCAGCGGTCTTCCGGACAGCCAAAACCATGGCTGAGGGCGTCGACAAGATGACGGAGATTGCCGCCAAGATGGACGACCTGAAAGTCAGCGACCGCTCGCTGGTCTGGAACAGTGATCTGATGGAAACGCTGGAGTTGACCAACCTGATGCCAAGTGCGTTGGCGACCATCGTCGGCGCTGAGGCGCGTAAGGAATCTCGCGGCGCGCACGCGCATGAGGACTTTATTGAGCGTGATGACGAAAACTGGCGCGTTCATACGGTTTCGCGTGTTGATGGCAACAAGGTTGATCTCAGCTATCGTCCGGTCATTGCCGATCCGCTGACAACCGAAGACGAAGGCGGCATCAGCCTGAAGAAAATCGCCCCCAAAGCGCGGACGTTCTGATGTCGTAAACCTAAAGACGCGACAGAGACCGAGAGGCGACGCGGTGATTAGAATCGTTGAGAAAAAAGGACCATACACACTCAAAGACCGTGGAACCCGTTTTTGCGGCCTTGCCAGTGTCGATGTGCAAGAATGAGTAATTTTTCCTCAAACGAGTAATGGACCAACGGATATGCGCAGGGCAAAAACTCTGGCGCTGGGTCTTTTGGCCGGTTGGCGGTTTACAAGGCCATTTTCATCAACACCCTTGTCGAAGTTGAAGACGTACAATCGGTTGTCGAATTGGGCAGTGGCGATGGCAATCAGGCAAGCCTTTTTGGTAACCCTCAATTCACAGGTCTGGATTTCCCGGAAGACTGCGTGCGCAAGTGTAATGCCCAATTCAGCGAGCGTTCAGGCTGGACGTTTCTTCCGGCAGATGCGGAGGTCGAGCCGCACGACGCTACACTGTCCCTGGGCGTCATTTATCATCTGGTCGAAGACGAAGTTTTTGAGGCCTATATGAACCGGCTGTTTTCTTTGGCAAAACGGTTTGTGGTGATTTATTCGTCCGATTTCGTCTTTGACCCAAACAACGCTTTTGTGCGCCATCGCGAGTATTCGAACTGGGTCGCAGACCGGTTCCCAAATTGGAAGATGTATTGCGGTGAGACAAACCCGTTCAATCGGGACGGCCAGGGCAATTCCAGCAGATACAGTTTCGCTTCGTATAAAGTTTTCGAAAGGTTGAGTGGTGGCGGTTAGAGCACATATGGCCTCCTACCCTTTACGGGAAAAAATGCTACCCCTTGCCGTGCAGTCGATCATCGATCAGGTGGACGCGCTGTACCTGTGCCTGAACGAATGGGGTGAAGTTCCGACGAAGTTTAAAGACAACCCCAAGATACACACCTTAGTACAGGAAGAGGATCAGAAGGATGTCGGTAAGTTCTTCACGACACCCGACCCGGACGACATCGTTTTCTTCGTCGATGATGATCTGATCTTTAGCGATATTTTCGTAAAGCACATGGTTAAGCGGCTCGAGGAAAAGGGGCCGGAGAAAGTGGTTTTCGGAACACACGCGTCGACCTAAACTGACAAGGCTCCGACCAGCCATCGGCAACGAGATGTGGTCAAGGGCGGCCAACCACTGCGCCGGATGCAGCGCGTTGATCAACTTGCAACATGTGGCATGGTTGCGATGGGCAAGAACGTCGCTCCGTATGAATTCATGAAAGACAGTCAGAAATTCGTGGATGTCTGCTATGCTCGTTGGCTGTACGAAAATGGAATCGAAAGCTGGGCAATCGACCGGCAGGAATGGGGATTTGTCCGGCGTGTGCCCACCGAAGGTGAGCACAAAACAATCTTCAAGACTTTTGCCAGAAGGACGCCCCAAGCAGTTTTGAATGAAATCGCGGTTTTTGCCGCGCGTACGACGGGTATCGTGTAACGGGTGACCGCATCTAAGTCAGTTCAGTCAACGCGCGTTTCAGGTCGCCGGATATTCGGTACGGGCTGCGTTCAACCGCAAAGTCGAGACAGGCCTGACGTTTTTCGGCGAGTTCCTCATCGGACATGCTGAGCACGCGCATCATCATGCGGATCAAGCCTCTTGGGTTCTGCGCGGGATAGAGCAGATCATGACAGGCCTCTGGCGTAGTATGCTTGTGCGCATCAATGTCCGGGCCGATAATCGGCAAGCCAAAGGTCTGCGCCAGCATCGCCGTTCCCGAGGTAAAAGTGGTCGTCGACGGCAGCATGTATGCATGCGCATTTGAGAACACTTGGGCTATTTCGGAATCGGGAACTCGTTCAGGCATAACCGTGGTATTGCGGTTTGACCGCATGCGGCGCATCAGGCGGCGGCCGGACGGATACACCCGCCCGACGACTGATACCTGGAAGTCGTGACCACGATTGGTCATTTTTTTTGCGGCATCTTCCAACCGTTCCAATTCACGGCTGCCCCGCATTGTTCCAAAGCTTAAGAAATGGGTGCGCTCGCGCAGTGGAAGGGGGCGTTTCAACGTTTGCTCTGACGGTTCGTAAACACCAAGATAGCTCGGATGCGGAATGAGGCGCAGTTTATCCGGGTCAGTGCCATATTCATCAATCATATGTTGCCGGGCATGGGGCGTGTGAACGTGAATCAGGTCGACAATTTCCGCTAATTCCTGGCGGTTATTGCGGAAATAATCTGTCTTGCCACCTTCGGAATGCGCGAACTGATTGTGAATGGTCCAGATCACGCGCCCGCCATTGGCCTGGTAATGTCTCATGCCGTCACAGGTGGAACGAAAATCAGAAGCCTGCTCTTCCGTTTCCGGCTTGGGGAACAACCGGTCGTCCCAATGAATATGAATGATGCTTTGATCGGGTTGAAAATCAGCCTTTGCAAACGCGGACAAAGGAGCGCTTTTGGAAGCAATCAAGCAGAATTCCGGCTTGCAGGCCGAATACAGCATGTTCTGGTAAGGGTTCTTGTTGCCGTAGGGTATGTTGACGACGTTAATCGGCATTCGCTGTCCTGAACTCAACTCGTTTCTTCTGCGGCACAATCCTTGTGCGCCGCGGGAATTTTGTGGTGAGCTTGCCCAATTTTCTTGGGTGTTTTCAAGGTTAAAAGGTTGGCTTTCCGGCCTGCCGAGTATATCTATACGCAGGATTTTAGCGAGGTCGGAAATGGTACAACTCACCCTGCCAAAGAACTCTCGGATTACCACAGGTAAAACTTGGCCGAAGCCTGAAGGCGCGGCCAATGTTCGTAAGTTTCAGATCTATCGCTGGAACCCTGATGACGGTCAAAATCCACGTGTAGACACCTATTTTGTTGATATGGACAGCTGCGGCCCGATGGTTCTGGACGCGCTGATCAAGATCAAGAACGAAATCGACCCGACCCTGACCTTCCGCCGATCCTGCCGCGAAGGTATCTGCGGGTCCTGCGCGATGAATATCGACGGGATCAACACGCTGGCCTGTATCTACGGCATGGATGAAATCAAGGGTGACGTTAAGATTTATCCGCTGCCGCATATGCCGGTCGTCAAGGACCTGATCCCTGACCTAACGCATTTCTACGCGCAGCATGCAAGCATCATGCCGTGGCTGGAAACCAAGACCAACCGTCCTGCGAAAGAGTGGAAGCAATCCATCGAAGATCGCAAGAAACTGGATGGGTTGTATGAATGCGTGATGTGCGCCAGCTGCTCGACCTCGTGCCCCAGCTATTGGTGGAACGGGGATCGCTACCTTGGGCCCGCTGCGCTTTTGCATGCGTATCGCTGGATCATCGACAGCCGTGACGAAGCCACTGGTGAACGTCTGGATGAGTTGGAAGACCCGTTCAAGCTGTATCGCTGCCACACGATCATGAATTGCGCCAAGACCTGTCCGAAGGGTCTGAACCCGGCCAAGGCGATTGCCGAAATCAAAAAGATGATGGTTGACCGCGCAGTTTGAACACAGCGGAAAGAAATTATTAAACCCGGGATGGTAACTTCCCGGGTTTTTTCGTGTTCTGCGGGCATTGAACTTCGGAGAACATCAATGACTCAAACACTTACTAAGGTTTTGTCTGTCGCCGCGATCACGGCTCTTTCGGCCTGTGGTGGATCGAGCAGCAATCGGGCGGATATTGTATTCAAGCAAGTGGAATGCGCCGGGCAGGCGGGGATTAGTGGTTCGTTTACGACGCAATACGAACTGCAGGGTGGCAAGCAGGCTGAAGTATTTGTTCCAGGTGATGGCGTAAACGAGGCTCAGGCCGCCAAAGCGAATGCCTGCATGGCGGCGTAACAAGCATCAAGCCTAGGGCTGGCAGATGCAAATGCCAGCCTTAGTTGCGTTAAGGGCATACCGAAACTGCAAAAAGATGCGGTGAATCTGTCGGCGCGTCTGTCTATTTTGCAATCAGGGAGGAGTGACTGAATTAGAACAGGATCTCTCCGATGGAAGAAAAACAGAACACAAAATCAGAGGCTCTAAAAACGTTGGAGCAAGCGTGGTCATATTACACTCCAGAACCTGTGAAACCCGTAAATGACCGCATCCCAGATTTGTTCGAATACGCTAACGCAGCCTGAACCGACAACTGTGGGCTTGCCACCAGTGGGAAAAATGGGCCATGCATTGGCATGCCCATATTGCTTCTTATTCTGGCAGGCGGAGTATTTGCCTATTTCCTGTGGCGCTCGCGCACCTCATCCTTGAGCCGGGACTGCCGCTGGCGGCAGCACCGCAAAGAAGGCGTTTGGGTGTGTGCATTTTGTGGCGCGCAGCAGCAGGGAGGCGACGCTCCAACTCAATGCCTGAAGGGGCAATAGCGGCATAAGCAGGGCGGTTTCCCACCCTGCATGTTTGCATTTACGCCGCCGGAAATGCCGCCTGTAGTGCGATTTCAACCATATCGCCAAAACTGCTTTCGCGATCAGCTGAGGGCAAAGCTTCGCCGGTCAGCAAGTGGTCGGAAACGGTTAGAACAGCCAATGCCCGGCATTTGTGGCGCGCGGCCAGAATGTACAGCTCAGCAGCTTCCATCTCGACCCCGAGAATACCGTGCCGCACCATCTGTTCGTTCAGATCTGGGCGTTCGTCATAGAAAACGTCCGACGAGTAGATGCCACCAACATGGGTTGGCGTGCCTTTGGCCGCTGCCGCCTGAGCCGCCGCCTGAAGCAGCCCCCAATCGGCGCAGGGTGCAAAGTTCAGCTCTTTCATGATGCCGCGCGACGGTGAGCTAAGCGTGGTTGAGGTCATCGCAAGGATCACATCGCGGACATTCACGCTGTCCTGCATTCCCCCGCAGGAGCCAATGCGGATCAGCGTTTTGGCCCCGTAGTCCCGGATCAATTCGTTGACGTAAATCGACAAGGACGGCATGCCCATACCGCTGCCCTGAATGGTGACAGGGTTGCCTTTCCAGCTTCCGGTAAAGCCCAGCATACCGCGAACGTCATTGACTTGCTTCACATCGTCCAAAAACGTTTCGGCCGCCCATTTTGCGCGATAAGGATCGCCAGGCAAAAGAACCGTTTCTGCGATGTCGCCTTTTTTGGCTCCAATATGAATGGTCATTTTGGGATCAGTTCCAACTAGATATTAGATTTCCAGATCCGAGATATCCGCCCCGGACTTCAACGCGTCATGAATCCATTGCGGCTTTCGGCCGCGACCCGACCATGTTTGATTTGGATCTGCAGGGTTTTTGTATTTTGCTTTTGTAGTTTTTCCGGAAGTCGGATTACCTTTTGCCAATTCTGACAAAGAAAATCCAAATTCAGCAGCAGCTTTTTCAGCAGCTTTTAACGCCTCTTTTCGTTCGCGTTTTTCAGCGTCGATTAGCGCCTTTTCGACTTGATCGCGTAATTCAAGTAGTTCTTTACGCGACATTTTTTCAAGATTTGTCCCCGACATTCATGCTCTCCCTGGAATTAGTCATTACCGGCGTCCCCGATGGCACACCGTAATTCCAAAGAAATGAATTATCTATCCCCTTTCATTCCGGGGATAGAATAAGAGTTGTCGAAAATGATCGGTATTACTCAGCGGCGAGGTTCTGCGGATCTACCAGGGTGACGATATCGCCCATAATTGCGTTCAGCTCAAAATTCTTGGGCGTATAGATCTTTGCAACACCCATTGCAGTGAGCTTTGCGGCATCGTCATCAGGGATGATGCCGCCGACAATCACCGGAATATGATCCAGTCCGGCCTCTCGCAGCCGGTTCATGACGTCCTGCACAAGCGGAATGTGGCTGCCCGACAGAATAGACAGACCGATCACATGCGCGTCGTCATCCGCAGCGGCGGTTACGATTTCCTCGGGCGTCAGTCGAATACCTTCGTAACTGATATCCATGCCGCAATCCCGTGCGCGGAATGCGATCTGTTCCGCCCCGTTCGAATGACCGTCCAGGCCCGGTTTGCCGACCAGGAATTTCATACGGCGGCCTAGCTTGTCGCTGACTGCATCCACTGCGGCCCGCAGATCTTCCAAGCCTTCTGTCTTGTTCGAGACCGAGCCCGAAACGCCGGTAGGCCCGCGATACGTACCGTAAACTTTGCGCATCTCTTCGGCCCACTCACCCGTTGTTACGCCAGCCTTGGCGGCTGCGATTGAGGGCTCCATAACGTTGGTTCCGTTTCGCGCCGCTTCGCGTAGCGCGGCCAGAGCCGCCGCGACAGCTGCGTCATCGCGATCTTGCCGCCATTCATTCAGGCGCGCGATTTGTTCTTGTTCGACAGCAGGGTCAACGACCATGATGCCGCCATCTTCGGTCTGCAAGGGCGAGGGTTCGCCTTCGATCCACTTGTTCACACCGACAACGACAGTTTCGTTCCGTTCAATGCGGTTTAGGCGTTCAGCATTTGAATCAACGAGGCGTGACTTCATGTATTCGATTGACGCCACTGCTCCGCCCATTGAATCCAGATTAGCCAGTTCGGCGCGTGCGCCCTCTTTCAATTCTTCAACCTTTGCGTCCACGGCGGGGTTGCCATCGAACAGGTCACCATATTCCAGAAGGTCGGTCTCATAGGCCAGAATCTGTTGCATCCGCATGGACCACTGCTGATCCCATGGGCGGGGCAGGCCCAGTGCCTCGTTCCATGCAGGCAGCTGAACTGCGCGGGCGCGGGCTTTTTTTGAAAGAGTCACGGCCAGCATCTCGATCAGGATGCGGTAGACGTTGTTTTCAGGCTGCTGCTCGGTCAGGCCTAGCGAGTTGACCTGAACGCCATACCGGAATCGGCGGAATTTCGGGTTCTCTACGCCGTAGCGGTCACGCAGGATTTCGTCCCAAAGATCGACGAAAGCGCGCATTTTGCACATTTCAGTGACAAAGCGGATACCTGCGTTCACAAAGAACGAAATCCGTCCGCAAAGTGCCGGGAAATCCTCGGCGGGGACACGAGGGCGCAGTTCGTCCAGAACGGCGATGGCGGTGGCCAGCGCATAAGACAGCTCTTGCTCCGGTGTCGCACCAGCTTCTTGCAGGTGATAGGAACACACGTTCATCGGGTTCCATTTCGGCACGTTGGTATAACAGTACTCGGCCACGTCAGCGATCATCTTGAGCGACGGTTTGGGCGGGCAGACATAGGTGCCGCGGCTCAGGTATTCCTTGATCAGGTCGTTTTGTACCGTGCCCTGCAGTTTGGAGATATCTGCGCCTTGTTCCTCGGCCACAGCGATGTAAAGCGCAAGCAGCCAAGGCGCTGTCGCGTTGATCGTCATCGAAGTGTTCATCTGTTCCAACGGAATCTGGTCGAACAGAACTCGCATATCGCCCAGATGGCCGACAGGTACGCCTACCTTGCCCACTTCTCCGCGCGCAAGTGTATGATCGCTGTCATAACCGGTCTGCGTGGGCAGATCGAAGGCCACCGAAAGGCCCGTCTGGCCTTTTGCCAGGTTCCCGCGATACAAGGCGTTCGACGCTTTGGCGGTGGAATGACCGGCATAGGTTCGGATGAGCCAGGGGCGATCTTTCTGCGTCTGCGTCATAGCTGGACCTCGCGTCTCGGTTGGGCAAGAAAATTACGTTCCCGGCCTCTAAAGCGCAATTTTCGGGACATGTCAATTCGCTGCGTCGCGGCATACTAGGTTCTTCAGATTGTAGGACGCAGCGTTTGGTGGCAGGGTGCACGCATGACTCAGACCGTGGAACTTCCGCTTTGGCTTTTTTTGCTGATCCTGGTGTTTGCCGTGGTCACTTTGGCATCACACTTTCTGTTCCCATCGGTGCGGTGGTTTTTCAGGCGTCGCCTTGAACGAGCGGTTAAACGATTGAACACGCGCCTGAAGCGGCCGATCCAACCGTTCAAGTTGGCACACCGTCACGATATGATTCAGCGCCTGATCTATGACCCGCAGGTTGGTCAGGCCGTTCAGGATCACGCACGCGAAACGGGTGTCCCCGATGCTGTGGCGTTCGAGCAAGCGCAGCGATACGCGCGTGAGATCGTTCCCTCGTTTTCAGCCGTTGCCTATTTCAGCATTGCGATCCGTCTGGCTCGTTTGCTGAGCAATGCGTTTTATCACGTGCAGCTTAGCTATCAGGACGAAGACGCTGTCGAAAACATCGACCCCGACGCCACGGTGGTTTTTGTCATGAATCATCGCAGCAATATGGACTATGTGCTCGTTACCTACCTCGCAGCGCAACACTCGGCCCTTTCTTATGCAGTGGGCGAATGGGCCCGTGTCTGGCCCCTTAGCCGTCTGATCCGCGCGATGGGGGCTTATTTTATTCGGCGAAAGTCCGGCAATGATCTTTATCGTCAGGTGTTGTCCTGTTATGTGCGCCACGCGACCGCGGCAGGAGTGACGCAGGCCATGTTCCCCGAAGGTGGGCTAAGTCTGACTGGTGCCCTGGGTCGTCCAAAGCTGGGTTTGCTCAAATATATTATTGACGGGACCTCGGAAGAGGGCCGCGATGTTGTATTCGTCCCCGTGGCGCTGAACTATGATCGTGTGCTTGAAGATACTGTTCTGACGCGTGCGGCATTAGGCAATGAACGACGGTTTCGCGCGCGGATCGGTGTAATCACCAGATGGATCCTCAAACAACTCTGGCGGCGCGTGATCGGGCGCTACAAACGATTTGGCCTAGCCTCGGTCCGATATGGTCAGCCCGTTTCCTTGCGGGCGTTTCGGGCAGATCACCAGCGCGATCTGATGACCGATTTGGCACGTGACCTGATGACGCGACTCCGCGCTGCAATCCCGCTGGTCCCTGTACCCGCCGCGTGTTGGCTAATGCAAAAGCATAAAGAGATGTCTGAGGCCGATGCCGTTCAGGTGATTGTCGAGCTCATGCGTCGCAATGGAATGACGGACCAAGAGAACCAGACATCGGTTGAAGCCGCGATTGATCAGTTGGTTGAGCGGCGAATTCTCAGGCGCAGTGACGGGAAAATATGCCTGTCCGGTCAAAGGGTTGATCTTCTGGAGTATTATGCAGCCTCGGTTCCGATGGGACCAGACGAGGGAAATGCTGCAGATGCGAAGGGAATTTCTGCATCCGCTGGGTCATAAAGTTACAAAACAGAACCGATTTCGGTTGCATTATTTCCTAAAGGCCAATATTCCATCGGTTAATGCACGCGATTCTGCATCGCGGCAAAGATTTAGAACTGAAGGAGGCCAACATGGCTCTGGACACCGACAGCGGCATCGCGTCGTACGAGGCACCGGAAAAAGACCTCTATGAGATGGGTGAAATCCCTCCGATGGGTTTTGTGCCCAAGAAAATGTATGCATGGGCGATCCGCAAGGAGCGCCACGGCGACCCGGACACCGCGATGATTCAGGAAGTCGTAGACGTCCCCGTGCTGGACAGTCACGAAGTGCTGGTTCTGGTCATGGCTGCAGGCGTCAACTACAACGGCGTTTGGGCCTCGTTGGGCAAGCCGATCTCGCCTTTTGACGGCCATAAGGCACCTTACCACATTGCCGGTTCGGATGCGTCTGGCATCGTTTGGGCAGTTGGTTCAAAAGTCACCCGTTGGAAAGTTGGTGATGAGGTTGTCATTCACTGCAACCAGGATGATGGCGACGACGAACATTGTAATGGTGGCGACCCGATGTATTCGGATAGCCAGCGGATTTGGGGCTATGAAACTCCAGACGGCTCGTTCGCGCAGTTCACCAATGTTCAAGCCCAGCAGCTGATGCCGCGTCCCAAGCACCTGACTTGGGAAGAAAGCGCCTGCTACACGCTGACACTGGCGACCGCTTATCGGATGCTGTTCGGCCATGAACCGCACGATTTGAAGCCGGGTCAGAACGTTCTGGTTTGGGGCGCATCGGGTGGCCTGGGGTCTTACGCGATCCAGTTGATCAACACCGCAGGTGCAAACGCGATCGGTGTGATCTCGGACGAAAGCAAGCGTGACTTTGTGATGGGTCTGGGTGCCAAGGGCGTTCTGAACCGCAAAGATTTCAACTGCTGGGGTCAGCTGCCGACGGTCAACACACCCGAATATGCCGAGTGGTTCAAAGAGGCCCGCAAGTTCGGCAAAGCCATTTGGGACATCACCGGTAAAGGCAACAACGTCGACATGGTGTTCGAGCACCCCGGCGAAAGCACCTTCCCGGTTTCGACATTCGTCGTGAAAAAAGGCGGTATGGTTGTAATCTGTGCCGGTACAACCGGCTATAACCTGACCTTCGACGTGCGTTACATGTGGATGCACCAGAAGCGTCTGCAGGGCTCGCATTTTGCCCACCTCAAGCAGGCAGCAGCTGCAAACCAGCTGATGGTTGAACGCCGCCTGGATCCCTGTATGTCCGAAGTGTTCACCTGGAATGATCTTCCCGAGGCGCACATGAAAATGCTGCGGAACGAGCATAAGCCGGGCAACATGTCGGTGCTGGTTCAGGCTCCACAGACCGGAATGCGCACCTTGGAAGAGGTTCTGGCCGCGCGCGACTAAGTTCGTCTCAGACAAAATCCAAAACACCCGCGAATCGGTTTTCCGGCTCGCGGGTGTTTCTTTTTGGGTGGTGGTGTCAGCCTTTTCAAAGACTTAAACGAAAATACCCCGCTGTTTTTGGGGAGTAGAAATCAGTGAATAGGCTAAAAAAACTTCCTCATGCTATGGTTGTGTTAACCCTTCGTTAACCGTTTCGGAGAGACGCTGATGGCGCAAAATGAGTGGATACTGGACGTATTGTCGGACCTCAGCGCTTTTGCTGTTGAAAACGGTTTGACCGGGCTTGCCGAGCAGTTGGATGACACCAAACTGATCGCCGCAGCCGAAATCTCGTCCAGAAAGAATGAGGTTCGGGCACCAGCAGATGGCAACAAAACTCGATATGAGCCAGGTTCTGGAGGACTTGGAAAACACCAACTCGCTTGACGAACTGAGCGATGTCGCCATTCGCCTGCGGGACAGGCTGCAGATTGAAAACCTGATTTACCATTGGGTCGACGGGGCCGGTGATCAATACGGGTACACCACCTATCCCGACGTCTGGGCCGAACGGTACCGTGAGCGCAATTATCACAGGATAGATCCGGTCATTCTGGGATGTTTCCAACGGTTTCACCCGGTGGACTGGAAGACGCTGGATTGGTCGGGCAAGGTTGCCAAGACGTTCTTGAAGGACGCGTTAGAGCACGGCGTTGGCAATCAAGGTTATTCCATTCCGATCCGCGGACCGAATGGCCAATTCGCTTTGTTTACCGTCAATCATACCTGTGACGATGACACCTGGCAGAGATTCATCGAAACGCATGGGCGTGAACTGATCCTGATCGCGCATTACTTCAACCGAAAGGCGCTGGAGTTTGAAAGTGACCGTCAGCCCGAATCCTCACGCGGATTGTCGCCGCGTGAAGTGGACGCCATGACCTTGCTCGCCCTGGGTTATAGCAGGGCACAGGTCGCTCATTCCTTGTCGATCTCGGAACATACGCTGAGGGTCTATATCGAAAGCGCACGCGCCAAGTTGGGTGCGCAAAACACAACTCATGCTATCGCAACGGCCTTAAGCCGAGGGTTAATAGTCGTTTAAGGCGCGCGCTCTCTCAAAACCGGAAATTAACCACGACTTTGTACCCCCTTCGTTCTTGCACAGGACGACAAGGGGAAAAGAGTCATGTTGCGTTATGTCTATGCTGACGAATTGCACAAATATCCAAAACTGGCCGAGGGGATGTTTCGGGACCGCGCCGATCAATTCAAAACCCGGCTGGGCTGGGATGTTCATGTCAACGACAAGGGGGAAGAGCGGGATCCGTACGATGATCTGAACCCGATCTATGTTATTTGGGAAGAACCGGATGGCAGCCATGGTGGGTCCATGCGTGTTTTACCGACGACTGGTTCGGTCATGGTGAACGAGGTGTTCGGACACCTGACGGGCGGCAAACCAATCAACAGCCCCTTGATCTGGGAGGTGACGCGCTTTTGCCTGTCGCGCACGGCAAGCCCGCATACGGCCGGGGCCATCATGCTTAGCGGCGGCGAGATGATGGAGGGGTTTGGTCTAACCCACATTGCGGGCGTTTTCGATGCGCGCATGATTCGCATCTATCGCCTGATCGGATCATCCCCGATCGTGCTGGGAACGGAAGGTAAGGGACGTGATCAAATCTCGGTCGGGATGTGGCCGTATTCGGCCGATGACTGCAACCGCGTGGCCCAGCGCGCAGGCATCCCGCGTGAATTGTCGCAGCTGTGGTTCAAGACGGCTTTCGGCGTTGGCAGGCAACACCCGTTTGCATTGTCAGCGTGACAGGATGAAAACCGAATTCCACATCTGGTGATAGCTGGCGCGGGCTTGTAGGGTCGCGCCATGTCTTTGCCCTCTGTGACTTACTCTGACGACCAGGCCGCCGCGTATGACAGCATCTCTGAGATGCTGAAATCGGCAGGTGTTGACCTTGACGATGACGCGCTGCTGAAGCTTCCGGGATCGGGTAAGTCCGGTGTGATGGCCGTGATTGGCAAGGCGGGGTCCGGAAAAACCCTGCTGCTGGCCGAGCTTTACAAAGCCATTGCGGACACCGGCGTTCAGATTGTGTCCGGCGACTTCGAGAGCCGCAAAGCCCGTGAAAAACGCAGTCTGGCGATCTTGGCCCCGACGAACAAAGCGGCCAGCGTATTGCGTCTGCGCGGGGTGCCAGCCACCACGATCCACCGCATCCTTTATACACCCGTCTACGATCCGGAATACGAGCGCATCGCCGAATGGCTGGCAGGCAATGACGAACGTCCCGAAATCGAGGGTCTGACCGACGAGGCGCTGGATCGCGCAGCGGCGTTTTACCAGAACAACAAGTCCATCCCGGGCGCTCTGGCCGCGGCAGGGTTACGGGGCTCCGATTTTATCACCGGCTGGAAGCGCCGGGACGAGCCGTTGGACATCGGGTTTGTGGACGAAGCCTCGATGCTGGATGACCGGCAATTCGAAGACTTGCAAGAAATCTTCCCAACACTTCTGCTGTTTGGTGACCCGGCACAATTGGCGCCGGTCAATCAGTCGGGCAGCATGGTGTTCGAAGCGTTACCCGAACCGCGCAAACAGATCCTTCACCGGGTTCACCGACAGGATGCGGACAACCCGATATTGGACCTTGCCCATGCGCTGTCGGACCCACAGATGGGGTTCGAAGATTTTGAGCGCATGGTCGAGCAGACCGCCCGTCAGGACGACCGTGTGGTTTGGGGGCAGCGGGTCGAGGTCGATCTGATGGCCCGCAGTCCCGTTCTGGTCTGGCGCAATGCAACCCGCATTCGGCTAATTCAGGCTTTTCGGAATGTTCACGGCGCGCCGGATACCGAATTGTTGGAAGGTGAACCGCTTATCTGCGACGGTATTGAACTGCCCCTTAAACATCGCAAGAAACGGCTGGATCTTGAGGCGCGTGGCCTGATCAAGGGCGCTCAGGTCATCTATCTGGGTCCTGGCCGCAAACCGGGCTTTTCCAGGTTGCACGTAATGGGTGCCGAAGACCCTCAGGTCAGCGCTGCATCTATCGTCAAGATTGAAAAACCAGACGAGGAAGAGCCGTTTATTCCCTTTGCCGCCCGCATGGGCGCCGCCTTTCTTCACGGTGCAGCGGTCACCATTCACAAGGCGCAAGGGTCGCAGTGGAACACTGTTCAAGTGTTTGCTCCGGATATCTATGCCGCTGCCCGTATGGGCCGTACTGAAGCTGGACAGCCGCTGTGGAAACGTCTGGCCTATGTGGCTATCACACGCGCGCAGGAAAGGCTGATCTGGGTCGTGCGCAACCGGCTTGCCAAGCCGACCTATCCGCTGCGTGTGGACGACCTGCGCGCTGTCCCTGCGGCCTCGCTGACATTGGAGGCAGAAGAGACATGACATCCATTATTGTGACCGGCGCAAGTTCTGGCATAGGGCGCGCCACGGCTGAATTGTTTCTGGCCCAAGGATGGACGGTTGGTCTATTGGCGCGCAGTGCTGACAGGCTGAACCAAATGGCTGCAGAGCACGCAAACGCAATTCCACTGGTCGCGGATGTCACCGATGCACAAGCGGTCGAGGCCGCCTTTGGAGAGTTTCAGGGTAAGGCGGGCCATTTGGATGTTCTGTTCAACAACGCGGGAATTTTCGCGCCGGGGGGAACGATTGACGAGATCGCGTTGGACGATTGGTACCAAAGCGTCGCCGTCAACCTGAACGGCATGTTCCTGTGTGCCCGCGAAGCTTTTCGGATCATGCGCCACCAACCGCCGCAAGGCGGGCGCATCATCAATAACGGCTCAATTGCCGCCCATGTGCCGCGCCCCAACTCGGTGCATTACTCGGCGACAAAACACGCCATAACGGGCCTGACCCGCAGCCTGTCTTTGGATGGGCGGGGCTTCAATATCGCTTGTGGGCAGATCGATATCGGCAATGCGCGAACACAGATGGTGCAGGGCCTGGTCGAGGCGGCCATTGCCGACGGGCAGCAGCCCGACCCAACAATGGCCGTCGAAGATGCAGCGCGGTCCGTCTTGCACATGGCAAACCTGCCGCTTGAGGCAAACGTGCAGTTCATGACCGTGATGGCCACGACGATGCCCTACATCGGACGCGGGTAACGGTCAGTTACTCGCGCAATAGGCGGAACGCGGTTGACGCACCCCAACCCGCCGCTATGGCAATGACCAAAGACATCAAGCCGTACCAGACCGGTTGCTGACGGGACATGTTGTACAAAAACCGCTCCAACCCCACTTTGCGCACGTCGATGGTGGTTTCAAATTGTGAAACAACCTGGCCGCCGCGGGTTAGGAAGATGCGCGCAACATAGTCGCCTTCCGTCAAGTCCGCTGGCATTTCGATTGAGGTACGGAACAGGGTTTGTTCATCAACGGCCACTGTGTCTTCGCGAATGGAATACAGACTTTCGTGCTCGCGGATACGAATAACAGCGTCCGCGAATTCCTGCGCGCCGCGGATGTTCATCGCAGCTCCAACAGACCGGATGGCACGTTCGATTGATACGCTGTACCGCAGGTCTTCGGTATCCGACAGAATCTCATTCAAGGGCGCGCTGGTCGCAACCGCATAAAAGCTGGGGGCTTCGTCTACGAGGACACTGTCAGTATTGACCCAGATTCCAAGCTTGCGCTCTTTACGCCGAACTGTGACAGGACTGGATGGGCCGGACACTGCGACAATCACTTCCAGCGGTGGTCCTGACGGAATGGGAGCCTCGCGTTTGACCGCGCCAAAGACCAGGATCTCAGACCCGTCGAAATTGGCGGTGATGGCCACGCGATCCTGGCTGAGGCCCAGAACGACCTCCTCATCAACAGCCAAGGCGGGGCTGGCGCAAAGAGCCAGCGCAACAAGCAAGCGTTTCAGCATGATCAGTGCCCTCCGCCGGTGCCAAGTGAATAGAGCTCGGATGGTTCAAGCAGCAGATCCAGCGCCAGTTTTCCACAAACCACAAGAACAAGGGCTGCGAGCAACACGCGCAACTGCTCGGCAGGCATGCGGGCGCCGATCACCGTGCCGATCTGTGCGCCGATGACGCCGCCAACCAGAAGCAATACGGCGAGAACGACATCAACTGTAAAGTTGGTGGTAGCATGCAGCATGGTCGTAAAGGCGGTGACAAAGATGATCTGGAACAGGGATGTTCCGACCACGACCTTGGTGGGCATTCCCAATAGGTAGATCATCGCAGGTACCATGATGAACCCGCCGCCGACGCCCATAATGGCCGACAGAACGCCAACGAACAGGCCAACCAGCGCAGGCGGAATGACCGAGATATACAGGCCCGAAGTCCGGAACCGCATTTTAAACGGCATCGCATGCACCCAGCCGCGTTGGCGACGCTTGGGGGGTGCGGACACGCCTTTCTTGGATTTACGGAGGGCGTTCAAGCTTTCGATGAACATCAAACCGCCCACGACGCCAAGGAACACGACGTAGCACAACGTCACAAGCAGATCGACCTGCCCGAGGCTTTTGAGGTAGTTGAATATCACCACCCCAAGTGCGGCACCCGTTAAGCCGCCCATCAATAGGACGGTCCCCATTCTTAGGTCGACTGTTTTTCGTCGAAAATGCGCCAGAACCCCAGAGAATGAAGAGGCAACAATCTGGTTGGCCTCGGTTGCAACTGCAACGGCGGGCGGAATGCCGATGAAGAACAGCAGGGGCGTCATCAGGAAACCGCCGCCGACACCGAACATGCCCGAAAGAATGCCGACCATCCCCCCAAGCCCCAATAGAAGGAAGGCGTTGACAGAAACTTCGGCGATAGGAAGGTAAATTTGCATATCGAGCTACTGGATGAGGGTAGGCGGGTCACAGAGAGTGATCAGGGCCGCCTCAAGGCAAAGTGGTGTCGGTTTAATGCGACGCGCGGCGGCAGTGCCCCGTGGCCACATGGCGGAAGTCGGATCGCTGGGCGTCATGCCAGCAGCCTGATACGGCTAAATGTCTGGTTTTCCTCAGTGCTGAGGCGTTCATGCGTTCCCAAATACACGGTCCGGGTGGATTCCGAGTCGTGGGGTATGATTGGCGACACATGCATACCCCTTTAGAACGGTTGCGGCATGCAAAATCAACTGCGCATGCCGCTCTGCAGCGAACAGGACTGAACTGAGTCCGAAACTGGACTTATCAGCGCTCTTTCACGTAAGGCTCACCACCGGCGCGCGGCGGAACCGCCTTGCCGACAAACCCGGCCAGAATGACCACGGTAAGGACGTAAGGCAGGGCGTCCATCGCCTGCACAGGGATGACCACGCCGCCCAGATCGATGTTCTGGAACCGCAGCGCGATGGCCTGCAATAAACCGAATAACAGGCAGGCGCCCATTGCATGCCACGGTCGCCATTTCGCAAAGATCAGTGCAGCCAGCGCGATAAACCCACGGCCTGCGGTCATGTCCTTGACGAAGCCGGCCTGCAGCGCAGTGGCCAGATAGGCCCCGGCGATGCCGCACAGCACTCCACAGATGGCAACAGCGGCATAGCGTAAGCCAACGACCGAGACACCGGCCGTGTCGACGGCAGCGGGGTTTTCACCAACAGCGCGCAGGCGCAACCCGAACCGTGTGCGATACAGAATCCACCACGTTGTAGGCACCATCAGGAACGCGACATAAACCAGGATCGAATGGCCCGAGAGCAGTTCAGAATAGATCGGCCCGATGATCGGCACCCCGCTCAGTGATTCGGCAAATGGGAAATTGATGGGTGTGAAACGACCGCCACCAAACAGCGAGGGCGTGCGCCCGCCCTGTTCGAACCAGCTTTGCGCGACAAGGACCGTCATACCTGCCGCAAGGAAGTTGATTGCGACCCCGGATATCAACTGGTTGCCTCGGAAGGTGATCGAGGCCAAACCGTGAAGTCCGGAAAGAACAAGAGAAGAGGCGATCCCCGCCAGCAGCCCCAACCAGACCGATCCGGTCACGGCCGCGACGGCTGCAGAGAAGAAGGCGGCCATTAGCATCTTGCCTTCTAGACCGATATCGAAAATGCCCGCACGCTCGGAGTAGAGACCAGCCAGACAGGCCAGCAATAGCGGTGTGGCCAGGCGGATGGTCGAGTCCAGGACCTGGATGAAGGTAATGAAGAACTCCATCACTGCGCTCCCTTCCGCAGGCTCAGGAACAGCTTTTCAAGCGGCATCCGGACCATATTGTCCAATGCTCCGGTGAACAGGATCACCAGGGCCTGAATGACTACGATCAGTTCGCGTGGGATCGACGTCCAGAAAGCCAATTCTGCACCGCCCTGATAGAGAAACCCGAACAGGATCGCCGCCAGGAATACACCAAACGGGTGCGACCGGCCCATCAGCGCCACCGCGATGCCGATGAATCCCGCGCCTTCAGTTGCGTTCAAAACCAGGCGTTCGGCCTCGCCCATCACGTTGTTGATGGCCATCAGCCCCGCCAACGCGCCCGAAATCAGCATCGCAATGATCGTGATCCGCACCGGTGAAATGCCTGCATAGACAGCGCCGGTTTCGGTCTTTCCGTAGGACCGGATTTCATAGCCCAGTCGTGTCCGCCAGATCAGTGCCCAGACGACAAAACAGGCCAAAACCGCAATGAAGAACGTGATATTAACAGGGGTCCCTTTAAACACCACGTTTTCGGCGGTTGAGAACATCGACTGAAATGTGGGCAGGTGAACGGCCTCGGGGAAACGCGCAGATGAGGGGTCTTGCGCGCCCGGTGGTCGCATAAGATTGACCAACACGTAGTTCAGGAATGCCGCCGCAATAAAGTTAAACATGATCGTTGTGATTACGATGTGACTGCCACGCTTGGCTTGTAGATAGGCCGGTATGGCGGCCCATGCGGCGCCAAACAGCATCGAACCTGCGCAAGCCGCCAATAGCGCAACGCTCCAATGCGGCCAAGGGATGTAAAGGCATACCATGGCAACGCCCAGCCCGCCCAGCATAGCCTGACCTTCGCCCCCGATGTTGAACAGCCGGGCGTGGAAGGCGACGGCCACAGCCAACCCTGTGAACATAAAGTTGGTGGCATAATACAGCGTATACCCCCAACCGTAGGTCGACCCGAGCGCACCGGTCACCATCAGTTTCACCGCTTCGATCGGGTTTTCACCGATGGCCAGAATGACCAAGGCGGACAAGATTGCGGCCAATATCAGACTGATCAGCGGGATCAGCACCACATCGGCCCATTTGGGCATCTTTTCCATGTTACGCGGCCTCTCCCGCAACGCCGGCCATCAACAGGCCAAGTTCTTTTTCATCTGTTTCATGGGGCAGTCTTTCGCCCATGACATGTCCGTCAAACATCACAGCGATGCGATCCGATAGCGAGAAGATCTCTTCCAACTCGACCGAGACCAGCAAGATTGCCTTACCCTGATCGCGTAGCGCAACGATCTGCTTGTGAATGAACTCGATCGCGCCGATGTCGACGCCGCGCGTTGGTTGCCCGACCAATAGAAGATCCGGGTTCCGTTCAATTTCGCGCGCGACAACAATCTTTTGTTGATTCCCGCCCGAGAAGCTTTTGGCTGTAAGCCACGCATCAGGAGGCCGGACGTCGAATTTCTCGATCTTGCGCTCGGTATCGGCGCGCAGAGCGGCGTTGTTCATGAATATCCCGCTCTGATAGGCAGGATCACGGTGATAGCCAAAGGCCACATTTTCCCAAGCGTGGAAGTCCATCACAAGACCTTCGCGCTGGCGGTCCTCGGGAACATGCGCAATATGCTGGGCGCGACGGGCCTGACCGTCCGATCCCGGACCGCTAAGCGCCAGCGGGGCACCGTTCAGTTTGATCGAACCCTGACCCGGACGCATTCCACCCAAAACTTCCAGAAGTTCCGATTGGCCATTTCCGGCCACGCCAGCGATACCGACGATCTCACCGGCCCGAACGGTCAGGTCGATACCCTTGACCCGTTCGACCCCGGCCGAATCGAAAACGCTGAGCTTTTCAATTTCCAGAACGGGCTTTCCGGGTTGCGCAGGCACTTTGTCGACCTGCAGCAGCACTTTGCGGCCCACCATCAGTTCGGCCAGTTCCTCGGGGCTTGTGTCGGCTGTTTTCACCGTCGCCGTCATCTGACCGCGACGCATGACCGAAACCGTATCGGTGTTTTCCATGATTTCGCGCAGCTTGTGCGTGATCACGATGATCGTCTTCCCTTCGGCCCGCAGGCGGTCAAGGATGCGGAAAAGCTGGTCAGCCTCGGACGGGGTCAGAACCCCGGTGGGTTCGTCCAGAATCAGAATTTCGGCCTTGCGGTACAGGGCCTTCAGGATCTCAACCCTTTGCTGCATTCCGACGCCAATCTCGTCGATGCGCTTATTGGGATCAACGAACAGCTCGTATTCCTCTTCCAGCGCTTTCAGTTCTTTGCGCGCTTTGGTCAAGGACGGGGCCAGCAGCCCGCCATCCTCGGCACCGAGAACGATGTTTTCCAGAACGGTGAAATTCTCAACCAGTTTGAAATGCTGGAATACCATCCCGATCCCGGCAGCAATGGCCGCCTGGCTGTCAGGGATGTCGGTCTTTTTGCCGTTAATCCAGATTTCACCTTTATCGGCTTTGTAAAAGCCGTACAGGATGCTCATCAGCGTGGACTTGCCCGCACCGTTTTCACCGATGATCCCATGGATCGTGCCGGGGGCGACGCTGATGGAGATGTCTTTGTTGGCCTGAACCGGCCCAAAGGCTTTGGATATCCCTTTGAGCTCAATGGCGGGGACGGTCATGTCTTGTCCTCAATTGCCGAAAGGGCCGCGGTGTCATACGCGGCAGAGTCGGGGGGCAAGGCGGAGGTTGTACCCCCGCCTTGCGCGATATCAGAACTGCAGTGCCGGGCAGCTGTCGTTCTCATAGTAGCTGACAACAGAGACGTTACCGTCGATGATGTCCTGCCGCGCTTTGTCGACTGCGCCTTTCATCTCGTCCGAGACCAGAGGTGCGTTGTTGTCATCCATGGCGACGCCAACACCTTCTTCGGCCAGACCCATCTGGAACACGCCGGTTTCCAGGCCTTCGCCCGCTGACATCGCGTCATAAACGGCAACATCAACGCGTTTCAGCATCGAGGTCAGAACCTTACCCGGGTGCAGGTGGTTCTGGTTGCTGTCCACGCCGATCGACAGGATGCCTTCGTCTGCCGCGGTCTGCAGTACGCCAACACCGGTGCCGCCAGCGGCCGCATAGATCACATCAGCGCCCTGGCTGATTTGTGCTTTGGTTAGTTCCGAACCCTTCACCGGGTCGTTCCATGCTGCCGGGGTGGTGCCGGTCATGTTGGCAACAACATTGATGTCAGGGTTTACCGCCTTGGCACCCTGCGCATAACCGCAGCCAAAGTGGCGGATCAGCGGGATATCCATGCCACCGATAAAGCCGACGGTGCCGGATTCCGATGCCATCGCGGCCATCATGCCGACCAGATATGATCCTTCATGCTCGGCAAAACCGATTTGACGGATGTTGGGGATGTCCAACCAGTTGACATCAACTGCAACAAATTTGGTGTCCGGGTAGTCAGCAGCCACGGCGGACAGCGGATCAGCCATGCCAAATCCCATCGTGATGATTGGGTTTGAGCCGGATTCAGCGAAACGGCGCAGAGCTTGCTCGCGCTGTGCTTCGGACTGGATTTCGATCTCGTTGTAGGTGCCGCCTGTTTCTTCGGCCCAACGCGACGCGCCATTGTGGGCGGCTTCGTTAAACGATTTGTCGAACTTGCCGCCGAGATCAAAGATCAGGGCAGGATCTGCCAGCGCAGCGCCAGCCGTAAGTGCGACTGCGGCGGTGGCACCCATCAAGGATTTCATCAGGGTCATTTTATACTCCCGTTTGTTATTATCGGTCGGGGCGAAGATAGCCCCGTTCACCCACTGTGAGCGAGCATAACTGTTGTGATGGCGGGAATTAAGGACGTTTGCAACCGCCGTGGTCAACAGATTTTTGACCATTTGGTCGAAAAAATATGTCTTAAGCGGTCAATCCAGCGCGGATTCCATCACGATAGCATCGGTTTTCTGATTGTTTTCGCGCAGATAATACCCCTTGCGCAAACCACAGGCGCGATAACCGCTGTGTTCATACAGCGCGATGGCGGGCAGGTTATCCGCAGCGACGTCCAGGAAAGCGCGCGTCGCGCCCAAAGCCTTTGCTTTGGAATGCCACTCTTGCATGCACGCTCGGGCCAGGCCCTGCCGCTGAACGTCCGGATGCGTGGCGATTGTCAGCAATTCAGCCTCATCGCCGATCACCTGGAACAGCGAAAAAGATTGAGTATTTCCAACGATATGTATGAACCGATTGTTCAGAAGATCCGCAAATTCGACCGCAGCCCACGACCGTGACCGGGTAAATGCCGCCGCGTGTGTTCTGGCAAGATCCTCGGGAGTCATCAGTCCAGCAAAACCGGGGGGGTGTCTTTGGAAGGGGCCGCATCCGCAGGCCGAACATAGAGTGGAGCTGGCTGCGCGGTGTTGGTCTGCCACTTTTGCCCGGCGATCCGGGCAATAGCGCGAACTTGTGCTTCGGCGTCGTCATTCAGGATTAGAGGGCCAAGTGATTCTGCCTCAATTTGAGGCATAAGCATCGGACTTTGGTCCGGCAACGCCACGTAAACCTGATCACGTGGGGCGCGGATCGCGGGCAGGGCGTCCATAGACATATCGGCCAATGCGTCGAACCCGGACACGCCTACCGCTGGAACGCCAAGCCCCAGGGCTAGGCCGCGCGCCGCAGAAACCGAGATTCGGATGCCGGTAAAGTTTCCGGGTCCAACGCCGACACCAATCGCGGACAGGTCTTTCCACCCATATCCGGCATCTGCCAGAACCTCTTCCAGCAACGGCATAAGACGTTCGGCTTGACCGCGTGACATGGCTTCGATGCGCGAAGTCACGATCCGGTTGCCGCACAACAAAGCGGCCGCGCAATGCGCGGCCGATGTATCAAACGCCAAAATAATGGGGTCAGACGGCAACAGGGCGAACCTCGGTCACTTCGGGGATGTAGTGGCGCAGCAGGTTTTCAATACCCATCTTCAACGTCAGGGTCGAAGACGGGCAACCCGCGCAAGCACCCTGCATGTGCAGGTAGACAACGCCCCGGTCAAACCCGTGGAACGTGATGTCACCGCCATCCTGAGCAACCGCTGGACGGACACGGCTATCCAGCAAGTCTTTGATTTGGTTAACGACTTCGGCATCTTCGCCGGTGTGTTCTGCATGGCCCGATGCAGCTGTTTCACCAGCTCCGATGACCGGTTGGCCGGATTGATAATGCTCCATCACCGCACCCAGAATCGCGGGTTTGATGTGATCCCATTGGACGTCATCGGACTTGGTGACGGTCACGAAGTCATTGCCGAGGAATACACCCGTTACTCCGCTAACCGCAAAAATCCGTTTCGCCAAAGGTGATTTTTCACCGGCTTCAGCCGATGGGAAATCCGCAGTGCCCGCTTCCAGCACGGTCTGGCCGGGCAGAAACTTCAAGGTTGCAGGGTTCGGCGTGGATTCGGTCTGGATGAACATGTCACGGCTCCGTTTCAGTTGCATCTGATATGCGGGTCCGAGCCGGATAAGTCAAGATTTGGAACGATTCTAAATGTTGACTGCCAACCGGATTGCATCATCCAACCGATCGTCACCCCAGTATAGTTCGTCACCGACCAGAAAACTCGGCGCGCCAAACAGCCCCTTGGCCTGAGCGGTTTTGGTCTGCTCGATCAGATCTGACTTGATCTCGGGGTCTTGGGTTCTGTCCAAAAGGTCGTCAGGCAAACCGGTGGATTTCAGGCAATCAACCAGAACCGCATCGTCCGACACGTTCTGACCCCGTGCAAACTCCGCTGTATAGACCGCCCGAACGAAACGCGCCCTGTGGGACTGATCTTCAATAGACAGCGTGAGGCGCGCAGCCTTCAGGCCGTTTTGCGGAAACGGGTCCGGCTGCCGGAAGGAAAGGCCGCGTTGCGCCGTCAAACGCTCCATATCGCGCCACATATAACGTCCCTTGGCCGGGTAGATGTTAAACGGGGAATTGTTCCAGCCCTGCGCCGCGAAAATGGGCCCCAGAAGAAAGGGATGCCATTCTACGACGACGTCATGCTGTGCCGCAGCCTGTTCGATTCGCATGGCGCTGAGGTAGGAGTAGGTCGATGCGAATTCGAACCAGAACTGGATGCGGCGTTGCATTGGGTGGCCTCAGGTGATGGCTTCCAGCTTTTCCTTGCTAAGGTCGCCGGGCACAATTGTGATCGGAATCGGCAAGCTGCCCGAGTTTTTAGTCAGCTGCGTTACCAAAGGGCCAGGCCCTTTCTTTTCGATGCCAGCCCCCAGGACCAGAACGCCGATGTCCGGGTCTGACTGGACATGTTCGATGATCTGAGGGACAGGGTCGCCTTCGCGAATGGATAGTTCGGGGTCGATCCCTTGTTTGTCGCGCATCCATTTGGCGAAAACTTCGTAATGCGCATGAATGCGTTCGCGTGCCTCTTCGCGCATGGTTTCGGCAACACCGATCCAGTGATTGAACTCATCGGGTGGGATGACGGACAGGATCGTTACCCCTCCACCGGTATGGGCTGCACGCATTGCAGCGAAACGCATCGCGTTAAGGCATTCACGGCTGTCATCCAGAATGACTAGAAACTTACGCATGGGTGTCCTCGTGTATTTAGGGGGATCATGCCCGACCAAATGCGGGCTGGCAACACGGCGTATGGCTACCGAGTGCTTGCCGCCCAGTCCCAATAAAGCTCGCGCGCGCGGCGTGCAATCGGTCCGACCTGATATTGCGTGTCTTCCAATGCGGTGACCGGCGTTATCTTGTTCATGTTACCGGTCATAAACACCTCGTCCGCCTTGTGAAAATCTTCAAAGCTGAGGACGGATTCGTGGACCGTCACGCCATCGGCGCGCAGGTTTTTGATATGCCGCGCTCGGGTGATACCAGCCAGGAAAGTTCCATTGGGCGTAGGGGTGAATACCTCGCCGTCCCGGACCATGAAGATGTTTGCGGTGGCGGTTTCCGCCACATGACCCAAGGCGTCCGCCACCAGTGCGTTCGAGAACCCTTTGGACTTGGCCTCTTTCAGCATTCGGGCGTTGTTGGGATACAGGCATCCGGCTTTGGCGTTTACAACGGCTGATTCCAGAACCGGTCGGCGAAACCGCGTGGTGGTCAGCGTGACCGAAGCTGTTTCCGGTGCCATTGGTATTTCTTCCAGACAAATGGCAAATCCGGTGCTGTCCTGCTGAGGCACAATGGCCGTGGCGTCCCCGTCGATGCCCCAATACATCGGCCGAATATAGACGGCGGAACCTTTGGCATAGCCATCCAGCCCTTCGCGGACGATTTCGACCATCTGTTCGGTCGTCACGGTCGGTGTCAGCAAAAGCGCCTCGGCCGAGCGGTTGACCCGTTCGCAATGGGCCACCAGATCCGGGGTCAGCCCGTCGAAGAATCGCGCGCCGTCAAAGACCGAAGACCCCAGCCAAGCGCCATGGTCTGCCGCACGCATGATCGGGGCATCCCCGTTGTGCCACTGACCATCAAAATAGGTGCGGATATTTTTGCCGACTGCCATGACGCCCTCCTTTGCCCTTGGGGCAACCTAGGAAGGCGTCACGGGAAGGTCCAGCGCAATCAGCCTTGTTTTGCGCCAACCATACCCACGATGTCGTAGGTCTGTTGCAGGATCGGGGCCGCTATCGCCCGCGCCTTTTCCGCGCCGCGTGCAAGAATCCGGTCAATCTCGGCCTCTTCACCCATAAGACGGGCCATCTCGGTCGAGATCGGCGACAGTTTGGCGACCGCCAGCTCAGCGAGCATCGGTTTGAATTCACCGAATTGCTTGCCGCCGAATTCGGCCAAAACCTGTTCCGCCGTTTGATCGCTGAGCGCAGCGAAGATGTTCACCAGATTGCGCGCCTCGGGGCGTTCGGACAGACCGTCGGTTTCTGAAGGCAGGGCATCCGGGTCGGTCTTGGCCTTGCGGATCTTTTTGGCGATCTCGTCGGCATCGTCCGTCATGTTGATCCGGGTCATGTCGGACGGGTCCGAAGATGACATCTTCCGCGAGCCGTCCCGCAGGTTCATCACGCGCGGCGCGGGTCCACCGATTACCGGCTCGGTCACCGGAAAGAAATCCACGCCATAGTCATGGTTGAACTTGATCGCGATGTCGCGAGTCAGCTCCAGATGCTGTTTCTGGTCCTCGCCCACCGGCACATGTGTCGCGTGGTAGGTCAGGATGTCCGCTGCCATCAGCGCCGGATAGGCAAACAAACCCAGCGAGGCGTTCTGAGCGTTCTTGCCCGCCTTGTCTTTGAACTGCGTCATCCGCTGCATCCAGCCCATGCGGGCGATACAATTGAAGATCCACGCCAGCTGCGTGTGCTCGGCCACCTGGCTTTGGTTAAACAGGATGGACTTTTCAGGGTCCAGACCGGCGGCAATGAAACCGGCGCAGACTTCACGGGTCTTTTCGCGCAGACGGGCCGGGTCTTGCCAGACGGTGATCGCGTGCAGGTCGACCATGCAGTAGATGGTCTCGAAATCTTCGCCCTGCATATCCACAAAACGCTTGAGTGCACCCAGGTAGTTGCCAAGGTGCAGGTTTCCCGAAGGCTGGATGCCGGAAAACACGCGCGGCGTGAACTTGGTTTCGGTCATCGAAGGGAACTCCCGTCTGGAAAAATCAGCCCCCGTCGCTTACCCATGAGGTCAAGGGACGTCAACAGCCGCGAAAGGCCAGCCCAATGAGCAGTGAGCATTATACACCCGCCGTGAACCCTCTGCCGCCCGTTGTGGTGGCGTTGGTCCTGTTCATCATGGGGATCGAATTGGCGTTTACGCTGGGTGCACGTGGTCTTGTGGGTGGGCCATCAGCGGTAGGTTGGCGGTTGGATGCCCTGCAGAGCTACACCTTTTCCCCGGATATCTTTCACTGGATGATCGAGAATGGCCGTTGGCCGTTTGAACATGTGATCCGTTTCGTGACCTATCCGTTCGTGTCTGGCAGTTTTACCCAAGCGGTTTTTGTCAGCGTCTTCGTTCTGGCCATGGGCAAAATGGTAGCCGAAGTGTTCGGCGGTTTTCAGATGCTGATCATTTTCGTTTTGTCCGGTATCGGTGGCGCGTTGGTCTATGGGCTGGCGCTGAATCCCGCCTATCCGCTGGTCGGAGGGTTCCCACCGGTTTACGGTCTGATCGGCGCGTTCACATGGCTGCTGTGGTGCAAATTGTCACTGGTCGGCGAAAACCAGTCCCGGGCCTTCAGCCTGATCGCGGTTTTGATGGGCATCCAGCTGGTGTTCGGGCTTTTGTTTGGCGGCACGTCCGACTGGGTTGCCGATCTGGGCGGGTTTGCCACCGGATTTGGTCTATCGTTTTTCCTGGCACCGGGCGGATGGGCGCGGATCGTGGGACGTATTCGCCGCGACTGATCAGGATCGGCGCAACGCTTTTCTGAATTCGGACAGCTCGAACGCTTTGAAGAGGTGGCCGAGGAAGAAATAGGTGGCCGCTGCAACTATGATCAGGACAAGCAGCGCCAGATAACGCCATCCGGGTACCTGGAAGGTCCAGCCAAAAATATGAAGGGCGGCGAAAAGCACAACGCCCATACCCAGCGATGCCGCGACGACGCGCCAGGCACGTCGTTTGAACCGGTCGTCAAACCGTGCTTCATCGCCGAAACGGCGCGCTCCAATCGCCAACAAGGCAACCATCGCCCAACCGGCAGTCGAAGCCGCGATCGCCGGTGCGATCCACCCCACCAATGGGTAAAGACCAAAGGCCAGCCCGGCATTGATGATCATCGCAACTACGGCATAGCGAAACGGAGAACGGGTGTCTTCGCGCGCGAAGAACAAGGGCTGCAGCAGCTTTTGCAACATGAAAGCGGGCAGGCCGACGCCATAGATAGCTACGGCCAAAGCAGTGGCTGCAGTGTCCTCGGGGCTGAATTGGCCGCGTTCGAACAGGACCGACACCAGAGGTATTGGAATGATCAGAAAGGCAACGGTGGACGGCAGGGTCAGCAGCAGTGTGAACTCTCCGGCGCGGGAATAGGCATTGCGCGCCCCGTCCTTGTCCCCGGCCCGTAAGCGGCGCGACAGATCGGGCAGTAGGACGATCCCCACCGCAATACCGACCACGCCCAATGGTAATTGATACAGCCGATCCGCTGCGAATAGCCAACTGACAGCCTTTTCGGTTTTGGACGCGACCAACTGGCCAACCACAAGATTGACCTGCGTGACGCCCATCGCCAAAGCGGCGGGCACTGCAATGCGAACCATGCGTCGCATTTCCGGGCTGAGCTTGGGCAGGCCGGGACGGATGCGAATACCTGCTCGTTCTGTCGCCACCCAAACCAGCGCCAGTTGCGCGACCCCTGCCAGCGGAATGACCGTGATCAGCCACCAGATTACGTCGCCGCCAGACAGCGCGCCTGCGATCAAAGCAGTACAGGCAAAGATATTGAGTAAGACAGGCGCGGCAGCGGCAGCCGCGAACCGACCGGTGGCATTCAGAACGCCGGAAAACAGCGCGGCCAGCGACATGAACAGGATATAGGGAAAAACGACGTAACCGTAGTCGACAGCCATGTCGAAGCGTTCATCGCCATAGAACCCTTCGGCGGTCAGCCAAACAAGTCCAGGCATGAATACCATCGCCAATCCAACCAGTGCCAAAACAGCCGCCGTCAGCAGGTTGAAGGCATCCTGAGCAAACCCTTCGGCGTCTTCTTCGCCCTCCAGTCGTTTCGAGAACATCGGTACAAAGGCGGCGTTGAAGGCACCTTCGGCAAAGAAACGACGAAACATGTTGGGCAGGCGGAAAGCGGCAACAAAGGCGTCCATCACCGGACCAGGCCCGATATAGGCGGTTAGCAGAATCTCCCGGAGAAATCCCAAAATTCGACTGGCCAGAGTCCAGAATCCGACCGTGAACAGGCCTGAAAACAACCGGATCTGTTTCATGAGATTGCGCGCTCCGCACCTTCGGTGATGGCTTTGCGCAGCTTGGTCTCAAGACCGCGTTGCTTGCTTTCGGAATGGTATTTCAGGCCGAACATGTCCTTGACGTAGAAGGTATCGACAACTTGTTCGCCATAGGTCGCGATCACGGCGTTGGCGATATAGACATTGGCGGCAGCCAGCGTTCTTGTCAGGTCATACAACAGGCCCGGACGGTCGCGGGTATCAACCTCGATGATGGTGTAGATCTCGGACCCGTCATTATCGAAGATGATATGGGTCGGCACATTGAAGGCGCGTTCGCGTTTCTTGATCTTGTCGCGCGATTTCAAGGCGTCACGCGCAACGACTTCGCCCTTGAGCGTCTTTTGGATCATCTGTGTTAGTCGCGGTAATCGGCTGGCCTCAAAAGGGTGGCCCTCGGCATCCTGAATCCAGAACGCATCGGTGACGTACCCGTCCTTGGTGGTATAGCTACGGGCGTCGACCACGTTAGCCCCAACCAGCGCGAGCGCCCCGGCGATGCGGGCGAAAATCCCCGGATGGTCCGCCATGGCAAAACACGCGCGGGTGGCGTCGCGATCGTCATCCGGATGCAGGTGAATTTCCATCGCGCCGGGGTCGCCGCTGTGTTCCAGAGCGCGTAGCATTTTCGCGAACTCAATATGTGTAGACAGGTTCAGGCCCTGCCAATAGGGCGCATAGTGTCGTCCTGTTTCGGCCTTCAGGTCAGCCTTCGACCAATCGTCAAGCGCCGAACGCAGCGCCTTTTTGGCTTCTGCGCCACGGTTGGCCCGGTTCAGGTCTTCCATACCGGTTTCAAGCGCCCGTTTGGTTTCAGCGTGCAAGGCGCGCAGCAGGGTGGCCTTCCAGTTGTTCCAGGTGTTGGGCCCAACGCCGCGAATGTCACACACGGTCAGAACCGTGAGCAGATCCAACCGTTTGACCGTTTTAACCGCCTTGGCAAAATCGCGCACTGTGCGCGGGTCCGAGATGTCGCGTTTCTGCGCCATGTCCGACATCAAAAGGTGATATCGTACCAACCATTCCACGGTTTCAGAGTCTGATTTGTTCAATCCCAACCGTGGAGCAACCTTGCGCGCGATCTGAGCGCCCAGAATGGAATGGTCCTCGGGTCGCCCTTTGGCGATATCGTGCAGCAGCAATGCTACGTAGAGGACCTTGCGATTAACCCCGCGTTTCAGGATCGATGAGGCCAGCGGTAGTGACTCGACCAATTCACCGCGTTCAATCTGGGCCAGGTTGACGATGGTCTGGATCGTGTGCTCGTCCACTGTATAGCTGTGATACATGTTGAACTGCATCATCGCCACGATGTGTTCGAACTCTGGCAAAAACGCCGACAATACTCCCAATTCGTTCATGCGGCGCAGGGCGCGTTCCGGGTTGCCGTGTTTCAGCATCAGGTCCAGAAAAATGCGCTGCGCCTCTTTGTTTTGGCGCATGTCGTCGTCGATGAGGTTCAGGTTGGCCGTCACCAGCCGCATCGCATCCGGGTGGATCAGCATGCCAGTGCGAAGACCTTCCTCGAACAGACGCAGAAGGTTCAGCTTGTCGGATAGAAACTTCTTGGCGTCCGCTACATCCAAGCGACCGTGAACGACCTTGTACCCTGCTTTGACACGTGGTCGGCGCCTAAAGATGCGTTCCAGTAGAGCGGCGCCTTTCACGTGTGACGCTTCGAGTTTGGTCAGGAAGATCCGGGTCAGTTCTCCGACGCGCGTTGCCTCGCGGAAATAGCGTTGCATGAACACTTCAACAGCCCGTCGCCCAGCCCTGTCTTCATAACCCATCCGGTCGGCAACCTCGACCTGCAGGTCGAAGGTCAGTTGTTCCGTCGCACGACCGGTCAGCAGATGCAGATGAGAGCGTACTGCCCACAGAAACTCTTCGGCCTCTACAAAGGTGCTGAATTCCTCGGGTTCAAACAGGCCCAGAGGGACCAGTTCAGCCACGTCCTGAACGCCATAGATGTACTTTGCAATCCAGTAGAGCGATTGAAGATCGCGCAGCCCGCCCTTGCCCTCTTTTACATTGGGTTCGACCATATAACGCTCGCCCTGCTTGTGGTGGCGCTCGTCACGTTCCTGCAGCTTAGCCTCGATGAATTGACGCTCGCTGCCCTTGAACAGCTCGGTTTTCAGGCGGTTATCAAGTTCTTCGGCAAGGGCTGAGTCCCCGGCCAGATAGCGTTGCTCGAGCATCGCGGTACGGATGGTGAAATCCTCGGTGCCCAGTCGCAGACAATCCTTGATCGTTCGGGATGAATGACCAACCTTCAGGCGCAGATCCCAAAGCATGTAGAGCATGGACTCAATGACGCTCTCGGCCCAGGCGGTGATCTTGTAGGGCGTCAAAAAAAGCAGATCGACGTCCGAAGCCGGGGCCATTTCGCCGCGGCCATATCCACCAACAGCAAGAACCGCAATCTTTTCGCCCTGCGTCGGGGTTGCCAGCGGATGTAGATAGGTGCAGGCCACTTGCATCGCTGTGCAGACCAACCCGTCGGTCAAATAGGTATAGGACCGGGTCAAAGGTCTGGCGTCAAAGGGGCGTTTAGCGAAGGCATCCGCAATGGTCTTGCGCCCAGCCTTTTGGGCATCGCGCAGGATGCGCACGGTTTCATTCCGCCGCGCGGCATTGTCCTGAATATTTTCAAAGGCTTCCGACAGTTGCGCCAGGATGGCGGCACTGTCGAAAATTTCATCGGCCGGGCAGATCAGCTCACCCTTGGGGATGAGCGTCAGCATCGGCTGATCAGAAACCGGCGCCAGAGAAGCTTTGAGGGGCGGAGTCAATCACTACTACCTGTTTGTTCTGGATCGTGGCAACGGCCAGACCGCGTTCATTCGTGCCGTCTGATCGCAGGCGGAAGATGCCGCCAACGCCCTGGAAACCGGCATTTTGTGTCAGGGCAGATGCGGTCAGCGCGTCGGATTTGCCCTGGCTGACCAAAGCCGCAATTGCTGCAATGCCGTCATAGGCCAGACCACTGATCGGGTGCGGAGCCTCGCCATAGGTGCTGTTATACCGCTGGCGGTAAGCCTGCGCCTTTGCCGGGTCGGGCAGGGCGAACCAGCCCCCTTGAACACCAGGCAGATCCAGCGTCTGAGACGGGATGTCCCAGCGTGTTAGGCCAACGAACTGGGTGGTGGCCGACGACACACCAGCTTCTGGCAACAGCTGCGAATACAGCGGCAGTGCACCTGCCGTCGTTGCCGTCAGAAACACCGAATCTGCGCCAGCAGCATCCACGGTTGCCTTGATCGTTGGAACAGAGTTGATGACGCCTTGCTGAGACCGGTCGTAGCCAACCGTACCCGCGTTCGCTACGCGGCTGCTGGCAAGCGCAGTTGCAATCGCCGATTGACCAAGCTGACCGGCTGCATCGTTGCTGTGGACGATGACCATGCTGGTTTTGCCTTGCGATCCGGCAAAGTTGACCAAACGGTTGGCCGTGTTCTGAAAGGTCGGGCCGAGAACAAAGACGTTGCCACCTGCAATGCTTGTATTGTTCGAGAAGGACAGCACGTTGACCTTGTTATTCAGTACGGAGAGGCCCGCCGAGTTTGCCGCCTGTGCGTAAACCGGGCCAATGATGATCTTCGCCCCATCCGCTACGGCCTGTTGCGCGACTGTCGCGGCCGTGTTCGAGCTGCCCCGCGTGTCATAAACGCGCAGATCAATCTTAACATTCTGCAGATCGGCCATGGCCAGACGCGCCGCGTTCTCAAGGCTCCGCGCCAGTTGGGCGTCGCCGGAATTTCCCGATCCCGCCGGAACCAAAAGTGCGACCGGAACGGGTTTCGACGTGTTAATGGAAGGGCCTCCGCCAAGGCCGCCGGGCTCACATGCCGCGAGGAAAGCGGCGGTTGCCAGGATCGCGGCGGATTTCGCCAGCTTGCGAACGGGCTTGCAAACGGTAAACATCTAAATGAAAACTCCCTGTCCCGGCGGCTTGGGGTACCACCAATCTGTTATGCCGCGATAATAAACGTCACGCTGTGAGGGTCCAGCTTTGAATTTTCAAAAAGTAAGATTGGGCGCGGGCCTGTATTTTGTTGCCACTCCGATCGGTGCGGCGCGCGACATCACGCTCAGAGCGCTGGATGTGCTGGCCTCGGCTGACGTCATTGCCGCCGAAGACACGCGCAGCTTGCGCCGGTTGATGGAGATTCACGGCGTACCGCTGGATGGGCGGCGAATCCTGGCCTATCACGATCACAGCGGCGCAGGCGCGCGCGGGAAAATCATTGATGCATTGCAGGACGGGAAGTCTGTCGCTTATGCATCTGAGGCCGGAATGCCGCTGATTGCCGATCCGGGATACGATTTGGGGAAGGAGGCTGCCGAGGCCGGTCATACGGTGACCTGCGCACCGGGACCATCCGCAGCGCTGATGGCGCTGACGCTGGCCGGGCTGCCGACAGATGCGTTCTTTTTTGCGGGCTTCTTGCCAAATGCATCCGGCGCGCGCCGGTCGCGGATCGAGGCATTGCGGGACGTGCCGGGCACATTGGTGTTTTACGAATCTCCGAAACGCGTGGCGGCGTGTTTGTCGGATCTTGCAACCGTGCTGGGCAATGACCGTCAGGCCGCAATGTGCCGCGAGCTGACGAAGAAATTCGAAGAAGTTCGCCGCGGGACGTTGGAAGAACTGGCGGCCGACCTGCAAGGGCAGACAGTCAAAGGTGAAATTGTTCTGCTTGTGGATCGCGGACATTCGGAAACTGTTAACGAATCCGACGTAGAAGAGGCGTTGAAACGAGCCTTGGAAACCCATTCGGTTCGCGACGCGGCCGATCTGGTATCAGAGATGTACAAGCTGCCGCGCCGCCCGATCTATCAGAAGGCTCTGAAATTGGGAAAGGGATGACATGGCCGCACGATCCGTTCGAAGTTCGGTGTCCTATCATGCTGGGCAGGCGGCGGAGCAGCAGGTTGCATCAAATTATGAACAACGCGGCTATACCATCCTGAATCACCGCTGGCGCGGTGCCGGTGGCGAGATCGATCTTATTGCGCGCGACGCTCTCGGGATTGTCTTTGTTGAAGTGAAGAAAAGCACCAGTTTCGATGCGGCCGCCGCCCGGATCAATCGCCGCCAAATGGATCGCATCTGCGCATCAGCGGCCCAATTTCTGGAAACCGAACCAAACGGGCAATTGACCAATGTGCGGTTCGACGCGGCTTTGGTGGATGCCTCAGGCGCCGTTCAAATTATCGAAAACGCCTTCGGATTAACCTGATCCCCATTGAACCCCCGACGTGGCTGGGCCATGTATCTGGCGTGAAACTGAGGGACACGCCATGAAAATCGCCTTTCAGATGGACCCGATCGGGGCCGTGGATATTAATGCCGACAGCTCTTTCCGTCTGGCCGAAGAGGCACAGGCGCGCGGACATACGCTGTTTTTCTACAGCCCGGATCAGCTGGCCTATCAAGAGGGGCGGATCACCGCGCGCGGTCAGGACATGAAAGTTCAGCGCGTGGCGGGCAATCCGGCGGAAGTTGGCGCCGAGCGTGAAGTGGACTTGGCAGAGTTCGACGTGATCTGGCTGCGCCAGGACCCGCCGTTTGACATGCATTACATCACATCAACCCACTTGCTGGACCGTCTAAAGGGGCAAGTGTTGGTTGTGAATGATCCGTTCTGGGTGCGGAACTACCCCGAGAAACTGCTGGTTCTGGATTTCCCGGACCTGACCCCGCCGACAACAATTGCGCGCGACTTGCAGACCATCAAGGCGTTCAAGGAAAAGCACGGCGACGTCATCCTCAAACCGCTTTATGGCAACGGTGGTGCAGGAGTTTTCCGGTTGGATGCGAATGACCGCAACCTGACTTCGCTGCACGAACTGTTCACCGGATTCTCGCGCGAGCCTTTGATTGTTCAGAAATTCCTGCCGGATGTCAGCAATGGCGACAAGCGTGTGATTTTGGTCGACGGTGACGCTGTCGGTGCGATCAACCGCGTACCGGCCGCGGGCGAAACACGTTCGAACATGCATGTGGGCGGTCGTCCCGAAAAGATTGGCCTGTCCGTGCGCGATCTGGAAATTTGTGCCGCGATTGGTCCGTTGCTGAAAGAAAAAGGTCAGGTCTTTGTCGGAATCGATGTGATCGGTGACTACCTGACAGAAATCAACGTGACCTCGCCGACCGGCATTCAGGAACTCGAACGATTTAATGGCGTGAACGTCGCCGAAAAGATCTGGCAAGCGATCGAGGCCAAGCTCTAAAGCGCAACCTTGGCGCTGATGCGAAAGCTCAGCGCCTCGGCGATATGAGGGCGCCGGACATCCGGTGCCCCGTCCAGATCAGCGATGGTACGCGCCACACGCAGGATTCGGTGAAAAGCGCGGGCGGACAGGCCAAATCGCTCGGCTGCCTTCAGCAACAGGTCTTTGCCTTCAGCATCCGGGGCGGCAATTTCGTCCAGCTGCTTCCCCTCTACGTCGGCGTTCTGACGGGTGGACGGTGTATCGCGAAACCGCTCTGCCTGAATTGAACGGGCTTGTTCGACACGCGCGGCAACGGTGGCGGAACTGTCGCCAGAGGGTGGCAGGTCCAGATCGGTGAATCCGACCGGGGGCACCTCAATCCGCAAATCGAACCGATCCATCAGCGGCCCGGAGATTCGGCTCAGATAATCCTCTCCGCAAACAGGAGCGCGGGAACAAGCGCGCCCGGGATCGGTGAGGTAGCCGCATTTGCAAGGGTTGGCCGCCGCGACCAGCATGAACCGGCAGGGGTATTTCACATGGGCATTTGCACGCGCGACCATGACCTCTCCAGTTTCAATAGGCTGGCGTAGTGTCTCTAGAACCGTGCGTGGGAATTCCGGGAACTCGTCCATGAACAGAACGCCGTTGTGGGCCAGTGAAATCTCGCCCGGCTTTGCCCCCCTGCCGCCACCAACGATCGCAGCCATGGACGCCGTGTGATGAGGTTCGCGAAACGGGCGACTGCGACTGATCCCACCTTCGTCCAATAGCCCGCACAACGACTGAATCATCGAGGTTTCTAATGCTTCGGTCGGTGTCAGCGGCGGCAAAATCCCGGGCAGGCGGGCGGCCAACATGGATTTGCCGGAACCGGGAGGGCCGGTCATGATCAGGTGGTGTCGACCCGCCGCTGCGATTTCCAGGGCGCGCTTTGCACGTTCTTGCCCTTTGACGTCGCGCAGGTCACGCGCGCAGGGCTCAAGTGTGACTTCGCCGGGCTGTGCGGTGGGTAGCGGAGACTGGCCCGAGAAATGTCGCACCACGTCCCCAAGCGACCCAGCCCCGATGACCTGCGTCGCATCGACCCAAGCAGCCTCGGCACTAGAGGCACGGGGGCAGAGCAAGGCCCGATCCTCAGCCGCCGCAGTCATTGCAGCGGGTAGGGCACCGACCACAGGCACTAGTGAGCCATCCAAAGATAACTCGCCCAGCGAAACCGAACCTTCGGCGGCGTCCCGCGGAATGATCTCTAACGCGGACAGCAATGCAACAGCTATGGGCAGGTCGAAATGGCTGCCTTCTTTGGGTAGGTCGGCAGGCGACAGGTTGATGGTGATCCGTTTTGACGGCAACGCGATGGCCATCGAGCTCAGCGCGCTGCGGACGCGGTCCCGCGCCTCGGACACGGCTTTGTCGGGCAGCCCGACGATGGAAAATGCGGGCAGGCCCGGTGAGACGGCGCACTGCACCTCGACCGGGCGGGCATCGACCCCTTGAAAAGCAACAGTGTGGGCGCGGGCAACCATGAATGACCTTTTTGGTTAACAGGTCGTTGCTGCCACGGCTGCGGTTTAAGAATCGTTAACGTCGCGGGTCATCTCGGTGAATTTTGGCCATGCACCGGGATCAGCGACTGTTTTGTCACGGCAGAACCAGTTGCAGAACCCCCAGCGCTGGCCGTTCAGTTCAAGAACTGCGGTGATGGCTTTGCCGGAATATGGGCAGGCGTCGTTGATTGACGTAGTACCATCTACCGCTTTTGCTTGCGAAGTACCGGCAATTGGCCAGGGCTCTGATGGCAGATCCATTGGGTATGGAAAAGGGTCGTAGTTGACCGTCAGCCCCATCGCACGCCACTGGCGGGCAGAAGCATCCGACAGCAAATCAAGGCAGTAGTCGCGATTGGCATCAGCGATCGGCAAGCCATAGCCAATAATCCGTGCCGCGACCGGCGTATAGAACACGTCCGCAAGGGAATAGTGGCCGAACAAAGGACCGGAGTCCGCGCCAGACACATCACGGGCATGGGCCCACAAGGCCTCGATCCTTGCAAGATCGGCGCGTGTTTCGGTCGATGGAGCGAACCCCTGCCAGCACTGTTTGAGCTGCATCGGACACTGCCCGCGCAACGCGCCAAACCCGGCCACCATTTCGGCGCAAAGCCACCGCGCAGTAGCGCGCGCGGCGGGGTCTTTGGGCCAAAGCCCTGCTTCGGGATGTAACTCGGCAAGGGTTTCCGCCATCGCCAGGCTTTCCCCAACCACGGTGCCGTCGGGCAATCGCAGGGCCGGGACAAGGCGGGCGGGCGCGAGGGGTTTCATATCCTCGGCCATGGTGCCGGAATAGAGGCCGATCATGTGGGAACGATAGGGCAGGCCGAACTTTTCCAGCATCAGCCACCCGCGCATGGACCAGCTGGAAAACAGGCGGTCTCCGATAAACAAATCATAAGTCATGCGGCTAGGATGGCGTGGCCGATCCATTCCGTAAATCAGTGATTTGTGCGCGGTTGCATCACGGAAGATGATTGATCCGTCCGACAGACCAGCGATCGCCGTGATGCGTGATTTCGGTGACCGAAAGGTTGTCGATGCGATGGCCAAAAGCCTCTTGCGAGTCAACGTCGAGAGCCCTTTGGACCTGGGTCAGGATCACGCCAAAATGCACCACGACCACAAGATCGCGCCCGGTGTGCTGTGCGATCAATTGGTCGACGGCTGCGTCGACACGCGCGCGGACCTCGTTCCAGCTTTCCCCGTTTGGTGGGCGCACATCGCCGGGGTTGTCCCAATATGCAAAGGCAAGTTCGGGGTCTTCAGCCTCAATCTCTTTGAAGGCGCGCAGCTCCCAAGTGCCGAAATTGATTTCGCGCAGCGCAGACTGATGTTGCAGCCGCCGCCGTGTGCCTTGAATGGCCGATGCAGTATCGGCGGCGCGGCTCAGGTCAGAGGAAACAAAGATAGCGTCCGCAGGCAGGTGGTCATGCAACCGGGCAACGGCAGCGTGATCGCTGAGGTCAGCAGGCAAGTCGGACCAGCCGACCATCGTTTTGGCATGAGTTGGGCCGTGGCGCACGAGATGCAGACGTGTCAATCCAGTCGCCCCTTCAATACCAACGGCAGGCCAGCCGTAACTTGCACCACCAGATCGGCCTCGGCGGCCAATGCGATGTTTAACCGTCCCTGCGCTTCGCGGAACCGGCGGGACAGCGCGTTGTCAGGGACGATCCCGTGTCCAACCTCGTTCGAGACGATGACGACCTGTGCGGAACACAAGCGTAGCGATTGTAAAAGCGCGCTTTGCGCCTGTTCCAGATCGTTTTCTGCAAGCAGGTGATTGGTCAGCCACATGGTGGCACAGTCGATCAGACAGACAGAGGTGGAGGGCAAATTCGCCAATGTCGGGCCAAGGTCAAAAGGGGCCTCAACCGTCTCCCAACCCTCGCCACGTTGGGAAATGTGGCGCTGAACCTTATCTTGCATCTCGTCATCAAACACTTGTGATGTTGCAAGATAAACCCTCTTTTTTTTTGATAAAACAACGAGTTGCTCGGCAAAACCCGACTTTCCCGAGGCTGCGCCGCCTATCACAAAGGTTAAATCCGGACTCACGATAATTACCTTCCATGTGATCCACCCGGTTTAGTTTTGCGTATCGTTCATAGGTCGGCAAAGCAACCCCGGCCCGCGCCTGTGAAAAGGGGAGATTTCAATGGCACTGGACAATGCGAACGACTTCTCGATGTCCCGAAAGGCAATGAAAGCCGAGCTTCTGGATGCGGAAACCGAATTGAAGTTGGCATATGCGTGGCGGGACGACCGCGATGAACAGGCCCTTCACCGATTGATCACGGCCTATATGCGGCTGGCCATTTCGATGGCGGCCAAGTTCAAACGCTATGGGGCGCCGATGAATGATCTGATCCAGGAAGCCGGGTTAGGATTGATGAAAGCCGCCGACAAGTTCGACCCCGACCGGGGCGTGCGGTTTTCGACCTATGCGGTCTGGTGGATCAAGGCGAGCATTCAGGACTATGTGATGCGCAACTGGTCAATGGTGCGCACCGGGTCCACGTCTTCGCAAAAATCCCTGTTCTTCAACATGCGACGTGTGCAGGCCCGGCTAGAGCGTGAGGCCGCGTCCGATGGCATGGATCTTGACCGTCATCAATTGCATCAGATGATTGCCGCAGAGATCGGCGTTCCGTTGCGGGACGTGGAAATGATGGAAGGTCGTTTGTCCGGCTCCGATTTCTCGTTAAATGCCGTTCAATCGACAGATGAAGACGGCCGGGAATGGATCGATGCGCTGGAAGATGAGCGCGAACAAGCCGCGGAGGCGGTCGAAAACAGCCACGATACTCAGCAATTGCGTGAATGGCTGGTGACGGCAATGCAGGCTTTGAATGATCGCGAAAGGTTCATTGTCCGCGAACGCAAGTTGCGCGAACCCGCCCGAACGCTGGAAAGCCTTGGGCAGGAACTTAGCCTGTCCAAAGAACGCGTGCGTCAGCTTGAGGCTGCGGCTTTTGTGAAAATGCGCAAGAACCTTGAAGCCCAATCGCGTGAGGTGCAACACTTCATCGCATGAAACATCTTGCGATTCTGCTTTGTGCACTAGTGGTTATGGCCAACCCTGGCCATGCCGATGAGCTGATACCCGACGACGTTGTGTCTGCGATGACGTCTGCGGACGTCGTCATATTAGGCGAAATTCACGACAACCCGCAGCACCACATCATTCAGGCCGAGGCGTTGAAGGCCATCAATCCCTCGGCGGTTGTCTGGGAGATGGTGACTGAAGAGGGCGCCCAGCGGCTAGCGGACAAGGCCATTTCCGATCCGGAAGAGCTTGCCAGAATTCTGAAGTGGCTCGAATCCGGCTGGCCGCCGCTTAGCATGTACTACCCGGTCTTTCAGGCCTCAGACGCGCCGGTTTACGGTGCCATGGTTCCGCGCGCGGCGGCGCGCGCGGCAATGGAACGTGGCGCCGCCACGGCTCTGGGTGCTGATGCTGCCCGTTATGGATTGACGGTGCCATTGCCGAAGGATGAGCAGGCCGAGCGTGAGGCTGATCAACTCACTGCCCATTGCAATGCCATACCCGAAACCGCCTTGCCACAACTGGTCGCAATCCAACGGTTGCGGGATGCGGTTCTGACAAGGGCCATATTGCGCGCTGTAGAGGATACCGGCGGACCGGTTGCGGTGATCACCGGCAATGGTCATGCCCGTAAGGACAGGGGGATTCCAACCTTTCTGTCCCGGTTACGCCCCGGTTTGAAAGTTTTCGTGCTGGGTCAGTCCGAGGATGGCGTCATTGACGGTGAGTTCGACGCTGTGATCGACAGCCCCGGCATCGAACGTGAAGACCCTTGTCTGGCGTTTGAGACACAGAATTAACCGCTGGAACTGTCCGTTGGCCTTGCCTAATGTCGGGCCGACCGGGACGGGAAGGGCACAATATGCTGGCATCGAAACGCATTCTTCTAATCATCGGCGCTGGAATTGCGGCCTATAAGTCGCTGGATCTGATCCGGCGGCTGAAAGAACGTGGTGCCTCTGTAACACCGGTTCTGACAGGCGCGGCAGAAGAGTTCGTGACACCTCTGTCGGTCTCGGCGCTGGCCGGAGAGAAGGTTTATCGCGATCTGTTCGATCTGACGGATGAGGCCGAGATGGGCCATATTCAACTGTCACGGTCCGCCGATCTGATCGTGGTCGCACCGGCAACGGCGGACATGATGGGAAAGATGGTCGCTGGGCTGGCTAACGATCTGGCCTCGACCCTGCTGATGGCGACAGATACGCCGGTTTTGTGCGCGCCAGCCATGAACGTCCGCATGTGGGATCATCCGTCAACACAGCGCAACCTCAAGCAACTGCAGGCAGATGGTATCCGGTTTGTTGGCCCAAATGAGGGTGACATGGCTTGTGGAGAGTACGGCCCAGGCCGGATGTCGGAACCACTGGAGATCGTGGCCGCGGTCGAGGCGCAACTTGGCAACGGTCCGCTGAAGGGCAATCGCATTCTGGTCACCTCCGGCCCTACACATGAACCGATCGACCCCGTGCGCTACATCGCCAACCGGTCCTCGGGCGCGCAGGGCACCGCGGTGGCACGGGCGTTGTCTGCGCTGGGCGCTGATGTGGTTTTTGTTACCGGCCCTGCCGATGTTTCACCGCCCGAAGGGGTGCAGGTTATCCGCGTGGAAACCGCGCAGCAGATGTCTGACGCGGTCGACGCTGCACTGCCAGTAGATGCGGGTGTGTTTGCTGCTGCAGTTGCGGATTGGCGCATGGCGGCGGCTTCAGACAAGAAGCTGAAGAAAAGCCGCGATGGTCTTCCGGTGCTGGAGTTTGCTGAGAACCCCGACATCCTCAAACGCGTGTCCAGGCTTGATGCGGGACGGCCGACGTTGGTGGTTGGCTTTGCCGCAGAAACTGACAACGTGCTTGAACACGCCACTGCGAAACGCGCGCGCAAGGGCTGTGACTGGATCGTCGCCAATGATGTCAGCCCTGCGACGGGCATCATGGGGGGATCAGAAAACGCGGTCACCCTGATCTCGGACGAAGGGGCCGAAGAATGGCCGCGCATGGACAAGGATGCAGTGGCACAACGTCTGGCGCAAAAGATCGCCGACGCTCTGACAAGCTGAACAAGAGGTGCAGTGATGGTAGCAATTCGTGTGATCCGCGAAGACGGGGCCGATCCGGCCATCGATTTGCCGTCTTATGAAACGACTGGCGCGGCGGGTGCGGATGTCAGGGCGAATCTGCCGAATGGAAATTCGATCATGTTGGAACCGGGGCAGCGCGCTTTGATTCCTACGGGGCTGCGGATCGAGATTCCAAATGGGTACGAGGTGCAGGTTCGACCCCGATCCGGCCTTGCGTTGAAACACGGGATTACTCTGCCTAATACGCCCGGCACGATCGACAGTGACTATCGCGGCCCGCTGGGGGTGATCCTGCTGAACGCCGGTCAAGAAAGTTTTGAGATTGCGCATGGTGAACGCATCGCGCAACTGGTCGTCGCCCCCGTCGTGCAGGCTGCGTTTGAACCTGTCGAGGTGCTCAGCGAAACGGATCGCGGCGCAGGCGGTTTTGGCTCGACTGGGCGCGGTTGATGCTTCTTGTTCTGATCCTTGCCGGTGCTCTGTGGGGCATTGGGTACGTGGCGGGGGTGTCCCGAACTGCTCGCTCCGTGTCGGTCAGCGTCTTGCTGATCGGTGTACTTGTTATCCAACTGACGTTGCCGGGTGGGCACCCGCTCCGCGAGGCAACCGGCGGGTCTGCGGCCTTGTGGTTGATCCTAGGTGGTGCCGCGGTTTTGGTATTGAGCTATGGCAAGGTGCTCAAAACGCTGCGCAACCGCGCTGCGCCACAGCCAGCCGAGGAACCTGCGATGTCATCTGACAAGTTCTCTGAGACCGAGTTGGAGCGGTATGCCCGCCATATCGTTTTGCGCGAACTGGGCGGGCCGGGGCAGAAAAAGATGAAACAGGCCCGTGTGCTGGTTATCGGCGCGGGCGGTCTTGGTGCGCCGGCGTTGCAGTACCTTGCGGCGGCTGGCGTGGGCACCATCGGTGTGATCGACGACGATATTGTTGAAAACGCCAATCTGCAGCGGCAAGTGATCCATCGCGATGCCGACATTGGCATGCCCAAGGTTTTCTCGGCCCAGCAAGCCATGCAGGCGCAAAACCCGAACGTGATTGTTCTGCCCTACCATCGTCGTCTGACTGATGAGATTGCAGCAGACCTGTTCGCCGATTTCGACCTGATCCTCGACGGTACCGACAATTTTGACACGCGCTACTTGGTCAACCGTACTGCGGTCGCACTGGGAAAACCGCTTATTTCAGGTGCTCTGTCGCAATGGGAAGGTCAGCTGAGCGTCTTTGACCCCGCCAATGACGCGCCTTGTTATCAGTGTATCTTCCCTGAGGCACCGGCCCTCGGTCTGGCCCCGTCCTGTGCCGAAGCGGGGGTTATTGGCCCGTTGCCCGGCGTTGTGGGGTCGATGATGGCGGTTGAGGCGATCAAGGTGATCACCGGGGCCGGGCAGGCCCTGCGCGCCGAAATGCTGATCTATGACGCGCTCTATGGCGAAAGCCGCAAGATCACCCTGGCCCGACGCTCGGATTGCCCCATATGCGGAGCGGCAGACGCGTAAGCCAATTACTGCGCTAAATTAGCAAGAGATTTCGGCGGTATCGCGGGCACCCCCTCTGGACCATTTCGGCCCGTCTCCCTAGCTTGACCAGCAAAGGAGATCCGCATGACCAACCCGATCCTGTCCGCCTGGACCACTCCATTTGAAATCGCGCCATTTGCCGAGATTTCGGATGATGATTTTGCGCCTGCATTGGACAAGGCGATGGACGCCCACAACGCGCAGATCGACGCGATTGCCAACAATTCCGACCCAGCCAGTTTTGCAAATACAATCGAGGCACTTGAGGCGGCCGGAGAGCAGATAGACAAGGTTCTGTCTGTCTTTTTCACCGTTGCAGGTGCCGACAGCAACCCGGCGCGGGAAGAGCTGCAACGCGAATTCTCACCAAAACTCTCGGCGCATTTTTCGGGAATTTCGTCAAACAAGGCGCTGTTTCGGCGAGTTGCGGACCTGTGGGTGCGCAAGGATCAGCTTGACCTGACCGATGAACAGGCCCGCGTTCTGATGCTGACCCATCGCGGTTTTGTGCGCGCTGGTTCGGCTTTGGAAGGCAACGATGACACCCGCATGCAAGAGATCAAGTCGCGCCTTGCCACGCTGGGGACGTCCTTCACCCAAAACCTTTTGGCGGACGAGCGCGAATGGTTCATGAACCTGACCGAGAATGATCTGGAAGGTTTGCCGGGTTTCGTCGTGGATGCAGCCCGCGCTGCCGGGGATGAGAAGGGTGCTGATGGTCCTGTCGTCACTCTGTCGCGGTCGTTGATTGTACCGTTTCTGCAATTCTCGCCGCGCCGCGATCTGCGCGAGAAGGCGTATCGGGCCTGGACTGCGCGTGGTGCCAATGGCGGTGAAACGGACAACCGCGAGATTGCGGCTGAAATCCTGAACTTGCGCGAAGAACGGGCCAAGCTATTGGGATATTCCAGTTTCGCGGACTACAAGCTGGAAACTGAAATGGCCCGAACGCCGGACCGCGTTCGCGATCTGTTGATGCAGGTTTGGGAGCCGGCAAAGGCGCGGGCCGACTCCGACGCCGAAACCTTGACCGCGATGATGCAGGAAGATGGCATCAACGGTCCGCTCGAAGCGTGGGACTGGCGCTACTACGCCGAAAAGCGCCGCAAGGCTGAACATGATTTGGATGAAGCTGCGCTGAAGCCGTACTTGCAGTTGGATCGTATGATCGAGGCCGCCTTTTCCTGCGCCAACCGGCTGTTCGGGCTGGAGTTTGCCCCGCTGGATGTACCGCTTTATCACTCCGATTGCCGGGCTTGGGACGTAACGCGCGACGGGCAGCATATTGCTGTGTTCATCGGCGATTACTTCGCGCGGGGTTCCAAGCGCTCGGGCGCATGGTGCAGCGCAATGCGGAGCCAGGCAAAGTTCCCCAAGGTGCAAGCCCCCGTCGTGATCAACGTTTGCAACTTCGCCAAGGGCGACCCGGCGCTGCTATCTTATGACGATGCGCGCACGCTTTTCCATGAGTTCGGTCACGCATTGCATCAGATGTTGTCCAACGTGACCTATGAAAGCATCTCTGGCACCAGCGTCGCGCGTGACTTTGTAGAGCTTCCCAGCCAGCTTTATGAACACTGGCTGGAAGTGCCGGAAGTCTTGGCCGAATTTGCGACCCATGCCGAATCTGGTGAGCCGATGCCGCAAGATATGCTTAAGAAGGTTCTGAAGGCCGCGAATTTTGATCAGGGGTTCCAGACCGTGGAATACGTAGCCTCAGCCTTGGTCGATCTGGCGTTCCACGAAGGCGAAGCGCCAGCTGATCCGATGGCGAAACAGGCCGAGGTTCTTGATGGTATCGATATGCCGCATGCCATCGGTATGCGCCACGCGACACCGCATTTTGCCCATGTCTTCGCTGGCGATGGCTATAGCTCGGGCTATTACAGCTACATGTGGTCCGAGGTTATGGACGCCGACGCATTCGCAGCCTTCGAAGAAGCTGGGGGTGCCTTTGACACAGAGCGCGCCAAAGCGCTTGAGGATAATATCCTGTCCACCGGCGGCTCTCGCGAAGCTGAGGAGCTGTATCTGGCGTTCCGCGGGCGTTTGCCAGGGGTCGAGGCGCTGTTGAAAGGTCGCGGGCTTATCGCGACCTGTCCGGATCAGTAGCCCAGATTGCGGTCGACGAGGTGCAGGAAGGGTTTGCCTTCCTCACCTCGGATAATGTTCTGGCAGATCACTTGGGCCGCAGTTGTTGGACGGGTTTCCGACGCGATATGCGGTGTGACGGTCACGTTGGCATGCGCCCAATACGGGTGTTCCGGCGGCAGGGGTTCCACGCGAAACACGTCTAGCGTGGCGTGGCTAATGTGCCCCGAATCCAGCGCGGCCAGCAGCGCGTCATCGTCGATCAATGGACCGCGACCGGGATTGATGATCCGAGCGCCTTTGGGCAGCAAGGCGAGAGTGTCCGCATTCAGTGCGTTTTCCGTTGCGGGGGTGTCGGGCAGCAACAGGACAACGATCTCGGCACTGGACAACGCGGCGCGCAAGCCGTCGGTGCCATGCAGGCATGTTACCCCGGGGATGTCCTTTGCGGTTCTACTCCAACCGGTCACTTTGAAATTCAGCGCGGCAAGCGCGGTTGCTGCGGCTTCTCCCAATGCACCAAGGCCCAGCACACACACATTCCGTTCGCTGGCAAGCGGCGGGGCGTCGGGCGTCCACACGCCGTCCTGCACGGTGATATAGCGGTCCATGCCCAGGTGATAGCGCAGCACGTGGCCGACGACCCACTCGGTCATGCCATGCATCAGCCCGTGGTCCACCATTCGGGCCAATGGCACGGTCAGCGTTTCGTTGCCCGCGATTTTTTCAACACCTGCCCAAAGACTCAGAACCGCCTTCAGTTGTGTATAGGGTGAAAAATCCAGTAGCCCGCTTGTTGGTGCATAGACAACGTAGTCGACCTGATCAGGCGAAAACTCGGTTGCCAGACGGAAATCCAAACCAGCTTGGGACAGCCCTTTTGTAAGCAGAGGTTCATACACCGGCCATTGTTCAGGGCGCGCGGAAAACAGGATGTTGACGGGCATGAAGGGCCTTTCAATTCAGCGGGGGCGGTGAATATGCGCGCTTTGAACAATGCCGAAGGCGGCCATCAGAACCAGCATGGCGGACCCGCCGTAGCTGACCATCGGCAGGGGCACGCCCACAACCGGTGCAAGGCCCATGACCATGGACATATTGACCGCAAAGAACAGGAAGAAGTTGAGCGCGACCCCCAAGGTGACCAGGGATGAGAACCGGTCCTTTGTCGCCAAAGCCGTAACCATGCAGAAGATAATAATCAGGGCGTAAAGGGTCAGCAAAGTGATGCCTCCGACAAACCCGAATTCCTCGGCCAACGTGGTAAAGATGAAGTCCGTGTGCTTTTCGGGCAGAAAGTTCAGGCGCGACTGCGTCCCTTGCATGAACCCGCGCCCGTTCCAGCCGCCTGACCCCAACGCAATTTTCGACTGGGTAATGTGATAGCCTGCACCCAGCGGATCGGTGGAGGGATCAAGGAAAGTGTCTATTCGGCGGAACTGATAATCCTTGAGCAACTGCCACTCGGTGCCCCGGCTATTGAACACTGTCGCAATCAAGCCGACCACCGCCGCGATAACGGCGGCGAAATAAGCCCAGTGCACTCCAGCCAGGAACATCAGTCCCCCGCCCGCCGCCAACAACAGGATCGAAGTGCCCAGATCGGGTTGTTTCAGGACCATAGCTGTAGGGATCAGGATCAGGATGACCGGGATAAGCACCCAGAGCGGTCGCGATGTCTTATGAGAAGGCAACCAGTCGTAGTAGGCGGCCAGAACCATGACCAGCGCAATCTTCATGACTTCGGAAGGCTGGAGCCTCATGAACCCAAGGTCGATCCAACGCTGCGCACCCATGCCGATGGTGCCAAAGAGTTCCACAAAAATCAGCAGAACGATCGAGCCGAGATAGGCCAAAACGGACATGTTGCGCCAGAACCAGATCGGCACCAACGCGATGATGAACATAACGGTCAGTCCCAGTCCGAACCGCTCAATCTGGGGTTCGGCCCAGGGCATCCAGGACCCGCCCGCGACTGAGTACAGCATCAGGAATCCGGCGCTGGCGACGCTGATCAGCAACAAAGTCAGCGGCCAGTTCATGTAGAGGAACTTGCGAAACCCCGTTGGCGTGGATTTGACGGCGTACTCAAGATAGCTCATGCGCGGTCCTTTTCATCGGGTCGCGCTTTGGGGCGACGGTCGCCCTCAAGCCGTTTTTGTTGTTCCTTAATGCGGTCACGATCTGCAACCGGATAAGCCTCGAGCGGTGGGGTGCCGTTGTACAGAGCCTGCAGCATGATGTCTCGCGCGACCGGGGCCGCTGCCTTGGATCCGCCACCGCCGTGTTCCACCACAACTGCCACGGCGTATTTCGGATTGTCGTACGGCGCATAGCTGACGAACAGCGCGTGGTCGCGCCGTTCCCACGGCAGGTCTTCGTTGCGGATTACGCCAGCCGCGCGTTCGGCCTTGGTGATGTTGCGCACCTGGCTGGTCCCTGTCTTACCGGCCATGCGGAATTCATCATTGATGATGCGGCTGCGATAGGCGGTGCCAGCCCTGTCGTTTGAGACCGAGAACATCGCTTTGCGCACCTGATTCAGGTTGTACGGATTGACGTCCAGCGGCTCACCTGCTCCTGACGGTTCCTCGACGCCATTGACGGACCGCACCAGACGGGGCGTCACGGCCCGGCCCGTGGCGATCCTTGCCGTCATGACCGCAAGCTGTAGGGGCGAGGCCAGCATGAACCCTTGCCCGATCGAGGCATTCGCGGTGTCGCCCACCAGCCAACCTTCACCGTGGACCCGCTCTTTCCATGCCTGATTGGGGGCCAAACCCGCGGCGACAGCTGACATCGGGATATCGTGCTTGACGCCCAGTCCGAATTTGCGCGCCATTTCAGAGATTTTGTCGATGCCGGTACGCACGGCGACATCGTAGTAGTAGACGTCGCAGCTGCGCTTTAGTGACAAGTTAAGATCCACTGTCCCATGCCCGCCGCGCTTCCAGCAGTGGAAGCGGCGGCTACCGACCTTCAGGTGCCCAGGGCAATAGACGGTGTTGCCGGGGCTAACCACTCCGGCCTCAAGCGCGGCAAGAGCGGTGATCATCTTGAAGGTCGAACCCGGCGGGTAGGTGCCCTGAACCGTCTTGTTGGCCAGCGGGCGGTAGTTATTTTCAGTCAATGCCCGGTAATCCGCGACCGATATCCCGCGCACGAACAGGTTCGGGTCGAAACTGGGGGCAGAACTGATGGCCCGGATATCCCCGGTTTCGCAGTCGATGACGACGGCAGCCGCGCTTTCACCGGCCAAGCGCGCCTGGGCGTATTGCTGCAGGTCCGCATCAACGGACAATTGCAGATCGGCCCCGGCCTCGCCTTCTTGCCGGTCAAGCTCGCGCATGATGCGGCCTGTGGCGTTGACCTCGACACGTTTTGCGCCGGCTTTACCGCGCAGGGTGATTTCCTGTTTGGACTCCAGTCCGACCTTGCCGATTTGGAACCGGGGGATACGCAACACCGGTTCGGGATCTTCGATCAGGCTGAGGTCATAGTCACTGACCGGCCCGACATAACCAACGACATGGGCGAAATCCTCATAGCGGGGATACTGACGGGCCATGCCCACTTCGGGCGTAACGCCGGGCAGAGCGGGCGCATTGACCGCGACCTTGGAGATGTCCTCCCACGTGACCTGATCGGCCAGCGTGACTGGCAGGAACGGGGCAGAGCGGCGCATCTCGGTCTTGGCGCGGTCAATCTCTTCCTGAGTCAGCGGGATAAGCTCTGAAAGTTTGGCGATGACTTTGTCGACGTCGCCCGCATCTTCGCGGACCATAACAATACGATACGACTGCGTGTTTTGCCCGATTATCTGGCCGTTGCGGTCATAAATGCGCCCGCGCGTCGGGGGGATCAGACGAATGTTGATCCGGTTTTCTTCGGCCAACAGACGGTACTCGTCAGCCTGATCCACTTGCATAAAGCGCATTCGCGCTGCCAGGCCGCCGATAAACGCAGTCTGCAACCCGCCCAGGATCAACGCGCGGCGCGGCAGGCGTTTGTATGCCAAACCTTGCGCTTTGGGATTGCGTTGTTTCATGCCCGGGCCCCTCTTGTGCCGGGATCCGACACTGACACGCGCCGAATGCCAAGTACATTCTGGCTGAGAAGAACGACCAGAGGATAAACCGCAATTGTCAGAACCACTTGTATCACCACAGGACCCAACGCTGCTTGCTGTACCGATAGAATAGCAAGAATTACGCGGTTCAATATGAAAATCCCCGCGATCACCACAGCGGCCGTTGTCCATTCAGCCATAAACCCGGCGTCGCGCATTCCGGGCGCGGCCGAGCGCAGATACGCCGATCCCAAAACCACGAGTGCTGCCAGCAGGCCCGGAGGCCGTTGCAGCAGCAAATCGGCCATCAGCATCACTGCAGCAACCAGAAAAATGGGAACGTATTCCGGTCGGCGAAGAACCCAGGCGAAGGTTAACGCGATCAGCATGTCCGGAAACGGCCAGCGATCCGGCTGTGTGTCCAATGGCAGAAGATGCAGGAACATTACCAGCAACGCCAGAAACACGTACAAACTGCGTTTGAGCCAAAGATGCGAGGTTTGCCTATCCATCGCCGACCTCCGGCGGGGTCAGGGCGGCCTCGGGTTGCCGTGGACCCACGATGCCGCCAGGATCCGAGATCACCGGGGCCAAGTGGAAGCGCAGAACGCGAAGGAATTCCAGTCGTTCGAAATCTGCGGAGAGGCGCACCCGCAAACGCCCGCCGGGGTCTTCGGTGATCTGCCCGATCAGCAGCCCTCCGGGGAACACGCCACCATCGCCCGAGGTCACAACGCGGTCGCCAGGGCGTACCAATTCGCGGTTTTCCAAAAATTCCACCGACGGGGATTGCGTGTTGTCGCCGGTGATCAGGGCGGTTTGGCCAGACGGTTGAATTGTGGCCGGTATAGCGCTGGAAGCATCTGTCATCAGGATGACACGCGCGGTGTCGGGGCCAACGCCCGAGATACGCCCGACGACGCCAATCCCGTCCATCGTGGCCCAGCCATCCCTGATTCCGTCTCTCTCACCCACGTTCAGCAGGACCGACTGGCGGAAGGGCGAGCCGCTATCGGCCATGACCACCCCGGTGATATAGGTCAGGCGCGGATCAAGGCGCACATTGTTCAGATCCAATAGCCGGGCATTTTCCTGCTCCAGCTGCAGTGCGGCTTCTTTCCAGGCGCGCATTATGCGCAATTCGCTGCGCAATTCCTGGTTCTGGTCGCTCAGTCGTTGATAACTTTGGAAATCGCGTACCAGATTGACGGCGGCGGTGACAGGAACCATGGCCCATTCCATCGACGGCACTACAGTGTCCACGACCTGTGCGCGAAACCGTTCCACGCGCGGGCTGTCGATCCGCCAGATCAGAAAGATTCCCAGCAGACACAACACAACAATCCCCAGCAGCAGGCGGCGCAAGGGGGTTGTGTATTCATCGCGCTGTGATCGGTCTTTTGCCACAGGACTCCTTCCCGTGCTGCTCGTGCCGAATTTACCCTATGTGGTAAAGGGTGCGCGCCTTAGCTTTCGTAGTCAATCGCGTGGCGCAGTTGTTTTTCGTATTCCAACGCCTTGCCGGTGCCCAAAGCCACACAATTCAGGCTTTCGTCGGCAATCGACACAGCCAAGCCGGTCTGTTCGCGCAGGGCAAGGTCCAGATCACCCAACAGCGCACCGCCGCCGGTCAGCATCACACCCCGGTCCACGATATCCGCCGCCAGGTCGGGCGGAGTGGTTTCCAGCGCAGTCATTACCGCCTCGCAAATCTGCTGGACAGGCTCAGACAGCGCCTCGGCCACTTGGGCCTGGCTAATTTCAATTTCCTTTGGCACACCATTCAGCAGGTCGCGTCCGCGAATGTGCATCGACTGGCCGCGGCCGTCGTCGGGCATGCGCGCAGTGCCGATGGTGGTCTTGATCCGCTCGGCCGTGGATTCACCGACCAGCAGATTCTGCTGGCGGCGCAGGTACGAGATGATCGCCTCGTCCATACGGTCACCACCGACGCGGACCGAGCGGGCATATACGATGTCACCTAACGACAGAACAGCAACCTCGGTGGTACCACCGCCGATATCGACAACCATGTTGCCGGTCGGGTCGGTGATGGGCATGCCTGCACCAATCGCGGCTGCAATAGGTTCGGCAATCAGACCGGCGCGGCGGGCGCCTGCGGACAGAACCGACTGACGGATCGCGCGTTTTTCAACAGGGGTCGCGCCATGGGGAACGCAGACGATGATCTTGGGCTTCGAGAAAGTTGAACGCTTGTGCACTTTGCGGATGAAGTGCTTGATCATTTCCTCTGCCGTATCAAAGTCGGCAATCACGCCTTCGCGCATTGGGCGGATGGCTTCGATCGATCCAGGGGTCCGGCCCAGCATCAGCTTGGCGTCTTCGCCAACAGCCAGAACCTTTTTTACGCCGTCCTTGACGTGATACGCCACCACAGAGGGTTCAGACAGGATAACACCGCGACCCTTGACGTAAACCAGCGTGTTCGCTGTACCAAGGTCGATAGCCATGTCCGCTGTGAACAGGCCGCCCAGATTGCCAAAGATCCCCATATTTTTCCCTGATCCTGTATGTCAGTTTTCTACTGCCCGCGACTCGACGGTTCCGGGACGGATGACTTATAGGGTGCCAACTCGCCCGGTAAAAGGGCTGATTCCGCGACAATCAGCACCTTTCCGCCTTAATTGCAGGGACTTTAGAAGGCATCATGCTCTCATATCAACATATTTACCACGCAGGTAACCTTGCGGACGTCCATAAGCACGCAATTTTGGCAGAAACGCTGGCCTATCTGACCCAAAAGGACAAACCGCTAAGCTACATCGAAACCCATTCGGGGCGGGGGCTGTACAAGCTGGACTCGGATCAGGCCGTTCAGACCGGTGAAGCAGCTGCGGGAATCGAACGTGCGTTGACCGAAGGCTGGTTTGACGCCGATCATCCTCTGAGCCGAGCCATTGCCGCTGTACACGACCGATACGGCACATCCGCATATCCGGGATCGCCTTTAATTGCGGCGAACCTTTTGCGCTCATACGACAAGATGCACTTTGCCGAATTGCACCCGCAAGAATACCGAGCACTGTCCGACGCATTGATCACGTTTGATGCCCGAACCTATCGGCAGGACGGCTTTGAGCTGGCCCAATCTCTGCTGCCCCCGACACCGCGCCGTGGCGTTTTGCTGATTGATCCAAGCTATGAGATCAAATCTGATTATGACCGAATGCCCGGTATAATCGCCTCGTTGAACCGGAAATGGAACGTCGGTGTCATTGCACTGTGGTATCCGATACTGGCCAATGGGCGGCATCAGGGCATGCGCGACGCTTTGGAGAAACGGGATTTCCCCAAAGTTTTGCATCACGAGGTGCGCTTTCCGGCCGCACGCGAAGGGCACGGTATGGTTGGTTCGGGAATGTTTGTCGTGAACGCGCCTTATGGTCTGAGCGAGTGCTCCAAAACGTTGGATGGCCTGTTCGGCAAACTGCGCGGATGAGCAATCAGTGATCACATGGGGTTTCCCAAAGTATGCCACGCAGGTGAAAAATCTGCTGTGACAGCAATGGACTTGCAGGAGAAACCGTTTTTTCAACGCCGGGACCTTGATTTCCGGCGGTGATCTCGTAAATAAGTTGTCACGCATGACAACAAACGGGAATCGGATTGCTTCGATGGACTTCCTAAGCCGCCATATCAGTGATTTTCATCTGAATTACTGGGAAACTTTGATTGACGATTGGTTCTTCGTCTTCGCCATGGCCTTTCTGGCCTTCGAATTGATCCGATATGCAGTCGTCAAAAAGCTGAACTGGCAGATGATGGGTGACACCGTCACCAATTTCATCACGCTCGTTTTCTTCATCGGTATCAGCTTTGTTCTGTTGGCTGGTTTCTATATCGGTGCCTATGTCTGGGCTTCGCAATTTGCCGTGTTCGATATTCCGACAACATGGGCTTCGTTCATCATCGTGCTGATCCTTGCAGACCTGGCCTATTACTGGGAGCACCGAATTCTGCACCGGATCAACTTCCTCTGGGCAACGCATTCGGTTCACCATAGCTCTCCCTTTTTCAATATATCAGTGGCTTATCGCCATGGTCCGCTGGATGGTTTTTGGCCGCTGTTTTTCCACCTGCCGCTTGTGCTGTTGGGGTTCAACCCGTTCATGGTGCTGGTCGCGGAACTGCTGGTGCAACTGTATCAGACGGCCCTGCATACCGAAGTTATCAAAAAGCTGTGGCGCCCGATTGAATACATCTTCAACACGCCGTCGCATCACCGCGTTCACCATGGATCAAACCCGAAATACCTGGACAAGAACTATGCCGGGATTCTGATCATCTGGGACCGTATGTTCGGAACGTTCGAAGACGAAAAGGAAGAGGTGGTCTACGGCCTCGTCAAACCGATCGACTCGATCAATCCTTTCGTCGCCTTCCTTCACGGCTTTGCCCGCCTGTTCAAGGATGTCCGGAACATGCCAGGGTTCGGCAACAAGCTGGGTGTTTTCTTCGGACCTCCGGGCTGGCAGCCAAAGAACGGTCGTAAACAGAGTAAACCCGCGAAGTAAGGCGTAGGAGCGCAAAAGATGCCAAGCAACACACAACGCATCGTGGCGGCCATCGTAACGGCAGGTCTGTTTGTCGGAGGTGCCTGGGTCGCCTCTGGTTTCACCACAGATATTGACCAAGCAGCGGCTTCCACCACAGGGACCTCGCAAGACAAGGGTCTGACCGTCAATCTGCACGGTGCGCGCAGCACCAAGGGCAACGTGATTGTCATGGCGTTTGACCAGGCGACGGCGTTTGACAATATGGATTACACCAAAGCCGTTGGCTACCTAGAGGCACCAGCGTCCGAGGACCCGCTCCGCTTCGACTTTCCCGACCTCGACAGCGGGTATTTTGCTGTTATCGCGTTTCACGACGAAAACGGCGATTATGATCTGAACTATGACGCGAACTACATACCAACCGAAGGGTATGCAGTATCGGGGCTGAACGATCTCAACGATACGCCGGTGTATGACTACTCGTTGATCGGGACAGAAAAGCCAGCAGATCTGACCTTATTCTATTGGCCGTAATGCGGCTGGAGATAATAGAGAAGGGGCGGTCGACAATCGACCGCCCCTTTTTTTTCAAGTAAGATCTTTGTAGCTGATTTCCCGGGTATCTGCGCCAGGACCTGCCTTTTGACGGCGCACGATCAGGCGGTTCAGCGCGTGGATATACGCCTTGGCCGAGGCCACGACAGTATCGGTGTTGGCGGATTGGCCGGTTGCGATCATGCCGTCTTCTTCCAGACGCACCGATACTGTGGCTTGCGCGTCCGTACCTTCGGTCACGGCATGCACCTGATAAAGTTGCAAGTGGGCTGTGTTCGGATGCACGACGCGAATGGCGCGAAACGCTGCGTCGACCGGGCCGTCGCCTTGTTCGGTGGCGATGATTTCCTTGCCGCCTACTTCCATCTCGATGGTGGCTTCGGCCTTGCCGACGGTTCCGCAGGTAACCTTCATCGAAACCAGTTGCAGGTGATCGTCGCCGTCGTCATCATCCAGCGTCATCAACGCGATCAGATCGTCGTCGAATACTTCTTTCTTGCGGTCGGCCAGCTCCTTGAACCGAACGAATATGTCCTTGAGCTGGTTGTCGCCAACCTCATAACCCAGCGTGTTCAGCTTATCACGCAGCGCCGCGCGGCCCGAGTGTTTGCCCAGCGGCAAGGATGTCCCGGACAGACCGATATCCTCGGGGCGCATGATTTCAAAGTTTTCGCGGTTCTTCAGCATGCCGTCCTGATGGATGCCGCTTTCATGCGCGAATGCGTTCTTGCCGACGATGGCCTTGTTGAACTGCACGTTGAAACCGGACACCGTCGCGACCCTGCGCGAGATATGCATAATCTTGGTGGTGTCGATGCCGGTGTTCCAGGGCATGATGTCATTGCGTGTGCGCAGTGCCATCACCACCTCTTCCAGCGCGGTGTTACCGGCACGTTCGCCAAGGCCGTTGATGGTACATTCAATCTGACGTGCACCACCTGCAACAGCAGCCAGCGAGTTTGCGGTCGCCAGGCCAAGGTCGTTGTGGCAGTGGGTCGCGAAGACCACCTCATCCGCGCCCGGAACCGTTTCGATCAGACGTTTGATCAGGTCAGCAGACTCCATCGGTGCCGTGTAGCCGACCGTGTCAGGAATGTTGATTGTTGTCGCACCGGCCTTGATCGCAATTTCGATCACGCGGCAGAGGTATTCCCATTCGGTCCGCGTAGCATCCATCGGCGACCACTGCACGTTTTCGCACAGATTGCGCGCGTGACTGACCGTTTCGTGAATTTTGTCGGCCATTTCGTCCTGCGTCAGGTTCGGAATGGCACGGTGCAGCGGCGAGGTGCCGATGAACGTGTGGATGCGGCTTTTGCCAGCATGTTTCACAGCTTCCCAACAGCGGTCGATATCGGCGAAATTGGCGCGGGCCAAGCCGCAGATTCGGCTGTTCTTTGACCGTTCGGCAATTTCGGATACGGCCTTGAAGTCACCTTCGGAGGCAATTGGGAACCCCGCCTCGATAATATCAACGCCCATATCGTCCAACAGCTCGGCAATCTCCAGCTTTTCCGAATGGGTCATGGTTGCGCCGGGGCTTTGCTCGCCATCGCGCAGGGTTGTGTCAAAGATCAAGACGCGGTCTTGGTCGGTCACGTTGGTCATGGGATTCTCTTTCTTCTTCTGTCCTAAAGCCTATGGCGCGCGGGCGTCCTCCTCTGAGCGGGCGCGCCGGATGGCACGCTCAGAGGCGGATTAGGATCAGTAGGCCACGCAGAGACGCACCGCGAAGGGCGGTGTCGGCAATCAGGATATCTGCGCGGTTGATCATGGGGTTGAGGTTATACATCGCGCGGCGGGAATGAAAAGAACGAATTTACCTCCGGCATATGAAGAGATTTCTTTTTTCCCACATGTGTTGATCACGCATTGCCGACGGCTAGTTCAACCCGCATGGAAACAGCACTTATCATCGGCGCCTCGGGTGGGATCGGAGGTGCAATCGCCGACAGGCTTCGGCAACAGTCGGTCGACGTCACCACGTTGTCCCGGTCACAGGACGGATTTGATTTGACCGACCCCGAGATCGTAGATCGGACATTGGCGGGCGTTTCCGGTCCGTTCGACCTGATCCTGGTCGCGGCTGGCGCTCTTGAGGTTAATGGTGCCACCCCCGAGAAAACCATCAGACTGCTATCCGCGCCGGCGATGATGGATCAGTTCGCGCTGAATGCGGTCGGACCTGCGTTAGTTCTTGCGCATGCCGCGCGCTTGCTGCCGCGCGACCGGCGCGCCGTCTTTGCGGTTTTGTCTGCACGTGTGGGGTCGATTGGTGACAACCGGCTTGGTGGATGGATCAGTTATCGGGCGTCCAAGGCCGCGCTGAACCAGATTGTCCGCACATCCGCGATCGAGCTTGCCCGGAGCCATAAACAGGCGATCTGCGTCGCCTTGCACCCCGGTACGGTTACGACAGCATTCACCCGGAAATATGTTGGGCGGCACCCTGCGGTTGCACCTGATGAGGCCGCCCGGAACCTGCTATCCGTATCAGCCGCGTTAAATGCGGCTGATACGGGTGGGTTTTTTGACTGGGCGGGAAAGCCAGTGCCCTGGTAGCTTGATTACCCGTCAGAGGCGGATGTATCAGGCTCGGTTTCGGTATCCGTCGCGTCGGGCGCACTTACGTTCTCACTGGGCAGGACCCCGTTTTCCCAAACGCCGGTTTCTTCCAGGCCATTGGCATAACGCATCGTGCCATTGCCGTGGCGTTTGTTATCCAGAAAGGTGCCTTCGTACACGTCGCCGGTGGCATAGGTTGCCACACCCTGACCACTGATTTTGCCTTCGGCCCAGCCGCCGGTATAGCTGAATCCGCGTGGGGTTTTTATAGTTCCCTCGCCGTGACGCTGACCGTCTTGGAAATCACCTTCATAGGATGTTCCGTCAGGAAAAGTTGCCTTGCCTTTACCCTGACGCGCGCCATCTACCCAGTCGCCTTCGTACCGATACCCGTTAGCGAATGTCAGAACGCCCGTGCCATGGCTCAGACCGTTCTTGAACTGTCCTTGGTAAACAACACCGTTGGGATACGTGGCCTTACCGTTGCCCTCAAAGATGCCAGCCGTCCATTCGCCGTCATAGACGGTGCCATCCGGATAGGTCTGAACGCCTTTGCCATGCGGCAAATCTGCGCTGAAATCACCGGTATAGGTCGCGCCATCAGGATAGGTGACCTCACCCAGTCCTTCGATCTGGCCGTCCACCCATTCGCCGGTGTAATCAAACCCGTCGGTCCCAAGAAAGCGTCCCTTTCCATGGCGGCGGTCATCGGCATATTCGCCCTCATAGGTCGCGCCGTTGGCATAGGTGGCCTTGCCATTGCCCTGACGGCGGCCATCAACCAGATCGCCCTCGTAAAGGTCGCCATTGGCCTGCAACAAGCGGCCCTTGCCGGTCATGCGGTCCTGAGACCACGTGCCAGTATATGTCATGCCATCCGGAACGGTCAGAGTTCCCTGGCCATCGCGCAAGCCGTTGTTGATTTGCCCTTCATAGATGCTGCCTTGCGTCGAGGTGATTTTGCCCTCGCCGTGCTTGACGCCATCCTTCCAGTCGCCATCGTAGACGTATCCGCTGGGGTCGGTCAGGACACCTTTGCCGTGATAGCGGGCGTCTTTGAAGCTGCCCTCGTAACGGACGCCGTTGGTGTATTTTGCAATTCCGGTTCCGTTGATTGACCCTTCGGCCCAGTCCCCCTCATAGCTGCCGCCGTCGGGGTAGATGATCTTGCCCTGCCCCTCGGGTTGCCCCTTCGCGAACATCCCCTCATAGACCGAGCCGTTGACATAGCGCGCTATGCCATTGCCCTGAATTTCGCCTTCGACCCATTCGCCGACATATTCGAACCCGTTCGGCAGGCGGTAAGTGCCCTCGCCGTGTCGCAGGCCGTTCAGGAAAGTGCCCTCGTACACGCCGCCAACATCATCATCCGCAACGATAACCTGTCCGTCCTGCGCAAAGGCGGATGTGGCCAGTAAAGCCATCGCCGTGGCGGCCAAAGAAATGCGGATAGCGTTCATGGTTTTTCCTGCCTTGCCCGGTTGTCACGTTTTAAAGCAAAACTAAGATACCCGTGCGGACAGAGCAACGTGTTTTGCCGCATTTGACTTTCACTCGCGGTGCGATCTGCTAAATGGCATTAGGACTGACGAGGGCAAGAGGGCAGCATGGCCAACCGTTTCCGCATTACTCTGGCACAACTCAATCCCGTTGTTGGGGACATCCAAGGCAATTTGGACAAGGCGCTTGCGGCGTGGGAGCAGGGACGCGAAGCTGGTGCCGACCTTGTGGCTTTCCCCGAAATGTTCATTACCGGTTACAACACCCAGGACCTGGTGATGAAGCCGGTGTTCCATCAAGCGGCCATGGCGGCGGTTCAGTCGCTGGCTGCGCAATGTGCCGATGGACCCGCCATAGCAATTGGCGGTCCGTGGACGGAAGACGGTAAGCTTTTTAATGCCTACCTGATCCTCAAGGGCGGTCGCATCGGCAGCAAGGTGCTGAAACATCACTTGCCGAATGAAACCGTGTTCGACGAGGTGCGCCTGTACGACGCGGGCCCTTTGGGGGGGCCGTACTCGGTTGGCAACTCGCGGATCGGTAGCCCGATTTGCGAAGACAGCTGGCACCCGGATGTTTCGGAAACACTGGAAGAGACCGGGGCCGAGTTTCTGCTGATCCCCAATGGTTCACCTTACTTCCGCAACAAATATGATGTGCGCCTGAACCATATGGTCGCCCGTGTGGTCGAGACCGGCCTGCCGCTGATCTATCTGAACATGGTGGGCGGTCAGGACGATCAGGTTTTTGATGGCGCGACTTTCGGCCTGAATCCGGGCGGAGAACTGGCTTTTCGAATGCCGGTCTTTGATGAGGCCGTAACACATGTCGATTTGGAGCGCGGTGATGAGGGTTGGCGTATTATGCCTGCTGAAGTTGTGCCGCAGCCGGATGAATGGGAGCAGGACTATCGTGCCATGGTCCTGTCCCTGCGCGATTACATGGGCAAGACCGGGTTCAAAAAGGCGTTGTTGGGGCTATCGGGTGGAGTGGACTCGGCGTTGGTCGCGGCAATTGCTGTTGATGCAATCGGTGCGGAAAACGTCCGTTGCGTGATGCTGCCGTCGGAATACACCAGCCAGGCCTCGCTGGATGACGCTGAAGCTGTCGCCAAGGCGCTGGGCGTGCATTACGACTATGTTCCGATCTCGGACAGTCGGGCGGCGGTGACAGACACTCTGGCCTCGTTGTTTGCGGGCCGCGAGGCGGATTTGACCGAGGAAAACGTCCAATCCCGCCTGCGCGGTTTGCTGCTGATGGCGATCTCGAACAAGTTTGGCGAAATGCTGCTGACCACGGGCAACAAGTCCGAGGTGGCTGTTGGTTACGCGACCATCTATGGCGACATGAATGGCGGTTATAACCCGATCAAGGATCTGTATAAAACGCGCGTGTTCGAAACATGCCGCTGGCGCAATGCCAATCACCGTGACTGGATGATGGGCCCCGAAGGTGAGGTGATCCGACCGTCGGTCATTGATAAACCCCCCAGTGCTGAGCTGCGCGAAGACCAGAAAGACAGTGACAGCCTGCCGGACTACCCGGAACTGGACGCGATCCTGGAAATCCTGGTCGACCGCGATGGCTCGATCGCTGATTGCGAAGCAGCAGGATTCGAAGCAGATGTCGCCCGTCGCGTAGAGCATCTGATCTATATCAGCGAATATAAGCGGTTTCAGTCCGCACCAGGTACGCGCTTGACCAAGCGAGCCTTCTGGCTGGACCGCAGATACCCGATTGTGAATCGTTGGCGTGATCGGTCTTGAGCTGAAACCACGCGTATTTTTTTAAGTCTCCGATCGTTTCCAAAAAGGGTGCTTGAGAGCGCGCTTTTATTCATTGTCCCTGTGGCGGGGACAGTGCACATCTAGATTCGGCTTAGGCCGTTTAACACGCTTGAAATCAGGACATTTTTCTGACACATTTTAGCTTAATTGCCGCCTCATGTGGGGCAGATGCGGCGCATTCTTAAGTGGCTCGATGTTTATGATCGAGTTTTGTTTGTTACGCATCGTGAATTGCGTGTCTGTGTTAACGATTTGGTGTGAAAATGCGTGAGCAATACGATAGACCACTCCACTCGCCACTTCCGTGGCGTTCGATGGAAACCAAGGGTCATGAACTAGACGAAGATCAGGTTGATTCTGCCATTGCCGACCTTTTGGGGGCTGAGATGTCGTCAGAGCAAAAATCGGAACCAGCGGAATCTGTGGCCTCTTCGGTTCTGCCTGAGCTGCCTTCACAAGAAAGCATGGGCGAAGATTTGGCCGGCAACGATGCCGGATTGACAGCCACATTGCGTCAGAAGTGGGCTGAACTCTGCGGCGCGGCTTAACGGCCTGGACCTGTTGAATCCAACAGTGCCAGAGATCATTCTGGCACTATAACCACAGCTTGTGAAAATTGTGATCCATGCATCAGGCGGTATGTTGCCTATTGCCTGATACCGCGCATTCATTGCAGTCCGAGCAATGAAGTAAGAGCGGCGGATGCCCGGTCCAAAACCAACTCCTGTAGAACCTGATCTGCATCTGCCCAAGTCTGTTGACGTTGTGGTCATAGGCGGCGGAATCATCGGCGCATCAACAGCTTTAGAGCTGTCAGAGCGGGGCGCGTCAGTCTTGCTGTGCGAAAAAGGCCATATTGCGGGCGAACAAAGTTCGCGAAACTGGGGATGGGTGCGTTTGGGGCTGCGGGACCCTCGGGAAATCCCGCTCATGCTAGAAGCGCAGCAGATCTGGCAGGATCTGGATCAACGCACAGGGCGCCAAACCGGATTTGCGCGTTCCGGCATCCTTTTTGGCGCCTCGGGGAAGCGGGATCATGCAAAACTTGAACGCTGGATGCGCCATGTTGAAGGTCTGCACACTGGCGCTCAGATGGTTTCGGGTGCTGAACTGGGTGGCTTGCTGCCCGACAATCAATCGGGGTTGAAAGTTGCCCTGCACATGCCACAGGATGGACGGGCTGAACCGCAATGGGCCGCCCCTGCGATCGCTGAAGCCGCACGAGACAAAGGGGCGTGCCTGATGACCAACTGCGCTGTGCGCAGCGTTGATGTCGAGAACGGTTATGTCTCAGGTGTGTTTACCGAACGTGGCCGGGTGGCCTGTGCACGGGTGGTTCTTGCCGGAGGCGCGTGGTCGCGGCTGTTTGCGGGCAATGCGGGGATTGACCTGCCACAGCTTAAGGTTCTCAACACGGTCTTACGCACTTCACCGGTGAATGGGCCGGAAACAGCAATATGGTCAGATGACTTCGCGATGCGAAAAAGGGCCGATGGCGGTTATACAATTGCATCCGGGCACGAGAATACGGTTGATATTGTCCCGGATAGTTTTCGGCTTGCGCTTCAGTTTGTTCCGGCGTTCCGACAGGAATGGAGATCCTTGCGTTTCAGGCTGTCCAAACGCTGGGCGGCAGAGGCCGGTGAGGACCGAACATGGTTACACACCGACGTCACGCCATTCGAACATTGCCGTGTGCTGGATCCTGAGCCCTCGGCCAAGGTCCTGAGGCGGACATGGGCGCGCGCGCGCAAAGGGTTCCCGGTGCTGGAGCAGGCAGAGATCGTTCAAAGCTGGGCAGGCTTGATCGACGTCACCCCGGACGCCATTCCGGTAATATCTTCAGTCGATACCATGCCAGGGATGTTCATCGCCACGGGGTTTTCAGGTCATGGATTTGGGATCGGCCCCGGAGCGGGGCGTTTAATGGCCGATCTGGTTTGTGAAACGACGCCATGCGTTGATCCGGCCGCCTTTCGCCTGTCCCGATTTACGGATGGTTCAAAGGTGCGGCCGGACCCGGGATACTAGGGTACTATCCCATCATCTGATAGCTGACTGGCACAAAGCGGAACCCATCGCCACGGGGTTCAACGAAGCCAGCCGCCGGGAATGGCATGTGATAGCCGATCATCGGAACCTTGTCGGCGGCCAGCATGCCCAGCACGTCGCGGCGCGACGCCGTGGCTGCGGCCTTATCCATGTCAAAGCGAACCTCCCATTCGGGATGGGCAAAGGACCAGACATAGTGGTTGGCTAGATCGGCGGTCAAAACCAGACGCTGACCGTTGCTTTCTAGATGATACACCGTGTGGCCAGGCGTATGGCCATAAGCTGCAACAGCGGTGATACCCGACGAGACTTCGCCGCCATTTTCAACAAAGGTCATCTTCTCGGCCAAAGGTGTGACCTTGGCCGCGACCAGATCTCCGACACGATTGCCTGCGTCCTGCGCCGCCCAGAAGTCATATTCCGGAGAGGAGGTGACATAGCGCGCGTTTGGGAAGGTCGGCGCGTCATTGGTGGTCATGCCGCCGATATGGTCGGGGTGCATATGGGTGATGACGACGACATTGATTTGATCCGGTGTCACACCTGCATCGGCCAATGCCGCCTGAATTCCACCTTGCCCCAACCCCGTGTCGAACAGGACCAGCTCAGACCCGGTGTTGACCAGAGTCGGGGTAAAGAAGAACTGCGCGACATCCGGTGAGATGAAATTGTCTGCTGAGACTTTCGCGAAGTCTTCATCTGACGCTCCGCCGCCAAAGATTTCCTGGGCGCCATCGCGTGGCAGGCTGCCATCCAGCAGTGTCGTTACGGTGAAATCGCCCAACGCAAAGGATTTGGCGATGGTTGAGTTTGCCTTGGCTTCGGCTCCGGCTGCCAGAACCGGCGCTGCGGCGGCAGCGAAGGGCAAAGCTGCCGCGGTACCCAGTGCCGCGCGGCGTGTCAATTTGATGGTCATATTGGTTCTCCCTGTCAGAACGGCATTCAGTGAGTTTAGGTCTGCGCAAGTCTCTTGCCAGTTTATACACAAATCAAATGGGCTGCGTGGATGAACATTACGTGTTAATTTTTGTTAATGGCGCGATCTGGGAATAAAACCGCCCCCACAGGGCAAAGCGTCGAGGGCTTTTTGGCGGCAATTCAACCGGCGAAGAAGGCAGATGATGCGCGGGTGTTGGATGCCCTCTTTCGGCACGCGACCAGGTTTGAACCTGTTATATGGGGGGCGTCGATTGTGGGCTATGGTCGTTACCATTATCGCTACAAGTCCGGGCGCGAAGGAGAGTTTCTGGCAACCGGGTTTTCCCCGCGCAAAACGGCTTTGTCGATCTACATCATGCCCGGCTACGCAGATTTCGGGGATATTCTGTCCAGATTGGGTAAACACAAGCTGGGCAAGTCCTGTCTCTATGTGAACAAGCTGGCGGATATTGACAGGAATGTTCTGTCTGAACTGATTTGCGCCGGGTTAAAGGACTTGGATCGGCACTGGCCGGTCCAGCCGACCTGAACGCCTTTGCTGGACAATTGGCCAATCCTGTGACAAGAGCCGCGCCAACAGGAGACACCTATGACAACCACCCGTTTTGCCCCGTCGCCCACCGGTTACATCCACGTGGGCAACCTGCGCACCGCCCTGATGAACTATCTGATCGCCCGCAAGGCCGGCGGCACGTTCATCTTGCGGATCGACGACACCGATCCTGAGCGGTCGAAAGAAGAATATGTCGACGCCATCAAACAGGACATGGAGTGGCTGGGTCTGCATTGGGACCGGGTTGAGCGTCAGTCGGATCGTCTGGACCGTTATGCCGAAGCCGCAGACAAGCTGCGCAAGATGGGCAGGTTCTATGAGGCGTTTGAGACGCCCACCGAGCTGGACCTCAAGCGCAAGAAGCAACTGAACATGGGCAAGCCGCCGGTTTATGACCGCGCCGCGCTGAACCTCTCGGATGCTGAGAAAGAGGCGCTGCGGGCCGAGCGCGGCAGCGGCGTCTGGCGCTTCAAGCTGGATCACGAGCGGATCGAGTGGAATGACGGCATTCTGGGCGACATCTCGATCGATGCGGCATCCGTGTCCGATCCGGTTCTGATCCGGGGCGATGGTCAGGTTCTCTATACGATTGCGTCGGTGGTGGATGACACCGAAATGGGCGTCACCAATGTGGTACGCGGCTCGGACCATGTGACCAACACCGCGACCCAGATTCAGATCATCGAGGCGCTGGGCGGTACCTGCCCGCGCTTTGCGCATCACTCGTTGTTGACCGGTCCTCAAGGAGAGGCCCTGTCAAAACGGTTGGGCACGCTTGCCCTGCGTGATCTGCGTGAACAGGGCGTGCAGCCGATGGCGTTGCTGAGCCTCATGGCGCGTCTGGGCTCATCCGACCCGGTTGAGCTGCGCTCGGAAATGACGGAACTGATTGAAGGCTTCGATGTGAACCGTTTTGGGGCCGCGCCGACCAAGTTCGATGTGCAGGACCTGTTCCCGCTGACGGCAAAGCATTTGCAGTCCCTGCCTTTGGCCGACGTGGCCGAGGCCGTGGCTGATGCTGGTGTTCCTGCCGATCTGGCCGAACCCTTCTGGGCGATGGCACGCGAGAACATCACCACTTTGGCTGATCTCAAGGGCTGGTGGGAACTGTGTCGCGATGGGGCTGAGCCGCTGATCGCGGATGAGGACCGTGAGTTTATCGCCGAGGCTATGGCGCTGCTGCCTGAAGGATCGTTCGATGGCGAAACCTGGGGCAAATGGACCAGCACGGTTAAAGAAGCGACCGGCCGTAAGGGCAAAGGGCTGTTCATGCCGCTGCGCAAGGCGCTGACCGGCATGGAGCGGGGGCCTGAGATGGCCACTCTGTTGCCACTGCTGCAGGTGATCCGCGCAAAAGCTTGAACGTATTGCAGAGAATGAGGAAAGTCGGGGTCGTTCGATCCTGCCTTTTTTCTATGCGTTCTGCACAATCCGGGCTGAGAGACGGCTGAGATGATCATCCACGAATTCGGTCTCAACCGGATTCAACTGCTGATGGCGCGGGTATCGGGGCTCGGCCCGGTCGTTCAAGATTGGTGCATCCCATCCATCTGTGGTGGCAAAGAAACGACCTGCGCCGTCTTCACCAAATGCGCGCAGGTATCCCTGTACGACCACATCAATGTAACTCAGTAGCAATGGGTGATGATTGCTTGGAGCGTTGTGCCGGTCAAGAGGCACAGCGTAGACGGCAATCTCGACCTCGTGCTTTATCGGGTGCGTGACGGATTGTGTGGCGGGAATTCGGCTATAGGCCCACTCTCGTTCGTCTAGCGCGATCCAATCATTTTTCGGCACATGTGCAATCATGCCTTCGATCTCGGACGCAGGGTCCGAAACTGCCGTCAGAAAGGCGACCGGTCGCAGGTCAGTGTGTCGCCACGCGCGTCGCCAGCCTTTTAGCCGGGCAGGATGCGGATCGGGAAAGTCATGAGTCGAAAGGTTCACAAGGCTGCCGTAGCCAAAGAAATAGGGATCTGCCATGGGCCGGTGCGTCCTTTCCTGACGATTGATGTATGTCAAACCGCTTTTTGGCCAGACATGCAATAAGTCTGCATCTAGAAATTTGGGAGGTCACGATGCGGATAACCAAACGGACGAACATTGCGGTACGGCTGCTGATGTATTGTGCAGCTCATCAGGATAGGCTGGTTACCAAGTCCGAGATTGCCGAAGTCTGCAATATTTCCGAGAACCATCTGGCGCAGGTCATCAATCAGCTTAGCCAGTTGGACTATCTTAGCACCCAACGCGGTCGTAACGGTGGTATGGTTCTGGCGCGTTCGGCCGAACAGATCCGGATCGGATCGGTGTTTCGTGATGTCGAAGGCAACCTGCCGCTGGCCGAGTGTTTTGCGGATGCCGACAACACCTGCCCATTGACGGATGCATGTCGATTGCGGATGGCGCTTCAGGACGCGGCTGAGGTCTTCTATGCCTCACTGGACGAGATCACGCTCGACGCCCTGATCTGCGACAACGATCCTTTACTGCAGATACTGCAACCGGTTACCTGCGCGCGCGCCGGTTAATCGCTGGCACGCAGGATGCGGGCTGGGCGGACGGCCAGGGGTCGCAGAGCAAAGATCAGCCCCGCGCCAAGCGTCACGATGATGCCCGCCAGAACAATTCCGATTGCGGACGGCCAGATCACCGAGAATTTCGTGTCGAAAATATAGGTGGCAACGGCCCACCCACCCAGGATGCCGGTCAGCAGCGCAACGCCACCTGCGGCCGTACCCAACAGCGCGGCGCGCAGGGCAAAGCTGAACAGGATGCGCTGCCGGTCCGCGCCTAGTGTTTTGAGGATCGCGGCCTCATATCGGCGCGCGGGTTCCCCGGCCGCGGCAGCACCGATGAGGACCAAGAAGCCGGTCAGCAGAGAAATACCCGCGCCATAAGACGTGGCCGCTGCGATGCCCGCCAGCAGGCCCGAAACGCGGTCAATCGCGTCGCGCACCCGGATCGCCGTTATGTTGGGGAATTTCCCGGCCAAATCGCGCAGAATTTCCGTTTCGGCCTGTTCTTCGGCATAGACCGTCGCGATGAAACTGTGCGGGGCACCTGCAAGGGCCGATGGATTCATCGACATGATAAAGCCCATACCGGCGTTCGAGAAATCAACCTCGCGCGTTGATGTGAGTTCTGCGGTAATGTCCCGGCCTAAAATGTTCACGGTCAGTTGGTCGCCGAGCTTCAGGCCCATTTCTTCCGCCTCCTCGGCTGCGAAACTCACCTGTGGCGTACCGGTATAGTCATCGGCCCACCATTCGCCCGAGGTGATGCGTGCGTTTTCGGGCGGACGGACGGAATAGGTGACGCCCCGGTCGCCATCCAGAACCCAATGATCGCCTGCCATTTCGCGGGCGGGTTTGCCGTTGATCTGTGTGATGATCCCGCGCAGCATCGGTGCGCTTTCGATCCGGCTGACGCCGGGGTCGGTGGTCAACCTGTCATTAAATCCCGGCATCTGGTCCTTCTGGATGTCGACGAAGAAGTAAGACGGGGCAACGTCCGGCAAGTTGCCGGAAATTGCATTGCGCAAGGTGCCGTCGATCTGTCCAACGGCCGCTAGAACCGAAAGCCCAAGACCCAGAGACAGTACAACGGATGCAGCGCCCTCTCGCGGGTCGGAAATGGCCGACAAGGCCCACCGAAGGGCCGGACGCCCGCGCGCTGATGGGGCGCTAAGCCGAGCCAGCCGGCGCACCGCATAGGCCGCAGCGGACAGCAGCAGCAACGCGCTCACCAACCCTCCGGCGGTCCAGAACGTCAGGCGCGCCGAGCCGCTGAACCAGGCAGCTGACGCGATCAGCAGCGCGAGGCCGAAACCAGTTGCGATGAGGTATACCCCTCGTGGAACCGCACGCGCTGAGGTCAGAGCATCCCGAAACAGGGTCGCTGCGCGGACGTCTTCGGTGCGGGCAAGGGGCCAGAGCGTGAACAGAAAGGCCGTCAGTAAGCCGTACAAAGCTGCTTCGGCAAGCGGCGCCGGATAAAACGAGAAAACCGCGGGTACAGGCAGCCGGGCTTCAATCAAGGGTGCCAGCAGCAGCGGCAGCAACCCGCCCAAGGTAAGGCCCAGCAAGATGCCGATTCCGGACAGGACACCGATTTGGATCATATAAGTTTGGAATATTGTCGCCTTGTCAGCGCCCAGTGTGCGCAATGTCGCGATGGTCTCTGTCTTTTGGGACAGATAGGCGCGCACGGCCGCGGAAACTCCGATGCCGCCGACTGCAAGGCCTGATAACCCGACCAGAACCAGAAATGCGCTGAGCCGCCCGACGAATTCCGCAATCCCCGGCGCTCCGTTGCGAGCATCAGTCCATCGCATACCGGTGCCCTCAAAATTCTGACGCGCTTCTACCGCTAGATCTTGTAGATCGGTCCCTGATGGCAGGGCCAGGCGGTATTTGGTGGAAAACAGAGTTCCCGGGGCCAACAGGCCAGATGCTTGCAAGTCTTCGGTCCGCACCAGCGTGCGAGGGCCCAGACCAAAGCCATCTGCCGCCCCGTCCGGTTCATGGATCAATGCGGCGGTCAGGATGAATTCCTGCGTCCCTAGTGCAAAGTGATCTCCGACGGAAAGACCCAACCGGTCAATCAGCGACGGATCCACTACCGCGCCGGGAAGACCTTGATGTGTCCCTAAAGCCACCGACAGGGGCATTGCAGGCTTCAATACCGGAGATCCCAACAACGGGTAGGTGTCGTCGACTGATTTAACCTGTGTCAGCGCGCGTTGCGTTTCAGCGTCCTGATCGGCAACGGCCATTGAGCGAAAATCGACCACTTCAGAGACAGCTGTTCCGGTCTGGTCCATCCAGGCGCGTTCGTCATTTGTAGCAAACCGGTAGGTGAATTCCAGTTGCGCATCCCCACCCAACAGGGCCGCCCCTTCTTCGGCCAATCCAGCCTGGATCGCGTGGCGCACCGACCCAACTGCTGCGATTGCTGCGACACCCAGCGCAAGACACGCGAGGAAAACGCGAAACCCACGCAGCCCCCCCCGAAGTTCACGGCGTGCCAGCCGCCCGGCCAGCCGAAGGCTCATTCCGCGGCCTTTTGCTGGCTGTCTTCCGAAATCCGCCCGTCGCGCAAGCGCACAACCCGATCGCACCTGCGCGCCAGACTATGACTATGGGTTACAAGCACCAGAGTGGCACCGTGTTTGTCGCGCAGGCCGAACAATAGATCGACGATCGCCGCGCCGTTCGTTTCGTCCAGATTTCCTGTTGGCTCATCCGCCAGCAAAATCTGCGGACGCGGTGCTGCGGCGCGGGCCAGTGCAACGCGTTGTTGTTCGCCGCCTGACAATTGCGCCGGATAATGATCGCGGCGATGCGACAGGCCAACCGCGTCAAGTTCTGCCGCGGCGCGTTGAAACGCATCCTTGTGTCCTGCCAATTCCAGCGGCGTGGCCACATTTTCCAGGGCAGTCATGGTTGGGATCAGATGAAAGTTCTGAAAGACGACCCCCATAGCATTGCGCCGGAAACGGGCCAGAGAATCCTCATCCATGCCAGTCAGATCCTGGCCAAGGGCTGTGATCTTGCCTGCGCTTGCCTGTTCCAACCCGCCCATCAGCATCAGCAGCGAGGATTTACCGGACCCGGACGGTCCGACAAGCCCAAGCGTTTCGCCTTTTGCGACGGTCAGGTTAATCTCATGCAGGATATTGACCCGGCCGGCATTGCCATCCAGCGACAAAGCGGCATTTTGAAGCGAAAGAACAGGTGTCGTCATAGGTACTTCCAAAAGGAGGCGGTCATTTTGGGATATGGAGTGGTTCAAAAAATGCGCAAGGCTCTGATGGCTTTACTGTTTGCGTGTTGCGGCTTTGCCGCCACAGCGGAACCGTTGGTCATCGCGGCCCTCGGGGACTCGCTGACACAAGGATACGGGCTGCCGGAACAGGACGGGTTCGTACCACAGTTGGATCAGTGGCTGAAGGATCAGGGCGCTGATGTGCAATTGATCAATGCCGGAGTTTCCGGGGATACGACGGCCGGCGGCGCGGCGCGTGTCGATTGGACACTGACACCTGACGTGGACGCGATGATTGTGGCGCTGGGCGGCAATGATTTGTTGCGCGGTATCGATCCGGCTGTGTCGCGCGCGAACCTTGAGACAATCGTAACCTCCGCCCAGGCGGCGGAGGTAGAGGTTTTGCTGATCGGAATGCAGGCACCGGGGAATTACGGGGTCGATTACAAGCAGGCATTTGATGCGATGTACCCGGATCTGGCCAAGGCATATCAACTTGTGTTTGCAGAAAGTTTTTTTGAAGGGTTGCAGCCAAACGGCGACCCGAACGCAGTCCGGCAGTTCATGCAACCGGATGGAATTCACCCCAACAAAGAAGGCGTGGCGCGGATCGTAGCAGAGCTTGGGCCTTACGTGTTGGAGTTGGTCGAAACCTCGGCCAAGCAGGATTGAGAAGATGCCCGGGCGATTTTTTCTGACACGGCCAATGTCTGAGGTCGCCCAGGCACTGAACGTCCGATGTGATGTGGACCTGCAGCCGCTGCGAAAAAACATTCAACCGGGTCAGGAATTGATCGTCCTGACTGCCCACGGCCTGACACCCATGCGATGGGGCATGATCCCGGTTGGGCGCGTCAATGCGCGTGGTCGGCCTGTGATGGAAACTATAATCAACGCCCGGTCCGAAACCGTCTTTGACAAAACCGCCTTCGACGGCGTTGGCCGGGCCGTGGTTCCGGTGGACGGGTGGTACGAGTGGACGGGTGAAAAACGTCGAAAAACCGCATGGCGGATCGCCTCGGCGAATGGCTCACCTCTGTTCTTCGCTGCGATCACCGACAGTTGGCAGGCTCCGGGCGGTCTGCGCGTTGACCAATTTGCGGCTGTGACCTGCCCACCAAATGCCGATCTGGAGCCGATACACCATCGAATGGGTGTCCTGCTGGATCCTGCCGACATTCAGACATGGCTTACAGGAACCGAGGACGACGCCAAGGCGCTGGCGCAGCCTTGGCCTGACGGGTTGTTGCAGATTGAAGAAGCGACGGACGTCGACTGGTCCGGGCCGTGACCGCCTCAGACCACCGTGACCACAGTTCCGACCGGTACACGTTCATACAAGTCGATGACATGGGCGTTCAGCATCCGAATGCATCCGTTTGAGGCCGCGCGCCCGATGGTTTGCGGCTGCGTCGTCCCGTGGATACGGAAATAGGTGTCGACCCCATTCTGAAACAGGTAGAGCGCGCGTGCCCCCAGCGGGTTACCATCACCGCCCGGTTGAACATAATCATTGTCCTTGAACTTAGCGTAAGTCAGCGGTTCACGTTCGATCATCTCGTTCGTGGGGCGCCATGTCGGCCACTCTTTCTTGACGTCGATCGTGGCTGTGCCGGTGAATTCCAGACCTGCCTTGCCAACGCCGCACCCATAACGGATTGCCTTGCGCGGTTCGGTGATGAGATACAGATAGAAGGACCGTGGCGCGACCAGAAGCTGCCCCGGCAGAAATTGTTTCTTGACTCGAACGAATTGGGGCGTGGGGTCGTATTCAACGGCCTTCTTCTTGGCCGAAGCAATACCGGGTGCCAGGCCAGCGGCTGCAGATGCTGCAAGGAAAGTACGACGTGTGAACATATCGGTTCTCTTTAAGACAACAAGGAAATCGTAAACCAGTGTCGGAATGATAACCGATCTGGTCAATCATCTGCCAAGAGTAACCGTATTGTGATGTAATCGCAGAGACACACTTCTGTTGCAGTTTTGTCCCGCGTGATGTGAAAAGGGCAGAGGTAACCTCTGCCCTTTCATGGCCTTAGGCCAGTGCGATATCGTCGGCGCTTTCGCGGCCGTCACGTCCAGCGCGCAGCTCGTACGTGACTTTCTGGTTGTCGGCCAGACCGGTCAGGCCCGAACGCTCGACAGCCGAAATGTGAACGAAGATGTCTTTGCCGCCATCCTCAGGTGCGATAAAGCCAAAACCTTTGGTGGTGTTGAACCATTTTACGGTGCCTGTGGGCATATCCGTTGTCTCCTGTTTAGTGCTGCCCACGGAGTTGCGGCAGCCCGGCGTCGTTGTCTGTATCGATAGACTGAGCGCCGGAAACGGTGACAGTGGGTCGAAATAGAAAAACGTAAGCCCCATTGATATGGCATCGGGGTGGGCGTGTGACAAGGGATTTTGTGCGTTTCGTACAAGGGTTTGAGGGCCAGTTTTCCGATTTGTACAAGAATCCGCCGATGGGTTTGGTTATTGGTTCGGCGACAATCGATAAGTTGAATCTCTAGATCAGCTCGCTGTATGGGCATCTGGAAACCTTTGACCAAGCCTGTGATCAGGTTGCGGCAGGACCAATAATCACCGCATTCGAATTCCCGGAGCCAGGTACTTTTTCACCGTGTCTCTGGCCGATCGATCATCGGATTTGTTGGTGCGCGAGGTGGCACATTTTGCGCGCGGCCGTTGTGGTGACGCAGAGATAGCGGCCGTTCTGGTGTGACGCGTTTGTTGTGTCGCCGGATCATCTGCAGCGGTTTGGACCTTGCCACCGGGAGATGCCGATTATTCCACACGGTGGCGGTTGATAAAAAGTCGGTTTGTGTGGGGCGTCGGCGCGTTCGGTCCGCGGAGTGGGTCGAAAGTTGTCAAACAGGAACGTGGGATTTGGCAACGCAGGTTTTGGGAGCACTGGATCCGTGATGTACGAGATTATCGCAATCACATGGCATATTGCCGGGTTAGTCCAGTCAAACACGGTTTCGTAAACCATCCAACCCATGCGCCATGTTCGTCGATGCACCGCGATGTTCGTGCGGGTCGGGTTGATCTGGAATGAATAGGTCGCGTCAACAAAAGAAAGCTTGAGGGACCGTAGGATCGGTGAATTCACCCATCCTTTTGAAAGATGGATTCTTTAAAACTGAGGAATGAAGGCTGCGAGCACCCATCTTGCGCTGCCGAAAAACCTCAGTTTAGAATCCAGACAACCCGCAAAAGAAGCACCCAAAACTATCAGCAATAAATAGTGTCGTAACGTCACGATAGGGGCAGTGGCATGAGCTTTAGCTCGCAAAGCCGCATCACAAAATGACTTTTTGACGGGCTTTTCAAAAATGACGCGAAACGCGGTTTTCTTCCCCGTTGGTGCGCGATCTTTCCTTCATATGTACGCTGCACCGCTGCGGGTGGCCACTCACGGAAACACGGTCCTTGAGCCGACGTCCACCGCACGCTCGGATCGGCCCGCAGCGGAACATTGCAACGAATATTCAGTTTCAAACAAATTCGAGAAACCCAACACGCACGGTGAAAGATATGTTTTTCAAGTCGATCCTAGACCATATTTTTAAATCAGCGGAGCAGGCAAATTCGGTGCCAAAAGAGCTTGCCGGGAAAACGCAAATTGCAAACTCTGGAGCGGTCAACAAAAAAGAACTGACTGTTCTTTTTGGAGATGTTCTAAACGAGAAACAGGTTCGGAGTGGTGAGAGCCAACAGCCAGTCGGCCAGTCGCAAAAGTAACTGATTTCCGCAGGCAGTTGTAAGGCACAGATCGAGAATGGGCGGACAACGTGACTTAAGTTGTGAGAGGCTGAACTCCGACCGGCTGCTTAGGGCTCACAAATGGTCTGGAGAAGCTGAGAAAAATAACCGCACACACCAGTCAAACCGTATTCCCGATTTCTACGCTGGTACTCACTCCAAACAGGCTATTTGAGGCCCGGAATCATATCCGTTGGTTCCGAGCTTCAAACAAAGTTTTTTTACCGCGCAAACTTCTTATGCTTCAACCGCTTGGGCTCCAGCGCGTCCGGTCCCAGGCGGCGCTTTTTGTCCTCTTCGTAGTCCTCGAAGTTGCCCTCGAACCATTCCACATGGGCATCGCCCTCGAACGCCAGAATATGCGTACAGATACGGTCCAGGAAAAAGCGGTCGTGTGAGATGACTACGGCGCAGCCGGCGAAATCGACCAACGCGTCTTCCAGCGCGCGCAGGGTTTCGACGTCCAGATCGTTGGTGGGTTCGTCGAGCAGCAGGACGTTGCCGCCCTCTTTCAGCAGACGGGCCATGTGGACGCGGTTGCGCTCACCACCCGACAGCAGCGAAACCTTTTTCTGCTGATCGCCGCCCTTGAAGTTGAAGGACGAGCAATAAGCGCGGGAATTGACCTGCGCGTCACCCAGCTGAATGATCTCGGCACCGCCGGTGATCGCCTCCCAAACAGTGTCGTTGTCCTTGAGGTCGTCGCGGGACTGATCGACATAAGACAGCTCGACCGTGTCGCCCAGCTTGATGGTGCCGTTGTCGGGTTGTTCCTGCCCGGTGAGCATCTTGAACAGCGTAGATTTACCGGCACCGTTGGGGCCGATAACGCCGACAATTCCGCCGGGGGGCAGGGCGAAATCCAGCCCTTCGATCAGTTGCTTGTCGCCCATGTGTTTCGACAGGCCCTCGACCTCGATCACCTTGCCGCCAAGGCGCTGGCCGTTGGGAATGACGATTTGGGCGCGGGTCAGCTTTTCGCGTTCGGACTGGTCTGCCAAATCGTTATAGGCGTTGATCCGGGCCTTGGATTTGGCCTGACGGGCCTTCTGGCCCTGACGCATCCATTCCAGTTCGCGCTGCAGGGTCTTCTGCTTGGACTTGTCCTCGCGCGCCTCCTGTTCCAGCCGTTTGGCCTTTTGTTCAAGCCATGCGGAATAGTTGCCCTCGTAAGGCAGACCCCGGCCCCGGTCGAGTTCAAGGATCCAGCCGGTGATGCTGTCCAGGAAATAGCGGTCGTGGGTGACGATCAGGATGGTGCCCTTGTAGTCGATCAGGTGTTGCTGCAGCCAGGCGATGGTTTCGGCGTCCAGGTGGTTGGTCGGTTCATCGAGCAGCAGCATGTCGGGGGCCTGCAGCAGCAGTTTGCAGAGCGCGACGCGGCGTTTCTCACCGCCCGAAAGGTTGGCGATGTTGGCGTCGTCGGCCGGGCAGCGCAGCGCCTCCATCGAGACGTCGATCTGGCTGTCGAGGTCCCACAGGTTCTGGCTGTCGATCTCGTCCTGCAGTTTGGCCATCTCATCAGCGGTTTCGTCGCTGTAGTTCATCGCCAGTTCGTTATAGCGATCAAGGATCGCCTTCTTTTCGGCCACGCCCAGCATGACGTTTTCACGAACGCTGAGGGTTTCATCCAGTTTCGGTTCCTGCGGCAGATAGCCGACCTTGGCACCCTCGGCGGCCCAGGCCTCGCCGGTGAAGTCCTTGTCGAGGCCCGCCATGATCTTCATCAGCGTCGATTTACCGGCGCCGTTGACGCCGACAACACCGATTTTCACACCGGGCAGAAAGCTCAGGTGGATGTTTTCAAAGCACTTTTTGCCACCGGGATAGGTCTTGGAGACACCCTGCATGTGGTAGACATATTGATAGGCGGCCATGTCGCGTCCTCTGGGTCGGGGAAATCAAGTTGGGCGGTGTGATAGCGGATGGTTGGGATGGGGGCAATCATGAACAATCAGGCCGGATGAAGCCGTCTGCACAGTTTGCAGGGACGTAGTGCCCAGTGGTTAAAACCAGCGGGTTCCGGGTGCTGGGGATTTCCTCTGTAAGGATTGCTGTATACACACAACCCAAACGGGAGATTGGTAAAAGAAGATGAGCAGTTATGTGATAATTTCGATGGCTTTTTTTGCTTTCGGCGCGATCAGTTCAATGGCGGCTCGTGCTGAAAATTTGCCGGACTGTAAGGCGTACAAAGACGCAACTTATTGCTCAACATACAATGTGGCGCAGATGTCGACGTCTCAAATCGAAGGGGGCGATTTTGCTTCTGCAGGTATTTTGACTATGCTTAGTGTTTCGAATGCGTCAGATCACGATATCAGGTACTATGTTACCTTTAAGTTCATTCAATCACTTGCAAATATCGAGGAAAAGTTCGCACTGACCGAAGACTACCGACAGCTCAAAAAGTCACTTTTGCACCAGATGCTTAAATATGTAGCTTTGACTGGTGATGAGATCAGAGCTCAAGTCTATTTGGCATACTTGGAATTTTTCATCGAACCGAAGGTGGAATTGCCAAAGAGCGTTAATTATCCTCAGATTGAACGGAAGCAGCAGTCAGCGGATTCCAAGCTTCATATTAAGTGTATTGTCGAAAGCGACGTTCCGTTTTTGCCGCTGAAAGAGATTGCTGAATCCGCCGAATTCAAAACATGTATGAACGGATAAACCGGAGGTTATTTGTCCCTGAGTGTATTGATATCCAACTGGTGCAAACCTGGCCGTATTGGCTGGATCGGTCTGCGACCTGAGCGTCGTGCGGAGATGGTCGCAGTTGAGGAGGGCATGATCTCCACCAATGGGCTTGATGGCGACCGGGGCCGCGCAGGCAAGCGGGCGGTGACGCTGATCCAGCAGGAGCATCTGGCGGCGATTGGGTCATATCTTGGGCAGGGGCCGGTTACTCCGGACATCCTGCGTCGCAATCTGGTGGTGTCAGGGATCAATCTGGCGACGCTCAAGGGGCGTGAGGTGCAGGTAGGCGAGGCCGTTCTGCGTTTTACCGTTATCTGCGCGCCGTGCAGCCGGATGGAGGAGGCGCTGGGCAAAGGCGGCTATTCCGCCGTGCGGGGGCATGGTGGGTGGTGCGCTGAGGTGGTGCGGCCGGGGCGGGTCACGTTGGGCGATGAGGTTCGACCGATTGATTGACAACGTTGACCAGTTCTGAACATCAGCAAGGCATGGATCGTTTTAGTATTCCATACGCGCGGCCCGGGCAGGTCATTGGGCTGTTCGGAGGGTCGTTTGACCCGCCGCACCAGGGGCATGTGCATGTCACGCTTGAGGCGATGAAGGCGTTTGGACTGGATCGGGTGTGGTGGCTGGTGTCTCCGGGCAACCCTTTGAAGGCGCGGGGGCCTGCGCCGCTTGCGCAGCGACTGGCGGCGGCGCGCGGGCTGATGCAACACCCTGGGGTCGAGGTGACGGATATCGAGACGCTCACCAGGACGCGCGCAACAGCGGATACGTTGGCCGAACTGCGGCGTCTTTATCCCAAAGTGCGGTTTGTCTGGATCATGGGCGCGGATAATCTGGCGCAGTTCCATAAGTGGAAGAATTGGCGGTTGATCATGGACAGCGTGCCTGTCGGTGTGATTGCGCGCCCCGGCGACCGGATTTCTGCGCGAATGTCCCCTGCTGCGCGGCTTTACGCCAAGTACCGCATAGATGGGCAGGCGCGGCGTCTGCTGGGGCGCGCCGATGCGCCCGCGTGGTGTTTCGTGAACGTACCGATGGTCGATGTAAGTTCCAGCCAAATCCGGGAGCGCGGTGGTTGGGGCGCTGAGGTGTTGCCGGAATAGCCACATGCGCGCATAATCCATATCTGTGGTTGTGCGTATTTAATCTGTGAGATTTTATTCGACTTATGACTGACCGATTTTCTCGACGTGGATTTTTAGCGGGGCTGGGGGCAGCTTTGATCCCTTCTGCTGTGCTGGCCGAGGCGCCTTTGGTTTCGTTGCGCCCTCAATTGCGCGGCGACGTACCGACCGGGGTCGAGCGACTTGTCCAAGCGGCCGGGCTGCGTGGTGAGGTGGTGTTCGCGGTGGCGGATGCAACAACGGGCACACAGCTGGAAGAGTTCAGCGGCGATCAGGGGCTGCCGCCAGCAAGCGTGGCCAAGGCGCTGACAGCTCTTTATGCGTTGGACGTCTTGGGATCGGACTACCGGTTCGAGACCGCCCTGATGGCGGATGGACTGATCGAAAATGGTATCCTGAAAGGTGACTTGATCCTTGTGGGAGGTGGCGACCCGCTGCTGGACACCGATGCGTTGGCCAATATGGCGGCGAATTTGCGTGAGGCTGGGATTTCCGAGGTTCAGGGTGCGTTCAAGGTTTATGAGGGGGCGCTGCCTTATGTGTTCAGTATCGATCCGGGGCAGCCGGATCATCTGGGCTATAGCCCTTCCATCAGTGGCATATCGTTGAATTTCAACCGGGTGCACTTTGAGTGGAAACGTGATGGTACCCGTTATGACGTGTCCATGGATGCGCGCAGCGCGCGGTACAAACCGTCGGTCGATGTGGCCTCTATGCAGATTGAGAAACGAAAAGCGCCTATCTACACCTATGAATCCAGCGCGCGGCAGGACCGCTGGACCGTGGCGCAAGGGGCGCTTGGGACTGGTGGGGCGCGGTGGTTGCCGGTGCGCAAGCCTGCGCTTTATGCGGGGGATGTGTTCAGGACGCTGGCGCGCGCGAATGGGATCCAGTTGGGTCGCGTACAGGTCATGCGCGAAGCGCCGAAGGGAACCTTGCTTGTGGTGCATCACAGTGATCCGCTGGACAGTATCTTGCGCGGCATGCTGAAGTATTCGACCAACCTGACGGCTGAGATGGTTGGTATGGCGGCCTCGCAAGCGCGCGGTGCAAATCTGCAAACCTTGGCGGATTCTGCGGCCGAGATGAACCGTTGGGCGACCGAGACATATGGCGTGACGGGGATCGCGATGGTGGACCACTCGGGTCTAAGCGATGCTTCCCGAATGGCACCGGGCGCTTTGGTGACAGCACTGGTCGCGGCGAAACAAGCGGACGCATTGAAACCATTGCTGAAAAAATTCACCCTTGCGGACAGTCAGGGGCGGCCTGTCAAAGATCACCCGATCAAGGTCGATGCCAAGACCGGTACGCTGAATTTTGTTTCTGGTCTTGGCGGCTTCATCACAACGCCGGACGGCTCGGAACTGGCCTTTGCCATTTTCACCGCCGATGTCGACCATCGGGCCACGATCCCGCGCGCGCAGCGCGAACGACCGCAAGGCGCGCGAAGCTGGAACAATCGCTCGCGCAAACTCCAACGCGCTCTGATCGAGCGCTGGGGGTCTATGGCCGGAAGCTAAGATCAGGTGGTGTGACGTGCCCGCGCGCCGCGTTCGATCGCGGCGGCATGCAGGCGATCAATGCTCAGCTCGTAACGAATTTCTTCAAGCAGGCGCAGCTCGGATTCCGCCAGCGAGCCGTCGGCGGCGGCCACATCACAGGCCAATGCATAGGCGGTTTCGTTCAGCCGTTCGGGCAGGTTGTCGCGGATCAGGCCGAACAGGGCGTCCAGCCCGTCTTCTTGTTCAAACAGGTCAAACACGGTTTGCGAAACGCGGCGGGTACGGTCGATGTCATACTCGGCAAAAACCGGCAGCATATTGACCGCGCCTTCGATCTTGACCAACTCAGCGGTGCGAATGGTCTCATCAGACGCAGAGATTGCAACCATGATCGCTACAAGGCAATCCTGAGGGGACATCGGGTGGGGTACTTGTTCGGTCATGGTGTCGTCCTGATTAGACTTTCTGCGTCAGCACGATAGGTGGGCAAGCGGGCAGGTTCAACGGGTTTCGCTTCGGCGAGGCTAGAGAATGGGCAAAGGACCGCGCGTTTTAGTTTGTCGCAATACAAAATTGCTGCGCGTGTCGCGCACAAGCCCGGACTTCAAAAGCCGCTGCATAATGAAGTGCTCAAGCTCTTCTGGCGTCTTGGCATAGACTTTCAGGATGAAATCGTGATCCCCGGTGATTGAGGCGCACTCGACGATCTGAGGTTCGGTTTCAATCAGGCGCAGGAACGCGTTGATGCTGTCCTCCTGATGCTCGCGCAAAGCTACGTGAACGTAGGCTATGGCGTTCAGCCCAACAGACTTGGCGCGTACCTGCGCGGTATAGCCGGAAATGATACCAGCGGCCTCGAGGTCGCGCACACGCCGCCAGCACTGCGAAGCGGATAACCCCGTGCGATCCGCAAGGTCCTGCATGGATTGGCGGCCATCTATCTGAAGTTCTTGCAAAATGGCGATATCGGCAGATTGAAGCGTTTGTCTCATAAATCATGACTCAATGACATATATTTGCCAAAATACTGGAATTCATCCGTTAATCCAAAGCAAATTCTTCAATCAGATGGCGTATTCTTTTCATAAGGGAGGAAAAGTGATGCCCAAGTCGACCAAATACGCCGCAAAGGTTGCCGATGCACGCGGCCATATCGCGTATACGCCGGAAGAGGATGCTGTTTGGGCCGACCTCTACGCGGCCCAACAAGAAAACGTTCAGCGCTATATGGCGCGGGACTACCTGGACGGGCTGCAGCGGCTGGACCTGCCAAAAACCACCGTGCCGTCCTGTGCCGATATCTCTGAACGGCTTCTGGATATGACCGGCTGGCGGGTGCAACCGGTGCCTGCGCTGATCGGGTTCAAGACTTTTTTCGGCATGCTAGCAGACAGGGTCTTTCCCGCCGCATCCTTTATCCGCTCGCGCGAGGATTTCGACTATATCGAAGAGCCCGATATCTTTCACGAGATATTCGGTCATACGCCCTTGCTGAGCGATCCCCGCTTTGCGGCTTTCAGCCATGCCATTGGGAAGGCCGGGGTACAGGCCAGCGACAAGGATTACTCTTGGCTGATCCGACTGTACTGGTTCTCAATCGAATTTGGACTGCGCCGTCAGGATGGTCAAATCAAGGCGCTGGGCTCAGGGCTTGCATCTTCGCCGACCGAGCTTGTCTATGCCGTCGAGAGCGATATTCCCGACCGGGATCCTTTTGATGTCATGACGATCCTGCGCACCCCCTATCGGATCGACATGCACCAGATGGGCTATTTCGTGTTAAACTCACCCGAGGATTTGTTTGCAGCTGCCGACCGCGACCTGTTGCAGGACGTGCGCAAAGCTCAATCCCTTGGACTGCTGCCGAACAAGTTTCCGGAAAAAGCAACCGCAGCGGAGTAAACGGATCATGACCACATCAGGAGAAACTTGCAGTCTTTCGGACCGTACTTGTCTGCCCTGTTCCGGCGGCGTCCCGGCTTTGACACGCGAAGAGGCCAACACCCACATGGCCGAGCTTTCAGCTGATTGGCGGTTGGATGCAGATGCAAAGATGCTGAGCCGGCATTTCAAGTTCAAGGGCTTTGCCAAGGCAACCTATCTAGCAAATCTCTGCGCGTGGTTGGCCGATCAGCAGGGACACCACCCGGATGTTTGTTTCGGGTGGGGATATGTGGATGTCAAACTGACGACCCATGAAATCGGTGGCCTGAGTGAGAATGACTTTATCTGGGCTGCTAAACTGGATCAGTTGACCGCTTAAATCGGCCAATCCATCAGGAAAAACAGCGCGCTTTATTGACTCATGCTGCACCGTCACAATAGGAGGGGTCGGTCGGTCGCATGGGGCGACCGGCACTGTTTTTCCCGATGGAGCAAATCTGATGTCTGAACTGCGTGAAACCGCAATGTCGTCCAAGGCCTGGCCTTTTGAAGAGGCGCGCCGGTTGCTCAAACGCTATCAGAAAGGGGCTCCGGAAAAGGGATACGTGCTGTTTGAAACAGGTTATGGCCCCTCGGGTCTGCCGCATATCGGCACGTTTGGCGAAGTTGCGCGAACGACGATGGTCAAACGCGCGTTTGAGGCGCTGTCGGATATTCCGACCAAACTTATCTGTTTTTCGGACGATCTTGACGGCATGCGCAAGGTGCCCAGCAACGTGCCCAACCCCGAGATTTTGGAACAGCATTTGCAGCGCCCGCTGACCTCGGTGCCTGATCCGTTCGGCACGCATGAAAGCTTTGGCGAACACAACAACGCAATGCTGCGCCGTTTTCTGGATACGTTTGGTTTCGAGTATGAATTCTACTCGGCCAAGGAATTCTACGAGTCCGGACGGTTTGACGAGATCCTGAAGCGTGCGGTTGAGCGTTATGACGAGATCATGGCGATCATGCTCAAAAGCCTGCGTGACGAACGTAAGCAGACCTATTCGATCTTCCTGCCGCTGCACCCCGAAAGCGGGCGGGTCATGTATGTGCCGATGAAAAAGGTCTGTGCTGAGACCTACACCGTGACCTTTGACGATGAGACCGGCAAGGAATGGACCGTTCCTGTCACGGGCGGCAACGTCAAGCTGCAGTGGAAGCCGGATTTCGGCGCGCGTTGGGCTGCGCTGGGCGTTGATTTCGAGATGTACGGCAAGGAACACGCCACGAACGAAAAGATATATGACGCGATCTGTCGAGCGCTGGGTGGCCGCGCACCCGAGCATTTCTCGTATGAGCTGTTCCTGGACGAAAACGGTCAGAAGATATCCAAATCTTCGGGCAATGGCGTGTCGATCGACGAATGGCTGACCTATGCGCCGACCGAAAGCCTGACTTACTTCATGTATCAAAAGCCCAAGACGGCTAAGCGGATGCATTTCGACGTTATTCCGAAAGCCTATGACGAATACCACCAGCAATTGCGCGCCTATCCGGGGCAGGATCTGAAGGCAAAGCTGAACAATCCCGTCTGGCATATTCACGGTGGGAACGTTCCGGAATCCACCCTGATCGTGCCATTCGCGATGTTGCTGAACCTTGCGTCTGTGTCCGGGGCCGAGGACAAAGAGGCGCTGTGGGGCTTTATCCGTCGCTATGCGCCCGAAGCCACGCCCGACACCCATCCTGACCTGGATCAGGCTGCGGGCTTTGCCGTGCGTTACTTCAACGATTTTGTCAAACCCACCCGCCAGCACCGCGCGCCGAACGATCAGGAACGCGAAGCGCTGGAGGCTTTGAAAGCCGCGCTTGAGGCCTATGATGGCCCGGTCGAGGACGAGGCGCTGCAGTCGGTGGTTTATTCCGTCGGGCGGGAACGGTTCGACCCGATGCGCGGTTGGTTCACTGCGCTTTATGAGGTGCTGCTGGGTGCCTCGCAGGGTCCACGCTTTGGCGGGTTTATCGCCCTTTACGGCGTGCCCGAAACCATCGCATTGATCGACAAGGCTTTGGCCGGGGATCTGGCCTGATTTGACCTGAAACCGCATGGGGCTACTCTTTCAACAGGAGGTGCCCCATGCGTCGTTTACTACTTGCTGTATCACTCAGTGCCGGACTAGCCACGGGCGCGTTCGCCCAAAGTGCCGAGATCGAGGCAAATATTGCGGCGCAGATACAGGCATTCAAGGCAGATGATTTTGCCACTGCCTTTACCTTCGCAAGCCCCAACATCCAGAGCTTTTTCGGAACGCCTGAGAACTTCGGAACGATGGTTCGCAATGGTTATCCCATGGTTTGGAGACCTGCTGATGTTCGCTTTCTAGAGCTGCGAGAGGTTGCTGGTGCATTGTGGCAGAAGGTCATGATCACGGATGGCAACGGGCAGGTGCACGTTCTGGACTATCAGATGGTCCAGCAAGAAAACGGCTGGAAGATCAATGGCGTGCAACTTTTGGGAAATTCAGATCCGGCTGCATGATGCAACACCACCGTCACGGTGATATGAGCGGCGGTTAATCCCTATTCGGTACTCAGACTTTTGCGTTCGGGCAGCCCCGGACACTGGGTTTGTGCGCGCGGCGACCTGCTGCGCGCGATTGGGAAAGGGATTTCTATGAACAAGGCAATCACCGACGGTATCGTCTTCATGCCACCTGCTTTTGCCAATGGTCTGAGCGTCTGGTCCAGAGGCGACGGGACACCAGGTTCGCCAACCTATAACGGGGCACCGAACGGGGCATTTGTTCCGGCGGATCCGGATTTTGGCGGTTGTCTTGAAATCCTGAAGGTGCAGGCAACCCAACAGCTGCGATATATGGGACAGACACCCCTGATCCCGGGATGCTATTTGCAAATCAAGGCGCGGGTCAAAGCTATCAGCGGTCCCTTGCCGCAGGTTCGCATTGCGGCCTGGGCCGGCGGGGCCGGCGACCAGCAAGTGGTTGGAGTTGTTGATCAGGGACCGGTCACGCAGCTTTCGGGCTATGGCACCGTACATGAAATCACAGCCATCGTTGGCAATGGTCAACGCTCGGGCGTGGACATGCCTTGGGGCGTTGCAGCGCTTTATGGGCATTTCGGTCTGAACATCGACGGTTCCAATGGTTCGCTCGTTCGAGTCGATGATATCGAGATCACCGATGTCACCAGCATTTTTCTGCGCGAGATGATCAGCACTGTCGACGTGCGTGACTATGGTGCAATCGGCGATGGCGTCGTCGACGATTCCGTAGCGTTCGAAGCAGCGGACCAGGCCGCTGGCGGTCGCAGGATTTATGTCCCGAAAGGCACTTATTTGCTTGCGCAGAACACGTCGATGTCGTCCGAGTTGGATTTCGAGGGCACTATCATCATGCCCGACGACAAGATGCTGTTGCTGACAAAGAATTTCGACCTTCCGGCTTACATCGCAGCGTTCGGGGACGAGGAGCTGGCGTTCAAAAAAGCGTTTCAGGCGTTGTTGAACAATTCGGATCATGAATCGCTCGACATGGGCGGGCGCAAAATCTCCGTCACAGCGCCAATTGACATGGCCGATGCCGTTCCGAACCGGCAGGGCGGTTTTTCGACCCGGCGCATCGTTCGTAACGGGCAGTTCGATGTCAAAAGCAGCGCGGCCTGGGATACCGAAACCTTCACCTCGGTCGCAACCTACAACCCGGCGGACTCGACCAAGCTGACTAATGTGGAGAACATCGCCAACATTCCGGTTGGCGCGCTGGTGCAGGGCAATGGTGTTGGGCGTGAAATCTATGTGCGCTCCAAGGATGTCGGTGCCGGAGAGATCAGGCTGAATGACCCGCTTTTTGATGCGGCGGGGACGCAAACCTTCACGTTCCAGTCGTTCAAATACCTGTTGGATTTCAGCGGTTTCAGTACGTTGCGCAAATTTGGCATGGAAGAGATCGAATTTCAGTGCAACGGTCGCAGTAGCGCGATCCGGCTTGCGCCGTCCGGCAGTACCTTCGCGGTGACGAATTGTTTTATCAGCCGGCCCAAAGATCGGGGCATCACCTCGCACGGGACCGGATGTCAGGGGATGTTGATCGACAATTGCCAGTTTCTGTCGACCGAAGAATCCTTCAACGTGTCCGACCGCAAATCCATTGCGTTGAATGCCAATGCAAACGATATTAAACTACGGCACAATCGCGCCGTGCGGTTCCTGCATTTTGCTGTGTTGGCCGGATCCAACAACTTGATCTTAGGCAACCACTTTTTCCAGGGTGACAGCATTCCGCAGGGTATCCGCAGCGCCGGGTTGATCATGACCGGGACCTATAACAGCTCGACCATTTCCGAGAATTATGTCGACAACTGCTTTGTCGAGTGGACTAACGAGCGGGATGCAAACCCGGTCTATACAAGCGGGTATTCCTTCAGTTCGATGACCATCTCGGACAACATTTTTTATGCCAGCGAAGTCGCGCCGTGGTTCAGTCAGATCGTCATTCGCCCTCATGGGGCCGGGCATTACCTGAACGGCGTTGTCGTGACTGGGAACAAATTCCGTTCAAGCAGTGGTCGCATCGACCGGGCCGACCGGGTCGATACCAGTTTTGCCGATCTGAACCATTCAGCGCATCTGAACGTGATTTTCGAAGACAACACGTTCAATGGCATCAACGCAAAGGTGGAGAACCCGTTGCGGATCCGACGCTCGCAACAATCGGCATCCTCGGTTTGGACCATTCCTTCTGACGGCCGGTTGCCCTTTGGCGGTAAGGCACGCGGGTGCGATGCGGTTACGGTGTTGGGGCCGCTCAGAAATGCGGGCGGGCAGATCGTTCACGCCACGCCCTATGTCGAGCTAGAGCAGGGCGCAAATCAAGACACTATCCAACTACGTTGGCCTTTGCCTGTCAGCGGATCGGTGTCGACCAACATGCGTATGGAATACTAAGCGGCGCGTGCCACAGGCGTTCTAGAACGTATTCCAGATTGCCAGCCTGATGCCCGTATTCTTGCGGGCATCATTGCGTTCCAAGCCCAGAACCCATGTGGTGGGGCTGTCCTTGGTGCGGATCATGATAGAAGGCTTGATCCTCCAGTGCAGGGGGTGGTCGCTTTGGTACGCGGTTTCGATCTGCAGCAAGGGGTTTACAAGGCGCGGGGATGACAGGCCTGCAGTAAGGTCCAACTTTCGATATACCGCATCATGCGTTCGAAATTCCAGCGCAGCGTCAATGGCGATCCAACCATTACCCCAGCCGGTCTGAAACCCCTTGCCGTACGAGAGCGTGGCTTTGTACAAGGCCCAGGCTCGCATCTGGCGATGATGAGTACCGATTGCAATCTCGGCAGCAAAACGCCCTGCCTTTTCGAATTCGGCGACAGGCAAGCGGGCAAACACCAGAGCATGCCCATAAATGTCGCGGTGCTCTTCAACGTCCAGGCCAAGGGTTAGCTTCTCTCGCAACCCGTACTCAGCATAAAATGACCCTTTGTAGTCGTATCCGTAATCCGGTTCCTTAAACGCCGTTACGGCAGTCGATACAAAAGATGCGCCCTTATCCCGCAACCAAGCACCAGACCAGGCTGGCGAGGCTGCCAAGAGCAAAATCAGAAGGATCGAAACCCGGCGCATGCGCGCAGCATCTGTCAGTATGGTTAACAGATCGTTAGGATTTGGCCCAAATCTGCAGGAATTCTATGCCGCTGAATGGCAAAGGAAACACAAGACCTTTTCAAAACCTATGTTAGGTTTGAAACAGATAGAGGAGAATCCAGATGCCGAAGATTGCCAAAAATACCAGCGTCCAGACAGTTATCACGACCTTTGAAATGACGCCCGGCACCTGCCAGGACCTGCTGGAAGCTCTGACGGATGCTTATGCGGAATTCATCTCGAAACAGCCCGGATTTGTCGCCGCGGGACTTCACGTGAATGACGCGCAGACGCGGATCGCCAACTATTCGCAATGGGAACGCCGCGAGGACTTTCTGGCCATGCTGCGCACCACGGAAATGCGCAACCGCAATCGGCAGATTAACGAGCTGTGCAAAAGTTTTGAGCCCGTGATGTATGAGGTGGCCGGGACCTTTGGTGGAGCCTGATCTGAATCAATGCCTAACGGCCTGAAATGGTGCAGGCTTCAGGTGTGAAAACGGAGGTGTGCGTCATGTATCACAATATTCTTGTCCCCATTTCCTTTGATGCCGAAAGGGATATCTCGGGGCCGTTGAAGTTGGCCGAAATACTGGCGACATCGGATGCGCAGGTCACGTTGCTGCACGTGGTCGAGCATATTCCGAGCTACGCCATCTCCTACATGCCGCCCGAGTATCTGGCCGAAGCTCGCAAGGCGCTGCAGATGGAACTGGACGCGCTTGCGGAAAAACTGCCCAACGCCAAAGGTGTTCTGGTCGAGGGTCATTCGGGCCGGACAATTCTTGACTGGGCAGTCGAACATAAGCCTGACCTGATCATCATGGCATCTCACCGTCCGGGGATGCAGGATCTGTTGCTGGGCTCAACGACTAATCATGTGGTGCGCCATGCGGCCTGCGCTGTTCATGTGGTGCGCTGATCGGGCCAGATGTCGGTTGGGGCAAGGCGCCATGCCTTGCCAAAGCCGCCGTTCAATATCGCTTCGGAAATGGTGAACGTGACAAACCCGAAATCGGTGAAGTCCGCATAGAGCTTGGCCTTGGGCCTGAGGCTCAGATACCGCGCGCGCAGCGCAGCGTGTTTCTCTGTCTCTCTGGCGACGAATTGCGCGATGGCATGTAGAGTCAACCTTGGGTGCGCCAACGGATCGCCTTTATCACCGGGTTCACCAATCAACAGGGCACAGGCCGGATTGGTGGTCAGTGCCCGGGTGTGGTCGGCCAGGGTTGAGATCAACGTGACCGGCCGGCCCTGACCATCCGTTGCTAGGGCCACGCGCGACACAGAAGGCAACGCACTATCGGGGCGCAGCACGGCCAGCGCGCCGAACGTCGCGTTTTCGATCAGGTCGCGGGCCATTTGGCAGGCTGTGTCATCAACCGGGCGATACGGGTCGGTTTTGGTCATCGGTGTTTTAGCCTTGGGGATTCATCCGGACGCAACATTATCCGCATTGCGACCCGTGCGCGAGGGGGCGTACAGGTCTCGATTTTGCCGCAAAGCCGGTTTAAGTGTCCGGTATGGCGCTCAATGATTCCGAGCAGGGCTCGAATAAGAAAAACTCAAGAGCCGCAGCGCGACATCGGCGCGCGGATGCGCTGCGCAGACGGGCGCTGTCGCCTTTTCGTATCATCGTCATGATCCTCATGTTGCCCGCCACCACCGCGGCGATTGCGGTGGGTGTCTTTTTGCGGACATCCGAATTCGAAGGTCCCGATGCCCTGTTGCATCTGGTGGCCTTGGCTGGCTGCCAGGCCGCCGAAGCCTTGGTGCCAGGGCCGTACTGGGACGGTGAGCCGGGATATCACGCGCGCAACGATACGGATGGAGATGGTGTTGCCTGCAGGGCGACGACCCCTCAGTTCGCAACTCCCCAACCGGCTGCGGACCCTCAACCAGCTGCGGCGGCGCCTCAGCGGCAGGTGGGTACGGCCAAGTTCGTCCGGCCCTGATCACCTCGACCCGAACATTCAAATCTATGCTATAGTACACGTGACGCGCCAATTCGGCCGTCAGTGGGGGATTTCGCCCTGAAAGGGAGAAAAGTCATGTTTGCACGTATTACGCAGTTCAAAATGAAGCCTGGCATGCGGGATGCTGCCGAGGCCAAAATGAATGAACTGAAAGACCAGATTATGGGCATGGAAGGCATGCACAGCTTTACCAATGTCATGAACGAGGACGGCACCGGATTTGTCGTCGCAGTTGTCCAAAGCGAGGAAACATCAAACGCAAACGCATCCAAAGTGGCCAAGCTTTGGGGCCATTTCGCCGAATTTCTGGAAGGCCCTCCATCCCCTGCGGGGTTTGATGTGGTGGTTCACTGGGACAAGGGATAAAACCTCGCCCAGCGCTTGCCAAACCACACCCAATCGCCAAAATTGGGCTGATGACCCGCGATGAATTCAACAGCTTTTGTGCCAACCTCAAAGCCACCAGCCATGTGGTGCAATGGGGCAATGCAGATGTGTGGAAAGTAGGCGGCAAGGTTTTTGCGCTCTGTGGCTGGAACGACGGCAAGGATGCTTTCACTTTCAAAGCGACCGATCTGGCTTTTGAGGTGCTGGGCAGCGAACCCGGCATCCGCCCAGCGCCTTATCTGGCGTCGCGGGGCATGAAATGGCTACAGGTCTATGACGAACGCGGGATGAGCGATGCGTCGCTGCGCGAGCATATCGTGACGTCCTACGAGTTGGTCGTGGCCAAGCTGACCAAGAAATTGCGGGCGGAATTGGGTGTTTAGCCCTTCATCGCCTGCAGCAATTCCAGCAGTTGTTTTCGGTCGCCGTCATCCGTGTAGTCACCGGTGGCCAGACGCTCGGCAATGCGCAGGCGCAGGCGTTCCTGCTGGGTGCGCACCTCTTCGCCGGCGGTCTCAGCCAGAGTTTTCATGATCATCGCCACCGCCTGTTGCCGCTTGGTAGTGGGGTTGGCGATATAGTCGACGAGGCTCTGTTGCCCGGAATCGAGGATGTTTTCGGCCAGATCACGCAGTTGATCGCCATTGGGCAGCAGCGGGGCAGGGGCGCTCTCGGGCGGTAGGATTTCCGGTACGCTGCGCGGGGTCTCGGCCAGCGCATTTGCACCGTCGACAAAGGCCTCGGTGATCATTCGCGTGATCTTGATCGCGCGCGGGTCCTTGAACAGGGCCGAGGCGATGGCCACGCCGTAATCCGAATAGACCCATGGATTGACCCGCCGCCCACCACGTCCTTTGGGTTTTGAGATCACATTCTGTGATTGCAAATCGGCGACCTCGGCATCGGTCAGCTGAAAGCGGTAACCTTCGAACAGGTCCTTGTTGCGCGATACGGCCTGATTGAACGCGCTGACGGATTTTCCGTAGAACTGTGCCAGATCCTCGGCCAGCACTACACGGGTGCCGCGCACGCGGTGAATGGCGCTTTGGACCTCATGCGTGCTGGGCAGGTTTTTGGGGTTCGTCATGGCAACCGTTTGGAATCACAATTTGTGATTTCAAACGTGAAGCAGGGAGCGCTGGGCTGCAAGTTTGAAGTGTATGGCTATCGTCAATCGAGACAGGACTTGAGCTAGTGTCAGCCGCTTGCCTTGCCCAAATAGGCAAGCCGATAGGCGAGCGCGACACCGCCCGCGCCTCCGACTACATTACCGACCGTGACCCAGAAAAGGTTGCTAATGGCGGCGCCCCAACCGAGTTTGGCACCTGCTAGTGCACCCTGAGGCAGTAGGTACATATTAGCGATCGAGTGTTCGAGACCCAACAGAACAAACGCCGCAATTGGCCAGAGTATTGCCATGACCTTTCCCACGACCGATCTGGCGGCGAAGCTCATCCAGACAGCAAGACAGACTAAGGCGTTGCACAGAATGCCACGCAAAAAGGCTTGCGTTGGAGAGAGATCAATCTTGCCATTTGCGATCGCTGCAGCAGTAGCCCCCATTGGTCCTTCCAGCAAACCGCTTGCAGCGCAAGCCAGGACTAGTGCGACGGCTCCGACTAAATTCCCGAGATACACGAATCCCCAGTTCCTCAATAGGTCACGCATCGAGATTTTTCGATCCACTGCCGCGATGGTCATCAGCGCGTTTCCAGTGAACAGTTCCGCCCCACCGACGACCACAAGGATCAGGCCCAGAGAAAACACCACCCCACCAAGAAACCGGGCTGGCCCAAATCCGGGATCTACGCCGGTCATAACCATAGTGTAGGCGGCCCCACCGAAGCCAATGAAGACACCTGCGAGTATTGCAAGTGTCAGCGTTTGAACGATGGAAAGATGTGCCTTTGCGATACCAGATGTTTCAACCAGTTCTGCAATCTGTGCAGGTTTGTAAGCGTCTACGCCGGTTGGATTGTGAGCCTTCATGCGTCGCACCCTGCCAACATATTCATGTTTCGACATTGATCCGGATCAAGGTCACGCGGCGAAGTACATAGGTTCAGTCCAGGGCTTGTGCCAACTAAACTGCTAACTTGACCACTACAGTCAATTTTATCCTACCGCTTCCTTCTCTTCACATTCCCACCCCGCTGCCCTGGCCTGCCAGCCGTTGACCGTCCGCGCGATTTCACCGCGTCTTCCGAGGCTTTCTCGACCGCCCATTGACGCGCCATGGGGTCATCGGCGATGGCCAGATCGACCGCTTCCAGGCGCTTGATCTCATCCCGGATATTGGCGGCCTCTTCGAATTCCAGGTTCTCGGCGGCCTTGCGCATCTTGTCGCGCAGACCGTCCAGATGGGTCTCAAGATTCGCGCCGTGCATTGGTTTGTCGATGGTGGCGGTGACGCGGTTCATATCGACGTCGCCCTGATAGAGACCGGCCAGAACGTCCTCGACATTCTTCTTCACCGTCGCGGGGGTGATGCCGTGTTCGTCGTTATAGGCGATCTGTTTGGCGCGGCGACGATTGGTTTCATCCAGCGCGCGCTCCATACTGCCGGTGATTTTGTCGGCATACATGATCACCCGGCCATCGGCGTTCCGCGCGGCGCGGCCGATGGTCTGGACCAGTGAGGTCTCGGATCGCAGGAAGCCTTCCTTATCCGCATCCAGAATAGCGACCAGCCCGCATTCGGGGATGTCGAGCCCTTCGCGCAGCAGGTTGATCCCGATCAGCACGTCAAAAGCGCCCAACCGCAGGTCGCGCAGGATTTCGATGCGTTCCAGCGTGTCGATGTCGGAGTGCATGTAGCGGACCCTGATGCCCTGTTCGTGCATGTATTCAGTCAGGTCCTCGGCCATGCGTTTGGTCAGGGTGGTGACCAGCGTGCGATAGCCATCGGCGGCGACCTTGCGCACCTCGTCCAGCAGATCGTCGACCTGCATGCCGACAGGGCGGATTTCGACCTCGGGGTCCAGCAGGCCTGTGGGGCGGATCACCTGTTCGGTGAAAACACCGCCGGTCTGTTCGATCTCCCATTTCGCGGGCGTGGCGGAAACGAAGACGGATTGCGGGCGCATGGCGTCCCATTCCTCGAACTTGAGGGGTCGGTTGTCCATGCAGGACGGCAGGCGGAACCCGTGTTCGGCCAGCGTGAATTTGCGTCGATAGTCGCCCCGGTACATGCCGCCGATCTGCGGCACGCTGACATGGGATTCGTCAGCGAAGACGATGGCGTTGTCGGGGATGAATTCGAACAGGGTCGGGGGTGGTTCGCCCGGTGCGCGGCCGGTGAGATAGCGCGAGTAGTTCTCGATCCCGTTGCACACGCCAGTCGCCTCGAGCATTTCCAGATCGAAGTTGGTGCGCTGTTCCAGCCGTTGGGCTTCCAGCAGCTTGCCCTCGCCAACCAGTTGGTCCAGCCGGATGCGCAGTTCCTTTTTAATGCCGATGATCGCTTGGTTCATCGTTGGCTTCGGCGTCACGTAGTGGGAATTCGCATAGACGCGCACCTGCTCCATCGACGCGGCGCGTTCGCCGGTCAGCGGGTCGAATTCGGTGATAGTCTCCAACTCCTCACCAAAGAACGAAAACTTCCAGGCGCGATCCTCAAGGTGGGCAGGCCAGATTTCCAGTGAATCACCGCGCACGCGGAACGAGCCGCGTTGAAACGCCTGATCGTTACGACGGTATTGTTGGGCCACCAAATCGGCCATGATCTGACGCTGGTCGTATTCGTTGCCGACCTTAAGATCCTGCGTCATCGCTCCGTAAGTTTCGACCGAGCCGATACCGTAGATGCACGAGACCGAGGCCACGATGATCACGTCATCGCGTTCCAGCAGCGCCCGGGTGGCCGAGTGGCGCATCCGGTCGATCTGTTCGTTGATCTGGGATTCTTTCTCGATATAGGTGTCTGACCGCGCGACATAGGCTTCGGGTTGGTAGTAGTCGTAGTAAGAGACGAAGTATTCGACCGAGTTTTCGGGGAAGAAGCCTTTGAATTCGCCATAAAGCTGGGCCGCCAGCGTCTTGTTGGGCGCAAGGATGATCGCGGGGCGCTGGGTTTCTTCGATCACCTTGGCCATAGTGAACGTCTTGCCGGTTCCCGTCGCGCCCAGCAGAACCTGTTCTCTTTCGCCATCAAAGATACCGTTGGTCAGTTCCTTGATCGCAGTTGGCTGATCACCAGCAGGCGCGAACTCGGTATGCATGACGAACTGCTTGCCGCCCTCGAGCTTCAGGCGCGCGCGAACGTCATCAGCGGTCAGCTGTGTCTTGTCGGAATGGGCATAGGGCATAGGCAGGCTCCGGGTCAGGCCCTTACATTTGTTCTTATTTTGTCCAACTGCAAGGCCTGATCCGGTTCAGAAACTCAGTTTCAGTAATAGGCATACTGAGCATCGGGGATTTGAACCGATTGCGCCTTGTCGGCCAGCGCTTTCAGATTGCTCTCCAGAACCCGGCCCATCATCGCCTTCATCAGTGTTTGACCCATCAGCCAGCCCAGCGGGCCATATTTCATCTGGTAATCCATGCTCCAGACGACTCGCGAATGGCCATTCGCGAGGGGTTCGATGGTGATGGACGCATGTGCTTGGGTCAAAGGCATCGCCGGCATCTCTGACAAGCGTACGCGATAGCCTTTGTTGACTTGCCAATCGGTCACTTCCTCGACCAGCGAGGTGCCGTTTTCAAAGTGGCAACGCCGTTTCGACCCGACGCCGTCTGGCCCAGTCGTCAGCGCATCCACCGAGGCGACTTGTGGTGCGAATTCGTCGATATGCATGAAACGGCTTAGAATGGCCCAAAGGGATTCGGGCCGGGCGTCGATTTCCAGGCTTTTTCTGTGGTGGATCATGTCGGTGTCCTCTTGATGGCCTTGCACGATTTATAAAAGGCCCTGATGACAGTTTCTGACATCAGGGCGTGACCAGCCGCGACAATTCCCATCTTGTCCCAGCCTGTACTCTGACGCATAAACAATCTCAGCCAAGTGAGGACGGAGGGGCGACATGCGCGCACGGATTTACAAGCCTGCCAGGAACGCAATGACTTCGGGGATGGCCAAGACCCGCAAGTGGGTTCTGGAATACGCGCCCGCGTCGTCGCGTGAGGTTGATCCGCTGATGGGCTGGACGTCTTCCGACGACACGCAAACTCAAGTGCGCCTGAAGTTCGACACCAAAGAAGAGGCCCTAGATTACGCCAAGGACAATGGCATCGAAGTCCAGGTTAGCGAACCGCACAAACGCAAACCCAACCTGCGTTCGCGCGGCTATGGTGAGAATTTCGCCACCGATCGGCGCGCACCCTGGACCCACTGAATGATCGAAATCCATGAGGCCGACCCGACCTCGGACGCGCTGCGCCCATTGATTGAGGCGCATTTTGCACATGGCGAAACTGCCGGACCTGCGGAAAGCAACCATACCATGGATGCCCAGGCTCTGGCTGCCGAGGGCATCAGGTTCTGGGCCATGTTTGAGGACGGACAGCCCGTCGGCTGCGGAGCGTTAAAGGCGTTGCCGGACGGAACGGCCGAGGTGAAGTCCGTTCACATCATCTCGAAGGTGCGTGGACGCGGTTTGGCGCGTCAGATGATGAACCACCTGACTGATGAGGCCGGCATCCAAGGGGTGGCGGCTTTGGTTCTGGAAACAGGTGCGGAACATCTGCCGGAATATGCGGCCGCCCGTAAGCTATATGAACGGCTTGGGTATTCCTATTGCGGTCCGATTTTTGGATATGAAGACGACCCGAACAGCGCCTTTATGCGCTTGGCTCTTGAACCCCGGAAGTAAAAACAGCAAGAAGGGCCCAGCGGTCCCGTAGCTCAACTGGATAGAGCAGCTGACTTCTAATCAGCAGGTTGAGGGTTCGAGTCCTTCCGGGATCGCCAGCTTTTTTATCCCATTTCCGGCGCCATCGCCGCATGGATCGCCTGATCTAAGCCGCCTTTGGTGGGCGGCTATCAATGTAAACGTGGGAACCTATTACATCCAACGGATGCGTGTTTCGCAAAATATCGCCGTTCGCACTAGCCCGTCGAGCGAAACTCTGCCGTTTAAAGCTTGCGCGCGCTTTTTCGACTGCAGTTTGTGGAAATCTGAACGAGTTTGCTTCGACGATTGCGCTGAATCAGGGGATGGACGATGTCGCAGGCCAGCACGCTTGAGCGTGAAATGCTTAATTTGATCAATGCAGAACGTGCATCGCGTGGCTTTGACTCCGTTCAGCTGGAACTCCGCTTGAACGCTTCGGCCGAAGAGCACAGCCAGTGGATGCTGGAATCCGGTGATTTCTCGCATACGGGTGAGGGTGGCAGCTCGGCCACCCAGCGCATGCGAGACGCGGGTTTTGTATTGTCCGGGTCCTGGTCCACTGCCGAGAACATTGCCTGGCAAAGCCAACGCGGAGAGCCGGGGTTTTCGGACGATGTCGTCGATTTGCACAATGCACTTATGAACAGCCCCAATCACCGCGCCAACATTCTGAATCCGAACCTGGCATATATCGGCATCGGAATAGAAATTGGATCATTCGGCGGCGTTCCTGCCGTCATTGTGACTCAGAATTTTGCCCGCACCACGGCGAGTGTCCAGTTGGACACCGGCGCCGGTTCGGATGCCGGTGGTTCTGATACGCCAGCAGATCCGGTACCGGTCGTTCCCGATCCGGGCGAACCGGCAGAACCGGTTTCGACATCCTCGCAAGAGTATCTGTCGTTCGGGGACACGGACACACTCAGAGTGACGCCGGAAGAGCTGAACCAGAGTATTGTCAGCGGGTTCGGCGTGGGAAAATCCCTGGTCATCGAAGGGGTTGAGCTAAACCGGTCCAACGTCCGTTTCACCGATGGCTCGAACGTGGGTTTCGATCTTGATGGCGACGGCACGACGGACCTGACGATTTCGCTGGACGGCGGGCAGTCGGGCGGCGACTTTTTTGCCATCACCAAGGATGGAAACACCGTGGTCAGCTATGCTAAATTTCTGCCTGACCTTGCGCCAGGGGTCCGCGTTGACAGCAGCGTGATCAACGGCATCGTGAACAAAGCCTTTCTCGAGGGGGACGACACGACAGACTTTCAGATACAATTGGTCAAGCTTGGAACCGCAGATTTTGACAACGTTCTTGGCGTTTACGATATCCTGAGCAATGGCGAGATTGCGAATGTGCGTCTAATTTTTGAAAACGCCAATGATGCGAATGGCACAGTTGAATTAAGTAACTTGGCCGACGGAAGTCGCCTTGGGTTCTTCATTGTGCAAGATGGCGCGGATTGGACCCAGACCCTTTCAGACAGCGACGACCTGGGTTTTGTTGCCGGCAATGGTGCCATGGCAGATGTGGACGACGAATTTGATTTCGTTTTGACGGTGAATGGGAATTCTGCCGGCGTCACCACGTTTCACGCTGAAAAGGCGGCCTTGAACAGTGACGATCAGCAACACGTGCTTTCGGGTGTCGTGTCGGGTGGCCAGTCAATGACCATCGGTTTCGAGGACTTGACGGGTGGGGGCGATTACGATTTCGAAGATGTCGTTTTCAACGTCACCAGGGATGAGGATGACTCACTTACGGTCGTTTAGCGGCATGCAGAGTGAATAACGCTAAACACGTTGAAAGCCATCACACGCCTGTCAAAGCGATCTAGATGGTCAAATGATCCTATTGATAGACTCAATGGGGAGCGAAAGCCGAAAGTGTTGTCAGTGGTTTGAAAGTAGCAAAATCTGCGTGACGGTTCATTAGAATATGACAGCTTGCTGCGATCAAGTATGTGGCCGACCGCACAAAATTAATTAGTTGCTGCAGCGATGGCATAGCGCTGCATGTTACGCCAATGGTGCCGATAGGGCAATATTCCCTTTTCAATCCTCAGATACGGACTCTAAAAAATGGACTCCAAATTTTTGTTTGCCCTGTTTGGACAAACATTGGGAAACTGTGGGCAGCCAATACGAGCAGTCGCGCTTTAGTTATGATCCAAGGCGGAAATTGGTCGGTGTCATTCCGGTTTGACCTCGAAAAAAGCGAGTGAAATGGGACTTGTCGGAATAGCCGAGCATCAGACCAATCTCCGCAATTGTCATCTGGTCTTCTTTGAGGTGCTCTTTGGCGACATCGACACGCAGCCGTTTGGTTTCACGGGGTAGAGTTGTGCCTTGTTGCTGAAGCGCTTTCAGAAACCGTTCCGGGCGTATTCCCAGCATTCCAGCCACCATCTCTGGCCCCAAATTGGTTTCATCTAGTTTGTCCCGTAAGACAGAGCGCAAAGCTGCCACCACGGTTACTTCTTCCTCTTGTTGAGGTGAAGCTATGGGCTTGGTAGAGCCCTCAGAGACATGGTGCAAAAACAACCATTCCACAGGAAAACTAATTTGCATTCCGGGATCAGTCCCAAGGCCAACCTCGATCCCTTTGTAGTCGATAGGCAGCCCATTGATGTATCTGCTTTCCCATCGCACACGCGAAGAATCCCAAGAATCTCCGACGACGGTCTGCAATAGGCGTACATAGATTGCGGCACCAAAACCGGTCACCTGAATGGGCGGGACAGTTGGTTCCTGTTGCCTCTCGATACGATAAGTCGCCTTGCCTGCTTCAATCACAAGGCTGTGCCGCACAGAATTGGACTCCTGCGGTACGAGCCCAACAAAGCGGGTAAAAAACTCGTATAGCGTTTTTGTTGATTGCAAGGCTTGAGCGAAGGGCGGCCATCCTTTTAGGTCAAACACCTCACCTACATTCAGTCCTAGGTATCGATCCCCTGATACTTCTGAGAAGGCATTCACCAAACCGTAGACCAGCTCTGAGTGAACGAACACGGATGGGTCAGACAACAGTTCGGCTTTCAATCCGACCTGGTCCAATGCTGGTTGCGGATTGATCTTGCGTTCGGTGAGATACTGCAAAAACGGAGCGGCTAAGGAGAGGCGAATAAAGCCCTCGCTATGCTCTTGAGAGGTGGAGTTGAAAGGCAAGCTCGTCACCCTTGTGATGATTGGTCGGTTTATTTAGTGGCCATTTTTACGATCACATTCGAACACGCCAATTCAAAAGTGGCAACCGAGGCAAAGATTTCCGGACTACAGTTGGCAAAACATGAATATGAAGGGAGTACTTATGTCCGGTCTACGAATGTCGCTTTGCTCGACGGTAATTGTCGCTGCAGGTCTTTCTTTTTCAGCGTCCGCGCAGGCTCAGGATCAAGAAGAACCCCAAACGTTGTTTACCAACGTGCATATCTTCGACGGCGTGAATGAACAGCGCATCGAGAATGCCAGCGTATTGGTCGAGGGCAACCTGATTAAGTCCGTATCAACCGATGCGATCGATGCCCCTAATGCTACAGTCATTGACGGAGAGGGACGGACACTTACCCCCGGGTTTATTGAGCTGCACGCGCATCTCATGCTGATGGGACCGACCTTGCCTGCGATGGAGGCCAACACGACCTGGGAGGATTTTGCCATACACGGTGCGCGGATGGCCGAGATGTATTTGATGCAGGGTTTCACCACTGTCCGGGATGCTGGTGGCGCTAATGGCGGACTACGTAGGGCGATAGACACGGGCCAAATCGAGGGTCCTCGTTACTATCCATCTGGGGCATTTATTGGAACACGCGGTGGTCACGCTGACTTCGCGAACTTCACGGCACCACCTGGTTCGGAGACAAACATGGGTCGGCTGAACATGGCTCAGGAGGTCAGTGGTGTTGATGACGTCTATAAATTCGCACGTAACAACTTTCGTATGGGCGCGACGCAATTGAAATTCATGCAATCCGGGGGTGTCGTGTCGGCATTCGACCCTTGGCAATTGCTGGCCGGCTCGCCCGAAGAAATCAGAGCCGCCGTCCAGGTCGCGAATGAATATGGCAGCTATGTCATGGCGCATTCCTATCGTAAGGAAGCTATCCTGAGTGCGCTCGACGCAGGTGTTATGTCAATCGAACATGGTTTTTCTTTTGACTGCGAAATTGCCGAAGTCATGAACGAGAAGGGTGCGTACATTACAACAAACCTAACGGCATTTGACCCCGGCCTTCTCGACATTCCGGCTGTGGCGGATGTTCCGGCGAGCCTGGCCAAGGCAAAGTCTGCGTCGGCCACATTTGCTGGCTATATCGACAATATGAAAGAATGCCCGGTGAAACGGGGTTTCCAGACAGACTGTGTTGGTTCGGTAGAGGCGTGCAATATCCAGATTGCCTACGAAAAACACTTAAACAATGATTTTTTTGGCCCCTATACGTCCATGGTCACGCTGACATCGACGGGCGGTGAAGTCGTCGCTCTGTCAGGGGATTTTATGAACCCGTATACCGAAGGCAAACTGGGTGTGATCGAGGAAGGGGCCTATGCGGACATCCTGCTGATCGACGGTAACCCACTAGAAGACTTCTCAGTAGTAGGAACTGGTGATCAGTGGTTTGGCGCCGACCCGAGGCCTGAAAGCCCTGATACGATCCGGCTGATCATGAAGGACGGTGTGATATACAAAAATACACTGAAATAACCCCAAAACTCGACCGGAGAGTATTCATGTTCTTTTGGTTTCGCTCCATCTTGCTCGCGGGTTTGGTCTGTTACGGTCATTCCGCCATGGCAACGCCAAGAACGGCGCTGGACTGGGTCGATCTTCCAGACCCATCTGTGCAGGCCTTTGAAGATCCCTATCGGGACCTCAGCCCCGAACAGTTCGACGACGTCCTTTTCGTTGTGCGGATGCGTGGCAGGCTGCAGCAAGACGCTGGCAGCGCGGAAGAAAGACAGAAATGGCAGGAGCTTCTGACCGAGACCGAGGATGCCTTGGCGGGAGTTGGCGTTGATGTCGACTGGCTGCTCGATCAACGAGAACTTGTGAAAGAACGGCGACGAAAGGCAGGAACGAGCGGAAATCCTCAACTCGATGGTCAAACAATAACAATCGCGGGCTTTGCCATTCCGGGCCCGAGCGATCCAGACGGGCGATCTGTGGCGTATCTAGTGCCAGAACGAGGTATGTGTAGCCACATGCCACCACCTCCGCCCAACCAAATGATCCGTGTGCGGTTGAATGGAGACTGGACGCCCAGCTATTTCCACGAACCCGTTCGGCTGACGGGCAAGCTGACTATCGATCCCACTGTTCAGAATATGATGGTTGTGGACGGCCTCATGCACATGAATGCGACATACCAGCTGGATACGGAACGTGTCGAAACTCTGGAAACCGAAGCAGACGGGCTGGAATGGAAGCAGCGCGCCGCTGATCGTATCCGAGCGGCGGGCAGTCGCAAGACCGGCGGGGCACAGGCGTCTGAATGATAAGACTTCTCGTTGTCGCACTGAGTATTGTCTTTGCTGGCGCAGCGTCGGCCCAGGGGTTATCCGGGCCATCTTCCGTCGAAGCTGATCTAGAGCCCGGAGATGGGCTAACTGATCCGCAATATCGTTCCGATTTTCCGCGCAATATTGCACCGGGTTGGTTTCAGTGGAAAGACCGACTGGCTGAGGGTGGGTTTCGGTTCAACGTGGACTATTTGGCGTTGGGCCAAACCACGAACGCGGATCTGGGGCAAGGCGAAGCTGCCAGCGGAATTGCGCGGTTCTATGGCAGTTGGCAGGCGACTGAACGGGGGTCTCTGACATTCAAGATCGAAGACAGGCACAGTTATACCAATGTTGCCCCGCAATTCCTTGGGCTAGATGGTGGAGCCCTTTCGATCACAGGGACGGCCTTCAACGATAATGGTTTACTGCTGACCAACCTGTTCTGGACCCAAAGTGCCGAGAACGGCGCGTGGACGCTGCAAGTCGGGCAGATTGATGTAACGGACTTTGTGGATATCTATGGGTTGGTCAGCCCTTACAGTGGTTTCCAAAACCTGTCTTTTAATACCAATCCGACAATTAACACGCCCAACCAAGGTCTTGGCATTGCCGGTGGGATAAAGTTGAGCGAAAACTTCTACGCTGTTGCGAGCGTCTCAGACGCAAACGCCGACCCGTCTGATCCAAACTTTGATGTGTTTAGCGATGGCAATCTCTTCAAGTCACTCGAGCTTGGTTACACCTCCGGCTTTGATCGCATTTACTTCGATAATATCCACCTGACCCTTTGGCATGCGGATGCAGCCGACGATGGCAGCCGCCCTGAAGACTATGGGGCTGCATTTTCAGCGGCATGGTTTGTTGGCAATAAATGGATGCCATTCTTTCGGGCAGGCGCCTCAAAAGGAACAGCGGCGCTTTACGATCGGTCCATCTCTGCAGGTCTGGGATATTACGGTCGCAATACTGACCTGGCCGGGCTGGGCCTGAACTGGGCCGAGGCAAGAGGCATAGACGGTGACCAGTTCACGCTCGAAGCATTCTACCGTTTTTCAATCTCGCCCGGACTGCAGATCACGCCGTCGCTGCAGTTCATTTCTGACCCGCTGCAGGACCCCACTCAGGACAGCATTACGCTGTTCGGCCTAAGAACCCGGATCGTTTTCTAATGTGAGTCGAAAGCAGACGCCAAAAACAACAAAACACTCAGTTTTGTCGATAAGAGAGAGGATCTATCCATGCGTACCTTGTTTCTGGCATGCACGTTGTCTGTGTGTTCGACTTTGTGTTTCGCGCAGACTTACGACGTTGTCATTCTCAACGGTCGGGTAATGGACCCGGAAACCGGGTTCGATCAGATCGCTAACGTGGGAATAAGCAACGGCTGGATCACTGCAATTACTGACGAAGAAATTAATGGTAGCGAGTCCATCGACGCAACAGGGCACGTTGTTGCCCCCGGGTTTATCGATCTCGAGCAGCACGGGCTGGACCCTTGGGGTATCAAGGTAAACCTTCGTGATGGCGTTACGACTCAAATGGATTTTGAGGTTGGGGCAGCGAACATCGACGAATGGTATAGTGCGCGCGAAGGCGCAACACAGGCAAACTATGGCACGGTCGTTGGACAAGAATTCGCTCGGATGCGGGTTCACGACGGCCTCGTGCTCGAAGGTGGGGATATAGACTTCCGGAACTTCTTCGCACTGAGGGCACAATCGGTGGAAGACGGTGTCGAGGGGTGGTCTTCTGTACCAAGCAACCGTGAGCAGATGAACAAAATCACTGCCCAGCTGGATGAGGGACTACGTCTTGGGGCCCTCGGTGTGGGATCGACCATCGGCTACGCCCGCGAAGGTATTACCACCTATGAGATGTTCCAAGCACAGCGGGCTGCAGCGCGTTACGGTAGATTGACCTCCGTCCATCACCGATTTCATCCCAGTGCTTCGACGCCGACAGAAACACAGACGGGTGTAAATGAAATCTTGGTCAACGCGATGGTGCTTGGCGCACCGCTCCACATACACCATGACAATGATTATGGCTGGTGGGAAAATCAGGAAAAACTCCAAATGGCCCGCGATCAAGGCTACAATGTCTGGTCCAGTTACTATCCTTGGACCGCCGGATCGGGAAACTACGGAGCCTCGATCATCGCCCCTGAAAATTGGGAAGGCTCGATGGGGTACAAATACGAAGACACCATTTTTGACCCTCAACTTGACCGCTTCGTGACAAAAGACGAATTCTTGAGTTTCGCTGAGAATGAGCCGGGACGGACGGCAATTGTTTTTAGCCCGCCAAGGGAGCAATGGCTGAATGATTGGATCACTATCGCAGGCTATGGCATCTCGGGCGACGGTATGGCCGGGCTAGACATCGAGGGCAATTTGATGAGTTGGGATGCCCCCTACGAAGACTATGCAGGGCATCCTCGGTCAGCAGGCAGCCACGCGCTTGTCCTGAGACTGGCCCGTGAAGCGAATGTGCCGCTTATGCTCACACTTACTCAGCTAAGCTACATCCATGCTAAGCGTTTAGGTGACACGGGCCTGCGTGCAATGCATGTGCGTGGGCGTATGCAAGAAGGCATGGTCGCGGACATCACGATTTTTGATCCGGAGACTGTGACCGAAAAGGCGAACTATACTCTTGGTCAGCAAGGTCTTCCGTCAGAAGGCATTCCGTACGTGCTCGTTAACGGAACCCTTGTTGTTAAGAACAGTGAAGTGCAGCGAGATGTTTATGCCGGACAGCCGGTCCGGTTTCCAGTCGAGGAGAGCGGGCGTTTCGTTCCGGCTGGTCGCGAGCAGATCATGGGTATTCTCACACCGGATACCGGCACGGCCCGTCCAACGCTGCTCGATGATATTACAAATAGTGAAGCCAATTTGGCACCTGTTGCGCCTCCAACTAGCCAGTTTGCATCGGTAGAGCTGACCGAACCCTTTGATTGGTTTACACCTCGCAACGGTCTAGATGACAGTACTCTATTCTATTGCGTCGTGCATGCTCGCTTCGAGGACAGCGCAACAGCAAAACGTGATTATGCGAAGGCTATGTTGTCTAAAGCTGGGGGGCAATAAACTCGAGCTAATAGAGAAATACAGAGCAAACTACCTACCAGAATGCAAAGACGATGCGCAGCAAACACAGTTCCACGGGCGGCACAACAATAGGTGCTAGTCGCTTAAGAGCTTGACACATTGTGGGGAAAGGATGGTGGGTGATGAGAGACTCGAACTCCCGACATCTTCGGTGTAAACGAAGCGCTCTACCAACTGAGCTAATCACCCGTGACGGTGCATTTAGCTAAGCCTGCGCCCGGGTGCAAGAGGGTCTGGCAGAATTTCTTTCCCAGAATCTGATTTGTTGGCCACTGACAATTCAATCGGGCAGGAAATTCGCCGTGCCTCGTGTTGCGGGGTCTTTTCGATTGTGAGGGGCTTATCGTTTTGCGTTCTACCTCGTGGGTGATTGCAAAGGCGCTTGCGTGTCACCTGCCGCCTCAGATATCCCCAAAGGAACTGCAACTTTCCAGGCGGGAGAAAACCGATCCTGTCCCACGCGCGCCGAGTTTTGATAGCGGCCCTGGTTCTGGGCGCTTTGACGCTGGCCCCGCTTCGCGCGGGGGCCGAGGGGATTTTGGTGTTTGCAGCGGCCAGCCTCAAAACTGCCCTTGATGAGATTGCACCTGAATTTGAGCAGGAAACTGGACAGGGCATAACTATATCCTACGCGGCCTCGTCCGTTCTGGCGCGCCAGATTCAGTTGGGTGCCCCGGCAGATCTGTTCATCTCCGCCAACGTTGATTGGATGAATGTGCTGCAAGATCAGGGCCTAATTGACCCCACAACTCGTGTAGATTTGCTGGGCAATGGCCTGGTTCTGGTCGCTGGGAGCGAAGGGGCTGACATTGGCGAAATGCGGCCCGGGGTCGCTTTGGGCTCCGCACTGGATGGTGGATATCTGGCCATGGCGCTGGTTGATGCCGTGCCGGCTGGGATCTACGGAAAGGCGGCGTTGGAAAGCCTGGGGCTGTGGCAGGGCATTCAGGGTCAGATCGCCCAGACGGATAGCGTGCGCGCAGCCCTTGCACTTGTTGCCACAGGTGCTGCCCCAATGGGGATCGTCTACCGATCCGACGCGCAGGTCGAGGGACGGGTTCGTGTCATCGCCGAATTTTCGCCCGACCTGCATCCGCCCATCATCTACCCGGCGGCTCTGACGGCTGCCGGTGCTGAATCCGCGCGGGTGTTTCTGAATCACCTGCAATCTCAGGCCGCGCGGGCTGTTTTTGAAAAGCAGGGTTTCACCCTGCCGAACGGATAGCGGTATGGGGTGGTTGGGACCTGCAGAGCTTGAGGCGCTGAAGTTGTCGCTACGTGTGTCGTTTTGGGCAACACTGGTGACATTGCCGTTGGGCATATTCGTTGCCTACGCGCTGGCACGTTGGCGGTTTCCGGGTCGGCAGGTCTTGAATGGGCTGGTGCATCTGCCGTTGATCCTGCCGCCGGTGGTGACCGGCTATCTGCTTCTTCTGACATTTGGAATTCAGGGGCCGCTGGGCAAGTTGCTGGCAGAGTTCGGAATTGTCGTGGCGTTTCGTTGGACTGGCGCCGTCCTTGCCGCGGGTATCATGGCATTTCCGCTGATGGTGCGGGCCATACGCCTGTCGATCGAAGCTGTGGATCCCAAACTGGAACAGGCCGGAGCCACACTGGGTGCATCACGCCTGTTTGTGTTTGCCACGGTGACCCTTCCGATGATCCTGCCCGGCGTCATCGCCGGGGCAATACTGGCCTTTGCCAAAGCGATGGGAGAGTTCGGGGCAACGATTACCTTTGTGTCGAACATCCCCGGTCAGACGCAAACCCTGCCGTCAGCGGTCTATGCCTTCCTGCAAGTTCCGGGCGGCGAAGCTGCGGCCACCCGTTTAGTGGTCATCTCGATCGTGGTTGCCATGAGCGCGCTGCTGTTGTCCGAATTCATTGGGCGGCGCGTTGCGGCGCGGGTGGCCGGATCATGAGCTTGTCCGTTCGTTTGCAGCACGATCTGCCCGACCTCAAGCTGGACCTGAGTTTTGATGCCCCTCCCGGTGTGACGGTTCTGTTTGGGCGATCCGGGTCTGGAAAGACAACCATCGTCAACGCCGTCGCCGGCTTGGTGAAACCCATGGCCGGTCGCGTTGCCGTCGATGAGTGGGAGCTGTTTGACACCGCGCAGGGCCTTTGGTTGCCGCCGCACAAAAGACGGCTGGGTTACATCTTTCAGGAAGGTCGTCTGTTTCCACATCTCACCGTGCACCAGAACCTGTTCTATGGAAAATGGTTCGCGCCCAAGGGCGCGCGCCGCGAAAACCCGGACAAAGTGATTGAAATGCTCGGGATCGGGCACCTGTTGAACCGGCGCCCCTCGGGGTTGTCCGGCGGAGAAAAGCAGCGCGTTGCCATTGGACGCGCTCTTTTGGCCAGTCCACGACTGATCCTGGCAGATGAACCTCTGGCGGCTCTCGATGACGCACGAAAGGCCGAGATCCTGCCGTACTTCGAGCGGCTGCGGGATGAGGTTTCGGTGCCGATTTTGTACGTCACACACTCGGCCGCAGAAGTTGCGCGCTTGGCGACATCGGTTGTCGCTCTGCAAGAGGGAAAGGTTTTACGGCATGGCCCTGCCTCCGAAGTATTGGCCGATCCGTCAGTCGCACCAGCTGGTGTGCGGGCTGTCGGTGCAGTGTTGCAGGTTCGGGTCGTCAAACATCATTCGGACGGGCTGACTGAGTTGGACGCAGGCGGGTCGTCATTGTTTCTGCCCCGGGTACCCCTGCAAATTGCGGAAGAACTGCGAATCCGCATTCCCGCGCAAGAGGTTATTCTGTCCAGCAAACGCCCCGAGGGTCTTTCGGCCCTGAATGTGCTGGAAGGAACAGTCGACACGATCCGCGCAGGCGAAGGGCCGGGTGCAATCGTGTCCGTAAGAACGCCCGCGGGTTCTGTTTTGGCGCGGGTCACCCGCCGTTCCGTCGAAGCGTTGGGATTGGAACCGGGCAAACCCTGTTTTGCAGTTATCAAAACGGTCGCACTGGCACCGCAGGACGTGGGTGGGCACTTGCGCGGGGTCTAAGCCAGCGCGCGGGCTTCGAATTCTCGCAGGATCAGGCGGGCTGCCCGGCCGAATCCAAGCCCATTCGGCGTGGCTGTGTCCGGGAAAATGGCGGCGAGCTCCTGCAATGCGTCCGAGGACCCTTGAGCAGCCTCATCTGACGGGTCCAAGTTGATTGTTATTGCATCATTGGCCTTTGATCCATTGAGATGATGGTTTCGGGCGCTGGCGGGCGATAGCCCAGAGCACTGTGGGGGCGTTTGGTGTTGTAGTGTCTCCTCCATTGTTCGATCAGTATTTGGGCTTCGCGTAGGCTGTAGAAGATTTCACCGTTGAGTAGCTCATCCCTGAACCGGCCATTGAAGCTTTCACAGTATCCGTTCTCCCACGGGCTCCCAGGTTCAATGTAAGCTGTGTGGGCGCCGACGGCGGCAATCCTTCCCGACAGGGATGGAGTGGCCGAACGCGTGGAAGATGTTTTCAATTTTCTGATCACTTGCTAGCTCATCTAAAGCTTGAGAATTCATGATGCCTGTACCCTTTTGGACGCATCACAAATTGCCGAAGGTAGGCAGATCAGGGGCTATTTTGGCGGTCAGATGCAACGCTTACAACTCAGTCTCAGCTTGTTGCGCAAGGGGTTGCGGGACGCAGTAGATGAGCAGGTGTAATTACGTTTGTGATGAAAACCCCGACAGTTTCCACACAGTCTCCGGGCTAAGCCGCCATTCGCTCGCGAGGATGCTAAGTAAAGCTGGTCAAATTGAAAACTCTGCCGGTTTCAGCGCCGAGCCTCATAGCGACACAGTTCATTCAGTCGCCTGGCGTTCCTTTTCCGGCCAGAATTCATCCACCACGACATATGCAACGATTACAAAAAATGCGGCGCTGGCAACTTGTAAAACTCGAGTGATGCTCTTGACGTCTGCCTCGTCTGAAAATGGCGCAACCGACCCGCCATATACGATCAGGGCCGTTGTAATAGCAGAGCCGGCAGCGGCGGCGAGTGGGGCTTGAGATTTTCCAAGTGCTCCGAGAGTCAGGCAAAAGAAAAAACACAGCAGAATGGGCGTCAAAATAACCGGAGCTATTACGTTTACTTCATAGCATATGATGGAAACTGCCGCCCCAAGGAGGTTTGCCGTCAGCATGGCTTTTGCAACGGTTTTACCTGCGGCAGGCATAGCCGCGAGTTGCTGGCTCAGCAGCGCGACGAAGAACAGAACCAGCAATGCAGACGCTCCGGAAATAAAGAACGCCATAGCAAAGGGCACTGTGACAAGAGACATCCTGACAATTCGGCGATGTGGATCGAAACTCGCCTGCGACACAGCTTTCTTTTGAGCCGCCGTTTGAGGTTCTCCGGGTATCAACACGAACATCAACGTCGATACGAAGCCTGCAAATAGCAGGTTCAACGGTATCCAATACACGAGCACCAAAGCCAGGTCCTGTGATTGCAGAACCAAGTTCGGAATCATCAATGCGCCCATGAGCGCTATGACACCTGGTAAAACTCCGGCGCCTGAAACTGACCATATGAAAGACAGGATTATTCCAATGGCCACCATCATAAGAAATACAAGCGGATATGGTGAGAAGATTGACGACAACAGGAACGAAATGAACATCAATCCAATAGAGAAGACAAAGAGCTTGGCAAATGCTGCCAAAGGCAATGCGGCAGGTGCTTGTAGAAAAAGGGCGGCGAACACCGCCCCAACGACGGCAAGCGGCCACCCAAGAAATAGGCCCAATGAAAAGACGCCGGTAACACCCAGCGCAAGCCGGATGACAGAGCGTTGGTCCTCAGTACGCATAGGACAGAATTGAAACCACGCGGATGTAGGTGCGTCCCACGAGGTTCAGCAACGAGTTGTCGCTTAGGTACATGATCACGTCGGCTTGCCCATTCAGCTGAAAGCGAAGGTCATCTTCGGTGCTTCCTGCTTCATAGCCGGGCAAAACGATCCTGACCGGAAACCTTTCAGGCTCGCGCAAAAATCCTTTAGTGCTTGGCGGGCTCGCCAATTGCCCGGGCACATCACCGCCACTTAAGGAAACAGCCGCACTAAAGCTCTCAATGACACCCGGAATAATCTGACCTGGATGCATGTCCAGCACCACGTCAACCGGAGAACCTATCGAAGCTCTTCCTAGGTTGTTCTCGGAAAAATATGCCTCGATCCAAACGTCAGTTGCGTCCAGAAACGTCAATAGATCCTGGCCGGATCGCGCATATGTTCCGGGGGCTATCAGCAAGTTTGAGATGACACCCGTCGCCGGAGCACGTAGTACAGTCCACTCAAGGTTTAGCTCTGCATCCGCCAGGGCAGCCAACGCGCGCTGGATTTTAGGGTTTTCAATCCCGTCGTCACCAAGCCTCTGTTTTGCTTTTTCCAGATCCGCTTTTGCATTCTCATAGTTTGCCTCGGACTCTGCCAGTTGCCCTCGCGCATCATCGGCCTTTGAGACGGCAATCAACCCTTTCTTTTCGAGCGCAAATACGCGTTCCGTTTGAATGCGCATCGTATCCAGATCGCTCTGCGCCCTTGCTAGTTTGGCTTGTGCCGCTCTTACCTCTGCCGAAGATGCGCCCACTTCTTGAGTGGCCGCTTCGAGATCAGCTTCCGCTTTGTCGCGCTGAATCTCGTAGGGTCGCGCGTCGATCCGGACGAGGACATCTCCGGCCGAGACTATCTGGCCATTTTCGACCAATACGTCAGTCACGGTGCCTGTCACCTGCGGGACGATCTGGGTCGCCACGGCTTTTACTCTGGCGTTCCCGGTAAATGGCGTTTTCCGATCAGCGACCAGGTACCAGACAAGAAAAATCAGAATGACAGCCAGGGTTGTCCATATCGTCTTCCTCATTTCGTCGCACCTTCAGCAACGCCCTCGGTTTCGGGCGAAGTATCAATCCAGACCTTGAACAGCTCATAGAAGACAGCGAAGAGAACCGGACCCATAAAGACGCCGATCAAACCGTACGCCATCATACCTCCGAGAACACCGATGAGGATGACCAACATGGGGGTCTCAAGGCCTTTTGAGATGAAAACGGGTCTTAGGAAACTGTCCATTATCATGACGGGAACGGCCAAAACGGTGAAGATCAAAGCAGTTCCGCCGGACATGGAACTCCATGCGTAAATAATTACCGGTATAAGAACCAATCCGGGCCCGATTTGGATAATCGAAAGTATCAGGCAGATAAATGCCAGCGTGGCGGCCGAAGAAATCCCAAACAAAGCCAACAGTATCCAAACGCAGACCGCCTGAATGGCTGCTACACCAATCACGCCTTTTGTCACGTTCCTAATAGTTGCGCCTGCCAGTGTTACGAATTCACCGCCGCGCGGTGCGAAGACACGGTTTGCAAAGCGCTGAAGACCCTGGACCAAATTTGGACCGGGACTGAACAACGCTCCCATAATCAACACGGACAAAGCTAAGCCAAGAAGTCCGATGCCGATGCCCAACACCTTTCCGAACAGCGACTTGGTGATCTCAAGGATTTGCGTGCCATACTTCGCAAGCGCGCCGTCAAGATTGCGCTCAAACATTCCCCAGACATCGGCTATTTTGTCTCCCACCAAGGGCAACTCCTTGAGACCCTCGGGCGCAGGTGGGACTTTCAACTCACCCTTGTCGGCCTGTTCCGCAAACTCGGACCCTAGTTCTGCAGCACCAGACACCGCAGTCGCGACTGGCCCCAGGGTCAAAACAAGGCCCAACAAAACCAAGATCGTCGTGGCAAGTTTTTTCCGCCCTCCCAGCTTGGACTGAAGCCAATCAAATGCCGGGTATAGGGCCACACAGAGGATCGTTGCCCAGATAACCACACTTGCAAGCGGGGCCACCATGACCAGGGCGCTGTAGAGGAATAGTCCGAGAAAGAGCAATCGTATTGCCAGATCGACAATCTTCGCGTCCTGAGTCTTTTCCATTCCATCCCTCCATATGTTTTTGGAATGTTACACTCAAAAAACATAATATGTATATTTTTTTGAATTTTAGTGATCATCTATCAGCTTGAAGACACAAATGAATCCGGGCCACGGCTTGAGGTGCCCAGTCAAACCAATGCCTGGGCAAGAATTCGATTTGGCCAAATTGGGATAATCTACTTGTCCGCTTTTTTGTCGTCTTGGGACAAGATTGTATCTGCCACTGTGGTCGCCGCGGTCACGAAAACACCGAGGCCCACGATGATGTAAATCATTGTGAATATCTTCCCTGCCGCGGTTTCAGGTGAGAAGTCACCAAACCCCACGGTCGAAATCGTCACGACAGAAAAGTAGATTGAGTCGAGCCAACTCCAACCTTCGACAAAGTGATAAAAGACCGAGGCCCATAAAATCATTCCAACTGTGAAGGCAAGAATGCCTTTCACTCTACCGTCCTTTAACGCAACGCCCATCCCACGTGTTATTCTGGTTAGTGAGTTCATCGTGTCCTCGTCGTTTGAAGAATTCACATATAGCAGTAATTAGATAAATATGGAAAATCGTAGAAACCTGGCTGCAGGTAGCTTGGAGGGCGCGCCGAACCTCCGAAATCACAACTCCTGCAACTTGTTCGTTTTTATACTCTTACGTTCCGTCCGGGTGGAGGACAACAAGCCCAACTTCAATTTTATCGTTACTGCTTTGTTTATCTATACGCAGATGAAGTATGTTAAGATTGGGATTCGGACGAACACGAGGTCTTTGGACGTTTGGTAGGCGCCATTTGTTATCCGTTGCGTGCCAAAAGATATGTTTTCTGACGCTTCAATCAGGTTGCAGCGTCAGAGACAGCCGATCTAGATGCTCTTCTGCAATCGCTCCCATCCTCGTCACTCTTGTGACGGTTGAGCCAGATTGTTTCTTTGCTGTCATCACGGCCAATTAAGCTATAGTAAAATGTGGCCTCAGATGATGTCCTTAGCAAAGATAAAGTAGGTGTCGAGGGTCCTGATAGGCTGAGTTACTCTTTGGACCTGCTGACTGGGGTTTGTAGTTTCAATTCTCTGCCAATAGGTCACCGCAGGAGGCTTGCC
>NZ_CANLZK010000004.1:0-259424 GCF_947495585.1 Ruegeria atlantica | reverse complement strand
TCGACAACGCTTACGGCGACAGAAACCTAATCTGCACATGCCCCCCAATGGACGCTTACGAAGAAGCCGCAGAGTAAGCGGGCTGAAACTCACGGCCGATCCCCGAAACTTCGGGGGTCGGCAATAAGGAATGGGCGGTGCCCCGAAGGGCAAAGCCGAAGACCATCAGGTGGAGGAACAATGAAACACTATGTCCTCAAAAATGTCCGTTCACGGCAAGCCTGCGTTGCCAGGCAAACACCCAAGAGAAATCATCACGTCGATGTTGTCCTCTCTGGCGCGGACATCGAAGCATCTGCACAGATCGTCCTGGATTTCTTTGATGCCTTGAACAGGCTGGTCGAACATCATTCTTACATCATCAACATTCGCAGGTTGGCTAAAGATCCGGTCGAAGGGCCGCTGTACTGGTCTGGGCGAACGGCACTGTTTTGGGGGGATATCCACGAAAACTGGCGGTTGGATGACTCTGAGAAATCCTGGACCTCACAGGTTGTGAACCTGTCGTCGCGCACAATACTTGTCGGCAGCGCCGTTTTGCTGCTTGCTCAGATCGGGCGGGCAGAAAAAACAGTCGCCGCGGTGCACCCCAACTTCACGGCCGCAGCGCAGGAAATCGGTCTGATCGAGGATGGCTCGGGATTCCACATGGCCTATGATAACCGTTTGCACAGCGCATCGACCCGGTTAAGCGCATTACGGTTGTTGTCCAATTTCGTTTCGATCGATCACGGAGAGCACCTCGCAGACACTCTGCGCGGATACATCGGCCTGTCCGAGCCTAAAATGACCGCCAAGAGCCATCTTGCAATCCGGCTTTTCCAACGGTCCGAGGCCGATCCACAAGTGCGCCGAGCCATCGAAACGATGAGTGATAATCTTGAGGAGCCGTTGCGGATCTCGGATTTGGCGCAAATGCTGGGTACGTCTACCCGACAGTTGCAGCGTCGGTTCCTGAACAAAACCGGCACAAAGCTTTTGACAACGTACAGAGAGCTGCGTCTGGAACGAGCTGACACGTTGCTTCGGACAACGGATCTGTCGCAGCGAGAGATTTCGGCAGCTACCGGGTTTTCTTCTGCTGTCGCTTTGGGGCGCGCCTTTCGCGCCCATTACAAGACATCCCCGGACGACATCCGAAATCAACGCTTTGCGGGACAGTTATCCGCCAGGTAGGACGAAACGAACCGCGCCCCGGCAAACAGTCGGTTCGTCACCCCAACCTCAAGTCAAACACACTCGCTGACCCACGCATCGGGTGAGTTGCCGTTCCCATTGGGCCGTCATCAGAGTGCGCACTTAAGCCGTTTTGGTTAGCTCAGTCTTGTAGATTGTAGGCGCGCTCATCGCTGGCACATGACCGCCTGACCCCGCCTTTTGAAGTTACGACGGGCGCAACTCCCTGCATTTGTCAGGGATAGGGGGCACAAACGTGAGGCGCCGCCCGGCTTTCAACCAGACGTGCCAATTCAAAGGCCGAAACGCGGTTTCCTATGCCTTTCAGATCGAACGGTCCCGCCGGGGTCATATCTATCCGGACCTGACGCGCAGTTGCATTTGAGACAAGCACCTGACCGTCCTTGGCGATTTCACACAGGCGTGCCGCAAGATTGGGCGCAGGCCCGATGGCCGAGTAATCCAGACGACCCTCAAAACCGATCCGACCCAAGGTTGCTGCGCCCGTTGCGATCCCAATGCCGAGGCCAAGACTATGCTGCGCTATACCGGCCCTGTATGGGACCATCGCCTTTCGAACATCCACCTGCATTTTCTGGGCCAGATCAACGGCTCTCTGCGCAGCATCATCCAGCGGCACCGGCGCGCCGAACAAAACCATCAAACCGTCGCCAAGAAAACGTTCCAATGTTCCCCCGCAGGCTTCGACAAGCGGTCCACAAGTGCCGTGAAATGAGTTGAGCGCCGCGACAACCTGATCCGCATTGGCAACGGTGGCGAAGGCCGTGAACCCGCGCAGATCAGCAAAAAGAACCGTGATCTCGGCCTTACGGGTTCTCAAGACATCCGCCTCATCCGTCGCGCCGACAATCATCGCGGCCACCTGCGCCGGCAGAAAACGTTTCAGACGATTGGTGCGCTCGATCTCTTCTATCTGGTTGGCGACCCGAGTTTCCAACGCTGCATTCAAATCGGCCAGTTGGGTTTTTTGCACTTCGACTTGCCCGTAAAGCGCACCCAATTTTTCGCTGGTCTGGTTCACGTGGTTTGCCAGCTCGCCTAGTTCGTCCCGATTGGGAACCGCAATCCGGTTGTCGAACCCACCCCGAGACAGCTTGCTGAGCACCGCATGGATGCGTTCGATCGGCCACAACAGGGACGACGAAATCGAATATCCCAACAAAAGGGCAATCCCAATCGCTGCGATCGCCGCAGCCGTGATGCTTAGACGTGAAGTCAAATATGCCTGTTCTGTTGTCCGCGCCAGTTCGCGCACTTCCTGTTCGACATCCTGCGCCACGGTATACGCCTCGCGCTGCATGGCTTGCAGCGGCTCGAACATGTGGTCGATACCGTGTTGCGCCGCAGCTAACAGATCGCCTTCGCGGTTCAGACGGCGCAGTTCAGTGATTGCCGGCAAAATGTCCTGAAGGTCAGATCGAAGGTTCGCGATCGCTTGCGCATCCGGCATTCCGGGCTGTCCGAAACTGCGAAAACCAAGGGCAAGGTTTCGCTCTAGTGCTGCCGAAACGTGAAGTATCGAACGCGTAGAAGCCCCCAGAATGCCGTCCTGACGAGAAGGGCCTTTCAGGTTCTGCGGAACGAACAAAGACAGAAGATGAGTGTTCAGGTTCGAGATCGTTGTGTGGGTGTCATTGAAAAACGCAATACGCTCCTGATCGCGCATCATCGTCTCGGACCGCAGATTGGCTTGGTGCAAGGCATATAGACCAAACAACACCAAACAGACCAGCAGACCGGTTATTCCCAGAAATGCCACCAGCAGCTTGGCCCGAACCGAAAGAGCGACCTTGGCGACGCTGAGCGCAACCAAGGGCGGCCTGTCAGGGCCACCGTTGCGGTCGTGTGTCATGCTGCACCCCCCGCCGAAATACGCGGCAGAACTGGCATCATTGTACACAAACATGCGAAAAAACGCTAGCAAATATGCCAAAATGTCTGCGCTAATAACCCTATCGAAGCGGAATGTGCGCTACTTCTCGGACGAGTCGCGTTCGGCATAGTCACGCAGGCTTTGGATATCCGCGATTTCGGCGTGATTGCGATTGATCTTCACACCCACCGGCTTGAGCCGCGAAAACGCCCTGCTCAGACTTTCGGGTTTCATGCCCAAGCGCCCGGCAATCAGCATTTTATCATAAGGCAGCTCAACCTCGCAGCCGCCGGACACCTTGTCGGACAGGTTCAGCAAAAACTCGGCCACTCTTTGCGCGCCGGTTTGGGCCTTGAGTTGCTCCAGCTGCGCGACCAGTGAATGCAAATGGGTAAAGGTCGAAGCCAGGATCGACACGCCAATCTCAGGGTCTTCGCGCATCAGGGACAAAAGAAGTGGGCTGGGAATATGCATGATTTCGCAGGCCGAAACAGCCTCGGCAGAGACTGGGTAAGGCACATTGCGCAGCGCGACCGCCTCACCAAAGCTTTCGCCACGGGTAAAGACGCTGACGACGGCCTCGGCCCCAGTCGGCGCCATGCGAAACAGCTTGACCCAACCCGCCAGAACCACGTGTACGGCCTTGGCTTCTTCCTCCTGCAGAAAGATCGTCTCACCCCGGTCGTAGCGCCGCCAGATCGCATGGCTGAGCAGTTTGTCGATATGGTGCTCTGGCAGACTTTTCAGCAGTAACGACTGTCTGGCGATTGCCTTTTGTGTTTCATGGGCCAAGAAGTGCCCCCTTTTTCCCTGGCCAATCTCTCAGCCGGTACATTCGTTGCCTTATGGCTATGCCAAACCTGAATCCTCTGCACCAGCTTTTTCCTGCGCCACAACTTGACAATTGTCATGTCATCGCACCGCCACCATGCCTAACCTCAGGTCAAAGCCAGTATTCCCGGGAGTGTGTGAGATGGACTACCAGCGATTTTTCACCCAGAGCCTTGATGATTTGCGGGATGAAGGAAACTATCGCGTTTTCATAGATCTGCAACGGAACTGCGGGGCCTTCCCGAACGCGCGCCAGACTGATGGAGCGGTGCAGCGAGATGTGCGGATCTGGTGTTCCAACGACTATTTGGGCATGGGGCAGCATTCGGAGGTGATTGGTGCGATGCATGACGCACTGGATCGCTGCGGTGCAGGTGCGGGTGGCACGCGCAACATCTCGGGCACAACACATGACCACGTGCTGCTGGAAAATGAACTGGCCGATCTGCACGGGAAAGAGGCCGCGCTGCTGTTCACTTCGGGCTATGTCTCGAACTGGGCCGCGCTGGGAACTCTGGCGGCCAAAATCCCCGGCCTGATCGTTTTCTCTGATGCGTTGAATCACGCGTCGATGATCGAAGGCATCCGCCATTCGCGCGCGCAAAAGGTCATCTGGAAGCACAACGACCTTGAAGACCTCGAGGCGAAACTGGCCGCGGCCGCCCGCAACGCGCCCAAGATGATCGCGTTTGAATCTGTCTATTCGATGGACGGCGACATCGCTCCGATCAAAGGTATTTGCGATTTGGCCGACAAATACGGCGCGATGACCTATCTGGATGAAGTTCACGCCGTTGGTCTTTACGGCCCCCGTGGCGGTGGCATCGCCGAGCGTGAGGGGCTGATGGACCGGCTGACCGTGATCGAAGGCACGCTGGGCAAAGCATTTGGCGTGGTTGGCGGTTACATCGCCGCTTCGGCTGCTCTGTGCGATTTCGTGCGCAGCTTTGCCAGCGGGTTCATCTTTACGACCGCCCTGCCCCCCGCGATTGCAGCTGGTGCTGCGGCCTCAATCCGGCATCTGAAACAGTCGAATGCCGAACGTGATCTTCAAAAAGCACGCGTGGGGCAGGTACGTGCCCGACTGGATGCCGAAGGAATTCCTCACCTTTCTAACCCCAGCCATATCATCCCCGTGATGGTAGGCGATCCGGTGAAATGCAAATTCATCTCGGATACGCTGTTGGAAGAGTTCGGTATCTATATCCAGCCGATCAACTACCCAACCGTGCCCAAAGGGACCGAGCGTTTGCGGATCACCCCTTCGCCTGTGCATACGGACGAGGATATTGACCATCTGGTCGGCGCCCTGTCGGCCCTGTGGCACCGCTGCCAGATCGCGCGGATGCCGATGGCAGCTCAATAGCCATGGTGCCCAATCGCACCTGAGAACTTGCCGCTCTTGAAGGCGGCTTTTTCTTTGGTCACATGAGGTAGAGGGAAAAGATGACGAGCACAAAGCCGGTCAGCACCGCTGTGAATCCGCGCAGCCAGACCTGACTTTTTGCGAGATCCAGATACCGTGTGAGAATAACGCGGGCTTTGATCAGCGCGAGGATCAGGATACCGGCGCCCAGAAGCTCCGGTAGTACGGGCAGCATGGTCAACAATGCGGAAAAAAGGCTTAGCGCAAGCAACGTAAGCCAAGCACGCGGGAGTGAGTTCGGGAGCCTCCAGCGGGCGCATTTGAAAAAAGATAAAGCCTTTGACACGGCGCCTATCCCAGAAGGTAAATCACGGGAAACAGCATAATCCATACCAGGTCGACCATGTGCCAGAACTGAGCGCCCGCCTCGATGTTACGTGCATCGTCGCGCCAGGCAACGAGCAGCAGGATACCCACCCCTGCCAACACATGTGCTGCGTGAAACCCGGTCAGCAGGTAGTAGAACATGAAAAACGGGTGGGTCTCAAACGTGATCCCCTGCGCCGCTTTTCCCGTGTACTCGACCCCTTTGATGATCAGGAACACTACTCCCAGCAGGGCAGCACCGATCAAGGCAAGACGCGCGGCACCACGGCGTGCCGCCTTGCGCCAGTTCAGCGCCTGCGCGGCGAGGTAACCTGACGTGACCAGCACTGCTGTATTGAAGGCCGCACCCGTGCGATAAAGATGCGACTGCGCCTCGGCAAAGCCCGCAGGGTCGGTCAGGCGAACGGCCATGAAGGCGATTAAGCCTGCCCCGAATACCAACAGCTCCGAGATGATGAGCACCCACATCAACAACTCACCCGGAAGCTCGTCGATCAGGGAGGTATCGCTCATGCGCCGACCAGTTGGCGGTAGATCTGCGGCAGGGCCATGGTCAGCCGGTGCGGGTCGGGGATGACGGCGAAACCGCCTTGTCCGAACATGCGGGGGAACCAGCTTTTGCCTGTCTTGTCGATGGTCACACCAAACACTGATTGCCCGGCGCGGCGGGCCTCGCGGACAGCCATGCAGGTGTCTTCGATACCGTGGCGGCCTTCGTAATGGTCCAGATCGTTGGGCTTGCCATCGGTGATGACCAGCAGCAGGCGACGCTTTCGCGATTGTGCCGCCAGGTCGGCTGAACAATGTCGGATCGCAGCCCCGAGCCGGGTATAGTGGCCCGGTCGCAGCGATGCGATGCGCTGTTCGACGGTCGTACCCATCGGCTCATCAAAGCGTTTGCAGCGCTGGACGTAGACGCGTTGGCGTTTCAGCGAACTGAAGGCGTGAATGGCGAAATCGTCACCACAGGCGTTCAGGCCCCAAGCGAGCGCGGCCAGCGCCTCGCGTTCGATGTCGATCACGGCCCGGCCTGTGACGGCGCTTTCAGTGGAGCGGCTGACATCCAGCAGGATCGAGACGGCAAGGTCGCGCGCCTCGGGACGGGATTGCATCCAGATACGCTCGGTTCCTTCGCCATTGGTGCAGCGATCAACCTGTGCCCGTACGGCGGCCTCGATATCCAGTTGGTCGCCATCCAGATGGCCGCGCGTCATAACACGGCCTGGGCGAAGGGCTTCAAATTGGCGCTTAACGGCGCGGATCCGGCGGGCGGTCGCTGGGTCCTTTCCGAACGCGGCCGCGTCATCGCGAATATCGGCATCCGAGAGCAGTACATTCACGTGGTCGGGCAGATATTGTCCCGTGCGCACATCCCATTCGGGATAGAGGATACGGCCCGACAAACGTTCTCGGTTCACATCCTCAGGGGCGAGGTCCAGATGCAGTTTCAGCTTGGTGGGAGGGGCTTTGGAGATTTGTCCTAGGCCAATCTCTTCTTGGTCGTCGGCAGCCTTCTTGGCATTGTCGGGGTCGTCGTCGTCGATCCGGCGGTTGATGTTGAGGAATTCGGCCCAGCTGAGGATCGCCTCAAACTTGTGCAGAATGAAGCTGTCGCTGCGGGATGCCTGATCCGATTTGCGGCGGCGGGCGCGATGGGTTTTCTCGCCAGATTCTTCGGGCGGGCCTTCAGTGTCTGGGTTTTCGACCTCGTTGTGTTCGGAAAAGCCGACGGCGCGCAGTTCGGGCCACAAGGGTATCGGGCGCATCGGCTGATAGCCGCGCGGGGCGACCACGTCATCGTCCAGCTTCAGAAACTGTTCGGCTTTTTCCGACAACGTATGAAGTTCGCCCAGGTTAAATCGGATCAGCTCTTCGACAGCCGCCTCGGCGGGTGGAAGGCTGGGTATGTCGCGTTGATGCAGCACCCCTCTGCAAAGCTCGGCGTAAAGTGGGCGCAAGCCGGGGGCGTCCTCCAGTGTCGCCTCGACCATGTTTCGAGCGGCGATCAGCGCAGTCAAGTCGGCGCGTAACGGATCATCGTCATCAATCCGGGTTCCGGCATGGGCGGCCGCGGCCGCCAGCCAGACGTACAGTGCGCCGTTGGCCGCGCGCGCGGGAAACACCGCCAGACGATCTGGCAGGCGCAGAACCTCGCCATCAAACGAGGCGCGCGGCATCAATTCAGTCTCGGTAGCCAGCCGGCGACGCCAGCTCAAACGATGACGGGAAACCTCGGGTGAGACCGGACGCAATTCAACGCCCGGACTACCTCCCAGCCCTCGGAAAAGGACTGCCAGCCGCCCCGCGACCTCAGAGAGGTCGACCGCGGCTCCTACGTGCACCTCAGGTGCATCAAGGCGGCTGGCGAGGGTGTGCCACAGTTTCCCGATCGTTTCTTCGGGTTCCCATGGCTCAAAGTCGATCTTGACCATCGGCCGGCCTCACCCAAAGACAGCCGTGACAAGATCGAGGAGCCCGCGTTTGATATCCTCGTCATCCGTCAGAGGTTCGATCATTGCGGCAAGGATGGCGCGATCGGTGGACATGCCTTGTGCGATCAGCGTCGCGGCATAGACGACCAGACGGGTGGAAACGCCTTCCTCCAGATCCTGACCCTTGAGGCCCCGCAGCTTGCCTGCAAGGCGCACCAGTGGTTTGCAGCGCTCCAGCGGCAGACCGCTTTCCTGCGCAACGACTTCCGCCTCCATCTGGGGCGACGGGAAGTTGAACTCCAGCGAGATAAACCGCTGCCGGGTCGAAGGTTTCAGGGTTTTCAGAATATTCTGATAACCGGGGTTGTAAGACGCCACCAGCATGAAACCAGGCGCAGCCTCAAGCTCTTCACCTGTGCGGTCGATCGGCAGGATGCGCCGGTCGTCGGTCAACGGGTGCAGCACGACAGTCACGTCCTTGCGGGCCTCGACGACTTCATCGAGGTAACAGATTGCGCCTTCGCGCACCGCGCGGGTTAGCGGACCATCGACCCAGACGGTTTCGCCACCTTTCAGTAGGTATCGCCCGATCAGGTCGGCCGCGGCCAGATCGTCGTGGCAAGCCACTGTGTAAAGCGGACGGCCAAGGCGCGCGGCCATATGAGCCACAAAGCGGGTTTTTCCGCAGCCTGTCGGACCTTTCAGCAGGACCGGCAAGTTGTTGGCATGGGCGGCGGTGAACACATCGCATTCATCGCTTTGGGGCAGGTAGTAGGGGGCCTCATCCGCCCCCGTTCCCATTTGAATGGAGCCATCCATTTGCATCACTCCGCAGGGGTTTCAGCTGCGCCCGGCTCGATGATCTCTTTGCGAGGCACCCAGACCGAGTAGATGAACAACAGCGCACCAAGGACCACCACGACGCCAGAGCCAAAGCGCATCCAGTAGAAGATCGCGATCTGGTCTTGCACGTCCATGAAGTAGTCTCCGACCACGCGTTGCATGTGTGTTTGCACGGTTCCACCGAAGGTCAACACAAAGGTCATGAAGACCATGCCGCTGGTCATTAACCAGAAGCTGCCCATGTTCATCACCTGATTGTATGGATCACGGTTCTTGAGGATCGGCATGGCATAGCTGAAGATCGCCAGGTTGAGGCAGACATAGGCACCGTAGAAGGCCAGGTGACCGTGCGCGGCGGTAATCTGCGTGCCGTGGGTGTAGTAGTTTACCCCATGCAGTGTGTGCAAGAAGCCCCATACCCCGGCGCCAAAGAAGGCAAGCGTGGCACAGCCAAGCGACCACAAAAGCGCGGCCTTGTTGGGATGGTCCCGACGGCCCTTCCAGACCATGACGAAGGCAAAGGCCATCATCGCGAAGAACGGGATCACTTCGAGGCTTGAGAAGATCGAACCGATCCACTGCCAGTAGGCGGGTGTCCCGATCCAATAATAGTGGTGCCCAGTTCCAAGGATGCCCGAGAACAACGCGGCCGCGACGATGACATAAAGCCATTTCTCGACCACCTCACGGTCAACACCGGTAAGCTTCAGCATCAGGTAGGCAAGGATCGAGGCCATGATCAGTTCCCACACACCTTCGACCCACAGGTGGACAACATACCACCAGTACTGCTTGTCCAAGGACAGGTTGCCGGGGTTATAGAAGGCAAACAGGAACAGCAGCGCCAGCCCCCAAAGACCCAGCAGCAAGATGTTGGTGATCGCGGTCTTCTTGCCCTTCAGAACCGTCATCGACACGTTGTAAAGGAAGATCAGTGCGGCCACGACGATGCCGGCCTTGACCCATTTGGGTTGCTCAAGGAACTCGCGCCCCTCTTTGCCCAGCAGCCAGTTTCCTTCGAACAAGTTGAACGTATAGGTCAAAACCACGCCCAGTGTACCGACAACCAGAATGATCAGTTGCAGATAGGCCAGCATGGGCGAATGGATCTCACGCTCTGCCTCTTCCGGGATCAGGAAATAGGCCGCACCAAAGAAACCCAGGATCAACCAGACGATCAGCGCATTTGTATGTAGCATCCGCACAATGTTGAACGGCAGAAGCTCGCTCAGGAAATTAGGCGACACATAAATCCAGCCGGCGATCAGACCGCCGATTACCTGGATCGCGAACAAGCCCATCGCTACGGCAAAGTAGGCATAAGCAATTTTTTGGGATTCGTATTTCATTACTCTGTTCCCTTCCTCAGCCGGCCTCGTTGGGCGGCCAGTCCTGAGCGTCGATATTGTCCGTCCAGATCAGGAAGTTGGTCAGATCACGGATTTCTTCGTCGCTGAGGTTGAAATTGGGCATCTGCCGACGACCAGGAATGCCTGTGGGCTGTGCTTCCATCCATCCCTTGAGGGCATCAAAGGCCGATTCCGGATCATCCAGAACATCCCACCGGGTCATCACGTTGCCGACCTCGGGGGCAAAGTAAGCCCCTTCACCCAGAATCGTGTGACAATTGATACAGGCGTGTTTTTCCCAGACGTGTTTGCCCCGCACCACGCTGTCATCAAGATTCGCGGCATTCTCGGAATTCACGATGTACCAGTGGGAATGGGCCGACAAAGCCAGAAAGATAAGAATAAAGAACAGTGACCCGCCATAGAATATATTGCGGGCCATGCTCTTGGTCATGACTTCTCGCATCGCGCTCTCCTTTGCGCAGATTAGCTTGTGAAGATCAGCATGCAGGTGGGGCCGGTGCAGTGCCTTAACGAAAGTCAAGACTGGAGAATTGTTGCGCTATGGCAAAAAACAGCCGCATTCATGAATTCAAAAAAATGCCGTGGTATTGCCTTGAAATAAGGGGATTGAGTAGCGATTGTTGCTGAACAATGCCCCTGAATGAAGATTTTCGTGCCAAAAGCACTGGCTGGAACGAATAGCGCGCGTGACAAGAGGTAGTGAGTACAGATGGCAAACTATTCCTACATTGGATATGATCCCGACGTCATTTCGGTCATAACTGCGGGGCCGGACCGGGTAATATTGGACACCGATTTCGACCCAAGCACCGACCGGCGGGTATTCAATGTCGAAGATGCCGCAGGCGGGAACATTCTGTCCCGTCCAGGGGACCCAACTCTCCCCGATACCGGCACCGTTTTCAACGGTGACTACAATAGCGACGAAAACGGGGATGACTTAACGCAAACCGGTACCGTCACTAATCTGGACGGGTCCACCACCTTTCTGAGTGGTGATATTTATCTCGAGGAATCCTACATACTGACCGATCCGGACGGCGGCACGATTACCGTTTACAGGGTCGAAGTTGAGGGTGATCTGGCGGGGTATATTACGTCAGAGCCTTTGGAGCCCGGTACCGAATACTCCATGACGATTGTAAACGTCACACCGGGCAATGCGCCGGATACGGCCAACCCAACATCCATCGTGGACGTGCCCTGTTTTACCGCTGGCACACTGATCCGGACGCCGGGTGGAGATATGGCGATCGAACGTCTGAGTGCGGGCGATCTGGTCAAAACGATGGACCACGGGCCACAGCGCATTCGCTGGATCGGCGCGCGGAAGCTGTCCAGCCAGGAGTTGTCGGAAAAGCCCAAACTACGGCCCATCCATATCGCAGCCGGTGCACTGGGAAACGGGCTGCCTCAGCGGGATCTACTGGTATCTCCGCAGCACCGGATGCTGGTGCGGTCCGCCATTGCAATCCGTATGTTCGAGACCAGCGAAATCCTTGTGGCCGCGCACGCGCTTGTTGGCGTTCCCGGCATATCCGTCGAGGAAAACGCTCAATCAGTCGAGTATTATCATATGCTGTTCGAACAGCATGAGATCGTCTTTGCCGAAGGCGCCCCATCAGAAAGCCTGTTCGCCGGAGCCGAAGCGCTCAGAACCGTGCCACTTGCAGCCCGGGCAGAAATGCTGGAGCTGTTTCCTGCCCTGGCCACCGAGGATTTTGTGCCGCCATCCGCGCGTCCGATCCCGAGCAAAGGCAAACAGGTCCGACACATGGTGCAACGCCACATCAAAAACAGCCGCTCATTGATCGAATGATTTCGATCGTTTGAAACGATAAGGTACCTAGTCTTGCTTCGCGCGCGGTCCTGTCAATGCGGGCCACATCGCAACCAGATACAGCGCAAAAGCCGTGACCCACAGACCGTCAGACAACAGCATTGCGACCAAATAGCCCGTGTCCAACTCGGCCCCGATCCAACGCGACAGCGCCGCCGCCGCCATCAATCCATAGGCCACAACCATTGGTCCGGGTGCGACCAGCGCGCGACCGCTATGTCCAAGCGCGGCGCGACTCATGACCGCCAGTGTCATGCCACCTACGCAACCGATACCCAGAACATGCAGGGCGGCAACCTCATTGCCAAGACCCAGCACCGCCAAGCCCCACAGGATCAGACCCAGCGCCAACATGCCCAGCCCCAGATGCAGCGCCAGCAGGATCGGTTCACGCGCAGCCCAAATTGTCCGCCACCGAGCCATGCGCAGGATTTGCACCACGCCCAACGTTAGGGCAACAGTCCCGGCAATTTCCCAATCGCCTGATGCCAGAACGCTTAGCGGCAGGATAAGCGACAACCCCATACCAGCTTTGTTCAGCGCAGCGACGGAAACGGGCCAGTCAGCCTCAGACACCCCGGCGCGTTTCATGGCGTTGCGGGTAAAGGCCGGCGTGATCCTTCCGCCGAGGATGGCAATCATCGCGCAGAGCGCCAGCAAACCCATCCGCAGCCCGGATTGCAACGTGTCATCCGTAATTCCGATCCACTCAAAATGAGTCAGCAACTCCGCGATCCAGATCAGGCTGAGCAACAGTAGGAAAATCATGTTCTGCGGTTTCGGCCGGCGGATCAACTGCGTCGCTATCTTGGCTGCAAGGACCGGAACAAACGCAAGGTCGATCACGGCAACCATAACCGGCGGCAGCATACCGGAAAACCACATTGCCATCCGGCCTGCCAGCCATACCCCTGCCGCAAGGGCGATGAACCGAGCGCGTGCGTCAGGTGCACCGGTCCAGTTTGGCACCGCCGTCAAGAAGAACCCGCCCAGCGCCGCAGTCGCATAGCCAAAGATCATCTCATGCGCATGCCACATAGGCGGCGTCATGCCGTAATCCGGCGCCATGTAAGGCACCGTCAGCCACAATCCCCAGACTAGTCCGACAAAAAGGCCATACAGCCCGGCGGACAGAAAAAACACGCGGAACCCCTCACCAAAAATACGGGTGATGACTGCGGGCATGGCTGCTCTCCTAGGTCGTTTTTCCAAGCCCTAGCAGCCCGCTTGTTCGCAGCACTTAACCAAAATCAAAACCAGCGGAAAACATGCCCCTAAAACACAGATTTTCTAAGGTTTTTTCGGGCGAATTTTTGCATCTCTACCCCGGTTTACGCCCCATCCGTTGACTTTCGTCAAGGAGCCGAAGGCTGCGATGCGCCAACCTTGGCCCTGCCTCACCAGCAAATGGAGAGTGATCATGTCACTTGGAATCAGCTACAAAAAAACTGGCCGTGCCTTTGGGGTCGGTTTGGCGATGCTGCTGGGCAGCGTCGCTGCTCCGACACTCGCCGAAGAGCCAACCCTTGATAAGGACGCCTTTGAATCGTCAAAACAATTGTACTTTGAACGCTGCGCTGGCTGTCACGGCGTGTTGCGCAAAGGGGCGACGGGCAAAAGCCTTGAACCATTGGTGGAAACGAAAAACGCCGACGGCACCGTGACCAAATCCGGCACCCTCAAATTAGGACAGGAACGGCTCGAAAAAATTATCGCCTGGGGCACCGAAGGCGGGATGAACAACTTCTCGGACGTGATGTCCGAGGACGAGATCAGCAATATGGCGACCTACATCCAGATGGAGCCACCCAAGCCGCCGGAAATGTCGCTTGAGCAAATGATGGCGACCCGTAAGGTCTATGTCGAACCCGAAGATTACCCAAGCGAGCCGCTGCACGGCCGAAACTGGGAAAACTTCTTTGTGGTTATCGAACGTGACGTAGGCAAGGTGGCTGTGATCGACGGCGACACCAAGGAAGTGCTGGCGCATATTCCGACAGGCTATGCCGTGCACGTTCTGAAAGCGTCTGAGCACCATAAACTGGAAGAGCCGGAAAACCCGGGCCGCTTCTGGTACACCATGGGCCGCGACGGCAAGATGACCAAGATCGACCTGTGGCAGAACCCTGAGAATATGCTCGTGGCCGAGGTCACCATTGGCTATGACGCCCGCGACGTGGCCGTTTCTGGTGATGGAAAATACGTAATCGGTGGGGCCTATTGGCCGCCGCATTTCGCAATCGTCGATGCCGAAACGATGGAACCGAAGAAGGTTGTCTCGACCCGAGGCTACAACGTGGACGGGGACTATGTGGAAGAGGCGCGTGTTGCCGCGATCTACACAACTCCGAACGAACCGACTTGGATCGTTGCCGTGAAGGAACTCGGCCAGCTGTGGCAGGTCGATTATTCCGATCTGGATAACCTGCGGATCGACAAGATCGACAGCGCCAAGTTCCTGCATGACGGGTTCTTTGATCCAACCGGCCGTTACTTCCAGATCGCCGCGAACGCGTCGAACAAGATGGTTGTGGTCGATACCGAAACCCACAAGTTGGAAGCCATGATCGACACGGCGCCGCTGCCGCACCCCGGCCCGGGCGCCAACTGGGAAGACCCGAATTGTGGCCCGGTTGCCGGTACGACCCACTTGGGCGAAGGCACTGTCACCGTGTGGGGCAACGACCCCGAAGGTCGTCCGGATGACGCCTGGAAAGTCTGCTACGAAGTGGAAACCGACGGACCCGGTCTGTTCATCCGGACACACCCGGAATCGGACTATATCTGGGCCGACCAGACCAAGCACCCTGAGCCTGAGGTTCAGCAATCGGTGCAGGTCATTGACAAGGCAACCGGTGAGATCGTGAAAACGATCCAGATCACAGAAGAGGAAGGCAACGTCGCTGTCCACTTCGAGTTCAACCAGGACGGTTCCGAGGTTTGGGTTTCCAAGTGGAACCGCTCGACCTCGAAGGAAGCGAACGGTGAGATCGTGATCTACGACGCCAAGACGCTGGAAGAGATCGGCCGCGTGAAGGGGCTATTTGCACCGACCGGCAAATTCAACGTCTACAACCGGTCGAACCACGTCACCTGACGGTTTCGCAACCAACTTCGGAAAGGGCGGGCCCCTCGCCCGCCCTTTCCTCGTTTGTTCACTCAGCCAAACTCACCGGCCTGCCATCCAAGGCCAGACAAGACAGCCAAAACGGAGCCCGGACATGACTTCCGAACCGGAAAAGAAAAAACCGATCTGGCGCCGGTATTTCCTGTGGGGAATGCCCGTGGCCGGTATTGCCGCAGCCTTTGTCGGCGGCATCATCTTCTGGGGCGGATTCAACACCGCCATGGAAGCGACCAACACCAAAGATTTCTGTATCTCTTGTCACGAGATGCGCGATTTTGTCTATGAAGAATACACCGGCACGATCCATGACGTGAACCGGTCCGGTGTCGGTGCGGTCTGTTCCGACTGTCACGTGCCCAAGGACTGGACGCACAAGATGATCCGCAAGATCAAGGCGTCCAAAGAGCTGTACGGCAAGGTGGTTGGCACCATCAACACGCGTGAGAAGTTCGAAGCCAAACGCGTGCATCTGGCGATGAATGAGTGGGAACGGATGAAGGCCACCGACTCGCGTGAATGCCGCAACTGTCACGACTTTGAATCGATGATGCCTGAATTCCAGAAACCCCGTGCGCGTCAACAGCACCTGAACGCGATGACCGTGGGCCAAACCTGTATCGACTGTCACAAGGGGATTGCGCACTCGGACGCCCGCGACCGGGCCGACGAAGAGTATCTGGAAGAGCTTGAAGCGCCGAACCCGGACTTTATCCGTCAGATCCCGCCGGAATATATGGCGAGCCTTGAACGGATCGAAGCCAAGGAAGCCGCGGAAGCCGAGACCGAAAAAGCCGCCAAACAGGCGCAGCATGAAGCCGTGCAGGCTCAAATCGCTGCGGCGGTAGATGCGGCCGTGGCCGAAGAACGCGCCAAATCCAACGGTGAGGAAGCAGCAGCGCCCGCAAGCGGGGGTGGTGATGATGTCGGCACGGATATCGACTGGAACACAGTTGCCACCGCCGATTTGAAACTGTTCTACCCCGGTCAGGCTTCGTTTGAATGGGTCCAGAACGGTAAATTCCACGGTGGTGCCCGTCCTCTGACCAAAGGTGGAGACCAGTGTACAACCTGCCACGCCAAAGAGCTGGACACGATCGGCAACAAGATTGTTGCAGGCGGCGAATTGGAACCGACACCGATCCCCGGCAAACGCGGCGTAATCGACGCAACCGTTCAGGCAGCACATGATGACGAAAACCTGTATGTCCGCCTGCAATGGCCGGATGCAGGCCACAACCCTGCTCCCTTCGTGGATGGCGGCAAAATGGATCCCGACAACCAGATCAAGGTGGCCATGATGATCACCGGCACGGGAATCGAGCTGGGCGATCAGGTAGGCTGCTGGGCCTCGTGCCACGCCGACAACAGCTTTATGCCCTTTGACCCCGGCGCGGATGCGATTGCCGCCAATGGCGACGTCGCAGGTCGCATGTCTGCGCAGGGCACCGTGACCAAATACATCAGCGAAAGCCGCACGGATGTCGAAATCAAAGGTCGCCGCGGTAAGGCACTAGGCGGTTGGGACAAGCTGGAGGCCGAAGCACAGATCGAACAGTACCTGGCCGACGGCACCTATCTTGACCTGATGCGCGTCTACGCGGATGGCAGCGCGTCAAACGGCTATCTCCTCGAACAGCGGGTGGTTAATGACGGTGAAATCGCCGCCTCGGCGAACCTGTCCGGTGGCATCTGGACCGTGGTCTTTACCCGGCCGTTGAACTCGGGCGCGCCGGGTGACGTCCCGCTCGAGCCCGGCCAGACCTATACGGTTGGTTTTGCGATCCACGACGATTTCGCCGCCGCCCGGTTCCACCATGTCACGCTGGACACCAGCCTGGCATTGGACGACGACGCCGCCTTCATCAACGTGGTCAAACAATAACAGATCGGGGCCGGGCACTCCGGCCCCACCCCATTTTGGAAAGGAGACTTGGACGATGAAACCCCAACACCTTCTTCCTGCCCTGCTTTTTCTGTCCGCGCCAGTATGGGCCGAGGACACTGCCGAGCTGTGCGCCGAAGCCGAAGACCGTTATCTCACGCTTTTTGGCCAGCCAACCTCGGCGGTCGAGGATGCCGAGGTGGTGCTGATGTACAAGTACAACTTCTGCCCATCCGAACTGACCGTGAAGGCCGGCACCACTGTCCGCTGGGTCAACGTCGACAAGCGGACCAGCCACTCGGTCTTACCGAAGGATGGCGGCAAGCCGGAAAGCGACCGGTTGTTCCCTGAAGAAACGGCCGAGATTACCTTCGTTACCCCGGGTCCGCAGGAATACCTGTGCGGCCCGCATTGGGAAACACAGAACATGATCGGAATGATCACAGTCGAACCCTGAGCCGAGGCAAAAATACAGGCAGAAAGAAAGGAGCGCGGGCGCAAATCCCGCGCTCCTTAACTTTAGTCAAGGAAACAGCGCAGTTAATGCGCAAACCTACCAGCATGACACGCCCGGTTGGCCCAGCGACGTCCTCAATTCGCCGAATGGACCCGGGTTTCGAAGACATTCAGACCAAGCGAGTTTGCACATGAGCGGTAAGGTTTTTCTGATTGGTGCCGGTCCCGGCGACCCCGAACTCATGACCCTGCGCGCACTGCGCATGCTGCAAGAGGCCGATGTGGTTGTTTATGACCGGCTGGTCTCGGCCGACATTCTGGACCTGCATGCCCCCGGCGCGCGGCTGATCCCGGTCGGCAAAGCGCCCAAGTGCCATACGGTGCCGCAAGATCGGATCAATGACATTCTGGTAAAAGAGGCCCGCGCTGGTCACACCGTAGCGCGTTTGAAAGGTGGCGACCCGATGATCTTTGGCCGCGGCTCTGAAGAGGCCGCGTATCTGATGGCGCACGGTATCACCATTGAATACGCGCCAGGCATCACAGCGGCACAGGGCGCATCCAGTTCCACTGGCGTGCCGCTGACACATCGCGGCCTGGCAACATCGGTTCAATATGTCACCGGTCACAGGCAAGCCGGCAAAGTGCTGGACCTGGATTGGAAACGGCTGGCCGATCCTGACGCGACGCTAGTCATCTACATGGGTGTCGCAAATATCGGTCAGATCGCCATGGGCCTGATGACGGAAAACCTGCCGGGCTCGACGCCTGTTTTGGCCGTAGGCAAAGCGACAACGCCAGACGAGCGTCGACTTGTTTCAAGACTGGACAAATTGGCGGCGGATGTGCGCGAGGCGGATCTGAAGGCCCCGACGCTGTTTATCGTCGGGCAAGTGGTTACCCTTTATGCGGATCAACCCGTGACGAACCTGCTGGAGCAGGCCCATGGTTAGTGTCGTCCAATCGAATGGCGGGCTTCCAGCATGGGCCTCACGCGCTTTACTCACAACGGCCGTCCTCATAGCAACGTCAGCCCTTGCCGCCGATGTGCTTGATGGCAACGCGCTCAAACGGCTTGTGCATCAGGATTGCGGCTCTTGCCACGGGTTGTCTCTGAAAGGCGGTCTTGGGCCGGATCTGCGGTCCAAATCGTTGGAGCATTACGATGCAAACGTTCTGACCGACGTCATCCTTGACGGTATCCCCGGCACTGCAATGCCCCCGTGGCGGCCCCTGATCAGCGAAGAAGAGGCCGAATGGATCGCCCATTACCTGCTGGAACAGGAGGAACAATGAAACACTTTTTCCTTGGCCTCGCGGCCATCCTGATGATGACAACGGCGCAAGCCGAACCCACCGCCACCGGCGACTTAGGCCTGGTGATCGAACGGGCCAAGGGCTCGGTCTTGCTGATTGATCAATCAGACCGTGTCGCGCTGGCGCGGATCGAAGGGCTGGGCGACCTGTCCCATGCCTCGCTGGTATACTCGCCTGATGAACGCTTTGCCTATGTTTTTGCCCGTGATGGGGGCCTGACAAAGGTCGATATCGTCACACGCCAGATCGTGAACAGAGTCGTGCAGGCGGGCAATGCTATTGGCGGCGCGATTTCGGATGACGGTCAACTGGTGGCCGTATCGAATTATGAACCCGGCGGTGTGCGAGTCTTTGATGCCGATACGCTTGAAATGGTTGTCGACATCCCCACCGATAGCAAAACCATCGGTCTGGTCGATGCGCCGGGCCGCCGGTTCGTGTTCACCATGTGGGACACGGGCGAGACCTGGATTGCCGATTTCTCGGCGGGCAAGCCAGAAATCACCAAGATCTTCGACATGGGCAAGAACCCATATGACGCGCTTATCACCGCCAATGGTCGGACCTACATCACCGGGCTATTCGGCGAAGACGGACTGACAGCGCTGGACCTCTGGGCCGACAATCCCGAACCGATCCGCGTGTTACCCGACTATGGTCGTGGTCAGGAAGAGATGCCCGTCTACAAGATGCCCCATCTGGAAGGCTGGGCACTTACCGGGCGCGAGTTTGTGCTGCCCGCCGTCGGCCATCACGAGGTGCTCTGGATCGACGCCGATACCCTGACGGAAACCGGGCGCACCCAAACCCATGGCCAGCCTGTCTTTGCCATGTCGCGACCGGACGGGCGAGAGGTCTGGGTGAACTTTGCCCACCCGCTGAATGACACGATTCAGGTGATCGATAGCGTCAGCAAGGAGATCATCCATGAATTCAAACCGGGGCCTGCAGTGCTGCATATGGAGTTCACCTCGCGTGGGCATGAGGTCTGGATCAGCGTGCGGGATGCCAACAAGGTAATCGTCTACGACACACAAACCTTCGAAAAGCTGCGCGAGATCGAGGCGGACAGCCCATCTGGCATCTTCTTCACCGCCCGCGCGCACAAAACGGGGCTGTAGGCGATGGAACATATCACCGACCCGATCGATCGCCGCCTGCTGGATGAATTTCAACGCAATTTTCCGGTAACGGACCGCCCTTTCCAAGTTTTGGCTTTTACGTTGGGGCTGGACGAGATTGAAGTGTTGGATCGCCTAGCCCGAATGCGGGCGACCGGCCGGATTACGAGAGTCGGCGCGACCATTGCCCCTGGCGCGGTTTCTGCCAGCACTCTGGCCGCCGTCGCTGCACCGGGTGAACGCCTGGAAGAAGTGGCCGCTATGATCGACGCCGAACCGGGTGTGAACCATAACTACCAGCGCGAGGACAAATGGAACCTCTGGTTCGTGGCAACCGGTCCAGACCGGGCGCATGTAAATGACACGCTGGCTCGGATCGCACAGCGCACAGGGCTGCTGGTTCTCGACCTTCGGTTGGTTCGTCCGTTCAACGTGGATCTGGGGTTTCGCATGTCCGGCAAGACCCGAAACGTTCCAAGCCCGCGCAAGATAGATCGGTCGGTCTTGCAAGACGGCGATCGCGCGTTGCTTCAAGCCCTCAGTTCGGGTTTGCCGCTGGTCGCTGAACCCTATGCCGTGCTAGCCCAGTCTATAGGTCACGACGCTGCGGGTGTGATGGATCGGATCGAGGTACTGCACAGAGCCGGTATCATCTCGCGCCTGGGCGTGATCGTGCGCCACCGTGCGCTCGGATGGTCAGCCAATGCAATGGTTGTCTGGGACTTGCCATCCGAACAGATCAACGCCGCCGGTCCTGCCCTTGCAGCCCACCCCGGAGTGACCTTGTGCTATGAACGGTGTCCGGCCGAAGGGGTTTGGCCTTATCGCCTTTACTCAATGATCCACGCCCGCACCCGCAGCGAAGCACTGGAGATTCTGGCCAGTGCGCGCGCGCTGCCGGACCTGTTTGGCGCGCAGCACAAGGTTTTGTTCTCGACGCGCTGTTTCAAACAGACCGGCGCGCTGATCCAACCGAAAGAGGCCGCCGCATGAAACTGGATGGAACCGATCGCGCGATCCTGAACCGGATGCAGGACGATCTACCCTTGGTATCGCACCCTTATGCAGCCGTGGCAGAGGAGTTGGGCATTCCTGAAAGCGAAGTGCTTAACCGCCTGACCTGTATGAAAGACAGCCGAGTGATCACGCGCTTTGGTCCGTTCTTCGACGCCGCCGCCATGGGGGGCGCTTTTTGCCTGTGTGCAATGGCGGTGCCAACTGAAGAATTCGAAACCGTCCTGACCAAAGTCAATGCGCATGCAGAGGTTGCCCACAATTATGAACGTACGCATCGGCTGAACATGTGGTTCGTGCTGGCCACTGAAACTCCTGAGGGGATCGTGGGCACTGCTGATGCAATCGAACGGGAAACGGGGATCTGCGTTCTTCGTTTCCCCAAACTACAGGAATTTTTCATCGGCTTTCGGGTGGCGGCATGATCGACGCAACAGATCGAGAGATTATCGAGGCGCTGCAAGGCGGGCTGCCCCTTGTGCCCGCGCCTTATGCGCAGGTGGCCGAGATACTTGGCATGGATGAAGATGCCCTTTTGTACCGCTTGGCCGAGTTGAAGTCGCGCGGTGTGATCCGTCGCATCGCTGCCGCGCCGAACCACTACAAATTGGGCATGACATCGAACGGGATGACCGTCTGGGATCTGGATGACGACCGGATCACCGAATTAGGCGCCCGGATCGGCGCGTTGCCCTTTGTCACCCATTGCTATGAACGCCCCCGCGCCCTGCCCGATTGGCCATACAATCTGTTCGCCATGGTACACGGCGCTGATCGTGACGAGGTCGAAGCAAAGCGCGCCGAAATTGCTGACATTCTAGGCGATGCCTGCCGGGCCAAGGACATCCTCTATTCCACGCGCATCCTGAAGAAAACCGGGTTGCGCCTGAAAACGAAAGGCTGAGACATGTTCCGCCTGACCGAATACATGCACCAACTCGTCAAACCGACAACAGTGCGTAAACGCCGGCCCGGCCCGGTGAAGCCGGTGGTGATCTGGAACCTGACGCGGCGCTGCAATTTGAAATGCCGCCATTGCTATACTGTTTCGGCGGATGTGGCCTTCCCGGGTGAGCTCAGCCATGAGCAAGCCATGGTAACCCTTGAGGATCTGGGCCAATTTCGCGTCCCGGCCCTGATCCTCTCGGGTGGAGAACCACTGGACCGGTTCGATTTCTTTGACATTGCCAAACGGGCCCGCGATCTGGTACCGATGCTGGCATTGTCGACCAACGGCACGCGGATCTATGACGAAACCGCGGATATGATTGCCGATGTGGGGTTCAACTATGTGGGTATCTCGCTGGACGGTATCGGTGCCACGAACGATTGGTTTCGCGGTGTCGAGGGTGCCTTTGCCGACGCCCTGCGCGGCGTGCGTGAGTGTAAGAAACGCGGCATCAAGGTGGGACTTCGTTTTTGCCTGACTGAAGGTACTCAACACCATCTGCCCGATCTGCTGCAGCTGTGCGATGACGAGGGTGTCGACAAGTTCTACTTGTCCCATCTGGTCTATGCCGGTCGTGGGGACAAGAACCGGGGCGAAGATGCTGAACATCTGCGCACACGGAGCGGGCTGGACCTGCTGTTGGAGCGCGCATGGGAGGCTGCCTCGGGTGGTCGTCCTCTGGATATCGTGACCGGTAATAATGACGCTGACGCGGGGTATTTCCTGAACTGGGTCCGCGCGCGTTTCGATGCTGAAAAAACAGCTCATGTACGCGAGCATCTGGCGGCATGGGGTGGCAACTCCAGCGGCCTAGGCGTGGCCAATATCGACAATCTGGGCCGCGTACACCCCGACACTTACTGGTCGGACTACACTGTCGGCAATGTGAAGACCCGGTCGTTCTCGGAACTTTGGACCAGCGATGATCAAATGCTGGCCATGCTGCGCACACGTCCCCGCCCCCTGAAAGGGCGCTGCGGCGCCTGTCAGCTCAAGGATGTCTGTGGTGGCAACACCCGTATCCGAGCTTTGCAGGTGACCGGCGACCCGTGGGCGGAAGATCCGGCATGCTATCTGTCAAACCAAGAAATCGGCGTGGATGACGCGGGCGAACGCCTGCAGGTCACGCCGTTCCGGGGGAAACGCCATGATCCGGCGCATCAGTTCTTCTAAGACACTCAAACTCGGCACTCTCTGCTCGCTGTTGTTGATCGGAACCGCATGGGCTGACGCTCCTTCGGATTACGCTGAATTTTGTGCGTCCTGCCACGGCGAAAACCGCTTAGGCGGCGTGGGTCCGGCGCTTATCCCTGAAACGCTGAAGCGGATGCGCGGTCCTCGCGTTGCCGCAGTTATCGCCGAAGGGCGGACCGCAACCCAAATGCCTGCCTTCTCGCACGAGCTCGACGCTTTGCAGATTGAAGAACTGGCGGGTTGGTTGAAATCACCGCTGGAAAGCGATCCCGAGTGGGGTGAGGCCGACATAATGGCCAGCCGAATTCTGGACGAGAATTACGTCGCAGTTGAAGCACCCATCTGGGACAGCGACCCGATGAACATTACTCTGGCTGTTGAGACAGGGGACCATCATGTCAGCGTGTTGGACGGTGACACTTTCGAGGTTTTGGACCGGTTCGAGACACCCTTTGCCGTTCATGGCGGTCCAAAATTCAGCCCAGACGGGCGATATGTGTTCATCATGTCCCGAGACGGTTGGGTCCAGAAGTATGACATCTGGGCCTTGGAACAGGTTGGCCGCGTGCGCGCTGGCCTGAACAGTCGCAACATCGCCATGTCGGGCGATGGCAAATGGGTGGCAGTGGCAAACTACCTGCCCAACAGCCTGACCTTGCTGTCGACCGAAGACCTGTCCGTGGTCAAGGTCATCGACATCAAAAGCAAGAAGGGCAAGCCCAGCCGCGTTTCGGCGGTCTATCAGGCCCCCCCACGCGAGAGCTTTGTTCTGGCCCTCAAGGATGTGCCCGAGATCTGGGAGGTCTTCTACGGGGCCAATCCTCCTCAATTTGGTATCGGTCATGATTTCCGCATCGAAGGACAATTCAAAAACCCTGACCCTTTCCCGGTGCGCAAGATCACCACGCCGGACTATCTGGACGATTTCTTTTTTGACCAGAGCTATGAATACGTCATGGGCGCATCCCGCGGCGGCGAGGGCGGTCAGGTGATTGATCTGGTCATCGGTCAGAAGGTCGCCGATCTGGATCTGCCGGGGATGCCGCATCTGGGCTCGGGGATCACGTGGAGGTATAGCGATACGACCGTGATGGCAACGCCGCACCTGACCGACGGCACCGTATCCGTGATCAACATGGAGACATGGAAAACTGTTAAGCAGATCAAAACCGAAGGGCCGGGGTTCTTCATGCGCAGCCATGAGAATTCGCCATACGTCTGGGCCGATGTGTTCTTTGGGCCCAACAAGGATGCGATGCATGTAATTGACAAGCAAAGCCTTGAAATTGTTAGAACTCTACGCCCTGCACCGGGTAAAACCGTGGCTCATGTAGAATTCACCAAAGATGGCAGCCACGCGCTCGTGTCCATCTGGGAAGATGATGGCGCGGTGATTGTCTATGACGCGCAAACATTGGAAGAGGTCCGCCGCCTGCCGATGCGCAAACCTTCAGGGAAATACAATGTCTGGAACAAAATCACCTTCTCAGAAGGCACCAGCCACTGAGGGTAATTGGCCGGTCTGGAAACTGGCCATCCTTTTGTATCCGGCCACGACTTTGACCGTGGCCATCAACCTGTTTCTAGCGGGGCTGATCGCCAACAGCGCCGGGTTTGGCATGGTTACGCCTGTAGCCGCGATCCTGTGGTCAATTCCCCTGGGCGTACCCGCCGCGTTGTTGGCAGGGCGTTGGTTGCGCGGGTTGATGGATGAAGCGGACGAATAACGCGAAATTTCCTGCAGCCTAACCGAAGTCAAGTATCACCACGCGAGAATACCCTACGACTTAGGAACGATTTCCGAGTTGGATTCTCCATGCCCGCCCTTAGCCCTCTGCACAGCCTCCCTGTTCGCGCGTTACGTGCGACGTGTGCGTTGGCGGGTATCCTTCTGCTGTTGTTGCAAACGATCGGCCCGGCGCTGGCGAGTCCCGGCCAAAGCATGTGGGTGGAAATCTGCTCGGAGGCAGGGGCGGTCTGGGTCCAGATAGACCTTGAGGAGGAAGACCTGGACCCAACCGCGCCTTGCCCCAAATGCGCCGATTGCGCCCTGTGTGCGGTCACCTCGGCTGCCCCGGTGCCGAACTTGCCTGTCCTGGCACGGGACAACGTTATTCACACCGAACACCTTTCGCCCCGCCATCTGGTTCAGGTCTGCAGCTTGAAACGATTGTGGCCTGAAACCCGTGGCCCCCCGGCTGCGCCCAAGAAATACATCGAACGCGCCCAGCGCGCGTCCATAGCGTCAATCCAAGTATCCGGAGGTGCGCTGTGGCCGTAAGTCGCGCAATCCAATTTCTGCTGGCCCTTACCCTGTCCTGCCTGATGGCGATCAGTACCCATGCTGACAGCCTCGCCAGCTTCCTGCCTGACATCACCCCTTCTGAGTTGGTCCCCGAAGCCGATGCCTTTGGTCCCGTGCGCGATGACGTGCCCGTTGCTCCGGTTCTAAAGGGCGGCGAGACCATCGCATGGGCTTTTCTGACCTCGGATTTCGTCGGCACCACCGGCTATTCCGGCAAGCCCATCCACGTGGTCGCCGCCATCGACGACGACGCAGTTCTGGCCGGAGTGAAACTGGTCAAACACTCGGAACCCATTGTTCTGATCGGCATCCCCAATTCGCGCATGGTAAAATTGACGGAAGGCTATGCCGGGCTGGACCTAAAAGTCGAAGCCGAGACCGGTGGTGAGGGGCATGACCTCGATATCATTTCGGGCGCGACTGTGACGATCATGGTGATTGATGACAGCCTGGTTCGTGGCGGCATCAAGGTAGCCCGCGCGCTGGGTCTGGGTGGTCTGTCGCCGCTACAGGCCGATGGTCCCAAGCGCGAAATCGATATGGCTAAGAAGTCAGTCTATGACTGGACCACTCTGTCCGGCGATGGCTCGGTCCGGCGCCTGACTTTGGATGTCGGTCAGGTCAATGCCGCCTTTGCAGCCACAGGCGATCAGCGCGCCATCAATCGCCCGGAACCGGGCGAGCCGGATGACACGTTCATCGACATGCATGTGGCGCTGGTCTCGGTCCCATCGGTCGGCAAGTCCCTGTTGGGCGAGGCCGAATATCAGAATCTGACCGAGTGGCTGGACGAAGGTGAACAGGCCATTCTGGTGCTGGGGCGTGGGGCTTACAGCTTCAAGGGTTCAGGCTATGTGCGCGGCGGAATTTTCGACCGGATTCAGCTTATTCAGGGCGACAATTCGGTGCGGTTCTTTGACAAGCAGCAAGAGCGTCTGGGCAAGGTTGCGGCCCCGGATGCGCCGAGCTTCACCGAACTGGATATCTTCAAAATCCCCGCAGAGGCGGAGTTTGATCCCGCCGGGCCGTTCCGACTGCAATTGCTGGTGCAACGGGCCGTGGGCGCGGTTGAGAAGACGTTCCTGACCTTCGATTTAGGCTACAAACTGCCCGAGCAATACCTGCTGCCCGTCACCGCCCCGGCGGTTGTAGACGATGCCACGGGCGAAGCCGCGGCCAAAGCCGCACTTTGGAAGCGCATCTGGAAGGACCGCACGATCGAGATCGCCGTGCTTGGCGTCATGCTGCTGGTGCTGACCGCAACCTTCTTCTTCCAGTTCCACGCGACGATGAATGCACGGGTCTTCTACTGGTTCCGCATCGGGTACCTGACCATGACCTTGTTCTTTATCGGCTGGTACGCCAATGCGCAGCTGAGCGTCGTGAACCTGATGGCATTGGCAGGCAGCCTGCGGACCGGCTTCTCATGGGATGCGTTCCTGCTGGATCCACTGGTCTTCATCCAATGGTTTGCCGTCGCCGCCGCGTTGCTATTCTGGGGCCGTGGTGCCTACTGCGGCTGGCTGTGTCCATTCGGCGCACTGCAGGAGCTGACCAACAAGATCGCGCGGGCCTTACGCGTCCCGCAATGGACGCTGCCTTGGGGCCTGAACGAACGCCTCTGGCCCGCAAAATACATGATCTTCCTGGGTCTCTTCGGCCTCAGCTTCGTCTCGATACCGCTGGCCGAGACTTATGCCGAGATCGAACCCTTCAAGACGGCAATCATTCTGAAATTCATGCGGGACTGGCCCTTCGTGGTCTTTGCGCTGACCCTGCTGGGGATCGGGCTGTTCATCGAACGGTTCTACTGCCGCTACCTCTGCCCGCTGGGCGGAGCGCTGGCCATCCCCGCCCGAATTCGCATGTTCGACTGGCTGCGCCGCTACAAGGATTGCGGCACGCCTTGCCAAACCTGCGCCAACGAATGCCCCGTTCAGGCCATCCACCCCACCGGTGAGATCAACCCGAACGAGTGCGTCACCTGCCTGCATTGTCAGGTGCTCTACCAGTCCGAGGACAAATGTCCCGTCGTTATCCGCCAGCTCAAGCGGCGGGCCAAGACAGGGTCGGTCGATCTCAAGACCCCACTCGGACAACCACCGGCGAACCATCCGAACGCCAAACCGAAAACCGTTTCCTAAAGGAGGAACGATCATGTCGGAACATGACAACAAACTGAACATCACACGTCGCGGGATGCTGGGCGCAACCGCCACCGGCGCCGTGCTGGCCGGAACCGGTCTGGGCTCGACCCTGATGACCGCGAAACAGGCCAGCGCTGCGGCCAATGCCAATCTACAGCCCGGCGAGCTGGACGAGTACTACGGCTTCTGGTCCTCGGGTCAGACCGGCGAGTTGCGCATCCTGGGCTTCCCGTCCATGCGCGAACTGATGCGGGTGCCGGTCTTCAACCGCTGCTCGGCCACCGGTTGGGGTCAGACCAACGAGTCGCTGAAGATCATGACCGATGGTCTGCTGCCGGAAACCAAGGAATTCCTCGCCAAGCGCGGGATGAAAACCTATGACAACGGCGACCTTCACCACCCGCACATGTCGTTCACAGATGGCACATATGATGGCCGTTACCTGTTTATGAACGACAAGGCCAACACCCGCGTCGCCCGTGTGCGCTGCGATGTGATGAAGTGTGACAAGATCACCGAGATCCCGAACGCCAAGGCGATCCACGGTCTACGTCCGCAGAAGTTCCCGCGCACCGGCTATGTCTTTGCCAATGGTGAGGATGAAACGCCGCTGGTCAATGACGGCTCCGTGCTGGACGATCCGTCGCAATACGTGAACATCTTCACCGCGCTGGACGGCGACACCATGGAAGTTGCGTGGCAGGTGATCGTGTCGGGTAACCTCGACAACACCGACTGCGACTATCAGGGTAAGTACGCCTATTCGACTTCGTACAACTCAGAAATGGGTATGAACTTGGCCGAGATGACCGAGAACGAGCTGGACCACGTTGTTGTCTTCAACCTCGCTGAAATCGAAGCGGGGATTGAGGCCGGTGACTATCAGGAACTGAAGGGTGTCAAGGTTCTGGATGGCCGTAAGGGTCAGAACAAGAAATACACCCGTTACATTCCGATCCCGAACTCGCCGCACGGCATCAACACCGCGCCTGACGGCAAGCACGTCTGCATCAACGGTAAGCTGTCGCCGACCGTATCGATCATGGACGTAACCAAGCTGGACGCCCTGTTCGAAAGCGACGCCGATCCGCGGTCCTGCATTGTGGGTGAACCGCAGCTGGGTCTTGGCCCGCTTCACACCGCCTATGACGGTCAGGGTAATGCGTTCACCACGCTGTTCCTCGACAGCCAGATCGTGAAGTGGAACCTCGAAAAGGCAATCGAGGCGTACGGTGGTGCCGATGTTGACCCGATCATCTCAAAAGTCGACGTGCATTATCAGCCGGGTCACAACTCGACCACCATGGGTGAAACCAAGGAGGCCGATGGCAAATGGCTGATTTCGATGAACAAGTTCTCGAAAGACCGGTTCCTGAACACGGGTCCGCTGAAGCCTGAGAACGAACAGCTGATCGATATCTCAAGCAACGATATGAAGGTGGTTCACGACGGTCCGACCTTTGCCGAGCCGCATGACTCGATCATGGTGCGCGCCGACATCGTCAACCCGGTCAACATCTGGGATCGGAACGACATCACCTGGGAAGACGCCCGCAAACAGGCCGAGGCCGATGGCATCGATCTGGAAGACGGCGCCGAAGAACCCATCCGGGACGGCAACAAGGTGCGGGTCTACATGACCTCGCAGGCCCCGACCTTCAGCCTTGAGAAGTTCACCGTCAAACAGGGCGACGAGGTGACGGTTTACATCACCAACCTGGATGACGTGGACGATGTGACCCACGGCTTCTGCCTGGGCAACTACGGCATCGCGATGGAAGTGGCTCCGATGGCAACCGCATCGGTCACCTTCACCGCCGACCGCCCGGGCGTGCACTGGTTCTATTGCCAGTGGTTCTGCCACGCGCTGCACATGGAAATGCGCGGCCGGATGCTGGTCGAACCGGCGGGGGCATAACCCATGCGTTGGTCCCTGCTCATACCGCTCCTGCTCGGCTCGCCCCTTTGGGCGGCGGATTGGGACGTGCCCAACCGGGCGGGGGCCATCACTGAGACACTGGCGCAGGCGGCGGATGGAGACACCCTCCGCCTGAGTCCCGGCGTTTATTCGGAAACGCTGGTTCTGGACCGGCCCGTCACAATTGATGGGTTGGGGCAGGCCACCATTGACGGCCAAGGTGAGGGCAGTGTCATCACCGTGACCGGCCCGGGCGTGATCGTGCGCGGGCTGACTGTGATCGGCTCGGGCTCAAGCCATGACGGAATCGACAGCGGCATCCAACTGACCAAGACGGCCACAGCGCCGGTGGTCGAGGATAATGTGCTGCTGGGCAATCTTTATGGCGTCGACATTCATGGTGCCAAGGACAGTATCGTGCGCGGCAACCGGATCGAAGGACGTCAGGACCGGCGGATGAATGACCGTGGCAATGGCGTCTACGTCTGGAACGCACCGGGTGCGGTGGTTGAGGATAATGACATCCGGTACGGGCGCGACGGAATCTTTGTGAACTCGTCCAAGAAGAACAGATTCACCGGCAACCTGTTCCGCGATCTGCGTTTTGCGGTGCATTACATGTATGCCGACGACTCGGTCGTCAGCGACAATGTCTCGATCGGCAACGATCTGGGTTATGCGGTGATGTTTACCACCAATGTGCGGGTGGCCAACAATGTCTCGATCGGCGACCGCGAACATGGCGTGATGCTGAACTACGCCAACAAGAGTCAGATCACCGGCAATGTGGTGATAGGTGCCAAGGAAAAATGCACCTTCCTGTATAACTCAAACAAGAACGAATTCACCGATAACTGGTTTCAGGGATGCGGCATCGGCATCCACTTTACCGCCGGAAGCGAACGCAACCATATCGTTGGCAACGCGTTCATCGGCAACCGGACACAGGTGAAATATGTCTCGACCAAATGGGTCGAGTGGTCCGAAGACGGGCGCGGCAATTACTGGTCCGATTTTGCCTCCACGGATGTGGATGGCAACGGCATTGCCGATGCCCCCTATCGCCCCAATGACAGTATGGACCATGTGCTGTGGACCCAACCCGCAGCCAAACTGCTGCTCGGCTCGCCTGCCGTGCAACTGGTGCGCTGGTCACAATCTGCCTTCCCGGCGTTGTTGCCGGGCGGTGTGATAGACAGCAACCCATTGATGCAAGCCCCAGAACCCCCAGCAATGAAAAAGGTGCCTCATGACGGATAAGGCCCTGACGATAAACCAAGTCATTAAGGACCGAGGGAAAACCCGCGTTCTTGACGATATCACCCTGTCTCTTGCCCCCGGTCAGCGCGTTGCGCTGCTGGGCCATAACGGCGCGGGCAAGTCGACCCTGATCAAATCCATCCTCGGGTTGATCCCGATTGAAGGCGGGGCCATTCGGATCGGAGACGCCACCCCCGGCAGCGCACAGGCGCGGCGGGATACGGCGTATCTGCCCGAGGCGGTGTCGTTTCATCCCGCACTGACAGGTCGCGAGCAGTTGACGCTGTTCGCGCAGCTTTCCGGGTCCAAGGCGGATGTGCCCGGCCTGCTGGAGCGCGTTGGTCTGAGCGATGCACTGGACCGTCGGATCGGAACCTATTCCAAGGGGATGCGGCAACGTCTGGGCTTGGCGCAGGTGCTGCTGGGCCAGCCAAAAGTGGCGTTGCTGGATGAGCCTACATCGGGCTTGGACCCGATCTCGCGGCAAGACCTTTATGCCATCATCGATGAATTGGCCGGGCAAGGCACAGCGGTCCTGATTGCCTCCCACGCTCTCACCGAGGTCGAAGCCCGCACCGACCGCATCGCCATCATGCGCGAAGGTCGAATGGTCGCGGATGACACTCTCAACAATCTGTCGGCGCTGGCTGGTCTGCCGATCCGCCTCAAAGTGCGTGCCAGCGCGAACCCCGAAGCACTTGCCGCCGAACTGGGCGGCAACCGGATCAACGGAGCATCTGTTGAGCTGCTCTGCTCGCCGGATGACAAGATGGAGGCCCTGCGCCGCATCGCCGGACTGGGCGACGCCGTGGCGGATGTGGAAATGACCCCGCCCAAACTTGAAGACCTCTACCGCCATTATGCACAGGAGGAGATGCAATGACCCGCTTCCTCGCCATCACCCGCGCCGAGATGTTGATCCTGCGCCGCAACCGCTGGCTGTTGATGGCCACGCTGATCATGGTGCTGTTCGCGTTGGCCCTGACCTTTGCAGGCAGCGCGCCGACCGGCACGCTGGGCGTCGATATGCTGACTGTCTCGGTCGCTTCGATGACCACGCTTTCGGTCTATCTTGCGCCGCTGCTAGCGCTGATGATCGCTTTCGACGCCATCGCAGGCGACGTGGACCGCGGCAGTCTGTCGTTGCTGCTGTCCTACCCCGCCGGACGCGGAGAAATCCTGCTGGGCAAATTCACCGCCCATCTGGCGGCATTGGCCTTTGCCATGACCATCGGTTTCGGCACCGCAGGCGCAGTGGCAGCGTGGTTCGGTGGCGCGGGTCCCGAAAGCCTGATGGCTCTGGCGCGCCTAATCCTTACCTCCATCTTGCTGGGCGCCGTTTTTCTGGCGCTGGGTTACCTGCTGTCTGCTCTGGCAAGGGGCGCCACGGCGGCGGCAGGTCTGTCGGCCGGGCTCTGGCTGGTCTTTGTCGTCCTCTATGATCTGGGCTTGTTGGGAGCCGTGGTCATGGATGAGGGCGGCACCTTCACCCAATCCGTCTTTCCATGGGTGATGGTGGCCAACCCGGCCGACGCATTTCGGCTGTGGAACATTTCCGCGACCGAGGGCGTCGCGATGGCGTCGGGCATGACCGGGGCCGCGCAGGCCCTGCCGGTCTGGGCCGCGCCCGCCTCGCTGCTGATCTGGCCGATACTGGGCTTTGCCCTTGCCCGTGCCGCCTTCCGGAGGGTTGAGCCGTGAAACGTCTTGTGCTGATTGCGCTGATTGCCTTGGCGGCTTGCAAAGATGAGGTCGCAGTTGCCCCCGACCCGGTTGATCTGACTCCCGATGCGCTGAGCTTCTTTTGCCAAATGAATATCGCCGAGCATGGTGGCCCCAAAGGGCAGATCCATCTGGAAGGTTATCCCGCACCACTGTTCTTTGCCCAGGTACGGGACATGGTGGCCTATCTCAAAAGCCCCGAACGGGACGCTGATATCACCGCCGTCTATGTCAGCGATATGAGCGTTGCAACCAACTGGCGTCAGCCGGGCATCTCGAATTGGATCGACGTCGACAGCGCGACATTTGTTGTCGGCTCCAACGTGGCAGGCGGCATGGGTGCTCGTGAGGTGGTGCCATTTTCCAACCCAGCCGATGCCGCATCATTCATCGACCAGTATGGCGGTGCCGCTCTGCCCTTGTCCGAGATTCCTGATACTGAGGTGCTAGGCCCGGTCGATCTGGGCTTACTACTGGAGACACCCGCATGACCTTTCTGTCCCGCCGCCGGTTTCTGACCATCTCGGCTGCAAGCGCGGCCTGCCCTGCAATCGCTAGCCCTGCTACAGCAGCACGGTGGCGCGGTTCCGCGTTGGGCGCACCGGCAAGCATGCAGTTGGTCGGGCTGACAGTTACCCAAGCCCGCCTCGTTTTTGCCGCTGTCGAAGCCGAAATCACACGGCTGGAAGATATCTTCAGCCTGTATCGCCCGAAATCCCAACTTTCGCGCCTGAACCGCGATGGGTTTCTTATGCAACCAGCGCCCGAGCTCTTGAGCCTGTTCAGCCTGTGCACAGTTTTGCACCAGAATTCAGGGGGCGCTTTTGACCCGACAATCCAGCCTCTCTGGGCTGCTCTGATCAACGGTGACGACGCTACAACCGCCCGCAAATCCATCGGGTGGGATAAGGTCACGGTTAATAACGATGTCGTCCGCCTGCCCTATCCAGGGCAGTCGGCGCTGACTCTGAATGGAGTAGCGCAAGGGGCAATCACAGATCGCATTGCTGCGCTGCTCAGATCAAAAGGGCTGCAAGACGTTTTGGTCGATATGGGGGAAGTCGTGGCCCTGGGACAAACTCACGATGGGCGCGATTGGCAAGTCGGTTTGGCAGGCGCCGAAGGTCAGATCACTAAGCGTATCTCTCTGCGCGACCGAGCTGTTGCGACCTCTGATGCCGGTAACCTGATGCTGACTGACGCTCACGGTCACATCCTCAGCCCCGCCGGTCAAACACCAGCGCGCCGGGTTTTGTCGGTATCTGCAAACTCCGCAGCGCTCGCCGATGGGCTTTCAACAGCCCTGTGCGCACTGTCTGACGGAGATATACCGAGCGTTCTGAAACGTTTCCAAGATGCGCGACTAGAGATGAAAGTCTAACCAGGACCACACGCCCGGACAAAAACGTCGCGTATCATCGGCAACAAATGAGTTCGCGATTACGTCCGATTCAGAGTGTAATGGCGGAGACGAAGGGATTCGAACCCTCGAGACCCTTCCGGGCCTACTCCCTTAGCAGGGGAGCGCCTTCGACCACTCGGCCACGTCTCCGCTGGCGGGTATATCCTTGCATGTCGACCAGATACAAGACGATTTTGATCGAGCGCGATATTTTTCTGAAATCGATTGCGCTGATGCTGTTGGGATGCATTTGCTTGGCGAAAGCGCTGCCCCATCTGTTCCCTAATGCGATTTGGAACTATGAGGAGCGTCACCGCGACGTTAGCCCGGTTCGTCAGCTTCGATTGCCGCTCGCATGAGAAACAGCGTCGCCGGGTCCAGATCATTTTGAGCCATAATAGCTTCGAAGTTGGGGTTCAGTGCGTTGGTGCCCCAAGGTCGTACGGCCAGGGCAATCCAAATCGCAACAGTGCTGTCTTTGTCCAACTGATGCCTAAACACATCCAAGATCCGGGGTCGCAACTTGGGATAGGTCGTTCCGCCATCGGCCAGACTGCGGATCAGGAATCGCTTTTCGTCAGCCGTGCGTCCAGACCGTTCCAGCGACTTTTCGATTTCAAGTATTGCCTGTTCCCCATCCACTGCGATACCCGCCAAACCCCAGTCGTACAGGTTGAGACCCCCACTGCGAAGCGCGCTTTGATAGCCAAGCCTTACACGTTCTTTAGCCTTTGGATCCGACTGAAGACCCAACAATCGGATAAGTGCCGGTGCGTAGGCTAGACGATTGGGATTGCGCAGGTCCTGCAATAATTGGGCGATTGGCACGGCATCGGCCAGGTGGGTCAAAAGCCAATAGGGCGCGCGGTGGATTTCGATCAGCGCCGTGTTGCGCAGCAGGCGATCTTCATGTGTGAGATAAGCACTAAAAAAGGCAACCTGCGCCGCGCGATTCGGCGCACCACTGGCCCAGCCCAGCCCTTCGACACGCAGTGTTTTAAGGAAGTGGGCCCGATCCGGTGTCATCAAGAACCCTTTGGTCCAACCGCTGGGCAGGCTGCGACCGGCCTTGTCCTGATACCCCGCCCCGTAGACCATCAAAACCGTTCTGTCCGGATTCGCACGAAAGGCGGATCGCATGACACTGTCGACCAGGAAAGGTATTTCGGGCAAAGCCCCAACCTGCTCTGGATTGCCTTTCAAAACCGACACGGGGAAGTACCTGAATGGGTTGTCTGGCGACGGTGCCGCCAGCACGATCACGCGCGCAGAAAGGATCCGGTCTGCCAGAGAATATTCCGGAAGCTCTACGCAGACGCCGCAGGCGTGGGCCGGGCGGGACTGTAAGCCCACGCAAAGCGCGAGCACCGCAAATATTTGCAAGACGCGCCACATGGATCACGCTCCGTCTAAAAGCACCCAGCCAGAATGCAGGCTTTCGGGTTTCCTGATCATGTTATCCAAAAAACGGGTATTCGGCGAATGGTTTGCAATTTGCAGGCCGCACCGGATGCACATAGCCGGTGCACTTACATCAGGTCGTTTTCCACATCCTCCGCCGAGATGCCCAGTGCATCCAAGCCATTTTCAAGGTGGTCCGACAAGTGCGGCGTACCAATCAGGTAGTCCGCGCAAGGGGTCGAAGCCTCGGACTTGGCGGTTGCGATGGCCTCAGGCAGATCTTCGGCGAAAAAGCTTTCGCGCCCAACCCACATGACAGCCACCAGTTCGGCCTGTTCGTCCTCGCTCATCCGGTCGATGAAGGCGCGCAATTCGCCCTCGGCGCGACCCAACTCGCGCCCCATCATCGCAACCTGAGCGATTTTCCTTGGCGAAATTTCCATCATGACCAAACTCCTCGTATTCGCGGTTTCAATAATACCACAACCATGAGGAGGGGGCTGAGTCTTTGATCTTAAGCAAAGACCTAAGGGCTAAGGCTTGCGACTGCGGGATATCGGCTGATCGGGCACAGGGGCGGTTCGAAACGGGACAAACCGGGCCTTTTTGATCTTAAGTTTGATCGCCTGCCAGATAATCAGGAAAAACGCACGTCGCGCACCGAAGGGACGCCGCAGCAACGACCACAGGATTGCCCGGTTGGTCAGCGGCGCGCGCGGCCCGGTCAGGGTGGCAATCAACCCACCCGCTTTTCGACTATAGTCAATCCAGACGCCGATACGCTCGGGGCGATGGTCGAACCGGAACTCATACGTCCCTTCGATCTTTTGAAACGGTGAGACATGCATCAGCTTGTCCGCAACGATGCGATCCGTCGGTTGGATCGGCGCAAAGCCGGGATTGTTGCACAGATAGCTGTGGCGCGTGCCGTAGGTGTTCGTAACCTCGGCTACCACCGCATATAGCTGTTCATTGGCATCGAAGCAGAACCAGAAGCTGACCGGATTGAAGACATGCCCCAGCACCCGTGGCTGCGTCAGCAACTCAAGCCTTGCAGGTTGCGTCACACCCATTTCGTTGAAATTGGCTCGCAACCACGCCGCACCCTGCCCTTTGCCGGGTTCACCGCCGTGGTCACGATCTCGCCAATACATCGCATTTACGCGGTTCATCGAAAACAAAAGCGGCGTGTCAGGCCGGGCTTCGGGGTCCAACAGGATGTAATCTATGGAATAGCGAAATGCATTCTCGATCCCGCCTTTTCGACCGTGGTAAGTATGGCCTGAAATATGGTCGATCCTGTTCATTCTCGTCAGTGTTCCAATTCGCCTGCAAGCCGTTCAAACGGCGCTGTTTTCTTCGACATGTAGATACTTATCATACGAAACATGGCCCGGTTCGGATTAAAATCGCATCACAATGTGATCCAGCTTGGGGCTTACCGCGTAATGTTGTTATGTTTACCGAGATCGATACCGCGACCTTGGATGAACCGGTGGCCAGCAGGCCTTCACAGAAACCGTGGCGCGCAAAGAAACGCATCAAGGGAAAACCGGTGAACCGAGCGCAAGACAATTGTGACAAACGAGCTGAGTGGGTGGACCATGTCAGACGTATAAGGGACGCGCAGGATCAGGCCGCGTTTGCTGAGTTGTTTCAGCACTTCGCGCCGCGGATCAAGGCGTTCCTGATCAAGTCGGGCTCAGATGCGGCCATGGCCGAAGAGTGCGCACAAGAGGTGATGGTCACGCTGTGGCACAAGTCACATTTGTTCGACCCCACGCGGGCAACCGTGGCCACATGGGTGTTCACGATCGCCCGGAACAAGCGCATCGACGTCCTGCGCAAACAACGCCGCCCCGAGCCCGAAGAACTGGGATGGGGGCCCGAGGCCGAACCGGAGCAGGACGACATACTCGTGCTGCAACAGGAAACCGCGCAGTTGCGCAACGCGATGACCGCGCTGCCAGAGGCGCAAAGACAACTGATTGAGAAAGCCTATTTTGGCGATCTGAGCCATCGAGAAATCGCTTCTCAGACTGGATTGCCACTGGGTACGATCAAATCACGGATACGGCTGGCGCTGGACCGCTTGCGCCATGCGATGAATTGAGATGACGGATATGAGCAACAAGATCAAACATCACCTGACAGACGACCTGCTGATGGCTTACGCCGCAGGCACTCTGCCCGAGGCTTTCGACCTGATGGTCGCGACACATCTATCCCTGTGCAATCAATGTCGTGCGCAAGCCGAAAGCTTTGATGCTGTCGGCGGATATGTCCTGGAAGAGCAGGACGAGACCGTTGCAATGAACGACAAGGCACTTGCGGAAACGATGGCTTTGATTGCAAACGGTGCGCCGATTGCCAAACCCAGGCGACCCGGCTGCTCGGTCTTGCCAACCCCGTTGCAGGATTATGTGGGCGGTGACGTGAATGACATCCGCTGGCGACCAATCGGCATGGGGGTCAAACAGGCGATACTGCCGACGAGCGGCGAAGCAACAGCTCGGTTGCTGTTCATTCCGGCGGGCACCGCAGTTCCCGACCACAGCCACAACGGCGTGGAACTGACCATGGTTTTGCAGGGCGCGTTTTCGGATGAGGTCGACCGTTTTGCCCGTGGCGATGTGGAGATTGCAGATGAAGACCTGCACCATACGCCGACAGCCGACATCACCGAGGATTGCATCTGCCTGGCGGTCACTGACGCGCCGCTGAAATTCAACAAGCTGATGCCGCGTCTGTTCCAACCGTTCCTGAAGATCTGACGCAATCAGCGCTCATGTGGTACCCTGCGCTGCAAGCTGATTGTTGGAGGCATTTGAAATGATCCGGACTATGTTCTTTATTCTTGCCCTTATGGGTTGTTCATCTGTCGCTTCTGCCCAGTTGGTCGCTGACGTGAAGTTCGAACCGGGCAATTTCGGGACAATGGTCAATGGTACTGTCACTGGAAACGAGTACTTCGACTACAAGTTGGGTGCAAAAGCCGGGCAAGAGATGTTCGCCGACCTGAAGGTAAGCGACACAAATGGCTATGGCGTGATCTACTTCAACATCCTGCCGCCGGACAGTGATGGTTTCGCGATCTACAACGGCTCGATCGACGGGAATACCGCGCGCATCGAATTGCCTGAGGATGGAGATTACACGATCCGGGTCTACCTGATGGGCAATGACCGCGATACGGACAAGACGGTCGGCTACAATCTGGATCTGTCAATCCAGTAATGCCTAGCCTTCGGACTGGCCCAGAGGCACAACGTTGGTCTGATCGTCAGGCGCCAGTTCCTCGAAATCGAAGTTATCCAACCGCTGTGCCCGGCGGCCAGCCTTTTCCGCGCTGATCTTGATTTCCGAGATATCCTTGGCCGCTTGCCCAAAATGGCGGTCCAGATTGCCGACCCGATCACCCAAACGCTCAACATCCTTATGCAGCAAACCCAGTTCTTTGCGGATCGCCCCAGCTTGTTCCCGCATCCGCGCGTCTTTGAGGATCGCACGCATCGTGTTCAGTGTCGCCATGCAGGTGGTGGGCGATACGATCCACACGCGTTTGGTGAAACTCTCCTGCACCAGTTCAGGAAATTTGGCATGAAGTTCGGCATAGACCGCCTCGGACGGCAGGAACATCAGTGCACCATCAGCCGTTTCACCGTCCAGAATGTACTTCTCGGAAATATCTGTAATGTGCTTGCGCACCGTGCTGCGGAACATCTGAACCGCCGCCTTCAACTCCATGTCATTGGTCGAACCGATCAGCGCCTCATAGGCCTCCAACGGGAACTTGCTGTCGATGACAATCGGTCCTGGAGGGTTCGGGAGGTTGATCAGGCAATCTGCGCGCCGTCCATTCGACAGGGTGGCCTGCAGCTTGAAACTATCCGAAGGCAGCGCCTTGGACACGATATCATTCAGCTGAATCTCTCCGAAAGCACCACGCGTTTGCTTGTTCGACAGAATGTCCTGCAGGGACAACACATCGCCCGACAGTTTTGTGATATTGTCCTGCGCCTTGTCGATGGCGGCCAAACGTTCCTGCAGTTGTGTCAGCGACGTCGCCGTCTGTTTCGACGAGCCGTGCAGGGATTCCTTCATCCGCTCCTGCATCTCGGCCAAAGCACGCGCCGATTTCATCGCGTTATCCGCCAGTCGGTCATTCATCTGCTGCTGGACCGAGGACAGGCGGGATTCAACTGTCTGGATGACCTGCACCTGCGCATTGGCCTGCGTGTCCGAAACATGCTGCAATCCACCGCGCAATTGTTCCTGCCCCTGCCCCAACTGCTGCACATGCTGGCCCAGGTGCGCCATCTGGCGGGACAAAGGTTCTGCCATACGGGCCGACCGGTTGGCTGCGCGTAGCGACAGAAACAGCAGCAGCAGGATCAGCGCAACAACCCCACCCACAGTCAGGATCACTGGGTCGTTTAGCGCATATTGGGTTCCTGCTATCTCGATCATGTCGCCTCGGATGTTCTTGTTTTATTCTCCATAGCCTAACCAAGCCAATGGATCAACTACGGCCGAACAATCGTTCGATATCGCTCAGCTTCAATTCCACATAAGTCGGCCGCCCGTGGTTGCACTGACCGGAATGGGGCGTGGCCTCCATTTCCCGCAGCAGGGCATTCATTTCCTCGGCCCGCATGCGACGGCCCGACCGGACCGAGCCGTGACAGGCCACCCGGCTGAGAATCGCCTCAATCCGCGCCTGCACTGTCTGGCTTTCGCCCTGATCGGCCAGTTCGTCGAGGATATCGAGGATCATCGCCCGCGCGTCCACCTCTCCCAGAATGGCAGGAGTTTCACGCACCGCGACGGCACCGCCGCCGAAAGGTTCAATGGTCAGACCCAGCTTTGTCAGGTCATCCGCAACCTGCATCAAGCGCGCGCAATCGCTGTCGGACAGTTCAACAATTTCCGGGATCAAAAGCGCCTGCGCAGCAACCCCATTCTCGGCCATCTGTTTTTTGAGCTTTTCATAAACCAGCCGCTCATGTGCCGCATGTTGATCGACGATCACCATGCCGTCTGCCGTTTGGGCGATGATGTAGTTTTCATGTACCTGCCCACGTGCCGCGCCCAAAGGCAGGTCTTCAACCGGAGCCTCGGCGGTAGGCACAGGGCCCGGCTCGACCACGTTGCCGCTGTAATCTTGTGACAGCTCGGCGAACCCCGGCGCCTGCGCTTGATACGCCGCCTGCCGTGCAGATGGCGAAGGTCGGTCCATCTGATAAACGCGCGCAGGCGTAGGCTGTGCGGGTTCAGGACGCATCGCGCCCAGTGTCGCATTGGCCACTGTGGAAGAGGCCCTGTGCCCGGCCTCGGCCAGCGCGTGCCTCAGGGCCGAGACGATCAACCCGCGCGCGACGCCCGGATCGCGGAACCGGACCTCGGACTTTGCCGGATGCACATTCACGTCGACCAACGTCGGATCGCAGTCGATGAACAATGCTGCTGCCGGATGACGATCCCGGCTGAGGAAATCGAAATAGGCCGCCCGCAGCGCGCCCGTCAGCATCTTGTCGCGCACAGGACGACCATTGACGAACAGATACTGCGCCACCGCCGCACCGCGCGAATAGGTCGGCAAGGCGGCGTAACCGTACAACCGGATCCCCTCGCGCGTGGCATCGATCTGCAGGGCATTTTCAGCAAACTCGCGCCCTATAACGCGGGCCAGCCGGGCATGCAGTGCGTCGAACAGATCACCATTTTCGCGGTCAGCGCGGAAGGTCACGCGCCCTTCTCCACCGCCAGAGACGTCACGCAAAGTGAAAGTCACCGCAGGTTCGGCCATCGCCAGCCTTTTGACGGTGTCGTTGATCGCCTGCGCCTCGGCCCGGTCGGTGCGCATGAATTTCAAACGCGCCGGAGTTGCAAAGAACAGATCGCACAGTTCAACCACGGTGCCGGCACGCAAGGCCGCAGGTTTCACCCCATCCATCCGACCACCTGCCACTTGGATCGAGGCCGCCTCGCCTCCCGACACCCGGCTGGTGATAGTCAGGCGGCCGACCGCGCCCAGCGAAGGCAATGCTTCACCCCGAAACCCGAAGGTGTGGATATTCAACAGATCCGACCCGTCAATTTTTGACGTCGCGTGGCGCGACAAGGCCAATGGCAGATCCTCAGCAGCAATCCCACAGCCATCATCGGTGACGCGAATCAGCGTCTTTCCACCATCGGCAATGTCGATCGCGACGCGGGTTGCGCCTGCGTCGATGGCATTTTCCACCAATTCCTTGACCGCAGAAGCTGGACGTTCAACAACCTCGCCTGCCGCAATACGGTTGATTGCTGCGTCGTCAAGTTGCCGGATGACCGGTCGATTTTCGCTGATATTGGGGTGTGCCTGCGCCATACCACCAGACCTAGCACATTCGCGCACGATTCTGCCACCGCTTTGGCTTGCATAAAATGTAGGAAGAGGGGGCGTTCGAACAATCACACCTTGCCAGCCTAGACTGGCGGCCAGTCTGGGTGCGATTGCTCGAACGATCCGGAGTGAGTGGTGGTCATCCAATATTCAATGAAACAATTTATACCACGATTACGGCCTCACGACGTGAAGACTCTCCGCGCCCCATGCAGGTGGCGAAGTTTGGCCGATGCGGTGCAGAGCCCGACGGCGGGAAAATGCCGGGTCAAGCGGTTCCGGGTGCACCCGCCCGTGTCCGGCACGGCCCCCACAAAGCCGTAAACGCAAGGAACAAACCGGACATTGTTGCGATCATGCCCGCAGCACTGACCGCGTCCGCCGCCCCAAGCCAGAGCGGACCATATCCAGCCAGCACGTACCCGGAGACAGCCGATAGGATGGCAAAGACGATGCTCCATGCGATCTGGGTTTCCAGCCGGTTGGTCATCATGCGCGCCGCCGCCGGGGGACAGATAAACATGGCAATCACAATGATCGAACCCACGGCGTCAAATGCCGCCACGGCGGCAATAGCTGCCGTGATCACAAGGGCCATGCCCAGAACTCCGGTCCGGACACCAATGGTGCGCGCGAACCCTTCGTCAAAGGTGGAAATTTTCAGCGGCCGCCAGAACAGCCATACAAAGACAGATACCCCCAGCAAAGTCAGCGCAATCCGAGGCAATTCCGGCGGCAACCCCGCCAGCGCCACAGGATCCAACACCGAAGACCAGCCCACAGCGTCCAACCAGATCAGGCTTTCCAGATTGCCATACAGCGCATGTTCAACATCCAAGTGCACGGTCGAGGTATCGGTTTGTTCCAACAGCAGCACACCAGCAGCAAACATCGTGGTGAAAACCACCCCCATCGCGGCACCCGCCTCGATCTGCCCCAGCCGCCTGACGGCTTCGATCAGAACCACGGCCACCACCGCCGCACCCGCGGCGCCCAGCATCATTGGCCAGGTTGAAATCGTTCCGGTCAGCAGAAAGGCCACGACAATACCCGGCAGCACCACATGGCTGATCGCATCCCCGATCAGGGCCTGTTTGCGCAGGACCAGGAAGTTCCCGGGCAAAGCGCAAGCGATGGCGGCAAACGTGCCGATCAGCAAGGGTGTCAAAGACAGGGGTACGAATTCTTCACCGTTCATGCCGGAACCTCCTGCGGGCCGCCGATCTGGCGGTCGATCTCGGCGATCTGATCTTGGGTCAGGACGGTTTCGATGTCCCGCAACCCGTCATAGAGCGCTGCCGTTGCCTCATGCATCTGATCGGCCCTGACGATTTCCCAGCGCTTTTCATCCCGCAGCGCCTTGGCAGCCCGGGTTTTGCCGATTTCGGTGGCCACGCCATCTGCCCGCGCAAAACCGGCACGCCGCAACAGGCGCAAGGTCAACGGCTCATAGATCTTTTGCCCTTGCGCCAGTGCCAGCAGACCCTGCCGAATGTGAACCCGACGCTGGAACCGCAGTTGCCGCAGAACCGCTGCCAGAACACCCCGAACAGGCGCAAGTAACAGGGACAGTGCGAAAAAGCCAAAGCTGACCAGAACAATGATCGGGCCGGTGGGCAAATTGGGGGCCGAGGCCGACATCGCCGCCCCCAGATAGCCCGCCAACCCTCCGGCCAGGCCAGCCAGCAGCACCACGCGGTCCGAGCGGTCCGTCCAGAACCGCGCCGTGACAGGTGGGATGATCAGCAGCGCCACAATCAGGATTAGCCCGACAATTTTCAGGCCCACCACGGTAACCGCCATGACCAGCCCCATCATCGCCAGATCAATCCGGTGCACCGGCAGCCCCCGGGCAGCGGCGTATTCCGGGTCGAAAGCCACCATGGTCATAGGTCGGCGGATGATCATGACCAGCAACAGCGTCGCTGCCCCACCGATTGCGATGACCAGCGCATCGGCCCACAACATCCCTGCGGTCGAGCCAAGCAGGAACCCTTCCAGCCCGGCCTGACGACCGACGCCCATGGTCTGGATCACGGTCAACAGCACGATGCCAAGGCCGAAGAACACCGACAGGATGGCACCAATGGCGGCATCCTCGGCCAGTCGTGTGTGGCGTGTCAGCCAATTCATGCAAAGCAAACCGACCCAGGCCGACACGGCCGATCCGGCCAGCAGACCGATCAGATTGCGCCCATCGCCGCCAAGGGCGACCAAAACCATGAACCCAAGACAGACGCCGGGCAGAGTTGCGTGGCTGATTGCGTCGCTGACCAGCGCGCGTTTGCGCAGGAAAAGAAACGTGCCAGTCACACCAGCGGATATACCCAGCAAGGTCGCACCAATCGCGACCAGCGTGGCGTTATAGCCCAGCTGCAGGGTCAGAGCATCCCAAAGCATGATTTACCCCAATGCGCGCGAAATCTGGTCGATCTGCGCAGTGGCCAAACGGCCGCCATACGCCGATTGCAGGGTTTCGGCGGTAAAGGCCTCGGCCACAGTTCCCTCGGCCACTTTGCGGGTATTGATCAAGAATACATGGTCGAAATAATCAGTCACGGTGGCCAGATCGTGATGCACGACCACGACGGTCTTGCCCGCCTCTTTCAGCGACTTCAGCACTGCGATAATTGCTTTCTCCGTCGCGGCATCGACACCGGCAAAGGGTTCATCCAACAGATAAAGATCAGCATCCTGCGCCAGAGCACGGGCAAGAAAAACGCGCTGTTGCTGGCCACCGGACAATTGACCAATCTGACGATCGGCAAAATCGCGCATCCCGACCCGGTTAAGACAGTCCATGGCCCGGGACATATGCCGGGCACGGACACGACCCAGCAAGCCCAGCTCGCGGGACAGACCCATCAACACAACATCAATCACGCGCGTCGGAAAATCCCAGTCGACGCTTGCGCGTTGCGGCACATAGGCAATTCGTGCACGCTGTTTCTCCAGCGGTTCACCAAAGACGGACACCTGCCCGGACAGGGGCGAAACGATGCCCAGCGCCGCCTTCAGAAGCGTAGACTTCCCCGCCCCGTTCGGGCCGATGATCGCCGTCATCGCGCCGGGTTGCACGGTCATATCCACCGAAAACACGGCAGGTTTCTGACCGTATGAGACAGTCAGGCCGCGAATGGCCAGCGGGCAGTCCTTTGTAATTTTTTCAGCAACCGAAGCACCCTGATGCGCAGCCAGCGACAGCATCGTTCAAGACCCCGCCGACAATTTGCCGTTCATGCCGCGTTCGGGCACGTCTGCGCCCAGCGCTCCGGCAATCACAGAGATGTTGTGATCCAGCATCCCGATATACGTGCCTTCATAGGTGCCCGGTTCACCCATTGCGTCGGAATACAGCTCTCCGCCGATGCCAACATCATGGCCTTTGGCCGCGGCCCCTTCGATCAGCGCGCGCATGGACCGATCAGAAACCGAGCTTTCCACGAAGACTGCCGTCAGCTGCTGATCCACCAAGGTATCGACCAGCTCGCCAATCCGGTTCAGACCGGCTTCGGACTGGGTCGAGATGCCCTGTATACCAAGCACCTCATAGCCGTATTCCTCACCGAAATAGCCAAAGGCGTCATGCGCCGTTACAAGCACACGGTTGTTTTCCGGTACGTCGGCCAGCACTTGTTTGCCGTAGGCTTCCAACTGATCAATCTCGGCCAGATGTGTCTGCGCGTTCGCGGCGAAAAAATCAGCAGCCTCGGGGCGGGCCTCTGTCAGGGCTTCTTGAACCTCGACCACCACATCGCGCCAAACTGCCGGGCTCATCCATACATGCGGGTCATACTTATCGGCATAGTCGTCATGCGCGCGCAGTTTGGACTTATCGACACCTTCGGCCACAGCCACGACTGGACGTTTACGTCCGAGATCATGGAAGAAGTCTTCCATCTGCGCTTCAAGGTAAAGACCGTGCCACAGGATCAGATCCGCCCGGGTCATAGCAACGATGTCGCTGCGGGTCTGACGATAGGCATGCGGGTCGACGCCCGGGCCCATCAAGCCCTTGACCTCAACCTGATCGCCACCGATCTGACGTGCCGCATCAGCGATCATGCCCGTGGTGGCAACAACCTTCAGCGACGCCTCGGCCCATGCCGCGAGGGGCAAAGCGGCGGCAAAAGCCATAACCGCAAGAAAACTACGACGAATCATTTCTGACCCCATTTAGGTATCCTCTTGAGAATGAATATGCGAACCATTCGCAACTAAGTCAACGCTATTGCGAATTATTCGCAAGAAAACCTCAAATTTGTCCATTTGGTCAAAAAAATTGCACACGGAAGGCCGCTATGCCTTCCAATTAGCGCCAAGCCGTGCGAATTTGGCGCAAACCTCCCAAAGGATGTGAAGATGGAAACGCAGAGCTCAGAAAGCCCCGTGCGCACCGCGCATCTGCCGCAAGTGACCGAGCCCAGAAACCCCGGTATGGATCTTGATCTGGACTGGGTACGCGCCGTGCAGGTCAATACTTCGGCCATTGAACGCCGCGCCGCGACCCTGCCCGGTCGTCGGTCCGTCAAAAAAGAATATCAGGCCGCATGGCTGTTAAAGGCGGTCACGATGATCGACCTGACCACCCTGTCGGGTGACGACACGGTTGGTCGAGTCCGCCGTCTGTGTGCCAAGGCACGGCAACCCGTTGCACCTTCGGTTCTGAAGGCGCTGGATATGCCGCCTATCACAACCGGGGCCGTTTGCGTCTATCACGACATGATCGAAACCGCTGCAGACGCGCTGCATGGCACCGGCATACCTGTTGCCGCGGTTTCCACCGGCTTCCCGGCTGGTTTATCGCCATTCCATCTGCGCGTGGCCGAGATCGAAGAAAGCGTAAAGGCCGGGGCCGAAGAGATCGACATCGTGATCTCGCGCCGTCATGTCCTGTCGGGTGACTGGCAGGCATTGTATGATGAGATGAAGGCTTTCCGCGTCGCCTGCGGCGATGCACATGTCAAAGCCATCCTCGCCACCGGAGAGCTGGGCAGCCTGCGCAACGTCGCGCGTGCTTCGCTGGTTTGCATGATGGCCGGGGCGGATTTCATCAAGACCTCGACCGGCAAGGAAAGCGTCAACGCCACCCTGCCTGTGTCTTTGGTGATGATCCGTGCAATCCGCGACTACTATGACCGCACCGGATACCGGGTCGGGTACAAACCTGCGGGCGGGATTTCAAAAGCCAAGGACGCGCTGGTTTACCTGTCGCTGATCAAGGACGAACTGGGCGACCGCTGGCTGGAGCCGGACCTGTTCCGTTTTGGCGCGTCGTCCTTGTTGGGCGATATCGAGCGGCAGTTGGAACACTATGTAACTGGCGCATACTCCGCCGGTTACCGTCACTCCATGGGCTGAGGACAAAAACAATGACAGTCAAAGAGATATTCGAAACCATGGATTACGGCCCTGCCCCCGAAAGCGCCGCCGAGGCTCTGGCCTGGCTGGTCGATCAGGGCGACAAGTTCGGTCACTATATCGATGGTGCGTTCACCAAACCCGGCAAAGGGTTCGACAGCCGCAACCCGGCGACCGGAGAGGTTTTGGCCAAGCTGACGCAGGCCAAACAGGCCGATGTGGACGCTGCTGTTTCTGCCGCCCGCAAGGCGCAACCGAAATGGGAGAAGCTGGGCGGTGCAGCCCGTGCGCGGTACCTCTATGCCATCGCGCGCTTGTTGCAGAAGCATTCGCGCCTGTTTGCGGTGCTTGAGAGCCTCGACAACGGCAAGCCGATCCGTGAATCACGCGACATCGACATCCCGTTGGCGCAGCGTCATTTCTACTACCACGCAGGCATGTCGCAGCTGATGGAAAGCGAACTGCCCGATGCTGAGGCGTTGGGCGTCTGCGGGCAGATCATTCCGTGGAATTTCCCGCTGCTGATGCTGTCGTGGAAGATTGCCCCGGCCCTGGCCATGGGCAACACGGTGGTTTTGAAACCTGCCGAGTACACCTCGCTGACAGCCCTGTTGTTCGCCGATATCTGCACCCAAGCTGGATTGCCCAAAGGCGTAATCAACATCGTCACTGGTGACGGCGCAGTGGGTGAGATGATCGTGAACTCGGACGTCGACAAGATCGCCTTTACGGGCTCGACTGTTGTTGGCCGCCGTATCCGTGAAGCGACCGCTGGTTCGGGCAAGGAATTGACGTTGGAGCTGGGTGGTAAGTCGGCTTACATCGTCTTTGACGACGCCGATATTGACAGTGCTATCGAAGGTTTGGTCGATGCGATCTGGTTTAATCAGGGTCAGGTCTGCTGCGCCGGTTCGCGCCTGTTGGTTCAAGAAGGAATCACCGACCGTTTCCACGAGAAGCTGCGCGCACGGATGGACTCGCTGCGTATCGGCGATCCGCTGGATAAGTGCATCGATGTGGGCGCGGTTGTAGACCCGGTCCAACTGCAAACCATCAAAAGCATGGTCGAAAGCAACACCGCTGGTCACGTGCACCAAGCAGCGTGCGATCTGCCGGCGAACGGGTGTTATTACCCCCCGACGCTGATCTCGGGCCTCGAAACCTCTGACCCGCTGATGCAGGAAGAAATCTTTGGCCCGGTTCTGGTGTCCTCAACCTTCCGCACACCAGAAGAAGCCGTGGAACTGGCCAACAACACACGCTACGGGCTGGCAGCGACGGTCTGGACCGAGAACGTGAACCTCGCGCTGGACATCGCGCCCAAGCTGGTTGCGGGCGTGGTCTGGGTGAACGCCACCAATCTGTTTGATGCGGCCGCTGGCTTTGGCGGTGTGCGCGAAAGCGGCTTTGGTCGTGAAGGCGGCTGGGAAGGGCTGACGGCCTATACCAGGCTAAAGGGCAAAGCTAAGCCGTTGGCGAAGGTCGATGCGACCACCGGCGAAGGTGCCCCGGTCGATCCAATCGACCGCACCGCCAAGATGTATGTCGGAGGCAAGCAGGCGCGGCCTGACAGCGGCTATTCGAAACCTGTTTGGGGCAAGTCAGGTCTATTGGCCCATGTGGGGGTTGGTAATCGTAAGGATGTACGCAACGCGGTTGAGGCTGCAGCGGGTGCTAAAGGCTGGTCCAAGACCACCGGTCATCTGCGGGCACAGATCCTGTATTACATCGGCGAAAACCTCTCGGCACGCGCCAACGAGTTTGCCGCTCGCATCGACGCGATGACCGGCAAGAAAGACGGTGCGAAAGAGGTCGAAGCTTCAATCCAGCGCCTGTTCACCGCCGCCGCCTGGGCCGACAAGTACGACGGTCAGGTGCACGGCGTTCCGATCCGTGGCGTGGCGATTGCGATGAAGGAATCCGTGGGTGTCATCGGCGCGCTGTGCGCGGATGAGGCACCTCTGCTGGGTCTGGTCTCGGCAATGGCCCCGGCGATTGCGATGGGGAACCGGACAGTCCTGGTGGCCTCAGAGCCCTATCCTCTGGCAGCGACTGATTTCTACCAGATCCTTGAGACGTCTGACGTCCCCGCTGGCGTGGTCAACATCCTGACCGGCAGCCACGCGGAACTGGCGAAACCGCTGGCCTCGCACCTGAACGTCGATGCGGTCTGGTCGTTCTCTTCCACCGACCTGTCGAAAGAGATCGAGGTCGTCTCGGCCGGGAACCTGAAACGGACCTGGGTGAATAACGCGACGGCAATCGATTGGGGCGTGGACCATTCCCGCCGCTTCCTGCAGGCTGCGACCGAAGTCAAAAACATCTGGGTGCCCTACGGCGAGTAGGGCTCCCCGCCAAGGGAGGCCTACATGGACTTTTCAGGAAAAACCATCGTCGTCATCGGCGGAACCAGCGGTATCAATCGCGGCATTGCCGAAGCTTTTGCGGCCTCGGGTGCCAAACTGGCGGTCGCCAGCAGATCGCAGGAAAAGGTCGATGACACCGTTGCCGCGCTGAAAGAAGCGGGCGCACAGGACGCCATCGGTGCGACCTTTGACGTGCGCGACCCAGAGGCCGTGGCGGACGGGCTGAAACAGTTCCACGACGCGCTCGGTGACTTCGACGTGCTGGTATCGGGCGCGGCGGGCAACTTCCCGGCTTTGGCGGCCGAAATGTCAGTCAACGCCTTCAAGACCGTGATCGATATCGACCTGATGGGCACGATCCACGTGATGAAGGGGGCCTATCCTTTCCTCAAGCGTCCGGGTGCCAGCATCATCAACATTTCGGCCCCGCAATCCTATCTGCCTTACGAAGGCCAGGCCCATGTCTGTGCCGCCAAGGCGGGCGTGGATCAGATCACCCGCACCCTGTCGATGGAATGGGGTGTCGAGGGTATCCGCGTGAACTCGGTCGTGCCGGGCTTTATCGAGGGTACCGAAGGGGCCAAGCGTTTGGCCCCTACGCCAGATGCCGGAGAAGCGCTGCGCAAGGACGTCCCCCTGGGCCGTTGGGGTCAGCCGCAGGACGTCGCGAATGCCTGTATGTTCCTAAGCTCCGATCTGGCCAGCTATATCAGCGGCACAGTATTGGCCGTAGACGGCGCGCTGTACCAGCGTGGTTCGGGCAAGTTCGGCCAGATGATGGGACAAATGCTACGCGCGCAGGCGAAAGCACGCTCATAACGGCCATTAACCTGTGAAGTTGTTCATTTACGGCTTCACGTGATTGACGCAGCGTAGGACCCATTCATTGCGAGGGTGGGTCCTTACATGCTGAATAGTCCATTTGAATTTACCGAGTTTGTCGAATTGGCCACCATGATCGGCGTAGCCGGGGCTGGCCTTTACATTCTGAACTACTTTTTACTGCAAGTCGGCATAGTCCGCGGCAATGGTGTGCTCTACCCGGTTCTAGTTATCGTTGCAGCAACCTGCGTTCTGATCAGCATGGTTGAAGAATTCAATCTTGCCGGTTCGATCATACAAATGGCCTATATCGCGATCTCGGTCATCGGATTGCTGCGCGGATACCTTTCGCGGCATCTCATTCGCTTTTCCGCAGCCGAGCGCCAGTTCATCTCGCATCATCTTGGGTCACTGAAACCGCATCATGCCCGAAAGCTATTGAACACTGCGTCGGTTCAGGAGTTCGCCAAAGGCGACATTCTGATCGAAGAAGCCAGAACAACAGATTTCCTTGGCTATGTCTTGAGCGGGCGAACAACCATCCTTCAAAATGGTCAGGTCATCAATATTTGCGGCTCGGACGAGACACTAGGAGAGCTGACATTCGGCCTTGGCCTACCCGCAACGGCCACCGTCATCGCCTCTGAGCCGACAACTTGCCTGGTGTTCGACAATTTCCGTCTTTCCCGCCTGCTACGCCGCAACCGGCATATCGACGATGCGCTCAAAGCCGCGCATTTCAGGCATGCGCGGCAAAAGCTTCTGAGCAGCAACAAGCATACGCTTCGGGCACAGAAACAGCCCGTCGCGGCCTGAACGGGTTTAGCCGTCCAGACCTTCAGGCTTACCGACAATGGTGAAGTGGAGCCCATCAGGGTCCAGCAATTCGCTGGCGACCCGGTTGATCTCTTCCAGCGTGATCGCATTCACCTTGTCGTTGCGGGTGGCGATATAGTCGATGGGCAGGTCTTCCATCTGCATCCCGACCATGATCCCCGCGATCTGGCCATTGCCATCAAACCTCAGCGGATAAGCGCCCGTCAGGTAGGTTTTGGCATCGTCCAATTCTTTCTGGGTTACACCTTCGGACGCGGCCCGAGCCCATTCATCGCGGATCACCTCGACCGCTTCGGCAATGCGATCATTGCTTGACGACACGGACCCCAGATAGATCGAGGCCAGGTCCTTGGGCACCAGATAAGTGCCGATTCCGTAGGTCAAGCCACGCTTTTCTCTCACTTCCTGCATCAGGCGGCTTTCAAACCCGCCCCCGCCAAGGATGTGGTTCAGGACAAAGGCGGCAAAGAAATCGGGATCATCGCGGTCAATGCCTGCATGTCCGAACAGGGCCACAGATTGCGGCGTGTCGAACTCGACTACGCTGACACCACCGGGGATGGACACATCAGCACGTTCAGGGATCGGCTTGCCAGTTTCTGGCAGGTCGGCCAGCAGTTTATCCAGCAACGCGCCCAGCTCTTCGGGAGTGATGTCACCCACCGCGCCGACATACATCCGGTCTTGGACAAAGACATCCTGATAGGCGGTGACCACGTCATCGCGCGTCAGCGCGGTCACGCTTTCGATCGTACCCTTACCTTCGGTGCCATAAGGGTGGTCGCCATAGGCCATTTGGGCAAAGTTACGACCCGCAATGTCATTCGGGTCGGTTTGATCGGATTTAAGGCCGGACAACACCTGCGCCTTTACCCGGTCCACCGCATCCTGATCAAAGCGCGGCTCGTGAATGGTGGTGCGCAGCAAGTCGATCACGTCGTCCCGGTTCTCGGTCAGGAACTGCGCGGTGATCGACACCGAGTCATCGGTTGCACCGTACCGGAACGAGGCCGCCAGCGATTCCAACTCACGTGCATAGGTGCGGGCATCCATGTCACCTGCGCCTTCTTCAATCAGGCCACTCATCAGGTAGACCGCACCGCGTTTGTCCGCGTCATCCAGCGATGTGCCGCCGCGAAAACGCAGCTCCAGCGCGGTGAAGGGGATCGAGTGATCCTCGACCAGCCAGGCGGTGATACCACCAGGAGAAGTAACCTCTTCGATCTCGATATCGGCCCACGCGGGCAGGGCGACAACGAACGCGATCAGGGTTGCGAATATCCGTTTCATTGCGTCACCTCGTCATCGCGCATCAGCCAGCCGGTGACCGATGTTTCCGGTTGTATTACCTCGCGGGCAGCGGCGATGATCTCATCCCCAGTGACGGCTTGCAGAATATCGGGCCAGGCCTGCACGTCCTCAACTGTCAGGCCGCTGGTCAGCGCGCGGCCATAGCGGTTGCCAATCCCATCCACATTGTCGCGCGCATAGGTCTGCGACGCCCGCAGCTGCATCTTGATCCGATCGAGGTCTTCTTCGTTCACACCCTCAGCGATGAAGTCGGCAACCACCTGATCCATTGCATCTTCGGCCTCCTGCAGGGAAACGCCTGCAGCCGGGACGACGATCAGATCAAAGGTCGTATCATCCAGCGAGACACCCCGATAGAACGCCCCGGTGTAGACAACCTTCTGCTGCTCGAACTGAAGCTTTTCGTTCAGGTAGGATGTCGTGCTTCCGCCCAACAGTTCTGCCAACAGAAACAGAGCAGCCGCTTTTTCCTGTTCGCCCGGATCACGCTCGGGTGCCAGATAGCTGCGCTGCACATAGGGCTGGGACACGCGCGCGTCTTTGTATGTCAGACGGCGTTCTGCCGTTTGCGGCGGTTCCTGCGACCGGACCCGTTCGGGCAGGTCAGGGTTGGCGGGGATCACGCCGTAATACTGCTCGGCCAGCGATTTGACCTCGTCAGGTTCGACATCACCGGTGACGACCAGAATGGCGTTATTGGGCGCATAATGGGTCTGGTAGAAGGACAGCGCGTCCTCCATGTCCAGCGTCTCCATCTCGTGCCGCCAACCGATGATCGGAACACCGTAGCGGTGGTTAAGGTATTGCGACGCGCTCATCTGTTCGCCAAACAGGGCGCGCGGGCTGTTGTCGGTGCGCTGATTGCGTTCCTCAAGGATCACGTCACGCTCGGTGGCAATATCACTTTCGTTCAGGCGGATATTGCGCATCCGGTCTGCTTCCATCCGCATCATCAGTTCCAACCGGTCGGCGGCAACCCGTTGGAAATACGCGGTGTAATCATACGACGTAAACGCGTTGTCGGTGCCGCCATTGGCCGCAACGGTGGCGGAAAATTCGCCTGGGGCCAAAGTGTCAGTGCCTTTGAACAACAAGTGCTCAAGGAAATGCGCCACGCCCGATGATCCCACGGGTTCATCCGCCGACCCCGCGCGATACCACACCATATGCTGCACAACAGGGGCGCGGTGATCCTCGATCACGACGACATCCATGCCGTTGTCCAACGTAAAGGTCGTAACCGCTTCGTGCCCCTCGCTTGCAGCAAGAGGGGTTGCGGCCATCAGGGCTGCCGACAATGCCAGGGCCCGAACCATAGGGCGTCCTCCGTTTGATTTATGCTGTTCAAACTACGGTGGCGCCACGCGGGTTCAAGGCCAATGACGAAAAGTTAAAGATTATTCATCTACCGGTGGCGCCGAAGGTGTTTCTATCCCGGCTTGGCGTGCTGCCTCATTCTGACGGTCGGGATTCAACGTTTCGCGGCGGTAGACCTGCGAATACCGATCCACGTTGAACAAGCGCAAGCGCGTCAGGCGGCTCTGCTTTCTGCGGAATTCTGCATCCTCGGCATCAACCACCTGCCGGGCATTTGCCGGAACCCCATACCGGCTGGAGGCCGTCACTAGGGCGGCGTCCGTGGACGGGATGGCCGTATTTGCATTCAGCGAAGATTCGTTCCCGCCAAGGGCAACGACAGCTTCGGCCTTAGGGTTCGGATCGGTCAGGTTCTCACCACCCAGAGTGGGCGCAGGCAGAAAAGCGTAATCCTTGGGCTGAGTCAGTGGTTTGACAGGCAGGACCGAGAATTCGTCCGGCCCCTGCCCGGGCGCTTCCAAGTGGCGCAATCCGATATCGGAACAGCCTGCAGCCGCAAAAGCCAATGTCAAAGCAAATAAGGAACGCGGCAGCCGCATCAGAGTCTCCAGCCTGTTTCAGGCGCTTTTATCGCATTTCAAATGGCGCGTCACGCGGCCTTTTTGCCTTCGAACAGCACCAGACCAATCGCTCCCGCGAAAATGAACACATCAGCAAGGTTGAACACGAAAGGGTTGTTGATGCCGCAACAGGACATGTTCAGGAAATCCAGAACATAGCCATAAAGCAGGCGATCCACGACGTTGCCCAGCGCCCCGCCGATCAGCAACCCGCCGCAAACCAGCATCAGTTTCGACGGGGCTGTGCGCATCAGCCAGATCAGCACACCGATTGCGATGACCATGGAAACACCGATCAACGCCCATCGGGCGGCATCGGTATTGCCTTGAAACAGGCCGAAATTGATGCCCCGATTCTCACCGTATTTGAACACCAGCAACGGCGGCAGGACATCAATGTTCCCTTCGGCTACGCGCATCACGTGAACGACCAGATACTTGCTGATCTGGTCGATCAGTAACGCGGCCAAAACGGCCCAGAGAAGCAGACGAAAGCGCATCAGTGGCGGAAGTGGCGCATGCCGGTAAAGACCATGGCCAGACCGGCCTCATCCGCGGCTGCGATCACATCGTCATCGCGCATCGAGCCACCCGGCTGGATAACACAGGTCGCGCCGGCCTCGGCCGCTTCCATCAGACCGTCCGGGAACGGGAAAAACGCATCCGACGCCACGGCGGAACCAATGGTCAGTGGTTGGGCCAAGCCCAGAGCATCAGCCATGCGCTCGGCTTTCTTGGCTGCAATCATCGCCGAGTCCAGGCGGCTCATCTGTCCGGCACCAACACCCACGGTTGCTCCGTCTTTGACATAGACAATGGCATTGGATTTGACATGTTTGGCGACTTTCCACGCAAACAGAAGATCGCGCATCTGTTCCTCGGTCGGGGATTTCTTAGTGACGACCTTCAGGTCATCCAGGCCGACAAATCCGTTGTCCTTGTCCTGCACCAGAAGGCCACCGGCTACCTGACGGACGGTTTTGCCACCTGCGGTCACATCCGGCAGGCCATCAGTTGTCAGCAGACGCAGGTTCTTCTTGGCGGCAAAGATTGCCTTGGCCTCATCCGACGCACCCGGAGCGATCACAACTTCGGTGAAAATCCCGGTGATTTCCAGCGCGGTTTCGGCATCCAGCGGCTGGTTCAGCGCAATGATCCCGCCAAAGGCCGAAGTGCGGTCACAATCAAACGCGGCCTTATAGGCCTCGATTAATGTCGCGCCTTTGGCAACACCGCAGGGGTTGGCATGTTTGATGATCGCGCAGGCTGCGCCTTGCGCCGGATCGAACTCGGCTACCAGTTCAAATGCCGCGTCCGTGTCGTTGATGTTGTTGTAGCTCAGTTCCTTGCCCTGATGCTGCACCGCGGTCGCGACACCGGGGCGGTTGGTGCCATCGGTGTAGAAGACCGCCTGTTGGTGGCTGTTTTCGCCATAACGCAGGGTCTGTTTCAGCTCACCGGCAAAGGCGCGACGACGCGGGGCCTGCGCGGCCAGCGCATCAGCCATCCAATTCGACACAGCAGTGTCATAGGCAGCAGTACGGGCATAGGCTGTCTGCGCCAGATTCTGACGGAACGCATAGGATGTCTGCCCATCATTGGCCGCCAGCTCGGCCAGCAGCGCGTCGTAATCCTTAACATCCACAACCACATTCACAAAAGCGTGGTTCTTCGAGGCCGCGCGGATCATCGCCGGGCCACCAATATCGATGTTTTCGATGCATTCGTCGTAACCCGCACCTTTGCCCACAGTGGCCTCGAACGGATAGAGGTTCACCACCAGCAGGTCGATCGCGCCGATACCATGTTCGTCCATCGCCGCCACATGGCGGTCATTATCGCGCAGGGCCAGCAGGCCGCCATGCACCATTGGATGCAGCGTTTTCACACGACCATCCATCATCTCGGGGAAGCCGGTAATCTCGCTGACGTCCTTCACCGCAAGCCCGGCATCGCGCAGCGCCTTGGCTGTACCGCCGGTCGACAGCAGTTCCACCCCACGCTCGGCTAGTGCCTTTCCCAGCTCGATCAGCCCGGTCTTGTCGGAAACGGAAAGCAACGCGCGGCGCACGGGGTGAAGATCGGTCATGGGGTCAAAGGTCCTTTTGGCGTCAGTCAAACTCGGGCTCGTCCCGGTGTATATCCCGCACGGCATAGGCTGTGTCCTGGGCCTTGCTCAGCGTCCACCGGATGCGCGTCGCATACTCCATTGCGCGGCCAGATAGAACGATCTGTTTTGTCGCGCGTGGTTTTAAACGCCCTTTTTCCAAATAAACGCTTGGTTCTACGGACAATTTTCCGACGCCGTCGTGGCGGAAAACCCAGATCTCACCACTTTTCAGCGCCATCGAAACCGCCGCACCCCCCAAATCCAGCGCCGCATCCACGTCCGGGTGCAGGTGGAACCGGATATCAAAGGCGATGCCTTTCAATCCCGAGGCGTCCATCGCCTTGTCAAATTGGTGCTTCGCTTTGTCAGTGGCCGTCAGCAAAATATCCTCGCAGGCCAGCTCCCGCCCATCAAATCGCAGCTCAAAAGTGCGGGCATGAGTCAATCCGAAGACCTTGGTATACCCGTCATGCCCGGCCATGAAGCGCGTGCCTTCAAAGGCGTCCTCGAAATCAATGGGAACCTCATGCGGCGCATCCACCAGTGCCTCGCGTTCGGCGCCCTGCGTCGGCGGCGCCAGTCGAGCGCTTGAATACCCATCAAGGCACAGTGTCGAATGCGACGGTGTCGCCCGACCCGCACGCCGCCATTCCGTCCCAAAGCTTTCGCCCGATCCGCAATTGACCACCAGCGGTCTGCGGCCCGAGGTTAGCTCGAACGCCAGGGTCGAGGCATGGGCGTTGCATGACGCCGCCCCCTTGGGTGGAGTGGCGGCATCCACAATCACGCTGGTTCTGGCCGCATAAAGTCGGGCAAATCCCATGGACAGCCCCGTGGCGTGATGTGGCCTGACACCGCTTTGCGCCAGTGCCTGATCCAGACGCCCTTCGACACCGCGCCCACCGCCGTGAAATCGGGCCAAAGCCCCGTCCGCATGACGCAGGCTGCGCAAGGTGGGGGCCATGCGTTTAATGGCACTTGCCTGCGCCCCGGGCGTGCCCCGGCCCAACGCGCTGAGCGCGGCCGAGGTCCATGAAAGCAGCATAAAAACCTCAAGCAGCTCTTCGGGGTTGCGGGTTAAGATTCCGCCCTGCTCATCAATCTGGCTGTCGCATTCGCGCGCCAACGCACGAAGGGCGGGATCAGCCATTTGCTCCAACCCCTCCAGCGCCAATCCGGCCTGCACCAGCCCGGCAAGCGCCTCAAACCGGGGAAGACCGGGGGTCGCTGCCTTCCAACGCTTGGACAGAAACCATGTCTGTTGGGCTAACGAGCGAAAAAACATCCTGCTTTGGTGTTCATCTGCGCCGCGCAACAGGAAAATCGCATGGTTGATCCAGCGTATGACGCGCCGACCGGTTAGATCAGGTGCCCAGCCCGGCCCCTGACCGCGACCATGCGCGTTGATCCAGCCCCAGACCCACCGCTGGGCCTTTTCACGCGCGCGCATATCGCCGACAGCAGCCAGATCGTCGAGCCAGGCAAAGCCGTGGCGTTCATTGTCGAACCCGGTGCTGGGCGCGGCCACATCCCACAGCTCGGTATCCTGAGCTTCGACCAGATAGCCCGCAAATAGCAGATTTCCGGCGACCAACTGACGTCCGCGCGCAAATGAGCCAACCGTGCGTGGTTCCGGCTCGCCAACAAACCCCGAGACCGCTTTGCGCCGCTGGCTGAGTCGTGCATAGAGACGGTTCTGAAACCGTGTCCACCGATTGGTCATGGTATCTGTCTTTGACATGACGCTCGTTACTCTGCCCCTTGCGCTCTGCTGGCGCCTGAGACCCAACGATAGACCGGGGCGATCGTCAAGTCATCGAAAAGCGTGCCACTACGTCGATTTGTTCAGGCGTGCGATATAGAACCCGTCCATTCCACCAAGATCAGCCCAGTAATCGGGCCGCAGGCGCAGGCCGCCTTCTTCAGTGATCCATTCGGACTCGATTCCGGCAATGTTCAAAGCCGTCCGATCCACCGACATATCGGGGTGTTGGACCAGCGCTTCTTCGACCTGCACCTCGCCCTCATCCGGCAGGAGAGAACAAGTGCAATAGACCAGCCGCCCGCCGGGTTTCAACAAGCTCCAAGCGTGGGCCAGCATCCGGGCCTGCAGCTCGATCAACTCACCAAATTCCGATCCGTCTTTAGCAAAAGGCAGGTCCGGGTGTCTGCGGATCGTTCCCGTGGCCGAACACGGCGCGTCCAAAAGGATGGCATCATACTGGCCCTGGTGTTCAAGCGCGTCTCCTGCGACGACGGTGGCAGTCAGTCCTGTGCGTTTGAGGTTCTCATACACCCGCGCCAACCGCGTTTCCGAGACGTCGAGCGCCGTAACATCGGCCCCAGCCGCCGCCAGTTGCAGTGTTTTTCCACCCGGAGCGGCGCAAAGGTCGAGGATCTTTTCGCCCGGTTTCGGGGCAAGTATGCGCACTGGAATAGCGGCCGCCGCGTCCTGCACCCACCAATCACCTTTGCCATAGCCCGGAAGGGCAGTGACCTGACCGGCATCATGCAGCCGCGTCGAACCGGTCGGCAGGACTTCACCCGGTCCGCTGGCACCCGGCTTCACAGTCAGGTCAAGCGGTGCGCCGGCAAATTGCACCTTTTCCATTCCCGCGATTGCATCCTCCCCCCAGGCCATGATCAGCGGATCACGCAGCCATTCGGGCAAACGCGGCACGCGCATTTTGGGCCATGCTTCGGGCCCTTCGGCGGCCACTTTACGCAACACGGCATTCACCAGGCCTTTCAGCCGTCCGTGCTTGCGTGAACGCCCTACAATGTCGACCATTGAATTCACCACACCATGTGCCGCTTCACCGTGGCACAGCTCGACCGCGCCAAGGCGCAGGGCATTATGCACAGTCAAAGCGGGGGTACGGTTCAGGTGGTTTTCCAGCAGACGATCCGCACGCTCCAACCCGCGCAAGGTTTCCAGCGTCAGACGTTGCGCCCGCGCGCGATCTTCAGGGGCCAACCGGTCCAGCGCACCGGCGGCCAGACATTCGGACAGCAGGCGTCCTTCGCCCAGTATCTGATCCAGCAGATAGATTGCGCTGCGTCGGGCGGCTGTTGCGTTGTCGGACATGGAATCGCCTTTGAATAAATCCTCGCCCGCATTGCCAATGGCGGACGCGGGCGTATATCAAGCCCATGCACGGAAAGGAACCCGAAGTCATGAGTGACGACCGCAAAGACCTGCCGCCTGCCGCCCAGCGCGCCTTGGCCGAAGCCGAAGAGCGCCGTCGCAAGGCCGAGGCCAAAGCGAAAGAGATGCCAAAGGAACTGGGCGGTCGCGACGGTCCTGACCCGGCCCGCTATGGCGATTGGGAGAAGAAAGGCATCGCGATCGATTTCTGATCGCCTATCCCCGCAGAGCTTCCAGAAAATCCGCTATCAGAGCGCGCTGCTTCTTTGATTTCGCCCGTTCTTCCGGCCATGTCAGCCAATACCCATCCTTCGTTTTCAGCTCGGGCAGGTGCAACCGGCGCAACCGCCCGTCCTGTAGATCCGCCTTGGCCAAGGGCACCGACCCCAACGCTACGCCCATGCCCTGACGTGCCGCGGACAACGCGTGTTCCATTGAATCGAAGCTAATGGTCGACGTCGTCACATCGCCCTGCTCAGCCTTTCGCGCCCAGTCTCGCCACCCCGGCCGTTCTCCGCGCAGATCAATCAAAGGCGCGCCCCATTCAACACCCGGAGCCGCCATCGGCACCAACACTTCGGCTGCGATCAATTCGGAATCCCGCCCGGGCCAGGCACCGCGACCATAGCGGATTTGCAGCCATGTCCGCTCTTCATCCAGCGACGACCGCCGCGCCACGGAATCGGTCAGGACACGCACCTTCGGCTGCACCTCCTGAAACCGGGCAAGACTTGGCACCACAAGCGCATGGATGTGCGATGACAAACCGGCCACCCGCAATTCGCGCGGGGATTTTCCAAACAGATCCTCGGTATTGCGTTCAAGCGCCTGCAAACTGTCTTGCACCAGTGGCAGATAGCTTTCCCCTTCGACAGTCAATGACACGCCACGCGCCTCACGCACAAACAACGTGCGCCCTAGCCAGGCCTCTAGGTTACCGATCCGCTGGCTTACCGCCGCTTGTGTCAGACCAAATTCCCTCGCCGCTGCCGAAAACCCGCCCAGACGCCCCGCTGCCTCGAAAACGCGCAGCCAGTCTAAGGGCGGCAACCCGATCTTTTTCTTAGCCATAAGTTTTTCCAAGCCTCAGCAGAAAGAAGGATTAATTGTCGTAATGCCACAAGAGGCGTATCTCCTCAACCAAAGCCCGCGCTGAACAGGAGACCCCCCATGCTGCGCTCTGCCACCCATGACGCCTCGGTTGTGACCGTAGAATTCGACACTGGCACAAAGGCTCGCTTTCACGCCATCTGGCTACGCGACAACGCGCTGGACCCCGAAACGCGCGCGCCCGGCAATGGCCAACGTCTGATCACCATCGGTGATATCCCCTCAGACATTTCGGTTAGCGCCGCCGAAATCAGCAATGGTGATCTGACAGTCACCTTTCAGCCAGAAGGCAAGACCGTCACCTTTCCCGCCGACTGGCTGGCCGAGCATAGCTATGACCGCGATCAAAACCGCCCCATGGGTCGGACGGCTCCCGGCATCACTACCTGGGAACGCGGCATCGACGCGCCCAGCGCTGATTGGGATGAAGTCCTGGCCAACCCCGCCGCCAAACGCGGCTGGCTGGGCGCGGTGGCCGAGTATGGCTTTGCCAAGCTGACCGGCGGCCCGACCGAACCGGAATCCCTGCTGAAAGTCGCTGATCTGTTCGGCTATGTGCGCGAAACCAACTACGGTCCCTATTTCGAGGTTCGGACCGAAGTGAACCCGACGAACCTGGCCTATACTGGACTTGGTCTGCAGGCGCATACCGACAACCCCTATCGTGATCCGGTTCCGACGCTGCAAATTCTGTATTGTCTGGAAAACAGCGCCGAGGGTGGTGATTCCATCGTGGTTGACGGCTTTCGCGCTGCTGAAAAACTGCACGAACAGAACCCGGAAGGATTTGCCTTGCTTGCAGGCTATCCCGCCCGGTTCGAATACAAGGGCTCGGACGGTATCTGCCTGCGCTCACGCCGCCCCATGATCGAGCTATCACCGGATGGTGAATTGGTCGGTATCCGGTTCAACAACCGCTCATCGGCTCCGTTCGTCGATGTGCCCTTTGATCAGATGGAGGCTTATTACGCCGCCTATCGCCAATTGGGCGAGATCATCGACGACCCTGCCATGGGCGTGTCGTTCAAACTGGAACCAGGCGAGAGTTTCATCGTCGACAACACCCGCGTGCTGCACGCGCGTCTGGGCTATTCCGGTGCGGGCTCACGCTGGTTGCAGGGCTGTTACGCCGACAAGGACGGGTTGCTGTCCACATTGGCCGCGATGGAAATGAGCCAACCGGAGGCCGCAGAATGAAGCCCAATTTCTCGACCCTGAGCCGGGACAATATCGTGGCCTTCATCGGCGATATCTTCGACCGCCGCGGCGGTGAGGAATATCTGGGTGAGCCCGTCACCATGGCTGAACACATGTTGCAAGGTGCCACGATCGCCGAGCAGAACGGCCAGCCCGAGGAAATCATTGTTGGCGCATTGCTGCACGATATCGGCCATTTCACCTCCGAGTTCGGCACTTATCACCCAGATGACACCGAGGACCGTCATCACGAGGATGCAGGCGCTGAGGTGCTGGAACAGTTCTTCCCCTCGGTTATCACCGATTGCTGCCGCTATCACGTGGCAGCCAAGAGGTATCTCTGCGCCACCAAGCCTGAATATTTCAACCGCCTGTCCACCGCTTCGGTCCATACACTGGAATTGCAGGGCGGGCCGATGAGCGCTGAGGAGGTCGCAGAGTTCGAGAGTAATCCGAACCTGAAAGAGATCATTCAGGTGCGCTATCTGGACGAGGCAGGCAAGCGGGCTGACATGGAAACGCCGGATTTCACCCATTTCGCACCGATGGTACAGCGCATGGTCGACAGGCATCTGGGCACATCATGAGCGCGCCGGAATATATCTTCGAGGCCAGTTCAAAACCGTCCCTTCCCTGGCACGAGGTTCCGCTGATCCGGGCCACGGACACGTCGGTCAAAGGCTATGGCTGTCTAGTTGATGACCCCGATACCTTCGAGATTGAAATCGCTCGCTGGCCCCAACAGGGCTGGCGCCAGATTGACGAAGGCACCGGCGACGAGGGCGGCTGGGTCGAAGGCACGTTCAAATGCGATTGGCAGGGTGACGTGCTTTATGGTGAAAACGAGGCCGTCAAAGGCCACTATGTTCTGGGTTGGTCCGCTGATCCACAACAGGCGCAGACCGACCTGCAGACGGCACCGCGCGATCAGGTTCTACTGTGGCACATGAACTACCACCCCGATGGCGGGCAGATGTTCTGGCCGCTGGACAACAAGCCCTTCATCGTGCCTGTCGCCCTGCCCGGCGACAACCTGACGCCGGAAAAGGTGGTCGCATTCTGGTGTGACGGCACGCGTGGCCTCTATATTCATCCCGGCATCTGGCACGAAGGGATATTCCCCGTTGAAGACAACCAGCGCTTCCTTGATCGGCAGGGCCGGGTGCACGCCCGGGTCAGCGCCGATATCGGTAAAGAGTTCGGCGTTTACCTTGCCTGCCCCTTGCGCGCGGACAAGATACGCGATCTGTAGCCAAACCTGTCGCTTCCGGGCGGCTCTTTTCAGATTCCCTTAACCTTTGCCGCAAACTTCTGTGATACTCTCCCTGTGTGTGCACAAGGGAGGCGCAGATGGGATTGAACCGTCGGAAATTGGTACAACTAGGCACCGCAGCTACCGCGAGTGCGGCGCTACCGCGATTTGCTATCGGCGCAACTGGCCAGAATGAGGCGTTCGAGGCCGAGTTCGCCGAAACACTGGCTGGTCTCAAAGCCGCGTTCGCCAAGCTCGGGTTTTCCGAGTCACAACCTTTTTCGATTGTCACCGGGAACGTCGACTATAATGGCGGGCTGCGGCACGATTTCGAGCAAAAGAAATTGCAACCAAACGCTTTCGTCATACAACCGCTGGCTCGCGTCGCAGATGTGGAAGAAAAAAACCGCCCCGATGTCCTGCCCCTGTTTCACGAGGTTGGCTGCCATCCAGAAGACGCGGTCAGCGGGCGTGATACCACGGAACTTATGGTGCGTCTTCTGACTGAAGAGTTCAGCCTTGACCCATCCCGCATTGCTTTTGTCAGCGTGCCTCAGGCCGATGACGTGCGCTCGGTTCTGGATGGGATGAACTTGCCGTTCTCGCAAAAGGTCCTGCTGCGCGATGAGGCCGAGGCATTGGCCGCCCGCGACGCCTCAGGCTATTTCTTTCCAGATCCGTTTGGCGAGGATTATCTGGTCACAATGGGCGTTTATTACCGCGTCGGCAATCAAACTGAACCCGCACCCGAATCCTATCCACCATCTGCCAACTGGACCGAAATCGGAGAGATCATCATCGGCGGCGAGGCCGCATCGTTAGGCATATCAATCGGAGCAGAGCGTCTGACCTATGCGTTGACAGGTCAGTTCCCGACATGGGACCAGCGTTTGGATGCTCTGTTCGCGCATATCGACCTGGGACATGCAGAACCGCCGGGGATCGCCGCGTTCAGGTAGGATTCCTTACAGCCCCAGCACATCCACCATGTCATACTGACCCGGAGCCTTGCCTTGCCCCCACAGCGCCGCCTTCAGCGCGCCGCGGGCAAAGATGGCGCGGTCGGTGGCCAGATGGCGCAGGACGATGCGTTCTCCGGGGGCTGCGAACAGCACGTCGTGTTCGCCCACGATGTCACCGCCGCGAATGGCATGGAACCCGATATCCCCCCGCTTGCGCGCGCCGGTGATGCCGTCGCGGCCTCGATCGGACACATCGGCCAGATCAACCCCGCGCCCTTCGGCGGCGGCCTCGCCCAGCATCAGCGCGGTGCCCGAGGGCGCGTCGACTTTGTGGTGATGGTGCCCTTCGATGATCTCGATGTCGAAATCTTCATCCAGCGCTGCGGCGACCTTTTTGGTCAGCTGCACCAGTAGGTTGACGCCAAGGCTCATATTCCCTGCCCGCACGATGACCGCATGGCGAGAGGCCGGTTCCAGCGCTGCGATCTGCTCATCCGACATGCCAGTGGTACCAATCACGTGGACGCACCGTGCCTGCGCGGCCAGTGAGGCAAACTCCAGCGTCGCCTCGGGCGCAGTGAAATCGATCACCGCCTGCGCCTGCGAAAACGCCTCTAGCGGGTCGTCTGTGACGGTGACGCCCAGCGCCTGACCGCCCATCGCCTCGCCCACATCCTGCCCGATCCAGTCATGGCCCGTTCGCTCAACCACACCAACCAAACGCGCCTGATCGCTGTTCGTCACGGTTTTGATCAGCATCTGCCCCATACGGCCCGAAGCCCCTGTGATGACGATCCCCGGAATATGGGTCATAGCGCTGGTCCTTTTGTTGAATTCGGCTCAAAGCCTCCTACCCCGTTCGCGCCCGCTTGGCAAAGCCCTGCTTTGGGCTTAGATCGGGGATATGGCAAAGAACAAATTCCACGATGGCCCCGGCCCGTCCCAACGACAACTGCGTGTCGGCGAACTGATCCGCCGCACCCTGTCCGAGGTTCTGGCGCGCGGAGATGTCCACGACCCCGACCTGAACCGCATGTCAATCACCGTGGGTGAGGTGCGCACCTCGCCCGATCTGAAGATCGCCACCGCCTATGTGTTGCCCTTGGGCGGCAAGGGGCAGGAGGATGTGATCGCGCTGCTGGCCCGCAACAAGGGTGAATTACGGCGGGCGGTCGGCAAGAAGGTCGGCCTGAAATTCTCACCCGATCTGCGGTTCCGGCTGGACGACACGTTTGACCGAATGGATGACACCCGCCGCATGTTCGATCAGGACGCGGTACGCCGCGATCTGGACGAGTGATCCGCGCATTTGTCATTTTGGGCGCGGTCTTCTGGGCCGCGCAGGCCTCAGCGGTCACATGCGAGAAGGTGACCCATGAGGACAAGCGGTACACCGTCTGCGAAGTTGATGCCGTCAGCGAAGAGTTGCGCCTCTTCCTCAATGATGAAGACGGTAAGGTGCTGGGCCATTTCTCATCGGTGAACGAGACCCTGGCCCCACAGGGAAAGCGTCTGGCATTTGCCATGAACGCGGGCATGTATCATGACGACCGCTCGCCCGTCGGGCATTACGTCGAAGGCGGTCAGGAACAGATGCGGGTGATCCCCAATGCCGGGCCGGGCAACTTCGGTTTGCTACCGAACGGAGTGTTTTGCATCCGCGAAGGCCGCGCCGACGTTTTTGAGACATTGGAATATGTGGATCAGGCTCCGCAGTGCCATTTCGCCACGCAATCCGGCCCAATGCTGGTCATAGATGGTGAACTGCACCCGCGCTTCCTGCCTGATTCAACTTCGCGCTATGTGCGCAACGGCGTTGGCACCAGCGCGGATGGGACACGGGCAGTATTCGCGATCTCGGATGACTATGTCACCTTTCACGAATTCGGCAGCCTGTTCCGCGATGTACTGGATACCCCGAATGCCCTGTTCTTCGACGGCAATATCTCTCGTATGTATGAACGCGCGGGCAATCGGTCGGATGTTGGGTTTTCGCTTGGCCCTATTGTAGGCGTGGTCGAAGATACGCCCTGAAATTGACAGTGGCAGAACGATCCGTTAGGTCGCGCGCCTCGGTAAGATTCAGGGTGTAGAATGGGACGCAAACGCAAGGGTCGCGACATTTCCGGTTGGCTGGTGGTGGATAAGCCCGCGGGCATGACCTCGACCGCTGTGGTCAACAAGGTTAGGTGGGCGATGGATGCCAAGAAAGCGGGCCATGCAGGCACGCTTGACCCCGAAGCAACCGGCGTTCTGGCCGTGGCTTTGGGTGAGGCGACCAAGACCGTTCCCTATATCACCGACGCGCTGAAGGCCTACACCTTCACCGTGCGCTTGGGTCAGGCAACCAACACCGACGATGCCGAGGGCGAAGTGATCGCACAAAGCGATGCGCGCCCTTCGGATGACGACATCAAACAGGCGTTGACCCCGTTTCTGGGCGATATCATGCAGGTCCCGCCCAAATTCTCGGCCGTTAAGATTGACGGGCAACGGGCCTACAAATTGGCGCGAGACGGCGAAGAAGTAGAGTTATCCGCCCGCCCGCTTTGGGTCGAAGAGTTGATTCTGGTCGACCGCCCCGACGAAGACCACGTTGTGCTAGAGATGACTTGCGGCAAAGGCGGATATGTCCGCTCGATCGCGCGTGATCTGGGCGCGGCGCTGGGATGCCATGGCCATGTCAAAGTTCTTCGCCGCATCTGGTCCGGCCCGTTCGAGGTTGAAGACGGGTTGAGCATCGAACAGATCGATGAAATGGCCAAGACAACCGCACTGGACGACTACCTGCACCCGCTGGAAACCGGCCTCGCCGATCTGCTTGAATTGAAATGCACACCAGAAGGCGCAACCCGCCTGCGCAACGGCAATCCGGGCATGGTTCTGGCCTCGGACGTGGAATACGGCGATGAAGCCTGGGCTTCGCTGGACGGCAAGGCCGTGGCGGTCGGGATCTACAAATCCGGCGAATTGCACCCCAGCCGGGTGTTCGTTACCTAAGCCACGTGCTAGGCGAAGTCCATGATTACCCGTTCCCACACCAAGGGCGACGCGCCCTCGACCGCCGTCTATTCCGATTGCGAGAAATATCGCTATAGCCTGACCCGCATCTGGGATCCGGCAGGGCGCAAAGCGCTGTTCGTGATGCTGAACCCGTCAACTGCGACCGAGGTTCAGAACGACCCGACAGTGGAACGTTGCGAGCGCCGCGCGCGGGCGCTGGGGTTCGGAGCGTTTCAGGTAACCAACATCTTCGCATGGCGCGACACCGACCCGCGCAAGATGCGCGCTGCTGCCGACCCGGTAGGACCCGAGAACGACGCGGCCATATTGGATGGTGTTCAATGGGCCGATCAGGTCATCGCCGCATGGGGCACCCATGGTGCACATCTGGACCGCGGCCCGGCGGTTGAGACGCTGCTGCGCGGCACCGGTCAGCAACTGTTTCATTTGGGGCTGACCAAGGCCGGACACCCCAAGCACCCGCTTTACATCGCCTATACCCAACAGCCCGAACCGTGGTGACCGACGGTTAACCACAAGTTCAGCTTGGCTTTGACCAACTGACTGATCACATGGGATATTTCACCCTCGGAGCAGTGCGTTCTCGGAGGGTTGCCATGTTTCTGTTCGGATTGCTGAGCCTGGCCGCAATGGGCGGAGCAGCCTATGCGATGGGCGGTATTATCGAGGCTGACGACGACACCGAAGAAGACGAGATCATCGAAGATGAACCGCAAGAGGTCTCTGACGGCAGTTATCTTGAGATTGGTGAAAACATCGACGAAGTCGAAGAGTCCTCGACCGGGACCACAGTCTCGGAATTCGAAGGCGATTTGGTTGTGGCCGGGGACGACGACACAAACATTCTGGCCGGGCAAGATGGCGACGACCAGATCAACGGCTACGGCGGCGACGACACTGTGCTGGGGGGCATGGGCGATGACACCCTGCATGGCGGCGATGGCGTTGATACAATCCAGGGTGGCGAAGGCGATGATGTTTTGCATGGCGAAGGTGACGATGACGTCCTGTCCGGGAATGATGGCGACGACAAGCTTTTTGGCCATTTCGGCGACGACAGGCTGGACGGCGGCGATGGGGATGACGATCTGTACGGCGGGCAGGACCACGACACGCTGACCGGAGGCGCGGGCGCCGATGCGCTGCATGGGGGCTATGGCGACGATGAGCTTGCTGGTGGCGCAGGTGAAGACGTCTTGTTTGGCGGCGACGGTGACGATGTGCTGACCGGCGCGGATGGCGAAAACGAAGACTCCGCGGATTTTCTGAATGGCGGTGCTGGCGACGACACTATTGTTGCCCATAGCGGTGATATCGTGACCGGAGGCGAAGGTGCTGACAGCATCCACCTGAACCCCGAGGATGATGACGATGCCGTCAAGGTCATGGATTTTGAACCCGGGCAGGACAAGCTGTTGATCTCGTGGGAAGGCGAGGAAGATCCGGAGATCCACATTGAAACAGACGCTGAAAACGAAAACCTGACCCGTATCATGGTCGACGGACAAGACGTCGCGCAACTGCTTGGTGCCAAAGGATTGACCCTGGACGATATCCAACTGATCAACGGTCAGGAACTGTCGCAGCTCAACGCGCTGAGTTGAAGCAATAGAATCCCTTTGCCATTTGCCTGAAATCCGCTTATACGCGCCCATCCGCATCGGAATCGGTGCGGTTTTCTCCATGGGCCTGTGCTGGACGACATCCCGGCCTGCGCCATCAACTCTAACCTTTTAAAGGAGACCCCGATGTCGATTACTGCCGCTGAAAAAGCACGCGTCATGAAAGAATTCGGCACCAAGGACGGCGACACCGGTTCGCCAGAAGTCCAGGTTGCCATCCTGACCTCGCGCATCACCACCCTGACCGAGCACTTCAAGACCCACAAAAAAGACAACCACGGTCGTCGCGGTCTGCTGAAGATGGTCGCCCAGCGCCGTAAGCTGCTGGACTACCTGAAGGGCAAAGAAGAAGCGCGCTATCAGGACCTGATCAAAAAGTTGGGCATCCGTCGTTAATTTCGGATCTTACCGCTTTTGGATTTCGGACGCCCGCCCTAATTGGCGGGCGTTTTTTGTTGGATCAGGGAACGCGCGCTCGGAGTAGCGGTATGGTGGGGCTCAATCCGGCTTGCAGTTCACAAACTCTGTCGGCACTATCCCGGGACCTGATCAACAGCTGCTCAATACCTCAGTCCCCCAAGCACACATCCAGTGTGTGACGACAAGTAAAATGGAACCAAATGAAGCTGGAATTTCATCATATTAACCTGGTGGCAGACGACGTTGACCGCCTACACGACTTTTATACAAACGTCTTGGGTTTGGGTGATATTCCACAGCATAATTTCCCGCGCTCTGAAGCAACCGAAGACTCGGGTTATGACGGCCAAATCCGCTTTGCAACGGACGGCAGCATGCAGATGCACCTTGCGGAACGGGACTTTGACGTCGCTTTCAAAAATGATCAGGTCATCAATCCGGTGAGCCGCGGACACATTGCGTTCCGAACGGATGATCTTGCCGCGGTCCTGAGGATACTTGATGAAAACGCGGTTCCTTATTCGGACTATGGCACTGCCTTTTCGAAAGAGTGGCACCAAGTGTTCTTTCGCGACCCCGAAGGCAATGTTGTCGAAGTTCACCAACAGGTAGCGACTTTAGGCTGAACCTGAGCCCGAAGTTCCCCGCGCTGTTCAGCTTGTGACGGCGCTCTAGACCATATCGTACTCTACGCTTTTTGCTCCGATGTCGCCCATGTGGCCGGTGATGCGCTGCACCAATTTCTGCCTGGACATGTCTGCAAGCGCCTCCGGAAAGCTCTGAAGCTCTTCCTTTCTGGCGACAACCGTTAAAGTGCGCGAAAGGCCCGAGACCGGAAGATCTTTTAACTGCAGGCTCATATTTTCAACCAGACCATCGATCAGCAAAGTCGGCGTCAAAAGGCTGAACCCCTGACCTGCAGAAACACAGGACGTAACCATGCTGGAGCGGTCCGCCTGGATGACCTTGTCGGGCTCAAACCGCAATCGGCGCAGATGCTGCGCAATCTGGCGGCCCGCGTTGGTTGTATCTCCGAACCGCACCAGAGGAAGCCGCGTTTGTATCGCCTCCAGGCTGCCTGTCGGGCCGTCATATGCTTCGGGAAGAACCAGAAGGTATCTTTCGGTCAGAACGTGATGACGCTCCAAGCCATCCATATCCAGAAACGGATTTGATGTGATCGCGAGGTCCGCTTGTTTAGTCCGCAGCAGGTGTTCATGGTTGCCGCTTTGGCCGGCATGCAGGGTAATATCTTCGACATTAAACTCACGCTGCGCGAAATCTACCAAAGAGGGCGTCAGCGTCGTGGCGATCGAGGCTTGAATGCCGACCCGCAGCAGCGTCAGGGATTTCTGGCCAACGTGGCGCAGTTCCGTTTCCATGTCGGAAAGTGCATCCAGAATTTTCTGCGCTCTTCCATGCAAACGCGCACCCGCATAGGTCAGCCGCGCCGGACGCGTACTGCGATCCAAAAGCACTGTGCCGAATGCCTTTTCCAGCGCTGTGACGTGCTGGGACGCTGCTGGCTGCGACAGATTCAGAAGTTTTGCGCCCGCCCGCATTTGACCCGTTTCCGCAACGGCGACGAAAACCTCAAGTGAACGCATCAGACTTGGTGAGAGTTTACGATGATCCAGCATTGCTCATCCTTAGTATAAATGATCTTTATACTGTTGGAATTTTCTTGGTTTACGTCAAGCACTCGGTCAACGCTTTGGCCATGACACGTTCGCGCTCATCTCGACGCCGCAGGGCCGCTGGATCTCGCACTCTTCCCGAGGCGCGCGCGCCGTATATTCTGCGCAAGCTTTCGACCTTCAATGTCCTCAGCGAGGCAGGGTTGGAACAGATCGAGGCCAATGCTGATACCATCCTTGCCGAAACCGGGATGGAGTTCCAAGACGACCCAGAGATTCTGAGCATTTTTGCCGATGCAGGCTGTGACGTAGATGGCTCGCGTGTGCGGTTCGCGCCGGGGTTCTGCCGCAAAACGATTATGGCAGCCGCGCCAGCACAGTTCGTTCAACATGCCCGAAACCCGGCCAACAACGTTCAGCTGGGCGGCGACGCCAGCGTGCTATGCCCGGCTTGGGGTCCGCCCTTTGTGCATGATTTGGACCGCGGGCGGCGCTATGCCTCGCATCAGGATTTCGTCGATCTGGTCAAGCTGCATCACAGCCTGCCCTGGCTGCACCATTCGGGCGGCGTGGTCTGCGAGCCGGTGGATTTACCGGCCAACAAACGCCATCTCGACATGCTCTATGGCCATATACGCCATTCTGACCGCGCCTTTATGGGGGCCTTTATCGGGGCCGAGCGTGCGGGCCACGCGATCGACATGGCACGAATTGTGTTCGGTGATGATTTCGTCGCGGAGAACGCCGTGCTGTACTGCGTATCGAATACAAACGCGCCGCTGGTAATGGACAGCCACATGTCGGGCGCGTTGAAAACCTATGCCCGGGCCGGGCAACCGGTCGCTTGCACCCCCTGGGTTCTGACCGGGGCTATGTCTCCGTCCACCGTTGCCGGGACGCTGGCTCAGGTGCTGGCTGAAACCATGGCGGCGATGACGCTGACCCAACTTATAAACCCCGGGGCGCCCTGCATGATGGGCAGTTTCGCCTCGACCATGTCGATGAAATCCGGGGCACCGACCTTTGGCACGCCCGAGGCCGGGTTGATGGTATTAGCTGCCGGTCAGCTTGCCCGCAGGCTGGGGGTGCCGCTGCACACGGTTGGCACGCTCAGCGCCTCAAAAGTTCCGGACGGCCAAAGCCAGCAAGAAGCCACATGGGGGTTGATGATGTCGATGTTCGCGGGCGCCAATCTTATCAACCACGCCACTGGATGGCTTGAAGGCGGCTTGGTGACTTCGTTCGAAAAGACAATCCTGGATCATGATCTGTGCGGCAAAGTCGGACGGTTCTTCGATGGAATCGACATGAGCGAGAACGCTCAGGCGATGGAGGCAATTGCCGCGACCGGACCGGGGCGGCACTTTCTGGGCTCTGAGCATACGCAGGCCAATTTCATGTCCGCATTATTCCGGCCCTGGACCCCGGAAGACAATTCATTCGAACAATGGCACGCGGCCGGAGAGTTGGATGCCGCAGCCCGCTCCAATGCAATCTGGAAAGAGCAGCTTGACGCATATCAAGACCCCGGTCTCGACCCCGACATCGACGCCGCGCTGCAGGACTATATCGCGCAGCGCAAGGTCGAGAAGCCAGATCTGGATTACTTCTGATGGGCCGTATCTTGATCATCGGAGGTGGCGCTATTGGTCTGAGCCTGGCCTACCATCTGGCCAAACGCGGTTCGAATGACGTCACTGTTCTGGAACGCAATCAGCTGACCTCGGGCACGTCCTGGCATGCGGCGGGGATTGTCGGCCCGCTTCGAGCAACTCCAAACATGACCCGATTGGCAATGGCCGCACTTGAGGTTTTTCCGACCCTTGAGGCCGAGACTGGCATGTCCACTGGATATCGCCAAACCGCTGGCTATTGGCTGGCCCGCGACCCCGCCCGCCTGGACGAGCTGCGCCGGATTGCCGATCTGGGTCAGGTGCTGGGACTGACCCCGCGCATGATCGACGCCTCGGACGTGCCCCTGTCAAACCTTGATCTGAAGAACCATGTCGGCGCGCTGCATGTACCGGAAGATGCCAATGTGAATCCGGTCGATTTGTGCATGGCATACGCCAAAGGTGCACGGGATCGTGGGGTGACGATACGCGAATATACCGGGATTCAGTCCCTACGGAAAAAGGGGCAGCGGATCACGGGTGTAGGCCTGACCGACGGAACGGAACTGGACGCCGATCAGGTTGTCATTGCCACCGGCGCTTGGTCACGCGAGCTGGCCGCCAGCGTTGGCGTGGCGCTGCCATTGCAGTCAGTTGAACACATGTATGTCGTCACCGAACCCATGCCTGACCTGCCCAACCCGTTTCCGGTGATCCGCGATCTGGACCGGGGCATCTACATCAAGGGCGACGCGGCCAAACTGGTCATCGGTGGCTTTGAACCCAACGCAAAGTGTTGGGACGCATACGGCCCCGAAGGGGACAGGCCCTTTCTTGAACTGGCTGAGGATTGGGATCAATTTGCCCCCTTCATGGAGGCCGCATTAGAGCTGTGTCCCAGCCTTGAAACGGTCGGCATTCAGCATTTCATGAATGGCCCGGAAAGCTTTACCGCGGACACAAGGCCGCTTGTTGGTGAAACCACGGTCGATGGATTGTTTGTGGCTGCGGGTATGAACTCGGTCGGGGTCATGTCTTCGGCGGGGATTGGGCGGGCGCTGGCGGATTGGATGGTCGACGGCCACCCCCCGATGGACATGTGGGAGGTCGATGTCGCCCGGGTCGACCCGCACACAGCCAGCGCTGAACATATGGCCGACCGCATGGAAGAGGCCGTCGCGGATCTTTTCGCTTTGCATTGGCCATATAAACAGCCCAACGCCGGCCGAGGTCTGCGCACCACAGCGCTGCACGATTTCTGGGCTGAGGCTGGGGCGCATTTTGGCCTGACGGCCGGTTGGGAACGCGGGCTGTATTACGGACCGGCACAGCCCTATTCGACAACAGATCAGGGGTGGTGGACGCTGGTTGAGGCCGAAGCGGCAGTCTTGGCTCAGGGCACTGCGCTGATTGACCTGAGCCCGTTTGCCAAACTGGACATCACCGGGCCGGATGCTCTGAAGGCATTGAACCACCTGACGACCGCACAGATGGACGTGCCCATTGGTCGGGCTGTCTATACGCAGATACTTAACGCGCGCGGTGGGATCGAAATGGATGTGACTATCACGCGGTTGGGTAGGGATGCGTTTCATCTGACCTCGGGCGCCGCCACGCGCATGCGCGATCTGATGTTCCTGCGCAGGCATTTGAAGGGCGATGTGTCTGTAAAGGAATTGACCGAAGCATTCTGCACAATCGGTGTAATGGGAGGTGGCAGCCGAACGCTGCTACAGGGTCTTGGCAGCGTTCCAGAAATGGCATTTGGCTATGCCGCCACCGCCGAAATGGCAGGCATTACTTGCCGCGCCACGCGCGTTAGTTTTGTCGGCGAATTGGGCTGGGAACTAACCATACCCAACGCTAAAGCACCTCAACTGTTCGATGCTTTGCAAAACGCGGGTGCACGCCCTCTTGGTCACTATGCGGTGGACGCCTGCCGGCTGGAAAAGGGCTTTAAGCATTGGGGGCATGAACTTGGTCCCCAGATCACTCCGCTTGAGGCCGGCCTGGGGTTCACCATTGATTGGTCCAAGGATTTTCTCGGCAAATCCCCATTGGAACAGCAAAAGGCCAATGGTCTGCAACAACGCCTGATCCTTCTGCAAGTTCTCGGCAATGCACTGATGCTGCATGACGAACCGGTGTTCGAGGGTAGCACCCATGTGGGGCTGACAACCTCGGGCGGGCGCGGGCCGCGTACGGGGCTGAACCTGTGTTTCGCCATGGTCGCTGTCCAACCGGGCGAGACGTTGACCCAGACATGCGATCGAAAATTCACGGTTCGGGTTGCCGGGCAGGACTATCTGGCGCAGCCATTGCTCCGACCGCCCTTTGATCCCTCGGGCGAAAGGATGCGCGCATGATCAAGGCGCAGGTTGTCATCATCGGTGGCGGTGCGATGGGCGTGTCACTACTGTATCATCTGATCAAGGCGGGCTGGTCTGATGTGGTGTTGGTCGAGAAAAACGATCTGACCCATGGGTCGACCTGGCACGCGGCGGGGCTGTGCACCCATTTCGCGCATAATCCCACCATTCAAGAATTGCGCGCCACATCTGTCCGGCTTTACCGCGATATACTTCCGCAGGAAACCGGACGCGATTGCGGCTTTCACCGCTCAGGTGCGATGCGGATTACCCTCAACCCCGACCGAATGGATGAGTTCCGCCATGTGGCCGGTCTGTCCGAATTCACCGGCTACCCGCTGGAGGTCCTGACGCCCGATCGGATCGCCGAGCTCTTCCCTCTGGCCAAACTGGATGGGCTGATCGGCGGGATTTATGAACCTGATGACGGCCATGTAGACCCTACGCTGGCGACCCACGCAATGGCTGAGGTTGCCCGGCGTGGCGGGGCTCGGATCATACGCAATTGCGCAGTCACCGCGATTGAGCGTCAGCAGGATCATTGGCGGATTGAGACTGCGAAGGAGATCATAGAAACCACCCACGTGGTCAACGCCGCAGGCACCTGGGGCTGGGAAATCGGGCATATGATGGGACTCAACATCCCGTCTGTTCCGGTGCTGCACCAATACCTGGTGACGGACACGGTGGAGGCCGTATCGTCCCGGATCAAAGAGGGTCTGCCCGAACTGCCGATCATTCGCGACCCTGAAGAAAGCTGGTATGTGCGGCAGGAACGCGATGGGCTGATCCTGGGGCCTTATGAAAAGGACGCCAAGGTCTGGTCCGTTGATGGTGTGCCACCCGAGTTTGGCGCGGACCTGATGCCGCCGGATCTGGACAGTGTTGAACATATCATCATGGCCGCCATGGAGCGCATACCCGCGTTGGAAACCGGCGGCGTCAAGTCGGTGATCAACGGGCCGATTACCTTCACCCCGGATGCAAATCCACTGATCGGCCCTGCGCACGGGCTGGAAAACGCATGGTTATTGACCGGCTCATCGATGGGGGTGATGGAAGGTGGTGGCGCGGGTTGGTTCCTGGCACATTGGATGACCCACGGCGCGCCACCTATGGACGCACTGGCGGTGGATTCGCGCCGCTTTGGGTCCTGGGCTGATCGTGATTATCGCGTGGTCAAGGCCGTCGAGTGTTTCGGCCTGCAATTTGGAGTGCACTATCCGCATGAGGAACGGCCTGCAGGACGCGGCCTGCGGCTGTCTCCGCTGCACGACCTGATGGTCGAACGTGGCGCGGTGATGGGCGCGGCTTATGGGTGGGAGCGTCCAAACTGGTTCTCAAACACGCCCGGAGCAGTCGCCGGCGAAACCTTCCGTCGCGCCAATTGGTTCGAATCCGTGGCGCGAGAGGTCGAGGCCGCGCACAACCGCGTCGCCATGGCCGACTTGTCGGTGTTTTCGAAATTCGACGTCACCGGCCCCGATGTCGCGGCCTTCCTACAAGCATTGGGCGCGAACCGCGCGATCCCGCCGGGACGCATCGGCCTGACCCATGCGCTGACCCCGGCAGGTGGTGTTCTGTCAGAATTCACCGTCGCCCGCCTGACTGAAGATCATGCCTATCTGACCAGCGCCGCCGCGGCCGAGCAGATCGACCATGATCTTCTGACGCAGGTTGCCAAGGGCTTTGACGTCACCATCCGAAACGTCTCCGAGGATCTGGCAGTTATCGGCGTCATGGGGCCCAAATCCGCCGATGTGTTGCCCGAGTTGAACCATATGCCATGGCTCACCGCGCAAGAGATCCATGTAGCGGGGTTTCCCCTGCGTGCCCTGCGGGTGTCCTATCTGGGCGAATGCGGCTGGGAATTGCACATGGCTAAAGAACATGCCGTGCAGCTATTCCTGAAGCTTGAAGAGATCGCCAAACCTCATGGCCTTGGGTTCTATGGGGCCTATGCGGCGAACTCCATGCGCCTTGAAAAAGGCTATCGCGGTTGGGGCAGTGACCTGACGACCGAACGCAGCCCACTTGAGGCCGGTCTGACCCCGTTTGTCCGCAAGGGCCTACGCGACGAACTAGCAAGGGACAACGAATGGGACATGGTGCTGCTTGAGGTCGACGCCGGTGAGATAGATCCGTTCTACGCACACACGGTCTGGAAAGACGGTCTGCCGGTGGGGATCGCCACTTCGGGTGCCTATGGCCACCGGACCGGTAAGGTTCTGGCCTTGGCCTATCTGCGTGACCCGACCGCGCGCGGGGGGCTGACCATCTCAATCCTGGGTCAACATCGTGCGGCAACCATCCTGCCTGAGGCCCCCTTTGACCCCGAAAACTCACGATTGAAAACCGGAGGTTCCAAATGACCGACCACCCCCTTCACACCGACTGGGACTTCTCGAACACAGCCGCGCGACGGGATCAGTACTATGCGGCCTCACTAACGCGGTTCACACCGTTTCGCGAACCTATCGTTTTCAAGAAAGGTCAGGGCCAATACCTTTGGGATACGGAGGGTCGGAAATACACTGACCTGCTGGGCATGAACGTCTGTATCTCGGTCGGACATTCGCATCCTCGTGTTGTGGCGGCGGCAACTGCACAGGCGCAAGAGCTGACCCACTGCACGACAATGTTTTACCACCCAACGCCTGCGCATCTGGCCGAAGAATTGGCCGCAACGATGCCCAAAGGACATGACTGGGTCGTGCACCTTACAAACTCTGGTTCAGAGGCGGTTGATCTGGCGATGACCATGGCGCGCACATACACTGGCAATCTGGATTTGCTGGCGCTGCGTACCGCCTATCACGGACCAACGGCTGCGGCCCAGTCGATCACCGGTATCTCAGGCTGGCGCCACCCGGGCATGCCCGGCAACGTGGCGTTTGTGCCCGAACCCAATCAATACCGCGGCATCTTTGGCCCCGGGACCCAACCCTATCTGGATGAGATCGACCGCACAATCGCCACTGCCACATCCGGCAATGTGGCGGGCATCTTTGTCGAAAGCGTGCAGGGCTATGGCGGCATTATTGAAATGCCACCCGGATATATGTCCGGCGCAGCCGAACGCGTGCGCGCGGCAGGAGGTCTTTATATCGCGGACGAGGTGCAATCGGGCTTTGGCCGTACGGGCGAAAATTTCTGGGGGTTCGAAGCGGACGGCGTCGTGCCCGACATCGTCGTCATGGCAAAGGGTCTGGGAAATGGCTTCCCGATCGGGGCTGTTGTGGCCAAGAAGCACATCGCCGAGCCCATGGCAGAAAGGTTCATGTTCCACACCTATGGCGCCAATCCGACATCGGCTGCCGCGGCCCGCGCCGTTCTTGCCGTCATGCGGGACGAGGGATTGCAGGAGAACGCCCGTACCGTCGGCGCTGCGCTTCTGGAAAGGCTGCATGGCTTAAAGAACAAGTATCACGTCATCGGCGATGTGCGCGGAAAGGGACTGATGCTTGCGCTGGAGCTCGTCAAGGACCGGGACAGCAAAACGCCTGACAAGGACATGACGACAGAGGTTTTCGAAGCCTGCCGCGCACAAGGGATTATCTTGTCGAAATCCGGTCCGTTTCAACAATGCCTGCGGATGGTGCCACCGCTTTGTTTGTCACTGGACGATGTGGATCAGGTGGCGAACAGTCTTGATCAGGCGCTCGAAACTGCCGTGAATGTCGCCGAAGCATAAACGACAGGGCCACAGTTCCGTGCCATTTGGCCTCGAAGTTTTCGGGCTTTTTAAGTTGTCCAGTGACAAAAAAGCGCCCGCCAAAAGACGGACGCTTAAAGGTTCCTAGATCAAGAACTTACATCTTGGCCCGTTCTGATTTCAGCGCCAGCCACAAGCAGTAGCACATGATTAGAACCACCAGCGTGAACGGGATACCGGTCGAGACCGCGGCGCCTTGCAGGGCGGAAAGACCGCCGCCAAGCAACAGCGCAATGGCGACCAGACCCTCAAGCGTGCACCAGAACACCCGCTGCACAACCGGGGCGTCCATCTTGCCACCCGCAGTAATCGTGTCGATCACCAGTGAACCGGAATCCGACGAGGTGACGAAGAAGATCACGATCAGGACCAGTGCGATTGGCGCGACAATGCCATAAAGGGGCAGTTCCTTGAGGAAGCCAAACAATGCGCCCTCGGGGGCGTAGCTGTCGATCACCGTTGCACGCACACCTTCGGCACTGCCTGCGTTCAGCATGTCGATGGCAGCACCACCGAATGTCGACATCCACAGGGCACAGACTGCCGTCGGTGCCAGAAGGGCGCAGAGAATGAACTCGCGCACTGTGCGACCCTTCGAGATGCGAGCGATGAACATGCCCACAAAAGGTGACCATGCGATCCACCAAGCCCAGTAGAAGGTTGTCCAGCCGTGGAAATAGCTGGTGTCTTCACGTCCGAACGGGTTGGACAATGCCGGCAGGTGCCACACGTAGTCCTTCATCACGTTGAAATACCGTGCGAAAGCAGTGCCGACGCCGGTAACAACGATCACGAAGACAAACAGACCCACGGCCATGATCATGTTGATTTCACTCAACCGTTTGACGCCAGCATCCATTCCCATCAGGACTGAACCCAACGCAATCAGCGTGATGCCGATGATAAGCAAAACTGTGACTGTTGGGCTGGGTTCGATGCCAAACACCTCATTCAACCCCGCCGCAACTTGCTGCGCCCCAAGTCCAAGCGAAGTGGTCAGTCCGAAGAGCGTCGCAAACACCGCCAGCGTATCGATGATATGGCCCCACCAACCCCAGACACGCTCTCCGAGGATCGGGTAGAAGGCCGAACGCAGGGTCAGGGGAAGATCAAGGTTATATGCAAAGATGGCCAAGCTCAGGCCAACTGCGGCATAGACCGCCCAGCCTTCCAGCCCCCAATGATGGATCGTACCGACGATACCAGCATATTCATTGCCCGGAACCGCGATATCCATACCCAGAGGCACCGCGTTGCCGTCTTCGGCAAAATTGTAATAAACGGGCTCCATCACCCCAAAGAACAACAGCCCGATGCCGATACCGGCTGCGAACATCATCGCAATCCATCCGGCATAGGAATAGTCGGGCTTTGCGTCCTTGCCACCGATCCGCACCTTGCCAACCGGCAAAACGATCAGAACAAGACAGAACAGCGTGATTGCATCGACCGACAGGACCAGGAACCAGTCAAACGTGCTGGTGAGCCATGGTCGTAGCCAGCCAAAAAGTGCCGCGGCACCCTCTTGATTGGCCAATGCGATCAGAACGAACGCGAAGATCAGGATGCTCGAGATCAAAAAGACCGGGTTGTGGATGTCCAGACCGAATGGCCGGACGTTGTCTTGCCCAAGCTCGTATTCGGTCTCGAAGTCGTAAATCCGGGGGTCCGGATCCAGCATTTTCTTGGTTTGTGCCATTCGTCTGCCCTTCTGTTCGCTAAGTGCAAACGCCAAGGTATTCGACCAGCGGACGGAAACGAGATTTTGTCCCTTGGCGCTTCTCCGTCAATTCGACCGCGGGCTTCGTGATAACAGCTTACACTGACGACATAATTTCACCAAACGCATTCCCGTTAGTGAATTTATATGACTTGATAAACGACTTTGGACGGCACCGGGATCATTGGTCCCAACTTCTGGCCAAGGGGCTTTATCCGTGTTATTCACCCAATTGGTTGACTGAAGCAAAAGAAGGATGTAATTCATCCATATGGTTGAACGAGAGAGTCGCTCTGATCTGAGTGCGATATTGAAGGCCGCGTCCGACCCGACCCGCCGTGCGATCCTGACGATGCTTGCGCAGCAGGGACCCTTGCGGGTGACGGACATCGCGCGGCAATTCGATATGAGCCTCAATTCGGTATCCAAGCACATCAAGGTGCTGGAAAACGCCGAACTGGTGCGGCGCCGGACGGAATGGCGCGAGCATTTGATCGAGGTTCAAATGGATCCCTTGTCAGCCGTGGATGAATGGTTTGCCAGTTTGCGTTCGATCTGGGCGCTTCGGCTGGACGCTTTGGAAACTGCTTTGGAGGACCCAGAAGATGACGGATCTGTCACTTGAAATCACACGCGCAATCCCGCACCCGCCTGAAAAGGTGTTCGACGCCTGGCTGAACCCGGACATGCTGGCCAAATTCATGCTGCCGGGGCCGGGAATGACGGTGCCCGAGGCGCATTCCGACGCAAAGGTCGGTGGACGGTTCAAGATCATCATGCGCGCGCCCGAAGCCGGGGATTTGCCACATGAGGGCGAATACAAGGTCATCGACCGCCCGAACCGGCTGCAATTTACGTGGAATTCTCCGTACAGTCAGGATGATTCCACCGTGACGCTGGATTTCACGCCAACCGATGCAGGGACCGAACTGCGCCTGCATCACGTCCGATTCCCATCACAGGAAAGCCGCGACAATCACGAGGGTGGATGGACTGCGATCCTTGCAGCGCTGGAGACAGCGCTATGATCAACTGGCTGGCCCTTGCAGCGGGGGTGATCGCGGCCTTTCTGCTGGGATGGCTGGTCTATGGACCGGTCGGATTCCAGAAGCGCTGGGCCGAAGGAACGCGGATTGATCCGACACCGCCGGGATCGCCGCCATTGCCTCAGATGGCCGCGCAGATCGTGTTCCTGATCTTGTTGGCCACTGTGATCGCGCTCACCGAAACCACCAACAGTTTGGGCGTCGCCCTTCTGGCCATCCTTGCAGTGGCGGCGCAGACGGCCTCGGTCGGGGCCTGGGCGCAAAAAAGCGTATTCGCGATCATGGTCGACACTGGCTATGCTCTGGGATGCGGCGTGGTGATGATCCTCGCGCACGCAATCTTTTGAACGGCTCTGGCCCGGTCCAAAATGGATCGGGCGTAGGCTGCGCAGTCCTCCACCGGCCTTGTGCGGTTCCCCTTTCCTTCTACACCAATCTCATGTATGCGCGCGTTATCTGAGACGTTGTGCCCTGATCCCGGCACTCAGACGAAAGCTAAAATGGGATCGGCGGCAATGGGGCCGCCATGCAAACGGGAGACCCGCAGGGGCGGGAGTGCTCCCATCTAGGATACGCATATGTTTGATGTAACGAAAAAATCTATGCAGTGGGGCGAAGAGACGCTCACACTGGAAACCGGCAAGGTTGCCCGTCAGGCCGACGGCAGCGTGATCGCGACACTGGGCGAAACCAGCGTCATGGCGAACGTGACCTTTGCGCGGCAGCAAAAACCGGGTCAGGACTTTTTCCCTCTGACCGTCCACTATCAGGAAAAATACTATGCCGCCGGTAAGGTTCCGGGTGGCTTCTTCAAGCGCGAGGCGCGCCCGACCGAAAAAGAGACGCTGACCGCGCGTCTGATCGACCGTCCGATCCGCCCGCTGTTCGTTGACGGCTTCAAAAACGAAGTTCTGGTGATGTGCACCGTGCTGTCCCACGATCTGGTCAACGACCCCGACATGGTTGCGATGATCGCTGCCTCGGCTGCGCTGACTATTTCCGGCGCGCCGTTCATGGGTCCGATCGCCGGTGCCCGCGTTGGTTTTGAGGACGGTGAATACATTCTGAACCCGACCGTTGACGACATGCAGGACCTGCGCCTGAACCCTGAACAGCGCCTGGATCTGGTTGTTGCCGGTACCAAGGACGCCGTGATGATGGTTGAGTCGGAAGCCTACGAGCTGTCCGAGGCCGAAATGCTGGGTGCGGTCAAATTCGCACATGAACAGATTCAGCCCGTCATAGACCTGATCATCGCGCTGGCCGAAGACGCCGCGAAAGAGCCGTTCGACTTCCAGGCACCGGATTATTCCGAGCTGTCCGCCGCAGTCAAAGCTGCCGGTGAAGAGCAGATGCGCGCCGCTTTCGCGATCACCGACAAGCAAGAGCGCACCGCCGCTGTTGCCGCTGCGCGTGAAGCAATCAAAGCAGCACTGACCGAAGAGCAGCTGGAAGACGGCAACCTCGGTTCCGCAATGAAAAAGCTGGAAGCTGGCATTCTGCGCGGCGACGTCGTCAAAGGCGGCAAGCGGATCGACGGTCGTTCGACCACCGATATCCGTGGAATCGTTGCAGAAACCTCGATGCTGCCCCGTACACACGGTTCCGCCCTGTTCACCCGTGGTGAAACGCAGGCGCTGGCCGTGACCACGCTGGGCACCGGTGACGACGAACAGTTCATCGACGCGCTGCACGGCAACTTCAAATCGAACTTCTTGCTGCACTACAACTTCCCCCCCTATTCGGTGGGTGAAGTTGGCCGCGTTGGTGGCCCGGGCCGTCGTGAGATCGGCCACGGCAAGCTGGCATGGCGCGCCCTGCAGGCGGTTCTGCCTGCGGCGACCGACTTCCCCTACACGATCCGCATCGTGTCGGAGATCACCGAATCCAACGGCTCCAGCTCGATGGCGTCGGTCTGCGGCGGTTCGCTGTCGATGATGGATGCGGGCGTTCCGCTGAAAGCACCGGTTGCCGGTGTGGCCATGGGCCTGATCCTGGAAGATGACGGCGACTATGCCATTCTGTCCGACATTCTGGGTGACGAAGACCACCTGGGCGACATGGACTTTAAAGTGGCAGGTACCGAAAACGGCATCACCTCGCTGCAGATGGACATCAAGGTCGCAGGCATCACGCCCGAGATCATGGAGAAAGCCCTGGCACAAGCCAAGGACGGCCGGATGCATATCCTGAGCGAGATGGGAAAAGCCCTGTCCGAGACCAACGATTTCTCGGTCCACGCCCCGCGCATCGAGACCATGAACATCCCGACCGACAAGATCCGTGAAGTGATCGGTTCGGGCGGTAAGGTCATCCGCGAAATCGTCGAAGTGTCGGGCGCCAAAGTCGACATCAACGACGATGGTGTGATCAAGATCGCCTCGCCTGATGGTGAATCGATCAAGAAGGCCTATGAGATGATCCACTCGATCGTCGCTGAGCCGGAAGAGGGTCAGGTTTACACCGGTAAAGTCGTGAAGATCGTCGACTTCGGCGCCTTCGTGAACTTCTTTGGCAAGCGCGACGGTCTGGTCCACGTGTCCCAGATCGAAAACCGCCGCCTGAACCATCCGTCGGATGTTCTGAAGGAAGGTCAGGAAGTAAAGGTCAAGCTGCTGGGCTTTGACGATCGCGGCAAGGTCCGCCTGTCGATGAAAGTTGTCGATCAGGAAACCGGCGAAGAGATCGTTCCAGAGAAGAAAGAAAAGAAAGAGGAAAGCGCAGAGTAATCTGCCCCACTTTGAATGCAGAAAGGCCCCGGCTATTGACCGGGGCCTTTTTTTGTCTTTGCGCCATCTGGTTAGGTCTGATGCTCAGAACTTACTTAACCCGCCTCACTCTGCCATTGGTGCCATAGGTCCCGAAACAAGAAATCAGCACCTTATATAATACACGCATTGCGTGTATTGTGGTGGGAATGAAGATGAGTGTTTCAATTTCAGGGGCATCGTTAATCCATGAATTTTTTTACACTGTATCAAGTAAGCGCCGATCCGCTTTTTAATCCGAATGTCACGGTCACGAACGCCTTTCAGGTGGCAATTACCGACAATGACAACCAACTTGAAAACCCGGACGCCGATGGCAGCCAGCAATTTGATGTGAGCGGCATCGCTGGGTTGAATACTTCCGAAGATTTCCAGGTTTTTGAGAATTACACCGCCAATGTCGGCGGATCGCCAGTTACTTTTACTTTGCTGCAATGGCAAGGAACTCAGTACATCGTCGTCACATCCGGTCAGGTTGCGGTCAACGATGTACTGTCAGGCAACACACTGACGCAAAACCCTGCGTCGCCTTCGGTCTACGATACACTTCCAACTTTCGTTTGCTTTACTTCCGGGTCCCTGATCCTTACGGCGGCAGGTCGACGCCTAATTGAAACACTGGAACCCGGAGACGAAGTGATCACGGCAGATGGCAGTGCGCGGCCGGTGCGCTGGATTGGCCGGCGCCAGTTATCTGCGCAAGAGTTGAAACGTGATCCGCACCTTTGCCCGGTTCGTATCCGCGCCGACCGCTTTACCGAAGGTTGTCCTAGTCGGGATCTTTTGGTCTCTCCCCAGCATCGGATTGCTGTAACCTCTGCTGTTATGGAGCTGTATTACTTTGATTCTGTAATGCTGGCCCCGGCCAAAGGCATGGTCGACGGTCAGGGCATCGAACAACTCCCTCCGGAACAAGGGGTCGAATACATCCATATATTGTTCGACAAACATGAGCTAGTGAATGTCGAAGGTGTCTGGTCCGAGTCCTTTTTCCCCGGCGACACCACAATGAGCGCAATGGCCCCGGCCACCAAACGCGAGCTGTTTGAACTGTTCCCCGAACTTATGTGCAGCAAAACGGGTTATGGCGAGACCGCTCTGCCAGTCCTCAAACCCTACGAAGTCCGCCTTCTTCGGTCAGACCTGTCGGTCCCAATGATTTGGTGACACCACCTACGCAGCGGAACACTCTGCCTAAGTCCACTTTCGGGTTTACTATGAGCCTATGAGTTCGGGTTTGGTTTAGTCATGCCCGTGTGTCGCATCTGTCAGTGTGAAACGCCGCTTGGACCGTGTTTCATGACATGCCATTGGCCATAACTGTCGTTTAAATCCAGCGAGATCGCGGCATCTGCCTTGGTCGAGGCGCTGCCTATCTCGGCCAGGGTAAATTCGATACCACCGGGAATGTCGATCCGAACGCGATGCGGACCACCGCCATGTGGGGCCTCGATAGGACGGCCAGTTGAGCTCAGCACCTCACCGATTGAGACTTTGGCAGTGCGCCCATCCATGTCCATCTCAAAATCAATCGGCACATAAAGGGTCTCGTGAACCGTGTCGCACATCGTGCGGAAGACATGCCAGTGGGTTGCCATTTCCTCGGTCTCTTCCCCGTGAAAGACCTTTTCCAATGCGGCCCGTTGCGCGTCCGAGGCGCTTGGGTCGATGATCACCTGCATCTGGCCGCCGCCCTCAAAGATCGGGCCAGGCCAGGCGTAGATCAGCGCAGCTTTTGTGCCCGCAAGGTCGGTGTCGCCAAAATGTCCTTTGGAAACCTCAAGCACCTCAAAGCCGCGGCAATTTCCGTGGGTTGGTAATTCTTCGAACTGACAAGGGCAGGCATAGCCGCAATTGCAGTTCCCGAATGCATCGCCTTCAACGTACCAATCTGTGAATGCCATCGTCTTCTCCTGTTTTACACAGTCTGAACGCCCGACGCCGTGGTTTCGTGCCTGTAGAATTCCCCCACATGACCCTAGCACAATTCGGTCAAATGCAGAACCAGGTGGCCTGAAACCGCATTTTACCGGGATAAACCTTGGTCCAATTCCTTGCGTTTCAACCAAAAGCCAATCGCAGCGCACGCGCCCTGTTCCCAGTTTCACAACATCGCCACAACGCAAAAAGGAGATGCAAAATGGAAACCTTGAAACTGCTGACACTGACCGGATTGATTGCAACAGCGCCGGTTCTTGCACTGGCCAATGTCGGGCTGGGCGACAAACTGGGCACCACCGAGTCCGATATCCGCACGGCCCTGGAGGCGCAGGGATACCAGATCGAAGAGATCGAATTCGAAGACGGCGAGATCGAGGTTGAACTCATCAAGGATGGCGTGGAAACTGAACTCGTCCTGTCCGAGACGGACGGCGTGGTAACTGCCATCGAACTCGAAGAGGACGACGATTGATCGGATAAAATCACAGGAGCCTCATGAAGCTTTCACAAACGTCATTGCTTTGGCTCCTTTTGGTGGTGCAGGCCGTCTGCGCCGCCTTTTTCGTGACGGACGCGATGCTGGACTGGACCGGTGGGGAAAGCGCGGGCTTTCGCCACCTGCATAGTTTCGAACTGGTTCTGGCCCTGGCATTGATCGGCGGTCTTGCCGCGACGATTGCACTGATCCGGTCCCAAAACAGGCGTGTGCGCGACATGCAACGACAACTGAGTGTCGCGCAGGGCGCGTTTGCTCAACTCATCGCCTCTCAATTCACTGAGTGGAACCTGAGTGATGCTGAGCGCGACGTTGCCCTGTTGTCTATAAAGGGTCTGTCAATTGCGGGCATCGCGACATTGCGGCAAACCAAAGAAGGCACGGTCAAAGCGCAATGCGCCGCGGTGTATCGCAAAGCAGGAGTTACGGGGCGCGTGCAATTGCTGAGCTACTTTATCGATGAGCTGCTTTCCGAACCTTTGCTTACAAACAGTTCTGAAAGTTCGAATTCGACCACATAGACCGTGAATCAAAATGTTAGGTCGGTGCTGATCTTATTCACTCACACACGCCCAATATCCTGTGAATTGAAGTGAAGGGCTGGCGCCTTTCATTCCTGCTTCTACTGCCCACATGTGCGCCATACCAATTGTGGAACAAAGGACATGGTCATAGTTACGCGTCTTCTTCTCGCCTCGACAGCTTTGACGATCAGCGCGTCCGCGCTGGCCGCACAGAGCTTGTCCGAGGGTCTCTATCTTCAGGGCTTTGCCGGGTACAGCCAACTACAGGACAGCGACTTTAGCGGCACGATCAATGGATCATCGCAGTCGGTGGATACCGATTTCGATGGCGGCTATGGGCTGGGCATCGCGGTCGGCAAAGAGATCCCGCAATGGTCGAACGATCAGTTTGGCACCCGGATCGAGCTGGAACTGTCCTATCGTGATAACGACGTGGACGGCGTCAATTTCTCGGGCAACGGTCCCGGCGCGGAAGGCAACATTTCGGGTGACGTGTCGCAGACATCGCTGTTTGCCAATGTGCTGGTCGACTTCAAACAGGCAGGGGCCTTCACGCCCTATGTCGGTCTGGGTCTTGGTGCCACCTACTCTGATCTGGACTTTGTCTACGGGCCGGGCGTCGAACTGAACGACACCGACACCACCTTTGCTGCGCAAATTATTGCCGGTGTAGCCTATGAGATCAGCCCAAATACCTCTCTGACCCTGGACACCCGATATGCCCGCGCATTCGACGTATCCTCGGCACGTTTGGCACCAAACGGTGCGTCCACGGGTACGGTCGAGGATGATATCGACGCCTTCAGCGTCAATGTCGGCCTGCGTTACGGTTTCTGATGGATCACGGGGAAGTGTTTCTTTCGGGTTTCTCTTCCCCCTTTCGTTATCGTGTTCTATGCACTGTGGCATGAGGACTTTTGTCATCCATATGACAGCAAGCACAGCGCGGCGACCCAATGCCGAACGGCTGTGTGCCAGTCTGCCCGATGCGGAACTGTTCGAGGCCGTCGATGGGAAGGACCCTGCTCAAATCGCGGATGTACAATTGTTTCCAGGCGATCTGTATCGCCCCAGATACCCTTTTCCGCTGCGCCCAGCGGAGATCGGAGTTTTCGCGAGCCATCGGCGAATCTGGCGCAAGCTCGTTGATGAGAAGATCGACCGCGCTATCATTACCGAGGATGATCTGCGTATAGACCCTTGCCGCATGGCCAGTGCGTTGGAAATGCTGGATCCGCTTGCAACCCCGGATCACTATATCCGAATTCCCGTGAAACAACGCGAGGATGCGGCACGAACGCTTGTAAAGCAAAACGGATTGCGTCTGATCCTGCCAAAAGTCATTGGCCTGCAATGCGTCTGCCAGGTGGTCGGGCGGCGTGCGGCTGAGCGGTTGCTTGCCGTAACCGACCAGATTGACCGACCGGTCGACACGTTCCTGCAAATGCACTGGGTGACTGGGCAGCCGATCCTTTCCTTGCAAGGAAGCGGCAATCAGGAAGTCGCACAAGAAATCGGCGGTTCGACCATACAGGCAAGCCCGCCGCTGGCCGACAAGCTGACGCGTGAATTCAAGCGTGCTGCCTACCGTCGGAAACTGTATCAGCACCCTCAACGATCCGCAGCTTAGTCACCCCAAAAGGGGGATTGGAATCGGGCAGAGCTTAGCGCCCTGCCCGAGCTACTTTAGCTGGGCGCTTTGGTTTTACGCAGATACGGGAAGATGGTTTCGAACTCACCGAATTTTTCTTTTGCCTCGTCATTCGACACCGCAGGCGGGATGATCACGTCTTCGCCCGGCACCCAGTTCGCGGGGGTGGCCACGCCCTTGGCGCTCATCTGCAGACCGTCCAGCGCGCGCAGGATTTCGGCAAAGTTGCGGCCCACGGTCATCGGGTAGGTCATCGACAATTTCAACTGTTTGTCCGGGCCGATGATAAAGACCGAACGCACAGTGGCGCTGTCTGCAGGGGTGCGGCCATCGGGCAGGTACGCCTCTGCGGGCAGCATGTCGAACGCCTTGGACACGGCTAGGCCGTCGTCGGCGATGATCGGAAAACCGGGGTTGGCGTTGCCATACGCCTCGATGTCCTTCTTCCACTTCTTGTGGTCCTCGACACCATCGACTGAGACGCCCATTACCTTGGTGTTGCGGGCCGCCCATTCGTCGTTCAGCTGCGCGACGGCCGAGAACTCGGTAGTGCAGACGGGCGTGAAATCCTTGGGGTGCGAGAACAGGATCGCCCAGCTGTCACCGATCCAGTCATGGAACTGAACAGTGCCCTGATCCGTCTCTGCAGTGAAATTCGGAACGGTGTCATTGATGCGCAAACCCATGGGGCATCTCCTTTTTTGTGAAACAAACCGAGTCGGTTGCTGGAAACCTAATAACTCTGCGCCATTGTTAAACCATTCGCTGCTTGAAAGGGTATTCATTTTTGAGGAATTTAATTTGATCAAATTGCGCCTTGCCACACCGAAATACCGGTGCCAGAGTGGCGCAAATTCCCGGCATCCGGGCCACGGGATCAGGAGGATACGTGATGATCGAGAAACGCAATTTCTACATTGACGGAACATGGGTCGCCCCATCTGCAGCGAATGATTTCGAGGTGATCAACCCCTCGACCGAGGAACCCTGCGCGGTGATCTCTCTGGGCGCGCAAGCTGATACCGACGCCGCAGTTGCTGCTGCAAAGGCCGCCCTGCCCGGCTGGATGGCCACACCGGTCGAAGATCGCATCGCGTTGGTCGAGAAACTGATCGGGATTTACCAAGCCCGGTCTGAGGATTTGGCACAGGCGATGTCTCTTGAGATGGGCGCGCCAATCGACATGGCGCGCACCCAGCAATCCGGCGCGGGCATGTATCACCTGGCGAACTTTGTGCGCGCAGCCAAAGCGTTCCAATTCGACCGCCCGCTGGGCGATCACGCGCCCAATGACCGGATCATCTATGAGGCCGTCGGTGTTGCTGCCCTGATCACACCGTGGAACTGGCCGATGAACCAGGTCACGCTCAAGGTCGGCGCGGCGGCGATTGCAGGCTGCACCATGGTTCTGAAACCCTCCGAACAAAGCCCGCTGAACGCGATGATCTTTGCCGAGATGATGGATGAGGCTGGCTTCCCCGCCGGTGTGTTCAATCTGGTGAACGGCGATGGCGTGGGCGTTGGTTCCCAGCTTTCGGCGCATCCTGATGTTGATATGGTCAGCTTTACCGGCTCGACCCGCGCAGGCACAGCGATCTCAAAAAGTGCTGCAGACACGTTGAAAAAAGTACATCTGGAGCTGGGCGGTAAGGGCGCAAACGTGGTCTTTGCCGATGCCGATGAAAAGGCCGTCAAACGTGGTGTTCTGCACATGATGAACAACACCGGCCAAAGCTGTAATGCGCCAAGCCGCATGCTGGTGCAACGCCCGATCTACGATCAAGCCGTGGAAACGGCGGCTGAAGTGGCCAGCATGGTTTCGGTGGGCAGCGCGCAGGAAGAAGGCCGCCATATCGGCCCCGTCGTGAACGAGGTGCAGTGGAACAAAATCCAGGACCTGATCCAGAAGGGCATCGATGAAGGCGCCCGATTGGTGACAGGCGGCACCGGTCGGCCCGAGGGGCTGAACAAGGGCTATTATGTACGTCCAACCGTCTTTGCTGACGCCAATAACCAGATGACCGTCGCGCGCGAAGAGATCTTTGGCCCGGTCCTGACCATGATCCCCTTCGACACCGAAGAAGAAGCGGTCGAGATTGCCAACGACACGCCATACGGCCTGACCAATTATGTTCAGACACAAGACGGCGCGCGGGCTAACCGAATGGCGCGGGTACTGCGGTCCGGAATGGTCGAAATGAATGGCCAGTCGCGCAGTGCAGGATCACCGTTTGGCGGCATGAAACAGTCCGGAAACGGGCGCGAAGGCGGCTTGTGGGGGTTGGAGGATTTCCTTGAGGTCAAAGCCGTCGGTGGCTGGGCGGCAGAGTGACGCCAGACCAGAACTTAACAAAAGGGCGCGGCGGTGGTTACCCGCCGCGCCCTTTTCTTTACGTGGGTCGCACGATCAGTTGCGGTTGGCCGTCCGAGGTATGCCGCGTGGATCGACCATCCCAGCCAATCTCACCGGTTACGCGCTGACGATAGGCCGAGAAGCTGTTGAACTGAACGACATCCACGGGGGTGTCAAAATGTAACGTAACGCGCCGATGCGACCCGTCACCCAATAGGGTCATACCACGGATTTCCGCCCTGAACGGCTGCCCCAGATAGAACCCTTCAACCCGTTCACCAACACGCAAATGCATGCGATTTCCGGCCATGGCGTGCAACGTATTCCAATCGCGCACCCCGTGTTGATGCGCCAGCAATTCCAGCGATTCACTATGCGATAGCGAAACCCCCGCTCCGCGCAGCCTGTCGCGCAGTCGTTTTGCCTGCGCTTTTAGCTCCTCAAGTGGAGCAATATTGTTTGAACGTGTCATTTCTTGCCTCGTTTCCTTAAACGGGCGCCAAGTCAAGACGGAGTTCGCATTGCCATCCGCGCGCCAGAAAAGGGCAACAGATGTTCATCAACCGGGTTTCACCAATGCCAAATGGCTGCGAACGGCAGGGGACCCGAACCTGAGGGTGACATTTCGCACTGGCGGATGCGTCTGTCAATCAGGCTCTGGTACTTTTTAACTCACTGTCCGGTTCCAGATGGATGACAAACACTGACCCCGGAAACTTCCTGTTCAGGGCCGCCTCGATATCGTCGCAGATGTCATGCGCGGCCGCGACCGACATGGCACCGTCAACGACAAGGTGAAACTCAACGAAAATCATGTTGGCTGACCTGCGACCGCGCAGATCATGATACTCAAGCGCCGGGCCCAAATTGGCTTCGATTGTTTCGCGCACAGACGTCAATTCCCCATCGACCAGCGAAGCATCCATCAACCCGTCGACCGAGCTGCGGATGACCTTCCACCCCTCCCACAGAATGTTCAACGCCACCAGAATCGCGATGATCGGATCAAGGACCAACCAACCTGTCGCCATCGCTATCAGCAACCCGACAACAACGCCGACCGAGGTCATAATGTCGGTTAATATGTGCTTTCCGCTCGCCTCCAACGCCGGTGAGGATTCTCGTCGCCCTATCCTCAGCAGTAGAAACGCCCAGATACCATTCAGGCACGTCGCGCCCACATTTATGGCAATGCCCAATAACGGTTCCCCGGCCAGATGCGGATTAGGCAGGGCATAGACGGCTTCACGAATGATCAGCAGCGCAGCCAGAACAATCAATGTTCCCTCAATAACCGCCGACAGGTACTCGGCTTTCTTATGCCCGAACGGGTGTTTCTTGTCTGGCGGCATGCCAGATATCCGCACCGCAAAAAATGCAAGCAGAGCGGCCGCTACATTCACCACTGATTCCAAGGCGTCCGAGAGCAGGGCGACCGAGCCCGTCACCCACCAGGCCAGCAGTTTCAGCAGCAAAACCGCCACTGAAACCGGAATGGCCCACGCCGCGAATGTCTGTGTGATCTGCCTGCTGTCCTGCTTCATAGAATCTCACTATCACAGGATGCAGCAGCGCAAAGTTTGTTTTTGACGTGACTATGCGTCGGCCTGAGCGGCCTCGAATGCCAGCATTGCGCGTTTGACCGGCAAGCCCCAGTGATAGCCACCCAGCCCACCGGATTTGCGGAGCGCCCGGTGGCAAGGGATCAGCCAGCTGACCGGGTTGCGGCCAACCGCAGTACCCACGGCGCGCACTGCTTGTGGCGATCCCACACGTTGCGCAATCTCAGAATAGGTGGTGACCTGACCCGACGGGATGTGCATCAGCGCCTCCCAAACCTTGATTTGCAGGGGCGAGCCAATGAGGTACAGCGGCGTAGGTTCCAACCGGTCGCTTGCCGCGCCAAAAGCACTTAGAACCCAAGGGCGCAGACGCATCGGATCTTCTATGAACTCGGCCTTGGGCCAGCGTGAGATCATATCCTCCATCGCGGCCTCTTCGCCAGTTTCGGCCCCGAAGGCAATGCCGCAGATACCCTTATCGGTTCCCATGACCAGTGCCGGGCCAAAGGGGCATTCGAACCAGCCCCAATAGATCGTCAGCCCCACGCCTCTGCGCGCGTATTCGCCGGGGCTCATGGATTCCCATTTCAGGAACAAATCGTGCAGACGGCCACTGCCGGACAGGCCGACGTTGTGTGCGGTTTCCAACGTGGTGAACCGTTCCCGCAACAATGCCTTGGCGTGGCCCAAGGTCAGATATTGCTGGTAGCGTTTCGGCGACACCCCCGTCCAACGCGAGAACAGGCGCTGGAAATGCGCCGGGCTCATATCCATCTGGCGGGCTAGCTCTTCCAGGCTCAGGCCTTCTCCGCCTCGATCAATCAGGTCGATCGCGCGGCGCATGACGTTGTAGTGGTATCCGCTTTCCGGTGTCTGGACGTTCATGGCTATTACCTCATATTCTTGACCAAACCATAGCGCGCAGGTTACGCCCTCGCGACCCGGAACTTGCGCATTGGCTTTGGACTTGTATCGACGCGCCCCGAACGGCATTAAGACGCGGATGGCAAAACAACTCGGATATCACCGGATCCGCGAGATCTTTACGCGCTTTCAGGAAGCCGACCCCGAACCCAAGGGCGAGCTTGAGCATGTCAACGTTTATACCCTGGTGGTCGCCGTGGCCCTGTCTGCGCAAGCCACAGATGTCGGTGTGAACAAGGCGACACGCGCCTTGTTCAAGATCGCTGACACACCGCAAAAGATGCTGTATCTGGGCGAAGAAGGTCTGATCGAACACATCAAGACCATTGGTCTGTTCCGCCAGAAGGCCAAGAACGTCATCAAGCTCAGCCGTATTCTGGTCGACGACTATGACGGCGAGGTACCCAATTCCCGTGCAGCACTGCAATCGCTGCCGGGAGTGGGCCGCAAAACCGCCAATGTGGTGTTGAACATGTGGTGGCGATATCCGGCGCAGGCGGTGGACACGCATATCTTTCGGGTTGGCAATCGCACCGGCATTTGCCCCGGTAAGAATGTGGACGCCGTCGAACGCGCCATCGAAGACAATATCCCGACTGATTTTCAACTGCATGCGCATCACTGGCTGATCCTGCATGGCCGCTATCATTGCAAAGCGCGCAAACCCATGTGCGGTACCTGCATCATCCGCGATCTCTGCGAATTTGAGGACAAGAACCTATGAAAACCTACCAACTGACCGGCATCGGAAACGCAGTTGTGGACGTGATTTCTCAAGCCGACGACAGTTTCCTAGAGCTGATGGGCATTGAAAAAGGCATCATGCAGCTGATCGAGCAGGAGCGTGGCGAGGTCCTCTATGCCTCGATGGAAGGTCGGGTTCAGACGCCGGGTGGCTCGGTCGCCAACACCATCGCCGGCGCAGGTGCGCTGGGGCTGGATTCAGCGTTTATCGGGCGGGTTCATGATGACGCTCTGGGCCGGTTCTACGCGGATGCGATGAACGAGGACGGCGTTGATTTCGTGAACCCTCCGGTTCCGGGTGGCGAACTGCCGACCTCGCGCTCGATGATTTTTGTCTCGCCTGATGGAGAACGGTCAATGAATACCTATCTGGGGATTTCCTCGGAACTGTCGTCGCAGGACGTATCGGATGACGTCGCAGGCAACAGCCAGATCATGTTCCTTGAGGGGTATCTGTTCGACAAGGAAAAGGGCAAAGCTGCGTTTCTAGAGGCCGCGCGCGCGTGCCACAAAAGTGGCGGCAAGGCGGGTATCGCCATTTCCGACCCCTTCTGTGTGGAACGCCACCGTGTCGATTTCCTGCTGCTGATCGAAAACGAACTTGATTTCGTCATCGGCAACGAGGCCGAAATCAAATCCCTGTTCGAAACCGACGATCTGGAAGAGGCGCTGGCCAAAACCGCCGCGATCTGCCCGCTTGTCGTATGCACCCGCTCCGGCGACGGCGTGACTGTCCTAAGCGACGGGCAACGCGTCGACGTACCGGTCGAGAAAGTCGTGCCCGTGGACGCAACCGGTGCGGGCGATCAGTTTGCCGCCGGCTTCCTGTTTGGCATGGCCACAGGCCGCGATCACGAAGCCTGCGCCAAGATCGGCAATATCTGCGCCCGCGAGGTCATCAGTCACATCGGCCCGCGCCCCGAGGCGAACATGCAGGAACTGCTGCGCGCCGAAGGGTTGCTGTAATCCGCTGATTAATATCCAGCCGCCGCGTCGTTCAAGGCCCAGTTATACTGATACGCTTTGACACGCGGCGTCTGCTGAAGACGGGCGCGCAGCTCGGGTTCAGCTGCTGTCGCGATATAGGCCAGCACGGATTTTTCATTCGGTCCGAAATCCTCGCTGAACCAGATAAAGATCTTTGACAGGATCAATCCGCCACGCGCGTCGAACTGCACACCACGCGGGTTGTTGATATAGGCGTGCTCGGCAGCGGCGAAATCGCGCTCTAACGTCTCGGCCTGCCAGGCGCGATCCATCAGGTTGGGGCAGCCCACAGCAGCACAGTTCAGCGCATAGTGGATGCGCGGTTCGCCGAATGTGGGCCGAATAATGCGGTGTTCGATGTCATTGAGGGTCAACTCCTGCCCAGCCACCCGCGCCAGAGTTTGGTTCCACGGCCCAATCGAAAATCGCCCGTTTTTGATGTCACGGATCGAAGCGACGGGATAGTTTTCAAGAACCACATCCACCGTCAGCGCATTGTACAAGTTGATCCAATACGCCAGTTGCTGATCACGTGTCAGACGCGCAGGGTAAATGGCTTGCAGATCGACCAGATATTCGTCTAGGCGCGCGCGGTCTGCCTGTGTCACCTGCCCGTAAGTTACCCGGTTCACCCCCTGCCCGTCGGTCACGACATAGCGGTGCAGGAAAGCTGTCAAATCGCGGTGATCGACCTTTTCGCCCGGCGGGGACGCAAAACTGGTCAGGGTCTGCTCTGGCAATGCCTCGGGGGCGGGCAAGGCCAGACGCTCGACACTTGCGCATGCGGTCAAAACTGGAAGCAGCAGGATCAGAAGTTTTCTCATGAAACGTCCTTTTGGTTCCGACGCGTGGCCCGCAATTGCCCCTTGAGCCGCTTGAGCGGGGCCAGACCCGGATCGCTCAGATCCGGCAGATCGGGCCCGCCAGACAGGCGAGGAACAGCGGCATTCCACCAGCTTGGGCCAGATGGCCCGTCGACCCGATCCGGTTCGGCCAGATGCATGTCACGCTGCGCGTTGTGCACGCACATCGACAGCGGCCCGTTCGCGGTTGCGACCATAAAGACGCAAGAGGCACATCGATCATCCTCCAATGCGTCGGCGGCCATGAAGTTATGAATGAACAACGATTGCCGGCGGACAGGTCCCCGCAATAAACCTCTACCCAATCGCAGCACGCACCTCAGCAGGTACAACCCGGCTCGCAGCGCCAAAAACGGGTTGCGCCACGCCATACGCCGGACGCTGTCACGGGTGTCGATATGGCCGTCGGTTGATTGATCGGCCCGGCTTAGCGCAGCGATCACTTTCTGAGTCAGGCGTTTGGCGGACAGAACCGAAACCGCACGCCCGCCGGCAGTCACAACACTTGCATAGCGATTGCATTTCGAATGCCCAACGGTGGCCGTGTCGAAATGCAGGGGCGTTTCATATCCGGTCTCGACCGCGCGCATGACACTGTCCTGCGTGATCGCGTCGGGACGTTCGCGCAACACCCCGCGCCCGGTATCGGCTTGCATCTGGAAGGACACAAAGGCGACCTCGGGGCGGTCTCGCATGAACCGCGCCAGCGCAGAGAGTTCAGCAATATTGCCGCCGAAGACCGTCGTGTTGAACAACACCCGCAGGCCCAGTCCGCGCGTGTGGCGGATATAGGCGCGGCGCACCACATTTAACTCAGCCTCGCTGTTGAACCCCTTGCGTTCCTGCGTCATGTCGACGTGAAAGGCCACGTCATCCAACCCCGCCGCCGCAAGCCGCGTCAGAAACGCCCGGCTGGCGCGAATGCCGTTGGTCATCAGGCACGACCGCATGCCCAGGCGGCGAATTTCGCGGCACAGTGCCTCTAGGTCTTCCACCTTGCGCAGGGTCGGATCACCCCCCGTCAACTGGACCGAGACACCGGGGCCATAATGGCTGTGGATCGTGGCAAGACGCGCAAACAGAACCGACAGCGGTGGGTCATAGGTCATCTCGGCTCGGTCCGAGAGGTAACACAGTGTGCAATCCAGATTGCAACGTTGGGTGACCTCAAGCGCGACGCAGGCGATGGGGTAGAACCGGCCTGCCGTCTGCCCTGCGCCATATTCCCCGCACCCTTGCAGACCGCCGCGCAAAGGCGCGCGACGGTCGTTGCCGATAAACTTGCGTCCGGCGGGTTTTACAGAAGAGAGAGTTGGGGCCGTGTCCTTCATACCCGTCAAGCTAGACAGGTCGATCAGATGCGGCCACGCCCCCTCACGCCAACGTGCGGCTTAGTGAGTGAATCACTCGCAGCACCCGCCGGATTGTTTCACCTGAGCGGTTACAGGCGCTTCGTTCAGGTTCGCACCCCGCCCCAACCACGTTCGGTCTGCGAGATAGAAATCGGTGAACCGGGTGACAAAATCCTCGGAAACGGTATTCTGCGGGATGCCGGTCGCCATCAAAGCCTGTTGCCACGCCTTCACCTTAGGATAGTCAGCCAACATATCGTGCCCGCTGTGATCGGCCACGATTGCAGCCCGGTGAAGCAACGGCAACCAAGCCATATCGACATTGCCCAGCGCCTCACCCGCAAAGAATGGGCCACAGCTAAGCTGCTTCTCGGCTTTCGCGAACGAGGCGTTCAACTTGGTCGTCCGATCCGCAAAGATCACCAGATCCGCGCTTTGCATTGCGCTGCACTGAACAAGGTAGTGCTTGCTGGCCTGATAGCTCCACGCGCGGTTCAGAGCGCGCTGTTCGGGTGTCAGATCGGGTTGCAGCGGGGCGGCCACCTCATCGAGGTATTCGGCAATCGCGTCCGACTCAAACAGCGCTATACCGCCTTCGGTCACCAGAACCGGCACCTGACCTGTCGGCGACAGCTCCAGAAACCAATCCGGCTTGTCGCTGAGGCTTATGTAGTCGATCTGATAGGGCACCTGCTTGGCTTCCAACAGCGCAGTGATACGCTGAACGAAGGGGCAGATTTTGAAACTGATGATACGGATCATTTGTCATTCCTTTTGCTGGTTTCATCTGACAGACGAAGCCCGCGCCAAAAAGACGACGATCAGATCAACATTTTTTGCAGGATTTCGGTTTTTTCTGCACGTCCGAGATATTGCCCCGCACATCCATTGAGATATTGCAGCAATCTTCGAACGCTTTTCGCAGCTCCGAGCGGCCTTTTTGAACCCGGGACTTAAGCGTTGAATAGGCCAGCCCCTGCGCCTGTGCATAATCCTGTTGGGACATGCCATTGATGTCGATCTCCATCAGCATGTCCGCGGTTTCCTGCGGCAACCCGCGAATGAAAGGTTCGACGCACCCCTCAAGGTCCTGACGCGTTTCCGGATCATCCCGATGATACCAAAGATCATCCGGATGCGCCTCGACACGGCCGGATTTTCGGTAATGGTCGATGATCGTGCGGTCGGCCGTTTGAAACAACCACGGTTGCAGTTTGGCAGGGTCTTTCAGATTGGGCAGACCGGTGAAGACCTTGACCGAGATCTCTTGCAACAGGTCTTCCACATCCGCGGTGTTGGACACACGCGAATGCAGAAACGCCTTCAGGCGCGCGCGGTACTTGGGCCAGATGTCTTCAATCTGCATGCCGCTTTATGACAGGTGATCGGCAAAGGCGGCAACCACCTGCTCGTACTCCGCACGTTTGTAGGAACCGATTTTGCAGGTCTGCCGGCGCGATTTTTGGCAAGGCGAGGTTGCCAGCTACAACGCCAAAAATTTGCCTCAGTGTCGATGTATCTCATCGCCAATTAGATTAATTCCGGATTTTTTTATGACACTTCGCGTAGCTGTTTTGGTGGACGGCGACAATATCAGCGCCACTTACAAAAAATACGTTGGCCGGATCGCTCAGAAATATGGGCGTATCGACGTCGCACGGGTTTATATGAATGCTCAGGTTTCTTCGGCGTGGCATGAGGCCAGCGAATATCACCTGATCCATAGCGGCACGGGCAAGAACGCCTCAGATATTCTATTGTGTATCGACGCAATCGAGTTCGCCTTGAACCGGGGCATCGATGCCATGGTGATCGTCAGCTCGGACGGCGACTTTACGCACCTGCATCGGCGGCTACGCGAATTCGGCGTCAGGACAGTCGGCGTTGGCGAAGCCAAAGCACCACAGCACGTTCGGGATAATTGCACTGTGTTTGTTGAGCTTCAGCAAAGCCAAGCCTCCGAGGCGTCCGACCTCGACAGAAAAATCCAGACTGTAATTTCTCAGGGCAGCCAGAATGGGCAAGGCATACCCATCGCCGATCTAAACGTGCGTATGCGTCGGTTACACGATATCAAGATCAGTACGTATCCCGAAAAGAACTGGCGCGGATACCTGACCGCGCGCGACGATTTGTTCGAACTGGACCCCAAAGGACCTGCCGCACGCGTTCGCTTCAAGCCCCAAGGCTTTGGTTAGCGCCCAAAGCCCAAGTAATCGGCAAAGGCGGCAACCACCTGTCGGTAAACCTCACGTTTGAACGACACGATCTCGTCAATCAGCTGACCGGGCTCCTGCCATTTCCACTTGATGAATTCCGGGTGCTCGGTCTGGATGTCGATCTGATCGTCGCGGCCGGTGAACCGCAGAAAGAACCATTTCTGTTCCTGCCCGCGATAACGGCCTTTCCAGATTTTCGGCACGATGTCGTGTGGCAGATCATAAGGCAGCCAGCCGTCCGTCTCAGCGACGATCTCGACCAAGTCCGAGGTTACGCCGGTTTCTTCCCACAGCTCACGCAGGGCTGCATCCCGTGGATCTTCGCCCTTGTCCACGCCGCCTTGAGGCATTTGCCATGCATCCTTGTGGCGATCATTGCGCTGACCGACGAAAATCCTGCCCTCGGCATTCATCAGCATAAGCCCCACGCAAGGGCGATAGGGCAGTTTGGCGATCTCTTCGGGGGTCATGTGCAGCCTCGTAAACATGCTTTGTGGGTTCTGTAGCAAGCAGCGGAGTGAAGGCAAAGGGTGTGACGTTAGGTTTCGCGTGACAACATTGACGTGAAGGTCAATCTATCCGCAAAAATCAGGAGGGAGAGTTCGCCATGACTGCGTACCCAAATATGCTGGCCCCGCTGGATCTGGGCTTTACGACTTTGAAGAACCGCGTCCTGATGGGGTCGATGCATACAGGGCTTGAGGAAACCGGCGACTGGAACCGGGTGGCCGAGTTCTATGCCGACCGCGCCCGTGGCGGTGTCGCATTGATGGTGACAGGCGGGATTGGCCCGAACCTTGAAGGATCGGTGCTGCCCGGCGCGTCGATGATGACCAATGACAAAGAAGTCGCGAACCATTCCATCGTCACACAGCGGGTGCACGACGCGGGGGGCAAGATCGCGATGCAGATCCTACATGCGGGTCGCTATGCCTATGGTCCGAAATGTGTGGCCCCCAGCCCGGTGAAATCCCCGATCTCGCCCTTCCCGCCGAATGAGCTGGACGAGGAAGGTATCGAGAAACAGATCAGCGACATCGTGAACGCTGCCGTTCTGGCCCGGAAAGCGGGTTATGACGGGGTCGAGATCATGGGGTCCGAGGGATATTTCCTCAACCAGTTCATTGTGAAACACACCAACAAGCGTACCGACCATTGGGGCGGGTCCTATGAGGACCGTATGCGCCTGCCGATCGAAGTCGTTCGCCGCACGCGTGAAGCCGTAGGCACTGATTTTATCATCATCTATCGCCTGTCGATGATCGACCTGATCCCCAATGGCTCGACCCATGAGGAGGTCGTTGAACTGGCCCAGCGTATCGAAGAGGCCGGTGCCACGATCATCAACACCGGCATCGGCTGGCACGAAGCACGCATTCCGACCATCGCCACCAGCGTTCCGCGCGCGGCCTTCGCCTGGGTAACGAAAAAGCTGATGGGTAAGGTTTCTATCCCCGTCATCACCTCGAACCGGATCAACACGCCAGAGGTAGCCGAAGAGGTCCTGTCGACGGGTTGCGCCGACATGGTGTCTCTGGCCCGTCCGATGCTCGCCGATGCAGATTTCGTCAACAAGGCAATTGCAGGTGAAGCGGCACAGATTGCGCCGTGCATTGCCTGCAACCAGGCGTGTCTGGACCACACCTTTAGCGGCAAGTTGACCTCGTGCCTTGTGAACCCGCGCGCCTGCCATGAGACCGAATTGGAAATCACCACAACTGAAGCGCCAAAGACGATTGCCATTGTCGGCGCCGGCCCCGCGGGATTGTCCACCGCGATGACCGCAGCCCAGCGCGGACACGACGTGACCCTGTTCGATCGCGCCTCGGAGATTGGCGGCCAATTGAACATGGCCAAGCAGGTTCCGGGCAAAGAAGAGTTCTGGGGACTGGTCGATTGGTACCGCACCATGATGACCGATCTGGGTGTGAAGGTAGAGCTGAACCGCGAAGTCAGCGCTGACGACCTGACCGGCTTTGACGAGGTGGTTATCGCTACTGGTGTCATTCCGCGCGATCCGCAAATCCCGGGTCAGGATCGGGACAACGTCATCAATTATATCGACGTGCTGCGCGAAAAGGCGGATGTCGGTAAGTCAGTCGCCGTGATCGGTGCCGGCGGCATCGGGTTTGATGTGTCCGAATTCCTGCTGGAAGACGGCCACAGCGTTACCACCGACCTGCCCGCATGGATGAAGGAATGGGGCGTCACAGACCCGGCCGAACACCGCTCGGGCCTGGCACCTGAGGGTCCGCAACCTGCGGCACCTGCGCGTGAGGTCACTCTGTTACAGCGCAAGAAACAGGCGCATGGGAAAGGTCTGGGTAAAACAACCGGCTGGATTCACCGCGCTACGCTCAAGATGAAGGACGTCAACTTTGTGGGCGGCGTGAACTACGAGCGTATCGATGAGGACGGCCTGCATGTCAGCTTTGGCGAAGAACGTGCTGATCCGACCGTGATCGCGGCGGACACAATCGTTATGTGTTCCGGTCAGGAGTCCGAGCGCAGCCTGGCGGATGCGCTGATCGAACGCGGCATCACTCCGCATGTGATCGGCGGGGCAGATGTGGCGGCAGAGCTGGACGCCAAACGGGCGATCAATCAGGGGACGCGACTGGCGGCTACGTTCTGACGCCATTGTCACAATTGCTCTGACGAAAGCCGCTTCTAAGGAGGCGGCTTTTTTTGTGCCACTTGACTCTATTGGTATTTATATACATATGTACTTCATGAGTCAAAAAATTGAACGCACCCAAACGGGAATTCGTATCGAAAAACGCCTGCTGAAAGTCCTCAAGGGGCTGGCAGAGTCGCTGAACATGACCCTTGGCGATCTGATCGAGGGGATTGCTCTGCATAGCTTTGAGAACAAGCCAGCGTTTTCCGAGGAAACGCTGGAGAAGGTCAAACAGCTCAAAAGTGTCTACGACCTCGACTGGACAGCCAATGACAGCCACCGTTTCAAGAAGGACGGGGAATGAGCACCGACATCACCAGCGCGTTTGAGGCACACGCCATCGATAACACAACGTTCGGACATGCCGAACATGTACAGGTCGCATATGACCTGCTGCGAAAGTACGATTTCATCGATGCTGCAGCGATCTACGCCAAAGGGATCCGAACACTTGCGGCCAAAGCCGGCGCCCCGGATAAGTTCAACCTAACGATCACCTACGCGTTCATGAGCCTGATCGCAGAGCGTCTTGCCAGTTCACAATCCAGCACTTTCGAGGCATTCATTGCGGAAAACCCCGATTTGATGGCCAAGACAACCCTCAGCCAATGGTATCCACAAGAACGGCTGAATTCGGCGCTGGCGCGCCGTATTTTCCTATTGCCCGACGTGGCATAGTCGCCCGTGCCGTGAAGGCACGCGATTACTCGACCGTAATCGTGATCACCTGGGACACAATAGGAGGGGAGTGTGGCACATGCCCGGCATCGCCCAGCACCAGTTGCAGCGTGTGTGCACCAGAGGCCAATTCCGTTGTCACCTGGGTCTGTCCCCCGCCGAAATGCAGATGGTTGTCGTCCGCAGGCAGACCATAGGCCAGCTCGTCCACACCGTCCTCGCCCTCACCCAATGGCGGGCGGTCGATCAGCAAATGGTGATGACCGGTGTTTTCCACCTCGGTTCCGGCGGGGGCCACGCCCATCCCGCTTAACCCAAAGACCACGGTCACCGGCGATGAAACCGTGTCGCCATCCGACAGGTTTACAAAATAGACCCGTGCGTCTGGGTTCGACGGCGTCTCGCCACCCGCCCATACAAGGGTCGCGGACAGACATGTGGCTGCTATGGTATAAATGGCTTTCATGATCTCCTCCGTGGTCACAAATTTGCCATTGTCACCCTAGCATATCTGGCCGAAATCACCCAAAACCCTTGGCTTACAGGCTTTGTGGCCATCTAGGAAACCATCGTTTCCGCGTTTCCCATATGCAAACGATCCGAATTGAAACCCTGATATTATCCCATGTCCGCCCTGTTTCCGCCTAGATTGGACGTCAGGTTGGCAAAAAGGACTAAGACCTGGGGAATGAGAATGGACCGACTGACCGAAATGGAAGCCTTTGCCAATGTGGTGGACCAGGGTGGCTTCACCGATGCGGCCAAGAAAATGGGCATCTCCAAATCGGCCGTGTCAAAGCATGTTTCCAGCCTCGAGGCCCGTCTGGGCGCACGGCTGCTGAACCGCACGACCCGGCGCGTGTCGCCGACCGAAATTGGCCTGGCATATTACGATCGCGCAAGGCGCGTTCTAAATGATGCCGGCGAAGCTGATGCGCTTGTGACTTCGATGCAATCCGCCCCCTCGGGTCTGCTTCGGATCAGCGTTGCAACAGATTTCGGCGTCAATCATCTGTCTCCGGTTCTGTCGGATTTTCTGGCGGCCTATCCTGATATCACAGTGAATATGGTTCTGAACAACCGCTACGTCGAGTTGATTTCAGAAGGGTTCGATGTGGCCGTCCGGATTGGTGAACTGGAAGACAGCACCCTGCGCGCCCGTAAACTGACAGAAACTGTCAAACGGATGGTCGCGGCGCCCAGCTATGTCGAGAAATTCGGCCGACCGCAGAAAATTGACGATCTGAACGAACACAAGCTGCTGCATTACTCCAGCCAGTCTTCTGGCAACGTGTGGAGGCTGACCGCGCCGTCGGGTGAAAAAAGACAGGTTCGCACCGCAGGGTGGCTGAGCGTGAACGATGGGCAATCCCTGTTGAACGCCGCCATCTCTGGTCTGGGGATCGCATATCTGCCCAGCTATCTGTACGCAGAAGCGCTGAAATCCGGTGCCGTTGTGGATGCGATGCCATCGCTTCCGGACGAGGTGCAGGGCGTCTACGCCGTTTACCCGCCAGGGCGATTTACACAGCCCAAGGTGCGAGCATTCATAGATTTTCTCGTCGATGCCTTTCACGAAAAAGGCCCGATGGACTGGTGAACTCAGGAGCGCGCGACATTAAGGCGATTACATCGCAAGGATACTCTGAGAAGCTGCTGAAATTTGGGGGACTAGAATCCATTTGCCGGTTTCCTTAATGCCATGCAATGAGATGAAAAAGGGTGAGGGAATGAGCACGGCGATTGAGACCAATGCCAGCGAAAAAAAATCCGTAGGCGCACCGCACTCGGCGACTTTTGTCAGTTCAAGGCAACTTCCGAAATCGGCCGTAAGCGAAGTCACTGGATTGATCGGTGTCGTTTCCTTGTTCTGCGCCACAATGGGAGCAGCGTATTTCGAAGTATCTTTGCTGCAATCCATTATGATGTTGTTGGGTTTGCCTGCGGCAACGATGATTGCATCGACTATTTTGCTCGACAAAGCACACTTGCGCGCTTCCACAGGCTTGGACTATGGGCTGGAAAGACACCGGCCTGAAGTTATGGAGATTACAGTTACAAAGACTTTAGGTCTGGGTGCTACCTTTCTCGTGATCGCCCTAGCTTATCAACTCATCCCGACCTATGAAGCAACGAAGTACGAGTTGACCCGGGCATTGTCTCTTGTAGTTTTTCCATTGCTCTGGATCCTGTCGCCAATTTACATTGCATTTACCACTCGCCACATGGTGGATCCTCGCGACGAGCTTTGGCACTTTGGAAAGCTGGTCACGTTAAACTACTCGGCTGTCGATCGACAAAAGGTCAAAGATCATTGTCGCGCATGGCTCGTCAAAGGTTTTTTCTTAGCATTTATGATCTCGATCCTGCCGACGAACATTCATTCCATGATCAACGCTGATCTGAGTAATTTTTTTTCTAAACCGCTGCCGACCGTTTTTTTCTTAATTCAATTGACGTTTTTCGTGGACGTCTGCATCGGGACGATCGGATATCTTTGCACCTTTAAAGCGCTGGACTCACACATCAGAACCGCAAACCCCTACCTTTCTTCTTGGGTTGCAGCGTTGATCTGTTATCCGCCGTTCGTTCTCATGACTTCAGGGGGCCCTCTTGATTACAAATCCGGCACTCAAGATTGGACATATTGGTTTGAAGGGATGCCACTGCTTTTAACACTATGGGGGTCAGCGATCGTATTACTTGCAGTGATTTATGCCTGGGCCACGGTTGCATTCGGAATTAGGTTCTCGAATCTGACACATCGCGGGATAATTACGACCGGGCCGTTTCGCTACGCCAAGCACCCGGCGTACCTGTCAAAAAACGCTATGTGGTGGTTGATGTCTGTACCGTTCCTTTCAAACCTCGGAACGGCGGCGGCTGTTCAATGCTGTATTTTGCTGCTTGGAGTGAACGCAGTTTACTACGCCCGGGCCAAAACTGAAGAAAAACACCTTATGGCGGATGCGGACTATCGTGAATATTCTGAGTGGATTAAGGCAGAAGGCCTGTTTGCGCGGATACTTTCGGGTCGTCGCAAACCTCACACTCGCTAGTGTTTCTTGGCACCCGATAGAACACAATTCTAAACTGCTAGGAAAAGCGCTAACTTGTGAGGACTTAAAATATCAAATGAAGTTAATTTTGCAGAGATGAACTTGTTAAGGGTCAATTAGATCGCGATCTGTTCATTCATCGCGACTAGTAACAAGGCAAAAAGACAGTTCTTCATTTCAAGCTGAGTGACCTCAGTCAACTTGGCCCGTGCTATTCTCTGGCCAACGGGTGCGCAAACTCAGGCTGGTAAACCTGCCCATGGCAAACGGCGCGGGCTATTTGCAGATCAAGCTCGAGAATAGGCCGATGCAGGTGTAGGCGGCACACCACTACTTCCTCCGAGAATCAAAATACTAAAAGGCGTTGGTTTGGTCCATTATGGGAGGCTTGTGTAATCTCATTCAGCTCAAACTCAGCGCTGCGTTTAGGCTTCAGTTGATCAGCAAGACCGCCTCGACCCGGCGATTCAAGTCGCGGCCTTCCGGCGTGGCATTCGAGGTGAGCGGGGCCAGATAGCCGATCCCGCGCGCTTCGACCCGGTCTGCCGCGATCCCATGCACCTCGATCAACCGGGCACGCACGGCCTGCGCACGGCCGGTACTGACCGAGATATTGGCATCCAGCGCGCCCGTGTCATCGGTGTGACCCACAAGTGCCAGCCGGATGTTTGGGTTTTTGTCCAGAAACTCCGCAACCAATTTCAGCGACGCAAAAGGCCCTTCGCCCAACGTCATCTCTCCGGTACGGAAATGAAGATCTTCCAATATTGCATGGCCGTTTTGCTCCAATTCGGCCAACAGGTCGCTGGACGACGTGACTGGCTCGTCGATCACAAGCGGCGGCGGAGCCTCTGCACCCACCGGTGTGACGCGGATCATCTGCACATACCCGTCAGGCGGATTGCGGCTGACCAGCAGGCTGACCACATTGCCCCCCCGAATGGCGGACAAAAAGCGAAAGTCCTGAATGGCCACATACATGTCCGGTGTGGGCACGACTTCGGTGCCAAATCGAAAATCGAACCCGCCACACGTTTTGGCCTGACACTCAAGCAGGATCTCGTACCCCTGCGCGGCGATCTGATCCCGCAGCGGCGCCAGCAATTGCAGCGTTGTGCTGGAGCCCGATTGCAACCGCCACGTTAACCGCTCGACCTTACCTTCAACCTCTCTTGCGGGCACTGCACCGTCAGCAAAAGGACCGATTGGCAGCTCATAGCTGTCCAATTCACTCGTCCGGTCGCTGACCAGCCGTGCTCCAGAGGGCAATGTCAGGTTCTGTGCAAGACCCTGACTGGCCATCATCATCAGAAAAAGGGCTGCGGTTCGTATCATCGGGCCTGCGTATGGTATTCGTCGTTCGGGGCCATCGCTGTTGCGCTGGCCACCCGGTTAGACATGTTGAAAAAGCCGGTCACATTGGCAATGTCCCAAATGTCCCGATCGCTGAAACCAACATCGCGCAGACGTTGGCGATCAGGTTCTTCGATCTCGGTACTGGCGGTCGTCATCTTGGCGGCAAAATCCAGCATGGCGCGTTGACGATCGTCCAGAAGGGCCACGCGGTAGTTCATAACCAGCATCTCGCCCAATTGCGGGTTGCCCGACAATTGTCGGACGGCCGCCCCGTGGGCCACCAGACAGTAGAAGCACTTGTTGATCGCGGACACGACCACCGCAATCATTTCGCGTTCCAGTTTTGACAACCCGCTGTCACCCAACATCAGGTCGTTATAATTCGCCGTAAACGCGTTCAGCTTGTCGATGTCGAACGCATAAGCCTTCAGAACATTGGGCACAAAGCCCAGTTTTTCGACACAGATATCAAAGTACTTCTGCGTCTCAGGCGGCAGCGGGTCCACCATCGGCAGGTCCAGCGCGGTGGGCAGGGTTTGGTCGGTCACGGTGGTCACTCTCCTTGGACAAGCTGACGGTAATGGTATTCTCCGGTGATCTCCATCCCGAGCGAATGGTAAAGACCATTTGCCCCGTCATTGGCCTTGGTGCAGATCACGCTCAGCGCCTTCGCGCCGTTCTTCTGCGCCCAGATTGCAGCCGCGCGCATGGCCCATTTTCCCAAGCCCTGACGCCGGTGGGCTGGCAGGATTTCCAGCGCATGGACCATGGCGACTTCGTCGTGAATAGCGACAAAACCGGTCCCCGCCGGGTGATCGGAATGACGCAGGAATATCCCCGTTTTCGGCCCCTCGGCTCGGTCCATGATGGCCCGCCGTTCCGGACCGATACCGCCTTGCGCCCAGATTTCGTTCATGATCGCCAGCGGGCTCCGAATCGTAAAGGCCGTGACGCGAGGAATCGGTATATCAGTCAGGTGCTCGACCTGGCATTGGTAGATGTTGACTGGGTCAAGAATGTCATAGCCCCGATCCGCAAGCAGCTGATCCAGCCCTTCGTCGCCCGGTCGCAGGCAGAATATGGGCCGCTGCCCCATCGCGCGCATCGCCCCTTCAGCGGCTTTAATATCCGCGTCGGTCGCCGATGCCAGAGCGCTGGCCGCGGAAACCCGCGAGCCACCACCCAACCCCTGCCGCAGGCGAAAAGGGCCAATTGTCTCGAACCGAGCCGCCGGCCATGTACCATCGACAACGTCGGCCCAGATCGGGCTCAAAGCTCCAGCTCTTTCGCCAACCGGGTCGTGGCCGCATCGACCTGTGACCCGTTCGTGCCCCGAACCACCACGTTAGAGCCGAATACACCATTTAACTGAAACGGATAGCTGCCGATGGCGAGATCAGGGTAGTCCTCAGCCAAAGCCGAGAGGATCGAGGCGATATCACCTTCACCCCGGTTGATCCGCAGCGTTTGCGACAAAAGGGGATCGCCGCCGGTCAGCTTAGGCAAAACACTGGCGACCATAGCCTGAAAAATTGTGGGGATTCCCGCCATGACGTGCACGTTGCCAAGGGTGAATCCCGGCGCGGTTGAGACCGGATTGTCGATTAATGTCGCGCCTTCCGGAATACGTGCCATACGCAGGCGCGCGGCGTTCAGTTCCAACCCCGAATTCTCATAGTGCCGCTCCAACAGCGCTCGGGCGTCGGCGCGCACGTAGATCGATGCACCAAAGGCCCGGGCGATGCAATCTGCGGTGATGTCGTCATGGGTCGGACCTATTCCGCCACTGGTGAACACATGATCAAAGCGGTCTGACAGGGCGCGCACGGCCTGTTCGATGGCAGTGGCGTCATCGCTGACCATACGAACCTCTTTAAGGTCAATGCCCTGCTTGGTCAGTTCCTGCGCAAGGTAATGCATGTTCGCATCCCGGGTGCGCCCCGACAGGATTTCATCCCCGATCACAAGCATTGCTGCGGTTGGGTTCGGCATGACCTGTCCTTTCCTGATATGGCACAGGCCGCAAGATATCGTTCCTGCTGAACCTCGCAAGGCCCGTTTGTCATTCTCGCAACGCTTGGGCAGGCAAATCGGCAGTGACGCTTTGGAACAGGTCCATATCGTTCATCGACCGCGCCAGGATCATCGCCCCTTCCAGACGGGCAATCGTTTCCCCTGCTCGGGCTTCGGGATTTGCGGCACCAGCAGCCCGGAATACTGTTTCCAGCCATACGAGATTGCGCTCGAAAAACTCGCGAGTCCGTCTGGCGACCGGGTCCGGCAACCTTGCGATTTCAGCACCGAACATACCGCACAGGCACATCAGATCCTGTTCAATCAGCGCTTGCCGATACGCTGCCACATATTGTTCAAGAGATTCCAAAGGCGTGGCTTCGTCCAACCGCCCCAACGCCCCCAGGAACCGATCAGTGTACCGGGTCACCAGCGCCTCGCCCAAGGCTTCCTTGGTGGGAAAATGGTAGTGAATGCTGGCTGATTTGATGCCGATTTCTGCTGCGATGTCGCGAAAACTGAAAGCATAATATCCGCCTTGTCGCGCCATACGCTCGGCCACATCCAAAATACGGCTGGCAGTTTCTGACAAGGGTTTTTCAGTTTTGGGCATCTGCACATCAATTTAAAATTTACCTACTCGTAGATAGGGGGTTGTATTTCAAATTTCAAACTCAATATATATACCTATCAGTAGATAGGGAATCTGATATGACACAGACAACAACACTTATCATAGGTGGATCCAGCGGAATGGGTCTGGCCACAGCGCGCCAAATCATAGCAAGCGGCGGGCACGTGACCCTTGTCGGGTCATCCGCCAGCAAGTTGGACGCGGCGAAAGCGGAACTTGGCGGCGCTGCGGACATATACCGCGCGAACCTGCGCGACGCGGCAGACGTCGAGGCGTTGATCAAACAGATCAAATCGGACACGCGTCACATTCAGGGGTTGGTAAATGCAGCCGGTACATTCGCGCCAAAACCGTTCCTGGAACACACCGTCGAAGACTATGACAGCTATATGGATCTGAACCGCGCGACCTTTTTCATCACGCAGGCCGTGGCTGAAAATATGAAAGCCAACGGAGGCGGAAATATCGTTAACATAGGCTCTATGTGGGCAAAACAGGCAGTTCGCGCCACCCCCTCCTCGGCCTATTCGATGGCCAAGGCCGGACTTCATTCCCTGACGCAGCATCTGGCAATGGAGCTGGCGGAACACAATATCCGGGTGAACGCCGTTTCTCCAGCGGTGGTGGTGACCCCCATCTATGGTGCCTTCATCGCACCGGACCAGATCGAGGCGACCTTGACTGATGCTTTCGACGCTTTCCACCCGATCGGTCGCGTCGGTCGGCCCGAGGATGTGGCGCATACGGTCACCCATCTTCTGTCCGATGATGCGGGTTGGGTCACCGGGGCAGTCTGGGATGTGGATGGTGGCGTAATGGCGGGCCTCGTCTGACACTTCCCATACGGGCGGGCGCGCGTTAAGCCGGGTGGCATGAAGTTTGCCACCCCATTGATCCCCGCCCGCCTGATCCGCCGCTACAAACGCTTTCTGGCCGATTGCCAGTTAGAGGACGGGCGTGAAGTAACCGCCCATTGCGCCAATCCGGGGTCAATGATGGGCCTGGCGGAACCCGGCGAGAAAATCTGGCTTGAGCCCAACGAAGACCCGAGGAAGAAACTAAAATATGGCTGGCGTCTGGTCGATCATGAGAACGGGCATTTCACAGGCGTTGATACCTCGGTGCCCAACAAAGCCCTGCGCGCGGCCCTTCAGGCCGGTGAAATACCTGAGCTTGCAGCCTATGAAACCGTCCGTCCCGAGGTGAAGTACGGCGAAAACAGCCGTATTGATTTTCTGCTGACGCAACCTGGCCTGCCCGACGCCTATGTCGAGGTCAAAAGCGTGACCCTGTCCCGTGAACCAAGTCTGGCAGAGTTCCCCGACAGCATCACTGCACGCGGCACCAAACATCTAGGAGAGCTGGCGGCCATGGTGACCCAAGGACATCGCGCGATCATGTTGTATCTGGTGCAACGCACCGATTGCGACCGGTTCTCGCTGGCGGCGGATATCGACCCGAACTATGCCGCCGCGTTCGAAGTAGCGCAGGTGCAAGGGGTGGAACGGTTGATTTACGGCACGCAGATCTCGCCGGACGGAGTTTGGGTCAGCAAACGGGTTTTCGGCGATCCAAATGCCTAGCATTGCAAAACAACGCTGCCTGAATTGTGCGGCAGTTCTTAATGGATCAAGAAATGAACACGAGAACTACTGCAAGGAACCAAAAACTGGAAAGGCTGGTTCGAATTGCGTCACTGATTTTGGTATTCTTGGGTGGCACACCCGTTCTGATCAGGTTTGTTGGCGTGCCATTTGTCCCATCTCCATCGTGGGTTTCATCGGTTTTTTGGCCGGCATGCGTTGTTGGTGCAATTTCGGGGGCAATCGCACTTTGGGCTGTTCATCTCAGCCTGACTGATGGAGTTCAAAACTCGGACCCGTTGAAAACGGTCCTTGCGATACTGTTTTTGCCATTGGTTGGTTTCGCTGCAGGTAACTTAATAATTACGGCCACGATACCATTGCTGGTGTCCATTCCATCATCAAAACCCGTGGAAGTAACCTTTGTTGTTGGAGACCCGAATATGGGCGACTATCGACGGTGTCCTCGGCCAATCTCTTTGCAAGACACTGCGCCCGCGGTGAACATGGTTTGTGATGTTCCGGACAGTGTTCGCAGGCGCCTTAGAACCGGAAGAACCGTGGTTCTAGTCGGTGTTGGCAGCAAACTTGGCGTGTTCCCGCGCGACTTTCGCCTTCCTTAATGTTTGTATTCGGCTTGACCAGCGTCACGCTCATACCAAATCCAACGAAATACAGCAGCGACCGCGCACCCTCTGGAACTTTCTGCGCAAGCAGCGTAAAAGGCAGGCTGCGCGCAACATTTGGAGCTTAGCGTCGATGAAAGAACATCGTGGCCGCCTGACCAAGGACGGCATCCGCATTTATGAACAGGGTGACTTTGCCGGCATGCATGCGGCAGGGGCCTTGGCCGCGCGGATACTCGACGATATTGCAGAACATGTCTTTCCGGGTCAGACCACTGGCGCGATTGACGGCATGATCACGCAGATGGTCGAGGATGCGGGCGCGACGTCGGCGACAATTGGTTACAAAGGCTATCAGCACGCCAGCTGTATCAGCGTGAATCACGTGGTCTGCCACGGCATCCCCAGTGACAAGAAACTGAAGGATGGTGACATTCTGAACATCGACGTTACGGTCATCGTAGACGGCTGGTTCGGCGATACTTCGCGCATGTATGTTGCGGGCAAACTGCCCCGCAAGGCTGAGCGTCTGGTCCAAGTGACACATGATGCCCTGTTCAAAGGCATCGAAGCGGTCAAGCCGGGCAACACCTTCGGTGATATCGGGCATGCCATTCAGGCCTACGTCGAGGCGCATCGGATGAGCGTTGTCCGTGATTTTTGTGGCCACGGTCTGGGCCGGGTTTTCCACGCGCCGCCAAACGTTCTGCACTATGGCCGTCCGGGAACCGGCGCGGTGCTGGAAGAGGGCATGTTCTTCACCATCGAACCGATGGTGAACCTAGGCCGTCCTGAGACGAAAACACTGGCCGACGACTGGACCGCTGTGACCCGCGACAAGTCACTGTCAGCGCAGTTCGAACACTCGGTGGGTGTGACGGCTGATGGGGTCGATATCTTTACCCTGTCACCGGGCAACAAATTCCATCCGACCTATTTGCCCTGATCGGCGGCCTGCTCGCGCAGCAGTTTCAACAGCAATGTTTCCGTGCCCCACGGCGTAATCGCGTCGTGGATGAACACAGGCGCGCGTAAAGGCTTGGGCGCGGGTCCGGTGTGGGTTTCCGCGGCCTGTGAGTGGGTCCAAAATAGAGAGGTGGCGGTGCGGTCCATCCGCCAATCCTAGCATAATTGGGCTATAGACCCAAAAGCTTTGGCACTTGCGCCATGTCGTCAAAGACTTCGGCACCCAACGCAGCCAGCCGCGCACCGTCGTCATGGGCCGCATACCCAAGGCACCGCATATCGGCGTGCTTGGCAGCGGTCACTCCGCTTTCGCTGTCTTCGATGACGACCGGGGACTTGGCACCGAAATGCTGCGCTGCTGCAATGAACAAAGCAGGATCGGGTTTACCCACCCCCAGAACATGCGCCGAAAACATCACATCCCGGAACCTGTCCCATAGTCCGTTCTGGCCCAGGGTGATCTGCATCTTTTCCGGGCGGCCATTAGAGGCGACGCAGTACGGAATACCCAATGAATCCAGCTGCTCCAATAGCTCGGGGATACCCGCGATCAGGGGCGTGCCAGTGCGCAGAACTTCGTAGGTTTCCGAATAGATCTGTTCGATCCAATCATCCGGCAGATCCGCGCCCAGCGCCCGAGCCTTGTCGCGGACACCGGTCATCGTACCGCCGACGAAAAGGGCCATACATTCCGCCAAAGACAGGTTCAGTCCATATCTCGCAAAGCTGTCGATCAAAACCTGATTGGACAGAACCTCACTATCGACCAGAACACCATCGCAATCGAAAATGACCAGATCGTGCATATCAGACCTCTGTCCACCACATCAGCGAAATATGTGTGTCGCCATATTTACGCGCATTGTGCAGGTCAAATCCTTCGGGCGCTTCCATGGGGGCGTTTTCTTCCCAGACGATCAAGGCATCTTTTGCCAACCACCCCCCTTGAGTGACCGTCGCAAGCGCCTTTTGTCCCAGGCTTTTGCCGTAAGGCGGATCGAGAAAAATCAGATCACAAGGTGTGCCCGGATTGTCACCCAACCGGGTCGCGTCGCGACGGATCAAATCGGTGCGATCCTTGCTGTGGGTCAGATCAATGTTCTTACGGATCAGTCCCTGCGCGACACGCCCGTCATCCACGAACGTCACATGCGCCGCGCCGCGCGACAGCGCCTCAAGCCCCAATGCTCCGGTGCCGGCGAAAAGGTCCAGAACACGCAGCCCATCAAAGTCGATCTGATGGCTCAGCACATTGAACAGGCTTTCACGCACGCGGTCAGTGGTGGGACGCAGATGCGCCCCGGCATCGCCTTTGCCGACCGAGGCCAAGGCGCGGCCCCGGAATTCTCCGGCGATGATCCTCACGCTTTGAGCAGCGGTTTCAGGTCCGCATCTGGGTCCGCCACGACGGCCGGGTCGGCAGTTTTGCCTGCATCAATCAGGCGTTTGCCCACCATATAGGCACGTGGGTCATTCATCGCGTCGACCGCGATCAACTGATCGCCTTTGTAATACCAGAAGGACACCGTCTGCCCGTCGCCCTTGCGGGTAACCACGCGGTCATAGCCGGTGTTCAGACCTGCGATCTGTAGTTTGACGTCATATTGGTCCGACCAGAACCACGGCGTCGCCACATAATCCCTGGCGGCACCCAGCATGTTCTGAGCAACGATCTCGGCCTGATCGATGGCATTCGGTACGCTTTCCAGCCGGATACGGCCACCATCATGCGGGAACGACGCGCAATCGCCCGCCGCCCAGATAGCCGGATCAGATGTGCGACCATGGGCATCCGTTTTGATGCCGTTGTCCAATTCCAACCCGGCCATCTCGGCCAATTGGGTCGAGGGTGCGATGCCCACGCCAACCACGACGAAATCAACCTCAAGCTTGGTGCCATCAGTCAGAATGGCCCCGGTGACCTTGCCGCCTTCGCCGACCAGACGATCCAGCCCGACGCCTTCACGGATGTCGGCACCGTATTCGGAATGCAGAGCACGGAAGTAGTCGCTGGTTTCCGGTGCCGCGACGCGTTGCAAAATCCGTTCCGCCATCTCGACCAGAGTAACCTTGACCCCGCGCTTGGCACAGACGGCGGCCGCTTCAAGCCCGATATAACCACCACCAACGATCAGGGCGCGGGCGCCGTCTTTCACGCGGGGCTCCATCTCGTCGATATGGGTCAAGTCGCGCACGACATGGACGCCTTTGAGATCACCGCCAATGGCAGCAGGCAGGTAACGCGGGTCGGAACCAGTGGTCAGGGCCAGTTCGTCATATGAAATCACCTCGTCACCTAGGGTCACGGTCTTGGCCTTGGGGTCGATCGCGGTCACGCGCTGACCCAGACGCAGGGTGATATTGTTTTCGGCGTAGAAACTTTCGGGGCGTAGGAACAGGCGTTCAAGCTCCATCTCTCCCAGCAGATAAGCTTTGGACAGTGGGGGGCGCTGATAGGGCAGATGCTGCTCGGCACCGATCAGCGTGATATCGCCTTCAAACCCGTCCTTGCGCAGCCTTGCAACAAGAGATGATCCCGCCTGCCCGGCTCCGATCACAACAATATGGCTCATGTTCGTCCTGCCCTGTCAAATTCCCGTGGTTTCATTCTCTGGCTCACCTATATTGCGGCTGAGGCCGACTCTGCAAATCCAATCGACAGGAGGAACAAGATGATTTCAACCGGTGATACGCTTCCCGACGCAACGTTGATTCAAATGGGCGCCGAGGGTCCAGAAGAAGTTCGTGTCTCAACAAAGACCAAGGGCCGCAAAGTCGTGATCTTTGCCGTTCCCGGCGCATTTACCGGTACGTGCACGACGGCCCATGTGCCAAGCTTTATCCGCACCAAAGATCAGTTCGACGCCAAAGGTGTGGATGAAATCATCTGCATTTCGGTCAACGATCCGTTCGTCATGGGAGCATGGGGCGACTCCACAGGTGCGACGGATGCGGGCCTGACCATGCTGGCCGACGCCGCATCCGAATTCACCAAGGCCATCGGAATGGATTTCGACGCCCCGCCCGTCGGCCTGCTTGCACGCTCAAAGCGCTATGCGATGTTGGTCGAAGATGGCAAAGTCGTTGCGCTGAACCTCGAGGAAAACCCCGGTGCGTGCGAGATTTCCGCGGGCGAAGGTCTGCTTGAGGCCATCTAGGTCACTCGGGCCCCGGTACAGCCGGGGCCACGTTAACCCTATTTCACTTGATGCGACTTCCTGATGGGTCGATACTTGCCCCATTCATTCAGGGAGTTTTTTTGATGAAGCTCAAAGTCATCACAGTCATTCTGGGTGCTGCAGGCTCGCTGGCAGCGTGTGGCCCGGCCCCGACACCTCAGCAGCAGCAAGCACGACAGCATGAGATCGCCTGCCTCGGCGGCACACTAGGCGGCGCACTGATCGGCGGGGCGATTGGCAATCAATTCGGTGGTGGCACCGGCAAGGACATCCTGACCGCAGCAGGGGCCGTCACGGGCGGTGTCTCGGGCCAGCGTTACGCGTGCTGAGGAGAGAATGATGATGAAAACAGCTATTCTAACGACAACGATCATTCTGGTGGCCAGTGCAACCTTGGCGGAAACAGTGGCTGAACTGCACGAAAAGGAACTGAACGCCATTGATTCCAACAACGATGGCTTCCTGTCCAAGGACGAGTTCAACGCCTTTTCGGACTATGCTTTTCAGGCCATGGACGAAGACAAGAACGGAACACTGGGTCTGGAAGAAGCCAAGCCATTTCTGGACATAAAGCGGTTTCAAAACGTTGACCGCAACAACGACAGCTTTATTTCACGATCAGAGTATGACCAGCAGATGGGCGATGATTTTCTGGCCGCCGATCGGGACGGAAACGGCCAGTTGGATTGATCGCACGACCGGGTTGAACGATAGGAGCGTGGTATGAAAAAGTGGATAGCCCTCGGCATTCTGGGGTTTCTTGCCGCCTGTGATGCGCCGCAGGCCCCCGTGGTGACCGGACCGAACGGACAACCCCAGATCCAGATCAGTACTTCGGGCCTGACGTGCTATGATACGCGTTGTTTGGACATCAATCCGGCGGCGCGCAGCGTTCGTTCGGTTGGGAATCGGACAACCGGTATTCCACGAGACATCGACGTCAGCAACGGCACGGTCACACCCGCCGATTTTCGTCGTCTGGGTGAAATAGCTTCTCTGGCCGGCGGCATGGGATCCAGAGGAGACCGTTAAACGAGGCTGTCCATTTTACGCGCCAACTTGGCATCCAGCGCTGACAAACCGCCCACATCATGGGTGGACAGGACGACCTCGACCGTGCGGTACACGTTTGACCATTCGGGATGGTGGTTCCACTTCTCGGCAAAGATCGCCACCTGGGTCATCCAGCCAAAGGCGTGGACAAAATCCTCGAATATGAAGGTCTTGGTGATCGCGTCCCGGTCCGTGACCATGGTCCAGCCGTTGTCGAACAGCGGGTCAAGAAGAGGGCCGCGAGTTTCGGTCGACAATAGTTCCGTCATTGCTGTTCCTCCGGATTCGATTTTCTGAACGGACCGTAATCCGTCAGAATCTCGATCTCTTCTCCCACTGCGTGGGCCTCGGCGTCCAGATATTTCTTGATCGCATCGGCAAAGCCCGGGTCATTGACCCAATGCAAGCTATGCGTGCGCGTGGGCAAGTAACCGCGCGCCAGCTTATGTTCACCCTGCGCGCCTGCTTCTACCCGTGCCAGACCTTCCGCAATGGCAAAGTCGATCGCCCTATAATAGCACAGTTCGAAATGCAGGCAGGCGTGATGTTCAGTGCAACCCCAATACCGGCCAAAAAGCGTTTCGCGGCCGATGAAATTCAAAGCCCCGGCGATGGGGTATCTGTCCCGTTCAGCCAGCACCAAGGCCATGTCGTCCGCCATGGTTTCATGTGCAATATCAAAGAATTGGCGAGTCAGATAGGGCACGCCCCATTTACGGGACCCAGTGTCCTGATAGAACTGCCAGAAGGCATCCCAGTGTTCAGGGCGCAGGTCATCCCCAGTCAGTGTCCGGATTTCGCCGCCAAAATCGACGGCCTGCGCACGTTCTTTGCGAATATTCTTGCGCTTGCGCGATGATAAAGCCGCAAGAAATCCGTCGAAATCCTGGTATTCGTCATTCAGCCAGTGAAATTGCTGTGACTGGCGCAGCATAAGGCCCATCTGTTCGCCCGCCAGCGCCTCGGCTTCGGTGCAGAAGGTTGCGTGGACCGAAGACACCTGATTGTCCGCAGCCAATTGCACTGCCCCCTGCACCAGCGCAGACATGCCAACTGAGTCATAGCCGGGGCGCACCAGAAAACGCCGACCTGTTGCAGGGGTGAACGGTACGGCGATCTGCAGCTTGGGATAATAACGACCCCCGGCACCTTCATAGGCATGCGCCCAGCTGTGGTCGAAGATGTATTCGCCCTGACTGTGGGATTTGGCAAACATCGGCGCCGCCGCGATCAGCATCCCGTCCAGATAGGCCGTCAGGTATTGCGGCTGCCAGCCAGTTCCACGCCCAACCGAGCCGCTGTGCTCAAGTGCCAGCAGAAACCGGTGGGTGGTGAATGGATCAAGCGGACGGCCGCCATCGGCGACCTCGGGACAGGCGCAGCTATCCCATTCCGCCGCAGATATCTGCGACAGCGAGCCCAGCACCCGAACCTCGATCTGTGCCTGATCCATTTGCCCTCCGCCTCTGATCTTTATCTGTGACGTCGCAGGGCTGGTTCAACCCGGTTGTACAGCCAGATACCCTTCGAACGTCACATTGTCCGCAACTTCGCGGGCCTCTGCCTCTTGTTCAGGCGACCGCACGGTCCAGCACAGGATCGGTACACCGCGTGCCTTCAGTTCGGCCACGCGGGGGCGGTCAAGGTCTTCCACCTCATGGCTGATGAAACTGGCCCCGACACGGTCGAAATCCGGAATGTCGCGCAGGTGGTCACAAACACTCTGAGGTAAAAGCTCGACCTTGGGCTGGTACGATCCCGTCACGATGCCACGCGGCAGATGCGGTGCCAGCCGCGCCAGTTCAGCGACCGAGTTTGGGTTGAATGACATCAACGCCACCGGCCCATCGTAACCTGACAATGCACGCACCGCGTCTTGTTCCAGCGGGCCCACGGATGTGCCCATCGCGCCGTCCTGATCTTTGAATTCGATCAGCAGCGGTACTTTGCCTGACACGATTTGCAGCACCTCATCCAGCGTCGGGATACCATCGTCCGCGTGCAACAGCGTGGTGCCCGACGCCTGAACCGACGTGATCAGCTGGATCGGACCGGGCTGCCCGGTCAGGCGGGTCATGTCATAGTCATGAAACACCATTGCCCGGTTGTCCGAGGTCCGTTGCAGATCAATCTCAATCCCATACCCGGCGTTCACGGCGGCGCGAATGGCCGCCCGGCTGTTTTCCGGGCGGTTGTCCTGTTTGTCGTGCAGCGCGCGATGCGCCAGCGGGACTTGAAGGAATACGTCAGGCAGCGCGGGCGTCATTGAACTTCGAAAATACCTTCGATCTCAACCGCGACGCCCAAGGGCAGCGCCGCCGCGCTGACGGCCGAACGCGAATGGCGACCTGCATCGCCCAGCGCTTCAACTAGAAAGTCCGACGCGCCGTTGATGACCTGCGGTTGCGCAGTGAAATCTGCGGTCGAGTTCACAAACCCGGTCAGCTTGATAACGCGCACCAACTTTTCGATATCGCCTCCGCAGGCCGCCTTGACCTGCGCCAGAAGGTTGATCGCACATACCTTGGCCGCAGCAGCGCCTGCTTCGACTTCCATGTTGTCGCCCAGCTTGCCAGTGATCAGATCATCCGCCTTCGAGATCTGCCCCGAGACATAGACGATATTGCCCACGCGCACGAAGGGCACGTAGTTGGCAGCCGGCGCAGGAGCGTCCGGTAGGTTGACACCCAGGCTTTCCAGTTTCGCCGCGATGCTCATGAGGTCTCCTCCCAAATTTGAGTCGGGGCGAAGCTAACCGGGAAGGCAAGGATCGAAAAGTGCGAAAACGGCGATGTGACCTGCACCGGTTGTGGGCGTAACTTTTCTTATTCTGAACTGTTGAACCTGTGTCACTTTACGTTGACCTATTCGGCAGGTTAAACGCTATCTGTTTCATATTGGTGGCGAAACGCCTATGTGACTTTGGGTAGGCCGGGCACAACGGCCGAAGCGAGTATTGATTAAGTGTTCGGGCACGGACTGTCCGAACGTTTTGGAGTGGCAAAGACCGTGTTGAGCAGAATCAGCCTAAAACCCCTGATCGTTGTGTCCGTATTGGCAGTTCTCAGCGCCTGCACCACACGCCCTCCGGAGGGTGTTCAGCAGGGTGAAGCATTTGATCCGTATGAACGCAACAACCGGGGTATCCACAAATTCAACCTTGGCGTCGACCGGTTTTTGTTTCGTCCGGCCTCAAAAGGGTACGTAAAGATCGTCCCCGACCCGATGGTGACCAGCTTCAACCATTTTGCCGAAAACCTGACGATGCCGGGCCAAGCCGTGGATTACCTGCTGCAAGGCAACCTTAAGCAGTCGGGCAACGCACTGCTGCAGTTTGTGATCAACACAACCGTTGGTGGCCTGGGGTTGTCAGCCCCCGCCGACGAGCTGAACCTTCCGCCTGTGGATACTGATTTCGGTGAAACGTTGCACGTCTGGGGTTTTGGCGAGGGCGCTTATGTCGAACTGCCGCTCTATGGTCCGTCTACGCAGCGGGACTCGATTGGCGTTATCGTCAACCTGTTCTCGAACCCAATCAACTTCTCTCCGGTCCGTCCGGTCGACAATATCGGCGTCTATGCCGAGGTCGTGCGCCGGATGGGTGATCGGGGGCGTTTTTCGGACACGGTCGACTCGATCCTGTATGAAAGCGCAGACAGTTATGCGCAGGCGCGGACCATTTACCTACAAAATCGCCGCTTTGAGCTGGCGAGAGACGACGAAGAAACCTATCTGGGTCTTTACGACGACCCTTATGCAGACAACGGGACCGACCCTGTCAGAGATCCCTACCTAGACCCATACGAGGACCCCTATGAGGACCCCTATGCCGAGTAACCATATGAACCGGCGCGGTTTTGTCGCCACTGGCCTTGCCGGTCTGGCACTGACCGCGCTGCCCTTTTCCGCCTTTGCCCAGACTGAAGCCAGCGCCAAGGCTCTGGTCGTCAGCGTCGTGGATGACATCAACCGCATTATCGCCTCGGGCAAGTCCGAAAAGGCGATGATCCGCGATTTCGAAAAGGTCTTTGTGCAATATGCCGATGTGCCGATCATGGCACGTTATGTACTGGGGGCAGATGCCCGTTCGGCCAGCCCGTCGCAGTTGAAGCAGTTCACCAAAGCATTTCAGGGCTATATCTCGAACAAATATGGCCGACGTTTCCGCGAATTCATTGGTGGGCAAGTCACAGTCCGGAAAGCCCGGAAAATCAAGGCCGGTTACGAGGTACGCACTTCGGTTAAGCTGCAGGGTTCGTCCCCGTTCGAGGTGACATTCCTGGTTTCGGACAAATCAGGCCGCGACAAGTTCTTCAACATGTTCATCGAAGGGGTGAATATGCTGCTGACCGAACGGACCGAGGTCGGCGCGATGCTGGACGCCCGCGGTGGGGACCTGAACCGTCTGATCAAGGACTTGAGCTAGAACCGGGTCAGCTGACCCGGTTCAAACGCAAAAAACGCCGCGCGACTAAATTCGCGCGGCGTTTTTTCTCTTAATTCAGGCGTTCGCCGGTTTCCTTGGCGAAGTACGATACCTTGCTCATATCGAAGGCCAAGTTCAGCATCTTGCCCGCCTGCGCGCTGGTTTCCGCGTGCAGCCTTGCGGTCACCTGCTTGCCGCCCAGTTCTGATACGACATAGGTGTCGGCCCCTGCAGGTTCGACCATATCGACCATGCACGCCGCTTCCTGCACGCCATCACCCGCACGGAAACCGGCCTCGGCGATATCCTCGGGGCGCAGACCCAGAATCACATCCTCGGGCAGCGACAAATCACGCGCATCGTTCAGAACCAGAGTTTCGCCGGCATCGCGCGAGATGACGATTTGTGTACCCGATCCGTGTTTTGTGACCTGCGCAGGGATCAGATTCATTGCCGGCGAGCCCATGAAATCAGCGACAAACAGATTGGCCGGGTTGTTATAAATCTCGGCCGGGCTGCCGATCTGCTGCACGATACCCCCCTTCAAGACCACGATCTTGGTGGCCAGCGTCATCGCCTCAATCTGATCGTGGGTCACGTAGACGATGGAAGCGTCCAATGTCTGGTGCAGCTTCTTGATCTCGGTCCGCATCTCTACCCGAAGCTTGGCATCGAGGTTCGACAGCGGTTCATCAAACAGGAACAGCTTGGGATCGCGCACCAGCGCCCGGCCCATCGCCACACGCTGACGCTGACCACCGGATAGCTGGCTGGGACGACGGTTCAGCAGTGGCTCGATTTGCAAAAGCGAGGCCACATCGTTCAGCTTGGCCTCCTGCGTTGCCTGATCGACCCCGCGCACCTTCATGCCGAAGGTGATGTTCTTGGCCACGCTCATCGTCGGATACAGAGCGTAGGATTGGAACACCATCGCGATGTCGCGGTCCTTGGGGCTGACATGGGTCATGTCTTTGCCACCAATCGCCAGCGTCCCGTCGGTGATTTCCTCCAACCCCGCAATACAGTTCAGCAAGGTGGATTTACCGCAGCCCGAGGGGCCGACCAGCACCAGGAAATCACCCGGTTCGATCGAGATGTTGATGTCCTTCAGAATCTCGGTTGCACCGTAATTCTTGTAGAGTTTGTTGATATCAAGGATGGGAGCCATGGGTTATCCCTTCACAGAGCCAGCGGTCAGGCCGCGGATGAAATACTTACCGGCAACGACATAGACGAGCAGCGTCGGTAGCCCCGCGATGATCGCGGCGGCCATGTCGACGTTGTACTCTTTGACGCCGGTGGTGGAGTTTACGATGTTGTTGAGCGCCACAGTCACGGGCTGCGTGCCCGCCTGGCTGAACGACACGCCGAACAGGAAGTCATTCCAGATCTGCGTGAACTGCCAGATCACGGTCACCACAATGATGGGCAGCGACAGCGGCAGGAAGATCGACCAGAAAATCCGCAAAAAGCCTGCCCCATCGACCCGGGCGGCTTTGGTCAGCTCGGCCGGAATGGTGACATAGTAGTTGCGGAAAAACAGCGTGGTGAAGCCAAGGCCATAGATCACGTGAACGAAGATCAGGCCCGGAATGGTTCCGGCGATCCCCATCATGCCCAGCAGCCGCGCCATTGGCAGCAGCACGACCTGAAACGGAATAAAGCAGCCAAACAGCATCAGCGAGAAGATAATGTTCGCGCCTTTGAACCGCCACTGCGCCACGACATAACCGTTCAGCGCACCTATCAGGGTGGACAAAAACACTGCAGGCACTGCGATCAGGACCGAGTTCCAGAAGTAAGGCCGCAGACCTTCACATTGGATACCGGTACAAGCGCCTGACCACGCGGTTTTCCAGGCGTCGAAGCTGACTTCGCGCGGCAGTGAGATCAGAGACCCGGTGCGGATTTCCTCAAGGCTTTTCAACGATGTGGTTAACATCACGAACAGCGGCATCAGGTAGTACAGCGCGAACAGACCCAGCAGGACGTAAAGCAGCCAACGAAGGGCAATCTTGCCGGTGGCGCTCTGCGAGCGGGTTTGGGTTTGGGGCATCGACAGATCAGTCATTTTTCGCCCTCAGCTCTGAATAAAGATATGGAACCACGATGGCAAAGACGACCAGCATCATGATCATTGCGGAAGACGCCGCCTGACCAATGTCGCCGCGCGAAAACGCCATGGCATACATGTATGTGGCTGGCAGATCAGTCGCGTATCCCGGACCGCCACCTGTCAGCGCGATGACAAGGTCAAAGCTTTTGATCGCAAGGTGGGCCAGCACGATGAAGGCAGAAAGGAAAATCGGTGCCATCGACGGTATGATGATCGCCGTATAGATGCGCCATGTGGGGATACCATCGACTTGAGCGGCTTTGATGATTTCACCATCCACCGAACGAAGCCCGGCCAGAAACAGCGCCATAACAAAGCCCGAGCTTTGCCAGATCGCGGCAATCACAATGGTGTAGATAGCGTAATCGGGGTTCACCAGCCAATCGAATTCGAAATTCGGAAAGCCCCAGCCCTGCACCATGGATTCAATGCCCAGACCTGGGTTCAGGATCCACTTCCATGCGGTGCCGGTCACGATCATCGACAGTGCCATCGGGTACAGGTAGATGGTGCGAATAACCCCTTCGACGCGGATCTTCTGATCCAGCAGGATGGCCAGCAACAGCCCCAGCACCATCGCGATCACGATGAACAGCGCACCAAAGATATACAGGTTGTTGATCGCCGTATCCCAGCGAGGGGAATCGAACAGGCGTTCATACTGAATGAAGCCATGGATCTCGTATTTCGGCAGTAGTTTCGATCGGGTCAGCGACACCCATGCGGTCCATCCGATAAATCCGTAGACAAAAATCAATACGGCGATGAACGACGGTGCCAGCACCACCTTGGGCAGGTGGTTTTCCAGCCATTCGGACATTTTTTCCTCCGGGGAAAAGTGCTCTGCCCCGCGGTATAGGGGGCAGAGCGTTTTGGATCAGTAGCTGTTGGCCACTGCGTCCGCCAGTTGCTGAACCGCGTCAGCCGAGGACATATCCGAGTTGAAATGTGCGGTCACAACATCCGTGATCGCACCAGACTGCGACCCGCGCAGCGCCATGCCATGGGCGTAAGACGGCAGCAGCGAACCACCTGCCGAGGTCGTACCCATGTCTTCTGCCGAGATTTTCGCACAGATATCAAAGGCATCCAGCGCTACGTCGGTCCGTGCAGGGATCGAACCCTTGTTCAGGTTGAACACTTCCTGGAAGTTCGGTGCGACGATCAGTTTGGCCAGCAGTTCCTGACCGGCGCGGTTGTCGTCACCTTCGACTTCGAACATGGCAAAGCTGTCGACGTTGTACAGATAACCGTCACCGGGGGTCGAGGTACACAGGAAATCTTCGCCGGGCTTCTTGCCAGCGGCCAGGAATTCACCTTTGGCCCAGTCACCCATGATCTGGAAAGCTGCCTCGCCATTCATCACCATGGCGGTGGCCAGGTTCCAGTCGCGACCCGAGAAGTTCTCGTCAACATATCCACGCATGGTACGCATCTGGTCAAAGACCTGTACCATTGTGTCGGACGTCAACGCTTCGGGGTCGAGATCGACCAGGGCTTTCTGGTAGAATTCTGGTCCACCAATACCCATGACAACCGCCTCAAACACGGTCGCGTCCTGCCAGGCCTGACCACCGTGGGCCAGCGGGATCACACCAGCGGCCTGCAGTTTTTCGGCTGCTGCGTTGAACTCATCCCATGTGGTGGGCATTTCGATGTCGTTTGCCGCCAGAACATCAGCATTCGCCCAGATCCAGTCGATGCGGTGCACGTTCACGGGTGCAGCGCACCAAGTGCCTTCGCACATCATATGGCCTGCGATCGACGCAGGCAGGACATCCGCCCAGCCTTCGGCCTCGGCAACGTTCGAGATGTCGGCCAGAACGCCTTCTTCGTACCATTCCTGAATGGCAGGGCCTTTCAACTGAACGGCGGTCGGCGCATTACCGGAGAGAACGCGGGCCCGCAGCGCGGTCATTGCCGCATCACCACCGCCACCCGCGACGGGCATGTCGGTCCAGGTGCCGCCGTTCGAGGCGAATTCTTCCTGCAGAACGGCAACCGACTTGGCCTCGCCACCCGAGGTCCACCAGTGCAGTACTTCCGCCTGCGGCTCGGCCACAACGGACGATCCGGCCACAACGGCCAAAGTCGAAACGGTGGCAAATGCAAAACGCTTCATTTTTTGTCTCCTCCCTGAGAACTCAGTGACTGCCAAAGCAGCGATGGCGCTATTACTGTGGTCTGATCGCCGTCTGGCAAAGCGGAATTCATAGTAAAGTACGGAAACGGCCCAAATTTTCACCACTTCTGTTACAGGGTGTTACGTTGGCATTGAATCTGTTTCCATTCGTTACAATGGACAACGACAGAGGGAAAAGATCGGGAGGAAAGACAGAGTGAGCATTCCGCGGCTTCTGGTGGTGGATGACGACCCTGAGATGCGGTCGATGATGACGCAGCTATTGCAGCAAAACAGCTTCATCGCCCTTCCCGCCAGTTCCGAGCGGGAAATCCGGGCGCACCTGTCCAATGGCCGGATCGATCTGATTTTGTTGGACGTCATGCTGGGGGACGAGAACGGGATTGATATCTGCGCCCGGTTGCGGCGCGAACAGGACGTCCCGATCATTCTGGTCTCTGCCCTGTCCGCCGACCATCAGCGCATGGCAGGGTACGAAGTTGGGGCAGACGACTACATCGCCAAACCGTTCAACCCCCAATTGATGCTGGCCCGTGTCAGGGCAGTGATGCAGCGCGCTCGGCGGTCGTCTTCGCTGGCGTATCGCCGCAGAACCCGCACGTTCCGTTTTGACGGCTGGGTCTTTGACGGAAAGCGTGATGATTTGCATTCGCCAGAAGGCTATTTGGTCGCGTTGTCCCAACGGGAAACCGCCCTGCTCAAGGTCTTGCTGGCCAATCCACATATTCCGCTGACGCGCGATGAAATCGTCGCAGCATTGGATGTTACAGGGGACAGTGACAAGTCCGAAGCGCAGGGCCGCGCCATCGACATGCTGGTCGGTCGCCTGCGATCCAAGATCGAGACCAACCCGAAAGATCCGCAAATGCTGCGCACGGAGCGCGGGGTCGGGTATATCTTTGCCGCCGACATTTCGGTCGAAGAATGACACTGCGCCTGCGCAATCTGGGTTGGCTTTGGACCCTTTCAGCCTTTGCTGTCGGTTTGCTGTCTGCAGGCTTATGGTTCGCTTCGGCGCGCGCCTGGAACGACTACCTGCTAAAATCTTTTGTGGCGGGGTTCACCGTCTACGAAGAGTTGCGAACAGGCATGGCCCCCTCCGAGGGGTTGTCGATAACGCCCTTGCCGCCCCAGGATACGGCCCTTGCCGAAAATGGTGAATTTCAGCGGTTGCCCGGGTTTTCAAACCGCCGCTTCGTCACCAACCTTTCGATCCTGACCGACAGTTCCTCGCCGCTCAGCGGGCGTGAATTAACCGTGGCAATTCTGTCCGACCGGTTGGTTTATCCGGTGTCGGACATTGTGTCAGGCAGTGATCAGACCGGACCTGAAAAGATGGGAAACCTGACCCGGTTGCTGGCGACATATTGCAGCGAACCAATCCTGATTGCGAAATTTGGGCGTGAGGCCTGGCATCAGGTCGACGGGACCCAGATCTGGGGCTGTCAGGCGGCCCCAATGGATTTACGTCTGCCCGCAATTCTTATGGGGATCGTCGCAATGGCGGTCATCTTGTCCGCAGTCAGTAACGTCTCAGATACCTTCACCCGGTTTGCCCGCGCGTTGCGCGAACGGCAGCGCCTTGGAGGGCCGGAAAGCTATGAGGCGGATGGCCCGGATGAACTGCGCGATATCGTCTCGGCGGTGAACGCCCATCTTGAGGCCGAGCGCGCGCAGCTTGAAAAGCGGGCGACGGTCTTGTCCGGTGTCAGCCACGATCTGGGTACCCCTGCGACCCGTGTTCGCCTGCGTGCCGCTCTGATCCCCGACGATGAACTACGCGAAAAGCTCGAGGCGGACGTGGATCAGATGACGGGCATGATCGAAAGTGTCCTGACCTATACGCGATCCGAACTGGATGTTGAGGAACCGCGCCAGATTTCTCTGACCTCTTTGGTCGAGGCTCTGGTCGCCGACTATCAGGATATGGACCTGCCCGTGACGCTGAAAAAGACCGACCCCGTCGCGGTCGATGGGGTTACATCGGTTTTCATGTCCCGGCGCGGACATGGGCAGCTGACCGAAACACGACGCGTTCTGGTCATGGCGCGGCCCATATCGCTTAGGCGTGCGCTGACCAATTTGATCGACAACGCGTTGAAATATGGTCGACACGCCGAAGTGCAGTTGGCAACCGATGCGACCACCGCGACGATCACGGTCGAAGATAAGGGCACCGATCTGTCCGTGGAGGACATCGAAAACCTGATGGCCCCATTTCGTCGTGGGTCCAACACCGGATCTTCTGACGGCTACGGTTTGGGCCTGACAATCGCTGCTACCGTAGCAGAACAACATGGCGGAGAAATGCGCTTTGAGGCCGGCGACTGCGGCCTGCGCGCCTGTCTGCAAATAGCCCGGCAGTAAGAAACTAGGTCGCATAACTGCGCACAAGCGCGCTGGCGATCAGGGACCACCCGTCGGCGATGACAAAAAACGCCAGTTTAAACGGCAAGGAAACTGTGGCTGGCGGCACCATCATCATCCCCATCGACATCAGCACCGCCGCAACCACAAGGTCGATGATCAGAAATGGCAGAAAGACCAGAAACCCGATCTGAAAAGCGCGCGCAATTTCGGACAGCATGAAGGATGGCATCAGGATGGACAGCGGCGCGTCGGGCGACAGCGTTGTGGCATCACCACCGGGGCGCAGGGCGGCCATGGCGTGAAACGTATCGGGGTCCAATCGCGCAGCCATGAAACCGCGAAACGGCTGTAATGCACGCTCTAATGCAGGCTCGACCTCCATAGTTTCATCGACCAACGGCTGAATTCCTGTTGTCCAGGCTTCGGAAAAGACCGGCTCCATGATGAAATAAGTCAGAAACAGCGCCAGACTGACAATCAGCATATTGGGAGGAGATTGCTGCAACCCGATACCCTGGCGCAGGATCGCCAAAACGGTGATCAGAAACGGAAAACAGGTGATCATGATCGCCAATCCCGGAGCCAGGCTGAGCACGGTGATCAACAGGATCAACTGAATCGTTCGCGCAGATATCGAACCGCCCTCGCCCAGCGAAACAGACAACTCCTGCGCCGTGGACAAAGACGGGGTCAGCACCGCAAACGCGACCGCCAGAATAAGAAATCGGCGCATCAGCCGATCCCGTTTTGCAGGTCCGCGATTTCGGTCAGACGCACAGCCAGCTGACCGGCCTGCTCGCCCTCCATCTCCTCTAGCAGACCGCAAGCGACAAGCTGGTCGCCGACATACAGGTCAACCGGATCCTCGATGCGTTTGTCCAGCATCAGCACGGCGTTTTCCCCCATGTTCAGCAGATCACGGATCAAAGGGCGCGCCCGGCCAACCGATACGGTGACTTCAATCGGAACGGCCTCGAACGGGTTGGGCTTCTCGGATTTCGGGGTTTGCGGATCACTCATTGGTCACTGCCTCTTTTGCCTGAAAAACACATGCCTGAAAGGCTTGATCGACCGCAGCAAGCAAGCCGCTGCAATCCACCTCGCGCTGGGAAACCCCAACCTTGAGCCGCGCCTGCCCTACCTCAAGCGTCGGGTCTTCGATCACCTGCACAGGCGATGAAAGCTCGGCGGGGATCAGGTCCTCCACCTCGTTCACACGACCTGAGGGTACGAAGATTTGCATGGGCTGTCCGATCTGCCCGCGCGCCATATCGGTGAGCTGCTCGACAAGTCGAAATGCAAACCCTCGGTCCAGCATTTCAGGCAAAACCAGCTGTGTCAGGCTCTGAAACATTGGTTCCAGCGACAGGGCCATCCGGGTAACCGCTTCATGGTAGGTAAAAGACATATCTTCGAGCGATTTGGCCAATCCGGCCGAAACCTGCCCCCGGCTCTGCTCTTGCGCCTGGACCGCGTCTTCCCACCCGGCGCTATAGCCTTGCTCGAACGAGGCCAGCCTTTGTTCCTCTAACGCGTCCTCATCCAGTACGTGCAGCTGTCCGCCGCCGGCCTGTAAAGTGAAATCTTCAAGAAGATGGGCAATCGACATCACACACGCTCCTCACCTTCTTCCAGCCAGCTGCGCAGGATTTCGACCGTTTCTTCCTGCTTGTCGCCGATCATCGCCCTGAGCCGATCCACCGGGTCCGCCCCGGCATCGGTCGCAAGCGCCGGAACGTTCCCAGTGGGCCCCTGCCCCGGCAAGGAGGTGAATTGACCGCCTTCTTCCGTCGCAATTTCGCCGGTCAGGTATGCGTCAGGTTCCTGGGCTGTACCTGCGGGCAACAGCGCCGGAGCAGTCGCCGGTTGGGTCAGAATAGGGCGGATGACAAACACCCCAAGTACCAGGGAAACCAGTGCCAACACGGCCATCTGAATCAGCGACATCGCGTCGAAATGCACCTTCTGCCACAGCGAGGCGGTTGCCAGACTGCCCTGCGGCTCGACCGCCGGCAGATCCAGCGATTTCAGCGTAATAACGTCGCCACGCTCGGCATCGAAGCCCACTGCCGAGGCCACAAGCTCCTGCAGTGCATCCATCTCGGCCTGCGGCATCGGTATAAATGTTTCACTGCCGTTTGCGTCCACGGATCGCGTTCCGTTTACCAGAACAGCCACCGTCAGTCGCTTGATCGCGCCAGGACCGTTGTGAACCTCAAGCTCGGTTTCGGAAACCTCGTAGTTGACCCGTTCTCGGGTCTGGGTTGCGTTCGAATTGGATTCGTCCCCGCCCGCGCCATCGCCATCGGGCAGGTTCGACGCAACCGTCACATCCCCGGACTGGTTGCGGGCACTGTCCGAACGCTCTTCGACATCGGTGCTGATGGCCACACGGCCATTGGGATCGAAACGCCGTTCGCGGATTGATTCTGTCTTGGTAACCGTATCGACACTCACCTCGACCACCGCATTTCCAGCTCCGACCCGGGCTTCGATCAGACGCAGAACCCGCTCGCGCAGCTGGCGCGATTTATCGTCAGCGGTATCTGCGGACACCGGGTTGTCCTGTGCTCCGATCACTGCGCCATTCGAATCGATGACGGTGACGTTCTCGGGCGCCAGTCCGCTGACTGCGGACGACACAAGAAACCGGATCGCCTTTGCCTGATCCGACGTGATGTCCGTGCCCGACGCGACCAGATAGATCGATGCGGTTGGTGCAACACTGCGCTGGAACGGATTGGCTGATCCACTGGCAATATGCACACGTGCCTGGCTGATATGGGGGCTGCCGACAATGGTTCTGGCCAACTCTCCTTCTTTGGCGCGCCAATAGGCGGCGTCGAACATCTGCGACGTTGTGCCAAACCCGCTGAGCGAATCCAGCAGCTCGTAGCCCCGGTTTCCGGTTGCCGGCAGACCCTCGCTGGCCAGCGTCAAGCGCAATTCATCCCGTTGTGACCCCGGCACATAGATGGAGCCGCCGCGAATCTCATACTGCACACCGCGCTGATCCAATGAACGGACGATATCCCCCGCAGCACCGCTTTCTAATCCGGCGTAAAGCAGGGTCATCGACGGTGTTGTCACCAGACGCGACATCGCCAGTATCCCCAGAAACACCAGCACGACTGCACCTGCGACAATGATTTGTTTACGCCTGTCCAAACTTGCCCAGACAGTTCCGATCTGCTGCACGATCACCTCCGACTCGCCGACATTCTGTGCGACGCATCCCTTGTTTGGACGATTGCCCTTAACAATCGGTTAGTTCCTGTCGGGTTATGACGATTGCAGATTGTAGGAATGAGGACGTCATGACCGACGCGGCTGCAAAACAGGCAGAAGTCCCGGAAAAATCTGGGAAAAAGGGAATGATACTAGGCGCGATTCTGGCGATAGCCGGTGCTGGGGGAGGATACTTCCTGACCACCTCGGGCCTGTTGCCGATAGGTGGAAAACCCGTTGTACAAACCGCCGAGGAAGCAGAGGAAAGCAAGCCTGCCAAGGCTCTGCCAAAGGTCGGTTTCGTTGACCTTGCCCCAGTCGTCGTTTCGGTAAACACAAGCGATTCGCGACATCTGAAGTTTCACGCCCAGCTCGAGGTGAACGCGCCGTACATGGCGGATGTGGAAAAGATGAAACCGCGAATCATGGACGTGCTGAACGGATATCTACGCGCGATTGAGGTAACGGATCTTGAGGATTCGCTCGCGCTCATACGCATCCGAGGACACTTGTTGCGGCGTATCGAAATCGTCGTCGGCGAAGGCCGCGTTCGCGATGTTCTCGTCATGGAATTCGTACTGAACTAGGAGGCGAAGTTGGAGCTGATTGCAGATATTTTGCTGGTGGCAGGCGCCTTGGGTGCGGGTCTTTATTGTTTCGTCCTGTCCAGGCGGTTGAAACGCTTTACCGACCTTGAAAAAGGCGTCGGTGGTGCCGTCAGTGTGCTGTCATCGCAAGCGGAAGAGTTGAAACGGTCACTGGATTCAGCGCGCGACGCCTCGGATCAATCTGGCGTCGCGCTGAAGGAATTGACCGAGCGCGCCGAAACAGTGGCGCAGCGGCTTGAGTTGATGATGGCCTCGATGCATGACGTAGTGTCGGACGATGATGAGGCGACCGAGATCCCTACACCAGAGCCTGAGCCGGTTGTTTCCGAAGAACAGTCCCAAGCCAACTCAGTGCCCGTCATTGAAGAAGACGCGCCAGCCGAGACTCAGGTCAAACGTCCGGGTGGGTTGATGTTCCTGCGTCACAGCCGCAGCGAGGCCACGACATGAGGCGGAAGCGGGCAGAAAACCGTCCCAAAGGCGGCGTTCTTGCGGTGATCGCGATGCTTATGATCGGTTCCGCCGCGATCAGAATAGGATTCGAGGCCGGGCCCGCGCTGGCTAAAGGATCCGATCCCGCCCCATCGCTGGCGAGGAGCAGCCAAGCCGAACAGCCCGGTGCGCAAGAATTGTTGACTGAATTGCTACGCCGCGAAGACGCGCTCAAGAAACGAGAGGCCGCGTTGCAAGACAAAGAAAAGGCGCTGGATATCGCGGATCAGGCGATTGAAACGCGCCTGGCTGCCTTGCAGGAGGCAGAAGAGTCGATGCGACAGACACTGGCCTTCGCCGAAAAAGCCGCCGAGTCCGATCTGACGCGCCTGACGGATGTGTATCAGAGCATGAAGCCCAAGGACGCAGCCGCCCTGTTCGAAACCATGGATCCCGGCTTTGCGGCTGGCTTTCTGTCGCGGATGCCGCCTGATTCCGCCGCAGGTGTTCTCGCCGGTCTCAGCCCCGAAGCCGCCTATACGATCAGCGTGATCATGGCCGGTCGCAATGCTGCGGTTCCGCAGGAGTAGCGCACATGTTTTTTACCCCCGCATCTGACATTGCAGGAGACCGCCTATGATCGGAATCATCGGAATCGTCGTCATTTTCGCCATGGTGTTTGGTGGATATCTTGCCGCCGGTGGCAAGATGACGATCATTTTGAAATCGCTCCCGTTCGAGATGATGATGATCGGCGGCGCCGCCGTTGGCGCATTCATGATCAGCAACGACTTGAGCGCTGTCAAACATACGATCAAGGACATGGGTAAAGTGTTCAGGGGCCCCAAATGGAAACCCGAAGATTACCGCGATCTGCTTTGCCTTTTGTTTTCTCTGATCCGCATTGCCAAGGCCAACCCGGTCGAGGTGGAACAGCATATCGAAGACCCCGAGAATTCGACCCTATTCTCAGCCTATCCGAAGATTCAGAAGGACAAGGAAGCTGTCGATCTGATCTGCGACACGATGCGATCCGCGTCGATGAATTACGACGATCCACATCAAGTTGAAGAAGTGCTGGAAAAACGGATGGAGACCAATTTTCACCACGCCATGCATTCCAGCCACGCGCTGCAAACCGTCGCCGATGGTTTGCCCGCACTTGGTATCGTGGCCGCCGTTTTAGGCGTAATCAAAACGATGGGGTCCATCGACCAGCCGCCCGAAGTACTGGGCAAACTGATCGGAGGCGCTTTGGTCGGGACGTTCCTGGGCGTGTTTCTCGCCTATGGCCTGGTTGGCCCGTTCGCTGGCAAGCTGAAAGCAGTTGTCGAAGAGGACAACCATTTCTACCAGTTGATCAAAGAGGTTCTGGTCGCCAATCTGCACAACCACAATGCAGCCATGTGCATTGAAGTTGGCCGCCAGAACACGCCGACGCATAACCGCCCAGCATTTTCTGAGCTGGAAGATGCGTTGAAGGAACTCAAACAGGCGGCGGCATGATTCGAACAGTTTTTCTTGCTTTGGCGCTAACCGCCGCGGCAGCGCAAGTTCAAGCACAAGATGTGCAGGTACGCTCGGGCGAACATGAAGGGTATACGCGGCTGGTCGCACAGGTTCCGCCGGGCACTAATTGGGCGCTGTCGCACAAGAAAAATGGTGCGCGTCTGACTGTCCAACTGGAAAAGGTTAACTTCGACACAGCAGCCGTGTTCCGGCGTTTGACGCAAAACCGCTTGGCCGCGATCTCTCAGTCCGAACCGGGCGCGGCACTTGATATGCAATTTGGCTGCGACTGTGTTGCCAATGCCTTTCTGTTCAAGGGCACGATGATCGTGGTGGATATTGCACCCGGCTCGGCGCTGCCCCCAATCAGCGCTGATATACCATCGCCTGTTTTGCCCAAAGCGCCCAAAGAGAAAGACCCATTGGTCGCGCAAAATTTGCAGAGTCTCGAATTGCCATTGCTAAACCTGAACGCACATCGCTTTGAAGAACAGCTCTCTACCCTGCTGCTGCGCGGCTCTGACCGGGAAGTCGTTGATTTGAGGCTTGCTCCGGTTGGACCAAGGCTGTCGGTCCCCAAGAACGATCCCTTTAGCCCCTCAGACCTTAATGCCAATATTCATGTGACATCCGTTCTGGACGGCTTGAATGAACTTTTAGGACCATCCCTGCCGCAGCTTGAACAACGCCCACCCTGCATCTCAAGCGCTGAGCTTGGGTTTGACAGTTGGTCTGGGGCAACTCCCTTTCCAGAACAGGTGGCTTCGTTGCGAGCCGGCTTGTTTAAAGAATTCGATCATCTTGACGAAGAAAAGGCGCTGAAGCTGGCGCAGCTATACGCCTATTCCGGGTTCGGCGCAGAGGCTATTCGGACGCTTGAATTGCTTGGGCAGCATTCGCCGGACACAGATCGGGTTGCCTCTATAGCCCGGTATCTTGATGGCGCACAGCCGTCCCATCCGAACCCGTTTACCAATCTTCAGCGGTGTGAAAGCGACGCCGCGCTTTGGGCTCTTTTGATCGAAGGAGAGATGCAGGAAGAGGCCCAGTTGCAGTCGATCGAACAGTCATTTGCGCGCTTGCCCAACCATCTTCGCCGTCAAGTTGGACCAACATTGGCGGAAATTCTGACAGATGCTGGGAAACTTGAACCAGCAAGGCGCGTGTTGCGCACGGTCGACCGCGTTGCGACTGAGGACAGCGCCGATACATCCCAAGCCAAGGCTAAAGTCGCGGCTGCCGAAGGCGACGGCCCGAAGTCAGAAGCATTGTTGAACGAGGTCATCGCCGCGTCGGGAGCAGAGTTGGAGGCACCGCTTGCGCTTGCGCGACTGGTCGACAAGCGATGGTCGGAACGTGGGGCAATATCCCCGCAAGAGCTTGATCTTGCGGCGTCTTACGTCATGGAGTTTCGCCGGTCTGAAATCGGGCCGCGCATGCTGCAAACACAGATCGTCGCTTTGAGCCTTAGCCATGAATTCGATAAGGCGATGAATCTGCTGGGCGCCCAAAATGCGCAGGACATAGCCGTCGAGACGCTGAACCGCGTCGCCCAGATCCTGACCGAACGCGCCGACGACGCGACATTTCTAAGGCGTGTCGTGACCCTGACGCCCGAGCAGAAATTGGAGCTATTCACAGACACAAGCGTGGGATTGGCCGAGCGCTTGGTCACCCTTGGTTTTGCGGACGCGGCGCTGGAACTGGCCAGTCGGTCACAGGACAAGGCCCGGCGCGCAGAAAGGGCACGATTACGTGCGCGCGCTGCCTTACTGCAACACCGACCACATCAAGCGATTTTGGAACTGGTCGACGATCCATCAGACGTGGCCCAGCTTTTGCGAGGGCAAGCATTGCAGATGACGGATGATTACGTGGCAGCTGGTCAGCTTTTGCGTGCTGTGGGTGAGGATGAAAACGCCGATCGGTTCTTTTGGTTGGCCGATCATCCGGAAACAGTCGAGCACGAACGCGACACAAAGTTCCTCGCAGTTCAGCAAACAACGCGGCTCCTGTCCGTGCCGCCAATACGAATGCAGGACAAACCCTTAGCTGACGCGAAGGGCTTGTTGGATGACAGCGCAAAAACACGCCAGCACATTCTGGATTTGCTTGCGAAGGTGGACCAATAGCGGATCAGGTCGGCGCCACCTGCATTCACTGTTTGTCTTTCAATAGGTGCCCACTGAGCGTCGGCCCGCAGCTCGCACCGGCCGCTTTTACGGATCAAAGACCAACGGCATCAGGTCCGACAATCTGGATGTAGGTTCGACCCAACCCAATATGGCCGCGCGGATCGCGTCCGCGCGATCTGAACCGACGACTGGCGCGGCAAACTCGGTGTACTTGGCGATCACATCTCCCCTGCTGAGCGGGGCCTCCGGCCCGCCGCGCGCGTGAGTGGCGCCGGATTCGAACACACGCCCATCGGTCGATTTCAAGGTGACATCGGCCCACCGCCCCTGCGGGAAGCGTGCACTGTGTCGCGCATCTTCCAGAACGTGAATACGCGACACCAACTCTGCCACTGCCGGATCAGACAAACCCGCACCCGAGATATGTTCGACCCCGATCCGACCATGGATCGCCTGAACCGCCACGGCAAAAGGCAGAGAATACTGGGCTTGAGACGTGGTATCAGGCATGCCGCCATACAGGCAGGCCGCTTCGTGAAAACTGTTGATATGGATGGATCGGATCTGGTCGTGCGCCAGGTTATTCTCCATCATCACTGTCCGAACGCCATCAATGGCCGCATGGGCCCAGCGACATATCGGATAGGGTTTTACGTATTGGTGCTCGACCTGCCAGAACTGACCCAAATCACCCCAGAACGACGCGACATCAGCATCTTCGATTGTGATGGCCGGGGCACCGATAAAACCACGTTCAGCCAGGATCGCAGATGATATGCCAACCATCGCGCCCCAACCCGATCCGTCATGCAGCATCGTCGGATTTGCAATCTCGCGCATCATCTGACTTCGAGGTCCGTGGTATTCCGCGATTCCCAATGCTTGTCGAAACTGGTCGGGTGTATGCCTGCGCATGCGCGCAGCCATGGCCACCACACCCAGTGCGTTCCACGCGCCGGACGTGTGATAATCGCTGACCGATGCGTGCAGCGATAGCCCCGCGCGTCCCGCAATTTCATATCCTGTGACGACGGCAGCCAGGGCTTCGGGGCCGGACAAATCAGGGCAACGCGCACCAAGTGAAATCAACGCGGGCAGTACAACGACACCGATATGCCCTTTGGTAGGGTTGTAGCCGTCGTGCCCATCCAAATTGTCGGTTTGCGTGGCCGCCGCATAGGCAGCGCCTGCTATGCTGACAGGGCGGCCATCAAACATCATCGGAACGCTGAATGCCGCATCAGTGCTTGCATAGAGCAGCGCGGCAGTATCGCGGGCGATCACGCCGGCCTCCATCGGGCCGGAGGCGATCAGGATGCCCATTGTGTCCAGCATCATCAGGGCAGCGGCCTCTTTCGCGCTGTCGGGCATCTTCTGCGCTGAAAGGTTCAGGGCAAAATCCGTGACCCGATCCAGCGTGCCGGTCATTTGGCTGCCTCCATCACCTTGGGTTGGACATGGCGCAGCCGGAGACCCGATGGATCAAAGGGCGGTTCAGCCAAAACTCTGGCTTTATGCGGTTTGCCGAGGATGAAGATTTCCACCATATCCCCCGGCTTTACGACTGCCGGATTTGCATAGCCGATGGCCAGGGACTTGCCGACTGAATAGCCATAGGCCCCTGAGGTCACACGTCCGACCGGTGCGCCATCTGGTGTAAAGATAGGTTCGCCACCGGACGCGTCAGCATTCGTCACCTCGACCTCAAAAATCGACAGAACCTCGCGCGCGGCGTTATCCTTGACGGCCAGGTAGGCATCCTTGTGCAGGAAGTCCTTATCCAGCTTGATCAGACCTGCCAGCCCGACCTCCTGCGGCCAGTATTCCTGAGAATACTCGCGGCCCCAGGAGCCATAACCCTTCTCGATCCGCAGTGACCCCAACGCGCGGCCGCCCACCGGACCACCGTCGCACTCCTTCGCAGCCTCAAGCAGTGCTGAGTAGAGCCTGATCTGGTCCTCTTCTGCGCAGTGCAACTCCCACCCCAAGTCACCGGTAAAGCTGACACGGATCGCAAGGCAGGTGACGCCGGCAACCTCGATCGTAGCCGAGCGCATGAAGCGGAACGCCTCGTTCGTCAAATCCGCATTGGTCAGCCGCTGCAGCAGGTCACGCGATTTGGGCCCTGCGACGTTGAAGCCCGCAATCCGGTCCGTCGCCACCTCGAACGTGGTGCCTTCGGGCAGGTCGATCATTTTGAAGAACCGCTGATGATAGCGCTCGGCCATACCCGAGCCGATCATCATGTATTCGTCCTCGGCCACCTTGGTGATGGTAAAGTCGCCGGCCACACCCCCGCGCACCGAGATTAGCGGCGTGAGGCAGGACCGCCCGACCACGGTCGGCACCCGGTTGGCAACCAGCTTGTCCAGCCACTCATTGGCACCCGGGCCCTTAATGACGTAGTTAGCGAAGTTCGAGATGTCGATCACGCCGACGCTCTCGCGCAGCATTTTTACCTCGCGGCCCACCGGGTCCCACCAGTTCTGGCGGGTAAAGCCGATCGTTTCTTCCGTGTCGGGCTGATCGGCAAACCACAGCGGATGCTCCCAGCCGCAGTTCAGACCAAAGACGCAGCCTATGTCCTTTTGCATTTCATAGGCCGGGCGCACGCGGGCCGGACGGCCTGCGCTGCGTTCCTCGGTCGGGAAATGGATGGCGAACCGGTGAGTATACTGGTCCTCGACCCGCGCCTTGGTGAATTTCTTGTCCGCCCAGTCGCCAAACCGGGCGAGATCCCAGGCGAACATGTCGTATTGCGGCTCACCCTCGATCATCCACTGCGCCGCCAGCAACCCCAGCCCGCCCGATTGCGAGAAGCCGGGGATCAGGCCCCCACAGAGGAAATAGTTCTTCAGTTCCGGCACCGGACCCCAAAGGGCGGAACTGTCCGGGGACCAGATCATCGGCCCATTAATCACCCGTTTCACACCGGCCGTCGCCGCTGCGGGCACACGCTCGGTTGCGCGGATCACGTTGTCCATGATCCGGTCCAGATCGTCGGGGAACAGATCATGGGCGAAGTCCAACGGCGTGCCGTCTTCGGCCCAGAACTTCATGTCCTTCTCATAGGCCCCGATCAGCAGCCCGTTGCCTTCCTGTCGGAAATAGTACTCGCCGTCCCGATCGGCGATCGACGGTAAACGGCGACCCAAGTTGGCAACCTCATCAATGGAATCGGTCACGAAATACTGGTGTTCGGTCGGTTGCAACGGCAGAGTCAAACCCGCCAATGCCGCTACTTCGCGGCCCCAAAGGCCTGCGGCATTCACAACCCATTGCGTATGGATGTCGCCCTTTTCGGTACGCACGATCCACGACCCATCTGGCTGCTGATCAGTGCCTAACACGGGGCAAAACCGCTCAATCGTTGCGCCCATGGCGCGTGCGCCTGCGGCATATGCGTGCGGCACGCCTGAGGGATCCACGTTGCCGCCTTCGGGTTCAAACATAATGCAGCGGATATCGTCGAACCGCGCCAGCGGGTGAAGTTCCATCGCTTGTTCTCGGCTGACCTCGTAGAAATTCAGGCCATAGAACCGAGCCTTGACCTCTTGCAGGCGCAACTGGTGCTCACGATCTTCGGTCTGAGCCAGATACAGGGAACCGGGCTGGAACACTCCGCAACTCTGGCCGGTTTCCTGCTCCAGCTCTTTATACAGGTTCATTGTGTAATGCTGGATGCGGGTGATGTTGCTATTGTCATGCAACCCGTGGATATTGGCCGCCGCGTGCCAGGTTGATCCGCTGGTCAGTTCATCCCGTTCAAGCAGGACAACGTCCCGCCAACCAAGCTTGGCCAAATGGTACAGGATTGAACAGCCAGCCAATCCTCCGCCGATGACTACGGCCTGTGCATGCGTTTTCATGAACTTGATCTCCCACCGACGGAACCGAAAACGGCACCCTTTGGAGGAAGTCAGCCACATGTCTTATGTGGCTTATGCTCTGTTCCCGACGCGAAATGTCGGGAACAGAGCTTGAATGGCCGGTTTTGATTAGTAAGGCGCTTCTACGTCGTTCATCGAAACATAGACCGTCTTCATCTCGCTGAAGTGATTGATCGCCAGTTTCGAGTTTTCGCGCCCGACACCCGACATTTTGGATCCACCGAACGGGGCCTCGACCGGAGCCAGATTATAGGTGTTGATATAGCAGGTGCCCGCCTCGAACCCGGCCACAATGCGGTGCGCGCGGGTCAGATCGTTGGTGAAGACACCGGCTGCCAATCCAAACTCGGTGTCGTTGGCGCGGGCCATCACTTCTTCTTCGGTATCGAAATCCAGTACGGACATGACAGGGCCAAAGATTTCTTCGCGCGCGATGGCCATATCGTCCGTCACATCCGCAAACACTGTGGGCTGCATGTAAAAGCCGGCACTGTCGATCCGCTCACCGCCAAATACTAGACGCGCACCTTCGGCCTTGCCCTTTTCGACATAGCTCAGCGCGATGTTCAGTTGGTTTTCGCTGACCATAGGGCCAAAGTTGACGTCCTCATCCAGCGGATCACCAATTTTCGCAGTGGCCAGACGTTCTGAGAGGCGCTTGAGGAATGCCTCTTTGACGCCTTTCTGCACAAAGACACGGGTGCCGTTCGAACAGACCTGACCCGAGGAATAGAAGTTGCCCAGGATCGCACCCGAAACAGCGTTTTCGATATCGGCGTCGTCGAACACGATCATCGGGGACTTGCCGCCCAGTTCCATCGTCACGTGCTTCATGCCGTCGGCAGCTGCGGCATAGACCTTGCGGCCGGTCGGAACGGACCCGGTCAGCGAAACCTTGGCCACGCGCGGATCGGTCACAAGCGATGCGCCAACATCGCCATAGCCCTGGATCACGTTATAGACGCCCTTTGGCGCGCCCGCCTCGATCAGGATCTCGGCCACTTGCAACGCCGAGAGGGGCGTGGTCTCGGACGCTTTGAAGACCATCGTATTGCCGCAGGCCAGTGCAGGGGCTCCTTTCCAGCATGCGATCTGGGTCGGGTAGTTCCATGCCCCGATACCGACGCAAACGCCCAGCGCCTCGCGGATGGTGTAGACAAAGTCTCCGCCGCCCAGCTGGATATGCTCACCCGTCAATGACGCAGCCAGCCCCCCAAAGTACTCCAACGCATCCGCACCCGATGTGGCGTCGGCCACCAGGGTTTCCTGCAAGGGTTTACCGGTGTCGTGGGTTTCGAGGATCGAAAGCGCGCGATTGCGGTCACGCATGATGTCAGATGCCCGTCTCAGGATACGCCCACGCTCGGTCCCGGACATTGCCGCCCACTCAGCCTGAGCGTTTTTGGCACTTGTTAGAGCCTGATCTACAATATCCGGCGTGGCAGAGTGCAGCCGGGCGATGATTTCACCGGTGGCGGGGTAGATCACGTCGATAGGGGTGCCGTTGGTATCTTCGACATATGCGCCGTTGATGAAATGGCTCGCTTTGGGCTGAAACTTCATGCCGATTTCCTTCTCAGAAGTTCTTTCTTTCGCGTTTATATTTTACTGACTGACCAGTCAATAAAAGCAATTCACGGCGGACTCCCGCTGATGTGAATCGGCGACTTCTTGAATAAATTGCTTAATGTTCCATTTATGTTCTACATAGTCAGAGGAACAATCCGATGTCTTATCACGCCCGCAACCCGGCCATGGATGGCCCATCAAACGACTATCACCTGTTGCCCGTCACAGACCGGCAAATGCGATACGCTCGTGCAATTGCCCAACAGTCGGCCTTGGAAATCCCGGTCGAGGCACAACGGGATCGCAAGTCGATGTCTGCCTGGATTTCGGCGCACAAGCCAGCCGATCCATCGCCCTTTGCGGACTATCCATCCGGCAAGCAGGTTGCCTTTGCCGAACGCATTTCCCGTAGCAGGCGCAGGCCTATCCCATCCGAGTGTTTCCGCGACAAACAGATGATGTCCCGCTGGATTGATCAGAACAAATAATGGCCGTCTAATGTTTATGGTGGCGGGTATAGAGCGCAACCGTAGCAGCAACAAACATACCCAAGAGGATGTAGCCGGTAACAGCCTCAGCGACGGCCAGCCCGCGACACAAGCCTGTTGGGATCATGTCGCCATATCCCACCGTTGTGAAGGTGACGTATGAAAAATACAGGAAATCGGCTGGAACATCTGCACCGACCACGCAATTGTCGGCGTAGCCGAAAGCGCCATACGCCGCCGCGAACAAGAACGGCACGACCTGAATGAAGGACACACCCATCAGAAACAAGCGTCGATGCGGCAGTTTCACCTGTGTCATGTAGTACCAGGATTGCGATGCGACCCAAACCACCAGGCAGACCGACACAATAGTACCAATGGTTTCGCCTGCGGCCGCCTCACTCAGGCGCGACAGACCATACCACGCGAAAAAACTGGCAATAACCAGTCCAACCGCTGCGATAAGCGTCGATTTCCACTCTTCCAGTGTTGTAGGTTCGCGGTGCATAAAACTTCCGATAGCCTAGGTTTTTCCGCGATCATCAGGGTTCCGGCCTGTACCCGCAACCTTAATCATTCACCTGTCATTCAGCGCCCAGGTGCTCTTGCCCGCGCTGACGCGACAACAGGATCTGTTTCTGACGTTCCCTGAAACGCGTCTTGTCCGCATCCGAACTCTCATTGATGCACCGACGGCAGGACACGCCGTGCTCGTATTCCGCGCGCTTCATATCCTCTGGCAGAATCGGGCGGCGGCAACCGTGGCACAGGTTGTGCGGTCCTTCGACCAACCCATGTCCAACCGAGACGCGATTGTCGAACACAAAGCACTCGCCCTGCCAGGTGCTGTCATCGGCGGGCATCTCTTCGAGATACCGCAGGATGCCGCCTTTCAGGTGGTAAACATCCTCGACCCCCTGCCCCAACAAGTAGTTGGTGGATTTCTCACAACGGATGCCGCCGGTGCAGAACATGGCGACGCGTTTGTTGTGAAAGCGGTCTTTGTTTTCTTCCCACCAGGCCGGAAAATCACGGAAACTGGCTGTTTCAGGGTCTACTGCGCCCTCAAACGTACCAATCGCCACCTCGTAGTCATTGCGTGTGTCGATCACGACCACATCGTCAGACCGGATCAGATCGTTCCAGTCCTCGGGCTCGACATAATTGCCGACACGGGCACGCGGATCGACGTCCGGCTGGCCCATGGTCACGATCTCTTTTTTCAGACGCACCTTCATTTTGCCAAAGGGCGGATGATCGGATGTGGCCTCTTTCCACTCAAGATCCGCACAACCGGGCAGAGCCTTGATGTGGGCCAGCACCACATCGATCCCACTACGCGGGCCGGCGATGGTTCCGTTGATCCCCTCGGCAGCCAGCAACAAGGTGCCCTTGACTGATTGCGCGCGGCATAGGTCCAGCAGCGGGTCGCGCAGGGACACGTGATCCGAAAAACGGGTGAAGTGATAGAGAGCAGCGATCGTATACATGCGCGCGGTCTAAACCCGCTGGGCCAGAGTCGCAAGGGACCGGATTGACGCCCCCCGCCCTGCCCCCTACCGATAGGACAATGCGAGGAGATTCCCGATGGCCCATGCCCTAATTGTAATCGACGTTCAGAACGATTTCTGCCCCGGTGGTGCCCTGGCGGTGCCCGGAGGTCACGAGATCGTGGACCCCATCAACACTATGATGGCAGAGTTCGACGCCGTGATCCTGACGCAGGATTGGCACCCGGCGGGACATTCGTCCTTTGCCAGCGAGCACGACGGCAAAACCCCCTTGGACATGACCGAAATGCATTATGGGCCGCAGGTCTTGTGGCCGGATCATTGCGTGCAGGGTACCGACGGTGCGGAATTCCATCCGGATCTGAATACCCATGCTGACCTTGTCATTCGCAAAGGCTTTCGGCGCAGCATCGATAGCTATTCCGCATTTTTCGAGAACGACCAAAAGACTCCGACCGGGTTGGAAGGTTACTTGAAATCACGTGGTATCACCAAACTGACCCTGGTTGGGCTAGCCACAGATTTCTGTGTTCATTTTTCAGCCGTTGATGCCGCCCGGTTGGGTTTTGACGTCACGGTCCGAATGGACGCATGTCGGGCGATCGACCTCGATGGGTCGCTGGCGGCCGCAGAAACTGCCATGCGAGCTGCTGGTGTGACGCTCGCCTAAGGTGTTGCCCCGGCAGCAGCGAGGTATCTGAGAACGGCAAACAAAATCACCGCCAGACCCAGAGCAAAGCCAATCCGTCCGTGGATCGAGCGCCGCTCCGGTGTCGCGGGTGATTTATAGCGTGGATTCGGCGTCCAATCGGCAACTTGTCGGCGTTGACCGACGTGCGGCTTCGCAGTTTTTACATCATACAGGAATTGATAAAAATCGAACTCGCCGCAATATTCGCCCCTGATCCCAGCTGCCCGAATATTAGTGAACAACGCGCGCAAAATCCGTTCGCGGTCGGCCACATCTCCACCGGCGAAATATCCGTGCGACATGCCACTGTCGGCTGAATCCAGATCGAACCCAGCATTTTGGAAAATCTTGCGAATTTTAGGTGACGCCGCCCTGAGCGCGTCAGCCGTTTTCACTTGACGGAATCGGGCACGCGCGACGGACATGTCCAATCGCTCAGAACCGACGTCATCTTCCAATTCTTCGTTAACAACGATGTCAAAATCGTACTCGAGAACCATTCACCAAATTAACCTCGTTCTACCATCCCTCTCTTTTCACTAAACTGTGAAAAGATCACACAATATGCTCGCAATGTGACCTGACCTTGTCATTGTTATCATTCTAGCGACTCTTGCCATTCCACGCACCGATTGATCTAACAACGGAAATCGCAGGAGTTCCCCATGGTCGATATTGCGACACGCGTGTACAATCATAAATGGAAGATTGACCCGATTGTGCGGTCTTTAATCGACACGGATTTCTACAAACTGCTGATGTGCCAGTCAGTGTTTCGAAATAAGCCTCAAACGGATGTGGCTTTTTCCCTGATCAACCGGTCGAATCACATTCCATTGGCCAAACTTATCGATGAAGGCGAGCTGCGCGAGCAATTGGATCATATCCGATCACTTGGCCTGAGCCGGGGCGAAAGCACGTGGCTGCGGGGCAATACGTTCTATGGCAAACGCCAGATGTTCCGTTCGGATTTTATGGAATGGTTCGAAAACATGCGCCTGCCGCCCTATCACCTGGAACGGAAGGGCGATCAGTACGAGCTGACCTTTGAGGGTAAATGGCACGAGGTTATGCTGTGGGAAATCCCGGCGCTTGCGGTTCTGATGGAGCTGCGCTCGCGCGCTGTGCTGAACAACATGCGGCGGTTTGAGCTGCAGGTGCTATATGCCCAGGCCATGACCCGCGTTTGGAAGAAGATCGAACAACTGCGGGATATTGACGGGCTTGGGATCGCTGACTTCGGAACCCGGCGTCGACACAGCTTTCTTTGGCAAGACTGGTGTGTGCAGGCCATGATCGAGGGTCTGGGATCGAGTTTTACCGGTACGTCGAACTGTCTAATCGCCATGCGGCGCGAAGTTGAGGCCATCGGCACCAACGCGCACGAACTGCCGATGGTCTACAGCGCCCTTGCCAAAGACGATGCTGAACTGGCGCAAGCGCCTTATGACGTGCTGAGCGACTGGCACGACGAACATGACGGCAATCTGCGCATCATTCTGCCCGACACCTATGGCACGCAGGGCTTTTTGGATCGCGCACCCGATTGGCTGGCCGGATGGACCGGCATTCGCATCGACAGCGGTGATCCCGCAACAGGCGCGGAAACCGCGATCAAGTGGTGGCAATCCCGTGGAGAAGACCCCCTGGAAAAGCGCGTGATCTTCTCGGATGGTCTGGATGTGGATAAAATTCGGGAACTGCACACTCAATTCGCCCACAGAACCAAAGTCTCGTTCGGGTGGGGCACCTTGCTAACCAACGATTTTCGCGGGCTCGTGCCAAACGACGCGTTGGCGCCGTTCTCGCTGGTCTGCAAGGCTGTGTCCGCCAATGGCCAGCCGACCGTGAAACTGTCGGACAACCCGGAAAAGGCGATGGGACCGAAGGATCAGATCGAACGCTACAAACGAGTGTTCGGCGTAGGCGCGCAAGAGGCGATCGAGGTGATTGTTTAGGCTCTAACCATGGTACGACGCGACCGTTTTCAACTGTGAAAAGCCATATAGGGCCTCGAACCCTTTCTCGCGGCCGTGTCCGGATTTTCCGACACCGCCAAATGGTAGCTCTACGCCACCACCCGCGCCGTAGTTGTTGATGAACACCTGGCCAGAGCGCAGTTGCTTTGCCAGCCGCATCTGCCGTGCGCCGTCGCGGGTCCAGATGCTGGCGACCAACCCGTAATCGGTGCCGTTGGCAATCTTCACCGCGTCTTCTTCGGAATCGAATGGGATCAGCACCTGCACGGGACCGAAGATCTCATCCTTGGCCAGACTGTGATCCGGCGGAACGTCCGCAAAAAGGGTCGGCACAACATAGGCCCCCTCGGACGGTGCACCGTCTACGATCTGTCCTTGCCCTGCGACGGTCAGGTCTGCGCCCCTGGCCAGAAAGTCCGAAACGATGTCCTTTTGACGGGCCGATATCAGCGGGCCGACGCGCAGATCGTCTTGCGCAGGGCCAACGGTCAAATCTGCATAGGCCGCTGCCATACGATGCTTGACCTGATCATAAACCCCGCGCTGCACCAAAATGCGTGACGAGGCCGAGCAGGTTTGTCCGGCATTCTGAATGCCCGCATTCACCAGAAAGGGCAGGGCCGCGTCCAGATCGGCATCGTCAAACACCAGTTGAGGTGACTTCCCCCCAAGCTCCAGCGTCACGGGCACCACATTTTGCCCCGCTGCCTGCTGCACCAGCGCCCCAGTAGCGACTGACCCGGTGAACGAGACATGGTGCACGCCCGTATGGCCCGACAAAACCGCCCCCGCCTCGGCCCCCAACCCGGGTATGACATTCAGGGCACCGGCGGGCAAACCGGCCTCTTGCGCGAGGTGCGCAAAGGCCAGCGCGGTCAGGCAAGCTTCTTCCGCAGGTTTCAGAACGCAGGCATTGCCCATCGCCAGCGCAGCCCCAACCGACCGCCCGATGATCTGCATCGGATAGTTCCACGGCACGATATGCCCCGTCACGCCGTGCGGTTCCCGTAAAGTATAGACGGTGTAGCCATCCAGATACGGGATGGTCTCGCCCATGACCTTGTCCGCGGCCCCACCATAGAATTCGCAATACCGTGCCAACGCAACCGCATCTGCGCGTGCCTGCGTCAGGGGCTTGCCGACATCCATGGCCTCTAGCGTGGCCAGGTCCTCAACACGCTCCAAAACCATCCTTCCCATACGCGTGAGGATACGGCCCCGCTCCAGCGCAGTCTTTCGTCCCCAATCCCCGTCAATCGCAATCTGAGCCGCCTTGACCGCAGCATCAACATCATGCGCGCCACCCCTTGCGATCTGGCAGATCTCTGAGCCGTCAGAAGGATTGATCAAAGGCAATGTTTGTTCTGCGGTTGGCGGCACCCAACTACCGCCGATCAGACAAAGGCCGGGATTAAACCAAAGGGGGCTGGACATGGGATACTCCTATATTCGGCTCTAACAAGGGATTTACGCCACATCCCGGCCGATCTCTGGCAGCGTGGGCGCGGCATTGATCAGGTCTTTCGTGTATTGGTGTTTCGGGTCAGTGAAGACGCTTTCGGTATCGCCCTCTTCTACGATCCGGCCAGCCCGCATCACCATAACGCGGTCAGTGATGGTGCGCACGACGCTCAGATCATGGCTGATGAATAGATAAGTCAGATCATAGGCCTCACATAGTTCGGCCAACAGGTCGAGAATCTGGGCCCGGACCGACACATCAAGGGCCGAAACAGCCTCGTCAAACAAGATCAGTTCGGGCCGGATGATCAAGGCACGGGCGATGGCGATGCGCTGTCTCTGACCGCCCGAGAATTCATGGATATACTTACCAGCGTCATCCGGGCTGAGACCCACCGCTGTCAACATTTCAGCGATCCGGTCCTGCCTCTCGGACCCCATTACAGGAGCATCGAGCAGATGGAACGGTTCAGTGATCAGCCGGGCCACGCGGTGACGTGGATTGAAGCTACCATAGGGGTCCTGAAAGACCACCTGCATCTTGCGCCGCACGGCGAGGTTGGGTTTGTGACCCGAAAAGACAGGCTGGCCATCCAGACGAATGTCACCACCTTGAACATCCTCTAGGCCAAGAATTGCCTTTGTTAGGGTCGATTTTCCACAACCAGATTCGCCGACCAGACCCAGACGTTCCCCGCTATTGAGCGTGAAGCTGACATGGTCCACCGCCCTGTGATGCCCCGGTGAATCGAACAGCCCCTTGCGGGGCAGACGATAGTCGCGAATGACGTTTGTCACTTCAAGCAAAGGGCGGGATTGTGCCGGCTCAGGCAGGGATACTTGATGCCCCGAAGCCTCGAACAGCATACGGGTATATGGGTGCTGCATGTGGTGTAGCAGGTGGTCAGTGGCCCCGGATTCGACCACATCGCCATGGCGCATGACGACGATTTGATCGGCCATATCCGCCACCACGGCAAGGTCATGAGTGATCATCAACAGCCCCATGTCGTATTCGGTCACCAATCCCTTCAGAAGCTCGAGGATTTGCGCCTGCGTCGTCACGTCCAAAGCTGTAGTCGGTTCATCCGCGATCAACAGTTTAGGGCGCAGCGCAATCGCCATCGCAATCACGACGCGCTGACGCTGGCCCCCGGACAGTTCGTGCGGAAAGCGGGACAATGGGAAACGATTTGGCGGCAGGCCCACACGGGTCAGAACTTCCTCCGCCCGGTCTCGCGCCTGTCTGGGCGGCATGGCCTTGTGGATCAGGATGGTCTCCATCACTTGATCGCCGATGGTTTTGACTGGGTTCAGTGCGGTCATAGGTTCTTGGAACACCATACCGATCGCAGCACCGCGCAGGGCACACATATCGTTTTCGTCGCGGTCCAGCAGATCTGAGCCGTTCAGCCGGATGACCCCGGTCGTCTTGGCCCCGTCCGGCAAAAGCTGCAGCACCGCGAGCGCGGTCATCGATTTGCCCGACCCGCTCTCCCCGGTCACGGCCACGATCTGACCGGGCGCAATGGACAGATTGACCTGTTTCAGGATGTCCGTGCCGTGAATGGACAGCGACAGGTTTTCGATCTCAAGCAAACTCATGTGCGCGCCACCCTGATCCGGGGGTCCAGCCAATCGCGCAACCCATCACCCAATAGGTTCAACCCAAGCACCGTAACAATGATCGCCAAACCGGGAATCAGAGCCAAATGCGGGGCGAAACTGACCATTGTCTGCGCATCAGCCAGCATCCGGCCCCAACTTGGCGTTGGCGGTTGCGCGCCCAGACCGACATAGGACAGGCCAGCCTCAGCCAGAATGCCCAGAGAAAACTGGATGGTGCCCTGAACGATCAGAAGGTTGGCGACGTTAGGCAGGATATGCTCGGCCGATATCCGTGCCGCACCTTTGCCCGAAACGCGCGCGGCCAGGATGAACTCCCTCTCCCACAGTGAAAGCGCCGCGCCGCGAGTGATGCGTGCAAAAACCGGGATGTTGAAAATGCCAATGGCGATGATCGCATTTATCGCGCCAGCACCAAACACAGCAGTGATCAGGATGGCGATGACCAGAGACGGGAAGGCAAAGGCCAGATCGTTGCCGCGCATGATCAGCTCGTCCAGCCACGACCCTTTGCGCGCAGCCGCTGTCAGGCCCAAAGGCACGCCCAGCGCCATGCCAATCCCCACCGCCACCAAAGCCACGGCAATCGAGGTACGGGCACCGACCATGATCATCGAGAACATGTCGCGTCCGAAATGATCCGTGCCAAACCAATGCTGCGCGTTGGGAGGCTGCAGTTTGTCGGGGATGTTCAGCGCAGTGTAGTCATAGGGCGTCCAGACAAATGAAACCGCCGCCGCCAACAGCACCAGCGAGGACAGACAAGCCCCAAGGATCAGGCTCCGGCTCATGTCCGGCTCCTTAACCTTGGATCAACGGCTGCATAGGCCAGATCGACCAGAAAGTTCACGGTGATGACCGCAAAGACCAGCAGCATTACCACGGATTCCACCACAATCAGATCGCGGGCCGAGATTGCCTGAAACACCAATCGCCCAAGACCGGGCAGATAAAAGACTTGTTCGATAATAATAGATCCCGCCAGCAGGAAGGAAAACTGCAACCCGATGATGGTCAGAACCGGGATCAGCGCGTTGCGCACCCCGTGCCGCCACAGGACCTGACGACGCGAAAGCCCTTTGGCACGTGCGGTGCGCATGAAGTCTTCGCCCAATATGTCCAACAAAGACGACCGCATGACCCGCGCCAGAATGGCCGCCTGCGGTAGGGCCAGCGCGACAGCCGGCAGTGTCAGGGAATGTAGCCCTGCCCAAAGCCCCTTGTCCCAGCCTGCGAACCCTCCGGCATTGAACCAACGCAGGTTGATGGCGAAGACCAGAACCAGCATCATGGCGAACCAGAAATTCGGCACTGCAATGCCCAGCTGTGTTGCCCCCATTACCGTCAGATCGCCCGGTTTGCCCCGGCGCGCGGCAGCATAGATGCCTACCGGAAACGCAATCGCGGTGGACAGGGTAAGCGCATACAGCGCCAAGGGCAGCGAGACCCACAGCCGATCCGCGATCATCTGCGACACGGGCGTGCGATAGGTGTAAGAGGTTCCGAAATCCCCCACCATCATCCCGCCAACCCAATTGAAATACCGCTGCACCTTGGATACATCCAAACCCAACTCGGCCCGCAGAGCGGCAAGCGTATCCTCTTGCGCATTGACGCCCAACATGAATGACGCCGGATCACCGGGCGCCACCTCAATCACGGCAAATATAACGACCGAGGCGACGGCGAGGCTGATCACCAGCGATATCAGTCGTTTGAGGGCATAGCGAAGCATCGAGGCCACGTTAGGGGTGCGCGCCTTCCCGGTCCAGCACCTATGGAGCCAGAAGATAGGCAAAAACTGCATAGCCAACGATTGCAGCGTAACCCAGCGGGTAAATCCACTTGATGGCGTAGTTATCCAACTTGCGCGCCCCGGATTCGCGACCCGAGACTTTGAGCCTGCGCAGGGCGACATTGAACACAATCAAAGCCCCGGTCATCAGGAACATGCACTGCAGAACGAAATCCAGAAATGTCAGGTATCCAAGCTTTGGCAGATCAGCAGAAATCGCCCAGTTGAAAGCTACGAATACCAGCAAGTTTCCTCCGGCAATTTCGATCCTTTTGCGGTATTCATCAAGAAAGAACAGTGCCCAGCCGACCGAGATCAGCACCAGCATCGGCAGAAACACCCGAATGACATAGTAGGTCAGATGCCGGTGGCCTTCGAAGATCAGCGCAACCTGATCGCTGTCCTGACCGGAAAGGCCCGTGACCTGAGAGGTTTCAAGCCGCGCTTTGTCCAGAATCCACTCTTCTTCGCCCAGCAGGTCACCAAGGCCCGAGAACTCGTTCATCGGATGATAGGACACATATTGGGATGGAAAGATCGAAACGACCTCGAAATGAAACTCCTGTGTGTCGAAAGGGTATTTCCGAAAATCGAAATGTGGGGCCTGTAATGTCAGCGAGGATTTCTCGACATACAACACCCGCCCGTCATATCGCAGAGAGGCGGCGGCTTCGTGAATCCACTTGTTGGATTGTTGGTTGTGAATGACGAATGCTGGTACCACCGTCCCGATCTCAGCGGCATGATCGGCCAGCGCCGGGGGGTTGAAAACCCGGAAATCGCGCCCCAGCTCTTGCCGGTCAAAAGCCAACGCAGGGTCGGCCCACTCAACACGCAGCACAACCACGGCACCGTAGTTTTCGGCCTTCTGGTCAACGCTGGTGATCTGATCGATTCGAATACCGATGCCAACATCCAGCGGGTTCTCTGGCGTCCCGATAGGTGTATCCAACCGACTGTCCAGAATGTTCTGCGCCACAACCGGTTCCACAGTCGTTGCCGCCAGGGCAACGGTCACAAAAACCAGAAACAGGACACGAAACAAAATCATCCTTGGCTCACTCGACAACATTAAATGCAAGGGCCGTAAACCAGCGGCCCCTGTCTTGAGTCACTCGGACCAGCTGATCTGCGTCAGATCGATTGCGGCCGTGGGCGCGTTTTCCCACAGGCCCCGAACTCCGGCTTTGGCCACGCCCAGCTTGGCCAGCTGGAACAGATACCCGTTGACGTAGTCGTCTGCGATCAGGCGCTGCGCCTCACCCAGCAGACGGGTGCGTTCTTCGGGGTCTGTCGTTGAATTCAGCGTGTCCATCAGCGCCTGGAAATCGGTGCTGTCATACTGGAAGTAATAGTCAGGGCGCGCATAGATCCCGATATCCATAGGCTCGGTATGACTGACGATGGTTAGACCAAAGTCCTTTCCTTTGAACACCGATTCCAGCCACTGGGCCCATTCGACGTTGACGATATTGGCCGTGATCCCGACCTCGGCCAACTGAGCGGCGACGATTTCGCCCCCGCGCCGGGCATATGATGGGGGCGGCAAATGCAGCGTCGTCTCAAACCCGTCGGCATACCCAGCATCAGCCAACATCATAGCAGCCTTTTGGGGGTCGTAGGCCGAGTTCCCAGTCAGATCGACATAAGCCGGATTGTGCGGCGCGAAATGGGTGCCGATGGGCGTACCGTAGCCAAACATTGCTCCGTCGATGATCGCCTGACGGTCAATCGCGTGGGCCAATGCCTGACGCACTTGGATATCATCGAAGGGTGGCATCTTGTTATTGGTGGACAGGATGGTTTCCCCTTCAGTCGAACCGACAAGCACCTGAAAGCGCGGATCAGCCTCAAATTGCGGCAGGTTTTCCGGCGCAGGGAAATTGTCGAACACGTCGATATCCTCGGCCATCATGGCCGCAAAAGCCGCCGTCGGGTCCGAGATGAATTTGAATGTAGCAGTCTCTAACGCAGGCTGGTCGCCCCAATAGTCCGGGTTGCGGTTCAGAGTGATACTGTCGCCCTGCACCCATTCACCAAAGGTAAAAGCGCCGGTTCCGACGGGGTTGGTCTTGATGCCCTCGATACTATCGGGCGCGACAATAACCGCATCACCCCAGGCCAGGTTGAACAGGAAGTTCCCGTTTGGCTCAGACAGGGTCACTTTGACGGTCAGCGGGTCGACCACCTCGATGTTTTCAATCCCGGCAAACAGGGCCTTTTGCGCATTTGCGCTATCCTCGGATCGGGCGCGGTCTAGGCTGAACTTGACGTCCTCAGCATCCATCGTGGTGCCGTCGTGGAAGGTAACCCCATCGTGCAATTTAAAAGTATAGACCTTGCCATCTTCCGAGATTTCCCAACTTTCAGCCAGACCAGGAACCACCGATCCGTCACCCATAAACCGGGTCAGGCCTTCGAAGATATTGGTGTAAACCACCGAATCGATAGCCTGTGCTGCTGCACTGGTCGGGTCCAGATGCGGCGGCTCTAGTTGCAACGCTATGGTAATGTCGGATTTAGCGAAAACCTGTGTACCAAACAGGCTGGCGCTAACCGCCAGCACCGAAGCAAAGGACCGAAATGTCTGCTTTGTCATGTAAATTACTCCCCACTGAAAATGGAAACCTGCGTTTTTTTGGGCCGTACTGCACCCAACTTCCCTTTAAACCTTAGGTCATTCAAGGAAATGTTCGCGCAACCGGGGTTTCTATAGCCCGCTCCCATCTGTTATGCCGCGCTGCAACATGACAACCGGAGGAGCGACAATGAGCGCCACCGCCCGTAAAAAAGCCCCGAATGCGCAGGATATTCGCGCCCGCAAAGGCGGCGAGCCGCTGGTCAGTCTGACAGCCTATACCACGCCAATGGCGCGGTTGATGGATGATCATTGTGATTTTGTCTTGGTGGGCGACAGCGTCGGCATGGTGCTGCACGGGCTGGAATCGACGCTGGGCGTGACGATGGAGATGATGGTGATGCATGGTCAGGCCGTCGCGCGCGGTCTGGAAAGTGCGATGATGGTCATCGACATGCCCTTTGCCAGTTACGAGCACTCACCTGCCGAGGCATTCCGCAACGCCGCCCGGCTGATGTCCGAAACCAGCGCGGGCGCGGTTAAGCTGGAAGGCGGCGTCGAGATGGCCGAGACCATCCGCTTTCTGGTCAAGCGCGGGATTCCGGTGATGGCGCATATCGGCCTGACCCCGCAGTCGATCAACACGCTTGGCGGATATAAGGTTCAGGGTCGCGACGAACAGGCCGAGGCTGTACTGGAAGATGCTCGCGCTGTGGCCGAGGCGGGAGCGTTCTCGGTTGTGCTGGAAAAAGTACCGCAGAAGCTGGCCGATCAGATCACCGGCGAAATCGCGATCCCAACAATCGGAATCGGCGCCTCGGCCGAGTGCGACGGTCAGATTCTGGTTGTCGACGACATGGTTGGTTTTTTCACCGCCTTCAAACCGAAATTCGTCAAACGTTATGCTGAGCTTGGCCCATTGGCCGAAGCCGCCATCGCCGAATACGCAGCCGAGGTGCGCGCACGAACCTTTCCAGCGGACGAACACGTCTTTTCCGATCAGACCCCGACCAAAGGACCCAAGACATGACCGCCCCAATCTTTCGCCGTCTGGCCGACCTACGTGCCTTGACATCGGAATGGACGCGGAAGGGTGAAGAGATCGGCGTGGTTCCGACCATGGGCGCGCTGCATCAGGGGCATCTGTCGCTGGTTGAGGCCGCCAAGGCAGGTTGTGACCGCGTGATCGTCACGATCTTTGTGAATCCCAAGCAGTTCAACAACCCCGAGGATCTGGCAAAGTACCCGCGCACCGAGATCGAGGATGCGCAGAAACTGGCCCCCTACGGCGTTGATGCGATCTACGTGCCGGAATCCGAAGAGATTTACCCGCAGGGCTTTGCCACGACCGTATCCGTCGCGGGCCTGACCGATGTGATGGAAGGTGAATTCCGTCCCGGACATTTCGACGGCGTTGCCACAGTTGTGGCCAAACTGTTCCTGCAAACGCAGGCGGACAGAGCCTATTTTGGGGAAAAAGACTATCAACAGCTGATGATCGTGACCCGAATGGCGCGCGATCTGGACATTCCGACCGAGGTTGTTGGATGCCCCACAGTTCGCGAACCCTCTGGTCTGGCCATGTCCTCGCGCAACCTGCGCCTGTCGTCCGAAGGGCTGGATATTGCCGCCCACAAAAACCGGATCATGCGGGAATTAGCGGCCGCCCTGAAAGACGGCGCGCCGTTTGATCCTTTGGCTGCACAGGCCGAGATCGATCTGCTGGCCGCGGGCTTCACGCAGGTGGAGTATATTCAACTGCGGTGTGCCGAAACGCTGGACCCAATAGCCCACGCAAACCGGCCTGCCCGCCTGTTCGCAGCAGCCTGGACGGATGGTGTGCGGCTGATCGACAATATTCCTGTCTGAACACACTGGCACGTTCGTCATTGTTTGCGCTAAAGTCCCGCAAAACCAAACGACGGGGGGCGCAGGCGTGACCTACATTCTTGCCATTGATCAGGGCACCACATCATCGCGGGCAATTCTGTTCGACGCAGAGATGCAGCGCGCAGGCACCGCGCAGCACGAATTCACCCAGCACTTCCCGCAGGAAGGCTGGGTCGAACACGACGCCGAGGAAATCTGGAACAGTGTTCTGCGCGTTTGCCGCGAAGTTATGGATAGCGTCGGGGTAACCTCTGATCAGATCGCGGGCATCGGCATCACCAACCAGCGCGAAACAACAGTAGTTTGGGACCGCGCTACTGGCGCACCAATCCACAACGCGATCGTCTGGCAGGACCGCCGTACCGCCGAGATCTGCGCGCGCTACAAGCAGGCCGGGTGCGAGGATGACGTGACCGCCCAGACTGGGCTGCTGCTGGACCCCTATTTCTCGGGCACCAAAGTTAAATGGTTGCTGGACACCGTCCCCCGCGCGCGGGAAAGGGCCGAGGCAGGAGAGCTGATGTTCGGCACCATCGACAGCTTTCTGATCTGGCGCCTGACCGAAGGGCGCAGCCACGCGACAGATGCCACCAACGCGGCGCGCACGCTTCTGTTCGACATCCACAAGGGCGAATGGAGCGCCGAGATCTGTGATCTGCTGGACGTGCCGATGAACATGCTGCCCCAGGTGCATGATTGCGCCTCGGATTTTGGAGATACGACTCTATTTGGGGGAAATATCCCGATTCTTGGCGTTGCCGGTGATCAACAGGCCGCCACCATCGGTCAGGCCTGCTTCCAACCCGGCATGATGAAATCCACTTATGGCACCGGTTGTTTTGCTCTTCTGAACACAGGGGATAAGCCGGTCGAGTCGAAGAACCGCCTGTTGACCACCATCGCCTATCAATTGGACGGTAAACGGACCTATGCCCTGGAAGGGTCAATTTTTGTGGCCGGTGCAGCGGTGCAATGGCTGCGCGACGCGTTGCAGATCATCGAGAGCGCCCCGGAAAGTGGCGAGCTGGCCCAAAAGGCAGACCCGAACCAGCATGTCGTGCTGGTGCCCGCCTTTACCGGCCTCGGCGCGCCTTACTGGAAACCGGATTGCCGTGGCGCCGTGTTCGGCCTGACCCGGAATTCAGGCCGTGCCGAATTTGCCAAGGCCACGCTGGAGAGCATCGCGTACCAGACGCGCGATCTGTGGCACGCAATGCAGGGCGACTGGGGTGCGGATACCGACGTCATCCTGCGTGTCGACGGTGGCGCCAGCGCGTCGAACTGGGCGATGCAGGGATTGTCGGATTACCTGGGCGCCGAGGTTGACCGGCCGGTAATGCAGGAAACTACCGCATTGGGCGCGGCCTGGCTGGCCGGTATGCGCGCAGGCGTTTATCCGGATCAACAGGGATTTGCGGAAACCTGGGCGCTGGATCGCCGGTTCGAACCGGAACTTTCTGCCAAAGAGCGCGATGCCGCCTATGACCGCTGGAAACGTGCGGTATCAGCTGCGATGGCGTTCTGAGAGGTATGAAGGATCAGCTATGATCCTTCATCAACCGCTGCTTTTGTCGTGACCAGTCCCGCTTGGCCTGGGTTTCGCGCTTGTCGTGGTTTTTCTTACCCTTGGCGATACCGATTTTGATCTTGGCCTTGCCCTTGTGGTTAAAATACAGAACCAGCGGCACCAGTGTCATGCCTTTGCGCTGGGTCGCGTTCCACAAGTTCGACAATTCCTTGCGTGACACCAGCAGTTTGCGCCGGCGGCGTTCCTCGTGCTTGAACGATTTGGCTTGCTCGTAGGGGGCGATATAGCTGTTGACCAGCCACAGCTCGCCATCATCGACAGAGGCATAGCTTTCGGCGATGTTCGTCCCACCTACGCGCAGGGATTTGACCTCGGACCCTTCCAGCATGATGCCGCACTCAAGATCGTCCTCGATTGCGTAATCGAAGCGCGCGCGCCGGTTTTCGGCGATGACTTTGTAATTCGGGTCTGTCTTTTGCTTAGCCATGACGCGTTGATCTATGCGGCTTGGGCGGCCCTTGCAAGGCGTAGCCGTCAGGAGGTGGCCGAGATAATCAGATCAGGTCCGAAAATAGTGTCGGCGTGATTGTGCAAATAGATCTTGAGCCACGGTGTAAATCGCTCGGGGTAACGCTGCACTTCGGCCAGAAGATCGTGGTAATCGACCCAGCGAATTTCCATGACCTCTTCCGGGTTGGGCTCAATCTTCAGCGGGCCGCGCACATGGGCCAGAAAGATGTCGACCACTTCGTGCTCGATCATGTTGTTGCCGACATCGGCGTGATACTCCAGCCGGTGACGGTATTCCGGGTAAAGCCCGGTAATTCCCAATTCCTCGCGCAGCCGGCGCACGGCGCAGACAGACGGTGTCTCACCCCAGTCGGGGTGGGTGCAGCAGGTATTCGCCCAAAGGCCAGGGGTATGATATTTGCCCAAAGCCCGACGCTGCATCAAAATTTCGGTCCCGCGCACGACAAAGACAGACACCGCCTTGTGCCGCAGGCCTTTTTCATGCGCCTCAAGCTTGTCCACTGGGGTCAACTCGCCATCAACCCAGGCCGGGATCATGATTCCCATCTGTCGTCTCCTGCTGCCGATCCACCCGAAGGGCCGGAAATTCGAAATTGGCTGCCACCGGGTCGGCTTGGCTCTGCGAATTTATGCGTGCAATGCATGAAATACCGCGCGCTTTCAAATTGGCGCTGTTCAACGCGGTTATCAAGCGCACGAAAGGCCGCAGGGGCTGCGGCCTTTTGTAACCTCAAACGGTGTTTGGTATGCGGCTTTATTCGCCAGAAACGCTTACGATATAGGCGTAAACATCCTCGGCACCCTTCTTCAGCTTGAAGGTCATTTTGGATTTGGCCGAGGTTTCACCCAGATAATCTTTCAGAAACGCCTTGGGGTCCTTTGCATATTCGACGAATGTCGTTTCGTCCCAGACCAGACCGTTTTCACCAGCGGCAACGATGCTGTCACCATATTTGAACTCTTCAACGGTTCCTGCGGTCCGGCCTGCAATCCCATACAGGTTCGGACCGGTTTTACCGCCCTTTACGATGACTTCACCCTCAGGATCGGCAATCTGGTGACAGGATTTGCACTTGTTAAAAGTCTTCTTTCCGGCTTCGGCGTCACCTTCGGCATATGCGGGAAGGGCCAGAAGGCCGACGATTGCGGTCGCGAGAATGCGATTCATAGCTTTTGCTCCGATACGAATTGGCTGCACCGAATGGACCGTCGGCGCAAAAAAGAGTCAACGCGCAGATTGCCGCGCGAGGGCACTGTGCCACTGCGGCATATAGGCCGTCCTTAACTTAAGTCATGTAAGCCGGACCAACAGGGTAAAAGATCCCGCGCCGCTGGCGAGGCAAGAAATACAGCCCGCGCGATGGCCCGCGACAGACAGATCGAAGCCACATGGCCAAGAAGCCCCAGTTCAGCCTCTGGAAGGTCGTGATTGCCTGTGCTGACGCCGAACACCAGATCGCCATCGCCTGGTGTGTGCGCGGGAACAATCGCCCGCGCGATCCCGTCATGGGCAGCCACCGCCAACCTATGGCATTGCGGCTTGGACAGCGCCGCGTCAGTGGCAACAATTGCGATGGTGGTGTTGGCCTTGTCCGGCTGGGCGGGTCGCATTGCTTTGGCCTTGCGACTGGTCAAGACACGACCAAGACCCGTGTTGGAATCAGGCCCTAATTCTCCGAATTCGTCGCCGATTTCAAACGGAGCGGCCCAGAAATGACGGTCACCCGGTGTGGTGACGCTGCCGAGTGGATTGGCGGCAACCAATGCGCCAATCGTGACCCCGTTTTCCATCACAAACGAGGCGGATCCGAGCCCACCCTTTTGCATGGCAGCCAAGGCACCAGTCCCTGCGCCAGCAGTACCCAGATCGAACTGATCGGACGCGCCCTCGAATGCGTGACGCCCAAGCGCACGATAGGGGTTCTGGGCCCAGGCTTTGTCGCCACCGTTAAGCAGGTCAAACAGGATCGCCCCCGGAACGATAGGGACCACGACATTGCCAACCTCAAACCCGCGGTGTTGCGCCCTAAGCGCGTCAGCTACCCCGGAACAGGCGTCCAGACCAAAGGCCGAACCACCGGACAGAACGATGGCATCTACGCGCGACACGGTTTTGTCAGGTGCCAGCAAGTCGGTTTCCCGCGTGCCTGGCGCACCGCCCATCACGTGAACGGAGGCCGTGAAGGGTTCGGGTGCCGTCAGAACGGTTACACCGGATTTGAGCGCGTCATCCTGAGCGTTTCCAACCAAAAGGCCGGGAACATCGGTGATCAGGTTTCGGGGTCCGGAGGTCATTGCGTTTTCAGATGCTGGAGCAGAAGAGCGCGCAGGCGCGCTGCCTCCGGCGGGGATATTTCTTGCCAGATGAAGAGCGGATCAGATGCAGCGGCCACCGTCGACCTCCAAAGCTGTGCCGGTGATCATGCTGGCCTCGTCGGAACATAAGAAACAGGCGGCGTTGGCCATATCCTCGGGTGTTGAGAAACGGCCCAGCGGGATGGTCGACAGGAACTTGGCGCGAATTTCGGGCGTATCCTCGCCCATGAAAGACTTGAGCAAGGGCGTTTCCCCTGCAACCGGGCAGATGGCGTTTACCCGGACACCCGATGGGGCCAGTTCGACCGCCATGGTCTTGGTCGCGGTAATCATCCACCCCTTGGAGGCGTTGTACCAGTTGAGATTCGGACGCGGCGACAGGCCAGCCGTCGAGGCCACGTTCAGGATCGCGCCGGTACCACGCGATTTCATATGCGGAACCAATGCACGGGCGGTCAGATAGACAGATTTCATGTTCACGTTGAAAACCCGGTCGAAATCCTCTTCGCTCACTTCCTCCAGCGGGGTGGGAAGGTGGGTGACGCCGGCGTTGTTGACTAAGATATCGAGATGCCCCAGTCGATCAAAGGCTGCGTCTGCCATCGCCTCAACCGATGCGCCGTTGGCCAGATCGACCTGATGTGCAAAGGCGTTCGGGCCCAATTGATTGGCCTGAACTTCGGCCGCATCACCGTTGATATCCGCGATCATGACGCGGGCACCTTCTGACAGGAATTTCCGCGCGATCCCGGCACCAAAGCCTGATGCGCTACCGGTCACGATTGCGGTTTTTCCCTCTAACCTCATGATCTTGTCCTTTTGCAGCTGCGCAAAATCAGAGTAGCGATGCGCCGCAAAGATACCAGATCAATCTTCGGGTATCTTACCGCGCAAGGCTTTGACGTCTGAGCGTGCCTTTTTGGAAGCCAGACGTCGCTTGACCGAACCGTAGGTGGGTTTGGTGGCGATACGGCGCTTGGGTTTAACCATAGCGCGGGTGATCAACTCGGCCAGCCGGTTGCGCGCGATTTCGCGGTTGCGCGCCTGGCTGCGGGTTTCGTCGCATTGAATGATGATCGCGCCCTCTTTGGTCCAGCGTCGCCCCGCCAGACGCTTGAGCCGCGATTTGACGGGATCAGGCAAAGAAGGTGAGCGCGCCGCCTCGAACCGCAATTCGACGGCGGTGGACACCTTGTTCACGTTCTGCCCGCCGGGACCGGATGAGCGAACAAAGCTCTCGGTCATTTCCCAGTCTTGCAGGGTGATATCGTCGGTGATGCGCAACATGAGGCTGACCTTACAGGCCTGATCCGAAAACAAAAAGGGCCGCCCCGCATGGGACGGCCCTTCGAAAGCTCAGGAGGTTGGGTCGGTTAGATCAATCGACCAGCCGGAGCGAGCGCTCCGCCAAGGGCTGCCTTAACAGGCGATCCCCCCGGTTGTTCCAACACCTCTCTCCAATCCCTTTCTCGACATTGGATCACCTCCTTTCAAACTGTTTCGGTTACTGGAATCGTGCCACGAGTTGCACGAAACTCAAAACGTTTTTTTACGCGGGCTGAGCGGTCAACCGCGCGACGATCACCTTGAACGGGATCAGCGCGATCATCGCCAGCGACAATTTCACCAGCCAGTCAGCAAAGGCCAGCGTTAGCCAAAGGGGCGCCATCGGGCCGGTCAGCATGAAGGGTACAGGCTCCCACGCCCAGCTGATTGCGGCGTCGGCGTCGGCACCAAAGAATGTGATCGAAGCCGAGAATGCGATGGTGAAGAACAGCGTAGTGTCCAACGCCGAACCGATCAGGGTCGAGACCAGCGGCGCACGCCACCAACGGCCGCCACGCAATGAGTTGAACACAGTGACATCTGTGAGCTGTGCGAGCAGGAATGCGGTCCCGGACGCGACTGCGATTCGCAGCGGCACAGCGGCATAGGTGAATCCATCACCCTGCAGCATAATCTGGCTGCCGATCAGCGAGCAGATGATACCGGTGACAAACCCGGCAAACACGACTTTGCGGGCAGTCGCCACGCCGTAGACGCGGTTCATGATGTCGGTGACCAGAAAGGCCAGCGGATAGGTGAAAGCACCCCAGGTAAGCAGCCCGTCAAAGATCAGGAACTGAACCAGAAAGTTCGAGGCCACAACAATGGCAGCCATGGCAATAATGCCGGGTATATAAGCGCGTTGCATTTTCAGATGCCCGTTTTGACAAGGTAGCGGCGACTTGGCCAAGGGACCGTCCCAAGGCAAGCCGCGCTTCTAGACCTTTGATTTGGACGTGTCAATCAGGCAGAGCATACTCGACCAGTTCAGTACGCTGAAGCGCCAGAAAATTATCATCTGACACCATTGTGGCCCGCAAACGGCCCTCGTCGTCGCGCCAGACAGACAAACCCTCGAGGTTGTCATGTGCACCGGTCCCGGTTTGGAACAGAACCTCTTCGGTGCTTGGGGTGTCACCGTCCAACTCCCATCGCCGCAGACGCGAACGGAACCCGATCCAACCGACATCCCGTTCCAAAACGTAAAGCCTGCCATCCGGTCCGAAATCTGCTGCAACTGGCAGAAAGTCCCCCCGTTGCGGCAAAACGAAGGGCGTCGACCACGCCTGACCGTCCCACCGATAGACAGGGATATCACCCGTCGCTGTTCGGTTTTCCTCGGGCATTGTGAAAAGGTGACCGCGTTGATCAATGGCCAACGCCTCGAGCGAGCCGTTGAGCTCAAGGCCATCAAACGCCTGGGGCCGCGGCAGTACCTGCGCTTTGGTCCCTGGCGCGGGATAATATGCCACGCGGTGCGTGTTTTCGAACGAGACATAAAGACCGCCATCGGGCGCAATGGCTATGCCTTCGGAATCCCCGGCACCGCCGATCAGGGGGCGCCCCCGGCTGGAAATGAGAGGCCAGTTTCCGGTGATATGAATATCCGAAATTTCGTCATCATTGCGCTCGACCCGCGCGGTGATCAGCGTCGACCGATCTGTCATTCCCATCAAATGGCGGCCATCATCCGAGATGTGGATGGCAGAGAATCCGCCAAACCATTCGGCCGGGTGACGCCATGTGAAACTGCTCAGATGGCTGGACGTATTGTGATCAACTGCCCAAGCCGCCCCGGCCAGCATTATCGCGACGATCAGTTGGATTGCAGAACTTGTGTGCATTGCTGAGGCAGATCGGCCAATCGGTATTCACGCCGTTTCTTGGGCGCTGGGGCATTAGGGTCGGGCGGGGGTGGGTTAAGGATATTGTTCACCCATTGCTGCGCCTCGGCACAACCATCCCCTTTTGGCGGGGAATCTTGATTAACGCAACCATTCGAACCGCGTGGGCACTTCAGGCGCACGTGGAAATGATAATGATGACCCCACCAGGGCCTGATCTTGCGCAAATAGGCACGATTGCCCTTCTCGTTTTTGCACATTTCCACCTTGGCACCGGGAAAGACGAAAATACGCGCAACACGCTTGTCCTTTGCGGCCTGGCGCAGCACGGCATGGTGTTGTTGCGTCCAGTTACCGTTGACAAACGCGCCATTCGACCGGCGCAGCGAAATTGACGAGATATTCTCACGCGCCTTGCGGCTTAAGCGCATGTTGTCGCCGGGCAGCATCCAGATATCGATGTCCAGACCCAGCTGATGGCTGCGGTGCCCGGATGTCATCGGCCCACCGCGCGGCTGGCTGATATCGCCGACATAAAGCCCGTTCCACCCGGGCTGCTTTGCCGCGAACTTGCTAAGGTCCTGCACATAATCAATCGCCTCAGGATGCCCCCAATTGCGATTGCGTGACAGCCGCATCGCCTGCCATGTCGGTCCCGTTTCGGGCAATTGCACCGACCCTGCGGCGCATCCACGGGAATAACTGCCGAAGGCTGCGGATTTTTGCTGCGAACTTGCTTTCTGCGCCCCGAACAACTGCTTTGCCAGAGGCTGCGCCGTAGCAGTGTTCGTCAGAACAATCGCGGCCAGTATCGTCAAAAAACGTAATAAAATCATCTGCTCTGATCCCCTTCCGGTTTCACCCAGCGCATCAGTATTAGCCCCAGAATAAACAACAGAACGATGGGTGACACCCCCAGTCTTGCACTGCCGGTTACAGTTGTGGCTATTCCGATCAGTAAGGGGGCGGCAAAGGCTGTGGCACGCCCCGACAATCCATAAAGCCCAAAGCTCTCGACCGGGGCCTTGGGGTCGGTGTGACGCACCATCATCGAACGGCTGGCGGATTGCAGAATACCGCCCATTCCGCCGATCAGAACACCGCAGCCAAAGAACACCAGATCAGGCAGGCCGGATCCTTCGGGTAAAGACATGCCAAAGATCTGTGTGCGGTCCATCGACACGATGGTGATGCACACAAAGATCAACACCCAGATGGCCACCAAAATCACCGGTTTAGGGCCGTATTTCTTGTCCAGTTTACCACCGACCCACGAAAACGCAGCCGCAGCCAGAACGCTGACGATACCAAAGACACCGATCTTGATCAGGTCCCATTCCAGCACCAGCCGCGCATAAACACCGCCAAAGGTGTAAAGCCCGTTCAAAGCGTCACGGTAGAACATGGATGATCCAAGGTAGGTGGCCAGGCTGACCCGGTGACGCAGGTTGGAAATCGACTCGGCCAACAGGCGCAGCGCATCGCCCACACTGCCTTTTTTGTCGGTCGGCGCATCATCCCGGACCCACAGGAAGTAGGGGATCATGAACAGAACGAACCAAACCGCCGTGAATGGCCCCACAAAACGTGTGCCCTGTTGCATTGAGGCATCCAACCCAAACAGCGGATCCATCCCGATCAGGGTCTTGCCGTTGGCCTGCTCGACGAACAGCGCCAGCATGATCGCAAGTGAGATCAGCCCACCAAAATAGCCAAAGGCAAATCCTGACCCCGAAATCTCACCAACCTCATTTTCGTCCCCCAAATCGGGCAGCTGCGAATTGATGAAAATCAACGCATATTCCGCGCCAACAAAGCCCAAACCAAAGGCCGACAGCATCAGCCACATATTCGACCCGTCGGGCATCGTGTACCAAAGCGCGGCAGAGCCAACCGCATACATCACCGAAAACGCGAAAATCCATGGCATTCGGCGACCCGAAACATCGGCCATGGCCCCCATCAACGGCGCGCCAAAAGCGATGATCAGACCAATGATGGTCATGCAATTCGCCCACACCGTCTGCGCCCGCGCATCGGCCGCATCGGCATCCAGACCGGACGTCAGATAATACTCTGCCGCCACCCCGGCAAAGTAGGGACCAAAGACAAATGTAACCAGCAAGGTGTGATACGGTTGACTGGCCCAGTCGAAAAACCACCAACCCCAAATGCGCTTGCGCTTGGAAATTTCTGCCATAACTGCCCCTGTTTATCGTTGTTTTCATAAGACGGGTCTTTGGCCTATTTCGCAAGGGTTCTGTTAGCGCACACTTGCTCTTTGCCGCGCTAGCCACTACCTCTCGCGAAACGTGACTTGGAGAATACGAATATGATGGCAATTTTCGGCCCGATCGACTTGGTATTGAGCATCGCCTATTGGTTCGTCTTGATTCAGGTCATAATGAGCTGGCTGATCAACTTTCAGGTTCTGAACCTTCACCAGCAATTCGTTGCCCAGATTTGGTACGGGTTGAATCGGATATTGGAGCCGATTTATCGCCCTATTCGCAAAGTGCTGCCCGATCTTGGCGGCATCGATCTGACGCCTCTGGTCGTGTTGATCATCATCATTTCACTGCGAAGCTACGTCCTGCCGGAACTCTTTCTGGCCCTGAGCTGAGGCTGATCCCTCTTGTTCACCGAATCTTAGTATGTGATTGTCCTGTCTTAAGAGCAGATAAACCTTAAAACAGGGCAACCCCGCACATGTTCGACGCCGCACCGATGCTGCGAGATGTCTTTGGATTCGATGACTTCCGCCCCGGGCAGGAAGAGATCGTCGATGCCGTGACCGCAGGTGAAAACGTGCTGGCAATCATGCCGACGGGTGGCGGTAAATCCCTTTGTTTTCAACTACCTGCGTTAATGCGGGACGGCGTGACGGTGGTGATTTCCCCGCTGATCGCCCTGATGCGCGATCAGGTTCGCGGGCTGCAAGAGGCCGGCGTTGAAGCAGGTGCTCTGACCTCGGGCAACACGCCCGAAGAAACAGATGCCGTGTGGGAAGCGCTGGAGGACGGGCGGCTCAAGCTGCTTTACATGGCCCCCGAACGTCTGGCGGCAGGGTCGGCGCTGGGGATGCTGCGCCGGATCAACGTCAGTCTGATTGCCGTGGATGAAGCCCATTGCGTCAGCCAGTGGGGCCATGATTTCCGCCCCGATTACCTGCGGATCGGTGAGCTGCGGCGCGCGTTGGGCGTTCCTTTGGCCGCCTTCACCGCCACCGCGGATGCCGAAACGCAGGACGAGATTGTCGAAAAACTGTTCGACGGCACGCCCCCCAACAAGTTTCTGCGCGGGTTCGACCGACCCAATATCCACCTTGCCTTTGGGGCCAAGGATGGCCCTCGCAAACAGATCCTCGACTTTGCCGGCGCCCGAAAAGGGCAATCCGGCATCGTCTATTGCGGCACGCGCAACAAAACCGAGGTGCTCGCGCAAGCCTTACGCGCCGAGGGGCACTCTGCCTGCCACTATCACGGTGGGATGGAGGCCGAGGATCGCCGCATCGTCGAAACCCGCTTTGCCCGCGAAGACGGGTTGATCGTGGTTGCCACCGTGGCTTTTGGCATGGGCATCGACAAGCCCGACATTCGATGGGTCGCCCATGCCGACCTGCCCAAATCCATCGAGGCCTATTATCAGGAAATCGGCCGTGCCGGCCGTGACGGTGGCCCTGCCGAAACGCTGACCCTGTTTGGCCCCGACGATATTCGCCTGCGCCGCTCGCAAATCGACGAAGGGTTGGCCCCGCCAGAACGTCGCATGGCCGACCATGCACGCCTGAATTCTCTATTGGGTCTGGCCGAAGCATTGGTATGCCGCCGTCAGACTCTGTTGGGCTACTTCGGAGAACAGGCAGAACCTTGCGGCAAGTGCGATCTGTGTGACACCCCGCCCGAAGTGTTCGATGGGACCACGCCCGTCCGCATGGCCTTGTCTGCAATCCTGCGCACCGAGGAATGGTTCGGCGCCGGCCACCTGATCGACATCCTGCTGGGCAATGAAACCGACAAGATCCGCGCCCGGCGCCATGACCAACTGTCGACGTATGGGATCGGCAAAGAGTGGTCGCGGCCCCAATGGCAGGCCATCTTCCGGCAGATGATGGGGTATGATCTGGTCCGCCCGGACCCCGAACGCCACGGCGCACTGCAAATGACCGAGGCTGCCAAGCCCATCCTGAAGGGTGAGGCCCGGATCAACCTGCGCAAGGACACATTGCGCAAGGCCGGACGTCGCCCGGCGGTCAAAATGATGGTGTCCGAGGAAGACGCGCCGCTGCTGTCGGCCCTGAAAGCCAAACGGCGCGCTTTAGCCGAAGCCGCGCGGGTTCCGGCCTATGTCATCTTCCCCGACCGCACGCTGATCGAAATGGCCGAGAAACGCCCCATGTCGCTGGACGATATGGCCCGAATTGGCGGGGTCGGCGCGAAAAAGCTGGAACGTTACGGTGACACGTTTCTTGAAGTCGTCGCCGGTGAGGTTGAAGCCGTTCATCCCGCGCGCCGCAAATTGGCTGGCCGGGATCAGGGCGATATCTATGACCAGTTGCTTGAAGTGCAGTCGCAGCTGTCACGCGGTCCAGACGGGATCGACAAGCCGCTAACCTGCTCGGCCTCGCAACTGGCCAAGGTCGCACAATTGCGGTCAGATGACCCGCGCGCGATCGAACATGTTCTGGGTGACCGCCGTCACGAAAGGTTTGGGGCCGCCTTTCTGGACGTGCTGCGACAGACGGACTAGATACGGCCCAGAACAGGCAAGGAAAGAGAGCGGATATGCTGGTAGTTATTTCCCCGGCCAAGCGGCTGGACTGGGCAGAACGGGATGTCGAGGTCACGCAGCCAGACTTTCAGGACGATGCCATCCGCCTGTCAAAGACCGCCCGCAATCTGACACTGGGCGATCTGAAAAAGCTGATGGACCTAAGCGATGATCTCGCGCGCCTGAACCGCGACAGGTATCGCGCGTTCTCAGATGCGCCCGAGGCGGATGTGACACGCCCCGCCGCGCTGGCCTTTGCGGGCGACACCTATCAGGGGCTCGAAGCTGCATCGCTGGATGCCGAGGAGATGGCCTGGGCGCAGGATCATCTTCGCATTCTGTCCGGTCTGTACGGTGTGCTGCGCCCGCTGGATTCCATTCAGGCTTATCGGCTTGAGATGGGCAGCAAGCTAAAAACCCGCCGCGGAAAGAACTTGTATGAATATTGGCGCGATCAGCTGAGCAAAGCGCTTAGTGCGCAAGGTGCTGAGGTTGGATCGGACGTTCTGGTCAACTGCGCCAGCCAGGAATATTTCGGCGCAGTAGACCCTAAAGCGCTAAAGCTACGCGTTATCACCCCTGTTTTCATGGAAGACAAAGCCGGCACGCCAAAGATCGTGAGCTTTTTCGCCAAAAAAGCGCGCGGTGCGATGGCGCGGTATGTCATTCAGCACAGACTGGACGACCCCAAAGGACTGCTGGACTTTGACTCAGGTGGCTATGAATACCGCCCCGATTTGTCAGAAGAAAACAAACCCGTCTTTGTGCGGCCCTATCAGGCCTGATCCAACATAGACGGGTCATAGGCGACGAGTTCAACAGTATTGCCTTCGGGGTCTTCGGTGAAGATGCCGCGCCAGCCGATCCATCCGAACTGCTCGACCCGGTAGGGCTGACTGAGGTGGTCATACCACTGCATCACTGCCTCTTGTTCGTCGAATGGCAACGACAAGGCGATATGATGCAGGGATGACGCCCCACCTGTCACCGGTTTTTGCGACCCGGTCGGGTGCAGACCTGGTCGCGGGGCGGCGGTGTGGTGAAACAGGGCCAGGACCTGCGGATGGCCACCATATCCGGGCGCAATCTGGAAAAAGGTGATCGCGCTGTTGTGGTCACCGCTAAGACGCTCTAACCCGATCACGTTTTCATAAAACGCGACCATGGCGGCCATATCCACGCAGCGGATGGCAATTTCACCCAGCGCGCGGGGTCGAAATCCACGATCTTCAGACATGGATTCAATCTAATCTGCCCAGATTTCCTCTGCAACAACCGGGCAACAATCATCCGGTCTATGGGTCAGAACCATCTGGTGAATCGTCTGCTTTTGCAGCGGTTTGGTCAGGTAGTGATCCAGTCCGGCAGATAAGATTCCCTGATCGTCACCAGCCATCGCATGAGCCGTAAGGGCGACAATAGGAACATGACGGCCAGTCTCAATTTCACGGCGCCGGATTTCGGCTGTGGCCTGTTTGCCGTCCATTTTAGGCATCGAGATATCCATAAAGATAAGGTCGGGGTCAAACTCCTGATACTCCTGCACCGCTTCGATCCCGTTGCTGGCAAAGCGCAGGTCGATGTGCAGATCCTTGACCATCTTTTTGAGGATCAGTTGGTTGGTCCGGTTATCCTCGGCCGCCAGAACACGCATGATGCGCTGCGTTCCTTCGCAAGCAGGCTGGTTAAGTTTCTGGCTGATCGGTGCGGTCTCCGAAAGCGCCTCAGCGCCCTTTGGATGGCCAAGTGCCTTCAGGCGCGCGTACAGCTCGGCCCTGGGGATCGGTTTTTGTAGAACGCCTTCGATCAGGTGGCGCGCGGGGTGGGCGTGAATGACACCGGGATTGGCCGACATCACGACAATCGGCAGAGCGCCCCACCCCCTGTCTTTAAGCATGACGGTCAGCTCAAGCCCGTCCATGTCGGGCAGGTCATGATCGCACAGCAGAAGGTCCACACTGTCGTCCAGCGCCGTCAGCGCCTCTCGGCCCGAGGTGCAAATGGTGACCTGCACCCCCAGCCGCCCCAGCTGTTTGGACAGGATCGCGCAGTTGGCGGCCAGATCCTCGACGATCATCACGTGGCGCAGGCGCCCGTCAAGATCGGGCGGGGCGGGTTGCGGGCCTTCAGCGGGCGGCAGTGAGACGCGAAACCCGAAGCAGGACCCCTGCCCCGGCTCGCTATCCACCCAGATTGAACCGCCCATCAATGTGATCAGCCGTTTCGTTATTGCCAATCCCAGACCGGTTCCTTCGAAGGCCCGGTTTCGCTCGTCTTCGACCTGATTGAATTCGCCAAAAATGTGCCCGATCTTGTCTTCGTCGATGCCGATGCCGGTATCTTCGATCGCGACATGCACATCGCAGGATTGGGCATCCGGGTTCGGCACGCCGGTGACCCGGATCAGGACATGGCCCTCGGACGTGAACTTGACCGCATTGCCGACGAGATTGGTCAAAACCTGCCGGACCCGCCCCGGATCGCCGACAAACAATGTGGGCAGGAACAGATCGTAATCCACCAATAGCGTCAGACCTTTATCGCGCACGCTGGGTTGCAGCAGCATCGCGACTTCAAGAATGCAGCGTTCAAAGTCGAACTGTTCCGGGTGCAGGGTCAGCTTGTCCGCCTCGATCTTGGAATAGTCCAGGACGTCGTTGATAATCACCAAAAGCGCTTCGCCGGAATTGCGGATGGTGTTCAAATACAGCCGTTGTTCTTCATCCAAAGGTGTTTCGGTCAGCAATTCGGTCATGCCCACGATGCCGTTCATCGGGGTTCGGATTTCATGGCTCATATTGGCCAGAAAGGCCGATTTGGCGCGGTTTGCTGCCTCGGCCCGTTCACGAGCAGCGGTCAATTCGGCCTCATGGCGCACGGATGCGGTGATGTTTAGGGCCAAGCTCACCACATCGCCACCATGACCGCGCTGGTCGATCAGCTTAATGTAATGGCCGTTCCACAGCCGGATAACCTCGGGCTGGGGGTGTGGCATCACCCATCGCTGCAGCATTCTATCGCGCCAGGCGGGCGTCGGCTCGGACCCAAGATCAATCAGCCCCTCAGTCGTCAGAATCTCCAGAATCCTCGGATAGGTCACACCCGGCGCAACCTCTTCCAGCCCGTCAAAGACGCTTAAGTAAGCCGCGTTTGCCCCGATCAGGCGACTTTCCTCGTCGAAGAACGCGAATCCATCCTGAATGGTTTGGATTGAATGCCACAGGCGTCGCTCGGCCACCTCGATCTTGGCGTTGGCGACCGTCAGATCGGATTTAACCTTTTCATTCTCACCCCGGACCGTTTCAACCTCGGCCTGTGTTTCACCGATCCGCTTGGTCAATGCCATCGCATGCAGGCCCAGTTTGCGGTTCGCGGCCGACAGCTCTGCCTGTTTCATTTCCAACAACCGCTCGGCCGCCAGACGTGCGCGCCGTTCCTGTGACAGTTTTCCTGCAAGACTCATCTTTGGTGTTTCCGGGACAATCTGCGTCCAGCATCCGGGCAGAGAGTGAAGAACTGTTTAAGCCGTTGCCCAATGATCAGGCCTCATGTCACTCTTGCCAAAATGGAGGTGTGATATGCGGGGTTTCTTCGGCGCTTTGTTGGCCTGTGGCGTGTTTGCCCATCCTGTGGCGGCGGGTTGCGCAACGGATGGTCAGATCGATCGGTTCGTAGCGGATTACCTCTCAGCGGCACCCACACCTGCCCTTTCATCTAATGGCACAATGAATGACGCGCTGTGCACGCAAGCGCGCATAATGTCCGCATTAGAGCCACATTTAGGGCCGGTCATCGGCTACAAGGCCGGTTTGACCAGCGCGCCGGCACAAGAAAGATTTGGCGCATCCGAACCGGTTCAGGGCGTATTGTTCCGCGACATGATGCTGGATGACGGCGCGACCGTTCCATCAGATTGGGGCGCGCGACCGGTGTTTGAGGCCGATCTAGTGCTGGTTGTTGGCGACGCGGATATCAATCAGGCCACGTCGCCAGAGGAGGTGCTGCAACACGTCTCGGCCATCCGCCCGTTTATCGGACTGCCGGACCTGACCTTTGCCGAGGGCGAACCGATCACCCCGGTCACGCTGACAGCAATTGGCGTTGCTCCGAAACTGGGCGTTTTGGGTGCAGAAATCCCTGTGTCCGATCCGGCAGCCATAGCGCAGGCACTGACCGATATGACCGTCACCCTCCGCGCCGCAGATGACGAGATTCTGGCGCAGGTACCGGGCACAGCGGTACTGGGGCATCCGGCCAATGCCGCCCTTTGGTTAATGTCCAAAGGGATTGAATTTCAACCGGGGGACCTGATTTCCGTCGGATCATTCGGGCCGTTATTCCCGCCTGCAAAGGGTAAAGGCGGGGCATCAGTGTCTTACAACGGCTTGCCCGGCAATCCCACAGTCAGCGTGGTGTTTGACTGTCCTGTCACCGCCCCTCGCGCAGCCAGCCCGCCAGAAGGAACCCGCCCGCCAGCAGCAATACAAGCCAAGGTGGCAATAGCCCGGCCTGCGTCACGTCACGTGTTTCATAGGCGTTGCGCGGGGTCAGACCGATCCATCCGCGCCCTGATGCGGGACGCCCGGCACGTACGTTGCGGATCGACGGCAAACCCTCCTCCAAACGCACCGTACCGCCACGCAATTCTGCCGTCACAGGTTCCAGTACCTCGGCCGTTGCGATCGTGCGTTCGAATTCCTTGGGGGCAGCAGGGCCAAGCCCGATGACGGTGGATTGTTCCCCTTCCTGCAGGCGGTAGAGGCCAATTTCCGGCCCGAAATACTGTGCTTCGAACCGCCCTGGAGAGACCTCATCGAGGGTAATCTCGACCGTTTCGCCGTTCGGACGGGTTACGGTCACTGGCCCGACCTCATCCCCCAGCGTCTGACGGATGATGCGCATCACCTGACCGTTGGCCTCGGCCCAAAGCGCCTCTTCCTCGAGCTCGGGCTCTTTCATCATCCAATGTGCCAATCGGCGCAGCAATTCCAGCTGCGGTCCGCCGCCCTCGAATCCCCGGCTCCACAACCAGGCATGGTCCGAGGCCAGCAGCGCCACGCGCCCCTCGCCAACTCGGTTAAGCACCAACAGGGGCCGGTCATCCACGCCCGTCATCAAAACCTCACCCGTGCGGTGATTGACGTCGATCTGGCGCAGCCAAGCACCCCAGTTATCCGAGTCGCCAAGGTCAGTCGTCACCGGATGGCGATGCCCCAAATCGGTGACCATCGGCACATAGCGTTCCTCGATCACCCGCGCGGTGGGTTGCGCAGGCAGGATTGGTGCCAAGGGTGAGCGGAAGATACTGTCGGCGCTGGCAAAATCCGGTCCGGCAGCAACAAGAACGGCACCGCCTTCGTTGATATAGTTGGTGACATTGTCCAGATAGATAGCTGGCAAGATGCCGCGCCGCTTGTAGCGGTCAAAAATGATCAGGTCGAAATCGTTGATCTTTTCCAAAAACAGCTCGCGCGTCGGGAAGGCGATCAGCGAAAGCTCGTCCACCGGCACCCCGTCCTGCTTTTCGGGGGGGCGCAGAATGGTGAAATGCACCAGATCGACCGAGCTGTCGGATTTCAGCAGGTTGCGCCATGTCCGCCCGCCCGGATGCGGCTCTCCGGACACCAGCAACACACGCAGCCGGTCGCGGACGCCGTTCATCTGGATCAGCGCCGTGTTGTTGCGATCGGTCAGCTCGTCCTCGGCCTCTGGTACGGTGAACTGAATCACGTTGCGTCCGCCATGGGGCAGCGTGATCGGCAGCTCGACATCAACGCCAATGGGAATCGTGAATTGTTCGGCTTCGGCCCCATCGACCGAAATTTCGAGTGGCGCGGTCGAGGCCCCAGCAGGTGCTGCACCGCTATCCTCGACCCTTAGGGTCAAGGTGACGGGTTCATCAATAATGGCAAAGGCAGGCGCATTGCGGACGATCAGGCGGCGATCCCAATCCGTTGTACGCCCTGTCTGCAAAAGGTGCATGGGCGCGGGCAGGTCAGGCGCCTGATCGGCATCATGCACGATACCGTCCGACACCACCAAAATGCCCGCGATCCGCGCGCGCGGCTCTTCGGCCAACGCTTCGTTCAGCGCCGCGATCACCTGCGTGCCTTCGTCCCCGTCACCATCACCCACCTTGATCCGACGCAGTTCTGTATTGTTGCGGGATTCAATCTCAACCGCCAGTGCCTCGGCGGCCTGCGCGGTCTGATCCGCCCGGTCCGAAAGGGTCTGACTGGCGCTTTCATCCTCGATCATCAGAACGATATCGGTCAGCGGCGCGCGATCTTCGACCTGATAGACCGGACCTGACAGCGCAGCGATCACAACCAGCGCCGCCAAACCGCGCAAAGCCCAGCCAGACAGACCGCGCCACAGGGCCAGAACAACCCCAGCGACAGCAATCGCCACTACGATGGCGAGGATGGGCCAAGGGATCAGCGGATCGAAGATGACGGTTCCTGTCATTGTCCCAACCTGTCCAGCAAGGCAGGCACGTGCACCTGATCTGATTTATAGTTCCCGGTCAGCACATGCATCACCAGATTGACACCAAAGCGGTTTGCAAGCTCACGCTGCCGCTCACCCGCATACCCGCGGCCAACCGGCAGCAGTGCCTGACCGTTGCGATCAATGGCCCAGGCCGCACCCCAGTCATTGCCGCCAATCACCACCGGCGTCACGTTGTCATTGAGGTTGCGGAAGGGCATGCCCTCGATCTGCTCGGCATCCATGGGTGCGGCCTCGACCCACACTTCGGTGCCCGCATAACGACCTGGGAAATCCTGCAGCAGGTAGAATGCGCGCGTCAGGACATGGTCACGCGGAACAGGCTCTAACGAAGGGATATTCAGCGGAGCCGCAATCTGTTGCAACTTGCGCCCATTCGGGCTGGCGGCCCCGAAGCGCGCCACATCCGCGTCGCGTGTGTCGAACAGGATCATTCCGCCCGAACGCAGGTAAGCGTTGAGCTTGGCATAAGCCTCAGCCGACGGTTGCGGCTGGTCGGGTGAGATCGGCCAATAAAGCAGCGGGAAAAACGCCAACTCGTCCCGTTCCAGATCCACGCCAATGGGTTCAGCAGGTTCTACCGAGGTTCGGAAAAACAACGTCTGAGCCAATCCCCGCATTCCTGCAGCCGCAATATCGTCAACCTGCTGATTACCCGTCAGAACATGCGCCAGAACCAATTCCTGTGTGGCGCTCAACGCGAAATCTGTACTTTCGGGCGTTTGCGCCTGTACTTCGGGCACCAGCAATATCGCCCCCAGTGCGACAGCCGCTGCCCTGGCCAGACCCAGACGACCGGACAACGCCAGCGAGGCGATCACGTCGATCGTCAGTAACAACAATGCAAGGCTCAGCAGGATGCCCCCAATGGGTGTTTCGGTGCTGACTTCCTGCCCCTTGATCGGAACATCCGACGGCCAGACCGCTGGGCTGAGAACCGTTTCATCGGTCAGAACGTTGCGCGCCAATTTCTGTTTGCCGCTTTCGTAAAGGCCGGGTCGCAGATCGGGACCGATCTGACCGGTCACAAGCTCAACACCATCGACGCCCGGTAGATTTCCGGCATCAGATAGAACACCAAAGCCATCCATAACTTGAATGGGTTCCCAAGTGGTGCCTTGCAACTGTGACTCCTGCCGTGATTTCGCCGCTGACGACACCGCCAGCCGGTCCAGCATTTCAACAAAAAGCCCAGACAAGGGAAGGCTGGACCATTCCGCATCCGCCGTGACATGGAACAGTACCACCTGCCCCAAACCCAACGCTTTGCGGGTCACCAAGGGCGTGCCATCCGAAAGTGAGGCAATAACCCGATCTGCCAAATTAGGGTCTGGTTGCGCCATGACTTGCGTGGTCACTGTGACATCTTCCGGTACCTGAAGTCCGTAGAAGGGCGAGTTCTCCGGGAAAGGTGCCAGCCCTTTGGCTTCGCCCCAGCTCATCGCGCCACCGACCGAGCGCCCGCCGCTGCGCAGGCGCACCGGCAACAGGGTGTCCTCGGCATCCCGGCCAAGATCGCTGGCCGCCATCCGCGGACCGGCAAAGCGCAGCAGCAAACCGCCCTGTTCCACCCATTCGATCAGCGCCGCTTGTTCGGACCCGGCCAGTTTCGCCACATCGGCCAGCACGATCACATCTGGATTGGCGGGCAGGACTTCCAGCAATCCGCCATCGACAAAGTCCGCCGTAGGGGTCAGAACTTGCGTCAGGTAATGCAACGGCGACAACAGCTCTAACCCTTCGCGATTCAGCGATCCGGCAATTAGGGCGACTTCGCGCCGCCGCAAGGTGTCATCGGTCAGCGTGACGGCCCCTGCCGAACGCTCACCCTGAATCTCAAACCGGGTGATGCGCGCGCGCAGTTCGGAAGGCAGCGACAGTTCTACCTGCGCCTGTGCCTCACCGCTGGCAAACTCCATCTCGGCCGATTGCAGAACACGCATTGCACCGGCGGGGTCACGCCCCTGAGCCAGTATCGTGATGCGATCTGAAGGACCGGGTTCCGCCCGTTGCGCGGACAATTGAATGACACCGTCCTGATATGTAGCAGGCAGAATGGCGACCGCAGGCGACGGAGCCTGATAGACTGTCACATCGCCGCGCGCGCGCAGGGCAGACAGGATCGCCTCGTGTCCCTCGTAGGTTAGGCGATCGCTGAACCAATGGGTGTCAAACCCTCCGTCAACCTGATCCATGGCAGCCAGCGCCATATCGACTTGCGCCCGGGTCGGTTGCCACGGCGTCGGGGTCAATCCCGGCAGACGGCCGCGCCATGCTTCGGCGGCTTGAAAAACTGGGGCTTCAGGTTCGGTCAGGCGCAGGATGGCCACGGTACGACCCGCGCGCCCAGCTTCGGTCAGTTGCGCATCAATCTGATCCAGCGTCGCAGACCAGCGGGTGGCACCCGCCCAGCTGGCATCCAGCACCAGCAACAACGGGCCCGACCCCGCCTGATCGCGCGAGGGGTTCAGGACTGGTCCGGCCAATCCAATGATAATCGCCGCCGCCGCCAGCATGCGCAGCAACAGCAGCCACCATGGGGTGCGGTCAGAAACGCTTTCGTCATCCCTCAACCCCAGCAGAAGTGTCACGGCCGGGAACAACCGACGGATCGGCGCGGGTGGCACGGCACGCAAGATCAGCCACAGGATCGGCAGGGTCAAAAGACCCATCAACACCCACGGTGCGGTAAAGCCAATGCCCGCCAGAATCGTCATCCCGTACCCCCATCGAGCGCACGATAGAGCCACAACAAAGCTGCTTGCGCACTGTCATCGGTGTGATGCAGCCCCAGTTGCCACCCCGTCGCGCGGCACAGCCGGGTCAGTGCGTCCTTACGCTTGGCAAGCCGTTCCAGATACCGCTCGCGCAGATCTCCGGCCTTGAGGGTTTCGTGTCGGACGGACCCACCAACGCTTTCAAAGATCGTACGACCCCGGTAGGGAAAGGTCTCTTCTCCGGGATCAAGAACCTGCAGCACCAAGCCTCGCACCCCACGGTCGGCGGCTTTGGTCAGCGCCAGTTCAACCTCATCCAGCGGACCAAGGAAATCGGAAATGAAAACGGCGCGGGCATGCGGGATCATGGCGCGGTGTTCTGGTGGCGCATAATCGTTTTCAGCGTCTTCGGACCACGCTTCGGCCAGTCGGATGATCTGAGCGTTGCCGCGCCGTGGCGGCAGGGTCGTGCCGGTCAGGCCGACGCGCTCACCCCCGCGCACAAGCAGGATCGCGGTTGCCAACCCAAGCAGGCGGGCGCGGTCGGCTTTGGTCGACAGGTTCTTGTCAGACGAAAACCGCATCGACGCGCCCTGATCGACCCACAGCATCACCGATTGCGCAATTTGCCACTCGCGTTCGCGCACAAATTGCTGATCCCCCCGGGCCGAACGCCGGTGGTCGATCATCCGGCGGCTGTCACCGATCTGAGCAGGGCGATATTGCCAGAAGTCATCACCAAGCCCCGAGCGGCGGCGTCCGTGATCACCCAGCAGAACGGTTCCGGCCAATTGCTCAGCCCGTGCCAACAACGGCGGCAGCCGGGACGCCTCGGCCTCAGATCTTTCTCGAAGGGTCAGCGCGGCATTCACGCCGCAGCCTCGGTGCGGACAAGACCAGCGGCAGTAGAGTCGATCAGATCAGCCAAACTGTCACCGCGCGCCCGCGCCGCAAAGTTCAATGCCATCCGGTGGCTGAGCACCGGGCGCGCCATATCCAGCACGTCCTCGGCATTCGGGGCCAAACGCCCCTGCAGCATCGCCCGGGCGCGCACCGTCATCATCAGCGCCTGCGCCGCACGGGGACCAGGGCCCCAGGCAACGGTTTCCGCGACCCGTTCGGAAACGCCCGCCTCTTCGGGGCGGAAAGCGCGGACAAGATCGAGGATCAGTTCCACAACCGAGTCCCCCACCGGCATCCGGCGCAATAGGGTCTGCGCGGCCAACAGCTCTTCCTTGCTGAAAATCTCGTGCGCTTCGTCCTCTTCCACACCTGTCGTGGCCAAAAGAATGTCGCGCTCGGTCTGGCGATCAGGATAATCCACGTCAATCCGCACCAAAAAGCGGTCTAGCTGCGCTTCAGGCAGTGGATAGGTGCCCTCTTGTTCGATCGGGTTTTGCGTCGCCAGTACGTGGAACGGTTCACCCAGATCGCGGTCTTCACCGGCCACAGTCACGGTGCGTTCCTGCATCGCCTGCAAAAGCGCCGATTGGGTCCGGGGGCTGGCGCGGTTGATCTCGTCCGCCATCAGCAGCTGACAGAAGATCGGACCGGAAATAAAGCGAAAGTGGCGGCTGCCATCTTCGGCTGTGTCCAGAACCTCGGACCCCAGAATATCGGCAGGCATCAGGTCGGGCGTGAACTGGATGCGGTTGCCATGCAGACCCATCACGGTCGACAGCGTTTCAACCAGCCGCGTCTTGCCAAGCCCAGGCAGGCCGATCAGCAGGGCGTGGCCACCGCACAACAGGGCGGTCAGCGTCAGGTCCACGACCCTTTCCTGTCCGATAAAGCGACGGGTGATCGAGGCCTTGGCCTCTTGCAGTTTGATTTCCAGCGCTTCGATCTCGGACACGAGGTCGGCAGGTTCGGTCATGACTTTCCCTTCCGTGGACTATTATGGTTGAAGTGTATCGCGCGAAAAGGAAATGGCAAAAGCAATGAGCGGACAAAAACCTGTGACCCCCTCTCCGGACGGGCTGGCGGCCTCGGTCAAAGCGGCCAAAACCAGGGGTTTACCCCCTGTTCACCTGTGGAATCCTCCGTTTTGCGGCGATCTGGACATCCATATCGCAAAAGATGGGTCTTGGACTTATTTAGGGTCACCGATCAACCGGTTCGAGCTTGTGAAGCTTTTTTCCTCAATTCTTAAGAAAGAAGACGGGAAATACTACCTTGTGACCCCGGTGGAAAAGGTGGGAATCACTGTTGAGGATGCGCCCTTTGTGGCCGTGGATTTTGACGCGACAGGCGAGGGTCGGGCCCAAATACTGACATTTACGACCCGTGTTGGTGATAGCGCGATAGCTGGCCCTGATCATCCGATCCGAATTGTCATCGATCCCGAAACAGATGAGCCGTCACCATATGTATTGGTTCGCAAAAATCTTGAGGCGCGCATAGATCGCAAAAGCTTTTATCGTCTTGTGGACATCGCAACGCACAAAGATGGCTGGTTCGGCGTATGGTCCGGTGGGCAGTTTTTCCCGCTTGTCCGGTCGGACAGCCTGACCGACTAGGCCGGTTTTGCGGCCCGACGGTCCTGTGCCAGAACAACAGCCATTGCCACGACCCCTGCGCCCAGCGCACGGGTCCAGTTCCACTCTTCGCCCAGCACCAGCATGATCAGCATCACATAGAACGGGGCGACATTGATGTGAAAGGACGAAAGCGCGACACCCAGTTTGCCAATCGATGCAACAAACAGGATCTGACTGAGCGCCATGGAAATCAGCGAATAGATCGCCAGCATTCCAATTTGACGCGAGTCGATAGAAATGGACGGCACGATATCCATACCCAGATGATGTGCTCCGGTCATCAGGATGGTTGCCATGAAGAACCCGCCAACAAATGTGACCGCTGCGCGCCCGGTCTGGCTTAATTCGGGGAAATCTCGCGAGGTTGCCTGGCTACCCCAGCAAAACAGGGCTGTCGCCGCAACGGCACAGGCAGCGCCCAAACCCAACTGTGCCGGTGCGACGGCGCTGGTGGCGATCAATCCGCCCACTACTGAGATCAGAACCCCAACGGCAAAATTCCACTTGAGTCGCCGAGTACCAGACGCAAGTTCCAACAGTGTCGCAATCAATGGTGCGCATGAGGCAATGATGGCCGTTGTGACCGGGTCCGTCAGTTTTTGCGCCACAATCAGCAGGAACATCCCCAGACCGATACCAAACCCGCCGACAACAAACGCATGCCCCCAACGGGCGCGCAGAACCCGTTCCGGGCCATCTATCATGACCCAAACCGGGAGTAGAAACGCAACAGCCATGGCCATGCGCGCAACCAACAGCGCAACTGGCGGCCATGTCTGCAACAACACCTCGGCCGCCGGAAACCCAGCCGCCCACGTCAGCATGGACGCCACTGCCAAGCCGTTGCCGGACAAGGCCGAATTTTGCCCGGCAGACGCAGAAAGGGCGTTCCCGCGCGCGGGGTCTGGGCTCATCGCCATTATGTTCGAACCTTTTGTTGGCACGGCGTTCTGAAATGATTCGCCGCGTTGCCCTGACCCTCGCTGATTCAGTCAGCCCGATCTGGTCGAATTTCGACAAACTGTCGTTTTCAGTCTCTTTCGTTGAAATCGCCTCGCGGATAAGGTCAGCGCACCAGCTAACCAAAGGCCTCCGATGCCAAAATTCGCAGCCAATATCTCTCTGCTCTTTGCCGAGCTTCCCTACCTGGACCGGTTTCAGGCCGCAGCAGAGGCTGGGTTCAAGGCGGTCGAGATTCTGTTTCCCTACGACCTGGCCGCCAAAGAGACACACCGCGCGTTGCTGGCCAACGGTTTGGATCTGGTGCTGATCAATGCGCCCCCACCCAATTACACCGGCGGCGATCCCGGTTATGCCGCTGTTCCCGGTGGTGAAGGCCGGTTCCAGTCGGATATCCGCCGTGTTTTGCGCTATTCTCAGGTGCTGCGCCCGGGGCTGATCCACATCATGTCAGGCTATTCCTCTGGGTCTGATGCGTTTGAGTGCATGGTTCGCAACCTGCAATGGGCGGCCGACCTTGCACCGCAACAGCAGTTGACGATCGAACCGCTCAATCCCCTGTCTCAGCCCGATTACTTCCTCGACGATTACAACCTGGCTGCTGATATCCTGGACCGTGTCGATCGCCCAAATGTCGGCCTGCAATATGACAGCTTTCACGCCCATATGATCCACGGAGACGCGCTGAAGGTTTGGGAACAGTTTCATCCAAGGGTCGTACATGCCCAAGTCGGAGCCGCCCCGGACCGCTCTGAACCGGGACGCGGTCCGACGGATTTCGCTCAGCTTTTTAACGCTATGACGGCGTCGGGATATTCCGGTTGGGTTAGCGCCGAATACACCCCATCAACATCCAGAACCGTGCATTCACTGGGATGGATGTGACGCCAGATTCCCTATTCCGTCTGGCAATCAGGGGGAAAATATCTAAAACCGGGGCATCGCGACCTTAAGGATGCCCGAAATGATCCCTGCCCGCTTTGCCCACGCTGTGTTCGGACTGATCATGTCCGGCCTCATGTCCTGTATCGTCACCGGCATCGCCACGGTCAAAGCTGTCGGTTTCGGACCGTCCACATTTGGTGATTGGATGGGTTCCTGGGCTTTTTGCTGGCCCATCGCCTTCGCCGTCATCCTGACCCTTGGACCAACAGTAAAACGTATGGTCGAGGGCTGGGTCAGACCGCAGGGCTGACCCGCTGCAAAGAGGGCCTGCCGGGCCTGATGAGCAGCGCCGCCCGCTTGATGAATTTCTAGTGCGCCTCAGCCCAGTTGGCACCCTGTCCGGCATCCACGCTTAGCTTCACATCCAGCTTCACAGCTGGATCTGATGCGCCTTCCATCACGTCGCGTGCGACATCGATCAAAGGGTCCACCGCATCCTCGGCGACTTCGAACAGCAATTCGTCATGCACCTGCAGCAGCATCTTGGCGGGCAGACCATTGATCGCATCCGGCATCCGCACCATCGCTCGTCGGATCACATCTGCCGCAGTCCCCTGAATCGGCGCATTGATCGCCGCCCGGCGCGAAAAGCCCGCATGAGGCCCTTTGGCGTTAATCTCAGGTGTATGGATTTTACGTCCGAACAAAGTCTGCACATAGCCATGCTCTTTAGCGAAGGCGACAGTGTCGTCCATATACTTGCGAATACCCGGGAAGCGTTCGAAATAACGGTCGATGAACCCCTGTGCCTCAGCCCGCGGGATGCGCAGATTGCGCGCCAACCCAAAGCCTGAAATGCCGTAGATTACACCAAAGTTGATCGCTTTGGCCTGACGGCGGATATCCGGCGTCATCTCGTCCAGCGGCACATCGAACATCTCGGACGCGGTCATTGCGTGAATGTCCAGCCCGTCGGAAAACGCCTGTTTCAGAGCCGTAATATCAGCGATATGGGCCAGAATGCGCAGCTCGATTTGGCTGTAGTCGAGGCTGACCAGCACATTGCCCGGCTCAGCGATGAATGCCTCACGAATACGGCGGCCTTCCTCGGTGCGCACGGGGATGTTCTGCAGGTTCGGATCAGTCGAGGCCAAACGCCCGGTGTTGGCTCCGGTGATCGAATAAGACGTGTGCACCCGGCCCGTATCGGGGTTGATATGGGTCTGCAGCGCGTCAGTGTAGGTCGATTTCAGCTTGCTCAGTTGCCGCCAGTCCAAAACCCGGCGCGGCAATTCATGCTCGGTCGCGAGGTCTTCGAGAATGTCAGCCCCGGTCGAGTACTTTCCGGTCTTCCCCTTCTTGCCGCCTTCCAGACCCATCTTGTCGAACAGGATCTCGCCCAGTTGAGCCGGGGAACCGACGTTGAAATTCTCACCCGCCAATTCGTGGATTTCAGCCTCTAACCCTGCCATTTTCTGGGCAAATGCGTTGGACATCCGGCTCAACACATCGCGGTCGACCTTGATGCCGTGCATCTCCATCTCGGCCAGAACCGGCACCAGCGGACGTTCGAGCGTTTCATAGACGGTAGTGACCTGCACCTGATGCAGCTGCGGTTTGAACAGATTCCACAGGCGCAGAGTGATATCGGCATCTTCGGCCGCATAGGCGGTCGCTTCATCAATCGGCACCTTGTCGAATGTGATCGCCGATTTACCCGAACCCAGCAGCGGTTTGATCGGGATCGGCGTGTGGTTCAGATAGCGTTCGGACAAGGTATCCATACCATGCCCATGCTCACCCCCATGCATCGCGTAGGACATCAGCATCGTGTCATCGATTGGCGCCACATTCACACCATAGCGGACGAAAATCTTGGCGTCGTATTTCATGTTCTGCCCGATCTTCAGGATCGATGGATCCTCGAGCATCGGCTTCAGCAGCTTCAGAACCTCATTTATGGGCATTTGCCCCTCAGCCAGCGCGTCTGAACCGAACAGATCGTCGCTGGCGCTTTCGCGGTGGATCAGCGGGATGTAACACGCCTCGCCCGGCTCAACTGACAGAGAGATGCCGACAAGATCAGCTATCATTTCATTCAGGCCGGTGGTTTCCGTATCCACGGCGATCCAGCCGCGCTCATACGCCTGGTCGATCCATTTTTGCAGCGCACTCGCATCCCTTATGCATTCATATTTTGACGCATCAAAGGGGATAGCTTCAGCTTCGACCACCTCAGCAGCCGGCGCAGGCGCTTCGGCAATCGCTGGCGCTTCGGCACCCAACTTGTCTGCGATCCGCTTGGTGAGCGTGCGAAACTCCATATCTGCCAGAAAACCCAGCAAGGTTTCAGGTTCGGGGTCTTTCACCTCAAGATCGTCCAGCGTGAAATCCAGCGGTGTGTTCTCGTCCAGTTGCACCAGTTTCTTCGACAGCTCGATCTGGTCGCGCTTTTCGATCAGGGTCTGGCGGCGCTTTGGCTGCTTAATTTCTTCGGCCCGGTCCAGCAACGTTTCCAGATCACCATATTCGTTGATCAGCAGGGCGGCCGTTTTGACCCCAATGCCTGGAGCCCCGGGCACGTTATCGACGCTGTCGCCCGCCAGTGCCTGCACATCAACCACGCGTTCAGGGCCAACGCCGAATTTCTCAATCACGCCATCGCGGTCGATGCGCTTGTTCTTCATCGCATCCAGCATTTCGACACCGCCGCCAACCAGCTGCATCAGGTCCTTGTCCGAGCTTACGATTGTCACACGCCCGCCCGCCTCACGCGCCTGCACAGCAAGGGTCGCGATGATATCGTCGGCCTCGTACCCCTCCAACTCTTTGCAAGCGATGTTGAAGGCTTTCGTTGCTTCGCGTGTCAGGGGCATCTGCGGGCGCAGGTCCTCGGGCATCGCTTCACGGTTGGCCTTGTAGAGGTCATACATATCGTTGCGGAACGTGTGCGAGCCTTTATCGAAGATCACCGCCACATGGGTCGGTGCGTCCGGGCCAGCGTTCCCTTCAACATATTTCTGCAACATGTTGCAAAAGCCAGAAACTGCGCCAATCGGCAGCCCGTCCGACTTTCGCGTCAGTGGCGGCAGCGCGTGATAGGCCCTAAAAATAAAGGCCGATCCGTCAATCAGATGCAGGTGACACCCTTTTCCGAAATTGCTCATGCGCGCGCTCCGTTCTGGTTGGAAACGGTTCTGCCACAGGCCCGCGCGGGTGGCCAGTAAAGAAGGTAGTCAATCCACACAAGAGGCCGGAAAACTGTGCCGGAACGTTAACGCAGGCCGTCAATCACGCGACGCGGAATTCCTGCCCGGTTCTGTCCCAGATCAGCCCCACACGCTCGGCGATGCCGTTCATCTGCTTGTGCAGAGACCGGTCGTTCAATCTGCGGCTCAATGTGCGCAAGGGAATAAGATTGCGCTCTCCGTAACCATCGATCAGCAGAAACATCCGGGTTTGATTGCGCAGCCCGTAAACAATGTTGGTCTCGTGAATATCGCGGGCAACAATTTGAAGCTGAAACAGTTTTTTGGCAAAACTGTTCAGTTCATTCAGAACATCTTCGCTCAGCGCTCCATCCTCGCACAACTTCGCAAGGGGATGTGCGAGCTGTCCGTCATCGGATTCGATCCGCTCCACAACGATCGCCGGGCCAATGTCGGTTTGCGCTATGCCAAAACATCGCGCCAAAGGCAGTTGCTCGATGTCGGTGCCGCTTTTCAACGCCGCCTTCATCTCACCCTCGATTTCCTTCAGCGCATTGCGAAAAACAGAATCGGGCAGAAGCCGCCGGATCAGCCGTTTTGCAAAAGATCGGTTGGGCCGTTTACGGGGGCGCGTCACCTTTACCAATAAGTGCGATTGCCCCGGACAGGCATACACGTCTCGATGTCCGCCTGTGGCAATCGGGTCCTGATCGGACACCCGCAAAAGCTGCACTGCAAAAAGCATCCGGCCTCCGAATTTATTGCGCGTCGTGCTCCGACAGCACGTATTTACAATCGCAATACGGGCATTCGACCCAGCCGGTATCTTCGGGGATCTGCAACCAAACGCGCGGATGGCCCAATGCGCCTTCGCCGCCGTCACAGGCGACACGTGCGGTTTCGACGAACTTGGTTTCCGGTGCATCAAGTGTCACGGCTGGCGATCCTTCATTGGTTGTCGGCCTCGCGGGCATGCATTAGGTGCGTTTATGAGCGATGAGCAAACCGGGGGCAAGGGTCTCATGACCGATGCGGCAATCAGGATCGATGGACTGCGCAAGACCTATCGGGGTGGCAAGGGCCAGCCCGAGAAACAGGCGCTGAAGGGCATTGACCTGAGCATTCCACGGGGGTCGGTGTTTGGCCTGCTGGGCCCGAACGGGGCCGGCAAATCGACCTTGATCAACATTTTGGCTGGTTTGGTGGTAAAATCAGCGGGTTCTGTGTCGATCTGGGGGTACGATCAGGACCGCAACCCGCGCCAGTCCCGCGCAGCGATTGGCGTGATGCCCCAAGAGCTGAACCTTGACCCGTTTTTCACCCCCCGCGGCGCGCTGGAGGTGCAGGCCGGTTTGTACGGCGTACCCAAGGCCCAACGCCGCAGCGATGAGATCCTTGAACTGGTCGGTCTCAGCGACAAGGCCGAAGCCTATGCCCGCACGCTGTCGGGTGGCATGCGGCGGCGGTTGCTGCTGGCCAAGGCGCTGGTGCATCACCCCAAGATCCTGGTGCTGGACGAACCGACAGCAGGTGTGGATATCGAACTGCGCCAGATGCTCTGGACAAATGTGCGCAAGCTGAACGAACAGGGCATGACCATCATCCTGACCACCCATTACCTGGAAGAAGCGCAGGAAATGTGTGACGAGATTGCCATCATCAACCACGGTGAAAAAATCGCTCAGGATAGCACCGCCAACCTGCTGGGCCGAATGGACAGCCGTACCATGGTCATCGTTTCTGACAGCCCAGTCGTCGATCTACCCGCAACCGAAGGGGTCGAGGCCGCCTTGCGCGACGATGGCAACCTTGTGCTGCAATATCGCAGCGCCCAGACCAACGCCGAGCAGGTTCTTGAAGCTGTCCGCGCAGCCAATATCCGCATTCGCGACGTCCGCACTGAAGAGGCTGATCTAGAGGATGTGTTCCTCGCCTTGACGTCCAGCCACTCCGAGGACGCCCCGGCGGTTGATCCGGATCAGCCGCGCCGTGGGATGCATAGGGTTAAGCTTTAGTCTCGGTCGATTCGGGCCTGATAGCAGTTGTTTCGCGCGGATCGGACGTGGATGTAGGCCACATCTGGTCGGGCAAAGATATCTCTGACTTTTGCACCGATCTGATCCGTGTGCGTGATCGCCCCGGTGCCATAGACGATGCGGTCATCTGTGCCATAGCCCTTAATTAGGTAGTCGGGCGACGAGGTCAGGATCTCGGGCAGGTCTTGCCCCTCGTATCGCTCACAAGGCACAGCACACAGAAAGATTGGCCCGGTTTCCGCATATGGATGTGTCTCTAAAAAGGGCCTGTGGGCCAAGACCAGCATTTCTTCGCCCTCGGGAATATTTTGCAAACAGTGGCGACACGGGTTACCGGCACCCGTTGAAACGGTCCGTTCTGGCGTTGCGCCATAGGAATCCGGGTGACCGGCCTGAAGGGCGCGTACGTCGTCGGTGGGCAATGCGGTGATTTTGAACATTTCAGGTCTCCTTTTTCCCGACATTGCCCATCGGACCAAACCCAATCGACCCGTTTCCTGCGCAAAGGACTCGAAAAAGAACAAAACGTGAATATAATATGGAATCGTCATGTATGCCGAGCTGTCGATCACGTCGAATTTCACCTTCCTCACCGGGGCGTCCCACCCCGAGGAGTATATGGAGCGTGCCGTCACCCTGGGCCTGCCCGCCATCGCCATCGCTGATGACAACTCGGTCGCCGGGATCGTCCGCGCCCATACGCAGGCGCGTGAGATCACCCGCAAGGTGCGCGAACGGCTGCAGTGGGAGGCGCAGAACACGTCCATAGGCCCGCCCTGCCCCGATCACATCCCCAAACCGCCCTCGTACCCGATCCACGCGGTGCCCCGCCTGATACCGGCGGCACGGCTGATCTTTACCGACGCACCCACGGTTACTGCCCTGCCCCTGAACCGGAAGGGTTGGGCCAACCTGTGCCGCATTCTCTCTGTCGGCCGGCTACGCGCCGAAAAAGGCGACTGTATCCTGCACTTGTCCGACCTGCTGGAGTTTTCCGACGGTCTCCACTTGCTGCTGTGGCCACAAACGGCCCGGTCTCCGGGCGGCGCGGACGGCTGGCGGACACAAGCGCAACAGCTGACGCGCCGCTTTGCCGGGCGAATACATCTGTTGATGCACCCCCGGTATGACGGCGCAGATGGCATATATTTCTCTTTATTAGAGACTAAATCAAAACAACTCGACATCCCCACCCTCGCCAGTGCCACGCCGATGATGCATCACGGGGGCCGCCGCAAGCTGGGGGATGTGCTGACCGCCATCCGCCTGCGCCGCAAGGTCGATGAGCTGGGCCGCGAGGCACTAGCCAATGGCGAACAACGTCTGCGATCCGAGTCCGAAATGCTGCGCATTTTCAAAGGCCATGAGGGTGCCGTCGCCCGCGCGCATGAACTTAGTGAACTGCTCACATTCTCGCTGGACGAACTGCGTTATGAGTACCCCAGCGAGGGCAGCGAACAGGAAACCCCGACCCAGCGTCTGCATCGTCTGGCGCATGAAGGGTTGCAATGGCGCTACCCAGCTGGCGCGTCCGAGAAGGCGAAAAAGATGCTGGCGCATGAACTCGCCCTGATCAGCAAGCTGAAATACGAACCCTACTTTCTGACAGTCCGCGATATCGTTCATTTCGCCCGCTCGCGCGGCATCCTCTGCCAGGGGCGCGGCTCAGCGGCCAATTCGGTCGTCTGTTTCTGCCTCGGCATCACCGAGGTCAGCCCCGAGATGGGCACGATGGTCTTCGAACGATTTGTCTCCGAGGCGCGGGATGAGCCGCCCGATATCGACGTCGACTTCGAACATGAGCGCCGCGAAGAGGTGATCCAGCACATCTATGACCGCTATGGCCGCCATCGCGCCGGCCTTTGCGCAACGGTCGTGCATTATCGCGGCAAACGCGCCATCCGCGAGGTCGGTCGCGCGATGGGGCTGACCGAAGACACCATTTCAGCCCTCTCATCACAGCTTTGGGGCTTCTTCTCAGCTGCGGGGCTTGAGGCGGAACGGATGCGCGAGATTGGCCTCGACCCCGAAGATCGCCGTCTAAAACAGACTCTAATGCTGGTATATGAGATCGACGGGTTCCCCCGTCACCTGTCTCAGCATGTCGGCGGCTTCATCATCACCGAGGGGCGTCTGGACGAGCTTGTTCCTATCGAGAACGCCACGATGGAGGACCGCACGGTCATCTGCTGGGACAAGGACGATATCGACACGCTGGGCATCCTCAAGGTCGATGTCCTCAGCCTCGGGATGCTGACCTGCATTCGCAAGGCCTTTGACCTGATCGGTCAGCACCATCAGACCAGCTATACGCTGGCGACCCTGCCGCCCGAGGACCCTGTCGTCTACGACATGCTGTGCAAGGCGGACTCGATTGGCGTGTTTCAGGTGGAATCACGAGCACAGATGAACTTTCTGCCCCGGATGCGGCCCCGCAATTTCTATGATCTGGTGATTGAGGTCGCCATCATCCGCCCCGGCCCCATTCAGGGCGACATGGTCCACCCCTATATCCGCCGCCGGAACGGAGAGGAGGAGGTCAGCTTCCCCTCGGACGAGTTGGGCGAGGTGCTGGGCAAAACGCTGGGCGTGCCGCTGTTTCAGGAACAGGCCATGCAGATCGCCATTGTCGGCGCAGGCTTTACCCCGGAACAGGCCGACCGGCTACGCCGGTCTCTGGCAACCTTCAAGAAGCACGGCAATGTCAGCGAATTCCGCGCGCTTTTCTTGCGCGGGATGAAACGCAACGGGTATGAACAGGACTTCGCCGAACGCTGTTTTTCCCAGATCGAAGGCTTCGGCTCTTACGGTTTCCCAGAAAGCCACGCGGCCAGCTTTGCGCTGCTGGTCTATGCCTCGGCCTGGATCAAATGCCACCATCCGGGGATATTTGCCTGCGCCCTGCTGAATTCGCAGCCAATGGGGTTCTATGCCCCCGCCCAGATCGTCCGTGATGCGCGCGAGCATGGGGTTCAAGTGCGCCCGGTCTGCATCAATGCCAGCTTTTGGGACAATGTGATGGAACCTGACGGTCAGGGAGGGCTGGCGCTGCGGCTGGGCTTCCGCCAGATCAAGGGCCTCAGCGAGGAAGATGCCAGCTGGCTGACAGCCGCGCGCGGCAATGGCTACCATCAGGTCGACGATGTCTGGCGCCGTGCCGGTTTGGGACCATCGGTGATCGAACGGCTGGCCGAGGCGGATGCCTTCGCCGCCTGCGACCTGACACGGCGCGAGGCATTGTGGCAGGCCAAAGCGATCGCCACAGCCAAACCCCTGCCGCTGTTCTCGCAAGATCTGGAGGGGGAGGCGCTGTATGAACCCGAGGCCTACCTGCCGAAAATGACCTTGGGCGAGCAGGTGGTCGAGGACTACGTCGCCACCCGCCTAAGCCTACGGGCGCATCCGGTGGCCCTGTTGCGGCATATTCTGACACCGGACCCGCGCGACAAAACCACGCCTGTCGCATGACCGCAGAACGGGATATTGCCGCAGAACAGAGTCGAAATCGGACCATCCTAATGACCAGACCCACCCTGCCCCCACGCTTTCCTGCAACGCCGGACCAGATCAACGCGCAGGTCCGCGCCTTTTACGCCCGCGTGCGCGAGGACACGGTACTGGGACCTGTCTTCAACAAACATGTCCACAACTGGCCCGCCCATGAGGAAAAGATCGCCGCCTTCTGGCGCAACGCGATTTTGTTCGAACGCAGCTATGACGGCAATCCGCAGCGGGTTCATATCGAACGTCCCGACGTAAAGCCCGAGTTCTTCGCCCATTGGCTGGATCTGTTCGAAGAGGTCGCGACGCAGACGCTGCCCCCTGAAACCGCAACACCTTGGGTCGCGCTGGCGCGCCGCATTGGTGTGGGAATGAAGGCCGGTGTTCAATCCGCACGTCAACCCAAGGATGCACCCCCGATCCTACGGTGATCCCGCGTCATAGCGGCCATGCAATGTTAGCGGTAAATTAAGGGCTATGCGCGCCACCAAAATGGGTTTACTCAAAGGCAAGCCACCCGCAACATACGCGGTGTGATGGCACAGTCACAACACCGAGACATCGCCCGAGGCCACAACGATGAGCACTCAGAACTCCACCCTTCGGGGACTTGGCTATGCGTTTTTGGGCTTTGCGGTCTTTGCGAGCCATGACGCGCTGATCAAGGCGCTTGGCGGCGTCTACTCGGTGATGCAGATCATCTTTTTTGCCACGCTGTTTTCCTTTGTGCCCATGGCCGTCACGATTCTGACCGACCGGACAACCGGGAACTTCCTGCCCCGCCACCCATGGCTGGTGCTGCTGCGGTCGGGCTTGATGGTCACCGCAATGTCCTGCGCGTTTTACTCCTTTTCAGTATTGCCGCTGGCCGAGGTCTATTCGCTGCTGTTCTCCTTCCCGCTGATTGTCACGGTCCTGTCGATCCCCATTCTCGGCGAGGTGGTCCGCGCCCAGCGCTGGGCCGCAGTCGGTGTTGGTCTGATCGGAGTCTTGATTGTTCTTCGTCCGGGGGCCACCGACATTACCCTAGGCCATCTGGCTGCGTTGATGGCGGCGTTCTGCAGCGCTTTCGCCTCGGTTCTGGTGCGCAAGATCGGGAATGAGGAACGCTCAGCCGTGCTGATCCTGTACCCCATGCTGTTGGCCATCGCGGTGATGAGCCTTGCGCAGCCTGCCGTGTATCAACCACCATCCCTGCTGCATCTTGCGATGATGGCGCTGGTCGGTGTGTTCTCGGTCATCGCCCAGCATCTGATCATTCTGGCCTATCGTGCGGCACCCGCCGGGGTTATTGCCCCCAGTCAATATAGCCAGATCATCTGGGCCACGATTTTCGGCATGGCTTTCTTTGGCGAACGCCCGGACGTCTGGGTTGCAGTCGGTGCAAGCGTCATTATCGCATCCGGCGTCTACGTGGTGTGGCGCGAAAGCAGAACCAACACGACCTCAGCCAACACGCCCGTCCTGCGGGTGCGGTCACCTCGGTCGGATACCGGGGCGTCACGGCCAGGGGAGTAAACGTCAAACTAAAAAACGGCGCACTATTCCGCGCGCCGTTTTCAACCGCATTACGCGGGTTGTTTCGTATTAGAGTCTTAGTAAACGACGACCGACCGAATGCTTTCGCCTTTATGCATCAGGTCGAAGCCGTGATTGATATCGTCCAGACCCATTGTGTGAGTGATCATCGGGTCGATCTCGATCTTGCCGTCCATGTACCAGTCGACGATCTTGGGCACATCGGTCCGACCCCGCGCGCCGCCAAAGGCGGTGCCGCGCCACGAGCGGCCGGTGACCAGCTGGAATGGGCGGGTCGAGATTTCGGCCCCCGCAGGTGCCACGCCGATGATGATCGATTCACCCCAGCCTTTGTGCGCCGCTTCCAGAGCCGTGCGCATAACGCCGACATTACCGGTGGCGTCAAATGTGTAATCCGCGCCGCCTTTGGTCAGGTTCACCAGATAGGGCACCAGATCACCTTCAACTTCGGATGGGTTGACGAAATCGGTCATGCCGAACCTGGTCGCCATCTCGACTTTTGACGGGTTCAGGTCGACGCCGACGATCTGGTCCGCTCCGGCCAGACGTAGGCCCTGAATGACATTTAGGCCAATGCCGCCCAGACCGAACACGATGGCGCGACTGCCGATCTCAACCTTGGCAGTGTTGATGACCGCACCGATGCCGGTGGTGACCCCACAGCCGATGTAGCAAATCTTGTCGAAAGGCGCGTCCTCACGCACTTTGGCTAGCGCGATCTCGGGCAGAACCGTGTGGTTGGCAAAGGTCGAGCAGCCCATGTAGTGCAGGATCGGGTCACCATCCAAAGTCGTAAACCGCGAGGTTCCGTCGGGCATCAGGCCCCGGCCTTGGGTTTCGCGGATCGCCTGACAGAGGTTGGTCTTGGGGTGCAGACAGTATTCGCACTCACGACATTCAGGGGTGTAGAGCGGGATCACGTGATCGCCCGGTTTCAGACTGGTGACGCCTGGACCGACGTCGACAACCACACCCGCGCCCTCGTGGCCCAGAATGGCCGGGAACAGGCCTTCGGGGTCAGCACCCGACCGGGTGAATTCGTCGGTGTGGCAAAGGCCGGTGGCTTTGATCTCGACAAGAACCTCGCCCGCCTTGGGGCCTTCGAGGTTCACATCCATCACTTCCAAAGGTTTGCCCGCCTGAATGGCGACGGCGGCACGGGTGCGCATGATCGTTGTCTCCCTGTCTTATTTGCCCCGACCCTGCGTCAATTGCAGGGTGTTTTCAACTGCGCTTTGGTGGCAGGTTGGCTAAATGTTTGATATTGCAGTAACGACATTGTCAGAAGGAGAAACGCCAATGCACCGATTTATTCCCGCGCTGGTCTTGCTGGCAGGCTGTGCTGAAACGACTGCACCCGTGGAAACACCCGCCTCAACGGACGCGCCGGTTGATCTGGCCTTTTGCCTGGGCGGCGATTTTGCCGATTCCATCGGCCAACCGGTTTCGACCATCCAAGCCCAGTTGCCCGAACGGTCGCGTGTTCTGGGTCCTGATGACATTGCCACACAGGATTATCGCATCGACCGGCTGAATGTTTTCGTGAACGGAGCCGGAATCATTCAACGCCTGACCTGCGGGTAAGCGTGGACTCGAGGCATGATTCTACGGTAAGAACAAAATGGGAACATTTTGATGTCTGCCAATGCCAAAACGCCGAATACTCTCACTGTGGTTCCCCCGTCTGGGGGCTGAACGGCTGATCCGTGCCGCGCGGGGGCTGCATGTCGGCCCTTTGGCGGTGGTTGCGGAACAGTCGAACATGCAGGTGATCACCTCATTGAACGCGGAAGCGCAGGCCGCAGGTCTGCGTGTGGACCAGCCCGTGCGTGATGCCCATGCCATGTGCGCGGCCCTGATCACGCGACACCGCAACGCCCCGGCCGAGGCCGCGTTTCTGACCGCGCTGCGCCGCTGGGCCGGCAAGTTCAGCCCATGGGTGGCTGAAGAGATCCCCGATGGTCTGATCGTCGACCTGTCGGGCTGCACGCATCTGTTCGGCGGGGAGGAGGCGCTGCTGAGCGTCATTGAAACCGATTGCGCCGATATGGGGCTAAGCGTTCAGATGGGTATCGCCGACACGCTGGGCGCAGCCTGGGCGCTGGCGCGTTATGCGGGGCAAGAGGCCACGTCTGACCGCAACGGCGACGCCATCAGCCAAGAGGCACGCGCCACCCGCGCGCGCGCAGGGAAACGGCGGCACTGGACCAAGGGCGGGGCCGCGCCGCAAGTGATGGCGCTGGGCGGTGGCGCGCGGATCGCAGCACCAGGGCAATCTTATGGCGCGCTCAGCCCCCTGCCGATTGCGGCGCTGCGGCTGGAGGATCAGGTAGTCGCGCAACTAAACCGGCTGGGCCTGCGCCGGATCGGCGATCTGCTGGGCCAACCCCGGGCTTCTCTCGCCCGACGGTTCGGGCGCGGGCTGGTGATGAGACTGGACCAAGCGATGGGCAGCGCGCCCGAACCGGTATCCCCCGCGCGTCCGCCGCATCACTTTGCGGTGCGGATGACCCTGCCCAACCCGATCGGGTTGATCGAGGACGTGATGGCCGCCATCGACCGGGTGTTGCCCACGCTGTGCACGAAGCTGGAAGAGAAGGCGCGTGGCGTCCGCACCCTGCGGCTCGAGGCGCATCGCGCCGATCAGGCGGCCGAGATCATCGAGGTTGGTTTGGCTCGGCCCACTTATGACAAATACCGCATTCGCCCTTTGTTAGAGATGAAAATCGATAAGATCGACGCAGGCTATGGCATCGACATGCTGCGGCTTGAGGCGATCCAGACCGAACCCATCCACGCCCGCACAGTGGCCGGTCACGCCGAGGCGCGCCGTGTGGCCCGCGCGCGGCTGGAGGGCAATACAGCCGTAGATGATCTGATCGGCAAACTGGGCGCGCGGGTCGGGCTGGAGGTGATCACACGCCGCCATCCGGCCGCGTCGCATATCCCCGAAAAAACAGCACAGACTTTGGCGGCAGCATGGTCTGACCCTGCGCGCGACTGGCCCGCCCCACCGCGCCCGCGCCCCTTGCAGATGTGGCAGCCCGAGCCGGTGATGGCCGCTGAAGCCCCGGATGTTCCAGCCGCCTTTCGCTGGCGCGGGCGCGACTGGCAGTTGGCACAGGCCACCGGCCCGGAACGGATCGCGCCGGAATGGTGGCTGGATGACCCCAACTGGCGCAGCGGCGTGCGGGACTACTGGGTGGTGGTCACCGAACAGGGTGAGCGACTGTGGCTGTTTTACGGCCATGGCGGCACGATGTCGGCAGGCTGGTTTTGTCAGGGACAGTTTGGGTAGACGACCTGATTAGAGTCTATTTTCCACGATAAATCAGCCAATCCGGCAAATAATCCAGCAGCCGGATCAACCAAGAAAACGGTGCCGGGAAGTCGGTACGGAACCGTCGGCGCGACATCGCCCTGATCACCCGATCCGCCGCGTCCTCGGGCGTCATCAGCATCGGCATCTTGAACGTGTTCTTTTCGGTCAGGCGGGTCTTAATGAAACCTGGATTGACGATCCGAACAGTTACCCCCGTGCCTGCCAGATCAAATCGCATCGTTTCAGCCAATGAGACAAGCGCCGCCTTGCTGGCCGCGTATCCGACAGCAGCCGGAAGCCCGCGATAGCCAGACAAAGACCCGATCAGGGTAATGTCGCCCTGTCCGGCCCGTAGAAACCCTGGCACCGTCTCACCCAACACACGAAGCGCGCCAAGGTAGTTCACGTCTGTCATGGACAGAACAGCTTCGGTATCCCAATCGGCCGATTTCATAGGCTCGTAGGCACCGGCATTGTAGACCAGCCCATCCACCACGCCGACATCTGCAACGGCCCGGCGCACAGCCGCCAGGTCGGTCACATCAAACGGCACCGCCCGCGCGTTCGGAAGGGTTTTGCAAATCTCGGCCAATCGCGCCGCATTGCGCGCCGAGAGGATCAGTTTTGCCCCCTGTCGGCTTAGCGCCTCGGCCAAAGATCGGCCCAGCCCCTCACTGGCGCCAACGATCCAATAGGTTTTTCCGTCAAAACTGCTCATGCTTGGGCCATCCGGACTGTCGGGTACATATGGCCCGGACATTGGTTTCGTGTTGTTTCAGACATTTTAAGGATTTTACGGATCGGCAACAAAGCTGGATCACGTTAACGCTCAAAAAACCGGGCAAGACATCACGATGTAACGCACGTTCAAAAAAAGTCCAACGTGATTGATCCGTACACGCATCTGATGCGTAATCCTTTTAAATTGCCGAACTAAGGGGATCACATGTTCGACGAACCAAGGGGCGCACGCAAGAAAATCGCAATTGTAGGTGCAGGAATATCAGGCCTATCCGCAGCTTACTATCTATCCGAAGACAATGATGTAACGGTCTATGAGGCCGAGCCAAGACTGGGCGGCCATGCCCGAACGGTCATGGCTGGTAAAAACGGTGATCAACCGGTCGACACCGGTTTTATCGTGTTCAACTATTCCACCTACCCCAACCTGACCAAACTGTTCGACGAGCTGAACGTCCCGGTCACCAAAAGCGAGATGAGCTTTGGCGCTACGATCGACAATGGTCGCCTTGAATACGGATTGAACAATCTGCGCACTCTGACAGCGCAAAAACGCAACCTGATGCGTCCGGCCTATTACAAGATGATTTCGGACATTCTGCGCTTTGGCAAAGAAGCCCCGGAAGCTGCCAAGAACAATGACACTACGATTGGCGAACTGATCGACGAACTACGTTTGGGCCACTGGTTCCGCCACAACTATCTGATGCCCATGTGCGGGGCGATCTGGTCTACCCCCGTCGAATTCATTGACCGCTTTCCCGCACGTTCGCTGGTGCAGTTCTTCCAAAATCATGCCTTGCTGGCCGGTGATCGATCAAAGCAGCATCAGTGGTGGACGGTCAAAGGCGGCAGCATTGAATATGTCCGCCGGATCGAGGCTGCATTGCGCGCCCGCGGTTGCGAAATCCGCGTCGCCTCCCCCGTGCAGCATGTTCAGAGGGATGAACTGGGCGTGACCGTACTCAGCGAAGGCCAGGCTGACCTTTATGATGAGATCATCCTTGCCACCCATTCCGACCAGTCGCTGGCCATTCTGGGCGACAACGCCACACCCGAAGAAATTGCTGCCCTTAGCGCGATCAAGTACCAGCCCAACAAGGCCGTCTTGCATTGCGATCCCGGTCAGATGCCCAAAAGACGGGCCTGCTGGTCCAGCTGGACCTATCGTTCACAGGCCGGAAATGTCGGCGTTACCTACTGGATGAACCGGTTACAGAACATTCCGGACAGTGATCCGATGTTTGTAACGCTCAATGTTGCGGCGGATATTCCCGCAGACAAAATCTATGACGAAGTCGAATTCGCCCATCCGGTTTTCGATCAAGCCGCACTGAAGGCCCAGGGGCAAATTCGCGACATGCAGGGACTGAACAAAACGTGGTTTGCCGGTGCATATAACCGGCATGGTTTTCACGAAGACGGGATTGCCAGCGCGATGCATGTTGTCGCGCACTTGAAAGGCACCCCGCAAACCATCGGAGCTGACAATGGCATTGCCAAAAATGACCCGGTCATCCCTGTCGCGGCCGAATAGCTCGGTCTGGTGCGTTGCTCTGCTGTCGCTGACCTTGCTGGCCCCAGTCGGGCTGGCGGCGTCAACCGTGTCGAACGAATTGCCGAACGCCGAACTGCGCGGGTCCGCCACGTTCCGTTACCTTGGCCTGCCGATCTATGACGCAAAGCTGTTCACGCCAGGCGGTGCCCCGTTCAGTTGGAGCGATGATTTCGGATTGCAGCTGACCTACCGCAAAAACCTCAAGCAGAAGGCTCTGGTCGAATCCACGCTGGATGAGATGACACGGCAAGGAAACAGCGGGCTGACACAAGCCCAGCTTGAACAGTGCTTTCAGGCTGTCAGCAAAGGCGACAGCTATCTGGCCATCTCGGAAGGGCCGAACAAGGTTGGTTTCTGGCGGAACGGGCGCAAAACCTGCACCCTGTCCGGGCCAGGCGTCAAAAAGACATTCATGTCGATCTTTCTGGGAGACAATACCAGATCCGCAAGCTTTACGCGGCAATTGAAGGGACAGTGATGCTGTATCCCCGGGTCAGCCTCTATGCGCTGATGCTCGCAGCGGCGGGTATTCCCCTCTATATCCACCTGCCGCGTTTTGCCTCCGTGAACCTTGGAATTAGCCTTGGGGTGATTGGAACGGTGCTGCTGTTGATCCGGCTTGTGGATCTTGTGCAAGACCCGCTGATAGGCTGGGCCATCGATCGATGGCCGAATGGTCAGTTGCTATTCGCCGCTATGGCCGCCGTTGGGCTGGCGGTTGGCTTTCCGCTGCTCTTTGCCTTGCCACAGGGCGCAAGCGTGACATCGTTGATTCTGATCCTGATCCTGCTGTTCTCGGCCTACAGCCTCGGGACCATCCTGCTTTACGGGCGCAGCGCAACCCTGGCCAAAACACCAGGCGCAAAAGAGTTAATGACACTGGCAGCCTTCCGTGAAGGTGGACAATTGGCGGGGGTTGTCATTGCCGCGAGCGCGCCTGCACTGTTCGTCGCTTTAGGGGCGAGCGCACAGGGATACCCCGCCTTTGGGCTGTTTCTGGGCGTCCTGTCGATCGTAACTATCGCGCTGACATTCCCAATGTGGCGACGCACGCCTATTACTGGCGAGGGCCTGTCTTTTGCAGGGCTGGGCCGGGCTGGAGCATTGCGACTATTGGCGCTGGCGCTGGTCAACAGCTTGCCGGTCGCCATTACCTCAACCCTGTTTCTGTTCTTCGTCGAAGACAGGCTGCAATTGCCGGGCAAGGCGGGTCCCTTGTTGATCCTGTTTTTCCTCAGCGCCGGCGCCAGCGTGCCGCTTTGGGCCAAGCTCAGCAATCGCATTGGTCCGAAACAGACCCTAATCATTGCTATGCCGCTGTCTATTGCCAGCTTCATAGGTGCTGCGATGTTGCCGGCGGGTGAGCTTTTGGGCTTTGCTCTGATCTGCCTTGCCTCGGGTGCGGCACTTGGGGCCGATATGGTGGTCCTGCCGGCCATGTTCTCGGTCGTTTTGACCCGCGCCGGCCTGAACGCCTCAGCCGCGTTCGGCATCTGGTCCTTTGCGGGCAAGCTGGGCCTCGCGCTTGCCGCCTTCTTTACATTGCCCCTGCTGGAACGCAGCGGCTTTTCACCTGGCCAATCGAATTCCGCCCAAGCCCTGGAAACACTCAATCTGGCTTATGCGGTACTACCCTGCATCCTGAAACTTGGCGCGTTTGGCATGGTCCTGACGTTGCCCACGGAGGTCTCAGCCAAATGAAAACGCTTGTTGTTTTACTGTTCGCCACTCTCGCTTTGTTTATTGCCAAGAACCGGTTCCTGAGCTTCCGGTCACAAACACCGGCCGACTACACCGGCACTGGGCCTGCATTCAAAATGAAAGAGGTTCTGAACGGAGAGATCCTGTCCGAAGGGCTGATCTATGGTCCGAACGGCAAGATGTCGAACAGCTTTGTCGCCCGTATGGTTGGGAACTGGGATGGCAACACCGGCACGTTGTCCGAGCATTTCACCTATTCCAATGGCAAACAGATGACACGTAAATGGTATCTGACGCTGGGCACCGGCAATACGTTCATCGCCACGGCGGATGACATCGTCGGTGAAGGTCATGGAACAATTTCAGGATCAACTGTCAAACTTACCTACCGCATTATTCTTCCCGAGGATGCCGGTGGGCACACTTTGGACGTCACCGACTGGATGTACCTGACCGAAAACGGTGTAATCATGAACCGGTCCGAGATGCGCAAGTTCGGCATCAAGGTCGCAGAGCTGATTGCCACGATGCGCCCCGCGCCCGAGGTTAAATCCGCACATGTCCCCAGTTCAAACGGCTATGATGCGGACGCAGAACAAAGGCCGCTGCAATGATCTCGCGTCGGGTCCTTGTTGCGGGCCTGGCAGTCGCCGGACTGGCCGTTCTGACTGCCTGTTCAGCTAAACCGCGCGTTCCCAAGACCTTTCTGTCTGATCGGCAGTTGAACCTTGAAGAGTTTTTTGAGGGCAAGACCGTCGCCTATGGCCAGTTTCAGGATGTTCTGGGCAACGTTCCGCGCCGCTTTACGGTGGATATCGACGGAACGTGGGATGGTGAAATCCTGACCCTGGTTGAGGATTTCGTCTATGATGACGGCGCCACCGAGCAGCGTGTCTGGACGTTGACTAAGACGGGCGAGGACACCTGGACCGGCACGGCGCCCGGCGTTTTGGGAACCGCCACCGGGGTCGAGCGCGGCGATACATTCAATTGGACATACAAGATCGACCTGCCGGTCAAAGAGGGCACCATGCGGGTCAACTTTGACGACTGGATGTGGCTGCTGGACGATGACCGTCTGCTGAACCGAGCCTATGTCTCGCGTTATGGCGTCCGGCTGGGCGAGGTCATCCTGTTCTTTGAGAAGAAATAAGCTAGCAAAAGAAAAGGGCAGGCTCGAAGACCTGCCCTTAAACTTTGTAGTTTAGCTCAACTTAGAAGTTGAACTGAGCACCGAAGTCAGCGCGGATGCGCCCGTCTTCGTCACCCGTTTTGATTTCGCCGATACCACCACGCAGCGATGCACCGCCGCCCAGGTCGTAGATGGCGCCAATACCGATATTGCGGGTATCGTTGTCAGCCGAACCGTCACCGTAAGCAAACTGCAGGGTGGTTGCGGCGCCGAGATTGTATGCCAGCGACAGACCGTATGCGGTACCGTTCTCGGCATCATCAACAACGTCATCGTCCGCAACAAACAGAGTACCCGAGAAGTCACCGAATTCTGCACCCAGGGTCAGAACGGTCAGCGACTGCTTTTCGCTCGCGCTGTTCACGTTCGCCTTGGTCTGACCATAGGCCAGTGCAGCGGTGATGTTGTTGAAGGTGTAAGTTGCACTGACGTCCCAGCGGTCTGCGTCCTGCGCAACACCGTCAAAAGCAATCGTTGCCTGGTCATATGACGCGCCGAATGCGAAATCGCCAACTGCGTACTGGAAGAACACAGCATTCGCGCCTGAACCGGTCGAGGTGTACTCCAGGAAGCTGTAGTTCACGCCCGAATACTGACCCAGAAACTCTTCCAGGCCCGGTTCGTTACCGAAGTAGTTTGCCAGGTTGTCAAAGGAACCTGCAACGTTGCCAGCGTCAACACGCAGACCACCGTAGATGACCGAGAAGCGTGCGCCGTTCAGGCCCGCGCTGTTCTGTTCGCCGTTGCCGGAATCGTCATCAGCCTGCAGACGCACACGTGCCTGGAACTCAACGCCGCCATCGGTTTCTGCGGTGCCGTCGATGTTCAGGCGGAAACGCGAGACCAGGATGGTGTTGTCGGTGTCGACGTTCGCGGTGCCATCAGCAACGATGTCGCCGTTTGCGTCCGTGGTAAAGTTGTTAACAGTGCCGGTGCGATCTTCTTGGTAGCCAATACCAAAACGACCGTAGCCGCTGAATTTAACGTCGGCCGCTGCAACGCTTGCAGTTGCAATCAGAGCCGTCGATGCAATGAGAAGATTTTTCATGGTAAACCCACAAGTTTTGAGAGGAGTGCAGCCGCTATAGCGACTGCTGGCCTACTCGGACAAATTCCGAGCGTGCGCAATGGTTTCGCTGCATTTCATTCTGGGCAAGGTTGGTATTTGTTGCATCTTTGCAAATGCAGAATACCGCACGAAACCCAATTTCCTGAGTATTTACGTATGTTTCGCGATCAGCAGTGTTTCGTTACAAAAAGTTGATCAAAGAAATGCGACGATGCCCCTTTAAATGCCAAAAAACGTACATGTATGCAATTGAGACTTCCCGGGGTCTGACCCCACCTTCCGAAAATGGGCAGATTCGGGCAAAATCCCGCTCAAAACGGGTTCTGTGATGGGTAAATCGGATGATGAAACCCACCAATCAATTGCTGGTGTAGAAGAAAGACAGCTTGCGGCTGACCCCACCTGGCGGCAGCGGAAAGGGCGAAGCCGCCTGCACTTGCGCCCTTGCGGCCCGGTCAACATCGGACGACCCTGAACTGTCGATGACATCGACCCAGGCCAGCGTGCCATCGGGATTGATTTCGAAAAACACCTTGGCAAATCCCCGGGCAGCAACAAATACGGGGGGCGCGCGGTTCAGGTGGACCAACACCTCACCCGCATAATTGGTGGTGTCTGAATTTCCGGGGCCACGCCCGCCCGAACGGCTGCCACTGCTGCCAGACGTGAAGGCATCCAGCCCTTCGCGCCTGTAGGCGTAAAGGGGCGATTCAACCACCTCTGACGGGAACTGCAACTCGCTGAAGTCCCGCGCGCCATTCAGCACGCCCCGCCGTTCCGGCGTCGGTTGGCGTTCAGGGCGCTGCGGCCGGATCGAAGACGTCACGGCCAGTTCCGTCACGTCTTCATTTGCTTCCTGGTCGGTTGGATCAACCGGATCATCCGGCTCAATCGCCTCGGTCTCCAACGGGACAACGGGAATCGCGGCCTTGGGCGACGGGGTGACCGGCAGCGCCGCCAGCTCTTGCGGTTGGGGCGATACGGGCTGGACTTCGGTCGCGACCTCTGGCTCGACCGCGACTGCCTCGGGGATTCCTTCGGGCACATCGGTTGCTGTTTCCGCCTCGACCGGCGGGGTTTCATTGACATCTTCGCTGGCGGCGGCATCGCCGTCGGATGTGTTTTCGGTTTCTGCCACATCAGGCTCAACCGGTTCCGTGGCAGTCGGCTGAACCACTTCGGCTTCGCCGATATCAGGCGCGTAAACCTCCTGCGGGTTTTCAGACGCCACAAGCGCCTCACTGACCGGGATTTCCGGTTCCTCAGGCAGCCTTTCAACCGGTGGCTCTGGTGCCTCGGCCGGTTCAGGTTCAATCGGTTCGGCGACAACCTCGGCAAGATCCTCGAATGTCGTGCTTAGCTCAATTGATTCAGGCGCTTGGCCGCCTGGCGCGTCTTCTGCAAGCCGCTGCCCGGTCACGCTTAACCCCATCAGGTGCAAAAACAGCGACACCAGAATGGCCACCACCGCAATCATAACCGACCGGCGGATCATTCCAGCGCCTTCTCGGTCACAACAAAGACGGATGACGCGCCCAGACGGCGTAAAGCGCCAGTCACCTCGATCAGACGTGGGCCCGGTGCGTTTCGGTCGGGGACGATGCGCACGGCTTCGTCCCCTTGGCCACGCATATGCGTTTCGGGATCTGTTGGCGTTCCACGATAGCTCAGCGTGCCGTCGGCGTGCAGGATCAGCGCATCAGGTGGCTCGCGCCCTTCAAGGTCTGCGGTGTTCACGAGCTCAAGATCCGGATCCAACGACGGGGCCAGCGTGCCGGTGAGCAGGAAAAAGATTAGCATCAGGAAAACGACGTTTATCAGCGCAATCGTCGAGTCGCGTCTGCGTTTGGGGCGCCTGTACTTGATCATTCCAGCACCAGAACGCTTAACCCGTCACGCCCGCGCAGCCGGACCAATACGTCGATGACACGCTGCGCCGTTGTATCCGGGTCCAAACTGACCAGAACCTGCCCGGCCTCCAATTGCGTTTCCAGATCATTGAGAGAGACCGTTTGCCCGTTCATCACCAGCCGCTCCGACCCCAACTGCAGGAACAACCGCTCGGTCGGTGTCGTCGAAGTCGTACTGCCGCCCACTGCATTGCTCAGCTCGATCTCGCCATATTTGGCAAAGGTCGAGGTCAACATGAAGAACAGCAACAGCAGGAAAATCACGTCGATGAGCGGAGTCATCGACATGGGACGCCGTACGAAGGGTGCGGTGTTACGCATGTCCGGGGGCGGTCGCCACAGCCCGCACATCGTCGGCCTGCGAAACGGCCTGCCCCGGCACCAGAATTGTGCGCAGCGCCTTGTCCGCAAAGACCCGTTCGCGTGCCGTGCGACTTTCGAACCAGGACAACAGCATCGAGGTCGGCATCGCCACGGCAAGCCCCACAGCCGTTGTCAGCAGGGCAACCCAGATACCTCCGGCAAGCAGGGATGGGTCGACAGACGATCCAGCGGATTGCAGGCTGCGAAACGCCTCAATCATCCCCAGGACCGTGCCAAACAGACCCAGCAGCGGCGCAAGCTGCGCCACGGTGTCCATCAGTCGGAAGCCGCGTTCAAGCCCGGCAAGCGCCAGACCGGCCTCGGCATCCAGCCGTTGGTCCAGACCCGGCGTATCTGAGGCATTCATCGCAACCCGTACCAGGGGGGCAAGGTAACTGCGGCTTTTGTCCAGGCGGGCGTGGGCGGTTTGCGGATCGCCTGCATCCCAGGCCGCCAACGCCTCGGACAACACCCGGTGACGCCCGACCCCGGATGCAGCAAATTGCCAGAGTTTGTAAAGCGTGACCGCAACGGTCACCACCGACATCGCGATCAGGATCGCAACAACAGGCCCGCCCAGATCAAGGATTTCGCGCAATGCATCAAAGGGGCTCATCCAATCAACTCCACATCTGTTCGGCTTTGCAGTTTCAGCCCGTCTTCACATATCGAACTGTCCGCCCCCGCCACCTTGCATGCGTTGGTACCGTTGATCAGGGCTTTTCCGACCGAGCTGCAGGCCATGCCCGGCAAATCGAATTGGCGCACACGTGGTCGTTCCGTAGGTAAGTCACGGAAGTTGAATAGAGAAAGTCTGACAACGCTACCTGAGGCATCAAAGATCACTGTCTCAAAACTGGCTTCGTCAATGGCTGTCCCAGTTTGGTTTTCCACGACAAAGGTCAGTCGGCAGGCGTTTTCGACATCCTGAACCGTATTCAGCTCAATTTGCAGACCTTCCGACGCGGCCACCTCGGACTGCGCTATCGCAACTGCAGGCAATGCAGATACACAAAATGCAGCAAGTGCCGGACGGAGAAAGAACATTGGCGCGCTCCCGATTGTTCAAGGCAGACATCAAGGGCCGGCGACGCTCCGCTGGCGTTCTGCTACACATAGTCAATGCAAGGGGTTGGCGAAAGGGGGACCTTTGGGTTTGTGAATAGGGATCACGTCAGCGTTCCTGCGCGGTTGCAAGCGCGGAGGTGATCAGCCACTCAAGGGCGTTTGATTTCATACCGTGTTCGGCTGAAATCACGATGCTTCGGCTTTCAAAATCTGTGTATAAACAGGCTAGTCTTCCTGGTTCATCGGGTAGATCGAACAGCCGATCTTTCCGAGTTCCCATTCGTGCATCTTTCCGCCAATTTCGCCAATGCTTAGCTGACTGCGAATATGCGAAGTTTGCCAAGTGATCCATGGTCGACGAGGCTAGGAAGACTGCACCTCTCACAGCCTTATGCCGCTACTTTGATTGCATTTTCTACAGCAAGGGAAACTGACTATGGCAATGAAACGGAAGAGCAAGTCTCGCGCTGATGCATTGGTGGTCCCACTGATCAGTGGGTTGACTCGTAAACAGGCCGCATTGGACTTGGCTGTAACTTCACCAAAAAAGCTATTGATTTGTTACGATAAAAATTCGGAAATCTTTGATGCAAGTTATTGATAGTTTGAAATTCGCCCCAATCTGCCGGGGTCGCCAAATCGCCCATTCAGAGAATCTGGTCATAGCACCTTGAAAGAGTCATAAAGGCGCAATTAATAGTGACCCGCTGGCGCGGTGTTGGTTTACCTCAGGCCGAAATCGCCAAACCGTCGAAAACGCGGGGCCTCAACCCCACGCTTCCGACAATATCGCGCGGAATTCCTGCGCGATCCACTCTGCGGACGAGCGGCGGCGAACAGACTCCATTATATCCAAGGCATACTTCCACGATGCGGACCCGAAATCGTCGTTTACTTCGAAAAGGAAACGCTCAATTTCGTCCAACTCACTGCTGGGTACGTAGTACGGGTAATCATCGCCCAGATAAAACTGGTTGTCGCCAACGTTGCGCTCGCAAAGAATCACGGCACCACACTTTGCGGCGACGAAACCCTTTGTGAACGGCTTGAAACCATCGATTTTGCGAACATTGCGAACAGCAAAATGGGTGTTGTAGTTGGCCAATTTGGTCAGCCAACTGTCTTCCAGTTTGTTCGTCGTTATCAGGTTGTAATCAACGAGGTGCCTGAGGGTTTCGCTGCCAACCGTATTTACCAGCTCGCCGAAATACCCAATCCTCAATTTATCTTCCGGTGCTGCAGCGACATCAATTCTGGGATCTGCATGGTGTGTCAACAGGTAGCTGGGCGTCGAAGGAGAGGTGCCTCTAACGTTCTCAAGACCCTTAAGCGACGCCGCGATGATCATATCATAATGCGACGCTCTTTCAGGCGATACCACAGCATCTACAGGGTCAGCTGCAATCGCCACGTTTCGCATTCTAAGATCATGTATCTGGTTTTCACTGATCCGGTCCATAAGGCGCTTTCCAACCACGACAAAACTATCCTCCACTGAGGCAAGGTTGGTCGTGCATGAAACGTCAGCCGTATCCTGCAACTGTTCTTTCAGCAGCGACGCCAATTGATTGGATCGCATAAATGTAGACCCAAATGAGCGGCTTTCTTCATCAAACAGAAATACCACCTTTTGCCGCTTCTTCGGTTTTGTCAATTTCCTTTGAACGCATGGTTGGTGCGGCAACTTGGAAAGAAGTACATTGTCGCGAGAGTCTCCCAGAGAATTGGGGAGGGCAAGCGGCTTCGGCCCTTTTTTGTGTACCAAGTGATAAAAACTGATCTGGTCGCGGCAAGACTGCGTGGATACTTCCTGCCACCAAGCTTCCATCAAGTCTTTGATTTCGGGGCTATGGTGCTTGCGCCAGATAAAGGAACACTCGTAGAGGCCGGCGTGACGCGGAAAACCCTCCTTTTCATACTTTGCCATTTGGCGGCTGACGGTTTCTGGGTCATCTTTGTTCGCCAGAATGATCGCTTCGGCCTCATCAACGATATCATCCCGGTTTGGATGCCTCCACATGACAAAGTCATGCGCCTGCAGCCACTTGGCCACAAATGAATCAAGGCGCCCCTTAAAGAGCGTGTTCGCATCCACAAACAAAGAGTATTCCCGGTTTGGAAAAACCTTATGTGGCATTAGCTTGAAATACTTAGCCGCAAGGTTGGAGCTTGTGTGCGAGGGCTCTCTGCGTTCTATTTTCCATCCAGGCGCGGAGATGTCTTGGTCGGTAAAACAGACAAACTCAACACCGTGGTGCTCCATGCACACGGGCGGCAGATGATCATAGTTCCCAAACAAAGACGTATAGATGACCAGACCATCAGGGATTTTAGGAGTCACGACGAAGTTCTGAGGACGAACTACCGGACCATTCTGGGACTTTCTTCTAGCAGCGGCCAAAAAGCTTGGAAGCATCGAATAATCAACGCTTTGGCCTGCAGCTTCAATCTCTCGGCGCAGTTTGGAAAACTTGTCCAACGAGCCACTGAAGCCAACGCGCCGCTCGGTCAAAATTGCATCCAATGCCGCGGAGTATGCAGTAGATATTTTTAGCCGACCCTCAGCCCGAACAAACGCGTGCCGGTTATGAATGACGTGAGTTTCAAGCGCAGGAAGTTCGCCATTCAAGCTGCGTTTGGGGTCGCGTTTTGCGCTACTGTTCCGAAAACGCTGACGTGTTTTTTCGCTTAACGGCAAACGGCTTCTGGCCAGCCTCTTGAGAACGCTATAATGAAGCCGGTCTTTCATCAGTTTAGATGGGCGTGATCGTGCCAAAGCGATTTCTTCACGAAGTTCGTGGCTTCCATTGGCTATGTGCGCCATTACGTCCCAAGCTGATTCCAGATCCTCGCTGAATTCGCTGTTTAAAGCTTTGACTTTCTTAACAAATTCCGCCCTGAGTTCATTGATTACCCGAGAGCTTGCGGCGTTTCGACTTTCCAGCTTTCTTAATTTCGCGCTCCATGAAAGATCGCTGCTCTGGGCGTAAAACAGCGCATAGATTGTATCACGGCCGACTTCCGTAGACGCTAACTGCCTGAATTCTGAAATTTCCGGTGTCGCATCGCCGCCAAAAAAAAGTACTCCGAGACCGTTTTGGAACGGAAAGTTGATCGTCGTGTATCGATTCTCAAGCTCCGCCCAATACTCAATTACCCCGAAGTCTTCGCGGCGAACTTCTGTGTCGTGAAACAAGACGATTGCATTCTGAGACAGCTTTGGAATCCAGCTTTCAAAATCCTCTTTGACATCCGAATAACGATGTCGGCCGTCGACATGCAAAAGGTCGACTGATCTATCCGGAATATCATCAAGCGCTTCAGCAAAGGTCTTCCGGAGCAGCATGCTAAAGTTGGAGTATTTTGCGTTCTCCGTTTCAACCGCTTCAAAGACTTCATCACCGTAAAATCCTGCATGTTCGTCACCCTGCCAAGTGTCTACCGCAAAGCAGCGTGACTGCAGGTCATTTTCCTTCACAGCCTGGCAGAACGAAAAATAGGAAAACCCATAATGCGAGCCGAGTTCGACAATCGTCGACGGGCGCATTGCCTTGACCAACCAAGAGGCGAAGTGCCCGTGGCGGAGCCAGGCTGTCGTTGGAACATACGAAGGCATTGATGCTGCTTGACCTAGAAATTTCATAAGATTTCTACTGACTTTCGCTTTTTTCGAGACAATTTACGACGCCTCGTTATTCTAGCTGTGCAGCAAAAACAACTATGTCATCCGAAATTCCACAGCTTGTCCTTGGTGGATACAGGTATTGCCTTGTTTGCGAAATCCAACCGCGTGCGTTCAGCGGGGCCCAATGCGGGGGATCCCAAGCTTACGTTGCGATTGGATTTTCTAGGTGGATTTCTGCCAAGCATATAAATTGACTAATAAAATGGGGCGGGTGATTAGGACGCTCCATCCGGTCTCTATTTTCCACAACGGCTTTGCGAGCCAGTCGCAACTGAACTTCCTCGTCACAAAATGTCTAACATTCATCCCGTGGGAAACTTGCCTGGCCAGATCGACGGGCGACCCGGACCAACAGCATGACGGGAATCCGCCTGCAAGTTCGCGTTCTGAAAAATCAGAAACGGGCAGCCCGTTTTTGATCCGAACGGAAATTCAACACGGGTGCGTTGGTTTCCGCGGCCTATCAATTGATGCGCCATAGGTGCCGGTGGGAAACGCAAAGGACGGTGGCGAACCGATCAGAATCGAAGCAGGCCCGTGAAACCCGAGCCTGTGCAGAACAAGCTTGGCTTAAATCACTTGATGCCGTTCATCGGACCGGTAATTGGGGCTCGACGGTGGCCTGTGGCCTCCGTTCGAAGGCGACAACGCCGTCATAGCTGGCAATGTAGTCTACCGATCGGGTGAATTCAGTCTGCGGAAGCGCACCTCGCGTATGGATTGCGTTTATTTCATCGAGTTATGATTTGACGAATTCCATAAAACTGCCTTTCGCGCCCAAGCCGCCTTGATACTCGGGCCAATAGCATGTGTGTGTCTTCTACGATGTAACAACCATTCTTACTCAGCCGATGATAAAGCAGCTCAAACGACGCGATTATGTGCGGCATCATGTGGCCCCCATCGTCGAGAACTAAGTCAATTTCACGTTACTTGGTCAGGAACTCTTCGATAAGTTCGGGATCGTCCTGACTGCCGATGAAAATTTCGAAGTCCGTATCTTCATGCTCCGCTTTGCATCAGCTGACAACGGCTAAGCCAGTTTCCGGCGGCTATCAACAAGCTGGATTGAAGTATTGGACTGTGTATTCGAGAATGGAATCCGTTGACCGGGCATCGCCATCAGTTTCCCTCTCTGATCGTCTCGGGGTTGAATGCTCCGAACGCAAAGTCCCGTATCCAACACAAGTCGGGAAACGAATCAGCCATGAGATTGCGTTTCTGACAATTGGTGGCAACTCGGCCATTGCAGACCCACGCCTGCAAAATTTAGTGTCGTCTTCATTCATGCACCGACCATGATCATGACATCGAAAAAAGTAAGAAAAACCTAGCCTGATGTGGTTATCCTGCCGTTCCGTATGCCCAATGCAAGCTGGTCATATGGGTACCCTTGCACTTAATCACGTATGCGTTCACCTTTCGGGTTAGGTACATTGGGAATACGAAGAGTAATTTAGAAGGTAAAGCACCGAATGAAATGCAATTGTTGCGGTTCAGAAGACTGGCAAGACATGGGTTCCAGAAAAGGAGTCCGGTGCGGGCAATGCAACTCGCTCGAGCGCACACGGTTCTTGAAACTGCTTCTGGACAAGTATGATTTTCCCCGCCCAGGGATACGAGTGTTGCATTTAGCGCCTGAAAAATCGCTTTTTGACGTTCTCACCGGTAAGAACGTCAAATATGACCCCGTTGACATAGAGCCCAAGAATTTTCCGTTCTGTTCTGTGCGCAAGTTCGATCTTTGCGTAGATGCTGCAAAACTACCGTCGAACCATTATGATTTGATTATCCATTCGCACGTAATGGAGCACATACCCTGCAATGTTTCAGCGGTCCTTTTTGACCTTCACCGGTCCCTGAAGCCTGACGGGGTACATTTTATGTGCATACCGTTTATGGGCGGGACATCTGCCGAAGACCTTGGAAAAATCAGCAAGGAGGACGCCATTGCCTGGTTCGGTCAAGACGATCATGTTCGCCGGTTTGGCGCGGCAGACGTTCAGCGCAATCTGGGCATGCTCTTCAAGATCCCCCGAAAATACTCAATGCTCAACTTTTCTTCGGCCAAAGAGCTAGACGAGGCCAACGTTCCGGAAAGAGAGCGCCATGGATTTACCGGCTCATCCATTTTTCCATTGAGGAAAAACGATCTTCTTCTGCAAACACCGGAAACGCATAGCTCATCGAATTCGGAACGAGGTTTCAAGCTTTTCTCTGGAATCTTTGGGCGGGCATAAAGCCGGTCGCTTCCTGCGTTCGACTAATCTTTGTTTTGGATCGGGCCTGTCCAGAGCGAGTTTGAAGATACGACTCGGTTTAGCATGATAACGCGGCACTACAGGTGATGCCTCCTTTTGCAGGCATATTCATCTCTTTATACATTCAAAAGATTGACATTACATCAAAAGGGCGGTCTGGAAACGGCGTCGTGACACGCTTGGATACGCTACCGAATGGCAGTCCTTCTTGATACCGCTAGAGGTCAAACAATGAATTTCTTTGTTTTTCGTATAGCCGCTTAACAGTGCGCTCGTTGTAGCAATAGGTTCGTGCGGCATCTCGGATGGTGTTAAGTTTGGTTCGATCGTCAAAAAGGCCACTTAGTGCCGCAACCCAGCCAACTTGTGTGTTTTCGGCCAGAATTCCGCATTCATGCGTCTCGATCGTCGATCGATAAGACACAACTTTGGATACTACCGGCGCAATTCCCAATGCACCGTAGTCCAGCACTTTCAAATCGGACTTTGCGGAATTGAATGCGCTGTCTTCTAGCGGCGCCAGACCAATGGCGAATTGCCCCAGCTCTCGTAGCCAGCGAACAAAGCGCGGATAAGAACCTTGCGATGAATCTGGCGCAACAACTTTCAACCAAGGACGCTTGGGGGCGTTGGAGGTCACTCCTATTAAGGTCAGAGAGAAGTCGTAACGCGAAGCCAACGTCTCCAAAGCGCTAAAAATCATAGCAAAATCTGAGTCGTGCGTGCGAGTTCCCGCATAAACGAGGCGCAATGGTCCGGATCCCAACGCGAATTCGCTCCGGTAGTTTCGCCAGAGCCGGGGGTCGATGCAATTTTCCAGTACAGTTGGATTTACCTCTGCGTAACGTTGCGCCAAAACGTCTGTCGAAACCCAAACCCGCTCGGCGGCGTTCATCACAGTTTCAAAGGCTGCTATCTTTGGTTTGTAGAACTCAAACTCTGGGTGGCGTTCGTCGATCAGTCGAAAATCATCATCGTTGTCCATTATCAGCCGTGTACCCGACGATTTGCATGAGCGGATAAATTCGTCGGCCTGCTTCTCGGTGTCGAACGCGGTACGCTGAACAATGGCGACATCGCCGGACGCTTCCGCCTCACGCGCAGGGATGAGACTAAATTCGACCTCTTCAAAAGCGCTTTCGCTCGTCAATGGGCAATACAGCCGGATAAAGGCACTGCTTTGAGGATAGGTGCCATCCTGCCGGACGATGCCGTTTACTCTGAGCGCGCGCTTTCGCAGAACAGCTGGCGCTGGATTGCGCACGTAAGAATGTTGCCGCAGCGTGGACACATCACCAAGAATGACTTGGGCACGCTTGTCAAAACTGTAGTCGTTCCTAACCAGTTCCGAAAGTTCATTAGTGTTCGTCGCCGATTTAGAAACTGCTTCTTTAAGTTCATCTGGCCCAGTGACTTGCTGAATACCGGACCCAAGCGTATAAGATACCGCGGGAACTTCGTCCGAAATTAGCCGCCCGCCGCAAGCCAACACATCAAAGATGCGGTTGGAAATAAAACCAAATTCCCGCATGGATTGCCAATGATCATTCAAAACCACCGCGGCGCCTTTGTAAAATGACGGCAGTTCCGCGTTGCTTATATTCTCGCCCTTAATCATGTGGGCCGGTAGGAATTGATCCCAAAGCGTCCCGTAAACACCGACATCCACATCTGCCTCCACTGCCCATCGCACGATCGGTCTGTATTCGTTGCGCGAATTTCCAACGAACAGAATATTGGGATCATTGGGTGCGGCTTTAACCGACTGGCTGAACCGATCTGTATCCGTTGCCTGAAGTAGTGGTTTGACAGTTGTTTGCACGATGGGTTGCAGGAAGTTCGCGTAACTGAGAGATGCCACATAAACGAGGTCGTATTGCTCCATTTCTTCAAACGAGACCTGATCAGGATGGCTTATCACCCAAAGGATGTTCAACTGGTCAGAGGAGGGTTCAAATCGGCTTAGCCCGCGAATACAAAGAAGTACGCTGTCGCCAGTACGCTTGTTCCCCCACTCTTCTAAGAAATCGATCGCGACCTCGCAGCCAAGTTGACGACAGGATTTTGCCAGTGCCTCGGCGTAGTGGTAATCTCCCCATTGTTGTTTTTGTTGCTTGGGCGCGGGAATCTTGATCGATATCTGCGCGGCTTCGCCACGCTGTTCAACGGGCAGAAGTATCCCCATACCCTCAGCGATGCGGTCAAGCGTTTCATGCATCGGTTCTTTGCTGCCCTCGGCGAAAGGCGCGATTTCGATCTCGTGGCTTTCGGGATCCACCAAGCCAACTTTTGACGCGGGGTCGGACGCCATCGAAAGGCCGATTGCCCTTTCCAGGGCGTGCTCTACCTGACCGTCATTCGTGGTATGAACCTGATAAACCGGTGTTTCGAACAAGTACGCCGAAATCTCGGCCAGCAGACTCGGTCGAATCCAGAACATTGAACCGGCGAAGTACCCCCATGGCTGCGACAAGTTTTCTGAAATACTCAGATCACTGATCAGATCGCGCAGCGACCTTTCCGTTTGCCCCGAAGTGGCGGCCTTCCACATCTTGTATGTTTCTTTGGATCCAACCGCTTGGACTGACGGATCATCAAAGGATGACAGGATTGAACGTACCAATTCCTCGGTAGCAAGTACGCCACCCTTCATGATATCCCGCCATGCACTGCCCCAGGGCTCTACGTCGCGCTTGGTGTGCATCTTGCACACCAAATCATAGTTAAGCAGCGTCGGAATCATGTCCAAGAATGGGCCAATATCGCGCCCAAGGTTTGGGTAATGAAAGACAGCGGCGTCCGGGTGCCGGGATTTTACCTGTGCGATCTCCCAACTACCCTCTTTCAACGGTGTGGTCACGATCAGGTCGAAAGGTTCCTTGATATTTGCGAGCAGGCTTAGAAACTCTTCGACGTGTTCTGGATAAAACAAGTGAAAAACGACCGCGATACGCCGCCGCTTATAAACCGCAACTTCGCTTTGGCCTTCGTACAAACGTTGGATCGCCGCGATCTGAATATCGCGGATCAGATTCTGATAATCCGAGTCTTGCACGTACTCACTGTTTGTAATTCGATCCATTCGGTGATCATTGCTGTAGTCGACACCTATGAACGGGGCGCCAAGTATCGGCGTTTTCGAGGCTACCGTGAGGATAAGATCCCAATCGACCAATCTGCGAATAGACTCATTGAACCTGCAATGAGCATACCTGCGGTGCATGCAGAACGCATTTAGGTCGATGAAATTTCTCCTGATGCACGACGTCAAGCTGAAGTTCTCGTAAAGGTATCGAGCCGAGCTTTCTTCGCCTTCATTCAGGGAAATGCCGCAATAAGCGGCCTCTAATTCATGCGAGCGCAGAAAGCGAAGCATGGTCTCCAAGTATGAGGGACGCCATGCGTTATCCGAGTCGAGAAAGAAAACCCATTCGTTCCGAACCTGCGCAAGACCGGTATTCCGTGCTGCAGAAACGCCACCGCGTTCAGTTTTTTTGAAAAATCGAATTCTGCTGTCACTGACGGCATCAACGATCTCTGCCGTGTTGTCGTCGCTGCCGTCGTCGACAATAATCAATTCCCAATTTGAATGGCTTTGGCGCAGCAAGGAATTGACCGCAGCGGGCAGAAGCTGAGCGCGGTTGTACGTCGGCATGATCACCGAAACGGTCATTTCTGCGACTGAAGGCATGGCTTCTCGCAGTCTGCTTAGGAATTTCGATTCTTCTTCGAAATCCCAGCTATCGTGAACTGGATTTTGGGTTCCTTGGCAGTACTTTGATTGTTTTAGGTCGAACTCGATGCGCTTAGGGTCGCGTTTTTGAGCAGAGCCATAGAATTTGTCGCGACGTCGCTGCGAAAATAGCGTGTCATTAGTGGATAGTGAATAAAGCAGGCGCGAAACAATTTTCCGCTTGAACTGTTTTACCGGCTTGTTTCGTGCGTCTATCAAATCTTGATGCAGCGTATCACAATCTTGTTGAAGTTCTTTTTGATTTTTCTGTAGAGACTGGATCCTTCTACGCAACAAGCGGTTTTCATTATCGCGCAAGATCAGTTCTTCGTTAATGTGAGCCAGTTCCTTGCTTGCTTCACCCAGTTTTCGATCCGCGGCCATGAAGTTATCGATGGACGTGAAGAAGGCCAAGACTGTGTCGGTTTTCAGATCATCAAAAGCGACTTCATGAAGCCCGGCCAGCCCCGTTGGGATTTCTTTGCCCCAAAACAGTACACCCAGACCGCTGCCGTGCCTGAATTTTAAAGAAGGTCGATCATCACTGATCTCAGCCCAAAATCTGTGAGCACCAAGTGTCGGGTTGTCATCTTCCGTCCCGTTTATCAGAATCACTGCTGACGGTGAAAGTTTCGGAACCCAAGCTTCAAGAATGTTTTTAACATCGTTGTACGAGTTTTGCCCACCTATTCGAAGTAAATCCACACAGCCATCCTCGAAAGCCTCAAGCGCTTCGTCAGACGTCTTGCTGAGTAAATGGCTGAAAGAAGAGTATTTTTGGGCTTCCTCGAACATGCCTTCATCACAATCTCCATTGTCCATTGTGTTTACGGCAAAACACTCGGTGGCAAGGTTCGAATTGCGTACTGCCTCGCACATTGCGCAGTAAGAATAGCCAGTAGTGCCCCCAATCTGGACGATGCGCTTTGGTTTCATCGCCCGGATCAACCACATGAGAAATGGGCCGTGTCCACACCCGGCAGTTTTAGCAACGTAGCTAGGGAAAGTGATTTGATGATCAAGAAAATTCAAGAGATCTCACCTGGCTCGGTTTGGTATTGTTTGATTGTGGTGCCCTGCCAATCATACAATTCAATAAGAATTCCACTCATATTTGCGTTGCTTGTTGTTCAAACGTCAAGCACTGCTGCGCAGGTATCCATCGAAGTCAGAGCGTGTAGCAATGAAATAGCAAATATTCGGGCCCATCCTGGTCTTTAACCGATCTAAGTTGCCTTGCAGGTTGAAGTGACAACAACGAGGTAAGAGGGTCGCCAAGGACCCCCCTGCCTATGTCCAAAAGTACCAGAGTTTCGCGACTACTGAGATTGCTCTGCAATTTCTGCCACGGCCTTCGGTTCGCTCTTTCTGAATTGCTGATCGAACAGGTTACGGAAATTTCCGTTCATTTTCATCAGTTCTTCCAGGTTACCTTGTTCAACTACCGCACCGTCCTGAACAACCATGATTTTGTCTGCCTCAAGAATGGTCGAAAGGCGATGCGCAATAACGATCACCGTCATATTCTGGGTCAGAGCATCCAACCCTTTCTGCACCAAAAATTCGGACTCTGAATCCAACGCACTTGTGGCTTCGTCCAGAAGCAAAATCTCAGCGTTGCGCAAAATGGCGCGAGCGATGGCAATGCGTTGCTTTTGACCGCCGGACAGGAAGGTTCCATTCTCACCGACAGGTGTGTCATAGCCGTTAGACAATTCGCAGATGAAGTCGTGTGCGTGCGCAGCCTTTGCTGCTTCGATAACTTCTTCGTCTGTCGCGTCAGGCGCCGAACATCGCAGGTTTTCCATTACGGACGCAGAGAACAGGAAAGTGTCCTGCCCTACATACGATATCTTTTGCCTCAGCGACGAGTAACGGGCGTCCTGGATATTCTGGCCGTCAATTTCGACACTACCTTCATCGGGGTCGTAAAACCGCATGATCAGACCGAATATCGTTGATTTTCCGCCCCCTGACTGACCGACCAACGCGGTGGTCTTCTGGGCTTTGAAAGTTACATTCATGTCTTCGATGACAGGCATTGATCCGTGATAACCGAAGGTGACGTTGCGCAGAGCGATTTCTCCCGGACCTTCAAGCAGGTCGCGCGCTTCGGGGCTTTCCGGCATGGTGTCTTGCTGATCCAGCAAGCCAAACAACATGCCAACGCCGACCATGGCAGTCTCGATCTGAACACGCATTCTCGACAGACGTTTTGCAGGTTCATAGGCCATAAGCAGTGCGGTGATAAAGGACATCAGCTGGCCCGCAGTGGGTTGTTCACTACCCGCAATACCCATAGTGCTGATGATCAGGACACCGGCAACGGCCAAGCCGGCTAGAAATTCCATCAATGGGCTGGCGATAGATTGAAGGCGCGCAATATCGTTCGCACGATCTTCGACTTTCCGGATAGCCGTGTCCATACGGGTGATCATCCGATCTTCCAGTGAAAACACTTTGATCACCCTGATCCCCGCCGATGTTTCCTGCAGGACGCGAATGATTTCAGCCAAAGATTTGAATTCGGCCTGCATAATCGCACGCACGCTTTTCAAGAGTTGCCGGACACCGAACAGAGCCACGGGACCGACGATGAAGAACATGATCGAAAGTACGGGTTGCTGATACACCATGACGATCACAAGGCCCACCAGTGTCAACGCGTCACGAACGAAACCGGTGACAAGAACATCGATAAGCCGACGCGCGGCCTGCGCACCATTCGTTGTACGCATGAGCAGATCTGAGGATTCGTTTTCGGCGAAGAATGATACGCCGTGCCGAAGCAGCTTGCGATAAACGCGGTCTTGTTGCATCGCGACGATCCGGTTGCCCGCACGCGCAAGGTAGATGGACTGCACATAGGAGGCCACCGCTTTCGTCAGAAACAAGAGAACGACGCCCAAGGCGATCATAGCTGCCCAATCGCGCATCTCAGGACTGGTCATCGCATCAACGATGTATTCCATCATGAATGCCGAGCCAGCGGTGGTTGCTGCAACGGCGATCATTGCAACGATGGCAACGGCATAAAGGGGCCCTTGGGCAAAAAAACTCTCGCCAATGAGGCGGCCCATATAGCCTGATCGCCATTCGGTCCAGGCACGCTTAATCATTGCATTCTCCAGATCGTGAAATCATGCGCTCGCTCAGATAACCTATAATCGCTCCCGCCTAAAGGGCAGATCAAATGACGCGACAGAGTTGCCCAATCAAAAGGTTGCTCAGGAACTCAGGCAAATAAGGGGTAGTGTTGCGTTGTACAAGGTTTTGATGCTCCGGTTCAACAAGTTGGCGCAATGTTTTTTGGGCTTTCGCGCGCAAACCTCTACGTGGCGCCTTAAAGTCCAAGCCCGACTTGCTCGCACAATTTGATAGCGTCTCGTATGCCTCTCTTGCTACATTAAATCCCTGAATTGTCACAGACAGATTAAGAGGTTGGCAGAAACTCGCGCTACCCCGCGTAATGGGGTCAGGCGATTTTATTTTTGGTTTCATTGTGATATGAATATGCTTGGAAGAATGGAAGTTCTGATATTGTGATGCAATTTACTGTAGCGTGAGAGTAACGATAGAATCTCTGCGGTTTTTCTTGCCGCAGGAATTCCTTGACGCGTCGCGGGAAAAGGATAGACCAGTTGCGCTTGTGCTTAGTAAATACGGCCCTTAGTAACGTCGTGCAAAAAAATTATTGGTAATGGAACAGTGTCGATTAAGGCCGTCATTTTGAGTTTGCCGAAAGACGTTGAACGGCGACGTTTCTGCGAAAGCGAATTTGCCCGCTTTGGCTTGAATCATGAATTTTGCGACGCCATTGCCGGAGATCAGCTAGACAACTCCGAGTTGCATCATCTGTATGACGCAGACATGAACCGGATCAAATTCAAGCGCCCGCTCAGCCGCAACGAGGTCGCCTGCACCCTTGGACATCGTCAGATTTGGCAGGAAATTGCTGACTCTTCCGAGTACGTAAGCCTTGTTTTGGAAGATGACGCAACGTTCGTGCAGGATCCTAGGCCGTTTTTCAATGAACTGGCCGAATGCGGCGAATGTTTCGAAGACATCATGATCAAAATCGATGGCGTGTCCGGAAACAATGGACAAGTTATTAGATCCGTTGCAGATCAGGATCTTGTCCTGTCGGACCGGCTGCCACCCAGAACCACAGGCTACATCATCGGCCGGCGTGCTGCCGCTCAACTATTGGCGATCGAGGCCCCGATTGCGCGCCCCATCGACATCGACCTGAAATTCTATTGGGAACACAACGTGCCCATTCTCACACTTGCCGAGCAGATGGTCGCAGAGCGCAAAGAGATAGACAGCACGATTGACCACTGCCGCAGTAAAATGAAACCCGGCTCGCCCATGGCCAGATTCGTTCGAAACCTAATGTACCAGACAAAATACACGTACGGACGGTTGAGCCATCCGTTGAACCCAGACATGATCGAGGGACTCGGCCCTTTGATGCAGGCCGGTAATCGGGTTCGGAACCGCGCATGAAGAATAGCCTTGTGGTTGTCCGTGCGGGCAACAAGTCATTGCACCATCGGTGGCAAGAAATTCCCTATGAAGGTCGCACCTACGATCTTCTGATCAGCTATTTCTCTGACGAGGCATTTGCGGCATTCAAACCCGAACCCGGTGTCGAGGCTGTGCTGGTAAAAGGCGGCAAATGGGATGGGTTGTTCAAAACCCTCGCCGACCGTGACCTTGATAAGTATGACTACTATTGGCTGCCGGATGACGATCTGGACATCAGCGCTACGGATGTAAACGCGCTGTTTGATGCCATGCAGGTTCACGGATTGCGTATTGCACAACCGTCGCTGACCCCCGAAAGCTATTTCTCGCATTTTGTGTTCAGCCAATGCCCGGGCTTCGTGCTGCGGTACACAAACTATATCGAGATCATGGCCCCATGCCTGCACAAGGACATTCTGAAAAAGGCACTGCCGCTGTTTCAGGGCACCATGAGCGGCTATGGCCTGGACTATATCTGGTGTCGATGGGCCGAGGCCGGAGCGTTTCGAACCGCCATTCTGGACGAGATCGCGATGCACCACACGCGGCCGATCGGAAAGAATCTGAAAGCTGCGATGGCCGAGTCGAACAACCTCAGCTCAGAGGAAGAAGAGGCTGTTCTGAAGCAGATGTTTGATCTGTCGCGGCGCACCGTTCCGGTTGTCTTTGCTGCGATCCTGCAGGGTGGGCAACCCATCTCGGGCCGTTTGCAGTTGGGATGGCACATGTGCCGGGCGTGGATGTCGGTTCTGCCGAAATTCCGCAGTGCCAGCGAAGCGCGGTCGGGCATTTTCAAAATTGCCCGCCGTCAGCTGATCAAACCCCTCGACATGACGACGATTTCGATGAAACAGGAAAGCCCCTGATATGCAGTTCTTGATGGTTGGGGCCGGATTGTCTGGAGCCGTGATCGGTCGGCAACTTGCGGAACAAGGGCATGATGTCACCGTGGTCGACAGCCGTGACCATATCGGTGGAAATTGCCACACAGAACGGGATGCCGATACCGACGTCATGGTCCATGTGTACGGGCCACATATCTTCCATACGGATGACGAAGAGGTTTGGCAGTATGTGAACCAATACGCCAAATTCCTGCCCTATAAGAACAGGGTCAAAACCACCTCGCGGGGGCAGGTCTATTCGTTGCCAGTGAACCTGCATACGATCAACCAGTTCTTTGGCAAGACCATGCGCCCGGACGAGGCGCGCGCGTTTATCACCGAAGAACAGGCTGATACATCCATCACCGACCCGCAGAGTTTCGAGGAACAGGCGATGCGGTTCGTCGGTCGCGATCTGTATGAGGCGTTTTTCAAAGGCTACACGATCAAACAGTGGGGATGTCACCCATCCGAGCTGCCGGCGTCGATCCTTAAGCGTTTGCCAGTGCGGTTCAACTACGACGACAATTACTTTTTCCATAAATTCCAGGGCATGCCCGAGAACGGGTATACCGACATGATTGGTGGCATCCTCGATCACCCCGGTATCACAGTGAAGCTGAATACCATGTTCGATCGCAACATGGCGGATGGCTTCGACCACGTGTTCTACTCAGGCCCGCTGGATGGCTATTTTGACTATGAGCTAGGGCGTCTGGGCTACCGCACCCTTGATTTCGAACGGTTCACCTATGACGGCGACTACCAAGGTTGCGCGGTGATGAACTATGGCGAGGAAGAGGTGCCCTTTACCCGGATTACCGAGCACAAACACTTTTCGCCATGGGAAACGCATGACGGCTCGGTCTGCTATCGCGAGTTTTCCCGCGCGGCGGGTCCGGATGACATTCCCTATTACCCGATCCGTCAGGTAAAGGAAAAAGCGTTGCTGAGTGAGTATGTTGCGCTGGCCGAAGAAACCCAAAACGTCACATTTGTTGGCCGTCTGGGCACCTATCGATATCTGGATATGGATGTCACGATACGCGAAGCCCTCGAAACTGCACGCGCTTCTTCAGCCGCGATCGCGGCGAAACAAATCCTGAAACCGTTTTACGTCGCGCCAGTTTAGGCGCGAGCATCGGGCCGTTTCAGTCCAGCGCTTACTCGTTTTACGTTTTTGACTGATCGGATGGATCGCCTTTGTTCCCGCACCGGCTAAGTTGCAGTTCGTTCCAAATCGTCAGGCGCAGTTATTCGGTGCTAGCTCTAATCGCTCAGCAGCGAATGGAGGTAAGCACCATACGTTGATTTTGCGAACAGTTTTGCGCGCTCATCAAGAGCGGCATCATCGATCCATCCATTGCTCCAGGCGATTTCATCAAGGCTACCGGTTTGCATACCCTGACGTTCTGTCAGCGTTCTTACAAAGCTACCTGCCTCCAACAAAGTGCCGTGCGTCCCTGTATCCAGCCATGCAAAACCCCGGCCCATTGTTTGAACATCAAGCAGGTTTTCATCCAGATACATCTGCAACAGCGACGTGATCTCAAGTTCGCCGCGCTCAGACGGTTGGATTTCTTTAGCCCGCGCAGGTGCGTCACCATCGAGAAAATAAAGACCGGTGACCGCGTAGTTTGACGGCGGGTTTTGTGGCTTTTCAATAATCTGGCGAACCTTTTGGCCCTCAAAAGCAACAACGCCATACCGTTCCGGGTCGGCGACCCTGTATGCAAAAACCGTACCACCTTGTTTGTTGGCATCTGCCTCGGCCAGCAGGCTTGGAAGGCCGTGGCCAAAGAATACATTGTCACCCAAGATCATCGCCGAGGGAGCACCGGCGAGGAAATCTTCCGCCAACGTGTAGGCTTGCGCCAAGCCGTCGGGAGAGTCCTGCACAATCCAGGTCAGTGACAAGCCATATTGGCTGCCATCACCAAAAAGGCGGATGAACTGCTCTTGATCCTGAGGCGTTGTGATGATCGCAACCTCGCGAATCTGCGCTAGCATCAAAACGCTGAGAGGGTAGAAAATCATCGGCTTGTCGTAGACCGGCAGCAGCTGCTTCGAAACAGCCATCGTGATCGGGTAGAGCCGTGTTCCCGAACCTCCGGCAAGAATGATTCCCTTACGTTGCATGCGTTAACCTTTCGAAGACGGGTTTTTGACCTGATCTGACTGCGCCAGCATGTCCGCAAGGCTTGCTTTCCAGTTAGGGCGTGAAAGCCCGAAGACCTTTTCCAGCCGCGAGCAATCCAGCCGCGAGTTTTGAGGGCGCGCAGCGGGGGTCGGGTACGCGCTGGTCGGGATATTCTCAACTGAGGTCGAAAGCCCTGCCTGCTGAAAAATCTCGCGCGCGAAATCTGCCCAGCTGGTATCCGGCGCGCCGGTATAGTGGAACAGGCCGCCATCGACCTTTGATCCCTTCTCGGCCATGGTCAATAGTGTCGTGGCGATATCCGCCGCAGACGTGGGACCGCCAATCTGGTCGGCGACAATGCTCAGTTGATCACGGCTTTCAGCCAGTCTCAGCATCGTCTTCACAAAATTGCTTCCGTGCGCCGAAAAAACCCAACTCGTGCGCAGGATTCCATGCCACCCACCGGCCGCAGTTACCTGTCTTTCGCCTGCCAGCTTGGTGCTTCCATATACGCCAAGCGGACCTGTTGGATCTTTTGTCGATCTCGGGGTGTCACCAAGCCCGTCAAAGACATAGTCGGTTGAGATGTGTAAAAATGGAATACCGCGCGCTGCCGCCGCGCACGCCATGGCTCCTGGTGCATCGGCGTTTACAAGTTGGGCAATATCACGTTCATTTTCGGCCTTGTCGACAGCAGTATAGGCGGCGGCGTTAATCACAACATCCGCATCCGTATCGCGTATACGCTCGGCGCACATCGCCGGATCAGTCAGATCGGCTTCCGATCGCCCCAGCGCTTCCACCACTATGCCACGTGCGGGCGCTTGCTTTTGCAGTTCCGTGGCGACTTGCCCATTGCGGCCAAAGACAAGAACTTTCATTTGGCGGCACCAAGTCGTTCGCCGACACCGTCGCGGGCCAAAAGCGCGTTCAGCCACGCTTCGTTGTCCAGATACCACTGCACCGTCTGCTCCAGACCGGTCTCTGGCGTATACGCCGGATGCCAACCGAGGTCTTCGACGATCCGTGTCGGGTCAATTGCATAGCGACGGTCGTGACCGGGGCGATCCGTGACGAACGTGATCTGTTCAGCATAGGGTTTTCTGGCCGGACGAAGTCGATCCAGAATGCCGCACAACATTTGGACCAGTTCAAGATTTGTCATCTCATTTTCGCCGCCGATGTTGTAACTTGAGCCGGATGAGGCTTTTTCGAGCACCAGCAATAGTGCTTCTGCGTGATCTTCAACATGCAGCCAGTCGCGAATATTATCGCCCTGCCCATATATCGGAATCGGCTGCCCCGACAGAGCTTTTAGGATCACGACTGGAATCAGCTTCTCAGGAAACTGGAACGGGCCGTAATTGTTTGAACAATTTGTCAGAACAATCGGCAGCCCATAAGTCTCGTGCCATGCGCGGATAAGGTGATCCGAACTCGCCTTCGATGCCGAATAGGGTGAGTTTGGCTGATACGGGCTGTCTTCTGTGAAAAACCCGGTTTCTCCCAGAGATCCAAAGACTTCATCGGTTGAAATGTGGTGAAAGCGAAAGTCAGTAGGCTTGCCAGCTTCGGTCCAATATGCACGCGCGGCTTCCAACAAAACATAAGTGCCTGTCACATTGGTATCGATAAATGCGGCAGGGCCATCAATTGACCTGTCAACATGGCTTTCGGCCGCAAGATGCATGATCGCATCTGGCCGATGAACCTTTAAAATGGCCGCCATCGCCGCAGCATCACGGATGTCGGCTTGTTCAAAGGTATAGCCCGGCGCATCCGCGACCACTTCGATGTTGTCGAGGCAGGCAGCATAGGTCAGCGCATCCACGTTGACGACCGAGTGGCCCTGAGCAACTGCACGGCGAACAACGGCGGACCCAATGAAACCAGCGCCTCCAGTTACCAGAAGTTTCATTTGGCATCCTCAAAAGTGAAGGGAGATTCTTGGCCCGATAAGGGCAGCGCAGAGGCGTCCTTTTCCGATAGCTTGACCTCGGTCGGTTTCAGAGGCCATTCGATGCCGATGTCAGGGTCGTCCCAGCGTATGGCACCTTCGGTTTCGGGGGCGTAAGTATCAGAGCACTTGTATACGATTTCGGTGTCAGGCTCCAACGTCATGAACCCATGGGCGAAACCTACAGGAACCAACAACATGCGCCCATTTTCAAAGCTCAGCTCTTCGCCCACCCAATGACCAAAGGTCGGAGATCCCGAGCGAATGTCGACGGCGACATCGAACAGTCTTCCCTGTCCGCAGCGTACCAGCTTGGCCTGCGCCTTCGGCGGTGCCTGGAAGTGCAGGCCACGGACTGTTCCGATTTCACAGGACAAGGAGTGATTATCTTGGACAAAACTAGTCCCAATCCCGGCGGTTGAAAACTGAACGCAATTGTATGTTTCTTCAAAAAAGCCGCGGTGATCGCCAAACCGCCTTGGCGTAATCAACATAACCTCTGCTATGGCGAGGGATTTGAATTCCATAATAAACAGTACCTATCAGTGCCAGATTACTGCGCAAGCAGATTCCAGAATGGGCTAACGCAATCGCCAGCATTCGACAACATCCAAATTCCGTGATCGGGGATCGGGATTGTGCCACGTTCACCATCGCAAGTGCACCGCATCATATGGCAAAACCACGATCTTGCGAAGGTTCAACCGGCAATGTTCAGGGCAGGAAACTTGTTTGCACGTATTCTTCGCGGGGCACGATTTGCTTTCTCCGTAACGATAACTAATGCAAACCTTTTCAAATGGTTGATCGCAGGCTATCCTGAACACCTGACCCAGTTTCATGTGGCCTTGGCCAAGCCAGCCTTCGTGCTATCAGGTGCTTACGTCTATACTATCGGTTAGATAACTAGCAGCCACTCATAAGCCTTGGTATTAGTGCCGTTGAATTTGACACTTACCTCATGCTGGAGGGTACATGACTTCGCTGGAACGAAACAGGGCCGAGGTTGTTCGACGGACGGGGCGCGCGTTTTCGACATTGTCGAACCTCATTGATAGTCATGATGTCATCTCGTTCGATGTGTTCGGCACGCTGCTGGCGCGCTATGTTCCAAGTCCACACGATGTTTTCCGGTACATGGGTCAATCGCTAGAAATCGACGACTTTTGCTCCGCAAGATTGAAAGCAGAACAGCTTGCGCGGCGGCGGTTCGGAACGGAGAAAAGTCCTGAAATCAGCCTGGACGAAATTTATGAGGTTCTTTCGGTCCTCGTGCCGGGCCACGGCGTCAAACCGGATGACGAACGGGTGTATGAGAAGGGCCTCGCCTATGCAGATCAGGCGTTTAAGATGGTTGCAGAAACCGCCCGGCAAAAAGGTAAGCGGGTAATCGGCATCAGCGACACCTATCTGAACAAGTCAGAAGTTTCGGGGCAGCTTGAAGCAAGCGGGATTGTACTGGATGAGGTGTACACTTCTTGTGAAAGCCGCCGAGATGGACTTGGAAAATTCAACGGGCGCATGTTTACCCACGTGGCCGACAAAGAAGGGGTCGCGCCGCAACGCATTCTTCATTTTGGCGAAAGCGTGATCACGGATGTAGCAAACGCGCTGGCCCGCGGCATTACGGCAATTCACGTCCAGCCACATCTTGAGTGCCTGGAACAGGATGAAGCCCCCTTCATTGATCGGGGCAGCGAAGACGGTTCATTTACTGCAGATTTGATTTTGGGTCAGATCGCAGCCCGCCTACCGCATGTAGACCCGGAAGAATCCGACCTTTACGGTTTTGGTTTCAACATGTGCGGGCCCTTGCTGTTTGGGTTTTGTGACTACATCGCAAAGCGTTCAAAGCGAGATGAAGTCGATCATCTTCTTTTGCCGGCTGACCAAAGTCTCATCATCGAGCACGCGCTGAACATATTGCAACTATCTGTCCCGGGTTGCTCGATTGTCGACGTGAAATACGTTCTTTCCGGTGGTCTTCCGGAATCTCCCAAAGCCGAAGGCGAGCTTCTGAAGCGCAAACTTGAGAAACTTATCAGACAAAGCGCACAAAATGTCGCCATCGTTGATATTGGCTGCAACCTTCCACCTGTCGGCGCGCTTGACGCAGTGGGCCGGTCGCGCTTGCATTGGTACTGCTTGGGACTGCAAAAAGACTCAGGCGACAGGGAAGGACTTTCAGCCTATTTGTTTGACGGTTTGAGCGCAGCGGATTTCGATGTGGCGGCAACGAACGGCGTCGAGCTTTTCAAGTTGCTGTTTTCGAATCCGGATACGGAACCCAAATCCTCAGGTGACAAGAACGGCGCGACCAACCGGATTAGAAGCCTCGCTGTGCAAGATATCCATCGAGGGGCTCTGGATTTTCTTCGTAAGATTGCCCCCCTGAAAGACGCGTTGGATCGCCGGGAACTTACAGACTACAATCGACTTTGCTTTTTGCGCCTGATTTCGAACCCAACAGAACTGGAATACTGCGCGCTCGCAGGCGTGCCGTATCTCTTGTATCAAGACCAAGATAGCTGGACATTCATCGGTTCTGTCTGGAAGTTCAGGCCTGTGCCGTCTCGGCCTTTGCCGACCGTGCAAAATCTGGCGAACGAGCGGCAGTTGGAAAACTATGATCTACTGCTTCCGACTGCAATTAAGGAGTTGTCCTTGCGCGATGACATTGGGCAAATGAACTGGCGGCGAATTATGTATCGTCACCCTCTGAAAATATCTTACTGGAACTCGATTCGGCGCTATTTGCGGCGCTCCGGGAACAACTGAGGCCAGATCATGAACACCAGAGTTAAAGACCCACTAAGGATTTTTGTTCCGTTTGTGAGCGAGACGATGGCCACGGATCTGTTCACCAGAAACCCGAACTTGTCGGGTCAGGATATTCACCTAATCGATAATCGCGATAGGTCCGCAGGTTTGCCGGAGCTTTATAATGAAATCATAGAAAAACACCTTGATGAAGACGCATGGCTGTTCTTTGTCCACGAGGATTTTGAAGTTCAAGGTGAGTTGTTGGACACCGAAAGTCTGGCCAAAGAAGCTGTATATGGCACTTTCGGTATAAGGATGAGCGGGCACCTTCCGAACGCGTATGGGCAGCATAAATGCAGCGATCGGGATGGCACCAGCGTCCAGCAGGTTGGCTTGCCGATAACTGCCCCTACCTGGGTTGAAACATTGGATTGCGTAGCGATCCTGCTACACACCCGGCTTCTGCGGGAACGGTCGGGGTTGCGATTTGACCAAACCCTGACGTTCGACCTCTATGCCGAAGATCTTTGCATCAATGCTCAGGAAAATTTCGGCATCCCGGTTCTGGTCGTTCCGCTTGAGTTTCAACATTACTCAAAGGGATATGTCACCGAGCGCTATTGGCGCGGTATCCGGCATCTGGGCGAAAAATACCCAAATGTTGCTATGCCGGGAAGCTGCTCTTTTATCGGGGGAAAGGCCGCTGATCTTGAAGCCAACTTTACCTATGATATCCCAGCCAATACCAAAAAGCGGCGTGATCTCAGGAACAAATCCGCGTCCTGATCACTCGGCTTCTGCAAACTCGGTGCGCCGCGGCTGGGCTGCTATAACTTTATCTTCTTTCGTTTGCGTAGCACAAACTTTAACCAAGCGTAGGAGACCGGGTTTAGTTGAGCGCCGTACGCGGCCCGCCAACGGCTGCTCTTTGCATTACGATAATGTGTATTGAGCTCCCCAATTCGCGTCAAACTTTCGCCCGTGGTGTCGCCGACACCTGCAAAAACCCTGACGTTCTTGAACCGCAGTGCGTCCCGACGATGCGGCTTGCTCAGGAATTGCCGCATGTCCTCCTCATCCTTTGGGTCGGCGTACTTGGCCAAAATGTCTACTGATATCGCTTGCAAAACAGATTCGATCGCTTGCAGGGCCGCATCCTGAATTATCTTCGCCCGCCGAAGGTTGGCCGCCTCCAACTCGCTGACTTCCGCGATGTCCCACGACATGTCACCAGCATCATCTTCGAGAATTCGCAGCACACTCCCATGGTCTGCCGAGCAGAGAAATTCGACAATATCCCGAAAGTCATTGACCCACGGCTGCATGACCACAGGCATTCCATTTGAAATGGTGTAGCTCTCATATTCCAGGCCGCTACGTCTGAGGATCGAAGTTGCTTGCCAACCTGTTCCGAAATACAGGCCCAACACATCCGCTTCGGGGTCCACGATCTCACAAATGGATCGCTGCAGGCTTCCGCGCCAACCTACGTCAAAAACCGCAGTTGTCGTGCCTGCAGGGAAGGCCGTGCGATAGTACTTTGTCAGCACGGCCCGCTCATGTTCGAAGGATCGGAAAAAGGTGTCAGGGTTGTCCTTCAGAAGGCCCAGGATCTTTTTTCTTGTTTTGCGCTCAAGCGGTTCGGTACCTTTGACACCATGGTCGTCGAACAACTTCTTCAGTTTTGGCCCGCCGGAGATCTTGGACAAAAAGTCGTCCAGCGTTTCGGAGCCCTCAAGCGTGGCGTGGAGCATTCCACCAATGGTCTCGGGTTCCAGAACCGTAAACGGCAAAGTGAGCAACCGCCGGGATGCGCCTACATACTGGGTGTCAAACCCTTCAGGCCACAACAGCTCGAATGCCGCTTTGGGAAACATGCCATCACGCGCAAGAAATGCGATGCGCGAAATGTTTCTGCTTTCCATCTCCTGCTTCATCCAGATCATCAGGGACGTGATCAATGGCGCGACCAGCACTGCGCCGAAGGCTTCGAAATATTGGTCTTCGGATAATGTGCGAAAGTCCAGTTTCTCAGAGTCGTAGTGATGCGTTTCCAGGAAATTCGCGGCAAAAATCTGCGATATCGGACGTTTTCCAGCCAATAGATTAGAATGGCGCTTTGGCTTTGGAGATCTTGCAGGCACGTCCTTACTGGCCAAAACAACGTGAGAGCACATACCGGCGTTGATGGCCATTTTGCCATCTGCATGTCGATTGTCGCCAATGTGAAGAATTTGGTCATTCGGCACACCAAAGTGCGCGGCTACGTCGTCGAATAGACTACCGGTATGTTTGGTTTTTCCTTGCTCGTTTGAGACGAAAACGCGTTCCCAGCCCGTTATGCCTTTCGCCTGCAGAACTTCCTCGAGATAGTCCTGCGGCAGGTACATATCCGATGTGATGACGAGACGCTTTTTAGTTTTCTGTAAATGTGCAACCAGTTGACGGCCAAAACTGGTTGCGTGAAGCAAGTCCATTTCAGTTTCAAGTTCAAGCTGTTTGATTTGCTCAGCTTGTTGATGGCTGCAGTTCGTCAACTGTTCAAAACAAAGGTAAATCTCGTCCAGCGAGACATCTTCCAAATCTCGCTTTTCGGCATCTTCGCGCGCCAACAGTTCAGCAGCTTCGCGGTAGTCCTTGAAATACTCGGTTACTTGTTTTGTTTGTTGCCGCGTGGACATGAAATCAAAGACGTCGACAGGAGATTTGCAATGGCGAAATAGCAACGTATCAAAAACATCCACTGACAGGAAATCGTGCGTTTCGATCTGCTCAAAAACCTTACCGTTTGGCGAAACGGCGTTTTTTTTGTCAACTTCGCTTGTAGATGGCAAAGGTGCCTCACGCTGTTTAGTTTTGTCTGCCATGATGCTCGTTTCGGAAATCGCTGTAATCTCGTAACAATTGTGGGGACGTACCTCGTTCAACGGATCAAAATTTACAAGCTGAAACTTGATTAGAACCACTCTTGCCTTCGGACATTATCACACCCAAGTGACCGGCTACTCGTACTAAAACATCCTGCGGCGAAGTGTGGCGCAACACGCTAGGTTACGGCGCAGCTAACTTTCGTTATTGCAATCAATAGCGGATAGGAGCGAAACAGCCACATTCTAGATCATTTCCTTTTTCGGAAACCGCGCCCGTGTACGGTTTGCAAAGGCAACCAGCGACAGCATGACGGGAACTTCAACCAGAACGCCGACAACCGTTGCCAGTGCCGCGCCCGAGTTCAGACCGAACAGGCTGATGGCCACGGCGACGGCTAGTTCAAAGAAGTTCGACGTACCGATCATGGCGCAAGGTGCAGCGATCCGGTGTGGCACCTTTAGGGCATATGCTGCGCCGTAGGCCAGGGCAAAGATGCCGTAGCTCTGGATCAGGATGGGTACTGCGATCAGGACGATCACCAGCGGTTTGACCAGAATAGTCTGTCCCTGCAAGCCGAACAGAATGACGACAGTGGCGATCAGGCCCATGACCGACCACGGTTTGACACGTGCGGAAAACGCGTCGATGGCTTGGGGCGATCCCAATGTACGGCGCGTTATCAGGCCGGCGATCAGCGGTAATACCACATACAGCACAGTTACCAGAACCAGCGTTTGCCATGGAACCTGGATATCGGTCACGCCCAGCAGAAAGGCCACGATCGGGGCGAACGCTACCACCATGATCAAGTCGTTCACGGAAACCTGCACCAGCGTATAGGTCGCATCGCCCTTGGTCAGCTGAGACCAGACGAATACCATGGCGGTGCACGGTGCCGCACCTAGCAGGATCAGCCCCGCAGTATATTGGGCCGCGTCCTCGGGTTCGATCCACGGCGCGAAGACATGCTCAAAGAACAAAACTGCCAGAAAAGCCATTGTGAACGGCTTGATTAGCCAATTAACCACCAGTGTAACGATTAATCCGCGTGGTTGCCGGGCAACGCCCGCCACCGCGCCAAAATCGACGCCGACCATCATTGGGTAAACCATCGCCCAGATCAGCAGGGCCACGACCAGATTGACGCTGGCCACTTCGGCCGAGGCGATTAGTTGAACCAGGCCGGGTGCAACCAGTCCGATCAATACGCCGCCAACCATGGCCAGCGCGACCCAGACGGTCAGGTAGCGTTCGAAGATGCTCATGTATATGCCTCATTCGTCTGGTCGGTTAGTTTGCCGGAGGTCAGGGCGGCCAGCGCGACCATAGCAGCAGCGGTGCCCAGAACCAGTGGAAGCCCGCCAATCTGATAGGTAAGTCCTGACAGGACAGTGCCGACCAGGCGGCCAGTCGCGTTGGCCATGTAGTAAAAGCCCACATCCATCGTCACACGCTCGGACTTGGTGAAGGCCAGGATGAGGTATGAGTGCAGCGCTGAATTGACGGCGAAGATCGCCCCAAAGGCCAATAGGCCCACAACCAGCGTAACGGTCAGCCATGTCTCGGGGCCGGATGCGAGCAGAACCGCGATGGTCAGGGCAGCAGGCACGCAGAACAGCGCCGCGGCCCAATTCTTGGCGGCGTGGATCAGATCCCCTTCCGGGCGTTCCTTTGCGCGCAGGATTTTCGGCGCGCTGGCCTGAACAGCGCCGTAAAGTATGACCCAAACGGCCATGAACGTGCCGATCATAAAAAATGCGGCACGGTTGCCATCCTCGGTTCCGTCCGACAGCACCGCGTAGAAATAGATCGGGATGCCGACGACAAACCACACATCCCGCGCGCCAAACAAGAAGACACGAGCGGCAGCCAGCCAGTTTACGTTGGCGGATTTCGAGAAGACCTCAGAGAATTTGGCGCTTTTGCGCCCTTTGGGCAGACCGGTCGGCATGAACAGAATGACGGCGACGAGGAATGCGGCAAGTATGATCGCCATTGCCAGAACGGCCCACATAAAGCCCACTGTCGCCAACAGTGCCGCTCCAAGCAGAAACCCAAACCCTTTCACAGCGTTCTTCGAGCCGGTCAAAATCGCGACCCAGCGGAACAACCCTCCGCCTTCGGTCGGGGCCAGCAGTTTGACGGCGGATTTTGAGGACATCTTGGCCAGGTCCTTTGCAACCCCGCTGGCCCCTTGCACGATCATCACAAAGACAACTTTCGCCGGAATCGCCCAATTAGGGTCTAGTTGCGTAAGAACCAGCAACGCTGCAATCTGCAGTGCCAGCCCTGCATAAAGCGTCGACGTCAGCCCGAACCGCGCCGCGATCCAACCTGCGGCAAGGTTCGTGCCCATGCCGGCGATCTCATACAGAACAAACAGATATGCCAACTGAACCGGCGAGAATCCCATGCTGTGAAAGTGCAGCAGCACCAGCATACGCAGGGCCCCGTCAGTCAGCATGAAGGCCCAATAGGCTGCTGTGACCGTGATATAGGCCGACATACCTTCGGGCCTTTGGGTCACAGCGAGGCACCCACCATCAGGGCAACGTCGACCAGACGATGGGCGTAACCCATTTCATTGTCGTACCAGGCATAGATCTTCACCTGCGTCCCGTTCACCACCATGGTCGAAGGCGCATCCACAATCGAGGACCGTTCGTCGTTGGTGTAATCGGTCGAAACCAGCGGCCGCGTCTCATAGCCAAGGATATCTTTCAACTTACCTTCGGCAGCGGCCTTGAAAAGCGCGTTGACCTCTTCGACGGTGGTTTCACGCTCAACTTCGAAGACGCAGTCGGTCAGCGAGGCATTCAGCAAGGGAACCCTCACCGCGTGGCCGTTCAGCCGCCCATTGAGTTCTGGGTAGATCAGCGTAATCGCCGTGGCGGAACCTGTAGTGGTCGGGATCAGAGAGTTCAAAGCAGACCGCGCCCTGCGCAGATCTTTGGCGGGGCGGTCCACGATGGTTTGCGTGTTGGTTACGTCGTGAATCGTGGTCATCGACCCGTGGCGAATACCAAGGTTTTCGTGGATGACCTTGACCACTGGGGCCAGACAATTCGTGGTGCACGAGGCCGCCGTCACGATACTGTGGACATCCGGATCATAAGTGTCCTCATTCACGCCCATAACGATGTTGGCGGTCGGGCCATCCTTGACCGGGGCCGAGACAACAACCTTCTTCACGCCCGCCTCAAAATAGGGGGCCAGCTTGGCCTGGGTCTTGAAGACACCGGTGCAGTCGATCACCACATCGACACCGTCCAGCGGCAGGTCAGCCAAATCCCTGGTGCCGATAAAGGGCAGGCGCGTGCCGTTGATCGTAACGCTGTCGGCATCATGCGCGAACGTGGCACCCCAGCGCCCATGAACCGTGTCAAACTCCAGCAGGTGCGCGTGCATCTCGGGGTCGCCCACCGCATCATTGATCCAGGCGATCTTTGCGCCTTTGTCCAGCAGCGGTTTCAAGGCCAGTTTTCCCATCCGGCCCAATCCATTCACAGCATAAGTCGTCATTTCATGTCCTCAGTGGGAGTCCTGCCGATGTCATCAACAGCAGTTTGCAGTGCGATCCGGTCGAGGCTTTCGACCGGCAAAGACGTAAAGGCCTCAATCCGGCGCTTTAGCGCGCCATATGCATGTTGAAATGCAAGGCTTTTTTCAGCATCCGTACCCTCGGCCCTTACCGGGTCCGGCATGCCCCAATGGCCACTGATTGGCTGGCCTTCCCAGGCGGGACATTCCTCATTCGCGGCCTGATTGCAGACCGTGAAGACGAAATCCATCTCGGGCGCGCCGGGGGTTGCAAATTCGGACATGTTCTTGGACCGCAGGATGGATGTGTCATGTCCTTTGTCATCCAGAACTTGCACGGCCATCGGGTTGAGCTCGGATGTGGGCTGCGTACCAGCCGAGTAAACGTTGAACCGGTCACCCCCCAGCGTGCGCAGCAAGGATTCCGCAAAAATCGAGCGGGCAGAATTGCCCACACACAAAAACAAGACGTTGAATTTCCGATCCGTCGCCGCCTTATTTCCCTGAGCAAATGGCATGCAGATATCAGGGCGACCGCGACAGCAATCGACAATCAGATAATCGAGCATCTGCTGCACGTTTTTCATTTCAATCGAATAGAGCAGAGATGTCCCGGAACGTTCCTGCTTGACCAGCCCCGAACGCTGAAGCGCGTTCAGATAGTTCGACAAGGTGCTGGCCTTCACGTCGAGTTCTGCGGCCAGCTCGCCCGCCGGAACACTGTCAGGAAAACGTCGCATGAGCATGCGAAACACAAGGATACGCTGCGGATGACCCAGGATGGCCAATTGGTCTGTTATCTGTTCTATCATATTTCATGAAATATTAAAATAAGGAAAATCAGTCAACCGAAATTACACGACCATCTAAGGTGAGTGTAAGCATCCGAATAGGCGTGATATTCTGGCTGGAGCGTGGTGATGGACTGGGCTTCAAGCGATCTGAGCTGCGGGAATCACCATCACACACCGGTAGGCGTCCAAGGACATCGAGACTTGCACGCATCTGCCCGAGGGTTTAAAGGAACCGTCGCTTGCCTCAATAGCTCAGCTGGTAGAGCAGGTCCTTCGTAAGGACAAGGTCGGGGGTTCGAGTCCCTCTTGAGGCACCACTTTCCCTTGGATAGTTAAGCTAAACTAGCGGCCTACCTCGTATCTCACTTTTGGTTCGATCCTGCGGGCTATCATCGGATGCTAGCGCAGCTCAATCTCCGTAGCTTTTTGCCTGCGTGATTTTGATCCGCAAGGGCCATGCTTCCGATCGGTAAGCAGGTATCAGGGAATCGTATGTGCGGTGGAAAAACGCTTTCAAGTGACGGGTTCTGATTCAAACGAGAATCGTCAGGAAATTTGCAAATACCTGTTTTAAAACAGATATTTGAAGGTTTTGGGTTAAGCTGCTCTGGTGGTAGCATTCAGCTTAAAAATTTGTTTTCTCACCAGTTTTTTGACACAGCCAAGGAGTTTCATCATGAAAGGTGACAAAAAGGTAATCGAATACCTGAACAAAGCTCTGCGCCACGAACTAACGGCCGTCAGCCAATATTGGTTGCACTATCGCCTGCAAGACGATTGGGGCCTTGGCAGCATGGCCAAGAAAAGTCGAGAAGAATCCATTGAAGAGATGGAGCACGCCGACAAACTGATCGAACGGATCATTTTCCTGGAAGGTCATCCCAACCTGCAAAAACTTGATCCCCTGCGGATCGGCGAAAACCCCCGGGAAACGCTGGAGTGCGATCTTGCGGCGGAACAAAGCGCGCGCGCACTGTACAAAGAGGCGCGGGATGTCTGCAAGGAGGCAGGAGACTATGTCTCGATGGGGCTGTTTGAAAGCCTGATGTCGGATGAAGAAGGTCACATCGACTTTCTGGAGACTCAGATCGAACTATATGATCGCGTCGGGCCCGAGCTTTTCGCGCAACTCAATGCAACCAAAATGGAAGACGCCGAATAGGTGGTCGTGTTGGCGACGATGGCTGCAGGCATTGGGGTACCTATCAGCGCGTGGCTGTAGGATTAGGGTCGTTGTCCTAAACACATTCCTGCACGCCGAGGCCTATCAGGTACTCACCGGTCACGAACAAAAGCTCATTTGGTCCGGCGAACCGCGCTTTGGACATGAACCAGTTTCTGACCGGGTTTGGGTAGTAGCTGGACAGTGACGCGCTTTTCTTGTCGAACTCACCTGCCGTCATTTTCTTTCGGTTCGGGCGATGGGGGCCATGAAAGCCAAAGATCGTCTCGGGCGAAATGCAAACTTCGTCCGCACCCAGCAACATGGTGCAGCTAGAGTGGCAAAAATCTCCGATGATTTGAAACTGCGCGTTTGTCCGGTTGGCGATTTCGATCTGAACCATGCGATCCACAATCCGCCCACCCGGATCATTGCCAACCTGAATCTCTTTTGAACTTGCCGGCATACTCATCAGAACGAGCGTTGCCAACGCTGCTATCGTGTTTCTCATCCGCCCGCCTGCTCAAGGGTGGAGTTTTCGTTTTTCTTACCATTATCAGAAAAGTGGGCGTGCAGGAACGGCGCGCCGGGACGCAAGTCGTTTCTGTGTTCTCAAGGACTCACCCGAAACCAGATGAATTCGGCGGCTTTCCGAAAATTACACCAAAATCGGTGTTTCGGATTTTCAATCAACGTTGAAATTCAGTTGCCTGGCGTTGTGCTTCAGGCGCGTTTTTCACCGATGGTTGCAACACCCAGAACGGACAACACTTTGGCCTCGATTTGCTCGGCATTCAGACCCGCGACAGCGTACATATCCGTAGGGTTGGCCTGGTCTATGAAGGTGTCGGGCAAAACCATCGAGCGATACTTGAGACCCTGGTCAAAGACGCCTTCATCGGCCAAAAGTTGGGCAACATGGCTGCCAAAGCCGCCAATAGCGCCTTCTTCAATGGTGATCAACGCCTCGTGGTTGGCGGCCAGATCCAATATCAGGTCGCGGTCCAAGGGCTTAGCAAATCGAGCATCAGCGATAGTGGGGGCGATCCCACGCGCAGTCAAAGCTTCGGCCGCTTTCTGCGCTTCGGCCAGCCGTGTCCCGAAGGACAACAGTGCGACCCGCGCGCCTTCTTGGATGATCCGGCCTTTGCCGATTTCCAGAACCTCGCCACGTTCCGGCAAGTCGACGCCGACACCTTCACCGCGAGGATAGCGGAAAGCAATCGGGCCTTCTTTATGCGCGACGGCTGTGGCCACCATATGCACCAGTTCGGCCTCATCCGCTGCGGCCATAACCACGATGCCGGGCAGGTTTGACAAATAGGCGATATCGAACGACCCCGCATGGGTCGCGCCATCCGCGCCCACCAAACCCGCACGATCGATCGCAAATCGAACAGGCAGGCGCTGAATGGCCACGTCATGCACGACCTGATCGTACCCGCGCTGCAAAAACGTGGAATAAATTGCACAGAAGGGCTTCATCCCCCCCGCAGCCAGAGCGGCGGCGAAGGTCACGCCGTGCTGTTCGGCAATCGCCACATCGAAACAGCGTGACGGGTAGCGTTCCGCAAACAGGTTTAACCCGGTGCCGTCGGGCATCGCGGCGGTGACAGCAACGATTTTGTCATCGCGCGCAGCCTCTTCAACCAGTGTCTTGCCGAAGACCGATGTGTAAGACGGTGCGTTTGAAGGTGCTTTCTTCTGCTCGCCCGTGACGACGTCGAACTTCGCTGTCGCATGGCCTTTGTCGCGGGCCTGCTCGGCTGGGGCATACCCCTTGCCCTTCTTTGTCAGCACATGAATGAGGATCGGGCCCGTGGCGCGGGCCTTGACCGTGCGCAGGACAGGCAACAGCTGATCCATATCGTGCCCATCAATCGGGCCGAGATAGGAAAAGCCCAGCTCCTCAAACAAAGTGCCGCCCACGGCCATGCCCTTGAGCATCTCCTTGGCGCGTTTTGCCCCCTCGCGGAAGGGTTCCGGGAGCAGTGAAACCGCGCCTTTGGCTGCGGCTTTCAGATCATGGAACGGCTCCTCTGCGTAAATGCGCGACAGGTAATTGGACAGCGCGCCGACGGGCGGTGCGATGCTCATCTCGTTGTCATTGAGGATGACGATCAGGCGTTTCTTCAGGTGTCCGGCGTTGTTCATGGCCTCAAAGGCCATGCCAGCGGACATCGAGCCGTCACCGATCACAGCAATCGCATCACCCAACCCCTCCGGAGTCACGCCGCCCAGATCGCGGGCAACGGCAAAGCCCAATGCGGCGCTTATCGAGGTTGAACTGTGTGCTGCACCAAACGGGTCATAGGGGCTTTCGCTGCGCTTGGTGAAGCCGCTCAGACCGTCCTTCATGCGAAGGGTACGGATACGGTCGCGCCGCTCGGTCAGGATTTTGTGCGGATAGCACTGATGACCAACGTCCCAGATGATCTTGTCGCGCGGCGTGTCGAACACGGCGTGCAGGGCGGTCGTCAATTCCACCACGCCCAGGCCTGCGCCCAGATGCCCACCGGTGACGGACACGGCCGAGATTGTCTCAGTCCGCAATTCCTGCGCCAACTGATGCAACTGTGCGTCCGAAAACTGCTTGAGATCCGCAGGGCGGTTCACAAGGTCCAGTAGGGGCGTATTCGGGCGGTCAGACATGTGGCGTTCCTGGCTTAGCTGTCCCGGGCAATAACGAAGCGTGCCGCGTCCTTCAAGGTTTCAGCCTTGGCACCGTAACCATCCAACGCGGCGCAGGCCTGATCGACCAGTTCTACGGCGCGGGATTTCGCGGCGTTCAGACCCAAAAGCGAAACAAACGTGGCTTTGCCTGCTTCGGCATCCTTTTGCAATCTTTTGCCGGCCTTCTCGGCATCACCTTCTACATCCAGAATGTCATCAGCGATCTGAAAAGCAAGGCCAAGCGCCTGGGCATATTGGCGCAAGGGTTCGGGATCTGCCTGGGCCAAACGCGCACCGGCGCAGGCGGACCATTCAATCAGAGCACCGGTTTTGCCCGCCTGCAACTTGGTGATCTGCTCCAGTGTCAGGGGCGCGGCCGCTGTTTCAGCCGCCATATCCAGCGCTTGCCCCAGCACCATTCCCTGCGCACCGCTTGCTTTGGCCAGGGTTAGAGCCAATTCAGCACGAACCTCTGCATTTCCGACCTCGGGCCGGGTGCACAGCTCAAAGGCTAATGTCTGTAGGGCATCACCGGCCAGAACGGCGGTGCCTTCGTCCCACTTTACGTGCACGGTCGAACGTCCACGTCGCAGATCGTCATCGTCCATGCAGGGAAGGTCGTCATGGACCAGAGAATAGGCGTGCAGGGCTTCGATGCCTGTCGCAGGCCAGATTGCCTGTGTTGAGTCGATGCCATGCATCCGCGCGCTTTCCAGAACCAGAAACCCGCGCAATCGCTTGCCGCCCTGGGTGGTGTAGGCCATCGCCCGGGTAACATCCAATTCGTCCAGCGCTCTCAGGACCAGATCGAACTGAGCCTGAATCCGCGCGGCATCCTGCGCCAGAATTTCCTTGAACATTTACTGACCTTCGACAGGCGTCGTCCCGGTTGGCTGCCCATTGGCATCCAAAGTAATGGCTGCGACCTTTTCTTCAGCCCGCTTCAATTCGTCTTCGCAGCGTTTCTTCAACGCGGCACCGCGCTCATACAGCGCAATGGACTGATCCAGCGCCACGTCACCACGCTCCAACTGGCCGACAACGGCCTCAAGCTCTTTCATTGCTTGTTCGAATGTCATCTGATCAACAGGAGTATCGGTCATCGGGCTGCCTTCATCAGTTCTTCCACATGGGCACGAGTGGCCTCGGCAAGGGCGTTCAGATCATACCCGCCCTCCAAAGTCGAGACGATACGGCCCTCACACAGCTCATCGGCGATCTTGCACAGCTCAGCCGTAACCCAGGCAAAATCGCCTGTGGACCAGTTCAAGTTGGCCAGCGGATCGTCCTGATGCGCATCGAAACCTGCCGAAATGATGATCAGCTCCGGCTTGAATGCGCGCAGTCTCGGTAAGGCTTGCGTTTCGTAAGCTGTCCGCATCTCGGCCCCACCTGTGCCGGGCGCCAACGGGATGTTTAGAACGGTCTCATAAGCGCCAGTTTCATCCGGGCGCCCCGATCCGGGCCACAGCGGCATTTGCTGGCTGGTGATCACCAGTGCACGACTTTCATCCCACAACAGATCCTGCGTGCCATTTCCGTGGTGAACGTCGAAATCGACGACGGCTACGCGTTTCAATCCATGATGGTCCAATGCGTGCTTAGCGGCCAGCGCGGCGTTTCCAAACAGGCAGAACCCCATTGCCGTTTCGGTTTCGGCATGGTGGCCGGGTGGGCGGATGGCGCAAAACGCATTCGAGGCTTCGCCACCCAAAACCATATCTACCGCCCGCACAACCGCACCGGCAGCCCGGTAAGCCGCGTCCACCGACCCCGGAGACATGAAGGTGTCGCCGTCAATCTGTTTAAAGCCATCGGATGGTCTTGCCTCACGGATGTTGCGGACATGGCTTTCAGGATGCACACGCAGCAGGTCGTCATCTGCGGCCATAGGGGCCGTCACGCGCTTCAAGTCCAGCCCTTCCAGCGCATGCAGGATATGTTCCAACCGCGCCACCCGCTCGGGGTGACCTTGCGGTGTCACGTGATCAAGGCAATCGGCGTGGGTCAAAAGGGCGGTTGTCATCGGGATCCCATCTTCATCTGGCCAAAAATATCCTCGCCCAAGGCAAGAAAGCGCCGCGGCTGAATCAATCAGGTGCCAGCATATATCCGGCACCGCGGACGGTCTGCAGGTAACGCGGCTGCTTGGGGTCTTGTTCGATCTTGCGGCGCAGACGGGTGATCTGAACGTCCACCGCGCGTTCCTGCGCCTGACCCTTGTCGCGGCCCAGATCTTCGACCAGTTTGGTTCGGCTGATCGGCTCTCCGGGCTGGGCCGAAAAAATCTTCATCAACTGGCTTTCGGTCGCCGTCAGGCGCACCGGGTCTTCGCCCTGCCACATCTCGCCACGCTCGATATCGTACCGGATCGGACCAAGATGCAGTATCTTCGCCGTCGCGTCCTGCGCAGGCGTTTCCGGCATCCGCCGCAAGATCGCGTTGATCCGCAGCAGCAGCTCTTTTGGCTCGAACGGTTTGGCTAAGTAGTCATCCGCACCGGCCTCAAGCCCGGCAATGCGATGTTCGGTTTCGCCGCGCGCGGTCAACAGCAGGATAGGAGTGGTATGGGTTTCGCGCAGCGCCTTGGTCAGGCTGACCCCATCCTCGCCGGGCATCATCACGTCCAGCACGATCATGTCGAAATCCAACCCCGAAAGCACCCGCCGTGCATGTGCTGCATCCCTTGCAGCCGTGACCAGAAATCCGTTCCGCATCAGAAACTTCTTCAACAGATCGCGAATGCGCTCGTCATCGTCGACGATCAGCAGATGGGCATCCATTTCGTTCATGAGGTGGTATCCCGCAGTTTCGTATAGGCATGACGCATATCAGCATCCATCATCGCTTCAAGCACTTTACGAAACCCCGTCACAGCCTCGGGTCCCGCCTTTTTATACGCGGCGCGCATTCGGACGCGCTGGGCCTCAGACAGTTTGGCCTCTAGCGCCTTGCCCTGTTCTGTCAGAAATAGGTGTCTTTCGCGTTTGTCCACTGATCCGACCCGGCTTTCGACCAGACCGTCGTCGATCAACGTCCGTAAAACCCTGTTCAGAGACTGTTTTGTTACGCCCAGAATGGCCAGAAGGTTGTTGACCGTCGTACCCGGCGCGCGGTTGATGAAGTGGATTGCCCGGTGGTGCGCCCGTCCATAGGCCATTTCGGTCAGGATGCGATCAGGATCTGCGGTAAAGCCGCGATAGGCGAAAAACATCGCCTCGATCCCCTGCCGCAACTGCTCGTCGGTCAAAAACAACAGGCTCTCGCCACCAAAGGCTGGGGCGGGACGGGTATCCGACATAGTATGCCTCATTCGTTACTCGACCCGAGTTTATGTCAGCGTTATTGACATTCCAAGAGTGGACGGGTATCGAATCGCAGTTTTTGCGCAACTTTATGTCCGATGTGGACTTAATTTACGCAACAATCGAAAATTGATCCCATGTCAGGAGGTTTCGCATGGCGGGGTATGATGATCGTGATGGCGTCATCTGGTTGGATGGCAAACTGGTGCCCTGGCGCGAAGCCAATGTGCATATCCTGTCCCACGCGATGCACTATGCGTCTTCGGTGTTCGAAGGTGAACGTGCTTATAACGGCAAGATTTTCAAAAGTCGCGAACATTCTGAGCGTTTGATTGCCTCGGCCGAAGCGCTGGACATGCCTATGCCCTATTCGGTGGATGACATCGAGGCCGCCAAGGACGAAGCGCTGAAAGCCAGCGGTCTGCAGGACGCCTATGTCCGTGCGCTGGTCTGGCGTGGCTCGGGGGAAGACATGGGTGTGGCATCAGCAAAGAACCCGGTCCGGATGGCCGTCGCCGTGTGGCCTTGGGGTGCCTATTATGGTGACGCCAAGATGCAGGGTGCCAAGCTGGATATCGCGGAATGGAAACGCCCCAGCCCGGAAACTATTCCGGTGCACGCCAAGGCGGCGGGTCTGTACATGATCTGCACCATCTCGAAGCATAAGGCCGAGGCCAAGGGCTGCTCGGACGCGCTGTTCATGGATTGGCGCGGTTACGTGGCCGAGGCGACTGGTGCGAATGTGTTCTTCGTAAAAGATGGTGAGGTACATACACCCCTGGCCGATTGCTTCCTGAACGGGATCACCCGTCAGACCGTCATTCAGATGCTGAAAGACAAAGGTATCACCGTCCACGAGCGCCGCATCAAGCCCGAGGAAATGGCCGATTTCGAACAGTGCTGGCTGACCGGCACCGCAGCTGAGGTGACCCCGGTGGGCCAGATCGGTGATTATACGTTTGAGGTCGGAGACCTGACCCGCGAGATCGCCGCCGATTATGAGGCGCTTGTGCGCGCCTGATAACTCTCAGATGCATTGAAAGAAGCCCTCGCGCTTTCGCGGGGGCTTTTTCATTGCCGCACGTTCAAGAATCTTTGCAGATCGTTCACATAGCTGGACGAACGCGCGGCCGCGTCTATCTTAATCCAATGTTGGATCTGCTTAGCGATATTCTCACCCGCCTGTCCTTGAAGGGCACATTCTACTTTCGAACCTCTTTCACGCCGCCCTTTGGTATACAGGTGCCGGCCTATCAAAATGTGGCCAGATTTCACTTTGTACAACGCGGAGAGTTGAAAGTTTCTGTCTCTAACACAGGGCAAACCCTGCGATTGAAGCAAGGCGATCTGATCGTGATCCCGCACGGATCAGCCCATGCGTTATTGTGCAATGAGGTTCAACCGCTGGATGCCCTGCCGCTTGAACACGTATTGGAAGAGGCCGGGTACAAGGGCGACGGGGTTCTGATTTATGGCGGCGAAGACAAAAGCCGCGATACGCAATTGATCTGCGGTCATTTCTCTTTCACCGGGCCGCCGGGGCGACAAGGAACAGGGCATATGCTGATTGATCGGCTTCCCCCATACATCCTGATCGAAAACTATGGCGAGGAAGCCGGGGCCTGGATCGAAGCCACCTTGCGTATGATCGGGTCCGAGATCAACGGCGCGCGGATCGGTGGTGACCTCATAGCGTTGAAACTGTCCGAGGTCCTGTTTGCGCAGGCCATCCGGGCCCATCTTGAACATCAAAGCCCCAGCGACACCGCGCTTGCCGGGTTTGCTGATTCCCGCATTTCGCGTGCATTGACTGCGTTTCATCATTCGCCCGCGCAAGAGTGGAGCGTCGAGTCTTTGGCACGTGAGGCCGGAATGTCTCGCACTGCGTTCGCACAGCTATTCGCAGAAAAGATGGGGACAACGCCCATGCAATATCTGACCGATTGGCGGATGCAGATTGCGTGTCACGGATTGACTGAGGCCCGTTGGAACGTGGCCGATGCTGCGGCCGAGGTCGGCTATGCCTCGGAAGCCGCCTTTTCGCGGGTGTTCAAGAAGCAGGTTGGCGTATCACCAGCCGCCTATCGATCAATGCACTGATCGAATTGAAACTCCGGACGATCTGCAACGTTTCACGAACGATCCGGAATTAAACGTTCCGACTTACTTTCCTAGCTTGAGGTTGTCTCATATCAGGAAAGGAACTCTCATGTCTCTCCGCTTTGTCACCCGCAATATTCACGCCTATCTGGACTACCCTGTTGCCTTTGCGCTGATGGGGCTGCCCTTTTTGCTTGGGCTGGGGCAATCCAACCCGATGGCGTTGTGGCTGTCGGTGGTCACCGGCGTCGCAGCGTTTGTCCTGACGGTGTTGACGGATCACCATTTGGGGATCTGGCGCGTTCTTCCCTACAACTTTCACTTGGCGGTCGATCTTCTGGTCGGCGTTGTTTTCCTGGCCGCGCCCAGCCTTTTTGGGTTTTCAGGAATGGATGCGATCTTTTACTGGCTGAACGGTGCTGCTGTGGTCGCTGTCATCTCGCTTAGCGCGCCAGAGCAGGGTGTTACGGCCTGAACCTGACGCACCTTGGGTTCACCGCAACAACGTGAATTGCCCAAATCCCAGAGCCGCTTGTCTCATCGACAGGCGGCTCTCTGGTCTGTTTATCGCGGCATTTGCCAGAATATGTGGGCCTAAAAAGGGAGTTTTCAGGAAGTTGGTTTTCTCAAAATGACTGACATAATTTCGTCCACGGCAGATCAACTGCGGGGTTATCCAGGAATTGTTATTTTGATCTTGCAAATTCCGACAAAAATAATCAGATAAAGATCAAAGCCAGATGTGTTAGCATCCAGCACGGGGTTTCGAGGCGGTCTGCGGGCTTAGCGTATAGCTTGGTGAGAGCGCGCCACCGCCTCGGAAACGACACGCGCAACAGGAAATGACGATGGGTGACTCACTTGACGAAATCATGGCGCGGCACGAAGCGGCCACCGCTTGCGGATGTTGCTGTGACGACGACTATTGCGCCTATGTCGAAAAACCCAAGGCGGCCCAAGGTGACAGGGCTGAACAACCGCTGCCGGACAGCGCCGCGTGTCGACGCGGATCGGTCAGGTTTCTCAACGAAAACCCACCAGCGTAACAGCCCCTGAGGGGGGCTGTTTAGATTCTGATCCTCAGAAATCCACGCCGCGCTGGGCTTTGATTCCGGCTTGAAACGGATGCTTTTCCTCGGTCATCTCGGTGACCAGATCGGCATAGTCCCGCAACGCCTGCGGTGCGTCCCGACCCGTTAGGAACACGCTGGTCTTGTCAGACCGTTCTTTCAGCCCATCGATCACCTGTTCAACCGACAGGTATTCGTACCGAAGCGCGATGTTGATCTCGTCCAGTACGATCAGATCGTATTCGCCGCTGGACATGAGGGCGCGTGCCTTGTCAAAGGCGGCGTTTGCGGCGGCAATGTCGCGTTCGCGGTCCTGAGTATCCCAGGTGAAGCCTTCACCCATCGTGTGCCAGGTCACCAGATCGCGTTCTTCGAAAAAGCGACGTTCGCCGGTTTTCCACTTACCCTTGATGAATTGAACAACGCCGACCTTCTGACCCCAACCCAGCGCACGGATCACGACTCCGAAAGCGGCCGAGGATTTGCCTTTGCCCTTGCCAGTGTTGATCAGCACCAGCCCGCGGTCCGGATCAACTGCCTCGGACACTTTCTTTCGGTGCTGGGCCTGCACCTTTTGCATCTTTTCCTTGTGATCCTGTGCGTCGTTCATGGGAAACCCTCATCTTGTGTTGGGCACACCCTAGGGGAAGTTCTGCAAAGGTAAAGGTCAGGCTTTGGGATCGGTGACGGCGCGAGCCTTGCCACGCTCCAAGCCCAGTTGATGTTCGCGCCAGATCACCACGACGTTCCCCACAATCACCAGCGCCGCCCCGGCCAGCATAACCAGGGTTGGCAGTTCACTGAACCAGACATAACCGATGACGATGGCAAAGAGCATCGAGGTGTAATCGTAGGGCGCCAGCATCGAAGCCTGCCCAAAGCGATAGGACGAAGTCACCAGAATCTGTGCCACACCTCCGATCAGACCAGCCAGAATCAAAAAGCCAGCCTGTTCGCATGTGGGTATGACCCACCCCCAAAAGATGGTTAACCCTGACAGGATGGTCGCCGTCATCGAGAAATAGAAGACAATGGCCGCAGGATGGTCGACCTGCACCAGCTGCCTGATGTGGATCTGCACAAAGGCCCGTGCAACGGTCGCAACCAGAATACACAATGCGCCGAAGGTGGCCGCTGCTTCCATGTTGTTGCCGCCCAGTCTGGGCCAAATCATGATCAGGACACCCAACAAGCCGATGGACACGGCGGCGATTCTGATCTTACGGATGCGTTCGCCTAACATCACTGCGGCAAGGATCAGGGTGAAAATCGGGGTGGCATAGCCAATCGCTGTCGCTTCGGGCAGCGGGATCAAGCCAAGGCCGGTAAATGTAAGCCCCATCGCCGTGGTGCCCAGCACGCCGCGCCAGAAATGGCCCGAGGGTTTACGGACTTTGAACCCTTGCGCCAATTCTCCGCGCGCCATCAGCCAGATGACAATCACCGGAATGGCAAAAAGGGATCGGAAAAACACCATCTCGCCAGGTGGGAAGTGATCGGACTGCGCTTTGACTATTGCCGCCATGACCGTGAACAAAAACACCGCGCTCGTTTTCAGAGCGACGGCCAGCAAAGGTCGATGCGATGTTAAGGGTTTTGCCATCGGCGCGAACCTGCGCTTTTGGTAGGGAAAGATCAACGCGTCGTTTACAAATTCGTCCAATCGGTCGGCAGTGGGCTGCCGATCTCTTGCGCGAACTCTTCCAGAAAGCGGATCATGCGTGTGATTCTGCGCTGCGCGATCTCTTTGCCACCCTCGGTCAGCATATCGCCAGGAAGGCCCAGTAGTTTGACCTTCCAGTGGTCGATTGAAAAATGCAGGTCGTCCAGCGGGCGGCTGGCAGCAAAGGGATCTGCCGGGTCATAAAGCGACCGTCCCAAAGCACCGGAGACTGAGAAATTCCGGGCAACTCCAATCGCACCCAGTGCGTCCAGCCTGTCGGCATCGCGCAGAATGCAGGCTTCGGGCGTTTCCGGCGTGATGTTGGCCGAAAAACTATGTGCCTCGATTGCATGTTTGATTGCGTGGATCTGACCTGCAGAATAGCCCAAATTTACCAAAATAGACTCTGATTCTTCGGCCGATCGGCGCGATGCCAAATGGCGGTCTGGGTCGTCCTTGGACAAATTTACCAGATCATGCAGATAAGCGGCGGCCAGCAGCACCGGCATGTCAGTCTGGTCGTTTGCAATGGCCTGCGCGTTTACCCAGACCCGGTCCAGATGGGCCAGATCATGCGCCGGGTCGGTTTCCATACGCTGCGCAACGACGGCCCGCAGGCGCGTGCGCAGATCAGCCGATCCGTCCACGGTTCTCTCCGATCTGGCCGCGATGCAGCAGCAGGTGGTCGAGGATCACGCAAGCCATCATCGCCTCACCCACAGGAACGGCACGGATGCCGACGCAGGGGTCGTGACGGCCTTTGGTGATGATCTCGGTCTCTTCGCCTGATTTGGTGATGGTCTTGCGTGTGGTCAGAATGGATGAGGTAGGCTTGACAGCAAACCGCACCACAATGTCTTGTCCAGTCGAGATACCGCCCAAGATACCGCCCGCGTGGTTCGAGCTGTATTGCGGGCCGTTCTGGCCCATGAAAATCTCGTCCGCATTGGCTTCGCCCGTCAGTTCGGCGGCGGCCATGCCTTCGCCGATCTCGACACCTTTGACGGCGTTGACGGACATCATCGCAGCGGCCAAATCAGTGTCTAACTTGGCGTAAACCGGCGCACCGATGCCTGCTGGGACGCCACGGGCCACAACCTCGACAATCGCACCAACCGAGTTCCCGGACTTGCGCAATTCGTCCAGGTAGTTGGCCCAGTCTTCGGCGGCTTGTGCGTCCGGGGTCCAGAACGGGTTCTGTTCAATCTGGGACCAGTCGAAATTGCTCCGGTCAATCTTGTGCGGGCCGATCTGGGTCATGTATCCGGTGATCTGCACATTCGATGCGATCTGTTTGATCGCCTCACGCGCAAGCCCGCCTGCGGCCACACGCGACGCAGTTTCCCGGGCCGAACTGCGCCCGCCGCCGCGATAATCGCGGATGCCGTACTTCTGCCAGTAGGTGATATCGGCGTGCCCTGGACGGAACTTGTCCATGATATCACCGTAGTCTTTCGAGCGCTGATCCGTGTTCTCGATCATCAGCTGCACCGGTGTGCCCGTGGTCTGGCCTTCGAATACACCGGACAGGATTTTCACCTGATCGGGTTCGCGCCGCTGGGTGGTGAACTTGTTCTGACCCGGTTTGCGCTTGTCCAGCCACTGCTGGATCATCGCCTCGTCGATTGTGACACCCGGAGGGCAGCCATCGACGGTCGCACCTAATGCGGGCCCGTGGCTTTCACCCCAGGTGGTGACGCGGAAAAGGTGGCCAAAACTGTTCATCGACATGGGGCATGCTCCTTTGCGCGTTGTGATTAGCGGGCAAGGCCCTTGGCCTCAAGCGGATTTGCGGTTGGGGCAGGGGAACCCCAACCAGTAGTGCCTATGCGGCACGCGTCAACGACGCACGTGTTTGGGTGATCTTCAGGGCCGCCTGCGCAGCCTCTCGACCCTTTTCGACAAAATGCGCACGGTAGATGGCATTGTGGTGATCGGTTTCCTGAAACTGGTGCGGCGTCAGCGAGACCGACAGAACCGGAACACCGGTATCCATACTGGCGCGCATCAGCCCATCGACAACGGCTTGCGCGACGAAATCGTGCCGGTATATGCCGCCATCCACCACAAACGCTGCGCAGGCGACGGCTGCATATTGCCCGGTCTGAGCCAGATCGCGGGCCAGCAGCGGCATTTCGAATGCGCCGGGGACGTCGAAAACGTCAACCTGTTCGGCGGGGACAAGCTCTAGAAACCCTTCGAGAGCCTGGTCAACGATTTCGGAATGCCAGTTGGCTTTCACAAAAGCATAGCGGGTGTGTGTCATCATGATCTCCTTTCGCAACAGACACGTCACCCAAGGCGATCACGGGCAGGCGCAAGCCAGGGCCGACGCGCTGCACGTTCTCTTTCATCCGGACTGTAACCGTCGGCTCTGGCATCTCACCAGATCTGCTGACACCCCGCACACCGGGGCCGCTCGCGGGCTTACGGATCATCGCCCGCATACCGCCGGTGGGGAATTTCACCCCGCCCTGAGAACGGGCGGACCTTGCCAAGGTGCGGCCGGTTCTGCAAGAGATTTTGCAGGAGGATAGCCATGCACCCCAATCCAGCCTTCCGCGCAGAAGAGACCGCGCGCCATGTCGCCTTTGCGCGTGACCGCGCATTCGGGGTTCTTGCGGTGTCGACGGATGAAGCGCCGTTGATTAGCCACGTGCCGTTTCTGCTGTCTGAGGATGGCGCGCTGGCCGAGCTGCATCTTGTCAGATCCAATCCGATCGTCCGCATGCTGAAAGACCCTAAACCAGCCAGAATCGCTGTCACGGGGCCAGATGGTTACGTATCTCCGGATTGGTACGGGATCGCCGACCAGGTTCCGACATGGAACTATGTCGCTGTGCATCTGATCGGTCAGTTAGAACAGCGGCCGCTCGCGGAGTTGCTGGACCTGTTGGACCGCCAGTCCGCCTTTTATGAGGCACGCTTGCTGCCTAAACCGCCTTGGACAACCGGCAAGATGAGCCAGGACGCGTTGGATAAGATGATGCGCATGATCGTGCCGTTTCGGTTTCGCATTGACGACATTCAAGGCACCTGGAAGCTAAACCAGAACAAGCCCGATGCAGCCCGCCTGAGCGCGTCAGAACATATCGCAAACGACGGGATCGGGTCCGAGCTTGATGCTCTGCAAAAGTTGATGAGAGGGTGAGGTTGGCGCACCAATTGACGGGTTTTGTTTTGCATTGGGTGATGTAGAGTTCCGGCAATTCAGGGAGATCTCTTATGAAACTCTATTTCAGCCCCACTTCGCCCTATGTCCGCAAAGTCATGGTTTTGTTGCATGAAACAGACCAGTTGCAGGATGTCGAACTGCTGAATGTTGCAACAACGCCAATGTCCCCGGCCGAGCCGCTATTGGCCAAGGCCCCGCTGACAAAGGTGCCCGCGTTAGAGCGCCCCGATGGACCGACCCTGTTCGATAGCCGAGTTATCTGTGCGTTTCTGGACGCGCGCGGGCAGGCCGGTCTTTATCAGGACGGTGCCCGGCATTGGGATGTGCTGACGCTTGAGGCGCTGGCGGATGGTATTCTGGATGCGGCGTTGCTGATCACCTATGAGGCTCGGATGCGGCCCGAAGACAAGCAATGGGAGGGCTGGGCCGATGCGCAATGGGACAAGATAGAACGCGCCTGCGCCGCGTTGAACCAACGGTGGATGGCGCATCTGTCCGGACCGTTGGATATGGGGCAGGTCGCAGTGGCCTGCGCGCTGGGCTATGTCGATTTCCGCCACGATGCGCGCGGGTGGCGCAAGGGAAATGACGCGCTGGCCGCTTGGTACGAGAAGTTTGTCGAACGCCCCAGCATGGTCGCAACGCAACCGCCGGCCTGATCGGGGATCAATGCGCTGGTCGCTCTGACGGCAGAACGACCAGCGACAGACATCATTCGTTGAACGTCGCCAGATAGGCCGCGATGTCATCGGCGCCCTTTTTCAGTTTGACGCTCATGTTTGGGCGCGCGGTTTCGTCATCCAGATATTCCTGAATAAATGCGATCGGGTTTTTGGAATACGTGGCGATATTCTCTTGCGTCCAGACCAGCCCTTCCTGGCCCGCCCGGATCATGTCGTCGGTGAACATTCCGATGGGCAAACGCTCGCTTCCGTTCAGGTAATCTGACTCGGTTCCGGCGATGCGACCGACGACGCCGTAAAGATTCGGGCCAGTGATGCCGCCTTTGACCAGAACTTGGCCATCTTTGATGATTGCGTGGCAAGAAGAGCAGCGATTGTAGAGTTTTTCGCCTTTCGCCGGATCACCGGCCGCTATCGCCTGAAAGGGCACGGTCAGTGCGAGGATCAGGGTTGGTGCAAAAAGCTTTGACATGAGAGACGTCCTGCAGAGATTGGGATTTCCCGCATTTCGATCATTTGCGTCTAAAGTTCAATCGAAATCAAACATGACTAAGCCTTTGTAAAATATCTATTTTTAACTCAGATTTTCTACATCTATATGCCCTGCAGAAGCGGCGCGTCTTACTATGTCGGGCGTCACCGTGAATTCGAGCTTAAGTCAAAGGTATCGGTACATATAGGTCGTCGCGTGACGGGATTTTCCGTCCGGGTCGAATGCGAAATCGGGGATGACACCTGCCGGTTTGAACCCGACAGACCTGTAAAGGGATTCCGAGACGTCTCCGGTGCGCGTGTCTAGTGTAATGAGTGTCTTCCCGGCTTCTTGTGCGGATTTCAGGGCCTCTTGCATCAGGGCCTTGCCCAAACCGCGACGTCTGGCATCAGGGTGAACGATCATCTTCGAGATTTCTGCCCGGTGGGGCTGATTTGGGGGCATGGCAAGCAACAGCTGGACCGTACCGATCATGCGACGCTGATAAAATGCGCCAAACAAGTGCCGCGCGCCAGTTTCAATGGCGGGTTTGACGTCATCCGTCCAGAATCGCGCGGCGCTGTCATGGTCGAGCGGCATCATGAAGCTGATCGCGGCACCATCGGCAACGCTGTCAACAAGCGTGCGGCATAGATCTGTCAGATTGTTGTCGATATCCGTCGGGGTAAGGCGGAAGACGTTGGGTGTCTGAACGGTCATGACAATGCGATCACGTAAGTGCAGGGACTATGGGTCGTTTCAAATACGGTCTCGCCAAATAAAATATACCGCAGGCAATCCCCTTGTCGAAGGTCATAAGCTTTCCTCTCGACCGTGATTTCGATCTGCCCGGACAAGACATACAGGTGATGCTCTTGCCCAGGAACTGCGGGTTCATCATAGGCGATGCGCTGCCGCGCGGTCAGGGTTCCTTCGATCAATTCAACCGAAAGGTGCCCACTGGGGGGCGAAACGCTGCGACGTTGAAACGCGCGCCCACGATCCGTCCAGAACGGCTGGTCGTGCCGCCGGACGATCGGTTGGAAACTTTGCTCCAACGGGGTAAGTAGCTGAGAGATCGGTACTGCATAAACCATTGCCAGACGGCCTAGCGTCTCGGCGGTCGGGCTGACTTCGTTTTTCTCGATCCGCGACAGGGTGGCGCGACTTAGACCGGTTCTTCCAGCCAAAGTATCGAGGGTCATGCCGTGCTGCTCTCGCAATCCACGCAAATGCGTGGCCAGTTTGTCAGAGGTGGCTTCCATGGAACTTCTCATATACGGAAATATTCCCGAATATGACGAAAAGTTCAAGGTGGGCGGATCGGCATTCTGCAAAACCTTGTGGGGCTGGGTCTGTTCAGCACCGTTCTACCCCGCCGAAGCGAATCGAATCACATTTGGATAAGCCGGGGGACCGGAGTGTTTTCGCCAAAAAACAGGTCCGTATCTTGAAACTTTCGCCCCTCGTTGTGACATGAATGCCCTGTTGTGGCGCACTGCGCGCCTATGACCGCTGGACGAACCGAATTCTCCCGGATAGATAGCCGCGATGAGACGCCGCTTTGATGCGGTGCTGATGCATGTTTGCTCGGGTTACCCCCGGGCGCCGGAATCGGAGAAAACCTCGTGTCCCACGCAGAAGACCACGAAGGCACCCGCAGAGATTTCCTCTACTACGTCGCAGGCGGCGCAGGTGTCGTCGCGACGGGTGCAGCCGTATGGCCCCTGATCAATCAAATGAACCCATCGGCAGACGTTCAGGCGCTGTCCTCGATCCGCGTGGATGTGAGCGGCGTTGAACCCGGTACGCAGTTGACCGTGAAATGGCTGGGTAAACCTGTGTTTGTCCGCCACCGCACCGGTGCCGAAATTCAAGAAGCGCAGGAACAGGACGCCGAAGGCGTTGATGCACTGCCTGATCCGCTGGCCCGCAACTCCAACCTGAACGCGGATGCTCCGGCAACCGACGCCAACCGCGTGATGCCGTCGCCCGAGGGCGAAGCGCCGGGCGCGTGGATCGTTCAGATGGGCGTATGTACGCACCTTGGCTGTGTGCCGCTGGGCGATGCTGGCGACTTTGGTGGCTGGTTCTGCCCCTGCCACGGATCGCACTACGATCTGGCCGGACGTATCCGCAAGGGTCCCGCACCTGAAAACCTGCCCGTTCCGCCCGCTGAGTGGACCGACGCCAGCACCATCAAACTCGGCTAAGGGAGACCCAAACTTATGTCCGGAATTCCCCACGATCATTACGAGCCGAAGACAAACGGCGAGAAGTGGCTGAACAGCCGCTTGCCCATCGTCGGCCTGATTTACGACACCATCATGATCCCCACCCCCAAGAACCTGAACTGGTGGTGGATCTGGGGCATCGTCCTGGCGTTCTGCCTGGCGTTGCAAATCGTCACCGGTATCGTTCTGGTGATGCACTACACCCCGCATGTCGATCTGGCCTTCGCCAGTATCGAGCACATCATGCGCAACGTGAATGGCGGCTATATGCTGCGCTACATTCACATGAACGGCGCGTCGCTGTTCTTTGTTGCGGTCTACATCCACATCTTCCGTGGCCTGTTCTACGGCTCATACAAAGCCCCGCGTGAGATCACGTGGATCATCGGTATGCTTATCTATCTGATGATGATGGGTACTGCCTTCATGGGCTATGTTCTGCCTTGGGGTCAGATGTCCTTCTGGGGTGCGACCGTGATCACCGGCCTGTTTGGCGCGATCCCGTTTGTGGGTGACGCGATCCAGACCTGGCTGCTGGGCGGACCCGCGGTGGACAATGCCACACTGAACCGCTTCTTCTCGCTGCACTATCTGCTGCCGTTCGTTATCGCGGCTCTGGTCATCGTGCATATCTGGGCCTTCCACACCACCGGCAACAACAACCCCACAGGTGTTGAAGTTCGCCGCACGTCGAAAGCCGATGCCGAGAAAGACACCCTGCCATTCTGGCCCTACTTCGTGATCAAGGACCTGTTCGCTCTGGCCGTGATCCTGGTCGTGTTCTGGGCCATCGTCGGCTACATGCCGAACTATCTGGGCCACCCGGACAACTACATCGAAGCTAACCCGCTGGTCACGCCTGCACACATCGTGCCCGAATGGTACTTCCTGCCGTTCTACGCGATCTTGCGCGCCTTTACCGGTGAAGTCTGGGTTGTACAATTTGCCAGCTTCATCACCGGTGGCATCGTTGACGCCAAGTTCTTTGGTGTGATTGCGATGTTCGGTGCGATCCTGGCAATGGCGCTGGCGCCCTGGCTGGACACGTCGACCGTGCGTTCGGGCAAATACCGCCCGATGTTCAAGTGGTGGTTCTACCTGCTGATCATCGACTTCTTTGCCCTGATGTGGCTGGGTGCAATGCCCGCGGAAGAGCCCTATGCGACCTTCTCGCTGATCGCATCCGCCTATTGGTTCGCCTATTTCTTCGTGATCCTGCCGATCCTGGGTGTCATCGAAAAACCGCTGCCACAGCCAGAGACCATCGAAGAAGACTTCAACGCGCATTATGGCAAGGCTGACGCCGACGCCACGCCGGCCGAGTAAGAAGAGGGACCGGAAACATGTTCAAGAAACTTGCAATCGGTGCCGCGTTTGCTTTGGCCCTTGCCCCTGCTGCGTCTTTCGCAGCAGGTGGGGGCGAGCAGCACATCGAAGACTTCCACTTCTCGTTTGAAGGCCCCTTTGGCACCTGGGATCAAAACCAGCTGCAGCGCGGACTTCAGATCTATACCGAGGTTTGTGCAGCCTGCCACGGTCTGCGCTATGTGCCTCTGCGTGATCTCGAAGCGCTGGGCTACTCGGAAGAAGAAGTCATCGCCTATTCGGCAGACAACTTCGAAGTGTTCGATCCGGAGCTGGACGATTTCCGTCCGGCAATCCCGACCGACCACTTCCCGGTTAATGACGGTGTTGGCGCACCGGACCTGAGCCTGATGGCCAAGGCCCGTGCCGGGTTCCACGGGCCTTATGGTCTGGGGATCAACCAGTTCTTCAAAGGCATGGGTGGTGCGGAATACATCGCCTCGCTGCTGGACGGCTATACCGGTGAAGAAAAAGAAGAAGCAGGCACCATCCTGTATGAGAACAAGGCCTTCCCCGGAGGCTGGATCTCGATGGCGCCGCCGCTGTCCGAAGATCAGGTTGAATTCGCCGATGGCCACCCGGCCACTGTCGAAGCCTTATCCGAAGACATCGCTGCCTTCCTGATGTGGACTGCTGAGCCAAAAATGATGGAGCGTAAATACTCGGGCTTCGTCGGCGTGCTGTTCCTGTCGCTGTTATCGGTGCTTTTGTACCTTGTGAACAAGCGCCTGTGGGCAGGTGTCAAAGGCAAGAAACGAGACTAAGCTTCACACAGCCCCGCAATGTTTGAACCCCCGCGCCACCGGCTGCGGGGGTTTTTTTGTTGCAATCTGGTATGGGGCCAGATGAAGGCCGGATCAGGCTTGTAGCTGCGTGCCGGTGGCGCTTGTGATTGTTGCCTTCACGATTTGCCCTTCGGGCTGTGGTGCCTCAAAAGCGACCTCGGTGAATTGTTCGGTGCGGCCCATATGCGGGTTTTCCATCAGGATGTGATGAGTTTTGCCGATTTGGGCTTGCAGATGCTGTGTGACCTGCGCCTCACCGGCCGCGCGCAGGCGGGCGGCGCGGTCCTTGATGATGTTCCCATTCACCTGCTGCGGAATGCGGGCGGCCGGGGTGCCTTCGCGCTTGGAATAGGGAAAAACGTGTAACCAGGTCAGATCGCAATCTGTCACAAGTTTCAGCGAGTTTTCGAAATGATCATCCGTTTCGGTAGGGAAGCCAGCGATGATATCGGCGCCAAAGGTCATTTCGGGGCGCAGCTTGCGGGCTTCTTCGGTGAACCGGATGGCGTCATCGCGCAGATGGCGGCGTTTCATCCGTTTCAGGATCAGGTCGTCGCCATGTTGCAGGGACAGGTGCAGATGCGGCATCAGCCGCGGTTCGGTCGCGATGGCCTGCATCAGGTTCTCATCCACTTCGATCGAGTCGATGGAACTGATCCGCAGGCGTGGCAAGTCGGGCACCAGTTTGAGGATACGCATGACCAAATCGCCCAGCTTGGGTTGCGCAGGCAGGTCGGCGCCCCATGAGGTCAGATCAACGCCGGTCAGTACGACCTCGTTATAGCCCCGATCCACCAACCGCTTGATCTGATCCACAACAACGCCGGCAGGGACGCTGCGCGAGTTCCCACGGCCATAGGGGATAATGCAGAAAGTGCAGCGATGGTCACAGCCGTTCTGAACCTGAACATAGGCGCGTGAGCGGGTGCCAAAACCGTCAATCAGGTGGCCTGCGGTTTCGGTGACGGACATGATGTCATCGACCTGCACGGCCTCGGTCTGGCCTATTAAGTCCGCTGCCATGCCTTTCCAGGTCTCGGGCTGCATTTTTTCGGTATTGCCAATGACCGCGTCGACCTCATCCATTTGGGCAAAGGTGTCAGGCTCGGTCTGGGCCGCGCAGCCTGTCACGATCAGCCGCGCGTCAGGGTTTTCCCGCCGCAGCTTGCGAATTTCTTGCCGGGCTTTGCGCACCGCTTCTGCCGTGACGGCGCAGGTGTTCACGATCACCGCGTCAGTGAGCCCGGCTTGCGCTGACAGCTCTTTCATCGCCTCAGTCTCATAGGCGTTCAGGCGGCAGCCCAGGGTGGTGAACTTCGGCGCGCTCATTCCAGTGATTCCAGAAATTCCGGTGTCAACGTGCCCGAGAAGACGTGGCGGGTTGGTCCGGTCATCCAGACGCCATCGTCGCGCCAGTCGATCCAGATCGTCCCGCCGTCCAGTTCAATTTGTACTTTGCGTCCGGTCAGGCCGCGACGCGCAGCAGCAACGGCTGTGGCGCATGAGGATGATCCCGAAGCCAGGGTGATGCCCACGCCACGCTCCCACACGCGCATGCGGATGTGGTCCGGTCCAATGATTTGTGCCACTTGGACATTCGTACGCTCAGGATAGAGTGGATGGTGCTCGTAACGCGAACCGAACTCGGTCAGAGGGATAGCCTCGGCATCATCAACAAAAAAGGTGCAATGCGGATTGCCCATCCCGGTGGCCGTCGGCGCTCCCTCGATGGGCAGTTCCAGCGTGTCGACCTCCTCAGACAACGGAACCTCGTTCCAGTTCAGTTGGGGGTGCCCCATATTGACCGAGGTCAGGCCGTCTCCGGCGTCCTTTGCGTAAAGAGTGCCGCGTTCGGTCGTCAGTGTCAGGTCGGATCTATCCGATTCCTCCATCAGGAAACGGGCGATGCAACGGGTGGCATTTCCACATGCTGCCGAGGTAGATCCATCTGAATTGTAGAACACCAGATGCGCGTCCGACCTGCCGTTTTCGATCACGGCAAGCTGATCGAATCCGACCCCGAATTGACGGTGCCCAATTCCCTGCGCAAGTGCCGGACTGATCCGCGTTGCAGACGCGCGCGCGTCCACAATGACAAAGTCATTGCCCAGCCCGTGCATCTTCATGAAGGGCAAACCAGTGTTCTGTAATCCTTGCATGGCGCGCATATAACCCTGCGCCTGAAAGGAATCCACCCTGCGACGCAGATTCCTTAAAAAAGGGGGTTGACCCCCCAGCGCCACCTGCCTAATTAGGCCGCCTATCGGGTCGCCGGAAACACTGATTACTCTGGCGATACGAGGTGCAAATAAGGTCTTGAACCCGGTCGGGAAAATGACTTAAAGAGCGCCACGGATCGACAAGATCCAACAAAAGAGTGGGCCGTTAGCTCAGTTGGTAGAGCAACTGACTTTTAATCAGTGGGTCGCAGGTTCGAATCCTGCACGGCTCACCACTTTTTTCAATGGGTTAGCAAGAATAGGCGAGAATTTCTCATGCCTACAGCAACCACCTAGCAATCACGCGGCATAGATTGACGTAGAAACGTGTAGAAAACCGTTTCATTGGGTGCGTGGATTTCCTCTTTTGTTGAGTCCTTAACGCATTGTTATTTTGATGCTTTTTGACATTTTGAAGAGTTTTGGTACACTGACTATGTACAGAGCGGCAACTAACTGTCGCGTGCTACTTCCAAATGGGCACAGAAAACTAGAACGGCTACGCCCAAAAAGCGAAGCGTGCCTGCCTGTACGTCATCACAACAATCAAAATCTCAAATAGTACAGGAGCTTTCCATGACGGACAGCAAAATCCCTTCGCATGTCAAATTGACACCAGACATGTCGCCCACTCAGAAGAACCAAGTTTTGAACGATCACTTCCGAAAAACTGGGGAAGGTGGCGTTTTCATGATCTCCATGGGGATACATCTTCTAGGAAGAGCAACCGTTGACGCCATCATGAAACAACTCGCCGGGGATGCGGGCGACAAAAGTGTGGAAGCTGGCGGTGAACATGATGTGGGTTCAATCAAGGTGAACAATCGAACGGTGGATTGGGAGATCAACTACTACAACAAAGACCTTGATGATGAATCCCCGGATTCGACCGATCCGCAACAGACAACAAGGCACATGACAGTTTTGCTTTCCACAGAATATTGACCATACGAGCCAGCTCTCACTAGAGAGTTGGCTTTTTGTTTGACGGGGCAAGCATTGGTGCTTGCATCCTGGATTGTCGAACACCAGCATTCTGTGTGCAGGCAGAGTCCGCTGTATAAGCCAAATCAGTCGAGACGCTACAATCAAGATTGGCTGGATTTGTTTTTTGTGCGTTGGGTGTGCAACAGACCTGTACGTAAGACTTTGATAACAATTTCTATGTAGCTGTAGTCAAACATAGACCGACAAAAAACTCTGATTATACCAGATACGAAATCGAGCGCTGTTGGTTGGAAGGCTGAAGGTCCCAAGGAAAAGACCGCAGAAGCCTGCAATCATTTCTGGAGAAAGCTAGGACCCAAGCAAAGGGTTTAGTAGAGGTTTGCCAAGTCAAACCCAAAGGAGCGCTTGCGCCCGCGTTTCTATCCGAAAAGCAAACCGCATCCTATCTCAACATGTCAGTGCAGTGGCTAAGAAAGTGTCGATCAAACGGCAGTGGTCCCAAATGGAAGAAATTTGGTCAAGCTATCCGCTATCCCATCGCCGATCTTCAAAACTACATCTCGCAATCAAGCCGCCAGTTTGCCGGGCAGGATGTCGAAAGGGCTGACCAACCTGTCACCACGTCAAGAGATTGGAAATCTAGCTCTGGAACCAAGGTACGTTTCTAACGCTTGATCCGTTTAGATTGTAAAGCTTGCAAACAGCAAAGTAGTAGAAGTGTCGGCGAGCGGCGCTGTAACGGGCAGAGCATGACGGCTCAGCGATTTATGTAGTCATGCGGCAATGGCGATAAGTAGTTGCGTCAGCGCTAAGCTCTTGCTTTCTGTGGATGTAATGTGAAGGCGAAACTTAAAAAATCGTGGGGAAGAGCGTTGCGCCAGATGGCAGTCTGTCAACGTGCCTTCCAAATCAGCAGGCTTGCGAGCGAGAGTATGCGGATCATCTCTATGATCCTTACGGGATCGATATTAAGTAGGCCCAAGTGCGCGCCTTCATTGCGAATTACCCAGAGAGATAGAAGCGCGCGCAACACCAGGCTATGCGGTCCACATGCGTTGATGCGTGCGATTTGGGCCAGCCTACGCGATAAGGATTGCCGGTTCGTATTCGTAAGTCTGTAGTAGCGATCAAACGCCGAACCGAGATCGACTGGTCCGTTGTTGTTAAATATCTTCCTTAACTTGCGGGACAGTGTATCACCTCGCGGTTCGGCAATGGACGAAATCGTAGCTCCAAACGTGGTTGCGATGCTCTGGTCGAAGCCGAATACACGATCCGTCATTCAGCCAGAGCCGT
>NZ_CANLZK010000003.1:0-399621 GCF_947495585.1 Ruegeria atlantica | reverse complement strand
CCGTGACAATACCCACAAAACAGCGAGAGATTTCACACAGCCTATCCGCGTTGCTGCCACTAGATTGAGCAGAGCCAGCCGAAGAATCTCAGCCGAAGGTTGAGATTGAAAGCAAGGCGGCAAAAAAAAATTGAAACTACCGCCTTGGCGGGTCAGTTTATTTGCACGAAATCGCCTGACTGAAACGACTCCGTTACTGAGTTCCTGAGCCTAAACATCCGAGGCCAGCATCTGGTTGTCCTCAAACATGAAAAAGACTAATTGGAGACCTTGGTTTGAGAGGATGGCTGTAATCGGTGATCTTCTTTATTAGGATCGGCAAAACAATATGATAGACTTAAGTAAAATTCGGCCATTGCGAAGAAGCCGCAACTACGAAATTTATCAGCATCCGTTTATTGAGCGCGCGCTGTTGAAAGTCCGGGTGGATGAACCGGTGCGTAACCACGTAATTCCTCGTTATGCCGAGAGGCGCTATGGCAACCTCCGTCAGTGGAACCGGGAAGCCAACGAATACTTAGCCGCGTTGACACGAGGCTGCCCCGAGATTGAACGCCTTGCGGATTTTATGGGGTATGCTGCAACATCTCAAGGACCAGCACTGGTGGTCGAAAAGATGACCGGTCCTGATGGCGATTTGGCGCCAACGCTGGAGTCGGAACGGGCCGCATTGGGCGATGACATGTCAGAGCGCAAGCAGCTGCACGGTGAATTCATGGAACTCATGGACGACCTTGAACGTGGTCGGATTATCGTGGGCGACCTAGGTTTTGAAAACATTGTACGGGCGCAAGAGCGCAATGGAAAACTGGTCGTTATCGATGGCTTGGGCGAAAGAGTGTTGTTTCCGCTGACGCTGGTTTCTGACTTAGCATTCCGCAAATCCATCGAGCGCCGCCGGACGCGCATGGGCCAGGCATTTGGTCTGGGCTGATAGAACCCTCTCTACGGCAATCAACTGGGCTAGTCTGACGACTAGCCCTTTGCGGCGTCTATCAAGTCAAAGAACTTTTTTCTAACTTGGCCAAGCTTGCGGTCATTGTAACTGCGAACCCATCTTCGCAGAGGAATGACTTGTTTAGACCCGAAGCTGTCAATCCAGACCCATCGCCCGGATCCGTCGGGCCATGTTTGATAGACAAGATTGCCAGTGTTCTTGTTGCTTATGATGACGCGTTCATCTGACAGTTGGTCGAAGTGTTTATTGAGATCGCTCAAATGCTGAGGGGTGAGACGATCTTGGGCAATCAACTGACCCAGACTTGGGGAAAGCTGTCCATCCGGATCAGAAATGCGTTCATAGACCAGCGCCAAACCTTTGTCTGTCGGTGCGGTGCCAAACACCCTGCAAACGGGCATCACTTCCGGATTTTCCTGATGGCGAACCATCAGAAAAAAGGCTTCATCAAACTCACGCATGAAACCCTTAAAAGCGGTAGCTCTGCGAAACAATCGGTCATACCACTTGTCGGTTACAAGCCTCGAACCTGCGTCCATCGTGTGAGGTTGCGGAACCTTTAACAGCAACCCCTTGTCAAATGGGTGTTCATATACGAATTGCCTGTTTCCCTTCGCGATAACAGGGCTGTTTCCTAGTTCAAGCAGAGTGGGATTTTGGTGGCATTTCATATTTTCTGTTTAAGTTGATTCCGAACCAGCGCAAGTTGTTTTTTGACCATTGATATTGTTAAGTTAAACGCCGGGGACAATTGCGATCATGATGCTTGGAATTCAAGCTGCACGGGGGCGGTCACCATCTTGATTGTTGCCGGGAACCTATGGGGTCGCCGCAGTATCCGTCGCTATGCCCCCGCGGATGCGCCTGATCTCTGGAAGGGTCATGTCTAAACGCCGACCACCTGGCTGTACCATCCGACACTCTTTGCGCGCGATGACAAACAACTTGGAAACACCGGTGCGGTGCCCTGAGTTTTCAGATCTTGCGACCCTTTCGCGCGCCCCTAGTTTCCCGTTTCGCCGGGTTTTCGACAAACTCCTTTGGGGTTTTCTGGTTCAACGCATGACACAGATAGCGCGCCATTGCCTTCAGCTCTGCTATTGGGGCCTCGACCTCACCGATGATCCGGTCGATCATCGCCACAGCCAGCGCCAGGTCTTCGGGTTGCGGCAAAAGATCCGGCAGGGTCTCTACTGCGCCATCGGGGTCGAGCGTTGCCACAATCGATTTTTCATGCAGCAGATGCTGGCGGCGTTCTACGGATAGACCGGCAAAGGGCTCTTTCCGAGTGAAAATATCTGACCACCGATCCAGCATCTCGGAGCGATAGCTGCGGTTGCTGCCCCCAAGCAGGACTAATATCCGGACCACCGCTTCGGCCCTGCCGCGCAGGCTTTCAAGATCCGGCAATGCGCGCCGCTTTGCTTGCTGCAGTCCGTCGTCAGGAGTATTGAAATCAAATGAAGCTTACGCGTAGCGATCGTGGGGCTCATCTGGTTGGTTTGATTAGGCGGCGTATTTGAAGTGATGCAAATGCTGCATTTCGAGCGTCCTTAGTTTGGTCCTTTCCCTTCGTTTCAGAATGGTTTTAGCACGCTTAAAATCAACATTGACTGAATAGATGCTCGAGCGGCAAAAATGGCCCCAATGAGTTTTGGCACGTTATCCGTCGTTGTTTGCTCGTGCCGAAATTTGGAGGTAGGTGGCATCGCTGAATTCATCAGCCATGAGCTACAAGCATCTCCGATGTCCACCTTTAGTAATTTTCACGAAGTGTGACTTCTCGTTCGCTTCAATTTGAGGCTGCGTAAAGTTTAGGGCATGGTAATGCAGCGCGGGGTCGACGCATCCTACGAAACGATCCGGCGCCGGGTCGTCAAGTTCGGTTCGAAGAATGCGCTCAGGTTTCGTCGGCGACTGGGCAGTTTGGGGATGCCTGCCATCTTGATGAGGTTTTCGTCAAATCCCAGATCATAAATATTGGCTTTAGCGTGTGATCGATCAACATGGAGTCGCTCTGCCTTAACAATCCGATATCACAGCCTCGAGGCATTTGACGCGCGGAATGCAGCCCTTCGAACTGCTTGAAATCAAAGCAGCTGATTTCCTTGGTGGGCTCAAAGTCAACGTGACAACACCTTTCGACCCGGTGAGAATCCTCATTGCCAACACAAACTAGGAGTGTCGCCGTTGGTTGGAAATTCAAGCAGCGGGAGAGGCTTTTTTCTAAAAAGTTACGTATAGTAAGTAAACATGATGATTTGTGGGATGCCGATGCCGGAGGTGAAAGGTATCAAAAAAATAAATGAATTTACCTTCCAGAAGATACGCCGTAGTGCAAAGCTGCGACTATTTGAAAAAAATATTGATCCCGCAGCTCATAATAATATACAACGGTAAGCAAATATAATCTGCGGTGATTCCAGTTTGGACGAAAGTGCATTTCTTCGCTCACCGGGACATGTGCAGCGAGAATGGTGCGCCTATTGGCGCCGTGCCGCAAACTTGGGCGAGGTTTCAGTTTATGTCGTATGACTTCATCGTTGTCGGGGCGGGTTCCGCAGGCTGTGTTCTGGCCAACCGATTGTCAGAGAACCCGAAAAACAGAGTGTTGCTGCTCGAGGCGGGTGGCAAGGACATCAACCCATGGATTCATATCCCGGTCGGGTACTTCAAAACGCTGCACAACCCCAACACAGACTGGTGCTATAAATCCGAACCTGACGAAGGACTGAACGGCCGTTCCTTGGATTGGCCGCGGGGCAAGACACTTGGGGGATCAAGTTCAATCAACGGGCTGCTTTATGTCCGCGGCCAAAAGCAGGATTACGACCATTGGGCCCAATTGGGCAACAAGGGCTGGGGCTGGGACGAGGTTCTGCCGTTGTTCAAGCGGTCCGAGCAGCATGAGGATGGTGAAACCGATCTGCACGGCGCCAGTGGCGGATTGTCGGTGTCGCGCATTCGCGCCAAAAGCGACATTGCCGAGGCGTTTATTGGTGCCGCCAATGAAATGGGCGTCCCCCGCACCGAAGACTATAATGGTCAGGATCAGGAGGGTGCGGGGTATTTTCATCAGACTGCGCGAGGCGGCTTTAGATGTTCGAGCGCGCGTGCCTTTCTGAAACCGGCGAAATCACGCAGCAACCTGACCATCATAACCCATGCGCTGACCGAGGGGCTGACCTTTGACGCAGAGGATTCCAAGCGGGTTGATGGCGTCAGCTATAGCATCAAGGGGCACCCGCAGCACGCTCAGCTCAAACCTGGCGGAGAGGTGGTATTGAGCGCCGGCGCGATAGGTTCGCCGCAAATACTTGAGCTTTCGGGAATCGGTCGTGGTGAGGTTCTGACCCGAGCTGGCGTGGATGTGCGCCACGAGTTGCCGGGCGTTGGTGAGGCATTGCAGGATCACCTGCAAATTCGTCTGGTTTACGAAGTCAATGTGCCGACTCTGAATGACGCGATCAACCGGCTGATCCCGCGCATTGGGATCGGTATGAACTATATGTTCCGCCGTAAAGGACCGATGAGCCTGGGCGCAAGCCAGGTGGCGGTGTTTGCAAAGTCGATGGAGGGGCTTGAAACCCCCGATATCCAATTCCATTTCCAGCCGCTGAGTGCGGACAAGCCTGGGATCGAAATGCACCCGTTCTCGGGTATTACCTCATCTGTCTGCCAGCTTCGGCCGGAAAGCCGGGGCCATGTTCATATCGCCAGCCCCTACGCGACCGATTATCCGAAGATCGTGCCCAACTACTTATCGGCCCCTGCGGATGAACTGTGCGCGATCCGGGCTGTGAAATTTGCACGGGCCATGACGAAAACCGATGCGTTGCGGCCCTTTGTCGTGCGCGAACATGTCCCCAACAACAACCCGCAGACTGACGAAGAGCTGCTGGATACCGCGCGCAATATCAGCCAGACGATCTATCACCCCACCAGCACCTGCCGCATGGGCAATGATCCACAAGCCGTGGTTGACGACCGGTTGCGTATGCACGGGATACGCGGGCTTCGGGTGGCGGACGCCTCGATCATGCCCGCGATCGTCAGCGGCAATACCAACGCTCCGGCCATCATGATCGGTGAAAAAGCCAGTGACATGATCCTTGAGGATCACAGGTGATACCGGACCGCCGGGTTTAAGACTGACTTCAACTCTCAACAGGGAACAGTGCCATGAAAATGACGACTGAAGAGGCTTTTATCAAAGTTCTGCAGATGCATGGGATCGAACATGGGTTCGGGATTATCGGGTCAGCCATGATGCCCATCTCAGACCTGTTTCCGGCGGCGGGGATAAAGTTCTGGGACTGCGCGCATGAAGTCAACGCCGGGATGAGCGCCGACGGCTACACCCGCACCACAGGCAAGATGTCCATGGCCATTGCCCAGAATGGTCCGGGTATCACCAGCTTGGTAACGCCAATCATGACCGCCTACTGGAACCATACGCCTCTGTTGCTGGTCACGCCCCAGGCGGCCAACAAAACCATCGGACAGGGCGGGTTCCAGGAAATGCCGCAGATGAACTTGTTCAAGGACGCCGTCTGCTATCAGGAGGAGGTCCGCGATCCAACCCGGATCGCCGAGGTTCTGAATCGGGTTATCCTGAAGGCGTTCCGCGGCTCGGCCCCGGCGCAGATCAACATTCCGCGCGACTACTGGACGCAAGTCATCGACATCGAGCTGCCGCAGGTGGTCCGGATCGAACATCCGCCCGGTGATGCTGACGCGATAAGCGCGGCAGCGGACCTGCTTAGCAACGCCAAACACCCTGTCATCTTGAACGGTGCGGGCGTGATCCTGTCCGGCGGCGTTGATGCCAGCGCACGTTTGGCCGAGCGTCTTTCGGCGCCGGTTTGTTGCAACTATCAGCACAACGACGCTTTCCCCGGCTCGCATCCGCTGTCCTGCGGCCCGCTGGGTTACAATGGCTCTAAGGCCGGGATGGAGATGATCTCGAAAGCGGATGTGGTTTTATGCCTTGGCACACGGCTTAACCCGTTTTCGTCGCTGCCCGCCTATCAGAGTGAATACTGGCCCAACGACGCCAGGATCATTCAGGTCGATATCAATGCAGACCGGATCGGTTTGACCAAAAAGGTTGCAGTGGGCATTCAGGGTGACGCACGCATGGTCGCCGAGCAGATTCTTGACCAATTGGGCGAACACGCAGGCGACGCTGGTCGCAAGGAACGTGAAGACGCGATTGCCGTTGCAAAATCCACCTGGGCGCAGCAACTGGCGTCAATGGATCATGAGGAAGATGATCCGGGCATTACCTGGAATGAACGCGCCCGCGCCCGCGACCCCGAGCGGATGAGCCCCCGTATGGCTTGGCGCGCGATACAGGCGGCGATGCCCGAGGATGCGATCATCAGCTCGGATATTGGCAACAATTGCGCCATTGGCAACGCCTATCCGACCTTCGAAAAAGGGCGCAAATATCTGGCACCGGGCCTGTTTGGTCCGTGCGGTTATGGTCTGCCCTCGATATTGGGTGCAAAGATCGGCAACCCCGACACGCCGGTTATCGGGTTTGCGGGTGACGGTGCATTCGGAATCTCTATGAACGAAATGACTGCCTGTGGTCGCGACGACTGGCCGCCAATTACCATGGTGATCTTCCGCAACTATCAATGGGGTGCGGAAAAGCGGAATACGACGCTTTGGTTTGACGACAACTTTGTCGGCACCGAACTGAACCTGGACGTGAACTATGCCAAGATCGCCGAAGGTTGCGGACTGAAGGGCGTGCAGATCACTTCGATGGACGATCTGACCGAGGCGCTGCGTACAGCCGTCAAAGAGCAGATGAACGACAACGTGACCACTTTCATCGAGGTCGTTCTGAACCAGGAATTGGGCGAGCCATTCCGCCGCGACGCGATGAAAAAACCCGTCTCGGTGGCTGGCATCAACAAGGATGATCTTATTCCCCAGCAGCCTCGGCTGTGACCACTCACCAGAGCTGGGCGGCCATGCGCCGCCCTGTCCCTGACCGACTGGGATAGACTATGTCTTTGATTGATCAAATCTGCGAAACATCGCGCTCCGCCAAGGACGGGCATATCCGTATCATGCTCGTCCGTTGCGCGGGCAAAATCCGTGCGGAAACCGGCAGGGCCATTGACGAGGGGATTGAGGTTTACAACCCGTGTGTCTCACCAGCCCTGAACGCCTATGCCGAGGGCTATTGTGCCCTGCGCCAGCATCCAGGCGTTTGTGCGGCCGCTGCGCGTGCGGTGATGGAAGCGGGGCTGAGAGTGTCAGTCAGCTCTGCTACGGGCGGGCCCGGGCTCAATATCACGTACGGATATTAATAAATGAGGTGAGGCATGGACGCGCTGGGGCTTACATTTGAGATGGTTGTCGTATTGTTGCTGCTGGCGGCGACGATCGGGCTTTTTATTTCCGAAATTGTCTGCGTCGATATCGCGGCAGTGCTGGTCATGGTCACCTTAGGGTTGCTGACGGCAGTGCCGGGACTTGAAAACCTGATTGATGTGCGCAGCCTGTTTGACGGCTTCGCCAGTAACGCAGTGATTTCGATCATCGCAGTCATGATTATCGGCGCAGGGCTTGACCGAACGGGCGTGATGTCGACCGTCGCAGCCTGGATCACGCGGGTCGGAGGTGGGACCGAGAACCGATTGATCCTGATGATCTCGGGTGCGGTTGGGGTGATTTCCAGCTTTATGCAGAATGTTGGCGCAGCGGCTCTGTTTTTGCCGGTGGTCAGCCGCATCTCAACCCGCACTGGGTTTCCGATGTCGCGGCTGCTGATGCCAATGGGGTTCTGTGCCATTTTGGGTGGAACAATGACCATGGTGGGCTCGTCCCCCTTGATCCTGCTGAACGATTTGATCCAGTCGATCAACGGCACCCTGCCAGCTGAAGCGCAGATCACCACCTTTTCACTGTTTTCTGTAACCCCGATCGGCCTGTGTCTTTTGGCGACCGGCTTGATGTATTTTATCATTTTTGGCCGGTTCGTTCTGCCGAGCACCAATTTAACAGACGGACCAGCGGGCAGCTCAATGCTGGACTATGTCAACGGCACCTACGGGCTGGATGGCCAGATCCACGAGATACGCATCCCCGAAGGCAGCCCGCTTGTGGGCCACAGTATCGACGAGGTCCAGCGCAAGTATCACCTGCAAATCATTGCCACACACTATCAGGGGCGCACTTATCCTGCTCCGCCGCGTGACACTGAATTGGTCGCACCCGCCACAATCGCCGTGATCGCAGCGGAAGAGGCCGTAACCGCGTTTCTGGATGAATACGGGCTGACCGAAAGTTCGGAGCTGGATGAATTTGTCGAAACGTTGGGAGCAGGAAAGGCAGGTATCGCCGAGGTGGTGATCCCGCCCGGCTCTGGTCTGATTGGCCAAACGGGCAGGGGGCTGTGGCTGAGAAAAGTTTATGGCCTGTCACCTCTGGCGATATACCGCGGTGGCGATACGTTGTCGCGAGACCAGGAAGATCTGGGCGAGATCCCGTATCAGGCCGGTGATACCCTGGTCTGCCACACTGCTTGGGAAGCACTGGCGCGGCTTGAGAAAGACCGCGATTTCGTTGTGGTCACCACCGATTTCCCCCATGAGGATCTGCGCCCGAAAAAGATCGGCTGGGCCTTGTTGTTCTTTGTTATTGCGGTGTCGCTGATCCTGTTTTCCGACTTGCGTCTCTCGCTGTGCCTTCTGGTTGGTGCGATGGGCATGGTCGTCAGCCGTGTCCTGTCGATGGATGAGGCCTATAACGCCGTCAGTTGGACGACGGTTTTTCTGTTAGCCAGTCTCATTCCACTGGGACAGGCGGTGCAATCCTCGGGGACGGCAGCCTGGATCGCTGATCAGGTGCTGGTAGTTCTGGACGGCATGCCGGTCTGGGTCATTCAAGCCAGCGTGGCGGCGCTTGCGACCTTTTTCACGCTGGTGATGTCAAATGTCGGTGCCACGGTCCTGCTGGTGCCATTGGCCGTCAATATTGCGCTGGGGGCCGGGGCTGATCCGGCAATTTTTGCGCTGACTGTGGCGATTGCCACCTCGAATTCGTTCCTGATCCCGACCCATCAGGTCAATGCGCTTTTGATGGGGCCGGGCGGTTACCGTGTCGTTGATTTTGTGCGCGCTGGCGGCGTCATGACCATCCTGTTTCTGATCGTTTCTATCGCTGCGCTGAACCTGTTTTTCTGAAGTTCAGGCCAGTTGGTTGCTTATAGGGCATGCGTCAATGTACCGATCAGGCTTCCTGAATAGAGGAAATTCTGCAGCGCCACGCTGACGGCGGCCTCTTCCGAGGTTATCGAGCTTTGCATGATGATGTCACGGGCATTGGGTCGTCCGATTTTTTCCAGACCGTCGACTAGGCCTTGGTAATAGTCAGTCTGGCGCCCAAGCTCTCCGGCGATAATGACGCAATCGGGATCGAATAGAGCTAGGATTGCATCAACGCCATAGGACAGTTGCGTGCCGGCATCGCGAAAGCGGGCGCGAACATTTGGGTCACTGGAGTTCGCTGCTTCTATTGCTTTTGCCAAGCGCGTCGCAACGCGTTCTGAAGGTGCAAACTCGGACCCGAGCGCGTTCAGGATGGCTTTGCCCGAGGCGGCAACTTCCATACAACCGGTACGGCCACATGTGCAAAGTTTGTCCGAATGCGATGTCGAATAATGTGACAGATCCCCAAAGCCGCGATCCGTCGTGGTCAGGAATCTACCATCGAAATAGGCGCTGTTGCCCAGGCCAAGGGCTGCGTTTATCAGATAGACGCTAATTAAATCTTTCCCCCCAAGAAGTTCGCCGCACAAAATAGCACTTGCGCGATGTTCTACCTGCACTGGCAAATTCAGCGACTGCGAAAGCGTGTCGCGTACGGGGACGTCTTTCCACCCCAAAGGTTCTGAACTGACGAGGCCGTTACCCGAGCTGCTGTCGGGACCTGCTGACATGGCAAAAGAAACCCCGACACCCAAAAGGCGATCACGTTCCATCGCTTCGTCAAAGGCCAGCGTCTTGGCCCGGTTTCCGAGTTCGGCAAGAAAGGCCAGCGGATCATCTATGGGTATGTCGCTGCAATCCGCTGCCCGCAAAACTTCGCCATCAGCGTTTGCCAGGCTTACACTGCGTCGGTTGGCGGTCAGCGAAATGCCCAGAAAAAATGCCCCAGTGGGATTGATCGACAGGTTGTATTCCCTTCGTCCAACCCGACCGGGTACGGCGATAGGATCTCCTTCCCTGACTAGCTTGGAGTCGATGAGTTCGCGCGTTATTCGGGAAATTGCCGCGCCTGTCAGGCCGGTTAGACCTGCGAGTGTTCCACGCGTCACTGGCCCGCTGCGGGCAATGAGGCTGACCAGCCATTCCCTGTTATGTCGCCGCAAGGCCGCTGTACCCTTTTCGGGCTGACCGTGTTCTTGGGGCTTGCCATCCTGCACAGCCGCTCTCCTACAATTCAATTCTTGCAATGTATTCTAACCGCTTTATAATTAATTAAAGACGGTAATTAAATATTGACTGAACGTAAGTGCAAAGATAATCTGTTTCGTAAGATTGACCTTTAGTCGCAAGGACTTGAGGCGGCAAAAGGGCCATTTTTGGCGGGGAACACAGCAAGATACCCTACTGTTGGCTCGAATTTATTGCTGCCCACTTACTTAATATCCGCGAATAGTGCCGGCCTGATCTGGTGCAATTCCGGCGATATACCTCCTGCGAATTGGGCTGAGGCAAACTTCGGGACTGGAAGCTGAACGAGGCAAGACAATGGCGACTAAACAACCGAATATTTTATTTATCCAGGCGGATCAGATGGCCGGGCCGGCCATGCCTTTTCAGGGAAACAAAACTGTAAAGGCCCCGCATATGGCGCGTCTGGCTGAAGAGGGCGTTGTTTTCGAAAACTTTTATTGCAACTTACCCATGTGCGGGCCGTCACGCGCATCGATGCATGCGGGACGATTGCCGTTCAACATCCGCATGTATGACAATGCCAGCGAGTTCCAGTCATCGATTCCCACATTTGCGCATTACTTGCGGTCGCTAGGCTATCATGTCGAGATGAGCGGCAAGATGCATTTTGTCGGTGCTGATCAGTTTCATGGCTATGAAAAGCGGCACACGACCGAGATTTACCCTGCCAATTTTGCCTGGACAGTCGACTGGACAAAGGGGCGCGAGTATCGCCCGACCAACCTGACCATGGCGCCGATCCTGGAAAGTGGCCCCGCGATTCGAACCATGCAGATGGATTACGATGACGAGGTCGCTTATAACGGCGTGCAGGCGATTTACGATCTGGCACGCAAGGGTGACGGTAAGCCTTGGTATCTGACCGTTTCCTTTACGGAACCGCATTCTCCTTACGTCATCTCTCAGGATTATTGGGACCGTTACGACCACGATGAGATCGAATATCCGGCGGTCGATGAGATTCCGTTGGATGAGAAAGATCACCTCAGCCGGAACCTTCATTATTGTCAGGGCCGCCACGAATTCACGGTGACCCCGGAAAACCGCCGGATCGCGCGACATGGCTATTACGGCATGATTTCATATGTCGACGATAAGGTGGCTCAGCTGCGCGAAACGATTGATAAATGTGGGCTGGCCGACAACACAATCATCATCCTGACCGCCGATCACGGCGACATGATGGGTGAGCGTGGCATGTGGTTCAAACAGCACTTCTTTGAGTGGGCCGCGAAGATACCGTTCGTTGTTCATGCGCCCAACCGTTTCAAGCCGGGGCGCGTAAAACAAAATGCCTCGCTGATCGATTTGATGCCCACATTGTTGGATCTGGCTGCGGGCAAGCCGTTCGATGATTATGCAGGTGGCGGTATCGATGGTGAATCGCTGGTGCCTGCATTGAACGGCGATACCTCCGGGATGGATGACATCTGTATCTCTGAATTCGCTGCGGATGGGTCGACTGGTGTCAGTCGTATGGTGAAGAAAGGGCCGCTGAAATACATGTATCTCGAAGGTGTGGACGAGCTGCTTTATGATATCGATGCCGACCCCAATGAGTTGAACAATCTGATCGACGATCCTGCCCATGCCGAAGCCCTGGCCGAGCTGCGTGAAATCGCAATGCGCAACTGGGACCCAGAGGCACTGTCCAAGGAAATCGCACTGGATCAGCAGCGCCGTCTGATGATTCATCGCGCCACCGGTGGCAGCCCAACTTGGGTCAATATCGTTCGGGCCGACGATGACAATCGTTACATCCGAAACGCGGGTGCCGCTGATACCAAAGCCAAGGCGCGGCTTCCTTATGTTCCTCCGGCAAAGCCTGATCTGGTCTGATCCTGGTTCGGCTTTGTGTCTGCGGCCCGTTTGCGCGGGCCGCTTCTTTGTCTTCAGGCAGCAGTGGCAAGCCAGATCCAGAATGGTAGCGTTGCGATTGCCGCCACCGTCTGCCACAGCAGGGCTGCGGAATAGGTTCGGATGTCCCCGCCAAACTGCAACGCCAGCACAAGGCCGTTAGGTGCGGTTGGCAGGGCAGCAAAGATCACGGCAACTAACAAGTGCAGTGGTCCCAACCCCACCATCCACCCCAATGCCAGAACCAACATTGGCAGTGCGAACAACTTGGCCAAATTGGCGGCCACAACAAAGCGCATCTGCCCTTGCATTCGCAGCCCGTCCAACGATGCCCCGATCCCCACCAGCATTGCTGGGGGTCCGATCTGGGCGATGATGGTTAGTAGCTCGGCCGGGGCTGCCGGAAAGTCTACGCGGAATAGAAGGCACCCCAGCCCTGCGGTGCAGGCGATGACCAACGGGTTGAACGCGGTCATGCGCGCGATGGTCAGGATTGAGGAATGCGGCGGCCGATGGCAGATCACAACCATCAGAACATTGGCAAAATTGATCAGAGGTACGGTTGCGATAATGATCGTTCCCACTGCCGCATCCGCTGATACTCCGACCAGAGTGGTAGTGAGCAGCACCCCAGCAGGTACGTTCAGACGGGTGGCAGTCTGCACCATGCTGCTATAGGCATCTGTATTTTGGCGCAGGGCGGAAATGCCCCAGTAGAACAGAGTAAGCGCCGTGAACAGGATCAGATGGGCAGCAAACAGAACCAAGCCCAGCTTGAGCGATAGGGCGGCCAGCGTTCCAGCCCCGACAAGCAGGGCGAAGATGGTCAACGGCAACAGCACCAGATAGCTTATCTGGTTCAGCCAGCGCCAGAAAACCTGCGATCGTGGGATGGCCCGGCGCAGCAGGTAGCCAGCGATCAGATAGCCCCACAACGGCAAGATTGCCTGAATGATTGTGGCTGTCATTATGCGCACCCCCGAGTGAAAACTCTCCGAGAAAAAAGGCCCCCCGGCTAAACTGAGAGGCCCATTTTGTCTTCATCGGTTACCGAGTGGCGTTAGCGCACAACCATTCCCAACTTGTCCGCCACTTCGCGGAATTTGTTATACTGGGCTTCGACAAAGATCTTGGTGTCCTCGGGAGACATGACCTGCGGGATTGAGCCCAGCTTTTCTGTGGATGCGATCCAACTTTCATCAGTGGACAGGTTTTCCAGAACTGCGATCCACTTGTCCGCAGCTTCCTGCGGCATGTCTTTCGGACCCCAGACGCCGGACCAGCCTACCACCGCTTCAAGCGCCGGGTGACCGGCCTCTGCGGCGGTCGGCGTGTCGGGCAGAGATGGTACGCGTTCGGTCGTGCTGGTCAGCAGGGGGCGAAGCTGACCACTTTCGATCGGACCGATCAGACCTGAGAGGTTGTGGAAGATGAAGTCGGCATTTCCGCTGACAACACCTGTGGTTGCTGCACCGCCCCCTTTGAAGGGCACGTGGATCAACGCTTCGGGATCGACGCCCAGATCATCCAGCAGGATCAAAACAGCCATGTGCAGCAATGTTCCGACGCCAGCGGAGGAATAGGTCAGACGTTCACCGCTTTGGATCGCGTTGGCCAAATCTTCGAAGGACTGGTATTTGGAATCCGCGCCAACTGCGATCACAAAGGGGTTGGTTTCCACCAGCCCCAAAAAGGTGAACTCGTCCCACGTGTAGGGAATGGTGGTGTTCATGGCGGGCACCGTAGCCTGCGAGCCAACGCGTGACATCAACAGGGTGTGCCCGTCAGGGTTTCCCTTGGCCACCATGGTCGAGCCAGTGACGCCACCGGCGCCGGCCTGGTTAACCACAAGCACATTGCCGCCCAGGTATTCCGGGGCCTCGGCGCCGATGATGCGGGCCGCCAGATCAGCTGCGCCGCCTGGGCCGTATGGAACAACCAGCGTAACGGGCTTGGATGGATACTCCGCCACCGCCGCAGATGCGGTAAGCGCCACAGCGAATCCGGCGGCTGCAGCTATTTTATTGAAAAAAACCATAAGGTTACCTCCCTTAACTAGGTTTGTTTGGACGTGTTTTTTTTATTGCCCTTATCAAAACCATATGTTATTTACTTACCGTTGGCAACTATTTAGTGAAGCGCATCCTGCCGTCGGAGGGTTTGGGTGAGGTGCGGTTCTGGATGTCAACGCGGAGGCGAAAGTCAAAGGTGATGTGTCTTTGCGGACTGCGCAGATGATGGCCATCCATGGAGGAAACGAAATGCAATTCACCAAAAGCAAAGACCTTTTGGCCGGGGTCATTTTTTGCGCGGTGGGGCTTGCGGCGATATTCTTGTTTATTCCAAAAGGCGTTGCGGTGCCGGGAAGCGTGAAGATATCGGCGTTGTCTCCGGATTTCTGGCCAAGAATAATCGCCTGGGGGGCAGTGCTCGCATCAGTGGCCCTGATTTTGGAAAGCATTTTTCTGCAACAGCCCCCGGCTGATGATGAGGAAGATGCCGAGGCAGCGGCCCAATACAAGTTGGCCACACTCCCGGCGGTATTGCGCACACTTGTTTTGATTGTTGTCTTGTTCGGCTTCTATTTCAGCCTGACAACCCTTGGCATGGTGGTGACGTCGGTGTTTCTGATTGCCGCGATGATGCTGTTTTTTGGCGAACGCAAATACGTGATGATCGCCTGTCTGAGCGTCGGGGTGCCGGTGTTGCTGTATTTGTTCTTTCGCTATGTCGCCAACGTTCCAATTCCGCTTGGCATGTTTGGGTGAAAAGGAGTCGTAACCTATGGATATCATTCTCGAAGCCTTTTCGATTTTCTTCAGCCTTCAAAACATTCTTGTCGTAGGCATCGGTGTTGCGATTGGGACGGTGATTGGTGCAATCCCCGGCATGACCACGCCAATGGGCGTGGCGCTGGCGCTTCCCTTTACGTTCAGCATGCCTCCGGTGGCGGGTATCTTGCTGTTGCTGGGTGTATATAAGGGCGGCCTTTATGGTGGCTCTCTGACCGCGATCCTGATCAAGACGCCGGGGACGCCGGCGGCATCCTGTACCGTTTTGGACGGCTATCCGCTGACACAGAAAGGGCAAGCGCGTAAGGCATTGGACATCGCCCTGTACTCGTCCTGTGTGGCAGACCTGATCTCAAACGTCGCGCTGATCTTGTTTGCTGGCGTTCTGGCCAGCTTTGCGCTGCGGTTTGGTCCGCCAGAATTCTTCACGCTGATTGTCTTTTCTCTGACAATCATCGCCGGTGTATCAGGTCCCAGCCTGTCAAAAGGCATCGTATCCGCGTCGCTTGGCCTGATCTTGGCGACTGTCGGTCTGGATTTAATCTACGGCACGGAACGTTTCGTCTTTGGCGATTATCGTCTGATGAGCGGCCTGAGCTTTATTCCGGTTCTGATCGGTCTTTTTGCCTTGCCCGAAATCATCGACCGTGCGACGCGACGTGCGCGTCCGCCCGGAGCGTCCAAGCAGGAATTGGGCACCGGCGCGACCTTTGCCGACTTCAAGCGCGTGCTGAAATCAGTTGTGCGCGGCAGTATCTTTGGCGTCATCCTGGGTGCAATTCCCGGGATCGGGGGTGCGCCAGCAGCGTTCCTGTCCTATTCCGAGGCGCGCCGGAACTCGAAGAACCCGGAAAACTTCGGTAAGGGCGAAATCGAGGGCATTGCCGCCGCTGAGGCGGGCAACAACGGGGTTGCCGGTGCAACCATGATCCCGTTGCTTGCTCTGGGTGTCCCGGGCGATGTGATTACGGCGGTTATTCTGGGTGCGTTCATGATCCATGGCTTGCGCCCTGGTCCGCTGATGTTCGACCAGAACCTGCCAATGATCTACGCCTTGTTCATGGGTATCCTGCTCAGCTCGGCCTACTTGTTTGTGGTCGGCAAAGTCGCGATCAAGTTTTTCAGCCGGGTCGCTACGGTGCCGAACAGAATTCTGTACCCCATCGTTTTCGTACTGTGTGTCTACGGCGCCTATGCGGTGAACAACACACTGTTTGATGTCTTCATCATGCTGTCGATGGGACTGGTCGGGTATCTGATGCTTAAGCTGGATGTTCCAGTAGCACCCTTCCTCATAGCCTTTGTGCTGGGGCCGTTGCTTGAAGACAACTTCCGACAATCGCTTTTGATCTCAGATGGTGATCCGACGATCTTCTTCCGTAATGCGATCTGTATTGTCTTCTGGGGTCTGACTGCACTGTCGGTATTTGTCCTGATCCGCAGTCGGATCGAGGCGGCACGCACCGGCAAGGCATCGGTCTTGACCACAGGCGGCTGAGCGATGGACGCTTTACAAAAAGCACATCACGGCGAGCGGGTTTTTTCGTTCGCTGTGATCTCTGATACACATGTCAATGTCGATGAAGATAGCTGCAATTCACCCTTCCCAGTAAACGCGCGCGCAAATCGCAGGTTCCGGCACGTGGTGTCCGACCTCAACCAACGTGACATCGACTTTGTTCTGCATCTGGGGGACCTGGTGCACCCCGTTCCCGAAGCAGGACCGATATACAGTCAGGCCGCCGAGGCATTTCGCAGGATAGCTTCGGACCTTTCGGTGCCGATCTATTTCACACCGGGAAACCACGATATCGGGGATACACCCGTATCGGGTGCCCCTGCCGCTCCGACCACGCCGCCGATGATCGCGGCCTGGACGCAGGAGTTCGGGCCACAATACCAAAGCACTATCCATAAAGGCATCACATTTGTGATGTTCAATGCCCAACTGCTAAATTCGGGCCTGCCCGAGGAAGCAGAGCAGCGCCTATGGGTTGAGACCACGTTGAAACAGGCAACCGGGCGCATTGTCTTAGCCTATCATCATCCGGCCTATATCTGCACACCAGATGAGGACCCGCATTACGACAACACAGATCCTCCGGGCCGTGAGTGGCTGCTTGGATTGCTCAAGACACACAAAGTGGATCTGATGTTCTGCGGTCATGCCCATAACTTCTGGTACGACCGCGTTTTGGGGACTGACTATTACCTTGCCCCGGCAACTAGTTTCGTGCGGCAGGACTACAGTGAAATGCTGCGCGCCGCGCCGCCGGAAGGTAGCGAGTATGGCCGGAATGACCAGGGAAAGCTTGGCTATTTTATCGTCAACATCTACGAAAATGGGCATACGGTTCAGGTCGTCAGAACGCAGGGGTCAGAGCAGGGGGTCGAACAAGAGGCTGCACTGGCATGTCCGGCAGGGCCAACCCCATTGGAAAACACGTGTCCACTCATCGGTTTCGACCTGCGGGCCAACTGGGCTGAAATCAGCGAAATCGCCCCGTCCGGCGGGTTGGATGAGTTCGACCGAAAACTGGCCCGTAATGACTATCCGCTGCTGGCCCTGATTGAGATGGGTATCCGCGATATCAGAATACCCTTGTCCGACATCCGACGCCCCGATCGCGTCGACAGGCTGCGGGCGCTGCACGGTTTGGGTATCCGCCCGACTTTGTTCAGCTTTGGTGCCCCGACGGAGGCCGATATTGGGTTGGCCCAATCGTTGTACGGGGTCCTTACAGGCTGGGAAATCACCATCGATTGGGGTCGGTTTGAAGACTGCCTACCTGCCATTTCGGTTGCGCAAGCGTTCACAGGGTTGCCGATTTATCTGTCCCGGATGAGGTCCAAAGACGATCTGGCGGCTGGATCAGTGTATTACCATGTGATCAATCACGGTTTTTCCGCATCAGATATCGGTATGCTGGACACATTAGCCGACCATCGGGACAAGGGAATATCGGGGGCTGTTTTCCGTCTTGGTTCTGATCAGGATGTGCCATCTGGCTTGGCCGAGATCAATGCAGCCGCATCGGCACGCGGCTTGCAAGCCTCGGTACATTTCAAATGCGGTGCCGCGAACCCGGCCGAACCTGCGACGGACCGGAAGAACCTGCTTGGACGTATCGAACAGGTGTTGGCGTTTTCTGAACGGCCTTCATCGCTACGGGTGTATTGCGACACGCTTGCGGATGTGGATCGCGGTTACTTCGCAAGAGTTGGCGCGATTGATCCCTGTTGCAATCCGACAGATGTATCCCGCCGCATTGCCGCCCATCACAAGATGCGGTCAGGTTCGGAACAATGACAGATCTGTTGAGAAGCATTTGAGCTGACCTTTGCGGGTTATGTTCTGGCTCTGAGGTCAAAAACGAGCCGTGAATTTGGTAAAAGGTTTTCTTGAATCATCGTTTGACAGAGAGAGTCTGTGGGTTTGTCATTGTCGGTCCTGGTTTTGCGCGTTTTTTTTCAATCGTCCTTGCACACAACAATTGTCTTTTCTTTCGGGACCAGTGGAGGCTGTGGATCGTAGGCGATTAAAAGAGCAGCGCAGCTGCAACGCCGCTAAAAAGAGACAATCGGGGAGGGAAAATGAAGAATTTTGCAGTTTTTGCATCTTTGGCAACTCTGTAAGCAGGAAAGCGTATTGCCGGGGGCACCCAGAGTTTCCCAACGGACGCCCGTTTCTTGTTTGAGAACGGTAGGTTCGTAGAACTTGGTACCGCTACATCCAACGGGAACAACGCCGGTGCCGAATTTGGAGCTGATACCGGCAATGTCGATAAGGCATCGGTTGCGCCGGCCACGGAAACGGGCTTTATCTGCTGGGCATTCGGTCCCGGGATACCCGCTCCGCAGGGCTTGCCGAAGAACTTTCCGACGTGCTGATGTGGGAGCTGATGTTCACACGATTCCTACTCAGCACAGCAGAATTGGCGCGCCCAGGGCGGATTTTGTCGCGTGTCGCCCGTCTGGTTGATGATGGCATCATCCGGGCAACCGAACAAAAAAGCTTCATGGCTTGTCAGCGGCCACGATTAAAGAAGCCCACGCGATTATTGAAACTGGCCGCATGATCGGCAAACTCGTCGTCGTAAATTAATCAGAAAGACCAAAATTCAATGACAGACGTCCGGAAACTTGATGGGGATTACGACTATATCATAGTCGGCGCGGGCACGGCCGGGTGCGTTCTGGCCAACCGCCTGACAGAAAACCCCAAAACGCGGGTGCTGTTGCTCGAGGCCGGCGGCTCAGACAACTACCACTGGGTGCATATACCGGTGGGGTATCTTTATTGCATTGGCAACCCGCGCACGGACTGGATGATGAAAACTGCCCCCGAGCCGGGCTTGAACGGACGTTCGCTGGTTTATCCGCGTGGCAAGGTGCTGGGGGGATGCACCTCGGTCAACGGCATGATCTATATGCGCGGACAGGCAGCGGACTACGATCATTGGCGGCAGCTGGGCAATGCCGGATGGGGTTGGGATGACGTGTTGCCCTATTTCCTAAAATCCGAGGATCACCATGCCGGGCCCGCAGACATGCATGGGCACGGAGGGGAATGGAAGGTCTCGAAACAGCGCTTGGAATGGGACATTCTGAAAGCCGTGCAGGAGGGCGCTAAGGAATTTGGCATCCAACCGCGCGCAGACTTCAACGATGGCAGCAACGAAGGGACCGGATTTTTCGAGGTCAATCAACGCAACGGTGTGCGTTGGAACACGGCCAAAGGCTTTTTGCGCCCGGCGATGAAACGGCCCAACTTGCGCGTTCTGACCCATGCTGAAACCGAGACGCTGTTGTTCGATGGCAAGCAGGTGACGGGCGTACGCTACCTGCACAAGGGCGTTCAATATGACGCCTATGCCGGGTCCGAGGTCTTGTTGGCGGCGGGCGCGATCAACACGCCTAAAATTCTGGAATTGTCAGGCGTGGGCCGGGGCGATGTGCTGTCTGAACATGGCATCGTCTTGCAACACGAAAGTCAGGGCGTGGGTGAGAACCTGCAGGACCATTTGCAAATCCGCACTGTGTTCAAGGTCCAGAACGCAAAAACCCTGAACACGATGGCGAATTCGCTGCTTGGGAAAGCAAAGATTGCATTGCAATACGGCCTGACGCAATCAGGGCCAATGTCGATGGCCCCCAGCCAATTTGGGATGTTCACAAAATCCAATCCCGATCTGGCCACACCCGACCTGGAATACCATGTGCAGCCGCTGTCCACCGACAAGTTGGGTGATCCGCTTCACCCTTTCCCTGCGATTACTGTCTCGGTCTGCAACTTGCGACCTGAAAGCGTGGGCACCTGCCATATTCAGTCGAAAGACATCGAAGCACAGCCTGATATTCGCCTGAACTACCTTTCAACCGAAAACGACAAACGCGTTGCAGCGAAATCCGTGCGACAGGCGCGGAAGATTATGACGGCGAACGCTTTGAAACACTATCAGCCTGAAGAGATCCTGCCCGGCCCGGCGATGGAGACAGAGGAAGACCTTGTGAAAGGTGTAGGTGATATCGCCACAACTATTTTCCACCCTGTCGGCACGTGCAAAATGGGCTCCGATGCATCTGCTGTGGTCGGCGCGGATCTCAGGGTGCATGGACTGTCGGGATTACGGGTGGTCGACGCATCTATTATGCCAAAAATTGTATCCGGCAATACGGCTTCACCGGTTGTGATGATTGCTGAAAAAGCGGCGGATATGATCCGCAAAGGAACTCGGTAAGTGATGGATATCGCGTGCAATTGGTGCAGGTTTCCGGATTTGTTGCACAAATTGTTTGAGGGTCGTACTTCCCCTTTTCCCTTACGGATTTGTCCCGCGGGCCAAGCGAAGTGTATACCAAGATCGGTGTTGCGGTTGTGCACGGCAATGCGTTCTCAATCTCCGCCACCTGCTTGTCGAAGGCGCGCGCCGTGAAACACTGCCCCAATGGTTTCAAGCAATTCAATTAGTCTCGACGCGGGTCTGGCGGTGATATCTGCTCAATTGTCGCCACAGTGCGCAAATCAGTGATCGCGACGCCTGGACTATTTTGCTTCAGGCAAGGTACCATTCGGTGACGAACAACAGTCCGATTGCAGACAAAGAGTTTTAGTCAAGGGTTTGTCTTTTTTGGGTTCACATCCGGTGTGTCGCAAGCGGCACTTGTGTTATTGGATGCGCTGCCGGTGATAATTTTTTTTGGTTTTCTTACAGCAACCTTATTGTGGGCAGCTGTATGGGGTTTCCCGGCGGCAAGGAACGTGTTTGGTACGTTCATACCTGAATTAGCTTTGCCAGTGGGTCGCACTCCACTTCATCCCCAAATCCGACAGATGCCTTTGCACCCGTCCAGGATAGTCAGACACGATTGAATCCACTCCCAGTTCAATCATCCTGCCGATCTCGTCGTTTTCATTGACGGTCCACACAGCGACGCACAGGCCCAGCTTTTTGGCAAGAGCCACGCTTTCCGCAGTCACATCCGCAAAGTACGGGCACCAAAGCGCGCCACCAGCTTCCTTGACCAAATTTGGAATTTCATCGTGACGGCCGCGAAAGTCCGGACAGACCGCTTTCGAAGAGTCTTCGCCTATATCGTCCGCATTATCTGGCAACTGAGTCAGGTAGGAAGATGGCATATCGGGAGCTTGCCGTTGGCATTCCTCCAACAAATTCCAATCAAAGCTGTGCAGGACTGCGCGCGACGACATGCTTGTCGTGTGTAGCTCTTGCAGCACGCACTTTACGAATTTCTGTCTATAGGATGCGTCGTGGGCCAAGTCTGGATCCGACTTCAGTTCGAGCATGAGACAGGCATCGCTGTATTTTGGGTCATCGACCAGTTCCAGCAAGTTCATCAGCGTTGGAACACGAACACCGTCTATTTGGGCCTGGTCTGGAAAACGACGACCGTAGGCGGAGTGCCCATCCAACCGTCCGATGTCGAATTGCTGAATCTGTTCAACGGTTAACGAGGAAACCTTTGGCTCTTCTCCCACCAAAAATCGACCATTGGCGTCACGAAACGTCGGCGCGTGCAGCCGGTGGTTATGGGTTATGACCGGAACACTATCTGCGGTCAGAACGACATCAAATTCCAGGAGCGGGACGCCGATGGACAGCGAAAAGTCAAAGCCAATCATGCTGTTTTCAGGTAAAACGCCGCGTGCACCCCGGTGCCCTACAACCCGGATCAGGTTTTCACCGCCTCGAAAGGCTTCAACCTGTGGAAATGTCATCAGCTTTGCAGCCTTTCACCGGTTGAATGGTCAAACAGGTGCATATTCTCTGAGGCGATCGAAAACCGCATGTTCGGATGCTGGCCTTCGATTGGGTGGACACCCGGAAGGCTAATCGTAATCGCGCTGCCAGAGCCTATGAGCTGGCCGTGCAATAGTGTGTTTGCCCCCAATGGTTCCGCAATCTGGATTGCTGCTTCCAACGGACCGTTTTCGTCCAACAACAGATGCTCTGGTCGTATCCCCAACTTTACCGCGATATCAGGTCCCTGAGATGCGCCGACCTCAATTTCTCCGATCTTGACCATCCCGTTTTCACGCCGGGCATCAAACACATTCATCGCAGGGCTGCCAATAAACTGCGCTGCGAACAGAGTTCTGGGAGTTTCGTAAACTTCCAACGGGGTCCCGATTTGCTCGGCGATACCGCCATTCATCACGATCATTCTGTCGGCCATCGTCATGGCCTCGACCTGGTCGTGCGTAACGTACAGGGAGGTGACTCCAAGCTTTTCCTGGAGCTCTCGGATTTCCAGACGCATCTGAACACGCAGCTTGGCATCGAGGTTCGAGAGCGGCTCATCAAACAGGAAGACTGCCGGTTCGCGGACGATGGCACGGCCCATGGCCACCCTTTGGCGTTGACCGCCCGACAGCTGTCTGGGCTTACGATCCAGCAAAGGTTCCAACTGCAACAACTTGGCTGCGTCAGTCACCTTTTGATCGATCTGATCTTTGGGAAGCCCGGCAATCTTCAGGCCGTAACCCATATTCTGACGCACGGACATGTGCGGGTAGAGCGCATAGTTCTGGAACACCATCGCGATGTCCCGATCCATTGGCTCTTTGTCGTTGGCCCGTTCCTCACCGATCCGGATTTCCCCGGACGTAACCGTTTCCAGCCCTGCCACCATTCGCAGTAGCGTGGATTTACCGCAGCCCGAGGGGCCGACGATCACGATGAACTCTCCGTCTGCGATATCGACATCAATACCGTGGATCACATCCGTCGGGCCAAAACTCTTTTTGACGTTCTCTAGGGTTACTGTTGCCATTTCTTATTTCTCGCTATCGACAAGGCCGCGGACAAAGAGCTTTTGCATTGACACCACAACGATGACCGGTGGGATCATTGCCAGAATTGAGGTCGCCATGATTGTCGGCCAATGCGCAAAATCATCACCCGAAGGGAACATCTGCTTGATGCCCATCACGATGGTGTTCATTTCAGGATCGGTCGTGATCAGCAGCGGCCACAGGTACTGGTTCCACCCGTAGATGAACAAGATCACGAACAGCGCCGCGATATTGGTCCGGCTCATGGGCACCACGATGTCGATGAAGAACCGCATCGGTCGCGCGCCATCCACGCGAGCTGCTTCGGCCAGTTCATCAGGGATCGTCAGGAAGAACTGACGGAACAGGAAGGTCGCCGTTGCCGAGGCAATCAGGGGAAAGATCAGACCGTAGTAACTGTTGAGCATGCCGAACCCGGCAACAACCTCGAAGGTTGGAACAATCCGCACCTCGACCGGCAGCATCAGGGTCAGGAAGATCAGCCAGAAAAACGTCGTACGGCCGGGAAACTTGAAGTAGACAATCGCAAACGCTGACAGCAGGGAGATGATGATTTTGCCCACCGCGATGCCAATGGCCATCACCAGGCTGTTGAACAGCATCGTTGCGACGGGCACGTTTACCCCTGAGAACAGTGCCGCTTTGTAGTTCACCCAGAACTGATCACCTGGCACCACGGGCATAGGTGGCGAGACGATGTCTGCCTGGGTCACGGTCGAGGCTACAAAGGCCAGCCAGATCGGGAAAAAGATGATCAAAACGCCTAGGATCATGAACGCATGGGTGAACCAGATGCCTACGCCGCGTTTTTCGACCATTCCGTGTTGTTGGGCTGCCATCAGTAATGCACCCTCTTTTCAACGTATTTGAACTGAATGACGGTCAGTAGGCCGACAACAATCAGCAAGATGACAGATTGTGCCGAAGATGATCCAAGATCCTGCCCTACAAACCCATCTGAGAAGACCTTGTAGACCAGGATTGTTGTCGCCTGTTGTGGGCCGCCGCCAGTGATCGTGTGGATCACCCCGAAGGTCTCAAAGAAGGCATAGACAACGTTCACCACCAGTAAGAAGAATGCAGTCGGAGACAGCAGCGGCAGCACAATCGTGAAGAACCGGCGCCAGAAATGCGCGCCGTCAATCGCCGCCGCTTCGATGACCGAGCGGGGAACGGATTGCAGTGCCGCAAAGAAGAACAGGAAGTTATAGCTGATGCGCCCCCAGGCCGAGGCGACGACAACCAACCCCATAGCTTCGGTGTCGTTCAGAACATGGTTCCAGTCATAGCCAAGCTGGCTGAGATACCACGCCACCACGCCAACGCGTGTGTTAAACATGAACAGCCAAAGTACACCGGCCACAGCGGGGGCCACGGCGTAGGGCCAGATCAGCAATGTGCGATAAACACCCGAACCTTTAATGAGCCTGTCCGCGATAACTGCCAGAAATAGCGCCGGTATCATCGAGCAGAGCGTCACAAGCGTCGAAAACACGGCGGTTGTGATGAAAGATGCGCGATAATACTTGTCGCTCAGCAGGAACTCAAAGTTGCCGAGCCCCACAAACTGCGACGACAGACCGAACGGGTCGGGAATGAACAGGGACTGCCACACCGCCTGACCGGCGGGATAAAAGAAGAAGACGGCGGAAATGATGACCTGTGGGGCGATCAGCGCCAATGGCAATAGCCAGCCGCGAAAGGTGACGCGTTTTTCCATCCTGATTTTCCACCGAAGAAAGATAATGCGGGCCCGAAAAGGGCCCGCATGAAGTTATGACTTATTGATTGGCGGATTCGAAGCGGCGCAGCAGCGCGTCACCACGTTCCTTCGCGCTATCCATCGCTTCCTGAGCAGTTTTCTCACCGGCCCAGACTGCCTCAAGCTCTTCGTCGATGATACCGCGGATCTGGTCGAATGATCCCAGACGCAGACCTTTGGAATTTGCGGTCGGCTCTTTCGCTGTCATCTGGATCACAGCGATGTCGGTGCCGGGGTTTTCGTCATAAAAACCTGCCGCACGTGTCGCATCACCCGCTTCGGCCGTGATCGGAAGGTAGCCGGTGTTCTGGTGCCAGGCCGACTGCACGTCAGACGATGATAGGAAGCTTAGGAACTCTCCGACGCCCTTGTACTCCTCAGGGTCATGACCTTCCATTACCCAAAGGGATGCGCCACCGATAATGGTGTTCTGCGGCTCACTTGTGACGGCTTCCCAGTAGGGCAGCGGGCGGACGTCAAAGTCGAATTCGGCCTCTGCCTTGATGCCCGCGTAACCTGCCGAACTTTCAGTGAACAATGCGCATTCGCCTGACCGGAAGTTCGCCCCGCCTTCATTTCTGCGACCGGTGTAGATGAACTTGCCATCCTTGGCCCAGTCACCCATCGCGGTCAGGTGTGCCACCTGCGCCGGACCGTTCAGCATCAGTTCGGTATCGAGACCGGCAAAACCGTTGTCCTTAGACGCGAACGGAACGTCGTGATAGGCCGACATGTTCTCAAGATGGATCCAGCTCTGCCATGCGGTGACCAGCGGGCAGTCTTCGCCCCCGGACTTGAGCTGTTCAAGTACGTCTCCAACCTTTTCCCACGTGGACAGATCCGTGTCTGGATCAACGCCGGCCGCTTCGAACGCGTCTCGGTTGACCCAAAGAACTGGCGTGGATGAGTTGAAGGGCAGCGAAAGCATGTCCCCGTCAGTGGTTGTATAGTATCCTTTGACGGCACCAATATACGCGTCGGGATCAAAAGACGCGCCACTTTCAGCCATCACTTCGTAGACCGGCCTGATCGCACCTTCGGCTGACATCATCGTTGCCGTGCCGACCTCGAATACCATCAGGATTTGCGGCTGCTCACCGGCGCGGAAGGCAGCAATGCCTGCGTTCAGGGTTTCCGAGTAGTTGCCCTTGTGGCTTTCAACCACGACATACTCGTCCTGACTGGCGTTGAATTCTTCCACTTGGGCTTTGACAAGCTCACCAAGGCGGCCGGTAAAGGCGTGCCAGAACTGGACCTCGGTTTGTGCCATTGCCGCCACTGGGGACAATGCAGTTGTTACGGCGAGAGCGCCGAGAAAATTCTTTTTCATGATTCCTCCCATGCATCAGGTTCGATGCTTCGTTGAATACCGACCGCAACGGGTAAACGGCACACATGACGATTTCACGACGTTAACGTTACAGAAATATAATTCAAGCCCAATTTACTGGATAAAAAAATAACATAGTGTTATGAGGCCAGGGCGGCAGATTGGGATCGGTAATGAGTCAAATTCTTAGGGTCCGGCAGTTAGAAGCTCTTATGGCTGTAACAACCAACGGCTCTGTCACGGCGGCAGCGACCGACCTGGGGGTGAGCCAGCCAGCCGTCAGCAGGTTGCTTTCGGATCTTGAAAAGTCACTTGGGTTTCAGCTTTTCGATCGCCGCGAAGGCCGGTTGGTGCCGACGCAGGAAGTTCGGTATCTTTTACCCAGCGTCGAGCGTGTTCTGGAACTGATGAGGCAAATATCTGACGTCAGCCAGGACATCACACAGCGCAAAGCAGGGCATATCCGTGTTGCATGCCTGCCGGGGTTCGCCACCAGCCATTTGCCCGATGTTGTCGCCAGATTCTTGAAGGATCGGCCCGGCGTCACCCTGACGATCGAACCTGACAGACCTGAGCGCATTCTTGAATGGATGATCGGCGAGCAGTATGATTTCGGGATCACCGACAGCTTTAACGGTCACCCCGCCGTCGAAAGCTGGGATATCGAGGTCCGGACGGTTTGTGTGTTCCCCTCCGGAAGTGAATTGGAAAACCTCTCTGAGGTTACACCGGCGGACCTCGTGAATAGCAAAATTATCCACACACGACGCGACAGCGACTTTTTCGGGCGGCTCTCAAAAGCGTTTCAAAGTGCCAATGTGGAGTTAAACTCCCATATTGAAGTCAGGCAGTTCACGGCGGCATGTGAATTGGCCGTGAAGGGCGTTGGCGTCTCCGTCGTAAGCGAACTTGACGCCGTCCAATACGCAGCGCTCGGATTAAGCTATCGACCGTTCAAGCCATTCTTGCCGCATACTCTCTCGCTTGTTCGCCCGATTTTGAAACAACCTTCACTAGTGACGCTGGAATTCATCGAGCAGTTCCGAGACAGCCTTGAGCCTTTCAAAGCAGAATAGGGCCGTCGAAATTAATTCTTGCAACCGGTTGCAAAAATATTGATTGTGTCACCTGAGAATTGATTCGGGGGACCGTATGTTGAAGATCGGATTGCTGGGGGCCGGACGTATTGGTCGCGTGCATGCGGAAGCGATTTCGGCACACCCCAAAACCGAATTGACAGCTATTTCAGACGCGGTGAATGATGCCGCTGTCGGATTGGCTGCTGAGTACGGGGCCAGGGTACAAAGCTCTGACGAGATTATCGGTGATTCCACCATCGATGCAGTTCTGATCGCAACGCCTACCGATACGCATTCCGATCTGATCGAAGCGGCAACGCAGGCCGGCAAAGCGGTCCTGTGCGAAAAACCCGTCGATCTGGACCTTGAGCGAGCAAAAATTTGCCAAAAAGCCGCGGGCGCGACTGGTCAACCGGTCATGCTTGGCTTCAACCGTCGCTTCGACCCAAATTTCCAGACGCTGAAAGCCGCCTATGATGCGGGCGAGGTCGGTAAAGCTGAACTATTGTCCATTACGTCGTTTGATCCGGCGCCGCCTCCGGTAAGTTATGTCAAGGTATCGGGCGGGTTGTTCCGGGACATGATGATCCATGATTTTGATATGGCCAACTACCTGACGGGACAAATTCCTGTCACCATTTCAGCCGTGGGAACCTCGGTCGTCGATCCGGAAATAGGGCAGGCCGGTGACGTGGATACGGCTGTGGTAACAATGACTTATCCGGATGGCAGTCTGGCCGTGATCAAGAACTCGCGGCGGGCAGCATACGGGTATGATCAACGGGTCGAACTGCTGGGCTCAAGGGGTCTTTTGCAGGCGCTTAATGTCCTTGAGAATTCGGTTGTTAAATCAACGGCTGACGGTGTGACCGGAGCGAAGCCAACATATTTCTTTCTTGAACGCTACATGGCCGCTTACCGCGCCGAATGGGATGCGTTTACGCGCGCCATTCAGTCCGGCTCGGACGTGCCGGTAACACTTGAGGATGGTGTCGCGGCGTTGGCGATGGCCGAAGCCGCAACACGCTCGGCACAGTCCGGAAGGCCGGTTGCGATGGAGGAAGTTTTTTGAAACCGGTTGCAAAATGATCGGATATCCGGAAACTGAAGGAAGCCCGATCACCGATCGGAGCAGACGAGATTCGGTTTAGCCGAATGGCCGGGCAGACCCGGCACCAAGATTGAATTTTCTATTGGGAGGAATGGAAATGAAAAAAATCGTAAAAGGTGTGCTGATGGCCAGCGCAGTCGCATTTGCCGGCGCCACAGGCGTTGCGGCAGAAGGCGAGAAGTATATTCTGGTTAGCCATGCTCCGGACAGTGACAGCTGGTGGAACACCATCAAGAATGGTATTGCCCTGGCGGGCGATCAGATGGGTGTCGAGGTTGAATATCGCAACCCGCCTACCGGTGACCTTGCCGACATGGCGCGGATCATCGATCAAGCCGCAGCTTCGGGACCCAATGGTATCATCACTACGCTGGCCGACCCGGACATTCTGGAAGGTCCGATCAAAGCCGCCGTGGATTCCGGTATCGACGTCATCATCATGAACACCGGCACGCCGGAAAAGGCGCGCGAAGTTGGTGCGCTGATGTATGTCGGTCAGCCGGAATATGACGCTGGATTGGCCGCAGGCCAGCGCGCCAAAGGCGATGGTATCAGCTCTTTCCTGTGCGTAAACCACTATATCGTGCAGCCATCCAGCCAAGAACGCTGCCAGGGCTTTGCAGACGGCCTGGGCATCGAATTGGGTGAGCAGATGATCGACGCGGGCCAAGACCCGGCCGAGATCAAGAACCGTGTTCTGGCCTACTTGTCGGCAAATCCTGACACGGACGCCGTTCTGACACTTGGCCCGGTTTCGGCTGACCCGACCATTCTGGCGCTGGAAGAAAATGGTATGGCCGGTGACATCTACTTCGGCACATTTGACCTGGGCGGTGAAATCGTCAAAGGCATCAAAAGTGGTGTGATCCAGTGGGGCATCGACCAGCAGCCCTTCCTGCAGGCCTATCTGCCAGTCGTCGTGATGACGAACTACCACCGTTACGGCGTTCTGCCGGGCAACAACATCAACTCGGGTCCCGGTTTCGTGACCGCTGACGGGTTGGAAAAGATCGAAGAGTTCGCGGGCGAATACCGCTGATCTTCAAAACGGTGCGGACGCATGACGTGTGTCCGCACCACCTGATGCAAGCATTCAGACGAACGCGCCAAGGAGGCAACAATGGCTGAGTCAGCGCAATCCGCAGCTGGTGGTGACGAGCGGGTCAAACAGATCTCACCCTTGCGACAAGCCCTGATCCGCCCTGAACTGGGCGGCATGGTCGGCACCGTCGCTGTATTCACGTTTTTTCTGTTATTTGCTTTTGACAGCGGAATGTTCACCTCGCAGGGCGTTATGAACTGGTCGATTGTTTCGGCCCAGTTCATGATCATCGCGGTGGGCGCATGCCTGCTGATGATTGCTGGCGAGTTCGACCTGTCTGTCGGGTCCATGATCGGGTTCGCGGGGATGATGATCGCGATCTTCTCGGTCACGCTCAGCTGGCCAGTTTGGATAGCGATCATAGTGACCTTTGCACTATGTGTCTCTATCGGGGCGCTTAACGGCTTCATCGTCGTGCGCACCGGATTGCCCAGCTTTATCGTTACCCTGGCTTTCCTGTTCATCCTGCGTGGCTTTACCATTTTTCTGCCGCAGACCATCGAGCGGAAAACCATCATTGGCGGTATCCGGGATGTGGCTGAGGGCGATTGGCTGGCCTCTGTTTTTGGCGGCAAAGTAGGGCAGGGCTTTTTTGTCTGGCTGGGCGATAATGGCCTGATCGGAACTTTTGAACGCGGCACGCGCGAGGGTCAGCCAGTGGTTGACGGTATTCCCATGCTGATCATTTGGGCAATCGTGCTCATCATCTTCGGTCATGTGCTTCTGACGAAAACAAAATTCGGCAACTGGATCTTCGCCTCGGGTGGCGACGCCGAGGCTGCGCGTAACTCGGGTGTTCCGGTGAACAGAGTCAAAGTTCTGATGTTCATGTTCACCGCCTTCTGCGCGACGGTCTTTGCGACCTGTCAGGTGATGGAGTTCGGTTCAGCCGGTGCGGATCGTGGTTTGCTGAAAGAGTTCGAGGCAATCATCGCCGTGGTAATCGGTGGCGCGTTGCTGACTGGTGGTTACGGCTCGGTTCTTGGGGCGGCCCTTGGGGCGCTGATCTTTGGGGTCGTTCAGCAGGGGCTGTTCTTTGCGGGCGTCGAAAGCTCTCTGTTCCGGGTGTTCCTGGGCGTGATCCTGCTGGGCGCCGTGATCCTGAACACCTACATTCGTCGCATCATCACAGGAGAACGCTGAGATGACTGAAGATTCGAAATTCCACCACGGCGATGCAAATGCTCAGGATCCGATCATCCGGATGATCGATATTGAAAAGCACTTTGGCTCTGTGATCGCTCTGGCCGGGGTCAGCTTTGATCTGAAGCCGGGTGAGTGTCACTGCCTTCTGGGTGATAATGGTGCGGGTAAATCAACCTTCATCAAGACCATGTCCGGGGTCCATAAGCCGACAGCTGGCGAGATCATCTTTGAAGACAAACCTATGCATTTTGAGGACCCGCGCGATGCTATCGAAGCCGGGATCGCAACAGTGCACCAACATCTGGCGATGATCCCGCTGATGAGCGTCAGCCGCAACTTCTTCATGGGCAATGAACCCACGCGCAAAGTCGCCGGGATCAGTTTTTTTGACAAGAAACAGGCTGATGAGATCACCATGGAAGAGATGCGCAAGATGGGCATCAACCTGCGTGGTCCCGATCAGGCTGTGGGTACGTTGTCAGGCGGTGAACGCCAGACGGTTGCGATTGCACGGGCCGTGCATTTCGGTGCTAAGATCTTGATTTTGGACGAACCTACATCGGCTCTTGGCGTGCGCCAGACTTCGAACGTTTTGGCGACTATCGACAAAGTGCGCAGTCAGGGTGTGGGGGTGGTATTTATCAGCCACAATGTTCGGCACGCGCTGGCCGTCGGCGATCGGTTTACAGTGTTGAACCGGGGCAAAACTCTGGGCACGGCCATACGGGGTGAGATTTCGCCCGAAGAACTACAGGACTTGATGGCAGGCGGTCAGGAACTGGCCCAGCTGGAAGGGTCTTTGGGCGGAACGGTCTGACGCGGTCCCGCGCAGACCCAGCTTTCGAAAAACTGGAATTCAACGGACTGGCCATGTGGCCTTGAGTTGAAAGGGATCAATATGGGCAAAACTATCAGACTGACCGCAGCGCAAGCTCTGGTTCGCTATCTAGGCGCGCAGATGAATGAGGCCGGAGAGCCTTTTATCGCAGGTGTCTGGGCTATTTTCGGCCATGGAAACGTGGCTGGCCTGGGCGAGGCGCTGCATGCTGTGAAAGGCAGCCTGCCGACCTATCGCGGCCATAACGAACAGACGATGGCGCATTGTGCTATCGCGTATGCGAAGCAGATGCGGCGCACGCGCGCGATGGCGGTGACGTCGTCCATCGGACCGGGCGCGACCAACATGGTGACAGCCGCCGCCTTGGCGCATGTGAACCGCTTGCCGGTGCTGATCATTCCTGGGGATATCTTCGCGACGCGCGGTCCTGATCCTGTGTTGCAGCAGATTGAAAGCTTTGGCGACGGTACGGTCAGTGCAAACGATTGTTTCAAACCTGTCAGCCGTTACTTCGACCGCATCTCAAGGCCAGAGCACCTGCTAACCGCACTGCCAAGGGCTTTCCGCACAATGACAGACCCCGCTGATTGTGGGCCGGCGACTTTGGCCTTCTGTCAGGACGTTCAGGCCGAGGCCTATGACTATCCTGAAAGCTTCTTTGAGCCGCGCGTCTGGTATCAGCGTCGCATTCGCCCTGACGAAGGTGAACTGGCCCGCGCCGTCGCTGCCATCAAAGCGGCAAAGCGCCCGGTCATCGTGGCGGGTGGCGGCGTTCACTACTCTGGCGCTACGGACGCGCTGCAGAGTTTCGTGGAAACGCACAATATCCCCATCACGGAAACACAGGCTGGCAAGTCCGCGCTTGCATGGGATCATCCACTGAACCTTGGACCCGTGGGCGTGACCGGTGGCGAACCGGCAAACTCGGTCTGCGCTGAGGCTGATCTGGTATTGGCGGTTGGCTCTCGCCTGCAGGATTTCACGACCGGCTCGTGGGGTCTGTTTTCGAACCCACAGCGCGAGATGATCTGCCTGAATACCGCTGCCTATGATGCTGAAAAGCACGGCGCGATGCCCCTGCAGTCAGATGCGCGCGTTGGGCTTGAGGAGCTGGGTTCGGCTTTGCAAGGACACCGTGCCGATCCTGTGGCAGATACGCTTAAGGCTGATTGGTATGGCAAGGTCGACAAACTGACCGATGCCCCTGGCGATGGGAATGCGTTACCGACCGATATGCAGGTGGTTGGTGCGGTCCAGCGTGCCTCGAACAACGATACTGTCGTCATGTGTGCGGCGGGCACCATGCCCGGAGAACTGCACAAGCTGTGGAAGGCCCCGCGTCCGGGTGCCTATCACATGGAATATGGTTTCAGTTGCATGGGGTATGAGATTGCTGGTGCGATGGGCATCAAGATGGCGCAACCGGATCGCGATGTGATCTGCTTTACCGGCGATGGCACCTACATGATGGCGAACTCGGAAATGGCTTCGGCTGCGATGATGGGCATCTCGTTCACCGTGGTCATTACCGACAATCGCGGCTTTGGCTGTATCAACCGTCTGCAGATGGGCACAGGTGGAGCCGAGTTTAACAATCTGCTGGATCATGCTGTGCACGAGAACCCCTCGGCCATCGATTTCGCGGCTCACGCTGCGGCAATGGGCGCGACCTCGGTCAAGGTCAGCTCGATTGCGGAACTGGAAGACGCGCTTGCCAAGCGTGGCGATATCAAAGGGCCTTATGTGGTGGTCATCGACACCGATCCGTACCCCTCGACCGAATACGGCGGGACGTGGTGGGAAGTGGCGGTTCCGGAAGTCAGCATCCGCCCCAAAGTGAACGAAAAACGCGCGGCCTATGAGCTGGCGATCAAGGAAAGAAACACGAAATGAGCGTGAAAATCGGGATTTCTCCGATCGCCTGGCAGAATGATGACCTGCCGGACCTGACGGCGGCGTACACGATGGAACAGGCCCTGAAAGAGGCGCGCGAGATCGGATACACCGGTGTCGAGCGTGGTCAGCGGATGCCCAGCGATACCGAAGGGCTACTTGCTTATCTGGAAGGCAATGACATTGCGCTCTGTGGCGGGTGGTGCTCGGGTGCGTCACTGGTCAACGATTTCGCTGCAGAACGTGAGGCCGTGCGGGAACAGGTTGAACAATTCGTGGCCCTGAACAGTCCGTGTATCGTCTATGCGGAATGCTCTAACACCGTGCAGGGTCAGGCAGGTACGCCGGTGAACAACCGGTCCAAGCTATCCAAAGACGAAGTGTTGGCCTATGCCGCCAAGATCACCGAGCTGGCCAAATGGATGGCCGATCAGGGGATGCCGATGGCCTATCATCATCACATGGGCACGATCATCGAGACCGAAGATGACGTGAACTGGTTGATGGAAGGTTCGGGCCCGGAGGTGAACCTGTGCTTTGACACAGGACACTTGTTGTTTGGCGGCGGCGATGTGATGGCGACACTCAAACGCTGGGGCGATCGTGTGCATCACGTGCATTTCAAAGATATCCGCCCGGCTGTGGTACAGGACGTAAAAGAGAATGATCGCAGCTTTCTCGATGCGGTCGTCGCCGGAGCATTCACCGTACCAGGTGACGGGTGTATCGAATTTCAGGCCGTGGCGAATGCGCTCAAATCCTTGGATTACAACGGATGGATCGTTGTGGAGGCCGAACAGGACCCGGCCAAGGCTCCGCCATACGAATATTCCAAGAAAGGCTACGAGCACATTCTCGACGTCTGTGGACAGGCAGGATTGGAGGTCCAGTCGTAACAAATCTCCATACGGGGTTAACACCGAAGCCATGAAAAGGAGAAGATCATGGTAAATCAGCAGCTAGGTTTTGTCGGCTATTTCGACCGGGAATCCTGTGATCTGGATGAATTCAAGGTGTTGACTTCGCAGAACCTTACAGCCGATGTTGTCCCGAACGCCGCCACGATCGAAAAGAACGTTCCAGTCTATGACATGGACGAGCTGCGCCCTGCGCTGGAAAACGTAGGTAAGCGCAAGGCTCTGCTGGCCGAGTGGGGACATGTGTTGGACAAATCGTCGGGCGTGATCGTTCTTAAACGTGCGTTCGCCGATACTTCCGCAATTGACCGCGCAACCGATGTCTTTCGCCAGATCATAGTTGACGAAAGACAAAGCGGCGCGGGAGAGGGTGACCACTTTGCGGCGTCCGGGGCCAATGATCGGATCTGGAACGCCCTGCAAAAGCAATGTCTGCGCGACCCCGAGGGTTTTGCCCTCTATTTCGGGAACACGGCTGTTGCTGCAGCCTGCGAGGCGTGGTTGGGGCCAAACTATCAGGTCACGGCACAGATCAATCAAGTGCGTCCAGGCGGTAAAGCGCAGCAGGCTCACAGGGATTACCACCTTGGATTTCAGAGCGCAGAAAGTGCTGCGCGCTATCCAGTGCACGCACATCTTGTTACGGCATCACTGACATTGCAGGGGGCGATTGCCCATTGCGACATGCCAGTCGAAAGCGGGCCAACCAAGCTGCTGCCGTTCTCGCAGATTTATCCGCCGGGCTACCTGGCGTTTCATGACGAGGGCCACCGGGCACATTTCGAAGACTGCTATATCCAGCTGGCGCTGGACAAGGGGGATGCTGTGTTCTTCAACCCGGCACTGTTCCATGCGGCTGGTGAAAATCGCAGTGCGGATATCGACCGAATGGCGAACTTGTTGCAAATCTCATCTGCATTTGGTCGCGCGATGGAAACTGTTGACCGGCGGTCCATGTCTGAGACGGTGTTTCCTTCGCTTATTGCGTTGAAACAACGTGGTGAGCTGATCGGGGCCGAACTGGATGCAGTCATCGCCGCCACGGCAGAGGGATACCCGTTCCCTACCAATCTGGATACGGATCCTCCGGTCGGTGGCAACGCCCCGGAAAGTCAGGCCGACATTTTGCGTTGTGCTGTGTCAGAAGGCTGGACCGAACAACAATTGGCCGAGACATTCTCGGCGCTGGAAACAAGGCAAGCTGCCTGAGGGAAAACGGGCGGGCATTCCAAGCCCGCCCTACACGGAGAAAAACACATGGCCGACCTGCTCAAAAAGCCCTTTGGTACCAGAGGTAAAGTGCATGACATCACTCCGGCCAGTGCCGGGTGGCGCTATGTGGGGTTTGGGCTTTACCACCTTCGGGCAGGCGATACAGTGGCCGAGGCAACGGGTGATCGCGAGGTCATTCTGGTCATGGTCGAGGGCAAGGCCCGCATCGCCGGAGCTGAGCGGGACTGGGGTGTTCTGGGTGATCGGATGAACGTTTTTGAGAAGACGCCGCCGCACTGTCTTTATCTGCCGAACGGCACAGAATGGACGGCCACAGCCGAAACGGATTGCGTGATTGCGGTGTGTACAGCCCCGGGCAAGAATGGCCACTCTGCGCGACGCATCGGCCCCGAAGGCATTACTTTGACCGAGCGCGGCAAGGGCGTAAATACGCGCTATATCAACAACATCGCGATGGAGAATGAGGACTATGCTGATAGCTTGCTGGTGACCGAAGTGTTTACGCCAAACGGGCATTGGTCATCGTATCCCAGCCATCGACACGATGAAGATGATTTTCCGCGGATCACCTATCTGGAAGAGACCTACTACCACCGTCTGAACCCGGCGAATGGGTTCGGGATTCAGCGTGTCTATACCGATGATGGGCAGTTGGATGAGACTATGGCTGTATCCGATGGCGATGTTGTTTGCGTGCCCCGCGGTCATCACCCATGCGGCGCACCTTATGGGTTCGAGATGTATTATCTGAACGTTATGGCCGGACCGCTGCGCAAATGGCGCTTTGTTCCGGCCCCCGAAGTTGAATGGATCATGGAGCGCGACGCGTAACGCCCACGCCTAACTTTGCGCGGGCGCACCAAAGGCCCGAATGACCATGCGGGCTGCCGCCTCAACCGGGTCGTGGGTCTCTTTCAGGATTGTCACGCGGTCAAATCTGTCAGGGTCTCGGTTGACTGCCTCGCGCAGCGCGTTACCAAATGCCATGCGCAGTTCGGTACCGATATTGAACTTGCAGATCGACGTTTCCCGCGCCAACCGGCTGCGTTGTTCCACAGGCACGCCAGAGCCGCCATGAATGACCAACGGAACACTTGTCGCAGCGTCGATTCCGGCGATGCGAGCCTCGTCCAATCCGCCTTCTTTGTTTTGTTGCAGATGAACGTTTCCGACTGAGATGGCCATTGCGTCCACGCCGCTTTCACGAGCGAACTGCGCGGCCTCGTTTGGATCTGTCCCGTTAGATCCTTCGCCGCCGGAATACCCCACAAACCCGATCTCACCTTCGCAGGAAATCCCCGCAGCATGCGCCATTTCGGCAATGGCAGCAGTTTCGTCGATGTTTTGCTGCAGCGGCTTGCGTGACCCGTCAAACATGAGCGATGTGAACCCGCTGTCCAATGCGATCTTGCAGTCCTCGAATGTATAACCGTGATCCAGATGGGCCACGACCGGAACCGAGGCATTCTCGGCCAGGAAGCGAAACATCTTGCCCAGAACAGGCAGGGGCGTGTGTTCGCGGCAGCTTGGACCAGCCTGAAGGATCACCGGCGCATTTTCCGCCTCGGCTGCGGCTAAATAGGCGCGCATATCCTCCCATCCCAGCGTAACAAGCCCGCCAACAGCGTAGCCGTTTTCGTATGCAGGGGTGAGGACGTCTTTGAGTGTCGCGAGGGTCATTTGAATTTGGCAATCATGTCTTTGATGCCTGGAATGGTCTCGACCTGATAGGCATGGGTTGGTTGGAAGTACTGGACCAGCGAACGCTGAGTCAGACCGCCAAGGATGGTGAAATAGTACATCTCGTATCCCGGCAGAACACAGCAGGGGTGATAACCCTTGTCGATGCAGATCGTTGAGCCGTCGACGATGTGATAGGCGTCGCCCGGTTCGTTGTCCTCACGCTGCAACATCTGAAGGCCCGATCCCCAGTTGGGTTTGAAACGGAAATTGTAGGTCTCGTCGTGCCGCGTCTCGTTGGGCAGACGGTTCGTGTCATGCTTGTGGCTGGGGAAGCCTGACCAGCCGCCCTGTCCCACGGTGAACAGCTCACTGATCAGCAGGCGACCCACTTTGTCGTGCTGTTTCTGGCCGAGGATGTGTTTGATTTTGCGATGCGTTTTAGTGTCGTCGCTGCCGTATTGCACAAGGTCGTGTTCACGCACATCGAACGGATCCAGTACCTTGTCGTACTTGGCGCCCGCTATGAAGATTTCGGTTTCATCCGACACGCAGACCAGTTGGACCTTAGCGCCGACCGGCACATAAACGCCTTCCGGATCCCCATCCCAGACGTCTTCGCCCCGCTTGCCCAGCTTGGCGAACTGCTCGCCTTCTACGTCGACATCGACACTGCCCGTGGCGGGCACGATACACGTCTCATAACCGGGCACCTGATATTCAAACGCTTCGCCCTTTTTCAGTTTGACGATGTTGAAGTAGTTCAGCGGAACCGTTGGATCATCGGCGTCGACGATCGGTTTGTTCTGATTGTCATAGGGAGCGATGTGCATGAGGGGTTCCTATGTCGTTGGGCCGGGATTGGCCGCAAGAAATGCGTCCAGTTCCGGAGTTGTTGGCATGGCCGGAGCGCAGCCGGGCTTGGACACGACGATCGAGGCACAGGCTGAGCCGCGCATAACCGCTTCTTTAGGCTCGCTTCCAGCGGCGATCGAGGCCAGCAGGCCGGCCATGAAACTGTCGCCAGCACCGTTGGGTTTGACTGCGGTGACGGGATAGATGCCGGTTTCGATTTCCTGCCCATCCACCAGAGTTACCGCGCCTTTTTCGCCCATCTTGTAGATCACGATCCGGCCCGGTTTCGCCGCCAACTCCTTGGCTTTGGCGAAGCCTTTGTCGATGCCTCCTGCCATGAAACCAAATTCTTCGTCATTGCCGACGATTAGATCGCTTGCTTCGCCCGCGCGCGACAGGACTTCGGCAGCAACCTCAGGTGATGGCCAACTGTACGGACGGTAGTCTATGTCAAATATTACCGGCAAACCCGCCTTTCGGGCGTTTTCGAACGCGCGAAACGTGGCGCTGCGCGAGGGTTCAGCGGCAAACACCGTTCCGGCAGATATCACGGCTGAAAATTTGCCGTAGTCGACCTTGTTCATGTCATCCTCGGTCACCTGAAAGTCGACTGCGCCGTTGCGGTAGATGACATTCTGAAATTCTTCGATCCGGCTTTCGTAAACGGCCAGAGACATGCGGTATTCACCACCGACGACGCGGATATAGGATGTGTCTACACCGTAGTGAGCAAGTTTATTCAGGCAGAAGCGGCCAACCGCATCATCTGAGACCGAAGTGATCAAGGATGCCTGGCTGCCCAGTTTGACCAGCCCCGCGCAGATATTTGCCGATGAACCACCCAGATCGGCGTGAAACATGTCGGCGTCTTCGCTTTTAACACCAACGGGATCGGCATACAGGTCCATGCCCGCGCGTCCAAAGACCGCGAACCGGTTTCCTTTGATACCGTCTATCAAAGCGCTCACGTCATGTCCTCCGGCAAAAATGGGCTGGCGAGGATCGTTGGTCCTTGCGTTGAATCGATTCACACGATACTGATTTTGCAACCGGTTGCAAATACATTGTTCGGAGCCGTTGCAGATGCCTGAAATCGGAATTGGAATAATCGGCGGTGGCTATATGGGCAAAGCTCATTCAGTCGCGATGTCAGCCGTAGGCCCAGTTTTCAACACAGCCTTGCGGCCACGACTTGAGATGATTTGCGCGTCCACGCCCGAAAGCGCCGAGCGATACCGTGCGGCTTACGGCTTTCGTCGCGCGACCTCGGATTGGTCAGTGCTGGTCACTGACCCGGCAGTGGATGCTGTCGTGATTGCCTCGCCTCAAACAACGCACAGACAGATTGCAGAGGCCGCGTTAGCCTTGGGCAAGCCTGTGTTGTGCGAAAAACCCCTCGGATCTTCTTTGGATGATGGGCGCGCAATGGTTGCCGCGGCCGAGGCCACGGGCGTCACCAATATGGTCGGGTTCAACTACGTCAGAACGCCCGCAACACAGTTTGCCCGTCAGTTGATCGCCAACGGTGAATTGGGGGACATAACCTGGTTTCGCGGCGAGCATACTGAGGACTTCTATGCCGACCCTGACGCCCCGGCCACATGGCGGACGTCCGGAATGGCCAACGGAACGATCGGAGATCTTGCCCCACATATGGTCAACGGTGCTTTGGCCCTGATCGGTCCGATTGTCGAGGTTATGGCCGAAGTCGAAACGGTTCATAGCGAGCGCCCAGGCGGCACCGTTACCAATGATGACCACGCGCAGATCATGTGCCGGTTTGCCAGTGGCGCGATGGGCAATATCTATGTCAGCCGCATCGCGACAGGTCGAAAGATGGGCTATGCCTATGAAATTACAGGCACCAAAGGCGCAATCCGGTTTGATCAGGAAGATCAGAACGCCCTTTGGCTCTATCGGCGCGAAGGACCAGAGGAAAAAAGGGGCTTCACCAAGATCCTGACGGGTCCAGCTCACCCCGATTATGAGCCTTTCTGTCAGGGCCCGGGTCATGGAACAGGTTATCAGGACCAGATCATCATCGAGGCCAAAGATTTTCTTGAGGCCATTCACACGGGCAAATCGATCTGGCCCACATTCCGAGATGGGCATGAGGTCAACTGCGTACTTGCTGCTGCGCTAAAGTCGTCAGAGCAGCGGCAGTGGCAGGACGTCAGCACCGTCTGAACACAAAAACTAATAGATCATCTAAGAGAGACGAGAACCATGGCAAAGCTGAAATGGGGCATGATTGGTGGTGGTGAAGGCAGTCAGATCGGACCCGCACACCGGTTAGGAGCGTTGGCGGATGGGATGTTTGAATTCGCTGCGGGTGCTTTGGATCACCGACCCGATGTTGGGCGAGAATATGCTCAACGACTTGGAGTGGCGTCGGATCGCGCCTATGGCGACTGGCAGGAAATGCTGGCCGGGGAAAGGGGCCGTCCCGACCGGGTTGATCTGGTGACCATCGCCACTCCGAATTCCACCCATTTTGAAATTGCCAAAGCGTTCCTTGAAGCTGGTTTTAACGTGCTTTGTGAAAAACCGATGACGATGACCGTGGAAGAGGGCGAAGAAATCGTCCGCGTTGCAGAGGCCTCGGGCAAGATTTGTGCGGTGAATTATTGCTATTCCGCCTATCCGATGGTGCGCCAGGCGCGTGCGATGGTTCGCGCCAGGGATATTGGTAAGGTGCGTCTGGTTGTGACGAATTTCAGCCATGGCCACCATGGCGACGCGACTGACGCCGATAACCCGCGGGTGCGGTGGCGCTATGATCCAGCGATGGCGGGTGTGTCTGGCCAATTCGCCGATTGCGGTATCCATGCGCTTCACATGGCCAGTTTCATCAGTGACGATGAAGTCAAAACCTTGTCTGCAGATATGGCGTCTACGATTTCAAGCCGCGAACTTGAGGACGACGCCATGGTCAACTTCCGGACCGAAGGCGGAGCTGTCGGGCGTTTGTGGACCTCTTCGGTGGCAATTGGGCGTCAGCACGGGTTTGATATTCAGGTGTTTGGCGAAACCGGAGGCCTTCGCTGGACGTCCGAGCAACCCAATCAATTGATCTATACGCCTGTCGGTGGCCGTACACAGATCATCGAAAAAGGCGAGGGCGGTCTTCACGACGATGCGCAACGATTGTCCCGTGTGGCGATTGCCCATCCCGAAGGGTTCCCGCTGGCCGTGGCCAACATCTATTGCGATCTTGCCGACGCTATTCGCGGAGAGGCGCGTGATGGTCTGCCTACACCTGCCGACGGAGTGCGGTCGATCGCAGCCGTGCATGCCGCAGTGGCGTCTGCAAAAAATGACGGGGCATGGACGGACGCGCGCCCACCGATGTTTCGCTGATCAGGGTCGGGGCCGCAATGTGCCCCGCTCGATCACACGGCAGGGGAAAATACGGGCCTCGGGGTAACGCTCGGGGTCTTTCAGCATCTCTTCGACCAGGTCGACGGATGCGGTAATGATTTGTTTGATCGGCTGATGAATCGTCGTCAGGTCCACGCTTTCCCAGCGCGACATCTCCATGTCGTTCAGGCCGATAATACCGATATCTTTACCCGGTTTCAGCCCGTGATCGGACAATGCGGACAGGGCGCCTATTGACAGAATATCGTCACCGCAAAAGTATCCCTCTGCAGGGCCTTCCGCCAATTGTTGAAGCATTTCTTCCCGCCCGGCTTCAAAAGAATAGGCGCCTGCGAAGCAATGCGTCACTTCGAGTTCCAGGTGCTTTTCAACTTCTTCCATGAAGCCGCGATACCGATCCATGGCCGATGTCGCATCTTTTGGGCCGCCCAGATAGCCAATACGGCGATACCCCCGCGACGACAGCTCGCGCGCGGCCATGCGCCCGCATTCAACGTTGTCGATGCCTACAACATGTACCTCTGGCGATGTCGCTGATCGACCGAACGTGTGTACGACGGGAACGCCCGCATCGTGGAATGCCTTTGCAAAACTGGGGGGCAAGGTGGATGAGGCGACGATGGCAGCATCCACAGAATACTGCCGCAGCATTCTTACTGAGTTTGTCGGCTCAGTTTCGTCGGTCAGGTTCACGATCAGCGGACGCAGGCCGCGTTCCTGTAAAGCGCGGGTGAACTGGTCGAAGACTTCAAGAAAAATGGGGTTGTGGAAGTTGTTGGAAATCAACCCGATCAACTTGGTGCGTCCGGTTGTCAGCGAAGAAGCCAACGCGTTTGGGCTGTACCCCAATTCGGCCGCAGCCTTTTCCACCTTGCTCCGTGTCTTTGGCGAGACGGATGCGCCTTCGGTAAAGGTCCGCGATACGGCAGAGCGAGATACACCGGCCAGTGCGGCCACTTCTTTTAGGGTTACACTCATGGCTAGCACCGATGGGCTCGGGGATGGCTTTCAGTCAATTTCATGGGAAAATACTACGCCCTATTGCGTCGGGTTTGCAATCGGTTGCAAGGCTGTGCGGAAAAGACGTCGGGTTCTTTGCAAAAGGCCACGCCAAGGCTTTAACAACTCGAATTGGATTCAATCTGTAAGTCCAAGCTTTGTATCAGAGGTGGTAACAGCATGCGCATCGCACTTAACGACCCTGACATTGCGTGGCCAGCAACCTGAGTAAACCCCTTCTCCGACCTCATTGAAGCAATGACCATTCAAGACGGTTATCTCCGCACATATTAGCCTGAACGCGCATTGCCCCGCCTTTGGTGGGCACCGTGACGATTGCTCCTTCTTTGACTGGTGACAAGGGTGTTGTCGTCCATCGCAGTCTTTGTTCAGGGGTAACATGCTTAAGAGGGCGCTGCAGACCGGGTTCTTCGTAAAAAACGGGGCGGTTTGGTCCATAAACATTTAGGGATGTCATCCTGTAGGCAGTGAACACATCAAACGGCTTGCTCCGTTTTATGGCCGCCCGCATGGAATGCCGCCACGCCTCCAGACCTGCTGGTGACACATAGAGAATAGCTATTGCACCGGCCATAGAATGCAGTCTCAGCCAATCGCTGTTCTCAGTCGAAGCGAGTGCAAGGTTGTAATGCGCGCGGTGCCCGAAGCTTTGAACATAGCGACGTGTCCAGGGAAAGCAGCCGAAGGGTGAAACCCCCAAATAAACGATGTCCGCATCTTTTGGAATTTCGGGAATGGTCAGATCTTCGGTCAACGCGGAGACATCATCCTCCAGAACCAATGCCGGGAGCGTTTTGAGTGACTCAAGCGCTGCAAGATGGGCGTGGGCGCAGTTTAAGGCATGGCTTTGTCCGGCGCTGCCTTCTGAAAATGAAAAACTGATGCAATACTTGTTCATCAAGTTGGCCATATGAACCCGCCTGCTTTTGTTATCAGGTAAATTGATGACCCGGCAGTCTGCAACGATTGCGCTCAACTTCTTCATTCTGGTGTCCGTCAGCTGCGCCACGCAATTCGCGCAGCCGATGAATGATCGTGGATCGGGGATTTCAAGATGCTTGAGCATCGGCTCTGTTGCAATCATTGCGTTAGCCTATTCCGGACATGGGACATGGACCTGAATCCGCCTGGCAGGGATTATCAGGCAAGAGATAAAGTTGGGCTGTTCTTGCATAGCTCGGACGCCTGCCAAAACAGAACATCCTCAAAATCCTGAAGCGCCTGTGATTTCTCCTGCGTCGCGGGGTACAGCAGGCCAAAGGTCATCCAACGCTCTGGTGCGATCGGAACCAGGGCCAGACGTTCTTTTGTTTCCTGTGCTGCGACCAATTCATCAGCAATGGTTATACCGGCGCCTTCCGCGACAAGCGAACAGGCAAGCTGGGACGCCGCGACTTCACAGGTATGTCTGGGATTGACGCCCGCAGACCGGAAGATGTCATCAAGCTGCTCGCGCAATAAAAGGCCGTTCATCAGCCGAATGACCGGCTCGCGGGCAAGATCAGTGGCGGTTACCGACTTGCGATCAGACAATGCATGCGCAACAGGCAAAACGGCCTGTGCCCGCACCCGCAGCAGGGGTTTTGTTCTGACGCCCGGATGCTCGACCGGCAATGCCCCGATGCCGATGTCATATTCCCGTCCGGCAAGCCATTTGCTGGCCTCGCGCCGCGCCCGGATATCCAGAGTTACGTTTGTATCAGGGTGGGCTTGTAAAAACATCGCAAGCGCCGGTGCCGAAATTGCCCGGGCGATACGCGGCATTGTGACCACGCGCAGAGTTTCTGTACGTCCGGCTTTGATCTCTGCAGCGATGCGAGGCACTTCATCAAGGTTGTCCAGGATACGCCCCGCTTCGCGGTAGAACGCTAAACCTTCCCGCGTTGGCGTCAAGTTGCGGCCGCTGCGGTCAAACAGGGTCAGGCCCAATTCTGCCTCAAGCCCGGAAATCAGTCGGCTGATTGCGGGCTGACTCAGGTGCAGGATTTCAGATGCGGCCACGAGCGTTCCTTCGGAAAGGGTGGCACGAAAGGCGCGAAGGGCTTTGATATTCATTAGGCGGACTCTTTACTATTCTGCAAGATAAGATAACATCTTTGCATTTTTATTAACATTGAATTTAAGCTAGATTAGATCGCATCTTAGGGAGGATGCTATGAAGCGTAGAACAATTCTCACTGCTGTTCTGGCGGCAGTAACCGTGACTGCAACAGCAACAGCAAGTTTCGCAGCCGACTGGCCGAAACGTCCGATCAACCTGGTTGTTCCATACAAAGCCGGCGGCGGTACAGACGCTTATGCCCGCGCTATTTCGGCAGCAGCCGAAGGGATTCTGGACGTTCCAGTTGTCGTCGTGAACAAACCCGGCTCGGGCGGTCTGAATGGTGCGAACTCGGTCGTGGGTGCACGCCCCGACGGCTATACTTTGATGATGACGTCGGGCGGTTCGTTCCTGTTGTCGACCATGACACGTGACACAGATATCGATGCTCTGGACAGCTTTGAGTTTGTTGCTCAGGTCGGTCAGCTGCAAACGTCGCTGATGGTGCCGCTGAACAGCCCGTTCGAATCCGTTCAGGACGTGATCGACGCGGCCAAAGCCAACCCCGGTCAATTGCGTTGGGCCCATTCGGGTCGCGGAGGCTTCCACCACGTTGGCGGCATGGGCTTTCTGGCGAGTAACGGCATCGAAGCTCAGGACGTACCGTTCAAAGGTGGCGGGCCGACCCGTGCTGCACTGATCGGTGAACAGGCTGACTTTGGTTTCCTGGGTGTTCAGCAGCTGGCAGGGTTTGAAGAGCAACTTCGCGCCCTGGCGGTTAACAGCCAAGAACGTGACGGCATCATGAAAGACGTGCCTGCGTTTGGCGAACTGGGCATTCCGTTTGCCGCTGTTTCTTCGCCAGTGATCGTGTTCGCACCGAAGGGCACACCGGCCGAGGTCGTTGCCGCGATGGAAACTGCGCTGGAGAAAATCGCCGCGAAACCCGAATTTGCCGAACTGCTGGCCTCGCGCGGAACAGGCCCGGTCTATCAGAATGGTGCGGACGCCAAAGCAACGCTGTCCGCCATGAAAGAGGACGCCGCTCCCCTGGTCGAAAGTCTGACCAACTAAAGTCCTCGGGGCCGGGTGGATATTCTTCCCCCGGCCTTTTTGTATCTAACGCAATCAGGGAGGAACGATATGCGCGCCTATGCAGAAGGCCTTGTGCTTGCCCTTATTTCCATCGTTGCCATTTGGGGCGCCTGGCAAGTGCCAGCAGCTTCGCCGGGGGATACCTGGGCTGGCATCGTACCATTTTCAGCATCCATCGCACTGCTATTTCTTTCCGGCCTGTTACTGTTAGGTGCCGTTCGGCAAACGGCAGGCGATACCGTTCAGGAACAGGATAGCGGAGCAACCCTGCAGATCATCGGCCTGTTCGTCATCGCCCTGATCTACCAGCAGTCATTCCGCTGGTTTGGCTATCTTTTGCCAACGGCGATCGCTGCGCCGGTTGTTTTGTACTTCTTCGGAGTTCGCAGCTGGATCGGTCTGGCGGTTTCCGTCGTTCTGTGCCCGTTGATCTTCCACCTCATCTTTTTTGTGCTGCTTGGTGTGTACCCGCCTTATGGCGAGGTGTTTGACCTGCTCAGCTGGATACAGGGGTAAACCGCCATGGAAATTTTTCCCGCACTTCTTTCGGTCATAACCGACCCCAGTTTGCTGTTTGCCATCGTGCTGGCCGCAGCTGTGGGCATGGTCGTTGGGGCCACGCCCGGTCTGACCGCATCAGCAGCGATTGCCATGCTGCTGCCCATCACCTTTTACATGTCGCCACTATTCGCGCTCGCCTTTCTGTATGTGATCGGTAAGTCCGGTCGCTATGGCGGCTCGATCGCGGCAATTTTGTTCAACACGCCGGGCACTGCAGCGAGTGCCGCAACACAGATTGATGGTTATCCCCTTGCACGCGCCGGCCAGGCCGGCAAGGCGATGAAGGTCGCGACCATATCATCAGTCATCGGTGACCTTATGGGGGATATCCTGCTGGTCGTCGGCGTCGGTTTCATTGCATCTATTGCCCTAAAGCTTGGCCCGCCAGAAACCTTTGCGATCTACTTTGCAGCCTTCGTGGTCATCGGCTCGGTCATCGGCAGCTCAATCGTCAAAGGATTGGCATCTGCCCTGATGGGTATCTTGATCGCCATGGTCGGATTGGACCCAATCTCAAGCGAAGAGCGCTATACCTTTGGCTCGTTCGATCTGTCCAACGGGATTGGCCTTGTGCCCCTGATGATCGGTGTATTCGTTTTGGGCGAGGTCTTTGCCCAGTTGGAAACGCGCCGCAAAGCAACCGGTGAAACCAAAGAAAATGAAAGCACGGAAGACGGCAACAGCCTGACATGGGAAGAGTACAAACCTTGCTTGCCCCATGCGTTCCGTGGCGGCTTCATCGGTGCAGGCATCGGTGTGCTGCCAGGTCTGGGTTCAGCTATTGCGGCCTTCATTTCGTACGGTGAAGGTAAACGCCGCGCCAAAAACCCTGAGAAGTGGGGCAAGGGCGCGCTCGAAGGTGTCGCAGCACCCGAAGCCGCAAACAACGCGGTGTCCGGTCCGTCGATGGCCCCGCTGCTGACGCTGGGCATCCCAGGTTCGACTATCGGTGCAATCCTTTTGGGTGTTTTCCTGATCCACGGCATCCAGGTAGGACCAACCCTGTTTCTGACCGACAAAGAGCTGGTTTATAAACTGTTCGCCTGTGGGATGCTGGGTATCGTGGCCTATGGTCTGATCGGTTACTTCGGTGCCACTCAGGTTGCACGAATTATCCTGAAGATCCCGACCAATGTCCTGTACCCGCTGATCTTCCTGACCGCGTTTGTCGCAGCGTATTCTGCACGTGGATCAATGTTTGATGTCACGGTCATGACCTGTGCGGGCTTTGCCGGCTGGTTGATGCGGAAATACGACTTCAATGTTGCGGCATTTGTCATTTCGTTCGTGCTGGCCAAAGGTGCTGAAGAGACATTCCGTCAGTCGTTGCTGATGTCGGATGGTGGCGCCCTGATCTTCGTTGAACGTCCAATTTCTCTGGCCTTTCTGGTCATCGGCGCAGGGGCAATTGCCTTCCGCGTCCGTGGGATCATGAAAGAGCGCAAGATCGCAAAGGGAGCGTTGGAAGATGCTTGAGCACTCCCTTTACCGCGACTGCTTTTCCAGCGCCGATATGCGGTCCGTATGGTCGGAACACGCCACGATCTCGGCCTGGTTGAAGGTTGAACAGACGCTTGCCCGTCACCAGGCGCTGGAAAACCTGATCCCGCAAGAGGCTGCAGATGCGTTGGATGCGGTGTCGGTCTGCAATCTGGATACCGAGCGGTTGCACGAAGACATGATGCTTGTCGGGCGCCCGATCGTTGGTCTGGTCGAACAATTGCGAAGGCAGGTCGGTGAGCACGCGACAAAAGTCCACTACAGGGCGACAACGCAGGACATTATGGACACTGCACTGGCCCTGCAAATGAAGATCGGTCTGGAGCACATCCAGACCGGACTGCAAAGACTGACCACCGCTATTGAGCAACATATCGATCAGCTTGGTGATACTGTCATGATCGGTCGCACGAATGGCCAGCATGCCTTGCCCATTCGGGCCGAAACTAAACTGACCGTCTGGAAAGTTGAACTACAGCGGCGGGCACAAGCGTTGGAAGAAGCAAGCGTTCGCGGCCTGAATGTCCAGATTGGTGGCCCCGTTGGCGATCTGCGCGGTTACGAAAACGGGACCGGACATCGCATCAAGGAAGGCGTTGCGGCCACTTTGGGTCTGAATGTAGTTGAACCCCATTGGCAAAACGCCCGTGACGGGCTTGCCGATGTTGTAACTGCGCTGGGAGGGCTGTGTGCGACGCTGTGCAAGATCTCGCATAACGTCAATCTGTTGTCTTCATCGGATATTTCCGAATGTTCCGAGGTGCATGAAGCCGGTAAAGGCGCGTCTTCGGCTATGGCGCACAAACAGAACCAGCGCGCGTCAGAATTCGGAGAGGCCGTCGCCCGGCTTGGACGACAGCGGGCTGAACAGATCGGTGAATTCACCACCCATCAACACGAACGTTCGGGTGGTATGTGGATTGGCGAATGGATCGTTATTCCCGAGACTTTCTTGCTGACTTCGGGCGCATTGTCATGGGTCGAAACGATCTTTGCGAACTTGGTTGTGGATTCTGAATCCATGGCCCGCAAGGTTAACGACTTTGAGTATAGCACGGCTGGGAAAACGCACTGAAGCGAAAAGACTGGTCATATCACCGCTCATTTCTCGAGCGGTGATTGACGATGCGGGATGTGATCACTGGGTCCTGCGCCTGAATTGGGGCTTTCGCTTTTCCAGAAAGGCATTCATGCCTTCTTGTTGGGCCGGCAATCCATAAAGCGCGTGATACATCTGCCGCTCGAACCGAACACCCGATTCAAGTGTGCTCTGGTCGGCCATGTTTACGCAAGTACGCGCCATACTGACGATATCATCAGCGTAATCTGCAATGGTTTCGGCCACCTCTTGCGCGGTGTCCAAAAGAGTGTCCTGCGGGACAACCCGACTGACCAAGCCCATCTGCAGGGCCTCTGACGCGTCGATCATGCGCCCGGTCAGGATCATGTCCATAGCTCTGGCACGGCCGATCAGCCGCGTAAGTCGCTGCGTGCCGCCAATGCCGGGAATGCAGCCGATTTTGATTTCGGGCTGACCGAATTTCGCAGTGTCCGAGGCCAGAATGACGTCACACATCAGCGCAACTTCACACCCGCCACCCAGGGCATAGCCACTGACCGCTGCCACCTTGGGCAGGCGAAGCGCCGCAAACCTGTCCCATTCGGCAAAGTAGTCACTTGCCTGCATGGTCGCGTAGGTTTGCACCGCAAGCTCGCCGATATCTGCCCCGGCGGCAAAAGCACGATCATTGCCCATAAGGATCAAGCAGCCGATGCCGGAGTATTTATCGAATTCGGTGGCGGCGGTCAGCACTTCGTGCATGAGTTGTGTGTTCAATGCGTTCAGATGATCGGGCCGATTGAGGCGGATCGTCGCGACCCGCCCCTGTGTATGGGTTTCGATTGTTTCAAACATGATCAGCTATCCCAAATTGCGCCATAGGCAGGAATGCCCAGGCTTTCCATGTCATGCACAACCTTGCGGGTCAGCATTTGGTTCGAGATCACAATGACCGCCTCAGCCCCACTGTCGCGAACGGCTTGCATGGCTAGGGCCGACAGATTGGGTTTGCCGTCTTTGTCCGTGTCCCAGATCAAGGGCTGCTCGGTGTTGGCCTCGATCTCATCCACCAGTGCGTCACCATAGGTTTTGCGCGGGCTGCGGGTGGACCAGATCAGGCGGTTTGGCACCTCTTTAGCCAGCAGATGCGGCAGGATTGGTCCGATGCCTGAACCGGTGCCCACATACACCACTTTCTTGAAAAGCACTTCAATCCGCGCGACACCGGATGTGGTGATGCCCTTGACCCAAACCTTCTTGGGCGGGTTGTCGATAAAACGCCCGGTCCAGTCGCCCGCACGGCTGATGGCCAATCGGTAACCCGGCTGGTCCGGGGATGGGATATTGGCGAATGAGTGATACTCGCCAAACGGGGTGTGGCTGATCGCGTTCGAACTGCCGGGGAACGGAGTATCTCCATAGTCAAACTGCGCAATCACCGCATGGTTTGACGGCTTTTCGATCTGGACATTCACGCGTTTCAGGGTCAGCCAAGGAGACAGGATCGACAGTGTGATCAGGCAGAGCATCCAGAAGGCTGGGCTGTGCAACAACATGCCCCCCAGGTCATTTGTGATCGAGATCGTCTGCGCCCAAAACATTCCTAAAACCGTCCAGCCGACAAAGCGGTGCGTTTTTTCGAACGCATTGTGGAACCGCGCGCGGATCGGGCCGAGGGCTGAAATCACCATCAATGTCATCAAGACGACCATTGTCGCGCTCAGGCCCAGTGTCAGGTCTGAGGGCACGGCGGCTCCGTTGGCGCGGTTCCAAATTATCGCAAACAGAAGAAAGCCGAACCAAATGGTCCCAGTGACGGTGCCGCCGGAATGCAACCCGCCAAAGTGGAACACCTTGCCAACCCCCCAACGGATCCAAAGTGGCCATGATGTGGGAATGCGGGTAGCCAGCCAGAACAGGGCGTTGACCACTCGTTGTTGCCGGATCAGGATGCCGAGGCTGAGGTTGATCAGCGCCATATCCGCAATTGGGCCGAGTGTGAACGCGCTATCAGCGAACCAAGTCCCATCGCGCAATCCAACCACAAAGACGGCCAGATTCACCAATGCAACCAGCATCACCAGGCGGCGGTATTCCATCAGGGCCGGGTGGCGGGTCACCCGTCGCCAATTCAGGCCGCCTGTGTCTAGATTTGTCGTCTGCGTCGTCATCAGTTCAACTCCGCACCAGTTTTCGCGATATGGTTGCGCGCCAAATCCAGCAAAAGACGCTTGTCCAACTTGCCGCGCGGAGTGCGGGGCAGCGCGTCCATCGGGACCACAACGGCGGGGCTGCAGTAGTATGGCAGGCGATCTGAGACGGATTGCGCCGCCTGCTTGGGGCAGGCCGACGACGGTGAGATGAAGCTGACCAGATTGCGGCTGTCATATTGCAAGGTCACCGCCTGCTGACAGCAGGGCGAGGCCTCAAGCGCGGATGTAACACCGTCCAGCTCTACCCGGAATCCGCGCACCTTGACTAAGTCGTCAACGCGCCCGAAATGCTCAAGCTCACCGGTCCTTGTCCAGCGTCCCAGATCACGGGTGCGGAACATCATATGCCCCGGCCGAAATGGGTCGGGTCGGTAACGCTCGGCCGTCAGTTTGGGGTTGGCGAGGTAACCGGCTGTGACGCAATCGCCGCCGGCCCACATCTCGCCCTTTTCGCCGATGGGCAAAGGGCGCAGGTTGTCGTCCAGAACATAGACCGTGTTGTTCGGTGTCGGGCGCCCGATCGACAGAACCGGTTTGTCGGGGTGATGCGGTTCCGCCGTATTGATGATGGTGGTCTCGGTCGGACCACAGGAATTGTAGAAGGTGCAAAAGGAAGACCAGCGATCGGCCAGCGGGCGCGGACAGGGCTCACCTGCCACGGCAGCTGTTTTGACCTGCGCGCAACGGGTGTCGTCCAGTGCGTTCAGGATCGACGGCGTGGCGATCAGAACATCCACCTTCTCGGCCGTTTCCTGAATCGATTTGCCACGGATCACCAAAGTTGCGCCATTGGACAAAGCGCCAAGGATCTCCCACGCGGCCATGTCGAATGAGATCGACAGGATCTGTCCGACCCGCAAGCCCGGTCGCATCCCCAGATCCCCGGGGGCGGTCAGCAAGATATTGGCCAGGTTCCGATGGCTAACCTGTACGCCGTTTGGAACGCCGGTTGTGCCGGACGTGAACAATATCATCGCCAAATCGTCGGGGCTGGCCCGATAAGCAGGGCCGGGGGCCGGGGCGTTCAGCATCGGGTCGAACATCGTCGTATCAATTGTGATCAGGGTCTGGTCCAATCCAACGGGGATTTGATCTGCCAGTTCGCTCAGGCTGAGGATGATTTTTGCACCAGTTACATTCGCAACATGGCGTAAGGTTTCCGTCGGCGCGACACCGACATGCTGCGGAATATAAGCGGCCCCAAGCTTTATGGCGGCGACGATACCTACGACCATTTCGACCGAACGATGCAGGAACAGGCACACCGCGTCGCCGCGTTTCACGCCATGGGCGCGCATGACATTCGCCAATCGGTTCGAGGCCTCGTCGAGCGCCCGGTAGCTAAGGTTATGGTCCGCACATTCCACCGCGGTGGCATCGGGCTGATCCTGCAACGACTGGCGCAGCGCATCGGCGATGGTGGCATAGCGTGGCGGAACCTGCGGCCCCCAGCCAAAGGATAGAAACAACTCTTGATCTTCGGGGCTGAGCGCGTCCAGCGCACCCGGTTTTTTTGTGCGGGTAAAATCGGTTTGAGACAGGGGGGGGTAGTTTGTCTGGGGATCGGTTGCGATAAGGTGCATGGCATTCTCCAGTTCAAGAAGGGGTCACACCTTAGTGATAATGGGAAAAATTCCCATTAAAGGTCACATTCGATCACATTTTGAACACGAAAGCGTTGAATTCGTTAATTCTAGGAAAATGTTATCAACTACCAATCCGTCACGAGTTCCCAAATGTCGAATGATCCCAAACCTCCTCTTGAAACCGCGCTGTCTGCGTTGCTGGTCCCACTGGCACAGGCAATGGTTGCGCATGGGGTCACGCTTGGCTCCGCGACCGAAGCTCTAAAACTGGCCTTGCTGACGGCAGTTGAGCAAAGCACGGACGGAAAGCTAAGCGACAGTCGCGCCAGCCTGTTGACGGGTCTGCATCGCAAGGATGTCAAAAGGCTACGCCACATCGATGATGATGCCCCGTTGAAGCGCAGTTGCAATGCGGCGGCACTGGTCATCAGCTATTGGTCGACGACGCCCGAATTTCTGGACGACTTGGGTGCGCCTCGAAATCTGAGCCGTAAAGGCGACGAAACTGGGCCGGGATTTGATGATCTGGTGCGGCGCGCGCGTGTGGACATGGCCCCAGGTACCGTTCTGGAAACCTTGGTCGACCAAAAGAATGTGGAACAGGTCGGAAAAGGCGAGCTTAGCCTGTTGTCCCAAGCATTTCTTCCGTCTGCGGGTAGCGCTGAACAAGTGGCGGCCTACGAGGCGACACTGTCTGCGCACCTTGCGGCGGCAACACAGAACCTGCTGGCCGAGCCGGATGCTCCGCGAAATTTCGACCGCGCGGTCCGGTATTCTCATATGTCGCCTGAATCAATTGAAGAGTTGCGCCAATTTTCGTCAGATCGGGCGCAATCATTGTTGCTAGAAATCAATGCCCTCGCTCGCGCGTTACAGGAAAAGGACAGTGACGGCGATCACAGCGGTCGGTTTGCAATGGGCGCCTTTGTCCTGCCCTCTCCGCAAAGGGTGCCAAGTAAAAACACGAAAGAGGATGAGTAGGCATGGGTGTGTTTCTTCGTGTGCTCGCGGCGTTTTTTTTGGTGTCTTGGCTGCCTGCTCCGACTCAGGCCGAAGACAAAAGTGAAACTGATCGTGAAGGTGGCATTATCGGCACCGGTATCGTGGGCACGATCACTCATCTGGGCAGTATCCATGTGAATGGGCAGCATATTCTGTTCGATGGCCAGATGCCGGTTGCCGACTCGGTTCCTCTGATCACTGCGGGCGAGTTGAAGCCGGGTCATACCGTTGCGGTTGTTGTAGCGCAGGAAAATGGCGAGTGGCACGCAAAGCATATCCGTCAGGTCCTGCCTTTGGTCGGACCAGTGTCCAGCGTGCAGGACGGTAGGGTGTCGGCTCTTGGGACGAACGTTGTGTACGAAGGGTCAATTGATATTCAAATCGGTGATTGGGTCGCCATCAGCGGATTGTGGCAAGGTCAGTCAGTGCGCGCTTCACACATCGAAAAACTGACAAGCGTTGGGCATCAGGCGCGGTTGTCCGGCACATATCTTGGGTCTGACCCTCAGGCCCAAACAGTGATCGGGGCAAGCGTTGTTAGTGGGCTTGAGCCGCAACATCTGTCGCCGGGTGATCTTGTTCGAGTTGTCGGGCAGCCAACACGCGACGGGATCATGGCCGAGCGTCTGGAAGCCGGGCTGTTCGCCGGTGCGGTCGGCGTTGTTCAGGTTCAGGGCTATTACTCGGAACCCCAGCCCGGTGGGCTGTATACGGTGCTGGGAAGTGGCTTGATCGCCTATAGCGATCAGCCCGAGATGATAGACCCGAACACCCTTGTTATCCGCTGCGGCGATGGTAGCGGGCTGGTGAATATAGGCAGCATAGGTGCTTTCGCTCAGCTGGGATGCTGAAACGTGAACTCCGGCTTTGGCTTTCGGGCGACACGTTTGAACCGGGAGGGACTAGCCGTGCCCTCAATCTAATCACAGGGTCTGATCCGTGTGGATCAGGCCAGAGTTTGTAAGGCACGAAAGCGTTTCAGAAATGAAACGCGAGGTGACTTGCCCCAAAGGCAAAGCTGAACCTATCGTCGCAGGTAGGATAAGCGCCCTGCGGGCAGCGCAGGGTAAAACTCTGGGAAAGCAAGTTTTCGAGAAGGTATGCCAGATGTCTGAAAGCACCCCAACGCGTGACGTCGTACTTAGCCAGGCGCAATCCGACAAATATTGGGGGGATGGGTTTCTTTTTCCGCTGACCATCTTTTCCGAAAAGGAGGCTGCCGAAACCCGCGCTGAGCTTGAGCGGATTGAGCGGGAGTGGCTTGACGCGGATCTGCCCTTGCCGTTGAACACCTATAAACGGGTCAACGCACATCTGGTGATGCCGCTTGCGGCGAGTGTCGCGACGGATCCCCGCGTATTGGATGTGGTTGAGGGTGTATTGGGGCCGGATATCATGGTCTGGTCAGCTGAATTCTTCATTAAAGAGCCGCACACAGCCCATACCGTCGGGATGCACCAGGATTTGACCTACTGGGGTATGGGTGAAACCCCGGATCAGGTCACCGCCTGGATTGCGCTGTCGCCGGCAACGGTTGAAAGTGGGTGTATGGATTTTGTGCGCGGCAGCCACAAGAACCCGATCCTTCCCCATAAGGACACTTATTCAGACACCAATCTTCTGTCGCGCGGACAAGAGGTTGCTGTGGATGTCGCCGAGAAAGACAAGACCCACATCGAATTGGCACCAGGGCAGATGTCTCTGCATCATGGGCTGACGATCCACGGTTCGGGTCCCAATCAATCGGGTGACCGGCGTATTGGTTTTGCGATCCGCTATCTTAACCCTAATGCCAAGCAACTGGTTGCCGAGCGAGACTATGCCATGCTGGCGCGCGGGCAGGACGGCCAAAGCAATTTTGTTCATGTCGAGCCACCAACCGAGTTGTTTTCTGCTGATGCGCTTGCGCTGTACGACAGGGTTCGCAGCGATCAAAGCGCAGCGCTAGCAGAAGGTGCAAAAGGCTCAGTACCGTTATATGCGTCGTCCTGAAGCGCTTGCGCAAACGATGGTCAACTGCAGTTGAATCAAAGCCCGATCGTGGCGCAGGGTTGCATTCAGGGGTATATTGCTGTTTCTGAGGCGGCGAAAAGCAAATCAGATATTCTCGGATCGCGGCTATGACAAAAACAGCATTGGTGACTGGTATTACAGGGCAGGACGGATCTTATCTTGCTGAGCTATTGCTGGAAAAAGGGTATGAAGTCCATGGGATCAAGCGCCGTGCATCTTCGTTCAACACACAGCGCATTGACCACATTTATCAGGACCCGCATGTGCCCAATCCGCGCCTGCACCTGCATTACGGTGACCTAAGCGATACATCGAACCTGACGCGCATCATTCAAGAGGTTCAGCCGGACGAGGTGTATAACCTTGGCGCTCAGTCCCACGTGGCGGTCAGTTTTGAATCGCCGGAGTATACCGCTGATGTCGACGCGATCGGTACGTTGCGCCTTCTCGAGGCGATCCGCTTTCTGGGTCTTGAGAAAAAGACACGCTTTTATCAGGCGTCCACGTCCGAACTGTACGGATTGGTCCAAGAAACACCGCAACGCGAAACAACGCCGTTTTATCCGCGTTCCCCTTATGCGGTGGCCAAGCTGTATTCCTATTGGATTACAGTGAACTACCGCGAAGCGTATGGCATGTATGCGTGCAACGGCATCCTGTTCAATCACGAAAGCCCACGCCGGGGCGAAACCTTTGTGACGCGCAAGATCACCCGTGGTCTCTCCAACATTGCCCAGGGTCTTGAAAGCTGCCTTTACATGGGCAACATCGACAGCCTGCGCGACTGGGGGCACGCCAAGGATTACGTCCGGATGCAATGGTTGATGCTGCAACAGGACGCCCCCGAGGACTTTGTTATCGCAACGGGTGTGCAGTATTCAGTGCGGCAATTCATCGAATGGTCTGCCGCTGAACTGGGCGTGACGCTTGAATTCTCAGGTACAGGCGTCGATGAAATCGCGATGGTCAAATCCGTCGAGGGCGATAGTGCACCTGCGTTGAAACCCGGCGACGTGATCATGCGCATCGACCCGCAATATTTCCGCCCGGCCGAAGTGGAAACATTGCTTGGCGATCCTTCGAACGCCAAAAACAAACTGGGCTGGGAGCCGGAACTGACGGTTCAGCAGATGTGCGTTGAAATGATCACCGAGGACCTGAAGACAGCCAAACGGCATGCCTTGCTGAAACAGCATGGTTATGAATTACCGGTCACGCTTGAAAATGGCTAACGCAGGGGGCATGCGCAAGATCTACGTCGCCGGGCACCGCGGCATGGTCGGCGGCGCAATCCTGCGTCGCTTGCAAGACCGTCAGGCATCAGGTGAGGCGCTGGAACTTGTAACACGGACCCGTGCGGAACTTGATCTGACCAATCAAGCCGCTGTCGCCGATTTCATGCAAGCCGAGCGCCCAGACGTTGTCATTCTGGCGGCGGCTAAAGTCGGCGGTATCCATGCCAACAACACCTACCCGGCTGATTTCATTTACAAAAACCTGATGATCGAGTGCAACGTGATCCATCAGGCGTTTGCCGCGGGGGTCAAAAACCTGCTGCAGTTGGGCAGTTCCTGCATCTATCCGCGCGCTGTGCCGCAGCCAATGCGCGAAGATGCCCTGCTGACAGGTGTGCTAGAGCCGACAAACGAACCCTATGCCGTGGCAAAGATTGCCGGAATCAAGCTGTGTGAAAGCTACAATCGGCAGTACGGCCTGGACTATCGTTCCGTGATGCCGACAAACCTGTACGGACCAGGCGATAATTTTCACCCTGAAAACAGTCACGTCCTACCCGCCCTGATCCGCCGATTTCACGAGGCACGCCGGGATGATCTGGAAGAAGTTGTCATCTGGGGCACAGGTAAGCCCCGGCGCGAGTTTCTGCATGTTGACGACATGGCTGAGGCGTCTTTGTTCGTAATGGACCTGCGCCGTGCTGCATATGAGGCGAATACCCAACCCATGCTGAGCCATATCAACGTGGGATGTGGTGAAGATATCTCAATCGCGGAACTGGCAGCGATGATTGCAAAGATCACCGGGTTCACTGGACGGATTACGCAAGACGTCAGCAAGCCGGACGGTACCATACGAAAGCTGATGGACGTTTCCCGGCTGGCCGACATGGGATGGCGCGCGACTATCAGGATCGAAGACGGTATTCGCGAAACCTATGCCTGGTTTCTAGAGCAACCCGAGGCAGAACTTCGCGCGAAGTGACCGCCCGGACAAAGATCCGGGCAGTCTGTCGGATCAGAACCAGCGGCCAATAGCTATGGCCGTTGGTGGTAAAACCGTTGCGTCAGAAGCAGACGAAAGAACTTTGTACACGACCTGAGTGTCGGTCGGTCCATCAAACCCGATAAACCTGCCGATTGAACCTCCGCTGCCGCTGAGTGCCGGCGTCGTGCCCGCAGCAAAAGCAGCTGGAAAATCCCACGTTTCCGACGAGCTTGCGTACAGTGCACCTTCGGTGTTTATGCAGGTCGTTGCATCCAGTTTAGCGGTGCAAATCTGGGCACCATCAGCAAACCGGACGAAATCACCACTCGGTGTGACTCCTCGCTCAATCACTGCGCCGGTCGGGGTTCCGCCACTTTGCGTGACCGCCCCCAAAAGATTTCCGGGCCCATACCCATAGTCAGCCCGCATCAGGCGGCCCGCCGTTGTGTCGTTTGCACTGTTTTGCACGGCCGTACCAGAGGCCACCCCGGACGCTGGATCAAAGCTCAGCGCCTCAAACCAATTGTTCCCATCCGGTGAGACCTTGATAGAAAAGCCCGTGCTGCCGGACAGGCCCATTTCGGCATGCCCGGTCCAATTGGATTGAAACAACAGGGATGCGGTCTCACCCGCATTTGCCTTGTTGATCTTTAGTTGATGCCCAGCACCTTCGTGGCTTAGCAAGGTTGCAGGCGCGCGCACTGACAGACGATTGGTCGTGTCGTGCCCGGTGGCAATTCCGACGCCTGGCAGGTTCTGCGTCGTGGTCGGGGGTTCGACCCATGCCGACCCGTCCCAAATTGTCAGACGGTTATTCTCCTGGTCCCACGCGCGCCAGCCCGATTTGGGCGTTATGAAATGCCAGCCATTGTCTAACCAAGCTGCAAGTTCTCCCGCATGATCCGACCAATCGCCGGAGGGCGTCGACCCAAGGGCATAAAGCTCACCCTGCGCCGGAACTGTGGGCGGCGTCGAGGCATTAGTAGACTCAATGCAAAGCTGGACGACCAGATCAAGGCGTCTCAGGGCTTCGTTATGCGTGACGTGCTTTTGCGCTTGCGACGGTTGCAGGAATGGCAGGTTCAATTTGGGCGAATTTTGGGACAAAGGGCATTCTCCGTTGGTTGTCGGATCGACAATTGCGTTGCGCACCAGACTGCCGCGCCTAACATGAATCCCACCTGACCGATACGAACGCTCGGTTAATGCCGTGCCAACACTTCGCGGGAGTGAAGGTCTACTCAATCGGCCCCAACGCTTTTCATCCACACCGAAAGAAAAAGCAAACTGCAATGCCCGCAGTTTGCCCTTAAATCGATGCCGTTTGCCTTGTCGCCAAGGCTGCAATCTTGGTTACTGAGCTGCCTGACCCGTTGCGACAACGTCGTGCAGGTATTTCTGCAAATCCTCTCGAAGGTCATCGCGCGCCAGCGCAAACGCGACGGTTGCCTGCAGGAAGCCCGCTTTGGACCCGCAGTCAAACCGCTGGCCGTCGAATTTGTATCCGAAGACCGGGACACCATTTCTGATGTCTTCGGCGATTGCGTCCGTCAGTTGAATCTCACCGCCACTGCCCAGCTTGTTCTGATTAAGGTTGTACAGAACCGATGGGCGCAGAATGTAACGACCGATTACTGCCAGATTGGACGGTGCTTCCTCGGGTTTCGGTTTCTCGACCATGCCGCGCGCGCGCACCGCTGTTCCGATGTTATCGCCCACATCCAAAACGCCGTAAGAGCTTGTCTTTTCCGGGGGAACTTCCATGGTGGCAACCATATTGCCGCCAGTTTCTTCATAGGCTTCTATCATCTGCTGCAAGCAGGGCTTTTCCCCTGCGATGACGTCGTCGGGCAGCATGACCGCAAATGGTTCGTCTCCAATCAGGCGGCGTGCGCACCACACGGCGTGACCCAAACCCAAAGCTTTGTGTTGCCGGATATAGGCGATTGCCCCGCTTTCCATGTTGGTCGCATTTAGCGTTTCCAACAGGTCGTCTTTGCCCTTTTCCTTAAGCGTTTGTTCAAGGATTTGGTTGTGGTCAAAATAGTCCTCAAGCGCCGATTTTCCGCGGGATGTTACAAAGATGAACTCGGTAATCCCGGCCGCCCGGGCTTCGTCGATTGCGTATTGAACCAGCGGGCGATCGACCAGGGTCATGATTTCCTTAGGTACCGATTTTGTCGCGGGCAGAAAGCGCGTACCAAGACCCGCAACCGGAAAAATCGCCTTTGTGACCTTACGTGCCATGCTACCTCTCAGCAAAAAGTTTTGTCCGAATGAAAGTGTTTTGTCGATGCCACCTCATAGTGCGCGCGGTTAGAACAATCAACGCAAATAGGCAAAGCTGGTCAACTCGGAGAGATCGTGCCACCGTTGAAATCGGAAGTCAAAATGCTGTGTTCATGCCTGCTATAACTTAGCCTCGAAAGTTGCTTTGCCGGGGGCAAAGAGGAAGAATTTGCACACATTGGACACGGTGGCGAAACAAAAGTGAATCGCCGAAACAACCAAAAACGAACCTGCCCCGAAGGCAATTACTTGCTTCGGGGCAGGCTGGTTTATGCCTTTGCCATGATCGCCTCAAGCGGGTCGTGCTCGGCCACAAAATGATTGGGTTTCACTTCGCTAAGTTGCGGAACGTAGTCATTCTCGCCAGCCGCCAAACGACTTGGCAGGAAACGCAACGCGGCTTTCGGATCCATCGGTGAGGGCAGCTCGCCCGGCAATTTCAGGCGTGTGCGACTGCGCTCCACGTCCGGGTCCGGAATTGGCACGGCCGAGATCAGCGATTTGGTGTAGGGGTGGATCGGATCAGAACAGATCACTTCTCCGTCGCCCAGTTCCACGATCCGACCCAGATACAGCACCATGATCCGGTTAGATACCGCTCGTACAACCGACAGGTCGTGACTGATGAAGATCATCGACAGACCGAACTCCTGCTGCAACTCGCGCAGCAATTCCACGATCTGCGCCTGAATTGACACGTCCAGCGCGGACACTGCTTCGTCGCAGATGATCAGCTTGGGTTTGTTGATCATCGCCCGTGCAATGCCGACGCGCTGGTTCTGACCGCCCGAAAGCTCGTGCGGATAGCGGTTGATCATGTTGGCCTTCAGGCCGACCCGTTCCATCATTTCGGCGACCAGCTTCTTGCGCTCCCGCTCAGTCAGGTCAGGGCGATAGGTCTTCAGCGGTTCCGCAATTGAGGCCGAGATGGTCATACGCGGATCAAGGCTGGCCAGTGGATCCTGGAACACGATCTGTAAGTCCTTGCGGTACTTGTTCAACTCGGCCCTTCTAAGTCCGACAATGGGATGACCCAGCCAACTGACATTTCCCGCACTGGGTTCGATCAACTGCAGGACGGCCCGTGCCAGAGTGGACTTTCCGCAACCAGACTCGCCCACAACTCCCAATGTTTCGCCCTTGCGGATGTCAAAACTGACACCATCGACGGCTTTCAAAGGTACTTTGTGCCCGAACAAACCGCCCGAGACGTGGATTGGGAAGTGCACTTTGACGTCGTCGACTTTCAGCAGCGGCTCATCGACTTTTTCCAGCGCCTTGGGTGCGTCACCGGCGTCGATTCGTGGCATCGCAGCCAGCAAAGTCTTGGTGTAGTCGTGTTTAGGCGCCCGGAAGATTTCGCGCGTCTCGCCGGCCTCAACGAATTGACCCAGCCGCATAACCTGTACGCGGTCGCACATACGGGCCACGACACCCATGTCATGGGTAATCAGCGCGATCGCGGTGCCTTCGTCCTTTTGCAGGCGTACCATCAGATCTAGAATGTCGGCCTGAACGGTTACATCCAGCGCCGTTGTCGGTTCATCAGCGATCAACAGCTTTGGATTACACAACATGGACATTGCAATCATGACACGCTGACGCATACCGCCCGACAGCTCATGTGGATACTGATCCAGACGCCGTTTAGCCTCAGGGATGCGCACACGGTCCAGCCATTCAAGACAGCGCGCCCGAGCAGCCGATCCTTGCAGCCCCTCGTGAACCTGCAGAACTTCGCGCATCTGCTGACCTATCCGCAGGTGCGGGGTCAGGGCGGTCAGGGGATCCTGGAAGATCATGCCGACATCGTCGCCACGGATCTGGTTCAGCTTGTTCACCGGCAGGTTCAGAATTTCCTGACCGTTCAGCGTGGCGGAACCGGTTGCCTGCCCGGCAGGTGGCAGCAGGCCCATCGCGGCCATGAATGTCTGGCTTTTGCCGGACCCACTTTCGCCCACGATGCCCAGGCATTCGCCTGGATTGATGTCAAAACTGATGCCTTTGACGGCCTCTACAACGCCGTCGGCGGTGTTGAACTGGACGCTCAGGTCTTTTACGGAAAACAGGCTCATATCAGCGATCCTTCGGGTCCAGAGCGTCGCGCAGGCCATCACCTATGAAGAACATGGTGATGATGATTGCGACGTAAAATGTCAGTGGGAACAACAACTGCCACAGCGTGCCATAGCCCATCGTCCCGGCCCCTTCGGCGATCAATCGACCCAGAGAGGTATAGGGTTCGGAAATCCCAAGGCCGAGGAACGAGATGAAACTTTCGGTCAGGATCATTTCAGGCACCAGAAGCGAAGCATACACAATCACCACGCCAAGAAGGTTGGGCAGGATATGGCGATACATGATGGTGAATTCACTGACTCCAGCTGCGCGTGCGGCCTCGATGAACTCTCGGTTCTTCAGGGTCAGGGTTTGCCCCCGAACAATCCGTGCCATCGTTAGCCAACCAACCGCACCAAGTGCGATGAACAGCATGACGAATGACCGACCCGCGACAACCAGCAACAGGATGATGACCAGAGTTGCCGGAATGGCCAGCAGGATATCGACGAAGCGCATCATCACGCCATCAGTACGGCCACCGATATACCCTGCGGCAATACCGTAGCAGGTTCCGACGATCAGGGCGGTCGCGGCGCCGATCAGCCCCACAAGCAGTGATGTCGTCGTCGCCTGAATGATGCGGCTGTATAGATCGCGCCCCAGATCATCGACGCCGAAGAAATGTCCGGTCTCTGCAGACGGCATTCCCATGCCGCGCACGTCGCCCATGACGTTCCAGTCGATTTCCTCGTTGCTCCAAACGGCAAAGTAGGGGCCAATGATCGTGAACAACACGATCATAGCCAGAATGAACAGGCTGGCCATGGCCGCCTTGTTGCGAACAAAACGCATACGTGCGTCCTGCCAAAGTGAACGCCCCTGAATGACCGTGTAATCGGTGATGTCTTCGGCCAGGTGGGCGGCTTTTTGTGATTTACCAAGCATTGCCAGCCCCTCAGTAACGGATTTTCGGATCGAACCAGGCATACGCCAGGTCGGTCAACAGGTTTACGAGAACGGTCAGGACGCCATACAGGATCGTGACCCCCAACAGCACGGCATAGTCGCGCGACAGCGCGGAACCCACATAGGCCTGCCCCAGTCCACCGGTCGAAAAATAGATGTCCACAAAGACCGAACCGGTCAGTACGTAGACGAAAACCGGACCCAGATAAGACACGACGGGCAGCAAGGTTGGTTTCAGTGCATGGCGCCAGATCACGGTTCTTGTCGGCAGACCCTTGGCTCGGGCCGTGCGGATGAAGTTCGAGTTCAGAACCTCCAGCATCGATGACCGCGTGATCCGCGCAATGGACCCCATGTATGAGGTGGCAAGCGCGATAACCGGCATGATCAGATACGGCCACTGGCCGCCATTCCAGCCGCCGCCCGGCAGCCATCCCAGCCACAAGGTGAAGGTCAGGATCAGGATCGGACCCATGATGAAGTTCGGCAGCGCCTGCGCTGCGATACCCAAGCCAACAGCCAAATAGTCGATCCAGCTGTTGTGCTTGATCGCCGCGGCAATCCCCAGTGCGACTCCGACGGTTGTTGCCACCAAGAAGGAAAGCGAACCGTAGGTCAGCGAGATCGGGAAACCCTGCGCGATGATGTCATTCACGTCCCGGTCCTTGAACTTAAAGGACGGGCCGAAATCAAAATGCACGACGATGTTGTACAGATAGTCCCACAGCTGTTTCCATAGCGGTTGGTCCAAACCGTACCGCGCCTCGATATTGGCCAGCACAGCCGGCGGCAGTGGCCGTTCCGAGGTGAATGGTCCACCTGGCGCGAAGTGCATCAGAAAGAAACTTGCAACGATCAGCAAAAGGATCGTTGGGACGGCGATCAGCAATCGCCGGACGATATAGGCAAGCATTTCATGCCCCCATTATTGGCTTTGCCCCGGAAGGAACTCCGGGGCAAAGCTTGGTCTAAGGAAGATTATTCGGCGGTTTTGTAGAGGTTCTTGGAATACCAGTTCTGCTCTACGTTTTTGACCGGCCAGTTACCGACATCGCTGTCCATCATGTAGACGCCAGCATAGTGATAGATAGGGATAACAGGCGTCTCTTGCGCGATGATACGCTCGACCTCGGTGTAGAGAGGAGCGGCATCGTCAGAGGTTTTGGCTTCGGACAGCAGTTCATCAACGCGGGCGTTGTTGTACTTGCCGTCGTTATAGCCGGAATCCGACTGTAGCAGATCGAGGAAGGTCGAGGCTTCGTTATAGTCGCCACACCATGCGCCGCGTGCCATATCGAAGTTCTGATTGCCACGCTCTTCCAGGAAGATTTTCCATTCCATGTTGGCCAGCTCGGCATTTACGCCCAGCTTTTGCTTCCACATCTGGCTCAGGGCCACGGCAACTTTTTTGTGCGCTTCCGAGGTGTTGTAAACCATCTCAAAGCTCAGTGGGTTGTCGGGACCATAACCAGCTGCGGCTAGCAGTTCCTTGGCCAGTTCGTCGCGCTCGGCCTGCGACATGGACGCCATTTCTACGTCTGGAACGTCAAAGCCAGCGGTTGCTGCCGGGGCAAAGGTATAAGCCTGCGGCTGCCCACCTGCCATGATGTTCTCGGTGATGATCTTACGATCAACTGCCAGGGACAGCGCCTGACGGACGTTCGGGTCCTTGAAGGCTTCGGGGCCACCATCGGACAGGTTGAACGTGTAATAATAGTTACACAGGCGCGGGAAGCTGATTGCTTCTTCCGGATGCTCTTTTTGCAGGCGTGGGAACTGACCTGCGGGAACTTCTGTGCGGTCCAGCTCACCTGCCAGGTAACGGGTCAGCGCGACGTTTTCGTCGTTGATGACCAGTGCCACGACTTTTTCGATGATCGTGTTGTCGTTGTCCCAGTAGTTTTCGTTCCGCTCACGAACCGAACGTTCCTGCGGCAGATGCTCGGTCAGGACGTATGCACCGTTCGATACGATGTTTTCAGGCTTGGTCCAGGCGTCGCCAAACTCTTCGATAACTTTCTGCGGGGCAGGGAAAGTGGTCGAATGCGTGGTCATTTGCGGGAAGTACGGCAGCGGTGCGCTGAGCGTCACTTCAAGCGTGTGGTCGTCGATGGCTTTGACGCCCAAGTCGTCAACCGACTTGTCACCTGCGATGATTTCAGATGCGTTCTCGATCGACATCAGTTCCATGAACCATGCATAGGGCGAGGACAGGGCGGGATCGACGGCACGTTTCCAGGCAAAAACAAAATCGCTGGCGGTTACCGGATCACCATTCGACCACTTCGCATCGTCGCGCAGGGTAAAGGTGTAAACGTCTTTGGAGTCGTTGGTCGTGTAACCGGTGGCAACACCCGGGACCAGATTGCCGTCTTCGTCCTGGTTCATCAGGCCTTCGAACAGGTCACGCACGATCTCGGCGCCGGAAACATCCTCAACAACTTGAGGATCGACCGAGCTGTGTTCGTCCAGAATACGATAGGTAAAGGTTTGGTCATCCGCCAACGCTTCGCCGGTAGTCGGATGGGTTCCGGCGGCAAATGCAGCACCGGTTATCATGGTCGAGGTCAACAGCCCCGCAAGAGATGTACGAATATACTTGTTCATGTTTTTCAACTCCCGTTTTTTATTCAGCAACCCACGCGCATCCCTTCAGGATGGCTGAGGGCCACCATGTTTGTCCGACCCAGAAAGAGACCGGGACTGGTTCGAATTTTGCTTTTTCAGATCGCAATGAACACCGCGTCGCAGTCTTTCGGTTTGCAGTCGGGAACGTGTTTGCAAAAGTCGCCTTTCACTGATGTCGAACGTGGCATTATTTCAAAAAAGGTTAAAGCCTTTGCCTTAAAATTGGGCAACCAGAGGTGGAATGTGAATGGAAACGGGGGTGCAGTGGAAATTTTATGTTGAAACTCGGAGGCTTCGTGACACTTTCGTGAAGGGTGCCGATTTTCGTTTAGTTGTTTCCGCTGGGTCAAACAGCTGAGGGTATCTGGATCAGGGCGAATCGCTACTGTTTCAGGCTGGCCTTCATTCCCGCATCAGGAAAGCAGGTAGGAGTCTGGCCGATCGTTTCTTGCCAGCGTCCGATCGAGCGACGGGTTTTGAAACCCGGTAAGCCATCTGCTCCGCCCACGTCGTGTCCTTGTTGTTCCAGTGTGCGCTGCATGGCAGCGATATCGGATCGGTACATGGCGTCGATCTTGCCCCAGCGACCAGAAAAATCGCCAACGCCATATTGAATGCGGTCTCCGACGTGTCCAACGAACAAGGCATACAGATCGCTTTTGTTGTATTCCTTGAGGACATAGAAGTTCGGCGTGACGACAAAGGCAGGTCCGTTCCGCCCTGCGGGCATCATCAAATACCCCTCTCCGGCCAGTTCATGTTTTGGAAACGGCTTGCCTGACACGCGCGCAATTCCCATTGCGGCCCAGTCCCGAATGGGTCTGCCTTGGTCAGGGCCTTCCAGCGCGCAGGATATGGTTTCAGGAACTAGGACTTCGAACCCCCAATCGCGCCCGGCCCTCCAGCTATGCTGCGCCAGATAATTCCCGATAGAGGCAATTGTATCTTCGGCTGAGGTCCAAATGTCAGCTTTCCCGTCCGCGTTCCCGTCGGCCGCATAGGTCAGGAAATTGGAGGGCATGAATTGCGGTTGGCCCAAAGCGCCTGCCCAGCTGCTTTTCATTGTGCCCGGCGGTGCATCGCCCGCTTCGGCGATTTGCAACGCCGCTATCAGCTCTTTGGTAAAATAGTCAGCGCGGGTACTCATGAACCCTTTGGTACCCAGCACCTGGAAGGTGTTGTGTCGAATGGGAACTTGCCCATAGCCGCTCTCACGACCCCAGATGGCCAGAATGATGCGGGCGGGCACGCCTGTTTCGGTCTCGACGCGCGCCAAGGTTGCGGCGTGTCGCCGGGCCATCTGCCGCCCGACGGATGTCGCGCCCTGAACGGAACCCGCGTTGAAGTATCGACCCGGAGAGCCAAATTCAGCCTGTTTTTGCCGTTTCGGGGTTTTGATCGGTTGCCCCGGAGGGACCAGATCCGGCAATTTCCAGTTCAGCCTCACACCGTCAAAGGCCTGTTGCATTGTACGCCTGGAAACACCCTTGGCTCTGGCCTTTGGCCAGATAGTTTCTTGCAGCCAGGACTGGAATTGTCTTTCAACCGCAGCACGATCTTGCGCTGTTGCACTTGTGGAGAGGCACCAAAGACCCAGGACGAACATGATCCATCGCATCGCTTAAGGTCTGGCTTGGTCAAAGCCGCAAGTCAACAGCGGTTTTCCCGTGGTTTTGTCTGCGCCTATCCCCACCGTTGATCAGGGTCGGTGGCAGAGCACCACCCTATTTGGGAAAAAGCCTTGAGAAATTTCATTTGTCTGCCGATAGTTGGCGCGAGAGATTGCTTTAGGAGGACAATCAGGCGTGGCCCTATTCCGAATGTCACCAAAGGCGATGCAAGTTGTGATTGTCGCCGCGGCTCTCTCTGCTTCGGCGCAAGTTGCCGGCGCAAGTGACAGTTTCATGGACCCACAAGGTCCGATTGCTGCAGTCCAAAAAGTGCACCTTTTCCGCGCAACTGTCCTGATCCTGTTGGCGGTTATTCCGGTTCTCGTTCTGGTGCCGCTGATTGCCTTTCGGTATCGGCGGCGCAAAGAAGGCGGAGCCATATACCGGCCCAAATGGGATTTCTCCGGTCCGCTGGAGTTCGTTATGTGGGGCGTGCCGGTCCTGATTGTTGCTCTGCTGTCTTTCTATCTGTGGAAGGCGACCCACCGATTGGATCCATATTCGGATCGCTTTGGCGAAATGCCTGCGCTGAACGTTCAGGTCGTCGGATTGGATTGGAAATGGCTGTTCATCTACCCCGATCTTGGCATCGCCAGCGTCGGAGAGCTTGGCATCCCCGTCAAACAGCAGGTCGCAATGACACTGACGACCGATACTGTGATGCAGTCCTTTATGATCCCTGCTTTGGCAGGCCAGATTTATGCAATGCCCGGTATGACTACGGAATTGCATGTTGTGTCGGATGTGGCTGCAACAATGCAGGGCGAGAACACCCAGTATAACGGGCGCGGGTTCACCAAACAGAAGTTCCAAACCGTTGCCATGTCCGTCGAGGAATTCAACGAATGGGTCGACAAGGTGCGCAGTAACGGCATTGCGCTGAATGACGAGACCTATCGCATTTTGGCCATGCGGACGGACCGGGACGAGGTGCAAGCCGCGTTGGGAACCGAGCAAATGCCAGATAACGCGTTGTATTTCACGCTGGAGGACAGCAACCTGTTTCATTCAATTGTGCATCGGTATCACGGCAACAATGCTCTGACCGCCGACCAGCAGCCAGGGACGGTAGAATTCGGGCAGGAGGCGCAGCAATGACCACCAATGGTTCTGGCTTCTTCGGCCGCCTGAATTGGGACGCGTTTCCGATTACAGGGCTTATTCAGAATCCCAACACGAACGAGATTGTCGCCAACACTGCCGCTGCGATAGTGATCGTCGGTGTCATCGTCGTCGTTGGATCATTAACGTGGTTTCGCCTTTGGGGACCATTGTGGCGCGATTGGCTAACCAGTGCGGATCACAAGAAGATCGGCATCATGTACATCGTCTTTGCAATCGTCATGCTTGCGCGCGGCGTTTTGGAAGGCGTGGTAATGCGGGCGCAGCAGGCAGCCGGTCCGGGCGATGGATTTCTTAAGGCCGAGCATTTCGCCGAACTATTTAGTACCCATGGCACGATCATGATCTTCTTCGTCGCCGTTCCGTTTGTGTTTGGGCTGGCGAATTTCCTGATCCCGCTGATGATCGGTGCGCGCGATGTGGCCTTTCCAGTGATGAACCAGATCAGCCTTGGTCTGACCGTCTCAGCCGGGATGATGCTGATGGTATCGTTGGTGGTGGGCGAGTTTTCGACCGGCGGCTGGACGGCATATCCGCCATATACCGGTGCGGCGTTCAATCCCGGTGTTGGCCCTGACTACTGGATCTGGGCGATCGTCGTCTCTGGTGTCGGAACCACACTGACGGGCATCAATTTTGCTGTCACGATCTATAAGTTGCGCGCGCCTGGCATGAAATTCATGCGGCTGCCGATGTATTGCTGGACAATCATCTGCAGCTCAATCCTGATCGTCTTTGCCATGCCGCCTCTGGGTGTTGCCGCCCTGATGCTGGCAGCGGACCGGTATTTGGACTTTCATTTTTTCACCAACGACCTTGGCGGCAACATGATGAACTATGCCAATATGTTCTGGCTGTTTGGTCATCCCGAAGTCTATTTGCTGGTTCTGCCGGCCTACGGTATCTACTCTGAGGTCTTCGCAACATTCTCGGCCAAGCGCCTGTATGGCTACAACTCGCTGGTAATCGCCACCATGTCGATTGCGGTGTTGTCATTCACTGTCTGGCTGCACCACTTCTTCACCATGGGTCAAAGCGCGCTGATCAACGCCGTGTTTGGCATCGCTACAATGCTAATTGCTATCCCGACAGGGGTGAAGGTCTATGACTGGATGGCTACCTTGTTCCGCGGGCGAATCCGGTTTTCGGTGCCAATGCTCTATGGGTTGTCTTTCTTAATGTTGTTTGTCATCGGCGGGCTATCCGGTGTGATCCTCGCAAACCCAACAGTGGACTATCAGGTCCACAACACGCTATTTCTTGTCGCCCACTTCCACAATGTCCTGTTGCCGGGTGTGCTGTTCGGATTGCTTGCCGGATACAATTATTGGTTCCCCAAAGCTTTCGGGTTCCGCCTGAACGAATTCTGGGGCCGCGTCTCGGTTGCGTTGTGGACCGTCGGGTTCATGCTGACATTCCTGCCGCTGTATTTTGTCGGCCTGATGGGAATGCCACGCAGGTCATTCAGTTGGGAGGACCCGAGCTTCCACCCGTACATGATCGTTGCCGTCGTCGGCGCGCTGATCATATTGGCGGCTTTGCTGTCGGTGATCGTGCAACTGTGGGTTAGTATCCGTGATCGGGAAAAGGCACGAGTTCCGGTCGGTGATCCGTGGGATGCGCATACGTTGGAATGGTCGATCCCGGCCCCGCCGCCTTCCTACAATTTTGCCATCATCCCCCATGTGACCGATCGGGACGATTTTGCTGCCGTGAAAGAGCGCGGCAACGCGTACCCGTCGCCTGATGCCTATGAGGATATCTCGGTTCCGCTGAACACTGGCATAGGCTTCAGTCTCTGCGTGCTCAGCGGGGTTTGGATGTTTGCGCTGGTCTGGTGGATCTGGTGGCTGGCGGCGCTGATGACAATCTTTATGCTCGCGACCTTTATCGCATGGACGTTCAAGGCCGAAACAGAGCGGGTCATTCCGGCAGACGACGTGCGTAAGCAGCACGAAGCCTGGTTGGATCTGGTGCACAATTCTACGCCCGTTGACCGTGATCACGAAACTGCCCCGGAAAATCGCGGATTGGCCCGCCCTGATCTGGAGGCCGTGACATGAAACGCGCGCCCACCCACAGCTATCCCGGCCTGAACCTTGGACGGCGGCACGCAAGTGCCGACAAGGCAAGCGAAGTCGTTACCTTCGGGTTCTGGGTCTTTTTGATGAGCGACCTAGTCTATTTCGGGCTGATGTTCGCGATCTACATCACAATGATCGACGCACAGGCAGGCGGACCCGGGCCGCACGAATTGTTCGACCTGAAAAGCATCTTTGCCCAGACGCTGATCCTTTTGACCAGCAGCCTTACCGTGGGTCTGGCGATGCTTGCGCTCAAATACAATCTTCCGCGGTGGCGGATCATATTCTGGTTCTTCGTGACTCTGGTTCTTGGTCTCAGTTTTCTGGTTCTGGAGATCCGCGATTTCATGGCGATGGCGGAAAAGGGCGGTATCCCTCAGCGTAGCGGTTTTCTGTCCGCGTTTTATGGCTTGGTACCCCTTCATGGCCTGCACGTTACAGCAGGGTGCATTTGGCTGATCGTGCTGGGCATTCAGCTAAGGGTCTTTGGCCTGACTGATCTCCTGATGTCACGCGTGGTGCGGCTGGCGTTGTTCTGGCACTTTCTGGACCTGATCTGGATTGGCATCATCACTATCGTTTATTTCGGAGGGCTGACTTATGGATAAACGTAGCGAAATGCATCGCCGCGAGCGCCGCCGTTATGTGATCGGCTATGGTGGGTCGCTTTTGTTGACCTTTGCAGTTTTCGGAATCGCTTATCGTTACGGCATTGAGACAAAGGGCGTTTACCTTGCAATCAGTCTGCTTGGGTTGGCTCAGCTGATCGTACAGCTGGTTTATTTCCTGCACATCGACCGACGTCGCAGCAGCCGCGAAGATCTGGACCTTATCCTGTTTTCCACGATGGTGCTGCTGATCATCATTCTTGGAACTGTTTGGATCATGGGTAATCTGGCGGTTCGGATGCACACGTTTCCAATGTGACGTTCGGCCAAGCCAAATGAAGGGGGCTGGTTCATGAAATCTCTTAAGGTCGTTGGCGCGGTGGTCATCTTGGGCGCAATTGCCGTCGGGCTGCTGTTGTACTGGCGCCATCAGGAACGATACCCTTCGACCGATGACGCCTATGTGGGGGCGAACATCATATACGTGGCACCACAAGTCACCGGTCAGGTTGCCGAAGTGCTTGTGATTGAGAACCAGCCGGTCAAAACCGGGGACTTGCTGTTCACAATCGACGATACGCAATTCAAAGCTTCGGTCGATCAGGCCAAGGCCAATCTCGACAGCGCGGTGCAGCAGGCGCAGTCTTACGGTACGCAGATCGCAGCTGCACAAGCAGTGGTCGACAGCACGCAGTCGGCCTACAATACGGCTCAGAGCAATCTGGAACGTGCTAAGGCGCTGTTTTCAGATGGTGATCTGGCGCAGGCGTCACTGGATCAGACCAGTTCGGAATTTGCGCGCGCCGCGGCGCAGCTTACCACAAGTCAATCCGCCCTGTTGGCCTTGCAAAGCGGTCTGGCGGCCAAACAGGATGATATTCTGTCATCGCAAGCTCAATTGGAAATTGCGCAGGCCAATCAGAATTGGACCAAGATCTTTGCATCGGCAGATGGGTGGATCGCCAACCTGACACTCAGACCTGGATCGTCGGTTTCAGCTAACGCGCCGCAGTTTTCCATCGTTGAGTCCTCTGATTGGTGGGTGGACGCCAATTTCAAAGAGACATCACTGCCGCGCATTCGTCCGGGTCAGCAGGTCACGGTAAAGATCGACATGATGCCGGGCGTCACCCTGACGGGCAAAGTTGCGTCAATCGGGCGGGGGTCGGGGGATACGTTCTCGCTTCTGCCGTCCGAGAATGCCAGTGGCAATTGGGTCAAGGTGACGCGGCGCTTTCCGGTACGGGTTGAACTTGATCCTACGGATGCCCCATTGCGCGTAGGTGGCAGTAGCAAGGTGACCGTGGATACCACACCGCAGGCCCAAAAATGACATCCTCGGCAGCAGGCCACATCAATCCGGTGATTGTGGTTGCTGTTGTCCTCAGCGCTATTCTTGAGGTGCTCGACAGTACAATCGTCAATGTCGCGCTGCCCCATATTCAGGCGGCGTTCGGCGCAACAACCGATCAGGCCACGTGGATACTGACCAGTTATATTGTGTCGGCCGTTGTGGTCATGCCACTGACGGGCTTTGTCGCCCGCCGTGTCGGCCGTCGACGTCTGATCCTGACCGCTGTGACCGGCTTCGCGACGATGTCGGTCATGTGTGGCCTGTCCTGGAGCCTTGAGACCATCGTCGCCTTTCGCCTGGCCCAAGGCATGTTCGGGGCGTTTCTGATCCCGTTGTCCCAATCCATTCTATTCGACGCCTATCCCCGTGAAAAACGCGGGCAGGCGATGGCGGTCTTCGGTTTGGGAGTCGTCGTGGCCCCAGTGTTGGGGCCCACAGTAGGGGCGATCCTGACCGAATATTTCTCGTGGCGGATGGTGTTCTTCGTGAACCTGCCGGTAGCCGCGATGGCACTGCTATTGTTGGCCGGAGAGTTGCCAGACGACGAAACCGAAGAGGTTCGCATCGATTGGAAGGGTCTTGCCCTACTGGCCATTGGCATAGGCTGCCTGCAATTTGTTCTGGATCAGGGAGAGACCAAGGACTGGCTGTCATCACGGATCATTCAGGTTGCCCTCATCGCGTCGGTTTTGGGCGCGTTTGGGTTCATCATTCACGTGCTGACCACGGAAAAGCCGGTTGTCGATCTGCGTTTTTTCGCGGATCGCAATTTCGCGCTGTGCAATCTGGTTATCGCCGGATTTGCCATTTCCCTGTTCGGCGGTATCGCGATCCTGCCGACTTTCGTTCAGAACTTGCTGGACTATCCAGTCATCACATCGGGCCATTTGTTTATCCCGCGAGGGGTCGCCGCCGGGCTGTCGATGGTCCTGACCGGCGCTGTTCTGGTTACGCGTTTCGATCCGCGTGTTCTGGCCGGGCTGGGTATGCTTTTGACGGCTGTCAGCAATTTCATGATGGGGCGGCTCAACATAGATGCGGGGTTTTGGGAGCTTGCCTGGCCAGGGGCAGTAAGCGGTCTGGGAATGGGGCTGGTTTTTGTGCCGATGTCGATATTGGCCTTCGAAAGCATCTCCAAATCGCGGCAGGACGAGGCATCCGGCCTGTTCAATGTGACCCGTCAGCTTGGCTCATCGGTTGGAATTTCCTTGGTCGGAACTTGGGTCGTACGAGGGCTTCAAACAAACACGGCTGTTCTCAGCCAAAATGTCACGCCCTATAACCCCGCCGCACATGCCTATCTTACGCCACTGAACCTGACACCGGACAGTGCGCAGGGGGCCGCCATTCTGGGGCAGGAGATCGCGCAGCAGGCTGAACTGATTTCATATCTAACCGTCTTCAACAATCTTGGGCTTTTGGCTTTGGCGACCATTCCGCTGCTGTTCTTTTGCAAAGCACCTAAACCTGGAACGCAGGCGTCAGTGCCTGCACATTAACGCATCACGAACAAGCCAAATGCCAGTGCCGCCCAGCAAAGACCCAAGCTGAGTAATATATTGCCCGCCGCCAGCGCGATGGTCCTTTCGCGTCTGAGTTCCAGCGACTGATAGGCAAAGCTGGAAAACGTCGTGAAGCCGCCGCAAAAACCAAAGACCAGACGTCTTTGTTCTTCGCCCATCTCAATTGATCCGCCGAGATAGCCGATCCACAAACCCAGCAGCAGGCTACCCAGAACGTTTACAATCAGGGTCGAAAACGGCAGGTCATGAACAATTCGCAGAGCGATCCAGTGGCGCAAAACAGCCCCTAAACCACCGCCTAATCCGAACATCGCGTGCAGGAACAATTCGGTCATTCAGTCGCCCTCGGCGGATGAAAGCGCCTTCCGATAGCCTCACCCAGAATGGCGACTGCCAGTCCCGCCGCGATTTCCAACGCGGCGGCCGAAGCCGCAACCCAGATGTTGGACAAGGCTAACCGCTCCAATTCGGAAACAAACGAGGAAAAGGTCGACAGGCCACCACAAAAGCCGACTGCGCCAAGATGCAGAACATGGGCATGGACGCGGTTTCGCACCGAATACAGCCACCCCAGTATGAAGCAGGCCACTATATTGATGCCAAAGGTCTGCGTCAGAAATCCGGCATGCGGTATGCTCACCGAGAACAACTCGCGCAGCAGCGACCCAACTGCGCCACCAATGAACACGGCTCCGAACATCAATGCCGTGGTCCGAACATGCGTTCGTTTCTGTGTCACAGCCTGCCGTCCTGCCTCTATCCCGTTTCTTCGGGCATAATAGCTGACGTTGCCCGGATCAACCGTGACCAATGTCCGCGCCATATTTCACATCTTCGCCCGATTACGTGAAGGCGGGCACAATCGCTTGCAATCTAACAGCGATTTGGCCCACGTTTGGCGAACACCTCGCCTGCTGCAGCAGGCTGGAAAGCACGCGGCCCTGGGAGAGCACGAATGATTGTACGCAGACTCTATTACTTCATTGCATATGTGTGTCTGCCGCTGACTCTGTTGTGGGGTTTTTTCTGGCCGCCCGCCCATTGGTTGCTGGTGGTGCTTATTCCATATGCCGTAATCGGCCTTTACGACATGCTGACGACCAAGCACAACGTTCTGAACAATTATCCGGTCCTGGGGCATTTCCGGTACATGCTGGAGTTCGTCAGCCCGGAAATCCGGCAGTATTTTGTTGAAACCAACGAAAGCGGCCGCCCTTTTAACAGAATCGTACGATCACTTGTCTACTCGCGTGCCAAAGGACAGGTGGATACGCAGGCATTTGGTACACAATACGACGTCCTGTCAGTCGGATATCATCGTGCCAACCACTCGCTTGCGCCCAAGCATGTGGATGAAAGCGAAGAACGGATCATGCTGGGTGGGCCGCAATGCACGCAGCCATACAGTGCGTCGCGGCTGAACGTCTCCGCCATGAGCTTTGGGGCACTCAGCGCCAATGCTGTCCGCGCCCTCAATGGGGGCGCGAAGGACGGCGGATTTGCGCACAACACCGGGGAAGGCGGCCTGTCCCCGCACCATCTGGCCGAGGGTGGCGACATCATTTGGCAGATCGGAACAGGCTATTTTGGTTGCCGCACGCCCGAGGGTGGTTTTGACAAGGACCTGTTTGCCGAAAAGGCAAAAAAGGACGTTGTCAAAGCGATTGAAATCAAACTGTCGCAGGGGGCCAAGCCATCGCATGGCGGGGTGTTGCCTGCCGCAAAGGTGGATCAGGAGATCGCTGAAATCCGTGGCGTGCCCGAGCATCAGGACGTGATATCCCCGCCCACCCACTCTGCCTTCGAAGGCCCGACCGGTCTGATCCATTTTGTGCAACATCTGCGGGAAATGTCTGGCGGTAAACCAATCGGGTTCAAGCTGTGTATTGGCAGACCGTCCGAATTTATGGCGATTTGCAAGGCGATGCTGGAAACAGGAATCCTGCCGGACTTCATCACGATTGACGGTGCCGAAGGCGGTACCGGTGCTGCCCCGGTCGAATTCACCAACCGTTTGGGCATGCCATTGAACGAAGCGCTGATTTTCGTCAACAACTGCCTGCGTGGCGTCGGTTTGCGCGACAAAATCCGGATCATCTGTTCGGGTAAGGTGGCCACCGGCTACGACATGGTCGAGAAATTCGCGCTGGGGGCAGACATGTGCAACGCGGCACGCGCGATGATGTTTGCCGTGGGGTGTATTCAGGCGCTGCATTGCAATACGAACCGCTGCCCGTCCGGCGTTGCCACTCAGGACCCGATACGGGGCAGGGCGGTCAATGTTCCCCAAAAACGCCAGCGCGTACACCGCTTTCACGATGCGACATTGGAAAGTTTCCGCGAACTTTTGGGCGCTATGGGCAAAGACAAGGTGTCCGAGCTTCACCCGGTAGATATCCGCCGCCGTACGGCAGATGAGCGGGAACGGTCTTATGCCGAACTCTATACCCTTATCGACGAGGGCGTTTTGCTGACAGACACAATACCGTCCGACTACGCGGCCGATTGGAAACTTGCCTCGGCGGATCGCTTTTAATTTTTTTGGAGATATCGCCAAGGATTGACGTTTTCGATCCGTCATACTCAGTGTGATGCGTATGAAAACATCGGATGAAGACTTGGCCAGGGCCGCCGCGGACGGGGACGCTGAGGCGTTTGCGACCCTGTTGCAGCGCCATTACGACCGGGTCTTTCGTCTGGCTTTTCGTCTGACTGGACGGGCAGATCAGGCCGAGGATCTGACACAGGATATCTGTGTAGCGCTGCCCATCAAAATCGCGGGCTTCCGGGCGCGGGCCAAGTTCACGACCTGGCTCTACCGCGTTGTCGTCAACGCGGCCGAGGACGCCCGGCGTCGCCAGGCAAGCCACAGCCGCGCCGCCGCAGGGTGGGGTGATGTGGAGCAATTGCGCCGGGCAGAGGCGACCGAAACGGCCCAAGCAATGGATTGGTTGCAGCGCGCCATGCGGTCTCTGCCACCCGATTTGCAAGATACTCTGGCCCTGACGTTAGAGGATGAAATGACACACGCCGAAGCTGCAGCAGTTCTGGGCGTGTCCGAAGGCACCGTGTCCTGGCGCATGTCCGACATTCGCAAACGTCTGCGCGCCCTGCGACAAGAGGAATTGGCACTATGACCGATGATCTTGATGACTTCAAAGCCTTGATGGATGCTGCGACGCCGGCACCAGATGCCGAACGGCGGGTGCAAAACTTAAAACGGGCTCAGAAAAATTTTGCACACAGCCAAGGATCGCATGCTGCGATGCGTCCGACTGTTAAGCGAGGCCCAATGGCCCGCATGACAGAAGGAGTGAAATCCATGTTGAATGCTTTGTCCCATCGCGGCGCCCTAACCGCGACAACCGCAATTGCCGCTGTTGCGCTGATTATGTTCGTGCCGCAATCCCGCGACATTGTTGTGCAGCCCCTATCGCGCAGCGAAAGCCCTGCGCCCGCACTTGAAGCAGATTCTGCCGCATTGGAAGAACCCGTCGTTGAGGCCCAGGTCGTTGTTGAAGAGTATGCCGCGCCCGTGCGATCCAAAGCGGCCGCCCCTCAGCAAGGCGTTTCGGGCTTAGTTGCTGAAAACACTGCTCGACTTGGCGTCACTTCGGGCGATGCCACTCATATGATGGTTGAACCAGAGGTGGGAATTCTGCCCCTCCCGGATACCGAGGCGTTTTCAAACGCTGAAGCCAATCCTCTGAAAGTCACCAGTGAAGAGCCTGTTTCCACCTTTTCAATTGACGTTGATACGGCCTCATATTCGATCGTCCGGTCCTCTCTTATGCGCGGCCAGCTTCCACCCAAGGATGCCGTCCGTGTCGAAGAGATGGTAAATTATTTTCCTTACTCGTACCCCGCACCGGAAGGGGACGCGCCGTTCCGGCCGACGATCACAGTAACACCGACGCCTTGGAATGAGGGTACTCAGCTTGTGCATGTCGGTATCCAAGGGGCATTGCCGCAGATTGAGGACCGACCACCGCTGAATCTGATCTTTCTGATCGATACGTCGGGATCGATGCATGATGCCAACAAACTACCACTGTTAAAACAATCGTTCCGTTTGATGCTGTCAGAGTTGCGAGAAGAGGACGAGGTCTCGATCGTGACCTATGCCGGAAGCGCGGGGCAGGTTCTGGAACCCACCGCGGCCGTGGAACGTGACAAAATCCTCGGCGCGCTCGACCAGTTGGAGGCAGGCGGTTCGACCGCAGGTCAGGCCGGGTTGCAACAGGCATATCAGGTAGCCGAAAGCATGAGCGCTGACGGTGAGGTCACGCGCGTCATCCTGGCAACGGATGGCGACTTTAATGTTGGCTTGTCTGATCCTGATGCGCTGAAAGACTTCATAGCAAATAAACGTGACAGCGGTACGTTCCTGAGTGTTTTGGGTTTTGGCCGGGGTAATCTGGACGATGCCACGATGCAGGCACTTGCCCAGAACGGAAACGGACAGGCCGCGTATATCGACACGCTGAGCGAGGCGCAAAAAGTCCTGGTCGACCAGTTGACGGGCGCATTGTTCCCAATCGCAAACGACGTCAAAATCCAGGTTGAGTTCAACCCGTCACAAATCGCCGAATATCGCCTTATCGGATACGAGACCCGCGCGTTGCGTCGGGAAGATTTCACCAATGACAAAGTGGACGCCGGCGATATCGGCGCAGGCCACTCGGTTACGGCGATTTACGAGGTCACGCCTGTTGGTTCAGACGCGATCCTGAACGATCCGTTGCGTTATAATGCCCAAGTGGTACGTGACGGTTCGGATGAGATCGGGTTTTTCAAACTGCGTTATAAAACGCCGGGGTCCGACCAGAGCCGGTTGATCGAACAGCCCATTGCGGCGACGCAGGACGAGGTTTCAGACGATGTCCGCTTTTCCTATGCCATCGCCGGGTTCGGGCAGTTATTGCGCGGTGCAGAATATCTGGGGAACTGGTCCTACGACGATGCGATCGGATTGGCAAACGCAGCCCGCGGTGAAGATCCCTTTGGGTACAGGGCCGAAGCTGCCACGCTCATGCGGCTTGCGCAAACGTTGTCACGGTAACAGCGGGCAATGGGGCGCTGCGTTGGGCAGCGCCCGTGTCCCGTCAATACGATCTTTGGTTGTTGGCCGCATGTGTGTTGATCCGGCGCACGCTCCACTCTACGGCGTCGCGCATGGTCCTGCCCAAAGCATCGTCAAAGGCTTTCACAAGGTCAGGCGTCGAATCGCTGGCAGAGGCAACAACTTCCCGAAATGAACTAGACGCGATGATCTTGTCTTCGAATTCATCAATGATCTTAATGTTCATGCGCACTTCGACGCGGATGGTTTTTGTCCCCTCAACATCGCTGACGACGAACCCCTGAAATTCGCGTAGGTCCGGAACGATGACATAATCGGCGCGCAGGCCCACGGTTGAGCGACCAACAGCGGCCACCTTGCCACTGTTTTCATAGCTTTCGACCAACAGCGCCTGTACGATAAGCGGTGCACGGTCGACCCATCTGGCGCGCGGTAGGTATTGCACCTGCAATGGGGTCGGCTGAATAGCGATCTGATCGGTATTGACCGCCGCCGTTGCTGTCGGTTCCTGTACAACGATTTGTTTTTGGACGCGCGGCAACGAAGACGAAAAGGTGCTTTTCGGCGTCAAAAGATACAGGTCGTTTGGCTTGGATGCCTGCCTCAGCGTGCCCAACCCGGTGCACGCGCCCAGCGACCCCAACGCCAGAACCAAAAGAAACAGCCTGATCATTGGCGAAACTCCGAAGCTTGGGTTCCCAGTAAGAAGCGTGCCGGGTCACGTTCGACCTTGTCCACCAGCCGATCCAGGCTGATTACCAATCGTTGCGACTCTTCTACGAAACGTGTGAATTGCGGCAGGCCGACGCGGAGGAAGTCGGACAATTGCCGTCGGTTGTCCTGAACGATGCCGTCGATGGTGCCCAGCAATTCGGACGCCGATCGCGATGCATTGAGGATATCGGCCGAAATTTCGTCCAACTTGCTTGTGACATTAGACACTGTTGAGGCGACCTGATTGGCCGCATTGCGGATATCGTCCATGACTGCGCCGACGTCTTTGTTGATGACCTCATTGGCCGAGTCAAAAGCGCGTTCCGCAGAAGCCAATGTGGTGTTTGCTGTATCCATCGCTGCCGTGATCGACCCCAGTGTTTTGTTTGCATTCACAAAGGTCTCGGTCGCGGTCGCCAAGGCAACGCTGCCTTCGTCGGACAGGCCGGTCAGGCGTTCTGCCAATGTTGAGGCCCGATCGATAAATGGTTTCACGTCGTCCTGTATTATGCGATCGGCCGATTCAATTGTTGTCTTGGCGCTGTTCAGTGTTTCCGTTGCGGACTCGGATGCAGTTTTTACGCTTTTGAGTGTGTCTGTCCCTGTCGTCAGGGTGGTTTCGGCTGTATCGGCCAATTTATCAAGCCGCGTTGTAAAGTTGCCCAGTTGCTTGGCAGCGCCGCCAAGGTCGGTGGACAAGCTTTCGAAATCTGTCAGCGTTTTGTCCAGCCTGCCGGACGCAGAAGCCAGGTTGTCCAAAATTTCGCTGACGGATTGGCGGTTCTTGTCGTCAACGACCGAGTTCAGACTTTCAAGCAGGGTAACCGCCTCATCCAGAACTTTCGGGGCGCCTTCGAACAAGGATTGAATTGCGCTGCGCTTGCTTTTGATTACGCTGTTTTCCGGCAAGGGTTTGTCGCTGCTTTTGCCACCCGTCAGCTCAACATAACTGACGCCAGTAACACCCAGAGATTGTAGCTGCGCGATGGTATCTTCGGTGACGGGTATGTCGGCATCTACTTCAAGCTTAACGCGCACCTTTGACGGATCGTCCTCGTCCAGGTTCAACGAAATCACCTGACCAACGGGCAAGCCGTTGAAGCTTACGCCGCCCGCAGAGGAGAGGCCCGATACGTTTTCGAACAGAACGTCGTAATATGCGTATTGGCGCGACACCTCGAATTTCGCGAGCCATAGGAAAAACCCGAAGGCACCAAGGATGCCCGCGATTGTGAACGCGCCGATCAGGATATAGTTTGCCCGGGTTTCCATAGCCTTTACCTGTCCTGCCCCTTCTCTTGCGCCGCGCGGGCCCGGGGGCCGGTGAAATACTCTTGAACCCAAGGATGGTCGACTTTGGTCATTTCTTCAATCGGACCTTCAACCAGAACCCGTTTTTCTGCGAGCACTGCGACCCTATCGCAAATGGCATAAAGACTATCGAGGTCATGTGTGACCATAAAGACGGTCAAGCCTAAAGCATGCTGCAATTCACCGATCAACTCGTCATACGCAGCCGCGCCGATTGGGTCGAGGCCGGCGGTTGGCTCGTCCAGAAATACGATCTCGGGGTCCAAAGCCAAGGCGCGGGCAAGGGCGGCGCGTTTGCGCATCCCGCCGGACAATTCGGAAGGCAATTTCCCGCAACTCAGTTGCGGCAAACCGACAAGGCTGATCTTCAGGTTACCAAGCGCGCACATCAGGCTTTCGCTCAGCCCTGTATGTTCGCGCAGCGGAGCCATCACGTTCTGCAAGACCGTCAGCGAGGAAAACAATGCCCCATCCTGAAAGGCAACGCCCCAGCGACGCTCAATCCGGCGGCGTTCCTGTTCCGGGCCATTCAATACGTCGACACCCAGCACCTCAATGCTGCCCGCCGCGGGTCTGTTCAGGCCGACAATCGTGCGCAGCAGAACCGATTTGCCAGTTCCCGATCCACCGACGATCCCCAGAACTTCACCACGCCACACATCCAGATTCAGATTCTGATGTACAACTTGAGGCCCGAACTGGTTTGTAAGATTGCGAACGCGGATAACCGCTTCGCGTTGAGCGTCGGTATTAGATGTCTGTTCAAGCGTCGTGCCGTCCATCTCAGACCTCCATCACCGAAAAGAAGATCGAGAACAACGCATCCAAAGCGATCACCAGAAAGATGGATTGCACAACCGAAGCCGTGGTTCGTTGCCCGACGGATTGGGCAGACCCCTTGACCTGCATGGCCTGCCAACAAGCAATTACGCCGATGACCAAAGCAAAGAAGGGGGCCTTGATCATGCCAATTGCGAATTGCCAAATACCGGTGTTCTCTTTCAGGCGTGTGACGAACATACCGGGGCTGACACCCAGATCAATCCAACTCATCAATCCGCCGCCAATCAGGGCGGCAAGGTCGGCGATGAAGCCAAGGATCGGCAGCATGATCAACAGGGCAACAACACGTGGGATCACCAACACCTCGATTGGGTCCAAACCCAATGTGCGCATTGCGTCGATCTCTTCCTGAACCTTCATCGAGCCAATCGAGGCGGTAAAAGCCGAGCCTGAACGCCCAGCAACGATGATCGCTGTCAGCAAAATGCCGAGCTCACGCAAAACTGAGATCGAAATCAGTTCGACCACGAAAATCTCGGCGCCGAACTGCTTTAGCTGGGTCGCGCCCTGAAAGGCCAATACGACGCCGATCAGAAACCCCATAAGGGCAACGATCGGGATGGCTTTGAGTCCGGTCTCTTCCATTTGCGAGACCAAGGCCGCTTTGCGCAGACGGCGCGGCATTAGAATTGTTCGGACAAGGCGATGCAGCGTCAGACCCAGGAAGCCCAGCAGGGATAGCATGTCTTTTCCGGCCCGGGCGGTGCGTTCCCCGACACTTGCGACCCAGTCGGTAAAACTGCGCTTTTCAGTTGCCACACCGGGGTCGTCGGGAATGTTTTCCGCTACGGTCTCTAAAAGAGCGGAATGAGCGGGCTTTAACCCTTCATAATGTACGTTTGAGCCACTTGCCTTTGCGCGCCGCGCAACATCGGCAATCAGCCATGCGCCACCGGTATCCAGTGCTCCGACTTTCGAAAGATCGACAGTTAGTTCGTTACTGTCTGCTCGAAACCCTTCAAAAGCCTTTTCGACCATGTCCAGGGATTGAGTCACCAGATCACCCGAAACCCGCAGGTAAACGCCGTTGGCGTCTCGGTCCGACTGTATCACTGGCTGCGTCATGAGCGTATGTGATGGCAAAGGACATTGACCTGCAACGGATTTTTGCGAACTACGTTGTATTTCTTGCCGCTCAATAGCGTCTAAGTGACATCTCCAGACACCAAAGTCATGGTTGAGGTTGGTTTTGCGCTCAACTGGGCCGACCGGTGCAAGATCATTTCAAATTAATCTGTTGCTTCTGTTGCAAGGGCGCGCGGGGCGAAAATCCGATGGGTCGTGACTCAGGTGTTGCGGGGTTCTGCGAACCAAGCCAGAGTTCGCTCTGGCGCCACTGACGTGGAATCAGGGAGAGCGAAATGCAGCACGCTAAGAATGTTTTGTTCATCATCATAGATCAGTTGCGCGCCGACTGTCTGAATGGCGCTTTAGCGGCCCATGTCGATCTGCCAAACCTGCGTGCATTCATGGACGAGGCGGTGACGTTTGACCGGCATTTTTCGGTGACCAACCCCTGTGGTCCATCGCGTGTGTCAATCCTGACCGGGCAATATGCGATGAACCACCGGTCGGTTCGCAATGGAACCCCGTTGCGGCATGACACCCCGAACATCGCGACCGAAATGCGCAAAGCCGGCTATCTGCCCATGCTGTTTGGATACACGGATACATCCGCCGACCCTAGGGTGCATGATCACAACGATCCGATCCTGAAATCCTATGAACACCCAATGGCTGGGTTTCATGAGGTCCTCGAAATGCGGTTGGAGGAATCTTATCCTTGGCGCGGACATCTGATGCAAAAAGGTTATGCGTTCGAAGACTACTGGGACGTTCACAAGCCGGTCGCGCCGGATGGGGGTGATCCTCGGTTGAATGACCCGGCTATGTACCGGGCTGAAGACAGTGATACATCCTTTCTGACGGACGTGTTCTTGAACAGCATGGCGCCTTATGTTGGCAAAAACTGGTTTGCCCATCTGACCTATATTCGACCACACCCGCCATTGGTCGCCCCGGCGCCATACAATAATATGTATGACCCAGCGACCTTGCCCCGACCCGAAGGTTTCTCTGATCCGATGGATGAACGGGCGATGCACCCGTTTATTGGCCCGACAATTGACAATACGTCCGCCGGTGATTTTGTTTTGGGCTTTGACGGGGTTGAGCCGACGCTTGAAAACATCCAAACGCTGCGCGCGGTTTATCTGGGTCTTGCAACTGAGGTTGACCTTCACATCGGGCGTGTCGTCCAGTTCCTGAAGGATAGTGGTCAATACGACAACACGATGGTTGTCATCACTGCGGACCACGGAGAGATGCTGGGCGACCGACACAGCTGGGGCAAGATGGCGGTCTTTGACGCCGCCTATAAAACGCCATTGATGATTAGGGACCCCAACAATCAATCGCACGCCGGGTCGGTGATCTCGGTACCGACGGAATCCATCGACATAACGCCGACGATTTTGGATTGGGTCGGCCAGCCGATCCCGAATTCCATGGACGGCCGGTCGTTGCTGCCGCTGTTGCAAGGGCAAGTCCCCGACGATTGGCGCACATATTCCTTCAGCGAATTGGATTTTGCCGAACCCCAGCAACCTACGATCTGGCAGCAGGTTTTGGGTACGGGCAACAGCGACTCGTGCCTTGGCATCCTAAGAGATGAGCGTTTCACTCTGGTCGAGTTCGCCGCAGACCTTCCGCCCATGCTGTTTGATCAGCAGGATGGTGGAGAATTGCGGAACAAAGCAAATGACCCCAAATATATGTCGGTCTTGATGGGCCTATCCAGACAAATGTTGCGCCATCGGATGCAAAATATGGATCATACGCTGTCCCTGGATTCCATTACGGCGGATGGTCCCAAGACCAAATCCAGGTATTGAACGCAAAAGATGTGCGACCCGTTTTTCCAACCTGTCGCGCTGTTGCCCTCTACACCTGTAACAGATCCGGTGTTACGCATGTGTCGCGGGGAGGATGGATTTGGAAATAACCGAGCAACAGATAAAATCCATGACGACGGCTGGTCTGAATCTGATCGGCCAGGCCCTGTCAATTTATGACAGCCAGCTTCGGCTGGTGGTCAGCAATCGACCGTTTCAGACGATGTTCGATTTGCCGGACCATCTTGTCCGGCCCGGCGCATTGTTCAGCGACACGATCCGACACCTCGCATCGAGTGGCGAATACGGCAATGTCGATGATGTCGAAGCGGCTGTCGATCTGCGTGTCAATCAAGCTCTGACCTTCGAATCTCACTATATTGAACGTGTTCGTGCCAATGGCCAGGTCATATCGGTCGAAGGGGCTCCTTTGCCCAAAGGCGGATGGGTGGCGGTCTACACAGACATCACCAATACCAAACAGGCTGAGGCGCTGTTGCGCGCCCGTTCCGAGGAGCTTTCTGGTCAGTTGCTCGACCGGGCTGAAGAACTGTCAGCAACGAACAGAAAACTGGCGGCCACAAATTCGGCACTGGAAGAAGCCAAGCGCCAATTGACCGAGATCGAAGCGCGCACCCGTATGACGACCGAGATGATGCCGGCCCATATTGCACATCTGGATGCTGACGGCCGTTACGATTACTCCAACCGGCGGCTAAACTCGGTCATGCCAGGTCGCCCGTCCGAGATTTTGGGTATGCATATTTCTAAGGCATTGGGATCTGCCGCTTTTACACGCGTCCAGGCGCATCTGAAAAAGGCCTATGCCGGGGAAACCTCTGTTTTTGAATTTACCGAAGATCAGGATTCCAGGCGCATTCGCGTATCCTTCACACCTGATGGCGAAGGTGGTGTTTACATCATGTCCGTCGACATCACCGAGGAAACGCAGGCGCGTGTAGCGCTGCAACAAACCCGTCGCCGCGCGATGGCCGCACAGATGACAAGTGGGTTGGCACATGATTTCTCGAACCTGTTGACTATTATCCTGGGCATGCAGTCCCGATTGGAAAAGATGGATTTGCCGGAAGACGCCCGTGAGCTGATCGACGCGACCAAGCAGACTGCGCGCAGGGGCGGACAATTGCTGAACCGGATCGCCGACATGACGGGCAACCGGACGCCTCAACCCAAAGCGACGGACATGCGCGGGTTGCTCGAGGATTTGCGCATTCTGGCCTCTCCATCCTTGCCGCGTGGGGTTGGCCTGTCGGTTGTCAATACGTTGCCGGACAAAGCCCTTATGCTGGATCCCGGGATGGTTCAGGACGCTTTGCTGAACCTGGTTTTGAATGCGCGCGATGCTTGTGGTGAAACTGGTCAGATTACAATCAGCGCCCACACAATCGGTGAGATCTGGACGGAAATCGCAGTGTCAGACACGGGCCCCGGGTTTTCGAAAGATGCGTTGGACAAGGCCTTAAACCCATTTTTCACAACCAAAGGCGACAAAGGGTCGGGCCTTGGTCTGCCGATGGTCTACGACACTGTCAAGCTGGCCGGGGGCGACCTGAGTCTGCGCAACACTCCATCAGGTGCATCGGTCATTTTGCGATTGCCTTACCGTGCGGCCCCGCCGGTACAGGAGGGGTTGGTTTTGTTGGTCGAAGACAGCAACGATCTGCGCAGTCAGTTCCGCGATATGTTGGTCGACATCGGGTTTGCAGTGATTGAGGCGACGTCTTGTGACGAAGCCATCGCCCTGGCAAAAGATGTCAAAGACATTGCTTTGGTGCTGTCCGATATTCGCCTTGAAGGGCAGGAAACGGGTATGGATCTTTTGGCAAAATTGGAGCCCGCCTTGCCCCGTATCCTGATGACATCCTTGCCTTATGCCGATCCGTTGTATCGTGAGGCGCTGAAACGCGCGCCGGTGCTGCGGAAACCCTTCACCCGGGCGCAACTGTCCGCCCTGATCCGTGACGAGGCTGCCTGATGACCCAACCGCTGGTGACCATCGTCGATGATGAGCCGGAGATACGGCGCATTCTGACCGACGCGCTTGAAGAAGCAGGCTTTCGCACCCAGAGCTTTGCGCGCGCGCGGGAATTCGAAGCGTCGCTCAAACGGGTCACGCCGGACGTATGTCTGGTTGATTTGTCACTGCCGGATACGGACGGGTTGGCACTGGTCCATCGGCTGGCGCTGGAGCAGGGGGCTTCGGTCATCATCATATCTGGTCGTGCGCAGGTTCAGGATCGTGTCACCGGTTTGGAACTGGGGGCGGATGACTATATTACCAAGCCATTCGACCCTGCCGAAGTTGTGGCGCGCATTCGGGCGCGGTTGCGGTCCCCCAAGGCGCAGACCACACAGTCTGACGTGGCGCGTTTCAACGGTTGGACGGCTTATTTTGATCGCTACATCCTAGAAGACGGATCCGGCGCCGAGACCCCGTTCAGTCATGCAGAGGGAGAAGTTCTGAGGCTGTTTCTGGAAAGTCCCAAGCGATTGATCAGCCGCACTCAGATGCAAGATGCCCTGGGTGGCGCTGCCGGCGACAGTTTCGATCGTGCGATGGATGTCAGAATTTCCAGGTTGCGGACCAAATTGGGCGAAGACCCAAAAAACCCTCGCCTGATCAAGACAATTTATGGCGCCGGATATATATTTTTGGGTGATGTTGAATGGTAAGCACGGGTCAAAACGACGCCCTGCCGCGTTAATACTTGAGGCACCGGTCTGTCGTTTGACGCTGCGCTTTATTATTCGCGCAGTGCGCGATCCTTGATCTTGATTACGGGTTGCAAAAGGTAGTCCAGAACCGTTTTCTTGCCTGATAAGATATCCACTTCGGCAATCATCCCGGGGATGATCTCGACGGCAACGCCGCTCGCATCCAGAATAGCGTGACGTGTCTGGATTTCGATGACGAATACCTCTTCATCATTACGTTCCGGCCTTGTCACTGTGTTCGCGCCTATGCGGGTGATCTCACCATCCAACGCGCCGTAACGCGCAAAGTCATAGGCCGTAATTTTTACCTTAACGGGCTGGCCCGCGTGCAAAAACGCGATATTTTCTGGGCGGACATAGGCCTCGACCAGAAGCCTGTCGTCTAGTGGAACAATCTCGATCAGCTCTTCGCCGCTGCGCGCCAAACCGCCAATTGTTGTCCGGTGAACGCGATTTACTATTCCCCGCACCGGTGATCTGATCTGTGCGCGATCCGCGCGGTCTTGCAAGGCCGGCAAGGACGGCCGAAGTGCTGCGAGTTCGGCTGTTGAGACTGCAAGGTCGGTTAGAGCTGCGCTCCGGAACCTGCTATGTGCGGCTTGAATACGATCATCGATTTCTTCCAGTCCGGTTTTCAACCTGTTGGTCACTGCAACTGCACGAACCTTGCGACCCTCCCATTCGGCGGAACTGCGGCGCAGCGACAAAAGCGTTGTCGCAGGCTCCATCCGTTTTTCCACCAAGGGGGTCATGATGGCGCGTTCTTCGGCCAGAATCCCAAGCGTCTCTTCGGCTGTTACCTGGTCTACCAGTCCTTCCTCATACTCGCGATGTCGCTGCTCACGCTGTCGCTCCAGAATGGCGATTTCAGCAGCCAGTTCTGCCTGACGGCCCTGATACAAAGCAGTTTCCGAAGTTACGACTTCTGGCGCACCTTCAATAAGCTTTCCTGAGAAGATAAGTTGGGTGCCGTCAATCTCTGCCTGCAATCTTTGGGCACGAGCCATCAATCCAAATGCACGCTGTTGTTCCTGACTCAACTGGCTGTCGATCTGAGTTGTGTCGAACTCCATCAACAGTGTTCCCTTGTCGACAACCAACCCTTCCGCAACGTGCAAGGATTGCAAAACTCCGGGTTCTGTTGCCTCGATCAGCTGAACGTCCGCCGACGGCACAATCCGGCCATCCACGCGCGTCACGTCGTCCAGTTCCGTCATATAGGCCCAAAGCCCGGCGGAGACGAGACAGGCAATGATAGCAAGCAACAGGAGAGATCCCCCCAACGGAGATTTCCCCCGCATTTCTCTTGCCATCATGGCAAGGTCAGGATGCCGCGACATTCAGATGCCTCCCTGTTGCGCGCGCACGCTGGGTCAGCATGCTTTTTGGGCCGTCTGCACCGACCCGGCCGCGTTCGATCACAATGACCCTGTCGACCAGATCAAGCAGGCTGGTCCGATGTGTGACGATAACCATTGTGGCGTCATTGGTTTCTTGCTTCAGACGCTTGATAACTTCGGCTTCGGTCTTCACGTCCATTGCACTGGTCGGCTCATCCAACAGCAACACTGGTGGGCGTCCAATCAACGCGCGGGCAAGCGCGATGGCTTGACGCTGGCCGCCCGATATTCCTTCGCCACGTTCTGCCAGTTGTTGGTCATAGCCGTTGGGGCAATGCGCGATAAAATCTTCAACCCCGGCCACCTGGCCGGCTCTGATCAAATCTTGATCCCTGGCCCGGATCGCACCGCTGGCAATGTTTTCGCGAATTGAGCCGGAAAAAAGCCAAACGTCCTGCAAAACCGAACCGACATTGCGACGTAGGTCGCCAGGGTCAATCTGACGGATATCGACCCCATCCAGCAATACCGAACCGGTTCTCGGCTCGAATAAACCGAGCATCAAACGCGCGATGGTGCTTTTCCCAGATCCGATCGCGCCCAGAATGGCAACTTTTTCACCCGGTTCTATGTCGAATGAGACACCTGAAAGGGCATCATCGGCTTGTTCGGGATAGGCAAAATGCACATCTTTGAAAGAAATGCGGCCTTTAACATGTGGTCGACTAATCCAGTTGCGCCCTTCGGGCCGCTCATTTTCCGCCTGCATCAAAGCGTTCAGATTTCGATACGCGCTGCGCGCCTGGTTCACACGTGTGAGTGTTTGGGCAAGCTGCCCCAATGGCGATAGCGCGCGTCCAGTCAGCATTACAGACGCGATTAACGCACCCATACTTGCCTGCCCTTCAGTGATCAGGAACACGCCGAAGAAAACAATCAGGACTTGCGCCGCCTGTTGCGTGAAGCCCGTCAGATTCAATGCGAATTGGGTAACTGTCCGGCTGCGGATTCCATGCGAGGACTGCCGCTCGATAGCATCTTCCCATCGCGCCCGCATTTGTTTTGCCGCTGCGGTTGTTTTGATGGTTTCAAGACCAGATACCGTCTCGACCAGTACGGATTGTTTTGACTGACCATCCGCAAAACTTTTTTCGGCCAAACGCGATAACATTGGTTGCACTACCAGGCCCGCAATCAAAACAATCGGAACGGCAAGGGCAGGTATCAGCGCCAGAGGTCCACCAACGAGGTGAATGACCAGTATAAAAAGGGCGATGAAGGGCAGGTCCACGAGGGCGACTAGAGTTGCTGATGTAAAAAACTCGCGTAGAGTTTCAAATTCGCGGATCGTGCTGGCCATAGCACCGGTCGATCCGGTCCGCGATTTCATTTTGATGTTCAAAACCTGGTCAAAAACGCGCCGCCCCATAAACATGTCGGCCTTTTGCCCGGCCTGATCAATAAAGCCAGCGCGCAAGAGTTTGAGGGCGAAATCGAAAGAAAGGGCAATACCAACCCCTGCGGTCAGTGCGATAAGGGATTCCGTCGCCTCATTCGGAAGAACCCTGTCATAGACGACCATGATGAAAACGGATGTGGAAAGACCCAAAAAATTCGCTACCGCCGCGGCAAGCACCACTTGCGCATAGGACCAGCGGTTTGCCAACATGGCCGACCAAAACCAATGCCCGGATGCGGCCTTATTTCGACCCTGCGTTTCCTCGTTGTGGCTGCGCCGAAACAAAAGTGCGTAACCGGTGTAGCGATTTCCTATAACTTTCTCTTCAACCTCTCCGATGCCCTCACCCATCTCGGGGTCGAAAATTAGAAGAAGGCCGCTCTTAGTACGCCCGTGAAACACAACTGCTTTGTCGTCCTCCAACAGAAAAATTGCTGGGACCAGTGTGTCATCGAAATCCGCAAGTCTGCGCGACCCAAATCCCGCCTGCAACCCGGCATGGCGGGCAGCCTCAATTGCATCTCGCTGGGTCAGATGACCTGTTGTGCCGGATTGCGCCGCGTGAAGTGCCCCGACCGTAAGTGAGCGATCAAGATGCGCGGCGACGTGCTGCAGGCAGGTTTCTAACGGAGAAAGCTCTTGTTTAGGTGTTAAAGGTTTCAACGCGGCCATGAATCTTCACCTGTGTTTGCAATTGAAATACCGAGATAATCCAGGATGTCCCCGGTCAGACTGAGGGCGGCGTAGTTTGTAAGGAAGAAGCTTTGTTCCGCCAAAATCAGCCTTTGCTGCGCGTTCACATAGTCTCGCTGCGCATCCAGTATCTCGACCAAGCTGCGTCGGCCGATGGTGAATTGGGCCCGTGCAGCTTCCACGCTTTCGGCGTTGGCCTGGGCAGCTAAACGAGCCGCTTGCAGGCGAACCGCGCCTGCGTCCTGATCTGACCGGATGAACTCTAACTCGCGGCGGATTTCTCGAATCAACGTCTCACGGGCGAATTCGGCCTCTTTTACCTGAGCTTGGGCAGCAGCTATGGCGGCCTTACGTTGACCGGTGCTGTCCAGTTCATAGTTAACGGACAGGTCGACACCGAAATTGGCGTCATTACTGTCATCGCGATCAGCAAAAGCCGCGATCTCTACACCTGGCTGCCGCCGCGCAATGGCTGCGGTCTGCTCGGCCTTTGCGGCGATCAAAGCGGCATTCGCACGTCGTACTTGTGGGCTGTCCAAAACGATTTGCGAATCCGTTCTAGCCAATTTGGGCGCAGCGACCGGAGCGGAAAGTGCCCCCGGTGGGCGTCCGAAGACTTCCTGGTACTGTGCCTCGGCCCTGTCTGTCCGAGCTTCTGCATCGGCAAGCTGCGTTCGCGCGTCGGCCATACGCGAGCGTGCGGTCAAAACGTCGGCATTTGAGCCCACGCCCTGCGTGCTGCGTTCCGCGATCTGGCGCACGATCTCGGCGTGAACCTCAACGTTCTGGGTTGAGATATCCAGGATCTTTCGCCGATCAAGGACCACAACATACGCTTCGATCGCGGCAAGGGCCAGCGCCGCTGCGGTTTGCAGCTGACCGCCCCGGCTTTCGAGGACGCGAGCCTGAGCCGCAGCCAGTTCGCCCGACGCAGCGCCTCCGTCATAGACGAGTTGCGAAACGCGCAGATACGGGGTGAAATCTGTAATATCGGAATTCACACGGTGTGATCGCGCATTGATGCCCATTGATACGCGAGGAAGGAAAGCACCCTTGGCCGCATTTTCGTCAGCGTCTGCGATTTCCAGTCGTGTCGCGCTTTGTGCGAGGTTTGGGTTGGTTTCGACAGCCGCCCGCACCCTTTGACCAAATTCGCTTTGCGTCAGACGTGGAAGGGGGGGCTGCGCGCCAGCCCCGACAGAACCTGCTGACAGTGAAACCTCTACGCCCGTAAGGTCAGGCGGAGGTGCGCAAGCCGCCATTAAAGGAATACACAGACAGGCAAGATACTTTAGGTCAGAGTTGCAGCAGATCAGAGGCATATTCACACCTCACCGGTCACTAAAAGTTCGTCATTATGCGCGTGTGCCATGGCGGTAAGGAAACGCGAAATGTCTGAATTTTCGGTGTATTGCTTTTGAAGTTTTGGCTTTGCCAGCAGCTCCTGTGCCTGCGACAGCCAAGAAATGTGTGATAGTGATACTTGGTGAGCGTGCAGCAATTGAATTGCACCGACATCAAACAACGCAAGCTTCTCTGTCTGCGAAAGAGCCTTCAGGCGTCGGACATCCAGGACCAGGTACCCCGTCGGCAAGGCGACGTTTTCGTAGCTGGTCATTTTTTCAAAAAGACCCATCTCTTGAATGACTTTACACACGGACCGAATGTCCTTTGCCGAAGCCTCTCGTGCTTGGATAAACCTGAGGACGTTTAAAAGTTCAGCGGTCAACTCACCAGCGTCGGTAAAGAACGGTTCGTCCTCCGGAGTGTCAGTGACCAGGCCAGAAGATTCATCGACCTGAAGTTGTGGCTCACAATCCGTTTTACTCGGCACACCCGCTTGAAAGGGCGGGCACCGTAACGCGGACGGAATGTAGGTGGCCAACCATCGGCCTTCGTCGGACACAAAAGGGGTTGGCGCGTCCGTGTTAAATGACAAAAGCGCTACAGGTTCAATTTCCCCCTCGGATTCGCGAAACAATACCGGGTACGTGGCCGCGACGAGCAGAATTTCTTTCTCGACAATCGAGCAAACCTGCTGGGTTTCCGCAAAGTGGTAAGATGAAAAACGCTTCCAGTATTTGCCACTGTGCCGCTCATATGTGACTGGAAACAGGCCGTTCTCTGCCATGTTTGATCCTTTGGTGTATGGAGTGGCTGCCGGTTGAAAAGCCGGCAGTCCGTGTTTTGATCAAGCCGTTGCTCCGGTCGGGTCGGCGATCAGGATATTGTCCGCGCTCAATCCGCTAAGGTCGTCCAACCCCGAAAAATGCGCCATGGTTTCAACGGTGGCTGCAGTCGGGGATGAATAGTCGACCCTGACCAGAACGCTGTCGTCTCCATCTGTCGCGAGTACGTAGATCTCGTCACCGGCTTGAAGTCCCGTCAAACTTTCGACGGCAGTTTCAATTGTGTTGATCGACAGGTCGGCCAGAGCTGTGGTCAAGCCGATGACGCCCGTGTTGGCACCAACTGCGCTGCCTACATTTAATGTCTCAACGTCCGTGCCATCGCCACGCAAAGTAGAGTGATCGAGGCCACTGAGCATCAACGCATCTGACACATCCGCTGCCGCGCCGAGTGAAAAGCCGGTGATCGTGTCCACTCCGTTAGCCGCAGGGGCGGCTTCGAACACAACGACGTCGCGACCCGCGTCCGAGACATTGATGGCGTCGTCACCGCCCTGACCACGAACAAAGCTGTCCACATCGCTGGCGACCAAAGTGTCATTTCCATCAGTGCCGACTATGACGGTCGTCGGACCCCCATCCGGGGTGGTAAGCGACAGTTCAACCGGTTTGCTGGGGTCCTGAACGGTCATGGTGAACGTTACCAGAGGTTGGTTCAGATCCGTAAAGCTGGTCGCAACACCTGCAAAGTTGACCACGGAGCCCCCAACTGGGTTGGACAGATACAGACCGAAAGCCCCGTTCCCAATATCGGATCCTGCGTCGAAGGTCACAACTGACGGATCAAATCCCAACTCGATCGTCATCGCTAGCCCGCTGGAAACGTCGCGGTCAGCGTCTGCGAAGATTTGGTACGTGATAGTTGAACCGCTCCGACCCGCTTCTGCAATGACATATGCGCCCGGTACATGCGCCGTCGTCTCACCGGTTGCCGGTAAAGGATCAGGGCCGCCGGAAACCGTGGCCTGCGCCTGAAAGTTCAGGTCATCACCTGCTGAAATACCTGTGAAATCCGACGCCGGAACTGCAAGCGACCAGGTTCCATCAGCTGCGACAGTAGCGGTGCCGACAGAGTTACTATTGAGTGTTACGTTCACCGCTTGGCCAGCGGCGAGGCCAACGGATGTTCCAGATACAACAACGCCAGAACTCTGCGCGTCGCCGAGTGAAATTGAGTTGTTCGCCCCTATAGAATTCAGGTCTAACAGCGGCCGGAAATCCGTAGCGAGTGTTGTGGTCGCCGGACTGGCGCTATTGCCGGCCTGATCACTGACCGTTGCAGAAATGGGGAAATTTGTACTGTCCGCTAATCCGGAAAGATCCGCCGCAGGTACAGTGACCGACCAAGTGCCGCCAGTGGCGACACCGGTATATGATTGGCCATCCAGCATGACGGTGACTATTTGCCCTTCTTCCGCCGATGTCGCCCCGGAAATGGACAGATCGTTTCCCTTTTCGGAGACGTCCAAAACTGATCCTACAGCCAATGGGTTGATCGTCACAGTTGGTGCTGTGAAGTCTGTTCCAAACCCATCACTCGCGCTAGCGCTGTTTCCAGCCGTGTCTGAAACCGTCGCATTCACACTGTAAATTTCGTCGTCTTGCAGGGCATTTAAGCCGGCCGCCGACGAAACCAACGTCCAGGTGCCGCCACTGACCGTAGTGGTATTGCTCAGGTCTACAGTGCCATCTGCCCTGACGATTTCCACGGTGATGGTGGTGCCGTCCGGGGCATCCGATGTGCCTGAGACCGTCAGATCCGTGCCGCGTTCCGCCAAGTTCATGACCGGGCCGTCGGACAAATTGGTGATGGTGATGGAATGAGGTGAGAAATCAGTGTCAAAACTGCCGCTTGCCTGCAGCGCTGGGTTTCCGGCGGCATCTGCCACGTCTGCAGTCACCGGGATTGTTGCGCCATCGGACAGTGCCGTCAAATCTGCCGCGGGTACAGTCGCGCTCCAGACACCACCAGCGACGGTGCCAGTATAATCCTGGCCGTTTAACGATACAGTTACGGTCTGTCCGTCCTCTGCATCAGTTGATCCGGTGATTGTCAGGTCCGTATCACGCTCAGCGGCATTCAAGACGGCACCATCAGAGTATCCGTCGATGGTCAAGGTCGGGGCGGTGACATCCTTGGATACGGGTGCATTCGCCTGGTTGGCTGCGAGCCCGTCCGTATTGGATACATTTGCGGTGATGGTGAATGTGCCCCCGTCTGCCAATGCTCCAAGGTCGGCCGCTGGGATGGTCACCGACCAGCTGTTGCCGAACACTGCGCCGGTGTAACTCTGGCCGTCCAGCACGACTGTTACTTGCTGGCCGTCTTCTACGTTCCCGGTAATTCCCGAAATTGTTAAATCCGAACCGACTTCTGCCGCGTTCACAGCGGATCCAACTGATAGCGGCGATATGGAAATTGCAGGGCCAGTCAGATCTACCGGAACGGAGGTCGTTGCCGGAACCGAAGTGTTTCCTGCTTCATCGCTGACAACGACCCTTATCGACACAGGAGTACCTGAGGGCAGACTTGCGAGATCAGCGGATGGAATAGTGACGCTCCAACTACCGTCAGAGGCGGTTGTCGAATAGGTCTGCCCCCCGAATTCGACAAAAACTGCCCGGCCATCAGCTGCTGTTGTCGATCCGCTCAGCTCCATATCGTTCTGAACGTCGACCAATTCGATTTTGTCGACGGGGAGAGGATCCAGGGTAACGGTCGGTGCCGTAAAGTCTGTCTCAATGCAGTCACTGACCTGTGCTGCCGGGTTCCCCGCCATATCTGAAACATCTGCGGTCAACACGATGGTTTCGCCATCCGGCAACGCGGCAAGATCGCTGGCAGGAACAGTGACGGCCCATTGACCGTCGGTCACAGTGCTAGAGTATGTTCCGCCGTTCAGAGTAACCGTCACGGTCTGACCGTTTTCCGCGTTTGTCGTCCCGGAGACGGTCAGATCCGTTGCACTTTCCGCCGCATTTATGACCGCACCATCCGACAAACCGGAAATTGTCAGAGTAGGGGGGATTGTATCGATGTTGTAAGATACGGTCTCTACCGAAAGTTCTCGCCCGCCGCTGTCCAAGTGACGAACCGTGACGTTCTGAACACCTTGTGGCAGACTGGCCGCTTCGACGGCTGTCAGCGAAATGCTCCAACTTCCATCGGGATTGAGTGGCACAGACTTGACCAAAGACCCGATCGTAAGTTCCACTGTTTCGGTTCCATCCGGGACCCTGATATTCGCCTCCGTGCTGCTGAGCGCAGTGGATTGTGCCTGCGCGAGGTTCAAAACCTGAGGCGGTGCAGGCGGCGCGGGTTGAAAATCACCATCGTCTCCACCACCGCCGCCGCCGGCCCCCGCAGCGGCGGCCCCCGCCAGGCCCAATCCGCCCAATGCAGCCCCGACGCCACTGATGCCGCCGCCCGCCGCAGCGGCACCACCTGCTTCGGCAGCCAGACTGAATTGCGCAATTTCACTCACGGCATTTTCGGCGATCATGATCGCGCCACTGTCCAGAACCTGAACGTTTTCCGCAGCGACAATCATTGTACTGCCATCTATCATCTTCAGCAGAACATCCCCGTTTTTCAGGAGCTTCACTGACTGAACGCCGGGAATCGTTTCTGCAAACTGATAGGCATAAAGCTCTTCTATCGTTGCCTGCGCCAAGGCGGGTAGCGCCATGAGAGTCGAGCCAAGCCCCCCAGCGATACCGCGTCCAACCCAGCGTCGCATCTTGCCATCAATCCACCGGCGAATGTGGTCCTTGCGACCATTGTCTGATCCGGGGTCTGCAGTTTTGGCTTTGGGATCATGTTCTTTGGTCATCTTACCCTCACATGTGATGTCTGTGTCCGCCTGGATGGGCCAGGTTTTGTTCATCAGTCTTTCGCGTTTGTGACTCATGCGGTCGGACCAGGAAAAATTGTGTTAAACTCAAACCGAACTCCTCATTTTCACCACAATTCCGCTTTGGTATCGGGCCGGGCATCGGATCATCCTGCAGTCATTGCCAAGTTTGGCGTGGGGTGATGTAGTATGATGCTTCAGTTCGAAAGCGTGGTTGCAACAGGGAGCGCAGCGCTCGATTCAGGTATCCGTGATACGGCTTTAAAAACGCTTAACGGGGCCACGTATCTGTACAGTTTGACCGGCCCCGGAGGCGGTGTTGCGGTCTGGAAGCTTGTTGATGGCGCTGTGCCGCAACTGGTCGATACCGAGTATTTCAGTGGTTCGATCACGTTTCAGGTGGGCAGCATCGGAACACCGGTCTCATTTGGTGGTGGTAATCAGCTCGTTTTGGATATCGACACTGCAAATGGGCTTGTGGGATATGATTTGAACGCGGATGGGACCGTTGGATCCTTGCGGGAAACCGGGACATTGACTGGCGGCGGTGACATTTCGGCCCTGGTGAAACTGTCGACCGGGTCCGGCGATCTGCTGATGATGGCGCATGAAGATACCGGGCGGATTGTCACCTATACCGTGAACGGGGACGGCACGTTGACGTCCTCGGGCGTGATCGTGGCACGATCTGATTCGATGCAGTCATTGAGCATTGGCGCAGACAACTTTGTTATTGCGGCCGACGGGGCCAGCAACACTGTCTCGACCTACAGGGTTGATGGGGGAACTGCAGCCATAGCAGTGGTAGACAACAGCGAGGTCCTGACGACTTTGGGAATTGCTGCGCCCACGGCGGTCGAAGTGATACAGGCATATGGCAAGTCCTGGGTGGTGGTCGCGGGGGCTGAAAGCAACTCTCTCAGTGTGATGGAATTGGCCGCCGATGGCCGTCTAATCCCAACCGATCATGTCCTGGATTCGCTGCACACACGGTTCGAGTCGGTTCAGGATCTTTCAGTGGTTGAGGTCAATGGGCATGTGTTTGTTGTCGCGGGCGGTGGCGATGATGGAATAACCTTGTTCGCCATGACGCCCGGCGGACAATTGGTGCATTTGGACAGTTTTGCCGATACGCTCCAAAGCGGTTTGCAGAATGTGGAGTCGTTCAGCGTCGCGCAGGTCGGTGATGAGTTGCAGATTCTGGTCGCGTCGCAACAGGATGCGGGGCTGACCCAACTTACGGTGGATGTCGCGGATCTGGGCGTCGTGCGTAGTGGCCTGGAAACCGTTAACGGGACCGTCGGTAACGATATACTCAGCGGCAATATCCTTCCGACGACCCTTATTGGTGGGGCCGGGGATGACATATTGATTGCGGGTTCGGCCGCGACCACAATGACGGGCGGGTCCGGTGCCGACATCTTTGTCATGCAATACGGAGCGGAAACCACCACAATCACGGACTTTCAGGCCGGTATCGACCGGTTGGACACATTCGACTATCCGCTGCTCAGAACGCCCGGACAGTTGACTTTTACCGTGACGGCACAAGGCGCTCGGATTGAATACTTCAATGAGACAATATTCGTGAACTCCGCCTCTGGTGGTCCGCTGACCAGCGCTCAGGTGTTTGGCGCGGGTTTTGGCGGCCCCGATCACATTCCCGTCGATTTCGGCGATTTCGGGGGGCTCGATCCGGGCAGTTCCGATGGGGTTTTGGGGGATGTTTCAATTAACTCAGAAACCGCCAACCCCAGCCTCAGCGACGCAGAAATCAGCTTCGCCCCAAATGGCGGAGCTACAATCACTGTACGTGCAGACAGCAATGGACGGTTCGATTTGAATTTACCGTCCGGCACTTTTGAGGGCGAGTTTGACGTCATCAAGACCTATTCCACTGCGAGCAAGGACATCAACGCATTGGACGCGCTGCAGGTTTTGCGAATTTCGGTCGGACTGGACCCGACATGGGGACCGGCCTCGCCGGAGAATTTGATAGCGGCAGATTTCAACCGGGATGGTTCGGTGAATGCGCTCGATGCATTGTTGATTCTGCAAGTAGCAGTCGGACAGCCGACAGCCGTTCCGCCGGGATGGGTTTTCATCGAAAGTGACGCGGACCTTTCAGGGATCACGCGCACCGATGTTTCTTATGATACCGGGGCCAATGTAGTGGCTGTGGATGGCTTGATTGCTACCGACATGACCTCGATCCTGCTGGGCAACCTCGAAGCGCCTTAGTGCGGCCGGGCGGTCACTCTCGGAACGCCCGGTTGAAGTAATCTGCCAACGGTTTCACCAGATAGGACAGGGGCGTACGTTCATCCGTCTTGATCAATGTTTCCACTGGCATGCCGGGCAGCAATTCCTGCCCTTTCAGACGATCAACTTGCCCGTCTTGTGGAACGACTTCGGCGCGATAGAATGTCTGGCCGGTGTTTTCGTCGGTAAACGTATCAGCAGAGACATTCATAACCTGTCCGTCAATTTCAGGCGTTTCACGCTGATTGAACGCGGGAAACCGCAACAAAACCGGCTGGCCAACATGCAACTGGTCCACGTGAATTGCATCAACGCGCGCGGCGACGACCAGGGGCGTATCCTGCGGTACCAGATACATCATTGGTTCCGCCGGTTGGATCACGGACTGCAGGGCAAAGACCTGACTGCCGTAAACCGTTCCCGAAACTGGGGCGCGGATATCCAGTCGCGAAAGGCGGGTGTCCAGTGACAGACGGCGCTCGGCCAATTCAGCAATCTGGGACTGAATATCACGCAGGGTCGTGATGGCTTCTTCTCGCCGTGTTGCTTCAAGCTCAAGGATCGAGATTTCGGTCGCTGATATCTGGCCTCCCAGGCGCGCGGCGGCAGCTTCCAATCGACCAATATCCCCTGTGAGGCTGGCCTCTTCGCGCTGTAGGGCCGAAACTCGGCTGGCCTGGGTAAGGCCGCGCTGAAGCAAGCTTTGTTGATCATCCAGTTCAGTTTGGATCAATTCAACCTGACGCCGCAGCGAGACAAGCTGCGCTTCGGTACCGTCGATTTCACTTTCGATTTGAACGGTCTGTTTGCCCAGTTGCTCAGTTTGCTGGTCCAATGTATTCAATCGCGCCTCAAACAGGCGTTGCTGACCGGCGATCAGATCATGGTCGATGTTTTCCTGTTGCTGAATCTCAGTCAACCGGGTGGCCAGAGCTTCGGCATTTGCGCCATCGCGCTCGACTTCCAAACGGGCCCGGCGGGCCAGCAGTTCGAACAGCTGGGCTTCGACAATGGTCTTCTCGGACGACAGAAACGTATCATCCAACCGCAATAGTAATTCGCCGCTGGTGACGGCATCACCATCGCGCACATAGATCTCACCAACAACGCCGCCGTCGGGGTGTTCAATCACCTGACGGTTGCTTTCTACCTCGATAATGCCTTGAGAGATAATGGCACCGGCCAAACGCGTGTTGACTGCCCAAACACCCAAGCCGCCAACAAGGATGCCGAGGGCCGCAAACCCGACCAAGGCAGGGATCGTAATGCGCCATACAGGGCGCGGATTATTTGTTTTGTCCTGCATCAGTTGCCAGCCTTGCTGAGGTTGCGCTTGATCGATCCGGCATTTTGAACGACTGCACCCAAAACCTCATCCCTTGGGCCGGATTTGACAACCTGGCCTCGTTCGACCACTGCAAGATCATCACATTCCGAGATCGCTTGGGGACGGTGCGTCATGATGATCGTAGACTTTCCTGCGGCCTTAAGATCGCGGACAGCGGCGTTCAGCGCCTCGGTTCCATCGGCATCCAGCGCCGAGTTCGGTTCGTCCAGGATCAACAAAACGGGGTCTCCGTACAGCGCGCGAGAGAGCGCGATCCGCTGCTTCTGACCGCCTGACAGCTGACTGTCATTGCCTTCCAGAATGGTATCGTAGCCTTTTTCCAGCGTCAGAATCAGCTCATGCGCATTGGCTTTTTTGGCTGCTGCTACAACAGCTTCAGGGTTTGGGTCTTCCGACATGCGCGCGATGTTTTCGGCGACAGTTCCATTGAACAACGTAACTTCTTGCGGAAGGTATCCGATATGTTGGCCCAGATCAGTTGGATCATACTGATCCAGCGTTGCACCTCCCAATCGGATCTCGCCTGCTGCAGGACGCCAAATACCCAAAAGCGCCTTAGCCAAAGTGGATTTTCCTGACCCGCTTTTTCCGATAACACCAAGCGCCCGCCCGGGCTCGAGGTTCAATGAGACGTTGCGGAGGGTTGGAGTATCCGCTCCGGGCGGGATGACCGTCAGACCCTTGGCCGTCAGCCGGGCTTGGGGCACAGGCAGCTTGGTGCGCTGTATTTCGGGCGGCGTGGCATCCAGAAACTGGCTCAACGAGTTCCACGCAGTTCGGGCGCGTTCAACGACAGCCCATTGCCCAACAACTTGCTCGACGGGTGCCAAGGCACGACCCAGCAGGATCGAACCTGCGATCATCGCGCCGGGGGTCAATTCATTGCGCAGAACAAGCAAAGCCCCAAGCGCCAGCATTGCAGATTGCAAAAACAGCCGCAGCGATTTCGTCACTGACGTAAAGCTGCCGGTCCAGTCACTGGCGGCGATTGTTTGTTGCAAGGCGTCTGTTCGTTGACGCTGCCATCTACGCGTGATGTCCTCTTGCATGCCTTGCGAGTGTACGACCTCGGCTGCTTGTCGGGCATGTTCGGAAAAGATGTTGGCTTTTGCCGACGCGGATTGAGCCAAGGCGACCTTGCGACGAGTCAGTATTTGGTTCAACAACGCGATCACAACTAAAAGCGAGCCACCACCGACGGCCAGCCAGCCCAGAAGAGGATGGAACAGAAAAATTGCCGCGATAAAAATCGGCGTCCAAGGGATGTCCATGACGGCCAGCAGAACCGGAGAAGAACACAGGTTTTGGATGGACTCCAGATCGCGCAACGCTGTTGCAGGTGCAGCCCGGGCGCGTGGGTGTAGCGATCGGCGCAGGGTTGCATCAAAGACGCGTTCGTCCAACTGCGATTGAAACCGAGCGCCGAAACGTGCCACGATTCGACCCCGCGCGAAATCGAGCATGGCCATAAGGCCGTACAAAAGTGCCACCAGCAGAAACAGCGCAGCCAAAGTCTCGACCGCTCGGGACCCAAGAACGCGATCATAGACCTGCAACATGAACAAAGGCCCGGTCAGCATTAGCAAGTTGACAAAGATACTGAACAAAAACGCCAGCGCCAGGAATGTGATCCCCTGGTTGCGCGCCGATTGCATTTCACGTCTTGGCTGTGCTGCCATGTGGTTCTTAATATTCACGAACGAAGCTTCTCGTGTTTGTTGCTCGGGTTTCGAATGGGCTAGCATTCGCGCGCATCCTAGACTGATGTCCCAACAGTGGAAATACATGTCGTCGCGGATGGTCCATATGCCGCCGAGCGAGCTTCGTAATTGGCGTTTTAACCTTGGTTTATTGGCATTAACTCGCACGTTGAATGGAGGGATACTCCCCTGAACTTCAAATAGCGCAATCGAGACAGAGTCCACATGGCCAGTACTTCAGGCCCTAAGCCGCATTCTTGTCATGGTCGCGTCCAACTTTAACCTTGCCGCTACAATGGGGCTTATTGATCCGTTTCGTGCGGTCAATTGTCTGGATAGCAAACCCTATTTAGAATGGAGCTTCGGGTCAGAGACAGGCGGCTATTGTGTCACTAGCAATGGCGTGGGGATAAGCATAGTTGCGCTTAGTGACGTCGAAGCTGCCGATTCCATAGTGGCTTCAACGAGCTGGACACTTGAACGGTACCTGACCTTGAATACGGACAATGCTCTGCGTCGCTGGGTGCGCAGCGGTGCCACATTGGGTGCGCTTGAAAAAGAGCGTTGTTTCGGGCGACTAGGTGGTTTGCGATGGGGCCAACATGGTTGTTCAACCTTGGGGTGGGAATCAGGCTTTTTGGGATCATTTGCCCAAACCTGCTGCGGATGATGGGATGGCTTTGGCAGTGTTCACTTTACCGATGATGTAACCCGACAAATGGTTGACAGATTTGCAGCCGAAGCGTGCGGAAAAATGCTGACCAATCCTTCACAACAACGCAATGTGAGGATCGTTGCTTGGCAGAAGACCATTGCAAGTTTGCGCTGGTATTTGGTGAGTACGCAAGGTTTCACCACGGCCATCATCGAACTGACGCCGGTCGTGTCTTTGCTGCGAATCTGATGACGCTCGGATGCGCGGCTACAGGCCGCGCACCCGTATGTATTCACCAGTCTAGTCAGCGGCTTTCGCCCAATACCTTGATCGCCCCCAGAAGACGGGCGATTTCCTGTTCCGTGTTGTAGTGACAAAAAGAAATGCGGATACAATCCGACAGGCCCAGCGGTGTAAGAACGTTGCCGGAATAGTGGTCAGCCTTTCGCGTATGGGTGCGAATGCCCTGTTGATTCAATATCTCGACCACGTCCTCGGACGCATGACCTTCGACCACGATTGACACCAACCCTTCGCGTGCCGGGTTTTCGGTGCCCGCCAGAATGGTCACGTGATCCATATCACGCAGCCCTGGCAGATTGCCGGTGCCGTTGATAGCAGTATCGGTCAAGTGGGTTTCATAGGTGTGAATGGCGCGACCTGCAGCCTCGATCCGCTTGCGCGGTTCGGTCTCATCCGAGACTTCGCTACCGAGCCAGTCAAAATACGCCACTACGTCCGATACAGTTGCGTAAGATCCCGCGTCACGGGTCCCGAACTCCCACCCGGTTGCGAGTGCGTCGATCAACATGTCATGCGGCAAAGCGCTGAGTTTGTCAGAAATCCAGGCGATACCATATCCGTGACGCGAAAACACTTTATAGGGCGAGATCGCGTAGCCATCGACATTATAGCCATCCAGGTCCAATTGCCCGTGGGCCGCATGCTGAATGCCGTCGACGATGATCAAACAATCCGGTGCCACAGAACGGATCGCCGCGGAAATCGCAGCTACGTCCATGCCCATGCCTGTCACGGGCGACGCATGCAGGATCGTTGCCACTACGACATCTGGCGTCATCAGCGCGATATAGTCATCGGCCGTCACCAATCCGGTGTCGTTGCCGTGGGGCACATTCACATACTCCAGCCCTGCGATTTCAGCCCAGCGGCGTGCTGCGCTTCGGGTGGCCGGGTGCTCGATGGATGAACCTATCACTTTTGACCCGTTGGGGGCGACCAGACACGCAGTGCGGATCATGCGAAACAGCAGCTCGGTTCCGCTTTCACCTGCGAAGAACTGCCCGGAAGATGCGTTCATGAACACGGCCAGGTCGTCCTTGGCCTTGTTAATAACGTCTTGGGTTCCCTGACCTGCCGGATTTATGCGCCCGGGATTGTCCGGGATTGCTGCATAGAAAGCCGAGGTTTCAGCGACGGATTTCAATGTCAGTGCTCCGCCCGCATTCTCAAAAAAGATGCGTTCGCCCTGAAATGGGCAAGTGCCGACATGGGCGAACCGGTCGCGGATGGCGTCGATGAGGGCAGGGTTGTCTTGGATCATAGATTTGTCCTGTGCATAGTCAGAGCGCGGTTCACGATCGTGCGGCGGAACTTGGCCACCGCGATAAGGCTTTGTTCCGAAAACCGTCGACAGAGTCATCGAAAATTCCGCGAATTGAATTGATCAGGCCGCATGCTGTCATCCTGTCAAGCGACAACGCGACATGATTGCGCTGCACCGTCGTTTTGTGTCGCTATCGAACTATTTTTTCCTAAAAATTTTCGCGTGTATTATCGGGAGATCCAGATGAGAATGGCGTCTTCTATTGGCTCGAAGGTGTGGTGAAGCACGGGATATGTATCGTGAACGGTTTCATATCCTCGACAATGGTTTTTGTCAGCTTAAGCAATCTTCCCTCAGGGTGTTTTTTACGATGGTCGGACACTTTCCTGCCGTTGGTAGATACGCTAGCTTGTTTGAAATAATGATTATTATTAAATAGTTATGCTGGATTTATCTATTTACTAAAAATTTAGTTTGACAGGCGCGCAGAAAATCGCTGATGCTGTCTGCTATCCGGTTTGCGCCGGAAAACCATAATTTTTTGGGAGGAAAGAGATGCGGAGACATCTACTTTCCGCAGTGGCGGCTGCTGCCGTCATTGCGGGGCACGGTCCCGTTTGGGCCGACGAAGCCGCAGCACAACGTTGGATCGACGACGAATTCCAGCCATCGACCCTGTCGAAAGACGAACAGATGGCGGAAATGCAATGGTTCATCGAAGCTGCACAGCCTTACAATGGCATGGAAATCAACGTTCTGTCCGAAGGCATTCCGACCCACTCCTACGAATCCGAGGTGCTGACCAAGGCGTTCGAGGAAATCACCGGCATCAAGGTCAATCACCAGATTCTTGGTGAGGGCGAAGTTGTCCAGGCCGTACAGACTCAACTGCAAACCGGCCGGAACCTGTATGACGGCTATGTCAATGACAGTGACCTGATCGGCACGCATTCGCGTCTGCAGCTGGCTTATCCGCTGACTGACATGATGGGTGGCGACTGGGCGGGCACGACCTCGCCGACGCTGGATCTGGATGACTTCATGGGCATTCAGTTCACCACCGGTCCGGACGGCAAGCTGTATCAGCTGCCCGATCAGCAGTTCGCAAACCTCTATTGGTTCCGCAAGGACTGGTTTGATGATGAGGCCAACAAGGCCGCGTTCAAAGAGAAGTACGGCTATGATCTGGGTGTTCCGGTCAACTGGTCAGCTTACGAAGACATCGCAGATTTCTTCACCAACGACGTAAAAGAAGTCGACGGCACCACGATCTATGGTCACATGGATTACGGCAAACGTGCGCCCGACCTGGGCTGGCGTATGACTGATGCATGGCTGTCGATGGCTGGTGCAGGTGATAAAGGCGAGCCAAACGGTATCCCCGTCGACGAATGGGGCATCCGCATGGAAGCAGGCACCTGTAACCCTGTCGGTGCTTCGGTGTCGCGCGGTGGTGCTGCGAACGGTCCGGCTGCGGTCTATGCGATCCGTAAGTGGGATGAATGGCTGCGGAACTATGCACCTCCGGGTGCGGCGTCTTATGACTTCTATCAGTCGCTGCCGGCGCTCAGCCAGGGCAACGTGGCCCAGCAGATCTTCTGGTACACAGCCTTTACCGCCGACATGGTGAAGCCGAAGTCCGAAGGCAACAACACTGTAGATGACGAAGGCACGCCGCTTTGGCGGATGGCACCCAGCCCGCACGGCCCCTATTGGGAAGATGGCCAGAAGGTCGGGTATCAGGACGTGGGTTCCTGGACCTTCCTGAAGTCGACCCCTGCGGATCGTGCTCAGGCGGCTTGGCTCTATGCTCAGTTCGTGACGTCCAAGACCGTCGATGTGAAGAAGTCCCACGTGGGTCTGACCTTCATCCGCGACAGCTCGGTCAACCACGAGTCGTTTACCGAGCGCGCACCTAAGCTGGGTGGTCTGGTCGAGTTCTACCGCTCGCCTGACCGTGTGGCATGGTCGCCGACCGGTATCAACGTGCCGGACTATCCGAAGCTGGCTCAGATCTGGTGGCAGCAGATCGGTGACGTGAACTCAGGCGCCTTCACCCCGCAAGAGGCGATGGACCGTCTGGCCGAAGAGATGGACATCACCATGGCCCGTATGCAGGCCGCGGATGAAAGTGCTGGTGTCTACGGTGGCTGTGGTCCCCGCCTGAACGAACCGCAGGATGCGTCGTTCTGGTTGGAAAAAGCAGGCTCGCCCAAAGCCAAGCTCGAGAACGAAAAGCCGCAGGGCCAGACCGTCAACTACGACGAACTGGTTCAGCGCTGGCAGTCTCAGTAAGCCATTGAAACCCGGGGATGCCGTTTCAGGCATCCCCACCTCAAGGCCAGTGCGACGCACTGAAGAACCGGAACCCACGGACATGATCGAACTACAAGATGCCACCAAACGCGTTGGCAACGTCATCCATATCAAGCCCACGACCCTGACGCTGCAAACCGGCCATTTCAATGTGCTGCTGGGCGCGACGGGATCGGGCAAAACCTCTCTGATCAAGATGATGGCCGGGCTGGACCCGATCGCCTCGGGCAAGGTGCTGATGGACGGGCAGGACGTCACAAGGCTGAACACGCAAAAGCGGCAGATCAGCCTCGTGCACCAGTTCTTCGTGAACTATCCGCATATGACTGTTTTTGACAACATCGCCTCGCCTTTGCGTGTGGCTGGGATGGCGAAATCCGAGATTGAAGGGCGCGTGGAAGAGGCCGCCGACCTGCTGCAACTGCGCCCTATGTTGCATCGCCGACCGCATGAGCTGTCAGGCGGACAACAACAACGTACCGCACTGGCCCGTGCCATCGCGAAAGAAAGCCGCGCCGTATTCCTTGATGAACCGCTGGCGAACCTTGATTACAAGCTGCGTGAAGAACTGCGCGAACAGCTACCCGACCTGTTTGCCGGTCGCGGGGCGGTGGTGGTTTACGCCACCTCGGAACCCGAGGAAGCGTTGCTTTTGGGTGGATATACCGCCCTTATGGAAGACGGTCGCGTTACGCAATTCGGCCCGACTGCTGATATCTATCGCAACCCTGAGAATATTGCCGCTGCGCGCGTGTTCTCAGACCCGCCGATCAATGTGGCCCGCGTCACCGTGTCAGCTACGCAGGCACAGCTTGCGGGCGGCGGCGGCTGGGCGGTTTCGGATTTGGCGGACGGCGAGTACATAGTTGCAGTACGACCGCACCGAGTGACTCCCACCCGCACCTCGGATGCCGATGTGGAACTGACAGGTCGTGTGATTGTCACAGAGCTATCGGGTTCGGATTCCAGCGCGCACTTCCAGCACGGGGATGATGCTTGGGTCTCTTTGGCGGCAGGCGTGCACCCTTATCGGGTGGGCGAAGATCACCGATTTTATATGAACCCGGCCCATTGCCGGTATTTCGGCCAAGACGGCAAAAGGGTGGCCTGACATGGCACAGATCAAGCTTTCAAACCTAAAACACAGCTATATGCCGACGCCAAAAGGCCCGGATGACTACGCGCTGAAGGAAATTGACGTGACCTGGCGCGATGGCGGGGCGTATGCCCTGTTGGGGCCATCAGGTTGCGGGAAGTCCACGTTGCTGAACATCATTTCCGGTCTTCTGACACCGTCTGAGGGGCAGATCCTGTTCGATGACCGCGACGTGACGGCCTTGCCGCCCGATCAACGCAATATCGCGCAGGTGTTCCAGTTTCCAGTAATCTACGACACGATGACCGTGGGTGAAAACCTGGCTTTTCCGCTGAAAAACCGGGGTGTCGACGCCGCGACAATCAAACGCCGCGTCGATGAGATTGCCGAGATGCTGGACGTCACCGAGTTGCTGAAAACCCGCGCGTCGGGCCTTAGCCCGGACAACAAACAGAAGATCTCGATGGGTCGCGGTCTGGTCCGCGACGACGTAAATGCGGTGATGTTCGACGAACCGCTGACTGTGATCGACCCACACCTGAAATGGAAGCTGCGGTCGAAACTGAAAGAACTACATCAGCGCGTCAAAGCCACGATGATCTACGTGACCCATGACCAGACCGAGGCGCTGACCTTCGCGGACGAAGTGGTCGTGATGCAGGATGGCGAAGTGGTTCAAATTGGCACGCCTGTTGAGCTGTTCGAGCGGCCCCAGCACACTTTTGTTGGTCACTTCATCGGCTCACCTGGCATGAACGTTCTGCCCTGTGAAGCCAAGGGCGACCGCGCCGTTTTTGAAGGTCACGAAGTGATGCTGGAAGGTCCGACCCATGGTGATGGCGGTCGAACCGATCTGGGCATCCGCCCCGAATATGTGGGGTTCGGTGACACCGGTATCCCGGCACATGTAACCAAGGTCTCGGATATTGGCCGTCACTACGTGGTCAGCGCCATGGTCGGTAACACGGCCCTGAAAGCAGTAACTGAACACAGTGTCCCGGAACCGGGATCACAAGTCTTCCTGCAATTCAAACCTGAACAATCGCGCGTCTACCGCGACGGCTGGATCGCTAGCGAGGAGCGGGCACAATGAGAACGGAAAACCAAAAGGCATGGTTCTTTGTCTTACCGGTTCTGGCACTGGTCGCCTTCAATGCGCTGGTGCCGATGATGACGGTGGTCAACTACTCAGTGCAGGAGACCTTCGGCAACAACCAGTTCTTCTGGGAGGGACTGGGCTGGTTCGAACAAATCCTGCGGTCCGACCGGTTCCAGGCCGCACTTGGACGGCAGTTCCTGTTCACTTTCCTGATCCTGCTGATTGAGGTGCCCCTGGGCATCATTGTGGCCCTGTCGATGCCGCGCAAAGGGTTCTGGGTTCCAGTTTGTCTGGTTCTCATGGCTCTGCCGATGTTGATCCCGTGGAATGTAGTCGGGTCGATGTGGAATATCTTTACCCTGCCCAAAATCGGCTTGCTGGGCTATTTCCTGAATGACGTTTTAGGCATCAACTATGACATGACGCAGCAACCGCTGTCGGCATGGATCACAGTCGTCATCATGGATGTCTGGCACTGGACTTCATTGGTCGTACTACTCTGCTATGCAGGCCTCGTATCGATCCCGGACGCCTATTATCAGGCCGCCAAAATTGACGGCGCCAGCCCGTGGTCGGTATTCCGCTATATCCAGCTGCCCAAGATGAAAACAGTCCTGACAATCGCGGTACTGCTGCGGTTCATGGACAGTTTCAACATCTATACCGAGCCCTTCGTTCTGACCGGCGGCGGCCCCGGCAATTCAACCACCTTGCTGTCGATCGACCTTGTGAAGATCGCGCTGGGACAATTTGACCTTGGCCCTGCAGCCGCGATGAGCCTGATCTACTTCGCAATCACGCTGCTGGTGTCGTGGGTATTCTACACTCTGATGACAAAGGATGACGCGCAATGAAGAAGCGTTCCCTTATTCCGATCCTCTATATCGCGTTTCTGATGCTGCCGATCTATTGGCTGGTTGCGATGTCCTTCAAGACCACGAACGAGATTCTGTCGGGCTTTTCCCTGTTTCCCCAAACATTTACGCTGGAAAACTACATCACCATTTTCACAGACCCGACGTGGTACTGGGGCTACATCAATTCCATCGCCTATGTGACTATCAATACAGTGCTTTCTGTCTGTGTTGCCTTGCCCGCCGCCTATGCGTTCTCGCGGTATCGGTTTCTTGGTGACAAACAGTTGTTCTTCTGGCTGCTGACCAACCGTATGGCTCCTGCTGCGGTGTTCGCGCTGCCTTTCTTCCAGCTCTACTCCTCTATCGGTCTGTTCGACACATATCTGGCCGTGGCACTTGCCCATACATTGTTCAACGTGCCGTTGGCCGTTTGGATCCTGGAAGGTTTCATGCGCGGCATTCCCAAAGAACTGGATGAGACCGCCTATGTGGATGGCTATTCGTTCCCACGCTTCTTCGTGACGATTTTCCTGCCGAACATCAAAGCGGGTGTCGGTGTCGCGGCCTTCTTCTGCTTCATGTTTTCGTGGGTCGAGATGCTGTTGGCCAAAACCCTGACTGCGGTAGAGGCTAAACCCATCGCGGCCGTGATGACGCGTACTGCCTCCAGCGCCGGGTACGAGTTGGGCCTGCTGGCCGCTGCCGGAACCCTGACCATCATCCCCGGAGCCATCGTCATTTGGTTTGTCCGCAACTACATCGCGCGCGGTTTCGCGATGGGTCGTGTGTGAGGTTCGATATGCGTAAACTTCTTCTCATTCTCCCCTTCCTACCTACGACAACCTTGGCTCAGGCTCAGACCGGATGGGGCAACGTTGGCCAACAAGAGGAAAAGGGATTTTCCTGGACCGACCCTTTGTGGCCCGATTTCTGGATGGCCTGGACGCCTGCGACACTTGCAGTTTTCGTTGGGATATTCTCAGCCATCGCGCTGATTGGCGTTCTCGAAGGCTTCAAGTATCGCGACGGGATTGAGCGGCGCGGCGTGTTGGGTCTGACCACCACGCTCGGCGATCGTCTCTTCATCACGCTTCTTGGGGCTGCCTACATCTTTCTGGCCTGGCTCGGATTGGTTGGGCAACCGGTTTGGACGCCGCTGTTTTTGTCCATCGGTTGGGGCATCTTCGTCTTCTGGAAAGTTTAGGCTTTGCGAAACAGTGAAAGGATGCTTGTCTGTCAGGCATACTAAAAAATGGCGACACCGAGACTGATGCGAAAGAAAAAAACTACAAACTTGCTGACCGAAGTGGAACTTGAGTTCATGAATGAACTCTGGGCGCTGGGTCAGGGCTCAGTCCGAGATGTTCTTGATCGTTTGGCGCCAGATCGAAATCTGGCCTACACATCCGGCGCAACAATTTTGCGCATTCTCGATGAAAAGGGATTTGTAGAAAGCGAAAAGAACGGCAAATCGTTGATTTATAGGCCACTTCTGGAAAAAGACAGGTATCAGTCGCGTTCGCTGCAAAATCTCTCCCGAACGTTATTCGACGACACCCCCGCAACTTTGGTTGCAAGGTTGGTCGACGATGCGGGGCTGACAGAAGATGATCTGGAGGAAATTCGAGCACTGGTAGAGAGGAGACTGCAAAATGACGGCGGTTAAACCGGTTCTCGACGCTTTTCTCGAGTTAAATGTTGTACTTGGATTGTCGGCACTTATCTGGCTGGCTGTGCGCGTCGTGTTCGCGCGATCGTCTATGCGATATGGGTTTGTTGCACAACTTCGATCGCTCAAAGCACTTTGTATTTGTGTTGTGCTGAGCCCGGTGCTGGCAATGGGTGTCTCGGCCTTTATCGGTTTTCTGTGGCCTGGACGCGCAGTCGCACTGGGGGATCTGGCCGTGGCTGCCTACTTGCGTGGTGATATTGCCATGCCGGCTGCGCAGTTCGAAACCCTGCTGAACACGCGCGAACGTTGGCTTGATCACGTTCTTTCTGGTTCGTCTGTCCTTGTAACATGCGTTTTGATTGCATTCGCCCTGGTGTCGACTTTCTTGACAATTCGTGTGCTTCGCGATGCATGGGCAATTCGCAAAACCGTGAGATCCAGCTTTCTTTGGCGGCGGTCGTCGAAGGTAGACATTCGTTTGTCGGACCGGATAAACGTACCCTTCGCTGTGCGCGGCCTACGTCGCCGCCACGTCGTCTTACCCAGCCATTTGCTAAATACACCGCGTGAATTGCGGTTCGCTCTGGCACACGAATTTCAACACATCCGTGCCATGGATGTGGAGTGGGAGCTGGGCTTTGAGCTGATGCGCCCGCTACTGTTCTGGAACCCGGCATATCTGGTGATTAAGCACCAGTTTGACCGACTGCGCGAGTTGGCCTGTGACCAATCCGTTGTCTCGCGTAAGGGGATAGACGCCAAAGACTATACGGCCTGTTTGCTGGATTACTGTTCGCGATCTCTTACAATGAACTGCCCACGCATTCTTCATGTGGCCTTGGTGAACGGGACAAAAGCAAAGCATGTGTTGCGTTTGCGTGTGATTGCCTTGACCGAAGCGTCGACGGCAAGTCCTCCTCTGCCTGCCGTATTTCTTGGGATGACCCTAGCATTGGCAACCATTCTTGCCATCAGCTCGGCGTCAGTACGCCAAACTCAGGATTGGAGCCACGATCGCTTGATGCTGTCGACAGTTGTTAATCTGGAACGGCTTGAGGCTCGCACTCAGGGGAATTGATATGCGGTGATGCTCTCCGGCCAGGGTTGGAGAGACGGATTGCCGTTTCATGCGCACGATGTTCAGCGCCGTGAAATTTTGGCCCGAGGCTGGGGCATGTTGAGTTCCTGATTTTGCGTTAAAGCGGGGCAGGGGTGCCCGTTCTAACGCAACCAGGCAGAGCTATGTCGTTTCACCAACGTACAACCGCTTGCGCAACCGGCATGGTGTTGCCTTGCGGGCCCGAAACCAGTGCGAGTTGCACGCTTCCCAAAGAATGGATCGGAAATAAACGAGAGTCTGACGCAAATATTCAGACTCTTTAATGATCCCCTATAGGTTGTGTAGTTTTTGCCACAGCGTGGCAGTCAAACCCGGGCAACCCTGCAGTCAGATTGACTGCAGAGATCAATAAAATAGAAGTGGATCAATAATTTATGGTTTGAGGCTTTGAGTTTTTTATGAGCGCTGTTTTGCCCTCTTTAGGTGTACATCTTTTAGCGGATTTCTTCGATTCAACTGCACTTTATGATCCTGCCCCAGCTGAAGAAGCTCTGACACGCGCGGCTATTGCAGCCAAAGCGCATGTCCTTGACGTCGAAACTCATGATTTCGGACAACGTGCAGGGTTTACCGGGGTGGCTTTGTTGGCTGAGTCCCATATCTCGATCCACACTTGGCCCGAGCATGGTTATGCCGCCGTTGATATCTTCATGTGCGGCGACGCCGAGCCGCAGCGCAGCCTGGATGTACTGAAATCCTATTTCCGCCCGCAGCGCATTGAGGTGCAATCCATCAAACGGGGCCTGATCGGACAAAACGTGCCGCGGCTGGCTATCGCCGGCAGTTGAAGGGCGAATGAGAGAGCTGCGCAGATGCCCGGTCACGATATCTCTAATCCTGTGCGCGATTTGCGTCTACGTGCTGTTCGGTCCGGTGCGTTATTCGGGGCCTGTGCAAAGCTTGCCCGACCATCTGTTGTTCGTGATCCGGCATGGCGATCTGAGCCATCTGACACTCAACTGTGTGATGATTTTCATCGGCGGCTGTCTGACCGAACCTCGCTTGGGCAGTACCGGGACCGCAGGCCTTGTGATCCTGAGCGTCGTTGCCGGCACAGTGGCAGAGTTCGTTCTGGTCGGGCCGGGGTTCGTAGGGTTATCAAGCGTTTCCTATGCCCTTGTTGCCTTTGGTCTTGTAGCAGCGGGACCGCCAAGCCAACGTGTTTGGGCGCTTGCGCTGATATGCATTCTGCTCGTCGCCGAGTTTTTGTACCTGCGGTCTCAGATCGCGGTTTTCACCCACATTACATCCGCGTTGGTCGGGGGAGGTCTTGCCTTGTTTAATGCGTTGTTCGGCTCGAAGGGGCCGACCCTCACGCCTATGGAATGGCGGCATGTATCGCCTGCCATTCAGATCATCGCCCAGACCGATGAAGATGACGCGGCCGAGGCTGAAGACAAATTTGTTAACGAGGGCACCCAAAACATGTTTGTCCTGCAAGATCGGGGCAACGTGCTCGGTCTGATCGGCTACAGTATTGACGAAGATGTACCTGATGTTGCGTGGCTGTCCTGGACCTACCTGGATCAGGCCCAAACCGGCAAAGGGTTGGGCGGGCAGATGTTGAACGACATGCTGGGTAAGCTTGCGCAGCTACAGATCCGCAAGATTTTCATCGAAACCAGTGACTACGAAGAGTTCGGCAAGAAAATCTATGCCGCCGCGCATAAGCTGTATGAAGAATTCGGGGCAGCGGTCGAGTTGACCGTACCTGGGTATCACAGCCCGCGAGAGGCGAAAATCATCTATGGATTGGATAATCCGGATGCGCCCGAACTACCGCACGCCCATCCTGCCTCAACCACAGGTCTGTCTGTCGTTGACCTGCAAAAGGCCGCGGAAACCAACGATGTAGCGGGACTACGCTGGAGCGAATCCGGTACCGGGTTGAACGGGCTGGATCAGCAGCTTTCGCTGGCTCGCACGCAGAAATATCGCATGGCCATTCTTACTGTCCCCTCTGATCTGTCCGACGCACATGCAGCCGAATTACAGGGGCAGGGGATGAAGAAATGCGGTGCGCTCAAAGAATTCTACGGCAAGGACCTGCACCAGGATTGGTGGTCCTATGACCTTGATGAAACCTGAAAACACAGTCTTAACTCGATAGGAGAAATTATGTTTGGAAATCTAAAAACAATCGTCATTTTGGGCGTTGTGGGCTTCATAGGGTATTCGGTGTTCCTGGCCCCGAAGTCCGAACAGACCGCCGATCTTGGGCAGGTTCTGGACCGGACCGAATTTGCGATCAACGAGTATCAGGAATATCTGACAGCTAACAGCATCGCCGAAGCCTCGGACGATCAAGTGGAAGAGTTCACGGAGTATCTCACCCAGATCATGAACTCGGAACCGCGCTTTTATGACGAGCCGCTGGGTCTTGAAATTCTATCCGACGCCAAGTTCTCGGGTTATGCAGACGCTAATGCAAACGGCGCACGAGACTCGGATGAAGGTGAGATTTTTACCATCGAGATTGACGAGGCCAACAGACGCCTGATCGCCACTGACACTACTGGTGAGTCCGCTGGCCTGCGTTTCTCGGGCGCTGGCTTCCTGGCCGGTGCGCTGATTGGCAACCTACTCAGCCGACAGCGTTCGGCCGGTATCAGCGCGTCAAGCTTCAACAACCGTAACGTGACGCCGCGCGCCAGCTATTCAGCTCCGCGCAGCGCTCGCGCTGGTGGTCTGCGCGCCGGTAAATAAGGCGCCGCGTCCGCAACATACTCCACTCAGGCCCGGCGCTAATCGCGTCGGGCTTTCCAGTTATTCGGAATTCAATATGACCGACACTTTGACACCGCGTTACACAGAGCTGCCACGCCGGCAGGCGATGGTTCTGCTTGGCGCGATCCTTGTTGTTGCCCTGTGCGGCATTGTCTACGAACTGATCATTGGAACGGTGTCCAGCTACCTGCTGGGCAACTCGGTCTATCAGTTTTCACTGACCATCGGGTTTTTCATGTTTGCCATGGGCGTCGGGTCATATGTCTCACGCTTTTTCCACGGCAACCTGATCCAAACGTTTATCTGGGTTGAACTGATTCTGGCCTTGGTCGGCGGCCTGTGCAGCGTGTCATTGTTCATGCTCTTTCCCTATGCGCCGTGGTTCTACACGGTGGGAATGTTTACCTTTATCTCGACCATCGGGTTTCTCGTCGGTTTGGAAATTCCGCTTTTGATGCGGGTCTTGTCCGAAAGCAGTACCGCGCGGGAATCCATCGCCGACGTGCTATCACTTGACTATATCGGAGCGCTTTTCGGATCTGTTTTGTTTCCAATCCTGTTGCTTCCATCGCTTGGACTGATTTCATCCTCATTCGCCATTGGCCTGACCAATGCCATGGTCGCTTTGCTGAGCGTCCTTTGCCTACGCGACCAGCTGGATTCACCCAAACGGATGCTAGTCAGCGCAATCGCGACCATCGTTTTGCTGTTCGCGCTGACTTTGCTGGCCGGGCGCATCACTGCGTTTGCGCAGGACCATCTGTATTTTGACCGTATCGTCTGGCGCAAGCAGTCGCAGTATCAGTCGCTGGTGGTCACCAACACCTGGCAGAAAAATGACGTGCGCCTTTACATCGACGGCCACCTACAGTTCGCCGAAGCGGATGAGTATCGCTATCACGAGGCCCTGGTCCATCCGGTTCTGTCATGGGGGGAAAACGCGCCCAAGTCCGTATTGGTTCTGGGCGGAGGCGACGGGCTGGCCGTGCGAGAGATCCTGAAACACCCCAGCGTCTCGCGCATCGACCTTGTTGATCTCGATCCGGCGATGACCGACCTGGGGCGCAATCTGGCCCCTATCGCGCGCCTGAACGAAAACAGCATGGAGGCCTCGATTCTGAACGTCTACAACACCGATGCATTCAACTATGTCAAATCTACCGATCAAACTTACGATCGGATCATTGTAGACTTTCCCGACCCCCATAACGAAGCGCTGTCAAAGCTCTATTCGATCGAGTTCTATGCCATGGTGAACAGCATTTTGAGCGACGATGGTGCTTTGGTCACTCAAAGCAGCTCTCCCTTCTTTTCACCGCATACCTATTGGACGATTTCCGAGACCCTTTCCGAGATTTTCCCGCAGGTGGTGAACTATCAGGTTTCGATTCCGTCATTCGGGGTTTGGGGTTACAACCTTGTGGCCAATGATCCGACGGCGACTCTGGGCGAGGTTCCAGAAAGTGCGCGCTTTCTGACATCCGGTGTCTTTGAGGCCGCCCAGGTGTTTTCCGAGGACCTTCTTCCCAAGCGAGAACTGGCGATTAATTCCATCTTTGACCCGGGTATCTATCACGAATACTCGCGTGACGTTTCTGGTTATTGAGCCGGGCTGGCCACTTGGGAGCCTATCCCTACTGCAAATGAAGTGGATCTTCGAGAGTGCATCTCTGAACGCGCCAAGACGGAATACGCTGCAGAGGTACAAACCCCTCATGGTCAAAAGATACTGGACAGCGTGATACATTGCGTCGAAAGCGTTCCGCACAATGAACGCGTCGCTATCTCGGGGCCTGCATTTCGCATTTACTCAGAAGAGGAAGACGGGGAATTGGATGTCCCAATCAAGCTTTTGGGAACAACGCTGACCTGGCTAGTTTCTTAGCAATCGCAAGCTCCGACACATCTCTGATTGCTATCGACGCAGCACGTTCACGACCCACCGGTTCTTGCGCTTCAGCCTGATCTGTTGAGGTCAGGCAAAGCATGAATGGCTGCAATGCGAGAGCTGCACTACGGCGGCGGGCGACGCGATGAACGGCAGCTTTGGGCCGAGCGCTGGGGCAGGGTATTCTGCTGATCAACCAAACTCAAGTAAGACACACTGCGCCGGTTTCCAGGTTGCGAAGAGGCTCACTGGCGTTCGTTTGACGTAGACTTGAAGCGCTTGAACCATCGAAACATTAAATAAGCGCAAAAATCCAAAGGTGTTGAATTCAATGGGAGGCGAGTCTCAATAATTCAGTCCCATTATTTACGTAGTCGGACAGTTTAGCCTCAACAGCAATAAAATACGCATAATCTATCTTATGTAAAAATTAATTTTTGGAAGTTGTCGCCAAATTCCAAAATCGACGCCAGAAACTAGCGAGGTTGACCATCGCGAATTCATCTACCATCCTATTTGCGTATAGTTTGTTTTATTGTGCGAACCTGCACGTTTGTTTTGGCAAGGTCGATGAAATGACCGATAGTTCACAAAAGACCTACGTGCATGACACTCATCGTCTGCGCGACCCCGCGCGCACTCTAAGCATTGTGCAACCATTTCTTCGGGAAATGGGTATAACTCGGATCGCAAACCTGACCGGCCTGGATCGGATTGGTTTGCCTACCGTCATGGTTGCTCGTCCCAATTCCCGATCTGTTGCGGTGTCACTTGGTAAGGGACTGTCGCTGCAGGCAGCGCAAGCTTCAGGCGTTATGGAAGCGATCGAATCCTGGCATGCCGAACGTGTGCGACTTCCGCAACGGCTTGCAAGACATACCGATTTGGCTGATGAAGCGACCGTTGTGGATGTGGAGCGATTGCCTAAAGTCACCGGCGCGCAATTTGATCCCAATAGCAACATGTTGTGGGTCGAAGGCCGGGATTTGAAAAGCCAACGGACCTGCTGGGTTCCGCTTGAGATGGTGGACACTGACTACACTGCTGCTCCACTCGCCGGACAACGCGCCTTTCCCAGAACAACAAACGGTTTGGCTTCGGGCAATAATGATGCCGAAGCGAGTTGTCATGCGATTTGCGAATTGATTGAGCGGGATGCAACGACGCTGTGGTCTCATCAAACCACGACCGCGCGCGTTGATCTCGGCACTGTCGACGACCCACGATGTCAGGCGGCCATTGAAAAAGTCACCGGCGCAAATCTGGAGATCGGGCTGTGGAACACCACGTCGGATACCGGAATTGCCAGTTTTCGGTGCGTGATCTGTGAGGCCGGCGGGCAACCTGGTCACATCGGCATCGGCGACGGATGCCATCCGGATAGAGCAATCGCGTTGCTGCGCTCGGTGACAGAAGCTGCTCAGACCCGGCTGACCTATATCTCGGGCGCCCGCGATGATCTGGATCCAGCAGAATTCACTGACCAGGCGCAATCTGATCGATGTAGATATGTACGGGATCTGATAGATCGTGCCCCTCCGACAGAGAATTTCCAGGACTGCCCGACGCATTTAACCCAGACATTCGAGGATGACTTGGCTTTGCTGTTGAACAGATTAGAGGCCGTCGGGATTTCTCAGGTGGTGATCGTGGACTTGTCTCGGCCTGAATATGATCTATCGGTTGTTCGAGCGGTCATACCGGGCTTGGAAGCGCCACACGACGATGCGGACTATATCCCGGGCCTAAGAGCACTGCAGATCAGGCAGGAAACCGCATGACCGTCGTTGTATTTGTGGGCCCTACCCTGCCAGCACAGGAAGTCACGGCACAGTTGAATGCTGCGGTCCTGCCCCCTGTTCAGCGGGGTGATGTATATCGCGCAGCCAAGGATCAACCGCACGCCATTGGGATCATAGATGGGTTCTTCGAAGGTGTGCCCTCGGTCTGGCACAAAGAAATCTTGTGGGCGATGGAACAAGGGATACCGGTCTTTGGCAGCGCCAGCATGGGCGCCCTGCGTGCCGCGGAACTTGCCGATTTTGGAATGATCGGTGTCGGCGGAATCTTTGAGGACTACCTCAGCGGCGTTTTGCAGGATGACGATGAGGTCGCAGTGCTGCACAGCCCGGCCGAGTTGGGATTTCAACCGCTTAGTACACCGATGGTGTCTATCCGAGCCACAGTCAAACAGGCGCAGGCCCAAGGGATTTTACCTGCTGAAAGTGCCGCCGAAATTCTTGAGCATGCTAAATCCAGACACTACCGGCACCGCATCTGGCAAGACATCGGCCAAGAAGTAAACAACCTGCCCGGAGTTGAGGCCTTTCTGGATTGGCTGCCGAAGAACCAAGTTGATGCCAAGGCGGATGACGCCCGCACGATGCTGGCGCTAATGGCGGATTGCCTGTCGCAAGGCACCCTACCCTCAAACCCTGTCACCCGTACCGAACCGACATTGGTTTGGAAACAGTTACGCAATCGCATCGATGCCGACGTAGTCAAAAACAACGCCGTGATAGACGAATTGAGGTTGGATCCGGAACTTTTTTCCGAGTTGCGCGACCGGGCGGTGCTGAGCGTTATCGCGCAAGAAGAAGCGACCGAGCAGGATCAGCAACCTGATCGCGAAACCCTGATCCGGCAAATGACGGACCACAGGGCCAAAGCAGGATTGTCTCATAAAGCGCATTTGATGGAATGGCTGGATTCGAATGATCTGAACCTCGCGGGGTATGAAGACATGCTGGCGGATGCCGCCCGGATCGATGCGGCGGTCGCTGCGCGTTTACGCCATTTAGACGGGCCACTACTGGCCGAACTGAAACGAACCGGCAAATATGTCGAGCTGCGAGATCGGGCAGTCGCCAAGAGTAATGCTGCCGTTGTGAATGGCCCCGTCTCGGGGGCGGATCGCCTGCGTATGGTTTTGTGGTACTTTGAAAAAAGTCTTGGCACGGACGTACCGGATAATCTTGACAGCTATGCGATCTCGCTTGGCCTAACCGGGCGTGCGGCGCTTGATGATCTTATCGAAGCTGAGTTTTTGTTTTGCGGCAGGAATTCCAGCGCGGGGGCCTCCAACGGCAAGGCGGCATCCGTCAGGCACGAAGGATCGATTGATGAATGCACATGAGTCTTTAAACGACGAACCCGGCACACGGTTCCTGTTATACCCGCAATCGCCATTTCTGGAGCCGGGTGTTCAACCCGAACTGGTTGAGATTTCGGCTCCGCAGGGCAGCATCGGACCGGGCCCATCCGGCCCGCGCATGTACACCGTCAATCCTGTTGGCAAAACCACACCTTACGGTGCCATCGTTCCAGGGCCAAATGGACCGGGCATGTATCTGCCGCCATGGGACGGGTACACTCAGCCGCCCGCGATGCCAGATGAGTTTGGGAATTTCTTTCATATTGCCCCATCCGACCCCTCATTTGAGGCGGCGCATTTGTTCGGGTCGGCCCATTTTACAATGGATGTGTGGCAAGGGTATTTTGATCGACCAATCCCGTGGCATTTCGCGCCCGATTTCGACCGGCTCGAACTGTCCCTGCTTCCCAGTCTGGACAACGCACATATTGGCTGGGGGTTTCTGGAAACAGGCGGCACACACGAACATGGAGATGAGTACCGCCCATACAGCCTGAACTTTGACGTTGTCTCCCATGAAATTGGACATGCCATTATCTATAGTGTCATTGGTATGCCGTCAGACGGGGATGCGTCGGGCGAATATTACGGATTTCACGAGTCCGCTGCCGATATGGTCGCCCTTCTTGCGTCGCTGCATTTTGGTTCGGTTGTTGACGCACTGTTAAAAAACACGCGGGGCAACCTGTACACATTCAATCGTTTGAACCGGTTTGCCGAACTGGGGGAAAACGCGCAAATCCGAATTGCCGCCAACACCCGGTCCATGTCAGAGTTTGCGGCCGGATGGACCAGCGAACACGATCTGTCAGAACCATTGACCGGAGCGATGTTCGACATTTTCGTAGATATTTATCACGAACGCCTGCTGCTGCATGGGCTGATCTCACCTGAAGAAGAACACCTGTCCGATCAACTGGAAGATTCTCCGGATTACAGCGAGGTTATGCAGGACGTGTTCGATGCCCGTTATGCCGAAAACCCCGAAGGTTTCCGGATTGCTTTGCTTGAGGCGCGCGATTTTCTGGGAACCTATCTGGCCGACACGTGGGAGCGGCTGGATGCAGATATGCTCAGCTATTTCGGTGTTGAAAAGGCCCTGCTGGCGGTTGATCAGGAAATCACTGGCGGTGCGTTTCGCAACATCATCGAAGGCAACTTCCGCATGCGAGATATTGGTCTGACATCTGCCGGTCCGCGTCTTCCCGATCCCGAAGAAGACAGCCACTCTGCTTCGGTTCGCACGCAGGTGCCAGGGTAACTTGTAAAATCCTTTATTTTTAAACGGTTTTATGGCATGCAATCGGAAGAAGTTTATTGGAACGCATTTGCTCGAATATTTTTCGAGTTTATTTTGAGGGGGAGATGAGGGTTCTGGCTTCGTCGATCCCATAATTGGGAGAGAGAGATATGCCTGAATCCTTGCTCAGTTTTTCAGAAGTGTTGATATATGGTCGCGAGCTCGAAGATTTAGAGTACAAACGTATCCCGTCCGGTGGCAAGGGCGCCAACAAGCATCTCGACGAACAGTTTGGGGTGGAAAATGGAGAAAAAGAGCTAAACGGTCCTCGGTTCGCAAAGATTTATGGCTTTGCCTTTGAAGGTACTTATTACGATTTGCCGGAGCCGGTGATTTTTTTGGTCCATGGTAAAGGCGGTCTGGTCGCTGATCCCAATGAGCCCCCGGACAACGCTTCCAGAGCACCGAAGGAACCGGGTATCGGCGGCGTCGCTGCAGCAGATTATCAGGTGGCCGACGGTATTCGCTTCTGGAAGTATGACAAATCTGACCAGACCATGCGTATGGACGTGATGACCGGCCAGTTCGAACAAGTCCTGCTGGACATCTATTTCGGCTTTGACAGCCCGGCTATCAGCGGTGCCAAAGTCAGCGGCGCGAAAGTAAGTGGGGCCAAGGTCAGCGGTGCCAAAGTCAGTGGCGCGAAGGTGAGCGGTGCCAAAGTCAGCGGCGCAAAGGTACGCGGCGGCGACTAAATCCAGTTTTCGAAAGTAAGCTCAGGGGCACCGGAACGCGGTGCCCCTTTGCATTTTTAGAACCCGGCCTTTTTTAGACCTTCCACAAAGTGCTGCGTGTCTTCCTCTAGCCGATCCGGTTGAACGGTTGTCCATCGGGCTAGCGAAAAGTTCGGATGCGCCTCGCGGTGCTTTTCCCTTATCAGGCGGGCCATGTCCGTTTGACCTAGCTGAGCATAGCTTGCGGCCAGCATACGCTGCCCCTCGGTCGGATTGTTCATCTTGTTGACCGTCTCAATTACATCCTCATAGCGTCTTAGATTGTAATACGCCCCACCCAAATGCCAAAGGTATTGATCCGGGAAATAGGGATTGAGACGCATTGCCTGCTGAAGATGCGTTATGGCCGTTTCGTTGTCGCCTGAATGAGCCAGCGCATCGGCAAAGTCAGAATGCATATCCGCGTCATTTGGGTTTAACGCCAGCGCCCTCTGATAGGATTGGATGGCGGCGTCATGCTCTTTGCGGTAAAGATGCACATAGCCCAATTCGCCGAAACCACGCGCGTCGGTCGGGTCCAGCTCAATCGCGCGCTGCGCCAACATCAACGCCTTTTCCAGCGATTGTGACGGCTCTTCGGCCCAGGAATAACGCCAGTCGATATTTAAGGTTCGCGACAGCGCCGCGGCGGCTCGGGCATACCCTTCGTCCCTTTCAAGGGCCGATTGATAGAAATTCTGCGCCTTGCGGTTGTCGTTTCGGGTGTATTTGAAGATGTGGTGCTGGCCTTGCAGGACCGATCCATAGGCTTCGAGATCGTTTGGAATCGCCTGAATCATGCGCTGCTTTTCATGCGACTCGATCATCACCGCAGTGGCCGCCACAATGCACTCTGTGACCTCATCAAGAATGTCGAAAATATCGTCAATCTTGCGATCGAACCGTTCGCCCCAGATCGTGCGCTCGGTGTTGGCATCAATCAACTCGGCGGAAATCCTGATCCGACTGGCTGACCGACGTACACTGCCGCGCGCGACATAGCGGACATTCAGCTTTTGCGCGGCCTCTTTCGGAGGCATCGACTGTGTCCTGAAGAAAAATGACGAGTTCCGGGCGATGATAAAAAGGTTCCGGAACTTGGACAGATTCATGATGATGTCGTCCGTCAGACCTTCGGCGATCCAACTGTCGGACTCATCGCCGCCAGAGCTGCTGAAGGGCAGAACGGCCACCGACGGCGTATCCGGCCGTTCGAATATGTCCCCTTTCAGATCAGGGCGCATCGTGCCGGCCATGGTCGCGCCTGCCACTTCGCTGCGGACGCAGTAGGTCGAGACAGGATTCATGATGTTCTTGAGCTGTTTTGGCCCCAGAAACTCGTACCCAAAACGCAGGCGATTGCAGACCTGATCATACACGGCAGAGCTGACATAGACCCGCTCAGGCTCGGCTATTTCTTGCAACCGGGCCGCGATATTGACGTTGTCACCATGAATGCCCCGCTCGTCTATCAGAATCTCACCAAGGTGAATCCCGGCCCGGAACTTGATTCGCTGATCCTGCGCGCGGGTTTTATTCTGATCGCTTGCGATTTGATGCAATTCGACCCCGAATTCCACCGCGCTGGTGGCAGTTTCGAACAGGGCCAGAATCCCGTCCCCACGTACCTCTACCACCCGACCGTTGTACTTTGCGCACGATGCCTCAAGCAAAGAAATCAATGCTTTCAATTCATTATAGGTATCCAGCTCATTCTCGCTCATAAGCCTGGAGTATCCTACGACATCGGCGAACAATACTGCGCCAAGCCGTTGCGTAATTGGAATGTCAGAAATTGTCGTACTCACAAGTGTTACTCTTTTTTCGGATTCATAGCGGACCCGTAACCAACATATATCAAAAAACGTTTTTGACGACCGAAGCAGTTTTGATCGGAACTGATCACACCTCTGCGATCTGAGGCGGCCATGACCAGGCGGCGCAATCATTCGGCCCCAATGTCACGATCGTATTCGCATCCAGTTCCTGTGCCAGAACGTTTCGGCGAACCATCCACTCGGATTTCAGAATGCCCACAACAACCATATCCTGAAACTCACCTTCAGCGAACCACGCTTGACGCATCGTCCCTTCAATCTGGAATCCTATCTTGGCAACAAGATCACGGCTGTGATGATTGTCCTCACGATAATAAGACGTTATGCGGTTTAGCCCCAGCTGTCGAAATGCCAGATCCAGCACCAAAGCGGATGCCCGAAGCCCGACGCCAGATCTGCGCATTGCCTTGTTGACGAAAACTGCAACCACTGCATCGCGATTGATGTTCGAGATAGACTCGAGACCGGCCAGCCCAACGGCCTCACCTGCGGAGGACTCGACGACAAACCAACATTTGCGGCTGGCATCGGAAGACGTAAATGAATCTCTCCAAAATTCTTCGGCATGCGATGTATTGAGGGGCACGCGCGTTGTACGATCAAAACGCGCAAGGTCTTCAACGTCCTGAAACCAACTCAGAACGGAATCCAGATCTGCCCTTTCCATCGGACGCAACCTGAACGTGTTTTGTGAATTGTTGCTCACGATAAATAGTACCTTTGAAAGAAATCAGTAAAATCTGCTCGGACACTAGCACAAAAAATTTAAAATTACGAAATGAGATTACAGTATCTCTGTCCTCTGTTTAATTCACCACAAGATTTGAGTTTTTGGTGCAGGGGGGCGATAAGTGTACTGTCCGGTCAAATACAACGGAATTTCTCATCCACACCTCTGTTCGCTAATGATGGCCCCGGAAGCCCTGAGTAAAGGGAACACCATCAATGAAATTACTGCGGTTCGGTCCCAAGGGCGCTGAAAAGCCCGGTCTTCTGGATGCCAAGGGCGCAATTCGTGATTTGTCGGGTGTGATTGATGATCTCACAGGCGAGTCGCTTGGCGATGAAGCCCTGGACCGATTGCGCAGGTTGGATACGGCAAGCCAGCCTCTGGTGGATGGTCAACCGCGAATTGGCGCTTGCGTCGGTCAGGTCGGCAAGTTCGTCTGCATTGGTCTGAACTATGCCGATCACGCGGCCGAAAGTGGGATGGAGCTGCCGCAGGAACTGGTGATCTTTTTCAAGGCAACTTCAGCCATTATTGGCCCCAACGACACGGTCGAAATTCCTCGTGGCTCGGTCAAAATCGATTGGGAGGTGGAGCTGGGTGTGGTGATCGGGAAAGAGGCCAAATACGTCTCGGAAGCCGAAACCTTGAGCCATGTCGCGGGTTATTGCGTCATCAACGACATATCAGAGCGCGATTTCCTACTGCACCGTTCGGGCCAGTGGGTCAAAGGCAAATCCGCCGACACGTTGGGTCCTATAGGTCCATGGCTTGTGACACGGGATGAGGTACCCAATCCGCAGGACCTGCAGATGTATCTTGAGGTGAACGGGCAACGGTTTCAGGATGGATCGACCCGAACGATGCATTTCGGCGTGGCGACAGTAATCTCTCATCTCTCGCAGTTCATGTCGCTACAGCCGGGAGATGTGATTTCAACAGGCACCCCTCCGGGCGTGGGCATGGGCCAAAATCCGCCGACCTATTTAAAACCCGGCGACAGGATGGAGTTGGGCATCAAAGGCTTGGGTGTACAACGGCAGAACGTTGCGCAGGGCTGAGCCCTATGTTTGTGCAATTGTCACAATTTTCCGCAACAGAAAGAGGGCTGAAAAGTCACTCGGGCCAGGGCAGTGAATAAGTTTTGACGTTGGTGAAAAATTTCATCGCCTCGATCACGCCTTCCTTGACGCCGTTGCCGCTGTCCTTGATGCCGCCAAAAGGAGACAGTTCGATCCGGTAGCCGGGCTGTTCCCAGATGTTGCAGGTGCCAACGTTCAAACCGTTGATGTAGGTAATCGCCCGGTTCAGATCATTTGTACAGACACCCGCAGACAAACCAAATGCGGTGCCGTTTGAGATCTGCATGACTTGCGCATCATCATCTGGAACACGAACGATCGGCACGATTGGACCAAATGTTTCTTCCATCACCAACTCGCTGCCGTGGGGCACCTTGTCGACGACGATCGGCGGCAACAGTGCACCGTCGCGGCCGGGGTGATAGAGGATTTCTGCGCCCTCTTGCGCAGCCTTCAGCACGCGGTTTTCGAACAACTCGGCGGCTTGTGCGTGGATAACGCAACCCAATTGCGTTTCTGGGTCCTGAGGGTCACCAAACCGGATCGCTTTTGCCTTTTCCAGAACAAGTGGCACAAATCTATCTGCCACGCTTTCCTGAACCAGAATGCGTTTGATCGCGGTACAGCGTTGCCCCGAATTCCCTGTGGCCCCGGCCACAGCTATACTGGCGGCCTTGTCCAGATCGGCGTCATTCAGATCATTCAGCACGATCAGAGGATCGTTGCCGCCCAACTCCAGTGCCTGCCGTTTGTAACCCGCCTTGGACGCGATCATCTTGCCTACCGGCAAACCGCCCGTGAAGGTTACTATGTCAATGTGTTCATTGGTGATCATCTCATCGCCGATATCTTTTGGCCAGCCAGTCACGACCTGAAACATTTCGGGCGGCAGCCCTGCCTCGTACAGTATGTCCGCCAGCGTCAGGGCCGTCAGTGGGGTCAGCTCGGTCGGTTTGCAGACCATGCTGTTATTGGTGGCAATGGACGGTGCAATCTTGTGGCTGACCATGTTCAGAGGGTGATTGAACGGTGTAATTGCGCTGATGGTTCTGACCGGCTCGCGTTTGGTGAAAATCTTGCGCGCCTTGCCGTTGTGGGTCAGATCGCACGAGAAAACCTCACCATCGTCCTTCAGGGCCTCGGAGGCAGCGAACTGAAAAACGTCCTGCGCGCGCCTGGTTTCATAGATCGAGTGCTGATGGCAGATGCCAAGCTCAAGCGTCAGCCATTTTGCGAGGTTTTCGCGATTTTCACCAATCAACGCGCCGGTGCGCCGCAAAATCTCGCTGCGTTCGTAACGCGTCAATTTGGGCGTGTAATTTGCGGCGATCTCAAAAGCTTTGCGTACATGTTCAGAAGTGCCGGCAGGGACGGTACCGACAACCTCACTCGTGTAGGGGTAGTGGACCGGGATTTTAGCATCGGTAAAGACAATCTCGCCGCCAATACGCATGCCTTCGTTGCGGATACCGGATGTGTTCATGATAACGTCCATGATAAAGGGGCCAACGCTATGCTGGCAAAAAGCGGTGCTTCAAAATTGCGCAATGGCAGGCGCAGCGAAGTGTCGATCACGCAATTGAAGATGAAGGGAACGCCCCGCTCGGTCAATCCACTGTGGCAGTCCAGAGCTGGATTGCACCTCGGTATCCAAGTCTCACCAACGGTCTTAGTTGCCACTTTCGTGCGACCACGATCTGCGGAAGTTATGCGGCGAGACATTGTACCGGCCTCGGAAATGAACTGAAAGCCTGTCCGTGCTGGAAAACCCGGATGCAAAGGCAATCTCGGATACGCTGAGGTCGGTTTCATTCAAAAGGGCGAAGGCACGATCTAGCCTGAGGTTGTTGTAATACTGGCCGGGCGACATCTTTGTGTGCTGCTGGAACAGCCGTTCCATATGGCGTCTGGACAGAGACGCCTGATCCGCTACCGCCTCAAGACTGAGCGGCGATTCAATGTTGTCCCGCATTATTTGGACAGCTTCGACCAGCTTGGCGTTGCGCGTCCCCAAAAGGGCCGAGACTGGCGAAACTTGATTGCTGCCACTTTCTCCGACGCGTCGGTGCAAGCACATCTCGGACACGTTGATGGCCAGGGCGTTGCCGAACAATTCCTCGATCACTTCCAGCATCATATCGGTGCTGGCGTGCCCTCCCCCGCAAGTGCGCAGCTTGCCGTCAATCTCGTACAGGCTCTGGGTTGGTGTCATTGTCGGAAAATACTCGCAAAACCCGGGGCGATTTTCCCAATGAACGGTGAACTTTCTGTCGCCGATCAGGCCGGCCTTGGCCAAGGCAAATGCCCCGGTGCAGATACCGCCAAAATCACATCCATGTGCCTTTTGCCGACGGATCCAATTCAGAACCCGGGTGTCAAACGAGGCCATCGGCTCAGTGCCGGAACACACGAAGGTATAGGCCCCCTGCTCTAGATCATGCATGGGTTGGTCGGCTTGAATGCGGATTCCGTTCGAACACGTGACCGGTGCGCCATCTGCGGACAGGACGTACCATTCGAACAATTGCTTTCGGGCCAGTTGGTTTGAAATACGCAAGGGTTCAATCGCAGCGCTAAACGCCAACATCGTGGTATTAGGCAGCAACAGGAAATGAAAGGCCTTGGGTGGTCCATCATAGGGAACGTCGACGGAAATCGCCCCCCTGGGCAGGAAACGTTGGCTGTCCACTACACCCCTCCTTCGCGTTCGAATACCGCATCGTCGCTGGCCTGCTGAAACGCTCGAGCAACTTTAAGTTATCAATAGATGTAAGACCCTTGGAAATCGAACGCTCATTTTGTATTTTGGATACAACTTACACCGACCGAGACCACTCTTATGCCCAGAACCCGCGCGATCGCACGTCAAAGTCTTCCGGAAGTCATCACAAATGATCTGCGGGAACGTATCCTAAGCGGAGAGATGGCCGAAGGTGAAACCATCCGTCAGGAGGCCCTTGCCGAGGATTATGATGTTTCGCGCATGCCGATCCGCGAAGCTCTGAAACGGCTGGATGCCGAAGGCCTTGTGCAGCTGACTAACAACCGTGGTGCATCGGTGACTTCGCATTCGCTTTCGGAAATTGGCGAGATTTTCGACCTTCGGGTTCTTTTGGAGGTCGACCTGTTTAAAAGGTCCATTCCGCAGATGACGGAAGCTGATTTCGCCAGGTGCGAGAAGCTGCTCGATGACATGGAAAGGTCTTACGAAGCTTATAATGTCGGGCGGTGGGGCAGCCTGAATTATGAATACCACAAAGCCCTTTATGCGGCTGCTGATCGTGGGCTGACCAATGAGATTCTTCAACGGGTCAATCTGCAATCGGACCGCTATGTCCGTATGCATCTAAGCGTCATGGAACAGCGCGAGCCCGCCAAGCAAGATCACCGACAGCTTTTGTCGCTGGCACGCAAACGTCAGGTTGATGCCGCAGGTGAACTGCTGACCAAGCATATTCAACGGACCAAGGATCAGTTGCTGGCGATGGTTATCAAGACACGGAAAGGCGAATCCGGCTGAAGGTCCCCCATCCCTACCCCAGTGGATGCAGGCACGCCACTTTGTGGTCTGTCCCGCTCAGTTCTGGCGGCGCGGCGCGGCATTCTTCGGTTGCAAGCCAGCACCGTTGTGCAAAGGCACAGCCTTTGGGGATGTTCATCGGGGACGGAAGCTCGCCTTCCAGTTTGATCCGATCCTTGCGCGCGTCGGGATCTGCGCGAGGCGTCGTCGACAAAAGAGCCTTGGAATAAGGATGTCGAGGGGCAGCAAACAGCTTTTCTTTCGGAGCTTTTTCAACCGCGCGGCCTAAATACATAACGATCACATCGTCGGCAAAATGCTTCACCACCGACAAATCATGCGAAATGAACAGATAGGCAAGGTTCAGACGTTCCTGCAGTTCGACCAGCAGGTTCAGAATTTGCGACTGGATTGAGACGTCCAGTGCTGAAACCGGCTCATCCAGCACCAGCACCTTGGGGTTCAGCATTAAGGCGCGGGCGATTGCAATCCGCTGCCGCTGCCCGCCCGAAAACATGTGTGGGTAGCGGTCGTAATGTTCGGGGCGCAAACCCACGAGGTCGATCATTTCACGCGCGCGCGCCTCGCGGTCGGCTGCGGACATCTCGCGACGGTTAATTATCAATGGCTCTTGCAGGATTTGACCAATCCGTTGGCGCGGGTTGAGCGAGCCGTAGGGATCCTGAAACACGATCTGTACAGTTTCACGCATCTGGGCCCATTTCGATGGAGATATTTCAACGCCATCGATGGTCAGACTACCCGAGGTCGGTTCTTCGATCATCGTCACAACCCTTGCGAGGGTGGACTTCCCACAACCGGACTCTCCTACGATCGCCAGCGTTTTGCCCGGCCGCAGTTCGAAATCTACACCAGACAATGCCTTGACCGTTTCGGCCTTCGACAACAACCCGCCTTTTACGGTATAAAACCTGGCCAAATCACTGGCCTGAACAATGGGGGCGGTCATGCCAGCTCTCCGGTTGTTATCTTTTCAACGTAATGGCAACGAGCCTTGCCGAATTCCGCGCTGTGCGGAGTTGGGGGCAACGATCGGCAAAGATCATCTGCATATTGGCATCTGGGGCTGAACAGACACCCTTTTGGCCGGTCAAACTGCCCTGGAACGACGCCGGGAATGGTAGGCAGCATCTTCGACGTCGCCCGTTCCGGCAGCGCGTTAAGCAACGCAGTTGTGTAGGGGTGGCGCGGGGTTCGGAACAGGTCTTTGACTGCCTGCTCCTCGACCTTTTGGCCAGCATATTGGACTTGAACCCGCTCGGCGGTCTCGGCGACAACGCCCATGTCGTGCGTGATAAGGACCAAACCCATGCCCTGCTCATCCCGAAGGCGAACCAACAGATCAAGGATTTGCGCCTGAATTGTCACGTCCAGTGCCGTTGTCGGCTCGTCCGCAATCAACAGCTTGGGTTTGCAGGCGATGGCCATCGCAATCATCACCCGTTGGTTCATGCCGCCGGACATCTGGTGCGGAAACGTGTTCAGGCGGCTTTCGGGTGCGGGGATTCCGACCTGATCAAACAGTTCAATAGCGCGTTGGTGGCGGTCCTTTCGGTTCAGGCCCAGGTGGATGCGCAAGGCCTCCTTGATCTGGAAACCCACTGTAAAGCAAGGGTTCAGCGACGACATCGGTTCCTGAAAAATCATGGCAATGTCCTTGCCAATGATCTTGCGTCGGTCACGGGCCGAGATTTTGGTCAGGTCAATGCCTTCGAAACTCAGTTGATCTGCGGTGATTGTAGCGGTCCATGGCAGCAATCCCATCAGCGCCAGCATCGACACGGATTTGCCCGAGCCGCTTTCGCCGACAATGGCCATCAACTCGCCCTTGTCGACAGACAGATCAACACCATCCACAGCCCGGAACTGACCCGAGGCGGTTGCGAATTCAACGGTGAGGTTTCGGATATCCAACAGGCTCATGTCGTCAGCTCCGCTTTAGCTTAGGGTCCAGCGCGTCGCGCAGACCGTCGCCCATCAGGTTGATGGCCAGCACCGTGACTAGGATGGCCAGACCGGGGAACGTCACCACCCACCACGCACGCAGAATAAACTCACGTGCTTCGGCCAGCATGGTGCCCCATTCCGGCGTGGGCGGCTGCGCCCCCATGCCCAGAAAGCCAAGGGCTGCGGCATCCAGAATGGCGGTCGAAAACGACAGCGCCGCCTGCACGATGATCGGGGCCAGGCAATTCGGCAGCACGGTCTTGAACATCAGTCGGGCCTTGCTAGCACCGGCAACGCGAGCCGAGGTCACATAGTCCTTTTGCCGCTCTGCTAACACTGATGCCCGTGTCAAACGCACGTAATGCGGTTGGAAAACAATGGCGATGGCAATCATTGCGTTGGTCAACGAGGGACCAAGGATCGCAACCAGAACCAGCGCAAGCAGCAGTGAGGGGAAGGACAGGATGATGTCCATCACCCGCATGATCATCGTATCGACCCATTTGGGCGCGAAACCCGACAGCAGGCCGACAATCACCCCGCCCGTCACGGCCACACAAACCACCACGATGCCGACAAAGAAAGAATAGCGCGAGCCCATGATCAGCCGCGACAGCATGTCCCTGCCCAGCGGATCGGTGCCCAACGGGAAGGCCCAACTGCCGCCTTCTTGCCACGCAGGGGGTTGCAGGATGTGATTGCGGAATTGTTCAGTCGGGTCGTAGGGGGCCAACAAAGGCGCAAAGGCCGCGCAGAAGACAAAAGCGGCAAAGACCCAAAGGCCCATCACCGCACCGCGGTTTTCGCTGAAGTAATACCAGAACTCTCGCAGAGCGCTGGGGCGGTCTTCGGTTTTTGGTGGGGTCGCGGACAATTCAGCCATCATCGCCTCCGGATTTTGGGGTTGATGACGCCGTAAAGGACATCGACCAGCAGGTTTACCAGCATGACGATCACGGCGATCATCAGCAGGCCGCCCTGCACCACCGGGTAGTCGCGGCGGAAAATGCTATCGACCATCCACTTGCCGATGCCTGGCCAGCTAAAGATTGTCTCGGTCAGGATCGCCCCGGCCAGCAAAGTGCCGACCGACAGGCCGATCACTGTAATCACCGGGATCAGCGCATTGCGCAGCGCATGCAGCCCATTGATCCGTGCGGGGGCGAGCCCCTTTGCGCGGGCCGTGCGGATGTAATCCTCACCCAACACTTCCAGCATGGCCGAACGGGTCTGGCGCGCAATTACGGCCAAAGGGATCGTGCCTAAGACGATGGTCGGCAGAATTAGATGGCGTACAGCCGATCCAAAGGCCCCCTCCTGCCCGGACAGCAGACTGTCGATCAACATAAAACCTGTGACGCTTGGAAAGTAGTACAGCAGGTCGATCCGGCCTGAGACAGGCGTCCAACCAAGGTTGCCGGAAAACACGATGATCAACAACAGCGCCCACCAGAAGATCGGCATGGAATACCCGATCAGCGCAGAAGACATCAGCGCCCGGTCGAAGATTTTGCCCCGGTTCACAGCGGCAATAACGCCAGCAGGCAGCCCTAAAGCGACCGCAAAAATCATGGCGCAGATCGACAGTTCCAGCGTCGCGGGAAACAGGGCAAAAAATTCGTCCCAAACCGGCTTCTTGGTGACAAAACTTTCGCCCAAATCACCATGCAACACACCAACCAGATAGTCCCAGTATTGCTGCAGAACCGGTTTGTCGAAGCCAAGCTTCTCGACCATTTCCTGATAGCGTTCTTCGGACATTCCGCGTTCACCGGCCATGACGATGATCGGATCGCCTGGAAGCACCCGAATGAACATGAACGAGATCAGTGTTACGCCCAGAAATGTCGGAATGAACATGCCGAGGCGGGTAAGGAAATAGCCAAACATCAGCGGCCTATGATTGTTAGTTCTTTGGGAAAGCTTGTCAGCGACCGGCAACCGTCTTTGGTCACCAGTACGTCATCTTCGATCCGAACGCCGAAATTGTCCAGGTCATAGAGGCCCGGCTCGTTTGTCCAAACCATGCCCGCGCGCATGATCTGGCCGTTGCCACGCATGATGTAGGGCGCTTCGTGCACATCGCGGCCCAGCCCATGACCGGTCTTGGTGCGGATACGATCTGCATAGGGCGAGGCCTCGAGCACGCTGGTCACCGCGTCGTCGATATCGTGGGCCGTTACGCCGGGTCGGCAAGCTTCGAACCCGACAAGGTTGGCACGCAAAACCGTGTCGTAGACCGCCCTGCCCTCATCTGAGGCTTCGGCGACAAAAAAGGTGCGTGTGATGTCGGCGGCAAACCCATGCTTGCGTGCGCCGAAATCGAATAGCAGCGCGTCGCCTGCTTTGATCTGATAATCCGCGCGCGCTTTACCATGCGGTTGAGCCGAGTTTCCTCCGGCTGTCACGATAGGCGAAAAGGCCAGCGACGCAGCCCCTTCTGCGAACAGCGTTTGGATCAAGGCCTGCTCAATCTGTACTTCCGTCTGACCAACACGAACATCCGCAATGACTCGTTCCAGTGCTCGTTCCGAGATATCAATTGCCGCTTGCAGCGCTGCAATGTCATCGTCCGTCTTGATGATGCGCAGGCCGGAAATCTCGCGCTCAGCATCCACGATCCGCAAGTTGGGCCGGGCTCTGGTAAATGCCTTGGAGACAAAGACGCGCATCACCTGCCCTTCGACCGCCAGAGATCGCAACGGCATATGTTCAGCCAGTGCCGCGAAGGCATCGTCATAGCCCGTCTGATCGCGCCAGTCGAAGACAGCGCCGTCAAACCCGACCAGCGCCCAAGAGCCCAGTTCTAGGTTCGGCACAATCGCTGCCGGTACGCCTTCGGCCGGGATCACGACCACAAAGGGTCGCTCGTTGCTCATGAAGGGTTTTACCAAAGCGCGGGTAAAATTCGGACCGGGCACCAGTGCCACGGCATCTACTGACATGTCCTTTGCCAGTTGTTGGTACTCGGACAAATCCGGCATTCGCGCCGACCTCCCAATAAAGAAAACCGGAGCCGCCAATTGGGCGGCTCCGGTCGTTGAGTGGTGGTTTATTCGACGCTCACACCGTAGAAGATGTGGCCGCCCAGCGGGTGCACTTTATAGCCCTGAACCTTATTGCTCATCGGCATGTACACGACCGAGTGCGCAATGGTTGCCCACGGGGCCTGCTCTTTGAAGATGACCTGGGCGTCTTCATACAGCTTGGTGCGTTCAGCCTGATCGGTGGACTGTTTGGCCTTCAGGATCAGATCTTCGAACGGCTCGTGGCACCATTGTGCGCGGTTCGACGCTTCGCGACCGTCACAGCCCAGCAGAACCGCCAGGAAGTTGTCTGGATCGCCATTGTCACCGGTCCAGCCCAGCAGAACGGCACCGTCCCGGTCCAGATCTTTCGAACGCGACAGGTACTCACCCCATTCGTAAGACACGATCTCGACGTCCACGCCAACCTTCGCGAAATCCGCCTGGATCAGTTCAGCCATACGACGCGCATTCGGGTTGTACGGACGCTGTACCGGCATAGCCCAGACCTTCATCGACAGGTCGGAAACACCTTCGGCTTCCAGCATCGCCTTGGCCGCTTCTGGATCATAGGCATCGTCGGTGATCGCGTCGTTATAGCCCCACATGGTCGGCGGGATCGGGTTCTTTGCAACCTGGCCCGAGCCCTGGAACACCACGTCGATGATCGCGTTCTTGTCGATTGCCATGTTCAACGCCTTGCGGACGTTCGGGTTGTCGAAGGGCGCCATTGTGGTGTTGTAGGCCAGATAGCCAACGTTCAGGCCTTCTTGCTCCAACATGTTGATGTCGGCATCATCCTGCATTGCCTGAATGTCAGCCGGGTTCGGATAGGGCATGATGTGGCATTCGCCGGCCTTCAGCTTTTGATAACGCACAGATGCGTCCGGAGTGATCGCAAAGATCAGATTTTCAACGTCTGCAGGGTCTTTCCAGTAGTCGGCATTCTGGGCGTACCGGATTACGGCATCTTTTTGATAAGCCAAGAACGAGAACGGGCCGGTGCCGATGGGTGCGGTGTTCAGCTTTTCAGGTGTTCCGGCTTCCATCATCGCGTCTGCATATTCTGCAGACAGGATCGAAGCAAAATCCATTGCCATGTTGGCAACAAACGGCGCCTCGGGCTTGGTCAGCGTGAATTTGACGGTATAGTCATCGACCTTTTCGATCGACTCGACCAGATCGGGCATACCCATACCCTTGAAGTATTCCCACGTACCACCAGAGACCTGATTATACGGATGGCTGTCATCCTTTTGGCGCATGAACGAGAAGATTACGTCATCCGCATTGAAATCGCGGGTCGGTGTGAATTCGTCGTTCGAATGGAATTTAACGCCCTGACGCAGCTTGAATGTGTACTCCAAGCCATCATCACTGGCCTCGACGCTTTCGGCCAGACCGGGGATAACGTTGGTTGTGCCAGTTTCGAATTCCAGCAGGCGGTTGTAGATCGGGTGCGATGAGGCATCAAATGTGGTTCCGGCTGTAAACAGTGCGGGATCGAACCCCTCGGGTGAGCCTTCTGAACAATAAACCAGCGTGTTGGCCTGCGCGGCTGCGCTGGACAGGGCAATTGCCGCTGTTGCAGCCAAAAATTTAAGTTTCATGATTGTCTCCCAGAAAAATTATCAATCGGCTTTCGCGTTGCTTTTGTTGACCAAGCAATTTCTGACGACTCTCATCGCCGCGAAATCTGTGCCCAATGTATCCAAAATACAAAATCCATTGTCAACTCACTTTGAGTGCTCTTGCACAGCTTGACCAAACGCAAAGGAAGCAGCCGAAAGACTGCCCAGCATCATTGCGTTGTCTGGCCAAAGGAATCGACGGGTATTTATTGCGAGAATGTTGGGGTCACACCAACCGGTGGCCGGTCTTGAATATATGCCCCAACACGGTTCAGCACGGGGCTTCTGGGGCATCCCGGGCGGGTCGCGGCCCCAAGGTTGCGCAGGTTTCCCGGGCCCTCAAACGGAACAAAGCTCAAGGGCCATTTGTCCCGCTTGAATTGCTCGGCAGCTAGGGCCGACACAATTGTACAATCATCAGAATGACAAATGTGTCGGCAGATCGTTTCAAACCTCAGCGCGCTTAGATCAAACCGCTTGGCGACTCGGATCGCAGGATCAGCTTTGGGCAAACGGTCCTCAAGCTCATAGCCAAAACTGTGGGGAAGCCGGATGAAGTCATGCGGAGGCACATCCTCTGGCGCAATAGAGGGAAGCATACAAAGTGGGTGCCCTTCACGCATGGCCAGAAACAACGGCTCGGCCCAAATTGACGTGAAAGCCAGAGCGTCGCTGTTGTTGACTTTGGCCACCAGCGCCATGTCCAATTGATGATCTTCCACCATCTGTAACATGTTTTGCGGAAGGTCCTCGATCATGGTCACACGCATCCGCGGGTACAAATCGCTGAACAACCCTGAGAAGTACTGCGTCAGGTAGGGTGCTAGCGTTGGCGTCATGCCAATCCGGTACGTGACGGCCTCGGGGTCGCGGTATTGGGTGGCAGTGTCGCGGATCTGTTGTGCATCAGACAGGATGGATTCAGCTATTTTTAGGATGTTTTGACCAAATGCCGTTGGGCGCACTTCGTTATTCAGTCGTAGAAACAGTTCAACACCCAGTTCCTGTTCCAGCTTCTTGATCTGGTTCGATAGTGCAGGTTGCGAAACGTTGCACGCAACCGCCGCCTGACTGAACTTGCCATGTTTTGCAATGGCGAGCACATACTCCAAATCTCTGAAATTCATCCGCTCAATCTCTCTGCAGTCATACAAAAGCGGCTCTAAACCACCCCTTTATGTACCTTAAAGCGGGTAAAACTGCATGAAATCCCGATCAACTCCGCTGACAAAACTGTTAACCGGCGCATTCGAATAGAACATCACGCGCGGCAGGAAAATTGTAACCTGTTGATTTATTTGATGTGGCATTTCCGGATTCTCACGGAAACCGTGACTATTTGCGTTGGTTATACGGCCGATTTGCAGGATGAATTTCAGATGACGCGGGGTGCCGTCTACCCCTTTGCTACGTGGAATGCCCGACACACAGGGCGGACTGCCAAACGTAACAATTTATGACGGAGTACCCCATGCTGTCCCAACTTCTGACAAGCCTGCGCGCTCGTCTCTTGACCACGTCTACAATAGCGCAAGAGACCACCCGCGACGGCCAAACCCTTTTCAACAACTTCTTTCAAAGCACCGTTGTAGATGACACCCCGGCTTTCGTGCTGGCAAATGACTTCTCGCGTCTGCTGAACTTTGGTGAAATCATCACCAACAACGCTGTTGCCGCCGTTCAGGCGCAGGGACAGGATGTTGACGTGTTCAACTTCCGCTCTGGGCGGATCGAAGCGAACAACGGCCCCGACGCATTAGCCACCGGCGTTCAGGTCACCGGCAGCGCACAGGTTCGCAACTTTGGTGAGATCGCGGGTGAATTTAACGGCGTTCAGTTTGCAGGTGCTCAAAGCTCGGGCGGCCTGGACAACTTCCGCGGCGGCGTGATCAGCTCTGACAGCCGCGCAGTCGACATTCAGGGCCAAGGCATTGATGTGCGCAACTTCGGTGACATCATCGGCACCGGCGATCAGCGCAATGGCACGATTTACACCAACAGCACTGCCGAAGACATCTCGATCTCGAACTTTACGGGTGGCACGATTGACGCGGGCGAAGGCAACCAGGGCGCGGGCATCTCGTTGCAGATCGGCGATGAGGTCGGCGATCGCGTGGAAACCGACATCTTCAACGGCTTTGGCGCGACAATTCAAGGCCGTGGCCAAGGGGCCGCCAATACCGGGCTGGCCGGCGACGGCATTCGCATTGACGACGGTGTCGAAGGTGCCACGTTGGAAACCGAGATCGTCAACAGCGGCCTGATCTCGACCGAAAGCAACCAAGGCACGGCCGCCGGTATCCGCATCGCGGATGGCGTAAACGCCGAAGGTGAGATCCTGAACACGTCGACCGGCGTGATCGAAGGCCCGCGCAATGGCCTTTACATCGGCAATGGTGAACATGATCTGGACGTGCTGAACTTTGGCACCATCCAATCCGGAAGCCGCGCGGTGAATATCGACGGCTCAGGTGTCAACCTGATCAATGGCGGCGACATTCTGGGAAACGACGACCAGCGTAACGGCACCGTTTATGCCGATGGCACCGCAGATGACTTCTCGGTCCGCAATCTGGCCAATGGCACAATCGACGCGGGTGAGCACAACCAGGGCTCGGGTTTCGCAGCAGAAATCGGTGGAGCCGCCGATGGTGCCAACACGTTCTCGTTGGAAAACGACGGCCTGATCCAGGGTCGGGGCAACGGCGCAGCAGGCACTGGCCTGGCCGGAGATGGTATCCGCATCGGCAACCCCGGAAATCAGGGCATCGCCGAAGCGACCATTGTCAACCGTGGCGAGGTGCGCTCGGAAGGTGCCAACGGCACTGTAGCCGGTGCGCGCGTTGTGGATGGCGTGAGCTTTCAGGCCGAATTTACCAACGCCGGCACAATCTCGGGTGTCCAAAACGGCGTCTACTTTGGCAACGCGGATCATACGGGTGGTCGTTTCGTCAACGAAGCAGGAGGCGTTGTGTCCTCGGACAGCCGGGCCTTCAACATTGATGGCACGGGGCTTGAGGTCGACAACCAAGGTAACATCCTTGGCACCGGAGATCAGCGCAACGGTACGGTTTACGCTGATGGAACCGCGGATGACTTCTCTGTACAGAACTCAGGTCTGATCGACGCTGGTGACGGCAATCAGGGTTCTGGCTTTGGTGTGGAAATTGGTGGTGCAGAAAATGGTGCCAACACATTTACACTGGAAAACACGGGCGTAATCAACGGGCGCGGAAACGCGGGTGCGGCCACGCCGCTTGCCGGTGATGGCGTTCGCATCGGCAACGTTGGCAACACCGGAACTACCGATGCGACGATCGCCAACTTTGGCGGGATTTTCTCTGAAGGCGCCAACGGCACGGTCGCCGGCATCCGAGTTGTCAATGGCGTGAACTTCCATGGCACATTGCTTAACGCGGGCGCCATCGAAGGCGTGCAAAACGGTGTCTACTTTGGCACTGGTGACCATTCGGGCGGGTCGTTTGTTAATAGTGGAACCGTTTCCTCGGACAGCCGGGCAGTGAACATCGATGGTAACGGGCTTTCCGTTCAGAACCTGGGTGCCATTTTAGGTACAGGCAATCAGCGCAACGGCACAGTCTACGCTGATAGTACGGCAGACAACTACACCTTCACTAACACTGGTCTGGTGGACGCGGGCGAGGGCAACAACGGCTCGGCTGTTTCGCTGCAAACAGGTGACGTTTCAGGCGATGTCGTCTCGGCAGCGATTGTAAACGAAGGTGTCTTGCAGGGTCGCGGCGATGCAACCGAGGGCAATCAGGTTGGCGATGGTCTGCGCCTGTTCACGGGTCAGGAAGACGCATCTTTTGCCGGAGTTGTCATCAACGAAGGTCTCATTGCCGGGTCCGACCAGTCGGACGCTGCAGCCGGTATTCGTATCGATGGCGGTTTGAACCTTCTGGGTGCGATCCTGAACGAAGGCGAAATCCGAGGCACTGTAAATGCGATCGATGCATCGGGTGCTGGTGACGTTACCATCGTCAACGACGACGAAGGAGTGATCAACGGCAACGTTCTGCTGGGCAACGGCAATGACATTTTTGTCGATCTGGGCACCACTAACGGCGACATTGACGGTGGCGCAGGTGATGACGTTCTGATCGTTGGCGATGCAGACAATGTGCTGACCGGTGGTCTGGGCAATGATTTCATCGACGGAGGCGACGGCATCGACACAGCCGATTTCTCGGATCTGGATGTTGCCGTAGAGGTCCGTCTGGACGCCAATGGCAACGGCTCCGCCACGCGCGATACCGGGTTCAGCGTCTCGATCGTGGATGCGGCTATTGTGGCTCCGGACCAGTTTGGTGCGAATATCCCGGATGGAGGCTGGTTTGTAGAAGAGGCCGTTCTGGGCAATCTGTACTACAACATTCACACCTCCGACTTTCCTGCCGGGGAAATTCGCGGGCAATTGCTGGTCGACAGCGATGTAACCGAAAACGGCATCCGCACAGTTTCGCTGAGCGGCGGTCTGGACGCATCGCAAGAACCCGGGCCGACATCGGATAGCGAAGCCACCGGCAACGCGACCGTTGTCATCACTCAGAACCTGGCAACAGGCGAAGTCACCTACTCGAGCGAGTTGAGCGTTGTGGGCCTTAACGAGGCCGACCTGAACACGCCGATCCCCGGTGTCGTATCAGCCATCCATCTGCACAACGCACCAGCGGGCGCAAACGGCCCGGTCGTGCAGGACACGCTGGTGGACGCAGGCGCGACGCTTGATGTTGATGCAACAGGCGGCACCGGAGTTGTCGGTCTGGACGTGATCGACAATCAGATCGAAACCGACGTGCTGGTCTCGATCGAGAATGTCATCGGCTCTGACGATGGTGATGTGATTGTCGGCAGCGATCTGGAGAACGTTCTGAACGGCGCGGATGGCGATGACCTGCTGAACGGTGAGGGCGGCAATGACGTCCTGATCGGTGGCGAAGGCGCTGACACCTTCCTGTTCCAGGGCACCTTCGGTGACGACACAATCTCGGACTTTGAAACGGGCGTCGACAGAATTCAGATCGGAGATCTGGGCCCTGACTTCGACGGCGGTCCGAGTACCGTTCAGGATGGTGACGACGCCGTCATCAGCTTCGGCGACGCAGGCTCGATCCGTCTGGCCGGTGTCAACGCCGCAGACCTGACCGAGAACGACTTCATCGTTTAACCAATCAACAGCGGGGCGGCCTAGGTCGCCCCGTTTGCCAAACCGGAAAGGGTTCCCTGATGTCCCAGCAAACCAATCCCGTGAAAGCCGCCTGGGGGTCGCTGCGCAACGGCTTTGTTGCAGTTGCCTTCTTCAGCTTGTTTCTGAACCTTCTTATGCTCGCCGGTCCGCTTTACATGTTGCAGGTCTACGACCGCGTCCTGACCAGTCAAAATGTCGACACCTTGATCGCGTTGTCAGCATTGTTGGCCGGTGTATTCGTCGTGGTCGCCTGCCTTGACCTGATGCGGATGCGCATTTTGGGACGTCTGGCCGCCCGCTTTGAGCTGAACGTTGGTGCCCCAGTTCTTGGCGCTGCGATGCGCCGCCGTGTCCATGGCGAAGCCGACGCTGGCGAAAACCTTGTCGAAGACGTGAACGGATTTCGCGAATTCATCTCAGGAACCACGCTGACCGCGTGTTTCGACGCGCCGTGGATCCCGCTCTATCTGTTGGTCCTTTATGCCCTACACCCCTATCTGGGTCTGCTTGGTTTGGCCGGGGCCGTCATGCTGACGATCATGGCTCTGATCAACAACTCGCGCTCCCGGGAACCGATGCGGTCGGCTTCGCAAGCGCGCGGTCGTTCAGATGCCTTGTTCAGCATCAGTGATAAAAACGCCGAGCTTGTTCAAGCGCTTGGCATGAAATCCGATTTGCTGCGACGCTGGACCTCGCTTCAGGCGGAAGCCCATCAGCACAAGACCCGCGCCGCCGACCGGGTTGCTAGCTTTTCTGTCGTGTCCAAGACCGTTCGGATGGGTTTGCAATCGGCCATTCTGGGACTTGGCGCGGCACTGGCCATCACCGGAGAATCCACCGCTGGCGTCATGATTGCGGCAACCATCGTTCTGGCCCGCGCATTGGCCCCAATTGACCAATTGATCGGTCAGTGGCGCAGCTTTCTGGCCGCGCGCGGATCTTACTCCAAGCTGGCAAAACTGACCGAAGAGTTTGCCGAAGCCCCACCCAATCTGCACCTGCCGCGCGCGTTCAAATCTCTGGACGTCAAGATTGCGCAGGCAGGCCCCCCGCGCGCCGTCAACGCCTCGCTCCGCCAGATCGACTTTGGCCTTGTGCCCGGAGATGTGTTGGCAGTTATCGGGCATAGCGGTTCGGGCAAGACCACCTTGGGCAAGATGATTGCCGGCATCTGGCACCCCCAACGGGGTGAGGTTCTGCTGGACGGCAGCCCGATGTCCAAATGGAACCACGAAGATCTGGGTAAGCAGATCGGATATCTGCCGCAGGATGTCGAGCTGTTCGACGGCACGATCCGCGAAAACATCGGTCGCTTCTCGGTCGCCATAGATGATGCAGAGGTGCTGCGTGCCGCCCGCGAAGCCGGTGTGCACGAAATGATTAGCGCCCTTCCCGATGGATATGAAACGCGCATCGGTCGCGGGTTCTTTTTGTCAGGTGGTCAACGTCAGCGGCTGGCACTGGCCCGGGCGCTTTATGGCGATCCGTTTGTGTTGATTTTGGACGAACCGAATTCGGATCTGGATGCCGAAGGCGAACAGGCTCTGCGCGATGCGATCATGTCGGCGCAGGCCCGCGGTGCAATTGCCATCGTCATGACCCATCGTCCGGCAACGCTGCAGGCCGCCAACAAGGTGATGGTCCTGCGAAACGGCGCCCAATCTCAGTTCGGAGACAAAGAGGACGTTCTGAAGGTCAATCGCTGGAACGTTCTGGACAACCCTACCCAATCCGCGGCGAAAAAAACCGACGCGACCACTGCCAATGAAACTCTGATCAGCGGAGCTGCCCAATGACCCAATTGATGAAACGCTCGCAATCTCAGAACGCGCTTGCTGCCCACGATGTACAAGCGTTGGACATCACGACCGAGACCGCTGAGATCAAACGCTATGTCCTGTTCGGGTTGTTTACCCTGATGGCCTTCGTTGGCGGCAGCGCCTATTGGGCCTTCGCCTCGAAACTGGACGGGGCGGTGGTCGCGCCCGCCTCGTTTGTGGTGGAAGGTGACCGCAAGACGGTCGAACATCTGGACGGTGGCATCATTGACTCGATCCTTGTTACGGATGGTGAATTTGTTCAGGCAGGTCAGCCCCTTGTGCGACTTGACAGCTCGGATATCGACGTAGATCTGAGTATTCTGGGCAGCCAATTGGGCGAACTGTCGGTCCGACGCGCCCGCTTGCTGGCGCAAATCAACGGCACGGACAGGTTTGACGAGCCAACAGCATTGGCCGGGTTCAGCGATGGGATGCAGCGGCTGCATTGGCTGTCGCCTTACCTGACGCAGAAACAACTGTTTGACGCCGAAGCCCGCGCCCGCCGGACCGAGGCTCAAATCAACGCGCAACGCATTCAGGGGCTGCGCAATCAGATCGCCGGCCTGAACGAACAACGCCTCTCGACCCAAAACCAGAAGGACATCACGCAGATTGAGCTGTCCAATCTGAAGTCCTTGCTGGACAAAGGGCTTGTGGCCGTCACGCGGGTCAGCGCGCGCCAGATCGAAATGGAACGTCTGGGCGGTGTCGATGCGTCGTTGCGCACCCAGATCGCGCAGGCCCAGGATCAGGTGCAAGAGTTGCAATTGTCCCTGCTCAGCCAACAAAAGCGGCGCGACGAGGTGATAGCCGGAGAGCTTGCGGTTGTGGATGCTCAGCTTGATCTGATCCGCTCACAATATTCAGGGGCATCGGAACGGTTGAAACGAACACAGGTTCTGGCCCCTGCCAGCGGGCGGGTCGTCAATTTGGCAGTATCCACAACCGGCGGCGTCATTCGCCCCGGAGAGGCGATCATGGATATTGTTCCCGCCAATCAGGCCCTGATCGTCGAAGCGCGGATCAAAACCGCCGATATCGACAAGCTGCAGATCGGTCAGGCAACACGCATTCGCCTGTCAGCCTTTACGCAGACCGATGTGCCCGAAGCCAGCGGCCGGATTTTTGACATCTCAGCCGACGCGCTGGAGGACGACCGTACCGGCGAGCCTTATTACAAAGCCCGGGTGAAACTGGATGCCGATCAACCCACCGAAGTCGCCGCCCTGGATCTGTTGCCTGGAATGCCCGCGGATTTGTTTGTGAAAACCGGCGAGCGCGCAGTAATCAGCTACCTGTCACAACCAATCAGTGATCGGCTGGCCAAGACTTTTATCGAGTGACTTGTTTTGCCCGCATTCGGCTTGCCGGATGCGGGTCGTTCACATCTTTTTCGTGAGGAAATGCAGCAAGTTAGACGCCGTATCGCGCCATGAACATATCAACGGCCTGCGTCGCAATTGCGTCCAACTCTGCTTTGGAAAAGCTCTTTTGAACGCCAATGGCAGCGCGGGTCCAAATCCGAACCTTGCATAGTTCACTGAACTGTTCGGCTGCCAATTGCAGGTTGTCGATGGCCAGCTCACCCTTGTTGACCGCCTTTTCCAGATACTCGACCATCTGGCGTTGACCGTTCTGCGGCCCGGCCTCATAAAATGTTTGGCCCAGCTCCGGGAACCGGTCACGCTCGGCGATGCAGATGCGGAACATCTGTTGCGAGAAGTCCGAGACCAAAAAAGTTGTCAGCTCTGTTGCAGCGATTGTCAGACCTTCGCGCGCTGGTTTACGGTCATCGACCATGGCGACGACGTTTTCCGCCATCCGCTTGCATTCGACCTGTGCCACTTCCATGAACAGTAGACGTTTGTCTGGGAAGTAACTGTATAGCGTCGCCTTTGATACCCCCGCAGCGCGTGCGATGTCGTCGACGCTTGCACCTTCGAAACCATCCGCCATGAAAACCTCGCGGGCTCCGCGCAGGACCTGATCAAATTTTCGGCCTGTACGCAGAATGACGGCTGCTTCGGTCATGTACTCTCCTTCGGTCGATTGGGTGACAAATGTTTAAACCGTTCAGTTCAGATAAACAAATCGCACAATTAGCAGGCACCTGGCAACACAGATGACGTTAGGTTTTCGATTGACCAGTTAAGTTAATTTACAACGCGCGTCCCCAAAACCCTATAACTGGCCCGTCATATCTTGCAGCCTGTGTGTTACGTGCTACCACTTTGCACATGGTCGATATCTTTCTGCGCACACTGCCCTTTTTTGCGATCATCGGCTTGGGATACTGGGCTGGGCGCAGTCGATTTTTTTCTGAAGAAGCAACGGCGTACCTGACGAAATTCGTTTTCTATTTTGCGCTGTCGGCCATGCTGTTCCGCTTTGCCGCCACCCTGCCCTTTGCGGATATTTTCAATGCAAGGCTAGTCGTTGGATACTTGATCGGAACCGCCGCTGTGTACGCCTTGGCGACGGTTGTCGCATGGATACGGCGACTCGACATCCCGACCGCCGCGGTTGAGGCACAATGCGCCGCCATCGGCAATGTCGGCTTTCTAGGCCTCCCGATGCTGGCGCTGCTTTTTACCGAAGCGGCGATTGGGCCGGTTATGTTGGTTCTAACGGTCGATCTTGTGGTGTTTTCATCCTTAATCGTCATTTTGATCAATGGCGGGCGTGACGGTCGGCTAACACCTGCAACCTTCCGGTTGATCGGGATCGGGTTGCTCAAGAACCCGATGATTGTCTCGATTTCGACGGGTTTGCTTTGGTCTGCAGTGAAGGTCCCCGTCCCCACCCCACTGAACGATTTCCTGACAATTCTGGGCGGAGCGGCCACACCGGGTGCCTTGTTTGCGATCGGAGCCTCATTGGCCAGCAAATCCGCCGAGCGTGTTCAGATCGCCGGCTGGCTGAGCTTTTGCAAACTGGTCTTGCACCCTGCTTGCGTTGCAATCGCTCTGGTTTGGATATTGCCTGTCGCAGCATTCCCCGCGTCCGTCGCAATCGCCGCCGCAGCTCTGCCCGTGGCAGGCAACGTTTACATGCTGGCCGCGCATTACGGTGTGGCCCCGCATCGTGCGTCAGCTGCAATCTTTTTGTCCACAATGGCCAGTATTCTAACCGTACCATTAGTCATCGCCTGGGTAGGAACGCCTTAGACTCAACCTTGTGAAAAATGACGTGCCGAAGGCACACAGCCTTTACGTATTGGTCGTGTAAGGTTAGCCATGGCGCAAACCTAGCGTAAGGACAAAACCAAATGGAAACCCTTTCGGAAAACGCATGTTTCGGAGGCGTTCAAAGCGTCTACCGCCACGCCTCGACTGCCTGCCAGTGCGACATGACCTTTGGCTTGTTCTTGCCAGCCGAGGCCAAGGACGGCCCGGTTCCGGTTTTGTGGTATCTGTCAGGCCTGACCTGCACTCATGAAAACGCGATGACCAAAGCAGGTGCTCAGGCCTGGGCGGCTGAACAAGGCATCGCGGTGGTCTTCCCGGACACCTCGCCGCGCGGTGAGGGTGTTGCCGATCACGATGATTACGATCTGGGCCAGGGTGCCGGGTTCTATCTGAACGCCACGCAGCAGCCTTGGGCACCGCATTTCAATATGTGGGATTACGTGGCCGAAGAATTGCCTGCTTTGCTGACCGAAAACTTCGCAATCGACGCGGAGCGTCAGGCCATAACCGGACATTCGATGGGAGGGCACGGAGCGTTGACACTGGCTATGAACCTGCCGGGGCGCTTCCGGTCTGTGTCCGCTTTCGCACCCATTTCAAACCCGACGGGTGCGGATTGGGGTCGCAAGCAACTCAGCGCCTACCTAGGCGATGATCAGACGACATGGGCCAAACACGACGCCTCAGTCATGATGAAAGAAGTCGGCTTTCACGGCCCTATCCTGATCGACACTGGTGCCAGTGACCAATTCATCGACTTGCTGCGCCCCGAAACTTTGGCGCAGGCAATTGCTGAACGTCGTCAGCAGGCAATCATCCGTCTGCAGCCGGGCTACGATCATTCGTACTTCTTCGTGTCGACCTTCATGGAAGACCACATCACCTTCCACGCCGAGGCACTGTACGGAGACTGAGGCATGAGTAAGTACGACTATGACCTGATCATCATCGGGTCCGGCCCCTCGGGTCGTTCGGCGGCGATACAGGCGGGCAAACTGCAACGGCGTGTTCTGGTGATTGATCGCAAGGATCGGTTTGGCGGCGTGTCCGTCCACACCGGAACGATCCCGTCAAAGACCCTGCGTGAAACGGTACTGAACCTGTCCGGCTGGCGCGAGCGCAGTTTTTATGGCCGCTCGTACCGGGTCAAAGATCAGATCCGGGCCGAAGACCTGAAGGCACGTCTGCATATGACGCTGGATCATGAAGTTGACGTGCTGGAACACCAATTCAACCGCAACCATGTGGAGACCCTGAACGGGTTGGCCAAATTCGTTGGGCCTCACGAGATTGAGGTTGCCACTGATGCCGGTGAGACAACGAGACTTACGGCGGCCAAGTTCCTGATCGCAACCGGAACAAAAACCTATCGCCCGGATTATGTGCCATTCAACGGCAAGACCGTAGTGGACGGTGACGACTTTCTAGAGATGGCAGAGATCCCGCGCTCGCTGGTCGTGATAGGTGCCGGAGTGATTGGCGTGGAATACGCCACCATGTTCTCGGCATTGGACGTTCGGGTGACGTTAATCGAACCTCGTGAAACCTTCTTAGATTTCATCGACACCCGCCTAATCCATGATTTCACCCATCAGATCCGCGAAAACGGCGTGGACCTACGTCTGGGCTCAGCCGTTCAAAAGATAGAAGACGCTGGGGGCCATGTCGAAGTGACTCTCGAGAATGGCCGCCACGTGCGAGCTGAGATGCTACTGTTCGCCGCCGGGCGCATGGGGGCGACATCGGCATTGAACCTGCAGGCCGTTGGCTTGGAAACCGATCATCGCAATCGGATCGACGTGGATCGCAAGACGTATCAAACTGCAGTGCCGCATATCTACGCGACTGGCGATGTGATTGGGCACCCATCATTGGCCTCAACCTCGCTGCAACAGGGCCGTGTGGCTGCATGTCACGCACTGGAAACCCCTACCCTGCCGGAAAGTCCCTGGTATCCTTACGGCATTTATTCGGTCCCCGAGATCTCAACTTGCGGCATGTCCGAAGAGGAACTGCAAGAACGCGGCATCCCATACGAAGTCGGCGTGGCGCGGTTCCGGGAGACTTCGCGTGGGCATATCATGGGGTTGGAGCATGGCATGCTGAAGATGCTGTTTTCACTGAAAACCCGCCGGGTGCTTGGCGTGCAGATCGTGGGCGAAGGTGCGACAGAGTTGATCCATATCGCGCAGGCAGTCCTGAATCTGAAGGGCACGGTGGATTACTTCGTGCAGAATACGTTCAACTATCCAACCCTTGCCGAGGCCTATAAGATCGCTGGTTTGGATGCATTCAATCGGATGCCAATCCCGGACGAGTTCAAAGTGCGCAAGAAACCCGCTGAAAAGACCGATAAGAAGGCCGGGAAAGCGTGACGACGCTCTATATCGATGGCGATGCCTGCCCCGTGAAAGCCGAGGCTGAACGGGTTGCAACCCGGCACAAAGTTCCGATGGCACTGGTGTCAAACGGTGGCTTGCGGCCGTCTGCAAACCCATTGGTGCAGGTGGTCATCGTGTCTGAGGGTGCGGATGAGGCAGACAAATGGATCGCCGAACGATGCGGCGCAGGGGACGTAGTGGTAACCTCGGATATCCCGCTGGCCGCAAAATGTGTTGAGGCCGGCGCTCGGGTCCTCCGTCCAAACGGTGAAGCCTTTACCGCGGCCAATATCGGCCAGCAACTGGCCATGCGTGATTTGATGGCCGACTTGCGCGCATCCAACCCATTGGGCGCGGGTGGCGGCGGAAAACCCTTTGGCAAAGCTGACCGATCCCGGTTTTTGGACGCCCTGGAACGTGAGTTAAGGGCTGCGCAGCGGGGCTAATCCTCCCGCTTGCCAGCGACGCATCATAGATGCGTCTTTGACAATTGGGCCGGGCAGCGCTGCGCGCTGCGGTTGTGCCTTGAACAATCCCGTCGCGCTTGGTTCAGTGGCACCAACTAAGGAACAGGAAGACAGGTACGTACATGTCGGTGAAAGCTGTTGTTTTTGACATCGGGAATGTTCTGATCGAATGGCAACCCGAACGCTATTACGACCAGGTCATCGGGGAAGAGCGCCGTCGTGCCATGTTCTCGGAAGTTGACCTGCACGGGATGAACGACCTGGTTGACCAGGGTCATCACTTCACTGACACAATCTATGATTGGGCCGAGAAATACCCGGAATGGCGGGATGAAATCCGCATGTGGCACGACAAGTGGATCGAACTTGCCGCGCCCGAGATCCCCCACTCGGTCCGTCTGCAACGGGCCTTGCGGGCCAAAGGCGTGCCGGTTTTTGCATTGACCAATTTCGGGGTGCAAAATTTCGACTATGCGACGACGGTTTACCCGTTCCTCAACGAGTTCGACAAACAATACGTGTCGGGACGGATGCAGACCGTCAAACCGCATGTTCCGATCTATGAAATGGTCGAAGCGGATTGTGGACTACCGCCCGAGGCGCTTTTGTTCACCGACGACCGACTCGAAAATATCGAAACGGCGCGCGCCCGTGGATGGCAGACGCACCACTTTACCGGCCCACAGGGCTGGGCGGACCGGCTGCTGCAAGAAGGTCTGCTGACGGCCGAAGAGGCGCTATAGCTCAGGCGGTGACGGGCGTTGGGCGGTTTTCGCGGATGGGAAGATGGACGATGGCACTGAACGCCCCAATCGCGACTCCGATCCACCAGACCATGGTGTAGTCGCCGTACTGGTCATACATGCGCCCGCCCAACCAGACGCCCAGGAAACTACCGACCTGGTGGCTGAAAAAGATGATCCCATACAGCGTTCCCATGTAACGCAGTCCGTAGAGATGCGCGACCAGCCCCGAAGTCAGCGGGACGGTGGCAAGCCACAGCGAGCCCATGACCAGCGAAAACACGATGACCGACAGGGGCGTGATCGGGAACACGATGAAGGCCGCCGCCGCAAGTGTGCGCGCCGTATAGACACCTGCCAGAAGGTATTTTTTGGGAAAGTGGTTCCCGGCCCAACCCGCCAGCAGCGTGCCCGCAATATTTGCCAGGCCTATCAATGAAATTGACACGGCCCCCAGTGCTGATGTGGTTGTGATGCCAATAGAATGCAGAACGCCACCGGGTTGTATAGGTCCGCACATCTCGGTCACGAAAGCGGGGAAATGTGCGGTGATGAAGCCAAGCTGATAACCGCAGCTGAAAAAGCCCAGAAAGATCAGCGTATAGGATGGATCGCGGAAAGCCCTGGTCAGGATCTGGCTCATGCTTTCTTCGATCTCTGCTTTACTGGCAACCTGTGGGGCGCGCATGAACGGCAGTGTCAGCACCAGTGCCAAGATCGCTGCGGCGAATACAATGAACACCTGCTGCCAAGGCATAAAGCTTAGCATCCACTCGGCTGTAGGCGCCCCTAGAACCTGACCGAAACTGCCCGCAGCTGTGATAATCGCAAGCGACATGGAGCGGTTTTCGTCCGACGATGCCCGCGCCACCACGGCAAGCACCACGCCAAATCCTGTTCCCGCGATACCGAACCCCACAAGCCATGCGTACATTTGGTGCTCGAACGGAGTGACGGACCAGGCCGATAGAACCATACCCGCCGCGTAGGTCAGAGCCCCTAGAATAATTGCGCGCCTGTCGCCGACCTTTTCGGCGATGGCCCCAAAAATCGGCTGCCCAATGCCCCAGGCCAAATTCTGAATTGCGATTGCCATCGAGAAGTCCGAGCGCAGCCAGCCGAACTCATCTGCGATGGGGATCTGAAACACGCCAAACGATGCGCGCACGGCAAAACTGACGGTGATGATGATACATCCGACGATCAGGATGGGGTTCAGCAAGCGCGTGTGTTGGGGCATTAGGTCCTCGGGCGTTCAAGAACCAGACGTTACCGCGTTTAGGTTGTGCGTCAATTCAGGAGTTTTGCGGTCACGGATCAGCAAAATTGATGCGTCCGAGAAATGGCTGCTTTTCAAAGGGCAAACCGGGCGCTATGCCTCAAAACATGACGGGTTTGATATCGCTTTATGACACGCAGGTGGCCGACGGCACCCTGACCAGAGACGACGCTCAAGAGGCCGTTCTTCCTCATTTCGAACGTATCCGGGCGGCATTGGCCGAACCTGTGAAACGGGGGTTCTTTCGAAAAGCCCCGCCGCCGCCCAAGGGTTTATATCTGTGGGGCGGAGTCGGGCGCGGAAAATCCATGCTGATGGACATGTTCGTCGACTCTTTGGCAGACATCCCCGCCCGCCGAGTGCATTTTCACGCCTTTATGCAGGAAATCCACGCAGGCATGCACAAGGCCCGTAAGGACGGGGTTGAAGACGCGTTGGCTCCGGTGGCCGCCTCGGTGATCAAGTCCGCGCGCGTACTGGCATTTGACGAAATGCAAATCACCGATATCACGGACGCGATGATTGTTGGTCGTCTGTTCGATCTGCTGCATGAAGGTGGCACCGTGGTCGTGACGACATCGAACCGCCATCCGGATGACCTGTACAAGGACGGGCTAAACCGTCAGCTATTTTTGCCCTTCATTGCACATATCAAAAAACAGCTTGAGGTGTGGGAGCTGATCTCACCGACGGATTACCGCCAAAACCGACTGGAAGGCGCACCTGTTTATTTTACGCCCATAGGCCCCGAAGCACGCGAGAGCATTCGCAGCGTCTGGAATGACCTGGCCGGGGGGGCGGCGGAACCGCTGATCCTGCAGGTCAACGGTCGTGCGGTAGAACTGCCAGCTTTCCGAAATGGCGTGGCGCGGGCCAGTTTTTACGACCTTTGTGGAAGGATGCTGGGCCCGGCAGATTATCTTGCCATCGCGGAAGAGGTCAAAGTTCTGGTGCTTGAGGACATCCCGCGCCTGTCACGCAATAATTTTAACGAAGCCAAACGGTTCGTAACGTTGATCGATGCACTGTATGAGGGAAAAGTCCGCTTGATCTGTTCAGCTGCGGCAGAACCCGAGATGCTGTATGTCGAAGGTGAAGGCACGTTTGAGTTTGAGCGTACCGCGTCGCGCCTGCGCGAAATGCAGGATCAGGATTGGGGGCAATAGGGGCGCTGCCCCCGCCGCGCTTTGCGCGACTCCCCGGGATATTTTTGGCCAGATGAAGCTGTGCGGATGTGCGTTCGTCAGCCGTTCTCGCGCAGAATATTACCGGCCAAGTATAGTGATCCACAGATCAGAACCCGCACCTGCGGGTCATTTTCGGTAATGTTTTTCAGGGCCTCGGTCACACTGTCGGCAGTGGATGCTGCTAGCCCAACCCGAGAGGCGGCTTCTGCGGTGTCGTCAGCGCTCAGCGTATTGGCCTCGCCCGGGATAGAGACTGCCGTCAGACTTTGCGCCTGCGCGGCCAGCGGAGCCAGATACCCGGTAACGTCCTTTGTGTTCAACATCCCACAGATCATATGGGTTGGACGTGCAGGCAGCTTCGCCAGTAGATCGGCCAATGCCAGACCTGCGGCGGCGTTGTGACCACCATCCAGCCAAAGCTCGGCCTCGGGGGCCTGTTCGACCAGCGGGCCGGTTTTTAATCGCTGCATACGGGCTGGCCATTCAGCCTTGGTCACCGCAGCCTCATAGGCGTCGTCCCCAAGATCCAGATGACGCAAGACCGCTAGCGCGGCACCGGCATTTTGATACTGATGTGCGCCCAACAGATTTGGCAGCGGTAGATCGCGCAGGCCAGTTTCGTCCTGATAGACGAGCCGCCCGTTTTCTTCGGTGACATGCCAGTGTTGGCCATGCACCAACAAAGGTGCACCCAGACGCGCGGCAGTGTATTCAATGACCTCCAGCGCCTCATCCTTTTGCGGGCCAACGATGCAGGGAACACCGGGTTTGATGATGCCGGCCTTTTCCGCGGCGATCTTGCCCAAGGTATCACCCAGAAATTGCTCATGGTCGATTGAAACCGGCGTGATGACCGTTACCGCTGGGTCGTGAATGACATTGGTCGCATCCAACCGGCCACCCAACCCGACCTCAAGCAACGTGTAGTCCGCCTTGGACCGGGCAAAAGCAAGCAGGGCCGCGCAGGTCGTGATCTCAAAATACGTGATGTTCTCGCCACCGTTGGCGGCATAACATTCGTCAAGAACCGCCGTCAGATCCGGTTCGGAAATCAGTTCACCCGCCAGACGAATACGCTCATGAAACCGGGCCAGGTGGGGCGAGGTATAGGCATGGGCGGACAGCCCTGCCCCTTCCAGACCCGCGCGGATCATGGCTTGGGTCGAGCCTTTGCCGTTGGTTCCGGCGATGTGGATCACCGGGGGCAGTTTGTTTTGCGGATGGTCCAGCGCGGCCAGCAGACGCCAGACACGATCCAAGGTCAGGTCAATGATCTTGGGATGCAGCGCCATCATCCTTTCCAGGATGATGTCCGATGTCTGAAGGGTCATTTGTCTTCCGCGTTTTCAGTCGGGGCTTCTGCCACTGCATCTTCGGGTTCGGGCGCAGGCAGATCGCCTTTGACCGCTGGAGGCTGGTTCATCAACATCCGCGTGATGGTGATCAACTCATCGCGCATTTCGGTCCGCTTGGTCACACGGTCCAACATGCCGTGATCCAAAAGGTATTCCGCGCGTTGGAAGCCTTCGGGCAGCTTTTCCCGGATCGTCTGTTCGATCACGCGTGGACCGGCAAAACAAATCAGCGCATTGGGCTCTGAGATATGGACATCACCCAGCATCGCGTACGAAGCCGTCACACCGCCCGTCGTTGGGTGAGTCAGCACTACGATGTAGGGCAGATTTGCCTCTTTCAGCATTTCCACTGCCACGGTTGTGCGGGGCATCTGCATCAGGCTTAGGATACCTTCCTGCATCCGTGCGCCGCCAGCGGCCGAAAACAGGATCAGCGGGCGCTTTAGCTTCACCGCCTCTTGAGCGGCCGCGATGATCGCGTTGCCGACATACATGCCCATGGATCCGCCCATGAACGAAAAGTCTTGCGCAGCTGCGACAATCGGGGTTCGGCCAATTTCACCCAGGGCGACCAACATCGCCTCTTTCTCGCCCGTTTTCTTTTGGGCGGCTTTCATCCGGTCGGGGTACTTTTTCTGATCGCGGAATTGCAGCGGATCGTCTTTGGGCGCGGGAACCTCGACCTCGGTAAAGATCCCACCATCAAACAGATGATCGAACCGCGCGCGCGGAGTGATCGCCATGTGATGATCGCACTGGGTGCAGACATTCTGGTTTTCTGCCAACTCACGGTGAAACAGCATGGTTCCGCATTCATCGCATTTGTGCCAAAGATTCTCCGGCACTTCTCGGCGCGAGAAGATCGAGTTGATCCGTGGGCGGACGTAGTTTGTAATCCAGTTCATATCGGAACCTTGGCTTGTGCGGCTTTGACGTCAAATAAGACGCTACGGAAAGAAATGCAATCAACGCCTGAGCGCAACCCGCGCTGTTAGCCAACTGACGATCATCACAGCAAAATCCACATACAGCCATTGCCGCAGCGCCCCGGTATCCGACATGTCGTAAGGAAGCAGATACAATGCCAGACCACTTAAGCCATCGGGTAAGGAAACAAACAGCAGAGCGACCATATTGTTGAACAGGTGCAATGCGATAGCAGGCCCCAACGTCCCAGACCGTGCCGTCAGATCCGCCGCCATCAGGCCGAACATCCCGGACCACACAGCAACCAATAGCGCGTTGTCTCCGGCCGCGCCGGGGGCATAGTGACCTGCAGCGAACAAAATCGACGGTACGCCCAACCAAATAACCGGCGATCGGAATCGTGCTGCCAGACTTTGCTGGATGTAACCCCGAAAAAGCACCTCTTCAGCGCTTGTCTGAATCAGCACTGCAAAAAGCGAGAAAGGCAGAAACAACAGCCAGGTCGACAGTGCCAAATTCTGCGTCAGCGTTGCGCCCATGCCATATGGCGGCAAGATGGCCACGACGATCCCAACGATCAGCAATGCCTTAAAAACATTCCAAAATTGCCCAATGCCCTCGCGCCATGGACCACAGATTGACCTCAGAGTTCGATGTTGTAGGCGTTTTGCAGCGATGGACACGCCCAATGTGATGAAGCCAAAGCTTGCCAGTAGCACCAAAAGTGCAACCGGGGATGCGCCGGTCAGCAAACCTTGGGCCCATTCGACGGATCCAAGACCCGCAACCAATCCAAAAAGTAGAAAGTTCAGAAGGATGCCAACCACGCCAACAATCGTCAGCCCGACCAGCAGGCGCCAAAGCTCTGGCCGTGCGCGCGAAGGTGCAACAAGTCGTTCATGCGCTATGTATCTGCCGGGGCGGGCGTCAGGCATTGTCGGCCGTTTCCCGTTTCGGCTCGTCATCATCGAAGATCAATGAGGTTGCATTGGCGGCGTTTAGCCTTTCGGAAATCGTAGTCAGATAGCCGGCAACCGTTTGCAGCAGCTGCATTGCAACACCTGCGTCACTTTCAATAACCGCGCGCAATTCCTCGGCCCCAATGCGCAGGAACGAACAATTCTTGACCGCGACCAAATCAAATTGCCGAATTTCGCCCGTGATAATCGACAAGTCTCCGATCAGACGCCCCGGCTCGATGACCGAGATCGTACGCGCGGTTCCGTTCCCTTCATTCCAGATCAAGTCAGCTTCGCCTGAAATACACAGATAAGCGGCATCTGGCGTTTGCCCTTCGGAGAAGATGATCTGTCCGGCTGCGGCATCGTACCATTGCGCCGAAAACGCCAGAAGGCGTTGGTTGCGACCGTCAATGCCGGAAAACAGCTCGGTCGACGAGATAATCTTGAGCTTACGGCTCAGGTCATCCGTTGAGCTGGCCTCTTCTTCTGGGCGGGTCCGCGAGACGCCGTCAATTCGACCATCCTTGATCTCGACGAACAGATCATAGGCTTCGGGATGGGCAAAGTAATCCTCCATGAAGATCATGATGGAATCCGGCAACAATTCCCGCAGTTTCAGCCGGGTTCTCAGCCTGCTCTCGGAATCATGGCTGGCCAGAGCTTTGTCCAGGATCAACACATCAGGACGCTTGATTCCAGCGCGCGAGAACGCGGCGCGTTCCTGAAATACCGTCGGCAGATTATTCCCACCCAGACCCGAGGGCAGGTCATAGATAATGGCTGCCGCCCGGCGGCGCAGGCCAGCTTCGTTCATGGCTTCGGCGACGACATCTTCGATTTCATCCGTGTGCGCCCCGGCCATCAAAGAAACCCGCCCGAACAGGGCATTTTCCATGACAGTCATGCGTTCAATATATGCATCCGGCGTGACCGGAACGAACATCCCATCCATCGAGGCACGCAGCTGTTCCGCTTGCCCCCTTCGGATGGCCAAGATCTTATCTTTGTACTCGTCTGGAAAATCAGGCCCGATCTGTTCCGCGGTCAGCAGGAACGGAACGGTCAGCAACAAGGCACGCTCGCCCTCGCTGATTGCTTCATCCCCTTTGGCTTTGCGCCGATCCTCGATATCAAGCAGACGGTGGAACATATCCTTGGCCATACCCAGACGAAGGAACAGCGGGTGATCTGCCCCGTCCCGTCCAAACGTCTGGTGCAGTGTTTCCAGCACCGCGCTTGCAATGCTCATGGCGTCATCGTCCAGATCGTGATGGCGCAGCATCCACATGAACCGATCATCGCCCGCCAGAATATCCGGTGAGATATCGCGAGACGGAGCGGCAAACAGCAGGTTGCCCCCCAGCGGAACAGCCGGGTTAAAGCGGTCCGGTTCGAACCGATAGACATACCGCGCCAGGTCTTTTTCTTCCAACCTCTGCGCGACCGTGTCGCGCAGATTTACGATATCACGCGCCAGGGCAGAATGTTGCTCTGGATCGAACTGGGTACGTAATGTCCGGCGGAACATGAACTCGTCGATGCCCATCGCCTCGACCAGCTGGAACCACCAGTTGCGGATATCCTCGATGTCTTCCAACCCTGCCAGGCCGGGATCGATCCACTCATCCGAGAGGGAATCCGGAGGGTTCCCGGCCCGCACCGCTTCGATCTGCCACCGGCTTGGGGCCTTCTTCGCGTCGGGTTCGTGTTGTGGATGGGTTCGCAACGGCATCAAAAGGTTATCGCCCAAAGTCCCATCAAACAGATAGGGTCGCGAATAGGCATAGCCGATCCGCGCTGCAATTACCGTCTGATGGAGTTTTAGCAGATCGTGACCCGCAATTGTGACGCTGCCTTGTACCGGCAAAAGCTCTCGTGTCAGTAGTTGCGCCAACGCGCCGCGCTCGGCGGCGCTTGACGACTGAATAGCAACGCGGGCACCCTTGGGAATGGTCAGATCGATATCTTCAAGGATGGTTTTCCCGTCATCATCGCGCACTGTTACATTGCGCAGCTCGATATCGCCGCTGAGATGCGGAATGGACTCTGGCTCACCCACAAACAGCTCTTCAGGGATCATGTTGTCCGGGGCAAAACGTTCAATCACGATTTCCCAGCGCAAAGACATATCCTGAACCTGGTTGTAATAGGTCAGCAAGTCTTTCCATGGGCCACTAAGGTCCTTGTATGCCCCAAGCGCCGCGACCAACGCACCCACTGTCACCTCACCCGTGATCGCCAGATAGCCACCGACCGAATAGAACAGGAACGGCGTCATCTGAGTGATCAGATTGTTGAGGAACTTCATAAAGAACTTCTTGTTGTAGATCTTGAACCGGATCTCGAACAAGGTTCCCAACCGATGGCTGAATTGTGCCAACCGATAGCGCCAGCCACCATTGGCCCGCAAATCGCTGATGCCCGCCGCGCTTTCGCCAATTTCCGAGCTGAGGTGGCGGACCTGCTGAATTCGTTCCTTGTTCAGCAGGTTGATCTGGCGCTGCAGTTTTGGGATCAGCCATGCCTGCAACGGAATCAACGCGATGCTGGCCAGACCGAACCAAACGCTTTGCATGAACAGAAAGGTGACAATGGTCATCATCTGACCAAACTGGAACACCGGCTGGGCAATCGCATCACCCATCAGGCCGCCCATCGGTTCGGCCTCAGAGGTGATCATTGAAACAAGTTCACCTTGGCTGGTCGTGGCAAAATACGATTTCGGGAATCGCATCGCGCGGTGAATCAGCGTGAACCGAAGCCGGCGCAGCATACGCTCGGCCAATATGCCCTTCATCGTGTTGATGCGCATCTTCATCAAGCCGCTGGCTATTACAGTGGCCAAAAATGCAAAACAGAGGATTAGCAGATATTGGACCTGCGTGAAGGTGAACCCAAAAAGTGTAACGCTATCGTTGGGCGCACCAATTGCGTCGTTGATGATCTGTTTTGGCAGCTCGAGCGAGGCGTAGAGAAACGGAAACGACAATACCGTCAGAAACAACAGCACAAGCTGCTGCTTTTTCGAGTGTTTCCAGATGAACGAAAATAGTGTGGGTTCCATGCCCCGGCCTTGCCTCAAAGAATTTAGTACGTGGTTTTTCGGATAATCCAAAGCAATCAGGTGCCGGACGGTACGCACAGTCCCAGATGATTGCAAGAACGGCGATGGGGGCCTTAGCAGACACAACCAAAACCGCCCAGTCACAACCACGTTAGTGTCGGATAGTTTTATACGGATTTCACCAATTCGGCCTTATCCTCGCCGTTGTCTTTGACTAAAGAAGGTCAAGTTCAGACGATGGGATCATGGGCAAACTTCTGGAGCGATATCTACACCGCAAAACTATTGCGCGTTGGCAACGGGCCGTTCAAGACGCGGCCGGGGCCACGAACCCCCAATTGCGTCAACAGCGCGACGAGGCGCGCAAACTGCGTGCGCAATTGGACCGTTTGCTACGGGAAGCAAACGAAAGACTGACGCTGCCCCTGATTGGATCAAAGCAATTCCCCAAGCCGCTAGGTACTGACTGGTGCTGGCGACCTGATTTGTGGCGGGGTCCCTTGCCCCGGCCTGGTCTCGCCTCAATCCCGCGTAAGGTCGAGTTGGATCAACAGGTAAAGATATTCCATGACTGCGCTCTATCCGAGATCAGTGTGCGACAGGCACGAAACATGGACGAAAAGGACCTGGCCGCTTTTGGACTTGGCGTCGAAGTATTTGGCTTTGCGGGGTCATTCCTTTCCGTGTCGCTGGATTTGCCGCCTGAGGCTGTGCAAGGCCTGACGCGGCAGCACTTGATGCGGGTCGATGCCCAGATTGAAACAGAACGTCCGCTGGACGTGACCGCGCGACTGAATATTCAGCACGGCCCAAACACCGATTCCGTTCCACGGTCTCTAGATTTGTCGACAAGTTCGAATGTTCTGGATTTCGATCTTGCCAATTTGCCGCTGAACGAACGGCGTATAGACAAGATCTGGCTGGATCTGGTTCTGACCAATCCGGCGATGAACCGCATAGTTCTGCGGGACCTGACCCTTTGTCGCCACCACCGCGCCGACATGTGAGAGCATTGGCCATGACACAACCAACCTTGACCCCAACCCTGTTCGAAAACGGCATCTGGCGCGGGTACCTGCAGGCCGACACTGAACCGCACGTCGAAGTCCGTTACATGGGGCAGGCGCTGGAGGGTGTACTCATGACCGCCACTGATGGTGGTTGGGAGCTGAGTGTGCCGGTGCCATCAACCGCGATTGCCGACGGGGTGCATTGCTTTGTAATAGCCGATTCAAACACATCACAGAAGATCGGTGAATTCACAATCATTGCGGGTGCATCAGCCGCGGATGATTTGCGGACCGAAATCGCTTTGTTGCGGGGAGAACTGGACTTGTTGAAACGGGCATTTAGACGGTCTCAGGCACCTTCGGACTGATCCGGGTTTTCTTCGTTTCCAAGGCTTTGTCTATCTTTCAGGCGAAATCCGTGCATCATAAATGTCATCCGAAGCAACCCGGGTGCGAAAATGGACCGCAGCAGTATCGTCAAGGTCATCGCTCTGATGGTGACAGGGTTCGGGATCGGTATCGACTTTACCGGCGCTCTTATTCTTGTCCCAGCCATCGAAAACAGCTTTGACGCTGATATTACCAGCACCCAGTGGGTTCTGAACATCTACGCCTTGTTTTTTGCCATGACCATGGTCGCCGGGGGGCGCATGGGGGACATGTTCGGGCATCGCAAGATGATGATCATCGGGCTGGCAATCTTTCTATTTGCGTCCGTCATGTGCTTTGTCTCTCCCAGTCTCGATTTCCTGATCGCCGCGCGTGCTTTGCAGGGGATTGGTTCGGGTTGCGTCTGGCCTTGCACGCTTGCTTTTGGCGCCACCAAAGTCTCGCGCCCCGAACACCGCGCCATGATCATGGGTATGATCCTCGCCGGTGTGACCAGCGGCAATGTCTTTGGTCCTCTCATAAGCGGCGCCGCAGTCAGCTTTGGCGACTGGCGCTTGTTCTTTCTTGCAAACGTGTTGTTTTCGACCATTTCGATGGTTACGGCCCTGATCCTTATGGAGCGTGAAACTCAACACAAACAGGGCGAACATATCGATTTCGCCGGAATAGGTATTCTTTCGTTTGCCGTTCTTTTGCTGCTTTACGGGCTGGACATCGGTGCGGACTGGGGCTGGACGTCTGTCCCGCTTCTGATGTTGTTTTTCGTCAGCGCCGCGCTGTTCTTCTTTTTCCCACAGGTCGAGAAGCGCGTGAAAGAGCCTCTTTTACTGCCCCAAATGATGCAGAACCGCGAGTTTAGGATCACGCTGGGCCTGAACATGTTCAACGTGTCGGCGGCCTTTGTCGGGCTGCTGTACTTCCCTCAATACATGCAAAAGGTCCTTGGGTGGTCCGTGTTTGAGTCGGCAATTGGGCTTGCCCCGCTAACACTCCTACTGGCCGTCGGCTCGATTGTTTCGGGTACTCTTTACAATGATTTCGGGCCAAAGCGCCTGCTGTTCTGGGGGTATTTGATCGCAACGACCGGCGCTCTCAGCATTATTATCTTGCCGGCGGGGATGGGATATTTTCAGATTTTGCCCGGCATGGCGATGATCGGGCTGGGCGCAACACTGACGGTTGGGCCATCAGGCACTGCAGCCGTGTGCGCCGTCAAACCTGAACGCGCTGGACTTGTCGGCGGGCTGAGCTTTATGACCCATCTGGTATACGGCGCTATATCCGTCGCCTTCGCGACCGCAATAATGTATGTCGTCAGCCTGTCCAGCCTCAGCAAACAGCTGGTTGCGGATGGGATCAACATGTCTGTAACCGACCAAAAGGCGATCAACGGTGGAACGCTTTCGACCGGTACGGCCCGCGCTATCATGGAAAAGCTAAGCTCGGCAGAAGCCGAAAAGGTCAAATCCGCCATCGCCGTCGCATTCGATGCAGGTATGAACATGGCCTTTATTTTTGCGGCCATCTCGGTCTCGATAGGCATTGTTCTGGCGATGATGCTTGACGAAGAAAAGCTGCACAAGGTTGAGGGCTGATCCCGGCCTTTGCAGAAAGGGCCGCCAGTATCGGCGGCCCTGTTTGTCTTACTGAGACGGTCCGTTGGGATTGAACGCCGACAAACCTTTGAGGATGTCGATGGCGTAGGCCAGCTGATAATCCTCTTCCCGCAATTCAGCCGTGGCTTCGGCTTTGGCGCGGTCTTCTTCGATCTGACGAATTTCATCTTCGCTGAGGCTGTCATTGTTCAGGCTACCGCGCAGATCAGCTTCGGACCGCGTGCGGGCGTTGGCTTCCTCTTCCTCGGCATCCGGCGCAGGGCGCGGCTGCTCGACGATGATGTCAGGGCTGACGCCAAGCGCCTGAATCGACCTACCCGAGGGCGTGTAATAGCGCGAGGTTGTCAGGCGCATCGCGCCATCGCCACGCAAGGGCATAACCGTTTGCACGGATCCTTTGCCAAAGCTCTTGGTGCCGACAACGATCGCGCGACGGTGGTCTTGCAGCGCGCCGGCCACGATTTCCGACGCAGAGGCGGAACCGCCATTAATCAGGACAACGATTGGTTTACCTTCGGCCAGATCACCCGCTGTTGCATTGAAACGCTCACCGTCGCTTGGGTCACGACCACGGGTGGACACGATCTCGCCTTCGTTCAGGAACGCGTCCGAAACTTTGATCGCCTGGGTCAGCAGCCCGCCGGGATTGTTCCGCAGGTCAAGAACAAAGCCATTGACCTTGTCCAGACCACCAGCTTCTTCGATCTGTTCATTCAGGCCTTCCTGCAGGTTCGGGAAAGTCTGGTCGTTGAAAGTGGTGACGCGCAGAACAACGCTGGTACCTTCGGTTCGGGCTCGCACGGCTGTTAGCTTGATGGTGTCCCGGATGATGGTGATATCAAACGGCTCTTGCTCGCCCTCACGAACGACGGTGATCACGATTTCCGACCCGACCGGGCCACGCATCAGATCGACGGCCTTGTCCAATGTCAGGCCAAGGATGCTTTCCCCATCGACATGAGTGATGAAATCACCCGCTTCGATCCCCGCCTCATCTGCCGGGGTATCGTCGATCGGCGAGACAACTTTGACATAGCCTTCCTCTTGCGTGACCTCGATGCCCAATCCACCGAATTCGCCACGTGTCTGCACGCGCATCTGCTCAGCATCATCTGGCGAAAGGTAGCTGGAATGCGGATCAAGCGACGTGAGCATACCGTCGATGGCCGCTTCGATCAGCTCTTCCGGCTCCACGTCTTCGACATACTGGGCGCGGATACGTTCAAAAATATCCCCGAACAGATCCAGTTGCTCGTACACGCTGGCCTTCCGGTCAGCCTCTTGCGCCAGCAAAGGACCAGCAATTTGTGTAGTTGCGATTACACCTGCCACGGTTCCGGCCAGACCGGCCATCAGAAATTTCTTCATACTCGTTTATCCATCCTTGTCGGTCCGAAACCATGATTCCGGGTCCACGGGGCTATTATTCTGTCTTACCTCTATATAGAGCGTTTCTGACCGGCCAGTTCCAGTGCCATCACTGCTTGTTGACAAAATTGCGCCGATTTCGGGCGATTCACCCGGCATCAAACCCACCGGAGTGCCTTCGGGGATCACCTCGCCCATGTCTCCGTAAACGTCTTGCAGCCCGGCGAACACGAACAACAAGCCCGGTTGCGGCTCGAGGATCATGACGTTCCCAAGCTCCAGCAATGGTCCACGGTACCGGATCGTTGCCGCAGTCGGCGCTGTAACAATTGCCCGAGGACGGGTGGCCAGAACCACACCGGGGCGCGTCACACCAGCCGCGTCAGTCTCATCCGCGCGGTGCAAAACTACGCCTTGGGTCGGCAATTCAATCCGCCCCTTGCGGTCAGAGACATCCGCATCTGTTTCGGCAATTTCTCCTTCCGAGATTTCGGACAATCCACTGGCAAAGCCGTCCAACGTCTCGGTTGATGAAATCAGGATGGCCGTGCGAACCGGATCTTCGACAAAGCGACGGGGCAAATCCGTGCGGTCAGCGATGGCCTCACTGAGGCTGGTGCGCGCGTTTTGCACACCGGTTAACCCTTCGACCAGAGTGTCTGCAGCACTTTGCTGAAGTTTCCGAAGGGTCTGGACCTCTTGCAGATCATGGGCCAGTGCCTGCGCGCGTGCGTTCAGTCCGGGAGTAACTTCGGACAGCATCATGCCTGCCCGTGCGGAACCTAGGGGCCCGGACGGGTGCAGCATCAGAACGGGTGGTGCCGTGGTCTCAATGGTCTGCAATACACCCAGCAGCTGCGCGACCTCCTGTTCCCGCGACCGCAATTCTGCTGTCAGCTGTGCCTCGCGGGTCGCTGCCATGCGCAACCCGTCCCGCATCGCTGAAAGCCCGGCCTCATAAGCCTGGATAGTTTCAGTCAGGGCGCGCACGCGATCGCGGGCCCCGTCGGCTTCGGTCAGGTTGATCGAGGCCTGTTCCAGCATGCGCGCCGCATTCAAGGCCGCCGTGGACGGATCATTCTGCGCGCTGGCAGGCGACGCAAAACACATCGCAAAGATAAGCGCGCGCATCCTCATGACAGTAGGCTCTTCCCCGTCATCTCGGGCGGTTGCTCAAGACCCATCAGGTCTAGCAGCGTCGGGGCCAGATCGGAAAGGCGGCCGCTTCGCAGAGAGACACCTTTTGGCCCACCGACCAGCGCCACGGGAACCGGGTTCAGAGTATGCGCGGTGTGCGGCCCGCCGGTTTCGGGGTCAACCATGACCTCGCAATTGCCGTGATCCGCAGTGACGATCATCGCGCCACCGACCTTGTTCAGCGCCGCGACAACCTGCGACAAGCCCTGATCGACGGCCTCACATGCCTTGATTGCGGCCTGCAGATCACCCGTGTGACCAACCATGTCGGGGTTGGCATAATTGGTGATGATCAGGTCATAGTTTGCCTCGATCGCCTCGACAAACGTCGCCGTCACTTCGGCCGAAGACATCTCGGGCTGCAGGTCGTAGGTGGCCACTTTAGGCGATTTCGGCATAAACCGGTCTTCGCCTTCCTCGGGCGTTTCCTTGCCGCCATTGAGGAAGAATGTGACATGGGGGTATTTTTCGGTCTCGGCCAGACGGAACTGACGCAACCCCTTCTTGGCAACCCACTCACCCAATGTGTTCACGATTTTCCGCTTGGGGAATACGGTTGTCATATAGGCATTGTGACCGTCGGAATATTCGACCATTCCCAACAGGGCGGAAAGCTGCGGGCGCGGTCCGGTATCGAAGTCCGAAAAGCCCGGTTCGCCAATCGCGCGCAAGATTTCACGGGCGCGGTCCGCTCGGAAATTCAGGCAGAAAAACCCGTCACCATCCTGAATGCCGTCGTAACCTTCCAGAACAGTGGGAGCGATGAACTCATCGGTTTCAGACTGGTTATATGCGTGATCCACAGCGCCATGCGCGGTTGTGGCTGCCCGACCCTGGCTTTTGACCATCGCATCATAAGCCTCGCTGACGCGTTCCCAGCGGTTGTCCCGATCCATTGCAAAATACCGCCCGCAAACCGTGACGATATGCGCCCCGTCGGGCAAACGATCTTCAAGCTCTGACAGGTAGGTAAATGCCGATTTCGGAGCGACGTCGCGCCCGTCCGTCATGGCGTGCAACGCCACCGGAACGCCCGCATCGGTGATCGCCTTGGCAGCAGCGACGATGTGGTTCAAATGACCGTGGACACCACCGTCCGAGACCAAACCCATCAGATGCGCCGTTCCACCTGCTGCCTTCACCTTTGCGATGAAGGTCTGCAATGCGGCATTGTCGAAAAAGCTGCCGTCTTCAATCGCCAGGTCAATCTGCCCCAGATCCATCGCAACAACGCGGCCCGCCCCGATATTGGTGTGACCTACCTCGGAATTGCCCATCTGGCCGCTGGGCAAGCCTGCATCCGGGCCATGTGTAATTATGGTTGCGTGCGGCCCATTGGTCATGACCGCATCAAAGGTCGGAGTATCTGCAAGAAATGGCGCGTTAGACCGAGTGTCTTCGGACAGGCCCCAACCATCAAGAATGCACAGGACGACGGGTTTGGGGGCGGTCATTGCGGCTCTCCGGATTTCTGCTCTGGTCGGTCTTGTATCGCCTGCCCTCGGGCAATTGAACCTTATTTTGTGCGCGGTTGTGCAGATTTAATACTTAGTCCGCTCAACCCTTGTTTATCAAATCCGTATACGGACGCGCCGTGCGACCGCGATACTTAACGGTCAGGTCCAGCGGCGCATCGTTTTCATCATAGACCCCGACCACGATCCCCCTGCCCCGGCTTTTGCTCCGCATCTCAATCAGCTGTTGTTCCGACCGAGTCGTGCGCTGCGACTGGCGGCGTGTCCAAACGAACAGGTGGTCGTACATTTTGGCAGTAATATCGGCGTGATCGGGACTGTTCCCCAGATCGACAAGCTCGTTAGGGTCATTTTCCAGATCAAACAGGATAGGCCGATGGCCGCCTTCGCAGTGGATCAGCTTCCATTTTTTGTTGGCCGCCATGAACATGACTGCGTCCCGGACAGAGGCATTCAGCATGTCTGCAATTGGTGATGCAGAGTAATCGTACTCACAAATCACCACATCGCGGGGTGTTTCGTTCTGCTGCCCATGCAGGATCGGAAGCAAGGAGTGCCCTTCAAGGATATGCCCTGCGATCTCACCGCCCGCCACATCCACAAATGTCGGAGCAAGGTCGATGGATTCGACCAGTGCATCGCTGACGGTGCTACGCGTTCCGTCTGCTTCGGGTGAAGGGTCATAGATGATCAGTGGCACCTTGGTTGATGCGTCCTGAAAGAACGTTTTCTCGCCCATCCAGTGATCGCCCAGAAAATCGCCGTGATCGGATGTCAGCACGATCATCGTGTCCTCCATCCGGCCGGTTTTCTCCATCCATTCAAACAGGCGACCCATCTGGTCATCGGCCTGCTTGATCAGTCCCATATAGGCCGGGATCACCGCATCCCGCGCATCCTGCCGCGAGAAAGTTTGCCCGACTTTAGTACCCATGAATGCCTTGAGCACCGGATGCGCATTCTGACGTTCCGCGTCGGAGCGCACGACCGGCAGAATATGTTCCGGCCCGTACATCGAGGCATAAGGTTCCGGCACGATGTATGGCCAATGCGGCTTGATAAAGCTCAGATGGCAGCACCACGGGCCATCATGGGCCTCCATGAATTCGATGCCACGTCCGGTCAGATAAGGGGTTTCGCTGTCCTCTTCCGCTATGTTGGCCGCCTCGGTCGAGTTCTTCAAAAACCAGCCGGACAGGACATTGCCGTCCTCATCCAGACCCGAATTGGCAAAGTCGTGCCAGGGATTGTCACTCTCATACCCTTTTGCAGCCAGATGCTTGTTGTATTCCTTCGCACCATCGGGATCATAAAAACCGTCGAGCCCTTCGGGCAGCATACCGTCATCGCGTTCATATACATCAAACCCGCATTCCGCGACGCGCGCGCCAATCAGACTGTCGGGCTCCAACCCCAGCCGCTCCATGCCTTCCGCATCTGCGCGCATATGGGTCTTGCCGACCAACCAGCAGTCCATGCCTGCCTTGCGCAGGTGATCCCCCATCGTGATTTCACCAACTTTCAGCGGAATGCCATTCCATGAGGCACCGTGTGAATGTACGTAGCGGCCGGTATAAGTCGACATGCGCGAGCTGCCGCAAATAGGGGACTGGATATAGGCCCGGTCAAAGCGCACACCCTTGGATGCCAGCCGGTCAATGTTGGGGGTCTGCAAATGCGGATGCCCGTAACAGCTGAGATAATCCCAGCGCAACTGATCGAACATGATAAACAGGATGTTTTTGGCTTTGGCCAAACCCGCGCCCTCCCCCAAGATGTCTCAGGGGTCTATTTAGCCATTTCCAACACTATAGCGAAGCGCAATCTGGGCTTAAGCCTGACGCTCCATCTGCTCAAGCATCTTTTTGGCGCGTTTACACTGCAACTGATCGCGTAGGGGCGAGTCCGGGTCGACATCCTTTTGGCAGACCACGCACTTGTCCGCGCCTGAAATCGCATTCAGACCACCACAGCTACCTTTGATCGTCTTGCCCATCAGCATGACACCCAGCGACATGCCAACTACGATGATCAAAAGCAGAAAAAAAGCTATGATAAAGGTGCTCATCCCGGTTCCTACCTGTCAGTTGGTGCCTAGTGCGTCTTTGAACGCAGTGCTGTGAACCGTAATATAGGCATCGTCACCGCCTGTCACATCCCGCGAGATGAAATACACGGCAAGTTTATGTTCTTCGGCCAGTTCCAGGCCCTTATCCTGACCCAGCGCCAGCATTGCCGTCGCCCAGGCATCCGCCATCATCGCATTTTCGGCCAGAACCGTGACCGAGGTCGTGCGATGCGTGATCGGACGACCTGTTGTTGGGTCGATGATATGCGAATACCGCACGCCGTCCTGTTCAAAGAAATTCTTGTAGTCGCCAGAGGTTGCCATCCCGAGGTTGTCCAGCTCAACTACCAACTGCAGATTTTGGGCCCCCGCTTCGGGCTTTTCGATCCCGATCCGCCAGGCCTCACCTTTATCGTTCTGGCCCATGGTGACCAAATCACCGCCGATCTCGACCATATAGTTTTCGATCCCAGCGTCGCGCAGCGTCGCAGCCACCGCGTCGATGCCATATCCTTTGGCAATTGCTGACAGGTTGATGCCCACGTCAGCATCTGATTTGGCCAAAGTTCCGTTGTCGCTGTCCAACGTCAGCAGGCGTTCCTGCCCAACGCTCTGCAGCGCCGCCTGAATCTCGGCATCTGATGGCACCGGATCTTCTGGCTTGCGCGGACCAAAGCCCCACAGTTCGATCAGCGGGCCAAGCGTTACGTCGAACGTGCCGCCCGATTTATCGTGCACGTCATTCGCTGCTCCTATGACCAGCGCAAATTCTTCGGAAACCTCGGTGGGTTCCGTGCTGGACGACGCCGAAAATGTCGAAACCTCTGAGTTGGGGTCCCAGTTGGACATCTTGGCGTTCACGTCTGCCAGCGTCTCTTCGACGGCAGAGCCCAATGCAGTCTCATCCACATCCGTGCCGATAGCGGTGATGTTGAATGTGGTACCCATGGTCTCACCGGACAGGCGCACAACCTCGGGTTCTTTGTCAAAGAGACATCCGGAAACAAGTGTTGCAACAGCCAGAACAGGCAAAAGGCGCATCGAGAGACCTCCAGAGGAAAACCGTGCCCGGCATATGCCAGCGGCCCCTTGCAGAGTCAAACCGACTTCACAGCTTTAGCGGCAGGAAGCCCAACATAAGCAGCCCGATGCCGGCAGGCACACCAAATAGCCAAGCTTTCTTTTGCCAGCCGACAGCCTGCTGTTTCCAAGCCATTCTAAAGTTATGCCCGCACACGACTACGGCAAAGAAAATCAGCACTGCGACGGGCGGGGTAAGGTACAAGTCAGACAAAAGGCCGGATATCCTTGTTTAGCGGCAGTTTTCCCCGGTTTGGACATTTGCACCCTATACAGACCGCATTGCTGCGGTAAGGTGTAAGGGAAGCCATCTCAAAAATAAGAGGAGATTGCCAATGGCCCCAACCTCATATCAGCCCCCTACCCGCGGCGACAAGACCGATACAAGCACGCATAGCCAATCGGTTGAATCCAATCTGTCGCACTCGCAGACGACGGTGGCAAAATTGCTTGCGGGTAAAGGGGATGCTGTATTTGCGGTGCGCCCAAACGACACGATCCATTCGGTCGTGAATACCCTCAGTGAAAAGCGGATTGGTGCCGTGGTCGTGACCGACCAGAACGGCACCCTTCAGGGTATTCTGTCCGAACGTGACATCGTCCGACGCATGGCTGACACGCCCGGCCAGACCCTGCCGCAGTCCGTCGAAGATCTGATGACGCGCGAGGTCAAGACATGTTCACCAGACGATTTGTTGAATGATGTCCTGAAAACAATGACCGAAGGACGTTTTCGCCACATGCCCGTTGTTGGCGACGGCAAACTGCGCGGCGTCGTCACAATCGGTGACGTTGTTCATTTCCGGCTGAAAGAGCTCGAGTATGAAGCGTTACGCATGAAACAAATGATCGTAGGCTGATCCTTCCGGCAGAAATCCCTTGACCTTGGCTGACTGACAGTATCCTTGATGCCAAAATTTGTTCGGTTATAGGTCGAGGGTAAATGAAGCACGTTCTGGTAACGGGTACAGCGGGATTCATTGGGTTCCATCTTGCAAAACTGTTGCTTTCGGAAGGATTCCGGGTGCACGGCTATGACGGGATGACCGATTACTATGATGTCGCGTTGAAAAACCGCCGGCATCAAATGCTGCTGCAAAACCCTGGGTTTTCCGTTACCGAGGACTTGCTGGAAAATCACGAAAAACTCAAACAGGTTGGAGATGACTTTAAGCCTGACGTGATTGTGCACCTGGCTGGTCAGGCAGGCGTGCGTTACAGCCTGGAGGATCCGCGCAGCTATATCGACTCGAATATTGTGGGCACATTCAACGTGATGGAGGTTGCCCGCGAACATAAGGTTGAACACCTGTTGATGGCGTCCACCTCGTCGGTCTATGGCGCGAATGAGGTGATGCCCTTCACCGAGGTCGAAAAGGCCGACACGCCTCTGACCATCTATTCAGCTACCAAAAAGGCCAACGAGGCCATGGGCCATTCCTACGCGCATCTTTGGAACCTGCCCACAACTATGTTTCGGTTTTTTACCGTTTATGGCACTTGGGGGCGGCCGGACCTGGCGCTTTACAAGTTTGTGGATGCCATTCTGGATGACCGTCCGATCGATATCTACAATCATGGCGACATGTATCGCGATTTTACCAATGTGGGTGATCTTGTCCGCGGAATCCGGCTGTTGATTGACAGCCCGCCCGTGCGCCCCGACAGCGCGGATGACATCGAAGAAGGCGACAGCCTTTCGCCCGTAGCGCCCTGGCGCGTGGTCAATATCGGAAATGGCGACAAAGTGCGCCTGTTGGATTTCGTCGAGGCGATCGAAGAAGCTGTCGGCAAGAAAGCAATCAGAAACTATATGCCCATACAGATGGGCGATGTCCCGGCCACTTGGGCCGATACCGATCTGTTGCAGCGCTTAACCGGGTATCGCCCACAAACCGATTTCAAGGTCGGGATTGCCCAGTTCGTGGAATGGTTCCGCGACTATCACGGAAAATGAACTAAGTGCCGCATGCTCGAAACAAACCCCAATTCCCGTAAAATCTCCGTCATCGGCCTGGGTTATGTCGGCCTGCCACTGGCAGTGGCGTTTGCCGGGGTGGGCCCGGTCATTGGGTTTGATATCAATGCCAAACGCATTGACGCGTTGCGCGCGGGGCAGGATAGCACTCAGGAAGTTGAGCCCAATGATCTGAACGCAGCGACAGGTTTGACCTTTACTTCGGAACCTTCCGATCTGGCAGGATGTGATACCTTTATTGTGACGGTTCCAACGCCAATCACGGCGGGCAAACAACCGGATTTGTCGCCCTTGCTGAGTGCGTCCCAGACGGTCGGACATATCTTGAAAAAAGGTGACTTGGTGGTTTACGAGTCTACGGTCTATCCAGGTGCAACCGAGGAAGACTGTGTGCCGGTCCTCGAACGGGTTTCAGGGCTTACATTCAACAAGGACTTCTTTGCCGGATACAGCCCCGAGCGGATCAATCCGGGTGACAAGGCCCATCGGATCTCGGACCTTTGCAAGGTGACCTCGGGCTCGACACCCGAAGTTGCCGATCTGGTAGATGCGCTTTATGGCCGGATTATCGCGGCAGGTACGCACAAAGCGGAAAGCATCCGCGTAGCCGAAGCCGCGAAAGTTATCGAAAACGCCCAACGCGACCTGAACATCGCGCTGGTCAATGAACTGGCAATGATTTTTGGACGTCTGGGCATTGATACTGATGCCGTTCTGCGCGCAGCTGGTACCAAGTGGAATTTTTTGCCCTTCCGTCCTGGCCTGGTCGGCGGTCACTGCATCGGCGTTGACCCTTACTACCTGACACATAAGGCAGAGGCGGTCGGCCATCATCCACAGATCATTCAGGCCGGGCGACGCCTGAACGACAGCATGGGCAGCTATGTGGTGTCGCAACTGGTGAAGCGGATGACTCGCGTCGGGATTGACGTCGGATCAGCTCGCGTGCTGGTCATGGGGCTGACATTCAAGGAAAACTGCCCGGATCTGCGCAACACCAGGGTCGTCGACATCATAGACGAACTGAAGGATTATAGTATTGAGGTCGATGTGCATGACCCGCACGCCGATGCCTCCGAAGCACAGGGCGTGTATGGCATTTCCCTGGTCAACACCCCTAAGGAACACGCCTATGACGGCGTCGTTTTGGCCGTCGCACATCGAGAGTTTTTGAATGTCGAGCCCGCGCAAATCAGTGCTTTCGGAAAAGACACAAGCGTGGTCTTCGACGTCAAGTCGGTCCTACCGTTAGAGGCCAGCGACCTTCGCCTTTGAGCACAAAAGAAAACCGGCGCGTATGAGCGCCGGTTCTTTGTTTCTTACCCGCCGAAATCGTCGAGCATGATGTCTTCGCGGTCCACGCCCAGATCCAGCAGCATGTTGATGACCGACTGATTCATGATTGGAGGGCCACACATGTAGAACTCACAGTCCTCAGGTGCGGGGTGGTTCTTGAGATATTCTTCGAACAGAACATTGTGGATAAAGCCGGTGTAGCCTTTCCAATCGTCCTCTGGCTGCGCATCCGACAGGGCAACATGCCATTCGAAGTTGTCGAATTCCTCGGCCAGAGTGTCGAAATCCTCGACAAAGAACATCTCTTTCTTGGACCGTGCGCCGTACCAGAAGCTGATTTTGCGGTCGCGATTTTCCAGACGCTTGAGCTGGTCGAAGATGTGACTGCGCATGGGCGCCATACCGGCGCCACCGCCGATAAAGACCATCTCTTTCTGGGTGTCGCGGGCAAAGAACTCGCCAAACGGGCCCGAGATGGTGACCTTGTCACCCGGTTTCAGGTTGAAGATGTAAGACGACATCTGACCTGCTGGGATACCTTCGGAACCGGGAGGTGGCGAGGCAACGCGGACGTTCAGCATGATCATGCCTTTTTCATCCGGGTAGTTGGCCATTGAATACGCGCGCTCGATCGGTTCGTTCACAACCGATTCATACTGCCACAGATTGAAGCGGTCCCAATCTTCGCGGTATTCCTCTTCCACGTCGAAATCAGTGTATTTCAACGCATGCGCAGGGGCTTCGATCTGGATGTATCCGCCAGCGCGGAAATTCACGTCCTCGCCCTCGGGCAAATCCAGGGTCAGCGCTTTGATGAAGGTCGCCACGTTTTCGTTCGAGCGAACTGTGCATTCCCATTTCTTAACGCCAAAGACCTCTTCGGGAACTTCGATGTTCATGTCCTGCTTGACCGCAACCTGACAGGACAGGCGGTCGCCGCAAGACGCTTCGCGCTTGGTGATATGGCTTTCTTCAGTCGGCAGGATCGAACCGCCACCTGAATGAACACGCACGCGGCACTGCGCACAGGTGCCACCACCGCCGCAGGCAGAAGGCACAAACAGCTTTTCGGCCGCCAGTGTCTGCAGCAATTTGCCACCTGCGGGAACGGAAATGGTTTTTTCGCCGTTGATTGTGATGTTCACATCGCCAGTCGATACCAGTTTCGAACGGGCGGCCATGATGAGGGCCACCAAAGCGACAACGATCAGGGTGAAAAGGACGACGCCCAGGCTAAAAGTTTCCATTCGTCCCTCCTTACAGCTTCACGCCCGAGAAAGACATGAAGGCCATCGCCATCAGTCCCGCGGTGATGAAAGTGATGCCAAGGCCCTGCAAGCCATCCGGAATATCCGAGTACTTCAGCTTTTCACGAACACCCGCCATAGCGGTGATCGCCAGTGCCCAGCCAAAGCCCGAAGACACACCATAAGTGGCTGCTTCGGCAAAGTTATAGTCACGCTCGACCATAAACAGCGATCCCCCCAGAATGGCGCAGTTCACTGTGATAAGCGGCAGGAAGATCCCCAGCGCGTTGTAGAGCGGCGGGAAGTACTTATCCAGAACCATCTCAAGGATCTGCACCATCGCCGCGATCACGCCAATGTAGGAGATCAGACCAAGGAAGGTCAGGTCCACATCAGGGAAACCCGCCCAGGCCAACGCACCGGGCTTCAGCAGATAACTGAGCAGCAGGTTGTTCGTGGGAACGGTGATCGCCTGAACGACCATGACCGAGATGCCCAGACCCAGCGCGGTCGAGATCTTCTTGGACACGGCGATGAAGGTACACATCCCGAGGAAAAAGCTGAGTGCGAGGTTTTCAACAAAGATGGCCTTCACGGCCAGTGAAATCAGACCTTCCATCAGTGGGCCTCTACCTGCTGAATTTTGTATTCACGTTCTTCGACCTGGTTCGGCTTCCATGTGCGGAAGGCCCAGATGATCAGACCGATGATAAAGAACGCGGACGGCGGCAGCAGCAGCATGCCGTTGGGCACGTACCAGCCACCATTGTTGACGGTCTGCAGAATGGTGACGCCAAACAGCGATCCGTTGCCGAACAGCTCACGAATGAAACCGACCAGCAGCAGGATCAGGCCGTAGCCCATTCCGTTGCCCAGACCATCTATGAAGGACGCGACAGGCGGGTTCTTCATCGCAAATGCCTCGGCGCGGCCCATCACGATACAGTTGGTGATGATCAGACCGACAAAAACCGACAAGGTTTTCGAAATCTCAAAGGCGTAAGCCTTGAGAACCTGATCCACCAGGATCACCAGCGAGGCGATGATCACCATCTGGACGATAATCCGGATCGAGCCCGGGATCTGGTTGCGCAGGCATGAGATGAAGAAGGACGAGAACGAGGTCACGAAGGTAACCGCCAGCGCCATCACGAAGGAAACCTGCAGCGAAGAGGTTACCGCCAGTGCCGAACAGATACCCAGCACCTGCAGTGTGATCGGGTTGTTGTCGACAAGCGGGTCGACCAGCATCTCTCTCTTGGTCTGGGACATCAGAACTCTCCTGCTTGCAGTTTGGCCAGGAACGGAGCGAAGCCCGCATCACCCATCCAGAATTTCACCAGGTTATCAACGCCAACCGAGGTCAGCGTGGCACCGGCCAGCGCATCTACATAAAAGTCGGGGCCAGCGGCAGGTTGCGACTTGGATACTGTGATCTGCAGATCACCGGCATCATCCCGCAGCTTCTTGCCGTTCCACAACGCTTTCCAACGCGGATTGTCCACCTCGGCGCCAAGACCGGGGGTTTCGCCGTGCTGATAGAATTGAAGGCCGTAGATATCGTTGCCGTTGTTTTCCAGCGCGATAAAGCCATAAAGCGTCGACCACAGACCATAGCCGTGCAGCGGCAGGATCACCTTGTCCAACTCGCCGGATTCGTCGCGCAGCAGGTAGACAACACGGTACAACGCCTTGCGACCAATACCAGCCGGGTCATCGTCCAGCGCGACGCTCAGTTCTGGATCGCTTGCGGCGGCCAGATCGTCGAATGTTGCGGGATCGAACTGGTCGTCGACGAACTCACCCGTCGAAAGTTCAACAACGTGCGGCTCGAATGCGGCGAATGCCTCGGACACGTCGGTGCCGGGTTCGTAAACACCAGCTACCTGCAGAACGTTGATCTGCTTGTCCTTCAGCGCGTTGGCTTCCTGGACCGGGCGCAGGCTTACGGCTGCGGCTGACACAACCATCGAGGCCACCAGACAAACGGCGACGGCGATAAAGATCGTTTTACCGACCGAGTCCGGCGAGGCCGCCAGAAACTTGGCAATCGCGCCCTTGGGTTCTGGGGATTGCGTATCAGACATGGCGACGCGCCCTCCGTTTGATGTTTGCCTGAACGACGAAGTAGTCAATCAGCGGTGCAAAGACGTTACCGAACAGGATTGCCAGCATCATGCCTTCGGGGAAAGCGGGGTTCACCACACGGATCAACACAACCATGATACCGATCAGAGCACCGTAGATATACCGGCCCATGTTGGTATGGCTGGCTGAAACGGGCTCGGTCACCATGAAAGCCAGACCGAAAGCGTAACCACCGACGACGACGTGCCAGTACCATGGCATCGCGAACATCGGGTTGGTATCCGACCCAATGAGGTTGAACAGCAGCGTCAGACCTATGGTCCCAGCCAGACAGCCGACAATCAGGCGGAAATTGGCGATGCGCGTCATCAGCAGGAATGCCAGACCGATCATACAAGCCAGGGTCGAGGTCTCACCAAAGCTGCCCTGCATCTGACCCAGAAACGCATTCCACCATGTCAGCCCCTCAGTGGCCAACGCCTGATATCCTTCTGAGGCGGATACCGACAGCGCCGTCGCGCCTGAAAAGCCATCAACCGGGGTCCAGACCGTGTCACCCGACATGTTCGCCGGATAGGCAAAGTAAAGGAACGCACGACCGACAAGTGCTGGGTTCAGGAAGTTCTTGCCAGTGCCGCCAAAGACTTCTTTACCGATCACCACCCCGAAGATGATGCCCAACGCAACCTGCCAAAGTGGCGTAGATGCGGGCAAGATTAGCGTGTAAAGCATGGAAGTTACAAGGAAACCCTCGTTCACTTCATGGCCGCGAACAGTCGCAAAGATGACCTCGAAGATACCGCCTGCAACCAGAGTGACGATGTAAATCGGCAGGAAATACATCATCCCGTGCATCACATTGGCAAAGATGCTGGCGGGGTTCAGCGAGATACCGAACATCTGCAGGATGGCGATCCGCCAGCCAGTGGCTGAATCGGGTCCAAGCGCGGCAATGGCCGAGTTTGCCTGAAAGCCGGTATTGTACATTCCCCACAGGATACAGGGGATCGTGGCGATCACGACATATGTCATGATCCGCTTCATATCCACGTAGGACCGCGCATGGGGTGCAACGGAGGTTACGGTTTTCGGAGTGTAGATGAAGCTTTCGACCATCTCGTAGATGGGGAAATACTTCTCGTACTTGCCGCCTTTGGTAAAGTTCGGCTCGATCCGGTCAAAGAAGTTGCGCAAACCCATTCGGATCAGCCCTCCTTTTCAATCTTTGTCAGGCAGTCGCGCAGCGCCAGCCCATATTCATATTTCGCCGGACAGGCAAAGCCGATAAGGCCAAGGTCCTCTTCGTCCAGCTCCAGCGCACCTAGCGCCTGTGCAGTATCGGTGTCCATTACCAGCAAAGCGCGTAGCAATTGCGTCGGCAAATAGTCCTGCGGCATCAACTGTTCGAATGTACCGGTCGGAACCATCGCACGGCGTCCACCATTCAGATTTGACGTGAATGCAAACAGCTTCTTGGCAAAGGCCGAGCCAAGAACCGGCTGAACCGCGTATTTCGACGGCATTGGAAGAATCCAGCCCAACGTATGCTGATCATGGTCTTCGCGGATGATGCTGATCTGACGCGCGAAACGGCCCAGGTAGGCTTGTGGCCCCTCTGCATGACGGCCCGACAGGATCGAGCCCGAGATCACACGGGCCGTGCCGTCCACATTGATTTCGTCACGGGTAAGATCATCGGTCGAGGCCCCCATGACGGTGCGGATCAGGCGGGGTTGACGCGCGCCGGGGCCTGAAAGGGCAACCACGATGTTCGGATCCAGATGGCCCGTTTGCATCAGACGGCCAATCGCGATGACATCCTGATAGCCGATTGTCCAAACCTGCTTTTCGCCGGCCAGCGGCTCAAGGAAGTGGATGTGGGTTCCAGCCAGGCCTGCGGGGTGCGGTCCGGAAAATGCTGCGGTTTCAACACCCGGAACGTCGGCGCCCGATAGGGCTGCGCCCTCATTTTGGCACAGATACGTCTTGCCCTCGGTCAGCTTGGCAACTGCGCTCAGGCCGACAGCAAAGGCGTCACCTGCATCCTGGATAATGATCGCGGCATCAGCGGCCAGAGGCTCGCTATCCATCGCTGTCACGAAAATTGCCGTGGGCATGGTACCCGGTGCGGGCATCTTGGAATAGGGCCGCGTGCGGAAAGCGGTCCACAGGCCAGCCGCACATAGACGTTCGGTCACGCCCTCGGCGGTATCGGCATTGCCCACAGCCGAGAAATCCAGACCTGTGTCGTTGACGTCCGAGACTTCGATCACGACACTCTGCAACACCCGACGCGCACCACGGTTGATGGCCACGATCTTGCCGCTGAGCGGGGCGACCATCATCGCCTCGGGCACGTCCTTGTGGCAAAACAACGGTGTGCCCCGCTGAACCTCTTCACCCTCTTGAACCAGCATGCGCGGTTTCAGGCCCAGATAATCAGCCCCCAAAACCCCGACAGACCTGAATTCAGGACCCGGTTGGATCGTCTGCTCTGGCGCGCCTTGCACCGGCAGCTCCAACCCTTTTTTCAGTTTGAAAGTTTGCATGTCGCTACTGTCTTCCAAGCCTCTTTCCTGCAACACATCGTTCCCACCACTGCATAGTGGCACAAAACGATCTGTATGTGGGAGCCTGAGAGCAAAAAAGGCGCATAGCACCTGTTTTCATTCCAAGCTTCGTTTTGATCACGGTCCCTTTACGCGGGGATGTTGCCAAACGCAAACCCGTTGCTGCCTAAATTGCCGATATTTTGTCAAATTAACTTGAAGGACTGCCTTTTGAACCTGTTGAAATTGCATATCGCACCCGCAACACTTCCGGTGTAAGCACCCGGGATGGAACCAAACAACGATTTTGAGATTTTTCTGGTGGCAACGCCCGGCCTTGAAGCCCCGCTGCATGCCGAAGCGGTCGAGCAGGGATTCGCAGATACAAAGCCGGTACCCGGCGGCGTCACCTGTCGCGGCGGCTGGCCTGAAGTCTGGCGCGCGAACCTGTGTCTGCGCGGTGCGAACAAGGTTCTGGTGCGATTGGGCGGATTTCCCGCAGTTCATTTGGCACAACTGGATAAACGGGCCCGAAAATTTCCCTGGTCCGATTTTTTGCGCCCCGATGTGCCCGTCAAAGTCGAAGCGACAAGTCGAAAATCCCGAATCTACCATGCAGGGGCCGCCCGGCAACGTATCGAAGTGGCAATTACGGAAACTCTGGGCGCACCGGTTTCGCCCAATGCGGCCGTGCGCGTCCTGCTGCGCATCGAAAAGGACCTGTGCACATTTTCGATCGACAGTTCCGGCGAGCCTTTGCACAAACGCGGCCACAAACCGGCTGTCGCCAAAGCCCCGATGCGCGAAACGATGGCGGCAATGTTCCTCCGAGAGTGCGGATTTGATGGGTCCGAGCCAGTTTTGGATCCGATGTGCGGCTCTGGCACCTTTGTTATTGAAGCCGCCGAAATCGCGCTGGGGCTGCGCCCCGGCCGTTCTCGCAGCTTTGCCTTTGAAAATCTGCCAAGTTTTGACCCCAACGCCTGGTCCTCGATGCGCCAGCAACAACCTTTGGCCAAACCGGACGTCGTTTTTCATGGCTCAGACCGCAATAGCGGAGCGATTGAGGCCTCGACCAAAAACGCTGACCGGGCCGGGGTTGCCGATTTCACCATTTTTCAGGCGCGCTCGGTCAGCGACATAAAACCCCCGTCGGATGCCGCAGGTCTTGTTATTGTCAACCCACCCTATGGTGCCCGGATCGGGGATGAAAAACGCCTGCGATCCGTTTACGGCAGCTTGGGCAAGGTACTGCAAACCAAGTTCAAGGGCTGGCGTATCGGTATCGTGACCAGCAACGCAGGCCTGGCCCGATCCACCCGCCTGCCGCTGTTGCCCCCCGGGCCAATTGTGGACCACGGTGGCACCAAAATCCGACTGTATCAAACTGGTGTTTTAACCTGATCCGATGCCCGGGAACGACGAAGGCAATTCGCACAAACGACACGGAAACCCCCTTGCACATCCAAAAATGCAAGTATAGATCACGCGCCACGGTCGGAGTGTAGCTCAGCCTGGTAGAGCACTGTCTTCGGGAGGCAGGGGTCGGAGGTTCGAATCCTCTCACTCCGACCAATAAAACAAGGCGCCCAAGGGCGCCTTTGTTGTTTTCAGGACAGTGATCCAAATTTCGCTGAACCTGAGCATTGGCCGAACTCTAACGCATTGGCAGCTTTACGCAGGTGCTCGGGGCTATTAGGTACGCGGCGTCGCATTCCAAAGCTTTCGCCAAAGCCGAGACGCGATCCAATGCCACCTTGGCACTGGCCGCAAGGCGGTTCGTAGAAACGTTCCGGGGCTTTCAATCCAGACCGGACCATTTGATGTCTACCAACCACTTTTTTGCGGCCAAAATCGACGCTCGCCCAGTTTGGTCGACATGTGACAACAGCCATACATCGCGGGCGACCGGATTTGTCTGATCATCAAGTAAGAGGGCGCGGAGCCTTTTGTCGCCATCCGCGATTAACGATGGCAGCAGTGTTTTCCCTAGACCATTTGCCGTCGCTTCCAGTGCGGTTTCGACGTCAGCCACCCGGATATTGGCACGCCGCGTGCTTGAAGCAGAGATCGTTTTCTCAAGCCATTTGGCCTGCGGCAGGCTGGCGTTGGCATCATCATAGTTGATCCAGCCGAGATTTTCCGCGTCATCTGCTGAGATCTTTCGATCTACATATACGCCAAATTGCAGCTCGCCCAGTTTCTGGGCCTTAATGCGAAAGCCACCCTCGTATGGGCGGGCAAACCGCAGGGCCAGATCCGCCTCACGCCTGGAAAGGTCTAGATTGTCCGAGCTTGGAAACAGCTCGATCGTCAATTGAGGGTGCAACTGGCCAATCACGTCAATTTGGGGCACGAGAACGCGATTGATGATGACCGGTACAGAGGTGATCCGAACGACTCCTGACACGTGATCTGCCGTCCTGTCTGCACGTAATTGCAGCGCCCGGTTCGCGGACTCCATGGTTTCAGCGTAGCTGAGAATATCCAAGGCAGCATCGGTGGGTTCATATCGTCCCGCAGCGCTACTTAGAAACAGGGATAGGCCAAGATCAGATTCAAGCGCCTTGACCCTGCGTGCCACTGTTGTTTCGTTCACCCCTGTCGCCTGTGCGGCGGCTTTCAGCTTGCCGCCGCGAAAAAGGGCTAGGAAATATCTGAGATCATCCCAGTTTGTGCTCTGCATTTCTGCAGACTAGACTGGCAGAATATCCAATTCAATCGGCGAAACTGCTGTGCATTAATGATGGTGTTCGAAATAGGAGAACAGCTTATGAATTTCATCATTCTCTTCGAAGATGCACCGCAAACCGACCCTAGCATCCGCAAAAACCATATGCCGCAGCATCTAAGTTTCCTTGAACGCCACGCACCTAAAATTGAGGCGGCCGGCCCGTTGTCAGATCCCGAAAGACAAGGGCGCGATGGGCTTTGGCTGGTCGATGTGGACTCAATAGAAGACGCAGAAAGTCTGATCAAAGAAGATCCTTTCTGGGAGACAGGTTTACGTGCGTCATACTCAATAATCCCCTGGAGGCTGGTTTTTTCGGCAGGGTCGCGACTAATCTAGAAACTGTATTGCTTTCGGCGACCAAGAAGAACAGTCGCCGGATAGCCCAACAGCAAAGATGGATTTTATCGACCTTTCTCGGCGCTGCACGAACGGTGGCCCCCGGAATTGTCACATCATAATTTTCGCAAATAGGCCCAGGACACATATCCCTTGAGCTGACGCGCGCGATCAAGCGACACACGGCACCAACGAGTGCCACCAGTTTGTTCGCAACTGTGAACTCGCAGGGCAGTTCCATTTGGAAGCCCAACGATAACGATATACCCTGTTCCCGGCCCAGCACGCATTTTCAGCATGTCACCCTCTTCGACACCAAAAACCTCGTATCGTCCAAGTGAGGCCGCTTTTGCAGCCTCAGTGGTCATAAAAATCCCTAGAACAAATACTGCCAGGTGAAAGAAAATTGCGTTGCGCATCGGTTTTTCCTGCTTGTTGCCTCGGACATCATCTTAACGAACCGGATCGACGAGCGGAACGATTCCAAGCAATAACTTTAGGACGCCGACCGGCATCCAAAGTGTGCTCAACCCGAAATTGCGCGTCGTGAGGGCAAAACGGATGTTTGGTTTATGGATGTTCCCCCGGCACCCAGCCTTCGACTGCGTTGTTTCAGAACCTGTTTGGGTTGTCCTCATCCGCTCGCCGGACGTTCAGCGTCCGAATGCATGGCTGACGCAGGTCCGCACCTACATTGGGGGCATCGGTCTGACTTCATGGCCTAGCTTCCGGAACTGCCGGGCCCGGTGGTGACTCGATCCGCAGGCCTCCATGTCGTTGTGACTGGGCTCGGGGTTTTCGAGAATTCTACTGCCGGATCTCGGTAAAATCGTCTTGAAGAAGGTTTCGACCGGCATTCAGAAATTGAGCTGGGTACAGTGATTAAACAAAACCGGTAAATTTCCAAAGCGGTACCTTGAAACCTGGGCGGCAATTGTATACCGGTGCATACAAATACGATCGAGCGGGTTGCCCCACGCCTCTCAACAGCAGCAGATTCACACAAAGCGGAAACAGCCATGAGCCAGTATTCAGACTACTTGGATGAAATTGAAACGCGCAAAGAACAAGGGCTTAGCCCGAAACCCATCGACGATGGTGCGCTGGTCGAGGAAGTCATCGAACAAATCAAGGATAGTGGTCATCCGCATCGCGCAGATTCGCTGCACCACCTGATTTACAACACGTTGCCCGGCACAACCAGTGCTGCGGGTGCGAAGGCAACGTTCCTGAAGTCCATCGTCGTCGGCGAGGTAACAGTCGCAGAAATCTCGCCCGAATTCGCGTTCGAACTGCTGTCCCACATGAAGGGCGGACCGTCGGTTGACGTGCTTTTGGATGTTGCACTGGGCGACAAGCAAGACATAGCGGTTCAGGCGGGCGAGGTTCTGAAAACTCAGGTCTTCCTGTACGAGGCTGATACGGACCGCCTGAAAGCTGCCTATGAGGCGGGCAACAAGATTGCTGCGGATCTCCTTGAGAGCTACTCCAAGGCCGAATTTTTTACCAAGCTGCCTGATGTGGACGAAGAAATCCAAGTTGTCACATATATTGCAGCCGAGGGTGACATTTCCACTGACCTTCTGTCGCCGGGCAATCAGGCGCACTCGCGTTCCGATCGCGAGCTGCATGGCAAATGCCTGATCTCCGAGGCCGCACAAAAAGAGATTGAAGCGCTGAAGTTGCAGCACCCCGACAAGCGCGTGATGCTGGTTGCGGAAAAAGGCACTATGGGCGTTGGTTCGTCGCGGATGTCGGGCGTCAACAACGTGGCGCTTTGGACCGGCAAGCAAGCCAGCCCGTACGTGCCTTTCGTCAATTTTGCACCAGTCGTGGCTGGCACAAACGGCATTTCGCCCATCTTTCTGACAACCGTGGGCGTGACCGGCGGTATCGGTGTCGACCTGAAGAACTGGGTCAAGAAAGTGGACGAGGATGGTAAGGCGATCCTCAACAACGATGGCAACCCGATCTTGGAACAGCGCTATTCGGTTGAGACCGGCACCGTGTTGACCATCAACACGAAAAAGAAAAAGCTCTATAGCGCGGATGGCAGTGAAGAATTGGTCGACATGGCCGGCTCTTTCACGCCGCAAAAGATGGAGTTCATGAAAGCTGGCGGCTCTTATGCCATCGTCTTTGGCAAGAAACTGCAGACATTTGCGTGTGAGACGCTGGGCATCGAACTGAAGTCGGCCTTCGCTCCTGCGAAGGAAGTCAGCCATGAAGGTCAGGGACTGACGGCCGTCGAAAAGATCTTTAATGCCAATGCGCGCGGTGCGACCCCGGGCAAAGTGTTACATGCCGGTTCTGACGTGCGCGCCAAAGTCAATATCGTGGGCTCTCAGGACACCACCGGTCTGATGACCAGTCAGGAGCTTGAGGCTATGGCCGCCACCGTCCTGTCGCCCAGTGTCGATGGTGCCTATCAATCTGGTTGTCATACTGCCTCGGTTTGGGATCTCAAGGCGCAGGCCAACACCCCGCGCCTGATGGCGTTCATGCACAAATTCGGCCTGATTACTGCGCGTGATCCCAAGGACGTGTACCACGCGATGACAGACGTCATTCACAAGGTGCTCAACGACATCACCGTGGATGACTGGGCCATCATCATCGGCGGCGACAGCCATACGCGGATGTCCAAAGGCGTGGCCTTTGGTGCGGACTCGGGCACGGTTGCACTGGCGCTGGCCACGGGTGAGGCGACAATGCCTATCCCGGAATCCGTCAAGGTGACGTTCAAGGGCGAAATGGCACCGCACATGGATTTCCGCGACGTGGTGCACGCGACGCAGGCGCAGATGCTGGCGCAACACGGCGACAACGTATTCCAGGGTCGCATCATCGAAGTGCATATCGGTACGCTGCTGGCGGATCAGGCCTTTACCTTCACCGACTGGACGGCCGAGATGAAGGCCAAGGCGTCGATCTGTATCTCGAACGACGATACGCTGATTGAATCGCTGGAAATCGCCAAGTCGCGGATCAAGATCATGATCGAGAAGGGCATGGATAACGATGTTCAGATGCTGCAGGGCCTGATCGACATCGCGGACAAACGTATCGACGAAATTCGCTCGGGTGAAAAATCGGCCCTGCGCCCTGATGACAACGCCATATACTTTGCCGAAGTCGTCGTGGATCTGGATCAGATCGTCGAACCGATGATCGCCGACCCCGATGTGAACAATGCCGATGTGTCCAAGCGTTATACCCACGACACGATCCGCCCGATCTCGTACTACGCTGCTGAAAAGAAGGTTGATCTCGGCTTTGTGGGCTCCTGCATGGTGCACAAGGGCGACATCAAGATCGTGGCCCAGATGTTGCGCAATCTCGAAGACGAGTATGGCAAGGTCGAGTTCAAGGCCCCGCTTGTTGTTGCCGCACCGACATACAACATCGTTGATGAGCTGAAAGAAGAAGGTGATTGGGCAATTTTGCAGAAGTATTCGGGCTTTGAATTCGATGACCTGTTCCCCAAGCAAACCGCACGGACCGAGTACGAGAATATCCTCTATCTTGAGCGCCCGGGCTGTAACCTTTGCATGGGCAACCAGGAAAAAGCCGCCAAAGGCGACACCGTATTGGCCACGTCCACCCGTCTGTTCCAAGGCCGTGTTGTAGCGGACAGTGAGACAAAGAAGGGTGAATCCCTTCTGGGTTCGACCCCGGTTGTTGTTCTGTCAGCTATTCTGGGTCGTACGCCGACGCTGGAGGAATATAAAGTCGCAGTCGAAGGCATTGACCTGACCAAATTTGCACCACCGATGGAAGTACCTGGTACTGCCCGCTCGGTGCATTTCTAATACAAAAGCGGGTGCGGCGAATGTTGTCGCACCCGCTTTACCCCAACCTGCCCGACGCTTGGTAAAAACGGCGCATTACAATGGGGGTCAGGTACATCGGGATCTGATAGGCCCCGATGAACACCAAAAGTGGCGCCGTTACCTCGGGTGGCAACGCAATCAGGAAAATCGCGACATTCCGGTTTCCGGCGACAATGGATAAAGCGGTGGCTTTGTCGGCAGCCACTCGGTTGCGTGTCAGAAAAAACATCACCAGTTGCGCGCCGAAATTAGCCAGACATGCGATCCCGACCCAAAAAATCGCAAGACCGGGGTCAACAAGAGCTGTCGCGGTCACGGACGGCATCAAGCCGATCACAAATACGGCGAGTGTGATTGTTGCCAACCCTTCTAAATTTTTTAGCGTGGTTTGGGATGGGTTTCTCAGAAACGCGAGGCGCAACAACACGGCTGCAACAGTCGCCCCCGCAATCGTCACAAACAGGCGCAAGACGGCGATCAGAACGGATTGAAAGTTTCCCAACTCGGGCATCAGAACGAATATGGGAAACACGGTCAACGGCAATACGGCGGTCCCGATCACCATCAGGCGCATGGCGTGTTCTGCCGAATGTCCCATCATCAGGCACATATTCGCACTGCCCGAGATGGACGGAGCCGCGGCCATGATCAGCAGAGACAAAAAGACCGGCGTGCCGGTCCATCCACCGATCATGCCAATAGTCACAACTAATAGCGGCAAAACCAGCTGGAACGCGATCACTGTATTTGCCACCTGGCGTAAATCGACCAATGACCCCAACAACAAAGAAGGCTCAATTCTAAGGACAGTCAGAAACAGCAGCAGTGCGACAAGCGGCGGCAAGACCGCCCGCATCGGCTCGGCCAGCGCAGGCAGCAACAATCCAGCAGCCAGTCCTGCGACCAGTACATAAGGACCGTTACGCGCCGCCAGATGAAGTGGGTTCAAAGCCCCCTACCCGCCCGGGCTTTGCCTAAGGTTTTCCGGCAGCCATGTGGCCAGTTCCGGGAACCAGATCAGGACGAAGACCATCACCACCATGATCAGAAACATCGGAATTGCCGCGCGGGCGATATAGCTCATCTCATGGTTCGTCATGCCTTGCATCACAAACAGGTTGAAGCCGATCGGCGGCGTGATCTGCGCCATTTCAACGACAACCACGATAAAGATACCGAACCAGATGAGGTCGATACCTGCATCCCGGATCATCGGTTCCACCACGGCCATGGTCAGAACGACTGATGAGATACCGTCAAGGAAACACCCCAGAATGATGTAAAAGACCAGTAGAACCATCAACAGTTCAAACCGCGTCAGCTCCCATCCGGCGATCAGATCAGCCAAACCGCGCGGCAGGCCCGTAAATCCCATGGACAGAGACAGGAACGCGGCCCCGGCCAGGATCAGAGCGATCATCGCACTGGTCCGGGTGGCCCCCATCAGGCTTTCAGTAAACGTCTTCCAGGTCAGGGACCCCTGCCCTGCGGCCAGCAACAGACCACCGATCACGCCGAAGGCAGCGGCTTCGGTCGCCGTGGCATAGCCCAGATACATCGACCCGATCACCACCATGATCAGCAGGATTACCGGCAACAGGAAGCGTGAGTTCTTGAGCTTTTCAGAAAAGCTCAGTTTGCTCTCACTGTTTGGGTTCCAGTCTTTCCCGAATTTCGAATAAATCGCGACGTATCCCATGAACATCGTCGCCAGCACCAATCCGGGCAGAATACCTGCAAAGAACAGCTTAGTGATCGATTCATTGATGGTCACGCCATACACGATCAGCGTCAATGACGGTGGGATCATCAGGCCCAGTGTTGCCGCGCCGGTCAGTGTTCCGATGATCATTCGTTCGGGGTAATTGCGCTTACGCAGTTCAGGGATGGACATCTTGCCAACCGTCGTCAGTGTCGCCGCCGACGATCCGGATACGGCGGCAAAGACTGTGCAGCCCACGATATTGGTGTGCACCAATCCACCGGGCAAAGGTGCCATCCACGGCGACAGACCTTTGAACATGTCCTCGGATAATCGCGTTCGATACAGGATTTCGCCCATCCAGATGAACATCGGCAGCGCGGTCAGGGTCCAGGACGAGGACGCCGACCAGATGGTGGTGATCATCACGTCGCCGACGGGCCGTGTCGTGAACAGCTCCATCCCGACCCAGGCAACGCCCATAAGCGCCAGACCGACCCAGACGCCGGTGCCCAACAGGGTGAAAAGAACAAAGAGGAAGAGGATGATGACAGACAGATTTTCCATGCGCTTATTCCCCGTGGCTCTGATCGGCCAGATCGCGGACGATACGGTGATTGCCACGGAAGAGGACGTGGACCAGATGATCGGTCAGGGCGATTGCAAGAATGACCCCGCCGATCAGCATCGCAGACTGCGGAATCCACAGCGCGGTTTTGTCCTGACCCTGACTGATGTCGTTGAACTTCCAGCTCCAATAGACAAAGCGATAAGCGTACCAGCAAAAGTACCACATCACCGCTGTACCAACGGAAAAACACCATATCTCAAGGAAGCGGCGAACCCGATCGGGAACCGCATTGAGCAGGATAGACACACGAATGTGGCTGCCTCGGTTCAGCGCATTGGCAAAGGCCAGAAAGGACGCGGCGGCCATCGCATAGCCCGCGTAATCGGGGGCGCCGGGAAAAACCTCACCGGTCCAGCGGGCCAGCATTTGCACAACGATCAGCAGCAAAATGGCGATCAGGCTAAGCGCTGCCAGAACCCCTGCTGCCTGATAGATGAAATCCAATACGGACCTGAGCCCTCGTAGTGCCGCCATGCTGTCCCCACTATTAGTTATTCTATGGAAACGGGCGGCAGGTTGATCCGCCGCCCATCCTTGGCCAGTTACTGAGACGAATTGAACGCATCGACGATGGCCTTGCCCTCGTCACCTGCGGCCTCAAGCCACTCATTGGTCATGGTGACACCGATCTCTTTCAGCTCGTTTGTCATCTGTTCAGAGGCCGGACCAACCGTCATGCCGCCATCACGCAGACCTTGCAGGGTAAAGCCGGTGTATTCCTTGGCACGCCAGTTGCCAGCATACTCGGCAAGCTCAGCGCAGGCCTTGATGACGTTCTTGTTGGCATCAGAAACGCCAGCCCAGATGTCTGAGTTGACCATGACGTAGTTGCGCGGCAACCACGCGTCTACTTCGTAGAAATAATTCAGGCTTTCCCAAACCTTGCGATCATACCCGGTCGATCCCGACGACACCATCGAGTCCGCGACACCAGTGGCAAAAGCCTGGCTGATTTCTGCAGCCTCGATCGTCACAGGCAGCATTCCAGTCAGCTCAGCTAGGCGGGATGTGGCATTGTTGTAGGACCGGAACTTGATGCCTTCCATGTCGGCGACCGAGTTCACCTCATCTTTGAAGTACAGTCCTTGCGGCGGCCACGGCACGGCATAAAGCAACGTCAAGTTCTGTTCAGCCAGCAGATTTTCGATCGAGGGCCTTGCGGCCTCCCATAGCTTGGCGCTGTCATCGAACGACGTTGCCAGGAATGGGATCGAGTCGAACCCAAACAGTGCGTTTTCGTTCTGGTGACCGGACAGCAGACGCTCACCAATTGGTGCTTGCCCGGTTTGAATGGCACGCTTGATGTCGGCGCCTTTGAACAACGACCCGGACGGATGCGTGACGATTTCAACCTCGCCACCGGTGCCTGTGGTCACGCATTTGGCAAATTCCGCACCCGTGGCCGAATGGAAGTTCGATGCCGAATATGCCATTGGCATATCCCATTTCTCGGCCATCGCCGGTGCGGTTGCTGCGGCTGTCAAAGCGGTTGCCGCCAGAAGGCTTGTCAATTTCTTCATCTTTTTCTCCCTGTTTAATTTTGTGTTGCCGGCTTGTGTTACCGGACATTTCTTAAGTCGCGTAGCGAGACGGCGCATAGACGCTCATGTCTGCGTTTGGGGTCCTGCCCGCGATCATCTGCGCCAGCAGACGTCCTGTTTTCGGCCCGCCCGTGAGGCCGATATGATGGTGGCCAAACCCCATAAACGCTCCGTCAATTCCCGGCACCTCGCCGATGATCGGGATCGAGTCTGCCGGCGCGGGCCTGTGCCCCATCCATTCTACTTCGTCCTTCCATGTCACTCCCGGAAAGGCCGCCCGGGCATTCTTGCGCATCAGTTCGAACGGTGCCCTCGAAGGCGGCGCATCCAGCCCGCCGAATTCGACAATCCCAGCCAGCCGGATGCGGCCGTCCATCGGCGTGGCAACGAACTTGCCCGAAGCAACCATAACCGGACTTTTCGGCATCGCGGAAGGTTCCACCAATTCAAGATGATAACCACGTTCTGTCTCCAGTGGAACAGAAACGCCCAATTTGCTGGCCAAAGGTCCCGACCAGACGCCCGCAGTCACAATTGCAGTGTCACACGGGATGGTCTCACCAGCCACCCGAACGCCTGAGACTTTGCCATTCTCGTGTACGACATCCTCAACAGCAGCACGGATGACCCTGCCGCCGTTGGCCTCGACATGTGCCGCGAGGTCTTTCACGTACCGCCCGGGATCGGTAATGTGTCCGTGATCGGAAAGTTTGGCAGCAAACCCGATATCTTTGCTGTAGATCGGGTCGTAGGCGTGGAACGCGGCACCCTCTAGTTCTTCCCACTTGAACCCGTGCTTGCGCCGAACACCCCAACCAAAGGCATCGCCTTCGAAATGCTGGCGGTTTTCGTAGAGGAACAGGTAGTCGGATGGCACAATCCATCTCTCGGCCGTCGTACCCTGAGCCAGGGCCTGATGATCGTTTAGGCTGTCTCCGACAATGGGGGTTAGCGCGGCCGCTATACGTTCGACGTCGCCTGCGTTTGCGTGTTTCAGATAGCGCGTCAACCACGGCAAGAGCTTGGGTACATAGCCCCATTTCATGAACAAAGGTTGCGACGGGTCAAACAGCATCCTGGGCGCTTTTTTCAAAAGCCCCGGCACCGTGACCGGAATAATCGAGCAAGAGGCCAGCACACCGCCATTGCCATGCGAAGTGCCCTCTCCGGGGCCGGCCTTGTCGATCAGGATGACATCATGTCCGTCACGTTGCAGCCAGACGGCGGTCGAGACACCAACGATACCGGCACCGATAATGGCAATTGTCTTTTTCTCGCTCATGCCGCCACCGCTTTGGAAACAGCATAGTGGTTCAGCTTTGCCTCGTCCGGCTTCCCTCCAAGACCCGGTGTGTCGGGGACTATGACCTGGCCCTGTTTCACCTTGAAAGGCTCCTCAAGAATGTCTTCTGCCAAGAAATAAGAGGCCTGATAAAACTCACAGCCCAGCGTAATTTCCGGTGTGGCGGCGATCATTTGAGTGCCTGCCACATGTGCCAGGCCAGCCTCAAACATATCTCCGCCATAAGCACTCAGGCCGTGTGCTGCAGCCATACGAGCGACTGTTTGCCCGCGCACCAGACCTCCGGATTTCATGATTTTGATCGACACACCGTCGCAGATCCCTTCGCTTGCAGCCCGTTCCATATCCTCGGGGCCAAAAACGCTTTCATCGGCCAGTAGCGGCACATCCGTCATTTGCCGTAGCTTCGCCATCATGCCGTAGTGATGTGCGCGTACCGGTTGTTCGATGAAATCGGGATTGAACGATGCTACGTCCCGTACCCGCGCCGGTGCGTCCTCGATTGACAGACCTTGATTGTAATCTACGCGCACCGAGAACTGTGGGTAATGCTTCGCCAAAAACTCAAACCGCATGATATCGAAAGCATGATCCTTGAACCCAGTCTTCAGCTTCACGATCCGTACACCGTCGTCCTGCAAACGGGCCAGAAGATCTATATCCTGCGCAAAATCGGGGTTGGCGATAGAGCAACTGAGCGGGATCGCGTCGCGGCATTTCCCTCCCAACAAGGCCCAGACAGGAACGGCGCTGATCCGGCCCGTCAAATCAAGCAAAGCCGCTTCCAGCGCCGCTTTAGCCTCGGTGCAATGCGCAACCGCATATGCGGCCTGCGCCATGATGGCGGCTCTGTCAGCAACCCTCGCCCCCATGACCAACGGACGCAGATACCTATTTAATGCGGCGTAAGTTGCTTCGGGCGTTCCGGTGAATACGGACCAGGGTGAGGCTTCGCCATATCCGTGGCTACCATCCTCGGACGTCAGGCGTAGGACAACGACCTCGCACACACCTTCGACAGATCCAATACCGTGGTCCCGGCGAGATGTGACAGGCAGTTCAAGATGCCACAGGTCGTAGCCGATGATTTGTTGTGTCAGATCGACCATTCGTCCTCCCCAGCGGTAGGTGGAAGCCTGCCTTGACCGGCATATCATTTCAAATACTATGTTTTCGTAAGTCCATCATAAGAAATGATAGGGTAAGCTATGTCTCTGCGCTTTCGTCAGTTGCAGGCGTTTCACGCCATCATGGAAACGGGTACCGTAACTGGGGCCGCGTCGGTTCTGGGAATCTCACAACCGGGCATCAGCAATCTGTTGGCCCAGCTGGAACGCGAGGCCCGGTTGCCCTTGTTCGAACGCAACAAAGGACGTCTTTTGCCGACGCCAGAGGCCGAGCTTTTGTATCGAGAGGTCGATACCGTGGTCCGCGGGCTGGATCACGTCGCGCAGGCCGTGTCGGATCTTCAGAACAAGCATCCCGGGCAGTTGCAGGTCGCGGCACCCCATTTGTTGTCGTTCGGTTTCATGCCGCGAGAGATAGCACGCTTTGCCAAGTCACGCCCCAATCTATCCGTCAGCTTTCAGTCTCAGTATTCTTCGAAAATACAAGAGTGGGTAACCTCGGGCTTGTTCGAGATCGGCATCGTCGAGATGCCAATACTCCACGACACGCTGAACTTTCAGGTCTTCCATTTTGAAACGATGGCCACGTTCCCCGAAGGTAGCCACTTGGCGACCCATGACGTTCTGACACCAGAGCTGTTGGAGAATGAGCCGTTCATCGTCATGGGCCCCGAGCACCAAACACATCGCAGAACCCGTGACATTTTTCAGGCTGCAGAGCGTACCTGGCAGACGCGAATACACACGCATTTGTCGGAAAACCTGCTGAGCTTTGTCAAACAGGGTATGGGCGTGGCGATGATTGATCCGTTCACCGTTACCTTCGACGAAGAGGGCGGGTATCAAACCCGCCCTTTCACACCAGCCGTCACGCTGGATCTTGCGATAATCACCGCAAAAGGACGCCCTTTATCAATGATTGCGCAAGAGTTTCTTGCCCAACTGACCCCGTCCATCGCGTCTTACGCCACCCATTCCGACACCGGTGCCGCAGCTTCGTGAAGCTGTTGTGAGTGGATGTCGACCAGCGTTGGGCCATCATGCTCGACAGCTTGCTTCAACACTTTGCGCAAGTCGTCCGGGTCCTTCACCGTCCAGGATTTGACCCCAAACGCCGACGCAACAGCGGCGTGATCGGTCCGATTGAAATCGACGTTGTAGTAACGCTGCCCAAAGCCTGCATCCTGACCCGCTTTGATCCAGCCAAAAACCGAGTTCGAGAATACGATTGAGGTAATTGGCATCTTGTGCCGCACCATCGTTTCAAACTCACCACAGGTGAAGCCGAAAGATCCATCCCCCATAACGGACAGTGTCTTGACTGATGGCCGACCCACATGCGCGCCCATAGCGGCACCCAGCGAATAACCCAACGCGCCATGCGCCCGATTGGTGATAAAATGCCGCCCCGGTTTGCGCCAACGATAGTGCGCGCTGAAGTATGGGCACGGGGTGCCCGGATCAGCGACGACAATCGCATCGTCGTCCAGGATGTCTGCAAGAGCCGCCATTACTGCTTCGGGCCGGATCGGAGTTTCGCGACTTGCCGCAAGCGGAGCGAACGCGGCCAGCTTGGCCTCCCAAGCGGCACGGGCCTGGGCCGCTCCACCAAAGCCTGGCAAATCGTTCCGCGTTTTCAGCGATCGCGCCAACGCCTCAAGCGCTAAACGGGCATCGGCACAGATGGCGACATCGGTCTGATAATTTGCGCCAATCACCATCGGGTCGCTGTCTATATGGATGATAGTGGCGTCGCGCCCAGGGCTGCGCCAGCGTTCGGTCGTGACCGACCCCGCGCGGCATCCGACAAACATGACCACATCTGCCTGATCCACAACGACGCGCGTGGCTGGAACACCACCGTTCGAGCCAACGACACCCAAGGCCAGCGGATCCGTTTCGGCAATGGAACCCTGACCGGAAACTGTTGTGGCAACTGGGATATCCAACAGAGTTGCAACTTGGCGCAACGCCTCCTCGGCCCCGGAAAGAACCGGCCCGCCGCCACAAACGATGACTGCTGATTTGGCTTTGGCCAGGATATCCGCGGCCGCTTCAATCGCATCCAGATCCGGTCCAGCCCGTTCGGCGGGATAGCTGCGGTGGCGTGCATCTGCCCAAACCTCAGCTTCGTCCACCGGACCTTTCTGCGTATCAAAGGGCAGCGCCAGATGTGTTGCGCCCGGTGTTCCGGTCGTCATAGCACGAAACGCAGCCCGCACCATCGCAGGCAAACGCGAGGCGTCGTCCAGAGACGCATTCCACTTTGCCAACGGCTTGAACAGCGCAGCCTGATCCAACTCAGTCAACGGGTATTTTCCGCGGCTGGTCGTCGCCACGTCAGAGGTGATCGCCAGGATGGGAACCGAACTTTCGCTGGCCTCGATCACCCCTGGCAGTATGTAAGTCGCCCCGCCTCCGGACGGGCCTTCGCAGACGCCCGGCTTGCCAGTGACGCGTGCGTATCCATCCGCCATATAGGCCGCGTGACGTTCATCCCGGGTCAGAATGTGCTGAATACCATGATCCATCCGCGCCAACGCGTCATAGAAGGGCAACGTGGTATCACCGCACAGGCCGAACATGTGTTTCACGCCGTGTGCTTCCAACATGCGCACCATTGCCTCAGCACCTGTCAGATAGTTCGTCCCGGTCATCGCTGGTTTCCTTTGATTTTAATCTGCATGCAGACCTGTATACAGTTTTGTATATTGATTTCAAGAGCAACCTGTGGCACGCCTTGGCAAACGGAAAAAGGCGGCACTTATGGCAGGTCCACGCGTTGACGACATCTATGATCAGGTAAAGGCGATGGCCGTCTCGTTTCACCTTCGACCAGGTGATCGGTTGAACGAGGTGGCGCTGTCGAAGGAATTGGGCGTCAGCCGAACCCCCTTGCGCGAGGCCCTGAACCGGTTGGTGGCCGAACACCTGTTCGACTTTCGCCCCGGTCTGGGATTTTTCTGCCGCCCGCTGGACCCGCAGAGCGTGTTTGACCTGTTCGAGCTGCGCCAAATCATCGAATCCGCCGCCGCGCGCATTGCTTGCACAAAGGCGTCCGACAGAGACCTAGAAACACTTCATGATGAGCTTTATGCGACCGGCATCGACATCACCGGCCTGACCGTCGAAGAAGCCGTCAGCAGGGACGAGGCCTTTCATCTGGGCATCGCCAAACTGTCTGGCAACAACGAACTGGTGCGAACCCTGACCCGGATCAACGAACGCATCCGATATATCCGCTGGGTTTCCATGAGTTTGGATCGGGTTCAACGCTCTAAAGACGAACATAAACGGGTCATGCAGGCCTTGCTGGATCGCGACGCAGATGAGGCCACGAGCGTACTGGGCGCGCATATTTCCAAGCGAATGGATCAGGTGCAGGACGCCGTGCGCCACGGCATATCCAGCATCTACATGGAAGGGTCCGAAGACATCTCGGCCCGCATTATCGAGGAGGCGCACGGATGATCGCCCAAGGCGGCAAATCTATTTACGGAGCGTCGGTGGGTATTCTTATGCTAGACGCCCAATTCCCACGCATCCCCGGTGATATGGGAAATGCGCTAACATGGCCTTTTCCGGTGCTCTATCGCATTGTGCGGGATGCCTCGCCGGACCTGGTCGTTCGGCACCGGGCCGAGGGCATGTTGGACGCATTCATCGATGCCGCGCGTGAACTGGTCAAGGACGGCGCGGACGGCATTACCACCAATTGCGGGTTTCTGTCCCTGTTTCAGAAAGAGCTGTCCGAGGCTGTACCGGTTCCGGTCGTGACCTCATCTTTGATGCAGGTGCAGATGGTGAACGGTATCCTTCCGGCCGGAAAACGCACGGGGGTTCTGACCATTTCCGCCTCCACTTTGACCCGTGATCATCTGCGCAGCGCTCAGGTGCCGGACGATACACCCATCAGTTCCACCGAAGGCGGGCGCGAATTCACACGCGCGATACTTGGGAACGAACTTGCCCTGGATGTTGATAAGGCCCGTGCCGATAACGTTGATGCCGCAATTGCGCTGCAGTCCGAAAATCCGGACCTTGGCGCGATTGTGCTGGAATGCACGAATATGTGCCCATACGCGGCAGATATTCAGCGCGCTACGGGTTTGCCCGTCTTTTCCATTGTGACATTGGTCAGTTGGTTTCAAGCTGGACTTGTGCCGCCGCGCTTTCCCAATCCCTAAAGGGCGCGGCGGTCAGGCCTAAGGTCTCTTTTGTCCACCAATTCGTGCATTGCGCTTACCGGAAAAAGACCGTAAGCGTCCCGCCCGCCGGTCGCAGCCTACCCGGTTATCAAAACAAGGACTGAAAACATGAAAACTACATTGGTCTGCTCCGGCGGACTGGATTCCGTGTCGCTTGCGCATGTGCTGGCCGCGGAAGGAAACCTGTCACGGCTTGTGTCTTTCGACTATGGTCAGCGCCACACCAAGGAACTGACCTTCGCAGCCCTCTGTTCAGAGCGGCTGAGCGTGCCCCATCACGTGATTGATCTGCGTTCTGTCGGCGCGTCGCTGACAGGCTCGGCCTTGACCGACGATGTCGACGTGCCTGACGGGCATTACGCGGAAGAAACGATGAAGGTCACGGTTGTCCCCAACCGCAATGCGATCATGCTGACCATCGCTTATGGCGTGGCAGCAGCACAGGGTGACGACGCAGTCGCGACAGCTGTGCATGGCGGCGACCATTTCATCTATCCCGATTGCCGTCCGGCATTCACCGATGCGTTTGACACCATGCAGCGCGCCGCGTTGGACGGCTACGTGGATGTGGCGCTGCATGTGCCATTCGTGCACCGCAGCAAAGCCGATATTGTCCGCGAAGGCGCGCGCGTGGATACCCCGTTCGATCTGACTTGGTCCTGTTACAAGGGCGGCGACGTGCATTGTGGCCGTTGCGGAACATGCGTTGAACGGCGCGAGGCGTTTGATCTGGCCGGTGTGCCGGACCCAACGCAATACGAAGACGCCGAATTCTGGAAGTCGGCCATCGCGGGGGCACAGGTCTAATGTACCGGATCACCAAAGAGTTCCACTTTTCCGCCTCGCACCAGCTGACCCACCTGCCCGAAGATCATCAGTGTGCCCGGATGCATGGACACAACTATGTCGTCGTGGTCGAATTGGCCCGGCGCGAGTTGAACGCGGATGGGTTCGTGCGGGATTACCACGAGCTGAAATCGCTCAAGACCTATATCGACGACGAATTTGACCACCGGCACCTGAACAATGTGCTGAACGTCGTGTCGACTGCCGAAAACCTCGCGCGGCACTTCTTTGACTGGTGCGCGGCCCGCTGGCCCGAAACCGCTGCGGTGAAAGTGTCCGAGACGCCCAAGACATGGGCCGAGTATCGCCCATGACCCTACGAATATCCGAAATATTTGGCCCCACGGTACAGGGCGAAGGCGCGCTGATCGGTCAGCCGACAGTATTTGTTCGCTCGGGCGGATGCGATTTCCGGTGCAGCTGGTGCGACAGCCTCCATGCTGTCGACAGCACCTATCGCCACGATTGGGCAGCAATGGAAACGCAGGCCGTCTGGTCTGAGGTTCAGCGTTTGTCAGGCGGGCGGCCACTGACCGTGTCTCTGTCTGGCGGAAATCCCGCCATTCAGGATTTTGGTCCGCTGATCCGGCAGGGCAAAGCGGAAGGCTATGCCTTTTTATGCGAAACCCAAGGGTCAATCGCAAAGCCGTGGTTTTCCGACCTTGCTATGCTTGTTCTCAGCCCGAAACCCCCCAGCAGTGGCGAGGATATGGATTGGACGGCGTTTGACGCCTGCCTCAACGTGCGCCCTGCGCAAACTGTCCTCAAGATCGTGATCTTTGACGACACTGATTTTGACTGGGCACGCAGCGTAGCCGACCGGTATCCGGACCTTCCGCTTTACCTTCAACCCGGTAACCCGGAAACCGATCCGGCCAGCCCGGTTGATTTGACCAATGCCACCAGCCGTGTGGAATGGCTGATAGATAAGACTTTGAATGCCGGTTGGTTCGCGCCTCGCATTCTGCCCCAGCTACATGTGCTGATCTGGGGCAACAAACGCGGCGTCTGACTGCAGGAGAGATAACATGACCGATAGTATCTACAGTAACCTCACCCAGTTGGGCGGAGACACCAAAATGCCAGCCAGCCCGGAAGAGGCGGTTCTGGAACGCGTGCAGAATCCGCAGGCTGATGTGGATTACAACGTGCGCTTTACCGCGCCCGAATTCACCTCGCTTTGTCCGATGACGGGCCAGCCGGATTTTGCCCACCTGGTGATAGATTACGTGCCCGATCAGTGGTTGGTGGAAAGCAAGGCGCTCAAGTTGTTTCTGGGCTCATTTCGCAATCATGGCGCCTTTCACGAAGATTGCACCATCTCGATTGCCCGCCGGCTGCAGGAGTTTCTGGAGCCAAGGTGGCTGCGTATCGGAGGGTACTGGTATCCGCGCGGGGGCATTCCGATCGACGTGTTCTGGCAAACTGGCCCAACGCCCGAAGGCGTCTGGATCCCGGATCAGGGTGTGCCGCCTTACCGTGGGCGTGGTTGACCACGATGACTTGAGAGGCGTGAAGGCCCCAGCCTGACAAGCAATCAAAGGGGCCCCCGCACCGGTTTGAAACGTGGCGTTTTGGCAGCGGTGGTAATTTTGTTTCGCTCGAGCTTGCAGTTTTGAAACATCATGACAATCCAACATTGCTGGGTTAGATGTTTCCTTAATGTAAGAACAAATTCCTGGTGACGATTGTGGAACAGGTGGCTTTTAACTTTGAGATGGGTGTTGTTTGCGCCCTTCTTGCCTTCACCGTATTTCTCTTTGTATCCGAAATCGTCAGAATTGACCTTTCTGCCATACTTGTTCTGGTCCTTATCGGCCTTCTCAGTTACGCGCCCGGGCTCGAAAAACTCGCTGACGTGCCGCACCTGTTTGATGGATTTGCATCCAATGCGGTGATTTCCATTATCGCGGTCATGATCGTCGGCGCGGGCCTCGACAAGACCGGCATAATGAACAAAGTCGCCGCTGTTATTCTGAAATATGGCGGTACGTCCGAGAAACGCGTGTTACCTATTATTTCGGGCACTGTTGGGGTCATTTCCTCGTTCATGCAGAACGTTGGGGCCGCTGCGCTGTTTCTTCCGGTCGTCAGCCGAATATCTTCCCGATCGGGCATCCCGTTGTCGCGCTTGCTGATGCCCATGGGATTCTGCGCCATCCTTGGCGGCACAATGACGATGGTCGGATCTTCGCCTCTTATATTGCTGAACGATCTGATCCAGTCAGCCAACAATAGCCTGCCCGACGGTCAGAAAATGGAACAGTTCGGCCTGTTTTCTGTGACGCCGATCGGGATTGTTCTGATCCTAACTGGCATTGCCTACTTTCTGCTGCTGGGTCGGTGGGTTTTACCGGGTGATGAGGGATCGGAAAACACCGGAACCGGACAGGGAACGCAGGAGTATCTGCAACGTGTCTACGGCCTGAAAGCCGATGTTTTTGAAGTAATCGTTCCAGCCGAAAGCCCTTTGGTCGGGCAGATTTTGGCCGACATAAACCACGAAAACCACCTGTACATCATTTCGACATTCTATCGCGGCAAAACCTCGATGGTTCAGGTCCTGACGGCCGAAATTGCTGCACCTTGCCGGTTGGCGATCATTGGTCGACGCTGGGTCGTAGAGGAGTTTGCGCAGAAATACGGGCTGACCGTGCTGCCGGCGTTGGACATCTTTGTCGAAGAATTCGCACCAACCAATGCAGGCATCGCTGAAGTTGTCATAACACCCGACAGCAAGCTGATCGGGAAATGCCCACGCGAGCTATTGTTCCGCAAGACATACGGTATGTCGTTGCTTGCCATCCATCGCGGCGAGGAAACGCTCAGCCATGTTGAATCCGAAACGCACGAGTCCACCCAAATCGGGCTTGAGGAGTTTCACGCAGGCGACATGCTTGTGGCCCATACACGCTGGGACAACCTGATGCGGATCAAGCGCGATCCCGATTTTGTGGTCGTCACCACTGACTTCCCGCAAGACGAACTGCGCCCGCAAAAGGTCGGTTGGGCGCTGGCGTTTTTCGCCGTTTCCTTGTCGATGATCCTGTTCACCGACATTCGGCTCTCGCTCTGTCTGTTAACCGGCGCCGCGGGAATGATGCTGACACGTGTGTTGAGTGTCGATGAAGCCTACCGTGCGGTCGGATGGAACACAGTCTTTCTGCTCGCATGCCTTATTCCACTGGGTCAGGCGGTACAGAACACCGGCACGGCTGCATGGATTGCACAACAGATCATGGTCATTCTGGACGGCTGGCCGATCTGGTCCCTTCAGGCCGGCGTTGCGATTTTGGCCACGGCGTTTTCATTGGTGATGTCCAATGTCGGGGCCACTGTTCTGCTTGTGCCATTGGCCGTTTCCATTGCGGTGGCAGCTGGCGGAAATCCGGCCGTATTTGCCCTGACGGTTGCCATATCAACATCGAACAGCTTCATAATCCCGACCCATCAGGTAAACGCCCTGATCATGGGTCCTGCAGGGTATAAAGTCATGGACTTTGTCCGCTCAGGGGGGGTTATGACGATCCTGTTTCTTGTTGTTTCACTCCTTATGCTCAATTTGCTGTACTGACCGCGCCGGCAAGCAAGAATGGGTCCATGATTGCAAGACCTTACAGCTGTAAACTACCGCTCGCTGAATGCGCGTTCCATTGTCATCTGCACCAGCTTCAACAAGTAGGAAAGCAGCGTCTATTGGCCGAAGCGGTACTGACCAACCCGGGCTCTGAGATCTCGTGTATCCAAACCGAAGCCTATGAGCGCATTGATTGGCAGCGGCACTCAGCCATGTTTGCGGGCCACGATCCACGTCGGGTTATATGTCAGGGACACGCCATCATCGTCGCCAAAGTGCCGGACATATTTTTCCGTGAATTGGGCAAGACTGGTTTTGGTCCAGACCTTCTGCGCGCGCCCGTTGACCCCAGTTCTTCGAAGGTGATTGAGAACGCCTCGGGGCGTATCAAAGTGCAGTGCAGAAAGGTTTTCGCCGCAACTGATAATCTCTAATTGGCCTTCGACTGCCGCGGCCAAATCTTCAGATCGGCACAAGCCCGGCGCTTTGGCAGTGGAACCGACTTTCACCAGTTCCCGGTACTGTTCCGGTCCAAAGCCTGAAACCGCCAACCACCCACCAGGAGCCAATGCTTTGGCTGCGCGCTGCAGAAAGGTTGCAGGGTCATGCAACCATTGGACCATAGACGCTGACGTGATTAGCTTTGGCTGAAACGGCCATTCGACGATTTTGGCGTCGCCGCACAAAAAGTCCGCACCGACGGCCGTTGCGGTCTCAGCTGCTTCGGGCGACAGGTCATTGACCGTCAACTGACCAATATCGAATGCGCTACATACCCGATGCGTGAGGTGGCCTGTGCCACACCCAAACTCCAATCCGGTCGCGAATCGATGCGGTGCGCCGCCGGCCCGCATCTCATGGACCAGCCGATCCGCGATTTTGGCCTGCTGGCTGGCCGAGCCGTGATAGCTGCGGAAACTGCGACTGAAACTGCGCTGGACGCGGTCCGCGATCTGCACGTTCATGAGATCCACTCCTGCCAGTTCTGGCAGTCGCGAAATGGAACATGCGGGGTGGCAATACCACGCACGGCAGATTGTTGGTGCGCCCATGCCGCCTCTTGCGCGGGGGTCGGGATAATACGGTCCCGCTGGGGGATCCAAATTCGGTCAAACGCCACTTCGGGTGCGCCACCACGGTCGATCACGGCGTGAAGCTCCGCCTGCGCAGCCTCCAGATCAATTTCAGGAACCGGCCCGTTTAATCCGGCACGGCGACAGAACTTTGCGAAACTGGCTGCGGTCAGGTTTTCCGCCGTGGCACGGATCATATCCGGTGCGATTCCACGCTCGGGGTCAGCCGGACATAGCGTGCCACTGACAGCAATCAGCCGATCGGGACGAAACCCAGTTTGCGCCAGCCAGTGGCCCGCAGATGCGACGCCAAAAGAAAAGGCAATCAAATTGACGCGGTCATATTGCGCAATATCAGGCAGAGGATCGTCAAAGTGGCGGAAGTCGTCGACGAACAGCACATCGCCGCGCCCTGTAAGTCCAGTAAAAGGCGCAGCCCCCAGCGCCCAACCGCCAAAAACCAGAATCAACTCGTCCGTTCCCGAACGCGATAACCACTGCTGTTTCATGGTATGCCTTTGACGAGCGAGATCATGGCCGATGTTACACGGCTCAAATCATTCGCAGAGATGATGTAAGGCGGCATGCAATAGATGTTGCGGGCAAACGGGCGCAACCAAACGCCGGTATCGGGTGCCAGCGCATGCGCAACCGCAGGATCAACCCATTGCTCCATTTCGATGACCCCGATCGCGCCAAGCACGCGCACATCGGCAACGCCTGGCAATTCACGTGCGGGGGCAAGCTCTTGCTTCATCTGGTCGGCGATCGCGTGCACTTCGGCGCGCCAATCTCTGACCGATAGTTGGTTCAGACTGGCCACCGCGGCAGAACAGGCCAGCGGGTTGGCCATATAGGTCGGGCCATGCATCAGAACGCTGGCTTCGCTTTCGCCAATTCGGCGCGCGACATCCTCAGTCGTGGCGGTCGCGGCCAGAGTAATATGGCCGCCTGTCAGCGCTTTGCCCAAGCAGATGATGTCAGGAACCACTTCGGCGTGGTTCATCGCGAACAGTTCGCCCGTGCGGCCAAACCCGGTCGCGATTTCGTCAAAAATCACAAGAATTCCGTGCGCTTTACACAGGTCTTGCGCGCCTTTTAGCCAATTGGGGTGATAGAAATACATTCCACCCGCGCCCTGGACCACTGGCTCAAGGATCAGGGCCGCGATTTGATCGGCTTTGGTTTCCAGCAGCTCTGCTAATGCATCCAGCCCATTCAGGGTTGGATCATCCGTCCATTCCTGATCAAACGATATCGGCGGGCGTGGCAGGAAATGTTGGATCGACAGCGCGCCGCTGAACAGCCCATGCATCCCATTCTCGGGGTCGCAGACGCTCATCGCTTTCCATGTGTCCCCGTGATATCCGCCGCGAATGGTCGCAAACTGCGTGCGCCCCGTGTGACCCAGCGCCATCTGAAACTGCACGGCCATTTTCAAAGCGACTTCAATCGCGATCGATCCGCTGTCGCTGTAGAAAATGCGATCCAGCCCGTCAGGCAACAGCTCGACCAGCTTGCGGCCCAGGTCAATTGCGGGTCGATGCGTCAGGCCACCGAACATGACATGGGGCATTTGCTGCAGCTGTTCCTGCATCGCCGCAGTAATGGCCGGATGGCGATGCCCGTGCACCGAACACCACCACGACGACATTGCGTCGATCATCCGAGTGCCGTCTTCGCGGGTCAGCCATACCCCTTCGGCCTCGGTGATCAGATGCATCGGACCAGGGTTCAGAACATTCGTATAGGGATGCCAAAGGTGGCGGGCATCAAACTCCAGAGCGGTCACAGAGCCCTCCGAATTGTTGCGGTGTCGATCACATGGAAGGCATCCGATAGCGTTTCCCGCGTCAGGGTTTCAAGATACGGCAAGCGTCCCAAATAGGTAACCTGACACATCTCGGCGATGGTCTGTTCAACCTCTGGCTCAGCGTCGCCTACAAACGCTACGCCGACGACGTTGCAACCTGCACCCCGCAAGGCCATCAGGGACAGGCTTGTGTGGTTGATCGTCCCCAACGCGGTCCGGGCCACAAGAACCACGGGTGCCTGCCACCCCGAGATGACATCAAGGAAAAAGGTCTTGCGGTTCAGCGGCACCATGACCCCGCCTGCCCCCTCGACGACCAAGGGGCCGTTGACCTGCGGCAGCGCAAGTCGATCCGGCGAAATCTCGACACCCATGTCTTCGGCCGACAAATGCGGTGAGGCTGGCATGTTCAGGCGATAGGCTTCCGGCAAAATTTCAGCACCGGAAAGCGAGGCGACGGTTTCTGTGTCCGTTGCATCCTCAAGCCCGGATTGTACCGGTTTCCAATAGGTTGCGCCAAGCGTGGCTGTCAGCCCCGCAGCAAAAACCGTTTTTCCGACACCAGTGTCGGTGCCAGTGACGATAACAGCGCTCATGCCGCCTCCGCCTGTTGATGCGCCAGTGTTTCGAACAGGGCGCATATGTCATCCTTGCCCACGTTGCCGGTGATCGACACACGCAGGCGCGACGTGCCCCGTGGCACGGTCGGCGGCCGGATACCACGGACATCAAAACCTTTGGCCTGTAACGTTGCGGCCATTTCCATTGTTTTGGCGTCATCGCCTAGAATTATGGGGATAATCTGGCTGTTCAGCGCCACTTGGGGTATTCCGATCTGACTTGCTGCGGCATGCGCGTGGCGAATGCGGGACAGGGTATTCTGGGCCAGCAAGCTATCTGTTTGAAGATGCTGTAGAACCGCGCGAACAAGGGCCGCGTTGAACGGTGATGGGGCCGTGGCAAAGATAAACGGACGTGCGCGGTTGATCAGTGTTTCGATCAACACCCGAGGGCCGCAAATCAATCCGCCCGAAACCCCCAACCCTTTGCCGCATGTGTGCAAAGTCAGCAACTCAGCCTTTAGGCCATGCGCCAGGCCCTTACCGTTCGGGCCAAATACTCCGGTCGCATGAGCCTCATCCACGACCAATATGGCACCGTGTTCGCAGGCCAGATCAGACAGCGCGGCCAAGGGCGCAATGTTGCCCTCCATGGAATAGATGCTTTCTACTGCGATCCAGATTTGGCCAGACCCGCCTTCTGCCAACCACGCCTCAATGGCCAGACGCGCTGCGGTCACATCATTATGGGCGAAAGCACGTGTTTGGGCGCGTCCTATCCGCATGCCTTCATGCGCGCTTGCATGAATCAAAGCATCGTAAAGGATCAGATCTTCGGCCGCAGGAAGGGTCGAGAAAATCGCCTGATTGGCCTGGAATCCTCCGCCCATGAACAAAGCAGCCTCAGCATCAAAAAAGGCGGCGGCCTCGCGTTCAAGCGCCTCATGTTCGGGATGATTACCCCGCAACAGACGGGAGCCACCGGACCCCAGCGGCACACCCTGCGCCAATGCCGTTTGCGCGGCATCGCGCAGGAATGACGATTGCGCCAGACCAAGGTAGTCATTGGACGCAAAGTCCAGACCGCGCGCTGGCGCCAACACCCGGCGGCGGTGCCGGGTGTCCAACAGTTCAAGCATCGAGTTCAACCGACTCAGTGCTTTCATTCAGCAGCATCCAAACAGGATTTTTCGGCTGATGTTTCCGCCTGCAGCCCAAGCTTTGCGAACAAAATGGCATCGGTGTCTTCTTCGGGGTTTTCTGCCGTCAAAAGCGTTTCGCCAACAAAGATCGAGTTCGCACCGGCGAAGAAGCACATGGCTTGCAATTCCTCACTCATATCGCTGCGCCCGGCGGAAAGCCGTACATAAGATTGTGGCATCATGATCCGCGCAACGGCAATGACCCTTACAAAGTCGATCGGATCGATGGGTTTGGCGTCTGCCAGAGGCGTGTCTTCTTGCGGCATCAGCATGTTGATCGGCACCGAACCCGGTGCCGGGTTCATATTGGCCAATGTGACCAGCATATCGACACGGTCCTGAACCTCTTCCCCCATTCCGAGGATGCCACCGGAACAGACCTTGATGCCTGCTTCCTGCACACGGTTCATCGTGTCAATGCGGTCCGCGAAGGTGCGTGTGGTGATGACTTCGGGATAGTACCGCTCGGACGTGTCGATGTTGTGGTTATAGTAATCCAGCCCCGCATCGCGCAGACGGATCACCTGATTATCGTCCAGCATGCCAAGGGTCATGCAGGTTTCCATCCCCATCTCGCGCACACCTTCGACCATTGCGACAAGCGCATCCATGTCGCGGTCCTTGGGTTCGCGCCATGCGGCACCCATGCAGAAACGGGTTGCACCGCCGTCGCGGGCCTTGCGGGCTTCGGTCAGAACGCGCTGAACCTCAATCAGTTTCGAGGCCGACAGTTTGGATCCGTTCCGTGCTGATTGCGAGCAATAGGCGCAATCTTCGGCACAGCCACCTGTTTTGATCGACAGCAGTTTCGATGTCTGGACCTTGTTGGGATCAAAGTTCTCCCGGTGCACTGTCTGCGCGCGAAACAGCAAATCCATCAGCGGAAGGTCATACAGAGCTTGAGCAGCGTCGCGGGACCATATCGGGGAGGTATTTTTCATTTTATAGATACTTTTCGAGAACTCTCATGGCTACACATTCTTTTATAGATAAAGATCGTTATCACAACCAAATTTTACCATCTGTGTCACTCAGGCGGAAAAACGCGGATGCTTGCAATGGTCCGCTGTGCCAACGCCGCTTTAGCAAACGATGCGGAACATTCTATCCCAATGCCGCTGTCGCTATTTCCGCAATATGCACCGCGCGATAATCAACCGTCTCAAATCGACACATGTTGCCATGATTGGGTAAGCAGATCACAATGGGCATCAGTACCAAACATTCCCGCATGCGCCGCGCCGCTGCAAACGCTTTGGATACCAGTGTCACACGGTTGTTTTGTAAGTCATGCAGAAGGCGCGTTAGCCAACATATTGAAAGGTTCCGAATGACCTCCTCCAGCCATTTTTCGATGTCTCGCCGCCAGTTCCTTGCCACAACTACGGCCAGCGCCGCCGCAATCACCCTACACCCGTTTTCGGCCGCTGCTGCCGACAATCAGGCGCATCTTCGGATCATGGAAACCACCGATATCCATGTGCATGTCTTCCCTTATGATTACTACGCAGACAAGCCGCGCGATACGGTAGGCCTGTCGCGCACCGCATCGATCATCAATGACATTCGGTCAGAGGCAACCAACTCGTTGCTTGTGGATAATGGCGACTTTTTGCAGGGCAACCCGATGGGCGATTACATCGCCTATGAGCGTGGTATGAAAGAAGGCGACAGCCATCCGATCATCGCCGCATTCAACACCGTGGGCTATGACGCCGCTACTTTGGGCAACCACGAGTTCAATTACGGTTTGGATTTTCTGGAAAAGTCACTCGCCGGGGCGGATTTCCCTGTCGTTTTGGCCAATATTGCCAAGGAACAAGGCGCGGGGCCACGCGACGATAAGACCCTGGTCAAGCCTTACGCCATTCTCGACCGCGAGATTGAAATGGGTGACGGCAGTAAGCATCCGATCAAGGTTGGCGTCATTGGCTTTACCCCACCTCAGATCATGAATTGGGACCGCAAGCATCTGGAAGGCCAGGTTCAGGCCCGCGACATCGTCGATACGGCGAAAGCGTATGTGCCAGAAATGCAAGAGCAAGGCTGTGATCTGATCATCGCCCTGTCGCATTCGGGCATCGGTGAGGCCTATCACACTGATGGGATGGAGAACGCCTCGGTCGTGCTGGCCGGCGTCGATGGCATCGACGCGCTGGTCACGGGCCACAATCATCTGGTCTTCCCCTCGCCTACATTCGCGGATCGCCCGGGTATCGACGTCGAAAAAGGCACGCTGATGGGCAAACCAGCAGTCATGGGCGGTTTCTGGGGCTCGCATCTGGGTCTGCTGGACCTGTTGCTGGAACGCGACGGGAATGAATGGCGCGTTGTAACAACGACGTCCGAGGCGCGCCCGATCTCAAAGCGCAACGAAGATCGCTCAATCACCGCGCTGGTTGGCGACGACCAGACCGTGCTGGATTCGGTCGCCAAAGATCACGACGAAACACTGGCCTATGTGCGCCGCGCCGTTGGGAAGACGTCCGCGCCTTTGCACAGCTACTTCGCACTCGTCGCGGATGATCCGTCAGTGCAAATCGTGTCGATTGCACAAAAATGGTATGTCGAAGAGATGATGAAGGGCACCGAGCACGAAGGGCTGCCCATCCTATCAGCCGCCGCTCCGTTCAAGGCCGGTGGCCGTGGTGGGCCAGAGTATTATACCGACGTTCCAGTGGGCGATGTGGCTATCAAAAACGTGGCTGACCTGTATCTCTATCCGAACACCGTGCGGGCGGTCCGCGTGAACGGCGCACAGGTTCGAGGCTGGCTAGAGCGTTCGGCAGGCATGTTCAATCAGGTCGAGCCGGGCTCGGCCGACGCAATTCTGCTTAACCCGGAATTCCCATCCTATAATTTTGATGTAATGGACGGCGTGACCTATGAGATCGACCTGTCCCAGCCCTCGCGATTTGGACCAAAAGGCGAAGAAGTGAACCCAGACGCGGCGCGGATTGTGAACCTGTCCTTCAACGGCACGCCGGTTACGGATGACATGGAATTCATCATCGCCACTAACAATTACCGCGCGTCTGGCGGCGGGTCTTTCCCGGGCGCATTGGGCGACACGGTTGTCTTCGAGGCCCCCGATACCAACCGCGACGTCATCGTTCGCTACATTGTCGAGCAGGGCACAATTGATCCAAAAGCGGACGCCAACTGGTCCTTCGCCCCGCTCGCAGATACCACGGTGCTTTTCGAAACCGGCCCCAAAGCGCGCGACTATATGAGCGATGTCAAAGGAGTGGTGATCGAAGACGCAGGCGAAGGCGCCGATGGTTTTGCCGCGTTCCGCATTAAACTTTAAACGTCAAAGATTTTAAGCCGGCTGCCACCCCGACTAATGGGTGGCGGTCGCGCACCGAAGATGGCGAATTTTTAAACACTTAAAACCGGGCTTTGGAGCAATCAGTCAAGTTCGCCGCTTTCTGACATCAAAATCGCCAGCGGTCGCGTAGAATGGATTTGCGACAAGATAATCATCACCACGGCAGTCAACGGTATCGCCAATATGGTGCCTGCCAGACCCCACATCGCGGTCCAGATCGTCAGCGAAAACAGCACCATAAATCCGCTCAGGTTCACCGAGTTTCCGACCAAGCGGGGTTCAAGGAAGTTTCCGACAAACAGCTGAGCGGCCATAAGCGCGATCAGTGCGACCCCGGCATGCCAGATGCCGCCGAATTGCACGAGGCTCAGCATTACGGGAAACAGAACGCCAACAATGGAACCCAGGTACGGAATATAGTTCAAAAGTCCGATCAATATGGCCCAGAACATTGCGAACTCGATCCCAAGCAACAACATGATCACATATGATATCACAGCCAAAATGACGTTGATCAGGGTCTTTGCGCTTAGGTAGCTGCCAATCTTCTGGTTGATCTGGGCGACGATTTGCAGCGACCGGTCAGCTGTTTCGGCATCACCCAAAGCCTTTCTAACTTTTTCCGGCATGTCATCCAGATCGGACAGGATGAACACAATATAAAGGATTGTCATCAACATGACCGTCCCGAAACCCTGCACTGTTGAAAGCGTCCCCTGCACAAACCCCAAAATATCGAACTTGCCAGCAATCGTCTGCTCGATCGTGGACCAATCTGGCAGTTTTTTGACGCCCAACATCGCCATTGCCGAGTCAATCAGCGCTTTTAAGTTGGTTTGGTAACGCGGGATATTCTGGGCGACCGCTTGCGCGTTTGCCTCAAGAAAGACCCCTATCAGAACCAACGTTAGAAATATGGCAAGCAGCGCAAGCAAACGGCGCCCGCGGCGTGGAATGTGGCGCAACCCCGGAACACGGCCGATTGTCGAGGCGGTCGAGTCCAGAATGTATATTCCGATTATGCCCAAAAGCACCGGAAGAAGGATGCTTTTGCCCAGCACCAGCAGCCAGCCGATGACAACAGCGACGATCAGGCCAGATGCAAGTTTTGTCACATTAAACTGCAGCATATCTTCGCTTTCGGTCGGACGGGTGGTTTCTTTTGTGCCGGGTTCAAGGCTTATATTCAACTTCTTTCACGCGATCTGCGGCCCCGAGCGCGGTGACGGCTACCCGGTGCAGGAGGCGTTTCGCGACCACCGGCAAAACACTGCGCGATTGACATCCATTCGGCAGCAACCGGCCCTTCCACCTTTAGAGATGTATCTGTGATGTTGCGGGTTTGGGCCGAGACTTGCGCAAACTCTACCGCAGGGCCTGTTATCCGATTGTCCCCCCGTTCACCGAACTCCCACAAGGCTCCGGATGGCGCGGTCAGTTCAAGCCGCGGCATCGCCTCAGGCACAGGTTTGCCGTTGACCTGATAGGCCCAGCCAAACGTGTTCACACCCAGAATGACGATGTTCTTGACCCGGTCATGTTCGACGCGCTCGACACCAAGAACGTCAAAAACCTCTTGCCCGTGTGCCCAAGTCTCCATCTGGCGGGCCGTAATTAACGAGCGTACAGACATATCCGGACCGGCCCATTTCACCCGGTGCTTTGGATCGAGATCGGCCCAACGCGTGCCAATATCTGTGTAAAGTGTCCGCCAGGAATCGCGCAGCTCGTTCCCACGCAGCAGGATCGCTTCGTTCTCCGCTGCGCGCAGCCCTTCGGCCTTGGCTTTGACAAACAACGCGCCAATGCGCGCAGTGAACGCGTCGGGGTCCTGAAGCGACAGATCTGCCATCTGGTTCCAATAGTGCAGATGCACCAGAACATCGTTCAGCGTCCAACCCTTGAACTGAGTTGAAATTTCCCATTGATCGCCCGAAATACCGTCCAGAATGGCAAACAATGCCTCGCTTTCTTGCAGAAAATCCGTTGCCTGTTGCACTGCTTGTTCCCTTGATTTTGTGTTTGCATATTCGATGTCCCCGGATGAAGTGGCGGTGGTCGACACACACCCAATTTCATCTATGTTTCGTCAATCTCGATCATCACATCCCCCGCGCTCAGCTGCTGCCCGACCTCAACGTGGACAAAGGTCACGACGCCTGCAACGGCAGCAGTGATCTGGTGCTGCATCTTCATGGCTTCGAGAACGGCCAGACAGTCGCCTATCGAAACGCTTTGACCGGGTCTTGCCGCCACCTCGACCAAGGCACCCGGCATGGGGGCGGTGACGCGACCGCTAGCGATCGTTCCCGCATCCAATGCACCGGGACGCAGGCGTCGAAACGTCAGGCGCTCGGGGCCGATGGAGATCTGGGCCGTGTCCCGGGTTATGTGTGCGGTGGCGTGGACGGTGTTGTCATTTATACGTGCCCGGATCTTCCCGCTGCTGCGCTTGATAAACGAGACATCATACGCGTTGCCCTCAACCCATACCGTCCATCCATCGGGGCAGACGCGTGCGCGCGTTTGTATCTCTTCGTCACCATAGGCAAGCGTCACTGCGAACGGCGGCAACGCCGCGCTGGACCAACCCAACTGTTCGGCGGATACATAGCCCGCCGCCGCCCTTGCGCGGGCCTGATCCGCATCCAACAACAGCGCAACCGCCAAGGCGACGTCCTGCGCAGTTACCCGGTAAGCAGGAAAGCCCCAGGGGTAGGTCTGATCCAGAAATGTTGTCGTTGCATCGCCGGCAATAAAATCTCTGTGCTGCAGCACATCTGCAAGAAACCGCGAATTTGTCACCGTTCCCAGCAAAATAGATTCGCTCACAGCCTTGATCAGCATCGCACGTGCCGTTTCGCGGGTTGGACCATGCGCAATGATCTTTGCAAGCATGGCGTCATAGAAAGGCGATACCTCCTGCCCTTGTTGAATGCCGGAGTCCACACGCATTCCTGGTCCAGTCGCAGCCTGCCAGAAATCAATTGGACCGGTTGCCGGCAGATATCCGTTAGCGGGGTCTTCGGCATAAAGCCGCGCCTCAATGGCGTGGCCGGTCACGGTGACGTCTTCCTGAGAGATCGGAAGGGCGTCACCCTGCGCGACAGCGATCTGTAGCGCCACTAGGTCGATGCCAGTGACCATCTCGGTCACAGGATGCTCAACCTGTAGTCGGGTGTTCATTTCAAGGAAATAGAACACGCCGGACGGTTCCAATAGAAACTCCACGGTTCCGGCGCCGCGATAGTTCACCGCACGGGCCGCCTCAATCGCCACAGCTCCCATTTTTGCGCGCAACTCTGTCGTCATGACCGGGCTTGGGGCTTCTTCGATGACTTTTTGGTGGCGACGCTGAATCGAGCACTCCCTTTCACTGAGATGAATTACGTTCCCGTACCCATCGGCAAAAATCTGAAATTCGATATGGCGCGCATCACCGATCGCTTTCTCAAGGATCAGTTCGCCGGATCCAAAAGCGTTCTCGGCCTCGGATCTTGCGATTGAAATCGCATCAGAAAGAGCGTCGGCGGATTGGACCACGCGCATTCCGCGTCCACCGCCACCAGCTGCGGCTTTGACCATGATGGGAAAACCGATTTTGCTCGCTTCAGCGACCAGTGCGGCACCCGATTGATCATCGCCTTCATACCCTGGAACGCAGGGAACGCCCGCGCCAATCATAAGGCGTTTGGCGACGGCCTTGTCGCCCATCAGCCGGATCGCTTCGGGATCGGGTCCGATAAAAGTCAGGCCCGCGGCCTCGACGGCCGCTGCAAAACCCGCGTTTTCGGACAAAAACCCATAGCCCGGGTGGATCGCCCCTGCCCCAACTTTCTGAGCCGCAGCAATGATCTTTTTCGCGTTCAGATAGCTGTCACCAATCGATCCTTCACCGATCCAAACTGCCTCATCAGCAAGTTCGACATGGGGTGCCCGTTCGTCAACGGTTGTAAAAACGGCCACTGTGCGCAGGCCAAGCGACCGGGCGGTTCGCATGATACGAGCGGCGATTTCCCCACGATTGGCAACGAGAAGCGTGTCGAATGTCATGCCTCAGCCTCTGCTATCTGTCTTGGATGTGGATTTGGTAGTAATGAAGCATGGTCAGAACCTGTGCACCCCGTACGAGCTGGGTTTGACCGTCCGCGCGCGACCCTCAAGGCAGGTTTCAAGGCAAAAACCAAGCACACGTCGCGTGTCGCGGGGGTCAATGACGCCATGATCGATACACCGGCCCGAGGTGTAGAACGCATTCTCCTGTCGTGTGAAGTGTGCTGTGATAGCTGCCTTTTGCGCTGCCAGTTTGGCTTCGTCGGGGTCGATCCCTTTGCGTTTAAGCCCTGCGCGCGCAACCAGTTCCATCGTCCCGGCGGCTTGCTCGCCGCCCATCACCCCCGTTGCCGCATTGGGCCAGGCGAACAGGAAGTCCGGGTCATAGGCGTAGCCGCACATCCCGTAATTACCAGCCCCGAAACTTGCCCCGACATAGAGTGTGATCCTTGGCACATCGACTGACGTAACGGCCTGGATCATCTTGGCCCCATGTTTGATCATGCCGCTTTGTTCATATTGGGTGCCGACCATGAACCCTGTAATGTTGTTCAGAAATATCAGGGGAATGTCAGACTGACCGCATAGCTGGATAAACTGTGCGGCTTTGTTCGCGCCTGCAGGGTCCAGTGGCCCGTTGTTTCCAAGAATACCCACAGCGATACCATTGATTGCGGCCTGCAAACAGACAGTCGCCGAGCCATAGTCGGGCTTGAAATCCTCAAAGTCCGAGCCGTCTACTATGCGGGCCACAACCTCGCGGACGTCATAGGGAACGCGATAATCGGTGGAAACAATGCCTGCGATCTCATCCGCATCATAATTCGGTGGCTGCACTTCTTTGCAGCGACGCTCAGGCAAGGATTTGTTCCAATCCAGCCGGGCCATCACGTTCCGCGCCATTTCGATACCGTGCGGATCATCCTCGGCCAGATAGTCGACCAGCCCGGATGTGGTGGCATGCATCTCGGACCCGCCCAGATCAAGGTCATTGGCCTTTTCGCCCGTCGCCGCGTGAACCAAGGCGGCACCGGCCAAGGCGGCCATGCCGTTGTTCTTCACGCCAACGACATAGTCCGCAAGGCCAGGCATATAGGCCCCGCCGGCGGTTGACGGGCCATGCAGCACTGCGATGTTGGGCAGGCCCGCGGCTGAATGGCGGGCCAGATTGCGGAACAGTTTGCCGCCATTGGCCCAGAATTCGACCTTGTATTCCATCAGGTTTGCACCGGCGCTTTCGACAAGATGCACAAAAGGCAGGTTCTGTTTCAATGCCATGTCTTGCGCGCTCAGGAAGGCCACAGCTGACATCTCGACCATCGCGCCGGCCTTGATCCCAGAATCGTCGACGATGATCATGCAGCGCACGCCCGAGATGAAGCCGATGCCGATGACCAATGACGCGCCCGGAACCGATTGCTCAGGATCGCCTGTATCGACGCAGTAGCCCGCCAACCCGTGCAGTTGCAAAAAAGGCATTCCGGGATCCAACAGTTGGGCCAAACGGTCACGGGGTGTGATCTGCCCCCGGGCCTCCATCCGTTCGCGCCGTTTCTCTGACAGGGCGACAGGACGCGCTTCAAGCGCGCGCATCTCGTCGACAAGAGCCAGCATATCGGCTCGGTTCTTGGCAAAGCTGTCAGAATCGCGGACGACTTTACTGACAAAACCCATCAGCTTTCTCCTCGCTCGGTGTATGAGGATAACTCTGCAGGAATCCTGATCGGTGTGGCCAGCAATATCTGGGCATAACTCTTGCCTTGCGCGTCGTTGCGCAATGAGGCGACGCCACCGCCACCCAGCGCATTGTGCAGCAGAATGTTCATGGAGTGCGTTCCAGGAAGATAGAACCGTTCGACCCTGCCAGATAAGTAGTTAGAAAAAACATCTGCCAGCGTCGTTTCGGTCAGCGCAGCCCAAATATAGGGCAAAAAGATATCATGGCGTGCAATGACCCCAATGCTTGCGGTGTCGCCTTTGTCCCCCGATCTTGCCCAGGCCAAATCTTCCAAAGGGCATGTGATCCACTCGGTCACCTTTTCATCGGCTGTTTCTGGGGCTTTTGCAGGGACAGGTTCCGGGTCTAGTGGGGACGTTTTCGGCGGATTGTAGGCGATCTGCTCCCCATCCATCGTTACGCAATAGGTCAGCGTGTCGTTTGGCACCGAGAAGGAAAACAGGGCAACGACTGGCGAGGGTTTTGGACGCCCTCCTCCGGTAAAGATGTGCAACCCCGGCGGTGCGGCCAGTGCGCACCCGGTCATCTCGCGTAGGAATACTCCAACTGCGCGAGGGTCGTCGTGTTTCACGGCTACCTTGAACGAGATCTCTTCGTAATCGCCGTCGCCAGGCCGACCTCCGAAGGTTTCAAACGACACCTCGCGATAGTCGGGGGCGCCCATCCGGTGCATGACAGCGCGCGCGCGATCCAACCCCGCTTGGGCAAAAGTCTTCGCCTTTTGTCGTGCCTCACGCCCGTTGATCAGAATCGTCATGCCCGCGCGATAGCCATCCGCCCAGGTGGCGGACACTTTGAACTGTCCGGTCGGCGCGCGGCCTTTTGCACCCGAAACGGTTACATGGTCTGGCTCGGATTGCTCAATCCTGACATCGGAAAAGTCGCAAATCACGTCAGGCAGAATATAGGACTGCGGGTCGCCGATCTCATACAGCATCTGCTCGCAGACCGAAGCCGGGGTCACACATCCCGCCGTGCCCTTCGGCTTGGTCAGGACCAACCCGCCGTCTGCGCTTACCTCGACAATCGGATAGCCGATTTGGGCGATATCCCCCGCCATTTCCCAATCCGTGAAATTCCCGCCAGTGGCTTGGGGTCCACATTCCAGCAGATGCCCCGCAAGCGACCCGGCAGCCAGTAAGTTGTGGTCCTCGTGCCGCCATCCAAAATGATACATGCACGCGGCCAACGTAAGTGCGCTGTCGACGCAGCGGCCTGTGATGACGATGTCAGCCCCGGCGTGCAGCGCCGCCAATATCGGCCCTGCCCCAATATAAGCATTCGCCGAGACGATCTTTTCGGTCGGCGGCATCGGCGCACCGGAAAACATCTCAGTCCGATTGACGAACTCGGCCACTCGTGGCAGCAGGTCGTCACCTTCGACCACTGCAACTTTCAAGTTCAATCCCAATTCTGCAGATTTGCGACGCAATGCATCAGCACAGGCCACTGGGTTGACCCCACCTGCATTTGACAACACCTTGACGCCCTGCTCGGCGATCTGGGTTAATTTGTTGACCATAACGTCAGAGACGAAATCCACCGCATATCCCTTTTGGGGGTCTTTAATGCGGGCGCGGGCCATGATCGACATGGTGATTTCGGCTAGGTAGTCGTAGACTAGAAAGTCAATCTTTGGGGCACACAGCAATTGCTGTGTCGCATGAGGGGCATCCCCCCAAAAACCACTTGCTCCTCCGATCCGCAGAGAATGTGTCACGCACGTCTCTCCCGCTTGGGTGCGATCTGCAGTTTACAGACCGACTGTTCTGTTTTTATGATCTGCTGACCGCCTTGGTCAACGAAGATTTGCCACTGCGACGCGACGGAAGATGACGGATACGATGCCAAAGAAACCCTCAGTCCAGGATCAAAGGTCCCGGGATATGCAGGCCAAAATCTGCAATGCGACGGTCACCTGTCTAGATCAGCTTGGGTATGCCGAGACTACTTTTGCCAAGGTGCAGGCCAAGGCGGGCATCTCACGCGGGGCAATTACGCATCACTTCCCCACGAAACAGGCCCTGGTCGCGGCTACCGCGATGCGACTGCTGGGCAATGCGCAAAACCCGCTCTGGCCACATGATCGCGCCCCTCAGCCCGTCTATGATCTGATTATGTCTGCCTGGGCCAATATCGTAAATTCCGCAGGCGGGCGCGCCATAGTCGAGATTCTGGTTGCATGCCGAACCGATCCGGAACTGTTCGGCATGCTTGAACAGAGCCTGAGCGATTGGGACAAATCGAACCTGAGCCTGATCTCAGCCCGGTATGTCAGCGCAACAGGCAACCGTGACGACACTGAATTGTTGTGGAGTATCGCCCGGAACTTCCTGCGTGGTTTGTTGTTGCATGAAAAATTCGTTTCGTCGCCAGAATACCTTACCCAGATGATGGATCGCTTTGCCCGCATGATGGAAAGCCAGCTTCAGGTATTGCCCGAAAATGACATCGAGGAGGTCGAATGACCCTGCCATCCCCTTTCATGACCCCGGAACGCGAAGCTTTCCGCGGGAATTTCCAGCGATTTGTCGATGCCGAAATCAAACCGCATATTGAGCAATGGGAGGCGGATCGCAGCGTCCCATGGGAACTGCATGCAGCAATCGCTGAGTTTGGAGTATTTGGCTTTGGGATCGATGAGGAATACGGCGGTCTGGGTTTCGACAATGCATTTATGCGCCATGATTATAGCGAAATCCTGTTTGGCTGTGGGGCATCCGGTATCGGGGCCGCCGTAGGGGGGCGCACGATTTCAATCAGCCCAATTGCGAAATTTGCTTCCGAGGAGTTCAAACAAAAAGTGCTGCCCGAGATCATCTCGGGGCGCACGATGTCGGCCCTTGGGATCACCGAACCGGGCGCAGGGTCGGACGTTGCCAATATTCAAACAAGAGCCGAGTGCAAAGGCGGCAAATGGATACTGACCGGGGAAAAGACCTATATCACCGGGGGGATAGATGCCGAATGGTTTGTGGTTGGTGCCCGCACTGGCGGCCCCGGGTTGACCGGCATTTCGTTGTTCTTGGTCCCTCATGACGCGCCCGGGTTCAGCCGCACACCTTTGGGTGGCAAGATGGGCTGGCACAGTTCACAGCAAGCGACGCTGCATTTCGATGATTGCGAGCTGGATTCTACTGCCCTGTTGGGGCCTGAGAACAGGGGCTTCATCGCAATCATGAACAATTTCAACTTTGAACGGCTCGGCCTGACATCCGCTTCGTTGGGAATGATGAAACTATGCTACGACAGTGCGCTGGACTGGGCACGGGAACGCGAGACATTCGGCAAGCGACTGGTCGAACATCAGGTCATTGGCCACAAATTTGCGGAAATGTCCGCCCGGATTGATATGAATGAGGCATATATCGAACGGATCTGCTGGGCGATTGAGCAGGGCCTGATGCCTGTCGCCGAAATTGCCAAAGCCAAGGTTCAGGCCACGACGTCATTGCAATTTGTTGCTTCTGAGGCGATGCAGATCTTTGGCGGTGCCGCGTACATGCTGGGTAACCCTGTGGAGCGTGTATGGCGCGAAATCAAAATCATGGCGATTGGCGGCGGATCCGAAGAGATATTGCGCGACCTGGCAGTGCGGCAGATGGGATTGGCAGGGCAATAGCGGCGACGTTGTGGGTCCGCATGCGCGTGCTATGAACGTGATGAGGTCGCCGACAGGCCGGCCTAAAACAAGTTCTTTGCCCGACAATTGCCCGTAAATGATCAATGCACAATTGCGCAATCATTTATGACAATCTAAGTTGCGCCAAACTCATCACGCGAGGGAATTATGGATATTTGGTTCTATGTGGGGCTTAGCTTGTTGATATGGGCTATCAGAGACTTGGCATTTGGTTCGACCTACTTGTGGGAACGGGTAACCCGTGCTGAAAATCCGGGGACGTACTGGGTTTGTGTTTTGGTTTGGCTTGTCGCTGCGTTGGCTATTTTGGGCACGTCCCCAACGACCTACTACCTGATCTCCTGACAACACGTTCCGAAAAGAAGGCCATGCAACCCGACGTTCCAAGACATGGAGAACGGTGTATTCACTATGGATGCAGTCACCTAATCGTTCGCTTCGCGAACGCACCCGACTGTTCAGGTGTCAAAATCCAGTCGGCTGTCCAGTATAGAACTTTATCGATTGCCTGAAAGCCCGCAAAGGCGATCCGGAATGGAAAATTCTCTGAAACGATATGGTGCGGGTGGAGGGACTTGAACCTTTATATACACTATAAAATCTACTGATTGATTGACCGACACTCAAAAAGCCCAATTTTCTAAGCTATGTTGGCGACAAATCAAATTAGTAGAAGGTCTTTTTACCTACTATTAATTCTACTTTTAAACAAAGTAGCTACTATTAGTAGATTTCGATGCCTTACGATCATACTTCGATGCTTTTCCCGTGATATTCCACACTTAGAGACGATGTAATTTGGAATGGGCGCTCAAGATGACCAGGTTCCAAGCCACTGACCGGCTGCATCACGGCCTGCGGAGTATTGTGATCAGATTCTATCCGGCGTGGTTTAGGCTTCGGGTGCCTCCACAATAAGCGCTTCGTTTTTCGAAGGGTCCATGGCACAATGATTAGCGGATTTTAGTATGAAGAGCTTTGGGAGGTAAAAATGCCAAAGTCACTGTCAAGAAGGTCTTTTATTTCAAGTACTTTATCTACTGCGGCGTTAGCCAAATCTACCTTTTTAAGCTCTACGCGACCTGCGTCGTCAGAAGCAATGACGGCCATGGCAGTAATCGGCGTGGTTGCCCAAGTAGGAAATATGTTGGTTGGCTTTATGAAAAAAGACCCAGCATCCAGCATAATGCAGGCCCAATACCAACTGTTGCAGGCAATAGTTGCAGAAGTCAGGGCAATCAATGTGCAACTGCAAAACATTTCTGCTCAAATAGAACAACTCTACAAGCACGTATACGATGCCAACTTTGCAGCCTTGGAGACAGAGCTTTACGCTGGAATGGCGAGCGCATGGATGGGCTTCCTGGAGAAAAAAGCGTCGAAAAGCAACACCGAGGAACGCGGAGAATATTTTGACAACAAGGCCTACTATTCTGAAGTTTATACTTTGTATCAACAATTTGCAGATTTTCGCAGAAGATTAATTTTGTTCGGCGAACGGGAAGACTTTAGGGGTATTGCGCATATCGTCGTCGCTCAAGAACTTGAGCAGTCTTTTGTGCTAGAGCTAACGAGTTTGGAAGCTTTCGAGCACAGTTTCAGCATCAACCTCAGGGACGGAGAAGAGGCGGGAAAAGCATACTTAAAATACTTCGAAACCGCGTTGGACTCAAACAGAGAGAACTCTATTCCAAAGGTGGAAGTAGCCGCAGCAAAGAGATACGACGCGGCCAAAAACAACATGAGGCCTTATCCAGAGCTTCGGGATGCTGCTTTCGGAGAGTTTTCCGGAGACCATTTGTTGATTTGTAGCACAGGAAGAAGGCGGAAAGGTTATAAGTGTTCTAGCAATAACCAAGTGCAGCCTAGCGTTCCCTTCAACGGCTGGGGTTCGAAGAGTCAAGGTGAGGTTCACGACGCTGGTTGGTGCTACTACTATTTTAATCAGTTTACCCAACTCAGACTAAAACTCTCCAATGTTCAGGTCCAGGAGCCTATCATCTACAGGCAGATCGAGTTTTACGATGGACCAGGTGGGGAAGCGGAGGGGTCACTCAACAAATTCCCTGCCTATCTTGAATGCAAAAAGCACAAAGACTTTACGTCCAAACAAGATAAAGACGATTGGGAAGCTCGGAACATCGAGCCAATGAGAAAAGCTGTTGCCAAACTAAATATAGCGGAGGCTGACTTCTACGGAGCTAAAGCGTTGCGTGAAGCAGTGGAACTCGCACAGGAAAGAACTAAGGCTGCGCTTGCTGCATACTGTTTAGAAACATTCGACTCGGCCTCCGGCCTTTGCAGCCAGGACAAATGACATGGAACACACTCGGTTTATAGCAGGCTGCCTAAAAGGCATACTTTTTTTGACTTTTTTTTCGATGGTTGCAGCGCCCTCACAAGCTGGACGAAACTACAAGACTATTTCTGTTGGTACGGCCATTGAAATAATTGAACTGTCGCAAGAAATCGAAGAAACCATAAAAAATGAAGTTCCAGGGATCTACGACGAAATAAAATATAACTTGGGGAATTTTGCACCCCAGATGGAGGCTTCGTCTTTGGCCGTCCAAACTCTTAGCGAGCTTCCGACAGGCAACGGTGTTTTAATGTGGTTTCCTGTCCAGCGGATGGGGGACAATGAAAAAATCGGCACTTACCTTCCGCAGGGTCCCATTCCCGTTGGTGTTGGAGCCGACCCAGCTCTCGCGGCCGCTAGTTTTTTGTCTATGCCGCTTGAGACCGTAAGTCCCGACTTAGCGAATGCAATACTCGGGAAACTTCAGTATGAGAACGGGCAAAAGATTCCTGGAGCATTGTTAAAGTCGTCAATGTCAAAGTCTTACTTTCTGTGGTTTAAGAAAGTAGAAAATGATAAAATTCAGATGTTTAGGATCGACGACACTGCCAATTTCTTACAGGAGGCACTGCTTGAAGTTACAAGGCTGAAAATTCTGCGCAGGTCCCAAGAATCCGACGATACGCTTCAGAACTTGGCTAGAAGGTCCCAACACATGGAGAAGCTATCGCATCAATACCAACAGCAACTTAGAGAAAGTAACTTAAAGTTTGAAATTGATAGACTGATGCGTGCCAGATCGGAGTCTTCTAGACAACTCAAGGCCGCCTACGAGAATATGGAACGGGCTCGTGCTTCTGCCAAGGAGAACAATAGTTTAGCGGGTATAGCTATGATATTTGGAATGGCAGATCTCGTTTCAAGCTTTGGCGGACTAAGTGAAAAGCACTCAGCGAACGCAAACTATAACGAATCTGCGGCAGACAGGTTGCACGTCGAACTTCAACAAACTGATATCCAGATCATCAATATCTACGTCGACGGAATTGGCCTTGATCAAAATTTGGCACCGCACCCTAGCATTCCCAATCCTTGGAAGAAGGATATGCAGTGACAAGTATCGCGATTAGATGGCGTTACGACACAACTGTAAGGTCATGCTAACCCAGTCACCCAAGTGAGCAACTTTTTGAGCCGAAACATCGCGTTCTCGTTGTGCTTTCTTGGCCAGCGAAATAGTGTCTCAAGCAAACAGGCATTGATGGATGAAGAATATTGAGGCGCGACCACGGCACAAAGCTTGGTGACTACCTAATCGGTGACTCGCTCAAGGTACTATCAGGGGATCTCAAGGATGATCTGGCGGGAAAAGTTCAACTCATCCTTACCTCACCTCCTTTCCCTTTGAACAAAAAAAAGAGCTACGGAAACCTTCAAGGTGCTGAATACCTTGAATGGATCAGCGGTATGGCACCGATTTGGAGTAGACTGCTAACTGAAAACGGCTCAATCGTTGTCGAACTTGGAAATGCCTGGGAGCCCGGTCGGCCGATTCAGTCGCTGCTTCCTATGCAAGCATTGTTATCATTTGCCCAACACCCTCAGGCCGATCTACGGCTTTGCCAACAATTTGTTTGTTATAACCCGTCACGTTTGCCATCACCCGCAAATTGGGTAACCATAAACCGCATTCGTGTAACTGACAGCTATACCAACGTTTGGTGGCTCTCCAAGAATGACAACCCTAAGGCGGACAACCGACGAATACTGCGGCCCTACAGCAAGAGCATGAGAAAGCTCCACGAAAGGGGCAGTTACAACCACGGGAAGCGCTCTTCGGAACATTCAATTGGTGAGACAAGTTTCTTGACTGATAACGGTGGTAGTATCGCACACAATTTCTTGGAAATAGAAAGTCTGGACCCCAATCGAGAAGTCAGATTGCCAAATGCACTTAGTATGGCGAACACGTCTTCAAACGATTATTTTTTGCGTGCCTGCCGAGAAAGGGGTGTCGCTGCTCATCCTGCTAGAATGCAGGTCGGACTTGCGGAAATGTTCATACAATTCCTGACAGATGTGAACGACTTGGTGCTCGATCCATTTGGGGGTTCAAATACTACAGGTTTTGCGGCGGAAAAGAACAAACGCCGTTGGATTAGTATTGAAATGCAAGAGAAATATGCAGAGCAATCCAAAATAAGACTTGGCGACCCGTTGGTTGCCCAATCCGAAAACGTTTAGAGTTTTGAGGCAAAATGGACATTAGCAGTAAAATAAAGGCCATCACGCAATCTGATATTTTTGCAAAGGATGAGCAAGGTAACTTTAAATGCGGCACGTTTGTCGGGCGACCCTACTCATTGAACTACGACTCCCTTGGGCTTTTAGTCTGCGATGATTGGAAACAGAAAGCGAGAGGACTGCCTCAAGGGTGTTTTCTGTTGGCGTTCTATAAGAACGAGGAGAGCATTAGCGAAGCACTATTGCTAAGGGTTATCAACCCGGCAAAGCTTCCTAACGATAGTGAAGTCGTCTCTTCAATGGTCGAATACTACAAGGACAATCTGGAAACCACAGGCCCAGAGAACAAGCTCGACAGTTTTACTAGGTACGAGTTCAGCTTCTCCGGAATAGAATGCAGGGTATTGGGTACATTTTACAAAGACGAAAAAGGAGTAATCCAATTCGGCGCCGACCTGGAGAACTTCTACAGTTCGCACAACTATGAGGTCTATAAACCAACACCAGAATACCTTGAGATGATCGTCAACTTTACAGACAAAAAATCATCTACGCCGTTTAGGATCGGTGACGTTAGGTACAGTTCGAGCCGCCGTTTTCAAGCTCAAGACGCTGCTACAGTTCCCGTGTACGTACTCCCTGACGATTTCCTCGGCAAACGAACAGCAATGTTCGGTATGACTAGGACGGGTAAGTCAAACAGTGTCAAAAAAATTATTCAGGCTACTTGCCAAATGAGTGATCAGTCGAAGAACAAGAGTTTAGTTCAAGCCGGCTCAAGCACAAAGTATGTCGATAGCATCATTGGGGGAATTCCGAATTTCCCTGTTGGGCAAATCATATTTGACATCAACGGAGAATACGCGAATCCAAATCTCCAAGATGAAGGCACATCCATTTCGGAAATCTACTCTGACAGGACCATAAGATACAGCATCGTCGACAAAACAGACGAAGGCTTCAAGGTTATGAAGGTAAACTTCTACTCGGATATTCTAGGTGGGTTTGAGCTTCTATGTGCCCATCTCGGAGACAAAGCTGGAGACTATGTAGAGTCCTTTAGGTCTGTGGACATGTCCCAACCAGAAGACTACTCCACCAATCAGTCTTCAAGAATACGCTATGATCGAAAAGTTGCTGCGTACCAATTGTGTCTTTATAAAGCAGGCTTCACGCGACCAGCGGGCTTTGACAAAATCAAGTTTTCTGGAAATGCCGATCTCAACGCTATCGCCAAAGGATTAGACCCAAAATCTGGGATTACATATGATCAAGCTTTCGCTTGGTTCGATGCCGTTTGGTCTCCGGCGGGACAAAAGGTGTTTGATGACTACGTCAACAAGAAAGGGAGGCAGCTGTTTGACGAGGATATGCAGGCGCTACTTGTTTTTCTGACCAAACGCAGAACTTCCGCAGCAAAGGTCGCCAACGTCAGTGGATACCAGAAATTCCGAGGGATTATCGAGCAGCATACGGCAACGTCCACGGCACAATTTGATGTCGAAATCGTTGAAGCTCTCAGAAACGGTCAGATTGTGATCGTCGATCTCTCACAAGGTAGTGAAGAGATCCAAGGCCTGTATTCTGAGCGTATTTGTGTAAAAATTTTTCAAAACGCAATGGGACGGTTCGTCAAGAATGAACCCAACAATTTCATACAGTTTTATTTTGAGGAAGCTCACAACCTGTTTCCCAAGAAAGAGGGATCCGATCTGAAGCAAATCTACAATCGGCTTGCAAAGGAAGGTGCCAAGCTCAATCTTGGGATGGTTTATGCCACACAGGAAGTGAGTTCGATAAGCTCTAACATTTTAAAAAACACTCAGAATTGGTTCATTGCCCACTTGAATAACTCTGACGAAACACGCGAATTGCAAAAATACTATGATTTCTCAGACTTCACGTCGTCGCTTGTCAAGTTTAGTGCGACCAACGACCAAGGCTTTGTTCGTCTGAAAACGTATTCCAGTGCATTTGTAGTCCCAACCCAAGTTGGCCTGTTTCCGGGGGGTATTTTCAGTTGAGCTACTCTGAAGGAAGGCGCCCGTTTGAGCGGGCCAGCAAGTCATCACACAGTCATATTATTAACGATGAATCCGTTAAGTCGTTCCTTTCAAAATGCGTGTTGCCAACGGCAGCTGAGGACGTGGATGTCGAGTCTTTAGCTTTTGACTTGATCGAAAAGCCCATAGACAGCGTCAAAGGTGTCATCGCTATAGATGGGGGTTATCAGGACGTCGTTGTTAGAGAAGCATTTCCATCTGCAACTTTTGCGTTTTTGCAGCTTGGAGCTCTGTACTTCAGTCTTGAAGACCTCAAAGCATTAGACCCCAAACCATTCATTGCCCCAGAGGACATCTCAAAGCTAAAAAATATTGATAGACTCAAAGCTCCAATTCCCACAAAAACAATAACCGTGGAAAATATGGACACTTTTGTAGAGTCTTTTCGTTTTTCGATTTTTAGTCTTCTAAAAGACAACGTGACAGACGGATTGGAAACGCTCAAATGGTTTATTTTTAGCGAATTTTCGCCCAATAAAATGGATGTTTGGGAGTTAGCATCTTGCCCTAATGCAAATTGCAGCAAAACGAAAATTCCGCTTTCCCGAGAGGGCTTATCAGACGATTATACCTCGCCTTGCCCGGCGTGTAATGAGAAGATATTTTTGACAGATGTCTTTCGATTGCATGAGGTAGCAGATGAGGAAGTGGGGGCTAGCGGTGCGCTTGGCTATCTGACTACAACTCTTGAGCAAATAGTGATGCTGATCTGGTTGAAGGCTATAGTCGATCAGGCGCCTCAAAAGCTAGGCGAGTTCTTTTTCGTAAAAGATGGCCCCCTCGCTTTTTTTGGTCAAACTGCAAACTTACATAAACCAATGCTTAAACTGGTCGCTCACCTTCAAGCTTCAAATACGTTGTTCGCAGTTGGTTTGGAGAAGAGTGGTGCATTTGTCGAGCATGCAAAGCTGATCGAAGGGAAGCTTAAGCCCAACCAGTTCTTGATTATGGACAATGATTACATCTACAAGCACATCCTTCCTGGACGCAGCGAGAGCGCACCTGCTTACGGAAATACCACTTACTACGGGGCAAAAGTCATTTTCAAATCAAGTGACTCTAAAGTCTATGTTGCTTCGGTTCCGGTAACCGAAACGCGCGCAAAATACGAAAGGGACTCCATTCCGAACTTAGATGAGATTTTAACGATGGTGGCGATGCTTAGAAGCGATATGTACGATAACGCGATGTTACCAATCGCTCTAGCCAATAAACTCATCTCAATCTCCAACCATCCTAGCGCAAACTTACTGGAGAAATTTGCAAAGGGTCAGATCGGCGCGTCGTAAGGTTTTATGCGAATGAAAGTTCTTCCTTTGCGTTTTAACGCCGCTGGCCCGTGCGCCAGATCAAGCCAACAGTGATTACCTAGGAATTCAACACTTCAAGTCACCACCCGTGAGCTTTCGCATCAGCGCGACAAACTGTCTCGCGCCAATCGGCCTCCCACTACGGCACAAGTCGTCGCTTTCAAGCTCGAAACCATATCCATCTAGCGTCTCCTCAAAAAAGTGTCGAACAACTTGCTTTTCGGCTTCGCTGATAGTGGCCTGTTTCTCAAGAGCGAGGTTTTCCTGGGCTGCCGTTTGCCCCAGGAACAAGTCGCTGGACTTAACCTTCCTAACAAAGTTATCCAGAATTCTGATCTCTTGTTTTGCTTTGTTCCGATCTGCAATCAGGTCGCGCAGCATACTTTTGAGACGTGGATTCACAATCGCCGCTAGCAGCTCATCTTCGTCGCTTGAAAGAGCGCGGCTCATGGTGTCATCGGGGACTACCTTTTGCGTCTTGGCAAACGCTTGAACCAACGTTCCCAGTTCCTCTGCGTTGTAGATAGAGGATGCCGCAGGTCCCTTCAAACCAAGGGCTTTTGCCGTTGCTACTACATTGGCGACATTTATTTTCTGTTTCTGTTCAAGAAGGTGATGGCAAGCTTGAACAATGTTATTGACGGCTGTAACCCGTCGCGCCGAACCATTTTGTTTAAGCTCGCCTGCCAACGCCATGGCTACATCTAGATCAGTCATTGAGACACCTTCCGATGTGATAGTCTATTGCTGTTTCTCGGCGGTTTGCAGCTGTTTGACCTTCTACAGCAGCCCTTAGCGCCTCGAAGTCGCCAACCAGAACGACTTGCTCGGATGCACGAGTAATTGCAGTGTAGATCATCGACCTATCAACGAATTTACTGTTGCCATGATTGAAGATGGGCATGATTATACGGCGCCACTGAGAGCCTTGTGATTTATGGACTGTTAGACAATAGGCGAGGTCAATATTGTCTGAATCTGACCAAATCAGCTCAACTTGTTCACCATCAAACTCAGCCAACTCAGGTTCCAAAAGACGGCCAAGAGAGCCATTGCGCAGTCCTCTTTCGAGATCCGTTTTTAGGTAAACTACTGGATCTCCAACCCTGATGTCTGGTCTGCCAAGCATGGTTGGGCGATCTGGTTTCAGTCCTGAGAAATAGTTGTTGAGCGCAATAACACCGCCTGCGTGTTTTTTGATGGGACAGATGATTTGAAAATCGTCCCGCTCAGTTCCAGCCAGAATAAATTGTCGCCCTATACTCTTGATGACTTCTGCGGCTTCTTCCGGTGCTGCATCAAAGAAGGTGACACCTTCACCTGCACCGGAAAAACCAAACAGGTTTGGGGTGATGCCTTCCCGCACACCCTCAGCAATAGATGGAATGCCTGAATTTTCTGACTGCCTGTGAACACGATCCAGGGTGACCGAGCGGACGTCATCGTCACGCATTAAGTCATTGAACGGGGTGCCAAAACCGATAGGCGGTAACTGTGCGGGGTCTCCCGTAAGGACTATCTGTGCATCTCCAGCGGCCCGGATAATACGATACATGTCCGGCAGACTGACCATACTGGCCTCATCGATGACGATCATGTGCGAAGAGTCCAGTTCGACTCCCTGGTGGTCCTTGATGAACTTGTAGATGGTGGATGCTGGAAAGCCTGTGGCTTCTGTAATCCTCTTTGCTGCCCTTCCTGCTAATGCCATCAGATGAACCGTTCGGCCATTCGCAACAGCCACGGTGCAGACACCTTTCAAGACGCTTGTCTTGCCACTGCCCGCATAACCACCCAACTGACAGAATGGATGGTTAATCGCGGTTTCGATTGCTTTTCGTTGCTGATGTGTGAAGGGGAAGCCCTGTGTCCGCTCTATTGGCTTGAGAATGCCGTCAATAACGCTAGAGCGAACCTCGATCCTAAAAAGGTCTCCCTGCGCCTGAGAGAGCCTGAGAGCGCATTTGGCGAGCACTCTTTCCATGACGCCAGCACCGATTGGCTGATATCCCCCCGCAATTACGATTGCCCCCATGTGTTCGACCGATGCGTCTAGCGCCTCTGCTGTGAACTCATCAGAGCCAAGGAGCGCTCTCAAACGCGCCGCCAGGGTCTTTTCCGGGGTCCAAGTGTGCCCACGCTCTAGCCGAGTGTACAACACGGCTTCTACGGCCGCTGCGAGCCTCCTAGGGTCATTACCTTCGACACCCATTGCCAAGCCGAGTTCGTCAACTTTTGGCCAGCTAAGCCAGGAAATAAGCAAGTATGGGTTTTCTCTAAGTGCCTCAAGACCGCGAGATCCCCAGGCGCGAACAATTAGTCGACCAACCCATCTATTAATGCCGAGCTGGTCCAGGTAGAGTGCTAGATTGGCTTGTTCGATCTTCTGTGGATAAATCGAGCAAAGGGTAGCGGCGACTTCAAGCGGTAGTACGTCATTGATGCGTTTGTCTTTGCTGATAATCGCAGCGTGAAGGTCCTTCCCAAAAGCTTTAATCAGTTTACCAGCGCGAGCATTACCTATTCCGACAAAGTCAGGATCTTCACGGAGAAAGGTAACATAGTTCAGATCTCTGATTTGCTCAGATGACGACCCTCCAAAACCAAAGCCACACTTTGCTCCCGTTTCCGCATCCACACTCTCGCATTTAGACGTATCAGACCCCGTCCTCGCATCAACAGGGCCGTGTCCTCGCTCCTTCGTCGCTGCGGGCCGCACCAACCCAGTTGACACTCCCCCGGCGCCAGATAAGTCACTTGCTGCGAGGGTGGCGCGGCTCCGAAACCAAAGCTCACAGGCTTGCTTCATAGCTGATCTCCAAGGGTGACCCGGCGACCACTCGGAATAATTTCATCGAGAATTGTGTTTCGAGACTTCAGCTGCGCTTTGAGTTCAGCGTTCTCAGCGGCAAGCGTGGACACTCGTTCTCTCAGGCGCTTGATTTCCTGATCTCTAGGGTCAGGGCCAACAAGCGCTCGCTTCTCTTGTTGTTCGCTGGCTCCAGTCGAAGCAGATGCTGGCACAAGAATGCCATCCGCAATCAGCTTCCTTTCCGCTTCAGCTAAGGCAGATTTCAGAAGATCGTTGGTTGAGAAGGCCGACCTGGCAAACCCACATTCAGTTGAGATCTCACTTCGATTCAGCTGGCCACGGCGGATGTATCCGGACCAGTCTTCCTTGGCCTTTCGTTCTGCGATCCAAGCATTGAAGCGGCCAACGCTTTCCTGCTTCATCTGCGCTGTACTGATTTGTTTTTCAGCCATTTGCGTTACCAATAAGCATTAGCTCATCTGTGTCTAAGGACGCCTTTTCAGCCGTTGAAGACGGTATCGCTTTGCCAACCATGGCGTTAAAATCACGCAACACTCCCAGCTCCGTCAATGAAGCCTTACCTTCCATTAGATCGCTCACTTCAGCCTCTCCGAACATTGAGATCATCATGGTAGTCAGCCGATTTCCCGCCCGCTCAGCCTCATCTTGGGAAAGATGCAGCAGCAGAGGTTGGAGCCCATTACGCTGTGCCATTTGCTCCAAAAGCAGACCTTTGCGAAAACGGGCACCGGGAACGGGTAAATGCGGAAAGAATTCAACAGCTTGTGCAGCCCACTCGATAGTTTCGAACTGCCTTGCCTCCTTCAACTGAGCACGAAGTTCGTCCTCTTCTAGACGCGTAATAAGAGCCGTTGAATCAGAGCCCTCAGTGTCCTGTTTGTTCATGAGTTCAAGTGAGGTGTAAACATTGCCAACTCGCACACCGAGGCTTGAGATTCTATCTTCTAATTCAAGCTCGATCTTATCAAGTGTATCTTGCAGCCGCTTTGCTTTTCGATTGTTTTGCTTGGCTTTGACTTCAAGAAGTTGCCGATAAATTTTGTCATGTTCCTCCCTACGCTCGTTAATTGCGTAAAAAAGCGTGTTAACGAGAGTAACCTGACCCGGCAAAAACGCTGGACCCGTGACGTGAAACCGGCAACCAGCACAGTTAAATCCGTCCGGAGTGATGGCCCGATGAGTTACTTTCCCGCTTTCTAAGTCGGTGTTTTCAGCACCTACAGAGCAAAGTGTTTTACCGGAAACACAGATTCCATCTACATCAATATGCCACAGGCCTGGATCGCCCTCAGGAAGGAAGTGTTTTCCATCTATGTGCCCAACTAGATGCTCATCGATGAACGACTGCGTCTCTTTCGTAAGCGCTTCAAAGTATTGATCCTCATCCATTCTTTCCAGTTGGCCGGCTGCTTCTTGGATCGCTTCGTTTATCTTGTGCGATCCCAACTTGGTGTAGTACAGAGTCATAACCAGCTGGCTGTGACCAGACAGAAACTCAGCGATTACATGGACTGGAACCCCAGCTTCGATGAAGTGAGTAATATTGCTTACGCGTAGGGAGTGAAGTGTGTAGGGAGTTTTCAAACCACCCCTGGAATCGCGATAAACAAGCTCCGCCGGTGTCCCGTCTTTCTCTAAGCGGTCTTGAATCTCTTCCAGTAGAAGTAACCAGAACTTGTCTATCGCGCTTGGTGAGAGTACATCCCACCGAAACCCATTTTTCTGAATGTCCCTGAAAAGAAACGTAAATTTCCTTAACTTCGAGGGATCCAAACTGCCCTTGTAACGCCAGTCATGCGGCCCAATCTGAGACCGGTCGACCATGACATTGATCGGATTATTTTGCTCCTGGAACCGTCTTTGGTGCTGTAGAATCTTCAGCAATTCAACATGGTTGTAAGGGATTTCATAGCCCTGTTGCTCCCCAACGGGCTCTTTGTTTGTATTTATGTAAAATCCAACAAAGCTCTTGTCTGAGTGCTGATCTGTGAATGTTCGAGTAAATCCGAATTCGCGACCTTTGGTTGCAAGCGTATGATCATTTGCAATTTTCGACCCATCGAGACAAACAATAAACTCGTCCGCTTCGCCACTGTCCAGCATGGCGGCCTGAGCCTTTCGAATGGGCAGGCAAAGCATCGTATAAAGAAGGTTGCTTTCAGTGGGAACGAAGACCTTTTGACCGACCGCATTGAGCGCGTACTGGTGGCTGAACTGACGACCAAACGCGTAGTCATCTTCGATAAGCACTTGTTTTGCATACTCAATGATGGACTTCGGCAGCACCGGCTTGTTGGATTTCCCTCGCCCCCTTGAGCCCCTTTCGGCAAATCGTTTCTTGTCTGCTTCCTTAAATGGAGAATGAACAACCTTGCCGAGGTCGTCGGAATGCTGGTCAAAAATAATGGCGAAAAAATTAACACTCTCTCGGAGCGCATTTTTTCGTTGATTTTGACTTTTGCCCGAGGCCTTCAAATACTCAACATAGGTTTGCTTAACGCGAGTATTTTCCCTCGAACGGACAACCATGTGTCTTTTGACATCCAATGGCTTGATGTCATTAAGCCCTTGGGATGCAATCCACGTCAAAAAGTCACATGCGTTTGCGTAGAGTTTGGAGATATCTGAAGTTTCACTTGCGCCGACCCAATGCCTAATAGCCGAGAGCCATTCATCTGCACGAGCTATTTTAAGTCGTTCTGTCGCTTCCGAAACATAGTTGACCAGAGCTTGATCTGGATCGTACTTCGGAAGCGTAACGTTTTTCGCATACGGAATTGACTGATTTCTTCGATTCTCTCTAACGACAATCTGATCTCGGCCCCGAGTTCTAAATGCAGTTTGAAACGGAGCGGATTTTCCCCGTTCTACTGCCAACAAGTTGGCTGCTTGCAGCGCCCTTTGATAGAGCCTCACCGTGTTGTTTTCATCGTCCAGAAAGCCTGAAGTACGAAACACTGAATGGGCTTCGGCTGTATAGTCAGACTCATCGTTAAGGCTTATGCTGCAAAAAACAGTGTTGAAGGCGCCGACAGAGCGTCGGTCGTGTGATACTTCCTGCATTCTGTTGAGAATCTCTTCATAGGGAGCACCCGATCTGTTGGGCTTCCTGTTCACGTGCCACTTTGGGGTCTTTTCTCCTCGGGCTTGTACAAGCGGCAGTAGAATACACTCATTTGACAGATAAATTTCCAACACCTCCATCAGTGAGGCACGTATTACAGTCCTGGTTTGTTGGTGGACGTCTAGCATTTCCCAGTTGGATACGTGCGCCAAAACTCCTTCCCAAAACGTCGGCGTCCGAACTTTGTGAGAATTGCAGAAAAAGTTGTCCCAAAGGTACTTTCTGGATTCCACCTTATAGAAGAAGCTATCCTCAATCTTCGCCCACTCTTTCACCGCTTGGTTCGCATTCCTCCACCCCTTGGAGTCGGCATTGACCCACAGCCTTTTCGGGTCAAGATTCATTGTAGTATTCCCGACTTGAGCTGCATCAGTTGTCACATAGTCAAAGTCGGTCATTCATCACTCCCAGCGAATGTGGCGCAAATATCCCAGCGGGATCGCTGTCATACTTGAATCCGATCAAGTCGGGCGTTTTACTGTCGACTGGAGGCGGCTCTCTACCCTCCATTATTGCAGCGGCCCTTTGAAGTTCGTCATTAATTTTACTACTGCTTGGGCGGGTATAGACGTTCTGACTTTCGATACTCAAATGGTGCATGCACTCTTGAATGATTAGAGGGGACAAATTCATGCACACCAATGACTGACCATAACTATGACGCAGCCCGTGAATGTTTGTACCGTCAAACTTGCTGGATGGAATGCCCGCTTTGTTCATGGCTCTCTGAAAAGCCATGTTCAGTGCACCGATAGTCCATGGTTCTCCATAATTTTCTGGATCGGTGGAGACAAACAAGTAGGGATGATTTGCGTTTCTCGGAACTACGTGACGCCGATACTCAGAGAAGACTGCAAAAAAGAGCTTCTCATATTGCGGTAAAAAATGAAGCTTTGAGCGCTCCTTCTTCCCATCAGTGATTAGGAAGCTTTTGAAACCAGCATGAAAACCGCCCGATACTCGATTCCGTGGCAACAAATTGAACTCGTCACGCAAGAACTCCACTCGTGGTTTCTCTTGCTCGTCCATCCACCCTTGTTCTGGGTCATACATATAAACACCTTCAGGTGTGACATCCTGAAGAAAAAGGTGGAACAACTCCGACTTACGCAACCCAGCACCCGCCATTAACAGTACGGCCAAGAGAGTGTTTAAACTAAATTCACTAGCCAATGTAGGATTGCCAGATCTGTCATAAAAATCTGGATTTGAGCGTGACTTACGACAGCCCTTGGTTATCAATTCGACCAGGGCGCTCCCAGGAAAAGGAACAGCCTTTTTCACAGTATTCTCCGAGGCTCTGGAGCTCTTGGCCACCACCTCAAGTGACTTTCCCGGTCGCCTAAGGTGATAAAGAAGCGACCGTTCTTTTGCGAATTCATGGGCACGAGCAGAAAGTGCAGACCTAGCGAAACGCGATAGATGAATGCTGCTGTTTCCGGTGAGATCTTCCAGCGTGCCTAGGAACCCTTTGAGGTGCGATTTCCGCATCGAATATGTCTTATTGCTGGCCGGAGACCAATTCAGACCGGTCTCATCACTTCCGTCTGGCTGGACCGTTCCATTGTAAACAGCCAACAAAAACTCATTGACAAGGCTATTGGCCTTATCCGGCTCACGCAAATCTGGACTACCTTTTGCTTTGAAGAAGTCGAAAAACAAGCCAATCGTTTTCACTGCTTGGTTGCGCCAGCTTTGGCTCATTGCAGAACATGTTTCATCGTGCAGGTACTCATACGCCTCCCGAATTACAGTTCCGTCTTCTGCCGACACCAGCAACATCGGGACGTGCTCTCCCGCCATTTTCGGTGACGGCAGTGATCTGATCAGGTGGTAAGTGGTTGGTTTAAATGTCACTGAACTACTCCATTAAAGTAAATTAATAGGTAGGTTAATACTTCCACGCAAGATAAAGTTTTCTGTTTGTTCCGCAATTGAGTCGAGAAATAACGCTGGAAGGCTCTATGATTGGGGGTCACCCACTGGCACAGGTAATTAGCTTGAAAGCTGGAAATCAGGAAGTATCAAGTAAATACAAGTCTGTATGGTGCGAGCGGTCGGACTCGAACCGACACGGAGGTTAATCCACAGGAACCTAAATCCAGCGCGTCTACCAATTTCGCCACGCTCGCACAGTTTTAGTCTTACAGTAACTTTCTTCTACTTACTATATGAACCCCCACGCCTTGCGGCGCCAGAACCTAAATCTGGTGCGTCTACCAATTTCGCCACACCCGCAACCCAAGCACTCAGTGCCAGAATGTCGGCGTGAATAGCAAAGCTTGCTGCGGAGTGCGAGAGGTAAAATTGAGTTGTGCACAAGATTATTGATGACATCGGCGGAACATGCTTCTGAACTGACCGCCGCGCACATATGATGTGTGCTGGACGCCGCTGCCAAGCAGGATGCGGGTTATTCTCATATGTTGCTGTTCGCGCCAGGAAAGCAGTCTGATTATTGGCGTTTTCCGAGCAGACAAAAAAGATTCCTAGATCAGATTTTTTCAATTTCATTGTTTTGCATTTAGCAACACTCAGGTCCTTTTGGTGATAGTTTGAAAACTATCTAACGTTGAGTAAAGTGCCTCTCACTTAGGATCCTGCAGTGGTGAGAATCCAAAGACGATTCCAACAACCACAAACTTTACAGACGTCCTCTGCGTAAATTGTGTTGGGCCGGCTTTAAAAAAGATGGCAGGTTTTCCTTTATTTCCAATTCCCTAACTCCTACCTCAAAAGTATCGCACATTTGCGCCGTTGCAAGTTTTGCCCTCTTGAATGCTGAAAACGGCAAATGGCGCTGTCTACATCGATGCCGAAAATACGCCCGTAAGTTGTGGTTGAAAAATACCACCGACCACAATTGCGACACAATTCAAACGCCAAAAAATCTTATTCGCGTCAAAATAAGACCGCCTTGAAAGCCGCTTATAGGCAGAAGGAGTTAATGAGTCTTTTTTGCCTTCGGGCGCTGTACGAGTTTTTTCGCTCAACTCCAGTACAAGGGTCTGAAACGTGACCAATATGATGAACTCCGCTGCTGCCGAGCAAGAAGCCGTTGGTCTTGCGCGTGAAAGTTTTCTTGGCGAACTCAAATCCCTGAACCGCGACCATCCAAACACCGGGTTTGGCGTGTCGTTGCGCACGCGCTCGGGGCGGCGATACTTGCTTGCAAACTCGCGTATGCCGCTGCCCGAAACCAAATCCGAGGGTTTTCCGACCGGGCGTCGTCTTGCCCGCCTTGAAAATAGCGAGCGCTTCAGCTCGATCGAAGTTTTGGCGGATTGCCACACCTTCGAGTCGATTTCGCCGGGCGCCGAAGCCGCTATCCTGGGCAATGCGCTGAATCTGATCGCCCGAATCGACACCATGACCAGCACGCCAACAGACACGTTGGCCGCGACAGGAACCGGAGGCTGAACATGGCGCGCAACGACCATCTTTTGTCAGTTGGCAATGAGGCACTGACGCCCATGACGTCAGCGATGAACTCGCTGACCGCACAGATTGATCAATTGACAGAGGTGGCGGATGCACGTTCGTCCGCACGTCTTGCCACGCTCAAGACGCGGATGGAGAATTTCTCGGCCAGCGTTACGATGGTCGGACAGGTCAAGGCTGGTAAGTCCTCGATTGTGAACATCCTGGCCGGGCGCCCTGCCCTGCTGCCATCGGATGTAAACCCGTGGACATCGGTGGTGACCACGCTGAACATCAACACCCGCACAGAAGGCGACAAACGCGCCAAGTTTACCTTCTTTGAACAAGAAGAATGGGACAACCTGATGGTCGGCGGCGGCCGTCTGGGTGAACTGGCAAACCGCGCCGGTGCCGATGATGAGATGGATGACATTCGCCGCCAGATCGGCGAGATGAAGGCTAAATCCGAATCCAGATTGGGCCAGCATTTCGACCTGATTCTGGGGCAGAGCCATCAATATGATTACTTCGACGAAGAGCTGATCCAGCGTTATGTCTGTCTGGGTGACGAAGATGATCCGGACATCAACCCCAAGACCGGGCGGTTCGCCGATGTGACGAAGTCGGCAGAACTGTATATGGACATTCCGCAATACCCGATTGCGCTCAAACTGTGCGACACGCCGGGTGTCAACGATACCTTTATGGTCCGCGAACAGATCACCCTGCGCAGCTTGCGCGGATCTGAGGTCTGCGTTGTTGTTCTGGCTGCCAGCCAGGCGCTTACAACCATGGACATGGCGCTGATGCGGATTATCGCGCAGTTCGAAAACCGGCAGATCATCCTGTTTGTGAACCGAATTGACGAATTGGCCGATCCGGTCAATCAGGTCCCCGAAATCCGTGACCGTATTCAGGACACGCTCAAGCAGAACAATATCGATGCCAATACCAGCGTTGTCTTTGGCAGCGCCTTGTGGGCCGAGGCCGCGTTGACGGGCAACCCCGAGATTCTGTCCGATGAATCGCGCGAGGCGTTGAACACGTTCTATCTGGCTGCCGGTTTTGGCGATCAGGCACCCTCGCTCGACAAGATCTGGGCACTGTCCGGCTTGCCTGATCTTCTGTTGGCCATGAACGAACGCATCGCCGAAGGCGCAGGCACCCGTTTGCTGGATCGCGTCCGCCACCGCGCCCGCAATATCGCCAGTCAAATCCGCGCCACGGCAGTTGCCAAGACCCTTTCGGGCGGCGAAGGTCTTGTGCGTGATCTGGATGGTGTATCGCCAGAGGAAGCGATCGCCTCACTTTCGGATCAATACGAAAAGAAAGTAGCTGAACTGACCGCATCCTTGCGCACGAAGGTGTTGGAGAGACTGAATTCTGCGGAAACCAACTTTGTCAAACGTGCAACGGATTCGCTAATTGCCCACCTTGAGCTGAACGGCGAACAAGGCACATGGCAGTATGACCCAGCAGGTCTGCGCACCTTGCAAAAGGCCGCGTATTTCAGCTTTGCGCGGTCAATGCGCAAAGAAGCAGGTGCGCTGTACAATACGGCGGCCGCAGATATTGAGACGCTGTATCAAAAGATACTCGGCAACCACCTGGGTGAGTTCAGTATCGAAGCACCCATTGTTCCGCGTGTCCCACCCCCACTCGGTATTGGGCGAACAATCGCATTGGACTTGCAAAGCACCTGGTGGCGTCGCTGGTGGCAACGCCGCAAAGGGTTCGAAGCTTATGCAGCAGACTATACGCGCCTGATCGCGTCTGAGGCGAATTCGATCACCAAGGATATCGAGGAAAATCAGGTTGCAGCCGTGTTGGAAAACGTTCGCGCGATCCTGTCGGATTTCATGCGCGAGCAGAAAGAGACGTTGCTTAGCATTTCGGCTTCGGCCGAGAGTGACCCAAGCCGCAACGCAGCTCTGATGGCAGGACTGACACCACAGAAATCGCGTGACGATATTCTGGGCGACATCCTGAAAGATCTTAGTAACGAGGCAGCATAAGTAGCGATATGGCAAAAGACTCACAAACCCGTTTCGTCTCGCCCAAGGCATGGGAGCGCATTGAGCAGTGGTCCCGCCGCAAGCCGATCTTTGCGCTTATGGGCGAGTTCAGCGCCGGCAAATCCACGCTGATCAACTTTCTGCTTCGGTCGCACACGCTGCCGACTCAGGTGACTGCGACCCAGTTGCCGCCGGTCTGGTTCAGCTGGGGCAAGAAATCTGCGTATGTGCAGCGCCATGACGGCACACGCGAAAACATCGAATTAGATGCGTTGGAGTCTGTCGGTGTCAACGACGCCCAATTCGTTCGTATTTTCCTTGAATCCGACATTCTCGAGGCGGTCGATCTGATCGATACGCCCGGCATTTCTGACCCCAAGATTTCAACTGATGTCTGGCGTCGCGCCGTGGGTCAGGCCAATGGGGTGCTGTGGTGCACACACTCTACCCAGGCCTGGCGCGAGACCGAACGGGCGACATGGGTAGCGCTGCCGGAGCGGTTGCAACACAACTCGCTGTTGTTGGTCACCCGCGCGGATACACTGGGCGCGAAGGACCGCCAGAAGGTGTTGCGCCGGGTCAACCGCGAGGCAGGGCATCTGTTCAATCGGTCGATTTTGTTCTCGGCCCGCGATGCGATTACCGCACGTGACAAGAGCGGTGATGCCGAACTGTGGGGACGCAGTGGCGGCGGCAAGATGGTGGACAGTTTTCTTGAGATTACCGAACAGATCATGGACAACCGGGCAGACATGCTGGCGCGTTACCAGATCGACAACAGTCTTGCTCATATGCCCAGTGTGCAACCTGACCGACCGCGCAAACCCGCCGAGAGCGCAGAACAGCCTGCGCCGCTAAAGCTGGTCGATCCCGTTCAGGACGAAAATCTGCAGGACGAAGTCGTAACAAGCTTTCCGGTCCGTCCTTCCCGGGTCGAGGCACGCTCAGGCGACACTGAACGCGCACCCCGCATTGACGCGGATGAGGCCGAACGGTTGCGGGCTGAAATGACCGCGATCTCGGAAGAGACCACTCCTGAAACCGATCAGGACGAATTGCGCTCTTTTTTCCGGGAAACGCCCAGTCAGCCTCTGAATTTGGCCGATGTTGCCGAGATCCCTTCGGAAGAAAACGCGTTTCTTGACCTGGATGACGAGGATTTCGACGAAGAAGAGACCTTGGAACTGGAAGCCGAGGGTGAAGGCGAGGCAAATCAGTCTGACACCGCCTCCGATGGTCAGGATCACCTGTTGGCGTCGATCGAGGATAAGCTGGCTGACCAAGCTGAAGATGCTGTATCTGAAAACCCAGAAGCAGACGCACAACGCGCTGACACATCTGTGTCGTCAATCGTTGCATTGCTCGCCGAGCAATCGGATGGTGCAGCCGATGAGTTCGAACTGGAACCCGAAACCAACGGCCTGATCGAAACACAGGTCGTGCCTATGTCAAACGGAACGCCCGAGACAGGGACCGAGGCTGAATCCTTAGAGAAATTGCTGAATGCGGACGCCGGATCAACACTCAGCGCATCGGCGATGTGGCGCGAGATCACCGCTGGTGAGGATCTTCCCGAAGACCCGGAAGGCCTGAAAAAGGTTTTTGCGGCCTTCCTGGAAGAGTTCGACAAGATCGCCGCTGAACACGGCGCCCGCGACGCTAAAAAAGACGTTTCAACGCTTCCGAAAGCCGGGAACAAGGGCGGGGCTGAATGGCATGTTTTATAACGTGAAACCAAGGTAGAAGGACGGGAAGCCCGATGTCTATCGAAGCCGCACTGAAATCTGCGATGAAAACGATACCCGACTGCGTCGCAGCCGGGTATGTCGACATGGAAACAGGGATGTTATTGGGGACCAGTGTCCGCGATCAAGAGGACGCCGAAGTGCTGGACAGTCTCGCGCTTGCAGTGGCGAACCTGTTTCAGGGCGGCGGCGTGGGTGCTTTTGAAGCATTGCTGCGGAAATCGGGTAATGCTGATACCGAAAATCCGGGATTTGGGGAAATCGCGGTGTTTTCAAAGGATCGGTTGAACATTTTCTTGCGGACGCAGGCCTATCCGGATCATGTGGTCTGCTACATCTGTCGCAACAGCGCGAATGTAGGGTTGGCACTGACAAAATCGCATCTCAGTCTGGGGCCCGTCGCGGCCGCAGTTTAGACGGGACCAGAGGGGGTCACGGCATGATGGATACAAACATACTCGATTTGCTCGAGGACATTGGGCGATCATCGGTTGCCCGGCTGGAGCCAGCCGTCGCGCTTGCTGGTGACACTGCGCTTGAGCGCCGCGAAAAAGTATTGCAGTCCATCCGTGGCACTGTTTTGCCGCGCCGGTTGGAGTTTACGGCTGCCAATGGCGATTGTCTCGCGATTGAGGTCAACAGCTCTCGGGTTACTGATGTCTTTCGTGTCCGGTCCGGCGTTGCGCCTGATTTTGAGGCCGAAGAGCGCGATACGCTGGCTGGCCAATTGGCACAGTTGGTAACCGATATTGCAGCGGCGCCTGGACCGCTCAGCCTGATATCCTTGCGGCCGGACGCCACGCTGGAAGCGGACGATGTCGGAATCACTTTTAGCGAAATCGCTAGTGCTTGCACGATGATCGAAATGCCAGCTGAACCCGTCATAGCGGTCGTTCCGGACACTGCCGAGCCCGCAAATGACGTGGCACGAACAGATGATGCCAGCGATTTGGCCAACCAGTTTTATCTCGGCAGCCAGCGTTTGGCTGTTGGTCGCATCCAGGTCAAAGCTGAAGGCGGGGAAACGGTTCAGTCTGATGGCGATTGTAGTGAAGATCAGCCATTACATGCAGATCAAACTTTGCTGGCGCAGTTCGCACGTGACCTGTCGGGCTGGGATTATGACGCTGCCGCCGCGCTGGATCATCCGCAACTGATCGTCATGCGTCCGTCCGGCGGTAAAGGTTCTGGTTTGGCCGTCCTGAATGACGGCAAGGAATTCTCCATAGTCGTTCACGAGGCGCGCAAGCTAGGCGCCATTGTGAATTTGTGGACATCTCTGACGGAGCGTTCCGAATGAGCGCGCCCGTAATATTCAATTTTTCGACTAATTCAATCTGTGATTGCAAGTACCCAGGGTAACAGTATGAGTGAAAATAACCGTCGTGAGTTAATTCGAATCGCCAAAGACATGAACGGGGTCAGCAACGACGAGACCCGCCAGTTTATTTCACGTATTGTAGGCGATCTATCAAATCTGAAACCGTCAATTGCATTTGTCGGGCAGATTAAGGCTGGCAAGTCCCGCCTTATCAACGGGTTTACGGGGCAGGCCGAATACCTGCCCTCGGATGTTAATCCGTGGACGACCGTGATCACCGACATGCATTTCGGTCACCCCTCGGGTCGGACCCAAGGGGCCGAATTTCATTTCTTCGATAACCGTCAGTGGCAGGCGCTGATCGCCGAGGGCGAAGAACTGCGCAACATGTTCCCCGACGACGAGGACAGCTATAAGCGCGAGATGATCGAAGAGCAGGTCGACGCGATGAAAACCCGAGCCCAACTGCGATTAGGCGACAGCTATGAGCAGTTGCTGGGTCAGCATCACGATCTGGAGCATCTGAACTCGGACGATCTGGCCCGTTATGTTTGTGCGGGTGACGATCCGACCGACAGCGAAGAATACGACCCCGGTTCAGATCGGGGACTGTACAGTGACATCACGCGCAAGGCCGAGGTCTACTTTGACATTGGCCATTTTCCGTTCCCGCTGACGGTCACGGATACGCCCGGCGTCAACGACCCACTGTTGATCCGCGAAGAAATCTCGCGCCAATACCTCAAGGAATCCGATTTCTTTGTTGTTGTATTGTCCGCGCATCAGGCTCTGTCCCGCGCGGACCTTAAGCTGTTCCGCCTGATGCAGGCGCTGGAACTGGGGCAAATCGTCGTCTTCATCAACCGCGTCGACGAATTGGGCGGTGGCGCCGAGGATGCCGGAAAAGTCCGGGCGGACGTTTTGGATGGCCTGGAAAAAGCCCTGGGCAACTCGGACATCGATGTTCTTATGGGCAGTGCCCAATGGGCCCATTATGCCTTGACCGGTGACGATACCGGCGTGAACCACGATCACGTTCTGGCTTGGCTGCGCGCCCACCCCGAGCAGATGAAGCAATATCTGGACGGTGTAGAAGAGATCAAACAGGGGCCCGGCCCAATCAGCCGTGAGGGCGTTTTGCGCTTTGCCGCAATGATCGCCTCTGGTCTGCCCGACCTGCGCCGCCACGTTACGCACGCCTTGACCCAAGGGCCCCGTGACGAACAGCTCAAGATGGCCTGGCAGCACCTTAACAGTTTTGCGCAAGGTGAGCTGGAACGGTCCAAGGCCCATCTGCGCGTAATTGACGACGAAAACTCCGCCGACATGACCGACGGCGACGAAAACGACAAAACACTGGCTGAGCTGCGCGCGCTGGTTTCGCAAAAAAACACACAGATCATTGACGATATGGATGATGTGTTGGCCAATCTTCGCGGCGTCATGGATGACACTGTGTCCGAAGCCGTTTCCGCCGTTGTCCGCGGTCCGAATGGCGATTCCCCCTTGTTGGCCAAGGGCGGTGACACCGAACTGAACTTTTCGCCGCTGCGGGACCGCATGCGCGAGCTGGTTCAGGGTGCAACACAGGTGGTGCGGCAGCGAATGCTGAGCGAGCTTTACGCCGTCGACATGAACAGCAATGCCGCGCTTCGCGCCCTGCCCGGCTGGCAGGACCCGGCCGATAGTCGGATGAACACCAGTGCGGTTCGGTGGTTCCGTCCGGATACCACTGCACTGACCCGGGGCATCACCGTGGAATTGCGCGTCAGCTGGCTGTCCCGTCTGATTTCGCGTAAAAGTGTGGTCGCTCGGGCCGAGCGGATGATCGTTCAGGAATTCGAAATGATCGGGGACGATCTGGTGGACACGGCGCGCGCCGATCTGCTTGAGCGTCTGAACACCGTTCTTGACCATTATCTGGCATTGTTGGCTGGACATCTTGAACAACGGGTCGGAACCGGCCAAACCAATGTTCGTGCAGAAGCACAGGCAGCATTCGATCAGGCGCAACGTGTTGCAGATGATCTGGATGCGGTATTCGGCGGCAATAGCGCCGACAAGAAATTAGCAGAGGCTGCGGAATGATTGAATTTCCCGGAACCGAACAGGAAGTACGCAAGCTTGAACGCTTCCTGACCGCCACCGAAAACCTGCCGTCAGAGGCGGGTCTGGACAAGATGCGCGAGCGCGCCTTGTTTCATGCCGAACGGCTTTCGAATGCGGTCAATATCGGTTTTGCCGGGGAATTCGGCGCCGGAAAATCCAGCCTCGCAAACATGCTGGCCGGGGCGGACATTCTGCCCACGGGTCCGCAGCATCTAAAACTGCCATTGGTCATCGTGGCCTATGCAGACGCACCGGAAACCACGGTTGGCTGGTGGGACAAAGAGCCCAAAGTCTATTCCGGCATTGCGCTGGAAAAAGCCGCGGCGGATAACCCTGATTTTATCTCGGTTGGGTTGAATACCCCTGCCCTGCAAGAGATCTCATTGTTCGATCTGCCGGGAACCGGCGCACTGGATGACACCTACAAGTCCACTCTGGACCTATTATCCTATGTCGATTGTGCCATCTGGTGCACGAACGGAACCAATGCCTGGCGTGAGACTGAGCGCCACCTGTGGGCACAAGTTCCGCAAGAGTTGCGCTCGAACAGTTTGCTGGCAGTAACCCACGCGGATCTCCCCCCGGTTCGGGATGCTCTGGACCGTGTTCTGCACCGGTTGGAAAAAGAAAAAGGTAAATTCTTTCGGTCTGTCGTGCCGATTGGCACACCGGTCGCCGTCAAGGCTATGGCGCAAGAACCCGAGCCTGATTTTGATTTGTGGGAGACCTGTGGCGGTCAAAATCTGGCCGAACAGGTCCTGCAAGTCGCATCCGAGCGGCGTTTGAAGGATTTGGAAGCTGCCCAAAATGACATCGAGCAGGAGTTTCTTCCGTTTCTGGCCAGCCTGAACATCGCAGAAGCTGAACCAGCGCAGGTCGAAGCGCCCTCGATCCATGCGACGCTGGAATCCGCCCTTCCCCCGCTTGAAAACCCGATCCTTGAAGACTGGCTGGCGGCGATTGCCAGTATCTATGACGACTTGCGCGAGACATCGGATATTGAACCCGCCGCATTCCTGAACAGTTGTCAGGAAATCGTCGAAGATTTTGCAGAGCGTCTGGAGCAAGGGGGCGAAATCGCCACTGAAGCTGACTGGATTCCCGGCGAGTTTGAAAAGGCCACTGATCTTCTTTTGCTACTGCAATTCGAAAGCGGTGACGCGCCACTGAAGGACGCGATCAGCATCCTCGCCCAGCTCAGCGACAACCTCGCCTGGGCTGGCAGCCGCGTCGATTCCGTTCAGGCAAAAACCGGAACCTGATGCCTACCCGTTTTAATTGAGCCGCAATGCAGCGATTCGAAGCCCTCAGAATCGCGCGTTTATTGTTTCGGATTTAGTGACCAATCCGCAAAAAACAGGCACTCAGTCCGCAAGTTTTGCTGCCAGAAAATCAACATTTAGATTTCTACATGGGCACTGGCACCACATATGGATTTTCTTTGCGGTGGGTTCTTAGTGAAGCCATCAGGCGGCCCCAATAAAGTCAAATTTGAAACGTCTAACGTACATGAGTGTCCTGCGGTTGTGTTTGGTTGTGAGTTCGCGGGCTGAAAGCCCAGTTAAGTAAGCCGCAAAACGATTAGAACGGGCGGAAAGAAATGAGCCACAACCAGGCCGTCGGCGCGACGCACGACGAACCGAAAATTGAAGGTCTTCAACCAGGCGCCAAGCTGTTGCGCGGGCAGTACGAGATCCTGCGTTTTATCAGCAATGGCGGATTTGGGATCACCTATCTTGCGCGGGACAGTCTGGAACGCGAAGTTGTGATCAAAGAGTGCTATCCCGGTGCCCTTTGCCGTCGTAACGGCGATATGGTTGAACCGGTCGAGCCGGACTACAAGGACGATTTGCGCGCAATCATCGACTTGTTTATTCTCGAAGCACGCAATCACGCTCGCTTGGTACACCCCAATATCGTCGACGTTCATCAGGTGTTCGAAGACAACGAGACCGCTTATATCGCGATGGATTTTATCCGTGGCTGCGATCTGCTGGACTACGTTGAAGATTCCAAAAACAAAGCTGGCCCAGACTTTATCGTTCAGGTCACTGAAAAAATGCTGTCGGCGGTGTCTTTCATCCACCAAAGCGGCATGCTACACCGCGATATTTCGCCCGACAACATCCTGATCGACGAAAATGGTGATCCGGTACTGATCGACTTTGGCGCCGCGCGCGAACAGGCTGCGCACCAGTCCGCCGCGCTGATGACCCTGCGGGTTATCAAGGATGGTTATTCGCCGCATGAGTTTTATGTACGCGGCGCGGAACAAGGACCAAGCAGTGACCTCTATGTTCTTGCGGCGACCCTGTATCACGCCATCAGCGGCGAACGTCCGATCGACGGTCAGACCCGCCTGAACGCATTCAACAACGGTCAGACGGACCCCTACACACCGCTGGCGGGGCGTATCGAAGGCTACCCCGACGGGTTCCTGGAAGCCATTGACAAGGCGATGGAAGTTCACGCAACGGATCGCCTACAGACCGCATTAGATTGGCTACGCATGTTCCGCGGCCCCGGCGTGATGTTCGACAGCTTTGACTATCGGCCGGTGTCGGTGATCGTGGCGATGGACCAAAAAGACGAAGAAGAAGAGAAAGCCAGGATCAAGGCTGAAAGCGAAAACGCCGAAGCCGTTGTCACCGCATTGCTTGCCGGAAACACTGACATTGCACTGGGCAATGAGGACAAGAACGACGACGGGCTCGCCACGTTCACATCGAAGGATGAAGTTCCGGTCGCGGTGGATACTGTGGTCAAAAGCGGATCCAGTGGTGCAGGCAAAATTGTTGCGGGTGTGGCCGTGGTCGCCGCTTTGGCGGCGGGCGGGTTCTTCCTGATGTCCGGAGAGGAAACTCCGGCCGAAGACACCGCATCGACGCAAACGCCCGTAGTAACGGAAACGGTGGAAGAAACCGCCTCAGTCGAAACATCCGAGCAGGACCCGGTCGAACAAGTGACCGCAGCCGAAGTGGAGCCGGCACCAGAACCAACTGAGACCAAGCAGGCCGAGGTCGCATCCACTCCAGAGCCTGTCGAGCAGGCGCAAGAAGATCCGGTTGTCACGGAGCAGGAAGAAGCTGCGGCGACGGAAACGGCTGAAGCCGCGACCGTCGAGCCGACGCCGCCTGTTCCGGCGGAACCGGTGAACCTCGCAGAACAGCAGATCGCATTCTCTCACTGGGACGTAGACATCCCGTTTCAGACATCACGCCGCCGGGCTTCGACCGGCAACGTGATTGCGATAACTGGTGTTGACCAGGATATGGACGCGTCAATTGTGGGTGAGTGGGTCACGCGCGGCGCCACGATCTTCACTCTGAACGGCAAGCCAGTGCAGGCAGATACGACTTTTGCTGCTCAGGTGTTGAACGATCTGAATGTGGACCCGGACGGCTACATCCGCGTTTCTGCCCGGTATCGCACATTGGGTGAAACCCGCCCTCAGAACGGATTGTTGGCACTGCCCGCAATGCGCGTGCTCGGCTTGGAAAATGGCTACGTTTTCACAATTCAGAACAAAGACGGTGCGGGTTGGAAAACAGTTCTAAGCTCGGTTCCGCCGGAGGCGGCAGGCAGCTTGCAGGAAGGGGATGTCCTGGTCTCAGAGACAATTTCTGTCACTGGCATTGATGGCTCGGACAGCCTTGATGTTTTGTTGGCCAAACTCGTTTCCGAAGACCAGCCGCAGGCCCGTTTCAGCGTTTTGCGCAGTGGCGTCGAGACGGATGCTGACATGCCATTAGCGCAGGAGTGATCTGACCGGTTCGAATGTGATCTGCCAGTATGTATTTGCTGAGGGTAGCGCCAAATTCGGCACCCCTGACGGGAACCGGCCCGTCGCGGAAATAGAAAGTGACTTTGTTGTCACAAATATCCGTGCCGTTGTGCAACCGCGCACAGAGGTAAGAAGCAGCCCCATAGGACCATTGTCCTGTGCCAAGGAATAAAGGTGTCGACACCATGTTCAAATACAAAAGCCCTCTTAGCCGGCTTCTCGAAGGTGCCGGCAAACCGAAAGAGAACGAAGCCGAAGAAGCAGTAGCGCCAGAGGCGGAAAAGACCGAACCAATCGCCGATTTCAATGCCCTGCGCGAAGCGCTGGCAGGCGGCAATATGTCCTCGGACAGCTACGAAGAAACCGATGAGTTGGTGCCCGAAGAGAAAATGCCGGAATTCTCTGAGGAAGACGTAGCAGATGCAACTGAGGCTGAAGATGATGTCGTCGTCGCTGAAGTTATCGCTGAAGTTCAGAACGTGGCAGACGAAGTACCCGCGCCCGAAGCAGAAACCGTGTTGACGCTGCACTCGGCAGTTGAGGAAGAAGTCGAAGAGGTTGTCGAACACGAGGTACTTGAAGTCGAGGAACCCGAGCCGGAACAGATCATCGAGGTAATCGCTGACGAACCCGCCGCAGAACCGGTGCTAGAAGCACCGGTCGCCGAAGAACCACTGGTTGAGGTTGCTCCGGTTCCGCAGCCCGCGGCTGCCGAAGATCGTCGTGGTCGCGTCAAGACAACCTTCCTGGGTTTCGAACGCGCCGACACGCATGTGCAGGACCTCATCGAGACAGCAGAACCTGCAGCCAAGACAGACAATGCCGAACAGTCTTTCCCGGTTGGTTGGCTGGTCATCACTAGTGGTCCGGGCCGGGGTGCGAGCGTAACGCTGACCGAGGGCTTGATGCAGATTGGCCGCAACGACGATCAGGCCATTCAGCTCGACTTTGGAGACACTGGTATTTCCCGCAGCAACCATGCGGTGATTGCTTATGACCCCGAGGACCGCAAATGTTATCTGGGACACGGCGGCAAGGCCAACCTGGTGCGTCTGAACGGCAAGCCGGTTCTCAGCACCGTCCCACTGTCCAGCGGGGATCTGATCCGCATCAGCGAAACATCAGTCCGCTTTGCCGCCTTCTGTGACGATGGCTTTGACTGGCGGGATTCCTAATAGATGCTGGCGACACCGGCATATGATATTGCGCTGATCCTGGACAAGGGCCAGCGTGACACGCAGGAGGACGCGGTTGCTTCGCGCATGTTCGATGCGGCGAATGCAAGCTATGTCGTCGTCGCTGACGGCATGGGCGGGCATGCGGCAGGTGAAGTCGCCTCGGACCTTGTGATCCAGGCCTGGCGTGACGCGTTAGATGCCGAGCTTGAAGGTTCAACGACACCCGAGTCCGCATTGATCGACGCGTTGCCCCTTGCGGCAATGCAAGCCAATGCGTCCATTGCCTGTTATTCCGAGGAACAAGGTACTGGATTCAACATGGGCTCAACCATGTTGGGCACTTTGTTGTTGGGCCAGCGGCTGTTCTGGATTTCGATCGGCGACAGCCCGCTTTACCTGTTCCGGGACGGAGAGCTGTCGCAGATCAACGAAGATCACTCGATGGCTCCTATGATTGATGCACAATTGGCCGAAGGGACTTTGACCGAGGCCGAAGCCCTGGCCCATCCTGACCGCAACCAACTGACTTCGGTCATCATGGGTGCGGCAATTCCAAAGGTCGATTGCCCGGAAACCCCGTTGGACCTGACACCTTCGGATGTTTTGGTTCTGGGAAGCGATGGCCTCCAATATCTCAGCAACGCTGAAATTCAATCCATTCTTCAATCCAATGCCAGCGGGCTTGCACAAGACATAGCTGGGGCGTTGCAGGCCGCGCTGAACGCTAAGGGCGACCCGGATCAGGACAACATCTCAATCGGTGTTGTCAAACTTACAAAAAACTAAAAAAGGCAAAGCAACAGGACCCATGAGAAACCATCTTATCATATCAAGCCTGGCACTTGCTGCCGCTGCGGGTACCGCCTCGGCGCAACAGGCATGCTCAACCTACGAAATTCAACGGGGCGACAGCCTGCGCGAGTTATCCATCGAAGTTTATTCGACCGAAGACTTTCGTATCATTTACGATGCAAACCGGGACGTGATCGGAAACAATCCGAACATCATTCGGGTAGGCGACCTTCTGACAATGCCTTGTTTGGAAGAGATCGGGCGCGCACCGGCCGCGCCGCAGACCGAGGCCGAAGCCATGGCCGCCGAAATGGCAGCCGAGCTGGTCAAGGCAGCCGAGAATCGCGCGGCGAAAGCCATCGCAGAGGCGGAAGCCCGCGTTGCCGAAGCCGAAGCTGAAGCCAAAAAGGCAAGCGAAGATGCAGTGATCGCTGCAAAATCGGCTGCCAAGGATGAGATCGAATCCGCGCGGGCAGAAGCCGCAGCGCTGATCCGTAACGCAGATGCCGGCGAACGCCCCGAAATCCGCGACCGTCAGTTGTTGCTTATCACTGGTGGTAACTATGCGCCTTTCACCGACGAGGCCCTGCCCAATCGCGGGCTCTACACCTACCTTGTCGAAACAGCGATGCTGCGCGCCGCGCCCGAACAGTCCTATAAGATCCAGTTCGTCAACGACTGGTCGTCGCATCTAGATCTTCTGATGCCGACACTCGCTTTCGATGCCACCTTCCCCTGGTCGCGTCCAAACTGTGAAGAGGCCGAGACGCTTTCTGAAAAAGACCGCGCGCGGTGCGATACATACAACTTTTCTAACCCGTTCTATGAAGTTGTGGACACGTTCTTTGCCCGCGAGGGCTCGGGCTATGAGCAAACATTGACCTACGCGGACTTCGCCGGGACAACAATCTGTCGTCCCGAAGGTTGGTCGCTGTCGCACATGGACGCGGTCGGACTGTACGCACCGGCGATCTCGCTAATGCGGCCGGTTTCACCCGATGATTGCTTTCACGCGCTTATGAACGGGACAGCCGATATCGTCGCGATCGAAGCTCATCTGGCCTTCGAAGCAATCGGACGGCTGGGGTACGAACACCGTATTGTAGAAAACCCCAATCTGGCGGCGATCAAGTCGCTTAACGTCATGACCCATAAAGATAACCCGGATGGGGAAGCGATCCTTGAGACGCTCAATCAGGGTTTGAACATCATGCAGCAATCCGGAGAGTGGCGAGACATCGTTTCAACCGCTCTGCGTCATCAAATGGAAAATGGCTAAGGCCCCATGTGGCCTAACTAGAAGAAAAGTCTGGAGGAAGTGGACATGTTTGAATTGAACCTTAAGAAAGTTGTACTGTCGGCCACCGCCGTCACCGCTCTGAGCGCCGGTGCCGCCGCTGCGCAAGAAGCTTGTACCAATTATACAGTTGCGGACGGCGACACGATGGCGACCATTGCGATCGCGGCATACGGCACGTCGAACTATCAGCCGATCTTTAACGCGAACCGTAACATCATCACCAACCCAAACGCACTTGAGCCAGGCCTGGTTCTGGCCTTGCCCTGTGAGGATGGTAGCCTACCAAACGGTCAGTCCGCGCAGGAACTGATCGCAGCAGAAGAGCAACGCGCGGCAAGCGTCAAGAGATCAAATGTTTACGCCCCCCCAATCAAAATGGTGGCGGGTAACGGTTGGGAACCCTTCACCAGTGAAGCACTGGGTGGCGGCGGTATCATGACCCGTCTGGCAACAACCAGTCTTCAGCGTGCAGGCAACAGCCGCGATTACTCCGTCAGCTTTGTCGACGACTGGAGCTCGCATCTGGACACATTGTTGCCGCTGGGTGCGTTCGATATTTCAATCGCCTGGACCGTCCCGGATTGTACGAACCGCACATACGAATGGTCGTCTGAAACTGAAGCGAGGTGTACGCAATTCGTGGCTTCTGTCCCCGTATACGACATCGTAGGTGGTTTCTTCACATTGCCGGAAAGCGACTATGCAAGCGCGACAAAGTTCGAAGACTTTGAAGGTTCAACCATTTGCCGCATGTCAGGTTGGAGCATGGTGGTCCTGGAAGAAGTCGGGCTGAACCGCGAAAATACGAATGTGGTCCAACCTAACTCTGCTCGCGAATGCCTTGATGCCGTTCTGACCGGCACAGCGGATGTCGCCGCGTTTGAAGTCGATCTGTTCGCTTCGACCATGAATGACATGGGATTGACTTCGACAGATCTGGTCGAAAACCCCTATGTGTCGACCCTGTCGTCGATGAGCTTTCTTGCACACCGCACCAACCCGTTCGCACGTGAGTACATTGCAATGATGAACAAGGGCCTGAACGAAATGCGTCAGTCCGGCGAATGGTACGCGATTATCTCGGACACCCTTCGCGAACAAAATGAAAAGCTGAACGCAGCATCTAACTGATCATTCGACTTTTCGCGCGAATTGGGCCGGTCATTTGACCGGCCCTTTTTCGTTTTAAACAGGTGGTTTAGCTACAGGTTGAACCCAAAGGTCCCAAAAGTACGGGAATCCCCTAATTTCCAAAACTCGTGGATTAGCTAACGTTAAATTAACTACACCGGTGAGGCTTCGGCCTGACCACTCACTCAAAAAAGGGCCGACTTTGGGGGTCGGCCCTTTTTTCTATTGATCTCATCATTCCGAAAATACCCACGCCGCAAAACGTGGGTACTGTTTATCAGCCGATGATCGCGTTCAGTGTCGCGCTGGGGCGCATTATTGCTGCGGTCTTGGCAGGATCGGTGTGATAATATCCACCGAGATCTGCGGCAGCACCCTGAGCGTTCGCCAGTTCAGACAGGATCTGATCTTCTTTATCCGCCAGCTCTTTTGCAATCGGCGTGAATTCTGCTGCCAATTCAGCATCACCCGATTGCGCGGCAAGAGCCTCAGCCCAATAGCGTGCGAACCAATAGTGGCTGTCACGGTTATCTGGCTGCCCAACTTTACGGCTGGGCGATTTATTGTTGTCCAGGATGCCTTGCGTGGCCGCTTCGGCCGCAGCACCCAGAACACCCGCTTTGGCGTTGCCATTATTGTCGGCCAGGAAGTTCAGCGATTCACCCAAAGCACAGAACTCACCCATCGAGTCCCAGCGCAGGTGGTTTTCCTCGACCAATTGCTGCACGTGTTTCGGAGCGGACCCACCCGCGCCGGTTTCGAACAGACCACCGCCATTCATCAGCTTCACAATCGACAGCATCTTGGCCGACGTGCCCAGTTCCAGGATCGGGAACAGGTCAGTCAGGTAGTCGCGCAACACGTTGCCCGTGATAGCGATGCTGTCCTTACCTGTCGTGATGGTTTCCAACGATTGGCGGGTCGCCTCGCGCGAAGCCATGATCAGGAACTTGTCGGCCACACCAGCCGCTTCAAGCGCCGGTTTGACGTATTTGATCAGTTCCGCATCGTGGGCGCGGTTTGCGTCCAACCAGAAGATCGCCTCGGACCCAGTCAAACGCTGACGGTCCATGGCCAACTGGATCCAGTTTTCGATCGGAGCTTTCTTCACAGTGCAGGCGCGCCAGATGTCGCCCTTTTCAACGTCATGCGAATGCAGCGTCTCGCCATTGGCCAGAACGATACGGATGGCACCGTCGGCCGGCGCTTGGAACGTCGTCGGGTGCGAACCGTATTCTTCCGCTTTTTGCGCCATCAGACCAACGTTGGCGACAGCACCGACAGTAGCAGGGTTCAGCGCGCCATTGGCTTTAAAAAAGTTGATGCTCTCATCATAAACCGACGCATAGCAGCGGTCGGGGATCACACAATTGGTGTCGCCCTTTGCACCAGCCTCGTTCCAGCCTTTTCCGCCTGCCCGGATTATGGCGGGCATCGAGGCGTCGATGATCACGTCTGACGGCACGTGCAGGTTGGTGATGCCTTTGTCGCTGTCGACCATATACATGGACGGGCGATCACCTTTGATCGCTTCGATGGCAGCCACGATATCGGCATTGCCCTGAACACGTTCCAGCAAATCGCCTAAGCCGGAATTCGGGTTCACACCCAAAGCGTCGAGTTCAGCGCCAAATTTTTCGAATACCGGGGCAAGCCAGGCTTTGACCGCGAAGCCAAAGATAATCGGGTCCGAGACCTTCATCATCGTGGCTTTCATGTGCAGTGAGAACATGGTGCCGTCTTTCTTGGTGTCCTCAATCGCATCTGCCAGGAAGGATGACAGCGCCTTGACCGACATGAAAGTGGCGTCAGCAACTGTGCCCTCGGCCAGCGGCCAGACGTCTTTCAGGATAGTGACGCTGCCGTCATTGCCGACGAATTCGATCTTGGCATCACCCGCCTGAGTGGCGGTAATGGTGGCTGACTTCTCGTTAGCGTAGAAATCATTGCCAGACATCGACGACACTTTGGTTTTGCTGTCCGACGCCCACTCCCCCATCGAATGCGGGTTCTTCTGAGCATAGTTCTTCACCGCACGCGCCGCGCGACGATCCGAGTTACCTTCGCGCAGTACCGGGTTCACAGCCGAGCCTTTGATCGCGTCGTAACGCGCGCGGATCGCCTTTTCCTCGTCAGTCGAGGGTTCTTCGGGGTAGTTCGGAATGTCATAGCCTTGCGACTGCAACTCTTCGATTGCCGCCACCAACTGCGGGACCGACGCCGAGATGTTGGGAAGTTTGATGACGTTAGCATCCGGAGTTTTCACCAACTCGCCCAGAGCCGCGAGATCATCGGTGATGCGTTGCGCGTCAGTCAGGTTCTCGGGGAACGTTGCCAGAATACGGCCCGCCAGTGAAATGTCCTTGGTTCCGACACTGACACCCGCCGCAGAGGCAAATTTGCGAATGATGGGCAGAAACGATGCGCTGGCCAGTTCGGGCGCTTCGTCTACAATGGTATACAATATGTCGAAGTTTGAGTTATCTGCCATATTCTTTTACCTTTTTTAAGCCTTTCGGGGCGTGCGATCCTAGAGTGTGCCACAAACGGGTGGCTAATGATGGGCGTTTTCAACCTACCGCCCAACGGTGACTCTGTGTTGACAAGGTCTCCCATAAATCACGATTGGCTTGGGATCAATCGTCAACAGGCGGCGCATATTGACACGGGGTACACAAAAGCCCTCGTTTCTTGAAGTAATGCTGAAAAACTAAGCGCCCCAAGTGTCTCGGACACGGTAGCCATCCGGCCACGGGTCGTCAGGATCAAGCATGTACTGATGGATACCGGTGATCCAACCGCGACCGCTGATCTCGGGGATGATCGCGGATAGGGCACCCATCTGCGTTTCCTTGACAATGCGTCCGGAAAAGCGTGAGCCAATTATGGATATTGCTTCGAATGTCTGGTCGGCGGTCATTTGTCGCTTGGCCGCCATCAGCGCCATACGAGCAGAAACCGCTGTTCCCGTGGGCGAGCGATCCACCTTTCCGGGCTGGATGGCAACGGCAGATTTACCGCGCCAACCAGTAGGCGTCTTTTCAAGCGGGCCACAAAAAGCGCAAAAGGAAATGTGGGTCCATTCCGGGTTCTCGGGATGCGAGAACCCCAATTGGGCATTGGCGGCATTCGTAATTGTAACGCCTGTCCGGGCGATTTCACGTGCTTCGTCTTGGGTTATGTCAAACCCCAGCTTAGCGGCATCAACAACCACGAAACTGTCGCCTCCAAAAGCCGTATCAACAGTCAGCGTGCCCAAACCCGGAACCTCTAACGGGACAGAGAGCTTACCGGCAAAACTGGGGAGGTTCTGCACGTGGATCCGTTCTGCCCTACCGCCCCGGCATTCAGCGCGCACGCGAACCAGGCCTCCGGGCGCTTCAAGCGTCAGAATTGTCTCGGGTTCTTGTATCGAGATGATCCCGCTATCCAGCAAAACCGTGGCAACACAGATCGAGTTTGAACCAGACATGGGTGGAGTGTCCTCGGGCTCCATAATGATAAAGGCGGCGTCAGCATCCGGATGTTTGGGCGGAACCAGAAGATTGACATGACGAAACACACCGCCTCTCGGTTCGTTCAGAACGAAATTTCGTAACGTTTGATCGTTGGCAATATGCGTCCGTTGCTCCCAGATCGTGTCACCGGGCGGCGGCGAGACGCCGCCAACGATGACGTCGCCGACCTCGCCTTCGGCATGGGCCGACACGACATGAATGGTCTTAATGCTGCGCATATCCCCTCCTTAAAATCGGGTGGCGGCGTAAGGCGATAATGATATTGGCGGGTCTTGCCCATCGACCAGCGCCCCGACGAGTTCCGCAGTTCCAGCAGATTGGGTCAGGCCCAAATGCCCGTGCCCGAATGCGTAAACGACATCCGCCGATTTACTAGACGGGCCGATCACCGGAATGCTGTCCGGCAACGATGGACGATATCCCATCCATTGCGTGCCACCTTCGGTTTTTAGTCCAGGCAGGAACGCCGCCGCCTTTTCCAACAAAATATCGGCGCGCTTGTAGTTTGGCGGTAAGGTTAACCCGCCCAGTTCGACTGCCCCTCCGACGCGCACGCCACCATTTATTTTGCTGGCAACAAAGCCGTGGCGCGAGAATGTTAGGTGCATACGCAAATCAAATGCGCCTTCCGGCAAAGTCGTATTGTATCCACGCTCGGTTTCCAGTGGAATGCGATCGCCCAATGTTTGCACGATGTGATGAGACCAAGCACCTGCGGCAACCACCACCTTGCTCGCTTCGATTGTTCCGTCCGCGCATGCGACCCGCACACCATTTTCCTGCGGTGACAGGGTTCGGATATCTTTCCGTTCAATCCGACCGCCGCGACCCTGAAAGACCTCAGCAAGGTGTTCGACCCATCGTTTTGGATCAACAGTGTTCAGCCAGTTCGGCGTAAATCCGGCATGGGTGAACCGAGGGCTGAGTCCCGGCTGCATCTCGGCAATTGCGGCCGGGCTTTCAATCAGTTCAAATTCGATCCCGTGTTCGCGCCGCAATTTCCATGTCGGCAAACTGGCGCGATATTCAGCCTCGCTTTCATACAACTGCATCTGCCCATCGCGTTGCAGCAAGTGCTCGCCATCGACGGTAGATATCAGTTGATCAAGCGCAGTTTTGGAAAACGCCATCAAACTGGCTTGTGCACCAAGCAAGTTTTCATAGCGGTCCGGTCGGCTGGCGCGCCAAAACCGGTACATCCACGGCGCAATTTTCAAGGCGTAGGCCGGCGGGATAGATAGTGGGCCCAACGGATCCAACAACCACTTCGGTGCTTTGCGCATGATGCCGGGCGTGGCCAGTGGTTCGACCTCAGAAAAGGCAAACGCCCCGGCGTTACCGGCTGATGTTTCAGCCGCGATGCCCTTGCGATCCAAGACAAGCACGGAATGGCCCCGTCGTTGCAGTTCGAGCGCGGTCGTAATCCCAATTACTCCGGCGCCGATGACAACGACTTGTAAGGTCATGTTTCGATCCCGGCTCTGAAAGGATCGTTATCGTTGAACAACAACGTCGCTTCGGCCATGACGAATGCTTGTCCGGTGATCGAGGGGATAACACCCCCGTTTAGCCCGGGCTGGTAGGACAGCCGATAGGAACTGCCAATCACGCTTTGCTGGATGATCTCCTGACTCGGCGCTAAGCGCCCGTCCGCCGCCAGACAGGCCAGTCGGGCCGAGCTGCCCGTTCCGCACGGTGAGCGGTCATAATTGTCATCGGGGCACAGAACGAAATTGCGACTGTGAACTGACGGATCTGGTGAATCATCTTGAAAGATAACGTGGTCAATTGGTTCGCCTTTTTCGCCGCCAACCCCGCGCGTGATCGAAGCCTCTCGGATGGCGACCGTCATATCCGTCAGTTGGCGAATATTGGCAGGCTCGACCGGGATCGGGCTGGGATCAACGATGAAGAACCAGTTGCCGCCATATGCAACGTCGCCTGTGACATGGCCATAGCCCGCGACATCCAGTGTAACGGCCTGATGAATTCTGCGGCTTTCAATGTTGATCACGGTTGCGGTGTTTGCATCGTGCAACTTGACCGTCACCACCCCGGCAGGCGTTTCGATCCGGTGTTGGCCCACGTCGATTCGTCCCAGATGAGCCAATGTGACCGCCAGACCGATGGTTCCGTGCCCACACATGCCCAAAACGGCATCGACATCGAAATAAATCACACCAGTCACGCATGTCGGATCAACCGGCTCGACCAGTAACGCAGCGACCATGGCTGGCTGGCCGCGCGGCTCTAACATGACAGAGCGATAGAACGCCTCATGCTCTGTCACCAGCCGCTGTGCTCGTTCCGCCAACGGCCCAGAGCCTAGATCGGGCGCGCCATCCAGTATGACACGCGTCGGTTCGCCGCCTGTGTGACTGTCGATCACGTGCATTCAGAGATCACCCCACCCTGTTTCGACCAATCGGCATACCAAGTCTGGAAAAGATCATATTGCTGTTCACAATAGTTACGTTGTGCTTCCGTCAACTCATCCGTCTCGTTAAAGTGCAATCGGTATTCCTGTTCCCCGTTCAGAACCAACAAGTGCTTGTAATACAGCACCAGATCCGGGCCTTCGTCAAAGCTGGAAAGCACCTGAATCGCCTCGGTCAGTTCAAGCGCACGTTGGCGGGCCTCAGCATGGCCCTGCGCCGCTTTTTTGGACAAAGCAGCCAGCAACAGCGCTTCGCGCGGCAAGGCTGTGCCAATCCCGGTGATCGACCCGGTTGCGCCGCAGTTTACGAAACCGTGGAAGACCTCGGTATCGACACCCACCATCAGGGTTACCTGATCATCTTGACTGGTAATGTTCTCGGCCGCATAGCGCAGATCGTCTTTGCCCCCGAATTCCTTGAAGCCGATCAGGTTTGAATGTTCTGCGCGCAGAGCAAAGAACAGGTCGGCCCGCGTAGCAAAGCCATAATACGGACTGTTGTAGATGATCGCCGGAACATCGGGGGCAGCTGACAAGATCGCTTTGAAGTGGTTCCTCTGCGCGGCAGGTGAACTGCCGCGGGACAGAACGCGTGGAATGACCATCAGGCCAACGGCGCCTACCTTTTGTGCATGGGCCGCATGGGCCACCGCGGATTTGGTGTTGATGGCTCCGGTCCCGACCACAACGGGCAAACCCGCGTCGACCAAACGCTCGACACCTTCCATCCGCCGTGCATCGGTCAACAAGGGCCAATCCCCCATCGAGCCGCAGTAGACCACCGCGGACATACCCGCGTCGATCATCTGCTTTCCTTTGTGCACCAACGCATCAAAGTCAGGCGTCCGGTCGGGTTTGCATGGTGTCATCAGAGCGGGCATCGTGCCGGTGAACACATTGGTCGACATTGGTAAATTCCTCGATGGCTGGGCGGTTACACACGCTTTTAGAATCGCCATAACGGATATTGGATACAAAATCCAGAAAAATTAAAAACGCGCCGGATCGATGATCGGGCGCGCTCAAATTACAAAATGGATTTTTCAGCGAAGGCGGTGACCTGTTTCGGGATCGAACAGCATCGCGCGTTCCGGTCGCACTGACAGCCCGATGCGTTCACCCTGTTTGCTGCGCTGATCTTCTCGTTCCTCGACAATCAGCTTATCGCCATTGGGCGTCAGCAGATACGTATAGCTGACACCGCCAAGCGCTTCGGTCAGATCAACCGTGCAGGTATCGCCTGCCCGATCCACTGCGATGTGTTCCGGACGTATGCCAAGGGTCACTTTACTCATCCCTGCCGGTACGTTTACAGGCACATCCAGCGGCTCGCTGAGAGCCGGGTGCGAAACCTTTCCATCGACGATGTCGCAATCAAGGAAATTCATGGCTGGTGACCCGATAAATCCCGCCACAAACCGATTGTCTGGGTCGCGATACAAATCCATCGGCGCGCCGACCTGTTCGATCCGACCATCGCGAAGCACCACGATCTTGTCGGCCATTGTCATCGCTTCGACCTGATCGTGGGTCACATAGATCATGGTCGCGCCAATTTCATTGTGCAGCCGCGCGATCTCGACCCGCATTTCTACGCGCAGCTCCGCATCTAGATTGGACAGTGGCTCGTCAAACAAAAACACCTCGGGGCCCCGCACAATGGCACGCCCGATGGCGACCCGCTGACGTTGACCACCAGACAGGGCTTTGGGCTTACGCTTGAGGTATTGATCCAACTTGAGGATGTTCGAAGCGTCTTGCACTTTCTTGTTAATCTCGGACTTTTCCACGCCATTCATGCGCAAACCAAAGCCCATGTTTTCTGCCACGGTCATGTGCGGATAAAGGGCATAGGTCTGGAACACCATGGCTACGCCGCGCTTGGCCGGATCCATATGGGTCACGTCGCGTGCGCCGATATGGACTTGCCCTTCGGTCGTTTCCTCTAGGCCCGCTATCATCCGCAGCAAAGTGGATTTACCACAGCCCGAAGGGCCGACGAAGACACAAAACTCTCCATCTTCGATCTCCAGATCAATGCCGTGAATAACCTGCGTCTCGCCATACCGCTTGATCGCCTGGTTCAGAGTCACACCTGTCATGTCGCTTGCATCCTGTCTGTTTCGGCGCTCGGGCGGGTCTCGGGGAACCGCCAGGCCTGTGCTTCGGCTCCGATTTGTTCGGCCACACGGCGAACACGGGGAACCCAGGTTTCCAATTGGTCGAAATTCATCCGTTCGGTCGATCCGGTCACGGAAATCGCCCCCAACATCCGCCCGCCTGAGGTAAGGATAGGACAGGCAATGCAGATGATGCCGGGCTCATGCTCTTCGTCATCAACGGCATAGCCACGGCTGCGGATCAGGTCGAGATCCGCGCGCAACGCCGCCTCGGATGTCAGTGTCTTATCGGTAAAGCGGTGGTAGCTTTGCTGAGACGCGGCGCGGTCCAGCCCGGCCTCATCCAGAAACGCCATCATGGCTTTACCCACGCCTGTGCAATAGGCCGGACCGACCTTGCCAGCCTGCGAATACATCTCAATCGGCTGGGCTGCGTTGCGTTTATCCACGTACAGCACCTGATTTGAATCGAGCTGCGCCAGATGCACCGTTTCCCCGGTTTCCCGGCTCAATGCATCCAGAAACGGTCGTGCAATTGGCGCGAGCGAGCTTTGTGTCCATGCCGCATGGGCTAGCCGAACCAGCCGCAACCCGGGCGTATATGTCTGTCGGTCCGGATCATACGACAGCATTCCCTGATTGGTCAGCGTTTGCAGGAACCGATACAGGGTCGCCTTGGGGAAATTGCTGCTTTCCAACAGCTCTGCGAATCGAACCGGGCGCGCGAACGCAGCCACCTGATCCAGCACATCACATGCTTTTCCTATTGTTCCGTCACCAGCCACGGATGCCTGTTCTCCTCCAATTAACCCATCGCAATCGGCACGAGGGTCTTGACAAGACTAACCGAGTTGATGTGTAGTTTTCAATATATAAAACACAGTTTCATTATTTGGAACTTCAAAAATATAAAATGGAAGCTAAGGGAGGAAACCATGCATTCCATGTACAAGCGCACTGCCGCCGCTTTGGCAGCCAGTGTCGCACTTGCCGCACCTGTCGCCGCCGAACTGACCGGTGAGCTGCGAATCTTTCTCGATACCTCCAACCCCGCGCCGCGCGCGACGATGGAGGCAATGATCGACCGTTTTGCGGAACAGCATCCGGGACTGGAGATCGAAACAACAGTAATCGACCGCGAGGCGTACAAGACCCAGATCCGCAACTTCCTGACTGCGGATACGCCGGACGTGGCGACGTGGTATGCGGCAAACCGCATGAAGCCCTACGTCGAGGCAGGCCTGTTCGAAGATGTATCGGACTTGTGGGCCGAACCTGAGATCGCCGAAAATCTGGCATCGACCAAAGGTGCGATGACCATCGACGGCAAGCAGTGGGGTGTACCCTACACCTACTATCAGTGGGGTGTTTACTATCGCAAAGACATCTTTGACGAGCTGGGCCTGACCGAGCCAACGACTTGGGAAGAAGAGCTGGCGAACTGTCAGAAGATCGTCGATTCCGGTCGCGCCTGCTATACGATCGGCACCAAGTTCCTATGGACCGCTGGCGGCTGGTTCGACTACTTGAACATGCGCACCAACGGGTTTGACTTCCACAACCAGCTTGCCAATGGCGAAATCAGCTGGGAAGACGACCGGGTCAAGCAGACCTTCGCCAACTGGAAACAGCTGATCGACATGGGCGCGTTCGTCGACAACCATCAGACGTACAGCTGGCAAGAGGCCCTGCCCTTCATGGTGAACGGCGAAGCCGCCGCGTACCTGATGGGTAACTTTGCTGTTGCGCCGCTGCGCGAAGCGGGACTGACCGACGACCAATTGGACTTCTATCAGTTCGTTTCTATCAACCCGGATGTAGAATTGGCGGAAGATGCGCCAACTGATACCTTCCACATCCCGGCCAACGCATCGAATAAAGAAGCCGCGCGTGAGTTCCTGCGCTTTGCCGTTTCCGCGGATGAGCAAACTCAGATCAACAACGGCGCGAACCTGGGCCAGCTGCCTGTGAACGCTCAATCGTCTGTTGATGAAGACAAGTTCCTGCAGCAAGGCTTTGAGATGCTGTCCGCCAACAGCCCCGGTGGCGTAGCCCAGTTCTGGGATCGTGACGCACCTGCGGAAATGGCGAAGGTGTCGATGGAAGGGTTCCAGGAATTCATGGTCAAGCCGGACAATGCTGACCGTATCCTGTCCAAACTGGAACGCGCACGTCAGCGTATCTACGAAAACTAAACCGGTCGGGCCGGGCTTTTGCCCGGCCTGCACCACTTCGTGCGTAAGGCGGGTGCATACCCGACTTACTTCTTTGATCCAAAACCGAGTGAGCGCATGTCAGCCGTCGATGTCCCTGAACAAGAAAGCTGGTTCCACAGAAATCAACAGCGCATAGCGCCCTGGCTATTTTTGGCCCCGGGTCTGCTGTTCTTCATGGTCTATGTGATCATTCCAGTGTTCCAATCGTTCAACTTGTCCTTGTACGAATGGGATGGGCTTGGCGCAGCGGAATATGTGGGTTTTCGCAACTACGAAGACCTGTATTGGGAATTGGCCGACCGCGACGCGTTTTACATATCGCTGAAGAACAACCTGATCTGGTTGATCATGTACCTGCTGGCAATCCCAGCTGGTCTGTTCATTGCTCTGTTCCTGAATCAAACCGTCTGGGGCATTCGGCTCTATAAGTCGCTGTTTTTCTTCCCCTTTGTCATCTCTCAGGTCGTCGTCGGACTCGTTTTCACGTGGTTCTATGATCCGACTTTCGGCCTGTTGAACGAATTCCTGGGATTCTTCGGCTTCGGCCCGCTGAATGTTCTGGGGGATGAGCGTTTCGTCACCTACGGCATCATCTTTGCCGGTCTCTGGCCGCAAACAGCTTATTGCATGATCCTATATCTCACTGGCCTGAACGCTGTGGATCCTGAACAGATCGAGGCCGGACGTCTGGACGGTGCAAAAGGCGGGCGGATGCTGTGGCACATCATCCTGCCTCAACTACGCCCAGCCACCTTCATTGCTTTCGTTGTCACCATCATCGGCGCGCTTCGGTCATTCGATCTGATCTCGATCATGACCCAGGGTGGCCCGTTCGGTTCGTCCCGTGTGCTTGCCTATTACATGTTCGAAGTCGCGCTGTCAGAATACGGCTTCCGCATGGGATATGGCGCCGCCATCGCGGTGATCCTGTTCCTGATCATGCTGTGCTTCATCGCCTATTTCCTGTGGTCGATGTACCGCGAAGAAAGGGGGCATTAAGATGTTTCCCAAACCCATCGAAAAACAACCCCGCGGGGCTCAGATCACCTACCAGGCGATGCTGCCCCTGGCACTGCTGCTGTGGCTCGGCCCCCTGTTGGCGGTAGCGCTGTTCTCGGTCAAGCCGGCAGCCGACTTTACCAACGCAAACTACTGGGGGATGCCGTCCAGCTTTGAGGGTGCCTACAACTATGGGCAGGTATTCTTCAACTCGGACATGCCACGCTATTTGCTGAACTCGTTCATGATCACCATTCCAACAGTGATCGGTGCCGTTGCGCTTAGTTGCATGACCGGGTTTGCACTGGGGATCTATAAATTCCGCTCAAACATCTGGATCTTTTTCATGTTTGTTGCGGGCAACTTCGTCCCGTTCCAGATTCTAATGGTTCCGGTGCGCGACCTGACGTTGGAGTTGGGTCTCTACAACACCAAAACCGGCCTCGTCTTGTTCCACATTGCTTTCCAAACAGGCTTTTGCACGTTGTTCATGCGCAACTTTATCCGCGCCCTGCCCTTCGAACTGATCGAGGCGGCTCGCGTTGAAGGCATCAGTGAATGGCGCATTTTCTGGTACGTGGTCCTACCGCTGATGAAACCGGCGATCGCGGCCCTCAGTGTGTTGATTTTCACCTTCATCTGGAACGACTACTTCTGGGCTGTTGTCCTGACACAGGGTGCGGAAAGCCAACCCGTGACAGCAGGTATAACCAGTTTTAACGCCCAATTTCGGGCGGCCTATCAACTAATGAGTGCCGGTTCCATCGTCGCGGCTCTGCCGCCGGTGGCCATGTTCTTCCTCATGCAGAAACACTTCATCGCGGGTTTGACCCTCGGTGCCGTAAAATAACGTCAAACCAAAGGTTTGCCACATGACCAAGATCACCTTTATCGGGGCAGGCTCCACGATCTTCATGCAGAATATCGTGGGCGACGCCCTGCTGACGCCTGCACTGGCCGACAGCCATTTTGCGCTGATGGACATCGATCCCGTGCGCCTTGCCGAAAGCGAGGCCGTCGCCAGGGCGATGATCCGCTCTGTCGGAACAGGGGCATCTGTCTCAAAGCATACCGACCGGCGCGCCGCGCTTGAAGGCGCCGATTTCGTCATCACCGCCTTCCAGGTCGGCGGCTACAAGCCCTGCACGGTGACGGATTTCGAGATCCCCAAACAATACGGCCTGCGCCAGACCATCGCTGACACCCTGGGTGTCGGCGGCATCATGCGAGGCCTGCGCACGGTTCCTGTGTTGTGGGACGTTGCACAAGACATGATGCAGCTCTGCCCAAACGCAACGCTGCTGCAATACGTGAACCCGATGGCGATCAACACATGGGCGCTGGCAGAACGTTTCCCGGCGCTGAAACATGTCGGCCTGTGTCACTCTGTCCAAAACACCGTTGAAGAACTTGCTCACGATCTGGACCTGCCCAAGGACGAGTTCCGCTACAAGGTGGCAGGCGTGAACCACGTTGCCTTTTTCCTGAGGCTAGAGCATGACGGGCGCGACCTCTACCCGGCATTGCGGCAAGGGTATGCCGGCGGGCAAATTCCCAAACCACCGCTTTTGATGCCACGTTGCCCCAACAAGGTGCGGTATGAGGTGATGGAACATCTGGGCTATTTCTGCACGGAAAGTTCAGAACACTTGGCGGAATACGTTCCATGGTTCATCAAAGATGGCCGCCAGGACCTGATTGAGCAGTTCAGCATCCCTCTGGATGAATACCCAACCCGTTGCGAGGAACAGATCGCCAGTTGGAAAGAACAGGCAAAGACCCTGACTGACGGGCGTGATATTGAAGTGATCCGAAGCCATGAGTTCGCCGCTGACCTGATGAATGCGATCGTGACGGATACGCCCTACGTGGCGTATGGGAACCTGCCCAATACTGGACAGATCCCTCAACTCCCCCTTGGCGCGGCTGTCGAAACACCTTGCCTTGTCGATACTAACGGTGTCCAACCTTCGGTCGTAACAGATATTCCGCCCCAGCTGATCGCGCTGATGCGCAGCCAGATCAACGTGCAGGAACTGACTGTGCGGGCATTGGTTGAGCAGAACCCAGAATACATTTACCACGCCGCTATGATGGACCCGCATACGGCCGCTGAACTGGACCTGCGTCAGATCCGCAGCTTGGTTAGTGACCTGTTGGTGGCACATGCCGATTGGTTGCCAGATTGGTGCAAACCCGCCAAGGCGGCCTGATCCCAAATTTAGAAGGCTTAAAAACAATGACAAAAAAACGCCGCTCTCAGCATTGGTATGGCAAGCTGGACAAGGATGGCTTTATCCACAGATCTTGGATGAAGAACCAAGGCTTTCCCGATCACGCGTTCGATGGTCGTCCGATCATTGGCATCTGCAACACCTGGTCGGAACTGACCCCCTGCAACTCGGGCCTGCGGGATCTGGCCGAAGGCGTCAAACGTGGCGTTTGGGAGGCCGGAGGGTTTCCGGTCGAATTTCCCGTCATGTCGCTAGGCGAGACCCAAATGAAACCCACCGCCATGCTGTTCCGCAACCTGCTGGCAATGGATGTCGAGGAATCTATTCGCGCCTATGGCATCGACGGCGTAGTCCTTTTGGGTGGTTGCGATAAGACCACGCCGGGGCAGCTGATGGGGGCCGCTTCGGTAGATCTGCCCTCTATCGTGGTCAGCTCTGGCCCGATGCTGAACGGAAAATACCGTGGCAAGGACATTGGATCCGGAACAGATGTCTGGAAATTTTCCGAGGCCGTTCGTGCCAGCGAGATGACCTTGAAGGATTTCATGAACGCCGAATCCGGTATGTCACGCAGCGCAGGTGTTTGCATGACCATGGGTACGGCCTCAACCATGGCGTCTTTGGTGGAAGCGATGGGTATGTCCCTGCCCACCAACGCCGCCCTGCCGGCAGTTGATGCCCGCCGTATGGCGCTGGCACACCTGACGGGTAAACGGATTGTCGAGATGGTGGACGAAGATCTTAAGCCGTCGGACATCCTGACCAAGGAAGCGTTCGAAAATGCCATTCTGGCCAATGCGGCCGTTGGCGGCTCGACCAATGCAGTAGTGCATCTACTCGCGCTGGCGGGCCGCGTGGGCGTAGACCTGACGCTGAAAGATTTTGAAATCGGGTCGGAAATCCCACTACTGGTGAACTGCATGCCCTCAGGGAAATACCTGATGGAGGATTTCTGCTACGCGGGCGGTGTGCCGGTGGTTCTGAACGAGTTGAAACCCTTCCTGCGCCCCGCAAAAACCGTTCTGAACAAAGATATCTCGGCGCATTTTGAAGGGGCAGAATGCTTTAACCCCGACGTTATCCGCCCCTTCGACGATCCGGTGAAACCCGCCGCTGGTCTGCGCGTGCTGCGCGGTAACCTCGCGCCCAACGGGGCCATTGTGAAACCCTCGGCCGCGACGGATGCGCTACTGGAAACAGAAGCCGAGGCCTACGTTTTTGAGAGCATCGAAGACTTGAAAGCAAATATTGACCGGGATGATCTGCCAGTAAAGTCTGAAACCATTCTGGTCCTGAAGGGTTGCGGCCCAAAGGGCTATCCCGGCATGCCCGAGGTCGGCAACATGCCGATCCCGGCCAAACTGGTGAAGGAAGGCGTCCGCGACATGATCCGCATATCCGACGCCCGCATGTCCGGCACCGCCTATGGCACCGTCATCCTGCATGTCAGCCCCGAGGCACAGGCAGGCGGTACGCTGGCACTCGTCAACACCGGGGACCGTATCCGGGTTTCTGCCAGCAAGGGCGAATTGGAACTGCTGGTCGATGAAAAGGAACTGGAATCCCGCCGCACCGCGTGGCAACCGGAAGATCCGCACTACACACGCGGTTACGCGAAACTCTATATCGACCACGTGCTGCAAGCCGATCAGGGCGCGGACCTAGACTTCCTCGTCGGCAAAGACACCCGCCTTGTGACCAGAGAGAGCCACTGATGGACCATCCAGCCACTTTTCACGATCTAAACGGCGCCTCGGTCTATATTACCGGCGGCGGCTCAGGTGTAGGGGCCGCACTGACAGACGGTTTTTTGGCCCAGGGCGCAAACGTTGCCTTTATCGGCCGCTCGGACGCCAGCGCATTCGTTGAGGAAATGCGAGACAAACATGGCCGCGCGCCGCTGTTTATGCAGGGCGACATGACGGATACCGAACTGCTGCACGCCACAATGCAAAAGGCTGCCGAGGCACATGGACCTTTGGATGTGTTGGTCAACAACGCCGCTAACGACAAGCGTCACTCGCTTGAGGAAACCACCGCCGAGTTCTGGGACTGGATGATTGAGGTGAACCTCAAGGCCTACTACTTCGCCTGTCAGGAGGCTGCGCGCCAAATGACTGGCAAAGGGGGTTCAATCGTCAACTTCAGCTCGATCAGCTACATGATGGGGAATGCGGGGTACCCAATCTATACGACGTCGAATGCCGGGATCACCGGGATGACGCGATCTTTGGCACGCGAATTGGGGCCGCAAAAAATTCGTATCAATGCGCTGGCTCCCGGATGGGTTTTGACGCAAAAGCAACTTGATATGTGGGCGACGCCGGATGACCTGGCAGCGCATTTGGAGCGCCAGTGCCTGAAAGAACACCTGACGCCCGAAGACATGATCGCACCGACATTGTTCCTGGCCTCGGGTGCCAGCCGCGCGATGACCGGACAGTGCATGGCCGTCGATGGCGGCGTTGTAGTAACGGGGTAAGGCCATGAATGCAGAGTGGATAGCCGTCGACTGGGGAACATCCCAACTGCGGGCTTGGGCCATGCAGGGCGACACCGTACTGGCGCAATCCCAGTCTGATCGGGGAATGGCTCGGCTGAGCAGAGATGCGTTTCAATCTGCCTTGCTTGACCTGATCGCTGACTGGTTGGGTCCTGAACCTGTCGACGTTGTGGCCTGCGGTATGGTCGGTGCGCGGCAAGGTTGGGTCGAAGCCCCATATTCGGCCGTCCCGTCAGCACCGCTGTCGGATGCGCCTATACGGGTACCCGGTACCGATGCCCGGATACGCGCATTCGTGGTGCCCGGTCTTAAACAGAACGCACCGCCAGACGTTATGCGCGGTGAGGAAACTCAAATATCTGGCTTTCTAGCAACCCGTCCGAACTGGGACGGGGTTATCTGCCTGCCCGGGACGCATTCAAAATGGGTTCAGATCAGCGCAGGAGAAGTCGTGAGCTTTCGAACGTTCATGACGGGTGAGATGTTTGAACTGCTCTCCGAGCAATCAGTGCTCAAGCATTCGGTCGGTGACGGCTGGGACGTCGACGCCTTCGCAGAAGCTACGGCAGACGCGTTGTCCAAACCCGAACAATTGGCTGCGCGCCTGTTCGGACTGCGAGCAGCGGATTTGTTGCACAATCAGGACAAGGGGACAGCCCGAGCCAAGTTATCCGGGCTTTTGATTGGGGCCGAGTTGGGCGCAACACGCCCCTACTGGTTGGGGCAGCAACTGGCAATCATCGGCGCTGAAGGGATGTCCCAAATCTACGCACGTGCGCTGCAATTACAGGGCGCTTTCGTAGACACAGCTAACGCAACTCAATGCACATTGGCAGGTCTGGCACAGGCCCGTAAACTAACGAGGCAAACCGCATGAGCCGCCCCATCATCGCCATTTTGCGTGGCTTGCAACCGGCAGAAGCCGTCAATGTAGGTCATGCCCTGATCGAATCTGGTATCAACAAGATCGAGGTGCCGTTGAATTCGCCTGACCCGCTGAACAGCATTGAATCGTTGGCCAGCTCATTCGGCGATCAAGCATTGATCGGCGCTGGCACGGTTCTGACCCCCGAGCAGGTAGAGGCCGTTTCGCAAGTTGGCGGTAAGCTGATCGTTTCCCCGAATTATGACGCCGAGGTCATTTTGCGTTCTGTCGCGTTTAACATGCAAAGCTGGCCGGGCGTTTATACCCCGACCGAGGCGTTTGCTGCGCTTAAGGCTGGCGCGACGGGATTGAAATTGTTCCCGGGTGTCACCGCCGGACCAAGTGGTTTGGCCGCACTGCGACCTGTATTGCCATCGGGTACTTTGGTCTATGCCGTTGGTGGCGCTGGACCTGAGAACTTCGCCGAATGGATCAAGGCTGGGGCAGACGGGTTTGGCATCGGATCGGCCCTGTTCAAACCGGGGATGTCCGTCGTGGAAATTGCCGGTCAGGCCAAGCGGATCGTCGCTGCCTATGACGAGGCTGCTGGATGAGCTTTGTTTTTGATGATCGCCCTTGTGAGCTTGGCGAAGGACCCCTGTGGCATCCTGAACGCAAGCAACTGTACTGGTTTGACATCATCAACAAACGTTTGATGACGCAGACCGGGGTTGAGCAACACAGCTGGCAGTTTTCGGAACATGTCTCAGCAGCAGGTTGGGTTGACCGGGATACAATAGTGATGGCCTCGGAAACCGGTCTGTGGCGGTTTGGTTTGAACAGTGGTCAAAAAGACCTGATCGTCTCGCTTGAGGCGAACAACCCGGTCACCCGCTCCAATGACGGGCGCGCAGACCCGTGGGGCGGGTTCTGGATTGGGACGATGGGTAAAAACGCAGAACAAGAGGCGGGCGCGATCTATCGGTACTGGCAGGGCGAACTACGCCTGCTTGTGCCCGAGGTCACAATCTCGAACGCGATCTGTTTTTCCTCAGACAGGTCCTGCGTCTATTACACAGATACAGTCACACAACAGGTTAGGCGCTGCTCGCTGGAGCCTGAGACGGGGTGGCCCGAAGGCAATAGCACGGTGTTTCTCGATTTGCGCGCTGATGACCTTTTTCCCGATGGCGCTGTGGTCGACGCAGAAGGCAATATCTGGATCGCCCAATGGGGGGCAAACCGTGTCGCTTGCTATGACCCGAACGGGCGGTTTCGGCATGCCGTTTCGTTTCAGGCCGCACATACATCTTGTCCCGCCTTTGGCGGCGACGATCTGACAACGCTGTTTTGCACCACTGCCCGTCAGGGGTTGGACGCAGACACTGTTAAAACACAACCAACCAATGGCATGACCTTTGGCGCATTGGATGCTGGCACTGGCCAGGCAGAACACAGAGTCCTTCTATGAAACCAGAACTTGGTGTTTGCTATTACCCGGAACATTGGCCCGAGGCCATGTGGGCCGAAGACGCGGCTCGGATGGTTGAAACTGGCATAAGCTGGGTCCGGATCGGTGAGTTTGCCTGGAGCCGAATGGAGCCGGCTCCAGGCGAACTGCAGTTGGGTTGGCTGGACCGTGCAATCGAAACGCTTGGGGCGGCTGGGCTCAAGGTTGTACTGGGGACGCCCACTGCGGCGCCTCCGCGGTGGATGCTTGAGAAACACCCAGACATGCTGGCAGTGGATGCGCAGGGGAATACACGAAAATTCGGCTCACGCAGGCACTATTGTTTTAGCCATCCGGGTTATGTCCAGGAATCCGTCCGCATCGCCCGGATCATGGGCGAGCGCTATGGGCGAAACCCGCATGTTGCGGCCTGGCAGATCGACAATGAATATGGCTGTCACGATACGACGGTCAGCTACGGCCTCGCCGCTCTGCATGCCTTTCGGCTTTGGCTAAAGGATCAATACGGCAGCATTGAAGCGCTAAACGAGACATGGGGCAACATATTCTGGGCGATGGAGTATCGTGATTTCGACCAGATTGATCTGCCCAATATGACAGTGACCGAACCCAACCCGGCGCATGTTCTGGCGTTCCGGCGTTTCAGTTCGGATCAGGTCGTTGCGTATAACAAAGCCCAGGCAGATGTACTGCGCGCTTTGACCGATGCGCCTTTGTTGCACAACTATATGGGTCGAGTGCTGGATTTCGACCATTTCAAGGTTGGCGCAGATCTGGATATCGCCACATGGGACAGCTATCCAATCGGCTTCCTCTCTGACCGGCTTGAGGCGGATGAAGCCCACAAAACTGCCTTTCTTCAGCAGGGCGATCCGGACATGCAGGCCTTTCATCATGACCTGTATCGCGCGGTCGGCCGCGGGCGTTGGTGGGTGATGGAGCAGCAACCCGGCCCGGTGAATTGGGCCCCGTACAATCCGGCACCACTACCCGGAATGGTTAAGATGTGGTCCCTAGAGGCAGTGGCGCATGGTGCAGAGGTTGTCAGCTATTTCCGCTGGCGGCAGGCGCCGTTTGCGCAAGAGCAAATGCATGCGGGGCTGCTGACACCCAACAACCGCCCTGCCCCGGCCGTGACCGAGGCAAAGCAGACTTCGGACGCGTTGTCAGAGATCGGCAATGTCGTGCAGACACAGGCCCAGGTAGCTATCGTGTTCGACTACGCCTCGGATTGGGCTTGGTCGACACAGCCCCAAGGCGCGGGATTTGACTATTTTGGTCTGGTTTTCTCGGCGTATCGCGCCTTGCGGCGGGCGGGCTTGTCTGTGGACTTCGTGTCCTCAACCAACATTCCGCGTGTTGGCTACAAGTTCATCCTTGCTCCGGGGATAGCCACCGTGAGCGACAATTTGGAACGTCAATTGGTGGAGGCCAGTGATCTGCTCATCCTGGGCCCACGCAGCGGGGCGATCACACATGATTTCCAGATTCCCCGGGCACGACCCGGTCTGAACGGTCTGAAATGCGACGTCGACCTAGTTGAGACATTGCCGCCTAACATCCGCCGTGGCGTTGAAGGCGGCGGCGCGGCGCAACATTGGATCGACAGGGTTTCGGGGGCTGCCTCAAATTTGCTGACATTTGCAGATGGCACCCCTGCGCTTTTGGGTGAAAGTCGCCTTTGGTATCTGGCAGGTTTCCCGGATGACACATTGTGGGACCGGGTCGTTGAAATGGCCGCGCGCAAAACCGAGGTTACCCTATATCCGATGCCCAAAGGGTTTCGCCGTCGCGAGACGGCCACGCATGTTTTCCTAATAAACTACAATGCGCAACCGGTCGCATGGAACGGTGACGTCGTTGACGCCTGTGACATTGCTGTCACGCAGAAAGAAGTGCCCGAAGAGGAATAACCTCTCCGGGCGCTCGTTTTGGATTTAGCTTCAAAACCTACTGGTCAGTCTGCAGGCTGTTGGGGTCGAACACGCCCCCAAAGCCACCGTTGTTTGAAGGCGGAGTTTCAGTATCTGAACTCTCCTCCTCGGCGTCCCCACCAAGAGTATTCGGCGCGAAGACATTGCCAAAACCACTGTTGTTGGATGGTTTCGGTGTGGATTGCTGCGCACCACCTTGTTCGGCTTCTTCGGCCTCGCGCTTCTTACGCTGTTCTTCGCGCTGCTTGCGCAGCTCTTGAATGCGTTGTTCCGCTTCCAGGCGTTTCTGCTCTTTCACATTGGCGATGCATTGGCCGGGGTTGTAGGCCGTTGCGGTGCCAACGACAGTGATCGTCGCAACCGCAAACACAACCAGTAGGACAGCCGCCATGTTGCCAGCAAAGAAGCTGGGCAGCTTAATCTTGCCGGCCAGCTCCTCAACTGTGGCGCTCTTGCGGGCTGCGGCCACCAGTTCCTGACGCTTCAGCTTGGCTTCGTTCAACAAGGCAAAGAACACTGTCAACGCCACGATGATGAAGGCCAGAGCCGAAATGGCGGGCGTAATGCCGTAGCGCACCTTTTGGGCCAGTTCGATCGTCAGCGTCGGGTATTCACCAAAGGTGAAAGTGGTCGTGTTGTAGTTCTCGAACGAAGCGAGGAACGCCAGCACTGCAGCCGACGCGATCGCAGGACGCATGAAGGGCAACAGGATCTTGCGGAAAGCCTGAGCATGCGTTGCACCAAGGTCCAGCGCCGCTTCGGTCAATGCCACATCGTAACGCTGCAGGCGCGCCACCAGAACCAACATGCAATAGCTTGCGATAAAGGTGGATTGGCCGATCACCGTCAGAAAGATACCGTTGGACAGGAAACTATCTGCACCCAGTCCCAGCATCCGGTTGATCCGATCCCAGAACACCAAAGTCGAGATGCCCAGAACAACACCCGGGATCAGGATCGGAGCGATGATGATCGTATAGTAGGTCGCCCGTAACTTAGGCCAGATCTGGGTCAGCATCAACGCACCGGCCAGACCCATCGCCACCGACAGAATAACCGTTCCGGCGCCAATGATCAGCGAGTTCTTGATGCCGTTCAGGATACGCTGATCCTGAAACAGCTCGCCGAACCACTGGAAGGTCAGACACTCCCACGGCGTCATGCGCGGGAAGGCCGACGAATTGAAGGCCGTGACCGACATGATTACCAGCGGGCCCAGCAGGTACAGGAAGAAGATGACCAGATAGACCCAGATGCTTACACGAAGGAAGGAATTATTCATTTCCCGATATCCCCCATGTTCACCTTGAACAGGCGCATCATCGCCAGCACGAACAGGATACAGGTCACCAGAAGAACGATGGCGTAGGCGGCACCCTGCGGCCAGTCATTGTTGTCATTGAATTGCTGGTAGATCAGCTGCGTGAACCACAGGCTGGACGGTCCGCCTAGGATTTGCGGCGCGGCCAGCGCACCGGCACTCAGCATGAACACCATGGTACAGCCCGAGCTGATGCCCGGTTTGGCGTAAGGAATGACCACACGCCAGTGGATCCGCCACCATGGCGCACCTAGATCGCGCGCAGCCTCGATCTGGTTTTTGTCCAGACTTTCGATCACGTTGTACATCGGGAAGATCATCAGCAGGATGTAAGCGTAACCCAGACCGGCATAGAGCGCGATGTCGTTGCGAATAAAGTCAAACGGCGTATCCCAGATGCCCAGCCCCACGAACAGGGTATTCAGAACACCGGTCTCACCAAAGATGATCCGCAGGGCAAAGGCACGTAAAATCTCGTTGATCCAGTATGGGATGATCAGCATGATCGCGAAGATGCGAATGTGGTTGCCCTTGGACTGGCCCAGATAATAGGCAATCGGATAGCAGAGGATCAGGTTGAAGACCGTCACACAGACTGCGGCCAGCAGTGTGCGAAAAAAGACCCTCAGGTCGACTGCATTATAGGACTGACTACCACCTTCGGGGCCATAGATCAGGTACTTGTAGTTCTCCAGCGTATAGACGTCCTTAGGCCCGCCAATCTCGGGCGGTGGCAGATTCGGACGGAAGGAGAAATCCAGCATCGACAGCTGGGGCAGAATGATCAGGCCAATGGTCCAGAACAGGACAAGACCCAATATTGCGGCGCCCATGCCAATGCCGTTTCGGTTAAAGAATTCTTTCAGGAAGCCTGGCATAGTCGGCCCCCTTATTCCGCGGCCAATTCACCCGCCGGAACCAGAACCGCATTGCGGGTCTCATATTCCAACGTGATGTTTTGGCCTGTGTGGTCATCGAAGGATTGGCCGAGGTTTGGCAAGGACACCTTGATCTCTTTTCCGCCGTCACCTTCGGTAAAGATGTTGAAGACGTTACCTTCGAATTCTTCGTGGTTCACCCGCGCGGTGACAAAGTGATCGCCTGACGCACCATCGGAGGCGATCGCAAAAGCCTCGGGGCGAATGAACATCATGGCGTCATCACCCACTGCCAGCTTTCCTTGGTTGGCGGTCGAGATGCGTGCAACCAATTCACCAGACCGGTTCGTTGAAATCAGCGCTTCGTTCCCCATAATCTGTTTAATTTTGCCGCGGAATACGTTGTTTTCACCTACGAAAGAGGCCGCGAATGCAGTGTTGGGATCATTATAAATGGTCTTGCCATCAGCGATTTGATCGATCACACCAGCCCGCATGACAGCGATATTGTCTGACATGGTCAGGGCTTCGCCCTGGTCGTGGGTGATATAGATGAAGGTGATGCCGACGCGTTTTTGAATCTCTCGCAGCTCGGTGCGCATATGCTGGCGCAGTTTGAGGTCCAGCGCGGACAACGGTTCATCCAGCAACAGTACATCCGGTTCTGCACATAGCGCGCGCGCGATGGCAACCCGTTGGCGCTGACCACCGGACAACTCGCTTGGCAACTTGTCACCCTGGTCGGGCAGAGCGATCATGTCCAGCAACTCATCGGCACGCTTTCGGCGCTCTTTTGCGCTTGCGCCGCTGATCTCCAATGAGAAGGTGATATTTTCCCACACTTTCATCAGCGGGAACAACGCGAGGTTCTGAAAAATAAGGGCGGTCGGGCGTTTGTTCGGGCCAATGCCCCGCATATCCTTGCCGCCGATCAGAACTTTGCCTTCGCTTGGTTCCAGAAAGCCCGAAACGGCCCGCAGGATCGTTGTTTTGCCACACCCCGAGGGACCGAGAAACGAAAAGAAATCGCCCCCGTTGATGTTCACGTTTGCATCCCTCACAGCAACAAAATCACCGAAACGGATCCACAGGTTCTCAAGATCTACACCGACCCCTGCACTCATTTTTGGTATCTCCGTCAGGTACGGTCCGTGACCGCACCGAAATAGCGTCCGTCACGCCGTTGTGGCATGCGGGTTGATAGCCCTCCGCACAGTGGCGGAGGGCACCTTGTCAAAGCAATCAGGCGCTTTTGAACTTGTTGACGAACTCGGTCCGAGTTTCGGCATACCACGGAGCCTCAGCAGGCCATGGGTTCAGGTTTGCCAGCGAGTCGCCCGGATAGGCCTCGGCGAAGTTCTTCTTGTAGGTGTCGCCGGCATATTGGTCGGCACCCAGAACTGGCGAGTTGTAGCCGTGGCTGTCGATGGCGACACCTGCAGGCTTGGCCTGATAGGCAAAATCGATGAAGGCATAAACCTGGTCGATGTTCTGCGCACCGGTCGGCATCGACAAACCGTCGACCCATGCCATCGCACCTTCGACCGGAGCTTGATAGTGCACCGGCTCACCAGCTGATTTCAGCGCCAGCGGCGGACCATCCCAAGTCTGGCCGACAATAACGCCTTCGTTCAACAGGCCGTTTTTCTGGGTGTCAGCATCGTTCCAGATCAGCTTGATCCGGTTCTTCCGCTCGACGCACCAGTCAGTGATCTGACCCCAGACCTTGCGCATGGTGTCTTCGTCGCCGTACGCGGCCCAGACAGAGCCAGGCTCCATCTCTCCGGAGGCTTCCATATACAGACCCGCACCCAGCATCATCGAATGCGCGCGGCCCATGGTCTTGCCTGCGTTTGCTTCGGACCAGACGTCCCCATAGGACGGGGCGTCTCCTTCGGGCAGCCACAGGTCGGTGCGGTAGGCAATACCTTCTGTACCCCAGATATGCGGCAGCCAGTGCACTCCGCTGTCACCAAAGTTCCAGGCGTCGGTGCCGATCTGCGCCATCGCAGGGTTCACCAGATCAATCGGAACCTTGTTCATGTCGAAGGGCTGCAGCAGTTCCAGCGGCCCCCACTGCAGCGAGCGGTTGTTCGTCGGCGATACGATGTCAAAGCCTTGGCCTTTGGTGGCCTTCATCTTGTTGATGATTTCTTCGTTCGATCCGATACCGGTATAGTTCACTTTGATTCCGGTCAGAGTTTCAAACTCTTGCAGGAATGCGGGCGGCAGATAGTCCGACCACATCAGAATGTTGATTTCACCCGAAGATGCCAACGCGCTTTTGCTGTAAAGCGGTGCTGCCAGTGCTGCTGCGCCCGCGCCTTTCAGGACCGAGCGTCTGGAAACGGTTTTCCGTTCAGCCATATTTAAGTTCTCCCGTTATTGGACTGTGTTGTTTTGTTATTATGGTTGCCACGCTAGAACTTTGCGGGGGCATTGTCAGGCCAAAAGTGACGGATTGGCAATTTCGTATGTCCAGATTGCGATTTAATCTAGCAAATATGGCTAGTTACCCCCTGGATCCGCAGTCACATATTGAGACCGAAGTAGCCTATTTTTGCCACGTTTCTTAAGAAATTAACACAGTTGCCCGTCCGGTCCGGGCCCAGATTTTGGGCCGCAATCCAATTGGGAAAAAGTGGGTTCTGTCATGCCAGGCCGAAAAAAATCACGTCAAAAACAGTCGTAAACTGCATGCTTTTGGCAACGCACACAGATCCCGGGACTTGCTGCCGTGGGACCCAGACAACGTTCCAAGCTGTATGAAAAGGGGCATTCGCGTAGTGCATCGCACCCGTCGATCCATCAGGTTTGGGTTACAGTTATTTTCTCATAGACAGGCCCTGATGAAAAAGGTGAACCTTGCCCGGATCTGCCGAAACGGCAACGGTTTGGCCCCGCATGTTTTTTTGGACCCCCGGCAGTTTTGCGATTGTGGGATCCTCCCCGTCTTTGGCGGCAAAATACAACAGCGTGACCTCGCCAAGTGCTTCGGTAAAGTCCACAATCCCTTCCATAATCGGATTGCTTTCAACGGGGTGAAAGTCTTCGGGACGCACTCCGATATTTACCTGTTTACCCTCGTCGGCTGCATCGGTTGGGATGCTGGTCACCGCGGTCCCACCACCATCCAGTTTTACGACGGTGCGCTCACCAGTCTGCGTGATGACCCCCGGCAAAAGGTTCATTGCAGGTGAGCCAATAAATTGCGCGACAAACTCATTGTCAGGCGTTTCATACAGTTCGAGAGGGGTGCCGACCTGCGCGATCCCCTTGTTGGCCAGGACGACAATCCGGGTGGCCAATGTCATCGCCTCGACCTGATCGTGGGTGACGTAGACCATCGTGCTGTCCGGCATCGCCTCTTTCAGGCGTGCGATTTCGATGCGGGTCGCGACGCGCAGCGCCGCATCAAGATTGGAAAGAGGCTCATCAAACAGATAAACTTTTGGGTCGCGCACGATCGCCCGGCCGATTGCAACCCGTTGCCGCTGACCACCGGAAAGGGCCTTGGGAAGGCGGTCCAGAAACGGTTCCAACTGTAGGATACGAGCTGCGCGGTCTACCGCTGCGTCGACCTCGTCCGATGGCATTTTGGCGATCTTCAATGCAAAGGCCATATTCTCGCGCACCGTCATGTGCGGATACAGGGCATAGCTTTGGAAAACCATCGCAATGCCCCTTTGCGCGGGCGGTACATCATTCATCACCTGACCTTCGATCTCAAGCGTTCCGCCCGAAATCTTCTCTAGTCCAGCAATCATGCGCAGCAACGTAGATTTTCCACAGCCAGAGGGCCCGACAAAAACGATCAGTTCACCGCGTTCGATGTCCAAGTTGATATTTTTGAGCACATCGACGTTGCCATAGGTCTTTGCCACATCCGTGAGATTGAGTTCCGACATGGCTTACTCCTTTTCGCGCATCATCAAACAGAATTGAGCCGCGTCGAGGGTGATTGTCCCCGCCCCTTCGACGCCGCCCAACTCTTGCCCGATTGCCTGCCAAATACCGTCGGGCAGTGTGATTTCCGCGCTGTCAGATCCCAGATTGAATACGCAGAATATCTGTTGGACATTGTCCTCACGCAGGAAGGCAAGGATCGGTCCAGACTGCGCCATCTCGCGCTGTTGGCCTGACATCAATGCGGAATGCGCGTGGCGTAGCGCAATGGCACGGCGATAATGTTGCAGCATGGAGTTTGGGTCTTGCTCTAATCTGTCTACTGCACGCTCGGCCTGCGTTTGGCTGACTGGCAACCAGGGGGCTCCAGTACTGAACCCGGACTGTTCGTCCTGCGCAGCCCAAACCATCGGAGTGCGACAGCCATCACGGCCCTTGAACTCCGGCCAGAATTCTATGCCGTAAGGGTCCTGCAGATGTTCAAACGGTACGTCCGCCTCGGGCAGACCAAGCTCTTCTCCTTGATACAAGCACGCTGACCCACGCAGGCACATCATCAGCACCGCGTGCTGACGGATGGCCGCATCGTCCAGCGCCCACCGTGTCGCGTGGCGCTGAACATCGTGGTTCGAGAACGCCCAGCAAGGCCATGCATCGCCAGCCTTTTCTTCCAACTGATCAAACACCTGCTTGGCGTACGCGGCGGTTAAAGCGCGTTTTTCGAGAAACTCAAAAGCATAACACATATGCATGCGTTTATCGCCGCTGGTGTACTCGCCCATGATCTCAAGACCGCGCTGCGCGTCGCCAACCTCGCCCAAACAAGCGCGGCCTTCGTATTCGTCCGTTAGTGCGCGCAACCGCTCGAGGAAGGCGATGTTTTCCGGCTGGCTTTTGGAATGAAGGTGATCCTGATGGTTATAGGGGTTCACCATGGGCGCGATCGAGGCATTGCGCTGATCCATTGGCAGGCCAGGGTTGTCGCGCAGTTGTTTGTCGTGGAAATAGAAGTTGATCGTGTCCAGACGGAAACCATCCACACCCAAGTCCAGCCAGAACCGTGCAACATCCAGCAATGCATCCTGCACGTCCGGGCAATGGAAGTTCAGATCCGGCTGCGACGTCAGGAAGTTGTGCAGATAATATTGCAGGCGTCGGGAATCCCACTGCCAAGCGGACCCACCAAAAATCGACAGCCAGTTGTTTGGCGGCGTGCCATCGGGCTTGGGATCAGCCCAAACATACCAGTCGGACTTGGCATTTTCGCGATTGGATCGGCTCTCCTTGAACCATAGGTGCTGATCCGACGTGTGCGACAACACGAGGTCGATCATCACCTTCAGCCCAACTGAATGCGCCTGATCCAGGAGATACTTAAAGTCCTCCATGCTGCCAAACATCGGATCAACATCACGATAGTCGCTGACATCGTATCCAAAGTCCTTCATCGGCGATTTGAAAAATGGCGAGATCCAGATCGCGTCGACACCAAGCGACGCGATGTAACCAAGCCTTTGGGTGATACCCCTGAGGTCTCCGATACCATCGCCGTTGCTGTCTTGAAAGCTGCGCGGATAGATCTGGTATATCACTCCGCCCCGCCACCAATCGGCGGACGCTTTGGTTGCTTTATGTAGTTCTACGGTGTTCTGCACGTTCATCAGACGCCTCTACTTAACGGACCCGGCCAACAGACCGCGGACCAGATATTTTTGCATTGCGAAGAAAACAATCAGCGGGACGATGATCGAAACAAAGGCCGCTGTGGCAAGGATTTCCCAATTCCCGCCGCGCGTGCCTAAAAGCTCGACGATGCGGTTGGTCATGACGGTGGTCTGTCCGGATGCGTCGATCAGGAACACCTTGGCGACCAACAAGTCATTCCACGTCCAGAGAAACTGGAAGATCGCAAAAGACGCCAGCGCTGGAAAGCTGAGTGGCAGGATCAATTTGGTAAAAATCTGAAACTCGGTCGCGCCATCGACCCGCGCGTTTTCGATCAGGTCGCGGGGCAGACCAGCCATGTAGTTGCGCAGAAGATAGATCGCCAGCGGCAACCCGAACCCGGTATGCGCCATCCAAACCCCCAGATATCCTTTGCCAATCCCAATATTCAGATGGAATTTCAGCAACGGGATCAGGGCCAGTTGCAGCGGGACAACCAACAGACCAACGACAGCCGCAATAATCAAAGCGCGCCCGGGGAAATCCATCCAAGCCAAGGCATAGGCCGCAAAAGCCGCAACGAGGATTGGAATGATCGTCGCCGGGATTGTTACAGTCAGCGTGTTAAAAAACGCCCGCCCCATGCTGTCGGTACTGTCTTCTGCCAGAAGAACCTTGTGATAGTTGTCTAAGGTAAACTCAGGCGGCAATTCCGCAGTTGCGAAAACCCGCGATCCACGACTGCCGGTGAACTCTTCCGGGTTCTCCATCCGGTAATTACCCTTGGCGTCTACCGTGATTGTGCCACCCTTGCGCAACTCTGCTGTTTCGCCAGGGGAAAAGGCATCAACTGCACGAGAGCTGACGCCCCATTTTGAGATTGTCGCTTTCGTCCCATCGTCAAACAGATTGCCTTCGATCACATACATCCCGTTTTCCAGAACCTGGGTTTCTGGGGCCGCGCTGCGCAGGGTCAGATTTTGTTCGGACGGGAACAGCGACCGCCACCAACCACTGGTTGCGATCTGATCCGCCGTGCGAAAAGACGAGATCAAAAGGCCCAGAGTTGGCACGACCCACAGCACCACCAGAAAGAGGACCGAGGCATGGACGACCCAGCGAAGGGCGGGTTTGGTTCCTGCGATATCGCTCATGACCCTACTCCATCTCTTTCCGCGCATTGCGCACATTCCAGACAAGGATCGGAGCCACTAAGAGCATGATCACCATGGCCGAAGCCGACCCGACGCCCCAGTCGTTGGCGCGGAACAGCTTGTCATACATGTAGTTGGCCAAGACCTGCGTTTCCCACTGGCCATTGGTCATTGCAAAAACGATGTCAAAGACCTTGAGGACGGTGATCGTAATCGTGGTCCAGACGACAAGAATAGTGGTTTTGATCTGCGGCACTTTGATCCGGAAAAATATCTGAAACGGATTAGCCCCATCCAGAATTGCGGCCTCAATCGTTTCCTCGGGGATTCCGCGCAGGGCGGCCGATAGGATAACCATGGCAAAACCGGTTTGGATCCAGATGAGGACAACCATCAGCAAAAAGCTGTTCCAGAACGGTATTGTCAGCCACGTCTGCGGCTCGGTTCCGCCAAAGAAAATATAGAGCGCATTGAGCATGCCAATCTGATCTTGTTCAGCCGGACGAGTGTCATAGACCAGCTTCCAGATAACCGATGCCCCCACGAACGAGATCGCCATTGGCATAAAGATCAGCGACTTGGCGAGATTGCCCCAACGAATGCGGTCAGTCAGCTGTGCCACCAACAGGCCAAAGGCCGTCGACATTGCAGGCACAATGATCAGCCAGAACATGTTGTTGCGCATCGCTTCCCAAAACTTGGGCTCCTTGGCCATCTGGATATAGTTGTCCAGCCCAACCCATTTGTAGCCGCCGCCCGGGACGCGGTCCGTCAGGGATAGACGCAGGGTTTCGACAACCGGATAGGCCAGATACAAGCCCAAAGCAGCCAGCGCTGGGAACAGAAACAACCAAGGCCGGATCATGTTCGCGCGGTTGATATTGCGGCCAGCATTCGGCCCCCGAGGCGGGAAAAGAACTCTGTCCAGAAACTGATTGGATAGATAGAAATAGCCCACGCAACCTGACACGCCGATTGCGATGGTCAGCAGGCCTTGAAATGCCGGGTGCATGCCGCTCTCCCTTGCGACGATAGGTTCGGGCAACCCGGCAGAGCGGGTTGCCCAATCTCAGACGCTTTAGTCCAGCGCGTCCCACGAGGACTGAATTTCGTCGGCGACGTCCTGGGCAGGTGTTCCGCCCGTATAGTCGACCATTCCAGTCCAGAAGGTGCCTGCACCCACGCCGCCCGGCATCAGGTCGGAACCGTCAAACCGGAAGGTGGTGGCCCCCAGAAGAATGTCATTCATCTTCTTCAGCGTTGGGTCTGAGAAGACCGAGGTATCGACGCCTTTGTGCGGCGTCAGGAACCCGGTCAGAGCCATCCAGGCTTCATGCGCCTCGGGCGTTTCCAGGTATTTCATCAGCGCATGCGCGCCCGGGCTGTCATTGGTAATGGCCCAAACTGTGCCGGCCCCAAGGACCGGGCTGCCGAGGTCTTTGCCTTCATAGGCCGGGAAGTAGAAAAAGTCAGCATCCTCGCCCACAACCGTACCTTCGGGGAAGAAGGCGGGAATGAACGAGGCCTGACGGTGCATGTAACACTGCGGAGGCGAGCTGAACATACCCTTCGGGCTGTCGCGGAAGTCAGTTGTCGCGACCGCACCGGCTCCACCGGCCACGTAATCATCGTTGCGCGCAAACGCTCCGAATTCTTCAATCGCGGCGACAACCTTAGGATCGTTAAATTTCAATTCGTTGGCGACCCAGGCGTCATAATCTTCGGGCGGTAACGTGCGCAGCATCATGTCTTCAACCCAGTCAGTCGCTGGCCAACCGGTCGCTCCGCCGGACCCCAGCCCGATGCACCATGGCGTTTCACCATCTGCAACGATCTGATCGGTCAGCGCCTTCAGCTCTTCCATTGTGGTCGGGATTTCATAGCCGGCGTCTTCGAAGTTCTCCGGCACAAACCAAACCAGCGATTTCACGTCAACCTTGTAGAAAAACCCATACAGATGGTCCTGCCCGTCCGGGCCCTGATAGGTTCCCAGATCCACCCACGACTGACCGGCCGCATAGTTGTCGCGAATCCAATCCGCAGTTCCTTCACTCAGGGGCGTCAGGAATCCCGCCTTGGCCATATCTGATGCCAGACCGGGTTGGGGAAACACTGCTACGTTAGGCGCCGATCCGGCTTCGGCATCAATTCTGATCTGCTGCTCAAAGCTGTCCGAGCCGACATAGCTGTACTCATGCCCGGTCGCTGCGGCAAAGCCGTCCAAAACCTTTTCGACATTTTCCTGATCAGGCCCCAGCCACGGACCGAACACGGTGACCTTGTCGGCATACGCCGCGCCCGCCATCAGGGCGAACGTGGTCGCGCCTGCATAAAGCGAGTGTTTCATGAAGTTTCCTCCCAACTTTGCTCGCGCCTTTGAGACTCATTTTCAAAGCGCTTTGGATAACGCACTTTATCCGCTAACATTCAATTTTTGTCAATAATCTGTTTACTGTTGCCTATATTATTAATATTCAGGGCAGTGTCAGCAAGATGTGGCAGTCGGGTGGGAAGCGCCCGCAAATCTGAAAATGATCAAATTTGAAGGCGCTTTGAGGCGAAGATGAATCTAAAGCAGCTCTCAGAAATCCTTGGTTTATCTCAAACCACTGTCAGCCGCGCGCTGAATGGTTACCCCGAGGTGAACGAGTATACGCGCCTGCGCGTTCAAGCCGCCGCTGCCAAGCATGGCTATTGGCCGAACAGCCGGGCCAAGGGGTTGGCAACAGGGCGTTCGATGGTGATTGGGCACGTGATTCCCTCATCATCCCAGCATGAAATGGTGAACCCGATTTTTGGTGATTTTGTCGCCGGTGCTGCACGCAAGTATTCGGATCATGGATATGACATGATGTTCACCAATGCAGATGACACCTCGATCGAGGAAGCCTATCGCAGTCTTTTCCAGCGTGGCGCGGTCGATGGTATTGTATTGCAAGGCCCCAAGGTCAACGAACACCGGATCGAGGTCCTAACCAGAATGGGCGTGCCCTTTATCGTTCATGGCAGATCAACCGGGGTGGACGTGCCCTATGACTGGATCGACGTGAACAACAAAAGTTCGTTCCTGCGCGCCACCCGGTTTCTGATCGACCTTGGGCATCGTCGCATTGCCCTGATCAACGGGCTTGAGGATATGGATTTCGCTCAACGTCGCCGCGACGGATATCTTGAAGCCCTGCATGAGGCAGGTCTGTCCCCCGACCCGGAATTGATGCGCAGCGCCGAGATGACCGAGGTTTATGGCCACCATGAAACCCGCGACATGCTTCGTCTGGATGACCCTCCTACGGCCATCATGACAGCCTCTATGATTTCCGCTATCGGAGTGCGTCGCGCGCTCAACGAAGCGGGGTTGAAGATGGGCAAGGATGTCTCGGTCATCGCCCATGACGACGACTTATCTTACCTCAAGAATGGTCAGGACGTACCGATTTTCACCGCTACAAGATCGTCTGTACGTAGGGCCGGAGAAATGGCGGCTGAAATGCTGATCGAACGCATCAAATCTCCGGAAGACCCGGTGAAAACTAGATTGCTGGAGGCCGAACTGGTAGTTGGCGGCTCAACCGGCCCCGCCCCAAACAGGTTCTGAAAAATGAAATATACACGCTCGGACTTCCCCAAAGATTTTCTCTTTGGTGTCGCAACCTCGGCTTATCAAATCGAAGGGCACGCACAGGGTGGCGCGGGAAAAACCCATTGGGATAGTTTCGCGGCCTCGCCCGGAAACGTGGTGCGAAACGAAAATGGAGATTTGGCCTGTGACCACTTGAACCGCTTCCACCAAGACTTCGATCTGGTGCGCGATGCGGGTTTTGATTGCTACCGGTTCTCAACCAGCTGGGCGCGCGTGTTGCCCGAGGGGCGCGGCCCCGTAAATCAGGCAGGTCTGGATTATTACGACCGGCTTGCCGACGCCCTGTTGGAACGCGGCATTCGCCCCTGTGCGACCCTGTATCACTGGGAATTGCCCTCTCCACTTGCCGATCTGGGTGGCTGGCGCAACCGGGATATCGCAAACTGGTTTGCCGATTTCACCGAGGTCATCATGGGCCGCATCGGCGACCGCATGTACTGTGTTGCGCCGATCAATGAGCCATGGTGCGTCAGCTGGCTGAGCCATTTTGAAGGCCACCATGCACCGGGAATGCGCGACATTCGCGCGACGGCACGGGCGATGCATCATGTTCTGCTGGCCCATGGCCGCGCCATTGAGGCGATGCGTGGTCTGGGCATGTCAAACCTGGGTGCTGTGTTCAATCTGGAATGGGCCGAACCTGCCGATGACAGCCCCGCTGCGCGCAAGGCGGCCGATCTTTATGACGGGATCTACAACCGGTTTTTCCTAGGTGGAGTGTTCAACAAATCCTATCCACAAAATGTTCTGGACGGGTTAGAGCCTCACCTTCCTTCTGGCTGGCAGAACGACTTTGACACAATCGGTGCGCCCGTCGATTGGTGCGGTCTCAACTACTATACCCGCAAACTCATCGCGCCTGCCGATACCGCATGGCCAAGCCTGGAAGAAGTACCCGGCCCGCTTCCCAAGACACAGATGGGGTGGGAGATTGAACCCGATGCCCTGACGCGCTTTCTGACCCGTACGGTGCGCGATTATACCGGCGACTTGCCGATTTATGTCACCGAAAACGGCATGGCGAGCCCGGAACGCCAGCAAGATGACGACCGCATTGACTACCTCAACAAACACCTTGGTGCCGTTCAAAACGCGTTGGACGACGGCGTTCCAATCAGGGGCTATTTCATCTGGTCCCTGTTGGATAACTACGAGTGGTCCTTTGGCTATGAAAAGCGGTTCGGGTTGGTTGATGTAGATTTCAATACCCTCGAACGGACGCCCAAAGCCTCGTACAACGCGCTGAAATCGGCCTTGTCCGGTGGGCCTGTTTCTCTGCCGATGGCTCAGCCTGCCGGAACCATGCACGAGCACTGGAATCTTGTCGCGGACATCGGTGGCACAAACACACGACTGGGTGTCATCTCGAACGGACAACTGACTGACCTTCGCAAATACCCAACCGGGTCGTTGCAAGAGCTTCTAGATGCGTTCCACAGCCTGCGCGACGAGATTGGCACCGACCCACGTGCCGTCGTCGCGGCCGGAGCAGGTCCGGTCAAAGACGGGACAATCCGCCTGACAAATGCGCATCTTGATTTATCCGAAAGCGACATCGGCAGGGCAACAGGCGCACAGCATACGTTTGTTATCAATGACTTCACCGCGGCCGCCTGGTCAGTCGCCGAAATCACCGGTGATCATGTCGAGGTCCTGCAAGGGGCTGAGACACCGCCGGTCGGAACCCGGCTGGTTGTGGGCCCCGGCACAGGCCTTGGCGTCGGCGCATTGCTGTTTTCCCAAGGGCGATACCATACCGCGTCGGGTGAAGGTGGCCATGTCGGACTGTCCCCACGCCACGAGGATGAGGTCGAAGTCTTCAAAGCGGCACGCCATATCGCGCCTGAATGCTTCTTTGATGACAGCCTAGTGCTCGAAGCGGAAATGTTCCTCAGCGGAACCGGCCTTCCCATTCTGTACCAAGCCGCCAGCATGGCCGCTGGACAGACCGATGCTCCAAGGCGCAGCGCCAAGGATATACTGCAGGACGCGCTGGCGGAATCCGACCCGATTGCGGTCAAAACTGCGCAAATGTTCAAAACCCACCTTGGGGCTATTATGGGCGATCTGGCCGTCGCCTACATGCCGACAGGAGGTGTTTTCCTTGTGGGTGGTGTCGCCGAGAAAAACCGGTGGCTGTTCAAGGATGCGTTCCGGGATGCCTTTAACGCCGGTGGACGGTTCAGTGACTTGCGGCATTCAATGAACCTGTATGTGTCCGAGCAGGATGAATTTGGCATTGTTGGCGCTAACAATTTCTGTAAAAGTGCGCTCGCGCGGTAAACTGACCGCCTGACCCTGTTACAGAAAGGACCACGGCATGATTTTGTGCTGCGGTGAAGCCCTGATCGACATGATCGCCGAGCCGACCGTCTCGGGTTCGCGCGGTTTCGTACCCCATTCCGGTGGTGCCGTCTTCAACACGGCCATTGCTTTGGGTCGGCTGGGCGCGCCGGCGGGTCTGTTGACAGGCTTATCGACAGATTTGTTCGGACAGCAACTGGCAGACGCGCTGCAAGCCAGCCATGTGGAGGCAAGCCATGTGATCCGATCGGATCGCCCAACGACACTGGCCTTTGTGCAGCTATTGGACGGCCACGCCACCTACAGCTTTGTCGACGAAAACTCGGCTGGGCGCATGTTGATGCCTGAGGACATGCCAAAACAGCTGCCTGCTGTGTCCGCTTTGTATTTTGGCGGGATCAGTCTTGCATGTGAACCCTGCGCGGACGCCTACGCGGCCCTGCTGGAACGCCACGGATCAGACCGGGCGGTCATGCTGGATCCAAACATACGACCCGGGTTTATCAAGGATCAAACACGGTATCGTACGCGATTGAACCGTATGATCGCTCAATCTGACATCGTGAAAGTCTCGGACGAAGATCTAGACTGGATCGTTCCAGGGCCTGAAACACTGGCCGAAAAGGTCCCTCTACTCCTGCAAGCAGGACCTTCCGTGGTTATCGTAACGCGCGGCAGTGATGGGGCGTCAGGATATCTGGCGGACGGGTCTGAAACTTCGGTGCCTGTCAAAGCGGTCGAGGTGGTCGATACAGTGGGTGCCGGTGACACGTTCAACGCTGGCGTTCTGGCTGAGTTGGACCGTGCAGGTCGATTGACCAAGGCCAATCTGCGGACGTTAGGCCCAGACGTCTTGCGCGCGGCGTTAGCCAAAGGTGCAGACGTCGCCGCCATCACCGTTTCCCGCGCTGGCGCAAACCCGCCGTGGGCGCATGAACTTTGACCCCCTAAGGGACCGAGATGAAAAGATCAGATATCAACGACATCAAAACCGAAGCCGAGGCCTTCATTCGCTCGTTCGGGGCCGTCTTGCCCCCCTTTGCCAACTGGTCGCCGGAACAAATGCGCAGCGCACAGGCACAAGGCATCCGTGACCGCGGTCTCGGGTGGGACATCACCGACTATGGTCAAGGCCGGTTTGATGAGCTCGGCCTGTTCCTATTTACCCTGCGCAATGGCGATGTGCAGGATCTGAACAAAGGTCGCGGGATGCTTTATGCAGAGAAGCTTTTGGTTTCTCGGGACAAGCAACTCTCCCCGATGCATCGCCATATCATTAAGGCCGAAGACATCATCAACCGGGGCGGCGGCGATCTGGTCATGGAGATTTATGCCTCGGACCCGGACGGCGGTATAGACCGGGATAACCCGGTGGTTGTTCCCAGCGACAACTGCCCTGTCACCATCAAACCTGGAGAGCTGCTGCGGCTGAAACCCGGTCAGAGCGTAACCCTGATGCCGGGTATCTGGCATGCATTCTGGGCGGAACAGGGCGACTGCCTGATTGGCGAAGTGTCAACTGTCAACGATGACCGGACCGATAATGTATTCGAGGATCCCATTCCGCGCTTTGCAACGATTGAAGAAAACACAAAGCCCGATTTCTTGCTGGTATCAGACTATTGATAAACGGATAGCGCGTGCGCCGGCTTGATCACATCCGGGCCGGGTGCTGATCGCTGCATCGGGATAACACCCTTTCCCGAATTCAAAAAATCGAATTAACATGGCCCTCGACAAAGGAAAAAGTCGCGAGCCTGATTTTTGCGCGACCATCGAAGGACCCAAGTGATGGTAACCAAAGCACAGCTAGAAGCCGAAGTCGCAGAGTTGCGGCGTCAACTGGCCGAACAATCCAGCGCACGAGAAAGCATCTCAGATTCGAACAACGGCAAACAAGCTGATCCACACAAATCGATGACGGACGGAATTGTCGAAAGCCTGGATGAGTGGTCAACGCAATTAGAAGAAGTCATGACAGAGCTTGAGGAGTTTCCACATAAAAGGCCGATCCTATTCGCCCTTGGGATTTTCACGCTTGGCTATCTTCTAGGCCGTTCCCGGTAGGAGCCCGAACATGAACCGCATTTCACGCAACATTTCGATCATCCTGCGAGCCGAGCGACTTATTGCTCAAAGGCAACTGTCCGTCGCCGCAAAACGCACAGGCTTTTACGCTGCTGCCGGGTTAGCCGTTGGGCTTGCAGTAATCATGCTGAACGTCGCCGGGTTCTTTTGGCTGTCCGAGACCATGTCAAAGTCTCTGGCCGCGATAATAGTGGCCGGGGTGAACCTTGTTCTGGCCGTGATCCTCGCACTGGTCGCAAACTCCATGACCGCCGAAAGTGACACTTCGGCTGCCGTCGAATTGCGGGATATGGCGCTGCACGACATCGAGGACGAAGTCCGGGACAACTTCGCCGAGGCGCGCAATACAATCGTCGGCCTAAAGCGCGATCCGATCGGGATGCTGTCACCCGATATTATCAGCACGGTTCTAGGCGTCCTGCTCAGATACGCGCGACGTGGAAAAAACAAACCGGATTAGAAGCGATCATGCCATTCTCGCCGCTGCACGCGCGATCACCATCTCTTCGTTTGTGGGAATAGCCAGAATACGCACCCGGCTGAAATCAGTGGACAGAACCGTAGCGTTGTCTGCATTTCGGTTCGGGTCCATATCAATCCCGATCCAGCGCATCCCTTCGCAAACCATTTGACGGATACGGGCGGCATTTTCACCGATGCCTCCGGTAAAGACCAAAGCGTCGATGCCTTCCAGTGCGGCAGACAAGGCACCCAGTTCACGGCGGATGCGGAAGACATAATACTCAATCGCCTTGCGCGCGTCCGGAGTGTCAGCAGCCAACAGGGTGCGCATGTCCGAGGACATGCCGGACAGGCCAAGCAAGCCGGACTTTCGATAGAGAAGCTCAGCGATTTCGTCTGCCTCCATCCCTTCTTGCTGCATCATGTAAAGCACGACCCCCGGGTCCAATTGCCCGCTGCGGGTGCCCATGGGCAGACCGTCGAGCGCCGAAAATCCCATGGTCGAGGCCACGGCCCGGCCACCCGACACCGCACACATCGACGCGCCATTTCCCAAATGCGCAATGACGACGCGGCCGTCGTACAAACCAGGCGCAATTTCTTTCAGCTTTTGCGAGACGTAATCATAGCTCAGCCCGTGAAACCCGTATCTGCGAACGCCCTTTTCGTAGAATCTTTGAGGCAATGCGAAGGTATCATTCACCCAAGGGTGTGTCCTGTGAAACGCGGTATCGAAGCACGCAATCTGGGTGGTACCCGGAAAGGCTGCCGCGGCCGCCTTGATACCCGCAAGGCTGTAGGGTTGATGCAAAGGCGCGAAGGGAATGAAACCGCTTAGCGTATCAAAGACGTGCTCGTCCACCACTACAGGTTCCGAATAGACTGGTCCGCCGTGAACGACGCGGTGGCCCACGGCCCGGACGTGAATGTCCGGCAGGTATTCGCGGGTAAGTTCAAGAAACGCGCTGATGGCCTCGTCATGTGTTTTGGCTCCAGACAACTGACGGTCGACAGACCGCCCCCCTGCTGATTGGGCCAACAGGCGTGGGGCATCCCCCAGCCGCTCGATCTGACCGCGCCAGCGCATACTGGGGCGTCGATCCCCGACTAGTTCGTACAGCGCAAATTTTAACGAGGACGACCCGGCATTCAGCGCCAAAACATGTTCAGCCATGGATATTGCTTTCATTCGCAATTGCATGCAGCGCCGCGACAGCACAAGACGCCAGCCGCGAAGCATCGTCATCTGCCCGAGATGTCAGGATAATCGGTGCCGCAGCACCTATCACAACGCCGGCAGCCTCGGCATGAGAGATATATGTCAGCTGTTTGGCTACCATGTTGCCGGCTTCGATATTCGGAACAACCAGAATGTCTGCGACCCCCGCGACTGGTGAGGTGATGCCTTTTGTCCGCGCCGCGTTCAGATCAACCGCGTTGTCCATGGCCAAAGGACCATCGACCAGCCCGCCGGTGATCTGTCCACGCTCGGCCATTTTCGACAACAGCGCGGCATCGACAGACGACGGTAAATGCGGGTTGATGGTCTCAACCGCTGATAAGACGCCAACCTTGGGCATCTCGATGCCAATAGAATGCGCAAGATGGATGGCGTTCTGAACAATGTCAGCCTTGGTTTCCAGATCCGGTGCAATATTCACCGCCGCATCTGTAACCATGATGGGCCGAGACATGCCTGGCACGTCCATCACGAACACATGCGACAAGCGTCGCCCGGTCCTCAGGCCGTTTTCCCTGCGCAGAACGGCGCGTAACAAGACATCCGTGTGCAAATGACCCTTCATCAGCATCCGGGCCTTGCCTTCGACGACCAGATCGACGGCGCGACGAGCAGCCACATCGTGGCCTTTGGCTTGGATAATTTCAATTCCGGCCAAATCAGCCCCAAGCTGGGCGGCAGCGGCGGTGATTTTGTCCGGGTCGCCCACCAAAATCGGAGTAATGATACCGTTTTCCAACGCAAGCAATGCCCCGCCCAGCGAATTCGCCTCTTCCGGGGCGACGATCGCTGTGGGCATCGGGGCCAGAGGACGTGCCTTTTCCAACAAAGCGTCGAAGTGCCGGTGGCGCTGAACGATCAGTCCCGGCACCTCAACCGAGTCGAAGGTCAAATGCCGCGACGGTGGCGTGACCTGTACGGTGCCGCTTAGGATCAATGCGTTATCCCCGACCCGGCGCACTTCGGCGGAACAGGTCAGGTCGCCGTCTTCACGCTTTTCGGTAACAGCCACAAAGGCGGTCAGTTCTTCGCCCGCCATAACCGGAGCATGAAAACTCAGGTCCGCCCGACGTGTTTGCGTACCGGCCCCCGGTAAGATGTTTCCAATGACTGCAGCCACCAGACCTGCGGGCCACAAGGCGGGCGCGACAGCCTCGCGGTGTCCATCTCCATCTCCGTCATAGGCCGCCAGATTTAGCGGGTTGTGGTCACCCGAAGCCGAGGCAAACGCGTACAAGTCGTCCACGGTGCACAATCGGGTGACCTGCGCCTTGTCGCCTACTTTCAATTGAGAATAGGTTCTGTTTTCTTGAGTTTTCATCTCGTCCGGCTTTGTTTTTGAATGCGTGTTCGTCGTTTCAAACATTGGATGTGCGGCCCCCCGGAACCAGAACATATCCACCTTTGTTGCTACATTTCTGCAACGCAGCGTAGTCAGATCATTGGCAAATGACAAATGACCTCTGTGCGTGGGGCGACGCGGATTATCGCTTGACCCAAATTCGGAACTCGGGCAAGCATCACCGCGATGGTTCCCTATGGTTCGCCAAGGGATGAAAAGGGAATACGGTGAGGTTGCCAACAAGCGCCAAGACCGTGACTGCCCCCGCAACTGTAAGCGGTGAGCGACGCCAAATACCCACTGACCGGAACGGGTCGGGAAGGATGGCCAAGCCACGACCCGCAAGTCAGGAGACCTACCATCCGATGTTCAACCAACCCGGGGCGGGGCGTCCTGGAAGGAGGCTTTATGACACGTCTAAGACGTGATGACATGATTGGCACCTTCTGTCCGCGCTTGGCAACAGGCGGAGTGGGCCATGTCGATCAGTCCTGATCATTTCCTTCTGATTTGCGAGACCTGCGAGGGCTCTGACCGGGCGGATTCATTGCACGCTGCGCTTGCAAGAAAGCTACCATCCAGTTTTGGCATCCGCAGCGTTTCCTGCATGGCCGGTTGCGGTCGGCCCACTACTGTCGGGTTTCAGGCATTAGGCAAATCGCAGTACCTTTTCGGTGACATCCAATCGGCTGAGGACGTGGATGCTTTGGCCGAATTTGCACATCAATACCATCGCAGCGGTGACGGTTGGACCAACGCAACGCAGCGCCCGCCTGCCCTTCTTGAAAAGACCCTGGCGCGCCTGCCACGGCTAAAGGTGGAGACACGCGCATGACCTGCGGAGCTTTCCTTGAGGCGCGCGGACTGGAGTATTACGCCCTGAACGGCGACGTACTGCTGCAGAACGTCAATTTCGAACTCAATGAAGGGGCAACCCTGGCAATTGCCGGCCCAAACGGTGCTGGCAAAACAACGCTGCTGAATCTTTTGTGCGGCGGCGAAGAGATTGTGCTGGGGGACGTTTTGGTAAAGGGGCGCAGCCTTCGGCAGCTTTCGGCGATGGACCGCGCCCGAATGATCGCCGTGGTCAGTCAGCAGGAATCGCCGGACGGGCGTTTGTTTCTGCGCGACTACGTGGCCCTTGGCCAAATCCCGATCCGTGCCGATCGATCTGCGGCTGAGCACGCCTTGGAATTGGACCGCATCCTGAAACTGACCGGACTGGTTGCCCTCGCCGACAAGCGGATGGCCGTGCTATCTGGCGGGGAACGCCAGCGTGCTCATATCGCAAGGGCGCTGGCGCAGAACCCCTCGCTGCTGTTTTTGGATGAGCCGACGAACCATCTGGATCCGGACGCCAAGGGACGCATGCTGTCGCTGGTGGCCGAGCTGGGCATTACGGTGGTCATGATCGTTCATGATCTGGTCATGATCCCGGAATTCGCGACCCATGTCGCGTTGATGAAATCCACGCGCCTGACCGGTTTCGGCCCGGTGCACGAAGTGCTGACACCCGAAAGGGTCCGTGAAACGTTTGGTGTCGATTTTCTTAGCTTTCAGCACGAAGGCCGCGTGATCCCGGCACTGGATATCCGAAGAACCACTACCTCAAACTAGGAAAAACAACATGAACAAAACTCTCTGGTGCGCAGCACTGATCAGCGGCCTTGCAAGTGCCGCAACAGCGCACGAGATCACTGTCGACAATTGCGGCGAGCCGCTGGTGTTTGAAACTCAACCCGAGCGGCTGGTCGTGCACGACATGAACATGACCGACATGGCCTTTGCGCTGGGTTTGCAGGACAAGATCGTGGGCCTGACGGGCATCACTGGCTGGTACAAAACCAGCCCCGAGTTTGACACCCTGCGCGGCGACATACCGGAACTTGCGCCTAAGTACCCGACAGTTGAAAATCTGGTCGCTGTCGAACCCGACCTTTTCTTTGCGGGCTGGTACTATGGTATGAAGCCGGGCGGTGACGTGACCCCCGACACGCTTGCGCCGTTTGGCATCAAAACGATGATCCTGACGGAAAGCTGCGTACATCTGGATAAGGATCGCCCCGAAGCCAGCATGGACTTGCTGTTCACCGACGTCCTTCGTTTGGGCAAAGTCATGCACGTTGAAGACAAGGCGGAAGAGCTGGTTTCCGGCTGGAAAGAGGAACTGTCCGCGATTGAGACACAGACAGCCGACCTGCCGAAACCCCGCGTTTTCCTGCTGGACGGCCCCGCCGATGCCCCGTTTACGGCTGGTAAGTTTGCCATTCCCGACGCGATGATTGCTGCCGCTGGCGGCGAGAACGTCACCCATGATATGGACACCAGCTGGGGTCGTTCCTCGTGGGAGGCTGTTGCCGCTTCGAACCCGGAATTCCTGGTTTTACTTGATTATCAAACTGGAAATGGCGCCGCAGATACCTTCAAGTTCCTGCAGGACCATCCCGTGATGTCTCAGACGGACGCGGTCAAGAACGAACGCTGGATTGGCCTGCGCTACGAGGAACTGACACCCGGACCGGCAAATATCGAAGCAATTTCGAAAATGGCCAAAGCCATGCACCCGGGCCTGAATTGATATGGGCCGACTTGGCCTTACACTCTTGCTGGGGGCGGCTGTATTGGCCGCCCTTTTGCTAACCTCGACGGTCTACGGGACCACATCCATTCCGGCCTCTGACGCACTGGCCGGTGTCTTGTTGGGCACGGGAATAGTGGAAGGGGAAATGTCTCCGCTCCACCGCATCGTGTTTGATCTGCGCTTACCACGCGCGCTGTTTGCCGCCGTGATCGGTGCCGGGCTGGGCATCGTCGGCGTTGTCCTGCAAACCACCACACGCAACGATCTGGCGGACCCGTTTCTGTTCGGCCTGTCCTCTGGCGCTGCGGCGGGAGCTGTCTTTGTCATTACAGTAACCGGAGATGTGCTGGGCTTTTGGACCCTGCCACTGGCCGCGTTTTTCGGAGGGCTTGTCGCATCAGGCATTGTGCTGGCTTTGGTTCATGGGCTGCGCACAAGCGCGCCCGAAAAACTGATCCTCGCGGGGCTCGCGGTTTCGTTTTTGTTTTCAGCTATTACCAATTATCTGATTTTCGCGGGCGACAGCCGTGCGGCCCATTCGGTTATCTTCTGGATGCTTGGGGGTTTGGGTCTTGCCCGGTGGGAGACATTCCCTCTGGTCTGCGCCGGTTTAGCATTGATCCTCGCCTACGCGATGTACCGTAGCCGCTGGCTTGATGCACTGCTGACTGGTGATTTGACGGCCGCCACCCTGGGTGTGCCCGTTCAAGGCTTACGGTTCCGAATGTTCTTCGTCGCAGCTCTTGCAACCGCTGTATTTGTGTCCGTCGCGGGCGTGATCGGGTTTGTCGGTTTGATGGTTCCGCACATCGCACGCGGTATCGCAGGACCATTGCACAGTCAGCTTGTACCAACGGCTGCCATTGTCGGCGCAGCTTTGCTTACAGGTTCGGATATCCTGAGCCGTCTCTTGCTTGCCCCGCAGGAGCTGCCTGTTGGTATTGTCACGACATCGCTGGGATCGGTTTTTGTATTTCTTCTACTGATCCGGACCGCGCGCCCTCGCCGATGATCTCAAAGGGTCGCTTCGGCAAATAAATTAAAGTTTCCTAAATGACTAATATTTAACAGGTCAAAATGACCTAAATCAAAAAAGCCCCCTGCGGATCGCGGTATGCGATACACTCGATCATAGGAATCGAGTGTAGCCAGGTCGCATGCAATGCAACAAATGACCAGCCGACGCGCGTTTCTCAGCGCCAAGATTAGACCAGAGGACGGCAATATCGCCAGACCTCCGGGCTCGGTTGAGCTGTGCTTTGTTGAAACATGCAGTAAATGTGGTGATTGCGCAGATACTTGCCCCGAAGATGCGATCGTCATCGGGACAGATGGATATCCCCGCTTCCAGCCCACTGACAATCCCTGCACCTTCTGCGGTGACTGCGCCCGGATTTGTCCAACCGAAGCGATATCGATTGACCGTTTGCCAGATTGGCCATGGCGCGCCGCGCTTACAGCGGACACCTGCCTATCTATGAACGGCATCAGTTGCCGCATCTGTCAGGACAATTGCGAACAAAGCGCGATCCGTTTCAAACTGATGACCGGCGGCCGCGCAGAGCCGGTGCTTGACCTTGATACATGCAACGGCTGCGGGATTTGCCCAAGTTTATGTCCCGCCGATGCCATTGCGCTGGAACGCCAACCTCAACCACAAATGGAAGCTACTCAATGAACATCTGCGGTTGTCTCGCCCATGTCGCACCTGATCACACGAGCGCAGCAGCGCGCGTGATGAAGGGCACGCCGGGTGTCGAAATTCACGCTGAAACGGAAGATGGCCGATTTGTTGTCGTCGTCGAAGACACTCCAACCCGTCTTGCATCCGAAACCATCATGGATCTGCACCAGATCCCAGGCGTCATCTCTTTGACCCTGACTTATCACCATTTCGAGGATCTCGCGGACGCCCATCCGCAGCCCGATGCCCCAAGCCCAACCACCAGCCGGAGGCCCACGCAATGACACATTCTGAATCCCGTCGGACTTTTCTCAAGGCCTCTGCGGCCGCAGCAACGGCGTCAGCCGCTGGTATTCCGCTGGCAGCCGGTCAAGCAAATGCCCAGGCCGGAGCGCCGGACATCCGGTGGGACAAGGCGGCTTGCCGGTTCTGTGGTACAGGCTGCTCTGTTCTGGTTGGCACCAAAGAAGGTCGCGTCGTTGCGACGCAAGGCGACCCAGACGCGCCCGTGAACCGGGGGTTGAACTGTATCAAGGGCTATTTCCTGTCCAAGATCATGTACGGCAAGGATCGACTGACCACGCCTTTGCTGCGCAAGACCAATGGCGAATACGACAAGAACGGTGAGTTCGAACCGGTCAGCTGGGACGAAGCGTTCGATGTCATGGCCGCAAAATGGAAAGAGGCGCTGGCCAAGAAAGGCCCGACCAGTGTCGGTATGTTTGGCTCCGGGCAATGGACCGTTTGGGAAGGCTATGCGGCATCCAAACTGATGAAAGCCGGGTTCCGGTCCAACAATATCGACCCCAACGCACGGCACTGCATGGCATCAGCCGTTGTAGGCTTCATGCGGACGTTCGGCATTGATGAGCCGATGGGCTGCTATGACGATTTCGAGCACGCGGACACGTTCGTTCTGTGGGGTTCAAACATGGCTGAGATGCACCCGATCCTGTGGTCGCGCCTCACCGATACACGTCTGACCAAACCGGATTGCGAAGTGCATGTACTGTCGACGTTTGAGCATCGCTCGTTTGAACTGGCCGACAACGGCATCGTTTTTGAACCGCAGACCGATCTGGCGATCCTGAACTACATCGCCAACTACATCATTCAAAACGGCGCAGTAAACGAAGACTTCGTCAAGAAGCACGTCAACATCACCAAAACCGCCACCGATATCGGCTATGGCCTGCGCGACACCAACGCGCTGCAGCAAGAAGCCGAAAATCCGAACTCGGGCAAGATGGATCCGATCAGCTTCGAAGAATACGCCGAAGCCGTCGCGCCCTACACGCTGGAATATACCTCTGAACTGTCTGGCGTCCCTGCAGACAAGCTGGAGAAACTGGCACAGCAATATGCCGACCCGAACCGTAAAGTGATGAGCTTGTGGACCATGGGCTTCAACCAGCACACCCGTGGGTCCTGGGTGAATTCGCTGATGTATAACGTGCACTTGCTGGTGGGAAAGATTTCCGAACCCGGAAACTCACCGTTCTCGCTGACGGGTCAACCGTCGGCCTGTGGTACGGCGCGTGAGGTGGGGACCTTTGCCCACCGTCTGCCGGCGGACATGGTTGTTACGAGTGATAAGCACCGCGAAATCTGCGAAACCGCATGGAACATCCCCGAGGGCACTATCCCGCCCAAGCCCGGCTTCCACGCCGTGTTGCAGCACCGCAAACTGAAGGACGGCGAACTGAATGCCTATTGGGTCCAGTGCAACAACAACATGCAAGCCGCGCCCAACATCAACGAAGAAGGCTATCCTGGTTACCGTAACCCGGAAAACTTCATCACAGTCTCGGATCCTTACCCAACTGTCACCGCAGTTTCGGCCGACTTGATCCTTCCCACGGCCATGTGGGTTGAGAAAGAAGGCGCCTATGGCAACGCCGAACGCCGTACGCAATTCTGGCGTCAACAGGTGCAGGCACCGGGTGAGGCCAAGTCGGACCTGTGGCAGCTGATGGAATTCGCGAAACGTTTTACCATCGAAGAGGTCTGGGGCGAAGAGCTGCTGGCCAAGATGCCCGAGCATCGCGGCAAGACCATGTATGACGTGCTTTATGCCAACGGTAAGGTCGACCAGTTCCCGCTGTCGGAAACGGCGGAAGGGTTCCACAACGACGACGCGGAGCATTTCGGCTTCTACGTTCAGAAAGGTCTGTTTGAAGAATATGCCGATTTCGGACGCGGCCACGCGCACGACCTTGCTCCGTTCGAGATGTATCACGAGGCCCGTGGCATGCGCTGGCCTGTCGTCGACGGCAAGGAAACACTCTATCGCTTCCGCGAAGGGTATGATCCGTATGTGCCGGAAGGCGCAGACGTTAAGTTCTACGGCTACGAGGACGGCAAGGCCAAGATCATCTTTGCCCCCTATGAGCCCGCCGCCGAGGAACCGGATGAGGAATTCGATCTGTGGCTATCCACCGGTCGTGTGCTGGAACACTGGCATTCAGGCTCGATGACCCGCCGCGTGCCCGAACTGCATCGCGCGTTTCCGTCAGCCGTTGTCTACATGCACCCGGAGGACGCCAAGGATCGCGGTCTGCGCCGTGGGCAAGAGATCGTACTCTCCACCCGCAGGGGCGAGGTGACCAGCCGGGTTGAAACGCGCGGCCGCAACAAGGTGCCACGCGGATTGGTCTTTATGCCATGGTTCGACGAGCATCAGCTGACCAACAAGCTGACGCTGGACGCGACTTGCCCGCTGTCGAAAGAGACCGACTACAAGAAATGCGCCTGTAAGGTCGAGCGCGCGTAACGGACAAGCGAGGCAAAAGCCGTCCCCATGCCCTTTGAAGGTAAACCTCTTTCGCCGCAACGGCGTCGCTTCCTGCAGGATGCGGCGCGTGCGTCGGGCGGCTGTGTGGTCGCCGGGTCATTGTTGGCATGGCTTGCCCGCGATGCCCGCGCGTTGCCGGCCGAAGCGTTGCGCCCCCCCGGCGCGCTACCGGAAGAGGCGTTTCTGTCCGCTTGCATTCGCTGCGGGCTTTGCGTGCGGGATTGCCCTTACGACACATTGAAACTGGCGGAATTGGGCGTGGATGCGGTTGCTACAGGGACGCCCTATTTCACAGCGCGGGATGTGCCTTGTGAAATGTGTGACGACATCCCTTGCGTGGCCGCCTGCCCCACCGGTGCATTGGATCCGGCCCTCGACAATATTGATGATGCCAAGATGGGTGTTGCCGTCCTTGTCGATCAGGAGAACTGCCTGAACTTCCTCGGCCTGCGCTGCGATGTCTGCTATCGCGTCTGCCCTGTGATTGATGAGGCAATCACGCTGGAAACGGCCCATAACGAACGTTCAGGCCACCACGCACTGTTCATCCCGACAGTTCATGCGGACCACTGCACAGGCTGCGGCATGTGCGAGAAAAGTTGCGTTCTGCCCGAGGCCGCGATCAAGGTCCTGCCTGCGCGTCTGGCGCGCGCCAGCAGTGCCGATCACTACCGCAAAGGCTGGGAAGAGAAAGAGGCCAAAGGCGGTCCCCTAGTCGAAGGCCTCATCGATCTGCCGGACCGTCTGCCCGGTCCGGGCACTGACAACCTTGCCGCGCCGGGCGGGTTCGCACCAGCATACGATTTGCCGGGGGTCGGACAATGAGTGCACGCACACATATGCCGGCCGGAATGGAGGCCATCGAAGAAAAAGGTTGGGTGCGCGCCCACAAATACCTGCTGCTGCGCCGCGCAAGCCAGTTGCTCTTTCTGGCTGTGTTTCTTCTGGGACCGTGGTTCGGCATCTGGATCGTGCAAGGCACGCTCGCGGGTTCTTTGACGCTGGGCGTGCTACCGCTGACCGACCCATTTATCTTACTGCAAAGCGCGATCGCCGGGCATTGGCCGGAATTGACGGCCCTGATCGGCGGAGTGATCGTTCTCGCCGCTTACGCTCTGATTGGTGGGCGCGTCTATTGTTCATGGGTTTGTCCGATCAACCCAGTCACCGACGCAGCCAACTGGTTGCACAGACGTTTGGACCTGCCGAAAGGCTGGCAGCCCAAGCGCAGCACCCGCCTTTGGATATTGGCCACCGTCCTAATCGTCTCGGGCGCTACAGGCATGATCGCATGGGAGCTGGTCAACCCGATCACCATGCTGCATCGCGGGCTGATTTTTGGCGCGGGGTTCGTGTGGGCCATGATCATTGCCATCTTCGTGTTCGACCTGTTCGTTTCGCGCCACGGCTGGTGCGGTCACATCTGTCCGGTTGGCGCATTTTACGGCCTGATTGGTGCCAAAGGTTTGCTGCGGGTCAGCGCCTCAAATCGCGCAGCCTGCGATGATTGCATGGATTGCTATGCCGTTTGCCCAGAAAATCAGGTCATATCTCCTGCGCTGAAGGGTAAGTCGGGTTCCACACCACTGATCCTTTCCCCTGACTGCACCACCTGCGGTCGTTGCATCGACGTGTGCGCCGTCGACGTCTTCAAATTTACTCACCGGTTCGACGACAAGGTCGCCGCACCTACTGATCCAGTTCCCGCGCCCGATCCGCGCGCAGCCAGACCTATCTGAGGGAGTGCCAAGATGAACAAGCCAACCCGAACAGGCCTTATAGCCCTTATCCCCGTTTTACTCTTGGGCGGATTCGCCCTTGCGCAATCAGCTCAGGTAGAATCCCTGCGGGGTGCCGATGTGGATGAACTGATCCCTCTGGAACAGATCCACAAGAACGTCGAAGGGCGCATGCAGCGCAACTATCGCCAACAACCGCCGCTGATCCCGCACTCGGTCGAGCAATATCAGATCGACACGCGCACAAATCAGTGCCTGTCCTGCCACGACTGGACTAAAGCCGGCGAACGCAACGCCCCGACATTGTCGATGACTCACTATCTGGATCGCGACGGCAACGAGTTGGATCACATCGCAGGCACCCGCTATTTCTGCAACCAATGCCACGTACCACAAGCAGACGCACCGCCATTGGTTGAAAACGTCTTTCAACCGTCCTCGGGCAATTAATCCAACGCAAGAATGAAAGGAGCACCAACATGGCAGACTCTCCTGAAAAACGCGGGTGGATTGGCCGCATCTGGAACTGGATCTGGACCCCGGCGGTTGCCTTTAGCTCGGGTTTTCTGATCCTTGCGGGTTTTCTGGCTGGAATCCTGTTCTGGGGCGGGTTTCACTGGACGCTTGAGCTGACGAATACCGAGGAGTTCTGTACCTCATGCCATACGATGGAGACTAATCTGGGCGAGTATCGCGAGACGATCCACTACAACAACCACTCCGGTGTGCGGGCTATCTGTTCCGATTGCCATGTGCCACATGAGTGGAATCACAAGATCAAAGCCAAGATCATGGCGGTCAAGGACGTCTATCACGAGCTGGCAGGCACGATCAGTACACCCGAGAAATACGAAGAGCACCGTCTGAGCATGGCGACCGCCGTCTGGAAGAAGATGAAGGCCTCCGACAGTCGCGAATGCCGGAATTGCCACAACTTCGACTATATGGATTTCACGTTGCAGGAAACGCGCGCGGCCTCTGAGCACCAACGCGCCATTGATGAAAACATGACCTGTATCGATTGCCACCAGGGCATCGCCCATAGCCTGCCACCCGGCTATCAGGAGCGGTATCAGGAAGTGACCGAAACCTTGGCCAGCAAAGCGCAGGGTTCGTTGCAACAACAGGCCGCAGCTGACGGCGATGACATCAAGTCATTCCTGAGTACTCGGGCAGACTGAAAAAGGGACATGACATGCTGGAAATTCTGGGAACAATCGGGGCCAACGTCATCAGTCTGCCGGGTATCCTTGGGCTGGCCCTGGGAATGATGACACGCCGCATTTGGCTGGGCGCATTGATGGGGGGCATTGTCGGGGTGTTGGCGACCTTCGTATTCGCCCATGGTTCGTTTGCCACGGTCGATACATTTGAGCTGTTGGTCGCAATTGGCATTGGCCTTTGCGCTGGTAGCGTGGGATCGGCCATACGCATCAAGGGTGCAACGGTCTGACACTATTGGCAATCTAAGATCCAGATACATCTACTTTGCCGCATGTGAAACTGCGGCAAACACCGCCGGCGTTGCCTCAACGTAAAAGTTCAGGAAACGCGACAAACGATATCAATTCAGTAGTATAACCCTGTTAAGCCTTTGGGCTTGGCGTGATGGTCAATGAAAACAAACCATTCAGACGGGGGCATCTATGCTGCGAACATTACAAGATTGGTGTTTTATCACCCGTGTTTTAGCGGCTTCGATTGCATTTTTGCTTGCTGATCAGGGGTTGGCCCAGTCAGATGCAGAAGCACCCGGTGCGACCAATGACGACAAGCTGGAAAATGCGGACTGGGCTAACGTGCAGGATATCCTGAACCACCGCTGCGTGGTCTGTCACAGTTGCTATGACGCACCCTGCCAACTCAAGCTGACATCGCCTGCCGGCCTGTTGCGCGGCGCCAGTAAAGAGGCGGTTTACCACTCCGAACGACTAAAAGATGCGCAACCAACACGGCTTGGCATCGACGCGCACACAAATCCCGGGTGGCGGGATCTTGGTTTTTTTCCCGTTCTTCCGTCATCCGAGGTGACCGGCGCGAGTGGATCGGTGTTAGAGCGCTCCCTTAACCTCGGCAGGCAAGCCCGTTTGACGGCTAACGCACCTGTCCCAACCCAGCTTGGTTTGTCGATTGATCGCCCCCTGACCTGTCCTACAACACAGGAATTCGACGCCTTCAGCACGGCAAACCCAAGGGCGGGAATGCCCTACGCCACAGCCCCACTGAGTGAGCAAGAATACCAAACCCTCATGTCATGGCTTAAAAATGGTGCGCCCGTGCCATCGGCCACACCAGAAATCCCTCAGGACATTCAGGATCAGATCACAGAATGGGAGGCCTTTCTGAACGCGCCCGACCTGCGCCATCAATTGATGAGCAGATATGTATACGAACATCTGTTTCTGGCGCGCCTCCACTTTCCAACCGAAAATCCAAGACAGTTTTTTCAGCTGGTGCGGTCCGCCAGCCCACCAGGATCAAAGATTGAGATCATCGCGACACGCCGTCCCTTCGATAGTCCCGGCCCAAGGCCGTTTTATTATCGCCTGCAGGCATTCGACGAAACGATCGTGCACAAAGATCATCTGGTCTATAGCTTTGGGCCGGATCGTTTGGCGCGATACAAGCAGCTATTCCTTGATCCGGCCTGGTCCGTCACTGACTTGCCTGCGTACGGAGAAGACGAAGGCGGCAACCCCTTCAGCACCTTTGCCAACATACCGGCCCGCAGCCGCTATCAGTTTCTTTTGGATGACGCGTTGTTTTATGTGCGCAGCTTCATCCGCGGACCGGTCTGTCACGGCGAAACCGCCGTTGACGTGATTGAAGATCGTTTCTGGGTCAGTTTCCTTGACCCAGATGCCGATCTGTCCGTCACAGACCCCAGCTTTTTGGCGGACGGGGCGGCCTTTCTGGAATTGCCAGTAGGTACTGCAAATGTAGGGCTCTTGGGGGACCTTCAGGGAATGTCTCACAAAAACCAGATCAAGTATCTTGAGTTTCGGGATGCCCGATATCGCAACAGCGCGGCGCACAAAAACGGGTTTGGATATGACGCAATCTGGGATGGCGAGGGCACCAACCCCCAGGCGCTGATTACCGTGTTTCGGCATTTCGACAATGCCTCTGCCATGACCGGGTTCCACGGCGGTATCCCGGAAACCGCATGGGTTATCGATTATCCGGTGTTCGAACGTATTTATTACGACTTGGTCGCAGGCTTTGATGTTTTCGGTCGGCTCGAACACCAGCTTTCAACCCGGTTATACATGGACGAGCTGCGGATGGAGAGTGAGGACACTTTCCTGAACTTCATGCCGCGCGGCGTCAGGCAAAGGATGCACAAAACCTGGTATCAGGGGGCACTGGCCGAGCTGCACACCTATTGGCACCGGCGCCGTGTCGATGACAGTTTTTCGACTGGCATAGATTTTAAAACGGAGACGCCTAAGCAAGAGTTCCTCCTGGAACTTCTAAATCGCGGCAACGGTCTTTGGGCTGTCGAGGACACGATCAACAGATGCAAAAGCGACGACTGTTCGAATGGGAGTTCAGAAGTTGTGGATAACTTGCGGGCACTCGCGGATCAAACAGGCGATTGGGTCAGGCATCTGTCAGATGTTTCCCTGCTTTTGGTGGACAACGAATATGGTTCCACGTCTCTCTATTCGCTGCTCCACGATAAGGCCCATTACAATGTGGCGTTCTTGTTTGAAGAAAAAGATCGCAGGAATCCGCGAGCCGACGTGCTGACCATTCTGCCGGGGGTGATCGGAAGCTATACGAATTTCTACTTTCGACTTCAGGAAGCCCAGCTGGCGTCTTTTGTAACCGACCTCAAATCAGTGCGGTCGCAGGCCGAATGGATCGATATCGTAGCCACCTATGGCCTGCGCAGGACAAGCCCGGGGTTTTGGGAAGCCAGCGATCAGGTGATGACCATGTTTCTGGCAAGCGACCCCGTTCAGGCAGGCGTGCTGGACCTGAACCGATATAAGGACCCTCGATCCGATAGCGATCCTGAAAACAACTAAGTCAGCCCATTGCAACAGGGGCGCTTGATCATTCGCTCTCTGTCAACGTGACGCAGGAAGAAGACCTAACACCTAGGCCACGTCATCGGTCCAAACTGAAGTAGCAGTAAGCACAGCAAACGCGGTTGGTTCAGCATTATTAAAGCCAATGCGTCATCGTTCTATTTATTTTCTGCCATGACAATATACTGCATGCGAGAGCTCCATCAGCCAAAGATAATCGGCGGAAAACCTTGCCTTCAACTCGAGCGGAAACAGAACGAACATACGCCCCGGCAAGCGAATAGCGAGACGGCGGAGTATTGGTCCGCAACTTACATTTCACCCGTCAGGTACCCTATAATGCGCTTTAAGTGCCGCACGATGTCCTCGGCCGTGATTGGCATCCCAGCTATGCTTTGCTGGATGTAATACCGAAAGGCGCCGTCCAGCATCACATAGATTTCCACACCACGCACATCATCGACAGCAAATTTTTTTCCGAGCTCGTCACAAATTGCGACAAACCGGGCCTCGACGTCAGCAACTCGCGGCCTGAGCTGGCTATCGAACATAGCCTGATTGCGGATGTCATACCAAAGCCTGTGTAGATGCGCATAGTTGAGGATCGAATGGGCAAACAGCTCGATATAGGCACCGCGCGCCTCGCGTGGGCTGAGTTCTGCATCTAGAATCTCGTTCAGCTGTGACGTGAACCGGTCGACCGACAGATCTACGCAATACAACAGCAACCCCTCTTTTTCGGGAAAATAATACTGAATTTTGCCCAGCGACACGCCTGTCGAGGCCGCGATATCCCGCAAGGTGGTGTTGGCGTATCCAGCCCGCGCAATTGTCGCAATCGCGTTCTCGGCAAGTTCGCGTCGCTTCTGTTCTCGGTTCTTGTCGCGCTGTTTGGCCCGATTCTCTGTCAAATTTTGCGTCATCGGCCTTTCCTAGCGTAAATCCCGCAAAAGTGTGAGCGGAACCTTGGTGTTTGTGAGAACTGGATCAAAGCCCTGAAAATACAACGTTTGCCACGAATGAATATTCCAATTCAAACGTACAATACAAACGTATTGAAAAGATGTCGACTATGTGCAACAAATAACTGTCAGATCCGACAAACAAATAGCCAACAGGCAAGCAACAGGGGCAAATCCATGACCAATCCAGAGTACATTCGGGTCGTTGGTAGGGTTCGCGCAGAACAGTTGTTCCGAAACGCGGCGCAGACCCAGGAGGAGCGCGCCAATCAAAACTTCTAAGCAACGAGGAGGTGTCAGCCCGGGGCTACTCGCACCGCAATAATCAGACCAAAAACCCGGCCTATGACTGGGATGCAATAAACGACAGGGACTATGAAAAAACGCGCAATCGGCTTGTTCGCCGAACCAATTGGTATTGCCTGCTGCAAAGCGGCCCACATCAGGGGCGCGGCGTTGCATTCAAACGGAAGACCACATTTCGCCATCGTATGTAATTGCGACGGCCAAACGCTGCGCGCCTCCCTACTGCACCACAAACAGTTCCACAGGCCGGAAACGCAACCTTTTGAAGACACGTCATTCGATGGTTGCACGACCATGCGCAAACCACGGCGCTTTAAACAGGCCAAAGCGCCTTTGCGCCACGGTCACATCAGATCCCCTCGGCACAATTAAAGACACAAAGCCGAGGAAAGGGAGGGAAGAATGAAGAAAATTGCAACATTGGCATTGGGCGCGGGCTTGATTTCAAGCCCAGCATTTGCTGGCGGGATCGAGGGGTTTCCGTCGGTAAACCGGTTCCTTTTTGAGCAGGGCCGCTATGTCGAGATCACCGGAGGATGGGCCGATTCAAAAACCGAAGGCACTGAATTCGGACAGCCAACAGGTAACGTCACACCCAGCATTAGCGGCCTGTCCCTGGCCTACAAACAGGACGTAGGCGACAAATGGGCAGTCGCAATCCACGGCTTCAACTCGGTCAACTATAAGCTACTGTACCCAACCGGTACGGGCGCTCCTTCTGCTGGCACCAACGTCAGGTATCGCGGCACCGAGGTCGCCCTGATGGCGCGGTACAAGTTCAATGAAAACTTCAGTGCCTTTGCCGGGGTACGGTTCGAAAAGATTAACGATTTCAGCGGTGCACTGATTAATCCTTCTCTCAGCTACTCGCTGGATTCCGAGGGTGACTTCAACCCCGGCTTCCTTGTGGGTGCCGCATATGAGATCCCGTCGATCGCCTTTCGCGCCGACCTGACATACTACTCGGAAATCGATCACGATTTGGATGGTGTCGAACAGCTGCAACCCCTTTCGCCATCTGACGTGACGACGCAATTGAGCACCCCTCAGACGGTCGCACTGAACGTGCAAAGTGCGATCAGGGGCCCTTGGGGTGCCTTTGGATCGATCCGCTGGAGGAACTGGGATGATGTCGCCGTACAGTCTCCGGTTCTTGGCGGTCCTCTTGCGGAATTTGCGGAAAACTCGGTCGACTACCAAATTGGCGTCGGCTATTTGCTGAACCCGAAATGGTACTTCTACGGCATTCTGTCCCGCTCAGAACCTGAAGGCGGTTTTGTTGGCTTTGACTACGAAGGCGGCGGCAAAGGTATCACGCTGGGTGCCGTACACTCGATTGGTCAGACCCGAATTCTGGTTGATGTCACATATGGTACGCTTGGCGATGTGAACGAACCTGACGCGGGCCTGCAGATCAGGGATGTTTCCGGCACCGCTGTACGTGTGAGCCTGTCGCATAACTTCTGATCAAGCACCCGACCGCGAACGCGGTCGGGATTGGCACCCCACTACGCGAATGGCCGCTGCTTGTTGCCTATTGCTTCGGCGGTCATTTGCTTCTCAAACGCGGTCGTTAGGTACCATTGTCTAACACCTTTGACAAAAAACGATCCTTATGATCTGCTTTGAGTGATCGATCACTCACCGCCTTGCTGCAAGAAGTTCCGGAGGAGAATATGAATACCAGTACTGAAAGCCCACCGGTCAGCATGCAGCTGTTTTACGGGGCAGGCGGCATTGCCAACGGCATCTTGTCGAACGGTCTTAGCTTCTTCCTGCTTATCTACTACAATCTGGTCATCGGCCTTCCGGCTGAAACGGTGGGGTTTGCCCTTTTCATTGCTCTGATGTTCGACGCTGTGTCCGATCCTGTTGTTGGTTACTTGTCGGATAACACGCGTTCTCGTGCTGGCAAGCGCCACCCGTTCATCTACGCGGCGATCATACCTGTCGCGCTCCTTTTCTGGTTAATTTGGAACCCACCTGTAGCACTGACCTCAGAGACCCAGCTATTCTGGTTCCTGCTGATCACAACGATCCTTCTGCGGACGGCGATGACGTTGTTTGATGTACCACACAACGCGATGGTGCCAGAGTTGACCAAGGACTATGGCGGACGAACCATGTTGTCTGGCCTCAAGGTCTCGGTCACTTGGATTGCTGGTCAGATCATGGTCATCGCGATGTATGTGATCTGGTTGGTTCCGACTGACACGATGCCTTACGGCATCCTCAACCAGGCCGGCTATCAGGAAGCAGGCCTTGTCGGCGCAATCCTCATAGCGCTGGCTATCACTGTCACCGCATTGGGCACGCGCAAATGGCAGAATAGAATGCTGGATATTTCGCATGTGGCGACTTACAGCATCTCAGGGTTCTTCAGACAGTTTTTCGCGGCGTTCAAGCTGCCCGCATTACTTGCCATATTTGTAAGCTCGGCCATTTTCGCTGTGGGCGCCGGGATCGGAGCAGCTTTGTGGACCTACCTGACCTCGTTCTTCTGGGAGCTGAACAATGACCAAATAGCTCTGATCCTGATGGCCAACCTGATCGGCGCTTTGATTGCGGGCGTAACCCTGAAACCCATCGCACGATCCGGCGACAAAAAGTCGAGCGCGATCTACCTGTCGATCCTCTCGGCAGTTGTGGGTGTTGCCCCTTACGTGCTGCGTGAAATCGGGTTCTTCCCTGCAAATGGCACCGAGCTTTTGATCTGGCTGCTGTTTGTTCACGGCATTCTGCAAATCATCCTGATTGTCTGGACCACGTCCCTGTTGACGTCGATGACCGCAGACGTCGTTGAATTGGGTATCAGCCAGAACGGTTTCCAGAACGAAGGGATCATCACATCGGTCATCACATTCGTGCTTAAGGCAGGGACGGCTGGCGGGTTAGCGATCTCTGGAATGTTTCTGGCATATGTTGGCTTTCCGGAATCGCCAGATCAATCGAACCTGACCCCCGAGGTCACCCGTGCACTGGGATGGAACTATGCCTGCCTTAGCCTCGTCATATACATGGCCTCGATTGTTGCCCTGATGTTCTACCGGTTGGACAAGGCGCAGTTCGACCAGCTTCAGGCAATCCATGACTAAAGAGTTGGCACGGCGCCCGCGTGGACGGAACTTCAACTGATCAGCAATGGCGGCAAGCCAGAATATTACACAGCCTCTTCAAAGCCACGCAGTTTTTTGAGGCATAGGTAACCCTTCGTCGTGCCCACTTTGATGCGGGCACAAACCCCGAAAATAGATAGAGAAGTTCAATGCAATACCTCAAATCCCACCCCCTTTCTTGGATCATCTTCTTATGTTTGCTGTTGGCCACATGGTTTCAGGTCTACGCGATCTGGGGGTTGCTGTTCATGTGGTGGGCCGCTTCATCCTTCATGACCGGCCAGGCCTTTTTGATTGAAACAATCGACAGCCAGGAAAACCCGCCGCTTTTCTACGCCATCACGATCATGTGGTTCGCCTTCGGGCTGCTTTACGTCGTGCAGGATCTCGCATGGCGTCTGTTCGGAATTTACATTGGTTAACTGTTCAGGAGAAACTCAATGACCAAGATTGCATTCTTCGCTGGCCTTATGACTCTGGCGGCCTCCCAGGCTACGGCTGGGGACATACAGATCGATATCACTGGTGTTGACGCCGGACGCGGGGGCGTCATCCACGTCCTGGCATTTGACGATAAGGCCGCATTTGACCAAAGCCAAATGGCGAAAATCGTGGGCTACGCAAAGATCCCGGCATCAGGTAGCTCGGTTTCCGGAACTCTCAAAAACCAGAATCCCGGACAGCTTGCGATCATGATCCACCATGACCAGAACGATAACGGCCAGTTCGAGATGAAAGGGCCGATCCCGCAAGAAGGTTGGGCATATTCCAAGGGCGCAGGCGTCAGATCGTTGCCGGCCTTCGAAGACGCGGCGATCGAATACGATGGCAATACCTCATCGCTTGGTTTGAAAATGAATTACGCAAACTAAAGCTACCTTACAAATTTGACCCCAACTGCCCCGGAAACGGGGCATTTTTTTTGCGGATATCGAATTCTTCGGGTTGAAACGGCGGGATTAAGTTTTATTTTGTCTTCCATGACAGTTTATGCCAATTCCAGTTGCTGTCGTCAGATCTAAAGGACCGCCATCCACCATGAAGTCATCCTTGGAAGACACCAGTCGATTCTTGATGCAGGCCACGCTTGGGGCCGATCAGAGGTTACTGCATCAGGTTAGCAAGACCGGCCCGGAACGCTGGTTGGATGATCAGCTGAACGCCTCGATCGGTAACAAAGGGCCGTTCGAAAAGTCCACTCGCAAGATTTGGAAGAGCTTCCGAAAGCGCCTAAAACGCGCGCATGGCGAATGGGCGATCAACGGCGACGGCAACAACCCCGCCCTGCCCTATAAATGGTATTTCCACATGGCCTGGTGGAACCACACCCTGACGCAACGCGACGATCTGCTGCGCCAGCGTGTTGCGCAGGCACTGTCCGAGATCCTAGTCATCTCGGACGCGTCATCGTTGGAGCTGGATGCCATCGGGATGGCGAATTACTATGACCTGCTCTATAAGCACGCGTTCGGCAGTTATTCAGACCTTCTGTACGATGTGTCGATGCACCCGATGATGGGTATCTACCTGTCGCATATGACCAATCAAAAGGCGAACGAGGCAAAGAACATCCATCCGGATGAAAACTATGCGCGTGAGATCATGCAGCTGTTTTCTATTGGCTTGTTCGAGCTGAACCCCGATGGCACCGAGAAACTAGATGCCAGTGGGGATCCGATCCCGACCTATGACAATCGCGACATCAAGGAGCTTGCTCGGGTCTTCACCGGCTTGTTGCCCGCGGCCTATAAGTACGAGTGGAACACATCGTTCTGGGAAAACAGCTATAACGGCTATCCCGTTCAGTTTGATGACGGGGTCGAAAACGCCTATAAGACAGTGCCTTTCATCGACGCCACAAAACCGATGATCGTGGAAGAGCCCTATCACGACCGCGGCGCAAAGGCCCTGCTGAACGGTCGTCTTACCCTGCCCGGCGATCAGTCCGGCCCAAAAGAAATCCGTTCGACCATCGACCAGCTGGTTGCCCACCCTACGACCGCGCCGTTCATCGCAACCCATCTGATCAACCGTCTGGTCACCTCCAATCCCTCGCCCGCCTATGTCGAAGCGGTGTCCCGGGCATTTGGTCCAAACGGAGATCTGAAAAGCGCGGTTCGCACAATCCTGACCTACCCATTGACCAATGAGGTTGCCGCCAAACGCCTGCCTTCAGCATACAAATCCCCGACAAAGATAGTACAGTCCCAAAAGCTGAAATCGCCCTTGCATCGCGTCACGCAGGTTCTGCTTGCGTTTGGAGCACATAACCAGACCGGCAAGCTGTGGCTGCTGGGTGATGACATTCAAGAGGCGCTGCAGATGCATCCGCTGTCCGCGCCCACGGTGTTCAATTTCTACAAACCCGATTTCACCCCGCACGGCGCATTGCAGAAAATGGGCCTTCGCGCGCCCGAGTTCGAGCTGCACACAGCCGCGACCTCAGTCGCTTATGTCAACAACATCTACTACTGGTTCTTTGGCGGCTACTTGCCGCTGGTCTCGACTCAGATCGGCACGGGCCCTGAACAGATGATGGTGATGGAATTTGACCCCGATACGCTATGGGCCAATTCCAAGAACGCGCTGCGCTTCGACCTGAGCGAAGAGATAAAAATCGCACAGAACCGTGGCCGTCATGATGAGCTGATAGATCGGATTTCCGTACTGTTGACCGGTCGGACTGATGCCGAAGTGCGCAAACGGATCAAGCAGGCCTATGTTCAGTATGCGGACAATCCCGAATGGGTGGTGCAGACCATCGCCTTCATGATTGCCGTTTCCCCAGAATTCACCGTGCAGGAGGCCTGAGCCCATGCTGACCAAATCCTTTACGCGCCGGCAGTTTTTGTCCTCGACCGGTGTTGCCGCGACTGGCGCGATGATGGGTGCCGCACTGCCCGGTTTGGTGCAAGCAGGGACGGGAATGATCAAACCGGCCCGCAGGGCGCTTGTTTTTGTTATGTTGGATGGCGGCAATGACAGCTTCAACATGCTGGTGCCAAAGGACAAAATCGCGCACGGCCAATACTCGGAAACGCGGGCCAATCTTGCCCTTTCGCGAGGTGAGCTGCTGGACTTGGATACGCCCAAAGATCGGCTGGGCCGCAGCTTTGGCCTGCACCCGTCGATGCCCGAAATGGCCGAGCTGTTCGATCAAAGGCGCCTCTCTTTTGTCGCCAATGTTGGGCCCTTGATCGAACGAGTCCGGAAAGAGCATTTCTACGACGGCTCGGCCGCACTCCCCCTGGGACTGCTGAGCCACGCGGACCAGTTCAAACACTGGCAAACCTCGCGTCCGGATCTGCGTGTGAACGACGGATGGTTCGGGTTCTTTGCCGATGACCTGCAGCCCTCAAAATCGGCGCACGAGATCGGCATGAACATCTCATTGGCCGGAAACAACATTGCGCAGAACGGCAAGATCGACTTGCCATATGCAATCACAGACAAGGGCAGCGTCGGTCTGTACGTGAAAGAAGAGAAAAGTCCGCTCAACAACCTGCTTTTGGACAGTTTCAACCGAATGATGAATGCCGATCAAAACGGCGACCCCTTTCGCGAGACATATCTGAACCTGACCCGCGACGCGCAGTCCAAACACGAGACGTTCAAATCAGCAACCCGCGGGATCAAGATACCCCGGTCCTTCCCATCCTCGGACCTTGCTCAGCAATTGCGCATGGTCGCCAAAACGATTGCCGCCTCAGACCGGTTGGGTCACGAGCAGCAAACGTTTTTCGTGCGCTATATTGGCTGGGACCATCATGATGAACTGTTGGCGAACCATGCCCGTATGCTGCGCGTATTGTCCGAAGCGCTCGGCACCTTTCAGGCAACGCTTGACGACATGGGGTTGGCCGATCGTGTCGTGACATTCACCGGATCAGATTTCGGCCGGACGCTGACGTCGAATGGTAACGGTACGGATCATGGTTGGGGCGGCAATACCCTGGTTATGGGCAATGCTGTCAAAGGCGGGCTGATTCTGGGGGACTACCCCGAACTTGGTCTGGCCAGCGACAACAAACTTGATGTGGGTGACGGTGTTTTGATTCCAACGACCTCGACCGATCAACTTTATGCTGACCTATCTATTTGGTTTGGTGTGCAACCTTCGGCACTGAACACTCTGTTCCCAAATCTCAACAGATTTGCGGATGTGGCGGGAGGAGAAAGGCTTGGGCTTTTCACCTAGACCCACCGCCCTCAAACAGTTCGCCCCACCGGGAAGCTTGAACACTGCTTGCGTTAGATTATCGTCTGGAACGATGGGCACTAATGCAGAAAGCGCTGAAGAGCGGTAGACACTCTAAACTTAAATTGACTGTCAGTATTGACAGTCAATTTCAACTAAGATATCACTAAAATTCCGTTTCTGTGTAAGGGTAATCGCATGGGTCGACCCTCGGTACAAGATCAACGTAAAAAAGAAGTCCTCGATGCCTTTATGTCGTGCGTCGTACTGTATGGTGTCGAAGGTGCCACGCTTGAACATATCGCGGCGCAGGCCGGGTTGAAGCGTCCGCTGATCCGTCATCACCTTGGCAACCGCAAAGCCATGGTTCTGGCGCTAGGTGAGCATGTCGTCGAAACATTTAACAGACAGAGTGATACATTGCGCGCCTCACTGGCCGGTCACCCCGGTGTCCGTAATCTGATCGAAGCCTTGTTTAACTCAGACGGCGAGATGGATCCGCGGACTAACATTTGTTACCAGGCCCTCGTCAACTCGATTGAGATCTACCCAGAACTTCGCAAGCCGCTGCTGGAATCGATGGAGGCCTTTTATAAGGTCGCGATAGATATCGTTCTTGCGTCGCACCCGAAAGCCGACAAACAAGCCTGTGAAATCGTCGCCCACGGAATCGTAAACCTGTTTATCACCACGGATGCATTCATTCCGCTCAAACCGCCGAAAACATGGGGTTATTCGTCCTATTTCGCTGCGCTGAAATTGGCTGAAACGCTGGAAGACAAAACCTGACGGCGACGGCCCGGCCAATGGCCGGGTTAATCGTAACTGACCGCAAGCTTATCCGTCGTGGCAACCGCCTGGCAAGACAGGACGGCACCTTTCGCGATCTCATTATCATCCAAAGCGGTTCGCGCCCGCATATGAACCGAACCCTTTTTCACCTGACACCGGCACGCGCCGCAGACCCCAGACTGGCAGGAATATGGCGGCTCCAACCCCGCCTGTTGAGCAGCTTGTAAGATCGTCTGACCAGATGCCATCTGAACCGATTGTCGCTGACCGTTCAGCGTTATGTCCACAACAGCATCAACGCCTTTGATACTGTCATCGGTCTCTTGCGCGCCGCCGTAGCTTTCCATGTGAATCCGATTGGCAGGCACATCCAAAGACATAAGCGCGTCTTTAACCGCTTTGTTCATCCCGCCGGGACCACAGATGTAGTACTGGGCATTCTGGGCATAAGGCGGATTTTCTGTGATCAGCGCCTCGATCGCATCCTTGTCGATGACACCCCGGCGCCAATAAGCGAAACTGGACCACATTGAGGGTTTGGAAAGAAGGTGATGCACCGTCAGGCGTTCAGAAAAAGCCTGCTGGTATGCGACAAACTCCTCTTTGAACAGGATACTGTCCGCGTTCGCATTTCCATAGGCCAGATGCGCAACCGACCAAGGTTCGGCCAAAAGCACAGACTGAAGCATGGAATGCAACGGGGTGATGCCACTGCCAGCCCCAAAGAAGTAGTGTGTGCGCCGTTCCTCCGGGTCTGTATCCAGACAAAAACTGCCGAATGGCGGCATGACGTCGATCACATCACCCTTTTGAACCGTATCGTTGATTTGGTTGCTGACGAGCCCCTTTTTCACCCGTTTGACGGTGATACGCAGCGGATCCCCTGAAACGGGCGAGGACGAGATCGAATAACTTCTACGCACCTCTTCGCCTTTGATCCAAAAGCGAAGGGTCAAATGCTGACCGGCACGCCAGGCAAAGTCTTGGGCCAGATGCGCCGGCACGGCGAACATGATGGATTTGGCCTGCCCGCCGATCTCACTACGCGTTTCAAGCACCTCAAGCGGGTGAAAGTCTCTGGTCATTTGAGCCTCCGAAATTCGTGCCATGCGAATGGGCAGGATGTGTGATGATACCCGATATGGGCCGGGTATTTGAATTGAATGGATTAGGCATTGGCACCCTGTTTCGATGCCGGCGCGTTGATCCGCTCGGTGATCTCGGACAAGCGCGCGAGGCTTTGCAGGACCATCGGCAAAACCACGACCGATTGCACAAACTCGAACGAATAGGTGACAACCGAGAAGATCTGCCCTGCCGTCGCCCCGCTTTGCGTCGCCGCAAACCACAGGTTGAAGGCCAGCATGCCAAGCAGGACAGCAAAAATCACTGCGTAGACAAGCGCCTCGGAATCCGACAACCGAACCTCATGCCTGCGCAATCGAAACAAGTGTTGGTCGATCTTTTTCAAATCCATGCTTTGCAACGCAGTCACCTGTCTTTCTGACTGGTGGTTCAACAGCCCATTCAGGCGGAAGAAGCGACGCGAAAACAGGGTGAAGATGATCAGAATAGTCACCGCAGCGGTCCCTGCGGCGGTGGCAAGTGCCCCGTGAAAAGACATCAGAATACCGACCGAGACCAGAACCTGGACGACCGCGCCCATTGATTCAGGGGCCTCATTCTCTAGAAAATCAACCAGTTCGCGGGCCATCAGCACCCGCGCATTTAGCACCGAGACCTCGCGCCCCGCATCCCGTTTGGCCTGCGCCTTACCCAATTCGACGCGGATCGTGCCATAGGCCCTGGTGTCGTAAATTCGGCGCAACGTCGACACAACCAGCAGCGCTGCCATCGCAACACCGAAATGGATGAACGACGTGTAGTCCCCATTCGACAGACCGTCGATCGAATAGCCGATCAACAGGGGAAGGAGAGTAAACAACCCCGTTTCAACCAGGGTCAGACCCCAGGTCGTTGCGATCTTTGTGCGGAAGACCCGCAGCAAGGTCGCAATCGACAACCGGTCGTCGGAGTTGATCATTCTTCTTGCAACCAATCGCGAACGACCCTTTGGTGTTGAACCACGGGGCTTTCCCCAACGGCGGCTGGACCGACCTCAAAATAGGGCGATGTCAGGGATTTCTGTTGCTGTTCACAGGCATAGATGTCCTCTTGCGTGAAATCGCCCGAGGCCATCGGATCGTTTTCATCATACGCATCATCACCGTCATATTTGCCTTTGATGCCGAAATTGTTCCAGAAGGACGCCGACCGGGTGGCCTGTTTCGAAAACTCCCAGCCCGAGGCATTGGCAACACGCGTCCGGTTCAGAATCCGCGTCCTGTCCGAAGCAAGCGGGGTAATGATAAAGACGTTCCACACGTCCTCGGACGCGCCAATTCCTACCCCTGGAAACAGCATCGGCACCCATGCACCATTCTGATCTTCGGGAACGACCCGAGGCATCTGAAGCTTTTTGTTCTGATCTTTGGCGAACTCTGCGACCGGCGGTTCCCAAAAGATGTAGTGCGGCCCATACCAACCATATTGCGCATTGGCGTGGTCATACATCTGTAAGGTGTTCGAATGCAGGTGGCTCAGATGGTAGACGTCGATGTAGTTCTCGACGACGATCTTCCAGTTGGCCTTGATCTCATAGGTGTTGGATGTGTCCTCGTGCTCCACCAGCTCTTCTGGCACGTGCGGCCCGACTTTGTCGTCCACATCGCCGAACCATTTCATGATCGACCCTGCGTTCGGGTCGGGATGCACAAACAACATACCCTTCCAGATATCGACCGAAGCAGGTTTCAGGCCAAGGCAGGATTTGTCGACGAACTTATATTCGCGATGCTCATCCGGGACCGAGATCAGGTTGCCCTCTAGATCATAGGTCCAGTCGTGATAGGGGCAGGTCAGCGCTTTTTGGGTCTTTCCCACGGCGCGGATCAATTGGGTGCCCCGATGTCTGCAGATGTTGTGGAAGGCCCGCAGCCTGCGATCCCTCCCCATGACGATGAACAAGTTGTTCAATCCCGCCTGAACCGAAAGATAATGGCCTGGCTCGGGCAAATCTTCCATAAAACCAGCAAAACGCCATGTTTTTGAGAATATCTCTCGCTGTTCTCGGTCGAACCACTCCTGCGATGTATACGCCTCTGCAGGTAACTCATGGTACATTTGCGGCATGCTGTCCCCTCCTAGGGCCGTCGTCTTCACGGTTGGCAAGCTGAATGTTTTGACCTCAGTAACAGTGGTTAACACTTGCCCGATCTTACGGTGCTTTGAAACGAGATAGGCAAACAGCAAACGACTGTCAATGGTGACAATTTAAAGAGTGAGATCAGCCGAAACACGTAAGCGCATTTTTTGCAATGCCTGCCGTTTCGATCGGTGTCATCTCGCACATGACCTAACGATTCAACCAGATTTAGGCACCTGCAGAGATTTGGCGCACGGGAGCTTATCCGGGACGTAATTTTGGCCTCGGTCTCAATACCTGTCGTATTCCAACCCGTTACAATCAAGGTGACCAATGGCGAAGTTCGACGCGAAGAACTGCATGTGGATGGCGGTCTGACCCGCGAGATTTTTGCCTACCCATACGACTTGCAGATGCGTCAGCTGTTGCGGGACGCTGGGCTGAGCGACCAAAATAACCGCATTTGGTTAATCCACAACAAAACGCTGGGACCGAGTTTCGATCCCTTGCCCGGAAATGCAACCGTAGTGGCTAACCGCGCGTTCGAAATGCTGATCCGTTCGCAAAGCCTTGGCAATATCGAAAGCATCCTGACCCTCGCGAACCGGGACGGGTTTCAAGCCAACATCACCTATATCCCCAAGGAATTTCAAAGAAAGCCGCAGGAACCCTTCGACCCCGAATACATGACCGAACTGTTTGCGATCGGTTATTGGGCCGGACAGCATAAGGAAGGGTGGATCTATGATGCGCAGCAGTGGCAGTGACGAGGACTTAAGGCCCAGCCAATTACTGAAGCAGACAATCAACAAGATGTTTGAACAAAGCGCAAATAACTGCAAGATAACGGGGCAATTCATGAGCAGACCGCATAGATGGTAACGCCACGCCGCCTTTTCCCCTCAATCTCATCACTCCGCGCCCTTGAAGCGCTGGATCGCTTAGGCTCGGCTTCTGCGGTCGCTGATGAGCTTGTCCTGACCCAAAGTGCCGTCAGCCGGCAATTGCAAACACTGGAAGCCCAGCTAGGTGTCGATCTGATCCGTCGGGATCGCAAACGCCTGCTGCTGACGCCGGTTGCGCAGGAATATGTAGCCGAGGTTCGGCAAGGCCTGAACCAGATCGCTCAGGCCTCGCTAAAGCTGCACATGGCTCCTATTGGTGGCACCTTGAACCTTGCGATTTTGCCGACGTTCGGAATGCGGTGGCTAGTGCCCAGATTACCCGAATTTGCCCGAATGCACCCGGAAATAACCATCAACATGTCGACCCGCCTGCGTCCGTTCAGTTTCACCGCTGAACCCTTCGACGCGGCGCTGCATTTTGGAGAACCCGATTGGCCCGGCACGGATCGGCTGTTGCTGCGTGTGGAAAGTGTATTGCCGGTTTGCGCGCCATCCCTGCTGCCCAAAGGCGCGCCGCCATCACCGCGAGATCTGCTGAAACTACCATTGCTGCACATCCAGACCCGGCCCCACGCCTGGCAAGAATGGTTCAGTCATATGGGGACAAGCCATCCCGACGCATTGCCCGGAACGATTTACGATCAATACACAACGATCAATCAAGCGGCGGTTCACGGTCTTGGCGTTGCGTTGTTGCCCAACTATTTGATCGAACAGGACCTCGCGACAGGCAAACTGATCGCAGCCTTCCCGGGCGCGGTTGAGATGATGGGCGCCTACTATCTTGTTTGGCCTAAAACCAAGTCGGACGACCCGTCGCTGCGCAGCTTTCGTCACTGGCTGTCCACGCAGGCCCAAACCGAAGAGGGCCTGCCGCGCTGACGTCGTCGGATGCGACCCGACTTGGCAATCACAAAGTTTCCGTCAGCAATGAAGCCGCCCGCCTCAATTCGGTGCGCCAATTTGACGGCGCGTCAAGTGCGGCCAGTGAATCGAGGGACAGGAAGATCGTTGAAATGCCCTGCGCCACGGCCTTCACCCGTTCTGGTGTGGCGTCGGGCGACACGCGAGCAAAGAACTTCTCAAGAACCGCCACAAAACGTGCCAGGACTTCCAGCAACGCCTCCGCAAGTTCGGGATGATCCCCGACTGATGCGGATAACCCCTGCCACGCAGCAGCAAGCCGTGGGTCGATCTCTTCATCTTTGGCAAATAGGATTTCCAAGAGCTGATCGCCTGTTTCGATCTGCGTAAGATGACAGTCCAACTCCAATGTCAGCGCGTTGAGCGCGTCTGCGACATGCTGATTTAGCGCTTCAATCATCTGGTCACGATTGCCAAGGTAGTGCCGTAACAATGGTCGCTTCACGCCAGCCTCGGCCGCGACACGCTGTTGGGTGGCGCCATCAAGCCCGTACCGGGCCACGCAGGTCATATAGGCATCAAGGATTTCTTCTGACCGTTGCGGTTTTAAACTCGGGCGCGGCATAGCGTTTCCAGTCTCTCCATCAGGCTCAGGACAAGAGCCCTTGAAATCTTGATTAACCGCAGTTTTTGCGGCCAATTTCTTCCAAATCGTCAAAATTAGTGAACGATCACTTTGCATTGACATATGCCGCGTTCAAGGTTACCTGTCAACAATGACAATAATGAAAACTTAGCAGCCATTTGTGAGATCATTCATGCAACAGCCAAACCAAATGCCAGAGGTCGCTACCCAGGAATTGCCACCCGAAGCCTACACATCAGATGAATGGCTGGCGCAGGAAAACAAGAAGCTGTTTTCGCGCAGCTGGGTGTTTGCTGGCGTCGAGTCAAAGGTTGCCAATGCGGGCGATTACATGACGGCCAAGGCAGGGCACTTTACCCTGGTCGTAATCCGCGGAAACGACGGCGAACTGCGTGCGTTCCACAACATTTGCCGACATCGCGGAACCGAACTGTTGGACCACGGCTGCGGCAATGCGGGCAAGACGGTCGTGTGCCCCTATCACTCGTGGACTTTTGGCCTGGATGGCGCGCTGCGTGGCATCCCCGACCAGCAAGCCTGTTTCCCGGACATCAACAAAAAAGAAAACGGCCTGCACAGGGCTTCGGTCGCGGTCTTCAAGGGCATTGTCTTTGTCAATCCCGAACCCGATCAGGACTTGTCAGAATGGCTCAGCGGATTGGAAGATGTCGTCTGGCCGCACGACATCACCAGCCCTGAACTGATATCCTACGGTGAACCTGTAACCTATGAAATGCAGTGCAACTGGAAAGTGTTCTTCGAGAACGCGATCGACGGATACCACCTGGCCTATCTGCACAAGAACACACTGGGCGGCCCAACTCAGGACAAGAACATCTGGGACCCTTATGGCGACAATCAGGTTTGGTACTCGACTGAAAACGAAACCGTGCGTTCGCGTGTTCCGAATTTCGTGTCAACGCGCATGGACAAATGGAACGCGAAGAAAATCCCGCATGCTGAGAAAGAAGGCTATGGCGGCGTCTACATGTTGTTCCCGACAACCCTGATCGTGGCAAGCCCCTGGTCTTTTTCGATATCCGTGATGGAGCCTGTAAGCGCCGGTGTGACACGGTTGCATGCTTATGTCTGGGCCGCAAAATCATGGATGTCGAGCCGCGGATCCGTCAAGGATATCCCCGGTTATGACAAAGTATCCGGCATGATCAAAAGCTCGCACTGGAAAGTGCATCCGCTGGAAACGCAGGACTTCCAGACCGAGGATGTATATGTCGTCGAGAAAATGCAGCGTGCGATGATGTCGCCCAAATACACGGTCGGCAAAATGGCCTCTGGTCCGGGGGCTGAATCTCCGCTGACCTACTTTCAGAGATCGGTTCTACGCCACATGGAAGCGTAGGTACACGCGGCAAGCGACAGAGATTTCACTGGGTCACTTGCTCAACCGGGTGGCCTGCTTCATTTGAGGTGGGCCATTGAAACGACGAGGCTTGACCGCATTTCAGGATCAAGCCTCACACTGTTTTTCGAACCTTCATTCCCCGCCCAAGAGCATTCGGTCAGGAGGGGCGCTCAGGCGGCGCCGCTTTGGTCGTCGCGACTGCAAATCTCGATAATTTCGCGTTTTTGAATTTTACCTGTCGGGCCTTTGGGCAATGCGTCCCAAATCTCGATATCTTTCGGGATCTTGAAGTTGGCAATCTTACCCCGGCAGTACTCACGCAGTTCCGCGCCGCTAACAGGGGTATCCGAGTTCAGGGTGACAACGGCATGAATCCGATCCCCCCATTTTGGATCGGGCAAGCCGAACACACTGACTTCGTCGATTGCATCATGTTCAGCCAGACAGTTTTCGACCTCGACCGGGAACACGTTATAGCCGCCGGACTTGATACGGAACTTTGCCCGGTCCTTGAGATGCACGTAACCCTCGGCATCGATCACTGCGATATCCCCGGTATGCAGCCAACCATCGCGGACAGTTTCCGAATACTCCACCGCTTGGTTCCAATAACCCGGTATCAAATAGGGCGAGTGTATCAGCAGCTCACCCGCCTCACCGCTGGGAAGGTCATCGCCCTGCTCATCCACAACACGGACGTCCACGTAGTAAAGTGGTCGACCCGCGCTTTCCAGACAGTTGTGCCCGTCTTTCAAGGCGCGCTCGTGATCCGTTGCGGTCAGCATCATGCCCATGCCCATCAGCTCGGTCGTGCCAAACATCTGCAGGAATTTGCACCCGAAAGCCTTGAGCGCATCCCGCACCGTCGCAGGTGGAATTGGCGCAGACCCATACCCCAGCTGCCGGATCGACGCGCAATTGTATTGCGTGATCAGGCCGGAAGACAGCAGGTCGTTCAGCATCGTTGGCACCAGAACGCAGATCGTCGCCTGCTCACGGTCAATAAGCTTAAGCGCCGTTTCAGCATCCCATTCGCCGACAATAGCGCATTTGGTGCCGTGGAACATGTTGCGCAGCAGGTGAATGATCGGAACGCCCGATGCCGGCATCGCGTGCAGCCAGACATCATCCGGACCCGCACCTTCCGTCAGAGCGATTACACCCATCGACTCGATCATCAACGCGTGAGGATAGATCGCACCTTTCGGCAAACCAGTTGAACCGGTGGTGTAGCAGATCATCAATTGCTCATACGGGGTATGGATGAAGGCTCCGCGATCAGATGCTGATGCGATCAGGGTTTCATAATCCCGCTCCAGCGTATGCTGCGCACCAACTCCCACCAGCACCGGCTGGCGTTTGCTGAAGGTCAGTGCCTCTTGGGCGATTGCAACTTTCGTGTCCTGCACGATCAGAACATCCAAGCCTGCGTCGTCAATCAGCGCGCCAATCTCGCGCGGGGCAAGGCGATAGTTCAGACCCACTCGAATCGCACCGGCCTTGGCGCAAGCGCCTATGGTTTCCGCAACCTCGATGCAGTCAGGCAGGATCACCCCGACCCTGTCACCCTTGCGGACATCCAGCGGCCGCAACGCATGCGCCAGCGCATCTGTTCGCTGGCCTAACTCGCGCCAACTGCAACGGCGGTCCAGTTCCACATAAGCATCTTGATCCCCAAAGCGGTCTGCGTTTCGGTCGATCAGCTGTCCAAGCGTCGGCATTGGTGTCTCCTCCCGGGCATCATCACGGCAAATTACTAGTTACGTGATGGTCGTTTTTAGTGGCGGTTTTTGGTGGTGTAAGGCGTGCGGAGTCAGGTGAAAATTCACTTTGACCCTACATCAGCCTTCCAGCGGTGTGAGTTTGTGAAATCCCTTGCGCCCATAAATTAGCGCCGACTTTTCCGGGTTCAGGTGAACTTCTTTTACCATACCGAAGAACACCGCATGTGTCTTCGTGTTTGCCCAATTGTCGACCACACATTCAAAGGACACGACGGACTCTTTCAAAACAGGCAGACCCAGATCTCCTTTGATCCATGTCCCGGCTGCCTGGAACTGTTGTTCCTTGTCCATTTTCGACGAAAAGGCACCGACAACCTCGGTCATGTCATCAGGTATGAGGTTTACGGCAAACTTTCGGCTGTCCATCACCACGCCATATGTTCGCGCTGTTCGGTTGATGCATACCAGCAAAGCTGGCGGATCGGCAGTTAACGAACATACCGCCGTCGCGGCCATCCCGGCGCGCGAATCCTCGAATTCTGATGTGATGATGGTCGTTGAGGCCGCCAGCAACTGCATGCCGGTCTTGAACCTGTCTTCTGTGGTCAGGGTCATACTGCGCTCTTGCTAATTAGTGAACGATCACTTACCTTCCACATCGCCGGATAAATGTCAACGCAGACTTCGCAGCCCAGCGGCAAAGAAACGAAAACCCGACCCTTGTGACCAAGGGGACAGAACGGGCACACAGACCAACAGGAAGGCGGTTGCGCACCGCAAAACCAACCGCAGGAGACGCGTATTGAACCAGCATAGCCCCAACCCCGCCGAGAGCCTCGCGACGCTTTTGGAGACACAAAAAACCCACCAGGCCGAACATGGCGCGCCAAACGCGGCTGAACGCAAGGATCGCATCACGCGGTTAATCGACCTGGTATTGGATAATCGCGATACCATGATTGACGCGATCTCGGCTGATTTTGGCAATCGGTCACAACATGAAACGATCGCGGCCGACATCGCTGGTACGGTGAAACAGTTAAAATTCGCGCGGGACAACCTTGATCGCTGGATGCGACCTGAGAAGGCAAAAGTCGAGTTTCCGTTGGGCTTGTTGGGCGCGCGCGGTCGCATTCATTACCAACCTCTGGGTGTCATTGGGATTGTCAGTCCCTGGAACTTTCCGATCTATCTGGCCATTGGCCCAATGGCCGAAGCCTTTGCGGCAGGCAACTCGGTCATGCTGAAGCCGTCAGAGTTCACATCCCGCACATCCGACCTTTTGAAATCGCTGATAGAAGCAAACTTCGCCCCGCACGAAGCCGTGGTTGTGACAGGAGGCGTCGACGTCGCACAGGCGTTCACCGCCCTGCCTTTTGACCACCTGCTGTTTACCGGCGCCAGCAGCATTGGCCCGCACGTCCTTCGCGCAGCAGCTGAACATATGGTGCCGACTACACTGGAACTTGGCGGCAAGAACCCCGCCATCATCGCCCCCAGCGCGGATATGAACCTTGCGGTCGCCCGGATCGCCGCCGGCAAAGGATTCAATGCGGGTCAGGTATGCCTGGCACCGGACTATGTCTTGGTCCCACGCGCAAAGATGGAAGAATTCGCCACCCAGCTTGCAGCAAAACTTGCCGAGGCAATCCCGACCCTGTCCGGCAACCCGGATGTCACCCATATTGTGACCGACCGCCAATTCGACCGGCTCAAGGGCCTTGTGGAGCAGGCACGCTCCGCAGGGGCGAGGGTCGTTCAGGTCAATCCCGCCAATGAAGATCTCTCAGCCACAAATGAGAAAATTCTGCCCCCGACACTGATCGTCGACGCCGATCCGGCGCTAGACGTTATGCAGGATGAAATCTTTGGGCCGATCCTGCCAATCCTGCCTTACGACTCGCTGGATCAAGCGATAAGCTTTGCCAATGCCCGGCCGCGCCCCCTGGCGGCTTACGTATTTGCCAAGGACGCGGGCGAGCAGGAGCAGGTGATGGAAAGCACCATTTCCGGCGGAGCGTGCATCAACGAGACCATCATGCATTCGACCCAGAACACCCTCCCCTTTGGCGGTGTCGGAAACAGTGGCATGGGCGCTTACCACGGCCTGCATGGCTTCAAACGGTTCAGCCACGCAAAAGCTATTTTCAAGCAGATCAATATGGATGGCGTCTTCAAGGCTCTTCGCCCGCCCTATGACGAGAAGTTCTTTAAGACAATGGCACCGTTCCTGAAAAAATAATCTGCGGCACCAACAAAAGAAGGGAGCTCTGCATTTGCGGAGTTCCCTTCAGTCGTTTTGCGGTAATGCCGGCAGCGCGGCTTGTTATAAGCAAGATGCCTGCGGCGATACCTCAGACCTCCAGCCATTCCTTCCGGATTTCGTCATTTTCGCGCAATGCCTGCGGGGTGCCTTCGTAAACCATGCGCCCGTGACCCATGACGTAAACCCGGTTGGTCACACGCAAAGCGATGGTCAGCTTTTGCTCGACCAACAGGATCGAGACGCCACGCTCGGCAATCTGCAGCAGCAGATCCCCTACCTGCTCAACAATCTTCGGGGCCAGGCCTTCGGTCGGCTCATCGATCATAATGAAATCGGGGTTGCCCATCAAAGCGCGGCAAATGGTCAGCATTTGCTTTTCGCCGCCCGACATGACCGAGGCATCCACATCCGCACGATTGCGCAGGTTGGGAAACATCTCGAACATGTCCTCGATACGCCACCGGCCATCGCCGTCCTTTTGGCCGGGTTTCAGCCCCAGCATCAGGTTCTGGCGAGTTGTGAGACCGGGAAAGATATCCCGATTTTCAGGCACATAACCAATCCCGGCCTTGGCAATCTCAAAGCTCTTGCGGCCAGCGATCTCCTGGCCGCGGAACTTGATCGACCCGTGCGGGGCGACCTCGCCCATGATCGCCTTGCAGGTGGTTGATCGCCCAACCCCGTTGCGCCCCAGCAGCGAGACTATTTCGCCCTCGCCCACTTCAAGGTTCACCCCCTGAAGAATGTGACTTTTTCCGTAATAGGCGTGCAAGTCGGTGACCTGAAGCATTACACAGCCTCCTCTTCCAAACTTGCGCCCAGATAGGCTTCTTTCACTTTCGCCGATGCGCGTACAACATCCGGCGTGTCGGATTCGATCACTTCGCCATATACAAGGACCGAGATCTTGTCCGCCAAATCGAAAATCACGCCCATGTCGTGCTCGACAATCAAAAGCGTCTTATCCTCGGTCACATTGCGGATCAGGTTGACGATCAGGTCGGTTTCCGAATGGCTCATCCCGGCGCAGGGTTCGTCCAGCAGAATGATATCCGCCCCGCCTGCGATCGTGATCCCGATCTCAAGCGCGCGCTGTTCGGCATATGCCAGCGTGCCAGCCAGTTCATTCCGGCGCGAACTCAGATTGATCTGCGCCAGAATACCGTCAGCCTTTTTGGTAACGTCCAGTTGGCGGCCAATCATGTGCCAAAAAGAATAGCGATACCCCATTGTCCACAACAACCCACACCGAATGTTTTCGAACACGGTCATGTTGGGAAATATGTTGGTGATCTGGAAAGATCGGCTGAGGCCACGGCGGTTGATCTCGAAGGGCTTCAATCCGGTGACATCTTCGCCGTGCAGAAACACCCCACCGGAGGTCGGCGCGAACCGCCCGGTGATCAGGTTGAACAGGGTCGATTTCCCGGCCCCGTTCGGCCCGATGACCGCGTGGCGTTCTCCTTTGGCGATCCGCAAGTCTACGCCTTGGATGATCTTGGCCAGACCAAAGCTTTTCTCGAGGTTTTTCAGCTCAATAGCAGGAGCGCTCATGCCCGGTCCTCCGCGTGGTTCGCACTGTCCCAGGCATCACGGATTTCCGGCAAAACGCGCGACACTAGGAAGAGGGAGATTGCGGCGATGATTGTTGCAAACGCTACGGCCTGATAGCCGCCACTATCAAAGGAAATGCCATAGAGATGCATCTCGTGATCGCCACCGTATCCGTGGCGCTTGTCGAAAAGGATTTCCAAAATGGCGGCCAGGGACAAGACACTCGTGATCGCAGGGATTGCAACCTTGAGATACGGCTTGATCAGCAAATTCAGTCTACCCAAGGCGAGCGGGCGTCGATGCATCGCGATCAACCCGGCAAAACCAGACGGGAAGAACATCACACAGGCCACGAACAAAATGCCCAGATACAGCGCCCACAATTCGGTATGCAGGCCAAGAACCGTTTGAAGCAAGGTGAACACGACCGCGCCGATGATCGGCCCGACAAAGAAGCCGGTACCACCAATGAAGGTGATCAGCAGGATCGAGCCTGACGTCGCAAGGTTCAGGTTTTCCTCGGTCAGAATCTCAAAGTTGATCGCGAACAACGACCCGGCGACACCGGCAAAAAAGCCCGAAGCACAGAAGGAAATCCAGCGAACGTTGCGCTGAGAATACCCCAGAAACTCGGCGCGTTCCTCGTTATCGCGCACTGCGTTGGCAATCCGCCCGATCGGCGTGCGCGAGAACAGATACATCAGCAGTGCTGCCACCAAAAGCCACACGACCGTAAGGTAATAGACCTCTTGCTGTGTAAGGAATTCATATCCGAATACAGGAGGTCCCATGGTTCGGTCGCCCGAGATGCCTTCTTCGCCGCCAAAGAACACGACGATGATGACGGAACAGGCGGCGATCAGCTCTCCGACACCAAGCGAGATCATAGCGAATACAGTGCCTGCCCGACGGGTCGAAAAACTACCGATCAGGAAGGCGAAGACCATGCCGAACAAACCCCCGACAATCGGCAGAAACGGCAATGGCAACCACAGCCCGTCCTCGACCATGTTCATCACGTGCATGGCAAAGAACCCGCCAAGGCCCATATAGACCGCATGACCAAAGGACAGCATACCACCCTGCCCCAGCAACATGTTGTAGCTCAGCGCGAAGACGATGGTGATTGCCATCTGGTTCATGATCGTCAGCGCCGAACTGGACTGGAACACAAATGGCAGGCACAACAGGAACAGAGCGGCAAATGCCCAGGGCATCACGTTCGATAGCGATATCAGCCGCGTAGTGCCCGCAGCTAAGGGTGTCTTACTAGCGATACTCATGATTCACGGTTCCCCATAAGACCTTGCGGGCGCAGAACAAGAACGATGATCATCAACAGGTACGGTAAGATCGGACCAAGCTGAGGCAGCGTCAGTGTCCAAAGGTCCTGCAGCGGATGATCCCAGATCATCTCTGGCTTGGTAAAGCCGATCGCGGTCAGCACTTGTTCGGCCGTAACGTCATAGGCGGTGGCAAAGGTCTGAAGCCAGCCGATAATCAGGGATGCAACCAGGGCGCCCCAAAGCGAACCCAGACCGCCGATCACAATGGTCACAAAAACGATCGAACCCAGCTGCAAGGCCATGCCAGGGAAAACCCCCAGAACCGGACCAGCGATGACACCGGCCAGCCCGGCCATCGCGGTTCCCACGCCAAACACGCACATAAAGACCAGCGGTACGTTGTGACCCAGATTCTGCACGGTTTCGGGATAGCTGAGCGCGGCCTGAATGGTCATGCCGATACGGGTTTTGGTCAGAATGTATAGCAGCGTCAGGAAGATCCCCATCGCAACGGCGATCATGAAAACCTTGTAGGCAGGAAAAGCATTTCCAGCGATAGCGAAAGCTGCAAAATCCAGCGCGGCAGGTTCCGAGAATGGAAGCTGACTTTTGCCCCAGAAGAATTGAATCGTTTCTTCAATCAGCAGCGCAAGACCAAAGGTAAAGATCAGTTCTGGCACATGCCCGTATTTGTGAACTCGCCTTAACCCGTATCGCTCGATCAGAGCTCCGATCAAACCGACAATCAATGGCGCGACAAGCAAGCCGACCCAGAACCCGGTGACGAGGCTGATCTGATAGGCGAAATAAGCACCCAGCATGTAAAAACTGGCATGAGCAAAGTTCAGAACGCCCATCATGGAAAAGATCAGTGTCAAACCGCTGCATAGCATGAACAGCAACAAACCAGTCACAAATCCATCCAACACGTTCACGAGGAACAGCGCCATTACGTGTCTCCCTGCATATTATTGAGTGGCAGACTGGTGGCCCGCCCGAATTTCAGACGAACCACCAGAGTGGTTAGAGGGTTATGGGCGCTTCATCTCGCATGTGGTGGCTGAGTCATTGGACGCCAGTTCGACAACAGTTTCTGCAACCATACCGCGGCCAGACTTGTCGTATTCAAAAGCGACCTCGGGCGTCTGGCCCTGCACGGTCACGGTCTGGATCGTCTGGTGATCGCTTTCACGCATCACGGTCTTGCCAGTGACAATACTGTCGTATTCCATACCTTCCAGCGCGTAGGCGATCGCCTTAATATCCGTGGCGTTGCCAACTTCGTTGATCGCGGCTGCCAGCATCGGTGCAACATTCGCCATCTGGGGTTGACCAAAGTCCAGATCAGGGAAGCTTACATAGAAGGCTTCGATGAATTCCTGCGCTTCAGGTGTTGGGGCCGGATTGACCTGACCTGCGCCGACCAGTTTGACGATACCGTCGCCTTCTTCACCAAAGGCCGCGGTGATGCCTGAGGTCGCGCCATAGTAGGTGTAGATCGGCTTGTCGAAACCGGCACCCATGACCGCCTTGCCCAGACCAACCATGTCGCCACCCCAGTTACCGGTGATCACGGCATCTGCCCCCGAACCAACAATCTTGCGCGCGTAAGGCGTGAAGTCTTTGACTTTGCCGATTGGGTGCAACTCGTTCCCGACAATCTCAATATCGGGGCGCTTTTCCTGAAGGAACCGCTGAGCGGCCGCAGCAACAGCCTTACCGAACGAATAGTCCTGACCGATCACATAGACTTTTTTGATATCCGGGTTGGCCGCAATGTCATCGGTCAACGCGTCCATTTTGATGTCAGCATTGGCGTCAAAGCGGAAATGCCAGAACTGGCACTTGTCATTGGTCAACGCCGGGTCAACGGCGGAGTGGTTGAGGAAGATAACCGGATCATCAGGATTGCGACGATTGTGCTTGGCAACGGCTTCGGTCAGCGCGTTCGCCACACCGGATGATGCGCCCTGAGCGATGATGCGAATGCCCTGATCCATGGCAACCTGCAACTGGATGAGAGATTCCTTTGCGCTGATCTTATTGTCGAAAGGCACCATCTCGAATTCGGCATTCCCATCCAACAGCCCGCCAGGTTCGTTCACCAGCTCTTTGACGCTGTGGCGATAGATCGCCAGGCCTTGTGTGCCCGTCGTCGCAAATGGCCCGGATAGCGGATCAATGAAAGCGATTCGTACTTTTTCCTGTGCCGCAGCGGCCCCTGCAACAAGACCAGCAGCAAGTGCGGTCGCCATCATCAAATTGAACTTGTTCATTTCTTCCTCCCTATTGACACCAGGCGGTAGGTTTCAGCCCGCTGTAAGATCCACACGTGGGTGAGTGATCGATCACTATATTCATGGCTGTTTGTTAGTGTGTCAACGAATTACTGACCGAATTTGGAACTTCTGGACATTCGTGAAACAAAATCGGCATTGCGCCGTCACATCGCCCAATTTTATCACGACTAGAGTGGCTGCTCCTCAATTAGCTCTGAAAATAAGGGGAATGATCAATCGACTGAATATCCGTGATCCAATCTTCTGCCCGCGCTCATGATAAACAAAACTGGCCCAAACAAATCGTTGACATTTTTTTTGTTCGCGTAATATCATTTGTGTACTAACGAGAAATTTCTCATCAGGATAGACACTTTGCGGTATCTTTCTCCCAACACGCTCGATGATGCATTTGACTTGCTGACCAGCAATGATCTGACGGTTGTCGCTGGCGGCACTGACTTTTTCCCATCCCGGCAGCGTCATGAGCTGCACACCGACATATTGGACGTCACACGCATCAATGGTCTTTCGGGCATCCAAATTGTGGATGACCGTTGGAGAATCGGAGCCACAACAAGCTGGACAGACATTGCCGGGGCCAATTTGCCCGTAGCATTTAGGGGCCTGCAAATGGCAGCGCGGGAAGTCGGTAGCCTGCAGATCCAGAACAGCGGCACGATTGCAGGGAACCTGTGCAATGCCTCGCCTGCCGCTGACGGCGTGCCACCGCTGCTGACGCTGGAGGCTAGCGTTGAGCTTGGCTCGGCCCGTGGCTTTCGCGAGGTTCCGCTGTCAAAGTTCATCACTGGCGTGCGCAAAACGACGCTGTCCGGCGATGAGATTGTGACGGCGATCTACCTGCCCGATCCGCCCAAAGGGACTGTTGGACATTTCGAAAAACTCGGCGCGCGACGATACCTTGTGATCTCGATCGCGATGACTTCTGTCATCATCGGCCTCGATGAAAACCGCCGGATCAACTATGCGCGCGTCGCCGTGGGGGCTGCGTCAGCCGTGGCACAAAGGCTGGTACAGCTCGAAGCCGATTTGATCGGGAAATCCCCTGAAACGGTTGAAGTTTCATCAGAGCATTTGGCACCGCTTAGCCCCATTGATGACGTCCGCGGGGACGCCGCATTCCGACTGGACTCTGTGACAGAACAATGTGTCCGGGCAATCGCGGAGGCGGGACAACATCATGGATAAACGCGCTGATGAAATCACGACCGAATTCACCCTGAATGGCCACCCCGTCAGCGCGGTGCCGCGCGTGGGTGAGCGCCTGTCGGAAATGCTGCGCGAGCGGCTGTCAGCACGCGACGTCAAGATCGGATGCAATGCCGGCGACTGCGGTGCTTGCACCGTTCTGGTCGATGGTGATCCGGTCTGTGCCTGCCTGGTTCCGGCGCAACAGGCTGCTGGGCGGTCTGTGGAAACGGTGTCCGGGCTGACGCAAGATGACCAGATTGCCAAACGTCTGGCAGAAAGCTTTCAAAACCACGGTGCGGCGCAGTGCGGTATCTGCACGCCGGGCATGATGACCGCTGCCGTCGCATTGCTGCGCGAGACACCTGAGCCAAACAATGAGCAGGTCCAGGATGCCCTAGGCGGCGTTTTGTGCCGCTGCACCGGGTATCGCAAGATTATCGATGCCGTTGTTGCCGCTGGTGCGCCTGCTTTGCCCGAAGCATCATTGGGACACGCGGGCGAAGCCATCTGGCGCGTTGACGGGCACGACAAGGTCACAGGCGCAGAGCTGTTTGGCGATGATGTTGCCCCAGCAGGCACGTTGGAAATCCATGTCATCCGTTCCCCTTACCACCGTGCCGGGTTTACACTTGGCGATCTGGACGCTTGGGCCAATAAGACCTCAGGGATCGAAGCAGTCCTGACCGCGGCCGACATTTCCGGGCGCAACAACTTTGGCGTTATTCCCGACTTTGCCGACCAACCTGTCTTTGCGGAAACCGAGGCTCGGTTCCGTGGTGAGGCTGTCGCCGCCATCATTGGTCTGCCCGAGGTTTTGGCAACGTTCGACCCAGCAGATTTTCCGGTAACGTGGGAAGAAAGACCCGCAGCGCTGGATTCACTGGACGCCATGACGCCCCTAGCCGCGCAGCTGCACCCAGATCGCGACGGCAACGTTATGTGTGCCGGTTTCGTGAAATGCGGGACACCAGAAACTGCGTTGGCCAACGCAGATGTTGTGGTCGAAGGCCATTTCCGCTCGGGCTTTGTCGAACATGGGTATATCGAGCCTGAGGCTGGGTTCGCCGAGATCGTGAACGGGCGGGTCGAAGTCCATGCCTGCACGCAAGCTCCGGTGATGGACCTGGACGCGTTGGAGATCATTCTGGGTATGCCGCGCGATCAGATCCGTATTGCCCCGACCGGGGTTGGCGGCGGGTTCGGCTCAAAACTCGATATTTCGGTTCAGCCTTACCTGGCTCTTGCCGCGCTCAAAACCGGCAAGCCGGTGCGGCTGACCTATTCCCGAACCGAGTCGATGCAGTCCACCACCAAACGCCACCCTTCCGACCTGCGGGTCAAGATCGGGGCAACCAAGGACGGTCGTATCAGTGGGATGACTTTTGATGGGCTGTTCAACACAGGTGCCTATGCCAGCTGGGGCCCGACCGTAGCCAACCGGGTGCCGGTTCATGCCTCGGGTCCCTACAGAATCGCCGATTACCGCGCCGAAGCCAAAGGCATCCATACGCATTGCCCGCCATCGGGCGCATTCCGCGGCTTTGGCGTTCCGCAATCGGCCATCGCGCAGGAATGCCTGTTCGACGAACTGGCGGATAAACTGGGCATCGACGCGCTTGATTTCCGCATCAACAATGCACTGGAAAACGGTGTACCCACCGTTTGCGGACAGATCTTCGATCAGGGCGTCGGCATTCGCGCCTGCCTCGAAGCGCTGCGTCCCGCGTGGGCTGAAGAAAATACAGCAGTTCAGGCATTCAACGCACAAAACAATACCTTGAAGCGCGGCGTTGGACTGGCGGCAGGCTGGTACGGGTGCGGCAACACTTCGTTGCCCAACCCGTCGACGATCAAATCGGGCATCCGGTCAGATGGCAGTTTGGTCCTGCACCAAGGGGCGATGGATATCGGCCAAGGGGCAAACACTGTGATCACGCAGATCTTTGCCACAGCGCTTGGTGTTCCGGTTGCGCAGATCGAAATCATCGGGGCCGATACGGATGTCACGCCAGACGCGGGCAAAACTTCGGCCTCACGTCAGACCTATGTCTCTGGCAGCGCTTCACGTCTGTCGGGCGAAGCGATGCGGGCGCAGATTCTGTCCCGCGTGAACGCCGGGCCTGATGCTGTGATCACCCTGAACGCAGGCGCAATTGCTGTGGATGATAACGGACAGCAGCACACGATCGACCTGACCACGCTGGAACCGGACGCCGAAGGGTATGTTCTGCGTTCCGAAGAAACCTATGACCCGCCCACAAAACCGTTGGACGAAAACGGTCAAGGGATTCCGTATGCTCAGTTTGGTTATGCTGCGCATCTGGCGGTTGTCGAGGTGGACACAAAGCTTGGCACGGTGAAACCGATCAAATTCGTGGCCACCCATGACGTCGGCAAAGCGATCAACCCGATGCTGGTCGAGGGTCAGGTACAGGGCGGTATCGCGCAAGGATTGGGCATGGCGCTAATGGAAGAATACCTGCCCGGCCGCACCGAGAACCTGCATGACTATCTGGTGCCGACCATTGGTGACATCCCTCCGATTGAAACCCTGATCATCGAGGAAGAGGATGCCCACGGCCCCTATGGCGCCAAAGGGCTGGGAGAGCACGTGCTGATCCCGACGGCCCCGGCCCTATTCAACGCAATCAAGCGCGCCTGCGGCGTTCGACTGACCCAAGGTCCCGCCACACCAGCAAAAATGCGCGCAGGAATCAAGGAATTGACAGATGGTAACTGAGCGCACAACACCGGAAAAAATCCGCTGCGACGCCTGCCCGGTGATGTGCTATATCGCAGACGGCAAAATCGGGGCCTGCGACCGTTATGCCAACCATGGTGGCGATCTGGTTCGTCTGGATGCGCTGACCATCATCGAAAGCACAGAAGACACACGTCTGGTCCCCTTTTTAAAGGATGGTAAAGACCCCGAAGATTGGGACGGCGACATCGTGCAGGGCAAACGGCCCTTTGTGACCGCCGTCGGCGCGGGCACGACCTATCCCGACTACAAACCCGCGCCCTTCATCGTCAGCCAGGACGTCGCGGGCGTGGATATGGTAACTGTCGTGACCGAGGGAATTTTCTCGTATTGCGGCGTCAAGGTGAAGATCGACACCGACCGTCATATCGGCCACGAACGCGATGTCGTCCGCGTAAATGGTGAGCCTGTCGGTCACGTCATGACCTCGGAATACGGATCCAAGATGTTGTCGCTGGGCGGTGTGGAACACCTGACCGGCGGCACCAAGAAAGAAGGCCGTATCACCTGCGATGCCCTGCTTCGGCTGTGCAATCGTGAAGCCGTCGAGATGGTGATCGGTGATGAAGGACATGAGACCACGGTTGTTGTTCAGGCCGGCAAAGCGCCCATCATCAACGGGGTTGAGGAAAAGCTGATGCGGGTGGGCTGCGGCTCGGCCACAATCGGGATGTTCGCCAAGCAATGGATTGAACACGTGGATGACGTGGTGGTGGTTGACGACCACATCACGGGCGTTCTGTCAGAGCATCAGGCAGGCAAACTGCTGGATGTCGAACCCACGGGCATCAAGATCAATGGCCGCCGTTCGACTCCGGGTCGGTATTTTCAGGTCGCAGAACCTGGCACCGGCTGGGGCGGTACGGATATCGAGGATCCGCTGAAAATTCTGGGCGATTTCAATCCGAAATTCGCGCGTGAAGGTATGAGCCTGTTGATGGTATCTACCACGGGTGAGCAATATGGCTATTTTGAACTGGATGCCGAGCTGAAACCTCAGCCCGTCGAGATTCCCCCGGCGCTGAAGGCGTCTGCCGAGCTGATTGCCGAAAACTGCGAACCTTCGGTTTGCTCGGTCCTGTTCATGGGCGGCGCAGGCGGAAGCCTGCGGGCGGGGGTCACGGAAAACCCGGTTCGCCTCACGAAATCGGTCAAGGACTCGCTGACCTTTGTATCCTGCGGCGGGGCCGAGGCTTATGTTTGGCCTGGTGGCGGCATCACCGTGATGGTGGACATTCTGGACATGCCCACGGGATCGTTCGGATACGTTCCGACCCCGGCGCTGGTCGCCCCCATCGAGTTCACGATGCGTGTCAGCGACTATGGCACACTGGGCGGACACATGGATGAGATCAAGCCAGTTACAGATGTCATCTCGGACGAAACCCGCAAGGTAGATCAGTTCGAAAACCAACCCGACCCCATGTCTTCCAAAAATTACCGCTGGGCGAAAGGAGCATAAGGTCAGATGCACCCCGTCTCTGCCATATTGCCATGTGGTCGCAGATTGCATCTGCAACACGGCCCAATCGACCTGATCGTCGAGGCAGATGGGGCGCGAGATATTGCATTTGAGGCTGCCCAGTTACGGTTCAAATCTTTGCTGCAGGGCTTGGTGGATGAACTGGCTTTGTTGAAAACGCCCATGACCGCTGAATGCGCCCACCCTCAAGGACGGGTAGCGCGCCGTATGGATGAGGCCGCGCGCCCTCATTCCAACGTGTTTGTTACACGCATGGCCGCCGTTGCGGGAGCTGTCGCGGACGAAGTACTGGCAGCTATGCTTCAGGCCACACCTCTGGATCGCGCGTCGGTCAATAATGGCGGAGATATTGCTGTCCATCTGAGTTCGGACCAGGATTACCGCGTCGCCATGAGCGGGCTTGACGGGTGCAACTTAGGCCGCATTGCGATCCGTGCAAGCGACAAGATTGGTGGTATTGCCACGTCGGGTCGCGGCGGACGCAGCTTGAGCCTTGGCATCGCCGACAGCGTTACAGTGCTGGCCAGCAACGCAGCAATGGCCGATGTGGCAGCGACGCTGATCGCCAATGCGGTTGATCTGCCCGGGCATACGGCCATCCGGCGCCTTCCGGCCAATCAACTGCGCGATGACAGCGATTTGGGCGACCTGCCCGTTCCGGTTTCTGTCGGCCGACTCTCTGCCCAAGATATTCAAGATGCCCTGTCACACGGCCTGAACACTGCCGAGAACATGCTTGAGCGCGGTTTGATCTCTGCCGCCCATCTGTCTCTTGGCTCCTACTCCTGCCAGACGGGCGCGTCTCGACTGGTGATCTCAACCACTCAAAAGGTTCCACAATATGCCTGACGTTCAACTGCGAAAAAAGCTGTTTTCGCTTGAAGAAATCTATCACGAAGGCGGACCGCTGTCCGACACCCCGCTGGTGCGGGTGGCTGCGATGGCTGTGATCGCCAACCCGTTTGCAGGCCGCTACGAACCCGAAATTCAGGGCTTTATGGAAGACCTCAAACCTTTGGGTTTGGAAATGGCGCAAACCCTGATCGACATGCTGGGCGGTCCGGAAAACGTGCAAGGTTACGGCAAAGGATCTTTGGTTGGCGAAGGCGGCGAACTGGAACACGGCGCGTTGTGGCACGCGCCGGGTGGCTATGCCATGCGCCAGCTGTTGGGCACCGCCAATGCAATCGTGCCATCGTCCAAAAAAGTTGGCGGCGTTGGCGCACGACTGGACGTGCCGATTACGCATATCAACGCCTCATATGTGCGCAGCCATTTCGACAGCATGGAAGTGGGTTGCAATGACGCCCCCCGCGCGGGCGAGCTGGCCTTTTCGCTGGTCATGACAACCGGGCCGCGGGTGCATTCGCGCTCGGGCGGGCTTGAGGCCTGGGACATCAAAGGAGAGGACGGCCTAAGATGACAAAGATCCGCAAAATCGCAGTCAACGTTGAAGAAACCCATTTCGAAGCAGGGCGACCGATCTCGCCCGCCACGCGCAAGGCGGTGGCCGTGGCCGTGATCAAAAACCCCTTTGCCGGGCAATATGTCGAGGATCTGACACCTCTGATGGAATCCGGGGCTGAGTTGGGCGCTTTGCTGGGCCGCCGTTGCGTCGAGGCCCTTAACATCACGCCGGAACAGGCTGAAAGCTATGGTAAATCGGCGATGGTGGGTGAGAATGGCGAGCTGGAACATGCCGCCGCCATCCTGCACCCCAAGCTGGGCGCGCCCCTGCGCAAAGAGGTCGAAAAGGGTGCTGCCTTGGTGCCCTCGTCAAAGAAGATGGGCAGCCCTGGGCAGGTTCTGGACGTACCGCTTGGTCACAAGGACGCGGCCTATGTGCGCAGCCATTTTGACGGCATCGAAGTGCAGTTGAACGACGCACCCCGCGCGAATGAGATCATGGTGGCAGTTGCGGTCACCGACAGCGGACGACCGCTGCCGCGTGTAGGCGGACTGACGAACGAAGAGGCAGAAGGCAAAGACGGGCTGCGCTGAATGTAGCAGCTGCGCTCTTTAGGGCTGACAACACATTAAGAAGCCGGGATAACTGGCCGTGAACAATGATCATTGGGAGGAATTTGAAATGAATCTGATCAGACGCACGGTACTGGGCGCGCTTGCGGCGCTGCCCTTCACCGGTTTGACGGCTGGGGTCAGCCTGGCCCAGGACACCATCGTTTTGGGTGAGGTGAACAGCTATACCCGTCTGCCCGCCTTTACAGAGCCCTACAAGAAAGGCTGGCAACTGGCGGTCGAACAGATCAACGCCGCAGGCGGGATCGACGGCAAGCAACTGGAAGTGATCAGCCGGGATGATACCGGTGATCCAGCCACCGCAATCCGGATCGCCGAGGAGCTGGTCTCAAAAGACGGTGCAGTTCTGATCTTTGGCACCTTCCTGTCCAATATCGGTCTGGCCGTTTCCGATTTTGCCAAGCAGAAAGAAGTCCTGTTCATCGCGTCCGAGCCCCTATCCGACGCGATTGTCTGGTCCAAAGGCAACAAATACACCTATCGTCTGCGCCCCTCGACCCATATGCAGGCCGCGATGCTGGCCGAACAGGCCGCCAAGCTCGACGCAGTGAAATGGGCGACTGTCGCGCCGAACTACGCCTATGGGCAGGATGCGGTGAAGGCCTTCAAATCCGAACTGACCAAATTGCGCCCCGATGTAGAATTTGTCGAAGAACAATGGCCACCGCTGTTCAAAATCGACGCGGGTTCCACCGTACGCGCACTTGAGGCCTCGAAACCGGATGCGATTTACAACGTGACCTTCGGCGGCGATCTGGCCAAATTTGTTCGCGAAGGTTCGCTGCGGTTCCTGTTCGAGGATCGCTACGTGGCATCATTGCTGACCGGAGAACCGGAATACCTCGACCCGCTGGGGGCTGAGGCTCCTGAGGGTTGGATCGTCACCGGATACCCCTCGACCGACATCACTACGGACGAGCATAAAGCGTTTGCTGAAGCTTATATCGAAAAGTTCGGCGAAGCGCCCAAAACCGGATCTATCGTTGGATATAACTCGATCCTCGCCATCGCCGCAGCACTAGAAAAGGCCGATTCCACAGACACTGACGCCTTGCTAGCCGCGATGGAGGGCCTGACCGTCGACAGCAGCCCAACCGGCCCCTTCACCTTCCGCGCGGCTGACCATCAGTCCACGATGGGTGCCTATGTCGGCAAGACTGGGACAGTCGACGGCAAACCATCGATGGTCGACTGGTCCTATGCCGACGGGGCAGATTATTTGCCCAGCGAAGACGACGCAGCAGCCTTGCGTCCGGCGGAATAAGCCGAATTAGGCGGGGCAATAGCTGCCCCGCCCCACAAAAAGAACACGAACAAGGGACGGTGGCCCGATGGGGTTCTATTTTGCACAGCTACTGACTGGATTGGCGAACGCTTCCTCGCTTTTCCTGATCGCATCCGGGCTTTCGATCATCTTCGGCGTCACGCGGATCGTGAACTTTGCGCATGGCTCGTTCTACATGGTCGGCGCCTATCTCGCTTACACACTGGTCACACTCTGGAGCGGCAGCATCCTTGGCTTTTGGGTCAGCGTCATTTTGGCGGCAATGATCGTCGGGGGGATCGGCCTGATCATCGAACTCACTATCCTGCGCCGCATTTACCACGCACCTGAGCTGTTCCAACTGGTCGCAACGTTTGGCGTCGTATTGATCTTTCAGGATGGAACGCTGGCGATCTGGGGCGCAGAGGACCTTCTGGGCCCGCGCGCGCCGGGATTGGATAGCGCGGTTCGCATCATGGGTGAACCAATTCCCGAATATGACCTCGCCTTGATTGCTATCGGGCCGGTCGTATTGCTGGCCATCTGGCTGCTGTTTTACAAAACGCGATGGGGTGTTCTGGTGCGCGCTGCAACCCAAGACCGCGAGATGGTCGGAGCGCTTGGCGTCAACCAAGCCTGGTTGTTTTCAGCGGCTTTTGTTCTGGGGTCATTCCTAGCTGGATTGGGCGGCGCGCTGCAAATCCCGCGCGAGGCGGTATCGCTGCAGATGGATCTGTCCATCATTGGTGAGGCCTTCGTTGTGGTTGTCATTGGCGGTATGGGCAGCGTGTCCGGCGCGTTTGTAGCGGCGGTTCTGATCTCGGTCCTTAACGCTTTTGCCATCCTGATCTTCCCGCAGATCTCAATCGTTTTGCCCTTCGTCATTATGGCGATTGTCCTGATCTTCCGGCCGCATGGCTTGTTCGGCAAACCCGGCAGCGAAAAGGGCGCGCCGGAAGAACCGGACCAACCACTGGCGCTGATGGGTCAGAAATCAGCAATGGTGCTGATGGCCGCGCTGCTGGTGCTGGCGCTTAGCCCCTTGTTCACTGCTGATTTCACTTCGGTCCTGATGGTCGATGTGATGGTCGCAACCCTTTTTGCCGTATCGCTTCATTTCATGATGGGTGTTGGCGGCATGGTCAGTTTCGGACATGCCGCCTATTTCGGCGTTGGCGCCTATGGTGCCGCGATGGCGGTCAAATTCCTTGGGCTCGGCATGATCTCGGCTATGCTTTTCGGTCCGGTTTGCGCGGCCATTGCGGCGCTGTTCTTCGGTTGGTTCTGCGTTCGACTATCGGGCGTTTACCTTGCAATGTTGACCTTGGCGGCGGCCCAGATTCTATGGGGTGTCACGTTTCAGTGGCAGGAATTCACCGGCGGGGATGATGGCATCCTTGGCGTATGGCCTGCCAAATGGGCCAGCTCTGACAAGGTTTACTTCTACATTGCCTTCGTCCTTTGTATCGGCGGCATATGGGCTTTGCGTCGTGTGGCCTTCTCTCCATTCGGCTATATCCTGCGCGGCATACGCGACAGCCAAACCCGGGCTGAATCGATCGGCATCGATACCCGGTTTCATCAATGGATGGGCTTTGTGCTGGCGGGTGGCTTTGCCGGTTTGGCCGGGGTTGTCTTTGCATTCTCCAAGGGCAGCGTCTTTCCTGACAGCCTCGGCATCGCGCTGAGTATCGACGGTCTGATCATGGTTCTTCTGGGTGGCATTCACGCACTGGCGGGTCCCATACTGGGGGCCGGTGCCTTTGTACTGATCGAAGATTGGGTCACGCGGTTAGACTATTGGCGCTTCATCTTCGGGGCCATCATTCTAATCGTTGTCCTAGTGGCACCTGACGGAATTGCGGGCGGTGTCCAGCGCCTGCTGCGCGGCCTGAAAGGAGGCCGGGCATGACCAACGTTCTCGAAGTCCGCAACCTGTCCAAATCCTTTGGCGGCGTGCAGGCCGTGAAGGATGTGAATTTCGATCTGAAAGAAGGGGAATTCCTTGCCCTGATCGGCCCCAACGGCGCGGGCAAAACTACATGTTTCAACATGCTGAATGGCTACCTGAAACCGAATACAGGTTCCGTATCCTTGCGCGGCCAGGCCCTGATCGGCCACCCGCCGCGCAAGATATGGCGTATGGGTGTCGGTCGAACGTTCCAGATTACGGCAACCTTCCTGTCGATGACTGTTGTGGAAAACGTCCAGATGGCGCTGATTTCGCATCACCGCCGGGTGTTCGACCTGTTTTCACGCGCAACGCGGATGTATGTGGACGAGGCAATGGCGCTGCTGGAACTGGTCTCGATGCAGGATCAGGCCGGGCGGGCATGTTCGGAACTGGCTTATGGCGATCTGAAAAGGCTGGAACTGGCGATTGCCCTGGCGCATGTGCCCGCCCTTCTGCTGATGGACGAACCGACGGCGGGCATGGCACCGTCCGAACGGCTAGCCTTGATGGCGTTGACCGCAGAGATCGTTGCCAAAGGCGGCGTAAGCGTGGTGTTCACCGAACATGACATGGACGTCGTTTTTGCCCACGCCCATCGTATTCTGGTCCTGAACCGGGGTGAGTTGATCGCCGAAGGCACAGGGTCTGAAATCCGCACCAACCCATTGGTCCAAGAGGTATATCTGGGCGGTGGCTCAGTCTTTGAAGCGGAGAGCGCCCATGCTTGATGTCAAAAACCTTGGGGCCTGGTACGGCCGTGCGCAAATCCTCAACGGTGTTTCGCTGAGCGTCGGCGAAAACGAGGTGGTTGCGCTGATGGGCCGGAACGGCGCGGGCAAATCGACCACCATGAAGTCCATCATGGGATTGGTGCGTCACATCAATGGCACCATCCGCTATGCCGAACGCGAGGTTCAGGGGAATACCCCTCATGCGATCTGTCGCCTTGGCATGGGTTATGTCCCCGAAGACCGTCGTATTTTCGGAGATCTAACCATCGAAGAAAACCTCGAAGTCGGACGCCGCGAACCACGTCCAGATGCACCCGAATGGACACAGAAACACTTGTTCGATCTGTTCCCAAATCTGGCTGAGCGTCGCAAGAACCTCGGCAAACAGCTCTCGGGCGGAGAGCAACAGATGTTGACCATCGCCCGTACGTTGATGGGCAATCCCAAGCTGGTCCTGTTGGATGAGCCATCAGAAGGGATTGCGCCGGTCATTGTTGAACAGATGGCCCGCGTGATTGCGGAACTGAAACGAGAGGGGCTGTCGGTGCTGATCAGTGAACAGAACCTACATTTTGCGCGTATCGTGTCGGACCGGGCTTATATCATCGAAAAAGGCGAAATGCGGTTTGAAGGCAGCTTTGCTGACCTCGACGAAAACCCAGAAATTTCAAACACCTATCTTGCCGTCTAATACCTTGGTCTTGTGGGAAGGACATGGCTTTGATTATTATATACGAACAATTGAATCAGGCAGGAACCGTCATGACGGAATCGATTGAAAGCTATGCGCTTGACGAGCAAGTCGGCTATCTTTTGCGGCTGGCCAATCAGCGCCACGCGTCGATTTTCCAGTCACACACATTGGACGGCCTGACGCCCACCCAGTTTGCGGCCCTGATCCGCATTGCCGATTTGGGCAAGTGCTCTCAAAACCGATTGGGGCGGCTGGCGGCGATGGATGTTGCGACGATCAAAGGGGTCGTTGATCGCCTGCGTCAAAAAGGATTTGCGGTTGTCGAACCCGATCCGGACGACAAACGACGCACGCTGATTTCGCTATCCCCCGAAGGCGAGGCCATGGTAGCGCGGATGAAGGATGTTGGTCAGCAGATCACCAACGAAACGCTCAAGCCACTGACGACCGCTGAACAGCGCAATCTGATCCGGATTTTGCGCAAAATCTCATGATTTGACGGGCCGTTTGGCAGACGCCTTGTCCAACTGCAATTCAGACCGGGAAAACCGGATCGGAGTGCGCAGACCGGGCACACCTTCCGGGTTGATCTGCATCTCGCGATGCTGAATCTGCGGGTCGCTCAGCGCCTCTTGCACTGAATTTATCGGACCACCGGGCACGCCGTGTTGTTCAAGGGCCGCCAACAGATCGGTCTTGGTCCATTCCAGACAGGAACTCGTCAGCAATACAGTCAACGCAGCGCGATTTTCCACACGATCCGCGTTGGACATGAACCGTGTATCGTCGATCAACCCCGGCAGGCCCAGTATTTCGCACAGGCTGGCATATTGCCGGTCGTTTCCACAGGCGATGATGATGTGCCCATCCGCCACCGGAAACACCTGATAAGGCACTATATTGGGATGGGCGTTACCCAGTCGCGTTGGGCACACACCCGAGGCCAGATAATTCATCGCCTGATTGGCCAGAACGCCCGTCATACAATCCAGCAAGCTCAGATCCACGTGCTGTCCCTGCCCCGAGCGCTCTCGTTCAGCAAGTGCAGCCTGAATGCCGATCACCCCGTAGAGGCCTGTGAAGATATCTGCAAAAGCGACGCCGATCTTTTGCGGCTCTCCCCCGGGGTCGCCCGTCAGGTCCATGATCCCGCTCATACCCTGGATAAGAAAATCGTACCCTGCCCGATGGGCATAGGGTCCATCCTGACCGAACCCAGTTACGGATGCGTAGACCAGGCGGGGATTGATCTGTTTGACGCCATCATAATCCAGACCGAATTTCTTCAGCCCGCCAACCTTGAAGTTTTCGATCAACACATCCGCATCGCGGATCAGATCCAGCAACTTGGCCCGATCACCCGCATCCCGGAAATCCAATGCGATACTGTGCTTGCCCCGATTGGCCGCGTGGAAATAGGCGGCTGTCTTATCGCCATCGCGCTCGATAAACGGAGGGCCCCATTTTCGCGTATCATCACCCTCGGGGCTTTCGATCTTGAGTACATCTGCCCCCAGATCAGCCAATGTCTGCCCGATCCAGGGCCCGGCAAGAATGCGGGCCAGCTCGATCACTTTCAATCCGTGCAAGGGTGTGCTCATGGGTTGAACCTTTCAAAACTCTGCTGCGATCGGCCAACTTGTGTCCGGGATCGAATTCTGCATCTCCCCCAACAGCATAAGTCCGATGTTTCGACAACCAGCTTGTCAATCATGCCACCCTGTCGAAGCGCCGTATTTTCGTTAGTACACTAACTTTTTTAACATTTGGGTCAAGAGTCCGACCCAGGAAAATTTCATTCGTACAGAAACGTATTGACAGGCGCGTATTTCTCACGAATATTCATTCGCATACTAACGAATAGGCACTCCATGACTTACGTCGTCACCGAAAACTGCATCAACTGCAAATTCACCGATTGCGTGGAAGTTTGCCCAGTGGATTGCTTCTACGAAGGGGAAAACACACTGGTCATCCATCCGGACGAATGCATCGACTGCGGCGTGTGTGAACCGGAATGCCCCGCCGACGCAATCCGCCCGGACACCGAGGATGGGATGGAAAAGTGGGTCGAACTAAACGGCAAATACGCAGAGGCGTGGCCCGTCATCACCGAAAAGAAAGACCCGATGCCTGACGCAGACGACTGGAACGGGAAAGAAGGCAAGCTTGCGCTCTTGTCTGAAGCCCCGTCAGAATAGGAGACTAATATGTCGTTGGATTCTACGACCAAAACTGAATTCCCCATTCCGGCGGGCGTGTTCGCCCAAACCGTGACCGAAGTGAAGCATTACACCGACCGGCTGTTCAAATTCCGCATCACCCGCCCGGCTTCCTTCCGGTTTCGGTCAGGTGAGTTTGTGATGATTGGCCTGCCGAACGCGGAAAAACCCGTGTACCGCGCCTATTCCATCGCATCACCCAGCTGGGATGAAGAGATCGAGTTCTATTCCATCAAAGTCCCCGATGGCCCGCTGACCGAACACCTGCAGAAGATTCGCGAAGGTGATACGGTTTTGATGCGCAAAAAGCCCACAGGCACGCTGGTCAATGACGCGCTATTGCCGGGCAAACGGCTTTGGATGTTCTCGACCGGCACCGGCATCGCGCCCTTTGCATCGCTGATCCGCGACCCCGAAACCTATGAGAAGTTCGACGAAGTAAACCTGACCCATACCTGTCGGGAAAAAGGCGAGCTGGAATATGGCAAAGAATTGGTTGCGGCGCTCAAATCCGATCCGTTGGTGGGCGAGATGGCGCAGAATTTGCGGCACTATTGCACCCTCACGCGTGAGGACTATCCGTTCAAAGGTCGGATCACCGATCTTATGGCATCGGGCAAAGTGTTCGATGATTTGGACCTGCCGCTAATCTCACCAGAAACAGATCGCGGAATGATCTGCGGCTCGATGGCGATGCTGCAGGATACCAAGGCCGCGCTGGAAGGGTTCGGCCTGGAAGAGGGCGCAAACAATAAACCTGCAACTTTTGTGGTCGAACGCGCCTTTGTCGATTGACCAACCGGGGCTCTGCCCCGGCCCTACACCGGGATCTGGTGAAACGCTCTCACACCAGATCCCGCGTGTCTCGGGACTTACTGATTGTCCCGCTTTCCTGTCTTGTTCAGAAATGCCTCCATCCCGGCCCGCGCTTCGGGTGAGGATTGGGCAATCGCCGCAGCCAGGCTTTCGGTAAAGAAGCCATCACTGGCCGACATGTCATTGATGCGCGTGATCGCCTGCATCATCATGTAGTTTGACAGCGGCGCATTCTCGGTCACACGCCGGGCCAGCTCCATCGCTTTGTCGAACACGGATCCGTCCGGCTCAACGTAATGCGCCAGCCCCAGCTGCAGTCCATCGTCCGAGCCATAACGACGACCGGTCAGCATCATCTCCATCATCCGGCTGGCCCCGATGATCCGGCCAACGCGAACGGTTGCGCCGCCGCCGACAAAGATCGAGCGGCGTCCTTCGGGCAGCTCATAGAAGGTATCCTGCTGCGAGACCCTAATGTGGGCGGTCATGGCCAGCTCCATCCCGCCGCCCAGAACACCACCGTTCATTGCTGCGACGACCGGAACCCGTCCGTATTCGATTTTGTCGAATATCCGGTGCCACAGGCGACATTCATGCATCGCCCCTGCAGCGTCGCGCATCGAATGTTCCAACAGGTCCAGCCCGGCGCAGAAATGCTGGCCGGAACTGTGGATCACCACGGCGCCGATCTCATCGGAAAGGGTATCGAAATAGTGTTCGATCTCGAACAGCAGCCCGTGATTGATCGCATTGAACTTGGCAGGTCGGTCCAGCGTCAGGATACCGACCGGGCCGTCTGTTTCTGAGGTTATATGTGTATATTCCATTGCAAAGCCTTACTTGGGTTCCAGACGGATCGCGCCGTCCAGACGCACGCATTCACCGTTCAGCATGGTGTTTTCGATCATGTGCCCTGCCAGGCGCGCAAACTCAGCCGGCTGTCCAAGACGCGACGGGAAGGGAACCTTTGCACCCAGACTGTCCTGAATCTCTTGCGGCAGCAAATCCATCATCGGGGTCGAGAAGATACCCGGTGCAATCGCCATGACCCGAACGCCCGAGCGCGCAAATTCCCGCGCCGCAGGCAAGGTCAGGCTGGCCACCCCACCTTTCGAGGCGGAATAGGCCGCTTGACCGATCTGTCCCTCAAAAGCCGCCGCCGACGCGGTGTTGATGATAATCCCCCGCTCGTTATCCTCAAGCGGTTCATTTTGCATGATCCGCTCAGCCGCCAGGCGCATGACGTTAAAGGTGCCGATCAGGTTGATCTGAACCGTTCTGGCGAACCCGTCCAGCGCCGCCGGGCCGTTGCGCCCTACGATCCGCTCGCCATGTGTGACGCCGGCACAATTTACGACAACACGGGGTAAACCTTTGGCGGCAATTGCCGTGACCAGCGCCGCAGAAACCTGGGCCTCATTGGTGACGTCGCAAGGCGCGGCAATTGCCCCCAGTCGCATTGCGGCCTCGTCCAGCTTGTCGCCGGGCAAGTCGAACAGGGTCACTTTCGCCCCGAATGATGCAAGATACTCGGCCGTCGCAAACCCCAACCCCGAGGCACCGCCAGTCACGATTGCGGATGCGTTTTTGATTTTCATTACATGTCTCCCTGTGTGCCCCGAACGCCATGACGCAACGAAATCAGGCTTCGGTCTTGCGCGATTTCCTGACGCGTCATACCTGTTGAATCGGAACTTAGTGAACGATCAATAATACATTTGCACACTAACAATTTTTTGGATAGCCTGATTTTCAAATGATGCATCATGTCGCGCCCAGTGCGACCCGATGACAGGGAGAGGAAAAATGAGCATTTCAGCCCGGCAAAAAGAACACGACTTGGGGTATCTCAAAAAATTCGCCCCTTCACAGGTGTTACGAGAAGATCTGGGCGATGGCGCTTTTGTTTTACGCAGCCCCTACCTGCTGGACATGGACGTAAAGTGTGTTTCCGAATATTTGGAACGCTGGGCCGAAGAAGCACCTGATCGCCTTTTTCTGGCAGAACGTGGGCCAGACAGTGAATGGATCAGCGTCACCTATTCCGAGGCTTTGGCGCAAACCCGCTCACTGGCTGCGTTTCTTCTGAACAAGGGACTGGGAAAAGACCGCCCGCTTTTGATTCTGTCAGGCAATTCGGTCCGGCACGGTCTGCTGATGCTGGCTGCTATGCATGTGGGCATTCCGGTGGTGCCGGTTTCCGTTCCTTACTCTCTGTTCGACGAGTCGCTGGCCAAACTGCGCCATATCGTCAGGACCACAAATCCCAGTATGGCCTATGCCGATGATGCCAAGGGCTTTGCCCATGCTTTTGAGTTTCTCACCTCGGAAGGCATCGAACAGCTGTCGGACAATGGCGCACTGACCTTTGAGCACGCCCTAGAAGCCACAGCTGGCGAACCGGTTGCCCAAGCGCGTGCCACGATTGACCATGACACGCCGGCCAAGATCCTGTTCACTTCTGGCTCAACCGGGTTGCCCAAGGGTGTCATCGTTACGCAGCGCATGATGTTGGCCACTCAAGAAGCCGTGGTGCAGATTTGGCCGTTTCTGGAAAGCGCCCCACCTGTCGTGGTTGATTGGCTGCCCTGGAACCATACGTTCGGCGGCAATTTCAACTTCAACATGATGCTGCGCAACGGCGGCAGCTTTTATATCGATGATGGCAAACCCGTGCCGGGCGAGATTGAAAAGACAATTCGCAACGTGCGCGACGTTTCACCCACCCTATTCTTCAACGTCCCGCGCGGTTTTGACATGCTTTTACCGGTCCTGCGCGAGGACGCAGCCTTTCGCAACGCTTTTTTCAAGCGGCTTGATCTGATCTTTTTCTCTGGTGCGGGGCTACCCGACCATCTTTGGGAAGGTCTGGAACAATTGGGCGTGCAGGAACGGGGCGAGAAAATCCCGTTTGTAAGCGCCTGGGGCCTGACTGAGGCGATGATGGCCACCTGTGTGCACTTCCCCATCGAGAAGGCAGGCGTCATCGGGGTGCCGGGTCCGGGATCCGAGCTGAAGTTTCTACCCAATGGTGGCAAGCTGGAAATGCGGGTCCGCGGACCGCATGTGACAACAGGTTATCTGAATAACGCCGAAAAAACCGCCGAGGCGTTTGATGACGAAGGGTACTTCCTGACTGGCGACGCGGGACGTTTGCAAGATCCAGATGACCCATCACAGGGCATCGTATTCGATGGCCGCATCTCTGAGAACTTCAAACTGATGACCGGCACTTGGGTCGCCGTCGGCAACTTACGTGTTGCGTTACTGCAGGCCCTTAGCCCGATTGCCTCGGATGCGGTCATTACCGGCCATGACCGGACCGAAATTGGTGCCCTGCTGTTCCTGAATGCAGAAGAATGCAGGGCCCTGACTGGACGGGACGACACTTTGGCCGGCTATGCCGATGATCCGACTGTGCGCGCCTTCATCACCGAACGTTTGGCTGCATACAATGCCGGGCAAACCGGCAGCGCCACACGCGTGCAGCGCGTTCGCATCGAACACGACGCCCCGTCGGTTGAAAAGAATGAGATCACCGACAAAGGCTATATCAATCAACGCCTTGCGCTAGAGCTTCGGACTGACGCGGTCACTGGATTGTATGAAGGATCCGAGGATGTGATCGCATCAGGAAAGGCCTCCTCATGATAGACTACACCGCCTCTGAAGCCGAGATTGCATTCGTCCTCAAGCATATCGGTCGGCCCGAGCGGCTGCCAGATTGGAGCGACGATCTGGCCGAGGCTGTAATCCCCGCCTTAGGTCGCTTCATCAACACCGAAATTGCCCCTTTGGACATGATCGGCGAGGAACAAGGCGCGCGTCTGGAAAATGGCCGTGTGCGGATGCCACCAGGCATGGTCGCCGCCTATAAGAGCTATGCCGATGCCGGTTGGCCGGGCCTTTGCGCGCCTGAAGAATATGGCGGGCAAGAACTGCCGCACATTCTGGGCGCGGTTCTGGCGGATATGCTGGCTGGCGCGTGTATTTCCTATGAGATGGTGCTGAGTCTTGCGCAGGGCTGCATTCGAACCCTGAATGCCTCGGGCAATGACGATCAAAAGGCGCGGCTGTTGCCGCCGCTGGTGTCGGGCGAATGGATGGCATCGATGTGCCTGACCGAACCGGATGCGGGGTCAGATCTGGGTCGGATCAAAACAACCGCTACACACGATGGCGAAGGTTATGTGCTCAGCGGCACTAAAATCTTCATCTCGGGCGGTGACCACGACTATACCGACAACGTATTGCATCTGGTGCTCGCCCGCACTCCGGACGCAGCGCCGGGTGTGCGGGGGCTGAGCCTGTTTGCCTGCCCCGCCGTTTTGCTGGACGGTATGCGCAATCAGGTCCAAACCGTCCGTATCGAAGAAAAGATGGGTATGCATGCCTCACCCACCTGTCAGATGGCGTTCGACGGCGCAAAGGCCGAATTGTTGGGCAAGGAAGGCCAGGGTTTGGCCGCCATGTTCACTATGATGAATGCCGAGCGTCTGGATGTGGCCCTGCAGGCCGTGGGCCAAATGGACGTGGCCTTTCAGCGTTCGCGGTTGCATGCCACAGGTCGGCGCCAGGGCACAACATCAGAAGGCTCGGCGCTGATCATCAAACACGGTGACGTTCAGCGGATGTTGCTGGATATCTACGCCTACACGCTGGGATGCCGGGCGATGGTCTATCGCACTTTTGTGGATATGGATTTGGGCATTGATCAGGGGTTGCTGGATATCCTTACTCCGACCTGCAAGGCATTCGCGACCGACGCAGTCAACGCGGCCTCAAGCCAAGCGGTGCAAATCCACGGCGGCTATGGATTCTGCAAGGAATATCGCGTTGAGCAGATCATGCGCGACAGCCGTATCATGTCGATTTACGAAGGCACTAACGGCGTTCTGGCGACCGGAGTGGCCCGTCGCGCGATCCGCGCAAATGGCGGTGCGGCGGCGCAGGCTTTTGCCGATTTGGCCTCAACGGGCCCCAGCTCGGTCGAGCTGGCCGATGCGATCGACGCCTGGAAATCCGCAACCCAAGCCATGCAAAACTGTACAGATATCGGACCGTCGGTCTCGGACTATATGCGGCTAACCGGGCTGGTATTTTTTGGTCGCGTCTGGGCGGATCTCGAGGCCGCCGCGGACAACGCCCCGGAACCCGAATTGTTGCGCGCCACTGCGGACCATGTCCGGGCGCGCATCCTGCCGGAAGCCGGTTTGTTGCGGCACCGCATCCTTAATCCAGAACCCACGCATTCTGCGGCGATCTTTGCCGCGTGAACATCAAGGACGACACATGACTGACTTTACTCTTCCCGAGGCCAGCCCTCAGGCCGACGCGGCGTTCCATGCCGGTCTGGCCGCTGGAAAATTTCTGATCCAGCGATCAAAAACCACCGGCGAATACAACTTCTACCCACGCGCCCTGTCCCCCACCACCGGAGCAGACGATCTGGAATGGGTCGAAGCCTCGGGCCGCGGCACCGTCTTTGCCTCGACCATCATCCGGCGTCCGGCGAAATACGGCGGTGACATCAACAACGTACTAATTGATCTGGACGAAGGTCCTCGCATGTTCAGCCGCATTGTGGACGTGGACAACGAAGCGATCACCATCGGTATGAAAGTACAGGCCGTTGTCATGACCCCCGACTTCGGACCCAACGCAAAATCCGGCGAAGCCGCCGTGTTCTTCAAGCCCGCGGAATAAGGAATTCAATCATGGCACATGCACTTCGCGGCAAATCCGCAATCGTTGGCAAAGGCTATTGGGGGCTGGGCAAAACGCCCAATACCTCACCAATGGAACTGATCGCCAAAGCCACGCAGAACGCGCTGACCGATGCAGGCATGGACTTGTCCGAGATCGACGGCGTCTGTGGCGGCACCTTCTACCACTTCTTCCCCACCCTCTCGATCGCCGAGTATCTGGGCATCAAGCCAACCTGGGCGAACTCGGACATGGTGGGCGGATCGTCCTTCATGTCCTATCTGGTCGAAGCGACCATGGCGATTCAGGCGGGCTTGTGTAAGAACGTGCTGATCTGCTACGGCTCGAACGCGAAATCCGCGCGCGATCTCAACGGGTTGATCGAAACCCCGCAATGGGAACGCGCCTATGAACCAATGGTGCCGGTGCCGGGATATGCCTTCACCGCGCAACGCTATATGCACGAGTTCAACGTACCCAAAGAGCATTTCGGCCATGTCGCCATCTCGGCCCGGAAATGGGCCCAGCTGAACCCCGATGCGACAATGCAGGATGACCTGACGATGGAGGAGTATCTGAACTCGCCCATGGTTGCCGATCCATTGGCGGTTCTGGATTGTTGCCTGATGTCGGATGGCGGTGCCGCGATCATCGTGACCTCAGCCGACCGCGCAAAGGATTATCAGGAAAAGCCCGCCTATTTCCTGGGCGGCGGCAACGCGATTTCCCACCGCGAGATCAGTCAGGCCGCCACGCTGACCACCACCTGTGCCACCGAAAGTTCGAAACGTGCGTTCGAGATGGCCGGCGTCACTACCAAAGACGTTGACGTCGTCGAGCTTTATGACGCCTTCACGATTAACACGCTGCTGTTCCTCGAAGACATGGGCTTTGTGAAGAAAGGTGAGGCCGGGGCCTTTGTGGCCGATGGCAACATCGCGCCGGGCGGCTCGCTGCCGGTTAACACCAATGGCGGTGGGCTAAGCTGTGTTCACCCCGGCATGTACGGCCTGTTCTGCTTGATCGAGGCGGCCACCCAGATACGGGGCGACGGCGGCAATCGTCAGATCGATGATGTGAATATTGCGATTGCCCATGGCAACGGCGGCACGTTCTCGAACGAGTTCACGACCGTTCTGGGCAGCGAAGCGGCGCTTTAAACGATCAAGGGGGCTAATGCGCCCCCCCGCCCCAAAGTTTGAGGCTTTGCCAATGCGATAGAACGCAACCTACCGAAGACGAACCCTCGGCAAGGGTCAGTTAGCGTCAGAAGCAGACAATCCTATTTCGTATTTTTGGGAAAGCCCTAAGCCCGACTGCTCATCTGGCGGTCGGGCTTAGGCATCAAACCTACGTTTCCCGTGTCTTTAAAGTACGGGTACGCGCGCTGCAGGAGGGGTCGAACGTGACCGTCCGGTTCGCATTTTGCCATCAATCATAACGGCCCCAACTCCGGGGATGTTGCCGACCGCCATGCCCTCCAAAACGTTCTTACCGTCCGATCCTTCTGGGCGGTCCATGAACACCAGATCGGCTGGGCGGCCTGGTGCGACGATGCCTTGTGCAAGATCCCGTCTCTTTGCCACGTTTCCGGTGCCACAGCACCACGCCTGTTCGGCAGGCAATCCGCCAATACTGGCCAGCAGAGTTGCCATTCGCAGCATTCCATTCGGCTGTACACCAGACCCCGCTGGGGCATCTGTTCCAATCAGGAAATCGGCAAGGCGACCTTCGGCCAACGCGCCTTCCAGCGTCACAATTACCGACTTCTCGTTGCCATTGTGTACCGCTTCAAGCGCCCCTTTCGCGTGGCGGCAAAGCTCTCGGATTTCATCCTGGGAAATTGAGGTTGGTCCACCATTGATATGACTGACTACGTCCGGTTGCGCCTCTAGCACATCTGCTGCTCGAACATCGTGAGAGCCCGCAATCGAAGGGCCGCCAGTATGCATAATGGTTTCAATTCCCAATTCCCGGCACCAGCCGGTGACGCGTGCCGCGTCGGGGCCTTTGGCTACTGTCCCAAGGCCGATCTCACCAATATGCCGGATACCGGCCGCCTTTATTGCCGCATAGAAATCGCGATCAAAATCAAGTTCAGGCACTGGCGCTCCTGCCAAAACCTTGGCACCGGACGGGCGGAAATTTGAATAGCAACGTTGTGCCACCATCGCCAATGCCTTGACGCCTTCGGCATCCTTGGGGCGACCGGGCAGATGGACTTCGCCCGCGGAAATAAAGCTTGTGACGCCGCCGTTAACATTCATTTCGATCCAGCCGATCTGGCTTTGGCGTGGGGTCCAATCGCCGAAAACCGGGTGGCAATGGCCATCAATCAGGCCCGGTGCTACCGCACAACCAGAGGCATCGACGATGCGATCCGCATCGCCGGCCTCAAGGCCCACAATCACTCCGTCTTCGATGAGAAGGCAATCACTGTCCGCAATAGGCGAGTCCAGATCACCGGTCAGAAGCAAACCGATGTTGCGGATTAGTGTGCGACCCTGTTCCGGCATGTCTTTTGGTGCGTCAGCCATCTGATCCCCCATTTGGCGTGTGATTTCGGTTTCATTTTTGGATCAAGAAAGGCATGCCAAGTAACCGTTCGGCCTTCGCGCTTCCTTCATCCATTTTCATTAGTATACAAGCGATATTAGAGCGCCTGTGTCAAGACCTTCTAATTGGCGCGACGCCGGGAATGGCTACCCTTGAGCGGTTGATTGACCAGAGCCGACCAATCCTCGCCTGCTGGTAAGAAACCTGCAGTCGTCAAGCCGCCGTTTAGTACGGCGGCTTGGGCGCTGTTGCTTCTATTGCCTCGGCTCAGGAAAACGCCTTGATGACCTTGGCGTAGTTGTCCAGCATCTCAAGCTCTTCATCTTGCGTGAAGTAACCGACGTGATGCCAGACGACGAATTCTTCGGTCCCATATTTCTCTTTCAACGCACCAACCTGATCAATCACCTGGTCTACGGTGCCTTTCCAGACGCGCCCCATCGGCACATGATATGGCGGGGCGTTATAGGCGAAATTGAACAGTTCCTCAAAATCGCGATAGTGCTGTTCGGCCTGTGCTTCGGTCGATCCGATGGTCAGATGCCCGCCCAAAACCAAGGTGTTTCCGACCGTCAGATCGGTGTGGCCATGGTGGTGCGCTTCTTCCAGATAGATCGGCATTGTCATATCCATGAACTCATCCTTGGACACAAAAGACACCAGCTTGGCACCTTCCTTGGCCCAGAACTTTGCCGTCTCCATCGACCACGAGAACGGCACATAGAGCGGCGGAAAATCTCGGCCATCGGTCCGCTTGCGCGGGCGCGGAACAATGCCCATTTTGCGCAACCTACCGTTGTCGTCGACTGCACCTTCGCCGCCATACTTTGCGGTCGGGGGGAAGGGCCATGTGATGTTGTCGGCAGGGATGTTCCAAAATTCGCCATGATGACTGAAGGTTTCGTTGGTCCAGGCCTTTTTGACCACGGCCCAGCTTTCCTCCATCAATCGACGGTTCCGGGCATCTTCCTTGGACCGGTCAGATTGGGTTGTGGTGATATCAAGATGCTGCGCCAGTGTATTCAGCCAGCGCGGTGTGTTGCCTCGAACAAAACCACAGAACAGTCGGCCACCGGACATGTGATCGATCATTGCCAGATCCTCAGCCAGACGCATCGGGTGATGCGCCGTCAGCGCCATACCCACCTGCCCCACCATCAGGTTCTTGGTGTTTGCAGCGATGTGCATGTTCCACAAAAGCGGATTGGTCGTGGTTTCGATCCCTTCCACCTGAAAGTGATGCTCGGTCATGCAGAACCCGGCATACCCGTTTTCGTCGGCAAACTTCATCTGCTCGGTCGTCCGCTCCAACAGCGTTTCATACCGATCCGGATCCGAGCCGGGCAGCACGACATCTTCGCCCTTTGAACACATATAAGGTTGCACAAGGATATGTGTTTTCATGGTATTATCGGAATTTAGTGATCGTTCGCTAAACTCTATCCACTGACGTCTCAACAAAACTTGATTTGGGTCAAGAAACGCAAAAAGGGCGCCCTGTTTCCAGAACGCCCTTTAGAACCGCTGTCTGTGAAGAAGGAGGAGTTACAGACAGCGATCAGCCCGACATACAACGCCGGGTTCACCGGCATGCATGATTAATTCGTGGCTGACAGCGCGGGGCAATGCCCGCGCCATAAAGGCGCGCGCTGCATCCACCCGATCCGCATAGAATTCTGGCGATTGAGAACCTGCTGCAGCCTTAGCCACCCGAGCAATCCGGGCGGACATCCAGGCCGATACGCTGAGGGCTACAATTTCCAGATAGTCGCACGCACCGGAAAGCACGTCACCTTGCGCCGTGCCCAGCACCCAATCGGTCGAACGCCCAAGCCGGGATGCCGCATCGCGCAAGTTTTTCTCTAAGTCAGAGAGGTCGTCGCCCAGTTTCCCCGCCTCGTCCAGCATGTCGGCCACCAGGTCCTTGATGACGGCACCATTGTCGCCGCGCACCTTACGCATAACCAGATCGCGGGCCTGAACGGCATTGGTGCCTTCGTAGATTTCAGTGATCCGCACATCACGCACCAGCTGTTCGACGCCGTAATCCTTGATGAACCCATGCCCGCCATGCATCTGCACAGCCTCATTCGCCATTCGCGATCCCATGTCCGAAAGGTAGGACTTGATGACCGGCGTCAGTAGCGAAAGGCGCGCGTCTGCCATTTTGCGCTGCTCGGACGTAGCGGCACGATGAGCTTCGTCCAGCAGGCCCGCTCCGAAATAGGCCAGCGCACGGGCAGCGTCCATTTCGCCTTGGGCGGTCAGCAGGCGGCGGCGTACGTCCGCATGGGCAATCAGCGGATCGGCAGGACCGTTCGGGTTCAAAGGTTCCCCATCCGCGCGACCCTGAAGGCGTTCGTGGGCATATGCCGACGCGGTTTGCACAGCGGCCTCAGCCACGCCCAACCCTTGCAGACCGACCGACAGGCGCGCAGCGTTCATCATTACGAACATTGCGGCCAGACCTTTACCCTCGTCGCCGACGATCCAGGCCTTGGTGTCCTCGAAGGAAATGGCGCAAGTGGGTGATCCGTGGATGCCCATCTTGTTCTCGATCCCGGCAATGGTGATCGTGTTCTGCTCGTCCGTCGTGTTGTTGTCCGCATCCAGCATGTATTTCGGCGCCAAAAACAGTGACAGTCCACGCGGTCCGGGCTGAGCGCCCTCGACCCGTGCGAGGATCAGATGGGCGACATTTTCCGACATGTCATGGTCGCCCCAGGTGATGAAGATCTTGTTGCCAGTGATGGCATAAGATCCGTCATCATTTCGCACGGCCTTGGTGCGGATCAAGCCCAGATCGGTGCCGCAATGCGGCTCGGTCAAGTTCATGGTCCCGGCCCAGTTGCCGGACGTCAGCTGAGGGCAATAGACCGCCTTTTGTTCGTCCGAGCCATAGGCCATCAACGCTTCGACAACGCCAAAGTTCAGCTCGTGGATCAGGGCAAAAGCCAGATTGGTTCCGGCCATACCTTCACGCAGGGCGGCATGCAGGACGAAGGGCAGTTGTTGGCCGCCATATTCTTCTTCCAGCGCCAGCGCGTTCCAGCCGTCTTCGCAGAATACCTTGTAGGCGTCGCCAAAACCGGGTGCGGCATAGACCTGACCATCTTCAAGCCGTGCGCCCGGGCTGTCGCCTGCCTCATTGCAGGTTGCCAGATTGTCGCGCACAAACCCGTTGATCGCGTCAACGACCGCAAAGAACGTATCTTTGTCGCAATGCTCATACCCTGGCAGTGCCAGCGTCTTGTCGAGGTCAAGAACTTCGTCCAACAGAAAAGTAATGTCCCGCTGCGGGAGTTGATAGTCCATACCTATGATCCCTCAGTTCTTAAGCGGCTTGCCGGTCGCCATGGTGTGACGCATCCGTTCAATTGTTTTGTCCTGACGGATCAGGCGCATCATGCCTTCGGCTTCCAGCCTGTGCAGCGCCTCTTCGTCCAGAACACCGCCGTCACCGCCAGCCAGAACGCGCGCTGTTTCACGGGCAATCTCAACTGTGTAGGGTGCGTCGGGCACCGCCTCTGCCAGCGCGGCCAGCTTCGGCTCCAACGCGGCATTGATTGCGGCGGCATCCAGTGTGATCTCGGCCTTAGGCGCGGGATTGTACGCTTCAGCCAATGCCAGAGCTGCCGTCTTTGCTTCGGCCAAAAGGCGGTCGCGGTTCATCACCACGCCATCGGTTTGCCGCAAGTAACCCGCGTGCTGCGCCATAGGGGCAGAGCCAGTCATCAAGGCGACTGAAATCACATCGAACGCAGCCTCGGCCCCTTTGACAGCATCACCCAGTTCCGCCGCCTTGAGCAGCAACAGGGCGGTTGTTCCGCCCCATGCAGGCAGCAGGCCGACATTGGCCTCGACCAATCCGACATTGCTTTCCAGAGCCGCCATGACCCGATCCGAATGAATCAGGATTTCGCAGCCGCCCCCGAGGGCGAGCCCACAGGCGGCCGAGACAACCGGGAACGGCGCGTACTTGATCTTGCGCATCGTGGCCTGACCGATGGCCAGTTGCCCTTCGACCAGATCCAATTCCCCCGCATCAGCACGATCCAGCGCTTTTTTCAGGTTTGCGCCCACCGAAAAGTGGTTGCCGTCCGACCCGATGACCATCGCTTTGAAATCTCGGCCCACGACGTCCAGTGCTTCGCTCACACCAGTCATCACCTGATCGTCCAAAGCCGCATTAGGTGCGGTGATCGTCAGCAGAGCGACACCATCACCCATATCACGCAGCACAACAGCCTCGGTCTGGAAAACCGGAGCATCCGTCAGGTCAGATGCAAAGATCACCCCGGGCCCACGCGGCACGTCTGCCTGTTCGCCCGAAGGCAACAGCACCTTACGGTCACGGCTCTGACCTGAATAAATCCCGCCGCGTTCAGCGGCCAGCGCCAGCAAGGGCGGCACATCCTGACCCTCGGCCTTCAAGCGAGCCACAATCTTGTCCGCACCAATCTTGTCGATCAGCTTGAATGGGCCCATGCGCCAATTATATCCCAGCTCCATCGCTGCATCGATATCCGCCGGGTTGGCGGTAATCTCGGGCACGCAATAGGCCGCATAAGACAAAGTCGGCCCCATTACGGCCCAGGCATAATCAGCCAACCGATCACCGGCCTGATCAATGAAGTCGACACCAAAGCTTTTGGCCAACTCCGGACCCTTGGCCTGTGCACGATACTCCCGCGTTGCCAGATCGACGGCATCGGCGACTGGTTTGCCATTTTCATCCTTGGATCTGCGATAGAAACCCGCACCGACTTTGCGACCGACCAAACCCTTAGCGGCCATCTGGTCAAACAGCTCCAAGCCTTCGGTGTGGAATTGCTGCGGATCATCAGCCTCGAGCAGGTTGCGCATAGACAGGCGCGATTTTCCCATCAGGTCGATGCCGATCAGGTCCATCAACGCGAATACACCCGTTTCGGGCACGCCGAAGGGACGGGCCAGCACTGTATCAGCCTCTTCAACCGTGATGCCACGTGCCACGGCCTCGCGGGCAGCGGCGTTCATCCACAGCCCGCCCAGACGGTTGGCGATGAACCCGGGGCGGTCGTTGCAGGGCACGACGGTTTTGCCGAGGCATTCATCGCTGAACGCACGCGCACGTTCCGCAGCAGCCGGATCTGTGTCAGGACCGGTCACCAGCTCGATCAGGCGCATATAGCGCGGCGGGTTGAAGAAATGCACGATCACGAAGCGCTTGCGCAGGCTTTCATCCATCTGGCTGACCAGGTCGGCCAGCGGAATGGTCGAGGTGTTCGAGCTCAGCAGTGCATCGTCGCGCAGGAAAGGCGCAATTTTCGCATAGAGCGCGTGTTTGATAGCGAGGTCTTCCAGAACGACCTCGACCACCCAATCACAGGTCGAAAGCTGATCCAGATCATCGTCCAGATTGCCCGCTGTCAGCCGGGCGGCATAGGCCGGGTCGGCCAGTTGCGGCGCGCGGCCCTTGGTCATCCGTGCAATGGCACCTTTGGCCAACATCGAGCGGTCTTCGGCATCCTTTGGTACGATGTCCAGCAAAACGACTTCGGCACCGGCATTGGCGAAATGGGCGGCAATGCCTGCCCCCATCACGCCCGATCCGATGACAGCAACTTTTTTGATCGCAGTCATTTACAGAACCTCGAACAGGCCAGCAGCACCCATGCCGCCGCCGATGCACATGGTGGCAACGATGTACTTCGCACCGCGTTTCTTACCCTCGGTCAGCGCGTGACCAACCATACGCGTGCCCGACATGCCATAGGGGTGGCCCACGGAAATCGCGCCGCCATCTACATTCAGGATCTCATTCGGGATACCCAGCTTGTCACGGCAATACAGGGCTTGCGATGCAAAGGCCTCATTCAATTCCCACAGGCCGATATCGTCCACCTTGAGGCCATTGCGTTCCAGCAATTTCGGCACTGCAAACACCGGGCCGATACCCATCTCATCGGGTTCACAACCCGCGACGACATAGCCCATGTAGCGACCCAACGGCTCGAGCCCGCGCTTTTCAGCCAGTTTCTCTTCCATCACGACCTGCGCCGAGCCGCCGTCGGACAATTGCGAGGCGTTACCAGCCGTGATCCACATGTCCTCACCCATCACTGGAGTGAGACCCTGCAGGCTTTCCAGCGTGGTCGAAGGACGGTTGCACTCGTCCTGCGACAGCGTGACCTCTTCATAGGTGATCTCGCCAGTTTCCTTGTTCTTGTTCGCCTTGGTGACCGTGATTGGCACGATCTCGTCTTCGAACTTGCCCGCAGCCTGCGCCGCGGCGGTGCGTTGCTGAGATTGCAGGGCAAACGCATCCTGCGCCTCTCGGGTGATGCCATAGCGCTCGGCCACAGTATCGGCGGTCGCGATCATCGGATCGTAGAACCCACGAATGTTCTGCGCGATCCAGTCCTCTTTCAGGCGATAGGTGTTGTCGCGCCCCATCACCAGTGAGATGCTTTCGGCACCGCCACCGACAACCACATCGCAGCCATCGACCATGACCCGCGAGCAGGCGCGTGTCAGCGCCTCAAGACCCGAGGAGCAGAACCGGTTGATTGTCTGACCCGACGCGGTGACGGGCAGACCCGCGCGCATGGCAACCTGACGGCCAAGATTGCCGCCATTTGCACCTTCGGGGACGGCATTGCCGATGATCACGTCCTCAATTTCAGACGGGTCGACACCGGCGCGTTTGACCGCCTCGGCGACAGCATGGCCACCATAAACGGCGGGGTGAGTGTCGTTGAAAGCACCACGAAAGGCTTTGCCAATTGCAGTACGGGCGGTTGAGACGATTACAGCAGAACGCATTAGATTGATCCTTGAAGGAAGTATTAGATGTCAGTGGGCAGCTTGTAGTCGGCGTATTGCTCGCGCAGATGCAGCTTTGAAACTTTGCCGGTCGCGGTGTGCGGAAGCTCGGCCTGGAACACCACGTCGTCAGGCGTCCACCACTTGGCGATCTGGCCGTCATACAGCGCCAGAATGTCCTCGCGGCTGATATCCGAGCCCTCACGCCTGACGGCAACGATCAACGGGCGTTCGTCCCATTTGCGGTGTTTGGCGGCGATACAGGCGGCCTCCAGAATGTCCGGGTGGCTCATCGCGATGTTTTCCAGATCGATCGAGGAAATCCACTCACCGCCCGATTTGACGACATCCTTGGTCCGGTCGGTCAGACGCAGATAGCCCTTGGCGTCTATCGCCGCGACATCACCGGTGATGAACCAACCGTCGTCGGTAAAAGCATCAGCACCGGCCCCGCCCCAATAGCTTTCGGCAACCCAGTGACCACGCACCTGCAACATACCCGAGGCAATGCCGTCATGTGGCAGCAACTCGCCTTCATCATTAACGATACGCATCTCGACCCCATAAAGCGCACGGCCCTGTTTGGTTTTCAGCGCAAGACGGTCGTCGATTGGCAGTTTATCCTCGCCCCATTTGGGTACCGAAAGAGTGCCGACCGGGCTCAGCTCGGTCATGCCCCAGCCATGCACCACGTCGATACCGTGGCCTTTTTCGATCTGCTCGATCAGAGACAGAGGTGCCGCAGAACCTCCCATCATCGCGCGTTTGACCGTTTTTAGCGTGGCGCCCTGCTGATCCAGATATTCGAACAAGCCCAGCCAGACAGTCGGCACACCCGAGATCATCGTGACCTCTTCGTCGTCCATAAGTTCGCGCAGCGGGGCCGGATCCATGCCCGGTCCGGGCATAACCAGTTTGGTGCCGTTCATCAGGGCCGCATAGGGAATACCCCAGGCACAGGCGTGGAACATCGGCACCACCGGCAAAGTGGCATCACGCGAGCTGAGCGCCAGCCAGTCGCCGCCGGACACGCCCATGGCGTGCAGCACGGTCCCACGATGGGAATACAAAACGCCTTTGGGATTGCCGGTTGTGCCAGATGTGTAGCACAGCGCCATGGCCGCGTTCTCATCCAGTTCGGGCCAGTCATATACCTCGGGCTTGCCCGCGATCAGGGATTCGTAGTCACTGACCGCGGTCTTCATCTGCGGCACCTGATCTGGGCCAGTCAGGCTGAACCAGCCCTGAACGCTGGGGCAACGGGCCGAGACAGCATCGATCAGCGGCGCAAAAGTCGTGTCGAAGAACATATGCGTGTCTTCGGCATCATTGATAATAAACGCGATCTGGTCGGGATGCAGGCGCGGATTGATCGTGTGGCAAATCGCACCGATGCAAGCCAATGCATAATAGAGTTCCAGATGCCGATTGTTGTTCCAGGCCAGCGTCGCGACGCGGTCACCCGGCCCCACACCCAGTTCGGTCAAAGCGTGGGCCAGTTGCTGGGTCCGTCGCCCCATATCCGCAAAGCTGTAGCGATCAATCGTCATGTCCGAGTTGCGCCAGACAATCTCCGCCTCGGGGTGCGCACGCATGCCATGACGGAAAATGCTAGTCACCGTCAGTGGCATCGTCATGATCTGACCGGGAATCGTCGTTTTTTCTGCGCTCATTTTTTGCCTCTTAATGTGTTTTTCTGCATCTGCGCCCGTCACAGAGGCGCAGGCGGCATTTCTCCGATGTCCAGTTCGATCCGCCACGACATTTGCAAAACGCCCAGATCGTCAAAGCGGCGTCCGACCAGTTGAATACCGATCGGCAACCCGTTGCGGTCTAGTCCGACCGGAATGCTGGATGCCGGTTGCTCAGTGAGGTTGAACAGGAAGGTATTGGCCCAGCTTTCGAACGGCTTATCGGGGTCAGACCCCGGCAGGTCGGCAGCAAAGGCGGTGTCCGGTGTCGATGGCAGCAGGACAAAATCATGGCCGTCAATCAGCGCCAACGCACGTTCGCGTAACGCCTGCGTATGATCGAAGTTCCGCTGATGCTCAACAGCGGACAATGCGCGTGCATTGTTGGTCCAGTCGCGGATATAGGGCGTTTTCGCCTGTTCGGCCACGGGTTGGCGCATCAGTTCGGACAGGGTACGTATTTTGTAGAACGCCTCGGCGGGTCCCCAGTCCGCTCGACTGAACGGTGCGGTTTCAAGATAGGTGACCTGAACGCCCATATCCCGCAAAACCTGTGCCGTCCGTTCCAGCGCTGCCTCAACATCTTCCGCCACCGGTTCGCCCAAGCCCAGCTCGGGGATAACCAGTACCGACATGCCTTTGCGGTCGCCGCGCGTCAGGCGCGAGACATAGTTCACACCGTCCCGTGCCAAAGCCGCGAAATCGCGCGTATCCTCTCCGGTCAGAACATTCATATGCAGCGCGACGTCGCCAAAATTGCGGGCCAACGGCCCTGCCGTGATCGCCGGGCTGTTGCAGACGTAATAGGGCACTCGCCCCTGGCTGGGCTTCAGCCCGGCCAGGCCGCAATACGAGGCTGGCAGACGGATGGATCCCACGATGTCGGTGCCGATCGAAACCGGCTCGATCCCGGCGGCAACACTAGCCGACGCGCCCGAAGATGATGCGCCTGTTGTGCGCGATACATCCCATGGATTGCGGGTAACCCCATGCTTTGAGCTCACTCCGCCTGCAAGAATGCCATAATCGCACATAGTATTTTTGCCCAGGATCACGGAACCGGCCTCGCGCATGCGTGCGACTGTGGGATGATCGGTTGTGCTGACCGATGCCTCACCTGCCGCCGAGCCGCGATAGGCGGGCATACCGATGCAATCCATTGCGTCCTTGACTGTTGTCGGCACGCCATCCAGCGGACCCATTGGTATGTTGTCGTGCCAACGTTTCTCGGACGCCCGGGCCGCTTCAAGCGCGCCCTCGGCATCCACGTGGTAAATCGCATTGATCCTAGGATTCACCGACTCAATACGGGCCAGCGCAGCCTGCGTGACCTCGACCGGAGACAGCTCTAGCCGGGCAAAGGCTTGCACCATGGCACGCGCCGAAAGTTGGGAATTTGGGGCGGTCATTCGGGGACTCGATCAGATAAAGGGGATCAGTCTTGGTTGCGCTGGACGTAATAGACCTTGGCCGCAATCTTCCAGCCCTCGCCTGTGCGGACCAGCGACAGGTAGTCGATGAAGTATCGGGGTTGCACGGCGCAGTCGATCTTGACAAAGGCTGTATTCGGCCCTGATTGATCGATCGAGATTGTGTGCCCGTAGAAAGGATAGCCTTTGGATTTCGGGCTTTCGCGACCGCCGATGACCTCTTTGTATTTCTCCAGCGTCATGTGGATATAGCTGCCATCCTCGTTGGCGCAGCAAAGATCACATTCCGGCAGAAACATCTGGTCGGTCTTGCTGATGTCTCCGTCATGCAGGTTTTCGATATACGCCTGCATCAGGGTTTCGATCTCGGCAAATGCGGTCATAGGATATCCTCGGTCATGAGTGTCTTGAAACGCAGGTGGGGTTGGCTGTCAGGCGGCCTTGCCTGCAAGCAGATCCTGGCGGTACCGTTTGAGGTCTTCGATCGTGCCGACCTTAAGGCCGTGCCGGGCCCCAAATTCCAGCAGATCCGGCAGGCGCGCCATTTCACCGTCATCATTCATGATTTCGCAGATCACACCGGAATCCCCCTGCCCGGACAGGCGAGCCAGATCAACAGCGGCTTCGGTGTGGCCTTCGCGTTCCAGCACACCGTGCGGTTTTGCTACCAATGGAAACAGATGCCCGGGCGAAACCAGATCTCCCGAAGAACCGTTGTCGGACGCCAAAAGTGCAATGGTCCGGGCCCGGTCGCTGGCGGAAATGCCGGTGGTCGTGCCTTCTTTCGCATCCACCGAAATGGTGAACGCCGTATGATGTGGATCCGTGTTCAACGCTGTCATGGGGCCAAGGCTGAACTGCTCGGCCCGCTCGGGCGGAATGGCCATGCAGATCAAACCCCGACCAAAGCGTGCCATGAAATTTACCGCGGCCGCATCGGCGCAGGCCGCTGGGATCACCAGATCGCCCTCGTTCTCGCGGTTTTCATCGTCGACAAGAATTACCATACGGCCTTGTTCGCAATCCGTAATGATCTCTTCGATGGGCGACAGCTGATAAACTTCATGCAGATCGAACACGGTCTTCCCCTTATCCGTTCAGAGGCTTGATGACGCCTTCGGCAAATTCGATGAGAGCTTCCTGTTCGATCTCGTCGCCAAAGTAGTTCACGTGGTGCCAGACAAAGAATTCGTCGATCTGATAGCGCTCGGCCAGTTCACCGACCTGGTCCAGAACCTGTTGACGCGAGCCGTCCCAGACGCGGCCCAATGGGACGTGATAGGGCGGCGCGTCGTAGGCCGAGAACCACAGGTTGTCGAACATTTCGCGGTACTGTTTGGTTTTGGCCGGTGTCTTGCCCATCATCAGATGCGCACCCAGAGCCAGAACGTCGTTGTTGGTGGTATGAGGCAGCCCGTTTTCATGCGCGGCCTTCAGGCAGTTCTCAAGAATCACCGGCATGAATTCTTCTTTTTCGGCGGTTACGAAGGATACCATCTTGGCCCCTTCCGACGCCCAGAACTTGGCGGTTTCCATCGAATACGAGAACGGCGCATATACTTTCGGGTGCGGCTTTTGCAGCGGCCGGGGAACGATGCCCGATTTGCGCAGGATCTTGTTGCTATCAACCGGGCTGTCACCGCCCCAGATTTTGGTCGGATTGAACTCCCACTCGACATTCGACGGGAAGTTCCAGAACTCGCCCTGATGTTCGGTCAGGTCGTCGGTCCACAGCGATTTGATCAGGCGCCAGTTTTCGTACAGCGCGCGACGGTTGCGCTGGTCGGCCTCGGATTTGTCGGATTCTGCCGAGGTGATGTCCAGGTGCTGCCCCATGGTCGCTGTCCAGCGCGGCGTGTTCCCGCGCGAGAAGCCTGCGAAGACGCGGCCGCCGGTCATGTGGTCCAGCAGGGCGATGTCTTCGGCAGTCTTGATCGGGTTCATCGCGGTCAGGTTCATCCCCAACTGACCAACTTTGAAGTTCTTGGTGTGCTGGGCGATGTACATGTTCCAGAACAGCGGGTTCGTGGTGCATTCAACGCCTTCGACCTGCATGTGGTGCTCAGTCAGGCAGAAGCCGTCATAGCCAAGCCCTTCTGCAAGGACCATCTGATCACGCATCGTGTGCATCATCTTGTTGAACCGCGCAGGGTCACGTCCAGCAAGCTGAATGTCCTCGCCATGCTGGCGTGCGAATGGAATGGCGAGAATCTTGAACTTCATGCAGGCGTCCCTTGGCGTGTGATTGAACGTTCACTAACATTCCCATACGGTCGGCAATTTCGTCAAGCCCCGAATTGTTTTTCCCTACGTCGCAACGACACTGCGACGATTTCCAACTGGACAAGAGATAGGGATTTCAACATGTTGCCCTCAGGTAGGGTCCTATGGAGGCAAGCCGCGTGTTTTTGTATTCCGCTGCGCAAGTTGATGAATTTATTAATAAATCGCAGCTAGATGGCGTGTGCGTTGCGCTGGCGATTGATGCTGCGCGCGAGGAACTCAGACGTCTCGGCGACACTTTGCAACCAACACTGGTCAACACGTCGGCCACGAATCTGGCAACTGCGGGACAGGGGCAAATCGAGGCCCAGGCCATACGCATGTCGCCAGAAGATTCGCTGCTGACCTCCTACCGTGTCTCGATCGTTCAGGCCGGGCACAATCCCGGTGAAGCTGCCACGCTGATGGAAGTGACCTGCACGTTCTCAGTCGAAGCACAACTGGCGGAAACGCCAAAATCCACTCAGGCTGAAAAGCCGCGCCGCGCCCTGTCCGACACCGCCGAGGAACGGCGGCGGCAGATCTTTGAGGGCGCGTGCAAGGTGATCGCCAAGCATGGGTTCGGCAATGCATCGATGCGCGAGATTGCCAAAACATCTGGGCTGTCGGTTCCGCTGATGTACAAGTACATCAAGGACAAAGATGACATACTGCACTTGATCACTACGATGTGCATGCAGGACATCATCGACTTTTTCGATACCGGAGAGCTGTTCACTGGCCCCGCCGATCAGAACCTTGAAAAAGCGGTTGACCGGTACATCGACTACATTGGTGAAAATCGCCGCTATATCAATCTGGTCTATTCGGAAACGCGATCCATGTCTGCCGAGAACCGCGCACGTGTATTTGATATGGAGCGCGAATTCATGGGCCGCTGGAAAGGCATTCTGGACAAAGGGGTCGAGCAGAAAGTGTTCCGCCCCATGAACACAGAGCTGATGGCCAATTATCTGTATTTCCTTTGTAATGTCTGGTCACTCCGGCATTGGAGCATCGGGAAATTCCCGGAAAGCGAAATCCGGACCAGCCTGAAGGCGCTCATCATGGATGGTGTTTTGGTCAGGGCTGCTCCTTCCAAGAAATCCTAAGCGAACCATCGACCGCTCAGAATTGTTGATGCAGAAAAGCTTAGACAATCAAGATGCAAGTACCTGTCGCTTCCAGGCGATTTGGTCGCAAATTTACTTGCGAGACATCTTGGGCGTGTCAAACTGCGTATATGGCACCGCTCTGTAGTCCAAACCCTCTGGATCGCCGCGCAACCGGTTGTGACCTCGTCGTCAGTGGATGATGGCAGGCGCTCTGCGCCCTTTGCCATCTGCCCAGACAACGGACAACTCGGACACCCTCATGACATCTCAAACCTTACGCCTGGCCATTGATATCGGCGGCACCTTTACCGATACGGTGCTCGCCTCAGACAACGAGACCATATTGGCTTCGACCAAGACGCTCACGACGCACCAAAATCCCGCAGATGGCGCAATGGAGGGCGCAAAACGTGTCATGGCGGAATCCGGCCGGTCGTTGAATGAGGTGACAGGTTTCATCCACGGAACGACATTGGCGACCAATGCATTAATCGAACGGCAAGGCGCTGTTGTGGCGACCGTGACGACCGAAGGGTTTCGCGACATTCTGGAAATCGCGTATGAGCGGCGATATGCGCAATATGACATCAACCTGGAAAAGCCGGACCTGCTGGTCCCACGCGAACGGGCACTGACCATTCGCGAAAGAATGGCTGCCGATGGGAATGTGCTGATCCCGCTGGACGCCAGTTCGATAGACGCGCTGTTGGCCGAACTGGATGCCACCGGTGCAGAAGCGGTCGCAATCTGTTTGATGCATGCCTACGCCAACCCGTCGCACGAACGCAGGTTGCGCGACATTCTGGCGGAAAAACGCCCCAGCCTGACAGTTTCAATTTCCTCTGATGTAAGCCCCGAAGCACGCGAATTTGACCGGCTATGTACTACGGTCGCCAATGCCTACATCCAACCGTTGATGGAAAGCTATCTGGCACGGTTTGCCACTCGGTTTCAGGCAGAAGGCGTGAAATGTCCGATCCTGATGATGACGGCCAGTGGCGGAATGTGCACCGTTCAGACGGCCTCACGCTTTCCGATCCGGCTGGTCGAAAGCGGCCCGGCGGGCGGAGCAATTTTGGCCGCAAGGATCGCAGCGCGGGCTGGGATTGACGAGGTTTTATCTTTCGACATGGGCGGGACGACTGCGAAGCTCTGCTTGATTGACAATGCACGGCCTCAAACCTCGCGCCAATTCGAAATCGCGCGGGCCGCGCGGTTCATCAAAGGGTCGGGCATGCCGGTACGTATCCCTGTTGTCGAAATGATCGAGATCGGCGCAGGCGGCGGCTCAATCGCCGGGGTCGACCGTCTGGGACGGTTGACTGTGGGTCCAAAATCGGCCGGATCAGAACCCGGTCCGGCGGCCTTTGGGCGGGGCGGTACCGAGCCAACCGTGACTGACAGCGACATCACTCTGGGCTATATCGTGCCGGACACATTTGCCGAAGGGTTTGTCAAGATCGACCCCGAAGCATCTGAAGCTGCGCTGAACCGGGTCATCGCCGCGCGTCTGAACACGAACGGCACAACGGCCGCCGACGGCGTCAGTCGCATCGTCGATGAAAGTATGGCCAGCGCGGGCCGGATGCATGCAGTGGAATCAGGCAAGGACCTTGGTTCCCGTACGATGATCGCCTTTGGCGGCAACGGCCCCCTGCACGCAAGCCGTGTGGCCCGATCCGCCGGGGTCCGTCGCGTTGTGATCCCGCCCAATCCGGGCGTCGGATCCGCGGTCGGTTTTCTGTTTGCTCCGGTCAGTTTTGAGATCGTCAGATCACGCTACTCTCTACTTGAATCCCTGGATCTGGAACGGGTCAACACCCTGTTCTCCGACATGATCGACGGGGCAAGCCGCGTGGTTGCCCAAGGCGCCGGTGACGCACCCACTCAAACACAACGCATGGCCTTCATGCGCTACAACGGTCAGGGCCACGAGATCGAGATTGCCCTGCCCGATCGCGACCTAACATTCGAAGACATAAAACCGCTGACCGATGCTTTCGAGGCGGAATACCGTAAACAATTCTCGCGTCCCGTGCCCGGAATGCAAATCGAGATCCTGAACTGGGCTGTCCGCGTCGCAACCCCAGATGCGGATGTTCCAGATTTGCCGGAAACGCCAGTTCTGACAACTATCACATCGGCCCAAACCCGCCCCATCACCTGCGATGTAGATGGTCAGATAAAGCAGGCTGGTTTTGTGCCACGTGACAGCCTGAACCCCGGCGACCGGGTTTGCGGCCCGGCGCTGATCACGGAACCGCAGACGACGACCTTGGTCTCTACTGATTTCTCGGCGCATGTGGATGCCATTGGAAACCTCATCCTTATCCAAGATCAGAAAGGAGGTGTATGATGCCTACCGATCTTTCCCCCGCTCGCCTGCAAGTCATGTGGAACCGCCTGCTTGCGGTGGTTGAAGAACAAGGTCAGACCCTGATCCGCGCCGCATTCTCACCCATTGTACGCGAATGCGGCGACATTTCTGCCGGGATTTTTGACGCCGAGGGTCGGATGCTGGCACAGGCGGTCACCGGAACGCCCGGGCACATCAACACGATGGCCGAAGCCGCAATGCATCTTCGCGGTCATTTCCCTGTTCAGGACATGAGGCCCGGTGATATCTACATGACCAATGACCCGTGGCTGGCTTCGGGACACCTCAACGACTTTCTGCTGATGATGCCTGCCTTCAAAAACGGCAAAGTCGTCGGCTTTACTTCATGCACTTCGCATCTTGTGGATCTGGGCGGCCTTGGAATGGGCCCCGAAGGGTCGGATATCTATGATGAGGGTCTGCTGATCCCACCCTGCAAACTGGTCGAACAAGGCGTCCCGAACGCCTTGCTTTTGGACATTGTCCGCGCCAACAGTCGCGAGCCTATTGCGAATGAGGGCGACATATATGCACTGATCGCTTGCTGCGAAGCGGGCGTGAACCGCCTGCTCGATATGATGGATGAATTCGGAATCGACGATCTGGATCAACTGGGCAGCTATATCATCGACACCTCGCGCCGAGGCACGCTTGAAGCCATCGCTGAAGTGCCCGCAGGCACCTATAGAAACGTTCTGAGGATGGACGGTTATGAAAAAGAACTGGAACTGCACGCGACACTAACGGTCAGCAAAACGGGCATGCATGTGGATTTCACGGGAACGTCGGGCTGCTCGGGCAAGGGTATCAATGTGCCGCTGAACTATGCGACCGCCTATACCGTCTTCGCCCTGCGCTGCATCGTCGGGTCTGACATCCCCAACAACGCTGGATCGTTGGAACCATTTACAGTGGACGGCCCAAAAGGCTGCATCCTCAATGCACAACGCCCCGCCCCGGTAGCAATGCGGCACACGCTAGGACAGGTAACACCGGACCTGGTGCTTGGATGCCTGCATCAGGCCCTGCCGGATCAGGTCCCCGCCGAGGGCGCATCCTGCATGTTCGATCTGCCGATGCGGCACGCACCCGAAGTGACGCGTGATGGAGGTCGGGAATTTGCGGTCGAGCCTGTGCACAATGGCGGCACCGGCGCACGGCCACACGCGGATGGCTTGTCTGCCACAGCTTACCCTTCGGGCGTGTTCGGATCACAGGTCGAAATCACGGAAAGCGTGGCCCCGGTTACAATCTGGAAACGCGAACTACGCCAGGATTCAGGAGGTGCAGGCAAGTATCGCGGCGGTCTCGGCCAACGGATCGAGATGACCTCGGCCAATGGTGCACCCTTTCTCGTTTTCCTGTCGGTTGAGCGTCTCAAATTCCCCGCCCTGGGACGCATGGGTGGAAAACCCGGTGCACCCGGGCGCATTCGTTTCCTTGGTGGCGAAAATGATATCCCGGGCAAAGGAGAGCTGCGCGTTGAAGCGGACGACTACCTGATCTTTGAAACCCCTGGGGGCGGTGGTTTTGGTGACCCGGCCGAGCGAGACCCGCAGGCAATCTCCCTAGACCTCACGCGCGGTCTGATCAGCGCAGAAGGCGCAAGATCCTATGGGGGCACATCATGATCCGCCCGGTTCCCCACATAAGTGCAATGGCGGCCTATGCGCTGGCCGATCTCGGCGGCCAAAACACCATCTCGTTGGCCCAGAACGAAAGCGCATTTCCCGCAAGCCCCGCAGCCATCAAGGCGGGTCGTGACGCAATGGCCGATCTGCAATTGTATCCTGATCCGGAATGGTCGGAGCTGCGCACAGCAATTGCAGATGTGCATGGAATCGATCCGGCACGGGTGCTGTGCGGAGCGGGCTCGATGGAGCTGATCGGCTGTTTGATCCGTGCCTATGCCGGGCGCGGTGATCGGGTCCTTGGCACGGATTACGGATATGCGTTTGTTGACTCAGCAGCAGCTCAGGTTCAGGCCGATTACGTCAAGGCGCGTGAAGTGGATCTGACCGTATCCGTCGACGATATCATCGCCGCGGTGACACCTGAAACGCGGATCGTCTTTGTCTGCAACCCTGGCAACCCGACCGGCACCCTGATCCCCAATTCCGAAATCCTTCGTCTGCGCGATGAACTGCCCACCGATGTTCTGCTGGTCGTCGATCAGGCTTATGCTGAGTTTTCCGATCACATACATGATCCGGCCGACATCTTCGCGCTGACCGATCGAGGGGACACCGTGATCATGCGCACCTTTTCCAAGGCCTATGGCCTGGCGGGAGCGCGTGCAGGATGGGGGTACTTCCCGCCCGAGATTGCGGCCGAACTGCGCAAATTGCTTAATCCAAACAATATTTCCATCGCTTCACAGGCGGCGGCAACTGCCGCGATCCGCGATCAGGCGCATATGCAAAATGTGGTTGCCCGCACGACTGAATTCCGTGAACGATTTGCCGTGGAATGTCGTGCGTTGGGCCTAATCGTTCCTCAAAGCCACACAAACTTTGTGCTATTGCGCTTTGCCTCAACGCAGGATGCGCAACGGGCAGAAGCGGCGCTGCGGGCGGACGACCTACTAATGCGCGGCATGGGAGGATACGGCTTAACCGACTGCCTGCGCGCCACAATCTGCGAGACGCCGATCATGGATCGGTGCCTGACCGCCCTGAAGGGAGCATTGAAGTGACCGAAACACGAACCGCAGCCAAAATCGGTGTTCTGGTACCCTTCACCAACACCAACCTCGAACCGGATATGGAGTTGTTGAGGCCGCCCAACACTACAGTCCATTATCAACGCATGGGCGGATATGACGTGGATGAAATCCCCGGCTCGGATCAGATGGCGGGGTTGGGTGCATCGGATATCACTCACGACCTGCGGATGATCTCGGGCATACGCCCCGATGTGGTATTGTATGGCTGCACCTCGGCGACGCTGACCCACGGACCGTCCTTTGATGCAGAGCTGGCCCAGCAGATCAAGGCGGGCTCGGGTGCAGTTTCGCTGACCGCTGCAGGGGCGTTGATCGCTGGGATCAAAGCAGTCGGCGCAACAAAGGTCGGTTTTTCATCGCCCTATTTGGGCGAGATCAATGAACAGGCGATGGACTTCATGCTCCGCAATGGCATTAAGACTGTCAAATGTGTCGATGTCGGCCGCGAACTTGGCAACTATGGGCAAGGTGAACTGACCCCGGGCGAGGTGTTCGACCTGGCGTGCAGAGCTGATCACCCGGACGCACAGGCGATCGTCCTAAGCTGCACAGACATGCGCTCGGTCGAGGCGATTGAACGGATTGAGGCCGCGCTGAACAAACCCGTCATTACCTCCAATCAAGCGATGGTCTTTGGACTGCAGAAAGCACTTAAATTGCCACGTCACGAAGCGCAGCCTGGGCGTCTGTTCTACAACTTGTGATCTGCAGCATAGCAAACGCTGCTTTCCCCTGGACCGCTCAAAGTTCTTGCTGCAAAAGATCAGCGCCCGATCCTGCGCGTTCTTTGTCCCTGCGGCCTGCCAGTTTTTCGGCATCACGCTTAGCGTAACCCTTCAAAAATGCAGGACCTCCGGGACGTCACAGCACGCGCGACAGGAACGCCTTGGTGCGTGGTTCGTGCGGTTCGGAAAAGAGCACCTCGGGCGGGCCCTGTTCCAGGATGCGTCCGGCATCAAGGAAACACACTTTGTCTGCCAGCTCACGTGCAAAACCCATTTCGTGGGTGGCTAGCACCATGGTCATACCCTGCTTTCGCAGGTCCCTCAGCACGTCCAGAACCTCGCCTACCAGCTCGGGATCCAGTGCGCTTGTAATCTCGTCAAACAGCATGATTTGCGGCTCCATCGCCAGCGCACGGATGATAGCCACTCGCTGCTGCTGGCCGCCCGATAGCTGGTCTGGATAGTGCTCCATCCGGTCACCCAGCCCAAAGCGCGTGAAAAGCTGGGTCACCCGTGGGCGCAGGTCTTCTCTGCTCAGCCCTCGTACACGACGTGGCGCGAGCATCACGTTCTCTGCCGCCGTCATGTGGGGAAAGAGGTTATAACTCTGGAACACAATGCCGATCTGTTGGCGCACCGGCTGTGGGTCCAGCCCCGGTTCAGAGATGTCTTTCCCATCCAGCCAGATCTCCCCGTCATCGATGGGTTCAAGCAGGTTCATGCAGCGCAAGAGTGTGGATTTTCCGGAACCTGAAGCGCCAATCAGGCACACCATCTCGCCCTCAGCCACATCCAGGTCAATGCCCTTGCATACCTCGTGATCATCGAACCGCTTCCGCACCCCTCGCAAGGATAACTTTGCTGTCATGTACGGGCCCTGTTCTGCTTGTTCATAAGGTAGTCCGCATACCGCGTGGCTGGTATGGTCAGCGCAAGAAAGATAAGCGCTGCGCCCACATAAGGCGTAAAATTGGCATAGAGCGATTTGTAAACACCAGCCTGACGGAAAATCTCAACCGGGCCGATAAAGGACAATAGCGCCACGTCCTTCTGCAAAGCGATGAACAGGTTCATATTGGCAGGAACGACGTTTCGTATGGCCTGCGGCAGGACCACATAGCGCATGGTGTCCTGATCATTTAGCCCCAGCGAAGCCGCGGCGGATCGCTGCGACTGATGGATCGAGTCAATGCCCGAGCGGATCACCTCGGCCACATAGGCCGAATAGACCAAAACCAGCGCCAGCGTGCCCCAAATGTAGGGGCTGTTCCAAGGCCTCGGCAGGCCCAACCCGGGCACGCCAAAGCCAATAATGTAAATAACAAGAACCACTGGCAGGCCACGGAAGATGTCCGTATATGCAATGCCGAACAGCCGCAGCGGAAAAAGCGCAGGTGCGCGCGTGTCCCGACACAGCGCGATAACCAGACCTGTGATCGCAATAAGCGGTGCAGACCACGCAAAAATCATCACGTTCATCAGAAAGGCTTCGAGCAATCCGGGAAACGTCTCGGCGAAGACCCGGCCGTTGAAAAACGAGCGTTGTACGGCCTCCCAACCGGGGGCGAGTGGGACGAGGACGACGATGGCAAGAGCCACGCTGACCGCCGAAATCAGCGCGATGCGATTTGAGCGACGCCGTACCTCGGCTTCATAAACCTCGCGACGCGTTGGCGTCGCGGCAGAGTGCTCAACCGAGTCTTTTTGCAATGACGTTTCTTCCATCTATTCGATGACCGGCACACCTGTAGCCTCGGACAGCCATTGGGTTTCAATCGCCGCAAGCTCGCCGCTTTCGGTCAGTTCTGTGATGGCTGCGTTGACGCATTCCTTCAAAGCGTTGCCCTCTTCCATCAAAACGCCGAACTGATCAGGACTTTCGGATTGCCCCGGAGGGAACTGGCCAAGCAATGCACCGCTTTCGACCACGACGGCCGACAGATAGAGTGCCGTAGGCAGGTCATAAATTGCGGCATCGATCTGGCCGGCCATGATGGCGGCATTCACATCAGCGTTGTCGTTGTAAAGCAGCGGTTCACTCGAAGGCTGGATCACGTCGTTCAGCATCGGGATTGCGGTCGTCGTGGCCACAGCGCCCCACTTCAAATCCTTGAGGCCGTCCAACGTCGCTTCTGCGCCGGAATCGACAACGTTCTGGGTGGTCAGAACCGCCATGGCCGAGGTGTAATATGGCAGGCTGAAATCAACCATTTCTTCCCGCTCGGGAGTAATCGAGTACTGCTGCATGTTGAAATCAAAGTTCTTAGCGCCGGGCTGAATCGCCTCGTCAAAACTTGTACGAACCCAGGTAACATTGTCCTGGTCGAAGCCCATTTTTTCGGCGATTGCATAAGCAACGGCGGCTTCAAATCCCTCGCCGCTTTCGGGCGCGTCATTCATAACCCAAGGATAGTAGGCCGGATTACCTGTTGCGATTGTCAGGGTGCCCTCTGTTAGGGTCTTGCCTTTGGCGCAGGTCCCATCGCCCGCAGCAAGCACTGAGGTCGTCGAGAAAAGTAAGGCCAGAACTGGGCCAGCAATCAGTTTCATCAATCTTCTCCCTGTTTTTGTTTGGTCACAGGTTCTTATGCGCAGGGGGATTTGTCTAGGTGTTTGATCCCGCGAATTGATATCACAGTCTTTTCATTGAAATAGGAGGAGACACAATGCGACCAGCCTTTCGTGGCAACACCGCGCACGGTAGCCCGGCGCGTAACTTGCACGGCAAATCTGCCGCGAAAGGATGCAAGCAAAATAAGGGAAGATGACGAATTTGAAAGACTAACAGTCACCGAGGATGCTTCGCGCGGCATCCTGTTCGTTCCATTTTTGAACCACCTTCAGGAGTTGGTATGACGCTGCCAACCAAGCAAGCTGAAACAGGCAAACAAAATGGCGGCAACACAGACAATCGAGGGCCCGGCCGGCGTGTCGAAGACATAAGCTGCCCGCAACCCAGCCACAGCAGACGTCGCCCCGATTGCCGCTGCAATCAGGGCCATCGTTTCCGGTGACCGCGCCAGATTGCGCGCCGCAGCGGCTGGTATGATGAGCATCGCCGCTATTAGCAAAACACCCACGACCTTGATGGCGACTGCCACCGTGATGGCCAATGCAAGCGTCAATATCAGTTGTTCGCGCTTGGGGTCGAACCCGCTGGCATAGGCCAGTTCCTCGTTCAACGTCGCCGTCAACAGCTGGGACCAACGCCAGGCAATCAAAATTACGACCAGCGCAGCACCACCCCAGATGACGGCCAGATCCGAACGGGAAACGGCCAGAATGTCGCCAAACAGATAGGCCATCAAATCAATCCGGACACCGGAGAGGAATGAAACCGCCACAAGACCAAATGCCAAAGCGGAATGTGCCATGACACCCAGCAACGTATCCATTGCGTACCCACGACCTGCCAACAGCGTCACGGTCAGCGCCATCAACAAGGCGACGGCCAGCGCACCTGTAAAAACCGACATCTGAAACGTTAGCGACAAGGCCACGCCAAGAATGGCTGCGTGCGCTGTGGCATCGCCGAAATAGGCCATTCGGCGCCACACCACAAAACACCCCAACGGCGCCGCAGCAAAGGCCACGCCTACACCGGCCAGCGTGGCTCTGGTCATGAAATCATCAAGCATTATTCTGCGGCTTCCTGTGAATCAGTTCCATGGTCATGATGATGATCGTGGTTGTGATCATGATCATGGCGGTAAAGGGCAAGCGCTCCACCTGTTCCGGTTCCGAACAACGCGCGGTATTCGGGGGCCGAGGCCACAACCGCAGGTGAGCCCTCGCAACAGACATGGCCGTTCAGGCAGATCACCCGGTCCGAGGCGCTCATCACCACGTGGAGTTCGTGGCTTATCATGATGATAGCGCACCCTGTTTCCTGACGCACGTCTTCGATCTGGCGATAAAACGCGGCCGAACCAGGCTGGTCCAACCCTTGCGTGGCCTCATCCAGCAACAGGATTTCGGGTCGGTTGATCAAGGCCCGCGCAAGCAGCACACGCTGGAATTGTCCGCCCGAAAGCTGTGACATCTGGCGCTTGAACAGATCCGGCACACCGGCCGTCTCCAGCGCAGTCGCGCAATCCTTCTTTGACGCGCGATGGGTCAGTCTCATGAACCGTTCGACGGTGATCGGTAGGGTCGGATCGATATGCAGCTTTTGCGGGACGTAGCCAATTCTCAGCCCCAGCTTTCGCTTTACCTGCCCGGCAGACGGTTTGATTGCACCGATTATGGCGCGCAGCAGGCTTGTCTTACCCGAACCGTTAGGGCCGACGATGGTCACAATTTCACCAGGTTCGACCCCCATGTTGATGTGCCGTAACACGGTATTGGCCCCATAGCTAACGCTGAGGTCTTCTACGGTAATCAGGTTCATTTCTACGCCTTTTCGGTGCAGTCGGGGCAAACGCCTTCGGCTTCTACGACGGTCCGCTCGATCTCGAAACCCACTGCCCGCGCGGCTGCACCCAGTTCTCCCTTCGCGGGTGTTGAATGTGTTTCGGCCACAGCATCACATTTCCTGCAAATCATGAAGGCCGGGGAATGCGTTGCCCCGGGATGCGCGCAGGCGACAAATGCGTTCAACCGTTCGATTTTGTGGACAAACCCGTTCTCGACAAGAAAATCGAGGGCGCGGTAAGCCACTGGTGGCTGCGATCCGAAGCCTTCGTCGCGCAATCGATCAAGAATTGTATAGGCACCCAAGGCCCGATGTTCCTGCAGCAGCATTTCCAAAACCTTGCGCCGCACGGGAGTCAGCCGCAGACCTTCTTCTTTGCACCGGGTCTCGGCAACGGTCAGGCTGCTTTCGACGCAGTGCGCGTGGTCGTGCTTTTGGAATCCGACAAGGGCGGAGTCTTCAGCAGGGGCAGGTCTCATCTCACTTGTCATGTTATTCCATATCATATATGCCGCTCGCAACGTTATAAAATCACATAGAGGGTTTGATGTCCAGAAAGCTTCTTCCTGTTTCGATCACAGCTGCGTTGATGGGGGGCACAGCAATGGCCGATGTCCCAAATGTTGCAGTTGATATTGCACCGGTGCACTCGTTAGTGGCGCGCGTGATGGAAGGTGTTGGCGCACCGAACCTGATCGTACAAACCGGCGCGTCCCCACATGAATACAACCTCCGCCCTTCCGAGGCGGCTGCCTTGCAGAATGCGGATTTGGTATTCTGGATGGGCGAGGACCTGACCCCATGGATGGAAGGCGCAGTCGAGACCCTGGCCAACGGCGCGACAGTCACCCCCCTGCTGGAAGCGGATGGCACCGTCCTACTGGATTTCCGCGAGGATGCGCTGTTTGAGGCGCACGACCATAGCGATAAAGATCACGCTGAAGAGGAGGACCATGACGATCATGGTCACGAGGATCATGCCGACGACAAAGACCATGACGATCATGACCACGAAGAGCATGCCGAGGGCGAAGACCACGATCACGAGGATCATGCAGAACATGACGACCACCATGACAGCGCGCATGGCGATCATGATCCGCATGCCTGGCTTTCGCCCAAAAACGCCGACACCTGGCTGAACGTTATTGCCGCGCAGCTTTCCACGGCGGATCCGGACAATGCGGGTGCATATTTTGCAAACGCGGCGGCTGCGCGCGAAGAGATGGCAGCCCTCTCTGCTGAAGTAAGTGCAACTCTGGAACCTGTGCGCGGAAGCAACTTCATCGTCTTCCACGATGCCTATCAGTATTTCGAAAACGCCTTCGATATCCCCGCGTCGGGTGCAATTTCGCTCAGCGACGCGTCGGATCCAAGCCCGGCGCGGATTTCTGAGATTCAGGGGCGCATTCGCGAAGAAGGGATCAATTGTGTTCTGTCGGAACCGCAATTCAACCCTGGCATCGTCGCCACTGTCCTGGACGGAACCGAAGCGAATACCGGTGTGATAGATCCGCTAGGTTCTGATCTTGAACCCGGGGCTAAGCTATACCCGCAAATGATCCGGAACATCGCAAAAACACTGGCGGAATGTCTGTGATCTGACCGGGCAGCCCGTTTTGACATGGAAATCCAGAACGGGCTGACCTGAATGATCGCCCGGTGCAGAAAAACCGGAGCGGCGGGATCAACTCCGCACACTCGCCCGGCGACGTGAGGTAACTGCCCTGATTTGTTGACGCAGGCTATTTGCCCGCATACGAACTTGCCCAAATGCAGGAAACCCACAGCCGACGCGGCACAAATTCCGCCGGACATCCAAGGAATAACGCCATGAGCGAACATATCATCGTCAGCACTCAGGATCGCGTCACCACAGTCACGATTTCTCGCACAGACAAGAAAAACGCGATCACTTTTGCCATGTATACCGCGATAGCTAAAGCCATCGAAGAATACGGTCAAACCGATCAAGCCCGGGCGCTGGTCATCACTGGTGAAGGCGATATGTTCACAGCCGGAAATGACCTGCAGGACTTTATGACAGGCGGTCTTCCGGCGGGTGACGCTGAAAATCCGATTATTCGGTTCCTGAATGCGATCCGGGATTGTCCGAAACCCCTGATCGCCGCAGTAAACGGTTCTGCAATTGGCGTTGGCCTGACCATGCTGCTGCACTGCGATCTGGTCTATTCCGCGAACAGCGCTTCATTCAGCGCTCCATTTGTCCAACTGGGTCTGGTGCCCGAGGCCGGTTCTTCGATGTTGCTGCCTGCGTCCCTCGGTATGGCTGTCGCCAATGACGTCTTGCTGGCCGGGCGGGTTCTGACGGCATCCGATGCCCTGAACCACGGGTTGGTCGCGCGCGTCTTTGCCGACGGTGAGTTGATGGGCAAAGTCCAGGAGATCGCACAAGCCATTGCGGACTCATCCCCGGTAGCGCTCAAACAGTCCAAGGCCCTGATCCGCAATCAGCGTGACGAAGTGGCCGGACACATGGCCGCAGAAATCAAGATCTTTGCCGCGCAGCTACAATCCCCAGATTTCGCCGAAAGCGTTGCGGCCAAACTACAAAAACGCACACCGAATTACAGCTGACCCGGGCCTTTGAGCGACTGCGGCTTTCCACGCCTCGAAGGCAGCCCCGGTTATTTCGGAAACGAAAGCTGAGGCACAAAACGCCGCGGACACAAACGCAAGCTGAAACCAACCTTCCGTTATTGGCCTACGTCGCCAATGACGGAAGGTTATCAACTTAATTTCATTACCGGGCTGGTCAATTCCGCCCGGCAATGGAATCAGTGCGCATCAACAAATTTTGATTCGCCCTGACACGCTTTCACAAGCCGAAAAGGGCGTGCCTTGTGGCTTTTGGATGCCGTTTCACCCGAAAGCCACGTGAAGTCAGAGGAAAAGCATGGGCCTAACCTGCTATGACGTGATGGTACCGCAAGAGGTACAAAAAACCATTCTGCCGGATGAAAGCATCGCCACGGCCTTCAACATCATCAGGGGCAGCCGGGCACGGTTTCTGCCTGTCGTGTCCGAAGACGGAACATATGTTGGCGTCTTCACCGCCCCGACACTGCTGAAACTGATCCTGCCGAAGGCGGCAACAATCGGTCTGAATGATGATGCGTCGCGCGTCGCGATCGACTCGCTCAGCTTCATGAACCTGACACGGGAAGATTTCGAACAACAGATGGAGCGGCTGAAGACCGAAAAGGTTCGCGACAACATGTCGAGGCCCTCGAACATCCCTGTTGCTGCACCTGATACGCCGGTGATGGAAGGTATCTTCCTGATCTACAAATTCAAACGGCACGTGATCCTTGTTGAGCCCGAAACCAACCGTTTCGTTGGCACCGTAAGCGCCAATTCGCTTTTGGATCGCGCACTCAGCTAACCCTATACAAACCGGACTAAAACCTTGGCTACGCATTCGACGTCACACGGAGAGGCCGCTCTCTCTGTTCCACAACTATTGGGCATTGATCCGCTTTGGATCGCGACCGGAATTCTGATTTTGGTGTATGCGGTCCTGATCACCGAAAAGGTTAACCGCGCCATTCTGACGATGCTGGGCGCGTCCCTGATGGTCCTGTTTGGCATCATCAATCAGGAACAGGCCGTGGCGGGTGTGGACGCCAACACTCTGGCACTGCTGATCGGCATGATGGTCATCGTGGGGATCACCAGCAAATGCGGATTGTTCCAATACGTGGCGATCAAGGCCGCAAAAGCGGTGAAAGCCAATCCAACCGGCATCCTGATCATGCTGACGCTCATTACGGCGGTGTTCTCGGCCCTGCTGGACAACGTAACGACCGTTTTGCTGATCGCCCCGATTACGCTGCTGATCACCGAAGCCCTGGAAACGCGTGTGTTCCCGTTCTTTGTCGCCGAGATCCTGGCCTCGAACGTGGGTGGCACCGCGACGCTGATCGGTGATCCGCCCAACATCATCATTGGCTCGGCCGCAGGGCTGAGCTTCAACGATTTCGTGGTGAACCTGGCGCCTATCTCGGCCATATGTCTGGTTGTCCTGACAGGCATCATTTACCTGATGAACCGCAAGGAACTGGCAAGCATTCCGAAATCGGCCAGCGATCGGATCATGGGGTTCAATGAATCCGAGGCGGTCACTGATGTTGTCTTGATGATCAAGTCTCTGGCCGTTTTGGCTCTGGTTTTGCTGGGCTTCACGCTTGGGCATGGCTACGGCATTCAGCCGGGCACCTCAGCGCTGGCCGGAGCGGGCCTGTTGATGCTGCTGGCCTATGGCCATCAAAGCGGTGAAGAACAGTCGGAGTCGGTTCACCACATCTTTGGTGAAGTTGAATGGGTCACAATCTTTTTCTTCGGTGGGCTGTTCGTCATTGTTGCCGGTGTCGAACATGTTGGACTGCTAGCATTCTTCGGTGAGAAAGTGTTGGAGCTGACCCAAGGCGACATGATGTGGACCGCGTTCTTCATCTTTTGGGCCTCCGGCATTTTGTCCGCAATCCTCGACAACATTCCGTTCGTGGCAACGATGATCCCCCTGATCGAGTCCACCGCAGACACGTTTGGCGGCAAGGACGCGATTGAACCACTGTGGTGGTCGCTGGCGCTTGGCGCCTGTCTGGGCGGCAACGGCACGCTGTTGGGGGCAAGCGCCAACCTGACGGTGGCCGCTTTTGCGGAAAAGGCCAAGCAGCCCATCGGCTTCATCGCCTTCGCCAAAATTGCATTCCCGATCATGATCCTGACCCTGATGATCGCGAACGTTTATATTTGGCTGCGTTACTTCTGACCCTATGGCCCTTTGAACCAAACGTAGTACAGGTTCAAAGGGCGTCGGACTCCGGACAGGTTTACTTGCCCGCATACGACACGCACCGCGCTGAGGCGCCGAATTTGGTTGTCTTTCTGGCCAATCCCCCCTAGTGACGGCCTCACCTCGGGGAGCACGGCCTGCCGCGCTGAGATGCTTAACAAGCGAACCCGTAGAACCTGAACCGGCTAGAACCGGCGGAGGGAAGGGTTTCGGTTTCATCCATCCTTGCCCTCTCGCCGCAATGGAGGATGACATGAAACATCTGCTAATTGCTGCGGGACTTCTGAGTGCAACTTCGGCTATCGCCGCCGACAAGCCTCAGCTTACCGTTTACACCTATGACAGCTTTGTATCCGACTGGGGCCCCGGCCCGCAGGTCAAAGAAGCTTTTGAAGCGGTCTGCGACTGCGAGCTGAACCTTGTTGGCGTCGAAGACGGAGCCGCCCTTTTGTCGCGTGTCCGGCTTGAGGGGGAAAACTCTGACGCTGACGTCGTGCTTGGATTGGACACCAATCTAATTGCAGCGGCCCGGGAAACTGGCCTGTTTGCGCCCAATTCTGTCTCAGCCGACTTCGCACTGCCGATCGAGTGGTCCGATGACACGTTCACCCCGTATGACTGGGGCTACTTCGCCTTTGTTCACAAAGCGGATGCGACAGCGCCTGCGAACTTCCGGGCGCTGGCGGACAGCGATACAAAGATCATCATCCAGGACCCTCGCTCGTCCACGCCCGGTCTGGGTCTGCTGATGTGGGTCAAAGCAGCTTATGGTGACGAAGCACCAGAGATTTGGGCTGATCTTTCCGACAACATCGTAACCGTCACCAAAGGTTGGTCCGAGGCATACGGCCTGTTCCTTGAGGGCGAGTCGGACATGGTCCTCAGTTACACCACATCTCCGGCCTATCACCTGATCGCCGAGGATGACGGCAGCAAAGCTGCGTCAGCTTTCGACGAAGGCAATTACCTGCAGGTCGAAGTAGCGGCAAAGCTGGCCGCAACAGATCAAGCCGATCTGGCGGATCAGTTTCTGGAGTTCATGGTCTCGGACACGTTCCAGCAGATCATTCCAACAACCAACTGGATGTATCCGGCCGTAACCCCGGCAGAAGGTTTGCCGAAAGGGTTCGACACCCTGACGGTGCCGGCAAAATCGCTGCTATTCTCTCCCGATGAAGCCGCCGCCGTGCGGGATCAGGCCCTGGCAGAATGGCAGAACGCGCTCAGCCAGTAAGCCCATGGCCCGGTATCGGTGCAGCGGCCCTGGTCGCCGCGCTGATCCTGGGCACCCTTGCGGCGGTTGCGCTGCGCGCTGAAACCAGCGGCGGGTTCAGCCCCGCCGATTGGGCTGCGCTGCGGTTCACGCTGACCCAAGCCACGCTGTCCGCATTGTTCAGCGTGGTGTTGGCCGTGCCGGTTGCGCGGGCTTTGGCACGTCGGAGGTTCCCCGGCCGACGTGCTTTAATTGCGCTTTTGGGCGCGCCCTTCATCCTGCCGGTCATCGTTGCCATTCTGGGTCTGCTGCAAGTCTTTGGCCGGTCGGGATGGATCTCGGACATCCTCGGCATTTTCGGCCTGCCGCCCATACGAATCTACGGCTTGCATGGCGTCGTACTGGCGCATGTGTTCTTCAACCTGCCCCTGGCCACACGCCTTGTGTTGCAAGCTTGGCAGGAAATTCCTGCAGAACGGTTTCGCCTGGCCGCACAACTGGGCTGCAATGGCATGGCCATGTTTCGACTGATCGAGATGCCCATGCTCAAACGGACCCTGCCCGGGGTTCTTGCAGTAATCTTCGCCATCTGCCTGACCAGCTTCGCCGTTGCCCTCACCTTGGGCGGAGGGCCACGGGCTACAACAATCGAACTGGCAATCTATCAGGCCTTCACCTACGATTTTGACCTGGGCCGCGCCGCCTTGTTGTCCGCCCTGCAACTTGCCCTGACAGCTGTGACCGCTTTAGTGGCGCTGAAGTTTTCGCGCGGGGACGGTTTCGGAACAGGTCTCGATCGCGCCTTGCGCCGCTGGGACGGGGGTGCGCCGACGATAGATGTATTCTGGATCGTCACAGCGGCCGTCTTTTTGCTACTGCCTTTAGCATCGGTCGTAATCTCGGGAGTTGCCGGGTTGTTTGACATGCCCGCAATCGTTTTTCGGGCTGCGCTGATCTCGGTCTTAGTTGCCGCTGCAAGCACCGCAGTCCTGCTTTTGCTTGCTTTGCCCATGGCCACCGCTGTCGCGAGCGGCCGGTACGGGCTTGTGGAACTCAGCGGCATTTTGGGCTTGGCGGCATCGCCACTGGTGATCGGTACGGGCCTGTTCATCCTGATCCGGCCTTTGGCAAACCCGACGACATTGGCTCTGCCTGTCACGGCTTTGGTGAATGCTGCGATGGCCCTGCCCTTTGCTTTACGCATTCTGGTCCCCGCGGCGCGCGACATAACCGCTAGGCACGGACGTCTCGCGCTTTCATTGGATATGACAAAATGGACGTTTTTTACACGCATCTTGCTATCGCGCATGCGTCCACAGATCGGTTTTGCCGCTGGCCTTGGGGCGGCTCTGTCAATGGGTGATCTGGGTGTGATCGCACTGTTCGCCGATCCGCAGATCGCGACCCTGCCCTTGCAAATCTACCGCTTGATGGGTGCCTATCAGATGCAGGCTGCTGCAGGCGGGGCATTACTGCTGTTGCTGCTGTCCATGGGCGCATTCTGGCTATTGGACCGAGGAGGGCGCTGGCATGCTGAAGCTTGACGGCTGCGTGATTGAAAACGGGAATTTCACCCTAAACGCGGATATCCAGATCGAGGTTGGCAACAGCATTGCCATTGTCGGCCCGTCCGGGGCGGGCAAGTCCACATTGCTGGAGACTATCGCTGGATTTCGGGATCTGAAAAAGGGTCAGATCTTTTGGGGTGGTCAGCAGATTTCCAACTTGCATCCCGGCAAGCGCCCTATGGCGATGCTGTTTCAAGACGGAAACCTGTTTCCGCATCTGACGGCTGAACAAAACATCGCCCTGGGCCTGCGCCCAAACGGTCGGTTGTCCGCAGACGAGGATGCACAGGTTCAGTCCGCTCTGGGCCGGGTTTCTTTGCATGGTATGGGCGCGCGCAAACCCTCGGAACTGTCCGGAGGACAGCAAAGCCGGGTTGCCCTGGCCCGCGTACTTGTGCAGCGGCGCGAACTGTTGCTATTGGACGAACCATTTGCAGCCCTTGGGCCAGCCTTGAAAGCCGAAATGCTAGATTTGGTGGCCGATCTGGTGGCCGAAACCCAAACGACCCTATTGATGGTCAGCCACGATCCGCAGGATGCACGCCGTATTGCCGACCAAACCGTACTTGTTGCAGACGAAACGGTGCATGCCCCCGTTCAGACAGCGGAACTCTTTGACAACCCGCCGCCAAGCCTGCGTGCCTATCTTGGCTAACGGTGATCCCGCCTTAGACGTCAACGAGGCGTTGTAACGGGTCGCCAAGCTAAATATCGTTCAAAGATGGTCAACGAAGACAAGCATACGCAGCACACTGGCGTGATCGACAAAAGCGCCCAGGCGCAAAGCAACCGCCAGACAAGGTTGAAAATCCGGATTTCTACTCTGCTGGCGCTGACCATTGGCGGACTGGTGGCAATATCGGCTGGCGCAGTTCTGTTGGTTTCGACTTATGCCAATTTTCAGAACACGACGGAACTGTTGAATACGTCTGCCGCGATGATCGTCGAATCCATCGAAGACGACATCTTCAGCCTGACGACTCCGATCGAGGAACTGGCACAGTCCCTGCAAGAAGACGCAAGCACTGGCGAAGTCGATCTGCATGACACCGATTTTCTGAAAGCCTATTTCAAAGGCGTGGTGGCTTCGGTCCCGTATCTGACAGATCTTGCCATTGTGTATCCTGACGGCAGTCTGTTCATTTCAACACATATCACGGATGTTGAGGGGCCACGTTTAATAACGTCATACGAGCCTCCGGCTGCAGGCACGCTTCAGTATCTTAAAGATGTTAAAGGCTATGATGGTTTGTTCTGGAACGAACCCTTCTTTGACCAGGGCCGGACACATATCTCAGCGACTGTGCCTGCCTATAAAGACGGTATTTTTCTCGGGGCCGTGCTCGTTTCTTCTACCGTTCACCATTTCTCGGGCCTGGTCGACGAGTTAAGCGGGAAATACGGGGCAACCGGTTTTGTTCTGTACGGTGACGCTCGCGTTCTGGCCCATCCCAAATTGCTGAACCTGTCTGCAAACACGTTAAGCTCAAACGCCCCCTTGCATTCGGTCGCAGCACTTGATGACGCGGTCATCTCACAAATGCTGATGCAGCCACCCGAGTTTCAGGGCAACGATGGAACATTTGTCGGATATGTGGTCGAGGCGCTGGACGGAGAACACCTGGTTTTGACAAGCATCGTCAACGGCTTCGGATCTGAGCCGTGGGTGATCGGGCAGTATTCTCCGCTGAGCGATTGGAGCAACCAATGGTCCCGGCTGAGTGATGCCGCCCTGGTCAGTCTTGGTTTACTGATCGCTTCGGTCATTGCGGCGCTTGTGTTGGCCAGACGATTGGCGGCACCCATTCACAGGTCGACCGAAGAAGCCATCAAAATCAGCGAGCTGAATCTGAACCAGATCGACCACCTGCCCCCCTCTCGGGTCTCAGAACTGAACCTTCAGGCTGTTGCCTTCAACAAGATGCTCGACGGGCTGCGCTGGTTTGAAACTTATTTGCCCCGAACCCTTGTACGGCAAATGCTAAAGACCGGAGACCCTAACCTTGTGTTGCCGCGCGAAGTCGAACTGACCGTCATGTTCGCCGACATCGTGGGGTTCACACCCGCATCCGAGGCCATGACGCCACAAGCCACGGCAGCAATGCTGAACCGGCATTTCGAAATCCTGAACCGCTGTATCGAGGCCGAGGGCGGAACGCTCGACAAATACATCGGCGACGCGGCGATGGCGTTCTGGGGTGCCCCTCAGGACCAGACGGATCATGCCGAGCGCGCCTGCCGGGCTGCAATGGCCATCAAGCGATCTCTGGTTGAGGCTGGCGTTGCGTACGGCGTCAAAATCGCGGTGCACACCGGACCGCTGATTGTCGGCAATATCGGGGCCGTCGACAGGATGAATTACACGGTGATCGGCGACACGGTGAACACCTGCGCCCGGATCGAAACCCTGGTAGGCGAACTGCCAAGTGACGAGCAAACCAGGATTTTGATCAGCGATGCCACAGCGCGCCTGATCAGCCCGGCTTTTCATCTGATCGACTGCGGCGAATTCACTGTCAAAGGACGTTCAAGGAAAGTGAATGTCTACCGCCTTTGCGATGCAGATAAGACCCTTGGCACCTCAGCATAACCTGCCAGAAATTCCAGAGGCCATATAATGGTCAATCGGTGCGCCGCAATTGCTTTGGTGTTTTGCCGTATTCGGCCTTGAATGTCTGGGCAAGCGTAGAGGTTGACGCAAAACCGCAGGCAATGGCGATGTCAATAATCGGCATTTGCGAGTTCGAAACCAGGGTAAACGCTTTTTTCAACCTGATCTTTCTATAAAATTTTCCAGGCGATGTACTCAGGTGCAGCATAAACTGACGCTCTAACTGCCGGGTGGATACGCCCACACGGCGGGCAAGGCTGGCCGTTGGCAACGGGTGTTCGGTGTTTTCTTCCATGATGCGGATCGCGTTTTGTAGCCGCTTTTCCAGGAAGTTCGGGTTCGCGCTCAGGCCTTTGGGTTGCTCTTGCGCGTGGCCCCGAACGTCGTTCAGCATCAATTGGCAGGCCAGTTCAGCCCTGTCCTGAGGCTCAAGAACCTCAGCCAGAATGCCGATGATCGCCTCCGCGGTATGACCGTGCCCGGCGCAAGTCAGCACTGTTCCATTTCGGGCAACAAGACTTTCAGAAAGCATGGGGTAATCCCCAATCTCACGCAGTAAACCTATGTCGCGCCAATGTGCCGTGACCGGCCCGGATTGTTGCACTGTCGCCTTGATATATTCGCGTGCCGCGTCCGAAAACAAGGCAACCGGTCGTTTGTGTTTTTGCATTGCCCGGACGCGTCGCAGCCATGTGCTGACATCTCCCAACTGACCGCCCACGACACACAGGCAATCGCTCAGATACTGGTCAGAGATGGCAGGCGTTGCACGTACAATCAGGTCTGAGCAGCTGGACACCAGACCGGGCGTGTCCGACGTAATCTGCCACCGAAAGAGATCGCGGTTGAGAACATCGTTTGCCGTCTGCAAAACGGCAATGATGGACGACAGCTCCAAGTAAGCAAACTCCGCCTGAACAAAAATCTCGAAAGTTATCTGCTGTTCGGTCTTCGATTTGTCTGTGGGTGCTAACATTCGACGAGATCTTGTTGTTCTTTATCAGCGCGATAGCCCCTTAAAAGACCCGATCAATCTTTAGGACAGCCGAACATCAATTGGCGAGGACCCAGTTTGAACCGATCATAGGCTTGAACGCAAGGAACAAGTCCGCGTGCCCAATCGCCAGGGCTGTCGCGACCGAACGCTCCCGGCCACAACCGTACATACTGAAAAGCAGGAGCCGAACCGCCCTGTGCGCAAAAACGCATTACTTAAGATGGCTTATGTTGTTCCAATCGATTGTGTAACAAAACTTCCGAATGGCTGGGATTAGTCTTCGTTTTGATGCACTTATCCAGAAAGCTCGGAAAGTAACCGAAAGCTTGAGGTCGTCGCGCAGGAGAATTGCCTCTTTCCGATCATGTTTGCGACCTCGATCCCATCTACGGTGGCCGACGCGGTTTCGAATGACATGAACCCTCACATGTGTCGAACACGCCGCCTTGTGAAACGATGATCTTGTACGATCATGTTATTCAATCCTTGCACCTTATCGCTTTAATATTTGCAAGACAGCCAATACGCTTCAAGATCATGTTCACTTCCCAAGTACCGGCCGCATAGGCTTCACTCTTGTCGATCACGATCTTGTCCGGAATGCCATTTGTGGGCAGCACTTTAGTAAATTAACCTAATTGACAGCGGACTGTTCCTGGGCTCAGTCAAGGTTATTTCCTGTTTTGTCGACTGCGCGATAGAGGTACGTCCACTTTCGACGAACATGTACGTAAGTTTCGTCCAAGCGCCAAGACATCGGCGCGGGTTGTATCTTCGTCGGCACTCGCGCTGCGATCAACGACAAAAATATCGCAACGCGCCTGTTCTGAATGGTATGGTCTACCCGCACACCGCGTTCACCCATGATCTTCTCCAAATCGCGAAAGGATACAGCGAATCGAAGAAAGCAATACAAAGCGTATAGCACCGTATCCTTTGGGAAATGGAAGCCTTTTAGGGAGTTCAACCTGATACTAGTTGGATAACTATTCGCAGGGAACAAGCGCTGGAACCTAGGTGGCCGTTGGCCAAGACCAAAAGTTAGCGACACGACCAATTTGTTGAAGATTCGCTAAGTAACAAGTCTTTCAAAACGCATCTATGACGCCAGCAATCCCGATATTTTGGTCGCTCCAAACTGCAGCAGCGAAAGAAACTGCATCAAACTGTCCAATTCGTGACGCTGGGTTGGCGCGTGAACAGACAACGTAGCCACAAGCCTTTCGTGCCCATCCAGAACAGGGACAGCTACGGCGGTCATCCCGGGCATGAATTCTTCGTCGTCCGTTGAATACCCTCTTTGCGCGATGTTCATGATTTCGGCGCGCAGAGATTCTGGATCAGTTATTGTTTTCTTAGTGTTCGCGTTCAGCTTACGAGCGGAAAGAAACCCGTCCAACGTGTTCTCACGAAGCGTGGACAGGTACATCTTGCCGCTGGCCGTGCAATGAAACGGAACCTGAGTGCCAATCGGCAATTGAATCCTCAGGGGCCATTTCGTTTCTACCCGGTCCAGATATATCATTCCTTCCCGATCCGGGATAGCGAGGTTGCAGGTCTCGCCAATTTCATCGGCGATGCCCCGAAGGATCGCAAGGCGGGCTGTCCGAAGGTGCTCCGACGAGACCGTGTTCACCGAAAGCTGCCGCAAACGTGGCCCGGGACCGTAAGACCGCCCATCCAGATCACGTTGAAGGAACCCTTCGGCCTCAGCCGTTTGAAGCAGGCGATGGATTGTCGGCTTCGCCAGACCCAATGCTTCAATCAGGTCTGACGGTTTGACTGCGACCCCGCGCTTTGCAACCTCTTCAAGAATAACCAGCAAACGCAGATTCGTCGGGATTTGGGATTCTCTGTCTCGCGTGTCTACGTTTTCCATCCCGCTAAACTCTAGTTGTTTGGCAGCAGGATCAAGGCCAGATCAGGCACCAGAGAGACCAAAATCCACACAGACAGCAATGCCACAAGATACGGCACAGTGTAGCGCAGCAGCCGGAAGTAAGGCACGCCTGTCACACCGGACGCAACATAGAGGTTCAAGCCATAAGGCGGCGTGATGAACCCGATCGATGCGCCCACAAGGAAGATCACCGAGAAATGGATCGGGTCGACCCCTACCGACGCAGCAATTGGCGCGAGGATCGGCGCAAGGATAATCGTGACCGGCAGACTTTCCAGCACCATGCCTGAGAAGAAGACGATGACCATCGATGTGAACAGAACCGCGTAATATCCCCCCATCGAAGTCACGAAATCTCCGATCGTTTGTTGTGCTCCAAGCAGCGACAGAATTTGCTGCATGACCACTGAGATTGCGATCAGCGGCGCAAGGATACCCGTGATCTGAGCCGAACGGATCACGATCGAGGGGATCTCAGGGATCGTGAAGCCTTCGACAACCAGCATTTCGGCAAAGCTTTTGTCTGTGGGCGAGATATTATCCCGCGCGCCCATGATCCGGTTGATCGGATAGCTGACCAAGCCCGCGATGACACAGAAGCCAACGGTAACACCCGCCGCCTCGGTCGGTGAGAACTTGCCTGTATAGATGCCCCATAGCACGAGGCCGATGGCGAAAAAGCCGAGCCATGCACCAAATGCCGTTTTGAGAATCCGATTCAGTTGCAGCGGGATCAGGTGCCCCCACCCATTGATCCGACAGATGATCCAGCACGCAAATTGCATGCCAAAGACCATAAGCGCACCAGGTATGATACCGGCGACGAACAGCTCGGAAATGGGTAGGTTCATCAGAAACCCATAGACGATGAAGATGATCGACGGAGGGATGATGATCCCAACCGTACCGCCCGCCGCCGCCGTGGCCGCGCTAAAGCGTTCGTCATAGCCGCCTTTAACCATCTCAGGGTGCAGCATTGAGCCGATGGTTGCGGTCGTTGCGGAGTTCGATCCGGAAATCGCCGCAAACAATCCACATGCCCCAAGCGATGCCATAGCCAGCCCGCCGCGTATCCAGCCTAAGCAGGAGTAAGCAAAATCGCTCAGCCGCCTTGCAATACCCGATTTGTTGATCAGATCACCGGTCAGGATGAACAGCGGCATCGCCAACAGGGCGAAGCCTTTGTTAAACACGTTCAGCAGCTCTGCACCCATATTGTCGAGTGTAAGACCCAGAACGAATGAGCATCCGATCACCCAGTATCCGATGACCAGCAGTACCGGTACGCCCAACATGAACAAAAACGTGACGCCCAGCGAAATTAGTGTAACCAAAGTTCCGTCTGTCATCAGTCTGCCCCTATCACGGCCTGCTTGATCAGCGGCTCTCCGGTTTTCCAGTTGTGCAGGTCGTCAGCAAGATTCTGAAACACGCGACCGACCATCAAAAAGAAGGACACAGGCGCGGCCAACAGAAACCACCATTGCATGATGTTGTCTGTCCCAAGCACGATCTGAAAGTTCGAGGCTGACAGCGCAACGAGGCGTGTTGTAGTCACGATGACGATTACTGCAAAGATGAACCACAAAATGGCATCCAAAAACAAACACGCCAGTTGACCGCCGCGCGGCATCGCGGTGCGAAACTCGCTGAAACTCAGATGGGTGCGTAGGCGGACATTATAGGACGCACCAAACCAGGCCATTATCATGAAAAGAAGCGGGGGAATGGTGGTGGACCAGGGTTCCTGATCGTTGAAGACGAAGCGGTCGATCACACCCCAGAAGATGATCAGTGCAATGGCGAGGTACGAATACACCATGACCGACCGTTCAAAGTGGCGTTCAACAAAGGGCACTTTGCGATAGATCTGCATCACCAGAAGGCCGCCAAGAGCGGCGAAAATTGTGCCGACAACCCAGGCAGCGTCAGATTCCAATGCGGATTGAATCTCGAATGAATCACGGCTGAGCAAGGCGCCAAAAATTGCCCCGATATCTGCCCATAAAGACATGAACCCCGTCCTCCCAGTCGGTGTTTAGTGAAACCGGCCCGTGAAGGGCCGGCTCTAAATGTTAGATCAGGCCGCGCCCTTCCACCAACGGCGGGGCTCAACATTTTCGGGCAGTGTGTCTGCCGGAATCTCGCGCGCGATGTCGTAGATTTCCTGGTATGTGTCGATGCCACCAGCCCATTTATTCAGCCGTTCGCGCCACTGCGCCCATGGTTCAGGATTGAAGTTCGGCGCACACATTTCCTCGGCCAGTTTGATCTGATCATCCGCCAGGAAGGCAGGACGCACACCGTTTTCTGCGAAGATCGTGTTAGGCAATTGCGGCTCCGAGAATCCCACGGTATTCAGCAACGCTGCCTCATTTGCACCCTGAATCAAGGCCTGCGTGAAGTAGGACGATTCCATAACAGCGTCCTGCAGTTCACCACCAAGTCCGTCGAACACCTTGGCCGACATCGACGTATGTTCAGTGCCACAGAAGAACTTGAGATTCACCGATTGCGACACCACAGGTGACATGTTGGCATAAGCCACAGCCGAGGCCCAGGTTTCGGCCCCATCAATTAGGCCCGTCTTGAGCGCATCCAGCGTTTCTTCCCATGCCACCGGTACCGGATTCAGGTTCAGTAGCTGCATGGCGATCCGGCCAAGCTGTGTCCCTGTCACACGGTTCTTGGTCCCGAACAGTTCTTCCAGTTTGGTGACTGTTGGCTTGTCAGAGAACGTCGAGCCCATTTGCAGTCCGCGCAGTTCACAGTGGGTGAACAGGAATTTCAGCCCGTGGCGCTTTTCGAGGGGGTCTCGCAGAATGCGCTGGCTTTCGGGGCTGTAGAAGAAATGATACTGGGCCGCCCTGCTGGGGAACATATAGGCATAGTCCAGCACGTTCAGATATGGCGCACCGCCCGCAGAGTTCTGGGTCGACGCCGCATAAATGTCGACGATTCCCTGCTGAGTCTTCTCAACACAGCTCAGTTGTCCGCAGATCTGGTTGTCGCCAATGAACTCGATCCGAATCTCGCCATCAGTGCGTTCTTCCAGATCTCGGGCGAATTCGATGGCCCCTGCCCGTTCGATCAGCAGGTTGCGCGTATTGAAACCTGATGCACCGAATTTCAGCGTGTGCTTGGGTTCTTTCGAGAACCTTTTTTCATAAGTTGATTCTGCAGCTTGGGCCAAATTGGCCAAACTCATCGCGCCGCCAAAGCCACCCGCTGCCAGCAGCGTTGAGCTCATGCCATAACGCCCGGCCACACGAAAAAAATCCCGCCGTGAGACACCGCTTAGTTTCTTACCGATCTCCATTGCTTACCTCCCTGATCGCAATTATTGAGACGTTTTGTATCAAAAAATGCTAGTATAGTTCCAGCAATTTGCATAGTGTTTTTTTCAGTTACCTTGAGAGGAGACCGTCATGGAGGTGGATTATGCAGTCGTCGGAGCAGGCTCTTCGGGCTGCGTCATTGCCAATCGGCTAAGCGCTGACTCCAGCACAACAGTGGCATTGTTGGAAGCTGGCGGACCTGACACCAACCCGTGGATTCACATACCGGTTGGATACTTCAAAACCATGCATAACCCTTCATTGGATTGGTGTTACCGCACTGAACCAGATCCAGGTTTGAATGGACGCTCGATCGATTGGCCGCGCGGAAAGGTTCTTGGGGGATCATCCTCGTTGAACGGGCTTTTGTATGTTCGCGGTCAGAAAGAGGACTATGACCGCTGGCGTCAGATGGGTAACGTCGGCTGGGGCTGGGATGACGTCTTGCCTCTGTTCAAACGCAGCGAGGATCAAGAGCGCGGCGAAGACGCATTTCATGGTACAGGCGGCCCGCTGTCGGTGTCCAACATGCGCATTCAGCGACCGATCTGTGACGCCTGGGTCGCCGCCGCCCAAGAGGCGGGTTACCCGTTTAATCCTGACTACAACGGGGCCGATCAGGAAGGCGTTGGCTACTTTCAGCTGACCACTCGGAATGGTCGTCGTTGCAGTGCGGCCGTTGCATACCTCAAACCGATCAGGAACAGGCCGAACCTGAACATCATCACCCGTGCATTGGTAACCAAGGTCGAACTGGACGGCAAAAAAGCAACCGGGCTTCTTTATCGCGACCGATCGGGTGAAGTGAAGTCGATCAAAGTGCGCCGCGAAATCATCTTGTCCGGTGGTGCCATCAACTCACCTCAGATTTTGATGTTGTCAGGCATCGGAGACCCGGATCACTTGAAGGCCAACGGCATTGAACCCGTTCATTCGCTGCCCGGCGTCGGCAAAGGGCTGCAGGATCACTTGCAGGCACGCCTGGTCTTCAAATGCAACGAGCCAACGCTGAATGATGAAGTGCGCAGCCTGTTCAATCAGGCACGGATCGCGCTGAAATACGCGCTATTCCGGGCCGGACCTATGACAATGGCGGCCAGCCTGGCCACCGGATTTCTGAAAACCCGCCCCGAAGTTCAGACTCCTGACATTCAATTCCACGTTCAACCCTGGTCTGCCGACAGCCCCGGAGAGGGCGTGCATCCGTTTTCTGCCTTCACAATGTCCGTCTGTCAGCTGAGGCCGGAAAGCCGCGGAGAACTGCGTCTGGATGGCCCCGATCCGGCCAGTTACGTCAAGATCATTCCAAACTATTTGTCGACGGAAACTGATTGCAGAACGATCGTCGACGGCGTGAACATCGCGCGGGACATCGCCCGGCATAATCCACTGGCTTCTAAGATTTCAGAAGAGTTCCGGCCAACCTCTGATCTGTCCCGCGATGACTACAAAGGCACTTTGGATTGGGCGCGCTCGAATTCAGTCTCGATCTATCACCCGACAGGAACCTGCGCGATGGGTACCTCGGAAAGCTCTGTTGTGGATCCAAACCTGAAGGTCAAAGGAATCGAAAATCTGCGCGTTGCCGACTGTTCAATCATGCCGGAAATCGTCAGCGGCAATACCAATGCCCCAGCGATTATGATCGGAGAAAAAGCCAGTGAGTTGCTAAGCGCAAACAAGTGATTTTGGATACTACGTGACCTTCCGTATCTTTGGCAGAACCTTACCTGTCCAAGAAGGCCAGATCCAAAAACTTTTTCACTGGAACGTCGAAGACAAGAGCGTTCGGCGCTGATCAGCCCCACTTGAGTGGCCAGTTAGCATGTTAGTTCATGATCGGCCTGGGTACATCGCTACGATGGTTTCTGGGGTCAGTGGGCGGTAGCCCAAGACACTATGTGGTCGTTTTGTGTTGTTGTGTTTTCCCCATCGTTCAATCATGACCTGAGCTTCCCGTGGGCTGTAGAGGGTCTCGCCGTTCAGCACCTCGTCGCGGAATCGGGCATTGAAGCTTCCCAATATCCGCTGTCCTAAGGCCAAACGGAGTCGATGTAGGCGGTCTTACCATTGGGTATCAGGCCGACGATGTGCGCGCTTGCGATGCTCTTTGGTGCCCCTCAGCCATAATTTCCTTCATCCGGAAAGCGCCCGTGGCCCGCCACAGCATTCGTTGTTCACCTTCTGCATGGAGAAAACTATGAGTTTGCTCTAGTCACTTGCGAAAGCTGCCATCGATATTGCGATATGGCAAAATCGGCCCTGGAGATTGATCATCGCCAGCAAAAAGGAGTGAATAATCGTGTTAAGGCTATACACGAACATACGAGGCGGTGACAGAAGGTTATGGGCCAGTTCAAGTCACCCTCTCAGGCGCAACCGTTCTTGTCGGTCCACGATCGAACCGCCGCCCTATTCCGACCCAAACGCAACCGTCTTTCAGCCTGATCTTATCGCCATTCACGAGCGGAAGCCGACAATTTGTGGACTCAGTACAGCGGCCAACAGGCCGCCTAAACCATCTCGGCATGGCATCTCTCAGTCGAATGAAAACAACCTGACAATGCCCAAGTCTCCAAAAGGTAACAGTTTTTTCAGGTGAAAGTCTGCTTCCTCAAATTTTATTGTTCTTGAAGTCAGAGAGGCATGAACAAAGACCCGCAACCGCAGCCGGAATGTCATCCTCATGGGTGCAGCCAAAACCCAATAATAACCCATTCAAGTCCTGCCGCTGCATGCAATAATATGAGAGCGCATAGGCCGCCACGCCGTGCGCATCCAACACATCCAGCATTTCCGTATCCGGCAGGCTGGCAGGCAGGTCTGCAATCACTCTCAGCCCGCTAGTGTTCTTGTGCAAGGTCACAAGCGGGTTGGCAATGCGAGCAAAGCTGTCAATCATCGCCTTGCGGCGACGTGTATATGCACTGTGCATGCGTCGGATATGAGTGTTCAGATGCCCCTGCTCAATAAACTCTGCCAAAACCGCCTGCAGCCATGTGTTGGGGCCGCGGTCAGTGACGGCGCTGAGCGCAATCAGCGGCCTGGCCAGCGCCCGGGGTGCAATGATGAAGCCAAGCCGCAGCGACGGGAAGAGCGCGTTGTTGAAGCTGGAGACGTAGATGGTACGCGCATGATGGTCGTCGCAGTAGATCGCCGGGTCAGGGCGTCCGCCGAACATAAACTCATTGTCCAGATCATCCTCGATGAGCCAGGCATCATTGCGGCGGGTCCAGTCCATCCATTCTAACCGCTGGGCAATCGGCATCACGGCGCCCAGAGGATACTGGCAGGAGGGTGTCAGATAGGCCAGACGTGCCCCATCAGAATCCGGGCCGTCAGGCGGAACGGCGGCGCCGGTTTCCGTCACCGGGACAGGAACGACGGCTCCGCCTTGAGCCAGAAAGCTAGCCCGTACCACCGGGCTGGATGGATCCTCCATCAACACTTTGTCGCCATGGTTTAGCAGCAGAGCAGCAATCAGATTCAGCGACTGCTGGGAGCCGGTAGTGACAATGACCTGACTCGGGCTGCATTTCAGGCCGCGCCGGTTCAGTACGTAATCACAGATTGCCTCACGCAGGAGTACAAAGCCGCCGGGCTGGCCATAGGCCATCATTGTACTGTCGAGCCGGTTGCGGATTCGGTTTTCGATCCGGCCCCAGATCTTGTGTGGGAACAGATCTATGGCAGGAACGTTGGCCAGGAAGGGGCGCACCAAGACCGGATCGAAGTAAGATGAATCCAGGCCCTCTGTTACCGCCTGGCCGCGCTTCGATAACCTTGGTGGAAGGGTGGTTTCCGGCACGTTCCTGACGCTGGGGTTTAGGCCTGGAAACTCCGGGTTGACGAAAGTTCCGGAACCGGTTTGGCTTTGCAGGTAACCCTCGCTGGCCAATTGCTCAAATGCGGCGACAAGGGTGCTGCGGGCTATTCCGTGATGTTCTTTTAGCCAGCGCGTTGAGGGCAGTTTTTGCCCAGGTTTTATTTCCCCGTTCTGGATCATCCGGCGCAGGTGCTGAACCAGTTGCAGATAGAGTGGTGTACCAGCCTCGCGATCCAGTTTCAAAAATGGCAGTGGGGCAAAATGCTTGGTTTGCCCTGGCACGTGCGAACTCCAAATTGGTTTGCAACATTTAACCCAAATGGACGTAGTAAATAAAGCCACTTTCTGCCAACAAATCTGTGAATGCCCTGACTTGGGCACATGAACAACAAGAAGGCTGTATGGCCCTGCTGGGGCCAGTGCCGCCAGCAGGGGAAAACATGTCTGACATCATCAATCACTATGTGAAACAGGCGGCCAAAGGCTTCATAAGCCGCCGAGAATTCATCGGCCGCCTTGGCGCGCTGGGTGTGGCCGCTGCCAGCGCTAACAGCCTTTTGGCCTCTGCAGTGCGCGCCGAAGGTCCGAAAAAGGGTGGTTTGATTCGTGCGGGCCTGCAAGGCGGCGCCAGCACCGATAGCCTGGATCCAGCGCTGTCTGCCAGCTCCGTGACTGCCAATGTGCTTACGGCCTTTGGCGATTTGTTAGTGGAAGTCAGCCCGCAGGGTGAGATTGTTCCCCGCCTGGCGGAATCGGTTGAGGCGAGCGATGACGCAAAGACCTGGACCTTCAAGATTCGCAAGGGTGTGGAATTTCACAATGGCAAAACGTTGACGCCGGGCGACATACTTAAGACAATGCAGCGCCACTCAAACGAAAAGGCACAATCTGGTGCGCTGGGTATCATGCGCGGTATCGCGTCGATGAAGGTGGATGGCGACTATTTTAGCGTTTCCCTGGATACGCCGAATGCAGACCTTCCATACCTGATGGCGGACTACCACCTGGTGGTTCAACCGGATGGTGGTATGGCGCACCCGGCTGCAGGCATTGGCAGCGGCCCCTACACTGTCGAGGTCAACGAAGCCGGCACCCGCTACGCATTCAAAAAATTCGCCAATTATTGGGACGAGGGCCGCGGCCACGCCGATGAGATCGAGATCCTGGTGTTGAACGATGACACCGCCCGCGCGGCAGCGCTGCAGAGCGGTCAGGTCCATTTCATCAACCGGGTGTCGCCCAAGATCGCCAAGTTGCTGGGTCGCGCGCCTGGCCTGCGGATCGAGACCATATCGGGTCGCGGTCATTATGTCTTTGTCATGCACACCGACACGCCGCCGTTTGCCAACAACGACCTGCGAATGGCGCTGAAACTGGCCGTCGATCGGCAGGAGATGGTCGACAAGGTGCTGCGCGGATTTGGCAGCGTTGGCAATGACATGCCGATCAACGCTGCTTATCCACTGTTTTCCGGGGATATCGAGCAGCGCAGCTTTGATCCGGATCAAGCCCGTCATTACTTCCAAAAATCCGGCCACGATGGACCGATTGTGCTGAAAGTGTCGGACGCCGCTTTCCCCAGCGCGGTGGATGCCGCTGCGCTGTATCAGCAAAGTGCGGCCAAGGCAGGCATCCCGCTTGAGATCCAGCGCGTGCCTAGCGATGGCTATTGGTCCGAAGTCTGGAACAAGGAGCCGTTCTGCGCGTCCTACTGGGCAGGCCGTCCGGTGCAGGATCAGATGTACTCAACTGCGTACAAATCGGATGCCGACTGGAACGACACTCGCTTTAAGCGCGAAGACTTCGACGCACTGCTGTTGCAGGCCAAGGCTGAGCTTGATCCGATCAAGCGCACATCGCTCTACCACGAGATGGGTTTGATGGTGCGCGACGAAGGCGGCGCCATAATCCCGATGTTCAATGATTTTATCGATGGGGTCAGCGAACAGATCGGCGGTTGGGAAGGCGATCCGGGTGGTGGCACCATGTTCGACGGCGCTCTGGTCAAGACTTGGCTGCTGTAATCAAAGCTCCGGAAAACAGCGGTGGGCGGCCCCAAAACAACCCGTCGCTGTATTGAGAAGTTCCATGAAATTGGTCACTTACAATATCCGCTACACTCTGGGTATGGACGGGATTTATGATTGCGCTCGTATCGCCGATGAGGTGCGCGGTGCCGACATCATCGCCTTGCAAGAGGTCGAGCGCAACTGGCGCCGCAGCGGCATGGAAGACCAGCCGGCACAATTGGCGGGCTTCCTGCCCGACTACCATTGGAGCTATTTTCCGGCGTTCGACATGGACGCCAGCAGCGTTGGCACAGACGGCAGGGTTAAAAACCATCGTCGCCAGTTCGGTGTAATGTTGCTGTCTAAATTCCGTATCCTGGAGGTGCGCCGCCACCTGTTGCCCAAGATTGCCACCGCTTGCAGCCTTGGCATGGAGACTGGTGCACTTGAAAGCATCTTGGACGGCCCGGACGGTCCGCTGCGAGTCTATTCTTTGCATTTATCGTCTGCGTCCCGGCGGGAAAAGTTGCTGCAGGTGCAGTACCTGATTTCCCTGCATCAGGGTGCGCGGGCTCGTGGTGGATCTTGGACCGGATCGGCACCGAAGCATGACCCTATCGAGTTGGCAAATTTCCACGCCATGGATTGGTCTCAGGGTGAACATGAGCCGAAAGCCCCCCACAGTACAATTATGCTGGGCGATTTCAATTTAGTTCCTGACAGTCCGGAATACACTGCTTTGACCGGTGAACATGACATAGCGACCGGTCACAACCTACACTGGGACAGCTTTGCGGACAGCTGGGTCGTTGCAAAGGACAGATCCGATGGCGACGGGTTTACGTGGTGGCCCGACCCGCCTGATCGCGCACCTGCACAGCCTTTGCGACTGGACTATTGTTTGATCACTCCTGGTTTGGTCCATTCAATAGAGAGGGCATGGGTGGATTGCAGCGCAACTGGTTCCGATCACCGCCCCTATTGGGTCGATCTGCACATTGAATGTTAGCATTTTTGCTAACTTCCTGATGGTTTCCATGTCCAAGACTTGCCAGACGAGAGCCTTGGGCATTGTCAGGTGGTGTTGTCACATTAACTTCCGGGCCACCAGGGAATGCTGATGCCATGATTTCGAGCGGCTCGAGTAGCGGCATTCC
>NZ_CANLZK010000002.1:0-419208 GCF_947495585.1 Ruegeria atlantica | reverse complement strand
ATGTTCCGCAAGCTGCTGGATCGTGGTGAAGCGGGCGACAACATCGGCGCCCTGCTGCGCGGCATCGACCGTGAAGGCGTTGAGCGTGGCCAGGTTCTGTGTAAGCCGGGTTCGGTTACACCGCACACCAAGTTCGAAGCCGAAGCCTATATCCTGACCAAGGAAGAAGGCGGTCGTCACACTCCGTTCTTCGCGAACTACCGTCCTCAGTTCTACTTCCGTACAACTGACGTGACCGGCACCGTGACCCTGGCAGCTGGCACCGAGATGGTTATGCCTGGCGACAACGTGTCGTTCGAGGTTGAGCTGATCGCACCGATCGCGATGGAAAACGGCCTGCGTTTCGCCATCCGCGAAGGCGGCCGCACCGTCGGCGCCGGCGTCGTGTCGAAAATCGTCGAGTAATCGCTCTCGAGATATCAAACGAAAAGGGCGTCCCTCGGGACGCCCTTTTTGTTTGCATTCCTGCTATGGTCAGCACGCATTGCGCGGACAGGAATTAGTCGTAGGCCGCGTCGACGATGAACTCCACCTTCAGCTCGGCGCGCGCCAATTTGGCTTCGCCGCAAGCCCGCGCTGGGGCATGGCCCTTTGGAACCCAGGCATTCCAGACCTCGTTCAAACCTGCAAAATCCTTCATGTCGGCCAGCCAGATCGTCACGCGAAGCATCTTTTCGCGCGATGAGCCAGCCTGTTCGAGAAGGGCGTCAATCTTCTCGAGGCAAATCCGGACCTGTTCCTGAATTGTCTCGCCCTCGGCGACTTGCCCGGTCAGATAGGCCACGCCGTTGTGTTTTACAATTTTTGAGGACCGTTCGCCGGTATCTATGCGTTCAATCATGGGGGTATTCTCGTTTTTTGGTGTCGGATACGGTCGTTCATGGTCACAAACCACCCGGTATGGCAAACGGAAACCGTTTGAGTACGTTTCAGAGAAGTTTAATACGCAGGAAATAAACGTGATTTGAAAGCGCGTGGATCTATCACGCATTCGTGCTGCCTCGATTGCTTGTTTTTGCTTTCTTCCGTCCAAACGCGAACGGGCTTTTTCATCCCGGCGCTGAGTGGCCTCGGCGTGGATAGTAGAGGCCGTTGATACCTACAACAAAACTGCCACCGCCAATCCCTCAGCCCTTCCGTAAAATCTCTGAAAGATCTGCGGCGGGGTTTCTTCTGGCACACAGGCGAATTATTTGGCCGCGTCACCCGGGCCGGCCTATTTCTTTTCAGAATTGTCAGTATTCTGGCGGCAGACATTCAGATTTTCGGCAACATTATCAAATCGTTAAATAAATTCACCGGGTTTCCCCTGACAGCAATGATCTCGGTTGCTGGCGTAGAGCAGGCCAAGCCGCTGCTTACGAACTCTCAGGAAACCTATGTTTCCGCCTGCCTGGATCAGAGTGACACGCCAGAGCGAATCATCGAAATCTGCCAGCACGGGCTGGGTGATGTCGGCGCGTCTGATCGGCAGCGTATTGAGATGTTGGATAAGCTGGCATGGGCCTACTATGATCTCGATGATATGGATCAGGCCGATGACGCATTTGCCGAAATTCTGGCCTTGAATCCCGATGCCGAGCTTGGGCTGCGGGGGCGGGCGTGGGTGTATTACAATCGCGATGATTATGCGGCTGCGACCGCGTTGTTTAGGCAAGCCGTATCGCGCAAGCCCAATGCAAGCAACATGGCTGGTCTGGCCGCCAGCGCGCGCCGGGCCGGAGAGATGGATTTTGCCGATTTCGAAGAGATGATGCAAACCGCTCTGGCCCTGAACCCGGAATATACTTGGGCGATGCGGGAGCTGGCCTGGAAATTGGTGGATCATAACCGGCAGGACGAAGCGCTTAGCCTGTTCAGAGCTGCCAGCGAACTGGATCCATATGATCCAAATGCGGAATACGGCGTCGCCTTTCTGTTGTCCGAGCAGAACGATTGGGAAGCTGCGTTTGACCACGTAAGTCGGGCATTGGAACTGAAGCCGGATTTCGTGACCGCATTATCGCGCCGGTCCCTTATCCTGCTGATGCTGGATCGGCCCAAACAGGCATTGAAAGATGCCGAAGCGGTGATTGAGGCCGAACCTGATGACACGGACGGCTACGTGCGAAAGGCGCGGGCGCTGTCAGACTTAGGCCAAAGATCACAGGCGCATGAGGTGTTGGAGCTGGCGGAAAGCCGGGTGGGGCCGGGCAGCTATCTGCTTTATTGGCGGGCCAGTCTGTTGGCGGACGACCTCGAGTATGAAGCCGCTCTTTTCCACATTCGACGCAGTGTTGCGCTTGAGGGTGCCGACCGCTTTGACCACCGCCTGCATGCGGATATCGCGTTAGGGCTGGGGTACACGGATGAAGCCCGTGATGCCATTGATCAGGCGCTTGGTCTCTATCCCGATGGAGAGTTTGAGCGGTATACGAATGCGCTGGTGCTGCTGGCCGAGGACAGGTTCGATGCAGCAGAAAGCATGTTCGATTCTGCCACCGCCGCAGGCCTGCACCAGGACTATCTTGGCGACTTTCTGGCCGCTTTGGTGGCCGAGGGGCGGTTCATGCAAGCGATCAAGATGCGTGCTCGGTACAAAAACCGTCAACCGGATGCGGCAAGTGACGCGCAAGTTTCGAACTAGCGCGTCACTTCGAATGCAGTGATATTTACGACGTCGCCGATTCCGCCGCGCTACGCACCGCTTTGATGTTTGCGCCGTAGACGTCCGGGTTATCGACCGAACCGCCCTTGAATACGGCTGAACCTGCGACCAGTACATCCGCACCGGCTGCGGCCACCAACGGGGCCGTCTTGGGGTCGACGCCACCGTCAATCTCGATATGGATCGGACGGTCTCCGATCATCGACCGCAGTTTGCGAATCTTGTTGGTCATGTCGATGAATTTCTGGCCGCCAAAACCGGGGTTCACTGTCATGACGCAAACCAGATCGGTCAGGTCCAGCAAGTGTTCAACCGCGTCGGCCGGGGTGCCGGGGTTCAACGCAACGCCCGCCTTCATGCCAGCGGCGCGAATCGCCTGCAAAGTACGGTGGGTATGGGCCCCAGCCTCGACATGTGCAGTCAGGATATCGGCGCCTGCATCCGCGTAGGCCTGAATGTAGGGATCAACCGGCGTGATCATCAGATGCACGTCCATGACCGTTTTGACATGGGGGCGGAACGCTTTGACGGCGGGCGGGCCAAAGGTCAGGTTGGGCACAAAATGGCCGTCCATTACGTCGATATGGACCCAATCCGCCCCCTGGGCTTCGATGGCCTGAATCTCGGCACCGAAATTGGCGAAATCTGCGGACAGGATCGACGGGGCGATCTTGATGCTGCGGTCAAAGCTCATGAATGGCCTCATATGGATAGCGTGTTGGCACAGCGTATAGCGGCGATACGCGCCAATGGGTAGGCCCTCGGTGCGCAGGGGTATTTACAAAACTTTCACTGTGCCGACACAAAGCCGTTGAATCCCGCCTGTAGCTGACCGCCAACACGAATTGGGGGTGGCACGTGCTGCGGATAGAAAAACTGACCAAGCGCTTTGGCGACAACGTGGCCGTTGATGCCGCGACGCTGGATGTAGACAAGCCATGCATGATTGGCATCATCGGGCGGTCCGGCGCGGGCAACTTGTACCGAAAGTGTCCAACTTCAGATTTGATTTGACAGACACCTAACGGAGTTTGGAGAAGCTCTTTTGCCGATGGCGGAAGAAGCAGAACAAAGGATTTTTGCTGCCCGAAAGAGGGTTAAAGGTCTGGATCGTAGCGAGTCAGGCAAAATACGGTTCTCGCTGGCGCCAACCCTTGCAAACGATATTGTGGCACCGCTGATCGCGAAATTCAGAGACCGGTTTCCAGAGATCGATATCGAGGTACGGCGAACCTCAGAGTTAGAATCAATTATCAATGATAAAACCGATATCTCATTGCGTGCCGCCCATGAAGTCACTGATGACGTAGTAGCCCGCAAACTCATGCAACTCGATTTGGGCATCTACGTGAGCGAGTATTATTTTGAAAACTATGTTCCATAAGCGGGACCACGGCTTTGGAACCTGCCTCACTCAGACCTTCAAAGAACAGTACGAGTTAGGCGATTTGTCGACTATCTGACTGAAGATTTGCGTGTTTTGCCCAAGAGCAGGTGACACTGTTTTGCGACCTCCGTGAATGGCAGTTGTGTCGCGCAATGTGAATTTGAGGAAACCGGAATTACGTAGTCGCGGCGAACGTCTCTTATATCCGGCCGCTTTGGGGTATAGCAACCTATCGGTGAGTGACTGGTACGGGCCGGAGTTTGAAGGCTACCGGGAACCGTAGCGTTAGATTTCGGCACAGCATCCAAGATCGGCACCGAGCCTTGAACGACTTTGCAGAGCGCAGGCCAAAAGGCCGATTTGGATCTTCATGAACTACAGTTGAGCAGGTTACTCAGCCCACGACAATAACGCTTTGACCAACAAGTCACGCATCACGAATCCAACGGGCGGCACGCATTGCTGAGAATGCAGCCCCTTGTATTGTCGATTGATCACCGTTGCCCAAGGCCTCACTCGCGAAGAATACCTTGTCCTGCACGGGCACCAGAATATCTGCGACTTCCCGGTTGCCGTAGTTCTCCATTGAATAGCTGCCTATGATATGGGGCGCGGCGCTCCAGTTTTGAACAACACCGTCGATGTATGAATTGGTGACAATCGTTCCGAAGGTCTCGGTAAGCTCAACGAGAATGTCGGTAAGCAGAGCCGCATCGCTCATTCCCACACGCGGCAGAGGACCATCGGACACTGTGAAGAGCCCCAGGACATTGTCTTCCGTTGGCTTGCCGAAGGCCGCGTCATAATAGAGCTTTTCCGTCCAGGTGTCGGCGAGAGCGCTCGCACGCGGGCCATCGAACAGCATGTCAGGATAAAATCGTTCTCTGAATTTCAAAAACGCCTTAAGGCCGGAGCCAAAGTCCACGCCGTGAAGGGCGGTCAGATGACGCGGGGCGAGATCAATTGAAAACCTTATTCGATCGCGTTTCAGCACAGAAATCGGAACGGTGATCAGTACCTTGTCCGTTTCCAGGGTCCTGCCGTCCGAAAGGCGGATGAAGTCGCGCCCGCAGACGAGGAAATCTGAGATACGGCCGCCCCAAAGGTGATCGCGCTGGCCTCTGTCGGAAGCATGAAACGTTCAAAGAAACCCTACCAAGTTGTGTTTCGGAATTTCACCTCGCTGTAGCCGCGTCGCAGCGCGTTGAAGTCGGTCAGCCTGCCATTGTTCCAGAATTGATAGGTCTGGGGTTGGTAGTTGATTGTCATGACCCCAAAATCGGAATCGCCTTGCCCCAGAAAACGTCCAAAAATCTCGGAGTCGTCATGAATCCACTCTGCCCCCCAGATCGAGCGGTACATCCGCAAAACCTGACAGTCGTTTGACCCGGCCACCCCAGATGATGTGGTAGCCTGCCGTCAAACCGACGCTGCCTGCGCCAATAATAGTGACATGCCGGGCTTGGTGCGCCGAAAGCAAGCCAGGTGCGCAAAGCACTGAGGTGGCTGCCAAGCGCGTAAATGTTCTGCGATCCATCGAAACCCTCAATTCATATTGCAGGCACAGTGTCACTCAAGGCCAAGAAGTCGAAGCCCATTTCGTCCGCCAACAGTTGGTTCCAGCAACCCCAGGATTTGCATTTGCCGAGAATGGCTGGTTTGACGGCCACACCGCAACGGTGGTTGCCTAGGGTGAACGGCAGCTTAGGGCCGTGTCTATTTGCGGAATGCAATTAGTTGTTTCGGCAGGTTCGTTCATTGCTTCGCGTTCTCAGATTATTTATTCATTCTTTTTTAGCCTGAACGTTCAAATGTAGGATTAGAACTCTTGGGATGGACGGCTAAAACCTGCTGTGATCCTATGCCATTGTAGTTTATGGGCATTCAATGCGATCAGCTTCGTATATTGTAGGTATTTTGATAGCCATTGCCGCCAGCATTGGCCTTTATTTGGTTTCTTACCAGTACTTCGTTTCGGAGGAGCTTTCGAAAGCTCAGGGCCGGCTCTCTCTTTACCAAAGTTCGGTAAACAGCGAACTCGAGCGATTTTCCCATCTCACATATGTGCTGTCACAGGATTCCTTTGTAATTGAAACAACCGAAGGGGACGGCACCGGAGTTTTAAACCGACGCCTCGAGGATTTTGCGGCGCAGGCGGGGCTGGATGCGATCTACCTGATGGACGAAGACGGGATCACGATTTCCGCATCGAATTACCGCGACACTGGGAGCTTTGTTGGCCAGAACTACGCTTTCCGCCCGTATTTCCAAATGGCTCTCTCCGGCGACCAGGGGCGGTTTTACGCGATCGGGACAACAACAGGATTGCCGGGTTATTTCATTGCCAATGCGGTGCGTGGCGAAGCAGGAAAACCAGCCGGTGTCGTTGCTATTAAGATCGATTTCTCTAATCTTCAGGATAGTTGGAAAAACTCGGGCGAACAGGTTCTTTTGGCCAATGAAGACGGCGTCGTTTTGCTTTCTTCGAACTCGGATTGGCAATATCGCGCGTTGACGCCATTGTCAGAACCACAGCAAGAACGGATTCGAGATGCCAGGCAGTTTCCGGGGCAAGACTTAGATGCGTTGGATTGGGTTGAGTTGCCAGGAGATCAGGCCAGAATTGCGGGGACGAGGCGCCTGCATCTTGCAGCTACGGATTTACCCGATGGCTGGTCGCTTCACTATTTTGTAAGTGACGATCAGGCCGTTGCGCGCAGTTGGCTTGTAACAGCAGTTTTTGTCCTTTTGGCGGGGCTCGCATTTATCTTTTTCCAGATACAACGCGCAAGGCGCGTAGGCGCGGCCTTAGTGCGGTCCGAAGAGGAAGAAGCAAAGCTGCGGGAGGCAAATGAAAGGCTCGCTATCGAAATCGACGACCGCAAGTCAGCTGAGCGGAGCCTCAAACGCACCCAAGGCGAGTTGGAGCGCGCAAGCCGATTGGCGGCTCTGGGGCAATTATCCGCGTCGGTCACGCATGAACTGGGCCAGCCCATCGCTGCGATGCGCAATCACCTGGTGGCAGAAGAGATCTCATCTCCCAGTGAGACCAAGCTGCCGCAAAAAATCGGAAGCCTGGTCGACAGGATGGAAGGGATCACGCGCCAATTGCGGTTCTTCGCGCGCTCAGAGAGCGAGGCGTTCGACGACGTAGACTTATGCACTTCGGTCAATGCCGCGTTGGCTCTTGTTGCGCCAAACATCGAGCAGAGCAAGGTGAAAATCTCAGTTGATGCGCCAACCCGTCCGGTCTTTATCCGGGGCAGTGCACTGCGGATCGAACAGGTCATCACTAATCTTTTGCGCAATGCGATTGACGCGATGGACGAAGTGGATGCACCTGAAGCCCATATCGCTGTCTCAGCTTCTGATGATGAAGCAGTGTTGGAAATTCAGGACAACGGTCACGGGTTGGGCGAGGCAACGTTGGCTGGGTTGCAAGAGCCATTTGTAACCACAAGAGAGAGCGGGCGAGGCATGGGCTTAGGACTGGCCATTTCCACCAGCATTGTCAAAGATCACGATGGCACAATGACGGCCCGAAATCGTGAGGGCGGCGGATCGGTATTCCGTGTCACCTTTCCGACGGCCTCAATTACTGAAGAAACGGACGAATGACCCTACAGCAACCCTACAAAGTTCTGGTCGTTGACGATGACAAATCGATGCGACAATCTCTTGTCGAGTTGCTCGAAGCCGCTGGCTGGAATGTCAGCGCCCTGTCGCGCGCGACCCACGTGACTGAGTATCTGGCCAGCGCGTCGCCCGATGTCATTCTGTCCGATGTGCGTATGCCGGGTATGTCGGGGCTTGAATTGCTGGCCAGTCTGGACAGGCATGTAGCGCCTCCCGTGGTATTGATTTCGGCACATGGTGACATCCCGATGGCGGTTCATGCCATACAGGAAGGGGCGTACGGGTTTATCGAGAAGCCATTTGAACCACGGCGATTGCTGACGGTGCTGAGGCACGCGGCTGAACAAAACCGAATGCGGAAAAGCAATGCCCGCCTCAAAGACCGGCTGTTCAAACTGTCAGGCCTTGACCGCATCCTGCTGGGCCAAACAGGCGCCATTACAGACTTGCGACAAGAAGTACTTGATCTTGCTGATACATCGGTTGCGGTTCTGTTGCAGGGGGATACCGGCACTGGGAAGGAGCTGGTTGCCCATGCTTTACATGATTTGGGCCGCTCGCCGGAGGCATCGTTTCTGGCGCTGAATTGCGCCGCATTGTCGGCCGATACGTTTGAAGCGGAAATGTTCGGCGTCGCGGGTGAATCCGACGGAAGGCTTGTGGCGGCATCGGGTGGGACCTTGTTTCTGGACGAAATCTGCTCGTGCCCACCAGCGGCGCAGGCCAAGCTACTGAGGGTCATCGAAGATCAGCAGGTGCTGCCGGTGGGGGCTGTGTCGCCAGTGCCAGTAAGCTTCAGGGTCGTGTCGGCAACCAACGAGGACATTGTATTGGCAGCCAAGGAAGGCCGCCTGCGTCAGGACCTTTTGTTTCGACTGAATACTGTTGTCCTGTCTTTACCTCCGCTACGTCAAAGACGGGATGATCTGGTTCTGTTGGCAACGCATTTCTTGAACGAATACGCGCAGATTTATGAGATAGACGCGCCAGAACTCGATCAGGACGATTTGGCTGCTCTGCTTGCACATGACTGGCCCGGCAATGTGCGTGAATTGCGCCATGTCTGCGAACGGCGCATTTTGGCGGCCCGGCGCGGAGGAGGGTCAGTGGCGCAGGCGATCCAAAGCGATCAGCATTTCGACGATGTGCCGGATACGCTACGCGAAGCGGTTGCTGCTTTCGAACGCGAGCTTATCGGTAAAGCCATAAAAGCGCACAAAGGCCGCATGGATGCCGCGGCCGAAGCGCTTGGAATTGGCCGCCGAACACTCAACGAAAAAATCGTCAAACTTGGTCTCGATAAAGAGGCTCTGTTGTAGGCGAAAACAGCTCTGCGGAAATCCGCAGGGCCCCCGGGAAATCGCGCGCATTTTCCTTCATAGTCAGGACGCCGCGCGTTCTAAATACTTCGCCCAAACGAATTGCATGATCTGGGAGGAGCCATTATGCGCAAACATCTTAACCGGGCGGCCATCGCCGCCCTGTCGCTGACCGTTGCATCCGAAGCACTAGCTGTCGAATGGAACGTTTCCTTGTGGGGCAAGCGTCGTGCCTTTACCGAACACGTCGAGAAACTCGCCGAACTGGTAAACGAAAAGACGGGCGGCGAGTTCACGCTCAAAATCAGCTATGGCGGCTTGTCGAAGAACAAAGAAAACCTCGATGGGATTTCGATTGGTGCGTTTGAAATGGCTCAGTTCTGCGCCGGCTACCACCGCGACAAGAACCCCTCGATCACCGTTCTGGAACTGCCGTTTCTGGGCGTGACATCCCTCGAACAGGAAGTCGACTTGTCAATGGCCGTTTATCAACATCCGGCCGTTGTCGAGGATCTGGCGCGCTGGGACGCGACTCTGCTGATGCCGTCGCCGCTACCGCAGTACAACCTTGTCGGGGTAGGTGACGCGCCGAAATCTCTGGCCGATTTTGAAGGTCTGAGTGTGCGCGCCACCGGCGGGATCGGTAAAGCGATGGAGACGGTCGGTGCAGTTCCGACCTCGATGTCTGCGTCCGAAGTGCGTCAGGCCATGGATAGCGGCATCGTCAAAGCTGTCAGCTTTGCACCACACGCACATATGTCCTTCGGCACCATTGAAAATGGCACGTGGTGGACGACGAACCTCAACCCCGGCACCGTCAACTGCCCAGTCGTGGTGAACACGCTGGCGCTGGAAGATTTATCTGACGAACACCGCGAAGCTCTACTGGGATCGGTGGAGGAGGCATTGGATCACTACGTGAGCCACTACCAGACCAAAACGATGGAAGCGTGGGGCCCTGAGCTGGATCAACGCGGCATCGAACGTGTCACTTTCAGCGATGAAGAAATCGCAGCGTTCAAAGAAGCCGCTGCCGCCCCCGCGGCCGAGGCCTGGATTGCAGAAAACACCGAGCGCGGCCTACCAGCACACGAGCTTTATGACCTTGTGACTGGCAAGATCGCAAACGGGAGCTAATCCACTCACTGCCCGGCGTCAGCTTGATTGGCGTCGGGTTCTTTCTTTCCTGACAGCGGAGTACAAAGATGGCCGGGTCATCCCAGGTGCTGTCCGACGACAGCCGTCTCAGCATTCTCGATCAACATCTCTACAAACTGGAAAGCTTTCTGGCCCTGATCAGCGGTCTTGCAGTTTTCTCGCTGATGGTCATGGCCGTAGTCTCTGTTGGTGGTCGGAATTTCGCCAATGCGCCACTTCCTGGTTACGTGGACTGGATCGAGCAGGCCATGCCGTTAATCGCCTTCATGGGGATTTCCTATGCGCAGCGCGATGGCGGCCACATACGAATGGACATGGTCGTTGGAGCGCTTAGAGGCCGGGCGCTCTATATCGTTGAGTTCATCACGACCGCTGTCATTCTGGCGCTGATCGTCTTGCTGATCTGGGGGAGCTGGGCGCATTTCGCACGTAGCTTTGACTTTGGTGCGCCACTCTGGAGCCGCGACAGCTCTATCGACATAGGTATCCCGTTGTGGCCCGCAAAGCTGTTGGCCCCCGTCGCCTTTAGCGTGCTTTGCCTGAGGCTTGCTTTACAGCTCTGGGCCTACGGTCGCGCGATCCGGCACCCCGATCAGGCACCTATTGCCGTCCCGCTGATAGCTGACGCAGCCACTCAAGCTGCAATGGAAGCCGAGCACGTCTCGGGCCACGATAACTGAGGTTAAATCTGATGGAACCCATTGATATTGGTCTGATCGTTTCTGGCGGTATGCTTGTTCTTGTGGTGCTGGGGATGCGCGTGGCCTTCGCCGCCGCGACAGCTGGCATGGTTGGTCTGATCTGGATCTTCTGGGCTAAGTTTGGGTATGATCCGGCGCGGTTCGGCAAGGCTGTGACTGTGGCCGTCAAAACAGCGGGGCAGGTGCCGCACTCCAAGATTTCCAGCCAAGCGCTGAGCCTTATCCCGACCTTCATCCTTATTGGCTACCTCGCCTATTACGCGGGCCTGACTAAAGCGCTGTTCGAAGCCGCCAAGCGATGGCTCGCCTGGGTTCCAGGCGGGCTGGCGGTTTCGACCGTTTTCGCGACCGCCGGGTTCGCTGCGGTTTCCGGAGCCTCGGTTGCCACATCCGCCGTTTTCGCCCGCATCGCCATCCCCGAGATGCTGAAGATCGGCTACGACAAGCGCTTTGCTGCAGGTGTCGTCGCTGCAGGTGGCACGTTGGCATCGCTCATCCCTCCTTCGGCCATTTTGGTTATTTACGCGATTATCGTAGAACAGGACGTGGGCAAACTGCTGTTGGCCGGGTTCATCCCGGGCATGTTCTCGGCGGTAATTTATGGCTTGCTGATCATTGGCATGGCCGTCGTGATCAAAGGATTTGGTCCCGCAGTCTCAGGCTTTACATGGAAAGAGCGTTTCATGTCTCTTCCGCCCGCACTGCCTATCTTGTTTGTCGTCGTTACCATCATCTTCTTTGTCTACAACCCATTCGGAGGCGACGCTTGGGGCACGCCAACCGAGGGTGGCGCAATAGGTGCCTTCGTTGTCTTTCTGATGGCGCTATATCAGGGCATGCGCTGGTCCGAACTTAAAGACGCGTTGCTGGAGACGGCCAAGCTAAGTGTCATGATCTTTACCATCATCTGGGGCGTGTTAGTTTACGTACGGTTCTTGGGTTTTGCTGAGCTGCCCATCGCGTTCTCCGACTGGATCGTCTCGCTCGAGATGTCGCCAATGCTGATCCTGATCTGCATCCTTCTGGCTTATGCCGTTCTGGGCATGTTCATGGATGCGATCGGAATGTTGTTGCTGACGTTGCCGGTTGTTTATCCCGCGGTCATGGCTCTGAACGGTGGCGAGGCCGTAAGTGCAGCCAACAGTACCTTCGGGATGTCCGGCCCGATGTGTGCAATCTGGTTCGGTATTCTGGTCGTAAAAATGGCGGAGTTCTGTCTAATTACGCCACCGATTGGATTGAACTGCTTTGTCGTCGCCGGCGTGCGCGATGACCTAAGCGTCCAAGATGTTTTTAAAGGGGTAACACCCTTCTTTCTGGCGGATGCAGCGACCATTGCTATGCTTGTTGCTTTCCCTGCTATCGTTCTGTGGCTCCCCGGACAGGTTTGAATCACATGGGATGATTTTGCAGTGCGGTATGCCGGAGCAGCAAAGGACTGCATCAATCAGCTGCACTGCAGATTAAATGACACTTGTTCAATGTCCGGTTTGGGCCGCCCGCGATCTGACGCTGACACGATCCTGAGCAGATGCTGCACTGCCTCCGATGTCCACAACGAGCCCTTTCTTCTTGATGCCGCATTACGCGCGAACGTTTAGGCGAATCTTTGGTCAGAGCCTCCACGTGTGTTTTGTCCATCTGCTCGAGGACGGTGAGCAACGCGGCTGCGTGCTTCACGGCGTCGAGCGGGAGGTCGGTTCGCAGCGACAGGCAGAGAAACTGGTTCGATAGTTTTTTTGGCAGGCGTTTTCGGAAATAGCAAATACGGCCGCGGCGCACGAGGTAGGGGCCGGCATGGTAACGGGGTTTGCGCGACCGCGCGCTGGGTCGATTTCTTGCTGGCTGTGTCACAGCGTGTGTCACAGTTTCCGAATGCTATGATACATTGGATTTTCCGGAGGCTCTGTCGCCCCTTATTTTCCTGGCTTTTTGCAAATTGAGCATAAGCGTGCACGAATCAGCATTTTCTTGCATAGGTTGTGAAAAAATATCACTTTAAAACAATATCTTAATGAGAATCGAGATTACTGAGACACCATAACCGTGCAACGCATGAAGCATAAGCATGCAAGCGTAAAATCAGAAAGCATAAGCGTGCAAGTGAAAACAAAGAACAACACCACTGGAAGTGCCAGAACATGCCGTAAATATTGAAACTATACTAGGACATCCCAGATTTGACGGGCTTTCGCGAGCATTGCATCTCGAAGACTTTTTCGAAGATTCCCCATTACTCCGAAAGCGGATGTTGAGATGGCTCCGGTCAACCTCTGCTTTTTGCGGGCAAGATACGTTTCGCCGTCGCGAAGTATCCCGACTGTATTATGTCAGTTATGCGGACAGACGCTCATCAATGACTCAGAGAACGGCAGGAGCGAGCCCGTTCTTACCGAATGCTGCGAAGTGCATCGATAGCAGCAAAGCCTACTATGCAGACATTCAAAGTTAACAAACGAGGGCCTAGCAGGTGTAGATCCTGTCCTCCAAGAACCCGACCTCAAACGGACCTTGTTATGCCGCCGTCAACACGGATGTTCTGACCAGTGATATACGCACTGCCTTCTGATGCAAGAAACGCCACAACGCTGGCGATCTCGCCAAGTGAATTGCCATACCGACCCATCGGGATCATGGAGCGGAACTCTTCTTTCTCTGGCAAGCTGTCTATAAAGCCCGGCAGGACGTTGTTCATCCGGATGTTTTCAGCCGCGTATTTGTCGGCGAAAAGCTTGGTAAAGGCGGGAAGGCCAGCGCGCATGACGCCAGAGGTCGGAAAGACCGGGTTTGGTTCAAACGCCGCAAAAGTCGAGATGTTGATGATCGCGCCACCGCCCTGTCCTTGCATGATCGGTGTGACCAGACGCGACGGGCGCACGGCGTTGTGGAAGTAGACCTCCATGCCTTCGTGCCAATCTTCGTCCGTCAACTCTAAAACCGGCGCGCGAGGTCCGTGACCCGCCGAGTTGACGAGCACGTCGATCCGGCCCCAATGGTCCATCGCTGCATCGACGAGTTTTTGGAGGTCTTTTTGAGACTTGTTCGTTCCGGTGACGCCAACGCCACCGAGCTCCTTCGCCAACGTCTCGCCCTTGCCGGACGACGACAAAATTCCGACCTTGAAATCATCCGCGGCCAAAGCTCGGGCAGAATCCGCGCCCATGCCAGAGCCGCCTGCCGTGATCAAAGCTACTTTGTCTATGAGTTCAGTCCTTCCCCGTGTCATCTGCGTTCAAGTTCAGGTGGGCCATGCCACTGTTGCCTAATTCAACGGCGGCAAATGGGCCTCCGTGGTGTGTATTTGCCGGTTCGTGAGGATCGAGCGGCCCCTCTTCAGCGTAGATTTCCGCCGCAAATTGCTCGGCATTGTCCTTGGGGCGGTAACCCAAGTGTTGTGCCTTGGCGTTGTCGACCGGTGCGCGGTCGTTGTTAGAAACACCATAAACGACGCTAAACCCTGTGATCGGCGTGGTGATGGCGCGTTCGACCATGTGAATCATGTCATCATAGCTCAGCCATGTTCCCACAGCGCGCGAATTGGTCGGCTGTGCGCAGGACAGGATGCGCATGCACACGGATTCCAGTCCGCGCTTATCCCAGTAGAGGCTTGCAAGGTCCTCGGCAAAACACTTGGCAAGCCCATAGAACGTGTCGGGCTTGTGCGGCGCGTCGACGCCAATGAAGTCCGTTTTCTTGTGCATGCCCACAGCGTGGATGGAGGAAGCATAGACAACACGCCGCAGCTTGTTGCGGTAGGCTGCTTCCCAGACAGTATAGGCACCATAAAAGTTCGGGCCCCAGAGTACCTCCATCGGGGCCTCATCCCCGACGGCACCGAAATGCACGACCATGTCGGCACCTTCTAACAACGCGACCATAGCATCGAGATCAGTGATATCGGCCTTCACATAGGTTTCGTTTGTACCAAGATTCGAAACGCTTTCAGCAATGTCGGAAGATACGAACTCTTCGCACATCTTCGACAAGGGCTCCCGTAGATAAGAACCAAGGCGACCAGCGGCGCCGGTGAGGACGATTTTCTTCATGGGTGTATTCCTTCAAGGTCGGCAACAGCAGCGGCGATGCGATCCATCGCCGTGTTCAAAACCTCTTCCGAGGCCGCGGTTGAGATGCGAAAGAACGGCGACAGGTCGTATGCGCTGCCCGGCACGGCGGCGACACGTGCCGCTTTCAAAAGATAGGCCGTGACGTCAGTGTCATCCGTGATGGTGTCGCCATCAGGGGTTTTTGCCCCGATGAGGTCGGCGCAGCCAATCAGGCCGTAGAATGCACCGCCCGGTGCCTCGAGCGTTAATCCCGGGATGTGCGCAACGCGCTCCACCACGAGGTCGCGGCGTCGTTCGAATGCAGCGCAGAAGCGGCGGACATCCTCTTGCGGTCCATTCAGTGCCGCGGCGGCCGCCTGCGCAATGGAGCAGGCTCCGGATGATATCTGACTTTGCACTTTCGTCATGGCCACGATCAAGTCTTTTGGCCCTGCGCCATAACCGATGCGCCAACCGGTCATGGCATAGGCTTTAGAGACGCCGTTGACCGTTAGCGTGCGGTTTTGGAGGTCCGGACAGACTGCTACGAAGGATCGGAAGACACGGTCGTCAAAGAGAATGTGTTCATAGATTTCATCAGACAGGATCAAAACGCGCTCATGATCAGCAAGCACAGCCCCAAGAGCTTTGATCTCGTCATCCGAATAAACTGCGCCCGAGGGGTTCGAAGGCTGGTTCAGCAGAATCCACCGTGTCTTGGGCGCAATCGCCTTGGACTGTTGCTCGGGCATCAGGCGGAACCCTGCCTCCTGTGGGCAAATCAGCGGCACGGGCACTCCGTCCAAGATCGTTACGATGTCCTTGTACTGCCCAAAATATGGCGCGCACAGCAATACCTCATCGCCCGGCTCCAAGGTTGCCATGAAGGCGTTGAAAAGCACCTGCTTGGCACCGTTTGAGACAATGACCTCGTCTAGGGCAAAATCCAGATCGTTCTCCCGCCTCAGCTTATCCACGACCGCTTGCCGCATGGTCAGTGTGCCATTGGTGGGCGGGTACTTCGTTTCGCCGCGAAGGGCGGCTTGATGTGCTGCCTCCTTGATGTGACCAGGCGTGTCGAAATCCGGCTCACCTAGCCCGAGGTCAATGACGTCCACGCCGCGCGCTTTGGCTTCTTTCGCCGCCTGGCTAACCGAAGCGGACGCTGACGGCTTGACCTGTGCTAAGCGAGACGCGGCAAAGCTCATGTCAGCGCGCCTTTGGTCTGTGCTAAAGCTGCATCTGCAGCCCGCGCCAAAAGCCCTGTATCTGTCGCGATGGCCACAAAGGTAAAGCCCTCGTTCAAGAGCTCTGCGGCAAAGTCAGGGTCTGTTACCAAAGTGCCAACCGGCATGCCCTTGGCGATCAGCTTTTGCGCGGCAGGTTTGATCAGCGCCCAGACCTCTGGGTCCAGAGGTTTGCCCAGCTGGCCAATGTCAGCAGCAATATCGGCAGGGCCGAAGAATATCCCACTGACACCGTCCACAGCACTGATGGCTTCTGCCTGTTCTACAGCGGCACGCGTTTCAAGCTGCAAGAGCACGGCGGTTTCTTCTTCAACGCGGGCAGTATAGTTGGAAATCCGGCCAAAGGCTGTTGCCCGAGTCGCCCCTGATACGCCGCGGATGCCACGTGGCGGGTAGCGCGTCGCGGAAACAGCCCTCTCGGCTTCCTCAACCGATTGGATCATCGGAAACAGCAGCCCCGGCGCGCCGAGGTCCAGCAAACGTTTGACCGCCACGGCGTCGTTCCATTCGACGCGAACCAAAGCCGTTGTTGAAGATGCGGCGAAGGCTTGAAGCTGACCAAGAACGCTGAAATAGTCGTTGGCGCTGTGCTCCATGTCGATGAGCGCCCAGTCATAGCCTGCGGTGCTGACGACCTCTGCCGCGAAGTTGCTGCACAGGCTGATCCAAACGCCGATTTGCTTATCCCCCGAGGCGAGGGCGCGCGTGAACACGTTGGAAGCGAGTTGCATCAGATCACGGCCTTCTCAATGATCGGACGCCCAGCCGGGATCCGCTCAAAGTTGAACGGGGTCATGTCGAGCGCGCGGTATTCACCGTAAGTCAGCCATTCCGCTGTGCCGCGCCCCATGGCAGGGGATTGCTGCAGCCCGTGGCCAGAGAAGCCATTGAGGAAGATAAAGTTCGACACCTCGGTGTGTGGCCCCATGATCGCGTTGTGGTCAAAGGTGTTCATCGCATAGTGCCCGCCCCATTCGGACTGTACTTTGATGGCCTCGAACTTGGGGATGCGAGTCGCGAGGATCGGCCAAACGTGGTTTTCCCACATGGAATTGTCCATGACGTAGTCGTCATAGTCGACGGCAGGGTCGTAGTCGGAATGGCCGCCGCATTGATACGTCCCGCCGCCATTTTCGCGCACATGCACACCCGACGGGTCGATTGTTAGCGGCAAGTCCTGATCAAGAGGCTGCTCTGCTTTGAAAATCCACGAGAAACGTTTGCGTGGTTCAACCGGCACCTCGATCCCTGCCATCCTCGCTGTGCGATCAGCGCGCGGACCGGACGCGTTCACGACTTGACCGCAAGAGATAACCTCGCCCGAGGCGAGTGTTATGCTTTCCACTTTGGTGCCCGAGGCATTGCGGGTCATGGCGACCACTTCGTTCTGGATCCACTCAACCCCGCGTTCGCGGCTTTGCCTGCGCCACCAGTCGTTGACCGCCGCCCCGTCCCAGTACCCTTCGTCCACAAGGTTGATCGACCCAAGCACGATGTCATCGACATTGTAGAACGGATAAGCCGCCTCGATCTCGTCTGGCGTCATCAACTGGGTTGCGGCACCGGCCGCCAGTTGCACTTGTTGGCTTTCACGCAGCACATCAGCGAAGCCTTCATTGTCCGCAAAATACATGTAGCCAAATGACCGAATGCCAAGTTCCGGCACGCGTTCGTCACCGCCCATATAGCTGCGAATGTTTTTGACGAAGTCAGCCGCAAACTGACTGATCCGAACGTTGAGCTCGGTCGAGAACTGCTGCCGCATGCAGGAATTCGTGTGGGTGGTGGAACACGCTTCAAAGGTCATGTCCCGCTCAACCACGAGGACCGAGCCATCGAAATCCTTGTTTTCGGACAAGAACCAAGCGGTGGAGGCACCCATGATGGCGCCGCCAATGATGACAATATCGTAGCTCTTTTGCGTTGGGCTTTGGTTGTTCATAGGTTCTCTCCCTTTGCCACGGCTGCTTGAACCGCTGCGATGTCGCCTTTCGACAAACCGTAGTCTTGTTGCGCTGTCTTGGGCGATATGTATCCGCGCGCCAGATCGCGTTTAACAAGGTCATTGGACCGCTCAGATGGATCGCCGTAGCCAGCTCCGCCTGGGAAAGCCATGATCACCCGTTCTCCATGCGGTACGAATTGTTTGCCTTTGACATGCATTACGGCACCGTCACTGCGTTCAATTGTTGTGTTCGCACCGTTATGACCGCCGCGTCGACCTCGTGCAGGATAGATCCCGCGGTCGAACATTGCCTGAATGTCAAACTCGTGGCCCTCTTGCGCGCCGACCTCCATATATTGCCCAAGACCACCGCGTGTCTTTCCCGCGCCGCCACTGTCAGAACGCAGCTCTTTGCGCCAGATAATGACGGGGCCTGCGTGTTCCGTGGCCTCAATGGGCATAGTCATAACTCCTGAAGGAAAGGCGGTTGCGTTCATCCCATCATGTTCAGGCCGCGCGCCGGAGCCGCCAGAGTTGAATGTCAGAACCTCTGATCGCCGCGAATCTGAGGTTGCGGGCGCATCGCTCCGGGGGCGTAGGCTGACTTGAAAGTTGCACAAGCACCCTGCGCCTTCAGCGGGCACGAGGCCCGGCACGATCTTGTCGAAGGCGTCATAGACCGCGTCCGGCACGAAATGCCCCACGATGTGGCGCAAGGCGACCGGTGCGGGGTGCAGCGCGTTGACGATGGAGTTTTCCGGCGCTGTGATTTCGAACGGGGCAAGCGAGGCAGCGTTGTTCGGGATCTCGGGCGCAATGGCGACTTTGAGCGCATAACAGGCATAGGCCTTGGTGTAGACCAGCGGGCAGTTGATGCCTTTTTTGTCGAGACCAGATGTACCGGTGAAATCGGTCACGATCCGGTCCCCTTCGACGCTGACTTTGACCTTCAGCGTGATCGGCACGTCGAACCCGTCCATCGTCATTTCGCCTATGGCTGAGGTTTGCGGCAAAGCTGCTATCGCATAGAGCGTCGCGCGACGGGAGTTTTCGAGGATGAAGTTTGCAATGCCGTCCAGATGGTGCAGATCAAACTCTTCCATCATGTCGATCAGGCGACGGTGGCCGATCTCGTTACAGGTAGCGAGCGCGTAGATGTCGCCGATCAACTGATCGGGCTCGCGGACATTGCCCCGGATGATCCGCACCAATGTCTCATCAACTTCACCTTTGTCCGCGAACTTCATGATCGGAATATAGAGACCTTCCTCATAGACGCTTTGCGCATCAGCGCCAAAGCCACGCCCGCCGATGTCTACAATATGCGCCGTGCAGGCGAAGAATCCGACAAGTGAACCCTTGTGGAACGACGGCGTGACCATCGTGATGTCATGCAGGTGTCCTGTGCCCTCCCACGGGTCATTGGTGATATAAACATCGCCCTCAATCATATTCTGCCGCCCGATCCGGCGAATGAAATGCGCAACCGCATCCGCCATAGCGTTCACATGGCCGGGTGTGCCGGTCACCGCTTGGGCGAGCATATTGCCATGGGTGTCATAGACCCCTGCGGAAAGGTCTCCAGCCTCGCGAACCGATGTCGAAAATGCCGTCCGAACGAGTGCCTGCGCCTGCTCCTCAACGACAGAGATTAGGCGGTTCCACATCACCTGATAGGAGACTTTGGAGTGGTCCTGGCTCATTGTGCTACTCCTTTCGTCACCACGTCGATACAACCGTCCGGTTGGCGAATGGCATCCCGGCTCGCAGGGACAATGATCGTCGTTTCCGCTTCGGTCACTGCGGCAGGGCCACTAGCCCTTTCGCCCGTTTCCATGGAATTTCGGTCAATGACCTGCGCATCGAGATACGAAGTGCTCGCCGCGTCAAAAAGCTGCCGTGTCCCGTTCAATGCCACGAGCGCGCTTCCACCGGTTTCGGAAATTCGGGACACCTCCTCAGGCGGCGTTGTGGCATTCACGGACCAGACGGTGATCTCGATATCCATCCCTGCGACCGGACGACCGAAAAGTTTCGTGTAGTCTTCTTCGAACCGCCCCTCAAACACGGCGGCATCCGGATTCATCGCCTGTTCTTCCGTCAGATCGATGGGGATTTCCCATCCCTGACCTGTGTAGCGCATATACACTTTGAACTCTGACAAGATAGGGCTGACCTCGTCGCAAGTACGCACGAACCCTGTCGCCTCGGCTTTGAGATCGGTGAGCAGGCTCTTGATCTTCTCACCATCAAAGTCGCTGAGCTTCATGTACACCGAGCGATTGGCTTCGAAGCTGAACGGCGCACGCAAAAAGCCGATAGCCGAGCCAACCCCAGCCCCGGGCGGCACCAATAGGCGCTCCACACCCAACTTCTCACAAAGACGACCCGCATGCAGCGGGGCTGCTCCGCCAAACGCGATCATCGTGTATTCGCTCAGGTCCTCACCATTCTCTACCGCATGCACGCGCGCGGCATTGGCCATGTTCTCATCAACAACTTCAGCCACGCCAAAGGCAGCCTCAACCGCGTCCATCTCCAGCGTGTCGCCCACATGAGCGGCAAGGGCCGTTTTGGAATTGTCGGGATGCAACTGGATCGAACCACCGGCAAAATTGTTTGGGTCCAGCTTGCCGAGCACCAGATCGGCGTCGGTCACTCCCGGACGCTGCCCGCCTCGTCCATAGCAAGCAGGCCCCGGCTCCGATCCGGCGCTTTCCGGGCCGACGCGGATCTGCCGCATGCCATCCACATGGGCCAATGATCCACCACCAGCCCCGATTTCTACCATGTCGATCACCGGAATCGAGATCGGCATACCCGACCCCTTCTTGAAGCGATAAGTTCGGGCCACCTCGAACACACGACTGGTTTTGGGGGTCTGGTTCTTGATCAGGCAAATCTTGGCCGTCGTACCGCCCATGTCGAAGGATAGGACTTTATCGAGGCCGTAGCGCGCCGCGATATGCGCCGCGAAAACTGCGCCCCCCGCAGGACCACTTTCCACTAGTCGGACCGGGAAATCGGCGGCATTCTGGATCGAGATGATCCCGCCTCCTGAATGCATCAGGAAGATTCGGCATCTCACACCCTCGCCGCTCAGGCGGTCTTCTAGCCGCCCAAGATACGAGGCCATCAAAGGCATGATATAGGCATTTGCGACAACGGTATTGAACCGCTCATATTCCCGCATTTGGGGCGATACTTCCGAAGAAATCGACACAGATACATCGGGTAGTTTTTCGGCCAGCACTTCGCGTACCAATTCCTCATGGACGGGGTTAAGGTACGAATGGATCAGCCCCACGGCGACACTTTCAAACCCCGCTCCCGCGATCCGGTCCACCACTGCCTCAACATCCGCGCGATCAAGATCGACGAGGATTTCACCCTTCGCGTTCACCCGACCCGGAACCGTGAACCGCATCTGTCGGGGTAGCAACGGGTCGGGTAAACTCAGGTTCAGGTCATATTGCTCAAACCGGCTTTCTGTCCGCATTTCGATCACATCGCGAAAGCCTTCGGTTGTAATCAGTGCGGTTTTTGCCCCACGCCGCTCAATCAGGGCATTGGTCGCAAGAGTCGTGCCGTGAATGATCTGTTCGATCTCGGATGGTTCAACACCTGCCTTTGCGCAAACCTGATGCATGCCGTCGATAATGGCGTTTTCCGGTGCAGCATAGGTCGTCAGGACTTTTGTGGAGTGCTGTTCACCGCCGTTTTCGAGGACGACATCCGTGAAGGTGCCGCCAATGTCGACACCCATGCGAATAGATTGGGCCTTCATTATGATCTCCACTGCACCACTTGAATTCAGGGCAGTAGGTCCTGCGAGAGAGCAGAAATCAAATCAATAGATTTTCTATACCTGATAAATTTGAGTTATCTTACTTGTCCGCTGGTCGAACGGATGCTGCAATCTCACAAGCCTTGGCAACGAAGCGCGGTGCACGATCCGCGTTGAAACGGGCAAAAAACGAAAGCGGTGGCGCAATCCAATCCGACTTGAGCGATTGCAAACGTCCGTCTTTCATCTCTTCCGAGACCAGCGACCGGGGCAGTAACGCAACCCCCAAGCCTTCATTGACCATTGGAAGACACGCGGACAGAGCGCTTGAGTGAATGATCTTGCCCGCGTCATAGACACCCGTCGCAGCCAGCTCGTGCAGCGCACGTGCCGCGCTCGTATGACGGGCATGGGTCAAGACGGCCTTGTCAAAGAAACGCGCGACCGATGCCCCGCCTGCTAGCTCGTTTGCAAGGTCTGTGTTGGCGACCCAAACATAAGGTTCCTCGGCCAACGCCTGTTCGCCGGTGGCTTGAAATGCAAAGGGACCGTTCTGCAGCGCCAGATCGATCCGTCCTTCGCGCAAGCGCTCCTCAATCTGAAGGGATAGATCGACCTCCAGCTCGACGCGCAGGTTTGGGTACTCCTGTCGCAATAGCCGCAGGAACGTTTGCAGCCATGTGCAAGCGACAAGTTCTGTGACACCAAGCCGAAGGCGTTCTTCGATCAACTCTTGCCGTCCCGCTGCTTCCAACAGGGCTTCTCCGGCGCGAAGTATGTCTCGTGTTAGAACGAGGAGCTCCCGACCCTTCTCGGTCAGGCGTACGGAACCTGCATCTCGATAAAGAAGCGCAACATCCAAAGCCATTTCCAGAGCAGAAATCCGGGATGAGATATTAGGCTGCGTTGTTCCGAGAGCAGTCGCGGCGGCTCGGAAGGAGCCAGTGTCCACGACAAAGGCAAAAGCTTCGAGTTGCTTTAAAGTGATCTGGCTTTTTATCATTACGGCCTGCAGGATCATTTTTCATGATCATGCATGACATTTCGCCGTAAGCAACTGGCATGAAATGCCACACCTGCCATATAGTGACTATCGTCGCGATGGGCCAACAGCAGACGTTAAGAATTACGAACGAGAGGTCGGCTTTGTCCGCAATGCGGTCTCTCGGGAAAATTTAGCAAACGACCGCATTGAGCCCAAAGCGGTCAAATGTTCAGCAAAGCCCTTGCCGCCGCAGCGGAACACGGCATTCGCCTGACAGTAGCAATGACAGTATCGGCATTTTTGACATGAAAAATATCGGGTGGTCTGAATGCACAACCAAATATTTGTTGTCAAATTTCAAGCATAAACTCTATGCGTCCATACAGATCAGTCTTTCTAAATCGGATGGCCCTACTCAGGCACTATGTTGTGATTGATCCTGAACAGATTTTTTGGATCATATTTGCCCTTTATTTTCGAAAGCTTCCCGCTGTTTAGGCCGTATGCACCAGCCATATGTTCCGCTTCGTCTTCGGGCATAAAGTTTACATACGCGCTACCGGTCGCATGAGGCCGCATCTGATCATAAAGTCCTTGCGCCCACGCAATACACTCACCATCCTTGTTTGGGTCTTCCCATCGTGTGTGAACATTCATTATGAAGTGTGCTGATCGTTGCGGATAAGCTGTTGAGTCTGGTTCAATGCGTGCCATTGCGCCACCTACATGCGCTATAAATACTTCGCAAGCAGGGTCGGGAAGGCTGGAAACCGCGTCGAGAAGTCCTGTGATTGCTTCCGAGGAAAGCGCGTCGAAATCATGGCTTTTCCAATAGTTCCGAGCGCCCGGTGTAAGCAAAGGGTCGAATGCTGCTTGCCAGTCTACAAACTTGTGAGGTGAGATAACGTCGGCTATAGGTTCTCCAAGCGCGCGCAAAGCCGACATTGCTATTTCACCCTCGTTCATAGGGCCGCTGTAGCAAGCCGCGAAGATTAGCACCTCTCTACCATGCCACTCTTCTGGTAGGAACGGGAGAGGAGGAGCTTTTCGCATCACGCTCCAGACGGTCAGCTCATCGGGTGAATCATCTGCAATGGCTGCGAATTCTGCAAGCAGCTCTGGCGCCTTTTCGATCGGGTGAACGATCAGGCCGGACAGAACATCGGGCCCAAGATCATGCAACTGGAACTCGAATGAGGTCACGACGCCGAAATTGCCGCCTCCACCGCGGATGGCCCAGAAAAGCTCCGGATGGCTTGTGGGCGAGGCGGTGACAATCGTCCCATCTGCCGTCACAACTTCTGCCGACAGAAGATTGTCGATCGTCATTCCGAATTTCCGCGTCGTCCACCCAAAGCCGCCACCAAGAGTCAGGCCAGCGATTCCAGTTGTCGAATTGATGCCGACAGGGACAGCAAGCCCATGAGCCTGAGTTTCGCGATCTACATCGCCAAGCAATGCACCCGGTGCAACCCTAGCAGTCTTGTTGACAGGGTCTACGTGTACCGATTGCATCTGGGACAGATCGAGTAATACCGTCTCGTCTGCAACAGCGTGACCTGCAATTTGATGCCCACCTGATCGGATTGACATTATGAGGCTGGCGTCTCTAACAAAGTTTACAGCTTTCTGTACGTCGCTCGCCCCCATCGCGCGGATCACGAACCCAGGGTGACGTTCGAACATGCTGTTCCATGTTGTTCTTGCGCCTTCATATTCCGGAGTGCCCTGTAAGTAGACGCCGCCGCGAAGCGAGGAATTAAGCGCATCCAAAGCGTCTTTACTCACAGTTGCCGTGATTCCGTCGAGTGTTTTTATGTCGTACATGCATAGGCCTCCCTGTTTTCAGGTCAGGCTTCTTGCGCGGCTGCCTCATGTAGTTGTGACTTCCGATGCGTTGTCCCGCAGATAAATCGCCTCGGATTAGGTTTTTGAACTGCGAATATTCAGGCGAAAATTCCGGGATCTATCTGATCCACGGGTGTAATGACATCGGCTGGGATGTTAAGGCGCTCGGCCGCCTTTCTAAGACTTTCCTCGTCGGGGGCCTCATACAGGCAGTATGTTTTGCGCTTGTCTGCGCTGAGGAACGAGAAAATCCACTCGACCCCGACTTCGTCATTGATCTCTTTGATGTGAATTTTGTCGTCGTCGCTGACGTTCAGCTGCTCGGCAAAATTTCTCTCAATTATGTACCTTGGCATAATGCTCCCCCAAGCATCTAAATGACTTTAAACAGCTACTCCCTCGAGCTTTGACCTAAGGAAAACCATACTCAATTGCTGTGAAATTGCCAACGCTTCCCCTTCTAGTTGAAACGCTAGTTCCAAATCATTCGTGCGACCCCGTTGCCTTAGCGCGGATGCATACGCGGCCTTGCTGTGCGCAATCCACGGTGGGCACTTCATGCGCGTGTCTATTTCGATGGCCTTATGGAACATCCTCTCAGCGGCGTCCCAGTTTTTCAGCACCGCTGCCAGATTGCCCAGACGTCTTGCAGCCGCCCCGGCGCAAACTGTTGTGGCCCCAGCGGTGATCGTTAGCTCTTCGTATGGGGTCAGCATTTCATAGAGGGTCTCAGCATGTCCCAGATGCTCGACTGCGACACAAATGTCAGCGAGATAAGACAAAGTAGTTGAAAACATAGCATCAAGGGGAAGATCGAAGCCATTCTCTGCCATTTCATTCAGTATGCGTTCAGCTGGTTCCTTGTATCCCAACTCGGCGGCAATAAGGCCAAATCCTGGTTTCCAGGAAATGTCTTCCGGGCTATCCGTCATCAGCTTCTTGATCACCGGTGCAACTTCGTGCAACCGTTTTTGTTCGCGGCGGATGGTAAACATCTGAACACCGAAGACGCCCTCAACATGTTCTCCATGTGTCTGTCGACCGATTTTCACCGCTTCGTTGGCATGCATCTCCGCCTGCTCAAAATTGCCATCCATAATTGCAACCATGGCGCGTGCGTGTTTCTGTACCCAGTAGAGTTGCAGATGGTTGTCCTTTTCCGAAATCTCCGTCAGCAATTCGAGTGAATGATCCATCAAGTCGCGGTCGGCCATTTCGGCCCCGACAAAAAGACTAAGTGTTCGGTCCCGGCCCTGATCAATACTCCCCAGGTTTTCGGCCGCTCGATGCATCGCATCAAGATTTTCACGCCAATGACGTACCTCTCTTCCTTTGCGTGCGACGAATGGTGCCCCAAAATGCATCATCATCACTGAGAATTGGGATTTATAGTCCCCCAGTTTCGCGGCCAGTTCCATTGATTGCTGACCAAAGCGTGCGCCTTCAGAAAACTGGCCGACAAACATATGTGCCCGTGCAAGTTGGCTCATCAATCTGCACTGCCGAACTTCGTCATCGTCGGGAAGGTCGTTTAGAGCTCTAACACAAAGCTCAATGGCCTCGCCGTGTCTCTTACTCGACATCATACACGAGTCCGCAAAATGGTTCGCAGCATCAGCGGCGAGCGCCACATCGTTTATTCCACGGGCGGCGTCCGAGGCCTCTTTCAAAGCCGCTATCCCCTCTGGCAACTGACCCAGGCTGTCATGGCTGCGACCAATCAGGATTTTGGCTTTGATCGTTTCGACGCCGTTGTCAGATCCAAGATTTTCAGCCGCTTTGAGTGTTTCCCTAGCGTTGACCATCGCCTCTTGGCTGGCGGATCGCGCCAATGCCATTTCGGTTGCCGTCTGCCATTTGTCGAACGCAGCACGCCATTCTTCGGCCTCTGAAAGATGGCGGGCAACCAACTCGGGCCGGCGTTCAATCTCTGCTGACCGCAACTGCATCAAAGCACGGGCCACGTTTGCGTGTTGTTGCCTGCGGGTTGAGCCCAACATGGATTGATAGGCGGTATCCCGAATAAGGGCATGACGGAAAACGAAATACCCTCGATTGTGCCCGCTTTCAAAGATCAAACCCGTTCGAGAAAGCTCTTCTATACGAGATTGAATTTCCGCACTGGCAAGACCTATTGCGGAAGCCAGCAAGCTAGGCTCGAACTCCCGTCCAATGACGGCTCCTGTTAACGCTACTTGTTTGGCCTCTGGTGAGACTGCGTCAAGACGTGCCATCAGCGTGCCTTTCAAAGACGAAGGTATGTGGACCTGCCCGTGCTCACCCGCCTCAACAATCGCCCGGGCCAACTCCTCGACGAACAATGGCACGCCGTCCGTCTTTTCAATGATTGTGGCGATTAGCGCATCGTCCGGTGCTTTTCCGGTAACATTGAGAACTAGGTTCGAGACATGGGTCGTATCAAACCGACGCAGCTGGAGCGTATGTACGTGCGCTTCGCCGTCATCATGGGCAAGTTCCCAGCCGGGCCTGTGGGTGATCAAAATCATCAAAGGCAGATCTGCGCAAATTGCTTTGAAGCGATCCAAAAGAGCTTGGGTGGAAGGATCAATCCAATGCGCGTCCTCAACACAAAGAATAACAGGACGCGTGCTTGCGCGTACCTGAACCGTGTGGATTAACGTCTGAATCGTGAGGTCACGTTGCTCCTGCGGTGACATATCGAGAACGCTTCGGGCAAGAGCACTGTGAGGCGCAACCAGCGCGGCAAAGACGGGCAGAACCTTTTCCCATTCCAAGCCCTCCCGGCTTTCCAACATTTTTTTGACAAGATCGAGAATTTGATCGTCATCAAAATCTGTCCCCACACCAGCATCCTGAGAAATCCTCTGGGCGACGGGGTGGAACGGGCTACTGGAAAGGTAAGGAGAGCAGTTCAGCCTGATAATATCAGCTTCGCTAGCCGCTACGGCATTAGCGAGAAACTCTTCCGCCAATCGCGATTTACCGATTCCAGCTTCACCGGCAAGCAGAACAACCTCTCCCTGACTGTTCTGCGCACGCAGCCATGATTGTAAAAGGATACCTTTTTCGTAGTCGCGACCAATCATGACGCTGCCACTTTCGTCCCTATAAGACGCTCGAAACCGGCTTTCCGCGCTGTGTTCTGATACGACAGTCAAAAGGGTCCGTGGTTCTTTGAAACCTTTCAGCTCGGTTTGTCCAAGAGACGTAAACTCAAATAGCCGATGCAAAGTTTCTTCGGTCTCCTCAGCAGATAAAACAACTGAGTTCGGTTCTGCGTGTTCCTGAAGCCGCGCTGCCAGATTGACAATTGGCCCCGTCATGGCCCCTTCTTCGTAGGTGTTTTCACCGATCGTATCGCCAACTACCACGTCGCCACTCGCGATACCTAACCTGGCTGACAAACGCTCACCGTCAGGTGTTTTAAGCTCTCTGACCCGCCGAACGGCCTCAAGACCAGCCTTTACAGCCCGAACTGCATGATCTTCATATGCCGTCGGCCAGCCAAAAAACACCAGGAGACCGTCGCCCAAATACTTCGAGACGTAGCCGCCATACCTGCTAACTGCACCTGCAACCGCATCCTGGTAGCTCTGCAGCAGTTCGCGCATGTCTTCGGGATCAAACCGGTTAGTCAACTCAGTCGAGGCGACGAGATCAGCAAACAAAACTGTTAAGTGACGCCTCTCTGCGAGCGCTAATGAAGCAGGCTTCCTTGCGGATAAGGTCACGCCTTGCGATTCATCCGAAATGGGGACCCGGCCGACTTCGCCTGCATCCGCGTCTACGGCTTGTGGCGGTTGAGACCAGTGCTTTTGGCCAGTCAATTCCTGAACCGCTGCCAGGATGATTTTTCGGTGGCCCAGACTAACCCCAAGCTCTTTAAGGTCGTCGTTTGACAGCAATGGTAGTACACGCGCGTCGATATCATGCCGTGCAAAAGCGTCTGAGTATTGTCCCAGTTCGAGATCGTCCAGCCATTTGTCGATTTCAATCGCCATAACGGGATCATGCTGAGATACGAGGCGCTAATCAAGAAAACGCTGTAAACACGGGCTGTTTTTTGGCGGCCAAACGTCTGTATTGCCTTTGACAGAAATGACACCTGCTGATCCAACTCTTTTCAGAATGCAGTGGTTTATTGCAGGTAGATCTCCCTTAGCGTGCATTTGCTGCGCTGCCGCGAAAGGCAACTTTGTCCGCAGAGTGGTCGTTCGGATGTACTGCAGCGAAGGTCCGCATCGAGCCCAAAGTAACCTATGCTGGAGTTTGCACTGAAGTCAGCTAAGCACTGAAAGGCGACATCAATTGCAGCTCAAACTGAGTTGGTGCGCAAGGTCATCTTACGCGCACCAACCCCAACCGGATCAGATCATAGTTCCACAACGACTTTTCCGACGGCACCTCCATGCGTTAGATGCGCATAGGCGGCATCGACATTGCCCCACCCAAACTTCTGTTCGTCGACAATTGGCTTGAGCCTGCCAGAATCCACCAGATCCGCCAACGACCGCAAGATGTCTCCATGGGTTTGCCGCCCGACATCGTGCATCATTGGGATCAGCATGAAAACGACGTGCAGAGACAGACCTTTGAAATGCGCAGGCGTCAAATCAATCTCGACCATCGCGACCGTTGAGGCAATTTGACCATTAAGTTTGGCCGCGGCGAATGAGTTTGTCATATTTGGCCCACCAACGCTGTCAAACACCACATCGAAGCCTACGCCATCAGTATGCTCGGCAACAAAGTCCTCGACTGTTTGCGTTGTAAAATCTAGGGGACGCGCACCAAGACCCTCGATCAAGGACAACTGATCTGCGCCGCGGCCTGTCGCGGACACGTTTGCGCCAAGATGACGGGCGATTTGAACCGCGACATGACCAACGCCACCTGCGCCGCCCTGAACCAGAACAGTCTGCCCTTCGCCAACACCGGCGCGGGTTAAACCTTCGTAGGCCGTGATGCCAACGAGAGGTAGAGCGGCGGCTTCCCGCATGCCCAGAGTCTTGGGCTTATGTGCAATCAGGCGGGCATCTGCATTGATGTACTGTGCCAGAGAGCCCGGAAGGTCCACCAAACCACCGGCGCAGCCGAACACCTCATCGCCTATGGCAAAACCTGTCACGCCTTCGCCAATCGCGATGACCGTGCCAGCAAAGTCCATACCAAGCACAGCCGGCAATTTGGGGGACAGGGGCAGGTCCGCGCCCATGCTGTGGATCATTGTATCGACGGTATTGACGCTAGTCGCGGCCACTTTGACGACCACATGCCCAGGTATCGCGACCGGGTCGGGCACTTCAGCAAGCTCGAACGGTGCATCGGGTCCGTAGGTATTTAAAACCATTGCTTTCATTGGGGTATTCCTTTTCTTCCGTGATGGTTTGGTTCGGGGGATCAGTTGATGTCCTGCACCTGCATCACCAGATCGCCCCACTTGCGCTGGTTTTCGATGTCGTGTTCCAGGCCTTGTTCATCCGCGATGGTGAATCGTTTGACCGCCGGAGTTTTGCTGGTGGCCTGATAGAGCCAATAGGCTTCGGCCTTCAGCGCCGCATCAATTGGTTTGTCGATGGATTCGTAGACCATCTGCTTGCAGGCATTGATCGACTCTGCCGGGAATTTTGCGATCCGTTCGGCCAGAGCGGTCACGTAGGGACCAATTTCATCCGGCTCCAACGCCTTGTTGATGGTGCCCAAACGCTCGGCATCATCCGCGTCGTAGTCTTGCGCGCTCAGGATGATCTCGAGCGCTTTGCCAAGACCGGTTTGACGCGCCATGCGCGAGGCACCGCCGCCACAGGGCAAGATGCCCATGCCAACCTCCATCTGCATGAACTTGTACTTGCCCCGCGCCGCAAAGCGCATATCCAGCGCCAACGCCAATTCGTGACCGCCGCCGCGTGCAAACCCTTCCAGCTTTGCGATGGTGGCCTGTGGAACCTTGCTGATCCGCTCGCAGACCGCCTGCAGATCCAAAAGCTGCGCATCCTCGCGGGATACTGCCTCAGTCGACATGTCCTTGAGCAGGTCGGTGTCGTAGTGGCAGACCCAGATTTCCGGATTGGCAGATTGAAAGATTACGACCTTGGTGTCGCGATCACGCTCCAGCCGCATGGCCAGACTGTTGAGATCTGCCAGCATTTCCTGGCCCTGCACATTCACGGAGCCAAAGTTGAATGTCACTGTAGCGATACCGTTCTCAACGGCTACGTCAAAGGTTTGAAAGTTCTCGTATTTCATCAGGCAGTCCTTTCTTGGGCCTCGACGCGGCATGCGCGAGGGTCAGGGGAGAGTTAATGGTGGAAGTACGAGGCGCTTTCGCGCCGCGTTGGTCAGGCAGTCTGGCTGATCAAGCCTCTAATTGTGTTCATGACGTCTGCAACGTGACCTTTGTCCAGCGCCGCAGCATGCGGATTTGCGAAGGCTCCACTATCATTGTCGAAATATGCACCCGACGCACCAGCGAACTGCTCACCCAACGCCGCATCAACAAGAACATCAGCACCTATGCTCATGTCGTTCCCGGCAACGCCGAAGCCCTCTTTCACCATTTTTGAGGCCAATAGTGATCCGGGATTTACAGCAACCAATACCGGTGCCTCGGTTTGCGATCTCGCCCATTCACGGGTCCAGATGGTGATGGCCAGCTTGCTTTGAGCATAGGCTTCCATATCCGCAAGCGGAACATTGCCCTGCATGGCCCGGATGTTCACCGGGGCCTGCGCCGCCGATGACAAGTTCACGACACGCCCGTCAGCAGGAATGATAGGCAGCAGCAACTCGGTCAGCAAATACGGAGCGAGCGTGTTGACGACAAAGCGGATGTCCAGTCCGTTCTCAAGCACAGTTTGCGGGGCTTTCAGCACACCTGCGTTGTTGATCAATACATCCAACCTGTCATGTTCGGCCCGTATGCTTTCGGCCAGTTTTCGAACCGCGGACAGATCGCTCAGATCAGCGGCATAGGTTTCGACATCGCCTCCGACAGCGGCAGCTGCGCTCTCCAATTTGGGTACACTGCGACCATGCAAAAGCACTTTGTGCCCATCGGCGGCCAGCTTCTTTGCTGTGAGCAAGCCAATGCCGTCGGTCGAGCCTGTGATGAGAATAGTTTTGGTCATCGGTCTGATCCTTTAGGAAAAGTCAGACAGCAAAGTGTCTGCCAGGTGTTCGAGGGTTGAAACGATAGATGCTTGATTGAACCGAAGGTTCAGGGCGACGTGATTGACCCCGAGCGTTTCAACCTCGCGCAGATAGCTGCGAAGGAAATCGGTGCCAGACTGAAACCCAAGATGGATCGGACGCGGAGGCGCAGCGGGGTCGGCAACGACATCGACATAGAGCGATTGCATAACAGGCTTATCCGGTTCGCCCGCTGCTTTCACGCGTCGCCGGTAGTCTGCGATGACTTGGCCCTGAGCCACCGCGTTGCGAGGATAGGTCATCCAACCGTCCCCGTTCTGCGCTACCCAATCGGGTGATTGCTGGCTACCACCGGTGATGAGCATCGGCAGTCGTGTGCCATGCGGCTTTGGCAATAGGTCAATACCGCCAGACAGCGTGCCCTGAGCGCTATCATACTTGGGATAGGCCGTTCCAACCGCGCGAATGTAGTCAATGCTGTCGCGGAAACGTGCCCCTCGGTCGTCAAAGCTGTGGTTCATCGCCGGGTACTCCTCGGGGCGGTCACCTGAAGCAACGCCCAACAGTAACCGACCACTCGAGAGCATATCTGCGGTCGCCGCTGCTTTGGCCACATGCGCAGGGTGACGCAATGGCAGGATGACACTCGACGTTCCAAGCGCAATCCGGTCTGTCACTGTTGCCAGAGCCCCCAGATAGACAAATGGATCGTAAACTTGTCCGGGATCACCAAAGCTTGGAACATTGAAAGGTACGTCGCGCAGCCAAAGTGCTGCAAACCCAAGTTCCTCGGCTTTCTGAGCCGCTTTCAGGTGTCCCCGTAGCGTCGGCTCTGCGTCGACGGCATAGGCTTCGAGAGGCAACACAAGGCCAACGCTCAGTCGTCCGGGACGGAACACCCGGTTGTAGGCCACGTTGATCTGGGCAAACTCAGTAGGCTGCACTTTATCCAACATCTCTGGGTTCCTTTAGTAGAGCACCAAAGTGCGGCTCTCGATGCATTTGCGCGTTGCATGGGAGTCATCCGTCCGACCAGTGTGATCAAAAACTACAACCTCGCGCACGCCCAACCTGTCCGACAACGTCGCTGTCAGCTCAGCATCGTATACCGGTTTCCAAGCCTCTCCGGCAAAATCCCGAGCCTGCGTTTCTAGCGATATGAATTCAACGGCATCAGAGGCAAATGCAACTGTGTTGGTAGTCGCGCGGGTATCTTCCAGTGCAACAACCGCGGAGGTCAGTTCGGGGGACACCAGACTACCAGCAGTCCCGCCTTCATCTAGCTCAAATGCTTGCCGATAGGGTTTGTGAACGTGGTAGTTGACTGTGGCTGTCCACGCCATTTGCGCCTCCTTCCCATGCTTCATTGCATCGATGAGAGGGATTTAACGTCAATCCAATTGCATATAAACTACCTATTCACGGATTGATAATTCGGGTTTGCCACATAATGGGAATTGATACAGACGCGCTGCGATTATTTGTAAGAGCGGCAGAAATGTTGAACATCAGCGCGGCGGGGCGCGCATTTGGAATGGCCCCGGCCGTCTCAAGCGCAAAGCTCGCCAAGTTGGAGCAGAGCTTGGGTTCCGAATTGCTGCATCGCACTACACGCAAAGTGTCGCTGTCAGTTGAAGGTGCCGATTTCCTGCCTTTCGCCCGAGAAATCATCGCGCAGGAAGAGGCCGCACTTGCGGCTCTGGGCAAGCAAAAAACAACCATCAAGGGCACGTTGCGCTTCGCTGCGCCAAGCAGTTTTGCACAGCTCTACATTGCGCCAATCCTGCCTAAGTTCCTTGAACAGCACCCCGACCTCACAATAGATCTACGTCTGTCGGATGTGCAGTTCGACCTGATCGAAGGAAGCTATGATCTGGCACTCAGGAACGCGCCACTTGTCGACAGCAGCCTTAAGGGTCGCAAACTGGCTGATGACCAGCGTATTCTTTGTGCCGCGCCGCACTACCTCGACACGCACGGCGTTCTCGATACACCAGCCGATTTGACAAACCACCATCTGATCGCTTTCCAAAACCGACAACCGCGACCACTGACAGGACCGGCAGGCGAGAACGCCATTTTCGATCCCGCATCAGCCAAAGGTCAATTGATTATCGATGACGGTCAATGCCAGGTTCACGCCACATTAGCCGGAGCCGGTATTTCCTTGAACGCTCTATGGAGCGTGCACGATCAACTAAAATCAGGCCGATTGATACGGGTTCTCCCAAGCTTTGAGGCCAGCGAAGACAATGTCTTGTGGTTGATCTATCCCAAGTCCAACGTGCTGTCCCCCAAAGTGCGGGTGTTCATGGATTTTCTGGTCGCTGAGATTGGCACAAAGCCTCCTTGGGAGACATGAGTGCAAAGTAGGTCAAGTGCGCTTTCAGACATCCTGACGCCAAGGTCGGAGACTGGCGCTAAGCGGACATGCTTTGTCCAATCGCGAAAGCCTGGTTTGTCCGCTTATCGGGATTTGCAAAGTTCAGATGGGAACGTCCGGTTAGGGCTGGAAGCGGCAGTCTTCGAGCTTCACGGGAGCCACGACAATGGCATGGGACCAACCAAAATTTGTACAGTGCGCAATTAACTTTGAATTCAAAATTCAATTGGTGGCTATTGCGTCCAAAGTTTTGGGCCAAAGACGCAAACCTTTAGGCGAAATGCAATGCTATGGGCGCACCTACAATAAGCTGTAGGGACGCGCATAACACCGCACTGTGGCGCACGAAATTGCAGTGAAGATTCGGCGTCGTTACCAAAAACTGTGCACTCGGATTCAACAGTAACTTTGCACTCCAAATTTCTGGTTTATTTCGCATGCCGCCACCGTTCGTGGTCGGCGAAGCTCGCCTCTCCCATCGAAATTTCCGAAGGAGGCAAACGGCCCAAAGCGGCCGTTTCCGTCGGCCTCATCGAAAGTCGGCTTAGAGCCCAAAGCAGTCGTTCATCCGTCGATGCAGAGTAGGTGCTCGAAACATGTTTGGTGCCGCCGCTACTGACGGTGAGTTATGATGTTAAAACCTTCTTCGGGTGATGGTGGCACGAAATGCCGCGCAATACGGCGATATTGATCTTCTGTTGGTGCAAAGGCATGCGCGCCTTCTCTGTTGCGCTTATGCAGCCGGTGCAGACAAACCTCATCTGGCAAATCCAAAAAGTGAAGGTGGTGCTGCGCAGTAGTGTCTTTCAGCAAGTCGCGCATCCAAGCTCTATTTTCAATTGTGTTAGCTGGAAAATCGAGAACCACTGAAACGCCAGCCTTCAGCAAAGAAGCCACGTGACGCCCCATGACCGGTCGCAGTTTCAAAGCGCAATTCACGTAGTCCTGCAGGGACTTCATCTGGTCGCCAAACAGGGCGCTAAGCCATTCATCTTCCGAAATGAGCACGACTGCGTCTCTTTCCGCTAGTTCCGCTGCCAGAGTAGATTTTCCAGAAGCGACTTTGCCGCATAGCAAGTGAAGCGTTGAAATAGCCTGTGACATAGAACGAACTCCCGGATTACCTGATGGCCCCTGCGCTAAGTTGGTCCGCTAGTTGATCAAACACCAACCTGATCCTTCGTGCGGTATGTAACTCGGAGTGTGTCGCCAGCCAAATCGGGAACTTAAACGGCTCGCGGTCGGGGAGCACGCGCTCCACACCAGGTGTTAAGGCAGCCACATCATCCGACATTACACTTATGCCAAAACCTTGGCGCACCAGTTGCCAGGATACAATCCCGCTTTGTGAGCCAATCCTGAAGCTCTTTCGTGTTACTTTAATGCCCGCCGGATCGAGAAAACCGATCATCGTGTCGATGTCCCCAAACCCGACAAAGTCCAATTTCGCAAGTTCGTTTTCATTTTTCGGCCGTCCCACCTGATCAAGGTACGAAGGTGCTGCGTAAAAATGGGCCGTGGCCTCGGCGACAAGCTTTGCTGTCAGATCCGGCTGAGTTGGACGCACATGTCGGATTGCGATATCAGCCTCACGTCGCTGTAGGTCTCGTATGTCATTTGCAGCAACGATGTCGATCTCTAGTCGCGGTGCCGCAAGTCGGATCGTTTTCAGTATAGGTGGCAGCTGATAAGCAGACATCACATCGGACGCAGTAATCCTGACTTGCCCTTCAACAGCTTGCGACTGGCTTGTCGCAGTAAGAGAAATCCTGTTCGCCACATCCGCCATTTCTCTGACATGCAACAAAAGCTCGGCGCCAGCAGTCGTCAAATTAAGCGACTTGCCGACTCTTTCAAACAGGGTGATGCCAAGGGCCGTTTCCAGCGCAGCAACTTGACGGCCAACAGTGGGTTGAGTTTGCTCAAGAACGCGTGCCGCTGCAGAAAACGAGCCTTCTTCGGCTGTCGCAAGAAAGGACCGTACCTGGTTCCAGTCGAAATTGATTGCTTTCCAGTTCATGCATTTATGCATAACACTTCTGCAAATTGCGGCAATTCCATAAATGATTGTTTGGAAGTAAAGGATACGGCAACAACCTTTTTTGAGAGTAATGAAATGACTGCTTTGTCCAAGGATGCTGCGTTCTGGAGCAAAATCTCGCAAAAGTACGCGGCAGACCCAATCCGCAATATGGAAGGGTATCTGAAAACACTCGAGCTTACGAAGTCCTACCTGAAAGCGGAGGACAACGTACTGGAAATCGGGTGCGGGACGGGTTCAACCGCGCTGCTGCTTGCACCGCATGTCGCCCATGTCACTGCCACGGATCTCGCTCCGGGCATGATCAAGATTGCCGATGAGAAGCGTGCTAAAGAAGGATTGGAGAACGTCACTTTCAAGGTGGCTGAAGTTCTTGAGCACGGTTTAGATGAAGGTTCTTACGATGCGATCTTGGCGCATAATTTGCTTCATCTTCTGCCCGATTTGGACCAAGCGCTCGAGCACATTTCCGCGCTTACAAAACCCGGTGGGCTTTTCATATCCAAAACCGTCTGCGCACCTGAGAGCGGTGGTTTCAAGTATGCGATGATCAGTCGGATCGCCATCCCAGTCTTGAAGGCTCTTGGGAAAGCCCCGTTTGTGCATTTTGTGTCTGGATCAGTGCTTGAAAGGAAAATCGCGTCCGCAGGCTTCGACGTGCATTATACTTCTGATCAAGCCTCAATGCTCCAGAGCCGCTATATTGTCGCGCAAAAATCTTGAAGTTTTAGTTCGTTTAGCTGCATCCGTTGAAACGATCTTTGCGTACACTTGCACGATACTTTCATACTGGAAGGAACGGAGTTACCTCGGTCTGCTTGTACCTTAAGAGTGTTGTTGCGAAAGGCCGTTTTGTCCGCAATGCGGCCTCTCTGGAAAATTTAGCAAAAGACCGCATTGAGCCCAAACTCTCGAATGCTGCGCAAAAGAACGTCGGTACGAATTAGGCGGAGGCCAGCTGTTGACCTCTGCCTTATGGGGTCATTTGCTGAAAAACTCTGCCACAGCATCAGTCGACGCTTTCACTGCCTCAGGCTTGTAGTAGAAGTCCACATGAGAGAATTCGTCAAACGCCAATTCTTCATGTTCGTTCGTCAGCTTGGCAACAAACTGGGTTGAGCAAGGCGCGATAGGTGTCTGGACACTCGGAGATCGACTTCCAAGTGAACGCCATGACTACTTGCCGAAGGTCTCTGTTGGTAACCGCAATGGCTGATCCGCACACTGCGCGGGGACAAACGGTGGCGCTGATTGATGCGGTAAGTAATCTTCCGCAGTTGCACTCTCTACAAATTCAACACGGAGACGAGGTCATTTTGCTCAAGCCCAACATGGCGCTGGCTTTGATAGGTTGGCCAATCTGAAGTTTTGTTCGAAAAGCATTGTGGCTCTGTTGCTATGGACGGCAATAGATCGGCAAGAAATCCCACCTGTAGTCGAATTTCCTTGTTGGGAACTCATTTAGTTGAGAAAATCTTCACCGAATTTACTTGCCACGTCGACCACACGGTTATCGTCAGTTTGAATTGAGTTCGCGGGATTGCACCCTCCAAGTTCAGCCTTAGGAGAGGTCATCCAAAAAGCTCGTTGCCAGGGCGTCATATCGGCCGGCAGCGCCTTTAACACAGTTTCCATCAAAGGAAGCGGAGTTCCGTCTTCTGCGAACTGGAAAGATGGGTACGCGTCGATGCCTTCATATGGGACAGAAAAGACCTTTCCGGTCCTCTTCCAGATCTCACCTATTCGCGTGATTTGCCAGGAACCTTTCTTCCACTGCGCATGTACAGACCCATTGTCCAGCAACGGATATTTCCGGGCAAACTCATCTTTGCGGATGTCATCGTCCGCGCAAAACGGTTCTTCGAATTTGGTAAAATACATCTTCTAACCAACAACACTTGTTGAAACACGCAGGTCTATACTGTCAGAAACCCAACTTCTTGAAAGTAAGGTTGTTCACACATCGTAATACGTTCTTTAGTGAGATTTCAGGCTTATACTATTGAGTTTAAAAGATTTATTTCTAGTTCAGTTCGAAGGGAAATCGCCATTTGCTCAGCGTAATAGCCCCCATTGCCGCAGATCGGGGCGACAATCATTGCAACATGAACGTATTGATCACACATCATGTATGAGCCGCGTAGAGGTCTGCATCGAATGGGTTATACGAAGACTGCATTATTGATGGCCGCAATGACGGCCTTGTTCATGGGGTTGGGATACCTTCTGGCAGGAGCGGGCGGCATGCTGTTCGCATTGGTGCTGGCAGCAGGCATGAACCTGTTTACATGGTGGAACTCAGACAAAATGGTCCTTCGTTTGCACAACGCAAGGCCAGTTTCATTTGGTGACCATACGGGGTTGTCCCAAATGGTCGGCGTAAAAAATTCAAACCGTTTTCGCGAATCCAAATTGAGTGGCTGCGACGGCGGGGAGGTTAATAGTAAACGATCTTTCAGGAAATGATATCTGAGAAACGATACTCGTGTCGGAAGATCACAAAGCGTGAATGTCGAATGGATCGGAGAAGCCCTTGATCTGGGTCCCGCCAAATGTCTCCTGAATATCAACTCCGTCGAGCAGATCCAGGGTCTCTTGATCGACCAAAATCCGGCTTCCGGTGTTCTGGGTTTCCGCTTCCAATCGGGCTGCGAGATTTACCGCGGATCCGATACAGGTATAGGTCGCCCGGTTGTCAGTGCCGGCATAGCCCGCGACGACTTCGCCTGTGGCGATACCGATACCGATCCTGAGATTCCGTTCTCCATCCGCGAGCCGTTCGTGATTCAGCATCTCTATCATGCTATGCATTTCATGCCCCGCAGCTACTGCACTTTGGGCTGTATTGTTCAGAGGTTGTGGAACACCGAAGAGAGCCATCAACCCGTCACCCAGCATCAGGCTGACAATACCGCCATTGCTGGTCACCGCCTCGAACATCAACGTGTAGAAGGTGTTGAGCAGATCAATTGTTGCCTCGGGTGCTAGGTTTTCCGAAAGGGCTGTGAAACCGCGAATGTCGCAAAAAAGAACCGAAGCGTTTGCACGTTTGCCACCGATGGCAAAGCCAGACTCTTGCAGGTCTTGCGCAACTTCTGTGGTCGCGAAACGTTCGAGCAGGCGTCTTTGTTCGTCCCGCAATCGCTTCTTTTCAATGCCGCTGGAGACGCGGGCGCTGAGAAGCGTCTTGTTCACCGGCTTGGGCAAGTAGTCTTCTGCGCCTAACTCGATGCAGCGCACAATATTGTCGAGCCCTTCGACAGAGGAGGTCACAATTACCGGCAATTCGCGCAGGTCGGGGTCCGCATTGATTGCCTCCAGAACCTGAAACCCGTCCATTTCCGGCATTTCGATATCGAGTAGAAGCAGGTCATAGGACTGACTCGACAACATCTCCATCGCGACAAGGCCGTTCTCCGCGACAGAGGCTTTGTGCCCCAACAGTTCAACATTGCGAGACAGGAGTAGCCGATTGACTTTGTTGTCATCAACGATGAGGAGATGGCCGGGTGTATCAGTCATTGTTCAGGGTCCGCAGGGCCGCAGCAGCTTTGGCGAAAGCGGCCTCCAGAGCTTTCGCATCTGTAAGGTCGCCAGTCGCTGGTATGTCCCCGAGCTCGATTTTTCTGGCCAACTCGGCCAGTGCAGTCGCACCAAAGGTGTTTGCATTCGACTTAATGGAATGAGCCGCGCGGCGATATCCATCAGCGTCAGACGCGTCGACAGCCGCTTTCAATTCGGCGATCATGCCAGGGGCTTCGTCGAGGAAGGTGTTCACAAGCTCGGCGGCAAATTCGTCGCCTGTCGCGTCCTTGAGTTCAGCGAAGATATCAAGATCAATTGGACCGTTTGTCATGGATTACTTGCTTTTCCTAGGAACATTCAAAAGGGCTTCGAAAAGAATAGGCAGGCGGATCGGTTTGGCGATGTAGTCGTCCATCCCGGCATCTAAACACATCTCGCGGTCGCCTTGCATGGCGTTAGCGGTCATGGCGACTATACGCGGTCGGTCTTCTCCGGGAAAATCTTGGTTTATGCAGCGTGAGGCTTCGAGCCCATCCATTTCGGGCATCTGCACGTCCATCAATACGACATCGTATGCTTGCCGGTTCACGCTTTCGACCGCCTCAGCGCCGTTGCTGGCCAGATCAGCGCGATAGCCCATCTGTTCAAGCAGGCGAAGCGCAAGTTTCTGGTTCACCAAATTATCCTCAGCCAACAGAATACGCAGAGGGTGGCGTTTTGCCATCTCTGGATCGGTCTGGGGTTTGTCTACGGGCTTGGCCGGCTTCACTGGGGTATCTTCGGTTGAAAACAACGTGACCAGAGTGTCAAAGAGATGCGACTGACGCAGCGGCTTGGTGAGGTTGGCAGCAAAGAGGCCGTCTTCGAGGTCAATGTCGCGCGGACCAAGAGAACTAAAGAGGATCAGCGGCAAGTCCGGATGCTTGGCCCGAATTTTCCGGGCAAGTTCCTCACCATCCATTTCTGGCATGTGCATGTCGAGAATTGCCAGATCGAACTTTTGAGCCTTCTCGAGTGCGGCCAGCGCATCGGACGGGGTTTCGCAGGTAGTGGTTTTAGTGCCCCATTTCTCGGTCTGGAGCGACAAGATTTTACGGTTGGTGGCGTTGTCATCCACCATAAGGATGCGTTTGCCTTCAAGCTCGGACTGAACGCCCACCAGATCGCGCGACGATGATTTGACCGGTTTGGAGGGTTTGGCCTGGATCGTAAACATAAAGGTCGAACCATGCCCTTCACCGTCACTTCGTGCCCACATGGTGCCGCCCATGAGTTCCGCAAGACGCTTGGAAATTGCCAGGCCGAGTCCGGTGCCGCCATATTTGCGGGTTGTTGAGCTGTCTGCCTGACTGAAGGACTGGAACAGACGGCTCATACCTTTTTCGCTCAGGCCAATACCAGTGTCGCGGACTGTGAAAGTTAGCTCAAGCGATCCGCGTTTCTTGGTGGTTTGTTCAACAGATAAAACCACTTCCCCGCTTTCGGTAAACTTCACGGCGTTGGAAAGAAGGTTCAGCAGGATCTGCCGCAACCGGGTCAGGTCGGCACTGATCGCAAGGGGCAGAGCGTCGTCAAATTCATAGGCCAGATCAAGCTTCTTTTCGGCGGCCTTGCCGCTGATCAGATCTAGCGCGCTTTCGATACATTCACGCAGGTCAAACGGATGGTTCTCGATGTCCATCTGCCCGGCTTCGATTTTCGAAAAATCGAGAATTTCGTTGATGATGCCAAGCAGCGCGTCGCCACTGTCGCGGATCGTGTTGGCATAATCGCTTTGTTCGGCATCTAACTTGGTATCCATCAGGAGTCCACTCATCCCGATAACGGCATTCATCGGTGTACGGATTTCGTGGGACATGGTGGCGAGGAACGCGCTCTTCGCTTCGTTAGCAGACTCGGCCACCTCACGGGCCTTTTCGGCCTCGCGGAAAAGGCGCACGTTCTCAATGGCAATAACAGACTGATCCGCAAAAGACTCAGCCATAGCAATATCGTCGTCCGAAAACGGTATTTTTGATTTCCTGATGAAATAGAGTCCGCCCAAACACTTGTCTCCGCGCATTAACGGTATGCCAAGAAAAGCTTCAAATCCGTTTTCTTCGTGAAGCTTCTTTGCTAACCGAGGTAAGCCCTGCGACGTCAAATCGTTTACATGCATGGTTTTCCCGGACAGTAACACGGACGACAGAAAATTATCCTTCGGGTCCAACGGGTGTCGGGTTCGTCCGAAATCACGTAATAGGCCTTTTGGCGTCGCCAAAGCCACTTGCCACCAGAAACTGTCATCTGACAAAGCGGCGCCTGCCATGTCGCATGAAACAAGCCGTGTCGCGGAATTTACAATCGCCTCAAAAACAGGTGTGGTATCTGAAGGCGATTGGCTGATCACCCGCAGTACATCAGCACTGGCAGTCTGTCGCGCTAAGGAAGCCTGAGTTTCATTGAACAGACGCACGTTTTCCAGCGCGATGATAGCCTGATCCGCGAAAGATTCGGCAATGGCTACTTCGTCATCACTGAAAGCCTTCGACGTTTTCCGAATAAAGACGAGAGTGCCGAAACAGTCTTTCCCTCGCATCAAGGGTACCATCAAGAACGACTTGAATCCTTGTCGCTCTACGATTTCCGTGTCCCGCGGAGATAGTTCATCAAAGCGCGATTCATCCAATTGCAGCGTCTTGCCGCTCTGGATGACGCGGGATGGCAGGTTGTCGTCGGGATCAATTGGCAGGCGCTCAGTCCAAGTGATTTCCTCTAAACCATCCGGAGTTGCGGCCGCCACTTGCCAGTATTCAGTTTTGTTAGCCTGCATGGCAATCGACAAGTCGCAATCGATGAGAGCTGTAGCCAGTCCGACAATCTTCTCAAAAACCGGTTTGGTATCTGTCGGGGATTCCGAGATCACTCTGAGAACATCCGCACTTGCCGTTTGGCGAGAGAGTGCGACTTGCGTATCGTTGAACAATTTAGAGTTTTGAATCGCTATGATCGCCTGCGAGGCAAAAGTCTCCATCTGCTTGATTTGCTTGTCCTCAAAGGCGGCTTTATTTCGGCTGCCCATACTGATGACACCAATCGTGTCACCGTCGCGTATCAAAGGTACAGAGAGAACCGACCTGTATCCTTGCAAGTTGGACCTAAGGACCGGATCATAGTTAGGGTCCGCTTGAGTATCCTCAACGTAATCGGCGCGCCCATATAAAAGCGCCCGGGCGGTCGCCGACGTTTCCCCTGGCTCAAATGGATGCGACTCGAGGAATTTGGCAAAACTCTCTGTGAGATTGTGCCCGGCAAAAAAATGAAATTTTCCGTCCTCGGGTTTCTTAAGCGCCACAAAAGCATCCTGCAGGCGGCAGATGCGCGACGAAACGGCAACTAACGCTTCCAAAACCGGCTCTAAAGCGTCAGGGGAACGGGAAATCACCTCGAGCACTTCGGATGTGGCTTTCTGATACCCCAATGCCTCTTCAACTTCTGCAGTGCGGGCCTGCACTTCTTTGAACAGTCGCGTATTGTTGATGGCGATCACGGCCTGGGACGCGAAGGTTTCGAGTAGGCTGACTTGTTTGTCGCTAAACGCTGCTGCCTGCCGATGCGCCATAACAATAACGCCAACGGTTACGCCATTGCTGACCAAGGGGACACCAAGAGTGGTAAGGTAGTCCCCGATCTCAGCCGCTTTTTTCCATGTGTAAGTCGGGTCCCTACGGGTGTCTTTTATATAGACCGTCTTGCCATTCAGGGCCGTGCGCCCGATGCAAGAACCTTCCTCGGGCGCGATAGGGTTGTCGGACAGGAATTTGAGAAAAGCATCACTGACATTGTAAGACATGGCCACGCGGTATAGGCCATCGTCAACATCCTTCATTGCAAAGAACGCGTATTCCGGTGAACAGATACGCGACGAGACCTCCAGAATGGCGTCCAAAACCGGAGGAAGATCGTTCGGTGAGCGCGAGATGACGTCGAGCACTTCAGACGTCGCCGTCTGATACTTCAGCGCCTCCTCGACTTCAGCAGTACGTTCCTGAGTTTCCCGGAACAGCCGTGCGTTCTCGATGGCGATGCTGGCTTGATTTGCAAAACCCTGAACGAGTTCGACGCTGTTTTGTTGCGGCGGTCCGGCCTCTGCCCAACCGACAATAATGACGCCCCAAATCCGCGCCTCTGCCCGGATCGGTACGGCCATCAAGCGCCGATACCCAGCCTTTCGGGCAAGCTCTGGACTGAAATACTTGGGCCCCCGCGCATCTGCTAGATGCTGGACTTCGCCGCTTTCCACGACCAATGGTGCCAGATGACCCTTGGAAGCTTTTAGTGGATAATCCGAAGTCAGTGCCTTCAAAGTAGTCTGCGGAAACCCGTATTGTGCGCAGAAATGATAGAGATTGCCGTCAAAGCGCTCGAGGACGCAGAACTGCGCCCCACAAAGCTCAGCGGATTTTTGCACGACAAGATCAAACACAGGCTGGATGTCGGACGATGCTTCGTTGATGAGGTGCAAGATTTCAGCACTGGCACGTTCGCGCACCAATGCCTCTTCGACCTCGGCCGTGCGCGCCCGAACTTGCTCAAAAAGCCGTGTGTTATTGATAGCAATCAAGGCTTGGGAGGCGAACGTTTCCAAGAGCGCGATCTGTTTTGAATTGAATGGTGCAACTTTGTCGTGGCAGAGCACGATCACACCGACCACAACCTTATCCTTGACCAATGGGACACCCAGAAGCGAGCGATACTTGCCAATACGTGCGGCTTCCTTCCAGGCGTATTCGTTAGCTTCAGTGTCCTCGTAGTAGACTGTTTCTCCTCGTGCAGCTGTTTGGCCAATACCGCTCCCATGACCTGCCGGCACTGGGTGTGCCTTCATGAACTTCATGAAATCACTGTCAAAGTCGAGCATGATGTCAGTATGGTACAGGTTGTCTTGGGGATTCAGAATCGAGATTGCCGCATATTTTGGCTCGCAAATCCGGCTGGCGACTCTCAGTATCTCCGTCAGCACCGGCTCCAGCTCATTCGGAGATCGCGAAATCACCGACAATACGTCTGAAGTGGCGGTCTGATACTCCAGCGCCTGCGTGACTTCTTCTGTCCGCTCCTCCAACTCGTGGAAAAGGTTTGCGTTGGTAATCGCGATAACCGCCTGATCCGCAAAAGTTTCCAGCAGTTTGATCTGTTTGGCGGAAAAACCCGAGACCACTGGCGCCCCAAGAGAGATAACGCCTACGACTTCGCCGTTTTTTACCAGCGGAAGTCCAAGCAATGATTTGTAATCACCCACGCCGCTTTCTTCCAACCAGGTATAGGTGTCATCCGCTTCGACATCTTCGACATAGCTTGTGCGTTTCGACAAGATGGCACGCCCACTTACACCGTTCTCCGTTGGCGAAATCGGGTGAGCTTTGACGTATTCTGCAAAGGCCGTATCTTGTGTGAGCGTCGAGTGCACATGAAAATGCCCATCGTCAGGGTCGAGCATTGCGACATAGGCATCCTGCAATTCGCAGATGCGCGACGCTTCTTTAAGAATGGCGTCCAGAACGGGCGACAGTTGATTGGGAGACGCTGAGATCACACGCAGCACTTCGGATGTTGAAGTCTGATACTCCAAGGCTTGCGTGACTTCCGCGGTACGGTCTTGCACTTCTCGGAACTGGCGTACGTTATCCATTGCGATAACGGCTTGGGCCGCAAAGGTTTGGACCAGAGCGACATCATCATCCGAAAATGGCGAAGCTTCGCGGCGATAGAGAACGATCACCCCAAGACCCGTGTCGTCTTTCATCAACGGCACCGCAAGGACCGAGCGAGCCCCTTCAATCTCAACCATCTGAACCCGTTTTGGATCGCGATCCTGATAATAAAGCGGATCATCTGCAATATCGTCTTGCCGGATGACCTGGCCATCGATCATAGGGCGGATTGCAACGAGTTCCGTACGGGTCAAGGGCTCCACGAACCCCTTCAGGGCCTCATCAAAATCCGTTCGCGCACCGATATTGGCCGGAATTGTTGCAAGGCCACGTTCGTGATCGGCGACACACAGAAATGCCAGCGGCGCTTTGCACAAACGGCTGGCATTTTCGAGTATGCTATTGAAGACAGGGCTATCGTCATCGCGACTGCGGCTGATGACTTCGAGGATTTCGCGCGATGCTTCTTCCCGTTCAAGTCGTTCCTGAACTTCACGAAACTGGCGCGTGTTTTCGATGGCAATGACTGCATGTTTGGCGAATTCTTCAATCAACTGTACGTCAGGGTCAGCAAATGGCCGTACCTCACGGCGGCTGACCGCGATGGCTCCGATAGCCTGATCTCCTTGCATCAGGGGGACTGTAACGCGTGACCGAATGCCTTCGATCTCAACCATCATGGCAGCTGTAGGATGGCCCGAGCGATAAAAATCCGTGTCGGTCAAATCATCGATGCGACCAACCTTACCTGTTCGTATCGCAATGGCTATGGGAATCGATTCGTCCAACTGCCACTCGTCTCCAACATCAAATCCGGTTCTCTGATGTCCCCAATTCGCGGCCAACCGCCCGTGGGTCCCGGCAGCGTTGATAAGAATAAGTACAGCCTGATCTGCATCACATACCCTGGTGGCCTGCTGAAGCACTGAATCAAAGACGCGCGCATCGTCATCACGGCTTTGGCTAATGACCGTTAGAATTTCTTGCGTTGCCGTCTGACGCTCCAATTGCGTGTGCAGCTCATTCAATTGGCGTGTGTTGTCCAAGGCGATCACGGCCTGGGCGGCAAAGCCCTCAACCAGAGAAATCTCGTCGTCTGTAAAGGCCCGAACCTCACGTCGGTAAATCCCGATAACGCCCACGGGCGTACCATCTGCCGACATTAATGGGACCGTCAGAAATGACCGGACACCTTCTTCGTCTACAAGTTGACGGCGCCATGGGTCGCCCTTGATATACTGGTCAGTCAGGCGCAAATCGACATTGTGAACAACGCGCGCCTCGCGCACGGACTCCGCAATCTGGAGATGTGAGTCCAGTGACCAACGATCTACGCCAACCTCGTAGGTCGCCAACTGATCACCAAAATGGGCCGCATATTCAAGGTGGGTTCCAACCTCATTCAAAAGGCTCAATGTGGCGACATCTGTTTCGCAAAGCCGAGCGGTGTTTTCCAGGATCGTCTGGAACACCGGCGTCTCATCTTCTCGTGATTGGCTAATTGTCTCAAGAACTTCACGCGAGGCGCCTTCGCGTGCCAGGCGGATTTGCAATTCGCGGAATTGGCGAACGTTCTCAATGGCGATTACCGCTTGGGCGGCAAAGGTTTCGACGAGCTTAACCTGATCGTCGGTATAGGGCCGCACCTCGTCTCGCGCCAACATCAAGCATCCGATTGCACCGCCGTCCACCTTTAGAGGAACAAACAGATTGCTGCGGCACCCATGCTTGTCGACAATCAACTTGAACCGTTCATCGCCGGATTTGTGGAAATCAGTGTCTCCCATATCCACAACGCGTTTGGTCTCGCCGCTGAGGATTGTTTCAGTCACCAGAGAATTGCCCGGCTCCATCGTGTATTTACCGTCGCGCCAGAGCTGCTGAATGTCAGGGTGCAGGTTAACACTGGCCACGAGCCGCTGAAGAGCGTCGCCTTCCTGTCCAAGAACCAAGCCAGCAAAAACAGCGTCGCAAAGGTCTTTGGCAAGCGCGACAATCAGATCGCAAACCGGCTGTACGTCGTCCTTGGTCACAGAGATCGCCTGCATCACGCGAGCGGTGGCTTCAAACCGCGCCTGTTGATCAGCTGCGCTTAACTCCGAACTTGGCGCAGATGATGGCGCAGGACTTATAGGGGTCCCTGATGCCTTTTTGTCGCCCAACTGCGCCCAAACTCCCACGTCAATTCTGACTAACAACTGCCCGGAGTTTAGAGAGCATGTAATAGAAGTCACTGGAATTCTTTACGGATGATGCCCTTTGCATTCATGCACATGCGAGCACGGCCCACTAAGCTCGGATCATCCAGCAGGTCAGCGCGATGAATCAACAGTATAGTGTCAAGGCGCTGAAGGGCCTTATAGGCCTTACTGCTCTGGCCCTCCATACGCGCTTCGAAATCCTCAGGATGTTCGACCTCTGAGGTGCTCCATCGAAGGTTTAGTCAGCAGAACGGCACTGTCAGAAGAAACTCACTTGAGCCGGGCAGGGTGGTTTCGTGGTTTTGTCAGAAGAACTTTGCTTGAGCGGGGCAGGGCGAGCGCGTAGCTTTTGCACATGACCAGACCTGCCTATTTCAAATACTTCAAAACCAGTCCCGAGATCATCCGCCTCGCGGTGATGCTGTACATCCGTTTCCCTCTCTCGCTTCGGAATGTCGAAGATCCGCTGCACGAGCGAGGCATCGATGTGAGCCACGAAACTGTCCGATACTGGTGGAACAGGTTCGGTCCGATGTTTGCATCAGAGATCCGAAGAAAACGGGTTAAGCAACTCCGAGCCTTTTCAAAATGGAAGTGGCACGTAGACGAAGTATTCGTGAAAGTGAACGGCAAACGCCCTACCTCTGGCGTGCCGTCGATCACGAAGGTGAAGTGCTTGAGGCCGTCGTCACGAAGCGTCGAAACAAATCTGCAGCATTGAAATTTTTCAAGAAATTGATGAAGCGGCACGGTTGCGCCGAAGAAATCATCACGGATCGCTTCGCCTCATACAGAGCCGCGCTCAGAGAGCTGGGTGCACTCGAAAAGCAAAGGACGGGCAGGTGGCTCAACAACCGCGTCGAGAATTCGCACCTGCCGTTTCGACGACGCGAACGCGCGATGCAGCGTTTCAGGCGGGTGCGAAGTTTACAGAAATTCGCCTCCGTCCATTCCTCCGTCTACAATCACTTCAAGCTGACCCGCGCCGCCGCTCTTAGCGAGTGGCGTCAACTTTGTTCCGGATAGGTTCGCGGTATCCGCGGCAAACTGAGACTGGTTAGAATTCGTCTGACAGCACCTAGTTCATGACGGAAAGAACCGTCTGGATGGCGTCGGGAAGCAGACGTTGCTTGCGATAGATCGAAGGTCGGCTTTGTCCGCATAGCAGTCGTTCAGATGCACTGCTGCGAAGGTCTTCTTCGAGCCCACTTTGACCGATGCTGCGCGATGCCCCAATTACAGCAATGCGCAGAAAGCGGGCTTTGCAAAGTTTAGCGAACAGCTCTCATCTGACGTCCAAGGGTAGGTCTCTATTCTGCGGTCGCAGCTCGCATTGCTGCCGTTCGCTACAAGAGCAATATTTTGGTTTGGGTGAGCTCACAGTCTGCGGACGAAGCTATCCTTCGGTTGCAGGAGATCAAGGATCGGTTCGAGCCCAATACAATCATGTTAGCGATGAAATAAATACATGGCTGGCCAATCCGCCAAAGTTTGCGGACTTTTCCAGTTTCAACTTGCAGCCGTAAGCGTTCAACAAGTCGACTGTTATTGCCAAACCCAATCCGGTGCCGCTGACAGAAGTGTCCAGCCGCCCCCCGGAACGAAGCACCCCTTCACGTGCAACTTTCGGAATTCCAGGCCCATCATCCTCAATGCAAATTTCAATGCCGCCCGCAACACGTTTTGCAGTGAAGTGAGTTGTCGTTCGACACCACTTGAGCGCGTTGTCGAGGAGGTTTCCAATCACTTCTTCAACGTCCTGAGTGTCCATTCGGACCTGAAGCCCATTCTCGCAAACTGTTGTCAGTGATTTTCCTTCGCGCTCTGCCATCACCGAAAACAATCTGGATAGCCTGGCGACTGAATCCGAAAGATCGGTTCGCGAGTGCGTAAGCTCAGCTGTGTTTGACGCCCGCATGCGCGCAAGAGAACGCTTAAGCTGAGCATCAATCCTGTTCAGCGCCTCGTCGGCAGGTTCAGTGTCTGCCCCTTTATCCGACAAACTTGTCAATTCGTTTCGCAGTATTGCGGTAGGCGTTTTAAGCGCGTGCGCCAAGTCAGCTGCTTGCCGTCGGGAACCAGACACGATCTCGCGGTTTCTGTGCAGCAATTGATTGAGGTCCTCGACAAGTGGTGAAACCTCTTCTGGATAGTCTGCCGGTTTCAGATCGTCTCCCTGATCCCAGCGATGCGCCACATCTGCGCGCAGCTTCCTGAGGGGGCCGACAATTGCAGACATCAACAAAAGTGACCCCGCGACTCCGATCAGGCCGACCAACCCAAAAACCGGCAGCAAGTTGTTCTGCGCGGCCCTGCGTTCGCTGATCAGTTCAAGCCTGCTTTCAGCGACCGTCACGCCCCATTCGGTTCCGTCTTCGAACGTGATTTTTTGAAAGACACTGCGAACGGCCTCATTATCTGGGCCAGAAGTGTTCCAGGTGATTGCCTTTTTACTCGGAGGTGCAGGTTCCGATATTGTTTCATCAAAGAGCGAGGCGGATGTAAATGTAGCCCCGTTTCCATCCGTCACCTGCCAGTATCTGCCTGAAAAAGGCGTTCCATAGGCCGGGTCGAACATGAGATCACGCAGAGCCTCCGGGGCGTCCGTCGTTGCGCTCAGCCCGACAACGAGTTGTGTGTGCCTGTCGCGCAGCGTCTCATCGAACTGCTCCAGGACACGGGTATTGATGTACGAAAACACGACCAAGGTTCCAACGCCAACAGAGAGTGTGCCAGTGGCGAGGCCGCCAAGCAAAGCGCGTTGGCGAAGCGATAACATCAGGCGGAATCGATCATATAACCGCGCCCTCTGACCGTTGTAATAAGGCCGGAGCCCAGTTTTTTTCGCAGCCGGGTTATGAAAACAGCAATAGTGTTCGAGTCACGGTCGCCGTCGTATTCGTAAATGTGCTCTGACAACTCGGTGCGCGACACCATGCGCCCGATATTGTGCGCAAGGTATGTCAGGACTGCGATCTCTTGCGCGGTCAAATCGACGGGAATTCCGTCAACACTAACCCGTCCGTTTCGTGTATCGAGGGAGACATCGCCCATTTCGATCACTGGATTCAACTGACCGCTCTGTCTGCGCAGGATTGCGCGGACACGTGCTGCAAGCTCGGGCATGTGAAACGGCTTGGTCATGTAGTCATCCGCGCCCGCGTCAAGACCATCCACGCGCTCGCTCCACCCATCGCGAGCCGTCAGGATCAATACAGGTGTCTTGACGCCTGCGCTGCGCCATTCGCGCAGGACAGAAATACCATCGCGTTCCGGCAACCCAATGTCGAGGATAATCATGTCGTAAGGTTCAGTCGCACCCATGTGCAAGGCGTCTGTTCCATTATTGGTCACATCTACTACGCGACCTTCTGCACTTAGAAGTTTCTTAATCTGCTCGCATAGCTGCGGCTCATCTTCGGCCAGAAGTACTCTCATATTCAAAAACTACAGTCACAACGGGTTTAGTTTAAGCACTATTTATTACCGTTGCCGTTGCCATTACCGTTTCCGCCAGAGTTGCCGCCCCCGTTACCACCGCCATTGCCGTTACCGCCGCCATTGCCGCCCCCGTTACCGCCGCCGTTGCCATTGCCGTTCCCATTACCACCGCCGTTTCCGTTACCGCCGCCATTACCACCGCCGTTTCCGTTACCACCGCCGTTGCCGCCGCTGTTTCCGTTACCGCTGGCATTGCCATTGTTTCCGTTGTTTCCACGGCTCGCAGATGCGCCACGGTTACTGTTGGTATTGCGACTGTTGTTGGCATTGGCGGGGTTCGAGCGGGCTGCATTCGAAATTTGACGACCAACACTGGATCGATTGGAAACGACCGTACCTGTCTGGGCATTCACAATTACACTGACAATTTTTCCATCAGGCTTTTTGACCAGAATGCGATAGTATATCTGATCCGCCTGAAACGCACGCGCATCGACCGGGGTGCCGCCATAGGCTTTCTCGACACCTTTAATAACCCGATTTAACCGGATAGTTGCACCAGTCAGGGTCGCCTTGCGCAGTTCACCTTGCTTAAGCTCACGTGTCTGTGCTGCCGCTTCGCCAATGGGCAAAGCAACAAGCAAGCTTGCAACCACCAAGAACGCCTTCGCACGCATGAAAGTCCTCGTAATTCCCGGCTGGAGACTACGTCCTTCGACATGAACCGATGATGAACAAGCAGTTAGCCCTGCGTTCAAGCACGCTCAAGTTAAATGGCAACCAACTTTGAAGATTCTTACTTGAATCAAGACGATTGAACACAGCGAATTGGTTCGAGGAACTGATGCCCGCTGATTTCCACGGAGGAGGTTGATATGAAGACCACCAGTTTGGGACTGCTAAAAGCATATACTCTGGCAATCGCGTTGCTGGGATCAGCAGCCATAGTCGCCACCGTTGCCGTGCCGGATGTTGCCTTTGCAAAGGAAGGTAAAGGCAAAGGAGGCGGAAAAGGTAATGGTGGAGGAAACGGCAAAGGCGGCGACAACGGAAACGGTGGAGGCAACGGCGGAGGAAAAGGTAACAGTGGTGGCAAAGGGAACTCTGCCAACGGAGACCGTGGTGACCACAGTGCCGCCGGCAACAAAGGCGGGAAAAAAGGTGCCGACAAAAGCCGCAATGGCCGAAGTGCTAAGGACTCTTCTGTCGGCAACTCGAAGTCAAAATCTTCACGCTCGGCTTCGGGCAAGGGCGGTCGATATTCCTTGAAGGATATCTTTAGCGGCAAAGGTAAGTCGAAAACGGTCGCCACCTCCAAGAAAGGTTCGACCACTAGCGATAAACAAACGCCGAGCACGCGCAAGAAGCGTTCGAAAACTGTAATTGTCGAGGAATCCATTCGGCCAGCCGTCCGAACCAAGGGCAATAAGATGGCAGCACTTCTTGGTGCTCACCCTTCTGAGTTAGGAGCGCTCAACGCAGCCAATGCCAGCGCAACTGCATTAGCAAACGCAGCACCTAATTCCCGCGTAGGTCGAATTGCCAACTACCGAGATACCGTTCTGGCCGGAGAACCGCTGCGCGAGGAGCTTGCGGAACAATTGGAAGAACTCATCGGATTGGAACCTCCAGAGCGGACAATTCCGGAGATAGAAGAAGATCTGCGCACCGCACTGGATGATGTGCAGGAGAATCGAGAGAGGGTCGAAGGCCTTGAACAGGATCTCGAAGACGCCGGTGGAACTGACCCTGAGATCGAGGAACAGCTGGAAGAAGCGCGTGCGGATTTGGACAGTTCGGTCGATGAAGCGCAGGACCTGAACGATGAACGACAGGCTGCCGTCGAATACGAAGAAGCGACTGAACAAGTGCAGGAACTCGCTGATTTGGTTGAAGAACAGGAATTGGATGAGCGGGAAGCCTTGGAAGCCGCGGCCAACAAACCAGTCACAGATGCCGTTGAAGAAGAGGTTAAGGCGCTGTTGGGCCTGTAAGAGAAAGATCTCTGCCTCTTCCCGTCAATCAACTCGAAGTGCTGACCATTCACGCAAGCACTAAGCGCCGGGCCAGCCAAATGTTTCCCAAGGATGAGAAGCGGCTGGCCCGAACTTCATTGAATTCACCAAAGGTTACGTCTTTTTTCCTGGGGCGTACAAAAAAGAAACCCCGCCCCAAACCGGAGCGGGATTCAGTTATCAATTCCAATATTTAGGACGAATATCGGGAATTGTTTGGGGGTCTGCTGAACTGCCTTCAGACGTTGTTATGTGCCTCAAAAAGCCGCTTGTTTTTAACGATTTCTGTCAGTGCATTTTCTATAGGAGGGAAGCGACCACTGCTCGACTCGGTCGTGGTTGGCAAACGTTCCAAGGCAACTTTGCCGGAGGTTTGCATCACAGCTGTTGGGCTGGACTCTTCAGTCACAAAGGCAGATTTTATCATGCGTTTCCCCTTGTCAGCGATCAAACGGTTTACCACTCGTCGACCCAACATGAGCACTATGCCTCAGTTTGTTTGAACACTCTGAGAATACATTGTTCACGTTCCGTTAATGTTGTTCGCGAAATAAAGACAAAGGAATAAGTGGGCGACTAGGTGGACGAACGGCATGCTGCCTTAGCACTTTACTAGGGTCGTGGGATGACAATCTCAGAACATGGTTTCAGTTCGTGAACAATCTACCGCATTGGAAAGCAACTCTTCGCTGATGAACTCGCCAAGACCAGTTCAAGAATATAGATAGGCAATAAACAAATGAGGGCGCTGGGAATGAAAAGCAATGTTGGAATTCTGGCGGTGGCATTGACCATACAAGGCGCATCAATTGCAAATGCAGATCACAGCCTGTGGCGCCATAGCGTAGGGCACGTTAGTGGGGTTGACGCTACCACTCCAATCCATGTGAAATCCAAATCTGGACATTGTCCGCCAGGCTTGGCGAAAAAGGCTATCCCGTGCGTACCGCCTGGACAGGCCAAGAAATACCGTCGCGGGGATTACATCTATGATGGGTATGTCCGTATTGATGATCCCAGCCGTTGGGGACTACGACGCAATGGATATTACGTGCGAGCCGGAGACTACGTTTACGAAGTAAACCGCGAAACACATGAGGTGCTGAACCTGATTGGTGCAATCGCGGACATTCTTAATTGAGTGCTTTAGCTATTTCTTGCCTTTAGCTCGGTTTGCGCCCATTCGGCGCGTCTCGTAGCAGCCAGCTGTTAGGGCGTGATGCGAGCCCGCAGGGTGCATCGATTGATTATTATGGCACTTTGTGGTCTTGCAATGAAATCTGGTTACTGCGACTGAACTCTACAGCTTTGAGCCCGATTTAGAAATGGTCCTAAGCTGACACCTTCAAACTCGGCCAAGTGGATGCGAAGAGTGATGGCCGCGGCACAGCAAGAAAAGCCACCGTCCTATCACGGCGCATTGCGGCCGATGGCATCTATTTCAATTCTGCGAAAAAACTGACCTAGTCTGCAGCATGGCGTAATTCTTGAATATTCCAGAGATGTTGCCGAAACACTTTCAAACACTGGCTGCCTGACTTCAGTGTTCGTTTTTGCGGAGTGTAGCAAGCGCCAACTTGAGTATTTCTAAGCTCGCGGCGCGTTCTTCTGATGTCATTGAGCTCGGGTCTAACACCATTCGAAAATTCGGGTTTTCGTATACAACTTTTTCTGCTTGCGGTCTCGAATTCTTTTGACCTAAGACACGGTAGGTCATGACAGGTTGAGCCACACCCTTTACCTGGATGGCGCCGACTTTTTCTGTTTCTACTTCGTGGTTTACGTGCGCCCAAGTTTCGTACGAGATATAAATCGCACCCTCGTCGGCTTGATGCTCCAACCTAGAAGCTACGTTCACAGCCCCACCAATAATGGTGTAGTCCATACGGTCGTCACTCCCAAAGTTTCCGACAGTACAAAAGCCGGTATTGATACCAATACGGCATTGTAACTGTTGTCTAATTCCTTGACGCCTCCATTTTGCCTGCAACTCTGCCAACTTGTCTCGCATTGCAATTGCCATTCTCACGCATGCCAAAGCATCTTCCCGCACACCTTTAGTCTCCGGGTCTCCAAAGAAAACAAGGATTGCGTCGCCGATAAACTTATCTATCGTCGCACCGTATTGCAGAGCGACTTCCGCCATTTCAGTCAGGTAGCTGTTCAGGAGTTCTGTTAAATCTTCCGACTCCATCTGATCCGTAAGCTCTGTGAAGCCGGCGACGTCCGAGAAAAACACTGTCAGCTTTTTTCGCTTACTCGCGAGTTTAACTTCTTGGCGACCGGAAAAGATCGAGTTGTAGACTTGAGGCGATAAGTATTTGGCAAGCTTTCCTGACAATGCCTCAAGCTCTTGGTTTTTTTGGGTAACTTCTTCGGCGGCGATGCGCTGTTTTTCGGCTAGTGCATTCAGTTCCCGCTCGTTGCGATCACTCAATCGCATCATGCGCCGCGTGGTTCTGAGCAGCTTTCTGTATTCTCCGACAAGGTTTTCAATTGACTTGCGCGTTTCATCATTCGGAAATTGTCCACTGTTTAAAGCTGCTTCCGCGACTTCCAAAGCCTCATTCTCGCGAACAAAGAGATCGTCGATAGTCATCGATCCAACAACTTTTCCAGTGTGAATTTGGCATGTTTCAAGTCTTCCCCAAACTCCTCCCCAAGTTCTTCCATGGTCTCGTCTTCGGGGTCGTGAAACCAATAGACGTCAACGCTTTTCCCCGCCTCAGCAGCGGAATCCAAAAGCTCCATGATCATCATGATGGCCTTGGCGCTGGACGAATTGAAATAGATGAGTTCAAATTCAAAACGACATTTGGATATTGAGCCATCCGACAACCAACTTTTCAAAGCATCAAACAACGGGTTGTAGAAGGTCGTAACATCCTCAGGGTAGGACTCCCCAATCAGTTTGAGGTGGCCAACGTCAAAATCGAACGCGACGGCCGGAGTGCGGTTTGTTGCCGGGATATCAATATTTTGCATCCGTACCCTCTTAAACCGTCGCCTTGAGTGCGAAGAATGCGTGCTGATCGTCAATCCGCATAAAATCAAATTCGATTGGCTTTGACGCTCGACGCGCAATTTCAATTAACCCGATACCTGCACTATTGCCGACAGCGTCAGTTTCTGACCGGAGTTGGTCTTTGTATGCGGCCCTAAGTTCTTCACGATTCATCGCGCGTAGTTCTGAAAGTCGTCCTCGCATGTTGTCTACGTCACTCAAAAGGATCAGATTGCCCGCATGAACGACATAGCCGCCGGCCTCGTTTCCGATGGTCACAATGCCGTAACTTATGTCCAGCACCTCAGTCTCACCGTCGGTCGGTAGCCGTTCAACAGAATATCTGATGATGTTCTGCATTTGCTCCACAAAAACAGCGAAAACACTTCGGAGAGTTTTGGTGTCAGCGTCTTCAGACACTAATTTCTGCTTTAACGCATCGCCAACACCGCTGAGGATACCTTCAGTTACATAACCACTGTATGCAAAGACAACGCCTTGTCGGCGCAGGTTCGCGCGCAGTTCGTAGACTTCGCTAGCAAGCATTTGTTCCCCTTGGTCATGCTTGGGTGGAACCAAGTTCAATTCAGGCCTTAATATCATAAGATACACATTTATGCATTTTTAGTGTATCAATTGTTCAGTGTTATTAGTGGGGAGGTTAGCATGATTAGACTATTGTGTTTGGTCGCCGTAGTAGTATCGTCCAACCCGGCAACAGCGGCCGACATTCCAACTGAGGTCAAAGCAAAGCTCCAATCCGCCATGATTTCACATGTTGATGGAGTGATGGTCGACGGTTCTTACACTTATCTGGACACGACCACCAACGCGTTTGAAACCGTTTACCCTGCAAATGTTCATCCAATGGTTATTCTTGCGGGAAGTGACTATTTCGTCTGCTCTGAAATGATAACCGAAGGTGGCGACACCGTGACCGCAGACTTTCTAGTTCGGGAAGTTTCCGGGGACTACAAAGTTGTACAGATGATCGTCAATAATCGTGGCGCTCTTCAGGCCGCGATGAAGAACATCGGGAACTAGATGCCAAACACTGTAGAGGCGTTTAGTGCGTAAACTCTGGACCTTCTTAAAGCGCCGAATATTCCTGAAGCATATTCTGGCGACCCTCCTGCTCGGAGGCGTGCTAAACGCCATTGTGCTTCTCTTTTATTATGAATTCAAAAGGCAAGCTCAATCGGATCAGGTTGCCGCGGAAGTTGCAACGATTGCCAATCGTATCGCCCGCCCGTTGGCTGAATTGGTTGAAACAGGAAATCTTGCGCAAGCAACGAGCCTGCTGGCGGTCTATTCGGGTTTTCCTTACGTTATCTGCGCTGAACAGAGGTTAGAGCAAAGCTCAGAAACTCTGGTTTCCTGGCCTGCTATAGGATGCGACAAAATAAAAAAACCTGGCTTAGACATCGTCGTTTCTGTTCCGACGGCAGCAGGGCCGACCACGATGTTGGCCCGAATTGATCAGGAGGTCTTGAACAATGAGTTAAGGACAGAAGTAGGGGTTGTGGTCCTTCTTGGAATTCTCGGCGGATTTGCACTGATCTTAGCAGGCGCTGCTGCATTTTTATGGCTCATCAACAGACCTCTCGGCCAAATGTTGAAAGCCATCGAAAGATTTGAGCGATACGATGACCCTCAGATTGTCCCATACGAGTCGGAAGATGAGATTGGCAAAGTAGTTCAAAGCTATAATTCAATGCTGGGTCGGGAGGTTGAACGAGTCAACGAAATCCGAGAGGCGCACCATCAGATCGTCGCAAGCGTAAATTATGCCACGCGAATTCAACAGGGTTTGTTACCCACGTCAAGTCAGTGTGATGCCGCATTTGCCGATTTTGCTGTTAAATGGGAACCTCGCGATTTGGTTGGAGGAGATATCTACTGGATTAAGTCGGATGGCCCAATTTCGACGCTCGCCGTAATTGATTGTACAGGTCATGGCGTTCCTGGAGGCTTCATGACTATGTTGGCAATCGCTTCTCTCGAGCGGCTCTACTTCGAAAATGAAACGCTTAGCCCGTCGCTGGCACTGTCTAAGTTGAGCGATTTGACGCGTGCACTTCTAAATCAGGATACTGCAGACGGGGCTTCCAACGACGGCATGGACGCTGCGATATGCCAGATCGATTCAGCAAAAGGGATAGCGACGTTTGCAGGTGCTCATATGTCTCTTTTGGTCAAATCCAATACCGGCATTGACCGAATCCGAGGTGACAAGCTGAGCATTGGGTATGTGGATACTCCAATTGGCCCAAAATTTTTCGAACACGAAGTTCAATTGGATCAAATCACAGATTTTTTTGTTTCAACTGACGGCTTGATTGACCAATTAGGTGGAGGAAAACGTTTAGCTTTTGGTTTTCAGAGAGTTGTATCTGTATTTGAACAGGAAGAGTGGTCGTGTTCGGAAGAGCTATTGTCGGCTATTCACAGCGCTTTTCAAGACTATAGTACGAAGGAAGAACGCTTGGATGACTTGACAATGATTGCTTTTCGCACTGCCTGAAATGCAGATTGAGGTGTGTTTGAGAGATGCGACGCCCTCTGCTAATCCGAAAACGTTGAAATCTACTCCAGTACTAACTAAGGCTTTGTTAGGCGTTATGAAAACTTAGGTGACGTCGATTTTTCCGCGCTGAACAGTCGCTACAATGAACTGACCGTTCTACAGTGCGCTTCGGTGACATAGTTGTGGCCGCGGGATCGTCGAGATCGTCTACTGAACCTGAATGGCCGCTTTTTGAGTTTCCCATAAATGGTATTGCGACTGCTAGGAACGGCAGCTTGGGTACGGGTTCTTCGTGGCTCATATCCAAGGGCCGAAAGAGTCCTGACGCCAAGATCTTTGAAGCTCACTCGGCCTGAGAGAACGCAACTGACGACTTTTGCTGGCTTACCGTCAGGCATTTGTGTCTCGCTTGCGTTGAAATCGTTGATGAGCTTCTTCAGTTCTCGGGATTTCCCAACGCGAGAGTTTCCAGTCACTACGATGCCGCGGGCCTCGACACCTTCGATCAATTGGCTGCGGAATTGGTCTTCGAGGCGTCTGCTGAATGCGGCCTTCAATGGTTTTGCTCGAGAGAAAGTAAAGTGAGCTCTCCTTAGTTGGTTTCCGATTTTGAAGCTCTCTGGATTGACAAAACTCATGTGAATTTTCCCCTGTTCTTAGGCCGGCCAATTGGTCGGTTCTCGTCGTTTCTGGGCGCGCGTTTTTCCTGCTCGATGGCTGCGCCATCGTGAGGTGCCCCCGAATTCTTGCGAATAATCGGTTTCGGTGGTGTGGAAGCTGATTCAGGGTTTTCACCGGTCACTTTCGCCCTCACGCCGCTACCCAAGGAAAACTCCTCTGGATTGTCGGTTCCTGCACTGATTTCGCCGGATTGGAGTGTTGGAAGCTCACTAGGTGAGGGAACTACGCGAGCACCGCTAAACGCCCGTTCGGCCTTCGCTTTTGCCTCTTCGATTGTCGAGTAACTCCTGGAAAGACCGTGCTCGACACCGATCATTTCAAGCTCGGCATAGCGCTTCTTTCTCGTCGCAATAATGCGATCCTCATAAATCTCAGAAACGTCCGGATTCTCGTTGCGGCGCGCTTGAAGCAACCCGATTGCTTCAGGCAGCGTCAGATCTGCGAACGCTGTAATTTGGAGACGAAGCCGAAACACTTGCTCTTCATTGGGGATAACGGCGGTGACATGTGTAAGGTTCTCAGGGTCAACGAACACCGAGACCTTTGTTTTTGGGTGGCGGTCAACAGCGCGCTGAAACTCATCCGAGTTGTACCAGATGCCGGAAAAGTCCTGACTCCTTCATCAGTGGGCGTGACCGACTGCTTCCATCCCAGATGAATACGGCGCGTGTCCTCCTTGATTGGACGAAGCAAACCGCGAGTTTCGTTGAGTTCCTTGGCGACTTCCGCAGGCCTGCGACCGTCCATGCCAATACCCATGTGGCGCCGCGAAGGGTATTCATCGATAAAATAGCGGGTCAAGATGCCGTACAACTCTTCGGTGACCAATACTCCGTTTGCGGTTGCATCGTAGGAAGGCAGCTCGCCCGGCCTTCTGCCGGTATAGCCGTGGATCAGTTTAATGACTTGGGACTCAAGCGTGCCGAAGCTTCGCTCCACATTGGTCCTGTCCGTCGAGGCATGGGTTCTACCTACGACGTATCTAGATCCCAATCCCAAGGCCGCGCCAATCACGACCTTATTACGCAGACCGGAACCATTGTCCGACATGATGCTCCCAATGCCCATGGCCGGAGCAGGGTCTCCTTGGCAACCGTACTTGATCTTTTCGCGGGTCTTGTCACGTGTTGCCATTCTCACAAGAGCAAGTGTGGCCTCCGCTTTTGGTTTATCGCTCAACACCCAAGCCAGCGGCATCCTCGAAGCAACGTCGATCATGAGCAACAGGTGCAAGCGTTGTTGAACGAACTCGTCAATTTTCTTCAGCGCCTTCCTGTCTCCGTCAGACAAGCGCTCCCAGAAACCTTGTTCTTTTGCTGTAGTGATCAGCGAAAGCTTGCACTCATCAATGTACGCCATTTCGCCAACCAGAAGTGCGCGGATGTCCGTACTTCCACGGCCGCGTTTGTTGCGGGTGTAGTTTTCACCTTTCGTCGCAACCATCACTTCAGTCGGCAAAAGGAGATAGTCTCGATGTGCTGTGAGGGTTTTTTGAGAAGGGAGAGGGAGTTCTTTGAGCCTATTGCTTCTGCGTAGCTTGTTTTCGTCAAAAAAGGAAACTTGTGGCTGGGTTGGTAGGATTTTTTGTCAACATATTGAAAATTAACAAAATAAAGGAAATGTGGTCAATGGGTAGTGTTCGGAAATTGGTTTGAGTCCAGTATTGTGCCTCACTGTTCTGCTTTTGACATTTTGGACGTTAGCGAGTTCGCCGGTCATATGACTTGCGCGGGATCGGACGGAAACTGAACCTTCGCTGCGCATTGCGCCAATGTCCGCTCCATTGAGGCCTTGCTACCTACGTACTGCTCAATTTGCGAAACTTAGATGGTGAGATTCCAAACCAGCTGGCAAATGTGCGGCGGAAGCTGTTGACCTCGCTGAAACCAAGATTGAAGGCAACCTCCGCTACAGAAAGGTCAGTGCCCGACAGCAGCGACCTGGCTCGATCTGTCTGTTCAGCCACACGGATCTCTTTGAAACTGGTGTTCTCCGCAGTGAGTTGCCGTTGCAGCTTGCGTGCGCTGACACCCAATGTGGCCGCCACCGTTTCGATGTCGGCGTGCCCCATGGCGAGTTGCGCGCGCAAGGCGTTCCCAACCACCTCTTTGGTGGTTGAGGGCGTTTGCCGCGACCGCACATCGCGGATGCCTGCCAACGTCATCGCCAGCCTCTCATCGGTTGTCCGCGGATTAGGGGTTTCGATTTCTGACAGAGGGATCGCAATGCTGGCGGCGGATCCCCCCACACGCACCTCTGCGTTATAGATGTACTGCAGCGCGGTTTCGGTGCCTCGGTGCAACTCTGGCATCTCAACCCAGCTCGGCCGCCAGCGGCGTCCACAGAACTCGCGCACCACAGACTGCAGCACAAACGGCAGGTCCTGATCGATCAAATTTGCCCCGGCGATTCCGCCGAGCATGGCATCAAACCCAAGCACAAAATGATCGCCAACCACGCGGGTGCGCATAACTGACCCCCGTTGCAGGAACGGCAGGATTTTTTCGGCCCGCACCAGGGCCACATCCAGTTTCGGCGCACCGAGCACATAGTCTGCGTAGGCCCCAAAGGAGGCGTAATGGAAGTCTTGCGTGATATAGGCACCGATGTGTTTTTCGGAGATCTTCAGGCTGGCGGCTTGCATGAACCGCGCCTGAAGCCGATAGGGGAGGAACACCGTCGGGTCTTCCATTACCGCTCGCGACAGCCCGGCTTCTTTCAGCGCATGTTCGGACACCCGCGGCGATGCAATTTGGTCAAGCCCTTGAAGCGCGGGGCGAAACGCCAAGGTGCTTTGCAAAACCGTGTCCATGACGGATAGTTTGTCGTGAAATGATCACTTTTGGAAGTGGCGTGGCCTCCCCCCGCAAATTACCTTCATTTTAGCGAAACGAACAACCCAAACTGAAAGTTGGAGACCAAATATGAAACGCCGTTCCGTCCTGAAAGTTGTTCTGACAAGCGCACTGATTGCAGCTCTTTCGGTGCCTGCGGTCGCCACCGCAGACAGCGCAAAACCCGTGATTGAAGGTCTGCCAATGGCGGCGCGGACCGCACCGGTTCCTGCGGGCGTGTCCCCGGAATTGGCCGGGCTCATCGAACGCCGTCAAGTTGATACGCATGCCGAAACGCCATCCTCCACCGAGCAATGGCTTACGTTGCAAGCCGAGTTTGACGCTGCTTCCCTGCAAGGGGCCGCACGTTTGCTTGAGATGACCGGCGCTCAATTCGCCATCGAGAACGTGGCGGGGGTGACCACCTACCGTGTCACGCCAACTACTATTGATCCCCGGTGGGCGGAAACCGTTTTTGTGCACGTGCACGGCGGGGCCTTTGTCTTTAATGGTGGTGAGGCCGCCATGGCCGAAGCGATCTGGATGGCGCATGGTTTGGGTGTTGAGGTGGTGTCCGTCGATTATCGCCGCCCACCGCTGCATCCGTTTCCTGCCGCAACAGACGATGTGATCGCCGTGTGGCAGCAAGTTATCAAGGACCATGACCCAGCCAAAGTGGCGATGTTTGGCACATCTGCGGGGGGCAACCTGGTGTTGTCGACGGTTTTACAACTGCGCGACATGGGCACCCCTTTGCCTGGAGCCATTATGGCAGGCACGCCCGCTGTGGATCTGGCGCAGACGTCGGACAGCTGGGTCACGTTGCAGGGTCTTGATCCGCTTGGCGCCCGCGAGGGTGTGATTGAAGGCACGTTTGACATTTATGCGGACGGTACCGACCGCACCGATCCGCGACTGTCCCCGATCTATGCCAATCTGGACAACCTACCGCCGACGGTTCTTCTGACCGGCACACGCGACCTGTTGCTAAGCGACACGGTGCGCATGCACCGCGCCCTGCGCGCCGCCGGGGTTGCCGCCGATCTGCATGTCTACGACGGCCAGTCACACGGCGACTACATGGCAGGTTTCTTCGTGAACGCGCCAGAGACTCATGACGCTTGGCGTGAGCTCAACACCTTCTTTGACCTGCATCTGAGTGACTAACCATGACTGGTTTTGCAAAACTCCCACTTCTGCTGTTGGGTCTTCTGATGACACACAGTGCCCACGCGGAGCCTGTGAAAGACTTCACCAACATGCTCGCCGCAGAGACATTTGCCGGACGGATAGAGGCCAGTGAGAGCGCCCTTGTGGCCAATTCGGTGCGCGGCATCCTCGCGGCGGTGCATTTCAAGCCGGGCGATACGGTGGAGAAAGGCCAATTGCTGTTTGAAATTGCGGCCCCGGCTTACGAACAAAAGCTCGCCGCAAGCCGTGCGGTCGAAAACCGTCGTGAGGCCGAATTGGCAACAGCGGAGGCCGAGGCGCGACGGCAGGCGAAACTTGGCACGCGCGATGTGGTTTCCGAACAGGCCGTTCAAGACGCTATGGACCGGCTGATACTGGCCAAGGTGGCGTTGCAAGAGGCGCAGGCGCACCGTGCATTGGCAGAGCTTGAGATGGCTTCGACACAGATCAGGGCGCCGATTTCGGGGCAAATTGGGCTCGCCCGCAAACAGGTGGGCACCTATCTGGACACAGAAAACGGTCAAGCGCTGGCGCAGATTGTGCACACAGACACGGTCCGAGTTGTGTACGGAATGCCGTACAAATCCCTGATCGCGCTGGACCAGTCGACGCCAGAGGGCCTGAGTGCTCTGATGGAGCGCTTTCAGGTCGACTTGCATTTGCCAGGTGACGTTCAGCCACTGGCACAGGGTGGCCGTGTGCTTTTTTCTGAAAGCGTGCTGGTTGCGGACGAAACCCTCCGCATCTGGGCGGAAATCCCAAATCTTGAGCGCGGCCTCATTCCCGGCTTGAACATCGAAGTCAAAGTCAGATTACCAAACTAAAACAGGTCGCGCGTCAGGCGCGGTCCACTTTCCCTCTCTTTCCTGGAGCAGTTCCATGGCCCGGTTCAGCGATCAAATCCATACCCTGAAATACCTGTTTATCGCGGTCGCGGCGATACAGTTGGTGACTGCGGCATCGGGCACCATCGTCGCGCTCTATTTTGCCCAAACCGGCGCGTCTCAGGAAATCGCCGCGCTGGCGCCCGCTGCTTACTCGTTGGGATTCCTGATCGGCTGTTTCTACATTGCAGGCTGGATCACCAGCATTGGACATATTCGTGCATTTTCTGCGGCGGCGGCCATATGTACCGCTGCCGCCCTGCTGTTTTCCGTGACTGAAAACGAGCCCACGCTGCTAATCGTGCGCCTGATGACCGGCGTTGCAACCGCGGGCCTTTTTGCCATCGGTGACGCCTGGATCAGCGAAACCGTCGACGAAAAATCGCGGGGCCGATTGCTTGCCGTGTTTGCCATTGTCCTCGGGTTGATGTCGGTTCTCAGTCAGGTTCTCGTCATCGTTACACCCGACGACCTGAACCAGTCTTTTGTGCTGATGTCCTTGCTCTACTGTCTGGCAATTGTGGTGATCGCCGCGACGCCCAGCACGCCGCCCGAGGGCAAAGAACGGGCGAATGTACGCTTCAAGGCGCTGTTTCAAGACGCGCCCACTGCCGCTCTCGGCGCGCTCACCGTTGGTATCGTGTCCACAGTGTTCATGAATGTTGTGCCGTATCGGGCGGCTGTCATTGGCATTGATGCCGCGGATGTGGCTATTGGCATCGCTGCTATTTACATCGGGCGTATCCTGTTTCTCTATCCGCTTGGATTTGTGTCAGACCGCATGGATCGGCGCCGCGTCATTGTAGTGACGGCGACAGTCGCAACCGGCGCCCTTGCGGCCTTCGCCACTTTCGCCACTGGCGACGGTGCGCGCTACTCAGCCATCGTGGGCACACCACTTTACATTGCAATGCTCGCCGGATTGATCCTCCTGGGCGGATCGATGCTCACCCTCTACTCGCTGCTTTTGGCTCACGCGATGGACCGCACTGTGCCCGTCTATGTCGCGTCCAGTGCTGTCACAATGCTGTTTGTCTTCACTATCGGCGGCATTGCAGGCCCACTCATGACCAGCGCGCTTTCGGCGGTATTTGGCGATGCGGTCATGGGCTGGATGCTTGTACTTGCTATGGCCGTCTTCGCGGGCTTCTCCGCTTTCAGGATCAAAACAGTGGCCCCGGCTGCCAGAGCGGAACAAACCCACTTTAAGGCGACCGAAACCACCAGCCTCAAATCCGTCCCCACCCAGAAACGGTAAGGTAGGAGACCACCACCTCCACAAACCTCTTTCGCGCAGAAAAAGCCACTCTACTCATCTGGCTCGTATTTGTTGCCATGACCTTCGCCGGCGACCTCATCAAGCCAACGGCCACTGGCTCCATCATGTCCTGGCTCCTGCTGGGCGGCATTTTCGGCGTGATGCTGTCCGTGGTCTTCCGCGTGGTGCACCACGCCGAGTGCTTGGCCGTCATCTTTGGCGAGCCTTATGGCACATTTATCCTGACATTGTCGGTGATCGGCATCGAAGTGGCTCTGATCACAGCTGTTATGCTGACCGGGGACAACAACCCGACACTGGCTCGGGACACTATGTTTTCCGTGTTGATAATTGTCATGAACGGATTGGTTGGTCTCAGCCTGCTGATTGGGGGGCTGCGGCACGGGCTGCAGGTGTTCAACCTCTCGGGTGCTAATGCCTACCTTGTGGTGCTGTTGCCAGTGGCCATCGTCAGCCTCGTCTTGCCAAGCTTCACCACATCCGCCCCGGGCGGTGGTCTGTCGGCTCTGCAAACTGTCTTCATGATCGCCATGTCCGTGGTGCTCTATGGGATTTTCCTCGTCTACCAAACCGCCGGCAAACCCGAGATTTTTCGACAGCCTGAGGAAGACCTGCCAACAACCGGTGGCTCGGATGCGCATCATCTGGAAACCAAAAGCATCGGTTTCCATGTTCTTTGGTTGGTGCTGGCGATGTTGCCCCTGGTTTTGATGTCCAAAAAAATGGCGCTGTTTGTCGATTTCAAATTGCTGGAATTTGGCGCACCTGTCGCGTTGGGTGGCTTTCTGGTTGCCGCCATGATCCTGACACCCGAAGCCCTCGCCGCGCTGGACGCTGCGCGGGCCAACAAACTGCAACGGGCCGTGAACATCTGTCTGGGGTCGGCTTTGGCAACCATTGGCCTAACAGTGCCCGCTGTGCTGATCGCGGCACATTTTGTTGCGCTTCCCATCGAACTTGGGCTCGGCGGCGCGGAAGTCGTCCTCCTGGCCCTGACAATAGGGATCAGCATCCTGACCTTTGTCGGAACCCGCACCAACGCGCTTCAGGGTGTCGTGCATCTGGCCGCCTTTATGACCTATGTGTTCCTGATATTTGACTCATGACCGTAGGTTTAAGTTGCGTTGGGTGAGCTCAAAAGGCAGCCCCTCACTGGCGGCTTTTTGCACCAGACCGAGTTTAATATTGCTAATTCGGACCTTCACTGCCCGACGCGTGAAGGTCCGCTTTGGGCCGTTCACAAACTTCTCGATTTAGATGTAGAATTATGAGTTATTCCCTGCCAAATCGACCTGAAGACGTCGAAGCACGCAATCAGCATGCCGCCTTACATAGCCTCCAACGTGTGGGTGAGGCCGTTTCGGATGTGATCTTCCAACAGTTTCTGGGCCGTGTCGGCGTCTCTGGCCAGTGCTGCATCAAACATGCCCTTGTGCTCCTTGACGGCCTCTTCGCCGCGATAGGTCAGCACGAGCATCTGATACCGCAGATACTTGTCGTAGATGATCGAGTGCAGAGACAGAAGGTTCTTGGAATTGCAGGCCGCTATCATCGCCTGGTGAAACTCCCAATCATATCTTTTCCAAGTCTCTTTTTCGGATTCATCTCCTCTGAGAAGCTGTTGTTCCATCAAGTGCAGTTTGTGGTGTGCGGCAACCAGGTTGCCTTCCCAGTCCGTGTCGCCGTTCGCAATGGACAACTCCAACGCGTGGCATTCCAACAGGACGCGCAGCTCTGAAATCTCGGTCAGGTCTTCTCGTGAAACCGGCGTGACCAGGAAACCCCGTTGCTCGGGAGCTTCGACAAATCCGTCGCTGGCGAGCCTGTTCAGCGTTTCACGAAGTGTCGAAAGGCTTGCCGAGTAGCGTTCCTTCAAGGCGTCCAGCTTCAGTTTGGAGCCGGGCTGCAACTCCCCGAAAATGATGTCCCGCTTGATGCGCTGATAGGTACTTGCACCTATCGTAGACGGCTGTTTCGCCATGCGTTTCACCCGATATTATCAGTTTCCTCGTTCAATTAGCATTTTTCAGAGACATCAGCAATCCAAACTGATGTATGGTAAAAATAAAAATATCATACATTATTGCGGAATCGCGAAAACCCCAATACGGTCGTGGCCAAGTTGGGCAAAGCAGCCCGATCGCAATCATCGGTTTCGGGATTTTCCGGACCCTCCGGAAGGAAGCAAAGTGTCTAAGAATTTTCGCATTGCCATTGTCGGCATTGGTCTTGTTGGACGCCGCCACGCAGACGCTATCCGAGCGTTGCGCCATGTTGATCTCGTCGCGGTGGTCGACCCCAGCGATGAAGGTCGTGCTTACGCCGTTGAGCACGGGGTCGCATGTTACGAGACCCTCGAGGAAATGTTTTCAAATCAGACGCCGGACGGAGCTGTTCTTGCGACCCCGACCACGCTTCATGTTGAACAAGGCCTCACGTGTGTTCGACATGGTTGTCCCGTTCTTGTCGAAAAACCGATCGCCGTAGAAGCCACCGCTGCACTTGAGCTTGTTCAAGCAGCGGAGAAGGCCAATGTGCCACTGATGGTCGGACATCATCGTCGACACAATCCTCTGATCCGGTCGGCTAAGGAAGCCATTGTCGATGGGAAGATTGGAGATGTGCGCGCTGTTCATGCGAATTGCTGGTTCTATAAGCCAGACGAGTATTTTGATGCTGCGCCCTGGAGAAAGAAACCCGGTGCAGGGCCCATCTCGGTCAATCTTGTCCACGACGTTGATCTGCTGCGGTACTTGGCCGGAGAAGTCATGACCGTACAGGCTCAGTCGGCTGCATCGCAGCGGGGTTACGACAACGAAGATGTTGCCGGTGCTCTGTTGACGTTCGAAAGCGGAGCGATAGGGACCATAAGTGTGTCCGACAGCATCGTTGCCCCATGGAGCTGGGAGATGACGTCTCAGGAATATCCAATCTATCCTTCAACCACTGAGAGTAGCTACATGATAGGTGGCTCTCATGGTTCGTTGTCCGTTCCCGATCTCCGCCTGTGGAGTTACCAGAGAGAGCAAAGGGATTGGTGGACGCCAATCTCATCAACCGCGCTGAAGAAGGGTGCCTCTGACCCCCTGGTCAATCAACTCAGGCACTTTGTTGAAGTTGCTCGGCGCGAAGCAGAGCCGATTGTGTCTGGGTGGGAAGGTTTCAGAACGCTTCAAGTTATTGAAGCTATTCAGAATTCCTGCAGAACTGGCGAGACTGTCAGGATAAGAAACCTTCAGGAAACGCAGCAACAGAGATTGCAGGTAATTAAAAATATCTGATATTTTGTAAAACATCTTGCAAAATGCCCAAAATAGGTCAAAACTCTGAATCGCAAAAAAGAAGCATCATGATGTCTCAGGGAGGAGCAAAGTGATTACCAAACTTACCCGCCGGGCTGCTGTATCAGCCCTGGTCGCAACCGGTGTTCTGTTTAGCGCAACAAGTGGTGCGCTGGCGGAAGACAAAGTGCAACTTCGCCTCGCAACATCAGGATCGGAGACCGATCAGCGCTCGGTCGCTATGGCCGAGGTTTTCGCGCCCATGGTCGCTGATTTCGCAAGCTACGAGCCCAGCTATAATGGAACCATCTTCGCCCAAGGCACCGAGTTGGACGCCATCAGCCGGGGTAACCTGGAAATGTCGATCACCTCGGCGCAGGAACTGGCACAGTTCTTCCCCGAGTTTTCGATCTTTACCGCAGGCTATGTCCATCAGGACGCCGCGCATCAGGTGGCTGTCTTCAACGATCCCTTGATGGATGCCTTCAAGCAAAAGGCCGAAGAAGAACTGGGCGTCAAACTGCTGTCGGTCATGTATCTGGGCCGTCGTCAGGTGAACCTGCGCCAACCCAAGGATGAACTGACCGTCAGCACTCCAGCTGATCTGGAGGGTGTGAACCTGCGGATGCCGGGCACAGATGCGTGGCAGTTCCTTGGAAAAGCGCTGGGTGCCGCCCCGACACCAATGGCGTTCTCAGAGGTTTACACAGCTCTGTCGACCGGTGCCGTTGACGGTCAGGACAACCCATTGCCGACCGTGGTTGATGCCAAATTCTACGAAGTGACCAATCAGATCATCCTGACATCGCACTTGGTTGACTTGAACTATATCGCCATCGGCAAAGAAGTTTGGGATGGATTGACACCCGAGCAGCAGGCCAAGGTTCAGGAAGCTGCGGATGCAGCGGCTGAATCCGGTCGCCAGAAGCAGCTTCAGAAGGAAGACGATCTTGTCAGCTTCCTGAAAGAGCAGGGGATGGAGATCTACGAACCCGATCTGGCAGCGTTCCGCGATCAGGTACAGTCTATGTATCTGGACAGCGAGTTCGCTGGCTCATGGCCCGAAGGCGTTCTGGATCAGATCAACGCTCTGGGCAACTGAGCCCAGTAAGACAAGGGAGGGAGAACCACAATGAAAGCCTTTATAAAGGGGTTCTCCCGACTGACCGAAGCGATTGCCGGCGGGATGCTGGCGGCAATCTTCTTGATCTTTCTATTGCAAATACTCTTGCGCTACTTCTTTACCCCCGCTGGATGGACGCTTGAACTTATCGGCATTCTGTGGGTCTGGGTGATCTTCTTCAGTTGCGCTTTCATAGTGCGTGAACGTGATCATGTGAAGTTCGACATCATCTACCTTTCGGTGCCGATGCGCGTGCGGCAGGTCTTTGCAATGCTGGCGGCCGCAGCGATCGTGGTCGGTATGCTCTACAGCTTCCTTCCGACGTGGGACTACATCGACTGGATGAAAATCCGCAAGACATCGACTGTCCGAAATCCGTTCTCCGGCGAGAAGATACCGCTGCGCACAGTATTCTCGATTTACGCGGTATTCATGTTGGTCGTCGCAGCGCGCTACGCTTGGCTATTCTTCGACGTCATGCGCAATGGCCCCCCAAAGACAGAGTTGGAACTGGTTGTTGGGTACAACGTGGTTGACGACCATCCACGTGTCGACGTCGAAGAGGACGAGGAAGTTAAGAAATGAGTTTTGAACTTCTTTCCTGCCTGCTCGCTCTCTTTCTTCTGGCAGGCATCGGGACACCTATTGGCTATTCCATCCTATTGGCCTCATTAGTGTACCTGGGCACGGCCGGATTGGACGTCGCACTCGCAGGCGAGAAGATCCTGCAAGGCTTCTACAAAAGCACGATCCTGCTTGCCGTGCCTTTGTTCATCGTCGCTGCGAATATCATGAACGCTGGGTCGATCACGGACCGTCTGTTGAACTTCTGCGTCGCTGCTGTCGGTCGTTTCAAGGGCGGCCTCGGGCACGTAAACGTAGTAGGGTCTTTGATCTTTTCGGGTATGTCCGGCTCTGCCGTCGCGGATGCTGCCGGGATCGGCAAGATCATCATTGAGATGATGACCAAGGATGGCCGCTACAGCCGAGGCTACGCAGCTGCAATCACGGCGGCGTCGGCAACGATCGGCCCTATTATTCCACCCTCGATCCCGATGGTTTTGTACGCGCTCGTTTCCAAGGCCTCCATCGGGTCGCTGTTCTTGGCCGGTATTCTGCCGGGCTTGATCATGGGCGTCGTCCTCATGGCGATGAACTACTATCTGGCCGGAAAGCGGAACTTTGCATTGGAAGAACCAGTTCCGCTGCGCGAGTTGCCGGCTAAAACTGCCAACGCGTTCCCGGCACTGCTGATGCCCGCAATCCTGCTGTACGGCATATACGGGGGCGTCACCACTCCGACCGAGGCTGCAGCCGTGGCTGCGTTCTACGCCCTGCTACTTGCAGCGTTGTTCTACCGCGCACTGACCTTCCGTGGCCTTTATCAAGTGTTCGTCGACAGCGCGCGCTCTTCCGCAGCGGTCGGGGTGGTCATTGGTGGCGCGTTCATTCTGAACTTCATCGTCATTCAGGAGCAAATTCCTCAGTCGATCTCGGCACTGCTGGAGGGTTCTGATGTAAGCCCGATTGTGTTCCTGATCCTGGTTAACCTGCTGATCCTTGCTTTGGGATGCGTGTTAGACGCAACAACGATCATCCTCGTGATTGTGCCCCTGTTCATTCCAACCTGCGAAGCGCTTGGGATTGATCTGGTGCATTTCGGAGTGCTGGTCGTCGTGAACTCGATGATCGGCCTGATCACTCCGCCTTATGGCATTCTACTCTTTGTGATCAACGCCGTGACGGACATTCCGCTGCGCGAAATCATCTCCGAAATCTGGGCCTTCCTCGCGGTTCTCATCTTCGCCCTGGTGATAATGATGCTGATGCCGGATCTGGTCCTGTGGTTGCCGCGTATGTTTGGATATCAGGGATAATGTGCCTCTCGGTTTCGACAACGTCGATCCCCGGTGATCTGGCCGCAAAACTGAGTGCTATCGCTGACGCGGGATTCAGGGGTGTCGAATTACACGAACCGGATTTGACCGCTTTTGACGGGCCGCCATCGCAAATTCGGAACATTGCATCAGATCTCGGCCTGAAGATTTGCCTGCTGCAACCCTTCCATAACCTTGAAGGCCAGTCCGGCGGTGGACGGGAGCGCGCCTTTGATCGGCTGAAACGCAAACTCGACCTGATGAGCGAGTTGGGAACGGAATTGCTGCTCATTGGGTCCGCGTTCGAGGTCGATGCCGCTGCGACCGAAGAACAGGTAATCGCAGATCTTGGCGAAGCGGCCGAGATCGCGAAAGAGATGGGATTGCGTCTGGCCTATATGGGCTTGCCATGGTCAAATCTTATTCACTCGGATGAACAGGCGTTAGGCGTCGTTGAAGCTGTCGACAGCCCTCATCTGGGGTTGGCTTTGAATTCCTTCTTCTCGCTTGCCGACGGGTCCAAACCAGCCCGCCTTCGGGACATTCCTGGAGAGCGGCTGTTTCATGTGCAACTGTCCGATGCACCGCGACTTGAGATGGATATTCGCAGGCTCAAACGGCACTTTGGGCTTCTTCCAGGGCTTGGGTCGCTGAACCTTGCGGGCTTTGTGCGGGTGTTGTCCCGCGCCGGATACAAGGGGCCTTGGTCCATTGCGCGCGTCAACGAAGCGGCCCCGCAACCGGGTGGCCGGACACTGGCCCGAGACAGCTACAGGTCGCTGGTGAACCTGTTAGATGAGGTTTCCCGGACCGAGCCGGGAACCGATTTTGGCATCCCGGACCTGCCGGAGCGCGTCTATGCGTCAGGCTTTGAGTTCGTCGAATTTACAGCCGATGAATTAAGCGGCGCGCAGCTGGCGGACATTCTGTCAGCAATGTGCTTTCGAATGGAGCGAAAACACGTCACCAAGTCCGTCGAGCTGTGGCGGCAGGGTGCGATAAACATCGTCGTGAACACCGAAAAGGAAGGATTTTCCCACTCGGCGTTCCTGGGTCACGGCCCCTCCGTTTGTGACATGGGGTTGCGTGTCAAAGATGCGGATCAGACCGTTCAGCGGGCGACCGCGTTGGGCGCGCCGAATTTCTCACAACCGGTGGGAACAGGGGAACTGGATATCCCGGCCATTCGGGGCGTTGGTGGCAACGTCGTTCATTTCATCGATGAGAAATCCGATCTCCATCGGGTATGGGACATCGAGTTCGAGCCGGTTGCGAAAACCAAAGCCACCCAACCTGCCGGTCTGCGTCGTATCGACCATCTGGCCCAGACGATGCGTCACGATGAGATGCAAAGCTGGCTGCTCTACTACATTTCGACTTTCGAGATGGCAAAATCCCCTATCGTGAACGTCGCCGACCCGTCTGGTGTCGTGCAAAGCCAGGCTATCGAAAGTCCCGAAGGCGAAGTGCGCTTAAACCTGAATGGGGCAGTTGGGCGTCGAACACTGGCGGCGTCATTCCTTGAAGATGGCTTTGGGGCTGGTGTTCAGCACATCGCCTTCCAGTCGGATAATATTTTTGAGACCTCAGCTCAGTTGCTCAAGTCCGGTTTTCCCAGTCTGACGATCCCTGAAAACTACTACGCTGATCTGCAAGCGACTTTCGGATTGGACGACGATTTGATCGCCCAACTGCGCCGAGGTAACATTCTTTACGATCGGGCAGCGGGTGCTGAGTATTTTCAGATTTACAGCCGCCCCATCTTTAACGGCTTCTTTTTCGAAATCGTTGAACGCCGCATGGGCTATGCCGGTTACGGTGCGCGTAACGCGCCCATTCGCCTCGCAGCGCAAAGCAAAACCCAGACGCTCAAAGAGGTGAAGACTCAATGACTGTGCTGGATGAAAACATGACAATGGATGAGCGCGCCGTTCGCCATTGGTGGCGTACCTCCATCATCGACATGAAGCCTGGTCAGATCGCTTTTCGTGGCAACGCCATAGAGGACCTGATCGGGAACGTTTCATTCCCGCAGATGATCTGGCTGATGGTGCGGGGCGATCTGCCCAGCGACTCACAAGCGCGCTTGCTCGAAGCCGCTTTGGTCGCAGGCGTGGATCACGGTCCGCAGGCCCCCTCGATTGCGGCTGCGCGTATGGCCGCCACCTGCGGGGTAGGTCTCAATAATGCGATGGCGACCGCGGTGAACATGCTGGGCGACGTGCACGGCGGGGCAGGCGAGCAGTGTGCAGAGCTGTACTATGATATCGCAGTCCGTATGGATGCAGGAGCTTCGCTGAATGACGCTGTTCGGGATGGCTTGGACAGCTGGCGCGAGACCTACGGCAAGATCGTCTCGGGCTTTGGTCACAGGTTCCACAAACCCGTCGATCCACGTGCGCCTCGATTGATGCAACTTGTGCGTGATGCGGCGACAGAAGGTACAGTTTCTGGCCGGTTTGCCGATATCGGAGAAGAGGTTCAAACTGAACTCGGCCGTCAACGAGGCGGTCGGCCAATTGCCATGAATATCGATGGCGCGACAGCTGTGATCTTCTGCGAACTTGGCTTTCCTGCGCCTTTGTCGCGAGGGCTGTTCTGCCTGTCCCGCTCGGTCGGAATACTCGCCCACGCTTGGGAGCAGATGAACCAGGGCGGTCGGAACAAAGGGCCGATGCCCCCGAATTACTTACCACTCTACGAAGACAGGAATGATGACACGTGAGACATCGAAATCCTTCCGGGTCGGCCTTATTGGCTGTGGTCGTATCAGCGATATCTATCTAAAAACACTATCAGAATTTTCGAGCGTCGAGGTTGCTGCTTGTGCAAGTCTCGATCTTTCGGAAAGCCGCACCAAAGCGGGTCAATACGGCATCGCCAAGGCCTGCACGCCAGATGAAGTGTTTGACGATCCGACAATCGATTGCGTTCTGAATCTGACAATTCCGGCGGCGCATGCCGAAATCAGCCTGCGCGCCTTAAAGGCGGGCAAGCACGTCTATTCCGAAAAGCCACTGGTCATGAATCGGACAGATGGAAAGGCGATCCTGCACATGGCCTCTGAAAAGGGGTTACTGGTCGGTTGCGCGCCCGACACATTTTTGGGCGGTCGCTGGCAGACCGTTCGGAACTTGATCGACGAGGGTGCCATTGGCAAACCGGCAGGGGTTTTTGCACATGTCGGTACCCACGGGACAGAACGCCACCATCCCAACCCTGATTTCTACTACCAAGCTGGTGGCGGGCCCTTGCTTGACCTTGGACCATACTACCTGACCGCAATGATTTGCTGCCTTGGTCCCGTTGACCGGGTCGCCGGAATGGCTCGGCGCACGTTCGACAAAAGGATGATCGAAAATGGCCCTCGCAACGGCGAATGGATAGATGTCGAGGTGGACACGCACTCCCTAAGCCTGCTGCAGTTCTCTTCCGGAGCTATAGGGTCGATGACCATGAGCTTCGACGTCTGGGACAGCGAAACTCCGCGTTTCGAGATCTATGGTGAAGACGGCACCATCAGCATCCCTGACCCTGACCCGGTTCATGGAGCCAACATCTTTCAGGGAGATGTCTGGTTGAAAACGCGTGAAACCTCGCGCTGGTCTCATCAACCTCGTCCAACCGGTCGTGAAGACTGGCAGGTGGTCGAAAACAAACACGGGTTCAATGAAGACAGCCGCGGGCTCGGCCTTTTGGATCTGGCCTTGGCGGCAAAAGAAGGACGCCAACCCCGCGCAAGTGGAGCGCTTGCCTACCATGTTTTTGAGGTCATGGACGCGATTGAACGGGCGCCGAAATTCGGCGCCTATCAAACGATAGAAAGCTGTTGCGCGGCACCCGAGCCCTTGCCGGTCGATTTCCTGAACGATGAGAGGAAGGAGCTGGTCCATGCCGTTTGAGACGCTCGACTTTGCCCAGCCATTCTTTCGCGTCCAGCACCTCACCGGTGAAGATAGAATATCTGTCGAGGGTCGTGCAATTGTTCTTAACCTCGGGCAACTGGATCTCTCGGTCGAGGATCAGGCCGTTGCACCGCTTTCGTCCGTTATCGTGCAAGATAGCGCACTCAAAGGTGTGGAACGCGCAGTAATTGTCTACGGTTTCGACGCCCATGCCGATGACAACGAATTGTTTGAACGGGTGAAAGATACATGGCCATCTGCTTTTGACGTTCGCCAAGAGGAGCGTCTGCGCGGTGTCAGCCACTACATGTCGCCAAAGGTCTTCGTGGGTAACGTTGGACTGACCATGTACCATTCCGGCTCGGTTCCACTGAATGTCGGATTGCACAAGGATCATCCGTTCTGCCCGGTATCGGGGTTTCGCGAAGTGCATACGCAAATCGTAGGCTTTGGCAAAATGCAGCAATGCCGCGAACGGGATGTTGAAACCCTTTACCTCGAAGAATTCATGGCCCCGGGCACGACGCACAAGCCGATGTATGACGCCGCAGGCAATTATCCCTGGCATCAATACGAGACGATTACCCCCAGCATCTTCATGGCGGTGGAAATATTGCCGGAGGGCGCACGGGTCCCGGAAATGGAGGTTCAGAATGGCTGAGAGACTTTTACCCGAAAACCTGAACTTTGATGGCCCTTTCCCCCGCTTGTCTCGCCGTTTGAGGCTGGGCGTTGTTGGTGGTGGACGTATCTCTGTCACGCAAGCAACGGCTGCGCGGATGACCGACCGGTGGGAGGTCGTCGCTGGCGCGCTTAGTTCTGATGCCGCACGCAGCAAAGCACGCGGGGACGAGTGGTTCCTACCATCAGACAGATGTTATACGTCGTTCGAGGCGATGGCGCAGGCCGAGGCGGCGCGCCTGGATGGCGTGGATGCCGTCATGATCACTACCCCGAACCACGTTCATTTCGAAGCGGCCAAAGCGTTTCTGGAGGTGGGCATTGACGTGCTGTGCGACAAGCCGCTGACCAACGAAGTCGACGAGGCCGAGGGGCTTGAGGAGATTACCGCGCGCACGGGACACATCTTTGCTGTCGGCTATGCGATGTCGTGTTTTGCAGTAATCCGTCAGGCCAAACAAATCGTGGCGGAAGGCGGCATCGGTAAAATCAACCAAATCCACGTCGAGTTCATGCAAGACTGGATGACGCCCGATGATGTGGCTGATGCGCCCCATGTCAAATGGCGGCTGGACCCAAAGATTTCTGGCCCGACCAGTTGTGTCGGCGATATCGGCACCCATGCCGCGCATCTGGCCAGTTTTGTCTCGGGCCTGCCCTTGACCGACCTACGGGCCGAGTTTCATGTCTGCGGCGCGCCAAAGCCTTTGGAAGACACGGTGTTCATGTTCACCCGTTACCAAAATGAAGTCCCCGGAACCTTGATGGCAACACGCCTTGCCCCCGGAAACCGGGGTGGGTTGCGGTTGCGCATATTCGGCAGCGAAGGCGGTCTCGAGTGGGACCTGGAGAATTCGGAACAGCTGAAGTTCAATCGGTTTGGTAAGCCGGATGGTATCATCAGCCGAGGTCACGGGCATGGTATCGGACCCGGCGCGGAACGTCTGATCCGTACCGCGCGGGGCTTCCCCGAGGGGATTATCGAAGCCTGGGCCAACCTCTATACGGAATTTGCTATGGCCGTAGCCGCGCGTCGGGATGGCGTTACCGTTCCGGCCGATTGGCTTGCTTATCCCAGTGTCGAACAAGGCGCAGACGGTGTCCGATTCATTGACGCCTCTGTGCGCTCTCACCAGTCCGGAGGGGACTGGGTCACTCTCTAAGGCTCTGCCAACACGAAGGTTAAGCACGCCCGGGCAGTTGCCCGGGCGTTTTCATTTCCTGCTCTGTTTTAAAAGTTGATATTTTCAAAAATATCAGATATTTTTTACTACATGTGATGAATTTGAGATTCGCAGACACGTGGAGCTGTCGTTCATGGTGAAACCAGAAGAGGCTGGCGCAGGCCCCTCTCTCTATTCTTTGGCGCATCTGACGCTGATTGGCTGTACGCCGCCCGAGCTGGTCTATATCGCCGCCCGGGCCGGTTACGATGCCGTCAGTCCCCGCTTCATTCCGATGCATGTGCCTGGAGAGTTCACTCAATCCCCGATCGACAAGGCGCAGGTGCAGGCCACCAAAACTGCTCTTTCTACCACCGGTTTGAAAGTCCTGGATGTCGAGATTGCGCGCATTACCGAAGATGTTGATCCGCGCAGTTTTGAACCTTCACTTGAGATTGGCGGGGAACTGGGCGCTAAACGCATGATAATGAGCGCGTGGACCAACACCCGTGATGATCGTGACTTTCTGATCGATGTCTATTCTGAGACCTGCGAACTGGCCGCGCCCTACGGACTAACTGTGGACTTGGAGTTCCCAAGCTTCTCTCGCTTGCGCACGCTGGATGAGGCGCTGGATATTGTGCGCGCCTCTGATCAGCCGAATGGTGGTATTCTGGTTGATACGCTTTATCTGCATCTCAGCCGCGTGGATTTGGGAGAGTTGCTACACGTCCCCTCGGACCTGTTTCACTTCCTGCATATCTCTGATTGCCTGCCCGGCATCGCCGATACGCGTGAGGGCATGATCCAACTGGCCCGCGATGCGCGGCTCTATCCCGGCGAAGGCTGGATTGACTTCACCGGCATCATCGAACGGATGCCGCCCGTCGACTATTCCATTGAATTGCCCAACCAAAGCCGCGTTGCCGAGTTGGGATATGAAGAACACGCGCGTCGCTGTCTCAACCACGCCAAGCGAACATTCGGCTCAGCGCGATCTCAGCGCCGTATGCCCGATGCAGCAATTCTAAAACACCAAGAGGATCATCATGGGCAAAGAGCTCACTGAAAACGACCGACAACTCGCGGCCGAAATGCTGGCCCGCGCCCGCGCTGCCATGGCCGAGATCGAGGATTGGGATCAGGACAGGCTGGACCGCCTGTCTCAGGCCATTGCGTGGTATGCTGGGAACGAGAAAACTTTCACGCGTCTGGCCCAGCAGGGCGTGGACGAAAGCGGCATTGGAGATCGCGAAGGGCGTCCCGCGAAGCGGTTCAAAATCCACATGGTGCTGCGGGATGTCCTGCGTACCCCTTCGACCGGAATTGTTGAGGTTGATGAGGAAAAAGGATTGGTGAAATACGCCAAACCTGCCGGTGTGATCGCATCGCTGATCCCGATGACCAATCCGGCGATGACACCACCGGTGACCGGCGTTTCCGCCGCGAACGCCCGGAATGCGGTCATCTTCAGCCCGCACCCGCGAACCGCCCATACCACCTTCGAAATGGTCGAGGTCATGCGCGCAGCCTGCCGTGCCGCCGGTGCCCCCGAAGACCTATTCCAGTCGATCCGCAAACCATCGATCCCATTAACACAGCACCTCATGGAGATTTGTGACCTGACTCTGGCAACGGGTGGTAAGCCGATGGTCAAAGCGGCCTACAGTTCTGGGCGTCCAGCCTATGGTGTCGGCGCGGGCAATTCATCCATCGTCATCGATGAGACAGCCGACTTGGACGTCGCCGCTCAGAACACACGCATTTCGAAGACATCCGACTTTGGCTCGGGTTGTTCGGCCGACGGCAACATCATTATCCAGCGTTCGGTCTACGACGATATGGTCAAAGCGCTTGAGGCCGAAGGTGGGTATCTGTGTTCGAATGAAGAAAAGGCCATGCTCGAAGCGGCTATGTGGGACGATAAGGGCAGCCGTACGTTCCCGACCATTGCCTGTCCGCCGCAGCAAACGGCTAAGGTCGCCGGTTTTGGCATCCCCGAAGATCGCAAATTCCTGATGGTTGAAAATCAGGGGCAAATCGGCCCGCAGCACAAGTTCTCCAAGGAAAAACTGACCACTCTGATGGCGCTTTATCACTTCGACACGTTCGATGACGCGCTGGAAACGGTCAGCCAGATCTACAACACCGGGGGCAAGGGCCATTCCTGCGGCATCTACAGCCACAATGACGATCACATCGACCGGTTAGCGCGTCTGGCTCCGGTCAGCCGCATGATGGTGCGGCAGCCACAATCCAAGGCCAACGCAGGTGCCTGGACTAATGGCATGCCTATGACCAGCAGCCTGGGCTGCGGCATCTGGGGCGGCAACATCACCAACGAAAACGTCACCATGAAACACATGATGAACTACACCTGGGTCAGCCGTCCTACGCCTGAGGATCGCCCCTCGGAGCCGGAGCTGTTCGGTGAGTTCTACGGACGGGAGGTCGCGTAATGGACGGAGCGAAACTGGATGGCAAAACCGTTGCCGAACACATTGTCGACTTCCTCGAACGTCGTGAGGTCAAACATGTGTTCGGTCTATGCGGCCACACGAATATCGCGGTGCTGGCCGCGTTGGCGGAAAGCCCCATTGATTTCGTCACCGTGCGGCATGAGCAAATCGCAAGCCACGCGGCCGATGCTTATGCCCGGGTGACGGGCAAGGCCTCGGTGGTGCTGTCCCATCTCTCCCCGGGACTGACTAATTGCGCCACCGGGGTCGCCAACGCTGCACTAGACTGTATCCCGATGGTCGTGATCGCAGGTGACATTCCCACGTATTACTACGGCAAGCATCCGCATCAGGAAGTGAACCTGCACGCAGACGCTGCCCAATGGGAGATTTATCGCCCCTTCGTCAAACGTGCTTGGCGGGTGGATCGCGCCGACCTGATGGCCGAAATCTTGGAAAAGGCGTTCCATCTGGCTGAAAGCGGTCAGCCCGGGCCGGTGCTGGTCAATGTGCCGATGGACATCTTCTCCGAGGTGATCCCCTCGGACAGCTTCGACCGTATCCGCGATAACACGCGCGCGCTCAAGAAACCGTCGATTGACGATGAAACAGCGCGAGAGATTGTCGAAGCGCTGGCGAAGGCCGAAAACCCGGTTGCCTATGTCGGCGGCGGTATCCTGTTGGCGCAGGCCAGTGAGGAGTTGCGCGAGTTTGTTGAACATATGGGTCTGCCCGTCGCGCATTCCCTGATGGGCAAGGGCGCGCTGCGGGACGACCATCCGCTCGTGCTGGGAATGACCGGGTTTTGGGGCACCGAATTGGTCAACCAGTCCTGCTTGAATGCGGACTACATCTTTGCCGTGGGCACTCGGTTCAAAGAGGCTGATTGCTCCAGTTGGTACCCTGGCTACACGTTCAACATTCCCGGCTCGAAGGTCATTCATATCGACATCGAACCGCAGGAAATCGGTCGGAACTATCCCACCGAGATCGGCGTCGTTGCTGACGCCAAGGCCGCTTTGCGCGTCCTCAACCGGGTCGCCCGCGAGATGTATCCGGACGGTTTCAAACGCCCCGCTCTGGAACAGAAGATCGCCGACTTCCGAACGGATTTCAAAGCGCACAACGTGGAAATGGCGACGTCAGCAGCCTTTCCGATGATGCCCGAGCGTATTCTGGCAGATACCCGCAAGGCACTGCCCGAGGATGCCATCATCACCACTGACGTTGGGTGGAACAAGAACGGTGTCGGGCAACAGTTTGACATTTTGACGCCGGGTTCAATCCTGACCCCGGGTGGGTTCGCGACGATGGGTTTCGGTCCTCCGGGTGCGATCGGCGCGAAACTGGCGGCACCTGATCGTGTGGTGATCAGCCTTGTTGGCGATGGTGGTTTCGGCCAAAACCCGTCGATGCTGGCAACGGCCGTCGAACTCGATCTGGGCATTATCTGGCTGGTCATGAACAACAATGCCTTCGGAACCATAGCAGGTCTGCAAAAGGCGCATTACGGTCTGACCTATGGAACCACGTTCCCCGGATCAGCCGCCGCACCCGCAAACGGACCGGGCTATGCCGACATAGCGCGAGCCTACGGCGCGGAAGGGCACAGGCTCAGCGCTGCCGACGAGTTGTTGCCGGCACTGGAAGCGGCAATCGCCAGTGGCAAGCCAACCGTGCTCGATGTGCCAATGATCAACAACCCAACACCAACGACCGGACATTGGAATATCTTGGACATATACTCGCCGGACAAAGAGATATCTCACGTCGCGACTTGACGAAACTGGGCGCGTTCAGGCGCGCCCAGTTTCTTGTGAGAATGAACATCCGTGCTCGAGCAAATACCCGTCTTAGTGTTGCAAAGATTGCTATGGCAAACCGAAGATTAGTCGCGGCCTGACATCAAGCGGCGTAGGCTGAAAGAAAGACAGAAAGAAAAACGGAAGCTGTTATTTCCTTCATGGCCTTGGTGGGATAGTTTTTGTCGGTTCCTGTGCGTGCCCGGGAAAGCTGAACCGGTGCCTGAACGAACTTGTCGAAGTCATCCAGCCGTGTTCAGCCAAGAGTTCCGAGCCAGCATAGTGCACGTCGCCGCCTTCTTGCGCGGCAACTTCCGCGTCATTGAGCCGACGTTGCAAAGCTGTCGCACGTTTGCCCAGATCGTTTGAAATCGGCGTTGGAAGATTTAGGGCAACGCGGTCTCCAGCGGCGCGCAGCAAAGGCTCGACGTCGGTCCATTGTCTGTTCCTTGCGGCCTGCCGGAGACGTCGGTTTTCTTCCTGCAGCGCTTCGATCCTCTGGTCGACCTCGCCAGCGCGCAAGGCACTGTCTTGGTTTTGCTCTTGCAACATGACCTCAAGTGCTGAGCGTAGCATCTCGGTCAAGACGGCTTTGGCGGTCTCGGGGGTCCGCGAATCTTTAATCAGTGCTTCCACGTGTGTTTTCTCCATCTGCTCGAGGACGGTGAGCAACGCGGCTGCGCACTTCACGGCGTCGAGCGGGAGGTCGGTTTGCAACGGCAGGCAAAGAAACTGGTTTGGGACCTGGTTTGATATTTTTTTTGGCAGGCGTTTTCGGAAACAGAAAATACGGCCGCGGCGCATTAGTTAGGGGCCTGCATAGTCACCGGGTTTGCGCTACAGACCGCCGTATCGATTTCTGGCAGTCTGTGTTACATCGGATTTTTCGGGGGCTCTGTCGCCCCTTATTTTCCTGACTTTTCTTGAAAAGGTGGCTGGGGTGGTAGGATTGGTAAGTTTGAATTATATATTTTATTTCAGCCACTTATGCCGAGGTGTGTGCCAAAATGTTGCGGGAATTGTTGCGGGATCAATTCGACGGCTGGGAGCTGGACACTTCGAATTTTTCAGCCTTCAAAATAATAGCTTCGATAATCTGACCACGCTTTTCGCGAGCGTTCACCTGAAGCCGGACCGGAACTTTGCTCCACTCAGCGTCTTGAATGACCGCGCGATCTTCATGGGACTCCAAAACTTGTTGTACGTCTGCGGAGAAACGCTCTCCAGTTTCAATATTCTCGACCAGCACACGGAAACCATCAGGTACTGTCGTATCGACTTTTAGAATACGATAGTTGCCATCTTTCCTTACTTCGTTCGCAGATTGCCTCGTCTCTCTGGTTATTCTTTGACCTGCTTCGGAAGGAACGGAGACACCGTTGACTTGTGCGTCAGTTTTTGTTGCGTGACGCGTAATCGAATGCCTTGCGTTCTCAGCTTCATTCTGAAGGTCAACGAGCGCAGGCACTTCCTCAGTTGCTTGACGCAATACCTGCCGCTGATCATCTGTCATGCTGTTTGGGCCAATCGTTTGAAGCGCCCGATCAATGGTTTCAAACGCCCGTTGGCTCGAGGTTTCTCGAAGTTCGGTCAGCTTGATTTCTTTCTGATTGTTTAGCCAATTGCTCGTAACACTGGTACCGCCCCAAGTAAGAATGAGAACAATCAAAACCGTTGCGATCTGTTTTGGTTCCATCTTGCCCACGGCGCTTAGTGCCGTCTCCTTCAAAACATCAAGAATATCAGCTTTCTGATCAGAGCTTCCGCTAGAAACCTTTACGACGAGTTCAAGTCGGCTTCTTTCCTCGTCGGTTAGTGATCTAGCGTTGGCATCACCCTTTTTGAGCAGCGCGTAGGAGCGATAGATTGCTCTCTGAGCATCTTGCCACCCTTGCATCATGTATGCGCTCAGCGAAGAGTCGTACTTTCCTTCGGGAATGTAAACTCTCGTTCCAACCCAATCTCCGAAGCGCAGATCGTCGAGAGAGTCTATTTCTAAATTGCCGTTTATCAAACCATGAAGTGTTGCCCAAGCGTCTTGTTCGGAATTGATTTCTATTAGCATTTCTTGTCCATGAATTTTCGGCGAGAGAACCAGCTTTCGCGTACAACGTAAAGAAGAAACATGCGTGGTTAGTTCGATTTGGAATGGTGCCGAATGCGATCAACTCAGTGAAGAACAAGTTGGAATCCGTAGCTCTGATTCAAACTCAGGAGTGTTGCGGGATCCCGCAACATTTTTATTCAATAAAATCAATAGGTTACTTGAAAATGGCTGGGGTGGTAGGATTCGAACCTACGGTACACTGTACCAAAAACAGTTGCCTTACCACTTGGCTACACCCCAACGGTGAGGCGCTGTCTACGATTGTTGATCGGTGGGTTCAAGACCTTTCAGACAAAAAAATGAGTGCGGATTGAAAAAAATCTAAAGGCGCTAACCGAAGATCTGAGCGTGGCTTGTTTTCCTGGGAAAGGTGTTCAATCCTGCTGTGATCTGGTCGTTTGCCAGGGCCGCGGAGTTTATGCGGAATGGGTCGCCCATGGAGCCTGATCTTGCGGTGCGGTTTTTGAAATCTAATGTTTCGCGATGGGCTGGATGCGCGCATTGGTGGCAGGGCGTTCGGGTTGGAAACTCTGAAAAGGGAAGAGGATGAAGTTTCTACGTACGCCAGATACCTGGTTTGACGGGCTCTCAGATTATCCGTTTGCACCGAACTACGCGCAGGTGAATGACGCCGAAGGCGGCCAGTTGCGGATGCATTATGTGAATGAAGGGCCAGCCGAGGCTGATCCTGTACTGATGATGCATGGCGAGCCAAGCTGGTCCTACCTTTACCGTCACATGATTGCGGGATTCGTCGCGCAGGGACATCGCGCGGTTGCGCCAGACCTGATTGGGTTCGGGCGATCCGACAAGCCAACCGAACGAAGCGACTACACTTATGAGCGGCACGTGGCTTGGATGGGTGAGTGGCTGCGCAAGGTAAACCTGCGCAACATCACTCTGGTTTGCCAGGACTGGGGCGGGCTAATCGGGCTGCGGTTATGGGCAGAGATGCCGGAGAGGTTCGCGCGCATAGTGATTGCCAACACGGCGCTGCCAACTGGCGATCAGCCAATGGGCGCAGCGTTTGAGAACTGGCGCAGGTTCAGCCAGGAGGTTCCGGTATTTCCGGCCGGTGGAATTCTGAAAGGCGGAACTGTATCGTCCCTGTCCGAAGACGTTATCGCGGCCTATGATGCGCCTTTTCCAGATGAAAGTTACAAGGCCGGGGCGCGGCAGTTTCCTATGCTAGTGCCAGCGACGCCTGATGATCCGTCCTCGGGTCCGAACCGGCAGGCTTGGGAGGTGATCCGAGGGCTTCAGACACCTGTCCTCACTGCTTTCGGGGCCGATGATCTGGTCATGGCGGGGATTGATGCGGTGTTCCAGAAACTGTGCCCGGGGGCCGCAGGGCAGCCTCATGTTATCTTGCCGAATGCGGGGCATTTTTTGCAAGAAGACGTTGGTCCGGAACTGGTCAAGCTGACCTGCGATTTCATCGCGCGCACACCCCGATCCGACTAGGTTATTCTCGGATTTCGGCTGGGTCGACGCCCCAAAGGTTCGTTTTCTGTGCCCAACCGCGATACCCGCCCGCAGAAATCTGACACCAATCCAACGAACAGCTGCCAAGGCGCGCCACGACGCCCGTTTCAAATTGGGCGCTGACCGGGGCCTTTGGGTCCGGACTGGTGTACACGGGCAGTAGTTCGGCATCGACTAACACCGTTCGAACACCGGACAACAGGGCGTAGTGCACCCATCCCCCGGCGCCGTCGCGGTCCTGAACCCTGCGCCAGTTTCCGTATTCTGCCGTTATCTGCAGTGGCATGCCGCGCCGTTTGAAAACCCAATCGATTCGGTGAGTCAGTGATGGGCCTCGGCGCACATTGCCCTCGGCGGCTTTCATCGAGACAAACCGTGGAAGGGGCAGGTTGGTGACTTGGCCACGCTTGTCCTGCGCGCTGGCGGGCAGGGTGCCAAGCACGGTTAGGAAAACAGCGAATGCCGCCGAAACAAGGCGTTTTACGGGTAGAAAACCACTCACTTACTGTCTGCTCTTGTGCCTGTTGATCTTGCTTCGAAAAAAGGTCGACTCAATGCCTATGGGGTTCTTGTGCCCTGCCTTATCCTGCGCCACGATGACATGGCGCGCGAAGGTTTGCAAAGCAGTGGGAGTACAGAGGTGTCAAGAGAACGTCTGAGTGTTGTCGTTACGCGACGGTTGCCCGAGGCGGTTGAAACCCGGTTAAGCGAATTGTTCGATGTGCAGTTGCGCGACGATGACAGCCCGATGACCCGTGAAGAACTGGTGAAGGCCGTGAAAACCGCCGATGTTCTGGTGCCAACCGTGACCGATACGATCGACGGTGGCCTATTGGGGCAGGCGGGTGAAAACCTGCGCCTGATCGCGAATTACGGGGCAGGGGTCGACAATATCGATGTCTCGACCGCGCGTCAGAGGGGCATTCTGGTGTCGAACACCCCGGGGGTTCTGACCGACGATACCGCTGATATGACCATGGCGCTGATTCTCGCTGTGACCCGCCGAATTCCCGAGGGTCTGTCTGTCATGCAAAAAGGCGATTGGACCGGGTGGGCGCCGAATGCCTTGTTGGGCGGGCGTATTGGCGGGCGGCGTTTGGGCGTTCTCGGCATGGGGCGTATCGGCCAGGCCGTGGCCCGCCGTGCCAGCGCATTTGGAATGCAAGTACATTACCACAACCGTCGCAGGCTTCGCCCGGAGATCGAACAAGAGATGGAAGCGACCTACTGGGAAAGCCTGGATCAGATGGTGGCGCGAATGGATGTGATTTCGGTCCATTGCCCGTCGACACCGTCTACCTTCCATTTGATGAATGCACGGCGGCTGAAATTGATGAAGCCGACAGCCGTTATCGTGAATACCTCAAGGGGTGAGGTGATCGACGAAAACGCTCTGACGCGCCGGATACGCTCGGGCGAAATCGCCGGCGCGGGCCTGGATGTCTATGAGCATGGGACGGATGTGAACCCAAGATTGCGACAGTTACCAAACGTTGTTCTGCTGCCCCACATGGGGTCGGCCACGTTAGAGGGTCGGATCGAAATGGGCGAGAAAGTTATTATAAATATCAAGACTTTCGAAGACGGTCACCGCCCACCGGATCAGGTGGTCCCCGCAATGCTTTGATCAGGTGTTTCCCGTGTTTTGATGCGGGCGGTGCCAATTTACACACGCATATTTTCAGGAGGATACGATGAAACGAAGTCTGATTTCGGGAGTGTTGCTGTCGGCGGTGGTGCTGGCAGGACCATTGACTGCTCAGGAGACGGCAGATGCCGTTGCGCCCGAAGGCGCGTCCGAGGGGCAGGTGCAAGGCCTGACCGAAGAGGTGATCGCTGCGCTTGAGGCCAAGATGGCAGGGCAGCCGGTCACATCTGAAAACTGGATGGTCACTGCTGCGAATCCATTGGCGGTTGAAGCAGGCGCAAAGGTTTTGCGCGCTGGCGGGTCGGCGGCTGATGCAATGGTCGCCGTTCAGGTTGTGCTGGGGCTGGTCGAACCGCAATCGTCGGGCCTTGGTGGCGGTGCATTTTTGGTTTGGTATGACGCTGCATCGGGCAAGCTGACCACACTGGACGGGCGTGAAACGGCCCCGCTTGAGGCGAACCACAGGCTGTTCCATGATGAAAACGGCGAGCCGCTGAAGTTCTTTGATGCGGTTGTCGGCGGATTGTCGGTGGGCACACCCGGGACACCGGCCTTGCTGGAAGAGGCGCACCGGCGCTGGGGCCGCAGTCCCTGGCCAAGCCTGTTTGCCGATGGCATCGCGTTGGCGAACGACGGCTTCCTGGTATCTCCGCGCCTTGCTGGCCTGGTCGAAAAGGATGCCGAACGCCTGTCGCGCTTTCCTGCAACCGCAGAATATTTCTTGCCCGACGGTAAGCCGCTTGAGCAGGGGCAACGCCTGACCAACCCGGCCTATGCCGAAACTCTGCGTATTTTGGCCGACGAAGGCTCGGCTGGCTTTTATGGAGGTGAAGTTGCCGCTGGCATCGTCAGCACCGTACGCAACGCCGAAGGCAACCCGGGCGTTCTGTCGGGAATTGATCTGGCGCTGTATCAGGTGATCGAGCGTGAACCAGTGTGCGCAACGTATCGCGCCTATGAGGTCTGCGGCATGGGCCCGCCATCGTCAGGCGCGCTGACCGTTGGTCAGATTCTGGGCATGCTGGACGGCTATGATCTGGCTGAAATGGGCCCCGAAGACACCAATGCATGGCGCCTGATCGGTGATGCCTCGCGTCTGGCTTTCGCAGATCGCGGTCGCTATATGGCCGATCATGATTTTGTTCCCATGCCCACACAGGGCTTGGTCGATCCATCTTATCTGTCCGACCGTGGCGCTCTGTTAGGCGGAGAAGCCGCCCTGACAGAGGTCGCACCGGGTAACCCCGAGTTTGATCATGCGTCGAATTGGGCCGACGATGTCTCGATCGAGTTACCCTCAACCTCGCATATCTCGATCGTTGATCAGTACGGAAACGTCCTGTCGATGACGACGACGATTGAGAATGGATTCGGCTCACGACTGATGACAAACGGGTTTCTGCTAAACAACGAACTGACGGATTTCTCGTTTAAAACGCACAGTGACGGTGTGCCGATTGCCAACCGCTTGGAGCCAGGCAAACGCCCACGTTCGTCGATGAGCCCGACAATTGTGATGCAGGACGGCGCGCCTGTTCTGGCCATCGGATCGCCGGGCGGCAGCCGTATCATCGGCTATGTTGCCAAGTCGATCATCGCCTGGGCGGATTGGGACATGGATGTGCAGCAAGCCCTTTCACTGCCGCATCTCGTCAATCGTTTTGGCACTTATGACGTCGAAGTGGGAACCGCCGCCGAAGGGTTTTCGGATCCGCTGATCGAGCTGGGTTTTGAAGTGAACCCGCGCGACCTGACATCGGGCCTGCATGCGATTGAGATCGGGGATGTGCTGGTCGGCGGTGCCGATCCACGTCGTGAGGGAATTGCGCTGGGCGAATAGCCCGGCGTTTCAAAGGGGAAGACCATGGTGCAGGCAGTTGCTTTGCCGCGAAATGAAGTGGGGATCGAGGCAGCTGTCGGCATCCTCAAACAAAAGTTTGGTGACCGGTTGCAAACCGGTCAGGCAATCCGCGAACAACATGGTCACACGACCACCTGGATCGAAAACCAATCCCCGGATGCTGTGGTTTTCCCCCATTCCACGGAAGAGGTCTCCGAGATCGTCAAAACCTGCGCCACCCACAAGGTGCCGGTGATTGCATTTGGTACGGGTACATCGTTGGAGGGTCACGTGAACGCCCCTGCTGGTGGTATCTCGGTTGACCTGACCCAGATGAATAAGGTGCTGGCTGTGAACCCGGGTGATCTGGATTGCGTCGTACAGCCGGGTGTGACGCGCGAAGACCTGAATACCCATTTGCGGGATCAGGGCCTGTTCTTTCCGATTGACCCCGGCGCGAATGCTTCGTTGGGTGGAATGGCGGCGACGCGGGCGTCTGGGACCAATGCGGTTCGCTATGGCACGATGAAGGACAATGTCCTTGGTCTTGAGGCGATCATGCCGGATGGGCAGATCATCCGAACCGGGCACCGGGCCAAGAAATCCTCGGCGGGTTATGACCTGACCCGACTGCTGATCGGGGCCGAAGGGACTTTGGGCATCATCACCGAACTTACCTTGCGGCTGCAGGGCATCCCCGAGGCGATCACCTCTGCCCGTTGTTCATTTCCGTCGGTGGATGCGGCCTGTCAGGCCGTCATGATGACGATCCAATATGGTGTTCCGGTGGCGCGGATTGAGCTGCTGGATGAAATGTCGGTCCAGGCCGCTAATGCCTATTCCGGGCTGAGCCTGCCGGAAACGCCATTGCTCTTGCTCGAGTTCCACGGATCGGAAAACGGTGCGGTCGAACAGTCCGAAACCTTCAACCAGATCGCGGAAGAGTTCGGTGGCACCGATTTTGCGGCGACCTCAACGACTGAGGAACGCAATAAACTCTGGCAGGCCCGGCATGATATGTACTGGGCTTCCTTGCAACTGCGTCCGGGCGCGCGGGGAATTTCCACGGATGTCTGCGTCCCGATCTCGCGTTTGGCAGAGTGCGTCACAGCGACTCAGGACAAAGCGCGCGAGCTAGGGCTAATGGCCCCCGTGGTTGGGCATGTCGGGGATGGCAACTTTCATTCCTTGCTGCTGATCGACATGGAAAACGCGGACGAAGTCAGCAAAGCTGACGAATTCGTCGGTTGGCTGAATGATCTGGCTATTTCGATGGAAGGCACGTGTACGGGCGAACATGGGATCGGACAGGGCAAACAGCCCTACCTGGTCAAAGAGCTTGGACCAGCCGTCACGTATATGACTGCCATCAAAAAGGCACTGGACCCCGATAACATCATGAACCCCGGAAAGATTTTGCCGAACGACTAAAATCGACCCAACCTTGGGAATTCCGTCTCAGAGCCACAAGGGCGCCCAATTCTGCGGCTATCAATTGCGAAAATGAGCAGTAATTGATTCGAGGTTTTGGATGGGAACATTGAGGTTTCTTGGCTTTGCACTGATTGTTGCAATGGTCATGGCAGGTCTTGACTATTATCAGCAGGACAAAAAAACCGAAGGTAAATTAACTGCCAGCGGTTATGTGGAAGTGATCAAGCAACGGTTCGCCAGATTTAGCGAACAAAAGAACGCAGAAGAGTTAGAGCGCGAGCGACAGAAGCGTTGGCGCGCCGGCGGCAAATCCTATCTGCCTGAAACAAACAACGAATGGGTGCGTCGGGCTATTGTCGATCGAGATTTTACACTTGATGCACGTGAAGGCGTGTTGCAGGACAATATCAGCGAAGCAGCTCGACCGTTGGCAAAAAAAGTGGCCGTACAAAAAACCGAGCAACTGGCGTCCAAGATGGACCGCAGCAGTTGGGTCTATGAAAACGGTGAACATACGATATGGCTGCAGATGCTGCTCAAGAAAGATGCCAAGTCAAACACGCTAGCAGGCAACATCGCCCAGTCCATTGACGCCATAGACTTCGGCAGAAGCGACTATGTACCATTCGGTGTCATAGGGGGCGTCGCATACTTCCAGCTCGTGCAAAACGATTACAATGTCCTGACAGTAAGGGATCGGGCGTTCTGGTCGATTATAACGGCCAGCATAACAGATCTGAGAACACCGGCCAATTTTGAGATTTACAAGGCGACACTTGGTTTGGGCCAGGAAATTCAACTGAAAGCCTATTCCGATGCACCAGCTGAGGAAGTCCATTCGTTCTTTAGCAATCTGGACTATGATCGCTTCAACGCTTTGCTGAGCAGGCCAGTGCCGGGTATCGGCAATGCCTCACAAGTAAATCCCGAGACCGAAGTTGAGTTGGCTGTGAAAATGGCAGAGGTTCGGTCGGAATTCATGAAGCTTCGCGGCGAATTGGCGCAACTGAGGCTCGAAAATGTCGACGGGATGGCTCTGATCGCAAACACCATGGCGGCGCAGTATGGGCTGGCAGGGGACACGTTCGACCTGACAGCAAATAAGATCAAATCTGCGGATGATTTAGTTCAGGTCGCATATCGCAAGGGGCTTGGCGATCTGCTGGAGGGGCAAATTGCAGAAGCCAATTCGGGTGGCAACGTTTTCGGTCGGCTATTTGCGAACTTTCAAGGCGGCGAAGAAATTCCCAAATCAGAAGCCGCTAGCTCTGCTGGTTTTTGGGCGGGCCTGAGGTCGTATTTCCAAAGTACAAGCTCCGCAGAGGCATCTGATGTTCGTATCAACAAAGGGTCTGCTGGAGTGGTCAGTAAATGCGCCACAAAAGACGCCTTCAAAAAATGTTCGTTGACAGGCGGCTGACGCATACTGGACAGATGTGAAAAACGACCTCCAATAGATTGGGGGTCGTTTTCTTTATATCACTGGTCGGATGAATGTCGCGCCGGGGCATTCAAATGCGCCATATGGTGTCAACTGAATTCAAGGGGAGACGCCCGATAATGAAAACCCAAGTCAAAGCACTGGTTGTTGGCGGCGGTGCCGTCGGCACTTCGATTGCATATCACCTGGCCAAGGCAGGCTGGGACGATGTGATGCTAGTCGAACGGGATGAGCTGACCTCAGGGTCCACATGGCACGCAGCGGGGCTGTTGCCGCTGTTCAACATGTCCTATGCGACGACACACATCCACAAGTACTCGGTCGACTTCTACAAGCAGCTTGAGGAAGAAACCGGTTTGAACGCAGGCTTTGCCGTTGTTGGCAATCTGCGCATGGCACAGACGCAAGAGCGCATGGATGAATACATGCTCTATGCGTCCACGGCTGAGACTTGTGATGTCGCATATGAATGGCTGACCCCTGATCAAATCAAGGAACGCTGGCCACTGATCGAGACTTCAGATCTGAAGGGCGCGATCTATCACACCGAAGATGGCTACATTAACCCCGCCGACGTAACGCAGGCGATGGCCAAGGGTGCCCGTCAGCGCGGTGTGGAAATTGTCCGTAAGATGCAGGCCGATGCCTTCCATTGGAATGGCACTCATTGGGAAGTCACCTGCACCAAAATGGTCGAGAAGGGCGGCAACCTCATTCCGTCGGATGAGCAGGTGGTTATCACCGCCGAGCATGTCGTGACCGCATCGGGCAACCACGCACAGCGGGCCGCGAAAATGCTGGGCATCAAGATGCCCGCGATCCCGGTCGAACACACCTTCATCGTCATGGACAAAGACCCTGAGCTGGTCAAATGGCGTGAAGCGGGCAACCCCGAACACCCTGTTGTCCGCGATGCCGACAACGAATCCTACGCACGCGAGGAACGCGGCGGATGGATTTTGGGGATCTATGAACATGGTGCGCCGGCGCAGTTCGAACACGGCGTGCCGGACAGCTTCCGTGCTGATCTGTTCCCGCTCGATCTCGACCGGATTGCAGACCAGTATATGGCAATGGCCGAGCGCGTGCCGTCCTGTGCCGAATCCGGCCTGAAAGACGATTTTAACGGCCCGATCTGCTACACGCCCGACGGCAACCCGCTGGTTGGTCCCGCGCCTGGCTTGCGCAACATGTGGCTGGCCGAGGGGTTCTCGTTCGGTATCACCGCCGCAGGCGGCACCGGCTACTATTTGGCGCAGATGATGGTGGATGGCGAAGCCGAGATCGACATGGCGTCGCTGGACCCCAAACGTTACTCGTCGAACTGGATGACCACCGAGTTTGCGGCACGCAAGAATGAAGAGTGCTATGAGCACGTCTATATCCTGCACCACCCCGATGAAGAACGTGCTGCCTGCCGCCCTCTGCGGACTGTTCCGGCCTATGACCGTCAGAAAGCGCGTGGCGCACAGTTTGGCTGGGTTAACGGCTGGGAGCGCCCGAACTATTTCGGTCCGCTGGATGCACCCGAAAACTTCGACCATGATGCCCGCTCGTTCCGCCGCGGTGGCTGGTGGCAGCATGCCGTTGACGAAGCAAAGGCGATCCGCGAAGGCGTTGGTCTGATCGACGCGTCGGCCTTCACAAAGCATGTCGTCAAAGGCCCCGGTGCGACCCAGTTCCTGGATTGGTTCACCTGTAACAAGCTGCCCAAGGTCGGTCGTATCAACCTGACCTACGCGCTGACCTCGCACGGTACCACCCGCACCGAATACACCATCGTCCGTAACGGCGAGAACAACTACTACATCGTCTCTGCCGGTGCCTGGACCGAGTACGACGCCGATTACCTGCGCAAGGCGGCCGAGGACAAGATGGAGGAGTTCGGTTACATCGAGATCCAGGACGTGACCACTCAGTGGGGCGTTTTTGCCATCGCCGGACCCAAATCGCGGGACGTTCTGAAAGAGGTCATCAAAGACGCCGATCCGGAAACCGCACTGTCCAACAAGCGCTTCCCATGGCTGTCGGCCCGTCAGATCGAACTGGGTATGTGCCCGGTCAACGCGATCCGCGTGGCCTATACCGGTGAGCTAGGTTGGGAACTTCACCACCCGATTGAGATACAGAACTACCTGTTCGACCTGCTGGAAAAAGCTGGTGAGAAACACGGTATGAAGCTGGTCGGCGCCCGCGCCCAGAACTGGCTGCGTCAGGAGAAATCCTATCGCGCCTTCGGCACCGAGCTGGGCCGCGACGCGACCCCGCTAGAAGCCGACTTGCCGCGCTTTGTCGACCTGTCCAAGGACTTCTTTGGCAAGGCCAAGCTGGAAGAGACTGGCGTACGCGTGAAATGCTGCACCCTGCTGATCGACGGGCCGGAGGATGCCGATCCGTGGGGCCGTGAAGTGCTGTATACACCGAAAGGTGAACGCGTCGGTCGTCTGACCTCGGGCGGTTATTCGGTGGCCTTCGAGAAATCCATCGGCATGGGCTATGTGAAGCCCGATCTGGCGGTCGAAGGCACCAAGCTGAAGGTCAAGCTTCAGGACAAACTGTGGGATGCGGTTGTCACCTGCGACAGCCCCTATGATCCGAAAAACGAAACCATCCGCAAGGACGGCTGACTAAGCAAAGGTCCCGGAGATCTCCGGGGCCTTTCTTCATACTGATAGCTCGTCAAAGCATTCCAACGCCTTGGCCGCATACATCATCGACGGTCCTCCGCCCATTTGAATGGCCATGGCCAGAACGTCTGACACTTCTTCGCGGCTTGCTCCGGCATTGAGCAAGGCTTCGGTGTGTAGCGTTATGCAAGGTTCGCAGCGGGCAGCGATGGACATACCCAAAGCGATCAGCTCTTTGGTTTTGTAGTCCAGCGAACCGCCTTCTTTGACGGTTTTTCCCAGCGCACCGAAGGCACGGGCGGTATCAGGGATTGCAGCGTTGAGGTTGCGCAGATTGTTGCGCGTATCCGAGAGCTTGTCTTGCCAGTTCATTAGTGGGCTTCCTTTAAACATATCACCTTGTGAATATGTTCGTGGAAGCCGCCTGACTTTGATCTTGATCAGACTTCAGGTCTTTCAGCGATAAATGCCAGGTTGTTTGCCGGCATTTCAACAGCACCGATTAAACTCAGTTGAACTCGACGCAGCAGGCCCAGAATGTCGGCGTCATCCTTGTATCCGATGTCCAGATCTTGTTGGCTCAACGCAGCATGAAAGTTCTGGTCTCCGGTACTGGTCAACTGGCCGGAGCGCGTGAATGGCCCGTAGAGGATTAGCCGACCGCCCGGGTTCAGAGCCAGCGCGGCCTCGGTCACCAAGGCTTCCACCTCCGACCAACTGATCAGATGCAGCAAGTTGATCAAAAGGATCAGGTCATTTGCCGCGTGAACGGTATGCCAACCAGGTTGGACCGCATCGAGTTCTATCGCAGGGGCTATGTTTTCTAAGCCTTCGGCATATGCGTCGATTGAAGCGCGTCGTTCAGGTTCAACCTCACTGGGTTGCCAATCCAGACCGGGCAGTCGATTTGCAAAAGCCACGACGTGCTGCCCTGTACCACTGGCCAGTTCCAGCGCGCGACCGGACGCAGGGGCGAACTGAGCCAGCAAATCACACAGCGCGTCGGCATTCCTGCTGGCCGCCGGAGCGACCAATTTTTGCCCATCGGATACCGTCGCCACGCTGGCATTTGCGGGAAGTTTGCGTTTCGTCATCCACGTAACCTTTCTGGCCTTAGGGCGGAAACGCTCGCCGCCTCCAATTCTGAACGAGCACCAGTCGTCAAATCTGCCACCAGCTGTGAGGCCGCCGGTGCCGTTTGAAAGCCATAACCACCTTGCGCTGCCGACCAGATAAACGTGGGTTCGGCAGGGTCGGGTCCTAAGACCAGCGTACCATCCGGCGCAAAGCTGCGAAGTCCGGCCCAGTTCGCCTCGACCCTTGTGACCGACTCGGTCACCATCGCTTCGTACCGCGCCAGACCCTCGGCCAACACCATGTCGTCCGCATAGGCATCATGGGGAAAGGTCGGATCAGCCTCGCAAGGGGAAACGATCAGCTTTCCGGCATCCGGTTTCGCATACCAGCCTTCGCTAGCGCCCAACATCAAAGGCCAACCCGTCACGTCATGTCCGGCAGGGGCGGGGATACGAGCCACTGAGCGCCGACGCGGTTCTATGCCGATCGGCGCGACGCTTGCCAACGTCGCAATCTCATCCACCCATGCGCCTGCAGCATTTACAAGGGATCTGGCCTCGAAAGCGTCTGCCGCCTCGACAACCCAATGCCCCGCTTTGGTGATACTTTTTACCTTTTGGCGTGTCAGCACCAGACCACCGTTGGCCCTAATCACACGAGCGAAATCCTGCATCATCCGGTCGGTATCAATGTCGAAAGCAAAATCGCTGCTCGCGGCAAATCCAACAGTCTGAGGGTTCAGTATCGGAACCCGCGATATGGCATCCTCGACCGAGATTTCTGTAAGACGAAGGTCAGCCTGATCCTGAAGAAACGCGTCTCGTTGATCATGGCCGGCGATCAGCATCAACCCGCGCGGCGACAGATAGCCATTCGATCTCAGATAAGCTTCGCTCGCTGCGTTCAGGGTCTTCACGGAAGGCGGTCCATACCCTTTTTCGAACAACGCCGCCGACCGGCCAGAGGTGTGATATCCCAGCGCGTCTTCGCCTTCGAGCACGACGACATGACCATGTTCGGACAAACGCGCGCCCGCGCTTAATCCGGCGATGCCGCCACCGATGACCAGGAAATCGATCATGTTAGAAACTCCGCCCTAGGATCACCCCAAAACGGGTGGATTTGAGATCTGCTTTTATTCATGCGCAAAGCTTCGCATGCGTAACACTATTGGAAAAGAGGCGTAATTTCCGCAATGTAAACTTGAACCAAAGAGACCGGCCTGTTTTTAGTGCAGCTATCATCGGAATCGGAGAAAGACGTGACACCGGCAGAATTACATCCAATGGCCACGGGGCATATCCCCTCATACGTCACGCAGGCAGATGGCAGCGACTTTTTGCTGACCTTCATGTTTGTTTTTACCGTTTTGGTGATCGTTCTGATCGGAGTTGGCTACTTTACGCTGCACTCCATCCCGGAAAAAATCGCGCATGAATCCAACCACCCTCAGTTTCAGCTTGTGGGGATATTGGCGCTGTTGGCTCTGTTTACCCACAATGGTCTATTCTGGGTGGCGGCCATTCTTGTAGCCGGATTCCAGTTCCCGGATGTCGCCGCCCCCTTGCGCGCCATTGCCGACGCAATCCGATCCTTGGGCAATCAAGGCAACGATGTTCCTGCCCCAGCGACCCCATCGCAACCGACCGCGCAGCAGGAGCAGTAAGAGATGCTTGAAACACTGATGTGCGCGCTGGTCACCGTGTTGCCGGATTACTTATTTCGCCGTTACGTACAGGGCAAACGTATAGGCCATGAAATCACACTGTTCACCATGTGGTATGAACTGCGTTGGGGCCTGACCACCTGCGCCATTCTTGCGCTGACCGTGATCACCACGCTGTTTTACTTCCACCCTGCCAGTAAAACGGCGGCGTCCTATTTCCGAACGGTGACAATTCTGCCTCAACTCGGCGGTCGCGTGTCCGAAATTTACGTCACCAACAATCAGCAGGTCACTGCCGGCCAGCCGATTTTCCGGATCGAGGATTTCACCCAAGCCGCACAGGTCGAGGCCGCGCACGCGCAGATCGCGCAGGTTCAGGCCTCGCTGAAAGTGGCGGAAACCGATCTGGCCGAGGCCGACGCAGGCATCGCAGGCGCGCGCGCTGCATTGGATCAATCGCTTGAGGATTTGGAGCGTAACACCACCCTGCGGGACGAAGGCTCCAGCGCCGTGCGATTGGCCGAAATCGACCGGTTGGAAAACCTTGTTGCCGAGCGTGAAGCGCAGCTGACCGCATCGCGATCCCGCCGTGCCGCCGTGGTGCAGCAGATCGAAGAACTGATCCCGGCCCAACTGGCCAGCGCCAACGCCCAGTTGGACGCCGCGCTGACCGAGCTGGACAAAACACTCGTAAGCGCAGGTGTGACCGGTCGGGTTGAACAATTTGGCCTTCAGGTGGGCGACTATGTCAGTCCTTTGCTGCGGCCTGCGGGCATTCTGGTTCCGTCAAGCTCGGGCCATAACCGGTTTCAGGCTGCATTCAACCAGATGGCCGCTCAGGTCATCAAGCCGGGCATGATTGGAGAGTTGGGCTGCATGACCAAGCCCTTCACCGTGATCCCGATGGTTGTGGTTGAGGTGCAGGATGTCATCCCGTCAGGTCAGATACGTCCCACAGATGAGCTGCGCGATGTTCAGACCAACAAGGTGCCCGGCTCGATTTTGGTCTATATGGAGCCGCTGTACAAAAACATGGCCGATGACATACCGCCCGGCAGCAACTGTCTGGCCAATGTCTACACCGATAACCATGAACGGCTTGAGCATGAGGATTTGGGATTCTGGCACGCCGCCGCCTTGCATGTGATCGACACGATCGGTGTTGTTCATGCTGCAGGTCTGCGCCTGCGTCTGATCCTGATGCCGGTGAATACGCTGGTGTTGACGGGGCATTGATCTCAACAGGTTCATCTCATCACGTTTGACGAGATGAACCTGTGATCCAAAGGGCTGGCTTGATCGTGGTAGGCGATGGAGAAGTCGTTGCCTGCCGTTCCTGTATGACGAGGTGCGTGAATGGCTTGGTTGCGGGACAAATTTGCCGTAGGCTCAATGGTTGCTGAGGACCGGTCTCAGCCCAATGCGGACTTGGTCGATCCGCAAGCAGGGAGGCGAGCAGGCATAGGCACTGGCAACTACCTTGGTCTGATTTACAGGAATTTTTTCAGCAACCGGTACATGAAGGTCGAGTTGTTCTACTTGTTATTTTCGGAACAAAAAGCATGCGGTGACATCCTGGCCCAAGCAGCACAGTTTAGGTAAAATTGGGATCCCAACCATCCACAACCTGTAGTGCTGCTCAAGAAGAAAAGGTGAAAACCCACTCTTAAGGGTGAACACCAATCAGAGAGGCCGCTTCAGGAACTACACTAACCTAGTCCGTGAAGCGGCGTTTTGGTTATTGCCAGCTTGCAAAAGTCTTGCGGGCCAGTTCGCTTTCTGGTCGCAGATTTTCAATGCCTCCATAGGGTTCATCAGTCCCAATCTCGCGATGTGGGTATTTTGCAATCATTTTTTGATGCCGTTTGGCCATATCCTGGAAGGACGCTCCGGACCAAAGCGATTGGCCGATGTCAGAATACACCTCGCGCGGATCGCGAAGGATGTTAAACACCGGCGCAGCGGCCCCTGGGACACCAGGTGCAGGCATGTGCATCTTGAATTCCTGTTTCACAATCGAACGCAAAACCGGTCCTTCGTAGATATAGACATAATCTCTCCGCGAATTACCATCCCCCTCAAGAAACAATGCTGTCTGGTCCACGCCGTCGATGATCCGGTCACGCGGGATGAATTCAGTTCCGCCAGCGATACGGGCGAAGGTTGTGAATAGATCGGAAACGTGAACGATGTCCCCTGCGTACTTGCCTCCTTCGATTGCAGCTGGCCAGCGTACGAAAGCATCAACACGTACCCCTCCTTCGAGGTGTTCCGCTTTGCCGCCCCGGTAAATCAATTCGATCATGCCTGAAGTGGGCGAATACTGCTTAAAGATGCCGTTGTCCGCCATAATCACAACAAGCGTGTTATCCGCAATTCCAAGTTCATCAACTTTGGCCATCAAATCACCGATCCAATCGTCAAGTTGCTCCATTTTATCAGCCATAAAGCCACCGTTCCGGGACCGCTGCTGTTCGCCGTAAGTGAAATTGATTGGGTAAAGCGGCCAGTATTGGAGAAAGAATGGATCATCTTCTCCCGCCAAACGGTCAAGTTGCTCCAAGACCTGAGCCTGATAGGTCTCGTTCATGCGTTCATAGTGCGCCTGTGTCCATTCCTCGCCAGCTTCTATGCCTACCTCCCGTGCGGTCTCTCCGGCCCTGGCTTCGAGGCCAGTTACAAGACCATAAGGTTTGAACCGTTCATCCATTCCATATTTCCCGGATTGAGTGGATGGATGCCAGCCATTGAGGTTACCTGCATTCGCAGCCTCTGGTGTCATCAGGCTCAGTTGCACTTGCTGATGGACTGGAAAATACGCGACATCAAACCCCTGGTTATGAGCGAATGACTCCTCAATATCGCCCTGGTGCCATTTCCCAACATGTGCTGTGTTATAGCCGGATTGATTGAGAATTTCCGCGATGGTAACTTCGTTCTTGGACAACCCTTCACCAACAAGAGCAACTTTCACTTCCTTAACACCCGCGCGAATTGGGTGCCCTCCGGTCAGGAATGCAGTGCGGGTAGGTGTGCAGGAAGGCTCGGTATACATCCGCATCAAAGAAAGGCCTTCTGCGGCGAAATCGTTGATGTTTGGTGTGTCAAATCCGGTGACAAAGTTCATCGCAGGATTGCCCATGAGGCCAAAACTCACGTCATCGATGAGAACGTAGAGAATATTAGGGGGCTTACCATCGTTTCTTTCTCGAACTTCCGCTAGTTTCTTATCGATCTCAATGTCTTGGGCATCCCATTGCTCGCCGTACTGAGCGCGAAGAAAATTGAATTCTCCGTCATGGACGATGGGAGTTTCCTGGGCCGCGACTGATGTGGCAGCAACAATGGATGCAAATAAGGCAGTTCGAAAAATCAAGTTAGAGCTTCCTTTATTGTGTTGGCGGGAAACAATGAGTTTCAATCAAAGTTGGCCGCGTTTTGGGCCTTCTCGAAAACCAGTCAATACCAGAGGGTCACGCTACGGTCTACTTGCGCCATGTAATCGCCATTTGCTGTTCCGCCTACCAAGGTGAGCTAACGGCCGATTACCATATTTTGCAAAGTCCGTTTCCTGCGCATTGATGTCATTCGGGCATCGCGCAGCATTTGTAGAATGGGCTCAAAGTGGTCATTCAAAAAAGGCCCGCATGCATATGCGGGCCTCGTCGATTTTTCTAAAGCTTCGTCTCAGAAGATCACAGCTTACTGCGGAATTTCGCCTTCCAAACCTTCAACGTAGAAGTTCATACCAGCCAGCGTGCCGTCATCGGCGGTTTCGCCTTCAGCCAGCCAGTCGCTGCCGTCTTGCTTTTTGATCGGGCCTGTGAAGGGATGGTATTCACCCGCTGCCATGGCGGCTTTCATCGCCAGTGCTTCCTCTTTGATGTCGGCCGGAACGGCGTCCGAAATCTCACCGATCTCAACCATGCCTTCCTTGATGCCATCCCAAGTGTTCACGGTTTCCCACGACCCATCCATGACCGCTTGGGTACGTGCGATGTAGTAGGGCGCCCAGTTGTCGATGATCGAAGAGACGCGCGGCTTGGGGGCATATTCGCTCATGTCCGAGGCCTGACCGAAAGTGATTACGTTGCCTGCCTCTTGCGCAGCCGCCTGCGGCGCGGTCGAGTCGGTGTGCTGCAGGATCACGTCCGCACCTTGTTCGATCAGAACGGTTGCGGCATCAGCCTCTTTCGCCGGGTCGAACCAAGTGTAGGCCCAGATGATCTTGAACTCGACATCCGGGTTTACCTTTTTGGCGTGGATGTAGGCCGAGTTGATGCCGCGGATCACTTCGGGGATTGGGTAGGAGCCAATGTAGCCGATGATGTTCGACTCGGTCATTTTACCCGCGATGTGGCCCTGAACGGCACGACCTTCGTAGAAGCGGGCCGAATAGACGGACACGTTCGGTGCGGTCTTGTAGCCGGTCGCGTGCTCGAACTTCACGTTCGGGAATTTCTTGGCCACGTTGATCGTTGGGTCCATGTACCCGAACGAGGTGGTAAAGATCAGGTCAGCGCCTTCAAGCGCCATCTGGGTCATCACACGCTCGGCATCCGGGCCTTCGGGAACGGATTCAACAAACACGGTCTCGACCTTGTCGCCGAATTCTTTCTCAACCGCCAGACGGCCTTTGTCGTGTTCATAAGTCCAGCCGCCATCGCCCACCGGGCCGACATAGACAAAGCCTACTTTTGTTTTGTCCTGTGCGACCGCGCCGGTCGCAAGGCCCAGCACCATCGCGGCACTGGCAAGAAGTGATGTGAATTTCATGTGGTTACTCCCCAAGTTGGTTCAATTGGCCCCGTCTAGTGCGAGGCGTGGAAGGTCCGGCCCAGTGAGGCAGGTGCGCTGCTCTTGTCGGCCGAAAGGATCACAAGCACAAGGATCGTGATGATGTAGGGCGACATTGCCAGATACTCGACTGGGATGGCAACGCCTGCGGCCTGCAGATTAAGCTGCAACACCGTGATTCCGCCAAACAAATAAGCACCCAGCAAAGCACGCCATGGTTTCCAGCTGGCAAAGACCACCAGCGCAAGAGCAATCCAGCCAACACCGGCGGTCATGCCCTCGGTCCACTGCGGGACGCGGATCAGGCTGATATAGGCTCCACCGAGACCCGCGCAGGCGCCACCAAACAGGATCGCCAGGATGCGAATCTTGATGACTTTGTAGCCCAGTGCGTGTGCGGCGTCGTGGTTTTCACCCACCGCGCGCAGGATCAAACCGACGCGGGTGTATTTCAGCGTGGCCCAGACCGCTGCAACCAGCGCGATGCCCAGATACAGGATCGGATCATGCTGGAACAGGATGGGGCCGATCACCGGAATATCGCTGAGCAACGGGATATGGATATCTCCCATGCTGGGCGGTTTGACACCTACATAGCTTTGACCCATCAGCGCGCTGAAGCCAAGGCCGAACAGGGTAAGCGCAAGACCACTGGCCACTTGGTTCGCCAGCGCAAACTGCGTCAGCAGGACGAACAGCAGGGACAGAACCGCGCCACCAATGGCTGCTGCAATGAACCCCAGCCAGGGTGATCCTGTTTCGACAGAGATCGCAAATCCGCTGATTGCGCCCACAATCATCATGCCCTCGACGCCAAGGTTAAGAACACCTGCTTTTTCGACAACAAGCTCTCCGATCGCCGCCAGCAGTAGGGGGGTTGCGGCCACCATAAGCGAGGCGACCAAAAGTACGGGATTGATTTCACCTAGGTCCATGGGTCACGCCACCTCATTACGGGCCGCACGAATGCGGTAGTTGGTCAAAAGATCGAAAGCCAGCAGGAAGAACAGGAGCATGCCCTGAAAGACCTGAATGGCAGCAGCAGGCAGGCCCAGCTGGGATTGCGCGATTTCGCCGCCGATATAGGTCAGCGCCATCAGGCCACCGGCCAGCAGGATACCCACCGGATGCAGACGACCCAGAAAGGCCACGATGATCGCGGTAAAGCCGTAGCCCACGTTAAAGTCGATGCTGACCTGTCCTGATGGGCCTGCGACCTCGAACATCCCCGCCAACCCGGCCAGCGCACCGGACATGCCCAGACAGAACAGGATCAGGCGTGCCGGGTTTACACCCGCGAACTTCGCCGCACGCGGCGCTTCACCCGTCAGGCGAATGTGGAAACCCAGCATGTGACGGTTCAGCAGGACATAGGCAAAGATCACAGCGATCAGCGCAGTCACCACACCCCAGTGCATGCCCGATCCGGCGATCAGCTCGGCGTTATGCGCGCTTTCATAGGATTGCAGGTTGCGCGATCCGGGAAAGCCGAACCCTTCGGGGTTCTTCAGCAGACCAAGCGAAACCGAAGCCAGCATCTGCTCGGCCACGTAGACCAGCATTAGTGATACGAGGATTTCGTTGGTGCCAAAACGCACCTTCAGGAAGGCCGGGATTGCCGCCCAAAGCCAACCGCCAAATGCGCCGGCGATCACCATGATCGGGAAAACGTAGAACGCGTCCAGCGGATAGAAGGCCAAACCTGCTCCGGCACCAAAGATAGCGCCCATGATGTATTGCCCCTCGGCACCGATATTCCAGATACCGGCTCGGAAACCTAAGGACAGGCCAATGGCGATCAGAACCAGCGGCGCGCCTTTGACCAGCAATTGTGGACGGTAGTAGAAAGCGAACTCGCCAAACAGCGGCTCCCAGAAAATGGTGCCAATGGCTTGGATCGGGTTCTTGCCCAGAATGGCGAACAGGATGCCGCCGAAAACCATGGTAGCCAGCACGGCCACCAGAGGGGTCGCGTAAGACCACGCTTTGGACGGCTGCGGCCGTTTCTCCAACACAATCATCTGCTCATTCCCCCAGTTTCTTCATCTTTTTGTAAATTTTTTCGCCGAAGGCGGTCCGACGGGTTAAACATGGGCCACCTCCATGCCATGCGCGCCGCCCATCATCAGGCCGATTTCGTCGACCGTCAGACCTGTGGTCGTGCGCGGAGCGCTGAGCCGTCCTTCGTTGAGCGCCGCAAAGCTGTCCGATATCTCCATCAGCTCATCCAGATCTTGCGATATGCAGATGACTGCGGTGCCTTTGGCGGCCAAATCCAGAATGGCCTGACGGATCGAGGCCGCAGCCGCCGCATCCACACCCCAAGTCGGCTGGTTCACAACCAGCACGTCCGGGTTTTGCAGGACTTCGCGCCCAATGACGAATTTCTGCAGGTTGCCCCCTGACAGAGATCGCGCGGCGTTTTCAGGCCCCGGTGTGCGGACGTCAAAGGCACTAATGATCTTTTCGGCAAAGCTCTTGGTTTCTGCCCATTTGAGGAAGCCGTTGTTCTCAAGTCCTTCACGGACCGATCCGGTTAGTAAGGCGTTTTCAGTCAGGCTCATGTCTGGGGCGGCCGCGTGGCCCAAACGTTCTTCTGGTGCAGTCAGAACGCCCAGTTTGCGGCGCGCGGTCGGCCCCAGTTTGCCGATCGGCTGACCGTTGAACTTAATTGCGTCGGGTGCTGTGGTGATCTCGCCCGACAGAACGCCCAACAGTTCGTCTTGTCCGTTGCCCGCGACACCGCCAACTCCCAGAACTTCGCCCTTACGGACGGTCATGTGGACATTCTTCAACGCGGTACCGAACTCGGATGGTGATGGAACTGACAAACCGCTCACATCCAGGGCGACCTCACCAAACTCACGCCCCGAACGTTCGGGTGTTTGCAGGGTCGACCCCACCATCATCTCGGCCATATCCCGTGCCGAGGTCTCAGCGGGAACACATTCGCCGACATTCTTCCCCAATCGCAGGATCGTGGCGTGGTCGCAAAGCGTGCGGATTTCTTCCAGCTTGTGCGAGATATACAGGATCGAGGTGCCCTCGGACCGCAATTTGTTCAGCGTTTCAAACAAGATGTCGACTTCCTGAGGGGTCAGAACCGATGTCGGTTCATCCATGATCAGCAGCTTCGGATCCTGTAACAGGCAGCGGATGATTTCGACCCGCTGACGCTCACCCGCGGACAGATCACCGACAGTGCGATAAGGATCCAGTGGCAGACCGTAAGTTTCCGAAACCTCGCGAATTCGCGCCGCCAGATCGCCCATGGCTGGTGGGTTCTCCATCCCCAAGGCGATGTTTTCGGCCACGTTCAATGCGTCGAACAACGAGAAGTGCTGGAATACCATCGCGATCCCGTCCGCCCGTGCGGCGCGGGGTTCGGGTGGCGCGAAGGCTTGGCCGCGCAGCAGCATGGTGCCGCTGTCGGGCTTCACCAGACCGTAGATCATTTTGACCAGCGTTGATTTACCGGCACCATTTTCGCCCAGTAAGGCGTGAACCTCACCCTCACCGATGTCAAAGGACACCTGATCATTGGCCACGACGCCGGGATAGGCTTTAGTCAGCCCTTGTAAGCTTAGAAGTGGAGTGGTCACGCGCTCAGGTCCTTCTTTATTTCGTTTTGCCGGGCAGGGCGCAGGATCTGCGCCGCGACACCAACTGCGATCATCTGCGGGTGCTTGCCCAGGGCTGGATCTCCGATTGGGCAGGTGATCCGGCCAATCCGCTCGGGCGCATGTCCCAATGCGGCCAACCGGGACCGGAATCGCGCCCATTTCGTAGCCGAGCCAATCAGGCCCGAAAAGCGGAAATCATGCAAAAGCAACCTGTTGCATAGTTCCAGGTCCAGATTGTGTGAATACGTAAGCACAAGATGCTCAGCATCGCGCGGCGCATGGCGTACCAGTTCAGCCGGTTTCGCTGTCGGAACGACGGTTACGCCGCCGGGCACCGCTTTGGGAAATCGCTCAGGACCGGTATCGATCCAGGTGATTGACAGATCGGGCAGCGGTGACAGGACATCGACCAGAGCGCGGCCAACGTGACCGGCACCCCATATCCACAGATTGCGCGCGGGTTCGTGAACGGGCTCGACCATCCAGTCGTCAATCAGCTGCGGTTCGGGCGCAACACCCTGACCGCGGGCCTGCGACAACAGTCGCTTGACCGAAAGTGGCATCTCACCACCCGAAGCCGAGCGCGCAATGACTGCATCATCCAGCCGGTCGACGGCCGCAAGATCGTAGATTTCACTCAGCAGGGTGACTGCACCGCCACAACACTGGCCCATATCCGGGCCGAGGGCATGGTGTGTTTGGCGCATGGGCGCTACTTGGGATCGGGCTGCTTCAGCCGCCAGATACTCCAACGTGCCACCGCCGATGGTGCCCGACTGCCCGTTCTCCCAAACAAGCATTGCGGCGCCAACTTCGCGCGGAGATGACCCCTTGATCCCGGCGATAACCACCCGGGTCACCTTGCCGTGGATTTTGACCGCCTCCCTCAAAGCCTCTCGATCAAATCCCATCAGGTCTCTCCCTTTACCCGTTGGACACCCTTCCAGACTTCTTCCGCCGTTGCTGGTGCATCCAGCGCCGGATAGCTGTCCCCGCAGGCCGCCACCGCATTCGACAGGGCAAGCCACGCGGAAATACCCAGCATAAAGGGCGGTTCTCCGACCGCTTTTGAGCGATAGATCGTGTCCTCGCGGTTTTCACCGCTCCAGAGCGCGACATTGAAAACGTCAGGCCGGTCCGAGCAAGCGGGGATCTTGTAGGTCGACGGCGCATGCGTGCGCAGGTTTCCTTTGCCATCCCAAACCAGTTCCTCGGTTGTCAGCCAACCGGCACCCTGTACGTATGCGCCTTCGACCTGTCCAATATCCAGCGCCGGGTTCAGAGACGCGCCTGCATCATGCAGGATGTCCGTCCGCAAAATGCGGTTCTCGCCGGTCAGCGTGTCGATGGCGACCTCGGTGATCGACGCGCCATAGGCAAAGTAAAAGAACGGGCGCCCCCGGCCTTTGATCCGGTCCCACTCGATCTTGGGTGTCTTATAGAACCCGGTCGCAGACAGGCTGACACGGCCTTGATAAACCAGCGCAGCGGCTTCTGAGAACGTATAGCGTTCTTCGCCGACTGAAACGTAGCCATCCGAGAAGGTCACCGTCGATGGGTCGGCCTGATGCCGCTCGGCCAGATAGTCAGCCATTCGGTCGCGGATCGTGTCGCAGGCCGCTTTGACCGCCATACCGTTAAGGTCACTACCCGAGGACGCGGCCGTAGCAGATGTGTTAGGCACTTTGGCTGTATCTGTCGCGGTGATTTTCACCATCTCTAACGGAATGCCAAAGCGAGAGGCAGCCACTTGCGCTACCTTTTGGAACAGACCTTGCCCCATCTCGGTGCCGCCGTGGTTCAGGTGGACCGAGCCGTCCTGATACACATGTACCAACGCACCTGCCTGGTTCAGGTGGGTCAACGTAAACGAAATGCCGAACTTAACCGGAGAAAAGCCGATGCCTTTCTTGATCACGCTGTTTTCGGCGTTCCACTTCTCAATGGCAGCCTTGCGTGCGGTGTAGTCGCTGGATTGTAGCAACTTGGCAGTCATGCCGTGCAGTTCGAAGTCACTGACCTCCATCCCGTACGGCGTGGTATTGCCACCTGCGGGCAAGGGACGCACCGGGGCGTTGCCCATCTCAACCGCGCCTCGGCTGGTCAGGTCCTCGTGCGGGTCAGGATGGCCCAGCGGCTTTTCAGCGATCACGGGATCCGCAACAACATGCGCCGGCTCATAGTAGTTCCGGCGACGCAATTCGACCGGGTCCATTCCCAGCTCATACGCGGCGTGATCCATCACGCGTTCGATCCCGACCATACCCTGAGGTCCGCCGAACCCGCGATAGGCGGTAGCGGATTGAGTGTTGGTCTTCAGCCTATGGCTTTCGATCCGGGCATTCGGCAGCAGATAGGCATTGTCCGAATGCAGCATCGCACGGTCTGCGACAGGCAGGGACAGGTCCTGTGCCCAACCACAAATCGCATGATGCAGGAAGGAAACGCCTTGGATGTGGCCGTTCTCATCAAACCCGGCCTTATATGCAATCCGGAACGCGTGGCGCTTGCCGGTGATGATCATGTCATCATCGCGGTCATAACGCATCTTGCAGGCTTTGCCTGTCGCACGCGCTGCGATAGCGCAGGAAACAGCCAAAGCGTTGCCCTGACTTTCCTTGCCTCCAAAGCCGCCGCCCATACGGCGCGTTTCAACGCGAACCGCGTGCATCGGAACACCCAGAGCGTCCGCTACTTTGTGCTGAATCTCGGTCGGGTGTTGGGTCGAAGAATGCACCAACATATCCGCGCCCTCATTGGGCACGGCCAGTGCAGCCTGACCTTCCAGATAGAAATGCTCCTGACCGCCAAGCTCGAATCCACCTTCGATCACATGCGCGGAACCCGCAATGGCCGCATCCGCATCGCCCTTAGCATAAATGCGCGGACCGTCCTCGAACCGACTGTCTGCGGCAAGCGCCTCTTCAACCGTCAGGATTGGGGTCTCTTCGGCATAATCGATCTGGCCCAAACGCGCCGCTTTCCGCGCGGCAAGGTGGCTGGTCGCAATGACGAGGAAAACGGGCTGCCCGATATAGTGCACCGTGCCATCAGACAGCAGAGGTTCATCATGGATCGACGGTGAGACGTCATTGGCAAACGGCAGATCGTCGGCCGTCATCACCATGACAACACCTTCGGCTGCCTTCACCGCCGACAGGTCCATCGTGTTGATCTTACCCTTGGCAATCGGGCTAATGCCAAAGGCCAGATGCAACGACCCTTTGGGCGTCGGAATGTCATCCACATACCGCGCGGTTCCCGCGACATGCAGTGGCGCCGCGTCATGGGGGAGGGGTTTGGTCACGCTCATGCGGACACCTCCAATACATTTGTCACTTCGCCCTGATCCTCTAGGAAATATCGTTCGAGCAGCGCTTTGGCGGTCTGCAGCCGATAGTTGGCCGATGCGCGCATGTCCGTCATCGGGGTGAAATCACTGTCGAAGGCCGGAATGGCGGACCGAACAGTCTCATGCGTCCATAGCTTGCCAACCAGCGCGGCTTCGACATTTGAAGCCCGTTTGGGAGTGCCAGCCATACCACCAAAGGCAATACGGGCATCAGCAACCATACCGTCCGATACAGTGATGTTGAAACACCCACACACGGCTGAGATATCCTGATCAAACCGTTTGCTGAGTTTGTAGGCCTTCAAACGATCGGCCTGACGCGGAAAACTTACGGATTCGACAAACTCGCCAGGTGTCCGGTCTTGTTTGCCGTAGTCGATAAAGAAGTCCTCCAATGCGACCGAGCGACGTTCGTCGCCCTTGCGCAGATGTAGCGTTGCGCCCAGGGCGATCAGTGCGGGCGGGTTGTCTCCGATGGGCGAGCCGTTGGCGATATTTCCGCCCACGGTGGCCGCGTGCCGCACCTGAACGCTGGCGTAGCGCCGGATCATTTCGGCGTAAGACGGGTGCAGGTCCGCCAGTGCTTCGCCCATCCGGTTCATATCGACCATCGCGCCGAACCGAACCTCGTCATCCGTGATCGTGATCTCTTTCAGATCATCGCAGCGGTTCAGAAAAATTACTGGGTCGAGGTCACGCAGTTGCTTGGTCACCCAAAGCCCAACATCCGTGGCACCCGCGACCAGAGTGGCGTCCGGATATTTGGTATAAACTTCTGCCAATTCATCCGAAGACTCCGGCAACATCTGCGATGTTACCCGGGTCGCGACTGGCTTGTCTTTCACCCAGACTGGGACGGGAACTTCTTCGGCAGCCTTGGCGGCGCGAATGATCGGCGCGTAGCCGGTGCAGCGGCACAGGTTGCCAGCAAGCTGGGTGTCATGATCCGTCGCGCCATTTGCATGACTTGCCACCATCGACATGACGAAACCGGGGGTGCAGAAGCCACATTGCGAGCCGTGCAGATCAACCATCGCCTGCTGGGCTGGGTGTGCCTCGCCGTTGGGGCCACTGGCGCCTTCGACCGTGCGAACCGCCTTACCATGCAGTTGAGGCAGAAACAGGATGCAGGAATTCAGCGCCTTGTGGCCACCTTCATCCGTCACCATGACAGTGCATGCCCCGCAATCGCCTTCGTTGCAGCCTTCCTTGGTGCCGGTCAGGCCGCGATCCTCACGCAGCCAATCCAGCAGGGTCGCTGTCGGATTGACATCCGCCAGTTCCACTGTCTCTCCGTTCAGAAGAAACGTGATATTCATTCGAGAAACCCGTCGCCTTACCCGGTTGCGCCCTTGCGTGCCCCCCTTCGATGCGACGTAGAAAGAGTAGCGGGCGGATAGCTTGCCATCTGATGTTAGAAACAGCGCAGGTTGTCTGGCAAGAAAAACTACCTATGTGATACACCATTGAGCACTGACGCAGCGTGATTGTTATCTTCGTTTAGAGATCACCTGATTGAAATTAAAGCGTTTTTTGTCTTTGGCTACTGCCGGGCTCCGAAGCACCTTCTGGAAAAGCCGAATAATCAAAGCCCATCTTTTTGGCAATCCAAAGCCAAGGTTCCTGCTTTTGCCGGGCGCGCGGCTGGGATAGCGTGGCGGTCATGAGCAGTATTCCTCGATTCATTCACCTCCGTGTTCACACCGAATATTCCCTGCTGGAAGGCGCCGTGCGGCTGAAAAAGCTGCCCGGTCTGTGTGAGAAGATGGACATGCCCGCCGTCGCTGTGACGGATACCAATAGCATGTTCTCGGCTTTGGAATTTTCGGTCACCGCCAGCGGGGCCGGAGTGCAGCCGATCATGGGTTGTCAGGTTGACCTGACCTATGTGCAGGCGCAACCGGGCGAAAAGCCCAAAGCACCCGCGCCGGTGGTTTTGCTTGCCCAGTCCGAGGCCGGGTATGAGAACCTGATGAAACTCAGCTCGTGTCTTTACGTCGACAAGGGTGGGCAGTTGCCGCAGGTGACTCTGGAAGAACTTGCGGAACGATCTGACGGGTTGATCTGCCTGTCCGGTGGGCCGGATGGACCGGTTGGGATGTTGTTGCAGCAGGGTCAACGCCCCGCGGCTGAGGCCTTGGTGGACCGGTTGTCAGCGATGTTCCCCGATCGTCTCTATATCGAACTCCAACGTCATCCGGGTGAGGGTGGTCAGCCAGAGGCGGAACGTCTGACCGAGCGCGGCCACGTCGAAATGGCCTATGCCAAAAACCTTCCTCTGGTCGCCACCAATGACGTCTATTTCCCGACCACAGATATGTACGAAGCGCACGATGCGCTGATTTGTATCTCGGAGGGGGCCTATGTCGATCAGCAGGAAGGCCGCCGCCGTCTGACCGCGCAGCACTATTTCAAGTCGCAGCAGGAGATGGCGACGTTGTTCGCCGACTTGCCTGAGGCAATTGAGAACACCGTTGAGATTGCCAAGCGCTGCGCGTTCATGGCCTATCGCCGCGATCCTATCCTGCCGAAATTCGCTGATGACGAGGTTGCCGAACTGCGCCGTATTGCAAATGATGGTTTGCAGAAACGTCTGGCTGTTATCCCGCACGCAGTGACGCCCGAAGAATATCAAGAGCGTTTGGATTTCGAGCTCGACATCATCGAAGGCATGGGGTTCCCCGGCTACTTCCTGATTGTTGCCGATTTTATTCAGTGGTCCAAGGATCACGATATCCCGGTCGGGCCAGGTCGGGGCTCGGGCGCGGGATCTTTGGTGGCCTATGCGCTAACGATTACTGACCTTGATCCGCTGCGCTATTCGCTGCTTTTCGAACGGTTCCTGAACCCGGAACGGGTTTCGATGCCCGATTTCGATATCGACTTCTGCATGGATCGCCGAGAAGAGGTGATCCGCTACGTGCAGCAGAAATACGGCCGAGACAAGGTGGGGCAGATCATCACCTTTGGTGCGTTGCTGTCGAAAGCTGCCGTGCGCGACATTGGGCGCGTTCTGCAGATGCCATACGGGCAGGTCGACCGCCTGTCCAAAATGATCCCGGTGGAAGGCGTCAAACCTGTCTCCATCGAGAAGGCGCTGAAAGACGAACCTCGTCTGCGCGAAGAGGCGCGCAACGAAGAGGTTGTGGACCGCCTGCTGACTTACGGGCAGCAGGTAGAGGGGTTGCTGCGAAACGCGTCGACCCACGCGGCGGGAGTGGTTATCGGAGACCGCCCGCTGGATGCGCTGGTGCCGCTGTATCAGGACCCGCGATCCGACATGCCGGCCACTCAGTTCAACATGAAATGGGTGGAACAGGCCGGGCTGGTTAAGTTTGACTTTCTTGGTCTGAAGACGCTGACTGTGATCCAGAATGCGATGGATCTGATCTTCAAATCCAACCGTCCATTGCACGTCGCCGCCGACGGAACCGAGCTTTATGAGCCTGCAGACGGGGCCGAGAACCAGATCAACGCCATCCCGCTGGATGATGAGGCAACGTACAAACTTTATTCGGCGGCCAAAACGGTGGCGGTGTTCCAGGTGGAATCCTCGGGCATGATGGACGCGCTCAAGCGGATGAAGCCTGACTGTATCGAAGATATCATTGCCCTCGTCGCGCTCTACCGACCTGGCCCCATGGAGAACATCCCCAAGTTCTGTGAGGTCAAGAATAAGCTGAGCGAACGGGACACGCTGCACCCGTCCATCGACCATATCCTGGACGAGACGCAAGGCATCATCGTCTATCAGGAACAGGTGATGCAGATCGCCCAGGAAATGGCGGGCTACAGCCTTGGCGGTGCGGATTTGCTGCGCCGCGCGATGGGTAAGAAAATCCAGGAGGCGATGGACGCAGAGCGGCCCAAGTTCCTCAAGGGTGCTGCTGAGAACGATGTGGATGAGGCTAAGGCGACCGAGGTTTGGAACCTGCTGGATAAATTCGCCAACTACGGGTTCAACAAATCCCACGCTGCCGCCTATGCGGTTGTCAGCTATCAGACAGGCTGGTTGAAGGCGAACCACCCGGTCGAGTTCATGGCGGGTGTCATGAACTGCGATATCCACCTGACCGACAAGCTGGCCGTATATTTCGAGGAGGTCCGTAAAGGGCTGGAACTGCCTTATGTACCGCCTTGCGTGAACCGGTCGCTGTCGACATTCGACGTGGTGGACGGGCATCTGGTCTATGCGCTGGGCGCGCTAAAGAATGTGGGTGTCGAAGCGATGAACCTTGTGGTCGCTGGTCGCGAAGGCAAGCCGTTCGTGAACCTGTTCGACTTTGCCCGCAAGGTTGATCTGAAGAGGGTCGGCAAGCGCCCGCTAGAGATGATGGCGCGGGCAGGGGCCTTTGATCAGCTCGACAAAAACCGCCGTCGCGTGTTCGAAAGCCTCGATCCGCTGGTGCAGTATTCGGCCGCCATCCATGACCAGAAGAACTCGAACCAGGTGTCGCTGTTTGGCGAGGCGGGCGATGACCTGCCCGAACCGCGCTTGTCGCCTTCGCCTGATTGGCTGCCGGCTGAACGACTGAGCGAAGAATTCAAAGCCATCGGGTTCTACCTGTCGGGCCATCCGTTGGACGACTATATGCCCGCGCTGAAGCGCAAGCAGGTTCTGACACTGGATGAGGTGACCGAAAAAGCACGCTCTGGCCCCTTTATCGCCAAAATGGCTGGTGTTGTTGCCGGACGGCAAGAGCGTAAATCCGCGCGTGGAAACCGGTTCGCCTTTGCGCAATTGTCGGATCCGACGGGCGCTTACGAGGTCACTCTGTTTTCAGAAACGCTCGAAAAGTCGCGCGAGTATCTGGAAACCGGAGCGCAGGTGGTGCTGACCGCCGAAGCGACGATGGAAGCTGACCAGCTCAAGCTGCTGGGGCGCTCGGTCGGCCCTGCGGATTCCGTGGTGGCAGAAGCCGGGGCGACAGGGCTGCGTATCTTTGTTGACGAAGCGCAAGCGGTGCCAACCGTAGCAAAAGTTCTTGAGGATGCCGCAACTGCCACCAAAGGCGCGGCGCGCGGTCCGATCCAATTGTTGTTGCTCGACCCAAGTCTGCCGGGTGATGTCGAAATGGATCTGGGCGTTGAGTTTCCGATCAACCCGCAGATCAAAGGCGCGATAAAATCGCTGGAAGGTATTTTGTCCGTCGAAGAGATCTGACCTCTCTTTGTTGCCAGACAGTTAGCACCCCGCTAGGCTGACCCAACAGAGATGTCTTTGGGTCATGCCGCAGGAGGGTGTTGATATGACAATTGCAGGTCTCAATTTCAGAAGAGTTTTGTTTGGAGCGACGGCTTCGCTGGCCTTGGTTGCAGCCTCGGTCGCGTCGGCGGACGACAAGAAGAAAAAGAAGACCCTTGAGGGCGCGCTGATCGGCGCAGGTGTAGGTGCGATTGTCGGTGACGGAAAAGGCGCAGCGATCGGTGGCGTGGCCGGAGCCATTATTGGACATAACTGGAAGTGATGGTGATGCGTTTTTTCAAACTCAAAATGTCCGCTTGTGCTGCAATCCTGGCGGCTCCGTGTGTGGCTGCGGCCGATGAAGCGGCTGAACAGATGGTACAGGATGCATTGCCCGTCATGCACTATACGTGCGCCTCGATTGCAGAAGAAGCGGATGGCGACGAAGCCTTTGTTGTGACTGTTGTTGGAAAGATGACTGCCTTATCTCTCCACAATCGCCAGATCAATATCGAAGATCATGCAACCACGGATGAGGAAAAAGCCCAGCTGCGAGAAGCGTTCATAGCCGCGCTGTCGGAAGGATGTGCCGCGGATAAAGATGCCCTTTTGGGTGGCGTGGTCGACAACGCGGTGAAAACGTCGCTGGGGCTCTAAGTCATCAATAATGCGGCGGGCGTTCATCGCCCAAAACGATCCCGCCCGAGCCTTCCTGCGCCCGTTCGCCTTCGCGACGCATCAGCATTTCGACACGGCGTGTCAAACGATCAATCTCGTCCTGTTGGCGGGTGACGACCGAGTTGAGGTCTTCGACCGTACGGGCAAGATGGGCGATCTGCTCTTCCAGATGCTGCATGGGGGACTCCTGTGTCTTAGGCCGGTCATAGCGACCCGGACAGCGCATGGCCAGCGAAAGCGCGCCTTGCCCCGATGCAGGCCATGGGATAGACCGCGCGCGGAACAAGGCAACTCCCAAGGACGTCCCACATGGCCAAGCCCAAGAAACAGCCCCGCCCCAAGGCCGTAACGCCAAAAGGGTTCCGCGACTATTTCGGCCAGGAAGTCACGCAGCGCACCGAGATGCTGCGGGCTATTGCGGACGTCTATCATCAGTACGGGTTTGACGCCCTAGAAAGCAGCGCGGTTGAAACCGTCGAGGCGCTGGGCAAATTCCTTCCGGATGTAGATCGCCCGAACGAGGGTGTGTTCGCGTGGCAGGAAGTCGACGAGAATGACAAGGGCGACTGGATGGCCCTGCGCTATGACCTGACCGCGCCTTTGGCCCGGGTTTACGCGCAGCACCGCAACGATTTGCCGACGCCTTATCGTCGTTATGCGATGGGACCAGTCTGGCGGAATGAAAAGCCGGGGCCGGGGCGCTATCGCCAGTTTTATCAATGCGATGCGGATACGGTGGGCACGGCCTCGATGGCGGCTGACGCCGAGATTTGCGCGATGCTGTCGGACACGCTTGAGACCGTCGGCATTTCGCGCGGCGACTATCTGGTGCGGGTCAACAACCGCAAAGTTCTGAACGGCGTGCTTGAGGCGATGGGGCTTGGCGAAGACGTCGCTGCCCGCGACAACGTTCTGCGCACCATCGACAAGTTCGACAAAGTCGGCGAGCAGGGCGTGCGAGAGCTGCTGACCAAAGGCCGTCTGGACGCCTCTGGCGCGTTTATCGACGGTGTTGGTCTTAGCGAGGATCAGGCTGAGCCGGTGATCGCGTTTCTGACCTCCAAGGCCGCGGAAACCGCCGGAACATTGGCCAACTTGCGCGCCGCCGTAGGCGACAGCAAGATCGGCGCGGACGGGATCGCCGAGTTGGAACAAATCGGCACCTTGTTGGATGCGGGCGGGTACGGCGCGGACCGGATCGAGATTGACCCTTCGGTCGTGCGCGGTCTGGGTTACTATACCGGGCCGGTTTATGAGGCCGAGCTGACCTTTGAGATTTTCGATGAGAAAGGCCGCAAACGGCAATTCGGATCGGTTTCGGGTGGTGGTCGCTATGACGATCTGGTCAAACGCTTCACCGGGCAGGAAGTTCCGGCGACCGGCGTCTCCATCGGTGTCGACCGTCTGCTCGCTGCCCTGCGCGAAAAAGGCAGGATAGCCGCGCAGGCTACGGGTCCTGTAGTCGTGACCGTTATGGATCGCGAACGGATGGCCGATTATCAGGCGATGGTGGCAGAACTGCGCAACGCAGGTATCCGGGCAGAGGTTTATCTGGGTAATCCCAAGAACTTCGGCAATCAGCTGAAATATGCGGATAAACGGAACTCTCCGATTGCAGTGATCGAGGGCGGTGACGAAAAGGCCAATGGGATCGTGCAGATCAAGGACCTGATCCTTGGCGCGAAGATTGCCGAAAGCGCTACGCTCGAGGAATGGAAAGAACGCCCCAGCCAGTTCGAAGTGTCACGTGGTGATTTGGTCGCCAAAGTGCGCGAGATTCTGGACAGTCAGGACTGACCGATGCCCAATCGTTCCCAGATACAGGCCCGCGCCGCAATGATGCGTGTCCGGTTTGAAGCCGCAGGGGCGCAGGTTGTGGATACGCCCCTGCTGCAACCGGCTGAAACGTTGCTGGATCTTTATGGCGAAGACATCCGCGCGCGTGCTTACGTGACGTCGGATGCCTTGCGTGGCGAGCAGATGCTGCGCCCCGATTTCACCCTTCCGGTGGTGCAGATGCACATGACCGAAGGGGCTGAACCTGCACGCTATACCTATTCAGGCGAAGTCTTTCGTCGGCAAGAGCATGACCCGGATCGGTCCAACGAGTACATTCAGGTCGGATATGAGGTTTTTGACCGCAACGATCCCGCTGGGGCGGATGCCGAGGTGTTTTCGCTGTTTGCCCTGCAATTGCGGGGGCTGCCCCTGCGCGCGGCGACCGGTGACATCGGCATCCTGACGGCAGCTGTTCAGGGGTTGCGCACCACGGATCGACGCAAGGCCGCGCTGATGCGCCATCTGTGGCGTCCACGTCGGTTCCGCGTCCTGCTGGACCGGTTCGCCGGGCGAAAGCCCGAGCCGGAGCACCGCACAATACTTTTGGAGGCCGCAGACCCGATGGGGTTTGACGTTCCTATGATCGGAAAACGCCGCGCTGCCGAGATTGAGGCCCGCATCGACGCGCTGCGTGAAGATCGCGACACGCCACCGATTTCTGACAACGAGCTTGCAGGCTTGGAATCTCTGCTGACCGTTCGGGAAACCATGCCCTTCGCTTTGGAGCAGTTGCGGGATGTGGCCGTCGACCTACCTCAGATCACCCCGGCGCTGGACAGGCTTGAGGCAAGAATTGCCGCTCTGCAAGCGCGTGGTGTTGATGTGAGCCGGTTGGATTTCGAGGCAGCCTATGGGCGTACGTCGATGGAGTATTACGACGGGTTTGTCTTTGGGTTTTATGCTGAAGGTCGCCCCGATTTGCCTCCGATTGCCACCGGCGGGCGTTACGATGCGCTGACGCGACAATTGGGCAACGGGGCGGAAATTCCAGCTGTGGGCGGCGTACTGCGTCCCGACCTGATGCTCGAAATCGAGGAGGCCGCGCAATGACCCTGAAACTGGGCGTGCCCTCGAAGGGCCGATTGATGGACAAGACCTTTTCGTGGTTCGAAAAGCGCGGTATCACATTGTCGCGCAGCGGATCAGACCGGGAATATGCCGGTAAGGTTGAAGGGATCGACGGGGTCTCGCTGATCCTGCTGTCCGCCGGGGAAATCCCCCGCGAACTGGCAGCGGGGCGCATTCATCTGGGCGTTACCGGAACCGATCTGGTGCATGAGAAACTACCACGCTGGGAGCAACAGATTGAAGAGATCTCGCCGCTTGGTTTCGGCAAAGCAGATCTGATCATTGCGACCCCTGCCTGTTGGGTCGATGTCGATACCCTGGACGATCTCGATGCTGTCGCTGCTGCGTTCCGCAAAACCCACGGGCACCGGTTGCGGATTGCGACCAAATACCACCGATTGGTGCGCGAGTTTCTAACGGACGCGGGGGTTGCAGATTACACTCTGGTCGACAGCCAGGGCGCAACCGAAGGCACTGTGATGAACGAAACCGCCGAGGCGATTGCCGATATCACCTCGACAGGTGAGACATTGCGCGCAAACCACCTAAAAATCCTGTCGGACGGCCTGATCCTGCAATCACAGGCCACGCTGTGGCGTAGTCGGGTTGCCAGCTATGGTGTGGGTGAAAAAGAGGTTCTTTCCGAATTGCTTGACCGGCTGAACTGATTACAGCACGCCGATGTCCGCCAACGCGCGATTCAGATCGTCGGGCAGAGAATCATCCTCGGCCCGTCCTTTGGGAAGATCGGCAGGCGTATCTTCGGGTTTAAGGTATCGCCACCCTTGGAACGGGCGTTTCAGAGCGTTCTGTGTGCGGTGCACCTCAGGATCCAGCACGATGGCGCAGCGGCGGATGCCGTCCTCGCCGCGCACTTCGTCCAGCCGCAGGATCTTCTGGCGGCACTGTACGACACCCTTGATGACCCAATAGATTGATCCGCCGTTCAGAATCTCGGCCTCGCGTTTGGGCCACATGCGGGTGACGTGGCGCGGCAAGCCGTCTTCATAAAGCGGCTTGCGGCTGTCTTGCCACTCCATCAGCGTATCGACGCTTTCCGATCCGACCGAAAGTTTTATGAGGTTTATGTAGTTATCCACAGCTTTCCCACAGAGTCGTCCCGAGGCCCTTCTCTATATTGTAGCTCGCAATGCGCTGGCATCAAGGTGTTGTGGTGAGGGCGTGAATTGGGATAGTCTGAATACCTCTTTCAGAATAGGGAATCACCAATGAGCCGCTTTGCCGCCCCCATCGCCGAGCAGATCTGGGACATGAAATATCGTTTCAAACAGGCTGATGGCACCCCCATTGACCAAACGGTTGAGGACAGCTGGCGGCGTATCGCTCGCGATCTTGCGCAGGTTGAAAAAGACCCCGCGCATTGGGAGCAGAAGTTCTTCGAAGCGCTGGAAGATTTCAAATACCTGCCTGCTGGCCGTATCACCGCTGGCGCAGGCACCGCGCGACGTGTGACGCTGTTTAACTGCTTTGTCATGGGCACGGTGCCGGACAGCATGGGCGGTATCTTTGACATGCTGAAAGAGGCCGCGCTGACCATGCAGCAGGGTGGGGGGATCGGCTATGATTTCTCGACCATCCGCCCACGTGGCGCGGATGTGCATGGTGTAGCAGCGGACGCGTCGGGGCCACTGTCGTTCATGGATGTATGGGATGCCATGTGTCGGACGATCATGTCCGCAGGTTCACGCCGTGGCGCGATGATGGCGACCATGCGCTGTGATCACCCGGATATCGAACAGTTTATCACCGCCAAATCTGATCCCGCACGCCTGCGCATGTTCAATATGTCGGTGCTTGTCACCGATCCCTTTATGGAAGCTGTCAAAGCCGATGGCCCGTGGGAGCTGGTGTTCGACGACAAGGTCTATCACACAGTTCAAGCGCGTGATCTGTGGAACAAGATCATGCAGGCCACCTATGACTATGCCGAACCGGGTGTGATTTTCATCGACCGGATCAACAAAGCCAACAACCTCAGCTATGCCGAAACCATCGCGGCGACAAACCCGTGTGGCGAGCAGCCGTTGCCACCATATGGTGCATGTCTGTTGGGGTCGATCAACCTTGCCCGTCTTGTGGCAGAGCCGTTCGAAGATGCGGCCCATCTGAATGAGGCTGCCCTGCAAAAGCTGGTCGCGACAGCCGTCCGCATGATGGACAACGTTGTCGACGCATCGAAGTTCCCGCTGCCCGAACAGGCCGCCGAGGCGCAGGCCAAGCGCCGTATCGGGCTGGGCGTGACCGGGCTGGCGGATGCTCTGCTGATGCTGGGTCTGCGCTATGGATCGGACGAGGGCGCACGTCAGACCGAACTCTGGTTGAAAGCGATTGCGCGCGCCGCGTATCTGGCGTCGGTCGACTTGGCGAAGGAAAAAGGGGCGTTCCCTCTGTTCGACGCCGAGAAATACTTGGAAAGCGGCACGATGCAGCAGATGGATGATGACGTGCGCGATGCGATCCGCGAACATGGCATCCGCAATGCTTTGCTGACTTCGATCGCGCCGACAGGGACAATTTCGCTTTATGCGGGGAACGTGTCGTCAGGGATCGAGCCTGTCTTTGCCTATGCCTATACGCGGAAGGTCCTGCAAAAGGATGGCTCGCGCACTGAAGAAGAGGTCGTGGACTACGCCGTGCAAATGTGGCGCGACAAGTTTGGCGACAAAGAGCTGCCAGACTATTTCGTCAACGCGCAGACGCTGTCCCCCTCCGATCACGTTAAGATGCAAGCGGCGGCGCAGAAATGGATCGACAGCTCGATCTCGAAGACGATCAACTGCCCCGAGGACATCAGCTTTGACGCTTTCAAAGATGTCTACATGCAGGCCTGGGATCAGGGGTGCAAAGGGTGCACAACCTATCGCCCGAACGATGTGACAGGATCCGTCCTGACCGTGTCAGAAAGCGAAGACAAAGCGCCGGGTGAAAGTGCAAGCGCACCGCATGAAATTGACGGTGGCGACGTGATCTACATGTCCGAACCGCTGGATCGCCCACAGTCTCTGGAAGGTTCGACCTACAAGCTGAAATGGCCCGACAGCGAGCACGCGATCTATCTGACGATCAATGATATTGTCATTGGTGGCCGTCGTCGTCCGTTCGAAGTGTTCATCAACTCGAAGAACATGGAGCATTATGCCTGGACGCTGGCGCTGACCCGCATGATCTCGGCCGTGTTCCGCCGGGGCGGGGATGTGTCCTTTGTGGTCGAAGAACTAAAAGCGGTGTTCGACCCGCGCGGCGGTGCTTGGGTTCAGGGCAAGTATATCCCGTCGATCCTAGCTGCAATTGGTGGCGTGATCGAACAGCACATGATCAATATCGGCTTTCTTGAGGGCGAGGGCATGGCGCTCAAATCCGACCCCCAGGCGCAGGTCGTCAACATGGACGCGCCACGCGGCAAAGCCTGCCCATCCTGCGGCCAGTACGACATGGTGATGATCGAGGGCTGCATGACCTGCCGCAGCTGCGGTCATTCAAAATGTGGCTGATGTCGTGAAATCCAGCGTCGGTTTCAAATTGGTCTGACCAAAGAAGTGCCAAGCCTGTGTTGAGCAGGTTTGGCATTTTTTCGAAAGCCCAACAGCACGCAGGCCAAGGACGAACGGGACGTAGTGTATTGAAGGTCGTAATTCATCAAGGTTTCCATAAAACGGGCACAACGACCCTGCAAAAGACGCTCTCGAAAAATCGGGAATACCTGAAAGATCGCGTGAATGTTCTATTGCCTGATGACTTACAAGAAGCCAGCCTGGCTGCACGGCGGTATGCGATCGCCCCCAAGGATCGCACCCTTCGCAATTTCGGAGCAATCGTTCGCGAGGCTCTGAAGCCTTTTGCGGACCAAGGTGGCAAACCCCTGCTGATCAGCAATGAAGAATTCGCTGGTTTGATCCCCGGTCGCAAAGGGGTTTGGTCATATGAGCAAACGCACGTTCTTTCCAAAGCTCTGTTGGATGAGGTTTCGCGCCTGACTGATGCCGGGGATCGCATTATCTTTCTGTTTACGACCAGAAACGCGGCTGATTGGATCAGAAGTAAGTATTGGCAAAACCTTCGCAGCCATAGAATCCGCGAGGATCTGTCACAATACGGCAAGGCGTTGCAACAGGGTGCAGACCTTGAGGCGGTGGTCCGCCGCGTGATAGAGGCGGTTTCACCGCGCGCCGAGGTGGAATCTGTCAACGTTTCTAGTCTGGACGATCACGATTTCCCGTTGATTAAGGCACTGTCCATTCTAAACGTGAGATCCGATAGGCTCATCACAAGTGACAATCGGAACGTCCAGCCAGCCGGAGGCACGGACTATTTTCTGGACCTGAACCGATCGAATTTGAGCGATGAAGAGGTAGCGGCCGCGAAACGAGCTTACTTGGACAAGCTGAAGCGGTCGAATGGCACCCATTGATGAGTTGAAGCAAGGGTTGGCCCAGATTGGTGCCACTGCCCAATTTAGTTGCTGTAATGCAACGATCAGACGGCTCAAATCGGATGCCCAGATAGGATTGGATGAACCAGAATATCATGGTTTCCGAAATGCCGCTGGGAATTGGTGGTGCATGAAGAGCGAATACCTTAGGTATAATTTGCAATTTAAAAACAAATATTTGAGTAGAGAATCGCTTTGAGATTTCTTGAGGTTGGTCCATCGCCTTTTTTTTAAAAACAATCTAAGGTTGAATTTTTTTCACTTTTAGTATCAGTTTGACTTGACACACCGGAAACATTTACGTGATTGCTGCACTTCGGTCTCTTTTCCGCCAGATTCTGTCCTGATAAGAAGGTGCAGTAAGCAGTGATTTGTTGAAAGGTACAGGCGGATACAATGACAGCCGGGGACAGCGGTCGCATATCCATTTCGTGGACGCAGACAGAGTTAAACGGACTTGAGGCGGCGCCTCAGTCTTTTTTGAAAATCGGAGCCGCATGGTCGTGGCGTGGGCAGGCTCTTTCATTGGCCAGTCCGGCCGAGCAGGGCCTTGTGTTGTCAGGCCAGGCCGAAGCTTATTCCTCAAAAGTGCTAAACAGCATAGCGCCGTCGCCGAATCTGGCAGATGGAGCACTGGGTCGTATCGTTCTAACCAATGGCGCGCGAAAGTACACGGCGCTCTTGTTTTCGGTCGCCGGAGAGGCAAAACCAACGCTGGTTTTTGAAAACGGGTATCCCGCGCGCGATCAGGAGTTCTGGGTCAGTGCGTATACCGAGTTTGAAAGCGAAAGCAATTCCAGCCTCCCGGACCAAAACGTTGTCGCTTTCCCGACGCGGTCGCCGATGGATAAGAGTTGGGAAAACACAGTTGCGGGCGTCCGAAGCGTAGCAGACTAAACGCCAAGCAGGCCGACAGCATTCGCAAATAGCAAAAAATCCATAGCCGTGTTGACTCCGCCAATTCTGCGGATATAAGCGCGGCTTCATTGGTGTTGGTGGGCCCCGTAAGGGGATTCCTGTCATGGGGGAAACCTCAAGAGGACAACGCCCTTCATAGTGGCCTGTACGGGCCTCGACCTAAAGAAGGAGATCAGCCGTGACCAAACGCACGTCTGCCAAGTACAAAATTGACCGCCGGATGGGTGAAAACATCTGGGGTCGTCCGAAATCCCCGGTCAACCGTCGCGAATATGGCCCCGGCCAGCACGGCCAGCGTCGCAAGGGCAAACTGTCGGACTTTGGTCTGCAGCTGCGCGCCAAGCAGAAGCTGAAAGGCTACTATGGCGACTTGACCGAGAAGCAGTTCCGCCGCATCTACGCCGAAGCTGTACGTGTGAACGGCGACACCGGTGAAAACCTGATCGGTCTGCTGGAGCGTCGTCTGGACGCTGTTGTCTACCGCGCCAAGTTCGTTGCAACCGTCTTTGCTGCACGTCAGTTCGTGAACCACGGCCACGTCAAAGTGAACGGCCAGCGGGTCAACATCCCCAGCTACCGTGTCAAAGAAGGCGACGTGATCGAAGTGCGCGACAAGTCCAAGCAACTGGCTGTTGTTCTGGAAGCCGCTGCTCTGGCCGAGCGTGACGTGCCTGACTACATTGACGCCGACCACTCGAAAATGACGGCGACCTTCGTTCGCGCGCCGGGCCTGGGCGATGTGCCCTACCCGGTCGTCATGGAGCCGAACCTGGTCGTCGAATTCTACGCGAAGAACTAATTTTCGCCGACACCCAGAATTCCAGGGCCGCGCAGTTTGCGCGGCCCTTTTTTGTTTGGTCATGTGACGACGCGTATTGGGTTTGACGGCATGTCCAAAATTTGCGTCTCGGGTTTTCAAAAAGTATCAACCGAAGTGCCTCAGCAGAACGCCCGCATTGGGTGGGATGCTGGAATTCACGCTCGGCTTGCACAAGCTGCATTTCGAATTGAACGCGTAACAACCTACGAACAGCCTTGCAGCCAAATCACTGATCAAGCCCGCCGAAGGCGCTGAGTCAAATTGGCAGCGGCCTGCTTTCGGCGATGGCCTCCATCGCAAAGTACGAGGTCACACTGTCCAGTTCGACCTTGTCGATCAATCGCTGATACACCTTGTCATATGACGTCATATCTTGTGTGACGACTTTCAACTGATAGTCATAGTCGCCACCAATGCGGTGAAAATCCACCACCTCGGGGATAGTCAGGACATGGCTTCGAAAGGCTTGCAGCCATTCCGCCGAATGGTGCCGGGTGCGCAGCATAACAAAGACCACAAGGCTCAGCCCCAGTTTTTCGCGGGCAATCCGCGCGGTCGAACCGGTAATGACGCCATTTTCGTTCAACGCCTTCAGCCGCCGCCAACACGCATTTTGCGACAATCCGACTCGGTCCGCCAACTCACGCTGGGACAGTGTTGCGTCTGTTTGAAGTTCGCGAAGGATACGCTTGTCAATTTGATCTAGTTTTTCGGCCATATCGAAGCATATGACACGAAATTTAAGAAATCTACCAAAAGAAAGGTGAAGTTTCTGCATCCTCATTCAATCATATTTGGTAGTGCAATACGGAGAACTAATCATGACCTTGTCCAAATTTCGCGCAGACCTCCAATCCACCACTCGCAATTCAACCCTGCGCGATGGGCTGATCGGAGAGAATGTTCTGATCCCGGGTCTGAATGGGGACGTGCCGCTGGTTTATGCGGACTACGTCGCTTCGGGTCGTGCGCTGCAGCAGGTAGAGGATTTTGTCGCCCATGAGGTGCTGCCTTTTTATGCCAACAGCCATACCGAGGCCTCCTATTGCGGGTCTTACATGACCCGTCTGCGCCGCGAAGCGCGCGCGGAAATAGCCCGCGTTGTTGGAGCAAGGGAAGAGGACGCGGTGATCTTTACCGGGTCCGGCGCCACTGCGGGTCTTAACCGGCTGGTCAGCTTGATGGGTATTGAAGGGGCTGACCGGCCGGTTGTTTTGATCGGGCCGTATGAGCATCATTCGAACATCCTGCCGTGGCGGGAAAGCAAGGCGCAGGTCATAGAAATCCCCGAGGCGTCCGAAGGCGGCGTTGATCTCGGTGCACTTGAACGGACATTGGTGGACAATGCCGATTCCGATCTGATTGTCGGTTCTTTTTCCGCCGCCTCTAATGTAACCGGCATCATTACAGACCCGGACCCGATCACGCGGCTGCTCAAGTCTCATGGCGCTGTTTCGATCTGGGATTACGCTGGTGGTGGACCTTATTTGCCGATGGACATGGGGCCAGAAGATGCGCGCAAGGACGCCATCGTAGTATCCCCGCACAAATTCCCGGGCGGCCCGGGCGCGTCCGGTGTGCTGATCGTCAATCAGAACGCAGTTCGCCGCACCTGCCCAAGTTGGCCTGGTGGCGGCACTGTCAGCTTTGTGTCGCCCTGGCGCCATGACTACAGCGAGGATTTGGCCACGCGAGAAGAAGCCGGAACACCCAATGTGATCGGAGATATCCGCGCCGCGCTGGCCTTCATCGTCAAGGATGTCGTCGGTACAGATGAGATCGCCCAGCGCGAAGCCCGGTACAATGAAATGGCAATGAATGGGTGGGGCGATAACCCGAACCTGACTTTGCTAGGCACTGATAATCCGCATCGCCTGCCGATCTACTCTTTCCTTGTGCGGGACAACTCCGGTGAGCCGGTGCATCAGCAGCTGTTTACACGGATGCTCAGCGACATTTACGGCATTCAGGCACGCGGTGGTTGCGCCTGTGCCGGCCCATATGCGCATCGTCTGTTGGAAATCGACCGCGCAACGTCCGCTGAATTGCATGCGGCCCTGTCTGCGGGCGAAGAGATGAAGAAACCCGGATGGGTGCGGCTGAACTTCTCGTATCTGATGAGCGAGGAGACGGTTCAGTTCATCATCGACAGCGTCAATGATCTGTCCCACAGGACAGAAGAATTCGCCCCTTATTACAACGCCGACCCGGCGACCGCCCGCTTCAAAGCGGCGTGACGGAATTGCCGCTTTTCTCAACGCGTTGAGACGGGTATGAGAGGCTCCAACAACGGAGCTTCTTATGAACAAGATCACCCCGCAACCCGGCATTATGGACATCGCGCTCTATCAGGGCGGCCAGTCGCATGTGGCGGGGGTAGAGCATGTGATCAAGCTCAGCTCCAACGAAAATCCGTTTGGTCCCAGCCCCAAGGCGATCGAGGCCGTGCGCGGTAGTGCGGCGACGCTTCATCGGTATCCCAGCACCGACCACGCCAGTTTGCGCGCAGCGGTAGGCGCAAGGCACGGGTTGGACCCTGCGCGGTTAATCTGCGGCGTAGGCAGTGACGAGGTGCTGCAATTCATCGCCCAGGCCTATGCCGGGCCGGGCGATGACGTCATCTATACCGAGCACGGGTTTTCAATGTACCCGATCATCGCCCGTATGGCCGGCGCGACACCGGTGATGGTGGCCGAGCGCAACCGCCACGTGGATGTCGACAACATTTTGGCCGCCGTGACCGACCAGACCCGGATCGTGTTCGTGACGAACCCGGGCAACCCGACCTCGACTATGATCCCCGAGGCTGAATTGCTGCGTTTGGCCGAGGCATTACCCAAGACCTGCCTGATCGTGATCGACGGGGCCTATGCCGAGTTTGTCGACGGGTTCGACGGCGGTGCATCGCTGGTAGACCGATTTGACAACGTGATTATGACGCGCACCTTTTCCAAGGTGTACGGTCTGGGTGGGATGCGTGTCGGCTGGGGCTATGCCGCACAGTCGATTATCGACGTACTGAACCGGGTGCGTCAGCCGTTCAACCTGTCCTTGACCGCGTTGGCTGCTGCAGAGGCTGCGGTGAATGACGTGGAATTCCTGTCCTTCTGCCAGGCCGAAAATGCGCGCCTGCGGGTGTGGTTGTCGGATGAACTGGCCAAGATCGGCGTTCCATCGGATGCGTCCTGCACCAACTTCATCCTCACCCGCTTTGCAGATCGTGCCGAGGCAGAGGCGTGTGACGACTATCTGAAGACACAAGGTTTGATCGTGCGCCGTGTGGCGGGCTACAACCTGCCAAATGCCCTGCGGATCACCGTAGGCGACGAAGAAGCCTGCCGCCGCGTTGTTGCGGCCATCACCGCGTTCAAAGGGGGCGTCGCATGAGCCAAGTTTACGACCGTGTGGCCTTGATTGGTCTTGGCCTGATCGCCTCGTCCATGTTCTGGGCGATCAAACGTGCCGGGCTTGCTGGCGAAGTGACTGGCTATGCCCGGTCCGAGACCACCCGCGACACGGCATGCCGCATCGGCTTGTGTGATCGCGTCTGCGATACTGCGCAAGAGGCGGTCGAGGGCGCGGATCTGGTCGTTCTCTGCGTTCCTGTCGGCGCGATGGGCGCTGTTGCAAAAGATATTGCACCTGTCCTGAAACCCGGGGCGACGGTGACAGATGTCGGCTCGGTCAAGCGTCACGTTATTCAGGCCGTTGGGCCGGAAATCCCGGATGGTGTGCATTTCATCCCCGCGCACCCGTTGGCAGGGACTGAACATTCTGGCCCGGAATCGGGTTTTGCAGAACTCTTTGACAACCGCTGGTGTCTTTTGGTCCCGGTTGAAGGCTCGGACCCGGATGCGATTGCCCGTTTGCGGGCACTCTGGGAAGGTATGGGGTCAAACGTCGATGAGATGGACGCGGATCACCATGATCTGGTTCTGGCTGTCACATCGCACGCGCCGCACCTGATCGCCTATACGATGGTGGGCGTTGCGGATGATCTGCGCCGGGTCACCGATACCGAGGTCATCAAGTATTCCGCCGCTGGATTCCGAGACTTCACCCGCATCGCGGCCTCGGACCCGACGATGTGGCGGGACGTGTTCCTGACCAACAAGGATGCGACGCTGGAGATCCTTGGCCGGTTCACCGAAGAACTGTTTGCACTGCAGCGCGCGATCAGAACAGGTGACGGCGAGCAGCTATTCGACTATTTCACCCGTACGCGCGCCATCCGCCGCGGCATCATTGATGCAGGCCAGGATACGGATGCGCCTGATTTCGGACGGGGAAAAACGAACCCATGACGCAGGGCTGGAGAACCATTCTGACCGGATTTGCAGCGCTTTGTGCAATGTCAACTCAGGCTGGTTCGCTGGAACGTTCGTTAATACCGATATCGCGACCTCAGGCTACACTTGCCGTCCTTAGCAGCGCAGTGCCTCAGCTGCCTCCGGCCACCATACGACCAGAATTGCGGCCGGATTCACCGCAGGTTTTGGCAGCAGCGGCACGGCCTGCAGGGCTGCCTCTGCTTGGCCCGGACACGTCGCTGATGCCTTACTTGCGGCCCAAAGCCTTGGAGCAGGAGGCGTTGTTCAAAAAGCGCAAACTGCGTAAAGGATCGGTGTGTGGCGACATCGATATTCAGGGTAAGCCTGTCGGGACGGTACCGGGCAGGATCAAGGCTTGCGGGATCAAGGACGCTGTTCAGATCACCTCGGTCTCAGGTGTGACGCTTAGCCGTCCCTCCACGATGGATTGTGGAACGGCAATTGCGCTGAACAAATGGGTTGAGAAAGCGGTCAAGCCGACGTTCAAGCGACGCGGGCCTGTGGTTCAATTGCAGGTTGCGGCACACTACGCGTGTCGGACACGCAACAACCGTAAGGGCGCCCGCATTTCCGAGCATGGAAAAGGCCGCGCGATTGATATCTCGGCCTTCAAGATGGCCGATGGAGAGGTTGTGACGGTCCTGAATGGCTGGCGCAAGAACCCATCGCAAAAACAGCTGGTCAAGATCTGGCGCGATGCATGCGGGCCGTTTGGCACCGTATTGGGGCCAAACGCAGACCGGTATCACCGGGATCATTTCCATCTGGATACAGCCCGCCACCGTCGCGGGCCATACTGCCGTTAACGCAGGATCAGGCGGGGGGCAGGCCCCAGCGGCAAAGGCCCCAGCGCCACGAATCCGTCGCGGAAGTTAAGCTGCAAGTCCAGCGCATTTGGATTGCCGCCCAGCCCGGCCATGAAATTCAGCGCGCGTGTCACCGGATCAACCGCCTGATCGGGCAGGGCGCCTGCGGCATTGGCCATGGCAATCATGTCGCGCCAGTTTTCAGCTTTGACCGCAATTTCGCCCGTTGGGATGCCTTGGTGGTCGATATCGAGCTCGCCCGCCGCAAACAGACGCAAAGCGCCCCATTTCATCTCGGCGAGGTTCAGGTCAATCATTACCGGTTGCGGTCTGCCCTGTTCCAATGCCGTGCGATCCCACGGCTTGTTGAATGTGGCGGTCATGTCCAGTTCGAGCGTCTCAAACGCCTGCGGCAATGTGGTGGCCGACCGCATCAATTCTCGCAGGCCGTCACCCGGGGTGAACCCGTCAATACGGGCACCGATGGCATAGGTCACCGGAATAGAAGTCTGTTCCATGACTAGCGTCAGCGTATCACCCCCGGCCAGGGCTTCGGCATCGTCGGTGATTAGCCATGAACCAGCAGTCAACGCCATTTTTTCCAGTACCAGCGCGACACCGGGCTGTAGCTGCAGCTCGGCCTGCAGGTCGCTGGCTTTGATGGTCGCCGTCTGATCAAAATAGGACAGGCGCTGAGGGGTGTCAGCAAAGCGCAGCACCTGACGCCCGGGCCAGATTGCAGGGCTTTGGAACTCGATCCAATCCGCGCTCCATGCGGTGCCGTTGACTGGATCAGCCAGCGCCGGACTGTTCAGGCGCGTAACGTGGCGCAACGGATACCCCGCTGTTGAAACGTCGGAAAAGTCGGCCTGCCAACCTTGTTCCTGCTGTTTGTCGAACCAGGCGGTGATTGCATTGCGCAATCCGAATCCGGCGACGAACCAATAGGCGCTCCAGATAACCGTTAAGAAAATGACTACTCGTATTAGACCGCGCATGGCAGTTGGCCCTTTTTTCCGCGTTGAATTTGATGTTTATAGGCCCAAACGGGCAAGGACCAGAGCTATGACGATGTGGGTTTTCGGATATGGATCGCTGCTGTGGAATCCGGGCTTTCCGGTGGCCCGAAGCGTACACGCCACATTGCATGGGTATGCGCGTTCCTTTTGCATGAGTTCGATCCACCACCGCGGGACCGAGGAACATCCGGGTCTGGTGCTGGCGTTGGACGAACAGACCGACGCCAATTGCACAGGCTTGGCGCTTGCGGTCGAAGCTGGCCATGAAGAACGCACCCTTCAAGAGCTGCGCGAACGCGAGCTGATCTCATCGGCCTATGTCGAGAAAAACCTTGATGTGCATCTGAACGCTGGCGAGGTTATCACTGCCGTGACCTATGTGATCGACGCAGACCACGTCCAATACTGCGGCGGTATGCCGTTAGAAGAGCAAGCGCAGATCATTGCGCATGCGGTCGGCGGGCGCGGGCCGAATACGGAATATCTGTATAATACTGCGGAACATCTGGCCGAGATTGACCTGCGCGATCCCGATCTTGAGTGGTTAGCGCAACGGGTGCGCAGCATTACAGCATAAACCCTTGGCGTCACCGGCGGATTTTGGCTAGATTCAGCCAGAGCAGGCAAAAACCGGGAAACACGCGCATGGCGCAGGCACATCAGGGCGCGAGACCCCATTTCTCGCATCCCATCCGTCAGATTGTGATGATGTTGGTCGCAATTGGCCTGGCGGGGTTGGGCGTCTTCATGGCGCTGCCTTATGTGCTGCCGGTGTTTCAGGCCAACCCGTACCTGAACGGCTTTATCATCTTGGTTTTCATAATCGGCGTTTTTGCCTGTTTCTTTCAGGTGACACAGCTGATTGGCTCGGTTCGCTGGATTGAGGCTTTTGTTGGCGGCGTTGTCCGCGAGGACGCGCGCACCCCGCAATTGTTGGCACCTTTGGCCTCATTGCTGCGCGAACGCGGAGCACGGTCACAGATCAGTTCCAGTTCGACCCGGTCGATTCTGGATTCGGTCGCGGAACGCGTCGAGGAAGAGCGTGAGATCACGCGCTATATTACCAATGTTCTGATTTACCTGGGTCTCTTGGGCACGTTCTTTGGACTGGCGACCACCGTCCCGGCCATTGTCGACACGATCCGCAGTCTGAATCCGCAAGAGGGCGAAGAAGGGCTGGCCGTGTTCAACCGCCTGATGGTGGGTCTTGAAGCCCAGCTACAAGGAATGGGCGTGGCATTTGGGTCGTCCCTTTTGGGCCTTGCCGGGTCTCTGATCGTCGGTCTGCTGGAACTGTTCGCAGGTCACGGCCAGAACCGGTTCTACCGCGAGCTTGAAGAATGGTTGTCCTCAATTACCCGCGTTGGCTTTGCTGCCTCAGAAGAAGGCGGGGCCGAGATTGCGGTTCTGACCCCAGTTCTGGACGCGATGTCCGAACAGATGGATGCGCTGCAGGACCTGTTTTCGGGGCAAGAGGTTGATCGTGCCGCCGTGTCGGTCAAACTGGGCCAACTGATCGACGCGATCGGTGAGATGAACGTGCGACAGTCTGAATCCGAAGGGGTGACAGCCGCATTGGAACGTGTGGCCCTTGGGCAAGACGCCCTGCTGGATCACATGCGTGACCAGGGAACGGGGGATGGAATTGACGCGGAAAGCCGGATGCGACTGCGGTCGATGGATGTTCAGCTATTGCGCATCCTCGAAGAAATCTCGGCCGGTCGTCAGGAAAGCATGAGCGAACTGCGCAAGGATATCGAATTGCTGGTCAAAGCCCTGACATTGCCCCGAGGCGCGGTGCGCACCACTCCGGAAGGACAGTAATCCATGGCTCTGTCCCGTCGCACAGGTCAGCGTTTTCAGGGCTCGGTTTGGCCGGGTTTTGTTGACGCGATCACCGGGTTGCTGATGGTGCTGACCTTCGTTCTGACCATCTTTATGGTGGTGCAGTTCGTGTTGCGCGAAACCATTTCCGGGCAAGAGGACGAACTGACCGCCCTGTCGGATGAAGTTGCAGCGCTGGTCGGGGCGTTGGGTTTGGAAGAGCGTGAGAATAACCGCCTGGAGGCCCGTCTTGGCGCGTTGAACACGACCCTGTCGCAGACCGAAGATACGCTGGCGCGGGCCGAAGTGGACCTGGCCTTGTCGCAGGCGCGTATCACGGACTTCGAGGCGCAGGTAGCCGCACTTCTGACGGATCAGGAGCGCGCGCGCGGTGCCATTGCAACACTGGAATCCCAGCGCGCCAAGTTGCTGGAGGACCAAGAGGCGCTGAACCTCGCACTGGCGCAAAGCCGATCTGAGATCGACGAACAGGCCGAAGCCGCCCGGCTGGCCGCCGCCCAACGTGAGGCGCTGGAGGCGTTGGTTGCGGATCTTGAACAAAGCGACGCGGCGCAATCCACCCGGATCAGTGAACTGGAAGAACAGATCAGCGCGGAAGAGGCCGCCAAGCTGACCGAAGCTGCCGCTGCCGAGAACCTGCGCAACCGTCTGCAGGATGCAGATGCCGAGTTGACAGCAATGACACTGGCCTTGGAAGCACAGCGCAAAGAAGCTGAGGATACACTGACCCTGCTTGCCGCAGCACAAGCCGCCAGGGCCGAGCTTGAGCGCCAGTTTGGTGCGCTGGATGCGGACGAGTTGCAGGCGCAATTACAAGCTGCTTTGGCTGCGCAAACCGAGGCGCAGGCCGAGGCACAATCGCAACGATCATTAGCCGAAGAGCGTGCAAACCTATTGGCTGTGGCCCGCGAAGCGATCTCGGCGGAGAAAACGATTTCCGCAAAAGCGCAGCGAGAAACGGCGTTGTTGAATCAACAGATGGCGGCGCTGCGCCAACAACTTGGCGGGTTGCAGGCGTTGTTGGACGACTATGAAGAACGCAACGCCGCTTCGGACATTCGAATTCAGACCCTGGGTCAGGACCTGAACGCAGCTTTGGCCCGCGCGGCCTCGGAAGAACGTCGCCGGCGCCTGCTGGAAGAGGCTGAGCGTGTCCGGCTTGAAGCCGAGGCAGAAGCTCTGTCTGGACAAAATCAGGAACTGGCCGCGCAGGCCGAAGACCTGCAACGCTATCGGTCAGAGTTCTTTGGAAGACTGCGCGACGTGCTTGGGGATGAGGAGGGCGTTCGGATCGAAGGCGACCGTTTTGTATTCTCGTCCGAGGTCCTGTTTGACACGGGTTCGGCTGTCTTGTCACCGGCCGGGCAGCAGGACATCGCCAAAGTGGCCAATATCCTGCGCAGCGTGGCGGCTGAAATTCCCGAAGGCCTGAACTGGGTGATCCGCGTCGATGGTCACACCGATAACGTGCCACTTGCCGGGTCCGGGCGCTATCGCGACAATTGGGAGCTTAGTCAGGGCCGCGCCTTGTCCGTGGTGCGCTACATGGTCGATGCGCTGGGCATCCCGCCGAGCCGGTTGGCCGCAAACGGTTTTGGTGAGTTCCAGCCCGTAAATCCGGCAGACACCCCGGAGGCCCGGGCACAAAACCGCAGGATCGAGTTGAAACTCACCGAAAGGTAACCGAGACACTCGTTAAGGGTACGGGTCAGCGACGACCAAACCGAAAGCTGTTATCTGGCTTACCCGCAAAGCAGCGCGGGACGACCGGGTAACTTTCAGTCAGGAAATAGGCATACGTTCCAGATGGATATTCAGGCGAAATCGAAAAGGCTCCGTTACATTCATCCAGATTTCCGGCGCCTGCTACATAAGCGTAGTCCTCATTGAACGTGCCATCATGCTTTCCGTCGGGTGCGCTTCCTCCTGGGCGGTTGCCGCTTTTCAATCTGTACGACGACTCCATTTGCGTCACTTTCCCATCCAAAACGCCGGTCATTGCGTAAATCGGGAAGCCGTCTGCCGCGTATCCGATCAGCGGTGAATGTCGGCTGGGTGTATAGTTCAGCAGCTCAATAAAGCCCGTGGGGATGCCGTGGTAATGATATTTTCCATTGGGTTGCACATGGGCATAGTTTTCGTCGAACCCCAAAGTAACCGCGCCCCCAAGCGCATTGTAGGACCAGCCTGAGCGGGGATTGCCGTGCCAAAACTCTGCGGCCAACGGGTCAAACACGACGCCGTTTAGAGACACACCAAAGTTCCAACCCATTTCAAGCGGGGTGGTGGATCGATTGGATTTCGGGTTCGTCGGTACTTTCAAGTTGACGCGCTGCTCGGAAATGCTGTGCGGATTGCCTTGGTTCGGAAAGCGCCCGACAAGGTGATCGGGGATCCCGTTGGCCGAGACGCGTATACTTTTGCGGGTCTCAGAGATTTCAGAGTGGCTGTGCCCCGGATCAACCGTTGCGGCCTGCAGGCGCAACGGTCGTGTTTCCGTTTCGTCATGATACCGAAATCTATGCTGAGCGGTTGCTATGGCGGCAACGGCAGAAAGGGCGAATGCTACGCTCCAAACGGCGACGGTTTTGGTCATCAAAATCCCCTTTGCAATTTATCAGTGATAATGAAACGCGCAGGTTTGGCTGTTCCGTCGAAAAAGTTTGTGGCCGAAACGAAATCGCCCGGCTGCTGAACAACCGGGCGATTAGACTTGTTAGGCGAATGCGGCGTCTTAATCCGCGGTCAAAAGCGGAGGTTTGTCGCCCGGAATTCGTGGCTGATCGGGGCCAAGGATATCCAGGTTCAAATCGCCTTTCTTGACAGACACGCGGACCAATCCACCCTTGGCCAGTTTGCCAAACAGCAACTCCTCGGCCAGTGGTTTCTTGATGTGTTCCTGAATGACACGACCCAAAGGACGCGCACCCATCTTGTCGTCATACCCTTTTTCCGCCAGCCACGCGGCGGCTTTGGGGGTCAGATCGATGGTCACATTGCGATCCAGCAATTGCGCTTCAAGCTGCAGAACAAACTTCTCGACCACCTGCAGGATGACCTCTTTCGGTAGTGGCGCGAATGAGATCACAGCGTCCAGGCGGTTGCGGAATTCGGGCGTGAACATACGCTCGATTGCGGCCGTATCCTCCCCCTCGCGGCGATCACGTGCAAAGCCGATGGCGGCCTTGGCCTGTTCCTGCGCACCCGCGTTCGAGGTCATGATCAGCACCACGTTGCGGAAGTTCACCGTACGTCCGTTGTGATCGGTCAGCTCACCGTGGTCCATAACCTGCAACAGGATGTTGAACACGTCCGGATGGGCCTTTTCGATCTCATCCAGCAGCAGCACGCAATGCGGATGCTGGTCGACGCCATCGGTCAGCAGACCGCCCTGATCAAAGCCCACATAGCCCGGAGGCGCGCCGATCAGACGGCTGACGGCGTGCTTCTCCATGTACTCTGACATGTCAAAGCGCAGCAGTTCTACACCCAGCGTATCCGCCAGCTGTTTCGCCACTTCGGTTTTACCTACACCGGTCGGGCCGGCGAACAGATAGTTGCCGATGGGCTTTTCAGGTTCACGCAGACCGGCACGCGCCAGTTTGATTGCACTGGACAGTGCCTCGATTGCGAGATCCTGGCCGAATACAACACGTTTCAACGAGGCCTCGAGGTCTTTCAGCACCTCGGCATCGTCTTTGGTGACGTTCTTGGGCGGGATGCGAGCGATCTTGGCGACGACCGCCTCGATTTCCTTGACCCCGATGGTCTTGCGCCGTTTGCTCTCAGCCACCAGATGCTGCGCCGCACCGGCCTCATCGATTACATCGATGGCCTTGTCGGGCAGTTTACGGTCGTTGATGTAGCGGGCCGACAGTTCCACCGCGGTCTTGATCGCATCGGCGGTGTATTTGATCTCGTGATGCTCTTCGAAATAAGGCTTCAGACCGCGCAGGATTTTCACGCTGTCTTCGACCGAAGGCTCGCTCACGTCGATTTTCTGGAACCGGCGGCTCAGCGCGCGGTCTTTTTCAAAATGCTGACGGAATTCCTTGTATGTGGTCGAGCCCATGGTGCGCAGCTTGCCGCCCTGCAGGGCAGGTTTCAGCAGGTTCGACGCATCCATCGCGCCACCCGAGGTGGCACCGGCACCGATCACGGTGTGGATCTCGTCAATGAACAGCACCGCGTCGGGGTGGTCTTCCAACTCGGTCACAACCGCCTTCAGGCGTTCCTCGAAGTCGCCGCGATAGCGTGTACCAGCCAGCAGAGCACCCATGTCGAGAGAATAAATTGTGGTCTCGGACAACACATCTGGCGCTTCGCCGCCAACAATCTTGCGTGCCAGGCCTTCAGCGATGGCGGTCTTGCCCACGCCGGGATCACCTACCAGCAGCGGGTTGTTCTTGCGGCGGCGGCACAGGACCTGAATACAACGCTCAACCTCATCAGCACGGCCGATCAGCGGGTCGACATCGCCTGCGCGCGATTTAGCGTTCAGGTCAATGCAGTATTTCCCAAGCGCGCTTTCCTTCTGTTCGCCTTCGGTGACGCCAGGCTGAGCCTCTTCCTCGACTTGATCCGCGCCCGAAACCGAGCGGTTTTCGCCGTACGCAGGGTCTTTGGCCACGCCGTGCGCAATGAAGTTTACCGCGTCGTAGCGCGTCATGTCCTGCTCTTGCAGGAAATAGGCCGCATTGCTTTCACGTTCGGCGAAGATGGCGACCAGAACGTTTGCGCCGGTCACTTCGGTCCGGCCCGAACTTTGGACGTGGATCGCCGCGCGTTGTATGACGCGCTGGAAAGCGGCGGTTGGCACGGCCTCGGAACCGTCGATATCCGTGACCAGATTGGACAGGTCTTCGTCAATGAATTCAACCAGAGTGCTGCGCAGTTCTTCCAGATCGACGCTGCAGGCTTTCATGACGCGGATGGCGTCAGGTTCTTCCAGTAACGCCAGAAGCAGATGCTCTAGCGTTGCAAATTCGTGACGCCGTTCATTCGCAGCCGCCAAGGCCGCGTGGATGGCTTGTTCTAATGTGCTCGAGAATGAAGGCACGCGGGTGCTCCTCTGTCTTGGGTCGAAAGGGGCAGGCTTCGGCCGGAACCCCATCCCAACCATGTCCTCATACTATTAGAGTTTGGTTGATCGTGGCCCGGCTTCAAGGGTTTTCTTGCTCTTGACAGTCACATTTCACGTGACCGTGGCCGTGAGGAAGGCAATTTGGGTACTAGAAGCTGTCTTTTCTAGTCCGAATTTCAGCAAAAACTTCTGCGGGGTCCGAATTTTGCATTCCCAAATGCGCCTGAATCGCCGGTTCAGCGGCCCGCAAGAACGGGTTTGTGGCCTTTTCCAGCGCCATCGTCGAAGGAACCGTAGGTTCTCCGGCAGCGCGCGCGCGGTTGATATCATCAGCGCGTTTTTGCAGTGCGGCATTGGTTGGATCGACGGTTAACGCGAATTTTGCGTTTGATTGCGTGTATTCGTGGCCGGAGCATACGATTGTCTCATCGGGAAGCGCGGCCAACTTGCCGAGCGAGGCCCACATCTGTGGCGCCGTGCCTTCGAACAAGCGCCCACACCCCAATGCCATGAGGCTGTCCGCGGTGAAAACAACTGCGCTGTTCGGCATGTAAAAGGCGACATGGCCAACAGTATGGCCGGACACATCCAGCACCCGAATCTGCTCGCTTCCGAATTCAAATGTATCGCCGTCGCTGACCTGCTTATCCAGTGGGGGCAGGCGGTGCGCATCGGCGGCCGCGCCAACAACTTTAGCCGGGTGCTTTTCCAAAATGGCAGACAGGCCATCCACATGGTCCCAATGGTGATGGGTTAGAAGAATATGGGATAATGTCCAGCCGCGCTTGTCCAACTCGGCCAGAATGGGTCCGGCTTCGGGTGCGTCGACCAGTGCGGTATTGCCGCTTGCGGCGTCATGCGCCAGAAATGCGTAATTGTCGCTGAGACATGGGATGGTAACGACCTCAAGAGGCATGGCCTTTTGCCCTTTCGTTGCTAGACTGCGCCCAGCTAAGCCGATTGACCGGGTGTCTGCAATGCATCTTGATGTGCAGGATTTGAGGAACTTCTACTATCGCAGCACTCTGGGTCGTGCCGCGCAGGCGGCGATCCGTGGGCGACTGATCGAGCAATGGCCCGAGGCCAAGGGGCAAACGGTTGCTGGATTCGGCTTCGCGGTTCCATTGCTGCGTCCTTATCTTGCGGACGCCCGCCGCGTGATCGGTTTGATGCCAGGCCCGCAAGGCGTCATGCCCTGGCCCGCCGGAATGCCCAATGTGTCGGTTCTGACCGAAGAAACCCTGTGGCCGATTGAAACAGGTCATGTCGACAAGCTGATTGTGATGCACGGGCTTGAAACCTCGCAGCGGCCCAGCCAATTGCTAAATGAGTGCTGGCGCGTGTTGGGGCCAGGGGGGCGCGCATTCTTTGTTGTGCCCAATCGGGCTGGTTTGTGGTCTCGGACGGATAAGACCCCGTTTGGCTTTGGCCGACCGTACACAGCCTCGCAGCTGGAAAGTCAGCTCAAGGCGCATCACTTCATCCCGGAAAGCCATTGCTCGGCTCTGTATCTGCCGCCGTCATTCCGCCGTTTCTGGCTGAAGTCGGCGAGCCTGATCGAAAAGACTGGCCAAAGGCTGCCAACAGTCATGGCAGGCGGAGTGCTTATGGTTGAGGTGACAAAACACATCCGACCGCCCAGCGGCAGTGTTGCAAAGGATGCCGAACGTCGTCCGATAAAGGCGCTTGATGGCCTTCTGAAACCAGCCTGAGCAGCCCGGTCATTTCCCCTCTTCAATTCGCAAAAATTGAGGGAAAAAGGACACAGGAATCGCAAAAACCTACACTTTCGTAACATTTTTCGTCTGTTTCAGCCGGATAAAAGGGTCGCACCCTCCTTAAGTAATTGAAATTGAACATTTTGTGGATAAACCTGTTGCCGTGATAATATATTGCTAGCTGGGTTCGGCTCTGCTACATCCCCGGTGATTTTGATCCCCGACCGTCTGGCCGGGGTTTCTTCACGCCCCCGGGGTAGCTGCCGCAACGCGAATTCGGGGCCCAAAATATCGGAAGGGTGGACGTGTCCGAACCAGCTTCGATTTCCACAGGCATTGCCAAGCGCTATGCCACCGCGATCTTTGAGATCGCCAAAGAGAATAATGACCTCGCAGGTCTGGAAACCGGAATCAACGATCTGGCAGCAGCATTGGGCGAAAGCGCCGAACTGCGCGACCTGATCGCATCGCCTCTGGTTTCGCGTGCCGAACAAGAAGGCGCCATTACCGCAATCGCTGACAAAATGGGTCTGCACGCCATCATGCGTAACACGCTGGCTCTGATGGCTCAGAAGCGCCGTCTGTTCGTAGTTCCCGAGTTGGTGCAGGTTCTGCGCGACATGCTGGCGGACGAACGTGGCGAAGTGACCGCCGATGTCGCGTCGGCCAAGGCGCTGACCAAGACACAACTGGAAAAACTGTCCAAGACGCTGTCCGAGCGTGTGGGCAAGACCGTGACAATAAATGCGACCGTTGATGAAAGCCTCATTGGCGGTCTTGTCGTTAAAGTGGGCTCGAAGATGATCGATAGCTCGATCCGTTCGAAGCTCAACTCCCTACAGAATGCAATGAAAGAGGTCGGATAAATGGGAATCCAAGCTGCAGAGATTTCTGCAATCCTGAAGGACCAGATCAAGAATTTTGGTCAGGAAGCCGAAGTGGCCGAAATCGGTCGCGTGCTGAGCGTCGGTGACGGGATTGCCCGCGTATACGGTCTGGACAATGTGCAAGCGGGTGAGATGGTCGAATTCCCCGGTGGCATCATGGGCATGGCGCTGAACCTGGAAAGCGACAACGTTGGTGTTGTTATCTTCGGTTCCGACCGTGACATCAAAGAAGGTGACATCGTCAAGCGCACCAACTCGATCGTGGACGTTCCGATTGGTAACGGTCTGCTGGGTCGTGTTGTTGACGGTCTGGGCAACCCGCTGGACGGCAAAGGCCCCATCGAATCCACCGAGCGTGGCGTTGCTGACGTCAAAGCACCTGGCATCATCCCGCGTAAATCGGTTCATGAACCGATGGCAACCGGCCTGAAATCGGTTGACGCGATGATCCCGATTGGTCGTGGCCAGCGTGAGCTGATCATTGGTGACCGTCAGACCGGTAAAACTGCCGTTGCTCTGGACGCCATCCTGAACCAGAAAACCTACAACGATGCAGCAGGCGACGACGAGTCGAAGAAGCTGTACTGCGTTTACGTTGCGATCGGCCAAAAGCGTTCGACCGTTGCGCAGCTGGTGAAGAAACTGGAAGAGTCCGGCGCGATTGACTACTCGATCGTTGTGGCCGCAACCGCGTCCGACCCGGCGCCGATGCAGTTCCTGGCACCCTATGCCGCGACCGCAATGGCCGAATTCTTCCGCGACAATGGCCGCCACGCACTGATCATCTATGATGACCTGTCGAAACAGGCTGTGTCCTATCGTCAGATGTCGCTGCTGCTGCGTCGTCCGCCCGGACGTGAAGCCTATCCTGGCGACGTTTTCTATCTCCACTCCCGCCTGCTGGAGCGTTCGGCGAAGCTGAACGAAGACTTCGGTGCTGGCTCGCTGACCGCTCTGCCGGTTATCGAAACGCAAGGTGGTGACGTTTCGGCGTTTATTCCGACCAACGTGATCTCGATCACCGACGGCCAGATCTTCCTGGAAACCGAACTGTTCTATCAGGGCATCCGTCCTGCTGTGAACACCGGTCTGTCGGTTTCGCGTGTGGGCTCTTCGGCTCAGACCAACTCGATGAAGTCGGTTGCCGGTCCGGTTAAGCTGGAACTGGCTCAGTACCGCGAAATGGCTGCGTTTGCGCAGTTTGGTTCCGACCTTGACGCCGCGACCCAGCAGCTGCTGAACCGTGGTGCGCGTCTGACCGAGCTGATGAAGCAGCCGCAGTACTCGCCGCTGACCAACGCTGAAATCGTCTGTGTCATCTTCGCCGGCACCAACGGTTACCTCGACAAGATCGACGTTTCCGATGTTGGCCGTTACGAAGCTGGCCTGCTGGCGCACCTGCGCGGCAAGCACGCCGACCTGCTTCAGTGGATCACCGACGAAGATCCCAAGATCAAGGGCGACGCTTCCGACAAGATCAAGGCTGCGCTGGACGAATACGCCGCAACCTTCGCTTAAGGGAGAGGCGGGCACATGCCAAATCTTAAGGATCTTAAAAACAGGATCGAGTCGGTCAAATCGACCCGCAAGATCACCAAGGCCATGCAGATGGTCGCGGCTGCAAAACTGCGCCGCGCCCAGGAATCTGCCGAAGCCTCGCGTCCCTATGCTGAACGGTTCAATGCCGTGATGGCGGGGCTGGCGGCATCGGTCGGGGGCAGCGACAGCGCCCCCAAGCTGCTCCGTGGTACGGGCAGTGATGATGTCCACCTGCTGGTTGTCATGACAGCTGAACGCGGCCTGTGTGGCGGCTTCAACTCGAGCATCGCCAAGCTGGCCCGTGTCAAAGCGGAAGAGCTGCGCCTGAAAGGCAAGACGGTCAAGGTTTTGACTGTCGGCAAAAAAGGCCGCGACGCGCTCAAGCGTGACCTTGGCGATCTGTTCGTTGGACATATCGACCTGAGCGAAGTCAAGCGTCTGGGTTACACCAACGCGCAAGACATCGCCAAGGGCATCCTGTCCCGTTTCGATGGGGGTGAGTTCGATGTTGCCACGATCTTCTACTCGAAGTTCGTCAACGTTGTGACCCAGATCCCGACGGCACAACAGGTCATCCCAGCCTCGTTTGAGGATACCGAGGGCGACGACAGTGGTGCCGTGTTCGACTACGAGCCCAGCGAAGAGGCCATTCTGGCCGACCTGCTACCAAAGGGGGTTGCGACTGCAATCTTCTCGGCTCTGCTCGAAAACGGAGCCTCGGAACAGGGTGCACGTATGTCCGCGATGGACAACGCAACACGCAACGCGGGTGAGATGATCGACAAGCTGACGATCCAGTTCAACCGTTCGCGTCAGGCCGTGATCACCAACGAGCTGATTGAAATTATTTCCGGCGCTGAGGCGCTGTAGAGACAAACCGGAGACGAAACATGGCGAATGCAAAAGGCAAAGTCACACAGATCATCGGGGCCGTCGTCGACGTGCACTTCGAAGATCAGCTGCCAGAAATTCTGAACGCGCTGGATACAACCAACAACGGCAAAAAGCTGGTTCTGGAGGTTGCACAGCATCTGGGCGAAAACACTGTCCGCACCATTGCGATGGACGCAACCGAAGGTCTGGTTCGCGGCGAAGCTGTAACTGACACTGGCGCACCGATCGCGGTTCCGGTCGGCAACGCAACACTGGGACGAATCCTGAACGTTGTGGGCGAACCTATCGACGAAAAAGGCCCCGTTGAAACCAAAGAAACGCGCGCCATTCACCAGCCTGCGCCAGACTTTTCGGATCAGGCAACGGAATCCGAAGTTCTGGTTACCGGCATCAAGGTTGTTGACCTGCTGGCCCCTTACGCCAAAGGCGGTAAGATCGGTCTGTTCGGCGGAGCCGGCGTTGGTAAAACAGTTCTGATCATGGAGCTGATCAACAACATCGCCAAAGTGCACTCGGGCGTGTCCGTGTTCGCGGGTGTTGGTGAACGGACCCGTGAAGGCAACGACCTGTATCACGAGATGATCGAATCCGGTGTTATCGTTCCCGAAAAGCTGGAAGATTCGAAAATCGCGCTGGTGTACGGCCAGATGAACGAGCCTCCGGGTGCACGTATGCGGATCGCTCTGTCGGGCCTGACCCTTGCGGAACAATTCCGTGACGCAACCGGTACCGATGTTTTGTTCTTTGTCGACAACATCTTCCGCTTCACACAGGCAGGTTCCGAAGTGTCCGCCCTGTTGGGCCGTATCCCTTCGGCGGTGGGCTATCAGCCGACGCTGGCGACCGACATGGGCGCGATGCAGGAACGGATCACCTCGACCAAGTCGGGCTCGATCACCTCTGTGCAAGCCGTCTACGTCCCTGCGGATGACCTTACCGACCCCGCGCCTGCGACGTCGTTCGCGCACCTCGATGCGACCACCGTTCTGAACCGTGCGATCTCGGAAAAGGGTATTTACCCTGCTGTTGACCCGCTCGATTCGACCTCGCGTCTGCTTGATCCGGCAATCGTCGGTGAAGAGCACTATACCGTTGCGACCGACGTTCAGCAGATCCTCCAGCGCTACAAGTCGCTGCAGGACATCATCGCCATCCTCGGCATGGACGAACTGTCGGAAGAGGACAAACTGACCGTGGCCCGTGCCCGTAAGATCGAACGCTTCATGTCGCAGCCGTTCGACGTGGCACAGGTCTTCACCGGCTCGCCCGGCGTTCAGGTTCCTCTGGATGTCACCATCGCGTCGTTCAAGGCCGTTGTGGCCGGCGAATACGATCACCTGCCCGAGGCAGCCTTCCTGATGGTTGGCGGCATCGACGACGTGATCGCCAAAGCGGAGAAGATGGCCGCAGAAGCCGCCTAAGGAGCAAACCTGATGGCAAACACGATGCAATTTGACCTCGTCAGCCCCGAGCGGAGCCTTGCTTCGCTCAGCGCGACCGCGGTCCAGCTTCCCGGCGCGGACGGGGACATGACGGCGATGCCTGATCATGCCCCCACCATCACGACGCTGCGCCCGGGTATCCTGAAGGTCGAGGCACCCGAAGGGTCCAGTGAATATCTGGTCACCGGCGGGTTTGCTCAGATCAATGGCGATGGCCTGTCGGTTCTGGCTGAAAAAGCCATTCCGGTCGCCGAAGTGACACGGTCGCATCTGGACGATCTGGTCGCCGAGGCGCGTGCTTCGCACGAAGCAGCCAAGGCAGGCGATGATCAGACAATTGTCGATGACGCTGCCAAACTGCTGGCCGACATGGAAGCCCTTGGAACGCATATGAGCCTGTAAGGCTCACCGCATTCCGACAGTTAGAAACGGCCCCGTAAACGCGGGGCCGTTTTTTTATCGTGATTTTATCAATGCGACGGGTTAAGGTCCGGAATTACATAGATAAAGACAAATCAATGAAGACGTTTCGAACCCATCCAATTGGTATTGACCAAGGCGAGGCAGTTATTTTTTCCGAATTCGCCGATGGTGGCGAAATGTGGACGGGCGAAGGACCGCGCCAGAGGCGGTCGAGTGTTGTTTTCAACCAACCGTTCCGATCCAATCCGGTGGTTCAGATCGGTGTTTCTTTGTGGGATGTGGATACATCTTCCGCTCTGCGCGCCGAAGTCACGGCTGAAGACATCACACCAGAGGGCTTTAGCGCCGTTTTCCGCACATGGTCCGATACACGGATCGCCCGGATACGGGTCACATGGACCGCAATCGGAGAGGTGGCCCATGACGACGATTGGAATATCTCTTAATACTGAGGGTCAATCATCTGGCACCACCTCTGTTTCCATTCGCTCGTAGTTACTGCAAAGCGGAATAGAAGTACTCCATTAACTGCTCGGGCAATCCTGTAAAAAGGACTATCGAAAAGGTCGCCAATGCGCCGATTGCAAAATACACCGGAACTCGGCCAAGCGCATATCCACGCAGAAATACGCCAACGAGTCCGATGAGTATCGAAGAAACAAGCAAAGAAATCGAAACCACTAAAGTACTCTGAAAGACCTCAAACCCGGTCTCAGTTGCAACTCTTGTAGCCATCACCCCTGATAAAAAGCAAACGCATGCACCAACACCGAGTATGAGGCCGAAAACCGAGCTTAGTGTTTGCGCCTTGCCCGATGCTCTTAGGATTTGGGGTTCACCGTTCTCTGAACTTTGAAGCGCAGTGCCATTGCGGGAACTTCGTTTGCTCAAAAAAGCGCGAAAGAGGATGAAGCAACCCGCTAGAAGAAAAACCACGCCACTCAGAGCAAACGCAGTTATGAACCCTAGGCCATTGCTATCGCGAAGCACTTCGTATTCTTCGTTTAGGTCCTTGATAATATATAGTCCCATGCACATTAAGAGAGAACCGGCAAACACAACAGCTAGGTTCGGTTTCTTTTTTACCTGTGTCGGGGCGGTTTGTGACCCGCCATACAACGTTGCCCGAGGTTGTTGGGATTTGGCGTTGATGCGTTGTATGCGATCGTGAAAATTGGCGTTTGACATAAGGTGATTTCTTTTGGTTTCGCAATAAACTGCAACTTGCTGCGAGAATGTGGTGACAATTGGTCGGGTGGCCTCTCTTGTGAAAGGTTTTCCAGCGGGAGCAAGCGTTGAAATACGTCGAAAATGGGGGTGTGACGAGGACAGGCGGGTCCCCTCAACCACCTGCCCGATCCCTAAGGTGGTGGGCGTAATGTGTTTTCATCAGTGCCGTGAACAAGCGTTTTTTGCACTTAGTTTCGCTTCGAAAGGTCTTTGGACTTGAACCCTATCAATCGTTTTCTTCGATCATGTCCACACGGGTTGCGTGACGCCCGCCTTCGAACTCGGCCTCCAGAAACGCATCCACGATATCAAGGGCCTGACCTTCGCCCACGACACGCGCGCCGATCGACAGCATGTTGGCGTTGTTGTGCGCGCGGATCATGCGGGCCGAGAAGGCGTCAGAACACACGCCACAGCGAATGCCCGGAACCTTGTTGGCCGCCATCATGATGCCCTGACCTGTACCACACAGGACGATCCCAAGGTGGCACTCGCCCGAAGCAACGGCCTGAGCTGCAGCTTTGCCGTGGACGGGATAGTGCGTGCTTTCCGGTGTTTTGGGGCCGATATCGACAACTTCCCAGCCTTGTGCCGAGATATGATCGGCGACCGCCTGGCGCAGCGCGATCGCTGCGTGGTCGCTGGAAAGAACAATGCGTTTTGAGGCTGTCACGGGTTCGTCCTGCCTTTGTGTGTTGACAAAATAGGGCGGCTGCTGCGCCGCCCGACTTGGTCAGTCCATGTGATACATCGACTCGTAGATTGGGGTCAGCGTCTTGTCCTCGAACAACGAAGACACGCTTGTTCCGTTCCAGATGTTCAGGATTGCCTGAGTGAAAATTGGAGCGGTTGGTACGATGCGGATGTTCTTGGCGTTGGTGATCTCTTTGGTGGGCTGGATCGTGTCGGTCAGCACCAGAGATTTCATCACCGAATTTGTCACGCGTTCGACCGCGGGGCCGCTCATGACGCCGTGCGTGATATACGAGTGAACCTCCTTCGCACCGTTATCCAGCAGGACCTGAGCGGCTTTGCACAGCGTACCCGCGGTGTCGCACATGTCGTCGACGATCAGGCAGATCTTGTCTTTGACGTCGCCAATCACTGTCATCTCAGCCACTTCGCCCGCCTTTTCGCGGCGTTTGTCTACGATCGACAGGGGGGCGTTGATGCGCTTGGCGAGCTCGCGCGCGCGGGCCACGCCGCCTACGTCAGGTGATACGACCATAAGCTCGTCCAGATTGTCCTGGAATTGGTGTTTCACATCCAGCGCAAAAATCGGCGATGCATAAAGGTTGTCGACAGGCATGTCGAAGAACCCCTGAATCTGTGCTGCGTGCAGGTCCATGGTCAGGATCCGCTCGATCCCTGCACCGGTCAGCATGTTGGCCACCAGCTTGGCGCTGATTGGCGTCCGCGCCTTGGTGCGGCGATCCTGACGGGCGTAACCAAAATAGGGTATCACGGCGGTGATACGCTGTGCGGAAGACCGGCGCAGCGCATCGGCGATGATCAGCAACTCCATCAGGTTGTCATTCGCTGGGTTCGACGTAGGTTGGACAATGAACATATCCTCGCCGCGCACGTTTTCGAACACTTCGACGAAAATCTCGCCGTCATTAAAGCGCTCGACCCGCGCATCGACCAGATTCTGATCGACGCCGCGATACAGGCTCATGCGTCGCGAGATGGATTCGGCAAGAGGAAGGTTGGCGTTCCCAGCGATAAGCTTGGGTTCGTTGAGTGTCGGCATCGGCTGAGGTCCCCGGGCAGCAATGGCAATGTGACAGATTCGTGATGTTGACACCGCTTAGCACGGGTCTAACGTCCAGCAAAGATAACGCAGCGGAGAAAGTGCAGATGACCCAGATTGACTACTATTTTGCGACACTCTCGCCCTATACCTATCTGGCGGGTATGCGGTTGGAAGAGGTCGCGGCGAAACATGGCGCGACGATCAACTACAAGCCGATGGATATTGTCGCCCTGTTTGGGCGCACGGGGGGCACTCCACCCAAGGACCGCCATATTTCTCGGATCGAATATCGGGTACAGGAACTACAGCGACAGTCCAAGCAGCTTGGGATGGAGTTCAATCTGCAACCCGCGCATTGGCCGACCAATGCGGCGCCGTCATCCTATGCGATCATTGCTGCGATCAAGGATGGATCAGGCGATGTCGGCAAACTTGCGCATTCCTTCGTGCGGGCCTGTTGGGCTGAGGAGAAAGACATCGCGCAGGATGATGTGATCCGCGATTGCCTGACACAGGCCGGTTTTGATCCGGGGCTGGCGGATAGCGGCCTTCTGGTGGGCGCGGAAACTTATGCCGCCAATCTGGAAGAGGCCGTGGATCGCGGCGTATTTGGCGCGCCGTTTTACATCACCGAAGACGATCAGCGGTTCTGGGGGCAGGACCGGCTGGATGATCTGGACCGCCATATGTCGGAACTGAAGGGGTGAGGGACACCCCCCTGACAGACAAGATCTTTGTCAGAACGTTGGGTCAGGGCGCGCGCGAGGTGCTCGCCCTGCACTGCACAATCGCGCATTCCGGGGCGTGGTCGGGGCTGGCGACGGCTCTAGAGGGCGAGGCGACATTTACGACCCCAGACATGCCGTCCCATGGCCGCAGTACAGATTGGGACGGGCACGGGGATCTCTTTGACCAAGTGACCCAACTGTCGGCCGCGCACCTGACCGGACCGATGGACTTGATCGGGCATTCCTTTGGCGGAATGCTGGCCCTTCGGCTGGCTGTCGAGTTTCCGGACCTGGTTCGCAGTGCGGTCCTGATCGAACCTGTGTTCTTTGCGGTTGCGATTCAGGACACGCCCGATTTGGTGCGGCAACATGATGAAGAGGCGAAACCTGTCTCTGATGCGCTCGCGGCCGGGAATTTTGAGCAAGCCGCCCGATTGTTTAACCGGATGTGGGGCGCACAGAACGGCCCACGATGGCCCGAATTGCCAGAGCGGACACGCGCGGGAATGATCCGTGGTATTCACGTTGTGCCCGCCGTTGATGACGCTTTGTTCCTTGATCAGAAGGGGATGCTGAACCCTGGCGTTCTGGACCGCGCATCCATGCCGGTTCTGATCCTGAGCGGGTCTGAGACGCACCCCGTCATGCCCGCGATCGGAGAAGGTCTTGCCCGGCGGCTTCCCAATGCCAGAACGGGCGTTGTTTCGGGTGCTGACCACATGGTCCCAATCACTCACCCGGATCAGACGGCTGCCGTCATTCGAAAGTTTTGGCGTGGTCTATCCTGAACCATGTTGTGGACAGGATGACGCCCCTAACCCCTGAAATCACAACAAGCCGATGAACCGGTCGATATCATCGGAGTTGATCGACCAGTCGCAGACCAGTCGACAGGCTAGGATCTCGTCGTCATCCGCACCGTCCAGCTCTGCGCCCCACAGATGATAAACCGCACCCGCTTGGTGCAACTGCTTGTGACGCGCGCGCGAAAACTGCGCAAAGATCATATTGGCTTGTGGCTCATGCAGGAAGGTTGCGCCTTTGCCGCGTAGACCATCGGCCAGATGCGCGCAGTTAGCGTTGGCTTGCCGGGCCAACTGCAACCAAAGATCATCCTCCAGATATGCAGACATCTGGGCGGACAAATAACGATGCTTGGAGAACAGATGCGCACCACGCTTGCGGCGCAACTCAAACTCCCAGGCCTTGGATTCGTCAAAGAAAACCACAGCTTCGACACCCATCAACCCATTCTTGGTGCCGCCAAAGCTGACCGCATCCACGCCCGCTTTCCACGTCATCTCAGCGGGTGAGCAATTGAGCGCGACAAGCGCGTTGGTGAACCGGGCACCATCCAGATGAACTGGTAGGTCGTATTCTTTGGCAACACTGCACAGCGCCTGCAACTCGGCCAGTGAGTAAACCGAGCCACGCTCTGTCACCTGCGTGATCGACACGGGCCCACGCTGGGGGCCGTGCACACCACGTGTTTCCTCGGCCAAAATCGTGCGGCGCAGCGCTGCGGGCTCCATTTTGTCGCCGCCCGGCACCAGTGTCAGCTTTGCGCCGCTATAGAACTCGGGCGCGTTGCATTCATCCTCATGGATATGCGCGACGGGTGAACAGAACACGGTTTCCCATGGGTTTGAGAGTGTCGCCAGAGCCAGCGAATTCGCAGCTGTCCCGGTGGCCACCAGATAGACTGCGGCCCCCGGCGCTTCGAAGATACCGCGAATACGATCGCGCACTTCGTTCATCAGGGTGTCGGCCCCATAGGCCATTTGGAAGCCCTGATTGGCTTCGTTCAAAGCGGCCATAACCTGCGGGTGAACCGGACCGGAATTGTCAGAGGCGAAATACATCAGCTGGGTTCCTCAATGATATAGTCTTCCCACTCTTCCAAGGGGGTTTCGAATTCGGACACCGTGCGCCCCTGAACTGACATGCCAGCTGCGTGCACGCTGTCCGGTGTACCTGATATCAGGGGATGCCAGTCGTAAAGCGGCTTCCCCTCCCACAGCAGTCGATAGGCGCAAGTTTGGGGCAGCCAATAGGCGTGATCGTCGATGTTGTTGGGCTTCATCACGATACATTCCGGGACGAATTGGTGGCGGATGTCGTATTGCGTGCAGCGGCAGGTCTCATCGTCCAGCAGACGGCAGGCGACGCAGGTCAGGGCGACCTCGCCGGTGTCCTCGTCCTCAAGCTTGTTCAGGCAGCATTTGCCGCAGCCGTCGCATAAGGCTTCCCATTCGCGCTGGTTCATCTTGGTCAGCGGTTTGCGTTCCCAGAACCGTGGGCCAAGGCCTTTGCGATCTATCGGGTCGGTGGTCATAGCGCGGCCAACAGGGTGCGGGCCTTGTCGCAATCGGCATCCATCTGCGCGATCAGGGCATCCAGCCCGTCAAACGTCATCTCTGGGCGCAGGTATTCGACCAGGCCGACGGACAGGGTTGAGCCATACAGATCGCCTGAGAAATCGAACAGGAAGGTCTCGATATTCGGAACCTCTCCGTTGAACATGGGACGCACGCCAACCGAAGAGGCGCCGTGATAGCTGCCCTGATGAGGTCCGTCGAGCACATCGACCAGCACCGCATAGACGCCGAACTTCGGCGGGTGCAACCCTTCGATGGACATATTCGCGGTGGGGAAGCCAAGCTCGCGCCCGCGTTGTTCGCCGCCAATCACCTCGCCCTCGACCCGGTGCCAATGGCCCAGCATTGCCGCGGCGTCGCGGGGGCGGCCATCGGTCAGCGCGGTGCGGATACCAGTCGAGGATACCACGTCGTCAGATCGTTCCATGAGCGGTGCAATGGTGACGCCAAACCCCATCTCTTGCCCGAACCGGGCCATGTCTTCGGCGGTGCCACTGCGCCCTTTGCCGAAGCAGAAATCCGCGCCGACCACGACGTGCGATAGACCAAGTCCCTCGCAGATGACATTGCGGGCAAAGCCTTCGGGCGTCAGACCGGCAAGCGCTGCATTGAACGGCAATTCGTACAGCTTTTGTACACCCAGTTTCTCCAACCGGTGCGCACGTGCGTTTCCGCGCATCAGACGAAAAGGTGGGGCATCGGGTGCAAAGTACTCGCGAGGGTGAGGCTCGAACGTCAGAACACCAAGCGGAGCATCCGGGGCCACGCTTTGTGCAAGTTCAATCACCGACTGATGGCCCACATGCACGCCATCAAAGTTCCCGATTGCCACACTGGCACCGCGGTCTTCTGGCTCGACAAACTGGAAATCACGGATGATCTGCATGTAGCTTGCCTAGCGGGACTGGTGACCGGGTTCAAGCACCTGATTGGTACAAATGCCGCGCAACAAAAAAGGGCACCGTTCCCAGTGCCCTTCAAAAGGATAAAGGTATCGAATCTTCAGTCGAACTTGCGCGAAGGGGCCAAAACCATGGCTTCGCCTACCAGCACCTTCTTGCCATCGACCGCACAGTGACAATCCAGTTTCACGCGACGCTTGGCAAAGTCTATGTCGATCACTTTGACCTCGGCATAGACCATATCGCCAGGGCGCACCGGAGCCAGGAATTTGAGAGACTGACCCATATAGACCGTGCCGTGGCCCGGCAGCTGCTCGCCGATCACGGCCGAGATCAGGCCCGCCGTCAACATGCCGTGGGCGATACGACCTTCAAAGATCGTGTCGCGGGCATAGTCGTCGTCCAAGTGTACCGGATTCCGGTCCGTCGAAACCTGCGCGAACATCTCGATATCTTCGTCCGTCACCACTTTGCGCAGGTGGCGGGTCATGCCCATCTCGATGTCTTCAATACAGATCGTGCCGCGTGGAAGATTATCCAACATGTCGCCCTCACTCGAGTTCAATGGGCAACAAAACAACTCAAGTCGCCCCGGTTTGGCAACTTTATTACTTCGCAACTGCAGAAAATCAAGTCTTTTCTGACTACCTCAATCGACCGATTGTGTAGGTAGGATTGATGTTTTCCTTTGCAATATAATCACTTAGGGATTCATGATGCGGATGATGCTCAGTTTTTGTTTCCGCTGCGGCCAAACCACCCGAGATGAACAGAGAATCAATCCCTTCGCCCATACCGCCCAGAATGTCCGTATGCGGGCCGTCGCCGATCACAAGAATGTCGCCATCAGGGATGTCATGACCCAATTCCTGCAGCCTGCGCCGCGCAAGATCATAGATCGGGGGGTGGGGTTTTCCGAAATACAGGCTCTCGCCTCCCATCTCGGTATACAGCTTCGCCAACGCGCCCGCGCACCATTCGCGTATCTCGCCCCGGTCAACAACGATGTCGGGGTTGGCGCAGAGCAGCTTCATGCCTTTCTGCTTGGCATAGAGGAAATCGGCGCGATTGACCGCCGGATCCGCCATTGGGTCGAACGGCCCGCAGCAGACGATCCCTTCGGCCTCATCCAGCGGGACACGTTCGATGTGGATCGGATGGTGTAGTATTTTCAGCGGCTCAAAGAAACCCGCGTCGCGTTCCCATTCCCCCATGAAATAGACTTTTTCACCAACCGCCCCACGGAACATGGCGGAACGTGCCGAATCCCCACTGGTGGCGATGGTGTCATAGGCATCTGCGGGGACATTGAATTGTCCAAGCTGCTCAGCCACGCCAGCACGCGGTTTGGGTGAGTTGGTGACCAGCACAACGATCCCGCCTTGCGCCCGGTAGTTTTGCAAAGCCGCGACCGCATCGGGATAGGCAGTGATGCCGTTGTGAACGCATCCCCACAGGTCAACGAACAGTGCCTTGTAGCGGCCTGAAATCTCGGAAAGCGTGTGGATGATCTGGGTCATGGGAGCCTCGGGACCTGAAATTTTGAGTTGTGACAGCTATGGCAAAGCTTTCACCTCTTGGCCATCCCGCAATACCAATTGCGGGTCGAACACGGTGTGTCTGATCGTGTCATTCGACGATTTCTTCGACATCGGGTGCTTGTTGGACGTTTTCGGTGCCCAATATGATCTGTGCGCCGATCCTGTTCTGGAAACGGACTACGACCAGATAACCCGGCCCCAGTTCTTTCTGAAGTACGTCGACCAAAGGCGTGTCACGCAGGGTCTCGGGTAGCAAACCGGCGATCGAGGATACTTTGTAAGCGGCTTCAATCGGAAGGTCCACGATCAGCCAAATATCGGCGTGTTTGCGTTTGGCATTCACGTCCACGCGGATGATCTCGACCGACACCGGATCGGCCCAGTCCCGGATCGTTTGCGCCAACTGCGCCTCGGTCCGGGTTTCGAGGTAACGGTTGTAGGTCGACTTTCCAAGTTGAAGGACAACGAAGGCCAGGAATGCCAGTGTCACCACCACGCTTGCGGTGAAGTTTAGCTTGCGCCGACCCTTGCTAAACGCCACCGCCCGCGCTGCATATACGATGTAAACTGCGCAAGCGGACAGAATGATCGCACCAAGGTTGGTGGCGAAAAGCAGGCCAGCCTCATAGGCCTCGGCTGGTTCGTTGAAATAAAGCAACACACCCGAAGCAGACAGAGGTGGCACCAATGACACGCCGATGGCTGCACCGGGAAGCAGGCTGGCCTCAGACCGGTTGATCTGAACGTATGCAGCGGCCACCCCGGCGGCCAGCGCAACGATCAGATCCTCGGTGCCCGGATCCGTTCTGGCCAGAACCTGATCGGGGATCAGAATGCCGCGAGGGACGTCTGCGAGATAGACAAGAAGCCACGCCAGTAAGACGCTGATCACTGCGGCGCCGCAGACAATCAAAGCCAGTTTGAACGCGCGACCCAACCACCCCATGACCATCGCCGCCGCAACCCCAAGGATCGGGGTCATCAATGGCGCAACAAGCATTGCGGCAATGACCACCGCACCAGAATCTCGCAGCATACCCATTGTGGCGATCACCACGGATAACGTCAGAAGCATGGCAAACCGCCGCCAATAGGCAGGTTTGTCCTTGCCCTCAAATCTCAGGATGTCGCGTGTGGTGCTGAACTTGCGGGAACTCATGAACGTCGTCTGACCCAATTCGCTGTCTGGCTATTGATTTCAGACTACCAACGGATGCCATTCGCGCAAAACATTAGTAGCAAAGAAAAAAGGCGCCCGTGTTGGGGCGCCTTTCGATTGGGATGTTTGTCAGCGTCAGACCTTGAGGTTCGGGATGATCTGCTTTTTGCGGCTCATGATGCCGGGCAGGACTACTGCATCGCCGTCCACGCTTGCGCCAAAGCTCTTTTCCGCGACGCCCCTGACCAGATCGTTGGGTACCAGCAGCGTGGCTTCTTCGTTCAGGATATCGACCACGAACAGCAGAACCTGATCAACGCCGTCTTCCTTGGCTACGTCAGCCATCGAACCCGCTAGGCTTGCCTTGCGGTCCAGTACAACGCCCGGTGCGGTGGTTTCCAGAACCGAAACGCGGAACTTGGTACCGTCGATCTCATATTCCTTGCTGTCCATGCGGATCAGTTCGGCGTCCGAGAAAGACGACACATCCGATTTGGCCGCGAACATTTCGGCGGCATAGGTCGCGATGTCCAGGCCCAGATCAGCGGCCAGCTTCTCGGCCACTGCGCGGTCATGTGCGGTGGTGGTGGGCGAGCGGAATTCCAGCGTATCCGACAGAATGCAGGTCAGAGCGGCGGCTTTGATGGCGTCGGGCATATTGGCGGCGTCGTCACCGATCAGGTCCATCATGATGGTCGCCGTGCAGGCCAGCGGGCGCACGGTGATGTCGATGGGACCTTTGGTTTCCAGTCCACCAACCAGTTTGTGGTGGTCGATGATCGCGCGGATGTCGGCGCTGTTTACGCTGGCTGGCAGCTCGGCCGGGTTGTTGGTGTCCACGATGACAACCGGCGCGCCCTCGGCCACGTCCTCGATGATGCGCGGCTTTGGCAGGTCCCAGCGCTGCAGCAGGAATGCCGCTTCGGTGTTGGGTTCGCCCAGCAAAACCGGCTCAGCCTGTTCGCCTCTGATTTCGTTCAGGTACCATGACCACAGGATAGGTGAACCTGTGGAGTCGGTGTCGGGGGATTTATGTCCAAATACGAGCGTTGTCATGTCAGCGTCCTGAGGGTGATCATTTTGCGCGCCTTATAGGGCGGTCCGCCGGGGTTGTCACCCGACAGTGTCTACGCTGCGACGGTTGGTCTGAAATCGAGGTGGGTCAGAACGGGGCGCGGGTCAGGGTGTACCCGGCCTGTTGCAATTGGTTCAGCAGCCCGTAATCGCCCCCAAGATGCCCGGCACCGACCGCGATCACGACAGTTTGCTCCTGAATGTTCAGAATTTTCTGCATCCATTTGCTGTTGCGCTCGACCAGAAGCTTTTGCTCGAAATCATTCCATTCCTCGTCGAATACTTCGGGCGGCAGGCCCGAGTCTTCCAAACCCTGCAGGCGGGCGAGCTGGATGATTTCAACATGTTTCTCTTCCAGATATGCATTGGCCATCGTCGCCAGTTGATCCTCGCTGCCGCCCATGGCACCGGCCATCCGCACAAGGGACCGGACCTGCTTTTCGATGGGGTGGCTGTCGAACATACTCATAAGATCGGCAACCTGTTCAAGCGAGCGTTTGGGGATGCCCAACTCGTCAGTCAGTTGATCCAGACGGGCGTCCATCCCGTGGCTCGCACTGGGGTCCTGCATCATACACGGGGGGACGCCCAGCATCATGCTCAGAAACCAGGGCCGCATTTTGGCTGCCATCCAGCCGGGGATACCGCGCTCGGATAGCCCGTCAGACAGGGCAGACCAGTCTTCCTCGGACATCAGGTCAATCAGGCTGGGTCCCGAGGTGATCATCACCGGGCTCATGTCCTTGGCCAGGTCTTGTTCGAACGCGTCCATTTCTTCCTGCGTTACCTCGAAATAAAACGCGTCCGCAACGCTGAGGGTCGGCGTTAGCCGTTCGACCACTGCGTCCATGCGTGGGTCATTGGCATGCAACGTGCCAACAAGGTGTAGAACCGTGTCGCCCTTGGAAGCGATCCAGTGGTTACCTTCGGGAAATGGGATATCGGCCACTGCCTGTTGCAGTTCGGACTTTACCGCAGGGCTCAGTCCCGGCCTCAGATCATTCCCTTCGCATGCGGCCTGTACGGCGGCGGGCAGGAAAAGGAAAAGCAGCGGTGCAAACAGGCGCATAAGGATCATCTCGGAAACTTCAGTGTGACCGCGACATTGCCTTTGCGCAGCAATGTATTCAAGCCAGATGCAGGTGATGGCTGGCTTTCGCGGCAAATTTGCATAGCATGGCGGAATGGACCGCGAGCAGGATCTATACCCGCCGATCAAGGCGCTGTTCGAGCGTCAGGGCTATACCGTCAAAGGCGAAGTTGGCGCTGCCGATATCGTCGCTGTTCGGGATGGCGATAAGCCGGTGATTGTTGAGCTGAAGCTACGGTTCTCCTTGGCGCTGTTTCATCAGGCAATCACGCGGTTAAGGGTGACTGACCAGGTCTATATCGGTGTGTGCAAACCCAAGGGGCGAACCGCGCGGCGTGCGTTAAAGGACAATTTGGCGCTGTGCCGCAGGCTTGGCCTTGGTCTGATCACTGTACGTGCCGACGGTGCGGTCGAGGTGCAATGTGACCCGGGCCCGTATGCGCCGCGAAAAAACAAAGCAAAAGCGGCTCGTCTGCTGCGTGAATTTGACCGGCTTGAAGGTGATCCCAACGCAGGTGGGGCCACCCGGCACGGGATCGTGACGGCCTATCGTCAGGACGCGCTGAAATGTGCAGCCCATCTGGCCGAATGCGGCGCGACAAAGGGGGCGGACGTCGCCCAATCCACCGGCGTCGCCGAGGCCACGCGCCTGATGCGGGACAATCACTACGGGTGGTTCGACAAGGTCGATAAGGGGGTCTATGCGCTGTCGGCTACGGGGGCCGAAGGGTTGAAGCACTGGGCCTATAGCTGGGAAGATGCGAACTAGTCAGGTCGTGCGGCGATTTCGGCAATCATGGCGCGGCCTATATCTGAAAGGACGGCGTTGCGTTCAGGAAATGGCGCATCGCTTTCGGTCAGATAGATGGCGGCCAGATAGGTGCGGGGCTCGGGTGTCTGCAGAAAGGCAACGATCGCACGGCTGCCGTGGCCTCCGGCACCGGTCTTGTCCCCAATCGTCCACCCGTCAGGCACGTGCGCGCGGATAAGCCCGTCGGCCACTTGATCGTCTATCATCCATTGCCTGAGTTGAGCGGAGGATGCGGGTGAGAGCGCCCGGTCAAATAGCAACCGATCCAGCGTTGCCAGTATTGCCCGAGGCGTTGTAGTGTCGCGCGGATCGCCTGGAGTGGCTTCATTCAGAACCGTCTCCCATCGATCCAGGCGGGTGATGCCGTCGCCGTTTGTCCGAAGAAACTCGGTCAGTCCGGCAGGCCCATCCAGACGGCGCAACAGCAGATTGGCCGCAGCATTGTCGCTAATCGTCATCGTTGCTTCGCATAGCGCGCCGACAGTCATACCGGTCTCAACATGTTTGCTGGTGACAGGGGAGTAATCTACCAGATCCGTTGACTGGTACGTGACGTGATCTGACAGGCTTTCCGTACCTGCGTCCACCTCTGCCAGCACAGCGCCGCACAAGAGCGGTTTGAACGTGCTGGACATCGGAAACAGCTCATCGGCGCGGTATGAAACCTCCCATTCGTTGCTGGGATCATAAAGCAGCAGCCCGATCCGGGCATCAAGGCGGCGCTCCCACCTCTGGACCGTTTCGGTAAGGGTCTGCGCCTGTGCTGATGTGGCTAAACCAACAGTAATAGTAATTAAAAACAACAAGATAGTTGTGATTGTCCGGAGCCCACGCATCGAATCTGCCTTGGTCAAATGTGGTCGCCATCACCTTAGTTAGCTAGGGCGCCGAGTAAACCGGACGGTTTGTGGTTCTACGTGCGAAAAATATTTAGGCAACTTGTTGACTCGGTCATTTCGACCCCCTAGCTATGCGTCGTTATCACTCTCTACTACCGAGTGCTAACGCCTCGCTGAAAGGCGAGGGGAGGATAGATAAACTTTGAGCCCAAGGAGCTGCAAAGATGGCATTGAAACCGCTTCATGACCGCGTGCTGGTTCGTCGTACCGAAAGCGATGAAAAAACCGCAGGCGGGTTGATCATTCCCGAAAGTGCAAAAGAAAAGCCCAGCGAAGGCGAAGTCGTTTCGACCGGTGAAGGCGCACGCAAGGACAGCGGCGAATTGATCGCAATGGCTGTAAAAGCTGGCGACAAGATCCTGTTCGGCAAGTGGTCGGGCACCGAGGTTCAGGTCAACGGCGAAGAGCTGCTGATGATGAAAGAAAGCGACATCATGGGGATCATCGAGTAAGCGCCCGCGCTTCTCTGATCTTCATTTCCAACATTTTTCTCAAGGAGAAACAACATGGCTGCTAAGGACGTCAAGTTCGACACCGATGCCCGCAACCGCATGCTGTCAGGTGTGAACATCCTGGCCGATGCTGTCAAAGTGACCCTGGGCCCCAAAGGCCGCAACGTGGTTCTGGACAAATCCTTCGGCGCACCGCGCATCACCAAAGACGGTGTATCGGTTGCCAAGGAAATCGAACTGGAAGATAAGTTCGAAAACATGGGCGCGCAGATGGTGAAAGAAGTCGCCAGCCGCACCAATGACGAAGCCGGCGACGGCACCACCACTGCAACTGTTCTGGCTCAGTCGATCGTCAAAGAAGGTCTGAAGCAGGTTGCTGCTGGCCTGAACCCGATGGACCTGAAGCGCGGCATCGACCTGGCAACTGCCAAGGTCGTTGAAGGCATCAAAGAGATGGCGCGTGAAGTCAAAGACTCGGCTGAAGTCGCTCAGGTTGGCACCATCTCGGCCAACGGCGAAGCCGAAATCGGTCAGCAAATCGCAGACGCGATGCAGAAGGTTGGCAACGAAGGCGTTATCACCGTCGAAGAAAACAAAGGTCTGGAAACCGAGACCGATGTTGTCGAGGGCATGCAGTTTGACCGTGGCTACCTGTCGCCTTACTTCGTCACCAACGCAGACAAAATGATCGCAGATCTCGACGACTGCATGATCCTGCTGCACGAAAAGAAACTGTCCTCGCTGCAGCCGATGGTTCCGCTGCTGGAGCAAGTGATCCAGTCGCAAAAGCCGCTGCTGATTATTGCAGAAGACGTTGAAGGCGAAGCGCTGGCAACTCTGGTTGTTAACAAACTGCGCGGCGGCCTGAAAATTGCTGCTGTCAAAGCACCGGGCTTCGGCGATCGTCGCAAAGCCATGCTGCAGGACATCGCAATCCTGACCGGTGGTCAGGTCATCAGCGAAGATCTGGGCATGAAGCTCGAGTCCGTCACCATGGACATGCTGGGCACCGCCAAGAAGATCGAAATCACCAAAGACGAAACCACCATCGTCGACGGTGCTGGCGAGAAAGCCGAGATCGAAGCACGTGTTGCTCAGATCCGCACTCAGATCGAAGAAACCTCGTCGGATTACGACCGTGAGAAGCTGCAAGAACGCGTTGCCAAACTGGCAGGCGGTGTTGCTGTTATCCGCGTCGGCGGCATGACCGAAGTTGAAGTGAAAGAGCGTAAAGATCGTGTTGACGATGCTCTGAACGCAACGCGCGCAGCCGTTCAGGAAGGCGTTGTTGTGGGCGGTGGCGTTTCGCTGGTTCAGGCCGGTAAAGCACTGGACACTCTGAAAGGCGCAAACGCTGATCAGGACGCAGGCATCAATATCGTGCGTAAAGCCATCGAAGCGCCGCTGCGCCAGATTGCTGAGAACGCGGGCGTCGACGGCGCAGTTGTTGCAGGCAAGGTTCGCGAATCTTCGGAAGCGGCCTTTGGTTTCAACGCTCAGACCGAAGAATATGGCGACATGTTCTCGTTCGGCGTGATCGACCCGGCCAAAGTTGTCCGTACCGCACTGGAAGACGCGGCGTCGGTTGCTGGCCTGCTGGTCACCACCGAAGCAATGGTTGCTGACAAGCCTGCCAAAGACGGCGCGCCTGCTGGCGGCGGCATGCCCGACATGGGCGGCATGGGCGGCATGATGTAAGACGTCGAATTCGCCTCGGCGAATTCTGACGGTCCCGACAGGCGCTTGGCTGTAAGGCCAAGCCGCCGAAGGGGAAGCCTTAAAATATAGGGACGGGGTCGCCTTCGGGCGGCCCCGTTCCGTTTTGCGGACCACCCGCGGGAATGTGAGTGTGCAAAACGCGCCGAAACCGGCTATGCGGTTGATATGAAACTGTTCCTACTCACGTGCCTGACGATGTGCGCCTTTGCGTCCAACTCGATACTTAATCGTCTGGCGATTGATAGTGGCGCCAGCGATCCTGCCGCCTTTGCCGTGGTGCGGGTCTTAGCTGGCGCAGTGGTGCTAGCCGGGTTGGTTCTTCTAAAGGCTGGCCACTTGCCCCTGTTTGACCGACGCAGGATTGCCGGGGCGGGGTCGTTGTCCCTGTACATGATCGGATTCTCTATCGCCTATCTGACGCTGGATGCGGGTCTTGGCGCGCTGATACTGTTCGGGGTGGTGCAGGTGACGATGTTCACTGTGACATCAGTGAAAGGTACTCTGCCCACTGGTCGACAGATCGCGGGCGCCGCAATCGCATTGCTGGGGTTGGTCTACGTGCTGTGGCCGTCCGGATCGATACAGGTCAACCCGATCGGGGCTGTCCTGATGATCGCCGCCGGGATCGGCTGGGCAATCTATTCGTTGGTTGGCAAGTCCGAACCTGATGCCTTATCCGGCACTGCGGCCAATTTTGTCGTGGCATTGCCCGTGACAACGCTGGCTTTGTTGGCGACAGGAGGGGCTTGGCAAATGACCGCTAACGGATACTTGCTGGCCGCGTTGGCCGGCGCGGTTACTTCGGGGATGGGGTATGCGCTGTGGTATCAGGTTCTGCGGGAATTGACACCCACAACGGCGGCCGTCGTGCAACTCAGCGTTCCGATCATAGCCATTATTGGCGGTATCCTCCTGCTGGGTGAGGCCGCCAGTCTGCGCCTGATCCTGGGGGCGGGCCTGGTATTGGGCGGAATTGCACTGGCCGTTCTGCGCAGGACGCCGCGGTAGGGGTTTATTCGCTGGACGTTAGACCTTATCTGGCGGCTATGCGTTACTTGCTTGCCCTCTTTCTGTTCTTTGTACCTGCCATTGTGCAGGCAAAATGCGTGGTCCTGCTGCATGGGCTAGCACGGACCGAAGCGTCCTTTACCGTCATGGAACAGCTGTTCAAGTCGCATGGTTACACCGTTGTGCGCCCGGGATATCCGTCCACGGACCTGCCTATTCCCGAACTGGCTGCAAAGACGCTGCCAGATGCATTTGCCGAATGTGGCGACGACAAAGTCAATGTGGTTGCGCATTCGATGGGCGGCATCCTGTTGCGCTATTGGCTACAGGATAACCATCCGGAGAATCTGGGTCGCGTCGTCATGCTCGGCCCGCCCAATCAGGGCAGTCAGTTAGTGGACGAACTTAGCGCGTATGAGGTGTTCGGGATGCTGAATGGCCCGGCTGGCCTGGCGCTGGGGACGGGCCCCGAAGGTATCCCAAGGCAACTGCCGCCTGCGGATTTCGAACTGGGTGTCATCGCCGGTGAGAATTCGCTGAACCCGCTGTTTTCGTCGATGATTGACGGTTCGGATGACGGCAAGGTCTCGGTTGAGACCACCAAGGTCGACGGGATGGCGGACCATATCGTTCTGCCAGTGACCCACACTTTCATGATGAACAACCCCCGCGTGATGGCGCAGGCGCTGCATTTCATCGAGTTTGGACAGTTTGACCCACAGATCACATGGCTGGACGGGGTGATGGAAATCATCGACGAAATCTGCATCGGGCAGGATTGTTCGGAACCCGCGTCGGAGCCTTCCCAATGACTGCACTTTCTCTGACTTTATCCGGCGCAGAGGTCTTGTTGCCGGACCAAGGGATGACTCGTGCAGACCTGTCCATTTCTGAGGGGATCGTGCAAGAGGACCGCGCTGGCCGAACAATCGAACTGTCGGGATATCTTGTGATGCCCGGTATCATCGACCTGCACGGCGACGGGTTCGAGCGTCACATCGCACCGCGCCGCGGTGCGATGAAGCAGATGGACGAGGGCATCCTGTCGGTCGAGGCTGAACTGGCCGCCAACGGGATCACGACGGCGGTTCTGGCCCAGTTCCTGAGTTGGGAGGGCGGCGTACGCGGCCCTGAATTCGCTGGCCAAGTTTTTGATGCTATCGCGTCGGTCAAAGATCGCGTCGTCACCGATCTGCTGCCTCAGCTACGGTTCGAAACACACATGCTGGCGGAATACTCCAGCCTGCCTGAACGCATCGCCGATTGGCAGGTGCCCTATGTCGTGTTCAACGACCACTTGCCGCATGACCGGTTGGCCGAGGGGCGCAAGCCGCCACGTTTAACGGGGCAGGCGCTTAAGGCAGGGCGCAATCCGGACGCACATTTTGAGATGCTGCTGTCCATGCATGCCCGCCGGGATGATGTGCCCGCTGCCTTGGACACGCTCTGTACGGCGCTGGCCGAGCAGGGTGTCCGTATGGGCAGTCATGACGACGCAACCGCCCAAACCCGCGCCGATTGGCGGGCGCGGGGGGCGCAGATCGCGGAATTCCCAGAAACGCTAGAGGCAGCCGAGGCTGCACGGGCTGCTGGGGATCACGTTATTCTCGGATCACCCAACGTGGTGCGTGGCGGATCGCACAAGGGCAACGTCAGCGCGTTGGATCTGATCACGATGGGGCTGTGTGATGCGCTCGCCTCGGATTACCATTACCCCAGTCCCAGGCGCGCGGCTTTGATGCTGGCCAAATCCGGTCTGTTGGATCTGGCCGGAGCCTGGGCGTTGGTCTCTTCCGGTCCGGCACGGGTTCTTGGGTTGCAGGACCGGGGCACGCTCGCCCCGGGTCAACGCGCAGACCTAGTGATCCTTGATGCTCGGTCCCACCGCGTCGCCGCCACGCTGGCTGGTGGGCGGGTTAGTTTCATGTCCGGCGATATCGCCGCACGGTTCGTGGGCTGAGTCACTGCGTGATGCGGTTGAAATGCGCCAACTTGCGGCCCGGTTTGACCTCAGCCTTGCCATAGAGATGAAGCGCCACGTCGCGTTCCCGTGCCAATTCCGGCACACGGTCCATATCATCACCGATCAGGTTCTCCATGACCACGTCCGAATGGCGTTGACCATCACCCAGGGGCCATCCCGCCACAGCGCGGATATGCTGTTCGAACTGATCCACCGCGCAGCCGTTCTGTGTCCAGTGACCCGAGTTGTGCACCCGAGGCGCAACCTCATTCACGATCAACCCTTCTGACGTGACGAACAGTTCGACCCCCATGACACCGACGTAATCCAGCGCGTTCAAGATATTGGCGGCCAGAAGAACAGCATCGGTTCGTTGCGCCGGGGCAAGGCGGGCGGGTACCGTGGTGGTGTGCAAGATGCCATCGCGGTGCACGTTTTCACCGGGGTCGAAACAGGACACTTGACCGTCGATGCTGCGGGCGGCGATGACCGATACCTCGTGGCTGAAATTGACGAACCCTTCGAGGATTGCGGGCGTGCCTGCCATATCGGCCAGTGCGGCCTCGGCATCCTCGGGGCCGCGCAGGCGCGCCTGCCCCTTGCCGTCATAGCCAAAGCGACGGGTTTTCAGGATGGCTGGCGTGCCAATCTGGTCAATCGCTGCCTTTAGGCTGTCCAGATCGGTGATGTCGGCGAACGGCGCTGTTTTCAAACCCAACCCGGCAAGGAAAGTCTTTTCGGTCAGTCGATCTTGACTGACACGCAGCGCCTCGCGCCCCGGATGGATAGGGCAATGTGCTTCCAACAGGTCCAGCGCTTCGGTCGGGATATTTTCGAATTCATAGGTGATGACATCGACGGACTCGGCAAAGGCCTTCAGTGCCGCAGCGTCATCATAAGCTGCAGTCGTCACATGCTCCGCCACCTGACCGGCGGGTGGGTTGGCACCTGGCTCAAAGATGTGGGTTACAAAGCCCAACCGGGCCGCTGCGACGGACAACATCCGGCCCAATTGGCCACCGCCCAGAATTCCAATCCGCGCCCCCGGAGCAAGCATGTCCGTCATCAATCAGTCTCCAACCTTTTTCCAATCGCCTGCAGGGCCGAGCGCAGCGCATCATGTGCGTTGCCCGCATGCAAGGCCTGCGTCATTTGCAGGCTGAGTGTTCCATCAGTTGCCAGCGCGTCCCGTTCTTCGGCCAAACGCCCGGCTTGCCCAGTTTGCATTGTGTGCAGAAACCCGGATAGCAGCTGTGTCGTATAAAACTCTGAGGCATCCGCGTCGCCCGTTTGCTCGGCCAGCCACTCGGCACCCGTTGCCAACACGTCCAGAATGCCCGGGACCATGGCGCAGACGGCAAAATGTGCATTCAGCGCGGTCTCGTTGGATACCTTGACGACCGGGTTTTCGGGCTCGAACAATTCAGCCAGCAAGGCGTCGTTTCCGAACGCTGCAAGCGGGCATCCACCTTGCTGAAGAAAACCCAATGGGATCGTTTGTACAAAGTCAGTTGCGGGGGCGCATAACGCGGCAAGCTGATCCACCGATACAGCCGCCATCACTGACACGATCTGCTGATCCGAGCGAAAGTTTAGCTGTTCCAATACTTCCGGGGCGATTTGGGGGCGCAGGCAAAGAAAAACGATATCTGATGCGTCAAGAACCGCTTGTGGGTTCGCGACCACGATATCCAGTTCAGCTTTCAGTTCGGACGAGACTGTGGCGTTGCGCTCAGTCACGGCGATCTCGTGCCCTTTTGCCGCAAGAAAACGCGCAATGGGGGCTGCAATATGTCCGGTTCCGATGAAGCCGATACGGCTCATCCCTGCGGTTCCTCGGGGATCGAGGCCGAAAGGGCCGCGCGCCAGGCATCCAGACGATCAGCCAGCGCTGGGTCTTGCAGAGCAAGGATACCGGCCGCCATCAACCCGGCATTGGCCCCACCGGCCGAGCCGATAGCCATGGTCGCCACCGGAAAACCTTTGGGCATCTGCACAATGGAATACAGCGAATCGACGCCGGACAGGGCCCGCGTCTGCACAGGCACACCGATCACCGGCACGCGGGTTTTTGAGGCCATCATCCCAGGCAGATGCGCAGCACCGCCCGCACCCGCGATAATCACATCCAAGCCGCGCTGAACGGCGGTTTTGCCATAGTCCCAAAGGCGATCAGGGGTGCGGTGGGCCGAAACGATGCGTTTTTCATACGCAATGCCCAGTTCATCCAGAATGTCTGCGGCTTCTTTCATCGTGGGCCAGTCCGACTGGCTGCCCATGATGATCCCCACTTTCACATCGCTCATCCGCTTGTCGCCCTTGCCTGCCGAAAGAGCGCGCACTATAGCCAAATCGGCCTATCTGGCAATGCGGTACAGGGCCTTCAGGCGATGATATCCGGGGTCAGTCGATCCTCGATCAGGCGAATGATGTCCTTAAGGCGCAGTTTCTGCTTTTTCAGCCGCTTGATCGTTAACTGGTCCGACGTCCCCGTGGCTTGCAGCGCTTCGATCGCCTCGTCCAGATCGCGGTGCTGGCGGCGAAAGACCTCCAGCTCGACCCGAAGAACTTCATCTGTTTTCATTGAAATGTCAGTGGGCGCGTTCATGGACGACTCGGTTGTTGTTGTGGTGCTTTCCACACAAGATAGTGTGTCAGGGTTTATCCGGCCAGACCTTGTGGACATCCCTGCATATTCCCATATTCTATCATACGCGGTTGCCAGAACGGGACCGCACCACACGTCGCTTTGGCAATAAAGGACGAAAATACGTGTCGAAACTTACTCTTGGCTCATACCCGCATCTTTTGGGGTTCGAGCAGTTGGAACGCCTTCTGGAACGGTCTGCAAAGGCCGGAAACGAAGGATACCCGCCCTATAACATCGAACAGACCTCGGATTTTTCCTATCGCATCACGCTGGCTGTGGCCGGTTTTGCGGAACAGGACCTGTCGATTACCATCGAGGATCGCCAACTGGTGATCCGGGGCCGTCAACGCGACGATAGCGAGGGGCGCATCTTTCTGCATCGCGGCATCGCGGCGCGTCAATTTCAGCGCATGTTTGTGCTGGCGGACGGTGTCGAAGTGGGCGAGGCGATCATGGAAAACGGTCTGCTGCATGTGGATCTGACCCGCGCCGTGCCTGAAACCGTGGTTCAGACAATCAATATACGGAAGGGGTAAGAGCAATGAATACACCGATTGAAATCAACACCGAAGGCGACCGGATCGTCTATGTAAAAGCTGTCGATGTTGCTGACCTGCCGCGCGAATTGCGTGAACAGGCCGGTGATCTGGATCAGCTCTACGCTGTGCATGACTCAGATGGTCAGCAACTGGCCCTGGTCGCAGATCGCAAGCTGGCCTTTATTCTGGCGCGCGAACATGACTTTTCCCCGGTGGCCGTGCACTAAAACGGCCCCCGCAGCGTGTGATTTTCCCGTGACATCCGCCGCCCCACGGGTGAGATATGCGAACCAATACGGGTTCGCAGGGCGGAGGCACCAAACATGAGTTGGTTTGATTTTGACTGGGTGGACGCATTCAGCGACCGCGCCTTTGGTGGCAATGGATGCGCCGTGGTGCATGGTGGGGCCGTCCTACCCAAAGATGTCTGCACGGCTTACGTGCGCGAAACGTCCTTGGTCGAATGTACCTTTACCGGGCCGTCTGACGTGGCCGACTTCCAAGTGCGCTATTTTCTGGCCAGCCGTGAAATTCCTTTTGCGGGTCATCCAACCATTGCCACTGTCGCGGCGATGCGGTCGCGTGGGCTGTTTCAGGGGGATGCACTGACACTGGACACCGGGGCAGGGATCGTTTCCATCCAACTCAATGGTGATGAGATTGAGATGACGCAGGTTCCCCCGCAATTTGGTGCGATGGTTCCTGCCGATCTGGTTGCCGCCGCCATCAGCCTGCCGGAAAGCGCGATCATCTCCCCACCTCAGATGGTATCCACAGGGTTGCCCTTTTGTGTCACCGTATTGCGCGATCATGAAGCCTTGCGCGCCGCGAAGTTGGTTGAAGAACCTTTGCGAAAAGTGATCGAAGCAGGCGGGTATTCGGGGTCGGACATGGCCGAGCCCTTCCTTGTGACGCTGGAAGGTGCGACCGAGGCGGGCGACACATTCTCACGTCTGTTGATGCTGCCGCCCAGCCCGCCCGAGGATCCCTTCACGGGATCAGCAACCGGGGCGATGGCAGCTTACCTGTGGAAGTATGGTTTGATGCCCAAAGATACGTTTACGGCAGAACAGGGCCACGATTTGGGCCGCCCCGGCCAAGCGACCGTTACACGCGTTGGACCCGCCGATGCAATGACCGGTATCAAGGTGGCGGGTCGCGGCTATATTCTAATGCGCGGTCAGGTCAATTTTCCCGGGCAACTGTCATGACCGAACCCGCGATCGCCATCCTGCCTTACGGGCATCGATTAGGGCCGAAACTGGCTTCGGTTCCATTGTCCGATCTGATCTGGCCCGAAGGGTGCCCCGAGCGCTTGATGGGCAAAACAGTTGGCGATCTTGAGCGTACCGACCATCTGATTATGTATCCCAATTCTACCGTGCATTTGCGCCTGCGCCGGGGCACCCGCGCCCGGATTTCGCTGATGATGGGCGAACCGTCGGCCATTCACGCCAAGCACGACAAGATGCTCCGCTACACATGGCGGCGGTTCTTTCGGGTGATGACGTTTCATGATGTGCTGTTGCGAAACCTTCCCAATGCGGTGTTTCTGCCCTACGGCGTGACGATGGTGCCGGATTGGCGTGACCTCAACGTAGAGAAAACGAAGTCCTGCTCGCTAATTGCCTCAGCCAAACGCGATCTGGAGGGGCACCAACTGCGCCATTCGGTGATTGACTGGGTGCGGGAAACGGGTGCTGACGTTGATATCATGGGGCGGGGATACACGCCATTTGACCGCAAATCCGACGGCTTGGCCCCGTATCGCTATTCCGTTGTGATCGAGAATGTTCGCGAGAAGAACTATTTCTCGGAAAAGCTGACAGATGCGATCTTATGCTCAACGGTCCCGATCTATTGGGGGTGTCCGAATATAGGGGACTTCATGGACACAGCCGGTATGATCCTCTGTGAATCCGAGGCCGACATTCAGCGCGCGATCAACAGCCTGTCCGCTGACGACTATGCCGAACGCCTGCCGCATATGAAAGCTGCGCAAAGCAAGGCGGCAGAGTTCGGTGACTTTGAAGGCCGTGCGGTGCGGACCCTGCGCGAACAGATAAACGCGGCCTAGTGGTCCGATGGCCGCGGGGCCAGCCATCCCGTCGGCAAGATCGGATTCGCCGAGGCGTCGATCCCATGTCGAAGGCAAAGCCGCTGCAGATATGATCCGCTGACCGGCAGCCCGGCGGTTTTGCCTGCCATGAACTTTTTCTGATGTCCGTAGATGTGGACTGAATGCACCTTATCCCGTTCGATCTCGGCCGTGGAAATGCGCGGATCGTGCAGTTGCCATAGCTGATCCTTGTCCAAAGGATAGAACACTTCCGGCTGCATCGCGTGGCTGTCTTCGCCAGTCTGGCGCAGAAAGAACTCCAGCGCCTTGGGGCCAGAGCTGCCCCAGGGCAGTGTTTCAATGCCCCAGGTTTCACCGTTTCGGATGCGCCTGCGATTGTTTCGAAGCAGCCGACCGCCGCGCCAGGGCTGAGTTGGGTTGGCAGAGGTCACGAAGTCAATCCATAACGCCAGTGTCTCTGAACCTTCCGGCAGCCGCAGGACGCCGTTGGGAAAGGTGCCTGATTGCGACGATCCGAAAACGTAAGACGAAGAAAAGTCGAATGGCTTGACGCAATAGGCATCCAGATCGACCCAGATAAATGCGGTTTTCTGCATCAGCCGCAGCCGAAAGATGTCAGAAAATACTGCGACCCCCAACCGGTCTTCCGGTTTGAAATCAAATGGCGCGGGCCAAAGGATATCAGAAGCGGGCCGTATCTCGGCACCGTTAGGCACGCCTTGGATGTCATGCACGGTATACAGTATAAACCGGTGACCGTTATCCAGATAGGATTGAATGCATAACGCCTCGAGCCAGCTCAAGTCTGAACCAAACCAGAAACTGGCAATTGCAGGCAGGTCGCGGGTCATGGGCACATTGCGTTTTGGTTAGGGTCTGCATTTGCACCAAGGCAGCGTGCGCTTGTCAATCCAACAAAAAAAGCGGCCACTGCTGGCCGCTTTGCTTGTTCGTTGTAGCAATTAGGATGCTGCAATCAGACCCATGCTTTCCAGTTTTAGCAGAACCTGATGGGCGCAGTTGTCGACCTCGACATTTTCGGTCTCGACGCTCAGTTCGGGGTCCGCGGGAACATCATAAGGGTCCGAGATTCCGGTGAACTCTTTGATCTTGCCTTCGCGGGCCAGCTTGTACAGTCCCTTGCGGTCGCGGCGTTCGCATTCCTCAATGGTGGTGGCCACATGAACCTCGCAGAAGGCGCCGAATTGCTCGATCTCTTCCCGGACCGCACGGCGGGTCGTGGCATAGGGCGCGATCGGGGCGCAGATTGCGATGCCGCCGTTCTTGGTTATCTCGCTGGCTACATAGCCAATGCGGCGGATGTTCAGGTCGCGGTGTTCCTTCGAAAAGCCCAGCTCTGACGACAAGTTTTTCCGAACGATGTCACCATCCAGCAAAGTAACCGGGCGGTCGCCCATCTCCATCAGTTTGACCATCAGCGCGTTGGCAATCGTCGACTTGCCCGAGCCTGAAAAGCCGGTGAAGAACACCGTGAATCCCTGCTGCGAACGGGGTGGGAAGCGGCTGCGCAGTTCCTGTACAACTTCGGGGAACGAGAACCATTCCGGAATCTCCAGACCTTCACGCAAACGGCGGCGTAACTCGGTGCCCGAAATATTCAGGATAGTGACATTGTCCTTGTCCAGAATCTCATCGTTCGGCTCGTATTGCGCGCGTTCCTGCACGTAGACCATGTGTTTGAAATCGACCATCTCTACGCCGATCTCATCCTGGTATTTGCGGAACAAATCCTGCGCATCGTAGGGGCCGTAGAAATCTTCGCCCTGACTGTTCTTACCCGGGCCCGCATGGTCACGGCCGACGATAAAGTGGGTGCAGCCATGATTTGCGCGGATCAGCCCGTGCCAGACGGCCTCGCGCGGGCCTGCCATGCGCATTGCAAGATTCAGCAGTGACATTGATGTGGTCGAGGCCGGGTATTTGTCCAGCACTGCCTCATAGCAGCGCACGCGGGTAAAGTGGTCGACGTCGCCAGGTTTGGTCATGCCCACAACTGGATGGATCAGCAGGTTGGCCTGCGCCTCCTTCGCGGCGCGAAAGGTCAATTCCTGGTGCGCGCGGTGCAGCGGGTTGCGGGTCTGGAACGCCACGATACGCCGCCAGCCGACTTTGCGGAAATAGGCGCGCAGCTCGTTCGGAGTGTCGCGGCGCGCGCGAAAGTCATAATGGACCGGCTGTTGAATACCGACCACAGGACCCCCCAGATAAACTTTGCCCGCGACGTTGTGCAGGTAGTTCACCGCCGGGTGGGCGTCGTCATCTGCACCAAAGACTTCTTCGGCCTCGCGTGCCTTGTCAGGCGTCCAGCGGTCCGTGACTGTCATGGTGCCCAGAATGACGCCTTCCTGATCACGCAGAGCGATGTCCTGGCCCAATTCGATTTTGTCGGCGAACGCCTCGTCTACGTCCAGAGTAATGGGCATCGGCCACAAGGTGCCGTCGGCCAGCCGCATGTTTTCAACGACATTGTCGTAGTCCGCCTGGCTCAGGAACCCCTTGAGGGGGTTGAACCCGCCGTTCATCAGCAATTCCAGATCGCAGATCTGGCGCGGGCTCAGGTCCCAGCTGGTCAGATCTGCGGCTTCCACCTTCAGTTTCTGTGCTGAATCGTAGGACACGAACAATTCGGGGATTGGGGCCAGGTTACTTAACATCGTCATAGGAATACTCTTATCGAAGTGCTGTTTTGCCAGTGATTAAGGGGCGTTTGCCCCGGCTTTTGGGTGAAGTCCATATACCTTGGTGAAACAAAGGACGATATGCGCGGTTTTTCCGCGCAATGGAAGGATATTCCTGTTTGTGTGGCAAACTGCGAAGCTGGTTCCCGAGGCGGGCAACAATTCCGCAGAATTGAGAGCGAGTGTTCTTATGCAGCAACACTGGCGTTCAGATCTGCGGCTTTGGGGACGGGCAGGGCAGGAATCGGGCGCGTCACGCCACGCAGGTCGAATGGGCGAACCTGCCGCATATCGCCGTCATATCCTGCCGCCAGCAATAACTCTTCCGAGACCAGAAGTTCGCACCCCAGGGTTTTGGTTTCGGCCTCTAACCGGCTGGCCACATTTACGGTGTCGCCGATGATTGTACGGGCGGCGTGGCCTGCGGCACCGATTTCACCCAGAACAAGGTCCCCCAGATGCAGGCCCATTCCGATGCGGATCCGCGGGCTGCCTTCTGTTTCCAGCTGCTGGTTGAAACGCTGCAAGGCAAGGCTGATATCAATGGCCGCTTTCATCCCGGCACGCGCAGAGCTTCGCGCGTCGGCGGTTTCGAACACGGCCAACAGACCGTCGCCCATGTATTTGTCGACCACTCCGCCCTCAGCCGTGATCGCCGGAACGATGGCGTCAAAAAAGCGGTTCAGCAGGAAAACGATGTCATAGGGCAGTTGGCCAGCGGTGCGCGAGGTAAAGCCGCGCATGTCCAGAAACAGGACCGCCAATTGCCGTTCCTGACCCTGGCTTGCATGTGCCCGGTGACGGGCGCCATCTGGACGGAACATGCGAAACGCTGTGATCGGAGCCATCGGTCGGATTTGACAGGCCAGCCGGGCACCCGCTGGGGCGCTGACCGCAGCTAGGCTTCGGGCTTCGACCTCACCAGGTTCGGGCAGTTGATCCCCGCCCGCCTCGACAATCACGCGGCAGGTGGTGCAGCGCCCTTTGCCACCGCATAGCGCCGTGTGTGGAATGCCGTTGGCCTGGGAAATTTCAAGCAGGGTCATTCCTTTTTCGGCAACGACCTCAGGACCTTGAGCGTACTTGACGCGCACGGAATGTCGGCGGCGCCACAGCTTGCGGATCGCAAAAACCGCCAGGGATGCGCCAAGGGCCACCCAGAACGCCATGAGCGCATTGTCTTTTACGCTGAACAGGTGCTGGAAGTCTTCGGGAGAGGGCCAATTGTAATGTTCAATATATTGTTCGCGCAAAAACGGGTCTGCAAAATCAGCCCAGATCCGGCGCCCTTCCGTCAGCACTCCGGCAAGGGCAAACGTCGGAACAAACACAGCCAGGCCAATCAGATATGGCACCAGCTTGGGCCACCAGCGGGTCAGCCGCAGCCACATGTGCAGTCCGATACAGCCGTGTACCCACACCACCAGCAATAGCAGGCTTTGCATCCAGACCGCGTAGCTGGGCCACATCAGCACGATGATATAGCCCATTTCATCGTTCACATCGTAGACCGTGTTCGCATAGCGCGTTTGCACAATATGCGAGATCAGCTGCAGTGGGATCAACAACCCCAGAACCATCTGCAACCCTGTGCTGAACGGCATGCGCAAAGTCCGGCGCTGGCTGATCGAGTACAGGGCTAACCCCGCGTGAATTAAAAGAGCAGCATAGAGTATTATGCTGCCGACATCGTGGCGTGTGATCACATGCCGGGCATCCTGCATGCCATGCAGGTAGTCTGTGTGAAACAGACCAAGGCCGATGTTGATGAAGTGAAAGAACGCAAAGGCGAACAGAACTAGGCCGCTGCCGATCCTCAGCCGGGTTGCCCACCCGCCTTGCCACAGAACAGTTTTCAATCAGATCACCTGCGTTGGTCTCGCCTGAGGCCGAGTCTGATACGCCGCAGCTTAGCGGTCAAGCGCAGGTTGCGGATAGGGCGGTGTCCAATCTGTTGACGGCGTATTCACACGGATCAGCGAAGGAGACGGGTCGAACAGGACAATGTGGCTGAGTTCGGGGCGCGAGCGTGAGCTGTATAGCAACCCGTCAGCGCCTGCGTCACGCGCGCGGTCCGAGAAGCTCCATGTCGGCGAGGTGCCCTGCTTGGCGTGAATGTCTTGCCAAACGACCGATGCCTCGCGCTGTCCACGTAAGTCGACCAGTTTTGCGCCTGTCACGGTTGCCCGCTGTAAGACCCGTGGTGGATCGCCCGCCGAAACATATCTTCGAATAGCGACCCCAGCACCTTCTGCGCTGAGCGAGGCGTAAAGCGCCGTCTGCCCCGAGTAATGAAAACGCCCCTTTGGCGCCCGAGCAGGGGCCAAAGGGGCGTCCAATTGCGTCAGAAAAAGAATTCTCCAGACCGGGCCGGAGAATTCCAGCATCAGATCAATCCTGTTCGGCCAGGAAACGCTCGGCATCCAGTGCGGCCATGCATCCCATGCCGGCGCTGGTCACAGCCTGCCGGTAGATATGGTCCGTCAGATCCCCGGCGGCAAATACACCCGGCACCGAGGTCTCGGTCGAACCTGGCTTGGTCACGACATAGCCGCCCATATGGCTTTCCAGTGAGTCCTTGACCAGTTCATTGGCAGGTGCGTGTCCGATCGCGACAAAAACGCCTTTGCAGGGGATCTCGGTAATCTCGCCGGTCTTCACGTTTTTGACCCGCACACCTTCGACACCCAGCGGGGCATCGGTGCCGGTCACTTCTTCCAACTCGTGGAACCACAGGGGTTCGATTTTTTCATGCTTCAGCAGCCGGTCCTGCAGGATCTTTTCCGCGCGCAGCTCATCACGACGATGGATCAAAGTGACCTTGCTGGCAAAATTAGTCAGAAACAGCGCCTCTTCGACAGCGGTGTTGCCGCCGCCGATCACCACGATTTCCTGCCCGCGATAGAAGAACCCGTCGCAGGTCGCGCAAGCCGAAACGCCAAAGCCCTTAAATTTCTCTTCCGACGGCAGCCCCAGCCACTTGGCGCGCGCGCCGGTGGCCAGAATGACAGCATCAGCTGTGTAGACCGTGCCGCTGTCGCCTGTTGCGGTGAACGGGCGTTTGCTGACGTCCAGATCGTTGATGATGTCACCGATGATTTCACAGCCCATCGCCTTGGCATGGTCCTGCATACGCACCATCAGGTCGGGGCCTTGAACCTCGGTGTCTCCGGGCCAGTTTTCGACCTCGGTCGTTGTGGTCAGTTGGCCACCCGGCTCGATGCCCTGAACCAGAATCGGCTCCAGCATCGCGCGGCTTGCATAAACGCCGGCCGTGTAACCGGCCGGTCCCGATCCGATGATCAGAACCCTGGTGTGTCGTGTTTCGGCCATAGTACCCCCAACTCGATCTGCCTGATTGGGGCGCGTGGCCCCTGACGGATGGATATAGCGAGCGTCGCGCAGGGCTTAAACCCCCAACCTTTTGACAGGCAGTCATGCATTTGCGGCAAGGTGCCCAAAAAAAGAACATTGAAAATATAGAATATTGCGCAGGTGCGAAAGATAATTGCGCATTGGTCGGGTGCTGATATAACAACCGAAAAATTAGGAGCATTTCATGGTCGCGATACGGCTGGATGAGATTGACCGCAAGATTTTGGCAGAATTGCAGGCAGATGGTCGCATGACCAATGTCGAGTTGGCAAAACGCGTAGGTATTTCAGCGCCGCCTTGCCTGCGGCGCGTGCGTACGTTGGAAGAATCCGGGCTTATTCGCGGCTACCATGCCGATGTGAACTCACGCGAGTTGGGGTTCGAGGTTCAGGTCTTTGCCATGGTGGGGTTGGAAAGCCAGGCCGAATCCGAACTTAACGCATTTGAGGAACGCTGCCGCGAATGGCCGCTGGTTCGGGAATGCCACATGTTGAACGGTGAGGTTGACTTTATCCTGAAATGCGTCGCCCCCGACCTGAGCAGTTTTCAGCAGTTCCTGACGGGCGAGTTGCTGACCACGCCCAATGTAGCCAGCGTAAAAACATCGCTGGTTATTCGCGGCGCCAAGGACGAACCGGGCGTTCCTTTCGACGTTCTGGAAGAACGAATGAACCGGACGGCGTGAACATCATTCGCTTTTGATGCGGTTTTGACGGCGGCAGAAAAGCAGCGACCGTTAATGATAGAACCCAACTAATTATCAGCTGCATAATGCCCCCACATTGCAGTTAGTTTTCGTTGTCACGCAGAAAGCGCATTTATCTCACCGTCTCCTGCGCGTGGTAGAACCAGTGGACCAAAATCGCTCAACGATTCGATATGCGCAAACAAGTTCAAGTAGATCGATCTGAGCGATTGGCTAACCTGGCGTGCGGCATTGACTCCCGGATGGTATGATTCGAATTGCAGGCCATCGACCTTGATGACCGAATGACGTTTCAGGCAGATGTGAAACAGCTCAATCGGGGTCGGCGGCAATGTTTCGATCACGCTCATACCGTCCTGGAATTCATGGACAGGGGTCAGAATCTCGCCCCCGTCGTGTAAATGGCGCAGATGCGCAGGTGTGCCCAGCAGACGAGCTGCGGGTCCCGCAATCACGCCGGACAACGGTTTTTGCATCCCAAATGTATCAGCCATGATCCGAGTTAGCGGGCGTGTTCGGCCACGCGAGTCCTCGCGTCCGGGAATCAGGGTCACCGATCCTTTCCAAAGCACTTTTTGCAAGGCACCGTCCTGTGTCAGAATCGAGTCGCCCGGAAGCAAATCTTCGATTGCCAATGGGCCATGTTCGCTTTCTACTAGGGATCCGCGTGTAAAGGCGCAGAAGGCGTCTTCGAACATGGGCAATGCCGGGGCGATGTGACGGGTTTGCGAAACATCTCCGTTCGGCATCAAGGTGCTGACCTCATAGCGTCGCAACTGTGCCTTTGGTCTTGCTTTTGTCCTCGGGATTTCGTGCAGCATGGCCGAAGTTTCGACCGCATTTCTGGCTGCGCGCGCCAAAGAATGTGGAATTGTCATTTTTATTCTGTCCCCTCTAAAACAACACTCAGACGGGCAGAGCCCTCCGTACAGGGCAACCTGAATGGCATTGTTTTTGTCTTCAGGGAGATAGCGATCGCAGGTCGCACGCCTTGCAGACGTTGCAAGGCAATGAATTTACGCTTTTCTTTGGTCAACACGCTGACCCCCCAGACAAACTCACTAAAACGCAGGCGGAAATTACCTGCGCACACACACCCCTAAACATCGCCGCTGGAAATTTCAGCGGTTAGTCACACATCGGCCCGGAGCACCCCTCCGATGTGCGTCTTGACCCTTGGAACCGGCAGCATGGTCCCTTGGGCTTTTGGTCAGCGTTGGCGTGCCAAGCGGCGCGCGACCCTGACCGAAGAACTGGAAACCCGTTTCCACGGCATTTCCGGTGCCTGTTCTCGCGTGGCCGCAACAACGGCGCTGAGAAAGCGAGATTTAACCTTCATGTTATTATTCCTGCTCGTATCGAGGCAGCTACCCCGGGTTCCTGTGTGGGATCAGTTTGGCGCGTCAATGCGGCACCGATAAGGCTGACTCAGGATTAAAACAGTAAAGTCGAAGGTCGGCAGATCCCCTTATTTTGGAATGCCTCACACCGCGGGATAATCGTTTGATAAACACCTGAGTGCGGACAATAAAAGTCAAAATGTCTCGACTCAAACAGACACAATAAATATGGCGAAAAAGCGGCAATTTCGCCATATTTTGGGCGTGCTCTATAATTTAATGGCGGAAATCAGGCGGCCGTAATCGGCCTCTTTCGCGTGGGTTGAGCGGCGGTAGGAATAGAATCTGTCCGGGTCTGAATAGGTGCAGTGCCGCGTCCATTCCGCCTGACCCACCCCGGCTTGCCGCAATCTGTGCAGACCAAAGGCGGGCAGGTCGAACTGCAGCCGATCCCCATTGCCATTTGCAAAGAACCTGAGGTTTTCGGGCGAATCCGCAGCGAATTCATCCAGGAAATCCGGGCCGACCTCATAGGCGCCTTGTGAAATAGTAGGACCAATGACTGCGACGGTATTTTCTCGCTGCGCGCCCAATGCCTCCATCGCGTCCAGGGTTGCCTCCAATACACCGTCCAAAGCACCGCGCCACCCGGCATGCGCAGCCCCGATCACATTCGCGTCAGAATCGGCAAACAGGACCGGTTGGCAATCCGCTGTCAGAATCGTCAGTGCCAGTCCCGGGGTTGCGGTGACAACGGCATCTGCTTTGGGTTTGTCGCCGTTTATCGGAGCGTTCACCGTCAGAACCGTTGGGGAATGCACTTGATGCACGCCGACCAGAGCGTCCGGGTTGACTTCCATCGCGGCGGCCACGCGCTGACGGTTCACTGCCACTGCTTCGTTTTGGTCAGACGAGCCATAGCCGCAGTTCAAACCCGCGAATATTCCGGAAGACGCACCGCCCCGACGGCTGAAGAATCCATGGCGGACAGGCGATAGGACGTCCGAGGTCAGAATTTCTAATGTCATGGTTCCAGTCCCGGTGGAGGTGCAGCATAAGAAGGATAGAGGCCCAGTACTTTGAACAGATTTCCCATTTCCTCGGGATGCGTCAACCGGCGATGTGCAGCAATGAGCGTCTCAAGCTCAGACCCGCCGAGTGGCGCAGCCAGCGCCTGTGCGCGGGCCGTGATGCCCAACCGTTCCAGAAACATGCCCTGAGGTGTCAGCTTTGTATGGGCGCAACCGGCGGCCCGTGCGGCTATAGCAAGGGGCTCGAAATCTACATGCGCGGTCAGATCCGCCCGACCCGGAGCTTGCAGGGGATCAACACGTTCATGTGATTGCAAAGCTTGAAACGTGTCGCCCAGCGAATGCCAGTCACCGTAATCCACGATCAGCCCCGCCCCGCCATAAGTGGCGATCCGCCCGGCGATCACGGTCAGGATCGGAATTGCGGCCGCGCAGAGTTCAACCAGATCGCCATCTTGGGTGTCTATCATGCGATCCGTCAGCGCGACCTGAGCCGTGTTCGGCCCCAGCCCATACGTCAGCGATTCGCCCTGCGCACCAATCAGACGTTCGCACCAACTATCGCCGTCACGTATGAATTGGCGGACTGGCAGGGCATCAAAAAACTCGTTCGCCACCAGTAACAGGGGTGCATCGGGGAGGTCTGTGAGCATATCGATCCAACGCGGGTTGTGACCGCTCAGCGATTGCGCCTGTCTGTCCCGCAGGGCAGGGGAGGCTTCGAACAAAACAATTTCTGCGGCCTCGTGAAACCCGGATACGCTGCTGGTTGCGCGCAGGATATCCGCCATCAGGGTGCCGCGACCCGGTCCCAACTCTGCTAGAATGAATCTGTCCGGCTTGTCCTGATCCATCCAGCTTTGCGCCAGTGCAAGTCCGATCATTTCTCCGAACATCTGGCTGATTTCCGGGGCGGTGGTGAAATCCCCCTGCGCGCCCAGCGGATCACGAGTGGTGTAGTATCCAAACTTGGGGTTCAGCAGGCATTCAGTCATGAAATCGGCCACGCTCATCGGGCCATTCAGCGCAATTTGCGCCAGTAGGTGATCCTTAAGGTTCATTGAGTGCGTCGCGCGCGCAGCGCAAACCACAGGCCAAGCGCGATCATTGGCAGCGACAGCATTTGCCCCATGGTCAGGCCATAACCACCCACGTGCCATGCCAGCCCCAGCGGATTCCCGGCCGAGACGAACTGTGCGTCAGGCTGACGAAAAAACTCAACAATGAAACGCGAGGCACCATAACCTGCCAGAAATACACCCATCACCAGACCGGGCTTGTGAAACGCCCCACGTCGATAGGCCATCCACAGCAAAAGTGCGCCCAGCAACAAACCTTCCAGTGCGGCTTCATAAAGTTGTGAAGGGTGTCTGGCACACATCCCGGCTACAACACCCGAGCAGTCCTGTGCGGCACCACCTGGAAAGATCACCGCCCATGGAACGTCGCTGGGTCGCCCCCAAAGCTCGGCATTAGTGAAGTTCGCCAACCGCCCTAACAACAGCCCGGGCGGCACAGCATGTGCGATCAGATCAGCCAAAGACAATACCGGCACCTGGTAACGCCGAGCATAGAGATAGGACGCAACGACAACCCCCAGCAGACCACCATGGAAGGCCATGCCGCCCTGCCAGATCATCAAAATCTCTAGTGGATGCGATAAGTAATAGGCCGGTTGATAAAACAGAACGAATCCCAGTCGCCCGCCGAGAATCACCCCAAGGATGATCCAGGTGATCAGATCCTCTAGTTGCTGCGGTTTCATCGGTGGTGTTTGATCAGGCCAAAGGGCCGGACGCTTCAGCGCCGCAGTACCCAATCGCCATGCGATCAGGATACCGGCGATATAGGCCAGCGCGTACCATCTAAGTGCGAACTCCATCCCGAACAGCGAGATCGAGAAAACTTCGGGCGAAAGGTCGGGGAAATTCAGAACAGCCTGCATGTGCGTCTCATTGCCCGGGGTTAGCGGGGCAAGTCAACCTTGAGCCCGGGCCATTCTTTACCCATATAGAGACCAACCGCGATACCGGAGTAAAGCCATGCAAACCCGTAACAAGATTCTTGATGACGTTTCCCAACTGATGACCAATGCCATGGGCGTGGCCCAAGGCGCGAAGGACGAGGCCGAAAACGCGATGAAGTCGATGATCGACCGCTGGCTGGCCGACCGCGATTTCGTCACGCGCGAAGAGTTTGATGCTGTGCGCGCCATGGCCCAGAAAGCGCGCGAAGAGAACGCCGCACTTGAGGCGCGCATTGCGGCGCTTGAAGCCAAACTGGACAAATAAGTTCCGCACACTCGAGATTTTGAAAAAAGAAAACCGCCGCGCAATCCACGCTGGGATTGTGCGGTGTTGTGTATTCTGACGCCTTACCAAATTTAATCAAGACAAAGCTGGCGGTAGCACCAATATTTTGATCGCCGTTGCTGACTGTCCACAACTTATTGCTGTTATCCCCAACAAATAGGGTTGCCAGATCCCTGCCCGCGGCGCACCATATCTAGTACAGGCAGACTGGGGAAGCCCGGCTTGTAGAGCAAGCAACTAGCGCTGGGGCGCTGCCAGCCCCTAAAAGGCTAGAGATTAGTGAGGTGGCATTATGGCCCTTTCCGAACAGTTTCTCGAAGAAGACCTTCATCCAATCGACATTGTTGAACATCTTGCCGAACACCACGACTGGGATTTCGACCGGATCGGGGATGATCAGATTGCCATGGCTGTCGAAGGACAGTGGCGCACCTATTCGATCACCTTGGCCTGGTCCAACTATGACGAAACGCTCCGCATGGTGTGTTCTTTCGAAATCGAGCCGCCTTCCGAGCGTGAAAACGTGCTTTATGAGCTGCTCAACAAGATGAACGATCAGTGCTGGGCAGGGGCGTTCACCTACTGGGCCAATCAAAAGCTGATGGTCTACAGGTATGGTTTGGTTCTAGCGGGTGGCCAGATGGCCAGCCCGGAACAGATCGACACGATGATCACCGCTGCGGTTCTGAGCGCCGAGCGCTATTACCCCGCGATCCAACTGGTCACCTGGGGCAACCGCGATCCCGAGGATGCAATGCAGGTCGCCATTGCAGAGGCCTACGGCCGCGCGTAAAGCTTTGCCCCAAACCGGATAAGGAGAGGGGCAATCATGGACATGTCACGCGTCGCCGAGCAGGGGCTGGTTCTTCTGGGGTGCGGCAAGATGGGTTCGGCCATGCTCGCCGGTTGGTTGGAGCATGGCCTTCCTGCGTCAGCCGTCTGGGTGATCGACCCGTATCCTTCGGATTGGCTGAAGGCGCAGGGCGTCAATATCAACACTCCATTACCCGAGGCCCCGGCGGTCGTTTTGGTGGCCGTCAAGCCGCAGATGATGGGTGAGGCGCTGCCAGCGATCAAAGCACTGGGCGGAGGCGGCAGCCTGTTTGTGTCAGTCGCAGCGGGCACATCGATCGCTACCTTTGAAGCTTTGTTGGGTGAAGGCACCCCAATCGTGCGGGCGATGCCAAACACACCGGCGGCGATCCGGCAGGGGATCACAGCATTGATCGGCAATTCAAACGCCTCAGACGCCGATATAGCCCTAACGGAAAACCTACTATCCGCAATTGGCGACACAGTTCGCCTTGAGAACGAGGCGCAGATGGACGCGGTGACCGGGCTGAGCGGTTCGGGTCCGGCTTACGTTTTCCACCTGATCGAAACGCTGGCAGCGGCAGGACAAGCACAGGGCTTGCCGCATGATCTGGCGATGAAGCTGGCCAAATCGACCGTGGCCGGGGCAGGGGCTTTGGCCATGGCGGCCGAGGAAGACCCCTCGCAATTGCGCGTTAACGTGACGTCGCCCAACGGTACGACGCAAGCCGCGCTTGAAGTGCTGATGCATGAGGAAGAAGGTTTCCCCGACCTGCTGCACCGCGCCGTCAAGGCCGCAACCGAGCGTTCCAAGGAGCTGTCCCGTGAGTGAGATTTCATTCGATGATTTTCTGAAGGTCGACATCCGGGTCGGTAAGGTCGTCCGCGCCGAGCCTTACCCAGAGGCCCGGAAGCCCGCGATCAAGATGTGGATCGATTTTGGTGACGAAATTGGCGAGCGCAGAACCTCGGCCCAGATAACGGCGCATTACGATCCGGAGACGCTGGTGGGCAAGCAGGTGATGGCCGTTGTCAATTTCCCGCCGCGCCAGATCGGCAAGTTCATGTCCGAGGTTCTGGTGCTGGGCCTGCCCGACGACAAGGGTGAGATCGTTCTGATCGGCCCGGATGGCGAGGTTCCAACCGGTGGACGGATGCACTGATGAAACTTTTGATCGCACGCCCTATGACCGCCGCTGTCGAGGCGCGCGCCCGCGCCGAGTTCGACGTTGAAATCCGCAGCAGCACGTTGCCAATGTCGCCCGACGAAATGCGACGCGCATTGGCTCAGTTCGATGTGGTGGTCCCGACGTTGGGGGATCAGTTTTCGGCTACAATTTTCTCCGAAGTGCCGCAGCCACGCTGCAAACTGCTGGCCAATTTCGGCGTGGGGTACAATCATATCGACGTCGTAGCCGCGCGGGCCGCAGGGATTCAGGTCTCAAACACTCCCGGCGCTGTTACCGATGCCACTGCAGACATCGCGATGACCTTGCTGTTGTCGACCGCGCGCCGCGCGGGCGAGGGGGAACGGCTGGTCCGTTCGGGCAACTGGCAAGGCTGGCATCCGTCTCAAATGCTGGGTCATCACGTGACCGGCAAACGTGTTGGGATCGTCGGGATGGGCCGTATTGGCCAAGCGATTGCGTGGCGTTGCCATTTTGGTTTCGGGATGGACGTGGCGTACCAGTCGCGCAGCCCGAAAGAGGTGGAATTTCCCGCAGAAAACATACCGGACCTGAAAGAACTGGCCGCTGCGGTCGATTTCCTGGTGCTCGCCGTGCCCGGCGGTGCGGAAACGCGCCACCTGATCAATGCGCCGGTGCTGGAGGCGATGAAACCTTCGGGCATCCTGATCAACATCGCGCGCGGAGAAGTTGTGGACGAATCCTCCCTGATCGCTGCCCTGCAATCCGGTCAGATCGCAGGCGCGGGCCTTGATGTGTATGAGTTCGAACCCACCGTCCCGCAGGCCCTGCGCGATATGGAGAATGTGACGATCTTGCCCCATCTTGGCACCGCGACCGAAGAGGTCCGCACCGATATGGGGCATATAGCGCTGGACAACGTTGCAGCTTTCGTCGCGGGGCGATCTTTGCCGAACCCGGTCTAGCGCCCGACGGCCTCGCGCCAGTGTTTACGGCAGAGCGAAACATAGGTTTCATTGCCGCCGATCTGTACCTGCGCGCCTTCGGTGATGGCGTTGCCGTTTTCGTCCTGACGGATGACCATCGTGGCCTTGCGCCCACACTCGCAAATGGTCCGCACTTCGCGCATCTCGTCCGCCAACGCCAGCAAGGCAGCGGAGCCGGGAAACAGGTGGCCCTGAAAATCCACGCGCAAGCCATAGGCAAGGACAGGCACCCGCAGGTCATCCACTGCGCGGGCCAATTGCCAGACTTGCTCTTCGGTCAGAAATTGCGCCTCATCAATAAAGACGCAGGTGACGTTCCCTTTTTTCAGGCGCTGTTCAATCATCGCAAAAACGTCGGTTTCGGCGGTGAACGTGTCCGCATCGGCCGATATGCCGATCCGCGACGCAATCCTGCCAACACCGGCCCGGCCATCTAGGGCCGCGGTCATCAAATAGGTGTCCATCCCCCTCTCACGGTAATTGTGCGAGGCCTGCAGCAACACGGTCGATTTTCCCGCGTTCATCGTCGAATAATTAAAGTATAGTTTTGCCATGGGTTGGGTCTAAAACGCCTGTCCAATTCGGGCAAGCCATCAATAGCCTTCAAAAAGCGACGTCGCCATTATCGTTGCAGAGGTCGAGCGTAAGCCCATTGGGGATGGATCCCCCCGCCCCAACAACGGCGACGCCGTCGGCCAACATGCGGCCTAACCGTAGCGGGACAAGAATACCGACCCGCAATCACTCATTACCGGCATTAAATGCCGCCACTCACTCACAAAACCCCCGCATATCTGAGGGATAGCCAACATATGACATTTCAATTATGAATCGAGTATGGGAATTTTCTTTTCCCTTTCCCCCGCAATGGCAGATTTAGTGGGGCGTGCAGGCAGTAAAGGTAAAAACATGGCAGATATCGGGGCCTACCTGAAAAAACACACAGAAGCGCTGGTTAAAGACGTGGGAATCGAATCCGCGTGCGAGATTACCGGCAAATCAAAAGCCACGTTGGGCCGTTATTATTCTGACAATGTCGAACATACTGATCGGTTCATGCCGGTCGATGCGGTGGCGCGGCTTGAGGCAGTGGCAAACTTCCCTCACGTCACCTCGGCGCTTGCCGATCTGAAGAATATCACCCTGTCCTATGACGGGCGCAATGACGACAGCCCCCGCACCGGTGGAGTGAATTCTGACGTCATCGCGCTGAGCCAGCGGTTTGCGATGCTGATGACCGAATATCAATCGGCGATCGAGGATGGCATCATCACGGTGAACGAAGCCAAGCGTCTGTTGAGGGAAACGAGCCAGCTGCAACAGGTCCTGCTGGACATGAAGCTGCACCTGGAAGAGGAAAGCGTGAGCTGACGGCGGTTTGCTTTGTTTTTGCTACGGTCAATTACCCCTCGCATGGGGATCACGCGATAAACTATGTTTGACTTCCATACGCCCAAGCTTCCTAAACCTCTGAATCTTGACCTTGCCTTGCTGAACGGCGGCGGGTCATGCCCGAGCCAGTTCTATGGCCAAACCCATGACGAACAGGATGTTTATGTTCGCTACCGAGGCGGTCGGCTGAGCGTTCAGATTGCTGAAAAACCAGGTGCCGACCCCATCAGCGCCGAGCCTATTTTGTCAGTTGATGTTGGCCCGACCTTAGACGGAACGATTTCGCAGAGGCAGTTCTGCCACTATTTTGGTGTCACTGTTCAGGGTGTTGTACCCACGGAAACCAGCCCTGATGCAGACAGAAACACTGACCTGTCCGGACAAACAACCTACCTTCGAGCTTACTTGGACCGGATCACGCTCGAAACGTCTCGGGTAATTTTAAAGGTCTGTACGCAGGCTTTTCCGAATGCGATTTTGGTGCGTCCGGTCTTGGACGAAAAGTTCAGGCTGAAAGAGTTGGCCGAGGTGACAACGGATGTAACTGATGATGGTGTTTGGCTGATCGACGGTACAACAAGCGTTGCGGACATAAAAACATGCCCAAGCCGTTACGTTTTGCCAAAGGAGGGGCAACTCCAGATTCATTTGAGATTCGATCTTTGGAAGTGGCCCCGCCCTCGGTCCTCTCAAAGAAGCTGTGAATTTGCCTCTCAGGATCTGGGACGAAAGCTGATTGTCGCTGGTTTAAGGGGAATGCCCAAAGATGAAGAAGTGGCGTTTTCCAGTTTTCAAATTTCGACACAATTCCCGACGTCGGATATTGCGGCGCGGGCCAGGCTTTCCGTACTAGGTGACGCGCTGAAAGCGAAATTGCCCGAAGCTGGTTTAAAGCAGGTCAATTTGGACACGGATCAGGTTGTAGCGACGTTCACTCGGCCACTAGACCCAGCCTTGTACCAATGGTGTAAATCAGGGCCAAACCGTTGGTTGGAAGTAACACGCGAGAGCGGCGACGGCCCTTGGCTGGGTGTTTGCCCCGAGTGACCTCGGCATATCACCCGTGCCGCTTTACAATCACCGATCCCACCGAATAGCCCGCGCCGAAGGAACAGATCAGACCGACATCGCCGTCTGACAGGTCATCCGAATACTTGGAAAACGCGATGATGGACCCGGCCGAGGAGGTGTTGGCATAATCCTGCAGGATGTTGGGCTGTTCGCTTGCTTCGGGCTCGCGCCCCAGAACCTTTTTGCCGATGAAATCATTCATCGTCTTGTTGGCCTGGTGCAGCCACAGGCGCTTCAGGTCATCGCTGTTCACGCCTTCCGAGTCCATGTGATCAGAGATGTGCTTGCTGACCATTGGCAGCACTTCTTTGAAGACTTTGCGTCCGTTCTGCATGAACTGCATGTCACGGCGGTCGACCACCCCGTCAGGGCGCGAACGACGCAGGAAGCCGTTGTTGTTGCGGATATTGTTCGAGAATTCGGTCGCGCAGCGTGTCGACAAAATTTCGAAATGCGGACCCTTCGCGTCTTCGACCCGCTCGATCAAAGTGGCGGTGGCCACGTCGCCAAAGATGAAATGACAATCGCGGTCGCGCCATTCCAGATGCCCTGAACAAATCTCGGGGTTCACCACCAATGCGGCGCGGACCGAGCCAGAGCGGACCATGTCCGCGGCGGCCTGGATCCCGAAAGTGGCCGAAGAACAGGCGACATTCATATCAAATCCGAACCCGTTGATGCCCAGGGCCTGCTGAATCTCGATGGCGACGGCAGGATAGGCGCGTTCGTGGTTCGAGGCGGCGCAAATCACCAGATTAACGTCCTCGGCGCTGCGTCCGGCTTGTTTCAGCGCTTTTTTGCAGGCGTCCACGGCCATCTCGGTCATAATGCCCGGTTCGTCATCTCCACGTTGACGCAACAAGGGATGCATCACGTCAGGGTCCAGAACACCGTCTTTGTCCATCACGTAGCGTTTCTCGATGCCGGAGGCCTTGAAGATGAATTCTTCCGATGAATGCTGCATCGGCTCAATCTCACCTGCCGCGATTGCGTCTGCGTTTTGGGCGTTCATCTTGTCGGCATACTTATTGAAAGCCGTGACAAGCTCGGCGTTGGTGATGTCGTTTTCGGGGGTGAAAACACCTGAGCCAGTGATCGCGGGCGTGTACATGATAAGACCTGAATGTTTCGGATTCGCCCAAAATGCAGTCATATATGGGTTAGATCAAGAGACGTTGACCCAAGGGAATGTCAAAGTTTGCGCTGAAATCCACTTCGCATCTTGAATAGTTCATATTTCGAAGTATATGCGAGGCCAAAGTCACAAACGGATTCACCGATGACCCATGACGACAGTGCGCTGGTCCGCTGCCTGAGCCCAGAAGTGCAGGCGATGATGGGTGTCTATGCGCTCTACTGGAAACTGGAAGAAAGCCTTGACGCACTTGAGGTCGGGCTGAGCCATCAGGAATGCCATATGATGGTCAAGCTTGAGCGACCCAAACGCATGGGCGTTTTGGCTGCAGACATGCTGACGGTGCCGTCCACCATCACGTCAACCGCTGACGCGCTAGAAGAGGCAGGATACCTGACCCGCCAGCGCGATCCGGAGGACCGTCGAGCATGGTTGTTGGTTCTGACCGACAAGGGACTTGAGATGCGACAGGTTCTGATGTCCGAGGCGGGGGACCTATTCCGCCGAGCCTCTGGGCTGGATGCTGACGAAACTGCCGAATTTGCACGACTGGCCCGGAAAATCCGGGAAAATATAATGAAAACAGGAATTCCTGAGGGATTGAAGAAATGAAACTCTTCACTGTACTGAGCGTCGCTCTGACCGTGTTTGCCACCTCTGTTTTGGCGCAGGATAGCGCCAAACCCGTAAAACTCATGATGGTCCAAGAGACATCGCCCGGTTTTTCGCGCCAGTTTTTTGGACGCGTCGCTGCGCGACAGACGGTCGACCTGGCCTTTCAGGTTTCCGGGCAAATCGTCGAAATGCCGGTGACCGAGGGGTTCGTGATACCCAAGGGCGAGCTGATCGCACAATTGGATCAGGAACCATTCCAGCGCCGCTATGACCGCGCTGTCCTGCAAAAGGATCAGGCAGATCGTACCGTCGCCCGCCTTTCCCGTCTGCGCGGAACCACAGCCAGTCAGGTGGCAGTGGATGACGCGGAAACCGAAGCGCAACTGGCGGATATCGCCGTCCGCGATGCAGAATACGATCTGGAACATGCAACACTGACCGCGCCGTTTGACGCGCTGGTCTCACGCCGAACGGTCGAGGCTTTTACGACTGTAAACGCAGGGGCGCCCATCGTGCGTATCCACGATATGTCCGAATTGCGGATCGAAGTAGATGTTCCGGAAATCCTGTTCCAACGATCGGGTCAGGAAGACGACATTGCGATTACGGCGAAGTTTCCAACCAGCGACGAGGTCTTCCCCCTGCAGATCCGGGAATTTGACGCCGAAACCTCGAGCGTGGGTCAGACTTTCCGCATCCAATTTGGCCTCACGCCACCCGAAGGATTGCAGATTTTGCCTGGTTCGTCAGTGACCGTGAATGTGAAGGTCCAGGACGCTCGGACAGGTATCGTTGTGCCCGCAACGGCCATCATTTCGGACGCTGAGGGCGGTCTGGGCGTCATGGTGTTTTCACCAGTTGGGGCCGATGAAGGCGCCGTCCAGCTTGTGCCGGTTACCATCGAACCCACACAGACCGGCGAAGTCCGTGTTCTGACCGGGTTGAGCGATGGTGATGAGATCGTCGTCGCGGGTGGCAGCACCTTGACAGATGGTCAAGCCGTTCGCCGCTTTGTCGGCTTCGCAAACTGAAGGGCGGATCAATGAACATTGCGCGCGCATCTATTGATCGCCCGATCTATACGTGGCTGATAATCCTGATCGCCCTGTTTGGTGGCGTCTGGGGTTTCCTGTCGTTGGGACGTCTGGAAGATCCGGCCTTCACCATCAAAAACGCGGTCATCGTGACCCAATATCCCGGTGCAACCGCTGAACAGGTGGCGCTGGAGGTGTCCGAGCCACTAGAATCCGCCATCCAGCAAATGGGTGAGGTTGATACGATCACATCCGTGAACCAGCCCGGTCTTTCGCTGATCGAGGTTGAGATCCAATCGACATATGACGGAACCGAATTACCTGAAATCTGGACCAAGCTGCGCGCCAAAGTGCGTGATACGGCCCGCAGTCTGCCCTCCGGTGTGCAGGCACCGCTGGTCAATGACAGGTTCGGCGACGTGTTCGGGCTGTTTTATGCGGTAACGGCTGATGGGTTTTCAGACGCTGAAAAACACGAACTGTCGACCTACTTGCGGCGCGAATTGCTGACCGTCGAAGGCGTCGCAGACGTAGAAGTGATGGGCCTGCCGCAAGAAGCGATCTTTGTAGAGCCCGATCTGGCCATCTCGGTGAACCAGAATGTGCCACTGCAGTCCCTCAACGAGGCCATTGCCAATGCGGATTCGGTGAACGCTTCGGGCTCGGTCCGCTCAGAGAATGACCGCACGACCATCCTTACTGCCGAAGGGTCGGACAGTGTCTCAGCAATTGCGGGATTGTCGGTAGGCTCGCAAGGGCAGGTGATCAACCTGTTTGATATGTCCGACGTGTATCGTGGTCGCCAGACCGACCCCGAGGTGATGATCCGGTTCAACGGGACCGAAGCTTTCACATTGGGCATTGCGGGTCTGTCTACCGAAAACATTGTCGAGGTCGGCAAACGCGCTGATGCAAAACTCGCCGAGCTGGACTCGCAAATCCCGTTTGGCGTCGAAATCCTGCCGATCTACCAACAGCACGTGGTGGTCGAGCAGGCCTCGAATGACTTTCTGGTAAATCTCGCCATGTCCGTGACCATTGTGGTTATCGTACTCGCGGTGTTCATGGGATGGCGCGCGGCGGTTGTTGTCGGCTCAACCCTGTTGTTGACCGTGGTGGGAACGCTGCTGTTCATGTCGATGTTCTCAATCGAGATGGAGAGGATCTCGTTGGGTGCGCTGATCATCGCGATGGGTATGTTGGTGGATAACGCCATCGTTGTGGCTGAGGGCATGCAGATCGCGATGCTGCGCGGGAAAAACTCGCGCGATGCCGCGGATGAAGCTGCTTCCAAGACGCAAATCCCGTTGTTGGGCGCAACCGTCATCGGGATCATGGCCTTTGCAGGGATCGGTCTCAGCCCCGATGCGACGGGCGAGTTCCTGTTCTCTCTGTTTGCGGTGATCGGTATTTCACTGCTGCTGAGCTGGGTGCTGGCTCTGACGGTGACACCAATGCTGGGCCACTATTTCTTCAAGCAGGGTGAGGCAGGCGCTGTGGATGCCTATGGCGGGATCATGTTCCGTGTCTACGGCAGCATCCTGCGCTGGGCGCTCCGGTTCCGATGGCTGGTTGTTGCCGGTTTGATTAGCGTCACTGTTGCCTGTTTCGCCGGGTTTGGACTGGTCAAACAGCAGTTCTTCCCGGATTCGAACACGCCGCTGTTCTTCGTGCACTACAAACTGCCGCAAGGTACGCCCATCGCGCGAACGGCCGAGGATATGGCTGTATTCGAAGAATGGCTGGACAAACGCGACGATGTCGTTGCCGTCACCACATTTGTTGGGCAGGGCGCAACCCGGTTTCTGCTGACTTATTCGGCAGAGAAACCGAACCCCAGCTATGGCCACATGATCATCCGTACCGAAACTCTGGATGACATTCCCGCATTGCAGGCTGATCTAGAGGCGTTTGGCTCAGCTCAATTCCCGGAAGGCGAGTTCCGCACCAAGCGTCTGATCTTTGGCCCCGGCGGCGGTGATCCGATCCAGGCCCGGTTCTCGGGTAGTGACCCGGCCGTTCTGCGGCAGCTTGCGGACGAGGCGATTCAGCGGATGCGCGGTGCGTCCGAGAACGCTTTGCATGTCTATCAGGACTGGCGTGAGAAAGAACTGGCGGTTCAGCCTATCTATGCGACAGAACGAGCGCAGACTGCCGGTGTCACCCGTGAAGATATCGCGGGAACGCTGCAATTTTCGACCGATGGCATCAGGGCGGGTGTATTCCGGGAACGCGACCGTTTGATCCCGATCATTATCCGCCGGCCTGCGGACGGAGATTACTCGATCGTCGATCAGGTCGTGTACTCGGACCAGTCCGAAAAGTTTGTGCCAATCGAACAGATGGTCGACGGGTTCGAGTACAAATCGCTCAACACGCTGGTTCATCGTCGTGACCGGGTGCTGACCATTACCGTCGGCGCCGAAATTCCGGCGGGTCTGACGGCGGCTCAGGTCCACTCGGAAGTGCGCGCTGCCATCGAAGAGATGGAACTGCCCGCAGGGTATCGCATGGAGTGGGGTGGCGAGTTCGAAAACGCCGGTGACGCCAACGAAAGCCTGGGCCGTCAGTTGCCGGTCAGCCTGCTGATCATGGTGCTGATTTCGGTGCTGATTTTTAACGCCATCCGTCAGCCGATTATCATCTGGTTGCTGGTGCCGATGTCCGTGAATGGCGTAGTCATTGGGCTGCTGGGCACGGGTCTGCCGTTCACATTCACGGCGCTGCTGGGTCTGCTCAGCCTGTCGGGAATGCTGATCAAGAACGGAATTGTTCTGGTCGAGGAAATCGATTTGGTCCGCGAAACCGGCAAAGGTCTGCGCGAGTCGATCATCGAGGCCTCGGTCTCACGTCTGCGCCCTGTGATGCTGGCGGCGATCACCACTATTCTGGGCATGGCGCCGTTGCTGACGGATGCGTTTTTCAAGTCCATGGCGGTGACGATTATGGGTGGACTGGCCTTCGCGACAATTCTGACGATGGTCGCAGCGCCCGTCTTCTACATGATCTTCTTCGCGCGAGATGAAAAGCGTGAGGCGAAAGAAGCCGTTGCGTAAGATGTCCCGGGCGGCGATTTCAGCCGCCTGGGTTCCTTGCCGGGTTGCAGTGATAGAAAATCAGGACAGCTTGTTCCCATCGGGATCACGCAGACAAGTGACATAGAAATCAGTTGCGAAAAGTTCGTCGACTCGGTGCCGCAGCCTGCACGTTTTTAAATCAGCGGGACCAAGGGTACATCACACGCTGCAAGCGTCATCATTGCGGCGAAAACCATAAACCTGCGCATTTGTTTTTTCCTTCTGCTCAATCACAGAAAAGATGCGCGCCCGGCGACATAAGGTCAACGGGCGCGCGAAACGTTCGGTCGTGTAAGCAGGTTAAGGCCGATCAGCCCTGCAGCGATCTAACCTCGACATCACCCTCGGTCTGCGCCTTGATCGCCAGTGCGGCGGCGTGGCTTGCGGCAGCTGTCGTGTAGTATGGGATTTTGTCATACAGTGCGATGGATCGGATGGCTTTGCTGTCCTCAACCGCTTGAGCCCCTTCGGTGGTGTTCATCAACAGCTGAACCTGGCCGTCTTTCAACATATCGACCACGTCCGGGCGGCCCTCATAGACCTTGTTGACGATCTCACAGGCAACGCCCTGCTCGACCAGCCAGCTTTGTGTGCCGCGGGTCGCGACAAGCGAGAAGCCTTGTTCCGTCAGAACTTGAGCGGCTTCAAGCATAGCGGCACCTTTATCGGCGTCCTTGATCGAGATAAATGCGCGACCCGAGGACGGTAGAACCATGCCTGCGCCCATCTGAGCCTTGAGGAAAGCACGCGGGAAGTCGCGGTCCCAGCCCATGACCTCGCCGGTGGAACGCATTTCCGGGCCCAGAATGGTGTCGACGCCCGGGAAGCGGGCAAAAGGCAAAACAGCCTCTTTCACCGAGAACCACGGCATGTCTGGATCGGCCAGCGTCATCTGGTCGGCAATCTTGGTGTCCTGACCTTCCTTATATGCGGGGCGCATGGGGAAGTTCGACAGTTTCTCACCGGCCATGACGCGCGCTGCAATCGAAGCAATCGCACTGTCGGTCGCCTTGGCCACAAACGGTACTGTCCGCGAGGCGCGCGGGTTCACTTCGATCAGGTAGATCTCATCGTCCTTGATCGCGAACTGCACATTCATCAGGCCGACAACGTTCAGTGCCTTGGCCAGCTTGAACGTCTGGCCCTTGATCTGATCGATAATCTCTGCCGATAGCGAGTAGGGCGGCAGCGAACAGGCCGAGTCGCCGGAATGTACGCCCGCCTCTTCGATATGCTGCATGATGCCCGCAACATGCACGTCGGTACCATCGCACAGCGCATCCACGTCCAGCTCGACCGCACCGGCCAAGTAGCTGTCCAGCAGCACAGGGCTGTCGCCCGAGACGACCACGGCCTCGTTGATGTAGCGCCTCAGTTGATCCATATCGCGCACGATTTCCATCGCACGACCGCCCAAAACGTAAGAGGGGCGGATCACCAGCGGGAAACCGATCTCTTCAGCAATATCCAGCGCTTGCGCGTCGGTTGAAGCGATGCCGTTTCTGGGCTGTTTCAGGCCCAGATCATTAACCAGCGCCTGAAAGCGTTCACGGTCTTCGGCCAGATCGATGGCATCCGGCGTGGTGCCCAGGATCGGGATGCCTTCGGCTTCCAGCGCGTTGGCTAGTTTCAGGGGGGTCTGACCGCCGTACTGAACAATCACGCCGTGCAGGGTGCCGTTTTCCTGTTCCTTCGTCAGGATTTCCATGACGTGTTCGAAAGTCAAAGGTTCAAAATACAGACGATCCGAGGTGTCGTAGTCGGTCGACACGGTCTCGGGGTTGCAGTTGATCATGATGGTTTCATAACCAGCGTCGGTCAGCGCGAAACAGGCGTGGCAGCAGCAATAGTCGAACTCGATGCCCTGACCAATCCGGTTCGGGCCACCGCCAAGGATGACGACTTTCTTGCGGTCAGACGGACGCGCCTCGCATTCTACGTCACCCATCATGGGGGCTTCGTAGGTCGAGTACATATAGGGCGTCTGCGCCTCGAACTCGGCGGCGCAGGTGTCGATGCGTTTGAACACGGCTGTAACGCCCAGATTGCGGCGCGCCCGGCGGACGTTGTCTTCGTTACGACCAGTCAGATTTCCCAAACGCGCGTCAGTAAAGCCCAGCATCTTGAGCTTACGGATGCCTTCCTCGGTCACGGGCAGGCCGTCTTTGCGCACCTGGCGTTCGGCTTCGATTATCTCGCGGATACGGGCAAGGAACCAAGGGTCGAACTTGGTGACGCCAAAGATCTCATCGTCGGTCAGCCCGTGGCGCATTGCTTGCGCGATGGTGCGCAGACGGTCAGGTGTCTGCTGGCTGATTGCCTTGATGACGGCGGCCTTGTCGTCGGCTTCGTCCCAGACACCGACATTCAGGCCGGGGATTTCCACCTCATCAAACCCGGTCAGACCCGATTCCATCGAAGCCAGCGCCTTTTGCATCGATTCGTGGATGGTACGGCCGATAGACATGGCCTCACCCACCGATTTCATGGCGGTGGTCAGATAAGGTTCAGACCCAGGGAATTTCTCGAAGGCGAATTTCGGGATCTTGGTGACGACATAGTCGATGGTCGGCTCGAACGAGGCAGGCGTGACCTTGGTGATATCGTTGTCCAGTTCGTCCAGCGTGTAGCCCACAGCCAGCTTGGCGGCGATCTTGGCAATCGGGAATCCGGTTGCCTTTGACGCCAGCGCCGAAGACCGCGATACGCGCGGGTTCATCTCGATCACGACCATACGACCGTCGACCGGGTTGATCGCCCATTGCACGTTCGAACCACCGGTCTCGACGCCGATCTCGCGTAGTACGGCAATCGAGTGATTGCGCATGACCTGGTATTCTTTGTCGGTCAGCGTCAGGGCCGGGGCAACGGTGATCGAGTCACCCGTGTGCACGCCCATTGGGTCGATGTTTTCGATGGAACAGACGATGATGGCATTGTCGGCGGTGTCGCGCACCACCTCCATCTCATATTCTTTCCAGCCCAAAAGGCTTTCATCGATCAGGATCTGGCCCACTGGCGAGGCATCCATGCCGGTCCGACAAATATGGATATAGTCTTCGCGGTTATACGCCACGCCGCCGCCTGTGCCGCCCAGCGTAAAGGCGGGGCGGATGATGGCAGGTAAGCCCACATTTTCAAGGGTTTCGAGGGCCAGCGCCACACCGGCGTCCAGGTCTTTCTTGCCGCTTACGTTCTTGGGGGCAGTCACGATCTCGGCCTTGGGATTTTCGATGCCCAGCCGGTCCATCGCCTCGCGGAACAAGGCGCGGTCTTCGGCCATTTCAATGGCGTCGCGCTTGGCACCGATCATCTCGACGCCAAACTTGTCCAGCACGCCCATCTCTTCCAGCGCGAGCGAGGTGTTCAGGCCGGTCTGCCCGCCCATGGTGGGCAGCAGCGCGTCGGGGCGTTCTTTTTCAATGATCTTGGCGACAACTTCTGGCGTGATCGGTTCGATATAAGTCGCGTCGGCCAATTCGGGGTCGGTCATGATCGTGGCGGGGTTTGAGTTCACCAGGATGACCCGGTACCCTTCTTCCCGTAGTGCCTTGCAGGCCTGAGCGCCGGAATAGTCGAACTCGCAAGCCTGACCAATAACAATGGGGCCCGCCCCGATGATCATGATCGACTGAATGTCGGTTCTTCTCGGCATGGCCACGTTCCTTCGATTGTCCGCGATTCAGGGCACCCCCAAGCGCCCAAATTGTCCTGCGTTATAGGGACCGCGCGAAAAGGTGCAAGGGGGATCGGAAACAGGGGCGAAATTGCCGCTTTCCCCCCTTTCCCTTGGCGGCGTATTCTCTATACCGCGCAGCACGACAAATGAGGATGCAATTGCGTATTCGTTTTGATCAGGGGCCAGCCGGGTCAGGAACCAGTTTTGACCGGCCAGCCGATATGATCCGCGCGGACAATGCGGAGGACGTGCCCCAAGCGTTGGAGGCGCTGGACGCGGCGCGCGCGCAAGGGGCTTGGTTGGCCGGCTATGCCAGCTATGAGCTAGGGTACGTGCTGGAACCGCGCCTGTCTGAGCGTTTGCCAGAAGGCCGCCGGCTGCCTTTACTATGCTTCGGCGTTTATGATCGCCCCATTCAGCGGGAATTGCCGGTTGCATCCGGTGGCGTGACCCAGTTTGAGCCGCGCTGGGACGAGGCGCGGTACACGCAGGCGTTTCAACATGTGCATGACGCCATTGGGGCAGGGGATATTTATCAGGCCAACCTGACATTCCCGATTGATATGACCGTACAGGGCAACAGCGCCGCGCTTTATGCCGCGCTCACAGCCGGACAGCCCGTAGGTCACGGCGCCCTGATCCAGCAGGATGGGTTGCCCGATCTACTCAGCCGGTCTCCTGAGCTATTCTTTCGCACGAACGCGGACCGCGGGATCGAAACCCGCCCAATGAAGGGGACCCAACCCCGCAGCGAGGATATGGCTGAAGACGCCCGGCGTCGCGCGTTCCTGGCGATCGACGAAAAGAACCGGGCTGAAAACCTGATGATCGTCGATCTGTTGCGCAACGATATCAGCCGCGTCGCGATGCCCGGATCCGTTAAGGTGCCCGAACTGTTCAAGGTCGAAACCTATGCGACCGTGCATCAGATGATCTCGCTGGTGCAGGCGCAGCTGCATATGGGCGCCGAGCTGTCCGGTATCCTGACGGCTCTGTTTCCCTGCGGTTCCATCACCGGTGCCCCCAAAATTCGAGCCATGGAGATTCTGTCCGATCTCGAACCCTGGCCTCGCGATGTTTATTGCGGTGCGATCGGCTGGGCCGCGCCGGACGGGCGTTCAGAATTCAACGTGGCGATCCGGACGCTGATGGTCGAGGATGGCGCGGCCACCCTCAACGTCGGCGGTGGAGTGATCTGGGACAGCACGGCCCCATCGGAATATGAGGAAGCGCTATGGAAAGCTCGCTTTGCCCACCAGCTGACCCTGACTTCCGCCTGATCGAAACACTGGCCTTTCGACCCAGGCAAGGGTTCGTTCGCCGAGATCGGCATCTGGCCCGTATGGCTCGGTCAGCTGCGGCCATGGGCATTCCTTTCGAGGCGGGCGCCGCCATCCAGACACTGGACACTGTCGTAGGGCAATCACCTCTGCGTTGCCGGCTTACGCTGGCAGTTGATGGAACATACGATGTCACAACCGGGGTTCTGGCCGATAACCCACCATTATGGCGGGTCGCGGTCACCAAAATGCGGCTTTCCGCGTCGGATGTTTGGTTGCAGCACAAGACGACACAACGCTCTGTTTATGACACGGCCCGCGCATCGCTGCCGGACGGAATAGATGAATTTCTGTTCCTGAACGAACGTGACGAGCTGTGCGAAGGGACCATCACCAACCTGTTCCTGGACATGCCGGACAGCCGTCGTCTGACGCCAAAGCTGACCTGCGGATTGCTTCCGGGAATTCTGCGTGAAGAACTGATTGATAATAAACAGGTTACCGAAAGCGTCTTGTTATTGACCGATCTGAAAAACGCGGAAAAAGTTTTCGTAGGGAATTCCTTACGTGGCCTGATCCGGGCGGAGTTGGCGATTTTGTGAGCAAACAAAGCGATTGGGCCCATGACGGGGCGCTTCACCTACGTTTACGGCTGGAATTCGGTCTGTTCTTTGTCGCAGTACCAGTTCTGATCGCGGTCTTTTTCCCTCCGAATTGGATGTTTCCGTCGCTATTCACGTTCACGGCCATCGGTATCATCCTGCTCCATTGCACGCCCGGTTTTACGTGGGCCGAACTTCGGTACAACTGGCGCAATTGGACGTGGCGAGAAATCGCTCTTTTTGCTGTTGCCATGACGGCTTTTTGCTCGGCGGTCGTTATGGCGATGCGACCGGACCTTGCATTTCGCATGCTTCTCTACCGGCCCGAATTCCTGGTAGTGATCTGGCTGGCGTACCCGATCGCTTCGGCTCTGCCGCAAGAGCTTTTGTTCCGATCACTGTTTTTCCGCCGCTACCATGCGATCCTTCCAAACGGGAAGGCGGCTTACCTGCTGAACGCGTCCCTGTTTTCGCTGGCCCACCTGATGTACTGGAGCTGGATTGTCGCCATCATGACCTTTGGCGGAGGGCTGTTGTTCACTTGGGCCTACCGCCAACGCGGGTCGTTTTTCTACGCGGTCCTGCTGCACGCTATTGCGGGGAATGTTATCTTTGCGGCGGGTCTGGGCATCTATTTCTATTCCGGCAACGTGCAAAGGCCGTTTTGACGGCGCGACCTGCCTTGACTTTCCAAGCCTGACAGGGTGTACCGGCGCGACGAATTCTACGCCCGAAGGGATAAATCCATGCACGCCTACCGCAGCCACACCTGCGCCGCACTGACCGCCGCCAATGTCGGTGAAACCGTCCGCCTGTCCGGTTGGGTGCATCGGGTACGAGATCACGGCGGCGTGCTGTTCATCGATCTGCGCGATCATTTCGGTGTGACACAGGTTCTGTGTGATGGCGACAGTGCAGCTTTTGCCGAGCTTGAGAAAGTACGTTCGGAATGGTGTATCCGCATCGACGGCACCGTCAAAGCACGTGACCCGGAACTGGTGAACTCGAAACTGCCGACCGGTGAGATTGAAGTTTACGTCCGGGAGCTTGAGGTTCTGGGCGCGGCTGACGAACTGCCGCTGATGGTGTTCGGAGATCAGGAATACCCCGAAGAAACGCGTCTGCGCTACCGTTACCTGGACCTGCGCCGCGAGGCGATGCAGAACAACATGACCCTGCGCTCGGACGTTGTCGCCTCGATGCGCAAACGTATGTGGGATCAGGGTTTCCGCGAATATCAGACGCCGATTATCACCGCATCGTCGCCTGAAGGCGCGCGTGACTTCCTTGTGCCGTCGCGTTTGCACCCGGGCAAGTTCTACGCGCTGCCGCAGGCCCCACAGCAGTTCAAACAGCTGATCATGGTGTCGGGCTTCGACAAGTATTTTCAGATCGCGCCCTGCTTCCGTGACGAAGACCCACGTGCCGACCGCTCGCCCACTGATTTCTACCAGCTTGACCTTGAGATGTCATTTGTCGAACAGCAGGACGTGTTCGACACGATCGAGCCGGTTCTAACCGGTGTGTTCGAAGAGTTCGGCGGAGGGCGTAAGGTCGATCAGGAATGGCCGCAGATTTCCTACAAAGATGCGGCGCTGTGGTACGGCAGCGACAAGCCCGATCTGCGGAACCCTATCAAAATGCAAGTGGTCTCTGACCACTTCCGCGGGTCTGGCTTCGCGATTTTCGCGAAGCTGCTGGAGCAGGAAGGCACCGAAATCCGCGCCATCCCAGCGCCGACCGGCGGCAGCCGAAAATTCTGTGACCGCATGAACGCATTCGCTCAGAAAGAGGGTTTGCCCGGCATGGGTTACATCTTCTGGCGCGATCAGGGCGAAGGGATGGAGGCCGCAGGTCCGCTGGCCAAAAACATCGGCCCCGAACGCACCGAGGCCATCCGTCAGCAACTGGGGCTGGGCGTTGGTGATGCGGCGTTCTTCCTGGGTGGTAAGCCGAAAGCCTTTGAAAAAGTCGCTGGTAAAGCGCGTGATGTGATCGGTGAGGAACTGAACCTGACCGAGAAAGACCGCTTCGCCTTTGCCTGGATCGTGGATTTTCCGATCTACGAGCAGGACGAAGAATCCGGTGCCATCGACTTTGAACACAACCCGTTCTCGATGCCGCAGGGCGGAATGGAGGCTCTGGAAGGCAATCCTCTGGACGTGCGCGGCTATCAGTACGACCTCGCCTGTAACGGATATGAGCTGGTGTCGGGTGCGATCCGAAACCACAAGCCGGAAATCATGCTGAAAGCTTTTGAACTGGCTGGATACGGCGAAGAGGAAGTGAAAAGCCGTTTTGGGGCGCTGTTCAACGCCTTCCATTATGGTGCCCCGCCGCACGGTGGCTGCGCCGCTGGTATCGACCGTATCGTGATGCTGTTGGCCGATGAAGCCAACATCCGCGAGGTCATGATGTTCCCCATGAACCAACGTGCCGAGGACCTGATGATGGATGCGCCATCCGATCCGACATCGGATCAGATGATGGAGCTGGGCCTGCGGATCATCCCTCAGGACTGAGAATGACAAAACCCGCTGCTTACCCTGCAGCGGGTTTTCTCATGGCTTGCGCTTGTGCAAAGGTCATGGCAATGGACCGGTATTCATAGCTTGGTCACAGGTCTGCATAGCCCGTTTGTTGGCGACCTATTCCCATGGGTCCCTAAATGACTTCCGGCTGGAGCGAATATCACGGGCGGTGGCGCGGGTTTGCCAGTAGACCCAAAGGCACAGGATCGTTGCGGTTATAAAGTAAGCGGTCATCATCTCAAATCGCCTCACGTTGTTCCAAACGGGTCTGCACAATCCCGGCGACCTGAGCGGCCACGGCCGTTACTGGGGTCCCGTCTGCCCGGGACTCGGCTAGCCGCTGGGCCGCTTCTGATAGAACCGTATCGTCGGCATCGCGGGCGACCCCGCGCAGAAACTGTGCCGCGTAATCCAGCGTGCGCTGATCATTCGGACCGGCCAGAATGTCGGCGATATGGGCCATGTCATCCTGATAGGCCAACGGATCGGCGTTAATGATCTCATCCCGGACGGCATGCAGGCCGCTGGGGCGGCGATCTTCGGGCAAACGTTCCAAAACGGATGTCTGGAAATAGGCCAGCGATTTGAGGGGTTTTTCCAGAAACCCATCAGCACCGGCCCGCATTGCGGTGCGTTTCATGTGGTCATCCCCGGACATGCCAAGAATGGCCCCAATACGGGGCGCAGCCTCAGACAGATCGGCGATCAGATCCGCGCCGGACCCGTCCGGCAGACCCATGTCCACAATGATGACAGACGGGCGGTAGATCTGCAGGTGACGCCGTGCCGATTGCAGGCAATCCGCCCGCCTGATGCGCGCGCCGCTGTGCAGGCACATCAACCGGATGGCGTCGCAGGCATAGCGGCTGTCTTCCACAACCAGAATAGTTTGTCCCAGCAGGGGCCGCGTGGCCGTCGGCTGCGCGGGAGAGGCGAAGGGGCTCGAATCGTCCATGGCGGAACTCCTAATCAGCAGATACCTCACGCTAGGAACTTCTGGCTAACAGGGCGTTAACGGCAATTTGGCGCACTTGTTCTTTGTTCAATCTGCCCCCATAACCGCTGCAACGCAGAATAGAGGAGAGTTCCATGATTGGTCGACTGAACCACGTAGCCATTGCCGTACCCGATCTTGAGGCCGCCTCTGAGCAGTACCGCAACGCGCTGGGCGCGAAAGTCGGCGCGCCACAGGATGAGCCGGATCACGGCGTCACAGTTGTGTTCATCGAACTGCCCAATACCAAGATCGAACTGCTGTATCCGATGGGCGATGACAGCCCGATCAACGGGTTTCTGGAAAAGAACCCCGCTGGCGGCATCCACCATGTCTGCTATGAGGTCGAGGATATCATCGCTGCCCGCGATCACCTGAAGGAAACCGGCGCACGCGTGCTGGGTTCGGGTGAGCCCAAGATCGGTGCGCATGGTAAACCGGTGCTGTTCCTGCACCCCAAAGATTTTAACGGCTGCCTGGTCGAGCTGGAACAGGTGTAACCTAACCCCGGAGGGGATGAGATGTCGATTACTGGTGCGGCCGTTCTGTTCGCCGTGATCTGGTTCATGACCTTGCTGGTGGTGCTGCCAATCCGCATCAAGACGCAGGGCGATCTGGGTGATATCGTTCCGGGCACCCACGCGGGCGCACCGGAAGAGCATCACCTGAAGAAAAAGATGTGGATCACCACCGGTATCACGGTGGTGCTCTGGGCCATTGTAGCAGGCATCATCCTGTCCGGCGTGATTTCTGTGCGTGATTTCGACTGGTTGAACCAGCTGGAGCCGCGCGGCTGATCTTTAAGCCATAGGCCCTGATAGCTTGTGGTAGATATGGGTGAACGTTGCGACCCCAAGGATTGGGATCACAAGGTTCACCAGGGGCACGGATAGCGGGATCGCCATCAAAATGCCTGCCATCCATATGGTCGTTGCGTGTTTGGCGCGCAGCTTACGTGCACCTTCCCGACCCAACCTGCGCATGGCAGCCAACGTAAAGTATTCCCGTCCCAACAAGAAACCGTTCATGCCCCAGAAGATGAAGGGTGCGAGCGGAGTAAAGATCGCATAGAGGATCAGGGCCAGCAGATTGGCAACGACCAAAACGCCCATGAAGCTCAGCCCGTCGCGCAGGCTTTCGCTGAACGGAATGCCGGGAACAGTTGGCAAAGATGGGTAATGCTTGTCTTCGACAGCTTGCGCCACGTCTTCCAGAAACATCGACGTAATCGCCGAGGCCACTGGAACCATCAGAAATACGGGCAGGATCAGGACGACAAAGATGCCGGAATAGTTCAGCACGTCGTTCAGCCACGGCACGGCACCGATAAAGGGCAGAGAGATCTCGTTCCCCGACAGCCGGTTGATCAGCCAGATCGCCAATGCACAGGCGGCGATCAGCAAAACGATCGTCAGGCCAACGCCGCGCAACAGGACAGCCCGGAACTTTGGGTCGCCGATCTGTCCCAGCGCTGCAAAAAAGGCGTTGAGAATGGTCATTCCGAAACCCACTGCGTCAACCCATCCACGTCAGGGCGGGGTCTTTCGGGCGGTGCTTTGCCCTCGGTCGCGATATGGACCAGACCCGCGACGCGTTCGTTTTCTTGCAGCCCGAACGCCTTTTGGCAAAAGCCGCGGTCGTGGGTCTGCCAACCGGACAGCCAGTTTGCGCCCCAACCCGCAGCAAGCGCCGCGTTCAGCAAAGCCAGGCACACTGCGCCAGCGGAATAGGTCTGTTCGATTGCAGGGATTTTCGCGGAGGGTTTTTGAACCTCGATCACGGCGACCGCCAGATGGCCCATGTCGAACTGGTTGCGGGCCTTGGCTATGTCCTCAGCGGATTTACCCAGCGCCGAGCCACGTTCTTCGGTCAATTGCGCAAGGCGCGGCATGGCACTTTTCTCAAGCACGATAAAACGCCAGGGTTCCAGCTTGCCATGATCCGGGCTGCGTGCAGCGGCGGTCAGCAGGGGCAATAGCTGGTCCCGCGTGGGGGCGGGTTCAATCAGCGTTTTTGCAGGGCGCGACCGGCGCGATTGCAGAAACTCCAGAGCGGCCGGATTCTTCAAGGACATATGTTAACTTCCTTTACATAGGCGGTTGTGTATGTGGTTGAACATCTGGCGGGTTTCAAGGGCAAGTGGCTGGATGCAGGAGATCAATTTCACTCCCTGAGCGTTCGTGCAAGGGTGTTCAAGAAGAAGAGAGGGAAGATGGCTAAACTAAAGCTGCGAAATGTACCGGATCTGAGCGCGCGCGCCGTACCCGATGAAGGGATCGAGGTCCGGGTCACGCCGAAAGCTGCGAAGGATGGGATTTTGACCTATCAGGGAAACATTCGCATCTTCGTCACCGCGCCGCCCGAAAACGGCAAGGCAAACGAGGCGGTGCGTAACATATTGGCCGTGGCCATGGGGGTGGCACCGTCTACTCTGATCCTCAGGCGGGGGCAGGTGTCGCGTGACAAGGTATTTGTCTATTTACCCTGATCCGGTGTTTCCCGGATTTGGTACACGCCTTCCGGCAAGTCCAAAGCCGCCGCCAGATCGCGAACCTGTTCAGGAGACAACGTGATCCTCTGAATCTGATCCGTGCGCGGGTCCAATTGCTCAAGCGTCACACATTCGGCGAAGCTGTTGATGACGACATCCTCTTGCAAAGGCTTTGGGCCTTCGTCCACCAGAGTAATGACTGTCGAGTCGAATTCATGCTCAATCGAAAACATGAAAGCAGAGTGCAGGTCAGCCGAAGGCAATGCAACCCGTACCTTGCCAATCGGGCTGTGGTGATTGGCGCGGCTCCGCGCTATGGTCGTGAAAACGGGCCAACCGTTTCAAAGGATTATGAATGTATCGTCTGATCTGTTTGTTTCTCCCTCTTTTTCTGGCGGCCTGTAGTGCTGGCGAGATGCGGTTGCAGCCTGCGACCCAATGGTCGGGGACCTTGGGTGAGTATCAGGTAGAGGCGGCCGCGGTTCGTGATGTCAGCCGCTCCATTGGCAAGGAAGCCCGGGCAGAGTGTCTGAAGCGGGCCAAAGTCAAAAATTGCGAATTCACTGTTCTTGTTGATCTCAATCCACAAGCGGAAGCGAATGCGTTTCAGACATTGGATAACAAGGGACAGCCGGTGATCATAATGACCCGATCTATGATTCAGTCGGCGCAAAATCCAGATGAGCTGGCTTTTGTACTCGGGCACGAGACTGCTCATCATCTGCTGCGTCACATTCCGCGCCAGGCCGAAAACGCACAGGAAAGCGCAGTCATTTTCAACAATCTGGGCAAGCTCTTTGGAGAAGAGGGCGAAGACCTGGAGCGTACACAGAAAATTGGTGCGGAAGTGGGTGTGCAATTGAACGTTAAGGCCTTCGAGCTTGAGGCTGACCAGTTGGGCACAATCATTACCCACAATGCAGGATATAACCCGTTGATTGGTGCAAAGTATTTTGACCGCATCCCGGACCCGGAGGACAGTTTTCTGGCGTCACATCCGCCGAATGCGCAGCGTGTGCAGATGGTTCAGAACACGGCCCGAAAACTTGGGCTGACGCAATGACCCAAATAACAAGGCTGGGCGTAATCCTGACGGATCGTGGATCGAAATACGCGGTGTCGGGTGCTGCTGTGCAAACGCGCGAGGACGTGGATGCCGTGCTGCAAGACCTCAAGTCCGACAAAGCCTATGCCAAGGCGACGCACAATACCTGGGCGGCGATCTTGCCGACAGGGGCTCTCAAGGCTGACGACGGAGAAAGCGGTGCCGGAATGGTCATCCTGCGCATGCTCGAAAGGGCTGGACTGGGGGGCCACGTCATCATTGTCACTCGCTGGTACGGGGGCAAAAAATTAGGCGGTGACCGCTTTCGCAGGGTGCAGGACGCCACCCGCGCCTATCTGGACCATATCGGCTACCGGGTCTTGACCTGAGTCAAATGCCTGTTCGGGCCGGTGCGCTATCCTGTCAGAACTGTGCGACAGGGAGACAGGGCAATGCTTGGCAAAAATACTCTGAAACGACATGCGGAACTGGTCGACCAGATGGCAACCCACGTCGGGGTCGATCTGGAGGATGCGGCCATAGGCGGTGATGTCTCGATTGACCAGATCTCTGATGCGGTCCTGCGTTGCAGTGATTGTTCGAACCCGGATCATTGTGCGCAATTTCTGGCACAATCTGCCCAAGGCCAGAAAACCCCGGAATACTGCAGGAACACGTCCCTGTTTGACCGCCTCACTTCGCTATCGGAAAGCAAAATCGACGGCTAGGAATAATCATGCCCCGCCATCGCCGCGTTTGACGGCGCTTTGTGCAAACAAAAGGCAGATCTGCCAATGACCCGAGACAATCTGGGCGACGTGGAGAAACACTTTTGGCTAACCCGGTCGGTGGCCAGATGTATGGATGTTTCGTTGACCGAAGCGATGGCCGAGGGGCGGTTGACCACCAATGGTTATGCGGAGATCGTGACGCGCTGTCGTGCCTCTGGGTGCAGCGACCAATGCGAATTGTGGCTGTCGAAACAACAGGTCAAAGCCGATTCGGCCCCTGAATTCTGCGCGAATGCGGAAACGCTGAACGCTTTGAAGACTTAGTCAGAGCTTGGAATGCGAACCGTCGCACAGCGGCGGATTGGCCGTTTGTTTGCACCCGCAAAAGAACACCTTCTTGCTGGTCTCGGCAGTAAACTTCACCGGTTCAAACTGGGTTCCCTTGTGTGAACCATCGCAGAAGGGCTGACGCTCTGACTTGCCACAGGCACACCAGAAATAGGTTTTCCCTTCGGTCACTTCGACCGGGTAGGGGGCTTTTTGGGCAGGTTTCGGCTGATCTGACATGTGGCTGCTCCGCTTTTGGCTAATGTCGTGAAACAACTATAAGGCCTTCGCGCGGGGCGTGTAGAGCGCTTATGTTTCTTTATGTAAGCAGCATGGTTTTGCCGCTCTCACGAATCTGTGATTGATTTTGTTGCAATAATATCAACGAGGTCGTATTTTGAGACTGGCCCCAGATAATAGGGCAATATGAGAAAATTTTTAGAGGAATGACGGACATGAAACTTAAATTTGCTGCCGTTAGCGCAATTGCCCTGGTTCTAGCTGCATGCTCGCAGCAGGAAGAGCCGACGCCGGTTTACATCACGCCTGAATACGACAAGTTCGGCACACCGAGCTGCCCGGCTGGAACCGAGCTGGCCACGACCGAAGCGGGACAGACCATCTGTAACCCGGTCGCACAATAAGAATTCCGCGGGCGGTCTTGGTTGGGCCGCCCGCTTACTCAACACAGCCGACCGCCCTTGTTGGGCGGTTTTTTTATGTCCGCTTCATGCCGACGCGGGCTCGGATCTGAATGCACCGAAAATGGGCAATCATCGCCTCACCAGTCGTCAATATCCGTGTCCAAATGACTTGCGGTGATAGTGTTGACGCTTTGACCCGTACCGTGGGGCATAAAGGTAGCGATAGGATTTCTTTTTTAGCTTTTGCTGAACGTAGGGCGCGTTCTTAGGAACCGGTTTTGGGTGGTAGACTTTGGGTGTGTGGACTTTCGGAGAGTAATAGTGCCGGTGAATGCGGATATTATTGCGGCTATGAGCATTCTGCGAATTTGACCCAACAACAATTTGGCCGCTCGTTCCAACGGTGATGCTGCCTGCGGTAGCCGGGAAGGCAAAAAGTTGGGACGCAAGTATCGCGGCCATGCAATTGAAAGAGATTGCACGAAAGTATGCCATGAAAACCCTCCTTCTAGCGAGTTGAGGATTTCATTCATGGTCCGGGAAAATCCCGTCTCAAGCCAATAAACTTAAATCACGCTCTGCCTATCGAGGGTGAACGGCACATTAGGCTTAGGTGCGTGTGCCCCATAAATCGTATTCGCCGGCCTCATCGATCTCGACCGACACGATGTCACCAGGCTTCAGGTCATCAAAACCCTCATCGATGAACAGATTCCCGTCGATCTCGGGCGCGTCTGCCTTGGTGCGGCACGTGGCGGCTTCGTCATCAATCTCGTCCACGATTACATCGATGGTCTGGCCGACTTTGGCGGCCAGCTTAGCCTCGGAGATGGCCTGCGCTTTTTCCATAAAACGATCCCAGCGCTCTTGCTTGACCTCGGCAGGGACATGATCAGGTAGATCATTCGAACGTGCACCGTCGACGTTTTCGTATTGAAAACAGCCGACACGATCCAGCTGCGCCTCGTCCATCCAATCCAGAAGGGTCTGGAATTCAGCCTCAGTTTCACCCGGGTAACCGACGATAAAGGTCGACCGCAGGGTGATGTCTGGGCAGGTTGTGCGCCATGCGGCGATCTCGTCCAAAGTTTTGGCCGCCGCCGCCGGGCGCGCCATGCGTTTCAGAACGTCCGGATGGGCATGCTGGAACGGAATATCCAGATAGGGCAGGATGTTGCATCCGGCGTCGGCCATCAGGGGGATCAACTCGCGCACATGCGGGTAGGGGTAGACGTAATGGAGCCGAACCCAGGCATCCAACTGCCCCAGCTCACGCGCCAGATCAGTGATGTGGCTGCGCACCTCGCGGTCCTTCCACGGGTTCACGTCATACTTCCGGTCCAACCCATAGGCGGATGTATCCTGCGAGATCACCAGCAATTCACGCACGCCGTTGTCGACCAGTTTTTCTGCTTCGCGCAGTACAGCATGTGCCGGACGGCTGGCGAGTTTCCCACGCATGTCGGGGATGATGCAGAACTTGCATTTGTGGTTACAGCCCTCGGATATCTTGAGATAGCTGTAATGGCGGGGGGTCAACTGTACGCTTGCAGCGGGCAGCAGGTCCATAAACGGGTCAGGATCGGGCGGCACGGCCGCATGCACCGCATCCAGCACCTGCTCGTATTGGTGCGGGCCGGTGACGGCCATGATGCGCGGGTGATGTTCGCGAATATAATCCGGTTCCGCACCCAGACAGCCGGTCACAATGACTTTGCCATTCTCCACCAATGCCTCACCAATTGCGTCTAGCGACTCGGCCTTGGCACTGTCGAGAAACCCGCAGGTATTCACGATCACGGCATCCGCGCCTGAATAGTCGGGCGAGATGCCGTATCCTTCGGCACGCAGGCGCGTCAGAATGCGCTCACTATCGACCAGGGCCTTGGGGCAGCCCAAAGAGACCATACCGATGGTCGGCTGGTTCGAACGTGGCGTCTCGGGCATCCGGGCGGCAGGCGCCAGGTCGGGGCGGAGGTTTGGCGGGTTCGTTGTCATTGCGCGGCATATAGTGGGGAACGCTTCCCCTTGCAAATGCGGCGCAGGCTTTGGATGATCTTTTTAACGCATGAAAAAGGCGGAGAGCAGAATATGAAGTGGCTGTTGCGCATAGTTTTCCTGTTGGTGGCGGTTTTTGGCTTGGTCATCGGGGCCTTGCTGCTGATGCCCGGCGACAAGCTGGCCACCATATTGGCCGAGCAGGTCCGCACCCAGACCGGGCGTGACCTGAAGCTTACGGGTAATGTGAACCTGTCTTTCTGGCCCGTGCTGGGGCTGGAAACCGGTCCGGTGACTTTTGGAAATGCACAATGGGCCGGTCCTGAACCAATGCTGAGCGCCGAAAGCCTGGCCGTGGGGGTTGATGCTGCCGCGCTGATTTCTGGGGACCTGCGCATCAAACGGGTGATCGCCGATAATCCGGTTCTGCGGTTGGAACTTTCGGATGGGCGCGGGAATTGGGAGCTTTCGGCACCCGCAAACGCAGCCTCGGTAGGCGCCACAAGCGGCGCGGCACCGCAAGGACAGCAGGGCGAGGTGACGCTGGATCATCTGAAGCTGACGAACGCGCGCTTGGTCTACATCGAAAATGGCGCGACTAAGTTCGATTTTGCCAATGTCAATCTGACGGCCAGTTGGCCGAACGTTTCAGCGCCTCTGCAGGTTCAGGCTCAGATGGCGGTGCCCGGGGGGGCGGTCGATGTCGACCTCAAGATTCAAGATCTGCCAGCTTACGCGTCCGGCGCGGTAACGCCGCTGGATCTGACCATGACCGCGCCTGGGGGAGAGTTTGGGTTTGTCGGGCGGGTCAATCTGGCTGGTGAAATGGATGGCAGATTGCTGGCCAAAACGACGAACACGGAACGTATGCTGGCTGCTTTTGGTCAGGCCGGTGTTGGGGTGCCATTGGGACTGGGGCGCGAGGCCGATGTGGCCGGGCAAATGACCTATACCAGCGATGGTCGGATTTCGCTGCGCAACTTGGTGGCGTTGCTGGATAATAATCGCCTGACTGGTGAGGCAGATATCGTTATCTCGGACCCGCCGCAGATTACCGCACGGCTGGAAGGCGGTGACCTAGATCTTACTCAATTCAATGATACGCCTGGTGGCGCTGGCGGAGGGTCGGCGCCGTCGCCTGACCAAGGGTGGTCGACCACCCCGATTGATGCGTCTGCGCTGGCCTTGGCGAATGGCAAAATCCGCCTCAAAGCCAATTCCATTGCCGTACCGGGTCTGACGCTGGGACCCAGCGATCTGACGCTTAACCTTGATCGATCCAGAGCGGTTCTTCAGATGAACCCTGCCACATTGTTTTCAGGGCATCTGAACGGGCAAGTGGTTGCCAACAATCGGAACGGTTTGTCGGTCGGCGGCAATCTGACCGCGGATGGCATGGACGTACAGCAAGCTCTGTCCGCCCTTGGCGGGATCGAGCGGTTGTCCGGCACCGGATCAGGGTCGTTTGAGTTTCTGGGAGTTGGACAAACCGAGGATCAGATCATGCGCTCGCTCAGCGGCAAGGGCCGTGTGGACGTGGGCAAGGGCGTAATCTCGGGGTTTGACCTGGACCGCCTGATGGGCCGCAGCGGGGGCGAGCGCGGCACAACCGTGTTCAACAGCTTGTCTGCCAGCTTCACCATGGATCAAGGGGTGTTGTGGAACAACGACCTGTTGATGTCTCTGGATAACTTCCGGGCCGACGGTTCCGGTCGCGTCGGAATCGGCAACCGCGACATCGACTATCTTTTCACACCTGTTGCGCTGCGCGCGAATTCGGGTAACGGCATTGCAGTGCCAGTGAAAATCGTCGGGCCGTGGAGCAACCCGTCGATCAAGCCGGATCTAACCAAAGTCATCGAAGCTGTTGCTGAAGGAAAGGCCAAAGAGCTTGAAGATGAGGCCAAGCAAAAAGTTTTGGACAAGGTCGGGGACGAGCTGAATACGACGATTACGGACAGCGATCAGATCGAAGACGCGATCAAAAACAAACTGGAAGACGAAGTGAACAAGGGGCTGTTGAAGCTGTTTGGCGGCAACTAAAAAGCGCCAATACGCAAGGGCGCCGGGGCAGAAGGTGCCCCGAAACGCAGTAGCACTTAGATGGTCTGATCGTAGTCGCCCACACCGGGTTCCGTGCGAATGACCGCGTCGATATCGGCAAAGATTGCGCGCATTTCATCCTCGCTTTCGCTGCTTTCGCAGACCACGACAAGGTTCGGAGTGTTCGAGGATGCGCGCACCAGACCCCAGCTGCCATTGTCCAGAATGACACGGGCGCCGTTGACGGTGACGACCTCTTTAATCGCGCGACCGGCAAAACTGTCTCCGGTATCAGCTTTTGCAACCAGCTTGTCGACCAGCCGCTGAAGAATGTCATATTTCTCTGTATCGGCGGCATAGGGTGACATGGTCGGCGTAGACCAGGTTTTTGGCAGCGCCTTGCGCAAGTCCGACATTCTTTGATCCGGGTTGCGATCCATCAGCTTGCAGATCTCAACGGCGACGCGCATCCCGCAGTCGTAGCCGCGCCCGATAGGTTCAGCCAGAAAGTAATGACCAGACTTCTCAAAGCCGGCCAGCGCATTGATCTCTTTGACCCGACGCTTCATGTGGCTGTGCCCGGTCTTCCAATAATCCGCTTTGACACCAAGGGCCTGCAGTTCGGGGTCGCTGGCAAACAGACCAGTGGATTTCACATCTGCCACAAAGGTCGAGTTCGGATACAATTTGGCCAGATCACGGGCCATGATCACTCCGACCTTATCGGCGAAGATCTCTTCCCCCTCATCATCCACAACACCGCAGCGATCGCCGTCGCCGTCAAAGCCCAGAGCCAGATCGGCACCGCTGGCTTTCACAGAGGCGGACATGTCGTGCAACATCTCCATAGCCTCGGGGTTGGGGTTATAGTGGGGGAAAGTATAATCCAATTGGGTATGGCTGGGCACCATTTCGACGCCAATGCGCTCGAAAATCTCAGGCGCAAAGGCCGAAGCCGTTCCATTACCAGTTGCGCACACGACTTTCAGGGGGCGGGACATTTTGAAATCGCCGACCAGATCGTCGATGTAGGCTTCTTTTACACCATCAACGAATTCGTATGTTCCGCCTTCATGCGGGGTGCCTTCACCGTTCAGGACGATGTCGCGGAGCTCTGACATCTCGTCGGGGCCGTGTGTCAAAGGACGATCAAAGCCCATCTTGACGCCGGTCCAGCCGTTAGGGTTGTGGCTGGCTGTGACCATGGCCACGGCCGGCACATCCAGATGGAATTGCGCGAAATAGGCCATCGGGCTGAGCGCGGGGCCAATGTCCTTGACCTGAATGCCAGCCTGCATCAGACCCAGGATCAGCGCGTTTTTGATCGACAGCGAGTAGTCGCGGTAGTCGTTGCCCACCGCAATCACCGGTTCGATCCCACGTTTGCGCATCTGTGTGCCCAGACCCAAGCCAAGCGCGGTCATGCCGGGCAGGTTGATCTCTTCCGGGTATTTCCAGCGCGCGTCATATTCGCGAAAGCCGGTTGGCTTGATCATCGGATCGCGCAGAAAACTCCAGGTGTTCGGGGTCACCTCGGGGATGGGTTTGGTCATGCTATTGCTCTTACTCAAATCTGTATAGGATTGGCTTTGGCCAATGCATCAAAGCGCATCAAAGTGTCAATCAATTGAGGCATTTGGTCCAGATAGATCATGTTAGGCCCGTCTGACGGAGACTTGTCCGGGTCTTCGTGTGTTTCAATAAAAACAGCACCCACGCCGATGGCGGCAGCTGCGCGCGCCATCACCGGAGCAAATTCACGCTGACCGCCGGTCGAACCTCCAAGCCCTGCAGGCTGCTGAACCGAGTGGGTTGCGTCCATAACAACCGGATAGCCCGTCGCCGCCATCTGCGGGAGCGAGCGCATATCTGTCACCAAGGTGTTGTACCCAAACGAGGTGCCACGTTCTGTCAGCAGAATATTCGAGTTTCCAACACTCTCGATCTTGGCGACAATGTTCGCCATATCCCATGGTGCCAGAAATTGCCCTTTTTTGACATTGATCGCTGCGCCTGTTTGGGCTGCGGCCAACACCAAGTCGGTTTGACGGCACAAAAGTGCGGGAATCTGCAAAACATCACAAACACTGGCCGCGTCTGAGCATTGCTCTGGCGTATGTACGTCAGTCAGGACAGGCACCCCAATTTGTTTTTTTACACCTTCCAGAATGTCCAATCCTTTGGCAATTCCGGGTCCACGGACACCTGAAACTGAGGTGCGGTTTGCCTTGTCATACGAGGCCTTAAAAACATACTGCGCACCGGCGGCATCACAGGCTTCTTTCATTTTGCCTGCGATCATCTGCGCATGATCCGCGCTTTCAAGTTGGCAGGGGCCAGCAATGATCGTCAGAGGCAGATCATTGCCGACCGTGAGATCGGAGATTTTTACATGTTTCATGTGTCTTACGAGGATACCTGTTCACGAAGGACCGACGCGGTAAGCGAGATCAACAGGTAGATACCAGCAAACAACAGAAAAGCCAAAATCGTATTTTCGAACTTGCGCGGATAGGTGGGTTCCTGACTTGGCACCGGCCTCACGGACACTGTCAGATAACGCACTTTGCGGTTTGCTTCAGTCCGTGTGGTTTCCATTTGCTGCATAGCTGTCTGCAGTATCATATCCCTGGCAACAAGATCGGCCTGGGCCATCTGAATTCGTAAACTGAGCCGGGCAAGCGAGTTTTCGCCTGCAGACACATCCAGCATTTCCGCGTTAAGTTCTGCCAACACAGCCTCAAATCGCGCGATGTCCGCACGGGCACCATCCACCTTGGCCTGGTTCGGACGACGATTGTCCAGCAATGCGGCCAATTGTAGTTCTTTGTCCTGAATCTGCGTTTCCATGGCGTCGATGCGGCCACGCAAGCTGGCGATGACGTTCTGAGGGTCCAGCAGCGCTCCTTGAATCTGAAGTTCGATCAGATCTTCCTGCGCTTTTCTGCGTTCCTTCTGAGCCATTTCAAAACCATCCAGCGCATCGCGCATCTGGTCTTCACGCTTGAGTTCTGTAAGCCCGTTTATGGTTTCTTCGGCGTAGGACAGAAGACGGTCAGAGATGGCCACCGAAATCTGCGGATCAGGGGCCGCGACTTCCATCCGGATAATTCCGTCGCTCGGGTCGTATCCGATGGTGATCATGCGTCGGAAGAGCTTGTAGGCCTCTTCCAGCGTGGCATCCGGCGAAAGCCGTTGAATAGGATCGATCCACTCCTGCTTGAAAATTTCTTCAAAGCCCATGTCACGCTCAAGCCTCAGCAAGGCATCTTTGGACTCTAGAAATTCCTGTGTGGCGACAGAATCTTGCGCGGTGGCGTATTGTGTGCCCGCCAAAAACCCGCCAAACGATGCCCCGCCGCCATCCGCCTGAAGGATCGAGAAGGCCGAGTCGCTGGCGTACATGGGCGTCGCCACGCGGTAGAAATAGAACCCGACAATAAAGGTGGGCAGAAAGACGAAAACCGCCAGGCGGGCAAACAGGGCAAGCAGTTTGCGGCGGCGGCGGCGGGCGATGTCTTTCTGTATCTCGCCAATTTCAAACTCGCGCCGTTGCGTAGGGGACATCTCGGGCCCGGGCAGGGTCCTTCCACCTTCGCTGACCGTTTGCGGCAAATGAATTGTGACCTTGTCCTTGGTCTGATCCTCGGTCTGCGTCGTTTCACCCGCCATCCCCAGTAAATTGGCGCGATGAAACGGATCGATGCCATTTTGGCGCAGCAAACGCACCGCATCATAGTCCGAGGTCGCCTCCAGGCCGTTCTTTTGCGCCAGTCTGCGTGCCATCCGCAATTGGCGCCCGGTCAGCCCCTCACGTTTGATGGCGTCAATCTCGGTATTGGACTCTGAGTCATTGGCCGCAGCGGGTGGCCGCGTCGCGTTGCGAATGCGCGAAATGGCGTCAGCGCGGTCTTCTTGCGTTCCCGCATTGCTGCGTTTGCGGCGCCAGTTGTAGATGCTAGCCTTGGGTTTGGTAGTCATATAGCTGCTTTGCCTCTTCCAAGGTGTCGAACATATAAAGCTGGCCATCCATCAAAACGGCAGCCTCTTGTGCAAATTTCTCCAGCACGGCGGGACTGTGTGACACGATCACCAATGTTGTCGTGCGTAGTTTTTCCCGAAGGATGTCGCCGGCCTTCCTGTTAAATTCAACATCAGTCGACGCCGGCATCCCTTCGTCAATCAGGTACATGTCGAAATCCAGAGCTAACATCAAAGCAAACGTAAAGCGCCCCTTCATACCGCTGGAGTAAGTGGCCAGGGGTTGGTCGAAATACTCCCCCAATCCGCATAGCCATTTGCAGTAGGCTTCGACATAATCGGGGTCCATCCCGTAGATGTTGGCGACGTAGCGCGCATTTTCCAGGGCGGACAGTTTGTTTGCGACCCCTCCGGTGAAACCCATAGGAAAAGACACCCGGCAGGACTTTCGAATCACGCCTTCATCGGGCTTTTCCAGACCTGCCATCATATTGATCAAGGTGGTCTTGCCGGTTCCGTTAGGTGCAAGAATGCCAATCGAACGGCCCAGTTGGACCCGAAACGAGACACTGTCCAGGATCACCTTGCGGCGTGTCCCGGTCCAGAAGGACTTACTGACATTTTCAAACTCAAGCATTGAGGGCCTGCCGCTTGCACCATTCTAAAAGTACCGGATGTGCCGGTAATCGGGTTGTTATCCTACGTTTTATGTGGGCCATATTATGTCGAGTTTTAGTGGCAATGATCAATGCACCGGCACGTGTGCTGTTGGTAATGTGACTTTTCCATCGGTTGGACCCACGCATTGCGTTGACTATCTTTCAGGGTGACCGTCAACCAATTTGATGCAGGAAACCTTGCCATCTGATGAATTCGCTACAGAAAGAAATCTCGGCCTGCCGTATTTGCGCGGATAGATTTGCCGCGACAGAGACCGCGCATCAGCCGCGCCCAGTGGTCTGGTTTCAGCCGGGAACGCCGATTTTGGTTGCCGGTCAGGCCCCTGGCGCACGGGTGCATGAGTCGGGCCGACCGTTCACCGATCCGTCCGGAGATCGCTTACGGGACTGGCTTGGGGTGGATGAAGCCGTGTTCTACGATCGGTCACAGGTTTCGATCGTGCCGATGGCTTTTTGTTTTCCGGGGTATGATACGCGCAAGGCGGATTTGCCGCCGCCCCCCGTCTGCGGGCAAACCTGGCACAACAAAGTCATGCAAACCCTGGGGGAAATACCCCTGACTATTTTGGTGGGTGGGCACGCTCATAAATACCACCTGCATGTGCGCAGCTCGGTGACGGAAACGGTTCGCAACTGGCGGGACCATGCGCCGCGGGTCTTTGCCTTGCCTCATCCCTCGTGGCGGAATACGGCATGGATGAAGAAAAACCCGTGGTTCCAGACCGACCTTCTGCCGGTTCTGCGTGCACGGGTGCAAGAGGTTCTGAATGACTGAAACCACGGCTATGGACACTGCCTACGCCGCAATGACTGCCGCCCCACAAGATGATGCAGCGCGATTGCGGTTCTTCGAACGGCTTGCCGACAGCGAGCTGTTTCTGATGCTGACAGAAGAGGCGAAGGGCGAAAACATCTCACCCGAGTTGTTCGACGTCGCCGATGGGCGCTTTGTGCTGGCCTTTGACCGAGAGGACCGGTTGGCGCAGTTTGCCGAACGTCCTGTCCCTTATGTGGCGCTTTCGGGCCGGGTGTTGTCCTCCATGCTCGCGGGGCAAGGGATTGGGCTGGGCCTCAACCTCGAAGTTGCGCCGTCCTCTATGCTGATCCCGTCCGAGGCGCTGGGCTGGCTGGCGGAAACTCTGCAACATGAGCCAGAGGAGGTTCAGCAACGGTTGGCAGAGTTCTTGCCCCCTGCGGGCCTGCCCGACGATCTGTTGACCGCGCTAGACGCAAAACTTGCCACCGCAGTTGGGCTGGCGGAAGCTGCATATTTGGTGGGAACGAAGTCCGAAGGCGGCGGTTCCGGTCACCTGCTTGGGTTCATTGGTGCGGTAGAAGGGGCAGAGCCCGCACTGGCCAAGGCCGCGTCCGAGGCGCTGACGTTTTCCGGGATTGAGGCCGGGGCAATGGATGTCGGGTTCTTCGGTGCACACGATCAGGCTGCTGCCTCATTGGCGCGGATCGGTTTGCGGTTCGATCTGCCACAGCCAGAGGCGCGTGTTGTCGCGCAGACGACACCCGGCAGCAACCCGGATAAACCGCCTATTCTGAGGTAGGAAAAAAGCCCCGCGCACAACTGATCTGCGGGGCTTTTTGTGATTATTCCGCAGCTGCTTCCAGTTTGTCCTGGGTGCGGGTTTCGAAATCGCTGGCCTCGTGACGTTCGTGCAGCTGGGTATGTGGCTCACCGAACGGGCGGTTGACCATGCGGCCCCGCTGAACGGCAGGGCGTGCGTCGATGGCCTTGGCCCAACGCATGACGTTCTTGTAGGATTCCACGTCCAGGAATTCTGCGGCGCTGTAAAGGCGGCCCAGAACCAGCTGGCCATACCATGGCCAGATCGCCATATCCGCGATGGTGTAATCCTCGCCTGCGATATACGTCTTGTCTGCCAGTTCGCGATCCAGAACGTCCAGCTGGCGCTTGGTCTCCATCGTAAAGCGGTCAATTGGGTATTCGAACTTTTCCGGCGCATAGGCGTAGAAATGGCCAAACCCACCGCCCAGATAGGGTGCACTGCCCATCTGCCAGAAGACCCAATTCATGACTTCCGTACGTTCCGGTCCGGACGCGGGCAAAAACGCGCCAAACTTTTCGGCCAGATGAAACAGGATCGAAGCGCTTTCGAACACGCGTGTCGGCTTGTCGCCCGAGCGATCCCAAAGAGCGGGGATCTTAGAATTTGGGTTGGCCCCGACAAAGCCTGAGCTGAACTGATCGCCTTCGCCGATATTGACCAGCCAGGCGTTGTATTCGGCACCTTCGTGACCCAGCGCCAGCAGTTCCTCCAGCATCACGGTCACTTTCACGCCGTTCGGCGTGGCCAGTGAATAGAGCTGCAGGGGGTGCCGTCCAATCGGCAGATCCTTGTCGTGGGTGGCGCCAGCGATTGGGCGATTGATGTTGGCAAATTGGCCGCCATTCTGGCTGTCCCATGTCCAGACCTTTGGGGGCGTATAGGTCGGTTGCTCGCTCATTTCTTGCCTTTCTTCGCAAAGTGCAGGTGAATTGTCCGTCCATCACAACAGCTAATGTTGCAAAGCACCAAGTCCAACCCCCCAGAGCGCAGCGTTTTTGTAACAATCCTCACCCGACATCTCACGAATTCTCATTCAACGTCACAGCGACGCGAGGGGGACTTCGCAAGCGGTCTGAATCACCTATTGTATGTTCAGACCCGCAAGTTCGGGCAAATCAACAACCCCGAGGACAAAAGGACTTACCACCATGAAACGTTTTGCCCTGACTGTAGCTGCGGCTCTGACCCTTGCCGCTCCCGCCTTTGCTGGTGACCAGTATATTGACGGCACCGGGTTCGCCGTGTCTGGCTACGATGTCGTCGCATACCGTGGTCTAGATCAGGTTGCGGTTGGTCAATCTCAGCCCGCGCCTGTACGCGGCCGTGCAGACATCACCGCGGAATACAATGGTGCCACCTGGGCATTTTCGTCTGAAGAGAACCGCGACAAATTTCAGGAGAACCCAGCCTTCTACGCACCGCAATATGACGGACATTGCGCATACGGTGTTTCGAAGGGCGGCAAAGTCCCTGCGAACCCGAACCTTTGGCGCATCGTCGATGACAAGCTTTATTTGAACATCACCGATGTCGTTGTCGGTTTCTGGGAAGAAGACGTGCCCGGCAATATCAACCTCGCCGAAGGCAACTGGCCGGGGATCGAACCCGATGGCGCTTCCTCCAGCGTGATCCCGAAATTCACCTCGGAAGGCCCGATTTCAAACTAAATGGCCACTCACCAAGCCAAAGCCCGGCTCATTTCAGCCGGGCTTTTTTGTTAATGTGCAAACGAGAATTCGTCCCGCATCTGCTGATCGGCATCGAACCGAATGCGAACGCTTTTGGCGCCGGGGAACGTACGCGCAGTAATCGCTTCGGGCACAACGACCTCGCCACCGCCAGAGTCGTTGGACTGGAAATTCAGCACCTCGGTTTCCGTCTGGCGTGAGCTCGCCAAAACCGACGTGGGCAACGCCACGCGGTTTGCACCTTCATAGACCGGCGTTGAGACAAAGAATGTCAAATGGCGGCCAAAGAACCCGACCGCATCGGGCACATGGTCCGACTTGCACATCAGCTCGGAATCCGGTGTTTTAACCTCGTCTGATCGATCCGGCAACGCGTTGTTTAGCAGGGCGCGGCATGCGTTGATATCGGCGGTTTCCAGTGTCAGAATACGACGGCGCAGTTTCGGGCGCCGGGGTTTTCCCGATCCAACACCCTTGCCCGCCAGCCCTTCTTTACGCAAAAAATCATATGCATCCTTGGCGCGGGTAAATCCGGAACTATCGCCCTCGACTTGGTCGGGATGACCATGGAACGCAATGTCCCGCCAGGCGCTTCTGATGTCGTCCGAACTGGCGTTTTGATCCAACCCCAGAGCATGCAGTGCTTCTGTGCGGGCTTTGATCTTTTCAACAGTTTCCATAACCCAATTTACTCATTACAAAACAAAAAAACGTCACTGCCTTAGTTTGAGTAAGGCGGTGAACTTGTCAAATTTCACGCAAAATTGAAGTGCTTACAGGAACAATTGCAGCGCGTCGCGGCAATTGTTCTTAGTTTCTTTCCCGGCAGTTGGGGTGCTGTTTATCAGGCGGGCCCAATTCAGGCCACGTTTTGCAGATCAGCCTTCGGCGTTATGCCAAGGGCAAAACACACATCACGCGTCAATTCCGGCCGGTTCAGCGTGTAGAAATGCAGCTTGTCCACGCCCCCGTCGATCAGGTCCGAGCACAGCTCGGTACACAATGCTGTAGCCAGCAAGTCCTCACGATCGTCCCGCACGGCCTTTTCAAATGCCTGCTCGACCCATTGGGGAATGCGCGTGCCGCATCGTTTGGCGAAATTGCGTGCACCCTTCCAGTTCTCGATCGGCAGGATGCCAGGCACGATAGGCTTGTCGATGCCTGCTTTTTCGCAGGCATCACGGAACCGGAAAAACGTCTCGGCCTCAAAAAAGAACTGGGTCAGGGCCTCATCTGCGCCTGCATCCAGTTTGGCCTTGAGCCAATCAATATCGGTGCGGGCGTTTTGTGCCTCGGGGTGAATGTCGGGGTAGGCGCCAACCCGAATGTTGAACATCTCGGTTTCTGCCAGAGCCGAGATCAGTTCGACCGAGTTGGCAAACCCGTCGGGGTGCGGTTGAAATCGGTCCTGACCAGCAGGTGGATCGCCGCGCAGCGCCACGATGTCCTGAACACCAGCCCGCGCGAAGGTATCCGCAATTTCCAGCGTTTCCTGGCGCGAGGCATCCACGCATGTCAAATGCGCCGCTACCGGCAGACCTGAGGATTTGTGCAGGGTCGACACCGCGTCGCGTGTCAGTTCCCGAGTAGTGCCACCCGCACCATAGGTGACCGAGACAAAGCGAGGCTCTAACGGGGCCAGAGTCTGGACCGTGTCCCAAAGACGAAACGAGGCTTCGAGCGTCTTGGGCGGAAAGAACTCGAATGAAATTTCTGGCTTGGTCATCTCGGCCTCATTTGATTGGTACACGGACCTTGTGCCAGTTAGGGCAATGTGAGACAAACTCATATTATTCAAGAACAACATGAGTATCACTGCAATGCACATCGAATTCCGCCACCTGCGTACGATCAAGGCGATCCATGAATGTGGTGGTTTGGCCCGTGCGGCGGATCAATTGAACATCACCCAATCGGCGCTGAGCCACCAAATCAAAGGGTTAGAGGATCAGGCGGGGGTTGAACTGTTCCTGCGCCGGTCCAAGCCGATGAAACTGTCTGCGGCCGGGCTGCGCCTGTTGCGTTTAGCCGAACAGATATTGCCGCAAGTTCAGGCCACACAACAGGAATTCTCGTCGCTTCGGGATGGGCGCGCTGGGCGGATGCATATCGCGATCGAATGTCACGCGTGTTTCGAATGGTTATTCCCGGTGCTTGAATCTTTCCGGAAATCCTGGGGTGATGTGGACGTTGATATCCGCCCAGGTTTGGCATTTGACGCCTTGCCTGCGCTGCAAAAAGAAGAGGTGGATCTGGTCGTTTCGTCCGACCCCGAGGACCTGCCAGGCATCGAATTCATCGAACTGTTTGACTATGACGCTGTTTTTGTCGCTGCATCATCCCATCCATTGGCGCAGAAGGATTTCATCGAGGCCGAGGATTTTCGTGGTCAAACCCTGATTACCTATCCGGTGGAGCGCACCCGGCTGGATGTGTTTAGCCAGTTGCTGATACCCGCGCGGGTCGAACCGGCCGCGATCCGCCAGGTTGAATTGACTGCAGTGATCCTTTTGCTGGTCGCGTCGAACCGCGGTATTTCGGTGCTGCCTGACTGGGTTGTGCGCGAAGTGAAGTACAATTCCGACTACGTCACTCGCCCCCTGACCAAGGGCGGCATCACCCGCAGGCTTTACGCGGCAGTGCGCAGCGAGGACCTAGAAAAACCTTTCGTACAAGAGCTGATCAAGCTGGCCGAAACCGAGGCGCGCAAGCTGCAAGAGCAATAGGCAAAAAACGCGGGTCTGCTATGCGCATCATTCCTCTTGGCAAGGGCGCTTTGCATCAGTATACGCGCGGTTTGACCGGACAGGAGCCTTTGGACAATGGTTGGCAGTGCAAACCTCAACATCATGATCAAAGCCGCGCGTAAGGCGGGGCGTTCTTTGGTCAAGGATTTCCGTGAAGTCGAGAATCTTCAGGTTTCGATGAAAGGCGCAGGCGACTTTGTGTCCAAAGCTGACATTGCTGCCGAGGCGATCCTGAAAGAGGAACTGCTGGGCGCACGCCCGACCTACGGCTGGCTGGCCGAAGAGGGTGGCGTGATTGAGGGCGAAGACCCGACCCGCCGCTGGATCGTTGATCCGCTGGATGGTACTACGAACTTCCTGCACGGTCTGCCGCACTGGGCAATCTCGATCGCGTTGGAACACAAGGGCAAGATCGTGGCTGGCGTAATCTATGACGCCGCCAAGGATGAGATGTTCTTTGCCGAAAAAGGCGAGGGCGCTTGGATGAACGACATGCGTATCCGCGTGTCAGGCCGTCATCGGATGATCGAGTCGATTTTCTCGACCGGCCTGCCTTTTGGTGGCCGTTCGGACCTGCCTGCGACCCTGCAGGATCTGGCGCGTCTGATGCCCGCTTGTGCTGGCGTGCGCCGTTGGGGTGCCGCTGCGCTGGACATGGCCTATGTCGCAGCGGGACGTTACGAAGGCTTTTGGGAGCGTCGCCTGAATGCATGGGATGTGGCCGCCGGGATCATCATCGTCCAAGAAGCGGGCGGATTTGTTCAGGCGCTAAACCCTGAAGGCAACGTTTTGGAAGACGGTGAAGTGATCTGTTCGAACGAGCCGATTTTCGATCAGTTTTCCAAGGTGATCCGAGGCTAACCAGCCTTTTAGAAATTCCGTAAGCGCGCCCCGATTGAGGCGCGCTTTTTTTGTTTTCAGAGGGTCGCGCGTTGTGCCAGACCTGCTTCGTCCGCCAACTGTGCGGCGACGGATGCAACAGCGAGGTCCTGCAGACCCACGCCAGTTCCGTCGAACAGGGTGATTTCGTCAGCACTGCTCCGCCCGGGATGATCGCCGTTGATGACCGCACCAATTGGGGTGATCTGTGTTTCGGTCAAAGTGCCGCTTCCCATGGCGTGCTGTGCCTCGCCAATCGTCGCGGATTGAGCGACCTCGTCGGTGAAAACGGTGGCCGAGGCGACCAGCGCCGGGTCGACCTCCATCTTGCCCTTCGTGTCTGTGCCCATACAGGCCAGATGCGTGCCGGGTTTGATCCAGTCTTTCATCAATAGCGGCTCGAACGCCGAGGTGATGGTGATGATGACATCCGATTGGGCACCCAGCTCTTGTTGACTGACGGCTTCGAATTCCAGTCCGATTTCCTCGGCGACAGCCGCCAAACGGGGCAGCATGTCGGGGTGCGGATTCCAGGCGACAACCTTTTCAAAGTCCCGCTGTTCAGCGGCGGCGCGTAGCTGGAAGGCCGACTGATGTCCGGCGCCAACCATGCCCAGCACTTTGGCGTCTTTTCGGGCAAGATGTGCGATGGAAACCGCTGATGAAGCTGCTGTTCGCACGGCCGTTAGGTAGTTGCCACCCACCAATGCCGAAAGCCGCCCCGTGTCGGGATCGAACAGAAACACCGTGGATTGGTGATTGGTCAATCCTTGTTCGGCATTGCCCGGCCAATAGCCGCCGGACTTAACGCCCAAAACCTGTCCATCCCGATAAAAACCGGATTTGAACCCATACAGTGCATCGGCATAACCCAGTGCCTCGCGAACGACAGGAAAGTTCCGTGCCCCGCCGTTGGCCATCGCACCAAACACGGATTGGACCGCGTCAAAGGCCTGTTGGCGGCCCACCAGATGTTCGCACAGGTCTTCGCCCACAATCAGCAGGCCATCTTGCGTGGTCATAGCATCCCTCATCAATAAGCCTTTCCGCGGGCCGACACGGGCCACAGAGCCTCGACCTTGCCGTCGCGCACGCCGACATACCAATCGTGGACGTTGCAGGTGGGATCACAATGTCCGGGCACAAGCCGAAGCTTGTCGTTCACCTTCAAAACGCCGTCGGGGTCGCCGATGACACCGTGCTCGTCCGAGCATTTGAGGTATTCCACATCGTCGCGCCCAAAGATGAAGGGCAGGCCGCTATCGACCGATTGCGCCTTGAGGCCGGCGTCGCAGATGGCCTTGTCAGTCTTGGCATGGCTCATCACGCTGGTCAGAATGAACAGCGCGTTTTCCCATTCGCCCTGATCGATCCGCTTGCCGTTCTCGTCCAGAATGCGCCCATAATCCGCATCCATGAAGGCGTAGGATCCGCACTGCAACTCGTTGTAAACGCCTGAATTGCTCTCGAAGTAGTACGACCCTGTGCCACCACCCGAAACCAACTCGCAGTCGATGCCTTCGGTTTTCAAACCGTCAACCGCGTCTTTGACCATGGCGATGGCTGTATCCAGCTTCTCTTTGCGCGCATCATAGGTGTCGAGGTGCTGCATCGCGCCTTGATAGGCCTGAATGCCGGTAAATTTCAGGTTGGGCGCTTCGTTGACTGCCTTTGCTATATCGACAACAGCTTGGGTCGTGGTCACACCGCACCGACCTGCGCCACAGTCAATTTCCACAAAGACTTCAAGTTCCGTGCCGTGATCGACAGCAGCTTTGGACAAGTCGGCGACATTGTCGATGTCGTCTACGCACACAATAGTGCGCGCGCCCAATTTGGGCAGTTGCGCCAATCGGTCGATCTTTGCCGGGTCGCGGACCTGGTTCGACACGAGGACATCCTTGATGCCGCCCCGCGCGAATACCTCAGCCTCAGATACCTTTTGACAGCAGACGCCAACCGCACCGCCGAGTTGTTCTTGTAGCTTGGCGACGTCGACGGATTTGTGCATCTTGCCGTGTACGCGGTGGCGCATCCCGTGAGCCTTGGCATAATCGCCCATTTTCTTGATGTTCCGCTCCAGCGCATCGAGATCCAGGATCAGGCAAGGGGTCTGGATTTCGCTTTCATCCATGCCGATGGCAGCGGGGATGTCGAACCCGACTTCCAGTTCTTTGATGTTCACAGGTTTGTTCATGTCGTTCCTCCTTACCCTTTCAGCCAGGGCAGTTTGTCCAGATCCACGTTGCCGCCGGTCACGATCACACCAACGCGCCTGCCGCGGAATACGTCCGGGTTCTTGAGTATGGTTGCCAGAGGCACGGCCGATGACGGCTCCATCACGACGCGCAGGTATTTCCAAGTCAGTTTCATCGCTTCGATGATTTCGGCATCAGAGGCGGTGAAAATGTCGGTCACGTTTCGAGACACGAAGTGCCACGTGTTCTCTTTCAACGGCACCAGCAGCCCGTCGGCGATCGTTTTTGGCGCATCGTCGGCGATGATGTGACCTGCTTTGAAGGACCGGTATGCGTCGTCCGCCTGTTCTGGCTCGGCGGCATAGATCGCGGTGTCGGGGGCCAGGTTCGAAACAGTCAGGCACGTGCCCGAGACCATGCCCCCGCCTCCGATCGGGGCGATGACCGCATCCACTCCGTCTGTCTGCTCCAACATTTCGGCCGAGCAAGTGGCCTGACCCGCAATGACGCGCGGGTCGTTATAAGGGTGCACGAACTCTCCGCCCGTTCTGGCCTGCACTTCGGCAAAGGTCGCCTCGCGGGATGAGGTTGACGGCTCGCACTCCGTGATTGTCCCGCCATAGCGACGCACGGCGTCCTTCTTGGCTTGCGGCGCAGTGCGCGGCATCACCACGTTGCAGGGAATACCCCGCCGTCCGGCGGCATAAGACAGGGACAAAGCGTGGTTGCCACTGGAGTGTGTGCAAACGCCCTTGGTCGCCATATCATCACTCAGGCCGAAAACCGCGTTGCTCGCACCGCGTACTTTGAACGCACCAGCCTCTTGGAAGTTCTCGCATTTAAAGAACAGCCGCGCTCCGGTCAGGTCGTTCAAATAATCCGACTCCATGATCGGCGTGCGCCGGATGAAGGGTTTGATCCGTTCATGCGCGGCGCGCATTTCGTCGATCGTCAGATCCGCTGCGGGGATGTGATCCAGCATTTCCATCCTCCTCAGGCTGCGGCCTGGGCGCGGTCAGATGGGCCGGTGCGATAGAAATCCTGCGCCGCCGCGACCCCGCTGCCCAAAGTGATCGGATAGTTCAGATCGGCCATCGCCATCTCGATTGTGCTGAGGCCGGACAGAACCATCACATCCGTCAGACTGCCCAGATGGCCGATGCGGAACGCCTTACCATTCAGTTGACCCAGTCCAATACCAAAGGACACGCCATAAGCGTTGAACGCGTGGTCAGTAAGTGTGTTGCTATCATACCCGTCTGGCACGTAGATCGCGCTGACAGTGTCAGAATACAGATCGGGCGATTGCGCGACCAGTTTCAGCCCCCATGCGTCAACGGCGCGGCGCACACCTTCGGCCAGTCGGAAATGCCGGGCATAAACGTTCTCAAGCCCTTCTTCGAACAGCATCTTGAGGCTTTCGCGCATGCCGTAGATCAATTGCAGCGGCGGCGTATAGGGAAACCCGCCCGATGCATTGGCTGCCATCATATCGTCGAAGTCAAAGAAAGTGCGCGGCAGCTTCGCGCTTTTCATCGCGTCCTTTGCCTTTGGGCTAACGCACAGAATTGCCATGCCGGTCGCCAGCATGAACCCCTTTTGCGACCCGGATACGGCGATATCTACACCCCAAGCGTCAAATTCGAACGGCATCGAGGCCAAAGAGCTGACGCAATCGACAAACAGCATCGCGGGATGGTTTTCCGAATCCATCGCTTGGCGAACCGCGGCGATGTCCGAACGTACACCAGTCGCCGTTTCGTTGTGGGTCACCAGAACGGCGCGGATTTCATGCGCGGTGTCATCGGCCAAAGCGGCCTGGAACTGATCAGCGGGTGCGCCGGTGCCCCAAGGGCACTCGACAATCTGAACGTCCAGCCCATGCCGCTCGCACAGGTCGATCCAGCGATGGCTGAACACGCCATAGCGTGCAACCAGAACCTTGTCGCCGGGGCTGAGTGTGTTGGTTACGGCTGCTTCCCACCCACCTGTGCCACTGGATGGAAAGGTCACGATCTGACCAGTCGTGGTACCGAACACCTTTTTCGTGTCCTCAAGGACAGGTGCAAAGGTTTCGACAAAATCCGGCGCGCGGTGATCCTGCGTTTGGACCTGCATGGCAAGACGCAACCGGTCTGGAATGTTGGTTGGGCCGGGTATGAAAACCGGGTTTTGGTTGGACATCTGTTATTCCTCCGCTTTGGATGTAAGTGTCCGGGAAAACCTCACGGCGTGCAATTTTCTTGAAAAATATTTTCATTTTTGCGATTAAATATTTAACTCACTGTAATTATGCAGTTTATCGTTTTTCAATTTTTGACCTCAAAAATGAACGGTTCAGAAATATTCTGGCGTTGTGCAAGGGAGTAGGGTGATGGACAATCAGAAAAGACCGCGCGGCAGGCCCAAATCCCTGTTCAAGGAAAGCTCGGCCGGGACCATGCAATCGCTGGATCGGGCGCTGGGCGTTTTGACAACGGTGGCCCGGTTGGAACGCGCAGCGCTCAGCGATCTGGCACGCGAGATCGATGTGCCGACGGCCACGACGCACCGCATTCTGGTGACCTTGCAGAAACACGGCTTTGTGGCCTTTGACGACGAACGTCAGGAATGGATGATCGGGATCGAGGCATACCGGACCGGCGCTTCGTTCCTGCGCCGTAACAGTGTGCTTGAAATCGGGCGGCCAATCCTCAGACGTCTTATGCAGGACAGCGGTGAGACCGCCAACCTGGCGGTGCCGGATGGGTCCGAGGTGGTCTTCGTCGGGCAGGTCGAAACTCCGAACCCCATTCGCGCCTTTTTCCCGCCCGGGGCACGAACGCCGATGTATGCCTCTGGCACTGGCAAGGCGATCCTTGCCGCGATGACCGAAACGGCGTTGGCGAAAACGCTGGGGGCGATTGATCCGGTGGAATTCACCGCGAACACGCAGATACCGGGCGACGGATTACAACAAGATCTTGCCAAGACCCGTGCACGCGGCTGGTCGCATGACCGGGAAGAAAGATATCAGGGCATGTCCTGTATCGGCTCGGCGATTTTCAATGACCGGGGGGAGCCATGCGCAGGGATCTCGGTATCGGGTCCGACCGCTCGGTTTGGCGCGGATCGTGCGCATGCGTTGGGTGAATTGGTTCTGGCCGCAGCGCGGGAAATCACCCACCTAAGCGGCGGCCAGGTACCGAAACCCTGAAGCCCTGCTACTTGCGTGGTACGCGGGGAATACGGGACTGAGTTAGCCTGTACTTGTGTTCAGGATGCGGCGGATGGCCGTGGGTGCGGCCCCAAAAATCAGTACCGCCACGCCGCAGCCAAATTGGGATGCACAAGATCAGGCCCACAAAAAAACCACCCGTATGCGCCCAATAGGCCACCCCGCCTTCATCCGGGTTGCTGGCCAGACTGCCAAAGAACTGCATAGCCAGCCAGACCCCCAGCATGACAAAGGCAGGTATTGTGAATATGCGAAAATACACGATGAGAATAAGCAGGATATCCACGCGGGCCTTTGGGAATAGCAGCAGGTAACCACCCATGACACCCGCAATCGCACCGGATGCGCCAATGGTCGGCACGACCGAGCCCGGCGCTGTGAAAACATGGATCAGACCCGCCCCGATTCCGGCTGCAGTATAGAACAGCAGAAAGGGCAGGTGGCCCATTTCATCTTCGAGGTTGTCGCCGAAAATCCACAGGAACAGCATGTTTCCGGCCAGATGCATCCAACCTCCGTGCAGAAACATCGAGGTCACCAGCGTCTCAAACGCAAAGCCGTCCGTGATCCGCGCCGGGATAATCGCATAGTCGTAGTATAGCTGATTGATCAGCCGAGCATCGTTCATGATACCCACATAGCTGAGGAATATCAGGATATTGGCCGCCATCAGCAGATAGACGACATAGGGTGTTCGCCCCGAAGGGTTATGGTCGCGGATTGGAAACATGAGGGGACGCTGGGCTTTTCCCGGCCCAGCGTCAAGGCATGCTTACGCCGCACCCCCAAGCAATGCGGCGTTGCCGCCCGCGGCTGTTGTATCAACGCACAGGTGGCGCTCGGCCAGAACGCGTGCGCGGTCCGGAAGGCCGGGGATCAGCGGCAGGATCGGACCGTCCCGGCGGGCGAGGTGACGTTCGATCTCACGCGCTGTATCGTCATCGCCCCACCAAAGAACGCCCGATATCCCGGTCACGTTCTCCAACCGATGCAAGTCTAGCGAACCGGTCGCCTGAATGACCGTTCCCCCCAGCGCCTGAACAGCGTCGGCTTGCGCGCGCGCGGCCTCGGCTCCGGGGCCCATGCACAGCAACGGCGCGCGTGCGAATTCGCTCAACCGATTGGATTCGCCTGTCGGGCCGGGCAGGGATTGGGTCTGCACCGGTGCGGGCGTACCTTGAACATCCGGAAGCTCGCTCATCGGGCTATCCCATTGCTTGTCGGATTGCTGCTGGTCCGGGGCGCAGAACCGCGTCATGTAATTTGGCCCACCCGCCTTGGGGCCTGTGCCCGAAAGCCCCTCACCGCCAAATGGCTGAGATCCTACGATGGCACCAATCTGATTTCGGTTGACGTAGATGTTTCCGGCGTGCACTGCCTCGGTGATGTGCTGTACGCGGTCGTCGATCCGAGTATGCAGGCCAAAGGTCAGCCCGTACCCGGTTGCGTTAATGTCGGCGATCACCTGATCAATCTCAGATGCCTTGAAGCGAACGACATGCAGGACAGGGCCAAAAATCTCACGCTTCAGCGCGGAAATGCCGGGTATCTCGATAAGCGTCGGGGCGATGAACGTCCCTTCGGGCGGTATGGGCGTGTCCTTTAAAACGCAGCCTGCGGCGCGGGCATTGGCAACGTGATCTGCAATGCCCTGGCGCGCGGTCTCGTCAATAACCGGTCCGCAATCGGTTGAGATCAACCAAGGATCTCCGACCTGGAGAGCCTGCATTGCACCGGTTAGCATTGTCAGCAAATCGTCGGCGATATCTTCCTGGACATAGAGACACCGCAAGGCGGAACATCGCTGTCCGGCAGATTGAAACGCGCTTTCGATGATAGACTGAACGGCCTGTTCAGGAAGGGCGGTACTGTCCACGATCATCGCGTTCAACCCGCCGGTCTCGGCGATCAGAGGCGTGCCGGGGCGCAGGTTGTCAGCCATGGCTGCGCGTATTTTCAACGCGGTCGCCGTCGATCCGGTAAACGCCACGCCGGATACGCGCGGGTCAGAAGTCAACGCCGCGCCAACGGACGGGCCGCCGGGCAATAATTGCAGCACATCGCGGGGAACGCCGGCCTCGTGCAGCATTTGAACGGCCCGATGTGAGATCAGTGGCGTTTGCGGTGCGGGCTTGGCCAGAACTGCGTTGCCTGTGGCCAAGGCCGCTGAAATCTGGCCTGTGAAGATAGCGAGCGGGAAGTTCCAAGGGCTAATGCAGGTGAAAACGCCTGCCGGTTCCGCATCGGGAATGTTCGCAGCGTAGTAGCGCAGGAAATCGACCGCCTCACGTAGTTCGGCAACGGCATCGGGCAGGGACTTACCTGCCTCGCGCGCGAGCAAGGCGAAAAGCTCGCCAAAATGAGCCTCATATAGATCGGCAGCAGTATTCAAGATACGCGACCGTTCTGCTGGTGGTGCCTGCCACGGTGCCGCGGAATTCAGGGCAAGCTCGACATCCTCGGCGCTGGCAGGGGCGATTGCTCCGGGGCGATCCTGTGGTTGGGCCGGATTGGTGACCGGTTGGTCCTGTTCCGGGCTTGCATCGCCGGACAGCAGCGGCTGGGCATACCAATGGTGCGCTCGGAAAGCATCCCGCGCGGCGTCGATCTTGTCCAATGTCGGGGTGTGGTGAAGGTCGAAACCCTTCGAATTGACGCGTTCCGGTTGGAACAGGTCCGGCCCGGTTGGCAGCGGTCGTACCTGATCCACAATGGTCAGGAACGGATCAGCGGCGACCTCTTCCGGTGGAACGTTCTCGTCTACAATTTGGTTTACGAATGATGAGTTTGCACCGTTCTCCAGCAGACGCCGCACCAGATAGGCCAGCAGGTCCCGATGCGCCCCGACCGGCGCATAGATCCGGCAACGTGTGTTGTTTTGGTCTTTGACAAGCTGGTGCAGGGTTTCGCCCATTCCATGCAGGCGCTGGAACTCGAATGGCTGGTCATCGGCCATGTGAAGGATCGCACTGACCGTATGGGCGTTGTGGGTGGCAAATTGCGGGTAAATTCGATCGGTCATACCCAGCAGCTTGCGCGCATTCGAGATGTAAGAAATGTCCGTGGCCGCCTTGCGGGTGAACACGGGAAAGCCATCGATGCCTTCAACCTGAGCTCGTTTGACCTCGGTATCCCAGTAGGCCCCTTTGACCAAACGAACCATCAGCTTTCGATCGTGACGCCCAGCCATGTCATACAGTGTGTCCAGCACGATCCCGGCACGCGGGCCATAAGCCTGAACGACGATACCCAGGCCGTCCCAACCATCCAGGGCCGGTTCGGCCATCACCGCCTCGATCACCTGCAAAGACAAGGACAGGCGATCTGCTTCTTCAGCGTCCACATTTAAGCCCATACCTGCCGCCTTGGCCAAAAGGGCCAACGCCCGCAACCGGGGCACCAGTTCTTCCATGACTTCTGCTTCTTGCGCCAACTCATAGCGTGGATGGAGCGCCGACAGCTTGACGGAAATCCCCGGATTGGCCCGGATATCGTCGTGAATGCAGGCTTCGGCGATTGCAGCAATCGCCCGTGAGTAGGACAGGTGATAGCGGGCGGCATCGGCTTCGGTTCGCGCGGCTTCGCCCAGCATGTCATAGGAATAGGTGTAGCCCTTAGCCTCCATCCCGCTGGCGCGGTCCAAGGCGGATTGGATGGTCTCGCCTAAGACAAACTGGCGACCCATTTCCTTCATCGCGCGCCCTACGGCCGTTCGGATCACGGGTTCGCCCAGCCGTTTGATCGCGCCGCGCAAGACACCGACCGGAGAGGTCTTGTCTTCATCCAGCACCTTGCCTGTCAGCATCAGGGCCCATGTGGACGCATTGACCAGAGATGATGAGGATTGACCCAGATGCTTGCCCCAATCCGACGGGGCGATCTTGTCCTCGATCAGCGCGTCGATGGTGTCGGCATCGGGTACGCGCAGCAGCGCCTCGGCCAGACACATCAACGCGATGCCTTCGTCGGTGGACAGGCCGTATTCGGCCAGGAACACTTCCATCATACCGGGTGAGGTGCTGGACCTGATATCAAGCACCAATTGCGCCGCAGCCGCGCAGATCGCGGCGCGGTCGGCTTCGCTCAGATCAGCATTTGCGATCAACGCGTCAAGAATTCTCGACGGATCGGCATAGGTTTTGGCATCAATGCGGGCGCGCAGGCTGTGTGACATGTGTCCTCCGGTCTTTTGAGTAATATAGTGTCGATTTTTCGGGACGATTGCCTTAGTTTTGTCTTTCGTCAGGCGATCAGCCTGTTTTTTGAGGTTTGGGCGATGCAAAAAGACTTTCCGGGGCTGGATCGGTTTGACACATCAATTTTGGCGATTCTGGCCGAGGACGGCCGGATCCCCATCGCCGATCTCGCGCGGCGTATCGGGCTTTCGAAATCCCCAACTCAAGCACGTGTGAAGAGACTTGAGGCTGATGGCATCATTACCGGATATCGTGCCTTGCTGGACCCCATTCGCCTTGGTTTGGACCACGTAGCCTTTGTCGAAGTCCGATTGACTGACACGCGCGAGAGAGCTTTAGCCGATTTCAACGCGGCCGTTCGTAAAGTGCCTGAGATCGAACAAGCCCATATGATTGCGTCGAATTTTGACTATCTTCTGAAAATTCGCACCGGGTCTATGTCGGAATACCGCGCGGTTCTGGCCGAAAAGATCTCATCATTGCCGCATGTCGCCAGCACTTCAACCTTTGTCGCGATGGAGGCTGTGAAAGAGACCGGGATGTCTGGGGCCTTGGATGCGATGGGTTGACGAACACGTTGCACGCGTCACCATTGGCGCATGAAACGCTTTGCTTACGCCTCAATTTTCTATGCTGCGACCGTTTTTGCGGCCAATGCGCAAGACTGCCCTGTCGCGCCAGACCATTCCGCAGATGTATCGGCGGTTCTGGAACAGATACAAAGCGCTGAAACCGAACAGTCCGCTCGTGCACTGTCCGGTCAGTTATGGGAGTTCTGGACCGATGCCCCGGACGAAAGCGCGCAGGCTGTTCTGGATCGAGGCATGACACGCCGAAATGCGTGGGACCTGCTGGGCGCGATTGAAGACTTTGACAAGCTGGTCGCGTACTGCCCGTCCTACGCGGAAGGGTACAACCAACGCGCATTCGCCCACTACCTGCGCCAGGATTTTCAATCCGCGCTGCCTGACTTGGACAAGGCAATCGAGCTGTCTCCCAACCACGTCGCCGCGATCAGTGGCCGTGCGCTGACCCTGATGGGACTACAGCGCATGGACGAGGCGCGAGAAGCGTTGTCTCAGGCGTTGGAGCTGAACCCGTGGCTTTCAGAGCGCCATCTCATGGCACCGGGTGGGCCACTTGCCATACCGGGTGAGGACATTTGAAACAAAACGCCCCCGAAACCGCAAGGTCGGGGGCGTATAGGTTTTGTGGGGATTAGCCGACCAGACCGTTATCGGTACGTTTGATTGCTATAACCGACGACCGTGGCGTGCCGCCGTCCGGCCAATTGCTGCCGGGGTGCTGAATGCCGACAAACATGGTGCGCAGATCGCTGGACCAGGCGAGACCGGTAACCTCACAGCCGTTCGGGCCGGTCATGAAACGCGCGATCTCGCCGGTGATCGGGTCACCAACCAGCATCTGGTTGTTGCCGTTGCCTGCGAAGTCTCCTTCATTGTCGTCATTGCCGTCCGTCTGGATCCAGATCAACCCGGTCGAGTCTATCACCATGCCATCGGGCGAGTTGAACAGGTTCCCTTCATTCACGTTTGCCGAGCCGGCGCGATCGTCCGAGTGAACCGTCGGATTGCCCGCCATCACGTACAGGTCCCAATCGAACCCTTCGGCGGCGTGGTCGTCATTTGCGGGGCGCCAGCGCACGATCTGACCGTACTTGTTGGCCTCGCGCGGGTTGGGGGCGTTGACCGAGGTGTCATCTCCACCGGCGTTAGCCTTCACGCCGCGGTTCTTGTTGTTGGTCAAACAGCAATACGCTTCTACCGCAACAGGGCTGGATGCGACCCATTCAGGGCGGTCCATGGTCGTGCCGCCGGCCTTGGACGCGGCCATACGGGTAAAGACTGCGATATCGGCTTCGTCCATCCCGGTGGTTTCCGGTGTCAGAGCCAGCCATTCGCCCTTCATGTCGTCGTTGAACTTGGCGACGTAGAGCGTGCCGTCGTTCAGCAGGCCCTCGGTTTCACCTCCCGGTTGGTAGGTGCCGTTCGAAACAAACTTGTACAGGTACTCGCCCCGCTCATCGTCGCCCATGTAGACAACAACACGACCATCTGCGGCCAGAGTGACCTCGGCATTCTCGTGCTTGAAACGGCCCAGACCGGTGTGCTTGACCGGCGTGCTGTCGGGCTTGGTCGGGTCGATTTCGACGATCCAGCCCGCGCGGTGCGGCTCGTTCGGGTTTTTCGACGTATCGAAACGAGCATCGAACAGTTCATAGCCGTTCCAGCTTTCGGCCTTCACACCATAGCGCTTGAAGCCATCTGCAACCTTTTGGTCGTAAGTGGCGTTTTCATCGCTAGACCCGAAGTAGCCGTTAAAGTTCTCTTCGCAGGTCAGGTAGGTACCCCACGGAGTTTTACCCGCACCACAGTTGTTCATCGTACCTAGCGACGTGGTTCCGGTCGGATCAGCTTCAGTTTTCAGCAGGTCGTGACCTACGGCCGGGCCAACGATCTTCATCGGCGTATTGTGGTGGATACGACGGTTGAAAGGGCTGTCCTTGACGACCGACCAGCCATCGGGGCCTTCGGTGATTTCCATCACGGTCACGCCCTGAATGTTCTGCAGTTTCAAAACGTCCTCGGCGCTGGCCGGAACACCTTCCTGAGCGGCGGGCATGTTGATCTTGCGGTTCGGATATTCGTGGTTGATCGCGATCAGCTCGTGACCCTGGAACGAGAAGGTCTCCATCCCGTCGGTGTTTTCGCCGAAGATGCGATCCGATTTCTCAATCGGGCCACCATCGGTGATGTCATAGCCGTCGGCATCGGAAAACAGCGGGTCGCCCCAGCGCGTCATAACCTTCCACTCATAGCCTTCAGGTACGTGAACAGTGCCGTCAGTCTGTGCGGCAATCGGAGTAAAGGCAAAGCGCGAGGCCGTAACAGCGTGTGCTGCAGTTGAGCCCAGCAGGCCCGTGCCCATTGCGCCGGCACCCGAGCCAAAGGCCACTACGCCAGCCAGAAACCCACGGCGCGAGATGGCGTTTTCGACGACGCGATCAAAATCGTTTTCTTCGGGGCGGGGGAAATGCAGCTCGTCCCAATCGTCGGCGGACAGGGTGGTGTTATCAACGTCTTTCATGAATGGCTCCTGGCTGTCTTAGAGTAGTCGATGAAAGGCATGTAGGGCGACTTTGTGACATGTTCTTAACAACATTATTAATGACTTCATTTGGCCCTCAAGAAAAAGCAATCGGCTGGCGAAAGCATACCAAAGCTTTCTGCCAGCCGCGCTTGCTATCTTGGTAAAATGTTGTTGTGACGATCAGGTTGCGTGATCCCAGCGAAATGCAGGTTTAAGCCAGCCGCTGCCCTGCTTCGTTAAAGCGATAGGCCTTCTCGGATGCATATCCGAATCGCAATTCTTGACCTTCTGCGATGGCATGTTGGCCAAACAAACGGGCTGTGACGTCGTGGTCCTGAACTTTGGCTATCACATTGGTGTCTCCGCCCAACTTTTCCACATGGCTGACACGCGCGGCAAGCGGGCCGTCATCTGACAGGAACAGGTCCTCGGGGCGAATTCCGATCGTGTTCTGACCGCTTTCTTGAACTAACGCTTCAGGCAGGAAGTTCATAGAAGGTGAGCCCAGGAACCCGGCGACGAACTGATTTGCGGGGTTGTTGTACAGTTCCATCGGGCTACCGATCTGCTCAACCCGACCATCGCGCAGAACAACGATCTTGTCGGCCAGCGTCATCGCTTCGGTCTGATCATGGGTCACATAGATCATTGATGCATCCAGTGCCCGGTGCAGATTGGCGATCTCGATCCGTGTGTTCATCCGCAGGGCGGCGTCCAGATTGGACAGCGGCTCATCAAACAGGAACAGTTTAGGTTCACGCACAATGGCGCGCCCAATGGCGACACGCTGGCGCTGGCCGCCTGACAACTCGGACGGGTAGCGGTCCAGATAGGGTTCAAGGTTCAGCATCCGGCTGGCCTTGGCGACGCGGCCTTCGATTTCCGATTTGGGCTGCTTTTCCTGTTTCAGTGCAAGGGTCATATTGCCCCGAACGCTGAGGTGGGGATAGAGCGCATAGCTTTGGAACACCATCGCGATCCCGCGCTTGGATGGCGGCACCAGATTGACCTGCTGCCCGCCAATGTTGATCTCACCGGATGATGCATCCTCTAGCCCCGCAATCACCCGCAGCAGGGTGGACTTGCCACAGCCCGACGGTCCGACAAAGACGACGAATTCGCCTTCTTCAACCTCCAGCGTGATGTCTTTCAGGACATGCACGTTGCCAAAGGACTTGTTCACATTGTTCAGCGTCAGGGCGGTCATGATGCGGGCTCCTCAAGGGAAACGGGCTGGCCGGTTCGGATGCTTTGATCCGCAGCCAGACAAATGGCGAGCGATTGGACGGCGTCATTCATATGACGGGTCAGGTCGATATCTTCGGCGATGGCGCGCAGCATATAAGCCTGCTCAGCATCACAAAGGTCTTGATGGCCGGGTTCGTCCGGCATCTCGATCGTGTGGTCGCCTTGCGGTGTATGGACCAGCAAGCCGCCGACTTTGGTATGGCTGTCGATGTCGGCAGACGCACCCTTGTTCCCATCGGTAATCGAGACCGACCCGTTGGGCGAAACGATATCTTTCACGAAGAACGCGGTTTCAGACATCATCGGCCCCCATCCGGCCTCATACCAGCCGACCGAGCCGTCGTCGAAGACCACCTGAAACTGGCCGTAATTATACATATCCGGCGCGATTTCATCCGACAGGCGCAGGCCCATACCATGCACCCGGACGGGCTGCGCGTCGGTGATCTGGCACATCACGTCGACATAGTGCACGCCGCAATCGACAATGGGCGAAGTCGTCTGCATCAGTGCCTTATGCGTTTCCCATTCCGCGCCTGACGACTGCTGGTTCAGGTTCAACCGGAACACGTAGGGCCCGCCAAGATTGCGCGCCTCGTCAATCAGCCGCATCCAAGAGGGGTGATGGCGCAGGATATATCCAACCACCAGCTTACGATTCAGCCGCGTTGCTGTTTCGACCACACGCCGGGCGTCGGCGACATTAGTGGCCAGCGGTTTTTCAACAAACACATGTGCGCCAGCCTCCATCGCCGCGCAGGCGAAATCCGCGTGGCTATCAGAGTAGGTGGCGACCACGACCAGATCGGGTTTCGTTTCAGCCAGCGCCGTGTCGAAATCGGAATAGGCCGGGTAATCGATGAGATCCGGGTGATCCACACGGCCGGACCGGTTCACCAAACCAACGATCTGCGCGTCGGGATGGTGATGGTGCGCCAGCGCGTGGCTCAAACCCATGTTACCAAGGCCTGCAATCAGTACGCGGGTCATTTGACTGCTCCGGATGTGATGCCGCGGATCAGCTGGCGCGAGAAGATGACGTACAGGACAAGCACCGGCAGAATGGCCATCGACAAGGCCGACAGGACCGCGTTCCAATCGGTCACGAACTGGCCGATGAACACTTGGCTTCCCAGCGTCAGGGTCTTGGTTTCTTCCGCTGGGGCCAGGATCAACGGGAACCAAAGGTCGTTCCAGATCGGGATCATGTTGAACACGGCCACGGTCGCCATCGCGGGCCGGACCAGAGGCAGAACAAGGCGGAAGAATATCGTGTATTCGGATAATCCGTCGATGCGCCCGGCATTCTTCAGGTCATCGCTGACTTGTCGCATGAATTCGGACAGGATGAATACGGCCAATGGTAATCCCTGGGCCGTGTATACAAGGATCAGCGCCCAGAGCGAGTTTACCAGCCCGGTCGCCACCATCATCTCAAGGATCGCCACGGTGCCGATGCGGATGGGGATCATGATCCCCAGCGCCAGATACAGCCCCATGATCAGGTTGCCCTTGAACTGGTATTCCGACAACGCATAGGCGGCCATCGCGCCAAACAACAGAATGAAGGACAGCGATGCCACGGTGACAATCATCGAGTTCTGGAAATACAGGAAGAAATCTCCCTGCTTCATCACCGTCTCATAGCCGATCATCGAGAAGCTGTCGGCATTGGGCAGGGCCAGTGGTTCGCGAAAGATCGCGCGGCGGGATTTGAAGCTGTTGATCAGGATAACAAAGACCGGAAACAGCGCGATCAGTGTGTACAGGATCAGCGCGCCGTGCATCGCGACCATGTTGAGGGGGTTATGACGTGCTTTGTTCATCGCGTGGCCCTCACAATTGATACCGGCGCATCCGGGTCTGGATGCCGAACAGGTAGATACAGACACCCACAAGGATGATGGCGAACATCGCCCCGGCGATTGCCGAACCCATATGCGGGTCACCCAGTTGCAGCTGGAAGCCAAAGAATGTGCGGTACATGAAGGTCCCAAGAATATCGGTCGAGAAGTCCGGTCCCGCCAGCGCGCCTTGTGACGCGTAGATCAGATCGAATGCGTTGAAATTCCCCACGAAGGTCAGGATCGAGATGATCCCGATCGAAGGCAGGATCAGCGGCAGTTTGATCTTCCAGAAGGCCGCGGTTCCGGTGATACCGTCAATCTCTCCAGCCTCAAGAATTTCTTCTGGGATGGTCAGCAAGGCGGCGTAGATCAACATCATCGGGATGCCGACAAACTGCCAGACCGAAATTAGCGCCAGTGTGGTCAGTGCATATTCCTCTTTTCCCAGCCACGGGGCGAACAGCGACTTGAGCCCGACGGCATCCAGCATAGACGGCGCAATGCCCCAGATCGGCGAGAGGATCAGCTTCCAGGCAAACCCGACAATCACAAAGCTCAGGATGGTGGGAATGAAGATCGCCGACCGATACAAGGCCGCAAACCGCAGGCGCGGGTGGCTGAGCAGGGCGGCTAAGGCGATCCCGATCGGGTTTTGAACCAGCATGTGGATCAGGAAGAACCAGAAGTTATTGCCCAATGCGTTCCAGAACTGTTCGGACCAGATCGGATCAAAGAACAGAGTTTGAAAGTTCTGCAATCCAACAAACACACGGCTTTGGTCAATCTCGGTATAGAGCGCCAGACGCAGCGTGTTGAACAGCGGGAAGATCATCACCGCCGTGTAAACAAGAACGGCCGGTGCAAGAAACACAAGGATATGCCAGCGGAAGCGGGGGCGGTTCATGGGACTGCTTTCAATGGGGTGTCGGGGATACCCGGGCGATCACTACCGCCCGGGTATGTGTCAGATCACGGTTTACTGGTGCGGAGCGTACCAGGTGGACAGGCCTTTTTGCAGGTCTGCGCCCAGTTCTTCGGGGCTGTTGGCGCCCTTGATGGCGGCAACGGATGCGCCCCAGGTCTCGTTCTCAAGGTTCGGCGTGCCGCGCGACAGGATCTGATATGTCGAACGGATGGTCGATTCACATTCATCACGCCAACCGACGAACTCTTTGGCCAGCGGATCTGCTAGCTCGACCGGAGTGTTAGACAGCGGGAAGAAGCCCGGCACGGCGTTGCCAAAGATTTCGGCAAACTCGGGGCTTGCGACCCACGCGAGGAAGGTCTCAGCAGCCTCGGGGTGCTCGGAAGCAGCATTCATGCCGATGCCGATATCCGTGTGGTCAGAAATATAGCAGGTGTCGCCCGCGTTTTGGACCGGCGGCTTGAACGCGCCCATCTCAAAGTCGGCCTGTGTGTTGAAGCCAGCGATTTCCCACGACCCGGCTGGGTAGATTGCAGCCCGGCCCAGGGTGAAGATGTTCTGGCTGTCGGGATAGGTCTGCGCCTCATACCCGTCGCCCAGATACTGACCCCAGCGCGCCAGTGTGGCGTAAGGCGCGGTCCAGGCTTCGTCCGTTAGTTTCTGTTCGCCCGCGATCAGGGCCTGACGACCTTCTTCGCCCTTCCAATAGTTTGGGCCGATGTTGTTGTAGCCCATTGTGGCGGCTTCCCACTGATCGTTGGTGCCCATCGCCATCGGAATGTAGGTGCCGTCTTCCTTGATCTTGTCGAGTGCAGCAAAGAACTCGTCTTCGGTGGTCGGCACGTCGATGCCCAGCTCGGCAAACGCATCCTTGTTGTAGATGAAACCGTGGATCACCGACGCCATGGGAACACAGAAGCTAGCCGAGCCGTCATCCGTCTGCCATGCCGATTTGGCCACGTCCGAGAAGTTGCTCATCGCTTCGACCGAAGACAGATCGCTCAGGTGCCCCGCCTCAAACAGTGCGAGTGAGGCGTCGAACGGGCGGCACGTGATAAGGTCACCGGCCGAACCCGCATCCAGTTTCGAGTTCAGCACAGCGTTGTATTCCGCCGGAGCTGACGGGGTGAATTGCAGCTTGATCCCCGGATGTTTGGCTTCGAACGCCGGGATGATCTGTTCCTGCCAAAGCGTCAGGTCGTCATTGCGCCAGCTTTCGATGATCAGCGTGACGTCCTCGGCATAGGCGCTTGAAGCCATCAGGGTCGTGCCCAGTAAGGCCAGTTTCAGGCTATTGCGTTTCATTCGTGTTCTCCCAGTTGGTTAGCAGTCAATTATCTTGTTCCAGCGCGGATATCAGAACTCCGTCGCTTGCATCCAGAACGGTCGAGGCATCCTTGGGTGACATGCCGCGCGCCGCGATCAAAACCGCCGGCTTCACGTCCCCGTTTGCGGCGTCCAGCGCGCGCCTTGCTGTTTCGGTATCAACTTTGGCGGTCCGCGCGACGATCCCAGTTGCCCGCGCGCGCAGCTTGTCGTTATCGGCGCGTAGGTTGACCATCATGCCGCCGTGAACGTGGCCGAGTTGCAATGCCATGAGCGATGACAGCATGTTCAGGGCGATTTTCTGGGCCGTTCCTGCGCCCATGCGCGTCGAGCCCGAGATCAATTCCGGCGGCGTTGCCAAAAGAATCGGAATATCCGCGCATTCCAGCAAAGGGCTTCCTGCGTTATTGGCAATTCCGATAACAGTTGCGCCCTGTGACTGTGCGATATTGCTGGCGGTCAAGGTGTATGGCGTTGATCCGCTTGCGGACACCGCGATGATCGTATCCGACGGTTGCAGGGTCGAAAGCGCGTCCGCTAGTCCGTCGGCTTCGTCTTCTGCGCCTCCGGGCATTTCGACACCGGTAGGCAGGCCGCCTGCCATATGTATACGGAGTTGGTTCGCAGGGATTGAGAAGGTGCCGCCCAGCTCTTGCGCGTCGGCAGCGGCCATCAATCCGGACGAGCCTGCGGCCACATAGTGCAGCACGCCGCCGGCGCGGATGGTCTGCGCCATGGCGTTGCCGCCTCGCGCGATCGCGTCCAATGCGCCACGCGCTGAGGTCGCGGCTGCAATCTGCCCCTCAACCAGCGCCCGAGCAGAGGCGACGGGGTCTTGTGGGTCCAGCTTGTTGGCGTCTGGATGCAGTTGTTCGGTCGGCGGCAGCGTCAAAAGAATCCCCCTTTGCGGTTCTCAATACAATACCTATTCAATACCACTTGTCCATAAATTTATTTTTCCAGTGGAAATCAACGTATTCTGTATCATAACAGAGAAAAGCTGCGGAAATCGGCCTATTTTGGCCTTCCTAAATTCAAATAGGTATTATAATGGTATTGTCATGACTGAGTCTCTGAGCAATGCTGTACTGGCCATAGATGGTGGCGGAACCCGATGCCGGGTTGCATGTGAAGTCGCTGGTATTGTCCATTCTGTTGAAACCGGGGCCGCCAATGTCTCGACAGATTTCGATGCGTCCGTTCTGCAGATGAAATCGGGGATCACCCAAATTGCGCAAATGCTTGCTGTAGCTGTTCAGGACCTGACACAGTTGCCCGCCTTTGTCGGATTGGCTGGCGTCACAGATGACCATATTGCCCGTCGCGTGCAGAGCGCGCTGGGCCTAACGCGGGCGTGCGTTTCCGATGATCGACCAGCCGCGCTGCGGGGTGCGCTCGCGTCTCAGAACGGCTTGATCGCCCATTGTGGCACTGGGTCCTTTGTTGCTTCGCAGAAGGATCGGGTGATGCGGTTTGCCGGGGGGTGGGGGCCAGTATTGGGGGATGAAGCGTCCGCGCAATGGGTTGGTCGTTTTGCATTGGCAGAAGCATTGAATTCCGTGGATGGAATTCAGGTCACTAGCGATCTTACGCAGAAATTGCTGGATGATTTTGGCGGTAGTGCAGGGATCGTCGAATTTGCCGGGCGGGCGACGCCGACAGAGTTCGGCGCGTTGGCCCCGATGGTTACCACTGCAGCAGTTTCCGGAGACGACGTCGCCAAAAAAATTATGCAGGCCGGTGCTACTTACATCGCCGATATGGCGGCACGTCTCGGATGGCAGCCAGAAGTCGCGATCTGCCTGACCGGCGGTATCTCTCCGCATTATGCGCACTATCTGCCTGCTGCCATGCAGTCAGAGATACGCCCTCCATCGGGTGAGCCGTTGACCGGGGCACTGGCTTTGGCGAAGGAGGTCCCGCATGAGCATTGCTGAATTCCTACGCTCTGATCTTTGGCTGACCTCGGAAAATGGTCCCCGCTACGTGCAGTTGCGGCGCAGGTTGCAAGAGGGGATCGATACGGGCGTCCTTGCGCCGAACTCATCGCTGCCATCCGAACGGGAACTGGTGGAAATTACTGAGTTGTCCCGCGTAACCGTGCGCAAGGCGATTCAGGAGTTGGTGCAGGAAGGCGTAATCGAGCAGCGTCAGGGGTCAGGGTCCTTCATTCGGGAACGTGTTCAAAGGGTTGAACAATCGCTGAAACACCTGACCTCGTTCACCGAAGATATGTCGAGCCGGGGGATGGAGACGACGTCAAAATGGTTGGAGCGCGGAGTATTTGCGCCAACCCCGGAAGAGGTCACTGCGCTGAATCTGTCAGAGGGTGAGCAGATATCCCGCATTTACCGCCTGCGTGAGGCGGACGGGCGTCCTTTGGCGCTGGAACGTGCTGCGCTGCCTCTGGATATTCTACCGAATCCGATCGAAGTCACGACGTCTCTGTACGAAGTGCTTGATGGTCTGGGCTGCCGCCCGGTGCGCGCCGTCCAAAAGATCTCAGCCCTCAATCTTGCTGCGCGAGAGGCCGAACTGCTGGAGGTGCCCGAAGGTGCGGCGGGGCTGAACATCGAGCGTATCTCATTTCTGAAAAACGGGCGGGTCGCGGAACTGACGCGGTCGCTCTACCGCGGCGACGCTTATGACTTTGTCGCTGAATTGCGCCTATAACCGGAAGGACCGGGATCAAATGTCCGAAAAGAACTCGAAAATGCGTCAGGAAATTCTGGAGATCCCTGATGCCGTCGACAGATTGCTCAGCTCGGGGGCAGACAATATTCGAGTAGCTGCGCAAAGCGTAAGGGATACGGATCCACGTTTTTTGATCTCGGTCGCCCGGGGATCATCCGACCATGCCTGCAGCTATCTGAAATATGCCAGTGAACTGCTTCTTGGATTACCGGTTGCCTCAGTAGGGCCGTCCGTCAGTTCGATTTACGGGGTGGATCTGAGGTCAAAAGGATCTGTCTGCCTGTCCATCTCGCAATCAGGCCAAAGCCCGGATATCGTTGGCCTCACAGGGTCTTTGCGAAACTCTGGCGCACTGACAATTGCGGTGACCAACAACTCTGGATCGCGCCTGGCCGACGTGGCGGATGCGGTTCTACCACTGCACGCGGGACCAGAGCTGAGCGTCGCAGCAACCAAGACATTTGTGACCTCGCTGGTGTCCGGTCTATGGCTGCTGGCCGAGGTCAAAGAGGATGCTGAATTGATCGCGGCGATCCAATCTTTGCCCGAATACCTGGCGCGGGCGGCACATTGCGATTGGTCGGCTGCAGCCGAAAAAATTACCGGGCGCTCGTTGTTTACGCTTGGTCGCGGTCCTTCTTATGCGATCTCTGACGAAGCTGCATTGAAGATCAAAGAGACCTGCCAAATTCACGCCGAAAGCTATTCAGCGGCCGAAGTGCTGCATGGTCCGGTTTCGATTGTCGAAGAAGGATTTCCTGTGATTTGCTTCGCAGCCAATGATGCAGCCGAACGGGCGACTGCCGATGCGGCTGATGCCTTGGCGGAAAAAGGGGCAGCGGTCTTTGCGACGACCACCAAAGTATCGCGCGCGCAGGCTCTGCCAGTGGTTCGAACGGATCATTGGATCACCGACCCAATAACGGCGATTACGTCTTTTTACAGCATGGTAGAGGCTGTCGCCAGTGCGCGGGGGATCGACCCGGACGCACCGCGGCACCTTAAGAAAGTGACCGAGACGGTATGACAGAGCGCAAGGTGATCTTTCGAAACGGGCCAATCTTTGACGGCAGCCGATTGTTGCACGACCACGCGATTATTTTTCGCGAGGGGCGCGTGGGTGAAGTTTTCCCCGACGCTGAGGTGACCCAGGAAAAGGACGTTGTAGATCTGAACGGCGATATCCTCAGCCCCGGTTTTGTGGATCTGCAGGTCAATGGCGGCGATGGCGTTATGTTCAACGATGATCCGTCGGTCGAAACGATCCGCAGAATTGCCGGTGCCCATCGCCGATTGGGGGTGATTTCGCTGCTGCCCACTCTGATCACCGACGAACCCGCCAAAACCCGCGCAGCAATAGATGCGACGATCGAGGCAGTGCGAGCACAAGTGCCGGGCGTCGCAGGGCTGCATTTGGAAGGGCCGCATTTGTCGGTCGCGCGGAAAGGGGCGCACGACGGTAATTTGATACGGCCGATGGCAGCAGCAGATTTGAACACGCTGATAGAAGCCGCAAATGCACTTCCCTGCCTGAAGGTAACTGTCGCCCCCGAGGCAGTGTCCGAGCAGCAGGTCCGCGCCATGAGCGACGCTGGTATCCTTGTTTCGCTCGGGCACAGCGATGCGGATTTTGCGACTTGCCAGCGGTATGCTGCCGCCGGTGCGCGTTGCGTAACCCATCTGTTCAACGCGATGAGCCAGCTGGGCAATCGTGAACCCGGTCTCGTCGGCGCAGCGCTGGCCAGCGGAACGCTGTCTGCAGGCATGATTGCCGATGGTGTCCATGTGCACCCCGCCGCGATGCGCGCTGCTTGGGCTGCGAAAACTGCGCCGGGTCAAATCTTTCTGGTCAGCGATGCGATGGCTGTGGCGGGAACCGATCAAACCGAATTCACCCTTGAAGGTCGCAAAATCACGCGAACCGACGGCAGGTTGACACTGGCGGAAGGAACGCTGGCCGGCGCAGATTTGGACCTGACGACCGCCGTTGGCGTGCTGGTCAAACAAGTCGGCGTGCCGTTGCAGGACGCACTGGCGGCGGCCACTTCTTATCCGGCTCAGCTGATCGGGTTGGCCCCGCCAACGGTCTTTGAATACGGTTCGGTGATCCGGATATCTGCCGATTTCAGCCGTTGCGAATGGCTGCCCGCGCAATCTTGAGTTTGTCTTTAACTGCCAGAACGACTGTCTGCGGGATGGGGTATACCGCCTGTCAATTTTTTGTCGACGAATTTGAAATCTGGCTTCGAACGGCGCTTGACGACATCTGACGCATCGCTTAAACCGACCAGCGCTGAGCGGGCGTCGTATACTGGCTATTACCTCAGCCTTCCAAGCTGATGAAGCGGGTTCGATTCCCGCCGCCCGCTCCAAATCAGCCCTAAAATTCTGCGTCAAATAGCCCTTTTATGTTGGGTCATATATTGTGGTTCTTGACCCGGCTTGCCGTGGCCGCCAAGAAGCGAACACTTAAGTGCGAAAAAGACGTAAGGGCCAATTATGGCAAACTCTGCCTCAGCCACGCCTAAGGGCAAACCTGCACCCGGTGCCACGGAAGAGCGTGCTGGATCGCGGAAGATAGGCGTTTTGTCGTCTCTTTGGCCATTTATGAAGCCGTATCGGGCCCTGATGACGGGTGCGGTTCTGGCACTGGTGTTGACAGCCAGCATGACGCTAACCCTGCCGCTTGCGGTACGCCGAGTAGTCGACAATTTCCGAATTGAAGATGGTGAGCTGCTGGATTGGTACTTTCTGGCGGCACTGGGCATTGCCGCGATATTGGCGGTGGGAACAGGTATCCGCTATGCGCTGGTGACCCGGTTGGGTGAGCGCGTCGTGGCCGATATCCGCAAGGCCGTGTTTAACCGCGTTATTGGGATGAGTCCCGAGTTCTACGAACGGGTCATGACCGGCGAGGTTCTCAGCCGTATCACCACGGACACGACCTTGATTCAGTCTGTGCTGGGATCGTCCGTATCCATTGCCTTGCGCAATATGCTTTTGTTCGCAGGCGGTTTGGTTCTAATGCTGCTGACCTCGGCCAAGCTAACGGGTTTGGTGCTTTTGCTGATCCCGGTTGTGGTGGTGCCGATACTTGTTCTGGGGCGTCGTTTGCGGGTCCTCAGCCGCGAAAATCAGGACTGGATCGCGGCCTCGTCGGGTAACGCAGGCGAGGCACTGAGCGCGGTTCAAACCGTTCAGGCCTTTACGCATGAAAAAGCCAGCCGGCAGCAGTTCGGCAATATGACCGAAACCTCTTATGCGGTTTCTCTTCGGCGTATTCAGACGCGCGCCGTGATGACGGTAATCGTTATCTTCCTTGTATTTTCGGGCATCGTCGGCGTGCTGTGGATGGGGGCAAACGACGTTCGTAACGGCGTGATGACCGAAGGTGTTCTGATCCAGTTCGTGATCTATTCAATCATCATGGCCGGCTCTGTCGCTGCCCTCTCTGAGATTTGGAGCGAGCTGCAACGTGCAGCCGGCGCGACCGAGCGTCTGGTGGAATTGCTGAATGCGCAGGATACCGTGATCGATCCGGATAAGGCAGCATCGCTGCCTACACCTGTTCGGGGCGAGATCCGTTTTGAGGATGTGATCTTCCACTATCCGGCCCGTCCGGATGTTGTGGCACTGGACCATCTGACCCTGTCGATCCAACCGGGTGAAACCGTGGCTTTCGTTGGTCCATCGGGTGCAGGCAAAACCACAGTGATTCAAATGATCCAGCGGTTCTACGATCCGGATGCAGGTCATGTCAGTCTGGACGGCGTTGACCTGCGTGACCTCGATCGATCCGATTTCCGGCAGCACATGGCATTGGTGCCCCAGGACCCGATCATCTTTGCAGCCTCGGCCCGCGAGAATATTCGGTTCGGGCGTCTGAACGCCTCGGATGCCGAGGTTGAGGCCGCCGCGCGTGCAGCTGCGGCACATGAGTTCATCTCGAAACTGCCCGAAGGCTATGACAGCTTTGTCGGGGAACGCGGCGTAATGCTGTCGGGCGGTCAGAAACAACGCATCGCCATTGCTCGCGCCATCCTGCGTGATGCACCGGTTCTGCTACTTGACGAGGCGACCTCGGCCCTTGATGCCGAAAGCGAACGCGCGGTTCAGGGCGCGGTTGACCAGATGCGCGCCGGGCGCACCACACTGATCGTGGCCCACCGTCTGGCGACGGTCAAAAAGGCGGATCGGATCGTTGTGATGGAAGCCGGTCAGATCGTGGCCCAAGGCACGCACGAGGATCTGGTCGTTCAGGATGGCTTGTATGCCCGTCTGGCGCGCCTGCAATTCACCGACGGAGTTGCGGCAGAATAGCCTGACGTCAGGGAAGTCAGTTTTACGCCGCTGCGTAATTCTACAAATTTGGGCGTGGCCCCTCTAACCCGTCGCTTGCACCTGCGGGGTTTTGCTTCCATCTTGTTTTGGAAAAAACCGCGCAAGACGCGGGAGAAAAACAGGGAGGAGTCACATGGCCTTTGTGGGTTTGGAAGACAAGGCGAGAATGGAGCAGGAAATGTCGTGGGAGGATCGGGATGTTCCGGTCACTTTCCACCAGTTGCTGTCACGCACAGCAGGCAAATTTCCGAACAGTGATGCGGTCAGCTTTCAGCTCATGTCTGGCCCGACAGACAAGGCCGAGACGCTGACGTGGTCGCAACTGTTGGGCAAAGTCAATCAGGCGGCAAACTTGTTCCGGTCTTTGGGCGTCGGAGAGAAAGACGTGGTGGCCTATGTGCTGCCCAACTGTAACGAAACGCTGGTCACCCTGATGGGCGGCGCGGTCGCAGGGATCGTGAACCCGATCAACCCGTTACTTGAGCCCGAACAGATCGCAGCAATTCTGCGCGAAACCGGCGCCAAAGTGGTCGTGACGCTGAAGTCCTTCCCCAAGACTGATGTGGCGCAAAAGGTCGAAGAGGCGGTGCGCCATGCGCCCAACGTCAAAACCATTCTCGAGATTGACCTCAACCGCTATTTGACGCCGCCAAAATCCTGGCTGGTGCCCTTCCTGCGCCCCAAAATGGGCGACAAGGAAAAACTGGCGCATGCGGACTATAAGAACTTCAATAAAGAACTGGCCAAGCAACCGACGACGCTGACTTTCGAAGACAGCAAGGAAGATCGCGTTGCCTGCTATTTCCACACCGGCGGCACGACCGGTATGCCGAAGGTGGCGCAGCACAAATACTCAGGCCTGATCTACAACGGCTGGCTTGGGAGCACGCTGCTGTTTTCCGAAGAAGACGTGATCATGTGCCCGCTGCCGATGTTCCACGTTTTTGCCGTGCACGTGATCATGATGGCCGCTGTGTCGTCAGGCGCCCATGTGGTATTCCCAACGCCTGCGGGATATCGCGGCGACGGCGTGTTCGACAATTTCTGGAAATTGATCGAGCGCTGGAAAGTAACGTTCATCATCACCGTACCCACAGCGATTGCTGCCAAGATGCAGCGACCCGTAGATGCGGACATCTCAAGCGTGAAGACCGCGTTCTCAGGTTCAGCGCCTTTGCCCGTCGAACTGTTCCGCCGGTTCGAAGAAGCGACCGGCGTGACCATCGTGGAAGGCTACGGTCTGACCGAAGCCACCTGTCTGGTGTCCTGTAACCCGGTGGATGGGGAAAAGAAGATCGGCTCGATCGGTATTCCGTTCCCTTATACGGATGTGAAAATCCTGCAGGATGGTCCGGATGGGCCAAAGGAATGCGCCGCAGATGAAATCGGTGAGATTTGTATCTCGAACCCCGGTGTCTTTGCGGGCAATACCTATACCGAGGCGGACAAGAACGTAGGTCTGTACCACTTCGACAAATACTTGCGCACAGGCGATCTGGGACGCTTTGACGGGGATGGCTACCTTTGGATCACAGGTCGTGCCAAGGACCTGATCATTCGCGGCGGTCACAACATTGACCCGGCCGAGATCGAAGAAGCCCTGTTGGGGCACGATGCTGTCGCGTTTGCCGGTGCCATCGGGCAGCCTGACGCCTATTCGGGCGAGGTGCCTTGCGCCTTTGTCGAACTGGTCGATGGGGCCTCGGTGACCGAGAAAGAGCTGATGGACTATTGCAATGTGCATGTCCACGAACGTGCGGCGCAACCCAAGCACATGACCATTCTGGATGAGCTGCCCAAAACTGCCGTGGGGAAGGTCTTTAAACCCGAACTTCGCAAACAGGCGATCACGCGTATCTATAACGGCGCGTTGGAAGAGGCTGGTCTTGAGGCGCGCGTTGTGTCCGTTACCGACGATAAGAAGCGTGGACTCGTTGCGCAGCTTGACGCGAAGGGTTCCTCAGAGGACGATGTCAGCAAAGTGCTGGGATCGTTCACCCGGCCGTGGGAGTGGGCTGCCTGACCGGGAGGAAACATGGATTATGAACGTCTGATTGATGAAGAGACTTGGGCGTTCATAAAACGAACGGCTGAAAGCTATCCGGATGACGCGGTCGACCTGTCGATCGATGATCAACGCCGGGTCTACGACACGATGTGTCGCGACTTTCGCCAACCCCGCCCACAAGGGGTCGAAACACAGGACAGGCAGGCCGATGGTGTGCCTGTCCGCGTTTACAATGCAGGTCAGCCGACACGAACCGTCATCTATTTTCATGGTGGCGGTTTTGTTGTTGGCGGATTGGACAGCCACGATGATGTATGCGCCGAGATTTGCGCGCAGACCGGGTATCGGGTTGTGGCCGTGGACTATCGCCTGTGCCCCGAACACGTACATCCTGCGCAGTTTCAGGACAGCTGGACCGCTACGAACTGGGCCGTGCAGGAGTTTGGCGATCCTATTGTCCTGGCCGGTGACAGTGCCGGTGGCAATCTGGCGGCAGCGGTCGCCCAATATGGGCGAGGGCGGTTGCAGAATGTGCTGGGGCAGGTGCTGATCTACCCAGGCTTGGGCGGCGACAGCGCGAACGGGTCGTATATCGAACACGCCCACGCGCCGCTATTGACGCTGGATGAGATCGTTTTCTACGAAAAGGTACGTTGCGGTGGCACTGTCCCGCAAAACGACCCGACATTTGCGCCGCTTCACGACACGGATTTCTCGGGCCTGCCGCCAACTGTGGTGGTGACCGCAGATTGCGATCCGCTGCGAGATGACGGTTCCGCCTATTGCGACAAGATTTCCGCTGCCGGAGGGCAGGCGCATTGGATCAACGAGCCGGGCCTCGTTCACGGCTATCTGCGCGCGCGTACCAGTGTTAAGCGCGCGGCAGACAGTTTTGAGAGGATTTCGGTCGCGATCGAGGCGTTGGGTCAGCAAATCTGGCCCTACGATTGATCTTTCACTTCAGGAACGGTTTCGCCTTCATCGTTGCGGCAATGGGCGCGCCCATGCGATTCAGGATCGTAGGCGCCAGCTGTAGCTGGTCGATTACCGTGTCGACCTCGGGGCCTTCCGCGTCGCCAAAGTAGTACAGTGCCGTTTCCTGTTGCAGCGGGCTGCGCCCGCCGTGGTGCCCCCGCTCATCCTGTCCGTGATCAGCGGTCACAATCACGTCGTACCCCAGTTGCCGCCAACGCGGGATGAAAGGGGCCAGCATCTCGTCTGCGACGAAACAGGCGTGGTCCATCTCTTCGCAATCATGGTAGAAACGGTGCCCCATACTGTCCAATGTGCAGGCATGCAGCAGGCCGTAATCCAGCCCATGACGCAGGCAAAGGGTGGTCAGAGTGGCATAGAGATCTACGTCAGACGGGGTCATCTGATTGGCTTTTCCATAGCCGGTCATCGTGTGAAAGCGGCCGTGGTTGATCGTTTTGCTCTCAGGCTCATCATATTCGATGTCGCGGACGTAATCGAACGGGTGGCGGTTGAAGAACTGCGACCAATAGCTGTGGGTGACAGCTCCGGTTACGCCGCCAGCTTCACGGACCTGGCTGAAGACGTCCTTATGGCCTAAGCGAAAGACATTACCGTTGCCGGTACAGCCATGCTCCTGTGGTGTGACACCAGTGTGGATCGAGGCATAGCAGCTGGCGGATGTGGACGGCAGAACAGCACGCAGTTTCCACACGCGCGCCTCACCGCTGTCGACCCAACCTTCAAGGTTACCGAACAACCGTCGGAAATTGCGCCACGGAACACCGTCCAGGATGATAAGGAGTAGTTTCCGGTCCATGTCTTTGGCCTTTTGACTAAATATTTCTGGCGACCCTAGGGGATTCGCGATCAGGGGTCTGCCCGTTCACGCCTCCAATAGCAAAATCCCGACACCTGTCATCGAACAAGGCGCCGGGATTTCAATTTTTCACTTACCTGTCACGGAAAGGGCAGGGGTCAGTTCCCGGCGCTTTCCATTTTGCGGTGGGCAACGACCTCTTCCAGCCAACCCAGATGCATCTCGGGGACGGAACTGAGCAGCAGGTCAGTATAGTCGTCGAACGGCGGGCTCAGCACCTCGCTTTTCGACCCATAGCGAACCACGCGACCCTGATACATCACCGCGATACTATCGCTGATCGCGCGCACCGTCGCCAGATCGTGGGTGATGAACAGGTACGCCACATCCTCGATCTTCTGAAGGTCCAGCAGCAGTTTCAGGATGCCGTCCGCAACCAGTGGATCAAGTGCCGAGGTGACTTCGTCACAGATGATCATCTTGGGCTTGGCCGCCAGTGACCGCGCGATACAGACACGCTGTTTCTGACCACCTGACAGTTCCGCCGGATAGCGGTCCATGTACTTTTCGCCCAGTTCGATCTCATCCAACAGCTCGATGATCCGCTTGCGTTTTTCGGCACCGCGCATGTTGAAGTAAAACTCCAGCGGGCGTCCGATGATCGTACCAACCGTCTGGCGTGGGTTCATTGCCACGTCGGCCATCTGGTAGATCATCTGCAACTCACGCAGGTCTTCACGGCTGCGGCCCTTCAGATCGCCACTGAGCTTGCGGCCAGCAAAGGTGATCTCACCATCACGCGGCGGCAGCAAGCCTGTGATCACCCGCGCCAGTGTCGACTTGCCCGAGCCGGATTCGCCGACGACGGCCAGTGTCTGCCCCGGGTGAAGTTCGACATTGACGTTGTGTAGCACGTCGAAATTCAAACCCTTGTAGCGCGCGGTAATACCTTCGACGCTCAATACCGATTCCGGTGTGGGTTTTTTCTCTTCGTGCTCGATCGAGCGGACCGAAACCAGCGCCTTGGTATACTCTTCCTGCGGGTTGTTGATGATCTGGTCGGTATTTCCATACTCGACCGTATTGCCCATCCGCAGAACCATGATGTCATCACTGACCTGAGCGACAACGGCGAGGTCATGCGTGATATAGAGCGCAGCAACGCCAGTATCGCGAATGGCCTCTTTAATCGCCATCAGAACGTCGATCTGAGTGGTCACATCCAGTGCTGTGGTCGGTTCATCAAACACCACAAGATCAGGCTCGGGGCACAGCGCCAGCGCCGTCATGCAACGCTGTAGCTGACCGCCCGAGACCTGGTGCGGGTAACGATCACCGATATTGTCCGGATCGGGCAGCCCTAGCTTGGCGAACAGTTCCCGGGCACGGCCTTCGGCCTCTTTACGCGAAAACTTCTTATGTTCGACCGCCGCTTCGACCACCTGATCCATGATCTTCTTGGCCGGGTTAAACGACGCGGCCGCGGATTGCGAGACATAGGCAACTTCGCCCCCACGCAGATTGCGGATATCGCTATGCGGGGTCTTCAGAATGTCGCGCCCGTTGACCCAGACTTCGCCACCGGTCAGTTCGACGCCACCGCGGCCATAAGCCATGGACGCCAGACCGATGGTCGATTTACCGGCACCGGATTCACCTATCAGCCCCAAAACCTTGCCGCGTTCGAGGTCAAAGCTGACCCCATGCACGATTTCGATGTCATGGGGTTTTTCACCCGGCGGATAGACGGTCGCGCCGATCTTGAGGTTGCGGACCTTGAGAAGGGTATCACTCATCCCCGGCCTCCTTTCAGCGATGTGGTACGGTTCAAAACCCAGTCAGCAACAAGGTTGACCGAGATGGCGAGCGTCGCGATGGCTACAGCGGGGTACAGGGCCGCGCCGATGCCATAGACGATTCCGTCCTTGTTTTCCTTCACGATGCCGCCCCAGTCCGCCAGCGGCGGTTGGACGCCCAGGCCCAGGAACGACAGGGTCGAGATGAACAGGACCATGAAGATGAACCGCAGCCCGAATTCAGCCACCAGAGGCGACAGAGCGTTTGGCAGTATTTCCCGGAAGATGATCCAGCGCCGGCCTTCACCGCGCAGCTTTGCGGCTTCGACATAGTCCATCACGTTGATGTCCACGGCGACCGATCGAGACAGTCGGTAAGGACGTGTGGCGTCCAACAGCCCCATCACAAGGATCAGGATCGGAACGGTAACCGGAACAATCGCCAGGATAACCAGTGCCAGGATCAGCGTTGGGATCGACATGATCAGGTCAACCGTCCGGCTCAGCGCCTGGTCAGCCCAACCACCCAGAACCGCAGCCAAAAGGCCCAGCGAGGTGCCAGTGATAAAGCTGAGGATCGTAGCCATCGCAGCGATAAAGATGGTCGTGCGACCACCATAGATCATACGTGTCAGCAGATCGCGCCCGATATTGTCCGTGCCCAGCAGATGCTCGGCGCTTGACGGTTCCCACACATCACCGACCACTTCGGCCATTCCGTAAGGGGCGATCAGTGGGGCTGCGATCGCTATGAAAAAGTACAGTCCGGTGAAAAACAGACCGACGGCGGCCGAAATAGGAATGTTCTTCATCATTTCGGATGCCTCAGTCTTGGGTTGGCAAGGATAGACACAATATCGGCAACCATGTTGAGCCCGATATAGACCGCGGCAAAGACGACGCCGCAGGCCAGAACGACTGGCACGTCACGCTTGGTCACCGAATCCACCAAATATTGCCCCATGCCGGGATATACGAACACCACTTCAACAACGACGACGCCCACAACCAGATAGGCCAGGTTCAGCATCACAACGTTGACAATGGGGGAAATCGCGTTGGGAAACGCGTGGCGCGCAATGACCTGAAAATTCGAGAGGCCTTTCAGTTCGGCCGTTTCGATGTAGGCCGATTGCATCAGGTTCAGGATTGCAGCGCGGGTCATTCGCATCATCTGCGCCAGAACCACCAGTGTCAGAACGAAGGCAGGCAAGGCGATGGCATTGAGCTTTTGCCCGAAGGACATTGTGTCGTTGATCATTGCGAGTGAGGAGAACCAGCCCAGTTTTACTGAGACGAAGTAGATCACCACGTAACCGATCAGGAATTCCGGGATCGAAACCGTTGTCAGGGTGATGGCAGAGATCAGTTTGTCAGGCCAGCGGTTGCGGTACCGAACGGCCAGAAGGCCTAGAAAGATAGCAAGCGGCACGGATACGACGGCTGCAGCACATGCCAGGAAAAGGGTGTTCCCTAAGCGCTTTCCGATGCTTTCTGCGATGTCGAGTTTGTTGGTCAAAGACTGACCCAGATCGCCCTGCAGGATGCCGCCCAACCATTCGAAATATCGGGTTAAAGCGGGACGGTTGAGGCCCATTTCCTCGCGCAGGTTTGCCAGCGCCTCGGGGGTTGCGGATTGGCCAAGGACCGCTTGCGCAGCGTCCCCAGGCAGGGCTTCGGTGAGGCCGAAAATCAGAGCCGATGCACCGAAGAGAAGCAGGAGTCCCAGCGCGAGGCGCTGGGAAACCAGTTTGATGATAGGATGCATTATCCGTGGGCCCTATCAGGCGAACCACATCTTGCGTGACATGTTGCCATTCATCATCTCTTGGGTCGGGTCGCTTTCCCAACCTTCGAGCTGATTGGTGACGCCTTCGACAAAATCGTTGAACATCGGGCAGATCAGACCGCCCTGGTCGCGGACCATCATGCCCATTTTGCTGTAGATGTCCTTGCGTTTGTCGTTGTCCAGTTCGGCCCGTGCTGCAAACAGCATTTCGTCGAACTCTGGCACCTTGAAGCGGGTGTCGTTCCAGTCGGCAGTCGACAGATACGCTGTCGCGTACATCTGATCCTGCACCGGACGGCCACCCCAATAGGATGCGCAGAACGGCTGAACGTTCCAGACCTCGGACCAATAGCCATCGTTGGGCTCGCGCTTGATTTCCAGCGGGATACCGGCCTGAGCCGCGCTTTGCTGGAACAGGGCCGCTGCGTCAACGGCACCCGGGAAGGCGCCATCTGCGACACGCAGGATGATCGGCGAACCGTCATGGCCCGACTTCGCATAGTGCTCTGCCGCCTTTTCAAGGCTGAAGTCGCGTTGCGGGATAGAGCCGTCAAACAGCGGGTATGCCGCATTGATCGGCATGTCGTTGCCAATTGTGCCGTAGCCGCGCAGAACCTTGTCGACCAAGTCCTGGCGGTTGATTGCGTGTTTCAGCGCCAGCCGCAGTTCGTTGTTGTCGAACGGCGCGGTGTCGCAATGCATGATGAACACATAATGTCCACGGCCGGCGGTCGAGTGCACCGTCAAGTTCGGGGCGCGGCCCAGCAGATCGGCGACCTTTGGTTCGACGCGGTTGATCGCATGAACCTGACCGGATTGCAGAGCAGCCGTACGGGCAGTCGCATCGTTGATGACAATTACTTCGACGCTGTCGAAATTGCCGAAATCGGGGTTCCAGTGGTTGGCAAATTTCTTGAACACGTGGCGTACGCCGGGCTCGTCGACTTCCAACTGGTATGGTCCGGTGCCAATGCCAGCACCTGGGTTTTCCATTCCGCCATCAGGCTGAATGATCAGGTGATAATCGGCCATCAGATAAGGCAAGTCGGCATTTGGCTCAGTCAGTGTGACCTGGAAATTGTCGCCATCGGCCTTCATTGACTCGATGCCCTTCATGATACCCAGGGCACCGGACTTGGAGTCTTCGTTCGAGTGGCGCTCCATGGTTTTCAGCACGTCTTCGCTGGTCATGGTCTTGCCGTTGTGGAATTCGACGCCCTGACGCAGTTTGAACGTCCAAACTTTGGCGTCCGCGCTGCCTTCGACGGCTTCAGCCAGGCGCGGCTCGATCGACCCGTCGGGCGCAACTTCCACAAGCTGGTCACCGAATTGTTTGCCGTTCTGGAACGGCACCGAGCTGGCATAGGTCGCCGGATCCAGCGAGTTGGTGGATTCGCCGCCCTGCAAGCCAAATTTTAGATCGCCGCCCTTGTTCGGTCCTGCCGCGCGCGCAGCGTCAGCGAACATGGTGCTGGCCATCGCCGCCGACACACCCAGAGCCGCCGCTTTCCCCATGAATTCGCGACGGGTCAGTTTGCCCGCAGTGACCTGACCGGCCATGTGAGTGAGTTGTTCGTTCATTTAGTGATCTCCCAGTTGATTGAATTTCAGCCCTTCCCGGGCATTTTTATTGACGCATGAGTCAAGTTAGGCGCATTTCGGTCTACCGAGCAAGGACAAATGTCTGACCTTTGGCCACCAAAATATCACATCTGGTTTCGTGGAACGGCGTCCTCCGTTTGTTTAGAGAATACCAAAGTTTCGTTTTCAAAAGCACTTATCTGTGCCTTGAGAAAAAAGTTCTCACGATCCGACCACATTTCGCAGGATGTTTCCGTGCGCAGGTCTATCCCGTCCCGACTGATCTCCTGTGTCCAGCGGCACTGCCCGTGCGCGGATAGCGGGTCGTCGGGGTTGATGGTCCAGCGCTCATATGCTGTGCCACCATGCGTAAGCCCGTGGTGATTGTCCTTTACGCGACCAAAATCGTCTTCGATGATCATCCGGGTTTCACCTGAATTCAAGTCAGTTTCCACCCGGCGAGAATTGCTGCTTTTCCGCAGCGACGTCACGTCAATCGGGGTTTCAGAATCGGGTGGTTGAAACACATGTTCATCATCACCTGCAGTCGGCCGTTTCGGGATCGTAATCGTACCACCTGCCAGGTGCAGTTCGACGGGTTCGGGTGAGGGCCAGATCAGCGGCCAATACGCGCTGGAAACAGCCACCCGTACGCGATGCCCTTTGGGAACGCGATAGGCGATGTGATCCAGGTCCAATGAGATTTCGTAGGGCGCTCCGGGCGTCAACGGAGTTGGTTGCGCGTGGCAATCTCGGTGCGACAGGTTCAGAACGCCATAGGTGATCCGGGTTGAGGCCCCATCCGGATGGACATGATTTAACCTAACGGCAATCTGTGCCTGCGGTCGGTCGGCACTGACATTCAGGCAAATGCGCGGAGCGCCGACAATATCCAGATCTTCCGACAAAGGCGGGCCATCGAAACAGGCGGACAACGCATCATCGGCGCGCTGATCGCCAGGCATGTCGGGTCCCAGCCAAATTGCGCAATACTCGCCGCCATCCATGCCGCAGGTTTGGGGCGACTGGACCCGCATATCCAGCGGCTCATCTTTTCCGAGCCCACCGTCGGACAGGTTCAGTGTCAGGTTGGACAAATGCGAGGTCGCGCCGGCTTGCTCGCTGATCCAGCGCCCGGGTCTGTTGTTGTACCACCTCTTTGGGCGGACGCCGTCCATCAGATACGCTCGATAGTCTGGGTCGGTTTCAACGCCGCCATCCAGACCCTTCAGCCAATGATCCCACCAACGCAGCGCCTCTTGCAGAAAACCGATCCTCGGTTCGGGCACTGCGAAATGCGGGTATTTGTGCACCCATGGCCCCACGATTCCCTTGACCGGAGCGCTAAGCTGTTCGACCAGCAGCGGCACGGTATTCTTGTACGCGTCACCCCAGCCGCCTATGGCCAAAGTCGCCGCGCGGATCGCGCTGAAATCTTCGCAGACAGAGCCATGCTGCCAATAGGCGTCGCGCGTCTGGTGGCGCAGCCAGATCAAGGGTAGGAACGGTTGGTTTTCCAAACGCTCAAGCCATAACTCCCGCCAGTTGCGGCGCAGCGTAGGGTCCGGTGCGCGAGATGAGTACGACCACATGGTCGCGCCCCAACCCAGGTTTTCATTCAGCAAGCATCCGCCCTTAAAGTGGATGTCGTCTGCGTAACGATCTGCGGTTGAACACAGAGTGATAATTGCTTTCAGCGGCGCGGGTTGAAGGGCGGCAACCTGAAGCGCGTTGAACCCGCCCCAGCTGATTCCCATCATCCCAACGGTGCCCGAACACCACGGCTGATCCGCCAGCCATTGAATTGTGGAAACGGCATCATCCAGCTCTTGCTGGGTATACTCGTCTTCCATCAACCCTTCGCTGTCTCCATTGCCGCGCATGTCCACACGAATGCAAGCATAGCCGCGTTTGGCAAACCATGGATGGGTCAGGGCATCCCGCGTCGCCGTGCCGTCGCGCTTGCGATAGGGCAGGAACTCCAAAATGGCCGGAACGGGGTTACTGTCCGCATCCACCGGGCGCCAGACACGCGCTGAAAGACGACATCCATCCGGCATCACTATGCCGACATCCGGTAGATCTTCGATATCGCATAGCGAATTGGGCGAGCGAGTCATTTCGGAAGTCTTTCGGTCTTTGTCTTTTTGCAACGTACTAAAATCGTCAAATCACTGTTTGATTGCGACAACAAGGTCCATCACGTTCGTTCCGGTTGGGCCTGTCACCAGCAAAGCTCCGGCCTTGTCCAGAAAACTGCCACTGTCTGCCTGCTGCAAGGCGGTATCGGCCCCTTTGCCCCAAGTTTTGCCGTCGACTACGGCTCCGGCCGCATTGGTTGGACCATCGGTGCCGTCGGTACCACCGACAACAACAGTCAAGTTTGGTGTTCCAGCTATTTCCCGGGCGAGTGCCAGCGCCAACGCCTGATTGCGCCCGCCACGGCCTGGCTTGTCCGGCAAAACCACCGTTGGTTCGCCGCCGAAAACCATGACGCCGGGGGGCATATCCCTCAGGCGTTGCCCGATAAGGGATGCGACGCTTAAGAAGTCGTCATGCAGGCATTCTTCGTCAGCCAGTACTTGCAGGCTTTCACGATGCGCCAAATCTGCTGCCGCAGAACGCGCATGAGCGTTCGACGCAACAATCTGGGTCACGGCGTCAAATTCGTAAGTGTCGGGCAAGGTGCCAATCCCCGATCCGATGACATTCAGATCATCCCCGGGAACGTCCGAGATTGCCAGAACGGTGGCTTTTTCCCCTGTGAAATGGGCCAGCAGCCCACCGCCCTTGATCCGGGACAGCTTGCGGCGCTCGGCATTCATTGCGGTGATATCCATCCCTTCGGCCAGCAGCCTGCCGTTCAGCTGCTCCAGATCACTCAGAGTGTTCCCCGGCAGCAAATCCTCAGCCAGGGATGAGGCTCCGCCCGAAACCAAAAGCAGCACATGGGAATTGGGTGCCATGGCCTCGATCGTCGCCCGCAGGGCGCGACCGCCCTCAAGGCTGCGCACGTCGGGAACGGGGTGTGAGGCCTCGATCAGCTGAACATGTTCCGGAAGACCGCGTCCGTGATCATCCTTTGTGACCACCAGCGTCGGACGCGGGCCGAAATGGTCCAATGCCGCGCTGGCCATCGCTGCGGCTGCCTTGCCGACGGCCAGAATCCGGTCGGGCGTTTGGACCTCATCCAGAGCAGCTTTGGTGGCTCGTTTTCCGTCAACCGCATCAACACCGGCCTGCCAAATGCGAATTGCCTGTTGCCCTTGGCCCATCAGCTTTCCATCCAAATTGTGACCGGTCCATCATTGACCAGCTCTACTGCCATGTCGGCTCCGAACTGCCCGGTTTCCACAGGCACACCATGGGCCTGCAACCGTCGCGCAAATTCTTCATAAAGGCGCTGCCCCACATCAGGGGGGGCGGCCTCGGAATATCCCGGCCGGTTCCCGCGCGAGGTATCGGCGGCCAGCGTGAACTGGCTGATCACCAGCGCCGAGCCACCCACATCCACGACAGAGCGGTTCATCTTGCCGCTTTCATCTTTGAAAATACGCAGTTTTGAGACCTTGGCCGCCAGTTGTTCGACCTTTTGTTCGTCGTCACCCTTCATCGCACAGACCAGGATCATCAGCCCCGGACCGGACTGCCCAACTGTTTGTCCGTCAACCGAGACTTTTGCCCGGGAAACCCTTTGTAAAAGTGCACGCAAATCTGTTCTCCGTTTGGTGGCGTGGTTATCCGACCCAACGAGCGATCTCGTCCAGATCGGCCCGGTCGGTTCTAAACCCGTTCGCAGGGTGGTCTGCATCCGAGTATCCGAATGAGATTGCGCACAAGATCAACCGATCATCTGGAATGTCGAAGTACCGGTGCAGAAACTTGCCATAGCTGGCCACGGCGGCCTGAGGGATTGTGGCCACTCCCAAGGCCTGTGCGGCGAGGGTGAAGGCCATGACAAATCCACCACTGTCCATTGCTCCGTACGCGCCAAGTTCCTTAGGGCTTGAGATGATCGCACAATGGGGCGCACCGAAAAGGGCAAAGTTTTCCATCATTTGCTTGGCCGAACCGGCGCGGTCCCCGCGCTGCACGCCCACGGCTTCATATAATGCCCAGCCACATTCGCGACGTCGCTCCTGATAGATACCGGTATACGCCGTCGGGAACGGCAGGTCGGGTTCCGGTGCGCCGGTTGTGACTTCGTTTTGCAGCGCTTTTCGAAAAGCGTCAGTCTCGGCTCCACTGGTGATCACGATGTTCCAGGGCTGCGCATTACACCAGCTGGGCGCACGGGACGCGCTGGTCAGAATCTGTTCGATCTGGTCTTTGGGGACAGGTTCAGGTCGGAACGCCCGGCAAGAATGTCGCTCAGCCAGCAATCGATCCAAATCGGATAGCGTCACTCTGCGCCCCCTTCGTGTATCCGAGGCGCAGGATGGCGGTAGGATTGGCGATATTCAAGCGGTTAAAAGGGGACAGGCGCTATTGCTGACCAGTTGCCATGAGGTATCCGACACCCGCTGCAACCAGCAGACCCAACACAACAGCGATCGTGATCTTGATAGCGGACCAAGGGCGTTCGCCCTGAACACGCCCCGTTCTGCCGTTAACAACGAAACGATAGGTCTGACCCCGATATTTGTATGCGGCCAGCCAGACAGGCAGTAGAATATGTTTGAAGGTTACATTTTGCACATCCGTGTCGATTGCGTGAATGCGCTGCCGGTCGCCGCCGATATCAAAACGCACATCTCGTTCGATCACCCGGGCCATATGCCCGCGCGCTTCGGTATACCCGTCCTGCAATTCGACTGTATAAGCCTCGGCCCGAAAACCCGCCAGATACTCGGGCTGGTAAGGTTCAAGCGCCGGCAAGTCCCAGGGTTCCAACGCGTCAGTATAGCGTTTCGGCAATGACTGGGACGCCAGCACAAGAACATCGTCAAAGAACCGGGCAACCCGACCGGATTTTGGGGACCACCGCACCTTTGCCACCTGCTGTTGCTCGCGCTTGCCGTCACGCATGACGGTCCGGGTCTCGTAATACACCGTGCCGCGCTCGCCGCGATAAGCTGACTTGGTATCCGCGTCGAAGGTCCAGTAGGGGACGTAAATCCCCTGCATCTTGCGACCTTTGCGGGCATAATCCTTCAACCCGTTGGGCGCGAACCACAACTTGCCAAGCCAGCTCGACATCGCCTTATGAGCCGACCGTTCATCCAGAGCAAAGGGCAACACGCCTTTTGGCTTGATATGCCGGTTAACTCCCGTCTCCGTGACTACCGGAGTGGCACAGAACGGGCATTCGGCCGCATGGGTGTTCGGGTCAAACTCGACCTGAGCTGCGCAGTTGGGGCAGGACAGAACCCGCGTTTCCTCGATTTCCGCTTCTGGCAGCTTGTTTGTCACCGCGGCGTTGAAATCCAGTTCTTTCAGGCTGGCACCGCCCCACGGTCCGGCACCTATGGATTCCGAATGCCCGCAATGATCGCAGGTCAGGGTCCCGTCGCCCGGATTGAACCGATAGTCCGAGCCGCATTGCTCGCAGGGAAAGCGGTGTTCTTCAGTCATTGCTTGACCTCGGCTAGCTGAACGGGCTTTCCATGGCCGATGATTGCGTGGATCACGACAGCCACAAAGATGCAAATCACTATAAACAAAAGGGAATTCTGCGCCAGAACTTGCCATCCAAAAGGCGTCAGTATGCCATCAACAGATCGCACGAAATCGCCACCCCCGATTTGAGAATCGAATTTATCGTTGTGCGATTGATGCCATCCTCTTAGCCGACCGATTGCAATACTCAGCAGGACAAGACCTGTGCTGATCGCTCCCCCCCAATAAGCAGCCCGGAAAAAAGTAACCGGCTTGCGCATCATCGTGCGCAGGGCGGGTGCGACGAAAATCCATGCAATCAGAAAAGCCGAGGGTACACCAAATAAAGTCAATAACTGAAATAGAGACCACAGAGTGGCGTCCCATCTGCTTTGGAAAAGATCAAAAAGCATCGGCGCGCCAATCACGCAAAACCACCCGAGAATTGCACTCAAATTGACGGCGCGCCTGATCTCTCTTTGCGAATAGGCAGATATGTCGGCGTTTGCCGTCACCGATTACGCCCCCGGCGGAGGCGGCGGCAGAATGGTAAACAGCTGCGCAAGCTCCTGCACGTCGCCCGCTTTTTTCCAGCCGTCCTGACCGGCGGTCCAGACATGGGTGTCGCGGGTGATCTCACCATCAGTCGCCATGCGGCCCATCTTGGCCTTGGAAAACGGGCCGCTGGTCTGCCCATCCACGGCGATATGCCAGACATGCTCGACCGGCGGAGGAGGGGACGGTGCCGCATGCGCCGCTGGTTGCGGGGCAACGGGAGCGGAACCGCCCCACGGTCCGCTTGGTTGACCCGCTGCCATGTTTGCCATCTGGTTGGCCATCGCCATGCCCATGCCCATGCCAAGACCCGCACCCATGCCTCCACCTTGTCCGGGGTTGTTGGCGGCTGCAGTCATCGCCTCGGCGGCGGAATACTGAGTGAATTTGCCCAGATCGCCCGCCAATCCCATCGACGTCCGCTTGTCCAACGCAGCCTCGACGGCAGGCGGTAGCGAGATGTTCTCAATGTAGAACTCCGGCATCTCTAGCCCGTAACCTTCCAGCACGGGCGAGACTTCGGCCGCGATCAGTTTGCCCAGATCGGCGGTGTTGGCGGCCATGTCCAGCACCGGAATGCCCGATCCTGCGATCACGCGGCTGAACTCCTGCACGATGATATTACGGATCTGAAAGCTGATCTCATCCATGGTGAATTCACCATCGGTGCCGACGATTTCAATCAGGAACTTCGCGGGGTCCTTGACCCGGACCGTGTATGTGCCAAAGGCGCGGATACGGGTCGGTCCGAACTCCGGATCGCGCAGCATGATCGGGTTCTTGGTGCCCCATTTCAGATCATTGAAACGCGTCGTGTTGACGAAATAGATCTCGGATTTGAAGGGCGACTGAAATCCGTGATCCCAATGCTGTAGCGTCGTCAGGATCGGCATGTTGTTGGTCTCAAGCATATAAAGCCCGGGCGTAAACACGTCTGCCAGTTGTCCCTCGTGCACAAACACCGCTGCCTGTCCCTCACGCACCGTCAGTTTGGCACCGTACTTGATCGCATGCCCTTCACGCTCGAAACGCCAGACCATTGTGTCACGGGTGTCGTCAACCCAGTGAATGACGTCGATAAATTCTCCGGTCAGAAAATCGAAAATACCCATTGGGGTCTCCTTTTCTTGGGCTCAGAGCTGCTGGCCCATCAATTCGCGTGCAATAATCCGTACCACGGGGCGGGCGTCCTCGGCTGTCACACCGGGCTCAAGTCGCGGATCGTAGAGCATTGTCAGAAGTTTCTCATCATGGCTGGTCAACAGCGCAAACTCGTCATTGTCGTTGAATATCGACGGCCGTGCCGCCGGGCTGTCATTGGATAATCCAAGCCCTTGTGCAATTTCCTCGTGGATGCAGCTGCGCCGGGTGAGGTCCGGCAGTTCAGCCCGGATGAGCGTGACAGCCCGCACAAATTTATACGGTGAGGTATTGGTCGGCGACGCAAAAACGAGACAGTCAATATTGGCGCGCGGGTTTGCAACCAAATCCAGTGAAGGCGTGCTGATGCCGGGAATCAGCTGTTTCAGGCGTTTCACCACATAGGCGCTGTCATCTTTGCCTGCAAAGAAGATATGGAAATTGGCCTTGCGATTGACGACCGAGATTGGATGATCCGTCAATTTGCTCAGCCGTTCCGCAAACGCTTCGACGTCGGCGGAGTCTTTTGCGCGTATCTCGGGTGCCACGGACGGGGCGAATTCGGTCTGAATCCGCACAGGTCCTGCCCACCGGCTAAGCTGCCCGTCCGTTCGCCGAATGCGCGTGGTTACAGCGTGATCGGGGTATTCGCTGTAAAAGGCTATGGCCTCGAAATTGCGGGCCAGATCATCGGCATCATAGGGTGTGTCGGGGCCGCCTCCGTCCACGCGCAACATATCGCGGGTCAGCAGGTCACGTTCGACCCGCTGATAGAACCGGGCCAGATCCTGACTCGCCGCAGACGGGGGAACATAAGCATTAGGTGCCGGTGCAGGCGCCACCGGGCGCGGTTGCGGCACGACGGACGACGTCAGCGCCTCATCGCAATTGGCCAGCGCCAACAGCGCCACCATACCCAACAGGGGTTTCATATATCCCGGCACTCGCACGTTCTGCCCGCCTTTAGCTCGAAACCGCAGTTCCAGCGTTGTCGCCGACGCCGTCTTTGCGCGCCTTGGCAGAGGCAAGGGTGTCGCGCAGCTCGGTTTCCATTTTCTGCAGTTCCTGCTCGGCTGCGGCGCGCTTGGCCTTGCCTTCGTCAGCAATTGCAAGACTTTCGTTGATCGTACCGATCAGGTCAGCATTGGCTTGCTTGACCGCCTCGATATCAAACACACCGCGTTCCATTTCCTCGCGGATCATCTTGTTCGACTCACGCAGGTTCGCCGCGTTCGATGTCAGCAGTTCATTCGTCAGGTCATTCGCATCGCGCACGGCCGCGGCCGCCTCGGCGCTACGCTGGATGGTGACGGCCTGCGCCAGTTGCGTTTCCCACAGCGGCACGGTGTTGACGAGGGTCGAGTTGATCTTGGTCACCAGCGACTTGTCATTTTCCTGAACCAACCGGATCGAGGGCAGCGATTGCATCGTCACCTGTCGCGTCAGCTTCAGGTCGTGAACACGCCGTTCCAGATCATCCCGCGCTGCGCGCAGGTCACGCAGCTCTTGGGCCTTCATGACTTGTTGGTCTTCGGGCACGGCCTGAACTTCGGCTTCTTTTTCGGGGATGTTCTGGCTGTCCAGCTCGGTCAGTTTTTCTTCGCCTGCTGCGATATACAGCGCAAGCTCGTCATAAAAGCCCAGCGTCTTTTCATACAACAGGTCCAGTGACTTGATGTCTTTCAGCAGCGTATGTTCGTGGCCCAGCAAGTCGTCGGTGATCCTGTCGATCTGCCCCTGAACATCTTCAAACTTGGCGGTAAACTGGGCGAAAGGCGCAGCCTTGCCCAACAGCTTTTCCCACCAGCTGCGTTCGCGCCGGACGTCCAGCTCACTGACTGAAAACCCGCGGATCGTCGTGACGATATTGCGCAGGCTATCCCCGGCGGGCCCGACATCCTTGTTGCGGACATCCGCCAGCATGGCCTGGCTGATTTCCTGCAATTCCGCCTGGGCAGACGACCCGAACGCGACGATGGAATTGGTGTTATCCATGTCGATCTCATCCATGCGCTTGCGGATTTCGGCGCTGACAGGTTCGTCGGCCTCCTCAAGCAAGACGATTTCGGCGGTCGGGTCGGGCAGGGTGACAGCGGTCACTTCCTGCACCAGCGTTTCAGCCTCGACCGCCTTGTTCTTGATGTCATCGGACATGGGGGTAATCCTCTCTCAAATTGTGGCCGGTCAGTCCAACCGGACGCCTTCGCGTTGCAGCCGTTCGCGCAACACATCAATTTCAACCGTCAGATCACTGCGGTCGTCCAAAAGCAACTTGCGGGTACGCGCCGCGAAATTTTGTTCAAGATCATCCAGGAGGGACGAATAATCCTCCAGCGCCTGCGCATCGCGGGTGCGGGCATAAACGTCAGCAAATTTGACTGTCGCGTCACGCGCGCCCTTTAAGTAAACGGTCAGGTATTTTCGCGCACCGGCCAGATCGCGAGGGTCTTCCTCGACCGTGCGGAACAGGTCGCGGGCGGTATCCTGAAAACGTTCAACCCGGGCTTCGATCCTGCGGTCGCCTGCGCGTTTGATGGCGTCGGTCATCTCGGACAGATGTGTTTCAGCACCTTCCACGACGCGGGCAACGCGGTCTTGCTGGAAAGTGTCGATGCCTTCCATCCCTTTGTCAGTCATCGGATCAATTCCGAAAGAGACAGAGTGTAGGACGCTGGCCATCAAACCGAACAGAATCGGGGCGATCAGGCTGGCCTCAGACGCTGCGGCTGCATCCAGATATTCGGTGCGATAAGCAGCCAATCCGACGCCAAGTCCGGTCAGCAGGCTGGAGAATACCTTTCTGGGAAACGCCGGGCGACGGGCTGTGCGGCGAGCGTTGTAGGCGGATTCGGCCCGCAACCCTTCGCGCAGCAGAAATGCTGCAGCTGTCAAAAGACCCGCTGCGATCAGGCCGATCGTCAATCCGACGGCCCCATCGTTCAGCGACAGAAAAACCAAGGGAACAGCCGGAAGAAACAACAGGTTAGCGCGCGCCCCGGCCGGTTCGACCCGAGCGACGTCAAACTGTCCGCGCCGAGGTTGATTCGGAGACGATGAGTCGTCCTGTGGGCTGAATTTCCCGCCATACCGTTTGGCCATGTGCTTACAAGCCTCCCAACACGCCGGTGCAGACGCCGAACATCAGCATCAACAACACGACATAGGCCAGTTTTTGCACTCCGGTCCCGGACATGGCGCCCCCCAAAAATGTCCCTTGGGGAAATCTAGGCCATGAGAGACCGTGGCGCTAGGGGGAAGGTTGCCTAACCTGCGTCACTTGCGAGGTTTCTTGCCGATCGGGGGCCGATTTCGCTGTGGGCGAGCGGGTCGTTTGGCCGGTGCTTCGGGCTCGGCTTCCAACCCCAGTTGATCGCGCATGACCCGTCGGCGGATCTCTTCGACTTCGCCGGGTTTCAGGCTTCCCAGCTGGAAGGGGCCGTAGGACACTCGCAGCAGCCGGTTCACCGCAAAACCGATATCTTCTATCGCACGCCGAATTTCACGGTTCTTGCCTTCGCGCAGACCGATTGTCAGCCAGGCATTCGCGCCTTGTTGCCGGTCCAGCGTGACGTCCATCGGCAAAAAGCGTTCCCCGTCGATCACAAGCCCCTTACGCAGCGGTGCAAAATCCTCGTCCTTGGGGCGGCCATTCACCCGCACGCGGTATTTGCGTAGCCATCCGGTCGAGGGCAGTTCCAACTTGCGCTTGATGCCGCCATCATTGGTCAACAGCAGCAACCCTTCCGAGTTCAGGTCCAACCGCCCGACACTCATGACCCGGGGCATATCCTCGGGCAGTTTGTCAAAAATGGTCGCGCGCCCTTTTTCGTCACGTGTCGTTGTCACCAGACCCGAAGGTTTGTGATACAGCCACAGGCGCGAAGGTTCCGGCTCGGAAACCGGTTTCCCATCGACGGTGATCTTGTCTTTGGCTGTGACGTTCAGCGCGGGGCTGTCGATGGACTTGCCGTTTACACTCACACGACCTGCTTCGATCATGCGTTCGGCTTCCCGACGCGAGGCGACGCCTGCGCGGGCAAGGACTTTGGCGATCCGGTCGCCGGGAGGAGGGGATTTGGTCATCCGCAGCCCATAGCGCATCCCGGCCGCTTGCGAAAGACAGGTTTCTGTTGCAGTCAGAGGCATGGTGTTCAGATCGCACATGGATAAGGCGCTGGTTGAAGCGCGCGCTGCGGCGGATCGCGGCGAAGTACCTGTAGGTGCTGTTATTGCTGGCCCCGATGGCGTGATCGTGGCCTCTGCGGGTAACCGAACACGAGAGCTGAACGATCCCACCGCCCATGCCGAGATACTGGCCCTGCGCGCTGCATGTGCCGCAGCCGGATCCGAACGTCTGCCCGATCACGATCTCTATGTGACGTTGGAACCTTGCGCGATGTGTGCGGCGGCTCTGGCAGCGGCGCGTATCCGGCGCATCTATTACGGGGCTGCCGATCCGAAATCTGGCGGCGTTGACCATGGCGCGCGGGTTTTCACCCATACACAAGCGCACCACGTGCCAGAGGTTTACGACGGAATCCGAGGGCAGGAGGCCGCCGAGCTTCTGAAAGAGTTCTTCGCCGCACGGCGTTGACCCTAAATGGTAATGGCCTTCATCACCTCGGGTTCGATGACATCGACCCCCGGCAACCCATCGACCAGCGCCTGAGCTGATTGTTCGAGGATCGGGAAGGTCTTGTAGTGGCAGGGAATCACGGTCTTGAAGTTGAAATACCGCTTGGCCGCATATGCCGCGCCCTTCATGTCCATCGTGAAGTGACCGCCTGCCGACAGGATCCCGATATCGGGTTTGTAGTAATCCCCCATCCAATCCATATCGGCCATGATGTCGGTATCGCCCGAGACATACAGCATGTGCCCGTCCGAGGCGATCATGAACCCGACCTCGCTGCCGCCGGTGCGCAGCCCGTCGGGCGTGGAAAAGGTCGAGCTGTGCGAGGCTGGCACCATCGACACTTTGACGCCGTTCAGGTTCACGGTACCGCCCTTGTTGTACCCGATGGTTTCCAACCCCTCGGACTCGCTCCAATACCCCATCAGGTCGTATTGTCCGACCACGGGGACGTTCAGGTGCTTGGCCAGCGATACGACATCGGCGACGTGATCGAAATGTGTATGCGTCAAGAGGATATGAGTCGCCCCGTTTAGCGCGTCATCATGCTGTTCCTCGGACAAGACCGGGTTACCCGTCAGCCAGGGGTCGACCAGCAGAACCTGTCCGCCGGTTTCGATGCGGAAACTGCCGTGTCCCAGCCAAATGATGTTCATGAATTCATCCTCCCAAAACAAACTGTTGGCATTAACTTAGCATCGGCTATGTAAAAGTTCATGGACTGGTTTCAGGAAATTGATGGCTATTGCGAGCGCTTGTCGCCCGCCTATTGGGCCGAGCCGATAAACGCGGTGACAAACGCGGCGTTTCTGATTGCGGCTTTTGTCATGTGGCGACGTGTGCGCGGGCAGGGGGCGCCTTTGGCGATGGTGCTGGTCGTCATTCTCGCCGCTATCGGGGTCGGCAGTTACCTGTTCCATACCCACGCGCAGGCCTGGGCCGCGATGGCGGACGTTCTGCCGATCCTGCTGTACATTCTGGTCTACATCTTCGCGATCAACCGGGATGTCTGGCACATGCGGCCGCGTACGGCCGGGATCGCGACAGCCCTGTTCATTCCCTATGCCGCAGCTACGGTGCCCTTGTTCCAGCTTGTGCCGGGATTGGGTGGTTCAGCAGCCTATGCCCCGGTGCCGCTGCTGATCTTGATCTATGCGTTTCTTTTGCGCCACCGGGTGCCGGACACCGCCCGAGGTCTGGCCATCGGGGCGATGATCCTAATCGCCTCGATCACCTTTCGTGCGCTGGACGAACCCATATGTGGGCAGATCCCGTTTGGCACGCATTTCATGTGGCACATCCTGAATGCCCTCATGCTGGGCTGGATGATCGAGGTGTATCGTAGGCATCTGACCCGCGCGGCTCAGGCCTGAAACGCTGCGGCCAGTTCTGCGGGTAAGTCAAATTCAGACAGCACGCGTGCGCGGCCTTGATCCGACATCTTGCGCGCGGTTTTCTCGACGATGCTTTGGATTTTCTCGGCTGAGTGCTTTTCGGCGAACGGTGCGAAATACCATTTAAGGAAAACGAAACAGATTACATCCTCCAGCGCCTGCACCTCGTCGTCACGCTTGATGCCCTGTTTGCGCAGCATCCGACCGGCAGATTCGATATTCTCGGCAGAGTAGCCGTTCTGTTCCATAAGCCCCATCACGACCTCGGCGTGGTGGACGCCCTGCGCCTTGCGCCAGGCCAGATATCCAGCGCGACCTTCGGGGTATTCGCCGCGCGCCAGTTTCCACCGCTCTACATGCTGACCACGCGCTGCAATCTGCAACGGGTCAGAGGCGTCGGGGATCAACCTGTCCAACTCGGCGCTCATGCGCTGACCATAGAGCAGTTCAGCGGGCTGGCCGTCTTCGAGGTTGGGGTCGTATGAATTGGCCGCATCAATTGCGTCCAGAACAGCTTGCTTGCGCGCGTTCATCTTCCGCTCCGTTGGCTTGCCGGATCTGCAGGGCAGGCCGGCGGGTTACTTGTGGACCACCGTAGCGATACGCCGCGCGGAACGCAGCAGGCAATTGCCGGGCCGGGGCATTTGGACCCGACCCGCTTTTTTTGGGGGGCTAAATTACTTGCCCGGTTTGTTCTGATCCTGAGTGACAGGTTCCGAGACCTGATCGGGGAAAATCAGGCTGCGGGTCAGGGTGTCCATGCTTGGGCCAAAAGCGCCCGCCTGAGCTTGCGCAGCAAGAACCGTAGTGGCCAGTATAAAGGCAGTCATGAACGTTTTCATCGTTTTTCTCCATATAAGGCTGTGCCATGCTATATGAAATGAACAGTTCAGTTCAGTATTTCAAGATGCGAAGTGAACTAATCGGTTCATTTTTTGCATAGGGGTAATTAGAAATGAATGATCGGACAGGATTTATGGACCTTTGCCATGCGCTCAAGGGTGGATCAGCGCCTTGGCGGTCTTGCGACCCGGCGACCAGACAGGTAAATGCCCCCTAACGCATATGAGGATATCCGATGTCGATTGACCAAAGCAACGCCGCCAAGGTGGCCAAACTGGCCCGGATCAAGGTCGAGGATGACGCGCTGCCTGCGCTGGCATCCGAATTCAACACCATCCTTGGCTTCATCGAGCAACTCAACGAGGTTGATGTCGAAGGTGTCGAGCCGATGGTCTCGGTCGAGCCAATGCGCCTGAAACGCCGCGAGGATGTGGTCACTGACGGCAACCAGCAAGACAAGGTTCTGGCCAATGCCCCTGATGCGCGCGAAGGGTTCTTCGCTGTTCCCAAAGTTGTGGAGTAAGACATGAGCGATCTGAACAAACTGGGCCTGGCCGAAGCGCGCGACGCTCTGCGCGCGGGCGACGTAACCTCTGTCGAGCTGACCGAATCCTGCCTGAAGGCAATCGATGACGCCGACGCGCTGAACGCTTTTGTCCACAAGACGCCCGAGATCGCGCTGGAGCGCGCCAAGGCGGCGGATGAGCGGATCAAAGCAGGCGACGCGCCGTCGATGTGCGGCCTGCCGATCGGCATCAAGGATCTGTTCTGCACCAAAGGCGTACCGTCGCAGGCGGCTTCCAAAATTCTCGAAGGTTTCAAGCCCGAATACGAATCTACTGTGTCTCAGCAACTGGCAGACGCAGGCGCGGTTATGCTGGGCAAGCTGAACATGGACGAATTCGCCATGGGCTCGTCCAACGAAACTTCCGTGTACGGCAATGCGGTCAGCCCATGGCGCCGGGGCAATGACGATGCGCAACTGACACCCGGTGGATCGTCCGGTGGGTCGGCCTCGGCCGTCGCGGCAGATCTTTGCCTGGCCGCCACCGGTACCGATACCGGTGGTTCGATCCGCCAGCCCGCAGCATTTGTTGGTATCACCGGCATCAAGCCGACCTATGGTCGGTGCTCGCGCTGGGGTATTGTGGCGTTTGCTTCTTCATTGGATCAAGCCGGGCCGATGACCAAGAACGTGCGCGACGCTGCGATCATGCTCGAGACGATGTGTGGTCACGACCCCAAGGATTCGACCAGCACCGAACTGGCCGTGCCGAACTTTGAGGCGATGCTGACCGGCGATATCAAAGGCAAGAAGATCGGTATCCCAAAAGAATACCGCATGGAAGGCATGCCTGCCGAGATCGAAAAGCTGTGGGCCGAAGGCGCCGAGATGCTGAAAGCAGCGGGTGCAGAGATCGTCGACATTTCGCTGCCGCACACCAAATACGCGCTGCCTGCGTATTATGTGATTGCCCCGGCCGAAGCGTCCTCGAACCTTGCCCGCTATGACGGTGTGCGCTATGGCCGCCGCGCGCAGCTGGCACAGGGCGACGGCATCACCGAGATGTACGAAAAGACCCGTGCCGAGGGCTTCGGCCACGAAGTGCAGCGCCGGGTCATGATCGGCACCTATGTGCTGTCGGCAGGGTTCTATGATGCCTACTATAACCGCGCTCGCAAGGTGCGGACCCTGATCAAGAAAGACTTTGAAGATGTCTTCGCCGCAGGGATCGACGCAATCCTGACGCCTGCTACCCCTTCGGCGTCCTTTGGTCTGGGCGAGATGACCGAGGCGGACCCGGTGCAGATGTACCTCAACGACGTCTTTACCGTGACAGTGAACCTTGCCGGTTTGCCCGGTATCTCGGTTCCCGCAGGTTTGGACCAACAGGGCTTGCCGCTGGGTCTTCAACTGATCGGCCGTCCATGGGAAGAAGGCGATTTGCTGAACACAGCTTATGCGTTGGAAAGTGCCGCCGGATTTGTGGCCAAGCCAGGCAAATGGTGGTAATCCTCGGATCAGGCAAGACCAGCTAAAACGGAGCAGCTGAATGCGCTTTACGCTTCTGATCCCCGCAATCGGACTTGTGGCCGCCTGCAACTCGGTGGCCCCGGTCCAGGGTACTGGATTTAACACGCCTCAATATCAGGCACAGCGCGAGGCCGCGCTGGCCGGGCCGGGCTACACCGGAAACCCTTTGGTCGGCCCTGCTGACGTGTCAGAACAACAACTCGGCGCGCCCGGCAGCACACCGACCGGGGACAACGCTGATATCGCGTCTGCAACGGCAGCTGCCCTGGCAAATACATCGGGGCAAAGCACGTTGACGCAAGTCCCTCTGTCTGCCGCCAGTAGCAACGCGATCTCCGATGAACAGGATTTCGCCGCTGTATCAGGACGTCGTACGATCGAAAACGACGCGGCCCTGATCCAACAGAACCGCCAGACCTACGAAGTTGTCACCCCAACTGCTGTTCCGCAGCGCGGATCGGACGGCCAGCCCAATATCGTGCAATACGCTCTAAGCACTTCGAATCCAGTTGGTACACAGCTTTACAGCCGCGCTGGTTTCAATCTTGAGGCCAAGGCGCAGCGGAATTGCGCCAAGTTCCCGTCGCCTGACCAAGCTCAGATCGAGTTTCTGGCCAACGGCGGCCCGCAGCGTGATCGCAACGGTCTGGACCCGGATGGGGATGGGTACGCATGTGGCTGGGATCCAAGTGCATTCCGCAGTGCCGTCAACAACTGATCCACAAGCGCCAATCTGGCACGCTTCGCCTAACTACGGACCACGCAGGGACGGGCTGAAGCCGTCCCTGATCGTTTTGCACTATACGGCGATGAACAGCGCGCAAGAGGCGCTGGACAGGTTATGTGACCCTGTCCACGAAGTGTCGGCGCATTACCTGATTGGGGGCGACGGGACGCTCTGGCACATGGTGCGAGAAGAGGACCGCGCGTGGCATGCCGGGGCCGGAGAATGGAGCGGTCAGAAGGATATCAACTCCCGTTCGATTGGCATCGAGCTGGACAACACTGGCAGGCACCCATTTTCAGACCTGCAAATGCGCAGGCTGGAACAGTTGTTGCCTCAGATCATGCATCGCTGGATCATTCGACCATACGGTGTGATCGGTCATTCCGACATGGCACCCGGACGCAAATTTGATCCCGGACCGCGATTTGACTGGCTGCGGCTCGAGCGCAACAAACTGGCCGCGCCGCGCGGACAAAACGATGGCCCGCTAGATGCGCCGATGGATCAGTTTCGAATTCTGGCACAATCCGCCGGCTTCAGCGCTGACGTAGACGACGAAACTTTGCTATCCGCCGTTCGTCTGCGATATCGTCCTTGGGCTACAGGTCCGTTGCAGAGTGCTGATCTCGTACCGCTGACCGCCCGATCCTGATCCGCGCTGCACTCTTGACGCAGCCTGTCACAAGGCATACCCACCGCTTGCGCGGAGGGCCGGATGGCCGCTGGGGCCGCAAGGCCCGAGAGGAAAGTCCGGACTCCACAAGACAACGGTGCCGGGTAACGCCCGGGCGGGGCAACCCGACGGAAAGCGCCACAGAAATCAGACCGCCCCGGACTTCGGTCCGAGGTAAGGGTGAAACGGTGGGGTAAGAGCCCACCGCGCCGCTGGCAACAGTGGCGGCACGGCAAGCCCCACCGGGAGCAATGCCAAATAGGGTCCCCGCGCGGGCCGGTCGGCGCAAGCCGATACCGCCGCTAGGCACGTCCTGGCCAAGAGGGACCGGGTTGGCAGCTTGAGCCGCGCAGCAATGCGCGGCCTAGAGGAATGGTCATCGAAGGGGGTAACCCCGGAACAAGATCCGGCTTACAGGCCCTCCGCGCATAACTCTGTTCACTTACCGGGCGGCGTGTAAGCCCCGGTCAGCTTGGCAGCCTTCTTGGTAATGGCGGCAAAGTCCTTCGCCTTCCAGGCGCGTACTGTTTCAACGTTTGATACTGCACCCGAGGCCGCAACGGCCATTCCAATGGCTACTGCGTCAGTGCCATCCGGAACTTCACTTACGACCACCACGTCATTTTCGCCGGTCGTCATGTAAAAAGCCAAAAGCTTGCCGCCGACTTTTTTCAGCAACGCCCGGACGGCCGCCGTGCGGTCTGCAGGCTTCTTCAGCATTCCTTTGACGCCATCCTGCGAGTAGGTCGCGTAAGTTATGAAAATAGGCATAAGTCTTCTCCTTGTTTCAATGGTTTGGAACGCTGAAATTGGCCGGTTCCGCGGCCTGAAAACGGGACTTAAAAAATGCTCATAAGGGCGTCCAGAACGATCCAGAAACCCACTGCGATCAGCCCAAGACCGGTCAGGGTGGGCAACCATCGTGCACCCGGCAGCAGCTTTTCCAATGCGACGTAGACCGCAATTCCGGCAATCCAGTACAGGTTCATGATCCCGCCGACGAACAGCAGCGCCATCAAGGCCCAGCAACAGCCAAGGCAGTACAGCCCATGCAGCGCGCCGGTTCGGAACGCGCCAAACGCTCCGGGTCGGTGATGATCGGCAATGAACCGGGCAGGGCTTTGACAATGCCGCAGACAGGCGGTCTTGAGGTCCGACAACTGGTACGCGCCTGCCAAGATAAGGACGCAACCGGCGAATGTTTTGGACCGAATTGTCATCATTGGACCGTCAGACAGCCCGACACTTTCGAGGCCCCATTGTAGTCCCGTCGCGGCAACGCTGAAAAAAGCCCAGGCGATCAGATAGCCCGTCAGAAAGTAAAAGCTGAACTGCGCGGCCTTGTCACGTTCGGGTCCCGCACGCTTTATCGCCGAATACAGCAAGACCGCAGGTGCAGCGCTGGGGGTCATCATCGCGATCATCATGACCCACCACATCAGAAAGATCAGGATTACGTATTGCACGCCCCAACCGGGCGCTTCACCCATGTGCATGGGTTCTCCGATCGGACCTGCCATCGTGGTCATTTCGGTGGCCGTCATGTTCATGCCGATCCCGGCGATGGTGTACCAGGCTGCAACCAGAACAATCAGCGACACACCGAACAGCACGATGACCCGCTCACGCCGCATAAGCCGCTCGACCGCCCCGGTGCGGGGCGGTGTGGGGTGGGATGTCATGATGACCCCCGGATCAGGCGCCCAGGACACCGTGGCCCGAAATGTTCAGGTGGGCCAGATGAGCGTGCGTCGCGTCAAAGGTCAGACTGATTTCGCCGCCATGTGTCTTGGCCGAGCCCGAGGCAGCTTCGGCGTGTCGGTATTCAAACCCGTTTGGCAGCTGAATTGACGCCCGGTGCGCCGCACCCGAAACGATATGCGGAATCGGGCTGACTTCGACATCGAAGACGCCGTTCACCTTTGCAAACCCGGTGCGCTCGTCGCGGTCCCAGTTCAGTTCGATGGGCACGAAAAGCGTTTCATGTTTGGTCGGGGCCATCGCGCTGTAAACATACCAGAAGGTTGCCATTTCATCAGTATCTTCACCGGTCATGATGGCTTGCAGGGCAGCGCGCTGATCGGCGCTGGCGCTGGCATCTATAATCAGTTGCATCTGACCGTTGCCCTCATGGATTGGGCCGGGCCAATAGTACACCCCAGCCGCCCTTACGCCCGCCAGATCTGTGTCTCCATAGTGACCGCTTTCGATGTCGAATACGACGACGGCCTCGCAATTGCCATGTGTCGGAAGTACGCTGAACTGGCAAGGACAACCGAAGTTGCAGTTACAGTTGGCCAGTTCTTCGCCCTTAATAGTCCATTCAGTCATGATGCCCCCTAAACAAAATCAATCGTGCAAACCCTGCTTGCACGGTTGCTTGCCTGATCATGGAGCCTCGAAGATCGAGCCGAAAATTGGCTTCTTTGGATTGTTGATGGCGCGGTAACTATCACACATTCGAATTTCTGACAAATTAGACACGCGCTTGTGCGGGAATACGCCTGTTACATGTTCACTTGGTGAAGCGAAACCACCATTGGCCAGCTTTGCGCTAGCGTTAGAGCATCTGTCTAATCTGTGGATTTTTGAGTCGCAGATATCTGCTATATTGCAAAAACGCATTTTGAATATTGGGAGGATTGTTATGAGTTTCATGAAGGCACTGGCTTCGGTCGCAGTTGGATTTGCCGCCGCAAAAGGCATGGAAAAATACAAGCAGATGGGCGGAATGGCCGGCCTGCAAGACATGATGCAAGGCGCCGGGGGCGGCTTTGGCATGGATCAACTGGGCAAGATGGCAGAACAGTTCGGGATGCCTGGGGGTGCCGGTGGGTTGCAAGAGATGATTGGAAAGCTTGGCATGGCCAATCCGGCAGGGGCCGCTGGTCTTGGTGGGTTGATGAATGCCATGCAGGGCGCCGCAAAGACAGGCAATCAGCAGACCGTCGATATGATGGATACGGTGTTCAAAGGCACACCCGGGGGCGCGGCGATGGAGGCGCAAGCCAAGCTGATGCTGCGCGCGATGATCCAGGCAGCCAAGGCGGACGGAGAGCTAGATGAGCAAGAGAAGGAGACCATTCTGGGCGAATTGGGTGATGACATCAGCGACGAAGAACGCGCCTTTGTCCAGGATCAGTTGAATGGCCCGATTGATGTGATCGGCCTGGCTGCTGATTCCGGTGCACCATTGAAAGCACAGGTCTATGCCACGTCTCTGGCGGCGATTCGTCTGGATAACCAGCGCGAGGCCTCTTACCTTGTTCAACTAGCAACTGCGCTGGGTTTATCTGATGCCGAACGCGACCAGATTCACACGTATATGGGCGCGCCGACCCTTTCGACCTAGGCCTGATCCCTGATCAGCCGATCATGTGCCCAATTGCCCTTGACACGAGCCGTGCAAGGCGTAAAAGCGCACGCTCATAGGAATTCAACCGAAAGGCCCCTGCCTTTTCGGACGCAGGAGATAACCATGGCGAAGCCGACGACAATCAAGATCCGTCTGAACTCGACCGCGGGCACGGGCCACTTCTACGTGACCAAAAAGAACGCTCGCACCATGACCGAGAAAATGACCGTTCGTAAATACGATCCGGTTGTTCGGAAACATGTCGAGTACAAGGAAGGCAAGATTAAGTAATCTGCCGTCCAACTTGGACAGAATGGAAAAGGGTTTCGCTGATGCGGAACCCTTTTTCTTTGTGCATGCGGCTGGGTGAAATGCCCGGGATCGGGAATTGGCCGTTGCAGTGACGCATCAGCGTAACGGCCATTCGGTTGGGCGCCGGGTTGCTTTTTGGAACCTCTTGGCAATACGCTTCAGCAAATCGTTCCAAAATGTTGGTCGCCATGAAAAAAATCTTGTTATCCACAATTGCCGTATTTGCCCTTGCGGCTTGTGAAGACCCTTATAACCGCTCGGGTGTTGGCTTCACGGGCATCGATGGTGAGCCGCGGACCCTCTCGGATGTTCCGGGTGCGGTCTCGTTCCTTCCCGACGCCACGAATATTCCGGCGGAATTGGCTTTGTTGCCATCCATCCCGGTCGTAACGGATCAGACCGAAGCGGAAAAAGTAGCCCGCGTCGCGATCGACAATGGCGGACGCAGCGACACAAACTCAGTCGTTCTGACCGGTTCGGACATGAACCTGTTCTTAAGCACAGTCAGCGTGAACGGCACTTTGTTCGGAGTTCTTCGAACCGCAAACAACAGCACCCGCGTGGACAACGACATCGGCGCAGCCTTTGGCCAAAATGCCGAACAGTTTACCGGATGCCTGCCTGCGGGTGACGTGTTCCGCAAGGGATCGTCGACGCGCAGCTCTGGATTTGCGGTTGCTCTGAACTGCAGCTGATCGAACCATTCGGTTGCGAAATAAAAAGCCTCCACTGTCTCGGTGGAGGCTTTTTTTGTTTTTAGCGTTACTAGTCTGCGCCGCCTGTTTGCTGGCCCGGACAGGACGCCTTTCAGCGGTGCAAACAATAAAGGCGGGCCTATCTGGCCCGCCTTTGAAATCGAATTTCGGCCGTCTTATTCGCGATTGCCGAACAGCTGCAGCAGGAACATGAACATGTTGATAAAGTCCAGGTACAGGCTGAGCGCGCCCATGATTGCGGCTTTACCCAACCATTCCTGATCGCCCGAATGGGCCATCTGCAGGTATGTAGTTTTGATCTTCTGGGTGTCATAGGCGGTCAAACCAGCAAAGATCAGAACGCCGATCACCGAGATCGCGTACATGATCGCGGGTGACTGCAGGAAGATGTTTACAACCATCGCCACGATCAGGCCGATAAGACCCATGATCAGAAAGGTACCCATTCCAGACAGGTCTTTCTTGGTCACGTAGCCATACAAGGACAGCCCAGCGAAGGCGATCGAAGTAATCAGGAACACCTGTATGATCGACATGCCTGTAAAGGCAATGAAAATCCAGCTGATCGACAGGCCCATCACCGCTGCGAATGCATAGAATACCAGCTGCGCAGCTGCGGCGGACAAGCGGTTGATGCCGGCGCTAAAGCCAAAGATGAACGCCAGAGGTGCAAACATGATCACCCAGCGCAGGGGCGAGGTATAGATCGCGGCACCCAGCGACGTCAGATAGGTGCCCGAGCTGATTTGCCCAGCTGCGGCCGATGGGTCGGTTGTGGTTGCAAGCCCGGAAATGGCCCAAGCAGCCATGAATGTAATCAGCATGCCCACAGACATCGTGCCGTAGACTTTGTTCATATGGGCGCGTAGGCCCTCGTCAATCTGGGCAGCGCGCGCACCGGTCGCCGTCCGGATCGTGTCAAATTGTGCCATTAAGGGTCTCCCTTTGCATATTTCTTGTCGGGCCAATGAGATTGGCACCGTTCCCCGCAAATATCGGCAAGTGCGGGCTGTGTTTCAAGGGTTTAACGCCCGAAACTGGCTAAAACACGCAACAAAAATGGCAGCCCGACGGTTCGCGCTGCCATTCACCGAGAAAAGGTGCAGTGTCGAATCACTTTTGCCAGAACTCCGGCGCATCCCAAATGGATCGTGACGCCTCGGCTTCGGCCTGTTGGCGGGTGATGCCGATGTCTTCCAGAGCGCGATCATCAAGTCTGGCAAGCGTTTGGCGCTGGCGCAGAAGAGACAGCGAGTCCAGAAGCGAGGACAACAAAGAGCGACGCTGCGGTTTGCAGTGCTGTTTGATTGCAATTTGGGTCATATTTATTGTCCTTTCTCTGTTTCCTGATGGTTTGCCGTCTTTCCATCAACTTCCTTGATTTATATGGCGCAACATGTCACATTTTGAAAATGAATATTTATGAAGAGATACATAAGGATTTGTGAACATGCGAAATCTGGATATCACCACGCTTCGTTCCTTCGTTGCCGTTGCTGACCAGGGTGGCGTCACACGGGCCGCCGGATTTCTGCATCTGACGCAATCCGCTGTGTCTATGCAGTTGAAGCGGTTGGAAGAGCTGCTGGGCCTTGAATTGTTGGACCGTAGTGGGCGCACAATTGCGTTGACTGCATCCGGTGAACAGCTACTGGCCTATGCCCGGCGCATGATCGCGCTGAATGATGAAGTGATCTCAAAGCTCACGGATCAGGCCTATGAAGGCGAGGTTGTTCTGGGCGTTCCACATGACATCGTTTACCCGGCTATCCCGCGGGTCTTGCAGCGTTTCAATGCTGACTTCCCGCGGGTTCGGGTGCAGCTGATTTCGTCATATTCCCTTCAGCTGAAAGAAATGTTCAAACGCGGCGAGTGCGATTTGATCCTGACAACCGAAGCATCAGCCAGTGATGGATCGGAGACCGTCGCTGAGTTGCCCTTGCGGTGGATTGGGGCGCCGGGCGGGTCAGCATGGCGTAAGAATCCGATTCCATTGGCCGTTGGGCGGCGGTGCGCGTTTCGGCCCCAGATGATTTCGGCTCTCGATGCGGAAGGTATCCCGTGGGAACTGTCAGTCGAAACAGAAAACGACCGCACGATCGAGGCAACAGTAAGCGCGGATCTGGCTGTTCACGCGATGCTGGACGGGACCGAACCCGCACATCTTGAACAGATTGATACCGGAGGGGCATTGCCGGAACTGCCGGCCCACATGATCAATCTGTATGGGGGCGAGACTGGGCGCGGCGCTGTCGTCGAAGCGCTGGCTGCGCTGGTGCGTCAGAATTTTCGAATACTGGGCAGTGTACCGCTCAAGGCTGTTGTGGGGTAAGCGCCCGTCAGGGAGTAATAACCACTTTGCCGGTGGCCACGCGGTCGCGCAGCAACTGCATGCCTTTGTCGGCCTCGGCCAGCGGAAGAACGTGGCTGATATGCGGCTTGATCCGCCCCTCGGCGAGCCAGCCGAACAGCGTGTCAAAGCTGTCCTGAACGACCTGAGGTCGGAATCTCAGGTAGCCGCCGATGTAAAACCCAATCACGGTCAGGTTCTTTACCAGAAGATGGTTGGCCGGAATTTGGGGAACGTTGCCGCCCGCAAACCCGATGGGTAACAGACGGCCTTCGGGGTTGGTTGCCCGGAACGCGGCTTTGAAGACATCCCCTCCGACAGCGTCATAGACGACATCCGCGCCGCCCAGTTCCTTGACGCGTGCGCGCAAGTCTTCCGAGGCGTCGATCAGGTGATCCGCACCAGCCGCGCGGGCCACATCCAGTTTTTCCTGCCCGCGCGCATGGGCAATTACCGTCGCGCCCATAAGCTTGCCGATTTCGACGGCGGTAAGTCCAACCCCACCTGCGGCCCCGGTCACCAAAAGGGTCTCGCCCGGCCGCAGATGCGCCCGGTGATCAAGGGCGATGTGGCTGGTGCCGTAAGCGATCTGAATGGCCGCTGCATTTTCAAAGCTAATTGCGTCGGGCAGGGGTATCGCACGGCTCGCATCAAAAACGCCATATTCCGCCAGCCCGCCCTGACCGGAATATACGGCCACGCGGTCCCCGACATTCAGGCGCGTAACACCGTTACCCAGCTTGTCGACAACGCCCGCAACTTCCATACCCAGCGTGAACGGAGCCTCGGGCGTGTCCTGATACGTACCCTTCTGCATTAGCAGGTCGGCAAAATTCAATCCGCAGGCCTTGATTGCGATGCGCACTTGCCCTGTGCCGGGTTCGGGAAGGTCAATATCAGCCAATTGGGCCGCGCTTCCCTGGGATTGAATCGTGAATGCCTGCATGATCGCGCTCCGTAATTTTGAGGCATAGATTCTTTTCAGCCAGGGTTTGTCAATCATTTCTCCGGGCGCATTGGTTGCATTCGGGTGTCCGACAGCGGGTGCAGTACGCATCGAAGCGTCAAAAACACACAACCTTAAATCTTTGTGACGGGAAACGGATTCAACCTTCTTGAAAAATTACCCAAATGCGGCAATATTGCGCTATGGTGCTGTTTTGGGGGTATGTTCCAAATTAGGGAGTGGTTAAGTGCGACTCGCTAGTGTTGCGATAAAAAGCAACGCGCGCCCCTAGTAGTTGTGTGTAAAAGAGGAGAATACCAATGACCCATCACGTCGATGTCCATGTGGGCAAGCGCGTCCGGCATCGCCGCTGGCTGATTGGCATGACCCAGCAGCAGTTGGCGCAGCAAGTTGGTATTAAGTTTCAACAAATTCAAAAGTATGAAACTGGGGCCAACCGGATCAGCGCGTCTCGACTGTGGGACATTGCCGAGGCATTGGACGTTCCCGTCAGCTTTTTCTTTGAAGGTCTGGAAGAGGCCGAAAAAGAAACATCAGGCAAAAAGTCGGTTCCTGCCGATCTGATGGGGGACAAGGAAGCGCTGGACCTCGTGCGGTCCTATTACGCGATTCCCGAAAACCAACGTCGCCGCCTTTTTGAGCTGGCGCGGGTTCTTAGCGACGTCGCATAAATTAGCGGGTTGACTTCAAACCGTGCGCGCCTCACGGGTTACGCATGCAAGAGACCTCTCTAAGCGATCTGGAAGTTGCCGAAGAAATGGCCGACGCGGCGCGTGCGGCCATTCTTCCGTATTTTCGGCAAACCAATCTGCACACTGCGAACAAACTTGATGATGGGTTTGACCCCGTCACTATAGCCGACCGAAACGCCGAAAAGGCGATGCGCGCGGTTCTGGCACGCCATCGGCCCGAAGATGGCATTTTTGGCGAAGAGTTTGGTCGCGAAGAAGGCTCCAGCGGACGAACTTGGGTTCTGGACCCCATCGACGGTACCCGCGGTTTTATCAGCGGTACTCCGACTTGGGGGGTTCTGATTGCTCTCAGCACAACTGACGGCCCGATTATGGGGGTGATCGACCAACCCTATATCGGCGAACGGTTTGTGGGTTCGGCGGATATCGCGCAGGTCACCGGCCCATCCGGAACGGCACCGTTGAAGACACGCTCGACATCCGCTTTGGATCAGGCGGTTGTTTTTACGACCTTCCCAGAGGTTGGCACACCTGAGGATCGCGCAGGGTTCGAAGCGGTGGCCCGGCAAACAAAGCTGACCCGTTATGGCATGGATTGTTATGCCTATGCGCTGGTGGCGGCGGGGCAGGTTGATCTGGTGATCGAATCCAGCCTGAACGCCTATGACATTCAGGCCCCCATTGCAGTGATCGAGGCTGCTGGTGGGGTTGTGACTGACTGGCGGGGCGGTCCGGCCCATAATGGCGGGCGGGCTCTGGCGGCGGCGAATCCCGAACTGCACGCGGTCGCACTGGAAATCCTGCGCAACTATTGAAACTGGTTGCCGCAATTTGGCCGGTCGGGTAGGTTCTACGCGGCTGGTTCTTATGCCCGTTTTCCGCCAGCCTTTGCACTTCTTGCATGAGACGGGCTGTTGCAGGAGGGCGAATTGACCGAAATCCTTATCAAAAATGCAGATACCATTCTGACGATGGATGACGCGCGGCATGAGTTGTCGGGCGCAGACATTCTGATCGTGGGGGGGCAGATCGCGCAGATCGGCCACAACTTGCAAACCGACGGTGAGATCCACGATGCTGCGGGTTGTGTTGTGACGCCCGGGCTGGTGAATACCCATCACCATCTGTACCAAACCCTGACGCGGGCTGTGCCGGGCGGGCAGGATGCACTGCTGTTCGGATGGTTGCAGACACTCTATCCGATCTGGTCCCGTTTCGGCCCTGAAGAGATGTTTGTGTCGGCTCAGATTGGCCTGGCTGAATTGGCTCTGTCGGGCTGTACGCTCAGCTCTGACCACCTGTACCTTTACCCCAACGGCGCGCGCCTAGAGGATACGATCGCTGCCGCCGCCGAAATTGGTTTGCGGTTTCATCCGACTCGTGGAGCGATGAGTATCGGGGAAGGCGACGGCGGGTTGCCGCCAGATGCATTGGTCGAGGTCGAATCCGATATCCTCGACGACATGATCCGCGTGGTTGACGCGTTTCATGATCCATCCGATGGCGCGATGTGCCGGGTAGGGTTGGCACCTTGCTCCCCGTTTTCCGTCAGCAGGGACCTGATGCGCGACACCGCAATCCTTGCGCGCGACAAAGGTGTGATGCTGCACACTCATCTGGCGGAAAATGATGAGGATATAGCGTATTCGCAGGCGCAGTTCGGGTGCCGCCCTGGTCAATATGCCGAAGATCTGGGTTGGACCGGATCAGACGTCTGGCACGCGCATTGCGTGAAACTGGACGGGGCCGAGATTGACCTGTTCGCCAGAACCCAAACGGGCGTGGCGCATTGCCCGTGCTCGAACTGCCGCTTGGGGTCCGGTATCGCACCGGTTCGAACCATGCGTGATCACGGGGTTCCGGTGGGTCTGGGCGCCGACGGTTCGGCCAGTAACGATAACGGCAGTCTGATCCTCGAGGCCCGACAGGCCATGCTGCTGCAGCGCGTTGCCAATGGCGCGGATGCGATGTCGTCACGCGAAGCGTTGGAAATCGCGACACGCGGCGGGGCAGACGTGCTGAACCGCCCTGATTGTGGTCGGCTAGAGCCCGGCAAGCGCGCTGATATCGCCATATGGGACACGCGCGGTATCGAAAGTGCAGGCAGCTGGGACCCGGCCGCATTGCTGTTGGCCGGACCGATGAAGGTGAAACACTTGTTTGTTGAAGGCCGCCAGATCGTGCGCGACGGGCATGTCACGACGTTGGACCTGCCGCGCGTGATCGAACGGCAGACCCAATTGGCCCGCGCTTTGCAGGCCTAGGAAGACACGCGGCGACCGGCGATCCAAACCTCAGCAATCGCCCGGTCGTCGCCCATCATGATCGTAGGAAAGATCGCCTCCCACAGATCATCGGCGCAAGCTTCACGCTGGGCAATTGCGGGGGTTGAAGCGAGGTCAAGAACGACCAGATCAGCCTCCATCCCCGGTGCGACATTGCCGATGCAATCATCCATCCGCAGCGTACGGGCCGAGCCAACCGTGCCCAGCCACAGCAGTTGTGCCGCGTGCAGCGGCGAGCCGCGCAGTTGCCCGATTTCATAGGCCGAGGCCATCGTGTGCAGCATTGAAAAGCTCGACCCGCCGCCAGTATCTGTTGCCAGACCAACCCGGTGCCCTTCGCGCATCAGCCCGTCCATGTCGAACAAGCCGGATCCGATAAAGGTGTTCGAGGTCGGGCAGTGGATTAGCGAGGCATCAACCTCGCGTAGCCGGTCGCGCTCGCGCGATTCCAGGTGGATAACGTGGCCGTATACGCCATGCGAGCCCAGCAGTCCGAACTTTTCATAGGTATCCAAATAGTCCCGCGCATCAGGGAAAAGCTCACGAACCCATGAGATTTCGTCTGTCTGCTCGCTCAGATGTGTTTGCATCAGGCAATGCGGGTGTTCGGCCCACAGTGCGCCCATCGCCTCAAGCTGCTCGGGCGTGGATGTGGGCGAGAACCGTGGTGTGATGGCGTAGGATATCCGGTCGACACCGTGCCATTTCTCAAGCAGCGCCTGCGATTGATCATAGGCCGTCTGCGGGGTATCCCGCAGCCCTTCGGGCGCGTTGCGATCCATGCAGGTTTTGCCTGCCACCACACGCTGCCGGCGTTGCTGGGCGGCTGTGAAGAATGCGTCGACGCTTTCGGGGTGGATGGTGCAGAAACTGCACATTGTCGTGGTACCGTGCGACGCCGTCAGATCCAAATAACGGTTGGCGATCTCGGCTGCATAGTCGGGATTCCCGAACTTCATTTCCTCGGGGAAAGTATATGTGTTCAGCCAGTCGATCAGGCGCTTGCCCCAGCTGGCGATCATCGCGGTCTGTGGGTAATGGACATGCGCATCCACAAAGCCAGCCATGATCACGTGTTGACCGTGGTTTACAACTTCGGCATCGGGGTTCGCGGATATCAAGCTGTCGGCATCGCCGACTGCAGATATGCGGCCGTCTTCGATCAGGACCGCTTCGCTGATTGTCACAGCCTCTGTCGGTTCACCTTCGAATGGTGATCCGTTGAAGCTCAGGACACGCCCTTTCAGCAGCGTTTTTTGCGCCATTTCCGTTCATCTCCGCCTGTATGGGACTGCGAAACAGCATAGTGGGGCGAAACTTGTCGGTAAATCGGCGCATTGTCATTGTTTTCCGGTAGCTGCTTCTTCTAATTAGGGGTCAATGCGCGAACCAACCGGGGGCAGACATGACGACAGGCTATGATGAACCCGTAATCGATTCCGCAAGCGACGACGACGCCTATGCGCTGGATCGCCGGATGGTTGCCGCGATCCTGTATGCGGTTGATGTGGAAGATCGCGACAAGCTGATCGAGCTGATGGAGCCGCTGCACCCTGCGGACATTGCCGACCTCCTTGAACAGATTAATCCCTATGACCGTGGGCGTTTGATCCGTCTTTACGACAAGGAATTTGACGGCGATATCTTATCCGAACTGGATGAGTCCGTCCGAGAAGAGGTTATCAGTGTCCTGCGCCCCGACGTTCTGGCCGACGCCGTGCGGGAAATGGAGAGCGATGACGTCGTCGACCTGCTGGAAGACCTTGAAGAGCCGCAGCAAGAAGCCATCCTGGACGCGTTGGAAGATTCCGAGCGGATCGCCGCGGAACAGGCGCTGTCCTATCCGGAAAACTCAGCCGGTCGCCTCATGCAGCGCGAGGTTGTCATGTCGCCCGAGCATTGGACCGTGGGGCAGACCATTGATTTCATGCGCGCCAATGATGACTTGCCGGAACAGTTCTATCACGTTGTTCTGGTTGATCCGCGGCTCAAACCGGTGGCACAGGTCACGTTGGGCAAGCTGATGGCAACCCGGCGCGAAGTGCCGTTGCACGACATCGCCGAAGAGGAATTTCATACCATCCCCGTCGATCAGGACGAAGAGGATGTGGCCTACGCTTTTAACCAGTACCACCTGATTTCCGCCCCGGTGGTCGATGCCGATGGGCGTTTGGTCGGCGTGATTACCATTGATGACGCCATGGTTGTTCTGGACGAAGAATACGAAGAGGACATGTTACGCCTTGCCGGCGTCAGCGACGAAAGCTCGTTGTCCGACAGTGTCGCCGCGACCAGTAGGCGGCGTTTGCCGTGGCTGGCCGTCAACCTGTGTACCGCGATATGCGCGTCACTGGTCATCTCGCAGTTCGAAGCGGCGATCAATCAGTTGGTGGCACTGGCAATCCTGATGCCGATCGTGGCCTCGATGGGCGGTAATGCTGGGACGCAGTCGTTGACGGTTGCGGTGCGGGCGCTTGCAACGCGCGACCTGACCGGATCGAACGTGGCGCGCGTTATCCGGCGAGAATTGCTTGTCGGAGTACTCAATGGTCTGTGCTTTGCGACCGTTTTGGGGACTGTCGGCATGATGTGGTTTGATTCACCCTTGCTGGGTGTCGTGATCGGCTCGGCCTTGGTCGTGAATATGGCGATCGCAGGCTTCGCAGGTACGGTAGTACCGGTTGTGCTGGATCGTCTGGGCATTGACCCGGCGCTGGCGTCAGGGACTTTCGTGACCACCACAACGGATGTCATGGGGTTCTTCATCTTTCTTGGGCTTGCCAGCGTGGTGCTACTGTGACCGATCTGACTGAAATCAAGGCCGTCGCCCGTAAGGCGGCATTTGCGCGCCGGAAGGCTGCATTCGATGCGCGTTTGCCGGGTGCAGCCGGACGTTTGTCCGAAGTGCTTGCGGGGCATCGTGGCGTCCCGATGTCGGGGTACATGCCGATCCGCACCGAAATTGATCCTTTGCCTGCTATGGCCGAGGCCGCGGCTTATGGCCCGGTCGGTGTGCCGGTCATTCAGGCCGCCGGGCAGGCGTTGCGGTTTTCGCGCTGGACGCCGGAGGGCGTGCTAAAGGATGGCCCGTTCGGCGCCAAGGTTCCCGAGATTGATGAATATTTTGACCCCGAAATTCTGGTTGTGCCGCTGGTTGCTTTTGACGCGCAAGGCGGAAGACTGGGATATGGCGGTGGCTTTTATGACCGCACGCTGGAGGGATTGCGCGCCAAGCGCCCCACACTGGCCATCGGCTTTGCCTTTGACGCACAAGAAGCCGAAGGGCTGCCGTTGGAACCCACGGATCAGCCGTTGGATATGGTCATCACTGAAAGCCGAGTACTGACGTTCTCGGCCTGACCGCCTTAGGTCGGGCTGTTTTCGCGAAAGTACTCCCACGCGTCCACTTCGGTGCCGTCGGGCAGGATGCAGATGCCGATCTGGCCGCCTTCGCCATCTCGGATTTCGTAACGATTGCCGCTTTCAACGCAAAAGGTTGCTGCCGGGTTCGCCAGCTGGGTGGACGAGTCGTTTGAAGCAGGTTGGTCGCAAGCTGAAAGCGCGGTCAAACTGGCGGCGGTCAGAAGGGCAAGGCGCATGGGAAATCTCCTGCATAATGTGCTTTGGCGGTTTATTCTGCCAGCTTAACCACTTGTGCTTGAGAGATACCACACTTAGGACAGTTCGAATGAGGATACTTTTTCTGGGTGACGTGATGGGCCGCGCCGGACGCGCGGCCATTCAGCAACATTTGCCGCGTCTGCGCGACGAATGGCGGTTGGATTTTGTCGTGGTCAATGGCGAGAACGCATCAAACGGGATGGGTCTGACCGGGGATCACGCCAAGCTGCTGCTGGATGCCGGGGCCGATTGCCTGACACTGGGCGATCACGCGTTCGACCAGAAGGACATGTTGCAATTCATCGAAAGCGAACCCCGTATCGTGCGCCCGGTAAACTTTGCCAAAGGAGCGCCGGGCCGGGGGCACCGGTTGTACACTGCGCCCGGTGGGCGCAAGGTTCTGGTGGTTCAGGTGTTGGGGCAGGTCTTCATGAAACGCCCCTTCGACGATCCGTTTTCGGCGATTGAACCGATCCTGAAGTCGCACCCGCGTGGCGGACAGGCGCAGGCCGTGATCGTTGATATGCATTGCGAGGCCACGTCCGAAAAGATGGCCATGGGCCACTATTGCGACAAACGCGCCAGCCTTGTTGTGGGCACGCATACGCATGTGCCGACTGCGGACGCGCAAATCCTGCCGGGTGGCACGGCCTATCTGACGGATGCGGGCATGTGCGGCGATTATGACTCGGTCATCGGCATGGACAAACTGGAACCGATGCGCCGGTTTATCACTGGCATGCCCAAGGCCCGGTTCACTCCGGCTAATGGCGAGGCCACGCTAAGTGGCGTGTTCGTTGAAACCGACGACCGGGACGGTCAGGCGAAATCTGTTCAAATGGTGCGCGTTGGCGGGCGGCTACAGCAAGCTGGCCCACAGTAAGGGCACGTCAGGCTTGCTCTGTCGCGCGCAATGCGTGAAACTGCCTGACGGGCGCGTAAACCAGGCCAGGGTTCGGACAGAAAACCAAGAATGCAATTCCTTCAACTGACAGAAATGGGAAGCGCGATACTGGCGCTGTTGGTCGTTGCAGGCATGTTCATCATGTTCCTGCGCGAATCCTATCCGACTGAAGTGGTCGCAATTGGTGGCGTGGCCGTAATGCTGGTGACGGGCATTCTGCCTTACCAAAGCGCACTTGCCGTTCTGTCAAATCCGGCCCCTTGGACGATTGCCGCGATGTTCATCATCATGGGAGCATTGGTGCGTACCGGAGCACTGGACGCATTCACATCGACCGCACAAAAACAGGCACAGGTAAGTCCCAAAGTCGCAATCGCGACGTTGATAACCTTTGTTGTCTTTGCCTCGGCGGTGGTTTCAAACACGCCTGTTGTGGTCGTCATGATCCCCGTATTCGTGCAGATCGCACGGACGCTAAACGTGTCGGCCTCGAAACTGCTGATCCCGCTTAGCTATGCGGCCATTCTGGGTGGTACCCTGACCCTGATCGGGACCTCGACCAACCTGTTGGTTGATGGTGTCGCGCGGTCCCAGGGGATGGCTCCGTTTACGATCTTCGAGGTCACGCCGCTGGGCATTGCGCTGGTCATTTACGGCATGTTCTACCTGCGGTTTGTCGCGCCGCGCCTGCTGCCGGAACGGGACAGCATGGCGACAATGCTTAGCGATCGGTCGAAGATGAAGTTTTTTACCGAGGCTGTCATTCCCCCCGACAGCAACCTGATCGGGCGTGAGGTGACGGGCGTGCAGCTGTTCAAGCGACCGGGCGTGCGCCTGATCGACGTCGTGCGCGGCGACGAGTCGTTGCGGCGCAACCTCAAGGGCGTCGCATTGAAAGTTGGCGACCGTGTCGTTCTTCGGACCGAGATGACGGAACTGCTGAGCCTGCAAACCAACAGGGAACTCAAGCGTGTCGATCAGGTCTCGGCGGTTGAGACGAAAACGGTCGAGGTGCTGATCACTCCGGGTTGCCGCATGGTCGGGCGGACGCTTGGCGCGATGCGTTTACGCCGCCGTTATGGCGTCTATGTGCTGGCGGTGCATCGGAGAAACCAGAATATCGGGCGGCAATTGGATGATCTGGTCGTGCGGGTCGGTGACACGCTGCTGCTGGAGGGATCACCAGCGGATATCCGGAAACTGGCTGCTGATATGGATATGGTCGATGTGACCCAACCTTCGGCCCGCGCATTCCGCCGAAGCCACGCCCCGATTGCGATTGGTGCGCTGGTCATGATCGTTGTGCTGGCGGCGCTGGGTGTTGCACCGATCCTGCTACTGTCGATCCTTGCTGTTGCGATAGTTTTGATTACGCGCTGCATCGACGCGGATGAGGCGTTTTCCTTTGTCGAAGGACGATTGCTCGCCCTCATCTTCTCAATGCTGGCCATAGGCGCGGCCTTGGATAAATCCGGTGCAGTTTCCTTAATTGTCGAAGCCGTGGCGCCGGGTCTTGGTGCCCTGCCACCATTCCTGATCATCTGGGCTGTATACTTGCTGACCTCTGTGCTGACAGAGCTGGTGTCGAATAACGCCGTGGCAGTTGTGGTGACGCCGATTGCCATCGGTTTGGCGCAGGCGGTGGGCGTTGATCCGCGCCCGCTGGTCGTGGCGGTCATGGTGGCAGCCTCGGCTTCATTTGCGACGCCGATCGGATATCAGACCAACATGATGGTTTACGGCCCCGGTGGGTACAGGTTCACAGATTTTCTGAAAGTTGGCGTGCCACTGAATCTGACCGTGGGTTTGCTGGCTTCGCTGTTGATCCCTCTGATCTGGCCGCTTTGAGTTTGGCACGGAACCGCTGGTTTTCCGGCGAAGTCCTTGTAAAATCAAAACCTCATACAATGTTTTGAATAAGTGATTTTGCAAAAAGGAGCACGCCAATGCTCAAGACCGGATATAACGCGCTTACGGTTGCGGCCACATCAACCATGCTGAGTAGCGCGGCCATCGGCGGAACGATCGAAGGTACAGCCGCATATCGCGAGCGTATCGCCGTACCACCGGATGCGACGCTTTACGTGCAATTGCAAGACGTCTCGCGCGCGGACGCACCGTCGGTGACCCTGTCGGCAAAACGATATGCGCTGACCGGAGTGCCAGCACAATTCGAGCTGAGCTATGACGACGCCCTTATTCAAGAGGGGATGCGTTACGTGGTGCGTGGCTCGATCTTTCAGGGCGACAAGCTGTTGTTCACAACTGACACCGCCTATCCGGTTCTGACGAATGGGGCCGGGAATGCGACCGATCTGATGCTGGTCAAAGTACAACCGCCCGGGGCAGCCGTGCTGGAGAACACCAACTGGACTGCAACCGGCCTGAATGGCGCAGCACTTGAGACCGAAAGGCGCCCCGCGCTTTCATTCGCCAAGGATGGCGCATTCTCAGGCAGCGGTGGATGTAACCGGTTTTCCGGCCAAGCCGAGATTGCGGGCAACAATATTGAATTCCCCGACAACATGGCCGCCACCCTGATGGCCTGTCCGCCGCCACTGGATGAAGTTGAGCGGCAATTTTTCAAAGCCTTACAAGGGGTGACAGCATATGCTTTCAAAGGCGATACGCTGGTGTTTCTGGACAGCGCCGGGCAATCCGTCGTGCAATTTGCCCGGGAACAGTAAAGCATAACGGGCCGTCACGCGACGGCCCTCGACCGCCCTGCATTGCGGCCGGAGAAAATGCAGCCGCCCAGAAATGAACCTTCGAGCGCATTGTAACCGTGATAGCCACCGCCGCCAAAACCCGCGACCTCTCCGGCTGCGAACAGGCCGGGAACGACCTGACCGTCTGCGCCCACCATCTGACTGTCCAGATTGGTCTGAAGCCCACCCAGCGTTTTGCGCGTCAGCACGTGCAGTTTCACCGCGATCAGCGGGCCATTGGCCGGATCAAGGAACTTGTGCGGCTTGGCTGTCCGGATCAGCTTGTCACCACGGTAGTTGCGCGCGGCCAGAATGGCGGCCATCTGCGCATCCTTGGTGAACGGGTTGTCGATCTGGGAATCCCGCGCCTCGATCTGGGCGCGTAGATGCGCCTCATCGATCAGCCCTCCGCCCAGATGGTTCATGCCGTTAACAAGCTCGGTCAAGGTATTGGCAACAATGAAGTCTTCGCCGTGCTCCTTGAACGCCTCGACCGGAGCGGTGGCCTTGGACCCGGTCAGAATGCGTTGGAACAGAACCTCTTTCCAACCACCGTCCGTCATGTCGGGATTTTGTTCAGACCCGGACAGAGCGAACTCTTTTTTGATTACCTTCTGGGTCAAAACGAACCAGCTGTATTCATGTCCGGTTTTCAGGATTTCCTTCAGCGTCCCTAGCGTATCAAACCCCGGCAGGCATGGCGGTTTCAACCGGTTGCCTTCAGCGTCGAACCACATTGAGCTTGGGCCGGGCAGAATGCGAATACCGTGCGATGGCCAGATCGGATTCCAGTTACGCACGCCTTCGGTGTAATGCCACATCCGGTCGCCGTTGATCACATGACCGCCAGCCTTTTCGCTGATGCCGATCATGCGTCCATCGACGTGGAATGGTACGCCCGCGACCATGTCCTTCGGCGGCTCACCCAGACGGTCGCGTGGCCAGCTTTTGCGCACCATTTCAAAGTTGCCTCCGATGCCGCCTGACGTGACGATGACAGCTGGGGCGTAAAACTCGAACTCGCCGACCTCATCACGGTTGGTCTTGGCGCCGTGGGGAGCGGTGTCGTCGGCCAGAACTTCACCCGAGACGCCTTTGGCAGCGCCGTTCTGCATGATAATGTGGCTGACTTGATGGCGGAATTTAAGCTCGATCAATCCGTTGCTGACATGGTCACGCACCCGGCGTTTGAAATGTTCCAGAACACCTGGGCCGGTGCCCCAGGTGATATGAAAGCGGGGCACAGAATTGCCGTGACCATCCGCATATGATCCACCGCGTTCGGCCCAGCCGACTATCGGAAACCAGCGCAGGCCCATGTCATGCAGCCAAGGGCGCATCTCACCGGCGGCAAATTCCACATAGGCCTCGGCCCATTTCCTGGGCCATACGTCCTCGTCACGATCGAACTGCGCGCTGCCCATCCAGTCGCGCAAGGCAAGGTCGTAGCTGTCTTTGATGCCCATGCGCCGCTGTTCCGGCGTGTCGACCATGAATAGGCCGCCGAGACTCCAAAACGCCTGACCACCGAGGAAATGCGCGGGCTCCTGATCGACCACGATCACCTTCTTGCCACGGTCGCTCAGTTCGGCCGCGGCGGCCAACCCGGCCAGCCCAGCCCCCACGACGATTGCATCGGCAGAGTTATTCGTCATGTGTTATCCTTTCAGCGGCTGCGGAACCAAAGGATGAAAGGCAAGGCCACAACATACATCGTTATTCCGTACACAGCCGACGGCAGAGCCAACGGACTGAACCCGCTTTCCGTCGCCGTGATCAGTGCGGCCAGTGTAATCCCAAGTGTCGAGTTTTGTATGCCGGTTTCGATGGAGACCGTCTTGCTTTCATTCCACGTCAGGTTTGCTGCGCGCGCCAGCCCCAAACCGATCAACAGAAGCGCGATGTTCAATGAGATCAACCCAGCACCCATGATGCCGAGGTTGTCGACAAAGAGTTGCCAGTTTCCAGCCAGAGCAGCCACGACAATCAGAACGAACAGAACAGTTGCAAGCTTGGATAGCGCGGGCTCGATCCGCTTTGCAAAGTCAGTTGCAAAGCGGCGCAGTGTGACGCCAAGCGCCACGGGCAACGTGGTGATCAGGAACATCGCAATGGCCAATCCCGTAATGGAAACCTCGGGTGCGGCATCGCCCATGAAATAGTTCACGGACCATGCCGCAAGAAAGGGCACGGTCACCATTGACAGCAGGCTGATGACGGCAGTCAGGCTGACCGACAGGGCAACATCACCCTTTGCCAGTTTCGACAGGATGTTGCTGGTCACGCCGCCGGGACAAAAGCTGAGGATCATGAAGCCGACAGCGATCTCGGGTGGCAACGCAAAAAGTGTGACCGTGACAAAAGCCGCGACCGGCAGCAGTACAACCTGACACAACGCGCCGATGGCAAATGGGTAGCGTCGGCTAAAGACGCGGCGGAAATCTGCAACCTCTAGCCCGACGCCCAAAGACAGCATGATAATAGCCAGCGATAGCGGCAGGCCGACATTAATTAGAAGATCCAAGAACAACTCCTCCCAAAGCCGTTCGGGCCACCCTAAGCGAGCGGTCGTGGATCAGGCAATAACGCCGTTGGGTCACCCATAGCGTTCGGCAAATCTGCGGAGGATTGCGGCCGGTTGCGTGACGTCCGCAGCATGGCAGATATCGATCAGGCGCTGGGCGTCTTCGGGCGGAAAATAGCCGTGGTTCTTGTAGATATTGATGCGTTGCTCAAAATCGCGCGCGTCCGCCTCCGGGTGGAATTGAGTGGCATAAACATTCTGCCCCCAACGGATCATCTGAAACGGGCAGGGGTCCGAGGCCAGCAGGTGGATGCACCCGTTCGGCAGCGCCTGCACGGCTTCTTTGTGGCCCACGAAGGCGTCGAATGTTCCGGTCAGCCCTGCCGTTAGCGGGTCTTGCGCTCCGTCTGCAGTCAGGTGGCAGGTCGAAGGCCCGACGGGTTCGCCGAATTTCTCTTTGCTGACGTCACCGCCAAGATGGGCAGCCAGAATGCCCAGCCCATAGCAACAGCCCATGAAGGGATGATCCTGAGCGATGATCTGCGGCATCAATCCCATGATGGCCGCCTCGGTACGTGCATCAGTTTCCGATTTGGTTGCCGGATCGTCACTGACGCATCCCGGTCCACCGCCGACGATCACCCCGGAATAGTCCGTGACATCCAGATCCGCAGGTAAGTCCTCGCAATCCAGGCGAATTCGATGGGTTTGCTCGGGTTTCAGCCCGGTTTTATCCAGGATCGAGGCATATTCGGCATCCGAAGCATCGGTTTCCGGGCGCAGTTGCAGGATCAGAAATCGTTTCATGATTGGCTCTTAACCGTCAAAGAGGCCAGAAGACAAGGATGGCGGGAATGGAAACGGCGATGATCAGGATTTCCAGCGGCAACCCCATGCGCCAATAATCACCAAACTGATACCCTCCGGGCCCCAGCACCAGCGTATTGTTCTTGTGCCCGATCGGCGTCAGGAACGCGGCCGAGGCTGCGACGGCAACAGTCATCAGGAACGGGTCGGGTGAAACCTCAAGCGTGCGGGCCATCTGGATGCCGACCGGAGCCGCAACAATTGCGGTAGCCGTATTGTTCAGCACGTCCGATAGGGTCATGGTGACCACCATAAGCACAGTAAGAATGGCCCAGGCAGGCAGCCCGTCGGTCAACTGAATCAACGCATTCGCAATCAGTTCTGTACCGCCTGACGTCTCCAATGCGCTGCCTAGCGGGATCATCGAGCCCAGCAGAACGACAACGGGCCACTCGATATGATTGTAGATATCGGAAATCGGCATGATCTTGGTCAGAACATAGGCGACGACGACCAGCCCCAAAGCGACGGGCAGGTAGATCAGCCCGACACTGGCCGCCAGAACAGCTGCACCAAACAAGCCAATGGCAAGCCACGCTTTTTCGTTGGCGGTGACGTTCAGACCGCGTTCAGCAAGTGGCAAACAACCCAGCCATTCGGTCACATCGGCACTGCGATCACGTGGGCACAGCAGCAACAGAATGTCGCCTGCCTCAATCTGAGTTTTGCGGACCTGTTCGGTGATGCGACGACCCTGCCGTGAAATCCCCATCAATACGGTGCTTTGACGCCAGGCCAATCCCAGGCCTTGCGCAGTGCGACCGGTGACGCGTGCGTTTAGCGGCACAACTACCTCAATCACTTCAAGACCGTCCCCTTCGGCGGTCAGCAACTCCTGACGGCGGGTATCTGAGAAATCGAGGTTCAGCGCGGTGCGAAATTCGTCTAGCGCCTCGGGGCGGGCCTCTAGCACCAATGCGTCGCCCGGTTTGATGGTCGCATGGGCCGACCGACCATAGCGCCGTTTGCCATCTCGAATAAGGCCGATGATGGCCACGTCGGATTTCTCGGCGGCCTCATAAAGCTCGCTGACGCGTTTTCCGATTTGCGGCGACTCTGGCGGGACCGTCAGTTCCGCGATGTATTCGGCAAGGGTTTCTGAGGCCTCTTCTTGTGTTCCGCGATTGGGAATCAACCGCCATCCGACCAGCGCGACAAATGCCAGCCCGGCAATCGCTGCCAATCCACCAACGGGGGCGAAATCGAACATACGGAACGGTTCACCCAATGTCTCAGCCCGGATCGATGCGATGATGATGTTAGGGGGCGTTCCAATCAACGTGGCCATGCCGCCCAGAATAGTGGCAAAACTCAGCGGCATCAGGGTTAGGCCGACCGGTCGCCCCGCCTTGCGCGCGGTTTGGATATCGACCGGCATCAGCAGCGCCAGCGCGGCCACGTTGTTCATAAAGGCCGACAGAACAGCGCCAATCCCGCCCATCAATGCGATGTGCGCGCCAAGCCCGCGCGAGGCATCGACCAGTGTGCGGGTGATCAGGAAAACAGCGCCGGAGCGCACCAACCCGGCCGAGACAACCAATACCAAAGCGACGATGATCGTGGCGGGGTGACCGAACCCGGCAAAGGCGTCATCGACCGGCACAACACCCAGCGTAACTCCGATCAATAGCGCGGTGAAGGCCACAAGGTCGTATCGAAACTTCCCCCAAAGCAGCATTCCAAACACAGTGGCGAAAAGGGAAAAAAGAATAATCTGGTCTGTCGTCATGCGGCCACCATACCCTTCGCGGCGACTGTCGCAAGCCGCTCTCTTGATCCTTGGCCCCTCAAACGTCTATATGAGCGCCGAATACGCAATCACGATGACGAGGACGCAACATGGCAGGCCATTCCAAATGGGCCAACATCCAGCACCGCAAGGGGCGTCAGGACGCCGCGCGGTCCAAACTGTTTTCCAAACTGTCGAAAGAGATCACCGTCGCCGCCAAGATGGGCGACCCGGATCCTGAAAAAAACCCACGGCTGCGTTTGGCCGTGAAAGAAGCCAAGTCACAGTCGGTTCCAAAAGATGTCATCGACCGCGCGATCAAGAAATCGACGGCGGGCGAAGGCGATGAATACGAAGAGATCCGGTATGAGGGCTATGGCCCGAACGGTGTGGCGGTGATCGTCGAGACGATGACCGACAACCGCAATCGCACAGCGTCGACCGTGCGTTCGACCTTTTCCAAGAACGGGGGCAACCTGGGCGAAACCGGTTCAGTTGGCTTCATGTTCGAACGCAAGGGCGAAGTGGTTTATCCGGGTTCCGTCGGCGACGCGGACACCGTGTTCGAAGCCGCAATCGAAGCCGGTGCTGAAGATGTTGAAAGCTCGGAAGAAGGGCATATCATCTGGTGTGCCGATACCGACCTGAACGAAGTGTCGAGCGCCCTTGAAGCTGCGCTGGGGGAATCCGATTCCACCAAGCTGATCTGGAAGCCCACGACCACAACCGAGTTGGGTCTGGAAGACATGCAAAAACTGATGAAACTGGTCGATGCGCTGGAAGACGACGATGACGTTCAGCGCGTGACGACGAATTTCGAAGCCACGGACGAGGTCATGGCTCAGCTCTAACCCCACTTCAAGAAAAGCGCGAAAAACCCGGTCTTTGGCCGGGTTTTTTGCATTTAGCACAGGGTGTTCTTGGCCGGTCGCGTGGAACTCAGTACCATTGGCTGAATAAGCTTAAGCAGTATGCCTTTTTCAGGCCAAGGAACTCAGACGCCGGAATGATGGACAATTCACAGCATACGTCCAAAAGAAACGTTCCGGTTCTGGCCGGTCAAAGCATTCTGTCCCAGGTGGCGTGGACCCTTGGCAGCCCATCCGTGGTCTTGCCATTTCTCGCCGTGTCGCTTGAGCTTCCGATGTTCATAGCTGGCGCGCTGGTGTCGGTGCGGATGGTTGGCAGCATGATCTCGGATGTTTTCCTGGCGCATCCCATCGCGGCGCGGGACCGCAAGAAACGCGCAATCGCGACGACTGAGGTCGCAATCGGTGCCTGCCTGATTTTGGCTTTGTTGGTAGCCGCAACAGGTGTCGTTCCGGTCATAGGTGTGGCTTTTGTCGCGGCATTTTTCATGATCGGTTTGATCGAAGAAATTCAGTCGCTGATGTATACCGATCTGCTGGGCGATCAGGTGCGCTCCAAATCGCGGATGATCATGCATTATCTGCAGCTGGGGGTGGGTGGATTGGGCGCAATCGGATTGGCGTTGCTGGTTCACGAGATCACCAAAGAAAACCCACCGTTTTCGCGCCATTCCGCAGTCATCGCCGTTTCGGTAACATTCTTTGTCCTATCCGGCCTGTCGATTCTAATGATGTCCGAAACCGCCGGTCCCACCCAGGAACAGGGCGCGCAACGAGTCAAAAAGCGAAAGTTCCTGGATAACTTCACCGATATCGCCGCAATGTTCGATCAGCACTGGTTCCGCCGTTACATGATCATGCGCATGCCGCTTGTTGTCGTATCCCTGTCCGTACCGTTCTTTGCGCTGATCGCAGCCGAAGCGCACCACGATTCGGCCAGAGGGCTGACGGCGATGATCGTGTCGTCGGCGTCGGGGTATCTTGTATCTGCCCCACTGTGGCAATTGGTGAACATGAAATCGCATCGCGCCGTGATGGTCACCGGGAACCTGATGGTGGCACTGACGGGCGGTGCGCTTTTGTCCGTGCACTTTCTGGGCATGGACCATGACGTTCACTTACACGCCATTGCCTTGTTTGTTGTCACTGTTGCGGTGACAGGGATCAGCAGTGCCCGCAAGCTGTACTTCCTGGACGTTGCCCCAAAAGATCAGAGGGTCAAAGGTGCCGCAGCGATCAAGAGCATTTGCCGGATCTCCGGTGTATTGCTCTCGGCCGCGTTGGCAGGCGTTGCGCATTTGCACGAGGTCGCCTGGGCAATCGCCTTCATCGTCGCCACAAGCGTTTTCGCGGCGGTCGCCTGTTACCGTGTTGTTATTCCCAGCGAGAAAAAAGCGGTTCAGTCCTAGTCTGCCGTGTCAGCAGGAAGCAGGGCACCATTGGCGGCGCGTTTGACTGCGTCAGTCATCGGGGCCAACGCCGTGGATAGCACACGACCCACCTGCCAGGTCAGCCCTACGTCAAGATGCGCGCCCGGTACCAAAGGGCATAACCGGCCGTCTTCCAGCGCTGAGAGCGCAAGGTTTTCCGGATTCATTCCCCAACCAATCCCCGCAATGGCCGCTTCTACAAATCCCTGAGAGGACGGCAGGAAATGCGAAGGGGGTGATAGCCGTTGACCTGTCTGCCGGGTAATCCAGGCTTTTTGCAGCCCATCCTTGCGGTTGAATGTCAAACAGGTGGCGCGGGACAACGTGTCGACGTTTACACCGTCCGCGAACCATTTGCGCATGAAATCGGGGCTGGCCGTGGGGATGTACCGCAGGGCGCCAAGGGCGACGGCGTCGCTGCCTGGGACTGTATCACCTCCGACCGTTATGGCGGCGCTGACCTCTCCGCGCCTCAGCCATTCCGCCGAATGATCCTGATCGTCAACGACCAGATCGAACAGCAGGCCGTCGACCTGAGACATGACATTGATGAACCACGTCGCCAGGACGTCGGCTGGCACGGCGACGCGCACGCGCGCGGGGCCGTTGGTTTGATCAAGCGTCAGTTCGCGGGCCAGATGCGTCTCAAGTAGCCCGATGTCCTCAGCGTGTTGAGCGATGCGCAAACCCATCGGAGTGCCCGTGCAGGGCGTTCCCCGATTGATCAGGGTTGCGCCGACAAGGTCTTCCAGCGCTTTGATCCGCTGTGAAACCGCGGAAGGCGTAACCGCAAGTTCTGAGGCGGCCGCGTCAAAACTGCCATGACGCAGGATGGCAGACAACGCAGTCAGGTGGTTTGGATCCAGCAGCATTAGACAGACTTAATTCAGGTCAGTTTCTTTAATTTGATAGATGCTTGGTAAGCAAGTAGTCAACGCCTCAGACTATCGGAGGTTTCATGTCCACATCCTTGATCGCAGGCTTTGTGCTTGGCTTCAGCCTGATCCTCGCCATTGGCGCGCAAAACGCCTTTGTTCTGCGTCAGGGATTGCGGCGCGAGCATGTGTTCCCACTGTGCCTGACTTGCGCGGTGTCTGATGCCATACTCATAGCCGCCGGCGTTGCGGGTTTCGGAACATTGGCGCACGCGTTGCCCTGGTTCGAGACTGTCATGCGATATGGCGGGGCGATCTTCCTGATATGGTACGGTTTGCGCAGCCTGAGTTCGGCCTGGCGCGGCGGAGCGGTGATGGAGATCGGCGAAGGTAAGCGGGTCAGCCTGAAATCTGTTCTGCTGACCGTTCTTGCGTTCACATGGCTGAACCCGCATGTCTATCTGGATACAGTTGTGCTGATTGGTTCAATCTCGGCGCAGTATGAGGATCGGCTGGCCTTTGCGCTTGGGGCAATGACGTCCAGCTTTGTGTTCTTCTTTTCGCTGGGATATGGGGCAGGGATGCTGTCCCCGATTTTTGCAAGACCACGGGCGTGGCAGGTGCTGGATTTAATAATCGGCGTGGTCATGCTGGCAATTGCTGCAAAGCTCGTATTGATGTGACGGGTTGCCTCTACCAAGTATTCGGTGTTCAACCGTTAACATGTCAACTTTAACCGCCCAACACCGCCCCGTAGCTGGCATGCTCTGGATGTTTTCGGCAGGCTTGTCGTTTGTGGTCATGACCGCGTTGGTAAAGTCGCTGGGCTCCACGATGGACCCTACGCAGGCTGCGTTCCTACGCTTTGCCTTCGGCTTGATCTTTCTGTTGCCAGCGTTGCGCCTGGTGTTGAAAACCCACCTTACACGCAGCCACATCGTATTGCTGGGGACACGCGGTGTCGTCCACGCATTTGCAGTGATGCTGTGGTTCTTCTCGATGACCCAGATCCCGCTGGCCGAGGTTACGGCGATGAACTACATGACGCCGGTCTATGTCACGTTGGGGGCCGCATTGTTTCTGGGCGAAAAGCTGGCCATCCGTCGGATCGCCGCGATTGGCGTGGCACTGGTTGGCGTTCTGATCATCCTAAGGCCGGGTTTTCGTGAGATTTCACTGGGTCATATCACCATGCTGGGCACGGCCCTGACCCTGGGCGGATCTTATCTGATCGCCAAAGTGCTTGTGCGTGATCTGCCGCCGTCGGTCGTTGTGGCGCATATGTCGATCTGGGTGACCATAGCCTTGATCCCCTTTGCTATTGCAGTTTGGACCACGCCCAGCTTGCGCGACCTCGGCGTGCTGTTTCTGGTGGCCAGTTTTGCCACGGCGGGCCACTATTTCATGACGATCGCACTCAAGGCGGCCCCGGTCGCGGTCACACAGCCGGTTACGTTCCTGCAGCTGATCTGGGCCACCCTGTTGGGCGCGCTGGTCTTCAACGAAAGCATCGACATTTGGGTTGTCGCGGGTGGTACGGTGATTCTGCTAGCGGTCAGTTTCATTGCCTGGCGCGAAGCGGTTTTGAACCGCAGCAGCTTGACGACCCCCAGTATCGCACCCAAACTCTGACCGTTGACGGTCGCGTGAAACGTTATTGATTGACGGGTCAATAAAAACCCCTTAGCGTTTTCTCACTATACTTAGTGAGGGGATAGCGATGCCGAAACTCGGAATGGAGCCAATCCGCCGTGACGCGATCGTCAAGGCAACAATTGCCGAACTCGGGTCGAAGAAATCCCTTGATGTAACTGTCAGCCAGATTGCCAAACGGGCGGGTATGTCCAGTGCGCTGGCGCATCATTATTTCGGTGGCAAAGACCAGATCTTTCTGGCTGCCATGCGCCGCATCCTGTCGGACTTTGCCGACGAGGCTAGGCAGGAACTAAAGAATGCTGTCCCGCAGGAACGCGCGCAGGCCATTATCCGGGCCTGTTTTGCACCATCGTGTTTCACACCGGATGTCATCGCTGCGTGGATGACGTTTTACGTGTTGGCCCAAACGAATGATGACGCCTTGCGCCTGTGGCAAATCTATCAGGCGCGTATCCGGTCGAACCTGACACACGCCCTGCGCCCCTTGCTGGGCGACCCGGCCGAGGCGGCCGAAAACATGATCGCCCTGATCGATGGGCTGTATATCCGCGCCGCACTAAGCGCGCCGGAAGAACCGCAGCTGGCGGTCAATCACGCGATGCGTGTCCTCAACACTCTGCTCGAGGCTGAAAAATGACAAAACCGAACATTCTGATCCTGATGGTGGATCAGCTGAACGGGACCCTCTTTCCAGACGGTCCCGCTGACTGGCTTCACGCTCCGAACCTGAAGAAGTTGGCTGAGCGGTCGACCCGGTTTGCCAATGCTTATACGGCTTCGCCGCTTTGCGCGCCGGGGCGGGCCAGCTTCATGTCCGGTCAGCTGCCTTCGCGCACGGGTGTTTATGACAACGCCGCAGAATTCCGCAGCGACATCCCGACCTATGCGCACCATCTGCGCCGTGCGGGCTACTACACCTGCCTGTCCGGCAAGATGCACTTTGTCGGCCCCGATCAGATGCACGGGTTCGAGGATCGTCTGACCACTGATATCTATCCGGCTGACTTCGGTTGGACGCCGGATTATCGCAAGCCGGGCGAGCGTATTGACTGGTGGTACCACAATATGGGTTCGGTGACGGGTGCAGGCGTGGCCGAAATCTCCAACCAGATGGAGTATGACGACGAGGTCGCTTACAACGCCAAGGCCAAGCTTTATGATCTGGCGCGCGGCAAGGATGACCGCCCGTGGTGCGTGACCGTCAGCTTTACCCACCCGCACGACCCTTACGTGGCGCGCCGCAAGTATTGGGATCTATACGAAGATTGCGAGCACCTGCAGCCCGAGGTTGCGGACATTGGCTATGACAATCAGGACCCGCACTCAAAGCGTATCTTTGATGCCAATGATTGGCGCAGCTTCGACATCACAGAAGAAGACATCCGCAAGTCGCGCCGCGCGTACTTTTCCAATATCTCGTATCTGGACGACAAGATCGGTGAAATCCTCGATGTGCTGGAAACAACCCGGCAAGAGGCAATCATCATGTTTGTTTCGGATCACGGCGACATGCTGGGTGAACGGGGCCTGTGGTTCAAAATGAACTTCTACGAAGGCTCGGCACGCGTGCCGTTGATGATTGCCGCGCCGGATATGCCGGCAGGCCGTATCGACACACCGGTATCGACAATCGACGTCACGCCAACCCTTGGCGCACTGGCGGGTGTAGATATGGCCGAGATTGCGCCGTGGACCGATGGCGAAGACCTTGTGCCGCTGGCCAATGGCACCGAACGGACTGCCCCGGTGAAGATGGAATACGCAGCCGAAGGCTCGTATGCGCCGCTGGTTTCGCTGCGCTATGGCAAGTGGAAATACAATCGCTGCGCATTGGACCCTGATCAGTTGTACGATCTTGAGGCTGACCCCCACGAGTTGGAAAATCTTGCGGAAATCCCCGAACACGCAGGTACGCTGGAAACTCTGCGCGCGAAATCTCAGGCGCGTTGGGACTTGGATCAATTCGACGCGGATGTCCGCGCCAGCCAGGCGCGCCGCTGGGTTGTTTACGAGGCGTTGCGGCAGGGTGGGTATTACCCTTGGGATTATCAGCCACTGCAGAAGGCATCCGAACGCTACATGCGCAATCACATGGATCTGAATGTCGTCGAGGAAAACGCCCGCTTCCCACGCGGCGAGTAACCTCTTCACCTTTTTGAAAATACTCCTGCCGAACGGTTCAAAACGCGGTTCGGCAGGATATGGAGACCTGAAAATGGAAGCAGATTTCGTCATCGTCGGCGCAGGATCAGCGGGTTGCGCAATGGCGTATCGCCTGAGCGAGGCCGGGGCCTCGGTTCTGGTGATCGAACATGGCGGGACAGATGCGGGTCCGTTTATTCAGATGCCAGCGGCATTGAGCTATCCGATGAACATGCCGATGTACGATTGGGGTTACAAGTCCGAGCCCGAGCCGCACCTGAATAACCGCGAACTGGCTTGCCCGCGCGGCAAGGTTATCGGTGGATCATCCTCGATCAACGGCATGGTTTACGTACGTGGCCACGCGCGTGATTTTGACACTTGGGCCGAGATGGGTGCCGATGGCTGGTCCTATGCGGATGTGCTGCCCTATTACAAACGCATGGAGACCTGGCATGACGGTGGACATGGTGGTGATCCGACATGGCGCGGCACTGATGGCCCGCTGCATGTCTCGCGCGGGCCGCGCGAGAACCCGCTGTTCCAGGCATTTGTCGATGCGGGGCAGCAGGCGGGCTATGAGGTTACCGGTGACTATAACGGTGAAAAGCAGGAAGGCTTTGGCCCGATGGAGCAAACCGTCTGGAAAGGACGGCGTTGGTCGGCGGCGAATGCCTATCTGAAACCTGCGCTCAAGCGCGACAACTGCGATATCGTGCGCGGACTGGCCTCAAAGGTGGTTATGGAAAATGGCCGCGCAATCGGGGTCGAATTGATCCGAGGTGGCAAGACTGAGGTCATCCGCGCCCGGCGCGAGGTGGTTCTTGCCGCGTCCTCCATCAACTCTCCCAAGCTGCTGATGTTGTCAGGCATCGGTCCGGCAGCGCATCTGGCCGAGCATGGGATCGACATCGTGGCGGATCGCCCGGGTGTGGGTGCGAACCTTCAGGACCATCTGGAGCTTTATATCCAGCAGGCATCCCTACAGCCGATCACGCTGTACAAACACTGGAACCTGATCAGCAAAGGTCTGATCGGGGCGCAGTGGCTGTTCACAAAAACCGGTCTGGGTACATCCAACCAATTCGAAAGCGCGGCGTTTATTCGGTCCAAGCCGGGCGTAGAATACCCTGATATTCAATATCACTTCCTGCCAATTGCCGTCCGCTATGACGGTCAAGCCGCGGCCGAAGGCCATGGGTTCCAGGCGCATGTCGGGCCGATGCGCTCGCCCTCGCGCGGGGCGGTGACGCTGCGGTCAGCCAATGTCGAAGACGCGCCAGTGATCCGCTTCAACTACATGAGCCATGAAGAGGATTGGGCAGATTTCCGCGCCTGTATTCGCCTGACGCGTGAGATTTTCGGGCAGGATGCGTTCAAACCTTATTCCGGTAAAGAAATCCAACCGGGTGCAGATGTGCAGTCTGACGAAGCGCTTAATGCCTTTATCGCCGAACATGCTGAAAGTGCTTATCACCCCTGTGGAACCTGCCGTATGGGTCGGGCGGATGATAGAAATGCTGTGGTCGATCCGCAGGGACGCGTGATTGGTGTGGATGGCTTGCGTGTTGCCGACAGCTCGATCTTTCCGCAGATCACCAATGGCAATCTGAACGCGCCGTCGATCATGGTGGGTGAGAAAATGTCTGACCATCTGTTGGGCAAGGAAGCTTTGCCTTCCGCCAATGACCGCCCTTGGATTCACCCGCAATGGGCTGTTGCCCAACGGTGAAAGACGGCATGATTTGATCCGCGTCAAAGCTTGACGGGGCCGGGACGAATAGACTTGAATCGTAACGACATATTTTCAGGAGCGAACAGGAATGTCCCACACCCCGCACGAACTGGCCGAAGAGTTTCCGGACAAGGTTGAGTTGATGAGCCAGCTTAAGCAAACGGACGCTCATTTTTCACGGCTGGCGGACGAGTATCATGAGATCAACCGCGAGGTTCATCGTGCCGAAACGAATGTCGAACCGATGGATGATATCGCTGAGACAGATCTGCGTAAAAGACGTGCGGTTCTGAAAGACGAGATCTGGGCGATCTTGTCCAAGTCCTGAGAAATGGCGGGGGCTCTGCCCCCGTCGCGACAAGCCGCCACGCCCCCGGGATTTTTTTAGGCCAGGTGAAGATCAGGTGACTTCATAGGGCAAGGTACCGCGGGTATGGGTGTCGATCGTCAGGCGTCTTTCCAATGGCGGGACCGATCGCTGATGACAATTCGGCCGCTCGCAGATGCGGCAGGATATGCCAATTGGCTCGTAAGCGCTGGCGTTGTTGAAATCCAGATTGTCGGCATAAACCAGCGCCTCGGCGTGGCGCACCTCGCAACCTAGTGCAATCGCATAACGGCGCACAGGTGCGCCGAATGAGCCGCCTGATTTCGACACGTCCCGAGCCAAAGATATGTACTGAACACCATCGGGTGTTTCTGCCAGCTGTCGCAGGAAGTGGCCGGGCGTTTCGAAAGCGCGGTGGACGTTCCATAGGGGGCAGGCGCCGCCGAACCGGGCAAATTGCAGGCGCGTGGCCGAGTGTCTTTTGGTGATCGTTCCGGCCTGATCAACGCGAACGAAAAAAAACGGAATGCCTTTTGCGCCAGGGCGTTGCAGGGTCGACAACCTGTGCGCCACCTGTTCGATCGATGCGCCAAACCGGTTACTAAGCAGTTCAAGGTCGTGACGATATTCCTGTGCTGTGGCCAGAAATTTGGCATAAGGCATCAGTGATGCGCCGGCGAAGTAATTTGCCAGCCCGATCTTGGCAATGGCACGGGCCTCATCGCTGTGAAATTTGGCAAAATCTAGCGTTGCTTCAAGAAGTTTGTCCTGACTGATCAGTGCAACCTGCAACAACAACTGAAACACCTGAGTTTGTGGTGCGGTTCTGGACGAAAGCTGCAGTGTTTTGTTTTCTGGGTCGTACTTTCGGGTTTCATCGATATCCGGGAATTGTACCCGGATGCCGCGCTCCGCGAGGCCGTCCAGGGCTGCGGCGCGTATGCCACCTGCATCCTCGGCGCGCCCGGAAAATCGTTCAGCCGCGCGGTCTACCGCGTCGATATAGTTGTCGCAATAGTGGAAGAAGTCCCGCACTTCCTCCCATGGGCTGGCCTGGATTTGCGCGTCTTCGCGCCCCAATGCTTCGTCAAGAGAGGCCAGGCGTTCATGCGTCTGACGATAGGTGCGGTGCAGTGCAATGAAGGCCCGTGCCAGAGCCGGTGCGTTTGAAGCCGTCAGGCGGAGATCGGCGAGCGGTGGAACAGCGTCGTCAAAGACCGGATCGGCCAATGCCTCGCGCATGTCCGAGACCAGGCGTTCACTGTCGCCGGTGCTCAACTCGGTGACATCCATTCCGAATTCCTGCGCCAGCGCCAGAACAACCGTGGTCGAAATTGGGCGGTTGTTGTTCTCCATCTGGTTTAGATAGGGCAGGGAAACACCCAGTTTGGCGGCGAATTCCTTTTGGGTCAGTGACAAGCGCGTACGCATTTCGCGTAGCTTTGCACCTGCATAGAGTTTCTGAGTCGCCATGTCGGGCCTTTGCAACTTTCCTAATTCGGCAAGCTAACTTTGCAAACCGTCATAGGCAAGCCATTCAAAGGCCCAGTTGCCGTTCGCGTCGAATGACGGACAATATTGCGCATACTGCCAGGACCGAAGTTGCCAGCATCAACCACAGCAGGGGCATTGCTCCAGTTTCATGGGTTAGCAAGGCTCCTGCAAGGGCGCTGAGGCCTGCACCGCCGCCCAACATGATGGCGCCACTCAGCCCGGATGCTGTGGCGGCCAGATGCGGTCGCACCGAAAGCGCGCCTGAGGTTGCGTTGGGAATCGTCATGCCGTTTCCAATGCCAACAAAGGTCATGAACCCGAAAAAGCTGAGCGCCGTTCCGAATCCGGCCAGAAACAAGATCGCGGACATTGCAACGCCTGCTGCGTTCAGCCAGCAGCCCCAAAGTACCATTCGATTGACGCCGAAGTGAACGGAATAGCGACCGCTGAAGAAGTTACCAAAAAAGTACCCAACGGCTGGGGCGCCAAAGTAGATGCCGACCTCGGCGGCGCTGAGGCCGAATAGTTCGGTGCCGATAAAGGGAGCGCCGCCCAGATAGGCAAAGAAGGCGCCAGACGACAGCGCGGATGACAGCGAGTAGCCCCAAAATCGCGGGGAACCCAATAGTTCGGGGTATTCCCGGAATTGTTGAATCAGTGTTTTGCCGCTCTTGGCTGAGGTTTCGCCAAAATCTGAGTAGGTTAATATCAGTGTCATGACGCCAAGAGCAAAGGGCAGCCAGAAGTTGGCTTTCCAGCCAAAGCTCTCCTCTAGCAGGCCGCCGATCGCGGGTCCGATCATAGGAACGATGGCCATGCCCATCGTGACGTAACCGATCATCGATGCGGCCTGGTCCTGATCATATAGATCCCGAACCGCCGCACGGCTAAGAACCATCCCGACCACGATGATGGCCTGGCACATCCGGAAGACAAGAAAGACATGAATGTTGGGTGCGTAGATGCACCCCAGCGTAGCCACCAGAAAAAGAGCCAACCCCCAAAGTAGAACGGGGCGGCGCCCCGCCTTGTCGGCAATTGGTCCAATCAGGATCTGAAGCACTGCATTGACCAGCAAATACAGTGCGATCGACAGTTGCATGACCTTGTAGTCGGCCTGAAAGTGCAGTGCCATATTGGGCAGGCTCGGCAAAAACAGATTGAGGCTGAGCGCGGACAATCCGGACAGCAAAACCAGAGTGGTAATTTTAGGAGGCGAGCGATGCGCCGACGAAGAACTAAACTGCATAGTTCACGTGTATAGTCACCACGGATAAGAATGCCATCCATCACGCGTTTTGTGAGTGAATATTAGCAAGTTTACAATATTCACCAAGATGATTGAAAAAGATTTGCAAATTTGCCGAAAGATACTTTGGTCTAGCGGCATCTGCGTATAGGGTCCGGCCAGATTTTACAGGGGATCATCGTTATGAAAGACATCCTTTCCGAACTTGAAGACCGTCGCGACAACGCGCGGCTGGGTGGTGGACAAAAGCGCATCGACGCACAGCACTCGCGCGGCAAACTGACTGCGCGCGAACGGGTCGAACTGTTGCTGGATGAAGGCAGCTTTGAAGAATTTGACATGTTTGTCAGCCATCGGTGCACCGATTTCGGGATGGAGAAGCAAAGGCCAGCGGGTGACGGTGTCGTTACTGGCTGGGGTACGATCAATGGTCGCATGGTTTATGTGTTCAGCCAGGACTTTACAGTCTTTGGCGGCTCGCTTTCGGAAACCCATGCTCAGAAAATCTGCAAGATCATGGATATGGCCGTTCAGAACGGTGCGCCGGTGATTGGCATTAACGACTCGGGCGGGGCGCGAATTCAGGAAGGCGTGGCGTCGCTGGCTGGTTATGCCGAGGTGTTCCAGCGCAACATCATGGCGTCAGGCGTGGTTCCGCAGATCAGCGTGATCATGGGGCCCTGTGCTGGTGGCGCAGTCTACAGCCCGGCGATGACCGACTTTATCTTCATGGTCAAAGACACCTCGTACATGTTTGTGACCGGCCCCGACGTGGTCAAGACGGTCACAAACGAAGTCGTTACCGCCGAGGAACTGGGTGGGGCGTCGACCCATACCAAGAAATCCTCGGTTGCTGACGGAGCGTTTGAGAACGACGTTGAAGCACTGGCCGAGGTGCGCCGTTTGGTTGATTTCCTGCCGCTCAACAACCGCGAAAAGCCGCCAGTGCGCCCGTTCTTTGACGAACCCGACCGTCTGGAAACCTCGCTGGATACATTGATCCCCGACAACCCTAATACGCCGTACGACATGAAGGAACTCATCACCAAAGTGGCGGATGAGGGTGATTTCTACGAAATTCAGGAGGATTTTGCCAAAAACATCATCACCGGGTTCATCCGGCTTGAAGGGCAGACAGTGGGCGTTGTAGCCAATCAGCCGATGATTTTGGCCGGTTGTCTGGACATCGACAGCTCGCGCAAGGCCGCGCGGTTTGTGCGGTTCTGCGATTGCTTCGAAATTCCGATCCTGACGCTGGTAGATGTGCCTGGTTTCCTGCCGGGGACGTCGCAGGAATATGGCGGAGTGATCAAGCACGGCGCCAAGCTGTTGTTTGCCTACGGTGAAGCCACGGTGCCAAAAGTTACCGTCATCACCCGTAAGGCTTATGGTGGTGCCTATGATGTTATGGCGTCCAAGCACCTGCGCGGTGACTTCAACTATGCCTGGCCTACAGCCGAAATCGCGGTGATGGGCGCAAAGGGCGCGACCGAGATCATTCACCGTGCCGATCTGGGCGATGCCGAGAAAATTGTGCAGCACACGCAGGATTATGAGGACAGGTTTGCGAACCCGTTTGTCGCGGCCGAGCGTGGCTTTATCGATGAGGTGATCATGCCTCAATCGACCCGCCGTCGCGTTTCGCGGGCCTTTGCCAGCTTGCGGAACAAGCACGTGAAAAACCCGTGGAAAAAGCACGACAACATCCCTCTTTGAGGGGATGTGCCAGGAAATCTGCCCGGCCAAAACGGTTTGGACAGCGTCTCGGACAAACGGTCAGGGCAGATTACTTGGGTGCAAAATTGACTTTGAGGCCACAACTGCTAATGAGTTGCCCAATCAGACATAGAACAGCGCGGGCCGAAAGCCAGGCGCGCGCGATCCCGGAGAGAGGAGCTCGCCTGTGGCGGGTCCGGGATCGCGCCTTAGCTGTTGTACTGTCGGTTTTTGCGATCCCCGTTCTGGCTGACTCCGAAAACCTGTTGCCGGTCCCGTCCGGACAGCCAGTGCACCTGAGCGACGTTTTGCTGGACAATAACCCCGGTGAACTTTGGGTGCGGTTTCGCTTTATCGCGCCCAAGATCGGTTCGGACATTGGCCGGATCGGGTACGATATCGCCTCGGTTGACATGGAACATCTGTGCCAGACGCTTGCGGTTACTTATGTGGCTAAATACGAACTGGACGCTGCCCGGGTGGTCATTTCCCTGTCTGACCGGCCCATCGAATTCGGCCGTACATCTCCTGATGCCACGCAGTTCTTTGAAGCCTACCGGCTGGAACAGTCCCGGTGTATCTGGGAGGGGCTTTGACTATGAATCGCGTTATTCATCCCGTCAGGGCATTTCTGAACAGCTACGCGGCTTTGGAGGCGCGCACCATGACTTCATCCTGTGACGGATGTGAATATCTGATCCCCATGACCCCTTGTGCAACTGAGGTGGAACCATGCTGAAACATCGCGGATTTCCCGGGCGCCTGCCGGGGACAGACTTTCAGTTCATTATTCGTCGGGCCAATCCCAAAGGCGTGACGCCCCTGACCCGCCGCGAGCGGTTTCGAGATCGTAAACCCGCGGACAAGCGCGCGGATGCGGCTTTTATGGAAGCCCTGTGGGCGCATTTTGGCGACCAACCGTTTGAGAGGGGCAATTTGGATGCTGGCCGTCTTTGCTGGCTGTTCGAACGCGAAGTCATTCCGGCCGAAGATCCGTTTGATCCGGCTAGTTACGACGCGCTTTTGGTCATTGATCCGAATGTGGGCCGGATTTCCTTCCCCGAAATTTTCGACGGGGTGCGCTGATCGTGCAATCCTCTGTCGCACATAGCACGTTGGGGCATTCCCGACCCAAAACCCTGCCCGTGTCGGGGCAGGGTCGGTATGTGTGGTCAGAAGTTCAGTTGCGCCGCCAATTGAATTCGGTTGCTGTCAAAGGTGCGTCCAGTCGGTGCATCGTTCCGCTCACCATAGAAGTATTCGGCGCTAAGCGTCAGATTGTCGGTCGCTTTGTAAAAGGCGTTCACGTGGATCGTTTCAACCTCGGTAAAGGACAGGGTCCCGGTCGAGGTCGGCAGGTCGTAATTCTCTTGCCCATAAGCGATGCCGACGTTCCACTTGGGGCTCAGTTCCTGGCGGAATTCTACGGTAAATCCATCCACGTCGTTGGCCTGTCCGTTGACGATGGCGTCACCGGCAGCGATCAGGTAGGGGCCCAAAGCCTCGCCGTCGACATAGTTGACCTGAAACAGACCGCCTTGCCAGGGCCGGATGCCAGCCGAGAGGGTATAGCCGGTCTGATCCACTTCGACCGCGCCGGATTGCGCCTTACCATACAAAGCCGAGGCGCGGGCCAGGTAGGTACCGTTGTTGTATTCGATAGAGCCGGTCAGGACAGGGTCATTCGAATCCGAGCCGCCAACGTTTTCCTCGATCGCCACCGCAAAGGTTGTGTCAGAGCCCAGCGTGTTCGTATAGCGCACTTGAGGGACGCGAGCGAAAGGAATGCCAACGGGGCCGTTGAATTCAACGGTCGTGGGATAGGTGTCCAACGGCTGGAAGTTGGTCCAGAATTGACCGATCAACCAGTTATCACCAATACGGATATTGGCGTGGCGCAGGCGCAGTTCAGCAGGCCCATCCGTCCCGCCGGAAAACAGGTCCAGTTCCAGCTGGCCCGCAATATCGCCGATGGCAGACGGCGTATTGGTCCGAAGCCCGATGCGCGATTGGCGCACGGTAGCCCCAAAGGTGCCGCTGGTGGCGTTTGCTGGCTCGCCAATTCGGGTCGCATCGGCAAGATCGCCCAGTTCAAAGTCGGTGTCGTAGAAGAAATCAGACTTAACGTACCCGTAAACATCAAGTGTGGTGTTTCCGATTCGAAGATCGCCAGTGCCAGCGCCGGGATTTGCGGCCTCGAGGGCTTCGACGCGGGCACGCAGGGCATCAAGTTCCGTTTGCGTCTGGGCGTCTTGGGCGAAAGCAGCCGCGGCGGACATGCCAAGCGCGGACACGGCAAGCAGCAACGCCGTTTTTCTCTTTGCAATCATGGGGATATTTCCTTGTGTGCGAGTGTGCACGGGTACCGTTCCACGCAAGAGAACTTGAGGGAAATCACGAGAACGGGATGGAAAGCGCCTGGTTTTTCAAGGAAACGTGCAAAACTTTCGGACCGTTTTCACCCTAAGGTGAACAGATCGGTTAACCATTTGCGTTTGAAAAGACAAATTCTGGCGCCCTTTTTCGCAACCCGTGATGTTGCAGGCGCAGAAACAGACCAATTGCTGAGGAAAAGTAACAGCAACGTGACGGCATTGGCCTCGCGTTTCACCCCCAAAACTGCATCTGATCTCGGCGCGAATCTGCGCGTGCGTTCGCCCAATGGGCGATTTCCAGCCGGAATCCTGACCGGAAACAATACTTTGTTTACGCATTTGATTGTGCCAAGCAACCTGACTAAGCCGTGCGGCTCTACTTTGCCTGCGTCGCACAAGCACCTACTATTCCGTACCCCTTCCTTCCGCGGGCAGGCTTGTGATGTTCACAAAGTCCTGCCCGCGTTTTTCTTTGCGCAATATCCAAGCGTAAAGCGGCACAAATCTGCGCAAAACTCTGTTCAGGACGGCCTGTTATTGAATAACAAGCTCGAAACCGGACATCTGCCCCGGAACGCATCAAGAATTCCAAAGGGGCAGATATCATGCGAATCTCGAAACTCGTTCTTGCAATGGCGACCTGCGCAGGCCTTGCCGCCTGTGGTGACACGACGGGCGAACAGGCGCTGCTTGGCGGCGGCGCAGGCGCCGTCGGGGCGGCTGTTGTCAGCGCCGACCCGCTGTTCGGCGCGGTTGTCGGCGCGGCGGGCAACGTCCTGTACTGCAAGACACAAAACAACTGTAGGTAATACCGGGTTTTTCGGGGCGCGCGTCGCCCCGACCGTTATCGCGCATCACGCCGCCGTGGGGAACGTTCCCTGCGGCGGCGTTTTGCGTTCTCAGAACATCAAGACAAAGGACGTTCCATGTTTAACAAGATCCTGATCGCCAACCGGGGCGAGATCGCCTGCCGGGTCATCAAGACAGCCCGCAAGATGGGTATCGGCACCGTTGCCATCTATTCGGATGCAGACAAGAACGCCTTGCATGTGTCGATGGCGGATGAATCGGTGCATATCGGCCCGCCGCCTGCGAACCAGTCCTATATCGTGATCGACAAGGTCATGGATGCCATTCGCCAGAGTGGGGCCCAGGCGGTGCATCCTGGTTATGGCTTCCTGTCGGAAAACTCGAAATTCGCCGAGGCGCTTGAGGCCGAAGGCGTTGCATTTGTTGGTCCACCGGTTCGGGCAATCGAAAGCATGGGCGACAAGATCACCTCGAAGAAGATCGCGCAAGAAGCCGGTGTTTCCACCGTTCCCGGTTACATGGGGCTGATCGAAGACGCAGAAGAGGCCGTCAAGATTTCCAACGAGGTCGGCTATCCGGTCATGATCAAGGCCAGTGCCGGCGGCGGCGGAAAGGGCATGCGGATCGCGTGGAATGATGAAGAGGCGCGCGAGGGCTTCCAGTCGTCCAAGAACGAGGCCGCAAATTCGTTTGGTGACGACCGGATCTTTATCGAAAAATTCGTGACCCAGCCACGGCATATCGAGATTCAGGTTCTGTGCGACAGCCATGGCAACGGCATTTATCTGGGCGAGCGTGAATGCTCGATCCAGCGTCGGAACCAGAAGGTGGTCGAAGAAGCACCGTCGCCGTTCCTGGACGAAGCGACCCGTAAGGCGATGGGCGAACAGGCCGTGGCACTGGCCAAGGCCGTGGACTATGCCAGCGCCGGTACGGTTGAATTCATCGTCGATGGCGAAAAGAATTTCTACTTCCTGGAAATGAACACGCGTCTGCAGGTGGAACATCCGGTCACCGAACTGATCACCGGAGTCGATCTGGTTGAGCAGATGATCCGCGTCGCAGCAGGTGAAAAGCTGTCGATCACACAGGACGACGTGACCCTGACCGGCTGGGCCATCGAAAACCGCCTGTATGCCGAAGATCCGTATCGTGGCTTCCTGCCGTCGATTGGTCGTCTGACCCGCTATCGTCCGCCGCAAGAGATTGCCTCTGGTCCGCTGTTGGTGAACGATAAATGGCAAGGTGAAGCGCCCGAAGGTGAAGCCGCCGTGCGCAACGACACCGGCGTCTACGAAGGCGGCGAGATCAGCATGTACTATGACCCGATGATCGCCAAACTGTGCACCTGGGCTCCGACGCGGGAACAGGCGATCGAGGCGATGCGCGTGGCGCTGGACAGTTTCGAGGTCGAAGGCATTGGCCACAACTTGCCATTCCTGTCGGCTGTGATGGACCATCCGAAATTCGTCAGCGGTGACATGACCACAGCCTTTATCGCCGAGGAATATCCCGACGGGTTCGAAGGCGTTGAACTGCCCGAGGCCGACTTGCGCCGCATAGCCGCGTCCTGCGCCGCGATGCACCGCGTGGCCGAGATTCGCCGCACCCGCGTTTCTGGCCGGATGGACAATCACGAACGCAAGGTCGGCTCTGATTGGGTCGTCACTCTGCAAGGGCAGGAATATGCAGTTGAGATTGATGCGGATCGCGATGGGTCAACCGTGACGTTCTCGGACGGTACCACCATGCGGGTCACTTCGGACTGGACGCCGGGCGATCACTTGGCGGTGCTGGACGTCGATGGCAGCCCGCTGGTTCTGAAAGTCGGAAAAATCTCGGGCGGATTCCGTATTCGCAACCGGGGTGCAGACCTCAAGGTTCATGTCCGCACGACTCGTCAGGCCGAGCTGGCGCGTATGATGCCCGAAAAGCTGCCGCCGGATACTTCGAAAATGCTGCTCTGCCCGATGCCCGGCCTGATCGTAAAGATCGACGTCGAAGTGGGGCAGGAAGTGCAGGAAGGTCAGGCACTGTGCACTGTTGAGGCGATGAAGATGGAAAACATCCTGCGCGCCGAGAAGAAGGGTGTCGTGTCCAAAGTCAACGCAGGCCCCGGCGACAACCTCGCCGTGGACGACGTGATCATCGAGTTCGAGTGATCATGATCGCGTTTTCACCATATCTCCATGGTTTCCCGGCGGTTCGCGCCGGGAGCTTTGGGCGTGGCGAAAGCGCTCAGCCGCCCTCGCGTCGTTCGCGGATTTCACGTTCGCGCAGGGGCGTTTTGTCGATGGAACGGCCGATTTCACGTGTGCTCCACGGCGAAGGTTTGCGCAGTTTGACCACGCCGTCCTTGTCGACGAACACCATCTGGAAGCCGCGCGGGCGCAATTGTGACCGGATCGGAGAACGGGCGGACGGATCGGTATCGGTCAGCACGACCACATCCCGGTCGCGCATGGCTTCTTCGCCTTCCAGAAGCATGTCGATTTGCTGCCGGAAACGCGGATCGGCCGGGGTATCGGCAAAGACGACGATGGGCCGACTGACCCATAAGTATTCGCTCAGCTCGCTGTCACCAGCGGGGCGGACAAAATCTTCATCGGCAGGCGCAGACCCATCTGCCGCCATCGCGACCAGCGGGAATAGTGCCGAGAAAACAAGGGCAAGCGTTCGTGTCATAGGGCCTCCTGTTCGTTTGAATATAGCCTCTGCGCTGGTGAATGCGACCGGCGAATTGCACGCAGGCTTCAAAATATCGCGTTTACACCTGCCGCGACGCGCGGCACCGAACGTTAAAACGCGCAGGCAATGCCTGTTCGCGACCCGAATTGAGAAAAGGAATACGCAATGACCGATACGAAAGACTGGCAAGCGCTGGCCGAGAAAGAGCTGCGCGGACGCCCGTTGGACGACCTGACCAAAGAGACTTTGGAAGGTATCGACGTCAAACCTCTTTACACGCAGGAAGACACCGCTGAACTGCCGCATATGGGGTCGATGCCGGGGTTCGGGCCGTTCACGCGGGGCGTGAAGGCGACGATGTATGCGGGCCGACCGTGGACGATCCGCCAATATGCAGGCTTCTCGACCGCCGAAGAATCGAACGCGTTCTATCGCCGCAATCTGGCGGCTGGTCAGCAAGGTGTGTCGGTCGCTTTCGATCTGGCGACTCACCGCGGTTATGACAGCGACCATCCGCGCGTGGTCGGTGACGTGGGCAAGGCCGGTGTGGCAATCGACAGCGTCGAGGACATGAAAATCCTGTTCGACGGTATTCCGTTGGACAAGGTTTCGGTTTCGATGACCATGAACGGGGCGGTGGTTCCAATTCTGGCCAGTTTCATCGTTGCAGGTGAAGAGCAGGGGCATGATAAATCCGTCCTGTCCGGCACCATTCAGAATGACATTCTGAAAGAGTTCATGGTGCGCAACACCTACATCTACCCGCCCGAGCCTTCGATGAAGATCATCTCGGACATCATTGAGTTCACGTCGAACGAGATGCCGAAATTCAATTCGATCTCGATCTCGGGCTATCACATGCAAGAGGCCGGGGCGAACCTCGTGCAAGAACTGGCCTATACGCTGGCCGACGGTCGGGAATACGTCCGCGCCGCTACGCAGGCTGGCATGGACGTCGACAAGTTCGCAGGGCGTCTGTCGTTTTTCTTCGCCATCGGCATGAACTTCTTCATGGAGATCGCCAAACTGCGGGCTGCGCGTACGCTGTGGCACCGGGTGATGACCGATTTTGGCGCGAAATCTGAACGCTCCAAGATGCTGCGGACTCATTGCCAGACTTCGGGTGTGTCACTGCAAGAACAAGACCCGTATAACAACGTGATCCGCACCGCCTATGAGGCGATGAGCGCGGTTCTGGGCGGCACCCAGTCGCTGCACACCAATGCTCTGGACGAGGCGATTGCGCTGCCCACTGATTTCTCGGCCCGTATCGCGCGGAACACGCAGTTGGTTCTGCAAGAGGAAACAGGTGTCACTGACGTCGTCGATCCGTTGGCTGGTTCGTACTACATCGAAAACCTGACCAACGAGTTGATCGAAAAAGCCTGGGCCTTGATGGAAGAGGTTGAGGAAATGGGCGGCATGACCAAGGCCGTTGCCAGCGGTATGCCCAAGCTGCGGATCGAGGAAAGCGCCGCCCGCCGTCAGGCCATGATTGACCGGGGTGATGAGGTCATCGTCGGTGTCAACAAGTACCGCAAGGAACAAGAAGACCCGATCGACATTCTGGATGTCGACAACGTCGCCGTGCGCGAAGCTCAGGTCGCGCGGTTGGATCGTATCCGTGCCACCCGTGACGAGGCCGCCTGTCAGGCGGCGCTGGACGCGCTGACCAAGACCGCCAGTGAAGGTGGAAATCTGCTGGCCGCCGCCGTCGAGGCCGCCCGCGCCCGTGCATCCGTAGGAGAGATCAGCATGGCAATGGAAAAGGAATTCGGTCGCCACCGCGCCGAAGTGAAAACGCTGGCCGGTGTCTATGGCGCGGCATACGAAGGCGACGAAGGTTTTGCCGCGATCCAGAAGTCCATCGAGGAATTCGCTGAGGCTGAAGGCCGCCGCCCGCGCCTGCTGGTGGTCAAGATGGGGCAGGATGGGCATGACCGCGGTGCCAAGGTGATCGCAACCGCCTTTGCGGATATCGGGTTTGACGTGGATGTAGGTCCGCTGTTCCAAACCCCGGCAGAGGCCGCGCAGGACGCCGTGGACAACGACGTGCACGTCATCGGTATTTCGTCGCAGGCAGCGGGGCACAAAACATTGGCGCCGCAGCTGGTGGAAGAGCTGAAGAAAGCCGGTGCCGAGGACATTCTTGTTATCTGCGGCGGGGTGATCCCGCAGCAGGATTATCAATTCCTCTATGATCACGGCGTTAAAGCGATCTTTGGCCCGGGCACCAATATTCCAGAAGCCGCTCAGGACATCGTGCGCCTGATCGGTGAAGCGAAAGGCTGAGGCTTTCAAAGATTTTCGTCGAAAAATCTTGTGATCCACCGCCTTTAAGGAAAACATGCGACCAGATCCGAAAGGGTCTGGTCGTTTTTCATAGGAGGCGCTGCGTGTTACTGGATCATCTGGCGGTTGCGGGCGAAACGCTCGAAGAAGCGTCTGCCCATGTCGAACAGGCATTGGGAGTACCGCTGCAGGACGGCGGCAAGCATGAAAGATTCGGCACATATAACCGCTTGCTGGGGTTGCGAGATGGCCTGTACCTTGAGGCCATCGCGATTGACCCTCAGGCACCGAATCCGCAAAGAACCAGATGGTTCGATTTGGACCGGTTCAAGGGCGCGCCGCGCCTTACCAACTGGATTTGCCGGGTGCCTGACATTTCAGCCTCGTTGACCGTTTTCCCCGATGGCATTGGGCATCCGATTGATCTGGCCCGCGGCGCGTTGAGCTGGCAAATGGCGGTTCCGCCAAACGGGCGTCTGCCCTTCGACAATCTGTTCCCGGCGCTTATTCAGTGGCACGGAGATTTGCATCCGGCAAATATGTTGCAGGATAGCGGATGTCGCTTGCGTCGGTTGGTGGTTTTTCACCCGGACGCGCTGGAGCTTGCCAGGCTGCTAGGCGAAATGGACGCTGTGGTTTTTGACACAGGCCCGGCCGCATTGCGGGCAGAGTTCGAAACACCGCATGGGAAGCGCGTGTTGGAATGAAAATCAGACAAGCCAAAGCAGCGGATGCAAAAGAGATAGCTGCGATCACCAATGCAATCATCCGCGACACGCTGGTAACCTTCACAACCGACGAACGCAGCGTGGACAGCATTGCACGTGACATCGAAGCGCGCGGTCCGGCCTATCTTGTGGCAGACCAGGACGACCAGATTCTTGGGTTTGCAACCTATTGTCCGTTTCGATCCGGTCCGGGATACGCGCAGTGCCGCGAGCTGACCATCCAACTGGCCATTGATGCGCGCGGACAAGGTACGGGGCGTGCTTTGATGCGGGCGCTTGAGGCCGCCGCCCGGGCAGAGGGAACTCATGCACTGGTGGCGGGGATTTCTTCGGCAAATCCGGGGGCAGTTTCTTTTCACGCGGCCGTGGGCTTTGTCGAAGTCGGACGCATGCCCGAGGTTGGGTTAAAGTGGGGGAAACGTCTGGACCTTGTGCTGATGCAGAAAATTCTTGCCACAGACGGTTTGGTTGCACCTGACAGTCACGATTTGGGACGCTAGGGTGCGCTCATGTCGATCTGGATCCGTATATCCGATGCGCTAAGCGCGCTTGCCCAAGGTGAAAGCCTTACCGCAGTCTTTGAAAAGCTGCGCTCGCCACCCGAACGGTCGGTGGCATTCACCATTGCTGTGATCGCCTTGGGGGCGAAAATGGCCAAGGCGGATGGGCAGGTGACGCGAGATGAGGTCACAGCTTTCCGCGACGTATTCCAGATCGCGCGTGATGACGAGGAAGGCGCGGCGCGCGTGTTCAACATGGCCCGCACGGATGTTGCAGGATATCAGGACTATGCCCGCAAGATCGCGCGCATGTTCTCTGAGGACAGCACCACGCTGTGTGACCTGATGGAAGGGTTGTTCCACATCGCCATGGCGGACGGGTTCTATCACCCTAACGAAAACGAGTTTCTGGAAGAGGTCAGCCATATTTTCGGCCAGACCGATGCGCAGTTCATGGCCTTGCGTGCCCGTTTTGTGCCTGATGCGCCCAATGATCCTTACACGGTTCTTGGGGTGCCACGGGACATGCCGTTACCCGATATTCGCAAGGTTTGGCGGCAACTTGTGCGCGAAACACATCCCGATGCAATGTTGGCACGTGGTGTCCCGGAGGAGGCCGTACGTTTGGCAGAAAAGAAGATGATCGACATCAACCGCGCCTGGGACGAAATCAACGGCGCGCAGGCCTGAGGCATGCGCCTCGCGACTTATAACATCGAGTGGTTCGCCAATCTGTTTGATCGTCATGACGAACTGATCACCGATGACAGTTGGTCAGGTCGCCATGATGTCACCAAGGCGCAGCAGATCGAGGCTATCGCCAAGGTTCTGACGGCGATCGATGCGGATGCTGTGCTGGTTGTCGAAGCACCAAACACAGGGAAATCTCAGAACACGGTCCGCGCACTGCAAAACTTTGCCGAGGCTTTCGATCTGCGCACCAGCGAAGCCGTGATGGGATTTGCCAACGATACACATCAAGAACTGGCTTTGTTGTATGACCCGCGCGTTCTGACGGTGCGACATGATCCAAAAGACGGAGGGCAACGGGCTCCGCGTTTCGATCACGTGTTTCACATCGACCTCGATATCGACGCAACCGAGGATCAGGTGCAGTTTTCCAAACCGCCTATGGAATTGGCAGTTGAAACCAAGGCAGGCGAACGGTTCCGTCTTATTGGCGCGCATCTGAAGTCAAAGGCGCCTCATGGGGCGGAAACCCGCGATGCGGCGATCCGCATCTCGATCGCCAATCGTCGGAAACAGCTGGCTCAGGCGATCTGGCTGGGCAGGCGGATCAAGGCGCATCTGGCGGCTGATGAACAGGTGATCTTAATGGGCGATCTGAACGATGGTCCGGGGCTGGACGAATTCGAAAACTTGTTTGGTCGCTCATCGGTTGAAATCCTGCTGCAATCGGGGGTGTTTGATCCCCACGCGGATACGGCCTTCAGGTCAGAACCGGGTGAACGCCCGTCGACCGCGCGTTTTTATCGGCCCCAAGATCGCGGGTATCTTGAGGCGTTGCTGGACTATATTATGATCAGCGATGGGTTAAAGGATCGTCGCCCGGACTGGCGCATATGGCATCCGTTTCGCGATCCGGCTTGCCGTGATGCGCAGGATCTACATGAAGCGTTGCTAACCGCGTCTGACCATTTCCCTGTCACTCTGGATATCGAGCTGTGACCTTCCAACCGACTTTTAGTTGCCCTATGTTTTGGATATGAGACGTTTCATTCCAATCTGCGCGCTGACCGTCACTTTTGCCCTTCCGGCCTCTGCCGAGGAAGAGGGGAACAAATCCCTGATGGAGCAGGGGGCAGAGCTGTTCTTTGAAGGCCTGCGCCAAGAGATGGAGCCTGCTTTGGATGACCTACTGGGCCTGGCCGAACAGTTTGGCCCTGCAATGCAGTCATTTATTGCGGAAATGGGGCCCGCCTTGGCCGAGCTGGCAGATGAGATTGAGGATTGGAGCGCCTATGAAGCACCCGAGATCCTGCCTAACGGCGATATAATTATCCGCAAAAAACCACCGCAGAACCCAGATGCCCAGCCAGAGATCCCTGAAGACGCGCCTGAGGGCGAAACCGAGATTTGATATCTAGTCCCGGATGATGACGCGGGTTTCGGATTTCAAAGCGTTGCCGAGTGACTTTAGCCGCGCCTCAGCCACTTCGTTGAACAGGGGGCGTGCGGCAGTTGGCAGGAACAGGTCCAGTTGTTGCTTCTTGGGGTAAAACTTCAAAGTCGCCATCGGCGCATCGTTCTGCATCCACAGCATGGCACCAAACCGCATGGCTTTTCCGAGAATCTCGGCCTGTTTCTGGTCTTTCTCGTCTAGGAGTTCGTACAGTGCGGTGAAGCGGTTGCCCTCGCGTTTGTTGCGATACCGGTGCTGCAGGGCCAGCCCGATATAGACTCGTTCCGAGTGCTTCAAGCCGCCCAGATTGGCACGTGTGACGTAGTCGAAACAGACCTCGGCGCGATAGTCAGGATGCGCGCGCCAGCTGACGTCGTGCAACAGACAGGCCGCCTTTATCAGGCGGATTCGCGCGGGCGGGGCTGATTTGAACAGCGGCATCACGAAATCAAGCAGATGTTTTCCGAAACCGGGCAGGCGGGCGTCCTTGGCTTCGGAAAAACGGCTCGCCTCGATCAACGGATCACGGTCCCGCAGGTTTTGCGGCATCTGTTCGTAAAGCAGACCTTCGCGGATACCATAGCTGGAAATGGCGATATCCTTGGGTTTGAACGTGCGGATCAAGCGTGCCAGCACATCCATCGCATAGGGGATCAACGCCATCCGTGATCCTGACACACCGGCTTTGCTGCGCAGCTTTTCCGGGTCACCTTTTTCGATGAATTTAATGGTCTCGCGCACCTGCTTGGTGGTCATGCGATATTCATGCAGCACGTTCAGGGGATAACCCCGGCGCAGCATGTCCAGACGCGCAAAGGCCCGCCAGCTTCCGCCCACTAGGAACAACCGGTCCCGTTGCGGCCCCATCTGGTCGCGCAGATCCTCCATCGTGGCTTTGATGTGCGCCTTGCGCGCACGCCGGCCACCTTTGATGTCCCGCAGTTTCAGCGGCCCCAGCACCGAGGTCAGGCGCCGGCCGACGCCGCCGTCTCCGATCTCGGCTAATTCCATTGAGGACCCGCCGATGTCGCAGATCAGGCCATATGCGCCGGGCCATCCAAGCAGGACACCCTGCGCGGACAGGCGAGCCTCTTCATCGCCGTTAATGACCGATACGGTCAGGCCGGTTTCGGCTTTGACCTCAGCACAAAACTCGGGGCCATCCTCGGCCTCGCGCACGGCGGCGGTGGCGACGACATGTAGGCCGGGCAGGCCAAGGTCATCGGAGAGTTGGGCAAACCGACCCAAAGCAGCCAGAGCGCGCTTGCGACCCGTAGGGTTGAGCCGCCCCGTGTCCGAAAGGCCCGCGCCGAGCTCGCACATCACTTTTTCGTTGTAGAAATATGCCGGTGAGCGCGCGGCGCCGTCAAAGATCACCATCCGGACTGAGTTTGATCCGACGTCAACCACGCCCACGCGTGACAGAGCTCGGGCTTGGGGGTCATCAAAGAGGGGCTTTCCGAACGGACCCCAGTCAGGGATTTCGGTAACGACAGTCTGATCCATGTCTCTTCCAGATATTCCGCGTGCAGAATGCGAGATGACCCGGCGTGGGTCAATTCCCAGATTGGATATCATCTAAATCTGCGCTCAAAACACGCACCGCCAAGGCGCGGGTAATGTCGCGCTTTTCCGATAGGGCAAGCTGGTCCAGTTGCGCCACAACACTGGCGGCAGTTTCAAAGCGCCGGTCCATATGTTTGACCAAATAGGCGATGACCTCAGGGCTGGGGTTCAATTGCCGGTCCACGAACAGCTTGGCCAGAACCGCGCCCAGCAATGCATCATCCGGAGGATCCAGTGCCACGTGATGCGCGCCCTCGATCCGGCTTTGAAGATCGGGCAGCGGAAGTTGCCAGAAATTAGGGGCAAGCCGTCCAGTCATAAGAAGGGCGTTGCCTTCGGCCAACACAAGATTGTGCAAGTGAAACAGTGTTTTCTGTTGTTCTAAGTCGTCTGCGATCATCGGGACGTCTTCGACCGCGACAGGCGCGCTTGCCAGATCCGGCACGTCTTCGTGACGCACATCCGCGGCCTGAATGATCCGACCACCGGTTTCTGCCGCCCAGACATGTGCCAGATGGGTTTTTCCGGCACCCGCAGGGCCGCTCAGGACCAGTTTGTTGCCCGGCCAGGACGTGGCCGAGATCATTGCAACCGCAAGTGCATTCGCAGGAGAGACGAAAAAATCCTCACGCCCCAGCGCGGTTTTGGCCGGAAGATCAAAGCTTAGCTGAAGGGCCATCTTACAGGTCTTCCTGATCCACGCTTTCGAGGCCGGTATACAGGCGGCTGTCCAGATAGACCGATGTCGCGTACCGCGCCAACACGCCCAGTGCGGCAGCAACGGGTACGGCAATCAGCATCCCGACAAAGCCGAACAAGGCACCGAAAACTGACAGAGCCAGCAGCAACCATACTGGGTGCAAACCCACTGAGCTACCTACCAGCTTTGGCGTCAGGAAATTGCCTTCGGTTACCTGGCCCAGCGCAAAGATCCCGGCAACCAGACCGATATGCGCCCAATCCCCCCAGAACTGGAACAGCGCCAGACCGATAGCCAGCGTGCCACCGATAAGCGCGCCGAGGTAGGGAATGAATGTGACCAGACCCGCGATGAAACCGACGATCAGTCCGAACTGCAGGCCGACCGCCATCAGTGCAACGGCGTAATAGGTGCCAAGGATCAGGCAGACCGTGCCCATGCCGCGCACGAATGAGGCCAGAACGGCGTCAATTTCACCGGCCAGTCGTTTGATCGTCGGGGCGTGATCGCGGGGCAGTAGATCACCGATCCGGGCGATCATGCGGTCCCAGTCCAGCAGCATGTAGACGGCCACAACCGGAACAATGACCAACAGAACTACGACGTTGATCGCCGAACCCAATGAGGCTGCTACGGATTGCAATACATCGCCTGTTTTGGACTTCAGCGTTTCGCCCAAAGAGACAAGGAATTGATGCGAGTTGGATTCGCGGTCCAGAAGAGAGGGGAACTGTTGTTCGATGAAACTGCGCAGCTGCTGGAACAGGCTTGGCATAACCTCGACCAATTCGATCAACTGGGTAATCAGCGCCGGAACGACCATCAGGATTGCCAGAGCAAAGCCCAGAATGCCGACAACTGTGATGATCGCCGTGGCCGCCATGCGCGACAGGCCCAGGTTTTCCAGTCGATCTGCGACAGGATCAAGGAAATAGGCGATCGCGCCGCCAATTACAAAAGGGAGTAGAACGTCGCCAAGTGCCCATAGTAAAAGCACAAAAATAACAGCGGCAATGCCCCAGTATCTGAGTTGATCCTTTACCGGCAAGGCCATGCTCGTCCCCTTGTTCTTGGCTCTTACTGGTGTTCTTGGCGTAAGCGGCCACGTGATGCAAGCGGTTCATGCCATGGAGATTTCCAATGATTATGAGCTGAGCGTCCCAAGCTCGGGCGTATCGGCGGTGGCATTCTCATCGGGCCAGTTGGTGCGCCAGATTTCGGCGGACCAATGTCCGCAATGAACAGATGGTCGATCAAAGCCGGGCAGGGGTGGCAGTAGAGGTTCAACGACCACGTCATGACGCGGAACTGCGAAATAAGGGAAGGAATAGCGTTCTTTGCCAGATTTATTGACCACCCGATGCGGAGTGGATTTAAGCTGGCCGCCGGACCAAAGCTCAAGCATGTCGCCGATATTCACGATAAAGCCGCCGGGAGGGCAATCCGGGGTGATCCATCCGCCATCCCGGGTCTGCACCTCAAGCCCGCCGACGGGGTCGGGGGCAATGATGGTCAGGGCATCCGTGTCCTTGTGCGGATGAATGCCAAAGCCTTCCTCATCCGAGGCCTGCGGCGGATAGTGCAACAGTGTCATGTTTGTCATCGGGGTGGCAAAGGCCGCTTTCAGGACGTTGGGCTTCAGACCCAAGCCGATTTCAAGCGCGCCCAGCAGCAGTTCGGCCACGTGGTCCAGTTGCGACCAATACTCCAGTATCACTTTCCGCGCGCCCTGTACTTCAACCGGCCAGAGGTTCGGGCCATAAAGCGCACAGTCATCGCGAACCGGGTGGTCCTCGGAAACTTCGAAATGCAGCTTGTAACCTTCGTATTTGTCCGCCTTGCCCGAGCCATCATTGGGCGTGAAGAAACCCATGGGGATATATCCGCGATAGTTGTCGCGGGTGATCGCCTGATCCCACTTGCTCTGTTCATCGATGTCAAAGATTGCGCGCGTCATGGCACGGACCTGATCAACGGTGTCAGGCGAAACCCCAGTGCCTGTGATGGAGAGAAAGCCGATGTCGGTGCAGGCGTCCAATATCCGCTGAACGGTTGCTGCATGGTCCAATTGGGCCGTGTCCTTCAGTGGAGAGATGTCGATCGTCGGGATTGATTGCATCAGTGAACCCTCACGCCTTGCCGATCCAGCTCGGTGTGAACAGGGGCGAGGTTCATCTCGTGCAGACCCTGATTGCTTTTTAGCGACAAGGCCGCGGCAATTCCCGCCCCCTGACCCATGACCGCGCAGCAAGCCATATTGCGCGTCGCGGCATGGGCGACCTTGTCCGCCCCGTGCGAACGACCCGCGACCAGCAGCCCTTTGACACCTTTGGGCAGCATCGAACGGTAAGGGACCTGCATGTAACGTCCCGTAGTCGGCAGGATCAGGATGCCATAGCCATCAATGAATTCAGGGTAGATGCCGATCGTATCATCGAACCGGCCCTGATGGCGGGCATCATCTTCGGTCATGTTATAGACCGCGTCGATCTTGCGCGTGTCGCGGATGCCGATGGTCATACCGAAATTTCGCAACCGAGCATTCTCGCAACCCGGCATGAACCGGCGCAGCGCTTCGATGGCCAGCATCGACTGACGACGGCCTTCGATCTCGCCACGTGTCAAACTGTCGGGGTCGGTGCCGTCGATCTCGGCCAGGTGGATGAGGTTCATATAGGTCAGTTCACCCGTATCGTGCATTGCACCCCAGGTGCCCGCGATAGTGTTCAGATGCGGGGGGATAAGCCCTTGATCGATGGCTTGCTGGAAAGGTTTGTGGACGAAGGGCGAAAACATGTCGTCTTCTTTGCCCGACGTCTCGATATTCCACTCACCGCCGCCGCCCCAATCCTTGTAGGTCTGGGGGTCGGCCTTGACGCCCTCCATAAAGGCGCGTTTGTCGACACCAGCCAGATGGAACATGACCGAGGCTGCCATCATGTCTTCGCGGGCGGTTTTGTGGGTTGGCGCGCCTGCGCGGTGGGCTACATCGGCGTCGCCGGTGGCGTCGATCACAACCTTGGCCAGGATCGCTTCGCGCCCTGCTTTGGATTCGGTGATGATGCCGGTGATCCGGTCACCTTCCATGATCGGAGCGACGAATTGCCGATGCAGCATCGGATGAACGCCTGCCTCTTCAACCAGCTTGTCGGCCACTAGCTTAAAACCTTCGCTGTCCAACTCATAGCTCAGCGACTGGCTTTCGGGCACCGCGGCGCCCATGTCCTTGGCGCGGGTCTCGAACTCCATGCCGATTCCGCCAGCTTCGACCGTCTGTTCATGGCGATACCAAGCGAAGCCCTCAACGCCGACGGCGGTGATGTTGCCACCCATGCAGCCGAAGCGGTCGACCAGCGACACCTCGACCCCGGCTCGGGCTGCTGCCAACGCGGCGGCCAGTCCTGCCGGTCCTGACCCGACCACAAGAACGTCTGTTTGATGAACAACCGGTATTTGACGCGCGGGTTCCTGAATGGTTTGCATGGGTGCCCCCTGGAATTGGTATTTCAGTCACAATTGAAAACCCTGACTGGCGGGTCAATCAAAAAACCGACCGGCCCGAGGTCGCAAAATAACCAATGCATGATTGCCCCCGGCGGGGCTTTGGCATAAGCAACTTTGAAGTCCAAATTCACCTTTAAAGGTTCACCAATGCGCCTCAGCCGTTACTTTCTGCCCGTTCTCAAGGAAAACCCCTCCGAGGCCCAGATCGTCAGCCACCGGCTGATGCTGCGCGCCGGGATGATCAAGCAAGCTGCTGCCGGGATTTATTCATGGTTGCCGCTGGGCTTCAAAGTGCTGCGCAAGCTGGAAAACATCATCCATGAAGAGCAGGCACGCGCTGGCCATATCGCGATCCAGATGCCCATCATCCAGTCGGCGGATCTGTGGCGCGAATCCGGGCGGTATGATGACTACGGTCAGGAAATGCTGCGCATGAAAGACCGGCATGACCGGGATATGCTGTTCACGCCGACTGCCGAAGAACTGGTCACCGACATCTTCCGCGGTCATGTGAGCAGCTACAAAGACTTGCCGCTGACGCTGTACCAAATCCAGTGGAAGTTCCGCGATGAAATCCGCCCCCGTTTCGGCGTAATGCGCGGACGCGAATTCTACATGAAGGACGGGTATAATTTTGACCTGACCAAAGAGGACTCGCTGCACGCCTACAACCGCCATCTGGTCACTTATCTGCGCACCTATGAGCGCATGGGCCTGCAAGCCATCCCGATGCGTGCCGATTCCGGCCCTATCGGTGGCGACAACACGCACGAGTTCCTCGTTCTGGCCGACACCGGTGAATCTGAGGTGTTCTATGACAGTGCAGTCACCGACCTGACCTTTGGTGATCGTCAAATCGACTACGACAGCCGCGAGCAGTGTCAGGCCATTCTCGAAGAGTTCACCTCGAAATACGCGCGCACGGATGAAACCCATGACGAGGCGCTGTTCAATCAGGTCCCCGAAGAGCGTCGCCGTGTGGCGCGTGGGATCGAGGTTGGTCAGATCTTCTACTTTGGCACCAAGTATTCCGAAGCCATGGGCGCAACTGTTCAAGGCCCCGATGGAAAGCCGGTTCCTGTTCACATGGGCAGCCACGGTATCGGCGTCAGCCGCCTGATCGGCGCGATCATCGAGGCCAGCCATGACGACAAGGGCATCATCTGGCCCGAAGGCGTGACGCCGTTCCATTGCGGTATCGTCAACCTGAAACAGGGTGATGACGAGGCCGACGCCGCCTGTAACAAGATCTACGGCGCGCTGACTGCGCTGGGCCTCGACCCGTTGTATGATGACCGTAAGGAACGGGCAGGGGGCAAGTTTGCCACCATGGACCTGATTGGTCTGCCCTGGCGCATCACCGTTGGCCCGCGCGGTTTGAAAAACGGAGTAGTTGAACTGACCTGTCGCCGTACAGGCGAAAGCGAGGAGATGTCCCCCGAAGCCGCCGTTACCAAGATCGCCGAGATCTATGAGCGCATCGCCTGATACCTCAGACGCGCCGCTGATCTCGGTCATTACCGCGACCTATGACCTGCTGTCGCAAGGGCGGCAGGACAGTTTTCGAGAGGTGATCGAGTGCATGGCGCGTCAGAATTGCGACCGGGCTGAGCATATCATTCAGGATGGGGCATCGACCGATGGTACGGTCGAGGTTCTACAGAACCTGACTGCGGACGCGGCTAGCACCCGGCTGATAAGCGAACCGGATACCGGTTTGTATGACGCGATGAACAAGGGCGCGAAGGCCGCGCGTGGGAAATATCTGTTGTTCCTGAACTCGGATGACTCGCTGGCATCCGACGACATTTTGAACATCGTCGCTGATCGGCTTGAAGCGACACAGCCGGATTTCCTGTTCGGCTCGACCCTGCGCCGGTTCGAGGATGGGTCGGAAAGCCGAGAGAAGCGGATGTCGCTGACAGCGATTCTGCAGCGGATGCCGTTCTGCCATAACTCTGTGTTGCTGAAGCGGGATGTGTTCTTGGCGCTGGGCGGACATGACACTCAATTTAGCGTCGCGGCCGATTACGATCTGATGTTACGCCTTTTGACCGAAGGGTATCAGGGCGAGCGCATTGACGACCCGATATCCATGTTCTGGGGCAGGGGCGCTACGAGCGACGATGCCGCAACAGCGGAAGACTACGCCCGTGTCTGGATGAATTACTACGGCGGGTACAGGTCGGCCGATGTCCTGACACAGTCCGATTTCGCTCGATATTACCAACGCGGTCACATGCCCGCGGCGCTGGTCCTTGAGCGCTTGTTAAAGCCCGGCACGTCGGATGCCATCAAAGCCGCCGCGCGCCATAGTCTGTGGAAGACGACGCGCCGATCCGTTCAGTTCTGGCGCAGCTTTTAGGCGCGTCAGGCTGTCGGTCGGGCGGTCAGAACATCTCCGTCTGCCTCATGGCCCCGTGCGACAACGACTGGACGGCCCAGCCGTCGCACCAAATCCCTGAACTCAAGGCCCAGGAAGCGCAGACCGCAAATCCGGTCTCCGGTAGTTTGATCGGTTAGGCACATCCGTCCATCCCGGAAGACCAGGCGATACCCCTTGTCGTTCAGGATGTCGGTCAGACCAGCCCAGCTTGCCGCGCTGGCAAAGATCGGAAGGATCGTTGCTCGCAGTAGAACTGCGGATTCACAATCCAGTTCTGTTGATGTTTGTCGGACCGAAAATGCGTCCGGTTGTTCAGTTTCAATTCGAATACTCATGAGCGACCCCCGCTCTAAAAAATGTATTCCCCCACAATCAGGGTGACAAAGTTTCCAAAAATAAGCAAAACGCGAAATAAAGTTGCGTTTCAAATGTTGCATTTTGAGTTCAGTTTGCCTCGCCATGCTCACATTGACTTCATACCTGAAACAATACCGGGCTGTCTGTGAAGAGCGTCACAACCGGGGGTATATTTTGGTGGCGGACGATCTCCTTAAATTCGTGTGACCGTTCGACCCGTGGCCCTACTGATTCGCATTTTCGAGGCTTTGAGAGTGAATTTGACCGCGCCGAAATTGCTGATAAACCGAGCAAAACGATGAAAGGGCCCGCGCTGTGCTGAGTTTCGCGACCGTCGTGTATTCCAAGGACTTTCCCCTGCTTGAACTTCAGGCGCTGTCTTTTGCCCGTTTTGTCGATCCGGACATGGTTTCGTCGATTCACGTGATCATGAATGACTGCGATGAAGATACGCTTAGGGCAAAAATCGAACCCCTTTTGGCTTCATACGGCCCACTGCGATCCAAGGTTCAGGTCCTGGGCGGCGATGACCTGTTGTTGCAGCCCGGTCAGTACGCGGGGCGATCCTTGTCGGATCGGATCATGATCGAAAATCGGTTTCGTATTCCCGGCATTCGCAGGCAGGGGTGGCGCGGGTCCAACGGGTATCGCAGTCAGCAAGTTCTGAAGCTGGGCGCCGCGCGCGTTGCGGCGTCCGAGAACATGGTTATCCTGGACACCAAGAACGTCTTTCTGCGCAGCTTTGATCCGACTGAGTTCTTTGCTGACAATGGTGCGGCGCGTATCGCTTTCATCGACGTCCAAAGCGATTACCACCGCAATTGGCTGGTCGAGAGCCTTGATGCACTGGGCGCGTCAGGTACCGACCTCAACGGGTTAAGGACCACGACATTTGCGACCCCTTTCGCGATGCGCCGATCCTTGGCCTTGGCGCTGTTGGACGAGATCAACGATCGGTATGGCTCGGTTCAGGCGCTGTTCGGATCGCGCAGGCGACCGTCCGAGTTCATGTTGCTGAATGCGTTCTGCCTCAAATCGCCGGATGGCTATGCAAAGTGGTTCGAGGACCACGCGCAATGCAATATCGGGCTCTGGCCGACCTATTCGCCCGAGGAAATGGCATCGCAGTTGGCGATGCTGGATGATCCCGCTGCATTGACGTTGGGTCTGCATAACCGCGCCTTGTCGCTGTTGCCCGGCGAACTGCGGGACCGTGTGTTTTCCGAGTTGGAACATAGGGGCATTTGTGCCCAGCCACGCGCCGAAGAGGTGCTAAACCGCGCGGCAACGCTGACCGGCTGATAACCGGCTTGACCATCCGGTGAAATGCCGAAAGGGTCGCGACAACAAAATAACCGGAGCAGGCATGGCCAGAACACCCCCGCCCTTTGCCCCATTTGAGTGGAAAATCGCGTGGCGTTACCTGCGCGCGCGCCGTGCCGAAGGTGGCGTGAGCGTCATGACGTGGATTTCCCTGATCGGGATCACGCTGGCCGTCTTTGCCCTGATCGCCACTCTGGCCGTCCGTTCTGGATTTCGGTCCGAATTCGTCGGCACGATTCTGGGCGCAAACGCCCATGTGACTGTGTACTCCGCCGGAGAGTTTGATGCGCAGGGGCGCGTTGACCGCACAATCGCGGAATATGAAGAGATGACCAGCCGGATCGCGCAGGTTCCGGGCGTGGAACGCGCGGCCCCGCTGGTCAAAGGGCAGGTCCTGATTACCAATCGCGATCGCAGCAGCGGGGTCGAGGTCTTTGGTATCCGCCCCGACGACTTGCGTGATCTGCCCGGCGTCGCGCAAAGCGAACAGGCCGTCGGTGATCTGACCCAATTTCAGGACGGTGAGGATGTGATTGCCATCGGGTCAGGTGTGGCGCGCAGCATTGGGGCGACGGTCGGCGACACCGTCAAACTGACCTCACCCAATGGGGTGAAAACCGCCTTTGGGACGTCTCCGCGCGTGAACGCTTATCAGGTGGTCTATGTGTTCTCGGCCGGGCGGTATGACATCGACCGCACCCGCGTTTATATGCCGTTCACGCAAGCTCAGAGCTTTTTCAACCGCGACAGTGTGGCCGACGAGATCGAAGTGATGGTCGAACGGCCCGAGAAAATGACCCCGGTTCTGATTCCCATCCTCGAGGCCGCAGGCGGGCGCAGCCAGATCTGGACGTGGCAGGATGCTTCGGGCGGATTTCTGCGTGCGCTTGAGGTTGAGGACAACGTGATGTTCATCATCCTGTCGATCCTCGTCTTGATTGCGGCAATGAATATCGTGTCGGGCTTGATCATGCTGGTGAAAAACAAGGGGCGCGATATTGGCATCCTGCGCACCATTGGCCTGAGCGAAGGGTCGATCCTGCGGGTCTTTTTCATCTGCGGTGCGTTCACAGGCATCATCGGCACCGTTATGGGAGTGATCCTCGGCTGCCTGTTTGCCATCTATATCGACCCGATATTCTCATTCGTGAACTACGTCATGGGTGGCGGGGTCTGGGATCCGTCCATTCGCGGCATCTACTCCTTACCCGCCGAGTTGCACCTTTCAGATGTTCTTAAGGCGATTGGGCTGTCGTTGGGGCTGTCGTTCATCGTCACCTATTTCCCGGCCCGCCGTGCGGCGCGGCTGAACCCGGTTGAGGCGCTGCGCTATGAATGATCTGACGATGCGGCTGAACGGTTTGACCAAGACCTACCTCAAGGCCACTCCAGGCGAGGTGCAGGTGTTGCGTGGGGTCGATCTGGAATTGCGCGCAGGTGAGGCTGTGGCTTTGGTCGCGCCATCCGGGGCAGGCAAATCGACACTGTTGCACATTGCTGGGCTACTGGACAAACCAGATGAAGGATCAGTTGAGATCGCGGGCCAGAATGTAGCGGGCAGGGGTGATCGAACCCGTACAGCGCTTAGACGGCAGGACGTTGGGTTCGTGTACCAGTTCCATCATTTATTGCCCGAGTTTACTGCGCTGGAAAACATCACCCTGCCGCAACTGGCTAACGGTGTATCCGAGAAGGCTGCACTGGACAGGGCGATGGCCTTGCTGGACCGCGTTGGAGTGGCGGCACGTGCCAAACACCGCCCCGCCGCCCTGTCAGGGGGCGAGCAGCAGCGTGTTGCGTTTTGCCGGGCCCTGGCGAACAAGCCACGCGTTTTGCTGGCGGATGAACCGACCGGTAACCTGGATCCCGAAACCTCGGATCAGGTATTTGGTGCTTTGATGTCGCTGGTCCGGGATGAAGGGCTTTCAGCGTTGATTGCCACGCATAACATGGATCTGGCCGCGCGGATGGACCGGAAACTGCGGCTGGAGGCGGGCGTTCTTAAGCCAGTTGAGTGATGGCGACACCGGCTGCCATCACGGCGATGCCCCCGGCCCGTATCCATGTCAGCGGCGTGACCTGAGCACCGAACAGGCCAAAATGATCGATGGCCGCCGTGCTGATCAACTGCCCCAGCAGAACAAAGAACACTGCGTTGCCGACTCCGAAATGGGGGGCGACATGGGTGATCGACAGAACATAAAACGCAATCAAAACACCGGCCAGCAACAAGTGTTTCGGGGCTTGGGTCACTTTGGATAGCGCTTCCATTCCTGGAAACAGCAGCATGACCAGGGCTGACGCCACGAACGCGATGGCAAACAGGACTACGCCGGCGGTTGTCGGCGACCCGATCAGCTTGCCCAGTGCGGCATTCAAAGCCGCCAGAATCGGAACGCCGATCCCGGCCGCCAGCATAATGGCTGCGTATTGTGTCATTGCCCGTATCCTCCCGCTTCGTTGATCTGGATCATTGCGCCAAGCCGCCCAGCGGGCAAGCCTGCAAATGTCAATCGTGACAGGAGGATGCGATGATCAGACCGATGTTCAGGGCCGTTTGTGCGAGTGTAGCCGCGTTGGCGTCTCAGGCTATGGCGCAGAACGTTGAAACCGGTGCCGAACTCTATCAGCATTATTGTGCGACTTGTCATGGGATCGATGCGACCGGGCAGGGGCCAATGGCTGGTGTGTTGGTGATCCAGCCGACTGATCTGACACAGCTGGCATCCGGGGATGGAATGTTCCCAACAGCCCGTGTTGTGGCGCGTATCGACGGGCGTGATCCCTTGGTCAGTCATGGCAGCCCGATGCCGGTTTACGGTCCCTATTTCGACGGGCAGGATACCTCGATGAAAACACCCGATGGGCAGCCGATCCTGACCAGTCAGCCGATTGTGGATCTGGTGGCATATCTGGAGACGCTGCAATAAGGCTTAGCCTTCGCGGCAAATCCCTTCGACCTTCGCTCCGCTCCATGGAATTACAACGGCACGCTCGCGTTGTGCGCCGGGCAGCGGGGACAAGTCGAAATGCGTCCCCAACATGTCATGCAGGCGCTGGGTCCGCGGCGCGGTAGGGTCCAACGCCCGGCAGCAGACGTACTCCTCGACGATCGCCCCCTGTTGTTCGAATCCATAGGATAGAAAATCAGGCGATGTCTGCAGGTCGAACAAGTAGGGGTCCTTGCTTCCGCCATGTTCGGCGGCGGCTCGCAGGGGGTGGTAACCAGTGGACTGGCGGTTCTGCCATTGCCAGACGTGTGTCAGCTCGTGTGCAAGCAACATCCCGGCAATCAGGTCCATTTGTTCCGGGAAGTCGGACATATAGTCCTCAAGGTACCAGTCCTTGTTAAAATAGACCTTATTGAACAACGCAACAGCGGCGGGTTTTGCGGTGACGACACCTTCTTCGGTTGGTGGCAGGATACGTTCCCGACAGGCCAGGCGCGGCCGGTCCTTGCGGTAAAACGTGATCGGCGTTACCGGCGCACCTTCAACAAGGCGCACGCGATCCAGATCCAGCGTGTCGCCTTGAACGGCACTTGCAAATGCGCGTTCCTGATCCGTCAAAGGGCGACCACAGGCAGCAAGCAAAATTAGTAGCGTCATCAAAATACGAAAGGCCATAATCAAAGCCTAATGCGATGCGCCCGCGCTGCAACCCGTTTTCACAGGCTCATCGCCAAAACCCCGCTGATTTCGGTCAGCGACCGGCCTGATTGATCCATCCATGTGTTGAAGGCCGCTTGCACCGCAGCCATTGCCTTTTTCGAGGTGGGGGATTTGTCGATCACGCCTTCGGCAATCAGCCGCGCGGTCACGTCTTGTGAGAGGATAAAGCTGTCGCGCCCTGCAAATCGCATGGCGTATTGGGCCGAAGCCCCGCCCAGACGCGACCCTCGCTTGCCCAGCATCGCCAGCAGCCCCGCAAAGTCCTCCGATGGCCAACCCCCAAGAACCTGACCCGCACCGCCTTCATCACGAAGCTCCAGCAAAAAGGCGGCATTGTCACGAACGGTCGCGATCTTGGTCCCGCTGCGCACAATGCGGGTATCCTGCAGCAAGGCGTCAAATTTCTCATCATCCATGAAGGCGCAGCGTCCGACATCGAAACCGTCAAATGCGATTTCAAACCCGTCCCACTTGTTTTCGATGACCTTCCAGTTGTACCCCGCCTGAAAAATAGTCTTGGTGATAATCGACAGCCAGCGATCTTCCGGCATCTCAGCAAGCTCGGCCAGGCTTTTGGGTTTGCTCAGTTTGTCATTCAGCGCATCCCGACCACCATGGCGGGTGGCGGCCATTGCAAAAATTTCATCGAAATGACGCATAAATCATGTCCTCCACCGATAAAGTTGCTTGTTGAACGCTTCGTTGCAAGGTCTCAAAGAGAGTGAATTTTTGGACATTTGGCGCGTTTGAGATCAAAAAAATGCAGAAAAATCGAACATCGGGCAAAGAAATACTCGACAAAACAGGGGATTCGGGTTTGTGATTGACTCGTCAATCAAAGACCTGCGCCAGATATTTGTGTTAAGCAAAAACGCGCGCGATCAGTACAACGCAGCGGGTGGGGACTTGCAGCTTAGTACAAGGCGAAAAATTCCGCCTTTGTTCAAAGTGTTCACTTCCCTTTTGCGGCCAATATTGTGCATGTTGCGACATGGTATTGTCGTCTGTCCAACCTTCCGGCGCGCACCTGTGCGCTGAGGTGGACGAAAAACAAAAAAAGACAGGGAGAATGTCGATGAAAAAACTTAGTGTCAGCCTGTTGGCTATGATGGTAGCCGGTTCCGCTTACGCCGCCGATATGGGTGCCGTGGACGAGCCGATCAAACTGGCGATCAACGAATGGACCGGTCAGCACGTAACGACCCAAGTGGCGGGCGAGATGCTGAAAGCCGCAGGTTACAACGTCGAATATGTGACCGCTGGTATGATGAACCAGTTCCAGGCGATCGCAGATGGCGACATCACTGCGACGCTGGAAATCTGGTCATCCAACGTCTCGGACGAATACGCCAAGAAAATCGACGAAGGCACCGTCGTCGAAATCGGCGATCTGGGTCTGGATGCCAAGGAAGGCATCGCTTATCCGGCGCACGTGGCCGATCTGTGTCCCGGTCTGCCTGCGTGGGAAGCGCTGAAGGATTGCGCGCAGGTCTTCGCGACCGCTGAAACTCTGCCCGGTGGTCGTCTGGTCGACTATCCTGCCGATTGGGGTACGCCCGGCGCCGACCGTATGACCGGTCTTGAACTGCCGTTCAAAGCTGTGCCTGCCGGTTCCGAAGGTGCTCTGATCGCCGAATTGCGCGCCTCGACCGAGCGCAAGTCGCCGCTGCTGATCACTTTCTGGCAGCCGCATTGGGCGATGTCGGCCTATGACGTTCAGTTCGTTGAATTGCCTGCCGGTGAAGAAGCTTGCTTTAACGACCCGGCCTGGGGACCGAACCCGAACGCCGTGAACGACTGCGATTTCTCGCCCTCGCGCATCTTCAAAGCCAGCTGGAACGGGATGGAAGAAAAATGGCCCGCGGCCTATGAAATCCTGTCCAACTATCAATTGGCGGTCGAGGACCAGCAGCCGATGATGGGCGCGATCGACGTTGACGGCGGTAAAGTCGAAGAAGTTGTCGCCGAATGGATGGCTGCGAACGAAGACAAATGGCGTCCGGTTGTTGACGCGGCAACGCAGTGAGTTCGCATAAGTGACCGACGCGAATACGCCAGCCATTACCTGCCAGAATCTCTGGCAGGTTTTTGGTCAAGGCGCAGACAAAGCCCTGACCGACGCGCTGTCTCGGTCAGGGAATGACGCAGACAAAGCCGCCGCCGATCTGCGCGAACACGGGTTCATCCCGGCCGTTCAGGACGCAAATTTTGAAGTCAAAGAGGGCGAGCTGTTCGTCATCATGGGCCTGTCGGGGTCGGGCAAGTCCACACTGATCCGCTGTATCTCGCAATTGCTGCCGGGCACGGGCGGCGAAATCCGTGTCGACGGCGAAAACGTTATCGGTGCGTCGAAAAAAGCGCTGACCGAATTGCGGCGCAAAAAACTGGGCATGGTGTTCCAGCATTTTGGCCTGTTTCCACACATGACCGTTGCGGACAACGTGGCCTATCCACTGCGCGTATCGGGCGTCGGCAAAAAGGAACGGATGACCCGCGCGCAAGAGGTCATCACTTTGGTCGGATTGGAGGGGCGCGAGGACAGCTACCCGCGTCAGCTTTCCGGTGGTCAGCGTCAGCGCGTGGGAATTGCACGGTCTTTGGCGGTGAACCCGGACATCTGGTTTCTGGACGAGCCGTTCTCGGCCCTCGACCCGCTGATCCGCCGACAGCTGCAGGACGAATTCCTGCGCATTCAGGCGACGCTGAAGAAATCCATCGTGTTTATTACTCATGATATTCAAGAGGCGCTGAAACTGGCCGACCGCATCGCCATCATGCGCGACGGTAAGATCGTTCAGATCGGTACGCCGACGGATATCGTATTGCGCCCCGTAGATGATTACGTGCGCGAATTTTCGAAAGACGTGGCCAAGGGTCAGCACGCCAAAGTCGCCTCGGTCATGCGGGACGAGTCTGAACGTGGCCCGGATGATCCTGGCCTGACAACCTCGATGACGCTAGACGCCGCGTTGGCGCATTGCATGGAGCTTTATGAGCCCGTTCCTGTGCGAGATGAAAACGGCAATATTGTTGGCACGGTTCATCCTTCTGATCTTGCCGCCGCGCTCCAGGTGGATGAGACATGACTGCCGTGTCAGACATCCCCAGTAACAGCGCGATCCAATTGACGGTTGGCGCGAAGGCGGCATTGATCACAGTCGTTGTCGGCGCGATTTGTCTTGCGTTGGAGGGCGTTGCGCCTTGGCTGGTCAAGTGGCCTACTGCCTGGGAAATGCCCGCGACTGAGTGGGTTGGCGCGTTTTTGGACTGGTTTCTGAACGGCATCAAACCAGCGATGCGGTTGTTTTCCGATTTGATGGCATATCCCATGAACGGGGCCAATTTCGTATTAGGTAATACACCATGGCCCATCCTCATCGGTCTGGTAACGGCACTGGGCTGGTTCCTGGGCGGATTGCCCATGGCGGCGTTGGGTTTCTTTGGGCTGTGTTTCGTGCTGGCCTCGGGCTATTGGGCGGAGAGCATGAATACGCTGGCTCTGGTCGCTGTTTCGGTTCCTGTCGCGCTGATCGTGGGTGGTGCCATCGGCATTCTTGCCAACGAAGTGCCGCGCGTGAAGTCCTTTGTTCAGGCGGTGCTGGACGTAATGCAGACGGTTCCGACATTTGCCTATTTGACCCCGCTGTTGCTGTTGTTCGGCTTTGGTCCGGTCGTAGGGCTGATCGCTTCGGCCATCTATGCGGCCCCGCCAATGGCGCGCAACGTGATGCTGGGTCTGGAACGGGTCGAGCCTGAGATCAAAGAGGCAGCCATCATGTCCGGCGGCACGCGGTTTCAGCAGTTGTTTCAGGTCGAAATCCCCGCAGCGGCGACGCAGATCATGGTGGGTGTAAACCAGTGCCTGATGGCCGCCCTTTCGATGGTCATTATCGCCGCCGTTATCGGCGGGTTCAACGACATCGGCTGGGAAGTCCTTCTGACCATGCGCAAGGCTCAGTTTGGCGAGTCGCTGATGGCTGGTCTCGTCATCGTGGTTTTTGCTGTGGTGATCGACCGGATGAGCGGCACGCTGGCGACCGAGCGTAAGCGCTATGATCCACGCGTTGTCTGGGCGGTGTTGGGCTTTACGGGTCTGTTCACCGTCGCTTTCTGGGCATGGCTGCCGAACCCGTCCGAACTGACCCTGCTGGACCCGATGGCCGAGGCTGTCGATAGCGGCCTGACCGCGTTCACGCAGGCCAATGGTCCTTGGCTGGATGCGCTCAAGAACAACTCATTGTTCTATGTTCTGTTGCCACTGCGGATTGGACTTGATCAGGCGGTTTTGCCCTTCACATGGGGGTTCCAGTGGACGGCTGGGATGAGCTTTGGCCTTTTCGCCGTCGGCGCGGTCATCGCCGCACTGATGGCATGGCGCGGTCACCTGACAGGCGGTTTGGTCGTGCTGATCTTGATCGGTATGTTGGAAACCGGCATCGCAAACCTGCCATGGCCCTTCGTTCTTACCGGCGCTGCCGCGCTCAGCTATGTCGCGGGCGGCTGGCGTCTGGCGTTGCTTTCGGTGGCGTTGCTGTGCACCATCCTTGTTTCCGGTCTTTGGGAGCGCGCCTTGCTGTCGCTTTACCTCAGCGGGGCTGCGGTGTTTTCCTGTGCCGTCGCAGGCGGCTGGATCGGGCTGGCCAGCGCGGTGTGGGCGCCGGTCTGGAAGGTCGTTCGTCCAATTTGTGACATGCTGCAGACGATCCCGCTATTCGTCTTCCTGATCCCGGTGCTGATGGTTTTCCAGATTGGCGAGTTCTCGGCCTTTCTGGCGATTTGTGCTTACGCCATCGTCCCGATGATCCGCTACACGCGGCACGGGTTGGTCAACACGCCGGACGAGATGATGGAGGCCGCAATCTCGAGCGGTGCGACCGAGTGGCAGATCATGCGTGACGTGCGCGCGCCATATGCTGCGCCGACGATCCTGCTGGGGCTGAACCAGACCATCCTTTATGCCTTTGCAATGCTGGTGATCGCGGCGCTGATCGGGACCACCGGTCTGGGCCAGTCGATTTATCTGGCACTGGGGCAGGCGGATGTGGGTCTGGGCATCTCGGCCGGGGCCGCTATGGCGATTCTGGCGCTTGTTGCCGACCGTATCGTGCAGGGTTTTGCCGAAGAACGGCGTAAAGCGCTGGGACTGTGAAATAGGGCAGGGGCGGCGCGTCCGCCCCTTTTGTCCTGCACTTGATCTTAGACAAAGACCGGACAGCGTTCGGGACGTAGACCGCGCGTAATACGTTCGGAGAATACTATGACCGGTTGGGCCTTCTTCCTCGCAGCACTGATCACCTTTCTTCTCAGCCACGCCATCCCGGTGAGGCCGGGTGTTCGCGGGCGGCTGATCGAAACATTGGGGCGCAAGGGATATTTTGCGGCATATTCCGTATTGTCCCTGTTGGTTCTCGCGTGGCTAATCGTCGCCGCAGCCCAAGCACCATATGTTGAGGTCATCCCGCCGCTTGCCATCTTTCGCTGGGCGCCACTCTTGGTGATGCCAATCGTGTGCTGGCTGGCTGTCGCCGGCATATCGATCCAAAACCCGTTCTCTTTTGGCGGGATGGGGCATCGCGCATTCGACCCCGAAAAACCGGGCATCCTGCGGACCACGCGTCACCCAATTCTCGCCGCTATGATGCTGTGGGCGGGGTCGCATCTGCTGGCCAATGGCAGCCTGTCACACGTGATCCTGTTCGGGCTTTTCACAGGTTTTTCGGCTTTAGGAATGGTTTTGATCGACAGCCGCAAACAACGCGATATGGGTATGGAATGGACTCGGTTGTCCCGCAATACAGGTCGTCTGTCGCTGCGCGCACCGCGTCCCTGGCCGCGCCCTTGGGTTTGGTTTGTTGCTATCGCCATCTTCATGGCCCTGCTTCATCTGCACGCGCCTGTGATCGGGTTGTCACCACTACCGTGAAGCAAGAGAGTGGCCGCGCGGGTACTTGCGTGCTATCTGGAATGTCACAAAACTGTACTATGGGGTCCTTAGATGCACCTGGCCTATGTTACTACCACTGATCGTGGCGCAACCGACCGCCTGCTGAGCGCGGTTGCCGAACACCTGCTATCCAAAGGCGCGAGTCTGGCAGGGGTGGTGCAAACCAACACCGAATGCGCCGACAGCAGCAAATGTGACATGGATGTCCGGGTTCTGCCCGAGGGGGAGACGATTCGCATTTCCCAATCGCTTGGGGAACAGTCACGCGGCTGCCGTCTTGACCCTGCGGCGTTGGAACAGGCCGTTGGATACGTGACCTCTTCGCTGGCCGACGCGCCGCAATTGTTGATCATCAATAAATTTGGCAAGCATGAGGCCGACGGACGTGGATTCCGCCCCGTAATCGCCGAGGCTTTGGCGCTGGATGTTCCTGTCCTTGTCGGTGTGAACGGGCTGAACAAGGAAAAATTCGATGAGTTCACAGGTGGCGCTGCCGAGCAGATCACGCCTGAACCTGAAAGCATCATTGCATGGTTCGACCGCATCACCGCGCAACGTGAGGCCGCGGCCTAAAAGAACTCCCGTTGGGTAAGCTTCTGTTTTCCTAACTTGTTTCGTGTCGCATGTGCTGCAATCCTCTTTCTCGGAGGAGACAGTGCATGTGGACCAACTGGGCCGGAAACCAGCGCACGGATACGCCAATAGCGCGCCCGACGTCGATTACTGAACTGCAAAAAGAGATCGCGCGGCCCCAAACCCTGCGGGTCTTGGGTGCGGGGCATTCCTTTACGCCGATCGTGGCCGGTGGTGACCGGATTGTGGACTTGTCGGATTTGGGCCTGCCAACGCTTGGCGATGCCCGGCAGGATCGGGTGTGGGTCAACGCCAATGCGCGGTTGCGGGATCTGTCACCGGCACTGGCGGACAAGGGGCTGGCGTTCCGCAACCTAGGGGATATCAACGCGCAATCACTGGCTGGTGCGGTGTCGACCGCGACCCATGGAACTGGGTGTGAACTGCCCTGCCTTGCGGCAGAAGTCACCGCTGCCCGAATGGTCGGGGCAAGCGGCGATATACTGACCACGGATGATATCCCGCTTGAGATGGTACAGGTCAGTTTGGGGATGCTGGGCGTTCTGACCGAAGCGCAGATTTCGGTCGTGCCAAAGTACAACTTACGTCGTCAGGTTCAGCTTGCCTCGGTCGAGGAAAGTCTGACCACGATGCACCAGAAATGGGCAGAGAACCGGAATTTCGAATTCTTCTGCATCCCGTTTACCGGAAAAACTGTCGAGCTTCGTCACGCCATCACTGATGCAGCCGAAAGCAAGGCGCCGCGCGATTTGGATATGATCGCTGTAAAGGTACTGAAACTTGCACGTAGCGCAGGGCGGATCAGCGAAGGGTTGCGCCGTGCAATGCTCAAAGTGCTGACGATGGCGCAGTCGGACGAGGATTACGTCGGTGAAAGCTGGCGGGTTTTGTGTAGCGACCGGCATATTCGTTTCAAGGAAATGGAATACCATCTGCCGCCTGACGTAGCTGGGGATGTTCTGCACGAGGTTCTGACGCGCCTGCAGCGCGATCACAAAGACATCTACTTCCCGATCGAGGTGCGCCAGACCGCAGGCGACACGGCCTGTCTGTCTCCGTTCCAGGGTGGGCCGCGCATTTCCATCGCCATCCACACCGACGCAGCCGAGTATCATAAACGGTATTTCGAAGCCATTGAGCCGCTATTTGTCGAAGCAGGGGGCCGCCCTCATTGGGGCAAAATGCACAATCTGACTTACAAAGACCTATCCGTGATGTATCCGGATTTTGACCGGTTTTGTGCCATGCGTGAACAGCTTGATCCACAGGGTAAGTTTCTGACCCCCGCGCTTGCTCGGCTGTTTCGACCATGAACGCGGCAGCCCTGAAAGATCTGTCAGATACCTTGCGATCACACGGGGTCGACAAGCCTGTCGTCGTAGTGGACCTGGACTTGTTGGACGCCAATTGTGTTGTCGCGAACAGGGTTGCGGACGCTGGGTTGGCCCGCAGGCTGGTCGCCAAGTCTCTGCCCTGTCTTCCTTTGTTGGATTTCATTCGCGAGCGCATCTCGACCTCTGGCCTGATGACGTTTTCCGAACCGATGTTGCAGGCGCTTTTGACGGCTGAGCCCGATACGGACCATCTGATAGGAAAGCCCTTGCCCGTCAGTACGGCTGCAAGGTTACTGACCACCAATCACGACGCGGCAAGGCGCGTTCAATGGTTGATCGATACCCCAGTTCGGCTTGGAGAGTATCTGGCTTTGGCTTCAGATCGCCAGATGTCACTTCGTTTGTCTTTGGAACTGGATATCGGTCTACACCGTGGCGGGCTAAATTCTCAGAACGTCGCAGAACTTGCCCAACAAACAATGGCGCACCCATACGGGCAGCTTGCCGGGGTCATGGGGTACGAGGCGCATTTGGTGAAACTGCCCGGCATTCTGCGCAACCGCGCGGTTCGGGCCAGTGCAGATGCGTTCAACGCAGCCGTCGCCGCTTTACCGCGTGACGAGGATGGGTTGTGTCTGAACACAGGCGGCAGCCTGACCTTTCAATCCTACCTTGCCGAGGGGGCCGCGAATGAGGTCGCATTCGGCTCGGTCCTGGTGAAGCCCGGCGATTTTGACCACGCCACGACGCAAGCGTTTGAACCAGCCGCGTTCATCGCGACGCCAGTTCTGAAAGTAATGCCGGGTAACGCATTACCGGGGCTGGAGCTCTTGCCCCGACAAAAAACAGATATTGCGATCTTTGGCGGCCTCTTCCTTGCCCAGCCGGTTTTCCCTGCGGGGTTTGGCTACTCAGAAGTCTTTGGCCGTTCAAGCAATCAGGAAGTGTGGACAGGCCCGCGTTCGGCAGACGTATCGCCGGGCGACATCGCACTGCTGCGCCCTGATCAAAGCGAGGCTGTACTGAATCAGTTCGGCACCATGCTAGCCGTCCGAGGTGGGCAGGTGGTTAGTGAATGGCCATGCCTGCCCAACTAGGCCGCGTTGCCGATAACAGGGTTTCAACGGCGTGCCTCAGATTCATAGCGCCCAGCTTATGTTAAGAAAATGCAACAGAGGTCCGCAATCGAAGGCCGTTTCGAGTAATAGTACCTGGATCGAGGGATCTGTATGCGATTGGAAAGTGGTGGGCGACCCTGGAATCGAACCAGGCGTGCGTCTCCGCGAGGGAGTTACAGTCCCCTGCCACACCTTGCGGCCTGTCGCCCACTGTCAGGCGTTGCACCTGACGTGGAGGCGTGATTACTAGCGCCTTGAAGAAGCGTCAACAGGAAAATTTGGCTTTGACGCAGGAAACCGAATTCCCGGCCCGGAGGCCCAAGAAATGAAGAAACCCAAGTGGGTCGTTGAAAAGGAACAGGCGCGCAAAGCTGCGGCGTCTGAAACCGTTTGGCTGTTCGGTTTGCATGCCGTTCGGGATGCTTTGATGAACCCGAACCGGCAGAAACTGAAACTGATTGTGACGCGGAACGCACGGGACAAACTGGCAGAAGCGATTGAATTTGCAGGGATTGAGGCCGAAATGGTCGATCCGCGAAAATTCACCGCGCCCATTGATCCCGGTTCAGTCCATCAGGGGGCTGCACTTGAGGTCAAGCCGCTGGATTGGGGCGGGCTGGCTGAAAATTGCATTGGGCGTGAGCATCCCAGGGTCATTTTATTGGACCGTGTTACCGACCCGCACAATGTTGGGGCGATTCTTCGCTCGGCCGAAGTGCTTGGAGCCAGTGCCGTGATCGGTACGCGGCACCATTCGGCGCCGGAGACGGGCGCGCTGGCCAAAACCGCGAGTGGAGCACTGGAGCGTCAGCCCTATCTGCGCGTGCGCAATCTGGCGGATACTATTGTCGAGCTGCAGAACATGGGCTTTCAGGTATTGGGTCTGGACGGTGAGGCCGAACAAACCATCGAGACGGCGTTGGGCGGCAAACTGGACCAACCTGTCGCGTTGGTGCTGGGGGCCGAAGGACCCGGCCTGCGGCAAAAGACCAAGGAAACTGTCAATCAACTGGTGAAAATCGACGCAGCCGGTGGGTTTGGTTCTCTTAACGTCTCAAATGCTGCCGCAATTGCCTTATATGCTTCAAGGCATCGATAGACAGGAGAGAGCCATTACCAGCCCGACCAAAATCGCTACTTGCTGTTACTGCGGAACGCGCGCTGCGTTGGTTCTGAAAGGGAAGCAACGCCACGAACTCAGCTGCTCTAGCTGTGGGGCCCCTTTGCATGACCTCAAGATGGTTCCCAAGCGCAAGCTGAGCAATGACAAGCCAAAGCGCGACAGCTACAAAACCGCTACCGCATACAAGTCCAAAAAGAAAAAGAAGAAAAAGGGGATTTTTGCGCGCGTCATTGATGAAGCATGGGATGTGGTCGAGGATATCTTTGACTGACGCGGGATAAAGCGACACGAGCGTTCACAACCGCGTTAATAGGGGTGTTTCGCGCGACAAAAGATTGCATTTTGATACCCTGAATTTGTAATCCTGAGCATGTGATGCCAATCAAACGTTTCATACTTGGCGCGATAGCCGCCGTTGCCCTTCTTTCTGCCGCCCAAGCACAGGACATGCCCGTCTTCTATGAGGCGGACGGTGCCGTCATGGCCGGCTACGACCCCGTCTCATATTTTCTTGAGGAAACGCCGGTCCGCGGATTGCCAGAATATTCTGTGATCTGGAAAGGGGCCGAGTGGCATTTCGCCTCGGCCGAGAATCGCGATCTGTTTGAAAGCAATCCTCGCGCCTTTTCCCCTCAGTTCGGGGGCTACTGCGCCTATGCCATGGCGCAAGGTATCTTAAAAAGCACCGATCCGATGCTTTGGGACATGGTGGAGGGCCGGCTGTACCTGACCCACTCGCCTGAGATTGAGCAGCTCTGGCGCGGAGATCGTGCAGAGTACATTCACATGGCCGAGGAAAACTGGCCTGTGGTGCTGTATCAAGACTAGGCGAAGTCCCGCTTTCTTCGATCTGTCATCAAAAAAATGCGACGCCCCTCTTTTTTTCTCTGAACTTATGCCTAAATGTCACAGTGACCGCGGAACGGAACTGCCGCGGGTCATTTCACTGTCCCTCGTTCCAACAACTGGCGCTCAGGTTTGACCTGAGCGCTTTTTTCTTTGCTGCGCCAAGTCTAGGGTGCCCGCATGCCGAATTACACAGACCCATTCCTGAAAGACATCCTGCGTTGCACCAAGGTGATTGCTGTGGTAGGCGTTTCGATGAACCCGGTGCGGCCCAGCTATTATGTCGCGCGGTATCTTTCACTTAAGGGATACACGGTGATCCCAGTGAACCCAGGTCATGCCGGGAAAGTACTTTTCGGGCAGACCGTTCGCGCGTCATTGTCCGAGATTACTCAGCCGGTCGATATGGTTGACATCTTTCGCCGTTCCGAAGCTGTTCCGTCAATAGTCGACGAAGCACTGTCTTCTTTTCCCGACCTACGCACGATCTGGATGCAGATCGGCGTTGAACACCCCGAAGCCGCAGCCAAAGCACAGGCGCGCGGCGTGGATGTGGTGATGAATCGTTGCCCTAAAATCGAATATCAGCGCCTGTTTGGCGAGCTGCGCATGGGTGGATTCGCGACCGGAGTGATTTCTTCCAGACTGTGAAGGTTAGCCGCCGACATACGGCAGCAATTCCCCGTATTGTTCCTGGCGGCGCTTTTCCAGAACAACGCTTCGGGGCACCCACTCATACTTGGTGTCTTCCACCAAGGGCGACCAGAACAGAACACCGCCGTACCGCCATGGGTCCAGCACCACGCCGTCATACATCGTCTCGCCCTTGCGGCTGATGATGGCTGTGCTGTGGTCGATTCTGAACTGGTTGTCCGCATTTGCTATCGCGCGGTGCAAGTCCAGCGTCCGGAAGTTCTCTTGCTTCAGCCGACGTTCGATATCCTCGGCCCAATGCCAACACAGCCCACGCGGGCGTAGACCCTTGTTGACCTTGGCATTGTGGATCAGCGGAGGGTCAGTAATTTCGTATTCCTGAACCAGTTGCGCGGTATAGGAATAGGCGATGCGGGCTGCGCGGTCGGCTTCTTCGGGGTCGATGTCGGGACCAAGGCTGCGGATTTCCGTTGCCAGTCGTTGAACTTCATCACCGGTCGAGCGCGGCGGTGCCGAACACGCGGTAATCATCACAAGCGAAAGCAAAGCCATTACACTGGCCAGAGCCTTGGTCATTCCGGCGTTCCTCGGTCGGTCCCACACTGATCCCTGACTATACAGGGCAGGGCGGCAGGACGGAACCCGCGCTTAGGTCTTTGGGCGTGATGCCTTTTCCGCGATTCCGCTTGTGCCCTGGCGTCGGGCCAACTCGGCCAAAACGTCATCCAGCGCCACGTCCCGCGCGGCCAGCATGACCAACAGGTGATAGAGGACATCCGCAGCCTCGGCGGTCAGCTTGTCTTTGTCGCCTTTGACGGCTTCGATGATGGCCTCAACAGCCTCTTCCCCGAACTTCTCGGCACATTTCTCTGGCCCCTTGGCCAGCAGTTTTGCGGTCCAGCTAGAGTCGGGCTCGGCACCTTTGCGGGTCTCAATTGTCGCGGCCAGATCGTGCAGGATGTTCATGTCAGCCTCATGGGGATGCCAGCCGCAGCCATGTGTTCTTTGGCCTCGCGGATGGTGTATTCGCCGAAATGGAAGATCGAGGCCGCCAGCACGGCACTGGCCCCGCCTTCTGTCACACCTTCGACCAGATGATCCAGGTTGCCTACGCCGCCAGAAGCAATCACCGGCACGTCCACCGCGTCCGAGATCGCGCGGGTCAGCGGCAGATTGAAGCCTGCCTTGGTGCCGTCGCGGTCCATTGAGGTCAAAAGGATTTCGCCAGCCCCTTTGGCGACAACGGTTTTGGCGAACTCAACCGCGTCGATACCGGTCGGCTTGCGGCCACCGTGGGTGAAGATCTCCCACTTGCCTGGGCTGGTTGTTTTTGCGTCGATGGCACACACAATACACTGGCTGCCGAACTGATCGGCAGCTTCTGCGATGACATCCGGATTGGCGACAGCGGCCGAATTGAAGCTGACTTTGTCCGCGCCAGCCAGCAACAGCGCACGCACGTCGTCCTTGGTGCGGACACCTCCGCCGACGGTCAGCGGAACAAAGCATTGTTCTGCCGTGCGCTGAACCACATCGAACATGGTGCCACGATTTTCATGGGTGGCATGAATGTCCAAAAAACAGATCTCATCCGCGCCTGCTGCGTCATAGGCTTTGGCCGACTCTACAGGATCGCCCGCGTCACGCAGGCCAACGAAATTGACACCTTTGACAACACGGCCATCGGCGACATCCAGACAGGGAATGATACGGGTTTTCAGCATACCGGCGTCCTTTGTTGGCGCACCTGTATCGGCAAAACCCCGCCTTTTCCAGTACCGTTAGGGCGCGTAGCGGAAAATGGCGGGGTCAGTTGAACCTTTGAAGCGGAATGTTTGCCGATTGGAAGCAAACGTAAGCTAGGTATTTGCGCATAGTCTTTAAACAAAATGAGCGCGGACAGTAGATTAGCCTTTTCGTTCGTCGACGGCTCATTCTCATTTGAGACCACGGGTTGCCATTTTATTGCTGTGGACAACGCCATCGACCCTGGGCTGATCGGGGCTGAGAATCATCTCGTGGGTTTTTTGCGTGCCATAATTGCGCAACGCTAGTAGGCCGCTTATCGCGATCATTCTACCAATGATGAGAAACCAGATAGGCCACAGGTTGTTGGTCGCCTGGCTACGCAAAAGGAGGCTACCAGCATAGAAAACACCAGAAGAGCAAGCAACGATCCGACGTTAACAGCGCTGTTGAGGAAATGGGGAGCGTCTTCTACAGGACCACACGACCACGAATACCATGGGTGAAGCACCGGCGCGTACCCAAGAGGAAGGGCAATTTTTAGTCCAATGCACTAAGGAAGTAACTTAAGGGGCCGCGGCACAGTGGAGTTTCCTGCTCGAGTTCGTTTTCGAACTATTGGCAAATTTAAAGCAAGCTTGGGTTGAGCAGCTTAAAACAAATGTCAAATGGAGCTATTGTTCTCGAGTGTGGGATAGTCCGCAGCGTGTGCGCCACCGTAAAAATCAGGTGCGCGGCAAGGCTTCGCCGATGCCGGAGATGTGATTGCAAGTTCGCGAAAAGCTGAGACAATTTGGATGAAATTTACAGAAGGAAACCCGATATGCGAAATATGATATTGGCAACAGTTTTGACTTTTGGAGGGGCGATGTCTGCCATGGCTGACGACATCATCAAGGTAAACACGAACAAATCGGTGCAAGAGGCGTTGGACGCGCTAGAAGCTGCCGTTGGCAATGCGGGCGCGACCGTCTTTGCACGCGTCGATCATGCAGCTGGTGCGGAAAAGGTCGGTCTGACCATCCCCGCCAATCAGGTTCTGATCTTTGGCAACCCGGCACTGGGTACACCCGCGATGCAGATTGATCCACGTGCCGGGCTTTTCCTGCCGCTCAAAGTGCAGGCATACGAAGACGAGACCGGGCAAGTCTGGCTGGCTTATGAGGACCCGAAAGAGACGATGGATGAGCTCGACGAAGTCGAGAAATCACCTGTCATCGAAAAGATGCGCGGTGCGCTTGCCAAGCTGACTTCGGTTGCGGCCGAGTGATCAGCTTAAGGCGCGAATGGCTTCGGAAAGGTCAATCGCGCCATCATAAAGCGCCCGGCCCGAGATCGCGCCGTCCAATGCCACGCCACAATCACGCAGGGCGATCAGATCATCCAGCGAACTGACCCCACCCGAGGCGATGACCGGGATTGACACCGCGCGGGCCAAATCTGCCGTTGCCCGGATGTTCGGCCCCTGCATCGCTCCGTCGCGATTAATGTCGGTATAGATGATGGCCGCAACGCCTGCGTCCTCGAAACTGCGGGCCAGATCGGTGACCTTCACGTTGGTCTCTTCGGCCCAGCCCTTAGTGGCCACCATGCCGTCGCGCGCATCGATGCCGACAGCAACTTTGCCCGGAAATTCCTTGGCAGCTTCACGCACCAGATCGGGGTTTTCGACCGCCACGGTGCCCAGAATCACGCGCGCCAGACCTTTGTCGATCCATGTCTCAATCGTGGACATGTCGCGAATGCCACCGCCCAACTGCGCGGGCACGTTGCATTCTCTCAGGATCGCTTCAACCGGGGCTGCGTTGACCGGCTCACCCGCGAAAGCGCCGTTCAGATCGACGAGGTGAAGCCATTCACAGCCTGCCTCGACAAAAGCACGGGCCTGTGCCGCCGGGTTTTCGTTGAACACCGTTGCCTTATCCATTTCACCACGCAGCAGGCGTACGGCCTGTCCGTCTTTGAGGTCGATGGCGGGGTAGAGGATCATGTCAGGCGGCCCTATATCTGATTTGTTCGCGCGGGATATCGCACATGCGGGGCAGGGGATGCAACGCGACGCCAAGTCAATCTTGCCGGAATTGCCCAGCCGGGCCAGACTGAGCAGAAATAAGGGAGGAAATCATGAAAACATTCACACTTGCAGCCGGGTTTGCGGTATTGGCCAGCGCTGCTTTTGCAGCCGATCCGGTTGACGGTCTTTGGAAGACTCAGCCCGGGGATACCGGTGGGTATCTACACGTTTCGATTTCGGAATGCGGCAGCGCGATTTGTGGCACCATCGACACCGCCTTTGACAAAGACGGTAATGAGCAGCTGGCGTATGAAAACCTCGGCAAGCAGATCATCTGGGATATGGTGCCCGATGGCGGCGGCAGCTATAGCGGCGGCAAGATCTGGGCCCCGGACCGGGACAAGACCTACAGCTCGAAAATGACGCTGGACAGCCAGAACAAGCTGACCGTCAAAGGCTGTGCTGTAGGCGGTCTCGTGTGTCGCGGGCAGGACTGGACGCGGGTTCAGTAACCGCTCAGGGCGTCCAGGTCAGGAAGTTCCCGATCATCCGCAGGCCCACATCCTGACTTTTCTCAGGGTGAAACTGCATCCCAACCATTGTGTCGCGGCCGATCACGGCCGTGACCTCCTGCCCATAATCCACAAAGGCCAGACGCTGCGCCGGATCGGTGACACGGAAATGGTAGGAGTGCACGAAATAGGTGTGATCGCCTGATTGCACCCCGGCAAAGACCGGGTGCTCGTTTTCCAGAACCAGATCGTTCCAGCCCATATGCGGTACTTTCAGCGCACTATCTGACGGCTCGATCCGCACCACATCACCTGCAATCCAGCCAAGACCGTCGGTCTCGCGATATTCGTGACCCTTGGAGGCCATCAATTGCATGCCGACGCAGATGCCCAGAAAGGGGCGGCCTTTCTGTTCGACGGCCTCGACCATCGCATCATAGATGCCTTTGTGCCCGCGCAGCTCATTCGCGCAGGCGGGAAAAGCGCCGTCACCGGGTAGAACCAGCCGGTCCGCGCGGGCAACCACCTCCGCGTCCGAGGTTACGACAACTTCACCCGCGTCCATCTCGCGCGCCATGCGCTGAAACGCCTTTTCGGCCGAGTGCAGATTGCCACTTTCGTAGTCGATAATGGCCGTCAGCATCTACAACGCGCCCTTCGTGGACGGAATCGCGTCCGCCTTGCGCGGATCGGTTTCGACCGCCAAACGCAACGCACGCGCGACGGCCTTAAACGCGGCCTCGGCGATGTGGTGGCTGTTGAAGCCGTGTAACTGGTCGATGTGCAGCGTGATGCCGCCGTGGGTGCTGAGCGCCTGAAAGAACTCGCGCACCAATTCGGTGTCAAAGTTGCCGATCTTGGGTGTCGGCAGGTCCACGTTCCAGATCAGAAAAGGACGCGCGGACAAGTCCAGAGCGCAGCGTACTTGCGCGTCATCCATGGGCAGGTGGCACTCGCCATAGCGTCGGATACCCTTCTTGTCGCCCAAGGCCTGTGTCAGCGCCTGACCCAGTGCAATACCGGTATCTTCGACAGTGTGGTGGTCGTCGATGTGGTAATCACCCTTGGCGCGGATCGTCATGTCGATCAGCGAATGGCGCGCAAGTTGGTCCAGCATGTGATCGAAGAACCCAACACCGGTTTGGTTGTCATAGGTGCCGGTTCCGTCAAGATTGACCTCGACCGAAATCTCGGTCTCGGCGGTTTGACGGCTGATCTTTGCGCTGCGCATGGGCGAATTCCTTTTGCTACAGGCGCGCTTATAGACGGGGATTGGTCGGCTTATCCAGACCAAGCGTTGCTTTCACTACAATCTGTTGCAGGGGATTGCGCCCGGTGACGTGCCATGCCAGCCTGCCGGAAACTCAATCAACAGGTCCAAAACATGTCCACCTGCGTTTTCATTCAGATCCGCTGCACACCCGGCACCACCTATAAGGTCGCCGAAGAGATCGCGCTGCGCGAGATTCACTCCGAGCTTTACTCGACCAGCGGCGAATATGACCTGCTACTCAAGCTCTACATCCCTGAAACCGACGATGTCGGTCATTTCATCAATGAAAACCTGCTTGTGATCCCGAATATCGAGCGTTCGCTGACCACTATGACCTTCAAGGCGTTCTGAGTCAGGCCGAAGCGTCGGACACGGAACCTTGTGGCGCGGCACTTGCCAAAATCGCGCCATTGCGCGCCTGCTGATCAGTTGTTCCTGCCCGGAGCAACTGATGCACACCGAACAATACCATCAGCGGAATGCCAAGCGAGACCAGATAGTTTTCTCCGGCCAATTGCGACCAAACCACACCGAAAGCGCAGACAATCAGCAAAACGGCAGAGTGCGTGTTTCTCTGTTTTGTCCCATTGGTCTGATAGTTCAGGAATCCGTTCGTTCTGAACAAGGTCAAAACGACACCCGTCAAGAAAACGCTCATAATAACGAGGGTCGCGATGTTCCCGGTCAAAATCGTCGCCGTGTCGCGATAGCCAAGCAAGATCAGGCATTCGATCAGTGGCGTGATAGCCACCATGAAGAGATTGATACCAAGTAAAATGGGCTGTGGACGCAGCGTTTTCCTGACATAGGTAACGCAAACCGAGGCGGCCAGAACCGTGCCGATCCACCCGGCCAATCGCATATCATCCGTGGCCCGAAACAAAAGCATGAAAACCACGCCCGGCAGATTCTCAAACATCTCGAGCAGCAACCGCTTTTGGGTATCGCTGGGCATTCTGTAGATTTCCTTTTTGTAAATGCGCTTTTGGAATGTCGATTGTGGGATGAAATTACCCCAGTTCAAATGTCGTGATGCCGTAAATCCGGTCCAGATCAGTGTCCGGTGCGTGGCTGGAATACATGCGACCTGTTTCGAAGACTTTGGTCAAACTCAACTGTTGCGCCATTGCCATAGCATGCGCGTTGGGGTTGGGCATGTCGATGAAGACCTCCGCATCCATCTGATCGGAGGGAAGTGTGGCCAGCAGTGACACTAAAAGGGCCTCTGCGATCTCGGGATTGTTCGCAAATAGGGGGCCGACCTTGTACCCGCTCAAACATCGCCGCAGGGTTGCATAGCCCTTGATCTGACCATCTTCCTCAAACACTCGAGAGATATGACTAGGCGCGTTCAGCCAGCCATGCAGAAACGTATCGCGCGGGGCAGGGAACAGGCCCCGATCATACGACCTCAGCTCATCCGACAGGGCGCCGAGGGGCGTGATTTGATCGTGAAGGGACCGGCCCAACTGGTCTAGAACTTCACCAACCGTGCCCGAAAAACGATAATTGTCATAGGCCAGCTCGAACCCGAATTTCCGATAATTGTCCTGCTGTTCGACGACACCGTCCATGCCCATGTTCCGGTGCTGGCAATGCGCCTTGACCGCCTCGGCAACCTGCAGCCCATATCCCGATCCGCGATACTCGGGTTGCACGATATAAAAGCCTAAAAACGAGTAGTTATCGTCATAATTCACAGCAGAGGCCGATGCGATCATCTGCCCATCCAGGAACCCGCCCTTAAATCCTTCGGGGTCGGAACCGCGAAAGCAGACCGCGTCGTGTAACCCCGGGTTCCAGCCTTCCCGGCCGGCCCAATCGACGGCCGTTTGTACTTCGTCTTCAGTCAAAGCGCGAATAACGTATTCTGGCATCAGCGCACCTCTGTTGTGATTGCGTGCCATTCGAGAATGCCGCAACACCAGACAAAGAACCAGCATGTTCAGAGAGGTTTGTATCTGGAGCGGGCGAGGCGATTCGAACGCCCGACCCTAACCTTGGCAAGGTTATGCTCTACCCCTGAGCTACGCCCGCATCAGATACATATTTTCGACCTTTCGGTCTCTCAATGGAGCGGGCGAGGCGATTCGAACGCCCGACCCTAACCTTGGCAAGGTTATGCTCTACCCCTGAGCTACGCCCGCGCCGTTGAGTGAGGAGGGGTGTATTAATTCCCACGCAGGGCTTCAAGCGGAAAAAACAAAAAAGAGGAAAATTCTTTGCGACGGAAACGCGCCTCTTAACCGTTCAAGAACCAGAGCATCCAAGAATAAGAACGGTGGAGGTGACGAAAATGACGTATACTAAGGATCTGAAGATGGCGGCCCTGGCGGCGATGATTTTGCTGGCTACGGCGGTGTCTGGCAAAGGCGAGAATCGAATGGGCGAAGTCGAATCAAATTTTACGGAATCCCCTCGAATCGAAACGCGGATTTTGGCGGGGTAATCCCCGCCATCTGGTTCACAGCGCCATCAAAAGGCTGGCTATGGCTGCTACCACAATCACGGCGAAGGTCAGCAACATGCCGATCTGGCGCAGAATCACGATCTGCGGTTTGCGGCCGAACCCATAGGCATGCAGCACGCGCCCGGCCACAATGCCAAGGCCCAACAGATTGACCAGCCAACCACCGGCGCCCTGCAGCTCGACCATGGCGATAAGCAACAGGGCAAACGGTGCATATTCGGCAAAGTTGGAATGCGTGCGCATCACCTTGAGCATGTCGGTGTTGCCACCATCGCCGTAAGAAATCTTGTCGCCGCGGCGCTGCATGATGACCCGCACACTGAGCGCGACATAGAGAAGTGCCAGCAATGCGGCATAGACTGGGGTGATGGACAGCATGGTCTGCTCCTTTCAGGATCAAAAAAGGGCCGCCCGGTTCCCCGAACGGCCCTTGTTCCCGAAAAGGTTAGGTCGTTTATTCCAGTTCGACCAGTAGGTCCTTTGCGTCAATCTGGCTGCCCGGCTGAACGTGCACGGCCTTGACCGTCGCATCGCGCTCGGCGTGGATGCCGGTTTCCATCTTCATAGCTTCGATGGTCAGCAGCATGTCGCCTTCCTTGACCTCCTGGCCCGCAGTCACGGCAACGGTGGCCACCACGCCGGGCATCGGTGCGCCGATGTGGTTGGGGTTGCCTGCCTCGGCTTTGGGACGCGACTGCGTGGTTGAGGTCACCAGACGGTTTGGAACCCGGATCACGCGCGGTTGGCCGTTGAGCTCAAAGAACACTTTGACCTCACCCTTTTCATCGGTCTCACCGATGGCCTGACACCGGATTTCCAGTGTTTTGCCGGGATCGATCTCGGCCGTGATCTCTTCGCCGGGTTCCATGCCATAGAAGAAAGTGCGCGTGGGAAGTGTGCGTACAGGTCCGTAAGCCCGGTGACGCCCCATGTAGTCAAGGAACACCTTGGGATACATCAGATAGCCGTTCAGATCCTCATCATCGACTTCTTTGCCCTCAAGCTGTTTGGACAGGTCCGCCCGGGTTGCTTCCAGATCGACTGCAGGCACGTCTTTGCCGGGGCGGTCGGTGTTAGGGGCTTCATCCTTGAGCACCTTCTTGACGATGGTGTCGGGGAAACCGCCCGGAGGTTGACCCAGATTGCCGCGCATCATGTCGACCACCGAGTCGGGGAAGGCCACATCCGTATTCGGGTCTTCGACCTGTTCACGGGTCATGTTCTGGCTGACCATCATCAGCGCCATGTCACCGACCACCTTGGATGACGGTGTCACCTTCACGATGTCACCGAACATCCGGTTCACGTCGGCATACATCTGAGCGACCTCGTGCCAACGTTCTTCCAGCCCCAGCGAACGCGCCTGCGCCTTGAGGTTGGTGAACTGACCGCCGGGCATCTCGTGCAAGTAAACCTCAGAAGCCGGAGCCTGCAGGCTGGATTCAAAGGCCGCGTATTGCTCCCGGACCGCTTCGAAGTAATCGCTGATCTCACGGATCGCCTTGATGTCCAACCCGGTGTCGCGCTCGGTATGGCGCAGTGCTTCGACCACGGTGCCCAGCGTCGCTTGCGAAGTGTTGCCCGAGAAGCTGTCCATCGCGCAATCCACGGCGTCCACGCCCGCCTCAGAGGCGGCGAGAATGGTAGCGCTGGCGATACCTGCGGTGTCATGCGTGTGGAAGTGGATTGGCAGGCCGACCTCTTCCTTCAGCGCCCGGATCAGGATTCTGGCCGAGGCCGGTTTCAATAGACCGGCCATATCCTTGAGGCCAAGAATATGAGCCCCAGCGTCGCGTAGCTCTTTCGCCATGCCGACATAGTATTTCAGGTCATACTTAGCGCGGTCTGGGTCCAGAATGTCACCAGTGTAACAGACAGTGCCCTCGCAGATTTTGCCGTTCTCAACCACGGCGTCCATCGCGACGCGCATATTCTCGACCCAGTTCAACGAGTCGAACACACGGAACACGTCGATGTTCTGCGATGCCTGACGCACGAACTCTTGCACAACGTTGTCAGGGTAATTGGTGTAGCCGACCCCGTTTGCGCCGCGCAGCAGCATTTGGGTCATCAGGTTCGGCATCGCCTCGCGCAGGTCGCGCAGACGCTGCCAAGGGCATTCCTGCAAGAATCGGTAGGCCACATCAAATGTCGCGCCGCCCCAGCATTCAACCGAGAACAGCTGCGGCAGGTTAGCGGCATAGGTCGGTGCCACTTTGATCATGTCGATCGACCGCATCCGGGTCGCCAGCAGCGACTGGTGGCCGTCGCGCATGGTTGTGTCGGTGATCAGAAGCTGGCGCTGCGCCTTCATCCAATCAGCAACGGCTTGCGGGCCTTTTTGTTCCAGCAGGTTGCGAGCGCCCATCTGCGGTTCGGAGTTCGGTGCCGGGGGCTTTGCGTCTTTCAGATCAGCGCGCGGTTCGGGGCGGTCCTTGGTCTCGGGATGCCCGTTCACCGTGATGTCGGCGATATAGGTCAGAACCTTGGTGCCGCGGTCGCGGCGGCGTTTAAAGGAGAACAGATCCGGCGTCGTGTCGATGAATTTGGTCGTATATTCATTCGACAAGAAAGTCGGGTGTTTGAGCAGGTTGATGACAAAGTCGATATTGGTGCTGACGCCGCGAATTCGGAATTCACGCAAGGCGCGGTCCATCCGGGCAATCGCAGCCTCGGGTGTCGGCGCCTTGGCAGTCACTTTGGTCAACAGCGAGTCGTAAAAGCGCGTGATCACACCCCCCGCATAAGCGGTGCCGCCATCCAGACGGATGCCCATGCCGGTGGCCGAGCGATAGGCGGTGATACGACCGTAGTCGGGGATGAAGTTGTTCTGCGGGTCCTCGGTCGTGATCCGCGTTTGCAACGCGTGACCGGTCAGATGCACATCCGACTGGCTTTTTGCGCCGGTGGCCTCGGCAAGGGTTTTGCCTTCGGCGATCAGGATTTGCGCCTGAACGATGTCGATACCGGTGACTTCCTCGGTGACGGTGTGTTCAACCTGCACACGCGGGTTCACTTCGATGAAGTAGAACTTGCCGGTTTCCATATCCATCAGGAATTCAACAGTGCCAGCGCATTCATAATTCACATGGGCGCAAATCTTGCGACCCAGTTCGCAGATCTCGGCGCGCTGCTCTTCGCTCAGGTAAGGAGCAGGAGCGCGTTCGACTACCTTCTGGTTTCGGCGCTGGACCGAGCAGTCGCGTTCATACAGGTGATAGATCTCACCATGCTTGTCGCCTAGGATCTGAACCTCGACGTGACGCGCGCGGATGATCATCTTTTCCAGATAGCCCTCGCCATTGCCGAATGCAGCCTCGGCCTCGCGACGGCCTTCCAGAACCATCTCTTCCAGTTCATCCTCGGACAGGATCGGACGCATCCCGCGTCCGCCACCACCCCACGACGCCTTGAGCATCAGGGGATAACCGATTTCTTTTGCCTCGGCCCGGATCGCATCCATGTCATCGCCCAGAACCTCGGTCGCCGGGATCACAGGCACACCCGCTGCGACGGCCACGCGGCGTGCGCTGGCCTTGTCGCCCAAGGCGCGCATGGTTTCCGCCTTCGGGCCTATAAAGGTGATGCCGTTCTGCACGCAGGCATCGACAAAGTCCGGGTTCTCGGACAGCAGGCCATAGCCGGGATGGATCGCGTCTGCCCCACATTCTTTAGCGACGCGGATGATCTCATCGATGCTCAGGTAGGCGGCAACAGGCCCCATCCCTTCGCCAATGCGATAGGCTTCGTCCGCTTTGAACCGATGCAAGCCCAGCTTGTCTTCTTCGGCAAAGACGGCAACGGTGCGTTTGCCCATCTCATTGGCGGCGCGCATCACGCGAATGGCAATCTCGCCTCGGTTGGCGATCAGGATCTTGGTGAATTCAGTCATGTCGAGTCCCGGTCCTACTTGTTTGGCCGTGTTGATAGGCGGACAATACGCGCACGTATATCAGTCGTTCTGGGTAGAACCGGCATGTTAACGCTCGCAAACGCCCCCTGTTAGCGCTATCTTTTTAATAACGCTGCATTGCGGCATGAACAAGTGGTGTGATGGGCGGTAGGTGATTCAGCGACTCAGCCCCCATTTGGCCCATATTTGCGTGCATATCCTGCCGCAAAATGTCGATGACATGGGCAGGGCCTTTGGCGCCAAGGGCGGCCAGCCCATACATGAAACCACGGCCCAGCATCACGAAATCGGCCCCTAGGGCCTTGGCACGCAAGATGTCCAGACCACCTTCGATCCCGCTGTCGAAGATCAGGGGCAGGTCGGTGGCCGCGCGGATTGCCGGCAAGGCATCGATACCGGCGGGGGCGCCATCGAATTGTCGTCCGCCGTGATTCGATATCCAGATGGCGTCGACGCCAGCCCGCTGCAATGGCTCGGCATCTTCAGGGCGCTGCACGCCTTTCACAATCAGCGGGCCATCCCAGGCATCGCGCAGCCAGTGAACATAGTCCATGTCCGGAGACGTGCGGAGCAGATACCCAACATGGGCCGTCGGCGGCAAGTTGCTGGAGTTGTCCGTATACTTGTCCAGTGTCCGCATCCGCGGCGGCCCGCTGCGCGCTATTCCAAGCGCCCATTCCGGCCGCATCGCGATCTGGGCCAGAAGGCGCGGCGTCAATCTCGGTGGGTTGGTCAGCCCGGAACGTGTCTGACGTTCGCGTCGGGATGCAACCGGGACATCTGCCGTCATCACCAGTGTCGTAAAACCAGCGTTCCGAACCCGATCCAGCAGGTCCTTGCGGATGTCCGGGTCCTTTGGTGGATAAAGTTGAAACCACGCATTGTCACCCAGATGCGGCGCGACGTCCTCAGGGCTTTGGCAGGCAACGTTGGATAGGGTAAAGGGCAGCCTGGCGTTTGCGGCAGCGCGGGCAAGATGAGCTTCGGCATCAGGCCAAATCAAGCCTGCCATACCGATCGGGGCAACGCCGAACGGTAATGGGTAGGTCTGACCTAGGAACTCGGTCGAAGTGTCAAATTCCAATGGTCCGTGCAGGATAGACGGCAGGAAGCCGACGCGGTCCAAACCGTCGCGATTGCGACGCAGCGTGGCTTCAACCCCGGTTCCGCTGTCCAGATACTCCCATACAAAATGAGGTATCCTGCGCTGGGCGCGGTGTTTCAGATCGGCAATGCCGGGAAAACGACTATGAAGGTCCATGGGGATTGATCCGACCTAAGGCGCGATTCGGCAAGGATTTTAAGCCGTTGATTTCCCACCAACGGCTTTTACCGGCTTTTTGAGTTGGGAAATCTGCTGTGCGTCAACTCCGCTGCCGGCGACCTGCACTTGATTACGGCCTTTGTCCTTGGCCGCGTACAGCGCATCATCGGCGGCGCGCATCAGATCCTGCGGCATGGTGCTGTGGGCCGGATAATGCGAAACACCAACCGAGATCGTGATGCGGGGTAGGGATTTCTCGCCATAGCGAACTGAAACAGCCTCGACTGCTTGCCGCAATTGCTCAGCCCGCGTGATTGCGTCGTCCGAAGTATTGTCGGGCAGGATCAGCATGAATTCTTCGCCACCAATGCGGCAGGCAACTTCATCCCGGTCGCAGCCCTGTTCCAAAGCAGCTCCAACGGCACGCAACACCATGTCACCGGCATCATGCCCATGGGTGTCGTTGAACTTTTTGAAGTGATCCACATCCACGGCAATCAGGCTGAGCGGTGCGCCGGATTGCTGACTGCGGTTGATAGATTTGCGCAGGGTTTCAAGCATATGCCGCCGGTTGAACAGCCCGGTCAACGGGTCCCGGACGGACTGGTCATGCAGCTGATCGCGCATCCGTACATTGGCAATCGCCATGCTGATCTGTTCGGCGCTGAGCTGTGCCAGCTTTTTACTCGTATGAAACACCTCATCTGTCCCTTCAAGGGCGCGGAGGTGCAGAAGGCCGACCGTTTCCCCATGCGCCAGAATTGGAAAGCAGAAATAAGGCCGCCCGTCATGTGGTTCGGCGTGTTCACAGACAAAGTCGATCTCAGACGCGCCGTATTCATAGGTTCGGCCACGCCGAAGCCCCCAACACCCTTCGGGATGGATGTGCGCCTTATGGGTCCCGCCATTCCAACTGGCACAGCCATCCAGGACGTCGCGCGAGTTGGAATATACGTAAACGCTGCCCTCAGCCTCGGGTAGGATATGGGTCATGAAGCGCGAGACCATATCGAACAACTCGTCCAAGGATCGGCTGGACTGCAACCACTCGTTCAATTCGCCCAGCAATCGGACTTCTCGGGCCAGGCGCAGCTGATCCTCCATCAGATCACGTTCTTTGGCGGATTGTTTTTGCAGCGCCCGCAATCGCAAGCGGTTCGCCCGGTAGCTGGCAAAGGACACGGCAACAAGCGCAAGCAGCGCGATGCCACTTAGAACGGTCAAAGAAATCCTAAGCCGCGAGATGAAGGTGGTGCGCAAGTCGGAGATGTCAGTAAAGAATTCAATGGCGCCGATGAAACGCCCATTCTTGGCCACCGGCATAAAGACTTCGGCAACATGATGCTGCGTTGCGTTCAGGATATTGTCGGTATGCAGATCAAGCCCGTCTATCTCGGACAGTGGAACAACTTCCTGAATATAGTGAATCATTCCTCTGGCAACATCGCTGCGAAAGAAATCACGGTTTTCAACACTGCCTACTTCTGGCGGACGAGTCGACCAGGTGACACGCCCGTTCGAGTCGAGCAATTTGAAGCGGTAAACATCAGAAGCTTCGGGCATCGCGGCCAGAAATTCGGCGTCATGCGCATCAATCACGCCGGTCTTAAGCGCGCTCTCGGGGTCCTCCAGATGCAAGACGACGCGGCGCTTCCACAGTTCGGCTTGCTTGAGAATGTCGACCTTTAGCATCCTGTCGACCAGCGGCGCAGGCAATTTGTAAATTCCCCAGCCGCATCCAATTGTCAGAGAAATCAGCAACATGCTGATACCGATCCATTTCAGCCGGTGATTTACGGCCCCCCGATTATCCTGAGTCATACCTTCGCGCTCCCACAGCAATTTACTGATCATCGCGGCGGGTGTTTTACAGATGGTTAATGAAACCGTTCTCAATCCAAGTCGCTTGATTAGAATTGATCGTAACAGAGCATCAAAAACTGTGTGAACAAGGCGTGAACAAACCCTTTCCCTCAGCCTTCATCCAGCGTAGTTTGGAAAGATGAGCAGTTTTGACGAAATGGACGCCTTTGAGGGCGCATCGCTGTCCGCGCGCGCCATGGCCGCGCGCCCAATGCCTTATCTGGACGAGCTGAACCCGGCGCAGCGCGACGCGGTCGAGCGACTGGATGGGCCTGTACTGATGCTGGCAGGCGCAGGTACGGGCAAAACCAAGGCACTGACCGCTCGTATCGCGCATCTGCTCAGCACCGGGCGGGCGCGCCCGAATGAGATTTTGTCTGTGACCTTTACCAATAAGGCCGCGCGCGAGATGAAGAACCGCGTGGGCCGTTTGTTGGGGCAACCAGCCGAGGGGATGCCGTGGCTCGGCACCTTCCACTCGATCTGCGTCAAGTTGCTGCGGCGGCACGCGGAATTGGTCGATCTGAAATCGAATTTCACTATTTTGGACACGGATGATCAGTTGCGGCTGCTCAAACAGCTGATTCAGGCGGCAAATATCGATGATAAGCGTTGGCCTGCACGCATGTTGGCCGGTATTATAGACGACTGGAAGAACCGCGCCCTGACGCCCGACAAAGTGCCCGCAGCCGATGCGGGGGCTTATAACCACAAAGGTCTCGAGATCTACGCGCAGTACCAAACTCGTCTGCGAGAGCTGAACGCGGTGGATTTTGGCGACCTGCTGTTGCACATGGTCACGATCTTCCAGACCCATCAGGATGTGTTGGAGCAATACCAACGCTGGTTCCGCTACATTCTCGTGGACGAATACCAGGATACCAACGTCGCCCAATATTTGTGGTTGCGGTTGCTGGCCGGGGCGCACAAGAACATTTGTTGCGTGGGGGACGATGATCAGTCAATTTATGGCTGGCGCGGGGCCGAAGTGGGCAACATCCTGCGGTTCGAGAAAGATTTTCCCGGGGCTTATGTTGTCCGGCTGGAACAAAATTATCGTTCAACCCCACATATTCTGGCGGCTGCGTCCAATGTAATTCGCGGCAATGAAAGCCGGTTGGGCAAAGAACTGTGGACTGATGCGCAGGATGGCGAAAAAGTACGATTAATTGGCCACTGGGATGGCGAGGAAGAGGCGCGCTGGATCGGTGAAGAGATCGACGCAATGCAGGGGGGAACGCGCGGTGCGCGGCCCTTTAATCTGGATGAAATTGCGATTCTCGTGCGGGCCAGCCATCAAATGCGCGCGTTTGAGGACCGTTTTCTGACCATCGGCCTGCCCTACAAGGTCATAGGCGGCCCACGATTCTATGAGCGGATGGAGATCCGTGACGCGATGGCCTATTTCCGGCTGGTGGTTAGCCCCGGCGACGATCTGGCCTTCGAGCGGATCGTGAATACCCCGAAACGCGGGCTTGGTGACAAGGCGCAGCAGACGATTCAGATGACGGCGCGGGAAAATGGCGTGTCGCTGGTCGATGGGGCGCGGATTGCTGTCGACAATGGGCTGATCAAAGGCAAAGGCGGCAAAGCACTGTGCGAGCTTATCGACGGGTTGGCGCGTTGGAACGCGATGACGCGCGGGCCCAAGATCGAAGTCGACGATGATTCTGTGATTGATGACGGCACAGCTCCGATGCGGTTTGGTGAGCCAGAGGTGTCACATATTGAGTTGGCGCAGATCATCCTGGACGAATCCGGCTATACGGCCCACTGGCAGAACGAGAAAACGCCTGAGGCTCCGGGGCGGTTGGAAAACCTCAAGGAATTGGTTAACCAACTGGATAATTTCGAGAATCTGCAAGGGTTTTTGGAACATGTCAGCCTGGTGATGGACAACGAGAAGGAATCGGACGGGGCAAAAGTCTCGATCATGACCCTGCACGCGGCAAAGGGGCTGGAGTTCCCGGCCGTGTTCCTGCCGGGGTGGGAGGACGGGTTGTTCCCGTCGCAAAGGTCGATGGACGAATCCGGGATCAAGGGACTCGAGGAAGAACGGCGATTGGCCTATGTCGGCATCACACGCGCGGAAGAGATCTGTACGATTTCTTTTGCGGCCAATCGTCGGGTGTTTGGTCAATGGCAAAACGCGATGCCGTCGCGGTTCATTGACGAGTTGCCTGAAGATCATGTCGAAGTTCTGACGCCGCCGGGGCTGTATGGGGGTGGTCAGCCGACTGCCGGTATCGAAACCCGTGCGGCCGAGGCCAATGTCTATAACTCCCCCGGTTGGCGGCGATTGCAGGCCCGGCAGGGGCAGTATGGAATGTCCCAACCCCGCGAAAGCCGCAATACGGTGATTGACGCGACTGCGGTCGCCAGTTTCACCCTTGGCGAGCGCGTGTTTCATCAGAAATTCGGCTATGGCGCGGTGATCGGCATCGAAGGCGACAAGGTCGAGGTCGATTTCGAAAAAGCTGGATTGAAAAAAGTGGTTTCCCGCTTTCTGTCCGCCAAGGATGATGTGCCGTTTTAAGCAAACGGAATTTGCCTGACGGCACATGCTCGATCTTTTTGAAAAGCGCCCGGTTTCGACCGCGGCGCTTTTTTCTTGTCTGCAGAAACAAAAACGGCGGTTCCCAGGGAGGAGGAGAGGGAACCGCCGTTTTTTTCAACATCAGGGCAGGGAGGAGGAGAGCCCCGATGTATCCGAACCCGGGTTTGATCCCGGTATGAGGAAGACGCGGCGACGTCAGGGAGGAGGAGAGACGTCGCCGCGCACTTTCAACACCGGGAAAGGGAGGAGGAGTACCCGGTGTGTCACGTTCCGGCGTTCAAGGCCGGTATTAAGGGCGGCGACATCAGGGAGGAGGAGAGATGTCGCCGCTGAAATACAGGTCCAAAAGGGAGGAGGAAGGACCTGATCTCGATGTTTCTGTGTCGCTTAACGCGCGACGTGCTCTTCGGCCGCTTGCTGAGCCAGGCGGCGGATCATTGAGCGGTGAAGCCCCAGATCAGCCAGTTCGCGGTTCGACAGATCAGACAGTTCGTGAACTGTCTGGCGATAGACGCGATATCGGGTGAACCGGGTCTTTGCCGCCTCGAACAGCGAAGCCAGGCTAACTGCCGGTGCGCCTTTGAGCGCGGTGTTCTGTGTTGCTACAGCCATTTGCTTTACTCGATGTATTCGTTGTTGCCGGTGTTGTCCGGCGCTTGCTTGAGATTGAAAATAATCAAATGCTGCGATTGCACAATACCCGACAACGTCAATGCTGCTATGCAGCAAATGCATAGATATCAACCGGTTGCCAGTGTGGGTTTGGCCGAGCCAATAAAATAAGGCCTTCAGTGAGTGTTTCCCCTAGGGAAGGTCTCAACAAGGTTTTCTGAATTTTCGTGTCTGCGCGTCTTTTGAGCGTAGTTTGTCAATTCTTGTGCGCTTTGTGTATTGGACGGGCCAGGCGCGCGGCGGCTGACATGATGATTTCTGATCGTGGGAATTCATGGGCGTCAGCTGGGGCGGCGCAGAATCCACATGTGGCTGAGGTTAAAAATTGGGATGATTCGTTAACCCAGTGGCCCATTTTCGCTAAGCTCATCATAAAATATCACCTCTGGGAGAATTTTCTGGGAAATTATGGGAATATTTGGGGTGGGTCCGAAATTGGCCTATTTAGTATTCTGATAAAATAAATTACCTACAATTGGTGTCTACGGGGTGGTTTTCTTTCCCAGTTGCGTTGGCTAAACTGTGATTCTGAACATAGGGTCGGCAAATTTTCTGTTGATTTCCATGAATTCCCATGTCATCCCTAGTTCATCCGATGAGGACGAGGCACATGGGGCGCCAAACGACCCCGAACCAATAAAAACAGGTTTCATACAGGCATCTCGCTTTCATCAATCAAGAGATCCGGCGCGCGGGCGAGCAGACATCCCCCCAGGTGGCGCGCGCAGCTGGACATCCCGCACAGCGGGTCAATGCGGCGGGTTGATCAGTGGCAGCAGATCAACCCGCCGTTTTTCATCTGGGGGAGTGAATTTTAAGTGGGGCGCAAGCGGAAGGGACAGTCGTCTTGGCGCGCAGGTTTAGAGGTGAAAGCCACCACAAGGTGGATACGAAGGGCAGGGTGTCGATCCCGGCCTCGTTTCGCCGTGTGCTTGAATCCTCTGACCCGAACTGGCAGCCCGGTGACACTCCTGAACTTGTAATTGTCTACGGCGACCATCGTCGTAAATTCCTGGAATGTTATACTATGCAGGCGATCGAAGAGGTCGATGCCAAGATTGACGCGTTGCCGCGCGGGTCGATGCAGCGGAAGATGTTGCAGCGTATGTTCCATGGGCAATCCTTCCCGACGACAGTGGATGAAACCGGCCGTCTGGTGCTGCCGGCAAAGCTGCGCAACAAGATCAGCCTTGAAGGTGAGGCATTCTTTATCGCCGCGGGTGACACGTTCCAGATTTGGAAGCCGGAAACTTACGATTCCGAAGAATTGGCTGCGGCCGAAGAGTGGTTGGACGAACAGCCCGAGGACTTTGATCCTTTGGAGTTCCTTGACGGCACCGGGGATGCGTAACGGCATGGCCGGCGCTAAAACCCCTTCCGATAAACCTCATATCCCCGTTCTGCTGCGTCCGTTGCTGGCGGCTGTGGCGCCCGTGTCGGGTGTCTGGCTGGACGGAACGTTTGGTGCGGGCGGATATACGCGGGGCCTGCTGGAAGCGGGCGCTGACAAAGTCATCGGAGTGGACCGTGATCCGTTGGCCTTTGAAATGGCGGCGGATTGGGTCAAAGATTATGGCGACCGGCTTGTGATGCAGCCGAGTGTATTCTCGCGCATGGACGAATACGCACAGGATCTGGATGGTGTCGTTCTGGATCTGGGCGTGTCTTCGATGCAGCTGGATCTGGCGGAGCGCGGTTTTTCTTTCATGAAAGACGGCCCGCTCGACATGCGTATGAGCCAGGAAGGCGAAAGCGCGGCCGATTTGGTCAACACTGCGACCGAGGAACAACTGGCTGATATCCTGTATCATTATGGCGAAGAGCGTGCCAGCCGCCGCATTGCCAAGGCCATCGCCAAAGCGCGTGCAGAAGAGCCGATTACAACAACTCTGCGCCTGGTTCAGATCATCGAATCCTGTTTGCCGCGTCCCAAGCCGGGGCAGTCCCACCCTGCAACGCGCAGTTTTCAGGGTCTGCGGATCGCAGTGAATGCTGAATATGAAGAGCTGTATCAGGGTCTTATGGCTGCGGAACGTGCGTTGAAGCCGGGCGGGCAACTGGCAGTCGTAACGTTCCATTCCATCGAAGACCGGATGGTCAAACGGTTCTTTCAGTCCCGTGCGGGAAAGACGGGCCGGGCCAATCGGTATGCGCCCGAGATTGAGCAGGAGCTGCCGCAGTTCACGCTTAAAACTCGTAAAGCCGTGGGACCGGATGATCAGGAGCTGCAGGAAAATCCGCGTTCACGCTCGGCAAAGCTGCGTGTTGCAATTCGAACGGATGCGCCGTCGGGGGAAATTGATGCCCGCGCCGTTGGTATGCCGCAACTAGGGGGAAGAGCAAAATGAAGAGTGTTTTGTATGTGTTGACTGCTCTGTCCGTGTTTGGACTGGCGCTGTGGGCGTATCAGGAAAACTATCGCACGCAGCAGGTGGTGAAGGAAACGCAGAAGCTGCAGCGCGAAATTGGTATGGCGCAAGTGAAGCTGGCGGTTTTGAACGCCGAATGGGCCTATCTGAACCGCCCCGACAGGTTGCGTGAGCTTGCTGATCTGAACTTTGAACGGTTGGGCCTTTTGCCCCTGCGGGCCGAGCAGTTCGGTCGCGCCGATCAGATTGCCTATGCGGAAGATCCTGACCTGCCGATCGTCGACCCGATCGAGCTGCAGGCCATCACGAACATTCAGGCGCTGGGTGAGGTGCAAATCCCATGACCCGAACGCCGCTGCGCCCTCTGGCCCGAATCCTTGACGCGCGCTCGCGCGGCGAGAATCCCAAAGCCATTGAGCGCGAAAATATCCGCAAGCGTCACGAAGACATGAAAGACCGCAGCCGTACCCGCGCTGAGGGCCGCTTGCTGGTGCTGGGTCTGTTCTTTTTCTGCGCCTTTTCAGTCGTGGGCGTCCGGATGGGCATGTTGGCCACGTCCGAAGCGCAAGAACCTGTGGCCTCGGCCCCTGGTGCAGCAATTGCGATGCAGCGGGCCAACATCGTAGACCGGGAAGGGCGCATTCTTGCGACCAATCTGGACACTTACTCGGTATATGCGCAGCCGCCGCTGATGATCGACCCGATTGCTGCCGCTGATCAGCTTGTGGCGATCTTCCCCGATCTGGAAAAAGAACGCCTGGTCAAGGATTTCACTGGTAATCGCAAATTCCTGTGGATCAAAAAACGTATCTCGCCCGAGCAGAAACAAGCCGTGCACGATATCGGTGACCCGGGCATTCTGTTCGGCCCGCGTGAGATGCGGTTGTACCCGAATGGCCGTCTGGCGGCGCATATCCTAGGCGGGTCAAGCTTTGGGCGCGAAGGTGTCAGTGCTGCCGAAGTGATCGGTGTGGCCGGTGTTGAAAAGCAATTCGACGACTACCTGCGTGATCCCGCGAATGGGACTAAGCCGCTGCAGCTCTCGCTGGACCTGACGGTTCAAGCCGCCGTTGAGCAGGTGCTGTTTGGCGGCATGAAGATTATGAACGCCAAGGGGGCGTCGGCGGTTCTTATGAACGCGCATACGGGCGAGGTGATCTCGGCGGCCTCATTGCCGTCATTTGACCCCAATGACCGTCCGCGCCCGCCGACCTCGGGGTTCGATCCCTCAGACAGCCCACTGTTCAATCGCTATGTTCAGGGCGTTTATGAACTGGGATCTGTGTTTAAGATATTCACCGCTGCGCAGGCGGTTCAGCTGGGTTTGGTGAATTCAAATACGATCATCGACACCTCAGGGCCAATGAAGATCGGCCGCTTCCCGATTGGTGAATTCAACGGCAAGAACTATGGCAAGATCAGCGTAGCCGATGTGATCGTCCACAGCTCGAACCGGGGCACTGGGCGACTGGCCCTGCAGATCGGCGCGCAACGGCAGCAGGATTTCCTGGAATCGCTTGGTATGTTCGATCCCACCCCGTTCGAAATCGTCGAAGCCAAGGGCGGCGAACCGCTGAAGCCCAAGAAATGGGGAGAACTGAGCACGGTGACCATCTCATACGGTCATGGTCTGTCGACCAGCCCCATGCACCTGGCGGCGGGGTATGCGGCGATTGCCAATGGCGGGCACTATGTAAGCCCGACGATCCTGCGCAAAAATGGGCCACAATACGGTCCTCGGGTCATGTCTGATAACGCGGCAAACCAGGCGCAGAACATGTTGCGCCGGGTGGTAACAGATGGCACCGCCAGTTTTGGCGATGTGGCAGGCTATGATGTGGCCGGTAAGACCGGCACCGCAGATAAGCCCAAGCCGCGTGGTGGTTATTACGACGACAAGGTGATTGCGACCTTTGCGACGTTCTTTCCTGCCTATGACCCAAAATACGTCCTGATCGTAACGTTGGACGAACCATCTATCCTTGCTTATGGCGAAAAGCGCCGTACGGCAGGCTGGACAGCGGTTCCTGTGGCCGCAGAATTGATCGGGCGCATTGCACCATTGCTGGGCCTGCGTCCTCGGGTTGAGCCTGAGGCCGGCGCTGCTATAACGCTGACCTCAAATTAGGTTGTCCAAACGAGGTGGGTCATGGGCGCAAGGACAAAGAAACTCAGCCAACTGGCCCTGACCGCCCGAGGTGGCACCAATCCTGATATCACAGGGCTGGCGGTCGACAGCCGCGAAGTCAAAGACGGTTTCCTCTTTGCGGCACTTCCCGGTACACGTGTTCATGGCGGTGAGTTCATTCAATACGCTTTGCGTATGGGGGCCGCAGCCATCCTGACGGATGCTGAAGGGGCAGAGATCGCAGCCGAGGAACTGGCCGCATCAGATGCGGCGCTGATCGTGCTCGAGGACCCGCGTCAGGCGCTGGCCGGGTGCGCTGCGCTGTGGTTCGGAGCGCAGCCTAAGACCATCGTTGCGGTTACTGGCACCAATGGCAAAACCTCGGTCGCGACATTTGTTCGCCAGATATGGACCGAACTTGGTCACGCCGCGATCAACCTCGGGACCACAGGGGTTGAGGGGGCGTGGACCGCACCACTAGCCCATACAACGCCCGAACCAATCACTTTGCATCGTTGCCTGTCCGAGGCCGCGGAGAACGGAGTGACTCATGCTGCGATGGAGGCATCCTCGCACGGGTTGGAACAGCGCCGCTTGGACGGGGTACAGCTGGCTGCGGCGGGGTTTTCGAACTTCACTCAGGACCATCTGGACTACCACGAAACGTTTGAGGCGTATTTCAACGCTAAGGCAGGTCTGTTTGATCGGGTCCTGCCGCAAGACGGCACTGTTGTCGTCAACATGAGCGATCCCAAGGGCGCTCAGGTCCTCCGAATTGCCAAAGACCGGGGGCAGAAGGTTTTGACCGTTGGGCTTGGGGAAGCAGACCTGTGCCTGATGAATCAGCGGTTTGACGCAACAGGTCAGGACCTGCGGTTTTCTTGGCAGGGCAAGATCTTCCAAACCCGTTTGAATCTGATCGGCGGTTTTCAGGCTGAAAATATCTTGTTGGCCTGCGGTTTGGTTATTGCTGCAGGGGAAGAGCCTGAACACGTTTTCGAAACCCTGCTGCATCTCACGACGGTTCGTGGACGCATGCAGCTGGCCGCGACGCGAGAGAATGGGGCAGCGGTTTTTGTAGATTACGCTCATACACCTGACGCAGTGGCGACCGCACTCAAGGCACTACGCCCGCATGTGATGGGCCGCCTGATCGCCATTGTCGGCGCGGGCGGTGATCGCGATGCAACCAAGCGTCCGCTTATGGGCCAAGCGGCGGCCAACCATGCAGATGTGGTTTTCGTCACCGACGACAACCCGCGCAGCGAAGATCCGGCCACCATACGCGCCGCCGTGATGGACGGGGCACCAGAGGCCACCGAGGTCGGCGATCGGGCCGAGGCCATCTTGCGCGGGATAGACGCGCTGCAACCCGGCGACGCGCTTTTGATTGCGGGCAAAGGGCATGAAACCGGTCAGATCGTTGGTGATCAGGTTCTGCCATTTGATGATGTCGAACAAGCCAGCATCAGTGTGGCCGCACTAGACGGGAGGGTGGCATGACATTGTGGACTGCAGCCGAGGCCTCCGAGGCAACCGGTGGACGCGTCACTTCGGATTGGGCGGTCAATGGTGTGTCAATCGACACGCGTACCATCCAGCCCGGTGATCTTTTCGTCGCACTCACAGCCGCGCGGGACGGGCATGAATTCGTGGCACAGGCTTTGGAAAAAGGCGCTGGGGCGGCCTTGGTGTCGCGTGTTCCTGAGGGCGTACCCGAAGATGCGCCCTTGCTGATCGTCGAAGACGTGCAGTTGGGGCTTGAGGCGCTGGGGTTCGCGGGTCGTGACCGCTGCAATGCGCGGGTGCTCGGGGTGACCGGAAGCGTCGGCAAGACATCGACGAAGGAAATGCTGGCCACGATTTTGGAAACGCAGGGAAAAACTCATGCCAGCGTTGCCAGCTACAACAATCACTGGGGCGTGCCGCTTACCTTGGCGCGGATGCCGCGTGACACAGAATTCGCGGTGATCGAAATCGGTATGAACCACCCCGGAGAGATTTCTCCGCTGGCGCAGCAAGCCCGCCCGCATGTGGCGCTGGTCACGACCGTGGCGGCAGTGCACCTAGAAGCCTTTGAGTCGGTGGCCGGTATTGCGCATGAAAAGGCGGCAATTTTTGACGGCCTGATCGAGGGCGGCGCGGCCATCCTGAACGCGGATATCGAGCATGCGGACATCCTGCGCGATTGTGTGCGGGACTTGGGCGCGAAAACGGTGGATTTCGGCCGCAATGGCACCGACTACACATTGACCGATGTAACCCAAGAGACTGACTCGGTTCATGCAAAGGCAACAGTCGCAGGGCGCCCGATTGCGTTTGACGTGCAGTCAGCGGGCACGCATTTCGCCATGAACGCGCTGGGGGCATTGGCTGCCTGTGTCGAATTGGGCGTCGATCTGGATCAGGCGATTGCAGGTCTCGGTGGATGGTCGCCGGTCAAGGGTCGCGGGGTGCGCGAACAGATCGCGTTGACCGACGGTGGCCGGATCGAACTGCTGGATGACAGCTACAACGCCAACCCGACGTCGATGGAGGCCGCACTGGATGTTTTAGCCGCCGCGAAAGATCAGCGTCGTATCGCTTTTCTTGGGGATATGAAGGAGTTGGGGCCGGAGGAAATTGCCATGCATGCGGCGATGGCGGATGTTTCGGCCATGCAGCGCGTGGACAAAGTGCATTGCGTTGGTCCGCTGATGAAGGCGCTGCACCATGCGCTTCCGGTGGATAAACGCGGGCTTTGGTTCGAGACCAGCACCGAGATGGCGGTTCAACTGCCCGAGCTTGTTCAGGCCGGTGACACTGTGTTGGCCAAGGGATCGTTGAGCATGGCGCTGGCACAGATTGTTGACGGTTTGCGCAAAATGGGGCAAGGGGGCGCGCTTGATTGATGATCGCGCCCGCCGCCTCAGTGTGAGAAAGGTTTTGAAATGCTCTATTGGTTGACCGCCCTGTCGGACGGAGGGGATTTTTTCAACCTCTTCCGATACATCACGTTCCGCGCAGGCGGCGCCTTTTTGACCGCGCTGATTTTCGGTTTTCTCTTTGGCAAACCGCTGATCAACGTGCTGCGCAAAAAGCAGGGCAAGGGCCAGCCGATCCGGGATGACGGGCCAGAAGGGCATTTTTCGAAGGCGGGTACACCGACGATGGGTGGGCTGCTGATCGTGGGCGCGCTGATGACATCGACCTTGGTGTGGGCACGGTGGGACAATCCCTATGTCTGGATGGTTTTGTTTGTAACGTTGGCCTATGCGGCGATCGGGTTTGCAGATGATTACGCGAAAGTGTCGAAACAGAACACCAAAGGCGTTTCGGGTAAAATGCGTATGGCACTGGGGGTTATCATCGCAGTTTTGGCCTCGGCCTGGGCTACGCTGCACCATCCCGAGGCCCTTCAGAACCAGCTGGCGCTACCTATTTTCAAGGATACGCTGATCAATCTAGGCATGTTCTACATACCCTTCTCGATCGTCGTGATCGTAGGGGCGGCCAACGCTGTGAACCTGACCGATGGTCTGGATGGTCTGGCCATCATGCCGGCGATGATCGCAGCTTCGACGCTGGGCGTGATTGCCTATGCCGTTGGACGTGTCGACTTTACCGAATATCTGGACGTGCATTACGTGCCCGGAACAGGTGAGATTTTCGTCTTTACTTCGGCCCTGTTCGGTGCCGGTCTTGGCTTCCTTTGGTACAACGCGCCACCAGCTGCGGTGTTCATGGGCGACACGGGATCGCTGGCGCTGGGCGGTGCATTGGGTGCCATCGCGGTAGCCACCAAACACGAGCTGGTACTGGCGATCGTAGGTGGTTTGTTCGTGGTCGAAGCGCTGAGCGTGATCATCCAGGTGCTGTATTTCAAACGTACTGGACGTCGGGTGTTCCTGATGGCGCCGATCCATCACCACTATGAGAAAAAGGGCTGGGCAGAGCCGACGATCGTGATCCGGTTCTGGATCATCTCGCTAATCCTGGCAATGATCGGTCTGGCAACGCTGAAAGTCCGGTAACGCTCCCGTCAGGTTCGGTAGACCTGCGGTCCACCTATCACCTGTTGGGCCCGGCTCGCGCTGACGCGCGAGCCTTTTGCCACCCTTGCCTTCGGTGATTTCTTCGGTGCAGTGTGGCGGCCAAATTTAAGTCAATAAAAGGTGGGCAGTATGATCCCGGTCAAAGGGTTTTCAGGGCAGAAGGTTGCGGTTCTGGGGCTTGGCCGGTCGGGGCTGGCCACGGCGCGTGCCCTGCAGGCAGGTAAAGCTGAGTCTGTGTGTTGGGATGACAATCCAGCAGCCCGGGAAGTGGCTGAGGCTGAAGGGTTCGTCTGTGCCGATCTGCGCCGTCATGAAGCGTTTGACGATATCGCCACGCTGATCGTTTCGCCCGGTATTCCTCATCTCTATCCTGACCCCAATCCAATTGTGGCTGCGGCGCTTGAGGCCGGTGTTCCGGTCGATAACGACATCGGGCTGTTTTTCCGATCCTTTGCAGGGCCTGAGTGGAACAATTATGACTCTCCGCCGCGTGTGATCGCAGTGACCGGGTCGAACGGGAAGTCGACCACCGCGGCTTTGATCCACCATATCCTGACCGAAGCCGGGCGCGAGGCGCAACTGGCGGGCAATATCGGGCGTGGGGTGCTGGATATTGATCCGGGCGGCGACGGTTCGGTCGTTGTCCTGGAGTTGTCCAGCTATCAAACAGAACTGGCCCGCGCCCTGACCCCGGACGTGGCCGTTTTCACCAACCTGTCGCCCGACCATCTTGACCGCCACGGCGGGATGGGAGGTTATTTCGCCGCCAAGCGTCGGTTGTTCGCCGAGGGCGGACCGGATCGTGCCGTGATCGGCATTGATGAAAAAGAGGGCGCGTTTCTGGCTGGGCAGCTGGCCGAAGGCCGCGCCGATGATCGGGTCATCCGCGTATCGGTTGCGCGCAAACTGACGGGGCCCGGATGGCAGGTGTTTGCCCGCAAAGGGTTCTTGTCGGAATACCGCAAGGGACGGCAAGCGGGTTCGATTGACCTGCGCGGAATCACGGGCCTTCCCGGCGCGCATAACCACCAAAACGCCTGTTCGGCTTATGCCGCCTGTCGCGCACTGGGGCTGGCACCGCGCGTGATCGAAGACGCGCTGCACAGCTATCCGGGTCTGCCGCATCGCAGCCAGATCATCGCCGAGGTAGGCGGTATTACTTATGTGAATGACTCAAAAGCCACCAATGTGGACAGCGCTCTCAAGGCGTTGAGCGCCTTCAGGAAGGTCCGCTGGGTCTGTGGGGGGCTTGAGAAGGAAGGCGGTGTCGCCGCTCTGAACGCAGCCACAGACCAGGTGGTCAAAGCTTATGTCATTGGTCGCGAGGCCGCGAATTTCGCCATGCAGCTAAAGGCCGATGCACAGGTCTGCACCACCATGTCCGAGGCTGTTGAGCAAGCCATGAAAGATGCCCAACCCGGCGAGACAGTCCTGCTTGCCCCAGCCGCGGCCAGTTTCGACCAATACGACAATTTCGAACAGCGCGGAGAGGACTTCGTGGCGGAAGTCAGGCAAAGGCTTCCCGAATAGCCATTTGCAATAGACCGCCGGTTGGGCCAAGCTGCGATGCTATCAGCTTGACGCGCCATCATTATTGGTTTTGCTTGCCTGCAAATTCAACACGAGGTTATGACTATGCCATTTCGTAAGTTTTCTCTGATCCTGCCTGCCATTCTCGTTGCCGGTGCCTGCACCAACACAGGTGCCAATTATCAACCAATCGTCGACGGCCCGATCGGCCCGAACTACAACGTAGACCTTCAGCAATGCCAACAACTGGCGGCATCGCAGGCCACTGTTGACGGATCAACCGCAGGGAATGCTGCTCTTGGTGCGGCTGGTGCCGCTGCAACTACGGCGATCATTCAGGACAGCAGCGACAATCTGGGGCGCGCGGCCGTTGCCGGTGCGCTGCTGGGCGCGGGCGCGGATGCCTATTCAAAGAACCAGAACAAGGAAGTCCTGGTGCGCAACTGCATGCGCGGTCGCGGCTACAACGTCGTCGGTTAACTCTGCCCGGCGATTGCAATTCCTGCGGCGTGGCCCGAAGACCACGCCCATTGGAAGTTGTAGCCGCCGAGCCAGCCGGTGACATCCACCGCTTCGCCAATCGCATAGAGGCCGGGGACATCCCTGGCCTCCATCGTTTTTGACGACAGGCTATCGGTGTCGATCCCGCCCAGCGTCACCTCGGCTGTACGATACCCTTCGGTGCCCGAGGGCGTAAGCTGCCAGTTGGACAGTGCTGCGATTAAGTCGGACAGCGCGGCATCCGACTGATCGGCCAGATTGCCTGGCATGGGGATATGATGGTTCAGGTACTCGACCAGACGCCCGGGCAGGTGGCGCGCCAGTTCCGTAGTCAGCGCCTTGCGTCCGCCGCTTTGCCGCTGATCCCGCAGCAAATCAAACAGCGGCAGATCCGGGATCAGGTTTGCGCGGACCGCCTCGCCTTCGCGCCAATAGGAAGACAACTGCAGAACCGATGGTCCACTAAGCCCGCGATGGGTGAACAGCAGAGCCTCGTCAAAGCTGGTCCGGTCATTCGACAGCCGCGCGGGTAGGGATACGCCAGACAGGTCCTTGAATTTGCCATCCGAAAACGTAAACGGCACGAGCGCGGCCCGCGTTTCGGTTATCGTTAATCCGAACTGGCGCGCAATCTCATAGGCCAGCCCGGTCGCGCCCATCTTGGGGATCGACTTGCCGCCAGTAGCTAGCACGAGGTTGGTGCAGCTCAGGTTATGCCGCTGCCCTTCACGTTCGAGGTCCACAGCAAATCCGCCATCGGTCTTGCGCAGGTCTTTTACGTCGGTCCGAATCCACAATTCGGCCCCGGCACGCTCGATCTCATCCAGCAACATCTGAATGATCTGTTTTGACGATCCGTCGCAGAACAGTTGCCCCAGCGTTTTCTCATGCCACGCGATGCCGTGTCGGTCGACCAGATCAATGAAATCCCACTGCGTGTACCGCGCCAGCGCGGATTTGCAGAAATGCGGATTCTGCGACAGGAAATTTCCCGGTCCCGCATACATGTTGGTGAAGTTGCAGCGCCCACCGCCCGAGATACGAATTTTCTCTCCGGCAGCCTTGGCGTGGTCGACCACCAAAACGCGCCCGCCGCAATGGGCGGCGCACATCATACCGGCTGCACCGGCGCCAAGGATGATCGTGTCATAGGTCATGTGCTGCGCATGGCTTGGATCGCAAGGGAAGGCAAGGGGTCAAAGTCTCAGATGAACGATCCAGAATTTTGTCTTGAGCTCAACCTAGCTTAAGGAATTACAAGCAAGTTTATGACGCCAAACAGTGCAGTGATTTTGAGGGTGCTTAAATGGATTTGGAAAGATACTTGGGCCGAATAGCGTATTCGGACGACCTAAAGCCGGATCGGGCGACGCTCGACAATCTCTTCGCGGCCCAACTAAGGATGGTTGCTTTCGAAAACATCGATCAACAATTGGGGGTTCCGGTTTCGTTTGATCAGAACGACGTGTTTGAAAAAGTCGTTGCGCGGAAACGTGGCGGATGGTGTTTTGAGCTAAACTCTCTTTTCAGTTGGGTACTGCAGGAAATCGGATTTGAGGTGTCATACTTGGCTGGATACGTCGGCCCGGACAAACCTTCTCCAGATCAGGCACCGGATCATATGCTTTTGAAGGTCAAGTGCGATGAGCATTTGCTTGTTGATGTTGGATTTGGTGGCGCGATGTCTACTCCAATCCCGCTGGAACCATTCACGGGATTGCAGCAGCCCTACAATATTTCGTTAACCGCCCAGAAAGATGGCTTTGTTCAATATTTAGAAAGCGCAGGCGGAGGGGAAACAGGCTATTGGTTTACTCAGGAAAGTGTCGAACCAAGCGTGTTCCAGTCTGCCAGTCGACATTTGCAGATCGATCCCAACTCGCCATTTTTACGCACCCTGACCGCGCAAAGGCGTTATACCAACAGGCATATTATACTACGCGGTCTGGTGATGAGGACGATTGATACTATGGGAATACGTGAGGAGACTGTTTTGACACCAAAGGAGTTGGTTGACTGCCTGAAGTATGACTTTGGCCTGAATGTCCCGGCGGTTGCTGAGGTCTGGCCCAAGATCAAGAAACGTCATGACGAGCTCTTTCATGAAAAAGTCCGGTAGGTGTTCCGCCGCTCAGCCGCAACGATGAGCAGATTTCTCCATCCTTGTTCATTCCGCTAGCCCAAACGCAAAAATCCCTGTAGACTCTCAATCAGATCCCGAAAAACGGGACGTTAACGAGGCAGATAGTGGCGGTATCTCATGACTGAGATGGTGTATGGCGCGGTCCAGGACCAGCGCGGAGAACCGATTCTTCCGAAATGGTGGCGGACGATTGATCGCTGGACGATGTCCTGCGTTCTGATCCTGTTTGTCATCGGATTGTTGCTGGGGCTGGCCTCATCACCACCGCTGGCAGGGCGCAACGGGTTTGATCCGTTCCACTATGTCGAACGGCAGGCGCTGTTCGGCGGACTGGCGCTGATTGCGATGCTGCTGACGTCGATGATGTCGCCGACACTGGTGCGCCGATTGGCAGTACTTGGGTTCCTTGCCTCGTTTGTGGCGCTGGCCTTTCTGCCCGTCTTCGGAACGGATTTCGGAAAAGGGGCGGTGCGCTGGTACTCGCTGGGCTTTGCATCTTTGCAGCCGTCGGAATTTCTGAAACCCGGATTTGTCGTCGTGGCCGCGTGGCTGCTGGCTGCGTCGCAACAGATCAACGGCCCTCCGGGTCGGTTGTGGTCATTTGCGTTGTGCATTGCAATTGTAGCGATGCTGGTTTTGCAACCTGACTTCGGTCAGGCCTGCCTGATCCTGTTTGGATGGGGTGTGATGTACTTTGTGGCCGGCGCGCCGATGCTGCTGCTGGTTGGCATGGCAGGGGTCGTTGTCCTAGGTGGGATGTTCGCCTATTCGAATTCGGAACACTTTGCCCGCCGTATTGATGGCTTCCTGAACCAGGAAGTCGACCCGACCACCCAGCTTGGCTATGCCACGAACGCCATCCGTGAAGGCGGTCTGTTCGGTGTCGGCGTGGGTGAGGGGCAGGTGAAATGGTCCTTGCCCGATGCCCATACGGATTTCATCATCGCCGTGGCGGCCGAGGAATACGGGCTGATCCTGGTGCTGATCATCATCGCGCTGTATTCACTGATCGTTGTACGCTCACTGCTGCGGTTGATGCGCGAGCGCGATATGTTCATCCGTCTGGCCGGGACCGGTCTGGCCTGCATGTTTGGCGTTCAGGCCATGATCAACATGGGTGTGGCCGTGCGCCTGCTGCCCGCCAAGGGCATGACGCTGCCCTTTGTCAGCTATGGTGGGTCGTCGCTGATTGCGGGTGGCATCGCTGTTGGCATGTTGCTGGCCTTCACCAGAAGCCGCCCACAGGGCGAACTTGGCGATATTCTGCGCGGAAGAGGATAATGGGGAAACCTTACCTGTTGATTGCGGCTGGCGGCACCGGGGGCCACATGTTCCCGGCGCAGGCGTTGGCCGAAGCGATGCTGAATAAAGGCTGGCGCGTGCGCCTGTCCACGGACGAGCGTGGCGCGCGCTACACAGGCGCCTTTCCGCAAACGGTTGAGATTGTCGAGGTGGCCTCGGCTACCTTCGCGCGCGGCGGACTGGCCGCTAAGGCATTGGTCGGACCAAGGATTGCGGGCGGTGTCAGCAGCATGGCGTTCCAGATGATGCGGGACAAACCGGACGCGGTCGTTGGCTTTGGCGGATATCCGTCGATCCCGGCATTGGGGGCCGCGACGATGCTCAAGATTCCGCGCATGATCCACGAACAGAATGGGGTTCTGGGGCGCGTAAATCAAATGTTTGCCACGCGTGTTGCCAACGTCGCCTGTGGTGTCTGGCCGACCGATCTGCCCGAAGGGGCCAATGGTATCCACACTGGAAATCCGGTCCGCGCCGCCGTGCTTGAGCGCGAGGCCGCAGGATACATCCCACCGGGCGACTATCCTATGTCTGTTCTGGTTATGGGCGGCAGTCAGGGCGCGCGCATTCTCAGCGATATTGTCCCTGGCGCGATTGCCGCCTTGCCTGACGACCTGCGCAGCCATATCCGTGTCGCACATCAGGCCCGCGACGAAGACGGGGAGCGCGTTACGGCGTTCTATGCCGAACATGGTATCCGGGCCGAGGTCAAACCTTTCTTTGACGACGTTCCGCGTCGAATGTCGGATGCACAACTTGTCATCAGCCGATCCGGCGCATCCAGTGTGGCGGATATCTCGGTCATCGGACGTCCATCGATCCTGATCCCGTTTGCCGCAGCCGCAGGCGACCATCAGACCGCCAATGCGCGAGGATTGGTTCAGGCTGGCGGCGCGATCATGATCCCCGAAAACGCACTTGACGTTCCCGCGCTGACAGAGCAAATCACCGCCGTTCTGACCAACCCCGAAGCCGCGCAAAAGATGGCCCATGCCGCCCTCTCGACCGGTGCCCCCGACGCAACTGAACGTCTGACGGCCCTTGTCGAACAACTGGCGCAGAAGGAGACCACATGAATCCTGCAACCAAACTGCCGCAAGACGTAGGGTCGATTCACTTTGTGGGGATCGGCGGGATTGGGATGTCGGGCATTGCCGAGGTTTTGCTGAACCTCGGTTACCGCGTGCAGGGGTCCGACCTGAAGGCGTCCAAGATCACTGATCGTCTTGCGAGCCTTGGGGCTGAGATATTTGTCGGTCACCGTGCCGAAAACCTGGAAAACGCGGCCGTCGTCGTGGTGTCGACCGCGATCAAGCCGGGTAACCCCGAGCTAGACGGCGCTCGGGCGCAAGGCCTGCCGGTTGTTCGTCGCGCCGACATGTTGGCTGAGCTGATGCGCCTGAAGTCGAATATTGCCATCGCGGGAACGCACGGCAAGACCACCACAACCACAATGATGGCCGAGCTGATGGTGGCCGGCGATTTCGATCCGACCGTAATCAATGGCGGCATCATCCATGCCTACGGCTCGAACGCACGGATGGGGCAGGGCGAATGGATGGTGGTCGAGGCCGACGAATCCGACGGCTCATTCAACCGACTGCCCGCGACCATTGCCATTGTTACGAATATCGACCCCGAGCATATGGAGCATTGGGGTGACTTCGACAAACTGCGCGACGGGTTCTACGAGTTCGTATCAAACCTGCCATTCTACGGTCTGGCTGTGTGCTGCACGGACCACGCCGAAGTGCAGACGTTGGTTGGACGTATCACCGATCGCCGTGTCCGGACCTATGGGTTCAACGCGCAGGCCGATGTGCGCGCCTTGAACCTGACCTACAAGGGCGGCATTGCGCATTTCGACATCCACCTTCAGTACGAAGACAAGGTGATCGAAGGCTGCACATTGCCGATGCCTGGCGACCACAATGTCTCGAACGCGCTGTCTGCAGTGGCCGTTGCCCGCCATCTGGGTATGAAGGCCTCAGAAATCCGCGATGCGCTGGCCAATTTCGGTGGCGTCAATCGCCGCTTCACCAAGGTCGGAGAAATCGACGGCGTTACCATCATCGACGATTACGGCCACCACCCGGTTGAAATCGCAGCCGTTCTCAAGGCTGCGCGCCAGGCAAGCGAAGGCCGGGTCATCGCCGTGCACCAACCGCACCGGTACTCGCGCCTGTCCAATTTGTTTGACGATTTCTGCACCTGCTTCAATGACGCGGACGTTGTCGCCATCGCCGATGTTTTCTCTGCCGGAGAGGACCCGATCGAAGGAGCCAGTAGAGATGATCTGGTGCAGGGCCTGATCCGTCACGGCCACCGCCACGCGCGTGCATTGCTGAACGAAAACGATCTGGAGCGCCTTGTGCGCGAACAGGCCCGCCCCGGCGACATGGTCGTCTGTCTCGGCGCTGGTACGATCAGCACTTGGGCCAACGGGCTGCCAGAAAGGCTGCGACAAAAACAAGCCGTTTGATGGAATGGACTCTCTAGCCTTGCAACTTTAAAGTGTGATGTTGCAGTTGCAGCAATGATCGTCCTCGGAGGGGCAGTTGGTATATTCAGTGCTTTTTGCTGGCTTGTGGGTTTTGGCCTCAACGGTCGTGGCCATGCTGCCGATGCGCCTTCAATTTCCGCCGGGCGTGGTTCTTTTCGTTTCTGCACCTGCGCTGATCGTCTGGCTGGGCCATGACTTCGGCTGGTTTTTTTCGGTGCTGGCCTTTGCGGCCTTTGCATCCATGTTCCGTAATCCCATTCGCTATTACTGGCGCCGCTGGACCGGACAGGAGGTCGAGGAATGAATTTTTCGATCGCCCTCGCTGCGCTCTGGGGAATTTCGGCGAATGTGCTGGCGATGATCCCCAGTAATGACAACCACTGGACCCGCGCTTATGTCCTGATCGCTGTTGGGATCCCGATACTGGGGTACGTCACCTTGCAAAACGGCCCATGGATTGGACTGATCGTTTTGGCCGCAGGAATGTCGGTGCTGCGTTGGCCGGTGATCTATTTGGGGCGTTGGGTACGCAGGATACTCAGGTCTGCTCCGTAATGGATGCGTCTTGCGTTATGCGTCAGAATCCGCGATCTAGCCGACATGACAACGCTTCCGACACCGCGCGGTAAACTCACTGAGAGCCGCAATTTGAACGATCTGACCTGGCTTCGGGTAGGAGGTCCTGCAGACTTTCTTTTCCAGCCGGCCGATATCGCAGATCTGCAGACATTTATGCGCGATTTGCTCGCAGATATTTCGGTTTTCCCGATGGGGGTCGGGTCAAATCTGATTGTGCGTGATGGCGGTTTGCGCGCGGTTGTGATCCGATTGGGGCGCGGGTTCAATGCTATCTCGGTTGAGGGAAACACCGTTACCGCCGGAGCGGCCGCGTTGGATGCGCATGTGGCGCGCAAGGCGGCGGATGAGGGTGTGGACCTGACCTTTTTGCGTACTATCCCGGGCTCAATTGGCGGCGCGGTGCGGATGAATGCAGGGTGTTATGGCAGCTACACGGCGGACGTGCTGCGCAAGGCGACCATTGTTACCCGGCAGGGTGACGTCGTGGATCTGACGCCCGAAGACCTGAATTTTCGTTATCGCCAGTCCGATCTGCCCGCAGGCGCAGTGCTGATCTCGGCCACTTTCGAAGGTCCATCCGGCGATCCGGAAGAGCTGCACGCCCGGATGTCCGCGCAGTTGCAAAAACGCGACGAATCCCAGCCGACCAAAGACCGCAGCGCCGGGTCAACCTTCCGCAACCCGGCGGGGTTTTCCTCAACCGGGCGGGCGGATGATGTGCACGACCTCAAGGCGTGGAAAGTCATTGACGATGCGGGCATGCGCGGTGCGACACTAGGTGGCGCACAGATGAGCGAAAAGCACTCGAACTTCCTGATCAATACGGGTGATGCCTCTGCCGCGGACCTCGAAGGCCTGGGTGAAGAGGTGCGAAAAAAGGTTTACGAAACAAGCGGCATCACGCTAGAGTGGGAAATCATGCGGGTCGGTGATCCGTTGACAGAATAAAGCCCTGACCGTCAGACCATAACAGGCAAATTAAGGCGACGGATCAAGGAGATAAACGCAGTACGGACCACCACATAAGGTCCGGGGACATTGAGGCGCACGTTGGGTATGTCGAGCAGGACAAACCCCAAAGTGGCGGTATTGATGGGTGGACCCTCGAAGGAACGCGAGGTGTCTCTCAGCTCTGGGCGCGAATGCGCGGCCGCCCTTGTGGGAGAAGGCTTTGAAGTAGTTGAGCTGGACGCTGGTCCTGACCTCTATGCGCGCCTTTTGGAAATCAAACCAGACGTTGTGTTTAACGCCCTGCATGGCCGCTGGGGCGAGGATGGCTGCGTTCAGGGTCTGCTGGAATGGATGCGCATTCCGTACACGCACTCTGGTGTTCTGGCCTCGGCGTTGGCGATGGACAAGCAGCGCAGCAAAGAGGTGTTTGAGGCCGAGGGCCTGCCCGTTGTTGCCAGCGTGATCGTACCCAAGGTTGAGGTGGTTAAGGTTCACGTGATGGAGCCCCCTTACGTGGCAAAGCCCAACAACGAAGGCTCCAGTGTTGGGATCTACATCGTGCATGAAGGGTCCAATGGCCCTCCGCAACTGTCGGATGAAATGCCCGATCAGGTGATGGTCGAGAAATACATTGCCGGTCGCGAGCTGACCGTAACGGTGATGAACGACAAGGCCGTAACAGTTACCGAGATCATGACCGATGGCGGTTGGTACGATTATGACGCCAAGTATAAACCCGGCGGATCGTGGCATGTTCTGCCCGCTGACGTACCGACCGAGATTTTTGACCTGTGCATGGACTACGCATTGCGCGCTCATTCCGCGCTGGGATGCAAAGGCGTAAGCCGTACGGATTTCCGCTGGGATGACAGTATGGGTGCCGATGGGCTTTTCCTGCTCGAGACCAACACTCAGCCCGGCATGACGCCGACGTCACTGGTGCCTGAACAGGCCGCACATCTGGGGATGAGTTTCGGGCAGCTTTGCGCCTGGATGGTGGAGGACGCATCATGCGACCGCTAAGAGCCACCCGAGCGCCTGTGGTTCACCGGCCCAAACAACTGACCGGTCCCGATGCTGATTTCGAATCCGGCGCACATACTGGAGCCGAACCCAAATTGCGGCTGCGTGGTATGTTTGCTGGCAAGGGCGATCGCCTCGACCCGGCCCCGTCTCGTCTCAGCTACCGCCTGCAGCGCTGGTTGCTGACGCGGGGCGTTCGGCGCAGCCTAAAGATTGGCCTGCCGGTGTTTGCCGTTTGCGCCGCAGTTGGCATCTATTTCGGCTCGCAAGAGCGTCGCGATGCGGTTGTGGCCTATGTCATCGACATCAAGACTTCGATCCAGCAACGGCCAGAGTTCATGGTCAACCTAATGGCCATTGACGGGGCAGGGGCCAACCTGTCCGAGGATATTCGTGAGGTCGTGCCGCTGGATTTCCCTGTTAGTTCATGGGACCTGGATGTTGAGCAAATCCGCGACACGATCACAGGGCTGAACCCTGTCAAATCCGCCACCGTGCGGGTGCGTCCCGGCGGTATTCTGCAGGTGGATGTCGTCGAGCGTCAGCCTGTCATCGTCTGGCGTACGCGCCATGGGATCGAATTGTTGGATGAGACCGGCGCGCATGTGGAACGCATCGCGTCGCGCAAGGATCACTCTAGTTTACCTTTGATCGCAGGCAAGGGTGCGGACGGTCACGTAGGTGAGGCCCTTGAATTGCTGACAACCGCCCGCAGCCTAGGCGGCCGTGTGCGCGGGCTGGTTCGGATTGGTGAGCGTCGCTGGGACCTGGTTATGGACCGCGGCCAGCGCATTATGTTGCCAACCGAGCGCCCCGTACGCGCGTTGGAACGTGTTCTGGCCGTGAATGAAGTGCAGGACCTTTTGGAACGTGACGTGGCGGTAGTCGACATGCGCCTTGGGCAACGTCCGACAATAAGAATGACCAAAGCTGCCAGCGAAGACTGGTGGAATACAAAAGTGACAGTGGGTAGCGAGCAGTAACGACCATGATGACCGATCTTTATCAGTCCCAGCGCGCCATGCGGCAGATGCGCAGACAAGCCATGCAACGCGGTGTTGTCGCCATTCTAGATGTTGGCAGTTCCAAGATTGCCTGTCTTGTATTGCGCTTTGACGGGACCGGCCGCCTGACCGAGGACAACACCATCGGGTCGATGGCCGGGCAGACCGGGTTCCGGGTGATTGGTGCTGCGACCACACGGTCGCGGGGCGTTCAATTTGGCGAAGTCACCGCCATGCAGGAAACGGAACGGGCGATCCGAACCGCCCTGCAGGCGGCGCAAAAGATGGCCGATATCCGGGTCGATCATGTGATAGCCAGCTTCTCGGGTGCGAACCCGCGCTCTTACGGGTTGGACGCGCAGGTCGATCTTGAGGGTCAGGTCGTGACCGAGGCAGAGGTTGGCCGTGTCCTGAACGCCTGTGATGTGCCGGACTACGGGGCAGGGCGCGAGGTGTTGCATGCCCAACCGGTAAACTTCGCTTTGGACAACCGCTCAGGTCTGATCGACCCGCGCGGCCAAATGGGGCAGAGCCTTGCCGTCGACATGCACATGCTGACCGTCGACGCAACTGCGATCCAAAACATCGTGCGCTGCATCAAACGCTGCGATCTGGAATTGGCCGGAATTGCAAACTCGGCCTATGTGTCTGGTGTTTCCGCCTTGGTCGAGGATGAGCAGGAGCTGGGCGCGGCCTGTATTGACATGGGTGGCGGCACGACCAGCGTGTCGATCTTTATGAAAAAGCACATGATTTACGCCGACTGCGTGCGCATGGGTGGGGATCATGTGACCTCGGACATTTCGATGGGGTTGGGTATCCCGGCCTCGGTGGCGGAGCGGATCAAAACCTTTAACGGTGGCGTTCACGCAACTGGCGCGGATGATCGGGACCTGATCGACATCGGCGGGGATACTGGCGATTGGGAACATGATCGCCGCACCGTCAGCCGTGCTGAACTGATCGGGATCATGCGCCCCCGCGTCGAGGAAATCCTTGAAGAAGTGCGCGTTCGTCTGGATGCGGCCGGGTTCGAGCATATGCCCAGCCAGCAGATTGTCCTGACCGGTGGTGGCAGTCAGATCATGGGTCTGGACGGCTTGGCGACCCGCATCCTTGGACAGCGTGTCCGCCTTGGCCGACCGCTGCGTGTGCATGGTCTACCGCAATCGGCGACCGGGCCGGGATTCTCTTCCGCAGTTGGGCTCAGCCTGTTTGCAGCGCACCCACAGGACGAATGGTGGGACTTTGAAATCCCTGTCGACACCTATGCCGCGCGCCCGTTCAAGCGGGCCGTGCGTTGGTTCCGTGACAATTGGTAAGCTAGGGGTCGCAGCGCTGCTGGCCCTGACACCGCTGACCGCTCAGGCGCAAACCCGGATCACCCCAGAGGCATTTCTGGATGCGGTTCTTGGCAAAACCGTCGACTTTCATGACTTTCGCAGCGGCGACCTTGTTGGCACCGAAGAATATCTCAGCTCCACCGTTTCGGTTTGGCGCCGTGAAGGAAGAGGGTGCGTATACGGACAAATCACCACGCCGAACGGGCAAATCTGTTTTCTCTATGATGATGCAGTCGAAGGGCCAGCGGTGTGTTGGTGGCCTTTCGAATATAAGGGCAAGTTGATGGTGCGACTGGCCACTTTTGCGGACAGCGAAATCCAGGAGGTGCGCAGCATCACCGAGGACGGTTTGAATTGTCCAAGTGCCCCGATCAGCTAAAGAAATGGGTTGCAGCTGACTCGTTTATCCCGCAAGATATCCACAAGGCCCGACAGAGGCCCGCGGCAGGACCTGAGCAGTTTTCCGCAGTTTGACAGTTTATGAGTCCCTTTGGTGATGCGTCGGTTGAGTGCCGCGCGCAAATCGCCTGTTTTGTGCTACATTGAGTTTTTTTCGCAACATCTGGCGGTATTTGCGAAATACTGCCGGTCAGCGCCTTATTTCCTCCATATTTTGTGGAATTGCGCGATTTTTGGCGTGACGTTTGCCGTTTCAAACGGTAGGATTGTTAGTGGATAGGTAAGAAAAACACCGCTTTGGCGGGAACAAAAAAACAGGCGGACAGAGCATGACATTGAATCTTTCGATGCCCGGGCACGACGAACTGAAGCCTCGGATCACAGTATTTGGCGTTGGTGGTGCAGGCGGTAACGCTGTCAACAACATGATTGAGAAACAGCTGGACGGCGTCGATTTTGTGGTCGCCAACACCGATGCACAGGCACTGCAACAAAGCCAGTCCTCGGCACGGGTTCAACTGGGCGTGAAAGTCACCGAAGGTCTGGGGGCAGGGGCCCGTCCGACAGTGGGTGCGGCAGCAGCCGAAGAAAGCATTGAACAGATCGTTGATCACCTGGCCGGCGCGCATATGTGCTTTATCACCGCTGGTATGGGCGGCGGCACCGGGACGGGTGCGGCCCCGATTATCGCGCAAGCTGCACGGGAATTGGGCGTTCTGACTGTTGGTGTTGTGACTAAGCCCTTCCAGTTTGAGGGTGCCAAGCGGATGCGTCAGGCCGAAGACGGCGTTGAGATGCTGCAAAAGGTCGTCGACACTCTGATTATCATCCCGAACCAGAACCTGTTCCGTCTGGCCAACGAAAAGACCACCTTTACCGAGGCGTTCTCGATGGCGGACGATGTTCTCTATCAGGGCGTCAAAGGGGTGACCGATCTGATGGTCCGTCCGGGCCTGATCAACCTCGACTTTGCAGACGTTCGCGCCGTGATGGACGAGATGGGCAAAGCGATGATGGGAACAGGCGAGGCCACTGGCGAAGATCGCGCGGTTCAGGCCGCCGAGAAGGCGATCGCCAACCCGCTGCTGGACGAAATCAGCCTCAAGGGTGCCAAGGGTGTTCTGATCAACATCACCGGCTCGCACGACCTGACCCTGTTCGAACTGGACGAAGCCGCTAACCGCATCCGCGAAGAAGTGGACCCCGAGGCGAACATCATCGTTGGTTCGACTCTGGATACCGTGATGGAAGGCGGCATGCGCGTATCGGTTGTCGCGACCGGTATCGATGCCAGTGAAAAGCAGGAAGATGTCCCCGTCGCGCGCCGTTCAATGTCGGCACCGCTGACCCGCACCGTTTCGGCAGAAGAGTCGGTGCAGGAAGAGGCTCCGGTTGCTGCGGAAGTCGCTGAGCAAGCACCGCAGCAAGATATGATCCGCGAACCCTCGCTGTTTGAAGCGCCGGAAGAGCCTGCCCAGCCGCAGTTCCAGTCGCGTGCCCGGCAGGATGATGATGGTTTGCCTCCGCCGGCCTATCAGCCGCGCGTTGCCGAATTCGAGCCGACCCCCGAACCGGTTGAGCCTGTGTCCGAAAACTATGTCGCGCCGCAGCCTCAACCGGCAGCGGGAACACCGTCGCCCGAGGCGCTGCAGCGCTTGCAGGCCGCAGTGCAGAACGTTCCACCGTCCGAGCGGAGCCCTTCGATGGCCCGCCCTGCAACCCCGCAGCCGACCCCTGTACCGCAGGAAGAAGCGCATGATCGTCCCCGCTTTGGCTTTAACCGATTGATCGATCGGATGACCGGTCACGCGGCAGATACCCCGGCGCAACCACCGCGTCAGCAGCCCGTTATGCGCCAATCTGACGCTACGGCACCTGCAAGGGATGAGGTCGATCCTGAACAGGACCGGATCGAAATTCCCGCCTTTTTGCGGCGCCAGGCCAACTGATCGCGGTAACAAAATGAATGCAGAGGGTCGCCAAATGGCGACCCTTTTCTTTTGTTTTACAGATGCTTAATGGGGTGTAAGCAGGGATTTGCCGATCTGTCACATACATGTTTCATTCGGTTGCAAAGAGTGAGTTGAGCCTTGACGCCGCCTTCCTTAACTGAGTGTCCAACACGGCCAACCTAGGCCGGACACCACTCTTCGAGGTTCACCTTGCAACATACGCTCAAATCTCCGGTCACGTTTACAGGCGTCGGACTGCATAGCGGTAAGCCTGCGACGATGGTCCTGAAACCGGCGGCCGCCGGTCACGGCATCTGGTTCAAGCGGACGGATATTGAGCTGGGCAATGCCCTTGTCCCTGCGATCTATGACGTGGTCGAGCGCACCCCGTTGTGCACCCGCCTGATCAACGACGCAGGTGTGTCTGTGTCTACGGTTGAGCACATCATGGCCGCGCTGGCCGGTTGCGGAATACATAACGCGCTGATCGAGATTGATGGTCCCGAAGTTCCGATCATGGATGGGTCTTCGATTGATTTCGTTCGCGGTATCATGGCGAAGGGCGTGCGTCGCCAAGCCAGCCCGGTTCTGGCCTATGAGGTTCTTAAGCCGGTGACCGCTGTGCGCGAAGGTGCCAGCGCATCAATTGCGCCTGCAAATGGTCTGATCATCGATTTCCATATCGACTTCGAAGACGGTGCCATCGGCAGCCAGACCAAGACACTGGATATGCGCAACGGCTCGTTCGCACGTGAGCTGTGTGACTGCCGGACGTTCTGTCGCCGTACTGATGTTGAGGCGATGCGCGAAAACGGGCTGGCTTTGGGCGGTACGCTGGAAAATGCCGTCGTTGTTCAGGGTGATGAAGTCCTTACCCCGGGTGGTTTCCGCCACGCGGATGAGGCAGTGCGTCACAAGATGCTGGACGCCCTTGGTGACCTTTATTTGGCAGGCGGTCCGATCTTTGGTCACTTTACCGGTGACAAATCCGGCCATGCAATGACCAATACTCTGCTGCGCAAGCTGTTCGAAACACCGGGTGCCGTCCGTCCGATCCTGTGTACGCCCGAACAGGCAGCCCGCCTTCCGGGGCAGGGCCTGGTCCGGGACGAAATCCCCGAAGTCGCCTGATTGGATCAACTCTGTCGACAATTCCGCGAAGGGGCGCATAAGACGTTTTGCACCGGAATTTTATGTGCTAGACCTTGGCCTAAATCGGGGCTTAACCCCGTCAAGTAATACGACAAGGATAGGCGGAATGGTTGGCAGCAAAGCGGCAGTCAGGTTCGCAGGCGCGATTCTTCTGACAGCAGTTTTGACGGCGTGCGCTGGAAAAGGCGCAGACCGCAATCAGAACCTGGAAGGGTTCACTCCTGAACAGATTTTCACGCGCGGCGAATATGAGCTGTCGCAGAATCGTTCGGACGATGCGGCGTGGTATTTTTCAGAAGTTGAACGTCTGTATCCGTATTCCGATTGGGCCAAGCGCGCGCTGATCATGCAGGCGTTCTCATACCACTCGGACAAAAACTACGAAGAAAGCCGAGGTGCCGCGCAGCGGTACATAGACTTCTACCCGACGGACGAAGATGCGGCTTATGCCCAATATCTTCTGGCGCTCAGCTACTATGACCAGATTGACGAGGTCGGGCGGGATCAGGGCTTGACTTTTCAGGCGTTGCAATCGCTGCGCACCGTGATCGAAGTCTACCCGGATAGCGAATACGCGACCTCTGCGGTGCTGAAATTTGATCTGGCCTTTGACCATCTGGCTGGCAAAGAGATGGAAATTGGGCGCTACTATCTGCGCCAGGACCATTATACTGCAGCCATTAACCGGTTCCGTGTGGTGGTTGAGGATTTCCAAACTACATCTCACACTGCCGAAGCTCTGTACCGCTTGATTGAGGCCTATCTGGCACTGGGTCTTGTGGATGAGGCACAGTCGGCAGGGGCCATTCTTGGGTACAACTATCAATCGTCCGAATGGTACGATGCGGGCTATTCGCTGCTGACGTCACGCGGGTTGGATCTCAAGAGCCGTGGCAACAACTGGCTCAGCACGATCTACCGTCAGACCGTCAAAGGTGAGTGGTTGTAATCGCCATGGCCAATGGGGTGGGACGCTAAGACCCGATGCTGCGCGCCCTCGATATCCGTGACATGCTGATCATCGACCGGCTGGAACTGACGTTTCAGCCGGGCCTGAATGCGTTGACCGGTGAAACCGGTGCGGGCAAATCGATTCTTCTGGATTCGCTGGGGTTTGTTCTGGGCTGGCGTGGCCGGGCTGAACTGGTCCGTCAGGGCGCCGCCCAGGGTGAAGTCGTGGCCGAGTTCGAATTAGACGAAGACCATCCTGCACATGCAATTCTGGCCGAGGCGGGCCTGCCCGGCGGAGAGGAACTGATCCTGCGGCGGGTGAATACGGCCGAGGGGCGCAAGACCGCGTGGGTCAATGATCGCCGTTGTTCGGGCGAGGTGCTGCGCGCATTGTCCGAGACCCTGATCGAACTGCATGGTCAACACGATGATCGCGGCCTGTTGAACCCGCGCGGTCACCGGACATTGCTGGATGATTACGCCGGGGTCGGTGGCCATCTTGCAACGGTGCGGTCGGCCTGGTCCGAGATGTCACGTGCGCGTAAAGTTCTTGCTCAAACGGAATCGACCCTTGCGGCGATGCGCGCGGAAGAGGAATTTCTGAGGCATTCGGTATCCGAGCTTGATCAGCTGGACCCGCAACCCGGTGAGGACGCCGAGCTCGATGCCCGCCGTCGCATGATGCAAGGGGCTGAACGTATCCGCGATGATGTCGCTCGGGCTTTCTCTCTGCTTGGCGGGGACGGGGCTGAAAGCGCAATGGCGGACGCTGTGCGTTGGCTCGAAGGCGTCTCGGACAATGCCGGTGGCCAATTGGAGGCACCAATCGCGGCCCTGGGGCGCGCCCTGATCGAATTGGGTGAGGCGCAGGACGGTGTCGATGCTTGTCTGCAGAAATTGGATTTCAATCCGGCGGAATTGGAGCAGGCCGAAGAACGCCTGTTCGCCATCCGCGCACTGGCTCGTAAGCATGATGTCGTGCCTGATGATCTGGGCACCTTTGCTGAAACTTTGCGTGACCGTTTGAACCGGCTTGACGCTGGCGACGCTGATCTGGCCGATCAGCGGGCAGCGGTAGACGCCGCTCAGACCGCATATGACGACGCAGCGGCCAAGCTAAGTGCTGTGCGACAGAAGGCAGCCGGTCAGCTGGATGCCGCCGTGATGACCGAACTCGCCCCGTTGAAGATGGAGCGCGCTGTGTTCCAAACCGAAATTACAGCCGCGGATCCCGGTCCCGATGGAATTGACGCAGTAGCTTTCACAGTTGCCACCAACCCCGGCGCACCTTCTGGTCCGCTGAACAAAATCGCCTCGGGCGGCGAACTCAGTCGGTTTCTTCTGGCGCTCAAGGTCTGCCTGACCGGGAATGACAGCGCGCGCACGATGATTTTTGATGAGATAGACCGGGGCGTTGGTGGTGCAACTGCCGATGCGGTCGGGCGGCGTCTGGCGGCGCTGGCGCAGGGCGGGCAGGTGCTGGTTGTGACGCACTCACCGCAGGTGGCGGCCCGCGCGGCGCATCACTGGCGGGTGCAAAAACACGTCACCGACGGGCAGACCCTTTCTACCGTTGTTCCGCTGGCCGAACCCGACCGCGTGGATGAAATTGCCCGTATGGTCGCCGGTGACACGATCACAAACGAGGCGCGTGCTGCCGCCCGAGCCCTTTTGCAGGCCTGAGGCAATTCTGCCGCTTTCGCGTGTTCAATCCGTCGCGATCCCACTTTTATAAGGGCGCTCCGTGGCTTACTAAGGGGAAAGACGTGATCCCCGAGGGCCAATGACCCAATCAACCCGCACTGTTCTGCGCAACCAGCTCAATCAGGCTTTGGCCGCGATCAAGGACGCTTGGCGGGTGATGCGGCGGCGTGGGCCTAGCCAGATTCAGTTCTGGTTCATTGCGCTGGCGATCGGGATTGCGGCAGGTTTCATGGCGCTGGGGTTCCGCAAGGCGATCCGGTCTCTGCAGGCTTATGTCTATGATACGGATGACATTTTGCTGCTACACAGCCATGCGGAAAAGCTGCCTTGGTTTCTAATCCTGATCATTCCCATCATCGGTGGGCTAATCGTAGGCGTGATCCTGAACAAATTCACAGATGACGGGCGCGTGCGATCCGTCGCTGACGTCATCGAAGGGGCCGCAGTGACCGATGGTCGTGTAGAAGGCAAAGCGGGTATTGCGTCTTTCTTTGCCTCGCTCGTCACGCTCAGTACAGGCGGGTCCACGGGCCGAGAGGGGCCGGTCGTGCACATGGCTGGCGTTATCTCGACCTGGGTCAGCAACCGCATCCATGCTGATGGCATCACCGGGCGCGATCTGTTGGGGTGCGCCGTTGCCGCAGCCGTCTCGGCCAGCTTTAACTCACCGATCGCAGGTGCGCTGTTCGCGCTTGAGGTCGTGCTGCGCCACTTTGCAGTGCATGCGTTTGCGCCCATCGTGATCGCTTCGGTTGCGGGGACGGTGATCAACCGGCTGGAATATGGCGACGTGACCGAGTTTGTTCTGGATACACCCGGTTCCCTGCAATTCTACGTGGAATTGCCCGCCTTCCTGCTACTTGGCCTAATCTGCGGACTGGTTTCGCTTCTGCTCATGCGGTCGATCTTTTTTGCCGAAGATATCGGCAACCATATCCAGAACCGTCTTGCCTTGCCTGGCTGGCTGCGCCCAGCTGTTTCAGGCGCGATGTTGGGGCTGCTGGCGATCTGGTTCCCGCATATCATCGGCGTCGGGTATGAGACGACAATCCGAGCCTTGGCTGGTGACCTGACCCTGAGTTTTGCCATCTTGTTTGCCGTGATCAAGACAGTTGCCGTGGCGATCACCATGGGCGGGCGCATGGGCGGCGGGGTGTTTTCCCCATCGCTGATGATCGGGGCGTTGACCGGGCTGGCCTTTGGCCTGATCGCAACCGGGCTGCTGCCAGATGTTTCTGGCACCCATACGCTCTATGCCTTTGCCGGAATGGGGGCCGTTGCTGCCGCGGTTCTGGGGGCACCGATTTCGACCACGATGATCGTCTTTGAACTGACCGGAGACTGGCAGATCGGTCTGGCCGTTATGGTTTCGGTGTCGATGTCGACAGCGCTGGCCTCGCGTCTTGTGGATCGGTCCTTCTTCTTGACCCAGCTGGAACGTCGTAACGTGCATCTGGCCGCCGGGCCGCAAGCCTATCTGCTGGCGATGCTGCGAACCGGGGCGGTCATGCGCCCCTTGGGCGACTCGCGTTCGATCACGAAAGAACAGGCGGTCGAATTGATCGAACAAGGGCTTTGTGTTCAGGCTAGCGCTACGCTAGAGGCAGCGATGCCCTATTTCGACAGGGATGACATCCCCTGTATTCCGGTGGTGATTGTCGAAGAGGACGGCAGTGAAAACCCGGTCGGAGCGCTTTACCACGTTGATGCACTGAAGGCGTATAACCGCGCCTTGGCTGCCACGGCGGCTGAAGAACATTCTTAGCGTTTATAAACTGTTGCGGTATCGCCCAGGTAGTTGTCCCAAGCAAACCAGTACGAAATATGGCCTGCGACCCGGGGTAATTCTACACCTCCTGGTCCAACCAGCGCCTCTTCGGTCATGGTCCACTTCTGACCCGTTTCATCCACCAAATCGCTGCCAGACGCAGCGAACTTGTGGGATGCGCGTTCATAAGCTCGCACTGTGCGCTTTTCGTCGTTTCCGATAAGCACCAGCGGCCGGTTGGCGATGGCGTCGTTGATTACCCGGCTCCTGCCGAACGCATCCAGGGGCCATGCCCGCGCCGCACCAAATTGCCGGATGGCGAAAACATAGTCTTTCTGCCTGTGGCTGGACTGATCGACCAGCGCCGGGAACATCAATTCGGACGAAGCGAAATACTCCCGATACACGACACCCGACCCATAATTCCGCCGGTGACCGGTGTTCATTGAAAGGACTTTCGTCTTGGTATGCGATGCTTTCCAACTTTGCCATGTGGTGATGACCACCGGGCGTTGTTTCAACTCGATACCACTGCCGACAAGCGCGCCAACGACTGGCTTGCCGGTGTATTGGTTCCACAGGGAATGCGTCTGACGATCGAACATCAGTTTATTGGATCTGTAGAGAAAACCGGATGAGCCGAAGATCAGCGGTTTGCTGCGACCCGGCACTTGCGTTTCAAACAGAATGCCTGAACCACACAGTGTGCAGTAGGCCAAGGCTACCGGAACCCCGCCAATCACCTCATTGAACATTTCATGCCAGCCCATGATCCGCAGCGGGTAAGCCCGTTCGTCCCCGTTGATCGAAACGCCAAAGACCAGGTCATCGTCCTTAAGGTAATCTGCGCGCGCGGCAGGGATCAGCGCCGGATTGTCCAGCGATGGGATACCATCCTTGTTCACACCACCCCACGCGATCTCTTCAAGCCGGATCTTCATCTTGTCGCGCTGCAAGTACTTTGGCTTCAGGAAGACATCGAAATTCGTATCTATCCCCAGGAGAACCTCGCGCTTGAACGGGATGAGCGAGGGGTGCGGCACGATTTGCGGGTTCTTTTCCTGCCACAACATCCAGTCAAACCAGTCTTGACCAATGCTCTCACCAGTCAGGGTCTGCATGACCTTCACGATGTCGCTGCTGCGACGTCTGGCGTATCGCATACCGGTCAGCAAAGCAGGCACCACATCCGGGTTGCCGCGTTGCACGAGAAAGGCCATGCCTTGCTCAAACTCTGCGTTGCTTCCGTACAAGGTGGAACGCACAGCATCCAGCACGGGGTCTTGTTGCGCGGACAACGTGCCAGGCAACAAGAGCACGGTCCCCAATGATCCTGCGAAACTGCGACGGGTAAGTGACATGGCATCCTCTGGACGGTGTTTGGTGGCATTGTGCACTCTTGATGCCTCACATGCATGCAACAGCCCCGTGATTGGATCGTGATCAAGCCCTGTCAGTTGCGAGCGCGCTGTTGAACTACCAACGAAGACGATATGCTTGCATGTTTTCGTGAAATTTTCCGGTTAGTCGCACCCAAAAAATGTCACAGATTTTTTATCACGATGCCAAAAAACGATAATACTTGCTATGGGTCCGAAATCCTGGCCATGCCAGGGCGGCCCGGCCAGGTATTTTTTTGGTCGCGTACGAACGGCAGCAGCCCATCGCAGATCACTGACATCCATGGCACAGGCCTAATGGGTCTTTTCGTCACGACATTACCTCGACCGAGCGGGTCAGAGAGGCCATCTGACGGATTTAAATCTGTTCGACCTTAACGGAATCGACGTGGTAAAACGCGACATAACCCTTGATCTCGGCCATTGCGGCGACCGGATCCTCATAGCTCCACGCTGCGTTTTCGGTCACCGATGATTTGTTGACGATTGAGAAATGTGTTGCATCGCCTTTGTGCGGGCAGTGCGTAACCATATCTGTACGGTCCAGAAATGCCATTCCGATATCGGCGCGGGGGAAATAGATCACCGGCTCCAGATCACCCTCCAGCAGCTCCAGCGCATTCATGCTCTCTCCGAGAACGGCGCCCCCGGAACGAACGCTCCATTTACCAGCTGCTTTGCGGATCGTTATGTCTGTCATCTCTGCTTCTTCCCTCGTCTTCAGTACGGATCACTCCTCTGCCCGGTTTATGTGACAGTCCAGTGTCAGATCGGCGCAGTTGCGGCATCCAACCACAGTTGAGCGTCGTCGCCCAGCCTTGGGCGGACTTTTTCCGCAACGTCGCGGTGGTATGCGTTAAGCCACGCGCGTTCTTCTGTCGTTAGCATATCGACTACAATCAGCCGCCGGTCAATTGGAACGTATGTGAGAGTCCGCCAGTTCAGCATCGCACGCTCGGTGTCAGCGGTGGGCAGCGCCGGGGCATCTTGAACCACAACAAGGTTCTCGATCCGAATACCGAACGCGCCTTCGCGATAATATCCCGGCTCGTTAGACAGGATCATCCCCGGCTCCAGCGGAACATGGCTGACCTTCGACAAGCGCTGCGGCCCTTCATGGACGCTCAGATACGCGCCGACGCCATGGCCGACCCCGTGATTGAAATCCTGGCCCGCTGCCCACAAAGGGGCGCGTGCGATGCATTCGATATCTCGTCCGGCCAGCCCGGCGGGCCAGCGCAGCATGGACAGATCGATCATCCCTTTCAGCACGCGGGTAAAGCAGGCTTTTTCCTGATCGCCTACTTCCCCTATCGCAATGGTGCGGGTGATGTCGGTTGTGCCATCCAGATACTGCCCACCGCTATCCAAAACCAACAGGTGGCCTTTCTCCAGCCGGCTGTCGGTTTCTTCGGTCACCCGGTAATGCATGATCGCGCCGTTGGGCCCGGTGCCCGCAATCGTGTCGAACGAGATATCCTGTAGCGCGTTATCCCGGCAGCGGTTTTCCTCAAGCTGCGTCACCACCTGAGTTTCCGTCACTGTGCCTGCGGCCTGTGCGTCCAACCAGCACAAGGTTTCAATAACGGCCACCGCGTCACGAAGATGCGCCTCAGCACTGCCTGCGATTTCGGCGGGGTTCTTGCGAGCTTTGGGCAGGGCACAGGGATCACCTGCATCCATCATTCTGTCACCCAGCACATCCGCAACTGCCTGCGGCAGGGTTCCCAAATCAACTTGAACCGCGCCGTCCAGATCCGCGGCCGCATCCAAAAAAGACCGAGGGTCGTGAACCTGAACATGGTTGCCAAGATGATCGTCCAACCCGACTAGCTTTTGCGCAGCCATGAACAGATCAACCCGGCCATCGGTTTTCAGAATGGCAAACCCATGTGCCACCGGGTTGTACCCGATATCTGATCCGCGAATGTTAAGCAGCCACATGATCGAATCCGGCAATGTAATGATGGCCGCATCACACCCGTTCTGCTTTAGATCCTCCGCCATCCGCGCAATTTTGCTGACGGCTGTTTCCCCTGCGAACTCAATCGGATGCGTCTTAACCGGGTTCATCGGGGCGTCCGGCTGATCCGGCCACACCCGATCTACCAGATTGTCACACCGAACCAGCTCGATGCCGCTCGCGTTCAACTCTTTCTTCAGGCTGGAAATCTGCCCAGCTGCATGCAGCCAGGGATCAAAACCAACCTTTCCGCCGCTCGGCAGTTGTTCCTTGAGCCAGGCGCTAAGGCTTGTTTCGGGCCAGGGTACGGGCGTGAATTCTTCCGCCACTTGCGCCTTGACCTGGGTGCGGTATCGGCCGTCGATGAATACACCCGCAATTTCGGACAATGCCGCACAGAAGCCGGCCGAACCGGTAAAGCCCGTCAGCCATGCCAGCCGTTCATCGCGTGTGGCCACATACTCGCCCTGATGCGCATCTGCGCGTGGGATCAGAAAACCGTCCAACCCATCCTGCGCCATCTGGGATCGCAAAGCGGCCAGTCTGGGCGGTCCCTGTTCCGGACGTGCAGTGACTGCAAAGGACTGAAACATGTGACACCTCTCGTAAACGGGGGGCAGTCCCCTTCATCTTTTGAAAAATACTCCTGCCGGAGGCAGGGCCAGCGTCAGCTGGCCCTTTTCATCCCCATTACGCGTGCACGTGCCCGAGGATCGCTGTCGAACAATGCCGCCAACTGTTCAGTCATCGCACCTGCCAGCTGTTCGACATCCGTGATTGTTACCGCGCGATCGTAGTATCGGGTTACATCGTGGCCGATACCAATGGCCAAAAGCTCGACCATCTTGCGTTTTTCGACCATCCCAATCACGTCGCGCAGGTGTTTTTCCAGGTAATTCGCGGGGTTAACGCTGAGCGTTGAATCATCAACCGGCGCACCGTCCGAGATCACCATCAGGATTTTGCGCTGCTCGCGTCGCGCAAGCATCCGGCGATGCGCCCATTCCAGTGCTTCGCCATCGATGTTCTCTTTCAGCAGGCCTTCTTTCATCATCAAACCCAAGTTGGGTCGCGCTCGACGCCACGGGGCATCCGCACCTTTGTAGATGATGTGACGCAGATCGTTCAGACGCCCCGGCTGTTGCGGGCGGCCGTCATTCAGCCATGCCTCACGTGCCTGGCCGCCTTTCCAAGCGCGCGTAGTAAAGCCAAGGATTTCGACTTTCACGTTGCAACGTTCCAGCGTCCGGGCCAGAACATCGGCACAGATCGCCGCGATCGAGATCGGGCGACCGCGCATTGAGCCCGAGTTATCCAGCAGCAGCGTCACCACTGTATCGCGGAACTCGGTGTCTTTCTCGACCTTGAAGCTCAGCGGCGTGGTCGGGTTGGCCACAACACGCGCCAGACGACCGGCATCCAGAATGCCTTCCTCGCGGTCAAACTCCCAAGAACGGTTCTGTTGCGCCTGCAATCGGCGCTGCAGTTTGTTCGCCAGACGGCTGACGGCACCCTTAAGCGGCTCAAGCTGCTGATCCAGATAGGCGCGCAGCCGTTCTAATTCAGCAGGCTCGGCCAAATCCTCGGCTGCGATCTCTTCGTCGAAGGTGCCAAGGTAAACCTTGTAGTCCGGGTCGGCCTCGGATGCAGGGGGCGGGGACGGCGGCTCCATCGGGGCCTCACCGTCAGGCATCTCGGCCTCATCGCCCATCTCATCCTCGGCCATCTCGTCCATCGAGACTTGGGCCTGAGATTGGTCCTGCTGCTCTTCCTGCGTTTGCTCGGGGGTCGCGTCGGCGTCCTGCTCGTCCTGATCATCCTGACCAGTGCTATCGGGGTCGGGCTGTTCTTCGGCGTCGTCCTCGGCCTGATCTTCCTGATCTTCGTCCAGCTCGTCCGGATCTTCGCCCAGCTGGTCACCATACCCCAGATCCTTGATCATCTGACGGGCAAATTTGGCAAACTCGGCCTGATCCGACAGGATTTCCTGCAGGTTTTCCAGCGTCCCGCCGGCTTGCTCTTCGATGAAGCCGCGCCACAGGTTCATGATGTTCTCGGCCGCAGGCGGCAGGTCCCGTCCGGTTGCCAAGTGACGGATCAGATAACCCGCGGCCACCGACAAGGGGGCATCAGCAGGCTGCTTGCACTGGTCGTACCCACGGCGCAGCGCCTCGTGCCCAATTTTAACATCGATGTTAGAGGCCGTGCCGGGCATATCCCGCGCGCCCATCGCCTCACACCGGGCAACTTCCATGGCCTCATAAAGATCCCGCGCCATATCACCCGGAGGCGCATAGCGATTATGGGTCGCATCGTCATGGTACCGGCGCTGCAACGCCAAAGCATCCGCCGTACCGCGCGCCAGCAAAACCTCTTCGCGAGTCATGCGCCGAGAAACCTGCGGCAAACGCATCGACTCGCCCGACAGACCCGAGGGGTCGACAGTATAGCTCACTGATAATTCGGGATCATCGGCCATCACCTTGGTGGCTTCGGCCAAGGCTTTCTTGAACGGATCGGCGGGGTTGTCGTTTGCTTTAGACAATGAACGTACTCCAGATCATTGCTGCCGAGAAAAGCACTAAGCATTCCCAGCGCAGCCGTGTCAGGTGGACATGCTGCGGCGCCGTCATTTCTGAAGGCGCCGTCTTTTTCCAATCTACTTTGTCAAAAAGCCAAGCTGAATCAAGAACAACCCAGATAGATGCTATGACAAAGAAGATTATCACCCCAAGCTCACACTCGCCGCGCTTTCCGGCAGTTCCTCGTCGAAGCAACGCTGATAGAACTCGGCCACGGTCTGGCGTTCCAGCTCATCACACTTGTTCAAGAAGGACAGGCGGAAGGCGTAGCCGACGTCGCGGAAGATCTCGGCGTTTTGGGCCCAGTTGATCACGGTCCGGGGCGACATGACAGTCGACAGGTCGCCGTTCATGAAGGCAGTCCGGGTCAGGTCGGCGACGGTGACCATCTGGCTGACGGTCTTGCGGCCCTTTTCGGTGTTGTAATGCGGCGCCTTGGACAGAACGATCATCGTCTCAGCGTCATGGCTTAGGTAGTTCAGCGTCGAGACCAGCGACCAGCGGTCCATCTGTGCCTGGTTGATCTGCTGCGTGCCGTGGTAGAGGCCGGTAGTGTCGCCCAGACCGACGGTGTTCGCGGTGGCAAACAGGCGGAAGTTCGGGTTCGGCGTGATAATCTCGTTCTGGTCCAGCAAGGTCAGCTTACCGTCATGTTCCAGAACACGCTGGATCACGAACATCACGTCCGCACGACCTGCGTCGTATTCGTCGAAAACGATGGCAACGGGGTTGCGCAGCGCCCAGGGCAGGATGCCTTCGTGGAACTCGGTCACCTGTTTGCCATCACGCAGCTTGATCGCGTCCTTACCGATCAAGTCGATCCGGCTGATGTGGCTGTCGAGGTTCACACGGACGGCGGGCCAGTTCAGCCGGGCTGCGACCTGTTCAATATGGGTCGATTTGCCTGTGCCGTGATAGCCTTGGATCATCACACGACGATTGTGCGAGAAGCCTGCCAAAATGGCCAGCGTGGTTTCCGGGTCAAACTTGTAGGTAGGGTCGATCGCGGGTACGCGGTCACTGCGGTCAGCAAAGCCCTTGATCGCCATGTCGGTTTCAATACCGAACACGTCACGGACCGAAATTTCTTCGGTGGGTTTTGCGTTTACGTCGATCGATCCGTCAGCCATTCGCCTTGTCCTTATCCTTTGCCCCGCGTTGCCGGGTTTGAACTCGTGTGTGGTGCAACATATTGCGGGCAAGGGCAAGGGAAAGCCGTGCTGGTAGGTACTTAGGCGGATGTTTCTTTGAAACTGGCCTTATCGACGTTGCGTCCAATGGCTCGAGCTAATCTTTCAAATCTTGGACAGCTCGAATTTTGGGTCCAGAACGCCGCCACACAGTCCCGTGAAGCATTAACATTGCAATAATAATATATGATGAGTTAAATATGCATATATGATTGTGCAAAAGCGGTTCCCGGTTTTGTTTTTTATGAGTGTAGGTACAAATGTCGTTAGTAATCTCAGGTCCGACTTCTATCTCGATCCCCAGTGGGTCGACCTCGGTTATGGAGCAGTATACCACGACCAAAGCTGTGACTTGGAGCGTGACCGTAACTGGCGATGGTGGATTGGATCCATCAGACTACACTGTTTCGATTTCACCTAGTGGAGTTTTGACGGTTGAGCTAACTGAGGGGGCAGACATTCCCCCGAATACGCAACTCACGGTTCTAATACGCGCGACGACGGGGAACCCGGGAAATGGTAACAATGCCTCTCTCAGTGTGACAGTCGACCTTCCTGCCGGAACAGTGCCATGTTTCGTAAAGGGAACTTTGATTGAAACCGGGAAAGGTCCTTGCCCCGTCGAAGAACTATCGGTTGGGGACAAAGTTCGTGTTTCCAGCGGTGCGCTGTTGCCTATCCTTTGGATTGGCAAAAAGACCATGAGCGCAGAAGCGTTGCAGCGAAACCCGCGATTGCGCCCTGTTTGCATCCAGAAAGGGGCAATCGGAGACGGTTTGCCTGATCGTGATTTATACGTGTCCCCACAGCATAGGATTGTTCTCGAAGGGTGGCGCGCCGAATTGCTGTTTGGAGAGTCCAGAGTTTTTGCTGCGGCAATTCATTTGGTCAATGACAAAACAATTCGACAAGTGCGGCCCGATGAGGCCGTGACGTATTTCCACGTTGCCTGTGATCGCCATGCGATACTGATTTCGCATGGTTTGCCGACAGAAAGCTTATTTCTGGGCGACATGGCGCTTTTGTCATTCGATCGCGAAGATGTCGTGGAGCTTGGTATGCTATTCCCGGATCGTTTTAGCCCTAAACCCACTTTGGAACAAACTCGCGTGCGGTGCCTAAAACGCCCCGAAACAAAGGCTCTTTTGCGCATGTACGGTCGTCGATAAGCCGACTACCTAAAGTTCCGGCTGTCCTTGATCTGATCCCACGCCCAGACGACCTCTTGCAACTGCTCTTCCTGGGATCGGTCGCCGCCGTTCATGTCGGGGTGCAGTACCTTGATCAGCTTTTTGTACGCTTTGCGCACCTCGGCCTTGGTCCAGCTGTCATTGGCTTCCAGAATTTCGATCGCACGGCGTTCCGTGGGGGGCAGGCGACGACCGCCACCACCAGTGGTGCGCCCTTTGTTCTGCGTGCTGTTTGCTCCCAGCACCTGATGCGGGTCTTCGATGCCCAGACGCGCCCATGCACGCGCTTCTGGATCGCCCATCGGCTTGGTCTCGCGCTCCCACACTTTGTCCTTGGACCGCTGGGCGTTCAGCTCGGCCTCGGTGGTGCCGTCAAAGAAGTTCCACTTGTTGTTGTATTCGCGAACGTGCTGCTGGCAGAACCAGAAAAAGTCGTCCAGCACGTCCGGGGCCTTGGGTGCACGGAACTTGCCCGGTTCTTCGCAACCTTCGTGATCGCAGATACGCGTCGAGGTTTCAGACGCGCCCGACATTCCGCGACGCCCGCGCGGGTTCTTCTTCTTGGAAGTGGATACGGACATATCAAATCCGAAGGGGTCTGACTTCACCATGTGCTCATCCTTAAGAACGCATCTTTTCGACTCGGAGGCAGCAGTTTAGTCTAAGCAGCCGAAAGTAGAAGAGGGGGGGCGGTAAAATTTTCGCCCGTGAGCAAAAAAATGACTGTTACCGACGAGATCCAAACCCGCCTGACGGCAGCCTTTGAACCGCGTGAGCTGGAAGTCGTAGATGACAGCGAAAGTCACCGCGGACACGCCGGGTTTCAAGAGGGCGGCGAAAGCCATTTCAACGTCCGCATTCGTGCCAACGCTTTTCAGGGGCAATCCCGCGTCGCCCGCCACCGTGCGGTACATAAAGCATTGGGCGACATTGTGCCCCGCATTCATGCGCTGGCGCTGGATATTGATACCTGAACAGGCCCATTGGTCGATGCCTAGGCGACCAGAGAAATGGCCCTGTTAACCGCGATTCCCTGATTCACCGCGCGATACGTCGGAAAGGGAAGCCGGTGGGTCGCATCAATGTCTCGCCGTATCCACGCTTGCTCTTCCAGGCGGAGAAGCGACGTCGAAAGTGCGCGATCGGAAATGGTGATCAGCCCGGATTTGAGAGTCGAGAATCGTTGGGGCCTGTCGGTCAGCGCCAGAATAGGTGCTGTCCAACTTCGTCTGAGTAACGCGAAATCAGCGTCATCTGGCACGACATTCACAATCCGGCTAGCGATTTCGGCCGCAGATACACCCGCTCGGGTCAATCGAAATTCGGGGCGCAGTGGATGACCGTGGCCGGGATTTCGTTCCAAAAAACCCAATTGAATCAGGTGATCAAGGCTTTGGGCAAATGCCGTTCTGCCGGCGCTTGTCGCAGCCAGTAGCGGTGCCTGTCGTCCCGGCATGCCTTTATGCATTAACGCCAGAATGTTCAGGGACCAGGCGCGGGACGTAAGCTTGACAAGAATCGTTATGTCCATAAAGTATAGTTACTTTAATTTTCGCCAAAAGGATAGTTCAATGCCACTTGTTTCACTGGAAAACACGATCACGCTCGCCATGTCCGTGCAAGACAGGCATGTCAGTGCCGAATGGTATCAGGCCAAGCTGGGGTTCGAACTGATCCACCATATTGACGAGGCCGGTTGGAGTGAGATGAAAACCAAAACCGACGGTGTGACCTTGGGCCTGGGTGAGCAGGCCGAGCCTGCGCCGGGCAATACGGTGCCGGTTTTCGGGGTGTCCGATATTGCGACGGCGCGTCAGGCGCTCGAATCCTCGGGCGTCAGGTTTGATGGGGCGACTGAAACGATCGAGGGCATGGTCAGCACCGCAACGTTCTACGACCCGGACGGCAATGCGCTGATGCTGGCGCAGGATCTTAGCCAAGCGGCAAGCGCTGCCGAGTAATTCAGCTGCATGCTGTGAAAACGCGGAGCAGACCGCTTAGGTCTGCTCTTTGTCCTTTTCGGACAGATCCGTGGATTTCAGGGTCAATGGTGGGTCTTTGACCTCTTCTGAAATTGGTGCAGGGGCCTGCACTTCTTCTGGTCCGGGTACCGGCTGAGCCACGGGTGCATCATCGCTGTCCTCAACCGGCTCGCGCTCCGAAGAAAACTCAACTGCAACCTCTCGCCGAAACACCAGAACATTGCGCCAGTTCACGGTGGAACTGGTCAGGCCTGCGCGCTCCTCGCTGGGCAGAAGTTCCGCACGCTGGTAATCCCAGCCATCCTGCCCCATCTGATTCAGGATCTGTTCGATCGACACTGCAAACCGCCCTTCGGCAGTTTTGACGCCCTTGGCCTTGGTGCCTTTTTGCGGGGCGGGGACAACTTTGTATTCGTAGCGCTGCATCAGATTTTCCTGGTTGCCGATCCCCAGCAATCTAACATGTTGTCGGGTTTCGAACAGTCATCATCGCCCGTTGGGCAAATTCTGTTTTGTCTGTTGCGCCCCGCGCGCGGGACCGGAAAGGTCCGGGCCAGACGCACGGACCCTGCCGTAGCAGTTTCTTGAACCGAAAGGCTTACGAGCTCAGCTTTTTGCTGACCAACTCATTGACGGCTTTGGGGTTCGCCTTGCCGCCGGTTGCTTTCATGACCTGACCAACAAACCAGCCTGCCAGTTTCGGGTTCACCTTGGCCTTTTCGACCTGTGCCGGATTGGCCGCGATGATTTCGTCCAGCGCAATTTCGATGGCACCGGTGTCGGTGACCTGTTTCATACCGCGTTCTTCAACGATCTGCGCCGGGTCGCCGCCTTCGGTGTAGACAATCTCGAACAGATCCTTGGCGATCTTGCCAGAAATGGCGTCTGAGGCGATCAGGTCGATGATCCCACCCAACTGCGCAGGCGAAACCGGCGAGGCGGTGATGTCGTGGTCTTCTTTCTTCAGGCGGCCAAACAGTTCGTTGATGACCCAGTTTGCGGCCAGTTTACCACTGCGGCCTTTGGCGACCTCTTCGAAATAGGCAGCCGACTCCACTTCGGCCGTCAGAACCGACGCATCGTAATCCGTCAGACCGAAGGTGCCAATAAAACGCGCCTTTTTGGCATCCGGTAGTTCCGGAAGCCTGGCTGCGATGTCATCAACCCACGCCTGTTCAATTTCCAGGGGCAGCAGGTCAGGGTCGGGGAAATAGCGGTAATCATGCGCTTCTTCCTTTGACCGCATCGAGCGTGTCTCACCCTTGTCCGGATCATACAGGCGGGTTTCCTGATCGACAGTACCGCCACCTTCGACGATGGCAATCTGACGCCGGGCCTCGACCTCGATCGCTTGCTGGATAAAGCGCATCGAGTTCATGTTCTTGATCTCGCAACGCGTACCCAGATGCGAGAAGTCCTGCGTTTCCTGATACTTTTCATAGGCACCGGGCAAGCAGATCGAAACATTGACGTCCGCCCGCAAGTTGCCGTTTTGCATGTTGCCATCGCAGGTACCCAGATAACGAAGAATCTGGCGCATCTTGGCGATGTAGGCTGCTGCTTCTTCGGGGCCGCGAATATCGGGGCGGCTGACGATCTCCATCAGGCAAACACCGGTCCGGTTCAGGTCGACAAAGGACATATGCGGGTCCATGTCATGGATCGATTTGCCTGCGTCCTGTTCCATGTGGATGCGTTCAATTCGCACCATGCGCGCGGTGCCGTCGCCCATTTCCACCAGCACTTCACCTTCGCCCACGATGGGCTGGTACAGCTGAGAAATCTGGTAACCCTGCGGCAGGTCCGGATAAAAATAATTCTTGCGGTCAAAGGCCGATACCAGGTTGATATCCGCCTTCAGGCCCAGACCGGTTCGTACCGCCTGTTCAACGCAGTATTCGTTGATCACCGGCAGCATTCCCGGCATCGCCGCGTCCACGAATGCCACGTTCGAATTTGGCTCGGCCCCGAATTGAGTCGATGCTCCCGAGAACAGCTTGGCATTGGACGAGACCTGCGCATGCACCTCCATCCCGATGACCAGTTCCCAATCGTGCTTGGCCCCGGCAATGGTTTTGGGTTTGGGCATTTCGTATGTCAGGTCGAGCATGGCGCGCCTCATTTCCGCAGAAGTCTAAGCCTGCGTATTAGGCCCGGCACGGCCTAGGGGCAAGGGGGAATCAGTGCCCGGACAGGCGCAAACCCGTCGGAGTAAACGTCACATCCAATCCGCTGCGCAGCTCATCGCGGAACAGATCGCCAATTGCACGCAGGGCATCGCGCTGCCCGCGGGCCGCGAACCGTTCGGGTGAATTGATCCGAACACTGTTGTTGAACCCATTTGCTGCATGGGCCCAAATCAACGGGTGCAGTTCTGTCAGGTGATCGCGGATCAGCCAGTTTGCAGCCTGGTGTATCTGGCTGCGCACCAGATCAGCCTTGTCGCACTGGCCAGCACCGTTCTGGATCGTGATGGCGCAGTAGGCAGACAACATGTTGACGGTTTGCTGGTCAGGACGCCGACGGAGAATATCGTGCATGCCTTCCAGGAAGAAATCGACATCTAGACGCGCGCAGGCCTCTTCGTCCAGGGCAATTGCGTCGAACTGAACCCAAGTATAGCCTCCGGCCCCCCAGATGTCCCGGGTCTGAGCCGCCATACGCAGCGCCTGGACCTCGAGCTCGCCATAGCTTCCGAACCAGCGCGGCAGCAGGTGGGTCCCCATCGCGCGCATGTGCCGATGATTCAACGGGTCGAGCTTAATCAACCGCTCGTATTCATCCGCCACCCGTGTGTTGGCTCTACGCTGACCTGCCAAAATTGCGCAGCCAGCCGAGGCGACAATGGGGCTGTCCGCTGCGGCCTCGCGACAATTGGGAAGGATTGCAGCTGCCCGATCGAAATGGGCGGCGCAGCGGGATTGGTGCAGCGAGGGCAGGGTTGCTTCGTTCGTCGTACCGCGCCATGCCCATGCCATATCAATGTGGGCCAAAGCGACAACCAAGGCGATCATCGGGTCACCCGAATGCGCGCGCATCTCGTCTTCCAATTCGGAAATGCCGCTCAGGACGTCAAACTCTGATAGCGCTTTGGCATCGGACAGCGCATGTTCTGCCGCCAGAACCACATCGGCCCGCGCCCCAAACGCCAGCAATTCCGCGACAGGCATGCCGTCGGGTGCAGTTTCCCGTGCGTCGTCTGCTTTGTGCATCAGGTCGGACAATTCTGCCCAGCGATCCTGCCTGGCGAGGAAACGGCCTTTTTCTATCGAGCTGCGCCCAATCTCATCCTGGGCCTGAACATCAGCCAATGGGATGTTCAGTTGCCCTTGGTCCGGTAACACGGGCGAAACAGCCGGGTCAGCGAAATACGCGCCGGATGCAGCGGGATGAGCAATAGAAGATCGGGAACGGGACGAACGGTCCCTAAAAAACCAGAACATGGCGGCACTCGAAACAAACAAACCAGAAACTTGAGGGTAAGAGCTTTGCCGTAATCGGTGTCAAATTCAAGGTCTTTGAAGGGGACCGGTTAGCATTTGCCTCTAATCTTTCAAAAATGAACCTATTGTTTCAAAATGTGACGAAGTGATGACGTTCAATTCGAAAACCAGCCTGTTGCAGGACCTGTTCGAAGTCCCTGTGGTGCGGAGACGACTCATCAGGCAGCCGAATCCGCTTGCCGGATCTCAAAATCAGAGAAACGCGCACCGAGAAATCCCAACGCGTGTCAAAGCGAACATAATCAATGTCCGAACGATCAATTTCGGCCTCACGGGTGCCGGTAAACCAGCGCAGTTTGTTTTGATCAAGAACCAGCCCTGCGCTGGTGTTCTGCGCAATATCCCAAATGGCCGGTAACGTAGGCAACGCCAACAGCGCCATCAGCCACCATGCCGCGTCGAACAGGATCACAAGTGCCAGCAAGGCCGCATAAACGCAGATCAGGACACCGACAGTGCGCGGTGCCCGGTTCTGACGTGTAAACTTGAATTCTGTCATGCGTTTAGAATGCGCGAAACCATTTCGGTCGTGTCGCGCGACAGGTCGGGCGTTTCTGCGGTGCGGGTAAGCTGTGCGCGGATCAGGTCCTGACGGTCCGCGTCATAGCGTTTCCAGGTCTGGAAGGCCGAACACATCCGCGCCGTGGTCTGCGGGTTGACAGGGTCCAGTTTGATCAGCCAGTCGGCCAGCAACGCATAACCCGCACCATCTGCGCGGTGGAAACCGGCGTGGTTCATCGCCAGCGCACCCATCACCGCCCGGAAACGATTGGGGTTTTTCCAGTTGAAATCGGCGTGCTCGGTCAGGGTGCGGGCGATGTCTGCCGTGGCCGCCGGCGAGGCCATCCCGACCTGAAGGGCAAACCATTTGTCCATCACCAAGCGGTCGTGCTGCCATTGTTCGTAGAATGCAGAAAGCTCGGCCTCGCCTTTGCTTGCGCGCAGCAGGCAGGACAGCGCGCTTAGCTGCTGCGTCATGTTGCCAGCCGCCGCGTATTGCTCGGCCGCCATTGCCGCACCATCAAGCCGGGATGTTAGGGCCAGTGCGGCATTGCCCAGCGAACGTTTGCCGGCTTGGTCTGCGTCGGGACTGTATGGCGCCTCAATCAAGGTTTCGCTGTGCAAACGCGGTAGAAGATCCTGAACGTGCTGGGCTGTTGCCTGCCGCAGTGTTTCTACCGCTGTCCAGATCGCCATCGGGTCAGGTGTTTCACCCCGGTCGAACAACGCAGCGGCCAGTTCGGATTGGGAAGGCAGACCCAGCATCAGGGCGCGATACGCCGGGTCCAATTCGCCGTCGCGCAGAACGGCCAGCACCCCGTCCAAGTAATCCGCACCCGGCGTTGCGTCTTCGAGGATCATGCGCAACAGCGTGTCCTGCGCCAATGACCGTCCCGCCTGCCACCGATTGAAAGGATCAGTGTCGTGGGCCAGAAGGAAGGCGCGTTCGGCATCGGTGTGATCGTGCTCAAGGATCACAGGGGCCGAGAAATCTCGCAGGATCGAGGCCACAGGTTTTGCCGCCAGCCCAGTGAATTGGAAGCTTTGTTCCGCCTCAGTCAGTTCCAGAACTTCGGTCGCGCGTACTTCGACACCATTTTGTCCAAGCAAACCCACCGCGACAGGGATCACTTGCGGCAGCTTTTCGGACTGCCCAGGTGTTTCTTCGGTGTGCTGCGCCAATGTCAGCGTATATGTGCCGTCATTCCAATCTTCGCTCACTGTCACGCGCGGTGTGCCAGATTGGCTGTACCAGCGCTTGAACTGGCTCAGATCGCGGTCGGTGGTGTCCTCAAACACCTTGATCCAGTCTTCAATGGTGCAGGCCTGTCCGTCATGGCGGAGGAAATACAGATCCAAGGCCTTTGAGTAGGCCTCATCACCAACCAGACGTTTCAGCATGCCGATGATCTCGGCACCTTTTTCGTAGACGGTCGCGGTGTAGAAGTTGTTGATTTCCTGAAAACTCTCAGGCCGAACCGGGTGGGACAGCGGCCCGTTATCTTCGGGGAATTGCCGCGCGCGCAGGTCGATGGCGTCCTCAATCCGCTTTACCGGGGCCGAGCGCATGTCCGAAGTGAACTGTGCGTCGCGGAAAACTGTCAGCCCTTCTTTCAGGCACAGCTGGAACCAGTCGCGGCAGGTGATCCGGTTGCCGGTCCAATTGTGGAAATACTCATGCGCGATGATCGCCTCGATCCGTTCGAAATTGGCATCGGTCGAGGTTTCAGGGCTGGCCAGAACAGCGGATGAGTTGAAGATGTTCAGCCCCTTGTTCTCCATCGCGCCCATGTTGAAATCGTCCACGGCCACGATATTGAACACGTCCAGATCGTATTCCCGACCATAGACATCCTCGTCCCACTTCATGGACTTCTTCAACGCTTCCATCCCGAAGGCGCACTTGCCCTCGTCACCGGGACGGACCCAGAGGTTCAGTTCAACCTCGCGGCCCGACACTGTGGTGAATTGGCTGGGATGGGTAATCAGATCGCCCGCGACCAGCGCGAACAGGTAGGCCGGCTTGGGCCACGGGTCGGTCCATTCTGCCCAACCTTCGCCTTTGCCCGAGGGGTTGCCGTTGGACAGCAAAACAGGAAGATCACCATTGATGCGCACAGTGAAGGTGGACATCACATCAGGGCGGTCAGGGTAGAAGGTGATCTTACGGAACCCTTCTGCCTCGCACTGGGTGCAGTACATGCCGTTCGACATATATAGCCCTTCGAGGGCCGTGTTGTTTCCCGGATCGATCTCAACCTCGGCTTCCCAGATAAACGGCGCGTCGGGGGCAGCAACGGTCAGGCCCTTGTCGGTAATCTCGGGGGTGATTTCCGCACCGTCGATGGATACGCGGATCAGCTTGAGGTCTTCGCCATGCAGGAAGAACGTCTTGTCGCTGGCCTTCGGGTTGGGACGAAATGCGATGCGTGATGTGACGCGGGTTGCGTGGGCGGCCAGATCGAACGTCAGGTGCACGCTGTCCACCAGATAACCAAAGGGTGTGTAGTCTTTCAGATAGATCGTCGTGGGGGCAGCGTCGCGCATCAGGGGCCTCGCATGATTTTGTGTTTGCGCGAACGTATGGGCTGTGGCGGTTGGCTGCAAGCGGTGCGATCCGCGCGTCGGAATGTCCCGAAAATTGATTTTGGTAAGTCTTTTTGACCGCGACGCTGCGGCGCACGTTGCCTATCGGAAACTTTCGTCCTAAATGCTGACGGCATACAGTCGTGCACATTCCCGGGAGAAACAAAATGAGCAGCAGACAGGCGCGCAGTGGATTGCAGGTGGATCCGGTTCTGGCCGAGTTCATCGAAGGCCAAGCCCTGCCGGGAACCGGTGTCACAGCAGATGCCTTCTGGGATGGTCTGGCGCGCATAGCCGCCGAGCTTGGCCCCAAGAACCGCGCCTTTCTGGCCAAGCGGCAGGACATCCAGGGCAAGGTCGATGCATGGCATCTTGAGCGTCAAGGGCAGGTCCACGACGCAGAGGCCTATCAGGCTTTCCTGCGCGAGATCGGTTATCTGGTCGAGGAAGGTGCAGATTTCCAGATTGAAACCGCCAATGTCGACCCCGAGATCGCCTCGATCCCCGGACCGCAGTTAGTCGTACCGATCACCACCGCGCGTTTTGCACTGAACGCAGCCAATGCACGTTGGGGCAGCCTTTACGATGCGCTTTACGGAACGGACGCGATGGGTGATCTGCCCGTGGCTGGCGGCTACGACGCAGCGAGGGGCGCGCGGGTGATTGCATGGGCCAAAGGGTTCTTGGATGACGCAGTGCCGCTGGCTTTCGGGTCATGGGCTGATGTCTCAGATCTGAGCGTACAGGACGGCGCGCTGATGCCAACTCTGGCCAATCCTAAACAATTTGTAGGTTACGACGGAGATCCAGGCAAACCGGATGCGGTACTGCTCTGCAACAACGGGCTGCACATTCAGATCAGGATCGACGGACACAGCGCTATCGGGGCCACTGATCCGGCGCATATTGCTGATATGCGTCTGGAATCGGCCTTGTCGACCATCATGGATTGCGAGGATTCGGTCGCTTGCGTCGATGCCGCTGACAAGGTGGTGGCATATGGCAACTGGCTTGGGTTGATGAAGGGTGACCTGGCCGAAGAGGTGAACAAGGGCAACACGACTTTCACCCGCAAACTTGCCAAGGACCTAAGCTTTACAACGGCATCCGGTGAGTCAGGCAGCTTGAAGGGTCGTTCGCTGATGCTGATCCGCAACGTCGGGCATTTGATGACAAACCCTGCTGTGTTGGATGAACAGGGCAATGAGATCGGCGAAGGTTTGATGGATGCACTCTGCACCACGCTAATCGCCATGCACGATCTCAAGCGAGACGGCGGAAATTCGGTCCAAGGCTCGGTCTATGTGGTCAAGCCCAAGATGCACGGACCGGCAGAAGTCGCGTTCTCGGTCGAGATTTTTGACATGGTCGAAGACATCCTTGGCCTGCCGCGCAATACCGTGAAGCTGGGCATCATGGATGAAGAACGCCGCACGTCGGTCAACCTCAAGGAATGCATCCGCGCTGCGAAATCGCGGGTGGCCTTCATCAACACCGGTTTTCTTGATCGGACCGGGGATGAGATTCACACCTCGATCGAAGCTGGGCCAATGCTGCCTAAGGGCGACATCAAGAACACGCCGTGGATTGCGTCTTATGAGGATCGCAACGTAGATATTGGTTTGGCCTGCGGCCTGAAGGGCAAGGCGCAGATTGGTAAGGGCATGTGGGCTATGCCCGACCGGATGGGTGATATGCTGGAGCAGAAGATCGGCCACCCGAAATCCGGCGCGACGTGCGCCTGGGTGCCGTCGCCGACAGCTGCGACATTGCACGCGACGCATTATCACAAGGTTGACGTGCTGGCCCGCCAGGATGAACTGGCTGCCGGTGGCGCGCGGGGGACGCTGGGGGATTTGCTGACCATTCCGTTGCTGGGCGGTCGAAACCTCAGCGAGAACGAGATCACCCGCGAGATCGAGAACAACGCGCAGGGCATTCTTGGATACGTGGTGCGCTGGGTCGATCAGGGTGTTGGCTGTTCGAAGGTGCCGGATATCAACGATGTCGGTCTGATGGAGGATCGCGCGACCTGCCGGATTTCATCTCAGGCGCTGGCCAACTGGTTGCACCATGATGTTGTCTCGGAAGGGCAGGTCATGGCTGCGATGCAAAAAATGGCCGCAGTGGTGGATCGCCAGAACGAAAATGACGCAGACTATCGCCCGTTGGCACCCGGATTCGACGGAATTGCTTTCCAAGCGGCCTGTGATCTAGTCTTCAAGGGGCGTGTGCAACCCTCGGGCTATACCGAGCCGGTCCTGCATGCTCGCCGTCTGGAACTGAAAGCCAGCCTTTAAACCATCAGGAACGATAGGACACGACATGGGAGTTTCCCTCCGCAAAGCCCGCACCATCATCCGAAAGACCCTTGAGAAGGGGCACGAAATGGAGCTGAAACCCCTTTCCGTCGTCGTTCTTGATGCAGGCGGTCACGTGATTGCTTTCGAACGCGAAGACGACGCGGCCCCGGGTCGGTTCGCGATTGCGCATGGCAAGGCATATGGCTCGGTGATGCTTGGCCTGGCCGGCACAGCGCAGATGCAGCGGGCCGAGGCGCAGGCCTATTTCATGGCAGCTGTGAATGGCGTCTATGGCGGGCAGGTCGTTCCGGTCCCGGGTGGTGTGTTGCTGCGCGACAAAAAGGGCGCAGTGATCGGTGCGGTCGGCGTGACCGGCGATACGTCTGACAATGATGCCGCAGCGGCATTGGCCGGGATCGAAACTGCCGGCCTGATTGGCGAGATCTGAACCTGATGACTGGTGGAGAGCCTTTTGGGCTCTCCGACCCAATTCGATGTTCGTGCACAGCCACAAAAACGGGCAATGGCCAAATTACCAGACAAAGCGCGTTCATATTCCATCATGTGCACAGTTGAACAAGAGCTTGCGCTGACACGCAGGGCCTGTGCTATTGCGCGCTGTTCTTGCGGTCGATAGTTTTTGGAAAGCAAACAGAAAACGCAGGAACGCAGCATGTCTCGACCCGTCGTCGGTATCATCGGCAACTCGTACTTGATGAATGATCAATATCCGACCCATGCCGGTGGCACGATGAACTCAGACGCGGTTGCCAATGTTTCTGACTGTCTGCCGCTGCTGATCCCAGCCGATCCGCGCTATGTCTCGGTCGATGAGCTGCTTGAGGTCTGCGACGGATTTCTGCTGACCGGCGGGCGCCCGAATGTCCACCCCGAGGAATACGGCGAGTCCGCGACTGAGGCCCATGGCGAATTTGACCGGGCGCGCGATGCTATTACCCTGCCGCTGGTGCGATCCTGTGTGGAGCGTGGGCAGCCCTTCTTTGGCATCTGTCGAGGGTTCCAAGAGGTCAACGTGGCGATGGGCGGGACACTGTACCCGGAAATTCGCGATCTGCCGGGTCGGATGAACCACCGCATGCCGCCCGATGGGACTCTGGAAGAGAAATTTGCCCTGCGACATGTCGTTGCGCTGAACGAAGGCGGTGTATTCCACCGCTTGATGGGCGCGACCGAAGTGATGACGAACACGTTGCACGGACAGGGGATCAAATCGGTTGGGCGTCGGGTTGTGATTGATGGTCAAGCCCCCGATGGAACGCCCGAGGCGATATACATTCAGGACGCGCCCGGATTCACGTTGTCAGTGCAATGGCACCCGGAATGGGATGCTGAAAATGATCCCGTGTCCCGCCCTTTATTCAAGGCGTTCGGTGCTGCTGTACATGCATGGGCAACCGGCTCGGATAGGGCGCTGGTCCAACAATCCGCGTAAGTCCTGCGCCGATCCGAGAGAGAGGGTTCGGACCGGCGCAGCGCGATCAAACCAGTAGATTGAACTGATTGATCAAAGGCAGGGTGCGGGCGCGCTCACCCGTCAGGTCAAAAAGGGCATTGCCAAGGGCCGGCATGGACGGGGGTGTCCCCGGTTCGCCAACGCCACCCATGTGGTGGTTGGTTTCCAGAATTTTCACCTGTGTCACCGGAGCATTGTGCATCCGCAGAGCGTCGTAGTCGGGGAAGTTGTACTGTTCGACCTCACCGTCCGAGAATGTGATCTCACCCATCACGGCCGCAGACAGGCCATAGATCATGCCGCCGAACATCTGCGCCTCGACTGTGCCGGGGTCCAGGGCCAGACCGACGTCACAGGCGATCCATGCCTTGGCGATACGGATAGTGCCGTCCTCATCGACGACCTCGATCACCTGAGCGACCGGCGTGCCAAAGCTATAGGTCATCGCCACACCGCGCCCGACACCGTCAGGGGTTTCTCCGGTCCAGCCGGACATCTCTTTCACGGCTTGTAGGCAGCCTGCCGATGGCGCGTGCTCGGCCTTGGCCAATTCCAATCGGAACTCCAGCGGGTCACGACCTGCGGCATGCGCCATCTCGTCCATGAAGGTCTCATGGAAGAAGCCATTGTGGCTGTTCCCGACTGAACGCCAGAAGCCGACGGGAATATCCAGATCGGCGATGTGCCCGCTCATGCGATAGTTGGGCACCGCGTAGGGTTGGTTAAAAAACCCTTCGACCAGCACTTTGTCAGGGCCGCCAGCCGGCAAGCCGGTATAGCGCTGAACCGCTTGTTGCGTGCAGGATTGCGCTGCAATCTTGCCGTCAATCAGAACGGCTTGGCCGTCTTTGACTGCGCCCCGCATCCGAGCCATCGCGCCGGGGCGATAGTAGTCGTGGCGCAGGTCTTCTTCGCGGCTCCAGGTGGTTTGGACGGGAACGCCGGGCATGGCCATCGCGACCTTTGTGGCGATCTCGCCAAAGTCCAGCTCACCCCGGCGGCCAAATCCTCCACCCAGATAGGTAGTGTGGATTTGGACGGCCTCTTTGTCCAGGTTGGCGGTATTGGCCGCGCGTATTTGGACAAGCGTCGGGGCCTGATTGCCGCACCACAGTTCCAGCGCCGAGCCTGTGAACAGCGCTGTGGCGTTCATCGGCTCCATCGTGGAATGCGCCAGATAGGGCACCGTATATTCGGCCGTGATTTCGGTGGCGCCGTCGGGCAGAGTGTCAACATCCCCGTCATCGCGCATGGTCGAATTGGGGGACGCGTCGAAGGATTTCGCGATTTCGGTGAAAATGGCGTCGGTTTCCGGCGGGTAGGGGGCGTCGCCCCAATCCACTTCAATCGCCTCGACGGCCTGAATGGCCAGCCACGTGTTGCTGGCAATCACAGCCACGCCATTGCCCAGATCAACCACCTTTTCCACGCCCGGCATCTGCTCGGCTGCGCTGGCATCAAAACCCTTCATCTCGCCGCCCAGCTTGGGATTGATCCGGACCGAGGCAAATTTCAGACCCTCGGGGCGCACATCGATCCCGAACTCAGCCGTTCCGGTGGATTTGCCGACCACATCGACACGCGGCAAGCTCCGCCCCAGCAAGCGCCAGTTGGACGGGTCGCGCAGTTCGACTTCCGGCGGTTCAATCTGGCCGGCAGCCTCGGCAAGCTCAGTATAAGGAATGCGCGTCCCGTCCGGCGCGATTACAGCACCGTTTTCGGTCTTCAGTTGCGCACGATCCACGCCCAGACGGTCAGCGGCGGCCTGTTTCAGCGTTTCGCGCGCGGTCGCACCCGCTTCGCGCATACGCTCGAAGCCATCTTTCATCGAGGTCGAACCACCGGTCACCTGCAAGCTTAGCGTCCTGCCAAGAACGCCCAGTGTCTCCCCCAAATTGTGCTGGAAGTCCGAGATGTCATAACCCTTGTTCGGCAATCCCTCACCAACCAGGGCCGAGTTGTAATAGGCCGCTGCTGCGGGGCCGTGCAGAACGCGGATCTGGTCCAGTTCCACATCCAGTTCTTCGGCGATCAAGGCTGCCCAAGTGGTCCTGACGCCTTGCCCCATCTCGGCGCGAGGGGCGAACAGGGTGACGCCTTGTTGATCAATCAGAACAAAGGGGCTGAGCGCGGTTTCGCCCTTAGCCGGTCTCAGCGGATTGGCGGCCGGGCGGCTGACGTAATACGCCCCGAATGCCACGCCGCCGACAATCGCGGCCGAACCGATCAGGAACGTACGACGGAGGATTTTTCCAACAGATGCCATCGTTTATGCCTCTTTCAGCTTGGATGCCGCGTCGTGAATTGCAGCGCGGATGCGGGGGTAGGTGCCACAGCGGCACAAGTTGCCCTGCATGGCATCGTCGATATCGGTATCCGAAGGCGCAGGGTTCTCGGCCAGAAACGCCGCGGCTTGCATGATCTGGCCCGACTGGCAGTAGCCGCATTGCGCCACCTGATGATCGACCCAGGCCTGCTGAATCGAGGCCATCGCGTCCGGGGAGCCAATGCCTTCAATCGTGGTCACATCGCCCCATACATCCGACAGCGCCACTTGGCACGAACGCACGGCCTCGCCGTCAATGTGCACGGTGCATGCCCCGCAAGCGGCCACGCCGCAGCCGAATTTGGTGCCAGTCAAGCCGACCTCATCCCGTAGAACCCAAAGCAGGGGGACGTCATCGGGCAGGTCAACCTGATGTTGCTTTCCGTTGATCTTAAGGGCGGTCGCCATGGCGCACCTCTCGTAGCTGTGGCTGGTTTCTGACATAATTAATGAAAAGTGTCAGTGTGTCAATTGACAAAATGAACAGAAACTGTCACCAGTTCAAGGATGGCAGATGTAACTGAAGATTCACGGCAACAGGCGATCCTGGACTCGGCGTTTCGGGCTTTTGCGACTTATGGATTCCGCAAGACCTCGATGGATGACATAGCGCAGGGCGCAGGGATGTCCCGTCCGGCAGTGTATCTGCATTTCAAAAATAAAGAGGCGATCGTCACTAAGCTGACCGAACTCTACTATGCAGCGAAAAGCGTTGCAGTGGCTGCGGCGCTGACCAAACCGGGCTCAGTTTCGGACATTTTCAAGGGCGCGGTTCACGCTCAAACCGAAGGGATGGCCACCATCCTAGCGTCCCCACATGGGCTTGAAATGTTGGATACGACCAAATCCATGTCGTCAGAAATCATATCGCAAGGCGAGGCCAAGCTTGCGCGCCTATATGCCGAGTGGCTGAAGCGCGAAGATCAGGCCGGGCGAGTCAGGTTGCAGATGGAGGCAGACGAGACGGCCAAAACGATAACGGCAACTCTGAAGGGGCTGAAGGCAAGCGCTATTGGCGCGGAAGAATATGAAACCCGTGTTGCCCAGTTTGCCGTTCTGGTAGGAGCGGGGCTAGAAGTCAGGTAACGCGCTGGCGCACCTTGAATTCTGGTGCGTCCCACAGGCGGTTTTGCATGATGTCCGCCAAGATTTCGACTGCATTTTCAACATCCTGCTCATCAATGTACAGCGGCGTGAAGCCAAACCGCATGATGTCAGGCGCGCGGAAGTCTCCGATCACACCGTGGGCAATCAGGGCCTGCATGGCGGCATAGCCGTCGGCAAATCGGAAAGACACCTGACTGCCGCGCTGGGCTGGATCACGCGGGCTTGCCAGTTGCAAATCGGGGCAGGCGGATTCGACACGTTTGATGAACAACTCGGTCAATTCAATGGATTTGGTCCGTACGTCCTGCATGTCAGCCATATCCCATATGTCCATCGCCGCGGATAGGGCGACCATCTGAAGGATCGGAGGCGTACCGACACGCATTCTTTCGATCCCGTTGCCGGCGCGATAGTCCAGATCAAAGGCAAAAGGCGACTCGTGGCCCAACCACCCGGACAATGCGGGGCGCACCTGTTCCGTCAGGCGCGGGGCAATATAGATGAATGCGGGCGCACCCGGCCCGCCGTTCAGGTATTTGTAGGTGCAACCAACCGCGAAATCTGCATTGCATGCCGCCAAATTGACGGGAATCGCGCCAGCTGAATGGGCTAGGTCCCAGACTGTCACTGTACCGTTTGCATGGGCAAGTTCTGTCAAAGCTTTCATGTCGTGGATCCGGCCCGAGCGGTAATCCACCTCGGTCAGCATCAAAACGGCTACATCCTCGGTCACATTGTCAGCTACGTCTTCCGGTGCGACGACGCGCAGTTCATATTCCGGCCCGAGTGAGCGAAGCAGGCCATCCACCATGTAGAGGTCGGAAGGAAAGTTACCGTTGTCCGAAAGCACGACCTTGCGGTCCGGGCACAATTCCAGCGCTGAAGCAACGGCCTGGTAAACCTTGATCGACAGGGTGTCACCGGTGACGATACTTCCGGGTTCTGCGCCAATTAGCCGTCCGATGCGATCACCCAAACCGGTCGGCATCGCCATCCAGCCTGCCTTGTTCCAGCCGGTGATCAGCATTTGCCCCCATTCCTGAACCATCATGTCACTGACTCGATCTCCAGCGGCGCGGGGCAGCGGTCCAAGCGAGTTTCCGTCCAGATAAACGACGCCTTGGGGAAGGTTGAACATGGCTTTTGTGGCGGCAAAGTCGGTCATCGTTTTCTCATCATTGTGTGGGCAATTGTTGATGCAAAATGGCTATCTGATCCAAAAGCGGCTGTCCATCATCGAAGACCCTCTCTGCAGCCATGTCCGGACCCGCGTCGATTGCGCGGCTGCGACCAACTGTGATTTTGCTATTTCCGGCAAAAAGCGGTAGGTCATCGGGCAAAAGCGACACTTTGTTCCGCCCGGATAAGAAAGACTGCCAGACATGCGAAAAATCGACGTCCCTCCGGTGTGGTTGCTGGGCTTTGCGGTGCTGGCATGGCTGCAGGCGCGGCATTTCCCAATGGGTTTGTCGCTCGACAATGGGTTTGTCGATTTGCTCAGCGGTGTTCTGATCGGGGGCGGAGTTATCCTGATCGTCCTGGCTGCGGCCGAGTTTCGCCGTCATCGCACCACGATCATTCCGCATAAAACGCCTACATCGCTGGTGCAATCGGGGATCTTCAAGCGTAGCCGAAACCCCATATACGTTGGCGATGTGCTGATCTTAGCCGGCCTGATCCTGCGGTTTGATGCCATATCGTCATTGGTTCTGATTCCAATATTTGTATGGCTTCTGGAACGTCGTTTCATCGTGCCAGAAGAGGACAGAATGCGCAGAACTTTTCGCGCCGACTTTGCCCGATATGAACGCCAAACCCGCCGATGGATATGAGGTGATGTGGTAATGACACAACGTAATAATGCTGCGCTTGCGAAATAATGTTGCGCAGGATACACCTTTGCTTAACAAACAATACCGACCACCCGCTCGGTCAGAGTGAAAATTAGGGGGACTGCCAGTGAAGATAGGCACACCGAGAGAGATTTATGACGGTGAGAACCGTGTTGGGATGACGCCGGAGTCGGCGTTGCAGCTTCAGAAGTTGGGCTATGAGTGTCTGATTGAGAAGGGTGCTGGTGCTGCGGCTGGATTTTCGGATGCGTCGTATGAGGCCGCGGGGGTTGAGGTCGT
>NZ_CANLZK010000001.1:0-1167215 GCF_947495585.1 Ruegeria atlantica | reverse complement strand
GAGCTGCTGATGGCAGCTGGCAAAGACGTAGCCGAAGACACAACCGCGGCTGTCAAAAAAGCCACCAACGACGTGACCGCAGCTGCCAAGAAAGCAACTGCTGCCAAGTAAGCAAACGCCGCGAGGCGCACCTACTCCTCCCAATCGGTGCTATCGCGCAGGGCAGGTCGAAAGACCTGCCCTTTCTTTGTTGGATGAGCGTCCTATCGGTACGCGTATTGACCACAGCGCGCCCTTGGTTGCGAAACGCCGTCCGGTGCAGTAAGCCACCTATTCAGTGTACACCGAGACCCATCCATGACCGCATCGTCAAACCCTGTTTTACAGCGCCAGTCGGCTTCAACAGGCCTTGTCACCAAGGCCGCGAGGCTGTCGGTCGCGCCAATGATGGATTGGACAGACCGGCATTGCCGATTTGTGCACCGACTGCTCAGCCAGCAGACACTTCTATACACGGAAATGGTAACCGCCCCGGCGTTGGTGCGAGGTGGCGCATTGCATTTGTTGGACTTCAGTTCGCAGGAACACCCCGTCGCGCTGCAATTGGGCGGTTCTGACTCAGAGGAGCTGTCGCAGGCGGCCCAGCTGGGCGCGCAAGCGGGATATGATGAGATCAACCTGAACTGCGGCTGTCCTTCGGATCGGGTGCAATCGGGTACATTCGGGGCCGTCCTGATGAAAGATCCCGCCCGTGTTGCTGATTGCGTTGCAGCGATGCGCGATGCTGTTGATGTCGAGGTGACGGTCAAATGCCGTATTGGGGTCGATGATCAGAATCCGGAACAGGTCCTGCCTGAATTTCTGCAAGCCATTCATGCGGCCGGATGCCGACGCGTAACAATTCACGCGCGCAAAGCATGGTTGCAAGGACTTAGCCCCAAGGAAAACAGGGATATCCCGCCCTTGGACTATGATCTTGTGCATCGGATGAAAGCGGGGTTCCCGGACCTGCACGTCTCGATCAATGGCGGAATCACGTCTCTGGAACAAGCAAAGACGCAACTGGACGCCGGGCTGGACGGTGTCATGATTGGCCGCGCGGCCTATCACCAACCCACGGATATTCTGGCCCAGGCGGATGCCATGATCTTCGGCAGCGGGCAGGTAGCTGATCCGATTGATGTCGTTCACAAAATGGTGCCCTATGTCGAAAACCACCTTGCCGAGGGCGGCCGCCTGCACCAGATCACGCGTCATATGCTGGGCCTGTTTGCCGGACGTCCCGGTGCGCGTGCGTGGAGGCGGGCTTTGTCCGAGGGTGCGGTTCACGATGGGGCAGGCCCCGAGGTGATGCTGCAGGCGCTGGACAGCATCGCGCCTTTGGCAGAGGTTTGACAGCTACAGGATACGGCCAGTTGGCCGGTTTGGGGGGATGATGCCCGAGACGATGTTACTGGCCCAGATGCTGGGCCTTTTGCTTGTAATCGGGGCGCTGGCCGGTGTCTTGGCTGGATTGCTGGGTGTCGGCGGCGGCATCGTTCTGGTGCCCGCGTTTTTCTATGCGTTCCAAACGCTTGGGTACGGCGGCCCGCAATTGATGCAGTTGTGTCTTGCGACCTCGCTGGCAACCATCATCATCACTTCAATGCGATCCGTCTTGGCGCATAACAAGAAGGGCGCGGTGGACTGGGATATCCTGCGCGGCTGGGGGCCAGGAATTGCAGTTGGGGCCATTGTCGGCGTGCTGGTCGCCTCGGCGCTACGAACCGAAGCGTTGCAGGCGTTGTTCGGAGTGTTGGGTATGGTCATCGGCGCTTATCTGGGCTTGGGCAAATCGGAATGGCGGCTTGGTGACGTGATGCCAAAAGGCGTGAAGCGGGCCGTTTTGTCGCCTTCGGTCGGGTTCCTTTCAGTTCTTATGGGCATTGGCGGCGGCAGCTTTGGCGTGCCGCTGATGAGCCTGTTCAACACACCCATCCACAGGGCGGTTGCAACGGCGGCCGGGTTTGGCGTGATCATCGCCGTGCCTTCAGTTCTAGGCTTTCTATTCTTGGACATAGCGCCTGAACACCGCCCGCCGTTCACAATTGGCGCTGTCAATTTGATAGCATTTGCAATTGTCGTGACCATGACCATGATCACCGCGCCGTGGGGTGTGAAACTGGCGCATGCGATGGATCCCAAACCATTGAAGCGCGTGTTCGCGGTGTTTCTGACGCTGGTCGCCTTGAACATGCTTCGCAAGGCGCTGGGGCTATGACCGTTTTTTGGGACAAGGGCTGGATCAGGTTTCCGCATGATCCGACACTTGCCAAATGGGGTGAACACGCTTTGCCTCGGGCCCGCGCCTCGGTCACAGATCCGGCCTATGCGGAATGGCTGGATTGCGAAGGCACGTGGTTCATCGGTGTGGATGCGCTGGATAACGATCCAGAGGGCAGGGTGGGGCAATCAGACCTTTTGTCAGGTCAGGCGATGGACTTTATCGCCGAACATTACGGGCGGTTGCCACTGCACAAGGGGCAAGTCTCGGTCGTTTATCCCGGTTATCCCCGCCCACGTAGTGGCGAAAACGAAGCCGCCAGCAGATACCGGCGGAACCGTGACGCGGCGCACGTGGACGGTTTGCGTCCGATGGGGCCGGATCGCCGACGACGGGTGGATGAGCCACACGCATGGATCCTCGGTATTCCATTAACCGAGGCCAGCGCGGATGCCGCACCGTTGGTTCTGTGGGAAGGCAGCCACAAGATTCTGGGGGTAGCCTTTCAGCGTGCCATGGAAGGCCAACCCGCGGACAGTCTGCACCAGATTGACATCACCGACATATATCAGACCGCCCGTCGTGAGGTGTTTGAAACCTGCCCCCGTATCGAACTGCCTGCAAAACCGGGTGAGGCCTATCTGCTGCATCGCCACTGCCTGCATGGTGTCGCACCCTGGGCCAAAGCGGCGACCGCCGGGCCGGATGGACGGATGATCGCCTATTTTCGTCCGGAATGCGCGGGGGGAGTAGCCGAGTGGATCGAATCCCCGTAACCTGTTGCCATTATTCAGGTTTGGAGGTTTTCGATGATTACGGTTCATACGCATTCTGAAGGGGCCCAGATTGAGGTCGAGCTGTCCGGCGAAGTGACAAGCAAAGATTACAGCGAGACATTGGTCCCCGCGATCGAAGCGGCGCTAGAGGCTCATGATGCCGTGCGTCTGTTAGCGATCGTGCAGCCAGAGTTCAAAGGCTATGATCTTGGGGCGGCGTGGTCCGATACCAAGCTGGGTCTGAGCCACTGGCGCGGGTTTGACCGTATCGCAGTTGCGGCCGATCAGGGTTGGGTACAGACCAGCATCCGTCTGGCCGCGCCGATCCTGCCATGCCCCGTTCAGGTGTTTGAACTTTCGGAACTTGAGGCCGCGCGCCGTTGGATGCGCGAGTCGCTGGGGGCCATCCATGTGACCGATTTGGGCGGGCCCTGCGTGCAGATCAGCCTGATGGGCAAACTGGATCCCGAAGAGTACCAACAGGCAGAGCGTGATCTGGATACCTTGCTGAGTTCAAAGAACGGGTTCCGTCTGTTGATTGACCTGCGCGAGTTTGACGGCTGGCAGGGGCTGACCGCACTAGCCGCGCATTTCCGCCTGGCCCGAGGGCATGTGGGAATGCTGGATCGCGCCGCCATAGTGGGGGACAAAGCGTGGCAGCATATGGCGCAGCGTGTCGCCAGTCACGTTCTGGGTGCCCGTACGCAGTTCTTCTCTTCTGAGGATTTCGAAAACGCAAAATCCTGGCTTGCAGCCGGGTAAGGCGGTGGCCGGCAGAGCTAAAGATTTCGTCTAGCTTTACCATTACGTAAGGTTAGATTTTCGGCTGTTTATTTTTTCTTGATCAGTCGGTCAAAAAAAGATTAAACGTGTTTTAGTCTTCCGTATGACCACTTCGGAAGAACTTAAATGCTGAAAGGCGCTGCTGTGGGTTGCCACTCACTTACGCATGTCTTCGAACTTGATCCCCCCTCGGAGTTCAGACCAACCCGCAGCAGCGCGAATTCAGCCTAAAAGCCAGAAGCGGATATCAGGATTTGTTCATGCGCGCGGCCCGTCCACCGCGCCGTTTGGCGAGGCGGGGTTTGCGCTCAGGCAGATCTTCCATGATTTCAGCGCGCTCAATGCTATCCATTTTCGACCAGCGCGTGATCTCATCAATGGTGCGATAACAGCCGGTGCAGATGCGCTCGGTCGGGTGCACGACGCATATCTGGATGCAAGGGCTTTCGACCTCGTTCCTTTTCCAGACCATGTTTGTCATCGGTATACCCCGTTGCCCTTAAAGAAAGCACAGCCTATCCAGCGCTCCTTGTAGAATATAGCCTGCCGCAACGTGATCGATAACCTGTCCGCGACGTTTTCGTGACGTATCCGCCTCAAGCAGTGCCTTTTCCGCCGCAACTGTGCTTAGCCGTTCGTCCCAGAAGCTGATTGAAACCTCGGTCAGACGTGACAGGTTTCGGGCAAAAGCGCGGGTCGATTGGCACCGGGGCCCTTCGGTGCCGTCCATGTTTTTGGGCAGGCCGAGTACGACACCACCAATCTCTCGGTCCGCGATGATGTCCAGCAATCGGGCCGAATCCAGGGTGAATTTCTTGCGTCGCACGGTCTCAAGCGGGCTGGCCACGCCGCGCATCCGGTCGGACACGGCCACGCCGATGGTCTTTTCGCCCAGATCCAGCCCCATCAAGGCGGTCATGGGGGACAATGCGGTGGCGAAGTCTTCGAACTCGTCGTAAATCATTGCGCAATACCTGCCTGAAGTGCGGCAGCGTCGATGATCTCCAGCGCATCGGCGTTTCCGGCAAAGACCGCCATGGCTTCGTTCCTGATGTCGATCGCGCGTTGTCCTTCGCCCAGAACGCCCAGTGCCGCGATCAGACGGGCCCAATCCTCGGGCGCTCCTCCTTCGGTGGCCAACCGGTCTGAAAGCTGATTAACCATGCCTCGGATCATCTCTTGTCGTTCTTCCGGGGTCAGCGCAGCGGCAGCCTCGACGTCATCCTGGCTGGGGCCGGGTCCTGCGGGGGCCGAAACCTCGGGCGCGTTGAACACCCCTGCGCGAAAGGCCAGCTCATCCAGTTGGGCCAGAATTGCGTCGACCCATGGCGCGCCGGCCGGTGCGTTGCGCAATGCGTCGGTCCAGATGCGATACCCGATGTCGGGGCGCCCGACCTGCACCATCATCTGGCCAAGGTAATACAGTGCCGGGCCATGTCGCGGATCGCGTTTTAACGCTTCGCGCAATGCAGCTTCGGCTTCGGGGGATACATATCCACCCGCCGACAAGATCATCATTTCGGCCAGATGCGAATAAGCGTCTGCAGGGACAGCGTCGCCAGACAATTCGATCACGCGCTGCTGGGCCTTGTAAGCGGCCGGAAAGTTGCCTGCGTTCGCTTCGTGTTGCGCCAAAAGAACATGGCCTTGCAGGTCATCGGGACGCGCTTCGACGGTTTCACGCAACTGCTCCAAAAGCGTTGCATAACTCTCTTCCAGCTGAGGCAAGGGCGCAGGTGTTGTAGTGGCCTCGAATTCAGCCTGGCTGGGGCGTTCCGCGCGCAAGGTTTCCGCTCGATCAATGCGCAGCGACAGAGGTTGGTCCGGTAGTCCCGCCGCACCCATCCGGTCGTACATCCAGGCCGCACCGCCGACCAGGATAAGACCCACGGCTGCGATAGCGGTGACCGAAGCCCAAAGTGGCGGTCCCGGTCGAGTCGACTGTGCCTGTATCTGTGCGTCTGCGGCCAGAATACGGCGTGAAATCTCGGTGCGTACACGCTCGGCATCTGCTTCCCCGATGACACCTCGGGCCAGATCCTTGTCCACGCCCGCCAATTGTTCGCGATAAACACGCAGGTCATAGGCCGCTGCGGGTTCGCGTGTGTCACGCGAGCGCAGGATAGAATAGCCCAGGAACACTGCAGTCACGGCAGCTGTTAGGATGATCAGGACCCAGAACGACATGGCTTCTCCGAAGTGGCTGTCCTGACTTAGACCTCTCGGCGGGCCGACAAAAGGGACAAATGGCCGCTGGCAGACTTCGTGTCGCAATAATGGGGCCTATGTCGCAATAGTGCGATATTACGGCGTTGAACGGCAGGGGCGCGCTGGCGTTACGCGGCATATCTTCGCGCAATCACCGAACCGGATGGATTCGCCTATGAAACACTATTCAGCCTTTGCTGTAGCGCGCGAAGCGCTGCGCTATCACACCGGATGGGAACGCGCCTGGCGTTCGCCCGAACCCAAGAAGAAATACGACGTGATCATCGTTGGTGCGGGCGGTCATGGTCTGGCCACAGCATATTATCTGGGTAAGAACTACGGCATCCAGAATGTCGCCGTGATCGAAAAAGGCTGGCTGGGAGGTGGTAACACCGGTCGGAACACGACTATCATCCGCTCGAACTACCTGCAGGACCCTTCGGCAGCGATCTACGAAAAAGCGCGTAGCCTGTACGAGGATCTGAGCCAGGAACTGAACTATAACATCATGTTCAGCCCCCGTGGCGTCATGATGCTGGCCCAGACTCAGCACGAAATTCGCGGATACCAGCGCACGGCGCATGCCAACGCATTGCAAGGTGTTCAGACCGAATGGATCACCCCCGAACGCGTCAAAGAGCTGGTGCCGATCATAAATATCGACGGCCCGCGCTATCCGGTTCTGGGCGCATTGTGGCAGGAACGCGGGGGCACCGCTCGTCACGACGCCGTGGCTTGGGGATATGCGCGCGCCTGTTCCGCAATGGGCATGGACATCATCCAGCAATGCGAGGTCAAAGGCGTCAGGTCTGAGAATGGCCGCGTTGTTGGCGTCGATACTACCAAAGGTTCGATTGACTGCGACAAGCTGGGTATGGTGGTTGCGGGCCATTCCGGTCAGCTGGCCGAGATGGCGGGATTCCGTTTGCCGCTTGAGGCGATTGCCCTGCAGGCGTTGGTGTCCGAGCCGATCAAGCCCTGCATGGACGTGGTGGTGATGGCCAACACCGTGCATGGTTACATGTCACAGTCCGACAAGGGTGAGATGGTGATTGGCGGCGGCACTGATGCCTTCAACAACTACACCCAGCGCGGCAGCTTCCATCATATCGAGGAAACCGTTCGGGCACTGGTCGAAACTTTCCCGATGATCTCGCGCCTGAAGATGCTGCGCCAGTGGGGCGGGATTGTGGACATGACCGGCGACCGGTCTCCGATCCTGTCAAAAACGCCTTTGGGCGGTTGCTTTATCAACTGTGGCTGGGGCACGGGTGGCTTCAAGTCGATCCCCGGATCTGGATGGGGCATGGCGCAGCTGATGGCCACAGGTCACTCACCGCTGACCGAAGCCTTTACGCTGGACCGCTTCAAAGAGGGCCGCTTCATCGACGAAAGCGTCGCCGCCGGGGTGGCGCACTAACACCCTGGCCCGAAGGTGCCACCTAATAGAATTCTGGTTGGCCACATTGCCAGCCGACCGCCAAAAGGATGACCATATGCTGATCCTGAACTGCCCGTATTGCGGCGTCGACGCCGAAGAATCTGAACTGTCCGCCGGAGGTGAGGCGCACCTGAAACGCTTCGGTCCCGGCTCGTCGGATGGCGAATTCCACGACTACCTGTTCATGCGTGAAAATCCCAAAGGCGTTCATTTCGAACGCTGGCGCCACAGCAACGGCTGCGGCAAGTGGTTCCACGCCGCTCGCTGCACACAAACGCTCGAAGTGTTCGGAACCTATTCCGCCCAGACCACCGAGCCGCCGAAAGAACTCAAGGACGCGATCACTGCAAAGCGCCCTGGCTGGACGTGGAGAGACTACGAATGATCCACGCTGCCATCCCTAATTCCGCCTGCGAAAGGTCAGCAACATGAGCACCCGTCTCGCAAAACAAGGCCGGCTGATTGACCGGTCGAAACAGGTCACCTTCACCTTCAACGGCACCTCGATGCAGGGGTACGAGGGCGACACGCTCGCCTCGGCCCTGTTGGCCAACGATCAGATGATGATGGGCCGGTCGTTCAAATACCACCGGCCGCGCGGTGTTGTCGCCAGCGGTGCAGAAGAGCCGAACGCCTTGGTTGGCCTGGGTCAGGGCAACCGGTTCGAGCCGAACCAGCGCGCCACAACGACCGAGCTGTTCAATGGTATGACCTCAATTTCACAGAACCACTGGCCGAACCTGGAATTCGACATCGGTGCCGTGAACACAGCGCTGGCGCGGTTCCTGCCGGCGGGCTTCTACTACAAGACGTTCATCCACCCCAAGCCATTCTGGAAACACGTCTACGAGCCGATCATCCGGCGGTCGGCCGGTCTGGGTAAAGCACCCGACAAGGACAACCGCGACGCAGATACTTATGAGCACTTCTACGCCTTCACCGACGTTCTGGTGATCGGTGGCGGTGTCGCCGGGTTGCAGGCGGCTAAGGCGGCGGCGGAGACCGGCGCCAAGGTTCTGCTGATCGAGCAAACCGCGCATTGGGGTGGGCGTGCTCCGGTCGATGGCGGGACGGTCAATGATGAGCCTGTGGATAAGTTCGTGGAACAATTGGTTTCCAAACTGGAAACAATGGGCAACGTAATCATGCGCAACCGCTGCATGGGCGCGGGCGTTTACGACCATGGTTATGTGCTGGGGTATGAGCGTCTGAACGACCATAAACCGGGCACACAAGGTCCACGTCATCGCCTGTGGCGGATCCGGGCCAAGCAGGTCGTCACTGCGACAGGCGCAATCGAACGCCCGCTGTCTTTTGCAGGCAATGATGTTCCGGGTGTCATGCTGGCCGCGGCCATGCGCGACTATGTGGTGAATTGGGGCGTCACCCCGGGCGAACGTGTAATCGTTGCGACCAACAATGACGACGCTTATCGCACGGCGATCATCCTCAAACAGGCAGGTGTTGATGTTCTGCGTGTGATCGATGCGCGCGCTGCAGCCGGACCGCTGGCAGAAGAGGCGCGACAGCTTGGCATCCGGGTCGACCCCGGCAAAGCCATTGCCAAAGTCAAAGGCGGCAAGCGCGTAAAAAAGGTCGAGATTTGCAATCAGGAAGGCATCGGTGGCGCTCGCGAAGAAGTTGAGTGTGACGCGGTTGCCATGTCGGGCGGCTGGTCTCCGGTTGTTCACATGTGGTCGCATTGCGGCGGCAAGTTGATTTGGGACGAGGCGCACGCGCATTTCCGCCCCGATCCGGCGCGGCCACCACTGGGCGCGAACGGCGAGGGATTTGTTGTGGCTGCTGGTGCGTCTAATGGCCCTCTGGCATTGGGCGATGTTCTGACGGACGCGCACGCTGCGGGCAAAGCCGCCGCCAAAGCAGCTGGCTTCAAGCCAAAGAACACCAAGGCTCCGGCTGGTGAGGCCACGCAAGAGGCCGCTATGCAAGCGGTCTGGCTGATGCCCGCCAACGCCGATGTGCAGCTGCGCATGAAATCGTGGCTGGACTTCCAGAACGACGTCAAGGTTTCGGACGTGCAGCTGGCTGCGCGCGAAGGCTATGAAAGCGTTGAACATACCAAGCGTTACACCACGCTGGGCATGGCGACCGATCAGGGTAAACTGAGCAACATCAACGGTCTGGCGATCCTTGCTGATGCATTGGATTCGGAAATCCCGAAGGTTGGCACCACCACCTTCCGCCCGCCCTATACCCCTATCTCGATGGGTGCGATTGGCGGCGAAGCGCGGGGTGAGGTGTTCCAGCCGATCCGCCAAACACCGATGCATGACTGGCACGATAAGAACGGCGCCGATTGGGAGCCGGTCGGTCACTGGCGCCGGACCTATGCCTATGTGCGACCCGGCGAATCTGTGCACGATGCGGTGAACCGCGAGGTGAAGAACACGCGTGATAATCTCGGTCTGCTGGATGCCTCGACGCTGGGCAAATTGATCGTCAAAGGCCCCGATGCCGGTAAATTCCTGGACATGATGTACACCAACATGATGTCCACGCTGAAGATCGGCAAATGCCGCTATGGCCTGATGTGCTCGGAAAACGGGTTCCTGATCGACGACGGCGTTGTCGCCCGCATCGACGAGGATACCTGGCTGTGTCACACAACCACCGGCGGAGCCGAACGCATCCATGCCCATATGGAAGAATGGCTGCAGACCGAGTGGTGGGACTGGAAGGTCTACGTCGCCAACGTGACCGAGCAATACGCTCAGGTGGCGGTTGTCGGCCCCAATGCCCGCAAGCTGCTTGAAAAGCTGGGCGGCATGGATGTCAGCGCTGAGGCGCTGCCATTCATGGAGTGGCGCGACGGGCAGATCGGTGGTTTCGATTGCCGGGTCTACCGGATTTCATTCTCAGGTGAACTGAGCTGCGAAATCTCGGTTCCGGCCAGCCAGGGGCAAGCCTTCTGGACCGCTCTGATGGAGGCAGGTAAGGAATTCGGAGTGATGCCGTACGGCACCGAATGTCTACACATCCTGCGGGCCGAGAAGGGCTTTATCATGATCGGGGACGAGACCGACGGCACCGTGATCCCGCAAGATCTGGGGCTGCACTGGGCGCTTTCGAAAAAGAAAGAGGACTACCTTGGCAAACGTGCCCATTCGCGCAGCCACATGGCCGATCCGGACCGCTGGAAACTTGTTGGTCTTGAGACTGTGGATGGTTCTGTCATCCCTGACGGAGCTTACGCAGTCGGCGAGGGCGTCAACGCCAATGGTCAGCGCAACATGATCGGGCGCGTGACCTCGACCTACTACTCGGCCAATCTGGGTAAGGGCATCGCCATGGGTCTGATCAAGCACGGTCCCGACCGCATGGGCGAAATCGTCGAGTTCCCGGGTACCGATGGCAAAACCTACAAAGCTAAGATCGTGGACCCGATCTTTTTCGATAAGGACGGGGAGAAGCAGAATGTCTGAACCCATCAGCGCACTGAACCACGCAAGCTATGATGGCATCGCCCAGGTCCGGGAATGTGGCCTGCAGGGCATGATTACCTTGCGCGGCGACCTGTCCGACAAAGTGTTGGCCAAGGCCGTCAAGGACGCAACGGGTCAGAAAATGCCCGGTCAGCGCGAAGCCTTGGTCGACGGTGAGTCCGGCGTCTGCTGGATGTCCACTGATGAATTGCTGGTACTTGTTCCTTACGCCGAAGTTGAGGCCAAACTGGCGGCCATGACCAACGCGCTAAGCGGTACACACGCGTTGGCCGTCAACGTCTCGGACGCCCGCGCCGTGTTCAGTATCTCGGGCAGCAATGCGCGAGAGGTGCTGGGCAAGCTTGCCCCGGTCGAGCTGTCGACTGAGGCATTTCAACCGGGTCAGATCCGCCGCTCGCGCCTGGCGCAGGTGGCAGGGGCGTTCTGGATGGATGACGCCGAAACCTTCCGCGTTGTCTGTTTCCGGTCGGCCGCAGACTACGTGTTCAAGCTGCTTAAAGTTGCGGCGCAGCCCGGTAGCGAAGTCGGGGTTTACTGACTTATCAAACATTGAAAAAGCTCTGAGTACTCAGAGCTTTTTCGGCTTACTTCGTTGTCACGCCACACTTACCGAATGTTTTAGGAGGGTTCGCTATCCAGCGCTGAACAAAAACACCCCGCAAATTGATGGTGTTCTGCTTGGTGTCAATTCTGGCAAAGTAGTCGATCCAGAAATTCTGACCGTTTGTCGCCTGCGGTTTTTCTTGCTAACTTATGCGAAAATTCCCTTTTCTATCTACTCTAAGCTTACATGATGCAATACCGCCACTTCTCGTTGTGTTAGATACGTGTTTGGAACCTGATTCAATATTGAAGACATACTGCGGCGCAATCCATCCGCTACTATCTTGATTGTCGAGACTACAAGTATATGCCACGGGAGCCGCAATTGCCGAGTGCGCGGAAACGATCATCGCAGCAATCGCCGTAAGCGAAGCTTTCATTTTGTTATCCTTCAAACTATTCCGTGGGCGCACTTCAACAAGCTCACGCTTGGGTTGCAAGTGGGGGAAACACCGACTTCGACAGGCCTCCGCATTCTAGCCAGTAAACAAAACCGTACGGTACCGTGTCATTTCCGTTGGACTGAGGGCTTTCTGAACATCCAGCGGGCGTCCGGTTTCGTCAGTAATTTCAGAATAAAAGGAGAGACTGCTCAGCAGGTTTAAGGTCCGCTGGTGTCTGTCCTCTTCGGGCAAAAGCGGTGAGTGGAGTGAGAGGTAAAGAGTAGGTCGCGTCCGTTTCAACCAGGGCAGGATCGTTGGCAGTACAAAAAACTCAGCCCCCTCAATATCCATCTTGACCAGAGAGACACCCGACAGGTCATTCGCGGCCTCGAACTGGTCCCATGCGATCGTCAAGGCATCGTTGCCATGCGTTCCGTCATGCAAAAGTGAGCTGGTGGAATCCCCCGGCTCGCCGCGCACCGACGCCATGCGGGCCACTCCGAACTGATCCGACAACGCAACGCCAAACGCCGAAACGTTGTGGATGTTGTTCAGGTCGAGGTTCCAGGCCAGATGCCGAAAGGCCGTTGGGTCCGGTTCGAAACACCAGACGTGCCGCGCTTGGCGGGCACCGTACAGGACCGTGGGGCCGATCCACGCGCCGATGTCCAGATAATCCCGATCTGCCGACAGATACTTGTCGAGCACCGCGAAGGTTTCAGGCTCCCACTTACCATCGGATGCCTTGCGCCAAAATTTCGAATGATAAGGGTCCAGACGAAACGGCTCGCCATTCAGCTGGCCCGCATAGTATCCGCGGGCGCGGTAAAATATCTTGCGTGCCTGTGTAAGCATCGCCTGCCTCCGGGTTTTCTTGTCTCGGCTCTTGACCTGCGGCGGCTGCCAAAGCATTTAACCTTGGGAACCGCAACTTACATTTTTAACAGGGGGCCGATATGGCTTTTGAACTTCCTGATCTTCCTTATGCACATGACGCGCTGGCAGCCAAGGGTATGTCCGCGGAAACACTGGAATATCACCACGACCTGCACCACAAGGCCTATGTCGACAACGGCAACAAGCTGATCGCCGGCACCGAGTGGGACGGCAAGTCGCTGGAAGAGATCATCGTTGGCACCTTCGACGCAAATGCCGTCGCGCAAAACGGCATCTTCAACAACATCAGCCAACTGTGGAACCACAACCAGTTTTGGGAGATGATGGGCCCCGGCGGCAACGCAATGCCCGTTGAGCTGGAAAAAGCCCTGACTGAAAGCTTTGGCTCGGTTGACGAGTTCAAGTCGCAGTTCAGCGCTGCTGGTGCCGGTCAGTTCGGCTCGGGCTGGGCATGGCTGGTCAAGAACGCAGATGGTTCGCTGGCTGTGACCAAGACCGAAAACGGCGTCAACCCGCTGTGCTTCGGTCAAACCGCTCTGCTGGGTTGCGACGTGTGGGAGCACAGCTACTACATCGATTTCCGCAACAAGCGTCCGGCTTACCTGTCGAACTTCCTCGACAATCTGGTGAACTGGGAAAACGTTGCATCGCGGATGTGATTGTTAACCCAATAAGGGTTTTTCAAGGGCCTGCTGGCGGTGACGCTGGCAGGTCCTTTCTTGTTTAGATAGCTATTTTTGATGGTGATGTTGCGTTTTGTAATTGGCATCTAATGGCAGCAGTGAGCCCAAAGCGGACACTAGAATTTTTCAATCCGTTCGTTCCATGTCATTCAGCTCAAAACTACTGTCCAGCAGACTAGGTTCCGGACCATAAAACCGCGCGAGAAGGAAAAAACGACGTTCTGGATTGGTTGGAAGCCAGTTGCTTTCTTTTCCTTCTGGTGCCTTTGGCCCGAAGAAAATATCAACGGACCCGTCGTCGTTCTTAACGACGCTGGCCATGTTAGAATCGATAGTGCTTGGCTCAATGTCTCGAAGATATGAGGCCGTTTCCAGATCGTAAGTCGTGATCGACCAGAAATCGCGGACCGGAACATTGGCAGGTACGGTGATTTTGTAATTGCGGTTGCCATCGAGCCACTCTCCATCTGGAGTCTCGGCCAGATCGAGGTAGTAGGTTGCTGTCCCGTAATTCTTAACACTTGTTATAATCGCGTAGTAAAGTGCACCGCGCGCCACATAGTCGTAGTATGAAGGGTATTCATAGCTCCATTCTGTTTCTCGCGATCCATCGGGAACAAGCGCTGACCACTTCTTCCCTTCGAACACAAATGGATTGAGCACACGGTGGTACTGGTCAATCATGTATTCGAGTGCTTCAGGACCAGCTACATCATAAATAGCCTGCAATTTTGCATCGGGTTCAAAAGGGTCGTTACGCTTGATTCCGATACGTGCAAGTGCACCCATCATGGCAAGATCGCGATTCAACACGACTTCTTCGCCTATCATCTCGTGGATGTGACCATAGATTCCACCATCCATCTTAGGCGTCATTTCCAGCGGCACGCCGTAGACATCAACATAATTTGTTGCGGCCTCATCTCCAGCCTCTGACAGCGGATACACCTTGATTTGTTTAGTCAATGCAGTGGCCCTCGCAAGGTTTTCTTCGGTCGGACCTCCGGCGATAATCGGCCGGAGCACAGCAAAGCCGAAATTGGTTTCCTGCTCATAGACCAGAGCATTCCTGAGCAGCGGACCATCATAATTTGGCGGCACCAACAGGTATTTTGCGCCAAGGCCTCTGTCGCGCCCTTTTGAGCCCACATCGTCAAGTGGGCGTTGCCAAGCGTCCATCACGGTGCCAAAGATGCCAATCCCTTCGACTGAAGCAGGCATTTCGAACACAACTGGCCCATCTTTGATGTTCCAATATGCATGAATATAGGGCGTCGTATTGTTGGGCGTAGCTGTTTGGAAGCGCCAATCTTGAACCTTCGAATTGTAACCAATGTCATTCGGCCCGACACCGGCCCGAGCGAGAGCATCGATGTAGAATTTGAAGTTCATCAAAGGCATGGCCCAGACAGCAGCATCAACTGCGCGATGATAGGTCATGCGGTCCGCAGTGTTAGCGTTCGATGGGTCAAAATCCTCGGCATGACTCGCAGTCGCGACGATCACCCCCAAAACCAATGCCTTGATGGCACCTAAACTCTTCCCCCAGCCCATAACGAAACTCCTTCTGGAACAAATTTCTGATTCTGAATTGCGCTTGCCAAGACTATAGGCAGAATTTGATTATTTGCACTTGATTGGTCGCGCGATGAATGACTGCTCCGTCCGCAAAGCTGACTTCTGCAAAAAAGGCCATTCGACGTTACCGACGTGACCCTGCAACTCCGCCGCAGGAGAAAACCTGCCTATACGTCAACTTTCGAATTGAGACCTATTGTACGCCGTCCCGCAATACCTAGCTAAAGTATGCGGAGGGAGAGAGCCGCAAACCACTAAGAAAACGGTCAGGCAACGCGCTGAAAGACTTCGGCGCGTCTCGGGTAAGCTGTGCCTGACGCATGAAGGATAGCCAAAAAAACGCCATTACAGGAGAACACAATGGTCGAACTTGCACAGGGAACATGGGTTGTCATCGCTGACGGGGAAAAGGCGCTGTTCATGGAGAATATCACCGACGCTGAAGATCCCAATCTGGTTGTCGTATCCGTAGAAGAAAGCGACGGACCAAGGGCCAAGCCCTCGGACCGGGCCGGTCGTCGTTTTGACACTGCGCCACATCAGAAATCGGCCGTGGAAGAGAGCAAATGGAAAACCCATGCGAAATCCCTGTTCGTGCAGGATGTCGCCAACCTGTTGAACCGTAAGGGTTTGAAAGGGGCCTATAAACGATTGGTCCTGGTGGCCAGCCCGCATGTTCTGGGGTTGTTGCGTCGACGGTTGCACAGCGAAGTGCTGGGCAAAGTGGTTGCCGAGGTGGATAAAACGCTGACCAATCACCCGCTGCATAAAGTTGAACAGGTGTTGCGACAGCGCCTTGCCCCTGCGACTTGAAATCGGCGAAAACAAACGGGCGGTCCTGACCGCCCGTATACCGGACAGCCTAAGTAAGAACTTTCCTAAGCGTTGACATTGCAGCCTTCGGGCCATCGACCCATGTGATGAAGTCCGACAGCGACGCGTCTGCAAAGCCTTGGCCGATGACCTGTTGCAACAGCTCGTGCAGCGTATCCCAATAGCCATCCACATTCATGACCAAAATGGGCTTGTCGTGCAGGCCCAGCTGTCGCCAGGTGAGCGCCTCGAAGAGCTCATCCAGCGACCCCGGACCGCCGGGCAGGACAATAACCGCATCGGCGTTCATGATCATAACCTTCTTGCGCTCGTGCATCGTCTCGGTGACCACGAAACGGGTCAGGTCGGTCTTGCCGACTTCGCGTTGCAGAAGGTGCACTGGGATGACGCCGAACGTGTCACCACCGGCGGCTTGCGCGGCCCGCGCTACTTCACCCATTAGCCCCACATCCCCGGCCCCGTAGACCAGCCGCCAGCCTTCTTCGGCCAAAAGGGTTCCGAAGTGTTGCGCGGCGTCGGAATAGGTCGGATTCGCGCCATTTCGTGACCCGCAATACACACAGACAGATTTCTGAGACATGGGATGGCTTCTCCGGGCTTGTATATGGTGTTTTGACCCGTGATAGCGGGATTGATAGATTGGCTCAACCGTTAGGCAGAATGTGTTTTGCTCAAAGCACTTGCGCTGCGGAGCGAAAGGAAAACAATGAACTCCAAGTCGGGAAGCGAAAGCTCCGGTACTTTCATCTGGGGGGTGATTGCCGGCATCGTTGCACTGGTCGGGGCGGGCGGGTTGTACCTGTCCGGCGTCTTCGGGACGGGTCCTCAGGAAGCTTCACTGCAGCAAGACACCGCCGTCCAAACCACGGAACAGGCCAGTTCGGTTGCCACCCCGTCCGAGGATCAGAGCGCAGCGATTGAGGAACCGGAAACCGCTGATCCGTCTGATTCCGCGACCGCACCAGCGACGGAAACGGCTGAGGCCGACCCGGGTGTCGCGCCACCGACTCTGGACCAGATCTTTGTTGAGCCGGACGGTAATACTGTTCTTTCCGGCAACGCAGAGCCAGGCACGGATGTTCGTGTCCTGCTGGATGGTGAGCAAGTGCACAGCTTTACCGTCGACAACACCGGTCAATTTGCCGAGTTCCTTTCGATTCCATTCTCAGACGATGCACGTGGGCTTACGTTGGAAACTGCGGGCCAGGATCAACCCGTTCGTTCCGACGACTATTTGATTGCAGCCTTGCCTGAACCTGAACCGACGACCGAGCAGGTCGCCGCTGCCGAAACGGGTGACGCCGCGCCTTCCGACGACGAAACAGCAGGGGCGCAAGACACATCCTCGTCAGAGCCAACAGATGAAGCGACGACCGGGGATGTCGAAACGGCGGATGCGTCTGTAGAACCGTCTGCGGCTCAACCCCAGGAGACGGCACAAGAAACCACTGAAGAAGGCGATGAAAATCAACAAGTTGCCATTCTGCGTTCCGGCGAGGACGGGGTTGAGCTGGTTCAGTCTCCAACTGCCGAACCCAACGCTGCGGACGAGGTGGCTTTGGACACGATCGGCTATTCCGACGTTGGCGACGTAGAACTTACCGGCCGGGTCCCGGACGGGTCTGCGGTTCGACTGTATCTGGACAACCAGCTTGTCGATGATCTGTCACCGGTTGATGATGGTAAATGGCGCAGCGAACTCGAGGGAATTGATCCCGGTATATATACATTGCGCGTCGATGAAATCGCCTCGGATGGTACAGTGGTCAGCCGCCTGGAAACCCCGTTCAAGCGCGAACCGCTAGAGGTGCTGCGCGCGGCAGAGGCCGGTGATGAGCCCGAGGGCGAAAAAGTTACGCCCCCAATCCGCGCGGTCACCGTGCAGGAAGGCGACACGCTTTGGGCCATTTCGCGCGACCGGTTCGGTAATGGTATCCTTTACGTGAAACTGTTCGAGGCCAACCGCGGCGCGATCCGCGATCCTGACCTGATTTACCCCGGTCAGATATTCACCATCCCGGAATGAACTATTGCTGCTGGCCCTTGGTGGGCCAGCGGTCTATCTCTGACCGCAGATCAGGTACGTGATGAGACGAGCAGCGCCAATGACCTCAGCCGAAACGCCCACGCCCGACGACCGCCGCTCTGGCTGGCGCACGATCCGGAAGGTTGCGCCTTATATGTGGCCTGAGGAAGAGCCTTGGGTAAAACGACGCGTCGTTCTGGCCATGGGCATGCTGGTTCTGGCCAAGCTGATCGCGGTCTATACCCCTATCCTTTATAAGGGCGCCGTCGATGGGCTGGCGGGCGAGGGTGTTCCGCCACTGGCCTTGGGCGCTGTTGGCCTGACCGTGGCGTATGGCGTCGCACGCATGATGACAGTTGGTTTCCAGCAGTTACGCGATGCGGCCTTTGCCCCGGTAGGGCAGCGGGCCTTGCGCGCACTGGCATTGGAGACCTTCCAGCACATCCATCAGCTGTCCATGCGTTACCACGTGACGCGCCGCACCGGGGGGCTGAGCCGGATCATCGAGCGTGGTGTGAAAGGCGTGGAATTCCTGCTGCGCTTTTTGCTGTTTTCCATCGGTCCGTTGATCCTGGAATTGTTGCTGGTCGCGATCATTTTGATGTGGCTGTTCGACGTCTGGTATCTGGTTGTCGTTGCTGTCACCATCGCGCTGTACATCTGGTTCACCTTTGCGGTGACCGAATGGCGCGTGAAGCTGCGCCGCGAGATGAACGATCAGGATACCGAGGCCAACCAACGCGCGATCGACAGCCTGCTGAATTTCGAAACCGTCAAGTATTTCAATGCTGAATCGCGCGAGGCGGCTCGGTACGACGTGTCGATGAAGGCCTATGCCGGGGCTGCGCTTAAAACGGCGTATTCGCTGGCCTTCCTGAATTTTGGTCAGTCCCTTCTGATCACTTGCGGGCTGATCGGCGTGATGGTTCTGGCGGCCATGGGGGTGCAGCAGGGTACGCTGACCGTCGGCGATTTCGTCATGGTCAACGCCTATATGATCCAGATCACAGTGCCGCTGAACTTTCTGGGTACCGTCTACCGGGAAATCCGCCAGTCGCTTGTCGATATGGGGCAGATGTTCGACCTGCTTGAGCAACCGACCGAAGTACAGGACAAGCCCGACGCGCCCGATCTGTTGGTCAAAGGTGGTGAGGTGACATTGGACAATGTGCGCTTTGGCTATGATGCGGACCGCGAGATCCTCAAAGGTGTGTCGCTGACGGTACCTGCTGGCCAGACTGTTGCAATTGTCGGTGCCACAGGTTCGGGTAAGTCAACGATAGGCCGCTTGCTGTTCCGGTTCTACGATGTCACCGGGGGCGCGTTGAAGATCGACGGGCAGGACGTGCGCGACGTGACCCTGGACAGCTTGCACGCGGCCATCGGCGTCGTGCCGCAGGACACGGTGCTGTTCAATGATACCATCCGGTACAACATTGCCTATGGCCGGGACGGGGCCACGCAGGAAGAAGTCGAAGCAGCTGCCAAAGCTGCGCAGATCCATGATTTTATCGTGACGTTGCCAGAAGGCTATGACACCAAGGTAGGCGAACGGGGGCTGAAGCTGTCGGGTGGTGAGAAACAACGGGTGGGCATTGCGCGTACCCTTCTGAAGAACCCGCCGATCCTGCTGTTGGATGAGGCGACCTCGGCGCTGGATACAGATACCGAGCAGGACATCAAGGATGCCTTGGCGCGGGCGGGCGAGGGACGAACCGTGTTGACGATCGCGCACCGCCTTAGCACGATTGCCGAAGCGGACCGCATTGTCGTTCTGGAACGCGGAGAAATCCTTGAACAAGGCACCCATGACCAGCTTTTGCAGCGCGCGGGCCGTTACGCGCAGCTCTGGAGTCGCCAGCAAGCGGACGCGGCCTGATCCGGTCATGAGGGTAATTCCTGAGGCCGGGCAGAACAGCCCTGCAAAAATGCGTTCATTCCCGCAGGTTTAATTTGACGTTCATTTTCCTTGGTGACAAATCACCTAAAGTCACGGTGCCAGGTTCTTTGGCCGGACCTTAATCAAAGGAATATCTAATGAAAATGCGTGCAGCAGCAGCCTTGGCCGCAACTGTTCTTATGGCGACTTCGGCATTTGCCGAGGATCTTGAATTTCTGGTTGTGAATGACTCCAGCGCGGATCTGGTCGAGTTCAATGTCTCACCTGCGTCTTCCGACAGCTGGGAGGGGAACCTGCTGCGCGGTGGCTATGTCGCGCCCGATTACGAAATCGATGTTGTCATCGCGGATGGTCTGACCACATGTGTCTACGATATTCGGGGGGCGTTCGACGATGGTTCGTCGGCTGAAGACTTCGGTCTGAACCTGTGTGATTTGGGTGAATATGTATTCACCGACTAGGTCATAGAAAAGAAAAATGGCGAACCGTGGGGTTCGCCATTTATGTTACTCAGCCGCCTTGAGGGGCGATGTTGGTGAGTGATCGGGACGCTCATCCTTGTCTGCATCCGGTGCGGGCGCAGTCGGCGTCTCATCACCCCAGACAACCTCGGTGGCCTGTACCTGACGGGCAGCGTGACCAACCGCCATATCCTGAGCGATTTGGCTGGAACGACCTGCAGTGGCGCGTGCCAGCGCCTTGGCCAGCCATACCGCATAGGTGGTGACCCACACCCGTAGCGCCAGGAACGATGGCGTCACGATCAGCGTCAGAACCGTTGCAATACCCAGCCCAAACACAACTGCCGTAGCCAGCTGTTTCCACCACAGCGCAGTTGGGCTGTCGATAGAATAGCCGCCATTGATGAAGTCCAGCGACAATCCGAACATCATCGGTGTCAGACCGGCCATCGTGGTCAGGGTGGTCAGCAGAACCGGGCGGATACGCGCCTCAGCCGTGCGGATGATAGCCTCGATCCGGGGCATATATCGGCTATATTCCTGATACGTATCGATCAGAACAATGTTGTTGTTCACCACAATCCCTGCCAAGGCCACAATCCCTGTACCGGTCATGATGATCGAGAACGGTTGCTGCATGACCATCATCCCGATCAAAACGCCGGTGGTCGAAAGCACAACAGCCAGCAGAACCAGCACCGAGTTGTAGAACGAGTTGAACTGCGCCAGCAGGATCACAAACATCAGGCCTAAAGCAGCCAAGAAAGCGCTGGACAGGAAAGCCTGGCTTTCTGCCTGATCTTCCTGATCGCCGGTCCATTCCCAACTGACGGTGCTGCCGAAGGGATTGGTTTCAAGCCACTCGGTCAGCACTGCAATGCGTTCGTTGGGGTTGATCAGGCTAATCCGGGCGTTTCCAGATTCCAGATCGGCGCGCACTGCATCGACATCTTCTGCACCCGTCAACATGACAAGCTCGAAATTGTTGCCGGTCGGTCCAGTGAAGATCGCACCTGTGGGTTCTGTACCTTCCACGACGCCGCGCACGACCGCCAGCCGCTGTTCCGTGCCGTCTGCGTTATCCATCACAACTTTGCTCAGACCCGGCTCAACGTCGGCCTTCACGTCATAGTAACGCTGCTGGTTGATCCGGTTGATCTCGGCCAGTTTGGCCACTGGCTTGCGGGTGACAAAGTTCGACAAAGGCACCAGCCCATCTGGTGTACGCACTTTGAGCGTATCCAGTGTCGACAAAACCCGGTCTTCATCGGGCAGGCGAACGCGGATTTCGATTTCCTCGTCCACGCTGTCGGGGCGCATTTCGCCCAGCAGCAGCCCGCGCGTGACCAGTTGCACCATCGCGCCAACGGTTGCGACGTCCGCGCCGAAACGACCCGCTTTGGCAACATCCACGTCGATTTGCCAGTCGATGCCGGGCAAGGGCAGGGTGTCTTCGATCTTGATCAGGCCGGGTGTTTCATCGAACATCTTACGGGCCGCAGCGGTGGCTGAGTTCAGTTCTTCCCAGCCGTCCGCCTTGATGCGCAGATGAACGGGTTTGGCCGAGGCCGGGCCCTGTTCCAGCGGCAGGATTTCCACGATGAAGCCTGGAATCTTCGCAAGTTCGGCGTTCAACTGATCGAGCACGAAGTCACCGTCGTATTCCGGGGCAACGGTTTCACGGTCGATCAACCCGCCGAAGATCGGTTCGGACACGTTAGGCCGGTCTTCCCACGGGATGATTTCGAACTGGACGCGACCGACAGTGTCGGCCGGTGCTTGCGCACCTCCATTATTCTGGTTCAGCCCGCCTTCTCCGGCAAAGGAAAACACGTTCACGACTGCGGGGTGCGCGCTGATAATTTCTTCGGCCGCCAGTACCATCTGGTCCTTTTCGATCAGCGATATGTTGCCGCGTGCACGAACATAGGCCGTGGCTTGCTCGGGTTCGCTTTCGACGAAGAACTCTACGCCCCGATTGTTGTTCCCAAATGCGGTCATGACTGACATCACGGCGAAGCCAATGACGACAATCGAAACAATCGGCATGATCGGGTTTCCGACCAGGAACTTGATGACATAGCCAAAGGGCGTGTGTTCGCGCGCTGTATGTACATGCTGATCTGGTGCGCGTTCTATTTTGGCGGCACTCAACGTAACAGAACCGGCGAATGCTCCAAAAATGAACAGGAAGGCACCAAGCAGAACTGCTCCGAATGCGCCTTCGGGCAACAGATAGGTCGGATTCAGCAGTTGCATCGCACCAAGGAAGATCAGGTACAGCGATGGCGGCACCATAACCGCACGAACCCACCACCGGGTGCGCGCGCGCAGCCAGTCAGATGTGCGGTCAAAAACCCGGCTCAGACGTCCCGAAACACCGCCCATGACAGGCAGATAGATCAGTGCAACGATCAACGAAGCGGACAGAACGAAGATCAGCGTGACAGGCAGCATGCCCATGAATTCACCCGGGACACCCGGCCAAAACAGCATGGGCAGGAAGGCACACAGGGTTGTGGCCGTGGATGACACGATAGGCCAGAACATACGCTGCGCAGCCTCGACATAGGCGTGCATCGGGCCAACGCCCTCTTTAATGCGCCGGTCTGCGTATTCCACGACAACAATGGCCCCGTCGACGAGCATACCCACCGCAAGGATCAGGCCGAACATCACGATGTTCGAGATGCTGATGCCCATAACTGCCAGGAACGCAAAACACAGCAGGAATGAGGTCGGGATCGCAAAACCCACCAGCAATGCCGCGCGTGTGCCCAAAGAGGCCAGAACAACGATCATCACCAGCGCGATCGCCGTCAGAACCGAGCCTTCCAACTGGCTGACCATCGAACCGACGATGCGGCTTTGGTCGTTCGAGGTGCCCAGCTGAATAGCGGCCTGCATCTCGGGCGGCCATTTGGCCTGCGCGGCGGCTATGGTTTGTTTCACGCCTTCGACTGTGTCGATCAGGTTGTAGCCCTTGCGCTTGACCACCTGCAGCGCGACGGTTTGTTCGCCGTTGAAACGGGCGGTGCCTTCGCGGTCTTCAAAGGTATAGTTGATCTGCGCCAATTCCCCCAGGGTGACGACCCGGTCGCCGTTCACTTTGACCGGCAGGCCATAAACATCCTGCGCGGTTTTGAAGGAAGAGGGGATCTTGACCGAGAATGTGCCCTGAGCGGTTTCGACCTCACCGGCTGCGATCAGCTGATTGTTGTTGCGCACCACATCGATAAGCTCGGCGGCGGTGACGTTGTATGCCTCAAGCCGAAGAGGGTCGATGATGACCTCCAGCAATTCGTCACGGTTGCCCGCGATACCGGCTTCGAGCACCGAATCCATCGCCTCAAGGTCGTCCTGCAAAGCCTTGGCGACTCGCGCCATAGTGCGCTCGGGGACTGCACCCGTCAGGTTGACGATAACGATGGGGAACTCTGAGAAATTGATCTCGGTCAGCGAGTATTGCTCAGCTCCGTCGGGGAATTCGGCTTGCGCGCTGTTCATCGCGTCGCGCACATCAGCCATGATCGCGGTCTTGTCCCAGCCGAAATCGAACTCCAGCGCGACGCCTGCATACCCTTCGGCAGCGGTCGAGGTCATCTCTTTCAGCCCATCAAGGTCCGCAAGTTCGGTCTCCATTGGTTTGACCAACAGGTTTTCCGAATCCTCGGCTGAGATGCCCGGAAACTGAACTGAGACAAACAGGGCAGGGATTTCAATGTCGGGCTCGCCTTCTTTCGGCAGGCTGACATAGGCAAAGCCGCCAATCACCAATGAGATGGCGATAAAGGCCAGAACCATTCTGGCCCGGCCAGCGGCCCAACTGACGATTCCGGTCATTTCGAAGCTTCCCGATATGTAGGTTCAACTGTGACGCCGCGGGTTACGAACTCTTGCCCGATTACGATGATGTCCACAGTTTCCGGCATGCCACCGACCCAAACGCCTTCGGCAGTATCACGCAGAAGAACGACGGGCTGGAAATCGACCACGTTGCTCTGGCCAATGGTGCGGACACCGAGTTGACCGTTATTGCTCAGGGTCAGTGCCGATTGCGGCAGGAAATGCGCCTTGGCCCCAGCGGCCGAAATGCGGATGTCGGCGGTTTGGCCGTCCCGAATGGCCAGTTCCGGGTTCGGAACAGTGATTTCGACCTCGAACGTGCGGGTTGTTTCATCGGCCGAGCGGCTCAGGAATGTCACACGACCAGAAACCTGCAGGCCAGTGACCAACTGCGCTGTGGCTTCGGTTCCGACAATGATGCGGTTAACCTCGGTTTCCGGCACAAAACCCACCAGCTTGATCGGGTCCAGTTGGATAACGGTCGCGCATAGCGCACCGGGCTGCATCAGGCTGCCCAATTCTGCGGTATCGCTTTCCAACAATCCCTTGAAGGGTGCTGTGATCGTCTGGCGATCGATTTCGCGTTCCGCGGCTTTGACCTCGGCGGTCGCGGCTTCGATCCCGGCGCGGGTGGCCTCAAGACCGGCTTCGGCGGTCTTGATACCGGCTTCGGCGGTTCTCATCGCCGCCTCGCTTGAGATTCTGCGTGTTTCAGATCCAAATCCGGAGTCAGACAGTTTATTCGCAGCCGTCAGGTTGATCTCGGCCTCGGCAACACGCGCATGTGCTTCTTCCAAGCGGGCTTCGGCTTCTGGAATGCGGCTTTGGGCTTCTAACTTGGCAGCCTTCGCTTCGGCCAGACTGGCGGGGCGGGTGCCTGGGTCAAGCTCGCACAGAAGATCGCCGGCTTCGACGAACGTGCCTTTGCGCTTAGGCTCTGAGATGACCGTCGATGTGGTTTCGGCCAGAACTTCGACCTGACGATTGGCCTTGGTCTGGCCCCGCAACAACACGGCGCTGTCAATTTCACGTGCAGTTGACCTAACGGCAACGACGCCAATCGTCGCCTGATCCACGTCCGCGACTTCGCCAGATTCGCTGGCAACCTCAGGGCTGGCCTCGGCTTCCGCGCGCCCGGCGAAAGAGAACAGGCTGTCCCGTTCGAAAACCAAAAAAAACAAAACAACAATAACCAAAGCGGCGTTTACTAATGAAATCAATCGCATGCAGGACTACTCCCAGAATTCTGCGCCACATATTTTTTGCGGTCATGCTAGAAAGTGGGGACGATTATGTATCGTTTCCACACTAAACTGAATAGTTCGGTTTATTTTTTTCTACAAGAGGGCAGGCCACCGGCGGGATTGTAAAAAATCGGGCTCTTGGCTTGGCGATTGCGCCGGGGTATGACATGGCGCCATACACCAAGGATGCAGCCCCGGAGGGCAGGGATGAGCGACGTCGACAGTTTTATTGATGAGGTGACCGAAGAGGTGCGCCGGGACCGCCTGTTCTTGCTATTGCGCAGATGGGGTTGGGTTGGTGTGCTTGTGGTTGTCCTGATCGTGGGCGGTGCTGCGTTCAATGAAGTCCGCAAGTCGCGCGCTACCAGTCAGGCGCAGGATTTAGGTGATTCAATCCTGGCAGCGCTGGCACAGAATCAGTCGGAAGACCGTGCCGCCAGTCTTGCCGCCGTCGAAACACAATCTCCGGGTGGGGATGCGGTTCTTAACATGCTGTTGTCGGCCTCTCAGTTTGAGGCCGGATCGGAACAGGATGCGGTCGCCAGCCTGAACGCCATTGCGTCCCAAGGGGATCTGCCGGAAATCTACCGCGCGATCGCGGCTTTCAAGGCGCTGCTGCTGCAGAGCGACACTCTGCCCGCAGCCGATCGCCGTCTTCAGTTCGAAGCGCTGGCCGCACCGGGTGCGCCGCTACGGTTGCTGGCCGAAGAACAGTTGGCCCTGATTGATGTATCCGAGGGCAATGTTGACGCGGCCATCACGCGGCTTCAGGCCTTGCGTCAGGACGCAGAAGTTGGCGTGGATCAGCAACAGCGTGCGGCTCAGTTGATTGTAGCGCTGGGTGGCGAACCAGAGCCGTTGATCGCCCGGCAGGGCTGATCCGGTGGCGGCAGGAAAACTTACAGGCGAGTTCGGAACATCATGGTAGCAAGTCTATTCTCCCGTATTGGATTGCCGATGGCAGCCCTTTCATTGACCCTGGTCGCCGCCTGCCGGGAACCCGAGGTTATCTTGCCGGGGCCGCGAGAAGATATCCGGCCCACTGCCGATACCGAAACGGTGGAAACCCGGGGCTCAAAACCGATCAGCCTGCCGGCGCAAAGGGCCAACGCGAGCTGGCCGCAAAGCCCGGGCACGGCCGCGTTCCGGACGACCAATGCACAGTTGCGCGCAACGCCGCAGCGCATCTGGTCCGCATCAATCGGTCAGGGTGACTCGCGCAAACAGCGGATCACGGCTGATCCCGTGGTTGCGAGCGGGTTGATCTATACGCTTGATGCCGGCGCAACGGTGTCTGCAGTGTCGCCGCAAGGGCAGGTTGTTTGGAACACCGATCTTATTCCACCAAGTGATGGCGACTCGGATGCCACGGGTGGTGGCATGGCCTATGACAACGGTGTGCTTTATGTGTCTTCCGGTTATGGTCGCCTGACAGCGCTGGATGCCAAAACCGGTGCAGTTCGTTGGCAAAAAAGGTTGAACGCGACCGGCAGCGGCGCGCCTTTGGTCAGCAACGGCCTGCTGTATCTGGTGGCTGGTGACGAAACTGGCTGGGCGGTCAACACCAAGGACGGCCGTATTGCCTGGCAAATTCAGGGCACCCCAAGCGTTGGAAACGTTCTGGGTGCGCCGGCACCAGTGATTGCATCAGATTTTTCCGTGTTCGCCTTTGGCTCGGGTGATGTCGCAGCGACGTTCCGTCGGGGGGGTATTCGCCGCTGGAACGCGTCAGTGGCCGGGGGACGTCGCGGACGTGCGGCGGCGCAGATCGTCGATGTAACCGGTGGACCAATGGTTGCGGGCGATAAGATTTATATCGGCAACCATTCTGGGCGCACAGTCGCGTTTGACGCCAATTCTGGGGAACGGATATGGACCGCAGACGAAGGGGCCGTCGATACGGTCTGGGCCGCTGGCAACAGTATTTTCCTGATCAGTGATCGCAGCCAACTGGTGCGGCTGGACGCTGCGACCGGAGCGATTGTCTGGGCGCAGGACCTGCCGGGTTTTGTCAAGGATAAGCCGGGACGCCGTGGGGCGGTCTACGCGCATTATGGTCCGATCATCGCGGGTGGGCGCATCGTCATCGCCTCGAACGATGGCTATGTTCGGTTCTTCAGCCCTGTTGACGGAGCACTGGTGAACCATGTCGAAGTGCCAGGTGGCGCGACCACGGCACCGGTTGTGGCGGGTCAAACACTGTACGTCGTGTCGACCAAAGGTGATTTGCACGCTTTCCGTTGACCACAAGATGCGCTAAAGGGCGCGTCTGAGTCTTGAAAGTTGAGTATCATGTCGCTGACCCTCGCCATCGTGGGGCGCCCGAATGTGGGCAAATCCACCCTGTTCAATCGCCTTGTGGGCAAACGTCTGGCTTTGGTCGACGACCAGCCCGGCGTGACGCGCGACCTGCGCGAAGGACAAGGGCGTCTGGGGGATCTGCGCTTTACCGTGATCGACACTGCGGGGCTTGAGGACGCAACCGACGACAGCCTTGAAGGCCGCATGCGCCGCCTGACTGAGCGTGCGGTGGACATGGCAGATGTCTGTCTGTTCATGATTGACGCGCGCGTCGGGGTCACGCCGACCGACGAATTGTTTGCCGAGATTCTGCGCAAACGTTCCAAACACGTGATCCTTGCGGCCAACAAAGCCGAAGGAAACGCAGCGGATGCGGGTGTGCTTGAAGCCTATAACCTTGGTCTGGGTGAGCCGGTGCGCCTGTCGGGCGAACATGGCGAGGGGATGACTGATCTTTATTCCCAGCTTATGCCATTGGCCGATGCCGCCGAAGAACAGGCGGTCGAGGATGCACCGGAAACCGATATTGAACTGGATGAGGACGGCGAGGGCGAGACGCCCCTGATCAGCGCTGAAAAGCCGTTGCAGGTGGCAGTTGTTGGCCGCCCGAATGCCGGTAAATCCACATTGATCAACAAGATCATTGGCGAAGACCGCCTGCTGACCGGGCCAGAGGCTGGTATTACGCGCGATGCCATCAGTCTGCGGATCGATTGGGCCGACCCGGACGGGGACAGCACGCCGATGCGTATCTTTGATACTGCCGGTATGCGTAAAAAAGCCAAAGTTCAGGAAAAGCTTGAAAAGCTTTCAGTCTCGGATGGTCTGCGCGCCGTGAAATTCGCTGAAGTGGTGGTGGTTCTGCTGGACGCTGCCATCCCCTTCGAACAGCAGGACCTGCGTATTGCCGATCTGGCCGAGCGTGAGGGTCGCGCCGTTGTTGTCGCCATCAACAAATGGGACATCGAAGAAGACAAACAGGAAAAGCTGCGAGATCTGAAAGAGTCGTTCGAGCGTTTGCTGCCGCAATTGCGTGGCGCTCCGCTGGTGACGGTGTCGGCAAAGACGGGCCGGGGGCTAGAGCGCCTGCGCGCCGCGATTCTGCGGGCCCATGACATCTGGAACCGCCGTGTGCCGACGGCCGCGCTGAACCGCTGGCTGACGGCCATGTTGGAACAGCACCCGCCGCCAGCCCCGCAGGGTCGCCGGATCAAGCTGCGGTATATGACTCAGGTCAAAACCCGCCCGCCGGGCTTTGTCGTCATGTGTTCGCACCCTGACAAGATGCCAGCCAGTTACACCCGGTATCTGGTCAACGGTCTGCGCGAATCTTTTGACATGCCCGGTACTCCGATCCGCCTGACTTTGCGAGGACAGGGGGACAAGAACCCGTACAAGGGACGCCGTAAGAAAAACGCGGGCGCCTTGGCCAAACATCTCAAGGGCCGCGCGTAACTGCGCCAATTTTCAGCATTTTCGGCTGAGGGGCGTGACAGCCCCATTTCCCCGCGCTAGCATTCACTGGCGTGCATCTGTTTTTTGTGCGCGTAATTTCACGCGGAGCTTCCGCACCAGTTTTTGGCAACCATTGGACCTGACCAACGTGAGGAGCGGCTGGATGGATCTGAGGGAATACACTCGGCAATACGCGGTTCAGGACAACAAATTGGCCGCGCTGAGCTATTTTGGAACCTTCGCGATGTACTTCACATCGCTGGCGCTGGCGATCATCTATGTGGATCGCTGGTATGTTATGATCCCGGCCGGGGTCGTTTTTGCCTTTTCGGCGGTGCGCCTGTACGTGCTTCAGCACGATTGCGGGCATCACTCGCTGTTTGAGACACGTCGCCAAAACGAGTGGGCGGGGCACGGGCTTTCGCCGTTCACCTTTGCGCCCTTCGAGGTGATGAAACAGAATCACAGCCTGCACCACGCCGGTATCGGCAATCTCGAGCACCGTGAGACGGGCGAAATCCATACGATGACCGTGCGGGAATGGAACAAGGCGGATTGGAAAGCGCGCCTGTATTACAGGCTCTACCGAAATCCCTTCATCCTGGTTCCGGCCGGGGCGCTGTTCACGTATTTCATCCGCTATCGGTGGCCCAAGAACACCGTTCGGTTTGGCGTGAAGGGTGTATTGCTGCACAACTTGTCGATCTTCGTCTTTCTTGGCCTTCTTTACCTGATAGCTGGCACCACAGGTATTCTGGTCTGGTTGGTATTTTCGCTTTTGGGCGGGATGCTGGGTGTGTTTCTGGTCTATCTGCAGCACAATTTCGAAGACACGTACTGGGATCGTCGTCCGGATCTGGACCCGCAACTGGCCGCGCTGCAGGGATCATCAGCGCTGGATTTCGGGTGGTGGTTCGACAATGCGGTTGCCTGCATCACGCTGCACGACATCCATCATTTTAATGCGCGCATTCCGTCTTATCGGTTGCGTGCATGCCACTATAACCTACCGCCCGAATTCACGCCCCGCCGGATCAAATTCCCCGAGGCTGTTGCCGCTTTGAACCTGAAACTGTGGGACGAAGACGCCAAGCGGCTAGTGCCGTTTCCCGGAAAGGACCAATCCGGTAACCTTGCACACAGTAGTTGACACAAATGACCTGCATCTCTGGGCACTGGCTTGTGAGAACGTGTATCTGGAATACATAAGATAACGCAGGGAAAATCGGAAAGGACAAAGAATGACCGCAGTGACCGCAATAAAAGGCGTTGGAGAGGGGCTAGGAAAGTCACTTACCGCCAACGGTTTCAAAACCGCTGAAGCCGTTGCCAAGGCAACCCCCGCTGCACTGGTCAAAGTTCCTCGTATCGGCAAAGCCCGCGCAGCCGTCTTGATTGCCGCCGCGAAAGAGGCGATTGCAGAGAAACCGCCAGCCGCCAAACCCGCCGCGGCGAAACCAGCCGCCAAACGCCCTGCGGCGAAAACAAGTACGCGCCGCGCGCCTGCCAAAAAGCCTGCAGCGCGCCGAGCAGCGCCACGCAAGACGATCGCCGCCGCCGCTGCCGAGAAGCGGGCGGAAGAGGCTGCGCGCAAAGCGGCTGAGGAAAAGGCCGCAGCCGAACTGGCAGAAGCCAAGGCAAAAAAGAAGGCCAAGGCCAAAGCCAAGGCTGACAAGGCCGCTAAAAAGCTTCAGGAGATGGAAGCCGTCTTCTCGAAAGCCAAGGACAAGGTGAAGGCCAAGACGAAGAAGGATAAGAAGAAAGATAAAAAGAAAAAGGCCGACAAGACGGACAAGAAGAAAGATAAGAAAAAAGACAAGAAGAAGGATAAGAAAAAGGCGAAGAAGTAAGCCTTCTCCGCCTTGCAGCTTCTTGAACCGGCGCCCTGTTGGTCGCCGGTTTTCTTATGCCAGCGTGCCGTCCAGCTGCAGCGTCAGTTTGCCACCCAAATAGGGGGCCAGAACCTCGGGCAGGGTGACGGTGCCGTCTGCATTCTGGCCGTTTTCCAGCACGGCGATCAGGCAGCGCCCAACAGCCAGGCCCGATCCGTTCAGCGTGTGAACGTATTCCGGTTTGCCCCCAGCCTCGGGACGGAAGCGCGCGTTCATCCGGCGCGCCTGAAAATCACCACAAGTCGAGACTGAGCTAATCTCGCGATACGTATCCTGACCCGGTAGCCATGCTTCGATGTCAAAGGTTCGGCGCGCGCCAAAACCCATGTCGCCTGTGCACAAGATCACTGTTCGATAGGGGATGCCCAGCTTTTCCAGAATTCCCTCGGCACAGCGTAGCATGCGTTTTTGCTCATCATCCGACTTGTCGGGATGGGTGACCGAGACCATTTCGACCTTTTCGAACTGGTGCTGGCGCAACATGCCGCGCGTGTCCCTGCCAGCCGATCCGGCCTCAGACCGGAAGCACAAGGAATGAGCGGTGTAGCGGCGGGGCAGATAGTTTTCTTCAATCATCGTGTCGTTGACGATATTGGTCAGCGACACCTCGGACGTCGGGATCAGCCACCAGCCTTCGCGGGTCTGATAGCTGTCTTCGCCAAACTTCGGCAATTGGCCTGTGCCCTGCATCATCTCGGACAGAACCAGAACCGGAGCATTCACCTCGGTCAGTTCGTTTTCGTTGATGTGCGTGTCCAGCATGAACTGCGCCAGTGCGCGGTGAACGCGGGCAACGCCGCCGGACAACAGGACAAAGCGCGAGCCGGACAACTTTGCCGCCGTTTCAAAATCCATACCGCTCTGAACGGCCTCGATTTCGAAGTGCTCTTTGGGCGCAGAATCCAACTCACGCGGAGTGCCCCAGCGGTTGACCTCGACATTGTCGTTCTCGTCCGCACCTTCTGGCGCGTCCTCGGCTGGCAGGTTCGGGATGCGGATCAACTGATCAGTCAGCAGCGCGTCCAGATCCTTGGCCTCGGTCTGCATCCGGGCAATTTCGGCCTTTTTCTCGGCGACCAGCGCGCGCAGGCGTTGAAATTCAGCCTCGTCGCCGCGTGCCTTGGCGGCACCGACTTCTTTGCTGGCCTTGTTCTGTTCGGCTTGTGCCGTTTCTGCGGACTGAATCTTGGCCCGGCGGCTTTCGTCCAGTCTCAGCAAATCTGACGACACCGGCGCGTCCCCACGGCGCGCAAGTGCGGCGTCGAAGGCGGCGGGGTTTTCGCGAATGGCGCGGATGTCGTGCATGGTTCAGATCCTTAAATGCGTGAATCACTGAAACCGCTTATGCACCATCTGAAAGGCGGGGTGTAGCGCCGGTTACGACTTATCGGTATCCTCGTGTTTTTCATGCGCCAGATGGCCATCCCAATGTTCGGTTGGGATCTTGGGATCAGGTGGATCAGCCATGTAAGAGGGCGTCATGATCTGCACACTGTTTTCATTGAACACGGCCACGATGTTGCGATGCAGGTCCGATTTAATCTTTGGAATAATACTGCCGCGTGTCGAATACCCGTTGATTTGATAATTGATCGCGTAATCGGCCAATGCTGTCCACAAAACAAATGGTTCCGGCTTGGACTTGATCCCCTTGGTGCGGTTGGCGGCCTCGATCAGCATCGCCTCGACCTTCTCGGGCGGCTCTTCGTAACCGATGCCAACCGTTGTGTGCAGCAGCAGTCCGCTGCCGTCTGTTTTCTTCGAGAAGTTCACCACATCCGAATTCATCAGTTGCGCATTGGGGATCGAGATCAGTTCGTTCTTAATGGATTTCAGATGTGTCTCCATCAGTTTGATCTGAACCACATCGCCGATGTGGTCGCCGATCTGAATTCGGTCCCCGATCGAGGTCGATCGGCGGTAGATCACAAACAGGCCAGCCAGCATGTTTGAGACGACAGAATTTGCACCCAGCGACAGCATGGCACCCACCAGGATCGTCAACCCCTGGAACGCCGCCGAATCCGATCCGGGGATGTAGGGAACGGCAAAGACCAATGCGATCATGATCACCACAACACGGGCAATGTTGAAGGTTGGGCTGACCCAGTGCTTTTCGAAATCGCCCATGTCGAAGGAACCCGCTTCGACCGCGTCGAAGAACACCCGCATCCCCTTGATGACGTACAGCGCCACCCAAGAAATCAGGCCCAGCATGATCAAATTGGGGATGTAACTGATAATACCTTTGAAGATCAGCAGTACCGGCTCGGTCAGATAGGTCAGCAATAGCTGCGCAAAATAGCGGGTTTCGGCGAAAGCCAGCAGAACAAACGAGAGGTAGTAATAAAAGCCAAGAAAGAAGATGATAAGCAGAACGAAGTTCAGCCCATATCGTACCAGCGCGGCGATCGCTTCGGCCTGAACGCTTTTGGCTGTGGCAGTTTCCACGTCCTTGAAGTGAAGTGAGACAAACTTTAATGTCTTCCGTCGAATCCGACGGTGCACCCACAGGATTGCCACCACAAACGCCACAAAACCAATAGTCCACGCCACTGCCTCAATTGCACCGGTTACGCGTGCCCGATCGGTGCGGTTGGCGCGGTAGTCTTCGATGGATTGTTTGATCGCGTTCCCGTGCAAAACGCTTAGAACGCTCAGCTCCATCTGATCCAACTCGGCATCGGCTTCGGTGACGATCGAGATTCTTTCGCCATCGGCCAGAGTCCAGATGCCGAACTCGGTCTCTTCGTAAGTCACCTCAACCGTCAGCGCGTCCGAGGCTTCGGCGATTTCGATGATCTTGTCCTGAACATCTTCCGCCCGCTCTGGCGCGGGCAGGGCACTAGATCCCCGAACCTGGAACAATACGTCCCCGTCCACGATGACCGGCGCCACGAAACTGTCCGAGTCCTCCCCGTCAGAAGCAGGGGGCTCTGTTGGTGTTTCCTGTGCCAGTACGAGGTCCGAAAACCACAGGCTGGACGCCAGGGTTATCAGAAAATAAACCAGCAAAAGGAAGGGCTTGAATTGCCTTGCCATATGTCCCCCTTAACCCGAACTATACCCGCTTTCAGCGAGGTGCCTAGGACATATCTGCAACGCCTGGCTTGTTCTTTGTGCACTGTGGCCGGGTCAGGGCGGTGTACAGCGTTGCCTTCGCTTGCAAAGGCGCAATTCAGAGCATAGGTTCCCGCCAAATTTGCGGAGTATCTCCGCAGCACCAAAACAAAGGAATATCCCATGGAAGGTGGCGCAATCGCCCAGTTTCTCCCGCTGATCCTGATCTTCGCGATCATGTATTTTCTGCTGATCCGTCCGCAGCAAAAAAAGATGAAGCAGCATCAGGCGATGGTCGAGGCCGTGCGTCGCGGCGATCAGGTCGTCACCCAAGGTGGAATGATCGGCAAGGTGTCCAAGGTCAAGGAAGGCGACAACGAGATCGAAGTTGAAATCGCCGAGGGTGTGAAGGTTCGTGTGGTCAAGTCGACCATTGCGCAGGTTCTGAACAAGACTGAACCAGCGAAGTAACTTCGCCCCATAATTCCTTGAAAAGGCAGGGTAATGCTGCAAATTGATACCTGGAAGCGGGTTCTGATCTGGCTGGTCTGCGTGATCGGTCTGATCCTTGCCCTGCCGAATGCGTTTTATACGCGCGTCGAGCAATCCAACGATGCCAAGGCCGCAATTGAGCTTGGCATCGACACTCCCGAAATGCAGGCTGAGGCGGCGCAATGGCCGAACTGGTTGCCGTCATCGCTGGTCAATCTGGGCCTTGATCTGCGCGGTGGTGCGCATCTGTTGGCCGAAGTTCAGGTCGGCGATGTGTACGAATCCCGAATGGAGGCCATGTGGCCCGAAATTCGCGATGCGCTGCGGGATGAGCGCGCCACTGTAGGCACCATCCGCAAGCAAGAGTCGGCCCCGGACGAGATTCGGGTGCGCATCAGCCAGCCCGAGGGCATGTCCCGTGCGCTTGAAGTTGCGCGCGGCCTGGCCCGTCAGGTGCAAACCCTGACCGGTGTAGGCGCTACCGATATCGAGGCACGGGCTGAGGGCGACACAATCGTCGTTCAACTGTCCGAGGCGGAAAAACTTGCCACAGACGACCGCACTGTGCGCCAGTCGCTTGAGATTGTGCGCCGACGTATTGACGAGGTCGGAACGCGTGAACCCACGATCCAACGGCAGGGTGCGGATCGTATCCTGATACAGGTGCCGGGTATCGGCAGTGCTGGTGAGCTAAAAGAGATCATCGGCACCACCGCTCAGCTGACATTCAATCCCGTTGTGGGGCGGGGTACCAACCCGGACGCAGTACCGGGGATTGGCGAACAGGTCCTCCCCTCCATCGACGAAACCGGTTTGTTTTACACAGTCGAGTCAGCCCCAGTCGTCACCGGCGAAGAGCTGGTGGACGCGCAGCCAGCCTTCGACCAGAACGGTCGCCCAGCGGTCAGCTTCCGGTTTAACACATCTGGGGCGCGCAAGTTCGGCGACTATACGCTGGAAAATATCGGCCAGCCGTTCGCAATCATTCTTGATGATGAGGTCATCTCGGCCCCTGTCATTCAAAGCCACATTCCCGGCGGTTCGGGCATCATCACCGGCAACTTCACCGTCGAAGAAAGCACCAATCTGGCTGTTCTGTTGCGCGCAGGCGCGTTGCCAGCCGGGCTGGAATTCCTCGAAGAGCGTACCATCGGCCCCGAACTGGGGCAGGACAGCATCGACGCGGGCAAGGTCGCAACCATCGTGGCCTTTGTCGCGGTGCTTGCCTTTATGGCGCTCAGTTATGGTTTGTTTGGTCTCTTTGCCAACATTGCCCTGATCATCAACGTCGGCTTGCTGTTTGGCCTGTTGTCCTTGATCGGAGCCACTCTGACACTGCCCGGTATCGCCGGTATCGTGTTGACGGTCGGTATGGCGGTGGATGCCAACGTGTTGATCTTTGAGCGTATCCGCGAAGAACTGAAATCCGCCAGAGGCCCGGCGCGCGCGATCGAACTGGGTTATGAAAAGGCGTTGTCGGCCATACTGGACGCAAACGTGACCACGTTCATCACCGCTGTTATCCTGTTTGCCATGGGCAGCGGTCCGGTGCGGGGTTTTGCCATCACGCTGGGTTTGGGCATTCTGACCTCGGTCTTCACCGCGATCTTCGTGACGCGCCTGATGATCGTGATCTGGTTTGAACGCCGCCGCCCGAAAACGATCGAGGTTTGACATGAGACTGAAACTCGTACCCCAGAATACCTCGTTCGATTTCTTCAGCCGATGGAAAATCTGGCTGGGTATCTCGGCCTTGATGATGATCGTGGCGTTCACGTCCTTCATGCTTCAGGGGCTGAACTTCGGCATCGACTTCCGCGGTGGCACAACGATCCGGACGCAAAGCACCCAAGAGATTGATGTCGGAGTCTATCGTGACGCCCTTGCCCCGTTGGAATTGGGGGATGTGACAATCACAGAGATCTTTGATCCAAACTTTGGACCGGATGAGAATGTAGCGATGATCCGTATCCAGGCTCAAGAAGACGCCGAGGCTGTTACATCCGACGTGATCACTCAGGTCGGCGAGGTGCTTGCTGCTGCTGATCCCGGCCTCAAATTGCCATTTGAAAGCGTTGAATCCGTCGGTCCTAAAGTCTCGGGTGAGCTGATCCAAACTGCCGTTATCGCGGTGGTATTGGCGATCGGGGCGGTGCTGGTCTACATCTGGCTGCGTTTCGAATGGCAGTTCGCCTTGGGCGCGGTGGCCGCATTGGTTCACGACGTAATCCTCACCATCGGCATATTCTCGGAACTGCAAATCCGGTTCGATCTGGCCATCATCGCCGCATTGTTGACCATCGTAGGGTATTCGCTGAACGACACCGTGGTCGTCTTTGACCGCGTCCGCGAGAACCTGCGGAAGTACAAGAAGAAGGACCTCAAAGAGGTTCTGAACATCTCGATCAACGAAACGCTTAGCCGGACGGTGATGACCTCGGTTACCACCCTATTGGCTCTGATCTCGCTTTATGTGCTGGGCGGGGACGTGATCCGCGGCTTTGTTTTCGCGATGATCTGGGGCGTGATCGTAGGGACGTATTCCTCGGTCTTTGTGGCCTCGACCATCCTGCTGTGGCTGGGCGTCAAGCGCGACTGGTCGAAGCCGTCCAACAACGCGGGCAACCAGTTCGCAAATGTGGATGCCTGATATTCTCGGCCAGTCCCCCACGGGGCTGGCCGTTATCTTTTTTGCAGCGACGCTAGGCGGCATCGTACGCGGGTTTTCCGGCTTTGGTACCGCGCTGATTTTTCTGCCTCTGGCCACTCCGTTCCTCGGCCCGTTTGGGGCGCTGATCGGACTGACGATCATGGATATCTTCGGGCCACTCCCCAACCTGCGGCGGGCGTGGCGCGCCGTAGACCGCGGCGACCTGGCACGGTTGCTGCTTGGCTGCGCTTTGATCCTGCCTGTTGGCTTGTGGGTCCTCACGCAGGTCGAGCCCGAGGTGTTCCGATACGCGGTCAGCTTCCTGGCCTTGTTCATGCTCGCAATCCTGATCCTTGGATTACGCTACCAAGGCCGCGTGCGACGCGCGATGGTGACAGCCATCGGTGGCGCTGCGGGGTTTCTCGGCGGCGTCGCTGGATTGCCTGGACCGGCGGTGATCCTGTTCTACATGTCCCGTCCGCTGCCGGTAGAAGTCATTCGGGCTACGATCCTGCTGTTCCTTTTCGGCTTCGACTTTCTTATTTTTGGCTTTCTGTCTGCCATGGGGCGCGTGACTTTCGACAGTGTTGTTCTGGGGCTGGCTTTGTCGGTTCCGAACCTTTTGGGCAATTGGCTGGGCGGCTGGCTGTTCAACCCGGAAAAGGAAAAGCTCTACCGCACCGCCGCCTACGTTGTCATCGCGCTGGCCGCCTTGTCGGGCCTGCCGCTTTGGGGCATAGAAGATATCCATGCGGTTGAATGAGATCACATATAACAACGCAACACCGGTCGATGGCTACGGGCCCGGCTTTTTCCGTATTGGTGGCCAGGTCCACGAAGGGGCGGTTCTGACCGGTCCATCGGGCACCACCGGTTGGGGCGGATACGACGATCAATCCTCTTTGCTTGCACTGGCTGGGCATGTGGATGTCCTGTTGATCGGAACGGGCGCAGATCTGGCCCACATCCCCTCTGACCTTCGAGCGGCGCTCGAGCAGGTGGGCATAGGCGTTGAGATCATGAACTCTCCTGCAGCTTGCCGTACCTACAATGTACTGCTCTCCGAAGGCCGCCGCATCGCGCTGGCTTTGCTTCCCACCTGACGGGATCCGTTTCATCTGGCCAAAAATATCCCGGGGAGCGCGAGGGGCTGGCCCCTCATTTTCATGCTTATCCGAAAGCGGCTCGGGCATTGCCCTGCGGCAAATCCCGCCTTTTGCCCCTTTGCGCAATAAGATAAGCGGGACCGTATGACACTGACCGTAACCGATCTTGCCATCACCCGCGGGGGCATCCCCGTGCTCGAGGGGCTGAACTTCTCGCTTCGACCCGGGCAAGCACTGATCCTGCGTGGGCCAAACGGGATTGGCAAAACAACTTTACTACGTACACTGGCGGGGTTGCAGCCGGCATTGAGCGGAACCATTGACGGGGCCGAGGATCAAATTGCCTACGCCTCGCATTCTGACGGGTTGAAGCCAACGTTGACGGTTGTGGAAAACCTGACCTTCTGGGCCTCGGTCTTTGGGACAGATGACATCCATCCGGCATTGGATGCCTTTGCTTTGAACGAGCTGTCGGACCGCCATGCGGGAAATCTGTCCGCCGGTCAGAAACGCCGCCTTGGACTGGCCCGGATTCTGGTCACAGGGCGGCCGATCTGGATGCTGGACGAACCGACGGTGTCACTGGACAAAAGCGCCGTCCAGATGTTCGCCGATACCGTTCGTGCCCATCTGAGGCAGGGCGGTTCCGCCCTGATCGCGACCCATATCGACCTTGGTCTGGACGGCGCGGTTCTGGATGTGGGTCCCAACAAAGCCAAACCAAAACCCATCGACGACTTTGACGGAGGCTTCCTGTGATCGCCCTGCTGCTGCGCGACCTGAAACTGGCCTTCCGCGCGGGCGGGGGGTTTGGCCTTGGCCTTGCATTCTTTCTGATTGTGACCGTTCTTGTGCCGTTCTCAGTCGGCCCGCAATCTTCGCTGCTGTCGACCATTGCGCCGGGTGTGCTTTGGCTGGGCGCGCTTTTGGCCTGCTTGTTATCGCTTGATCGTTTGCTTGCGTTGGATTGGGAAGACGGGTCGCTTGACCTGTTGGCCACCGCGCCCTTGCCGCTTGAGGCGGTTGTGTCGATCAAGGCGCTGGCCCACTGGATAACAACGGGTTTGCCACTGGTTCTGGCCGCGCCGTTTCTGGGTGTGCTACTGAACTTGCCGGTGCCAGGCTTTTTCTGGCTGGTGATCTCACTTTTGGTCGGCACCCCGGCCATGAGTGTGATCGGGACCTTCGGCGCAGCTCTGACTGTCGGCCTGAAACGCGGCGGGCTGTTGTTGTCATTGCTTGTTTTGCCGCTGTATGTTCCCACGCTAATCTTCGGGGCTGAGGTCGCGCGCCGCGGCGCCACGGGGATGGAAACGCAGACACCGTTGTTGATGCTGGCAGGGATCACGGCGGCCACGATTGCTCTGTTGCCTTTTGCCAGTGCAGCCGTGCTGCGGATCAACCTTCGGTGACACGGTCGCAGTTTGACTGATGTCAATTGAGAACAAACACGAGTCGGACTAAATAGAGCCCATGTCTATCGCAGCCAAAGCCAATACCCTCTGGGAATACGCCAACCCGCGCAAATTCCTCGCGACCAGCGAGCGGGTCCTACCGTTCTTCTGGATGACTTCTTTTGTGTGTCTGGTCGTCGGGCTGATCTGGGGCTTTTTCTTCACGCCGGATGACTACAAACAGGGCTCGACCGTCAAGATCATCTACCTGCATGTGCCTGCGGCGCTGATGGCGATCAATTGCTGGCTGATGATGCTTGCCACATCTTTGGTCTGGCTGGTGCGCCGTCATCATGTCAGCGCGTTGGCCGCCCGGGCGGCTGCGCCGGTCGGTATCGTGATGACCTTGATCGCCCTGGCAACCGGCGCGATTTGGGGGCAACCGATGTGGGGCACATGGTGGGCCTGGGATCCGCGCCTGACCGCGTTTCTGATCCTGTTCCTGTTCTATTTGGGCTACGTGGCCCTGTGGGAAGCGATCGAGGATTCCGATACAGCCGCCGATCTGACCTCGGTCCTGTGTCTGGTGGGTTCGGTTTTTGCCTTGCTCAGCCGCTATGCGGTGAACTTCTGGAACCAGGGCCTGCATCAGGGGGCATCCGTGATGCGCGCCGCAGCCGTCACCGGCGCGGATACCGAAGAAAAAGTCAGCAACATTTTTTTCTATCCGCTGCTGTTATGTATCATCGGATTTGTGCTGCTGTTCATTGCGTTGGTTCTGTATCGCACAGGAACAGAAATCCGGGCGCGACGGATCAAGGCGCTGCTGGCGCGAGAAAGGCTAAACGGATGATCCCTGATCTTGGAAAATATGCCGACGCGGTCCTGTGGTCCTATGCGGCCTCGCTGGGGTTGCTGATTGCACTGGTCGTTCTCAGCGTAATGCGTGGGCGCAAAGTCCGGGCGGAAATGGAAAAGCTCGAACACAGGATGTCACGCAATGGCTAAAATCTCACCCCTGATGGTTGCGCCGCCGTTGATCTTCGGCGCTTTTGCCGTTTTGGCCGGCATTGGCATGTTCCGGGATGACCCCGATGCCTTGCCATCTGCACGCGAAGGGCAGCCCGCGCCACCTGTCGTTCTGACCGAGTTTCCGGGCAAAACGTTGTTCGACGATGACACCCTGCGTGATGGTGAGGTCAAGCTGGTCAACTATTGGGCCAGCTGGTGTGCGCCCTGCCGGGCCGAGCATCCCAACCTTGAGGCGCTGTCCGAAGAGGGCATCCCGGTCTATGGCATCAACTACAAGGATCAGTTGGCCAATGCCGAAGGTTTTCTGACCGAACTGGGCGACCCATATGAGGCCATCGGACGGGATGAACAAGGGCGCATGGCGCTGGACTGGGGTCTTTACGGTGTTCCGGAAACTTATGTAATCGACGGAGAGGGCACAATCATCCTGCGCTTTGCCGGTCCGATTACGCAGCGCGTCATCGAAAGCAGGATCCGCCCGGCATTGGAAAAAGCTGGCCAGTGATGTGATCCGTTGCCATGCGGAGCGTGCCTGCTGCACGCGCTCTATTTCTTATTTCTGCTAGTTATGCTGGCACCCAAGAAAAAGCCCCGGCGCATTGGCCGGGGCTTTGTTGTTTTAAGTTTCCTTGGCAAGGTTCCGCAATACGTATTGCAGCACGCCACCGTTTTCGATGTATTCGATCTCGGGCGCGGTATCGATCCGGCATTTCAGCGTGATCGTTTTCTCGGTCCCGTCGCCGAAGATGATGGTGCAGGGCACCTCTTGCAGCGGCTCGACCGAATCCAAGCCGTGGATCGAGACGGTTTCGTCTCCTGTCAGGCCCAATGTCTTGCGGGTATCGCCTCCGGTGAACTCGAACGGGATCACGCCCATGCCAACCAGGTTAGACCGGTGGATACGCTCAAAGCTTTCGGCGATCACGGCTTTGACGCCCAGCAGGGCAGTGCCCTTGGCAGCCCAGTCCCGGGATGAGCCGGCGCCGTATTGCTCGCCACCAAAGACGACCAGCGGAAGGCCTAGTTCCTGGTAGGCCATTGATGCGTCGTAGATCGAAGCCTTTTCGCCGTCAGGACCTTTGGTATAGCCGCCTTCGACGCCGTCCAGCATCTCATTCTTGATGCGGATGTTGGCGAATGTGCCACGCATCATGACCTCGTGGTTGCCGCGGCGGGAACCGTAGGAGTTGAACTCGCGTGGCTGCACCTGACGTTCGATCAGGTACTGACCGGCAGGTGAAGTGCTTGCAAAAGACCCTGCGGGTGAGATGTGGTCGGTCGTGACCATGTCCCCAAGAACCGCCAACACCTTGGCCCCTTCGATATTTGAGATCGTGCCCGGCTCGGTACCCATTCCCTGAAAATAGGGAGGGTTCTGGATATAGGTCGAAGTCGGCGGCCAGTCATAGGTTTCCTGTTGCGGAACCTCGACGCTTTGCCATTTCTCATCGCCTTTGAAGACATCCGCATATTTCGACTGGAACGCTTCGCGGGTGACAGTTTCCTGCACCAGCTCGGCAATTTCGCTTTGGGTTGGCCAGATGTCCTTCATGAAGACGTCGTTGCCGTCCTTGTCCTGCCCAATCGGCTCGGATGTCAGGTCGATATCCATGGTGCCAGCCAACGCATAGACTACAACCAGCGGTGGCGAGGCCAGGTAGTTGGCCCGCACGTCCGGCGAAATCCGGCCTTCAAAGTTGCGGTTGCCGGACAGAACGGACGTGGCGACCAGATCACCCTCGGCAATTGCTTCACTGATCTCCCTCTGAATCGGGCCAGAGTTGCCGATGCATGTGGTGCAGCCATAACCAACCAGGTTGAACCCGATGGCATCCAGATGTTGCTGCAGGCCAGCCGCCTCAAGGTATTCAGACACAACCTGCGAGCCGGGGGCCAGCGAAGTTTTGACCCAGGGCTGTCGGTTCAGGCCCAGCTCATGCGCCTTTTTTGCAACCAGACCGGCCCCGATCATCACGTAAGGGTTCGAAGTGTTGGTGCAGGATGTGATCGAGGCGATCACGACCTTGCCCGATTCCATGCCGTAGTTTTCGCCCTTGACCACGACCTGCTTGCCCATCGGGCGCTTAAAGGTTTCGGCCATTTCCTTGGTAAATGCCGCCTTGGCGTCGGTCAGCGCAACATAGTCCTGAGGGCGTTTCGGGCCGGAGATGGCGGGAACGATCGTGCCCATGTCCAGCGTCAGAGTGTCGGTGTAGATGGGCGCGTAGTTCTCATCACGCCAAAGGCCGTTTTCCTTGGCATAAGCTTCGACAAGTGCCAGACGATTCTCATCCCGGCCGGTGTTACGCATATAGCGCAGGGTCTCGCCGTCAATTGGGAAGAAACCGCAGGTCGCGCCATACTCGGGGGCCATGTTGGCAATCGTTGCGCGGTCAGCCAGCGGCAGACGATCCAGACCGCTCCCGTAGAACTCGACGAATTTGCCCACCACGCCCTTCGCGCGCAGCATCTCGACGACTTTCAGAACAAGGTCAGTGCCAGTGGTGCCTTCGAGCATCGCGCCGGTCAGCTCAAAACCTACAACCTCAGGGATCAGCATCGAGATCGGCTGGCCCAGCATCGCGGCCTCGGCCTCAATCCCGCCGACACCCCAGCCCAGAACGGCCATGCCGTTGACCATCGTGGTGTGGCTGTCGGTACCAACTAGCGTGTCGGGGTAGGCGACTTCGTCGCCGTTCTGGTCGGTGTCGGTCCAGACGGTCTGGGCCAGATATTCAAGGTTCACCTGATGGCAGATGCCGGTTCCGGGGGGAACAACACGGAAGTTGTTAAAGGCCGACTGCCCCCATTTGAGGAACTGGTAACGCTCCATGTTGCGTTCATATTCGCGATCCACGTTCATCTGGAACGCGCGCGGGTTGCCAAACTCGTCAATCATGACCGAGTGGTCGATGACCAGATCAACCGGGTTCAGCGGGTTGATCTTCTGCGCATCGCCGCCCAGCCCCTTGATGCCATCGCGCATCGCGGCCAGGTCAACAACAGCCGGAACGCCGGTAAAGTCCTGCATCAACACGCGGGCAGGGCGATACGCAATCTCGCGCGGGTTCTTGCCGCCATTGCGCGCCCATTCGCCAAAGGCTTTGATATCGTCGATCGCGACGGAAAAGCCATCGTCCTCGAACCGCAGCATGTTTTCCAGAACCACTTTGAGCGCGGCGGGAAGCTTGGAAAAATCACCCAGACCAGCCTCTTGCGCGGCAGGGATCGAGTAATATGAAATGGATTTGCCATTCACGCTAAGGTTGCGGCGTGTTTTGGCGGTATCTTGTCCGACTTTGATGGGCATCTGTGGCCTCCCTCTGAAATGACTTAGATCCCGGGATTCGCTAATAGTTATCTGCATCACGAAAGCCTTTGGTTCAAGGACCAAGGTGATGAGCTTGTCGAGTTATGTATACCATTGCACACAAAATTTAAGGGTAACGATGGTCGCATGTCTCAAGAAACGTTGATTGGAGGTTGAACGGGCTTGCGTTTAAACCGGTGGATACATCCAGCCAAAGGCCCGAGACCCGTAATGTTCAGATCCATTCGCGCAACAGCGCTAGTTTCCTTGTTCCTCTCTACAGCAGCCCTGGCAGAGGGCGATCCGGTTGTGGTTGAGTTGTTCACATCTCAGGGCTGTTCGTCCTGTCCGCCTGCCGATCGGATCATGCATGATTTGGCCAAACGCGACGATGTGATCGGCCTGGCACTGCATGTGGATTACTGGGACTACATCGGGTGGAAGGACGAATATGCCGACCCGGACCACACTCTGCGCCAGCGCACTTATGCGCGAGAAGGGGGACGGTCGATGATCTATACGCCTCAGATGGTGGTGAATGGGCAGCAGGATGTTGTCGGAGCGCAATCGCGGGAACTGGATCGCTTGATCAATGCGCATCTCAAGGTCGCCCCGCAAGCGTCCGTGACGGCCGTGCGCTCGGGCGATGATGTATCGGTGGATGTGACGCCGGTCGAATTGCCGGCCGGAGAAACCTATGACATCCGGGTCATCCAGTATTCACCGGTGCGCCATGCCTCGATCCGACGCGGAGAGTTGGCTGGCCACGATCTGGACTATGCCAATGTTGTCGAGGCCTGGTATATGGCAGGTCAATGGGACGGCGTCGCGCCTCAGGCGTTTTCGGTAACCGTCGACGCAGGTTTTCCGGCAGTTGTGCTGGTGCAAAGGGCAGGGCACGGCCCGATCGTGGCGGCCGCGCGGGTCAAATAATCAGGGCATGTCCTCGGGTTGCACGCCCAAACCGTTCCAGGCTTTCCAGCGCCGGTGGATCCAAAACCACTGACCCATATGCTGTCTCACCATGGCCTCAAGATCGTCATTGGTGAACTGGGTCATGGTCTTCGGATCTGTATGCGGCACCGGGTCGTGTAGCACGATTTCAAAGTCCACGCCGTTAGGTTGCCGCACCGCATAGCATGGGATCAGGACGGCGTTGTATTTCATTGCCAGTTCTGCATTCAGGACTGAGGTCACGGCGGGCTTGCCAAAGAATGTCAGCTCTTCACCGCCATGGGCGTGCAGATCGGATACGATCGCGATGATCCCACTTTTCTTGAGCGAACGCACCATCTCGACCATTCCGCGACGGCCTTGCTCGAACATCGGCGAGCCGGTCTTATGGAACGCCTCGACATACATGTCGTTGAAATAAGGGTTCGCCATGCGGCGATAGAGGCATCCAATCGGTTGACCGCTGCGTTCCTGCAGGGCGATGCGCGCTGCCAGATAGTGACCAAAATGCGCGGTAATCATCATAATGGGCCGCCCTTCGGCGACGGCAGAGTCAAATGCGGCAACACCCGATCCGGTTACCTTTGCCGTGCGCTGACGTTCGGTGAATCCTTCGGGCGAAAAATGCTCCATAATCGCGCGACCGGCATTGTCCGGAACAGCGCTGCAAATTCTGTTGACCTCGGCCTCTGACAGGTCAGGGCGGGTCAATCTCAAGTTGCTGCGCACGCGTTTGGTAAAGCCGATCAACGGTGAAAGCCCACGTGCGATTGCGCCCATGGTGGCCAGGCGTGTTTCATAGGGCAGCAACCGCAAGGTCCCGATGACGCCCTTCATGAACAATCCAGTGATGTAGTATTTTCTAAGCTCTGTGCGGCTTAGTTCCGACTTTTCGACGGGCATGAATAGGTCTCACCGGCTGTTGCGATTTGCCGGGCAAGACATACAAGGCGGAAACCGCAACCACAAGCGTTGCAAAACAAAGCCATGCTTTGTCTTGCCGGATCGGGCTTGCCCGTCACTCTTCGCTATCCTCTTCGATCAACGCTATTGCGCCTTCGTCGACCAGTGTTCGAATTGAGCCGATGACAAGTGTCATCGCTTCTTCGGCTTCTGCCAGTTTCACCTTGCCGCGTTCGGTGATTTCCTCGCGCAGGTTATCCGCCATACGCGTCGACATGTTGGATAGCAGGAAATCGACCGCGGCTTTGTCATTCTCGGCCGTGGCGCCAGCCAAGGCGGTGACGAGATCAGCCTGATCCAATCCACGCAGAATCGCAGGCACGTCCCGGGGCAGGATGCGCGCCGGGATATGGGCGAAGGTGAATATCGATTGGCGCACCAAAGCTGCAAAGTCGGTGTCTTCTTCATCTAGGGCCGTCAAAAGCCCGTCGCGCGTCGCTGCGGCTGATTGGTTCAGAATCGCACCGACCCGCGCTCCGGGGCCATCCGAAAAGGCCGTGGCCGGGCGTCGATCAAGTTGCGCCGCCAGCGACCAGCCAATCCGTTCAACCGCCTCGGGCGTGATGTTGGCCGTTTTGGACACGGCATAGGTGATGCGCCGCGCGACCGGGCCGGGCAGGTGACCCAGAAGTTGCGCGGCATTCGCAGTTTCCAGCTTGGACAACATGACCGCTGCAATTTCAGTGCTTTCGGCCAGAGCGATGGTGGCCAAATCTTCTGTCGGGATTTCGCGCAGCCGTTGCCACGGATCGCCGATCTGGCGCACCCCGGCTTCCTTCCGCAACCGAGCTGCTGCTGCAGGCGCTATCCGGTCGCTGACCGCGTCCAGAGCACCAGCCAACCCATGTGGAAAAGACAGGCCGACACTATCCAGCGCTTCGGCAAATTCATGTGCGACGGACGCGAGCGTGACGCGATCCACCAGACGCATTTGCCCGAGCTGATGGGTCAGCTTTTCCTGCAACGCATCGGGAAGTTCTTCCAGAGGTATATCCGCGCCCTCATTCAACAAAAGGCGCACAACGACGGCGGCTTTTTGTCGGCTGCTCAGCGCCTTGGGGACGACGCGGGGCGCGTCGTTCTGGGCGTCGGCTGTGGGTGTTGATGTCCCCGGTGCCAGTTGAACCAAAGAGTTTGTGTCCTGCATCTGCCTGTGGTGCCAAGTTTCTGTTCCACAGGCAGATTACGGAGAGTCGGGTAAAGAAAGGCTGAAGTTTAGTAGTTGTAAGTCAGCCCGGTGCGGATCGCCTCGCGCAGGGATGCCTCGGCCCAGGTGCCTTCACCGCCGCGCGCCTTGATCTCGCGCCACTGTGCGATGGCAAGATCGGTTTTGCCCTCGGTGACAAAGCCCTGACCCATATAGCTGCGCGCCAGTATGTTGTCGGGATTTGCCTCAATGGCGTTAGAATAGAAGGCATTCGCCAGATCAAGTTCACCCATTTTGCGGTAGGTGAAACCCCAGTAGGTCAACACGCGATCATCATCCTGATCCATGATGCGCAGGATGTCCTGTGCATTTTCGAACTGTCCGTCATAGGCCAGTTCGCGCACGGCGTCATACAGCTCTTCTTCGGTAAAGTTGGTCTTGTCCGGCTTCACGCACCGTCCGGCGTCTTTGTCATAGACCCGACCGAAGAAACACTTCTTAGTCGTGTTGGTCGGTTTTGGCGGGCTGCTGTCACCGCCAGCGGCGATCGCGACCGGCGCGAATGCAAAGGCCTGAAGGGCGATGGCTGAAGCGAGTACTAGGCGCATTTTCCTACTCCGTTGTCTGGGCTACTTACAGAAAGCATAGTGCGTTTCTCTCAAAAGCTAACAACCGAAGGCTCGCGTTTATTCACGAATAGGAAGATTTTTTCTCAGCTATTCACAATTTTGGCGCAGGTTTGGGCTTCTGCATCCCAAAACGTGCCCGGCGCGCAGGACTGGGTTTGCTTGGAATGGCCACTACAGGCCAAGGCAACGGAGGCTGAACAACTAAGGGCCAAAGCGCAAATCAAAGTGCGGATCATCGTGTTTCTCCTGTCCGGACATACGCGGGCATCATAGCCTGTTTTGGCCTGTCTGGCAAAAGAGCAGGGCCCGGATCGCGTTGTGCGAACCGGGCCCTGAGAACCAATTGATCAATCGTGGTTTATTCTCCGAACACGCGGGCGAAGATCGTATCAACGTGTTTGGTATGATAGCCGAGATCGAATTTCTCTTCGATTTCTTCAGGGCTCAGCGCGGCGGTGACGTCCGCGTCAGCCAGCAGTTCCTCTTTGAAATCGGTGCGGTGTTCCCAGACTTTCAGCGCGTTGCGCTGCACCATGGCATAGGCATCTTCGCGGCTGACACCTGCTTGGGTCAACGCCAGCAGAACCCGCTGGCTCATTACCAAGCCAGGGAACTTGTTCATGTTCTCAAGCATGTTCTCGGGGAAGATCAGCATCTTGTCGATCACACCTGTCAGCCGCGACAGTGCAAAATCCAGTGTGATCGTGGCATCCGGCCCGATCATGCGTTCGACTGAGGAATGCGAGATATCGCGCTCGTGCCAGAGCGCCACGTTTTCCATAGCCGGGATCACTGCCGCGCGCACCATGCGGGCCAACCCGGTCAGGTTCTCGGTCAGGACCGGGTTTTTCTTGTGTGGCATGGCCGAGGAGCCTTTCTGCCCCATCGAGAAGAACTCGGCCCCCTCCAACACCTCGGTGCGCTGCATGTGGCGGATTTCGATGGCGACGTTCTCGATGCTGCTGGCGATGACGCCCAGCGTGGCAAAGAAGGCGGCATGACGGTCGCGCGGGATGACCTGAGTGCTAATCGGCTCGGGCACCAGACCCAACTGGTCACAGACATGCTCTTCCACACGCGGGTCAATATTGGCGAATGTGCCGACCGCACCGCTGATCGCGCCTGTGGCGATTTCAGCGCGGGCGTCGCGCATGCGGGAAAGGTTGCGGTCCATCTCGGCGTAGAAACGCGCGAAGGTCAGGCCCATGGTGGTTGGCTCTGCGTGGATACCGTGGCTGCGGCCGATGCGGACCGTGTCCTTGTGTTCGATTGCGCGGCGTTTCAGGGCAGCCAGCAGACCTTCGAGATCTGCGATCAGCAGGTCGGCGGCGCGGGTCAGTTGCACGTTGAAACAAGTGTCGAGTACGTCCGAGCTGGTCATGCCCTGATGGACAAAACGCGCCTCTTCGCTGCCGACATGTTCGGACAAATGGGTCAGGAAGGCGATGACGTCGTGCTTGGTAACCGCTTCGATTTCGTCGATGCGAGCCACGTCGAATTCCACGTCTTTGGCTTTCCAGACAGCCTCGGCATTCTCGCGCGGGATCACACCCAGGTCCGCCATGGCGTCGCAGGCATGTGCCTCGATCTCGTACCAGATGCGAAACTTGGATTCGGGCGACCAGATGGCGACCATATCGGGGCGGGAATAGCGTGGAATCATTGGCAGCGGCACCTTATTGTGATTTGGCAGGAGGCGTTGCGGCGGGGTTTAAACCCGCGCAGACAAAGGAACAAGGCGCGAGTGCGAATATGAGACGGTTTGCCCTGATTTTGGCCCTTTGGCCCGGTTTTCTGGTGGCAGAGGAGTTCAGAACGCTGACGGGGGATGAAATACTGTCGGTATTGACCGAACAGAAGCTCGATTACGGGGAAGGTATCTGGCAGACCTTCGATGATACGATGCTGACGCAATACTTCTCGGGCGGGCCCAGCGCCGGGCGGTGGGCGGTGCGCGAGGATCGTTATTGCTCGGTCTGGCCGCCTTCGGATTTTTGGGCCTGCTATGAGGTCCAACAAAGCGGCAAAGTGATCCGGTTCGTGGATGATAACGTTGCCACGACCGACGGGACACTCGCCGAATGAGCCTGCCGCGCAGACTGTCGGATTTCGAAGGCCATTGGAGCCTGACCCGGACCATTCTGGATATGCAGGCGGGGCAGGTGGTGCAGGCCCATGGTCACACGGTCCTGAGCCCGACCGAGGACGGCTTGATATACGACGAAGAAGTCACGCTGCGTGTGCCGGGGCAAGCCGAGATGAAAGGCACGCGCAGGTACCTGTGGCACGCGGCGGGTGAGGCGATTGCCATACATTTTGACGACGGCCGCTATTTTCACCGGCTGGCCTTGGGCCAGGCACATGCGTCTGACCACCACGATTGCCCGCCCGACAGCTACGATGCTGTCTACGATTTTTCGGCCTGGCCAGTCTGGTCAGTGCGCTGGATCGTCTCGGGACCCAGAAAATCTTACGAAATGAGCACCGAATATCGGTTAAGATAGCGTAATCATGTTGCAGTCAAAGCTCTAAGCGGGCATTTCTGCAGTTGAAAATAGGTGGAGACATAAGAATGAATGCGAATGTACTGGCCAATGCGATTGGCCCGCGCGAAGGCACCGCGCTGCGCGTCAAGCAAGTTGTGCTGGTGGCACTAGGTATTCTTGCGCTGGCAATTGCTGCCAAGATCAAGGTTCCGATGTGGCCTGTCCCGATCACAATGGGCACCTTTGCCGTGCTGACTATCGGCACCGCCTATGGCACGCGTCTGGGTCTGGTCACCATGCTGGGTTACCTGCTGATCGGCGCGCTGGGCTTCGACGTGTTCGCGGGCTCTTCGGCCGAAAAATTCGGTCTGACCTACATGATGGGCGGCACCGGCGGCTATCTGGTTGGCTACCTTCTGGCAACCGTTCTGCTGGGCGCACTGGCCGCGCGCGGCTGGGACCGTTCGTTCGGCAAGATGGCGTTGGCTCTGGTTCTGGCAAATTTCGTGATCTACGTGCCCGGTCTGCTGTGGCTGGGTCAGCTGTACGGATGGGACCAGCCGATCCTGCAGTGGGGTCTGACACCCTTCTTGGTGGGCGACGCGATCAAGCTGGTGCTGGCTGCACTGCTGATCCCTGGCCTGTGGAAACTGGTGGGCGACGCACGCTCGTAATTGCCAACCAATCCAAATCTGACGAAGCCGCGCCCGGAGATACCCCGGCGCGGTTTTTTTGTACCCGCAGATCGGGATGCTGGACAAAAGGGGCCACTACAGGCCAATCTGCACTCAATGAAATCATCAGGTTATTGAGATATGCGTATTCAATTAGCTTCGGCACTCGCTGTTTGCGCTTCGCTTTTGCTGAGCGTCGGGACGGCATCCGCCGACACTCCTGTCACTTATACGGACAACGGGCGCGCGCTATTCGGCTTTTCTGTACCCGATTTCTGGGCGCTGCGCACCGGTGGCCCGCGCGAAATTGAAGATACCGAGCTGGGCGATGCACGTGCCGTGGCCCGGGTCATGGGGATGCGGCCAGTCACGGACGATAATGTTTGGATGGGCTTTGTGTCGCCTGCGGGTGTGGCCTCGATCGAGGGCGGTCTTCGGTATCTTGAGGATATCGACAGGTTTCTAGTCAAGGATCCAACTGTGTCCGAGACCACCACGACGCGCATTGGCGGGTTGCCCGCGCGTGTCATTCGCGGGACCGGCAGTCGCGAAGGGCGTGGTGTGAACTTCACAGTTTCCGTGATTGACTTGCCGAAGGGGCGCGTGGCCATTGCCGTGGCGATCCTGCGTGATGGTGCTGATCCGGCTTATGTGGACGATCTGAACGCCGTGTTCGCGTCGTTCCGGTCCCTGCAGTGAGGAGGCGCACATGACACGCAAATTGATCAAACGCGCAACCCTTGCCCTTGGATTGGGTGCTGCCACGCTGACGCTTTCGGCCTGTGACGGCGTCACAGTCGGAGTGGGATACGGGTATGACCCCTTCTACGACTCGATGTTGTGGAACGACTACTATCACGACGTGGATGTAGATATAGACATCGACCGACCGGATCGACCCAGACCGCCCGATGGCCGCCCACCTGCGCGTCCTGTTCCGCCAATCGCTAAGCCACCGAACAGACCGCCAGTGTCCCGACCGCCGAACCGGCCACGACCACCGGTCGCACGGCCTCCGGCGGCTCGGCCTCCCATTCACCGCCCCGCAGGGCGGCGCTGAGCTAGCGGGTCAGTCCAGTAATTCCGTCGTGATCTGGGCTGACCCTTCCAAGGTTCTGTGGACCGGGCATTTGTCCGCGATTTCCAGCAATCGCGCGCGTTGCTCGGCCGTCAGCGGACCTTCAAGGCGGATCTTGCGGCGGAACTGATCGACTTTTCCTTCGTTGGCCAGCCCCGCGTCCTGCGCATGCACCTTGTTGTGGCACACATCGACTGAAACGGATTTCAGCGGCCACCGCTTGCGCCGCGCGTACATGCGGATAGTCATTGATGTGCAAGCCCCAAGACCAGACGACACGAATCCATAGGGAGACATACCTCGGTCGGTGCCGCCGTATGAGGCGGGCTCGTCCGCAACGGCGTGGTGGCGTGGGCCGGACTGAATGTCCTGCAGGAACCCTTCCGGATCAGCTTCGGTCACGCGAACAACACCTTCGGGCGCACCCGGTGGTGGCGCAGGCGGGCAGAGCTTGACGTAGCGCGTTACCCACGCGGTGATCACGTCTGCCGCGTATTCCGCATCGGATGCGCGGGTAATCAAGTGATCGGCATCGTCGAGGGTCACAAAGCTCTTGGGATGTTTGGCGGCCAGGAAGATTGTGCTGGCATTGTCGATGCTTACGGTCTCGTCCCGAGGCGCATGCAAGATCAGCAAAGCGGCCTTCAGGTCTGCGATGGCCGGTATCAGGGCCGCTTCGGAAATATCATCCACAAAGGCCTTGCCGATGCGGAAAGGACGCCCGCCCAACATCACGTCCGCTGATCCAGCCTGCGTGATCTCAGGCAATGCGGCTTCAAAGTGGTGGGCGACGTGGCTCGGATCCGCGGGTGCGCCCAGCGTGACCACGGCCTTGACGCTGGGAATGCCAGCACGGGCGCGCAACACAGCGGCACCACCCAGCGAATGGCCGATGAGCAATGCCGGAGCCATGTTGCGGCCAGCCAGATAATGCGAGGCCGCGATCAGGTCTTCGACATTGGAGGTAAAGGTTGTGTTGGCAAATTCCCCGCCGGAATGACCCAGCCCGGTGAAATCAAATCGCAGAACGGCGATGCCCATCGCCGCTAGTCGGGCCGCAATCCTGCGCGCGGCAGGGATGTCTTTGGAACAGGTGAAACAATGCGCAAATAGCGCCGTGGCCAAGACCGGCCCGTCCGGCAAATCCAGGCGCGCGGCCAATTGGTTGCCGTCGTGACCGGCAAAGGTAATGCGTTCGGTGGGCATGACAGTTCCTTGTTCGTCGGGATGACCAATAGTGTGTGCTTCCTACTGGCCGCTCAACCCCATTGTAAGAAGCGTCACGGGAAGGTGAGTGAAGCGAACAGATTGAGCGCAATCCTTTGTCCGCCCTGTGAACCTAAAGAATCAAATTTTGTGAAGTATATTCTAAAAAATATTCGTTTTACTAATTTACGTCACCTCCCCATCTTACGACCATCGCAAACGTGCAGCCCAGGAGGTTCAAATGGCACATACTGCAATGGATCCAAGGGGCGTGGTTCTACGCCCGGATATACTGACCGTGATTGCTCTGGCTGGGGTGATCGGATTTGCGCTTGGTCAAACCCTGCCGCCGGTGGCATCTACTGAGGCGCAGGTTGCTGATCCCGTGTCCGAAGACTGGCACGGAAATGTCAGGCGGTCACATTGGTCGAACTGAAACGTTAGCTCAGGCCCATGAGCTGTGAATCAAAGGGATAGGTGGTCAGGTTCTCATATCCGTCTTCGGTGATCAGAACCTGATCCTCCAGCTTGATCGAGAAATCTCCGCCAACCTCTCCAACGGCAGCCTCGACACACAGGACCATGCCGGGTTCGAGCGCGTAGTCGTAAGAGCCCGCCACTGCCTTGTCCGGATAAGCAACCAGAGGCCACTCATCGCACAAGCCGACGCCGTGCATCAGGCAGCCGTATTTCTGCGCCAGAAACTTGTCGTCCAACTTGTGAGCATTGGCCGTCAGTTCCGGAATCATCACGCCGGGCTTCAGCATCTCCATATTGGTCATGATATGCTCATGCGCGTGCTGCATGGCGTACACCATGTCGGGCCGCGGTTTTTCGTCGCCGATCCACCATGTGCGCGAGATGTCGATGCAGATGCCGTAGGATCCGATCAGGTCGGTATCAAAGGCGATGATCTCATTCTGTTGGGTGATCCGGGGACCGCATTCCTGAAACCAAGGATTGGTGCGCTGACCCGAAGCCAGCAGACGGGTTTCGATCCATTCGCCGCCGCGCCTGATGTTTTCTGCGTGCAGAACCGCCCAAATGTCGTCTTCCGAGGTTTTGCCGTCTCCCACATTGGCGCGCGCGAATTTTTCCATTTCCGCCACAGCGGTTTCGCAGGCGTGATTGGCGCAGCGCATGGCTAGGATTTCGTCCGGGCCTTTTATGGCGCGGGTCTTTTCCGTAGCCTCTTCGCCTTCCATTATTTCGAATCCCTGCGCCTCAAGCGCGCGCAGGCCGTGCAGCATGATCTTGTCCACGCCGAGGCGCTTGTTGCCGCCACCATGTTCGTCGATCAGGACGCGCACCTCGTTTGAAAACACGTCCGCTGCCACATCTACCTTGTCGCCCCGGTCAAAGTAGAACAGGTCGGCGCCGGATCGTTGCTCGCGCACCAGTGGGTTGAACGTGGAAAGGAACGGAGAGTTCTTATAGTCCCAAATCACCATGTAGCCGTCAGCGCACAGCAACACCGCGCGGAACGGATTGTGCGTGTTCCACAGCTGCATGTTGGTGCTGTCGGTGGCATAACGAATGTTCAGCGGGTCGAACATCAGCAGCCCGCCATAACCGCGATCGACAATGGCTTGAGTCAGTCGTTTCCACCGGTGTTCGCGCATCCGGGCCAGATCGGGCAGGGCAAGGCCGGCCTTTTCCCATTCTGAAAACGCAAGCTGTGTAGGGCCAATTTCGATCCGGTCGTTTTCATTCGGGGTACCATCACCAAGAGTCGCACCTTTGGTCGGGTCGATCTTGCGGCTGTCGCGGTAGTGTCGGTTCATGGTGGGTCTCCCTGCCTGTTCTTTGAGCGTGAAGAATCAATCTCCCGACGTCTTGAAGGTTTGCGACGGTGCGTTCGTCGCTTTTTGACCGACAAGTGGAAATTCTGATGATACGTCAAATTCATGACGACCATTCTTCAGACTTCAATTCCGTATGACCCGCTGAACAAGCGCTCTTTGCCAGGCATTCAGCCAGCAAGCATGGACAACTGGTTGCACCGCGATGATGCGTTCGCCGCCCAGATGCAAAGACGCGAGGACCTGTTGGTCGGTCATCGTTCGGATGTTCTGGCGATGGATGCAGGTGCTAAACCCGCTGCGCAGGAGTTGTTGAATCTTGTCCTGAACCAAGTTTATCCCGAGTGCACAGATCACGTCGCTCGCCCGGACGGGGCAAGTGATACGATCGATCTGGATCAGCCATTGGATACGCTGTGCCGATTGGTGCAGGAAGATTTCTGCATCCTGCAAAAGCAGGGGGATGAACATGTTCTGACCGGTGCCATCCTGTGTTTTCCTGCCAGTTGGCGCTTGTCCGAGAAATTCATGCGGCCTCTGATCGACATCCATCTGCCTGTTGACAGCTACAACGCCGACATCGCCCGGCGGGTTCAGCGGTTGTTTGACGGGATACAACCGGGACGCCCTCTGTGGCGATTCAATGCGCTGTGGTATGAGGACACCGAGCTGCATCAACCCCGCAGTGCATACGACCGGCGGGCCGCACAGGAGCCAGGGCACGCCCGGTTCCTGCGGAGTGAGCGGCAGACGCTGTTGCGACTGCCTGAGACGCAGGCTGTGGTTTTTTCGATCCATACATATGTTCTGGCGGCAGAGCAGGTGCCAAAAATGGAAAACCCCGCCTGATGGCGGGGCCTCCAAGGAGGGTCATTTCATACCAGGCTACATGCCCAGCGCGCTGGCAGCGCCCGCAAGTGCCCCGCTTGTGCTGAGAGCGGAGATCGCGACCGAATACACCAGCACCTGAGTGTTCAGGCGGAAGTCTTCGCCCCTTATCAGGTTCACAGCGGCCAAAGAGGCCGCAATCGGGACGGACACGCTTGCCACGGCACCCGTCAATCCCCAACTGGTCAGTCGGAGGATATCGCTGGGTTGCTCGTGGACGAGGGGGGGCGTGTCGTCCCGATCGGTAGGCTGCTCGATAGGTTCTGTCCGAAAAGCGATGCTGAGCAACTGCTCATCTGACAGCTGGATTGGCCGGGCTACTGGGGGCAGCGCCTTTTTTTCTGGCTCATCCAGGTCTTCTGCGTCAGTAACATTCAGTCCGGCAAACGGGCCTGTCACTGCCTCGAAAATCTGTTTTCTGTCACGCGGCCTGCTTGGGGCCAGTGTGTCAAATGCGCTCATGAATTGTTCGATGGTCAGAACGGTGTTGGGCGACAGCCATTCGACCCGCTGGGTCGCGCAGACGTCAACCATTCTGTAAAGGATCACGACCAGCATCAGCTCGGAAACTTCGCTGTCATCCAATAGGGGGGAAACCGGGGTCACAGTGATCGTCAGCCGGTTATTCGGCAGGGTTACGATGGGTCTCTGGATTGTCTTCAGACCGGCGGCGCGGTTGAGGCGCTCGAACCGGTCTTCGGTTTCGGCGACCTTAGTATCCAGCGTCAGGCGCACCAGATACTGACTGGACACAATGCTGGCTTCGCTGCCGTTCTGCAGAGACTTGCGCTCGACCAGGTGACCATAGTCCGCAAGGGTCTTGGCAACGATGTCGCTGAACCGCTCAATCGCGTCTTCGGTCTTACCGTCGAATTGCAGACCACCGTGATAGCTGTGCTTCGGAGTCACTGCGCTGTCCTTTGTCGCATCCTGTGTTTGGAAACAATCTAGCAAGCGATCTGGGGCAGATTTGGGCAAAAATGGAAAAAAATGAGAAATCGCGCGGATTGATTACGCTATGGAAACCTAGGCATTTTAAGGGCCTTTTGACGTCTGTGGCGACAATGTGGCCGAAATCGGGTGTGACTGCCGGAATCCCAAGCCAGCTTCAACCGTCGATTCGGGCAGCCATAATTGCAATGGACTGTTGGTAAACCGAGGCGGCATTCCACTTTTGAATGACAGCAAAGTTTGGCTGACCCTGTTGATATCCCCGACCGGGTTTCCAGCCCTTCTTACGCAGAAAATTGGCGGTTGAGGCCAATGCATCGGTCATATTGTAAAAGTCGACCTGACCGTCGCCGGTGGCATCAACCCCGTATTGCATGGCATTGCCCGGCAGGAACTGGGTGTGCCCAAGTTCGCCATGTTTTGCCCCTTTTGTCGCTGTCGTAATGCTGCCTTGATCGACCAACTTCAGCGCTCCGATCGCGTGAGGAATAAAAAACTCGGATCTGCGGCAGTCATAGGCCAGTGTTGTGATTGCGGAAACAACCTGACTGTCGCCCATGAAGTTTCCGAATCCGGTTTCCATGCCGTGAATGGCGATCAGTACCCCGGCCGGTACGCCGTATTGGCGTTCGAGTGCTGCATAGAATTGCGGGTTGCGCGCTTTGCGTTTGCGCCCCTGCGCCACGATGGTGTCTGCCCCGCGTACGCGCATGAATTTGACTAACGAGTATTTAAAGCTCTTTTGATTGCGGTCCGCGGCTATGGTTCGCGTGGCGTATTGGGATTGGGCCAGTGCCTGCAATCCTTTCTTTTTGACACCCGCGCGTTTCGCCTGTTTGGCAAAGTCCTTCTTCCATGTCTCAAAGCCGCTGCTGGTGTTGCCGCAAGGTGCCGCGGAAGCAAGGGCGGGAAGGGATAGGGCGAACAAGAGAGCGAAGCGAAGCATCAGGGAAACCCGGAAAATTGCATTGTCAGGAAAAGAGTACGCTGCATTTCTCTGCACGAAAAGACGTTAGTACAGGTCCAGCTCTCCGGTACCTTTCAAACTTTCAAACCACTCATCTGGTGTTTTGTCGATTTTGGCGTGTTTGACCATCATCGCGTTCATATTGGGCAGGTCCGAGGAATCCGGCCATTCCTCCGGTCGCCACAGGTTCGCGCGGATCACACATTTGGGGCAGTGTGCGAACACTGTCTCGACGTGAATGACCAAGGCCAGTTTCGGCGAGCGGTTGTTTATTGCCATGCTATCCAGCAAGTCGCGGTCTTTGCATAAACGGGCAGTGCCACGAAGGCGCAGAGTTTCCATCTTGCCCGGCACGAAGAAAATCAGGCTGACACGTGGGTCCAGCAAAATATTGTGGAACGTATCCACGCGCTTGTTGCCGGGTCGATCAGGGATTGCGATCAGTGTGTCGGACAACACACTTACGAACCCTTCTGGATCACCTCGGGGCGAGATGTCCAGATGACCACCTGGATTGGCTGATGCGATCAGGCAGAATGTGGATTTAGCAATAAAGTCGCGGCACATCTGGTCCAGCCCGGACAGCTCTTTGGCGATGATCTGGGGCAGGGGCGCTCCGGTTATGCGCTCCAGTTCATCGCTCGAAGTCACGAAGTCTGTGAATTGAGAAAAGGGGGCGTCTGATGACATGCGATCTCTCCTAACCGGGTGGGTCGAGTGTGAGAGATCGTACCAAACGAAACAAGGGCGCCCGAGTGGACGCCCTTGAATTTTAAACCGCAAATCGGATCAGCAGCTGTAGTACATGCCGTATTCAACCGGGTGCGGGGTGTGCTCGTAGGTTTCGACTTCTTCCATCTTCAGTGCGATGTAGCCGTCGATCTGGTCCTTGGTGAACACGTCGCCCTGCAGCAGGAAGTCGTGATCCGATGCCAGAGCTTCCAGAGCTTCGCGCAAGCTGCCGCAGACGGTCGGGATGTCGGCCAGTTCTTCGGCAGGCAGATCGTACAGGTTCTTGTCCATGGCTTCGCCCGGATCGATCTTGTTCTTGATGCCGTCCAGACCAGCCATCAGCAAAGCGGCAAATGCCAAGTAGGGGTTCGCCGCTGGATCGGGGAAACGAGCCTCAACGCGCTTGGCTTTCGGGCTTTCGGTCCACGGAATACGGACGCAACCCGAACGGTTACGGGCCGAATAGGCGCGCAGAACTGGGGCCTCAAAGCCCGGGATCAGACGCTTGTAGCTGTTGGTCGCCGGGTTGGTGAAGGCGTTCAGCGTTTTGGCGTGCTTCAGGATGCCGCCGATGAAGTACAGGGCTTCATCCGACAGATCGGCGTATTTGTCGCCTGCGAACAGTGGTTTGCCGTCTTTCCAGATCGACATGTTCACGTGCATGCCGGTACCGTTGTCACCTGCGATCGGTTTCGGCATGAACGTGGCCGATTTACCGTAGGCGTGCGCAACATTGTGGATGATGTACTTGTACTTCTGCAGCTCGTCCGCCTGTTTGGTCAGGCTGTCGAAGATCAGACCCAGCTCGTGCTGGCACGAGGCAACTTCGTGGTGGTGCTTGTCGACCTTCATGCCCAGACGCTTCATGGTCGACAGCATTTCTGAACGCAGGTCCTGCGCTTCGTCGATCGGGTTCACCGGGAAGTAGCCGCCCTTGACGCCCGGACGATGGCCCATGTTGCCCATCTCGTATTCGGTGTCAGTGTTCCACGACGCGTCGGTCGCATCAACTTCGTAAGATACCTTGTTGATGCTGTTGGAGAAACGGACGTCGTCGAACAAGAAGAATTCCGCTTCTGGGCCCATATAGGCCACATCACCGATACCCGATGCTTTCAGATAGGCTTCGGCTTTCTGAGCGGTGCCGCGCGGGTCACGCTCATAGGCTTCGCCGGTGTCGGGCTCAACAACCGAGCAGTGCACACAGATGGTTTTTTCCGCGTAGAACGGATCGACATATGCGCTGTTGGTGTCGACCATCAATTTCATGTCGGATGCTTCGATCGACTTCCAGCCCGCGATGGACGAACCGTCGAACATGAAGCCTTCTTCCAGGAAGTCCTCGTCAACTTGGTCGGCCATCAGCGTGACGTGCTGAAGCTTGCCGCGGGGATCAGTGAAGCGAACGTCGACGTACTCGGCGTCCTCGTCTTTGATCAGCTGAAGAACTGCGTCCTTGCTCATAACTTAATATTCCTCTGCTTTGAGTTTGTTCTGTTACAGCGCTTCCGGGCCGGTTTCCCCGGTCCGGATGCGAATGGCTTGTTCAACGGGCGAGACAAAGATCTTGCCGTCGCCGATCTTGTCGGTTTTCGCTGCCGAGACGATGGCATCAATGGCTGCGTCGACCTGATCGTCGTCCAGCACAACCTCGACCTTCACCTTGGGCAGGAAATCGACGACGTACTCCGCGCCGCGATACAGTTCGGTATGGCCCTTTTGACGGCCAAAGCCCTTAACCTCGATCACGCTGAGACCCTGGACGCCGACATCCTGCAGCGCCTCTTTAACCTCATCGAGTTTGAACGGCTTGATGATCGCTTCGATCTTCTTCATTCCGGGCTCCTGTTAACTCTTGTCAGTTTGGCACTGACCACGTCTAAATTCGGGCGGCAATGTGATAGCGATATCGGCCCGAGCCGGGCGCTGAGAAAATGGGCGTCGGGTCAATTTTTGATCAACTTGCACAAAAAGTAAGCGAAACTGAATCGCCAGAGGATTTGAGATGACGGAATTGCTGACAGCGGCGCAGATGCGAGCAATTGAAACAGCGGCGATTGAGTCCGGTCAGGTGACCGGTCTGGAACTGATGGAGCACGCCGGTCGCGGGGTTGTCGAGGCGATTTTTGAGGAATGGCCGGAGTTGGCGAAAACTTCGGGGCGTGCTGTGGTTTTGTGTGGCCCCGGCAACAATGGCGGTGATGGGTTTGTCGTCGCGCGCCTGTTGAAAGAGTGGGGCTGGGAAGTCGAGGTTTTTCTGTATGGGGACGCCGACAAGCTGCCAGCAGATGCGCAAATGAACTATGATCGGTGGCAGGAGTTGGGGGAGGTTGTTCCGCTGACTGAAAAGGACATGCGCAAGGGTGGTTTTGCCGATCTTTACGTTGACGCTCTGTTTGGGACGGGACTGAAACGCGGCTTGGACGGTGAACTGTTCAAGGTCGTTCGGCATCTTTCTGGTATGAATGGGGACGATTACACCGACCGCCTGGTCAGCATAGATGCCCCATCCGGCTTGTGTTTGGACAGCGGGCGGGTGTTGCATCAAGAGCCATTGAACCTATGGCCTCGCGAGTTTCTGGACGGTTTGCCCGCAGAGATGCGAAACAAGGTTGCTACTGCGGGCGGCGCGCGCGCTTTGCATGACCGTTTTGCTTGGTTGACCGTGTGTTTCGATAGCCCAAAGCCCGGGCATTTTCTGGCGCAAGGGCCGGATTTGTGTGGCAAGCTCGTTGTTAAAGACATCGGTATTTCCACGCAGCGTTGCCGCTTTAACGGTGAACCATACGACAGTGCGTTCACATTAGGCCCCAAGCCTTTTCGCAGGGCGAGCCGACCTGCTTTTCTAACCCTTGCCGAGGCACCTGGCCGCGTGAAGGACGAGCGAACATGGGGTGGTTTGCCGCTCTATCGAATGCCCAAATTCAAATGGCAACACAAGTATTCCCATGGCCACGCCTTCATCTTATCAGGCGGTTCGGGCAGGACCGGCGCGGCGCGATTGGCAGCGCGCGGTGCTTTGCGGATTGGGGCCGGGTTGGTGACATTGGGGGTTCCGCCGGCGGCGCAGACAGAGGTTGCGGCACAGGTTACGGCCATCATGTTGCAACGGGTTGAGGGTGGCGACGGGTTGTCCGATGTTCTCGACGATGAACGGCTGAATGCCCTTTGCTTTGGCCCTGGTCTGAGATTGGAGCGTGCGCGGGATCTGGTGCCGGTTGCTCTGGCGGCAAATCGGGCGACGGTTTTGGATGCCGACGCTTTGACCGCGTTTGCGGACGACCCTGCGGCTCTGTTTGACCAATTGCACGATAATTGCGTTCTCACACCGCATGGTGGAGAGTTCGCACGGCTGTTCCCTGACATATCTGAAAAGCTCAAGGCGGTTCCAACCAAAGGCCCGGCCTATTCCAAGGTCGACGCAACGCGTGAGGCGGCCAAGCGGGCAGGGTGCGTCGTTCTGTTCAAGGGGTCGGACACGGTGATTGCCGCGCCGGATGGGCGCTGCGCGATCAATTCGGCCCATTATGAGCGTTCGGCACCGTGGTTGGCGACGGCTGGCTCTGGCGATGTGCTTGCCGGGTTTATCACCGGGTTGCTGGCGCGTGGGTTCGCTCCGATGCAGGCTGCGGAAACGGCGGCCTGGCTGCATGTGGAATGTGCGCGCCATTTCGGCCCCGGGTTGATTGCCGAGGATTTACCCGAGCAATTACCTGCGGTTTTTCAGAGTTTGGCTAAATGACGCATGGGCGGAAATTAGCCGCTTTTTTCAGCGTTCGGCAAGAAATAGCCGCACGTATACGCATCAGTGCATGTCATTCCTTTTGAAAGACATCAGACAGAGTGGCAGACTTGTACCCAGATTTTCCTGCCTACGAAGCCTTGGTAGCCAAATCTTTGATATGATTAAAATTTACTTTCTGCCGATTTGAGCCGTAAGGCAGAAATCCTAAACGCGACTAACTCGGTTCCTTGCGGAGTGGGCTGCCACATCGGTTTTTCTTTTGATGGTTCCCACAAACGAAACGTTCAAGGTGAATAAAATGACAGTGAATTTGAAACTCCCATCGGTTGCCGCTGTTCTGGCGATGACCACGGCGATCCCTGCTGCCGCTGAATTGAAGTACGAAAATAACAGCGGCGGTTATGTGGTGCTGTACGGTCAGCTCGATCCGGTGATCGTATCGGTCGATGACGGCCAGGAGACCGAGACCCGGTTGCTGGACAATGACCTGTCCAACAGCCGCGTAGGTTTGCGCGTCATGCAACCCTATGGCAGCAATGAGTTCATGTTCCGGTTTGAAACCGGTCTGGGTCTGCCAAGTACCGGGACAGCCAACCAGGATGGTACCAACACTAACGGTTGGAGCCGGGAAGATATCCGCCACGCCGATTTCTCACTCAAGGGTGGATACGGCAAGTTCTCCGCCGGTCAGGGCAGTATGGCCTCGGACGGAGCTGCCGAGACTGATTTGTCCTACGTCGGGACGGCTTTGTATTCTTTTACGAACGATGAAAACGGCGCGTTTTTCTACCGGGGAGCAGACGGTATCCTGAGTGGCATCACCGTTGGCGACTCGGCCAGCAACTTTGATGGCGCGCGTCGGGGCAGGGTGCGGTATGACACACCAGATTTCAACGGCTTCTCAGCGGCGATTGCTTATGGTCAGAACATCCTGTCCAGTAGCGACGACGACGATTATTACGATCTCGCGGTCAAGTACCGGAACACCTTCACCAACGGTGTCGAGTTCGCAGCGAGCCTTGCCTACGCAGTAAGGGATTTCGACGGCCAACCCGGCGAACGCAAGGATACCATTGGGTCCGCGTCGGTCCTGTTGCCCAGCGGGTTCAGCTTTACCGCAGCCCTCGGCACGCGGGACGATACCTCTACCGGCGCCAGCGACCCGGACTATTGGTACACTAAACTTGCTTATGAAGGGGATTGGGTGTCCTGGGGTAAAACCGGCGTTGGTATCGACTATTTCGACGGTTCCGATTTTGAAAATCAGGGGTCCAGCACCAAGTCCTGGGGTATTGCCGTTGTTCAGCGGATCGACGCGATCAACACAGACGCCTACCTGAAATACCGTAACCACGATTTCGACGACACGGTCGACTTTGACAAGAACGAAGCCTGGGTGCTGGGTGCGCTCTGGAAGTTCTGACAACGTTTCCCCGTAAACCTAGGGCGCCCCGGTCTGACCGGGGCGTTTTTTTGTTCAAATCGGTGGCAAAACAAGGCTGATCTGGCCATTGCCTCTTGCACGTAAGCGGCTGGGCAAATAGAAGGCGTCAAATTTGCCCGGCGCGCCGTTTTGCGCGCCCCGAATCCTATGGGGACTACCATAATGCAGGTTACCGAGACGCTGAACGAAGGTCTGAAACGCGGCTACAATATCATCGTATCCGCGGCCGAGCTGGACGACAAAGTTAACGAGAAACTGGTCGAAGCGCAGCCGGAAGTCGAAATGAAGGGTTTCCGCAAAGGCAAAGTGCCGATGGCACTGCTGAAAAAGCAGTTCGGTCAGCGCCTGTTGGGCGAAGCGATGCAGGAAAGCATCGATGGTGCGATGAACCAGCATTTTGAAGACAGCGGCGAGCGTCCTGCACTTCAGCCCGAGGTCAAAATGACCAACGAAGACTGGAAAGAAGGCGACGACGTCGAGGTCGCAATGTCCTATGAGGCACTGCCTGCGATCCCCGAAGTTGACCTGAAATCGGTCGAGCTGGAAAAGCTGGTTGTAAAAGCGGATGACGCAGCCATCGAAGAAGCGCTGAACAGCCTGGCCGAAACCGCGCAGGACTTCAAAGCGCGCCGCAAGGGTTCTAAAGCCAAGGACGGCGATCAGGTTGTGATCGACTTTGTTGGCAAGGTTGACGGCGAAGAATTCGAAGGCGGTTCGGCTGAAGACTATCCGCTGGTTCTGGGTTCCAACAGCTTCATCCCCGGCTTCGAAGAGCAGCTGGTTGGCGTGAAGGCCGAAGAAGTCAAAGACGTCAACGTTTCCTTCCCCGAGGAATACGGCGCAGAGCATCTGGCCGGCAAAGACGCCGTATTCACTTGCACCATCAAAGAGGTGAAGGAACCCGTTGCTGCAGAAGTAAACGATGAGCTGGCAACCAAGTTCGGCGCAGAAGATCTGGCCGCGCTGAAAGGTCAAATCGCCGAGCGTCTGGAAGCGGAATATTCCGGTGCATCGCGCGCGGTTATGAAGCGTGGCCTGCTGGACGCGCTGGACGAGAAGGTATCGTTCGACCTGCCGCCGTCGCTGGTTGAAGCCGAAGCCAAGCAGATCGCACATCAGCTGTGGCACGAGGAAAACCCGGAAGTGGAAGGTCACGACCACGCCGAGATCGAGCCCACAGACGAGCACAACAAGCTGGCCGAACGCCGCGTGCGTCTGGGCCTGCTGTTGGCTGAACTGGGCCAGAAGGCCGAGGTTGAGGTCACTGATTCCGAGATGACCCAGGCGATCATGAACCAGGCACGTCAGTACCCGGGTCAGGAACGTCAGTTCTTTGAGTTCGTGCAGCAGAACGCTCAGATGCAGCAACAGCTGCGCGCGCCGATCTTCGAAGACAAAGTCATCGACTACGTCTTTGAACTGGCTCAGGTCGCGGACAAAGAAGTCAGCAAAGACGATCTGCAGAAAGCCGTTGAGGCACTGGACGAGGAGTAATCCTCGTTCGCCCATCCCCATGGGCGTAAAAAAATACGGAGCCGTCTGAAAAAAGACGGCTCCGCTTGGGTGGCTTTAACCTATGAGGTGAGGGGGTCAGGCCTCATGAGCAAAAGCACGGGGGGTTCTTAACAGAGCGGTCTTCTGCTCTGGCGTAAAGCGGTCTGAAAGCGCCTCGATCAGCTTCAGGACAGACTCGACTTCGGTTTTCGATGTTGCCGAACTCATCTGTTCGACAAAATACTTTTCCAACTGAGTCAGCGGCTGGTGGTCGTAGTTTGCGGCACTTTGCTTGGCCTTTGCGCCTTCAAACAGCTCCAGCGCCTGTTCTTCGGTCAGGAAGACATCGTGTTCAATGCCTGCATAGTCCCGAACACCCGAAATCCGTTCATCCGAACAGTCCATAAGGGCGGCCATGGCCACAACCTTGCCCATTGGCTTGGCAGTTCCAAGATAGTCGTAAGGCGCGTTGCCGGACCGTTGCAGGACGCGGTTCATCACAGGGTCAATCACGGCAATCGAGTCCAATACGCCGGCCATCTTGGCATATTCGAACGAGCCGATCATGATCTCGCTGGTGACATAGGATACCGAGTTTTCCCCACGTCCCCGACCAAGCTTTTTGGTATCGACGCAAAACCGGGTTGCTTCCCAGACCTGCGCGCTGCGGATCGGCGGTTCGCCGTCCAGGATTGAATGAAAAACGTCGGACAGCATGTGTGGCCCGGTCGTTTGCAGTAGTCTCATGCACCCGACAACGTCCCCCTCGTCGTCGATGCTAACTACATGTGCTGGATGAAGGTCGTCAAAATGGTCGCGTTCGCGCCCATCAACGATATTTACATCCCAACCAAGGCGATCGCCGAAAACGCGCGCGCGCAGTTTGTACATCTCGTCCAAGACATGCTTAAACTTATTCTGGTTGATACCATCAATTACGATGATCATTTCCATCCCCCTACAGTCTGGTTACCGTAAGGATGACGTTAACTAAGATTTGAGCTAAGACTATTGGGGGTTTCCCGTATTTTTTGATCTTTTTTGATTATCCTGGGGCAATTAGGCCCAATCCAATAGCTCTTCCAATGGCTTGCGGTGTTGTCAACGCACCCATTTTTTCACGGCCAGACCGCATGTGAACTTCGACGGTTCGGTGTGAAATTGACAGGATATCGCCGATGTCCTGCTGTGATTTTCCATCCGCAACCCACTGCAGGATCTCTTTCTCTCGCGTCGAAAGGGCTGGTAAATACAGCGCTTTGGCCAGCAGGCCAGACTGCATCACGGTATCATGCGCTGTAACTGCGGCCATCTGCAGGTCCCCCATCACATGTTTCTTCAGCTTTGCCCACTCGGAATCCGAGCAATTTCGGGTCACATTCAGCAGGCCACATTCCCCGTATGGGCCACGTACCGGAACGGTTAAGCCACGGGAAGTAATACCAAAATCATGCGCATCCCGAAAAACTGAATGGAATTTTTCGTCGTGATTAAATCTGCCCCAGTCCACCGGAGCAATGCTGAGCGCAGATTGATACAAGGTCGGGTCGAAATGGTGGAAGCCTTGGCTGCCATAGTGAATCTTCCATTCGTCCGGGTAGTTGGCGTATCCCTGAACGTCACCCTTTACAGGGTTAAAAGTGGCATAAGACGCGTAGTCGAAACCCAATTCATCGCAGACAGCATTAATTATGTCGGCTGCCGACTTTTCCTCGTGGTCGATCGCGGCCAAGTCTATAAGTTTCACCTGTCCAACCTTTGCGGCGGCAAATCTTTCCCCAAAGACATGCCAAATCTGTCCATTTCACCGAATACGTTGCGTCAACTGTGGTGCCTGACGCAAGCTAATTATACATATCGCTTAAGCATAATGCGTGGTTATGGCAACAGAATACCTTAGCGATTGCATAAGTCATTATTGCAACCTTTACGCTAATGACAAGCAATATCCTTACCCAACGTCACTCTGACCTTAGGCCCGTTTCAACCAGCATCCCGGCGGCCTTCGCCTCGGGGTAGTAACCTTTGGCATAAAGGAAGATAGCCCGCTTCTGGTCGCCATCTGACAAGAGCCACGCCCCACGCAGGTATTTTCCGGCAAACTCCAGATTGGTGTCTGCATCCAACAAACCCTTAGCGTTACCTTTGTACCCCATGGATCGCGCTGTCGCAGGCAGGATCTGCAGTAACCCGTAATAGGGGCTGTTGACGGCCCATGGCCGGTGCGTGCTTTCCCTTATGGCGAGCTTGTGCAACAGCTCGCGTGGCAATTCATAATGGTCAGCCCACTTGTTGATTGATGCGCGCAATTCAGGGGTCTCGTTGGGGTATAGCGGTGGATCAAAAGGGGCATTGCGAGAGCTCTGCTTGCCATCCAAACCGCCGCAGGCAGCCAAGGCAGGTGCGCCGAGTAATGCAACAAGTAGAGCGCGGCGCGTGTAGTGGGGCATGTGTAGTCTCCGGATGGGGGTTGGTCGCATGATAGTCCCGCCGAACGCAACCGCAAGCAGACAGCCAGCCCGCGCGCTGATTTATGCTGGGTCTCGTTGCGTCACAACCCGGTGCCAAAGTGTTCCGTATTGGTCAGGTCGGATTGGCGGGTTGTCACATATCGACCTGGAACCACAGAATGATATCGGCAAACCAGATCTTGTTCTCTGTCGCGCGAAACTGAACGGTGTTGTTGATCCCCGGGTTCAGGACGGTTCCTGGGAAGGTCTCCCATAATCCGCGAATGTCGCCGCCCGACATGGTTGGGCCATAGATAAAGGTATCGTTTATCTCGATCTGGAAAGCCCCTCCGGACGGCGTTGCCCAGGCTTTGAAGGCAAGGATCGGTTTCGCACGGTTGGTTCCGATGATCAGGTTGGAAGGGATCGGGTCGCTGAAGGTTTGGCTTTCTCCGGAGTTTAAAGAGAATGAGCCGTCGTTCACAACGATGTAGTCGCACAAGGATGCCATGGTGGTTTCTCCTGCCGGATCGCGGTCCGCCCAGATGCGCGATCACGCAATTTGCTAATAAAATGAACTTCAATAAATACGGCTGGGGCGGCAGGGGCCGCGTGACCGTAGGATAGCACAATTTCCATCCAAATTCATGATCGTGCCGGACGTCGCTCTTTGTCACGGCCTGAGGGTCGAACACAAAAAAAGGCCGCGCCTTTCGGCGCGGCCAATCAATCTTTCAAAAGCAGCCGGATCAGGCTTTGGCTTCGTCTTCTTCAGCCGGGGCCTCTTCGGCAACCAGATCGTCATCGTCAGAAGCTGCGGAACCGATATCGTCGAACAGTTCGGCGATTTCGAATTCAGCGGCGGCCTCTTCTTCGGCAGCCAGTTCCTGGATCGACTTGCCCGAAGCCTGCAGTTCGGCTTCTTCTTGCGAACGGGCAACGTTCATTTGGATCTTGACTTCGACCTCGGGGTGCAGCTTGACCGCCAACGAGTGCAGGCCCAACTCTTTGATCGGAGCGATCAGAGCAATCTGCTTTTTGTCGACGGTGAAACCAGCCTCGGTTGCGGCATCTGCGGCGTCACGCGGGGTGACCGATCCGTACAGAGCACCAGCATCCGATGCCGAGCGGATCACGATGAACTGCTGACCATCCAGCTTTTCAGCCAGAGCTTCAGCTTCTTTCTTGGTTTCCAGGTTGCGCGCCTCAAGCTGCGCTTTTTGGGATTCGAACGACGCGATGTTGGCGTTCGAAGCGCTCAGCGCTTTGCCTTGCGGCAGCAGAAAGTTGCGGGCGTAGCCAGGCTTGACGTCGACGACGTCGCCCATCTGACCCAGTTTCGCAACGCGTTCCAGCAGGATAACTTGCATTTCAGTCTCTCCTTACTTCACAGCGTAGGGCAGCAGGGCGAGGAAGCGGGCGCGCTTGATAGCACGGGCCAGTTCACGCTGCTTTTTCGCCGAAACGGCAGTGATGCGCGAGGGAACGATCTTGCCACGCTCAGAGATGTAGCGCTGCAGCAGACGGGTGTCTTTGTAATCGATCTTCGGCGCGTTATCGCCCGAGAACGGGCAGACCTTGCGGCGGCGGAAAAATGGTTTTGCGGCCATGGTATATGTCCTTTCGTCAGGCGTTGATCAGCGGCGCTCGCGGCGGCCTTCGCGCTCGTCGCGCTTCTGCATCTGGACCGAAGGGCCCTCGTTGTGCTCGTCGACCTTGATGGTCAGAACGCGCATAACGTCGTCATGCAGGCGCATCAGGCGCTCCATTTCCTGAACCGCGCCAGCGGGGGCGTCGGTCTTCAGGAAGGAATAGTGACCCTTGCGGTTCTTGTTGATCTTGTAGGCCATCGTCTTGACGCCCCAGTACTCGCTTTCGACGACGTTGCCGCCGTTGTCAGCCAGAACGGTGCCGAAATGTTCGACGAGGCTTTCTGCCTGCGCGTTGGACAGGTCCTGACGCGCGATCATTACATGCTCATACAGTGGCATGTGCACTCCTGTTTCTATCAAGGCGCATTTCAAAGGCGGGGCCGGTTCGTCCTTCGCGACCCTGCCACGAGAGGCTGCGCGATTCATAACTCTTGCGAAGGATGGCCCCATATACACCATTCGCGTCGGGGGGCAAGGGCTGTCACACATGCCTTGGTGAAGTCGCGCTATTTCCTTTGCGCTGCCCAATTCCTGACGCTTTTCGGCTCAAAGTTGTTTTGCATACCGGGAACTAACCGGACAGACCGAACCAAAGACGGCAACGTGAACTAAGGTACAGAGAAATGACCGCGATGAACACGAATACCATCGAGAAGTCTGCGACCAGCACGACTTATGATCAATCGGTTCCAATTCTTATCGCATTTGCGCCGAATTGGAGGGCACGCACTATTCTGGCACGCGTCGCGGGGGCATTTTTGATCATTGTGGCGTTTTCCATGTGGCTGATGCCGGGCGCGGTGATGGCAACCGAGGTTTGGCCGATCAAGCTGGCCGCGTCGCTGACGTTCCTACTGATCGGTGTCAGCCTGCTGACCATTCAGGTGCTCGATGCGCGCCCCGATGCCTATTTTGATCCGATCCGCCGCGAAGTACGTGTGCTGCAAAAGAATGAAAACGGACGTCCTCAGACGGTACTGCGCCGCAGCTATGACACCCTGGGTGGAGCACGGTTCGATGATGATCAGGTCGAACTCTATGACGTGGACGGCAGCCTGCTGATGAAATTGCCGCTGCAATCAGCGGATGTTGGCCGAGCGCTGAAGGGCCAATTGAGCGGAAGTGTAACGATCTTCGCCTGATTTTCACTTCTGTTCATTTAGGAACAGAAATTGTTAGAGAATAAGTCTTGTGTGCCGCCCTTGGGCGGCACATTTTTGTTGTTGAGCATTCCAACTGGTTTGCACTCACAACATTTTTGGAGATAGTCATGAAATCCACCCTTCTTGCTGCTGCACTGGCCGTATCGGCGACCTCGGCGTTTGCCAGCGCCGAGAAATACGTTCTGGACCCCAGCCACAGCCAGGTTGTCTTCAACTATAACCACCTTGGTTTCTCGACCACCTATGGCATGTTCTCGGGCTTTGAAGGCGAGATCATTTTCGATCAGGAAAACCCGGCAGATTCCAGCGTGAGCGTGTCGATGCCAGTGGTCGAAATGATCACCGGCTGGAAGCCGCGCGAAGATCACTTCATGACCGAAGACTTCTTTGGCGTCGCCGAGGGTGACCTGATTTCGTTCACCTCGACCGGTATCGAAGTCACCGGCGACAACACCGCGAACATCACCGGTGATCTGACCATGAACGGCGTGACCAAGTCGGTCGTTCTGGACGCCAAGCTGAACCAGGTTGGCGAGCATCCGATGGCGGGCAAGCCCTGGGCCGGTTTTGATGCCACCACCACACTGGTCCGAAGCGAATTCGACCTGGGCCAGTTCGCACCGTTTGTAAGCGATGAGGTTGAGGTTCGTATTTCGGTAGAGGCGCAAAAGGCCGAGTAAGCCTGCCTTACGTGCAAAAAAGAGACCGCCGGGACCCGTCAGGCCTCGGCGGTTTTTTCTTTATTCGGCTTGGGTGGCGGTCAGTTCAACCGCAACTTTGACGGCAAAGGCCAGCGAGTCCTCGGTTGGTTGTGTCGTACCGACGTCGTAATCCAGACGGTTCAGATCCAACTCTCCCTGCATCTTCGCTGTGCCTTCCTGCAGGTCCAACTCGAACGGCAGGACGACGTCCAAGGTCCTGTCCCGGATGGTCAGAGTTCCGCGCGCCTCATAGGCCAGATCGGTCTTAAACAGTTCGGCGTTGAAATTTGCGGTCGGGAACTGAGCGCTGTCAAAGAAGTCCGATCCCATGGCCTGCTGTGTTACGGTGCCAATGGTCAATGAGCCGATGGCGATTGTTACATCAACTTCGCCGGCCGGTCCCGGTTCTGCTGGTTCGTCGAATGTGATTGCTGCAGTCCAGTCGGAAAACGGGCCGCTGACGGGGCTGCCCAACTGGGTGATCGTGATTGCCAAAGTGCCTTCCTGCACCTGCCAGTCGGATTGGACGGCCTCCAGTTCGGCAGATGCATTATCACCGGTCGGATGTGCCGAGTAGGCTCCGTCGAACCACCCGATGCTAAGAGCAACAGCCCAGATCACGACTGCTGCTACGACGGGGGCAGGTGAGTGCCATTGCGTTGGTGGTTCCGGCAATTCCACCCGTCCGGGCAGCATGCGGCGCAATGTGCTGTCTTTGTCGATCACGTGGTGCTTGAGCGCGCCAACGATATGCAAAACCAGCGCACCCACCAGCACAAGCATCAGGACGAAGTGTAACCCGCCGCTTGCTTCGGCCAATGCGGGGGATTTGGGCACAAACGGCAGGTTCTGCCCGAACGGCCAGAGGATCGGTGCAAACCCTTCGGTGGCCGCATGGTGAATCCAGCCTGTCAGAGGAACCAGAACCAGCGAGCCATACAACAGCCAGTGGACGGTTTCCGCAGCAAATGCCTCGGGCTTGTTTTCAGCATTGAGCAACCCAGGCTTGGGTTGGCTGATCGCCCACAAGATACGGGCAAGCGCCACGAAAAAGACCGTGACACCGATAGTTTTGTGCAGCGAGAACAGCTGGGCCGCCTTTTGTAAGTCTTCCGGCGTTGTCGGAATATTCGGGTCCTCAATTGCGTGGGCCAGTTCGTTCGCAAACCATCCAATCGGAAGCGCCGTCAGAATGAGCAAGGCCGTCAGCCAGTGGAAAGTTTTTGAAACGCCCCCGTAGCTTTGGGTGGTGTTGGCAATGGGCATTGGTTCACGACTCCGATCTGTTTGCTATGGCCACCCTAAATGCAGCGCGGGCCGACACAATAGCCTCTGACGCACAGAATGCGTGTCAGGATGCAGAGCTTGTGCCGCTCGTTCACTCGGTTTACACCCCATCGCAACCTAACGTCATCCAAGAGGTTGCAATGACACGCGCGTTCGTTTTTCCGGGGCAGGGCGCCCAAACCATCGGTATGGGCAAAGCACTGGCCGAGGCCTATCCGGCTGCAAAGGCAGTTTTCGACGAGGTCGATGAAGCGCTTGGTGAAAAGCTGAGCAACCTGATCTGGGAAGGTGATATTGCCGACCTGACGCTGACGCAGAACGCACAGCCGGCGCTGATGGCAACCTCGATGGCCGCGATGCGCGCGTTGGAGGCCGAAGGTGTTGCGGTCACGGACGCTGCATTTGTAGCTGGGCATTCGCTGGGGGAATACTCAGCGCTTGCGGCAGCTGGTGCGCTGTCGATTGCGGATACGGCGCGTTTGTTGCGGACACGTGGTCAAGCAATGCAAAGCGCGGTTCCCGTTGGTGACGGCGCAATGGCCGCAATTCTGGGGCTGGACCTTGAAGCGGTGCGTGCCGTCGCAGAAGAGGCTGCGCAGGGCGAGGTTTGTCAGGCGGCGAATGACAACGACCCTACACAGGTGGTTGTGTCGGGTGCGAAGGCCGCGGTGGAACGTGCTGCCGAGATTGCCAAAGAAAAAGGTGCCAAGCGCGCTGTGATGTTGCCCGTGAGCGCCCCGTTCCATTGTGCGCTGATGCAACCCGCCGCAGATGTGATGGCCGAGGCGCTGGCCGCGGTTGAAATCAAGGCCCCCGCGGTTCCGCTGGTTGCAAATGTGCGCGCAGAGGCTGTTGGCGATCCGGACCTGATCCGTCAGTTGCTGGTCGAGCAGATAACCGGTTCTGTGCGCTGGCGCGAAAGCGTGCTGTATATGGCGGCGCAAGGCGTGACCGAGACATGGGAGATCGGCGCAGGCAAGGCGTTGTCGGGCATGATCCGCAAGATCGACCGCGCGATTGCCGGTAAGGCTGTTGGCACGCCGGACGACGTGCAGAATGTGGTTAAGAGCGAATCATAAGAACAACGTGCGACGCAAGTTGCGCTGCAAAGGGAAGATCGAATGTTTGATTTGACAGGTAAGAATGCGTTGATCACCGGTGCGTCCGGTGGGATTGGCGGCGAGATTGCGCGCGTCCTACACGGTGCGGGGGCCACGGTTGCATTGTCCGGCACGCGCGTGGAACCGCTCGAGGCATTGGCCGCCGAACTGGGTGAGCGGGCGCATGTCTTGCCATGTAACCTGAGCGACGGCGAAGCTGTTTCCGCGCTGCCGAAGCAAGCTGCCGAGGCGATGGGGTCGGTTGATATCTTGGTCAACAACGCTGGGATTACTCGGGACAACCTGTTCATGCGCATGTCGGATGACGAATGGCAGAGCGTGATCGACGTGAACATGACCTCGACCGCCAAGCTGTGCAAAGGCGTGCTGCGGGGTATGATGAAGGCGCGCTGGGGACGGATCATCAACATCTCGTCCGTCGTCGGTGCCACCGGGAACCCCGGTCAGGCAAACTATGCAGCGTCCAAGGCCGGTATGGTCGGCATGACCAAATCCCTGGCCTATGAGGTTGCCAGCCGCGGTATCACGGCAAACGCGGTTGCGCCGGGCTTTATCACCACAGCCATGACCGACAAGCTGACCGACGATCAGAAATCGGGCATTTTGGGGCAGGTTCCCGCCGGTCGTATGGGCGATGCGTCGGAAATTGCGGCGGCTGTTCTGTATCTTGCCAGCCCCGAAGCTGGATATGTTACCGGAACCACCTTGCATGTTAACGGCGGTATGGCCATGTTGTGAGCGCGGACAGGGGCAGGTGCGAAAGCGTTTGCCTCGCGCGTTGTCTATGCTATAGGCGGCGCATAAATGCTGGGGTCGACCAAATGGTCGGCCTTCTACTTTCCCGGTCATCCGGGACCCAACCGCCCGCACCGGGCAAATCAAAGCCAGCCTGAGCGGGCAAGGGCAGAACCGGGCACTAGGCCCTGAAAACGGAATGAGGAATAGACATGAGCGACGTCGCAGATCGCGTTAAAAAGATCGTTGTTGAGCACCTGGGTGTTGAAGAAGACAAAGTGACCGAAAACGCGTCCTTCATCGACGATCTGGGCGCAGACAGCCTGGACACTGTTGAGTTGGTTATGGCCTTCGAAGAAGAGTTCGGCATCGAAATCCCCGATGACGCAGCCGAAACCATCCAGACATTTGGCGACGCCGTCAAATTCATCTCAGAAGCTTCCTAAAGCTTCGAAATAATCAAAAAGCGGCGCTTCCGGGCAACGGAGGCGCCGTTTTTTTGTGCCTTGTTCAATTCTGCCTTGCAAGGTGCCGTATTCGTTCGCAACCTTTTGCCCGAGGCACATAATTCAAAGCGGGCAGGGCATGATACGATCCACCCCTATGATCAATACGGCCCGTTTGACGCTGTGCGCCATGCGGCCAGAAGATTTCAACCGGTTCGCCGAGATTTGGCGCAACCCATGCATCGTGCGACATATCGGCGGCAAGCCGCGGTCGCGCGGAGAGGCGTGGGATTCATTCCTTCGAAATGCCGGGCACTGGCAAATGGCCGGTTTCGGGCAATGGGCCGTGGTCCAGCAGTCGAATCGCCAGATGGTCGGTCAGGCGGGGTTCTTTTACGGTAACCGTTCGATTGGCGAGGATTTCGACAGTTTCCCCGAGGCCGGATGGATCCTGGTCCCCGAGGCGCAGGGACAGGGATTGGGGTTAGAGGCCGCGCAGGCCGCGCATGATTGGTTTGACCGGATCATGCCCGGTCCGTTGGTCGCGATGGTGAATTCGGCGAACTCGGCCTCGCGCAATCTGGCAGGCAAGCTGGGCTATGCCCCGATGCGCGAATGTGCGTTCAACGGCAGCGACGTCACGCTTATGCGTCGCAACGGACCGCCGCCGCGCCACTGACAATTTGAGACTTCCCGAATGCCGCAAACCGGCCGTAGTTTGCCGATCCTGGTAATAACGGACCGATCTTCCGCGTGTATGGTACTCTGGAATTGCAGAGCGATTGAGCGGAGGAGAATGCTCATGAGGATTTACCCCACGATGGAATTGCAGAACGGCCGGTGTGTCACACTGGACAAGGGCCGTCTGGACGACGCGATGATCTGGCATGTGAATCCGGCGGACACGGCACGCAGCTGGTCTGCAGCCGGTGCCATGTGGATGCACCTGACGGATTTCGATGCGATCGAAGGCCGCGACACCAACGCCGAATTGGTCGAGGAAATCATCCGCACGTCCGAGATGTCGGTGCAGCTGGCCGGCGGTATGCGGACGCGAGAACAGGTCGAATACTGGATCGACAAAGGCGCGGGACGGGTGGTGATTGGTACGCTTGCCGCCTGGGATCCGAATCTGGTCAAGGAACTGGCCAAGCTTTATCCGGACCAGATCGTTCTGGCTGTGGACGTCTGGCAAGGTCAGGTGATGACCGAAGGCTGGCGCAGTCAGAGTGCGTTTACGCCTGAGGCGTTTATTCAAGCGTTCGAGGGCACGCCGTTCGCGGCGATTCTGGTGACCGATATCGACAGCGACATCGAAGACGTCGACGCGCAGCTGGGTCTGATCTCGGGTCTTGCACAACTGTCGCGCACGCCGGTTATTGCAAGCGGTGTCGTTCGGACATCGGATGACATCTCACGTCTGGCCTATGTGCACAACATCTCGGGCGCATTGGTTGGGCGGGCTTTGTTCCGCAAGACGATTGACTTGGCAGACGCGCTTAACGTGGCCGAGCAGGCCCACGAGCCGGTCGCTGAATTCCAGTAGTCCTGTCTTGCACGTCATTGCCCCGGCCTTTCAATTCCCTGAAAAGGCCGGGGCAATTTGTTTTGGTACATCCTGCACAGACGGACCATCCGGCGAAATGGTGCCGGGTGGGAATGTGCCGTTGCTCTTGCCCCCGGACCCCGGGCCGGGGTATGAGCGGTTCTCAAATAGGAAGCAGGCAAGAGGCATTTCATGCGCAGAGTCGTTGTAACCGGTCTGGGATTGGTCACTCCTTTGGCCAGCGGGGTCGAGAAATCTTGGTCACGGCTGCTGGATGGGGAATCCGGCGCGGGCCCGATCACGAAATTTGATGCCGAAGCAAGCGGTGTCACCACGACCTATGCCTGCGAAGTTCCGCGCGGCGATGGAACTGACGGGACATTCAACCCCAACGATTGGTTGCCGCCAAAAGAGCAGCGCAAGATCGAAGACTTTATCCTGTATTCGATCGCTGCCGCTGACATGGCTTGTCAGGATGCAAACTGGCTGCCCGAGGATGAAGAGGACCGCCTGCGTACAGGTGTCCTGATCGGATCGGGTATTGGCGGGCTGGGCTCTATTGCTGAAACGGCGAACCTAATCCGCGACAAAGGTCCGCGCCGTGTATCGCCGTTCTTTATCCCAGGCGCACTGATCAATCTGGCGTCCGGTCAGGTTTCGATCCGCCACGGGTTCAAGGGCCCCAACCACTCGGTCGTGACGGCTTGTTCGACAGGTGCGCATGCAATCGGCGACGCCAGCCGCATCATTCGCGCAGGCGACGCGGAAGTCATGGTTGCTGGTGGCGGCGAAGGCTGCATCTGCGAGATCGGTATCGCTGGCTTTAACGCGTGCAAGGCGCTGTCGACCAAATATGCCGACGATCCGAAGAAAGCCAGCCGCCCATATGACGTGGACCGTGACGGCTTTGTCATGGGCGAGGGCGCAGGCATTGTGGTTCTGGAAGAATATGAGCACGCCAAGGCGCGCGGTGCGAAGATCTATGCCGAAGTGCTGGGCTATGGCATGTCCGGCGACGCTTATCACATCACCGCGCCGTCCGAGGATGGTGATGGCGCTGAGCGTTCCATGAAAGCCGCATTGCGCAGCGCTGGGTTGGAGCCTTCTGATCTGGACTATATCAACGCGCATGGTACATCGACCATGGCGGATACGATCGAACTGGGCGCGGTAGAGCGCCTGTTGGGGGATCACGCCAGCAAAGCCACCATGACCTCGACCAAATCAGCCACCGGTCACCTGTTGGGTGCGGCTGGCGCGATTGAGGCGATCTTTTCGATCCTGGCGATCCGGGATCAAGTGGCCCCGCCGACGATCAATTTGGATAACCCCGCCGTTGAAACTCCGATTGATCTGGCACCCAACGCCAAGCGTGAGCGTGAGATCAATGTGGCGTTGTCGAATTCGTTCGGCTTTGGCGGCACCAATGCCAGCGTGATCTTCGGAAAGGTCAGCTAAATGTTGCGGGCTCTTGCTTCGAACGCTCTGACTCTGCTGATTGTAGGCTTGTTCCTGATGGGCGGGCTGGTTGTGTGGGGGCAGTCGCAATACAAGGCCGAGGGTCCGCTGGAATCCGCCATGTGCCTGCAAGTCAGAAGCGGGTCGAATATGACCCGTGTCAGCCAAGAGCTTGAAGATGACGGAGCCATCAGCAGCGCCATGATCTTTCGCATGGCTGCGGACTACACAGATAAATCGCAGCAGCTGAAGGCCGGTAGCTTTCTGGTGCGCGAAGGCGCGTCGATGGAGCAGATCATCGATGAGATCACCAGCAGCGGTGCCAGCACCTGCGGGTCTGAGATTGAATACCGTATCGGTGTCACGCGCATCCAGACCCGGGTTCGCGAGTTGGACCCGGCAACGCTGGAGTTTGTCGAAATCGCTTCGTTTGATGTGACCGACGAAGAAATCCCTGCCGAATACGGGCAAAAGCGTGAAGAGGCCGATACCCGTTACCGTGTGTCTGTAGCCGAGGGCGTGACCTCTTGGCAGGTGGCGCAAGGTTTGCAGGCGATTGAACCGCTGACAGGTGAGATTGCCGAGATCCCGGCCGAAGGGATGTTGGCGCCTGACAGTTATGATTTGGCACCAGGTGATGACCGGACGGCCGTTCTGCAGGCGATGCAAGACAAGCAACAATTGCGCATCAACGCAGTGTGGGAGAACCGCCAAGGCGACCTTCCCATCAGCAGCCCAGAGGAAATGCTGATCCTTGCGTCGATCATCGAAAAGGAAACCGGTGTTCCCAATGAACGCGGGCAGGTCGCAAGCGTCTTCGTGAACCGGCTTGAGCAGGGCATGAAGCTGCAGACAGATCCGACGGTCATCTATGGCGTCACCAAGGGTCAAGGCACGCTGGGGCGCGGGCTGCGTCGCAGTGAACTGCGCCGTGCAACACCTTGGAATACTTATGTGATAGACGGTTTGCCGCCGACACCCATTGCCAACCCAGGTTTGGCCAGCCTTGAGGCTGCCGTTGCACCGGAAGAGACCAACTTTGTCTTCTTTGTTGCGGATGGCACCGGGGGGCACGCGTTTGCGGAAACCTTGCAGGAGCACAATCGGAACGTCGCCAAGTGGCGAGAGATTGAGGCAGAGAGAAACAGCTCGAGCAACTAAGAAAAAGGCCGCGTCGAAAAACGCGGCCTTTTTCTTGTTGTTATGCGGCGGGACGTCCGCGTGGTCGACGACGCTTCGAGGAAGTGGGCTTCGATGTCGAATTTGCCCCCTGCGGTTTACGCCCCCGGAAGCCTCCGCGATTGCGAGTTTTCTTAGGCTCGGAAAATTCTGGCATGGTGCCGCTGGCGACCGGAATTTCGATCTTCATCAGCTTCTGAATCTGGCGCAGCTGGTCCACCTCGTCCGGTGAGCAGAAGGCGATAGCTTCACCTTCGCGACCAGCACGGGCTGTGCGCCCGATGCGGTGGACATAGTTGTCGGGCACTTCGGGCAGGTCATAGTTGATCACATAGGCAACACCGGGAATGTCGATGCCACGCGCGGCCACGTCGGTCGCGACCAATACGTTGATCTCTCCGGCCCGGAACGCCTTGATCGCGCGGTCGCGCTGTCCCTGGCTTTTGTTACCGTGAATCGAAGCCGCGTTGAAACCATCGGCCACAAGGCCTTTCATCAGTTTCTCGGCACCGTGTTTGGTACGAGAAAATACCAAGGTCAGAGCTTCCATGTCAGCGGACAGAATTTCGCGCAGTTTCCGCGGTTTGCCGGCCCTGTCGACGAAATGCACAGACTGCGTGATCTTGTCAGCCGCTTTACCTGGAGGCGAGACCTGCACCCGCTGCGGGTTGGTCAGATAGGATTGGCTGAGTTCCTCCATCTGCTTCGGCATAGTGGCCGAAAACAGCATGGTTTGACGCGGCGTGCCCAGCTTGGGTGCGATTTTGCGCAGGGCGTGGATAAAGCCCATGTCCAACATCTGGTCGGCCTCGTCCAGTACAAGGTGTCGTACCGAGCCGAGGTCAACGGCACCGCGTTCCATCAGGTCGATCAAACGCCCGGGCGTGGCGACCAGAATGTCGGTGCCGCGCGACAGGAACGAAATCTGTCTGCCGATCGACTGGCCACCGACCACGGTGGCCACGCGCAGCTTGGTCTTGTCGGTCAGGTTGCGCAGGCTATCCGCGATCTGGTTGACCAGTTCGCGCGTGGGGGCAAGGATCAGCGCCTTGGCGGTTTTGGGCGCGGGTTTGCCGGACTGCGCCAACAAGTGGTCGATCAGCGGCAGACCGAAAGCCAGCGTCTTTCCGGTGCCGGTCTGCGCCAGGCCCAGGATATCGTGACCGTTCAGCGCCAGCGGGATGGCCTGGTTCTGAATAGGGGTCGGTTGTGAGAAATTGGCACGTTTCAGTGCATCGTTGAGGGCTGGTGCAAGGCCCAGCATGTCGAAGTCGAACAAATAACTATCCTTTGTAATCCGCAAGGCGATAGCCGTACGGACAAGACGTGTCTGGCCACGCAGCGCGTGACCGGCAGGGTTTCCGCTAAACCTCGGGACGTGCAGGCGAACCCTGCGCCATCTGGCGTCGCGTCAAGAACCCTGCGTGAATGGGAACTAGGAGATGTAGTGATGCGCTGTGGGGTCTGCTGCGACCGTCAATGCTCACGCGTCAGCGCTGTCTTAAGGTGGCACATGCTAGTTTTGCTAACAATTGTCAAGGCATGAACTGCGAAGTGGGAACATGTACTTGCCGCGGCCGTCAGGGAACGGATTGTTCAAATAGAAAAACCTTGTCCGGCTGGGCTTTGAAAATCCCGAGGTGCTTCTTGGCTTTCATAACATCGGAAAATACCCGATCCTTTTGGGAGATGACTTTTTGTGTATGACCAAAAAAGGATTCCAGAAATGTGCGCTAAAACACTTGTAGCTACCACTCTGACCGTGGTTCTAGCCGCTTCTTCAGCAATCGCATGCTCTCGGATCGTCTATGAAACGGCAGACGGATCCTTCCTCACGGGGAGGACGCTTGACTGGTTCGAAGATACTTCAACAGACATTTGGGCCTTCCCGCAGGGCATGGACCGTGACGGTGGTGCCGGAGAAAATTCGATCGAATGGACGTCCAAATACGGGTCTGTCGTGGCAACGATCTATGACGGAGCAACTGTTGACGGCATGAATGATGGCGGGCTGGTCGGCAATGCTCTCTATCTTGCCGAAGCGGATTACGGGACGGAAAATGCCGGAGACAAACCTCTCCTTTCTGTCGGAGGGTGGTTGCAGTATTTTCTGGACAACTTTGCAACAGTTGAAGAGGCCGTTGCAGCTATGGAGCAAGAGCCTTTCGTGATTGTAGCGCCGATGTTGCCTAGCGGACATGAGGCCGGAGGGCATATTGCGCTATCTGATGCGTCTGGTGACAGTGCAATATTCGAGTATCTCGATGGCGAGTTGGTTATCCACCACGGCCGCGAATTTACTGTCATGACGAACTCTCCTACTTTTGACGAACAACTCGCAATCACCACTTATTGGGGTGAAGTTAATGGTCTTTCATTTTTGCCCGGAACCCATCGGTCTTCCGACCGGTTTGCGCGGTTGAGTTGGAATCTGAATGCCGTTCCCTCGTTCGAAGACAAAAACGATGCGACGGCAGCGGTGTTCTCTCTTGTGCGATCAATTTCCGTACCATTTGGTGTGACGGACCCGGAGCGCCCAAACATCGCATCAACAACCTGGCGTACGGTCGCTGATCATGAGCTGGGTCGTTACTACTATGAGAGCGTGTTCAGCCCAACATTGTTTTGGGTGGATATCGAAAACCTTGATCTCTCCGATGGGGCTTCTACCCTGAAACTGGAACTTGGCGAAAAGCCCATCCTTGCGGGCGAGGTTTCGGCCAGCTTTGAACCTTCCGAGCCATTTCTTTTTCTTGGCGATACGTAACGTTGTAATCACGGAGCTCAACCACTGACGCCCGTCTGCCACATGGCTCTATCAGTAAAGGTCTCTTAACTATCAGCGCACGTTACCCGTTGCGCCGTTGTTGCGCAAAGCATTGACTTTGCGGGCTTTCTCGCGTATAAGTTGTGTCATGCTAGAAGAGGTGGGCGACGGCCCCGGGGCGACCCGGTGGCCGTTTTTCGTTTCTCTCGTGCGGAGATCACTTACGCATGAGGTCACAGGCACACATGACTTTGATTACCCCGGAAGAGCGGATGTCCCAGACGGCTGATTTGTTGCAGTCGCTTGAGAGATCCATTCGCGATCTGCGCCAAGCAGCGGAAGAACTGCGCAAACAGATCGGTGCCGGGGAGGATGCAGATCTTGCTGGTTCAGCCAAGCAACTCGGGCAGTTAGAGGGGCTGATCCGAAGTTGTCAGAAAGTGGAGACAAGCTTTGTCGAACAACATCACAAACAAGCCGGAATTGCCCAAGGGGGGTATGCGCTCGACCTTGAGCGCGCTCGATTTGAGATTGGGTGCAGGCTGGCTCGCCTCCGCGCCTGCTGCGGTTCGGGACAGATTTCTGAGTGAGATCGGGGAGGGGGGGCTGTGCGCCCTCCCTTTCCTGTTCGAGTTCTGGGCGCTGCCGCATCAGTTGCCGCCGGAAGGCGACTGGCGGTCTTGGGTGATCATGGGGGGGCGTGGGGCTGGTAAGACGCGGGCCGGGGCCGAATGGGTGCGACAGGTGGTCGAGGGGTCTTTGCCCTTGGATCGCGGCGAGGCGCGTCGTGTGGCGTTGGTGGGTGAGACCTTTGATCAGGTGCGCGATGTGATGATCTTTGGCGATAGCGGGATTTTACAGTGTTCGCCGCCGGATCGGCGACCTGTCTGGAAGGCGTCCGAACGGAAACTGGTCTGGCCCAACGGGGCCGAGGCGCAGGCGTTTTCGGCGCATGATCCCGAAGGGCTGAGGGGGCCTCAGTTCGATGCGGCCTGGGTGGATGAGTTGGCTAAGTGGAAGAAGGCGGACGAGACCTGGGATATGCTGCAATTTGCGCTGCGCTTGGGGGAGCGGCCTCGGGTCTGTGTGACGACCACACCACGCAATGTGAAGGTTTTGAAGGAATTGCTGGCGTCGCCCTCCACCGTGCAGACCCATGCGCCGACCGAGGCGAACAGGGCCAATCTGGCGGCATCGTTTCTGGCCGAGGTGCGGGCGCGCTATGCGGGCACACGGCTGGGGCGGCAAGAGTTGGACGGCGTGCTGCTGTCGGATGCCGAGGGGGCGTTGTGGACCGGGTCCATGCTGGATGCAGCGCGAGTTGAGAATGTACCAGAGTTGGACCGTATAGTGGTGGCGCTGGACCCGGCGGTGACGGCGGGTTCGAATGCGGATGCTTGTGGGATCGTGGTGGTCGGCGCACAAGTGCAAGGGCCGCCCGAGGAGTGGCGCGCCTATGTGCTGGCCGACCGGACAGTGCAGGGTGTTGGCCCGGCGGGCTGGGCACAGGCAGCGATTGATGCGATGGATGAGTTCGGGGGTGAACGGCTGGTCGCTGAGGTCAATCAGGGCGGGCAACTGGTGGAAGAGGTCGTGCGGCAGGTGGACCCTCTGGTCCCTTTTCGCGCCGTGCGGGCGTCTCGCGGCAAGGTGGCGCGAGCTGAACCTGTGGCAGCGTTGTACGAGCAGGGGCGGGTCAGCCATGTGATGGGGCTGGACGCGCTGGAGGAGCAGATGTGCCAGATGACCGCACGGGGGTTCGAGGGGCAGGGCTCGCCCGACCGCGTCGACGCGCTGGTCTGGGCGTTGCATGAGTTGGTTGTGGGGCCTGCGGGGGTGTTTAGAAGGCCGAGGGTAAGGGCTTTGTGAAAGATGTTCATTAGTGATCAAAAAGATAGCTGCAAGTGCAGTAACTCCGCACTCTAAGTAAGAAAAATCGCAGATAAGATACCGTAAAAGTTGCAGAAACTCAACAGGATCAATTGTGGTGCATTTGAGAGTTTGTTACCGGTCCAAAGCTAAGTTAACGAGCACAGATAACTAATATTTTTGAAGAGGTAAGCAAGTGACCGAGTCACCCGTTCAGAAAAAACCATCAATTGCAAAGTATATTTGCGTCTGGGTCTTGGCGGCTTTCACGGCAGGGATCGCCATCAGGGTCGTGGACCTTTTTCTAGTCTACACTTTGTTTGATGTTTCGAACCCAACCAAAGATGCTTATTGGACACTCGCTCCCATACTGGAATATGCAGCCTGGGCCTGTGTGATCATCGGAATTTACTCTTATTTTGATAGTCTCCTCGTGGGAAAAGTAATCCCTTGGATAATGGTCTTGGGTGGCCTTGGGGTCATATTGGCAATCACCAAAACGTATGCAGCATTCTCAAATTCTGGATTGTCCTTGTCTCCGTTATTTGCTGTTTCCAGTCTGATTTCATTCGGCTTTGCCGTGTTCGCCATCAATCATTACTTCAAGGTAAGACAGCCTCATCGCTACTAAGCACCTGACTGCAAGATGTTGGGGTGGGCAACCGGCTTATGACCGAATGCTTCGGTGTGCTGTTTGATTCTCTTTGATGCGCAACCCAGTTTCATAGCTGGTAGACGAGTTTCATATTTCGGATGTGCACGGCCCTCGAAATTTACAAGCTAAGAAATTGCTGTTGCCCACCCTCCGTACGCCCCATTCCCAAGCCCTAAACTTCTTTCCGTCATAACTCCTTTCAACAAGCCGGGCAGAGTGGCGGCAGAAAGGAGCACAGATGGTATTCGATTTCTTGCGTCGTGGATCGGCTGAGGCAGCGCCAGAGGCGAAAGCGAGCGCGGCGGGGCCTGTGGTGGCGTGGCAGACGGGCGGGCGCGTGGCGTGGAGCCCCAGGGACGCGGTGTCGCTGACGAGGACTGGGTTTTCGGGGAACCCGGTGGGGTTCCGCTCGGTCAAGTTGATCGCCGAGGCGGCGGCGGCACTGCCTCTGGTGCTGCAGGATCAGGCGCAGCGCTATGACGTGCATCCGATCATATCCCTGATGCGCCGTCCGAATGCGGCGCAGGGGCGGGCGGAGTTGATGGAGGCCTTGTTTGGGCAGTTGTTGCTGTCGGGGAACGCCTATGTCGAGGCGGCACAGGCCGAGGATGGATTGCCGGTTGAACTGCACATCCTGCGCTCGGACCGGATGAGCGTGGTGCCGGGGGCGGATGGATGGCCCAAGGCGTATGACTATACGGCGGGCGGCAAGACGCATCGTTTCCCGGCTGATGCGATCTGTCATATCAAGTCATTCCACCCCCAAGACGATCACTATGGGTTCTCGCCGATGCAAGCTGCGGCGATGGCGATTGATGTGCATAACAGCGCGTCGCGGTGGTCGAAATCTCTGCTGGACAATGCTGCGCGGCCTTCGGGGGCGCTGGTGTGGAAGGGCGGCGATGGCCATGGGGTGATGGCTGAGGATCAGTTCCGCCGCCTGTCCGATGAGATTGAACAAAACTATCGCGGGGCGCGCAATGCCGGGCGTCCGATGGTTCTGGAAGGGGGGCTGGATTGGAAGCCGATGGGTTTCTCACCCTCTGACATGGAGTTTCAAAAGACCAAGGAAGCCGCCGCCCGCGAGATCGCGCTAGCCTTTGGGGTCCCGCCGATGTTGCTGGGAATTCAAGGCGACGCGACCTATTCGAACTATCAGGAGGCCAACCGGGCGTTTTACCGCCTGACCGTTCTGCCCCTGGTGACGCGGGTGGCGGCGGCGGTGTCGGAATGGCTGGTGGGCTTTACTGGCGAAGAACTGGTGTTGAAACCCGACCTGGATCAGGTGCCGGCGCTGTCGGCGGAGCGGGATGCGCAATGGGCGCGGGTCAACGGCGCCGAGTTCCTGACTGATGCCGAGAAACGCGTGATGCTGGGGCTGCCGGAGCGCGCAGATGGCTGAGGGGTATCCGCCGTTTGACTGTGCGCCGGGCCTGCGTCTGGCTGCGCATGAACGGGTGGCCGAGATCCAGCACGCGCATCTATGCAGGCGGCTGGATCAGATCGAAGAGATGATGGAGCGGCTGGAGAAACGGCTGTGGCTGACGGTCTATGGGGTCGTTGCGGTGATCCTGGCGCAGGCGTTTCAGTCGATTCTGGTGGTGTCGCCATGAATTCAGAGGCTTATGAGGAGGTGTTCATGGATTTGGAGCACAAGTTTGCGCGGTTTAGCGATGGATTGTCGGTGACCGAAGACGCGGTGATCGAGGGCTATGCCAGCCTGTTTGGGCAAGTCGATCAAGGGAGCGATGTGGTGCAGAAAGGCGCATACCGCAGGTCGTTGGCCGGGCTGAAAGCGGCTGGTCAGCGGGTCAAGATGCTGTGGCAGCACGACCCGGCGCAGCCCATCGGTGTCTGGGACGACGTGCGCGAGGATGAGCGCGGGCTTTGGGTCAAGGGACGTATGTTGGAAAGCACGCAGAAAGGCCGTGAAGCCGCGGAATTGATCCGGGCCGGGGCCATTGACGGGCTATCGATTGGCTATCGCACCAAGCGGGCCGTGAAAAATGAAAAGGGCCATCGGGTCCTGACCGAACTGGAGCTGTGGGAGGTGTCGCTTGTGACTTTTCCGATGCTGCCCAGTGCGCGGGTGGCGGCAAAGGGGACGACCCCAGATGCCGAGGACACCCTGCGCAGTATTGCCGAGGTGTTTGATCATGCCCGGCAGGAGCTGGCGCGAACCTAGCGCGCCTCAATCCCACCCAAACAAGGAAGTTCTGATGAGCAAGACCGAGACCCCGGCCTTGACCGGAGAGAGTGTGCCCCTGGTTCAGGAGGTGAAGCAGGCGATGACTGGCTTCGTGAACGAATTCAAGGGCCTGAAGGCTGAAGTTAAAACCAAACTGCAACAGACAGAAGAGCGACTGACCATGCTGGATCGTAAATCAATCATCGCGGCGCGCCCGCATCTTGCGGCATCAATCGAAGACGGCGCGCCGCATCAGAAGGCTTTCGACGCCTATGTGCGATGCGGTGACGATGACGGCCTGCGTGGCCTTGATATGGAAGCCAAATCGCTGTCCAGCGCCGTTAACAGCGATGGCGGCTATCTGGTCGATCCGCAAACCGCCGAGATGATCAAGTCGGTGCTGAAATCCACGGCCTCGATCCGTTCGATCGCGTCGGTGGTGAATGTCGAGGCAAACTCGTTCGACGTGTTGATCGACCACACCGACGTGGGCGCGGGCTGGGCGGATGAAAGTTCGGCGGCCACCGAGACAGCGACCCCGTCGATTGATCGCATCTCGATTGCCCTGCACGAGCTGAGCGCGCTGCCCAAGGCGTCGCAACGTTTGCTGGATGACAGCGCGTTTGATGTCGAGGGATGGCTGGCCGGTCGTATTGCTGACAAGTTTGCCCGTGCCGAAGCGGTGGCGTTCATCTCGGGCGATGGCGCGGACAAACCCAACGGCATTCTGAACCACGCCAAGGTCGACAATGATGTCTGGACCTGGGGCAATCTGGGCTATGTCCCGACCGGCATTGACGGTGGTGTCGATGCGGATGCGATTGTCGATGTGGTCTATGCGCTGGGTGCGCAGTACCGCGTCTATGGCACCTTCGTGATGAATTCAAAAACCGCCGGTGTGATCCGCAAGCTGAAAGACAGCGATGGTCGCTTCCTCTGGTCTGACGGTCTGGCTGCCGGTGAGGTTGCGCGCCTGATGGGATACCCGGTGCTGATTGCCGAGGATATGCCGGACGCGGGCACCGATAGCTTCTCGATCGCATTTGGTGACTTCCAGGCCGGCTACACCATTGCCGAGCGCCCTGATCTGCGCGTCTTGCGCGATCCGTTCAGTGCCAAGCCACACGTTCTGTTCTACGCGACCAAGCGCGTCGGCGGTGACGTGAGTGACTTTGCCGCGATCAAGCTGGTGAAATTCGGCACCGCCTAAGCGGTGATGGATCCGGGGGGGTAATTGGCCCCTCGGGCGCGGGCGCGGGCCGGGGTGAGATCCCCTGCGTTGTCTAGCTGCTCCCCTCCGTCCGAGCAACGTGGGGCGGCGCGTGCCCGTCATTTTCCTGAGTTAGGCCCCCGGAGGGGTCCGAGATTGCGGAGTAAATGGATGATGTTGATCGAGGAAACCGCCATCGCGGATGCGGCGCTGCCGGTGGATCAGTTCAAGGCGCATCTGCGGTTGGGCACAGGCTTTGCCGAAGACAGCGTACAGGACGATGTGCTGAAAGGATTTCTGCGCGCAGCCGTTGCGGCAATCGAAGCGCGCACTGGCAAGGTTCTGATCGAGCGCGATTTTTCCTGGAGCCTGACCGTCTGGCGAGACCAGTCGGGAGAGGTGCTGCCGGTGGCTCCGGTCACCGACGTCAAGAGTGTGACGCTGGCAGATGCAGAAGGTGCAGAGACTGTCGTCACCCCGGATAGATACCGGTTGGAAAAAGATGCTCAGCGCCCCAGGTTACGCCCCGTTGGCGCACTGATGCCGAAGATGCCAAAGGGTGGTTCTGTCAGAATCGACTTTGCCGCTGGGATGGCAATGGATTGGGGCGGGTTGCTCGCCGATCTGGGGCAGGCGGTGCTGCTGCTGGCCGCGCATTACTACGAATACCGCGATGAGACGGCGCTGGGTGCCGGGTGCATGCCATTTGGTGTCACCAGTCTGATCCAACGCTATCGCACGGTTCGGTTTGGTGCAGGGGTCGTACAATGAAAGCGCCGCGGTTGAACAGAAAGCTGCTGCTGGAGGTGCCGGTGCGCGTGGCCGATGGGTCAGGCGGATACACCGAAACCTGGGTGCCGCTGGGCACGGTATGGGCCGAGGTGACCGCGCGCAGCGGGTCCGAGCGGCAGGTGGCTGGCGTCCCGATATCGCGGGTCGGCTATCGCATCGTGGTCCGGGGTGCGCCCACAGGTTCGACCATGCGGCCATCGCCGGATCAGCGCTTTGCAGAGGGCGCACGTCGTTTTGTCATCCGCGCTGTCGCTGAGCGTGATCCGCGCGGCCAGTACCTGGTCTGTTTCGCGGATGAGGAGGTGGCAGCATGAGCTATGGCGTTTCGGCCGCCCTGCAAGCAGCGGTTTTCCAGCAGCTGTCCGGTGACACCCGAGTAAACGATCTGTCAGGAGGCGCGATTTATGACGCGGTTCCCGTCGGTGCAGTACCGCAGACTTACGTAGCCCTGGGGCCAGAGGAAGTTCGGGATGCTTCTGACCGATCGGGTGGGGGTGCGGTGCACCGGTTCACGGTTTCGGTCGTGTCTAAAGCTGCAGGGTTCGGGGCGGCCAAGACCCTGGCCGGTGCCGTGTGTGACGCGCTGGACGGTGCCATGCCCAGCCTTAATCGCGGGCGTCTGGTGGGCCTGTGGTTCGAGCGCGCTTCGGCCCGGCGGACCGGGACCGGGGGAGCAATCCGCCAGATCGACCTGAAATTCCGCGCGCGCGTGGAAGATGACTAACCAATCAACGGAGAGAACATATGGGTGCCCAGAACGGCAAGGACCTGTTGGTCAAAGTGGATATGAACGGCAGCGGTCTGTTCGAAACTATCGCGGGGTTGCGCGCCACGCGCGTCAGCTTCAACGCGGAAAGCGTGGATGTCACCAGCCTGGAAAGCCAGGGAGGCTGGCGCGAACTTCTATCGGGTGCCGGGGTCAAATCGGCGTCGATATCCGGTTCAGGCGTATTCAAGGACGCCGGGACTGATGAACGCGCGCGGCAATTGTTCTTTGACGGCGAAACACCGGATTTTCAGGTCATCATCCCCGATTTCGGCATTGTCGACGGGCCGTTTCAGGTCACAGGTGTCGAATATGCGGGCTCACACAATGGCGAGGCGACCTATGAGATGAGTTTGGCCAGCGCAGGCGCGCTGAGCTTTACGGCGCTGTAAGTCGATGGCCAATCCGTGGACGGGCGAGGTGGCTTTGACCATCGATGGAGAACGGCGGGTGCTCAAGCTGACGCTGGGCGCTTTGGCGGAATTGGAACAAGAGCTGGATACCGGTTCGCTGGTGGAACTGGTGCAACGGTTCGAAAGCGGAGCCTATTCCAGTGGTGACGTATTGGCTCTTATCGTGGCCGGGTTGCGCGGCGGTGGCGGCAACGTCAACCGCGCCGATCTGCTGAGCGCCGAAATCGAGGGTGGCCCGATGGCAGCTGCGCGTGCGGCAGCCGAGTTGTTGGCGCGGGCCTTCATGGTGCCGGATCAGGCATGAGCGGGTTCAACTGGCCCGCCTTGATGCGGGCCGCGCTTGTCGGTCTGCGTCTGACGCCGGATCAGTTCTGGCGACTGACCCCGGCTGAATTGCAACTGATGCTGGGGCAGGGCGCAGGGATACCGGCGATGAACCGGGCTGGCCTGGATGCATTGCTGAAGGCCTATCCGGACAAAACACAAGGAGAGCGTGATGACGGATCGTGACGGGTTTGATGACCTGCAGGAACGCGGCGATGCGCTGGGTGACTCGCTGGGCGACGCGGCATCTATGGCGGCTGCTTTTGACGGCCAGATGAAACGGATCAGCGCGGCGTTTGAGGAAACCGGCAAGGATGTCGCGACGCTGGAACGCGGCATGTCCAGCGGGTTGCGCAAAGCCTTCGATGGCGTGGTGCTGGATGGGATGAACCTGTCCGATGCGCTGGACGTATTGAAGAACTCAATGATCCGCACAGCGTATTCGGCGGCGATCAAGCCGGTGACGGATCATTTTGGTGGGATGCTGGCCGGAACCGTTGGCGGTCTGGTGCAGGGGCTTTTGCCATTTGCCGACGGTGGCAGTTTTTCGCAAGGCCGGGTGATGCCTTTCGCCAATGGTGGCGTTGTCAGCGGCCCAACCACATTTCCCATGCGCGGTGGAACCGGGTTGATGGGGGAAGCCGGCCCCGAGGCGATCATGCCTTTGGCGCGCGGGTGGGACGGTAAGCTTGGGGTGCGCACATCGGGCGGTGGGCGTGCCGTCAATGTCGTGATGAACATCACCACGCCGGACGTGCAGGGGTTCCGTCGCAGTCAAAGCCAGATTGCGGCGCAGATGAGCCGCGCGCTGGGGCGCGGCAATCGCAACAGGTAACTTGAGGGAGCAGGTCATGAATTTCCACGAGGTGAGATTTCCCGCCAGCCTGAGCTTTGGTTCGGTTGGCGGCCCCGAGCGGCGCACAGATATCGTGACGCTGGCCAACGGGTTTGAAGAACGCAACACGCCCTGGGCCCATTCAAGACGACGCTATGATGCCGGGCTTGGGATGCGCTCGCTTGACGATATCGAAGCGCTGATTTCGTTCTTCGAGGCGCGGCAGGGGCAGATGTTCGGATTTCGTTGGAAAGATTGGTCTGACTTCAAGTCGGGCGTAGCAACGGCTGAGGTAGACTATGCCGATCAGGTCATTGCACGTGGCGACGGCAAGATGACCGAGTTCCAGTTGTTGAAAACCTACATCTCTGGCGGGTTCAAATACGTCCGTCCAATTCTCAAACCAGTTCTCGGGACTGTCAAACTTGGTCTTGAACAGGACGAAATGCGCGAAGGCGTGGATTTCGAGGTGGATCTGGCGCGGGGTCGGGTCACGTTTACGAACGCGCCGCCGCAAGATGTGGAAATAACGGCCGGATTCGAGTTTGACGTGCCTGTTCGGTTCGACACCGACAAGATTCAGACCAGCGTGGCCAGCTTTCAGGCAGGCGACGTACCCAACGTTCCGGTGGTCGAGGTGCGGGTCTGATGGGTGGTAATGCACAAGGATTGCAGGCGCATCTGCAAAGCGGGATGACCACGACCTGTCGATGCTGGACCATCATGCGCTCGGATGGGCAGGTCTATGGGTTTACCGATCATGATATGGAGTTGCGCTTTGACGGGCTGACATTCAAAGCAAGCTCTGGCCTGACCGCTGCGGCGATCGAACAGGCAACCGGGCTTTCGATTGATAACTCTGAGGCGATGGGCGCGCTGTCTGATGCGGCAATCAGGGAAGAGGACATTGAGGCGGGTCGGTTTGACGGTGCTCAGGTCCGGGCTTGGTTGGTGAACTGGTCAGACCCTGAACAAAGAACTCTACAGTTTCGTGGTTCGATCGGGGAAATGCGTCGCGGCGGCGGTGCGTTTCATGCTGAGCTGCGAGGGCTGACGGATCTGCTGAACCGGCCATTGGGACGGATTTATCAAAAGCCCTGCACCGCAGTGCTGGGCGACGACGCTTGCCGATTCAACGCGGCAGCACCTGATTTTCAGGCAGAGGCTGAGATCGTCAGCCTGTCGGCGGGCAGTGTGCTGCAGCTGAAAGGTGCGGACGCGCCGGATATGGGATGGTTCGAACGTGGCCGTCTGGATGTGATTTCCGGCACGGCCTCGGGTCTTTGGGCGTCGGTGAAACTGGATGAGCGTATTCCGGGGGGGCGATATGTCACCTTATGGACGGGGATCAGTGGAGGGCTGACAGTCGGTGATCGCGTCCGGCTGACCGCCGGGTGCGACAAACGCATGGAAACCTGTCGAAGAAAATTCAACAACCTCATAAATTTTCAAGGTTTTCCGGACTTGCCGGGCGAGGATTGGGTGATGGCTGTTCCTAAGAAAGACAAACCGAATAAAGGGGGCAGCAGACGATGACAATAGACCGGCAGGATATAGTTGCAGAAGCGCGCCGATGGCTAGGCACGCCGTATGTGCATCAGGCGTCCGTCAGGGGCGCGGGGGCGGATTGTTTGGGATTGCTACGCGGAATCTGGCGCGCGCTGTACGGAGCTGAGCCGGAGTCCGTGCCGAGCTACAGCATGGACTGGTCAGAGCCGCAGGGGGATGAACGCATGTGGGATGCGGCCCGCCGGAATTTGACATCAAAGCGACCCTCGGAACTGGCAGCAGGCGACGTTTTGCTGTTCCGCATGCGCGATGGCGGCGTCGCCAAACATGTGGGTGTTGTCAGCGAAACCGGCGCGGTCCCGCGGTTCATTCACGCATATTCCGGGCACGGCGTTGTGGAAAACGCCCTGAGCGACCCTTGGCGTCGCCGGGTTGTCGCCTGTTTCGCATTCCCGCTGGAGGTCAAGTAAATGGCTACGATTGTACTTTCCGCAGCAGGCGCTGCTCTTGGCGGCTCGATCGGTGGCACTGTCGCGGGTCTTTCCACGGCAATTATTGGCCGGGCTGTCGGCGCAACGTTGGGGCGGGTCATCGACCAGCGGTTGATGAGTCAATCTGTGATGGGTGGCGGCAGCGAGGTTGTCGAAACCGGGCGTCTGGATCGTTTCCGCCTGACCGAAACCGGAGAGGGGGCTTCGGTCACTACCGTGTTCGGACGTATGCGTGTCGGTGGGCAGATCATCTGGGCGTCGGACTTTCTGGAAACCCGCAGCACCAGCACGACAACGCAATCCACGCGGGGCGGAAAAGGGTCGCGGCGGCCAAGTTCGGCCACAACAACCACGACCACGCATACCTACAGCTATTCGATCTCGCTGGCGATTGCCGTGGGCGCTGGGCAGATCTCTGACATCTCGCGTATCTGGGCCGATGGTGAAGAGCTTGAGCGCGCCGGGCTGAATGTGCGCCTGTACAAGGGCACCGACAATCAATTGCCTGACCCGTTGATCGAGGCGATCGAGGGCACCGGACAGGTCCCTGCGTACCGGGGCACCGCATATGTGGTGATCGAGGACCTACAGCTTGCTGCATTCGGCAACCGCGTCCCGCAGTTTTCCTTTGAAGTTGTCCGACAGGAACAGCCGGGGCTGCCAGACACGCCCGGTGCTGTTTCCCGGATCGTGCGCGGCGTGGCGATGATCCCGGGTACGGGCGAGTATTCTTTGGCCAGCAGGCAGGTGAACTATTCCAAAGGGCAGGGGCAAAGCTGGGCTGCGAACGTGCATTCGGCTTCGGGCGTTTCCGATCTGATCACCTCGACCCACGCGCTGAATGCTGAATTGCCCGCCTGCGATGCGGTGTCGCTCGTCGTGTCCTGGTTTGGCGACGATCTGCGGTGCGGTCATTGCAAGGTGCAGCCAAAGGTCCTGCACAAAGAGTTTGATGGCGAGAACATGCCGTGGAGCGTATCAGGCGTATCCCGGGCGGCTGCCCAGATTGTTCAGATCGAAAACGATAGACCTGTCTATGGGGCGACACCGGCGGATGCGTCCGTAATCGAAGCGATCCGGCATCTGAACTCATCCGGTAAGCGGGTGATGTTCTATCCCTTCATCCTGATGGATCAGTTGCGCGGCAACGGTCTGCCCGATCCCTGGTCCGATGCCACCGATCAACCGCACCTGCCGTGGCGAGGGCGGATCACGCTGAGCGAGGCACCAGGCCGCAACGGGTCCCCGGATATGACTGCCGGCGCCGATGCGCAGGTTGCGCAGTTCTTTGGCCAGGCCCGCGCAAGCAACTTTGTCGTCGGCGATGGCACCGTCACCTATACCGGCCCGCAGGAATGGGGTTTGTTCCGTTTTATTTTGCACTATGCGGCGCTCTGCAAGGCAGCTGGTGGAGTGGCGTCGTTCTGCATCGCATCCGAGATGCGCGGCCTGACGCAAATCAGGGGCGCGACCGGGTTTCCTGCGGTGGCGCAGATGCAAATCCTCGCGGCTGAAGTGCGCAAAATCCTCGGGCCGAACACCAAAATCGGCTATGCGGCCGACTGGAGCGAGTATTTCGGTTACAAACCCGTCGATGCTGGCAGCGACCGGTACTTTCATCTGGATCCGCTTTGGGCCGATGACAATATCGACTTCGTTGGTATCGACAACTACATGCCCCTGTCTGACTGGCGGGACGGAGAAGATCACGCCGACGCCAAAGCGGGCGTAGATGCGATCTATGATCTGGACTACCTGCGCGGCAATGTTGAAGGTGGGGAAGGGTACGACTGGTACTACGCCTCGACCGAGGAATCCAAAGCGCAGATCCGGTCTGCGATCGAAGATCAGGCGCATGATGAGGCCTGGATCTGGCGATATAAGGATATACGCAACTGGTGGTCGCAACCGCATCACGAACGGATCGGAGGCGTGCGTCAAGCCAATCGGACCGCATGGGTGCCTCGGTCCAAGCCGATCTGGTTCACGGAACTGGGTTGTGCGGCTATCGACAAAGGCACCAATCAGCCGAACAAGTTCCTGGACCCGAAATCCTCAGAATCCAAGCTGCCGCGCTATTCCAACAGTTTGCGGGATGATTTCATTCAGGTGCAATATCTCAAGGCGATTTTGGGCTATTGGTCCGAGGCAAAAAATAACCCGGTTTCCAATACTTACGGCGGCCGCATGATTGATCTGTCCAATGCCTATGTCTGGGCCTGGGATGCGCGACCATATCCAACCTTCCCGAACCTGCAAAGCCAGTGGAGTGATGGTGAGAACTACGCGCGAGGGCATTGGTTGAACGGGCGGTCGGGGTCGCGCACGCTGGCATCGGTGGTGACCGAGATTTGTCACGGGGCTGGCGTGACCGACATCGACACGTCGCGCCTTTATGGTGTGGTGCGCGGCTATGCTATCGAACAGGTCTCGGACGCGCGATCCGCCTTGCAGCCGCTGATGCTGCGCTATGGTTTCGATGCAATCGAGCGGGATGGTGTATTGCGGTTTCAGATGCGCAATGGGCAACGCACGATCACGCTGGATCAGGAGCATCTGGCGCTCAGCACTGATATTGAGGCCGGTATCGAACATCGCCGCGAAGCCGAGGCTGAAATGACGGGCCGGGTGCGCTTGCGCTTTGTTCAATCGGATGGGGATCATGACATCGTCGCGGAAGAGGCCGTTCTGCCCGACACGCGGACCCATTCGGTGTCCGTCAACGAGATGCCCCTGTCCATGACACGGGCCGAAGGTCGCCAGACGGCGGAACGGTGGCTAAGCGAGGCGCGGGTGTCCCGCGAAACCGTGCGCTTTGCGCTGCCGCCTTCGTTGGGGCACATCGGCGCGGGGGATGTCGTCAGCCTGGATGAGAGCGGGCAGGGTGCGCGTTTCAGGATCGATCGACTGGAACAAGCCGAGATGCAATTGGCAGATGCTGTTCGGATCGAACCAGGAATATACGCGCCGTCTGACCTGCTTGATGACCCAGTCTCGACCAAGCCCTTTGTTGCCCCGGTTCCGGTTCTGCCAGTGTTCATGGATCTGCCGCTGATAACCGGCTCAGAGGTGCCGCATGCGCCTTACCTGGCTGTGTCCGCCGACCCCTGGCCTGGCAGCCCCGCAGTGTATTCGGCCGTGAATGATGAGGATTATACCTTGCAAGAGGTTATCTCGGCGCAGGCCGTCATCGGGTTTACTCAATCGCCTTTGCAGCGCGCCAGCGTCGGGGTTTGGGACGACGGTGCGCCGCTGCGTATCAGGCTGGTCGATGGCTTGCTGGAATCGCGCCCGCGCGACGCTTTGTTGAATGGGGCCAATCTGGCCGCAATAGGGGACGGAACGCCCGGCAACTGGGAACTGTTCCAGTTCGCCAGCGCCGAACTTGTGGGTCAGGGGACCTACGCCCTTTCAGGGCGCCTGCGCGGGCAATTGGGGACGGACAGTGTCATGCCTGACACCTGGCCTGAAGGTTCAACTTTTGTCTTGTTGGATGAAAGAGTTTTCCAAACCGGGCTGTTGCGGTCTGAAAGGCGGGTGGCGAAACATTATCGCATCGGGCCGGGAACGCGTGCCTACGACGATCCTTCTTTCCTACACGAGGTTCACGCTTTTGACGGCAACGGACTTCGGCCATATGCTCCGGCGCATGTCAAATTGGCGAAAATCGGAGCGGGTGACGAAATTTCGTGGATCCGTCGAACCCGGCTGGACGGCGATGGCTGGGATGGATTTGACGTGCCGCTGGGGGAAGAGACTGAATCCTATCTGGTGAAAATCAAGATCAACGGGTCAGTGATACGCGAACAGGTTACGTCAGAGCCGCGCTGGACATACCCATCAACGATGAAAGCCGTAGATGGCGTAACCGGCGCTTACGAGGTTGATGTGGCACAGATCTCAGCCAGCTACGGGCCGGGTCCCGCCGCACGTCTTCTGGTTGGGTAAGGCACGTATGCGTCCCGTTTTGCACGGCGATGTAAGTGCCGCGGCGCGGGTGTTGCTAAACGCACCGCCTTCCGACCGGGAACGCCTGTGCACCAGAATGTTCAACGAAGCTGAACTGGCCGACATCTATGTCGGCCATACAGGCCGGCTACACCCGCTGTTTGGCAATGGCTCATTGATGGCAGCGGCCCGAACCCGGCCATTGGCCAACGAGCCAAGCTTCGACGATTTGCAATATTGCCAGTGTTTTGAGATGGTTCTGCGATGCCTGGTTCAATTCCGCGTTACCCGGATGCGCAGCTGACGCACTTGCTGGCCGCTGGATCAAGGTTCAGACGACCAACCGGAATCTCTTCGCCGCAATCCTCGCAATACCCGAATTCACCATCTATGATCCGGGTCAGGGCCACTGACAATCGGCGTGTTTCGATATCCCGATTCGCTTGCTGAGCCTTGGCCATCGCCTGATTTTGCAGGGCGTCCATCCGGCTGAGCCGCCCGACTGCCTGTTGGTCCAGTTCAACAATTGCCTGTGCCTCGGTTCCAAGCGCAGAATGCGCGGCCAATTCGTCCAATCGCGCGCGGATACGGGCTTCGAAATCCTCCAACTGGGTTTCATTCATTTTCGTTGCCCTGCAGATCACGGGTTTGCGTTTGGTGATTTTACAACTAAATGGCATTCTAGGCGCAGCAAAGGATGAAAAGCCATGTTCGAAACGCGCAGCCACGTGACCCCCGTCGACCCTGTTTGGGATCGCATCACCGCCGAAGCTCAGTCTGCAGTTGAGATCGAGCCTTTGATGGGTGGGCTGGTTCACGCCTGTATCTTGCACCACCGCAGCCTGGAACGGGCGCTGTCCTACCGGATTGCGGCCAAGCTGTGCTCGAACGAAATGTCGATGATGGTGCTGCGCGAGATCGTGGACGAAGCCTATGCCGACGACCCTGCACTGCTGGAAGCTGCGCGCGCGGATTTGATGGCAGTCTACGAACGCGACCCGGCCTGCCACCGCCTGTTGCAACCAATCCTTTACTTCAAAGGGTATCAGGCGATGCAAGCCTATCGTGTGGGGCACTGGTTGTGGCGCAAGGGGCGTTATGATCTGGCGTATTTCTTTCAGATGCGCTCGTCCGAGATCTTCGGGATTGATATCCACCCTGCGGCAAAGATCGGGAAAGGTATCATGATCGACCACGCGCATTCGATCGTGATTGGTGAAACGGCGATCGTTGGCAACAACGTCTCTATGTTGCATTCGGTGACCCTTGGCGGGACCGGTAAGGAAGAAGAACAGCGCCATCCCACGATTGGCGATGGCGTGCTGATCGGGGCAGGTGCCAAGGTTCTGGGCAATATCGTAGTTGGGCATTGCAGCCGTATTGCTGCAGGCTCGGTAGTGCTGCAGGAAGTGCCTGCGTGTAAAACCGTGGCCGGAATACCGGCCAAGATCGTCGGAGAGGCCGGGTGCGATCAACCCTCGATCTCGATGGATCACATGCTGGGCAAAGACCAGTAACTCAAGTCAGTTCAAGTGATTGTTCTTTTCGATCAATCGCTTGCGACGCCGTTCTTCACGCCGCTTTTTTCGTTCTTCTTTCCTTTTCGCGCGTTCAGCTTCTCGTTTGGCCGTTTCGGCTGGATCAGAACTAAAGGCGGAATGTTCACCCGGATAGGTATTGGGCTTAGCCGCCGCAACCGTCGGCATACCAAACACAAGGGCTGCAACCAGCAAACAGTTTACAGAAAAGGTAGAAGTCATAGGGCACCTGTGTCCGTGATTTTCATTCAGACAAGGTGGTTGAGGGTAGGTACCGGCGCAACACGCGCGGTGATCACAAGCGCTCACATGACAGTTGTGATCTGGTTGGGCCGCGACGGTCTGGTATCGGCGCGACCCTAATTTTTCTTTAGGCCAGCATGACCATCGGGTTTTCCAGGTTGTCCACAATGGCTTGCAGCAACTGGGCACCAAGCGCACCGTCAATGACACGGTGATCGACGGACATTGTGACCGACATAACAGTAGCTACTGTCAGTTCACCGTCATCGCCGACAACCGGTTTTTTCAGCCCGGTTCCCACTGCCAAGATGCCCGCATGCGGCGGGTTCACGATGGCGTCGAAGTTGTCGATACCGAACATGCCTAGGTTCGAGACCGCGAAGGTGCCCCCCTGGTATTCATGCGGGGCGAGCTTTCGCTCACGCGCACGACCGGCGAGGTCCTTCATTTCAGCCGAGAGCGCGGACAGCGACTTGGTGTCCGCGTCCTGCAGGACCGGAGTAAACAACCCGCCTTCGATAGCAACCGCGACCGCCACGTCCGAGGGTTTAAGCTGCAGAACCCGGTCACCGGCCCAGACAGCGTTGCAGGCGGGAACCTGTTGCAGCGCGTTGGCGACGGCCTTGATAATGAAGTCGTTGACGCTCAACTTTACGCCACGGCCTTCCAGCTGCTTATTCAGCTGGCTGCGGAACTTGAGCAACGCGTCCAGCTTGATATCGCGGCGCAGGTAGAAATGCGGGATCGTCTGCTTGGCCTCGGACAGGCGGGCAGCGATGGTCTTGCGCATCCCGTCAAGCTTGATCTCTTCGTAGTCGCGACCTTCGTACATCCGGGCAACAGCATCCGCGGACGGACCGGCCGGAGCTGCGGCGGCTGCCGGTGCAGCAGCCGCGGGTGCGGATGCGGCAGCCGGAGCCGGGGCAGTTGCAGTTGCGCCTTCGACATCTGCTTTCACGATCCGCCCATGTGGGCCAGAACCAGCAATCTGCGCCAGATCCAGGCCCTTCTGGGCCGCGATACGACGGGCCAGCGGAGATGCAAAGATGCGACCGCCATCCGCCTTGGCCGGAGCAGCCGGAGCAGGGGCGGGCGCCTCGGGTGCCGCTGGCACGGCAGCCTCGTTGCTCGCGGCAGCAGCAGGAGCAGCCGCCGGCGCAGCGGCAGGGGCTGCGGCAATGTCATCCGCGCTTTCGCCGTCTTCCAGCAGCACCGCGATCGCGGTATTTACTTTGACCCCTTCGGTGCCTTCGGGGATCAGGATCTTGCCGATTGTGCCTTCGTCGACGGCCTCGAATTCCATCGTGGCTTTGTCGGTTTCAATCTCCGCCAGTAGGTCGCCGGACGAGACGGTATCGCCTTCCTTGACCAGCCATTTGGCAAGGGTGCCTTCCTCCATGGTCGGTGACAGGGCGGGCATCAGAATTTCTGTAGGCATCTGTCTGTCGCTCCTTACCGGTAGGTCACTTGTTTGACGGCGGCGATCACTTCTTCGGTTGTGATCAGGGCCAGTTTTTCCAGGTTCGCGGCGTATGGCATCGGAACATCCTTACCGGTGCAGTTGATGACCGGCGCGTCGAGGTAATCGAACGCTTCCTGCATCACCACGGACGAGATGTAGCCGCCAACCGAGCCCTGCGGCCAGCCTTCTTCGACGGTCACCAGACGGTTGGTCTTCATCACCGAGTTGATAATCGCGCCTGTGTCCATTGGCCGAATGGTGCGCAGGTCGATCACCTCGGCACTGATTCCGTCCTCGGCCAGCTTGTCGGCGGCCTCAAGCGCATATTGCATGCCGATACCAAAGCTGACGATGGTCACATCCGTGCCTTCGCGCCAGATACGCGCCTTGCCCAGCGGGACGGTCAGATCGTCCACCTGCGGCATGTCGAAAGAACGACCGTAAAGGATTTCGTTTTCTAAGAACACAACCGGGTTCGGATCGCGGATCGCCGACTTCAACAGACCTTTTGCATCGGCTGCGGAATAGGGCATCACCACTTTCAGGCCCGGTATTTGCATATACCACGCTGCGTAATCCTGGCTGTGCTGCGCGCCGACGCGAGCAGCGGCACCGTTGGGGCCACGGAACACGATAGGACAACCCATCTGACCACCGGACATGTACAGCGTCTTGGCTGCCGAGTTGATGATCTGGTCAATCGCCTGCATGGCGAAGTTGAAGGTCATGAACTCGACAATCGGTTTCAGTCCGGCCATAGCGGATCCGACGGCGATGCCGGCAAAACCGTGTTCGGTAATCGGGGTGTCGATCACGCGCTTGCTGCCGAACTCGTCCAGCATGCCCTGGCTGATTTTGTAGGCGCCCTGATACTCGGCGACTTCTTCGCCCATCAGGTAGACGTCCTCGTCACCACGCATTTCTTCGGCCATCGCATCGCGCAAAGCTTCACGCACGGTCTGCTGTTTCATCGGCGCATCTGCTGGCCAGTCCGGGGAAAGATCCACCTTAGGTGCGGCAGGTGCAGTTGCAGCAGGGGCAGCGGTCTCTGCTGCCGCAGGGGCCGCCTGGGCCACCGCCGCAGGTGCAGCTGCGGGAATGGCGGAGGCGTCTTCGCCTTCTTCAACCAGCACCGCGATAGGAGTGTTCACTTTTACCCCTTCGGTGCCTTCGGCGATCAGGATCTTGCCGACGATGCCTTCATCGACGGCTTCGAACTCCATTGTCGCCTTGTCGGTTTCGATCTCGGCCATGATGTCGCCGCTGGATACGGTGTCGCCTTCCTTGATCAGCCACTTGGCCAATGTGCCCTCTTCCATTGTGGGCGAAAGGGCGGGCATGAGAATTTCGGTTGCCATGTCTTAGTCGTCCTCTCAGGCGTAAATGTCGGTCCAGAGCTCTTCGACGGAAGGCTCGGGGCTTTCTTTCGAGAATTCGGCGGCTTGATTGACGATCTCTTTGATCTCTTTGTCGATCGCCTTCAGATCATCCTCGGTCGCGTGTTTGCCGGTCAGCAGCAGCTCGCGCACATGTTCGATCGGGTCGCTTTGCTCACGAACCTTTTGAACTTCTTCGCGGGTGCGGTACTTGGCCGGATCGGACATCGAGTGGCCGCGGTAGCGGTAGGTCTTGATCTCAAGAATATAGGGGCCTTTGCCCGCACGACAGTGCGCGACAGCCTTTTCCCCAGCGGCTTTGACAGCCAGTACATCCATGCCGTTGACGATTTCACCGGGGATGCCGAATGCTTCGCCGCGGTGGTAGATATCTTTGGTCGAGGTCGAGCGCGCCTGCGCCGTACCCATGGCGTATTGGTTGTTCTCGATCACGAACACCACCGGCAGATCCCAAAGGGCGGCCATGTTGAAGGTCTCATAGACCTGGCCCTGGTTCGCGGCGCCGTCACCGAAATAGGTGAAGGTCACGCGACCATTGCCCTTGTACTTGTCCGCAAAGGCCAGACCGGCACCCAGCGGCACCTGTGCGCCAACGATGCCGTGGCCGCCATAGAAATGCTTCTCTTTCGAGAACATGTGCATTGAGCCGCCCTTGCCTTTGGACAGACCGCCAATGCGCCCGGTCAGTTCGGCCATCACGCCTCCCGGATCCATGCCACAGGCCAGCATATGGCCGTGGTCGCGGTATGAGGTAATACGCTTGTCACCTTCTTCGGTCGCAGCCTCAAGGCCGACAACAACGGCCTCTTGGCCGATATAGAGGTGGCAGAAACCGCCAATCAGACCCATGCCATAGAGCTGACCGGCCTTTTCCTCGAATCGGCGGATCAACAGCATTTCACGGTAGTATTCGGTAAGTTCTTCCGCAGAAACATTTGGTTTCTTTGTGGTTTTTCGCGCGGCCATTGTGGCGATCTCCCCCTCTCGGCAAGATAGTTTAGCGTTAAACTATTTCATAAAGCATTTCCTGCTTTCTGGCGAGCAGAAATGTGACGCAGCGTAGGGACAACCGGGGCGTGTCTGGATACATAAACTGGTACGTAAAAACCAATGGATTTGTCGACGAAAACCCGGCCGCCGGGTCAGCGGATGACGATCTCATCCGAGCGGATCATGCCCAGCACGGACCGTGCCTGCTGATCCAAAAGATCCAGATCCAGGTAATTGTCCGACAGGCGGCGCGTCAGGTTTTCCATTTCCGTGATCTCGGCATCAAGTTTGGCCAAGTCACGCGACAGGGCGTCCCGTTCCGCTGCAATCTCGACCCGTCGGAACAGGCCATAGTCGCCCTGCACGGCGGCAAAGGTGAAATAAACACCTAACGTGAAAGCCACCATGAAAAATGCAACTGCGCCCAAACCGGGCCGATGGGAACGGGACACTCTGTTTACCGCCGTATGAAGTCTGCCTCTAAACGTGCCCTTTTCGGACATCTGCCTGCACTATGTCACAGGTGATTCGGCTTGTGAATCCCTTGATTCGCACTTTTTGATGATCGGTGAAGAAATAAATTTACCCAATGGTTCGGCGCTGGGGGCAACCACATTATTGCCGGGCTGCAAGCTCTTGATTGCGTTTCAGAGTTTGTTCTTCCATGCAGGCCCAATAGAACATCTGTGCTGCGCTGCCATCGCTGTCAAGCTCGGGATCACAGGTTCCGTCACGGCGTTTCAACCAGGCGCGTTGCTCGGTCAGAAGGGCTTGCCCGTCGCCACGCGCATCGGCGGCTGGCTTGATCACTGACCAAAGGCGATTCAGCTCCTGATCCGCGACCTCACATCTCTCTTTGGCGCAGAAATTGAGATCGAGCTGAGTTTGCCCGTCACAGTGGGATTGTGCGAACGCGGCCGACGGCAGAAGTACTACGACAATAACGGCAACAGCTTTCATGGCAGATCTCCCGATTTATGGGATAGTGTACCATGAACGCCGAAAACCAGACAAAAGGAGCGTTATTGTTCCAGCGCGGCAACGCCGGGCAGGGTCTTGCCTTCCATCCATTCCAGAAACGCACCACCAGCCGTCGAGATGTACGAGAAATCCTTTGCGGCACCCGATGCGTTCAATGCTGCGACCGTATCACCGCCGCCTGCAACCGAAACAAGCTGGCCGGACCGTGTCAGCTCGGCCGCTTTCAGGGCCGCTGCGTTGGTCGCGGCATCAAAGGGCTCGATCTCGAATGCACCCAGCGGACCGTTCCAGATCAGGGTTTGGCTCTTGTCGAAAATCGCAGTGATTTCCGCAACGGTTTCCGGACCAGCGTCAAGGATCATGCTGTCTTCGGGGCATTGATCCGCTGGTAGAACCTGATTGGGGGCGTGGGCTTCGAACTTTTCAGCGACCACGACATCGCGGGGCAGGACAATCTGACAGCCGGTTGTCTCGGCCTTGGTCAGAATCTCAGCGGCGGTGTCTTTCATCGCCGTTTCTGCCAGCGACTTGCCGACGTTTACGCCTTGCGCGACGAGGAACGTGTTCGCCATGCCACCGCCAATAATCAAGTAATCCACCTTTTCGATCAGGTTGCCCAACAGGTCCAGCTTGGTTGAAACCTTGGCGCCGCCGACCACCGCAGTGACCGGGCGTTTAGGCGCGCCTAACGCGGCTTCCAACGCGCTCAGCTCTTGCTGCATCAGGCGGCCCGCGCAGGCGGGCAGAAGACGGGCAAGCGCCTCGGTCGAGCTATGCGCGCGGTGAGCCGCCGAAAAGGCATCGTTGCAGTACACGTCGCCCATTTTTGCCATGCCGGCAGCCAGTTCCGGACTGTTCTTTGTTTCCGCAGCGTGAAAGCGCGTGTTTTCCAGTAAAAGCACCTCGCCAGCGCCCAGGTTTGCTGCAGCGGTTTCCGCCTCGATCCCCACGCAGTCATCGCCAAACCGAACCTTGGTGCCAAAGGCCGTCTCCAGCGTCGGAACAAGCTGCTTCAGCGACAGGTTCTGGCGGCGCTCTCCGCCCGGGCGTCCGAAATGCGCCAGCAGGATGGGCTTGCCACCAGCGGCCAAGATGTCCTTAACGGTCGGCACGATGCGCTCAATACGGGTGGCGTCGGTCACGACCCCGTCGACCACTGGCACGTTGATATCCACGCGCACCAGCACGCGTTTGCCGTTCAGGTCCATGTCGTCCAGTGTTTTCCAGCCCATCGCGCAATCCTCGACAAATGTGAAAGTGACTTAGGCGGTTCTTTTCCTGCATTTTGCCCTCAGGTCAATGCGTCACTTGGCATTCGCGCGCCCTGCGCATAGGTATTTGCGCAAGATAAAACGACAGGAGGGCCTCATGGCCGAGATCAAGGATCCCGAAAACACAATCATCGTCGAACTCAAAGGCGGCAATGTCGTCATTGAGCTGCTGCCTGACGTGGCACCGCAGCACAGCGCCCGCATGAAGGAACTGGCGCGCAATGGCGAATATGACAACGTGGCCTTCCACCGTGTGATCGACGGGTTCATGGCGCAAACCGGCGACGTGCAACATGGCGACATGGAAGACGGGTTCAACCTGCGCATGGCGGGCACCGGCGGATCGTCTCTGCCGAACGTTCCGGCCGAGTTCTCGAAGCTGCCCCATGATCGTGGCACTTTGGGTGCGGCCCGCTCACAGAACCCGGATTCGGCGAACTCGCAGTTCTTCATCAACTTCGGCGACAACCATTTCCTGAACGGCCAGTACACTGTTTATGGCCGTGTCATCGACGGAATGGAGCATGTGGACGCCATCGTACGAGGCGAGCCACCAGCGAGCCCTGATCGCATGATTAGCGTCAAGGTGGCGGCTGATGTATAAGCTGGCCGCCGCTTTTGCCTTGTTGGCCAGCCCTGCGCTGGCCACGGGTCTTGAGGTCGAGATCGAAGGTGAGGGGGCCAATGGCACTGTCACCATCGACCTGTTCGATGATATTGCTCCGAAACATGTTGAGCAGATCGCTGCTCTGGCCAATGAAGGCAAGTACGATGGCGTGGTGTTTCACCGCGTGATTGACGGCTTCATGGCGCAGACCGGCGACGTGGAACATGGCCGTTTGGGTGGCGACATGCGCCGCGCCGGCACAGGCGGTTCCGACCGTGCAGACCTTCCGGCCGAGTTTTCAGATTTTGAATTCGACCGGGGCGTGGTTGGCATGGCGCGGGCGCAAGACCCCAACAGCGCCAACTCACAGTTCTTTATCATGTTCGAACCGGGCCCGTTCCTGAACGGCCAGTACACGGTTGTTGGTCAGGTGACCGACGGTATGGACGTGGTTGACGCGATCAAACGCGGTGAGGGCCAGAACGGTGCCATTATCGGCCAGCCGGACGTGATGAAAAAAGTCACCGTCACCGAATAATCCTAGAACCCGGCGCTGGCACCAGCGCCGGGTTTTTCGTCATTGGTCGATGAAGCCTCTGATCGCTTGCGTGTATGCATCCGGGTCTTGAAACGACGCAAAGTGACTAACGTCTTTCAAAATCAGAAGATCAGCATCAGGGATCGCCTCGGCAATCGCTTGCGAGTGTTCGGTCAGGATGGCCTCGTCATGTTCGCTCTGCACGACCAGAGTGGGCACGGTCACCGATTGCAGCCCCTCAAGCCCGCCGGGCTTTTCCGTGGCCCACATGGCCGCGACACCGCCCAGAAACGCTTCGAACCCGTCCGGGGTGGGGGACATGGCGGCATAGTCCCCGGCCATTATTCCGACGTAAGAACCGAAGACTTCGTTGGTTTCGACTGAGGGATCGATCCCATCCAGCGTGACATTGCCCGCATGGGCGAAATGGCTGGCCAGACGGTCAGGTGCCGTGGTCGAAATCGTGTAGCCAATGTTGGCACCATCCGACCATCCAACCAGATGCACCTGTTCGACATTCAGATGATCCAGCAGCGCCAGATAGTCCTGCGCCAGCAATTCATAGCTGTAGGTGCTGCCGTCATTGGTTGACCGGCCATGCCCTCGGGTATCTGCCACAATCACGCTGTGGTCGCTGGCCAGATCAGCCACTTGTGCTGCCCAGATATCGCCATGCGCAAGACCGCCATGGATCAACAGGACGGGAGTGCCCTCTGCCGATCCATAGGTGGCGTAATACATGTCGATGCCATTCACGCTGGCGGTACCACTAGACGCGGCCTCGGGCATATCGGGCGTTTCGGGGATTGTCAGCCAGGCATCCTGTGCCAGTCCCGCTGTCGCGGTCAACGTTATCGCAGTGACCATCAGTGTTCGAAGCATGTCTACCTCCCTGGTTTCGCGTCGTCTCGTCAGGGATGATAGCTTAGGAACAGGAAAGCGGGGGAAAAAATCCCCCGCTTGGCCTTTAGTCGTCTGTTGTCATCGTCTTCCAGATTAGGGCACCGATTGCGCCACCGATCAAGGGTGCGACCCAGAATAACCAGAGCTGCCCAAGGGCAGGCGCGTCCGCGAACAAAGCAACCCCTGTGGACCGGGCCGGGTTCACGGAAGTGTTCGTCACCGGGATCGAGATCAGGTGGATCAATGTCAATCCAAGTCCGATGGCGATGGGGCCGAACCCGGCAGGAGCGCCGCTGGAAGTGGCACCCAGGATGATGATGATGAAGAAAGCAGTCATGACGATCTCGATCACCAGAGCGGACATCAGCGAATAGCCCTCGGGTGATGCCTCACCATATCCGTTCGAGGCAAACCCACCCACGCTTTCAAAGCCGGGCGCGCCGCTGACGATCAGATACAAGACAGCAGCCGCAGCAATTGCGCCGACAACCTGAGCGATCCAATAGGGGATAAGGTCCTTCGCCGGAAACCGCCCCCCGATCATCAGCCCAAGGCTGACTGCAGGGTTGAAATGGCCGCCCGAGATATGCCCAACGGCATAGGCCATTGTCAGAACGGTGAGGCCGAAGGCAAAGGCAACGCCCAGCCAGCCGATGCCCACATCGGCGACCCCGGCGGCCAGAACGGCGCTGCCGCAACCGCCCAGAACCAACCAGAACGTACCGAAGAACTCGGCCATGAGTTTTGATGACATGAAAAATCCTCCTGAAAACACTAATTTAAGACTAATTCGAAAATGATGTTTTGTGAAATGTTTGGATAAGGGGAAATTTCACTGGCAGTGGTCAGGAGTGAGGCGGTGGGAGCCTATACACGCCTAACCCCAGGTAACCGGGTCCAGTCGGAACAGTTTGGCAAGTTGGTCATAGACCTCTGGTGCTTCGGATTTGAGGTCGCGGGGTTTTTCAAAGAATACCTCGACGGAAACGGCAAAGAACTCTTCATGGCCGGTCGCGCCATAGGCGTCGATTACCGTGTGCCGCCCGCTTTCGACGGCGCGGACAAGGGTGTCATAGGCAGTCAGAAAGACACGCTCCCATTCGGCGAAGCTTTGCCCGTCGCTCAGGATCGGAACGCCGTTGGTGCCACCGGACAGATCGTCTATCTGGTGGGCAAACTCATGCAGTACGACATTCTGCCCGTCGTGGTCGTTCAGTGCGCCCAGCTTGCTGTGGGTCCAAGACAAAATGACAGGCCCACGGTCCCAGCTTTCCCCGGTGCGCACGATCTCTTTCTCACTGACGACGTATCCTTCCTGTCGGCGCTGCCGAGACTTAAAAGCGTTCGGGTAGATCAGGATCGTTGTCAGGTGATCGTACCAGAGGTCGCTGTTTACAATAAGCAGACAGGCCTGCGCGGCGATGGCCAGTTCCATCTCCTCGGTTACGTCCAGCCCGTCGCAACCAAAGAAACGTACCTGATCCAGAAACAGATTCACCTTGCCGTCCAGTTTGACACGCAGGTCAAGGGGCAGGCGGCGGATCAACGGCACTTGCTGCTCGATGAGGATGCGTTGGCGGTCTGTCAGGGGCGTGGACAATAGCTGTTGGCGCGCTCGGGACTTGGACCAGTAGCGATACATTAGGAAACCGGCAATAAGCGCCAAGGCAGTGAAAAAGAACAACATGTGGGCCACTATAAGGACGCGCCGGGCGGTTGGAACCGGAAAACCTAATCGTCCCCGCCAAATGAAAAACGCCGCAGGTTTCCCCGCGGCGTTCGAAACTTGGAAAGTGGTCCGCGTTACTGCTTGACCTCGGCCGCCGGGTTGGCACCCGCCTTGCCGCTGCGGCCCGGGTTCAGGGGGTCGTCCTGACGCTGAACCGATCCTTCGAAATGCGCACCGCTTTCGATCGCAATGGTCTTGTGGATGATGTCGCCTTCGACACGTGCGGACGAGGTCAGGCGAACTTTCAAGCCACGAACACGGCCAACGATGCGGCCGTTGATCACGACGTCATCGGCAGTGACTTCGCCTTTGATGGTGGCGGTCTCGCCGATTGTCAGCAGATGCGCACGGATGTCGCCTTCGACAGTGCCTTCGACCTGGATATCGCCCGAGGTCTTCAGGTTGCCCGTGATGTGCAGGTCCGAAGACAGAACCGATGCCGGTGGCTTGGGCTTGGGCGCGGTGCTGGCCTTGTTTTCTGCCGGTGCAGGGGCCGCCGGTGTCGCCGGTGCAGCGGGTTTTGCCGCCTCGGGTGCAGTGGACGAGGGCTCGTTGATTTTGCTCTTAGAAAACATTTCTCGCAGCCTTGATGTAAGTCATTGGGTTAACAGGTTTTCCGTTCACGCGAACTTCATAGTGCAGGTGCGTGCCGGTCGACCGTCCGGTGCTACCCATATCAGCAATATGATCCCCGCGCGAGACCCTTTGACCAACCTTCACGCGTATCTTCGTGTTATGGGCATAAAGTGTCTCAATTCCGAACGCGTGCTTGATTTTTACCAGCCGTCCAAACCCGGACTGCCAGCCGGCATGGGTGACCACACCGTCGGCGGTGGCAAAAATGTCGGTGCCATGGGCACCGGCGAAATCGGCGCCGTTATGCATGCGGCGACCACCTGTCTTGGGGTCGCGGCGCGTCCCGTAACCGCTCGTGAATCGCACGACGGAATTGACGGGGCTTGCAAACGGCGCTTTCTCTGCTGCAATTCGATACAGGTTCAACTGATCCATCTGTTGCAACAGAGTATTTGCGCGGATCTCGTCGGGGGTCAGTTCCTCACCGCGCGTGCTAAAAGAAATAGGGGTTTGGGGGCCGCCCATGCCGCTATAGCCGCGGCGAACTTCTTCGATGATGCGGTCGGTGGGCATGCCGGCCTGACGGAACATCTTGTCCAGTGGTTCGACCGAGATCACCATCGCCTCTTCCAACTGGCGGAAGATCTCGTCGCTGCGTTCCTGCATCAGCCGGATTTCCAACTCAAGATCGTCACGCTGTTCCAGCGCGTCCTTCGCATTGGCGGCAATCTGGTCGCGTTCCTCGGCGGTGCGGGACAGCGCCTCGGTCATAAAATTCATCTGTTCGGGGTTGGCAACGGCGGCCATGTACATGTCGCCTTCGCCCGCTTCCTGCTGAAGCGTGACCAGTTCTGTACGTGCTTCTTCGCGCTGTTTCATGGTGGCGCGCAGCGTGGTCTGGATAACCTCAATCCCGGTCTCAAGCTCGCGGCGGCGGTTTTCCGACGCCAGCAGTTCCGACTGCATGGCCGAAATCTGCTCAAGCGCTGCGTTGAACCGGTCCTGAGCTGCCAGAGCCTCTTGCGCGCGCACGTCCCGTTCTGCGGACATGATATTCAGACGTTCCTGATAGGTCGCCTGATCGCGTTTTGCCTGTTCCCGGAAGTTGCCCGACCCGATGCTGTCCATCAAAAGGATCGCGGTCGCAACGGCTGTCCAACCCACGAACAGTGCAACGCCAGCGACGGCGACAACTTGCGTTTCCGAGCTTAGCCGAATGAATCGCGTATCATTGTCTGATTTCAGAAAGACACGGCGTTCGGGAAAATGCCGCTCAAACAATGAATGTAATTTAATTGCCAGACGTGTTCTCACGCGTCTCACCTCTCCATCCCCAAGATCGGGATCGGTCGTGAGTGATAGCCGTCCCTTGGGCGAAGTGCATAAAGCGGCAATTTGTTTTGGGCAAGTTTGTTAACTTACCGACCCTGCGTTACTGGTTTTTGCCGCCGATTCTAGGCGAGAAATTGCCGATACCTTCAACTTAAGCCCGTTATTGCGTCGGTCCCGGCAATGGCAAGTCTTCCGTCAGAGGCCAGTAGAAATCCGGCGGCAGCCCGGCCTCGGCCCGTTTTTCTTCGTTAAACGGGGGCTTCAGGACGCCATGGAAATACTGGCGCACCAATTGATGAAACACATCCTTGGGATCCGCGTTTTCACGCCCGCACAGGAAATGGAACCATTTTGATCCATAAGCCACGTGGCCCACTTCTTCGGCATAGATGACCTCGAGCGCGGCAATTGCCTGCTCGGCTTTGGCCTTGCGGAATATGTTGATCATGCCGGGTGTCACGTCCAACCCACGCGCCTCAAGCACCATGGGGACAACCGCCAGCCGTCCCATCAGGTCTTCGACGGTGTCTTCGGCCGCGCGCCACATTCCAGCATGCGCGGGTAGGGCGCCATAGTGGCTGCCCATGCTTTCCAGACAGTCACAGACCATCTCAAAATGCCTCGATTCTTCCTCGGCGCATTTGACCCAGTCATCGTAGAACCCGATCGGCATCGGCACGTGGCCAAATCGCGCGATGATATCCCAGTGCAGGTCGACGGCGTTCAACTCGATATGCGCGACTGCGTGAAGCAGGGCGATACGCCCGGCCTCGGTTCCGGGCTTGCGCTTTGGAACCTCACGCGGCGATAGCAGCTCGGGCTTTTCCGGGCGGGCAGGGCTCAGCGGCGGTGTTGCGGTCCCCACCTCAATCTCGGGCGCGTTGCCCTTGCGCGATGCGAACCAGGCGGCGGCATGGTGCTTGGACAGCGCAGTTTTTTCCCGCCCATCCGCTGTTGTCAGGACTTCGGTCGCCATCTGAGTCAGTGTTTTGGACACCACGTTGTCTCCGCTGATTGAGGTGGACGGCTCTTAAACCGGATGGCAGCCATGGTCGAGAGGATTACAGGGCGCGCACGGCCTCAAGCACCTCGTCCACATGGCCGGGGACTTTGACCTTGCGCCAGACCCTGGCGATCTTGCCTTCGCCGTCGATCAGAAAGGTCGCGCGCTGAATTCCCATGGATTTCTTGCCGTACATGTTCTTTTCAACCCAGACGCCATAGTCTTCGCAGACCGAAGACTCTTCGTCCGACAACAGCGGGGTCGTCAGGCTGTGCTTGGCGACAAATTTGTCGTGCTTGGCGACGCTGTCCCGCGAGATGCCGAAAACTTGAGCCCCCGCATCTGCAAAGGCCTGAAGTTGTTCCGAGAAACCGATGGATTCCTTGGTGCAGCCCGGCGTATCATCGCGGGGATAGAAAAACAGAACGACGGCACCGCCGCGCAGGTCCGAAAGGGTCACTTCGCCGCCGCCGTCGCGGGGTAATGTGAAATCAGGGGCGATGTCTGTCACGTCGGGCATTGGAAACTCCGCTAAAGGATTTTAAGTGCTGCCCGGCATAATAGGGCGACGCGAGCGGGTTGAAAGACTTGGATAAAAAATTGGCTCAGCACGAAGACGCAAGTGGCGACCGGCCCGAGATGCCTGTCCGCCGCCGGTCACGCCGTCGTATCGCCGCGCGCTGGAGCATTGGAACCTTATTTTTAATGTGCCTGCTGGTCGGTGCGGGCTGGTTCTTTCTGATCGGAAAACAGCTGCACGCGCCGGAATGGGTCACGCAGAAAGTAGAAGCGCGTCTTGAACGCAGCCTTGGCGGTTTGAAATTCACCTTTGGGGACGCCAGCTTTATCGTCAACGATAAGTGGCGCCCGCGAATCCGATTGACGGATGTGACCATCAGCGATGCAGCGGGGCATCAGATCGCTCAGATATCGGATTTGCGGACACGCCTGTCGATGCGCGAATTGCTGCGTGGTAAGATCAGACCGCGGCGGATCACTATGCTGGGCGCGCAGATTGCTTTGACCCGTGGTGAGGACGGTGCGCTGTCGCTGACAGTTGGGTCAGGCAGTGCCCCGGTGCAAAAGGCCCCGACGCTGGCACAGCTTATCGAGGAATCGGATGATGTGTTCCTGTCCCCGTTTCTGTCAGGATTGCGGGCGGTCGATCTGGAATCGCTGACGTTGGATTATCAGGATCTGCGACTGGGGCGGGCCTGGGTGTTTGATGGCGGGCATATCTCGATCATCCGGGACGGGGATGAAATGCGGCTGGCGACCGGGTTTTCGGTTCTTACCGGGCGCGACTATGCCAGCACGATCGAGGCGAACTATACCAGCGTGCTTGGTACTCCTCAGGCGAGTTTTGGGGTTTCGATCACCGATCTTCCCTCGGAAGACATTGCCACCCAAAGCGTTGCACTGGCTTGGTTGCAGGTGCTCAATGCTCCGATTTCCGGCGCGTTACGGGGCAGCGTCGATGGGCAGGCCGCGCTGGGTCCGCTTTTTGCGACGTTGAACCTGGGCGAGGGTGTCCTGCAGCCCAGACCCGAGACGCGCCCGATCGGGTTCGAATCCGCGCGCGCTTATTTCACCTATGATCCCGCGCGTCATGTTCTGGTATTCAACGAGGCCTCGGTCGTGTCCGACGTGGGGGCCGTGCAGGCCGAAGGCAAAGCCTATTTGAACGGGGTCGAAAACGGTGTTCTTGAAAGCCTGACGTCACAGCTGACCCTGAACAGTATCGATATCTACCCCGGTGGTCTGTTCCCGGAATCGCTGGAAACGGCGCGGGCGGATGTGGATTTTCAACTCAAGCTTGCGCCGTTCGAGCTGCAGCTGGGGCAGTTGACGATCACGGATGCCCTGCACGAATTGCACGCAACGGGCAGGTTGATCGGCCAGCCCGACGGTTGGGATGCCGCGTTTGATGCGCAACTGGACAAGATGGGGTCTGAGAACCTGTTGCGATACTGGCCCGAAAGACTGGCGCCGAACCCGCGGAAATGGGTTTCGGAAAACCTGTTCGAAGGTCAGTTTTCAGATGTGGAGTTTTCACTACGCTTGCATCCGGGCAGTAAGCCGGACCTCTATTTGGGCCTTGGGTTCGATGAGGCCAAGATCAGGTTTGCCAAGACCTTGCCGCTGATCCAGGACGGGCGGGGCCGGCTTAGCCTGTTGAAAGATCGCTTTACCGTCACGGCTGAAAAAGGGGTTGTCATCGCCGATCAGGGTGGCGCGGTGGATGCCTCGGGAACCTCGTTCATCATCCCGGATACAACTGCCAAGGGCGGAACACCGGCGATTGCACGGATCGAGGCGAGCGGCAGCGTCGAGGCCGCCTTGTCGCTGCTGGACCGACCACCACTAAGCCTGATGTCTAAAGCCAACTTGCCGGTCGATCTGGCGGCTGGTGACATAAGCTTGTCAGGCACTTTGTCATTGCCGCTGAAAAAGGGGCTGAAGTTTCACGACACCGAATTCCACTACACCGGTGAAATCGACAATGTGCAAAGCGACAAACTTGTGCCTGACTATTCCGTCAGCGCCGACCTTTTGAACCTGTCCGGCAATCAGACCGAGGTGAAGATCGGCGGCTACGGCTTATTCGGCCAAGTGCCGATGCAGGTCGCGTGGCGCCAGCCCATTGGCGGAGACGGCCCGCAGCGCAGCGAACTGACGGGCCAGATCGAACTGTCGCCGTTGCTGATGAACGAGCTGAAGGTGCCGCTGCCGCCGGGCATGCTGACTGGAAAAGGCACAGCGGATATCACCGTGGGAATCGGCGCGGATGAACCGGTCACACTCTCTGCGACCTCGGACCTCGCCGGGGTCGGAATGGCGATTCCTGAACTTGGCTGGCGCAAAGGGACGGGTGCGACCGGAAAGATGACACTGGACGCCACGCTGGGTGAAAAGCCCAAAGTGGATGATCTGACGCTTGATGTCGCGGGGCTGCGCACTAAAGCCTCGATTTTCTTCCGGGACGGGGGTGCCTTTGACCGGATACGGTTCAGTTCGTTTGATCTGGGCAACTGGCTGGCGGTGCCGGCCGAACTGATCAACACCGGCGGACCTGTCCCCAATATCGTCGTTCAGGGCGGTGTCATGAATCTGGGTCGCGCAACCTTCGGCGAGGGCGGTGGCGGAGGAGGGTCAGGCCCCGGTCCAAGGATCGATGTTCTGTTGGACCGCCTGCAGGTGACCGAAGACATTGCACTGACCGGGTTCCGGGGCGCGTTTCAAACCACAGGCGGGGTGAACGGCACTTTTACGGCAAATGTAAACGGCGGCACGGCGGTCAGCGGTCAGGTGAGCCCGCGCGACAGCGGTAGCGCCGTGAACATAAAGTCGAAGGACGCAGGGGCCGTCCTACGGTCAGCTGGTGTGATCACTCAGGCGCGTGGCGGCAGTTTGGATCTGCAACTGGAACCGGTCAGCGCGCCGGGGAATTATGATGTGATCCTCAAGATCTTAAACACACGCATTACCGACGCACCGGCAATGGCCGCACTGTTAGACGCGATCAGTCTTGTTGGACTTTTGGACGAGATGACCGGGCAGGGGATTTTTTTCTCGACTATCGATAGCCGCATGCGGATCACTCCGACCGAAATCAAAGTCCTCAGTGGAAGCGCCGTTGGCCCGTCCATCGGCTTGTCCTTCGACGGTACGATCGACACGGTTGCGGGCATGCTGAACCTGCGTGGTGCGATCTCTCCGATCTATCTGGTGAACGCGATCGGAAGTGTTTTCACAAAAAAAGGCGAGGGGGTCATCGGGTTCAACTACAGCCTGACCGGGCCGCTTACGAAGCCAAAGGTTTCCGTAAATCCGCTGTCTGGCCTTGCGCCCCTGTTCCTACGCAATTTGCTGCGCGCACCGGCCCCAACTGTGTCAGATGGCCCCAATGCGCTGCCGAGAAAGCCGGATGAGCCTAAAAAGACCTTTGGCTCTCCACCAAGGGACAATTGACCCGGATGGCCTGTTGCTGATTCCGATGCGGAATTGTATGGCGCGGCTATGAAACTCAGTGATTTTGACTTCCATCTACCCGAAGACCGGATTGCCACACGTCCCGCCAGCCCGCGCTCATCCGCGCGCCTGTTGGTGGCCGATGGCGACATGATCTCGGATGCGCATGTTTTTGATCTACCCGACTGGTTGCGGCCGGGTGACAGATTGGTGCTAAACGACACGCGCGTCATCCCCGCGCGTCTGAACGGACGGCGCCATCGCGACAGTGCACAAGGACCGGTGTCTGCCGCGATCGAGGCCACATTGCTGGACCCGCAGGCTGATGGCACATGGGCGGCCCTGATCAAACCGCTGAAAAAGGTGAAGCTGGGCGAAGACATTCAATTCTCGGATCAACTGAGCGCCACGCTGGAGCGGGTTGAGGACGGGCAAGCCTATCTGCGGTTCAATCAGTCGGGCGACGATTTTGATGCTGCATTGGAACAGGCCGGGGCAATGCCTCTGCCGCCTTACATCGCCGCCAAGCGGCCAGCGGATGAGCAGGACAAGACGGACTATCAGACAATCTGGGCCCGCAATTCCGGTGCAGTTGCCGCCCCGACGGCGTCGCTGCACTTTGATGAAGCGTTGATGCAGGCGCTGGGCGCGCGCGGTGTCGAAGTCACTCATGTCACGCTGCATGTGGGCGCAGGAACGTTTCTGCCGGTCAAGGTTGAGGACGTGACGACCCACAAAATGCACGCCGAATGGGGCAGTGTCAGCGCCGCCGCCGCGCAAGAGATCCGAGAGACCAAAGCCGAAGGGGGCAGGGTCATCTCGGTGGGCACTACCGCGCTGCGTCTGATCGAAAGCGCCAGCCGGTCAGGCCAGATTGAACCATGGGAAGGTGAGACCGATATCTTCATATATCCCGGTTTCGAATTTCATGTGACCGACGCCTTGATGACCAATTTCCACCTGCCGAAATCCACCTTGTTGATGCTGGTGTCGGCCCTGATGGGGCAGGAACGCATGCGGAAGGTGTACGCGCATGCGATTGAACAGAAATACCGGTTCTTCTCTTACGGCGATGCGTCGCTTTTGATCCCGTAAGGGACGTGTTGTCGGGATCGAATCTTTTCAATGTCGTAGACAAGCATGACCAAAGCCGTTTTTGATTGCAAAACGGTGTCACAGTCTTGGTCGGGATTTTTCGGAGGCCCCAATGATTCAGGTCCTTTCCAGCGCATGGGCGCTTTTGCTTGGTATGGGCCTGTTGATGGTCGGAAACGGTCTTCAGGGGACAATTCTTGGTGTCCGGGGCGAGATCGAGGGTTTTTCGACCCTTCAGATGTCATTCGTGATGTCGGCCTATTTCGTCGGTTTTCTGGGTGGATCACGCCTTGCACCCGAAATGATCCGGCGTGTCGGACATGTGCGGGTCTTCGCGGCGCTGGCATCGTTCATTTCTGCCGTGATGATCATGTATCCGTTGATGACCGACCCGGTGATCTGGATCTTGGGCCGTGTCGTGATCGGGTTCTGTTTTTCCGGAGTGTACGTTACTGCGGAAAGCTGGCTCAACAATGCTGCCAGCAACGAAAATCGCGGCCAGGCACTGTCTCTTTACATGATCTTCCAGATGACAGGCATCATCAGCGCACAAGGTTTGGTTCTTTTGGGCGACCCGGCCGGGTTCGACACCTTTGTAATCGCCTCCATTCTGGTTTCGGTCTCTTTTGCGCCCATTCTGCTGTCGATCTCACCGACACCTGCGTTTGACACAACCAAACCGATGACTCTGCGCGAATTGTTCGGATATTCGCCCTTGGGCTGTGTTGGCATGTTTCTTTTGGGCGGCGTGTTCTCTGCACAGTTCGGGATGGCGTCGGTATACGGTGCCCGCGCAGGCCTGACATTGGTCGAGATTTCGACTTTTATTGCCGCATTCTATATCGGTGCTCTGGTCTTGCAGTATCCATTGGGATGGATGTCCGACCGCATGGATCGACGTTTCCTGATTATGCTTGTTGCAGGGGTCGGTAGCTGCGCGGCATTTGTGGGCTTGGTGTTCGGGGTGACGTTTCCAATCCTGCTGGGCGCGGCCTTTGTGATCGGCGGTATGTCGAACCCGCTTTACTCATTGCTGATTGCGCACGCGAATGACTTTCTGGAACACGAAGACATGGCCGCAGCGTCAGGGGGGCTCTTGTTTATCAACGGCATGGGGGCCATTGCGGGCCCGTTGATCACCGGTTGGCTCATGGGGGATGCGGTCTTTGGTCCTCCGGGCTTTTTCCTTTTCATAGCAATCCTGCTGGTCGTTATGGCGGGCTATGCGCTCTACCGTATGACCCAGCGCGCGGCGATCCCGGTCGACGAAACAGGCACCATGTCGCCGCTCTATCCAACGGCGTCCCCGGTTGTGATGGAATTGGCGCAGGAGGTGGCCATTGAGGCCGCGGAAGCCGAGCAGGAAACGCAAGATGTTGCCTAGAACACGAAATTATGTCGCAAGTGTTGCAATAATTTACTGTTACAATTCTGTAAAACACACTTAAATGAATTTAAGTCCCTTGGGGGGGAAACACGACGGAGTTAAGGGCATGGCAAGTCCTGAAGATGTATTGAGTTTTTGGTTAGATGAGGTTGGTCCCAAGGGTTGGTATCTGCAGGATGATGCATTGGATGCAGAAATCCGCGACAGGTTCCTGAACACATGGGAGGCTGCGAGTGAAGGCAAGTTCTCTCTTTGGCTGACCTATCCCAGCGGTGCATTGGCGTACATCATCCTGATGGATCAGTTCTCACGCAACATGTTCCGAGGAAGCGCTGAGGCCTTCGCCTCAGACCGCGCGGCGTTGTCAGCAGCGAAATGTGCGGTGGACAAAGGGTGGGACATGAAGATCGACGAACCGGCCCGCCAGTTCTTCTATCTTCCATTGATGCATTCGGAAAACCTGTGTGACCAGGAACGCTGTGTACGCCTCATGTGTCAAAACATGACCGATGGCGACGACGGCAACCTGTTGCACGCAAGGGCGCATCGCGAAGTGATCCGCAAGTTCGGTCGGTTCCCATACCGCAACGACGCTCTCTCGCGGCCAATGACCGAGCACGAGGCCGCCTATGTCGACATGGGCGGATACGGCGCGACTGTGCGCGAGCTGCAGACAGCCGGCTAGGACGCCGGCTCGCAGCCTCGGATTGCAATGATCCGGTCGGCAACAATGTCGGCCGAATTTTCAATTGCAGTGTTGATTAACTGGTCCGGGGCCTCGGTCAACTCAGCTATTCTCGCCTGCGCAGCTTGCAGGTTATTCTCCAAACCATTCAACTTTTCCAAAGTCTCAGACAGTTTTCGGGCGGTCGCGCTATCGGCCGCTGTTCCGCTAAGTTGAAGGGATGACAGGTCGCTGCGCAACGCCGTCAGTTCACCGCGTAGCCCTTGAACGTCTTCCTTCAGGGGCGCTACGATCTGAACCTTCTCGGCAAACTTGACGGTGATGTCGTCAACAGTCGAAGCCAGCTTCCATCCCAGAAACAGGCAAAGTGCAATCAGGATAAGCGTGGCGTTCAGCAGGGCAAGCAACAGGTCTTTGAGTGTTTTGGCCATGGTAAGCCTTTCGAATGACTTGGGTTTCACAAAGTGGTGCGTATCTTCTAGCCATAGGTTCACGCGCGGTATAGGCTGAAAACAGCGCATACCGCGCCAGTTTACCCTGCGTCTGTTTTGTCGCGGGAGCAATATGTTGATGCATTCAGGGAATTAGTTTAATGGTAAACTAATTTCTGAATCGACCTGCGCCGAGAGGGAAACATGGCAGCACAATCTTTTGATCTGATCGTAATTGGCGCCGGTCCCGGTGGTTATGTGGCCGCTATCCGTGCGGCTCAGCTGGGCCTGAAGACCGCCGTGGTCGAACGCGAGCATTTGGGCGGTATCTGTCTGAACTGGGGCTGTATCCCGACCAAGGCGCTGCTGCGAACGTCCGAAGTGTTCCATTTGATGGAGCGGGCCAAGGATTTTGGCCTGAGCGCTGACAAGATTGGTTTTGATTTGGATGCGGTCGTCAAGCGTTCACGCGGCGTTGCGGCGCAGTTGTCGGGCGGTATCGGTCATTTGTTGAAAAAGAACAAAGTGACCGTCGTCATGGGCGCGGCAACGATCCCTGCAAAAGGCAAGGTCACCGTCAAAACCGACAAGGGTACCGAGGAACTGACCGCCAAGAACATCGTTCTTGCCACCGGTGCGCGGGCGCGGGAACTGCCCGGATTGGAAGCGGATGGCGATCTTGTTTGGACCTACAAGCACGCACTCCAGCCGCCGCGGATGCCAAAAAAGCTGTTGGTGATCGGGTCTGGCGCAATCGGAATCGAATTCGCCAGCTTCTATAATACGTTGGGCGCAGACACGACCGTGGTCGAGGTTATGGACCGGGTCCTGCCGGTCGAGGACGCAGAAATCAGCGCGCTGGCCAAGAAGGCCTTTACCAAACAGGGCATGACCATCATGGAAAAGGCGATGGTCAAGCAACTGGACCGCGCCAAGGGTAAGGTCACCGCGCATATTGAGGTTAAGGGCAAGGTTGAAAAGCACGACTTTGACACCGTGATCTCGGCTGTAGGGATTGTCGGCAATGTCGAAAACCTGGGGCTCGAGGCCTTGGGCGTCAAGATTGACCGTACCCATGTCGTCACGGATGAATTCTGCCGCACAGGTTTCGACGGACTTTACGCAATTGGTGATATCGCAGGCGCGCCCTGGCTGGCGCACAAAGCCAGCCATGAAGGTGTCATGGTCGCGGAATTAATTGCCGGTAAACACGCTCATCCAGTGAAACCCGAAAGCATCGCCGGCTGCACCTATTGTCAGCCTCAGGTCGCATCGGTGGGGTATACCGAAGCCAAGGCGAAAGAGCTTGGCTATGACATCAAGGTTGGCAAGTTCCCGTTTATCGGCAACGGCAAAGCCATTGCGTTGGGTGAACCCGAGGGCCTGATCAAAACGATTTTCGACGCCAAGACAGGTGAATTGCTAGGGGCACATATGATCGGCGCGGAAGTTACTGAGTTGATTCAAGGCTACGTAGTGGGACGGCAATTGGAGACCACCGAGGAAGACCTGATGAACACTGTCTTCCCACACCCGACTCTGTCGGAAATGATGCACGAAAGCGTGTTGGATGCCTACGGGCGCGTGATCCATATGTAAGGATGGGGGCTCTGCCCCCGCCATCCGTGCCGGGCGTCTCCCCCGGGGATATTTTTAGCCAGATGAAGTAAGGATCCTTCCTTCATCTGGCCTTTAAATATCCCGGAGAGCGAGGCAGAGCCTCGCAAGTATCTTATTTATTCAATGCGTCCAGTATGCGCGCCCACGAACGAATGCCCTTGTGGAAACTTTTCACGTCATACTTTTCGTTCGGTGAGTGGATGGCGTCGTCGTCATTGGCATAGCCGACGAGCATCGAGTCCAGTCCGAGAACCGAATCAAAATATCCAACCACCGGTATCGATCCCCCCATACCGGTAAAGACAGCCTCGCGGTTCCATTCATCCGACAATGCGCCGCGCGCGGCCTCGAATTCGGGGCGATCAAGGTTCATCACTGATGCCGGAGCCCCTTCGAGATCGTTGTCCCAGACAACTTTTGCGTCGGGCGACAGGCGATCTTCGACATGTTTGCGGACTTTGTCGCGCAGGGCATCGGGGTCCATGTCGCCGACCAGGCGGCAGGTGATCTTGCAGTGCGCTTCGGACGGGATCACGGTTTTCGAACCTGCACCGTTATAGCCGCCCCACAAGCCGTTCACTTCCAGCGTTGGACGTGCCCATTGCTGTTCCAGTGTGGAATAGCCCCTTTCTCCATGCGGTTGCGAGTAACCGACAGAACTCAGGTATTCCGCCTCATCAAAACCGCAATTTTCCCATTGGCGGAGCTGCTCTACGGGCACTTTGTGTACACCTTCGTAAAACCCGTCAACGGCCACGCGACCGGTTTCGTCGTCGTAGAACGAGGCGACGATCTTCGACAACTCACGCAGCGGGTTCAGGCCCGGGCCGCCGTAGTGACCGGAATGCAGATCGATGCGGGGACCAATGATGGTGAATTCATCCTTGAGCATACCGCGCAATTGCGAGGCGATGGAGGGCACGCCACGCGAGACCATCGAGGTGTCGCAGACCAGTGCTAGATCGGCCTTCAACTCTTCCTTGTTGGCTTCCAGGAACGGAACCAGCGATGGCGAGCCGGATTCTTCTTCGCCTTCGAAGAAAAACGTGATGCGGCAGGGCAGAGTGCCGTGGATGGCTTTCCATGCGCGGCAAGCCTCGACGAAGGTCATCAACTGACCCTTATCATCTGAAGAACCTCGGCCGCGGATAGCTTGACCGTTTTCGGTGTCTTCCAGAGCGGGATCAAAGGGGTCTCGGTCCCAAAGTTCCAGTGGATCAACGGGTTGCACGTCATAGTGACCGTAAAACAGAACGTGAGGCCCGTCGTTGTTCTCGCCCACATGGCCGACGACCATCGGGTGGCCGGGGGTTTCGCGTTTTTCGGCTGCAATGCCAATGCTTTGCAGGTCGGCGACCAGCCAGTCAGCGGCCTGGTCGACCTGCTCTTTGTATGCGGGGTCGGTCGAGATCGACGGGATGCGCAGAAACTCCATCAAACGGTCGATGGAAGTGGTCAGATCGGAATCGATCTTGCTCAGAACAGCGTCTAGCGACATGAGCTTCTCCTGAATGGCGTGAACTGCTGCGGAACCTATCAGCACCGGCGGCGCCGTCCAGTGCGTATCGGCAGGATTTACAGTATACTGTCGGAAACAGAATGTGTGGCTGGGTTATCGCCTGCGTCGTTTCCTCGCGTCTTATGGCCGTAACTTTACTTGTCGGGGGGCGTGAACAGGGATAATTGATACAGATCAATGTTGCGACTCTGACAATGCCGCTAGGCAAGACAGTCAAGGGGAAGCAAACCGCGGGGACGGCTTGATCCGTCATCCGGGGAAATAACGGGTTCGGCAAACTGCACGTCTATGTCGGGCACAGAAGGAGATACTGGTGGACTATACTGCTCAGCTCGATTCAGCGATTGCCAGGCTGCATGACGAAGGCCGTTATCGGACCTTTATTGATATCGAACGCCAGAACGGTCATTTCCCGCATGCAGTACGGACGCGTCCGGACGGCTCGCAGCAGAATATCACGGTGTGGTGTGGAAACGACTATTTGGGTATGGGTCAGAATCCGGTTGTTCTGAATGCTATGCATGATGCCGTTGATGCTGCTGGTGCAGGTTCCGGCGGAACGCGCAACATTTCGGGCACCACAGTCTATCACAAGCAACTTGAAGCTGAGTTGGCGGATTTGCACGGCAAAGAGGCAGCGTTGCTGTTCACCAGTGCATATATCGCGAATGACGCGACTCTCAGCACGTTGCCAAAGCTTTTCCCCGGTCTGATCATTTATTCCGATGCACTGAACCATGCCTCGATGATCGAAGGCGTGCGCCGCAATGGCGGTGCCAAGCGCATCTTCCGTCACAACGACGTCGCGCATCTGCGTGAACTGCTTGAGGCTGACGATCCCGCAGCACCTAAGCTGATCGCGTTCGAGTCCGTCTATTCGATGGATGGCGATTTCGGCCCAATTGAAGAAATATGTGATCTGGCCGATGAGTTTGGCGCGCTGACCTACATCGACGAGGTGCACGCGGTTGGCATGTACGGCCCGCGCGGTGGTGGCGTGACCGAGCGTGATCGTCTGGCGCATCGCATCGACATCATCAACGGGACTCTTGCCAAGGCCTATGGCGTGATGGGGGGCTATATCGCCGCCAGCGAGAAAATGTGTGACGCTGTGCGCTCTTACGCGCCAGGCTTCATCTTCACGACGTCGCTGCCTCCGGCCGTTGCCGCTGGTGCGGCCGCTTCGGTGGCGTATCTGAAAGGTGCGTCAGAGTTGCGTGAGCAGCATCAGACACAGGCCAAGGTGCTTAAGCTGCGCCTGAAAGGCATGGGCCTGCCGTTGATCGATCACGGCAGCCACATCGTACCTGTGATCGTCGGCAACCCGGTACACACCAAAATCCTGAGTGACCGGCTGCTGGATGACCATGGTATTTACGTCCAACCGATCAACTTCCCGACCGTGCCGCGCGGCACGGAACGCCTGCGTTTTACCCCGTCACCGATCCACGGACCGGGTGAAATGAACCGATTGATCCATGCGATGGACGAACTTTGGTCACATTGTGCGCTAAATCGCGCCGAACTTGCCGGATAACCTCACGCCAAAGTGTGCAATGCGTTTGTCGCGTGTTAAGCTTACGCTAACAAAAGAGACGCACGAATCGTTAAGTAGGCGATTCGCCGTTGGCGTGTAACACGCGCAAGGCAGAATGGGGCAGCAGGGATGATTGGGCGCAGATCACAGCGCGACTCCGAAGAAAACACGGACGTCAGGCCGAAGGGCTTTGACGACTATGAGGTGCGACTTGGCGACAGGATGCGCGGCGAACGCGCGACCATGGGTAAGTCTCTTCTGGATGTTCAGCGCGAACTGCGGATCAAAGCCAATTACATAGCTGCAATCGAAGATGCTGATCCCGATGCGTTTGACACACCCGGCTTCATCGCCGGGTATGTGCGTTCTTATGCACGTTATCTGGGCATGAACCCAGATGATACCTTTGCCACGTTCTGCGCCGAAAGCGGGTTCGAAGTGGCCCATGGTATGTCAGCCGAGGCTTCGGTTGTTCGTAAACCATCCGGCGGGTTGCCCGCGCGGGGCCCGATGGGGCGCGATCCGTTCATCTCGCCGAATACACCTTACATCCCGGGCAGGGAATCTCTGGTCAGCCAGATTGAGCCGCGCGCCATTGGCTCGTCTCTGGTCCTGCTGGCTGTGATTGGTGGCATTGGCTATGGTGGTTGGGCCGTATTGAATAAAATCCAACAGGTTCAGGTGAGCCCGGTTGAACAGGCCCCGGTGGTTCTGTCCGATCTCGACCCGTTGGATGCAGCCCGCGCACCGGTAGAACTTGCCGAAGCAGCAGCAGAATCCACAGCACCGACCCCGGAGGCGCTGGATCGTCTTTATCGCCCACAGGCGCTGGATGTGCCGGTTCTTGTGGCACGTGACGCGCCGATTGCCACATTGGACCCTCGCACTGTCGGTACGTTCCGCCCGCCAGAGGCGCCCCGGATCGAAGTGGCCGAAGTGCACACAGTTGAACGCCTCGCATTGCCGCAGGTTGTTGAACAGGTTGATACCGCACTGAAAATCGTGGCCGTTGCGCCATCATGGATGCGTATTCGCGCCGCCGATGGAAGCGTTCTGTTCGAAGGCACATTGGGCACGGTCGAGCAGGGCAATACATTCGAAATTCCGCTGACCGAAGAACCACCGCAACTGCGTGCAGGGGCTTCGGGTTCCGTTTATTTCTCGATGAATGGTGAACATTTCGGGCCTGTTGGCGCGCCGGGAACAGTGACCAAAGGTGTTCTTTTGTCCAAGGACGCGGTCGCAGAACGCTATGAGGTTGCCGATCTGGAAGCCGAACAGAATAGCGCCCTCAAACAATTGGTCGCCGAACTTCAGGCAGCAGTACCTGAAACGCCTGCTGAGTGATCTGACCATTGCGGTGCCCGGGTAGGCGGACTATCTAAGACCCAACTCATGCAGCTTTGGACCCGTCCTCATGTCCCTCAATCACGTCCGCCCGTGGCGAAACATCTATCGCCGCAAATCTCGCCAGATCATGGTTGGAAATGTTCCGGTCGGGGGCGACGCGCCCATTGCTGTTCAGACGATGACGAACACCCTGACAACGGATGTTGCAGGGACCGTTGAGCAGGTTCAGGCCGCGGCAGAGGCTGGTGCCGATATCGTGCGCATATCCGTCCCTGATGAGGCGTCATCGAAAGCACTGAAAGAGATCGTGCGCGAAAGCCCGGTTCCCATCGTGGCCGACATCCACTTTCACTATCGTCGGGGCATCGAAGCCGCCGAGGCGGGTGCCGCATGCCTGCGCATCAACCCAGGCAATATCGGCGATGAAAAGCGTGTGAAAGAGGTTATCAAGGCCGCGCAGGACCACAATTGCTCGATCCGCATCGGGGTGAATGCCGGCAGCCTCGAAAAACACCTGCTTGAGAAATATGGCGAACCATGCCCCGAGGCGATGGTGGAAAGCGGGTTGGAGCATATTCGTATCCTGCAGGACAACGACTTTCACGAGTTCAAGATCAGTGTGAAGGCCAGCGACGTTTTCCTGTCGGCCGCGGCCTATCAGGGCATTGCCGAAGCCACGGACGCGCCGATCCACCTTGGCATCACCGAAGCTGGCGGACTAGTGTCTGGCACCATCAAATCGGCCATCGGGCTGGGTAATTTGCTGTGGATGGGCATTGGCGACACGATCCGCGTCAGCTTGTCCGCTGACCCGGTCGAAGAAGTAAAGGTGGGCTTCGAGATTCTGAAATCTCTGGGCCTGCGCCATCGCGGCGTGAACATCATCTCGTGCCCGTCCTGCGCGCGGCAGGGGTTCGACGTAATCAAAACGGTCGAGGCGCTGGAACAGCGTTTGGAACACATCAAAACGCCGATGAGCCTGTCGATCATCGGCTGCGTGGTAAACGGCCCCGGTGAGGCGCTGATGACCGATGTCGGTTTCACCGGAGGCGGCGCTGGATCGGGCATGGTTTATCTGGCAGGTAAGGCCAGCCACAAGATGTCAAACGATCAGATGATCGAACACATCGTCGAAGAGGTCGAGAAGAAGGCGGCGGAACTGGACGCCGTGGCTGAGGCGGCGGAATAGTTAATGTCACTGACCCTCGGGTCAATTCAGACGGCGGGCATTTGTTGCGTTGCGCAGTGAATACCGCCACCAAATTCGCCTAAAATATCGACGTTCAGTGCCACAACTTCGCGCCCCGGGTAAAGTCTGGACAGGGCATCGCGCGCGATGGTGTCGGTTTCTTTGTCACCGAATTGGGACATGATGACCGCGCCATTGCAAACATAGTAGTTTGCATAAGATGCTACGAACTCTGGATCTTTGACCCGCTTTCTGACTGGTTCCGGAATGACGTCTACTTGTAAACCTTCCGCGACCAATCGGTCATGCGTGTCCAACGCCGCAAGTTGGAAGGGGTCCTGAAAATCAGGTTCGTCCGGAAGGTTGACCAGAACACGCCCCGGGCCAGTAAAGCGCGCCAAACTGTCGATGTGGTAGTCGGTGATGTCCTCGCCCCAAACACCCTCGGACCAAATCATGCGGTTTGCTCCGTAGGCGGCCAAAAGCTTGGCTTCAATCTCATTGCGTGACTGGCCATGGTTGCGATTGTCATTCACCCACGAGCTTTCATGCGCAATGAGCAGGCCGTGTCCGTCTTGCTCAACACCTCCACCTTCACCGTTCAGGCCGGAGGGAAGAAGTGGCAGGCCCAGTCGTTCGGCTACGCGACCAGCGACACGAGCATCCTGTTTGTGTGCTTGCTTCGCACCCCAGCCATTGAACTGGATTTTGCGGATAGCCATGTCACCGCCGTCTGAGATCAAAAAGATCGGTCCGGAATCCCGGCACCAAAGGTCTTCGGTTGGGACGTCCCACAATTCAACTTCCGTTGAAAGTTTTTCACGCGCTGCCGAATGCTGTTCGGCGGCAGCCAGCATCGTCACCGGTTCAAATGGCGATATCGCATTGGCAATATCGGCGATCGTTTGCTGCACCAGATCACGCAAGTGGGCATCTGGATACACATTGCTGCTTACCGGCCACTGCATGAAAGTGCGTTGGTGTCGTGTTTCTTCCGCTGGAACAAAATAGCCCAAACCAGCTTGGGCAAAAGGTTGCTGTGTGACACTCATTAACCCAATCGCCCCACCGGACAGCAGAACTTCCCTACGCTTCATTGTGAAAACCCCAATAGGCTGTTGGGTGAAGAGCACCTCAGCGAGAGGTGCTCATTGTTCATCAGCCCTGTTCTGCGCGCACACCGTCCGCAATCTGCTTCATCTGATCCGCTGGCAGGAACCCACGCAGCATCTCTGTGCCCAGAACAAATGAAGGTGTTCCCGAAATCTGCATACGCTGCGCCAGCGCACGGGTCTGACCGATTTCATCCGTAACCTGCTCGCTGTCCATGGCCGCAATGATCGCATCGCTGTCCAGGCCGAGGCCATCCGAGATCCGGCGCAGGGAGACTTCGGAAGGCTCTCCACCGAATTCCATCAGTGCGTCATGGACCTGTTTGTAGGCGTCAGCGCCAGCCACATGTTTGGTTGCGACCGCAAAGCGCGAAGACAGGACCGAGGCGTCGCCCAAGATCGGGAATTCCTTGATCACAAGGCGGATGTTGCCATCTTCGGCCAACAGGCTCGCGACTTCCGGCACGGCGCGGCGACAGTAGCCGCAGCGGTAATCCATGAATTCGACCAGAGTGATGTCGCCATCCGGGTTGCCGCCAACCCAGCTATAGCCGTCGTTGAACAGCTCGTCCGCATTGGCGGCGACCAGTTCCTTGTCAGCGGAAGCTTCGGCAGCAGCGTTGCGCTGTTCAAGAATGTTGATTGCTTCGATGATCACTTCGGGGTTTTCCAGAAGGTACTCGCGCACCTGCACACCGAACTGCTCGCGTTCGGCATCGCTCATGGTGCTCAGGTCTAGGGCCTGCGCGGGGCCGGTGATCAGGGAAAGCCCCAGAAGGGCGGGTGCAGCATGTCTGAGGATCATTTCCGGTTCCTTTTCTTTTTCTTCGCTCGTTCCGAGGCAATCAACACATCCTGTGCCCGTTGCCAACCAGGTGAACCTTCGGGCAATTGCCCGACGGCGCGTTTTGCGTGAATGCCTGCATCGACCAGGCGGCCTTGCAGGGCATAGCGTTCTGCGGTCACGGCCGAGGCCATGCCGTTATTTCCGACCTTGGCATAAGCCATTCCAAGATCCTGCATCAGTCGTGCATTGCGATAGTCCCGCGCGCGCGCCTTTTCAAGCATCTTCAGGGCGTCGGCCGTCTGCCCATCTGCCAGCAAGGCGCGCCCGTACCCCGCCAGAATCAATGGATCATTCGGAGACATCTCAACCGCCTGTCCATAAGCTTTAATTGCGTCGGGCAATTTTCTGTTTTCCAATAGAATCTGCCCTTTTAGTTCATAAAAGAACGGATCATCGGGCCGGATTTCCAGCGCGCCGTCGATCGCTGCCCTTGCGCGGGCCAGATCGCGGTTTTGATGATGTGCGGCGGCTTCGCGCATCAGGCGGATGTCCTGCGCGCTTTCCTCTTTCAACCGGCGCAAGGTCCAGCCCGGCGAGCGTAGGAAGGCCGATAGCTTGCCCTTGACCCGCGCGAACCAGTAGTCGGCGTTGGGGTTTGGTGAGGCATGATCGCTGAACTCGCCCACAAACGCCTCAGCGGCGCGCAGCCGTTCGCGGCTGGTGGGGTGGGATCGCATATAGGGGTCTTGGTTGGCAGTGTTCAACAACTCCTGACCGGCAAACTTTTGGTGCAGAGCGACCATCCCGTTGGGTGAGATCCCCGCCGCGCGCAGGTAACTGGCCGAACTGCGGTCGGCCGATGCCTCTTCTGCCCGTGTGTGCCCCAGGAAACTGCGCAGGGCAGACGCGGATGTGCCAGCGGCGATTCCCGCTGCGGCCTCGCCACCACCTGCGGCTGCGGCGATCAGGGCCAGCGCAGTGCCCAGCTGTGCTTTGCGCTGCGCTGCGCGCATATTTTCAACCCGTCTGGCCAGATGGCCGTTGGCGATATGAGCCGCTTCATGGGCGATCACGGCTTGCAGCATCTCAGGGCTTTCGACGGTCAGGATTAGCCCGTAATTTACGTATATCGCGTTGTAATCAATGACAAATGCGTTGAATGTGCTGTCATTGACGACCAGAATTTTCACCCGATTGGTGTTTAGCCCGGCGGCCCGCAGAATGGGAAAGGCCAGTTCGCGCAACCCGTGCTCGATATCGGGGTCGCGGATCAGGCTTTGAGCGCTGGACTGAAACGCACTGCTCAACCATGTCACTGCAATCAGCAACAGGGCCGGGATTGACGCCAGCCTGGATAAGCGTTCAAAAGCCATGGCTGCAACATGGGAGATGGGCATGAGAAACTCAACCCGATCCGGGGTCGATCCCTTCATCGTGATGGACGTGATGGAGGCCGCACGCCGCGCCGAAGAGGCCGGACGGCACATCATCCATATGGAGGTCGGCCAGCCGGGAACGGGCGCGCCCAAGGGGGCCGTTCAGGCCTTGGCCAAAGAAATGGACCAAGGCCCGCTGGGCTATACCGTGGCTTTGGGTCTGCCCGCGCTGCGGCAACGGATCGCACATCTGTACGGTGAGTGGTATAACGTCGATCTCAACCCCGACCGCGTCGTGGTTACACCGGGGTCGTCCGGCGGGTTTCTGCTGGCTTTCACTGCCTTGTTTGATAGCGGCGACCGCGTAGGCATCGGCGCACCGGGCTATCCGTCTTACCGGCAAATTCTAAAAGCGTTAGGTCTGGTCCCTGTCGATCTGCCCACCGCACCCGAAAACCGGCTGCAACCCGTGCCATCCGATTTCGCAGGGCTCGACCTGCAGGGCCTGATGGTTGCGTCGCCTGCGAACCCCACGGGCACGATGTTGGATCACAAAGCGATGGGCGCGCTTATTGACGCCGCGCAGGGGCAGGGCGCTTCGTTCATCAGTGATGAGATTTACCATGGGCTGGAATATGAGGCCAAAGCCGTCACCGCGCTGGAGCTGACGGATGACTGCTATGTGATCAACTCGTTTTCCAAGTATTTCTCGATGACCGGCTGGCGTGTTGGCTGGATGGTGGTTCCCGAGGATCAGGTGAGGGTGGTTGAGCGGATCGCTCAGAACATGTTCATCTGTGCGCCGCACGCCAGCCAAGTGGCTGCGCTGGCGGCAATGGACTGCAACGATGAATTGCAGGCCAATCTGGATGTTTATCGCCGCAACCGCCAATTGATGCTGGACGGGCTGCCCAAGGCCGGTTTCACCAATATCGCGCCGCCAGATGGGGCGTTTTATGTCTACGCCGACGTCTCGGACCTGACCGACGACAGCCGGGCCTTTGCGGCCGAGGTGTTGGAAAAGGCCGGGGTAGCCGTCACGCCGGGGTTGGATTTCGACCCGCTGCGCGGTCATACGACGCTTCGGTTTTCATACGCGCGATCGACGGCGGACATCGAAGAGGGTCTGCAGCGCCTGCACCGCTTTATGGCGGATCGCGGTGCGATCACGGAACAGGCCTGAGCCGTTCACAACGGGCCCCGGATGCGATAGAGTGCTAGACAAACGATCTCGGGAAAACTTGAGGCCATGAGCAGGATCATTTACGCCATTGCGCTGTTTTGGGTGCTGTCGACTGCCGCCGTCGCGCATGACTTCAGCGCGCTTGCGCGCGTGTTGCCGGATGACAGTCGCATTGTGGACGAAGGTCGCGCAGGGGTGAGGGTCGATCTGGGCCTCAGCCAGGGCGTCCCTTACCGCGTATTCACATTGCAAGATCCCTATCGCATGGTACTTGATTTTCAAGAGGTTGACTGGACCGGGCTTGACCGCGAAGCGCTTCTGCAAACCGATCGTATCAGCGGTGTTCAATTCGGAGCATACGTTCCCGGTTGGTCTCGGATGGTTCTGGAACTTGGCGCGCCCTTGGCCGTCGACCGCGCCGAAATGAAAATTGATCAAACGGCTGGAGGCGCGCAACTGTCGCTGCTTCTCCAAGGAACCGATTTCGATTCATTCGCCGCTGGCGCAGGCGCACCCCGTCAACAAGGTTGGGATTTGCCCGAACCCGCAGTGACAGCGACCCAGCCGCGCCAGGGCGGGGCAGGCGCGTTGCGGGTCATGCTTGACCCCGGCCATGGCGGTATTGACCCGGGGGCCGAGGCCGACGGATTGGACGAAAAGACTCTGATGCTGACTTTCGCGCGCGAGCTTCGCGAGCATTTATTGCGGACCGGAGGGTTCGAAGTGGTGATGACGCGGGTTGATGACCAATTCGTCTCGCTCGAACGGCGCATCGCGCTGGCGCATAGGGCCGGTGCGGATGTGTTTATCTCATTGCATGCAGATATCCTGTCTGAAGGGCGCGCGCATGGTGCCGCAGTATATACTTTGTCGGACGAAGCATCTGATGTGGCCAGTGACAAGCTGGCGGAACGTCATGACCGCGGTGACCTGATCTCGGGGATCGATCTGAGCGGTGCGGATGACCAGGTGGCCGATATCCTGCTGGATATCGCCCGTCAGGAAACCAAGCCCCGAACTGATGCGCTGGCCCGTGCGTTGGCAGATGGCATGACACAACAGGGCGGCCCGATGAACAGCAGGCCGATCCGCACAGCGTCCTTCTCGGTTCTCAAGGCAGCGGATATTCCTTCGGTTTTGGTCGAGCTTGGGTTTCTATCCAGTCCCCGGGACCTGCAGAATATCAGGAACCCGGAATGGCGCGTTGGAATGGCGCAGGGCATTGTCGATGGTCTTAAGAAATGGCGGCAGGACGACCTGATCAAAAGATCCTTGATTGGTCAGTGACCCTGCGACGTAAACCGGCTAGTATTGGCCATCGTGTTTTGACCCTGCGCCGGGCCATCACTATATAGGCGTCACCGCGAGTAAAAGGCAGTAACGTGATCCGTTTCATTCTTTCGATTTTCGGGGCGATCTTCAGCCTCGTGACATTGGGTATCTTCATGGCCGCGCTGGTCGTCGGCGCGATCTTCTGGATGTATGGGCGCGACCTGCCCAGCCATGAATCGTTGGCGCAGTACAAACCGCCCACGATCAGCCGAATCTATTCGGGCGAAGGCCAGTTGATCGACGAGTTCGCGCAGGAACGCCGTTTGTTCACGCCGTCCGAAGAGATTCCAGATCTGGTGAAGCAGGCGTTTATCTCGGCTGAGGACAAGAATTTCTACACCCACCAGGGTTACGATCCGCGCGGTATCATTGCCGCAGGTGTTGAGGCGGTGAAGTCCAAGGGCGAAACCGTTCGCGGTGCATCGACCATTACACAGCAGGTGATGAAGAATTTCCTGCTGTCCGGCGACCGCCGCGCCGAGCGGAAAATCAAGGAAATCATCCTCGCCACTCGGCTTGAGGATACGCTGGACAAGGAACAGATCCTCGAACTCTATATGAACGAGATCTTTCTGGGTCAGAACTCTTATGGTGTGACCGCCGCCGCACAGACCTATTTCAACAAGACCCTGCAAGAGCTGGAGCCGCATGAGGCAGCGACATTGGCCGCGATGCCCAAGGCACCGTCGGATTATCATCCGGTTCGGCAAAAAGAGCGTCTGCTTGCACGTCGGGACTATGTTTTGCGCGAGATGAACCAGAATGGGTATATCGATCAGGCGACCTATGAGGTCGAAGTCGAAATGCCCCTCCGCTCGGTCCAGAACGGAGATTTCGAAAGCTTCCGTACGGCGTTGCCGCCGCGTGACTATTTCACCGACGAGATACGCCGCCAGCTGAGCGACGATTTCGGCGAGGGTGAGTTCTTTACCGGCGGCTTTGCTGTCCGCGCCTCGGTCGACGAAGAAATGCAGCTTGAGGCCGCCAAAGCCCTGCGTACCGCATTGCAAAAATACGACCGCTCGCGCGGGAAATGGCGCGGGACGGGTGAGGTTATTGCGGAAGAAAAACTGACCGACGAAACTCAGTGGCGCGAAGCGTTGGCCATCATAGAAATCCCCCGTGACGTTGTGCTTCCGACGCAGTGGTATCCGGCTGTTGTGATGAACGTCGGTGAACAGCAATTGACCGTGGGGATCGAGGACGGCCCGGCCGACGGCATCATCCCACGTTCCGATATCAAATGGATGCAAGGTGATTTCGCAGCGAACTTCAAACGTGGCGACGTCATTCTGGTTATGGCCGGGGAAGAAGGCCAGTGGTCTGCACGTCAGGTGCCTGAAGTGCAGGGTGGCTTTGTTGCGATGGACGTGAACTCGGGCCGTGTTCTGGCGATGCAGGGTGGGTTCTCGTATCAGGATTCGGTGTTCAACCGCGCCACGCAGGCGCAGCGCCAACCCGGTTCCAGCTTCAAACCTTTCGTCTACGCGGCTGCGCTGGACAGTGGTTATAGCCCCGCAACTATCGTTGTGGATGCCCCGATTGAGGTGAACACCCCCCAAGGTCTGTGGCGGCCCAAGAACTCGTCGAACAAATTCTACGGCCCAACGCCGCTGCGTACTGGGATCGAACAGTCACGGAACCTGATGACCATTCGTCTGGCGCAAGAGGTGACTATGCCGGTTGTCGCTGGCTACGCGGAACGGTTTGGTGTCTATGACCGTATGGGTGCGTTCCTGGCGAACTCGCTGGGGTCGGAAGAAACCACGCTGTACAAGATGGTCGCCGCCTACGCGATGTTCGCCAACGGCGGTGAGCGGGTGGAGCCCACTCTGGTCGACCGTATTCAGGATCGGTTTGGCAAGACGATCTATCGTCACGACGACCGTCAGTGCTTGGATTGTAACTCGGCCTGGCTTGAGCCGGGCGAGTCGCCCACAATTGAGACGAACCGCTCTCAGGTCATGGATGCGATCACCGCGTATCAGCTGACGTCGATGATGAAAGGTGTGGTGGATCGTGGGACCGCGTCCAGTGTCGTCAATCTGCCAGTGCCGACTGCGGGTAAAACGGGTACGACGAACGAATCCAAGGATGCGTGGTTCATTGGCTTCACCTCGAACATCGTTGCTGGTTGCTATATCGGGTATGACCGGCCGCGTCCAATGGGGCGAGGGGCCTATGGGGGCACGTTGTGCGGACCTGTGTTTCAAAGCTTCATGGAGAAAGCGGTCGAGAAATACGGCGGTGGTCCGTTTGATGTGCCCGAAGGTGGTCACTTCATCAAGATCGACCGCTTCAGTGGCGCGCGCCTGCCTGCCGATGCTTCCGGTGACTATGTCGTGGCCGAATACTTCCGCGATGGCGTCGACGGCTTTATCGACCGTGTCTATGACGGTGGCTTTGCGATGGGCTCTGATCTGCCTTTGTTCGAAGAGGCCAACTCGGGCCGTCAGGTTACCACGTCGACTGGCAACACAATCACCGTTGGCCCCAACGCCAGCCAGGGTGAACTGCAGGGCGGCGGTCTTTACTGATCCGCTGCCTGCAGGAGCAGGTTCAACAGGTCTTCTTCCGGGTCATTTGTGACGGTGCCATCTGCGCGCCAGAAGATCGACAGAGCACATTTTGCGGTAGCCCATTCGGCAAGTCGTATTTCGTTAACCCGCATGGCGGTCGCGTATAGTGCCAGGCCGGATTCAATCTGTTCAGGTCGCCGAACCCACTCTGGCAAACCTTTTGGATGACGCAGGGCATTGGCCAGCTCAAAAGCGGGATCGCCGATGTACCCCTTTGCGTCAAATACCCGAGGCCCGGCGGGTGTTGCGATCACGTTGTCATGATGCAGATCCCCGTGCAGCGGAACAACCGTATCCTGCGTGTCCAGAAGGTGACGGCCAATGCTGATCGCTTGCATCATGTCGTGCCGTAGCCGGGTCGGGCAGTCATCTGCGAATTGGCAGTCGAAAACTGGCGCGAAGACTTCCTGAAGCGGTTTCAGCCCGGTCGCGTTGATGGTCGGGCTTTGATGCAGTCGGCCCGCTGCCGTCGCCAGACCGCGTACCGCATCATCCGGGCGGCCTGACCGCGCGATGTTCCCAAGCGATGGCCCTTCAAGCCATTCCGTCAAAACGGCGTTGGGGGCCTCGGCCAGTATGTGCACAGCACCCCGGTCACGCCACAGGTGGATCAGGTGCGGACCAGCTGTTTCATTGCCACGGTTTGGACGGCGATAGATCTTGAGGGCGGCAGGCGTGTTGTCCAAAGTTCGGACCTTCCACACGTGTGCATGCCCGGTATTTGCGACGGGCTGTGCGTCCTCCAATTCCCATCTGGTCAGAAACTCGTTCAGCGCGTTTTGCATTCCCGTGTCGCCCGTCTTGTGGTGGCCCGCGCCTCTTGCTATCACGCAGGCCTGATTGAGCAAGTTGGGACAAGACCATGCGCGCCGAAACCCAGAACACCGTGGCGGAAATCGAAAAGTCACTGGAGCTGCTGGCGCAGCGTATGGACTATGAGACCGCCCCTCATCGTCTTGAGGAATTCAATGCGCGCGTCGAGGATCCCAACCTGTGGGACAACCCTGAGAATGCGCAGAAACTGATGCGCGAGCGTCAGATGTTGGTGGATGCCATTGAGACATACGAATCCATCAAGACCGATCTGAGCGACAATATCGAGCTGATCGAACTTGGTGAGATGGAAGAGGACGAAGAGGTCGTCACCGACGCCGAAGACGCCATTCAGAAATTGGGGGCGAAGGCCGCCAAGAAGGAGCTTGAGGCGCTGCTGGATGGCGAGGCCGACGGCAATGACACCTTCCTTGAAATCAACTCGGGCGCCGGTGGCACCGAAAGCTGTGACTGGGCCTCGATGCTGGCGCGGATGTATGTCCGCTGGGCTGAGAAGAAGGGGTACACTGTCGAGCTGCAGTCCGAGACGGCGGGCGAAGAGGCTGGCATCAAATCCGCTGCTTACAAGATTTCCGGCCATAACGCCTATGGTTGGTTGAAATCCGAGAGCGGCGTGCATCGTCTGGTGCGCATTTCGCCATTTGACTCGGCAGCCAAGCGGCACACATCCTTCAGTTCGGTCTGGGTCTATCCGGTGGTCGACGACAATATCGAGATTGAGGTGAACCCGTCCGAAATTCGCATCGACACATATCGGTCTTCGGGCGCGGGTGGTCAGCACGTGAACACCACGGATTCGGCAGTTCGAATTACGCACATTCCGACCGGGATCGTCGTGACCAGTTCTGAGAAGTCGCAACACCAGAACCGCGATATTGCTATGAAGGCCCTGAAATCGCGCCTGTATCAGCAGGAATTGGACCGTCGCAACGCGGACATCAACGCGGCACATGAGGCCAAAGGTGATGCGGGCTGGGGCAACCAGATCCGGTCTTATGTTTTGCAGCCCTATCAGATGGTCAAGGATCTGCGCACCAACCATGAGACATCCGACACCAAAGGTGTACTGGATGGCGACCTGGATGGGTTCATGGCTGCCACCCTTGCGATGGATGTGGCGGGCAAGAGCCGCTCCGAGGCACAAGGCGACGGCTGAGACGCCGCAAGGGGGCGCTGCCCCCGTCTCCGCAGGCGGAGACTCCCCCGGGATGTTTTTGGCCAGATGTAGCTGATCCGTGCACTGCGGTGTGCGTGGTAAAAGATATATGTAAAACACGGGTTTAAATGGGGTTGCGGCCTCGCTAGGCTGATCGCGACTTGGTAACACTGAATGCGATGGGTCCCGGATGGATTTAAGTCAGACAACCGCAACTGCCTTGTTGGCGGCGCTTTCGGCCCGGCGTCTCTTAGCCGCTGATCTGATGCGTGAAACCTTGGATCGCATTGCCGCGGTCAACCCGCCTCTGAATGCGATTGTTGCGCTGCGCGATGAAGAGGCGCTGATGGCCGAGGCGCGTGCGCTGGATGCGGGACCAGTGACAGGCCCGTTGCATGGGCTGCCGATCGCGGTCAAAGATCTGGTGAATGTCGCCGGAGTGGTGTCGTCGCAGGGATCACCGCTGTATCGCGATCATGTACCCGAACAGGACGATCTGATAGCCGCACGAATGCGGGCGGCCGGCGCAATCCTGATCGGTAAAACAAATACGCCAGAGTTCGGCTTGGGCTCGCACACGTTCAATCCCGTTTATGGCGCCACACGTAACCCATATGATCGCTCTAAGACATGTGGTGGATCATCGGGTGGGGCAGCGGTTGCGCTGGCCACCGGGATGGTGGCGCTGGCGGATGGCTCTGACATGATGGGCAGTCTGCGCAATCCGGCGGCCTGGAACAATGTCTATGGGTTTCGCCCAAGTTGGGGACGTGTGCCGCCCGAACCGGTGGGCGACGTATTCCTTCACCAACTGTCCACGCTTGGTCCGATGGCCCGAACACCTGAAGATCTGGGTGTGTTGTTGGACGTAATTTCAGGGCCTGACCCGCGGCATCCTGCAACCCCGCATAATGCTGCGGTGTCCCCAGTTCAGGCGGCCGATCTGTCCGGTATGCGGATCGGCTGGCTAGGCGACTGGGGCGGGGCGATGCCGTTTGAGGATGGTATTTTGGACCTGTGCCAGGATGCGCTGTCCGTTTTCGTACAGCAGGGGGCGCAGGTTGAAGCTGTTGCGCCGCCCTTTGATGCGGAACGCATATTCGAAAGCTGGTCGACCTTACGATCCTGGAGCGTGGCGGCAAGTCTGGCCCCGCAGTCTGAACAGCGGGCGCAGTTGAAGGACACGGCGCAATGGGAGCTTGACCAGGGGCAAGCCTTGACGGCGATGCAGGTGCATCAGGCAAGTGTTGTACGATCGGATTGGTTCCGGCGCGCGGCTGAACTGTTCGAAGGATTTGATGCGTTGATCCTGCCGTCTACTCAGGTCTGGCCGTTTGAACTTGAGCTTCCGTATCCCACCGAGATTGCCGGTAAAAGCATGGATACCTATCACCGCTGGATGCAGGTCATGATTCCAGTCAGCTTGATTGGCTTGCCGTGTCTGTCGGTGCCGGTGGGGTTTGGGGCAGGCGGGTTGCCGATGGGCATGCAAGTCTTTGGACCACGCGGCGCGGATGCGGATATATTGTCAATGGGAGCTGCGTATCACGACGCGACCGGGTGGCCACAAAACCGACCGGCTTGAGGAGAGCACCGGAAACAGGAGGAAAAACAGAGCATGGAAAAACCCTTTGGGGTTCCGGATATGGGACCTGTGGATACCAGAATGCTGCGCGAGGCATTGCGCCGTGCCTGGGCTGATTTTCGTCGAGCACCTGTTTTTGGACTGTTGTTCGGTGGGTTCTATGTGTTGGCTGGCCTGGCCATGGCGTGGGTCACGGTGCAGACGCAGACGTCATTCTGGCTGGTGTTGGCCACCATAGGGTTCCCATTGCTCGGCCCTTTTGCGGCAGTAGGGTTGTATGAGGTGTCACACCGGCTAGAACAGGGTGAACCTTTGGATTTCAACGAGGTTTTCGGCGTTGTCCTGCAGCAGAGCCGTCGTCAATTGCCATCCATCTGCGCGATTATCGTTGTGATTTTCCTGTTCTGGTTTTTCTTGGGTCATATGATCTTTGCGTTGTTCATGGGGCTGTCGACCATGACCAACGTCTCCAGTTCGCTAGAGGTCTTTATGACACCCAATGGCCTGACTATGCTGGCCGTCGGCAGCATCGTGGGGGCCATTTTCGCGCTTATTCTATACATGATCACCGTCCTTTCGATCCCGATGTTGCTGGATAGAGAACTGGACTTCGTGACTGCGATGATCGCCAGTTTCAGCTATGTCCGGTCGAACCCGAAGATCATGCTGGGGTGGGGTGTGTTCGTGGCCGTCGTGACGTTTGTGGCCATGATCCCGTGGTTTTTGGGGCTGTTGATCGTCTTGCCTTTGCTGGGGCATGCCAGTTGGCACCTGTATCGTCTGATCACTCTGGCAGGGGCCGGGATAGACGCCTGAAGAGCCTATGCAGCGCTTTGCTTGAGCCGCTTGGCAGCGCGCGCCGCTGGCAGGGCGGCCTTTGCATGAGTGCCCAGATAATTCAGCGAAATCCGGCGCATTGTGGTCGCCTGAGCGTTGGTTTTGGACAGGCAAATTGCAATGCCACGCCATCGCTCGGAGTTTTCTTCAGCGCCGCGCGTTACAAGGTAGATACGGCTGTTTTGGGCCGCGCGGCTGGACATAAGGATAAAAATCTGCCGCCCGGCGCAGGCCGCGATGCCCTGTACTTCACGTCTGGTGGTGTCGGCCGGTATCCCCTCATTTTCGGGCTCATAGCTGCGCACCAGCGTACATTGCGGCAATCGGCGCGTGTGGATCAGCCGGTGTCTGGTCATGGGAGATCCGTCCAGTCCCGTTTCCGTCGCATAATAAAAGCCCGCCGGCAGCAGGTTTTCGGTTAGCGTTGAGGGGCCGGACCCCAGGAATTCAGTCAGGGCCGAAGCAGCCGGATGTTCCGGAGGTGTTTCAATTTCCTCCAGAGGCCGCAACAGGATACGGGCGTCGACCTCGAAAAACCGGCACATGCGATCCAGAACATCGGGGCGGGGAAAGCTTTCACCCGCCAGATATCTGTTGAATTGGGTCCTGTTGATGCCCAGTTGACGGCACAGCTCGGACACGGACGAATATTGCCGCGACAATTGTCGCAGATTGTCGCCGAACATCTGGCGCAATTCATCAGGACTGCGGATACTCATGGTCATTTCTGTCCCAGGTTCCAGAGTGTCATTTCAAAAAGCGCGACGCACCCGACCTTTTTGGCCGTGCATGCATTCACAATCGTACTGGTGACCCCAGCTGGCGCATCCCAACACCACGCTACGCCTCCGAAGTTAACGTCGGGGCAGGCAAACGCAATAGGCTTTACGTCAATTTGTATGATCTTTTTGGGTAACCATGCTCATAAGCAACATACAGCGATATTGTTTGAACATGTCCTGGGACTGCGCCTCGCCCCGGTATCCAAAAGGGGGGGCGAGGCGAAAAAGTCAGTCGCCGCGCAGCAGGGCGGCCACGCCGGTGCGTGCAATCTCGATAAGGCCCAGCGGGCGCATCAGATCGGCAAAGGCGTCGATTTTGTCCGGGGCACCGGTGAGCTCGAAGATGAACGAATTCAACGTGCTATCTACGACGCTGGCGCGAAAGATATCGGCCAGACGCAACGCCTCGACCCGCTTGTCGCCCGCGCCGACAACCTTGATGATCGCCAGTTCCCGCTCGACCGAGGGGCCTTCGACAGTCAGGTCGTGAACCTCGTGTACCGGAACGATACGGCCCAATTGGGCTTTGATCTGTTCGATCACCTGAGGGGTGCCGGTGGTGACGATGGTAATCCGGCTCAGGTGGCCAGTGTGATCCACCTCGGCGACGGTCAGGCTTTCGATGTTGTAACCCCGGCCCGAGAACAGTCCGATCACGCGGGCCAGAACACCCGGTTCGTTTTCAACCAAAACCGCAATCGTATGGCGTTCCTGCACGTCCGAAAACGTGGGGCGTAGGTTGTAGGCGGAATGGCGCGTTGCACCTTTTTTGATATGTAGGGCAGACATTTATGTCCCTTTCATAATCCTTTGATGGTCGGCTGCCAGAGCACCCGACAAAATCCGTCGAATTGTGTCAGACCAGAACCGAACCTTTGGAATCGATCACGCCTTGCGTTTCGGCTTCGCCCAACAGCATTTCGTTATGCGCCTTGCCCGACGGGATCATGGGGAAGCAGTTCTCGTGCTTTTCGACCAGACAGTCAAAGATGACAGGACCGTCATAGTTGATCATCTCCATGATTGCGTCATCCAGATCGGCGGGGTCGGAACACAGGATACCCTTGGCACCAAAGGCCTCGGCGAGTTTGACGAAATCGGGCAGGGCCTCGGACCAGGAATGCGAGTACCGCTCGCCATGCAGCAGTTCCTGCCACTGACGAACCATGCCAAGGCGTTCGTTGTTCAGAATGAATTGTTTCACCGGCAGGCGATACTGTGCGGCGGTGCCCATTTCCTGCATGTTCATCAGCCAAGAGGCTTCGCCCGCGACGTTGATGACCAGCGCGTCAGGGTGCGCCATCTGCACACCGATGGAGGCCGGGAAGCCATAGCCCATCGTGCCCAATCCGCCTGACGTCATCCAGCGGTTCGGATCTTCGAAGCCCAGATACTGCGCGGCCCACATCTGGTGCTGACCGACCTCGGTGGTGATGTAACGGTCGTGCTTTTTGGTCAGCTCTTCCAGCCGTTCAAGCGCGTATTGCGGTTTGATCGTCTTTTCGCTGTTGGTGTAGGCCAGACAGTTCACTTTGCGCCATTCGGTGATCTGATCCTGCCACTTGGCAACCGACGCCTCATCTGTCTTGCGGCCACGCGCTTTCCAAACCTTCAGGATATCCTCCAGCACATGGGCAACATCGCCGACAATCGGAATGTCCACGCGGATCACCTTGTTGATCGAGGACGGGTCGATGTCGATATGGGCTTTTTTCGAGTTGGGCGAGAACGCGTCGATCCGCCCAGTGATCCGGTCATCGAACCGCGCACCAATGTTGATCATCAGGTCGCAGTCATGCATGGCCAAATTGGCCTCATAGAGTCCGTGCATGCCCAGCATGCCCAGCCAATTTTTGCCCGAAGCCGGGTAGGCGCCCAGACCCATCAGGGTCGAGGTGATCGGGAAGCCGGTCGCATCGACCAGCTCACGCAGCAACTGGCTGGCCGCTGTGCCGGAGTTGATGACGCCGCCGCCGGTGTAAAAGACGGGCTTCTTGGCGGTCTCAATTGCGGCGACCAGTTCGGTGATCTCCTCCAAATCGCCCTTCACTATCGGTTGGTAGTGCGAGGTCGAGGGCTTTGGAGCGCTATAGTCACCGGTTGCGAACTGAACGTCCTTGGGGATATCGACAAGAACCGGACCAGGGCGACCCGAGGTGGCGACATGGAATGCCTCGTGCATCGTGTCGGACAGCGAGTCCGTGTCCTTGACCAGCCAGTTATGCTTGGTGCAGGGGCGGGTGATGCCGACGGTGTCCGCTTCCTGGAACGCGTCCGAGCCAATCATGAACGTCGGAACCTGTCCGGTCAAAACCACAATCGGGATCGAATCCAGCAGCGCATCCGTCAGGCCGGTCACGGCGTTTGTCGCGCCGGGGCCAGAGGTCACAAGGGCAACGCCGGGCTTGCCGGTCGAGCGAGCATAACCTTCGGCTGCGTGAACTGCGCCTTGTTCATGCCGCACCAGAATGTGACGAATATCGTTTTGCAGAAAAATCTCATCATAAATCGGTAGCACAGCACCGCCGGGGTATCCGAATACCGTGTCCACGCCCTGATCCTTGAGGGCCTGAACTACCATCTTTGCGCCGGTCATCTCACGTGTCATCTGCTTTGCTCCGTTCGCGACATGTGTCTTGCGTTTGACAAAAAAAAGCCCCCGAGATTTTCGGAGGCGCATGGGTTCGATTATGGTTTACCGTTACCGGCCCATGCGCGTGGTTCCTACGATTACGACTAGCGTTCTCATCGCCAGAGGCTCCTTCTTTGCGTGCAGGGACATTATGAGCCGGGGGAAGGGGCGTCAACAGGCTTTTGCACCAATTTTGTAACTCTGAGGGTGAATTTTGCGACATTTTATTGCGCAGATTGACGCATGCAGGGAATATTCAGGAAAAATGCCCCTTTTGACCTCCGGATTTCTGCCTTGAAGGTAGTCAAAAAGCGGCATCGCTATGTCCGAAACAAGCATGATGAGTAGTTTTGACTGCGGCACGCTGAGAGTGACCGAACAAGGAAGGGAGGCGGTGGATGATCCATGATCTCGTTGATCTGGGGCGGTATCCGATCGATTGCCCGGACTCGCGCGCATATGAACGACTGATCGGTGATCTGCGCAGCGAGTTGGATCAGGACGGCTGCGCCGTTTTGCCCGGTTTTATCCACCCCGAAGGTTTGGCGCAGCTATTGAAAGAGGCGGATGCCGTGGCCGACCGGGCGCATCGCTCTTTCAACCGCACCAACGCTTATTTCTCACAGGACGATCCCCGTTTGGACCTGAACCACCCGATACGCAGATTCTATGATCGGTCCAACGCTTTCGTTCCCGCGGATAACTTTCCCAAATCAGGACCTTTGCGCCGAATTTATGAGTTCGAGGGCTTTTTGCCGTTCATACGCGATGGGCTGGATGAGCCGGAGGATCGGTTCTTTCGCTATGACGATCCGCTGGCGGATGTGATCGTCAACGTGGTCGAAGAAGGGCAGGGCTTTCCCTGGCATTTCGATACCAACAACTACACCGTGACACTGGCCATCCAGAATGGCGAGACGGGTGGGGCCTTTGAATACGTGCCGAACTTGCGCAGCACCGAATACGAGAATTTCTCATCCGTGGCCTCTGTTCTGGACGGAAACAGGGCGCTGGTCAGGACGTTGGAGCTGCAGCCCGGGGATCTGCAGATCTTCAAGGGCAGATATGCATTGCACCGGGTCGCTCCGGTCCAAGGGAAGCGCAGCCGATATGTAGGCATCTTTTCCTTTGTCGAAGCCGAAGGCATGTGTGGCGGGGTTGAGCGTACCCAACAGCTGTATGGGCGGGTTCTGCCGCATCATCACCAGCGTGCTGGATTGCGCAAGGATCAGTTGTTGGATTAACCGGTCGCGGGTTACAATCGAGAGCAGGGGCTACCGTCGGAGGGGCATATGCCGGAATTGCTACAGCTCACGCCATTTGTTCTGTGTTCGTCACTGCAAAAGCAGATTGATTTCTATTGCGATCGGTTGGGATTTTCCTGCGGTTTCAGGCAGGACAATTATGCCTTCCTGTCGCGTGGCAAGGTCGCCATTCGCTTGCTTGAATGCCCGCCGCGCGATGATGGTCGTGCCTTGGGGGATGATCAGTCCTTTTACATCGATGTGGCCGGGATTGATGATCTGTATGAAACCCTCAAGGCAGGGTTAGCTGATTTACCAGAGGGGCGCGTGCGTCCGCCGTTTGATCAGCCGTATCAACAACGCGAGTTTCACGTCCTGGATGAGGACGGAACACTGGTGTTTTTTGGCGAAGGTTTGCGAGCAAAGTCTTGAGTTAAAAAGCTCCCGCCCGTCGTCGATGCGCCTTCGGCGCACGTCCTCCGGTTGGGCCAGGCAGCGCATTCCGCGCTGCGGGGTCAGAAGCCAGGGCTTGTGCCTTGTAGTACGCCATGTTCAAGCGCATAGCGGGTCAGGCCAGCGGTGGATGAAATCCCAAGTTTGCGCCGGATGTTCTTGCGGTGCGTTTCAACGGTTCGAACCGAGATATCCAATGCTGCGGCGACTTCCTTGTTGGATTTGCCCTGCGCCAATTCCAGCAGAATTGTCTGTTCGCGCCCGGTCAATGCCTCGCGGGCGCTATCGCCTTTGGGCTGAAGCGATCCGCTGGCTCCGGTGCACAAGTACTGCTCACCACGCATCACGGCGTCGATGGCCTGTTTGATCTCATCCGTCGGCACGTCCTTGAGAACGTATCCGCTGGCGCCATGGCTGAGCGCGGTCGAAATGTATTCAGGGCTGTCATGCATGGACAGGATCAGAATGCGTGTCCGGGGTAGACGTTCCAGAATGATCTCGGTCGCGCTGAGGCCGCCTAAGCCGGGCATGTTCAGATCCATCAGGATCACGTCGGGCGCAAGATCGGTCGCCTGATCCACAGCCTCTTGTCCGCTGCCCAGTGTTCCGACCACCTCGATCTCATCATAGCTTTCAAGGATCGATTGAATCCCTTCAGCGACCATGGGGTGGTCGTCAACGATAAGAACCCGGATTGTCTGATCGCTCATGTACCAGCCTTTCGGTTAGGCGTTGCGTCCTCTTGCGGCGGCAGCATGTGGCTCAGAGGCAGGCTGACCTCGATCACTGTGCCGCTGCGTGGGGCGCGTGATGACAGAATGCGCAGCGATCCGTCAAGCTGTTCGATGCGTTCCTGCATGTTGCGCAAGCCGATACCGGGGTTGGCGGGATCAGGTGTGGTGCGTAACCCACGGCCATTGTCGGTGATCCGCATTGTCGCGCCTTTCTTGTGGCCGCGCAGGTCGATTGTAACACGTGTCGCCCCGGAATGACGCTCGATATTGGTCAGCGCTTCTTGGGCGATGCGATACAGAGCGATCTTGCTGTCCTGGTCCAGCCGGTTGCGGAACACCACGGTCGAGAATTCGGTTTCGATCCCGGTGCGTTCGCAGAAATCGTCGGTCAGCGCCTTGAGGGCAGGGCCAAGGCCCAGATCGTCCAGCACGCCGGGCCGCAGGTCGCGGCTGATGCGGCGGACTTCTGTAATAGCCGCGCCCAGTGTGTCGATGCCCTTTTCCAGAGGTGCCTGTGCCCCGGCATCGTCACCGCGAGACAGGCGACGGCGGGCATTGTCCAGCGCATAGCGGACACCGACGAGGATCTGGCTGATACCGTCATGCAATTCGCGCGCCACGCGCCCACGCTCTTCCTCTTGCGCATCAAAAACCCGCTGCGTCAGTTCTTTAAGTTTGGCATCTGCCAGGCGGCGCTCGCGGACGTTCAGCAACATGCCCGAGGTGAAGACAACCAACACCGCGGCAAGAACAATTGCGCCAATGTAAGAGAAAGTCCGTTGCACACGGGCCTCGACCTCGGCCCGCGCGTTGGCGACTGTCGCGACGATGTCGTCGATGAATACTCCTGTGCCGACAGCCCACCGCCAATCCTGCAGGCCGACCACATAGGCGATCATTTGCGCTTCTTCCCCGGTCGAGGGTTTCTGCCACATGAAACTGTGCCAGCCCGCACCCTGGCGGGCTAGCCGGATGAACTCGTCCACGATGGGGGTGCCATCACTGTCGGTCAGACCCACCCAGTTTTGGTTGATGAATTCGGTCTGGCGCGGGCTGACAAGGTTGTTGCCGTCATAGTCATAGACGAAAAAGAAACCGTCCTTGCCGTAGATCATTGCCGAAAGGATCTGTGTTACAAGGTTTTGTGCAACCTGGTCCTCTGGTGATGCACGTCCATAGATATAGGCAAACCCGTTGCGGGCCTGCGTGACATAGTTCTTGAGCTCTTCTTTTTTGGCCTCGATCAGACGTCGTTCAAGTGCCTGAATTTCCCGTTCGGCAGTTGCACGGGATTCCTGCGCCACAAAGAACGCAATCGCGGCCACCGCCACGACCAAAGGGATCGCCGCCACAAGCGACAATTTCTGGCCATAGGTCAGCGAAATCAGATTACGGAATCCCCTCATAGGCGAATCGATACGCAAGCAGGCGGCAAATTGCAAAATTTTTGGTGAATTGGCGCATATGAGAGGGCCGGCGCGCAGAATTATTTTGCATTTGTCACGGTTTGCATCCGGGAAAACATCAAAAACGCGATCCCCTACGTAGTACTAGGTATTCACATTCACATCTTGGTCATTAGGCTGACGCGCACTGAAAACGACTACGCCCGGCAATTGCCCGGGTTTTGAATATGTAGGGGAGGAACACTCATATGGATCGTCGTTCATTTCTAAAAACATCTGCTCTGGGCGGCTCGGCAGCTGCAGCCACCACGCTGGCGGCACCGGCATATGCGCAGGGTAAGCGCACGCTGACCATGGTAACCTCGTGGGGTCGCGGCCTGGCGGGTGTTTTCGACAGCGCACAGCGTTGCGCCGACAGCATCACTGCGATGTCGGACGGCAACCTGACCGTTGACATCAAGGCTGCCGGTGAACTGGTTGGCGCATTCGAAGTCTTTGACGCGGTATCGTCGGGTCAGGCCGACATGTATCACGCGGCGGACTACTACTTTGTTGGCCAGCACCCGGGCTATGCCTTCTTCACCGCTGTTCCGTTCGGCATGACCGCTCAGGAAATGGTGAACTGGTACTACCAGGACGGCGGCATGGAGCTGCATGACGAGCTGGGCCAGATCTTTGGACTGAAGTCGTTCCTGGCAGGTAACACCGGCGCGCAGGCGGGTGGCTGGTACTCGAAAGAGATCAACGGTCCAGAAGACTTCCAAGGTCTGAAATTCCGTATGCCCGGTCTGGGTGGCCAAGCTCTGGGTAAACTGGGCGCGTCCGTGCAGAACATTCCGGGTTCGGAAGTGTATCAGGCGCTGTCGTCCGGCGCGATCGACGGTACCGAGTGGATCGGTCCGTGGGCTGACGAAAAAGCCGGTTTCCAGGAAATCACCAAGGTTTACTACACCGCCGGTTTCCACGAGCCGAACGCAGGCCTGTCGCTGGCAACCAACCGCGACGTGTTCGACAGCCTGACACCCGCTCAGCAGAAGATCATCGAGATTGCCGCTGCCGAAGCACACCAGTGGAACCTGGCACAATTCCTGGCCAACAACGGTGCCGCTCTGCAGCGCCTGCAATCAGGTGGCGTCAAGGTCATGGAATTCCCGGACAGCGTTTGGGATGCGTTTGGTGCGGCCAGCCAGGAAGTGCTGGACGAAAACATGGGCGACGAGCTGTTCAAGAAGATCCACGACAGCGCCATGGCGTCGTCGGCATCGTCGGCTGGTTGGCTTGACCTGTCATCGGGCGTTTACACAACGCAGCGTAACCGCGTTCGCGGCTAAACGTTTTCCAAACGATCAATTGGTTTCCCCGCTTTCGCGGGGAAACCTTTCTCTGTTGCGTATGCGCGGACCCATCAAACCGCTATAATCAGCAGTGCAACTGATACGACCTGGGGACAACATGCAGGACGAAAACGGTATCTCGTTCTTCGGCGCCCTGTGGAACGGACTTGTGTGGTTCGTTCAAAACATTGCCGAAGCCTTCTATAATTTCGGATACGCCATCACGCATCCGCAACTCTGGCTGAACTGGTCGGACAAAGAAGCGATCATGCGCTTTGTCTATTACGGTGGATCAGTCGAGTTCTTCTTTGTGGTTTTCACACTCTTTCTGGTTCTGACAGCCATCGGGCTGTACTACCGGAATTTCATGTGGGGCATGGTGCGGGGCCTGGAAGGGTTCGCCAACACCACCGGGCGTTTCTTTGCCTGGGCCGGTCTGTTGATGGTCATTCAGCAGATCGTCATCGTGTTCATGCAGCGCGTGTTTACCCGCCCGGATATGTCGTTTGGACTGGGTATTCCGTTTCAGATGGATATCAGCTGGTTCGCGGAAGAGTTGAAACTCTATAACGCGATGGTCGTCTGCCTGTGCTGCACATACACATTCGTGCAAGGCGGTCACGTGCGAGTTGACCTTATCTATGCTGGTATCAGCCACCGCGCCAAACGCGTGGTCGACATGTTGGGTGCGGTTTTCTTCATGATGCCAATGGCGGTGCTGACCTGGATGTATGGCTGGTACTTCATGTGGCGGCACCTGATCGTGCCGAAACCGTCGGCCAGTGACACGCTGGATCGTTTGGTGATGAAATCCCGCGCGCTGCGCTGGAACATTGAAACCATCGGGTTCAGCCCAAATGGGTTCAACGGATACTTCCTGTTCAAGATACTGCTCGTGGCCTTTGCCGCGATGGTATTCCTGCACGCGATCGCATTCCTGTACCGCTCGTATCTGGAATACGTGGAAGGGCCGGACAGCGTTGGAAAATATCTCGACAAGGACAGCCTTGGCGAGGGTGAAGAAGCCTACGAAGGCGCACATTAGGGACGGAGACCCAGACTATGTTATTCGGACTTGATGGCGTCGAGATAGGCCTCATTATCGTATTCTTCTGCCTCTTTGGGGGCATCCTTTCCGGGTTCCCGGTGGCCTTTGCCATCGGTGGGGCCGGTATCATCTCATTCGGGATCATCGCCGCGCTGGACAGTGCCGGACTGCTGATCCATCAGGCCATCGACACTGGCTCAACAGCCTATCGTGATCTGGTGAATTCCGGGGTCAAACCGGATTCCGTATCCATATTCCGATACCCGGAATTACCAAGGGTAGGCGAGGCGGTCTTCCCCGCTGGTTGGGAAACCGCGCTGGATCGCAACGTGTCGTTCATCGTGAACCGCATGAACGAACGCGTTCTAGCGGGGCAGTCTATTGAGACCCTGCTGGCCGTTTTGATGTTCGTTCTGATGGGCATCACTCTGGAACGCTCGAAGATCGCGAACGATCTGCTGACAACAATGGCGCGTGTCTTTGGGCCGCTGCCGGGTGGTCTGGCCGTGTCGATCGTGGTCGTGGGTGCATTCCTGGCGGCCTCGACCGGTATTGTTGGTGCGACCGTGGTAACCATGGGCCTGCTGGCGCTGCCGACCATGTTGCGCAACAACTACTCGCCTGAACTGGCGACCGGTGTGATTGCGGCATCGGGCACGTTGGGGCAGATCATTCCGCCGTCCATCGTGATCGTTCTGTTGGGCACCTTGGCGGGTGATCTCTATTCGACCGCACAGGAAACCCGCGCTCAGGACGCAGGCTGTACCGATGCGCTGACCTATCTGGGGGAACCGGCTGTGGTTTCGGTCGGTACGCTGTTTCAGGCCGCTTTGTTACCTGGGATCATGCTGGCGTTGCTCTACGCGATTTATGCATTTTGCTATGCACTGCTGAACCCTGATAAGGCACCAGCGGTGCCGATGTCCGGTGGTAGTGGTGAGCCGATCACGCGCAGTGAAGGCCTGACTTGGTTGCTTGGCGCACCTGTTGCCCTGATCGTTGGCGCAGTCCTGCTGGGCAGCTCGGGGGTCATTGGTAGCCAGAATATCAACGTCTCGGCGTTCTCGGACATCGGTGCGGGCGCGTCGCTGCGCACCAATGTGTCCGAGCAGTGCAAGGTGTCGATGATCGAACTGCACGGACAATCCGCCTGGGATCAGGCGGTATCCGAGCAGGAAACGATTGACGCCGCAGGCGGTGTCGCCAATGCCGAACGACTGAGTGAAGAGGCGCTGGTCGAGGCGCGAGAGGCCAAGATCGCCGCTGCGGCGCCGATTGGTACTGGTGTTGCGGTGATTGTGGTTTTGCTGGGTCTGACACTGGTCATGGGCCGCGGCATTGCGCCATCCAAACTAAAGCAGCCGTTGATTTTGGGCGCTATCGGTTTGCTGTTGATGTTGCTGGTTGATGTTCTGTTGATTGCACCAACAACGTCTTCGGGATTGACCTTCGTCCTTCTGGCTTTGCCCTTTGCCTTGGCAATGTACGGCTGCAAGGAGGCGGCAGCCCGGTGTGCCACGAATGATCTGATCCGGGTGGTCTTCCCGCCATTGGTTCTGATTATCGCGGTGCTAGGATCAATTCTGGGCGGTGTGACCAACCCGACACCAGCGGCCGCGTTGGGAGCGGGCGGAGCGATCATGCTGGCAGCCTATCGCAAGCTGCAGGATCAGGAGCGTTCCGGCAAGGTGATCATCTGGGCCACTTTTGCCGTGATCATTGCGCTGCTGATGGGCGTGAACTTTGATCTACGCATCAATCAGAGCAATGTGAACTTTGAGACCTGGGTCGCCTTCATAATTGCTTACGGTGCTTATCTGTATGCCCTGTTCGGTCTGTTGTTTGGGTGCTGGGTTTTGTTCACCAGCGGTGTTCTGACGCCGGTGGTGCGCGAGACGGCCAAGGTGACCTCGATGGTGTTCACTATCCTGATCGGATCGCAACTGCTGAACCTGGTGGTGATCTCGTTCGGGGGTGAGCACTATATTCAGCAATTCCTGCGCAGCTTTGACAACGAGTTCACGGTCTTCCTGATCGTGATGCTGGTGCTGTTCATTCTGGGCTTCGTGCTGGACTTCCTCGAGATCATCTACATCGTGATCCCCATCGTGGGACCGGTGATTTATGGTGGCTCGTTCGATCCGAAATGGGTGACGATCATGGTGGCGGTGAACCTTCAGACGTCGTTCCTGACGCCGCCGTTTGGGTTTGCGCTGTTCTACCTCAGGGGGGTTGCGCCTAAAGAGGTCACAACAGGCCACATCTATCGTGGGATCATTCCGTTCGTGATCATTCAGGTGGTTGGGATTGCGATCCTGTGGTTCTTCCCGTCGATCGTGACCATTGTTCCGGATCTGATCCCGAATTGATCCGGCGTACTTAATCAAATTGAAAAGGGGGCCTTTGGGCCCCCTTTGTTTTAGTGCTTGGGGGAAGGGGCGCTGCCAAGCCGCCGATTGCACTTTTGTAGCGCACCACTTCGCACTTGCCAGCTTGGGCCAAATGCCTTGGCGCTCTCGCACGTAGCCGAGAGCTAAGGCAATAAACACGCTATCAAGCTAATGGTGTTCAGGATATTTGGACGGCGCGGACGGCTCTTTTACGCTCATTGGCTATTACCGCGGCGAAAGTCGGCCCAGAGCCCAAAGCAGACTCTCGCCTTGTGCGCCGCTTCTCAGGAATGCGGATTAATCTCTCAGCTTCTAGCGACGGCTTGTGCCGAGTTCGCCAGACAGATTAAGGAACACCAACACTGGCTCACCGGTTCTGGCATCCAAGCTGGTACCCGATATCGCAATGCGCTTTCAGCCGTTTGGTGTCAGTAGCATTCCAGTCCGCTGGTGCCGTGACCTCGACCCAGGGCGAGATGTAATCCTGCGCAAAATAGGCGTGGCCATGTCCTGGTGGCGTGCCAAAAGATAACGCCATGTCGAGGGCCAACTGAAACTGCGTGACTACCGGGATGAAGACGAGATGCTTTGAAACATCTTCAGCTGGAGGTTCGTTCATCCAGGGCGGTGCCCGCCAAAGCGAACTCGGATCGTAGAAGACGATCGGATCGCTGGAATACTGCAGGAATACGATCCGCATCTCCCCCCAGTCCGCGATGGTCTTGTCAGAAGAACTTTGCTTGAGGCGGGCAGGGGTGTTGCGTAGCTTTTGCACATGACCAATCCTACCTCTTTCAAGTATTTCAAAACCAGCCCTGAGATCATTCGCCTTGCAGTGATGCTGTACATCCGTTTCCCGCTCTCGCTTCGGAATGTCGAAGATCTGCTGCATGAGCGAGGCACGACGTGAGCCACGAAACTGTCCGATATTGGTGGAACAGGTTTGGCCCGATGTTTGCTGCTGAGATAAGGCGGAAGCGTGTTCAGCAGCTGCGCTCGTTCTCCAAATGGCAGTGGCACGTTGACGAGGTTTTCGTGAAGGTAAATGGTAAGCGGCACTATCTTTGGCGGGCTGTTGATCATGAAGGCGAGGTGCTGGAAGCCGTTGTCACCAAACGCCGAAACAAGGCTGCAGCACTGAAATTCCTCAGGAAATTGATGAGGCGGCACGGCAATGCAGAAACCGTCGTCACGGATCGCTTCGCCTCATACAGAGCCGCGCTCAGAGAGCTTGGCGCTACCGAAAAACAAAGGACGGGCAGGTGGCTCAACAACCGCGTCGAGAACTCGCACCTGCCGTTTCGACGAAGAGAACGGGCCATGCTGCGTTTCAGGCGTATGCGAAGTTTGCAGAAATTCGCCTCCGTCCATTCTTCCGTCTACAACCACTTCAACCAGGAACGATCGCTCACCAGCCGGGACACCTTCAAGCTGACCCGCACCGCCGCTCTTGCCGAGTGGCGTCAACTTTGTTCCGGATAGGTTCGCAGTTTCCGCGGCAAACTGAGACTGGTTCGAATTAGTCTGACAGCACCAGTTCAACCATCGGCTGGTAGGTCAACTCATCTATTCCAACACCTAGCTCCGGGTGCTTGAAACTATCGGCAAATCTCGAGCCCATTTCGCATAATCATCCGATGTCATTCCACCAAACGGAGCAGCAAATAGCTGGCTTGCGAGCGTCTCGTATTCTGAAGTTGCGTATAGCTGTTCGAAGTATCCAAAATCCTTGTTCGCGACGGATTTCCATGGTTCCTGTGTCAACAAGGTTTGATCGTCTTCTATTTGATGATTCATTTCGGAAAAAATTGCGTATGCTTAAGTGTAGAGCGGCTTTTCAACCCAAAGAGTGCCGTCAATGTCAAACACTGCGATGCGGTCTTCCGAAGGCACAAACTTATCGGACGTCTCATCCGATACAGTCGTAACGAAGTCGACGATCTCAGATCTAGTCGCACCGGCGTTCCAAGACGTCAGGGGGTCAGCGAAGGCTTGATTGCTGGCGATTACCAGACAAGCGGATCCAAAGGCTGCTTTGATCAACCAGTGCTTTGACATGTAGATCACCTTTCAGAATCACAAGTTAAGGGGATTGCGGGCGCTGAGCGAAAGTCCGTGGCATTCGCCAATAGCATCCCAAAAAACTAACTCCAGCCTAGAGAAAGTGTGAAGAAGCACTTACTCCGTTTACATTATTGATGTGTCGAGGCGCCGCATAACGACGCCCCGACCATTTGCGTCAGTTGCCGGTTGGCAGGCTCAAATTGAAGCCGTCCTTTTTCAACTGGTCACGCACCGTCGTGAAGCGGTGGTACTCGCTGAGCGTAATTGGGCCGGAGTAGGATTCGCTCTGCACCGGACGTGGGGGATAGTCGATGTAGGTTCTCACAACCCGCTCAACCTCGCCCATCAGTGTCGGCATCGTCCAAGTGTTCTCACGCCCGGTGGTCATGAAGATGTCGTAGCGCTCCATAGGGTCTTCCCAAAGGTTGAACACCTGCGGAACGGTAGCAACGTACATTTCGGCCCCACGCCATCCCAATTCGGCAGCAGGAGCTTCGGATCCGGCACGCGCACCGTTGTCGCCGCGCATGTTGAAGACGGCCTTCCATTCATTGACGCGCACCGCGCCTGGAGTGAGTTCATTCTCGGTAAAATACGCCCAGGTGTTGCGCTGTGGGTCGGCCTCTCCAAACAGGACCGGAGCCATATCAATGCTGTCAAAAATCGTCGGCTGCCCTTCCCGGTCTTCGGTCGGCAACGGAACGCCGGCGAGGTTGGCAAAGGTGGCCATCAGATCGGTGCCGCCGGTGATGTCGCTCGACTTCGTGTTCGGCTCGATCTTACCGGTCCACTTTGCGAAGAAAGGTACGCGGTATGCCCCTTCACGGTCAGTCCCTTTGGTGCCACGAAACGGTGTCATGCCGGCATCAGGATGCACATCCTGCCATGCGCCATTATCAACAGTGTAAATGATCAGGGTATTTTCCCCAATTCCGAGATCTTCCACCTTGTCGAGGATCTGACCAGTGTGGAAATCAAGCTCTACCACCTTGTCGCCATACTTGTTCTTTACCGCCGACTTGCCCACAAAATCAGGCGACGGCAGGTTAGGCTGGTGGTTCGCAGCCCAGTTGATAGACATGAAGAATGGCTGGTCCAGGCCAGCAAGACGCTCCAGTTCTGCCACCGCCTTTTCCGCACCAACCTTGTCCAGCGCGGCCAAATCAGCAGTCGTCATGTCTTCGATAGTCAGCACTTCCTTGGCAGGATCTCCGGCCACGCCTTCAAAAACGCCGGTGGTGTTCTCTTTGTAAAATGCTCTCTGATCATCGGACATCTGCACATTCCAGTCGTCCAGCGCATAGGTGTACGCATTCAGGTGATAGAGAAATGTGTTTTCCATCTTGTCGTAGCCATGGGCTGTCGGCATGGCATAATCTGCTTCCCCGAGGTGCCATTTGCCCATGAAGTAAGTGTTGTAATCAGCCTGCTTCAAAACAGACGCAATCGTCCATTCTGCCGCCGGTAGTCCACCACCCTGACCCTGAAAAGCAACCGTCGTCATGCCCGAGCGGTTCGGGAAACGCCCGGTCTGCATCGCGGCACGCCCCGGCGTGCAAGAGGATTGAGCGTAGAAATCTGTGAACATCATCCCTTGCTTGGCCATTTGATCAAGATTGGGCGTGTCCATGCCGCGCGCGGCTCCCCCATGATAGGCACCAAGGTCCCAATACCCAGTATCGTCAGAAACGATCATAATGATGTTGGGCTTGCTGCCATAGGTCGACAAAGACGTCGGATCGAAGTCCTGAGCCGTCGCGGAGATCGCGAAAGTACAAAAGAAAGCAGCCAATGGCATGACAACTTGGTGAGGTTTAATCATGTTTATCTCCTACTCCGGGTAAAAAGTATTAAAGTTTTGAAACTGCGCGTTTCTAAAGGTTTTGATACAGTGCAGAACTGAACACACTACGACCTATTCCGAATGGCCTCTTATACTTTTGGATACATCGGCCTCTCGGGGCGCCGTTTAATCACACCGAACAACTAGTCGATAGGACACTAAACTTTGGATGATCCTTGCGATCATCCTCGGTAATCTCTGTCGTCGTTTTTAAGTCTAAATCAACGTTTCACTTTTTTGAGTGATTTAACCCACGAATAGCGCTTGCTTTACCCGCATAAAAGTTTGACCGCCTCATGTTCAACGAAGGTTGTCAGTGGAAAACGGCAGAGAACCAACAACTCACATTACATTATTGCGATTCATCTATTTGTCAAAGCTTCGTCGTGTGCAAATCCGCCCCGGAAGTCTTCGTCCTGATAGATCAAAGGCCAATCATGCACTAACTTTCAATTTGGACCACTAAAATTGGGCGGCTCAGTTCGACCAACGCGCTAGAAGCGGCCGTAATCGCGAATTGGGTTGGGCGCACCCAGAGCAGGCCATCGCTTTACACCGTGGGCGACTTTGCGCAGCCAGGATTTTGGAACCTTCCTATCAATGTCCGGTTTGCGCTGTTTGCGGTCCTCCGGTGAAAGCGGGCCAATGGCGGCAAAGTCCGCGAAGCGGACGCTCGCGATAATTCTGCAAATGACCGAACCGAGCCCATGGCAGACATTGTTCAATGTGTTCGACTACCTCGCGTTTTACGAAAGTGACAAGTTGCCACGTTAATACTAAGTTGAGACATAAATATTCAAATATTTGACTGCCCAGTTTCTCAGCTTCATCCAGCGCGAGTCTCAAATGTCCAAGTTCAAATTTCCCACCGCCTTTACCATTCTGTTCATTCTGATTGCCGCCGTGGCTGCCCTTAGCTGGGTTATTCCGGCCGGCGAGTATGACCGTCAGATGAACGAAGCTCTGGGCAGCGAAGCGCCTGTTCCGGGCACCTACCACGAAGTCGAGCCGAACCCTCAGGGACTTACGGCAGTTATCCTTGCCCCGATTGCAGGCATGTACGATCCCGGTCTTCTGGGAAGTTCATCCAACGCCGCAATTGATGTCGCTTTGTTTGTTTTAGTCATTGGTGGCTTCCTGATGGTTGTCACCAAGACAGGAGCTATCGACGCTGGCATTGGTTGGTTGCTGCACAGGTTGGCCGGGCGGGAAATCCTGATGATTCCGATCCTGATGATCGCCTTTGCCTTCGGCGGGACAAGCTATGGTATGGCCGAAGAATCCCTCGCGTTCTACGCGCTGATTATTCCGGTCTTTATTCGGGCCGGGTACGACTCCTTGACCGGTGTCGCGGTGATCATGCTTGGCGCAGGCATAGGGACCTTGGGCTCAACCTTCAACGCATTTGCGACAGTTGTTGCTTCGCAAGGTGCGGGTATTCCGTTCACGAACGGGATCGTTCTGAGGTTTATTATCCTTATCCTTTGTCTTACTGCAGGCATCGCATTCGTCATGCGATACGCATCACGCGTGAAAGCCGACCCGTCATTGTCCGTTGTGGCTGATCAGGCCGAGGAAAACCGGGCGCATTTCCTAAAGGGTTCGGAAGGTGATGATACGTTCCCCGAGATGACCAAGACGCGTTCCATCATTCTGATTCTTTTCGGGATTACCTTCGCCATCATGATCTATGGTGTTGTCGCGCTGGGGTGGTGGATGGCCGAGATGTCTGGCCTGTTCCTTGTGATGTCCATCATCGTCTGGTGGGTCGGGAAAACAGATGAAGGGTCCAGAATGGACGAAGGGACCTTTGTGGAAAACTTCGTCGATGGTGCGCGCGATCTGCTGGGGGTTGCGCTGATCATCGGCGTCGCGCGCGGTGTTGTCGTCATTATGGACGCGGGCAAAATCACCGACACAATCCTCGCCGGAGCCGAGGGGTTTGTTTCGGGGCTGAGCGAGTTTGCTTTTATCAACGCGATGTTTGGCATTCAGATCTTGATGTCATTCCTGGTGCCGTCCTCGTCTGGGCTGGCCACGCTTTCGATGCCGATCATGGCGCCACTGGCAGACTTTGCGGGCGTCGGTCGTGACCTTGTGGTTACAGCGTACCAGTCGGCAAACGGATGGGTGAACCTGTTCAACCCGACATTTGCCGTCGTCATGGGTGGGCTGGCCATTGGCCGTGTCTCCTATGACCGGTGGCTACGCTTTGTTTTTCCGCTGCTTGTTATACTTGCCGTTATCATCTGCGCCGCGCTTACTGTTGGGGCCATCACTGATCCAGGGATAGACGGTCCCGTAACTGAGACTTCTGACACAACATCAAACTGAGCAGTCGCCATGACCGATCGCGCCGCTTCAGAGACAACTTCATCATCGGGAGCCCTAGGGCTAACGGCTTGCATCGCCCTTGTTGTTGGAAACATGGTCGGGTCCGGAGTATTTTTACTTCCGGCGTCACTCGCACCTCTTGGTCCGATTGCAATTGGTGGCTGGATCGTAACATCGGCCGGGGCGCTTGTATTAGCGATCATTTTTGGCCGGTTGTCTCGGGTGGTTTCCAAACCTGGCGGCCCTTATGCCTACTCGCAAGAGGCATTCGGAGACTTTGCCGGGTTTATCATAGCCTGGGGGTATTGGATCGCGCTTTGGACCGGAAACGCAGCCGTGGCTGTGGCCCTGGTGGGTTATCTGGGTTTCCTTTTCCCGATCATTATCGAAGTCCCCATGTACGGCCTGGCGACCGCTCTGGTTGCGATCTGGTCGCTGACTCTGATCAATATTCGCGGCGTAGAAGGGGCGGGCTTAGTTCAGGTCGTCACCACCGTTCTCAAACTCGCCCCACTGATCCTAATTGGAACATTGGGCATATTCTGGATCAACACGGAAAACTACATTCCAGTCAACCAAAGTGGCACCACGGCGTTTACGGCGATTTCAGCTGCGGCAGCCCTGACGCTTTGGGCCTACCTGGGCCTAGAGTCCGCAACGGTTCCTTCCGGCGACGTTATTGAGCCTGAAAAGACCATTCCACGTGCCACCGTGATCGGCGTGATTATTGCGGCAAGCGTCTATATCTCGGTGACTGCCGTATCGATGGGTGTCATTCCCGCCGAGCTTCTTGCTGTGTCCGCTGCGCCGCTTGCTGCCGTTGGCGACGTTATGTTTGGCCCAATTGGTGGTATCCTCGTGGCCATAGGCGCGGTGATATCAACGTTCGGTACTCTAAACGGGTTTACCCTTCTCAGCGGTCAGGTCCCTTACGGGGCGGCCTTGGATCGCGTGTTCCCGGAAGCCTTGGCGCGAAAATCTAAGTTTGGAACACCGGCAAATGCACTGATCTTGTCGAACGCGCTAGCCTCAGTGCTGATCATTATCAACTACGCCCAAGGATTGGTCGCTGCATTCAACTTCGTCATTCTGCTTGCCGTTGTCGCAAGCCTTTTGCCCTATGCCATCTGCTCGGTGGCCGAAATTATGATCCGGCTGAAAGGTGGGCAAGTCCTGCATGGTCCGGAACTGGCCAAGGTCGTGGTTCTGGGCGCGCTAGGGTTCATTTATTCCGTCTGGGCCTTCATCGGTTCAGGTGCTGAAACCGTTTTGGTTGGCTCTGTCTTGTTGCTTGCCGGCGTTCCAATCCATGTCTGGGTTCGCTGGAGCCAGGCCAATTACGTTGAAGACATTCATAAAACGGATAGTTCGAAAGGAGAGTTAAAATGAAGCTTGGCGTTCATTCCGAGATCGGAAAGCTCAACAAGGTGATAGTTTCGCGCCCGTCACTAGCGCATGACCGCCTGACACCGCGAAATTGCGAAGAGCTTCTGTTCGATGATGTAATCTGGGTTGAACAGGCCCGCAAGGACCATGCTGAGTTCTGCTCACTCATGCGCGAACGCGGGGTCGAGGTTTATGACATTCAGGATCTGCTGGCTGAAGCGATCCGATCAGATGCCGACGCCCGCGCGTTTCTACTGGATCGGCTTATCACGCCCAACATGGTCGGTCTGGGCTTTTCCTTGGAAATGCGCGCCTGGCTGGACGAAATGGACGCCAAGCCGCTTGCCCGACATATGCTCGGCGGCATAATCTTCGCAGATCTGCCCAAAGGTATGATTGATGAGCAGTTCGGCGATCTGGTTTCGCTTGGTGACTTCATCCTTCCGGCCATCCCGAATGCCCAGTTCCAGCGCGACCCGTCCTGTTGGGTCTTCAACGGTGTGACGACGAACCCGATGTTCTGGCCCGCTCGTAAGCCTGAAACCCTGATCATGCGAACGGTGTATCGGCACCACAAGATGTTTAAGGACGCGGATTTCGAGTTCTGGTGGGGCGACAGCGACGACGATTTTGGCCTCGCCTCGGTCGAGGGTGGCGACGTGCAGCCGGTGGGCAACGGAACAGTGTTTATCGGAATGGGCGAGCGCACCACCCGACAGGCTGTGGCACAGGTTTCAGAAGCTCTATTCCGCAAGGGCGGCGCAGAACGTGTTGTCGCCTGTGCCATGCCCAAAAGCCGCGCGGCCATGCATCTGGATACGGTCTTTACCTGCTTGGACCACGACAAGGTCACTGCATTCTCAGAAGTGGCAGACCAGATCACCTGTATCTCGATCCGCCCGGGCGACCGTGGGGATTTGGATATCCGTGTTGAAAAAGGTCACCTGTTTGACGTCTACAAGGAAGCCCTCGGGCTGAATTCACTCGAAGTGATCTCAACGGGTGGCAACGAATTTCAAGCCGAGCGGGAGCAATGGGATGACGGCAACAATGTCGTGGCCCTTTCGCCTGGTGTTGTCGTTGGCTATGCGCGCAACACTTTTACGAACGGTAAGATGCGCGCAGCCGGTGTCGAAGTGATCGAGATCTCAGGTCAGGAACTTGGTCGTGGCCGCGGTGGTGGCCATTGTATGACCTGCCCGATCGACCGCGACCCCGCCTATTGAATTTACTATGGGCGCAGCCCCCCCCTGCGCCCGAAGATTTTTTGCTAGGGAGAGACAAAATGGCATTCAACTTAAAAGGCCGTAGCTATCTGAAAATTGCCGATTTCAGCCAGCGTGAAATGCTGTATCTGCTGGATTTGGCTCGCGACCTGAAACGCGCGAAATACGCGCGCGCAGAACAGTCGTCGCTGACCGGCAAGAACATCTGCCTAATCTTCGAGAAAACTTCGACACGCACCCGTTGCGCCTTTGAAGTGGCGGCCTACGATCAAGGCGCGAATATTACCTATCTCGATCCATCGGGCTCGCAGATCGGCCACAAGGAATCCATGAAGGACACGGCCCGCGTTCTGGGCCGCATGTTCGACGGCATCGAATTTCGTGGTGCAGGTCAGGACATGGTGGAAACCCTGTCAGAATATGCCGGCGTCCCAGTTTACAATGGCCTGACCGACGATTGGCATCCGACCCAGATGCTCGCGGACATGCAGACCATGATCGAGCACGCCGACAAGCCGCGCAAGGACATCGTTTATGCGTACTCAGGCGATTGCCGGTCGAACATGGGTAACTCGCTGCTGATGCTGGGCGCAATCATGGGCTGCGACGTCCGGATGGTTTCGCCGAAAGAAACTCAGCCTCATGACGACGTTCGGGAGCTTGCGATGGAGCGTGCCGAAAAGTCCGGCGCACGAGTCACTATCACGGACGATATATCAGCTGTCGAAGGCGCGGATTTCATCCACACTGACGTCTGGGTGTCGATGGGTGAACCCAAAGAGGTCTGGGCGGAGCGCATCAAGCTGCTGAGCCCTTATCAGGTTAACATGGCACTGATGAAAAAAACCGGAAACCCCGGCGTAAAGTTCATGCATTGCTTGCCTGCCTTCCACAACCTAGACACTAAAGTCGGTCAGGACATTCACGATCAGTTCGGCATCACCGAAATGGAAGTCACTGACGAAGTGTTCGAAAGCGATATGAATATTGCCTTCGAGCAAGCCGAAAACCGGATGCACACCATCAAGGCGATCCTCGTCGCCACGTTGGGGGCCTGATCCATGGGTCGCGTTGTTGTAGCACTCGGCGGCAACGCGCTTCTAAAACGGGGTGAGTCAATGACGGCGGACAATCAGCGCAAGAATGCGAAGGTTGCCGCCAAAGCTCTCGCCCCGCTTTGCGAAGCGCATGAAACCGTCATCACTCATGGCAATGGTCCGCAGGTCGGGATGCTGGCCCTGCAAGAAATCATGTACACCGATGTCGAGGAATACCCGCTGGACGTCCTCGTAGGCGAGACGATGGGGATGATCGGCTACATGATCGAGCAGGAGCTTGGAAACATCCTGCCCTTCGAGCATCACATCGCCACCCTGTTGACCATGATCGAAGTAGACCCAAGCGACCCGGCCTTCGAAAACCCGACCAAATTCATCGGGCAGGTCTATTCAGAAGCGAACGCCAAGAAGGAGGCGGCTGACAAGGGCTGGACGGTGAAACCGGATGGCGAGTACTGGCGACGCGTGGTGCCCTCGCCGCGCCCGAAACGTATCTTTCAGGTCGAACCGATCCGTTGGGTTTTGGAAAAGGGTGCGACCGTGATCGCTGCCGGCGGAGGGGGCATCCCAACGATGTACGAGGCAGGTTCCGAGCGAAAACTGGTCGGTGTCGAGGCTGTTATCGACAAGGACTTTGCGTCCTGTCTGCTGGCTCAGAAACTGGGTGCAGATTTCTTTGTCATCGCCACGGATGCAGAGGCCGTGTTCCTGAATTGGGGAACGCCTGAACAAAAAGGTATTCGATCGATCACTCCGGATGCGTTGGATGAATATGATTTTCCTGCAGGATCAATGGGGCCAAAGGTACAAGCCGCGCAAGACTTTGCGCGATCATCGGGCGGTCGCGCGATCATTTGCGCCCTTGCTGATGTCCCCGCAGCAGTACGTGGCGAAAAAGGAACAACCGTCTCGGTGGAAGCGGGGCAAACACAGTTTCACTAGGCTCGAAAAATAGGCTTTGTTCATTGTAATGCCTTATGTGAGACGCCCCGGTGGGTAATGCACGCTGCGGGTCACGAGATCGCGGGTACGCGCTATCACGCCGCAAACTTCAACTGTCTCTCTGAAGTTTTTTGGGCGGAATGCTGGCCAGTCACGAAGCAGACACTCTGCCAAGATATCGTGGCGACTACAGCGCGGGGCTTGGCAAACTTTATGAAATTTAGTCATAAATTTTCTGACGCTTCGCTGGCGGTTAAGAACTTAGATGCTGAGGTCGCGAAACAAATAATAGGCGCTAAGCCTATTATCGAGCAAAAAAGGTTGAACTGTCGCGCAATCATGGTTCCGCCAATATTGAGCCCAAAGCACAAAATCGGGCGCCTCTGAAATTAGACTTTGGCCAAAATTTAAAAGTACATTCTACAACAACGCACTATACGGGAAAACGCAATTTCGTAAGAATTTCGAAAGTTGGCAAAGTAGTAAATCTTGTTTGATGACCGACCGCTTCGTCCGCATTGCCTACTTTGGAGGAGGGCGCCATGAAGGTCCGCTTTAGACATTGCGAGTACCCTGAATAGCCAGGGCAGCAAAAAACAACACATCGATGAAGGGCACAGCTTGAACCACGCCCTTTTTCTGTTCGTTGTGCTTGCCGTCAGCCGCTTATCCCTTGGGTTCCGCATCTGGTCTTGCCTTCACCTTCGGCTTGCTCTTCTTCGTCTCCCGCAGTGTCTCGACCTCTTGGTCGATGCCTGCTGGGCGCAGCGGATGACGTTGCATCTTTTTGGCTGCGCCGATTTTGGCGACGGCTTCAAAGAGCACGAAGACTTTGCGCCCGAAGGATTCGTCTTCGGCCGCGGTTTCAAGGAATGCAGGCAGCGTATCCGCAAAGGCCTCCATGATTTTTGCGGCGTCCTCGGCCTGCGCTTTGCCGATGTCTGCGATGACCCCGAGCGCGCGCAACTGCGCCGAGGAGAGGTTTGTCGGTAGGTTCATGAGAAGTCCCTCTTGTTTACCGTATTTTTTTGGGAGCATTTGCTCCCCGTGAATGTCGGTGGGGGCTTATTGCCGCCACCGACACTCATCAGGTATGTTCATCGGTCTTAAGCGAGAAAAAAGTTTGACTCCCTTAAACCTCGGGGTCCTTGTTTTGCCCTGTTTGGTGCCATTTTTTGATCGCGCGCTTGAGCATCGTGATGTGCCCCACCAGTGACCGACGCGCTTTGATCTCCCCAAAGTGCTTCTGCACCTCAGCTTGAGCTTCCTGCCTTGCCTCCTCGCGAGCTTTTGCGCGCAATGCCACAAATGCTCTTCCAAACAAGCGCGCGGCGATGGATTTCCCATCAGGCTGCGCCATCTCCGCCAGCGTTTTGGGGTCGCCCTCCGTGACGGCCTTCGCGGTCTTCAAAACTGTTTCGGCCCGCGTCACTCGCGTGCGAATGCGGGCTTCACGGTCTGCCAGTTGCCGCTCTTTCTCTTCCCGCCATTTGCGCGGGCTGACATGATCCACATACTCCGGAAGGCTCGCGAGGCTTCCGGTCTCATTGGCGCTTGATGTCTGATCTTTGCGATGCTGATGCACCGCGTCTCGCAATGCCTTCTTGCGCCCCTCTCTGCTTCAATCCAAGCTCTGCAAACCAATCTCCAACGCTGTCCTGCGCCTTCTCATAGTCCTCGATCAGAGCGTGCACTGAAGGCTGCAGCATCCGGCGCCCGTCTTTGGTTTGTGAGCGCGGCAAAACAACCGCGTGGATACCGAAAGCGTGAGGCAGAAACCGGCACCAACCGGGAGATCGTTCCCGATCAAGCGCGAGTTATGCGCTGTATCTTTGAAGAGTTTGCAACCGTTCGTTCGGCGCAGTTGATTGCCCAAAGCCTCAACAAGGACCGCATACGGGCGCCCAATGGTGGCTCATGGGATGGCTCCATGATCCGTGGCAATCCGTCTCGACGCGAAGGCATTCCGCGCAACCAGCATTACATCGGGATTGCCAGCATTTGCCAATTTACGCTCACGTATCACCAAGAGACTGGTCAGCGGAAACTCAAGGCCACACCCGAAGACTGTGTGAAGCAGGAGATCCCTGAGCTGCGCATCAAAGATCAGGTACTTTGGGACGCCGTGCAGACCAAGCTGGCACGGCGGGCCGCGGACACGCCCAAAGCGGCCCGTGCGGCACGGCGCAACGTCTTTCTTCTGTCTGGCCTGTTAAAGTGCGGGTGCTGCGGAGCACCGTATGTCACCATCAACAAGACGAGCTACCGCTGCAGAGAAGCAAGGCGTGCCGCATGTAAAAACAAACGTCCGATCTCGCGTAGGCGCATTGAAGCGCGAGTGTTTGGGGCGCTGCGGGCGGCATTTCGGTCAGACGACCTGCTAAAACGTTTTGAGCAGGCACTGGAAGACGAACGCGGCAAGCTCGCAGACGGGCAGTTGGAGGCTGACCTCAAACGATTTGAAACGGCGCGCGACAGAGCAACCGCAGGGCTTGACAATACCCTCGCGGCTTTCGCAGAAGGCGCGAGGAAATTGTCACGTTTAAAGCCAAGGCGGACGCTCTGGAGTAAGAGATCAGCGATTTGACATCTCGCATCACGGTAGTTGAAGCACAGATCGCGCGCAGCCAGGCTGAGGTTGAAGACGCGCGCACGATTTATGAGCGCGCTCAACAACCTCGAGCATCTGCTCTCCGACAAGGCTTATGTAGAGGAAGCGCATGGATATCTGGCGATGCTCATCGACAAGACCACGTTGATGCCAGACGAGCGAGCGCAACACGGGTCGCAAGCCGAATGGCATCTCAGGAGCGGAGCTCTGCTGAGTGGCAGCTCCCAGGACGAACCCGTTGTTGTCCCCTGTTGAGAGTGGGGGCGAGGAAATGGGCGGAATGCGGACCTTCGCTGCGCTTAGTGCCAATGGACGCTCCCCAACTTTCAGCGATCGATGCGGGTGGCTTTTTTCAGAACATATTGCAAATACGCAAGGCATCGAGAATTGCGGCGTGCATATTGCGGCTTGCGACTGCGTCACCAATGCGGGCGAGGTAGAATTGACCGCTCTGCACAGCATCGGTGAATGGGAACGTTCCGCTTATCATCGCCTTGTGATTGACCTGTCCAAGGTTTTTCGAGTGCGGCTTGAGATCGTGATAGAGGTCGTCCATCGGGATCAAGCCATGCTCGACAATCACATGGTCGACAAGACGTTCGCTGAACTCACCCGTCAATACATGGCGAAGGCAAGCACTGACCCGGTTTCCATCGCGGGTCAGAGCGTGGAGTTCCTGGAGGCAGGTGAAGGTGACCCCGCCCGCAGCCATATCGCGCAAGGCGACGGCGGATGTCGTTGGACCAAGATCGTGCAGAAGCGCCCGGTCGGGAGTCAAATGTTCGACGCTGCAACCGGCTCCCGCCAGCGTGTCAGCCGTGACGGCAGCAGGATGGTCTCCGACCTGGTCGAACAGCAACACGTCACCCGAGACGCGTGCCTCCCCGGACAGCACTTCCCAACTCGAGATCGCCAGATCGCCGCCGGGAATGGCCAAGGGTTCGGGCCAGCCGCCAGTGGCAACAATGACCAAATCTGGGGTTTCTCTGAGAACGTCATCGGCCTCGGCAAAGGTATTCGTACGGAGATCGACGTTCAAGGTGATCACTTCGGAAATTAACCAATCGGCAACGCCCCAGACCTGTCTGCGTGTCCCGCCCTTGGCGGCCAAAACAAGCTGACCCCCCAATCGATCTGACGCCTCGAACAGAACGACATCGTGACCGCGCAGGGCACTGATCCGCGTGGCCTCCAGGCCACCGGGTCCGCCGCCGACGACAACGACCTTCTTGCGGGTGTCGCTGGGCGCGATGACATGGGGCAATGTCTGTTCCCGCCCGGTGGCGGCGTTATGACCGCAAACGGCGGGCTTGCCCAGATTGACCCGGTCCACGCAATACCCGAGGCCAACACAGGGGCGGATGCGTTCCTCTTCGCCGCGTGCAAGTTTTGCAACCAGATAGGGATCAGCGATCTGGGCGCGCGTCATGCCCACAAGATCGACATGACCGCCGGTAACCGCGTGTCGGGCCGTTGCAATGTCGGCGATGCCGCCTGCATGCAGAATCGGCAGGTTGACGGCCTCACGGATACGCCCTGCCACGGTGATATGCGGCGCGGCGGGCAGGCCCATGGGGCGGACCCATTCGGCAAGACCAAGATCATCGTAGGGCGCCCCAGCCAGAATGTTGAGTAGGTCGACATGGCCACTGTCTTCCAGCATCCGGGCGGCGGCAACGCAGTCCTCGGCGCTAAGCCCGCCCTCAATCAACTCATCGCCGGTGATGCGCATGGACAGGATGATCTCGGGGCCGACCTCTGCGCGCACGGCGTCCAGCACCTGCAGGGTCAGACGCATGCGGTTCTCCAACGCTCCACCATAGTCATCGTCGCGCTGATTGGTCAGCGGTGACAGGAACTGGCCGAGCAGGTGCGAATGTGACAGTAGTTCGATCCCATCGAACCCGCCCTGCTGACAGCGTCGCGCCGCGGCGGCAAAATCGCCAATCACCCGGTCGATGTCCTCTTGTTCCATCACTTTGGGAAAGGCGCGGTGCGCGCGCTCGCGCACGCCGGAGGGTGCCAAAACCGGCAGCCAATTGCCATCATCCCAAGCGGTTCGGCGCCCCATATGAGTGATCTGGCACATGACGGCGGCCCCATGCGCTTGAACGCCAACCGTGAGTTTCCGAAACCACGGGATGATACTGTCGTCGCCAGCATAAAGCTGGCCGAACACCGAGGGGCTGTCGGGGGCGATATTGGTCGACCCGCCAATCATGGTCAGGGCAACGCCACCCTTGGCTTTCTCTTCGTGATACAGCCTGTAACGGTCTCGTGGGTGGCCATCTTCGACATAGTTAGGTGCGTGAGAGGTGCTGACAATACGGTTGCGCAACGTCAGGTGCTTGAGCTGAAACGGATCAAGTAATTTCGCCACGATCAATTCCCTTCGGTCACGATATCTGTTTGAAAGCCGCCCTGGATCGGGTCCGTTGGTCAGCTTCAATGCCTGAGGAGGTTCATTCCGAAGGTATGCTACCGGGAAAGCACGGGTGAGAGTTCACTGCTTCCGACACGGATGCACAAAATGACGACCTGACCAAGAGCCTCGAAAGCAGAAGTTTTCTTGGTCAGTGACGGGTACCTGACACTCGCCGCACGATCCACCAAAGTCAGCTCAGGGCCGATTTTGACGTTCGCGCTTGGGCAACGCCCCAGAGATCACAATCAGGGGTGATAACTTCTCAACCACAACTGAAAGTGCAACTAACGAACGGGCTAAGGGCGCTGCCCCTTCTTGGTCTGCGACCAATTCAACCCCGGGATATTTTTTGCCAGATGAAGTGCGGATCAGGTGAACTGGATCAGGTCCCAGCGATTGCCGAACGGGTCGCGCCAGACGGCGACGGTGCCATAGGGCTCATTGCGTGGGTCTTCTTCGAAATGGACGCCTGCAGTGACCATTGCATTGTGGTCACGTTGGAAATCATCCGTTTGAAGGAAAAAGCCGACACGCCCGCCGGTTTGATTTCCAATGGCGGCGGTTTGGCTTGGGCCATCTGCCTTGGCCAGCAGCAGGGACGCGTCGCCCGGACCTGGCGGTGCAACCCGAACCCAGCGTTTGCCACCGCCGAGATCAACATCCTGCAGCAGGGTGAAACTGAGTGTTTGGGTATAGAAGGCGATCGCGTCATCGTAGTCCGGCACCACGAGGGTGACGGCGAAAAGACTTTGGGGCATGGGATATCAGCCTTTGGTAGGGTGGCGGTCGGGCAGTTGGATGCTGGCAACCTGTTCCGCGATTGGCGCGGTGGACAAAGGGTGGCGGCTGGAATCCGTCAGTTCAGATGGGTTGTTTACGCTGATCCATTCGCCCTGGTAATAGGCCTCAAGCCCTGAGAAGCGCGCTTTGTAACCCATCTTGGGGCTGCCCGGCACCCAGTATCCGAGGTAGACATATGGCAACCCGGCTTCGCGCGCGATGTCGATGTGATCGAGGATCATATACGTGCCCAGCGAGTTTTGCGGTTGCTGGGGGGTGTAGAACGAGTAGACCATGCTGAGGCCGTCATCCAGGACATCCGTCAGGCTAACGCCGATCAGATCTCCGGTACTTGGGTCGGCATATTCCACGACCCGGCTGCGGATCGGGGTTTCTTCGATCATCGCGGCGAACTCGAAAACGTCCATATCGGCCATTCCACCATCCGCGTGGCGGGTATCCAGGTAGCGGCGGAAGAGTTCGTATTGCTCATCCGTGGCCCAGGGAGAATTTGCCCTGCGTTGCAGGTACGCGTTGCGTTTGGCCGCGCGTTTCTGACTTTTGCTTGGGCGGAAGGCCGTCACGTCGATCCGGGCCGACAAACAGGCTGCACAATCGGAGCAGGACGGGCGGTACAACACATTTTGCGATCGGCGAAACCCTTGTTGGGACAATGAGTTATTCAGCTGATCCGCACCTTCCCCCTGAAGGGCAGTGAACAATTTACGTTCCATCCTGCCCTCAAGGTAAGGGCAAGGCTGTGGGGCCGTCACATAGAATTGTGGCGCGATTGGCAGCGTGTGTCGCATGAACGTTCCGTGTTTCCTTGGACCGGATGATAACAACCGATCCTAAAACCGCCAAGTGATTCACGTTGTTGAATTTTTTACGCGCGCTGGTTGATCATGACAGTTCCAAGGAACGCATCGGTAAGTCCCTGGCCGCGTGCGCTGGTCAGCATCATGATGACCGAGATGATCTGAATGACCGGAAACGCCATACTGACAAAATAACCGGCTGTGTGGGCCACCGCTTTGCCCAAATCCATCCGGGACCCGAATGAATCGCGCAGTTCGATCCCCATAAAGCGCATGCCCAGTGTGGCCGAGCCATTGGCGATGGTAATCACTCGGTAGACGAAACTGACGACGGCGTAGATCAAGGCCAGGACGAAAAAGCCCAGACCAAAGGTCAGCAGGATGGCCACCGTACACAACAGCGAGATAAAGGCGACGTCGAAAAGCCAGGCGATAAAACGCTTGGTCGCGACAGACTGGTAAAACTCCGGCTGTCGGTCTGGGTCGGGCAGGTGGGTCATATTTTGATTTCCGGCTGAGAATTTAGGACACCCTGTCCCGAATGGCGGGACAGGGCAAGGTCGGCTTAGGCGCGTTCGCCGTTTTCAGCCTCATCGTTGTTTTCACGGGCGCGTTCGTCCATGAACTGGTCAAACTCGGCCTTGTCTTTGGCGTCGCGCAGGCGGCGCAGGAAGGATTCGAATTCCTGTTGTTCGCGCTCGAGCCGGGCCAGGGTGTCGGACTTGTAGGCGTCAAACGCGCTATTGCCGGATGGCTTCATCGCACTCATGTGGCTGTGCCAGGATTTGCGACTGCTGCAGGATTTGCTAAACATGCGTTTGCTCCAGATCATATAGGCAAGAAGCGCCAGGCCAACGGGCCAGAAAAAGATGAAACCAAGGACCATGGCGGCGATCCAGGCCCCTTTGCCCTTGTCATCCATCCAGGCTTCGGCACGAGAGAGCCACCCCGGATTTTGTGGGACGGCGTGGTCGGACAATGCGGTCATTTGGGTTCTCCGGGTTTGATGTAAATTGCGTTCACATTGTCTAGATGGGGACTGAAGCGGGGGTTGCAAGGGGTCGATGTAAAAATGATTTACATTTTGGATTTTGCGACGGTTGACCTTGCTGCGGAACGGGCGCACTTTCCGCCTATGCAACATGTTGAAAACACGACACCTCCGACGCTGGATGAAATTCTAAACCTGGAAAAGCAGGTTTGGACCGCCCTGATGGAAGGCAATGCGGCTGCAGACCGGGCCTTGCTGAGCCCAGATTTTCTTGGGGTTTATCCGACGGGGTTTGCGAACCGGGATGATCACGTGGGACAGTTTGCCGACGCTCCGACGATGGCGCGCTATGAGCTAAGCGACACCCGGTTGCGGGTTTTGACCTCGGATATCGTTCTGCTGTCGTACCGGGCCGACTATCAGCGACCCAAGGCCGAGGGTTGGGAGGCGATGCTAATCTCGTCGCTTTGGGAGCGGCGGCATGACGTCTGGGTCAACAGTTTCAGTCAGGATACGCCCCTGGAGGGGAAATGACCGGGCCTCTTTCCATTCAGCGCCTGCCACGTGCATTCGACCAGTCGCTTGGCGATGATGCGCGCGCGGCGGTCAGCGGCATTACATCCGAACAGGGCGAGTTGATCGCTGGGGCAGCAGGGTCCAGCCCCTATCTGAAAAACTTGATCGATCACGAAAACGATTGGTTGGCCTCAGCGCTCCAACACCCCGATGACGCGCTGGCCGACGTTTTGCAGGCTGCGCGAATGCTACCGCCGGATCAGTTGAAACCGGGGCTGCGGCTGGCCAAGCGACGGATGGCGTTGCTAACCGCTCTGGCTGATCTGGCGGGCGCGTGGCCGTTGGAAAAGGTGACCGCGGCGCTAACCGATTTTGGCGCGTTGGCGGCGGATGTGGCGGCCAAGGCCGAGATCGCCAACCTGATCCGGCGCGGCAAACTTCCGGGCATGGGGCCGGACGATGTCGAAACCGCCGCCGGGATGATTATCCTGGCGATGGGCAAGATGGGCGCGTACGAGTTGAATTACAGCTCGGACATCGACCTGATCGTCCTGTTCGATGAGACGCGGTTTGATCCCGATGACTTCTACGAAGCGCGGCAAGGCATGGTGCGGGCGACACGCAATTTCTGCGCCACGCTCAGCGATAAGACGGCGGATGGGTTTGTATTCCGCACTGATCTGCGCCTGCGCCCGGATCCGGCTGTGACGCCGGTCTGTATGGCGGCTGAGGCAGCCGAACGGTACTATGAAAGCCTGGGCCGCACGTGGGAGCGCGCGGCCTATATAAAAGCACGCCCATGCGCTGGCGATATTGTGGCAGGACAACGGTTTCTGGATACGCTGCGCCCCTTTGTCTGGCGGCGTCACCTGGATTTTGCCGCCATTCAGGACGCCCATGACATGCGGCTGCGCATACGTGAAAATAAGGGAACCGGCGGTGCTCTGACCATTCCGGGTCATGACATGAAACTGGGGCAGGGCGGCATTCGCGAAATCGAGTTCTTTACCCAGACCCGCCAGTTGATCGCTGGGGGTCGAGACCCTGACTTGCGCGTGCGCGGCACGGTGCCCGGATTGGCGGCGCTTGCCGAAAAAGGCTGGGTCCCGCAGGACGTGGCAGACAAGCTGACCGACCACTACCGCGCCCATCGTGAGGTCGAACACCGTATCCAGATGATCCATGACGCTCAGACCCACAAGGTGCCGCAATCGCCGGACGGGATAGAACGCGTCGCTTGCCTGATGGGAGTAGACGTCGACGAACTGACCCGTGACCTGACCCACAGGCTGACCGAAGTGCACGACCTGACCGAAGGCTTTTTTGCGCCCGGTTCCTCGACGCGCGCGCCAGTTGGCGAGGTGGATTTTGACCAGAACGTTCTGGCCCGCTGGACGACATATCCTGCCCTGCGATCGCAACGCGGCGCGCGGATTTTCGAACGTCTCAAGCCCGAGCTGCTATCGCGTTTGGCAAAAACGGCGCAACCGGACGAGGCGCTGCGGGCGCTGGATGGTTTTCTGTCAGGCTTGCCCGCCGGCGTTCAGCTGTTTTCACTGTTTGAGGCCAACCCCCACCTGATCGACCTGCTGATTGATATCGTCGGGACATCCCACGCGCTTGCGGCGCATCTGTCGCGCAATGCATCGGTGTTTGATGCGGTGATCGGCGGTAGTTTCTTTAGCGACTGGCCGGGGCAAGCCACGTTGCAGGCGGATCTGGATCAGGCTCTTTCGGAGGAAGCGGATTACGAGAGCCAGTTGGATCTGGCCCGCCGCTGGTGCAAGGAATGGCACTTCCGCGTTGGCGTTCATCACCTGCGCGGGCTGATCGATGGTGAACAAGCGGGGCAGCAATACGCTCAGCTTGCCAGCGCTGTGATCGCTGCGATCCTGCCGCGTGTGTCCGAACAGTTTGCCCGTAAACACGGTCCGGCCCCAGGGCGCGGTGCAACCGTGCTGGGCATGGGGTCCCTTGGGGCTGGGCGGATCAACTCGCAATCCGATCTGGATATGATCGTGATCTATGACCCTCTGGATCAGGATATGTCCGAGGGGCCACGCCGACTGGCCACTCGCACTTATTACGCACGGTTTACGCAAGCGCTGATCACGGCCCTATCAGCGCCGATGTCGCAAGGGCGGCTGTATGAGGTCGATATGCGCCTGCGTCCGTCAGGCAATCAGGGGCCGGTGGCGACAAGTTGGGCCAGCTTTACCAACTATCAGCAGAACGAGGCCTGGGTCTGGGAACATCTCGCCCTGACACGGGCCCGCGTGATCGCCGGAAACGAAGGTCTGGCCGAAGACATCGAGGCGTTCCGCACAGACTTGCTGTCGCAACCGCGTGCCCAGCAGAAGGCCCTGCGCGAAGTGGCCGAGATGCGCGCCCGCTTGGCCGCTGCCAAATCACCAGCAGGGATCTGGGACGCCAAAAACGGTCCCGGCCGGATGATGGATATCGAGCTGATGGCCGAAACCGGGGCATTGTTGTCGGGCGTCGTACAGCGCGATGTGCATTCCGGGTTGGATGGCGCCGTCGCTGCTGGTTTGTTGGACGTCGCTCAGGCGCAAACGCTGAAGGACTGCTACGACCTATGCTGGTCCGTGCAGTGTGCGGCGCGCTTGTTGTCCGGCAAGGTCATCGAAGCTGACAAGGTCGGCGAGGGCGGATCTGCCTTCCTGTGCCGCGCGACTGGATTTGAACAGGTTGAACAGCTGCAAAGCGCGCTGCAAGACAACTACAGCACGGCCGCTGAGATTATTGGCGGCGTGATCAGGGACGAAGATGATGGCACAGAGTAAAGATCCAAATGATCACAAGGGGTTGATCCGCGAGGCGTATCGGATCGAAGGCATCACATTGCCTGAATGCCGTAGCATTTTTCTGGACTGGGCGCTGAGCCTGCCCGCTGAACGGGACCAATCCCAGGCGTTGATCGACCTGCATGCAGCCTATTCCCAGCAGGACGCCGATCACCCTATGACGCAGGTGCTGGCTGAGGGGTTGCAATCTGCCAAAGCCCCCAAGCGGCGGGGCGGTTGGCGATCGCGCCACCGCTAGGGCTTTTCCCTCGAGGTATTCGCGACTATGAGGGCGTCATGACCCAAACTGCCGATCACCCCCGTATCCGCCTGAAACCCAAAGCCAACGCACGTGGCCTGCGCCACGGTTTTCCGTGGGTGTATGCCAATGACATCGTGACGGACCGTCGGACACGCAAGATCCCGGCAGGGGCACTGGCGGTGCTTGAGGATGACAAACGCGCGCCCATAGCGCTGGTTGCGGTGAATCCTGACTCCAAAATCATGTGCCGCGTTCTGGACCGCGATCTGGACGGGCAACTGGACGCAGCGTGGTTCGAAACCCGCCTGCGCCGCGCGCTTGAGATGCGCGAACGCCTGTTCGACGCACCCTATTATCGCCTGATCCATGCCGAAGCGGACGGCTTTCCCGGCGTCATCATCGACCGGTTTGGCGATGCCTGTGTGATCCAGCCCAATGCCGCGTGGGCCGAGGCGCACCTGGAAACTCTGACCGAGGCTCTGGTCACTGTCACCGGCGTGACAACCGTGCTCAAAAACGCCTCGGGCCGGACCCGAGGGCTGGAAGGTCTGGATGATGTGAACCTCACCCTGCGTGGCACTGCGCCCGATGTACCGCTACCGGTGCCGATGAACGGCGCGACCTACATGGCCGATCTGACCGGCGGTCAGAAAACCGGTCTGTTCTTTGACCAACGGCCTAACCATGCTTTCGCCGCGCGATTGGTGCAACCGGGCGCGCAGGTATTGGACGTCTTCAGCCACGTGGGTGGTTTCGGGCTGGCCATGTTGGCGGGTGGCGCGGGGCAGGCGCTGTCTGTGGATGGATCTGCAGCCGCGCTGGATCTCGCGACCAAAGGGGCCGAGGCCTCTGGTTTTGCTGACACATTCCAAACCCATCAAGGCGATGCCTTCGATGTCCTGACCCAATTGGGTGAAGAGGGCGCGCAGTTCGACGTCGTCATCTGTGATCCGCCAGCCTTTGCACCTTCCAGACAAGCGCTGGACGCGGGCCTGCGCGCCTATGAACGTGTGGCCCGCTTGGCGGCAGCTCTGGTCAAACCCGGCGGCTATCTGGGCCTGTGCTCGTGCTCGCACGCGGCAGATCTGGGCCGTTTCCGCGACGCCTCGTCGCGCGGGATTGGGCGGGCAGGGCGACAGGCGCAACTGATCCATACAGGCTTCGCCGGTCCCGACCATCCGCAACTGCCGCAACTGGCGGAAAGCGGCTATCTCAAAGCTGTGTTTTACCGGCTGTGAAGACGGTTCTGGATACCTGTGTCATCTACCCCACGGTGATGCGAGAGATGCTGCTCGGCGCTGCCAAATTAGGCCATTTTACCCCCGTGTGGTCGGCGCGCATCCTCGAGGAATGGGCGCGTGCGGCCCGTAAGCTGGGCCCAACAGGCGAGGCTCAGGCACGCGCCGAAATCGCACTGGCGCAAGCCAATTGGCCGAAAGCCGAGTTTCCTGCGGCAACCAATGTCGAACAGCGGCTCTGGCTGCCGGACAGCGCGGATATCCACGTTCTGGCAACGGCCGTTGCATCCTCGGCGGACGTGATCGTCACTGTCAACGCCAAGGACTTTCCCAGAAACATCCTGTCCGAGGAAGGGCTGGACCGGCGCGATCCGGACGGTCTGCTGCACGGCTTCTGGCAATCCGATCCCGACGGCATAAGCGACACAGCCAACCGTGTCCTCGCCGAGGCCAACCGCCTGTCGGGCGACCAATGGACCTTGCGTCCGTTGATGAAAAAAGCCCGCCTCCCACGTCTGGGCAAAGCGCTCGCCGCGTAAACGGGATCCAGCTTCATCCGGCTAAAAATATCCCGGAGAGCGCTAAAAGCTGGCCTCTCGCTGCCGTTAGATCAGCCACGGTTCCAACGCTGCTCTAATGCCTCCAGGGCAGCGATCCGTTCGTCTGTTTTTGGATGGCTCATCAACCAGGCGGGCACAACGCCAGCACGCTGCTGCGTCAGGTCTTCCAGCTTGTGAAACAGCGACTTCTGCGGTCCGATCCCGATCCCGGCTTTGGTCAGCAAAGCGGCGGCATACTCATCAGCCTCATACTCATCACTGCGCGACAGGCGCGACGCCAGCAGGTGCGTCAGCATATTGGCGATCCACGCGCCGATGAACGGGATAAAGCGGTTCAGCAGCATCATCAATGCGGCCCGCAGCGCATTCTGTCCGGAAAAGTCGATCATCCGACGGCGCGCATGCCCCAGCGCCACGTGACCGAGCTCATGCGCGATGACGCTGGCCATTTCTTCGGCGGAAACCTCGCCGCTGCGAAATTTGCGGTAGAATCCACGCGTGATAAAAATCCGACCGTCCGGTGCCGCCAGACCGTTCACGGGGTCAATCTCGTAGATGTAGACCGGCACCCGGTCGATCTCTAACGCTGCAGCCAGCCGGTCGGTCATGCGTTTCAGGGCAGGGTCGGCCAGCTCAGTCGACTTTGCATCCAAATCCTTATGGGTGCGCCAGACGGAAATTCGGTACATCACAATGGCGTAGGCGATCGCCAGCAGGATCGGGGTAAGACGTAGCATGGTACAAATATGGTTCTGGGCAGGGGAATAGGCAACTAGCCCAGTGTCATAAACTCCGCGTTAAACAACAAGATTGTTGTCCATTGCTTCCAACGGCCCACCGCGCAAAAGAAAATCGCCGCCGGTAACCCGCTTGAGGGCAATCAAACTGAGGTGAACAGGTGAAATACCGCAGCTGCCAGACTTGTCGCAGGGCAGGTTGCGCCATAACTTTGAAGTTATGTGGTCATTTGCCGATATCCGCCCGGCCTATAGCAGGGCTGAACGTTTCAGTGATGGCGTTGTTCATATCCTTGGCGTTGCAGCGGCTATTGTTGCCGTTCCGGCGCTGATCGCGTTGACCGCCTTATACCGGACCGAGCCTGCGGCTGTTCTTGGGGTCTCGATCTACGGCTTCACGCTCATACTGATGCTGTCGTTTTCGGCTTTGTACAACATGGTGCAATCTGATCGATGGAGTGAGCTGCTACGCCGCCTCGATCACTCGGGAATTTATGTAAAAATTGCAGGTACTTACACGCCATTCATCTTACTTTCCGGTGCCCCAATGACCGGACTCATGATCGGTCTTTGGTCATCTGCAACCCTTGGATCAATCCTGAAAATGATCGACCCGCACCGGTTCCGTTGGTTTGGTTTGGCGCTGTATGTGTTGATGGGATGGGCGTCCGTTTGGGCGGGTCAATCGCTGCTGGCCGACTTGTCGAAGCCTGTTGTGGCGCTGATGATCACCGGAGGCATCGTCTATACCGCAGGCATCGCCTTTTATCTTCTGGATTGGTTGCCGTTCCACAACACAATCTGGCATGTCTTCGTTCTGACAGGCAGCGTGTTGTTTTTCCTTGCGGTTTCGTTCCGTATTGCCTGGGCGCCGGTTCTGCAGATATGACGGTCAGCGGGTCAGTTCCCGCATCCCCTGTTCCAAACCGGCCAGCGTCATCGGCACCATGCGGTCCTCGAAAACCTCGCGGATCATGCCGATGGAATGGGTGTATTCCCAGTACTTTTCCGGCACCGGATTGATCCACAGATTTGATGTCCACTGCTCGCGCGCGCGCTGCAGCCAGACCTGACCGGCTTCTTTGTTCCAATGTTCGTTCGCGCCGCCGGGATAGGCAATCTCATAAGGGCTCATCGAGGCGTCGCCGACGAAGATGCACTTGTAGTCTGAACCATAGGTGCGCAGTACTTCGTGGGTCGGAGTCTGCTGATCCCATCGGCGGTGATTGTCACGCCAGACGCCTTCATACAGGCAGTTGTGAAAGTAGTAATATTCCAGATGCTTGAACTCGGTTCTTGCAGCGGAAAACAGCTCTTCGACAACTTTGATATGTGGATCCATCGAGCCGCCCACATCCAGAAACAACAACACTTTGACTGCATTGTGACGCTCGGGGCGGGTTTTGACGTCCAGATAGCCATGTTCGGCGGTGGCGCGGATGGTTCCGTCCAGATCCAGTTCCTCGGCCGCACCTTCGCGGGCCCAACGACGCAGGCGTTTCAGCGCGACCTTGATATTGCGCGTACCCAATTCAACCGTGTCATCCAGGTTCTTGAATTCGCGCTTGTCCCACACTTTTACGGCGCGCTGATGACGGCTTTCCTTCTGGCCGATACGCACACCTTCGGGGTTATAACCATAAGCCCCGAACGGCGACGTCCCCGCGGTGCCGATCCACTTGTTGCCACCCTGGTGGCGGCCTTCCTGATCCTTGAGACGCTCACGCAGCGTTTCCATCAGTTTTTCAAAGCCGCCCATGGCCTCGATCTCGGCTTTTTCTTCGTCTGACAGGTGTTTCTCGGCCATCTTGGCCAGCCATTCGGCAGGGATATCGACGGCTTCTAGTACCTGATCAAAGCTGATGTCTTCCAGACCTTTGAAACTGGCGGCAAAAGCTTGATCGAACTTGTCGATATTGCGCTCGTCCTTCACCATCGACACGCGGGCGAGGTAATAGAACGCCTCGACATCATAGGTCGCCAGACCCTTTTTCATGCCTTCCAGAAAAGTCAGATACTCGCGCAGTGATACGGGAATGCCAGCTTTGCGGAGGTTTTCGAAAAAGGGCAGAAACATGCGTTAACCCACCAAACGAACCAGGATCAGGGAAAGCACCAGACCTACAATGGCAAATGCGATGCCGTAACCGGCCGCATATTGGGCAATATCCGCGCCGCTGCCATTGCGTTTGCGAGCCTTCATCGCGCCAAGGATCGCCCCCAATAACGCCATTCCCAAAACTACGACCATGCGTTACCCGCCTCTGTTGTTGGTGGACGGACCTTCGGCAACTTCCTGCATCAGCGACCGGACCACGACTTCCGAGCCAAAGCCGTATCGCGCCCATGCCAGACTGTCCAGCCTGACGGTACGTGCCTGTTTCGGGCGTCCGGCCTGATTGAGCGCTTCGGATTTCAACAGTAACAGAGTGGCCAATTGAGAGGCGTTTTCGGCCCGCGACATGACAGCAATTGCCTTGTCCAGTTCGGGCAGGATCTCTGGTCCTTTTCCCTGCGAAAGCGCGAAGGCCGCGGTTTGCGTGGTCACATAAGCCTGATGAATTTCAGTTCCCGGAGCAGAGCGCAGAAATTGCATGGCAGTTTCGTAGTGTCGGATCGCTTCTTGCGGATTGTCGAATTGCGCCATGCGGCCAAGAATATAATGCGGATATGCCCGCCGATGGTCGGTCCAGCCCTGTTCCTGCCCGATCTGAACCGCTCTTTCCGCGGCTTTCACCCGGTTGCGTGTGCTTGGCCTTGATCCAAGCGACTTTTGGACGGCGTTGATCCACTCGCGCGGCGTGTCCGAAACAGGTTGCGCCGGCAAAGTGTCGCCGCGTGGGTTCAGCCGGCTAAGGATGCCGGGCAGGACGGCCTGGACTTGTTCGCGTGTCATGCCGCTGCGCAATTGGGGCGAATAAGCCGTGCGCAGGATCAGCATGTCAAAACCGGTCAGAATGGTGTGGATGTTGTCGTCGTTGAACACCGAATCCGGCAGGTGATACAGGTCATTCAGCGGCCCCAGAGCCTGTGCCAGTTCCTCGTGCAGGCAGTCGCGCTTTTCCTGCGGGCTCACGTCATAGGGAATGAAAATGCCCAGCCGTTCGCGGCTGCGCAGCGCGGTCCAACTGCTTTTGCGTTTGCGCCGGTCCTGTCGATATTCCTCAAAGCTGGATGCGTTGGGAACCACGAAACAAGCGGCTTGCGGCAGGATGCGCTGGATCTGCTCCTGGCTGACGGCCTCGATTGTTATGTTGGACTGGCCATCCGTTATCTGGCGAATGTCGATCCCGGCCTCGCGTTGCAGACGCGTCAACAACCGGGTCAGATCGCGCTGCATTGACGGTGTGGGTGATCCCGTAAGCCGAACGGTGACGGGGCCCTCGAACCGGGTGAAGACGGGCAGGGTGGCGCCGCCTTCGAGCGCGAAGTGCAAAGAAAGAAAATCGGCTGCAATATTAGCGTTCGACCGGGCGGGTGGTCTGGGTCGGGTTGACGCGAACGCTTTGGCGGGCGGCAGGTTTGCCTCGATCGCCTTAACGCGTGTTGGCGGTTCAGGGGGGGCAACCGCGGTGCATCCGGCGACGGCAAAGCCAATCAGGACCGCAGCGACCCTAATCATGGGCGTTGATACCGGATAAAGGGCGTTTGTTTGCCGATCCGATCATAGAGCTTGCGCGCCGTGTGATTGAACTCTTGCGTCAGCCAATAGACGGATGGCGCGCCTTGCCGGTCGGCCTCATCATACACCGCATGAATCAAGGCGCGGCCAACGCCGGTTCCGCGCGCCTCGGGCCGGGCGAACAGGTCTTGCAGGTAGCAAACGCTTTCTTCTTTCCACGCATGGCGGTGAAATAGGTAATGGGTCAGACCGACAAGCTGACCATCCGCTTCGGCCACGAAACAGAAAAAATCATTGGGGTCATCCCCCAGCAGCCGTGCAAAGGTGTTGTCATATGTCTGCTCTGGCACGGTCGTTTCATAAAACGCCAGATAGTCGCGCCACATCTCGGCCCACTCGGCGCGATCTTCGGGCTGCAGCGCCCGGATATTGAGGGTGTCAGACAAGCATTGGCTCCTATGTCGTCAGGCCGAACTGCCCGACGACGCCGGACGGTCTTTTGGCCAATGCTGACACCCGGCCCCCCGCAAGGCAAGCGGGGATCACCAAGTGTTCAATATTCTCAGCGTTTGCTGCGCGCCATGAAGGCGAGGCGTTCAAATAGGTGAACATCCTGTTCGTTTTTCAGCAGCGCGCCGTGCAACTTGGGCAACGCATTGGCCCCGTCGCGTTTGAGGTCCTCGGCGGTCAGGTCTTCGGCCAGCAACAGCTTGAGCCAGTCCAACACTTCCGAGGTCGACGGTTTTTTCTTCAACCCCTGCGTTTCACGGATTTCGTAAAACTGGGTCAGCGCTGTGGTCAGCAATGCATCCTTGATGCCCGGGTGGTGCACGTCGACGATCCGGCGCATGGTCGCCTCATCCGGAAAGCGGATGTAATGGAAGAAACAGCGCCGCAGGAACGCGTCGGGCAGTTCCTTTTCGTTGTTCGAGGTGATGATCACGATGGGGCGGTTTTTGGCTTTGATGGTGTCCCCGGTTTCGTAGACGTGGAACTCCATCTTATCGAGCTCTTGCAACAGATCATTGGGAAATTCGATATCGGCCTTGTCGATCTCATCGATCAGCAGCACGACCTTTTCATCGGTCTCAAAGGCCTGCCACAGTTTGCCCTTGCGAATATAGTTCGATACGTCATGCACGCGCTCGTCGCCCAACTGGCTGTCGCGCAGGCGGCTGACCGCGTCATATTCGTACAGGCCTTGCTGCGCGCGGGTGGTGGATTTCACGTTCCACTCAATCATCTTCAGCCCCAGCGCGCCTGCTACCTGTCTGGCCAGTTCAGTCTTGCCGGTTCCGGGTTCACCCTTGACCAGCAGGGGACGTTCCAGCGTAACGGCGGCATTCACCGCAATTGTCAGGTCATCGGTGGCAACATATTCGGCTGTACCTTGGAAACGTGCGGTCATGGGCCCCTCATTCAATATCGCGCGGCATGTGTCTTTGGGGTTATAGCGGGGTGAAAAATTTGACAAGACAGGTCGCTACGTCGCGCGGGGCGAAATTGATGTGCGACTCCAATGCCTTTGGTTGATTCGGGCGCTAACATAGGGCGCGACTATTTTGAGAGCGCCCCAAAAAAGCCTGCCAATTTTCACAGAAAAACAAGGATTTGTTGTTTTAAGTCTCATATTTAGACGACCTGAAACAGCACGCAGCCGGGCAAAGTTTCCATAGTGACATTCCCCCCGCTGTCGGATAAACGCTCCGCAGAAGGGGATTGCCGCATGTCAGGTGAAGCAAAGGTGACCGGCGTTGCAGGCCACACCGAGGGAGCAAAAATGAAGCAGGAAGTATTTCTGCCAGAGGATTATCGTCCAGCCGAAGACGAACCATTCATGAACGACAAGCAGTTAGAGTATTTTCGTCGTAAGCTGCTGGATTGGAAAACTGAACTTTTGGCAGGCAGCCGCGATACGATCGAAGGGCTGCAGGACAACACTCGCAACATTCCGGACGTCGCAGACCGCGCAAGCGAGGAAACTGACCGTGCGCTGGAACTGCGAACACGTGACCGCCAGCGCAAGCTGGTGGCCAAGATTGACTCGGCCCTGCGCCGGATCGACGAAGGCGAATACGGATATTGCGAGAAGACGGGCGACCCGATTTCGCTGAAGCGTCTGGATGCGCGCCCGATTGCGACCATGACGCTTGAGGCGCAGGAACGCCACGAGCGCCGCGAAAAGGTCCACCGCGACGATTGATCGCTGGAAAAATCAGAATTCTCAAACGCCGGGGTCTTTTGCTCCGGCGTTTTTGCTTTAAGCCAGTGATATGAATATCAACGGTCTGAAATTTGGCATCATCGGCGGTGGTATCGGTGGGATCGCCGCCGCTCTGGCGTTGCGGCAACGCGGCGCTGAGGTCGTGGTTTTTGAGCAGGCAGCTGAATTGACCGAGGTCGGCGCCGGCTTGCAGATCAGCGCCAACGGAATGGTTGTGCTGCGTGCCCTGAACGTTTTGGGTGAAACACCCGAGCCGGGTCAGCGGTCCCATGGAACGGTTCTGCGCGACTATCGAACAGGGCAGTCTGTCAGCGAGATACCGGCCCCAGTCGCTGGACCTACCTATTACTACCATCGTGCTGACCTGCTGGGGTTGCTGCACAAAGCAGCGCTTCGGGACGGTGTCGAGTTTCGACTGGGCGCACGAGTTGTGCAGGTGCGCAAACATCCCACCGAAGCCGAGATTATTCTAGAAGATGGTACAAACCTACGCGTTGATTGTGCGATTGCTGCCGACGGTGGGCGAAGCACGATCCGCGCAGACCTGAACGGGCCCGAAGCACCGAAATTCACCCATCAGGTGGCCTGGCGGGCGACGATTCCTTGGGCGCGTCGCGATCACAAACCCTGCGCCGTTCTGACGATGGGGCCGGGCCGGCATGTTGTCACGTATCCTCTGCGCGAACACACACTGATGAACGTCGTCGCGATCGAGGAACGATCCGATTGGCAGGAAGAAGGCTGGCGCCGACGAGGTGACCCCGAGGAACTGCGCGCACGATTTTCCGACTTTGGCGGCGTGGTAGGGGAAATTCTGGGGCAGGTACAGGAACCCCACATCTGGGCGTTGTTTCTGCGGCCCGTCGCCGAACGCTGGCAGAATGGGCGCGTTGCATTGTTAGGGGATGCGGCTCACCCGACACTCCCATTTATGGCGCAGGGTGCCTGTCTTGCGCTTGAAGATGCGTGGGTCCTGGCCCGATCTTTTGATGACCAATCCGGTATAGAGCAGGCGCTGTCCACCTATGAATCCCGCCGTCATCAAAGGGCGCAACGCGTAGTTGCCGCGGCTGGGTCCAACGCCCGAAATTTTCATCTGCGCGGCCCGATTCGCTTGGCGGCACAGGCCGCTCTGATGGCGGTCGGGCCACGGTTGTCCCGGAAATACGACTGGATTTACAGCTACGACGCGACGGCCTGAGGTTTCACAGGTCCAAGTCGACCCAGACCGGGACATGGTCCGAGGGCCTTTCATGCCCGCGTATCTCGGCATCAATCCTGCAATCGCGCAACAGATCGGCGGCCTGCGGCGTAAGCAGGAAATGGTCGATACGGATCCCGTCATTGCGGTTCCAGGCACCGGCTTGGTAGTCCCAGAACGAATAATGCTCAGGACCCTGGGTGACGGCGCGAAACGCTTCCGTGAACCCCAGATTCAGGATCTTGCGAAACGCCGCACGGCTTTCTGGCCGGAACAGAGCATCCTCGCGCCATGCATCTGGACGTTTGGCGTCTTCGGCCTGCGGGATAATGTTATAATCCCCAGCCATCAGCGCGGGCTCTTCGCTCGCCAGCAAATCGCGCGCGCGGTCATATAGTCGCTCCATCCAGGACATCTTGTATTCGTATTTCGGACCCGGCACCGGGTTACCGTTCGGCAGGTACAGACCGCAGATCCGAAGGGCTTTTTTGCCAATGACGGTCGCCTCGATCCAACGGGCCTGCTCGTCCTCGTCGTCACCGGGAAGGCCCCGAGACACATCTTCGAGCGGTAGCTTGGACAGGATCGCGACGCCATTGAAACTCTTTTGCCCATGTGTTTCGACGCTATAGCCACGCTCTTCAAACAGCTCGCGGGGAAAATTCTCGTCGACCGACTTGATCTCTTGCAACAGCACCACATCCGGTTGGGCTTCATCCAACCATCGGGGCAATGCCTCGGCCCGCGCTTTGATACCGTTGATGTTGAACGTGGCGATTTTCATGCGCGATCCTCCGAAGCCTTACGGCAACCTATCGCGCAGAACTGGCCCAGCGGCAAGGAGGATAGCGGGCTAGCGAGGCTCTGCCTCGCGCTCCGGGATATTTATAGCCAGATGAAGATACGGATTGTTAACCAAATCGCGAGACTACTCTCTTGCGATACAGGCGGGGACGCCGATGATCGCGCCAGGTGAAGCTCTTCGGCCATTGCGTCGGAGAGCGGATCCCTTCTTCATCTGGCCAAAAATATCCTGTGGGTGTGGGGGCAAAGCCCCCACTGCCTGTTACATCGAAAACGAGGTTCCGCAGCCACACGAGGAAGTGGCGTTCGGATTTTCAATTACAAACCGGGCACCGATCAGTTCTTGCGTAAAATCGATCACAGCATTTTCAAGAAAAGGCAGTGAAACCGCGTCCACGATCACTTTTTGACCATTGCCTTCGAGGACAAGGTCGTCCTCTTGCGGTTCGTCCAGCGCGATTTCGTATTGAAATCCGGAACATCCGCCGCCTTCCACTGCGACGCGCAGGGCTTGTCCCTGATCGGCTGCACCGATCTCGGCGAGACGTTCAAAGGCGCGTTCTGTAACTGTGGGGGGCAGATTCATGCCAAACTCCAAAGGTTTATTTCCTTTACGCCTTACAATATAGAAAGTGCAAGGACAGGCGACAAGGACAAGGCCTTTGAACATAGCGGGTTTTGCCTCGAACCCAGGCCGCGCCAGGGGGCGGCTTGTGCCAGAGGAGGAAAGCAGTTTCCGGTCATGCTTTCAACGCGACAGGGACCGGATCATTCACGCCAGCGCGTTTCGGCGGCTTAAGCACAAGACACAAGTGTTTGTAGAGCACGAGGGCGACAGCTATCGCACGCGCCTGACCCATTCTATCGAAGTTGCACAGGTCGCGCGAACAATCGCCGGAGCTTTGGGCTTGAACGGCGAACTGACCGAGGCCGTGGCGTTGGCGCATGATCTGGGACACACACCGTTCGGACATACGGGCGAAGATGCCCTACATGCGCTCATGGAGCCTTACGGCGGATTTGACCACAACGCACAGGCCATTCGCATCGTCACGAAGCTGGAACGCCACTATGCCGAGTTTGACGGATGCAACCTGACATGGGAGTGCCTAGAGGGGATCGCCAAGCATAACGGGCCGGTCACCGGTGATTTGCCGTGGGCGCTGGCCGAGTGCAACGCGGGTTTCGATCTGGAGTTGTACACTCATGCGAGTGCCGAAGCACAAGTTGCCGCCCTTTCGGATGACATAGCCTATAACAACCATGACCTGTTGGACGGGTTGAGGGCGGGTCTGTTCACGGATGATGAAATCGGGCAATTGCCTATCGTCGGTAACTGCTATGCCGAGGTGGATCGGAGATATCCGGGTTTGGATTCTTATCGGCGCCGGCATGAGGCGCTGCGCCGTGTTTTCGGCGTCATGGTTTCCGATGTGATTGTCACGTCGCGTGGGTTGATCACGAGTTCGGGCGCGGAGACCGTCGAGGAAATTCGCAATCTTGGTTATCCGGTGATCCAGTTCTCGGGTGGCTTGTGGGCGCAACTCAGGGAAATCCGCGCCTTTTTGTTCAAGCAGATGTACCGCGCGCCCAGCGTCATGGACGTGCGCGCCGAGGTTAGCAAAGTCGTGGAAGATCTGTTCCCAATCTACATGAACGATCCGAAACAGATGCCCGCTCGCTGGCATGAGGATATTGAGGCGGCCAGCGATGAAACAGCGCTGGCGCGGATTGTCTCGGACTACATTGCAGGAATGACCGACCGATTTGCCCTGCAGGATCATGCAAGGCTGGCAGGTGCCTGATCACTCGACCCCGATGTAAGCCAACGCCCAGACCTGCTGGCCCGACTGTTCGGCGGCCAGGTCGGGGTCATCGGTCGGGGGGAAGACGATCATAGTGGGGCCATAGCCGCCAACGCCCATCGGTGAGCCGTCCGCATGGGTCGCGACGATGGGTTGATGGGCGGTGATGCTGTCCCAAGGAATTTCGGACTGATAGCCATCCATAGCCATTGGCTTGGCGGTTTTTCCTTCGGCCCCGGCCATGATCAACAGGTCCGACAGGTGTGGCCCGGAAAAGGCGATGTCTCTCTGATTGTCTTCCGGGCCGTAAGGAATAGTGATTTCAACCTGGTCCAGTCCGTCCAACATGGCCGCATCAAAGCCGGCGGCTCCGTCGTGCTGAACCTCCAAGTATCCCAGCAATCCTCCGTCATTTTCGCTGCGTGCTGGCAGGTTGGTTTCCGTGACCGCTCCGCCAAGGGTCAAAAGTACATGGCCTTGCGGTTCAGGCATGTCGGCCCAAAGCGGCAGGGCAGAGGTCAGAACAATGACGAGGGGCAGGGCAAGGCGCATAGGGGTGTCTCCGGCTTGAATTTCCACCGACGTTAGCTGAGTCTACCGCTAATCCAAGCCCAAACTGATCGCTTCCATTGACCTTGCCGCTTTGCGTGGTAAACCGCCGGGCAAGCAAAAGGACATCCGAAATGAACCTGTTTTCCGAGATCCGCGGCCTCGTGCTGGACGCGCTGGCACAGATGCAGTCCGAAGGCGCATTGCCCGAGGGGCTGAGTTTTGACAACGTGGCAGTCGAACCGCCGCGCGATGCGGCGCATGGCGACATGGCAACCAACGCCGCGATGGTGCTGGCGAAACCGGCCAAGATGAAGCCGCGCGACATCGCTGACGTGCTGGCCGGGAAGCTGGCGGCGGATGACCGGATCACCAGTGCCGAAGTGGCTGGGCCCGGCTTTTTGAACCTGCGGCTTGCGGCATCGGTGTGGCAGGGTGTGTTGGCAGCGGTGTTGAAACAGGGCACTGATTATGGCCGCTCGTCCATGGGACATGGCCAGAAAGTGAACGTGGAGTATGTGTCCGCGAACCCCACTGGGCCACTTCATGTGGGCCATACGCGTGGCGCCGTGTTCGGTGACGCTCTGGCGAGCCTGTTGGCGTATTCGGGCCATGATGTGACCCGTGAGTATTACATCAACGACGGCGGCGCGCAGGTGGATGTATTGGCGCGGTCCGCATATGAGCGCTATCGCGAGGCCAACGGTCTGAGCCCCGAGATCGCCGAGGGACTGTACCCCGGTGACTATCTGATCCCGATCGGTGAGGCGCTGAAAGAGAAATACGGCGACAGCCTGATCGACAAGCCGGAAAGCGAATGGCTGGAAGAACTGCGCGAGTTTTCGACCGACGCAATGATGGATCTGATCCGCGCCGACCTGAAGGCGCTGGGTGTCGAGATGGACGTGTTCTATTCCGAAAAATCGCTTTATGGCACCGGAAAGATCGAGGCTGCGCTTAAGTCCCTGACCGATAAGGGGTTGATTTACGAGGGCGTGCTGGAACCACCCAAAGGCAAAAAGCCCGAGGATTGGGAGCCGCGCGAGCAAACCCTGTTCAAATCGACCGAACATGGCGACGACGTTGACCGCCCGGTGAAAAAATCAGACGGCAGCTGGACCTATTTCGCCCCGGATATCGCCTATCATTACGACAAGGTGACCCGTGGCTTTGACGCGTTGATCGATGTGTTTGGTGCGGATCACGGTGGCTACGTCAAACGGATGAAGGCAGCTGTTTCGGCCCTGTCCGATGGCAAAGTGCCGTTGGATATCAAGCTGACGCAGCTGGTAAAGCTGTGGAAGAATGGCGAGCCGTTCAAGATGTCCAAGCGGGCAGGGAACTTTGTCACTCTGCGCGATGTGGTCGATCAGGTTGGCCCGGACGTGACCCGGTTCGTAATGCTGACCCGCAAGAACGACGCGCCGCTGGACTTCGATTTCGACAAGGTGCTGGAACAAAGCCGCGAGAACCCTGTGTTCTACGTGCAATACGCTCATGCCCGTGTCATGAGTGTACTGCGCCGTGCCGCCGAGGCGGAAATCGCGACGGATGACGCGACTCTCAAGGGTGCTGATCTGGGCAAGATCGACCATGCCTCAGAGTTGACGGTGGCCAAAAAGCTGGCTGAATGGCCGCGTTTGATCGAAATTGCCGCACGCACCAACGAACCGCATCGGGTTGCCTTTTACCTGTATGAGCTGGCGGGTGACTTCCACGCGCTATGGAATAAGGGCAACGATGAAACGCAACTGCGATTCATTCAGGATGGCGATGTTGCCACAAGCCAATCAAAAATCGCATTGGCCCGGGCCGTTTCTGTTGTGATTTCAGCGGGCTTGGGTATTCTTGGCGTCACTCCGGCGCAGGAGATGCGGTAACTAACACCGCCCGACGCGCCGGTACGAGGTAGGCAAGAAATGACCCGCGCGCCACTTTTTAAGGCGCAATCGGGCGGTGAGGCGGACATGGCAAGTTACGATTACTCGGGGCAGATGCGCCCCGAGGAGATGCATTACACGAATCAGCCACATCCTGAGGATGGGTATGAGTATCCCGACGACTCCTACGGCTATGAACAGGCTCCGCGAGGGGCAGGGCTGGGCCGTATCTTCAACGTCATGGGTGCAGTAGCGTCGCTGGCATTGGTCGCCGGGATCGGCGTCTGGGGCTTCAAACTGGTGATGCGCGACGTTAGTGGCGTGCCTGTTGTTCGCGCCATCGAGGGGCCAATGCGCATTCAGCCGGAAAACCCCGGCGGCACCCCGGCCGATCACCAGGGTCTGGCCGTCAATGCCGTGGCAGCCGTTGGAACGGCAGCGCCGCCAGCAGATCGCCTGATCCTCGCGCCGCGCCCGGTTTCGCTGACAGACGAAGATACACCTGTTGAACCGCTGAAGCCGACGCAAGCCGTGCATGTCGTCGAAGAAGAGATCTCGGATCAAGAGGCGGCGCAGCTGCGCCAGAATACAGTCGATGCCCTGGTTGCAGAATTGGCCGGTGGGGCGGCGAAAACGGATGACCCGGCAGAGCAGGGCGTACAACTCGCCTCGTTGGCACTGCCCGAGGAAGAGCCCGCCATTGACCCTGCTGATCTGGCCGCACAATTGCCGGACCCGGAACTGGCGGCACTGCCCGGTGTCCGCCGGTCCCTGCGTCCGTCCACGCGCCCAGCCCGAGCGACGCCAAGCGGGATTTCATCCAACAGCAGTACCGAAGCTGCGATCAACGCCGCTGTCAAAGCCGCCGTTGGGGTGGACGTGGATCCGAATACACTGTCCAAAGGCACGCGCATGGCCCAGCTGGGTGCGTATGAAAGCTCGGATGTGGCTCGCGCGGAATGGGATCGCATGAATGGCCGATTTGGTGATTATATGGATGGAAAACAACGTGTTATCCAGAAAACCTCAAGTGGCGGCCGGACATTCTATCGTCTGCGTGTTCTTGGGTTTGATGACCTGAGCGACTCGCGTCAGTTCTGTGCCGCTCTGGTCGCACAAGGTGCAGACTGTATCCCGGTTGCCGTTCGGTGACATTCGGAGCTGCGATCACCGATGCCGAAGGGCTGCGCCTGACGTCAGAGGAAAAGAGACTATTCCAGCAGATGAACCCATTCGGGTTCATTTTGTTTGCGCGCAACATAGATACAGCTGAACAAGTTCGTGCCCTATGCGATGACTTTCGTGACGCCGTAGGGCGCAATTGCCCTATCACCATCGATCAGGAAGGTGGCCGTGTACAGCGTCTGCGCGCGCCATTGGCACGCGAATGGATGCCGCCCCTGGATCATGCGGGCCGCGCTGGGGATCAGGCGGAACGCGCCATGTATCTGCGGTATAGACTGATCGCAAAAGAGCTGTTTGAGCTTGGCATTGACAGCAACTGCGCCCCGATGGTCGATTTGGTGCGCGACGATACCCATGCGTTTTTGAAGAACCGCTGTTATGGCTCTGATCCCAAACGGGTTTCAGTTCTTGGGCGTGCGGTCGCCAAAGGCCATCTGGATGGCGGTGTTTTGCCGGTGCTCAAGCACATGCCGGGGCATGGATTGGCAACGCTGGACAGCCACCATGACCTGCCGCATGTGGACGTGACACAGGACCAGCTTATGCAAGCGGATTTCGAACCGTTTCGGGCGCTGAACGATCTGCCGATGGGGATGACGGCGCATCTGGTCTATGACCGGATTGATCCGCAACCGGCTACGATTTCATCTGCGATGATCGGGCTGATCCGCGATAAAATCGGTTTTGACGGTCTGATCATGACCGACGATATCTCGATGAAAGCGCTGAGTGGGGTGCCCGAAGACATTGCGCGTCAGTCACTGGCCGCAGGGTGCGACGTGGTTCTGCACTGTAACGGAACGATTGACGCGCGTGCCAAGGTGCTGGAAACAGCCGGAGAAATGACCGCGCAAGCGCAAAAGCGCGCGGAAAGGGCGTTGTCGATGCGACAGAAGCCTGTGGAACTTGACATCCAAGCGGCCGAAGCGGAACTATCTGCCCTAATGGGCGGGCAGGTATATGAACGATAATCTCTTTAGCGAAGACCCGGCCTCGGTCGCGGATCGTCTTGCGGCAGAGGCGTTGATTGTTGATGTCGACGGATTCGAAGGTCCGTTGGATGTATTGTTGACCCTGTCGCGAACCCAAAAGGTCGACCTTCGGAAAATATCGGTTCTCGCGCTTGCGCAGCAGTATCTCTCCTTTGTGGAAAAAGCGCGCGCGCTGCGGATTGAACTTGCGGCAGACTATCTGGTCATGGCCGCCTGGCTGGCCTTCCTTAAATCCCGGCTTTTGTTGCCACCGGATCCGGATGACGAAGGCCCCTCGGGCGAGGAACTGGCCGCTCACCTGGCGTTCCAGTTGGAACGCCTGCAGGCCATGCGCGACTCTGCCGCGCGTCTCATGGCCCGTGATCAACTGGGGCGCGATTTCTTCAAACGCGGGCAGGGTGAGGATATCACCCGTATCCGCACCGTGACTTACTCTGCCACGCTGTTGGATCTGATGCAGGGATACGCCCGTATCCGAACTCGTGACGAGTTCCGCCCCTTTGTTATGGACCGCGATTCAGTTTTCACAATGGAACAGGCGCTAGAGCGGATGCGCCCGCTGATCGGGTTTGCCGGGGCTTGGACGGATATGGAATCCTATCTGCCCGAGGGCTGGGACGCTGACCCGGTGCGTCGCCGCTCGGCCACTGCAGCGACCTTTGCTGCCTCGCTTGAGCTGGTGAAAGAAGGACATATGGAGATGAAGCAAACCGAGACGTTTGCTCCGATCCATTTGCGCAAAAGGACTGACACACGTGACTGACGAACCGCAAGACGAAGGCACCGGCACCCTGTTCGAAGCGCCTCCCCTGGCGGAACAGGAGCGCATGGTCGAGGCTGTGCTGTTCGCCAGTTCCGAACCAGTGACCATCGCCGACCTTGAGGCGCGGATGCCCCATGGCAGCGACGCGGCGCAAGCGGTTGAAATTTTGCAGAAACGGTATGAAGGCCGGGGTGTCCGCGTTGTCCGCGTGGGTGAGGCTTGGGCTATTCGCACCGCCCCCGATCTGGGTTTTCTGATGCAAAAGGAAACGGTTGAAACCCGCAAGTTGAGCCGCGCAGCGATCGAAACGCTGGCCATTGTCGCTTATCATCAGCCCTGCACGCGGGCCGAGATCGAGGAGATCCGGGGCGTCTCGGTCTCGCGCGGTACAATCGACCAACTGTTGGAAATGGAGTGGATCCGTCTGGGCCGTCGCCGGATGACACCCGGCCGTCCGGTCACCTTTGTTGTGACGCCACAGTTTCTAGATCATTTCGGGTTGGAAAACGCCCGCGATCTTCCGGGGCTCAAGGAATTGCGGGCCGCTGGGTTGCTGGAAAACCGGCCGCCCCCGGGCACGATGCCGTTGGGCGAAGGGCGTGATGACAGCGAAGATGAGGACCAGACCGAGCTGTTCGAGGAAGAGTGATAACTTGGCCCTTTTGTTGCCGTTGGAATCACCTATGTTGTGGCCAATCTGAGGAGTTGAGCAATGAATATGAATCGCATCATCGACATGATCATCCGCCAGATCATGCGGCGGGTCGTCAACAAAGGAATCGACAAGGGTTTTGATGTGGCGGGCCGGATGGGAAAGCCGAAACAAAGATCGGCTGTGCCTCATGACTCGGGCGCAAATGACGACAGCAACCGTCAAGCCTAGCAGGTAAGCCCGGCGCAGCTCGTGGCCCACATGTGCGCCGGTTCAAGAAGTGTTAACCAACAGCCTTGAAGTGTTTGGACAGTTTCAGCCCCTGTCCCTGATAGTTTGACGCGATACCCGCTCCATAAAGCTGTGTAGGCATTTCGGCCATCTTCTCATAGACCAGCCTCCCGACGACCTGCCCATGTTCCAGAACAAAGGGAGCCTCGTGGCAGCGTACTTCCAGCACGCCGCGTGATCCCGCTCCGCCCGCTGCGGCGTGACCGAAGCCGGGGTCAAAAAATCCGGCATAGTGCACCCGGAACTCGCCGACCATTGCAAGGTAGGGGGCCATTTCAGCCGCATACATGGGGGGAATATGGACCGCCTCGCGGCTGACCAGGATATAGAATGCGCCGGGGTCCAGGATGATACGGCCATCGGTGGTGCGCACTTCTTCCCAGTATTCTTGCGGGTCGTATTCGCCAATCCGGTCCAGATCGATCACACCGGTATGCGGTTTGGCCCGATAGCCAACCAGATCAGTGTCGGGCAATTGCAGGTCGACCGAGAACCCCAGCCCATCCTGAATGACCGCCGGTCCGTCAACCAGTGGCGAGTCGTTGTGCAATGCGGTTAGTTCCGCGTCGCTGAGCACTGCCTGACCCTGACGAAAGCGAATCTGGTTCAGCCGCATGCCCGGTCTCACCAGAACCGAGAATGAGCGTGGACAGATCTCGGCAAAAAGCGGCCCCGTATAGCCTGCCGGTACCCGGTCAAACTCGGTGCCACCATCGGTGATCGTGCGGGTCAGTAGATCCAACCGCCCTGTCGAGCTTTTGGCATTTGCTACCGCGCTGGTATCGGCGGGCAGGGCCAGCGATTCCATCAGCGGCACCAGATAGACGCAGCCTTTTTCCAGAACCGCTCCGTCGGTGATGTCGATGCGGTGCATCTCAAACTCGGCCAAACGATCTGCGACCGTGCGTCCTTCGCCGGACAGAAACGAGGCGCGGACCCGGTAAGCAACTGTACCTAAACGTAAATCAAGGCTTGCGGGTTGAATTTGCGCCGGGATGACCTCGGGGCTGGCGGTGATCTCACCGCGGCCGATCATCGCCTCGATCTGTTGGTTTGGACATACACCTGTCATTCCGATCCCCTCTGTTGCCAGAGCGGGATCTGGCCTGTCTGCCATAAACGTCGGTGTGATTTGGTCGGGCTAGCAGGACTCGAACCTGCGACCTTCCGTCCCCCAGACGGACGCGCTACCAGGCTGCGCCATAGCCCGACGTTGAGGTGTTCATAAAGACTTTCCCGGCGGGGGCAAGAGGAAATCATCGCCTTTTTTCTTATCCTGCCGACCGGTTCTCAATTCGGTTGATGACAGCACGCAAGTCCTTGGCGATGGGTGCGATCCGACGCAGAAGATCGTCGTCAAAATCGGTCCGTTCCCACGCTTGTGTGGCGATTCCGCCTATCAAGGGGGCTTCATCCAGATACTCGGGCGCGGGCTGAGGTGGCTCTGCTTGTGATTGCTGCAGGGCAGGCGGGGGCGTCTCGGCCGGAAGGGCTTGTTCAGCCGGCGCAGTTGCCTTGGCCACCGGGGCCGGATCGCCCAGATCCAGATCGATCTGATCGCTGGGCGTGGCAGGCTTGGCGGAAAAGGGCACGACAACGGTGTCGTCTGCCGGGGCGCTTTCAGGCGCCGCGGGCTCATCCAGGCTGGGCGACAGCGAGGACACATAGGCCGCGCCTTGTTCGCGCAGGATGCGTTGGACACCTTTGATGGTGATCCCGTCCTCGTGCAGCAGTTTCTTGATACCGCCCAAAAGGCGCATATCGTTTGGCCGGTAATACCTGCGGCCACCCGCGCGTTTTACGGGTTTGACCTGGCTGAAACGGCTTTCCCAGAAGCGAAGGACATGAGCTTGAACGCCCAACCAGTCCGCAACTTCACTTATTGTGCGAAAGGCGTCGGGGGACTTGCTCATGACCGTTCCGTCCCGAATTTATTTGCGATTCCCTGCGGCGACGCGATCCTTCATCAGGTGCGACGGGCGGAATGTCAGGACACGTCGAGGCTGAATTGGCACCTCTTCGCCGGTTTTGGGATTACGGCCGATGCGGGCGGTTTTGTCCCGAACACTGAACGTACCAAACGATGAAATCTTGACCTGTTCACCTTGGACCAGTGCGTCCGACATGTGGTTCAAGACGCTTTCGACAAGCTGCGCACTTTCATTACGTGAAAGGCCAACCTCGCGGAAAACAGCCTCGCTCAGATCCATTCGCGTCAGTGTTTTTTCGCCCATACCATTTCCCCTGTTGATATTAGAGAATATGGTGATGGCAAATTCGCTGTCAATATCAATGAATTGCACGAGGCTGTGTAAGCCGTTTTGCGCCGGTTACCAGCGCAGGACCACTGCGCCCCATGCCAGGCCGCCGCCGATAGCCTCGGTCACGATCAGATCGCCGGTCTTGATCTGGCCCCGTTGTTTGCCCACTGACAGAGCCAGGGGAATCGATGCAGCAGACGTGTTACCGTGATCCTGAACCGTCACGACGACGTTTTCCATCGGCAGGCCCATTTTCTTGGCAGTGCCCTGAATGATGCGGATGTTGGCTTGGTGCGGCACGATCCAATCGACGTCCGCGTTGGTCAGACCGGCACGCCCCAGAGCGGTTTCTGCGGTCTTCGCCAGCTTTTCGACCGCGTGTCGGAACACCTGATTGCCCTGCATTCTTAGATGCCCGGTCGATTGAGTCGACACGCCGCCGTCGACATAGAGCAAATCCTTGTAGCGCCCGTCAGAATTCAGGTCGGTCGACAGAATGCCGCGATCCTGCGCGGTTCCTTCGCTGTCCTGCAGCTCAAGAATCAACGCGCCGGCACCGTCGCCAAACAGCACGCAAGTGGACCGATCAGTCCAATCCATGATGCGCGAAAACGTCTCGGCGCCGATGACCAGCACACGTTTGGCCTGACCGGACACGATCAAAGCGTTGGCGTTGCTGAGGGCGAAGACAAAGCCCGCACAGACGGCTTGCACGTCAAACGCAAATCCGTGGGTCATGCCCAGGCGCGCCTGGACCATCGTCGCGGCTGAGGGGAAAGTCAGGTCAGCAGTCGATGTCGCCAGAATGATGGCGTCGATATCCTCGGCCTTCAGGCCAGCATCGGCCAGGGCGGCCAAGGCAGCGTTGGTCGCCAGATCGGACGTGGTTTCACCATCGGCGGCAAAGTGGCGGCGTTCGATTCCCGAGCGAGCTTTGATCCACTCGTCCGACGTATCTAGCGTCTCTTCAAATTCGGAATTCGGAACGATGCGCTCTGGCAAATAGTGTCCGACACCTACAACAACTGAACGGCCTGCCATTTGGGGGTACTGCCTTTATTGTTATTCGCCCGCCTTTGGCGGTACGTGCGCGGCATCTTGTGCAAGCTGGGCTGTCGATGCAACCCGTGCCGCCAATTTTTCGGCGAAACCCGACTCGGCCAGGGTAAAGGCCAGTTTGATCGCTGCCGAAACTCCGGTGGCATCTGCGCCACCATGTGATTTGACCACGGTTCCGTTGAGGCCAAGAAACACACCGCCATTCACTTGGCGTGGATCGATGCGTTTCTTCAACCGTTGCAGCGAGGTGATGGCCAGAACCGATGCGAGCCGGGACAGGGGGGAATATTTGAAGGCCTCGCGCAGCAGGTCACCGATCAGGCTGGCCGTGCCTTCGCCGGTTTTGATTGCGACGTTTCCGGTAAAGCCATCGGTAACAATGACATCCGCCTTGTCACCGGGAATGTCGCTGCCCTCCACGAAGCCTGCGAAGTCAAAATTCGCTTGCTCTGCGAATTCCGAGATCATCGCGTGGGCTTCTTTCAGTTCGGCCCGGCCTTTGTGTTCTTCGGTGCCAACATTCAGCAAACCGATCCGGGGCCGATCCAGTGCCATGCCGTTGCGGGCATAAGACGCCCCCATCAATGCATATTGCAACAGATCCTTGGCGTCGGCCCGCACATCGGCGCCGACATCCAACATCACGTTAAAGCCCTGAGGGTTGCGCGAGGGCCACAGAATCGCGATGGCCGGGCGGTTTACACCCGGCAATTTGCGCAAACGCATCATCGACAGCGCCATCAGTGCGCCGGTATTGCCACAGGAAACAGCCCCGTGGGCTTCGCCTTTGCGCACTGTTTCCAGCGTCGACCACATCGATGTCTGCTTGCCGCTGCGGACGACCTGACTAGGCTTGTCCTCCATCGTGACCACGTCGGGGCAATCACGAAAAACGACGCGTCCCTGCAGGACACGCCGTTTGGCGACAAGTTTGCGCAACTTTTGCTCGGGCCCGTGCAGAACGAAGGCGATATCGGGGTTCTTGTTTGCCGATTTGGCAATGCCCGCAACAACAGTCGCGGGCCCCGAATCTCCGCCCATAGCGTCAACCGAGATGGTAATCCGTCCGGCTTGCGTGGGCTGTTCCGTCATGCCTTGGCCTACGAGTTATGAGGCTTAGGCCGCGTCTTCGTCCAGGTCGATTTCGTCGGCCTGAGCGACGACTTCACGGTCATCATAATGGCCGCAGGACGCGCAGACGTGGTGCGGGCGCTTCAGTTCGCCACAGTTTGCGCATTCGTTCGGGTTTGCAGCAACCAGAGCGTCATGTGCGCGGCGATTGTTGCGGCGCGACTTGGAAACTTTGTTCTGTTGGACAGCCATGGTCTCAACCTTTGTCTATTAAGGGTCAGCAGATTCGCTGCTGGCCGGGTTTCATTCTTCGTTTTTCTAGTGGTTTGACGCGCGTTTAGGGGACGGGCCCCGCAATGTCCAACCCAAATTCCGTTGAGCGCGCGAAAATACTGCGATTCTCGGCATGTTCAAGCGATTTTTCTGGAGGCCTGCTATGACAGGAAAACAGACCTATGTCACTCGTCTTTTTTCAAAGCATCGCGCAAATTCGCCAGTCCGGCAAACGGCTTTGCGTCTTCGTCCGTCATCGCCTGTTTGCCCGGCTCAGTATAGCCGGCCTGTTCCAATTCTGCGCCGTCCTTCCGTGGGTATTGGGGCAGGGCAAGTGACAGCGCCTCAACCATCACCGACGCAGGGTCGATTTCCGCGCCCAGTGCTTCGGTCTCATCGCCTTCGGGGATTTCGAATTCAGGCTCGTCGGGGTTTTGCCAGTCTTTCAGATAGACCCGTGATACAGGGATATCGATGCGCGTGGTTACGGGTTCAAGTGTCACGACACAGGGTTGAATCACCGTCGCCCCCAGTTTTCCGGCAAGAATCCAATCGCGTTTGCCCTGTGCCCTTACGTCACCCACAAAGCTGAGCTTGCGCAGGCCCAACAATCCCAGTTCGGTTTTGATCGCGTCCAGCCCCTTGCTATCGGGGCGCAGATCAAACGGTGTGGGCGCGTTTTGGGGCAGGTCGGCCACCCGCAGAGATGTATTAGTCGTCATTCGTGACCCTTTCGTGTGTTGAACCGGGGCTGCGGTTTATGTAATCGGATAGGGTCCGCAAGGTCCCAAGGCAAGAGGATGTAAATGTTGAAGGTTGTGAACAGGTTGAAACCGGCGTCCAAAAGGCTTGTCTTTGCGGCCTGTTTGGTTGCGGCTGGCGCTTGCACGCCAATCTTCAAGAATCACGGATACGTCCCGCCAGCTGACCAACTGGCTGAGATCAAAGTGGGCGTCGATACCCGCGACAGCGTTGTTGAAACCATCGGAGCGCCCAGCTCTGCCGGGCTGGTGAAGGATTCGGGTTTTTACTATGTCCGCTCTCGCGTGCGCCATTATGGTCCGAAGCGCCCCGAAGTGGTGTCGCGCGAACTGGTTGCGATCAGCTTTGATCAGCGTGGCGTTGTGCGGAATATCGAACGTTTTGGCCTTGAGGATGGGTATGTGGTGGTACTGGACCGCCGCGTGACCGAATCCAGCGTTCAGAACCGTGGCTTCCTGCGCCAGCTGTTGGGCAATATCGGCAACTTCAACCCCGCGAACATTCCGGGCGCGAATTAAGTCTGCGCCGCCTCTTGCGACGGTCACAGGACAGTCACATGTTCTGTGTTAGAACCGCTGCAACATGAAGCAGGTCAGCAACCGCGGAGGATGCGACCATGGCATTATTGCTGGGCAAGGGCAGATACCGGGCTCGTTTGGCGCAGTCCCCACAGGATGTGGAGGCGGCGCAGCAACTGCGAACTCTGGCATTTGGGACGGATCAGATTGACCGGGATGAATTTGATACGGTCTGCGCGCATATTCTTGTTGAAGACTCGCGCTCCGATGGACAGTTGGTGTGTTGTTTCAGGTTGCTGACAATAGAGCACGGGGCCGAGGTTGACCGCAGCTATTCTGCCCAGTTCTATGACCTGTCTGCCCTCAAAGGGTTCGACGGCCGCATGGTCGAAATGGGCCGTTTCTGCATTCACCCGGAATGGACAGACCCGGATATCCTGCGGGTCACCTGGGGTGCGATGACCAACTACGTGGACCAGAACAACGTCAAGATGTTGTTCGGCTGCTCATCCTTTGCAGGAACCGAAACGGTCGAGTATCTGGACGCCTTTGCCATGTTGAAGCAACGGCATCTGGCGCCAAAGCGTTGGTTGCCGCGGGTCAAGGCCCCCGATGTATTCAAGTTTGCCTCTCGCCTTCGGCGTAGGCCCGATGTGAAAAAGGCTATGTTGCGGATGCCTCCATTGTTGCGCACCTATCTGATGATGGGCGGCTGGGTCAGTGATCATGCGGTGGTGGATCGGCATATGAATACGCTGCATGTATTCACCGGGCTTGAGATCGGCGCGATTCCTCCGGCCCGTAAACGGTTGCTGCGCGCAGTGGTCCGGTAGTTTGAGTATTTTCGAAAAGGTGAAACAGGGGCGTTGACGCTTTGTGTCCACCGGTTTAGCTGGCGGCATGGCGAGAATTCCTTTGTTGCAGATGTCCGGCATATCCCTGACTTTCGGGGGCGATCCGGTGTTTTCGGGGCTGGACCTAGTGGTTCAGCCGGGCGACCGAGTCGCGTTGGTTGGGCGAAACGGGTCGGGAAAGTCGACCCTGATGAAAGTCATGGCCGGTCTGGTCGAGCCTGATCAGGGTGATATCGTGGTGCCGCCCGGAAAATCTGTTGGCTACATGGAGCAGGACCCCGGCATGGAAGGGTTTGCGACCTTGGGCGATTATGCGTCCAGCGAGTTGGAGCCGGGTGAGCTGTACAAGGTCGAACGCGCGGGCGAGGGGTTGAAGTTCGATCCCTCCCGCCCGATTGAAACCGCTTCGGGTGGCGAGCGTCGGAGGGCCGCATTGGCCAAGCTGATGGCCGAAGCGCCGGACCTGATGCTGCTGGACGAGCCGACGAACCATCTGGATATCGAAGCGATTGCCTGGCTGGAACGCGAACTGGGATCGACCCGCGCAGCCTTCGTTCTGATTTCACATGACCGTGCGTTTTTGCGCGCTTTGACCCGCGCGACGTTGTGGATCGACCGCGGCATGGTACGGCGGCAGGAACAAGGGTTTGAGGCTTTTGAAACCTGGCGCGACAAGATTTGGGAAGAAGAGGATCAACAGCGTCACAAGCTGAATCGTCTGATCAAGTCTGAAGCCAAATGGGCGGTCGAAGGTATCAGTGCACGGCGCAAGCGAAATCAAGGCCGGGTGCGGGCTTTGCAGGCCTTACGCGCTGAAAAGGCCGCGCAGATCAAACGTCAGGGATCAGCGGCAATGTCGCTGGAAGGCGGGCCAAAGTCTGGGCGAAAAGTGATTGAAGCCAAGGGGTTGTCCAAGTCTTTTGGCGCGCAGCAGATCGTTCGGAACTTTGATCTGTTGGCACAACGTGGGGATCGGGTTGCCTTTGTCGGACCGAATGGTGTGGGCAAGACAACCCTGCTCAAGATGTTGCTGGGTCAGGAACAGCCCGACGAAGGAACAGTGACGCTGGGCACCAATCTTGAGATCGCGGTTTTCGACCAGGCTCGCGCGCAGCTGGATCCCGAAATGACCCTGTGGGACAGCCTGACCGGCGATCCCGAGATGCGGGTCTCGGGCAAGGCGGATCAGGTGATGGTTGGGGGTCAGCCCAAACACGTGGTCGGATATCTCAAGGAATTCCTGTTCGATGATGCGCAGGCAAGAGCGGCCGTTAAGTCATTGTCAGGTGGCGAAAAAGCGCGTTTGCTGTTGGCGAAACTGATGTCCAAGTCCTCGAACCTTTTAGTGCTGGACGAACCGACCAACGATCTGGACGTTGAAACGCTGGACCTGTTGCAGGAACTGCTGGACGACTATGACGGCACCGTCCTGCTGGTCAGCCACGATCGGGATTTTCTGGACCGAGTTGCCACCACAACGATTGCGATGGAGGGCAATGGCCGCGCGACCGTCTATGCGGGCGGATGGTCGGACTACATCGCGCAACGGGGTGACGTTGCAGAAAAGAAAGCTGAAAAAGCAAAGACTTCGAAGTCAAAGCAAAAGCAAGAAGCGCAGCCGAAATCCGGGCTATCTTTCTCGGATAAGCATCGGCTTGAGAAGTTGCCTGCCGAGATTGCCCGCCTAGAGGCCGAAATCGGCAAGCTGGAAGAGCTTATGTCAGATCCTGAGCTGTTCACCCGTGAACCAGTCAAGTTCCAGAAGGCGACTGAGGCGCTGGTCGAACGGCAAGAGAAACTGGCCGCCGCCGAAGAAGAGTGGCTGGTGCTTGAGGAAAAGGCCGAAGGCGCCTAGCGGCGCGTCAATGGTCGGGCAGGGTTGCCGACAACCGTTTCCCCGGCCGCGACGTCTTTGGTCACAACGCTGCCTGCGCCAATAATGGCGTTGTCGCCGATGGTGACGCCGGGCATCACGATGGCACCTCCGCCAACCCAGACGTTTCGGCCAATGGTCACCGGTATCCCGATTTCCAAACCTTGTGCGCGTTCTGCCGGGTCTTTGGCGTGCTGAGCACAGTAGATCTGGGCATGCGGGCCGAACATCGAGTCATCACCGATCTGAACCTGTGCGGTATCCAGAATGACACAACCCGTGTTGAAATAGACCCGCGCGCCGAGGTGGATGTTAAGCCCGTAGGCGCAATGAAACGGAGCCTCGAGTAAGCAATCCGGCCCGACGCGAGCGAACAACGCCAGCAACTCGGGTGCCATGGCACCCCGGGCGTCAGGCGGGCAGGTGTTATGTGCGTGGACCGCGTGCCGGGCGCGGGTGCGCAGCGCCTCAAGTTCCGGGTCCAGGCATTTATACCACTGCCCGGACTGCATCTTTTCCCGCTCTGTCATGGGACAGGCTTAACGCATACGAAGGGCTCCGTCGATGCGGATGACTTCTCCGTTCAAGTAGCCCATCTCGACAATGAAACCGGCCAACCGCCCGTATTCTTTCGGATCACCCAGACGTGCAGGGTTTGGGACATCTGCCGCCAGTTGTTGTTGAACCTCTTCGGGCAGACCGGCCAGCATCGGTGTCATGAAAATCCCCGGAGCGATGGTCATCACGCGAACGCCGGTTGAGGCCAGATCGCGCGCCATTGGCAGCGTCATCCCCACGACACCGCCTTTCGAGGCTGCATAGGCCGCTTGTCCTTTTTGTCCGTCGAAGGCTGCGATTGAAGCAGTGTTGATGATTACTCCACGCGCGCCGTCCGTTTCGGGTTCGTTCTTAGCCATTTCAGCTGCGGCCAGGCGCGAGACATTGAACGTACCCACCAGATTGATGTCGATTGTGCGCTGAAACGCGTCCAAAGGGTGGGGACCATCCTTGCCGACTGTCTTGATCCCATAGGCGATCCCGGCGCAGTTCACAGTGGCCGTGATGCGACCCATCTTGCCCTTCGCGTGCTCGATTGCCGCCGCTACTGAGTTTTCATCTGTCACATCGGTCTGAGCGAAATGCCCGCCGATGTCTTCGGCAACCTTAGGGCCACGCGCGGCGTCGCGATCCAGGATGGTGACCTGCGCGCCGTGTTCGGCGAAATGACGGGCAGTGGCTTCGCCCAAACCCGAAGCGCCACCTGTGATGACTGCGGCGGTGGTCGACAATTGCATGGTGGTCTCCTTTGTTCGGATATGAACGTGTGTTCATTTAATCCGATGAAGCCTGACCTGTCTACAGATTTGAAGGGGTTAGGGGCAATTCTCAAAACATCCTCAGAAGACATTTAACTGAGCTTAATGCGCAGGTCTCATATCGAGACGCAATGGCGTGAGGCGTCGAGGGGGCGCCGCTTAGCGAGTAAGGAGAGCTATATTATGAAGACCAGGACAAAACCCGGGCTGGCGGTATTGGTCGCAGCCCCGTTTATGGGGGCTTTGGTGGCAAGCAGCGCAAGCGCGTCCACCGAGGCGTGCGATTGGAGAACGGCGCGGGATGCTGCCAACAAGGGCGACTATACGACGATGTGTGACTGCACACATGTAACTCCGAGTTTCCTGAAGCGCCTGCAGAACCGGTCGGATTTTGCAACAACTCTGCGTAACACCAGCGCGCAATGCCCCGGACTGGCGTCATTGCTGACCGATCTGCCGACCAGTTCGGTCGCTGGGTTCTTTAACCGCGGAGAAGACCGGAGCGGCGATCAGTTTGCCGAGGTTGACACGGGCAACAGAGGCGAAAACGGCGAAGGCGGCGGCAATGATAGCCCCGGTGGCGGCGGTGGCAATGACGGCCCGGGCAACGGCGGCGGCGGTGACGGCCCCGGTGATGGCGGTGGCGGCGACGGCCCCGGTGATGGTGGTGGCGGCGACGGCCCCGGTGATGGTGGCGGCGGCGACGGCCCCGGTGATGGTGGTGGCGGCGACGGCCCCGGTGATGGTGGCGGTGGTGACGGCCCTGGTGACGGCAACGGCGGTGGCAATGGCGGCGGCGGCAATGGCAACGGTGGCAACAACGGCGGCGGTCACGGCGGCGGCAATGGCAACGGTGGCAACAACGGCGGCGGTCACGGCGGCGGCAATGGCAACGGCGGCAACAACGGTGGTGGCCATGGCGGCAGTAACGGAAACGGTGGCAATAATGGTGGTGGCCATGGTGGCGGTCACGGAAACGGTGGCAATAACGGCGATGGCCATGGCGGCGGTCACGGAAACGGCGGCAACAACGGCGGACCTGGCAATGGCAATGGAAACGCCGGAAACTCTGGCAATGGCGGCGGCAACAACGGCGGCTCTGGTCCTGGCACCGGCAACGGTGGCAGCAACAATGGCCAAGGAAAGGGCGGCGGCGGTCATGGGAACGGCGGCAGCAATGGCGGAGGCAAGGAAGAGCGCTAGAAGCGGCCCTTCCAGCAAGCGTCCACAGCAAAAAGGCCACCCAGTCGGGTGGCCTTTATCTCTTTTTTGAACGATTGTCTGGTTAGCCCAATTGAACCAGTGCATGGCGCTTTTTGCCCGCGCTCAGCTTGATCGGGGAAGACAGCGCGCCCGCATCGATCATCAGCCCGGCATCGGTTAACGGCGCGTCGTCTAGCTTGGCACCGTTTTCCGCGATCAGCCGTTTGGCCTCTTTACCGGACTTTGCCAGACCCGACTTCACGATGACCTGCACGATGGACATGCCGTCGCCCAATTCATCCGCGCTGAGGGTCAAGGTCGGAAGATCATCCCCAACGCCACCTTTTTCGAACACTTCCCGCGCAGTGGCCGCGGCGTTGGCCGCAGCCTCGGCACCGTGCAGCAAGGCGGTGACCTCGTTGGCAAGGCGGATTTTGGCCTCGTTGATCTCGGACCCTTGCAGTGCGCCCAGTCGATCACACTCATCCACCGGCATTTCGGTGTAAAGCTTCAGGAACCGGCCAACATCCGCGTCAGTCGTATTCCGCCAGAACTGCCAGAATTCGTAAGGCGAGCGCATCTCGGCGTTCAGCCAGACCGCACCGTCCTGAGATTTGCCCATCTTCTTGCCATCACTGGTGGTCAGCAAGGGCGACGTCAGGCCGTAGATCTCATGATCCAGCACCCGACGCGTCAGGTCGATACCGTTGACGATGTTGCCCCACTGGTCACTTCCACCCATCTGTAGAACGCAGCCATAGCGGCGGTTCAACTCAAGGAAGTCATAGGCCTGCAGGATCATGTAGTTGAATTCAAGGAAGCTCAACGATTGCTCGCGGTCCAGACGCGATTTCACCGATTCAAACGCCAGCATCCGGTTGACCGAGAAATGCCGCCCGATATCGCGCAGGAAATCAAGGTAGTTCAGGCCATCCAGCCATTCGGCATTGTTCAGCATCAAAGCCTTGTTTTCGGCATCGCTGTCATAGTCGATATAGGCCGAGAACACCTTTTTGATGCCCGCAATGTTCTCGTCGATCTGTTCGGGACCCAGCAGGGGGCGTTCATCCGCACGGAACGACGGGTCGCCCACCTTGGTGGTGCCGCCGCCCATAAGGGTGATTGGCTGGTGGCCGGTTTTCTGGAACCAGCGCAGCATCATGATCTGGATCAGGCTGCCCACATGCAACGACTTGGCCGTCGCATCAAAGCCGATATAGGCCGGTTTGCACCCACTGATCAGCGCCTCGTCAAGGCCCTGATAATCGGTGCAGTCGGCGAGAAAGCCGCGCTCGATCATCGTGGCGATGAAATCCGATTTGGGGTGGTAGGTCATATCGTGCCCTTTGGGTTTATGTTGCGGGGCACTGTATAGGCGGCGCTTTGGGTAAGGAAAAGGCACCATTTCCAAGAAAACGCGGGCTGTGTCAGCTTTTGACCGGGGGCAGGCGGAAGGCATAGAACATTGCGATGGTGTTCAACACCACAAGGACAACAATCGGCGTGATCGGATCATGCAAATGTGCGACTGCGCCAAGGATCGCAGCAAAAACAATTCCAACGAGGCCAGCGCTGACATCCCCTAGTGCAACCAGGTAGGGGCGCTCTTTTTCAACGCTCATCTGAATGAGATACAGGTAGCGCCCATAGATCACCCCATTCCCGCCCAACGATAGCAGCAGGATCACCAGTGTGTAGACCCAGACGTTCTGAGCGTAGCCGAAGAACGTAAAGCCAAGCGCCATCAGGGCCGAGATTGCGGCGATCATGCACCCCAGCCACATCACAGGTTTGACCGAGACACGATCGCTGAGCCATCCCCACAAAAGCGAACCGATCACCATTCCAAGGCTGGCCCCTATGACAAAATAGCTGAGCGAATGCTTGGTCCCCATATGCAGCGTCGCAGCATGGATTGTGTAGAAGGGCATCGCCAGCTCGACCGATACAAAGATCAGTCGGGCCGAAAGAAACTTGCGATACCAGGGATAGGCCATGCCGGTTTTGAATCCGGTCGCCAGCTCGGCCAGGGGCTTGGGTTTTTTATTCGGCTCCGGCAAAGGGGCGCGCTGTTCATCCTCAAGCAGTCGCACCCCTGCAAAGGCAACACCTGCGGCAAACATGGCAATCACGCCGCACCACAGAACGACGATGTGGCGCTGCATCGGTTGGTCCCCGGACAGCAGGTCGCGCGTGATCAGAACGACGATGATGGCCAAAACGCCCGAGATGGTTGCCTGCGCAAACACCATCCGGTTCCGTTTCGCTTCGGGGACTGAAATGCCGTAGATCTGGCTGGTTCCAAGGCTGGTAATCCCCTGGCACAATCCCAGGACCATCGCAGTGATCAGGAACAGCAGTACGATCATCACACTGGGCAGTTTTGTTGAAAACAGGGCCACCGCCGCCAGTACCGCGGCTGTCAACAAGTTGGGTGCGTAAACGGCCAGCTTGGCGCGGGTTGCCCGGTTAATGAAAGGTGCGACAAAGATCTCGGCAACCAGGCGCGATCCGGTGACAAAGGGCAGAAGCATTCCTGCAAAAAACGTTGGTGCGCCCAGAGCCAGATACAGGAACGGCAGCACCAGATTTGGGTTGATCAACTGCCCTCCGATCGTGGCCAGAGCGCCGGACCAGAAGATCAGAAAATAGTTCCGGTCTTCGGATGGTTGTTTCTGCGAGTATGTGTCTGCCATATGTACCTAAAACTGATTTGTGTTCCTTATACCAAATTGTCGGGAAAAAGCGCGACCCTCGTATGATCTGGCTTGCCTTGGGTTTAGCTGAACGGGCAGGTTAAACAGACTGTACCGATCAACCATGACGGTACCACGGAGTTCGGCAGGAGAGATACGCGTGGGGCGGGCCATCAAACGAACAGGTGCGATCAGGGTTTTGGGCGCGATGTCCGGCACCTCGATGGATGGGGTGGATGCTGCGGTCGTCGAAACGGACGGGCACCGGATTATCGGATTTGGTCCAAGTGGGTATCGTGCCTACTCCGACGACGAGCGCGCTGTTCTGCGCGCCGCTTTAGGGCAGTGGCACGGGCCGGACGTGGATGCTGCGGCAGAGCTTGTTACCCTGGCCCATGCCGAGGTGCTGTCTGAATTCGATGAGGTCGACCTGATCGGTGTGCACGGCCAAACTCTTGCGCATGAACCGAGCGGGCGTGGGACGTTGCAGGTGGGCGACGGGAAAGGGCTGGCTCAGGCATTGGGCGTGCCAGTCGTCTGGGATTTCCGCAGCGATGATGTGGCGATGGGCGGCGAAGGCGCCCCGTTGGCGCCGTTCTTTCACTTTGCCTGCGCCAAGTGGATCGAGGCAACCCAGCCGCTGTGCTTTTTGAACCTTGGCGGTGTCGGGAACCTGACTTATGTGGACCCCAGTTTCGATGGCCCCGAAGCCCCCGGCGCGTTGCTGGCTTTCGACACTGGTCCCGCGAATGCACCGGTTGACGATCTGATGCAGGCGCGTTTGGGCCTGCCGATGGATCGCGACGGAGCCGTCGCGCGCGGTGGCACCGTTGAGACAGGCGCGCTCGAACTGTTTTTGTCCGAGCCTTTTTTCACCCGTATGCCGCCGAAATCACTGGACCGGAACGACTTTTCCGAGATGATCAAACTGGTGCAAGAGCTTAGCGATGCGGACGCGGTTGCCACGCTTACCGGCATGTGTGCAGCAGGCGTGGTGCAGGGGATGGAACACTGCCCCAAGCCGCCCTCGCGTCTGTTGGTCACCGGAGGCGGTAGACACAACCCGGTATTGATGGAGATGCTGCGCGTTGCATTGGACTGCCCGGTTGAACCGGTCGAGGCCGTGGGTCTGGACGGAGATATGCTTGAAGCGCAGGCTTTCGCCTATCTGGCGGCACGCGTCGCCCGCAGGCTGCCGACCTCGTGTCCGGGAACAACGGGTGTGAAGGCACTGGTTGGTGGTGGGGTTGTGAGTTCGGTTGCGAATGGGGCGGTGGGTTAAAAGCAAATTGCCCGGTTTCTGCTTTGCGGGACAAACCTGCCATTAAGTCGGAGGGTGTCTAGGTCCGCTTTTGGATCAACCTATATGATCTGTTGCAGCGCAGGCGCGAAATAATGCACTTTCCCTACCAAGTCTCTCTGATGAAGAACGCCGTCCAAAAACTTATGCTGGGAGTAATTGTCTAAATAGCGCTGCAATCGACCATTAGTTGATTGAAAGCTTCCACCAAGCCATCCACAATTTCTCCTTGAAGCGATATTGGCCTGAGAAATGGACTTTGTGATTGGCCCATTGGACAATATTCGACAGTACTTAGCGAATGAAAACTGTCCACGTCATTCTGCAAAAGAAATTTTTCATTCGCAGCAATTGCCGCATGTTGGCCCCAGCCCAATTGTGCGCGCGCCGAACTTAGAAGATTATCTTGTTCTTGGTCAATTTCTCCGGCCCTTGTCTTCCACTTACCTTTAGGTTCCAGTTCAATGCGGAACCGCCACTCACCGTTGACCTCACGGGCATATCTATCAAGATATGTCGCAGTGTGATGCCGAAGATCAACGAAATAACTGTTCGCCTGAATTGTTCCTCCTTGGGAACACCCTTCGCTATCTCTCCTGTGGAACCTTACGATGCATTGATCAATAGATGCATCAAGTTGATCAAAGCGGGAACCTTCATAAGCCCGTTCTAATGCGCTTGAAACTCGGCTACTGGCTTCATCAGATAAGACGGCCTGCGGAATAAGAAGCAACAAACTTGCGTTGACCGTTGTAGCAAAAAATTTCGCTAAGGGAGGCTTCACGGAATCTCTCCTGCTTTGAATATGCTTTTATTGCTCCATGTTAGGGTTGTATGGGTCAAGTTACAATTTTGGCTGCCGGCGCTCAAATGTTCGACGGAGCACCAATGCGGCCATCTGTACTGAGCGCGGCATCGTGCACTAAGGGCTCAAAGCAGCCTTTCCGTAAACAACTAGTTGAATGATTGGTGCTTCACGCTTCGTGCATAATTACTTGTAAACTGGGAGTATCCGTCCGAAGTCGACTTCAAATGTTCCCGCGCCCAGCTGTGCAATGCAGGCAGCTGGTGGAAGGGCGCATTCGGAAAGGCGTGGTGCTCGGCGTGGTAGGGCATGTTCCAGGCCACAAAACGCACGATGCGATTGGTGAACGTGGTGCGCGAGTTTTCGAGCATGTTGGCGACTGGCGGGCACAAGCCGTGTTCCGCCAGTAGATAGAGGCGCAGGAATGGTTGCCCCAGCAGAACGGGTAAAATCCAAAGCGAGAAGAGCAGCGGCGACAGGAGTAGGCTTAGGGCTGCGACTACGTAGAGTATCAACAACAGACGTGCCTCAGCCCGCATGGCGGTGTGTTGGCGCGCAGGTAAGTACGGGGCGTCGATGCGACCAAAGGCGTTTTGATACAGGACATGTGCCATGCCTTTCCAATAGGGCCAGCCGGACAGATAGATCAGAAGGCTCAACCAGTCGTTCGGTCGTGGCTTACTGCCAAGCTCGGGGTCTTTCTCCGGGTGGTTAGTCCATTTGTGGTGCGCAAGGTGAAAATACCGAAACCACGTAAAGGGCAGGGCAATCGGGACTGAAACAAGATGTCCGACAGCGTCGTTCAGCCAGCCGGTCTTGAACGGGGTCTTATGGGTGCATTCATGGCTGAGCGTGAACAGAAACACCAACAAGACACCCTGTGGCAGGATCAGGAGCGGCCAGAGAGGGACCCGCCACGCGATACCCGCGCTGGTGAGGGACAGTAACACCAGATAACCCAGCAGATGCCGCAGACCTGCTGCATCCGAGCGCCGTTGTAGCTGATCTTTGGCCTCAGGTGGCAGCGACGCTATGAGGGCGCGGTGATCCATGCATCATCCGCGCGTTATGTCGAACCCTGGCTCGGCCAGTTCGAACCCGTCAAACTGGAACCCGGGTGAAACAGTGCAACTGACCAACGTATAGTCTCCGGTGGTGCGCGCCGCCTGCCAGTGGTTTTCGGGCACGATTAGTTGCGGTGCGCCTTGCGACAGATCCGGGCTTAGTACGTGGTCGGTAGCAGGGCCGTCATTTGTTGCGCTCAGCGAAAGGATCAGCGGGGCGCCGGAGTGGTAGAGCCAGATTTCGGTCGCGTCCACGCGGTGCCAGTGGCTGCTTTCCCCTGCGGCCAGCAGGAAATAGATGCAGGTCCCGGTGGCGCGGCCCGCGTTATCTGCGCGCCAGGTTTCGCGAAACCAACCACCCTCGGGGTGTTGTTCCAGTTTCAGGTGGTCGATGATCTCTTGTGCGGTCATGGGGCCTCTTGTCTTTTGCGATGATTATGCACGGGAAGGTGCGATCCGCTATGGTATTCGTGTGCGCAAGGAATATGTTTGCCGCATGACCCTGACGATCCCGTTTGATAACAGCTACGCCCGTCTTCCCAACAGCTTTTATGCGCGGCAGGCACCTATTCCTGTGCGTGCCCCACGCCTGATCGCCTTCAACTCGGAATTGGCGAAGGTATTGAAGGTCACACCGGGGGAGGTAGAGGAGATGGCCGAAGCCTTCGCCGGCAACACGCTGCCCGAAGGCGCAGAGCCGATTGCGCAGCTTTATTCGGGACATCAGTTCGGCAACTATAACCCGCAGTTGGGTGACGGTCGTGCTGTTTTGCTGGGCGAAACGATCGGGACAGATGGCCTCCGCCGGGATATCCAGCTCAAAGGATCCGGACCGACCCCGTTCAGCCGTCAGGGGGATGGCCGCGCATGGCTGGGGCCTGTGCTGCGGGAATACGTGGTGTCCGAGGCAATGCATGCCCTGGGCATCCCAACAACCCGCGCGCTGGCGGCAGTTGAGACCGGAGAGATCGTGCTGCGCGAGGGGCCGATGCCCGGCGCGGTTCTGACCCGCGTGGCGCAAAGTCATCTGAGGGTCGGTACATTTCAGGTTTTTGCCGGGCGCGGTCAGTTGGACAGCCTGCGCCGCCTGACGGAATACGCAATAGACCGCCACTATCCCGACGCGGATGGTCCGATGGGCCTGCTGCGCGCGGTGGTCGAGGCGCAATCGCGGCTGATCGCGGCATGGATGAGCGTAGGATTTATCCATGGGGTGATGAACACCGACAATTGCTCAATCGCGGGTGAGACCATCGACTATGGTCCTTGCGCGTTTATGGACAGCTATCACCCGAACACGGTCTACAGCTCGATCGATCGGATGGGCCGCTATGCCTATTCCAACCAGCCTGACATCGCCGTTTGGAATGTGGCGCAATTGGCAACCGCACTGATCCAGCAGATGGAAGACAAGGACGCCGCCGTCGAAGAGGCGACCGAGATCGTACACGCCATGCCTGCGCAGCTACAAGAGAACTGGTTGAAGCGGTTCCGCGCCAAGATTGGTTTGGTGACCGAGGATGAGGGCGATCTGGAGCTGATCTCGGACCTGCTGACACGCATGGCGCAGAACCAAGCGGATTTCACCAACACCTTCCGGGCGCTGGGCGGTGATGCCGCGCGTGATCAGTTCACCGATCCTGCGGCGTACGACACCTGGTCCGAAGCGTGGAACGCGCGTCTGGGGCGTGAGCAGGACCCATCCACAATAATGGCCGCCGCAAACCCAGCCTTCATCCCGCGCAATCACCGTGTTGAGCAGATGATACAGTCGGCTGTTCAGGGCGATTACGAGCCGTTCCAAAGGCTGAACACTGTTCTGGCGCGACCTTATGAGGATCAGCCCGATGCGGATGATCTGAAACGCCTGCCATCAGAGACCGAAGTTGTCCATGCGACGTTCTGTGGAACCTGAAGTTCTGGCGCTCAGGCCTCATCACGATAGGGATTGACCTCATCCGGCCAACGGCGGGCGTATTGCGAGATCATCAGGTAGACATCCGCCCCATCGATTGCCCTGCGCGCATCGCGGACCATGCGCAGGTTCAGGGTGTCGACCTCTTCGGCAGTGATCGCGCGCAGCGGGTTGTAGTAGACGGTGATCAAAATGGTCCGACCTTGCTTGGTTACGGACATGTCCCGCAATGCGCCACCGTCCTCTGCGATTGCCGGGCGCAAGGCACGACGCGCAGCAGCAAGAAGTTCGGGGCTTGCGGTGGCGTTTGCCAGCTCACCCAACCCACCACGGAAGTCGCGTAGGTATGATCCGATGGCCAGAACGCACAGGAACAGTACGATGATCGAGTCGCCGACGGGTGCGATCGCCGATAGGGCCCCATCCCGGAACAGGTAGATTGCCCCAAGGCCAATTGCTGCGGCGGCCGTGAACAGACCATCGAACAGCGCTGCCTTGGATTCCAGCCGTAGGATTGCACTGGCCTTCCCGGTCTGCCTCCAAGTGAAATAGTGAAACGCCCATAACAGCACGCAGGTAAGGCCGATGGCAGCAAAGTAGATGAACATCGGCCCAAATATCAGCGGTTCAGGCATCATGCCGTTGTAGTAGCTGTAGATGTTTTTAGTCGCGTTCGAGATGGCGAACAGCACCAGTCCTAACAGAGACAAAGAGCGGAAGGTGGAAAAGATCGCCTCATCCGCTGCATAGCCAAACGGGCGTCGCTTGTCGGGGCCTGCATCAATCTTCAAACTGATACGGCGGCCAAGGAATGCCGATCCAAAGCCGACCAGCGAATACAGCCCGTCCATCATGATCGCATTGGAGTTCGACAAAATCCCGGCCAGTATACCAGCCGCGCCCATGAACAGGTTGCCGCCCATGGCAATGATGAGCGCGCGCCCCTCAAGCTGCTTTCTGCGTTCTGCATTTGGCATCGACATCTGGTAACGTCCTGATAGGGCATCAAACTCCGCAACAGATACCCGTTCGATGGGGATAGGCCAACACCTGCGATGGCGGGTTGTCCTAGTCCCGCACGATTTCAAGCACCGCAGCACTGACAATCAGGATAGCGCCCAACAGCTCGCGCAACCCGAACGGCTCGCCCGAGAACGCGGCGGCCGAGGCCAGGCCGACGACAACCTCGCTCATAAGGAGGATGCCGACGCGGGCAGGGGACAGTTTGGTTGCGGGCCAGATTGTCATGAACACCATGGGTAAGGTGTAGAAGGCCGACAGCAGCACAAACTGAAGGGTCCAAAGAAGATCCGCCTGCACAATTGTCGGCAACACAGGTTCGGGCAGGACCGTGAGGCTGGCCAGGGAAAGGATCAGCGCGCCTGCGACAAAGGCAAAGACTTGACCCGAGGCTGAGATCGTACTGGTTCGGTACAGCCCCAACGTACCCAGCGCCCAGCACATGCCCGAGGCCAACGCCATCCAGTCGCCGCTGTTTTGGGGCAGCGGGATACCACCCGAGTCGCCCAGCACGACGAATAGACCACCGACACCGCAGGCAAGGCCAGCAATCCGCCCCAAACTCAGGCGTTCGCCCAGAAACACCCGGCCCAGAATCGTGCCCCAGATCGGGGTGAGGTAGAATAACAGGATCGACCGCACCACATCCGTATAAACTAGGCTGATGGAATAAAGACTGAAGGCCGCGCCGGTGAACACACCGCTGAACACGAGGTCGCGCCATTGCAGGGCCAGCGTTCCTCGCTCTTTCCAGATGAAGGGAACCAGCCCCAGCAGCGCAACGCTATACATCGCAATACCCGGCCAGGGCCCGGTCAGGCCCAAGTCAAAGAGAAACCGAACGGGGATCCAATAGAGACCCCACATCATGCCACCGATCACCAGGACAATGCTTGCCCAAGTGCGGTTGTTCGAGAGTGTGTTGCTGGAAACCACTTCAGGCCTCAATTGGACGCGTTCCACGGGGATAGAGTATCGGCACCCCGTTGATCAAGCGCAGCATTCCTGATCGCGCCGCCTGCCAGAATATTGGGCACTTTGGCAGCGCGAAAAGCTCTTATTTGCCACTCCTGCAGAAGACTGGGGTTGCGCCCCGCCACCAGCATGGCACTTTAGGGTTCGTCCATTTGATCGGAACCTTATGTCGCCTCAATCAACCCTGCGGATTGCTAGCTATAACATCCAGAAATGCGTGGGCTTGGATTTTCGCCGCCAGCCTCAGCGCATAATGCAGGTCATTGAAGGCATGCAGGCTGATATTGTGGTGCTGCAAGAGGCCGACAAAAGGTTGCCGCCGCGACCCGCCGCCTTGCCACATTTCATGTTGGATGAAGCCGGTTGGCAGATTGTCGATCTGGGGGGCGCTGGAAGCTTGGGCTGGCACGGCAACGCGGTCATCTGGCGCGGGGACAAAATTGACGTGCGCAAGACCGCTCACCATGATTTGCCCGGGCTGGAGCCCCGCGGTGCAGTTCGGGTCGAGTTTGACACCCAGATCGGGCCGCTTCGGGTGATGGGGATGCATCTGGGTCTTTTGCCCGCATCTCGGCGGCAGCAGATTCATCAACTCCGGCGCTGCGATGAGGATCTGGATCAAATGCCTACCGTATGGGCCGGAGATTTCAACGAGTGGTCGCGCCAGCCAGTGCTCGATCATCTTGCACCCGACATGCATTTTTTGCCCCCGGTTCCCAGTTTCCCGGCTGCACAGCCTCTGGGCGCACTGGATCGGATCGCGCTGGGCGCTGGGCTTGAGGCCGTTGTACATGGCGTCCACAAAGCGCGGCCTGCGCATATCGCATCAGATCACCTGCCGATCTGGGCTGATCTTCGCAAGGTCGCTTAGGCGCAAATCCCCTGTGGCGCCAGCGGCGCAGACGTATTAAGACAGAAACCCGAACTACTCTGAGGGTCACTATGTCCGACACGATCATCGCCCGTTGCGAAGCCAAAGGTCTCCGCATGACGGGTCAGCGCCGCACAATTGCTCAGGTGTTGCAGCAAAGTGATGACCATCCGGATGTAGAAGAGCTGTACGCCCGCGCCTCTAAGGTGGATTCGGGTATCTCGATTGCCACGGTCTATCGCACCGTGAAGCTGTTCGAAGAGGCAGGGATTCTGGAGCGGTTGGAATTCGGCGACGGGCGTGCACGCTATGAGGATGCCGAGAGGGACCACCACGACCATCTGATCGACATGCAGTCGGGGGAAGTGATCGAATTTGTCGACCCCGAGATCGAGGCCCTGCAGGAAAAGATCGCAGCCAAGCTTGGGTACAAGCTGAAAGGGCATCGGTTGGAACTGTACGGCGTGCCGCTGAAACAGGGCTGATCCATCACGAAACGCGATTGGTTGCCGCACGGCAATTCATGAAACATGTCGCAATATCGCTTGCGGCGTCGCGGATGATACGGTTTTGCTGACTTAAGGTCGCGGAATTTCCCGCGCCATCTCAACGGACACGCGTATGAACAACGTACACGGCATCTTGCTGATCATCGGATCGATGGCGGCCTTCGCGCTTGAGGACATGTTCATCAAGCATCTGTCGATCACTGTACCTACGGGTCAGATCATGATCGCCTTGGGTCTGGTCTGCGGGCTGGTGTTCGTACTGATGTCATTGGCCACGCGTAAACGCATCTTTGATCCGGAGGCGTGGAAAGGTCTGCCGCTGGCGCGGGCAGGGACCGAGGCGGTAGGAGCCCTGACCTTTGTTACCGCGCTGTCGCTGGTCGAGCTGTCCACCGTTGCTGCCGTCTTTCAGGCGATGCCGCTGGCCGTGACTATGGGGGCGGCACTGTTTTTGGGCGAGCAGGTCGGTTGGCGACGTTGGAGCGCCATCGGAATAGGCTTTATTGGTGTCTTGATGATTATTCGCCCGGGTTTGGAAGGGTTTCAGCCCGAGTCGCTGTTCGTTGTAGCGACCGTAATTGCGATCGCCGCGCGTGATCTGATTACACGCAAACTGGACGTCCGAGTGGCCTCGTCCGTTGTTGCCATGCAGGCCTATATCGCCGTTGCCCTTGCCGGGGTGGTTCTGATGGTGTTTCTGGCTCAGCCAGTTGTTCCACTGCAATCCACGCAAGTTGGTCCGTATCTGGGGGCAATTGGCTTTGGCGTCCTGGGATATTACGGCATCGTGACGGCCATGCGGATCGGTGAGGCCTCGGCCCTGACACCTTTCCGGTACAGCCGGCTCGTGTTTTCCATCGCGGCAGGGATGCTGATGTTTGGCGAACGGCCTGATTTGATGACGGTGGCCGGTGCCGCGTTGATCCTTGGCTCTGGCATGTACACCTTTGTTCGCGAACGCCGGCTGGCGCGTGCAATGGCGGTTGCGGCCTGACGGATCGTCGCACGTTGGCGCAAACACGTGGCTATTAGCCCTAAATCCCCATGAACATAACCGTTAGCGGTAACGTCGCTGGTTTACTTTTGGCTCGGTGATGTTATGAGGCATGCAACCAAATGCAGCCACAGGGACGGGCCTCATGAGTACCATCATCGACATCCACGCACGCGAAATCCTGGACAGCCGGGGCAACCCAACCGTCGAAGTGGACGTGATTCTGGAAGACGGCACCATGGGCCGCGCCGCTGTGCCTTCGGGTGCGTCAACCGGTGCGTACGAAGCAGTGGAAAAGCGTGACGGTGACAAGTCGCGCTATATGGGTAAAGGCGTGCTTGAAGCTGTCGCCGCCGTAAACGGTGAGATCGCCGAAGAACTGGTCGGCTATGACGCGACCGAGCAGGTCGCCATCGACGGCGCGATGATCGAACTGGACGGGACCGAGAACAAGAGCCGTCTGGGCGCAAACGCCATTCTGGGCGTCTCGCTGGCCACAGCCAAGGCTGCGGCAGATTTCACCACGCAACCTCTATATCGCTACGTCGGCGGCACGTCGGCCCGCGTTCTGCCAGTACCGATGATGAACATCATCAACGGCGGCGAACATGCCGACAACCCGATCGACATTCAGGAATTCATGATCATGCCGACCTCGGCCGCGAATATCCGCGAAGCCGTGCGTATGGGCTCCGAGGTGTTCCACACACTGAAGAAAGAACTGTCCGCCGCTGGCCTGAACACTGGTATCGGTGACGAAGGTGGGTTTGCCCCGAACATTGCGTCCACCCGCGAAGCATTGGATTTCATCCTGAAGTCCATCGAAAAGGCGGGCTACAAACCGGGCGAGGAAATCCACCTGGCGCTGGATTGTGCCGCAACCGAATACTTTAAAGACGGCAAATACGTGCTGGCGGGCGAGGGGATCTCTCTGAGCTCGGACGAGAACGCGGCTTACCTGGCGGCGTTGGTCAATGACTACCCGATCATTTCCATTGAAGATGGCATGTCCGAAGATGACTGGGACGGCTGGAAAGCTCTGACCGACATGATTGGCGACAAGGTGCAGCTGGTGGGCGACGACCTGTTCGTGACCAACCCCGTGCGTCTGGCCGAAGGGATCAAGCGCGGCTGTGCCAACTCGATGCTGGTCAAGGTGAACCAGATCGGATCGCTGACTGAAACACTTCGTGCCGTCGATATGGCGCACCGTGCGCGTTATACCAACGTGATGTCGCACCGCTCGGGCGAAACCGAGGATGCGACCATCGCCGATCTGGCGGTTGCGACCAATTGCGGTCAGATCAAAACCGGCTCGCTGGCGCGGTCGGACCGGTTGGCCAAGTACAACCAGCTGATCCGTATCGAGGAATCGCTGGGTGAAGTTGCGGAATACGCGGGCGCGTCGATCCTTCGCAACTGAGGTCAATAATGCTAGACTGATCCTCGTGTTTTTCGAGGATCGTGTTTTGCTTAAAGTTATCGAAGCTGAAACGCCGGACCACTTTGATGAGGTTCGGCGTTTGTGTTGGGAATATCGCGACTTCCTGCTGACGTTGGACGCCAAGTCCGTGCGCGTCGTAAAAACCTTTTATCCCCGCGACGTTTATGCCCGGCTGATGGACGAGATCGAAGTCGAACACGCCCCACCGGGCGGTGGTGTAAGGCTGGTACTAAAGGATGGACATGCCGTTGGGTGCGGAATGTTCCGGACAATCGGGCCGGGCATTGCCGAAATTAAACGGGTGTTTGTAAATGACGCCGCCCGAGGGACGGGGGCAGGATATGCGGTTATGATGTCCTTGATTGAACAGTGCCGTGAACAGGGGTTTGACTGCATTCGCATGGACACGGGCAAACCATTAGAATCGGCAACGCGTCTGTACCTGTCGATGGGCTTCCAACTGCGCGACGCATATTCCGAGATTCCGGAGATCGCGAAAGACACATTATTGTTTTTTGAGATGCCTTTGTCCGGTGCTCAGGCAGAAAACTCGCAAATCGAGTGATTTTTTTTCAAAGTCTTACGTGTTGTTATCGCTTGTAAAAATCAAACTTGTTAGAAATACACCTACATAAATTCAATTTTGTGTGAACTTTTACCTATTTGTCCGATCCCGGTGTCTCGTAATGTGCCTGCATTACAGAAAGGGAAACGACATGACTGGTTCGAAAATCCTTCTCGTAGCTTCAGTGATCAGCACTGTATTTTTGGCGGCCTGTGCGGGGCCCGGCACTTATCCGATCACCGGGGATGCGGTGTCCGCAAGTGACCCGGTTTTGGCAATGGAATCGCCGACCTACATGTATCGCGGTGAAGCCCGCTAGGGCTTTCACGGGGGGACGGGCGGCGACGCCCGTAAGTATCTGACCGATTTAGAGCTTTCGGCTCATCAAGACATAGCGATCGCGCGGTTGGAAGCCAGTGCGCAAGTACAGCTTATGCGCGGCCTCGTTCGTGCGATCGACTTCCAGGTGAAGGGCGGTCAGGCCAGCCTCGGCCAGGGCTTTGGGCAGGTCCAGCAGCACTTCGGTGGCGATGCCACGGCCGCGCACGGCCGGGCGGATGTAGATTTCGTCTATGAATCCGTCCATGCCGCCGAACTCGACGGACCAGCCGAACGTCAGGATTGCATAACCCAGCGGCGCACGTCCTGGACCGATCAGGTAGACGCAACCGTGGGGAATACCCTCTAGCAAGGGGGTCAGCGCATTGCGGGTCTGGTCCATGTCCTGCGCGATCCCGGCTTCGGTGTGGAACGCGGTCACCAGGCCCATCAGGCGGTCCAGATCTTCGGGGCGCGCAAGGCGAAGTGCGGCGCTCATAGCCGGGCCAGCCGTTCGGTCAGCAGGGCAAAGAAACCGTCAGCGTCGATTTCCCCAATGAACATCGCGTTGGGCGGATGGTCTGTCACGCTCCACCAATCAGCGACGGTCATACCCATCGTCAGTTCGGACTGCGTTTCGATCTGTACGTTGATGTGTCGGCCTGAGAACAGTTCGGGCCGGATCAGATAGGCGGTCACGCACGGGTCGTGCAGCGGCGCGCCTTCCGAGCCGTATTTCGCTATATCGAAACGTTCGAAGAAATCCGTCATCTCGGCCACGGCATGCCCGACCTTACTGTCGAGGGCGCGGAAGGCGTCATTGCGGTGTTTCGTGACTAGCGCGTCGTGGGTTACGTCCAGCGGCATGACAACGACATGGATGCCGGATTTGAACACGATATCAGCAGCTTCGGGATCGACATAGATGTTGAATTCCGCCGCTGGGGTGATGTTGCCGACCTCAAAGTACGCACCGCCCATCAGAACGATTTCCTGTACCCGATCAACAATATCGGGCGCTTTTTGAAAGGCGGATGCGATGTTCGTCAACGGGCCAAGCGGGCAAAGTGTGACGGTTCCCGGCTCATGTGCGCGCAGGGTGTCGATGATGAAGTCGACCGCGTGCCCGTCGGCCAGTGGCATTTCCGGATCAGGCAGGACGGGACCGTCTAGGCCGGTCTTGCCGTGCACATGTTCTGCGGTGACCAGAGGGCGGTTTAGCGGGCGGTCACACCCGGCATAAACAGGGATATGCGAGTGGCCGGCCAGTTCACAGACGATCCGCGCATTCTTGGCCGTCAGTTCCAGCGGCACGTTCCCGGCAACGGCGGTAATACCCAGAACATCAATCTCTTCCGGGCTTGCCAAAGCCAGCAAGATAGCGACTGCGTCGTCCTGCCCGGGATCGGTGTCGATGATGATTTTGCGCGGTGCCATGCTTTGCCTCCGGGGTATTGAAGCGCGGACACTCGCAAGTGTCACCACGCTTGTCCAGTGGTTTCAGGCCTCCGTTGTAGCACCCAACGGCGGGAGTTTGCCGTTGGCGCGGTGCTCTTCAATTTTGACCTCGTCCCATAGCGCATCCATTTCTTCGAGATCGCTTTGAGATGGTGTTTTCCCGCGCGCAGCCAGCCGCGCTTCTACTTGCTCGAACCGGCGGGTAAACTTGGCATTGGTGCGGCGCAGGGCGGCCTCAGGCTCGATGCCCAGATGACGGCCCAGATTGACCATCACGAACAGAAGATCGCCGAATTCATCCTCCAGCGCGTCTGCGTCCTTTGCATTGCGCGCTTCCTCCAGCTCTGCAGCCTCTTCGGTGATCTTGGCCAGCACATGGCTGGCATCAGGCCAGTCGAACCCCACGCGGGCCGCGCGTTTCTGCAGCTTGTGCGCGCGCAACAGGGCAGGCAGGTTGGCCGCGACACCGTCCAGCGCCCCTTTCTGTTCCTTGCCGGCGCGCTCAGCCGCCTTGATGGTTTCCCAATCCACGGTCTGCTGGTCCGCTGATTTATCGCGGGATTCATCGCCAAATACATGCGGGTGACGGTCGACCATCTTGTCCGACATGGTCCGCACCACGTCCTGAAAGGTGAAATGCCCGGCTTCTTCGGCCATTTGTGCGTGAAAAACCGACTGGAACAGCAGGTCGCCCAGCTCGCCTTTCAGCTCATCATAGGCTTCGCGCTCGATGGCATCGGCAACCTCATAGGCCTCTTCGATCGTGTAGGGGGCGATGGTGGCAAAATCCTGTTCGATGTCCCACGGGCAGCCCGTTTGAGGGTCACGCAGACGGCGCATGATTTCCAACAGGCGCTCGATGCCTGCATCGCTGTCGTGGATCAGAGGATTTTCGGCCATTGCGAACCCTTTCGTTCCGGTGTCAGATGCATCCATTCCGCAGTCCCGATCAGGAGTCCACCCCAGATGCCCGTCGTCAACCGAATTGCCGATTACTCAGCCGATATGGCCGAATGGCGCAAACACTTGCATTCAATCCCCGAGTTGGAGTTCGAATGCCATGAAACGGCAGCGTTCGTAGCGGACCGTCTGCGCGAATTCGGAGTGGACGAGCTGCACGAAGGTATCGCCAAGACCGGGATCGTCGCGATCATCAGCGGGCGGGGTGAGGGGCCTACGATTGGTCTGCGCGCCGATATGGACGCGCTGCCGATCCCCGAGGAAACGGGCGTCGACTACGCCTCGACCAATCCGGGCAAGATGCACGCCTGCGGTCATGACGGGCATACTACGATGCTGCTTGGCGCGGCGCGCTATCTGGCCGAGACACGGAATTTTCGCGGCCGTGTGGCGCTGATCTTTCAGCCAGCCGAAGAAGAGGGCGGCGGCGCGGGCGTGATGGTCGAAGAAGGCATCATGGACCGGTTCGACATCTCTCAGGTCTATGCGCTGCATAATGCACCGAACCTGCCCGTGGGCGCGTTTCACACCACTCCGGGGCCGATCATGGCGGCGGTGGATACGTTCGAGGTTCATATTCAAGGCGTTGGTGGTCACGGGGCCATGCCGCATGAAGCCCGCGACCCGGTGATGGCGGCCTGCGGCATTGCGCAGGCCATTCAGACTATCGTCAGCCGCAACAACTATGCGCTGGACGACCTGGTCGTCTCGGTCACGCAAATCCACACCGGGACGGTGAATAACGTGATCCCCGATACGGCTTTCATCAACGGCACTGTTCGAACCTTCGATCCAAACGTTCAGCAGATGGTAATCGAGCGGATGGAGCAAATCGTACAGGGGCAGGCGACCTCTTACGGCGTCGAGGCGCGGCTGGATTATGAAAAGAACTACCCGGCCACGATCAACGACGGCGAAAAGGCCGGATTTGCCGCCGAGGTGGCCCGGGACGTGTCCGGGGCCGAGCGTGTGGTGGGCAACATGGGCCGCGAGATGGGGGCCGAGGATTTCTCGTACATGCTGCAATCGCGCCCCGGCGCCTATCTGTTTTTGGGGCAGGGCGAGAGCGCCGGGCTGCACCATCCGAAATACAATTTCAACGACGAGATCGCGCCGGTCGGCGCTTCGTTCTTTGCACGGATCGTCGAAAAGGCGCAGCCGCTGGGCTGACGGGGGGAAGACATGGCACTGGAAGACGCAAAAAATCAGGTTGATGAGGCATTTACCAATCCTGATCTCAAGGGGTTGTCCTACGAGAATACCTTTGGCGGCGCGACTTCGTTCCTGCGTCGCCTTTACACTAAGGACCTGAAAGGCGTGGATATCGCAGTCACAGGTGTGCCCTTTGATCAAGCGGTGACGAACCGTCCGGGTACCCGTCTTGGACCGCGTGCCATACGTGAGGCCAGCGCGCTGCAATCGCCGGATGCGCCCTACGGCTGGCCGTTCGATGCGCTCAGCGAGCTGGCGATCGTGGATTATGGCGATATGGCCTATGATTATGCCAATATCCCGGCCTTTCCCGACACACTGACCGACCACATCCGCACTATTTTGGCCGCTGATGTGTCTTCGGTCACGTTAGGCGGTGATCACTATATCAGCTTTCCGATCCTCAAGGCTTATGCCGAGAAATACGGGCCGATGTCTCTGTTGCAATTCGATGCGCATACGGACACCTGGGCCGATGACGACATGTCCCGCGTGGACCACGGGACGATGTTCTACAAGGCGGTGAAGTCCGGGATCGTGGACCCGAAACGCTCGGTTCAGGTCGGTATCCGCACGACCAACGAGGATACTCTGGGCGTCAACATCATCGACGCGCGCGAGGTGTACGAATCCGGCCCCGCCGCCGTGGCGCAAAAGATCAAAAGTATTTTGGGAGACAGCCCGGTCTACCTGAGCTTTGACATCGACGGTCTGGACCCGGCCTTTGCCCCCGGCACCGGAACGCCCGTTTGGGGTGGTCTGAGTTCCATTCAGGCGCAGATCATCCTGCGCGATATCGCCGGGATCAATATCAAAGGAGGCGACGTGGTCGAGGTCTCACCGCCCTATGACACCTCAGGCGCGACGGCCATTGCTGGTGCGCATGTTGCTACTCAGATCATTTGCCTGCTGGGGTGGAACAAGCTGGTATGAAGGTTCTGCTGACCGTCACCGAAGCGGGGATGCTGCTCTATTGGGCGCTGGCGCTTGCTGCGGTGGCTGGGTGGCAGCTTGTCCCGCCCGAGCAGATGTATTCAGATTATGAAAACCCACTGATCGTGGCGTGGAATTGGTCGTTCTTTCCGCTGGATGTTGGGTTTGCAGTGCTGGGGTTGCTGGGGCGGTTCTGGCTGCGCGATCCGGTGCTTAAACAACTGGTTGCGGTAATCGCGCTGAGCTTGATGTTCTGCGCCGGTCTGATGGCGCTATCATTTTGGACAATAAGGCTGTGGTTCGACCCGATCTGGTGGGGTCTTAACCTTTGGTTAGTCATACTTCCGGTATTCGCTTTAGTACACGGGCAGGCCAGGCGGGAGAGGCAGATCATATGACAGACTTTAACCAACCGATCAGTGGCAATGATCTGGCCCGGTTCTCCGGCCCGAACACGTTCATGCGGTTGCCGCAGGCGGACTCGCTGGCAGAACTGGACGTGGCCGTTCTCGGCATTCCGATGGATATCGGCACCTCATGGCGGTCCGGCACGCGGTTTGGGCCAAAACAGATCCGCAGCGAAAGCGCGATGATCCGGCCCTATAACATGGCGAATTCGGCCGCTCCGTTCGACTGCCTGCAGATCGCGGATATCGGGGATCTGGCCATCAATACGTTCTCGCTGGCCGACAGCCTGAAGATCATCAAGGAAAGCTACGATTCAATTCTCGATCAGGCGGTGATTCCCGTTGCGATGGGCGGCGACCATTCGATCACGCTGCCGATTTTGCGCGCCATTGCGGCCAAGCACGGGCCGGTCGCGCTGGTTCATGTGGATGCCCATGCCGACGTGAATGAAGAGATGTTCGGCGAGCGTGAAACGCACGGCACTGTCTTCCGCCGCGCCTATGAGGAAAAGCTGATCGTCCCGGACAAGACCTTTCAGATCGGTATCCGCGGCTCGGGTTATGCGGCCAGCGACTTTACTGAGGCGCAGGACTGGGGCTTTCGCCAATTCCCGGCGTGGGAGCTGTGGCAGCAAAACCTGACCGAGATCGGCTCGCAAATCCGTAAAACGATTGGAGATCATCCGGTCTACATCACCTATGACATCGACAGTCTTGACCCGGCTTACGCCCCCGGCACCGGAACACCTGAAATCGGAGGGCTGACCACGCCGCAAGCGCTGCAACTGATTCATGCGTTGTCGGGTGTGAAAGTGGTCGGGTGCGATCTGGTCGAGGTGTCGCCGCCATACGATCCGTCAGGCAACACGGCGCTGACTGCAGCGAACTTGTTGTTCGAACTGCTGTGCATATTGCCAGGCGTGACGTCACGGTAAAAGAGTTCGCACCTTGTCTGCCAAAGCGATCCGAATATGGTCGGCGAAAGGGCTGGTCCGGGGATGAAAAAAATGGCGCTGTGGCTGATTGTTGTTCTGGTAATTTTGTTTGGAGCATACATTCGTTTTGCACCATCAGACCCGGCAAAATGGCATGTGGCACCGATAGGTGATCAGGACCGTGATCTTGATGGAGGTGTCGTCCGTGTGGTCGAAACGGGGCCGGATGGCCTGATGCGGCTGGATGCGTTCGCACGCGTTTCAGACCGAACGTCAGTTCTGGCCGGGTCTGTTGATGAAGGGATGATTACCTACATCACGCGTACGAAAGTGATCGGCTTTCCGGACTACACGACAGTGCAACAGGACGGAGACACGCTTCGCATCTATGCTCGTCTCAGGTTTGGCCGGTCAGATTTTGGGGTAAACCGCGCTCGTGTTGATGAGTGGCTTGCTCTGTTGCAGCCCTGAGGACAAGCATCCCTCCTGAACCTCGCGCCACATCGGTACGTTCAGAGACATCTGGCATTGCGCCATGAACATGCGGCCATCGACCTGGAGGCAGATCATCTCGCCCAGTTCGACGCGGGTTCCGGATTTGTCGGTGCAATAGCAGTCCTGAACCTTGCCGCCGGGGCCGACCACGTCGGCCAGGGCGGGCGTTACGAGCAGTGTAAAAACAAGTATCAACCGTTTCATGTGCATTAGCCTAGCATAGTGAGGGGCCTTGACCAAAGGGCCGGATTGATAGACACCGCCCGGATGATCCCCGAAGAACGACTTGAACAGATAACCCAGCGATTCCAGTACCTCGAAGCGGCCATGGCAGATGGTGCCTCGGGTGGGGATATTGCGGCCTTGGCCAAAGAATATTCCGACCTCAAGCCGGTTGTGGATCAGATCATGGCGTGGCGTCAGCTGGTCGACGATCTTGCCGAGGCCGAGGCGATGCTGGCCGACCCAGACATGAAAGAACTGGCGGAAGAAGAAATTCCGGCTTTGAAGACCCGCATCCCCGAATCCGAACACGCCTTGCAGCTTGCGCTGTTGCCCCGTGATGCGGCGGATGCGCGTCCGGCGATGCTGGAAATCCGCCCCGGAACTGGCGGAGATGAGGCCGCGCTGTTCGCCGGGGACCTTCTGCGCATGTACCAGCGCTATTCCGAAGCGCGGGGATGGAAGTTTGAGATCATCGAAGAACAGGCCTCGGATCTGGGTGGGATCAAAGAGGTCGTTGCCCACATCAAGGGCGAGAACGTGTTTGCCCGGATGAAATACGAATCCGGCGTGCACCGGGTGCAGCGCGTGCCGGAAACCGAAAGTGGCGGACGCATTCACACCTCGGCTGCGACGGTCGCGGTTTTGCCCGAGGCCGAGGATGTGGACATCCAGATCGACGCCAATGATATTCGCATCGACACCATGCGCAGTTCAGGCGCGGGGGGGCAGCACGTGAACACAACCGACTCGGCGGTTCGGATTACCCACCTGCCGACGGGGATCGTTGTGACAAGCTCGGAGAAATCGCAACACCGCAACCGCGAGATTGCGATGCAGGTGCTCAAAACCCGGCTGTATGATCAGGAGCGTCAGCGGATCGACAGTGAACGTTCGGCGGACCGGGCTAGCCAGGTGGGGTCGGGGGATCGGTCCGAGCGGATCAGAACCTACAATTTCCCGCAAGGCCGCATGACAGACCACCGCATCAACCTGACGCTTTATAAGCTGGATCAGGTGATGCAGGGCGATCTGGACGAGGTGATAGATGCACTGACCGCTGATGATCAGGCGCGACTATTGGCGGATATGGCGCAATGATTGCGGCGCTGACAGCAGCACAGGCGATGGTTTCGGCCACGGCGCGACTGCGGGCGGCGGGTGTGGCCGACCCGGCGCGAGACGCCCGGGTTCTTTTGGCCCACGCGGCACGGATCGAAGCCAGCCGGGTCACTCTGATCGCGCCCGAAGAGCTGTCACCAGAGATTGCAGAGCGCTATGATCAGTTGATCTCGCTGCGTGCGGTGCGTGTTCCGGTGTCACACCTGTTGGGCGAGCGCGAGTTTTATGGCAGACGGTTCCGCGTCAGTCGCGATGTGCTGGATCCACGGCCGGAAACCGAAGCACTGATCGAAGCCGCGCTCAGCGAACCGTTCGATCATGTACTGGATCTGGGTGTCGGCTCAGGCTGTATCCTGATCACGTTGCTGGCCGAACGGGCCAGTGCCTCGGGCGTGGGTGCGGACCTGAGTGAGGGCGCCTGTCTGCAGGCCAGCGCAAATGCAGTGCAGCATCAGGTACAGGGTCGGGTGGAAATCCTGCAATCGGACTGGTTTCAGAATATTGATGGTCAGTTTGATCTGATCGTTTCGAACCCGCCCTACATTTCACTGCAAGAAATGGCCGACCTTTCACCAGAAGTACGCGTGCATGAACCGCGTATGGCGCTGACGGACGAAGGGGACGGGCTGGGCGCTTATCGCCGCATCGCGGCGGGTGTGCCGGACTTTCTATTGCCCGGCGGTCGCCTGTTGGTGGAAATCGGGCCAACGCAGGGGCAAAGCGTCGCGGCTTTGTTCGAGTCGGCGGGTTTGACAGCCACACGGATCGTTCCCGATCTGGACGGTCGCGATCGCGTCGTTTTTGCCAAAATGCCGCATTAATGCGGCAACCTGAGGCCGAAATACGCCGATTAATGTAAAAAAGCTGCGAATTTTTGGACAACCCCCTTGTCTGTACGCACAGGACGTGTTTACTCAACACCAGTCGGAGGGCTGACGCTGGTTCAGCGGGCCCCGGACGCCAAGCCCAAAATAGTCGACATCGCGTCACAGCTAAGCTTTTGAGCAGTGCAGGATGCGAGATGATCGACAGCGAATGACAAGGCTGACGTAAAGTAAATGAGATCTTCCAAATCCCGCTCTCGGGTCAAGAATAACCGCAACCGTCCTTCTGGGGGCAATGTCGTAAACCGGGTTTTTGACAGCTCGGGTCCCGAAGGCAAGGTGCGCGGTACGCCCCAGCAGATTATCGACAAATACAATCAGTTGGCGCGCGACGCCCAACTGTCCAATGACCGTGTGGCCGCTGAGAACTTTCAGCAGCACGCAGAACACTATCTGCGCCTGCTGAGTGAGGCACAGCGCGAAATGGAAGCGCGCCGCGAAGAGCAAGACCGCCAGAACCGCGAGCGTCAGGCCGAGCGGGATCGCGAACGCGCCGAGCGCCAGGAGCGCGAAGCTGCTGCTCGTCAGTCAGACCCGGCCGAAGCGCCGCAACCAGACGTGATGGATTTCACACCCGAGGCAGCCACCCCGGAATCCGGTTTGGTTGAGACCCCGGAGAGCAAGGATGCTGCTGCTGCGGCGGCCACCGAAGCACCGGCGAAAAAAGAAAAAGCACCGCGTCGCCCGCGTACGCGTAAGCCAAAGCCTGCGCCAGAGGGGGCAGAGGACGCGCCGACAAGTAACGGTGATGCACCTGAAGCGGCTGAGTAATTTCCGCCATAGAGTTCAGAAAGCCCCGGAGTTTGCTCCGGGGCTTTTTCTTTGCGCGTTAGCTTTTTTGAACTTCTCGGGCCAGCGCGCAGAACGCTTCGAGCGGGACTTGTTCGGCACGCTCTGTTGGTTGAATCCCAGCCGCGAGCAGGCGGTCCTCGATATCCGGCGCCACACCTTTTAGCGATGCGCGCAGCATCTTGCGGCGCTGGTTGAAGGCTGCGGCCACGACGCGCGACAGAACCCGGGCATCCGCCGGATAGCGCGGTTCGGGCAGGGCCGTCAGATGCACAACAGCGCTTGAGACCTTTGGCGGCGGCGTAAAAGCCCCGGGGGGCAGGGACATCGCAATGCGCGCCTCGGCCCGCCATTGGGCAAGGATCGCAAGGCGGCCATAGGCTTTGCCCCCGGGTTGGGCAACGATGCGTTCTGCGACTTCGCGTTGGAACATCAGCGTCAGGCTTTGCCAGAACGGCGGCCATTCGGGCGGGGTCAGCCAGCGCACCAGCAATTCGGTGCCAACGTTATACGGCAGGTTTGCGGCGATGCGGATCGGCGGGGTCAGATGCGCCAGCGGATCGATTTCCAGGGCGTCGCCGTTGATGACCTCAAGACGACCCGGATAGGCGCTGGCGATGTCGTTCAGGGCAGCGATACAGCGGGTGTCTTTTTCGACCGCAACGACCTTGCGCGCACCTTCGGACAACAGGCCACGGGTCAGACCACCGGGGCCGGGTCCGATTTCCAGCACGTCGCATTCCGTGAGATCGCCCGCCTGCCGTGCGATCTTGGCCGTCAGGTTGAGATCCAGCAAAAAGTTCTGCCCCAGCGATTTACGCGCCGAGAGCTGATGTGTCGCGATAACCTCGCGTAGAGGGGGAAGGGTGTCGATTGAACTCATGATCCGATTACCGTGGCGCGTGTCCGGGGGGGAACGCCAGTTATTTTTTGCCTCCGGCGGGGATATTTTCAGCCAAGTGAAGGATCAAGCGCTTTGTGCCATCCGTTGGGCTAGTTTCAGCGCCTCGATCAGGCTGGTGGGGTTGGCTATCCCCCGTCCGGCGATATCCAGTGCGGTGCCGTGATCGGGCGAGGTGCGAATGAAAGGCAGGCCGAGAGTCACGTTCACGCCACGGTCGAAGTCGAGTGTCTTGATCGGGATCAGCGCCTGATCGTGATACATGGCAATTGCGGCGTCATATCGGGCGCGGGCGGCAGCGTGGAACATCGTGTCCGCCGGGTGTGGGCCGGTAACCGTGCAGGTATCGCCCGGCAAATCAGATATCAGAGGGGCGATCCAGTCCAGTTCTTCATGCCCCATTTTACCGCCTTCGCCCGCATGCGGGTTGAGGCCTGCAATGGCGATGCGGGGATGGGGGACGCCAAACTGTCTGCGCAGGCCTTCAGCGGTAATGCCGATGGTTTCGCGCAGCAGGTCGGGGGTGAGCTCGGACGGGACGCGCGACAGCGGAATGTGAATCGTTGCGGGCACCACGCGAAGCTGCTCGCTGGCCAACATCATCACGACGCGCTTGCGCCCGGCCAGAGCGGCTAGAAATTCGGTATGGCCAGGATAGGCGAACCCGGCCCCGTCGATCAGGGCCTTTTTGTGGATCGGTGCAGTGCACAGCGCCGATGCGGCACCGGATTGAACTAGGGAAACACCGGTTTCGATTGCGTCGATCACACTGGGCGCATTGGATGGGTCCGGTTGGCCTGCTGCGTTTGTGGCGGGAAAGCTCAATTGCAGAACAGGCAGGGCATTCGCGCAGATATCAATGGCCTGTGCCGGATCGCTGATCCGCTGCGTAGGCGTACCTGCCGGCAGATGCGCCGCATCGCCGATATAGAAAAACGGGCAACTCGCGCGCAGTTTTGACCAGGCTTTGGCGGCGATTTCGGGGCCTATTCCAGCGGGATCGCCACAGCTAAGCGCGATGGGCGCGGTCATTGCTCGATGATCGTCGCGTCGGCGCGGAGCTGTTCAACCAGACTTTCGGCAAAGGCCTGCAGGCGCTGTTGCGTCAGGGCGTTGGCTACATCCACGCGCGTCGTGTCTTCGCCCCGGTCCAATGTGCGCGTACACAGCATCAGGAATTTCAGAGTCTGACCATTGTTTCCCGTCAGCGTCGTCGAAACTTCGTTCAGGTCCAGCTTGGACAGCTCAAGCGCCACATCGCGGGGGATCTCGGACGGGCTGGCTTCGATACGTTGCAGTACCCCGGCAGGTTGATCCTTGGCGATACCGTAGAGGTCGTCGCAGTTATCAATCTGTTCGCGCAACTCGGCGGCTTTGGCCAGGGTTTCGGCACTGCGGCCGCCGGCCATGTTGTAAATCGCGTAGTCGATCTTGGAGTAACGCGGTGCGCTGGTGCTTACTTCGCGCAATCCGCGCAGCTGGAACAAGGCGATCGCGTTGGGCAACGACAAGGGCTGTGTGATGTCGCCCGTTTTGAGACCTAGAATCACGGGTTGCAGGGCAGGGGGCAAGTCGGTCAGGTTAAGCCATTCCAAACGTCCGCCGTCATCGCGTGTACCAGCTGCCGAATACTGTGTGGCGGCAGAGGAAAACGCATCGAAACCTTCAAGCAGTGCGATCTCTTCGGCCAGCAATTCGGCTTGGGCTAAGGTTTGCGGCGTGACCGGAATAATGATTTCCGACATCAGGACTTGAAGCCCGCCACTCCCGGCCTGTCCCAAAGCTCGGTTGATCTCGTCTTCGCTCGGCCTGGCCTGCGACAGAAAGCGCGAACTGACGTAGTCGCGCCACGACAGCTGATCAGCGACGAAATCCCGTACGGTTTCGGGGGAAACGCCAGATTCGCCCAGCAATTGCAGGAACTCATCGGTCGAAAGACGGCCACGGGCTGCAAACTCATCAATGCCCACCTGAATGTCTTCAGGTGCGACCTCGATTCCTGCGTCGCGCATGGCCTGTTTGCGCAGTCGTTCGTCGATCAGCGAGTCGCGGACTTCGTCCTCGGTGGCGCCAGGGGCACCCAGAACAGTCAGGAATTGCTGGCGCTGCTGAAGTTCGTACCAGGTGACAATGTCCTGGTTGACCTTGATCGCAGGTGAAAACAGGCTCTGAGCCTGGCTGTGACCAGTGGACAGGGCCAGCAAGGCGGCAGCCAGTGCCGGTGCAACCGGCTTTAACCAACCGGAACGGACTATTCGCGAGAAACGTGAAATCAACTGCATCTTCTCTTGTACTGTTGGCCGCCACCCTCGACGGAGTAACCTGTCAGGGCAACGGTAAACCCGAATTCTGTCGAAGGCTCAATACTTGATGATGAGGTAAATCGCCTGCTGACGGTCATGTTAACTTTTACGCACTCACTCTGGTACGTGACGCCCAGCCCATAACGGATCGGTTCGGATTCGCTGAGATCATAGCGCGCATAGGCCTGCGTCAACCAGTTTTGGTCGACACGGTAACGCCCATTCATGCGGATCTCGGAAATCTCATCATCCACATTTTCCGCCGGGTCCGGTTCTTGCCAGACATAGCTGCCGGTAAGGCCGACATTCCGTTTGTTCCAGCCTGCGCGCATCTCGGCCTTTGAAAAGCTGAAATCACCGTTCAACAGTCCACGACCCGCCAAAGACCACCCATTGGCGGTTTGCAACTGACCGGCCAGCAACACGTCGGAGGCTGTGCCCTGTAGGCCCGATGTCAGGTTGAAGTTGGGATCCGCGGTCGAGCGGAAGACCTGTCCGACAGTGGCAAGTGCGCGCCAGCCATCTGCGCCATAGCGCGCCCAGTTGACCCCGAATACCGCCGTCGCGCCATCTTCGCGGCGATCCGGGGCCGGAAAGCGTGACAGGGACAACAGGTTCCCCTGGTCGAATTCCTGAAAGGTGCTTTCGTCATTGGGAACGTCCTGATCTGTCACGTTCGTCCAACCGACTTGCGCGATGGGTTCAAGCACCTGCGTGGCGCCTGACTTTTCCCGCCGGGTCATCGGGTAACGCAGGGTGAGTGCGGCGCGGGGGGCCGCGCGGGTCACCTGGTCAGGAAACTGGCTGTCATCTCGGATGTCAAAGATATCCACCGATGTACCGAACCGGGCATCAGCCCTGAGGCCCGATGCGAAAATCCAGCTGCGCATCCAGTCCGCATCGAATGTGGCACGCGCGACATCGCGGCCAACAATATCCTGATCGCTGGTACGTGTGTGATTGTGGGCCACAAAGCCCAAGCGAACTTCACCGCCGACAGAGGTTGGGAAGTAGCGTTTCTGAAAATACAGGTCGAAGATCCGCGATGGGATCACTTCCTCATTTTCGCTGTCTCGTAGGGATTTGTAATGGATGAAACTGGTGCGGAAGGCGGTATCGCGTTTGATCCGCTCAAGCGCGATTTCGCTGCGCAACCGGTCAAAATCAGGTAGGCCATAGTCCGCGAGATAAGCGTTATCCGAAGTTGTCTTCACATCAAACAAAAGGCGGAAGTCGTTGTTCAGGAAGAAATAACCGTTGGCAAAGAGATAGCCCCGATCCTCGTTCTCTTGCAGGTCGTCGCGGGTGAAAGCGCCGTTCAGCTCAATCCGGCCGCGTTTGAATGCCTGGCGATAGCGATAGCCCAGTGTTCTTGTTTTCCCCGAGATATAGGGGGTCAGCGTCAGGTCCTTGTGGTCGCCAAGCTTAAAGAAATACGGCACCTGCACGCCGGTTCCCAGCTGCGATGTGGTGCGAATCGACGGAACAAGGAAGCCTGTCGCGCGGTCCAGTGTCGGGTCGGGCAGGCGCAGATAGGGGAAGTAGAAAACCGGGAAATCCAGTATCCGGAACTGTGCTCCTTCGAAATACAATTGGCGTTCTAACTGGTCATGCGTGACCTTTCGGGCGCGGATTTGCCACAGCGGCGGTTTGCCATTGGCGCAGACATGGCAGGACGTCGCCGAGACCTTGCTGAACTGTGTGTAACGCCCCCCCGCGCGCGCAGCCTGGACCGAGGCGATCTGAACCTGCTGATCGAACACCATGCGGGCACCGATCAGCAGACCGTTCATGATTCCGTCATCCAGTTCGGCGGAATCAGCCAGCAACGTGGTTGCGCCGCCCTGATCGATGCGGACCGGGCCTTCCAGCGACAGGTTGCCGGTTTCGCGGTCATAGGTGATGCGCGTGGCCGTGACCTTGGTGTCGCCCTGAAAGGCTTCGACATTCCCTTCGGCCACCAGATTACGCTCGGGTGTGATATAGATCCGGTCGGCCACCAGCAGGGCAGGCTGATCCTCTTGCGTGGCACCCTGTGCGGCACCGGCAGCGGGTTGAGATTGCGCGAATGCGCCCACGGGCATGGTCAGTGCGACTGCACCGGACAGAAACAAACTGGCAATAAGCCGCATCAGCCGTCCTCCGCATGCAGCAAAAGGCCGAGGGACAGAAGAATGGCTGCGAAGGGCGGGGCCCAGGCCGCGACTAAGATAGGCAATTGACCGTTTTCCCCCAGAATTTGGGCAAAGTTGCGAATGAAGTAGATACCAAATCCCAGCAGGACGGCGGTCAGAACCGCGATCCCGGTGCCGCCAAATCGCACGTGGCGCATAGTGAAGGCCGCGCCGATCAGGACCATCGACATCAGAAACAGAGGGCGAGCCAGTTGGACCTGCAACCAGACCTCATATTGCTTGGTCGAAAACCCGGCTTCGCGCAGGTCGCGGATTAGTTCCGGCAGGTCATAGACCGATACGGAATCCTGATCGCCAAGCGTGTCCAGAATCCGCTGGCGTGTCAGCGATGTGGGAACCTCAAGCCGGACGTGTTCAGTGGCGTGGGTTTCTGGATTCACACCGCCTTCCAGCGCCCAGATCTTGGCATTGGTCAGGACCCATGTACCGTTCTCCAGATCGGCCTGGTCGGCCACGATCTGCTGGGTCGGTGTGCCGTCCGGGGCGAAGGTAATGATCGTCACCTGATTAAGGGTGAACCTGTCGCCGTTAGATGTGTCCTGGGCGTGGATCACGGATTGACCATTGGCCGATCCCTGCCGCAACCAAAGACCATCTGCACTGATCGACAGCGTGGATCCGCCGTTGTTTTTGTAGGATTCGGCAAGCTGTTTGTACTCTTCCGACGTGGCGGCTGCGATTGGGTTCAGCATGCCAACCGCCAGTGCGCCGATGATCAGGGCGATCACCACAGGGGCCAACAGGGCGCGGATGCCTGAACGACCGGTTGCGCGCGTCACGACCAGTTCCGAACTGCGGGCCAGACCGATAAACAACGCGATCGTGGAGAGGATGACCAGCAGCGGCAGCATTTCGCTGATCGCGGCAGGCGTATTCAGCAACGTCAACTGCAACAGCTGACCGAAGGACAGGTTTGCATCGTCAAAGCGGCGCACCTGTTCGATCAAGTCGATCAGAATCATCAGCGTCAGGAAAATGCTGCCTATGACCAGGAAACTTTGAATGAATCGGCGGGCGAAGTAGCGGTCGAGGATCACGAAGGAACTCCTGCCGAAAAGACGCGCAAACAGCCTTTGGTCGGGTGCAGACCAGAATCACCGCTGCACGCAATTGTGCGCGACAGCCTATGCCTGCTCTGTCTTGCCAAAACCTTCTCCCCCGAGCCTGTCGGATTTTTTCCGGGACTGTAGTCCAAATGCGGGCCGGGGAAAACTGCTATCTGGTCAAGCCGCGCGGCGCGGGCTAGGTCTTGGGGAACTGATTTTGAGGAGTTCGCAATGAGCAGTCTTGTACCGATCCGTTTCCAGGACCCCGACATGGATACGATGGCGCAGGCCGAAGGGCGCGTGGCCATAATCATCCCGTCCGACGGCAAAATGAACCCCGCCGCCCGTCGCGCCAACCGCCTGACCCGCGGGGCTGTGACACGGCTGGTCGAAAGCGAGCGGTTCGAAAAGGTGAAAACCGGTGACGTGATCTCGATGGCGTGGCCATCCGGCATGGCAGCCGAGGCGCTGGACGTTTTGGTTCTGCCGCGCCGTCCCGAACCGGCCGAGGCCCGCAAGGCCGGTGCCGCGCTGGCCAAGCTGGCGGGCAGCAAGGACTTGCTGGTGATGTCAGGCAATCAGGTCAAGGCCGAGGATCTGGCCATGGGCATCGCGCTGCGCAGCTATGATTTTGATGCGCACAAGACCAAGGAGTCTGATGAGGCCGGTTCGGTCATCATAACCCACCAGAAGGCGGATGAGATCGAGGCTGCGTTTGCACCGCTCTACGCGGTCGCCGACGGTGTCCGCATGACCCGCGATTTGACCAATGAGCCTGCGAATATCCTGACCACCACGGAATTTGCCGACCGGCTGGACGAGATGAAGGCACTGGGGCTTGAGGTTGAAGTGCTGGAAGAGGACAAGCTGGCCGAGCTGGGCATGCGTACGCTGCTGAGCGTCGGGCAGGGGTCGGTCAGCCCTTCGAAGGTTGTGGTGATGCAATGGAATGGCGGCGACAAAGATGACGCGCCGCTGGCATTGGTCGGGAAGGGCGTGGTGTTCGACACCGGTGGTATCTCGCTGAAACCTGCGGGTGGTATGGAAGACATGACCATGGACATGGGCGGCGCGGGTGTCGTTGCAGGCACCATGCGCGCGCTGGCCAAGCGCAAGGCCACGGCCAACGTTGTCGGACTAGTTGGTCTGGTCGAGAACATGCCTTCGGGCAACGCCACCCGTCCGGGCGATGTGGTCAAATCCATGAAGGGCGACACGGTCGAGATCATCAACACCGATGCCGAGGGCCGTTTGGTATTGTGCGACGTGATGTGGTACGCGCAAGAGCGGTTCAAGCCTGTGGGCATGGTCGATCTGGCCACCCTGACCGGAGCGATCATCATCGGCCTTGGGCATGAGAACGCGGGCGTATTTTCGAACAACGACACGTTCTGTAATGCCTTCCTGAAGGCGGCAGGGACCGAGGACGAAGGCGCATGGCGAATGCCGTTGGGCGAAGCCTATGACAAGCAGCTGAAGTCGCGGATTGCCGACATGAAGAACGTGGGCGGGCGCCCGGCGGGTTCGATCACGGCGGCGCAGTTCCTGCAGCGGTTCGTAAAAGAAGACATGCCGTGGATTCACCTGGATATTGCCGGTGTGGCTTCGGTCTCGTCCGAGACATCCTACGCCCCGAAGGGCGCAACCGGCTGGGGCGTACGCGCGCTGAGCCGTTTCGTTCAGGACAACTTCGAGTAAACCGATGGGGGCCGTCTATTTCTATCACCTGACCCGCCAACCGTTGGAGCATACCTTGCCGGTGTTGCTGGACAAAGCACGGCAGGCCGGGTGGAAGATTGCCGTGCGGGGCAGCGATCCCGCGCGGATGGACTGGCTGGATGAAAAGCTGTGGCAGGGGCCCGAAGAAGGGTTCCTGCCACATGGCCGCGCAGGTGGTCCGCACGATGCCGCGCAGCCGATCCTGCTGACGACCGAGGCGCAGGCTGCCAATGATGCGTCTTGTGTCATGGCGGTAGATGGCGCGGCGGTCGACCCCGACGAGATCAAGAAACTGGACCGCGTATGTATCCTGTTTGACGGTAATGACGCAGAGGCCGTTCAACGCGCGCGCGGGCAGTGGAAGGCTTTGACCGGTGCGGGATGTTCCGCCCAATACTGGTCCGAAGAATCCGGGCGCTGGGAAAAGAAAGCTGAGGCTTAGGGCCCGAGCCACTTTCCGGAAGGCGTGGTGGTGATTGCGCAAAGATGTGCGATCAGAAATGCCTCAATGACCGGATTGAAGCCCAAATTGACGGATGCGGTGCAAGGCAAAAATGACAGCTTTCAATTGTTAAGGCCTAAGTTTGAGGAACCAAATGTCCAATAGAACCCAGTCTCTCTTGCACCAGCCGCTAATTCTTCCCTGCGGCGTAACTCTTAAAAACCGAATTGCTAAATCGGCGATGTCTGACTCGCTTGGTGACGGCAAAGGCAATCCAAGTGATGATCAAATCAAGCTCTATGAGCGTTGGGCAACTGGCGGCCTCGCCCTATCGATCATCGGCGAAGTGCAGGGCACACCTCATTTCGCAGAGAAGCCCGGCAATTTGGTTTTGAACGATCAATCCGATTTCGCATTTCTAAGAAAACTTGCACAGGCAGGGGCAACCAACGACGCTCATTTGTGGCCGCAACTTGGACATGCAGGTGCGATGGCGGATGCTCCGATCAGCTCGCCGAAGGGGCCGAGTAGACTTGATTTGCCCGGTCTGAAATGTGGCGCGCTGTCCTTGGATGAGATCCATGCACTGCCGGCCGAATTTGCACGCACAGCAAACCTTGCCAAGCAGCTCGGGTTCGGTGGCGTTGAGTTGCATGCGGCCCATGGATTCTTACTTAATCAGTTTCTGTCTCCGCTATTCAACAAACGCGAAGATGCCTATGGCGGTTCATTGCAAAACCGGATGAGACTGCTGCTGGAAGTGATCAGCGCCGTGCGCGATGCCGTTGGCCCGGATTTCCCTGTGGGCATCAAATTGAACGCTACAGATCAACTTGAAGGCGGCTTCGCTGAAGATGAATCTCTTGAGGTCATTGCGGCATTAGACAAAACAACAATTGATCTGATTGATGTCAGCGGTGGCACATATTTTCCGGGTGCTGCGTCATCATCGGATCGTGCGGGTTCCGGCGCCTATTTTCTAGATTTTGCTGCGCGTGCGCGTGCGAAAACGAACATTCCCTTTATGGTGACGGGCGGTTTCAAGACGCTTGCACAGGCCAAAAGCGCCATTGCAGAAGGCAAAGCCGATCTCGTTGGATTGGCCCGCGCATTGGTCGTTGATCCAGAATTGCCGTCATTTTGGCTTTCCGATCAACGCGACGAGCCGCAATTCCCACGTTTCAAAAACCCTCCGGAAGGCGGAGTGACTGCATGGTACACGATGCAAGTCACGCGGATCGCCAGGGGAGAAAGCGCGCTTGAACCAGATGATCTAGACGAAGCAATAGCGGCATACGAGGCCAGAGATGAGGTTCGACGAGAGGTTTGGAATTCTCATTTCAACTGAATCTCACGAGCAACCTAGAGCCGACATTGGCGCAGCCGCAGTGACCGGAAGCATTGGTCCGCATGGCGGACCAAAACTTTGAAAGGAAAGCGCATTCGCTGGAATCGGCATGGATACCCGTATCACAGGGGGCAGAAACGCCGTGTGCTGAGTTTGGCTTTATTCCGCTTTTTGCAGAGAGGTTTGAGTAAGCCCAACCCCTTGTTGCACCGGAATTGATCGCCTGCACCCTTGCTCTGACGGTTCTCTGCTTTAGGGTGCGCGGCGTTGCGAGCAGAAGGATTTTGAGATGAAAAAGAACCCATTGGGGCGCACTGGTATTGAAGTGACGGATCTGTGCCTTGGCACCATGACGTTTGGGACGCAGACCCCTGAAGCGGATGCACACACCCAGATCGACATGGCGCTGGAGGCTGGGATCAATTTCGTTGACGCCGCTGAGATGTACCCGGTGAACCCTGTCCTGAAAGAGACCGTGGGGCGGACAGAAGAAATCCTGGGCAACTGGAACGCGGTGAACGCCGCGCGGCGGGCGGAGTATATTCTGGCGACCAAACACTCCGGTGCAGGTTTCGCGCATGCACGCGACGGGGCACCAATTTCTGCGCAAACGATTCCCGAAGCGATCGAGGGGTCTCTGCGTCGGCTGCAGACGGATTGCATCGATCTGTATCAGTTTCACTGGCCCAATCGCGGCAGTTATATGTTTCGGCAGAACTGGACCTATGCGCCGTCTGGTCACAACACCGATGACGTACTGGAGAATATGGAGGAGTGCCTTGACGCTCTGCAACAGCAAGTCGATAAGGGCAATATCCGCGCGTTCGGCCTGTCGAATGAAAGCGCATGGGGCACCGCGCAATGGCTGCGGCTGGCCGAACAGAAGGGCGCGCCACGGGTCGCTTCGGTTCAGAATGAGTATTCTCTGCTGTGCCGCCATTTCGACACCGACATGGCCGAGCTAAGCGTGCACGAGGATGTTGGCCTGATGGCGTTTTCTCCGTTGGCGGCAGGGTTTCTGACCGGCAAATATCAGGGTGGAGCGGTGCCTAAAGGCTCGCGCATGGATCTGGTTCCGACCATGGGCGGGCGTAAGTACGAGCGTGTGTTTGGTGCGGTCGATGCTTATTTGGAGATAGCGCAGCGGCACGGACTGGATCCGGTGCATATGGCGCTGGCATGGTGCCGGACACGCCCGTTCATGATGTCTGCCATATTCGGAGCGACCACGGTTGCGCAGCTGGCCCATATTCTGGCGGGCACGGAGGTGGTGTTGGCGGATGATGTCCTGGCGGATATCAGTGCCGCGCATCGCGCGCATCCGATGCCGTTCTAAGGGGGCTCTGCCCCCGCCGCGCTTTGCGCGCCTCCCCCGGGATATTTTTAGCCAGATGAAGCGGATCCGGTCAGTGATGTGTAGGCTGGATCCGATCCTGACGGAGGTCTCTGGCCGACAGACCGTGGGCGGTGCGGAAGGCACGGGCAAAGCTGGATTGTGAGGCAAAGCCTGTGGCGAGTGCCACGTCCATCAGTGGCATATCCGTATCGGTGACCAGACGCCGCGCTTCGGCCAGGCGCAGTTGCAGATAGTGATCCTGTGGCGTTGTGTTCAGGCGCAGACGGAACTGTTGTTGCAGAGTACGAGGGCTGGTGCCCAGAGAGTCGGCAATGACGGCCAACGGTAGCGGGTCCTCGAGCGATGTCTCCATCAACGAGTTCGCCTTTGCTGTCAGAGCCGTATGACGATGCGGCGCGCCTGTACGGCTTTGTGGCTTGGACGGTTCGGGTGCGCCCTCGTATAGGAACAGGCCGGACACGCGGGCGGCAAAACCTGCGCCGTGGCGCGCGGCGATGATGTGTAGCATCATCTCGACTGCGGGGATCGCGCCGCCTGAAGTCAGCCGGTTGCCGGACACAGTAAATCGGTCAGGGCGAACATCGACTTCGGGGAAGCGGGTCGCGAAATTGTCCAGATCCTCCCAGTGCGTTGTGGCGGAGTGGCCGTTCAGCAGGCCGGCTTCAGCTAGCAGCCATGGGCCGCCGTCGATACCGGCCATAGTGGCTCCGGTGCCTGCAATCCGGCGTAGACCTGCCAGCAGGCTGGGTGTGGCGTGACGGGCCAGTTGGAAACCTGCAATGACGATCATCAGGTCGCAACCCTGCAACCGAGCCAGCGGTGTGCCTGGAACATTCAGGGCGCTGGTCAGCATCGCCGGTTCCGCTGTGGCCGTCACATAATCCCAGTCAAAGGCTGGGCGGTCCGCCAGACGGTTGGCGGCGCGCATGGGATCAACGGCCGAGGCAAAGCTGAGCGTGTTGCATTCATCCAGAACCAGCACGGCCGTTTTTAGGGCGCGATGTTCGGGCTGCAATATGTTTTTTGCGGATTTCATCAAGTTCGATTCGCATTCTGGCAAGTTGTTTCCATAAAGCTGCGCCAGAGTCGGGGATGAACGCAAATCGGAATCCGGGGAGAAGCCTGAGGATAACTTAGGTCAAAACCGGGTATAAGTTGGGGAAAACACCATGCCACTGGAAATGAACCGCGAAGTCTTCATCACCTGCGCTGTCACCGGCTCGGGCGGAACACAGGATCGCAGCCCGCATGTGCCGCGTTCGCCCAAGCAGATTGCCGAAAGTGCGATCGCCGCGGCCAAGGCAGGCGCGGCCATCGTGCATTGCCACGTGCGTGATCCGGAAACCGGTGCACCCAGCCGTCGTCTGGACCTGTACCGCGAGGTGACTGATCGCATTCGTGAAGCCGAGGTCGACGTTGTGCTGAACCTCACCGCCGGGATGGGCGGTGACATGATCTTTGGCCCGACGGAATCTCCGCTGCCGTTGAACGAGGACGGCACCGACATGATCGGCGCGGCTGCTCGGGTGGAGCATGTGGCTGAATGTCTGCCCGAAATCTGTACTCTTGATTGCGGCACCATGAATTTTGCCGAAGCTGACTATGTCATGACCAACACGCCAGGCATGCTGCAGGCGATGGGCCGGATGATGACGCATCTGGGCGTGAAGCCTGAGATCGAGGCCTTTGATACCGGTCATCTGTGGTACGCCAAGCAGTTGGTGAAGGACGGCGTTCTGGACAGCCCGGCACTGGTTCAGCTGTGCATGGGCGTGCCTTGGGGTGCTCCGGATGATCTGAACACTTTTATGGCCATGGTGAATAACGTGCCTGATGACTGGACCTTCAGCGCATTCGCGCTTGGGCGGAACCAGATGGCATATGCGTCGGCTTCTGTGCTGGCGGGCGGCAATGTGCGGGTTGGACTTGAGGACAACCTGTTCCTCGACAAAGGCGTTCTTGCGGAAAACTGGCAGCTGGTTGAGCGGGCGAACACCATCGTTTCGAACATGGGCGCGCGGGTGATCGGCGCGCAGGAAGTGCGTGAAAAGCTGGGGCTGGTGAAACGAGCACCTAAGGGCTGAATTTTCTCTTGTCGGAAGTTCGCCTTGCCATGACACCGGGGCATCAACTGAGGGAATGAGACTCATGAAAGTGATGTTGCGGTGTCTGGCTGTCGTCGGAGCGAGACTTATGGCGGCTTGCCTTCCAGCGGATGAAAAGGCGGAGGCGGCTTCTGTGAACAATGGGAGGCAGGCTTGCGAAGCCAAAGGTGGTGTCTACGAGGTTGCAGGCAAAGCCCAGCAATATGTGTGCGTTCTGCCGCTGGCAGATGCGGGCAAGACCTGTGAAAAAGGTTCGGACTGTCAAGGCTTTTGCCTGTCCGAGACCAAACAATGCAGCGCGGTCACGCCGCAGTTCGGGTGCATTCCTCATCTGGATGAGACGGGACGCGAGCTGGTGATCTGTATCGACTAGGAAAAGAAATGACAAAAACAGCAGCTATCATCGGTGGTGGTGTAATCGGCGGCGGGTGGGCCGCGCGGTTCTTGCTTAACGGTTGGGATGTCCGCGTGTTCGATCCGGACCCGGAGGCCGAGCGCAAGATTGGCGAGGTGCTCGATAACGCGCGCCGGTCTCTGCCGGGGTTGAGTGATGTGCTTTTGCCGTCTGAGGGGGCGCTTACCTTCCATGACGATCTGACTGACGCCGTGCAAGGCGCCATCTGGATTCAGGAAAGTGTACCTGAACGGCTGGATCTGAAGCTGAAGGTTTACAAAAGCTTGCAAGAGGCCTGCAATCCGGAGGCGATCATCGGGTCGTCAACCAGCGGGTTCAAACCGTCCGAGTTGCAGGAAGGCGCGTTGCGCCCTGAACAAATCGTGGTTACGCATCCGTTTAACCCGGTTTACCTGCTGCCGCTGATCGAATTGGTGCCGACCAACAAGAACACGCCCGAGATGGTCGACCGCGCGAAGGACCTGTTGAAATCGGTGGGTTTCTTCCCTCTGCATGTCAAAAAAGAGATCGATGCGCATATTGCTGACCGGTTCCTCGAAGCTGTCTGGCGCGAGGCGCTGTGGTTGGTCAAGGACGGTATCGCCACGACTGAAGAGATCGACGAAGCAATTCGCATGGGTTTTGGCATTCGCTGGGCACAGATGGGTCTGTTCGAAACCTATCGCGTGGCCGGTGGCGAGGCAGGGATGCGGCATTTCATGGCGCAGTTCGGCCCGGCGTTGCAATGGCCCTGGACCAAGTTGATGGATGTGCCCGAGTTCACTGATGAGCTGGTCGACATGATCGCGGATCAGTCTGACGCACAATCGGGCATGCACTCGATCCGCGAATTGGAGCGTATTCGCGACAATAACCTCGTTGGCATGATGCGGGCGCTCAAGGCGCAGAACTATGGGGCCGGTGCTGTTCTGAACCAGCATGACGTGGCGCTGAAACCGGGCGCACTTCCGACGATGGATCAGGCCGATCTGAGCCAGCCAATTCTGACACTGGCGCGTGCAGTGCCGTTGGATTGGACGGATTATAATGGCCACATGAACGAGGCCCGGTACCTTGAAGCCTTCGCCGCAGCGACCGACCGCTTCATGGAAATCATGGGCTGCGATGCGGATTACATCTCCTCGGGTGGCAGTTACTTTACGGCCGAAAACCACCTCCGCTATATCGACGAAGTCCACGCGGGTGCAAAGATCGAAGTGCGCACGCAGATGTTGTTGGGGCAGGGCAAGAAACTGCACGTGTTCCATTCCATGTACGAAGGCGACAACCTTTTGGCCACGGGCGAAAGCTTCCTGCTGCATGTAAGTCTGGAAACCCGTCGTCCGAGCGCACCTTCGGCCGAGATCGAAGCGGCTATGGCCCGGATCGCCGAAGCTCAGGCTGGATTGCCTTATCCTGAAGGTGCGGGTGCTGCGATCCGCAAACCGGCATGAGTGCGCGCGTTCTGATCACGGCTGGCGCGTCGGGCGTTGGCCGCGCTATGGCCGAAGCCTTTGACGCAGCTGGTGCGCAGGTCTGGGTGGCTGACGTCAACCCGAAGGCGCTGTCAGATTGTCCGGCCCATTGGCGGCGGTCCGAGGCGAACGTCGCGGACGAGAATGCCGTGGCCACCTTGTTCCAAGACATTGAGGCGGAATGGGGTGGTTTGGACACCCTGTGTGCAAACGCAGGAATCGCGGGACCAACCGCTTCGGTTGAAGACGTTGCATTGGACGATTGGCGCATGTGCCTTGCAGTAAATCTGGAGGGTGCCTTTCTGTGCGCCAAACACGCGGCGCCGATCCTGAAACGTCAGGGCAGTGGCGCGGTGGTCATTACGTCTTCGACGGCTGGCCAATATGGGTACCCTAATCGCGCGCCTTATGCTGCTGCGAAGTGGGGGATGATCGGTCTGGCCAAGACTCTGGCGATGGAGCTTGGCGCGCATGGCGTGCGATGCAATGTCATCTGCCCTGGCTCAGTAGAAGGCCCACGGATGGAAGGCGTGCTGCAGCGAGAAGCCGACGCCAAGGGCATGACGCGTGACCAAGTCTATGACGGTTACGCCTCGGGCACTTCAATGGGTCGCTTTGTCGAAGGTCACGACATCGCCAATATGGCCGTGTTCCTTGCATCGGATGCGGCGCGGCTGGTGTCGGGGCAGGTGATTGCCGTTGATGGGCACACCGTCAACCCGGACCCGAAAATCTAACCCTGATTGGGTCCGCGAATCTGGCGGATGCTCTGGCGAACCGCCTGCCAGTCGCGGGCTTGCTGCATGTTCCCGGCGTCTTTGCATTCGCGCATCTTCTGCGCAGCTTCCGCCTCGGCCTGATCTCCGTGGGCGGAATAAAGCGCCCGTGCGTATTGAGCAGTTTTTAATGCGTCCATTCTTATTGTCCTCCGTAGTGATCGGATCGCTCGAAAGTTCGCGCCAAGTGACGATATCACACCTTGGTCGCTTACGCATCTATGAGGCCGTTATCAGGCGGAAATCGTTGATCGCAGCTGCCTGAGATGATCGGGGAAGTCCCGCGCAGTCACATCCGCTTCGCGCACCAACGTATCGAAATGACGGGAAAAAACTTCGATCCTGTCGCGGTCTCGAAAGGCCATATAGTGGCTGCCCGCGTAGAACACACACAGCAGCGGGCCAAAAATTGTGACGGGCGCAGAGTAGAGGCGTTTGGCGTCAAACAGATAGATGCGCATGCGGGGATAAAGCTGGTCGCTCAGCTCTAACAGGTGGTCGATCTGTTCCAGACGGATTTTTGGGCACAGGCCTTCGTAATAGCCGGTCGCGCGGGCAAAGCTGTCGATCTCATACAGTGGCATGGCGATTTCATAATCTGATTGAGCGCTGCGCATCCACGTCAGCCGGTCTTCTGATGCGCCGATGGCTTGATCCGCTGTTCGCCCCAGATGCGGGGCGTATTCCCACTCTAGCACGGCGCGGGTTTTCAGCATGTCGGGCAGGGTGGCAGGTACATAGCGAACCTTGTAGCCAGCCGCCTCTTTGTGCCATTCAAAAATGCGCTCATCGACCAGCGCGCGTGGCGCCTTGGTCATACTCAGAGAAAGCGCCAGAAGCTCTGCAGCGCTTTCGGGCCGATCCGATAAGCTCAGCAGCCAGTCAGCCGAAACACCAAGCGCTGTGGCGCAGCTGCCAACGACATGGGCGTTGGGCAGACGCGCACCTTCGCCGGTCAAAAGTTGGGATACGGTCGATCGGTCGACACCGATATCCCGGGCAAGCGCGCTTTGGCTGATGTCACGTTCTTCCATCGCGCGGGCAAGGCGTTGGCGAAACTGCGCAGCGCGATCTCGTTTGTCTAATTTTTCCGTCATATGTTAATTTATATCATGGATGTTGAATTTTGTTAATCATATTCAGAATTTTCAACTCGGCCACGATCCGTAATTCTTAAAACATAACAATAATATGGGTGACGGAATGGAAACGCGACGAAGATCGGTCGTGAAGGCTGTGGTGTGGAATGCGATGGGCCTGGTCATGATGACGCTGGTGGGTCTGATCGCGACAGGTTCTGCCGCAGTTGGTGGGACGTTGGCGATTGTGAACACGGGCATCGGCCTGACGATGTACGTGATCTATGAGCGTGTCTGGGCAGGCATCACATGGGGCCGAAATGTCTGAGCGGCCAGGTCCCGAGTGGGGCACCTTTGCCCTGATCATTGCGTGTTATGCAGCGTGGCTGGCGGTGATATTCACACTTCCCATTTGGCTGGCAATCCCGGCCATGGGCTTGGTCGCGGCGCTGCACTCGTCGCTGACGCACGAGGCGCTGCACGGGCATCCGTTCCGTACGCGCTGGGTGAACGAAGCGCTGATGGCGTTGCCTCTGACCTTGTTCATTCCGTACAACCGGTTCCGCGATCTGCATCTGGCGCATCACAGGGATTCGACGCTGACCGACCCCTATGACGACCCTGAGTCGAACTATCTGGACCCGAAGGTTTGGAATACGCTCAAAGACTGGCAAAAGCGGTTGTTGAGAGCGAACAACACACTGTTTGGGCGCGTGGTACTGGGCCCGGCGATTGGTCAGTATATCTTCTTTCGGGATGAGTTGCGCGGCGCCAAACACGGAGACAGAGCCATACTCCTGGCATGGACGCTGCATTTGGCAGGAGTGGTCGCTGTTTTGTGGGTAGTTGCGCAGTCTCCGATGCCGCTTTGGGCTTTTGTTCTGTCTGCTTACATTGGTTTGGGCTTGGTCAAGATCCGGACGTTTCTTGAACACCGGGCGCACGAATGCTCCAGTGCGCGAACGGTCATTGTTGAAGATCGTGGATTGTTGGCTTTTTTGTTTCTGAACAACAATCTGCACGTCGTTCATCACATGAATCCCGGTGCTCCGTGGTACCGATTGCCTGCGCTTTATCGTGCCGGAAAAGACGGCTATCTGGCCAGCAACCAAGCTTATGTCTATCGGTCTTACGGGCAGATTTTCCGGTCCTATTTCTGGCGTACCAAAGACCCGGTCGAGCATCCGCTCTGGCCAAAGGGTTGATTTGACGACACAAGGGAATTCATGAGTTTGTGGATTCCCATCACCATCGCCGCCGCAGCATTTCAGACCGTGCGGTTCATGCTGCAAAAGTCGCTGAGCACTGTGAAACTTTCGGCAGCCGGCGCGACTTTTGCGCGTTTTGCCTATTCCATGCCGTTGGCCATTCTTGCGCTGATCGTGGCGATGCAATTGACCGGGTTCAGCCTGCCGGCCCTGACCGGGCGTTTCTGGTTGTTTGCAGTGATCGGCGGGACTACGCAAATACTGGCGACCATCTGCGTGGTGGCCCTGTTCAAGCAACGCAATTTTGCCGTCGGTATTACATTCAAGAAGACCGAAGTTATCCAAACCGCCATCGTCGGATTTCTGGTCCTGGGCGATCAGGTGTCCTCGGGTGCGTTGTTTGCGATTGTTCTGGGACTGGTGGCGGTCTTGCTGTTATCGAAAAGCCCTGGTGGGGAAGGGGCTTGGTGGGCACACCTCACCAACCGTGCATCGCGCCTTGGGCTGGGTTCGGGCGTGCTGTTTGCTTTCTCATCCGTTAGCTATCGCGGTGCCTCGTTGGAACTGGGGGATTTAGACGCCTGGTTTCGGGCACTGGTCACCTTGGCCGTGGTGGTTTCGTTCCAATTCCTCAGCATGGGACTGTGGTTGCTGTGGCGCGACCGGGCCGAGCTGCGCGCAGTTTGGGACACACGCCGAACGGGCGTTTTTGTCGGGCTAACCAGTCTATGCGGTTCGTTCTGCTGGTTTTTTGCCTTCACGCTGCAAAACGCGGCCTATGTCAAAGCTCTGGGGCAGGTCGAGCTGATCTTCAGCCTGTTCGCCTCGATCTTGTTTTTCCGCGAAAGAATCACCCGGCGCGAGATCGCCGGGATGACGTTGCTTGGTGCCTCGATACTGGCACTGGTGCTTACGATTTAGCCTGCGCGGCGCTCGTCAAAGCTGAGGGCGATGAAGCTGGGCAGGTGATCGCCCATGCCGACAACTGCAGGGCCCCTGTCGTCTCTGCGGCCGCGACCTTTGGACTCTTTGTCCTTACGGGGCTCTCTATCCTTGCGCGGTTCTCTATCCTTGCGAGGCTCTCTTTCCGTGCGGGGCTCACTTTTGCGCCGCTCGGACTTTTTGGTGTCCGCCGCTTTGTGCTGATTCTCGGTTTTTGGCGAATCGGCTTTGGAGTCATCGGCCTCAATCGGGTTGTTCAGACGGGGAATTTCCTTCTGAATCAACTTCTCTACCGCCGCCAGCGCCTTTTCATCGCGGGAAGAGCAGATCGTGATCGCCTTGCCCTCACGTCCAGCGCGACCAGTGCGGCCAATGCGGTGGACGTAATCCTCGGGGTGACCGGGGACATCGAAATTGATCACATGGCTGACGGTTGGCACATCCAATCCTCGCGCGGCCACGTCCGAGGCCACGAGTAGGCGCAAAGACCCGTCCCGGAAGCCGTCGAGTGTTTTCGTGCGCTGCGATTGATCCAGATCGCCGTGGATCGCGGCGGCGTCATAGCCGTATTTCTTGAGAGACTTGGCGCAGATATCCACGTCTGTCTTGCGGTTGCAGAAGATGATGGCGTTGGTGCATTTCTCGCCTTCAGCGTCGATCAGTGCCCGCAGGACATTGCGTTTCTGGCTGGCCTCACGATCCCGACGACCGCCTTTGAACATCACGACGCCCTGTTCAATTGTTTCCGAAGCGGTGGCCTGACGCGCAACCTCGACCCGCGTGGGTGCGGACAGGAAGGTGTCGGTGATCCGCTCAATCTCGGGCGCCATAGTGGCCGAAAAGAACAAGGTCTGGCGCGTGAACGGCGTCAGCGAGAAGATGCGTTCGATATCGGGGATGAACCCCATGTCCAGCATCCGGTCAGCTTCGTCGACAACCATAATCTGAACACCGGTCAAAAGAAGCTTGCCGCGTTCAAAATGGTCCAACAGGCGACCCGGCGTGGCGATCAGGACGTCAACGCCCCGGTCGATCAACGCGTCCTGTTCTTTGAAGCTAACGCCGCCGATCAGCAGCGCTTTGGTCAGTTTCAGGTGTTTGGCGTAGGTGTCGAAATTCTCGGCCACCTGCGCGGCCAGTTCCCGGGTCGGGCACAGCACCAGCGAGCGCGGCATACGTGCACGGGCGCGCCCACGAGCCAGCAAGGTGATCATCGGCAGCGTAAAGCTGGCCGTCTTGCCGGTACCGGTCTGAGCAATGCCCAGAACATCCCGACCTTCAAGGGCAGCGGGTATCGCGCCTTCCTGAATTGGCGTGGGCGTTTCGTATCCGGCTTCCTCAATGGCTTTGAGGACCTTCGGGTTCAGGTTCAGTTCGTTGAATTTTGTCATGTATGTCCGGTTCATGCGGACACTAGACCTAGCCCGCGCGTCAAAGGAATGCCGGGCCCGGATGGCCATACGCTGTCACGCGCATTTCGGCTTTGCGCGGACATAACAAAATCATGGGGCAGGGTCAAATGAAGAGCCCTTAACCTGACGTCGCTAACGCCCAGTGCTGGTTTTCCGCAACAATTCAGCAGCTTCCGGGAAAGTGTTTCGCAACCTTAGCGTCCAGATCCAGCGGTCTGTGCCGGATCAACCCATATTCTTCGAGACGTGCGCGTACGCCGGGATCGGCACCGCTAATTTCGTCATAAAACGCGCGCAAGCCGTCCTGGCCCTGTTCTGTCTCGATCCAGTTGAACAACTCATTCTTGTTCAGACCGCCCAGTTCGCGCGGAACGTTCGGGGACATGCCGGGTTGATAGGACCCACGCGCCATCCGGAACTGGTAATGCGCCGCCCAGTGATCCCAGTCAGGGGCGTGGCGATGACACAGCTCCAACCCCGGAAGTTCGAATTTGCAGGGTAGAAGTTTTTTGTTTTGAAACAGGTTGTGGATGCGAAAGTTCAGCTTTTCCATGCCTGTGCGGACGAACAGCTTACCCTGAACGTGGCTGAGGAACCCGCCGAGTACAAAGCTGCCATAGTTGGGATAGACGGACTGTACCATGGCTGAGCGGTCCGGGCCGCTGGGGATATGCGCCTTGAACAGATCCTCGCCGCCTGCCATTGCCTCCATTGGCCGGACGCGGACGGCAGGGATTTCCGCGGGGACGGATTGCAACTGCTCCCGGATGGGTTTTGAAGACCAAAGGAACTCATCCACGTCGATATGGGCCAGCCAGTCCAGATCGGTGTTGCGATAGGCGAATGTGGCATGAAGTGTCTGACGAACCTGATGGCGGTCCGGGCGGTCGCGTTTGCGATTTTCCCAAAAGGCATCATCACAGATTCGCGCCCTTATCTTCGGGTGTTTCCTTAGGGTTCGGTGCGCCTCATGATTGGGTTCGTCCAGATAGATGTACAGATAGTCCGCACCCAGATCGAGGTGATGGGCCGCGAACTTCAGTATGTCCTGGGTCGACCCACGGACCATGGACACGATTCCCCAGGTCGTCATTGGCGCGCTTCCTTACGCGCTGTACGAGTCTCACGCATTTTGGCCAGGCGCCGGAACACTGTCCCGGGATCGCGATTCAAAGCCTTGAACAGATGATCCGAATGCTCGGCCCACAACCGGCAAAACAGGGTCGGGGCGTGGTTCGGCCAGGATCTCTTCCGCGGCTTCGAGATGAGCTGCGCGTTCAGAAAGGCCAATTCAGTTTTTCCTACGAATTCCTGCGCGATGTGTCGGCGTTTGCGCGCCCAGGATGTGTCGGCTTCACCGGGTTGCGGCCGTGTCGCGCTTTCAGGAACAATCTGACGCGCCAAATGGGTCAGATCGACATCTTCTGCCGGTAGTACCTCGTCCGAGTAGTCGAAAGGCGCTCGTCGCCTTTCGAACCTGTCTTGCAGGGCGGGCAGGCCACCCGAATTCGTTAGATCATCATCCATTCGTACTTTCGGCCCGTGCCATCACGCCATCATCTCCTTCGTGGCCGTCAGGCTCAGCTCGGGATAGTCGCGGACGACCCGGTCGATGTCCCACTGCAGGCGCGTCAGATAAACGATATCGCCGTCATGATCATGGGCGATGTGCTGCTTGTTGGCTTCGACGAACTTCTCGACTTCGGCTTTGCCGCCGCTGACCCAGCGGGCCGAGGTGAATTGCGACGCCTCAAAGCGCACGGGCAGGCCGTATTCCATCTCAATCCGGCTGGCGAGCACTTCGAATTGCAACGCACCAACGACGCCCACGATAAAGCCCGAACCGATTGAGGGTTTGAACACCTTGGCCGCGCCTTCTTCGGCGAATTGCATAAGCGCCTTTTCCAGATGCTTGGCCTTCATCGGGTCGCCCGGGCGCACTGTTTGCAGCAGTTCCGGCGCGAAGGACGGGATGCCGGTCACTCGGATCGCCTCACCTTCGGTCAGCGTATCGCCGATGCGAAGCTGGCCGTGGTTGGGAATGCCGATGATATCACCGGCCCAGGCCTCTTCGGCCAATTCACGGTCGGACGCCAGAAACAGCACAGGGTTCGAAATCGCCATCGGTTTTTTCGACCGCACATGGGTCAGTTTCATACCGCGCTTGAAATGGCCCGACGCCATACGAACAAAAGCCACGCGGTCGCGGTGCTTGGGGTCCATATTTGCCTGAACTTTGAAGACAAATCCGGCGACCTTCTTTTCATCCGGTGCGATTTGACGGGGTTCGGCAGACTGGATCTGCGGCTGCGGGCCATAAGCGCCGATGCCCTCCATCAGTTCCTTGACACCGAACGAGTTGATGGCCGAGCCGAACCAGATCGGGGTCATATGCCCCTCAAGCACCGCCTGCGGGTCCATGGCGGGCAGCAGCTCGCGCGCCATCTCAACCTCTTCCAGGAACTTTTCCAACAGGTGCTCGGGCACGTGTTCGGCCAGTTTCGGGTCGTCCAGTCCGTTGATTTCGATGCTTTCGGCCACTTTGTTTCGGTCGGCGCGGTCCATCAGTTCCAGCCTATCGCGCAGCATGTCATAGCAGCCGATAAAGTCGCGGCCCACACCAATTGGCCATGCTGCAGGGGTGACGTCTATGGCCAGCATTTCCTGAATTTCGTCGATGATCTCGAACGTATCGCGGCTTTCGCGGTCCATCTTGTTACAGAAGGTCAGGATCGGCAGATCACGCAGGCGGCAGACCTCGAACAGTTTCTGCGTCTGGCTTTCCACGCCTTTCGCGCCGTCGATCACCATCACAGCGGCGTCCACGGCTGTCAGCGTGCGATAGGTGTCTTCCGAGAAATCGCTGTGACCGGGCGTATCCACCAAATTGAACCTGAAGGTGTCATAGTCAAATGACATCGCCGATGCGGAAACCGAGATACCGCGATCCTTCTCCATCTGCATAAAGTCCGAACGGGTCCGCCGGGCTTCGCCCTTGGCACGCACCTGGCCGGCCATCTGAATAGCGCCCCCGTACAACAGGAACTTTTCAGTCAGCGTCGTTTTGCCCGCATCCGGGTGCGAGATGATGGCGAATGTCCGGCGCCGGGCGATCTCGGGCGGCAAAACGGGTTGGTTCGAGGCGATATCAAGCATGAACGCGCGTATATGCGGGGAATTCTGCCGAGGCAAGACAAAGGGGGTGTTCAGAATCGCCTGATAATGGCAAAAAGAACATATAGTGAACAAATGATGGAGAGGTGTGATGAATTTAAAAGAAATCGCAAACGAACTGGTCGCTGGTTGCCGTGAGGGCCGGGCCAAAGCGAATTTGGATAAGCTCTATGCAGACAATGCCGTTTCTGTCGAAGCTGTGGATTACTCGGGTATGGGGCGCGAAGTCGCCGGGCGCGACGCAATCCGCGGCAAACACGAATGGTGGGAAGGCGCACATGATGTAACCGAAGCTTCGGTAAGTGACCCATTTGTGCATGGTGAGGACCGCTTTGCCGTGATTTTCGAAGTGAAGGGTACTGTGCTGGAAAGCGGTGACAGCTTTGATATGCGCGAAGTCGCCATTTACCACGTCGCGGATAGCAAGATCGTGCGCGAAGAGTTCTTTTACTAACGTGTTTTGGTTTCTGGTCTTCCCTGAAAGGCTGGTGCTAGATGTGCGGCAAAGACAGGGAGGATCAGATGGATCTTGGGATCAAAGGTAAACGTGCGCTGGTTTGCGCCAGTAGCAAAGGTTTGGGTCTTGGGTGTGCCGAGGCACTGGCGGCGGCGGGTGTTGATCTGGTGATGAACGCGCGCGGGCCCGAGGCTTTGGGGGCATCGGCTGACCGCATTCGCGCTGAGCATGGCGTACAAGTTCAGACTATCGCCTGCGATGTGACTTCGGCTGAAGGACAGGCGCAGGTAATCGAAGCCGCGCAGGGTGTAGATATCCTTGTGACAAATGCCGGAGGCCCGCCCCCCGGTTTGTGGTCGGACTGGGATCGCGATGATTTCATCAAAGCGCTGGACTCCAACATGCTGACGCCGATTGCGTTCATGAAGGCGCTGTTGCCGGGGATGATGGACAAGGGCTGGGGCCGGGTGGTGAATATCACTTCGCAATCTGTGCGCGCACCGATCCCCGCACTGGGTCTGTCGAACGCGGCCCGCACCGGTTTGACGGGATATGTCGCGGGAACTGCGCGTCAGGTGGCGCCGAAAGGGGTAACGATCAATAACTTGCTGCCGGGCATTCATGCCACCGACCGGGCGGAATCGTTGGATGGCGGTGTCGCCGCGCAAAAAGGAATTTCGATGGACGAGGCGCGCGCTGAACGCGCGGCAACCATCCCGGCGCGCCGGTATGGAACGCGTGAAGAATTTGGTGCAGCCTGTGCGTTCCTGTGTTCGCAGAATGCCGGTTTCATTGTCGGGCAGAACATACTGCTGGATGGTGGCGCCACCAATCTGACGATGTGATCATGGCTCAAAACTTCTCACTTAAAGATCAACTGTTTAATGCCGAAAAGACCCGCTATTTGGCGGGGCTTTTCGCGGGCGCGGACCCGTCCTTTGATGCCGAGGCGTTTGAGGCGCAGGTCATGTCGCGTCTGCTGGATCTGGAGCTGAAAGAGCGGATGGCCTGGATCGCTGAATGCCTGCAACAGGCGGTGCCGGGCAACTTGCCTCAGATCGCACCAACGCTGCTGCGCGCTTTGCCGCCGCCTTTGGATCCCGGCAAAACGGATGACGATTTTGGCGACTTCATCTTTGCCCCGCTGGGTGACTGGGTTGTTGCCGTGGGGATGGATCATCCTGAGCAGTCATTGGATGTGCTCGAGGAACTGACCCAAAGGTTTTCAATGGAATGGGCCATAAGGCCGTTCCTCAATACCCATCAGGAACAGGTGCTGGCGCGGATGCAGGAATGGTGCGCGCATGACAGCTATCACGTGCGTCGACTGGTCAGCGAAGGCACAAGACCGCGTTTGCCTTGGGGGCAGGCGGTGGGGCTGGACCTGACCGATCCGCTGCCTTTACTGGATCGGCTGCATGCCGATGGAACGCGCTATGTCACCCGGTCGGTGGCCAACCATTTGAATGACATCACCAAAAAAGACCCCGATCTGGTTTTGGACCGGTTGCAGGATTGGGGCAGGAACGGGCGGCAGGATCAGGCCGAGATGGGCTGGATGACCTCGCACACCTTGCGTGGGCTTGTGAAAGCAGGCCATCCGCGCGCCATGAAGATGCTGGGCTTTGATCCCGATGCTGAAGTTTCGGCCGATGTTACCATCAAGGGTGACGCGCAGATCGGTGGAGCGCTGGAGTTTGATGTCGTGCTGAATGGAAATGGAAAACAACCGGTTCTGGTCGATTACATTGTTCATTTTCAAAGGCCTGGGGGTAAAAACTCAGCCAAAGTGCACAAGCTGAAACAGTCCGCGTTGGCAGATGGTGCTCTTACCCTGACCAAAAAGCACAAGCTCAAAGGTGACGCCACCACGTTCAAACTTATCCCTGGTGCGCATCGGCTTGAGATACAGGTGAACGGCAAACTGCGCGCGGGCGTTGATTTCGAACTGCTGGCATAACCCCTACACGCCCTCACGCTTTCGTCAGATTCTAAAGGCCCGGATTGCGCCAAGCCCCGCGCTGCTTTAGCTGCTATGCAGCCATCAGACAGAAGGATAACCGCGATGAAGCATGAGTCAGTGCAGAATTATTATGGCGAAGTCTTGCAGGGCAGCTCGGACTTGCAGACAAACGCGTGTTGTACGCCTGATGACATGCCGGATCATCTCAAAAAGATCCTTTCGAAAATTCATGACGAAGTTCTGACGCGCTACTATGGCTGCGGTTTGATCGCTCCGCACGACCTTGAGGGGATGAGCATTCTAGATCTCGGCTGTGGTGCGGGACGTGATGTTTATGCCTTGTCCGCAATGGTAGGTGAAAAGGGGCGCGTTGTCGGCGTGGACATGACGCCGGAGCAATTGGACGTAGCGCGCGCGCATCAGGACTATCACGCGCAAGCCTTTGGGCATTCTGACAGCAATGTGAAATTCCACCATGGCTATATCGAAAAGCTGGATGTGCTTGACCTGGAACCCGGTTCTTTTGACATCATCGTCTCGAACTGCGTGATCAATCTGGCCACCGATAAAGAGGCTGTTTTGCGCGGCGCGCACCGGTTGTTGAAAGACGGGGGCGAGATGTATTTCTCGGACGTCTATTCAGACCGCCGCGTGCCCAAAGAGATGGCCGAGGATGAGGTTCTGTACGGCGAATGCTTGTCAGGCGCGTTGTACTGGAACGATTTTCTGTCGATGTCGCGCAGGGCTGGCTTTGGCGACCCGCGTCGGGTCACGCATCGTCCGCTGACTATTGAAAACGCGGTGCTCGAAGAGCGTGTTGCGCCTCTTAAATTCCTGTCCGCCACCTACCGTCTGTTCAAGCTGCCCGAGTTGGAGCCTGCGTGTGAAGATTACGGCCAGGCCGTGATCTACAAGGGCACCATCCCGAACGCCCCGCATCTGTTCGAACTGGATGATCACCACGCGATCGAGGCAGGCAAGGTCTTTCCTGTTTGCGGCAACACGTGGATGATGTTGAAAGACACCCGTTTTGCCCGGCATTTCGACTTCATTGGCGATTTCTCGACCCACTACGGCATTTTCGAAGGCTGTGGCGGTGAAAGCCCGTTTGAAGCCATGGGCGAGGCCCCATCCGGCGGCTGTTGCTGATCTCTTGCACCTGAGGGGCGGGGTTGTTATTCCCGCCTAAGCCCGATGGAATTGATCGGGAAAGGCAACGGGGCCCATCGGTGACAGAAAACGCTACTCCTCCTCGACTGGAAATCCGAAATCTGATCGCCCGGTATGAGGGGCGGGTTGTAGTGGATGACGTCTCGCTGACGGTGCGGGCGGGGCAGGTGACCTGTCTGCTTGGCCCGTCAGGTTGCGGCAAGTCGACAACCCTGCGCATGATCGCCGGGGTCGAGATGCAGGAATCCGGTGAAATCTATGTCGATGGCAAGTTGATCTGTGACACGGTGTTTCGTGTGCCGCCCGAACGGCGTGAAATAGGGCTGATGTTTCAGGACTTTGCCCTGTTTCCGCATCTCAGCGTTGCCGACAATGTGGCCTTTGGCCTGAAGGGGCATAGGGACGAAAAACGCGCCCGCGTCGAAGCGCTGCTGCGCAAGGTTGACCTGATGCGTTTCGTCGACGACTACCCGCATCATCTGTCAGGTGGCGAGCAGCAACGTGTGGCACTGGCCCGCGCATTGGCCCCGCGTCCGCGGATCATGTTGATGGATGAGCCTTTCTCGGGCCTCGACAACCGGTTGCGGGACGGCATTCGGGATGAAACGCTTGCGATCCTCAAGGAAGAGGATGCCGCTGTTGTTCTTGTCACGCACGAGCCGGAAGAAGCGATGCGCATGGCGGATGAAATCGCCCTGATGCGGCGGGGTAAAGTCGTGCAACAAGGCGCGCCCTACAACGTCTTTACCCGCCCGGCGGACAAGGCGGCGGTGGCGTTTTTTAGTGATATCAATGTTTTGCAATCCAAAGTGAATGGAGCCTTGGCCGAAACGCCATTCGGGCAATTTCTGGCACCCGGCGTTCCGGACAATACAGATGTCGAAATCGTATTCCGCCCTCAGCACGTGCGGCTGGACTTTGACCGTAACGGCAAGGGGCCGCTGCCGACACCGACCGACGGCGTTGCCGCGCGGGGCGTAGTCGAGCGGGCACGGTTTTTGGGCAACGAAAGCCTTGTTGAATTTCGGATGGACCATGACGGCTCGATCCTGAGGGCGACGGTGCCCAATGTCTTTGTTCCCAGTCCGGGACGGGTCATGTGGCTGACCATCCGACGTGACAGGTGTTTCGTTTTCCCGGTTTAGGCTGGAAAGCCACAGTTTAGCGCCAAGTGGTGCGCGAAAGCATCAGATTGGACGCGCGCTTTGCTTGCCGCGACGCGGGGGCGGGTCTATCAAGGGCAAAACGCCGGGTGGATGGGGCTTATGCGTATACTTCTGACCAATGATGACGGGATCAATGCCCCGGGGCTGATCGCACTTGAGGCGATTGCCGCCGATCTGGCAGGCCCGGATGGCGAGGTTTGGGTCGTGGCACCTGCGTTCGAACAATCAGGTGTCGGCCACTGCATCAGCTATACGCACCCGATGATGGTCGCCAAGCTGGGCGAACGTCGCTATGCCGCCGAAGGCTCGCCCGCTGACTGTGTGTTGGCCGGGCTGCACGACGTCATGAAGGACACGCCGCCGGATCTGGTTTTGTCCGGAGTGAACCGGGGCAACAACTCGGCCGAGAACACGCTGTATTCCGGCACGGTGGGTGGGGCGATGGAAGCTGCCCTGCAGGGTATTCCTGCGATTGCCTTGTCGCAGTATTTCGGACCGCGCAACCTGGGTCTGGATGATCCTTTTGAGGCTGCAACGCGTTACGGGGCCGACCTCGTGCGGCGAATTCTGAAAGCAACGCCCGAAGAGCAGGGCGATTACCGCCTGTTTTACAACGTGAATTTTCCACCTGTGCCTGCGGATGAGGTTCTGGGGACGCGCATCGCGCCGCAGGGTTTTCGCCGGGATACCAATTTCTCGGTTGAACCGCACAGTTCGCCCTCCGGCCGGCGGTTCTTGTGGATCAAGGGCGGCTATCAGCACAATCCGACAGCACCCGGAACCGATGCGGCAGTTAACCTTGGGGGCTACATTTCGGTCACACCGATGCGTGCGGACTTGACGGCTCATGACGTTCTGGAACAACTGAAGTCGGTCGAATGAGCGGGCTTGATCCAGAAACAACCATGCAGTTCCTTTTTGCTCTGCGGTCCCGCGGCGTAACGGATGCGCGCGTTCTGGCCGCGATGGAACAGGTCGACCGAGGCCGTTTCGTCAAGGGTCTGTTCGCCGAGCGAGCCTATGAAGATACACCGCTGCCGATTGCCTGCGGTCAGACGATCAGCCAGCCTTCGGTGGTGGGGCTGATGACGCAGGCGCTGGATGTGCGCCCTCGTGACACGGTGCTGGAGGTTGGTACAGGCTCGGGCTATCAGGCGGCGGTTCTGTCCAAGCTGGCGCGCCGGGTCTATACGGTCGAACGTCATAAACGTCTGGTGCGCGAAACCGGCGAGCTGTTTCGTGAATTGGGAATGACCAATGTGACGGCGATGCTGTCGGATGGGTCGTTCGGTTTGTCGGAACAAGCCCCGTTTGATCGTATCATTGTGACAGCCGCCGCCGAGGACCCGCCCGGGCCGCTCTTGGCGCAGCTCAAAATCGGCGGTATCATGGTTTTGCCGGTGGGACAGTCGGATGCGGTTCAGACCCTGATCCGGGTCAGACGCACCGAGACCGGTCTGGACTATGATGAATTGTTGCCCGTTCGGTTCGTGCCCCTGCTAGAAGGGCTTGGCAAAGACGGAGCGTAAAGAAATATTTCGCGATAAGCGCTGGAACCCCGGACAACAGGGGCAGGCGGTGAGGACAGTAAAATGAGAGCAGTTTCCAAATCAGCAGTCGCAGCAGGTGTTGCGTCTTTGGCGTTCCTCGCGGGATGCGAAGGCCCCATAGATTATGACCTGCGAGGCAATGTCGGCGGGTTTTCTACGGCCGATGCGGCGCAGGCGGCCACCGCGAACCGGCCGGCACCGGATGCGCGTGGCGTGATCACCTATCCTAATTATCAAGTAGCCGTTGCGCGCCGGGGCGACACGGTTGGCGATGTCGCCGCCCGGGTCGGATTACCGGCAGCGGAAGTCGCGCGTTTTAACGGATTGCAAGCTGCGGACCAGCTGCGTGATGGCGAAGTGGTCGCCTTGCCCCGTACCGTCAGCACGGCCAGCTCTGTCGATATCGCGACAATTGCAGGCACTGCGATTGACGCGGCGCCCGCGGATGGGTCGGTGCGCACATCTACGCTGGAACCGGCACAACCAACCGCAGCGCCTGCACCGGCCCCTGCGCCGGCGGGACCCGAACCCATTCGCCACAAGGTCAAGCGCGGCGAAACCGCGTATACGATCGCGCGCCTGTATAACGTGCCGGTCGACGCTCTGGCCGAGTGGAACGGGCTTGGGTCCGACTTTACCGTGCGCGAAGGGCAGTTTCTGCTGATTCCCATCAAGAACCAGGCGGCACCCCGTCAGGAAGCTGCCGTTGCAACCGTTCCTGCGACCACGATCACCCAACCAGGGCAGGGCTCGCCCACGCCGACCCCGCCCAGTGCGACGCAACCGCTGCCGGATGAAGATATCAAGCCGGCAGAACCCGCGCCAGACGTGACCGCCGAAGCACCCACAACGCAAAGCAATTCTGCGCTTGGACTGCCGGTCACAGGAACGATCATCCGCACCTATAAAAAGGGCTCGAACGAAGGAATCGACATTGCGGCCTCGCCGGGTAGCCCGGTTAACGCTGCCGCTGCGGGTACTGTTGCCGCAATCACGGCGGACGCGGATCAAGTGCCGATCATTGTGGTAAAGCACAATAGTGATCTGCTGACCGTCTACGCGAATGTCGAGAACATCACTGTGAAAAAGGGTGCTCGCGTCAAGCGCGGCCAAAAGATCGCCTCCTTGCGCGGCGGCGACAATGCCTACGTCCATTTCGAGGTGCGTAAAGGGTTCGAATCTGTCGATCCGGAACCCTATCTGCGGTGAGGGTTATGGCCCTGAGCGGGCGATGCCTTCGGCCAGAGTATTTGAGAAAAGATGAAACCCGTCAGGCGTGCGGGTCATAATCGCTCAGGCGCTTGCCGGGCTCGTCTGCGAAGACCTCGGGCAGGGGCGAGATTGCTTCGATCAGGTCGATGCGGAAAACGCGGAACCCCTGGCGTAGCTCGCACCATGCCGTCAGGGTCCAGACGCGCCCCCAGTATTCCATGTACAGGGGGCGTATGACCCGATCGGTCAGAACGCCGTCGATCCGTCGGTAGGACAGTCGTAACTTTTGCCGCGATTTGATGGCGGCGCGGATCGGGGCCATATGCGCCAGTCCACGGGCCGCATCGGCAAAGGGATAGACCGCAAATTTCCAACTATCAGCCTCGGCCACTACCTGCGTGGGCAACACGGCGTCGATCTTGTCGGCCAGCGACGTGGCTGCGGCCTTGAGGTCGGGGTCTGCGGCTTCGGCCACGATGGCCATACCGAGGTTCAACGCCTCAAGCTCGGCAGGGGTCAGGTTCAGTGGGGGCAGGGTGATCTGCTCACGCACCATGTAGCCCACGCCGCGTTCGCCCTCGACGGGGATGCCCGAGGCAACCAGCGTATCCATGTCGCGATAGATGGTGCGAACCGACACCTCAAGTCGGTCCGCGATGTCCTGCGCACGGTGCAGTTTACCGTCGCGCAGGATCTGGATGATATCGAACAGCCGGTCAGAGCGGCGCATGGGATGTCCTGTGTGTCATGACGCTCCGATGGTCCAATGGATTGCATCGTGGCGCATGGTGACCGTGTCCGGCGCGATTGCGGCCATCACCGCAGGAGCGAAATCCTGCTTTGGAAAGGCTGCGGCGGCGGATTGAGCGCAATCCATGTTGGCCCAGATGACTGTGTCGGTCCAAAGCCCATCATCCCCTGCGCTGAGGCGCCGAAAGACAAAGCCATCTGCGTTGCGAACAAAGGATTCTGTGCCTTTCATGATGTTCACGAAATCCTCCTTTGTTACATCGGCCGCGAGTTTGAAGGTTACGGTTTCTGCGATTTGTGTCACGTCATGCTCCTGTTTTGATGAGACAGGGCTGTTGTACGTGTTTACAACTGACATAAACCTGTCAGTTGAGAAATGCGAGTCCTCAAAAATCGCGTGATCCGTTCATTTTTGGACACAGAACCGGGCCGACACGCTTTTGCGATGGACCGCACGGGCGTAAACACAGTGCCAGATCACATTCCCGGCGCGCGTGCGCCGACTTCAAAGGAGAAGAGACATGCTTAACAATATCGGACTTCCCGGTCTTCTGCTGATTGCCGTTGTGGTGCTGGTGCTGTTTGGCCGCGGCAAAATCAGCTCGCTTATGGGCGAAGTGGGCAAAGGCATCACCTCGTTCAAGAAGGGCGTCAAAGAAGGTGCGGACGAGCTGGAGCAGGACGCGTCCGAGGTGGCCAAAGACGTCACGCCCGAGACAGACAAAGACAAGGTCTAAGCGCAGATGTTTGATCTGGGCTGGACCGAGCTTCTGGTCATCGGCGTTGTTGCCCTGATCGTTGTGGGGCCAAAGGACCTGCCGGTGTTGTTCCGCAATGTCGGCCGCTGGGTTGGCAAGGCCCGTGGCATGGCGCGCGAGTTCAGCAGCGCCATGAACGAGGCGGCGGATCAGGCGGGCGTGAACGAGATCAAGAAGGGTCTGAATGCGGCCACCAATCCTGTGAACACCGCCATGGACGGTGTCAAAGAGGCCGCACAGGAAATGGCCAAGAGCATGGACCCGACCAAGTTCGACCCCGACAGCGAGACAGGCAAGCTGGCTGCTGAACGTGCCGAGCAGGCTAAGAAGATCCAGGCCTCGACCGCGCGTGCCGCTGCCGAGCGTAAGGCCAAAGAAGCTGCGGATGCGCTAGCCAAGGCTGAAGAGGCCGAAGCCGCGCTGAATACTGAAAGCAAGACATGAGCAATACCGACGAGATCGAAGACAGCTCGGCCCCATTGATCGAGCATCTGGCAGAACTGCGCACGCGGTTGATTCACTGCGTCGTGGCGTTTCTGATCGGGATGATAATCTGTTTCACGGTCGCTACGCCGCTGTTTAACTTCCTGACGAATCCCTTGTGTCAGGTTCTAGCTGATCGCGGACAGGATTGTGGACTGATCTTCATCTCACCGCAGGAAGGTTTCTTCGTCGCCATCAAGGTCTCGCTGCTGGGCGGCTTCATACTGGCATTCCCCTATATCGGGATGCAGATGTGGCGGTTCGTGGCACCAGGCCTGTACCGGACAGAAAAGAATGCGTTCCTGCCGTTCATGCTGGCGTCGCCGTTCATGTTCCTGCTGGGGGCAAGCTTTGCGTTTTACGTGGTCACGCCGCTGGCTTACGACTTTTTCCTGGGTTTCCAGCAGTTCGGAGCGGAAGGCGAGGCGGTGGTTGACGGCACGGTCACAGCGCCGCTGAGCGTGGTCTTCCAGGGCTCGGCACAGGAATACCTGAACCTGACGATCAAGTTCATCGTGGCCTTTGGGCTGTGTTTCCAGCTGCCGGTTCTATTGACCCTGATGGGCAAAGCCGGGTTGGTAACTGCCGAAGGTCTGGGGGGCGTGCGTAAATACGCTGTGGTTGCCATTCTGGTTCTGGCCGCGCTGGTGACACCGCCTGACGTGATCACGCAGGTCATCCTGTTCGTGGTCGTCTATGGGCTGTACGAGGTTTCGATCTTCCTGGTCGCACGTGTTGAGAAGAAGCGCGAGGAACAACTGCGCGCCGATGGATACTATGACGACGAAGAAGAAGCGGATGAAGAGATCATTCAGGAAGAAGAAGGCAAGTAATCCTGATGATCGGTAACAATCAGGCGCGCCCGTTGGGGGCGCGCCTTTTTTGTGCGCGGCTCTTGTTGCGCCCGGCGGAACATGGTTTGAACCCAGCAAAACCGACCGGAGGCGCCTATGAACGACCAAGCCCTGAACCGTATCGCTGACGCCTTGGAACGCATGGCACCGGCCCCATTGGCCGCGCCCGACTTCGAAGCTGCCCCAGCTTTTGTCTGGCAAGTCGAGCCGGACCGGCTGGAGCCGGTCAAACAGGTCAACCGTGTCGATCTGGACCTGTTAGTGGGCATTAATCGTTCACGTGATACGCTGCTGGACAACACGCGCCGCTTTGCGGCCGGATACAAGGCCAACAACGCGCTGTTGTGGGGTGCACGGGGCATGGGTAAATCCAGCCTCGTGAAAGCTGTCCACGGTACGTTGCAGGCAGAATTTCCTGACCTCAAACTGGTCGAACTTCAGCGTGAAGATATGGGCTCGGTCGCGCGTCTTCTTAACCACCTGCGGGCAGCGCCACACCGGTTCATCCTGTTCTGTGATGACCTGTCGTTCAGCCACGATGACCAGCATTACAAGTCGCTCAAGGCGGTGCTGGACGGAGGCATCGAGGGCCGCCCCGAAAACGTTGTCTTCTACGCGACCTCGAACCGCCGTCACCTGATGCCGCGGGACATGATCGAAAACGAACGCTCCAGCGCGATCAATCCGTCAGAGGCGGTCGAGGAAAAAGTCTCGCTCTCTGACCGGTTCGGCCTGTGGCTGGGCTTCCACCCCTGCGATCAGGATGAATATCTTGCGATGATCGATCGGTATTGCGCGGCTCATGGTGTGTCCGTCGACGCCGATGTCCTGCGCGCCGAGGCCATCGAATGGCAAGCCACCCGGGGCGGACGTTCGGGTCGCGTGGCGTGGCAGTTCTTTGTCGATCTGGCCGGGCGCAACGGCGTACATATCGCGTAGACCGCCCGCTACATCTGGCCAAAGTATCCCCACCGGAGGCATGGCCTAAAGGGCTATTCCTACAATAGCGTCAGAATTCGGGCCGCCTCATCGGCAGGGCTGGTCAAGACATTGCGGTCTTCGCCGGGGTGGAACCGAGCGCGCACAGCCGTGGGCATTGGCGCGGGTTCCACGATCGACACGCGCGGACCCGTGCGTTCTGTCTCCACCGCCCAGCTGCGGGCAAGCGCCAATTGCGCGGCCTTAGTTGCTCCATAGATGCCATAGAACTTCTCACCCGCTTTGGGATCGTCAAAAAACACCGCATGGCCGCTGTCGCCCAACAGGGGCGCGATATACGGGATTAGAACCGACGTGGCTGTTGCGTTGATGTTGACCGCCTTCGTCCATTCCTTGGGGTCCACGAAATGCACAGGCGTCAGGGCCGAGGTGTGGACTGCAGTGTGCATCCACAGATCAACTTTGCCCCATCGGTCATGAATTCCCCGGCACAGGGTCGCCATGGCGTTCGGATCCGCGATGTCCATCGGCGCAAGCGTGGCGGCACCACCCTTGGCTTTGATCCGGTCGTCCAACTCTTCCAGCCCACCAGTGGTGCGGGCGACGGCGACGATGTGATACTCGGGTGCCAGAGCTTCGGCCAGGGCAGCACCCAATCCACGCGAGGCCCCGGTGATGAGGGCAATTTTAGTCTGATCGGTCATAAGGGCGGTTTGAACCCATGCGCGCAGGGCGTCAAGACAGATTAACTTCCAGGGATGACGATCCGCTTGGTCTGGCCGCTTTGTCGCAGCATGACGCCTTCGTCATCAATGGCAATCACAGTGCCCGACGACACCCGGCTGCCGGGCTTGACCTCTTTGACCCGGCCTGACGACAGGCGCACCAACGCACGCATGTCAGCTTTTGGGCCAAAGATGCCCAGGACAGCGACTGCGTTCTTCTTCAACGCGCCTGTCTGTGTGGCCGCGCTTTTGACGTTGGCGTTTGACATGATTTCCGGCCCGGCCGCGTTGGCCTGACCCCTTGTTTTATGAGTGGTTCGGCAGATGCGCTATCAAACGAAGGACCGGAACTAAAGGGGCGGGGAGTGCGCGATAGCGTAGCTGAATTGCTGCGCCGCCGAAGCCCCTGCAATTGCGGTTTCTTCATCGAAGAGTTGTGCGCGAAAACCAACCGATCAGGCGCGGCCCATACGTGAAAAGGCCCGCATCGCAATTGCGAAACGGGCCATCACTGCAATCTGATTCGCTGATATGTCCTTAGCCGGACGCCAGTTTGGCCGCATTCCAGGACCCGCCGGGCACCTGCATGTCCTGCTTTTTCTTGCTGACCCTGCTGCTGTTTTCGAGGCTGTCCAGATAGTCTTCGCTGACGCTGCCGGTGATGTAATTTCCGTCAAAGCACGAGCAATCGAAGGATTCGATATCTGGGTTGCCTTCCTTGGCGGACCAAATCAGGTCATCGAGGTCCTGATAGAACAGGGCGTCTGCGCCCAGCTCCTGCCGGATATCCTCAATGTTCTTACCGTTTGCGATCAACTCATGCTTGGTGGGCATGTCGATGCCGTAAACGTTTGGAAACTTCACCGGTGGCGAGGCGCTGGCGATGAACACCTTCTTGGCACCGGCTTCGCGGCACATTTGAACGATCTTTTTGATCGTGTTGCCGCGTACGATGGAATCGTCGATCAGCAATACGTTGTGGCCCTTAAACTCCAACGGAACGGCGTTCAGCTTGCGGCGTACGGATTTCTGACGCTCTTCCTGACCGGGCATGATGAATGTGCGGCCTACATAGCGGTTCTTGACCAGACCCTCACGGTAAGGAATGCCCGTGGCTTTCGCGACCTCAAGCGCCACTGGGCGTGCGCTATCGGGTACCGGGATGATGCGGTCGATCTCTAGCCCTGCAGCCTCAATCTGGCGCGCCAGCGTCTGACCCATACGCATCTGGGTTTTGTAGACCGAAACACCATCCAACAGCGAATCCGGACGGGCCAGGTAGACGTACTCAAAGATACAAGGGGTCAGCTGACCGTCGACTGCCTGGAACGTGTGCATGTTGCCGTCGAGGTCAATCAGGATGGCCTCACCCGGTTTCACATCGCGCAGCTTTTCAAACCCGTTGATACCGAATGCCACGTCTTCGGACGCAAAGGCATAGTCGTCGCCGTCCCCATCCACATCGCGCTTGGCAACCGACAGGGGGCGAATGCCGTAGGGATCGCGGAACGCCAGCATACCAACGCCGGCCACCAGACAGATCACTGAATAAGCACCCTGAACGCGTTCCATTGTCATCTTTACACCGGCAAAGATATTGCGGATGGGTTCGGCATTGCCATTGACCTTGATTGCGTCGGCCACTTTGTCCGCCAGAACATTCAGCAGAATCTCTGAATCCGAAGTGGTGCGCAGATGGCGGCTGTATTTGGCGGTGACTTTCTCGCGCTGCTCGGCGGTGTTGGTGATATTGCCGTTATGGACCAAATAGATGCCATAGGGCGCGTTGACGAAAAACGGCTGCGCCTCGGCCGCGCTGAGCGATCCGGCCGTAGGATAGCGCACATGCCCCATACCGACTTGTCCCAGCAGGGTCTCGGCGTCATTGGCGTTAAAGACGTCCTTGACCAACCCGTTGGCTTTCTTCTCACGGAAGAACTCACCAGTATAAGTCACTATCCCCGAGGCATCCTGACCCCGGTGCTGCAACATCAGCAGCCCGTCATAGATTTCCGCAAAGACATCATGTGTCCTGCTTGCGATCCCTAAAATGCCACACATATACGGGCTCCAATTTCCATGACGTGTTTATGTTGATTAGGTGTGCGGGTCGGACCGTCTGCGCAGCGGTATCTGTACGCATTGTCGCCCGGCCGATTGGCGGCGCAAACGCGCCAGCGTCGCAAGGGCAAGCGCGTAAGAAAACAGATACAGCAAGATCGGCAGCTCCGATTCCATGTCAGTTCGCCACTCACATAATGCCTAAGCGCGCCTGTGTCATCAAAGGATCACATTCGCGATTTGACGCATGCGGATTTTGTCAAAAACAACATGAAAAGGTGACAGGGACCGCAGGCATGTGGTGTCATGGTCGACATAGTGAGTTTTCGGCAATGATAAAGGTTCGATCGGATACCCGCCATGTGGCAGCACAAACAAGGAAACAAAAAAGAAGAACCGGTAAAGCGCCGGTGTCACCGATGCAGGGGTATGGGGCGGGCACCTTGCCAGATCTGTAACGGATCGGGAGAGGTTATCAAAAGTCGCGACATTCACGGAAAGCCGATATCCAATCGCTGCGACGGCTGTTTCGGTTTGAAGACGATTAGATGCACGGTTTGTGCAGGCGAAGGGTTTGTGTGAGCTCGAAGATTTACTAAGCAAAAAAAACGGGTGTAGCTGCGAACCAGTGCCCTTTTTGTCGAAAAGAGATCTCGAAAACTCTTCAGCAAATTGTTTTTGTACTGGGCTCTGACAAGCGGATATCCGGTGACTCTGGTCGGGCGCCCGGAATGCGACCGGATTAGACGTGATTTCCTTCCACAGTGCGCCATCAGCGTCAGTTTTTGGGGTTCTGGTGGCATTATGATACAATCCTAGCGTTGAGACTCTCTGGTAGCTCAACGGGAAAAGTAGTCATTACAATCTCGAATTTGTCGAAAAGGATGTGTTTCATGTCTTACGGACTTTGTAATTTTCAACTCAAAAGTGTGCGTTCATTTCTGAGCGTGGCAGTCATTGCTGCAGGCTTTGGAGCCATGACGACGACAACAGGGTTTGCACAGGTGTTCATGACTCAGGAAGAGCTTCTTGCCACAATACCTGGCGGCCAGTTGTCTGGCGTCTCTAACAATGACGGAAAGACGCCGTGGATTCAGGCATACAGCAAGGCAACAAGCAAGAAGAACGGCAAACTCAACGGGCTTTGGGACGGTAAGGACAAATACACGGGGGACTGGTTCGTCAAAGACGATCAGTGGTGTGAGAAAGGGAATTGGGGGCAAAAGTGCTGGAGCGTCGAACGTATCGGCGCAAATGAGTTTCGGATCTACGAAAACGGACAACCGAAAAAGAACACTTGGAAACTCAAGTAGAAGTGAGCTTTTAGGAGGGTTTTGATCGGGATGTGTGGGTTTTTTGAAGACCCGGCAAGACACCCAAGATGTTCTTAATGACAACCGTTCAGTGAATGATCTTCCAGACAATTACAAAAGCTCGGGCACAAACGAAGACGAGCCGCCGGCAAAGCGGCGGCTCGTTTCAACAATTGCGGCATGGGTGGGACCCGTGCCAGGCATTTATTCCGTAGTCGTAGGGGCTGTCAGATCCTCGGCCGGTGCGGAACCTTCCGCACAGCTGGCGACCAGTTCTTCATATTGGCGGGTGACCCAGCCAAGAGCCGCTTCGGGGTTCTGTTCTTCGATCTTGTCGCTGAACTGTTCGAACACCTTGGCCGAGCGGCTTTCGTCAACGATCGTATAGGACTGACCCGTCATGACCGTGTCATAGACAAAGAACGCGATGGCAACCAACAGGATGCCGCGGGCGATGCCGAAGAAAAAGCCAAGTGCCTGATCCAGTCCGCCCAAAGCAGATCGCTGGACGATCGACGAAAACAAGGGCGTAAAGATGCTGACAATAATAAGTGCAACTGCAAACACCGCAGCAAAGCCCGTAATGACGGACAATTCGCAGCTGTCGCGCAGGAAATCCCCAACAACCGGGATCTCTTTGACCAGTGGCACCGCTTGGGGCGCGAAAATAAAGGCCAGCACTGCGGCTGCGACCCAGCCTGCGATGGCCAGAACCTCACGTAAGAAGCCGCGCGAATAGGCAAGAATGCCTGAAACGACGACGATCAGGGCAACGACCCCGTCAATTATTGTAAAACCTTCCATGGCCCTCGCCTGTTTTTTTCTGCCCCTCAGGGGGCGACTTTAACCTGCTCCGAAGGTTTCGCCAACAAACCCAACCAAATCAGAGGGTCGGGTGAGTGTCAGACCTGCCACAGTACCGGTTTTGCCGCCCGCCGGAGCGATTGCCGATGTGAAACCAAGTTTTTGAGCTTCTTTCAACCTGTTTTCGGTCTGCGGGGCCGGTCTAAGTGCCCCAGATAACGAGATTTCTCCGAAAACAACGGTATCTGCAGGCAGGGCTGTGTCTTCTCGGGCACTCAACAGGGCTGCTGCAACGGCCAGATCTGCGGCAGGTTCACCGATTTTCAATCCGCCAGCGACATTGAGGTACACATCGAGACCTGCAAAAGGGATGCCGCAGCGTGCTTCGAGCACGGCGAGGATCATTGCCAGACGCCCACTGTCCCAACCAACAACGGTACGGCGCGGTTGTGAATGTGGGGACGGGGCCACAAGTGCTTGTAGTTCAACCAAAACGGGGCGTGTGCCTTCGATCCCTGCAAATACGGCCGATCCGGGGCTTGGTTTGCCGCGCTCGGACAGAAACAAAGCCGAAGGGTTTGTGACCTGTGCAAGCCCTTTGCCTGTCATCTCGAACACGCCGATCTCGTCCGCAGGGCCAAAGCGGTTCTTGACCGCCCGTAGGATGCGGAACTGATGGCCGCGTTCGCCTTCGAAGTAAAGAACGGTGTCGACCATATGTTCGACGACGCGAGGACCTGCAATTTGGCCTTCTTTGGTGACGTGGCCGACCATGATGATTGAAACACCGTGCCGTTTCGCAAACGTGGTCAATTCATGTGCTGCGGCCCGGACTTGTGACACCGAGCCCGGTGCGCTGTCCACATTGTCGGCCCACATGGTCTGAATCGAGTCGATGATGGCCAGACCGGGTTTCTCTGCTTCAAGCGTCGTCAGAATGTTCCGCAGGTTGGTTTCGGCGGCCAGTTGGACCGGTGCGTCCTCTAGACCCAGACGGCGCGCGCGCATGCGCACCTGCGCGCTGGCTTCTTCGCCAGACACGTAAATCGTCTTGACGCCCGCACGTGCAAACCGCGCTGCGGCCTGTAACAGCAACGTCGACTTGCCAATACCTGGATCGCCCCCAACCAGCAGGGCCGAGGCCGGGACCAGACCGCCACCCAAAACGCGGTCTAGTTCTTCTACGCCGCACAAGGTGCGCGGCGGCGGTGTTTCCTCGGTCGACAGGTCCGTGAGTGTAATGGACTGGCCACGTTTGCCGCCGAGGGATTTCTTTGCAGGGCCAGCCGAAAGAGGTACGTCTTGCGTGATTGTGTTCCATTCACCGCAGCCGTCGCACCGACCGGACCACCGGGAATGCGTTGCGCCACAGGCCGAGCAGGAGAAAGTTGTCTTTGCCATTCGGCCTTGGTGCCCGAGCGCGGGCGGTTCTTCAAGCCCTAGCAGGGCTTTCATCTCCGCCGGTGGCGCGCCGCGTCCTCAGGCCCGATGAGCCATCGTTCCCGGCGGGCATTATCGCGCCTATTCGGCGGCGCGGGGCGGCGACATCGCTATGACGCTCGATTTCTTGGGATCGCGGTCGTCGACGGGCGATTGAAGCTGTGCCGACAATTCGGGCAGCAATTCAAACAGTTCGTCCCGCAAACGCGCCAGCTGCGATTTGGCAATGGATTCTTCCATCTCGATATCGTGGGTCCATTGGCGCAGCTCGTGCTGGATGACCTGTGCTTCTTCGATCCGTTTCTGGAACGTTTCAATCTCTTCCTGACGTTGCTGCAGGAACGTGCGGGCACGGCTGACGCGGGCATCGCCATAGGTTTCTGCCAGCTCTTGGCTAATGTGGCTCATTTGTGCGGCCAACTCCAGGATTTCGGGTTCGAGCGATTGCAGGTCGGGGTGGTGGCGCAGGAAGGCCATCCTTTCCTTAACTGCGTCGAATTCTGAGGACAGCAGAAACGTTTCGCCGCGATCCGCTGAATGAGCCAATTGGTAGGCCTGAGCCACGTCATACATGTTCAATGAGAACTTACGATGTGACGTTTCAAGCGCCATCATCCGGGCATTAGCGGGCAGATAGAACGCCAGCATGAGAATCAGCACGGTCAAGCCGACCTGGATATACATGCCCGCGTCCATAGCCGGATCGTTGCCGAAACCGGCCTGCATGGACAGCCAGGGCAGAACCCCCAAAGCGGATAAAAGACAGACACCGACCAGGAACAATGCCGCGGTGCAAATGAGGAAAAAAGTCAGTCTTAAAAAGGCATTCTGAAATTGCAATGTGATGTTATGGAGGGCAGTCATCTTAGACGAACTCCTTTTGAAACCGGAACACACCAGCCCAAAGCGGGGAACATCTAACACACACAGAATGATCCGCTCAGGACCGAAACTACAAAAATTTTCTGCTCGAAATATAAAGATGATACTCAGATAAGCGTTTTCAATCAATTACGTCTGAGGATTTCGTGATCTGCGTGTCATTTCGGTAATGTGGCCCAATGCGAGCGAGGCCAGAATGCACGCCGTAAACAGGTAAAGACCCCACGCGGTTTCGATGGTTGCGTAAGAGATACCCTTGGCCAGCGTGATGTAAAGCGCGATGAGGAAAATGTCGGCCATAGCCAGTTTCCCGAGGATGTTGAGTGCGGGTTGGACGCGTGGGTCCAGCATGTCCCATTGGATCAGGGCGGTACCGATTGTTTTGATATAGGGCGCGAAGAGGGCGAAAATGGTGACGATCAGCGCGAGGAAGACGTCTGATTTCCACAGCGATTGCAGGCCGGTGATGACGCTGATCTCGCTGAGGCCGAAGATCGGCAGGAACCCCGCGCGCATCAGCGGGGCGAACCACGCGATGGGGTAGAGGATCAGGAGCGAGAGGGTAGCGAGGCGTAACATGGCTTCATATTTTTTGGGTAACAACGAATAATAGTCCAATCAGAAAACTCGCGAAATCGAGTTTCCATGGTCGGCCTGTCCAGTCGTGCAAGAATTGCTTACGTAAAAACAGCCCTAATCCGAAAAAGGAAAAACCTAGTGCAAAATTTAGCGCTGGAATCTGAGCATTCCTTACCCAGACCAAACCAAAGTACGCCATCGCAATAAGAAAAACCGTGAGTAGCGACAATAGGACGGGGTTCTTAGTTTTGACCACTTTGTCTGGAGCCTCTCCAACGCCCCAACCGAATTGCTGGCGGTGAATGTGCGCTTGGGCTTGGGCGTATTTGACTTTTGAAGCGAGAGACTTTCCAAATGCAGGAAAGGCGCCTGATGTTGAAACCCCCAATCCAGTTAAATAGGCGAGGCCTAAAAGCCTTACAATGTTCGAAACCTCAAGAATGCTCGAGCTACTTATCACCGCACCGCCTCAATCGGCCCTTCCGCACTCCCGCTGATAAACTGCTCGACATAAGGATCGCCCGAGGCATCCATCTGGCTGACCGGGCCGGTCCATTGGATGACCCCTCCGTGCAGCATGGCCACGTTGTCGGCAATCGCGCGGACCGAGCTCATGTCGTGAGTGATGGTCATCGCGGTGGCGCCCATCTCGGTCACGATCTCGCGGATCAGATCGTTGATGACGCCGGACATGATCGGATCCAGGCCGGTGGTGGGCTCGTCGAAAAAGATGATCTCGGGCTCGGCGGCGATGGCACGGGCAAGGCCCACGCGCTTCTGCATTCCGCCGGACAGTTCCGACGGAAAGCGGTCGGCGACATCGGATTTAAGGCCCACTCGGCGCAGTTTCTCGATGGCGATCTCACGCGCGTATTCGGCGGGGCGCTTCAACGGACCGCGCAGCAGGCGGAAGGAAACGTTCTGCCAGACGGGCAGGGAGTCGAACAGCGCCGCGCCCTGAAACAGCATTCCAAAGCGGGCCAAAAACTTATCGCGGTCGCCCTTGGCCGCGTCTTTGCCGTTCACGTAGATCATGCCGCTGTCGGGCTTGATCAGGCCCAGAATGCACTTCAGAGCCACGGACTTGCCGGTGCCTGAACCACCGATGATGACCATCGAGGTTCCCTTGGGGATCTCAAGGCTCATGCTCTGCAGAACCTGATTGTCGCCAAAGGCTTTTGCTACGTTCTCCATCCTGATCATACCGAGAAGAACACCCCTGTGAGAATGAAGTTGGCGGCCAGGATCATGATCGCGGCGGATTCGACCGAGGATTTGGTGGCCCGGCCCACACCCTGTGCGCCGCGGCCGGAATTCATGCCGTAGTAGCAGCCCATGATGGCCGCGATCAGGCCGAAGGCCGCGCCCTTTACCAGAGACGACACGATGTCCTTGGTCTCAAGAAAATTGACGGTGTTTTGCAGATAAGTCGCTGCGTTAAAACCCAGATTTTGGGTCGCAACGACATAACCGCCTGCTATGCCGATGATATCTCCGATCCCGACCAGCAACGGCACGGTGATCAGAGCGGCCAGAACGCGCGGTGCGGTCAGGTATTTCATCGGGTGGGTCGACAGGGTGACCAGCGCGTCGATTTGCTCGGTCACTTTCATCGTAGCGATTTCTGCTGCAATGGATGAGGTTACGCGCGCGGCGATCATAAGGCCAACCAGCACCGGCCCAAGTTCGCGCACCATGCCGATGGCAACGATCTGGGGTACCACGGCCTCGGCGTTGAAACGCGCGCCGCCCGCATAGATTTGCAAGGCCAGCGCACCACCAGTGAAGATTGCGGTCAGGCCAACAACCGGCAGTGACAGCCAGCCTACATTCATCAGGGCAACGGCAAATTCGCGCGGGTAAAACGGTGGCCGAAAGATGTGTGATATCGCGTCCAGCGCGAATATTCCCACCTTGCCAAAATTGGCAAGCATGGACAGGACAGCACGGCCCAACCCACCCAGCACGGCCAAAGGGTTCATTCGACGTATCCCCGGGAATAGCGTGCACCCAGCGACGTCAGGATTTCATATCCGATGGTGCCGGCGGCTTCGGCCAGGTCGTCGACTGTTTGATGTCCGTTCAGGATGCGCAGGCGTTCGGGATCTTCGGGCAGATCGGTGACGTCGACCGTGATCAGATCCATCGAAATGCGCCCGACAACCGGGCAGGGCTGGTTGCCAAAAAACACGTCGATCCCACCACCGATCGCGCGGTGCAAACCATCAGCGTAACCGGCGGCAACGGTTGCAATGCGAGAGGGACGACGCGCAATCCAACTGTTGCCGTATCCGACCGTTTCACCGACGTCGACCGGGCGAACTTGGATCACCGGCAGGTCAACCGTCACCACCGGTTTCGCTTCGGCAAAAGGCATGCCGCCGTACAGGCCGACGCCGGGGCGGCAGAAATCAAAGTGGAATTCGGGTCCAAGAAACGTACCGCCCGTGGCCGCCAACGACCTTGGTGATGCGGTGCCATCAGTCATCTCGCGGAAGGTCTTCAGTTGCTGGCGATTCATTGGATGATCAGGTTCGTCCGAACAGGCCAAGTGCGACATCATTACGGCGGGGTTCAGTGCCTCGGCCTTTGGGCGCAGTTCAGCCCAGTCAGCAGGTTCCAGACCAAGGCGGTTCATGCCGCTGTCCAGCTGAATACCAAAGGGATGATCCGGAAGCGCCTGTTGATGGCGCATGAATTGCTCGGGCGCATTGATCAGCGGCGTCAGATCGTGATCGCGCAGCAGATCGGTGTCACCTTCCATATGACCCGAGAATACAGCGATCATCGGTCCGGGGCCGATGGCCTTACGCACGGCAACCCCTTCTTCGGCAACTGCAACAAAGAATTTGCGAACGCCTTCCTCTGCCAGGGTCGCGGACACAGGCTCGGCCCCCAGGCCGTAGGCGTCAGCTTTGACCACGGCGCCGGTTTCGACATCCGTTTTTGCATCGAGCGCGCGCCAGTTGCTGGCCAGCGCCTGAAGATTAATCGTCAAACGTGCGGTACTCATGGAACCGTTCATGACATTGGATCACGGCAGGTCAAGGGGGTAGGCGGCTATTAATGCAAACTTGTCCGCGTTCATGGGCAACTATTGGCCAACGGTGCAAGGCATTGGCGTAAAAACATGTTCGGCTCGCCTCTGCATCGCCATTGTATCCGTCCTATGTTCAACCGGGTGCATCGGCGTGTAATCGTTGAACCAGATACAGACCCACGTACGATTGGAGAGAGTTCACCATGAAATTCACGACAGGGAAAGATGAATGGGAGGCCGCGCTGCCCGGCTTGTTCAGGAGGGTGTTCACGGCTTCGGCAAGCGATGAAGAAGGGACCGCGATCGGCGCGTTGGTTTCGGATCTGTTGGCCACAACGCCTGACGGTGATTTGAGTGCAGCCATTGCCCATGATGGCCCCCAAGTGCTGGGTTGCATCCTGTTTTCGCGGCTGCGCTTTGACCAAGATCCGCGACAGGTGTTCCTGATGTCGCCGGTTGCCGTGCGTACGGATAGCCAGAAAGCGGGGATAGGGCAGCGACTGATCGCGTTTGGGTTGGACGAGCTGCGCCGTGACAAAGTGGATTTTGTGGTGACTTACGGCGACCCGAACTACTACGGCAAAACCGGGTTTTTTCCGATTTCAGAAAAAGTCGCCCAAGCTCCTCTGCCGTTAAGCCATCCGCACGGGTGGTTGGGGCAATCGTTGACAGGGGCTGAGATGGCGCCGTTCAAGGGGCCATCTCACTGTGTCAGTGCATTCAACAAACCCGAGTTGTGGTGAGGGTTAATACCCCTCAATCTGTCCGTCCTGTTGCCAGGGTTTGACCAGATTTCCAAATCGGGTGAACTGCGCCTCGAACGAGAGGTCAACCGTGCCGATGGGACCGTGGCGCTGCTTGCCGACAATGACTTCGGCCTTGCCGTGCAGACGTTCCATTGCCTGTTTCCACTCTTCCATCTTTTCAAGTTCGTGATCGCCGGGCTTTTCGCGTTCCTTGTAGTACTCCTCACGGTACACGAACATCACCACGTCGGCGTCCTGTTCGATCGAGCCTGATTCCCGCAAGTCGGACAGTTGTGGGCGCTTGTCGTCGCGGTTTTCAACCTGACGCGAAAGCTGGGACAGGGCGATCACCGGAATTTGCAATTCCTTGGCGATGGCTTTCATGCCCATCGAGATTTCGGCAATTTCGTTGACGCGGTTTTCGGCCATTCCCCGGCACAGCTGCAGGTAGTCGATAACGAGCAGGTCTAAACCATGTGTCCGCTTCAAACGGCGTGCCCGAGCCGCCAGCTGCGATATCGGTAGGGCGGGCGTGTCGTCAATGAAAAGCGGGCAGGCTTCCAGTTCCTTGGCCGCGTCAACAAAGCGGCGGAACTCGGACTCGGTCATGTCACCCTGGCGGATCTTATGGGATGAGATTTCGGAGGCTTCAGCCAGAACCCGACCGGCCAACTGTTCGGCACTCATTTCCAATGAGAAAAAGCCAACGACACCGCCGTCAACCGCGCCCTCTGAGCCGTCTGGTTTCAGCCCACGTTTGTACGCCTTGGCGACATTGAATGCCACGTTGGTCGCCAGAGAGGTTTTTCCCATCGACGGACGACCGGCAAGAATGATCAGGTCAGACGGGTGCAAGCCACCCAGTTGTTTGTCCAAGTCGGCCAGACCGGTGGAAATCCCTGCCATGCCACCGCCGCGCTGGTACGCTTCGTTGGTGACGTTGACGGCTTCTGTGACCGCCTTGAGGAAGGATTGAAATCCCTGTTCGGTCTGGCCCTGCTCGGATAACTGATAAAGATGTTGCTCGGCTTCGACGATTTGTTCTTTTGGTTCGCTGCTGATGTCGACCCGCGCTGCCTTGTCCGAGATATCGCGGCCCAGGCGGATCAGCTCGCGCCGGATTGCCAGATCATAAATCATCTGGGCATAGTCATGCACCGCAAAGGCGCTGATCGATGCGCCCGCCAGTTTGACCAGATAGGCCGGGCCACCCAGTTCCTGCAAGCCCTCATCCTCGGCCATGAAGGATTTCAACGTCACAGGCGAGGCCAGCGCATTCTTAGCTATCCGGGTCGAGGCGACCTCATAAATCCGGGAGTGAACCGGGTCATAGAAATGCTCGGCCCCGATGATAGAGGCGACCCGATCATAAAGATCGTTATTGGTCAGGATCGCACCCAGAAGCTGCTGTTCGGCCTCAATGGAATGCGGCATGGTTTCGGCGTTCTGAATCCGAGCTGCTGCCTGCTCGATACTGCTTATCTCGTTCATTTTGTCCCCGCTGCCCTGCGGCGCTTTCTACACGCTATTTTGGCGTGTCGGCTATCTGGAAATACCTGTGGCTAACTATGGATAAAGCCTTGGGATAACTTTCCTGACAGTTTGGATACCTGTGTATGCGTAGCTTATTATGTAGGAATTGGGGGAAAAGTCACCAGATATCGTGGCCGGTCGACCGATTCTTCTGGGCTTATCCCCAATCTGTCCACAAGAGGTTTACGTGGATTTACTTGCTTCCTGCCAGCCACGCGGGTCTTTCAGGAAAGCTTCGACACCGTCAAGTGTTTCCTGATCAAAGGCTTTCTGCGCTTTGGCCTCGGCCAGAACATCCCACCATGTGCACAGGTGATGCAATTGGATGCCGTGGTCGCCCAACGTTTTTTCGGTCTCGGGGAAGATGCCATAGTAGAAGATGACCGCCGTGTGCCCGCAAGTGGCACCTGTTTCGCGGATCGCATCCACGAAGGACAGCTTGGACCCGCCATCGGTGGTCAGATCCTCGACCAGCAGCACGCGCTCTCCCTCGCTCATCGCGCCTTCGATACGGGCGTTGCGACCGTATCCTTTGGGCTTTTTGCGGACATAGGTCATCGGCAGCGCCATACGCTCTGCGACCATTGCGGCGAATGGAATGCCCGCAGTCTCACCACCTGCGATATTGTCGAACGCCTCAAAACCCGCTTCGCGCATCACAGTGACGGTCAGGAAATCCATCAGGGTCGACCGGATTCGCGGGTAAGAGATCAGCTTGCGGCAGTCGATGTAAGTCGGGCTGGGTAATCCGCTGGCCAGCGTGAACGGCTCACGCGAATTGAAGTGGACAGCCTTGATCTCCAGCAACATCCGCGCGGTCAGGCGGGCAATCTCGGTGCTGTCGGGGAATGAACTGGGGATCATAACGGTACCTCTGGGCTGAATGGCATTGCGGGCTGATAGCCTGTCCTCAGACCCAGAGTCGAGAGGGGTGTACGCAAAAGAAAAGCGGACCTCACGAAGAGGCCCGCTTTGGCCCTTGCGGGCAAGAGGCAGCCAAGGTGGGCTTAGCTGCTCATGTCATAGGCACGCTCGCCGTGTACCGAAAGATCGAGCCCGTTTGTCTCGGTTTCTGCATCTACGCGAAGCGGGGTGATCAGCGCAACCACCTTGATCAACACAAATGTGACAACTGCCGTAAAGACACCTACGATGACCAGCCCGCCCAACTGCGCGGTCCAGGCACCCAGGCCGAACACAGCGATCATGATGGTGCCAAAGATGCCGCCTACGCCGTGCACCGCGAACACGTCCAGAGTGTCGTCGATGTTCAGCTTGTTACGGATGATGTTCACGGCCTCCTGACACAACACGCCTGCTACGGCACCGATGATCAGCGCCTGAACCGGATCGACATATCCCGAGGCTGGGGTGATAGAGGCCAGACCCGCAATCGTACCTGTAACCAGGCCCACCATCGAGGCTTTGCCGTATTTGATGCGTTCATACAGCGCCCATGTCAGCGAAGCGGTTGCGGCCGAGATATGCGTGACTGTTATCGCCATAGCGGCACCGCCATCTGCCGCCAATTGTGAACCGCCGTTGAAGCCAAACCAGCCAACCCAAAGCATCGCGGCACCGATCATGACGTAGCCAGGGTTGTGTGGCGGGGTTGTGCGGTTGCGGCGCGGGCCAAGGACCACGGCGATGATCAGCGCGGCCAGACCTGCCGTTTCATGCACCACAATGCCACCGGCAAAGTCACGCACGCCGATCTCGCCCAGAATGCCGCCATCGGTCAGAATACCGCCGCCCCAGATCCAGTGAACGACGGGTGCGTAGCACAGCAGCATCCACAAGCCTGAGAAGATCATGACAAACCCGTAACCCACACGCTCGACATAAGCGCCGATGATGAGGGCGGGGGTGATGATTGCAAAGGTCATCTGAAAGGCAAAGAACAGAACCTCGGGCAAGGTGCCCGACAGGCTGTCGACGTCAACTCCGTTCAGGAAGGCTTTGCCCAGACCGCCCCACAGACCCGACCCGCCGTCACCAAATGCGATCGAGTATCCGGCGACCAACCACAGGATGCTCATCAAACAGGCGATTGAGAAGCAGTGCATGAAAACGCTCAGCACGTTGCGGGCGCGCACGAGGCCGCCATAGAACAGGGCGAGGCCCGGCAATGTCATGAATAGGACCAGTGCAGTTGCAACTATGATCCAGGCGGTATCGGCTCCGTTCATCAGCCGGTCTCCTCTGTGGCGTCTTCAGCTTGCGTGGCTGGCGTTGAAGCGGAGAGAGGACGGGGAAAAAAGAGGCGGAGGGCGTTTTTGGCGCCTGTTTTAAGGGCCTTTTGTGAACCGGTGATTAAATGAGCACCAAAATGAGTGGGGTGCTAGATTATTAAGCAATTAACGAAAGGCCGCGTGACAGCAGGTCCAAGGCATGATCACGGGCGGCCAGCCGGACCTTGTCACGCCCCAACGCGCCGAATTCCACGGTTTGGGTTGTCGTCGATTGCCCATCCACCGCCAATCCAAAACACACGCGGCCTTCGGGTTTGAATTCGGATCCGCCAGGGCCTGCGATGCCGGTGATGGACACTGCAAGTTGCGCTTTTGAATTTCTCAACGCGCCATCGGCCATCTGCTGTGCCACTTCTTCGGACACCGCACCATGGGCGTCCAGCGTTTCGACCTGTACACCCAGCATCTGCTGCTTGGCGTCATTGGTGTAGGTGACAAACCCGCGATCCACCACGGCCGAGCTGCCCGGGATATCCGTAAGCGCAGCGGCGACCATGCCGCCGGTGCAGCTTTCAGCTGTCGCGATCATCACGCCATGCGCCTTGGCGCGGTCAAGCAAGGCGGCGACACTCATAGGCCCAGAACACCGTGTGAGATGCCGGCGAGAACCAGAACGCCAATCCCGGCGAAGACGCCGGCGATCACATCATCCAGCATCACGCCCATCGCGTCACCTTTGCGGTCGGCCCAACCGACAGGGCCGGGTTTGGTGATGTCGAATAGGCGAAACAGAAGGAAACCTGCGATCCAGCCGGGCCAAAGGGCTGTGATATCAATTCCATGCGCCCAAGATGGGTAGGAAATGGCCCAAAGCGCGATGAACTGTCCGGCAACTTCGTCGATGACGATTTCGGACGGGTCGTGATCTTCCTGCCCAGCAGTCATCACTTTGGTTGCCCACAGGCCACCGACAAAAACGGCCACAGTGGCGATGACCAACAAGGGAAAACCACCCAACGTATGCAGAACCCAAGCCAGGGGCAGGGCGGCCAGAGATCCCCATGTTCCGGGTGCAGGGCGCAAGTAACCCACCCCGCAAACAGTTCCGATCAAGCGCGCCGCGTTCATGATTTCACCAGACAAGCTGTGGCCAGCGAGGCGATGCCTTCGCTGCGCCCGGTAAAGCCCAGACGTTCAGACGTGGTCGCCTTCACCGAGACCTGATCTGCCCGCAACCCCAAGAGCCGGGCCATTTCCGCGCGCATTGCAGGCGCGTGCGGTCCTATTTTGGGAAACTCGCAAACCAGTGTGCAATCCACATTCGAGATGCTGTACCCCATCTGCCCAGCCAGCTCGACCGCGTGGCGCAGGAAGATCTCGCTTGCCGCGCCTTTCCATTGCGGGTCCGTTGGCGGGAAGTGTTGACCGATATCGCCCTGCGCCAGCGCGCCATAGATTGCATCAGTAACCGCGTGCATGCTGACATCCGCATCCGAATGGCCCTGTAGCCCCCGGTCATGGGGAATTTTGACGCCGCACAGGATTACGTGATCCCCGTCGCCAAAGCGATGCACGTCATAGCCGTTGCCCAGTCTCACATCCATGTCTGTCCCCAATACGCGTTCCGCCCGGGCAAAATCCTCGGGTCTTGTGATTTTGATGTTATCGGCATCGCCTGGCACGATCACCACGTTCATGCCAGCGGCACGGGCGACCTCGACATCGTCCGCCGCGCCGCCAGAATGGGCCGCGTGCGCCGCGACAATCGCGTCATAGCGAAAACCCTGTGGGGTCTGCGCCGCAAAAAGACCCGTCCGGTCCTGCGTTCCGGTCACATCGGCTTCGTCACCGGTCCAGAGCGCATCTGTAACGGCCAGACCGGGTGCTGCAGCCTCATGCTTGGTCAGGGCGGTCAGGACGTCCGCAATAGTCTGGCTGCTTAAGCAGGGGCGGGCGACGTCGTGAATCAGGACATGTTCGATCCCCAGCCCATCTAATGCATCCAGCCCGTTCCGTACCGACCCGGCACGATCGCTGCCACCTTTTGCCAGCAGCAGATCAGAGCCTAAAAACTCATCCCAAGCGTTCTGATCATCCTCGGACAGCACCAGAACAATATGATCAACCTGATGGCGAAACCGGTCGATGGTCCAATCCGCAACTCTGCGTCCGGCCAATGGTCGCCATTGCTTGGGAATGCCGCCTCCGGCGCGCAATCCGCGTCCTGCGGCGACGATGATGGCGGCGGTGGTCATTGGGCGAATTCTCCGATGATTTGAGCGCAGTGTTTAAGCTGCGGTGAATGTAGAGGCAATCACCCGCGTCAAGTTGCTTAAAAAATAGGCAAGTGGTGATTTTGCAAGCTTGTTTCCTGCCGTTTTGTTGTTCATATGCGCCGAATTCGATATCTAAGACGCAACTGCCCAAGGATTAAGCATGTTGACCCTGCACCTCGCCGACAAAACCTTAAATCCGCCGGTCATGCTGGCCCCGATGGCCGGGATCACCGATCGACCATTCCGCGATCTGGTGATGCGGTTTGGCGCGGGCATGGTCGTCAGCGAAATGGTCGCCAGTCAGGAAATGGTGCAGGCCAAACCGGGCGTTCGGGAACGGGCTGAGCTGTCTGCTGACGTTGAAAACACCGCCGTACAACTGGCCGGGCGTGAGGCGCATTGGATGGCCGAGGCTGCGCGTCAGGTGGCCGATCGTGGCGCGCGGGTGATCGACATCAATATGGGCTGCCCCGCAAAGAAAGTGACGAACGGCTATTCCGGTTCGGCGCTGCTTAAGACGCCGGATCACGCGCTGACGCTGATTGAGGCCGTGGTCGAGGCTGTCGACATTCCGGTCACTCTGAAAACTCGTCTGGGCTGGGATGACAACCTGCTGAACGCGCCGGACGTGGCGCGCCGGGCGCAAGGTGCGGGCATCCAACTGGTCACAATCCACGGGCGCACGCGGTGCCAGTTCTACAAAGGACACGCGGACTGGCAAGCGATCCGGGCGGTGAAAGAGTCGGTGTCGATCCCCGTCATCGCGAACGGGGATATCGTAGATACTAATGCAGCGCGCACGGCTTTGGACCAGTCAGGCGCCGACGGTGTGATGGTCGGGCGCGGGGCGCAGGGTAAGCCATGGCTGCTGGCCCAGATGTGCCACGATTTGTATGGCGCACAAGCGCCGGTCATCCCCGTCAATGACGACCTGATCGACATGGTGCGCGGTCATTATGAGGCGATGCTGGACTTTTACGGCACCGATCTGGGTCTGCGCGTGGCACGTAAACATCTGGGCTGGTACATGGATGAGGCCGCGACCCCGGCCACCATGCGCCGTGCGGTTCTGACCTCGCGGGATACCACCGAGGTGCTGCGCCTGTTGGGCGATGCCCTGCACGGCGACGCAGAGGCAGCAGCATGACCTCGGACCAAAACATCTGGGCTTCACTACCGGTTCCGGCTTTCATTATTGATGCCGATGACCGGATCACCGATGTGAATTCCGCCGGAGAGGGGTTCCTGAACGCCTCCCGCAATGCAGTGATCGGTCACCCGGTCTGGGACCAGATCGCCGTGGATGCCCCACTGGAAGAAGCGTTTTTGCGTGCGCGCCAACAGGGCACACCGCTTTTCGTGAATGATGTCGATGTGGGGTCAGGTAATCGGGCGCCGCTGCAATGCGCTTTGCAAATTGCGCCGCTGCTTGGGCATCCGGGGTCGATGATCATGACCATGTCCCCACGCGAACTGGCGGGGCGGATGACGCGGGGCAACACGGTAAAATCTGCTGCGCAATCGGCGATTGGCATGGCCGAAATGCTGGCGCATGAAATCAAGAACCCGTTGGCGGGGATCACCGGGGCCGCGCAGCTTCTAAGCATGAATATCAGCCAACAAGACCTTGAACTTACAGATCTTATCGTTGCTGAAAGCCGCCGAATAGTGAAGCTGTTAGAGCAGGTCGAGCAATTTGGGAACCTGACCCAGCCAGATTTCAAACCAGTCAATGTCCATGACGTTCTGGACCGTGCGCGGCGCTCGGCGCTGTTGGGTTTTGGCGCGCATATGACGATTATCGAAGATTACGACCCCTCGTTGCCGCTGGCCTATGGTGACCCAGATCAACTTTTGCAGGTGGTGTTGAACCTGCTCAAAAATGCGTCTGAGGCGTCCCCCAAAGGCGGGACAATCCGCCTGCGGACGTATTTCGAACATTCCTTCCGCCTGCGCCGCAGCGACGGTTCGGGGCATTCTTTGCCCCTGCAGATCGAAATCATCGACGACGGCCCAGGGCTGCCGGACAAGATCCGCAGCGACATTTTCGATCCGTTTGTGTCGGGCAGGGAAAACGGCACGGGTCTTGGGCTGGCGCTGGTCAGTAAAATCATCTCGGACCACGACGGCTGGATTTTGGCCGAGTCGGTTCCGGGACACACCGTATTCCGCCTGTCCCTCAGACGCGCGCCGCGCGACGCGACCTGAGATGGACAAACGGGCAGAGATAGTAAGGAGAGCACCTGATGGATGGCACAGTACTGGTCGCAGATGACGATCGCACAATTCGAACCGTACTGACTCAGGCCCTGACGCGGGCCGGGTGTAAGGTGCATGCGACATCCTCGCTGACCACTCTGATGCGCTGGGTCGGCGAGGGCAAAGGGGATGTTGTAATCTCGGACGTGGTCATGCCGGATGGCAACGGGCTCGAGATGTTGCCTAAAATCGCACAGGACCGTCCGGGGCTGCCGGTTATCGTGATTTCAGCGCAGAACACGATCATGACCGCCATTCAGGCGGCCGAGGCGGACGCATATGACTATCTTCCCAAGCCTTTTGACCTGCCGGACCTGATGAAGCGGACCGCACGGGCCTTGGAGCAAAAGCAGCGCGTGCAGGCGGATGCGGTCGTACCTGCCGAAGACCGCCCTGAGGAGCTGCCTCTGGTTGGGCGCACTCCGGGGATGCAGGCGCTGTATCGCCTTGTGGCACGTGTGATGAATACCGATCTTTCTGTCATGATTTCCGGTGAAAGTGGCACCGGCAAGTCATTGATAGCGAGGGCTATTCATGATTTTTCGGACCGGCGTACGTTGCCCTTCGTCACTGCGACTGCCGGTGATCTGCGTGACCTAGAAGGGCCTGCGCGCATTATGGCCAGGGTGCGGGGGGGCACCCTGTTGATTGATGAGATCGCTGATATCGAGGACGAGGTTCAAGCACGTATTGTCCGGATGATGGACACGCCCGGCGATCATCTTCCGCGTTTCATGGCGACCAGCCAATCGGATCTGACCGAAGTCATGGAAAGCGGGCGGGTACGTCAGGATCTGTATTATCGACTGTGCGGTGCGACGATCCATGTGCCTGCGCTGCGCGAGCGGGTGGACGATATCACGTTGCTGGTTGATCATTTCCTTGCCCGCGAGGAACGGGAACATGGCACTAAACGCTGGCTCAGCCCCGAGGCGGTAGAACTGGTGCGGCGGTATTCCTGGCCCGGTAATGTGCGACAGTTGGAAAACGCGATCCGACGTTTAAGCCTGACCAGCCGGGCCGAAGAAATATCGAAAGCCGAGGTTGAGATGGTTTTGGGCAATCAGCCCGAAGCGGAACCGATTCTTGGTGACGGCGAAAGGGAGAAACTTTCGGCCTCTATGGCCCGTCATTTGCGTCGCTATTTCGATCTGCACGGCAATTTGTTGCCACCTCCGGGCCTGTATCAGCGCATCCTGCGCGAGGTTGAGGGCCCCTTAATCGAGCAGGCACTGGACGCAACCGGCGGAAATCAGGCGAAATGTGCGGATTTGCTGGGGATCAACAGGAATACGCTGCGCAAAAAAATCACCGATCTCGATATTCAGGTGACACGCCGACGCAAACTGATGTAATATCGCCACACAAAGCGTGGCATCCGGGTGCAAGCCCGGCAACGACCACGAGATATGGCGGTACGCCGCGCAAGCGGCACATCAGGATGAGGGCAGACGGTGGCAACCCGAGCACAGAGCGGGCTGATCCTATCGATTGATCGGTGGCGGAAATCCCGAAAACTGCGCAATTTTAGCACCCTGGGGCTGGTCCTTTTGGGGCCGCTTCTGGCGTTGGCCACGTATCTGGTCATCGGTCCGTTTGATTTGGGTTCGGCAGCGCCCACGCTGCGGCTGATTCTGCTGGCGGATCTGGTCTATGTGCTGGTCGTCGCGGCGTTGGTGTTGGGGCAGGTGTTCAGTCTGATCGCTGCGCGCCGGGCAAAATCTGCCGGGTCTCGTCTGCACCTGCGGTTGATCGGGGCGTTCACCTTGCTGGCCCTGGTACCGACCGTGACCGTCGCGATCTTTGCCGGCCTTACAGTGAATATCGGGCTTGAAGGATGGTTTTCGGATCGGGTCCGTCAGGTTGTCGGATCATCCCTGTCCGCCGCCGAGGCCTATGAGTTTGAGCACCGCAGCGGCCTGACACAGGACGCTATCGTTCTTTCCCGATTCCTCGACAATGCGCGAACGCTGGACTTTTACATCTCGGACGCCGAACTGCGCGAGGTTCTGGCACAGGGGCAATCGCAGATTCAGCGGGGCCTGCGCGAGGCATATGTCATTGATGGCAGTGGCGAAATCAAATCCCGCGGCGACCGGTCCTACCTGTTCAACTATGAACCGCCGACACCGGAACAGATGGTTGAAGCCACCGACAGTGGCCTTCTGATCATTGCCGATTGGCAAAACAACGAGTTCCGCGCGCTGGTGCCGTTGCAGGCTTATCTGGACCGGTATCTGTATGTTAGCCGCGAGGTGGATGGCGAACTGCTGAAATTGCTGGATGACACCAAAGAAACGGTTCAATTCTACCAACAGCTTGAAAGTGAAAGGGGCCGGGTTCTTTTTGAATTCGGGCTCTTGTACTTGGGCTTTGCAGTCATTCTGATCCTTGCCGCGATGTCTTTGGGGATGTGGTTCGCCGAACGCCTGTCGCGCCCGGTTGGCCGTCTGACAACCGCCGCACAAAGGGTCGGCGCCGGGGATCTGAGCGTTCAGGTCATCGAAGAGGCCAGCGATGACGAAATCGCCATGTTAGGTCGTTATTTCAATCAGATGACGCGGCAACTTAAAGGGCAGCGCGAAACGTTGTTGGAAAACACGCGTCAGATCGAACGCCGCCGCCGCCTGTTCGATTCTGTACTGAGCTCGGTGACGTCCGGTGTAGTCGGCGTCGATTCGGATGGATGTGTCACATTCGTAAACCGCTCGGCCGAGCGTCTTCTGGACTGGTCGCGCGGTGAAGAACAACTGGCAATCGGCATCGCGGTTCCCGAATTCCTTCCCTTGTTCGAAAATCTGAAAGCCAGCGGTCAAGAGGCCGTGCAGGGTGAGGTTAAGGTCACGCGTAAGGGGCGGTTGGAAAACTTGCTGGTGCGAATGGCGATCCGGCGCGGCGAAGATGGAGGGCTGGAGGGCTACGTGGTGGCCTTCGATGACGTGACCGATCTGGTCAGTGCACAGCGTATGGCGGCCTGGGGCGATGTGGCCCGCCGTATTGCCCATGAGATCAAGAACCCGCTGACGCCCATCCAGCTTAGCGCGGAACGGATCAAGCGCAAATTCTCGCGCAAACTGGACGAAGAGGATTGCGACAGCCTTGTATCCATGACCGATGTGATCGTGCGGCAAACCAACGATCTGCGGCGGATCGTGGACGAGTTCTCAAAATTCGCGCGAATGCCTGAACCCGATCGGCGTGAGGAAGACGTCGTCGGCTTGGTGCGCGAAGCTGTTCTGTTGCAGCAAGCCGGACAGCCGGATGTGCAGATCGACGCGACCCTACCGGACAAGCCCATCCTAGCGGATGTCGACGCGACGATGTTGAACCAGGCGTTGACAAACTTGATAAAGAACGCGGGTGAGGCCATTGAAACACTTAAGAAAAAAGGTCCCCCGGAAAATTTGAAGCCACAAATCAAAGTGGACATTTCCAACGATGATGCGGGGACGGTCATTACAATAGCGGACAATGGCATTGGGTTGCCCGAAGATCGGGCGCGGTTGTTTGAACCCTATGTAACTACGCGCGACGAGGGCACGGGTCTGGGCCTGCCCATCGTCAAGAAAATCATAGAAGAACATGGCGGAGCGCTGACTTTGGAAGACGCGCCCGTATTCGACGGACAGGACCATTTCGGTGCGATGGCTGTGATCCGTTTGCCAGGGGGCAAAATTTCCCAGACTGCAGCGCCACAAAAGCAGGCAATTCATACTAACAAACTGAAAGCAGGCCAAAGATGAGCGACATTCTGATCGTAGATGACGAACGCGATATTCGCGAACTGGTGTCCGACATTCTGGAGGACGAAGGCTATTCCACCCGGCTGGCGGCAAACTCGGACGAGTGTATGTCGTCGATCAATTCCGAGCCACCGGGACTGTTGATCCTTGATATCTGGCTGAAAGACAGCCGTATGGACGGGATCGATATCCTGAAGTCGGTTAAACGCGACAACCCTGATGTCCCGGTGGTGATCATTTCCGGTCACGGCAACATCGAGATTGCTGTGGCGGCCATCAAGCAGGGCGCTTACGATTTTATCGAAAAGCCCTTTAACATTGATCAGTTGATGGTCGTGATCCGCCGCGCCATGGAGACCTCGCGCTTGCGCCGCGAGAATGCTTCGCTCAAGCGGCGTGAGGTCACCAACTCAGACATGATCGGCAAATCGGCCTCGTTCCGGGCGATGCAGAGCCAGTTGGACAAGGTCACCAAGTCGAACGGCCGCGTGATGTTGAGCGGGCCAGCCGGGTCGGGCAAAGAGATCGCCGCGCGTTACATCCACGCCCATTCCAACCGCGCCAACGCTCCTTTCGTCACCGTTAACTGCGCAGGGATTGAGCCTGAACGCGTCGAAGAGGTGCTATTCGGGCGCGAGTCAACGGAACGCGGGATCGAATCCGGCTTGCTGGAAGAGGCCCATGGCGGGGTGATCTACTTTGATGAAGTGGCCGACATGCCCTTGGGGACGCAATCCAAGATTCTGCGGGTTCTGGTCGACCAGCAATTCCAGCGGGTAGGCGGGTCTGACAAGGTGCGAGTGGATCTGAGGGTCATCTCGTCGACAAATCGCGATCTTGATGCCGAAATCGAAGCCGACCGGTTCCGTGAAGAGCTGTATCACCGCCTGAACGTTGTGCCGATCGCCGTGCCTTCGATGGAGGACCGGCGCGAGGATATTCCGGTTCTGGCGCAGCATTTCATTGAAATGTGCAACGAATCCCAAGGCTTGCCAATTCGCGAGATCTCGGAAGAGGCGGTGGCATTGTTGCAGACCATGACCTGGCCCGGCAATGTGCGTCAGCTGAAGAACCTGATCGAGCGTGTCCTGATCCTGGGCGATGGAACAGGTCCAATCGAAGCCCGCGAATTGCCGACCGAAGAAGAGAAAACCGACGACTCGGGTCGCGTGGTTTTGTCTGGGGCACTGGCAACCCTGCCGCTGCGCGAAGCGCGCGAGGCGTTCGAGCGTGAGTACCTGCTGACCCAGATCAACCGTTTCGGAGGCAATATCAGTCGGACCGCCAGCTTTGTGGGCATGGAGCGCAGCGCGCTGCACCGTAAGCTGAAATCGCTTGGTGTTGTGACCTCGAACAAATCCGGGGCGCGGGTGGCGCAAATCGACGAACCGGAACCGGCGGAATAATCCGCCGGGACATCACCCTGCCTGACCCGGGTTGATGATCTGAAATGAGCCGTCGTCGAACTTCACATAGCAGGATTGGGTTCCCAGCGGCGGCAGTTTCGTTGTGCGCGCAGGTGGAACCTGAGACTTTACGCTCTGTTTGCAGGGCGGCAGGCTGATCGGACGAAAGCCTTTTTTAGCCATGCATTGGGCCTCAACCTGATTGCGCAGACCGGCATTCACGTCGACCGTATAAACGCGCCCGGGTTCCCACCAACCAGGCGAGCGATAGCAGTGTCCCCGGTTGTCGCAATAAGTACGTCCCGGCCAGTATGTGGGCGGGCTTTGCCGCACCTGATTGGCGACGGGAACGTCATTCACTGCCTTGACCTGACATTGCGTGGTCTCGGACTGCGCGCGCGACACGCTTTCACCTTCGCGGTAATACAGCGAAAGTGGGCCGCTGCAAGCGGACAGGACAGTCAGCGGAATTAGTAAGTGAAGCACTGATTTCATAGGGTTATCTTGCCCCAGCTTTGTCTGAATGACAATTCAATTGACCGCTATAGGGGCATCTGTCATTCAAGGATTTCAGGCAGAAGGGCCAGAAACATGAAGGTCATCATATGCGGTGCCGGTCAGGTCGGCTGGCAGATCGCACGTCACTTGTCGGGCGAACTGAATGACGTAACGGTGGTGGACAACAATCACGATCTGGTGCGCCGGGCGACGGAAACGCTGGATGTTCAGGGGATTGCCGGATTTGCCAGCTATCCTGACGTGCTGGAACGGGCAGGCGCGCGTGATGCCGATATGATCATCGCAGCGACCCATTCGGACGAGGTGAATATGGTCACCTGTCAGATGGCGCATTCGATCTTTTCCATCCAGCGCAAGATCGCGCGGTTGCGGGCGAAATCGTATTTGCAGGCGATCCATTCGGATCTGTTCCGTCGTGACCACTTGCCCATCGACGTCGTGATCAGCCCTGAACGCGAAGTCGCAGCCGCTGCCATGCGCCGCCTTTCGGCCCCGTCCGCCTTTGATACTGAGATGTTTATGGATGGACAGGCGCAGCTTCTGGGCATTCGCATCGACGAAGATTGCCCCATCGTGAACACACCCTTGCGGCAGCTCACGGACCTGTTTTCGACGCTCAGCTCAATCGTTGTCGGTGTTCGGCGCGATGGCACGCTGTTTGCGCCTGAATCCGAAGATCAGCTGTTTGTCGGCGACGAATGCTATGTTTTTACCAATGTCAAAGACGTGGATCGCACGATGGAGGTTTTCGGCAAGACCCACAAAAAGCAGGACCGCGTGGTAATTGTGGGCGGCGGAAATGTCGGTCTGGAAGTTGCCCGAACGCTGGAAGAACGTGAAAGCCGTGTGCGTGCCAAGGTGATCGAGCGTGATCGCCAAAGCGCTGAAATAGCCGCCGAAACACTTGAGCGGACGATTGTCCTGAATGGCGACGGGCTGGATGCCGCCTTGTTGCGCGAGGCCGGGATCGAACGCGCCGACGCGATGTTGGCGGTCACCGATGACGACCGTGCCAACATGCTGGCTGCGGTGCGGGCCAAGGCCGAAGGTTGTGCCTTGGCAATTGCCTTGATCAATGATCCCAGCATGGTTGCCCTGATGGGCCCACTGGGGATCGACGCCTATATCAACCCGCGTGCAACTACTGTCAGCTCGATCCTGCGCCATATTCGCCACGGGCGGGTGCGGCAGGTGTATTCTATCGGGGATGCCGAGGCAGAAGTGATCGAGGCCGAGGTGCTGTCGACCTCGCCCATGGCCGGACAGAAGCTGCGGGATATCGATTTTCCCGAGGGTGTTCTGGTAGGTGCCGTACGAAAAGGCGATGAGCTTTTGCGCCCGACAGGCAGCCTGCGGATCGACGAAAAGGACGTAGTGGCGATCTTTGCGATGGCCAAGGACGTGCCCGAGGTCGAGCGCCTGATGCAGGTTTCAATTGATTTCTTCTGATGGCGCGCGCTCTGAGACAACAGATCACTTTGATACAGCGATTGCCGCTGTTTCTGTTGATCTCGGGAATCGCCGCGCTGTCGATGTGGATTCCGGCGATTTACGCGCTGGCCTTGGATGATCACGACACGTCGCGATCGTTTTTCTATTCCGGTCTTCTGGGGCTGTTCGTGGTGTCCACGATTGCTGTGGCAGCATCAAACCGCGTGCCGCGACGTGGGACGCTGGGGCAACTGGCCGTGTTGCTGGGCTGTTTTACCGTTTTGCCGCTGTTTCTGGCAATTCCGCTGCATGATGCCTTGGGCACCACCACCTTTTTGAATGCGTATTTTGATATGGTCAGTGCTGTGACCACCACCGGTGCAGACCTGTTTCCGGACCCCGACCGCCTGACCGCGCCGCTGCACTTGTGGCGCGCTTTGGTTGGCTGGATGGGTGGTTTGCTGATGTGGATTGCTGCGGCTGCAATTCTGGCGCCCTTGTCGCTGGGTGGGTTCGAGATTACAGCGCGCGGCCAACCCGGTCGCCCGGTGTCGGGCGTTGCACAAAGCGAAGAGGTCGACCCCCGCGGCCGTCTGATCCGTGTGACCCGGACCTTGACACCAGTCTATACCGGTTTGACCGCAACCATATGGATCCTGCTGCTGATCGCCGGAGAAAACGGCCTGACTGCGGTGTGTCACGCTATGTCAACCATGGCCACGTCAGGGATTTCTCCGGTCGGCGGGCTGGAGGGGGCGCAGGCCGGAATAACGGGCGAGGCGATCCTGTTTCTGTTCCTGTTCTTCGCCTTGTCGCGGCTGACGTTTTCGACCGATACGGCGACCACAGGCTATTCCCGGCTGGACCAAGACCCCGAATTCCGGATTGGCTTGATGATTGTGGTTGTCGTCGCGGCACTGTTGTTCGCGCGCGTCTGGGCCGGCGTCCTGGAAATCGGCAATCAGCTGGAACCGCTTCAGGCACTCAGCGTGATCTGGGGCATGATCTTTACGGCGTTGTCTTTCCTGACCACAGCCGGATTCGAAAGCGCAAACTGGAATGATGCCCAGCAATTATCCGGCCTTGGTACCCCCGGACTGATCCTGATGGGTCTCGCCCTGATCGGAGGAGGGGTGGCCACAACGGCGGGCGGGGTCAAACTGTTGCGGGTCTTTGCCCTGTACCTCAATGGCGCGCGCGAGATTGATCGGTTGATCTATCCCTCATCCGTTAGTGGCATTGGCGGCGGTAACCGTCGCATTCAAAGCGACGGGGCCTTTATCGCTTGGATCTTCCTGATGATGTTCGCCTTGACCGCAGCGCTGTTCAATCTGCTGCTGGCCGCGATGGGGTCGGGGTTTGAACAGGCGATGGTCCTCAGCGTCGCGGCGCTCAGCACCACCGGGCCGTTGATTGAACTGGCCACCGATGTTCCCATCCGTCTGGTCGATTTGCCCTGGGGCGCAAAGCTGACCATGTGTGCAGCGATGGTGATCGGACGGTTGGAAACTTTGGCGATCATTGCGCTGATTACGCCAACCCTCTGGCGAGACTAAGAATCCTCACCTTTGCCGACACCTTATTTTTCATCTGGAATATCGGTTAACGACACTCCATACTCTGCCAGAGGGAGCGCGTTGGTCCGCAGCGCGTAGCAAGAACAATGGCGAGATTATAATAATATGGCTTCGGACAGACAGAATCTGCAGGACGCGTTCCTGAATAATGTACGGAAAGCAAAGGTCCCGGTCACAATTTTCCTGATCAACGGTGTGAAATTGCAGGGTGTCATCACCTGGTTCGACAATTTCTGCGTATTGTTGCGCCGCGACGGACAGTCGCAGCTGGTCTACAAACACGCAATTTCAACGATCATGCCGTCGCAGCCGATCAACCTGTATGAGGGCGAAGACGCCTCTTGATGGAACACGACAGGACGCGCACCCGGGCTTGGGTGCTGCATCCGGAAATCAAATCAGATGAACAGCGCCGTGTCCCTGGACCGGCGCTGGAAGAGGCGGTGGCGCTGGCTGCCGCTTTGCCCGATCTGGATGTGATCGGGTCCGATATTGTGCGTCTGCCACGTGCCCAGCCGGGGCTGTTGTTCGGGACCGGTAAGATCGAAGAATTGGGCGAACGGTTCCATGACGCCGAGGTCGAGCTGGTTCTGATCGACGGGCCGGTTACCCCTGTTCAACAGCGCAATCTGGAAAAGGCGTGGAAGGTTAAAATCCTCGACCGGACCGGGTTGATTTTGGAGATTTTCAGCGACCGCGCGCGCACCCGTGAAGGTGTGCTGCAGGTCGAGATGGCCGCGCTTAGCTATCAGCGTACGCGTCTGGTTCGCGCCTGGACCCACCTTGAACGTCAGCGGGGCGGATTGGGGTTTGTCGGTGGTCCGGGTGAAACCCAGATCGAGGCTGACCGAAGGGCGATCGACGATCAGCTTGTGCGCTTGCGCCGTCAATTGCAGAAGGTGATCAAGACCCGGACCTTGCACCGTGCTGCTCGGGCCAAGGTGCCATATCCGATTGTTGCGTTGGTGGGCTATACGAACGCCGGTAAATCAACTTTGTTCAATCGCCTGACCGGGGCCGAGGTAATGGCAAAGGACATGCTGTTTGCCACGCTGGATCCGACTATGCGGCGGGTTGAACTGCCCGATGGTCCCGAGGTGATTCTGTCGGACACGGTGGGGTTCATTTCGAACTTGCCAACCGAACTGGTCGCGGCCTTCCGCGCCACACTCGAAGAGGTTCTGGGCGCAGATATCGTCGTGCATGTGCGGGACATCAGCCATGAAGACACCGAGGCGCAAGCCCGGGATGTCGAAACCATTTTGACCTCGTTGGGTGTTGATGACGAACGCCCCCGGCTTGAGGTCTGGAACAAGATCGACCTGTTGAACGAAGATGAGCGCGAGGCCACGTTTGCCCGGGCCGACCGCGACCCGTCGATCTTTGCTATTTCCGCCGTGACGGGCGAGGGCATCGAACCGCTGCTGGCCGAGATCGCAGTCAATTTGCAAGGGGTTCGGCACGAAACGGTTCTGACGTTGGCGTTTGCCGAAGGCAACAAGCGCGCATGGCTGTTCCGCCAGGATGTCGTTCAATCCGAAGAGCAGACGGATGACGGATTTCAAATCACCGTATTGTGGACCGACAAGCAAGCGGCGCAGTTCGCCGCGCTTTGATCGATACGCGAGGTCACGATGGTAGGAGCTAAGGTGGTTCTGCGTGGTCATATTTCCGTGCCTGCCGAACGGATCACGCAGGTGCGGGAGGCGTTGCCGGACCACATCGCCCTGACGCGGGCCGAACCGGGGTGCATCTCATTCGACGTTACAGAAGACGCGGATATTCCGGGCCGGTTCAACGTGCGTGAAATCTTTAAAAACCAAGCGGCCTTTGACGCCCATCAGGCGCGAACCAAAGCCTCGACCTGGTTCAAGGTGACAGAAGGCATTTCGCGCGACTACCAGATCACGCGCGTTTAGGCGGGGCGTCTGCTACAGCCCGTCTATCTGGCGCTGATAGTCGTCAGCATCGAACCAACCCAGCGACGATTGCACCTTATTGTCAGCGGTCAATTCCCATTCTTCCCAACCACGCGTGACGACGTGGTTGCCGGTCTCTGAGTGATGGCCTTCCAGCGTCCAGACAAAAATCGCGTGTGATCCGGCCCAACGCAGCATGTCGCAGCGCACTTCCAGATCCGGGAAGTCGGCGTAGAATCCGCGCGCCATGTCTGCGACGGCGGCACGGCCGACAATTGGTTCACCCCGGTTGATCGTGATCTGTCCGTCACGCGCAAAAAAGCTGGCAACCGCATCTGGGTCGCCCGAGCTCCATGCGATTGCGTAATCGCGTGCGAGATTGTTCATCATATCTCGAAAACTGGCCATCTGTACCCCCAAGGTCCCGAATTGTCGGCTTGCAGATCGTAGGCGAAAACACCTGCGCGCGTCCACGGCAGCTTGCAAAAGGGGCAAGGTCCTGCCGAAGCAGTGAAATCAGCGCGGGGTCAGGTTGGTTACGCCGACCGCTGCCGCGCGGGCCAGATCCATGTCCAGTGACATGGGGATATACTCACCTCGCCGCCAAAGCTGGGCCTGATCGTCGTAGTAGCGCGACAGGAAATGCCCCGACTGACCCGTTGCCGTGATAAAGACCGAACTGTTGGGATCGGCAAAATCATAGACACCGCGATAGCCCGCACCGTGGACGTTTTGGAAAGGGTTGGGCCCTTCGCCCGATGTCCGCCCGCGCAGCAGGGTGTTGTCGCCGCCGCTGGTGGATTGGCGGATGTTGACGAAGAACCGCAGAACGGGAACCGTGCCCAGAACAGGGTGGTCATGCGTGGCCTGATGGGCATCTCCCCAGCGCAGGGATTCCAGCGAACCACCGTATTTCTCGCTGATCCAGATCAGCGCATCATCCAGCGCCAGTCGTGCCATGTCGGTGCAGGTTTCCACGGGTGCGCTCTGGCGCACGTCGCACCAGACCGACGCGCCGTCGATATCGCGGTACACCCGTTCGATGAAAAGCGGCTCAACATGTTTGTATTCGGCCGCCAGCGGCCCCAGCTCGTCCGAGATCAGCCGGATCTGCAGTGCACGCAACCATGCAGCATAGATCAGCGGTTCAGGCAGATGTTCGTTCATCTCACCGTTCCACTCGGCCAGCAGAGCCAGCGCGACCTGACGACGGCGTTCCGGTGTGCCCTCGGGCGCAGAGGCTCCGGTAAACCAAAGATCGGCGCCGATTAGCGGCAGAAGCGAGCGGGCGGTAAAGCTGACGGTATCAAGCTGCGCCTCGATAAAGCTGTCCCGGGTGTGAACCTCGCGCGATTGCATCAGGCGCTCCCAACGGTGCACGCGCTGCGTATCGCCCCATTCATACGAGACATGGTTGGGGAAAGGGCGGTCGATGATCTTGTTGTTTGTATTGCCCAGAATCCCGCCTGCTGGCGTCACGAATTCGGGGTTGTTCGCATAAGGCAAGCGGCCTTGCCACAGGTTCTCGGCCAACCAACCGGGCGTTGGGATACGGCCGCGGCTTTGGTTGCGAAGGTCTCGGCCAGGCATTGCGCCGATCAGCTTCATTCCGATCTTGTCCTTGTCGACCAGCGACAGATTTTGCGACGGCGCAATAAACAGCTCGGCCACATCGATGGCGTCGCGCACATTGTCCGAATTCATCAGTGCCATAGAAGCCGTCATCGACGTGTCGCGCGGGCTAAGTGCGGTCCAGGCCAATGAGGCAACGTGCCCGGGCGGGGTGATCGTTTCCAGATCGTAATGGCTGCCGGGCAAGACGGGTCCGTTGTCGGTCCAGCGCAGGGTCAAGGTGATGGGGGCTTCGTCCTTGATCTCGATGATCGAGGGGCGGGAGCGGAACCGTTTGAAACCATCAGGCGACAGGTATTCTTCCGGGTTTTCCGGGTTCAATTGTTCGATGTGAACATCCTGATCGTCCAGGTAAGACGACGTCAGACCCCAGCCCAACCTATCACTGCGGCCCGTCATGATCGCCGGAACGCCCGGAATGGTCGCGCCGATAACACCGCCTTTGGCAAGCTCAAGCCGTGCCAGGTACCAAATGCCCGGCGCGGTCAGACCCAGATGGGGGTCATTGGCCAGCAGGGTGCCTCCGATCGCGGAACGCGAGGGCGCGGCCGACCACGCGTTCGACGCCCCGGCCAAGCCGCGTTTAGGGAATGGTGACAGAGGCGAGTCTGGCATCGGGGTGCCTTCGGCATAGCGCGGCAGTTCTGGGAACAAAGACGCATATTCCGGCAGCGCCGCGATGCCCGCACCCGGTACGTCTGGCAGGATATCGACAAGCCGCTGAGGATCGTTCAGCATCAGGGATGTGCGGGCGCGCAGGACCTCATCTTTCAAATGGCCGGACAGTTGCAGGCTCATCAGTTTGATGATCGCAATGCTGTCGCCGGGCTGCCACGGCGAAACAGATGCGTTGAACAGGAACATCTCGGGCGCGCCGCGACCCAATGCGTTCTCATTGATCTCATCCAGCCGGGCATTTACACCCGCTGAATAAGCGCGCAGCGCAGCTTTGGTGTAATCGTCCTGCACCTCGACCGAGCGGTGGGCAAGACTGTAAAGGTCAAAACGGCGCAAGAGCTTGTCGATGGTGACTGTGCGCTTGCCAAACACTTCGGATAAACGGCCCTGTGCAGTGCGTCGCATCACGGTCATCTGCCACAGGCGATCCTGCGCATGGGCATAGCCCAGGCCAAAGAACACGTCCGGGTCGCTTTCGGCCAGAATATGCGGAACATTGGCGGTGTCACGCACGATCTCGACCGGCGCACGCAGCCCGCTGACTTCGACGGTCTGGTCATAATCCGGCAGGGACTGGCTGGCCAGGAAGTAGACAAGACCCACAGCCGCAACGGCCAACAGGATCAGGCCCGTAGCAATCCGAACCAGCCAGCGAAAGACAAGACCCATGAACGCCCCATATCCCCATAAGAAATTATTGGCTGAACCCTACTGGAAGGACCGGGCAACCGAAAGAGGAACGCCGCGCGAACGTTGAGTTAACATGTTGAGATGAAAAACCCCGCCACATGGTTTTGAACATGTGGCGGGGTCCGTGGCAAAGGGGGGGTGGTATTCGGTATCAGGGGATAATGCGCGTGTACTTGGTGCCTTCGACGGTCGCGCCGAATTTCAAACCGGCCTGTCCGAAAACGGCGGCAAGTACCGGTTTGCGCAATTGGGTTGTGTCGGTTGAGAGCGAGTCGCCGGTGGCATCGACGACATAGCCGATATCCGCACCCGCGGTCCAACCGCTGGAACGGCGAAAGTCATCTAGGGCGTCTTGCGTCATAAAGAACAGGACATGCGCATATTGTTGCGCGCCGATCTGCAGACCAGCACTGCCGGATAGGGCCGAGTAATAGTCTACCGTTGCTCCGTTGATACGCAGCGCGCCCTGGCCATAGGCACCGCCAAAGATGAAACCGGCCTCGGTGATCAACGGCATCACCAGCATGCCGTCGGCTTTTTCGGCGATCTCGACGGTGTTGGGGTACTTGCTGAACATTTCGTTCAGCGTCACGTTCACACGGGCGTCGATCTGGGCCGCATTGGAATTGCCTACACCGTTTCCGCATGCAGCGGTCAGTGTGAGCCCGGCCATGCCAAGCGCAAAGCCACGACGGTTTAGTCGGGGAGAGTTGGAACTGCTCATGTTTTTTTCTCTGTATAAACTGCCTGAAGTGTCGGGTGTTCCCGATCTTGTGTGCAAGAATACGCCGATTGCGCCTGTGTGTCACGGGAAAGCTGGCCCAACAGCGTTCACAATCGGCGAAAAATCGCGACCGCCCGGGGTTTTAGCCTTGAAGAACGCGAGCAACCTGCGGTGCAAAGTAGGTCAGGATTCCGTCGCAACCCGCACGTTTGAAGGCCAGCAGGCTTTCCAGCATGACCTTCTCACCATCAATCCAGCCGTTCTGCGCAGCTGCCTGTATCATCGCGTATTCACCGGACACCTGATAGGCATAGGTTGGCGCGCCAAACGTGTCTTTCACGCGGCGACAGATATCCAGATAGGGCATGCCTGGTTTGATCATCACCATGTCTGCGCCTTCTGTCAGGTCACGTTCGATCAGGCGCAGGGCCTCGTTCGAATTGGCCGGGTCCATCTGGTAGGTCTTCTTGTCTCCGGTCAGCGCACCGGACGCGCCCACTGCATCGCGGAAGGGGCCGTAGAATGCGCTGGCATATTTAGCGGCATAGCTGAGGATCATCACGTTGTGGTGCCCTGCAGCCTCAAGTGCGCGGCGCATTGCGCCGATGCGGCCATCCATCATGTCTGAGGGTCCAATGATGTCGGCCCCGGCCTCAGCCTGCGCCAGTGTCATTTTGACCAGCGCCTCGACGGTCTGATCGTTCACGATCTCGCCATCCACGACATAGCCGTCATGGCCATTGATGTTATATGGATCCAGCGCCACGTCGGTCATCACGGCGATATCGGGGGCCGCAGATTTGATCGCCCGAATGGCCCGGTTCGACAGATTGTCTGGGTTCCACGCCTCGGCGCAATCTTCGGTTTTCAGGCTGGGATCAGTATAAGGAAAGATACAGATCGCCGGGATGCCCATAGCCTGCGCCTCAACTGCGGCCTTGGCGATCAGATCGACCGAGCGCCGCACAACGCCGGGCATCGAAGGTACGGGTTCTTCAATGCCTTCACCATCGCGCACAAAAACCGGCCAGATCAGATCGTCTGTCGTCAGCGTGTTTTCCCTTACCAACCCACGAATGGCATCGGATTGGCGCGCCCGGCGAAATCGCGTAAGGGGGTAGGGGGCGATGGTCGGTTTCATGTCGCGCTCTCCTTGAATAATCGTGCATTGGGTGGCATGAATTCCCGATGGTCTCAAGGGTAACATTGGACGCGCCTGCGCGAAGAACGCCCCAAGGACAATGAACAAAGGGCTGATGCGTGGATTTGCACTCTTCGATTTTCGAACTCATCGACATGCGCAGCTTTTCGAATCTGTGGTACTGGATTGTGTTGGCGGTGCTCTGGTCATCGGCCAGCCATTGGGCAATGGGGGTTCCTTACGATCTGCTTGTGCGTGCCCGTCGTTCCGGCGGACAGTCCGAGCAGGACCTGCTGGATATCGTACGGATTAACGGCAACAGGCTGCTTTACATCGTTGATATGTCAGGCCTGGTTGTTCTTGCCTTGAGCTGTTTCTTTTTTACCGGGCTTGCGATGCTGGGTTTCTACTATGGCGTTGAATTTGCACAGGCCGTGTTTTTGTTGCTGTTTCCTGTGAGTTTGGTGACCCTGATCAACATTCGCGCCGCACGCAAGCTACAGAGCATCGAGCCGATAGTCGAAAGCGTGGCGAAGATCCTTGTGCGCTGCAGGATTTACACCCAGATCATTGGCATGATCTCAATTATCATCACGTCACTTTGGGGTATGTACCAGAACGTCTCGATCGGCGTTCTCGGGGGATGAAAATCAGAAAGGCAAGGCGATGACAGCTCCGAACCATGTGACGGTTGGCGGCGCTCCCGAAGGGTTTGACGCACAGCTTGTTCTGAATGAGATTGCGCGCGCTGGCGGGCCGGTCTGTCACGTCGCGCGTGACGATAAACGGATGGAGGCGATGCGGGCCGCACTGGCGTTCTTTGCCCCCGATATGCCGGTCTTTGTGTTTCCCGGGTGGGACTGCCTGCCATATGACCGGGTGTCGCCCAACGCCGACATAGCAGCGGCGCGTGTGGCGACTTTGGCGGCACTGGTTCATCAGATGCCGGATCGGTTTGTCCTGCTGACCACGCTGAATGCCGCGACCCAGCGCGTGCCTGCGCGGGATGTGCTGCGCGAGGCTGCCTTTACCGCCCGCGTGAACCATCGCGTCGACGAAACGGCGCTGCGGAACTTCCTTGTTCGCATGGGGTTCACGCAAAGTCCGACGGTGATGGAGCCAGGTGATTATGCGGTTCGCGGCGGTATCATCGACATTTTCCCCCCCGGTGAATCCGGCCCCGTTCGCTTGGATCTGTTCGGAGACGTGCTGGACGGCGCGCGCCGATTTGACCCGGTTTCGCAACGCACGACCGAAAAGCTGGACGTGATCGAACTGGCCCCGGTTTCCGAGGTCATTCTGGATGACGCTGCCATAACGCGGTTCCGCCAAAATTATCGCATCGAATTTGGCGCGGCGGGCACCGACGATCCGCTGTATGAGGCGATCAGCGCAGGGCGCAAACACCAAGGCATCGAACACTGGCTGCCGTTCTTCCACGAAAAGCTGGAAACCCTGTTTGATTATCTGCCGGATGCGACGATCACTGTGGATGATCAGGTGACACCTACGCGGCTTGCCCGCTGGGATACAATTGCCGATCAGTATGAAACGCGGCGTCTGGCGCTGGAAAACCGCTCGCGCATGGATACGGTGTATAAGCCTACACCTCCCGGATTGCTCTATCTGGACGATGCCGCGTGGGAGCAGGCGGTCGGGGACCGGCGGGTGATGCAGTTCAGCCCGCTGCCTCAGGCCAGCGGTCCCGGTGTGATCGATGCAGGCGGGCGGATCGGCCGCAATTTCGCACCAGAGCGGCAGCAGGAAAACATCAGCCTGTTTGGTGCTTTGGCAAGCCATATCACCGACAAGATGGCCAAGGGGCCCGTCTTGATTGCGTCTTATTCTGAAGGGGCACGAGAGCGCCTGACGGGGTTGATCGAGGATGAAGGCCTGGCCGAAGCCGTCCCTGTCACCGATGGCACCCGGGTTGGCAAACGCGGATTGCATCTGGCTGTCTGGGCGCTTGAGCACGGGTTTGAAACGCCCGGTCTGACCGTGATCGCCGAGCAGGACGTGCTAGGTGACCGCCTCATCCGCCAGCCTAAGAAGCGCCGCAAGGCCGAGAACTTCCTGACCGAAACCCAATCGCTCAGCCCTGGTGATCTGGTGGTGCATGTCGACCACGGGATCGGGCGGTACATTGGGATGGAAGTGGTCACGGCAGCCGGCGCTGCGCACGAATGCCTGCTGCTGGAATATGCCGAACAGTCCAAGCTGTATCTGCCGGTTGAGAACATCGAGCTGCTGTCGAAATACGGTCATGACGAAGGTCTGCTGGACCGCTTGGGTGGCGGCGCTTGGCAGGCTAAGAAAGCCAAGCTGAAAGAACGCATCCGCGAGATGGCGGACAAGCTGATCCGTATCGCTGCGGAACGCGCTTTGCGCAAAGCTCCGGTCATGGATCCGCCGCCCCACGCGTGGGAGGAGTTCAGCGCGCGCTTTCCATATCAGGAAACCGATGATCAGTTGCGCGCGATTTCCGAGGTGATGGAGGACATGCATTCCGGCGCGCCGATGGATCGGTTGATCTGTGGTGACGTGGGCTTTGGCAAAACCGAGGTTGCCATGCGCGCGGCCTTTGTCGCCGCGATGTCCGGTGTTCAGGTGGCCGTGATCGCACCGACCACCTTGCTGGCCCGTCAACATGCAGCCAGCTTCAAGGAACGGTTCCGTGGCTTCCCGTTGGAGGTGCGGCAGCTATCGCGCTTTGTGTCCGCGAAAGATGCGCAGCAGACCCGTGATGGTATGGCGCGCGGGACCGTCGACATCGTGATCGGCACCCATGCTTTGCTGGCCAAGGGTATCCGGTTCAACAATCTGGGCCTGTTGATCATCGACGAAGAACAGCATTTTGGTGTCGGTCACAAGGAACGACTTAAGCAGCTGCGCAGCGACATTCACGTTCTGACCCTGACCGCCACACCGATCCCTCGGACACTGCAACTGTCACTGACCGGGGTGCGCGATCTGTCGATCATCGGCACACCGCCGATCGACCGTCTGGCCATTCGTACCTATGTCAGCGAATTCGACGCGGTCACTGTCCGCGAGGCGCTGCTGCGCGAACACTATCGTGGCGGGCAGAGCTTTTACGTTGTTCCCCGTATCTCCGACCTGCCAGAGATCGAGGAGTTCCTGAAAGAACAGCTGCCCGAGCTGACTTATATGGTAGCACATGGGCAAATGGCGGCGGGCGAACTCGATGATCGTATGAACGCCTTTTACGACGGAAAATATGACGTGTTGTTGGCGACGACGATTGTCGAGAGCGGGTTGGATATTCCGACCGCGAACACGATGGTCGTGCACCGGGCGGATATGTTCGGGCTGGCGCAGCTCTATCAGATTCGTGGTCGGGTAGGACGGTCCAAAACCCGCGCCTATGCGTACCTGACCACCAAGCCGCGTCAGAAACTGACGACGACCGCCGAGAAACGCCTGCGGGTTCTGGGCTCGCTGGATACACTCGGGGCCGGTTTCACGCTGGCGTCGCAGGATCTGGACATTCGTGGCGCCGGCAACCTGCTGGGTGAGGAACAGTCCGGCCAGATGCGCGATGTCGGCTATGAGCTGTATCAATCGATGCTGGAAGAGGCGATTGCCAAGATCAAAGCAGGCGAGATGGAGGGGCTGTCTGAAGCCGACGACCAATGGGCGCCACAGATCAATCTGGGCGTGCCGGTTCTGATCCCCGAAGATTACGTGCCCGATCTGGATGTGCGTTTGGGGCTTTATCGTCGCTTGTCATCGCTTTCGACCAAGGTCGAATTGGAAGGCTTTGCCGCAGAACTGATTGACCGGTTCGGCACGCTGCCGAAAGAGGTGAACACCCTGATGCTGGTCGTGCGTATCAAGGCGATGTGCAAACGCGCAGGGATCGCCAAGCTGGATGGCGGGCCGAAAGGCGCGACAATCCAGTTCCACAACGACAAGTTCGCCTCGCCGGAGGGTTTGGTAGAGTTCATTCAGAACCAGCGCGGTTTGGCCAAGGTCAAGGACAACAAGATCGTCGTCAGACGCGATTGGAAGAAGGACAGCGACAAGATTAAAGGCGCATTCGCCATCGGCCGCGATCTGGCGGAAAAGGTCATGGCAGCGAAGAAGAAAAAGGCGAAAGCCTAGTCTCCGCTGACGAAAGTGCACAATTGCCATTCGCCCGCGTCGGATTTTACGAATGCGGCGCGGTGGCCTGTCATGGGCCAGAGAAAGTCGCCGTGCATGAATCCCCGCGTGCCGTCAGTCAGCATCACCGGTTGATAGGCGGCACCGTCGCGATAGTTCGGGACGATGACGATCTCGTAGCTGATGAGGCTCAGCGCTGGGGAGCTTGGTTCGGCAGCTTGCCGAAGGGTCACGTCCTTACCAGTCACAAAGTAGGCCACGTAAGGGTCCAATGAGGCAGGCAAGGTGATCTGCCATTGATGTGGCATCCAAAACTCGCCCTCGTCGTCGAAATAGCCCGGTTGGGACAGGGTGGTTTCCAGATCGCTCCAATAGGCTTGGCGGATCTGATCTTCTAGAGAGCTGTTTTCCGGGGCGAGGTATTCAAGGAATTCCCCGGGCCCACCGCTTCCACCATGGCTGAGGTAGATGTCCGGGCAAGCAGCTGCGATAACGGCGTCGGTATCCCGTGCGACCACGCTCGCCAACAAACTATCCCGAAAGGCCACGAGTGTAGGGTCGCGGTCTGCTTCATCGACCGGCGGAAAGGATTGGCGGTCAGCCAGTGCCGGGCCGCAAATCACCAGCGACAGCAGTAGTGAGCGGATCATTCTGCGGCCTTCATTGCTGCCTGCGCGCAAAAACACGAGGCCCCGACGGCCCGGTCAGCGCGGGCAAGCGCCAGAACAAGACGCTGTTTGATCAGTTTGATCTCGACACTCTCACCGCGTGCTTTCAGACAATCGTGCAGGCCCTTCAAACTCCAAACATTGTCGGGGTGGATTGAGGCGCGGCTGAGAGTGCCGCCAAGCCCCAGATCTTCGCGATACACCGCTTCGGCCTCGGCCATATGGCCCTGTTCGTACAACAACGCACCAAGCGCGTGGCGCGCGGGTTGCATCCACCCCCATGGCTCGTCGTAGGGCAGCGTATCGTCCAATTCGACCGAGCGCTTCAGATGGGCGAATGCGGCGTCATAGTTGCCTTTGCGATACTCAATCTCGCCCCGCAGCATTTCGCGGGCGATGTCCAGCAAGTCGATCACGCGGTTGTTGTGCAGCAGCCGGGTTTCCGGAACCCGATCCTTAGCGGCAAGGAATAGTTGCTCTTCGGCCTCTGCTTCGGGCACCAGACCTGTGGCCGCATAGGCGATTGCACGGGCGTAATGGGTGGTTGCGGTGACAGTGCGGTAGAGGTCCTGATCCTCGGGCAAGGGCAAGGCCTTTGCTTCTTCCCACCGGCCAAACCGGATCAGGATATGCGGCCCCATCGACATGTAGCTTTCGAAGAAATCCGCCATGGGCGGGCTTTCGGTGCGCAGCATCTCTTCGGGGGTGGTGTCCCAGATGCCCTGATTGGCGCGCAGCGCGGGTTCCATCTGGCCAAGGAACAGCGCGCCGTAGATGGCAAAGTGATAGTTGTGCTGGCGATAGCCTGTGTAGATGTTGAACGCGCCTTCGCGCTCATAATACTTCAAGTCAGCCTCGGTCGCCTTTTCATTCCAGTGAACGACGTTCTGATAGTGCCCGCACAGCACATCGATATGGGTTGGCATATGCACCAAATGCCCTGCATCGGGAACCAGAGTGCGCAGGATATCCCCGGCCTTCAGCGCCTTTTCCGGTGTTGGCGACATCTCCATCAGGTGGACATAGAGGTGCAACAGACCCGGGTGCGACATCGCCGTCGGATCGTCTGCCATCGCGTCTTCCAGGGCTTTTTGCGCTTCCAGAGTCGCGGCGCCCTCGGCGGGTTTACCGGTTTTCAGGTCCCACATCTGCCATGGGGTCAGGTTGAGCAGCGCCTCGACATATATGGTTCGCAGATCAAGGTGATCAGGCAATTCACCAAAGGCCGCCCGCATCGCGCCGGCGAAATCGTGGTCCCAGCTATGCATGTCGTCGACGGGATCGCGCTGTGGATACCGCGCGGGCAGGGCGTGGATCAGCGCCTGTTCCGTCGGGCTGCACCCTTCGGCCAAAGCCACGGCTTTCTGCGTGGCATCGTAGGCCAGCGCCAGCGCTTTTCGTTGTCCGCGGTCATCCAGCAAGTTCCAAGGCAGGTTGTAATTAGGCCCTGCCGCATATGCCACGCCCCAATGGGCCATCGCGCAGTCAGGGTCAAATTCAAGCGCGCGCTGAAAGCAGACAACCGCTTCGTCGTGGTTGTAGCCGTAGGTCCAATTCAGCCCCCGGTCGAACCAGAGCTGTGCGTCTGTTGAAGCCGTCGTTATCGGACAGGAATATGCGCCAAGATCGTAATAGTCGCTCATTGATCCCCTCTTCAATGGGTTCCTAAAGTCCAAACCTTGGGATTTTGCCGTGCATTTTCCCGGACCTGCACGACATAGACTGCCAACGTGAACACCGCAAAAAACACCAACAGGTTTATCAATAGGGCTCTGGCGACACCGCGCCGGTAAGCACGACCCTTCCAAGTGCCCGAAAACTCACTTGGTTTACGTGACCTTGGGTTGGGATGATGGAAGTTCTTCGCCATTGGTGCCCCATAGTTTCAGGGAAGTTTAGCGTACTTTTTTTCCGTCGGACAGATCAGGCTGGCAGCCTGTTTTCGATCCGCCCCATATGCAGCATCAGGCCGAAGCCCGCGGCGCTCATGGCCAGGATGCCGACAGCCAGCGGGGTGATGGACCCGTTGAACATCTGCCCGATGGGGGCTGCAATCGCGGCAGCAAACACGGTCGAGATTGCCCCGATCACCGAAGCCGCCATGCCCGCGATATGGCCCATCGGCTCCATCGCGATGGCGTTCAGGTTGCCCATAGTCATGCCTGCCATAAAGAAGACCGCCGTTTGCCAGCTTACAAAAACGGCGAAGGACAGCGTGGGCGAAAGGTCTGCCGCATTCAGGGCGATGACGGCTGTGGTAAAGAGGACCTGCGCGCCTAACGCCCATGTCACGATCCGGCGCATGCCCAATTTAATAACGAGTGCCGCGTTTAGCAGGCTGGCTGAGCCCGCCACTAACGCCACGAACCCGAACCAGAACGGAAAACTGTCGGCACTGTCGTGGATGACATCGTAGACCGGTTGAACCATCGTCAGCATGGTGAACAACATGCCCAGACACAGTGTCTGAACCAAGATCGACAGTCGGACAGTTGGATGTGTGAACATCTGGCGCGCAGCGTCGAGTATAAGGGGCAGGCGCAGCGGGCGACGGTTTTCGGCCGACAAGGGTTCCGGAAGGCGCAGGCCCATCCAGACGATGGTTATCAGTGAGAACAGGATGAATGAGGCAAAGATACCCCGCCATCCGGTCAGTGCGATCACGCCGGCACCAAGCATTGGCGCAATCGCCGGTACCAGGGTGAAGATCATCATTGCAATCGATACAATCCGCGCCATCTCGCGGCCCGAATACAGGTCGCGAATAATTGCCATGGCCACCACGCGCGGGGCCGCACATCCGATCCCCTGGAAGACACGGGCGACCAATAGCATTTCGAGTGATGAACTGGCCCAGGCAGCTGCCGCAGCGATGATATACAGTGCCGATCCGACGTAAATCACTGGTTTGCGGCCAAAGGCGTCCGACAGCGGACCGGTGAAAAACGTGCCAATCCCCATGCCCAACACAAACGAAGTCAGGATCAGCTGGGCTTTGTTGACGTCGTTGGGGCTGAGTTGCGCGCCGATATTTGGCAGTGCAGGCAACATGGAATCGATCGAAAACGCGATTGTCGCAAACATCATTGCGACAAGTGCTACGAACTCACCCCGTGACATGCGATTGGCCATAACGCCCTCCTGATCTGTTCGCGCTATCACGGCAAATCAGTTGACGCTAGGTGTCAAATTGCACAGAGGTCTGTGCTAATTTGCAGGGGAAGCCTCAAGTTGAGACATGATTTCAGCAATCACTTTTTCCCACATTTCAGGGGGTTGCGCCCCGGGGACGGCATGTTGATTGGCAACGATGAACGTCGGGACAGAGCTGACGCCCATTTGCCTGGAATGGCTGTCACGGTTGCTGATATCCTCGCGATCGGCATCGGATTTCAGCAGTTTTAGAACGACTGCGGCGTCCATGCCCGCATTGTCGGCAATATCCGCCAGAACCTCATGATCGCCGATATCGCGGGCCTGCACGAAATAGGCATCGAACAAGGCATCGACCACGGCATTCTGTTTGCCTTCAATCCCGGCCCAATGGATCAGGCGGTGCGCGTCCAGAGTGTTGGGCGTGCGCTTCATACCTTCGAAGTCGATCTTAAGACCTGCATTCTCAGCATGATCAACGACCGGAGCATAGGCACGCACCGCGCCTTCCTTGCCCCCGAACTTGCGTTCGAGATACTCGCGGCGATCCATCCCGGCATCCGGCATGTCGGGGTTTAATTGGAATGGATGCCATTCGATCACAAACGGATGGTCCGGGATCGCCGCCAGCGCCTTGTCCAGATGGGTTTTGCCGATATAGCACCACGGGCAGATCGGGTCGGACATGATATCAAGCTTGACGGTCTCGGTCATGGGTTGGTCGCCTTGAAATAGGCCGGCAGCGCCCGGCGCAGAAGTTTCCCGTTCCCGCCGGTGGGCAGTTCAGGCAGATGGATAAAGGCGCGCGGTTGCTTATAGCGCGCCAGATTTGCCTCGACATAGGTGCGCAGGGCGTCGTCGTCCAGCTTTTCCGGTCCTGTATAGAAGGCTGCTATCACAAATGTGTCCTGTTTAACCTCGACTGCCGCAGCCCCGACCTGTGCGATGCCAGGAAATCGGGACAGCGCCGCCTCGACCTCAACCGGTGACACCCTATAGCCGCCTGCATTCATCATATCGTCATCGCGGCCTAGATAGGTGATCTGGCCATCCACGGCCATGGCCCCTTGATCGCCGGTCAGGAACCAGCCGTCCTGCATCCGGGCTTCGGCCTCTTCCGGGGCGTTGAGATAGGTCAGCATCAGGCCGGGGTCGGACCTGTGTACGGCAATGGTGCCTTCCTGACCCTGAGGTACGGGACCGTCAGGTCCCAGGATGGCCACACGGCGGCCAGGCTGCGGCTGTCCCAATGCATCGGACCACGCTGGATGCGCCGGGCTGGACGAAATGAAAGTCGAACACTCGGACATGCCATAAGCTTCGTAGAGTTCAGTGCCGGTCGCTTGCGTCCACTGTTCATGCAGATGCCGTGACAGTTTTTCTCCGGCGCATAACCCATGCCGCAATTCCGGCAGGTCGAGGTCGTCTGTTGAGTTCACCACCTTACGGAATACGCCCGGTGCTGCAGCAAAGATGGTGACTTGATGATGGCGTAGCAGGGTAGGTAGTGCGTCCAGATCGGTGCCAGGCGCCGGGATAAGAGCCGTTGCGCCAATGGTCCACGGATCCATCAGACCGGTGCCCAAGGTATAGGTCCAGTTGAACGCGCCCGCGTGACACAGGCGATCGGTTTCACGCAGCCCGTACCAGCCATCCACCATCATCTGACGCGCCCAGATGGCACGATGGGCGTGGGCCACAGCCCTCGGTTTTCCCGATGTGCCCGAAGTATAGACGACATAGGCCATCCGTTCCGGGTCACCCATTTGAAACTCAGCAGCAGGCAGATCACGCATTCCGGCCAAATCGGACAGATCTATCTGAATCGGGTGCGCGGCGCACGCAACCTGTGGGTCACGCAGAATGGCGGCAGGCCTGAGGTCCTTGATCATGCGCTCTGTTTCCGGCTCGGTCAGCTGCGATGATGTTGGGACCGGGATGATGCCGACAGCAATCGCTCCGAGATAGGCAATCGGGAAATCGACCGTGTTCCCAAGCCGCATCAACGCGATATCGCCGGGCTTTAAACCGGCATTCAACAACCCTGTGCCAGTGCCCAGAATGGCCTGCTGCAACTCGCGATACGTCCAATTCCGGGCATCCGTGGAACCCACGACGGACAGGGCGGTCTTGTCCGAAAGCCTGTCCGCACAGCGCAGTACATGCGCTGCCAGATTGAACGGAGACGGGCAGGCCGGCGGCGGCCCCTGATCAAAAATAGAAAGCATGGCAACTGGCTAGCGCGACCACTGCTGCGTTGCAAGCGCGACGGGCTGCGCCTATAGAATGACGCATGAGCACCCAAGACCAGACATCTCTGATCCGCATTGCCCGGGACTCGGGCGAACATACGGAAGTTGAACCACTGGACCTCGGCGCGCGTGTGCGCGAGCTGCGGAAAGCGCGGAAATGGACGCTTGAACAGGCGGCCACGCAGGCCGGTTTGGCGCGTTCAACACTCAGCAAGATCGAAAACGGTCAGATGTCGCCCACCTATGACGCGCTGAAAAAGCTTGCGACCGGTCTTGAGATTTCGGTGCCGCAGCTGTTTACGGCGCCACAGCGGGACCAGGTGATCGGCCGGATGGCCGTGACGCGCATGGGCGAAGGGTCTGCCCATCCCACAACCACCTATGAACATGAACTGCTGGCCGAAACGCTGACAAAAAAGCAGATGTTGCCCTATCGGGCCCGTGTCCGCGCGCGGTCAATGGATGAGTTCGACGGCTGGGTCCGCCACGACGGCGAAGAGTTCTTGTATGTCCTGACGGGTGTTGTGCGCCTTTATACCGAGTTTTATGAACCAGTCGAAATGCGCCGCGGCGACAGCGCCTATTACGACGGGAGCATGGGTCACAATGTAATCTCGGTCAGCGACGAAGATGCAATGATCCTGTGGGTGACATCACTTACTTAACGACCGGCTGAATTCCCGGTTCAAACCTTCCGTGAACAAAAAGTCCTCAAGCTCTTCGTGGGCTTCGTTCATGGTCAGTTGATGGCGTTCAGCCAGATACGCTTCGAAACATTTGCGGTCTTGGCTTAACCGCACCATGTCCTGATCCCGCAGGTTTGGAAAGCGCCGTTTGGCGCGGGTATACATTGCACTCCAGTCTTGCGTCAGATCGGTCCATTTCAACATTAGACAGCTTTCCGTTTTCATGGTTTCAAACCGCTCGTCCCAAGAACCAGCGTACGAAGGTGGTGGGGGCGTTCGGGCATGACAAAATGTCGCACCCGAGATCGGGAGGCGGTTTGATTTTTGACGGGGTCGAAAGCGCCCGTTGCAGCCTATCCGCAACGGGCAGACGGACCTGATTTTTGAGTGAGTGGAGGCCGGTCCGTAAATTCGATGAGCTGCACACCGGACGAAGAGTTACGTTTTGAATTTCAAAGCAATAATCAATTCGTGCAGCGTACTGCAGTATATGTACAAGCTATATCGCTAAACCCCGGTCAGTAAAGCTTTTTGTGTGAGTTTTTTAGGGGAACACTTGACGTTGGGTCAATTGCAACATGTTGGCGTGGCAAAAAATCGACCCGCAATATGCGGTGCCAATAGGCCGTGCGCCGATTTTCGCCCACGTCGCTTAGGTGCCGCGCGTGACCCGTTACTGTTCGTACCACCAAACCTGCGGCATGTACTCTGGTCCATCGCCATAGATCGGCAAGCTTTCCGGCTGCTTGAGTTCCTTGGCGTGGGCGATCCGGCCCACATCAAAGTTCCAGATCGGAATGACATAGCGCCCGGCGGTCAACACACGATCAAGCGCGCGCGTTGCAGCGACGAAATCCTCATGACTTTCCGAAGCCAGCATGGCGTCAATCATTCCGTCCACAGCGGGTGAAGCCACCCCCATCAAATTGCGCGTGCCCGGAGTATTCGCGTTTTCGCTTCCCCAATACAGACGCTGCTCGTTACCGGGTGACAGGGACAATGCACGACGGAAATAGGTCATGTCGAAATCCAGCTCGGATGTACGGCTGGTGAACTGGGCGCTGTCGACCTGCTCGGTGTTCACAGCGATGCCAAGGCGCTCGAGCGCGCGCGTGTAGATCTCTATAGCTGTTTCGCTTTCGGTGTCGCCCTGTTGCAGCAACACGGTCAGCGTAAAAGCATCGCCGTTTTCGTTACGCAGCACGCCGTCCTGGATGGTCCAGCCAGCCTCAGCCAACAGTTTGGTTGCAGCGCGGATGTTTGAGCGGTTGCGGGCCGATCCGTCACTTTCCGGCAAGGTATAGCCTTCAAGCGTTCCGGGGGGCAGTTCGTCCTTGAACGCCAATAACAGCTCTTCCACACGACCACCTGCCGGGCCGGGTTGCATCGCCAGACCCGAGCCCGAGAAATAGGATGTGATGCGCGGCTGCGCGTTGCCGGTAATCGTGTCGTTGATGAACTCGAAATTGAATGCCAGTGTCAGCGCCTCGCGGACACGCCAGTCGGCAAATGGCGCTTTGCGGGTGTTCATGACAAACCCGGTCATGCCCGAAGGCTTGCCGTGTGGGATCTCGGTCTTGACCACATCGCCGCGTTGGACGGCCGGGAAATTGTATTGATTGGCCCATTTGTCGGCATTGAATTCACGTATCGCGGTCAGTTCTCCGGCTTTGAAGGCCTCGAACAGAACAGTGCCGTCGCCATAGAATTCGATCCGCATTTCGTCCAAATTCATGGTGCCTTTACGGAAGGGGATGTCAGTGCCCCAATAATCCGGGTTCCGCTTGAGGTTCACGTATCTACCGGCCTCATAGCTGTCGACGACGTAGGGCCCGGTTCCGACCGGAATGTCATGCAATCCGGCATTGGCAAAATCTTTACCTTCCCACTGGGCTTTCTGCAGGATCGGGCGCAGGCCTGCGATAAGGGCAAGCTCGCGGTCGGGCTCGTTGAAGGTGATGCGCACCGAGCGGGGACCGGTCTGTTCGATGCTGTCGATCTTGCCCCACAGCCCGCGATAACGCAGATGACCTTCGGTGCCCAAAGTCTCATATGACCAGATGACATCATCCACTGTGACTGGCGTACCATCCGAGAATTCGGCGTTCTCACGCAGTGTGAATTCGACCCAGGACCGGTCCGGCGCTGTCTCAACTGATTCGGCTAACAGCCCGTAAAGAGTGAAAGGTTCGTCCCAGGATCGACCCATCAGGCCCTCGTGGGTCCAAAATCGCAATTGCCAAGGCGAGCTGCCTTTTTGCACGAACGGGTTCAAACTGTTATAGCCGCCCGTATTTCCGAACACGACTTTCCCGCCTTTTGGCGCGTCCGGATTTGCGTAGGGCAGGGACACAAAATCCGGTGGTAAGGCCGGGTCACCATACATAGCTATGCCATGGGTCGATTCTGCATGGGCAATTGACGTGCTCAAAAGTGCAGTGATTCCCGCGATCAATGGACGAACGGGGCGTAGAAAATCGGGGCTCATTTTGGAAACAATCCTGCTCTGGCCTTATTTTGTTGGGATTCATCGTAGCGATGATTTTTCTTATTTTCAAACTTTTAGCTTGGACGAAGGCACGGAATTGCTTATAAAGGATGCACTGCTCGATAGGTTTCTTGCCTGTATGAAACCTGCCTCAATAACTTAACGCCCGCTTCGTGCGGGCGTTTTTTTTGTTCGGATCTGACGTAGGTTGCGCCGCCCGAATGTTTCCCCGTTTTCTTTGCAGCTGCAGCATGGCACTGTGTTGCCAAAGTTGATTTTGTGGGAGTTCGGCCATGAGCCTTTCGGGAAAAACAGCCATTATCACCGGATCGAATTCAGGGATCGGATTGGGCGTCGCGCGTGAGCTGGCGAAGGCCGGGGCCAACGTGGTGCTGAATTCATTTACCGACCGCGACGAAGATCATGCACTGGCCGCCGAGATTTCGAAAGAGACCGGTACCAGCGCACGCTATATCAAGGCAGACATGTCTAAAGGTGAAGAATGCCGCGCGCTGATCGAAAAGGCGGGGGCATGCGATATTCTGGTGAACAACGCGGGTATTCAGCATGTTGCGCCGGTTGATCAATTTCCGGTCGATAAGTGGGATGCGATCATCGCGATCAACATGAACTCGACTTTTCATACGATGGCCGCCGCGCTGCCAATGATGCGCAAGGCTGGGTGGGGACGTATTGTGAATATCGCCTCGGCACATGGGTTAACGGCGTCTCCGTTCAAGGCTGCGTATGTCGCGGCAAAGCACGGAGTGGTTGGTATGACCAAAACCGTGGCGCTGGAAACCGCGCAGGAGCCGATCACATGCAACGCGATCTGCCCGGGTTACGTCCTGACACCATTGGTCGAAGCGCAGATCCCGGGCACCATGAAGGAATACGGCATGAGCCGTGAGGACGTGATCAAGAACGTGATGCTTGAACGGCAACCTTCGAAAGAATTCGCCACGGTCGAGCAATTGGGTGGCACCGCGATCTTCTTGTGCTCGGATGCGGCAGCGCAGATCACGGGTACGACGATTTCCGTGGATGGTGGCTGGACGGCGTTGTGAGGTTTCACGGGGGCGCTGCCCCCGCACCCCCGGAGTATTTTGGAAAAGATGAAGGGGCAGGACGGTGAAACGGATCAATCTGGCTTTGCAGGGTGGCGGAGCGCACGGTGCCTTTACCTGGGGCGTTCTGGACAGGCTGCTGGACGAAGAGGATATCGAGGTCGCGGCCATCACTGGGACCTCGGCCGGGGCGCTGAATGGCGCTGCGTTCAAATCCGGGATGGTGCACAACGGACGCGACGGCGCGCGGGCCTGTCTGGACGGGCTATGGGCACGGATGGGTGCTGTGGGGGATATGCGCCTTGCCAACTGGATGCAGGCGCTGGAGCCCGCACAGATTGCCCAGTCGATGGAGTATTCACTGCCATTCTCGATTGGTGATGCCTGGTCGCGAATGGTGTCGCCTTATGCCTATGGTCCGTTTTACCGCAATCCCCTGGAACCGGTTGTGGATCGGTTCAACTTTGATGAGATTTGCACGGATCAGGGACCCCAGTTGTTTATCTGCGCGACCTGTGTGCGCAGCGGCAAGATCCGGGTGTTCACCGGGGAAGAGATTTCAACGGATGCCATTTTGGCCTCGGCCTGCCTGCCAAGCCTGTTTCAGGCCGTCGAGATATTTGACCCCAGCTCGGGCCGGACTGAGGCATATTGGGATGGTGGCTACACTGGAAACCCGGCGCTTTATCCCCTGTTTAACAATGATTTGCCTGAAGACGTCGTGGTCGTGAACATCAACCCGCTTGAGCGTGATGAGGTGCCAAAAACTCCGCAGCAGATCCAGAACCGGATCAATGAGATCAGCTTTAACTCATCCCTGTTTCGCGAGCTGCGGGCGATCAATTTTGTTCAGCGTCTGTTGGCGGACGGCAAGCTGACGGCCGGAGAGATGAGCCGCGTATTTGTTCACATGATCGCGGATGACGAATTGATGAACGATTTGTCCGTGGCAACCAAGACGGTTCCCAACCCTGTGATACTGCATAAACTGAAGGACGCCGGGCGCGCCGCGGCGCATCGGTTCATTGGCGATCACAAAGCTGATCTTGGCGCACGCAGCACCGTCGACCTGCCCGAGATGTTTGGCTGATCACTCGGGCGGCTGCGTCGGGTCTTTTTCGTTGGGGTAAACAAGGCCTGCGGAAATCACCAGCTTTGCGGCGTCCTCGATTGTCATATCCAACAGGATCACGTCCTCGGCCGGGAAGAACAATAGGAAGCCAGAGGTCGGGTTGGGCGTGGTCGGGACGAAGACACCCAGCAGTTCACCCCCGGTTTCAGCCCGCTCGCTGACTTCGCCTTTTGCTGCGGTAGAGACGAAACCAATCGCCCAGATGCCCCGACGCGGGTATTGGATCAGGCATGCTTTTTCGAACGACCGTTCAGTCTGCGCAAAAACCGTTTCCGAGATCTGCTTGATCCCCGAATAGACAGACCGGACAACGGGCATCCGGCTGACAAGATTTTCGGCAATTTGGATCAGGGACCGGCCCAGAATACCTTTGGCGATCCATCCGACCAGAACAGTGAAGATCAGGAAGATGACAACGCCGACGCCGCGCAGGTTGATGCCCACGTATTCCTGCGGCTGGAACCGTTGTGGAATTATGGGCAGAACCGCACTGTCGATCCAGCCGACCACGGACCAGATCAGCCAAATGGTCAGCCACACTGGCGCAATCACGACGATGCCCGTCAGGAAAGACGCGCGCAGTCGCGAAAACAGGCCCGGGCGGCGTTGTGGTTCTTCGTCAAATGGCGTGTTCATTGCGGTCCTGAGCGGTTTTCTGCCAAATTAGTTAAGCAGTTGGGTGCCTTGGTACAATAGGCTTATGTCAATCGGTTCGGTCGGAAAGCGCCCGAGCAATTCCGGCCGCCAGTCGCGCGTTATTACGAACCAGGGCAATATTGGCCGTCAGCGAACGCCCTTCGGTCTGTTCGTAAATCCGTTGCAGCAGGTAGGGCGTGACGCCCTTGCCGCTGATCCGGTGCGTGTCTGCGTCGGCCTGTGCCGATGCAATGATGGGAGCCAGTTCTTCGGCCGGGATCTGATCGGCGGTCGGAATTGGGTTGGCAACAAGCTGGCCGCCGGGCAAGCCAAGCGCGCGGCGTGTGGCGTGCGCCGTGGCGATGTCCTCGGCACTGTCCATGCGCAGGGGCGCGGCATAAGGGGATTTGGCCGACCAGAAGGCCGGGAATTCGTCTTGCCCGTAGGCGATGACCGGAACGCCCAGCGTTTCCAGAACCTCGAGCGTTTTTGCCAGATCGAGGATGGCTTTTGCGCCCGCGGCCACAACCGTAACCGGAGATTGGGCCAGCTCATGCAGATCGGCTGAGATATCAAAGGTCGTCTCGGCACCTTGATGCACCCCGCCGATGCCACCGGTGGCAAACACCTCGATCCCAGCATAATGCGCGGCGATCATCGTGGCCGCGACCGTGGTCGCGCCAGTGCCGCCGGTTGCCATGCAGGCGGCCATATCAGCGCGCGACAGCTTGGCGACGCCCTGCGCCTGACCCAACGCTTTCAGCTCATCAGCCTCAAGGCCCACATGCAGTTTGCCTTTAATCACGGCCATGGTTGCCGGAATTGCGCCCGCGTCGCGGATGTCCTGTTCAACCTGTGCCGCGACCTCGATGTTCTGAGGGTAGGGCATCCCATGGGTGATGATGGTGCTTTCCAGCGCCACGATAGGCTGGCCTGCGTCCTTTGCGGCACGGACCTCGGCGGAATATTGAATGTCGATCACAGTGGGGTTTCTCCGGATACGTAAGTTGCGGCGGCGTGCAAAGCGCGGGCCAGGGCCTCTTCGCTTGATGCTCCGTCAGATTCTGAGGCGATGTGGGCCGCCATGAATGTGTCGCCTGCACCGGTTACGCGGGTAACCAGAACGGACGGGGGTGTTTGGGTCAGGATTTCATCCGCATTACCAACCGTGGCAGAACTTCCGCCGTCGGTGACCAACACCCGCAGCGCGCCGCGATCCAGCAGACCTTTGGCGGCGCTTTCGGAATCCTTGAATTCGCGCTGACACAGGATGCCGGCTTCTTCGAGGTTCACATACAGCGTGGCCCGCGCATGTTTCAGGAACGGCAGCAAGCGTTCGGCTTTACCGGGCGAGGCTGGTGCCACACGCAGATCGGCGCGCGCAAAGGCGGGGCTTTGGGCGATTTCCTCAAGCAAGTTCAGGGTCAGGTTCCCGTCCAGCGCGATAGGGCCTTCGAACGGCTCGTTTTCGTACCCTAGCGGCCCGTGCATCAGTGGACGCAGGATTTTGGCACCCGCGGCCTCAAGCGAATGCGCGTCGGCAATGGCCGCAATCAGGCCGTTGGCCCCTTCGACCGCCATGTAACGGTCGGTCGGCAAATCCTGCGAACGGTAAATGTGATCCGTCACCATGCCCAGTCGGGAACAGGCATTTGCCAACTCATCGCCCTCAGGATCGCGCCCGATGGCGGTCAGCAGGGTGGGGGTCATGCCAAAACGCACCAGTGTCATGGCGATGTTCATGGCCACGCCACCCGGTAGGCGGGTGATCCGCCCCGGCACGTCCGACCCTTGCCGCATGGCGCTGGCGGACCGGCCAATCACGTCCCAAAGAACCGATCCGATACAAAGGATGTCGCTGTTTTGTGTCATGTCGTCGTCATGCCGCAGCCCCGGCGTAGGTGCAAGCGTTAACGCTCGCACCGATCAGCGCATCGCGTCGGTCAGACCCTTCAGCGCGGCCAGAGGGTCATCCTGTGACCAGATCTCGTCCCCGATACCGAAAAAATCGGTGCAGGGGGTCAGATCGCGAACCAGGTCGGGGTTCAGGCCACCCTCGGCAACGACCGGAACTTCGATCGTCTCAGACCACCACTGGAACAGATCCATTTCGGCGATTGTGCCATCACCCAGCGTTGACGCGCCCACTGGTCCAAAGGCGACATAGTCCGCACCGGCCTCGCCAGCCGACATGCCGTCATGGCTGGACGCACCGCAAAAGCTGCCAACGATGGCTTCCGCGCCCAATTCCTTTCGTGCAAACCGGACCGAGCGCGCGGCGTCATCCAGATGCACCCCGTCCAGCCCCAACCGCTGCGCCAGCAGAACATGGTTCGAGATCACCAGCGCCACATCGCGCGCATGGGCAACCTCACGGCAGGCATCCGCCGCGCGGGCGATCGTGTCTTCATCTCCACCAGCCAGCGCCAATCGGATACAGGCGATCTCTGCCCCGTCCAACACGCTGGCCAAACGGTTCGTAAAGGTGCTCAGTTCGATGGTCGGTGGCGTAATCAGGTAAATCTGCGGCTGCTCGGGGGTGTCCATTGGCGCGTCCTTCGCTTTCAGTCTTTTGCGCGGTTTAGCGGATTGCGGCGGGGAAGCAAACTTTTATGCTGGTTTCCGGCCCAAATGAAGGCGCGGATGGCTTGCCCTGCCTGTGCGCGCAGATTAGAGCAGGCGGAACCTTCGGAGACAGCCATGCCCAGCGATAAATCTCAGCCCTCATTCGTGCTTGTGCGCCCGCAGATGGGTGAAAACATCGGTGCCGCCGCGCGGGCGATGTGGAATTTCGGGCTGGATCGGATGCGCATTGTGGCGCCTCGGGATGGGTGGCCGAACCCCAAGGCTGTGGCGATGTCCAGCGGCGCCGGGCGTCTGTTGGATGAGGCGCAGCTATACGACGAACTGGCCGGTGCGCTATCCGACAGCACTTTTGTTTTTGCGACCACGGCGCGGCAGCGTGGATTGACAAAGCCGGTCTACAGCCCGGAACGCGCAATGCAACTGGCTGCCGAAAAGGTTGCTGCTGGTGAAAAGGTCTGTGTTCTGTTTGGCCCGGAACGCGCAGGGCTTGAAAACGAAGACATCGCTAAGGCAAACGCGATCATCTCGGTTCCGGTGAACCCGGAATACGCCTCGCTGAATCTTGGCCAATGCGTGCTTCTGACCGCCTATGAATGGATGCGCCAGACCGGCGATGTGGTTCATGAGGCCACCGATCTGGGCAAGGGCGACTGGGCCACGGGCATCGAGGTCGAGAAACTGGTCGAACACTATGAAGACCGGCTGGAAGAGGCGGGGTTCTTTTATCCGCCCGAAAAGGCCGAGGGTATGAAGACCAACCTGCGCAACCTGTGGTCGCGGATGCGCATGACGCGGGCGGATGTGCAGATGCTGCATGGGGTCATGCGGCAGATGGTCCGCTGGAAAGACAAAGGCTGAGGCTGGACCTATGTTCCGCTTCACCCTAGCTTGCGACGAAATCCAAGGCACAAGAGGACAGCATGAGCGGTAAGCGCAGCATCTTCGAAGACGTCTCAGACACTGAAAAACAACAAGCCGTTCAACCGGGTATGATCGATCGTGGCCGCGGGGGTGCGCGCAAGGCCATTCGCGCTTGGCTGATGATCCTGTTTGCGCTGGTGGTCGGCATGATCGCTGTGGGCGGGCTGACCCGCCTGACCGACAGCGGGTTGTCGATCACCGAATGGCGGCCGATCACCGGGGCCATCCCGCCGATGAATGAGGCGGACTGGCAAGCCGAGTTCGACAAATACAAGCAAATCGACCAGTGGCGCATTCAGAACCAATGGATGGAGCTGGGAGACTTCAAATCCATCTACTGGTGGGAATGGGGCCATCGTCAGCTGGGGCGCGTGATTGGGCTGGTCTGGGCTCTTGGCTTCTTTGGCTTCCTTGTAGCGCGGAAAATACCAACCGGCTGGACCGGTAAGTTGTTGATCCCAGGCTTTTTGGGCGGTGTTCAGGGTGCAGTCGGTTGGTGGATGGTCGCCTCGGGCGTGACACAGGGCGAGGGGATGATCGCCGTGGCCAGTTATCGCCTGGCGATTCATCTGGGGCTGGCATTTGTGATTCTCGGATTCCTTGCATGGTACATCTTTGAGCTGGGCCGCGAGGAGCGCGACCTGATGCAGGCCCGCCGCGCGAAAGAGGCAAAATTGTTCTCGCTATCCACCGGGCTGATGCATTTCGCCTTTTTGCAAATACTCATTGGTGCGCTTGTCGCCGGGATCGACGCCGGGCGGTCTTATACCGATTGGCCGCTGATCGGTGGTCAGCTTCTGCCGCCTGACATGGCGATGCTGGAACCGATGTGGCGCAACTTCTTTGAAAGCCCGGGTCTGGTTCAGTTCATCCACCGTTGCGCGGGCTATCTGCTGTTCATCTTCGGCATCGTCGTCTGGCGGCGCGGCAGCACTAGTGCACATCCGCAAACGCGCTTTGCCTTCAACGCGGCCTTCGCAGCGCTTTCGCTGCAGGTGGTGATTGGGATCGCGACCGTGATCTACGCAGCCCCGTGGCAGATCGCCATCTTCCACCAGTTCATGGCCGTCGTCGTCTGGACTCTTATTCTGCGGGCGCGGTTCCTGACCGCTTACCCAATAGCAACCTCATTGCGCGGAGCCTGAATTCCATGAGTGCATATGACGATCTGATGGTGTTTCAGCGCGAAACCTCGGCTCTCGGCGAAATTGCCGGGCGTTTGGGCTGGGATCAGGAAACGGTGATGCCCCGGGGGGGCGCGTCGCAGCGGGCCGAGGAAATGGCAGCGATTGAAGCGGTTTTGCACGCGCGCCGATCCGATCCCCGTGTGGCTGAATGGCTGGAGCAAGCCGAGCCTCAGGATCAGGTGGGGCAGGCGCAGTTGCGAGAAATCCGCCGGTCCTATGAACGGACCGTCAAGGTTCCTGCCGATCTGGCAACGGCCATTGCGCGCGTGACGTCAGCAGCACAGGGAACCTGGGCGCAGGCCCGCGCAGACGAAGATGTCGCCGCTTTCTTGCCCGTGCTGGATGAGGTCGTGGCGCTAAAGCGTGAAGAAGGTGCCGCACTGGCGCAGGGTGGAAATATCTACGACGCGATGGTTGAGGATTATGAGCCTTACACGACCGGATCGCAGATCGCCGAAATCTTTGACCAGATGCGCCCGCGTCTGGTAGCTCTGCGCGCCGCCGTTCTGGATGAACCTGCACCTCAGGCTTTGACGGGGAGTTTCGATGAGCTGAAACAGATGCAATTGTCGGAAAAACTGGCAACCACTTTCGGGTATGACCTGAATACAGGCCGTATCGACAAGGCCGTTCACCCGTTCAGCTCGGGCAGCGGCTCGGATGTTCGGATCACCACCCGGACCAGTGAAACCGATCCGTTCAACTGCTTCTATTCGACAATCCACGAGGTCGGCCATGCCGCCTATGAACAGGGGATTGATCCGGCTTATGCCCTGACGCCGCTGGGGCGGGGTGTGTCGATGGGCGTGCATGAAAGCCAAAGCCGGATTTACGAGAACCAACTGGGCCGATCCCGTGCCTTTACCGGTTGGTTGTTTGGCCAAATGAAAGACGCGTTTGGCGATTTTGGCATCTCCGACCCGGATACGTTCTGTGCAACGGTCAACGGTGTTCACAACGGGTACATCCGCACCGAGGCGGATGAGGTGCAATACAACCTCCACATCATGCTGCGCTTTGATCTGGAACGCGCACTGATGGCCGGTGATTTGCAGGTGAATGACCTGGAGGTTGCGTGGAACGACCGCTTCAAGGCGGATTTTGGTTATGCCGTCGACACACCGTCAAACGGGTGTCTGCAGGATGTGCACTGGTCAGTGGGTCTGTTTGGTTATTTCCCAACCTATTCGCTGGGCAATGTCTATGCGGGATGCCTTTATCAAGCGTTGCGGAACGCTGTGCCGGAACTGGATGCGCAACTGGCAGCAGGTGACACGACAGGCGCAACCGATTGGCTGCGTGAGAATGTCCAGCAACACGGTGGGCTTTACACTCCGCGCGAGACCATTCAGCGTGCAAGCGGTATGGAACCCGGACCGGACCCGCTACTTGGGTATCTGGAACAAAAATTTGGCGAATTATACGGGCTCTGAGGTCAGAAAACGTTTCGTCAAGTTGCCGTGTAGGTGCATTGGTTTTGACTTGAATGAGGGTAGGGTGGTTCGACCGGTTTTACCAAAGGAACCACCTTGTTCTTTGCAACACATGTCAAACCACACTTAGCGTCAATTCTGACCAGCAACACGCGCCTGGTGGCGCGTAGACGCGTACTGGAGGCAAAGCATCACGTGCTGAACCGCCCGCGCGTTGTCCATTATTTCCATGATGTTTCTGACCCATACTGTCACCTCACCGCACAGGTCTTGCAGCAGTTTCGAGACACCTATGATGTCGAGCTGCGCCCGCATCTGATTTCGGGCCCTCCGGCCGAGGCTTTGCCGGACCCGGCAGCATATCGGCAAAATGCCATCAAAGATGCGGCAAGACTGGCCCGAAAGCTTGGTCTCGGCCCTCCTGAAGGCTCAGTTCCTGCCGAGGATTCCATTGCGGCAGCGGAAAAACAGATGGCAGCCGAACTGACGAATGAGAGCTTTGTTAAAAATGTCCGAGATATCAGCGAAGATCTTTGGTCGGGAAAGGGTTTTTCGTCCTCAGATCACCCCTTAACGGCTGCGCTGATCGAGGATGGTGACCAACAACTTTCCGATTTGGGTCACTATCTCGGCGGAACATTTCACTACGATGACGAATGGTATTGGGGCGTTGATCGTCTTCATTATCTCGAAGACCGGTTGCTGCACGCGGGTCTGGGAAGCGGGTCGTCACCGATAGTGTCTTTGCCTTCAGTGCAATTGGACCAAGAGAAGTCTCAGGATCAGGAGATTGAGTTCTTCTATTCTTTCCGCAGCCCTTATTCTTATCTGGCATTTGACCGGGCCGTCGACTTGGCACGCCACTACAACGCACGGCTGGTTCTGAGGCCGGTTTTGCCAATGTTGATGCGAGGTTTACCCGTCCCTCCACCCAAGTCTTCCTACATCCTTTATGATTGCATGCGCGAAGCGCGGCGGTTGGGGATCCCGTTTGGGCGTATCTGTGATCCTTTGGGCAAAGGGGTCGAGCGTGGTTATGCCTTACTGGATTATGCCGAAGCGCAGGAAAAATTGCCTGAGTTCTGTTCCGCCTTCCTGCGCGGCGTTTGGTCCGAGGGTCTGAATGCAGCAACCGATCGGGGGCTTCGGACTATCATCGAAAACGCGGGGTTGGATTGGCAGAGTGCGAAACCGCACGCTAGTTCAGATCGTTGGAGAGATCGGGTAGCGGTCAATCAGGACCGTCTGCAAGAGATCGGGCTATGGGGTGTCCCAAGTTTCCGCGTCGCCGGGGAAAGTGTCTGGGGACAGGATCGCCTTTGGGCAATCGAAGACCTTTTGATAAAAAAAGGCGCCACACCCGAAAGTGTAACGCCTGAATAATGTTATGGATCTGTCGGTTACTCTTCCGCTTCGTCCTCGTCGCCCTGATCGGCGATCCAGGCAACACTGACGACCACTTCGCCTTTGCCGGTGTTGAAGACCTTCACGCCACCGGCCGAGCGGGAGCGGAACGAAATCCCATCAACCGGCACTCGTATCGATTGGCCTTTGGACGTCGCCAGCATGATCTGATCTTCCATATCGACCGGGAACGAGGCGACGAGTTCGCCACCACGCATCGCCTTGTCCATGGCGGCCACACCCATCCCGCCGCGTCCGCGTACAGGATAGTCGTGGCTGGAGCTCAGCTTGCCTGCGCCGCCCGCCGTGATTGTCAGGATCAGGTTTTCGGCGGCCGACATCTCGGCATACTTCTCCTGGTTGAAATCGCTGCTTGCTGCGGCTTCCTCGTCGTCACCAGCGTCATCTTCGGTAAGCCCTGCAACCGCACGGCGCATTTTGAGGTAAGCCACACGATCTTCGGGGGTCGCCTCGAAATGGCGGATCACCGACATCGAAACCACGCGGTCGCCATTGGACAGCCTGATACCGCGTACACCGGTGGATTCGCGCGAATTGAATACCCGCACATCGGTGGTGCGGAAGCGGATCGCACGGCCCGAATTGGTGACCAGCATCACATCTTCATCTTCCGAGCAGATGCGGGCGTTCACCAGCTCAACATCTTCGGGCAGTTTCATTGCGATCTTGCCGTTGCGTCGGACATTGGTGAAGTCCGACAAGCGGTTACGACGCACGTCGCCCGCGCTGGTGGCGAAGATGATTTGAAGGTTTTCCCATTCTTCATCGGGTACATCCACCGGCATGATCGCGGCGATGGAAACACCGGTTGGGATCGGCAGGATGTTGACGATTGCCTTGCCCTTACCTGTGCGCCCCGACTGCGGCAGGCGCCAGGTCTTGAGCTTGTAGACCATGCCATCCGTCGTGAAGAACAGCAGTTGCGTGTGTGTGTTGGCCACGAAGAGGTTGGTGACAACATCCTCTTCCTTGGTCTGCATCCCCGACAGGCCCTTGCCGCCGCGCTTTTGTGCGCGGAAATCGGCCAGCGGCGTACGCTTGATGTAGCCGCCCGACGTGACGGTCACGACCATATCCTCACGTTCGATCAGGTCCTCGTCTTCCATGTCGCCGGACCAATCGACGATCTCGGTGCGACGGGGCACGGCAAACTGTTCACGAACGCTGCGCAGCTCATCTCCGATGATCGACATGATGCGCTCTCGCGAGGACAAAATATCGAGGTATTCCTGGATCTTACCTGCCAGTTCTTCCAGCTCGTCCGTAACCTCTTTGACACCGATTTGAGTCAGTCGCTGCAGACGCAGGTCGAGGATGGCGCGGGCCTGAACTTCGGTCAGGTTATAGGTGCCGTCGTCGTTCATCTTGGACAGAGGATCGTCGATCAGGCGCAGATAACTTTCGATCTCAGCCGCAGGCCAGCGGCGGGTCATCAGCTTTTCTCGCGCTTGCGCCGCGTCAGCGGATGACCGGATTGTGGCGACCACCTCATCAACGTTCGACACGGCCACGGCTAGGCCACACAGGATGTGGCTGCGTTCGCGGGCCTTGCGCAGGTCGTACGCAGTGCGACGGGCGACGACATCTTCACGGAAGTCAATAAAGGAGGTCAGGAATCGGCGCAGGGTCAACTGCTCTGGCCGGCCACCATTCAGCGCCAACATGTTGCAGCCAAACGAGGTCTGCATCGGCGAGAAACGGAAAAGCTGGTTCAAAACAACTTCGGGCGTCGCATCACGTTTGAGTTCGACCACGACACGCACCCCATTGCGGTCGGATTCGTCCTGAACGTGGCTGACGCCTTCGATGCGTTTTTCGCGAACGGCTTCGGCGATCTTTTCGATCATCGAGGCCTTGTTCACCTGATAGGGGATCTCGTCAACGACGATGGCGTAGCGGTCCTTGCGGATTTCCTCGACGCGGGTCTTGGAGCGGATTATGACGCTACCGCGCCCTTCCAGATAGGCTTTGCGCGCGCCGGAACGGCCCAACATCACACCACCGGTTGGGAAATCAGGGCCGGGGATATATTCGATCAGCTGTTCGGATGTCAGATCCGGTTCATCTATCAGCGCCAGCGTTGCGTCGATGACTTCGCCAAGGTTGTGCGGTGGGATGTTGGTTGCCATGCCGACGGCGATACCACCGGCACCGTTGACCAGCATGTTCGGGAAACGGGCGGGAAGAACCGTTGGTTCGCGGTCCTTGCCGTCATAGTTGTCCTGAAAATCGACCGTTTCTTTTTCAATATCGGCCAACAGAGATGCGGCGGGCTTGTCCATCCGCACTTCGGTATAGCGCATGGCCGCCGGGTTATCGCCGTCCATGGAGCCAAAGTTGCCCTGACCATCTAGCAGCGGCAGCGACATCGAGAAATCCTGCGCCATCCGCACCAGCGCGTCATAGATCGCGCTGTCACCATGCGGGTGGTACTTACCCATGACATCGCCAACCGGACGGGCCGATTTGCGGTATGACTTGTCGTGGGTATTGCCCGTCTCGTGCATGGCATAGAGGATGCGCCGGTGCACCGGTTTCAGGCCATCGCGCAGATCGGGGATCGCGCGGGACACGATGACCGACATCGCATAGTCCAGATAGGACGTGCGCATCTCGGATTCGATGGATACCGTCGGGCCGTCATATACGGGACGCTGGGGCGGTGTTTCATCTATGTTTTCTGGGGTTTCTGGCGTATCGCTCACGTAACCTGCCCGTTTATTGTGCTGGGTCTATATCTTGTGGATGTACCTTATCAGACCCGGCACATAAGGTGCAAGCAAGCAGCGCAATCTGGGCAAAAAACACCCGTAACACTGGGGTAACATATTGTTAACCAAGGGTTAGGTGGTTTCTGTGTTATGCTGAAGAGACCTTGCAACAATTTTGGAGGTCTGCATGGAGCAAAGCGAAACAGAACTGATGCTCAAGGGGTATGGGCTGACAACGGCCGAATTTTTCTATCACATGCCCGACTATATTCACGTGCTCAATACATTTATCTGGCAAGAATACGACCTTGCGCCGGATCATCCCAAACTATTCGATTTTATTGAATTCTGGCAGCGAGAGATCGAAGGACCGCTGCATTCCGTGCGGTTTACACATCGAAAAATGATCGCGCCCGGGGAATGGCGCAACGTGGTAGGCGAATTCCGAGTGAATTGACGCCCGGGCGCATCAGGCCCAAACCCATATACATTTCCGGTGCATCCGGTATCGTGGCGGCGAAGTCATTGGCCACAAGCGGAAACACGGAATGCCCAGAGTTTTTTTGATAGCAGTTGCCATCTGCCTAGCCGGGCCTGTGTCGGCCGAAGGTGTCCTTGATAAAATCAAGAAGGGCGCTGAAAATACGGCTAATGCTGTCGGACGCGGGGCAGAAACCGTCGGGCAGACACTCGAAAAAGGGGCGAACGCGGTTGACGAAACCATCACGTCCACCTCTGATTTGCTGTCCAACGAGGCGACGCCCGAAGAGACCCGCGCGAAGCTGGATGTCATGGCCGTCGATGTGTTGGCGCAGTTACTTGCCGAAAATCCCGAAGCACAAGCGCTATATGATGTCAGTGCGGGATATGCTGCGTTCGATTCCCGCAAAGTGACAGTTTTCCCGGTGTCCGCAGGGTACGGGCGCGGTGTTGCCGTGAACAAAGAGACTGGTCAGCACACCTATATGAATATGGGAACCGGCGGCGTGGGCGCGGCGATCGGTATCGGCGGGTTCGAAACCAAATTCGTGATCCTGTTTGAAACCCAAGCAGATTTGGACAGTTTTATCACGCAAGGTTACGACGCGACTGCGGAATCCGGCGCGATGTATGGAGATGAGCGCACCGATGAGACGCTCAGGTTCATAGACGGGCGGTCGTTCTTTGTGCTCAGCAAAAAGGGCTGGCGCGTTTCGGCTGGGGCGTCAGGCACAAAATACTGGAAATCGCCCGAGCTGAACTGATCAGCCCGAGCAGCTGGCGCCGCCTAGAACGCAGAACTTTGCGCAATGTGGGTGGTTGAGGTGCACGTCGGCCTCGGCCTCGGCCAGTGTGGTGCCCATTTCAAACTCAGGCTCGTACGGCAGTAGGGTACAGGCCAGAACGGTAGGCCGTTCTGCGCCTTTGCGTTTGACCACCATGCGGGCATTCGAACACATTACAGCCTCGGGTGCTTTATCCAGAATGCCCCAGCAAGCAGTTGTGATTTCGGGGACTTCGACGGTTTCGTCCATCTCGGGGAACAAAACGGTCTGGCCGGGATTCTGTGCGTCGATGTCAAAGTTGTGCTGCTTGAAAAACGCCTCATACCCGGCGCGGCTGTCGGCGTCGCTGTCGCCCCAGACCGTGCGACCGGCGATGGCGATATTGAACCCGTTGTCGCGCAACCACTCCATTCCGGTGATGGTCTTGTCAAAGCTGCCTTTGCCGCGTTCCTCGTCATGCAGTTCGGGGCGATAGTGGTCCAAGGAAACGCGAAGTGTCAGCTTGTTTCCATAGTTGCGCTTCAGATCCAGCAACCCCTCGCGCATCTTGCGGCGCATCATCGGCAGCATCGCATTCGTAAGGATCAAAACCTCATAGCCGCGTTCCAACGCGACACGAGTCATGTCGATCATTTCGGGGTTCATAAAAGGCTCGCCCCCGGTGAACCCAATCTCACGCACCGGCCAGTCGCGTTCTTCGATCTGGTCCAAGTAGTCGCGCACCTCTTCGGTGGTGATATAGATCAGCGCGTCGTTGGTTGGACTGCTGGCGATGTAGCAGTTGACGCATTCGATGTTGCAAAGAGTGCCGGTATTGAACCACAACGTCTCGGGGTTTTTCAACGCCACGGAAGCGCGGGTCTGCCCATCTGCTGTCACCAATTTGTTCTGAAATTTGCCGATATTGGCGGTCTGAGGCGCGTTGTCTTTCATTCCGGTATCCGGTTCTTTGAAGTTACTTCTGATGTAGCTGCTCGACTCGGATTAGTTAAGTCAGGCAAGTGCGACCTGACAGAGTTTTGATAATGGGGGATTTACGCTGACCGATTGCGCTAACATTGGACATGCCCGGCGGGGCAAGATAAGGAAAAACCATGGTTTCTCGCGTCATACCTGTTGATCCGTTCGATCTCGTCATTTTTGGCGGGACCGGTGATTTGGCGCAACGTAAGATTCTACCGGCCCTGTTTCGGCGCTTTTGCTCAGGGCAGTGGGCCGAAGGTGTGCAAATCATAGGCGCGGCGCGCACGGTCCACGACCGCGCGGGGTTTCAGGCAATGGTCGCCGAATCGCTGCGAACCCATGCGACTGCGCAATGCCGGGACGAGGGCGCATTGCGCGCGTTTCTGGACCGCGTCGATTATGTGACCCTCGACGGATATTCGAATGAGGGCTGGGATCAGCTTTCTGACAAGCTGAACCAAGATCGGGTGCGCGCGTTCTATTTCTCGGTCGGTCCGCGCCTGTTCGGGCCTTTGGCCGAAAGGATCAAAGCGCATGATCTTGCAACGCCAAGCACGCGGATCGTCGTTGAAAAACCCTTTGGCCACGATCTGGAGAGTGCGCGGGCGTTAAACGCGACCTTGGCTGAGCATTTTCGGGAGAGCCAGATCTACCGGATCGACCACTATCTGGGTAAGGAAACCGTCCAGAACCTAATGGCCGTCCGCTTTGGCAATATGCTGTTCGAACCGCTGTGGAATAGCCAGTATGTTGATCACATCCAGATCACGGTGGCCGAATCCGTAGGTATCGACGGGCGGGAAGAGTATTATGAGCGCGCAGGTGCCATGCGCGACATGATGCAGAATCACCTGATGCAGTTGCTGTGCCTGATCGCGATGGAGCCGCCGGCAAAGTTTGATCCGGACGCTGTGCGGGACGAAAAACTCAAAGTTATTCGGGCGTTGGACCAGGTCCAGCCACACCATATCGTGCGTGGACAGTTCGATGGTGGTGGCAACGGAAAAGGATACCGCGAGATTGTGGGCAATCCGCGCTCGACCACCGAAAGCTATGTGGCGCTGCGGGCGCACATCAGCAATTGGCGGTGGGCGGGTACGCCGTTCTACTTGCGCACGGGTAAGCGTCTAGTGGCGCGGTCTTCGGTGATCAATGTGATGTTCAAGGATGCGCCGCATTCGATTTTTGGCGAAGAGGCCGGACGCCACGCCAATGTCCTATCGATCCGCTTGCAACCGAACGAAGGTATAACGCTGAAGGTGACGATCAAGGAACCGGGGCCGGGCGGTATGCGTCTGGTCGATGTGCCCTTAGACATGAGCTTCGCCGAGGCGCTAGGGTCGGGAAACCAAGACCCCCCGGATGCATATGAGCGGCTGGTGATGGATGTGATCCGAGGCAACCAGACCCTGTTCATGCGCGGGGATGAGGTCGAGGCCGCATGGGCTTGGACCGACCCGATCATCGCGGGCTGGCACGCGCGCGGTGACGTACCAAAACCATATGAAAGCGGCAGCACAGGCCCGGGCGACGCCGAGCTGTTGATGAAACGAGATGGTCGCCGCTGGCAAGGAATAAACCCATGAAGATTCAGGAATATGCTGATCGCGACATGCTGGCAATTGATGTCGCAAACGCCTTGGCCGGAGAGTTGGAGGCTGCCTTGCTGCATCACGACACGGTCTCAATGGCCGTGCCGGGCGGTACGACGCCGGGGCCGGTCTTCGACGGTCTTTGCGCGGCCGATCTGGCATGGGACCGGGTGCGGGTTTTGCCGACCGATGAGCGCTGTGTTCCGGGTGACAGTGATCGATCCAACGAACGGCTGATCCGGCAGCGCCTGCTGACGAACCGGGCTTCGGTTGCCCAGTATGTGCCGCTGTATCTTGAGGGTAAGGAACCCGACGATGTCCTGCCGGAAATCGAAAACCTGATCGCGCCGGTTTTGCCATTGTCGGTTTTGGTATTGGGGATGGGTGAGGATATGCACACCGCGTCACTGTTTCCAGGGATGCAGGGGCTTGAGGCTGCGTTGGACAGCCATGCGCCCATTCTTGCGGTTGCGCGCACCGAAACCCAGCCCGAGGCGCGGATCACGCTGACCGGCCCGGTGCTGGACGGCGCGCTGTCAAAACACCTGATCATTTATGGCGCCGCCAAACGCGACGCGTTGGACAAGGCCATGTCGCTGCCACCAGAAGAGGCCCCGATCGCCGCTACGCTGACCGGCATGACAGTGCACTGGGCGGAGTAACGCAGATGCAATTGAACTCGCTCAAAAACCTTGCATCCGACGCTCGGGACGAAGCCATCCTGGGTCTGTTTGAAACCGATCCGAACCGCGCGCAGAGATTTTCGGCATCGACCGGCGACCTGCTGTTTGATTACTCCAAAACTCAGATCACGGATGAGGTCCGAAATGCTCTGATCGCTTTGTGTGATGAGGCGGGTCTGGCCTCGCGCCGCGCGGCGATGTTCGACGGGGAAAAGATCAACGAAACCGAAGGTCGCGCGGTTTTGCACACTGCGCTGCGCAATCTGGACGGTGGTCCTGTCGAAGTTGATGGGTTGGACGTCATGCCCGACGTTCTGGACACGTTGCAACGGATGCGCGTCTTTGCAGAAGAGGTGCGTGGCGGCGCGGTCACCGGGGCAGGGGGCGCCTTTACCGATGTGGTCAATATCGGGATCGGTGGTTCGGATTTGGGCCCAGTGATGGCGACGCATGCGCTGTCCCCGTATCATGATGGACCAAGACTGCACTATGTCTCGAATGTGGACGGTGCACATATCGCCGATACGCTGCGCCAGCTTGATCCAACGCGGACACTGGTGATTGTTGCCTCCAAGACCTTCACGACAATCGAAACGATGACCAACGCCCGAACGGCACGGGCGTGGATGGAAGATGGCGGCGGCGATCCGAGCAAGCAGTTTGCCGCCGTGTCCAGCGCGCTGGACAAGACCCAAGCCTTTGGCATCCCCGAAGAGCGTGTGTTCGGTTTTGCCGATTGGGTCGGCGGGCGCTATTCGGTCTGGGGCCCGGTGGGCCTGCCGGTAATGATCGCTGTAGGGTCGAATGCTTTTGACGCGTTCCTGCGTGGTGGAGAGGCGATGGACGTCCACTTTCGCGCCGCCGACTGGATCGAAAACATGCCGGTCATGCTGGCTTTGGTCGGCATTTGGCATCGTCAGGTTCTGGGTCATGCCAGCCGGGCCGTGCTGCCTTATGATCAGCGCCTGCTGAGATTGCCAGCGTATTTTCAACAGCTCGAGATGGAGTCGAACGGCAAATCTGTTGCCATGAACGGCAACACTCTGACCGTACCCTCGGGTCCCGTCGTCTGGGGTGAGCCGGGCACCAACGGGCAGCATGCGTTCTATCAACTAATCCATCAGGGCACCGACGTGATCCCCTGTGAGTTTATGGTCGCGGCCGAAGGGCACGAACCGGAATTGACCCACCATCACCGTTTGTTGCTGGCCAATTGCCTGGCGCAGTCCGAAGCGCTGATGCGCGGTCGATCCTTGGGTGAAGCGCGACAACGAATGGCGGAAAAGGGGCTGGAAGGGGACGAGCTGGAACGGCAAGCCCGTCACCGCGTTTTTCCGGGCAACCGTCCTTCGACAACGTTGATGTATCCAATGCTCACGCCGTTTGTTCTGGGCCAGATCATCGCGCTTTACGAACATCGTGTGTTTGTCGAGGGCGTCCTATTGGGCATCAACTCGTTCGACCAGTGGGGCGTTGAGCTGGGCAAGGAACTTGCCACATCTCTCGGCCCGATCGTGGACGGAGAAGAAAGCGCGACTGGCAAGGACGGCTCGACCGCTGCCTTGGTTGCCTATGCAATGCGCCACCGCGATCAGTAACGCGGTTTTTTGCGGTCTGCCGTGAAGGCAAGCCGCATTCTTTTATTGTCAGACAATTAAATGATTGGCAGGGTCTGTTCTAGGGAACGCACTGAACACTTTGCTTTGCGCATGCGGGCAGGTGGCATCAGGCAAGCAGACAGCACTGCCCAACAAAGGCGGCGCTGGTAATGGGAGGATGTCCATGCTGGGACAGATGATGACGCAGCCTTTGCTGATTTCGTCGCTGATTGATCACGCCGAACGCTATCATGGCCAGACCGAGATCTACTCGGTCGAAACCGATGGGTCGGTCATTGAAACCACTTGGGCGCAAGTGGCACAAAACGCGCGAAAGCTGGGTTCGGCGCTGACCAAGCTGGGGTTGGAGCCGCAGGATCGAATTGGCACGTTGGCCTGGAACAACCGGCGACATCTGGAGATCTACTATGCCACCTCCGGTGCGGGTTTTGTGTGCCACACGGTGAACCCCCGGCTTTTCCCGGAACAGCTGACTTACATTATCAACCACGCCAAAGACCGGGTTCTGTTCTTTGATGCGACATTCATCCCTCTGGTCGCGGCCCTGCACGAACACCTGACCGGAGTGCGCCATTTCGTTTTGATGGGCCCACGGAATGAAGACGCCGTTGCCCAAATCCCTGGCGTCGCGTTCTATGATGACCTGATCGAAACTGGCGATGGCGATTTTCAGTGGCCCAGTTTCGATGAAAACACAGCGTCCAGCCTCTGTTACACCTCGGGCACGACGGGCAATCCCAAAGGCGTTCTTTATTCCCATCGTTCCACAGTTTTGCACAGTTTCGGATCGAACACGCGAGATGTCATAGGCTTTTCTGCTATGGATGTCGTGATGCCGGTGGTTCCAATGTTCCATGTCAACGCCTGGGGGTCGCCCTATGCCTGCGCCATGTCGGGTTCACGCATGGTGCTGCCCGGGCCGGGTCTACATGGCGAAGCACTGGTGAATCTGGTCGATACATATGGCGTGACGCTGGCAATGGGGGTTCCGACGATCTGGCAAGGTTTGCTGGCACATGCCGAGAAGTCAGGCAGCAAGCTGGCCAGCTTGAACCGCACTGTGATTGGCGGTGCTGCGTGCCCGCCCTCGATGATCCAAATTTTCCGCGAGACCTATGGCGTCGATACGGTTCACGCCTGGGGCATGAGCGAGATGAGTCCGCTGGGAAGCACGAACAACCCACTGGCCAAACATCTGGACCTTCCGCCTGAAGAACAACACAAGCTGCGCGAAAGCCAGGGTCGTCCGCCCTACGGGGTCGAGTTGAAAATCGTCGATGATGACGGCAATGATCTGCCCCATGACGGCGTCACGCAGGGCGATCTGCTGGTACGCGGGCATTGGGTGTTGGACAGCTATTTCCAGATGCAGGATGAAGACCTGCTGCAAGACGGATGGTTCGCTACCGGAGACGTCGCAACACTGGACCCCGACGGGTACATGACTATCCGCGACCGGTCCAAGGACATCATCAAATCCGGGGGTGAGTGGATCAGTTCGGTCGAGTTGGAAAACATCGCCGTAGCCCACCCGCAACTTGCCACTGCAGCCGTTGTTGGTGTGCCACATCCCAAATGGGACGAACGCCCCTTGTTGGTTGCCGTCAAAGCCGAAGGCACGGACCCGAGTGAAGAAGAATTGCTGGCTTTCTTCGACGGTAAAATCGCCAAATGGCAGGTGCCCGATAAGGTTGTCTTTGTGGATGCGCTACCACTGAACGCGACCGGGAAGGTCCTGAAACGCAATCTGCGCGCAGACTTCGAGGGTGCCTTGATGGGCTAAGCGCCTGATATTGTTGGAAATGGCTCCGGCGGTAGGGATCGAACCTACGACCAATTGATTAACAGTCAACTGCTCTACCGCTGAGCTACGCCGGAACGGTTCGCGCCGTATAGCAACCTGTTTCTACGGCGTCCAGTGGGGGGGCAGAATTATTTTCGCCAAAATGACATCAATCCGAATAGCACCGAATTTGGTGCCGAATGAGGGTCTTGATATCAGGAGATTTTGGCTCCGGCGGTAGGGATCGAACCTACGACCAATTGATTAACAGTCAACTGCTCTACCGCTGAGCTACGCCGGAACTGAGGGGCGTATAACAACCCGTTTTTTGCCCGTCCAGAGGGGAACTGCATCAAACGGAAAAAAAGTTCTGCCTGTTCATGCTGACCTTGAAAACATGGCATCGACTGAAAGTGCGTCGGAAGTGTAAACTTGAGATTTTCCATAAAGATCAACTAGATGTGCGAACACGTTGCGTTCAGCCGCGGGCAAAAGCGCGGCTGGCGTGTCGGTATAGACGCGCTCGGCAAGTTGGCGGGCGTTTCCGGGCTGCTCCTCCAGCGCCGCCAGTATCTGCGCCTCGCGGGACAGCCGGTGAGTGATCAGCCAATCCAACCGTTCAGAAGGGTTGGTGATCGGCGCACCGTGACCCGCGTGAAACACGGCCCAATCCCGCGCACGCAACCTGTGGCACGCCTGCATAAAGTCTGTCAGGTCCCCATCCGGTGGAGAAACCAGTGAGCTGGCCCAGCCCATGACGTGATCGGCAGTAAAGCAGACATCGCCCCAACCCAAAGCGATATGATTGCCCAGGTGACCGGGCGTATGGATGACCTCAAGTTGCCAATCGTCGCCCGCGATCACCTCACCATCCGCCACTTCGACATCCGGGCGAAACGCAGTGTCTATCCCTTCGCCGCCGCCGGCCAGACCCTGCCGCGCCAGTTGTGCCATCACTGCGCTGCGTCCGGCCTGCGGTCCGCCAAAGGCCAGAATCGGCGCACCTGTGCGTTCAGCCAATGGCGCCGCGAGCGGCGAGTGGTCCAGATGGCTGTGCGTGACGATGATATGGCTGATCCGCTGTCCGGGGCGCACCGCGTTCAGAATCGCCCCAAGATGCGCATCGCTCAAAGGACCGGGATCAATAACCGCCAAATTACGTTCTCCCAAAAGGTACGTGTTCGTACCGCGATAGGTCATCGGGGACGGATTCGGGGCCAGTATCCGCCGCAGCCCGGGTTGTAAGGCGATTGCCAGACCGGGGGGCGGGTTGAAATCGTCAGGCGCCTGCATTCTGAGCTCTTTCTCTTGGCGGATCAGCCCGTTAGGTTTAGCGCATGTTCAGTCGATGGCTCAAACAATATATGCCGCGCAGCCTGTATGCCCGGGCCGCACTAATTCTGGTTCTTCCAGTTGTCGTACTGCTGTTGGTGGTTGGGATTGCCTTTTTGCAAAAGCATCTCGAAGACGTCACCGCGCAGATGACCAAGACCGCCACGCGCGAAGTGACGTTGGTGCTAGAAACCATGAAAAGGGCCGAGACCCAGCAGCAGGCGCTGGCAGCGATACGCCTGGATTTGTCGGTGCTTGATATGAAAGCCCGTTTTGTTGACGGCGACGAAAACCCGATGACGGACAGGCGTCGCTGGTACGATTTTATCGCACCACAGGTCGAATACCATTTGCGAGCGGGGCTGCCCGATCTGGTCGCAGTCGCTTTGCCTTCGGGTGATGAAGCTCGGTTGTATCTTGAAACCGATCTGGGGCTGCTTCAGTTGACGATTGATCGTCGTCGCCTGTCGCCCACGGCGCCGCATCAGTTGATTGTTACCATGATGTTCTTTGCCGTTGTGATGACGACGATCTCATTCCTTTATATGCGCAATCAGCTGCGGCCTATTACCCGCCTTTCTGACGCTGCGCAGGCCTTTGGTCGGGGCAGGGTAGTGCCATATACGCCGGGGGGCGCAATAGAAGTGCGCGCTGCTGGCAGTGCGTTTCTGGAAATGAGGGCTAGAATCGAGCGACAGATGGAACAGCGCACGATGATGCTGTCGGGTGTAAGCCACGACCTGAGAACACCGCTGACGCGGCTGAAACTGGGTCTTTCCATGTTGCCCGAAGATGAGGCAGCACCGCTGAAACAGGACGTGGACGAAATGCAATTGCTGCTGGATGCGTTCCTTGATTTCTCACGTGGCGTCGCCGAGGGGCCAGCCGAGGCGATCGAACCTGCTTTGTTGTTGCGTCAGATCGTCGAAGACGCGCGCCGGGCAGGTCATCAGGCCGAATTAGTCTCAGTCGAAGGTGACGGCACGGCGATGCTGCGCCCCATGGCCATTCGCCGCGCGGTCGAAAATTTGATTGGCAATGCGGTGCGATATGGCAACCGGGCCGAGGTCAGCTTGTCCCTGACGCCCAAAACCATGCGCATCCGGGTCGAAGATGATGGACCGGGTATTCCGGTAGAGCAGCGCACTGAGGCTGTAAAACCGTTCTCGCGCCTTGATCCCGCGCGAAATCAGAATCAGGGCAGTGGCGTTGGTCTAGGATTGGCGATTGTTGCGGATATTGCCCGCGCACATGGAGGCGTTCTGCGACTTGGCAAAAGTGAAAGGCTGGGCGGTCTTTGCGCGGATATCATTGTTGGGCGATGATTTTGGTGAGATCGGAATTCACGTTTTGTGTCGCAACCACAAGCGGCGCGCATTTTTTATTTGGTCTAAAGCACCGATCACCCCGTACAACCTTTAGAATGGGAGGAAGTCATGACCAATAGTTTCGACGTGAAATCATCGTGGGTATCGGTAATGGATGAAACGAAAAACCCACTAAAGAAATACTCTCTATCCACAGCACACATGCTGATGCAGATGTTGGCATGGATGTGGAGCGCAATCTTCTCGTTGATGGTTGGTAGCTATTTTGTTTTCGGTGTAACCGCATTGGGCCATTTGCTTCTGATCGGCGGGTTGTTTGTCACCTTGGCAGTTTTCCAAAAGGCTGAAGCGACAGATCCTGAAGCGTTGAAGCGTAAAGTTACCGCCTCATATTAGACCGAACGGCTTTTTCCGGGGTTTTTTGGTCCAATTCTTGACTCGCTCCGTATCGCCTTCACTACCCCAACTGCCGCCCGCGTTGTTTGTAACGGTTTCCCTCCGAACAACGCGGGTTTTTTTGGGCGGGGACGAGTTCGTACCCTAGCTTCGAATGCTGTGTAACTCGCCCATTAGACTTGAGGCGCATTTCTATCGTAACGTTACAGAACGTCTTTACGGCATAGGTTTAGGTATGGACAACACTGTATTGTATTTCTTGGTTGGTATATTTGTCGTCGGGCTCGTGACGCTTGGATATTACTCAAAAAGCAGTGGCGCATTGATCTCGATTGTCATCGTAGTTGGCGTATTGGGTGCGATGGTCGGATACTTTGGTGGATACTTCGGTGAACCTCCAAAGTAGGTAGGGACTTCAATTGGAGGTTTGCCGGTGCGCTTTGGCTTTGAAAGCCTATTTCCATTTCGAAAACGGCACAAAAAAACCAGCTTCGCGATTCGAGTGAGCGGAGGGGTCGCGAAGCCGGTTGATTTCCTCCTACTGGGTGCTGGTCGGAGGCTGGGATGCACATGTATGGGACGTGCAAGATCACAAAAACATGAATTTACAAGTTTCGCTAAATGGAAATGGGATAGCCAAAAACCAATCCGAATAGGTGATGTATCCAAAAGTATAGTATGCGGATGTGTCATTTCTCTTGAATGTACCAAATGGCACTTCCGCTTGAGTGGGGACTCCGAACACTAGGGGTTTGAATAAGGTTCAGAGTTACTGGGCAATCCTGCAGATTTAGAAGAATGCATCTTATGTTTGAGCAGGACAGTAGAAACACCATGCACCGCTGGCCTGGCAAGAATCTTTAACTGATAACAATGAAAAAGTAGACGGTGGTAGGCCCGGCAGGACTTGAACCCGCAACCAAAGCGTTATGAGCGCTCTGCTCTAACCAATTGAGCTACAGGCCCGCCTGATCGCTTTGAGTACCATGGTGAACAGCCGCGTCAAGCCTGACCGTTGCAACAAGTCGCACAATCGAATAACCCGCGCGGGAACCATTCATAAGGGGCTGGCCATGACCACGGGCAAGAACGGAATCACCTATGCCGATGCAGGCGTTGATATTGATGCGGGGAATGCCCTAGTCGACCGGATCAAGCCGGCCGCAAAACGCACCAACCGCTCGGGTGTGATGAGCGGGCTGGGCGGATTTGGCGCTCTGTTCGATCTAAAGGATGCCGGATATCAGGACCCGATTCTGGTTGGGGCCACCGATGGGGTGGGCACCAAGCTGCGCATTGCCATTGATACCGGTGTTGTCGACGGTGTGGGCATCGACCTAGTCGCCATGTGCGTCAACGACCTGATCTGTCAGGGTGCTGAGCCGCTGTTTTTCCTGGATTACTTTGCGACCGGCAAACTGGATACCGACACAGCCGCACGGATTATCGAAGGCATTGCTGAAGGCTGTGTCCAGTCCGGATGCGCTTTGATCGGCGGTGAAACTGCAGAAATGCCCGGCATGTACCCGGATGGTGATTTCGATCTGGCCGGGTTCTCGGTCGGCGCGATGGAGCGTGGTGCGCATCTGCCGGCCGGCGTTCAGGACGGCGACGTGCTTTTGGGGCTGGCGTCGAACGGGGTGCATTCCAACGGTTATTCGCTGGTCCGCAAACTGGTCGAGATTTCGGGGCTGGGCTGGGATGCCGCGTCACCGTTCAGCGACGGCACTCTGGGTGAGGCGCTGCTGACCCCAACGCGTCTGTATGTGAAACCTGCGTTGCAGGCGATCCGGGCAGGGGGCGTTCATGCACTGGCTCATATCACTGGCGGTGGCCTGACCGAAAACCTGCCGCGCGTGTTGCCCGAGGGGCTTGGCGCCGAGATTGACCTGAATGCTTGGGACCTGCCGCCTGTATTCCGCTGGATGGCCGAAACCGGTGGGATCGTCGAGGCCGAGATGCTGAAAACCTTCAACTGCGGCATTGGCATGATCGTCGCGTGTGAAGCGGATCGCGCAGATGATCTGGCGGCGTTGCTGGCCGACGCGGGCGAAACGGTTGCGCGGATCGGCACTGTGACCGGGACAGCGGGCATGGCCTATTCGGGCACCCTGTTGTGAGCCATAAGCGCGTCGCAATTCTGATCTCGAGTGGTGGCTCGAACATGGTGTCGCTGGTCGACAGCATGACCGGCGATCACCCCGCGCGGCCCTGTCTGGTATTGTCCAATGATGCGAATGCAGGTGGTCTGAAGAAAGCTGCTGAGCGCGGCATTCCAATCGCGTGGGTGGATCACCGCCCGTTCAAGGGCGACCGCGCCGCGTTTGAGGCCGAGTTGCTGAAACCGCTGGAAGAAGCGCAACCCGATATCGTTTGCCTTGCAGGGTTCATGCGTGTTCTGACGGGTGATTTCGTTTCGCGTTTTCAGGGGCGGATGCTGAATATCCACCCTTCGCTTCTGCCGAAATACAAGGGTCTCAATACCCACGCGCGCGTTATTGAAGCCGGGGATGCCGAACATGGATGTTCGGTCCATGAAGTCACCGCAGCCTTGGATGACGGTCCGATCCTTGGGCAGGCGCGAGTGGATATTGAACCGGGTGATACGTCCGAGGCATTGGCCGCCCGGGTGCTGGTATGGGAACACAAACTCTACCCCGCAGTGTTGCGCCGTTACGCCAGTGGGGATCGGACTCCGGTGTTGCTGCCCTGAACGTCTCAGGGTGATTTACACGCGCGTCAAATTCATCCTATGGTCCGCAATACGGCTGGGTACGGAATGAAACAGACAATCAGCCGCACAGAACAAGAGCAAGAACAGTACCGCGCATGAAAACCCTGACGACGACGCAAGAGCTGGCCGATTTCTGCAAGGCCGCGGCGGATTATGACTATGTCACCGTAGATACCGAGTTTCTGCGCGAACGGACTTACTATTCAAAACTCTGTTTGGTGCAGCTTGCGGTTCCATCTGATGATGAAGGCAGCGCCGTTCTGGTGGACCCATTGGCTGATGGCCTGTCTCTGGACCCGCTTTATGACCTGTTTCGCGATGAAAGCGTGGTCAAAGTGTTCCACGCCGCGCGACAGGATCTTGAGATTTTCTGGGTCGAGGCGTCCGTATTCCCGCAACCTCTGTTCGACACCCAGGTCGCCGCGATGGTCTGTGGCTTTGGTGAGCAGGTGGGATACGAGACTTTGGTGCGCAAGATCTGCAAGGAAGGCGTCGACAAAACCTCACGTTTTACCGATTGGTCACGTCGGCCACTGACAGATGCGCAAAAGACCTATGCCTTGGCAGATGTTACGCATTTACGCCAGATCTACGAATATCTGGCGGCCCAGTTGAACAAGTCGCAGCGTAGTCATTGGGTATCCGAAGAGTTGCGCACCCTGACGCAGCCCGGAACCTACGATATCCGTCCCCAAGATGCATGGAAGCGGGTGAAAACCCGGACGAATTCGGCCAAGTTCCTGGCTGTCGTGCGCGAGCTAGCGCAGTTTCGCGAAGCCTATGCGCAGGAAAACAATGTTCCACGCAGCCGTGTGTTCAAAGATGACGCGCTTATCGAGCTTGCCTCGACCAAGCCGAAAACGCCATCGGATCTTGGCGGTTCGCGCTTGCTGCTGCGTGAGGCGCGCAAAGGCGCGATTGCCGATGGTATTCTGGCGTCGGTGAAACGGGGGGTAAACTGCCCTGCCGATCAATTGCCGCAGGTCGATAACAGCCGTGACAAGCTAAAGATCAACCCGGCGCTTGCCGATCTGCTGCGCGTGTTGCTCAAGTCCAAAACCGAAAGCTCGGGCGTGGCGGCCAAGCTGATCGCAACCAGTTCCGAACTGGACCAGTTGGCTGCGGGCGAGCGCAAGCTGCCTTCGATGTCAGGCTGGCGTTTTGAGGTGTTTGGCGAGGATGCCCTGAAACTGTGTGACGGCAAGATCGCTCTGGCCGCCAAGGGGCAATCCGTACAAGTCGTGTCGCTTTAGCGGCGTTTAGCGCCGCCGGGATTCCAATGTATTTTGTTCGCCGCGAACGCGAACCAGACGGATGTTTCGCAGCTCGTCTCGGCCAACCGTCGTGGCATCATTGACCTCACGCGATCTTTCGGAGCCCAGATTGGTCGCGTAGCTTGGATAGCTGACTTCGAACGTATATTCCAGAATGCCGTTCTTTTCGTTCTCTTCGCTTTCCACGCGTACAAGACGCGCATTGTAAGCCCCCTGTCTTGAGGCCGTACCTTTGACATAGATGATTGCCCCAGTTGGTGTGGGGTCGATGCGTAGCTCATCTACCTTGGTTATGGCAAAGCCGATCACTTCCTTTTCAGGTCGCGAAAACAGACCCGGGCCGTCGCGCCCTTCGGGCACCAGAGCATCAGCTTCGTTTACGGATACTTCAGTAGGGGCGGGTGTACTGGATCCGAACCAATTGGTCGGATTCACGCGCGACTCGCTCCAGCCGCTGCAGGCGGCCAGTGCCAGAGTGCTGACCAATAGAAGAGGTGTTGATTTTTTCATGGTCCCAAAGCCCAGAGAAGTATTTTCAGCAATGGGTTATCGTAAATTCCAAAGATTGAAAACCCACACCGGGGCTGGACAGGTGCCCAACAGAGGCATAGGTCACAAATGTGATCGCAACAAAAAGGACCGCTGCGAAATGGCAACGCCCGCCTTTGAGGAAATCGTCGAGGATTTTGAGTTTCTGGATGACTGGGAAGACCGGTATCGCCACGTCATTGATCAGGGCAAGGCGATGGAGCCGCTGGATGATGCGCTCAAAGTGCCGGCCACCAAGGTGCATGGTTGTGCCAGTCAGGTGTGGTTACATCCCGTAATCGACGCCGGTGTTTTCCGGTTCGACGGTGACAGCGACGCGTTGATCGTGCGCGGGCTGATTGCGGTGTTGCGGTCTTTGTATAATGGCCTGCCTGTTGGCGAAGTCCCAAAGGTAGACGCGGGCGGTGAGTTGGCGCGCCTTGGGCTGAACGATCACCTGTCCGCACAGCGGTCAAATGGTTTGCGGTCGATGATCGAGCGTATCCGCGAAGTCGCGAGAGAGAACGCCTGACGTTCAGGCCGTCGGCTTGCGGGTGGCCCACTCGGTCAGAGTTGTTTCAAGATCGCCATAGCCTGTGAAGCGTCGTTCAAACGTCAAACCCATGCGTTCGGCGCATTCCTGTGCGCGAGCCGTCAGGTCCGGGTCGTCTGTTTGGGCTTGATAGACAAGCTTGGTATAGTTCCCGAAATACATGTCCCGCAGCTGGGGGTGACGATCCAGGCCCAGCGGTTTCCACACAAAGGCGTCAAACTGACGGGCCAAAAAATCCGTTAGATAAAAGGCCGTCGTTTCATCATCGCCATGGTCTTCAAAGGCTTGATTTCCTTCGAAAAAGGAATAGCAGTGCGGGCCTCTGATCATCTCGATGCCCATCTCTTCGCAGGCTTTCTGCAATAGGCCGCCGGTGCCACAGTCGGCATAGACGACGAAAATCTGGTCAAAGTTACCGCGATGCTTGGCAACAGCTTCTTCCACAGCCTGCGTAATCCGTTCAGGGTGGATGTGCAGTATGGCGGGCAGGCAAGTCAGGGTCATATGATCCCAGCCGTTGCGCTTTTTCAGATGCAGGATTTCGCGCGCCAGCGCACCGCATGCCAACAGCAGTATGCCGCCTTGCCGAGTGTCTTCGGTATAGCCTTTTGTCGTCAGGCTTACGTCATCCGGTGTGTTGTTCTGCTGCATCGTCAATTCCCTGAAGGATTGCAGCATCAAAGAATGAATGACGGATCAAGGCAAGCCCGCTTCCGACATCCCGTGTCAGGCCACCGACGCAAGCGTTTCAAAAGATTGAAGCGACGGGCGGGCAGGGGGACCATAAGCAGAGATCCCGTGACTGGCCAGTTCCGGAAACAGCGACAGGATCTCTTGCCGTGTTTCATCCTCAAAACTGTTCCACGCCTGGATTCCGGGGTGAAAGCTCTCGCTCAGGCAGCCTTCGCCCCAGATCAGTTCGTGCTGATCGAACATCAGGTGATAATAGGTCACAAGACCGCCGGGCTTCATCACGATATCGCGGCCGTTTATCAAGTGCTTGGCAGGCGCCAACGCCTCGGCGTGGCCTGTATGCAACTCGACCCGCCAGTCGCTGATCAGCATCCTGTGCTGTTGCGAGACCAAGAGATCGCGATCATTACCAAGTGCACCCGCCTTGATCAGCACAGGCGTGAACACGCCTGCGGCACGCGCGGTCTGAGAGCCAATCCAACGCAGTGTTTGCAACTCATGATCCAGCGTCGGAATCCTGTCGCCCACGCGCAGATTCTCGACCTTGACCAGCCCACGACCGGTCTTGATCAGAGTGCCTGTCGTGAAACATCTGGCGATGTCCCATTCTTGCCGGTTGTTACTCAGACCAGAGTTGCTGTTGTTTGCGATGCCGTCCAGTGTAAGAGACCGTATGCCACTTAGTTCAAGCGCATCTTGGTCCGAATTGGCATTAATCTCGGGAACAAGGTAGGTGTTGCCGTCAGTATCTTGTGCGATAACAGCGGTGATCTGAACCGGGGGGGTGCCATCGACATATGTAATCGTCGCGAAGTACTGCACGGAAGTGTCGAAGGTCTGCGGTGGGCCGCCGTCGATTGAAAACTGGTCCTGGAAGTTTCCGCCGAAAGCTGCGTTGTCGTGGTCATATCGACCGAAAGTGTTGCCGACGGGGCTCCACGTGACGGCATCGTTTAATAGCGGATCGTTCGGGCCTCCAAACGTCTGGCCGACAAGAAGGCCGGCTTCTTCCGCGCCACTGTTTCCTTCAACCGTATCAATGATATCAAGTTGGCCAAGAAAAATAGCATTAAACGTCGTAGGCATAACGCACCCTATATGTACTCGTTAACAACACGTGCGTCACAACAGATTCGCACAATCACAATTGACAGGTAATAAAACCTGTACTGCTTATCAAGCAGTTGAAGACAAAAAGGCCGCCCCGGAAAGGGCGGCCTTGATCATTTCCGTGTCAGCTGGATTAGCTGGCCAGTTGGTTGTGTTTGCGGGATACAAACTCTTTGGCGGTTTCCACCGCTACTGCCGCGTCACGGCAATAGGCGTCTGCGCCGATGGCCTTGCCGAATTCCTCGTTCAGAGGGGCGCCGCCAACCAGTACGATGTAATCTTCACGCCGTCCCTGTTCGATCAGCGTGTCGATGACCACTTTCATGTAGGGCATCGTAGTGGTCAGCAGGGCTGACATGCCCAGGATGTCAGGCTGTTCGGAATCCAGGGCTTCCAGGTAGTTTTCGACCGGGTTGTTGATGCCGATATCGACAACTTCGAAACCAGCGCCTTCCATCATCATCGACACCAGGTTTTTGCCGATATCATGGATGTCGCCTTTAACGGTCCCAATCACCATCTTGCCGACACGTGGCGCGCCGGTTTCGGCCAGCAGCGGCTTGAGGATCGTCATGCCACCTTTCATCGCGTTGGCGGCCAGCAAAACCTCCGGCACGAACAGGATGCCGTCCCGGAAATCGTGGCCCACGATGGTCATGCCACCGACCAGAGCTTTGGTCAGGATGTCATATGGTGTCCATCCGCGTTCAAGCAGGATGTTCACACCTTCTTCGATCTCTTCTTTCAGGCCGTCATAAAGATCGTCGAACATCTGCTCGACAAGTTCGTCGTCGTTGAGTTCGGACAGGACGATGTCTTCTTCATCGGACATGGGGCATTTCCCTGTGCTGGGCGGGCCATCGGCCCGTGGTGGCATTTTTTCCGTTTTGGCCATTTCGTCGCAGTTAGACTGTTACGATTGCGACCTTGGTAGTTCCGGGACCGACCTATACGTCAAATTGTTTGCGATCACGATGGAATTATCTGCAACAACATCCTGCAATCTGTTCACAACCGGGGAAAAACCGGGTGTCCAGGATCGGGGGCGAATAGGGCGGTTCGCACAGTTTTCCTTGTCGCATGGCGATTCAGGGTCTATTGATTTCTGAGTGAGAACATAACGGGAACAAATATGCCTGCACTCAACATAAAGGCCCGCGGCGTGGCCAGTAATGACTCAGGCAGATTCGAACGCTTTGCGACCGAGGCCTGCGACGATGGCTGGGAGATGGAAGAGAAGCTTCCTCAGCTCAGAACTGAGGTCCGGGAAGAGGTCGCGCGCAGTGTGGTCACCTACAACCGATCGCCTGATCTGCCGTTCGACCGCTCAATCAACCCGTATCGCGGGTGCGAGCATGGGTGCGTGTACTGTTTTGCCCGTCCGACACATGCCTATCTAGGGTTGTCGCCGGGATTGGATTTTGAAACCCGGCTGATTGCACGGCCAAACGCGGCAGAGGTTCTGAGGAAAGAACTGTCCTCAGCCCGGTACAAAGTGGCGACCATTGCGATGGGAACAAACACCGACCCCTATCAGCCGATCGAAAAATACCACCAAATCACACGGGCTTGCCTGCAGGTCTTGCAAGAGTTCCAGCACCCGGTCGCAATCGTGACCAAAGGTGCGATGATCGAGCGGGACTTGGATATCCTTACCGCTATGGCGCAACTTGGATTGATTCGGGTCGGCATTTCGTTGACAACTTTGGACCCAGGCTTGTCTCGACGTATGGAACCACGCGCGCCATCCCCTGTAAGACGGCTGGCGACGATCCGACGGTTGACCGATGCAGGAGTGCCGGTACGCGTCATGACATCGCCTTTGATACCGGGTCTGACGGATCACGAATTGGAATCCATGCTGGAAGCCGGGCGAGACGCGGGCGCTGATTCCGCAACCTGGATCATGCTGCGCCTTCCGCGCGAAGTCTCTGAGCTGTGGCAATCCTGGCTGCATCAGCATGAGCTGGCGCGAGCTGAAAAGGTCATGTCCAAACTGCGCGAAATGCACGGTGGTCGTGACTATGACCCGCGTTGGGGGCACCGCATGCGGGGGGAGGGTGAGTATGCCGGGCTGGTGGCCAAGCGCTTCAAGCTCGCGGTCAAACGTTTGGGGCTGGCCACAAAAACACCGCCGCTACGATGTGATCTGTTCTCCAGGCCCGCGCAGGCCGGGGATCAACTGACACTATTCTAAAACAAAAAAAACGCCCCGGACACGGGTCCGAGGCGTTTCGAAATTGTAACCGGCTATCAGCGGTTTTCGATGTCCACATAATCGCGGGTCGTTTCGCCCAGATACAGCTGACGCGGACGACCGATTTTGTTCTGTGGATCTGCGATCATCTCTTTCCATTGGCTGACCCAGCCAACGGTGCGCGACAGCGCGAAGATCGGCGTGAACATTGAGGTGGGGAAACCCATCGCCTCGAGGATGATGCCCGAGTAAAAGTCCACATTCGGGAACAGTTTCTTCTCGGCGAAATACGGATCTTCCAGTGCTTGCTTTTCTAGTGCCTTGGCAACCTGCAGCTTCGGATTGTTGTCTACGCCAAGCAGTTCCAGCACTTCGTCGGCTGATTGCTTCATTACAGTCGCGCGCGGGTCGAAGTTCTTGTAGACGCGGTGGCCAAAGCCCATCAGGCGGAACGGGTCGTTCTTGTCCTTGGCACGGTCGATGTATTCCGGAATACGATCGACGGAACCGATCTCCTCCAACATCTCCAAACAGGCCTGGTTTGCGCCACCATGGGCAGGGCCCCAAAGGCAAGCCACACCCGCCGCGATACACGCAAACGGGTTTGCGCCCGAGGATGACGCCAGACGCACGGTCGAGGTCGACGCATTCTGCTCGTGATCTGCGTGCAGCGTCAGAATCCGGTCCATCGCGCGGCTGAGGATCGGGTTCACCTCATATTCTTCAGCGGGAACGGCAAAGCACATGCGTAGGAAGTTGGACGCGTAGTCCAGATCGTTGCGCGGATAAACGAAGGGCTGGCCGATGTGATACTTATAGGCCCATGCGGCGATCGTCGGCATCTTGGCGATCAGACGGTGCGAAGCGACCTCGCGCTGATGCGGATCAGATACGTCGGTTGAGTCGTGATAGAACGCCGACATTGCGCCAACGACACCCACCATAATCGCCATCGGATGCGCATCCCGACGGAAGCCGCGATAGAAGTACTGCATCTGTTCGTGCAGCATGGTGTGGCGCGTGATGGTGGTTTCGAACTGCTCTAGATCTTTGGCTTGCGGCAGCTCTCCGTACAGCAGCAGATAGCAAACTTCTAGGAAATGCGATTTTCCGGCCAGCTGGTCGATCGGATAGCCACGGTGCAGCAGCTCGCCTTTTTCGCCGTCAATATAGGTAATGGTGCTGTCACAGCTTGCGGTCGACGTAAAACCGGGGTCGTAGGTGAACACTCCGGCATCGCTGTACAGTTTACGGATGTCGATGACGTCAGGTCCAGCGGTCGGAGAATGAACCGGCAACTCGTACGTTTCACCATGGACTGTCAGAGTGGCTGTTTTATTGCTGTCGGTCATAGTGTCCCTTCCTCATTCTTACGCATGTCGAATCGCTGTCCGACCTTGCGGGCAACGGCTGCGCGCGGGCGCGCAGTCCGGGTGTTAGCGGAGCAGCGTTACCCAAATATGAAGATTGGGTTTACGTCGCTGCGTCAGAAAGCCGGGCCAGGGTTTCTTCCTTCCCCAGCACAAGCATCATGTCAAAAACTGAAGGCGTCACTGCCCGACCTGCCAACACAGCCCGCAACGGACCCGCCAGTTTGCCGAACTTAACCTCTTTCGCTTCTGCAAACGAATTTAGGGTTTGCTCCAGTTCGTTTCGCGTCCAGCTAGCATTTTGCACGTGCGGCGTCAATTCACTCAGTATACCATCGGATACTGAGGTCAGCGCTTTTGCAGCCTTTTCATCGGGGTCAATTGGCCGAGATGTCAACACAAAGTGAGCTTTTTCAAGAAGTTCCGGGAACATCCGCGCGCGATCCTTGAGGCAATACATCGCACGTTCCAGATCACCGGATTGTGTTTCCGTGAGGTTAGGTAAATTTGCCGCTGCCAGATAGGCTTCGATCTCTTGCCGCAATGCAGCATCATCCGCGATGGCGATGTGCTGTCCACACAGATTTTCCAGCTTTTTCAGGTCGAAACGGGCGGGGCTTTTGCCGATTCCGTCAAGATCGAACCACTCTTTGGCCTGCGCGTCCGTAAAGAATTCATCATCGCCGTGGCTCCAACCCAAACGCGCCAAATAGTTGCGCATACCAGCCGCTGGGTAACCCATGGCCTGATATTCCTGCGCGCCCAAAGCACCGTGGCGTTTGGACAGCTTTTTACCATCCGGCCCGTGGATCAGGGGGATGTGCGCCCATACCGGAACGTCCCAGCCCATCGCCTCATAGATCATCATCTGCCGCGCGGCGTTGTTCAGGTGGTCGTCTCCACGGATTACATGGGTCACGCCCATATCGTGATCGTCGACCACAACTGCCAGCATATAGACCGGAGTGCCGTCCGACCGCAGTAGGATCATGTCGTCCAACTGATCGTTGCGAATGGTCACGTCACCCTGAACCTGATCGCGGATTACCGTCGTGCCGTCCTGAGGCGCTTTGATGCGGATCGCAAACGGAGCGTCCGGATGGGAGGACGCGTCTGCATCGCGCCAAGGGCTGCGGAACAGGGTCGATTTCCCCTCGGCCCGCGCTTGTTCGCGGAAGGCCGAGATCTCTTCCTGCGTTGAAAAGCACTTGTACGCCTTGCCCTCAGCCAGCAACTGATGCGCCACCTCGGCGTGACGTTCGGCACCCTCGAATTGACTAATTACATCGCCGTCGTGATCAAGACCCAGCCACTCCATCCCTTGCAGGATTGCAGCCGTTGCTTCGGGGGTCGAACGTTCACGGTCGGTGTCTTCGATCCGCAACAGGAACTTGCCGCCGCGGCCGCGGGCATAAAGCCAATTGAACAGCGCCGTACGGGCCCCGCCGATATGCAGGAAACCGGTTGGGGACGGAGCGAAACGAGTGACGACCTGATCGGACATTGTGTGGATTAACCTTTTGGTAACCGTGTCGGGCATAGATTGGCGCCTGTCTAACGAGCCGGAAGGACGGGGGCAACCATGCGTGTTCTGGCACGGGTCGAGGCCGCATTACTGAACCAGACAGGGTATTTGTTTCAGTGGTCTCCGGTGTGTCTGGCCGTCGGTATTGGTCTGTATTTCAGCCTGCGGTTTGAACCGGGCTGGATGGTTTACGCAAGCCTCGTGGCCGTGATTGCCATTTGCCTGGGCGTGGCGCGCAGGCTGCCGTCTGGCTGGGCTACGTTGACAACAGGGGGGGCGCTGATCGCTGCCGGCTTCATCCTGGCAGGTGCGCGCGCCCATACGGTAGCAGAGCCGGTCCTGTCATGGCGCTATTACGGCCCGGTCGAGGGGCGGGTCGTAGCCATGGATCGCTCTGCGTCGGATGCGCTGCGGATTACGCTGGATCGGGTGCGTATAGGGGATGTGCCCGGTGACCGGCGGCCGCGGCGCGTGCGGCTCTCCCTGCACGGCGGCGCACGGTCACTAGCGCCCGGCCAAAGGATCATGACCACTGCCCATTTGTCGCCCCCACAAGGCCCGGTGGAACCGGGAGGGTTCGATTTTCGGCGACACGCGTGGTTTCAACGACTGGGGGCCGTGGGATACACCCGAGTTCCGGTGCTGATCGCTGCGCCCCCGCAGCCCGAAGGCATCCGCATTACAGCACGGCGAATGGCGATTTCCAACCATGTCCGCACGATCCTGCCGGGTGAGATTGGCGGGTTTGCGGCCGCCGTCACAACGGGTGATCGCAGCGGTATGGGGCAAGAAACGCTAAAGTCACTGCGCGCTTCCAACCTGGCGCATCTGTTGGCGATTTCGGGCCTCCACATGGGCCTGCTGACCGGGTTCGTCTACTTGATGTGCAGGCTTTTGTTTTCAACCATTCCTGCGCTGGCTCTCAGATTGCCTGTGCGCAAACTGGCGGCTGTCTGTGCGATGGTCTCGGCCACGATCTACTTGTTACTGTCTGGGGGAAACGTCGCCACGGAACGCGCCTTTGTCATGGCGAGTGTCATGTTGATGGCCATACTGATCGACAGACGCGCTATTTCCCTACGGGCCGTTGCGGTCGCCGCCCTTATTGTACTCATTCTGCGCCCCGAATCCTTGCTTAGCCCGGGGTTTCAAATGTCTTTTGCCGCAACGACAGCGCTTGTGGCGGTGTTCGGAGCGTTGCGTAAATTGGGACCGATGCCGGGGCCAAAGTGGCTGAAACCTGTCGCGGGCCTTCTGATTTCCTCGGCTATCGCGGGGTTTGCAACCGCGCCAATTGGTGCGGCGCATTTCAACACATTGTCTCACTATGGCCTTCTGGCCAACATGCTTTCGGTGCCGGTCATGGGCATGATTGTCGTCCCCTCGGCCGTGGTGGCAGCACTGCTGTCGCCATTCGGTCTTGAGATGGTGCCGCTGGCAGTGATGGGGCTGGGTTTAGAGTGGATTCTTGCGGTTTCGCAATGGGTATCGGGATTTGACGGCGCGCAAGGATATGTTGTCAGCCCGCCGACCCCTGTCCTGCCGCTAATTGCGCTTGGCGGCCTGTGGCTTGCGCTGTGGCAAGGACGGGCCAAATGGGTTGGGGTGGCACCAATGGCCGTGGCGTTGATATTATGGGGGCAGGGAAATCGCCCTGAAATACTGGTTGCGGATAGTGGTGGTCTTGTTGGCGTGATGACCGAACAAGGACGCGCCTTGAGTAAGAAAAAGGGAAGCGGGTTTGTCGCAACCGTCTGGCTGGAAAATGATGGGGACGGGGCAGATCAGCTGCATGCGGCCAGCCGTTGGCCGCATGATTCCGGCACCATTCAACGGTATGACTGGCAGGGCAAAGAGGTGTTGCACGTTACAGGCAAACGCGCGGCGCGCGGGATCAGTGCCTGCAATGCCGATCAGATCGTGATTTCTGCCGTGGCGCTGCAACTGTCCGGTGGCTGTGAAGTCTTTGATCCGAAACGGCTGCTGGCAACGGGAAGCCTGTCCCTGTCGGGCGGCAAGATCACAACGTCTAAAGAGGTGATGGGCGACAGGCTCTGGTCCCCGAACACATCCGGGAACCGAGCTACCAAGCAGTTTTAGTAGCTGCGGATCAGTCCAACCAGACGACCCTGCACCTTGACCTTATCTTCCGGCAGAACGCGGGTTTCATAGGCGGGGTTCGCGGCCTCAAGCGCAATCGCCTGCCCGCGGCGGAAGAACCGCTTCAAGGTGGCTTCCTGATCTTCGACAAGAGCAACAACGATATCGCCGTTGTCGGCAACCGAGGTTTCCCGGATTACCACCACGTCGCCATCGTTGATACCCGCGTCGATCATCGAGTCGCCACGCACTTCCAGCGCGTAGTGCTCTCCTTTTCCGGAAACCATTGTTCCGGGTACCGCGACGCGGTGCGAGACGTGGCTGATCGCTTCGATTGGAACACCGGCGGCGATGCGGCCCATCACTGGCAATTCCATCGCATCGACGGTCACCGGCTCAAAGTTCGCGGGGCGGGGGCCGGAAGGCTTGTCGCCTTCGATCACACGCGGCTTGAAGGCCACTGTGGGTTCTCCACCCAGGCTTTCCGGCAGTTTGACGATTTCAATGGCCCGCGCACGATGCGCCAGACGCCGAATGAACCCACGTTCCTCTAGTGCCGTAATCAATCTGTGGATGCCGGATTTGGACCTGAGGTCCAACGCGGCCTTCATTTCATCGAAACTGGGCGGAACACCGTCCGCCTGAACGCGTTTGTGAATGAATTCCAACAAATCCAACTGCTTCTTGGTCAACATTGCTCACACCTCATCGGTCATGCGTTTTCTTTTGTTCTACGCATGTTCACGTTTTGTGTCAACGGATTTGAGCGGGATTTAGATCGGCAGGTAATGAACCTCATCCCCGGCAGGTCGGGCGGGGTCATGCGGAGTCCGCACCAACAGAGCATTTGCCTGCGCCAAAACGCTGAGCAGTGAACTGTCCTGATCGGAACATGCGCGAATGCCGGTTTCATCCAGCATAGCCCGCATGTAATGCTCACGCGGACCGTTTTCGCCGAGCGGTTCAGCAAGCCTTGCGGTTCGCAATGGGGGTAGGACCTGTTCGACACTCAACATCCGACGTACCATTGGCAACAGAAAGAGATAGCCACAAACCATTGCACTAACAGGATTTCCGGGCAGGCCGACCATTGCCGTTTGTCCCAATCGACCTGCCATCAGGGGTTTGCCGGGGCGCATTCGGATCTTGTAGAAAGATTGCTCCATTCCCAGCCCGGTTGAGACATCTGACACCAGATCGTAATCTCCAACCGATGCGCCGCCGATGGTCACAACCAGATCCGCTCCTTCGGCCAGTCCGAAGGCAGTTTCAAGCGATGAGACCGTATCGCGCGCGACCGGAAGGATGCGGACGTGTGCGCCAGCGCCCTCCAGCAGTGCTTTCAAGCCAAACGTGTTGGATGCGATGATCTGATCGGGGCCCGGGGTTTCGCCCGGCATCACCAATTCATCACCGGTGGAGATCAGAGCGACGACAGGTTTTCGAGTCACTGGTACGGTCGCAACATTCATCGCCGCCATCAGCGCGATGTCCTCGGCGCGCAACTGACGTGGGGCCGAGATCTTCGTGCCTGCTTTGAAATCGACGCCCGCAGGTCTGATATTCGTTTTTGGGCTTGGCAGGTCCGAGATTGTGATCAGGTCGCCGCGACGTTCGGTATCTTCTTGTATGACAACGAAATCAGCACCTTCGGGGACTGGGGCGCCGGTGAAGATACGCACTGCCTGTCCGGGCCCGACGCGACCGGTGTAGCGGTTGCCAGCGGCCGACTCGCCGATGACCTTGAACATCGCGTGCAGCTCGACCTCAGTCGCTTTTAGCGCGTAACCATCCATCGAGGATGCCTCAAAAGGCGGCTGGTCGCGAGTGGCCTCGATATCCTGAGCCAGAACACGACTTGCGGCGTCGGACAAAGCAACGGTCTCGGCTGGAAGGGGCGATACCAGTTCAAACAACAGCACACGGGCCTCTTCGACAGTGATCATTTCGCTTCGTAACGCCCTGATTTTCCGCCATCTTTCAGCAATACGCGGATGCCGCCGATTTCCATAGCCTTATCTACGGCCTTGGTCATGTCATAGACCGTTAGCGCAGCCGTGGACACGGCGGTCAGCGCCTCCATCTCGACACCGGTCTGGCCCGATGTTTTGACTGTGGCCTGGACCTGCACACCGGGCAAGTCGGGATCCAGCGTCAGTTCGACAGCTACCTTGGTGACCGGGAGCGGGTGACATAAAGGGATCAGATCAGGCGTTTTCTTCGCGCCCATGATGCCCGCAAGACGCGCCACGCCTAGAACATCACCTTTCTTGGCGCGGCCTTCGGAAATCAGATCAAAGGTGTCCTGCGCCATTTTGATGTGGCCAGCCGCCACGGCGACGCGGTCGGTGACTTCCTTGTCCGAGACATCGACCATATGGGCCTGTCCCTGAGCATCAAAATGGGTCAGCGGCATCACATGACTCCGGGGATTAGAGGGCTTGCCAAAAGGTGGCGGGTGGCTGCTGCCACGTCGTCCTGACGCATCAGGCTTTCACCGATCAGGAAGCTGCGCGCGCCGTAACGTGCGATGTCTGCCAGATCTTCCGGTGTGCTCAAACCACTTTCGCAAACGATCGTCCGGCCTGCTGGTACAAGCTTAGACAGGTGGCGCGTCGTATCAAGAGATGTCTCGAAAGTCTTGAGATTACGGTTGTTTATCCCAATCAGTGAGCTTTTCAGCTCTGCTGCACGTTCCAGTTCTTCCTGGTTGTGAACTTCGATCAGGACATCCATACCCCAGTCGAATGCAGTCTGTTCCAGTTCGGCGGCTTGGGCGTCTTCTACCGATGCCATAATGATCAGGATGCAATCCGCACCCAGAGCACGCGCTTCGACCACTTGATAGGGGTCGTACATAAAATCCTTGCGCAGCGCCGGAAGCTCGGTGGCAGCCCGGGCTTCGGTCAGGTATTCCTTTGCACCCTGAAAACTGGGTGTGTCGGTCAGCACCGACAAACAGGCAGCGCCGCCTTCTTCGTAGGCTTTGGCCAGAGCGGGTGGATCGAAATCCGGGCGGATCAGACCTTTGGACGGGCTGGCTTTCTTGACCTCGGCAATCAGGCCGTAACCCCGACGTGCCGCTGTTCGAAGCGCATCGGCAAAACCGCGAACCTCGGGCGCGTTGCGGGCCTCATTTTCCAGTGTTTCCAGCGACTTCTGCGCTTTGTCTGCCGCAACTTCTTCAAGTTTGTAGGCTTTGATCTTGTCCAGAACCGTCTCGGTCATGCGGCCTCCTGCGTAATTCGGGCCAGGGCCGCGATTTTGTCTTTAGCTTTTCCGCTGTCGATGCTTTCCCGCGCCTTGGCAGCGCCGTCTTTCAAGTCATCAGCAGCGCCTGCAACCACAAGGGCCGCGGCGGAATTCAACAACACCGCGTCGCGGTAGGCCGATGGCGCGCCGTCCAACAAGGCGCGGAATGCGACGGCGTTTTCCTCGGGCGTGCCGCCGATGATGTCCTCAAACGGGTGGACCGGCAGCCCTGCGTCTTCAGGATGCAGCTCGACCTCTTTCACAACGCCATCTTCCAGCGCGGCGACCCAGCTTACGCCGGTGATCGTCAACTCATCCGTGCCATCTGATCCGTGCACTAACCAGGCGTGTTCAGCGCCCAGCAGTCCCAACGTTTCCGCCATTGGGCGGATCAGGTCGCGACTGAACGCACCGGTCAGTTGACGCCGAACTCCAGCGGGGTTGGTCAACGGGCCAAGAATGTTGAAAATCGTACGCGTCCCAAGCTCTTGTCGGCTGGGCATGACATGCGCAATCGCAGGATGGTGCATGGGCGCCATCATGAATCCAATGCCGACCTTTTGCAGAGCCTTTTCAACGGTTTGCGGCCCTACCATAACGTTGATGCCCAGCTGTCCCAAGGCGTCCGCGGCACCTGACTTAGAACTGAGGTTTCGATTGCCGTGTTTGGCGACAGTGACACCAGCCCCAGCCACAACAAACGCCGTGGCGGTTGAAATGTTCAGAGTGCCTTTGCCGTCGCCGCCAGTGCCAACGATATCCATCGCACCCGCCGGTGCTTTCACCGCATTGCACTTTGCACGCATCACGGCGGCAGCGGCTGCATATTCGTCCACCGTTTCACCGCGTGTGCGCATCGCCATCAGCAGGCCGCCAATCTGGCTGGGCGTGGCTTCGCCATCAAACAGGATGCTAAAAGCCTGTTCAGCCTCGGCACGCGTTAAGGGTCGATCGGCAGCGGCTCCGATCAATGGCTTCAGAGCGTCGCTCATGCAGGAACTTTCATCTCGGACAGGAAATTCTTGAGCAGAGCGTGGCCATGCTCAGAGGCGATTGATTCCGGGTGGAACTGGACGCCGTGAATGGGCAATTCTTTGTGTTGCAAGCCCATGATGGTGCCGTCTTCCAGTTCTGCTGTGATCTCAAGGCTATCTGGCAACGTGTCCCGATCCACGATAAGCGAATGATAGCGGGTCGCCTCAAACGGGGTGGGCAAGCCAGCGAACACGCCTTTACCGGTGTGGTGCATCATACCCATCTTGCCGTGGACAATCTCGTGGCAGCGGACAACGTTGCCGCCAAACACCTGCCCAATCGTCTGATGACCAAGACAGACCCCCAGAAGAGGTGTCTTTGTTTCGGCTGCCGCTTCTGTCAGCGCCAGACAAATACCGGCCTGATCGGGATCGCACGGACCGGGGCTAAGAAGGATCCCCGCGGGGTTCATCGCCATGGCTTCTTGCACATCCAGGGCGTCATTTCGTCGAATGACCATTTCGGCGCCAAGTTCGCCTAAATAGTGTACCAGATTGTAGGTAAACGAGTCGTAGTTGTCGATCAGCAGCAGCATTTGGGCACTTGTCTCGGCTTGGGCATTTCGGACTGGCGATACAGCCCTTGGCCACGGTATAATGTCGGGACATACATGCTCAGGCTTGCGGGGCAGCGTCAAGAGGACATCCTGTTCAGGGCGCAATCGCAGGCCAAAGGCGCGGTAAACGGCGTTGAGGCGATCGAAGCAGGATGAAGGCGAGAGGCAGTTAAGATGGGCGGATTTTTAGGCGGGATGATCGCAGGGGCGGTCGTTGTTGGTCTGCTTGGTGTGGTACTATCCCTGAATACCCCTTTGACCCGGAAACCGGTTGTAAACGCCGAGGCCCCCGAGCCTGCACCGGCTGCGACCCCCGAGGTCAGCACCGAAGCGGCTGAGACGGTGGCAGATGCCGATCTGGTGACCGCGCCGCCGGTGACATCCGATGCGTCCGGGGATCAAACGGACAATCTTGCAGGGCTGGCGGACGTGGAGACTGTGCCAGACACTGAGCCGACGATCAGTGAGGCCGTCACGCAGGTCGAAGGGGTCGAAATACCTGAAACGGTTGAGGTAACCACATCAAACGAGGCTCCGGTTGTGCCGCAGTCGCCTGCGCAATTGCAGCCATTGCCCAGCACCGAAGGTGAACCGATTATCTCGGAAACCGCGCCGGAACCGCCGGTTGCACCTAAGCAAGAAGAGACCATTGCCGAGGTTGAGCCGCAGCCCGCGCCTGAAGTTCTGGAAATACTGCCCGAGCCGGAAGTAGAACAGGTGCAGCCCGAGGTGACAGAGGCCCAGCCTGAAGTCGCAGAGCCGTTGCCCGAAGTCACCGAAGCGGAAATTGAACCAGAGCCTCTGCCCGAGCCCGAGGTCGCAGCGGTTCAACCGGAACCCGAGCCGCAGCCTGAACCCACGGCAATCGAACCCCTGGAGCCCGAGGTCGATCCGCTTGAGGACAACCCGATCGCGGTAGAAGGGGAAGAAGACCCACAGCTTAAAAAGCTGCCCCGGATCGCAGCGGTCCCGCAGATCGGCGGTGAAGAAACGGATACTGACGGTCTGACCATTGGTAAACGAGTCGTCCCGCTGACTGAACGCGATGACGCGCCGGTCTCAGCGGACGAGCAACCCGCGATACTTCTGCCCGGTAAGCCAATTGATGCCTATGCCGCCAAGTTCGAAAACCCCGAAGCCAAACCACTTATGTCGATCATTTTGATTGATGATGAAGGGGCCTTTGGAGCCGAGGCGTTGAAGGATTTCCCATACCCACTGAGCTTTGCCGTCAGCCCGTCTGACCCCGATGCGGCCGAAAAAATGGCCCGCCATCGCGCAGCGGGTTTCGAGGTTCTGGCCCTTGCCGACTTGCCTAAGGCGGCCAGCGCACAAGATGCTGAGGTTTCGATGGCTGTGTGGCTGGACACTCTGCCGGAAACCGTTGGTATTCTGGAAGGCGTGGGAACCGGCATTCAGGGCAATCGCAAACTGGCCGATCAGGTGGCCGCAATTGCCGGTGATACCGGGCGCGGGCTTATCACCCAGGATAATGGCCTGAACACGGTCCAGAAACTGGCCGCTCGCAATGGCATCCCTTCCGGGGTCATCTTTCGCGACATCGACGGTGCCCGTCAGGACCCAACGATCATGCGACGTTTCTTGGATCAGGCGGCGTTCCGGGCTGGTCAGCAGGGAACTGTCGTCATGTTGGGACGGCTGCGACCGGACACGATCTCGGCCCTGTTGCTATGGGGGCTGGAAGATCGCGGTGGCCGCGTGGCCATGGCCCCGATTTCAGCGGTCATGACGCAAGAAGCTCAGTAAGGCTGAAGATGAAAAACGGCTGACCATGAGGTCAGCCGCTATTCTTTAAGAGTTGCCAGAGCCGGTAAACCGGGCCGCGTCTGCAGCCGCCCGCCGAATGGCGTTCGATTTGTGGACGGTTTCCATGAATTCGGCCTCGGGGTCGCTGTCATAGACCACGCCTCCGCCTGCCTGAATATAAAGTTTCTGGTCTTTCACGATGGCCGTGCGCAGGGCAATACACATATCCATGTCGCCGCCCGCGCTGAAATACCCCACACCACCGCCGTAAACGCCACGCTTTTCGGGCTCAAGCTCGTCAATGATCTCCATTGCACGGACCTTTGGCGCGCCTGAAACGGTGCCCGCAGGCATTCCGGCAAAGAAGGCATCCAGAGCGTCTTTGTCTTCGGCCAACTCACCAACAACGTTGGAGACGATGTGCATTACGTGACTATAGCGTTCGATGATGAACTCTTCGGTCGGTCGCACAGTGCCGATCTTTGAGACCCGAGCGGTGTCGTTGCGACCCAAATCCAGCAGCATCAGATGCTCGGCCAACTCTTTCTTGTCGGCCAGAAGATCGACCTCGTTGGCCTTATCCTCTTCGGAGGTCGCGCCGCGCGGGCGAGTGCCGGCGATGGGGCGGATCGTGACCTCATCTCCAAAAACGCGCACCAGAATCTCGGGGCTGGCGCCCACGACCTGAAAGCCGCCAAAGTTGAAATAGAACATGAAGGGCGACGGGTTCGTACGCCGAAGCGAACGATAGAGCGCGAAGGGAGGTTGCGGAAAATCCTGCGTCCAGCGCTGTGCTGGGACGACCTGAAAGATGTCGCCCGCGCGGATGTATTCCTTGGCCTTTTCGACCGCTTCCAAATAGCCGGATTTGGTGAAATTCGATACTGGCGCAGCCACCTCGGAAGCATCCCCAAGATCGCGAGTTTCGGCGGGCATGGCGCGTTCCAGATCGCGCACCGCGTCCATAACTCGTTCTGCGGCCTGTGCGTAAGCAGCCTTGGCCGATTGCCCTTCGCTGACCCATGCGGGAGACACGACCGTGACTTCGCCCTTAACGCCGTCCAGTACCGCGATGACCGAGGGTCTGAGCATGATGGCATCAGGCAGGCCAAGCGGGTCGGGGTTTACGTTAGGCAGGTATTCAACCAGCCGCACCATGTCATAGCCGAGATAGCCAAACAGCCCGGCTGCGGCTTGGGGCAGGTCGTCCGGAAGGTCGATCTTACTTTCCGCCAGCAGCGCCCGCAGGTTATCCATCGGGTTGCCGGTTTGCGGCGAGAACGCATCGGGGTCGAACCGGGCCGAGCGGTTCAGCGCGGACGTCTCGCATTGGCACCGCCAGATCAGGTCCGGCTTCATCCCGATGATCGAATAACGGCCACGCACCTCACCGCCGGTAACCGATTCCAGCATGAACGCGTCTTTCTGGGCGCCTGTCAGCTTGAGCATCAAGGAAACCGGCGTGTCCAGATCAGCGGCTAAGCGGGTATAGACAACCTGATTCTCGCCTGCCTCATAGGCGCGGGCGAAGCTGTCGAAGTCGGGGGTCAGCGCCATATTCAGTCTCTTTTAATAGCTCGCCTGAACAGCATTCAGGGCCTGCTGATCTACGACGGGACGGGCACGGACCTGTGCATCGCGGACAAATGCATCAAAGATGTTCTGGGCCAAAGCCTGATCCAACTGCGCGGTAAGGGCCGCTTGGACCTGACGCAGCTCATCTGTTTCGGCAGGCGGCAGCAGCTCGTCCAGACGCACGATAAACGCGGTTCCGGCACCGGGAATGACGCGCAGATCTCCTTGTTCCATTTCAAAGACTTGCGTCATGAAATCTGCGGGCACATCTTCCAGAAAGGCCGTGCGCGTCAGGGCGTTTTCTACCCGGAACGGCAATTCGGTTGCGGCAAAGTCACCGTCGGTCTGCACCTGCTCCAGAACAGCATTTGCCTGTTCTTCCAACGCCTTGTTGGTTTCGGCCTGGATCCAGGCGGCAACAACGCGGTCACGTGCGGTCTCAATCGGCTCCGGCCGGGGTTCGAGAACTTCGTTCAGACGCAGGGCAAAGATCGAGCCATCTTCAAGAAACGCGACCTCGGGAAAGTCGCCATCCTGCACGGCTTCGGCTGCGCTGCGGAACCCGTCATAGGCGGCGACGCCTTCACCGGTTTGCGCGGTCCAGTCGATTTGACCCAGCTCCATTTCGGTCTCGGAGGTCAGTTCTTCCAAAGTCGCGCCACCGGCCAGCAGGTCATTGATATCCTCGGCCTGCGCCTCGATCTGGCGGCGGGCGCGATCGGCTGCCAATTCCTCGCGCAGGGCAGGGGCGGCATCTTCAAACGACGTGTTGTTTTCGGCAAGCGAGCCATTGATGCGGAACAGCGCCGGTCCGAAGGTGGAAGGCAGCGGGCCGACAACAGCGTCCAGATCAGCAGCAAAGACACCATCGGCGGCTTCGCCCAGATCCTCGCGGGTGACGTCGCCAAGATCGATATCGCTGAGCTCAAGCTGGCGATCCCGAACCAGTTGTTCGAAGGTTGCACCGCCGACCTCTAGCTGAGCCATGGCAGTTTGTGCTGCTTCTTGATCCGGAAAGGTCAGGCGTTCAACTAGGCGACGCTCGGGCTGTTGGAATTCAGCTGCGCGCTGTTCGTACAAACGCTTTACCGAATCCTCGTCGACTTCCACGTCGTCGAGCAGCATTTCGGGTGACAGGATCGCATAAGTCAGCTTTTTGGTGCGCGGCAGGGTGAACAGCTCGGTGTTCTCGTCATAAAACGTTTGGATCTGCTCGTCGCTCGGGGCGGCAACAGGTACGGGCAGGGCGTCCGGTGCCAAAGTTGCGACGGTAAAGCTGCGGCGGGCACCAACGTAGTCGGTCAACACCTGCGTGAGGGTTTCGGGCATCTTCACACCGCTAACCACGGCACTCTGCACGATTGTGCGGGATGTTTCCTTGCGCAGGTCCGATTCGAACTCGGTATCGGACATGCCGACCTGTTCCAGTTGGAACTGATACGCGTCGCGGTCAAATGTGCCGTTGACGCCCTGAAAAGCTGGAATCGCAACAATTTCTTCCTGCAGGTTCTCATCACCGATCGAGATACCCAACAAACCGACCTCATTGTCCAGCGCTGCTAAAGCCGTCAGGCGCGACAAGGCAAGACGATCCAGACCAAACTCAATGGCCTGCGACATTTGCAAAGGCTGGCCTGTCTGTTGTTCAACCGCGCGGATCTCGCGCTGCAGCTCGCGGACATAGTCATCAACCGAGATATCCTCGTTCCCGACCTGGGCCACCGAACGCACGGTGCCAGAGAGGCTGGTTGCGCCAAACCCTGCAAGTCCGAGCATCAAAAGGCCCATGAGAATCCAGACAAAGGTCTTTGATAACTTTTTTACGCCTGCGGCCATTGTGCCCTCTTCGTGCTTTTGTCGGCAGGTAACTGCCCCGTCGGTTGCGGCCCTGAATACGACGCGCACCGTCGGGGAGCAAGCTCAGAAGGACAGAGCAGCCAGCCGTTCGAACAATTGCCCCAATCCGGCGCGGTCCAGATTGGCAAATGCGATACGAACCTGACGTTTTCCGGCCGCATCATTTTCGGGCATGAACATTGTGCCGGGCAGCAGCAGGATGCCGGCCTCGGGGACCAGTCGTTGGGCCAGTTCGTTCGATGGGATATCGAACGGGTGTTCGAAATAGGCGAAATAAGCGCCCAGACCCAGCAGCCGCCAACCCTTGTCCGTCAGGCTTGGCAACAGCTCGGCAATTGCGGCGCGGCGGTCGAGGATCTCATCCCGTTCACCTGCCAGCCATTGCGACAGGTTCTGCATTCCCCAAAGGGCTGCGTGCTGGCCAATCTGGCTTGGGCAGATGGCGACTGTGTCCAAAAACTTTTCAATCTCGGATAGCAGGTCAGTGCCGGTCGCAATCGCGCCGACACGGTGGCCGGTCAGCCTGTATGCTTTGGAAAAGGAATAGAGGTGGATCAGGGTTTGATCCCAGTCAGGCTGGGCGAACAGGTCATGCGGTGGGCCGCTGCGGCTGTCGAAGTCCCGATATGTTTCGTCCACGATCAGCCGGATGCCGACCTCTTGCGCAAGATCAAAGAATGCGCGCACCAAAGGGGCAGGGTATTCCACTCCGCCGGGATTGTTCGGGGTCACCAGAACGATAGCGCGGGTTTTGTCAGTGATCAGAGCACGGGCTGCGTCCGGATCGGGCAGCAGAGCGTCATCGGTTGGCAGATCCACGGTTCGGACGCCTGCCATGTCCAGCCACATCTTGTGATTAAAGTACCAGGGCGTTGGAACAATCACCTCGTCATCCTGATCGGTGATCGCTGTGACCGCAGCCGCAAATGCCTGATTGCAGCCCGAGGTGATTGCCACCTGATCGCTGGACACCAGCGTGTCATAATGCGACCCGATCTGAAGGGCGAGTTCAGATCGCAGGGCAGGATTGCCCAGAACCGGCCCGTAAAGATGGGCGCTGTCTTCGGTCACGGCAAAGCTGGCAATCGCTTCGCGCAACGCCAGGGGCGGTGGATCGACCGGGGCCGCCTGGCTGACGTTGATCAGGGGACGGTCATCAGGAAACTCCACCCCCTCCAACCAGCGCCGCGCCTCCATGACCGGAGGGGCAAATGTCGCGGTGGTACGGGACTGGGTCATGACGGGCCTGTCCTTTGTAAGGCTTTGCCTCACTCTTTGTGGGTTGAGAGGGTTCTTTTAGTCGGTCCCGCGGTAGGGCTCGACATATTGCAGGGCCATATCCCAAGGGAAAAAGATCCAGGTGTCCTGGCTGACCTCGGTGATGAACGTGTCCACCATCGGACGACCCTTGGGCTTGGCGTAAACTGTCGCGAAATGCGCCTTGGGGTACATTGCGCGCACCAGCTCCAGCGTTTTGCCGCTATCGACCAGATCGTCGATGATCAGAATACCTTCGCCGTCGCGCATCAGCTGGGCATCGGGGGCTTTCAACACCTCGGCTTCGCCTTGGTCCTGATGGTGGTACGAGCGCACGCTGACTGTGTCGACGGTGCGAATGTCCAGCTCGCGGCTGACGATCATCGCAGGCGCCATACCGCCACGGGTGATGGCCACAACAGCGCGCCATGCGCCGTCATCCGGGCCTTGCCCGTCCAGACGCCAGGCCAAGGCGCGGGAATCACGGTGGATCTGATCCCAGCTGATGTGAAACCCTTTTTCGTGGGGAAGGCGATCCTTGGCGCTCATGTCATTAACCCTTTTCGACGTCAGGTGCGTCGACGGCTTTCATGCCGACAATGTGATAACCCGAATCCACGTGGAGGTTTTCTCCTGTTACACCGCTGCTGAGGTCCGACAGCAGATACAGTGCCGATTTACCAACATCATCGATAGTCACGTTGCGGCGCAGGGGCGAGTTATACTCGTTCCATTTCATAATGTAGCGGAAGTCGCCAATCCCGCTGGCGGCCAATGTCTTGATCGGACCGGCCGAGATCGAGTTCACGCGGATACCGTCCTTGCCCAAATCCTCGGCCAGATATTTGACCGATGCCTCAAGTGCAGCTTTGGCGACACCCATCACGTTATAATGCGGCATCACCTGCTCAGCACCGTAATAGGTCAGGGTGACTGCGCTGCCGCCTTCGGACATCATCTTTTCGGCCCGTTGCATCACAGCGGTAAAGGAATAGACCGACACGTCCATGGTCAGTTTGAAGTTCGCGCGCGACGTGTCGACGTAGCGGCCCCGCAGTTCGTTCTTGTCCGAAAAACCGATGGCGTGAACAACAAAGTCCAGCTTGCCCCATTTCTCTTCCAGAGATGTGAACAGCGCATCAATCGATTCTTCGTCACTGACGTCGCAGGGCAGAACAATTTCACTGCCAAGTTGTGCCGCCAGTGGATCAACGCGTTTCTTAAGTGCGTCGCCTTGATAAGAAAAAGCCAGCTCTGCTCCGGATTCGGACAAGGCACGGGCTATTCCCCATGCGATTGATTTATCATTGGCCAGTCCCATGATGAGGCCGCGTTTGCCGGCCATCAACTGATTTGACATGTTTGGTTCTCCGCCTGTCTTCGCGTTATGTTGGGATGGTTTATGCCATTGGGTGCGCTGCATCAAGGCCGCGCGCTCTTGCCCGTGGCGGGTTCTCGCCCTAGGGTGGGCTTTATTAGTTTCCAGGGGATGGGAATGAGCGAACGTAGCGGCATATTTGCCGGCACCGATCCGTTTGAAATAGCGGGGCGGTGGCTGGCTGAGGCCAAAGAGAATGAACCGAACGATCCGGACGCTATTGCTTTGGCGACCGTCGATTCGGACGGTATGCCGAATGTGCGAATGGTTCTTCTGAAAGAGATCGAACCGGCAGCTTTTGTGTTCTACACCAACTACGAAAGTGCTAAGGCGGCCGAGTTGGACGGCGCTGGAAAAGCTGCTTTTGTGATGCATTGGAAATCTCTGCGGCGGCAAATCCGAGTTCGTGGTACAATAACCAGAGAAAGCGGGCCGCAGGCGGATGAGTATTATGCGTCCCGCTCGCTAAAAAGCCGATTGGGGGCCTGGGCGTCCAAGCAGTCTCAGCCTCTCAGCAGTCGCTCGGTTCTGATGGCCGAGGTGGCCAAGGTGACGGCCAAGTTGGGCCCGAACCCGCCACGCCCGCCGTTTTGGGGCGGCTATCGGCTGGTGCCAACCGAAATCGAATTCTGGGCCGATGGGGCCTTTCGGTTGCACGACAGGTTCCGATGGCAGCGGGATCAAGTGGGTTCCGACTGGCAGATACAGAGGTTAAATCCATGACGTTCGCGTATCGTGAAATGCAAGAAGCCGAAAACAAAGGGTTTTTTCAGCTTGAATTTGCGAGCCATTCCCATACACATCGGACCCTTAACGAAATGACAATTTTCGCGATGGGAACGCCGTGCCAGAAGATCTGAACAACATGTACCGCGTCCGTGGACACGTGAAATGGTTCGACCCTGCAAAGGGCTTCGGATTTGTTGTGTCTGATGAGGGCGGTCCGGATATTTTGTTGCACGTCAATGTGTTGCGCAACTTCGGCCAAAGTTCGGTCGCAGATGGTGCGGGCATAGAAATCATGACCCATCGCACGGACCGTGGTGTTCAGGCGGTCGAGGTCATCAGTGTCGATCCGCCCGCGCGGACGGACACGATGATGCTGGCTGATTTTGCCGAGCTTGATCCGATTGAGATCGCCGCTGCCCCGCTAGAGGCCGCGCGAGTCAAATGGTTCGACAAAGGCAAAGGCTTTGGGTTCGCCAATGTTTTTGGCCGTGGTGAAGATGTGTTCCTGCATATCGAAGTTCTTCGCCGCTCTGGTCTGTCGGACCTGCAGCCGGGCGAGGCCCTCGCGATGCGAGTCATCAGTGGCAAGCGTGGACGTATGGCGGCTCAGGTACTGGCCTGGGAAGCTGCTTTGGACGACTGAGTGTTTCATGCCTAAGTTTTTTCCGGGTCTTTTAGCGGTTTTGTTGCTTTGGTCCGGGATGACCTGGGCTGCGTGCAAGCCTGATCAGATCGACATCAAGAACGACTCGGCGCAGATCCGATTCAATATCGAATTGGCGATTAGCCCGCAGGATCGGTCGCGTGGATTGATGTTCCGCGAGTCGTTGCCAAACCGTTCGGGCATGCTGTTCGTTTTTGACCCGCCGCAACCTGTGGTGTTCTGGATGAAGAACACACTGATTCCCTTGGACATCATTTTCATCGATAGGGCTGGGACCGTGACGCATGTTCATCAAGGTGCGATTCCCGGTGATCTGACACCAATCGAAGGTGGTGATTCCGTCTTTGCGGTTCTCGAAATCAACGCGGGACTTGCCGCGCGCTACTCAATTAAGCCCGGAACCGTCATGCGGCACGAAATTTTTTCGCAAGGTCCTGCAATTTGGTCCTGTTAGGGCTTTTCAAATCAGATTGGCATGGTTAGGAAGGCGCACGGTTCGGGGCGTGGCGCAGTCTGGTAGCGCACCTGTTTTGGGTACAGGGGGTCGTAGGTTCGAATCCTGCCGCCCCGACCACTTCTTTCACTTATGTTGGCGATCCACCCAACGCTTGGTAAAGCGCGCCAAGCGCCTTATCCAGCGTTTCGCTTTCCACTGGTACTTTTACCGACGGGCCGCTTTTGCGTGGGACGTTGAAATACAGCTCAGCATCGACACGGTAGCCCGAGTTGTTTTTGGTCGTTGTCAGCCGCATCACGCTTTTGGGCAGATCCTGAGGGTAACCGTCATAGTTTAGAATCAGAAAAGCGGTCATGTCCGGAGGTAGAAGCTCGGTGCATTCGAAAACCCGATTCCCGGTACTTTCAAAGCGTTCACCCGGGCCGTCGCAGCTTATCTCGAACGTGTCGAACAGCCTTTTGGGAAAATCATCGAACTGGGCGCTGCGTGCCGGAGGGCGCACATCTTGTGGTGTGCAGGCCACGATCAGGGCCAGAATCGGAAGTAAACGTAACAACGACATCTGTCCGCTCCCCTTTGAGTGATCGCGCCCGGCGGGTTACCTGACGCCGCGGTTCAAAATGACCGCTTCGTGATTCTCATTCAACGTAGACACCTTAGCGTTAGATTATCAAATTCCGATAACTGTGCCGGGAAACACAGTTAATTTACCTGCGGGTTTTTGGAAACGCTGGGTGTACTTGGTGGATGAACCTGTGGAGGAATCAGAACAGGGTGTCTGGAAGCAAGTTGTCAGAAATGGGTCAACACAAAAGATATCAAAAATGACCTAAAAATGGCGTTGACGATCTATGGGTCGATACGTCAAGTTGTATGGGCCGGAAGGGTTGCCACAAAATCTGGTATCAAAACCAGAATAGGGCACAGGGCGAGGGTCGGAAAGCACATCATAGTAACGTGCAACCGTTTGATCGGTTTTGCGCTGCGGAATGCAGCGGCTGGTCTATTGCGCCTAATTTTATACGGCATGGCGATCGGTCCGCGTCTGAGGACCTGACGCTGAAAGACAAGTTGATTGAATCTAGGGCGTGCGGACATGAAGATTGACAGGAAATTTACGAAACCGGGGCAGGACGCTTATGCGGCACTGGACTTTGTCTCAGCGACGTCTGAGATTCGAAACCCCGATGGCACCATCGTTTTTCGCCTGGACAACATCGAAGTGCCCACGCGTTGGAGCCAGGTTGCCAGCGACGTCATCGCGCAAAAGTATTTCCGTAAAGCGGGCGTGCCGTCTAAGCTGAAGAAAGTAAAAGAGAAAGACGTCCCCGAATTTCTGTGGCGCTCGGTCCCGGCCGATGGCGCGGAGTTCGATGGTGAGACGTCTTCTAAGCAGGTTTTTGACCGTCTGGCGGGCGCCTGGGCCTATTGGGGCTGGAAGGGTGGCTACTTCTCGACGGAAGAGGACGCGCGCGCCTACTTTGATGAGATGCGCTATATGCTCGCGACCCAGCGCGCCGCACCGAACAGCCCGCAGTGGTTCAATACCGGTCTGCATTGGGCTTATGGAATCGACGGTCCCGCGCAGGGTCACCACTATGTCGACTACAAGACCGGCAAGCTGACCAAATCGAAATCCGCGTATGAACATCCGCAGCCGCACGCGTGCTTCATCCAGTCAGTCGATGATGATCTGGTGAACGAAGGCGGCATCATGGATCTGTGGGTGCGCGAGGCGCGCCTGTTCAAATACGGCTCGGGTACCGGGACCAACTTCAGCCACTTGCGCGCTGAAGGCGAGGCGTTGTCGGGTGGCGGCAAGTCCTCGGGCCTTATGGGCTTTCTCAAGATCGGCGACCGCGCCGCTGGCGCGATCAAATCAGGCGGAACAACCCGTCGAGCAGCAAAGATGGTAATCGTCGATGCTGATCACCCTGACATCGAGAAATTCATCGAATGGAAGGTGATCGAAGAGCAGAAGGTGGCCTCGATCGTAGCCGGATCGAAGATGCACGAGAAGATGCTGAACGGTATTTTCGAGGCCATCCGCACATGGGACGGCGCGCAAGACGACGCGTATGATCCCAAGAAGAATGACGCCCTGAAGAACGCGGTTCGCGAAGCGAAAAAGGTTGCGATCCCAGAAACTTACATCAAGCGCGTTCTGGACTATGCCAAGCAGGGTCACGACAGCATCGAGTTCCCGACTTACGATACGGATTGGGATTCGGAAGCCTATAGCTCGGTCTCGGGTCAGAACTCGAACAACTCGATCCGCGTGACCAACGCATTCCTGACCGCAGTTGAGAAAGATGCCGATTGGGAACTGATCAACCGCACCGATGGCAAAGTTGCCAAGACAGTCAAGGCACGCGACCTTTGGGAAAAAGTCGGCCACGCCGCATGGGCCTGTGCCGATCCCGGCATTCAGTTCCACGACACCGTCAATGAATGGCACACATGCCCCAAAGATGGTGAGATTCGCGGTTCGAACCCGTGCTCGGAATACATGTTCCTTGATGACACGGCTTGTAACCTTGCCTCGATGAACCTGCTGACCTTCCTCAAGGATGGTGAGTTCCAGGCGGAAGACTACATGCACGCCTCGCGTCTGTGGACCCTGACGCTGGAAATCTCGGTCACGATGGCGCAGTTCCCATCCAAGGAAATCGCGCAACTGTCCTATGATTTCCGCACCTTGGGTCTGGGCTATGCCAATATCGGCGGTCTGCTGATGAACATGGGCTACAGCTACGACTCGGATGAGGGTCGGGCGATCTGTGGCGCACTGACCGCGATCATGACCGGCGTGGCCTTTGCCACCTCGGCCGAGATTGCCGGAGAGCTTGGCCCGTTCAAGGGCTACGAGCGCAACGCAGACAATATGCTGCGCGTCATCCGCAACCACCGCCGTGCCTCGCAGGGTGTGACCGATGGGTATGAGAAACTGGCCGTGAAGCCGGTGCCTCTAGACCACGGCAATTGCCCGGACAAGCGTCTGGTCGATCTGGCCATGTCGGCGTGGGATGAGGCGCTGAGCCTTGGCGAAAAGAACGGATACCGTAACGCGCAAGCCACGGTGATCGCGCCCACCGGGACCATTGGTCTGGTGATGGATTGCGACACGACCGGGATCGAGCCCGACTTTGCGCTGGTGAAGTTCAAGAAGCTCGCGGGTGGTGGTTACTTCAAGATCATCAACCGCTCGGTGCCGTCGGCGCTGGAAAAGCAGGGCTATTCCTCGTCTCAGATTGAAGAGATCGTGGGTTACGCGGTAGGTCACGGCACCATCGGCAACGCGCCGGGGATCAACCACACCTCGCTGACCGGTCACGGGTTTGGCCCAAATGAGCTGGCCAAGGTGGATGCCGCGCTGGAAAGCGCCTTTGATATCCGGTTCGTCTTCAACCAGTGGACACTGGGCGAGGATTTCTGCACCGGCGTTCTGGGCATCCCGGCGACCAAGCTAAATGATCCGACGTTCGATCTGCTGCGCCATCTGGGCTTTACCAAGGCGGATATCGACGCAGCCAATGACCATGTCTGCGGAACCATGACGCTGGAAGGCGCGCCGCACCTGAAGGAAGAGCACTATTCGATCTTCGACTGCGCCAACCCGTGCGGCAAGAAAGGTAAGCGTTTCCTTGGGGTTGATAGCCACATCACCATGATGGCCGCGGCCCAAAGCTTCATCTCGGGTGCGATCAGCAAAACGATCAACATGCCGAATGACGCGACCATCGAGGATTGCCAGAAAGCCTATGAACTCAGCTGGTCGCTGGGTGTGAAGGCCAACGCGCTGTATCGTGATGGCTCGAAACTGTCGCAGCCGCTGGCGGCCGCATTGGTCGAGGACGATGACGAGGCAGCAGAGGTGCTGGAAAGCGGCACGGCCCATGAAAAAGCCGTCGTTCTCGCCGAAAAGGTCATCGAGAAGGTCGTCGTCAAGGAAATCATCCGCAGCCATCGTGAGAAACTGCCGCATCGCCGCAAGGGTTACACCCAGAAAGCGATCGTCGGTGGCCACAAGGTCTATCTGCGAACAGGTGAGTTCGAAGACGGTAAGCTGGGCGAGATCTTCATCGACATGCATAAGGAAGGCGCTGGCTTCCGGGCGATGATGAACAACTTTGCCATCGCAGTGTCGGTTGGCCTGCAATACGGTGTGCCGCTGGAAGAATTCGTCGACGCCTTTACCTTCACCAAGTTTGAACCGGCGGGAATGGTGCAGGGCAACGACTCGATCAAGAACGCGACCTCGATCCTGGATTACATCTTCCGCGAACTGGCCGTGTCTTATCTGGATCGCACCGATCTGGCCCATGTGAAACCCGAAGGCGCAACCTTCGACGATCTGGGCCGCGGCGAAGAAGACGGACTGTCCAACGTATCAGAAATCAGTGACAGCGCCGCGTCCAAGTCCTTGGAAGTGTTGAAACAAATCAGCTCGACCGGCTATCTGCGCAAACGTTTGCCGCAGGATCTGGTGGTGTTCAACGGCGGCCAACCGGAAGTGAACGGCATGGCAGAACCGGCCGCGCAATTCGAAGCTCCGGTTGCGGAAACTGCCGTTGCCACGGGGATGGACGCACGGACCAAGGCCAAGATGCAGGGGTACGAGGGCGATCCTTGCGGCGAATGCGGAAATTACACGCTGGTGCGCAATGGCACCTGCATGAAGTGCAACACCTGCGGGGCAACCAGCGGGTGTAGCTAAGGAAAACGCCCCGTCAGGCGGGGTGTAGGGATCGGGGTTTCCCCTCGGATGTCCGATCCCGACGAACACGGAGCAAGGCGTTGAGACTTACCAAACACGCCTTGTTCCACTCGGTCGACATGCCCGTGTCGACCGGGAACAGGGTGGGGCGGAATATTTGCTCTTTCCCACTCTCTCACGGGACGGGTGCGCTCGTTCCATGCGACGTCCAGGCCGCAGGCAAACAAAACACCGGGCGGTCAACGAATGGAGCCTGGATGGCGAAACTGACAGGGGGCTTCGGCCCCCTTTCTTTTTGCCTCCCGAGTCGGTGATTTAGGCAGGGCCTTGCCGGAACGGCACAGGCGTATCGGGCAAGAACCGCCGAAACGTGGATTGTACGTTTCGCCCAGCGGTTGATTGCAGACGCGACTCGGACAAACACGCGGAGAATGGCGCGAAACAGGACGTGTTGCCGGGTTGGGGTGACGACGTTCATCGATTTGGTGTCTGTGGTGCCTGTCCGGACGAAAACACACACAAATACCACTTAGGAGGCATCACAATGAAACCGCAAAACCTGGCAATCATTTCCGCATTCGTATTGGGCCTGCCGGCGATGGCTGCTGCGCAGTCCTCGGCGGACACCAATGGCGACGGAGTTCTGACCATAGAAGAAGTTCAGGCCGTTCTGCCCGAGGTTGACGCCGATGGTTTCTCGGCGATGGACGCCAACGGCGACGGGTCGTTGGACGCAGATGAAATTGCCATCGCGCAGGAAGCAGGGTTGCTACCGCCCAGCAACGGCTAATCCCGCGAAGGCATCGGCGGCCCGTACCCCCACGGGCCGCTATATTTCAATGGGTTACGCCGGTAAGTAAATGTTAAACCTGCCGCGCAGTTCGGTATCCAAAAGCGGATCGAATCTGGCCGGAGACGGCGTCGAGAGAATCTCTTCCTTCCGCTTCACCGCCTTTTCGATCAAATCGGGTTTGCCAATTTCAACCCATTCCTTCGGAGACGACCGGTCGCCAAAAGTCGGGTAGACATAGTCCGCCTGCATGCGGCTCAGCGTTGCATCGGTTCCCAGATAGTGACCGGGTCCGCCGATACAGACTTCGGCCATCTGATCCAGTGCCAGCGTTTCGTCCGTCACTTCGATGCCGCGTACACAGCGTTGCGCTTGCCCGATTAGATCATCGCTGAGGATCAGGCTTTCATGGCAGAATCCCAGCAGCGAGGCATGCATGCCTGCGGACTCATACACCATGTTCAAACCCGAAAGCCCGGCCATGACGTTCGAGCACATCTGCTCCCACCCGGCTTGCATGTCGGGCAGTTTCGCATCCGATGCACCGGCGGCCGCGCCGCCCGGCAGGTCGTAGAAGTGGTGCATTTGGGCGCAGCCCGCTGTCAGGAGTGCTTGTTCGCCAGACCCAATGGACATCGCACCTGTGCGCAGATCAAGGCCAAAGGGCCAGGTGCCAAAAATCGCGGGTGCACCGGGACTTACGGCGTTTACGTAAACCAATCCGGCCAGGCATTCTGCGGTGGCTTGCGCGATTGCACCGGCGATTGTCGAAGGCGCGGTTGCACCGGCCATTCCGGCCGATAGCAGCAGAACGGGCATGCCCGCTTTGATGCATTCCTCCATGACTTCGCAGCTTTCGGTTGCGAATTTCATCGGCGGAACAACAAAGCAGTTCGAGTTCGACATAAAGGGCCGTTCACGCCACTTATCCTCGCCGCCAGCGATCATGTGCAGCATCTCGATCGCAGGGGCCACGTGGCTAGGTTCGGTGAAGGACGTGCCGATATGTTTGAACGTTCCGGACGTGGTGGCGTAGACCGTGTTCAAATCCATCTCGAGGTTGTCGGCGATGTCGCGGCACACCATTGGGCGCTGAACAAAGTGAATGTTTTCAAGTTGTTCACAGATTCGGGACGCGTCGTGCAGGTCTTGAAGGGTCGAATCCCGGTATTCCTGCCCGTGAACATCAACCATGCTGACAGCCGCGCCGGCAGTACCAAAGTGGACGCGGTTGCCCGACAGTTCCAGATCGGAATTGCCATCCCTTGAATGCAAAGTGACCGATCGATTGGCCTTGGCGATCGTGTCTTCGACCAAGGCGCGAGGGAAGCGGATACGCCCGTCGTCACCCAAGATACAGCCAGCGCCGACAAGATAGTCGATCCCGCTTTGTGGGGCGTCCGCCAAACCAATGGTTTCCAGTGCGGTCAGCGCGGCTTGGTGAATACGCTCGATCTGCGCCGGGGTCAGCACCTTCAGCGTGCCGCCCTCCATGCCGGGGCGGATCGGGCGCAGATGTTCGGGCAGCGCTGTGGCACGGGCCGCACGGCGCGCGGCACGACCGCCGCTGCGCGATGTATTTCGGGATTGTTCGTTCATAATTTTAGGTCCGGTCGAGAAAGTACGTTCAGGGTGAGTGTACTCAGACCACAACCGGCCGCCCACGCGCGGCACGCCCGCGATCCGCACCAATGGTACGGCTGATCAGGCGAATCTTCCAAACGTAACTTTGCATGCGGGTCCTCAATTGGTGATGTAAACTCTCTCAATACGAGGGCGCACAATCTGTCCTGTTTGCGACCTGAGGGGCCAAAAACGAAGTGTTGTGCCTTGTCCGCATCACGTTCTTGCCGTCGGGTAAAGTTTTTTCCCGAATGTGGGAAATTCTGTTAAGCTTCTATCACTTATTTAAGAGTGGTCCGTGATCTCAATGGATTTTTGACGATTGCAGGCCAAGTTTTATGTGATGAAGCCCGTTATCTGTCGGGCGCGCTGCAAGGAATTTTGGAGAGGTTGATGAAAGCCCTGATGGCCCTCATGACCACTTGCCTGACAATCGGCATTGCACCGGTATATGCAGAGGATTGGACGGGGGCGTATGCGGGCTTCAGCTTTGGCTATGCGGATGTAGATGGCCCAAATAGCTCTGGCGGAAACGACACGACTTTTGGACCGCTTGTCGGTTATGACCATGACTTCGGTAATTTCGTTCTTGGGGGTGAGCTGGAATACAACAGGCTTTCTCTGGATCTGGGGCAGGGTGAAGGCAGTGTAGACAGTCTGACCCGCCTTAAGTTGCGCGGTGGTTATGATTTCGGACCGGCCTTGGGCTATGTTGTTGTGGGCGCGGCCCGATTGGATGCGTCGCCTGAAAATGACACCGCCGCAGTGTACGGGATCGGAATTGCCTATCCTATCGGCGACAGTTTCGTCATCAGCGGTGAGGCCTTGCGTCAGAATTTTAGCGACGTTACCCGAAGCCAGGGCGATATTGACGCCAACGTGTTCAACCTGCGTACAACCTTCCGGTTTTAAGGCCGTCTATTCTGCCGCGTGACTTTCCGCCAAGACGGCGGCAAAATCGCAAATTGTTCTGAGTGCTGCAGCAAAGCGGTCGTCATCAATTGTCATCGCAACGCGCACGTGTCCTGCCGCCGCTGTGCCAAAACTCTCACCGGGCATGACGGCAATTGCGTGTGTATCCAGCAATGCGTTGGCGAATGCCTCACCGCTTAGCCCGGCTGCGCGGATGTCCAGCATCAAGTACATCGCACCCTGTGCCGGCACGAGGCCGATGGTGTTCTGAGTGGCAAGAATCTCGACCGCCAACGCGCGACGACGCCGGAACGGGGCGGCGATTTCCTCTTCAAGATCATGGCCCGCGCTCAAGGCAAAACTGGCGGCGTCCTGAATGAACCCGGGCACGCCGTAAGTTGTGTGCGTTGCCAGATTGATGAGATGGGCGATCACCTGCTCAGGGCCGACCACCCAACCGCATCGGGACCCGGTCATCGCGTGTGACTTGGACATCGAACCAACGACCAAAGTACGCTCGGCCATTCCGGGCAGGGTACGTGGCGAGATATGCTCACCCTCCCAGACCTGCGTGTCATAAACTTCATCCGAGATCAGCCACAGGTCGCGGTCACGGCAAACACCTGCGATACCGTCCAGCGTCTCGCGGGAATATACGACGCCAGTGGGGTTGTTCGGGCTGTTGATCAACAGCGAAACCGCACCGTCTGTCGCCGCATCGATCTGCTGCGCGCGCGGCTGGAATGCATCCTCGGCGGTGGTCTGGATGGCGCGGGCTGTCGCACCGGCGCCCCGGATCGTGCCGGGGTAAGTCGCGTAGTAGGGATCGAAATACAGGCCGACATCACCGGGATCGCACACCGCTACGTGGGCTGCGAACAGGGCAGATTGGCCGCCCGGCGTGATCAACACGTTGTTTCGGCTTGTCTTCTGACCAGTGCGGGCCTGAATGCGCGCCGCAACGGTATCGCGCAGCAAATCCGACCCGGGCACCACAGCGTAGCCGGTGTTTCCCTGACGTGCCGATAGATCCATGGCATCCAGAATGGTCGGGTGCGTGCGAATGTCATGCTCACCAATGGTGAGTTCAGTAATGACGTGCCCTTCGCTGATCATCCGGCGCGCGCGGTAAAATACATCCCACCCATCACTGCCACCTCCGGTCAGATGAGTGATACGCTGCGACAGTTTCATGGCACGCTCCGATCTTGTCTTCAGCGCAGAATGGGCCAGAGGCATTGGAAAATGTCAATCAGCTTCGTGGAGGCAAAGTAGACTGCACTTTTTTCGTCAGGGAAGACCTGACCAGATCGTAGGATGTGGCCAGCCGATGACGCAGTTCATCCTCGTCACAGTCAAACGGCAGGCGGATCCAGCTGCGATGAAAATAGGGGGCTTTGGTACCGACGCCTGCTTCGATCAGCATCTGAGCTGTCTCGATATCAGGCGTTTTGACGGACACGCCATCGTTGGCGGTGCCGATGCAGGCAAACATCTTGCCGCCAACCTTCCAGGCATCATGGCCTCCGCCCCAGGGGTCGGAAAGGTCAGCGCCTGGAAACGTGCGGCAGATGGAATTGACAAATTCTCGGCTCATGGTCGAAAGGGTGCGTCACCTTGAGATTGAACTCAAGTCTTGGCTGAACGCGTTGTCCATGCTAGGGGAAGGACATGAACCGTATGACCTGCATCATTATCTGCTGCATTACCTGCTGATTTATCAAGCGGGCCGGTTTCTTTCGTTTTCATCCCTGAGACAAGTTGCTAAGCCCGCGCCAAGCGCAAGCATTTGCTGTCTTTAGGAGCCGACCGATGACGACGATCAAACTGCACAACACACGGACACGGGCGAAAGAAGATTTCGTTCCGATCAGTGCCGATAACGTGCGGATGTATGTCTGCGGACCCACGGTTTATGATCGCGCCCATTTGGGCAACGCGCGGCCCGTGGTGGTTTTCGACGTGCTCTATCGGTTGCTGCGCCATGTCTACGGCGCGGATCACGTGACCTATGTACGCAATTTCACCGACGTAGATGACAAGATCAACGCGACCGCGCTGGCACGCCAGAAAGCGGGTGCTGCTGGAACGCTGGAGCAGTTGGTGCAGGAACGGTCGGATGAAACCATCGGCTGGTATCTGCACGACATGGGCGCGTTGGGCGCACTTGAGCCAGACGAGATGCCGCGTGCGACTCAGTACATCGCGCAAATGGTTGCGATGATTGAGGATTTGATTGCGAAGGGTCACGCCTACGCAGCCGAAGGGCACGTTCTGTTCGCGGTTGACAGCTGGAAGGAACACTACGGCGCTTTGTCTGGTCGGTCGGTGGATGACATGATCGCCGGTGCCCGGGTTGAGGTTGCGCCATACAAGCGGAACCCGATGGATTTTGTGCTGTGGAAGCCCTCGACCGATGAGTTGCCGGGGTGGGACTCGCCTTGGGGTCGCGGTCGTCCGGGGTGGCACATCGAATGCTCGGCCATGAGCTATGAGCTTTTGGGTGACAGCTTTGATATTCACGGTGGCGGAAACGACCTGATGTTCCCGCATCATGAAAATGAGATCGCGCAGAGCAAATGCGCCCATCCGCACGGTGAGTTCGCGCGGTACTGGTTGCACAATGAGATGTTGCAGGTTGAAGGCAAGAAGATGTCCAAATCTCTGGGCAACTTCTTCACCGTGCATGACTTGCTGGAACAGGGCGTGCCGGGTGAGGTGATCCGCTTTGTGTTCCTGCAGACCCACTATCGCAAGCCGATGGACTGGACCGAGAAAAAAGCCCGCGAGGCTGAGGCGACGCTGCGCAAGTGGCGGGCGCTGACAGCGGGCATCGAGCCCGCCGCCAGCGCTGCACCCGCAGTCGTTGCTGCGCTAGGGGACGACCTGAACACGGCGGGTGCTTTGGCGGAGTTGCACCGTTTGGCGGCTGATGGTGATGCGGCCTCGTTGCTGGCCGGTGCTCAGTTACTTGGTCTGTTGTCGCAAGAAATGGGTGCTTGGGCTGATACGGCTTCGGTGGATCTTTCAGCTCATGCAGATAGATTGTCTGATGCGCGGGCGAGTGCAATGCAGAGCAAAGATTTCTCGGAAGTCGATCGCCTAAAGGCAGCTTACGTGGCCGCTGGTCTGGAAGTACGAATGAGCAAGGACGGTGTCGAACTGGTTCCAGGCACTGGGTTCGATGCGGCCAAGCTGGAGGGCGTATGATGACCAAAGAACGCCTCTACCTCTACGACACCACCTTGCGCGATGGGCAACAAACGCAGGGGGTGCAGTTCTCGACCGCTGAGAAGGTGCAGATCGCGCAGGCTCTGGACGAGTTGGGTGTGGATTACATCGAGGGCGGTTGGCCGGGGGCGAACCCGACGGATAGTGCGTTTTTCGATGCGGCTCCTAAGACGTCGGCCTGCTTGACCGCCTTTGGGATGACCAAACGGTCGGGCCGGTCGGCTGAGAATGACGATGTTCTTGCGGCGGTGATGAACGCGGGTACGCGGGCTGTCTGTCTGGTGGGTAAGTCGCACGATTACCACGTGACCCATGCGCTTGGCATCTCATTGGATGAGAATGTCGAGAACGTCCGTGCCTCTGTTGCACATATCGTAGCGCAGGGGCGCGAGGCGCTGTTTGATGCCGAGCATTTCTTTGATGGCTACAAGGACAATCCAACCTATGCGCTTGAGGTTTGTCGGGCCGCGATGGATGCCGGTGCGCGCTGGGTTGTTTTGTGTGACACCAATGGGGGGGCTTTGCCTGCGGAAGTGTCTCGGATTGTGTCCGAGATGGTCGCGGCGGGCCTGCCGGGGGACCGGCTGGGTATCCATACCCACAACGATACGGAAAACGCGGTGGCCTGTTCTTTGGCGGCTGTCGATGCGGGCGCGCGGCAGGTTCAGGGAACCTTGAACGGATTGGGAGAGCGTTGCGGAAATGCGAACCTGACCTCATTGATCCCGACGCTGCTTCTGAAAGAACCTTATGCATCGAACTTTGACATCGGCGTCAGTGTCGAGGCGCTGGCGGGTCTGACCCGCGTCAGCCGCATGCTGGACGAGATCCTGAACCGGGTGCCCAGCAAACAATCGGCCTATGTCGGGGCGTCCGCATTTGCGCACAAGGCTGGGCTGCATGCCAGCGCGATCCTTAAGGACCCAACGACCTATGAACATGTGGATCCGGCGTCGGTTGGGAACACACGGATCATTCCGATGTCGAACCAGGCGGGGCAGTCGAACCTGCGCCAGCGCTTGATCGAGGCCGGTTTGTCGGTCGAACCCGGTGACCCGGCCTTGGGCCGCATCCTCGAACGGATCAAGCTGCGCGAGGCAGAAGGTTATTCCTACGACACCGCGCAGGCCAGCTTTGAGCTTCTGGCGCGGGACGAACTGGGTCAACTGCCTGAATTCTTTGAGGTAAAGCGGTACAAGGTCACCGTTGAGCGGCGCAAGAATAAGTACAACAAGATGGTCAGCTTGTCCGAAGCCGTTGTCGTGGTGAAGGTCGACGGCGAAAAGAAGCTGTCGGTCAGCGAGTCTCTGGATGGGTCCGGCGGTGACCGGGGTCCGGTGAACGCGCTGGCCAAGGCGCTGGCCAAGGATTTGGGGCAGTATTCGAGGATTCTGGACGATATGCACCTGGTCGACTTCAAGGTACGTATCACGCAGGGCGGCACCGAGGCTGTAACCCGCGTTATCATCGACAGTGAAGATGGGCAGGGTCTCCGGTGGTCCACCGTTGGCGTCAGCGCGAACATAGTCGATGCCTCGTTCGAGGCGTTGCTGGATGCGATCCAATGGAAACTGGTGCGTGATTGCGGCCCACAGTCGGCAGTCGCCGAGTGAGTGCTCCATTTGACGATGACGTCAAGGCCTGTGCCGCGCTGTTGCATCGGGTGGATCCCGACCGGTTCATGGCGGCCATGGCGGCCTCGGTTTCCGCACGTGCGGTGTTGTTTCCGATCTATGCGCTGAACATCGAAGTCGCCCGGGCACCCTGGGTCACGCAAGAACCGATGATTGCCGAGATGCGCCTGCAATGGTGGCGTGATGCGTTGCAAGAAATTGCCGAAGGTCCGACTGTTCGCCGGCATGAGATCGTTACGCCGCTGTCGCGTGTCTTGTCCCCTCATCTTGCGTCGATGATGGATGAATATGTGGCCGTAAGGCGTTGGGATATCTATCGCGACCCGTTCGAGGACGAAGATCATTTCGACGCGTACATAAACCACAGCGCGGGCACGCTCACGGTGGTAGCGGCACAAGCGCTGGGGTCGGCGGATGAGGAAGTCATGCGGGACTTTGGCTATGCCGTTGGGGTCGCGAATTGGTTGCGCGCCATCCCGGACCTTGAAGCGCGCGGGCGAATTCCGCTGCTGGATGGCACGCCTGCGGGTGTTCAGCGTCTGGCCGAAAAAGCGTACGGGCGGTTGAAACGGGCCCGTACTCAGCGGCGCTCGGTTTCGGTAAAAGCCGCCGCTGCGCTGCATGCCGGTTGGCAAACCGAATTGGTTCTGAAGCAGGCCATAGCGCGCCCGGACAGGGTCGCTGCCGGTACACTCGGTCCGGGTGAAATCCGCCGCCGCCTGTCATTGATGGTGCAGGCGGCGACGGGGCGCTGGTAATTACTCCCAGCCGCCGGCGCGCATTTCGGCCGAGATTTTCAGTTGCACCAAGTCCGACGTTCCCGGGGCAAACATCCCGACGCCATACTCGCTGCGCAAAAGTTGGCCAGCGGCTTCGACGCCAACCCAGTCACCTTTGTAATAATCGAAAAATCCGGCCAGAGGGTGTTCGCCCATGAAGGTCAGGTCGATCTCAAGCGTTGCGGGCTTGGTCTGATCCTTGATTGTCAAATCTCCAATCATTTGCAGGGTGCTTGCACCGGTTTGCACCGCCGAGGTCGAGATGAATTTGATGTTTGGGTAAGCTTCGACATCGAAGAAGTCACCGCTTTTGAGGTGATCGTTGAGCGGCCCCCAACCGGTTTCGACACTTGAGGCGTCGATTGTGATATCCGCGCTGGTTGCGGTGACATTTTCGGGATCAAACTCGACGGTGCCGGATACGGCGGTCCATTCGCCGGATTGTTCGGTCAGTCCCGCGTGGTTGTAGTAGAAACGGATTTCGGTGTGACTTTGATCAAAGTGATAGGTTTCGGCAAGGACTGGTGTGGCCAGTGCCAAGACGAGGGCAGATGCGGTAAACAGCTTCATGACATTTCTCTGATTTGCAGGGTTGATGATTAACATGTAAATGCATCTAAAATTATGAGCAAAGAAAAACCACAATCCTCGCGGAGGCGTGATGAGCGGATTTGAAGAACGAGAGGCGGCTTGGATCGCACTGAACCAGACACGCACCCGGATCTTTTCCCGGACCGAGCGCGCTCTGGTTGCTGCCGGATTTCCCCGGCTGCACTGGTACGATGTTCTGTGGGAGTTGGAGCGTTCCCCCGAAGGATTGCGGCCCAAGCAGTTGGAACGACAGTTGTTGTTCGATCAGTCCAGCTTTTCCCGACAGGTCGCGCGTATGGCCGAAGATGGTTTGATAACGCGCCATGCTGCGGTGGGTGACGGGCGGGGGAAGATTCTGCGGATCACCGACAATGGCCGCAGTCTGAGGCGGCAGATGTGGGACATTTATCGAAAGCACATCGATGAGGGTATGGCCGAGGCGCAAAATTCAGGTTCTTTTGACCCGATAACGCGTCTTTGCGACTAGGCAGTCCGTGGTCTCATCGTCAGCCACATAAGCGCGCCACCCGCCAGTGTAAGCAGCGGCACCATTGCGACGTTTACTGCGGTCCAGCCCTCGACCGGGGAGCCGCCCGAACAATTCATCAACCCGCCCGAGGCGAGCGAGGCGAAGGTCACGCCGCCAAACACCAGCAGGTCGTTAAGCCCCTGCATACGTCCGCGTTCGCTGACGTCGTGGGATTCAGCCAGCATGGTTGTCGCGCCAATGAAGCCAAAGTTCCAACCGATCCCCAACAGGATCAGCGCAACAAAGAAATTGCCCAGTTCAACCCCCTGCAATGCGACCGTTCCGGCAGCGGCAAGAATAAGCAGGCCCAATGCCACGATTTTTTCGACGCCAAAGCGGGCGATCAGCTGACCGGTGAAAAAGCTGGGGATGTACATGGCCAACACGTGGCTGGTGACGACATCAGCGGCGTCATTGGCACTGAACCCGCAACCCACGACGGCCAGTGGCGTCGAGGTCATGACAAGGTTCATCAGCGCGTAGGATACCATGGCGCAGATGATCGCAACCGCGATGCGCGGCGTCTTCAGCAACTCGATCCGGGACCGGCCCTTTGGGGCATCAGCCGCAGGTTTGGGTGGGGTCGGGATGTCGAGGAAAAAGAATAGGGCCGAGCCAATGACGTTCACCGCGATGACAGCGATATACGTGCCGAGGAATGGAATGACATACGCGGTCGAGGTCAGTTTGACGATCTGAGGTCCGATGATTGCCGCAGCCAGACCGCCCGCCATGACATAGGAAATCGCTTTGGGACGAAACGCGTCTGATGCGGTGTCAGCGGCCGCAAAGCGGTAGAAACCGTGCGCGCTCATGTAAATGCCAGTCAGCAGGCTGCCAGCCAGAAACACTGGGAATGACCCCAGAAACAAGCCATATGCGCCGACAAGCCCGCCGCAGGCCCCGGCGGTTGCACCAACCAGAAACCCTGCGCGGCGTCCCCAGCGCTGCATGATGGCCGAAATCGGAGTGGCGGCGAGCATTGAGCCAAGGACGATCAAAGATATGGGCAGAGTCGCCAGGCAGGGATTGGTTGCCAATGATTGGCCGGCCAGCCCACCGACGATAAAGATCATCGGCATCTGTGCGCCAAGCAAGGCCTGCGCGGCCACCAGAACGGCGACATTCCGTTTGGCCTGACTGTTGTCGGAGGGGGTGGCGGTCATCGTCATGAGCACATGCGTAATGGCGAAAACGATTGTGCACAAGCGGGTTGCATCTGCGGCAAAGCGGCCTAACGTGCAGTCGATCATCGAGGCCGGAGAGCACATGTCCGTTGGACGGATCATAGAAACACCCGACTGCGTGGAAGAAGGCGCAACGTGGCTGGCCGAAAGCTGCCCGCGAATGGCCTATGCGATGGAACAGACCGGCCCGTTGCCCTTGCGCCGTCGCCCGGACGGGTTTGCGCAACTGCTTAGCGCCATAGTCAGTCAGCAGGTGAGTGTGGCCTCGGCCAATGCGATCTGGAACCGGTTGAAGGATGCGAAACTGACCGGCCCGCGCAAAATCATGTGGGCCACCGACGATGATCTGCGTGCAGTTGGGTTAAGCCGGCAAAAAATCCGCTACGCCCGCGCTTTGGCTGAGGCGCGCATTGACTACAAAGCCTTGCGGGACGTTTCAAACGATGACGTGGTGGCGATCCTGACCGAGGTGTCGGGTATTGGCGTCTGGACCGCCGAGATCTACGCCATGTTTTCGCTTGGCCGCGCTGACGTGATCGCGCCGGGCGATCTGGCGCTGCAAGAGGCTGCGCGCATCCTCTATGATTTGCCCGATCGACCGACCGACAAACAGCTGCGCCAGATGGCCGAGGCCTGGTCGCCCTGGCGGTCGGTTGCGGCGCGGGTTTTGTGGGCCTATTACCGGGTGGCAAAAGAACGAGAAGGGATCAGATGACACGGGTTTTGAATGCGCTCCGAAAAGAGCCGGTTTCGGGCGATACACGCTCGGTCGTGGTGTTCGTGCACGGCTATGGCGCCAACGGGGCCGATTTGCTGGGGTTGGCCGATCCGCTGGGGGAACATCTGCCCGACACGTTGTTTGTGTCACCCGATGCGCCGGAACAGATTCCCGGAATGCCCAACGGATATCAGTGGTTTCCGATCCCGTGGATTGACGGGTCGTCCGAAGAAGAAGCACGCCGTGGCATGGAAATGGCCGCCGACGATTTCAACGCCTTCCTGGATGCCCTGATGGTGGATGAGGATGTGCTGCCCGAACAGGTGGTTCTGTTTGGGTTCTCGCAAGGTACGATGATGAGCCTGTACGTCGCGCCGCGCCGCGAAGACCCGGTGGCTGGGATTGTTGCGTTCTCTGGCCGGTTGTTGGAACCGGACCTGCTGCCCGACGAAACCGTCAGCCGGATGCCCATCCTTCTGGTGCATGGTGATGCCGACGACGTGGTTCCGCCGCAATCTCTGCCCGAAGCTGCCGAAGCACTGCAGGCCGCAGATTTCAAAGAAGTTTATGCGCATGTCATGAAGGGCACCGGCCACGGGATTGCCCCGGACGGTCTTAGCGTCGCGCTGGCCTTCATGCGCGACAAGCTGAGCCTGTAGCGATGATCGCGGTCCGTCCCATGATGCCTGAGGATGTGGCAGTTGCCTGTCGGATTCTCAACGAAATCATTGCTATCGGCGGGACGACCGCGTTTGAAACACCGTTTTCTGAGGCGCTGTTTGCCCAAGTCTACCTGAACGGCGCAGACAAAATCTGTTGCCACGTTGCCCTTGATGAACAGGGTGCGGTGGCCGGGTTTCAATGGCTTGGCACGAATGAGAACCTGCCGGAAGATTGCGCGGATATAGCGACTTTCACCCGGCGAGAGCCGGTGTTGAAAGGGGCAGGGCGGGCGTTGTTCTCTGAAACCACAACCTACGCTGCGGCCCTTGGGTTCAGCGCGCTCAACGCGACGATCCGGGCCGACAACCGGCAGGGGCTTAGCTATTACGACAAGATGGGTTTCCGCGACTATTCGGTCACTTATGCTGTTTCTCTGCAAGACGGAACGCCAGTCGACAGGATTTCGAAACGGTTTGAATTGAAGAAGGAAACGACATGCTGATTGTCACCGGAACGGTTGAAGTGTCGCTAGATAGTGTCGACAAAGCACTTGAGGCCGCACAGAAAATGGTCGCCGAGACCGTAAAAGAGTCCGGCTGCCTGATCTATGAATTCAGCCAGACACTCGGGCAATCCAACAAGTTCCGCGTGTATGAAGAATGGCAGGATCAGGCCGCGCTCGAGGCGCATTTCGTTTCCCCGCATATGGCCGAGTTTCAGGCTGTTCTGGGCGAAGTGGGCGTTGTTTCGAGCGACATCTACAGGATTGTCGGGGGAGAAAAGCAACCGCTGCGCTAGGGTCTCAATCCCACAGGTGACCTTCAGCGAATTCTACCGAGTTCCCGGCGGGGTCCCGAACATACAGCGATCGTGCCCCGCTTGGCCAATCGAACTCGGCGTCTATGGGAATGTTCCACTCCAGCAGATGCTTGCGCATTTCGTCTATCTCTGTCCGCGATAGAGTCATGCAGACGTGACCGGGCCCGCGTGCGCCATGCGGTGGGACCGGCAGGTTCGGATTTTCCGGCGGTTTTGCCGTCTCATCAGCGTTGAACAGCAACAACACCGATCCGCCGACACGGAAAAATGCATGCCGGTTCGCGACGCGTTGAATACACTCTAATGCCAGTATTTCACCATAGAATCGTTCAGCCGCGTCCAGATCGCCAACATAAAGCGCGGCCTCAAGGATCCCCTCTGGGGATGGTGTGCTTCGGGTGACTTTCATGCCTTAACCCTATCACAAAAGGACGTTTTTGTCACCTGCGCGGTCGGCGGTCCCGTTTACGTTGCGGCGCGGAATCCAATGTAGGGGCTGTCAAGCTGTCCCATTGGCCGGGCGCCAACCCCGCTAGCGTCCAGTCCCCGATCCGGGCGCGGATCAGGCGCAGGGTGGGATGACCGACCGCTGCCGTCATACGTCGAACCTGCCGGTTGCGGCCTTCGCGCAGGGTCAGCTCAATCCAGCTGTCCGGTATAGTCTGGCGGACGCGGATAGGTGGGTTTCGTGCCCACAGGCCTTCGGGCTCATCCATCAACCGGGCCTTGGCCGGGCGCGTTTTACCATCCTTCAGATCGACCCCGTCGCGCAGCGCTTTCAGGGCGGCAGCATCGGGTGAACCTTCCACCTGAACCCAATAGGTTTTGGGCATCTTGTGCTTGGGGTCCGATATTTGCGCCTGCAGCCGGCCGTTGTCAGTCAGCAGCATCAAGCCTTCGCTGTCGCGATCCAGCCGCCCAGCCGGATACACACCGGGCAGGTCGATGAAATCCGACAAAGTGCTGCGCGGCGTCTCTGCATTTGCGCGGTCGGTAAACTGCGGCAACACATCGAAGGGTTTGTTGAATCGTATGAACCAGCTCATGATCCCGCCATAGCCTGCCAGAGGCAGAGAACGCAACCTGTGGATAACTGTCACGTCTTTGTTACGGAGCAGGCATACTCAATACCCGAGATGTTGTGGAAACTCAGGGCTTGTCAGAGTTTTAACACGATATATAGTTAAGTTAAGGCCGGGGCGGGTGTTCCCCGCTCTGGTGTCAATAACGGGCAGAGCAGAGCGAGGAGCGATTCCGATATGGACGGAGAATTCAGGACCGAATTTGTCAGGGAACCGGGTGCCCTAAAGCACCATCCGGCATTGGTTTTGAACGCCGATTATCGCCCCTTGTCCTATTACCCCTTATCCCTGTGGCCCTGGCAAGAAGCGATCAAGGCGGCCTGGCTGGACAGGGTGGACATCGTGGCCGAATACGACGAGGTCGTCCGAAGCCCCAGTACCGAGATCCGAATACCGTCGGTCGTTGTCCTGAAAGACTATGTAAAACCCAGAAAGCGCGTGGCCTTCACGCGCTTTAATTTATTTTTAAGGGACGAGTTCCGCTGCCAGTATTGTGGAAGCCGGGACAACCTGACCTTTGACCATGTTGTTCCGCGGGCTGCCGGGGGTGTGACCAGTTGGCAGAACGTTGTGGCGGCGTGCAGCCCCTGCAACCTGAGGAAGGGATCGAAGTCGCTGCGGCAGGCGGGCATGTCGCTGCGCAAGCCGCCGCGTCAGCCAGATGCCGAGGCACTGCGAAACATCGGACGCAAGTTCCCCCCGAACCACCTGCATGACAGTTGGATCGACTTTCTGTATTGGGATGCCGAACTGGACGCGTAGTAACGCTTATTTCGCACGAAACGCGGCCAGCCAGACCAAAACCAGACCAGCAGATAGCAGAGCGTTCCAGCCAGCCATCGACAGGCCGAACATCTCCCACGGGATATCATCACAGCGCACAAGTGGCGCGGACATGATCTGATCCATCAATTCTTCAGCGGATAACCCGCCAATATCGCCCGACGTGCAACTGGTTGGGCCTTCCCACCATTTCTGCTCGACACCTGCGTGGTACATGCCAATCCCGGCAGTTACCATCGCGGCAACCGCACCTAAAAGCGGTAGAGGGCGAATGCCCGGAAAGGTAAAGGCCAACACGCCAATCAGAACGGCCGCGCTGTGGGGATAGCGTTGCCAGATGCACATTTTGCAAGGGGCCATTCCGCCCAGATGCTGAAACGCCCAGGCGCCTAACAACAGTGCGGCGGAACCGCCTGCCGCAATCAGGATCAACAGTTTTTTGCGTGTCATAAGAACTTCACCGCTAAGAACCCACCGAACAGCAGGATGACAAACAGAGTGAACATAAGCCCCAGACGCTTTTCGATGAAGTTGCGAATGGGTTCACCAAAGCCCCAAAGCAGTCCGGCAACAACAAAGAACCTGAGCGCGCGGGCCAGAATCGACGTGGCGATGAATGTGCCCAGCGGCATGCCCGTCCAACCGGACATGATGGTGATTACCTTATACGGGAATGGGGTAATCCCTGCGCCCAGCACGGCCCAGAATCCGAAGTCGTTGAACTTGGTGTTGAACTCTTCCATGGCATGCGCTTTGCCCATGGATTCGAGAATGGGTTGGCCGATGCTTTCATAGAAGAACGCGCCGATCGCATATCCCAGCATGCCTCCCAGCACCGACGCCACCAGGGCAACGGTCGCGATCAGCCAGGCGCGTGACGGGCGTGCAAGAATCATGGGAATCATCAGAACGTCCGGGGGAATCGGAAAGAACGAGCTTTCGACAAATGCCACAACGGCCAGAGCCCAAAGCGCGTGCGGGTGTTCGGCCAGACGAATGGTCCAGTCATAGAGCGATCGCAACATCAGATGCTAAAATCCCGTTCTCTTGTTGCGTCAGCCAAACCATGCGCCTGATGGGGCGTCAACCGTGCCTGAAGAAAACAAACTGAATATCGGTTGTTTTTTGCCTCTGGACCTTCCCGATTATGAGCGCTAATCCAGTGTTCGTGGCCCAAGTGGCGGAATGGTAGACGCAGGGGATTCAAAATCCCCCGTCCTAGCGGACGTGCCGGTTCGAGTCCGGCCTTGGGTACCAAGGTAAAAACAGAGGGTTAGGGGAACCTGCTCTCTGTTTTTTCTTTTTTGGTATTTCGAATGCTCATGTTGCCACTTTTGGTCCGGTACCGAAAATGTCGGGGTTTTGACGGTCGTTGGAAAGCTTGGCGACAATCTAAGTTCCGGATTGCGCGCAGCTTTTTCGGGCAAGTTTTCCGGCAAACTCAGGAAAAAGCGAACAGACTAGGGTTGTTCAAGCCGAATCCATTCCCAGTTTCTGCGCTCACTTACTGCGCCGCAGGATCAGCCACGCCAGAAACCCAACATAGGCGAAAACGCTTAGGTTCAGTGCGGTGTCGATCAGTTGGCCACTCATGATCGGTCCTCCTGCGCCAGACGTTTGAACAGACAGACAACAAGAATTGGCACGATAAACACGAAGGCAATGGCTGACAGCGCTATTATGGACCTTACCAGAGAGATATCGCCCACCAGAATCATCGCCATCCCTAACGCGCCAAGGATAATGCCCCAAATCGTACGAATTCGGGGGGAGGGGTTGTCGTCGCCTCCGGTCCCTATCATCGCAAGGGTGAACCCGGCGCTTACGACGCTGGTAACCACGAACAGGAACGCGGCCAGGATTGTTGCTATTCTTGTGATGCCATCTAGCGGGAAGCGCTCAAGCAACGCAAATGTTGTTGCGTCGAGGTTCTCTGCGTTGACGGCTGATAAGGCTCCGTCCTGACGCAAAGCATCGAAAAAACCCAAGCCGCCGAAAACGCCGAACCACAGGATAGAGAACAGTGTGGGAGTGACGACGACTCCGATCAGAAACTCTCGGATCGTGCGTCCGCGGGAAATCCGGGCGATGAAAATGCCCACGAAGGGTGCCCAAGCCAGCCACCAGATCATATAGTTCAGCGTCCAGCCGTGGAACCAGTCGACCAACAGGTCGTCGAAGAACTCAGCCGTAGAGAACCCTGCTGGCAGGACACCAAACAGATAGCGTCCGAATCCCGAAACGATGCCATCCATCAGATAAGATGTGGGACCCAGCACTAGAAGATAGACCATCATCCCGACGGCGATCAGCATTGCTGCGTTGGACAGCAGGGCCATTCCGTCGCCCAGATCGCGACGCAACGGTATGATGAACGCAATACAAAGCGCGGCAAAAACGGGCAGCGTCAGCACGCCTGGGGTTTCTATACCCAACAGGCCTGCCAGTCCGGTCTGGATCTGAAATACCCCCATTGCCATAGAGCCCGCCAAACCGACGGCAATTGCGACGATCGAGAGCAGATCGAAAACCACCCCAGCGCTTTTGTCCATCCTGCTTCGCCAAGTGCGTCGGTGACTGGGGCACTCAGTAACAAAGTGCGATTTCGGCGATAGGCAAAATAGGCGATGACCAATCCGACGATTCCGTAAATCGCCCAGGCGTGGAACCCCCAGTTCAAGTAGGTCACGAACATCGCATAACTGGCCGCTTCTGCGTCGCTATTATATTGACGCAGCACTTCGTAGTGGGTCAGCGGCTCGGCTGCGCCATAGAACAGTAGACCGACACCCATTCCTGCGGCAAATAACATCGCGATCCATGCGGTCGTTGAAAACTCTGGTTCGGCTGTGTCAGCGCCAAGGCGGATATCCCCAAATCGTGACAGGGCCAGAAAGAGGACCACAAACAAAAGCCCGCTGACCTCAAGCATGATGAACCAGCCGCGGCTGTTGAATTGCGTCTCAACCGCCGATGCAGCAATGCGACCCAGGCCTTGCGGGTCAACAATGCCCCAGATTGCGATGGCCGCACTAAGGGCTAGGGCGATCACAAGCGTCGGACTGGGTGATTTGCCGTCCACTGTCCAGAACCCTTCCGCGTAAATTCATGAAACATCGGGTCGTTAGGTCAAGCCTAGGCTGCGGAATCCAAACTTTCAAAGTGTTTTTGGATATTTAGCTGGCACGGTTGTTCCTGATCCGGCCCAGTGGCGCCGGTCTGTGCGAAACCGCCCCGTTAAAGGGGGAAACTTTCGGAAATCTCATCACATCTGCGGATCGGGGCCTTCATACCCCGCGCAGGGGTTGACAAGCGGAGTGTCTGAATGAAACGTCAAAGGCGTTGGGAGACTTTTAAATTTCAGATGCTTGACCCGTTGCAAGACGGGTTCGCTTGCCGTACCGGCAAGGTCCCTGGATGGGGGCCGCTGAGCTGTCTCTCATCCACAATAAGAGTTGGGAGTTCTCAAAAATGAAAAATAGCAGCAAGCTTAGCCTGGGCGCGGTCGTTACCGCTGCTCTTATGGCTCCGGCCGCTTATGCAGAAGAGTTTATCACCATTGGTACCGGCGGCGTGACCGGCGTTTACTATCCGACCGGTGGTGCGATCTGCCGTCTGGTGAACAAAGGCCGCAAAGAGCACGGCGTGCGTTGCTCGGTCGAGTCGACTGGTGGTTCGGTTTACAACATCAACACCATTCGCGAAGGCGAGCTGGAGTTTGGTGTCGCTCAGTCCGACTGGCAGTACCACGCGTATAACGGCAGCTCGAAATTCGAAGAGGCTGGCCCCTTCGAAAACCTGCGCGCCGTCTTCTCGGTACACCCCGAACCGTTCACCGTTGTTGCACGTGCCGATTCCGGCATCACCAACTTCGAGGACCTGAAGGGCAAGCGCGTCAACATCGGTAACCCCGGTTCCGGTCAGCGCGGCACGATGGAAGTCCTGCTGGGCGAAATGGGTTGGACCACCGACGATTTCGAACTGGCGACCGAGCTGAAAGCGGCTGAACAGTCGGCGGCTCTGTGTGACAACCAGATCGACGCGATGGTTTACACCGTTGGTCACCCGTCGGGCTCGATCCAGGAAGCGACTACAGCCTGTGACTCGGTTCTGGTGAACGTCAGCGGCGACGCCGTCAGCAAGCTGGTTGACGACAACTCGTTCTACCGCACCGCAACAATCCCCGGTGGCATGTACCGTGGTTCGGATGGCGACACCTCGACCTTTGGTGTGGGCGCGACGTTCGTGACCTCGGCAGACGTGTCAGATGACGCGGTTTATGCCGTTGTCAGCTCGGTCTTCGAGAACTTCGACGATTTCAAAAAGCTGCACCCTGCATTTGCCAACCTCAAGCCCGAAGAGATGATTGCAGATGGCCTGTCGGCTCCGCTGCATCCGGGTGCCGAGAAGTACTACAAAGAAAAAGGCTGGGTTCAGTAAGCCAGACCTAAAGCAGGGTGCCCAACGGGCGCCCTGCGACCCAAACCCGAACAAATCGGGTGGATCAGAAGGCCAAAAATGGCCGCGACGGGGAGACATTTCATGAGTTCCGACACACAATCCAATCGTCCGCTATCCGAAGAAGAGCTACAGGATCTTGTGGCCTCATCCGATGCGGGTGGACGTAATCCGGTCGGTAATGTCGGGATATTCCTGGCCGTGGTAGCCGCGATCTGGTCGATCTTTCAGGTCGTCCTGGCCTCGCCACTTGCGAACTATGTGCTGCCCGGCAGCGTTGTGAACAACGCGCGGCAGTTTCACCTGGCCTTTGCGTTGTTTCTGGCCTTTGCAGCCTATCCGGCGCTGAAATCAAGCCCGCGCAACTATATCCCGGTTCAGGATTGGATCATGGGGCTGCTGGGCGCGTTTGTCGCGCTGTATGGCTATTTCTTTTACAACAAGATCGTCGATGCAGGCGGTCTTGCGGATGACACCGACAAATGGGTCGCCCTGGTTGGTCTGCTGTTGTTGTTCGAGGCCGCGCGTCGTGCGCTTGGCCCCGCAATGGCGATCATTGCGACGATCTTTCTGGTATATGTGTTTTTCGGATCCTCTGATTGGGTTCCCGAGGTTATTCGCTGGAAAGGCGCAAGCCTGAAAAAGGCCATGAGCCATATGTGGATCACGTCCGAGGGCGTGTTTGGTATCGCGCTTGGGGTTTCGACCAAATTCGTTTTCCTGTTCGTTCTGTTCGGGGCCTTGCTGGATAAGGCCGGGGCAGGGAACTACTTTATCAAGATGGCCTTCGGTGCCTTGGGGCACCTGCGTGGTGGTCCTGCCAAGGCGGCCGTCGTGGGTTCGGCAGCGACCGGCCTGATTTCGGGTTCGTCCATCGCCAACGTTGTGACAACCGGTACATTCACCATACCGCTGATGAAGCGCGTGGGCTTTAGCAGCGAACAAGCTGGATCGGTCGAGGTTGCCTCATCCGTGAACGGTCAGATCATGCCGCCCGTGATGGGGGCTGCGGCCTTCTTGATGGTGGAATATGTCGGCATTTCTTATGTCGAGGTGATCACCCACGCCTTCCTGCCTGCCGCGATTTCATACATCGCGCTGGTCTACATCGTGCACCTTGAGGCCGTGAAGCGGAACATGCCTACGCTGGGCGACCGCGACGTAAAGCTGGCGCGCACAGTTGTCGGTATGTTGTCCTTCTTCCTGGTCTTTGCCGGGCTGTGCTACGGTTCTCAATTCCCGGTCGAAGCGGTGACAAACTGGGTGCCGTCATCGGCTGGGCTGGTCCTCAGCCTGATCATCTGTGCCATCTATGTGGCACTGCTGTATCTGGCCGCTCAGGTGCCGGATCTTGAGCCGGACGATCCAAACGCCAAGGAAGTGACCTTGCCGATCATTGCCGACATCTACAAAGCTGGGCTGCACTACCTGTTGCCGATTATCGTGCTGGTCTACTTCTTGATGATCGAGCAGAAGTCACCGGGTCTGTCGGCCTTCTGGGCCACGACGCTGCTGTTCGTGATCCTGCTAACGCAGAAGCCGCTCAAGGCGATATTCCGCGGGCAAAGCAACGTCTACAACACGTTCATTGATGGTGTCGCAGACCTTTGGCAGGGCATGATCGACGGCGCGCGAAACATGATTGGTATCGCGCTGGCAACGGCAACAGCTGGCGTCATCGTGGGCACTGTGACGCTGACTGGTGTCGGACAAGTGATGGCCGACCTGGTTGAGTTCCTGTCAGGCGGCAACCTGATCCTGATGCTGATTATGGTCGGCCTGCTGAGCCTGATCCTGGGCATGGGCCTGCCGACCACCGCAAACTATATTGTGGTCAGTTCGCTGATGGCTGGTGTGGTTGTTGAGCTAGGTGCGCAAAGCGGACTTATCGTGCCGTTGATCGCAGTGCACCTGTTCGTCTTCTACTTTGGGATCATGGCAGACGTGACCCCGCCGGTTGGATTGGCCAGCTTTGCGGCCGCCGCGGTATCGGGTGGTGACGCAATCAAAACCGGGTTCATTGCGTTCTTCTACAGCCTGCGCACCGTGGCCTTGCCGTTCGTGTTCATCTTCAACACCGACTTGCTATTGATCGATGTGACGTGGGTCGAGGGGATAACGGTGGCGATATTTGCGACAATCGCCATCCTCGTCTTCACGGCCGGGACAATGGGGTACTTTCTGACCCGCAGCCGGATCTATGAAAGCATCGCACTGATCCTGGTGGCATTCGCGCTGTTCAGGCCCGACTTCTTCATGAACCGCATCGCGCCGCCGTTTACCTCGGTCGAGCCTGCTGCGTTTGTGGAAACCATCGGCGAAACCCCTCCGGGTACCGAGGTGCGTATGGTCATCAGCGGGCCGGACTTTGACACGCTTGAGATGACGGACACGACCGTGGTTGTTCCCGTTGGCAGCGAAGAGGGCGGGCAAGCGCGTGTCGACGCGATGGGCTTGCTGCTGCTTGAAGAAGACGGGTTGGTCAAACTCGAAGAGCCATTGTTCGGGACACCTGTCGCGGATGACTTGGATATCTTCGACTACTACGGGGATGAGGCAGTGCGCCTGACCTCGGTCAGCTTGCCCGCCAGTCAGCCACCGAAACAGTTGATCTACATTCCGGCAATGCTCTTGCTGGGACTGATCGCTTTCCTTCAGCGCGGCCGCGCCGCCAGACAAGAGGTGACCGCATGACAAACGCTGTTCTCTGCGCCGTCGATATCAGCAACGGCGATCTTGATACGCATGTCCTGAAGAAAGCTGCGAAGCTGGCCGATCAGGAAGGTGCTCAATTGGATGTGGTGACGGTCCTGCCGGATTTCGGAGAAAGCTGGGTGTCCGGCTTTTTCGAAAGTGATTTTCACGACAAGGCGCTGGAAGAGGCGCACACCAAACTGGCCGAGATGTGTGTGTCCACACTGGGGGCGGATCGGAATGAAAAGATCCGCCACGTGGTCGCGACGGGTACTGCCTATCAGGAAATCCTGAAAACTGCGGACAGTGCTGGTAGCGATCTGATCGTGATCGGTGCGCACAAACCCGACTTGAAAGATTATCTGCTGGGCCCGAATGCTGCACGGGTCGTGCGGCATTCAGACGTCTCTGTCTACGTGGTGCGCTAAGAAAATTGGGCGGATCAGTACCCTGTCATCTCAAGATATCCCCGTCCGGAATGGCTACCGCTGATCTGGACGGGACCTTCCCAGTATTCAAACCGGGTGGCCATCCACGCGTTGGGTGTCAGCGCTGATACCTCGACGTCCAAATCCCGGTCAGGCAATGTGACGCGCCATCTGACAGGTACGTCGCGGCCAGCAACGGGCGCGGTCGTCAGCGGCTCGAACGCGACCGAACCATCGGGGATCGCAGTCGTCGTACCATCGGCGGCGATCCACGTTGCCGCGGTGAAATCACCTCGGTCGCCGCGTAACCGAAAAGCCATCATCTTGTCGCCATTGTCAAAGCTGAGCGAGAACCAATCCCAGCCGCTTTGATCTGCGGCCAAAGGTTGTGATGACCATTCGCGGTCCAGCCAGCCTTGTCCGTTGACCGCCACGTCGCCATCTGGCAGCCGCAAAACGCCTTGTACCTCGTAAAACGGCTGGGAATAGTAATAGCTGGCTTGCCCGTCGCCGGATTTCACCGAATATCCGTCCTCGCCGTGAAAAACGAACGGCCCGTTGGCTTCGAGCTTTAGGTCATAGCCGAAATCCGCACCGTTCGCAGAGAGGCTGACCGCGTTTGGGTCTGACCCGCGCATGTGCCATTCGTCGATCCAAGCCTCGAATGGCGCTGCCGTAACCCCTGCCTGACCGATGCCGCCGCGCGACAGACGCTCCGCGAAATAGTGTTTGTCGGGCGTGGTCACCGCAGCATGGCCCATCCATATCTGTGGGCTTTGCCATCCCTCGACCTCATGCGGTTTCAGTGCCGACCGAAACAGGGTCCACTGGATACCGTAATCGCGCCCGTCTTCACCTTTCAGGTTTGCTGTCAGATACCACCACTCGATCCGGTAGTCCGGGTGGGGGCCATGATCCTGCGGGAATTGAAACGCATACTCCGGCTGGGGCACAGTGAACCCTTCAGCCGAACCGCCCAAGCCTGCGTATCCCTGTGCGCGGGCAATGCCCGGCACGGCCAGCAGCAAGACGATCAGCCAGATCCTAACGTTCATTGGCAAACACCTTCAGTAGATCCGCAGGCGGCAGGCGCAGCAAACGGGCGGCAGGCAGGGCCGCGGCAACGGTTGCCGCAAGCAGGGTCAGACCCAACAGATAGACCCAGTCGACAGGGAACAGGTACATCGGCAGCCTCCAGCCAAACGCTTCGACGTTGATGACCGTCAGCAAGGTCCACGCCAAAGCCAACCCCAGCGGCAGAGCCAGCAAGGCGGTCAAAGCGGCCAGCAGCACGCTGCGCAAAAGCTCAAGCCGGGCCAGTTCTGCACGGGTCAGCCCAAGTGCCCAGATGGGCGCAATCTGGGGCAGGCGCTGGGTCCACAATGTCAGCAGACTGGTCAGAATGGCGAACCCTGCAACCCCCAGCGTCAGGATGTTCAAGGCAGAGGTCACAACGAATGTCTTTTCGAACACCTGCATGGATTGCGCCTTCATTGCGGCTTGCTGGACGACTGCTCGGCGGGGCAGGTCAAACTGCTCGCGCAAGGCCTGGGCCAGCTCTGTGGTCCTGTCAGGCGCGACACGAATGCCAAACCGGCGCGCCTCAGCGCCGGGCGCGATCTGATCAAGTTGGGCCATGGAAACGATGGCCTGACCGGTTGGGTTGCCATAGTCCGAATAGACACCTGCGATGATCATCGTGTCGGCGGGTGTGATGGCCAAAGAGTCGCCAGGCCAAAGGTTTTCCCGGCGGGCAAGTTGTTCGTTGATCAGCACAGCGGTTCCGTCGTGGACCCGGTCCCAAACACGTTCCGAAGAACTGATCAGCGGCCATTTCTCACGATAAGTCTGATCGTCAATGATGCCATAGAGAAACAAGGGTCCCGACGAATGCGCCAGTTCAACGCTACGGATCGGCAGGATGGCATCTACCTGCGGGTTCAGCCATTCTGCAATGTCCTGACCCTGCTGATCGGTGGCAGCGGTGACGTAGAGCTCGGATGTAAGGCGCTGGTCCAGCCAGCCGGTAAAGGTCAACCGAAAGCTGGAAACCATCGTGCCTACGCCGATATTCGCGGCAAGCGCCAGCAACAGGGCCATCAGCGCCAAAGATAAGCCCGGCAGTTGGGCGCGCATGTCCGACCAGACCCATTGGGCTATTGGCCCTTTCGCTGAACGCTGAAACAGGATCAGGACGCGCGACAAGGCATAGGGCAATACCAACGCGGACCCGACCAACAACCCGGCCACCATGACGAAACCGGCCACCAACCCCCCGAACAACAACAGGGTCAGAATGCCACCGACAATAGCGGCGACACCGGCAAGGGCGACGACCCAGCTACCCGAGGCCGCGCTGCGCCAGGCCTGCAAGCCTGCGCCGCTAAGGATCGGCATTCGCGACAAGCGGTACAAGGCGTGTCCGCTGGCCAGAAACGTGCCGCCCAAGGCCATCGCCAACCCGGACAGTGTCCATTGTGGTTGCAATGAGATCTGGCCGCTGACAGGTGCGCCGTAAAGCCCGCGTAAGGTTGCTGCCACGTCCGGCAGCAGCGCGCCTGCGAGAAAAAAGCCCAACACCAAACCGAGTATTCCGCCGGCAATCGCCAGCACGGAAAGCTCAGCCATGATCAGCCAAACCAGCCGTCGCATCGAAACACCCAAAGCGCGCAAGGTTCGGATCATGCCGCGCCGTTGGGCAAAGGCCAGGCCCACGGTTCCGTGCACGATGAACAGACCCACCGCAAAGGACAACAGGCCAAAGGCGGACAGGTTCAGGTGAAAACTGTCGGTCAGTTGTGCGGTATCCAGTTGTTCCTGTGCCGGGACCCGCTCCAGTTCGGGGGCAATAGTCGACAGCGGTGGAATTGAACCGGGCTGATCCGGTAAAATGATCAGGTGCGAAATCTCTCCCGGCTTCTTCAGTAACGTCTCGGCCACACCGATGTCGGTCAGGATCAGATCGGGCGGTAAGGCATCGCTGACCAAGATCGGAGGCAAACCGGTCTGGTCGGCCAATAGCGGCTCCAAAACCGGGGTCGTCAGCAATCGCCCCGGCGCAGTCAACATATCGGCAGGGTCGGGTGGCGTGCCGCTTTGTTCCATCTGCGTGACGGCGGGCAGGGCGGGATAGGCCACCATATCAACGCCAAGGACCCGTAGTGTCTGACCCTGAACCCGCAATGGGCCTTCCAGTACCGCAGCAACCTGCCAGCCCGCGCGCCTCAGCTCGACGTAACGCGACAGGGGGATTGGACCGGCGGGGTTGTGCAATTCGTCAAACCGACCTAGCGCCAGTTGATCAGCGGCCCGGTCATAGCTGGCGCGGGCCTCGGCATTGATAGCCTGCACCGCCGACCAAAGACCGGTTGCAAGGGCCAGGCCGATCAGCAGGGTCGCCAGTTGCAGCCGGTGTGCCCGCCAATGAGAGGTCAGCGCCTGAGTGACGGTCAGCGTCATGCGATAAGCCCGCCAGCCAGATGCACACGCCGATCCAAACGGGCCGCAATCTCGTGCGAATGGGTGACCAAAAGCAGCGCGGCCCCTGTATCCGCAACAAGAGCCAACATCAGTTCAAGAACGGTGGCGCTGGCGGTTTCGTCCAGGTTTCCCGTGGGCTCATCCGCCAGCAACAATTTGGGCCGGGCGGCCATGGCACGACCGATAGCAACACGCTGTTGCTGTCCGCCCGACAGGTTCTCGGGATATCGATCAAGCAGATCGGAAAGGCCCAGCCGCTGCGCCAAATGGGCGCACCAATCGGGGTCGTGGCACCCGGCCAACCGGGCATGAAACGACAGGTTTTGACCTGCTGTCAAAGATGGGATCAGGTTAAATTGCTGAAACACCAGCGACAAGGACGTGCGGCGCAGGGCGGCCCGGCCCGGATCATCCAGTTGCGACAGGGCTACGCCGTCCAGTGTGATTTCCCCGCTGTCCACAGTGTCCAATGCAGCAGCAAGGTTCAGGAGGGTGCTTTTACCGCTGCCGCTTTCGCCGGTTAGGGCCAGTGTTTGGCCGCGATCCAGCGATAGGGACACGTCGCGCAGGACCGGCCGACCACCGGGATAGGATTTCTGAACCTTGTCAAATATCACAAGCATGTTCGCCCTCATTTTTACAAGGATTTGCAACAGTTTCGCCAACTGTCCAGCGCTGACACGTCATAGGTTCCTTTCGCCGCACTATGAACATGGGTGATCGGGTTGTCTCAGCCTGCAGTGCAGGTCATTGTGAGGCGATCCGTCGTCGGTACAATTCAGGATGCGAAAACATGACCTTGTCACAGCAGATCCTTTGGGGCAGCACGTTTCTCGGGCTTTGCTTTCTGGTCGAAATTTTTCTGCTGACCATGTGCACGCTGGCCATCAACAGGCTGATCGAGCGTTGGGAAGCCAGAGGCGCCATTTTGGCAACGGCCGGTCCAATTGCAACCGCGCTGGCCTTTATCGTCGCGACCCACACCATTCAGGTCTGGATTTGGGCCATCGTCTGGGTTTTCGGCGATGTATTGCCCGACTGGAACACGGCGCTGTATTTTTCGCTGGTGTCGTTCACAACGCTTGGCTACGGCGACATCGTACTAGGCGAAGATCTGCGGATTTTCGGTACTTTTGCCGCAGTTACAGGCCTGTTGGCCTTTGGGTTGTCCACGGCCTACATGGTCGCCCTTATGACTCGGGTGTTTCAGGAAAGGTTCATGGCCTAAAGGATGGGTGAGAATAATCGCGCCAGCGGAGCGCCAAGGCGTATGTAAACTGGCTGCTGTTCCAGATAGCGCGTCAGCTCATAGCTTTTGGCAAAGTCTTTTTGCAGCATCGCATCGACTGCGGCTGTGGTCTGGGGATCAAAGAACAGGGCCATTGCCTCGAAATTCAACCGAAATGATCGATTGTCCAGATTAGTCGTGCCCACTGCGGCCAGTGAGTCATCCACAACGAAGACCTTTTGATGCATGAACCCGTCCGTATAGCGCAAGACTTGTGCACCACAGGCGCGAACTTCATCAAAATAAGCAAAAGCCGCCAGCCACGGCAGGCGGTGATCAATGACATCAGGAACAAGAATGCGCACATCGACACCGCGCAATGCTGCGTGTTTCAAGGCGGTCATGATATCGATGTCGGGTACGAAATAGGGGGACGCGATCCAGATCCGGTTCCGCGCCTCTGTGATCGCGGCGAAGAACATCATCGATCCGGTTTCGGTTTCATCGCCGGGGCCTGTCGCAACCAGCAGCGCGTTGATATCCTGGTCCGCCTCGGACCCGGCCCAATCCAACTGGTCGATCAGATCTTCTTCATGCGCCCAATGCCAGTCTTCGATGAAGATCAACTGCAATTGCCGGACAATGTGGCCGGTCAACCTGACATGGGTGTCGCGCCAATGTCCGAAATGCGGGTCCTGGCCCAGATACTCGACGCCGATGTTGTGACCGCCGATAAATCCAGTTTCGCCATCGATAACAACGGTTTTGCGGTGGTTGCGGTAGTTCAATTGGAAACGAAATTTTGGTCCGCGTTGTTCATTTGGATCCGAAACCGCGATACCGGCCTCGCGCATCTCTTCGATGTAGTCATTGGACAGGGCATAACTGCCGACGGCATCCATCATGAACCGAACGCTGACACCACGTTTGGCTGCTTCGATCAGCTTGTCTTTCAGTTTCTGACCCAAGGCATCGGCGCGAACAATATAGAACTGGATCAGGACGTAAGTCTTGGCCGCATCGATGGCCTCAAAAATCGCATCAAAGGTGGCCTGCCCATCAATCAGCAGCTCTGCCCCGTTGCCGCGCGACACGGGCATATGCGCCAGCGCCTCGAACGGTTTGGGGTTGATAAGCAATTTGTCGGCATCGGGCGTTGAGTAGTCGGCGAAGGTCTTGATCCCCTGAACCACGCGCTGGCTTTCCTTGCGCGCGATACGGTAGCCCCGAAATCTATGGTGTCCCAAAAACAGGTAAAGCGGCACGCCAAACATCGGTGCCGAGATCAGAAAGACCACCCATCCGACCGCGCCCTGAGGTGTCCGCGCGGTTTGGGCCGCGCGGACAGAAAAGAAAACTGCTGTTGTGTAAAGCGCAAAGACGAAGGCAGAAACAAGCAGTGTCCACATAGGGTTATCGGGCTCCGTGGTGGTTCAGTTCGCCCCAGTGTAGATGCGCGACCAGTCTTGCGCCATATCTACAATCACCCAACCCATGTCTGGCCCTTTGTCCAGTCCATCGACCAGTTTGCCGATTGGGCTTTCCCGGTCATAGGCCCATTCACGTTCTGCATCGGTATGGTGAATCAAGACACCCAAACGTGGCCCATCGCCTGCGGTGGTCCATTCCAACATGGCAAAATCGCCATCCGAATTTCCCCCGGCCAGTATGGGGCGTCTGCCGATCGTCCGCTCGATGTTGATCGGTTTGCCTTCTTTGTCGTCCACAAAAGCGATGCCATCGGCTTTGGTGATAACCGGTTCGCCTTCCGCGCTGTCATAAGTGGTGTCCATGTATGTACCCAGAATCTGTTCGGGCGGAATGCCATAGGCGTCTTCGGCGAAGACGCGCATAAAGTGCACTCCACCGCCGGAGACGATGTAGGTCTTGAACCCTTCGTCTCGCAGATACCGCAGCAACTCGACCATCGGCTGATAGGTCATCTGATCATAGGGCAGTTCGGTTTCCGGGTGCCGGGCGGTTTCCAGCCAGTCGGCGACAGCGCTTTGGAATTCGTCGACAGTGACGCCGGAATGAGAGGCATTCAACACCTCGATCAAGGCATCATGGCCACCTTCCGCGACCGTCTTCAGATCGCCTGTCGCAGCGGCCTGCAAAACGGGCGTAGTTAGGATTGAAGGGTCATCCTCGGCCATCTGAGCCAGCCGATCCATGGCAAATATCAGCTGAAAATACACAGGCTGTTCGGCCCAAAGCGTGCCGTCATTGTCGAAAACGGCGATCCTTTCTGCTGGCGTCACGTATTCAGGGCGCTGTGGGTCGGTCACGGCGGCGACAAACTCGATGATCCTGTCTTTGCTTTCGGTCTCTGTCCAACTGGGCAGAGGATCAGCAAGCAGACACAGAGGGGCACAGGACAGTAGGGCGCTTAGAACAAAATGTCGCATGAATTTCTCGTTTAATTTCAAGATGAAAAGGGCCGCCTTTTAAGGGGCGGCCCGATTGGATTTTAGATACGACTTAGTTGTTTGTTGGTGTCGTCAGCTTGTCCATGACCTGATCCAGGTTGAAGCTTGCCGCCTTCTGGCGCGGCGGGAATTCCTGGAAGGTTGCCAGGAAGTTGCCCACGTATTCCTGAGCAGGAACCAGGAAATACGCCCGATCCAACAACCAGTCATAATAAGTGTTGGAGGTGCGGTAGGCGCGCTCATATGGGTCACGACGCAGGTTCACGATCAGAGGGATACGCAGCTCGGTCCAGGGCTCGATCCAGGCACGCAGGGTCGCCCATGCTTTCTGCTCAAGGAAGATCAGCTTCCAGTCGTCATAGCGCAGAGCCGTCAGGTCACCATCATCCGAGAAATAGAAAATCTCGGCGCGTGGGCTTTCGGTTGTTTCGCCGGTCAGCATGGGCAGAATGTTATATCCATCCAGATGCACCTTGTAGTCACGGCCCATACCGGACGAGCTATAGCCAGTTTTCAGCTTTTCCTTGATGTCCGGGTCGCCAGCAACCGCCAGGTATGTAGGCAGCCAGTCCATGTGGTGCACGATCTCATTGGTGATCGAGCCCGCTTCGATCTGACCAGGCCAGCGAACCATTGACGGAACGCGCCAGCCGCCTTCCCAGTTGGTGTTCTTTTCACCCCAAAACGGCGTCGCAGCAGCATCCGGCCATGTGTTCATGTGCGGACCATTGTCGGTCGAATAGTGCACGATGGTGTTGTCCGCGATGCCAAGTTCGTCCAGCAGGTCCAGCAGTTGCCCGACATGCATGTCATGTTCGATCATGCCAGCGGTGTATTCGTCAGCAACGCCACCAAAGATCTCGTTGGCCTGTTGGCGCATTTCATCTTTGACGTGGGTACGGAAGTGCATGCGCGTGCCGTTCCACCAGACATAGAAGGGCTGGCCTTGTTCATTGGCCCGCTTGATGAAGTCAATCGCGGCTGCGACGGTTTCATCATCAACGGTTTCCATACGCTTCTTGGTCAGCGGGCCGGTGTCTTCGATGGTTCCGTCCGCTTTGGATTTGATCACGCCCCGCGGGCCATAGGCTTCACGGAAGGTGCGACCATCGGCCAGAACCGCATCGCCTGGATAGTCTTCGTTCTCCGGTTCTTCTTCGGCGTTCAGGTGATAAAGATTTCCGAAAAACTCATCAAAACCGTGGTTTGTCGGCAAATGCTCATCTTTGTCGCCAAGGTGGTTCTTACCAAATTGACCGGTCACATAACCGTGGTCCTTCAACAATCCCGGAATGGTCGGGTCTTCGACCTGCATTCCCAGATCAGCACCCGGCAGGCCAACTTTCGACAGGCCCGTGCGGAAAACAGACTGGCCCATAATGTAAGATGAACGACCGGCCGTGCAGGATTGTTCACCATAATAGTCGGTAAAGATCATGCCTTCTTTCGCGACACGGTCGATGTTCGGCGTTTGGTATCCCATCAGGCCCATCGTATAGGCCGAGATATTAGATTGTCCGATGTCGTCGCCCCAGATCACAAGAATATTGGGCTTTTGATCCTGGGCCCAGGCGGGCAGGGCCAGCGCAACCGCGACGGAAGCTACGGCGAATTTGCGCAATGTACCGCGCCAACTATCTGCAATCGAAAGGGGTGGTGACATGGTTTACTCCTGAATTGGCCGGATCTTAATGATCCGTTGATCTAAAAGTAATTGATGACGGCGATTATCTTTTCCGCCAACAACGTATTGATTCCCGATAGGAAAAATTCACATTACGTCGAGAATCGAATAGCCTTACCTTAGGCTATGACAATGCTCGGAAACCTATCATATGATGAGATTGATGAATACTAATGTTTGAAAACCCACGTGACCGACAGATGCTGCTTGCCTCAGGGTGGTTCGGGGCGCGAGGCGCAAGCTTTCAATCGGATTTACTTGCATGCGGGGTCGCAAAATCTTTCGATGAGGGTGAGGCGCTGTATAACTACGGAGATCCCGCCAACGGGGTCTTTGCGGTTCTAGAGGGTTCCGTTCAAATCACTGCACCTGCGGATGACGGGCAGGACTTCGTTGTCCACAGGCAGGGTGGCGGGTTCTGGATCGGTGATCTTGCGTTGTTAGCCGAGTCCAACCGACTGGTAAGTGTTGTTGCGACACAGAAAACGCGAGCATTGTTTTTTCCGTCTCGGCGGCTGGACCGACTTGTTCGTGACAACCCCGAATATGTTCGTGATTTCTATGCTTTATCGCATGAGAACATGCAAACTGCGCTGCGCATCATGGCAAATTTGGCAGTGACCGGGGCGGAAAAACGGTTGGTTCTGCGCCTTTTGCACCTGGATGAAGGGGCCTCAAAATCCGATGGGTGGATCGTCGTGTCACAGGATGAACTGGCCGAAATGGTGGCAGTGTCGTTGCCTACGCTACACCGTAAATTGCACAACTTGGTAGAGCTGGGATTGATCGAGCTTGGGTATGGCCGCGTACGGCTTAAGGATAGGCGCAAGTTGATCGCCGCCTGCCAGTGCTGACCCTACGGGTTAAGCGGCGGTAGCGGGTTCCGAGCGCGGTGTTCCGCTTGGTTCATAACCTTGAGTTCGGACAATGCCGCTGCCCAAGCCTCGGGTTTTGGGCCCGTGCGTGATGAGTATCTTGCGGCCCCGATCCTTGCCAGTTGTTCTTCCAGGCCAATTGCCTTGTCGGGGGTGTCGCTTCGCAGCTTCCACATCTCCAAGGCAGAATAAGACATTGAAATATCATTGGCTTGCAAGGCTTCCCTCAATGCATCCAACGCAAAGTCCGGAGATATTCGATATCTGTTGCGCCGCACCTGTTTCCAACTTGTGACACGTGGAACAAGGAACCGTACAAATGCCCAAAGAACCAATGTCAAACCAGCCGCCAAGGCAAGCAAACTGAAAATCGTATCCGCATCCGGCGGCCGCCACTTCGGTGGAGCAAGCGTTAGATCAACCGCGTCGATATTAATTTTCTCAACCTTATTGGTGTCCAGATTGTACCACCGGATCGTGATAGGCTGCAGTTGGGTCTGGCCACCTTGTTGCGCAAGATAGACGATCTCATCAACGCGCTGGCCAGACAGAACACCCCGGTCTTCGCTTTCGGTAAAACGCGGCTCTTTCGGATAGGCGCTCAGAAGCGGGTCCTGTATGCCGGGGATCAATTCCGGCACCAGAAGGGGCGTCGTGCCGACAATTTTGGCAGTCAGGCGTCGAGTGATGGCACCCCCGTTTTCCATTTCGGTTGATCCGTCGATCTGCTGGTCGACCGTGAAGCCCGTGGCCAGGATCAGCGGGTCCAGATCGCGTGCGCCCTCTGGTACAACGGCGTTCAAGGTCATTTCGGGCAAGGGAACATTGACCGTCGTTGGAGCATTCGTTTCGGGATCGGCAAAGGTCACCACAACCTCTTGCTTGCCGAATTCAATCGGCCCAGCCAGAAGCGGATACAGACGGTAGCTGCGTTGAACACCGGACCAGGTCTCGCCATCCACAGTTTCGCTGATTGGGCCGGAAGCACGCTCAGGCAGGCGAACAAGCATGTTTTCTTGTTCGAGCGACGGAAAAACCGGCGGGGACGGCATGAAAGTGGGGACAAGAACCTTTATCCGTACGATGGCCGGTTGCCCGACAGTAACCGGATCGGTCGGTGCCTCGGCTGTGACCTGCGGTTGAACACCTGTCTGCGCCCCCAGCTGTGCCGGGAAAAACAGCATGAGGAATATGAGGTATCTCATTGCTGCTGCTCCTGATTTTCCAACAGGAAGCGATTTCGCAGAAAGTCCTGCATATCTGTGTCGATCGTGCTGATCCACTGATCGGCAGACATAGCCTGCGCACCTTCGGTCGGGGCCTGAATGGTCGTGTCCTCGCCGCGCCCGGCTTCATTGTCAAAGACTGTGTCATCGGCCCCGATGCCCGCTTCTTCGCCTGTGTCCGACTGCTCCCGGGTTGTTTCAACGAAGTCGAGGATCGCTTTGGAAACGTCCAAGTTGTGCTGCGCTTCGGGCCAGTCTGGTCGACGCTCCAAAGCTGTTTCGAACGCTGCTATGGCTGGCCTGTACTCGCGGTTTCGAATGCGCGCCATTCCCTCGGAAAAGGCGGCCTCAGGCGTGTCCAGTTCGGCAAAAACTGCCGCGGCTTCGGGGTACTGACCTGCTTTCAGCTGCGCATAGCCCTTGTGATACGGGTCTTCAAACAGCTCTGCCGCCTGAGCATAGCGTTTCTGGTTCATCGCAATCTGCCCCTGTTGATCCGGGGTCAGAAACCAATCCCGCCAACCATCGGCCCTTACGGGCCCTGATGGAGCTGTAAAAAATACAGCCAGCATCACCAAACGGATCACCCAACCGCGCCGGAACCAAAGTAACGACAATAGCGCGGCGGGCCAGGCCAACATCCACCCTCTGTCCTGCCAGTCCAATCGATCATCGTCGTCCAGCGCCGCAGTGTAAGCGGATTGAATTTGACGCTCTAAGTGGTTGATATCACGTTCATCGTTAGAGAATGGCACGATCGTCGCGGTCCTCAGGTCGTTTAACTGAGCGATGTTTTGACCGTTCGGCAGCATTGTTAGAAAGAACACGGGCACTGTTGTGTTCTCAAAAGCAGAGAGTTGAGACGGGTCGAGGTCGTCCAGAACAAACAAAACTGCGCCGGGTGTATCTCTGTCGTTCAGGATCGTTTCGGCGAGGGTCAGTGCGTCCGCGGCTGCGTCCCCCTGTTTTGGCATGACTGCTGGCGCGAGGCCCTCCAAAAGCGGGCGCAGGATGTTGGCGTCTTCGGTCAGGGGCACAACGCTGTGTGGGGTTCCGGCGTAGGCGATCAACGCCGTCTGTGCTCCGACACGCGCATTGATAAGATCAGTCACTTTGAACTTGGCCCGATCCAGCCGGGAAGGTGGCAGGTCCGGGTCCTCCATACTGTTCGTGACCTTCAGTGCTATTACCAGCGGTGCCGTGTCCGTAACCAAAGGGTTCGGGGCCCGTGACCATGTGGGTCCGGCCGCGGCTAAGGTGACCAGGGTTGCTGCGATCATCGCGACGTCTATCGGGTACACACGTTTCTTGTTTTCTGCCCCCAAGGTCAGGGCAGCGGCAAGGTGCGGCGCGATGCCGGTTATGGATTGGGAGTGCGAATTGGGTTTGGGGCGCATCACCCACCAGAGGATCGCAATAGGGATGAGGAACAGCAGCCAAGAGGCTCGCAAGAAATGGAAATCTGCCAACGCGCCGCTCATGCTGCACCTCGACGCCGTTGGATGACATGTTGACCGGTCATGGACATGAGCATTGTCAGCAATGCCAACGCAAGCGGGTAATGGGCAAGGCTTTCACGTGGTCTGTAGCTTTGCGTTTCCACGACCCGGGGGTTGAGCTCGTCAATGCGTGCGTATGTGTCAGCCAATGCTTCTTCGTCATCTGCAAAGAAGTATTCACCGCCCGTACGGTCTGCGATGTCCTTTAAGGCATCCAGATCCACCCGGTCCTCGCCCGAGGCGTCAGGATCACCAACGCCGATTGTGTAGATGACGACGCCTTTCTCGGCCGCGATTGCTGCGGCGTTTACCGGCGTCATGCGACTGGACGTATCCGCCCCGTCGCTTAGAACGATCATCAAGCGCTGGTCGACTTCGCTGGAGTCAAAGGTGCGTATGCCCAGACCAATTGCATCCCCCAGCGCAGTATTGGGACCGGCCATGCCAACTTGAGTTTGATCCAGGAACCCATTCAAACTGTTCAGATCTTCCGTGAAGGGGGCTTGGACAAAGGCCCGAGTACCAAAGATGATTAAAGCCATCCGGTCGCCTTGGCGTTCGGCAATAAATTGACGCAGCACATCCTTAACCGCGGCCAGCCGTTGTTTTGGAGCGCCATCCGTTGTTGTGAAGTCCCGCTGGTCCATCGATCCTGAAATGTCCAAGGCAAGCACCACGTCGCGCGCCGACTTTTCGATAACCAATGGTTCACCAAGTTTTTCGGGGCGGGCCATGGCTGCTACCAAAAGAAGCCAGATTAATGCGATTGTGGCGGCCTGAAACCGTGCTCGGCGGGGAATGACGGATCCTGACTTGGGTTCAACTCCAGCGGCCTGTGCGACATGGCGAAAGAATGGGATGCGGATCGAGCTGCTTTTTTCGCGATACGGTGGGGCAAGCCGATACACTAAAAATGGCAACGGGAGCAGGAGGAAAACCCAAGGTGCGGCAAAGGAGAACATCACGCTGGCCTTTCCCGCTTATGGGACTTGATCCAATTTCGCGCGAGGATTTCCAGATCAGGATCGGCTTTTACATCTCTGTATGGAGCTTCCACAAGTTGGCGGCCAGCGCCATCAGTAAAGGTAACATTATCAGAGGTTTGGTTTAGGAAGTTGGTCCATTCTTCTCCATGCAGTGCAGCGACTTTCCGACGTGGATACGCGACCAGAGCTGTACGGCGGAGTATCTCGGCTATCTTTGCGGCGTCGTTGTCTGACGCAGCCAATTCGATCAACGCTTCACGCCGGTATGCATTAAACTGTCGGTGGCGAAGAAAGGCGTAAACGCAAAGGATGATAAGGCCAGCAAGGATTAGGGCCAAAACGCCCCATCCCCAAGTCTGCGGCATCATGGATATGGGCTCTGGCGCCGGGGCAGGTTCCAGCATGTCCAGCAGGTCAACCAGTGATTTGCCTTCGACATCGACGCTCATCTTCGGCTTCCGGGATGACCAAATAGCTTGAGCAACTGGTCGAGCGTCGGCTCCGCCGTGGTCAGCGGTACTACGGGAAATCCATAGCGGCGCGACCACGTCTGTAGCTGGGCAAGTCGATCTTCCAGCGCTATTCTTATTCGGTGCGACAAATCGGGGTCCGAGCTGTCGAGTTCAATCTGGCGGTCGCCATCGGACACCGTAAGCCGAAGGTTCGGGGCAAGTTCACGCGAACTGGGATCAGAAATATTGAACAATATCAAATCATTCGAGGCAGAAAGTCTGCTTAGTAGTTTCTCTGACACCTCATTCAGCCCATCGAAATCAGAAAAGACACACACCAAAGTATTGGTATGCGCGATCCGCGCGGCCTGTTTCAGCATATCATTCAACACCACGGTTGGCTCATCCCGCAACGTTGCGCGTAGGTTTGAATTCAGCGCGCCCACGGATGACAGGAACCGCGTCAGGGCAGCGGGTCGGCGTTGGGGTCGGTGTTCGGCCACATCGGAATCGCCAAAGACGATCCCGCCGACCCGGTCGCCTTGCCCCAGCACCCGGTGTGCAGAGATCGCCGCGGCTTCGGCCGCGATGACCGATTTCATGTAGACTTGCGTGCCGAAAAACATCGAAACGCGCTGGTCCACAAGCAAAAGGGCGGGGCGGTCGCGTTCCTCGGTATAGACCCTAATATGGGGTTCTCCGGTGCGCGCGGTCACTTTCCAGTCGATGGTACGGATGTCGTCCCCGGGCAGATAATTCCGCAGTTCTTCAAAGTTCAGACCGCGCCCGCGCAAGCGTGAGGCATGCCGGCCGTTTAGGATCGAACGGGCAGGTTGGCTGGGCAGCAGGCTGATCGCGCGGGACTTTGGACCCAGCTTTAAAAGGTGGTCCGCATCAACGTGTATGCGTGGGTCGTCGGGATATGCGGCGGTCTGGGACACGCGGCGTTCCTTTGGTTTCAGGGCAGCGCAACAAGCTGCAGGATTTCCGAAATCACATCATCCGCAGATTTGGCGCTGCCTTGTGCTTCGAAGCTCAGGGTGATGCGGTGGCGGAATACATCATGGGCGATGGCGCGAATATCGGCCGGGTCGACATAGTCGCGTTGGTTCATCCAGGCATGCGCGCGACCGCATTTGTCCAAAGCAAGCGAGGCGCGCGGGCTTGCTCCGATGTCGATCCAGCTGGCCAGCTCTTCACTGAGCGCGCCGGGCGTTCTCGTGGCCTGCACCAGATCGGCCATGTAGCGGTCCATCGCGTCGGATACGTGGATCTGACCGATTTCAGAACGCGCGGCGAATACGGCGTCCTGCGGGATTGTCGGCGGCGCTTCATTGGTTGCGCCTTTACCCGCCGCGATTTCTTCGCCCCGAACCAGACGGATCACCTCAACCTCATCCTCAACCGGGGGGTAAGTGATCTGAACATGCATCAGGAACCGGTCCATTTGCGCTTCGGGCAAGGGATAGGTGCCTTCCTGTTCGATCGGGTTCTGGGTCGCCATCACAATAAACAGCGGTTCCATTTTATGCGTGGTTCCCGAGACGGTAACTTGCCGTTCTTCCATCGCTTCAAGCAACGCAGCCTGAACTTTGGCGGGAGCGCGGTTGATCTCGTCCGCGAGAACGATATTGGCGAAGATAGGTCCTGGTTCGAACCGGAATGTGCCACCGTCATCGGTCTGCTGAAACACCTCGGTCCCCGTGACGTCCGATGGCAGCAGATCCGGAGTGAACTGAATCCGGCTGAAACGTGCATCCAGGTTACGTGCCATTGCCTTTACCGCGCGGGTCTTGGCCAAACCTGGAAGCCCTTCGATCAGCAGGTTTCCGTTGGCCAACATCCCGATCAGCAGGCGGTCGATCACGTCAGTCTGTCCGATAATGGATTGTCCCATTCGGGCTTTGAGATCATTTATCTGATTAAGTGCATTCATTTGGCGGGTCCAATCGGCGTCAATTTTCCAAACTGACTTTGTGATTTTGTGCGGTAATTAGAAAATGTGTCGTAACAGCGGTATGTTAGCAGCCTTTGTTTCGCCGATCTACCGTGAAATCCGCGCGGTCAGTCGGCGCAAATCTTCCTTCAGTTCTGGTCGGATAGGTCCGTGATTTGGCGCGTCGCGCAGCGTTCGAAGCCAGTGAATCGGAGGATTTCGGCCAGCTGCCCGGTTCCAGGTCAATGCGTCGAGGATGGCTTGCGCGTCCGCCTCCAGCACTTCGGGGATGTCGAAGTCGTTCAAGGTGGCCCAAACACCAGTCCACAAGCGGCCAACTGACCACGGGTTATAACCGCCTCCGCCCAGGACCAGAACGCGTGGCGCAAGACCTTTCAGTGCGGCGACGGCCTTCCAGTGGGAATTGTTCGACAGCGCCAGGCGCGACAGCGGGTCCTCGGCAACCGCATCGGCGCCGCATTGCAGGACAAGGGCTTGCGGTTTGAAGGCCTCTGCCGCGGGCAGGATCAGCTGGTCGAGAATGGCGTCAAATTCATCATCGTTGAGGTCTCTGGACACCGGAAGGTTAAACGCCGCGCCACCCGCGTCATCATCAAGCCTTCCGGTGAACGGCCAACGGCGGGCTTCATGAATGGAAATCATCCGAACCTTGTCTGAGCCCTGAAAGGCGGCCTCGACCCCGTCGCAGTGATGGGCGTCGATATCGACGTAGACAATCCGGTCCAGGCCCATTCGCAACAGGGTCAGGATCGCCAAAACCGGGTCGTTCAGATAGCAAAACCCATTGGCACGGTCGGGCAGGCCGTGATGTGTTCCGCCCGCAGGATTGTAAACAATGCCGCCATCGCGGATCAGTTCGGCGCCCAACATGGATCCTCCGGCCGCAGTGGCGGGGCGTCTGTACATCTCGGGGAATACCGGGTTGGACAGCGTGCCCAGCGCATAGGTCGAGCGTACGTCATCCGAGACGCTTTGAGCTTTTTCCGCAGCCTGCAGCGCATCTATGTAGTCTGGTGTGTGAAAGCGGTGCAGCGCGCCGGGTTTTGCACGGGGGCTGACCCTGTAATTTTCCGAATTGATCCAGCCCAGCGCGCGGCACAGGTCCATGACGGTGGAGACGCGCGGGATAGCCAGCGGGTGTTTTGAACCATAGGTCGAATGGCGATAGATCTCGGACCCTATGAAGATCGGGTTTTGCACAGATTATTGGGTCCGTGCGGGTGCGTTGTCATCACCAAGGCGGCCATCGAGAGACATCAGAATAGCCACTGGCCTTAGGGCAGGAATGTGGCTGAAGATGATCAGAATGCAGACAGTCAACGGAACACTCAGGAACGCACCGATCAGCCCCCAAACGGTTGTCCAGAACGTCAGCGCGAGGATCACCAGAAACGTAGACATGTTCAGCGACCGGCCCAGCAAGGCGGGGTCAACAAAATTGCCGATCAGAAACTGGATGGTGCCGCAACCAAGCACGATGATCAGGAAAGGCCCAATTGTTTCATATTGAACCAGCGCAATCATGGCCGGAAAAATCACCGCGATGATCGAACCGATGGACGGGATGAAGTTCAGCGCAAAGGTCAGCACGGCCCATGTTTCGGCGTATTCAAGCCCAAGCGCCTTGAATACCGAGTAACTGATGCCTGCCGTGACTAGGCTGATGAAGGTTTTTACCCCGACATAACGCTGCAGGCTGTCGGTGATCGCATCCAGAATTGTGGTGAATTCGGCCCCGGTTTCGGGATTGCCCGCAGCCAGTTGTATCTTTTTGCGAAAAGCCAGACGCTCGGCCATCAGGAATGCCACGTACAGGCTGATCAGGAAAAATTGGTTCAGCAGCGATGTTGCACTGCTGAGCAACACACGCGCGACATAGGACATGTCGATACTGACCAGATTGTCACGGATAAACGTGGTGACGTCATTGCCAACCAGCCCTGTGACCCGGTTCACGGCGCCGTCGAACTGGGTTTCATACGTGCTGATGGATCGGGCGAACTGCGTCGCCTGGCTGCCGAGGATGTACATGATCACGAACAAGCCAGCCAAAACAACTGTGACTGCGGCGATGTTGGCCAGCCAGACGGGCACCCGCGCCATTGAGATAACCCGGTCGCTCAGCGCGATAATCAAAACGTTGATCAACAAAGCCATGGTCAGCGGGATCAAGAATGCTGAGCCCGCGTAAAGTCCCAGCACAATCAGTGTGGCAACAATTGTCGTGTCCCGGACAACCGACAGCCTCAGCCGCGGGCCGCCCGTGTTCTGATCAGGTTCCAAAGTCATCGCTTAGCCCGCCTGTGATGCCGCGTGGCACGTTACAACGATTGGTGGTCGCTCTGGTAGATGATCCTGCACCGCTGGACGAGATTCTGCAATGTGCCCAAATATTTGGGCGAGATAATTTACGTTCTGAAGGGATTTGCCATTTCAGAGCAAAGCTGAGGCGGGTTAGGCTGAGCGCATGAATGCACGTGTGATTCCTTTCGTTGGTAGACCGGTTCAAGCCTTGTGGCTGGCCGTAGTGCGGTTCAACAACAAAAACGGGTTCGTGATGAGCAGCCACGTCGCCATGTCTCTGATGATGGCCTTGTTTCCATTTGTGTTGTTCACTGTGGCTTTGGCGGGGTCGTTGTCTCAGGGTTATGTCACTGATGAACTGATCGAGCTTGTGTTTGGGGCGTGGCCCAAAGATGTCGCGGGGCCAATCGTGGCTGAATTGCGGGCCGTCCTGCAGGAATCCGGCTCGGGCGTCATAACGCTGGGTGGTCTATTGGCGATCTTCTTCGCCTCAAACGGTGTGATGGCGGTGCGGGCGGCCATGAACCAAGCTTATCACGATAGCGACGTTTGGCCGTTCTGGAAAACCCGGTTGCTGTGCCTGGGGCTGGTGATTGTTGGTGGTGTTGCCATTCTGGCCATTGCCGCGGTCGAAGTTGTTTTGCCCGCCTACACCCAACTAGTAAGCGAGAAGACTGATGTGAACGTGTCGGACTGGTTGTCGGTAGACAGGTTGCGCTGGACCTTCACGGTTGCGGTTCCGGCGGGCACTGTCCTGTTGGCGCATCTGATCCTGCCAACGCGGCGGCACAAGCTGATGCAAATCCTGCCTGGCGTCGTTCTGACGTTGGCCTTGTGGGCGGCCGGCGGGTGGGGGTTCTCGATCTACATCGCGCAATTTGCCAGCTACAGCGCCACGTATGCGGGTTTGGCTGGCGTCATGGCGGCGCTGATCTTTTTGTACCTGTGCGCGGCAATTCTGATCCTTGGTGCCGAATACAACGGCGCTTTGATGGATCTGGAAGACAATCAGGATCGGGGTTCTCAGTGAAATTTCTGACGTTGTGTGTCGGGCTGTTTGTGCCTGTGGCCGCCTTTGGCCAGTCTCCGGCCTATGTCGGGTCGGATCAATGTGCCGATTGCCACAAGGACGAGGCGGCGGCATGGTCTAATTCCCACCACGCGCTGGCCTGGACCGAGGTTGAAGACGGGGCTGTTGTTGCCGATTTTGGCGGAACGCGGTTCGACCATGACGGGATGTCCGTTGAATTCACCGACACCGAAGGCGCGCTGAGCGCAAAAGTCACGGAAAAAGGCGGAGTGACCACCGAATACGGCGTACATTCCGTCGTCGGCATTGAGCCGTTGCAGCAATACTTGTTCGAAACAGAACCCGGCCGGTTGCAGAGTTTCGATGTTGTTTGGGATACCGAGAACAAGCAGTGGTTTCACCTCTATCCCGAACAGGATTTACCCCCAGATGACGGGTTGCACTGGACCGGACCCTACAAGAACTGGAATGCACGGTGTGCGGAATGTCACGCGACCGGTTTTGAGAAACAGTACAACGCTGAAACCAGAACGTACGACTCGGTACAGGCCGAGATCGGGGTAGGGTGCGAAAGCTGCCATGGCCCGGGTTCTGCGCATATCGAGTGGGTCGGGGGGCAAAGCCTGCCGCAGGGTCTGGGCGATACCGGGTTCTTGATGGATTGGGGTAAGGGCCAGACCGAGGCCGAGATTCAGCAATGCGCCGGGTGTCATTCTCGTCGTGAGGCGCATGGAGATGGCAACCCGCTGCCCGGAACGCCCTATCATGACGCCTACAATCTGGCGGTCCTGCGTCCGGGATTGTACCACCCGGACGGTCAGATTTTGGATGAAGTCTATGTGTACGGCTCATTCCTGCAATCCAAGATGTATGACCGCGGCGTGGGTTGCATGGATTGTCACGAGCCGCATAGTGCGAGTCTGAGGGCAGATGGAAACGGGGTGTGTACGCAGTGTCACTCGCCTGCCGCGAATCCCAAGTTTCCAACCCTGGCTGCCAAAGAGTACGACGTGCCGGAACATCACAATCACCCAGAGAATAGCGAGGGTGCGCAGTGCAAGTCCTGCCATATGATCGAGCGTGTCTATATGGGTGTCGACGGCAGGCGCGATCACAGTTTCCGTGTACCTCGTCCCGATTTGGGGCTGGGGCAGGATGCCTGTACGGATTGCCATTCGGATCAGGATCAGACATGGGCCGCCCAACAGATCGAAGGCTGGTTTCCTGACAGCGCGCATCGAGAACCGCATTTTGGATCGGCCTTTCAGGCAGCAACGCTTGGTCGTGCGGATGGGCCAGGCGAGCTACTGGACATCGCAACCGATCCTAATCAGCCCGGCATCGTGCGCGCCACGGCTGCCTATCTGCTGCAACCTTATGGATCTGCCGACGTGGCAGCCAGAACGGCAGAGTTATTGGCGGACGAAGACGCTTTGGTTCGCGCAACGGCGGCACCGCTGCAGCGTCAGGCCAGCTTGCCCGATCAAATCCAACGGCTTGAGCCGCTGCTGTCCGACCCGTTGCGAAACGTCCGCATTTCGGCAGCGAAAGAGTTTCTGAACATTCCACCGCAGGCCCTGACCGCGAAACAGCAGCAATTGTCGGGGCAGGGCATGTCCGAGTGGCAGTCGGCGATTTCCAACCGACTGGATTTTCCTGAAACGCATCTTGTGCTTGGCGGGATGGCCCTAACGTTCCGCAATGCGCCAGCTGCCGAGCGGGCGTTTCAAGAGGTGGTTACCCTTGACCCGCAACGCGCCGAAGCCTGGCCAATGCTGGTGCAGCTGGCGCAGATCAATCGTGGGCCTCAGGCCGCACGCGATGTTCTGGAGCAGGGGTTAGAGATCATCCCAGAGGACCCAAACCTTTTGCAGTTGAAGCAGCAACTGCGCCGCTGAAACGGCACGGCTTGGCCCGGTTTTCGTCATTTTCCCGGCAAATTTTACAGTTACCGATCAAGCTGAGGCAAGAATTGCCCCAGCTTATAGGTGACACATGTTTCTCAAACCGGTCCACACGTCCAAGCTCAAAAAGCCACTGGCTTTGTCGCAACGGATCGAGGAATTGCGGGCCCGACCACCGGAATACATCAATCACGGCGAAGCGTTGTTGATACAAGGTATTGCCGCCGCTTCACTGCGCGAACAGGTGCTGACCGAAGACCGGATTTCTCTGGACGATTGAGTCAGCCGCGAAACCCGGTTGCGACCACGAACTTCTCGGAACTGTCCGAACGCGACGCGGGTGGTTTCACATTCGCAACCTTGTCGAATTTCTGCTTCAGCAGCTTTTGCAGATCGCCTTCGGCGCCACCGGCCAAAACCTTGGCAACGAAAGTGCCGCCCTCTTCCAGAACGTCAAAGGCGAAGTAAGCCGCCGTTTCGCACAGAGCCATTATGCGCATGTGGTCGGTTTGCTTGTGCCCAGATGACGACGCGGCCATGTCCGACATCACCACGTCAGCCTTACCGCCCAGCCACTCTTTGACTTTGTCGTCGGCATCGTCTTCCATGAAGTCCAGCACATGTGCCTCGGCACCTGCGACCGGTTCGACCTCTTGCAGGTCGACACCCAGAACTGTGCCGATCCGCTTGCCGGAACGTTCGCCCAGCGCGTTCACTCGTTTGACCGCGACTTGCAACCATCCACCCGGCGCACAGCCCAGGTCGACGACACGTGCACCCGGCACGAGGAACCGGTACTTTTCGTCCAGCTCCAATATCTTAAACGCTGCGCGCCCACGGTACCCTTCGACCTGCGCACGTTTCACATAGGGGTCGTTCAGCTGCCGCTCGAGCCAACGGGTCGAGCTGAGCTTACGCCCGCGTGCAGTCTTTACCTTGACCTTCAGGTCACGCTGCCCGCGCCCCGAGTTGTTTTTGCCACTTGGTGTCTTCGCCATCAGAACGGTCCGTCTTCCAGTACGCCGTCCGCGCTCATCTGCGCATAAAGCAGGCCTTCGCGCAGCCCCCGGTCCGCCACGGAAAGGCGGTCGGTGGGCCAGCATCTTAACAGCGCCTGCAAAATGGCCGAGCCGGACATGATCAGCGCCTGCCGGTCATCCCCAATACGGGGATCACGTCGGCGACCCTGAGGGCCGAGTTCTAGATACCCTCGTATGACTTTGTCAATCTGATCGCTGGTCATGCGCAAACCATCGACCTTGGTCCGGTCGTAGCGCTTGAGCCCAAGGTGCGAGGCCGCAACGGTTGTAACCGTGCCACTGGTACCGACGATCTGGAACCCAAGGCGGGCTTGCTCGTCCTTGTAAGGCGCGAAATCGGCGAGGTTTTCTTCGAAAAACCAACTCATCAGAGCAAAGCGAGCCGAGTCATCTTCGACGTCGTTAAACTGGTCGCGTAGGGTTGCAACACCCAGGGGTACGCTGATCCAGTCGACGACTTTTGCCGCAGGGAAGGGGCTGTCAGTCGTGTGAAACCCATGGTGCAACCGCATGATCGCGGCGGGGCGGTCCCGGCGCGGTACGGATGAGATGTCGATCCACACCAGTTCGGTTGATCCGCCACCAATATCCACGACCAGCAATTGATCGGTCTTGGTGGACACCAACGGCGCGCAGGAGATCACGGCCAAGCGCGCCTCTTCCTCGGGCTGGATGATCTCAAGCGTCAGTCCGGTTTCGCGTTTTACCTGCCGGATAAATTCGCGTGAGTTTTTGGCACGCCTGCACGCCTCGGTTGCGACCAGACGCATGCGCCTGACCTTGTTGCGTTTCAGCTTTTGCTGACAGATGCGAAGCGCCTGTATGGTGCGCGCCATAGAAGACCGAGACAACCGTCCGGTCCGTTCCAAACCCGCGCCCAATTGCACGGATTTGGAAAAGCTGTCGACCACATGGAAGCCGCTGCCCTTAGGCTGGGCTATCAACATGCGGCAACTATTGGTTCCCAAATCCAGCGCCGCATACAACGCATCTGGATCGGGTCTTGCCGGCGCGGGGCTTTCGACCGCCTTCGGGAACGCGCCCGCACCTTTGGGACGCTTGGGCGCCATATTAAACGCCCTCCGATTTTCGAGTTACCCCGACCATAGGTCGGGCGATTGCGTCGTGCAAGACGCTCATTAAAGTGATGAGAATTTTGATATGCGCGTTTGGTTCAGTCTTCGTTACAACCCCGGTATCCCATCGCGGGCAAAAACGTCGCTGGAAATGCGCCGTGTGTCGAAAATCGACCGACTTGCCCCCACATAGACGTTTAGAACCGGTCCATCTGGTTAGGAGGAATCAAACGCAATGCCTGACGTCACCATTGTTTACTGGCGCGATATTCCCGCCCAAGTCATCGTCGGCAAAGGCCGTCGTGGCGCAAAGCGGCAATTGGAGGAACGGTTCGAACAAGCCATCGACCGCGCGGCCATGAAGGTGAACGCCAAGGATAGCGATGCCTATCTGGCCGAGTGGCGCAAGGCGGCCCCCTTTGCAGTCGACGGCGACCCGTCCGAGATTGCCGAGGCCGAAGCCACGCGTTTGGAAACAGAATACGATCAGGACCGCATCAAAGCCCTGATCGCCAATGACGGTTGGGCATGAGCCCGAGACATCTATGGGAGGCCGCAATGGCTTTGCTGAACTTCAAGAAACGTGATGCGGTCGAAAACGGCCCTGTAAACCCGACCGTCGAAGCCTTTTTGCAAGGCTATTCGATCGAGGTGATGCCGCGCACCGCCGAAAAGGTCGAAGATTTCCGCGCGCTGCTGCCAGAAGGCACCCGCGTTTACATTGCTCATATCGAAGGCACGCCCATCGAGGATATGGTCAAAACCGCCAAGCGGATCGCCGACGAAGGCTATCCAGTGATGCCGCACTTCCCGGCGCGGATCATCAAGGATGCGGCGACTTTGGAAAACTGGATCTCGATGTATCAGGGCGAGGCAGGCGTTGATCAGGCATTGCTGTTGGCCGGTGGGGTTACCAACCCGCATGGCGATTTCGATAGCTCGATGCAGTTGCTGGAAAGTGGTCTGTTCGACAAGGCAGGCTTCAAGCGTCTGCACGTCGCGGGTCACCCTGAGGGCAACAAGGATATCGACCCCGACGGCTCGACTAAGAATGTCGACGACGCATTGCGCTGGAAGCAGAAATTCAGCGAGACCACTGATGCCGAAATGGCGCTGGCAACACAGTTTGCGTTTGAAGCCAAACCGATCATCGAATGGGCCGACAGTTTGAAAGAAGCTGGTATCGATATTCCGGTTCATATTGGTATCGCCGGTCCGGCCAAGCTGCAGACGCTGATCAAGTTTGCCATCGCCTGCGGTGTTGGCCCGTCGCTGAAGGTCCTGCAAAAGCGTGCCATGGACGTGTCAAAGCTGCTGCTGCCCTACGAGCCGACCGATGTGATCACCGAGCTGGCCAACCACAAGGCGGCCAACCCGGATTTCAACATCACCAATGTACACTTCTTCCCGCTTGGCGGCATCAAGACCAACGCCAACTGGGCCATCAATAACGGCGGCGCTTCGGCAAAGCCTGTAAACTCCTAAGGAACGGACATGACGCGTACAGTCGTAGAATCAAAAACAAAAACTGCCGTTCTGGGCTTTGACGAACCGTTCTGCGTGATCGGTGAGCGGATCAATCCGACGGGCCGTAAGAAACTGGCGGCCGAGTTGGAAGCCGGCGATTTCTCGACCGTCGAGAAAGACGCGTTGGCGCAGGTTGCCGCTGGCGCAACCGTTCTGGATATCAACGCAGGCGTTGTCTACAATTCGAACCCCAACCCGAACGAGACCGAACCGCCACTGATGCGCAAGATCGTCGAGCTGGTGCAGGGTCTGGTTGACGTGCCGCTATGTGTCGACTCGTCCGTTCCCGGCGCTTTGGAAGCTGGTCTTGAAGCTGCCGAGGGCCGCCCATTGCTGAACTCGGTCACCGGCGAAGAAGATCGTCTGGAACTGGTTCTACCGCTGGTCAAAAAATACAACGTGCCGGTTGTTGCGATCTCGAACGATGATACCGGTATTTCCGAAGATCCCGATGTGCGCTTCGAAGTGGCCAAGAAGATTGTTGAGCGGGCCGCCGATTTCGGTATCCCTGCGCATGACATCGTTGTTGACCCGCTGGTGATGCCCATCGGCGCGATGGCAACCGCGGGTCAGCAGGTTTTTGCGCTGGTCCGTCGCCTGCGCGAAGAACTGGGCGTAAACACGACTTGTGGTGCTTCGAACGTGTCCTTTGGTCTGCCAAACCGCCACGGGATCAACAATGCGTTCCTGCCGATGGCAATGGGCGCAGGTATGACGTCGGCAATCATGAACCCGGTGGCGCTGCCTGTGGGTCCCAAAAAGCTGGCCGAGAAAAAGGCCGAGGTCGAAGCCAAGGGGATCATTCTGCCTGCGGACATGGATGACGAAACCTTCTGTCAGCTGTTCGGTCTGGGCTCGACCAAGCCGCGCGCCGGTAAGGAAATGGAAGCTATCCGTGCCGCCAACCTGCTGACCAATAATGACCCGCATGGTGGCGAGTGGATTCGGTTCAACAAATCCCCGGAAGAGGCCGGCGCAGCGGGCGCTGTTGGTGGCCGTCGTGGTGGCGGGCGTCGTCGTCGCGCATGATCCATTCACTTCTAGTGAACAAAGGCCGGACCAAGTGTCCGGCCTTTTTTCGTATTGAGTCTGATCGCCGCCGGAACCTGACAAGATCGCTAGATTAGTGGCGATATCGCGATACCCGTCACGTACGAAGATGAGTCAACCTCGTCGCCCAACACAGGCAGACGCTGACTTAAGCAAGCGTTTGGGAAAAATGAATATTTCGAGGGGCTGGTCGATCTGCAAGCGCAACTGGCGTTGAGGCAGAAGGTATTTCTAATTCACGGAACCAGGTGCGTTGTCCTGTTCGAAGGCTGTAGTGCGTCTGGACGGAAAAAGGCGGCGCCGCTTTTCCGATGATGGGTTCTTGAAGTCGATGAGCCTCTGATGATATCGGTGAAAAACGCGGCGGGTATGATGTAATGGTAGCCTGTCAGCTTCCCAAGCTGAACGCGCGGGTTCGATTCCCGCTACCCGCTCCATTTTATTCCCTATTGAAACAACTTTCAGAGGAATCGTGTGTTTCAAATCAGCGAATGAGGCAGCCAGATTTGTAGCGGCAATCCGGCGCAAGCCTTTCGGTGATAATGGTGATACCGATGTCTTCGCTTTAGTTTCGCTGTGGACTACATTCAGTTTTCGTAGTGTTGGCAATTGAATGCGCCTGTATCACAACCAATTCCGCACCTCAAAACACGTCCCAAGTATCTGAAGGCCCTGACATGATTACATTTGTTACTGTGGTTCATCACAGGGATTTAGCATTGTTAGCGTTGCAAGCAAAATCTATGGCTCAGTTTGTCGACCGAGAAACCACTTCCAAAATAATAGTTGTAGTCAACGATCAACAAGAACATCACATGAGGTCTGGTTTAGAAGAGATGCTTCCAAACTACGGTGCGCTCTCGGGGATCGTTACTTTTCTTAGTGGCGACGATATGTTTATGAAAAGTTGGGCAGGATTTCCTGGGTTGAAGTCCCGGTATATCAACCGTTTGCTATTTCATAGACACAGAGGTTGGCGAGGAAACAACGGTTATCGAATTCAGCAAGCGATTAAGTTGGCGGCGGGAAGGGTATCCCCAACCGAGCAAATTGTGATCCTTGACGCAAAGAATTTGTTTGTCAGCCCTTTGATGAACAGGGACTTTTTTGGCTTTGAAAATAGACCTTTAACCTCCTTCCAACCCGTAGCGGAGGGGATTCATAAGAATTGGTTGGCTGAAAGCCTCAATGTGCTCTCTATGAAAAAAAGAATCTCTGATATTCCCGAAACGACCAAATTCGTTACTCCGTTTCCAGTCACCAAAGAAATACTAAGTGCTGTATGTCGAGATGTAGAAGCAAAAAATGGAGCTTTGGAGGTGCTGTTCGCTTCCAGAAAGAGGCCATCGGAGTTTATGCTAATTAACGCGTGGGCGATTGATAACTTTGGGAGTCCAAGAAGCGTTTTCGGCGAAGAAAAACGCCGACACGTAGGATATTGGCCTGATGGCGGGCAGGTTGGATTCTTAGAAATGATGAGTGCCATTGATGACCCAAACACTCTTACTATCGCTGTACACTACAAGGCGCTGAAACTGCTTTCAAATAGAGAACTTGGTAGGCTTGCTCTTGCACTGGAAAAGAAAAATATTGGCTCACAGGCCGAAATTCTTTCGTTGTTGAATGATGTTAAGAGTTGAACTGCGCCATAGGCCAGCTGGTCCTCATAGGTCAGCCATTTGGATCCGGACGAATATTTTCCCCAGTACTCAGCCTGTTCCTCGTTTGCGATCTGCATGTCGCCTCCCTTAGTTCAAGGGTGACTATGACCGCCTGCGCCGTCTGCGACCAGAGCCTTCTTCTCCACCACCGGCATTGAAGGAAGGCGAGGGCAGAGTGACCACCTGCGCCAATTCCGGGAACGGGTCCGTCTTGTGCGGGATGGCATTTGCGGCGACGAAATGGTCCTGAAATTTCGGCTCGATGGCTGTTTCGACCTTGGTGATCTCGCGTACGACACGCTCAATCTCGGACCGGGCGCCAATGTTGCACAAGGCAATTCGCGCGCCGGTACCAGCCGCGTTGCCGGCACTTGAGACTTTGTTCAAAGGCGCATCGGGGATCATACCCAGAACCATCGCGTGCTTGGTCGAGATATGCGCGCCGAACGCCCCGGCCAGCACGACGCGATCCACCGTGTCGACGTTCATTTCATCCATCAACAGGCGCGCACCGGCATAGAGCGCGGATTTGGCTAGCTGGATGGCGCGGATATCGCCCTGCGTGACCGTTATGCGCGGACCGCCCTCGGCGCTGGCGTCGTGGATCAGATAGGCGTGGGTGCGGCCTTCGGGGACGCAACGTACGGTGCCGGTCTGGCCTGCAGACCCGATCAGGCCGCTCTCGTCCAAAAGCCCGGCGATTCGCATTTCGGCGACCGCTTCGATAATGCCCGAGCCGCAGATGCCGGTGATGCCGCTTGTCGCAATCTCTTGATCGAAACCTTCCTCGTCGGACCATTTTTCGGACCCGATCACGCGAAAGCGCGGTTCCTTGGTAACAGGGTCGATTTCGATGCGCTCAATAGCGCCGGGTGCGGCTCGCTGACCGGAACTGATTTGCGCGCCTTCGAATGCCGGGCCGGTGGGCGAGGAACACGCCAAGACGCGGCTGGTATTGCCCAACAGGATTTCAGCGTTGGTGCCCACGTCCACGATTAGCACGAGGTCTTCGGACTTTCCCGGTTCCTCCGACAGTGCCACCGCGGCGCAGTCGGCGCCGACATGGCCCGCAATACAGGGCAGGATATAGACCTGTGCGCGCGGGTTCATATTTGTCAGGTCCATCTCACGCGCGGGCAGGGACATGCTTTCCGAGGTCGCCAAAGCAAAGGGGGCCTGACCTAACTCAACCGGGTCCAGACCCAGCAGCAGGTGGTGCATCACTGGGTTACAGACGAACACCGTTTCCACGATCAGTTCGGAGTTAATCCCGGCTTCCTCAGAGATTGAGGTGGTCAGATCGTTGATCGCCTCACGCACGGCTTTGGTCATCTCCTGATCACCGCCCGGGTTCATCATCGAATAGGAAACGCGGCTCATAAGGTCTTCGCCAAAGCGGATCTGCGGGTTCATCAGGCCCGAGGACGCCTTGACCTCGCCGGTCTCCATATTTGTCAGGTGCGCCGCGATTGTGGTCGAGCCAAGGTCGATGGCCAGACCATAAAGCCCATGTTCATGCAATCCGGGCCAGATTTCGACCACGCGCGCCACTTCATCCTTGTGGCCTTTGTGGAGGGCGACAGTGACCTCCCATTTGCCCTTGCGCAGGACGGGCTGCAGCTTGGACATCAGCGAAAGATCGGCGGTGATGGCGTCAATGTTCCACTGCTCGCGCAGCGCGCGCTCCAGCCTTTCCAGATCGCCTGTTGGCGAATGCATGTCGGGCTCTTCCACCACCACGAAATACAGCCGGGTTGCCGGGTCCATCGTAATGGCCCGTGCGGTGGCGGCCTTGCGAACAACCTGACGGTGGACCTGGCTTTCGGGTGGGACATCGATCACGATGTCGCCTTGAACCGTCGCCTGACAGCCCAGGCGACGGCCCGATTTCAAGCCGCGTTTGTCATCGTAACGCTGTTCGACCGCGTTCCATTCGCTCAGCGCGTTCTCGGATGCGGTTACGCCGTGTTTAGGAAACTCGCCATAGCTGGGTGTGATCTGACATTTCGAACAAATCCCACGGCCGCCACAGACCGAATCCAGATCCACACCCAACTGCCGTGCAGCGGTCAGAACCGGAGTGCCCACGGGGAAATGCCCGCGTTTGCCTGACGGAGTAAAGACGACAAGGGGGTCGGTGGTCATTTTTTGGCCTGCCTTTTGTATTCGCGCGTATGCCCGGCAAGATATGGGTTTGTGCGCAAAGGGAAAGGCCATTCAGCGGCACGTTTTGAACGTCTTGCGTCGTTTTTTGCCGCAGTATCGGCCAGCGAAGGGAAACTAGTTTAGGTCAGGGGCTTTTCCTTAGGTTAAATCCATGTAATAGGGTCACCGCCAAACGGGCTTTTGCATGGGGTTAACAGATGCAGATTCGTGAGGCACTTACCTTTGACGATGTTTTATTGGTTCCGGCGTCCTCGTCGGTGCTGCCGGCGACGGCGGATACAGCCACACGTGTGACGCGTGAAATCACGATGAACATCCCGCTGCTCAGCTCGGCCATGGACACGGTGACCGAGGCGCGCATGGCCATCGCAATGGCGCAGGCAGGCGGTATCGGCGTTGTTCACAAGAACCTGACGGTCGAAGAGCAAGCCCGAGAGATTCGTCGCGTGAAGCGATTTGAGTCGGGTATCGTATACAACCCGGTCACGCTGAGCGTGAACCAAACGCTGGCGGACGCAAAAGCACTGGTGCAGCGCTATAACTTTACCGGCTTTCCGGTCGTCGATGAAAGCGGTCGCGTCGTGGGTATCCTGACCAATCGCGATATGCGCTTTGCGACCTCGGACGAGACGCCGGTTCACGTGATGATGACATCGGACAATCTGGCGATGCTGCAGGAACCTGCAGATCTGGAAGAGGCCAAGAGCCTGATGAAAGCGCGCCGGATCGAAAAACTGCTGGTGGTCGATGGCGAAGGCAAGCTGACAGGCCTGCTGACCCTGAAAGATACCGAACAAGCCGTGCTGAACCCGACCGCCTGTAAGGACCGGTTGGGTCGTTTGCGGGTCGCTGCGGCGACATCTGTTGGCGATTCTGGTTTCGAACGGTCCGAGCAATTGGTGGATTCGGGTGTTGATATCATCGTGGTCGACACTGCACATGGGCATTCGCAAGGCGTTCTGGACGCGGTGCGGCGGGTCAAGACACTCTCGAACGAGGTCCAGATCATTGCGGGCAATGTAGCGACGAGCGAGGCCACCAAGGCGCTGATCGATGCCGGGGCGGATGCAATCAAGGTTGGCATCGGGCCGGGCTCCATCTGCACAACCCGGATGGTTGCAGGCGTCGGTGTACCTCAATTGACAGCGATCATGGACTGCGCGACGGCCGCCGGAGAGGTTCCGGTCATCGCCGATGGTGGCATCAAATTCTCGGGTGATTTTGCCAAGGCAATCGCGGCAGGCGCGTCCTGTGCAATGGTTGGCTCGATGATCGCGGGAACGGATGAAAGCCCGGGTGAGGTGATCCTGTACCAGGGCCGTTCGTTCAAATCTTATCGCGGAATGGGCAGCCTTGGCGCCATGGCGCGCGGGTCGGCGGATCGCTATTTCCAGAAAGACGCGGCCAGCGACAAGCTGGTTCCCGAAGGGATCGAAGGGCAGGTGCCCTACAAGGGATCGGCCAGTGCAGTAGTTCACCAGCTGGTCGGCGGCCTGCGCGCGGCGATGGGTTATACCGGCTGTGCAACGGTCGAAGAAATGCGCAAGAACTGTAACTTCGTCAAAATCACCGGCGCTGGCCTGAAAGAAAGCCATGTGCATGACGTTCAGATCACGCGTGAAAGCCCGAACTATCGGGTAATGTGACGCAACAGAGTTTGCAGCACGGCGCCCCGACGCGGGCGCCGTTTTGCGTTTTTTGGGCTTAGCAGAGAAATCGGAAATATCTTATGACCCCAGCAGCGCGCGTTCAGGCTTCGATCGAAACCCTTGATGATATCCTCGCAGGGGCACCGGTTGAAAAGGCTTTGACAGGATGGGCGCGCCGCAGTCGGTTTGCGGGCTCGAAAGACCGGGCCGCCGTGCGCGATCACGTGTTCGAAGCGCTGCGTTGCAAACGGACCTTCTCAGCCTTGGGCGGGGCAGAAACCGGGCGCGGTTTGATGATTGGTTCGATCCGGTCAAACGGCGGTGATCCCGAGACGCTGTTTACAGGTGAACGATATACGCCAGAGCCGTTAACTGCCGCCGATGCGCCGCGCGCGTTCGGCTCGGACGCCGAGCGGTGCGACATCCCCGAATGGCTCTGGCCGCGTTTTCAAACCTCGCTTGGTGATCAAGCAGAGGCGGCGGCAAAGGTATTGCAAACCCGTGCACCTGTTCACCTGCGGGCCAACCTTGCCAAAGCCGATCGGGCTGGTGCGATTGCTGCGTTGAGTGCTGACGGGATCAGCGCGCAAGACCATCCGGCGTGTGAAACCGCCTTGGAGGCCACTGAAGGGGCCCGGAAAATCGCCCAAAGCCGCGCCTATTCCGAAGGTCTGGTCGAATTGCAGGACGCAGCCAGCCAAGCCGTTGTCGCAGCGCTCGGCTTGCGGCCGGGACTGCGCGTTCTGGATTATTGCGCAGGCGGTGGCGGCAAGTCCCTGGCTTTGGCGGCCCATTCGGGTGTCGAGGTCTTTGCGCATGATGTGAACGCAGGGCGCATGCGCGATCTGCCGACGCGGGCGAAACGGGCCGGTGTGCGTGTTACCTGCCTGCAGCCGGAAGATGTGGCCCGTCAGGCTCCGTTCGATATTGTCCTGACGGATGCGCCATGCTCGGGCAGCGGTTCGTGGCGGCGTGCCCCGGCAGGCAAGTGGGCGCTGTCCGAAGAGGGGTTGAACGCGCTGAATGTACTTCAGTCCGACATCCTGAATTCCGCCGCTCAACTGGTTGGACCGAGTGGAATTCTAGCCTATGCGACCTGCTCCATGTTAGATGATGAAAACGGCGAAATTGTCGACGGATTTTTGAAACTGAATCCCGACTGGACCGAAACGATGCGAAAGTCGTGGCTTGTGACACACGGTGCAGACGGGTTCTTTACGTCGCACTTGACGCGATAGTGCGTCATTGCATAACAACCCTAGGTAGATGTTTTCGCTGTCCTTAAGGGGGCGTTAACCAAATTCGGGCTGAGTGTGAAAAAGCCTTTTGACCTGAGTTGTTAATGTCCGACACTGCAGAGATCTTTTCTGAGCCGACCTCGCGAAAAACACCGGCCTTCTCGCGCCTTGTGCCGCTCGTTGTTCTAGGCACATTGCTGAGCGTAACACCGTTGACAGACGTTTTACCGACCGCCTGGAATACGGGGCTTGTTGTTGCCGGCGTCTCGCTGTTATCAGCCGGTCTTCTGGTAGTTTTTCGGGGGGTCACGGCCGAACGGACGGCACGCAATTCGGCAGAAGTGATGGCCGTCTTCACCGAACAGGACTTATGTCCGACGGTGATCGCCAACGCAAATGGCGATATTCTGAGCGCGAACACGCGGGCAAGGGCGCAGATAAATGCTTTTCCGGGTGCGCGATTGCAGCATTGCCTGAAATCCAAATTCGCTAACCCCGCAGCGATCCTGTTGCGCCTGCAATCCATCGCGGAAATCCACGAACGCGCCCGCGAAGATATCGTGACCGTTGGCTCGACAATCCCGATCTCGGTGTTCAGCGTGGGGCAGGATGTGTTCTGCTGGCGGTTTCATCTGGATGAAGGCGGGCAATGGGATGACGCCCCGGTTCCAGTGCTGACAGAGGGTCGCAACGGGGCAATTCTGCGCGTGAATGGAATGGCAGAGGCCATGATCGGTAACAGGCCTGACGTTATGGGTAAGATATTTCCCAATGACATCCCGCAACCGGGTGAAATCTCGCTGGCTGAAACTTCGGACGGTCAGGTGCCGGTGACCGTGTCCGAGCTGTCCCGCTTGGGCACTGTGCGCGATCTGCTTTTGTTGCCGATGAAATCTGCAGGCCCATCTGGGGGCAATGCCCCATTCGCTGAGCTGCCCGTACCAGTGATGTGTTTGTCCCCCGAAGGCGAAATTTTGGATGCGAACCGGATGGCGATTAAGCTGATCGGAGAGATCCAGCCGGGCCAGTCAAACGTGGCTGAAATCATGCACGGGCTTGGCTATCCCATCCTGGATTGGTTGACCCGCACCGCGACCGAAGAGAATGCCGTTCCCCGATCGGAATTTCTGCGCCTGTCACGACAGGATAAAGAGGTTTTCGTGCAGGTCACGCTGAACCGAGTGACGTGCAAGGGACAGATTTGTCTGATCGCTGTCCTGAATGATGCGACAGAGTTGAAGACACTGGAAGCTCAATTCGTGCAGGGGCAAAAGATGCAGGCTGTCGGGCAATTGGCGGGCGGCGTGGCGCATGATTTTAACAATCTTCTGACTGCGATTTCAGGGCATTGCGATCTATTGCTGCTGCGGCACGATCAGAATGATCCAAACTACGGTGACCTGGTTCAGATCAACCAGAACGCCAACCGGGCCGCGGCGTTGGTCAGTCAACTTCTGGCCTTCTCGCGCAAGCAGACCCTGCAGCCCGAGGTTTTGGACCTGCGCGACACAATTTCCGACCTGATCCATCTTTTGAACCGCCTGGTGGGCGAAAAGGTTCGCCTGACGTTAAGCCATGATCCCGTGCTGAAGCCTGTGCGCGCAGACAAAAGGCAGCTCGAACAGGTCTTTATGAACCTGGTCGTGAACGCACGGGACGCGATGCCCGAAGGGGGCGAGGTACGTATCGAGACCGAGGTTGTGTCTCTGACCGAACCGTTCCGGCGGGATCGTGCAACGGTTCAACCCGGCGAATACGTCACCGTGAAAGTGATTGATAGCGGCACTGGCATCCCAGCGGACAAGCTGCAAAAAGTGTTCGAGCCATTCTATACGACCAAACGCACCGGTGAGGGGACCGGTCTTGGATTGTCGACGGTCTATGGCATCGTCAAACAGACCGGAGGGTTCATCTTTGTCGACAGTATTCAGGGCAAGGGAACCGAATTTACCGTGTATCTGCCGGTTTCAACCGCACCGCAGAAAATCGACCAGGATATCGCCAGCCTTCCGGAAAAACCGGCGTCCCGGCAGGGTGAAGGCGTAATTCTGCTGGTTGAGGATGAGGCCCCGGTTCGGGCCTTTGCCACACGTGCATTGCGATTGAAGGGCTACACCGTGCTCGAATCCGGGTCCGCCGAAGAGGCTCTGCACCTGCTGGAGGATGGGTCGGTGCATGTGGATGCCTTTGTGACAGACGTGGTCATGCCCGGCATGGACGGGCCAACCTGGGTGCGCAAAGCGATGGAGACCCGACCGAATGTGCGGGTGATCTTTATGTCTGGCTATACCGAAGGCGCCTTTGGTGATTCAGGTCCCGAGATTGCGAATTCCACATTTTTGCCCAAGCCGTTCTCTCTGACGCAGTTGACCGAGGCTGTGTTTCACCAACTGAACTGACTAAAGCGCCGCTTCGTGGCAGGAAAACTCGTCGGCGTGGTGTTTGCGGAACTTCTTTTCTGTTTCCGGCGACAAGAATAGGTCGCGCTTTGGTGAGACATTCTCGCGCTGCAGGGTGATTTCTATGTTCAACCGGTCCTGCAGAAAGCTCAGGATCTTGTCCTGATTTTCGTACTTAAAAACATGCGTCGCACCGAACCCGTTGTTACGGGTACGGAAAAACTGGCTTTGACTGCCGACATCTGCGAATTCCGGGCGGGGGTTTTTCATGTAACCTTGCACAAAATCATCAAAGCTCAGGTCGCGGGTTGAATGCGGATGCCCGATGCGGTCGTCTCGGCTGCGGTATTTGTACCAACTTCCGAGCCAGTCGATAGGTTCGCGCACGACGGCCATGATTTCCATCTCGGTGTCATACATTTTGCGAAAAATGTTTTGAAAAAACCTGTCATAACGGCGAACAGGCGCATGTTTCAATTCAGGTGGGCCGGTGACGACAAAGTCGGCCCGCGCGCTCAGGGCGGTGTGATAGGCCGTGCTGCCTGTTTTTGGGACTGCCAGAAACGCAAGGCGTTCTTTATAGAAAACAAGCATTTATTCGCCCTTCGCCGCTTAATTTAGTAGTCGCAGATTGGCGTAAACGACTCTTTAACACAATTGCCGAACAGTAAGTATTGTAAGTTTTAGTTGAAATGTTCTCTTTTTGGTCCCATAAGGAACAAGAGGCGAACAAAGCAGTGATTGCCGCCCGATCATGGGTGTGACAAAAGAGAAGGCGACAGGACAATGGCGGATCTTCTGACAATGAGCGACAAGAAAAACGCAGACAAGCAAAAGGCGCTTGATAGCGCGCTGGCGCAAATCGAACGGCAGTTCGGCAAAGGTTCGATTATGAAGCTGGGCGAGGATGCCAAGCAGGACATCGATGCAAGCTCGACCGGGTCTTTGGGCTTGGATATCGCGCTGGGAATTGGTGGTCTGCCGATGGGCCGGATTGTTGAGATTTATGGCCCGGAAAGCTCGGGTAAGACGACGCTGACGCTGCATTGCATTGCAGAACAGCAAAAACGCGGTGGTGTGTGCGCATTCGTGGATGCCGAACACGCGTTGGATCCTCAATATGCCCGCAAACTGGGTGTTGATCTGGATGAGCTTCTGATCTCGCAGCCTGACACCGGTGAACAAGCGCTTGAGATCACCGATACGCTGGTGCGTTCGGGCGCTGTGAATATGGTTGTCGTCGACTCAGTTGCGGCTTTGACGCCGAAATCGGAACTCGAAGGCGACATGGGCGACAGCAGTGTTGGCGTGCAGGCCCGATTGATGAGCCAGGCGATGCGTAAACTGACAGGCTCGATCAGCCGCTCGAATTGCATGGTGATCTTTATCAACCAGATCCGGATGAAGATCGGCGTTATGTTCGGCAGCCCCGAAACCACGACTGGTGGTAACGCGCTTAAATTCTACAGCTCGGTTCGTTTGGATATTCGCCGGATTGGCGCGATCAAAGATCGTGATGAGGTTGTTGGCAACCAGACGCGCGTCAAGGTGGTCAAGAACAAGGTGGCGCCGCCCTTCAAGCAGGTGGAATTCGACATCATGTATGGCGAAGGCATCAGCAAGATGGGTGAGTTGCTGGATCTCGGCGTTAAGGCTGGAGTGGTCGAGAAATCGGGCTCGTGGTTCAGCTATGGCGACGAACGGATCGGGCAGGGGCGTGAGAATGCCAAGCAATACCTGCGCGACAACAGCCGCATTGCTCTGGATATCGAAGACAAGATTCGGGCCGCGCACGGCCTGGAGTTCGACATGCCACCCGGTTCTGCCGAGGAAGACGACATCCTCGAGGCGTAACAGCCCCAATTGGGGGCTGCAAAAGCCTCCCGGTTTTGCAAGAACTTAGAATACTCGAAATAAGGCGGTCCGCGTGGCCGCCTTAACTCGTTCTATATATGGTGATCCCGTTCAATTGGTGTGTGCTGCACTTGGTTAGGGGTTTTCTAGCCCTTAAAAAACAAGGCCGATTTATCTTTGTGGACTATCCTTGGGGACGGGGATAAACCATTTCAGAACACTGAGATTGCGCGCCGAGAGAGCCATATGCCCACGCTGAACGATATCCGCTCAACCTTTCTGAATTATTTTGCCAAACAGGGGCATGAAATTGTCGCGTCCAGCCCGCTGGTTCCGCGCAATGACCCGACATTGATGTTCGTGAACTCGGGCATGGTGCAGTTCAAGAACCTGTTTACCGGTGTTGAAACCCGTGATTATCAACGCGCCACGACCGCACAGAAATGCGTGCGCGCCGGTGGTAAGCATAATGACCTCGATAACGTTGGCTATACCGCACGTCACCACACATTCTTTGAAATGCTGGGCAATTTTTCCTTCGGCAACTACTTCAAACACGAGGCGATCCCTTTTGCGTGGGAGTTGATCACCAAGGAATTCGGCATCGACAAGAGCCGTCTGTTGGCAACGGTGTATCACACGGATGACGAGGCGTTCGAGATCTGGAAAAAGGTCGGCGTGCCCGAAGACCGGATTATCCGCATCGCCACCAGCGATAACTTCTGGCAGATGGGTCCGACTGGTCCGTGTGGACCGTGTACCGAAATTTTCTACGACCATGGCGATCACATCTGGGGTGGCCCTCCGGGATCGCCCGACGAAGACGGCGATCGGTTCATCGAAATCTGGAACATCGTTTTCATGCAGAACGAGCAGTTCGAAGACGGCTCGATGGTCGAACTCGACATGCAGTCGATCGATACTGGCATGGGGCTGGAACGGATTGGCGCGCTGCTGCAGGGCAGCCATGACAACTATGACACCGACCTGTTCAAGACATTGATCGAAGCGTCCGCTCATGCCACCGGGGTTGACCCCTATGGCGACCAGAATGTGCACCACCGGGTAATTGCGGACCACCTGCGCGCGACATCCTTCCTGATCGCTGATGGCGTGATGCCGTCCAATGACGGGCGTGGCTATGTGCTGCGCCGGATCATGCGTCGTGCTATGCGTCATGCGCATCTTCTGGGGGCGAAAGATCCGGTTATGTATCAGCTGGTGCCAAGTCTGGTGCAGCTGATGGGCGCGCAATACACTGAGTTAGGACAGGCGCAGCCGTTGATCGAAGAGACGCTCCTGTTGGAAGAAACGCGGTTCAAGCAAACCCTCGATCGTGGTCTGAAACTCCTGGATGATGAAGTTGCAGGCTTGCCCGAGGGCGCGGCACTTCCGGGTGATGCGGCATTCAAATTGTACGACACGTATGGGTTCCCATTGGACCTGACGCAGGATGCCCTGCGTGAAAAGGGTCGTTCTGTGGACACGGACGGGTTCGACGCGGCCATGGCCGAACAAAAAGCCAAGGCCCGTGCGGCATGGGCCGGTTCGGGTGAGGCTGCGGATCAGGCAGTGTGGTTTGATGTGCTGGATACTGCCGGAGCTACGGATTTTCTGGGCTATGACACGGAAAAGGCCGAAGGGCAGATTGCCGCTTTGGTGGTCGATGGTGCATTGGTCGACACAATTGAAAAGGGCGGATCCGGTTGGGTGATTGTCAACCAGACGCCGTTTTATGGCGAAGCTGGCGGTCAGATCGGTGATACTGGCGAAATCCGTCGTCTTGAAGAACGCGATGACATGGCGCGGGTCGAAGACACCAGAAAATTCGCTGATGGCAAAGTCTATGCGCACAAAGTGACCGTTGATCAGGGTGCTTTGTCCAAAGGTGACGCTGTCGAGCTTGAGGTCGACCATGCGCGGCGCACGGCAATCCGCGCGAACCACTCGGCCACGCACCTGCTGCACGAAGCGCTGCGTGAAACGCTGGGCGATCATGTTGCACAGCGCGGCTCGCTGAACGCGGCTGACCGATTGCGGTTCGACTTCAGCCATTCCAAGGCGCTGAGTGGGGATGAGATCCAAAAGGTCGAACGTGATGTGAATGACTTTATCCGTCAGAATTCGACTGTCGAAACTCGGATCATGACACCCGATGATGCGCGCGAACTGGGCGCGCAGGCGCTTTTTGGTGAGAAATACGGCGACGAGGTCCGTGTCGTGTCCATGGGCAAAGCTCCGACCGGCAAGGGTCAGGATGGCGAAACCTGGTCGATTGAGCTGTGTGGCGGTACGCATGTTCGCCAGACTGGTGACATCGGTACTTTTGTGGTTCTGGGCGATAGCGCCAGTAGTGCGGGAGTGCGCCGGATCGAGGCGCTGACCGGTGACGAGGCGCTGCGGCATCTTTCCCAGCAGGATCAGCGTCTGGGTCAGATCGCATCGGAACTCAAGGCGCAGCCGGATGACGTTGTCGGCCGCGTCAAAGCAATGTTGGATGAACGAAAATCGCTGCAAAACGAAGTGGCGCAGCTGCGCCGTGACTTGGCCATGGCCGGCGGGGCCGGGCAGGGTGGCGGCGAAGCGCGTGATGTGAACGGCGTTGCCTTCCTTGCGCAGGCGCTGAACGGCGTATCGGGCAAAGACCTGCCTGCGCTGATTGATGAACACAAAAGCCGTTTGGGGTCCGGTGCCGTTTTACTGATCGCGGATGCGGGCGGTAAGGCTGCTGTGGCCGCCGGTGTGACGGCCGATCTGACCGACAAAGTCTCGGCCGTTGATCTAGTTCGTGCGGCTGTCGCAGAACTGGGCGGTAAAGGCGGCGGTGGACGCCCCGACATGGCACAGGGCGGTGGCAAGGACGCGTCGAACGCAGATGCGGCGATCAAAGCCGCAGAACAGGTTTTGGGAGGATAAGATGGCTGCACTCTGGATTGCCCACGTCACCGTGACGGATGCGGACGCATATGCGAAATACGCGGAGCTCGCTGGGCCTGCGATTGCCAAGCACGGCGGGGCGTTTATTGCCCGCGCTGCACGTTACGTCCAACTGGAAGGAAAAGAGCGCCCGCGCAATGTGGTCGCCAAATTTCCATCCGTCGAGGCCGCGGTCGAGTGCTATAATTCACCGGAATACCAGCAGGCCCTGGACCACGCGCGCGGCGCAAGTGAGCGTGAACTGGTCGTCGTAGAAATCACCGACTAAAGGTCTGGCGAATCTGATTGGCGGGTTTTCCGCCAATCAGATCAGCTCATGGGCGAAATTCAGCCGAACTATGCACAAATGAAGTGAACTGTATTGTGGCAATTTTCGACCCATATGGAATCTTTGTGATTCCAGCGCCTTATTGTCTTTCAAAGAGAGTTATTGGTATTTTTCCTGCCTAGATTGTGGCGTATTATCCTCATTTCTTGCGCGAAATAGCCATATTAAGTGACGAAATTCCGCCTTTTTTCCCCTTCACGTTCGCCTCAGATTGTACAAGCGCTACCGTTTACCATTAGTTGTTTCTAATCGAATACGGTCCTGTTTGTCGTCAATCGTTGCGTAGACAGGGATCGAGGTTCAGGCATGAAATCGGTAGATATCGGACTCAAGGCCGCTCTTGGGCGGCTGAAAACACATTCAGGTCGGGCAGTGGGGATTGCGGCATTGGTTTGCGGGGCCATGCTTGTCGGTTCCCATGTGGATGCAAGTGAGGGCAGCTTCATCCGAACCCTCGCGGCGTCCCCTCCGCCTTCGGGTGCACAGCAATTGTGCCGACAGTACGCTTGGGCTTGCGCCAATAAAGCGTCGGTACGCATGACGTCCCAGCAGGAAATGCAGATCATTGAGCGGATCAACCGTCAGGTCAATGCGACGACGCGCGCGGTTTCGGATCAGACGCAATACCGCACCACCGAGCGATGGGCTTTGCCGACAACGCGCGGCGGGGATTGCGAGGATTTTGCTCTTTTGAAGAAAAGAGATTTGATAAGGGCGGGCGTTGATCCTAACAAATTGCTGATCGCGACAGTGTTGGATACGCGCCGAAATGCACATGCAGTTCTTGTCTATCGCTCCGCTCGGGGGGATTTGGTGCTGGATAATTTGACCAACCGGATCAAACCCTGGTCGGCCACGCGGTATTTGTTCCTTCGGATGCAGGATCCGACGAAACCCAGCCATTGGGTTGGTGTGTACGGAAGAAGTTAAAAATATCGACTGATCTATCAGGTTATCTTTGGCAAAAGGGGCGACATGATAGTCGCCCCTTTGTTTGTAAGACCGAACGTCGAGACGTTTTCGGCGTTTTTTTAAGGCATAGCCCAAAATTTCAGGCTGCTTTGCGTTTGATCACGTCAGAGGGTGCCGCCGCTGCCATCGGCACCGCCGCCACCGGCTCCGCCGCCACTGCCGTCGCTGCCACCGCCGCCGTGGCCGCCACCGCTGCCATCGGCGCCGCCACCACCGGCACCGCCACCGCTTCCGTCGCTGCTACCGCCATCGTTGCCGTTGCCATTGCCGCCGCCATTGCCGTCGCCGCTATTGGAGTTTCCACCGTCATTGCTGCCGCCATTACCGCTGCCGCTGTCGGAGTTACCGCCGCCATTGCTGCCGCCGTTACCATCACCGCTGCTGGAGTTACCGCCGCCATTACTGCCGCCGTTGCCGTCGCCGCTGCCGGAGTTACCGCCGCCATTACTGCCGCCATTGCCGTCACCGCTGCCGGAGTTTTCGCCGCCATTGCTGTCGCCGTTGCCGTCACCGCTGTCGGAATTACCGCCACCGTTGCCACCGTCGTTGCTACCACCGTTGCCGCCGCCATTGCCTCCGCCGCCATTGCCGCTGCCGCCATCACCACCATTGCCGGATTCACCACTTGTTCCGGATACTCCGGCACCGCCGTTGCTTTCGGACGAACCGTTGTTACCACTTGAAGAGCTTCTGTCATCGCCGTCGCTGGTGCGGTTTCTTGCAACGGTTGCCGTCGGGATATCAGTCAAAATCGCTGCGAACAGAGGACAGGCTTGCGATGTGCGGGCCAAGATATCCTCAAAGTCGGCGCGGCGCTGAATGTAGCGCAGCATCCGCTTGTCGACGACTTTGCAACTACAAAGCGTTTCGGTGGATACAGATTGCCGGGCTGTTTTGACTTTGCAAACTTCAGCCGCATGAGCCGGGCTTGTTGCCATCAGTGGAAATGTCGCGGATAAAAATACAATCGAATATAAACGGGATCTTACGCGCATAGCGCTACTCCTTTAAACTCATTACCAACACCTATTAACAAAGTAATTGTGCCACAGTTTGGACAAAAATACATCCGCATATTGCCTCATTTGATGGTCGAGTAACAGCGATAAACCACAGTAGATTTGCAACCTATTGGTGAAACAGTATGAAAAACAAAAGAAAAAGCCCGTCAGCAAGACGGGCTTTCCTTTGATTTGGATGGTAATTCTAGAAGTAATTTTACCACGAACGGCTTATTGTTTGGATTATGTAAACAATATCACAGACCGGATCAGGCCGATCTTGCCATCCGTTTCCGTTCGTGCGGGTCAAGGTAACGCTTGCGCAACCGAATGGCGTTTGGAGTGACCTCAACCAGTTCGTCATCATCGATATAGGCAATCGCCTCTTCCAGAGAATACTGGATATGGGGTGTCAGGCGAACGGCGTCATCGGAACCGCTGGCGCGCACGTTGGTCAGTTTCTTGCCTTTGAGCGGGTTCACCTCAAGGTCGTTATCGCGTGAGTGTTCGCCGATGACCATGCCCTGATACACGTCGGTTTGCGGGGCAACGAACATCCGGCCGCGCTCTTCCAGGTTCCACAGCGCATAAGCCACGGCCTGTCCGTTTTCCATCGAGATCAGAACCCCCGCGCGACGACCCGGGATCGGGCCTTTGTGGGCCGCCCAGCCGTGGAACACACGGTTCAGAACACCGGTGCCGCGTGTGTCGGTCAGGAACTCGCCGTGATATCCGATCAACCCGCGCGACGGTACATGCGCGATAATACGGGTCTTGCCCGCGCCGGCCGGGCGCATTTCGGCCAGTTCACCTTTGCGCGCGCCAGTGATCTTTTCGATCACCGAGCCTGAATATTCATCGTCGACGTCAATGGTGACTTCTTCGATGGGCTCCATGCGCTGACCGTCTTCTTCGCGGAACAGAACCTGCGGACGCGAGATGCTGAGTTCGAACCCTTCACGGCGCATGTTTTCGATCAGAACGCCCATCTGCAATTCGCCACGGCCAGCGACCTCAAAGGCATCGCCGCCGGGTGTGTCGGAAATGCGGATCGCGACGTTCGACTCGGCCTCTTTCATCAGGCGGTCGCGGATAACACGCGACTGAACTTTCTTGCCGTCCCGACCGGCCAGCGGCGAGTCGTTGATGCCGAAGGTCACGGTGATGGTTGGCGGATCGATGGGCTGTGCGGGCAGGGCTTCGTCAACCTGCGGCGAAACCAGCGAGTCGGCTACGGTTGCCTTGCTCATGCCTGCGATGGTGACGATGTCACCGGCTTCGGCCACGTCGATGGGCTGTTGGGCCAGTCCGCGGAACGCCAGGATTTTCGACGCACGGAAGTTTTCGATCAGCGTGCCATCACGGCTTAGCGCCTTGAGGTTGTCGCCCGCCTTCAAAGTGCCGCTTTCCACACGACCGGTCAGGATGCGACCGATGAACGGATCGCTGCCCAGCGTCGTGGCCAGCATGCGGAAGGGTTCGTCTTTGTTTTCGACCTGCTTTGGGGCAGGGACGTGATCAACGATCAGATCGAACAGGGCGGTCAGGTCCTTGCGTGGCCCGTCCAGCTCCATATCCGCCCAGCCCGAGCGGCCCGAGGCGTACATGGACGGAAAGTCCAGCTGGTCATCGTCAGCGCCGAGGTTGGCGAATAGGTCAAAGCATTCATCAAGTGCGCGGTCTGGTTCAGCGTCGGGTTTGTCGACCTTGTTCAGCACCACGATGGGACGCAGGCCCAGCGCCAGCGCCTTGGACGTCACGAATTTGGTCTGCGGCATCGGGCCTTCGGCGGCGTCTACCAGCAGGACAACACCGTCGACCATGCTGAGGATCCGCTCAACCTCGCCACCGAAATCGGCGTGGCCGGGAGTGTCAACGATGTTGACCCGCGTGCCCTTCCATTCGACCGAGGTCGCTTTGGCAAGGATGGTGATGCCGCGTTCGCGCTCCAGATCATTGCTATCCATGGCGCGTTCGGCCACCGCCTGGTTTTCCCGGAACGCACCGGATTGTTTGAGCAGCTCATCCACCAGGGTCGTTTTACCGTGGTCCACGTGAGCGATGATTGCGATATTGCGCAGGTCCATGAGAGGTCAGCCTTTGAACGGGAAGTTGCCGCGCGCATAACGCGGATTGACTGAATAGGCCAGCCCTAACCGGTCGTCAGTGGCCCGCTGTGCTGGAAAACAGGTGAATGATCAGGATTCCGGCCAATATCATCGCCAAACCGAGCACCGCAGGCCAGTCCAGGCGCTGACCAAAAACAATGAAGCCTATTATGGCGATCAGAACGATCCCCAAGCCTGACCAAATGGCATAGACGATGCCGACCGGCATAAATTTCAGGGTGAGGCCCAGTAAGTAAAAAGCAACTCCGTAACCCACGACAACCAAAACAGAGGGCCAAAACCGGCTGAACTGCTGGCTGGCCTGCAGCGCCGTTGTGCCAATTGTTTCGGCGAAAACCGCCAGCAATAGGATGAGATAGGCTTTGGGCACGGCAGGTCTCGATTCAGTTGCAGTTGGGGAGGTTGACCACAAATTCCCAATTCCCGACAAGGGGAATTTGAATGGATATCGGGAAAAGTCCGGTGCCGGAAGCACCGGCGTTGCCCACCGAAGAGGTCAGGATAACCATACTATTTCAAAGAGAAAAATTCTGATATGAAATGGGTGGTTTTTTAGTTTTCTTTTATGAGTTTTCAATGACGAAATTTGCGATATCCGTGATCGTTGCTTCGGCATTCATAGTGGCGCTTGGGTGGCTTGCGGGCGGGGGGTCCGTCGACATAAACGCAGCCAGTGGTGTTGAGCGGTTTCAAAGTTTTCAGGTTTAAGTGCCTGCCGGAACGATTGGAAAAGGGGCCTTTGTGCCCCTTTTTCTATTGGCTCAACCGACGGTGTTTTCTGAAAAATACGTGCTCAGTTTCGGTCGCAACCATGACCACAGCGCTGGTGCACCGCGATTGATCGGGATTCCCACACGGCGTTCGATCTGGGCAAACGTCACGTTGTAATCGACCCAGGACCCGCCACCTGTTTCAAGGTTCCCGATCGGGGTTTGAAACCGATCGATCGCCTTGGCAAATCGCGCGTCTGGCGACTCGGCGGCTTCGAACTCCTCCCATAGCGTCCGGAAGGCGTGCTGCGGTGCCTCGGGCAACAACCCGAACAACCTGTCGGCTGCTGCCTTTTCCTCGGCTTCTTGTGCGGCGTGGTCGACTTGTCCGTGGATGGGATGATCTCCGGCATCAATTTCGACGATGTCATGCAATAGAAGCATTTTCAGGACTTGGTCCAGCGATACACCGGGCTGCGCGTATTCCGCCAAAACCCAAGCAAACAGCATGATGTGCCAGGAATGTTCGGCCGAGTTCTCAAACCGATCGTCAGACAACAGGCGCGAGGCGCGGTAAACGGACTTCAGGCGGTCTGCCTCAGTCAGAAAAGCCAGCCGTTCAGAAAACGCAGTTTCGGGCGTTGACTGCGCGTGCAGCATGGCGCTGGCCAGAGCGTGTGCTTGGGGGAATTCCCGCGCCAAATACGCGGCGCGACCACTGCAGAGGTTTTCCCGCGCTACTTCAACATGATCCGGGTTGGGGGTTGGCGAACACAAGACTTGAAACAGCGGTTGGCATCGGTCCAGATACTTGGCGAATTTCGCGTCCGGCGTCGTGTCGGCCTCGAACTCTTCCCACAGGGCTTGAAACGCAGACGTCTGATCGTCCGGCAAGAGACTAAACAACTCGTCCGCCGCCGCGCGCTCGGCGCGTTCCACGGCGTTCCAATCGGTTTCCAGGTGAATGGGGTGATCGCCGACGATGATCTCGACCAGATCGTGCAACAGCAGCATGCGTATGACGCGGTTAATGTTAACGTCGTCACCCGCCAACGGCTCCATCGTCAATGCCCATAAGGCCAGGTGCCAGCTGTGTTCTGCAGAGTTTTCAGGGCGGGACCGATCCAGGAGCGCATTGGCGCGATCGACCGACTTCAGCCTGTCCGCGCGTTTCAGGAATTCAAGTTGCGCGGACAGTCTTTCAGTCATTTCTTTTCAATCGCTTTTACCTGGGATCGATGTTTGGTCAGTGCGTCGATGACAAACTTGCGCGCTTTGCGTTCAGCAATGCGTACACGCATTTCAGTCAGAAAGGCCTCTTCCAAGGTTTGTGAGGACGCGCCCAAAAGCTCTCCTACCTCGACAAAGAAACGATCATTGCCGGTTTCGTCCATCACCTTCATCGTGTCCTCGGCCAGTTTGGCCGCAAGCGTTGTGATGGTATTCGACATTAGCGCGTGTTCTCGGTCAGGCGACGCTTCACATAGTCACTGACATCGGTGATCAGCGTGTCCATATGACGGTCCTGGAAGAAGTGATCAGCACCCTCAACCTCGTTATGCGTGATGGTGATGCCCTTTTGTTCGTGCAGCTTGTTGACCAGCGACGTGGTGTCGGCGGGCGGGGCAACACGGTCGGACGAGCCGTTGATGATCAGGCCGGATGAAGGGCAGGGGGCCAGGAACGAGAAGTCATACATGTTGGCTGGCGGCGACACGCTGATAAAGCCCGTAATTTCGGGGCGGCGCATCAGCAGCTGCATTCCGATCCAGGCACCGAACGAGAAGCCGGCAACCCAGCAGTGCTTGGAGTTGTTGTTCATCGACTGCAGGTAGTCCAGCGCTGACGCGGCATCGCTCAGTTCACCGATGCCCTGATCGTATTCTCCCTGGCTGCGGCCCACGCCGCGGAAGTTAAATCGCAACACGGTGAAGCCCATGTTGTAAAACGCATAGTGCAGATTATAGACCACCTTGTTGTTCATGGTCCCGCCGAATTGTGGATGCGGGTGCAGCACGATGGCAATCGGTGCGTCTTTTTCCTTTTGCGGGTGGTAGCGGCCTTCCAGGCGGCCTTCGGGTCCGGGAAAAATCACCTCGGGCATGTGTGCTTTGGTCCTGTCTTTTTCTTCCTGATGCCACGATATACTTGACGGTAATCGTAAGGCACTTTAGAACGGTTCTAATTATGATGCTTTGCGCAAGGCGCTGCCTGTCGGAGATACGCACTGGCGGCGGCGGCGTCAATGTTTTCGCTTATAACCTGCCATGAGGGAAAGACAATGAAGCTTTCGACAAAGGGTCGTTACGCGATGGTTGCACTGGCTGATATTGCTCTACAGCCCTCGGATCGCCTGGTGACGCTTAGCGAAATTTCCGAACGTCAGGATATCTCGCTTCCATATCTTGAACAGCTTTTCGTCAAATTGCGCCGGGCTGAACTGGTTTCGTCCGTACGTGGACCGGGTGGCGGGTATCGTCTGGCGCGGCCTGCTTCCGAGATTCGGGTGGTCGAAGTTCTGGCGGCGGTGGATGAAACCGTGGACGCGCTGCAAAAAGGTGCCGGGGCATCCGGGGCATCCTCGGGCAGCCGGGCGCAGTCTTTGACCAACCGTCTTTGGGAAGGTCTCAGTGCGCATGTCTACGTTTTTTTGCACCAGACGCGCCTGTCTGACGTGATCAAGAACGACTTGGCCCCGTGCCCGGCAGTTCCCAGTCTGTTTTCCATCGTTGATGAGTAATCCAATGCTGTTTACCTCTTGGGTTTCTTCCCCGCTTTGCGACCAGGAAAAGATGTATCCATGAATCGTGTTTATCTGGATCATAACGCAACAACACCGCTGCGCCCCGAGGCCCGCGAGGCCATGGTGGCGGCGATGGAATTGTGCGGGAACCCTTCGTCCGTTCACGCCGAAGGCCGCGCCGCCAAGGCTTTGATCGAGCGGGCAAGGGCGCAGGTTGCAGCCGCATTTGGTGCGGATGGGGCAGACGTTGTGTTCACATCAGGTTCGACCGAAGGGGCCGCGCTGACATTGGCTAATCGTGATTTGCACGGGTCCGCGATTGAGCATGACGCGATCAGATCATGGATCACCGAAGACTTGCCCACGTTGCAATCCGGTCAGGTGGACGTGTCAAACCCCGAGCTGTCGACCCTGCAATTGGCGAATTCCGAAACCGGGATTGTGCAGTCGTTACCCAAAGGATTGGCTGTAACCGACGCGACACAGGCCTTTGGTAAATTGCCGGTGGCCTTTAACTGGCAGGGCGTCCAGATGGCGTTGATTTCGGCCCATAAGCTAGGCGGCCCGAAAGGTATTGGCGCGGTGGTGTTGAAACGTGGCACTGAATTGCCTGCAATGATCAAAGGCGGTGGACAAGAGATGGGCCGACGGTCAGGCACCGAAAATGTCATTGGAATCGCGGGGTTCGGGGCGGCAGCTGAAGCCGCAGCGCGGGATCTTTCAAATGGTATCTGGGAACAGGTTCGTGAATTTAGAAATATTCTAGAAAATGCCCTTGAGGCTGGTTCTAAATCTACTATTTTTGTCGGGAAAGGTCAGGACCGCCTTCCGAATACCTCGTGTTTCGCGACTCCCGGCTGGAAGGGCGAAACGCAGGTCATGCAGATGGACCTGGCAGGTTTCGCTATCAGTGCAGGTTCTGCCTGTTCCAGCGGCAAGGTCAGGGCAAGCGCGGTGTTAACCGCGATGGGTTTTGATGAGGTCACAGCAGCAAGCGCGATCCGCGTGTCTCTGGGACCTTTGACCACTGAAGAAGATGTGCTGCGTTTCGCCGAAACGTGGCTTGAAAAAGAAAAGAAGCATCGCGCGCGCGCCGCGTGATCTGACGGAGGTGTCATATGGCCGCTTTGGACCAGACCCAGGTAAAAGAAGGTGTCGATCAGGAAACCGTGGACGCGGTACGCGAGGTCAGTACCTACAAATACGGTTGGGATACCGATATCGAGATGGAGTATGCGCCCAAGGGCGTGAACCCGGATATCGTCCGGCTGATCTCGGAAAAGAACGAAGAGCCCGAATGGATGACGGAATGGCGTCTGGCGGCCTTCGAACGCTGGACCAAGATGGACGAGCCAAACTGGGCTATGGTCCACTATCCCAAGATCGACTTTCAGGACCAGTATTACTATGCCCGTCCCAAGTCGATGGAGGAAAAGCCCAAATCGTTGGATGAGGTCGATCCCAAGCTTCTGGCCACATACGAAAAGCTTGGTATCCCGCTGAAAGAGCAGATGATTCTGGCCGGTGTCGAAGGCGCCGAGGATATGCCTGCTGAAGGTCGCAAGGTGGCCGTGGATGCGGTGTTCGACTCGGTTTCCGTTGGTACAACGTTCCAGGACGAGCTGGCCAAACACGGCGTGATCTTCTGTTCGATCTCAGAGGCGATCAGGGAGCACCCTGAACTGGTGAAAAAATATCTTGGCACCGTTGTGCCTGTTTCTGACAACTTTTACGCCACGCTGAACTCGGCCGTGTTCTCGGATGGCTCGTTCGTTTACATCCCACCAGGCGTCCGCTGCCCGATGGAACTGAGCACCTACTTCCGCATCAACGCGGAAAACACGGGTCAGTTCGAACGCACACTGATTATCGCGGACAAGGGTTCTTACGTTTCGTATTTGGAAGGCTGCACCGCGCCGCAGCGCGACACGGCCCAGCTGCACGCGGCCGTTGTTGAGATCATCATCGAAGAAGATGCCGAGGTGAAATACTCGACCGTTCAGAACTGGTTCCCCGGGGATGAAAACGGTAAGGGCGGTATCTATAACTTTGTGACCAAGCGCGCCGATTGCCGGGGTGATCGGTCCAAGGTGATGTGGACCCAAGTGGAAACCGGATCCGCCGTGACCTGGAAGTACCCTTCCTGCATCCTGCGCGGTGACGAAAGCCAGGGTGAGTTCTACTCGATCGCCATCACCAACAACATGCAGCAAGCTGATACCGGCACCAAAATGGTGCATCTGGGCAAGAACACCAAGTCGCGCATCGTGTCCAAAGGGATCAGCGCGGGTAAAGCGCAGAACACCTATCGTGGTCTGGTGTCAATGCACCCGAAGGCGAAGGACAGCCGCAACTACACCCAGTGCGACAGCTTGCTGATCGGCGATAAATGCGGCGCACACACGGTGCCGTATATCGAGGTTCGCAACAATTCATCGCGCGTGGAACATGAGGCGACGACATCCAAGGTGGATGACGATCAACTGTTTTACTGCCGTCAGCGCGGCATGGACGAGGAAGAGGCCGTGGCCCTGGTCGTCAACGGGTTCTGCAAGGACGTCCTGCAGGCGTTGCCGATGGAGTTTGCCATGGAAGCGCAGCAGCTTGTGGCCATCAGCCTTGAAGGATCAGTGGGTTAACCCCGCATTTCTCTGAATTTAGAACATATCGGGGCCGGATGGCCCCTTGCGGTACGCAAAAGGACAAAAAATGCTGGAAATCAAAAACCTGCACGTGAAACTTGAGGAAGAAGAAAAGCAAATCCTCAAAGGTGTCGATCTGACGGTTGAGGCCGGAAAAGTACATGCGATCATGGGGCCGAACGGCTCGGGCAAGTCAACGCTCAGCTATGTGCTGTCGGGCCGCGATGGGTACGAAGTGACCGAAGGCTCTGCCACGCTGGAAGGTGAGGACCTTTTGGAGATGGAGCCGGAAGAGCGCGCGGCTGCGGGTGTCTTCCTGGCGTTCCAATACCCTGTTGAGATCCCGGGTGTTGGCAACATGACCTTCCTGCGCACGGCCGTGAACGCTCAGCGCAAGGCGCGCGGCGAAGACGAATTGTCTGCCGCCGACTTCCTGAAAGAAGTGCGCGCCAAGGCAAATTCGCTGAAAATCGACGCGGACATGCTTAAGCGTCCGGTAAACGTTGGCTTCTCAGGCGGTGAGAAGAAGCGGAACGAAATCCTGCAGATGGCGATGCTGGAACCCAAGATGTGCATCTTGGACGAAACGGATTCAGGTCTGGACGTCGATGCGATGAAACTGGTGGCCGAAGGCGTGAACGCGCTGCGTGATGAAGGCCGTGGTTTCCTGGTCATCACCCACTATCAACGCCTGTTGGACCACATCAAACCTGATGTTGTGCATATCATGGCGGACGGTCGCATCGTTAAAACCGGTGGTCCCGAACTGGCGTTGGAAGTTGAAAACAACGGTTATGCCGACATCCTGGCCGAGGTGAACTGATGGCTTTGCCCGAAGTAAAACAAACCGCGACCGAGGCACGGCTGGCCACGCTGACCATGCCCGAGGCCGGCTGCACCCGAGCCGCGCGCGAAGACGCGCTGGCGCGAGTGCTGGAAATGGGTCTGCCGGGGCGGCGCGACGAGTATTGGAAGTACACGCGCCCTGACACCCTGATCTCGGCCGATCAGCCGCATGCCGCTTTGTTCCACTCAGACGAACCGCTGCTGTTTGGCAATCTCGACCGATTGAAGATCGTTTTCATCGACGGTGTGTTCAGTGTCGAAGAGTCGGATGATCTGGAACTCGAAGGTGTCAATATCGACCGGATCGAGGATATCTGCTGCAAGGATATCCACTGGGCCAAAGAGTTGTACGGCGTACTGGAATCGCGCGGACAATCCCCGGTTCAGCGGCCGTTGGCTGCTTTAAATACCGCCTTTGCCGCAGACGGCGTCGCGATTCACGTCACCGGTAAACCGTCCAAGCCGATCAGCCTGATCTATCGCCATGCGTCCGAGACCTCGGACGCCATGCTGCACCACATCATCCGTGTTGAAAGCGGCGCTGAGGTGACGGTTCTGGAAAACGGTCCTGCGGCATCGCGGTTCAACAAATGTATCGAGATCGACATCGCCGATGGCGGTACGTTGCATCACGTGCGCGCACAGGGCAGGGACCATGAACGTCGCGCTGCGACTCACATGTTCACGCGGTTGGGACGGGAATCTGTCTTTAAGTCCTTCACGCTGACGGTAAATGGAGTTTTGACCCGCAACGAACAGGTGATCGAACTGACCGGCGACGACGCAATTGCTCATGTGGCAGGCGCCTGCGTAGGTGATGGTGATTTCCACCATGACGACACGGTTTTCGTTACCCACGACGCGGTGAACTGCGAAAGCCGTCAGGTCTTTAAGAAAGTTCTGCGCAACGGCGCGACCGGCGTGTTCCAGGGTAAGATCCTGGTCAAGGAAGGCGCACAGAAGACTGATGGATATCAGATCAGCCAGTCCTTGCTGCTGGATGACGACAGCCAGTTCCTCGCTAAGCCCGAGCTTGAGATCTATGCCGACGATGTTGCGTGTTCGCACGGCTCGACCTCGGGTGCGATTGATGAGACGGCGCTGTTTTACCTGCGTTCGCGCGGGGTTTCGGTTAAGGACGCCACCAATATGCTGACGCTGGCATTTTTGGCCGAAGCCGTCGATGAGATCGAGGATGAGGTATTGGCTGATGCCATTGTGAACCGCCTTGAAGGCTGGCTGTCGCGACACATCTGATGCCTTTGACCTCGGATATCGTGGCTACCTATCGGGGGCCGGGTCGTGTCGTGCGGCGGCTTCTGGATCTTGGCCCGCGCGAGGACAGGGCGCTGATGTTTGTCATGGCGTTTTGCATCGTTGCATTCATCGCGCAATTGCCCAGCCTTGCGCGACGCGCGCATATCGAAGGGCTAGAGCTGGATATGCTGATGGGAGGTGCCTTGATGGGCACTGTCATTATTCTGCCTCTGTTTTTCTACCTGCTGGCCTTTGTCTCATACGGTGCGGCCCGGTTGGTTGGCGGTCAGGGGACGTCGTATGGCGCTAGATTGGCTCTGTTCTGGGCGCTATTGTCCTCAACACCTCTGGTTTTGTTGAATGGTTTAGTCGGCGGTTTCATAGGATCTGGCCCGGCCCTGACACTCGTCGGGATCGTCTGGTTCGCAGTGTTCCTTTGGTTCTGGCTGGCAGGTCTCAGTCAAGCGCAAAGGCGGCAAGAATGAATCCCACTGGCTTTGTTGATCTCGCGATCTTGACCCTGACACACCCCGCCCAAGCGGCCCGACGCCTTTTGGACATGCGGCCGGGGCGTGAAATATTATGGCTTTCTTTCTTTCTGGCCGTGGTGCTCAACGGCCTTGTGCAACTGGGTATTGATCATTTGCTTCCAGTCCCCGGTGATGAATCCGTACCCCCACCTACGCCTGTGTTCCTGGGTCTGGTCCGATCTGCCGGCGCCATGCTGCTAAGCGTCGGGGCATTCCTGTTCGTAGGGAGGTTTCTGGGTGGCCGTGCAACATTCGATGACATCCTGACGCTGACCATCTGGCTGCAGTACCTTCAGATCGCTGCGATGGTGATCACGCTGGTCATTACGTTCGTGCTGCCGTTTTTGATGCTGATGTTTTTGCTGGCCACGGCGATTATCAGCCTTTACGTCACGCTCCATTTTCTGAATGAAGCGCACCAGTTCGGTTCGCTTGCTAAATCTTTCGGGGTCATCGTGTTATCTGCTTTGATTGCAGTGCCCTTTGTCCTCGCATTAACGCCCGGCGGCCCCGTATAGGGAATAAAAGACCATGTATGACGTGCAGAAAATCCGCTCAGACTTTCCAATCCTGTCTCGGGAAGTGAACGGCAAGCCGTTGACCTATCTGGACAATGGCGCATCGGCGCAGAAACCGCAGGTCGTGATTGATGCGGTGACACGGGCATATTCCGAAGAATACGCGAATGTTCACCGCGGCCTGCACTACCTGTCCAATCTGGCGACCGAGAAATACGAATCCGTTCGCGGAACCATCGCCCGTTTTCTGGGCGCGGCGGATGAGGATGAGATTGTTTTGAACTCAGGCACGACCGAGGGGATCAACCTGGTCGCCTATGGCTGGGCCATGCCGCGCATGGAGGCCGGGGATGAGATCGTGCTGAGCGTGATGGAACACCACGCCAATATCGTTCCCTGGCATTTCCTGCGTGAACGTCAGGGCGTCGTCCTGAAATGGGTCGATGTGGACGCAGATGATGGCCTTGACCCGCAGGCCGTGATCGACGCGATCGGCCCCAAGACCAAGCTGGTTGCAGTGACGCAGTGTTCGAACGTGTTGGGCACAGTGGTCGACGTCAAAGCGATCACAGAAGGCGCGCACGCTAAAGGCGTGCCGGTGCTGGTCGATGGTAGCCAGGGCGCTGTGCACATGCCCGTCAATGTCGCCGATATCGGCTGCGATTTCTATGCAATCACTGGCCACAAGCTTTATGGCCCTTCGGGGTCGGGTGCGATTTACATCAAATCCGAACGCATGGCCGAGATGCGTCCCTTTATCGGTGGCGGCGACATGATCAAAGAGGTCAGCAAGGACCAGGTGATCTACAACGACCCGCCAATGAAATTCGAGGCCGGAACGCCCGGTATTGTCCAAACCATCGGTCTGGGTGTTGCGCTGGATTACATGATGGATCTGGGGATGGAAAATATCGCCGCTCATGAGGCCGGGTTGCGCGACTATGCTATGCAGAGACTGACTGGTCTGAACTGGTTGCAGGTGCAGGGCACACGCCCGGACAAGGCCGCGATCTTCAGCTTTACGATGGACGGGGCAGGGCACGCGCATGATGTCTCGACCATTCTGGACAAGAAAGGCGTGGCTGTCCGTGCCGGTCATCACTGCACCGGTCCGCTTATGGATTTCTACGGTGTAACCGCGACTTGCCGCGCTAGCTTTGGTCTGTACAACACCACGGACGAGGTCGACATACTGATCGACGCGCTGGAATTGGCACACGATTTGTTTGCGTGAAACCTGGCCGATCCGGAAATATTTGCAGTTGCACCCGGATCAGAACAAGGTTAGCTAACGGCCAAGGCACCTGTAGCTCAGCTGGATAGAGCGCTGCCCTCCGAAGGCAGAGGCCAGAGGTTCGAATCCTCTCAGGTGCGCCATTTCTGATTAGATTTTGAACTGCCAAAATTGCCTCGAACTGTTCAACAATTAGTGAGCAAAAGTTCCTCTCTGCAAATTGATGCAATCAAACACGCAACTACAGCAGATAGGCGGCAGTGGTACTACTATCGAAAACAAAACCGCGTGCAGTGGTTGTTTATTTCCTTGAGGTCTCGCTTCCCGCGAAATGAAATGTGCTGGACGTCCGAAGGAAACAAAGAGCGCCCAAGAGCGTTCGTCGTTGAGAAACAGTTTGGGTGTTTTTTAGCCGCCCCAGCTGCGAACCTCGCCGCAATCCATATGGACGAAGTTCGAGCGGTGATACTTGCCGACACCGCCAGCGCGGCAGGACATAGCTGCTTTGGCCATCTGGGACACGGAACGTGACGACAGGCGCAAGTCAGCAGCCTGACCTTTCATGTGCAGCGAGTTCTTGGCCACACGGCGCGAACGTGACCGCAGCATTGCATTGGTTTGGGGGGAGCGGTAGCCGGACAAAAGAGTGTAGGGCTCATTCACGTCCAGAAGATTGTGAGAGGCTGCCATGATGTCGATGGTTCGCAGATCCATGGACTTGGCTTGGTCAGTGCGCCAGTCGCGCATGAAGTGATTCACTTCCTTGACGGCGTCCTTGATGTACTTTCCGTCGACCCAATAGATCATATCAAGCCGTTCGCCCGTGCGGCCCGAATACATACGGATACGACGGATATCGCCGCCACCGCGCAAAAAACCTGCTGCATTGGAATAAGTCGGTGCTGCTACAACTGCAGTTGCAGCGAATGCGCCCAATAGGGCACGCCGGGTCAAGCCCGATGTACTGCTCGTGGTCATTTCGTTTCGTCCCGTACTGTTCCTGCCTGCACACGATGTTACGCGCGCGATCTTAATTTTTTTCCGTCCCAGATGCGGGATTTATGACACAGTACGAAAAGCTAGCCAAGAAATCTTTCACATTCACCTTTTCAAGGGGGAATTTTCGGCGATTTTTTGCGCAGGTGATGTAAATCGGTATACTATTGAGGCAATTAGGCGTTCGCGCAATATAGCCGATGCAAACGCGCATCAGGCTCGGATGGATGCTTTGGATTGATGTATTTGTGAATGGACAAAACGTCCAGCTGAAAACCATATTCGTTCGGAACGCGCCTCAGAACGCGCAAAGTATTGAATAATCAAGGTCATCCCATGCGAGCACTTTATCGGTTGCCTAAAAGTCTTATCTTCGCCGCTTGCATTACGGCATCTGCCTCTGTGGCAAGTGCCCAGTCTGCACTCGGAACGGCATTTCAAATGGCTGTGGCCGAGTTTGCGCCTGCAGGGTCGGGCCTGGCTGAGTTTTATCGCGCCAACGCGTTTGCGCCAATTTGGGTGGGCGACACGCCTGAGCATGAAGCGCGCAGAGCGCGGTTGATAAAGGCGTTATCTTCCACAAACCTGCATGGCCTGCCGGAAGGGGCCTATGACGTACAGTCGATCGTATCAAAAATGCAGGACGCCAGATCGCTGCGGGATTTGGGTTCGGTTGAAGTCGAACTGAGCAAGGCGTTTGTCAGCTACGCAAGTGATCTGTACTCGGGCGCTTTGCGTCCTGCGCAGATTGACGACGGGTTAGTCCGCAAAGTATCGCGTCGGTCGGCCAATGACCATTTGCAGGGCCTGCTTACCGCGGAGGGGAACGCGTATTTCGATCAGCTCGCGCCGCAGTCCATTCAGTACCGCGCACTGATGAAACAGAAAATCGCGCTTGAGGCATTGGTCAACCAAGGCGGTTGGGGTGCTGGCGTACCTGTGGGTAAGTTGGAATATGGCGATACCGGATCTAATGTAATTAAGCTTCGTAACCGTCTGATTACAATGGAGTATCTAAGTCCGACCGCAAGCCCGGAATTCGATGAGGCAATGCTGGCTGCTGTCAAAGACTTCCAGCAGGCGCACGGTCTGGCCACTGATGGTGTCGCCGGTGAGGGCACGATCACCGAGCTTAACCGCACGGCGTCCGAGCGTTTGAAGGCCGTTTATGTTGCACTGGAACGAGAACGCTGGTTGCCGCGTGAACGGGGTGAGCGGCACATTCTGGTCAACCAGGCCGACTTTTCGGCCAAGATCGTGGACGATGGCAGGGTTACCTTTGAAACCCGCGCCGTGATTGGCAAGAACGTGCATGACCGTCGCAGCCCAGAATTTTCGGACGAGATGGAGCATATGGTCATCAACCCCAGTTGGTATGTGCCGCGCTCGATCATCACCAAGGAATATCTGCCAAAATTGCAGTCAAATCCAAACGCCGTAGGCCACATCCAGATCACGGATCGCAGTGGTCGTCTGGTTAATCGGGGCGCGGTTGATTTCACCCAGTTCAACACCAGAAACTTCCCGTTTGCCATGCGTCAGCCCCCCAGCAAAAGCAACGCGCTGGGGTTGGTAAAGTTCATGTTTCCCAATAAGCACAACATCTATCTGCATGATACGCCTCAGAAATCTCTGTTTGCACGTGAGACGCGAGCGTTCTCGCACGGGTGTATCCGGTTGGCGCAACCCTTCGAGTTTGCCTATGCACTTTTGGCCAAACAGGAAGAGGACCCAAAGGCGTTTTTCCACCGTATATTGGCGTCCGGCAAGGAAACGACTGTCCCGCTGGAACAGCATGTTCCGGTACATCTGATCTATCGCACCGCCTATGTCGGTCCGAAAGGTGAGGTTCAGTACCGCCGCGATGTCTATGACCGGGACCGGAAAATCTGGGACGCTCTGCAGAAAGCAGGGGTAGCCCTGCCGGACGTTCAGGGGTAATCACCGGGGCAGGTCCTTAATTCGGGAAGCCCGTCATGCAGTACACTATTCAGCAAATCGCCGAAGCCTTGGGCGTGGACTGTCAGGGTGAACTTGGCCTTATTATAGAGCGCGCCGCAGAACCGGTCGATGCCCGGCCGTCTGACCTGGCAATGGCGATGTCGCCGAAATACGCGGACGCGCTTAGCACGGGTGCCGCCCGCGCCGCCGTTTTGTGGGAAGGTGCGGATTGGCAGGCTCTGGGGCTGGAGGCCGCGATTTTTGTGCCGCGTCCACGCATGGCGATGGCGGGTATCACGGCAATGCTGGATCGCGGGCAAGGAGTGCAGCCGGGCATTCACCCCTCTGCCGTAATCGACCCAACGGCGGAGATAGGCGAGGGTGCCTCGATCGGTCCATTGGCGGTTGTTGGTGCCGGTGCGCGTATCGGTAAGAATGCGGTCATCGGCCCACATTGCGTGATCGGTCTGGATGCCGTTCTGGGCGACGACGCGTTTCTGCGCGAGATGGTGAGTATCGGAGCAAGGGCTCAGATCGGTGATCGTTTCATTGCGCAACCCGGCGCTAGGATCGGCAGTGACGGTTTCAGCTTTGTGACGCCCGAGGTATCAGGCGTGGAAAACGCCCGCAAATCCATGGGCGATCAGGGTGAAGCCCGGGCGCAAAGCTGGCTCCGCATTCATTCTTTGGGTGCCGTTGAGATTGGCGATGATGTCGAAGTCGGTGCGAATTGCACCATTGACAATGGAACCATCAGGAACACCCGCATCGGCGATGGCTCAAAGCTCGATAACCAGGTTCATATCGGGCACAACACACGTGTCGGGCAGGATTGCCTGTTATGCGGGCAATCCGGTGTGTCCGGATCAGTTGAAATTGGAAACAACGTTGTTTTGGGCGGACAGACCGGAGTGTCGGACAATATCTTTATCGGCGATGGTGTGATTGCGGGCGGGGGCACAAAAATCCTATCCAACGTTCCCAAAGGGCGCGTGGTTATGGGCTATCCCGCCATCAAAATGGAAACGCATACAGACATTTACAAAGCGCAGCGCCGGCTGCCGAGATTGGCACGTGACGTTGAGGCGCTGAAAAAGGCTGTTTCCAAACAGCCTCCGAGCGATTAAATCAACCACAACATGATAATTAGAGGATCGACATGAGCATCAGCGACCGCGTCATCGCAATCATTGCAGAGCAGGCCGTGCTGGAGCCGTCGGATGTGACACCCGAAAGCACGCTCGAAGATCTGGGTATCGACAGCCTTGGACTGGTCGAGAGCATTTTTGCCATCGAGGAAGAGTTCGATATCTCGATTCCGTTCAACGCAAACGAGCCGAGCGCCAGCGACTTCGACATCTCGAATGTCGCGGCCATCATCACCGGTATCCAAAAGCTGGTGTCGGAAAAGGTCTGACATAATCCTATGAAACGCGTCGTTATCACCGGGGCCGGTACAATCAATTCACTGGGCCATTCGGTGCCTGATACGTTAGAGGCTATGCGCGAAGGGCGCTGCGGTATCTCTGCTCTTGAATTTCGCGATGTTGAAAGACTGGCCATTCAGATTGGTGGTCAGGTCCGCGGGTTCGAGGCAGAGGGGCGGTTTAACCGCCAGCAAATGACCCTGTATGACCGGTTCACACAATTCACTCTGACAGCGGCCAAAGAAGCGATTGAACAATCCGGGATCGAATTCCACGGCGACCTCGCGGCCCGCTCCGGCGTTGTGTTGGGAACCGCTGGCGGCGGCGTTTCGACCTGGGATGACAACTACCGTTCCGTTTATGAGGATGGCAAAAACCGGGTGCATCCGTTTGTCGTTCCCAAGCTGATGAACAATGCGGCGGCCAGTCACGTTTCGATGGAGCATAACCTTAAGGGCCCCAGCTTTACGGTGTCGACGGCCTGTGCCTCGTCCAACCACGCAATGGCGCTGGCGTTCCAGATGGTACGCAGCGGTGCTGCTCCGGCGATGCTGACGGGTGGGTCGGAGTCAATGTTGTGTTTTGGTGGCGTCAAAGCCTGGGAAGGGCTGCGTGTCATGTCCAAGGACGCCTGCCGCCCGTTCAGCGCGAATCGCAATGGCATGGTGCAGGGCGAAGGCGCAGGTGTCTTCGTGTTCGAAGAATTCGAGCACGCCCGCGCCCGTGGGGCTGATATCCTGTGTGAGGTCGTGGGTTTTGCGATGTCGTCAGATGCGTCGGACATTGTCATGCCCAGCAAACAGGGCGCTGCGCGTGCCATGTCGGGCGCGCTTGCGGATGCAGGGTTAAGCGCTGACAGTGTTGGATATATCAACGCGCATGGAACCGGCACCGCGGCCAATGATAAGACGGAATGCGCGGCCGTGGCCGGTGTTTTTGGCCCCCATGCAGATGAGCTGATGATTTCTTCGACCAAGTCGATGCACGGCCACCTTATCGGTGGCACCGGCGCGGTCGAACTGCTGGCCTGTATCATGGCACTGCGGGATGGCGTGATCGCTCCGACCATCGGCTATGAAGAGCCGGACCCCGAATGCGCGCTGGATGTTGTGCCAAACGAAGCCCGCGAGGCGAAAGTGGACGTAGCACTTAGCAACGCCTTTGCTTTTGGCGGGCTGAATGCGGTAATAGCCCTAAAACGCATATAAATGCTGATTTCAAACAAAGAAGCCGCCGGCAAATCCCGACGGCTTCTTTAGTTTAGCGAAACCTCAGTTCTGCAGAACTTTCAAGCCTTCAAAACCTGCTGTGAAGCCCGACAGCGAAACTTCCAGTTGCAGTAGTTGGTTTGGTGCGAGAACCGACACAAGCGACAAGGTCGCTTTGGTTCCGACCTTCATTGCCTCCACGTCGCCCTCGGTAAAGCCCATCTGCGCGACACAGCCAACGGGGTTACAGTGGTGGTAGTCATAGCGCTTGCCCGGAGCACCATCGATCGAAAGCGCCAGCTGCGCCTGTAGCATTGTTTCCAGCGGGACAACCACAGTTGCTCCGGCAACCGCAGCCACGCCCTCGGGCAATTTTTCCAGAGTAATTTCCGCGATCGGCTGGCCTTGCTCGCCGGTCAGGATCTGACGCATCGCGCAGGGGTCCTCGTCGGCATCGGTCTTGATGCACAGGATCGCCCAGTCGCCTTTTTCTTCCTTGACGTATTGTTCGCCGTTACGCGGACCGGTTTCACCCAGGTCCAGATCGTTGCCAATCTGAGTTTGCGAGGTCTGGGGTTGTTGTTCGGTTTCTTGCGTCGTTTCCTGAGCGTATGCGACTCCGCACCACAAAGAAGCGGTCACCAGGCTGACGGAAAGGGTGTTCTTGATCATGATTGCCTCGGTCTTATGTTGGCTTTTTCACTCGTCTATCACCCTTGTCCCACACTGTCAGGGGCTAAGGTGGGTCATTTCAACATGTGAACGGTTTTTTGCCGGGTTTTCGGAAATGTAACGCTACGACAGAAAAGAACAAAGGGAGCCGGTGGAGCGGCTCCCTTCTAAAAATTTTCTCCCCGTCGGACTGGCCGACTTATTTATGCGCAGACGTTACGAAAGGCGGGGGCATCGGTCAACTGAAAACCTGAAATTTTAATGTAACGGCCATGATTTGTGAAAAAAACCGCGCCCGAAGGCGCGGTCAGTCGACAGGGAGGAAATATGCCGCCCCGTAACCTTAGCCACTAAGGCAGCAATTAGACTTTCGCAGTTAAAGGTTAACTTTGTATGCTGGCCGCAGATCGGTGGAAATAAGGCCTTACATTCATGGACCAAAACATATTCTTGGGCGGCGGTGGCAACGACTACAGCCAGCCGCAGTCGCTGACGCTGAAATATGCCAACCGCCACGGCATGATCGCGGGGGCGACGGGAACAGGAAAAACAGTGACACTGCAAATTCTGGCCGAGGGGTTTTCCCAAGCCGGTGTTCCGGTATTCCTGTCTGACGTCAAAGGGGACCTGTCCGGTCTGGCCAAGGCGGGAAGCGAAAGCCACAAGCTTCACCAAGCGTTTCAGGGTCGCGCCCGGCGGATCGACTTTGCCGATTATTCGTATGGCGCGTGCCCGGTCACGTTTTGGGATCTGTTCGGGCAACAAGGACATCCTGTTCGCACAACAGTAACCGAGATGGGACCTCTGCTGCTGTCGCGCCTGATGGATCTGAGCGAAGCGCAAGAGGGCATTCTGAACATCGCGTTCCGGGTGGCAGACGAAGAGGGACTGCCACTGCTGGACCTTAAGGACCTTCAGTCGTTGCTGGTCTGGATAGGGGAAAACCGGGCACAATTGTCTTTGCGATACGGTAACGTCTCAACCTCTTCGATCGGGGCCATACAACGCCGCCTGCTGGTTCTGGAAAACCAGGGCGGCACCAAACTGTTTGGTGAACCCGCGCTGGAGCTGGCCGATCTGATGCGCGTCGATGAAAACGGTCAGGGCGTTGTGAACATCCTTGCCGCCGACACGCTGATGGGGTCACCGCGTCTGTATGCAACATTCCTGCTGTGGCTGCTGAGCGAGCTGTTTGAGGAACTGCCCGAAGTTGGCGACCCGGACAAACCCAAACTGGTGTTCTTCTTCGACGAGGCGCATTTGCTGTTCGATGATGCGCCCAAGGTTCTGGTAGACAAAGTCGAGCAGGTCGCCCGCCTCATTCGCTCCAAAGGGGTGGGTGTCTATTTCATCTCGCAGAATCCGGCGGACGTTCCGGAAGACATTCTGGGACAACTTGGCAACCGGGTGCAGCATGCTTTGCGCGCATTCACGGCGCGGGATCGAAAAAACCTGCGGCTTGCGGCAGAAACCTATCGTGAAAACCCGGCCTTCGATACCGAAGAGGCGATCCGCGAGGTTGGTGTCGGTGAGGCCGTGACTTCGATGTTGCAGAAAAAAGGCGTGCCAGGGATCGTCGAACGCACTCTGATCCGCCCGCCCGGGTCGCAACTGGGGCCAATCACCAAGGCCGAGCGGAAGGCGCTGATGGATGCCTCAGCGATGAACGTGAAATACGGGCAGTTGAAGGACCGGAAATCGGCTTTTGAAATCCTTCAGTCCCGCGCAGATGCAGCAGCGCAAGCAGCGGCAGAGGCCGAGGAACAGTTGGAAACCCAATCCACGGCCGAGCGTGAATTTGCGACAGCAAGACGCTATTCCGGCAGCCGGGTTGGGCGGTCATCCTCTCGCGTGATGCGCAAGAAAGACACGTTCGCAACCGCGATGAGCGAGGCTGTGATCAAGGAATTGAAAGGAACAACCGGACGCCGCATTGTGCGCGGCATTCTGGGCGGTTTGTTCAAAGCCAGATAAGGGTAGTGCCGGGCAGGAACCTTCTGCCCGGCACACGTATTTTACTTCAGGCGGCGCTGGCCTTCTTGTTTGCAATAGGCGTCCGCTTCGGAGACCGACATTTTGGTGGCCGGGAAGTTGGTCGCCCGATCCCAGATCACACGGTCTGTACGATATAGTTGGCAAGTAACTTCACCCTTAGGTGTCTGCACCTTTACCGGCGCGGTTTCCAATTCTTCCGGCGACGGGATACATCCAGCAAGCATGGCGAACAGCGGGACGGTAAGGGCTATTTTAGTGAAGGAAGTATTCATGTGCACTCTTTTTAAACTCGTAGGTTTCCCGAATGATCGCGGGCCAAGCATCAATTTAGCGTAAATACTGGCCAAAAAGAGGGCTGGATCAAGGCGGTACTGGGATTCGTCTAATCCGTATACCGTATAAAATCAAGAAACCGCACCAGTCAGTTGGCGCGGTTTCAAGAATTGATGGATTGTGACCTTACTTTTCCGGAATCAAACCCCTTGGACTGAACCTGAGAACAATCAGCAGGACTAGGCCCATGGTGAACAACCGCATATGCGCGGCGCTGTCGATCAAATGAGATTTGAGCGCGCTGCCATCTGGCATACTCGATGTGATCAGGCTCATGAACCACAACCCCATTGGTTCGACCTGAACCCACAGGAACCAGATCAGGAATGCGCCCAGAACAGCACCGAAATTGTTGCCTGAACCGCCCACAATGACCATCACCCAGACAAGGAACGTAAACCGCAGCGGATTGTATGTGCCCGGCGTAAGTTGCCCGTCCAGAGTTGTCATCATCGCACCGGCGATGCCACAGATGGCCGAGCCGAGCACGAATATCTGCAGGTGGCGGCGGGTGACATCTTTGCCCATAGCCTCTGCCGCGACCTCATTGTCGCGGATGGCGCGCATCATGCGGCCCCACGGGCTTTTCAACGCCATTTGCGCCATCCACAGCAAAGCAAGCAGAACGATCATGAACAGCAGCGAATAGCCCAGTTTGACCGAAAGCGTCGATGCGATGACGGGGTCCAACCCGAACCAATCGGCGCGCGCGACAAAGCCGGGATCGTTCTGCAGTTCGACCTCGTAGCCTACCACGGGGGCAGGGCGCGGGATTCCGTAGACATTCTTGACGCCCCGGGCCAGCCAGTCTTCGTTCTTCATAATCGCAATGATGATCTCGGCAATGCCAAGCGTTGCAATTGCCAGGTAGTCCGAGCGGAGACCCAGCGCCGTTTTTCCGATCAGCCACGCCGCACCAGCAGCCAACAGACCACCCGCAGGCCAGGCCACAAGGACCGGCAGGTTCAAACCGCCGAGGTTGCCGGCAACTGCCGGATCGATTGCTTCAACACCAGCCACGCTGGGATCGAATACCGCGCGGTAAACAAAGAAGCCTACAATAAGAATGGCGACAATCGTCAAGGTTTGGGCGCGGCCCTTTGGCATCCGGGTCGCCACCAGCACCGCCGCCACAACGGTCGCAGCCCCCAAAAGCAAGGAAAGAAAGATGCCGTACCCGCCCGAAGACCACGCACCGGGTGTTGGAGCGGTCGATACCAACACAACAGCCAGACCACCCAGCGCCACAAAACCCATGACACCGACATTAAAGAGGCCAGCAAATCCCCACTGCAGGTTCACCCCAATCGCCATGATGGCAGAGATCAGCCCCATGTTCAGGATCAGGATCGCGGAGTTCCAGCTTTGTGTGAAACCGGTCAGCAGGATCAAGCCGCCAACGACAACAAAAAGCAGCGTGTTTTTGACAGACTCGGTCATACCGCTTTCCCTTTAAACAGGCCGGTAGGCTTGAACAGAAGCACGATCAGCAAGATGGCAAAGCTGACGGCGAATTTGTAATCGGTGGATAGGAATTGCACTAGTCCCGAAGGCGCCAGACTTTCTGGCGCGACGTAAGTCAGCACCTTTTTCCACGCATAAGTTACGGTGACCTCGGAAAACGCGATAATGAACCCGCCAGCGATGGCGCCCAGCGGGTTGCCAAGACCGCCGACAATGGCCGAGGCGAAGATCGGCAGCAGAAGTTGGAAATAGACAAACGGCTTAAAGCTTTTGTCCAACCCATAGAGAACACCAGCGGTGGTCGCCAATGCTGCTACGATGATCCAGGTGATCATCACAACGCGCTCGGGGTTGATACCCGAGAGCAGTGCCAGATCCTCGTTGTCGGAATAGGCTCGCATCGATTTGCCCGTGCGGGTTTTGTTGAGAAACCAAAACAGCAGCGCCACCGCGATAACGGCAACTACCAGAGTGATGCCCTGAGAGGTCTTGATCGCAAGCCCTTCACGCAATCCGGTCATCGCCTTGAAATCACGGGCGGATATAATGAATCGCGCGCCGTCTGAAAACCTTTGGTCATCCGGTCCGATGATAAAGCGAACAAGGCCGTTCATGATGAACATGACGCCCATAGAAACGATCACAAGGATCACCGGTTTGGCTTTTTGTTCTCGATAAAATCGATAGACCAGCCGGTCGGTTATCAGAACCAGAACGATGCAGCCCAGGATCGCAAATGGCAGGGCCAACAGTGCGGTGGGTAGCGGTCCGAAACTCACTCCGGCGGCTTGCAGGCCCCAGGTGACCAGCACGGCAATCATCGCGCCAAAGGCCATCGTGTCGCCATGGGCAAAATTCGAAAACCGCAGGATGCCGTAGATAAGCGTGACCCCCAGCGCCCCCAGAGCCAACTGGCTGCCGTAAGCAACCGCAGGCACGATCACAAAGTTCGAAAGCGCAACAAGCGCGTTTAGTAAGTCCATCAATTCTTCTCACTGTCCGGGTGCGGCTTTATGGCACGACGCTTATGTCAGACACAACAATTTGCGCTCCCTTTTTTGGACTGAAAGGGCCGGAATGTGAGAGAGTTATCGCTTTGTCAGCTTACGGGGTCATCGCAAATGCCACGGTCGTTTGCAGTGTGCTGCCCCTTGATGGACATGTCATAGTTTAGGTCGTCGAAATCGACGACAAAAGTGACCACGTCTTTGTCCATGATGTGGAGAAACGTCAGCGAGTTAACACCCGGTAGAATCTTGGCTTCACCCCGAATTGTGTCCGTTACGATGAAGCCGGTATCAGTCGCACCCGAACGGGCCAGAGTAACGCTACTACCATCGGTGTCCGAGACGCAGGTCACGACAAAATCAGCGCCGTCTAGCGGTCCGGAACCAGCAGCCAAACCATATGAGGGGGCGAGAAGGGCGAGTGTCAGTGCAGTCAGATTTTTCATGGTGTCCCTTGGTGGTTTCCTCCGCCTTCCAGATTGGGGTTTCTGCTGGAATGCGGGTGGTTGAGAATGAAGAGCGAACGGAGATCCGCGACGCCCTCATCTGACCTAGACAATATCATTCGGAAAAAAAGAGGAGTGAGCATGTGCTCACATCCTCTTGATATTTCTTGAGATATTAACCTCGATAGCCCCGATTTGTTTCGGGGCTCTCTGAGAGAGCACTTAGACTTCTTTACATGTCCCGTGATCGGTACCGGCATGCGGGCCTTTGACTGAAAGATCATAAGACATGTCGTCATAATGGACGACAAAGGTCATGACATCCGCGCCTTCGATATAGACAAACGTCATGTTGCCAACGCCTTTAAGCACCATGGCATCGCCGGAAATGTTCGCAGTTTCGATGTTGCCCTTGTCTCCTTCCGGTGCCCTGTTGAGGCGCACTTCGCTACCGTCGCGGTCTGAGACGCAGACAAAGTGGCGCTCTTCCGCCGTTGCGGCAGTTGCGCACAAGGTGGCGACGGCCACACACATCCATTTTTTCATTTATGGGTCCTGAATAGAGTTTTTCATTCAGAAGGTTCGCTTGATTTCACGGAGCTAACTTTGGTTGACCGGGAAACCGTTTCCTTCACAAAGCCCGGCGCTAAACGCACAATGTGACCGGATTGCAGCCGAGGCGTGGAAATCTTGGGATGGTAGGAGAATTTCGGGAAACTTCGGGTATTGATTTCAGACAATTTCGGGAACAAGGATGACGTTGGAGAGCGCCATAATGGCATTGAGGAACTCCATTAAAACTCCAGTCCGCATTTTCCGGAGAATGCGCGTCTTGCTTGGCCTGCTTGCGCATAATCGACATAGCGCATTGGCAGGGTAAGAAGTGTCACTGCCACTTCGGTGTCTGAGGTCTTCGTCACATACATGTTTATGTGTTTGTCGTCCTGTGTCCGAGATGCGGTCAGCAAGTCGTTTTTCGCGGTGGCGGTCCACTCTTGTCCATTTGATAAACGGATTTTCGAAGTGATTTCGCCTGCCCTTGCTATCTGATCCACAGAAAAGTCACCAAAATTGCTTTGAACAAGCTCTGGTGGAGTACCCAAAAGTTCGAGCGTGAGTTCAGCGCCCTCGCAGTCCTCCACATACGCGCAGGTTTCTTGCAAGGCGCAGGGAGTTGAAAGCGCTGTACTGCCAATTGCGGTAAACGCGAGCGTCGCCACGGCCTTCAACTCACCCACCCAAGAAACTCTTTCGCACCTCAGGATCGGCCAACAGTTCCTTGCCTGTACCGGTATAAGCATTTCGACCTTGAACCAGAACGTAACCCTTGTCGGCAATCTCCAGGGCCTGACGAGCATTCTGCTCCACCATCAGGATTGGCAAACCAGTGCGGGAAACCTCGATGATCCGGTCGAACAGCTCGTCCATCACGATGGGCGATACACCTGCGGTTGGTTCGTCCAGCATCAGCACCTTAGGCTGGGTCATCAGCGCGCGGCCGACGGCGACCTGCTGACGCTGACCGCCCGACAGCTCTCCGGCCGGCTGGTTCCGTTTGTCACGCAGGATGGGGAAGAGGTCATAAACCTGCTCCATCGTCTGGCTGATATCGTCGCGGCGAATGAAGGCACCCATCTCAAGGTTTTCTTCGACTGTCATTGACGTGAAGATGTTGGAGGTTTGCGGCACAAACCCCATACCGCGGATTACGCGGTCCTGCGGGGTGAGGTTGGTGATATCCTCTCCATCCAGCCGCACCGCGCCGGAACGGACATCCAGCATACCAAAGACAGCCTTCATAGCCGTCGATTTGCCAGCGCCATTGGGGCCAACGATGACTGCGATCTCACCCTTGTCGACCGCGATAGTGCAGTCGTGCAGGATGTCCGGCCCTTTGCCATAACCGCCGGTCATGGTGTCGCCGATCAGAAAGGGGCCGCCTTCAACCTTGGAAACGGGACCGCTTTTCGCATGCGCGGGCGTCATGGTGCCAACGCCGCGGGTATTGGTGATCGAGGCGTCTTTGTTGCCGTGATCGTCCTGATAGGGATTATCGCCTGCACCCGCGGTCATGTTTGGGCCTCCAGCTTGTCTTTGTTCTTGAGGCCGGTCCCCAGATAGGCTTCGATCACGTGCTCATTGGCCTTGATCTCGTCCAGTGTACCCTCAGCCAGAACCTTGCCCTCGGCCATACAGATGACCGGGTCGCAGATCTTGCCGATAAAATCCATGTCGTGCTCGATGACGACGAAAGTATAGCCGCGTTCCTTGTTTAGACGCAGGATCGTGTCGGCGATGGTCATCAACAGGGTGCGGTTCACGCCTGCGCCGACCTCGTCCAGAAACACGATCTTGGCGTCGACCATCATGGTGCGGCCGAGTTCCAGCAGCTTCTTTTGCCCGCCAGAGACCTGACCCGCCTTGTGGTCGGCCAGATGTTCGATAGTCAGAAACTCAAGCACCTCATCGGCCTTGGCCTTCAGGGCTCGTTCTTCGTCGGCAATGCGCTTGCGACCAAACCAGGTGTTCCACAGGGACTCACCTGATTGCGTGCCGGGCACCATCATAAGATTCTCGCGGCAGGACATCGAAGAGAATTCGTGCGCGATCTGAAAGGTGCGCAGCAGACCCTTGTGAAACAAGTCATGCGGAGGCAGACCGGTGATCTCTTCGCCGTCCATGAACACTCTGCCGCTTGTCGGAGGCAGAACGCCCGCGATCACGTTGAAAAGGGTGGTCTTTCCCGCCCCGTTCGGCCCGATCAGGCCTGTGATCGAACCTTTTTGGATTTCCAGCGACGCCCCATCCACCGCGTGAAACCCGCCGAAATGCTTGTGCACGTCCTCGACGACGATCATCTTTTCCCCTAGCCACCCTTGTCGGTGTTTCTGCTTCCTCGACCCCAAAAGGTGAGGTGCGGCCTTTTTTCATTGAAACAGCCCGGACACAAGGCCCGGGCTGCTTGATTTTATGACGTTTAAGACCGGTTCAACGGAAGTTGACGGTCTTGTTTTCGCCGTCGGTTACTTCGATCTCGCGATAAGAACCCGCGCTTTCACCGGGGCCGATCAGCTCAACACCCGACGCGCCGACATAGTCGATGTCCTGACCAGCGGCGAGAAGCTCCAGACCTTTGGCCAGTTCACCCGGATAGATCTTCTCACCCGGGGCGTTGGCGACATCCAAGATCTTGGCACCGTATTCAGCCGGGTTAGTGGAACCTGCCGCCTGCATGGCCAGCATGAACAGCGCGGCAGCGTCATAGGATTCAGGCGAATAGGGCGACGAACCGTCAAAGCCTGCGGCTTCGGCCATGGCAAAGTACTTTTCAGCACCTTCACCGCCCGAACCGGCGATCTGACCGAACGAGCCGTTCAGGTCGGGACCGACGTTGGAAGGCAGCGAGTCACCGATCATGCCGCCCGGCAGACCGAATGTGTCAAAGGCACCGCTGTCCAGCGAGGACTGAATGATGCCCAGACCGCCCTGGTCCAGATAGCCTGCGACAACCAGAATGTCGCCACCAGCCGACGCCAGCGCACCAACTTCAGCCGAGTAGTCAGCCTTGCCGTCTTCGTGCGCGGCAACGATGGTCACTTCACCGCCGGCTGCTTCGAACGAGGATTGGATCGCGTCTGCCAGACCCTTGCCGTAGTCGTTGTTGGTATAGGTCAGGGCGATCGAGTTGATGCCGCGATCCTTCAGGATGTCAGCCATCACTTCGCCTTCACGCGCATCCGACGGTGCGGTGCGGAAGAACAGACCATTGTCTTCCATAGTCGACAGACCCGGCGATGTCGCCGACGGCGAGATCATGACCATGCCGTTCGGGATCGCAACGTTTTGCAGGATCGCGCCGGTCACACCCGAGCAGTCGCCGCCGACAATACCGGCAACGCCGTCCGCGATCATGCGTTCGCCGTTCGATGTCGCCAGACCGTTGTCGATACAGCCGGTGTCAGCGCGCGACGCGGTGACCTTTGAGCCGTCCAGCAGTTTGCCGGATTCGGTGACTTCGGCCATCGCCATTTCGGCACCCGAACCCATCGCTGGTGCCAGCGATTCAATCGGGCCGGTGAAGCCAAACAGAACGCCCAAAGTGACGTCTTCGGCCAGTGCCGGACCAGCCAGCAGAGCGGATGCTGCAGTTGCAGTAAGCAGCTTTTTCATATGGTTACTCCCTTATTGGAACGTATTCGTTCTGGGCAAGACCCTAGGCAAGCTGTCTGGAAAAGAAAAGTCCTAACGCAAATGTGTTTTTGCCAATAATAAACCTATTTGTTTTGATGAGCTTGTCACATTTTACCAGAGTTGGAGATTCTCATGTTTAGGGCTGCCGCGATTCTGGTCCTGTCGGTTTTTGCTGGCCCCATCAGCGCCGATACCCTTCAAACCTCAGCCGGGACGATTCAGGTCACGGCGATGGTCACCGGGCTGGATGCACCTTGGGCCATCGGGTTATTGCCCGGGGGCGGCGCATTGGTGACCGAACGGGACGGCGAGCTTTTGTTTGTCTCGCAAGGCGAGGTCAAACGCATTGCCGGGGTGCCCAAGGTGGCTGCGAACGGGCAGGGAGGGTTGCTCGATATCACCGTGGCACGGGATTTTGCACAGTCTCGCGAGGTGTTTCTCACCTTCTCCAAACCCCAAAGTGGCGGGGCAGGAATGGCGGTGGCCGTGGCGCGCCTGTCGGAAAACGGGGGCCGTTTGGACAACCTGCGGATCATTTTCGAAGCGGTTCCCGGAGGTTCGACCGGCCGACACTTTGGCTCGCGTGTGGTCGAGGCGCAGGACGGAACGCTGTTTGTAACGATTGGGGATCGCGGAGACCGTCCGTCAGCGCAGGACAGGTCAAACCACATGGGGACCGTCATTCGTATCAATCGGGATGGTTCGGTGCCCACCGACAACCCTTTTGTCGGACAAGCCGGAATTCGCCCTGAGATTTGGTCATTTGGTCATCGCAACCCGCAGGGCGCTGGGTTGGACAGGCAAGGACGCTTGTGGATTTCAGAGCATGGTGCGCAAGGCGGAGATGAAGTGAACCTGATCCAACAGGGGCTGAATTTCGGATGGCCGGTGATATCCTATGGCGTCCATTATTCGGGGCAGAAGATCGGTGAGGGCACTTCGAAACCCGGTATGGAACAGCCTGAACACTATTGGGATCCGTCCATCGCCCCGTCCGGTTTGCTGGTCTATTCCGGCAAGCTATGGCCAGAGTGGCGGGGCGATATCTTTGTCGGGTCGCTCAAGTTTGACTACATCTCGCGCCTTGAAGGAACACCGCTGCGCGAGGTCGAACAGATCAAGGGACCGGAAACCGAGCGTGTTCGGGACATCGTCGAAGCCCCTGATGGGGCGATCTGGTTCATTTCGGTGGGACAGGGAGCCATCTATCGCATGACCCCCAAATAGGCGCGGATCAGACGGAAAGCCGCCCGCTTTGCGCACCACGTTCACGGTAAGGCGTTGTGTTGTAATGGGCCCGGTAGCATTTTGAGAAATGACTGGGCGAGGCAAAGCCGCAAGCCAGAGCCACGTTGATCACGCTCATATCCGTCTGCATCAGCAGGTTGCGCGCTTTGTGTAGGCGCAGCTCCATATAGTATCGCTTTGGCGAGCGGCTGAGGTAACGACGGAACAGGCGTTCCAGCTGGCGCGTGGACATGCCGACATCCTTGGCCAGAATCGAGGGTGATATCGGCTCTTCGATGTTCTTTTCCATCATCAGGATGACCTGGCTCAACTTTGGATGACGCACACCAATCCGGGTCGGGGTCGACAGGCGCTGTGTGTCCTGATCGGTACGGATCGAGGAATAGATCATCTGATCCGCTACGGCATTCGCCAGATCCTCACCATAATCATCGGCAATGATCTTGAGCATCAGGTCGATTGAGGACGTGCCGCCCGCGGTCGTCATCCGGTTACCGTCGATCTGAAAAACCGATTTGGTAAGCTCGACCTCGTCGAATTCTTCGATAAAGCTGTCAGAATTCTCCCAGTGGATCGTGGCGCGTTTGCCGTCCAGCAACCCGGCTTTGGCCAACGTATAAGCTGCCGTACACAATCCGCCGATGCGCAAACCGCGCCGGGCCTCGCGCCGGACCCAATTCAGCACTTTCTTGGTTGTCGCCAATTGAACGTCTACGCCACCGCAGATCAGAATCACGTCGTCGCGTTGCAGTTCGACCAAGTCGGTTTCAACGTTAAAGGTAGTCCCGGCAGAACAGCTGACCGTATCACCACCTTCACCGGCCAGGGCCCACGTGTAGAGTTCTTTGTCTGCCATACGGTTGGCAATCCGCAGGCTGTCCAACGCCGAGGCAAAAGACAGCAGGGAAAACTTGTCCAAAAGGACAAACACGAAATGCCGAGGATTGGCCTCAGCGCTTTCCACTGTGACAACTTGGCGTTGCTCTTGCATGGCTTGGTGTCCTTGATTCGGCGCGTTGTTACGTCGCGTCCGGCGTCGTTGTTGCCAGCCACCATGATCAAAGCTTGTTTCCGACGTCAAGAGGCGCAAAAGGGATATGGTCAGTCTTCAATGCATTTTGTATAGAGACGACCTGACTACTTCAGCGGAGATCAAAGCTATGACCGAATGGCAAAAAACGAACTGGCGCAACAAGCCCCGGGTTCAGATGCCAGACTATATCGATGCGGCCGCGTTGGCCAAAGTCGAGGCTCAGCTTTCTCAGTATCCCCCGCTGGTCTTTGCTGGCGAAGCACGGCGTCTCAAGCAACATTTGGGTGCGGCCGGTCGCGGCGAGGCTTTCCTGTTGCAGGGCGGGGATTGTGCTGAAAGCTTTGAGCAATTCAGCGCGGATGCAATTCGTGACACCTTTAAGGTGATGCTGCAGATGGCGATGGTACTGACCTATGGTGCCAAGGTGCCCGTGGTCAAAGTGGGCCGCATGGCGGGCCAGTTTGCCAAGCCGCGCAGTGCGCCGACCGAGGTTTTGGACGGTATTGAGCTGCCCAGCTACCGCGGTGACATCATCAACGAACTGGCCTTCACGCCCGAAGCCCGCATCCCGAATCCCGGAAAGATGCTGCAGGCCTACACTCAGGCTGCCGCAACCTTGAACCTGTTGCGTGCATTCTCGACCGGCGGATTCGCCGATATGAGCATGGTGCATTCGTGGACATTGGGCTTCACAGATGAACAGGATGTTCAGAAATACTCGGAAATTGCAGACCGTATTCAAGACACGATCGACTTCATGGATGCCGCCGGGATCACAGCGGACACTACGCACGAGTTCTCAACCGTGGAGTTTTACACCAGCCATGAAGGCTTGCTGCTGGAATACGAAGAGGCTCTGACCCGTCTCGATTCGACGTCTGGCAACTGGTTGGCAGGGTCCGGCCACATGATCTGGATCGGCGACCGTACGCGTCAGCCAGACGGTGCGCATGTCGAATTCTGCAGCGGTGTTCTGAACCCGATTGGTCTGAAATGTGGCCCGACCACGACAGCCGAGGACCTCAAAGTTCTGATGGCCAAGCTGAATCCGGAAAACGAAGAGGGTCGCCTGACCCTGATCGCACGGTTTGGCGCAGGCAAGGCAGGCGAGCACCTGCCGCGTCTGGTCAAGGCGGTTAAGGAAGAGGGTGCCAAGGTCACTTGGGTTTGCGACCCGATGCATGGCAACACGATCAAGTCGGCAACCGGGTACAAAACCCGTCCGTTCGACTCGGTCCTGCGTGAGGTACGCGACTTCTTTGGCGTCCATCAGTCCGAAGGCACGGTTCCCGGCGGTGTGCATTTTGAGATGACCGGTCTGGACGTCACCGAATGCACCGGCGGCGTGCGCGCGGTTACCGAAGAGGACCTGTCAGATCGTTACCACACGGCATGCGACCCACGCCTGAACGCATCGCAGTCCTTGGAACTAGCATTCCTTGTCGCAGAAGAGCTGACCAACCTGCGCCGCGACCGCAAGAACCGCGCAGCCGGTTAAAGGTATTGAAAATCAACGGAAAAGGCGGGCTGCATGGGCCCGCCTTTTTTTGTTTGCGACTTAGTCGTCGCGCGAAACAACCAGCCTCAGATGGGCGCCGGGACGATCAAATCTCTGCTGATCTTCAGCGAAGCCCGTCTCAACCGTTTCCGACGGTTGTTGAGGAACCTGCACATCCGACACCGGGCGTAGATTGGTTTCTGAGATTGTGAACCGTCGGGGTGTTGCACCGATAACGCCGTCGCTGACCGTTACGCCCAGAATGCGGCTGACATCACCTAGATCACTTTTCAGCGGCAATAGAAGCATGCGGGCCTGTAATTGCACACGCCCCAACCGGCCCGATGAACCCAGGGTCAGATTGGCGATTGCTGGCTGTGCGAATACCTGTTCTGAAACTGTCTTGATCTGGTCCCGCGCGCCAAGTTCAAAGAAGGAGGTCAGCGGCATGCCGCGCACTTCCATCCCGGCCAGTTGGTTCAGATGCCTCCCAGCTAGACGGAACCGGGTAAGTCCGGGGGCGATGCGTTCCAGAACGAAAGTGTATTCCAAAATGTTCTCAAGCCCGCGGGGGTCGATTTGCGACCGCATGGGAACACCGTCACCTGTCAAAAGTGCCGTCCAATACGCCTCGGCCTGCCGGATGGGCGAAAGGCTGTGCCCGCTGTCAAATCGATCCATAGCGACGATCTTTCCAAAACTTGACCCGAAACCGTTCCCGAAAAAGGTTTTCATCATTATCACCCTGGCGCCTATCGACCGTCATTTTCCTAAAATGCGAAATACTGGGGACCTCTATCCGAGACCGGTGTTCGCAGGTGTAAGACTGACGCAGGTTGATTCAATTTTGGAGTAAATCTTTAACGAATGGTTAACGACTGGCGAACAAAGGCAGAGTCAGCAAACTCTTGCCCTGTGCGCGCGGTTCGCATTAGGTGCGCCCAGCAAACTGAAAACGGGCAGCTATGGAAAGGGCAGGCATGATTAAATCCATGACGGGTTTCGCCTCGGGCAAAGGGGCGTTTGGGCCGCATTGCTGGACGTGGGAGTTGCGCAGCGTGAACGGCAAGGGGCTGGACATGCGTCTGCGCGTGCCGGACTGGTTGACCGGGCTTGAAGCCGCGTTGCGCGCCGCCATGTCGAAACAACTCAGCCGAGGCAATGTGACATTGTCTTTGCGCCTCAGCCGAGATGAGACGCAGGCGGACCTGGTCCTGAACGAGACTGCCATGGGTGCCGTTCTTGAGGCTGTGGCGCGAACGCAGGAAATGGCCATTGCGCGGGACGTAAACCTTGGGCCCTCGACGGCCGCTGATCTGATCTCGATCAAGGGTATGTTGGATGCGGGCAGTGATGGGGATGACCCGGGCCCGTTGGTTAGCCAACTGACGACAGAGTTCAGTAGCCTATTGGGCGAATTTATAGAAATGCGCCAGTCCGAGGGGCGGGCGCTGGCGACTGTTCTGGATGATCAACTAGGCCAGGTTGCTTCATTAACGGTCCAGGCGGCAGAGCTGGCAGAGCAGCGCAAGGACAAGATGGCCGAGGCGCTGCGGGATAATCTGGCGCGGGTAATGGACAACGCGCAGGGGGCTGATCCGGACCGCGTTGCTCAGGAATTGGCGCTGATTGCCGTCAAGGCGGACATCACCGAAGAGATAGATCGCCTGAAAGCGCATGTCGTGGCAGCCCGCGATCTGCTGGCGCAGGACGCGGCGGTTGGGCGCAAGCTGGATTTCCTGATGCAGGAGTTCAACCGCGAGGCCAATACTTTGTGCTCAAAGGCGCAAAGCGCGGAATTGACAGCGGTAGGCCTTGAGTTGAAGGCCGTAATAGATCAGATGCGCGAGCAAGTGCAGAACGTAGAATAACCACAGGAGCGCCCAAATGGCGGATCGACGCGGCCTATTAATCATTCTGTCCTCGCCTTCGGGGGCCGGTAAATCGACCCTGGCGAAACGGCTGATGCAGTGGGATTCTGAGCTTGAGTTTTCGGTCTCGGCCACCACCCGCGCACCACGTCCAGGTGAGGAAGACGGACGCGAGTATTACTTCCTTAGTGAAGATGCGTTCCGGCAGCAGGTGTCCGAGGGACAAATGCTGGAACACGCGCACGTGTTCGGCAATTTCTACGGCTCACCTGCGGGTCCGGTACGAGAGTCCATTAACAGCGGCAAAGACGTTCTGTTCGACGTGGACTGGCAAGGTGAGGTGCAAATCCGAAATTCGGATTTGGGCAAGCACGCTTTGTCGATCTTTATCCTGCCGCCGTCGATCCCTGAGCTGCGCCGCAGGCTGGAAAGCCGAGGTCAGGACAGTGAAGATGTGATCGCCAAACGTATGCTGAAAAGTTGGGATGAGATCAGCCACTGGGGCTATTATGACTATGTTCTGATCAATGACGATCTGGATGCCACCGAAGAGAAGCTGAAAACCATCGTCAGCGCCGAACGCATGCGCCGCATTCAGCAGCCCAGCCTACAGAACCATGTCCGCACGCTGCAAAACGAATTTGAGGGCTTGGCATGACCATTTACGCTTTGGGTGACCACGTGCCGCAAATCCATGAAGACACCTGGGTTGCGCCGGACGCAAACCTGATTGGGAAAGTCGTTCTGGAACAGGGTGCCTCGGTCTGGTTCGGTTGCACGATCCGCGCCGACCACGAAGAGATCCGCGTGGGCGAGGGCAGCAACGTCCAGGAAAACTGCGTCATGCATATCGACGCCGGGTATCCGCTGACCATTAGTAAGAACTGCACCATCGGACACAAGGTCATGCTGCATGGCTGCACGATCGGGGAAAATACGCTGATCGGAATGGGCGCGATTGTCCTGAATGGGGCGAAGATCGGAAAAAACTGCCTGATCGGTGCCGGCGCCCTGATTACGGAAGGCAAAGAGATACCCGATAACTCTCTGGTCATGGGGTCACCGGGTAAAGTTGTGCGGGAACTTGATGAGGCTGCGGCGCAAAAAATCACCTTCAGTGCGCTGCATTATCAACAGAATATGCGCGCGTTTCGCAAAACTTTGAAACCTGTGTCCTAGGTTGATTCCAAACGCATCAAGAGTGACGGAAATGCCAAATGACCTGCTTGCTGAAATTGTGTCGGCCATTCCGATACCCACGCTTGTGGTTGATCAGACCGAGCGCATCATAGCGGCCAACACCGAAGCCAGAACAATGCTGGGTCAGAACATCGAAGGCCGTCATTTCGCGACGATCCTTCGGCAACCACAAGTTATCGACGCGATAGAGCAGAGCTTGCGCAGCAAGGGCTCGTCCAAAACGCGTCATTTGTCCAATGATGGTGCCCAGGACACCACTTTCGAAGTGCAATGCCGTTACATGAACGGTGTGGGCGCGGTTGAGGGTGGTGCCGTGATGGTCGTTTTCCAGGACGTCACGCATCTGGAACAGGCCGGACAAATGAGGCGCGACTTCGTGGCAAATGTCAGCCACGAACTGCGTACGCCTCTGACCGCTCTGATGGGATTCATAGAAACATTGCGCGGTCCAGCGCGAGACGATGCAGCCGCCCGTGAGCGGTTTCTGCAGATCATGACCGACGAAGCCAATCGGATGAACCGGCTGGTCGGCGATCTGCTATCTCTGAACCGGGTCGAGAGCGAAGAGCGGGTTCGCCCCAGGGAGCAGCTTGATCTGACGGGCCTGCTGCAATCTACGCTGACAACGCTGCGTCCCCTGGCCGAGGCTGCAAATGTGGACCTGACACTGGATACGTCTTCGGGACCAATCTCGGTGACGGGAGACAGCGACCAACTGCGCCAAGTGTTTACGAACCTCGTTGAGAACGCCATCAAATATGGTGGTAGCGGCGGTAATGTTGATGTGCGCATTCAAGCATCTGAACGCGACACCGCCATGCGCGGTCCTGCGGTTCGGGTACAGATCGCAGACAAAGGCCCAGGCATTGATGCCGTACATCTGCCGCGCCTGACCGAGCGTTTCTATCGCGCCGACAGTCACAGGTCCCGCGAATTGGGCGGTACGGGGCTGGGCCTGGCGATTGTAAAGCACATCGTCAACCGCCATAGGGGCCGGTTGCGTGTCGAAAGCACTCTGGGCAAAGGTTCTGTATTTACAGTGATTTTGCCACGCTGATCTCGGACTTCCAGCGCGGGTCCATTTCGAACGCGAACGATGTTCCGTTGGGTCAAGTTAAGAAAACGTAAGAAAATCGTTACGTGTCATAAAACCGTTACGTACTTGTCACAAAAGGCTTACCGACGCCTCTTAGGGGTTCGCCCCAAGATCATCATGGGGGTGATCAGAATTTACCTTTCTCAAGGAGACTGTAATGTCCTTTGTTAAACTGTCGGCTTCGGCTCTCACCATCGCTGCTGTATCGGCCACCACGGCCGCCGCTCGTGATCAGGTTCAGGTTGCAGGGTCGTCGACCGTTCTGCCTTATGCCTCGATCGTGGCTGAAGCCTTCGGTGAAAACTTTGACTTCCCGACGCCAGTTGTTGAATCGGGTGGTTCCTCGGCGGGCCTGAAGCGTTTCTGTGAAGGTGTTGGCGAAAACACCATCGACGTTGCAAACGCCTCGCGCGCGATCCGTGAAAAAGAAATCAAAGCCTGTGCCGAAAACGGCGTGACCGACATCATCGAAGTTCAGATCGGTTATGACGGCATCGTTTTCGCATCCGACATCAACGGCAACTCGTTCGAGTTCACGCCGGAAGATTGGTACAAAGCGCTGGCCGCGAAAATCGTTGTAGACGGTGAAGTTGTCGACAACCCGAACAAAACCTGGGCCGACGTGAACCCGGATTTCCCGGCACAACCTATCGCTACCTTTATTCCCGGCACCAAGCACGGCACACGTGAAGTGTTTGAAGACAAGGTGATCCTGGCAGGTTGTGAGCACTTGGGCGATTTCGAAGTGTTCAAGGCAGCCGCCGGCGACGACAAGAAAGCAGCCGAAAAGCAGTGCATCGCCATCCGTACCGACGGCGTTTCTGTCGACATCGACGGCGACTACACTGAAACTCTGGCCCGCATCGACAGCAACAAAGACGGCATCGGCGTCTTTGGTCTGGCGTTCTACGAGAACAACACCGACAAGCTGCAAGTCGCAACCATGTCTGACGTTGTTCCTTCGACCGAGTCGATCGCAACCGGTGAATACCCGGTTTCGCGCCCGCTGTTCTTCTACGTTAAGAAAGCACATATCGGCGTGATCCCCGGCCTGAAAGAATATGCTGAGTTCTTCGTCGCCGACGAGATCGCAGGGCCCGACGGCCCGCTGGCAGAATACGGCCTGGTATCCGACCCTGAGCTGGTCAAGGTACAGGAAGCTGTTGCCAACGAAACCGTTCTGGGCGGTGGTTCCTAATCACACATACGAACGGAACCGGGGCGGTTTTTCGCGCCCCGGTTCTTTTTGACTCCATCTCTGCCATCCCCACGGAGTTCTCATGGCGTTATCCTGGCTGTTGCTTATCCTGCTTGCGCTGGCAGTGATCGGATTTTTTGCGGGTCGGTCCCGCGCTCTGGCAAGTGCGGGTGGTAACGTCCGCGATTTGCATTCTTTACCGTCTTACTACGGATACAACGTTGCGTTGACGGCTCTGGTTCCCGCAGTTGGGGTGCTGATCGTCTGGCTTCTTGCCCAGCCGATGATCGTAAACAGCACGGTATCCAGCCTCATTCCTGATCAGGCAGTGCCCGAAGGGTCGGAGCGTGGGCTGATCATGAGTGAAGTGCGCCGCGTCGCATACGGCCTGGACGGCGCTGTCGCCAGCGGTGCGATGACCGAAACTCAAGCCCGAAACGGCAATGCGGATATTGAAGCGCTGACCAAAACGCTGAAAGACGCAGGCCAGGTTCTGACTCAGGACATCACACAGCCGATTTTGGTCGCAGCACAGAAGTTCCGCAGCATGACGTCCACAGGGACAGTTGCGATGCAGGTCGTGGTTTTGGCCTTGGCACTGCTTGGGGCCGCCTTTGCTTATGTGCGTACGCACAAGGAGTTTAGGGCCCGTAACGTGGTAGAGCAGGGGGTTCTGGCCTTGCTATTGCTGGCCGCGTCAATCGCGATCCTGACAACCATCGGCATTGTTCTTTCGATGCTTTTTGAGACGATGAACTTCTTCCAACTGCATTCGTGGAAGGACTTCTTTTTTGGCAGCACATGGGCACCGAACTTCCGCGGTGGCAGTGAACTGTCGATCCTGCCGCTGTTGTGGGGCACGCTGTACATCTCTGTGATCGCGCTGCTTGTGGCGGTCCCGATTGGCCTGTTTGCCGCGATCTATCTGTCTGAATATGCCTCGGGCGTGACGCGGTCCATCGCCAAGCCGCTGTTGGAAATACTCGCCGGTATTCCGACCATCGTTTACGGTCTGTTTGCTCTGCTGACTGTGGGTCCGGCGTTGGTGTCGATGTTCGGCGATGGCGGCATGCTGGGTGTGGGCTGGATGGCCAGCTCGAACGCGGTTCTGACTGCCGGGTTGGTTATGGGGATTATGCTGATCCCGTTTGTCTCGTCGCTGTCGGACGACATTATCAACGCGGTGCCACAAACCATGCGCGACGGCTCACTGGGTCTGGGTGCGACGCATTCGGAAACCGTGCGCAACGTGATACTACCGGCCGCGCTGCCTGGTATTGTCGGCGCGATCCTTCTGGCCGCAAGCCGCGCCATTGGTGAAACGATGATCGTTGTGATGGCCGCCGGTGCGATTGCAAAATTCTCGGGCAACCCGTTCGAGGCGATGACAACCATCACCACGCGGATTGTCAGCCAGCTGACCGGCGATACTGACTTTGCCAGCCCCGAAACGCTGGTGGCCTTTGCGCTGGGTCTGACCTTGTTCATCATCACACTGGGGCTGAATATCTTCGCCCTCTACATCGTACGCAAATACCGGGAGCAGTACGAATGACCGATATTTCCCAAACGCCTGACGCTGCTCCGACCACGAAGCCCAAAGGTGGCTCGTTGTTCGAAAAGGATGCGCGCACGAAACGGCGCAATGCGGCTGAAAGCCGGTTCAAAATGTACGGCATCGCCGCCATTGGGATCGGCTTGCTGATGCTGATTGTGCTGGTGACCAATATCGTCACTGCCGGAACCGGCGCATTTCAGCAAAGCTTTCTTGAACTGAATGTCGAGCTGAAGGCCGACAAGCTGGACAAGAAGGGCAACCGGAACATCGAGGATATCAAGAAGGTTTCGACCTTTGGCTATGCCCCTCTGATCGCGTCTGCGCTGGAAAGCGAAGTCGAAAAGCTGGGCATCCAAACAGACCTGAAACCCAAGGCAATGGGTAAGATCCTGTCTAAAGCAGCGCAGGCCGAGTTGCGGAACTATGTGATCGCCAACCCAGATGAGATCGGCAATACCGTCAGCTTCCGCTTTTTGGTCAACAGCCGTGTCGATGGATACATGAAAGGCCGCGTGACCCGCGAGTCGATTGCCAACGACAAGAGCATTTCGGTCGAGCAGTTGGATTTCGTTGATCAGCTGCGCGATGCGGGCGTGCTGTATAAGGCGTTTAACCCCGATTTCATTCTCGGTGCAGATGCCTCTGACCAACGGCCCGAAGCGGCTGGGATCGGTGTCTCCATGCTGGGTTCATTGTTCATGATGTTGGTGGTTCTGGCGCTTGCCTTGCCCATCGGTGTGGCGGCTTCGATTTATCTTGAAGAGTTTGCACCGCAAAACCGGTTGACCGATATCATCGAAGTCAACATCTCGAACTTGGCTGCCGTTCCCTCCATCGTCTTCGGCATTCTGGGTCTGGCTGTGTTCATCAACTACATGCACCTCCCAACTTCCGCCCCGCTGGTGGGTGGCCTGGTGCTGACACTGATGACATTACCGACGATCATCATCTCGACCCGCGCGTCGCTGAAAGCTGTACCGCCATCGATCCGAGATGCGGCGCTTGGGGTAGGGGCCTCGAAAATGCAGGCCGTGTTCCATCACGTTCTGCCGTTGGCCGCGCCCGGTATTCTGACCGGCACCATCATTGGTCTGGCACAGGCGTTGGGGGAAACCGCACCGCTGCTGCTGATCGGTATGGTGGGCTTTATCGCCTCAAACCCTCCCGACGGAATTGTTGCGGGTTTCCTGTCGCCCAACTCGGCCATGCCGGCGCAGATCTATGAATGGTCCAAGCGCGCCGACCCGGCCTTTTATGAACGTGCATGGGGGGGCATCATCATCCTGTTGATCTTCCTCGTTACAATGAACACCATTGCGGTACTTCTGCGCCGCCGCTTTGAACGCCGCTGGTAAATGGGGGCTATTATGAATGATATGACACGAGTGGAGAGAACCGTGGACTCCAAAGCCATCAAGATCGCCGCCAACAACGTTCAGGTTTATTACGGCGACACGCACGCCATCAAAGACGTGGATGTCCAGATCGAGGACAAGACCGTGACGGCCTTTATCGGCCCATCGGGCTGCGGCAAGTCCACATTTCTGCGCTGCCTCAACCGGATGAACGACACCATCGACATTTGCCGGGTCGAGGGCGATATCCTGCTGGACGGCGAAGATATCTACGACAAGCGCGTCGACCCGGTGCAGTTGCGTGCCAAGGTCGGAATGGTGTTTCAGAAACCCAACCCGTTCCCCAAGTCGATCTATGACAACGTGGCCTATGGTCCGCGCATCCATGGTCTTGCAAAGAACAAATCAGAACTGGATGATATCGTTGAGAAATCTCTGCGTCGCGCTGCGATCTGGGATGAAGTCAAAGACCGCCTGGACGCCCCCGGAACCGGCCTGTCCGGTGGTCAGCAGCAGCGCCTGTGTATTGCCCGCGCCGTGGCAACGGAACCAGAGGTTTTGCTGATGGATGAGCCTTGCTCGGCGTTGGACCCGATTGCCACAGCCCAGGTCGAGGAACTGATTGACGAACTGCGGTCGCGCTATTCGGTGGTGATCGTGACACACTCAATGCAACAGGCTGCGCGGGTCAGCCAGAAAACGGCGTTCTTCCATTTGGGTAATCTGGTTGAATTCGGCGAGACCGGCCAGATCTTTACCAACCCGGAAGACCCCCGCACGGAAAGCTACATCACCGGCCGTATCGGCTGAGGACAGGTATTTGAACATGACCGAACAACATATTGCATCTGCATTCGACCGCGACCTTGAAGCGGTTCAGGCCCATATCATGAAGATGGGCGGTCTGGTCGAGGCCGCGATCATGAACGCCGCGCGCTCGCTTGAAACCCGGGATATCGAATTGGCCCAAGAGGTGCGTCAGGGCGACAAAGCCATTGATGCGCTTGAGGATCTGATCAACGAAGAAACCGCGCGGGTGATTGCGCTGCGGGCACCCACAGCGAGCGATCTGCGTCTGGTTCTGTCGGTTCTGAAGGTCTCGGCCAACCTGGAACGTATCGGCGACTATTCCAAAAATATTGCCAAACGCACCACGGTTCTTGTCGACGCCGGCGAGATCAACGGCAGTGCCGCCGCCCTGCGCCGTATGGCGCGCGAGGTCGAGCGGATGCTGCGCGACGCGTTGGACGCTTATATTCAACGTGACGCAGAATTGGCCGCTGACGTGATCCAGCGGGATGAAGAAGTAGACCAGATGTATAACGGCCTGTTCCGCGAGTTTCTGACCTTCATGGCTGAAGATCCCCGCAACATCTCGTCGTGCATGCACCTGCATTTCATCGCAAAGAACATCGAACGGATGGGCGATCACGTTACAGCCATCGCTGAACAGGTGGTTTATCTGGTGACTGGGGAACGGCCGTCAGAAGCACGTCCCAAAGCCGATACCACCTCGCAAACCGCCTAGGAGGCAATGATTATGTCCGCTGATCAGCCTACGGTACTGGTTGTTGAAGATGAACTGGCCCAGCGTGAAGTGCTGGCTTACAACCTCGAAGCAGAAGGGTTTCGTGTATCCAAGGCGGCCAATGGTGACGAGGCGTTGCTATTGGTTGATGAAGACAATCCGGACATCATCGTTTTGGACTGGATGATGCCCAACCTCAGTGGGATCGAAGTGTGCCGCCGCCTTAAAACGCGACCGGATACACGATCAATCCCCATCATCATGCTTTCCGCCCGGTCGGAAGAGGTCGACAAGGTGCGCGGGCTGGAAACCGGGGCGGATGACTATGTGGTCAAGCCGTATTCGGTTGTCGAGCTTATGGCGCGCGTGCGCACACAGTTGCGCCGTGTTCGCCCGGCGACGGTCGGTATCAAGCTTGAATTTGCGGATATCATTCTGGATTCCGAGACACATAAGGTCAGCCGCAACAGCAAGCCGCTGAAACTGGGCCCGACCGAGTTTCGTCTGTTGAGCACGTTCATGGAAAAACCGGGTCGTGTCTGGAGCCGCGAACAGCTGCTGGACCGGGTCTGGGGGCGCGATATCTACGTCGATACCAGAACGGTTGACGTTCACATCGGCCGCTTGCGCAAGGCGCTGACGCAGCATGGCGGTGAAGATCCCGTGCGTACGGTTCGCGGCGCAGGGTATGCGCTGGGGTAAAAACACGGGGCAGGGCGCACTGCCCTGTTCTATGCGGTTTACTCATGGTTCGTTGCGAAACTGTAGCTGTTATTTGCGGTTACGGCAGGGTATTTTGCGACAAAGCCGACTAGCGGAGAACCAAAATGAACGCCCCGAACACCAAACCGACTTTGCGCGCCAAAGATGCACCTGACATGGGGGCGTTCTCGTGGGACGATCCATTTCGTCTGGCGGATCAGCTAACAGAAGATGAGCGCATGATCGCCGCGAGTGCGCAGGCATATTGTCAGGAAAAGCTGCAACCACGGGTTCTGGAAGCCTTCCAGAACGAGGAAACGGACCCGGAAATCTTCCGCGAAATGGGTGAAATGGGCCTTTTGGGCACCACGATCCCCGAAGAATACGGCGGTCTTGGTGGCGGTTATGTGTCCTACGGCCTGGTCGCGCGCGAGGTTGAGCGTGTGGATTCTGGCTATCGCTCGATGATGTCGGTACAAAGCTCATTGGTGATGTACCCGATCTATGCCTATGGCAGCGAAGAACAGCGCCGGAAGTACCTTCCAAAACTGGCCAGTGGCGAATGGATCGGTTGCTTTGGCCTGACAGAGCCTGATGCGGGTTCAGACCCGGCCGGCATGAAAACCCGCGCGGAAAAGATCGACAGTGGTTATCGGCTGACCGGCAGTAAGATGTGGATCTCGAATTCACCTATCGCAGACGTCTTTGTAGTGTGGGCCAAGTCCGACGCGCATGACGGCAAGATCCGTGGCTTTGTTTTGGACAAGGGCCTCAAAGGTTTGAGCGCGCCTAAAATTCAGAACAAAATGAGCCTGCGGGCTTCGATCACTGGTGGGATCGTTCTGGACGGCGTCGAAGTGGACGAGGGCGCCTTGCTGCCACATGTTCAGGGTTTGAAAGGACCGTTCGGCTGTCTGAACCGTGCCCGTTATGGGATCAGCTGGGGCGTCATGGGCGCCGCTGAAAGCTGCTGGCACGGTGCGCGTCAGTATGGTCTGGACCGCAAACAGTTCAACAAGCCGCTGGCGCAGACGCAGCTGTTCCAACGCAAACTGGCGGACATGCAAACCGAGATCGCTTTGGGCCTGCAAGCCAGCCTGCGCGTTGGCCGCTTGATGGATCAGGCCGAAGCTGCGCCCGAAATGATTTCGATCGTCAAACGCAACAACTGCGGCAAAGCGTTGGAGATCGCGCGGAATGCCCGCGACATGCACGGCGGCAATGGCATCTCGCTGGAATTCCAGGTTATCCGTCACATGGTCAATTTGGAAACCGTGAACACCTATGAAGGCACACACGACGTTCATGCGTTGATTTTGGGGCGGGCACAGACGGGACTTCAGGCCTTCTACTAGGATATTCCAATTACCGCATAATCGGTATTATGGTGAATTATTAGCATTGGCAGTTTCCGGTTTTCCCAAAATTGCCAATGTCTTACGATGCCTTTCAAATCGTCCAATTCGGAGCCCCTGATGAACTTGAATGGCAAAACTGTCGTGGTCACCGGTGCAGCCAACGGTATCGGAAAAGGTCTGGCAATCCGGTTCGCGCGCGAAGGTGCAACGGTCGTTTGCGCTGACATCGACGACGAAGCCGCGCATACCGTGGCCACGGAAATCAACGGGCACGCGGTCACATGCGATGTTTCTGACGAAGCCAGTATCAAAGCGTTGATCGATCACGTCGAAGATGAGATTGGCCCGATTGACCTGTTCTGTGCAAATGCTGGTATCCTGACCCTTGGTGGCCTGGACGTTCCGGACGAAGACTGGGACCGGATCTGGAAGATCAACGTCATGTCGCATGTCTGGACCGCGCGTCATCTGGTTCCGCGCATGATTGCGCGCGGCGGCGGCTACATAATGACAACGGCCTCGGCTGCAGGACTTTTGAACCAGCCCGGCGCTGCACCATATGGCGTTTCCAAACACGCCGCCGTGGCTTTTGCTGAGTGGCTGTCGCTGACATACAGCCATAAAGGCCTGCGCGTTTCCGTTCTATGTCCGCAAGCGGTTCGGTCCGAAATGACACGCGGCTTTGAGGATTCGGTAGCGTCAATCGATGGTATGCTAGAGCCCGAAGACGTGGCCCAAGCCTGTGTCCAAGCCATTGAAGCCGAACAGTTTCTGGTGCTGCCGCATGCGCAGGTGTTGGATTACATTCAGCACAAGTCCAGCGATTACGACAGCTGGCTTAGGGGCATGAACAAGTTAAATCAACAATTTACGGACGATGATTAAAGTTTCTTCTGCGCTTTGCGCATCAGTCCTTCCTGCGTGACCGAAGCAACCAAAGTGCCGTCTTGTGCATAGATCGACCCTCGGTTGAAGTTGCGCCCTCGCCCACTCCACGGCGATTCCATCGAATACAGATGCCAGTTTTCGAAATGGATCGGCGCGTGGAACCACATAGCGTGATCAAGACTGGCCGCGTTGACTTCACCCGTAAACCAGCTGAGGCCGTGCGGTCGCATACCTGATCCCATCAGATACATGTCAGACGCGTAAGTCAGCAGCAACTGCTGAGTGGCAGCATCAGCGCCCGCGGCACCGGGCATACGGAACCAGACTTGATTTCTGTCATCCGTCTTTTCGGGTGTAAACGGATCAAGATGGCTGGCCTCACGGACCTCGATAGGTCGCTCGCGTGTCAACTCTCCGCGCAGGTGTTTGGGCACCAGATCCACGTACTTCGCGCGTAGTTCTGTGCGTGATGGATAACTTTCGGGGGCTTCCATCTGGGGCATCTCGTGGTGATGATCCCAGCCTTCATCCTGAATGTGAAACGAAGCCGACACGTTCAGGATTTGTTTGCCATGCTGGATCGCGACCACACGCCGTGTTGTGAATGAACCTCCATCTCGCGCTCTATCGACCTGATAAATAACAGGAATAGTTGGATCGCCGGGACGAATGAAATAGGCGTGCAACGAATGGCACAACCGATCATCCACAGTTCGGTACGCCGCCGCCAGAGCCTGAGACACGACCTGCCCGCCGAAAATTCGTGTCGGTGTTTCGCCGCCTGAACCTGTGCCCCGGAACAAGTCCACTTCGAGCCTTTCGAGGTTCAAAAGGTCAAGAAGGACACGTTCTGCTTCGGTCATTGGCGACTCTCCGATTGGCTATGAAAAAGGCGTATCAGCGCCACGCGGGTCATTCAACTAACGCGCCCATTACTAGCGCCTTAAGCTGGGATCGGGACGGGTAAGAGCTGGACGGGGACAATTGGGTGAAGAATACGGCCGACAGATCGTTGCTGCGGTCAATCCAGAAGAATGTCGAAGCCATACCGCCCCAACTGAAATCCCCCAATGATCCAGGTGTTCGGGTTCTGCCGGGGTTGATGATGACTGACCCGGCCAGACCAAATCCCATGCCTTCCATCGGTTGCTCGGCAAAGCTCTGCGGGCCCATCGAGGCGATATCGCCCGGCAAGTGGTTTTGAAGCATGAAGTCGACTGTCTTTGGACCCAGCAAGCGGTGGCCGTTGCCCTGCCCCCGGTTTTGCATCATCTCGGTGAATTTAACGTAGTCGTCGATCGTACTGACCAGACCGCCACCACCCGAAAAGGTCGTCGCCTTTTCAAATGGGGATGCGCCTGCCTCGTCCGTCAATCGCAGAGTGTCATCGCCGGTCTCGGCCGAATTCAGCGCCATCGCGTCCCCAGCCAGCGGCGTATAGAGAGACGCGAACCGATCCCCTGCCCCTTTGGGCACAGAAAATCCGGTCTCGGCCAGCCCAAGCGGCTCAAAGATCTCTTGCTCGAAGAACTGATCCAAGGATTTGCCGGACACAACCTCGACCACGCGGCCCAACACATCAGTGGAAACTGAATATTCCCAACGGGTTCCGGGCTGGAATGCCAATGGCAGTTGTGCCAGTGCGCTGATCCTGTCCTTCAAAGGCCCTTGATTTGGGCTAAAAATTAGCTTCCGTGCATCCATTGCTGCCGGGAGAACACCGGGATTGAACGGATAACTGAATCCGCTTGTATGGGTCAGAAGCTGATGCAGTGTCGGGGATGGAGCATCTTCGGTTTGATCCAGCCTCTCCGCCCCGGGCACAAGAGCCAGCACGGAAGCAAATTCAGGCAGGAATTCAGAGAGTGGCGCGTCGAGTTGGAACAACCCACGCTCGGCCAGCATCATCACCGCGACCGAGGTGACGGGTTTCGTCATCGAATAGATCCGCGCAATCGTATCGCGCTGAAACGGTAGGCCCTTTTCAACATTTCTAAGGCCACAGGCGTGAAAGAACGCCTCGGACCCATGGTGGGTCAATAGTAATGAACTGCCCGCGTATTTGCGCTCATCGACATAGCGCTGCATCCAGTCCCGTATGCGGTTCAGGCGGGTAGGATCAAGGGTGGTCTGGCTGCGCATGGGTTTCTAGAACCTCCTCGGCGGTTTGGTTGATCTTGACCGGTGACGCACTGAATTAATAGAGGAATTCCTGATTTCCCACATCGTGACCAACGGCCAGTGCGCGCCAGCCTTCCCGCCTGTACACTAGACGCGTTATAGATTCGTCTGGTGGTTCAGAGTTCATTTCACAGATCGTCGTATCGGAGTTTAGACAATGACGCAGACCATAGATTTCATTTTTGATTTTTGCAGCCCAAACGCATTTCTGGCCCATAAGGTCTTGCCCAAACTGGCGGAACGAAATGGCATGCAGGTAAGCTATGTGCCCGTGTTACTTCCGACGATATTCAAGGCGACGCATAATCAGAACCCTTTCGAGGCATTTTCTGAAAATCGCCAGAAATCAGCCTATCTAACACATGATCTTCATCGTTTTGCCCGCAGACGCGGATTGAGCTTTCATATGAGCCCACATTTCCCGGTGAACACCAAATTTGCCATGCGCGGTGCTGTGTTCGCCTCCGGTAAATCCTGGGAATCTAAATATATAAACGCAATATTTGATGCGATCTGGGTACATGGTCAAAAAGTCGATGAACTGGGTGTGCTGATGGATATCATGCAGGAAAACAAACTTCCCGCGCGCAAGATCCGCGAGGCCATGACGGGTGCTGAGGTAAAGCAGCGGCTCAAAGAGCAATCCAAGGCTGCCGTAAAACGAGGCGTATTCGGAGTGCCCACAATGTTTGTGGGCACCGAGATGTTTTTTGGCAAGAACAGCTTGGGCAATCTGAAACTAGAACTTTCCAAAGCGCCGGACTGACACCCGAACTACGAATCCAGCGCGGCAAGCCCGTGTTTTGCGAACACCGGAACATAGGCCCCGAACACCTGCGCGCGTTTGGGGTCAGACGCGTTGCCGTCCAATGCACGCTTGTACACACCCTGAAGAATTCCGGCCATTCGGAAGAAATTGAACGCCAGGTAGAACCCGAAATTTTTGATTCCAGGTAAGCCGCGACGCTGGCAATATCGCCCGACAAACTCTTGATCTGACGGTATTCCCAGGGCTTGACGGTCGACACCTGCCAATCCGCGCCCCTCGTTTCCAGGGGGCAGTTGCCACTGCATGATGACCGCTGCCAGATCCGCGAATGGGTGCCCGATCGTCGACAGCTCCCAATCCAGAACGCCAATGCAGAGCGAACCGTTCTGTTCGAACATCAGATTGTCGATGCGGTAATCACCATGCACCAAAGTTCGCTGCCCGTCATCGTCTGGAATGGCCCCCTCAAGCGCGGAAATTAGTGCATCCATTTCGGGGATAGTCGTTGTCTCGGATGCTCGATATTGTTTGGTCCATCGGGCAATTTGGCGCTCAAAGTAGTTGCCCGGCGGGCCATAGTCGGACAGGCCTACTGCGTCCACATCGACGTCATGCAAATCCGCCAGCACGCGGTTCATTTCGTCGAATACACCACTGCGAGTTGCGTTGTCGGCCTCATCCACCCTCGGCTCAAGGAATACACGTCCCTGCAAGCGTTCCATGACATAAAACGCCGAACCGATGACGTCGTCATCCTCGCAAAGCAGCATCATCCGAGGGACCGGAACCGCGCTATCGGCCAGTGCGCTTTGAACGCGAAACTCGCGTTCCACAGCATGGGCTGATTTCAGCAAAACGCCTGGCGGTTTACGGCGTAGCACGTAAGTCTTGGACGGTGTGCGCAGTTCGAAAGTCGGGTTGGATTGTCCAATGGCGAACTTCGTCGCTTCCAGCGGCCCCATGTAACCGTCCAAATTTGCGCTGAGATAGGTGTTTAGCGCCGTCAGGTCGAGTTGTGATTTATCAAGCATTTCCAATAACTATTCCCCCGGCCCTATAGTGCTTCGGCGAAGAGATTGCCGGCGGTCACCACGTTTAGGCCTCCAGAAACCGGGATGACGGCTCCGGTCACATAGCTGCCGCCACGCCCGCACAGGAACAACATGCACCCGGCGATATCCTCGTCGCGACCTACACGGCCCAGCGGTACCGTCTTGCCAACCTTTTCGCGCGTCCCCTCGTCTGCCGTCGCAAAGGCTGTCATCCGTGATACAAATGGTCCCGGGGCAAGCGCGTTTACAGTGACGTGATAGGGCGACAATTCCTTGGCCAGAATCTTGGTCAAGTGCAGCACCGCAGCTTTGGATGCGGAATAGCTGTAGGCACCGTCGCCCATCGGTACTTCACCCATTACCGATCCAACGTTGACCACGCGCGCCGGATCATCAGGTGTTCCGGACTTCATCAGCATCGGCAACAGGCGCTGCGTCAGTTCGAACAGACCAGCGACGTTGACGGAATTGACCTTTTCCCACGCGTGATGGGGAAACTGTCCCAGCGGCGAACCCCAAGAGATACCCGCATTATTCATCAGGATATCAAGCCTATCCGTGCGATTGTTGACCTCATCGACCATTGCCAGAACGCCGTCTTCCGTTCCGACATCTCCGCTGAAACCTTCGGCGCTGCCGGGCGCGTCCAGAGCATTCAGCTCGGCCGCGACGGCTTCACAGGCTTCCCCCTTGCGCGACGCGATCAGCACGCGTGCCCCTGCCCTTACAAGCGATTCCGCAGCCATCCGGCCAATCCCGGTGGCACCACCTGTCACCAGTGCGGTTTTTCCCTGCAGCGAAAATAGGGTTTCAGGCGTCATGGTCTGCTCCTCGGTTTTGAATTGTGGCACAGGTGGCGATTTTCGGCGAGATTTGCACCCTGCGGAATTCTTGACAACATTCACCGCTGCGCCAAAGGTCCTCTCAACCGAATAACAAGGACAAGACAGTCAATATGCAAGCGTTACTCAGCGTCGCGCCGGGCGGACCGGATACTTTGGAACTTACGACCCTGCCCGACCCGGTGCCAGGAAAGGGAGAGTTGCTGGTTGGGGTCAAGGCTGCTGGCGTCAATTTCCCCGATACGTTGATGATCCAGGACCTGTATCAGATTAAACCACCCAGACCATTTGCCCCGGGTGGGGAAATCGCAGGTGAGGTATTGGGCGTTGGCGAAGGCGTGAACGGGTTCGAGGTTGGGGACAGGGTTCTGGCGCTGACCGGATATGGCGGTTTTGCCACGCAATTGACGGTCAAGGCGGCTACAGCCGTGAAATTCCCCACATCGATGCCATTCGATGACGCGGCATGTTTCATTTTCACCTACGGCACGTCCTACCACGCGCTGAAAGACCGTGCCGCATTGCAGCCTGGTGAAACGCTTTTGGTGCTGGGTGCCGCAGGCGGTGTCGGTAGCGCGGCCATTGAGCTGGGCAAGGCGATGGGGGCGCGTGTCATAGCGGCCGTATCCTCGCAGGAAAAGGCGGAATTTTGCCGTCAAATCGGGGCGGACGACACAATCGTATATTCCCGCCAGATGGACCGCGATGCCCAAAAGGCATTCTCTGGCAAAATCAAGGCTAGAGCGGGCGCAAATGGCGTGGATGTCGTTTATGATGCCGTTGGCGGAGATTATGCCGAACCAGCGCTGCGCAGCATGGCGTGGAATGGCCGGTTCCTTGTTGTCGGGTTTCCGGCCGGTATTCCCAAAATCCCACTCAATCTTCCCTTGTTGAAGGGCTGCCAGGTTGTTGGTGTGTTCTGGGGGGCATCGGTTTATCGTGATCCCAAAGGAAATGCCGAAAATGTCAGGGAATTGTTCGACTTATACGCCAAATCTCTGATAAAACCGCAAATCAGCGAACGGTTTCCATTAGCGGGTGCAAGCGCGGCACTGACTTTACTGAACGACCGCACCGTTCTTGGTAAAGTTGTGATAACGATGCCCGAAACCTGACTGGTATTCGACGCTCAGTTCAAGATTTGATGGTGTCCGATGCGCGACACTCGCCTGATGAGTGCGCAGGTTAGTGGACATCCATGCCAAATCACGTTTATCAACCAGTAATGGGACGGAGAATGAATGCATAAAGTTCTGATTTTGAACGGTCCGAACCTGAACTTGCTGGGCACACGACAACCCGAGGTTTATGGCCGTACAACACTGAAAATGGTCGAAGAAACCTGTGTAAGCCACGGCGCGTCGGTTGGGTTGGACATATCACACCTGCAATCCAATCACGAAGGTGTGCTGATCGACGCGATCCACGCGGCCAAGGGCACACAGGATGGGATCATTCTGAACGCCGGGGCGTATACCCACACCTCGGTTGCCTTGATGGACGCGATATCTTCGGTCGAGCTGCCAGTTGTTGAGGTTCACCTGTCGAACATACACGCTCGCGAACCCTTCCGGCACAAATCCTATGTGGCGCCGGTTGCACTGGGACAGATCTGCGGCTTTGGGCTTCAGAGCTATGTGATGGCGTTGGATGCGCTGTCGGCGCATTTGCAAAATGAGGGGTCCGTATGAAGCTGGGTGAGTATCTGAATTTCCTCAGCTACGTCAAAACTCTGGAGGAGCTTTGGGACGCTCATTGCCGCCAGATGGCAAATTTTGGGTTCGACCGTCTGCTGTACGGCTATACACGTTACAGGACTGAGACGTCTTTGGGTGACCCTGAAGACTTCACCATCCTTACAAACCACGGCAAAGAGTACATTGATGGTTTCGTGCGCGACGGGCTGTACTTTCATGCGCCAATGCTGAAATGGGCGCTGCACAATGAAGGCGCGGCCAGTTGGAGAATGATTCAGGATATGAATTCCGACGGCACGATGACCGCCCAGGAACGCCAGGTTTACGAGTTCAACCGGTCAAAAGGCGTTGTGGCGGGATACACTGTCAGTTTCACCTCGGTGTCGATGCGGTCCAAGGGGGCGATCTCTCTTTCGGCTGGTGGGGCCGTTGGTCAGGATGAGGTCGACGCAATCTGGGCGGAACATGGCGATGACATCTTGTTGATGAACAATGTCGCGCATCTGAAGATTCTCACCCTGCCCTACAACACCCCCAATCGCGCTCTGACGAAGCGTCAGCGCGAGGCGCTTGAATGGGTTGGCGATGGGAAGACGACGCAGGACATAGCGCTTTTGATGGGGCTGACATCGGCGACCGTTGAGAAGCACCTGAGGCTTGCCCGTGAGTCTCTGTCAGTCGAAACAACAGCGCAAGCCGTGCTCAAAGCATCCCTTCAAAATCAGATGTTCATCATGGAAGCATGATGTGTTCTTTTTGACGCTAAATTGCGTCAATTTACGTAGGGTAAGGAAAACATGACTTCCCAAATCTGAGCCCCAGTTGCAAAGTGATATTGTTCCGTGAGTGGTGGCTTTAGCCTGGGAACGTTTTGATCGGATCTTTGCAATACCAAAGCTCTCCGGTCGCTCTGACATAAAGGCGTCTATTTGTCCGCGTCTCTTAGTCGGAATTTTGGGGGGCCTCGACCATCCCCATCTGCGGGGCCCCTCAATCCTTCCGATAGTAGTGTATGATCTGTTCCTACGCCGAAAGGCGCAAAAAAACCGACTACTGGGAAAGTAGCCGGTTTAATTCTGTTTAGGTTGAGGCCCCTTTCAGGGCCTCTGCCCGATTTAGCCCTGTACGGCTTTGGCAACTTCGGCTGCGAAGTCTTCTTTTTCGACCACGATGCCTTCGCCAACTTCCAGACGGACGAAACCAGTGATGGTTGCGCCTGCTTCTTTGGCAGCGGCTTCGACGGTCAGGTCAGGGTTCACAACGAACGACTGGTTCAGCAAAGTTGATTCCGCGACGAATTTCTTCATACGGCCAACGATCATCTTTTCGATCACCTGCTCCGGCTTGCCAGATTCGCGGGCGATGTCCATCTGAACCTGCTTTTCTTTTTCGACAACAGCCGGGTCCATGTCCGCTTCGGACAGAGCCGCCGGGTTCACAGCTGCGATGTGCATCGCAATCTGCTTGCCGATCACTTCGTCACCACCGGACAGAGCAACCAGAACACCGATTTTGCCCATACCATTGGTGGCCGCGTTGTGGACGTAGGACACAACAGTGTCGCCCGACAGTTTCGCCATGCGGCGAACCGACATGTTCTCACCAATGGTGGCGATCTTGTCGGTCAGGGTGTCAGCAACGTTCTTGCCGCCCAGATCAGCGGCCAACAGAGCTTCGACATTGTCGACGCCTTCTGCTGCGTAAGCAATTTTGCCAACCATTTCCTGGAATTCGGCGTTCTTTGCGACGAAGTCGGTTTCCGAATTCACTTCGACAGCAACACCGTTGCCACCGTTGACGTGAACTGCAACCAGACCTTCTGCTGCGGTACGGCCGGATTTCTTGGCCGCTTTGGCCAAACCTTTGGTGCGCAGCCAATCAACGGCTTCGTCCATGTTGCCGTCGGTTTCGGTCAGCGCTTTTTTTGCGTCCATCATGCCTGCGCCGGTCGAGTCGCGCAGTTCTTTAACCATTGCTGCTGTGATTGCCATCTTTTGGCTCTCCTCAATTCAAACGGAATTGGGGCAGGTCTACCCTGCCCCATATGTCATTTACGTGACGGGCAGCTTACGCTTCGGCTTTGGCTTCCGGCGTGGCTTCTTCCGCAACGGGTGCTTCTTCCGCAACGACTTCTTCAACCGGTGCTTTTTCGAATGCGCCCAGGTCAACGCCTGCAGCACCCATCTGAGCGGTCATACCGTCCAGAGCGGCACGAGCAACCAGATCGCAATATAGAGAGATCGCGCGCGCTGCGTCGTCGTTGCCGGGGATGATGTAATCCACGCCATCGGGCGAGCAGTTGGTATCGACAATTGCCACAACCGGGATACCCAGCTTGTTGGCTTCGGCGATGGCCAGGGCTTCTTTTTTGACGTCGATGACGAACAGCAGATCGGGAACGCCGCCCATTTCGCGGATACCGCCCAGCGATGCCTGCAGTTTGCCTTGGTCACGTTCCATGCCCAGACGCTCTTTCTTGGTCAGGCCTTCGGCGCCCGATTCCATGGCTTCGTCAATCTGGTTCAGACGATTGATCGACTGAGAAACGGTTTTCCAGTTGGTCAGCGTGCCGCCTAGCCAGCGGTGGTTCATGTAGTACTGAGCCGACTTTTCAGCGGCTTCTGCGATCGGCTGAGCTGCCTGACGCTTGGTACCAACGAACAGAACGCGGCCACCTTTTGCAACGGTGTCACGAACGGCCTGCAGAGCCTGGTCCAACATTGGAACGGTCTGGGTCAGGTCCATGATGTGGATGCCATTGCGCGAGCCGTAGATAAACGGGCCCATGCGGGGATTCCAACGCTGTGTCTGGTGACCAAAGTGAACGCCAGCTTCCAGCAGCTGACGCATGGTGAACTCGGGAAGAGCCATGCTATTTTCCTTTTCCGGTTTACGCCTGGGCGGGGGTGAAAGAAGCGGATGCTCCAACCGGCGGGCCAGATAAGGATGTCTCCCTCAAATAGCCCAAACCCCGCCTGCGGGTTTTAATGGCGCGCGTATACGGTAGGATTTCGCCCTGTGCAAGTGCCAAATGGCCTTATTTTTCAAGCCGCGCAATTGCATGCGCGTGGCGCACTGCCTCTTCGCAATGTGCCGCCAACGCCTTGCGGTCGGCAAAATCGCTGACTTTGGCTGGAACGTGGTAAATCAATTCTACCGTCCCCTGCCGACGCGCGCCCAAGGTCTTGAGAAGATGCGGGGCAAAATCCATATCGCCCCACCAGCCATAGAACCTGTCAGGCTGCCCTTTGGGTGCGTGAAAGACTACGGATACAGGCTGAACATGCATGAAGTCCCGCAATTCATCTGAGAAGAACGCGGCGAAAAGGGTTGTTTTAAAAGGTAAAACACGAAGACCATCGGTCGAGGTACCCTCGGGAAAAAACAACAACTTATGTCCGACTTTCAAGCGCTCTTCAAAGATCAGTGTCTGTTCGCGGGCTTTCTTCCGGTCACGTTCGATAAACACCGTGCCCGTGGCGCGGGCCAGCCAGCCGATACCCGGCCATTTGGCCACCTCGGCCTTGGACACGAAGTACACCCGCTTACGGGCGTTCAGCGCAAAGATGTCGAGCCATGATGTGTGGTTCGCGACCACAGCGCCGCGTTCGCGCATCAATTCGCCGGAGGTGCGAAAGCCGATGCCAAGAAGCCGGAGCGCATTGCGACAGACAAACTGCGCGATGAACGGGGTGATCGGACGCCGTAACTCAAACAGCGGGCGCTCGATCAGGCGAACGGTCAACAAAACGAGCAGCCCGCCAAAAACCAGCAGTGCCAAGGGAAGGCCGCGCAAGATCACCAATGCCCAGCCAAATACGCCCAATTCAATCGGGTCTGGTGCGTCGTCACTGTCCCAAAGCGGATCGTTCACTGGATCAGGCTCCGCCGTAGATACGCCGCTGGCGCTCGTTCATGCGCGCCGTGTCGAGAATCAGGCAAACATCTGTTGTGTTGAACGCGTGATCGATAAACGCCCCCTCGCCCACAAAGCCACCCAGCCGCAGGTACGCCTTGATCAGCGCGGGAACCTGTACCATCGCCCCACGGCGATCCAGCGCATCCGGCGCGACAAGGTCCATGCTTTGAAACACATCGGGTTGCGCCCTGACCCGCAGGCCCGGCGGGGCCAGATGATTGTGGTGCAACATCGACAAAGGCTGGGCCAGCTCCTGTACATTGATGCCGTGGAAGCTGGCGACCCCGAACAGCACCTCAATATCGCGCTCGGCCACATAGCCCGCCAGACCGTTCCATAAGTGGTACATCGCCGTTCCGCCCCGATAGTCCGGGTGAAGGCAGGAACGTCCAAGCTCTAACAGTTTGCGGCCGCTCTGTTTCAGTACCGTCAGATCGTATTCATCCTCGGAATAGAACTGTCCCAATTCGACGGCTCGTTCACCCGGTAACAGCCTGTAAACGCCCACAACTTCGCCAGTGGCGTCATCATAGGCCAGCATGTGATCAAAAAAAGGATCGAACTGATCCTGCTCTAACCCTGCCTCGTGGTCCACCATCTTGCCGCCGCCGCCCAATTCGCGGACGAATACGTCATATCGCAGCCTTTGGGCTGCGCGCAGTTCGGCCTCGGATTCGGCAAGTTTGACGGTGAAAGAAGGGCCTGCATCCGGCATCAGTTATTCCGCTTTTGTTTGCGCGCTGATACCGCAGTTTTCGGTCAAATGGCAACCGGCGCGGCGGTGGCCCATCGTTAACCATTCTTAAACCAGTTTCACGGATCAAAGACGGGCGTCAGGGCGATGCGGGTTCCGTCAATCACCACTTTTCCCTGATCGCGGAAATTCACGGTGACTTTGCCGCCAATGTTGGACTGCACTTGTCCGACGCCCCAATCGGGGAAATCGGGGTGGCGGACATACATGCCCGGTGCAAGTATGGCATTGAGGTCTGTCATGATCGGGCTCCGGTCCGGCGGCAGATACAACAGGAGAGGTACGCATGGGCGACACCAACGTCAATCTGGCCGAACTGATTGGGTCGCGAATTTGTCACGATCTGATCAGCCCCATTGGCGCAATAAACAACGGGCTGGAACTGCTTGAGATGGTCGGAACCATGCAGGGCCCCGAGATGGAGCTGATCTCGGGCAGCGTCGGAAGCGCCGGAGCAAAGATCAGGTTCTTCCGCGTCGCTTTTGGGTCGGCCAGCGATCAACCGTTGGGTCGGGCTGAGGTCACAGAGCTGTTGAAAGACGTCGAAAGCGTTGGTCGTGTGCGTGTCAACTGGCACGTGACCGATGCCATGCCCCGCAATCAGGTCAAGCTCGCCTTTCTGGCCCTGATGTGTTGCGAAAGCGCCATGCCGATGGGGGGCGATGTCACCGTGGCAAATAACGGCGGCAGTTGGACGGTGACCGGTGTGGCGGACAAGCTGAATATAGAGGCTGATCTTTGGAAGAACCTACCCAAAGGCCAATTTGCGAATAAGGTGACGCCAGCACAGGTGCAGTTTGCACTGCTGCCCCAGACCACTGCCTCGATGGGTCGGCGGGTTGTGGCGGAAACCACCTCAACCCGCGTCGCTATCCGGTTTTAAGACCGGACGGTCCCGTTTCCGCGGACAAGATATTTGAAGCTCGTCAGCTGAGCGGCCCCGACCGGGCCGCGCGCATGCATTTTGCCGGTTGCGATTCCGATCTCGGCCCCCATTCCGAACTCGCCACCATCGGCAAACTGGGTTGAAGCATTGTGCATCAGAATCGCACTGTCGAGCCGTTCAAAGAACCGGGCAGCGGCATCGGCATCCTCGGTCATGATGCAATCGGTGTGGTTCGAACCGTACTGACGGATATGCGCGATCGCTGCATCGATATCAGCCACCGGCTTGGCCGCGATGATGCTGTCGAGGAATTCCTTGCCCCAGTCGTCGCCCGCGGCCGCAATGGTGCCGTCCAGGGCCAACGCGCCTTCGGCATGGATTTCGACGCCCGCCGCAAGCAAAGCAGAAATGATATCCTGGCCGAGTGTTTCAGCCACATCCTGATGGATCAGCAAGCACTCGGCAGCACCACAAATCCCAGTGCGCCGGGTTTTAGCGTTCAGCACCACGTCCAGCGTTTTCTGGGGGTCTGCAGCCTTGTCGATATAGATGTGCACGATACCTTCCAAGTGCGCAAAGACGGGCACGCGTGCTTCGCGCTGAACCAACCCCACCAGACCTTTTCCGCCGCGCGGAACGATGACGTCCACACAATCGGTCATGGTCAGCAACTCTTTCACTGCGGCCCGGTCCCGCGTGGGCACGAGTTGAATGGCGTCTTCTGGCAGGTTTGCAGCCTTTAGCCCTTGGACCAGACAAGCGTGAATGGCGGTCGAGGAATGGAAACTTTCCGAGCCGCCGCGCAGGATCACTGCATTGCCCGACTTCAGGCACAGTGCGCCTGCATCCGCCGTCACATTCGGACGGCTTTCGTAAATCACTCCGATAACGCCCAGAGGCGTGCGAACACGCTGGATGTTAAGACCCGAGGCCATGTCCCATTCGGTCAGAACCTCGCCCACGGGGTCTGCCTGATCCGCGACCGTGCGCAGCCCGTCAACCATGCCCTGAATCCGCGCTTCGTCCAGCATCAGCCGGTCCATCATCGCCGGGCTCAAGCCCTTTTCACGCCCAAACTCTAGGTCTTTCTTGTTGGCCTCAATGATATCCGCGCGGTTGGCCCAAACAGCGTCAGCCGCGGCAATCAGGGCGGCATGTTTACGCTCGGCGCTTGCATAGGCCAGATCGGCCGAGGCTGCTTTGGCGCGTTTACCAAGATCGGCCATAAGGGCGGGAATGTTGTCGAAATCCTTCATCTCAGGTGCCTTTCGGTCGGTCATTTGGTTCTATCATCGCGCCTCTACAGCGCCAAATCATCTCGATGGATCAGGACGGCCCGGCCTGGATAGCCCAGTGTGGCTTCGATCTCCGAGGACTTCCGACCCTTGATCGCATCCGCCTCTTGCGCGGTATACCGGCTGAGGCCCTGCGCCAAACGCCTCGACTGGTGGTCCATGATCGCAACCGGATCACCGCGGCCGAAATCGCCCGTTACTTCAACGATACCAGCAGGCAGCAGGCTTTTGCCGTTACCTAACGCTTTGGCCGCGCCTGCGTCCACTACGATTTCACCGCGCGGTTTCATGGCCGAAATCCAGCGCTTGCGCGCGGCATGCGGATCCAACGTCGCTGTAAACCAAGTGCAATTGGCGCCATCTTCAAGCGATTTCAGCGGGTTCAAAGTCGAACCTTCGGTGATCGCCATATCACAACCGGCAGCAGTTGCCATCTTAGCGGCCAGTAGCTTGGTCTTCATTCCGCCTTTGGATAGACCGGAACCGGCATCGCCTGCCATTTCCTCGATCTCGGGCGTGATGGTCTCAATAACATCGAAACGCTTGGCGTTTCCGTCTTCACTCGGGTTCCCGGTGTAGAAACCGTCGACATCCGACAACAGGATCAATTGATCGGCCCCAACCGTCACGGCGATCTGCGCCGCCAACCGGTCATTGTCGCCGTAGCGGATCTCATCCGTAGCAACGGTATCGTTTTCATTAACGATCGGAACCACGCCCAGACTCAGCAAAGTTTCCAGCGTCGCGCGCGAATTCAGATACCGCCGCCGGTCCTCGCTGTCTTCCAGCGTCACCAAAACCTGCGCCGTTGTGATTTTGTGCGGCGTCAAAGCCTCTTCATAAGCCCGCGCCAGCCGAATTTGGCCAACAGCAGCGGCGGCCTGAGATTGTTCCAACGGCAAATCCGCCACGGGCAGGCCCAAAACACCGCGCCCCAACGCAATCGAGCCGGATGAGACCAAAATGACGTCAGTTCCCTGCCCTTTGAGCCAGGCTACGTCTTGGGCCAGCGAGAGCAACCAATCCGACCTCAGCAACCCGGTATCACGGTCCACCAGCAAGGCAGAGCCGATTTTGACCACCAATCGGCGTGCTGCGGTCAGGGTTGCCAAGACTTGGTCTCCTCAACGGGTTTTTGCCGCAGGCGGTTTTCGTCGATCTGCGCACGCAAAGCGCGCAACACTTCGGTCACGCCCAGATGAGCGACGCCCGACATGGTCATCACAGGGCCTCCAACAGCCTCTTCCAGCTCAGCCCTTTGCAGCGCCTGTTCCTCTTCGTCCAGCGCATCGACCTTGTTCAGAACTGTGATCCTGGGCTTTTCAGCCAGTTCACCGCCGTAAGCTTCGAGTTCATGAATGATGGTGCGGTAATCCTCGGCGACAGTCTCCGAGGTGCCGTCGACCAGATGCAGCAGAACAGCGCAACGTTCCACGTGGCCAAGGAACCGGTCACCGATCCCGCGCCCCTCATGGGCACCTTCGATCAGGCCGGGAATATCCGCGACGACAAATTCCACATTGTCGACACCGACAACACCAAGATTAGGATGCAGGGTCGTGAACGGATAGTCAGCAATCTTGGGGCGCGCGTTCGATGTGGCCGCCAGAAAGGTCGATTTACCTGCATTGGGCATGCCCAACAGGCCCACATCCGCGATCAGCTTCAGCCGCAGCCAGATCGTGCGGTCGATCCCAGCCTGCCCCGGGTTGGCCCGGCGCGGAGCCTGATTGGTTGCAGATTTGAAATGCAGGTTACCAAAGCCGCCATTGCCGCCCTTGGCCAGCAGAACACGCTGCCCGACCTCTGTCAGGTCGCAGATGACGGTCTCTTCGTCCTCGTCCAGAATCTCAGTTCCGACAGGCACACGCAGGATGATTTCGTCACCATCCTTGCCTGTACGCTGCTGACCACGACCGGGCTGGCCGTTTTTGGCAAAGAAATGCTGCTGATAGCGGAAGTCGATCAGGGTGTTCAGCCCATCCACAACCTCGGCCCAGACAGACCCGCCCTTACCGCCGTCACCGCCATCGGGACCGCCGTATTCAATGTATTTTTCACGCCGAAAGCTGACGCACCCGCCACCGCCGGCCCCGGACCGGATGTAGACCTTTGCAAGATCGAGAAATTTCATAACTGTCCCCTACTGCAAGGGCCCCATCGGCCACAAGTCAGAGTTTTTTACTATATGTCCAGGTGGGCACATTCGCATCGCGCGCCACCGAGTAACTTTCGGCATCACCCAGATACTGGAACCCACAATGGGTCAGAACCCGGGCCGAGGCAGGATTGTCCTGAAACACGCTGGCAAACAAATTCGAGTTTTCAAGCGGGTTAGCTTTCACCAACATCTCGACGGCCAGTGAGGCTACGCCTGTATTCCAGTAAACAGGCGCCACCCAATAGCCAACTTCGGACTGATTGCGATCCAGCCGTGTAAGCGAAATCAGACCAATCAGTTCCGGCCCACCATCTTTGGTGGCGTCCATCGCCCAGACGTCCTCATCCCGGTCTTCAGCCATCGAACGCGTCACAAACGCCTCGACCGACCCCGGTGGCAGCGGATGCGGGATCGACGTGGTCATACGTGCCACGCGCTCATCGCCTGCATAATGCTCGATGAGACCCATATCCGACCGGCGCAATGGGCGCAGATCGAACCGCTCGGTTTCGAGTACCGGCTGGTTTATTATTGTCTCGAGTTTCATGAGTGCGTTCCTCCTCCGAACAACACAAAAAATACGGACGCAACAGTGAGACTTGCTAACGTCCACATCAGATATTTTTCCACGGGCCGACCTTCAACCACGTGGGCAATTCTATCTCCGGCAAATGTCCAGATCGGGTGTAAAACCGCCTGGCAAAGCAATAAACAGAGAGCGATCGTGAACGTCGCGTTAAAGCTGGGCGTGCCAACCGCAACGAACCCGGTAAAACCGGCTATGATCATGGCCCATGCCTTTGGGTTAAGGGGATGAACGATCAAACCCGCCCAAAAACCGGGCACGTCTCCAGTGGCTTCACTGCGCGAAAGACGCAGGTTCGCGATCTTCCACGCCAACCAGCAGATATACGCCGCTGAGGCGTATTTCAGGACCGAAAAGACAATCGGTGCCTGATCCGCGAGCTGCAGCAGACCAAAACCCACCGGCCAGATGATCAGCTGTTTGCCTAGGATCACACCGGCCACAAACGGCAGAGCCGCCCGAAACCCATAGCGTGCACCTGTGCCTAGCAGGACCATGTTGGCGGGTCCGGGCGTTCCGACCTGAGAGGCTGCGAAGATCAGGAAACTGGCGGTTGCAACGGTCATTGCATCGCCTCCCAGTCCGCTCGACGCAGCAGAACGTCCTGAATTATCACATCTTCGTTGGTCGACCGCGCCGTCGCACGATGCTGCCCATCTGGTTTGAACCCAAGTTTGGACAGAACCGCCTTGGACCGTTCGTTGCCGACGTGATAACCCGAGGTGAGTTCCTGCCGATCAGATCGAAAGAACCTCGAAATCATCGCACGGGAGGCTTCGGTCACATAGCCCTGCCCCCAGGACGCTTTGGCAACCCAATACCCCAACTGAGATCCGGTCGAGATGCAGCCAATGACGTTCTCTTCCCGAGTGATGGCAAAGGCATCATCTTCGGCAGCCATCGCGTCGACAAATTCGGTCGAATGCGTGGCCTCATAGGGATGCGGCACCACTGTCAACCAGCGCACCACGTCCAGATCGTTCAGAAGAGTGACAAGACGCGACGAGTCCTCACGCCGAAACCGACGTAAGACAAGACGCTCTGTTTTTATCACTTCGGTCATGGGACCGCTCCTGAAAACGAGAAAGGGGACCGGCACTTTCTGCCGGTCCCCCATGAAATTTTCTTAAACCTTCTGGGTTTCGGCTTACTCTGCGGCCTCCGCCACTGGCAGGACCGAAATAAAGGTGCGGTTTTTCAGTCCCTTGTGGAACTTCACGGCGCCATCCACTGTTGCAAAGATGGTGTGATCTTTGCCCATGCCTACGCCTTCGCCCGGCCAGAACTTGGTGCCGCGCTGACGCACGATGATGTTGCCTGAAATGGCGGCCTGGCCACCATACAGTTTCACGCCAAGGCGGCGACCAGCTGAGTCGCGACCGTTACGGGAGGAACCGCCAGCTTTTTTATGTGCCATTCTGTCTCTCCTTAGCCTTTAGCCAGATCTTTGGCCTGCTCAACCCATTCGGGTTTCACTTTGACCGTTTCGATAGCAGCAATCTGATCGTCCGACAAGGCGGCCAGAGCGGCAAAGCTCTCGATACCGGCCTCATTCAGCTTCTTGGCAGCGGCGGGGCCGACACCGGTCAACTGGGTCAGATCGTCAGCGGCAGCGGCAGGTGCCTCTGCTTTGGCTTCAGCTTTCTTGGCAGGCTTTTTTGCCACGGGGGCAGCTTCGCCAGCCGGCGCCGAACCGGTTGCAGCTTTGATGCCCGACTTGTCGGCGCCTGACGCCAAAATGTCGGTGATCTTGACCAGAGTCAGCTTCTGACGGTGGCCAACGGTACGCTTCGAGCTGTGCTTACGACGGCGTTTTACGAAGTTGATGACCTTGTCACCTTTGATCTGTTCGATCACTTCGGCCTGAACGCCTGCGCCTGCGACGAACGGTGCACCAACAACCGGAGCGTCGCCGCCCAGCATCAGAACATCGTTGAATTGAACTGTTTCACCTGCGTCGGCAGCCAATTTTTCAACGCGGAGGATATCGCCCGCTTGAACTTTGTACTGCTTGCCGCCAGTCTTGAGGACCGCAAACATGCGTCTTTCCTTTGTCTAATCGCGTTCTATGGTCCCCTACCGGGCGTTTTTGGCTTTCGCCACCTCGAACAGCGCGCCCTTTTCGGGCTGTGTGACGACCCGTGGGACAAGGCCCTGGGGTCAATAATAACGACACCCGGCGCGGAAAACCGGCCGGGATGCGCGCTTATCCATAGATTGATCGGCAAAGTCAACATCAAATACAGGATCAAAGATCCGATGCGCTAAGCGCCCGTGAGACCGCCTGACCCAGTTGAAAATAGATATGGTCATACATCTTATCGAATCCGTCAAAAAAGGCTTCGTTTACTGCGCGTCCGGTCTCAGTACGGGAAAAAGCAATGTTCTCCCGCATCTGAGCCTCATCGAGCGGTTGATAGGCCACCAGAAGGAAGGAATACAACCAGATGCGGTTTTCCTCGGCAAGCCTGTCCTTGTCCGACAGGAGCTGCGCCAGAATATCTTCCGAGCTGGTTCCGGCATCCGCGCTGAGGCCGCGAAAAAAGTTATAATCCGAACTAAGCGAGCTTTGTACGTTCTTTTCGATCAGGTCGTTGACTTCGATATACTCGCCGACCAGCCGGTAAAGTTGGGTGCCGCCTGCCCCGTTCAGATAGTTTTCACGCGCCATGTCCTTGATGGTTTCATCTGCAAAGGCCTTTCTGGCCGAGTTTTCCAGAGTTATAACGGTTTGCCCGACATCACTTTCAAAGAACAGGATGGCGCGATCCATCTGGCTGGCTGTCAGGCTGACCTCAAAAGTCCCAGAAATTTGCTCCTGCATCCACTGCGGATCATAAATTTCGTCCACCTGATTATCAAAGAACGCCCCGCCGTCACCACCCAGAAATGTGTCGTTCAGGCCTTTCGCTTGAGCCAAGCCTTCGTCGCGCAGAATATTGACGACCTGCTCCAATTGAAGTGCCAGCATGAGGCGTTCAACCCGCTCGGACGCCGCCAGTGGCATGGCTGTCAGCAAAACGGCGAAACAAGCAGCGATCAGGCGCATCAGATATCCTGGGCCGGGTGCAGTTCCGCCATCCGCGCGGCCAGATCTTCAAACTTCATGGCCATGATTTCGTATTGGATGGCATTCAGCAGCTCATAGACTTCTTGCATCAAAGGCTGCTCCAATGCCTCAGCATAGGCGACGACTTCAGTATCCGAGAAATCCTGATAGGTATAGGCTGCCCCGGCAAGCGCGGACAGCTGCAAAGCTTGTCGCATGCCGGTCTCGTTTCGCTTCATCATCTGACGCAGTTCATCCGCGCCCAGTTGCAAGTCAATCACCCCCGAGGCGCTGGCAGCCAGCAAAAAGCGCACCTGAATTTCCTGCAGCGCACGTAATGCCGTCCCGCTGGAATCAATTGCATTGTTCATGCGTTTCAGATTTTCGACCCGCTTGGATCCATCCTTGATCAGGTCCGAGACGATTTTCTGCCCTTCCAGTTGCTTGGCATCGTCATCTTCAACCATGTGCGATGCATTCTCGGACTCGACCAGCCGTTGCCCTAGGTCGGATGCATAGAACTCGACCGCATGAGTCAGCGCCTCATCGCTCAGCGTTTGTTCCAGAATAGATACGGCTGTTTCGCGCATGTCCTTGGTGTCAAAGACTTCTTCGGTCAGGCGTGTCCAGTCCGACCCAAACCCGTCAGGATCGATTCCCAACATTTGCGGGGCCGAGGCCGAGGCCAGCGCGATGCTTTCAAGTGCAACGTCGAACCCGGTTGTTGTCAAAAAGGCTTCGATCCGGTCCCGTCCGGCAGCAAGTGCTTGCTGCGACCCGTAGATTACGAACAGAACGGCGGCGAATAGCGGCAGGATAGTTTGGCGTAAAGGATAAGTCATACTCATGAGCCTAGGGGAAATACCGCGTCAGGCAACGGAAAATCCCGGCTTTGTCATTTTCAAGAATTTTCTGCTTGCACCCCCGCGCGTTCCTCACTAAATCCCCCCCTCACAGACCCCCGCGGAGAGGTGCCGGAGTGGTCGAACGGGGCGGTCTCGAAAACCGTTGTGGGTGCAAGCCCACCCAGGGTTCGAATCCCTGTCTCTCCGCCACTATATCCCTGATAAGTAAGAATAGTTATCGCCAACGAGGCGACTCATCAGGTGCCCATGCCAGCCCTCACAATCCCGAAACTTGACATACTATGTCACATTTCGAGCTCCGGTTGCGCCGGCTATGTCATCGGTCCAATCCAATTTTCACGGCAAATGCGTCGTTCAGACAACCATTGCTGATCGAAGATCGACAAAAGGAAACGGGCCCCGCAGATCTGCGAGGCCCGTATTCAGGTCATGAGCCAGCGAAGATTTACCGGAAGCCGTTGTCCCCATCGGAACTCGCGGCATCTTGCTCTTCCTGGGTCAGATACCGGAAGTAATAGCGCTCGGTCGTCCTCACCGACACATGGCCGATATAGCGGCTGACCCGGTAGATGCTCCAGCCCTCCTGCAGACGTTCGATCGCGAACTTGTGCCGGATATCGTGCAGGCGTGAGCCAAATCCAGTTTCTTGCCCGTATTCCCAGAACAGGTTCGACGCATCCTTGTAGTAGCCGTGATCGCTCCGGTTCCAAAATAAGTATGGAGACGAATTGGAGCGCGGAATGCGAAGGAGGATGTCGATCGCCGCTTGTCGCAATAATACGACCCGGATCTTGCCCCCCTTGGTTTTCCGATAGGTGACCTTAACGTTGCCTTCAGTCGGCCGCTCCAATCCCTTTATGTCGGACCACTTGAGCATCGCCGTTTCGGTGACCCGCCCCCCGGTTTCGTTTAGGAACTCCGGAAAGAACGCCAGTGTTCCCGGTGCTCTGGCCCCCAATTTCCTGATTGCGTCATCGGTTGGAATTTCAATGTCTGGCAAATTCTCTTTCATTCCCTGTCGTTCATAGGACACGACTGGGTTCTCACTAACCCAACCTTGGTTTTTCATCTCAGCCATCAGGTGCCGGAACGCGGTCAGATCGCGGTTGATCGTAGACACAGTGACACCTTTGTCTTTCCTTCGCTCGACGAACTCGGATACCACGGCCGTTGTAATGTCCGTTGCAAAGAGATCGCGAATATCACGGTCCTCATCTTCACAAAGCTCATCGAGGATGTTGAGTATTTGGCGCAGGCTTGTCTTGTAACGCTTGACGGTCTCGTCCGACCAAGCGGTGTCTCCCTGCCCCATTCCGTCGTAGAACTTGACGTAACCGACCTGAAACAACCAATCGTCTTCGCCCTTATCGGCTTTCGCCCGCAATTCCTTTATGCGGTCTTTCGCCTTCTTTTCCGCGACGCGCTTCGAAGTTGTTCGAAGCGACTCTCTGTGGCGGACTCCGTCGATCGTGACACGGAGATGCCAGTTTTTGCTTCCCGATTGCTTGTAGATGTTGCTCGACATTTTTTGTTTCCCTCATTGAGCCAGATGTGAATTGCGTGTTGGTCAAAAAGCCAGAGACCTTCACGTTTTGTGGCGCCAGGGATTTCCTGCTTGCTTGCGAGGTCAGTGATCTTCCTTTGGGAGAATCCGCTGAGGCGCGCGACGACTGCTGCCTTGATGGGAGGAGGTCGGTTGGCCAGCCCATCAATCAGCTCAAGGTTTTCGAATGAAGCAGGGTTTCGGACTGCTCGTTTAGCCATTGTTTTCATGTCCCATTATTGTCTTTCGGGGCCCTATCCTGTGCCGTTGGTGGAAACTGAGAGGTTGAAGCGGCAGAGCTTGTGGCCAAGATGACCAACCTGGCGGAGCCGCTTCGATCACCTCGCGAACGCCCAATTACGATTCAGGCATCCCTGCCCCGAATTTTCTGGTGTTCTCTGGTGCACGAGTTTTCATTTTCTCCTCACAACTTCGTTTGGGTGTAAGGAGCAGTTAGGCGCGGCTACTCAAAGCTTGGAGATTGGTTTGAATCCCTATTTTGAGACCGAAACTGAAACGACTGGGTCAATTCCATCTCACGAAGATGGATTCGCGATGCCCGGGATCGTCGGTAAATTTCTGATTCAGCAGCCTGTGTGGAGCAATGGAGGTCGGTTGCCTGTTAGGATTTGCGAGCGGCGCAGTTGAACGTCGCCGCTCCGCATCTTGTCAGGACGATGCACCAATCAGCAATTGCGCCTTCACCCGCGCCCTCAGGCGATTTCGGAGAAACTGAAACTGACTCCATGCCAGAATCCGGCGACGCAGGTGCTCCAGTTCGCTGTCGATCAGAACATCTTCTTCAGTGTCCATCTCGAGCACCTTGTTTCCGTACCCCGCGCACCGCGCATTTGCAGCGGAGACGAGATCTTTGCCGATCATTGCGATACACGCATCGTCCCGCTCATCGAGAACGTCGCCGCGTTCCAGCCGCTCCAGCATATACGAAAAGCTGCGCCGCATCAGCCCGCGCGGAATTGGTCCATGCCGCGCGCAGTCGTCTGCAAAAGCGGCCGCTTGCGAGATCACGCAAGCACCCAGTTCCTCGAGCGTTTGTTCCCGGCGAATGTATGTGTAGCTCATCACGATCTCCTCACGCCGCCGCTTCACTCTCAGCCACTAAATCAGCCACTAAAGACGTGTGCGTTGGTTCATCAATTCTGGCGATCAAAGCTTCCAGCTGGTCAGTCAGCCCGCAGATGACCAGTACCGCCGGATCTTCCGGTGAAATCTCAGCGAAAAATCCGCTTTCAATACGGTCCGGATCACCGACGTGCTCCAGAGTGAGCAGGTCGCGCAGCCATTCCAGGCCACGGCGATGCTGGACCGTGTAGGCGTTGGCAGTTGCGACCGACGCGCGCAATCGCTGCAGGCGCATCAGGGCTGCGGATCCACCGAGCAGCAACACTGCATGTTGAAGATCGAGATCAGCAGATTCGAGGAACATGCCGACCTGCGTCAGGATTTGGTTGTTATTCATTGGGAATTACCCTGTGTTTACGCCGCCCCCATCGGACGACAAGCGCGCAGGCGGGGGCGTTCTCCTTTCACCCTGCACGTAGTTTATGTTGATCTGAGCTCTGAGCTTTCTCTCATCTTGCTGCTCACAAAGACGTAGCAAGATGAGAGAAAGTCAGGGCCGGGATACTTCACACCCTATTAGGCACGCGACCGATCGAAGTGAGGAGTCGCCGAGGGCTATTGAGTAGATTTTGCCGCCTATGCCGCACTTGTTATCAATCTGGGGCGCGGTGAATTATATCGCGATCACGTTTGCATTGTCTGGGTCTTGCATTCTCGATCCAGCTGCGGAACCGCGTTTTCAACAAAGGCGCCGAAGGCTTTTTTGTTCGGTCTCGATTCAGCAATTTTCGCGAGGATGTCTTGCGCTTCCAATCGCCGGTAGCGATCTGCGTTCAGCTCATAGAAATGTCGGCTTGTCTCTTGGGCGTGACCGCAGAGCGCTTGCGCGACGCGTAGATCCAGATCGGGGTCCTCCACCACGGCATCATATGTGAGACTACGAGCGACATGTGGCCCGTGGCCAGTCAGTCGCCGCATGTTTTCCCATAGCCAATTGTCACCGAAAGGTTTCCAACCGCGAGCAGGATTGCCGAACAGTGCCGTTCCGACCCGCGCCTCATAGACGGCCCAAAGATGCATTTCGCCGACTCCCATTAGTAGCGTCGCATCCAGATAGGGGATCAGACATTCTGCAAGTCGACCGTTGATGAAAGTTCCAGTCTTGGATGTCTCGATCTCCACGCGCCAACCTTCACTATCTCTAAGGAATTCCCTACCGATCCGCCCGGTCCGCAGGTCGAGAGAGCGCAATGGCAGTTTCGTCAACAAAGCCATAGCGCCAGCAAGCGCGTAGTCACGCCGACGGGTACGGATATGATCCTGGTGAGGAGCCTGTTGAAGTTGCGCATGGGCAATTTCTGCGAGGTCAACGAGATTCAGTGGGTTCTGTGCCAAAGCCACCTCCTTCCGACGCAGATCAGACGAGGACTCCAGTTTCAATGCATTGTGCGTTTCCATAAACGCCTCGCGAATTTCGCTGGGATAGTTGGCGTGTTTTGCAAAGCCTGCGAGTGCGTCGCAGTAATTTGCTTTGCTTCGCGTTTTGATGTCGCTGTCGAATACGTCTTCGGCGAAGGCTTTCGCCGTCTCCATCGAAAGCTCCACTGGCATTTGCCTGCTATTGGTGATCCGAACCAAGCGTCGCAGAGCGCAGGACAACAATTCGATCCGGGCACTGGACAACCCGTTGGGCTTTTCGGACCGCGCGGCGATCCGAGCCATTTCCGTATGGAAAGGTTCCGGAAGGTCATGAAACGAGGGCTTCTTATGCGAAGGCGATTTTGGGCGGGTAACCGTTCGACGTATGCGTTGACATTGTTGTAGGAAGATTGTGTCCGGGTTCTCCGGATCAATTTCCGACATCAATTCAGCCAGAAGCCCGAGGTTACGCGCGTCTGCCTTGAAGCTTTGCATTGTGGCATCATCAAGTCGAGGCATCGACTGACGCCAGCGCATCCAGCGATCGGCAAGACGGATCAGCGAAGGCTCGCAGACCTCCTGCAACTCCGATTGGATTGCGAGAAATCGCGACCAGTGCGGTGCACGAAAGACGAGTTCGAGTGGGCGGCGGTCAAATGCGCCGCTCTCGATCGCCCACTCCATGCCCTCTTCGGTTTCAAACGCGTATTTCCGAAGCAGCCCTGCCTGACTACTCAGGCTGTTTTCTTGCCACCCGTCCGCCCTCAGGCGATCAAAAAAAGCCACTCCAGTCTCCCGCGATAGCTTTTCCGCATAACCATGATGTCGCGCGGTCTCGATGAGACCGCGAAAGGCTGAGGAAAGAGCATGCCTACTCGGGTGAAGACTTTTTGCATAATAGGCCCGTCCAGTATCGACATCGGCGAGATACCGACGCATAGGCGGCGGCAATTCCTGTTCCGTGATCAGATACTTCATCTGTTTTTCCCTTTTGCGAGTGCGTTGTTGACGGCATCCAATCCATCCTGGCCGCGTTGAATGGCTGCAGTTTGGTCAAAGAATGCGTAAGTCTTCGAAACCGTGGCTGGAGAGTTGTTGAGAAGTGCGGATACGACGTTCAGATCGGCGCCGGGCTGATTGATCAGGATCGAGGCGATGGCGTGACGCACCTGATGCAACTTCATGTATGCATCGGCCGATGCGGTGGCGTAACGCCAGGCATCAGCCGCGTTGCTGTAGCGGGCTCCCCCAAGCAGCAGACGTGGATCCGGGTTGTGAAGCCGCTTCATGAAGAGTGGACGCGCTTTGTTTAGCCACCATTCCAGGATGCAACGAGGATCAACCTTGCCGCGTTTCTTGATCAACGCTGTCAGAGGTTTCTTGTTTTTCATCATTTCCTTTGGAATGGCGAAGCTGACGGTTCGCGAACCAATCGGGAAGGAAACATTGGCCTTCTCGCCAGTGACTGACAGATTGACCAGTGTATCAACCCGAAGCGGCATAAAGGTCAAAACAGCGGCCATGGCAGCGGCAAGTGAAAGTCTCACAGCTCGCGCCTGATCACCCATCGAAAGATCTTTATAGTTTTGGATGAGCGGCACAGCCTGGATATGAAATTCACCTGCGAGAGACAGAAACTTTTCGACACGCCGAGGTGACGTGACAAGGCGCCGGCAGAACGCCTGGTTTGCCTCCGTCATGGTGTCCCAATTTTTGAAATATTCGGTCTCAAAGAACTCTTTTTGAACTTTTGAGAGTTCAGGGTGAAACTCACGGGCGAAACGAAATGCTGTACCCATATTCTTTTTGAGCGTTCTGGCGCCGAGCGGTTTCCAGTAGTATTCGCCGCCTACTTCCGCATCGAAGGCCGCAAACAGGTTATCCGCCGTGGTCAACTTCGCAATGGATTGGCCACCGCTCAAATCCAATCGACCGAGTTCACAAAGGCAGGTGAAGTACCAGTTCAGATCTTCCCCAGCAGATTTGACAGTCTGCGGAGAGAGCGGGGCGCGACGGCGGCCTGCCAGGAGCCCATCATAAAATCGACCGAGGCGCATCGTCGCCTGGTATTGTCTAATAGCCGAGATGACTTCGGCCGGTAAATCTGGTGTCACGCGGTGACGTGTGGCCTTGGGAATCTCACCGATAACAGATGGCAAAAGCGAGGGTCCGACAGTCTCCGGGAACTCATGCAGGCGATCCCGCAGACGCGCAGCTTTACGAATTGCGTTCTTGCGGCCCTGATCGTGACAGTCTTTCATCCAGAGGTGCAACATATCAATATTCAGCTGCGCCGGCTGGACGCCCTTGCTTCTTGCCAGGCTTGTCAGAACGGTCAGTGCAATAAGTTCTGGTGTTTGGATGTTATTGCCTTTTCTACGCGGTTGGATCAGAGCGGTCGCAGCTTTCTGGAGCTGTGACCAGTCGTCCTCCAGCCCGCGCAAACGCTTTTCCTCGGCGCGCAATCCTGACGCGTGCGCCATCAGGCTCTTTACGTTGCCGTGCCACGTTTCAAACTGCTTGAAAGTGTCGAATCCTTCGGGCGCATCCTTGTTGGCGATGTGACTTGACCATCGTTTGACGAAGGCATCGACATCGATCGGGATCATCGCCAGCGGACAGTTGTACGCGGGCAATTTCCTACATTTGTTTGCGGATCCCCGGATCTTTTTCGCGTTTGCTTGCGAGTAAGGGTAGTCTCCGGCGTCGAGTTTTTCGACGGCTTGCTCGAGGGTCATCTGCATTCTTGCCTCCATCATTGGTGTTTTTTTCGGCGTTAGTGACGCGGTTAATCTTGGAAATCCGGGTGATCTTCAGAGATGCGTTTTGAGGTTCTTTTTTCGAATTTCGGCACTCTGAAAACGAAATGAGGAAAAGGGCTCCAAAACGTATTTAAATGAGGTTTTGTGGGTGTATTCCTCATTTTTTTCAAATCGAGCAAAGGTGCGAATTGCGGTGTTTTCGGCCTCACACAGCATCAAAAAGCCCCTGAATCTGGTGTTTCCGGAACCGGATCGAGCCACCTATCCGGAGGCTTGGAATGATGTTGTCGCGGGCGTAATTGCGGATGGTTGCCGGAACGCAGCCGAATTCCGCAGCAAGGTCTTTGCCAGTCAGCAGTGGCTCAAGCAGTGCTGGATGTTGATCTTGATCCAGCATCTCGGCATGGGGCACGCGTTCGACCCGCCAGACATCCGTGATGGCATAGCGCGGGCGCTTCCATGGCCCGGGCGCGGGACGAATACTCAATTCGCGCAGTACCCGGCGCACGGTGTCCGGATGCAATTGCCAGCGGTTCGATATCTGGGTTTGTGACAAGCTTGGCAAGCCGGTCAGCGCTGCGGAGTTGGTTCTGAGTGTGGATAGTCGCTTCATAAAGAGCAGATGGGTCCACAACGACGATCTGGGAAAAAAATGCCGAAACTTGTTTTGCTGCCCCACGTTAAAGGCCGCCGACTAACAGTTGGTGCCTTTAGGGATCTTTACCAACTCGTCGCGGATGCAGACTTTGTAAAAACTGTTTTCGGACCACTTTGTTCTTGCGTGGCGAACACGAATGCGGACATCGGTGACGCCCGGACGTTCACCGTTTTGACAGATCACGGCAGCGTATTCATGAGACTTGAGAGCGCTCCACTTTCTCAGGAGCCGCTTCAGTTTAGGCTTGAATCCTCGCATGTCAGGTATGGGAGCGTCGCGAAAACCTTCCCAGCCACGATTATGGAGAACCGCTTTAAAGAGCGAGAACTCCGGCCAATCCATATTTTCGTGCAGTGTCAACAAGGTGATGAAACCGGGCTCTAAATCGGTTTTCATGCGGGCGATGTCTCTGGTGTGCATGAGTGCATAGGGTCTTCGCATGGACATCAATACGGCGGCATAAATCGAAAACTGCCAGACAAGGACTGTTGGTTTGCCCGCCTGAACTTCCAACACGTCGAAGAGATCCGTCTTCATTCGCAGATCGTGGATCGCATTCTCGAGGAAACGAGCACTTTTGGACTTTGGCGCAAAACCCAATGTCCGAAATGTATTCAGCGTGTGGTAGTGCCGACAAAGGTACTTGTCTGAGTATTCATACCTGATCGGCTCCTTGTCGAGCACGACCTTCGGCCATTCATCCTCTTCAAGATGCTGCAGATATATCAGCGCAATCAGCAGCTTTTTTGCACTGGGTCCCAGCGGCGATAGTTTGATGTATTCAGCCATCGGACGAGAAATGATGAAGCGGCCATTGTCTTCGGGCATGTCGTTCTCCGTGTTTCGTATGTCAAAAAATTCGTACCGACACGCTCGCTCCAAAGACGGTTTGATAGGTGTGTGAAAATACCGGATCGACGGTGCGCGAGACCCGGATCGTGATTTTGGTCAACCGGAGGATCGCTTCTTCATCCCGGATCGATGCGACGAAATTTTCTATAAAATACTGATTATAAACATATTTTATGACCGCGAAGTCATGGAAGTGCCTGAAATCAGGAAATCAACAAATGGCCTGCGGCCCATTTGGATTTGTTTTTTTCGGGACTGACAATCGTCGAGCAAAAAATATCCAAAGAATTACTTCTCGCTTCCGGTTCTGATCCCACTTCCTGTTTACGAGGCAAACCGCAATCAAAGAGAAACCTATGACTTTAAAAGAGTATCTGTCGAAATCTATGGTTAATACCATTGCCAACGGAGCATTGCTCCTGGATCAAGATGGCCGGACCATTCGGTTCACACTATCAATGACTGAGTGTTCCGTTTTGGGAGTGCTTTTTTTCCGCGGCGATTGGAGCGATGATTTCGGCCGCCCTGGTCTGATACCTGTGATTGAAAAAGTGAGCTTCGATGGAGTTGAAAACTTCTCGGTCGAAAACTTCAAATTGCCGCCGGAGTTCATGCAAACCGCTTATGACGTTCTGCAACAACGTTTGGCACCCGAGAAACTTTATGTGCCTGAGGAGGCAGGAGGCTGGATGTTAACATCCTTCAATTCGAAGCCATTGGGCGGACTTGATGGAGCATTCGCTTAGCCCGCGGTTCTCCACTTCCGCCCTTTCAAGCTTGGCACTATAGAAAGTGCAACTTGCCGAGGACACGATCGGCAAGTTGCTTTGCTTATTTGGATGTGAACGGCCCCAAATTTTTCACCCACCTGTTAAGCTCGACGCGCGATGCAATTGGCCTGAGGCCCAATCACCAAGACCTGCGTGGCCATCCCAAACCGGCCATTCAAAATAATCAGCATCACCGCTGCGCGGTTCCCGAAAACGGATAAAGACTAAAAGCAAAAAATATCTGGTTTGTTGGAACCACCCCGTCAAGGCCGTATCCGGACTTTGATTGATCGCCATCACTTGTGGCTTTGCAACCAATAGGTTTAGTCATCACTTCCCGCCCGGGTTGTACATGGTCTCAAAAAGGTATTCTCTGACTACAGTCTTGGAACAGTTGCGCATCACAAATGAACGGTCGACATAACGAGTTTCTTTCCAAATGTCTGTCCATCGATCTGGAGGTGGATCCCAAAACCTCGAAGGTATTTGCCTTTGCCGCCGTTCGAAACGATGAGCAACCGGCTTTGAAGTCGAAATCCAGCGCGCTGGAGAAAGATCTCGATCGCCTGGAAGAGGCCATCGCAGGCGTCCCACATTCGATTGGGCACAATTTCCTGCACCACGATATGGAACACCTAATTGCCGCCAGACCACATCTGACCCAGATCATGCGGGCACCAATTGATACATTGTGGCTGAACCCGCTGGCCTTCCCTCGCAACCCGTACCACCATCTGGTCAAACACTATCAGGACGGGCGGCTGGCTGCGGGGCATATCAATGATCCAGAACTTGACGCCCGGCTTGTATTTGAGGTGTTCGCTAATCAGCTCGATGCCTTTCAAAACCTTGCCGAAAGCGAACCAGATGCGCTTGTAGCCTATCACTTCCTGGCCACTCGAACGGAACAATCCGAAGGGTTCGACGCAGTTTTCAAGTACCTAAGAAGAGCCAATTGCCCGCCGCAGGATGAAGCCGTTCCCGCCATCCGTCGGATGCTGGACGGTCGGGCTTGTAGTAAACGGGTCGAACAGACTCTGGCAAGGCTTAGCAATCCCCGAAACGGATGGCCCATGGCCTATGCGCTATCCTGGATCACCGTAGCGGGTGGGGACTCGGTCATGCCGCCCTGGGTTCGGGCGCAATTTCGCGAGGCATCTCTGATTGTCCGGCATCTCAGGGATACGTCCTGCAAAGATCCCGCCTGTCAGTGGTGTGCTGAACAGAATGACCCGGTCCGTGCGCTGAACAGGTGGTTCGGGTTCGACAGTTTCCGCCCACAGCCTGTGGACCCAGATGGTCGCCCTCTACAGGAACGCATTGTCGATGAGGCCATGTCCGGAACAAGCCTGCTCGGCATCTTGCCAACAGGCACTGGAAAGTCCGTGTGTTATCAGGTGCCAGCCTTGTCGCGGTTCGACAAAATAGGGGCGTTGACCGTGGTCATTTCCCCGTTGGTCGCGCTGATGGCAGATCAGGTTCAGGGTATGGAGCGCGTAGGCATTTCCTGTTCCGTGACTGTGAATGGTCAGATGTCCATGCCCGAGCGACAAGACGCTTTGGACAAGGTCCGCATGGGGGATGCGGGCATTTTGATCATCTCGCCCGAGCAATTACGCAGTACATCGATCCGGTCGGTACTGGCTCAGCGCGAAGTTGGCCTGTGGGCTATTGACGAGGCGCATTGCGTGTCGAAATGGGGTCATGATTTCAGGCCGGATTACAGATATCTGGGACGCTTCATCAAAGAGTTCTCGGGCGATCAAGCCCCTGCCCCAATCCTCTGTCTCACGGCCACCGCCAAACCAGAGGTCGTCGCCGATATCGTCGAACATTTTCAGTCTCGCGCCGGGGTCGAGCTGCTGTCCCTTGATGGTGGAGCATCGCGGAAAAACCTTACATTTGATGTCAGGCCTACGACTAAGAACAGCAAACTAACCGATGTCCTGAACGTGATCGAAGAGCTGCTTCCCGCTGAGGGCCGATCCGGCGCCGTGATCTATTGCGCGACGCGTAAAGAGACCGAGCGCGTTGCCGAGTTTCTAAAATCACAAGGTATGGACGCGGCACATTTCCACGCTGGACTTGGGTCCGATGACAAACACGACGTTCAGGAACGGTTCCGGGTCGGAGACCTGCGGGTGATCGCAGCCACCAACGCTTTTGGCATGGGCATCGACAAACCCGACATCAGGCTGGTGGTGCACGCAGACATCCCAGGGTCCTTGGAAAACTACCTGCAGGAGGCTGGGCGCGCCGGACGCGACCGGGAAATCGCCGATTGCGTGCTTCTGTACGCGGGGGATGATGTAGAACGCCAGTTCAGGCTGTCCGCGGGTTCGCGTTTGGCACGGCATGAAATCGGAGCCATTCTCAAAGCCCTACGCCGGATCGACGAACGCACACGCAAAACCGGCAAGATCGTCGCCACTGCGGGTGAGATTGTCCGGTTCGAAAAAGATCAAGAATTTGAACGGGACAGCGCGACTGATGACACACGAGTCAAGACGGCCGTATCGTGGCTTGAAGAAGCAACACTTGTTTCGCGAGAAGAGAACCGTGTTCGTATTTTCCCTTCTTCGCTAACGGTCCGCACACTGGACGAGGCGAAACAACGGCTTGCGGATGCGGAGATCACTCAAGCGCATCGCAAACAATTGCTGGCCATCGTGCAGCATCTGATTTTGGCCCCGGCGGATGAAGGGGTCTCAACCGATCAGCTCTGCGGCGTCAGCGGTTTGACACCCGGCGCACTGACCAAGGCGATGGCCAATCTCGAAAGCTTTGGCATCGCGCGCAACGACGTTGCGATGACGCTCTTCATCCATGTCGGTGTGGCGCAGTCTTCCTCCGGGCGCCTCACAGAGGCCGCAAACCTGGAACGGGATTTGATCGCGTCGATGCGAGAGCTGGCACCGGATGCGGACAAAGAGACTCCAATACCGCTGAACCTGCAGGAAACCTGCCAGCATCTGCGCAATCAGGACCATGCCGATGCCCGCCCCGATTTAATCGACAAACTGATCCGGGGCATAGCTCGGGATGGCAAGGGGCAGGATGGAGGCACCGGCAATATCCGCTTGCGCAAAATCAGCCGAAACACTCTAAACGTGACGCGGATAAGAACGTGGGAAGTCATTGCCCAAACCGCTGAGGTTCGGTGGCAAGCTGCCGGGATTCTTTTGAAGTTTTTGACGGGTCGACTCGACAAAGGCGCGCGTGGCAAAGATCTGCAGGTCGAAACTACCGTAGGTGACCTTCTGGCGCAGCTCACACAAGATGCCGTTCTGAAATCCAGCGGTCTGCGGGATATGACCAAGCTGTTGGAACGCTCCCTGCTTTGGATGCATGAACAGGGCGTTTTGACACTGGGGAAAGGGTTGACCGTATTCCGCCCCGCCATGACCGTATTCCTCAATCCCGAAGGTGGTCAGTTCACGCAATCGGACTTCCTCCCTCTGGAAGAGCATTACGCCGAACAGACGCTTCAGACCCATGTCATGGCAACTTACGCGGAAACCGGCCTCGAGAAGATCACAGACGCCGAACGCCTATCGGAGGATTACTTCCTGCTCAACAAAGAGCAGTTCATGAAACGTTGGATGCCGGGCATGGCACGAGAGGTCAAGCGACAGACAACCAGCAAGTCCTGGACCGCCATTGTCGAAGATCTGGGCAACAAGGTCCAACAGGACATTGTTGCGGACGATCGGGACCAGACCAATGTGTTGGTTTTGGCGGGTCCCGGATCTGGGAAGACCCGTGTTTTAGTGCACCGGATCGCTTATCTATTACGGATGAAGCGCGAAGACCCGCGCGGTATCCTGGTACTGGCCTATAATCGCCATGCCGCTGCCGAAATCCGTGTTCGCCTACGAGCGCTGGTGGGCGATGATGCGGCGGGGGTTACGATCTCGACTTGCCATTCGCTTGCGATGAAGCTGGTTGGCGCCAGTTTTGCGGGGGTTCAGGCCGCGACAGAAGACTTCGACAATGTCATTATGGAGGCGGTGCGCCAGCTCAACCCCGAAGGCCTCACAAAAGCCGAAGCAGAGGCGCAACGCGAGAGCCTGATTCAGGGGTTTCGCTGGATTTTGGTGGATGAATACCAGGACATTGGCCCGGAGGAATACGCGCTCATTTCCGCCGTGGCCGGTCGTTCTCTGGAAGATGCCGAGCTTAAACTAAGCCTGTTTGCCGTGGGCGATGACGACCAGAATATCTATGCTTTCAACGGGGCTTCCGTGGATTTCATCCGCAGATTTGAAGAGGACTATAAGGCCAGACCATCTTTTCTGATCGAAAACTACCGGTCGACAGCACATATTATCGAAGCCGCCAATCAGGTCATATCCAAGGCGCCTGAACGCATGAAAATGGATCACCAAATCACAATCAATCAGGCGCGGCTCTCTCAACCCAGCGGCGGACGTCTGGAGGGGAAAGATTCCGTTGCCCATGGCCGAGTGCAGTTGCTGGACGTCCCAGCTGGCGCGATGCAGCAATCTGCAGCAGCAATCAACGAGCTGATACGCCTTTCTCGCCTGGACCCCAATTGGAACTGGTCCCGCGTTGCTGTGATTTCCCGAGACTGGAAATCACTGGATGCAGTTCGGACCTATGCCGAAGCACAAGGTCTGCGCGTGGATATGGCCAACGAAGACCTTCCGAATGTTTGGCGACTTAGGGAGACCCAACGTCTGGTGTCCGGGTTACGCGAGAAACAAGGCGCACTTCTGGGCATTCAGGATATCCTCACGGTCCTGAACGTTCAGTCTCGCAACAAATGGGTGGATTTGCTGGCAGAAGGTGTGGCGGAACTGGCCCGTGAGTTGGGCACCAAATCTATGCCAGTACCTGACATCATTGAATGGATCGCGGACTGGTCCCGGGATACACGCGGTGAACAACGTGGACTGCTGTTGCTGACGGCGCACAGGGCCAAGGGCCTTGAATTTGACCATGTCGCCATTCTAAACGGCGGTTGGACCCGAGTCTCGAAAGAGGAGGATAACGAAGCCCCTCGTCGCCTATTCTATGTGGCAATGACCCGCGCACAGCAAAGCCTAACAGTGCTGACATCCGGAACGCACCCCTTTCTGAAAACGGGTTCAGATTCAGTTCTTATCAGGCATGTGACGCCCGATCTCGACGAAACCTCTTTGCCTGCAACAAAATACCAGATGCCCGCGCTCGATATTGTAGATTTGTCATTCGCCGGTCGCCAAAGGGATGCACATGAAGTCCACAACGCCGTGCGCACAGCGAATGTAGGGGACACCCTTTCCCTTGAGTTTCAACAACCTCATTGGGTTTTGTTGGACGCCCTAAAACGTGTTGTCGGACGTATGGCCAAATCGTGGAAGCCACCCCGCGGGCATGTTTTTGCGTCTGGCCAGATCGGGGCCATAATCAACTGGCGTAAGATTGATAGTGGCGAAGACTACGCCCACTACCATAAGCGCGATGGTTGGGAGACCTTATTGCCAGAGTTGATCTTCCGACATGAGAATACCGAAGCCTCGCATACTCAGCCGAAACCAACAGCCCGAGAGGATGTTCAGACCGTCCGTGTAAGAGACAATCCATATCGACAAGCGGCCGACCCGTCTGCAAATGCAATGGATATCTCGGTTCAAGAACCACAGGAGATTGATCGTCCATCGAAACTCGACCTCAAAACACTCCTCACCACAGCTATTGCTGATACGCGTTCCTGGAATGAGCTTTCGGCAGCGTTGAAACAGAAAGACATCGCACTGGCGGCCAAGGGCGGCGGCCTTGTGGTCAAAAACGCCTCTACAGGCAAGGAGATCGGTAAGATATCTGCGCTTGGGTTCAAATATATCGATCTGATCCGCCACTACGGCGAAGGTTTCCCTGATCACCCTGCGACATGGTTGGTCGAGAAAGCGTTGAACGACAACTACGCACCCAAAGGCCCGAGACGAACAAAGAAACTAAGGAACCGCAAAAGAAAGTCGGGCGATGACGACGATTTTTCGCTGATTGAAGACTAATGGGCTGGGTCAGTTTTGGGAGTTTCGGTCGGCGCCCAACCAATAATTTCCGTTGGCGATTCAACGCCACATGACCCGTCTTGCGGTAAACTGGCATCGGCTTGACTGGCTGACGGTATTTCTTCCTTGCCCACGGAAGCGCTCGTAGCCTATCAAGCACCTGCAGCAACTTTCGAAACCGTAGGCGATCTCTCCTACCCAGGGCGAAAGCGGCGTGGCGTTCAACCTCGCCGGCGCAATGCAGGAACGCCGGGCGGTGAAGGCATTTGGAGCAACCTACCTTAAAGTCGACGCGTAACTACTAATAATACATTACTTAACTGAATACACGGCGAGATTTTCCCCAAATGATCAATTGGAAAGATGGAGGGTGGACAGGAAGCCTAAACAGATTGGCGCGAAAAGAGGTTCGAAATCAAATCCGAAGCAACCCTACGGCTCGCCGTTCGCGTTACTCGGCGTCACTCAAATTCCTGCTTGGCTTTTTTTCCATCGGAACATTCGGGCGATACATCAAGTATTACATCGCAGTCTATTTGGGGTTTGTCATTTCCGAAGTCGCAATTTCGCTGTATTTTCCACATTGGCTACCTGGGATTTCGAAGGCTATCTGGTCCCGCGAGCTGTCTCAGCAGCTTTCTGGCCTTTCCAGCCATTTTATCACCGCTCAGGTCGGCGTCCTTGGTGTTATCTCGTTGGCTTTGGCACTTGTGACAATCCTTGCCCAGCGTGAAAGGTCTTCAACCGATGTCAGACTATATTACTTCGAGTCCTGCGCATTCGGAGTGATTGCCAGTTCGGTTGCATTGTTGGCGGTAATGTGTGCTCAACTCGTCTGGCCGGGTCAACTCGTACTCGACTACTTCAACGTCGGTATAGAGTTGCAGGTGTTTGAGTTAAGCATTGCGGGCATCCATTTAGTTTGGCTTTTGGTCAATCTGACGGGCTTGGCGCATTTCATTGCGACCACTCTGGAGTTTGTCCAGCACTCGTCCCGTGAGCGCATGAGGGAACGGTATACGGCCCATGTTGTTTTGCCCAAAGTCTTTCTCAACCGCATTAGAGAGCACTTGTATGCATCCGCATCCAACGGAGTGTTTGGAGATGCAAGTAACAAGAGCGGACAACCAAGCGTAATGTTCGGCTTCGACATCGGAGCACCTAATCTCGTTGAGATTGAGACAGATTTTTCGTCTCAAGTAGTTTTGTCTGACCTACGAGTAGTGTTGCTTCATTGGGCTCTGCGAAATTGGGAAAAGCGGTGCCAGAAGGCCTCAAGCAACAACTCCAATCATCAAACCGACTTCTTCGATCAGGGGCCGGTTATCTGGTTTACTCCGCGTTTAGAAGTTCCACTACAGGGCCGTGTGGAGTGGTGTTGCAGGCGCGGCGGAATTCCATTGAATCGCTTCGAGAAGTTCTTGATCCAAAGAGCCTTTAGATTTCGGAGGAAGAGTGAAGATGAGTGATCTTCCAACACCAGAGCAGATTCTTGAGGAGCTCGCGGACAAAACACTGGAGCAGATAGCCAGGATGGCGCCTGTGGCATTTGATGACGCCATTGCTGAAATGACGCGCTACCATCGCTTCTTACTGGAGTTGAGTTCAACTCCCTCCACTGATGGAAGGCCGTTCAGCTTCGCGGAAATCCAAGGTGACTCTTGGATGCCCCCCCACCGAGAATGGACAGGACAATACCGGCGATTGTTTGAACGAGCTGCTGAAAGGATCCCTGAAGATGGTCACTTCATAAAATCACTCGCATATACCCCGCTTCGCCTAATGAAGCCCTCCAGCGGACAAATCTTGTCGCCTGATGTCGTCAAAAAGATTGTCGATCTGGAACCCATGATGATGCACATGATTGAGGCATGGTTAACCAAGAGAACCTTGATTGAGGCCTCCGAAGGCCAATCTGCTGAACCGCGGCTGGCCCTGTCTGGCTCGGATGCCAAGGCTTATTTGGGTATCCTTCCAGAACTGATCGGTTCTTGGGAGAGCCTTCTTCAGAAAGCAGCTTCAATTTACGGTTGGTCCAAAAACTCGTCTCGTACTGATGATGAGTGTTGGTCGACCTATCGTGAAAGCTGGGTATTCCTTTGGCAGCACCTTACTAACACAGCATATTGCCTCGCCGTTGCCGTATGGAATGAAGACGAAGCAGGAGCTGACCATTTTCATGAAGCCTTGGTGCGCTGGCCAGAGAACTTGAGAATAGATTTCGACGATCTCCACCAGTTTCGTCATCGGCGTTTGGTTTATCCAGATCTCTTGAAAAAGAACTGGCATGAAGCGTTAGCACAAGTCGAACCGCTTTGTTTCAGATACGATCAATCGCCTTCACCCAACCAAGTATTCTCTGGCATCATTAGCGGCGCGCATGATGACGTCCTCCTTCTTGTCTCTGCTCTTTTGCTCCATTGGTCAATCGAGGGAAAACAGGTTTCGGACATCGGGGGTCGAAACGCACGGGCGGTATTGCGTCGAGAAAGAGGCGACGAGATGGGAAGCAGATCGCGCTCGAGAGTGTTCAACTTTTCCTCCACCTTCTTGGATGTTCTTCGTCTTGAAATGGCTGGTGAGCGCTATTCGGAAGGATCATACGCCAGGGACCTCGACCAGCTGGTGAACTCTTTGGATAACATGACCGAACGGCGCGTTGTTCCAGGAAGGGTCTACAGCCCAAGCACTTTGCACGACAGGGACGGATTGGGTTTGTCTATTGCAGCGATTATTTTGGCTGCCCATCAGGAAGGCGGCGATGCTTCGCTTTCAAGGGGTGTTGAGACATTGGCGGAAGAAGAAGAATTCTTGCCTGAGGGTGACCAATCCTTACGAAAATGTCTGCAAGAGATCAGCCGTCTGAAATCTGTACTTGAGGAAAAACCAGATCAAATTTTTAGGGGTTTACGGTTGCTTACTTCAGAATCCGTACCTGACCTTTCAATTGAGAGCATCATGGAAACTCTCAAAACGGTAGAAACCGCTATAAATTCAGTGCGACAGAAGCGTCTAAAAGATCGCGACGTTGACGCAACTCAGCTTGAACGCATCCGTTCAGCCGTTGAAGATGCACTCCTAAAGGGGCCTTCAAACCTTCCCTTCTTTCAAGACATACAAATCTATCGCGTTTCAAACCTCAGCGAAGCGTCGCCAATTGACCGGGAATTTGGCGAAATTAAGAAGGCTTATCTGACCGATCCGCCAATGGACGACCGGGTCTCAAACTTCGAAGAATTTTTCGCTTCAAGTATTCAAAGAGAAACCGGCATTCGGATCTGGAGAGCATTCGATCAGCGCGACCGTACACTTAGAACTATTGAGTATGGTATCGGTCAGGAGGAGTTTTGGCGGAGTTTGGAGCCACTGGCACATCAAACGGGCAGTAGCCCTGTTCTTTTGGTTTCAAGAGCATCCGAAGGGCGGGTCATAAGAGATCTTCGTTATGAACGTGCTGATAAGCAAGGAAATATTAGGATCGAACACCAACCCGAAAAAGCAAAATATGGATCCTATATCGCGACGGTGAATGGGATAGATTTGTATGGTTCGGATTTTGAAAATAGGGTCGCTTGGCTGTTTTCCGGAAACACGCTCTCCAACATTCAATACTCTGAGTCAGACGATGAGAGCCATTGTGTAGAAGTGAATTACGCAACCGAAGACGGTTTTGTCGGCCAGCTACAACTGCGGTTCTCTGAACACTTGACCTGGTCGAGTACACCTATTTTTGAGATTAAAATCGAGGAATCTTAGAAGTTGTTCGACGCCACTGTGACGGCCCTGGCGGTTGCCGCGAGACCGCACCTCCTATTCGAATGGTTTTGGTTGGTTTCCCTACGCCAAACAGAGCTTTCAACAATTTGTATGACTATGTCTTTCAGCAGATCACTCAACGTGACAGCCCCGGCGAACTCTCCCTATAAGCGGGGGGGCAGGTCAAGCGCTATGTTCTTTTCAGAGCAGACGTAGTGGCAATAGCCTTTAGCGCCGCTTTCCGATCCGGCAATCATCCTGAGGCGAGATAGACTGACTTCCAGACAGTAGACAGGGGCCTAAAAGGCCCCTGCCATATCCATGTTACTTCCGTTTTCCTCCTCCTGCGGGACCGTTCGAACGTCCGCCGCCAGAAGGTTTGCCAGTGGAGCTCGGCCAGCCTCCGCCATTTCCTTGACCTTTACCCATCGTATTTTCTCCTTGAAAAAATTTGATTGAACCGTGCTTTCACACTCATTGCCGCTCGGTTATTTCTACATGACCATTTTTGAATTTTGGTCTGGCAAGGCCGCACTCGCTGGGCGCGAGGAAGCGTCACCGGCAGAAATTACCGCGCGAATTTAAGCAAGTTCGTAGACAAGCCTGAACCCGACTCGCATACCTTTGTATGCCCCAGTGGAACGCGGAGACATTCTATCCCTCTCGGCAGAAACCCTTCTTTCCCAGTGCGGAGACTTGTCGCCTTCCTCCGTTTCAGAGTTATGTGTCTCAGAGAGATGAAGAGGAGCCAAATTCATCGCTCCGAAGTGTAGACTATTGATCGCAGCCCCTTCGAGCATGAGCCATTCCCCGAAGTCGATGGCTCTCAAAAAACAGACATCATCTTTTGTCTTCTCCCATGGAAGATCAGCCTCATCGCACTGATATCTGGTCCCCCAAAACTGGTGTTCCTCATCCCGTTCACATTTCTCGACTATCCGGCCTTCATTGAGAAACTCGTAGTCGACTTGGATCAAACGGAGGCTGGACCGAAATTCGTGAGTGATCGCGAGCCATTCCTCCTCGGTAGGAAGTCGGACAGGCAGTTTTCTCGACCTACTGACATGCGCGGCAAATGCTGTCGCGTCATACCAAGTAGCAGAGGCCGGAGCGACTTGGATGTCATCATCCTGATTGTACAGCCTCCAATCGTCTTGCTGAGGCGCGCAAGGTCGATAGCGAGTGTAGAATTCGTTCTCTTGCATCATGAAATCCCGGAATTGCGCAACCGAGATTGGATCCGAAACGGCCAGCCGCTTGGTGCCGATGGTGACTTCCATGAAACCTTCGACCAACGATGCCTTTTCGGACGGTGCAGTGTAGCGTCCTGAGGCAAGAAAGTAGGATCGGAGGACTTGTTCTTCACCGGGGTAGTTGCATGGCTGGTTGCTTTGCGCATAAAAGTGACGCTCCGCATTGTGCCGATCCAACTCCGACCAGCCGTCATATTCATAGAAATACCAGCGTCGGAAGTGATAGAGGTCATCCGACTTCGGAACGTCGGCATTTTTCAGATAAGGTGTGTGAATGTTGTGGTTGAACTTCGTTTTCCTAAGCTGAGGAAATACGAAGTCATAGCCCCCGGTCCAGTCACGAACGAATATCAGGTTTTTGTTGAACCGCAAGATATCAACCCAGCCGCGGTCCAATTTGGGCAGGATACGTGTCAGCATCTCTGCCGCGCCCTGATACCTTTCTTCGTCGCGCGCAATCTCCTCAGCTTCCATATAATCCGGGAAGTATACTTTCGCGACAAATGAAGTTTGAGCATCTCCTTGTTGCCCTTCGTATTGGAGCAACTGATCACCAAGCAGCGTGTTGAGAGTCCAGCACGCATCCAACGACAGGTACTTGTTTTCGTGTAGAACAATCCAGTTCATCGGGATGTCACGCCGCGCATTCGCTATCTCTGTTGCATCCGTTATTTTTCGCCCTGTGAACCGGTTTTTCACCTCAAAACCTGAAACATCTAAAGCTGCCTCAAGAAGGTCAAACCAGTCTACACCTGCGCCAGTAAAGATGCGCGCCGGAGAGTTATTCTCTGACTGGAAGCATCGCCCAGAGATCTCAGCCAAATCGATCTGAATCGGTTTGTCCTGAATTCCTGGATCGTATAGCCCGGCACCATTCAACTTATGACGCTCCATGAAGACACTGAGTTCTTGCGAATGAGTCTGCTTGAAGCTTGAAAACCCTCCCCGAAAACCGAGCGCTTTGCAGATATAATTCAGAACGGTCGTGTGTTTGATGCTTTCACGGTCTTTTGCAAGGCGGCGTGCTGAACCGCGCAAAAAATCGGGCTCTATTCCTGTGATCTCCGCGACGTGAAACTTATTGAACGGAAGGTATTTCGGCGCAAATTTTGATGTTGTCTGAAGCATATTCGCCTCTCCACTGTTCGGTGGAAGTAGCAGAACATGTTGGTGCAGCGACTGCTGTAGGTCTCTTTGTCAACCGCACCGAACTTCGCAGCTGCCCCAGGCCGACCATAGCCTTAAGGTTGTAAGTATGGCGCTCTCTCAACCATGTCAATCACCATCGATTGCTTTATCAATAATTTTCTTTTGCAGAGTAAACACTGCTCCACGGCGTATTTCAGGGTTGAAATCGAACTTTTAACCCGCAGGGAGCTTTAGGTTGTTGAAGTGCACACTCGCGCCAGTCGCCCTCTGTCCATCCTATCACGGGACAAACCATCTGGATGTGAACCTTCAGCACCTTCCCTGCCAGCTTCAGGCAGAGAAAAGCAGAGCGAACGCTGCTACATCTCAGCCCGAAAATCTCGAAAATTTCGAGCCAGATCCATCATCGTCTTCAGATGATCCGTGCCCCCGATATAGCGACGAGGGCCGCGAATAGGCACGTCTGGATCAGCAATTTCCACGATGTAGTTTCCACCGTCGCCCTCGAGATAGAGGAAAGCATCCGCGTAATCCCTCATCAGCTGGACCAGCATGCGATACTCATCTTCCGTCCGGATCGGGATCTCAATAATGCCCTCCTCGGCCTCAAGCGTGGCGTCGAGGACGGAGAGCTTTTGGTCCCGCAGCAACGTCATCATGTCGGTATAATTCAGCTTTGACAGTCCTCGATCGACCCATCGCCCAGAGACCTGACATGTGCCAGGCGACACGTGCACCGACGCCCCAATGGGCATCCAGTTTTTACGTGCGCGCTCGTCGACGAACTCTACGTTCACCTTCGCGTCATATGCCGACGCGCTAAAGCTCGACTTCTCCATCATTATGATATCAAAAAGCCTTGAGTCGCCGTCTGTCAGGATCATGTGTCCGGCCGCCGCAGCCAAATACTCCTCGCCATGCCACCACATGCCCAGGAAATCCTGTAGCAGGTTGACGTCCTTTTCGTTCAACGTCGGGCCGAAGACGACCATCACCTTGCCGCCAAACCGCACCTCCAAACCATAAAGTCCTTTGCCCCGCACCACCCGGAGAGATACATCCGGCTCATCACGGTGAATAGTGATCTGTGAAACCGTCCCCGGCTTGATAATCACCTTGTCCGTGAAGAATAAAACACGAGAGCGCCGGCCCTGTGCCGCCGCGCGGAAGGCAATTTTCTCATAGAAGTGACTTGGCCCCAGCCATTGCTCCAGAAGCTGCGGCGCCGCGCCACACAAAGCGGCTATGAAGAGGCCGTATTTCAGTCGGACGTCTTCCATCAGCACGTCCCATGATGCCGTCGCATCTCCGACCGGTGCCACGTATGCCTTGATTATCTCAAAAGCCGCGAACAGCAGAAAGCCGATCGCAGCGAAGGTCATCCGCGCCAACCAACGTCGAACCTGAGTGCTTCCCTCCGCTGTCCGGCGCGGCACCTGCCAGGCATACCGAAACGTCTCTGAATAGAGCTTCTGGTTGTCCGCTGGAATCTCCGCCGAGAAACTGGACGCGGGCGAGATCTCGAAGACTGCGTCACCCTCCTTGAAGTAGAACGTATCCTGGAGCGGCCACAAATCATCCCGCGATGCCAATATGCTGTCGATTATCGTCGTCAAGCGCGTGCCTCAGGTCTTCTTTTGGTTGAGTTGTGCAGGACCAGCTGGTCCGGAACAACCAAAATATTGGCAAAAACCGTCTCACCAGAAGTTGAAATCCTCCTGTTCGCGCCGTCTTAGCCATACCGACCTGAACGTATGGTTCGCGAACATCCGCCCGTTTTTTCGCAAGCTTCCGCAACATTTCAGAAAAGCCCAATCCCGGCCTAATTCCCTATCACAGCAGGGTCTCAGGTGATTGGTGAAAAACCGTAGTTCACGCCAGATGTGTGGAAGCGGTTCAAGCAATGTGAGTGAGGATAGTCCAACCGAATATCGGAACCTCTCATTTATTTGCCGTTGTACGATCACCTGGCTGTGTACCTGCTACCTAATTCGGCCGACAGGGGCTACCGCATGGAGCCGCGTGTCGCGGTGGTCCTCACCCAGTTCGTCGAGCTGGCGCTTGGGAGCATGCCCAGGAGGTTCCGGTGCTTATGACACGTGCAATGCCGGATGGGCAGATCCCGGGCACGCCAAAAGTCCCAGTCGACCTTCGCCTTTCGCCATGCCCGGCTGACCACGCCCTTGCCAATTGCCCCTTCGAACAGGCCGAACAGCACCCGCTTGACGCGTCGGGTGTTGGTCCCTGCCAGATAGATCGCCGTTCCGCAATTGTCGCTTTTAGAGGTATTGGCGTCAAACTCATCCAGCCTCCTCAACGCCAGAATCCAACTCGCTTGCATGGCTTTGGAACTATGCCGTCTTTCTATGCCAACCCGTGCTGCCAGTCCTGCTGATTTTGCCCGAGGTTGGCTCGCCTGCCCCTTATTTTATATGAGGCAAATTTGCCAAACCACCTTTAGAAACGGTCTCGAAAACCGTTGTGGGTGCAAGCCCACCCAGGGTTCGAATCCCTGTCTCTCCGCCATTTTCCCGAATCAGGATTGGCAGCCATCTGAACGTTATTTCTCAGTGCCCTATGTGGCGTTTTTTGTTTGTGTCTCTGTTGCAATACGAACTGAAAAAACAGAAGGATCTGAGATGATACGAAGCAAAGCTACTTCGCAAGTTTTTTTGAGTTTGATGTTCCACCGTCTCGAAACCACGCCATATGCGTCTGCTTCCGGCCCAATTCCGCCTCGGATTTTGGCGAATAATCAAGCTCACCTGCCGTGCTGTCCGCATGACGGCGTGTTATTGCCACCTGGTTCCATCAGATCGGCGCAGGCTGGCTCAAACCCCCGAATTGAAATGAATTTCTGGGAATTCCCCTTTGATCACTGATAATTTACCCTCATCTAAGCGACACATATTTCAAGGAGAACCCCATGTCGCGTACTCTCATATTAGCTGTTATCGTCGCCGGACTTGGCGCCGGAGCTTACTATTACCTCAATCAACCCGAACCCACGCCTGCCGAAAGCCTGCAATCGGCGGCCCAGGACGCAGGTGCGGCCGTAAATGATGCCGTGGATGCCGCCACCGAACAGGCGAGCGAAGCCGCATCTTCCATTGCTGACCAGGCCACCGAAGCGGCCGAACAAGCCGGACAGGCGGCCTCCGATCTGGCCGACCAGGCCGGAGATCAGGTCGCGTCCCTGGCCAATCAGGGGCAAGACTTGCTGAATTCCTGGATCGAAGAAGGTACGCTTTCCGTCGAGAATTTTGACTATGACGCCATGGTAGCTTCGGTTCAGGATAGCCAGTTGTCACAGGACCTGAAAACAAAAGCCTTGGGTATCCTGGATGAAATCAAGGCATCCCCTCAGTTGATTGCTCAGAAGATCGAAGAGCTGCGCACGCTTTTGACTGGACAACAATAATTTCTGGGGGCCGTTCTATTTTGAGCGGCCCTTTTTCTTTACCGGGCGCGCATTCCCGTTACGTCAGGCGCAACTCTGATTGACGTCTCAGCACCCGTTTGATTGGCTGCCCCTAAATCCAACGCAACACCACTTGCAACAGACCTGTTCTGTGCTGTGTCCGCACAGGAGATAGGAGACATAATGACCACCCTGCCCCCAAACATGTTCGCCGTCATTCAAACCCATGACGGCTATTCCGGATCGGCCACAGGTCCTTTTATCGAGGATGCCGCCGATTGGCTGGCCGAGGCCGAGCTTCCCGTGCCCGAACCTGGTCCCGGTCAGGTGCTGATCAAATTACGGACGGCGTCGGTGAATCCATCCGATCTCCACTTTATCAAGGGAGAATACGGGCAACCGCGTGTCAAAGGCACGCCCGCCGGGTTCGAAGGCTGTGGCGACGTGGTGGCCACCGGCACCGGTGCCGAAGCGTTGCAGGGACAAAGGGTTGCCTTTGTGGCGGCTGGTTCCGGGGCGTGGGCGGAGTATGTCGTGACGCAGGCGCTGATGTGTATCCCACTGCGACCCGATATCTCAGACGAAGATGGTTCCGCCCAGGTCATCAATCCCATGACGGCGATGGCCATGGTGGACATCGCGCGGGGTGCGGGCGATGCTTTTGTCGTTTCCGCGGCCACCAGCCAGTTGGGCAAACTCATGTGCTCGCTTGGACGCGATTTGGGACTGAAACCAATCGCAATCGTGCGTCGGGCCGAGGCAGTTGAATCCTTGAAAGAACTTGGCGCTCATGAGGTCTTGGTCACGTCCGACCCGGACATGATACAGAAATTCGCAGAGCTTAGCATGGAACTGAAACCACGTGTCTTTCTGGATGCCGTGACGGATCAGGTCTCCGAGCAGATTTTCTGTTCGATGCCCAACGGTGCCCGGTGGGTCATTTACGGCAAGCTCAGCCCCGAATTGCCAAAGCTGACACAGACCGGTCAGTTGATCTTTATGGGCAAGCGGATCGAGGGGTTCTGGTTGACCAAGTGGATGACGTCAACGCCTCCGGCGGACCAGATGAGAGTCGTTGGTGAGGTACAGGCCCGGTTTGCTGACGGACGCTGGAAAACGGATGTTTCTGAACGGCTTGGCTTGCGTGATGTGGTGGCAAATCTGGCCAATGCTCTGAAAAAGAGTGACGGGAAGGTGATTATCACGCCATAGTAGAACAAAGCCCCGGACGAAGGAGGATGTCCGGGGCGTAAGGAACGCCGGGCCAACCGGCATGGGAGGACAAACTTGGATAACGCGCAGCTGCTGATCAGCGGGCTGGCGAATGGCTGTGTCTACGGCCTGATCGCGCTTGGCTTTGTTCTGATTTACAAGGCCACCGAGGCAGTGAATTTCGCGCAGGGCGACTTCATGATGTTGGGCGCCTTCGTGACGATCGGGCTTACGAATACGGAGTATATGGGGCTGCCCTTCTGGATGGCCTTGCCGATTTCATTGGGGATCATGGGCGCGTTGGGCTACTTGCTTGATCGCCTGATCATCCGGCGTTTGTTTGGAGAAAGCCAAACGGCAGTTGTTATCCTGACCATCGCTTTGGGTTTCGTAATCCGGTTCGCAGCCGGGTTGATCTGGGGGCACGAGCCGCAGACGCTTCAAAACCCGTTGGCCGGCAAGGAAGTCCGCTTTGGCGGACTGGTGCTGGGGATGGAGGACGTCGCGGTCATCGTCGTGACCATCTTGCTGACCTGGGGGCTGTATGTTTTCTTCAGTCGAACCAAGCTGGGTCTTGCGATGCAGGGCGCGTCGCAGAACCAGTTGGCGGCGTATTACATGGGAATACCGGTGAAGCGTGTGCAGGGCTTTATCTGGGCTTTGGCGGGGGTTGTCGCGGGGATTGCAGGCATCTTGTTCGCGGCCAAGGGGTCTGTCGATCCAACCACCGGTTTGCTCGGCATCAAGGCCTTCGCCGCAGCCGTAATCGGTGGCTTTGGAAGCCTGCCGGGAGCATTGGCTGGCGGGCTGATCGTTGGTGTGATCGAGCCCTTTGCCAGCCGCTACATCGCGGCAGGGTACAGCCAGATCGCGCCTTATGCGCTGCTGCTGGCGGTGCTGATCTTTCGCCCGAATGGGCTGTTCAGTCAGGTTCGGGTCAAGAAGGTCTAAATCATGCGGATTGTGTTCAAAACCAACTACATGCAGGATATCCGACCATGGAAGGACGCGTATCAGCTTTGCCTGTACCTGATCTTGCTGACAGTTGTCGCGACCGCTCCGTGGTGGCTGGACGACTTCTACCTGGGTGAGCTGACAAACGTGCTGATCTGGGCCATCGCGGGCCTGGGGTTGATGATCCTGACGGGTCACACAGGGCAAGTCAGCCTAGGTCATGCCGCGTTTTTGGCCTTTGGTTGCTACGCCAACGTCATTCTTCTTGAAGCTGGCGTGCCGTTCCTGATTGCCTTCCCCTTGGCTGGTATTCTGACCGGGTTGGCCGGAGTGACGGTCGCCATCCCTGCCCTGCGACTGCACGGGATATATCTCGCGATCTTCACAATGGCCCTGTCCATCCTGATGGATGACGTCATCGTTCTGGCCGAGCCGATTACGGGCGGTGTCGCGGGCAAATATCTTGGCGGTGTCGAGATCTTCGGGTTCCTGGTCGACCGCTGGGGCACTCCGGTTCAGTTCTTCTGGTTGGTTCTTGGTGTGGCGGTGCTGGTGACGCTTGGCTACATCAACCTGTTGCGCGCGCCTTTGGGGCGTAGCTTTATCGCTGTTCGGGATTCTGAAGTGTCGGCACAGGCCATGGGCGTGGACATTGCACGGACCAAGATGATCTCGTTCGCGCTGTCCTGCGCGGTCAGCGGATGGGCGGGCGCGTTGATGGGTATGTTCTCGGGCGCATTCAACAATGAGACGTTCAGCGTCCTGATCTCAATCCAGCTACTGATGATGATCGTGATCGGTGGTCTGGGATCCGTCCACGGTGCATTCCTTGGAGCGATCGTGATCGGGTTCCTGCCCCAGTTCCTGTCGATATCAAAGGAGTATGTGGGCGCAGTGTTTGGTGGCAATACCGTCGCCATCCCGGGATTGGAATTCGGTATCTTCGGTATGATCCTGATCGCCTTCATCCTGTTTGAACCGATGGGCCTGTACGGGCGCTGGCTGAAAATTCGCACGTGGTTCGAGCTGTTTCCCTTCTATCGCAAAGACATGTTCAAGCGTCAGAAATCCTACCTCAAGACGGAGCGCCTGAGATGAGCCTGCTTGAGTTCGAAAACGTCACCCTGAAATTCGGTGGGTTGACTGCCGTCAATGATCTATCTTTCGAAGTCGAGGAAGGCGAGGTTTTCGCCATCGTTGGCCCTAATGGTGCAGGGAAGTCCACGGTCTTCAACCTAATCTCGCGTTTCTACGACCCCTACGCAGGCAAAATCCGTTACGACGGGCACGACTTGCTTAAGGCCAAACCGTCCGGCGTGGCTGCATATGGTGTGGCGCGGACATTTCAGAACATCGAACTCTTCGAGCATGCCACGGTCTTGCAGAACCTGCTTGTCGGACGGCACCGCCACCGCAAAACCAACATGCTGTCCGAGGTGTTGTTTCTGCCCTCCGCACGAAGACAGGAACTGGAGAACCGCGAAAAGGTCGAAGAGATTATCGACTTCCTCGACCTGCAGGCGTTCCGCGACAAAATGATTTCTGGCCTGCCCTATGGCGTGCGTAAGGTAGTCGAGGTGGCCCGCGCACTGGCCACCGATCCCAAGCTGCTATTGTTGGACGAACCGGCCTCGGGTCTGTCAGTCGAAGAAACAACCGACATGCGCTGGTGGATTGACGATATCCGGCGGCAGATGGGGATCACGGTACTGATGGTCGAGCATGATATGGGGCTGGTGTCTGGCGTTTCAGACCGCGTTCTTGCAATGGCGGACGGCGCGAAACTGGCGCTGGGAACACCTGCTGAGGTTCAGTCGCACCCGGCGGTGGTCGAGGCCTATTTGGGGAAAGCCTCATGAGCGAGCCGATCCTGACAATCCGCAACATCGAAAGTTTTTATGGTCCGATCATGGCGATCCGGGGTGTTTCTCTGGATGTTCATCAGGGCCAAATTGTCTCGATCCTTGGCGCCAATGGCGCGGGCAAGACCACGCTGATGAAAACCGTTTCTGGCGTGATGGATCCGGAAAAGGGCAAGATCACGTTTGACGGCGACGAAATTCAGGGGTCCGAGCCACACAAGGTCGTGCAGCAAGGCATCGTTCATGTGCCCGAAGGGCGTGAAGTGTTTCCATTGCTGACGGTCGACGAGAACCTCAGCCTCGGGGCCTATACCCTGAAGGACAAGGGTCAGATCGATCACGATCGGGATCTGGTGTTCTCATACTTTCCGATCCTCAAGGAACGTCGCAACCAAGAGGCGGGAACATTATCTGGCGGGCAGCAACAGATGTTGGCAATCGGCCGTGGCTTGATGGCCAACCCAAAGATCATGCTGTTGGATGAACCCTCGCTTGGTCTGTCACCGCTGCTGGTTCAGGAAATTTTTGGCATCCTCAAACGACTGAATGACGAGCAAAACATGACCATGATGCTGGTCGAGCAAAACGCCAACGCCGCCCTGGAACTGGCCCACCATGGCTATGTAATGGAGGTCGGACGCATCGTCATGGACGGCGCAGCAGATGTTCTGATGCGGTCAGAGGACATCCAGAATTTCTATCTGGGCGTTCAGGAAGAAGGCGCGCGGGAAAACCGCCGTTGGAAGCGGAAAAAGACGTGGAGGTGAGACAGATGAATATCAGCACCCTGCCCCCTCAGATCACAGTCAACGGCGTTCGCCTGAACGCAAACCCCGGCCAGCGCCCGGTCTGTGTCGATGAGTGCACGACAATCTGCGAGCTATTTCGGAACCGCTGCACTGAGCTTGGTGATCGCACGGCGCACCGCGAAAAGGACCTTGGCATCTGGAAGTCGTATTCCTGGGCCGACTATTGGCAGCATGCCAAGTGGATTGGGCTTGCACTGCGCAAATTGGGATTGCAACGAGGCGAAGTTGTCTCGATTCTGTCAGAGGACCGCAAGGAATGGGCCTGGTTCGACATGGGCATTCAGGCCGTTGGAGGCATCGCATCGGGCGTCTACACCACCGATTCTGCCAGCCAATTGAAATATCTCATCAATGACAGTGACAGCCGATTTCTGATCGTCGAAAACGAAGAGCAGTTGGACAAGTTCCTGCAGGTCGAAGATGAGGTTCCCTGCCTTCTGAATGTCATCATTCTTGACGATGAAGGCCTGCACGATCTGGATCATGCGCGCTGCATGATGATCGACGCGCTGTATACGCTGGGCCAACAAGCCGAAGCTGAAGATCCCGATCGTTTCGAGGCCGAAATCGCGCTGGCGTCGCCACAGGATACAGCACTTCTGATCTACACCTCGGGCACCACGGGAATGCCGAAGGGCGCGATGCTGAGCCATGAGAACATCCTTGCGGCAATAGAATGTGGGGCACATGCGTTGCCTGCCTTAGAGACGGACGAACAGCTATGCTTTCTACCGTTGTGCCATATTCTAGAGCGTGACGTATCCATCTATTTCCCTCTCGCCGCCAAATGCATCGTCAATTTTGCCGAAAGCCCGGAGACCGTATTTACGAACCTGCAAGAGATCTCACCATCGACCTTTACTGCCGTTCCGCGGGTTTGGGAGAAGATTTATTCCTACGTTCAGATCATGACGCAGGATGCGACGCCCACGGGCCGCGCAGCCTTTGGCATGGCCCTGAAGGTAGGGCTTGCGCGGGCCGAGTACATTCTGGCCGGCAAACCCGTCCCAGTCGGTGTCGCCGCGCAATTTTGGGTGTGGGACCGGCTGGTTCTGCGCAATCTGCGCCGCATGCTGGGTATGGACAAAATACGGCGCGGCGGTTCAGGTGCGGCCCCGATTTCGACCGATCTGTTGAAATGGTACTGGGCAATTGGCGTGCCGTTGGTCGAGGGGTTCGGGATGACCGAAACTTCGGGTCTGGCGACGCTAAACACCATTGAAAGCAATAAGGTCGGGACCATCGGACGCGCTGTGCCGGGAAATGACATCCGTATCTCCGAAGACGGTGAGATTCAGCTGAAAGGCCTTAATATCTTTCAGGGATATTGGCGTAACAACGCCAAAACGGCCGAGACTTTCACCGCCGATGGCTGGCTGCGAACCGGCGATCTAGGGCATATCGATGACGACGGCTACGTCACTATTTCGGGACGCATGAAAGACATCATCATCACTGCCGGTGGCAAGAATATCACCCCTGCCGAGATCGAAAGCCGAATGAAATTCAGCCACTATATCGCGGACGCGGTGATCATCGGCGACAAGCGTAAGTACCTGACCGCGCTGATTATGATTGATCAGGAAAACGTTGAGAAATTTGCACAAGACCGGAAGATTCCATTCTCGAATTTTGCGTCCTTATGTGCCGCATCCGAAGTCAAAGATCAGATTCAGGCGGAAATCGATGCCGTGAACAAGGATTTCGCGCGGGTCGAACAGATCAAAGACTTTCGCCTGATTGATGTGCTTCTGACAGCGGATGACGATGAACTGACCGCAACAATGAAGCTGAAACGCAGTTTTGTCGAAAAGAAACACGGCCATCTTATTGAAGACATGTACAATTAAAAAAAGAGATAACCCAAAGGGAGGAGAAAGATGAAGAATGTGATCATGCGGCTGGCGGCGGCCACCGCCTTGACGGCTTCGGCGACCCTTGCCAATGCACAGACACAGGGTGTCACGGATGATGAGATCGTCATCGGTTCGGTCAACGATCTGAGCGGTATCTTCGCGGCCGTCGGTGTTCCGGCCATCAAAGGTGCGAATGTGGTGTTCGATCGCGTGAACGCTAATGGCGGCGTGCATGGGCGCACGATCCGCTATGTGGTCGAGGACAACGGATATCAGATGCCGCGTGCGATGCAGGGCTATAATAAGCTGCTGAACCGCGACAAGGTGTTTGCGATGCTACAGTCGCTGGGAACCCCGATGAATGTCGCGGGCTTCAAGTTGTTGGATCCAAAAGGTATTCCCAATGTCGCCCCTCTGTCGGCTGCACGGCAAATGCTGCAGGAACCGATGGACAACAAGTTCACGGCCTTTTCGACCTACTTTGACCAAAGCCGTGTTGGCGTGAAGTATCTGGCGGGCGAGTTCGGCGGGCAGTCTGTATGCTCGATGTACTTGCCAACCGATTTTGGTGCCGAAATCGTCGAAGGTACCAAGGCCGGTGCCGAAGAAGCCGGGATCGCGTTTGTCGCCGAGACCACGCACAAGCCGGATGAAACGGATTTCGTGGGCTCGCTGAGCAAGCTCAAGGAAGAAGGGTGCGAAATCGTAACGATCGCTCTGGGCGTACGTCAGGCCATTACCGTTGTTGGCACGGCCAAAAAGATGGGCCTTGCAGATATGAAGTTCCTTGGCACCTCGGCCAGTTTCCTGACCGTCGTTGCGCAGGTGCCGGGCGGAGTGACAGACGGGTTCTACGCCGCCGCGTCGTGGCAGGATCTGTGGTCCCGCGCAGAAGACCCCGCCCCTGCCGCCTTTATCGAAGAATATAAAACGGCAACCGGTGAAGATCCCGTCGGGTTCGCAATGCTGGGATATTCTGCTGCTGAAACGATGGTCAAAGCACTTGAGGCTGCTGGCCCCGATCTGACGCATGAAAGCTTTATCGCCGCGATGGAAACGCTGGACTATCAAGATGAACTGGTGGGCAACCACATGACTTTTGGGCCCGATGATCACCAGGGGGCCGATTCAGTCTATGTGAATGTTGTGGAAAACGGTGCCTGGAAGATGGTGTACGAAGAATAACCCCCAACACGCATCTCAAACGAAAAAGGGCTCGCACATGCGAGCCCTTTGATTTTGTGCACTCGGCAGCGAATTAACGCTTCGAGAACTGGAACGAACGACGCGCTTTGCGCTTACCGTATTTCTTACGTTCCACAACGCGGCTGTCGCGGGTCAGGAAGCCAGCGGCTTTCAGTGCGCCGCGCAGGGACGGATCGTACAGCTGCAGTGCTTTCGAGATGCCGTGCTTGACCGCGCCGGCCTGACCGGTCAGGCCACCGCCTTTGACGGTTGCAACAACGTCGAACTCACCTTCAACGCCAGCAACCTGGAACGGCTGGCGCAGGATCAGCTGCAGAACGGGGCGTGCGAAATACACGTCCTGGTCTTTACCGTTCACGGTGACCTTGCCGGAACCCGGCTTGATCCAAACGCGGGCAACAGCGTCTTTACGCTTGCCGGTGGCATAAGAGCGACCCAGTTCGTCACGTACGGGTTCACGCACGATGACTTCTTCGGCCACAACCTCAACGCCTGCAACGGCGCTCAGCTCTTCGAGAGTATTGATCTGATCAGCCATGGTCATTAGCTCCGGGTGTTTTTCTTGTTCATGGATGCAACATCCAGAACTTCGGGCGACTGGGCTTCATGCGGGTGCTCAGCACCGGCATAAACACGCAGGTTGGTCATAACCTGACGCGACAGGCGGTTGCCAGGCAGCATGCGCTTGACCGCTTGGGTCACAACACGCTCGGGGTGCTTGCCTTCAAGGATCTGCTGCTTGGTGCGCGACTTGATGCCGCCCGGGTGGCCAGTGTGCCAGTAGAAGTTTTCTTCGCGCTTCTTGCCGGTCATCTGGATTTTGTCAGCGTTGATCACGATGACATTGTCGCCCATATCCATGTTCGGAGTGAACGACGCTTTGTGCTTGCCACGCAGACGCATGGCGACGATCGAAGCAAGACGGCCCAGAACAACGCCCTCGGCGTCGATCAGGATCCATTTCTTGTCGATGTCTGCAGGTGTTGCAGAAAAGGTTTTCATGGCAGGATAGTCCTGTTTGATGTGAAAGACCGCTCACATACGGAGCGGTCCGAATTCGATGTTGCGTATTTAGATGTACCCTTGTGGCGCGTCAAGAACATGAAATCAAAAATAATTTAGCAATTACAGTGTATTAAGAAATAGGTATTATTTTACCCCATGAAATCACCATCGATTACCGCAAATATCCCCGACCAGATATACTGTCGTAGACCAGCGATCAAAAAAGGAGTGGCCAGAGAATGGATTGGCTGCAAACCATCGCCGATTACGGGGCGGCCTGGCAACAGGCCAACCAAGGTCAACGCCTTGACCTATTAACCAAGTGTTTCGCCACGGATGGCGTCTATGTAGACCCGACGGCAGAAGTGAACGGACGGTCAAACCTGTGCGATCATATCGGGGAAGTCCTCCAAAGCTCTGGCGGGCGGGTTGAGCTGACCAGTAACCCCAACAATCATCACGATGTCGTCCACTTTACTTGGCATATGGTTGACCCCGACGGCACCGTAATGGTGACCGGCCACGATTTCGTTCGATTGGATGAACAAGGCAAGATTTCACATCTGGCCGGGTTCTTTGGCGACCCCGCCCCATTGAGCTAGGGGCCTAAACGCTGATCTGTTCCGGCGGATTATCTAAAAGCGCCCGCAGGCGCTGCATTGCGGCCTCGAACCGCTCCAATGACACGTGCCCGTTCATCGCAATGCGTACGGCATTGGGTGCACGGCCGTCCCGCAGCGCGAACTCGTCGGCAGACCGTAACTGAATGCCTTCGCGTTCAGCAGCACGGCTGAATGCGGCGGCACGCCAACCCGACGGCAAGTTCAACCAGACAAACGGCACGTCCGGTGCCCAGTTCAGATCAAAGCCGCCAAGCGCATTGACCGTCACCCGGACATAATCGCCCATCCGGGCGCGGACGTACCTGGCGATCTGCCGTGTCCGTGGATCAGACAGCAACAGCCGGGTCAGCTCTGCAAGCGGTTGTGCCAAACCGAAATAGCCGTATTCGGCTGAGCGCCGAAGATCGACGCTGCGTTCGCGCGGGGCGATGGCGAACCCGACCCGCAGGGCTGGCGTCAGGATTTTTGAGATCGACGAAACATGCCAACCCCGTTCAGGTGCTAATGCACGATAGCTGGGCTCGCGTGCGTCCCCCATTCGATAGCAATCGTCTTCAATGATCTGCAAATCATGGCGGCGGGCGACTTCCACAACCTCTTTTCGACGTTCCAGCGGCGTATGTGTACCGGTTGGGTTTTGCACCTCGGGCGAAACGCAAACCGCTTGCGCCTGGGTCTGACGCAAAATGTGATCCATAGCCTGAGGGTCAATGCCCCACTTGTCCATCTTCACGCCGACAACCTCGGCTCGCATCAACTCACCTGCCCGACGGAAACCGGCATATGACAGATCTTCAACCAGAACGACCGGTTTGGGGCCGCGCAGGATCGTCTGAAACACCAGGCAAAGACCATTTTGCCCACCATGCGTCAGAACCACATCATCATGGGTCACTGCGCCAAGCGGCAGATCTGAGAGCCATTCAACGACCGCCTGCCGCATGGGTTGGTACGCATCGCGCGTCGGGTAATTCATCAGCAAACGCGGATCGGCTTGGGACACTTTCTTAAGACATTCCCTGATCAATGCCACCTGCCCCACATCCGGTAATCTGGGGCTGAACAAGCTGACATCGGCGTTGTACTTGTCGTCGCGCAGGTGAAGTTGTCTTGCCCACACATCGTCCAGCAAAGGTGATTTTGGAGGGGCGACAAATGTACCACGTCCGACCTCGGCTTGTAGCAAGCCTTCTTCCGTCAGAATCGTATATGCCCGGGCAACCGTGCCGGGCGTTATTTGTAACCGATACGCAAGCTCCCGGACTGGAGGCAGTTTAGACCCTACCTCCAGTGCTTTGTTCTCAATCGCTTTTCGTATTGTGTCGGCGACCAGTGTGTACTTGGGACCTTTGGATTTTGGTAACGCCTCTGGCCAAATTGTATCCATTACAATTCTTCCTTTGCTTTTGACACAATCCCGAATGTATCACACACATGTACCGAACATTAGTACTTTGTGTCAATACAATTTGAAAGGATACCCAAGATGACACGCCATATGCACAACCCCGCCCTCATGCTGCTGAACGATAGCCCTCGGCTGCCGATGATCGCCGCGCTGGCCGTGCGGTTTGCGGCGACTGTCACACAGTGGGAACGACAGCGCCGCAGCAGAATTAACCTGTCAAAGCTGGATGATCGCATGCTTAAAGATGTCGGCCTGACCCGCCCCGCGGCCGACCGTGAGATCAAACGCTATTTCTGGCAGTATTAATTATCCCCAGTCCCTATCGGGACCTCTTCCTAGGCCGGGTTTCATACCCGGCCCTTTTTTATCCAAACGCCGCTGCTGCAGACCCTGCAGGCGGCAAAGAATAGGTCATCGTAGCCCGCGCCACGGGTTTGACAGAGCCTTCCGAGAACATCAGAACATCGCCTACCGCAAGCGTCTTGCCCAGTTTTAGCAAGCTGCAGCGCGCGATCATATCGTTGGCTCCATCGGGTTTGCGCATGAAATCCATCGAACACCCCGTCGTCACCGCCAGCGACTGACGTCCTTTCAATGCAAGGATCATTGCATAGACGCTTACATCGGCCAGACCGAACATCGACGGGCCTGAAACTGTCCCCCCTGGACGCAGATGCCTGTCTCCGACCTTCAGCCGCATGGTGATTGAGTTTTCATCCAGGCTGTCGATGACAAAGTCCTTCTCGACCTGCGGAAAAACTTCGACCAGATAATCTGACAGTTGTTTGCGGTTCAAAACCAACGACATACTTCCCCTCCTCGAATTGCCGCCCTAGAGTTGGCCCGACATCAGTTCGGAGAGCAAGATGGGAATTCTGGAACGTAACGACATGAATGGCGTTGCCCGGTTGAAAATGAACGCGCCAGAGCGCCTGAATGCCCTGAGCGAAGAGATGCTGGCAGCACTTCAGGCTGAATTCGACGCCTTAAGTAACGACTCGAGCATTCGCGCCGTGATCCTGTCCGGCGAAGGCAAGGCGTTTTGCGCAGGTCACGATCTGAAACAGATGACTGCGGGACGTCAGAGCGAGGATGGGGGAAAAGCCTATTTCCAGGACCTGTTCGCGCAGTGCGCCAAGATGATGTTGTCGATTCAATCCCTGCCCCAACCCGTGATCGCGCAAGTCCACGGCATCGCCACGGCAGCCGGTTGCCAAATGGTGGCCACCTGTGATCTGGCGATTGCAGCCGAAGGCACCCGCTTTGGTGTAAACGGAGTCAATATCGGGTTGTTTTGCTCGACCCCTATGGTGGCCCTCAGCCGGAATATCCCCCGGAAACAGGCATTTGAGATGTTGACGACAGGCAAGTTCATCTCCGCGGAAAGCGCGGCCGAACTGGGCCTGATCAACCGGGCCGTACCCGAAATGTTGTTGGAACATGAAACGATGGCGCTGGCCGAACAACTGGCCGACAAGCTTGGATCAGCTGTCAAAGTGGGCAAACAGGCCTATTACAAGCAATTGGATATGCCGATCGAACAGGCCTACGCCTATACCGGCGAGGTAATGGCACAGAATATGATGCATCGGGATACCGAAGAAGGAATATCTGCATTTATCGAAAAAAGACCGCCAAATTGGGAACAATAACGAGATTATTTAAGGAAATTTTCGCGACTGTTCGCAATTTAGTCCTTTTCAAAAGGGCCACACTGTGGCAAAGCTGAGACATGGCTTAGGCCCAAATACGCTTTTGGGTCGCTGTAGGCGGAAGGTCCCTCCAAGCTGGTTTCTCTCACCGGCGCTGACATTCCCGCTGCGGCGACCCCAAGTACCCTCCTTAAATTACTGGCTAATCAACGCGAAATCTGGCGTGTGTTGCGTTGCGCGATGCTGTGCCCTATGTGGCACCTCATGACACAGAAATTGCATATAGTTGGCGGCGGCATGGCGGGGTCCGAGGCGGCCTGGCAAGCAGCGGAAATGGGCGTGGACGTTGTAATCCACGAAATGCGGCCCAAAGTGGGCACTTTTGCGCACCAGACCGGCAATCTGGCCGAGATGGTGTGTTCGAACTCCTTCCGCTCGGATGACGACGAACAAAACGCCGTCGGTCTGCTGCATTGGGAAATGCGCGAAGCCAACGGCATCATCATGGGCACCGCCGATACGCATCGCCTGCCCGCCGGTGGCGCATTGGCCGTGGATCGTGATCCGTTTGCCGAAGCAGTGACCGCCAAGCTGCAGGCCCATCCGCGGGTTGAGGTGACGGGCGAAGAAGTCACCGCCCTGCCCGACGACGGCCACTGGATCATTGCGACCGGTCCGTTGACGTCCTCGTCGCTGGGCGAGTCGATCAGGGCCCAGACAGGTGCTGAGGCTCTGGCGTTCTTCGACGCGATCGCGCCTATTGTCTATGCCGACAGCATCGACATGAGCCAGGCGTGGATGCAGTCACGTTATGACAAGGGCGAAACCGAAGAAGAGCGGACGGCCTATCTGAACTGTCCCATGGACCGCGATCAGTACGAGGCCTTCATTGACGCCCTGCTATCCGCAGACAAAACCGAATTTCACGAAGGTGAAACTGCCGGGTATTTTGACGGCTGCCTGCCCATCGAGGTTATGGCGGAACGGGGCCGCGAGACGCTGCGCCACGGTCCGATGAAACCGGTAGGCCTGACCAATCCGCATCAGCCTGACGTCAAACCTCATGCCGTTGTGCAACTGCGCCGAGACAACGCACTGGGTACGTTGTTCAACATCGTCGGCTTTCAGACTAAAATGAAATATGGTGCACAAACTGACGTATTCCGCATGATCCCCGGGCTTGAGAATGCCAGTTTCGCGCGCCTAGGCGGGATTCATCGCAACACGTTCATCAACTCTCCGACATTGCTGGACGCGCAGATGCGGCTGAAATCAAAGCCGAATATTCGGTTTGCCGGCCAGATCACCGGCGTCGAGGGTTATGTGGAAAGTGCTGCCATGGGATTGTTAGCTGGCCGGATGGCTGCTGCCGAGATCCTGGGGCGTTCCCTGCCCGAGGTCCCGCAAGACAGTGCCATGGGCGCGTTGATACACCACATCACCGGCGGGGCCGAAGCCAAGACCTTTCAACCCATGAACGTCAACTTTGGTCTGTTTCGCCCGGTTGATGGCCTCAAAGGGGGTCGCCGGGGCCGTAAGGACCGGTACAAGGCCTACACCGACCGGGCCAAGACGGAATGGACAGACTGGCTGGCGCATTGCTGACTGGACGCATTGCACCCTACCGGCCTAACATACGGGTATGAGCGACAAATACCTCAAAGACGCCTACGGGCTTGATACGCCCGAGGCGACACGTACGCATTATCAGAAATGGGCCTCGTCATACGACGCCGAAGTTGGGTCACATGGCTACGCTACGCCTGGCCGCGTCGCCGAGGCGCTTTGGTCCCAGATGCCCGAACCGCAAACGCCTGTTCTGGATTACGGTTGTGGCACGGGTCTGTCCGGCAAAGCCCTGCACGATACGGGATTTCAGGTAATCGATGGTGTGGATCCCACGCCAAAGATGCTTGAAGCGGCAGCCGCCAAGGAGGTTTACAGAAACCTCAGGGCGTTTGAGATCACCGATCCGGAACCGCTGGAGCAAGATGCCTATAAGGCAATCACCGCGATTGGCGTGATCGGAACCGGTGCCGCCCCGCCAGAGACATTCGACCTGTTGATGAAGGCGTTACCCAAAGGTGGCTTGCTGGCGTTTTCTTTCAATGATCACACACTTGACGATCCGTCCTTTACGACCCGTTTGAACGATTGGCTGGACATGGGCGCTGCGCGGTTGTTGTTTCGGGAATATGGGCCGCATCTTCCCGGTATGGACCTTAAATCTGACGTATATGTTGTTGAGAAGACGTGACATTAATTACCAGATTTGCCCCATCTCCTACGGGGCCGCTTCATCTTGGCCATGCCTATTCTGCACTTCTTGCCAGTTATATGGCCGCCGCTGAAGGCGGTCAGTTTTTGGTGCGGATCGAAGATATCGACCGCTCCCGCTGCCGCGCAAATTGGGAAAAGCAGATTTATGACGATCTGACCTGGCTAGGATTGACCTGGCCAGAACCTGTGATGCGGCAATCGTCTCGTGTGTCGACTTATGAAAAGGCGCTGAAAACGTTGTGGTCGCAAGGTCTGTTGTACCCGTGCACCTGCAACCGTCGGGACATTGCCGCCGCCGCAGGAGCGCCGCAGGAAGGAGTTCCTTTGCACGGGCCGGATGGGATCATCTATCCGGGCACGTGCAGGGATGTGTCAGAGCGATCGGGGCCGATCCCGCACGATACGCCCCTTCGAATGGACATTGAAATGGCTGCACGTGTAGTTCCAGATATGTTTAGGACTGCCACTCAACCATTTGCAAAAGCGGCGGTTTTCGAAGAAACAGGCGCGGGTCCGGAAGGGGAAACGGGCCCCGTCACTTTCACTGCTGATGAGTTACGGGACACAATCGGAGACGTGGTATTGTCCCGGCGCGATATGGGAACATCCTACCATCTATCTGTCGTTCTGGATGACGCAGAACAAGGCGTTACCCACGTCGTACGCGGTCAGGACCTGTTCGAGGCGACGCGTATTCATGTTCTACTGCAGGCTTTGCTCGGCTTGCCGACACCCGTCTATCATCATCACAAACTGATCCGAGATGATGCAGGCAAACGCTTGGCCAAACGCGACGACGCGCGCGCCATCTCCAAGTATCGTGCCGACGGGATTTCCGCAGAACAGGTTCGGGCCATGGTCGGGCTGTGACCGACCCTAGTCCATCGGCCGCATTAGCTCGACCTCTTCACCATCCCGCACTGCGGTGTAGAAACAGGTGCGCCGGTTCGTATGACACGCCGCGCCGGTCTGTCGCACCAGGACCAGCAGGCAGTCGCGATCACAATCGACGCGGAAATCGATCAGTTCCTGAACATGCCCCGAGGTTTCGCCCTTGATCCAGAACGACTGACGTGAACGCGACCAATACGTCACGCGGCGCGTTTCCAGTGTTTTTTCAACGGCCTCCGCGTTCATCCAGGCCATCATCAACACCTCGCCAGAGGCTTCATCCTGTGCGATCGCCGGGATCAGACCGGCGTCGTTAAACTTCAGGCTCGACGGATCGAAAGTGACGGTCTCGGACATTGTAAAAACCTTTTGCATCCCGGTGGATGGCCACTATGTATGGGGAACACGCAACGAGGGAAAGCCATGTCTGGCGAGAACGACCTGATAAAGCTGTATTCCGGGCGCATTCTGGCCCTGGCTGCGGACATTCCGCATCTGGAACGACTGGAAAACCCTGATGCGACCGTCAAGAAACGTTCGCCATTGTGCGGATCGACCGTGACCGTGGACGTCAAGGTTGAGGACGGTCACATGTCCGACTTTGGTCAGGACGTTAAGGCCTGCGCCCTGGGTCAGGCCTCGGCCTCGGTCGTTGGATCCGCTGTGATTGGAACCACGCGCGCGCAAATCGAAACCGCGCGGGATCAACTGTCGGCTATGCTGAAGAAAGACGGCCCTGCTCCGGACGCACCGTTTGACGGGCTGGAAGTTCTTATGCCTGCGCGTGATTACAAGAACCGGCACGCTTCGATTCTGCTGGCGTTGGTTGCTACTGCTGAAGCTATGGAACAAGCCGAACAGGCCAATTGCGCCTGAAGATGGTAATTCAATTCAAACCCATCTAACCTCCGCCAAAGTTTTGGGGAGAATTTGGTTTGAATAGTTTGCTGGAACATTTTGTTACCCTGTGGGTCGTTATTGATCCGATTGGAACAATTCCCGTATTTATCGCCGTTACAGCCGGGCTTGGCTCTGCGGCGCGTCGCAAAACAGCCCTGTTGGCCGCGCTCATTAGTGCCGGAGTTTTGCTGTTCTTCCTTATTTTTGGGCAATTGCTGATCGAGGCGCTGGATATCGGGTTGAACTCGTTCCAAGTGGCCGGAGGGATCATCCTGTTCCTGTTCGCCCTGACGATGATCTTTGGCGAAAGCAAACAAGAGGTCGAGCAACGCGCAGCAGAAGACGATCAGGAAGACAAATTCCACAAGCCCAACCCCGCGATCTTTCCATTGGCGGTACCCTCACTGGCGTCGCCTGGTGCAATGCTGGCCGTGGTTATCCTGACTGACAACAACCGGTTCAGCGTGGCGGATCAAGGCATTACGGCACTGGTTATGTTGTCTGTCGTGGCCATCGCCTTTGTTTTGATGCTTCTGGCCGAACCGATCATTCGACTGATTGGCCATTCCGGTGCTGCCATTATCAGCCGCATCATGGGGATGATCCTGGCATCGGTTGCGGTAAATTCCGTGCTGTCGGCCATGCTCGAAATCTTCAAAACCGGTCAGTTGTAAAAAAAACCGCCGCTCCTTCCGGGCGGAAAGGGCGGCGGCAAGCAATGCGTGTCTCGTGTGGGATCCGTTTTTCGCGCAGGGCCGAGGTTTGGCCCTTTCAAGGGAATTGGGACAGGCAGGTCACCCTTGACTGAAATGGGGACGACGGCGCGGAGTTTTCGGCACGAGATCGCAGGCAGAAAGGGTCAGAACGTTCCGGGAAGGTAAAGGGCAACCACCAGCATCACCACCAATGAAACCGCACCCGCCGCATCCTGCAATAGCGTGGAATGCGAACGGCTTATGGCGGTCTTGATCTGGGTCAGCATGGTCTCACCTCCGGTCGGGTTTTAATCCTTTGTTGACCTTTTGTTCTCATATTTTGCTGAGTCGGTAAAGAACTTTTTGAGAACATTTGTGAACTTTGCGGAACTAAATTGCTAACCCACTGAAATCAAACGGATTGCCTGATCCTGTTTCATAAGCCAAAGTAGAACACGCACCGCCTGCCCACGTTCCGTGGCCAGGGTCGGGTCTTTGCTAAGCAAATTGCGTGCGTCCGTCTGTGCTACAGCCATCAATCCGGCCTGGCGTTCCAGGTCCGCAATCCGGAATTTAGGCAACCCGGATTGGGCCGTACCGATCAGGTCACCTGCGCCGCGCATCTGCAGGTCAGTCTCTGATATCCGGAACCCGTCTTCGGTCTCACGCAGAACTTCCAGCCGTTTGCGCCCACCTTCACTGAGCGGGGGTTGATACATCAACAAGCAGGTCGAGTCCGCCTCACCCCGTCCCACGCGGCCGCGCAGCTGGTGTAGTTGAGCCAACCCGAATATCTCAGCCCGTTCGATCACCATGATCGAGGCGTTCGGAACATTCACGCCAACCTCGATTACAGTCGTGGCAACAAGTACTTTTGTTCGGCCCTCTTGAAACGCGGCCATTGCGGCATCCTTGTCGGACGCGGGCATCTGGCCATGGACCAGGCCGACAATACCCTCGCCCAGTATGGCACGCAGCCGTTTGAACCGCTCTTCCGCTGCCGTCAGGTCCGAGACTTCGGATTCATCGACCAGCGGACAGACCCAATAGCACTGACGTCCTTCATCGATAGCCCGACGCAAATGCGCCACGACGTCATCCATACGCTCGGTGCTGATAATCGCCGTTTTGATCGGTTTCCGCCCCGGTGGTTTTTCATCCAGAACAGAGACGTCCATGTCCCCATATTGCGCCAAAGCCAGGCTGCGCGGAATCGGTGTCGCGGTCATCACCAGAACATCCGCGCCCTGCCCTTTTTCGGACAGCTCCATCCTTTGTCGGACCCCAAACCGGTGCTGTTCGTCCACAATGGCAAGTCGCAGGGCGTGGAACTCCACATCGCTTTGAAACACCGCGTGGGTGCCGACAAGGATGTGAATATCGCCCTGTTTTAGGGCGGCCAACTTTGCACGCCGTTCGGCGCCCTTGTCCCGTCCCGTCAGGATTTCCAGAACGACTCCGGCCTCTTCGGCAAGCGGGCGCAGGCCTTCCAAATGCTGCCTGGCCAGAATCTCGGTCGGCGCCATCATGACACCCTGTCCACCAGCCTCGACCGCGACCAGAAGTGCCATGAAGGCGACCAAGGTCTTCCCTGCGCCCACATCGCCTTGCAGCAATCGGTTCATCCGTGCGTCCGAGCCCATGTCGGCGGTTATTTCCTTGATCGCCCGCGCCTGGGCCCCGGTGGGTTTGTAAGGCAGATTAGCAAGAACTTTAGCTTGCAGAGCACCAGTGCCGACGCTCACGATGCCCCGGGCCTTTCGCTCGCGTTGTCGCGCCAGAGCCAGCGTCACCTGATGGGCAAAAAGCTCATCATAGGCAAGGCGTTCCCGGGCTGGCGCATGCGCGGCCACATCATCCGCCCCCTGTGGATTGTGCGCCGCGGATACAGCCGTGGCCCAATCCGCCCAGCCCTGTTTTGACACTTGCGCAGGGTCAATCCACTCAGCCAGCTTTGGTGCGCGGGTCAATGCGCTACGTGCCGCCTTGTACGCCGTCTTTTGGGTGATGCCCTGCGTCAGGTGATAAACCGGCTCGAACTCAGGAATGTCATCCGCGCTTTCCACGGGCAGCATGTGATCTGGATGGACCATCTGCGCCATGCCGTCGAACAGTTCGAGCTTGCCAGAGATCACACGACGGCTGCCTTGTGGTAGAACTTTTTTCAAATAGTCGCCACGCGCGTGGAAAAAGACCAACTGAAACTCGGTCTGCGTGTCTTCGACATGAACGCGGTAGGCCCCGCCCTTGCTTCGCGACGGTCGGTGGGTACCGACCGTGACCTCAACCGTCAATGTCGTTGGCAGATCAGCCCCCTGGATTGTATCGCGCCGCCTGCGGTCCACGACAGCGTAGGGCAAGCCGAACAGCACATCACGCGGCGACTCGATCCCCGCCTGCACCATTGTCTGCGCAGTCTTGGGGCCAACGCCCTCCAGAGTCTCGAGCCCCGCGAAAAGGGGAAACAGGATTTCAGGGCGGCCGCTCATGCGGTGCCGATCAGGTGCAGCCATTCATCTTCGTCCAGCGTCTCGATACCAAGTTCTGCTGCCTTCTTGGCCTTGGAGCCCGCACCCGGGCCTGCTACCAGCAAATCGGTCTTCTTGCTGACCGAACCAGAGACCTTGGCCCCCAGTGCCTCGGCCCGGGCCTTGGCTTCGGCGCGGGTCATCTTTTCAAGTGACCCTGTAAAGACAACCGTCTTGCCAGCCACCGGACTGCCCGATGTGTCGGGTCGTTTGGCGTCCTGCACGTCCAATTGCTCGACCAAAGCGTCGATGCTGGCGCGTTCTGCGTCCTGAGCAAATGCAGAAACCAACGCGCGCGCCATGACGTCACCTACGCCATCAATACCCAAAAGCTCGTCCCACTCAGGACCTTCGAAATCAGCGGCTGCGGTGACGGCGCGTTCAAATTCTGTCCAGGCGCCATAGTGGTTCGCGATCAGATTCGATGCGGCCTCTCCGACATGTCGAATGCCCAATGCAAAAAGAAGGCGTCCGAATGGGATTTGGCGTTTTTCATCAATTGCAGCCCAAAGGTTCCCGGCACTTTGCGCGCCCCAACCCTTGCGGTTGGCGAGCTTGTTGAGATTGGCCGCATCTCTGGTCTGCAGTGTAAAGATGTCCACCGGGGTTTTGATTGGCAAGTCCGGGTCATCGTAAAACATTTCAATCTGCTTGGCGCCCAACCCTTCGATATCGAACGCTTTCCGAGATACGAAATGTTTTAATTTTTCAACAGCCTGCGCCGGGCAAATAATCCCACCGGTGCAGCGTCTAACGGCATCGCCTTCTTCCCGAACCGCATCACTGCCGCATTCCGGACAGGTTGTGGGAAAATCATAAGGTTGCGCGCCATCTGGACGTTTCGAAATATCGACATCCGCCACTTTTGGGATCACGTCGCCCGCGCGATAAACCTGCACCCAGTCGCCGACCCTAATATCTTTCCCATCCCGGATCGTACCGCCCTTTGCGTCGCGACCAGCGACATAGTCCTCGTTATGCAGCGTGGCATTGGACACGACGACGCCACCAACAGTTACCGGGTGCAGCCGGGCAACCGGGCTGAGCGCACCCGTTCGACCCACCTGAATGTCGATGGCTTCCAGCCTTGTCCATGCAAGTTCAGCGGGAAACTTATGCGCAATGGCCCATCTTGGGGTCGTGGACCTGAACCCCAACCGTGCCTGCAGCGCCAAGTCGTTCACCTTGTAGACAACGCCGTCGATGTCATAGCCAAGAGTGGCGCGTTGGGCTTCGATGCTGCGGTAATGTCCGATCAACTGATCTGTTGTTTCGCACAATGCTGTCAGTGGGTTGGTTGAGAAACCGAATTCCGCCAACCGTTCGATGGCACCCATTTGTGTATCGGCCAAAGGGGCCGACAACTCACCCCAGGCATAAGCGAAAAACCGCAGCGGACGGGATCGTGTGATTTTCGCGTCAAGCTGCCTCAACGACCCTGCGGCAGCGTTTCGTGGATTTGAAAATACCTTTTCGCCCAATTCCGTCTGTCGCGAGTTCAGCTTATCGAAGTCTTCATGCGACATGTAAACTTCACCGCGTACTTCCAGAACATCCGGAGCGTTTTGGACGCGGTGCGGAATGTCCGAGATCGTCCGCGCGTTCGAAGTCACGTTTTCACCAATCTCGCCGTCGCCTCGGGTTGCCGCCTGCACGAGCTTTCCCTGTTCATATCTTAGCGATAGGGACAGACCGTCAATCTTGGGTTCAGCAGTAAAACCCAGCTCGGCCGTGTCGCTCAATCCCAGATATTTGCGGATTGACCGGTCAAAATCCGAAACGTCCTCATCGTTGAACGCATTGCCCAGGGACATCATTCTGACAGCGTGTACGAGTTTTGAAAATCCCTCCGCCGGTCTTGCGCCCACTTGATCTGTGGGGCTGTCGAGCCGTTTCAACTTGGGGAAACGCGCCTCGATGTCCGCGTTTCGCCTCTTTAGCGCATCGTAGTCGGCGTCCGAGATCTCTGGGGCGTCCTCGGCGTGATACAGCGTGTTGGCCCGCGCAATCAATTCCGAAAGCCGTGCCAGCTCGGCACGTGCTTGATCTTCCGTCAGCTCTGTTACCGCAATTGAATCGCTCATGGCCTCGCCCTGTCACATAGTCTTTGAACCCAGTGATAGGGCGAGGCCATGGCTAGGTCCAGATGTGCTGTTCCATGAGTGAGGGGGTCGCCCTGAACCTACAGCGACCAGATTTCATTTTAAGTCAGGCTCCAACAGCGATCCGACGTTCGTCCAAGCTGTTGCTTTGGGGATCGCGCAACACGTAGCCCCTGCCCCAGACGGTTTCGATATAGTTTTCGCCGCCGGTCGCATTGCTGAGCTTTTTGCGCAGTTTGCAGATGAAAACGTCGATAATTTTCAACTCGGGCTCGTCCATACCGCCATAAAGATGGTTCAGGAACATCTCTTTGGTCAGCGTTGTGCCCTTCCGCAGGCTGAGCAGTTCGAGCATCTGGTATTCCTTGCCGGTCAGATGAACAGCCTTGCCTTCAACCTCAACGGTTTTGGCATCCAGATTCACCGCGACCCGACCTGTATGAATGATGGATTGGGAATGCCCCTTGGACCGACGAATGATTGCGTGGATGCGGGCAACCAGCTCCTCTCGGTGGAAGGGTTTGGTCATGTAATCGTCTGCGCCAAAACCAAAGCCCTTGATTTTGCTTTCGGTGTCATCAGCGCCCGAAAGGATCAGGATGGGTGTTTCAACCCGCGCAATGCGCAGCTGCCGCAATACTTCGTGACCGTTCATGTCCGGCAGGTTCAGGTCCAGAAGGATCAAGTCATAGTCGTACAGTTTGGCAAGATCGATGCCTTCCTCGCCCAGATCCGTCGCATAGACGTTGAGGTTGGCGTGCGTCAGCATCAGCTCAATGCTTTTCGACGTGGTTGGATCATCCTCGACAAGAAGTATACGCATTTACTGCTCCAATTTGGGTCAATTTAACAATTCAAATTGAGACTGCTCAAAAATGGTTAACCTGACGTTACCGTTGAATCATTTATTCACTTTCATCTTTAGGTTGTCGATATTTTTTTAATGCCGTCACTTTCAGAGCATCCGCGCCGTGTTCAGCGACCGCAGAAACCCAAGAATTGAACTCTTCATCGCTTAGCCCATAGCGTTTTTTGGCGTCCGACAAAGAAATCAGCCCGTATAGAACGCCGCGCACCACAATGACCTTGCGCGAAGCGACCCATCTGGTCGTCTCTGCAGGTGGCAGATCGTTTCGCGATAAAACCGTTCCATCCGGCAGGGTTACGGACCTTGGCCCTTCGACTTTGTGCAAATACATCTCTTGACCCTTTTTCAGCTGCGACAAAGCTGACAACAGCCTACTTAATGTCGCGTGAAACCGCCCCTTGAGAGTGTGTAGAATTTTCCTATATTCTGCCGGTCTTTCTTAACCCGCACTGGAATCGTCATGGCCCTCGATACCGAGACACCGCTGAACTCGCTTGGCTTTGCCAAACCCCCGTCAGATACGCGGGTGGTTGTTGCCATGTCTGGCGGCGTCGACAGTTCAGTTGTTGCCGCTTATCTGGCTGATCAGGGCTATGACGTGGTTGGCGTGACGCTGCAGTTGTATGACCACGGCGCGGCCTTGGCCAAGAAAGGCGCCTGTTGCGCGGGGATTGATATCCATGACGCACGGCGTGTGGCCGAGGAGCGCGGCTTTCCGCATTACGTTCTGGATTACGAGAACATCTTCAAAGATGCTGTGATCGACGAATTCGCCGACAGCTATCTGGCCGGAGCGACTCCGGTCCCATGTATCCGGTGCAACGAGCGCGTGAAGTTCAAGGACCTCCTGGAAACCGCCAAGGACCTTGAAGCCGACTGCATGGCCACCGGTCACTATATCCAGCGCAAGATGGGCGCGAACGGGCCCGAACTGCACAGCGCCGAGGACGCGAACCGGGATCAATCCTATTTCCTGTTTTCCACCACGCCTGAGCAGTTGGACTTTCTGCGATTTCCTCTGGGCCACTTGCCATCGAAGGACGCGACCCGAGAGATGGCCGCGCAATACGGGCTGTCGGTGGCGGACAAGCCCGACAGTCAGGACATCTGCTTTGTGCCCGATGGCAACTATGCCAGCGTGATCGAAAAGTTGCGCCCCGGTGCGGCGGAACCGGGTGAGATCGTTCATTCCGACGGTCGGGTGTTGGCGCAGCATAATGGCGTCATCCACTACACCATTGGTCAACGCCGCGGTCTGGGTATCGGCGGGCTGAGCGAGCCTTTGTATGTGGTGAAGCTGGACGTAGACAAAAAGCAGGTTGTCGTTGGCCCGAAAGAGCTGCTGGCGACCCGGACCGTTCCGGTGCGCGAGATCAACTGGCTGGGGGATGAACCTTTTACTTCGCGTGACGAATGGCACCTGTCGGTCAAGGTGCGGTCGACCCGCCCGCCGCGCGAGGCGATTATCCGACCTCTGTCTGAAACGGCTGCCGAAGTCGAATTGCTGACACCCGAGGAAGGCATTTCGCCCGGTCAGGCCTGTGTGTTCTACTCCAATGAAAGCAGTCGCATATACGGCGGCGGCTGGATCTGGCGCGGTTACTGAGGCACCCGGATTACAAGACGTCGGTTGGGCTGTTCACCAGAATATACAGTCCGACTGCCACCATGATGTAAGGTGCAATCCTGTCAAGGCGGGCAAAACGCGGACCTAAAACCTGAGCGCGTGGTGCGCCCCAACTTGCAATTCCGATCAGCGTTGCCAGTGCACACCCGGCCCCAATCAAGGCCGTCAACCGAAACGCTGGCGTCGAATCCGCGAACAGCGGAGTCATAGCCGCAAGCGTATCAATCGATAGCGTCAAAAACAGCGCGACGACTGAGGTGATAGCCCCGGTATCGGGCAGTTGACGCCCGCCCGAGCCTTTCCGTTGTTGCCAAATGCCATAAAGGCCCAGAGACAAAGGGATAATCCCAAGATAACCGACCCAATTCAGAAACCGGCTGTGATCCAGCCCGCTGGCAATCACAAGCGACAGGCTCAGAATTATCATTTGCGCCGCCGCAAAACCAAACACGGCCCGGCGCGTTTCCATCACCATGATTAGGCCAAACAGGATGACCAGATTGTCCAGGTTAGTTGATATGGTCACGATCGCAGCGGAAAATGCGAACAGAATGTGTTCAATCATGGCGATTGGGCAGCCTGTTCAAAACCGCTCGGGCGGCGCGCAGACCCGGCGCTTCACCACCCCGCCCCAGACGAACCATGGTCACGTCCATCGCGCTGCGCTGCGCATCCGGACCGGTGGCCACGTCTGAGAGTGCCGAGGCTATCCTATCCGGCTCGCAATCATCCAGCAGGCATTCAGGAACCGCGCGCGTTTCAGACACCAGATTGACAAGCGTCGCTGTGTCCAAATTCACCATGCGCTTTGCGATCAGTGTCGTCAGCCAGTTCAGATTATAGGCAATCACCATTGGCGTGGCCTGTGCCGCCAGTTCCAATGAAACTGTCCCAGACGCCGCCAGCGCAAGATCGGCCGCAGCAAAAGCCGCCCTTTTCTGCGCCTGCGCCTGATCAGAGGGCAAATCTCGGGGGTCAACCACGACGGGCGACCCTGGCCAGTCCTGAACATGTTCGGTGACCGCATCGACCATATGAGCAACTGCCGGCACGACAACGCGCGTGTCAGGGCGCTGTTTCAGAAACAGGCTTAACGCCTGACCAAAGACCGGAGCCAGACGATCCACCTCGCCCCGCCGCGAACCGGGCAAGGCCAGAACGATGGGCGCTTGGCCTAGGCCGTACGCCTCACGAAAGGCCTGAATGTCTTGTTCGGTCGCCACTGGTTCGCTGACGACAGGGTGCCCGACAAAGTCACATTCCATCCCCGCGCGCTGCATATAGGGCGGCTCGAACGGCAACAGGGCCAGCACATGGTCGATGACCTTGGCCATCTTGTCCGCACGCCCGGGGCGCCATGCCCAGACACTGGGGGCAACATAATGGACTGTGCGAATAGTACTTTTCGCTTTGACCAGCTTGGCAACCCTCAATGAGAAATCGGGACTGTCGATGGTGATCAGAACGTCTGGATTGCTATCCAGAACAGCCTGCGCTGTCTCAGAAATCCGACGTTTGAGGTGAAAAAACTTGGGGAGAACCTCGACCAGCCCCATAACCGACAATTCGGACATGGGAAAAAGGCTGTCCAACCCTTGTGCCTTCATCAGAGGGCCGCCAACGCCCTGAAATTCAACTCCGGGTACCAGCGCGCGCAGGCCTTCCATCAAAGCCCCGCCAAGCCGGTCCCCCGAAGGTTCACCGGCGACGACGAAAACCCGCATCAGTTCGTCCGCTCGCGGACATACAAAAACAGGCCCAGCCGGTCACATTCCGCAATCACGCGGTCTTTCTCAAGCACAAGGACGCCGCCCTTTTCGATCACAATTCCCGACAGCCCCGCCGCAACTGCGCCAGACACAGTATCAGGCCCGATCGCAGGCAGATCTGCACGAACGTCCTGATCTGGTTTCGGGGCTTTGAACAAAATGCCGCCGCCCGCATCGGGGCGCTGAGTCAGAGACTGCAACATCCATGCCGTGCCGAAGATACCCTCAATCGCCAGCGCCTGCCGTTTTGAAACCACACAGGCCTGCCCAACATCCGCAGCACCCATCGCCCGGACGATACCCGATGCACGATCCGCATCCGTCAGATCGGCCTCAGACGGTTGCGCCTGCGTCAGACATCCCAGTTTCGGAAGAAGGTTCGGCGCGATTTCCTGGGCTGCCTTAACCTCCAGACCTGCATCCTCAAAAATGCCGATAACCGCGCGCAGCGCCGCATCATCGCCGGACATGATAGCTTGTTGCAGGATTGGGACCAAAGGCATTGTTGCCGCGTCGATCCTTGCGGGATCAATGGGCGGGCGTCCCACCGCACCTGCCATACAGATTTGGGTCACACCCCGCGCCTTGATGTCGGCGATAAATGTTCCAACCTGTTCCAATGGAAACTCGACGTCCGGGGTCAGAGTATCCGGGCGGAAGCCCTCCATCGCACAGACCACCGGGCGGTCGGACAGTTGCGCGACAACTTCACCCGGCAAAACGCCTGTTCCAGCAATCAGCGCCAGCATTGTTTATTTCCCCGGTGTAAGGAAAGACCGATCCGAATGTCCGGTCACGAAATCGACGATCCGCTGAACGTATTCACTTTCGTTATCCGTGCCGACCCGGTGCGCGCGCTCCATGAACGTACCATCGCCAGTCGACAATTCGCGGAAGGCCGCCCGCAAAGCGGCAATATCCTCACGTGAGACACCGCGCCGTTTGAGGCCGACGAGATTTAGACCATCAAGTTCGCCACGCGGCGCCTGAACCAGGCCATATGGGATCACGTCATTTGGAACCATGGTCAACGCGCCGATGATCGCGCCACGCCCGACGCGGACCCACTGATGCAATCCAGAGATACCACCGACAATCACGTCATCCTCAATGATGCAATGACCCGCTGCGCCGGCATGGTTCACCATGATCACCCGATTGCCAATCTGGACATCGTGGGCCACATGCACGCCCGCCATCAGCAGACAATCATCCCCAATCCGCGTAACGCCGCCGCCGCCATCGGTCCCGGTATTCACAGTGACATGTTCGCGAATCCGGTTGCGCGTGCCGATCTCAAGACGCGTATTCTCACCGCCGAACTTCAAATCCTGCGGGATCTCTCCAATGACCGAAAAGTTGAAGATCACGGTCTCTTCACCAACCGAGGTATCGCCGGTCACCACAACATGCGATTTCAGCTCGACCCGATCCGCAAGCTTGACCTGAGAACCCACGTAGCAGAACGGACCTACGACGCAGCCTTCACCAATCTGCGCGCCGTCTTCGATGATTGCGCTTGGATGGATGCCGCTCATGTGGTCTTTTCCATATCCCAGTCGACATAGGCCGAAAACTCGGCCTCGGCCGCGACCTCTCCTTCGACCGTGGCGCGACCGGCAAATTTGAAGATCTTGCCACCCTTTTTACCGCGAACCGTTTCGACATGCATCTCAAGCACGTCGCCCGGGATCACCTTGCGACGGAATTTGCATTTGTCGATGTTCATGAAATAGATCAGCAGCTCGCTGTCGATTACATCCATGCCCACGCCCAGCATGACCCCTGCGGTCTGTGCCATCGCCTCGACAATGGTCACGCCCGGCATGATCGGGGTTCCCGGAAAATGCCCTTGGAAATGCGGCTCGTTCATGGTGACATTCTTGATGCCAACAGCCGATTGAAAGCCCGAGATTTCGACGACTTTGTCGACCAGCAGAAACGGATAGCGGTGAGGCAATATCCGCTGGATCAGCTGAATGTCTGCGCTTTTGGTTTCCGTGGTCATAGTGCAGTCGTCCCGTTCTGGATTTCTCTTTGACGCGTGGTTAGCAACACCGCGCCTTAAGGGCAAGCAAACCTATTCTTTGCTTTCGTCTTCAAGTTGGCTGCCATCGCCAATCTGTTCATTGATCCGCGCAATCGCCGTGTCCGTCACATCGGTTCGGTCCGAGCTGAGAAAGACATTGGACCGCTCGATAACCACCGATGCCCCGGATTCGCGCAACAACTCGATCAGGATCGGTTGCACAAGAACCAGAAAAGTCTGGCGCGCTTCCTCGCTTTGGCGCGCAAGCGCGTCCAGTTTGGCGCGCTGACTTTCGCGGTGCGACTGAACCTTATTGTCGAAGGCCTCGGCCAGAGGGCGAAACTCCTCGGTTGGCAGTTCTGCGCGCTTTTCGGTCAGGTCTTTTTCTTCCTTGCTCAGCTCAGCGACGATCCGTTCATTCTCGTCGGCCAGCAATGTGCCTTCGATTTCGATCTCGCGCATGACGCGGCGACCGAATTGCGACTCGGAAAACAACCGGTCGCTGGACAGTGTCAGAACATTCGCCTGAGGAACGCCTAATTGCTGCGCCTGAGCGGTCGACACGCAGGCCAGCACCAGAAAAACGCACAGGGCCCGAATTGGGCCCTGCACTTCATTACATATCCGCTTCAACATCTGGCGATCAGAACCGTGCCTGAACGGTCAGGTCAAAGTTCTGTTCCTTGTCGAAATCTTCTTTCTTCAAGGCTTTCGAGAAGTTGAACCGCAGCGGCCCAAAAGGCGTTTCCCACAGAACCGACACACCGATCACATGGCGGACAGACCCGTCCGCGCCCACGATGTCGGCACCAGCGGTGTTCACGTTGTTGATGTTGTAGACGTTACCAACATCGTAGAACACACCGCCGCGCAGACCCAGTTCTTCGGGCAGGCCAAGCGGGAAGTCTGATTCAAAGCGGGCAACCCAGTAATAGTTACCACCGATCGCATCGTCTTGACCGTTCGACAGGTCACGCGGACCCAGACCCGCAGGTTCAAAGCCACGGAACGTGTTCGGACCAATCAAGAAGCGGTCGATCACACGACTGAAGTCGTCGCCCTGCCAATGCAGTGCACCTACTTCCATCGATGCCCGCAGAACAACTTCCTCGTTCAGGACACGTGTCTGCGCGATGCCGCGCGCTGTGGTCTTGTAGAACTCGTTGTCGCCGCCAAGACCGGCCGCATCGACGCCCACCTCAAACAAAACGCCCGCATTCGGGTTCAGACCACCGCGTCGGCTATCATAGAGGTAGGATACGCCCAATGTGCTGGATGTCCGTTTACCCTGCTCAATCTCCGAGGCGATAACAGCACCGTTCACTTCATCATCTTGCTGCGTCATCTCGCTGCGGTTCCAACCATAGCGGAGACGGAGCGAAGACAATTCGCTGATCGCGTAGCTCAGCTGCGGCTCGAAGAAGACGCGCTTGGTATCGTAACTCGCAAAGCTCGAATTCGTCGATGCCAGGCCAAGACCAAGATCGAACTGCAACCGGCGACCCAGCAAATATGGTTCGGTGAAGTTAATGATGTATTGTTCGGAATCCTGCGCCGTCGACAGGGTCAACCCAAGGTTTTGACCGCGACCCAGGAAGTTGGATTCGTTCAGGCCAATTGCAATCCCGAAACCGTCGGAAATCGAGTAGCTACCACCAAGACTCAAGGAGCCGGTGGGCTGCTCTTCGACATCCACATCCACAATCACCTGGCTGGGCGTGGTCCCTTCGCGCGGCTCAACATCTGCCACGGCAAAGAACCCAAGAGCACGGATACGTTCAGCACTCTGGCGGATTTCGCGTGGGTTGAACGGATCACCTTCGACCGTATCGAACTGGCGGCGGATCACGCGGTCCAATGTCGTTGTGTTGCCTTCGATGTCGATGCGTTCAACAAAGATCCGCGGCCCTCTGGTCAGAACAAACTGAACGTCCAGCGTCAGATCACGTGCGTTACGCGTGACCCGCGGTTCGACCCGAAGGAAATCAACACCCTGTTTCAAACCCAACCGTTCTTGGCGGGCGATCGAGCTTTCGATCAGAGACGGGGAATAAGTCACGCCCGGACGGATTTTCAACGCTGCTTGATAAGCGGCAGGATCCACCCCAGGAATTTCACTGACGGTCGAAATCTTGCCGAACGAGAACTTTTGCCCCTCGGTGATGTTCATAACCAGGAAGAACGCGTCACGTTCGCGGGTGAATTCAACGTTTGCGCTGTTCACACGGAAATCGACGTATCCGCGCGACAGATAGAAGTCGCGGATGACTTGTTTATCAAATTCGATCCGGTCAGCTATAAACGTGTCGCCGCGCAGGAACGTGCGCAGAATGTTGGCCTGCTTAGTCTCAAGAATTCGCCGCAAGCGGCGATCCGAGTATGCCCGGTTGCCGACAAAGCTGACACGCTCGACCTCGATCGTGGTGCCCTCGGCAATTTCAAAGACAAGATCGACACGGTTGTCGCTGCGGCGAATGATGCGCGGGATGACGGTCGCGGAAACGCGGCCCTGCGCTGAATAGATTTCAGCGATCTGATCCGCGTCCGCTTCGGCAAGCTGTGGTGTGAAAACCCGGCGGGGCTGAGAATTGATGGCCTCAAGCAGAAGATCGTCTTTTACGCGACGATTGCCTTCGATGCTGATCTGGTTGATCGTCGGATATTCTTCGACCTCAATCACCAGAGTGTTCCCGCGCGGCGTCAGCTCAACTGTCTCAAAAACACCACTGTCAAGCAAACGCTGAAACGCATCGTTTAACTGTCCGGCGGTCACTGTCTGGCCGGGTTGGATTCCAGTCCGGGCAATGATTGTCGAACTTTCGATCCGCCGGTTACCCTCAACATCGAACGAATTGATAGTGTAGCTTTGCGCGCGCGCAGCCTCCGGCAGGAAGGTAAAGCTTGCTACAAAAACAAAAGAAAAAATACGTAGCGTCTGCCACAAAATATTGTTTGCTGGCTTCTGCCCCCCGCAGGATGTGCCTGCGCCTCGCCTATCAGTCATTTTTTTTCTACCCGAATTTTAGGACTTTATTGTTGAGTAGCGAGATTAGGTTTCCTTGTCAAAAGACGAAAACACAAAGGGGCCCAGTGGGCCGCTGCCAATCATGTTCAATTTTTGGTAAGAATCACATGTTGGCCAAGAAGGTCCAGCCGCCGATGGCGAGTGCAGTCGCACCGAAAAACAGCAAAAAGTCCCAGTTCAACATGAAAAGGAAGCTAAAGCTTTGATACGATTTTCGAAGTGCCTTGGTCATTTGAGCATCTGCCGAATAAAATTGAGACGCGATAAAACTATCTGCGGATTGGGGCGAAATTGCGGCTATTGTTGGCGCGCATTGCCGCAATCAGCAGAACAGATCGTTGGACAGGGCGAAGATCATCAAGCCGAGGATCAAGGATACCCCTACCCCCATCAATATCTTCAGCGCGCCATCGCTTGGCGGTTTGCCTGTAACAGCTTCATAGGCATAAAACACCAGATGTCCGCCATCCAGGGCCGGTATTGGAAACAGGTTCAGCAGGCCAACAGCGGTAGACAGCACGGCGATAAAGAAGATGAAGCTTTGCGCACCTTGGCTGGCCATGGCACCCGAGGTTTCGGCAATCCCAATCGGGCCGGACATGTTGCAGGTGCTGATGGCACCGGTAATCATGTGCCAGATACCTGACAGTGAGCCGTCTATGACGCGCAGGGTTTGACGTGCACCGCCCGAAATAGATTCGAGTACACCAGCAGATTCAGTCGCAGGTTCCAGCATCATGCCGCCAACGATACCAATGCGCCAATGCGTGACAAAGCCGCCTTCTGCCTGTGGTTCGTCGGTGCGGCGCGGGGCAAGGGCGAATTCAAGATCGGCCCCGTTGCGCCAGACATTCAACAGCAGAACTTTCCCGTCGGACCCTTCGACATGCTCTTTCAACTGATCGAAAGCAAAGATCGGGTCTCCGTTGACAGATGTGATGACATCACCACGCTGAAGGTCGATATCCATGGCCGCACTGCGGGGGCTAACTTGCTGGATCAGCGGCGGAAACAGCCAGGGGCCGGTCACATCCACGCTCTGATCATCGCGGATTACTGTATAATCCAGAACCGGTTCCACCGGCAACGCGTCAACAAAGTCAGTCCACGCGCCCGCCTCGTCAAAATCGGGCACCGCGACACCGCCAATGGCGATGATTTCGTCACCGTCCTGCAATTGCTGAACGGTGCCGGGTAAAGGGTGCAAGGTCCCGACGGTCAGTGGGTCCTTAGTCACACCCTGGGTCAGGAAAATCAGACCAAACACCAGGATCGACATGATGAAATTGAAAACCGGACCTGCTGCAACTGTGGCCGACCGGGCCCAAAGAGGTGCCCCATGCATAGTGCGGCGCAAATCCTCCGGGCTCTGCTCGGTAAATTCCTCCATCGCGGCTTCGTCTTTGCCCGACGCCGCATTCGCATCGCCCAGGAATTTGACATACCCACCAAAAGGCAGTGCGGCGATCTGCCATCGCGTGCCGCGTTTGTCGATGCGGCTCCAGAGAACCGGGCCAAACCCGACCGAGAACACCTCGGCATGAATACCGGACCAGCGTCCAACAATGTAGTGGCCGTACTCGTGCACCGCCACGATCACCGAAAGTGCGATGACAAAGGCAATGATCGTATACAGCAAATTGCCGAACTGAGGGATCAGAGAAAGTACGTCCAAAATTCTATCCTGCTCGTTGGATGACGATGTCATCGACCCACGTACGTGCCAAATGGTCCGTTTGCAGCACGTTATCAAGGGTTAAAGGGGCATCAATAAGGTCGCCTGCGGCCTCAAACCTGTCCAGAACGGTCTCGACTATGTCGGCCATCTGAAGGAAACCGATTTCACGCGCAATGAACCGATCCAACGCCCGTTCTTTGGCGGCGTTGAAAACAGCGCCTGACAGGCCGCCGCGTTCCATCACGGCGCGTGCCAAGCGCAGCGCGGGATACCGCGCCTCATCAGGTTCGCTGAACCTGAGCTGCCTCAGTTTTCCAAGATCCAACCGTTCGACCGGCAAGTCCTTCCGATCGGGCCAGTGGAGAGCGTACCCGATGGCATGGCGCATATCCGGGGCGCCCATATGGGCCATGACAGCGCCGTCCTGGAACCCGACCAGAGCGTGAACGATGGATTCCGGGTGCACCAGCACTTCGATCTGATCCGGAGACACGCCAAAGAATTCTTTGGTTTCAATCAGCTCCAGCGCTTTGTTGAACATAGACGCGCTGTCGATTGTGATCCGCTGACCCATGTCCCAGTTCGGATGATTCGAGGCTTGCTCGACTGTTGCATGCGCTAGCTTGCTCAGTGGCCAATCGCGGAACGCGCCGCCACTTGCTGTGATGATGATACGCTCGACCGCAGACATATCCTCGCCGACAAGCGCCTGAAATACGGCTGAATGTTCGCTGTCGACCGGCAAAAGTCGCGCATTGTTCGCTTTGGCCGTCTCAAGAACCAACGCACCGGCGCAGACAAGCGTTTCCTTATTGGCCAACGCCAACGTGCCGCCCTGCCTGAGCACTTCAAGGCCCGGTTCCAGACCGGCGGCGCCCACAATGGCCGACATAACCCAATCGGCAGGCCGTGCCGCAGCGTCCGTCAGCGCATTTTGACCAGCGGCCACTTTGACGCCCGAGCCCGCAAGGGCCGTGCGCAGATCATCCAACCGGTCTTCATAGGCCGTAACTGCCACATCGGCGTTCAAACGCCGGGCATCTTCCGCCAGCTTTTCGATATTCGCCCCGCCTGTCAGAGCGACGACGTCATAGGACGCGGGGTCGCGATCAATCAGATCAATCGTATTTTGCCCAATTGATCCGGTCGCGCCGAAGATTGAGATTTTGCGCATCACATCGCTCCGGGGGAATAGAGAATCCCGGCTATCAAAACGAACAGGGCCGCGCCCATCATGCCGTCAAAGCGATCCAGAAACCCGCCATGACCTGGTATCAGGTTCGAGCTGTCTTTGACCGCAAATTTGCGCTTTGTTGCGCTTTCGACAATGTCCCCGGCCTGGCTGGCCATCGACGCAAGCACCGAAATTACCACAAACATGACGCCAAAGCCGGCATGAACTGCAAAGATCGTGCCAACCAAAGCTGCTGCTGCCCACCCGCCTGCGGTGCCCGACCATGTTTTCTTTGGGCTGACCTTAGGCCAGAACTTAGGGCCGCCAAAGGTTTTGCCAACAAAGTATCCTGCAACATCCGTTGCCACGACCACCGAGATAAGCCAGACCATCCAGCCGAACCCCATGTTTTCGCGGATTGAGATGAAGCCCAGACCCGATGCAGCAATCCAGAAAGCGAAAAGCGCGTAGATCCCCTTGGATCGACTGATCTGCCCTGCTCCGACCAAGGCCGGCGCAAGCAGGAATGGCAGCGTATAAAGCGGCGGAAGATGATAGCTAAGAACGACAGCAACACCGGTGAGGATGCCCAACTGGATCGCCACACCATTGCGGTCCGGATCGATCATCCGCACCAGTTCCCAAGTCATCAATCCGCAGGCGATTGCGATAAAGGCTTCGAACCACAGGCCGCCCAGCCACACTTCGACCGAGCCGATGCACACAAGCACCGCAGCAGACAGAACACGGGCGGTTAGGTCAGACCATCGGCCCTCGCTCATGCCGGAACCGCTCCGAACCGCCGGTCGCGGCTTCCAAAGTTTCGGCACAGCCGTTCCAGCTCGGCCGAGGTGAAGTCGGGCCAGAGCGTGTCGATGAATTCGTATTCCGAATAGGCCGATTGCCACAAAAGAAAGTTGGATATACGGGCTTCGCCACTGGTCCGGATCACCAAATCCGGATCGGGAAGAACATGTGTATCCAAATACTTGGGCAGGGTTTCCTCGTCCACATCTTCGGGGCGCAAGCGGCCTTCGGCGACGTCACGCGCCAACCGTTTGGTCGCCCGGGCAACTTCATCCCGCCCGCCATAATTTAACGCAATGGTCAGATGCACCAGATCGTTGTGTTGAGTTGCAGCCTCTAAAGTGTCCATCAGTTCGGTCAGCTTGGAATCCAGCCGAACCCGATCACCAATAAAGCGTACGCGCACACCGGCTTTGGTCAAGTTGCGTGCTTCTTTGATGATGTACCGTCGAAACAGGCTCATCAAGCCGGCGACTTCCACCTGGGTCCGTTTCCAATTCTCGGTCGAGAAGGCAAAGACGGTCAGATACTTGATGCCCAATTCCGGACAGGCCTCAACCACTTCTCGTACCCGCCGGGCACCGGCCTGATGCCCAAACAGCCTGGGCCGGTTGCGCGCCTGCGCCCAACGCCCGTTCCCATCCATTATGATGGCTACGTGGCGTGGCCCGATAGCGGGTGAGGGTTGAGTTGTGTCAGGCATAATGCGGGCTCAGACCTGCATGATCTCGGCCTGCTTGGTTTCAAGCGCGGCGTCTACGTTCTTGATCATCTGGTCGGTCAGGTCCTGGACTTCACTTTCCCAGAACTTCTGATCGTCTTCTGACATGCCGTCAGCCTTGGCTTTCTTGATCTGGTCCATGCCATCGCGACGGACGTTACGGATCGAAACACGGGCGTGCTCGGCATATTGCCCGGCAACCTTGCCCAGCTCGCGGCGGCGTTCTTCGTTCAATTCGGGGATCGGCAGCATGATGATGGTGCCGTTCAGCTGGGGGTTGATGCCCAGACCGCTTTCACGGATCGCTTTTTCAACCTTGCCCACCAGGCCTTTGTCCCAAACATTCACCGTCACCATACGCGGTTCGGGGACGTTCACGGTACCGACCTGGTTGATTGGGGTCATCGACCCATATGCATCAACCATGACCGGTTCCAGCATCGACGCCGACGCACGGCCCGTTCGCAGCGAAGCGAATTCAGTTCTAAGGTTGCCCATAGCGCCATCCATACGGCGCTTCAGATCGTCGGTGTCTAGTTCAAAATCGTCAGACATGCTGCTCACTCCCCGTCTTCAGGTGATGTTTGCATGGCTCATAGTCCATCGCAATTGGGATGTATAGCAATGATGATCCGGAATTGAGCCAATGACCAGAGGTGTTTCTGGCATTTTCGGGTTCTTTCAATGGCAACTGAACCGGCCAACATCGATGTCAGCCGGTTCGACTATGTGCATAGGAATCAGGCGTTTACATCGACAACAACACGGCCTTTGACCTGCCCTTTTAGGATATCCGCACCTAATTGAGGCAGATCGCCCAGGGTCGCGGGATGAACCATTGCCTCAAGCTTGTCCATCGGCAGGTCGGTTGCGACGCGTTGCCATGCGCGAACCCGGTTGTCATAGGGCTGCATCACACTATCGATGCCCAGCAGGTTGACACCGCGCAACAGGAACGGAATGACGCTTGCGGGCAGCCCTGCCCCTCCGGCCAGTCCAACAGCTGCGACTGAGGCACCGTATTTCATCTGACCCAGCACTCGGGCCAACATCTCGCCCCCCACTGCGTCAATGCACCCGGCCCAGGACTCGCTTTCCAACGGGCGTTTCACGGTTTCATTGAGATCCTCGCGTGGGACAATCGTGGTGGCGCCGAGTGATTTCAGATATTCACCCGCCTCTGGCCGGCCTGTCACGGCAGCCACCTCATAGCCCAAATTGGCCAGAATGGCGGTCGCAACCGAACCAACACCACCAGCGGCCCCGGTAACAAGCACTGGACCATGACCCGGCTGCATGCCTTGATCCTCAAGTGCCATAACCGCCAACATCGCTGTGAAACCGGCCGTGCCCACTGCCATGGCCTGACGTGTGTCCAAACCTTCGGGCAAGGGAACTAGCCAATCCGCCAGGGCGTTGGCTTTTTGGGAATATCCGCCCCAATGCGCTTCACCCACGCGCCAGCCGGTCAGAACGACCTTGTCGCCGGGTTTGTAGCGATCGTCCGAGGACGCCTCGACCGTGCCGCTGTAATCAACGCCGGGCACGTGCGGATAGCTGCGCACCAGCCCGCCGCCCTTCGGCGACATACAAAGGCCGTCCTTGTAGTTCACGGTTGAATACTCAACAGCGATTGTCACTTCGCCATGGGGCAGATCCCCAACGGAAAGCTGTTTGAGCGAAGCGCTTGCCAGTCCGCTGTCTTCGTCCTTATCCATTACCAACGCATTGAACATTTCAATTTTCCTTTCTTTTCAACCGGTCACCAGCCTTTGCTGAACTGATAATTCCCATTCATATCCAGAATTTGTCTCGCACGGTTGCGCCACGCATTCCGTCCGGTGTTTCAATTTCGATCCGTGTGCCGGGTTCCCAATGGCTCAGCTTGACCATACCGATTGACACATTGGTGTCGAAATCCGGGGACCAAGCGGCCGACGTAATCTGACCAATCCGCTTGCCTGCAGCTACCACCGGCCAAGGGCGGTCGCATGGCGGCACGGCGTCTCCTTGGATTGAGATCGGACGGATTTGTTGCACCGGGCCCTCTTTGGCCACGCGCAGCAGAGCGTCTCGGCCAATACAACCGATCGCCGTATGGGTGTTACAGAACTTGCCCAAACCGCATTCATGCGGCGTGTTGTCGTCGGTCATGTCGTTGCCGTATGACAGTAACCCACCCTCAATCCGTTCGATTAGATTGGGACAGCCCGCGCGGACGTGCAGGTCTTCACCCGCCGCGAAAAGGGCGTTCCACAAGGGCATACCGATGTCCGAACCCTCGACATAGATTTCGAAACCACCTTGTTTGGAATAACCAGACCGTGCGATTGCGAGTTCACGTCCCTCGAACTCGAACTTGTCGAATTTAAAGAAACGAATGTCACGCACCCGGTCGCCAAAAACACGGGCCAGCAGGTCATCCGCCTTCGGCCCCTGTATCGCCAGCGGAGACACATCGGGTTCGTCGACCAGCACATCCAGGCGGTATCCGTTGGCAATGCCCTTGACCCAAAGCAGCAAGTCACTGTCGGCAATCGAAATCCACCACCGATCTTCCGAAAGCTTCACCGCCACAGGATCATTCAGCATTCCGCCTGTTTCATCGACAATGGGAACGTAAAAGCACTGACCGGGCAACATCCTCCGCAGATCCCGCGGCGTTAGCATCTGCATCAGCCGCGCGGCGTCCGGCCCACGCAGTTCGACCTGCCGTTCGCACGATACATCCCAAACCTGCACATGGCTTTTCAAGTGCCGATAATCCGCCTCAACAGAATCGAAAACAGTGGGCAATAACATACGATTATAAACCGTATATCCTTTAACCCCAGCAGCTTCGACACCATCCGAAAAAGGTGTTCGGCGCAGGCGACGCGAGAGTGAGATCTGAGCCACTTAAGCCTCCTCAGGCAGAAAAACCAGATCGCTCACCGGAGCGGCCGAACCCGTCTCAGTCAGCATCTGATGCAGCTGGCCCCGGTGATGTGTTTGGTGGTTGAAGAAATGAATGACGCATTGCGCATACGGTTTTGTAACACCGGCTTCTTTGGCGGCCGAGAACCATGTGAACGGGCCGCGCAGGTCCTCGTCATTCAAGGACGCGGCCCATTGGGTTGTCCGCTGGTCGATTTGATCGCGCAACGGCAACCATTCCGCCAGATCGGCGCAAAGTGACGGGCTTTCCGGGATACCGCCGCCGGGACCCTGCCCTTTGTCAAACCGCGACATCCATATCCAGTCCCCCCAAAGCAGATGATTTGCCGTGCCCAGGATCGAACCAAAAAACGCTCCACGTTCGCGGTTCAGTTTCTCATTCGAAAGCGCGGCAAGAAACCCCTTCAACTGGCTGTTTTGCCAGTGATTATATCGGGCCATCTCCTGCGCATAGGCCGCGGTGATCATCACTTTGGCCCGTGCCAGTCGATTGGGCAGATTTCGGCAGATTTTCCGCCAAAATCCCAGACACGGCCGTAGTCGCGCACCTTGGACTTGGTGCCGCGGGCCACGATGATGTCCGGACCCATCCAATATTTCGAGTTTGACACCATGACCGGATGCTCGGGGTCCTTGCCGCCCAGCATCTCAATTTCACCCTGAATCTTGCGGCCGATCGCGATGCGGCGTTTGTTGCCGTCGCGCTCAATCTGAACCGGCGCGCGCTCGGCCCCGATAATCTCGCTGACCAGCATGGTAAACAAACCGGTGGTCCCGCCTGCCTGACCGCTGAAGATTTGCAACAGCCCGTTGTAGGCCTTGCCGCTGGCACGCTCATCGACATAAGCGGCCACTTTCCACTGCCCTTCGCCCATTCGGCCCGGAATATCGACCAGCAGTCCGACGTTCAGACCGGACAGGTCTTCGCCTTCATAGTGGCCCTCATCAACGATAATTCCCATCCACGCGTGGCAATGCCCCTCGGTCGGAGGGTGCGCGCCTAATGAAACCACGCAGGGGCAGAACACATCGCACGAGCAGTTCAGGATCAATTCGCCTTTGATTGCCCAATCTGTCGGGCTCATCTCGCGCCGCTTGGGATTGGGCATACGGCTGTCAATGCGCTGACTGATCGGCAGCTTGTCGGCCTCGGGTTTTCTGTTCTTAGCCATAGGCTTATCCTCCGTAGCTTATTGGATAGAAGAGCAGAACAAGACCGCCCGCTATCAATGCAAATCCCATCGGTCGGGTCACTGCGTGCCCGATCTGGGGTAGTTTCTCCAAAACCATGAACAGGGTCGCGAGACCCATCCACAACAGGCTCATGACACCGCCAACAAAACCAAGCGCCATGAAGCCCCAGCAGCAGCCCACACAGAATGCGCCCAGTCCCAGCCCCATGCGCAATCCGCCAGTGAACCCGGTTTTCCAGTGCCCCAGGAAATAGGTCATAGGGGCGTGACAGACGCCGTGGCAGACCTCTTTCGAGCGGGTGAACTGAAATGCGCCGACGGCGATCATTAGGCCACCTGCGAAATACCCGGATTTGCCGATGCCCAGCATGTCAACGACCCCACCAAACAACAGCGCCAACTGAACAGCGGTGATCAAAGCTGCAAAGCCAACCCAGACGACCAGATATCCGGACAGAACACCCAACCAACCTGCGCGCGAGCCATTGGCGCTGCGGATCAGATCGTCATAGCTGCGTAACGTCGGCACGAGCGTCGGCAGCATCATCGCCGCCATCATGATAGCCCACATCCAGAACAGCGGGCCAAACTCGGCCATGGGCATATACATGTCCATGCGCGGGTCCATGGCCGCCATGGCCTGACCCATTGGGCCGGGGCGACCGATCCAATCCAGATCCATGTCGCGGCTCATGGTGAACATGAACCACCACGCGGACAGGATCAGGGCATAAAACCCCAGCCAAAATGCGGTGCGTAGAACTGTGCGACTCACGCGCTCCTCCCGACTCAGTCCTTGCTTTTCAAATGTCAGACTTTTAAATGTCAGACAAATAAAAATTCACCAACGGTCCCCGGAATATGAAAATCGACCCCAAAAAACCTGCTGATCTGTCGGCTCAGATCGCTCAGGCTATTCGTGACGCAATCATCTCGGGCGAATTGATCGTGGATGAACGTTTGCCCTCCGAGGCAGAATTGTCCGAGCAATTCCAGGTATCTCGCCCAACCGTGCGGGAGGCATTGAAGCGTCTTGCGGCGCAATCCCTGATCCGCACGCAACGCGGTGCAAGCGGTGGTGCATTTGTAAACCGGTTGAGTTTTGAGGGCGCGTATTCCCAGCAGATCACGACATCGACCCTGTTGCTGTCGATGAATGCGGTCAGTTTCGACACCGCCTGCGAAGCGCGCTTCGCTCTCGAACGCGCCTGCGCCGCCTTGTCCGCGCAACGCCGTACAGCGGATCAGTTGGCCACCATGCGTGCCGAAGTTCACCGCCAATCCCAACCCGGCCTGACAGATGAAGCATTCTGCGCTTCGGACGTGGCGTTTCACCGGGCGCTGGTTGATGGTGCCGGCAATCCCGTACTGTCTTATCAACTGGCCGGCGCGGTCGAAGCCATGCAGCCATTGATGAACATGATCACTTTCACAGCGCGGTCCCGGGAAGCAATTATTGCCTTCCACAATCAAATCGCCAATGCGCTGGAAGATCGCGACTCGACCAAAGTGGACACGACGCTAGATGAGCTTGAGAGCTACACAAGGCAATTGGCGCAAGACGTGGCGCAGCAGCGACGTAATCCGGCGTAAGGAAAATAAAATGACCACCGCTTTGAACGTGATTGCAGCCCTCATGACCATTGGGTTCGGCCTGTTCGGGTTTCTCGCGCCTAGCTTTACCTTGGGCGCGCTGGATCTGAGCACCACCAACAGCAACATGGGGCTGAGCGAGATGCGTGCTTCGGTCGGCGGGCTTTTCGTCGTCACTGGCGTGGCTGTTTTGTTCCTCAACAACCCGATGGCCTACGCAATGCTGGGTGTTGTCTACGCGGGCGCGGCATTGGGCCGGTTTGTTTCAGTCTTTCTGGACAACCCACCATTGGTCAAGGCGGCTACTTTTGGTGGAATCGAACTGGTCCTTGCACTTTGGTTGATACTGGCCAACATCAACAGGGCCGCCTAACCCACTGTAATTATTTCCAACGCCCGGCAAGATTCCCGGTTTGCATCCGGCGGCAGGCTCACCTATATAGGGTATGTCCTTCGGGACTATGGACATAAACGCGCTCGTAATAAGCGGATCGGACCCGGGGGCGGTACCCGGCGGCTCCACCAACATCCTTCATTTGGGGATCATGGGGCCGAAATAGGATCGACGAACGTCTAAAGGGGTTAGCTTTGTCTCGGCGGGGTGCCACCGTATCGGCCCGAAAAGTACAATTGCAAATGACAATCGTGCTCCGGTTGCAGTTGCTGCGTAAGCAGTAGCAAGACCGAAACTTAAGCCCTTGCGCCTAGCCGCGTAAGGCGGGGTTCGCAGGTACCTGGCAACAGAAACCTGCACTTTCCACCTAAAGTCTGAGTTTTTCGCTGAGCATGTACATGTTCAGAGTTTTTTCACTTTTTGGTCTCATGCTGACCCCAGCAAAATAAGGAGAGCTGGGATGTCGCACGCAGATTTACTCAGAGAGTGGTATTCCGAGGTTTGGGAAAACGGCAATACAGACGCGATTGACCAGTATTTTGCCCCCGAAGCCATGGCCGAAGGGCTTATTCCGGAAATGCAGGTCGGTGCGGATGATTTCCGGGATCTGGTCATGGCCTTTCGCCACATCCTTGGCGACATTCAGGTCGATATGCCCAAAATCATCGAAAACGGCGATTGGATATCCGCCATCATTCACCTGCGCACGACGCGCGCCGATAATGGTGCCCCGCTTCAGGCCACCGGCAGCGTCATGGGACGGATCAAAAACGGCCGAATGGTTGAGGCGTATAACCAGTTCGATTTCATCTCACTCTTCGAACAGCTCGGCCAGTTCCCGCAGGACACTTTGCCTGTGTGTATGACCGGTCAAAGGCTGGATTGGGCCTGACCAAATAAGCAATCTTGACCCCCTCGGCGCTTACGCGGTAGCAAGTGCCATGGGGTAAGATTGCGAACACCCCGTGAGGCGTCAGCCCAAGTTTCGCATGTATCCGACAAAACCAGGAGACATGCTGTGCCCGCGCCAAACTCGATCACCCCAAAGCAATTGTTAAGACTGATAGGTACGCCGCAATCCCCCATTCTGATCGACATCTGTATGGATGTGGATTTTGAGGCTGACCCGTATCTTATCCCCGGCTCAATACGCCATCCTGCGAAAGATATCGAAGGGCTGGTCAACCTGATCGGTGACCGACCTGCAGTCGTAATTTGCCAGAAAGGCAAGAAACTCAGCCAGGCCGTCGTTTCTTTGTTGCGGGGCGAAGGTGTTCAGGCCGAGTATCTGGAGGGCGGCATGTTTGCGTGGCGAGACATGCCGGACGCTCCGCGTGTGCCTGCGAAAGCGTTTTCGATGCTGATGTCCAAAGGATCCCTTTGGGTAACTCGACACCGACCAAAGATCGATCGCATCGCCTGCCCTTGGCTGATCCGGCGGTTTGTGGACCCAAATGCCCGGTTTCTGTTTGTTGCCCCGTCGGAAGTCGACGCCACCGCTGCAATATTTGACGCGACCCCTTTTGACATCGAAGGCGCTCATTGGAGCCACCGGCAAGACAAATGCACCTTTGACACCATGCTGGACGAATTCGCACTGCACACGCCCGCGCTGGATCGGCTTGCAATGATCGTTAGGGCCGCAGACACCAATCGCCATGACCTCGCTCCAGAAGCCGCCGGGTTGCTTGCTGTCTCTGTCGGGTTGTCCCGCCAATACCGTGACGATCACGAAAACCTTGCTGCAGGAATGCATCTGTACGATGCGTTGTATCGCTGGGCGCGCGACGGGTTTGAAGAACAACACGACTGGCCAATGGACCGCAAATCATGACCCCGACCCTATCGGAGCTGGTCCGTATCTTTGGTCGCATCGGGCTTTTGTCCTTTGGGGGGCCTGCGGCGCAAATCTCACTGATGCATCAGGAATTGGTGGAAAAACGCCCGTGGTTGGACGAACAATCGTATCTGCGGGCGCTGTCTCTTTGCATGCTATTGCCCGGACCCGAGGCCATGCAACTTGCCACATATGCCGGCTGGCGGCTGCGCGGCGTGATCGGAGGGTTGATCGCCGGCGGCCTGTTCGTCATCCCCGGCGCGCTGATCATCGCCGTTTTGGTCGGGCTTTACGCAGCTTTTGGTGATCTGCCTCTGGTTCAGGCCGCTTTCCTTGGGGTGAAGGCAACTGTAATCATCATTGTCCTTCAGGCGCTTAGAAACCTGTCGCGCAAAGCCCTGACCGATGTGGAGCACCGGGCAATCGCCGGATTGGGCTTTGTTGCAATCTTTGCCTTTAACCTGCCTTTTCCCTTGATCATTCTGGCTGCGGCGCTTTGGGGGTATCTGAGTTTCAAGGGTGAGGCCAACACCGTCCAAACACCTCCTGCCCCCGGCGCGACGCGCCCGCTACGCACCTGCGCCATCTGGCTGACCCTATGGCTTGGCCCATTGGTGTTGCTGAACGTGACTGGTCAGAAATTGCTGAGCGATCTCGGGTGGTTCTTCGCCCGTCTGGCGGTTGTTACGTTCGGCGGCGCCTATGCGGTTCTGGCGTATATGACCCAAACCGTCGTCGACAAGTATCAGTGGATCAGCACAGATCAGATGATTGATGCGCTGGGGCTGGCGGAAACAACGCCGGGTCCTTTGATACTGGTGACGCAATTTGTGGCCATGCTGACGGGGCAGATTTCGGGCGGCATCCCTTTGGCACTTGCTGCCGGTGCCGTCGCGCTCTGGGCCACGTTTGTTCCATGCTTCCTGTGGATCTTCCTTGCCGCGCCCTATCTTGACCAACTGGCCGCCCGCCCACGGCTGTCCGCAGCCTTGCACGGGATAACAGCGGCGGTTGTCGGTGTGATTCTCAACCTTTCCGTGTGGTTTGCTCTTAACGTTCTTTTCGGCACAATCCCGGAATCGGCATGGGGGCCATTAACCATCCAATGGCCCGAACTTGCGACACTGAACATAAAAGCACTGCTTTTAACGTTCATGGCCGGGGTGTTGATATTTAAACTAAAATTCGGCATGGGAATGACCCTGGCTCTGATGGCCATAGCCGGAGTTGGATTTCATTTTCTTTGAACAATCCACCATCTCCCGGTCTTTCGTTTCCGAACGAATCCCCTATGCTTGGGGTAACCACTTTTGAGGATCACACATGTCGCAGGACATCGATTATGGAACCCTGATGCACACCGCGATGCGCGGCCTCATTCAGAAGGTTCTGACAAACGTTTCTGAAAACGGTCTGCCTGGGGCGCATCATTTCTTTATCACGTTCGATACACGGCAGGACGGAGTTGAAATAGCTGACTGGCTGCGCGAACGTTACCCCGAAGAAATGACGGTCGTCATGCAGCACTGGTTCGAAAACCTTGATGTCGGCGACAACGGTTTCGCGATCACGCTGAATTTCGGTGACGCACCAGAACCGCTTTATATTCCGTATGATGCGATCAAAACCTTCGTGGATCCGTCGGTTGAATTCGGACTTCGTTTCGAAAGTCCGGAAGACGAAGAAGAGGTTGCGACCCATATCGTCGAAGAATCGATTGAGGTTGAGGAAACTCCGGTCCAGCAAGACGCGGATGTCGTTTCACTGGACAGCTTCAGAAAGTAAGCTCAGACTTACAAACCCCGCCTCTCGCGGGATTTACTGTTTTTCGAGGAACGTATCGACCGAGCGGGATTTAATCCCGTTACGGAACCGCGAAAAGGACAGGTTCAGCCCACCGTCGGCCAACTTACGATCGAACTGCTGCAATTCATAGCCACCGTTTTCATCAATGAACAACGAAAACACCGTCAGTGTCTCGCCCTCGATCCGGCCCCATACGAACGGTTCACCCTGCATCGGGTCCAGGGGGACCTCGTGACCAAACACATTGCGCTTCATCGCCGCTGAATACACGTCGGACCTGTCAGATTGCTTGAAATCGATCGAGAAGGATTGATCTTTGACCCGGCCATCCGGCTTATAGGTCGTGGTCTTCCAACTGACATTGAACCCTTCTTTCGTTTCATGGATCGAAACGCTCATATCGCGTGGGGTTTCGGTACCATCATCGTCAACTAAATTGGCTGAACCGACGTAATCCCCGATAAAGGGCGTGATGTCCCCGGCCTGGGCCTGAAGATTAGCAAAGACAAGCCAGAATACGGCACCCACCGCGAATGCGATAAACCGCAGCGGATTAACCCGGTTAAATTGCAGCACCTGACCCTCCAGCGTTTTGATCTTGCTATTCTACCCCAGTCACAGGCGCACACAATGGTCCTAGTACCTGTGTATCAAAGAAAAATGCCCCACCCCAACGCCTATACCTTTGGTCGGCTTACGCTTATGGTGCGCGCAACTGGCCGATTGCGCGATGACGCCGTCACGGGTAAACGGCATACGACTGCATACTAGACGGAGTGACCGATGTCCCAGACCCGCACCGAATCCGACAGCTTTGGCCCGTTGGAAGTTCCCGCCGACAAATATTGGGGTGCACAGACTCAACGCTCGATCATGAACTTTCCGATCGGCTGGGAAAAGCAGCCCGTCGCTATCGTGCGTGCGCTGGGCGTCATCAAAAAGGCCTGTGCGATGGAGAATAAGGCCATCGGCAAGCTGGATGCTGAGATCGCCGATGCCGTCATTCAGGCCGCAAGCGAGGTGATTGAAGGCAAGTTCGATGACAACTTCCCTCTGGTCGTTTGGCAAACCGGTTCTGGCACTCAGTCGAACATGAACTCGAATGAGGTCATCGCAAACCGCGCGATTGAAATCATGGGCGGTGTGATCGGCTCGAAAGAGCCTGTGCACCCGAACGATCACTGCAATATGGGTCAGTCGTCGAACGACACTTTCCCGACGGCAATGCACATCGCCACCGCCATGAGCGTGCGCGACGTATTGCTGCCCGGGCTTGAGAAATTTGCATCCGCGCTAGAAGCCAAAGCGAAAGAGTTCGCAGGTATCATCAAAATCGGCCGCACACACACTCAGGATGCGACTCCTTTGACCCTGGAACAGGAATTCGGCGGCTATGCACACCAGATCCGTCAGGGTATCGCCCGGGTCGAAGCCGCGATGCCCGGCATCTATGAACTGGCACAAGGCGGCACAGCTGTTGGCACCGGTCTGAACACGCATGATGGCTGGGATGAGGCCGTCGCAAAGAACATGGCTGACATCACCGGCCTGCCCTTCGTTACCGCACCCAACAAATTCGAAGCGCTTGCCGCCCATGATGCTATGGTCTTCCTGTCGGGCGCGCTGGCGACTATTGCTGGCTCTTGCTACAAAATCGCCAACGACATCCGGTTCCTGGGCTCTGGCCCGCGGTCTGGCTTGGGTGAGTTGATCCTGCCGGAAAATGAGCCAGGTTCGTCGATCATGCCCGGCAAGGTGAACCCAACACAGGCCGAAGCGCTGACTCAGGTGGCAGCGCATGTAATAGGCAACGATGCGGCGATGAAGTTCGCTGGCTCACAGGGTCATTTCCAGTTGAACGTCTACAATCCAATGATGTCGTACAATCTGCTGCAATCCATTCAGCTGCTGGGTGATGCCACCGACAGCTTTACCGAGCGTATGCTGCTGGGCATCAAGGCCAATGAACCACGCATCGATAAGCTGATGAAGGAATCCCTGATGCTGGTCACGGCGCTGGCCCCGACCATCGGTTACGACAACGCCACTACTGTCGCCAAAACGGCGCATAAGAACGGCACGACCCTCAAGGAAGAGGCCATTGCGCTGGGCTTTGTTGATGAGGAGACATTCGATGCGGTCGTGCGGCCCGAGCACATGATCGGCCCCAAGTGATCGGGTGGCGTCAGCCTGCCTGCCTGTGCCTGCTTATTGCGGGCACAGCGACCTCGGCTCACGCTGACCTGTTCGACCTGATCGACTCTCGGCTGGAATGGATGCAGGACGTTGCTGCGTTCAAACACGCCAATGACCGCCCGGTCGAAGACCTTGAGCGTGAAAAAGTCGTGATTGACAAAACCTTGGAACAAGCAGCGCTTGCGGGCGTTGACCCGGACAGCGCTCAGCTGTTTTTCGAAGCGCAGATCGAAGCCGCGAAAGAGATTCAATCCTGTTGGATTGAACGGTGGACCGAAGACCAAACCTCTGTTCCCGAAAACTATGCGGATCTGACGACCGAAATACGCCCCGCTCTGTTGGATTTGGGCGGGCAAATCCTTGACACATTGTCGGATCAACCAACGGTCTCAACTGCGTCGCAGGCTGATTTTCTGGACACCGTGAATGTCGAATGCCTTTCAGATGACAGCCGTGCGGAATTGTTCGATAGTCTGACCAAAGTGAGACATGCGCAATGACGGAACCGGTCAATCTGAACAAATTTCGAAAAGAAAAAGTGCGGACCGAAAACAAGGCCCGCGCTGATCAAAATGCCGTTGCTTTTGGCCGCACCAAGGCCGAAAAGGATCTGGCAAAAAAGCAGCAACACAAGCTGAACCAAGACCACGAAGGCCGTAAGTTGGACAAATGAGCGGACGCCCGGTCAAACGATCCCTGACGCTGAAAGGCCATCGGACATCCGTATCGCTGGAAGATGAATTCTGGCAGGCGTTCCGGACCATTGCCAAGGAAAAAAACCTACCGATCAACGCTCTGGCGGCCGAAATTGATGTCGAGCGTGACCCGGACATCGGACTTGCATCGGCCATACGGGTTTTCATTCTACACTGGTATCAATCCAAGTAGATCAGTCTTGCTCTGACATCCTGAAACCGCTTACAGTAATCAGGAACAAAAGGAGTACAGGCCGGTGGTTGATACAGTTCTAGGGCCAGACGGAAAACCACGCTGCGCGTGGTGTCAGGCCGCGCCCGAGTTCTTTGACTATCACGATCAGGAATGGGGGTATCCGGTTGGTGACGACCAGCGTCTGTTCGAAAAGCTATGCCTCGAAAGCTTTCAATCCGGTCTAAGCTGGCGCACTATCCTGTCCAAGCGCGAGAACTTTCGGAAAGCTTTCAAAGCTTTTGATATCAACACAGTAGCCGCGTTTGATGATGCAGATACAAAGCGCTTGTTACAAGATGCAGGAATTGTGCGACATCGTGGAAAGATCGAGGCCGTGATTAACAACGCACGCCGCGCGCAAGAGTTAGTCGCTGCCGAAGCGTCTCTGGCCGCATATGTGTGGCGGTACGAGGCGGATACACCGCCTACCCCGCAAACCGCTTCAACGTCGCCGGAATCTGTGGCGTTGTCGAAAGACCTGAAGAAACGGGGCTGGAAGTTTGTCGGGCCGACGACCGTGTTTGCCTTTATGCAGGCAATGGGGCTGGTGAATGATCACGCCGAAGGTTGCGTCATGCGTGAAAAAGCGGCGCAGTTGCGCCGCGAATTCACCAAACCCCAATAGTGTTTAGATTGACGCGCGGAAAATCTTGTCGATGTTTCCGCCCAAGGCCGCGTTGAACTCGGCATCTGATTGCTTTTTTGACAATCCTTCGGTCAACGCGCGCGAGAAGGACGCGATCATCTTACCGTTCTGGCCCAGCAGATCGCAGGCCTGTTCCGTCGAATAACCACCCGACAGCGCAACCACGCGCAGAACACGCGGATGATCGGCCAATTCGTCATAGAGGTTAGCTTGGTTAGGGATCGTCAACTTGAGCATGATGTCCTGTCCGTCAGCCAACTGATCAAGGTTTTTCAGGATTTCAGCCTTCAGAATGTCTTCGGCTTCGGCTTTGGTGGCGGAGTTGATGTTCACCTCAGGTTCAACAATCGGAACCATTCCGGAAGCCACGACTTCACGCGCAACGTCGAACTGCTGTGCAACAACCGCCGCGATGCCTTCGGCGTTTGCCTCATGAATGACCGAGCGCTCCTTGGTCCCGAAAACACCATCGGCTTTGGCCAATGTTGCGGCCAGACCCGGGATGGGTTTCATCATCTGAACGCCATTCGCTTCGTCTTCCAAGCCTTTGTCAATCTTGAGGAAAGGTACAATGCCTTTCACTGACCACAAATAGTCGGCGACCTTCTGACCATCAATTTGCTCGCCCAGAGTGCGTTCGAAAAGAATCGCGCCGATCACTTTGTCCTTGGTGAAATCATCCGCCAGAATGATCCGCGCGCGCATTTTCTGGATTTCACCGAACATCTCTTCGTCCGAGCTGTATTCAGATGCGTCCACGCCATAAAGCGCCAGCGCCTTGGGGGTCGAGCCACCGCTTTGATCCAATGCTGCGATGAATCCTGCGCCGTTGGACATTTGTGCGCGCTGTTCTGCTGATGACATAAGACTTTCCCGTTCAATATGATTCCGCGATTTCAAACCGCATACAGCAAGGCGTGAAAGGATGGTAGTTTGTTAGCGCTCAACCAAGCGCAACCAAATTCCGTCTTTCGATCGGACGGTCAAATGCGCGACCGGAATGGGCGTTTGTCCCGCGACCAACTCGAACCGGAAGTGTCGCAGCAGCATGGATGACAGAAGCGGCCCCTCGATCATGGCGAACCCGGCACCGGGACATACGCGGGATCCTGTCGAGAATGGAATGTACGCGTTGCGCTGACAGGTCTTTCCATTCTCAGTTCCCCACCGGGTCGGATCAAATTCGTCGGGACGTTCCCAGAGCCTTTCCTGCCGATGCAGATGCCACGGACTGATCACGATTTGCGACCCTTCGGGGACATCCCTGTTGCGGAAACGTTCGGGGCATTTCGCTTCACGAACCATCATCGGCACGGGCGGATAAAGCCGCAGCGCTTCGCGGAACACATCCCGGCTAAGCTTTAGCCGCGACATTACAGAAAAATCGGGCGTGTCGAGCGCCGCAGCTTCCTCGGCCAGACTGTCCTGCCATTCCGGATACATGGCCAACAGATACAGCGTCCAGGCCAGAGCGGACGCGCTGGTTTCATGCCCGGCAAGAAAGAAGATCGCCACTTGATCAACCATTTCCTGCGTGTCAAACCCACGCCCAGTTTCGGGATCACGCGTGGTCATGATCTTGGTTGCCAGATCATCCGGCGCGCCACCACGAGCGATCAGTTCAGCCCGATCCGCCGTAAGTCGCTGGATTAGCGCCCTGATATCCTTTGCATTCTTCTTGGTGCGTCTCGAATGCAATCGCGGCAACCATTTTGGCAGAGGGACAAAGGCCGCTATGTTCAGAATGGGTTGTTCACGCTGATAGCTGCGAAACTTGTCAAAAACCTGAGCGGCAATTTCGTGTTCGATGGGCACCGAAAACAAGGTGCGAAAGATGACATCCGCCGCGATATGGCTGGTGACCTCTTCAAACTCAACGACACCGCCTGACTGCGGACGCAACCGGTCTACCGCTGCTTGACCAGCCGCATGCATCGCCGGAAAGGTATCTTTCAAACGGCCGCCTTCGAACGCGGGATCAATTATCCTGCGCTGCCTCTTCCAGGTGTCCCCATTGGTCAGGAAGACAGAGTCCCCCAGCAACGGACGCAGCCCCTCACTTATGCGGTTAGATTTGGGAAAATCATCAGGGCGTTTTTTCAGAACTGTGTCGATCAATTCTGGCTGATTTACCAAGTATGATCGAAAGAACGGCGTGCGAAATTCAGCCATCCAGGCGCGGTACAGCCTTTGGGGTTGGGCTGACAGAATATCCTTGCGAAACAACTTCAGATACCGCCAAAGCGATACTTTATCGGGGCGTGAAGTTGGCTTGGGCGGCGTCATGCCTTCACCGAAACGTATTTTGAGACCGGCTTATCCATCCGTGATTTCGACGGTGCCCGGCCCTCAAACCTCTGACCTAAGGTTTGAGGCCCGGCAGTTATACGAAAATAGTCATACCGATCGGGCTTGTCGAACGCGCAGAGATACTGGAAATGCAGGCGGAAGAATTTCCATCGCAAGTTCTTCCAGCGTTCGGGGGACAGAGTCTGTGTAAAGGCCGCAGACAGAACCAGAGGCCATTTCTTTTCGGCGGTGGCGACACCGCTGACGGAAACCGGATCGCACAGCGCAAAAGAACAGCCGTCACCGGGGGCCGAGACGTCGACCCAGGTCAGGCCTTCCTGCGTGGACAAGAAATGCAAATCTGCCCTCAAACCCCGCGCCTCGGGTAGAAATGACACCATGGGCACGACCTGCCCCAATGTCAGGAACGAAAACGCGGGGCTATCGTCGCGCTGCCTGCTGTCTCGGATAACATCGGCCAGAACACTGACACCCAGATGGGCCCCTGAGCTATGGCCGACGACCAGCACCTCATCTGCGTCTGAATTCAGCGCCTCTTGGATCAATGCACCGAATACATGCAGGCGATTGCGCAATTCAACTGGCGTCGCCCCTTTGAGTTTTGCGGAATAGGCATAATCATGCATCAGGTAATAGGCAAAAAGCTGGCCGTCTTGCTGGCGAAACCAGCGCATCAGACCGTAAGCGGCTCCAACCGCAAGGATTACGCCCAGCCAGCCGATAAACAGCATCAAAACCCATGTCATGGCCCCGGCAAGCAAGATCGCCAACAGCAGTTGAGCCAGCAACATTCCAACTGGATACAGTGCGGCAATCACCGGCCCCTTGCGCAACCGCATCAGGCGCCACAGCGTTCCGGACGACATATAGATCCATGCGGTCCGCACCAGTTGCAGATAGGTCGCCGGGATCGAGTTCGACATGCTGTCACGCACCAGATCCGACCAGACAAGTACATCCACATCTACTTGAACCTCGACGCCGTCCTGACGCGATGTGACATGCCACCCATAGGGGCCATCGCCTGACTTGGCGGACGTCGAAATTTCATAACCGGAAATCTCGGCCTGCAGCTTGCCTTCGGTGCGATAAAGCTCACGATACCGCCGCGGCGGAATCGGGTCGTAGCCGGGTATGTAGAATACCCGGCGTTTACACACCCGAGGTTGATTTTTCTGACTGCTCATGGCCTTACCTTCTGCAGCGCAGGTTAACGCAGGCTAAGCGTCAAGGTAAGTCAGATCAGCAGGTCATCCGAAATTTGCCAGCGCCGGGAATGTCTCCAACAGCCACCAGCTGAATTCAGTGAACAGGCCAGTGATCAGCATGATGCCCACGAAGAGCAACAAGCCACCCATCACCTTTTCGATCGTGCCCATGTAAGGCTTGATCCGATTCATCACCGACATCGACCGGTTCAGGAACATCGCAGCCAGCAGGAACGGAATACCCAGGCCCGCCGCATAGACGCCCAACAACAGGGTTCCCCGTGCGACCGAGGCCTCGGACGCGGCCAGCGACAAGATCGCGCCCAGCTGCGGCCCAATGCACGGTGTCCAGCCAAACGCAAAGGCCAGACCAAGGATATAAGCCCCAAACACTGATCCACCGGAATCACCAGTCTCAATCCGGGCCTCGCGATCCAGAAAGGGGATGCGGAAGACGTTCAGAAAATGCAGGCCAAAGACGATGACCACAGCGCCAGAGATCTTTGCGAACAACACCTGGTTCTGCAGGACAAACACCCCGAAGGCAGAAGCGGTGAAACCCAGCAACAAAAACACCGTAGACAGACCCAGAACAAAGAACAGAGCGGCCAAGGTTGCCTTGCGGCGTGCTTTCGCCTCATCCTGCATTTCGTTGATCGTCACACCGCTCATATAAGCCAGGTACGGCGGAACGATGGGCAAAACGCAGGGCGACAGAAAGCTGATCAACCCGCCCAGCATCGCGATGAACATGGCAGGCAGCAGGCCCGCGTCGATGATATCTATACCGAACATGTTTCAGCACATATGGTATGGGGCGGCCAACGTCACGGGGCCATTCGGTCACATCCTCGTGGTTGCACGCTGGACACCCTGCCAAAGTGGAAATATCTGAACCTTATGTCAAATTCATCAGAAACACTCGATGCGCTGGGTCTGTTGTGCCCTTTGCCCGTCCTGAAAGCGCGCAAGCGTTTGAAATCCATGCCTGCGGGCGCCGTTCTGCGCGTGCTGGCAGATGATCCTGCCGCCATAATTGATGTCCCGCATTTCTGCTCTGAGAGTGGGCATCAATTGCTGTCGCAGGAAGACGCAGACGGCCATCAGATCTATTTGATCCAGAAATCTCACTAAGATCGGCCCAAAAGAAAAAGGCGGGCACATGGCCCGCCTCTTCTTGTTACTGACCCAGTGACCACCAACCACGCCGCTTGGGTTTGGCCGGCTGCTCCGGTTCTTCGGCCACGACCTCCAGAACCGGCTCAGCGGCTTCTTCAACCATTACGTCCGCTGGTTCTTGCGGGTCTTCTGCGGCCACTTCGGCCACAGGTTCGGGTTGTTCGGCCTCTGCAGGTTCAACCTTTTCTTCAACGACGCTTTCCGCTTCGGGCGTGGGCAGTTCTGCCACCGATTCGGCCTGTTCAACCTTCTCGGCGGTTTCGACAGGAGCTTCCACAGGTGCATCTGTCACACCAGTTTCCTCGGCCGGTGCTTCAGGGCTTGCGGCCTGGGCATCCTTGCTCACAACAGCTTCAGCAGCGACTTCTTCTGTAACTTCAACAGGTTCCGCGTCCTTTTTCTTGCGGCGCGGTGCGCGGCGACGCTTGGGCTTGGCTGCTTTTTCCTCTTCGGCAGGCTCAGATGCTTCACCCTCGGGTTTTGCGTCATCTGCCGCTTCGGTTTTGGCTTCATCCGATTCCTCGGCCGCCGCCGCGTCACCCTCTTCAGCGTTCACCTCAGGAGCTTCGTCAGAACCATTGCTCTTTTTCCGACGGCGGCGACGACGCTTGCGCTTGGGCTTGGCATCCTCTTCGGCCTGAACAGTGGTTTCCTCTTCGACCGGCTCTTCCTCGCTGGCGTCGACAAGATCCATCAGGGACGCATCCACGGAAACAACGGGCGCGCTGGCTTCGGGAACGATCCGGCTTGCCGTCTTGAATTTCTCCATCGAGAAATCCGGGCTGACCAGATGTACGTCGCCTTCAACACGCACAGACAGGCCATAGCGGGCCTCAATCTGTGCGATATGCTCGCGTTTCTGGTTCATCAGGAAGTTTGCGATGCTGACAGGGCAACGAACAAGCACCTCGCGCGAACGACGGCGTGTGCCTTCTTCCTCGATCTGCCGCAGGATCGACAGCGCCATGTTGTCGTCCGACCGGATCAGACCTGTTCCGTGGCAAGCCGGGCATGGCTGAGTTGTGGCTTCCAACATGCCGGGACGCAGACGCTGGCGGCTCATCTCCATAAGGCCAAAGCCCGAGATACGGCCGACCTGTATGCGCGCACGGTCTGTTTTCAGCCGTTCTTTCATACGCTTTTCGACGGCGAGATTGTTCTTGCGCTCGTCCATGTCGATAAAGTCGATGACGATCAGACCGGCCAGGTCGCGCAGACGCAGCTGGCGGGCCACCTCTTCCGCGGCCTCAAGGTTGGTTTTGAGCGCGGTTTCCTCGATCGAGCCTTCTTTCGTCGCCCGACCCGAGTTCACATCAATCGCGACCAGCGCTTCGGTCACGCCGATCACGATATACCCACCCGATTTCAGCTGAACAGTCGGGTTGAACATCCCCGCCAGATAGCTTTCGACCTGATAGCGTGCAAACAGCGGCAGCGCATCCTCGTACCGTTTCACGTTCTTCGCGTGCGACGGCATGATCATCTTCATGAAGTCCTTGGCGATGCGATAGCCGCCTTCACCCTCGACCAGAACCTCATCAATTTCGCGATTATAGAGATCGCGGATCGACCGTTTGATCAGATCGCCTTCTTCATAGATTTTCGCAGGCGCGATCGATTTCAACGTCAGCTCGCGGATCTGCTCCCACATGCGTTGCAGGTATTCATAATCGCGCTTGATCTCAGATTTTGTTCGCTTGGCACCGGCTGTCCGGATAATCAGACCCGCACCGGTTGGAACGTCAATTTCCGCAGCAATTTCCTTGAGCTTTTTACGGTCCGGCGCATTGGTGATTTTGCGGCTGATCCCGCCACCACGGGCGGTATTCGGCATCAGAACGCAATACCGACCTGCCAGAGACAAGTAGGTGGTCAGGGCAGCGCCCTTGTTGCCACGTTCTTCCTTGACGACTTGCACCAGCAAGACCTGACGGACCTTGATAACCTCTTGAATCTTATAGCGACGTGGCCGCGGCTTGCGAACCGGGCGAATGTCTTCGCTGTCATCTTCGTCGGCGACGGATTCAATTGAATCGTCCTTCGCGGTGGCATCGGGCCGCGTTTCTTCTTCAGACTTGCCCTCGTTTTCTTCGGTCGCGTCCCCCGAAGCTTCGGGTGCATCTTGTGCCTCTGTTTCGTTAACTGCGTCATCGGACTTGTCGGCAGTTTCTTCATCTTTGGCTTCAGTCGCTTCGATTGCAGGCGCATCAGAGCTATTCGCTGCCTCGCTACCGTCTTCCGACAACGTACCTTCGGCTGCACCTTCAGCGTCTGCTTCAGGCGCCCCCGCATCATCAAAAGGCTCTTCTACCGGTGTTTCAGCAACGCGATCTGCCGGGGATGTCCCCTCAAGCTCTGGCCCATCAGCGCCGTCTTCGCTTTCGTCCAGATCAATGGTTTCCATACCGGTGGGTTCGTTCGATACTTCAATCGACTCGACCGCATCGTCGGATTTCACGTCCGCAGCCTTCGTCCGCGACCGCGACCGGCGTTTCTTCGGCTTGGTCTCTTCGGCTTCGTCGCGCGCTTTCATTGCCTCGGCATAAGCGCGCTCTTCTTCCATCAGCGCTTCGCGGTCGGCAACCGGGATCTGATAGTAATCCGGATGGATTTCCGAAAACGCCAGGAAACCATGCCGGTTCCCGCCATAATCAACAAAGGCCGCCTGTAGCGACGGTTCGACCCGGGTTACTTTTGCAAGATAGATGTTGCCAGCAAGCTGGCGTTTGTTTTCGGATTCAAAATCGAATTCCTCGACCTTGTTTCCGTCAACCACCACGACGCGGGTTTCCTCCGCGTGGGTGGCATCGATAAGCATTTTCTTAGCCATGTGTCCTTGGTGCACCGCGCCAAACGCGTTGTCCTTACCCGTCCGGGGGGACAGGCGCTTTTGGGGTGGTGTCTTGTCAGGGCGATTTCGGACGGCGCGCGGCAGGGTCTGGCGCTGTGGCCCCCTGCCCGTATACTCAATCGTTGCGCGCGCGTCATCGCGGTTCTTCTCCGACAGGCGCAGATCTAACCGCCGCCTGCCCATTTATTCCTTTCGCCCGCTGATGCGGGCTCAGGCGTTCATCTGCCCCTATGGGGCATAATCGGTCTGCTTTGCCTTGCGGGATTGATCACCATCAACGGCAGAGCAGCGAAACTCAAAGATTCGGGACTTTTGGGCGCAAATTAGCCCTGCCCGTCCAGATACAATAAAAGCAGTCCTGTGGAAAACACAATGGGCAAACTGCGAGAAGAACAATACAAAGCCCCGGGATCACTTCATCTGGCCAGAAATATCCCGGGGGTGATTTGAGCCGCAGGCTCAAGAGGGGGCTGGCCCCCACTCTTTCTCACAAATAGTCCGAGCGCTGCAGCCCGTATTTCGCCATTTTCTCGTTCAAGGTCCGGCGTGGCAGGCAAAGTTCGTCCATCACAGACGCAATCGATCCCTTGTGCCGCCGCATTGTATTGTCGATCAGCATCCGTTCAAACGCCTCAACATACTCCTTAAGCGGTTTGCCTTCGGTCGTCATGACCGGCTGCATCTCTTCGTGATCAGACATTAACAGCGACGCAATCGTCCCCGATCCACGTCGCGATTGCAGAACAGCCCGTTCCGCGATGTTGATCAACTGCCGCACATTTCCCGGCCAGGGCGCCTGCAACAGCTGCGCCGCTTCTTGGGCACTCACTTGCGGCGCTTCGCAGCCATATTCTTCAGAAAACTGCTCGCTCAGTCGGGTGAACAACGTCAGGATATCTTCGCCACGCTGGCGCAGAGGCGGCATGGTGATCCGCAACGCAGCAAGACGGTAGAACAGGTCCGGGCGCAGAACGTCTTCGCTGGTCTTGCCTGCTTCCTGCAGGTTCGAAATTGCGATGATCCGGGTTTCAGCCGGGGTGCCCTGATCGTTCATCACGCTTAGCAACCGGGCCTGTAGCGTATCGCTCAGTGCTTCTACGTCTTCCAGCACAAGTGTACCGCCCCGCGCCTCTTCGATCGCGGGCAATTGCGCATCTTCCGGCATCATCGGGCCAAACAGGCGTTTCGACAGCGCCTCTTCCTCAAGCGCGGCACAGGACACCAGTACGAACTTCTTGCCAGCGCGGCTGCCGACCGCGTGCAGCGCATGGGCCACAAGTGTCTTGCCAGTGCCGGTCTCACCATCGATCAGTACATGGCCATCGGCCTGCCCCAGATCGAGGATATCTTCGCGCAGACGTTCCATGACCGGGCTGGCCCCGATCAGTTTGTTCATGATCTGGGTTCCACCTGACAGCTCACGCCGCAGGGCACGATTGTCCAAGGTCAGTCGGCGCGCGTTGCTGGCGCGTTTGGCCAGTTCCGACATGCGATCCGGGTTAAAAGGCTTTTCTAGAAAATCAAACGCCCCGACGCGCATCGCCTCAACTGCCATCGGCACATCCCCGTGGCCGGTGATCATGATGACCGGCAGCGTACTGTCGGCGCCCATCAACTTTTTCAGAAGTTGGATGCCGTCCATGCCGGGCATTTTGATATCCGAGATCACGATACCCGGATATTCCGGTCCCAACACTTTCAGCGCGTCCTCTGCGCTGGCGAAGGTTTCCGTGTCATATCCCGACAGTGCCAGCCATTGGCTGATCGACTGGCGCATGTCCTGTTCGTCATCCACAATGGCGATCTTCATGGCCTGTGCCATAGTCATTCCTCGTTATTCCGCGGCCTCTAGGCCGTCGCTTCCCAGTATCGGCAACTGCATCTCGAACACGGCCCCGCCTTGCGGGCTGTTTCGTGCTGTCAGCCGTCCACCATGGTCGTTCACGATCCCGGATGAGATGGCAAGCCCCAGACCGACCCCGTCGCCGGGCTGTTTCGTAGTATAGAACGGTTCGAACAGGTTTTCGATGTTCTCGATTCCATAGCCGTTATCGCGCACTGTGAGCACCGCCGTATCGCCCGCTGCCAGTATGATTTCGATATCCGGTTCGGATACTGATTTGGTGGCGTCCAGCGCATTGCGCAAGAGGTTCACCATTACCTGCTCAATCCGCATCCGATCGCCCATAACTGACACGGGTTCGTCGGGCAATATCTGGGTGATCTTGACGTGACGCTGGCGCAGCTGCGGCTCCATCATGGACAGGGACGATGCCAGTGCTTCACTAAGATTTACTGGGGAAAACGTATCCGCACCCTTCCGCGCATAGGATTTGAGCTGGCGGGTAATCGCCCCCATCCTTTCGATCAGACCATCGATCCGACCAAAGCTTGCCAGCGCCTCTTCCGGCCTATTCCGACGCAGCAAAAGACGCGCGCCAGCAAGGTAGGTTTTCATTGCAGCCAGAGGTTGATTTAGCTCATGGCTCACGGCCGCCGACATCTCGCCCAAAGCGGCCAGTTTTGAGCTTTGCGCCAGCGTCTGTTCGGCAACTTCCAGTGTTTTTTCAACCCGTTCCCGCTCAGCAATTTCCCGCTTCAGCCTTGAGTTCAATGCGCGGAGCTCTGCCGACTCGCGCTGGAACAACGCCATGCGGAACGTGGCTCGACGGCTAAGCGCGTAGAAGGCCAAGGCCAGAAGAATCGCAAAACCCATGATCTCAAGCGCGATAACACTGTTCACTTTTTCCCTAATCGACTCGTAGGTGGTGAACGAGGTCATTTTCCAGCCGCGAAACGGGATGCGCGTTTCCATCCGCATCACTGCCTCGCCCTGCAGGTAGGCGTCTGGCGGCAAGGCGGTCCAGTCGGTCGTGGCACGAATTGCACGCTGGATAGCACCTTGCGCCGGCTGGCGCAGCAATGCGGCGTTTTCTTCAAGCCCGCGCCATTGCGGTTCAGTCGACAGAATGATCGTCCCGGTGCTGTCCGTCACCATCACAGCGTCGGAAATACCTGCCCAGGCGCGCTCGAATTTCTGCAGGTCAACTTCGACCACGATAACGCCAAGAACCTCGGCATTCGCCTCCATTCGTCTTGAATAGACAAAGCTGTAGCCGCCCGAATCTTTTTCAATCACCGTGAAGATTGTCGAATTCGCCCGCACCGCATCAATGAAATACGGCGAACCGCGGTGTGGCTCTCCCAAACGCGCGCGATCAGTGGCCGCAACAGTACGTCCATCACCGTCCAGCAACATCAGCGAGGCCGCACCGATCTCTTCAACAAACGAGATCAAACGCTGGGTGGACAGCGAATAGTCACTGGACTGCAGCGCGGAAATCAACGTGGGGTCGCGCGCTAATAGCTGCGGAACAATTGCGTTTCGGCGCAGTTCGCTCAGCAAGTTGCCTGAGTACAGCGCCAGCCGCACTTCGGCCCGGTTTCGTGTGGATTCGGTAAACCGGTCCGTCAGTAGACGGTTGGTCACGTAAACCGTGGTAACCGTTGCGATCAAAAGAAAGATAACCGCCAAGCGCAGCCGCCAACCCAATGGCGCACCACGAAACGGTTTTGTCAGAAAGGACCAGCCAGAGCGAACTTCGGAACTCATCCCAGAAAGTTACGCGGGCTGCGACGTAAGCTCAAGTCACGCTGGGGCAAGAACGCCAGACAATGCGCGGAACAATGCCGTTCCGTCCGTACCGCCATGGCCGTCGTCTGCCGCACGTTCAGGGTGTGGCATCATTCCCAGCACCCGGCGGTTTTCAGACAGGATACCGGCAATATCCCCGACCGAGCCGTTCGGATTCTCGGTATAGGTGAACGCGACCCGATCCTGATCCTGCAGTTTGGCCAGTGTGGCGTCATCCGCAAAATAGTTACCATCATGGTGCGCGATTGGAATACCGATCACATCGCCTGCATTGTAACCTTCGGTGAAGGCGCTGTCGCTGGTTTCCACCTTCAGGCCGACTGTGCGGCAAATGTATTTCAGACCGGCATTGCGCAGCAAAGCGCCCGGCAGTATGCCGGTTTCAGTCAGGATCTGGAACCCGTTGCACACACCAACCGCATAACCACCGCGTTCGGTGTGATTAACCACGGCCTTGCATATCGGTGACTGCGCGGCGATGGCGCCGCAGCGCAGGTAATCGCCGTAGGAAAAGCCGCCCGGAACACCGACGATATCCACGCCTTCGGGCAGCGCGGCGTCCTTGTGCCAGACCATATCGACCTGAAAACCCGCCTGTTCGAAAGCGACGGCAAGATCCCGGTCACAGTTCGAGCCTGGGAATACGATGACAGCTGCGCGCATAGCGGGGCCTCCGGGGATAAGGTTTAGACCAGTTCGACTTCGTAGCGTTCGATGACCGTGTTGGCCAACAGCTTTTCGCACATCTCGGTGATGTCTGCCTCGGTCGCGCCATCGGCCAGTTCAAGGTCGATCACCTTGCCCTGCCGCACACCTTCGACCTGATCAAAGCCCATGGCACCCAATGCGTGACGCACCGCCTCACCCTGCGGGTCGAGGACCCCGTTCTTGAGCATCACATGCACACGTGCTTTCATTCTCGCAACTCCAGCTGAGGACCGATGTTGTCGGCCCGTTCCGTTGCGCGGGGGATAACGTGCTGAAAGGCGTTCGACAACCCTTCTTGAAGTGGGCAGATGACCGCACTTACACCCGCTACCCGCCACCTCCGGAATTCAAACCGGGATAGTGCGCGTCGATTGCATTGAATGTGCCTGTCAAAACCATCTCGATTGCCACCGCCACCAATATGAGGGCCATGACCCGGGTGATGACATTAATCATCGTCATACCCAATAGGCGCGAGATCGGATCGGCGAACAACAAGCCTAAGCCAACGATCAAACAGGCGATCACGATTGCCGTTCCAAGGGTTACTACTTCGGCACCATCGCTAAGCGTATGAGAGTAAACGATTGTTATCGCAAGAGTGCCAGGCCCGATAGTCAACGGAATAGCAAGCGGTACAACGGCGATGTTTTCTTTTTTCCTATGCCCATCCTCTACAGCTTGCTGATCCCCTTGCGGCCTGTCCGACGCGTTCAGCATCGACATACCAATTCCGAAGATGATTAGCCCCCCGGCAATACGGAACGAAGGTATGTCGATCCCGAACACAGCCAGGATCTCTTCTCCGATCACAACCGCTATCAGACCGACTATAATCACCGTCCCTGTCACGATAAACGCTACCCGCCGACGTTCGGGGGCCGAATATCCTTTTGTCATGCTAAGAAAAATCGGGATTCCGTAGAGCGGGTTGAAAATAGCCAGAAGGGCTGCAAGGAATTTTAGAAAAACTGCCTGATCAAACAATTCGGCCATGTATAGCGCCACCCTCGTTTTCGAATTTGCCCGACAATGCCGGACAACCGGTAACCCTGTCAAACCGCCAGATACAAAGAAAAAAGCACCGCTTTGGGTAAAGCGATGCTTTTAACAATATGCGGTTCGCCTGTGTGATCAGTTGATCAGCGTAGGCTTAGCGACGTTACTTTTCGGCAAAACGCCCAGCCGGCGTGCGACTTCGGAATAGGCGTCCGTCAGACTGCCCAGATCGCGGCGGAATACGTCTTTGTCCAGTTTTTGACCGGTTTCGATATCCCACAGACGGCAACTGTCGGGGCTGATTTCATCGGCCACGATCAAACGCTGGAAATCCCCGTCATAAACACGGCCAATCTCGATCTTGAAATCGACCAGACGAATGCCGACAGCCAACATCATGCCGCTCATAAAGTCATTGACGCGCAGCGCGAGGCTCAGGATATCGTCCATGTCCTGTTGGCTGGCCCAGCCAAAAGCGGCGATATGTTCCTCGGTGACCAGCGGATCACCCAATGCGTCGTCTTTGTAGCAATACTCGACAATCGGGCGCGGCAGTTGCGTCCCTTCGGCAATGCCCAAACGTTTCGACATTGTTCCCGCGGCATAGTTGCGCACGATGATTTCAAGCGGAACAATCTCGCAATTGCGCACCAATTGCTCACGCATGTTCAGGCGACGGATGAAATGGGTCGGAACGCCAATCTGGTTGAGGCCAGTCATGAAGAACTCGCTCAGGCGGTTGTTCAACACGCCCTTACCGTCAATGACGTCCTTCTTCTCCGCATTGAACGCGGTGGCATCATCCTTGAAATACTGCACAATGGTGCCGGGTTCCGGGCCTTCATACAGAATTTTGGCCTTACCTTCGTAGATCTTTTTGCGACGCGCCATGAGCGACCTTTCCAGTCCGGGGCGAGGGAATGAGTCCCTTCGCGTTGGCGCCCTCATAGTCCAAGCCCCACTTTCCCGCAAGTTCAGCGGACCGAGAGGCTTTGACACAGCGCAATTCCCTTGCACAGGCGCTCAGCTATAGTCATATCATCAATTAAGAAGATGTAAGCTATGAGGTCCGCAACCAATGACCACTTTTGACGAACGCGAAAACGCTTTTGAAGCAAAATTCGCTCATGACGAAGAAATGCAGTTCAAAGCACAGGCGCGCTGCAACAGATTGCTGGGCCTCTGGGCCGCAGAAAAGATGGGCAAGTCCGGCGAGGACGCCGAAGCCTATGCCAAAACCGTAGTAATCGCCGATTTCGAAGAGGCCGGGCACGAAGATGTCGTGCGCAAGGTTTCCGGTGATTTGGGCGCGCTGTCGTCCGATGAGGAAATCCGCGCAAAAATGGCCGAGCTTTTGCCCCAAGCCAAAGCGCAGGTCCTGAGCGAAACCGAATAAAAACACTCGGCTCATGATCTTCATGAGTTTTATGAATTTGATTTGATGCCCCGGTCATGAGACACGGGGCGTCTCTATTTTTAACGGCCCTATTCGGCTATTTGGGAATACCCCCATGACAAATGCGCTCAATAAACTTCTGGAAACAAATGATGCTTTGCTGGCCGATGGTGCCACAGGCACGAACTTGTTCAATATGGGCCTGCAATCAGGTGACGCGCCCGAGCTGTGGAATGTCGAAGCACCGGATAAAATCCGCGCTTTGTACCAAGGTTCGGTTGATGCCGGCAGCGACTTGTTTCTGACCAACACCTTCGGCGGCACATCCGCGCGCCTGAAACTGCACGACGCCCAGAACCGGGTTGGTGAGTTGAACCGGATCGGTGCCGAACTGGGCCGTGAAGTGGCGGACAAATCCGGACGCACCGTTGTTGTCGCAGGCTCGGTTGGCCCCACCGGTGAGATCATGGAACCGATTGGCAGCCTGTCCCATGCCGGCGCTGTTGAGATGTTTCACGAGCAAGCCGAAGCGCTGAAAGAAGGTGGCGCGGACGTTCTATGGGTCGAAACCATCAGCGCACCAGAGGAATTCAGAGCGGCGGCGGAAGCTTTTGCGCTGGCCGACATGCCCTGGTGTGGCACCATGAGCTTTGATACTGCCGGACGTACCATGATGGGTGTGACCTCTGCTGATCTGGCCCAACTGGTCGAAACCCTGCCCAATCCGCCGATTGCATTCGGTGCCAACTGCGGCACCGGTGCGTCGGACATCCTGCGTACTGTGCTTGGATTTGCGGCGCAGGGAACAGAACGTCCGGTGATTTCCAAAGGCAACGCGGGCATTCCAAAATATGTCGATGGCCACATCCACTATGACGGCACACCTGAATTGATGGGGCAGTACGCCGCGATGGCACGGGATGCGGGTGCCACGATCATCGGCGGGTGCTGTGGCACCATGCCAGATCACTTGCGCAAAATGCGCGAGGCACTGGATACAAGCAGCCGCGGCACGCGCCCGACACTGGATCAGATTACGGATGCTTTGGGCCCGTTCTCATCAGCTTCGGACGGTACCGGAGACGATGCGGCAGTGCCTGAACGGCGCAATCGCCGCCGGCGTCGCGCTTAAATTGTTCAACGCCCCTCGAATTTCGGGGGGCGTTTTTCCATGAAGGCCACGACGCCTTCGGCAAAGTCGCGTGAACGACCGCAATCACCCTGCAAATGCGCCTCCATCTCCAGTTGCTGCGGCAGAGTGTTGTCATAGGTTCCGCGGATCGCCTGTTTGATCGCGCCAAACGCGGTAGTCGGACCGTTGGCCAGATAAGCGGCCCGCTTGCGCCAATGCGCGTCGAAATCGTCGTCAGCCACCGCTTCCCAGATCATGCCCCATTCATCCGCTTGTCTGGCGCTGATCTTGTCGGCGAACAAAGCCGCCCCCATGGCTTTGGCGAACCCCATCTGTCGTGGCAGAAACCATGTGCCGCCTGCATCCGGCATCAGACCGATACGGGAAAAAGCCTGCAGGAAATACGCGCTTTCAGTCGCAATCACCACATCGGCGCTGAGAGCAATGTTTGCCCCGGCCCCGGCTGCTGGTCCGTTGACCGCGGCGATGGTTGGCACCGGACAGTTGTAGATGGATTCCAACATCGGATCGTATTCGTCGCGTAGCGTACGTTCCAGATCAATCCGGCCCGTGCTGGAAGAATCGCCCAGATCCTGACCCGAGCAGAAGGCACCCCCTGCCCCCGTCAGCACGATGGCCCGCGTATGCCGGGCCGCATGTGTCATCGCATGGGTGACCTCGGCCCGCATCTGTGCGGTCAGCGCGTTCATCTTGTCTGGTCGGTTCAGAGTTACCACTGCCAGATTGTCAGTGATTTCCAGCAGTATAGCCTCATAATCCATGTAGTCCTCTCCCCATGCTCACGGCATTAGGGAACCCTGACTCAATTCAAGACGAAGGGAAAGAAATACGGTGGGTCAGTCGTCAAGAATCTGGCGCAGGCGTTCTTTCTCAGCTTCGCTGAGGCCGTCCTTGACTTCAGTGCCCACCGCCTGAGATCGGTTGCGTAAAAAACTCCAGCCTATCACGGCGGCGATCAACAGCATGATCGGACCGGCAAGCCAAAGCATCAGGTTCGCCCCCGTAACCGTCGGCTTTAACAGAACGTATTCACCGTAACGATCCACGATAAAATCGACCGCTTCCTCATCCGTATCGCCCGCGACCAGCCGTTCGCGCAGCAGCAGGCGCAGGTCGCGAGCAAGTTCGGCATTGCTTTCGTCGATGCTTTCATTGCGGCAGACAAGGCAGCGCAGGCCGGTGCTCAGGTCACGCGCGCGTTGCTCCAGGACCGGATCCTCCAGTACCTCGTCTGGCTGCACCGCAAACAAGGGCGATGCAATCAGGGCGAAAATCAGGATCAGACGCTTCATTCCGCCGGTACTCCACCCGTGGGTGCTTTGCGCGCACCCGCCGCCACCCGGAACCTGCGGTCCGTCAAGCTCAGAAGCCCGCCCAGTGCCATCAGGATACATCCGCCCCAGATCCAGTTGGCCAGAGGTTTGATATAGGTCCGCATGACCCAGCCACCATCGGCTTGCTGGTCCCCTATCACGACATAGAGGTCACCCCAAAAGCGATAGTCGATTGCCGCCTCGGTAGTAGGCATCCGGGCAACGGGATAATTGCGTTTCTCGGGATGCAGCGTGCCCATGGACCGCCCGTTCTTTTCAACCTGAACATCCGCAGTGGTTGAGAAATAGTTCGGTCCCTTAACTTCGCGGACGTTTCCAAGCGTCAGTGTGAACTGCCCAACTTCAAACGGCTGACCGGGCTGCGCAACGCGGATATCTTCAACCTCCCACGCGGTCAGACCGGCAATGGCAAAGATGGTCACGCCTAGCCCGGTATGAGCCACCGCTTTACCCCAGTCCGCGCCCGGCAAACGGAACAAACGTTGGATGCTGCCTTTGCGACCGGTGCGGCTCCACAAGTCCACAGCCGCACCTAAAGTGATCCAGGCCCCAAGAAACAGTCCGATTGGCCCAAGGGCGCTGCGTCCGGTCTGCATAACCCAGACCAACAGGGCCAACGCGACCGACAAGATGAACACATAGCGCAGGGAATATGCCGTCTTGCCCAATTTGCCCCGTTTCCATGGCAACATGGACCCTATCGGCAAAGCAATTCCCAAGGCCACCATGAAGGGCGTGAAGGCGGCATTGAAGAATGGCGCCCCGACCGAGAGCTTACGGTCAAACGCCATCTCGGCCACCATCGGCCACATCGTTCCGAAAAACACCACGAAACAGCTGACGGCCAGCAGAATGTTGTTTAGAATCAAAGCGCTTTCTCGGCTGACCACGCTGAACACACCCTTTGCCTCCATCGCTTGCGCGCGGGCCGCGAACAGGGTCAGTGCCCCACCGATGAAGAGCACCAGAATGATCAGGATAAAGACGCCGCGTTCCGGGTCATTTGCAAAGGCATGCACAGATGTCAGCAAGCCCGACCGCACGATGAATGTCCCGATCAGCGAAAAGCCAAATGCGATGATGGCCAACAGGATGGTCCAGCTTTTCAACGCTTCGCGTTTTTCAACTACGATGGCGGAATGCAACAAGGCAGCGGCCAAAAGCCATGGCATGAACGAGGCGTTTTCCACCGGGTCCCAGAACCAGAAGCCCCCCCAACCCAGTTCGTAATAGGCCCACCATGATCCCAGAGCGATGCCAATGGTCAGGAATATCCACGCGGCGAGGGTCCACGGACGCACCCAGCGGCCCCATGCGGCATCAACGCGCCCTTCGATCAGGGCCGCCACAGCAAAACTGAATGCCATGCTAAGCCCCACATAACCCAGATAAAGGAACGGCGGATGGAAGGCCAAGCCGGGATCCTGCAACAACGGGTTCAGGTCGCGACCGTCAAACGGGGCGACGATCAGCCGATCAAAGGGGTTCGAGGTAAACAGGATGAACGCAAAAAACGCCACCGCAATCATCGATTGAACCGACAGAACCCGCGCTTTCAATGTCGGTGGCAAGCCGCCCCCAAAAAAGGCAGCCATTGCTCCGAACAACGACACGATAAGAACCCACAACAGCATCGAGCCCTCGTGATTTCCCCATGTCCCGCTGATCTTGTACAGCATCGGCTTGGCCGAATGGCTGTTCTCGACGACCACACGCAAGGAAAAGTCCGAAGTCACGAACGCCCAGACCAAGGCTCCGAACGAGAATGAAACCAGCAAGAACTGGACGATTGCGGCGGGTTCCGCGACCCCCATCCAGCCGACCCAGCGTTTGGCTGCGCCGATCAAGGGAACGATCGACTGCACGATTGCGACGAGGAAGGCGAGGATCAGGGCGAAATGGCCAAGTTCTGTAATCATGCCCCGGATATAATCCTGTTGCGTGACAAGCACCAATCACTTTCGCCCTCTTGCCGCGAACATAGTGTCGCGGGTCAGCCGGTCCTTTTACGCCGCCATTTCTCTAACGCTGGGTTTTCGTCGGATTTTATTGTTTCTGCTGTCAGTGCCGCGTCCGGGTCGGCATTGGCCACACCCACGCTGTCGCTACGCATCGCCGCCAGCGCCTTTATGTTCCCAAGTACCTGCGGAGTGCGCATCATTGTGGCCGAAATCTCACGTTGCAATTCTTGCTCTTTAGCCTGATGACGCGCGCCAAAATAGAAGGATACGATCACCCCCAGCAACCACCACAACGGCTCGGGCACCAAGGCGATCCCCTGCATACGCGCCGAAAACCAGATCGGATCGACCATGGCCGCCACGAAAAGACCAAGCGTTCCCAGTGCCATCGCAGGTCTCGGCAGGCGGTTAAGACCGTCGATAACGCTATCAAACGGAGCTTTTCCAGCGCCATGGAATTCCGCCCCGAACTGACTGACGGCTTGCTGTCGAACCTGCAAACCCCTCTCGGCGCCGCTTTCGGCATTTTCCCGAAAGACTTCGACGGTTTCACGTATGATGTTGCGCTCGTTTCCAAACAGAAAACCCAAAATACCCGAGATCAATCCCATCGTGAAACCCTCATTTGAAACTCTGCATCCGTTAGGTGGTAGGGCGGCGAAACAAACTCTTCCGCCCGCCGGATCCAGCCCCCTTTACCGCCCGCCCTGCTACGCGCGTATTTTCGGGACGCGGGCCTTCGATCCGCGAGACGGAAGTAATAGTTGCGGCGCGCGACCCCATAGGCATCTGCGAACGTTACCGGGTCGGACTTGGCCGCGCTTTGGCATGCCCGAGCTGTCTGTGGACCGACAACACCGTCAACGGCTACGTCGAATCCCATTTCGCGCAACAATCGCTGCAGAATGCGGACTGCCTGCGAACCTGCATTGACGTACATGTCAAACACCGAGGGTTGAACCATCTTGGGCAACAGACTCAGGCGCGGAAGCTCAAAATAATGCCGGACGAAAATGTCGGTGGCCTGTGCTTTGCTGAGCCTTCGCACATCCGTTCGGTCCACCACTCCATCACCGGACAAATCCAGACCCAGACGCCGCATGGCATGAACCGTCACACCATAGTTTGTTGCGCCGCCCGGATCATCCGGGTCATCTACGAACCCGCCCTCTCGCCCCACGATCTCAGTCGCAATTTGCTGAACCGTCTGCATCGCACCCTCCGCCTGTGATTGCGAAAAGGCTCGGGCAAATTAGTTAACCCGTGGCAATTAAAAAGGGCGCTGAGTGTCATGTGCACGCAACGCCCTTGTTTTCAAACTAGAATTCGGTCCTGAATCAGCCTCCGTCGACCTCCTTATAGACACCCTGTTCCTTCAAGGCGTCTACGACCTCTTTCGGCATGTAGGTTTCATCGTGTTTGGCAAGAATTTCAGTGGCTTCGAAAACGCCATTTACGTAAGATCCAGTGCCGATCATTCCCTGATTTTCTGTGAACAGGTCCGGCAGAACGCCGGTAAAAGCTACGGGAACACTATCGCCACCATCGGTCACGACGAAGCGTACCGTCTTGCCCTGCCCCCGCACGATCGAGCCTTCTTCGACCAGCCCGCCAATCCGAAATACTTCGGTCGGCTTGGGGGGCTCGGCGATCACCTGGCTGGGTGAACGGAAGAAATTGATGCCGTCCCGCATGGCATACCCAATCAACGCCGTCGAAAGCGCCAAAGCGACAGCTGCCAGCACAATAACCTGAATTCGACGACGTTTCTTGAGCGTTTTCATACCGTCCTCACGGGAACAAGGGGGCCATCATCAGGCCCCGGGTTTCATCCTCACCTAACATCAGGTTGGCGTTCTGCAAGGCTTGCCCGCTGCTACCTTTTGTCAGGTTATCCAGCGCGCCGATCACGATGGCACGGCGTTCGATCCGGTCTGCCACCACACCGATATGGCAGAAGTTCGATCCCCGCACGTGGTGGGTCGAGGGTGCCTCGCCAAAGGGCAGCATCTGGATAAAGGGTTCGTCTACGTAAGCCTTTGCCAGCGCCTCATAAACGCTGCTCGGATCACCCTTGACATAAGTCGTTGCCAGAATACCCCGGTTGGCCGGGATCAGGTGTGGTGTGAATTGCACATGAACGGTCCGCCCGGCCAGAGCCGAGAATTCCTGATCAAACTCACCCAGATGGCGGTGCGTGCCGCCAATCGCATAGGCGTTGTAGCCTTCGCTAAGCTCTGCATGCAGCAGGTTTTCCTTCAGCGACCGCCCTGCCCCGGACACAGCGCATTTCAGATCCAACACAATATCGTCCAAATCAATGACGCCGGCAGAAATCAGCGGGCGCAGCACGTACTGACCAGTTGCCGCATTGCAGCCGGTTCCGGCCACAAGGCGCGCATTGCGGATCTCATCCCGATAGAACTCGGTCAGGCCATAGACCGCCTCTTCCTGCTGCTCCATTGCCACATGCGGGTTTCCGTACCACTTTTCGTACTCTTCGGGGTCGCGCAGCCTGAAATCCGCAGACAGATCGACGATCTTCAGGTTCTTGGGCAGGTCCCGAATGACCTCTTGGCTGGTTTTATGCGGCAAAGCGCAGAAACACAGGTCGACTTGCGAAAAGTCGATTTCGGAAATTTTGCACAGATCCGGCAAGTCCATGTGCCGCAGATGCGGAAAGACCTGCGCCATCGACTGACCAGCCTTACGCTCGGCGGCCAGCGCGACGATGTCCATATTCGGGTGCTCGGCGATCAGCCGCACCAGTTCAGCGCCGGTATAACCAGATGCGCCCAAAATTGCGATTCTATGGGTCATGTGAGACCTCTTGTTTCAGTGTGTCACAGGATACGATCGCCGGTGTGACGGTCGTTGAACTACGGGATCAAACAGGCTGCGTCCTTGACCTAAGTCAGGCGGCCTCGAAGGTGATTTGTCGTCGGAGGAATTGCGTCGCCCTGTCACTGACAAACGCGGGCTTACCGGTGGTCAGAAAGCCACCGTCGCCGTCACCCTGCATTCTCGGGTGCCGTTGCAAGTAATCCGCCAGGCTTTCGGCGACCAAATCACCCTGACTGTACACCTGAACATCCGTCCCGAGGGCTCGCTGGAAGGTTTCGGCCATCAGCGGGTAATGGGTGCACCCAAGTATCGCCGCCTGCGGCTCGGGCATCTTGCGCTTCAGCGCATCCACATGTGACCGCACCAGCGCTTCGGCCAGGATCATGTCACCGTCTTCGATGGCGTCCACGACACCTCCACAGGCCTGCGCCTCGACATCGACACCGATGGCCCGAAACGCCAATTCCCGCTGAAAGGCCCGACTGGACACTGTGGCAGGCGTCGCGAACAGGGCCACGTGTTTGACGGCGACTTCCCGCGGCGGGCTGTTGTCACCCCACTGCCGTTCCGTCAGCGCTTCGATCAGCGGAACAAACACGCCAAGCACGCGCTTGCCTTCGGGCACCCCCTCTTCCTGCATCCGGCGTAACGCCGCAGCACTAGCAGTATTGCAGGCCAGAATCACCAGGTCACAGCCCCGGTTCCACAGATCGTTTACCGCCCTGCGTGTCAGGTCGTAAATGTTTTCAGCGTCCCGCACGCCGTAGGGCGCGTGTTCGCTGTCCGCGAAATACAGAAAATCCACGTCGGGCAGACGTTTCTGCGCGGCGTTCAGGACGGTCAAGCCGCCCAACCCGGAATCAAAGATGCCTACTGCCATTTGCCCCTTCAGGCGCGATGCCGTTCCTCAAATTCATAGCCATAGTCATAAGACTTCAGCGGCTTCGGGGACAGCTCATACGTGGCTTTGCGCAAGAAATCCATCATCTTGCGTTTGTCAGTGGATAACGGGTCCAAAACGTCGCGGGAAATCGGCTCTCCGATGACCACTTTAACCGGCGTATCGACGCGTTTCTTGAACTCTTTTATTAGCAATCCCATACGCAAAGTGTTGTGCAGATGGCTGGCAATCTGGAACAAGCGCGAGGTGTGTCCGTCAAAGAAAACCGGCACGACAGTCGCGTTGGATTTAGCCACCATTCTTGCGGTAAACCCGCGCCAGCCCGGATCCATCGGATGAGAGAACGGTTTTAAGCCAGTGCTGACCGTTCCACCCGGGAATATCCCAATGGCACCGCCATCACCAAGATAGTTCAGCGCGGTTTTGCGCGTTTCAATATTCTGCTTCATCGCCTCTTTCGTTTCTTCAAACGATATCGGCAAGACAATGTTGTCCAAGTCTTCAGCCTTGCGAAACACATGGTTTGCCAGAATGCGAAAATCGCCGCGCGTTTCGGACAAAATGTGACCCATCATCATTCCGTCCAAAATGCCATACGGGTGGTTGGCAATCAGGATCAGCGGCCCGGTTCGGGGGATGTTCGACAACGATCCGCCGACCACGTCCAGCGAAAGCCCGTACCTCTCAACCATGACCGACCAGAAATCACGCCCGTCGGCCACTTCTTTTTCATACCCGTCTGCACGCTTAATCAGGCGCATGCGACCCGTTGTATTCTCCATCAACTTAATGACCATACGCCCGCTTTTGGTTTCAGCGGAATAGGCATAAGAGATGTCACGAGCAACGTGGCGGCGCGAGGGCATTTCGAACTCCGATACTTGGCACCTGCTAGATAGTGCCAAGTAACAATTTTGCCTAGCTATCGTGACAGGCTTGTGACGGATTATTCAGCGGCGGCTTGCATTTCAGGACCGCCATTTCGAATGGTCGCCAACAGTTCTTCGCGCCTTTTTGCGGCCTTAGCCTCGTTTTCAAGTAGAACCGGGCCAAAGCCCTTAATCTCAAGCGGAAGCTTGGCCAAAGCGACAACCGCATCGTGAGTTTGTGGTGTAACCAAGGGCGCTATCTCTTTGAGATCGTGTTCATATTGCCGGATCAAGGCACGCTCCATCCGTCGCTCGGTGCTGTAGCCAAAGATGTCCAGAGGAGTACCACGCAGGCCTTTCAACCTGGAAAGCAGCTTCAACGGACCCAACATCCACTCTCCGAATGTCCGCTTGCGTGGCCGACCCTCTGCGTCTTTGCCACCCAAAATCGGTGGCGCAAGGTGCAGGGTCATTTTGAAGTCGCCGCCAAACTCGGCCGCAGCCTGTTCCCGACTACGCAGCAACAGACGCGCAACTTCGTATTCGTCCTTGTAGGACAACAGCTTATGATACCCTCTTGCGACGGCCTCTTTGACGGATTCATCCTCGAAGCTATCGACAAGCTTACGATAACGTTTTGCCAGACGGGCGCCTTGGTAGTCGGTCAGGTGCTGCGCACGGAAATCAATCAACTGATCCAGAGTTTTTGGCAGCTCAGTCACCTGAGGGCTCAAAATCGCGGTGACGTCCTGCGGATGCAGAACGGCCCAACGGCCGATATCAAAGGCGCGTTTGTTGCGCTCAACCGCGGTCCCGTTCAACTCGATCGCCTGTAACATCGCTTCATGGCTAATCGGTAATAGGCCACGTTGCCAGGCCGCTCCCAAGACCATCATGTTCGAATAGATCGAGTCGCCCATAACCGCGCGCGCCAGATCAGTGGCGTCAAATAGCGACAAACCCTCTTTCAGCCGCGCTTGCAGCGCAAGCTCTAGTCGATCGCCGGGGATCTGAAAGTTTGTGTCGCGGGTAAAGTCGCCCGTGACGGTTTCATGGCTGTTAACCACGGCACCGGTTTGCCCCGTGCGAGTCAAACCCAGAGTTTTGGCCCCAGCGGACACAACAAGGTCGCCTCCGATCAGTGCATGCGCCTCGCCCGTAGCCACACGAATGGCGCTGATATCCTCGGGTCGGTTGGCCAAACGGCAGTGGATGTGCACAGCGCCACCCTTTTGGGCCAGACCCGCCATCTCCATCATACCGGCGCCCTTGCCGTCGATCTGAGCCGCTTGCGCCATCACAGCACCCAGAGTGACCACTCCGGTCCCGCCAATACCGGTAATGACCACGTTATGTGTACCGTTGATCGTCGGCAGAACGGGCATCGGCAAGTCCGGTAAATCGATCTCGGTCGTGGCCTCTTTGCGGATCTTTGCCCCTTCCAACGTCACGAAAGACGGGCAAAACCCTTTCAGGCAAGAGAAATCCTTGTTGCAGCTGGACTGGTCGATAGCGCGCTTGCGTCCCAACTCGGTCTCTTTCGGAACAATCGAGACACAGTTCGATTGAACACCGCAATCACCGCATCCTTCGCAGATGTCCGAGTTGATGAACACGCGCTTGTCCGGGTCTGGGAAAGTGCCCCGTTTGCGACGACGACGCTTTTCTGCCGCACAGGTCTGAACATAGACGATGACCGATACACCTTCGATCTCGCGGAATTTCTTCTGCACGTTCATCAGTTCGGCGCGTTCAAAGGTTTCCACGCCAGACGGCATCGCCTTGAAGTTCACATCTTCTTTTTCGTCGTAGACCACCGCCACGTGCTGAACGCCCATGGCCTTGACCTCGGCCACGATCCGCTCTGCGCTCAGATCGCCTTCGTTGTCCTGCCCGCCCGTCATGGCGACGGCATCATTGAACAGGATTTTGAAGGTGATGTTGGTGCCTGCCGACAGCGCCGCCCGGATCGATTGAACGCCCGAGTGGTTGTATGTCCCGTCGCCCAGGTTCTGAAACACGTGATCGGTCGTCGAGAACGGCGCTTCGCCGATCCAGTTCGCACCCTCTCCACCCATCTGGGTGAACCCGGTGGTTTCCCGATCCATCCACTGCACCATGTAGTGACAGCCGATCCCCGCATAGGCCCGGCTGCCATCGGGCAGTTTGGTCGAACTGTTATGCGGGCAGCCTGAACAGAAATACGGCAAACGCGTTGCAATCTCTTCTGCATTATCCGCCCGGCGCGCCTCGGAAAGCTTGGCCATCCCGGCGCGCACCCCGTCTGTATCGCGCCCTTCCTCGATCAGGATATCGCCCAGTTTTTCGGCGATCATGATTGGGTCCAGTGCGCCGCGTGTCGGGAACAGTTCTTCACGATGCAAGGTCCCGGCCCCGCCCTTGTACCAGCCGTAGACGCGACGCCCGCGGCGGTCGTCAAAGATGGCTTCTTTGACCTGAACCTCGATCAGCTTTCGTTTTTCTTCAACGATTACAATCAGATCCAAACCCTCGGCCCAGTCATGGAAGCCTGCCATATCCAGCGGGAATGTCTGACCAATCTTGTAAGTCGTAATGCCCAGGCGCTCGGCCTCGGCCTCATCGATATTCAGCAGTGACATGGCGTGCGTCAGGTCCAGCCAGTTCTTGCCGGCCGCTACAAACCCGATTTTCGCACCCGGCTTGCCCCAGACACGCTTGTCCATCTTGTTCGCACGCGAGAACGTCTCGGCCGCGAAGCGCTTATAGTCGATGACCCGTGCTTCCTGAAGGTGCGGTGTATCACCCAACCGAATGTTCAAACCGCCTTCGGGCATGTCGAATTCGGGAACTACCACATTCATGCGATCCGGACTGCCATCCACAACCGAAGTAACCTCGATCGTGTCTTTCATCGTCTTCAGGCCGACCCAGACACCCGCAAACCGGCTGAGTGCGAACCCGTAGATGCCATAGTCCAGTATCTCCTGCACACCTGCTGGACTGACCACGGGCATATACATGTCGACCAACGACCATTCAGATTGATGCAAAACGGTCGAGCTTTCGCCGGTATGGTCATCGCCCATGGCCATCAGAACGCCGCCATGCTTGGCGGTCCCAGCCATGTTCGCGTGACGCATCACGTCGCCGGAACGATCCACGCCCGGCCCCTTGCCGTACCAAAGACCAAAGACTCCGTCGAACTTGCCGTCCCCGCGCAGGCCGGCCTGCTGGCTGCCCCACAGAGCTGTAGCTGCCAGATCTTCGTTCAGCCCGAACTGAAAGGTCACATCGCTTTCAGCCAGATGTTTCTGGGCTCGCATCATCTGTTGATCTACAGCCCCAAGGGGCGAGCCGCGGTATCCGGTCACAAGACCCGCAGTATTCAGACCTGCCTCATTGTCCCGTGCCTTCTGCATCAGCATAAGACGCACCAGCGCCTGTGTGCCGTTCAAAAGAACAGGGTTTTTCTCAAGATCGAACCGGTCGTTTAGCGATATTTGTGGCTGACTCATCAGACGCCTCCCCTCGTCAGATCAGTGTGCTTCATTCATACGCATTTTAGGTCAAAAAAGCTGACCTGTATAGGACCTACCAGTCTGTTATTGTAACGTTTCAACAGTTTGAATGTAGAACTTGTTACCTATTTCATATAGGGCTTCGGAAGGATAACGAAAGTTGCGGCGATGGATTGGGACAAGTTAAGGATATTTCACGCGGTTGCGGATGCGGGCAGCCTGACTCATGCGGGGGACAAGCTGAATCTGTCCCAATCCGCGGTCAGCCGGCAGATCCGCGCGCTTGAAGAGTCGCTTGATTCGACGCTTTTTCACCGCCACGCCCGCGGCCTGATTCTAACCGAACAGGGTGAGTTGCTGTTTGACGCAACTTCGGCCATGTCGAAACGTCTGGACGCCGCCGCTGCCCGCATTCGCGACAGCGAAGAAGAAGTGTTCGGAGTTCTGCGCGTCACCACCACGTTTGGCTTCGGTACACTGTGGCTGGCGCCGCGCCTCCCGAAACTATACGAGCAATACCCCGATCTGAACATCGACCTTATGCTGGAGGAGCGTGTTCTCGACCTGCCGATGCGCGAGGCTGATGTAGCCATCCGCATGAAAGAGCCCAGCCAGGCCGATCTGGTGCGAAAACGCCTGATGACCGTGCAGATGCAGCTTTATGCTACGCCGGAATACCTGGAAGAACGCGGCAGCCCGGAAAGTCCCGAAGACATCTCGAAACACAGGTTGATCTGCCAGACACCCTCGGCCCCGCAGGTCGGCGCAAGCGCGATGATGGTCCGGCACCTGATGACCTACAATCCGACCTCGCTGTTGACGGTGAACAACTATTTCGGTGTTTTGCAGGGTGTTTTGCACAACCTCGGCATCGGTGTGTTGCCGGATTACGTGACCCATGACTTTCCGCATCTGCAGTCGATCCTGTCGGATATCGAAACCGCCGATGTCCCGGTTTATCTCGCCTACCCCGAGGAACTGCGCCATTCCAAACGCGTCGCGGCGTTCCGCGACTTTGTTCAGGATGAGATCATTGCGCAGCGCAAGCAGTTGAAGCAGATGGGAAAACTGTAGCTATGCGCCAGTAGCATAGCGGCAATGATCTGCGATCAGTCTATAAAACCTTGATAGTACACAAACCGCCCCCTAAATGAGCAATCGAAGGCGGTGATGCTGTAACGCTCATCATCTTCACCTCCCTGTTGGACTACGGCCGAGCTTAGTGCTCGGCCTTTTTTTTGCCCGCAACACTAAATTCATATCTGAAATGGGTGAAACATCTGGGAAAATCCTGCACTTAAGCCTATGATCACGAAAAAATCATCAAGACTTATGGTCGAGGACAGATTCGATGTTTCACCTCACTCGCCTGTTAATGGCGTTCTTCTCCATTGCGCTATTATCTGGGCCAGCACTTGCCCAGGTCACTAGTACCTCTAGTGCACCGGCTACCGTCACAATTCCCGAGGATCTGACGCCCGAACAAGTCGATGACATGGTCGCACGTATGTCCGACGACCAGGTCCGCGCGATCTTGCTGGAGCGTCTGGACGCAGTTGCGGAAAAAAACGCCGCCGAAGCGGAAGAGCGCGAAGACCCAATCACGGAAATCAATGAGATCTGGGCCGAAATGGTGGCGTCGTGGACTCAGGTTATCGTCACGGTCCCGAACATCTTCAGTGCGCAAGCCGACGCTTTCAAGAACTTTTCGGCAACCTTTGGTACGACCGGCGCGTTTACCCTGCTGGGCCTGATCCTCAGTGTACTTGTCGTCGGCTTCCTCGCGGAAAAGCTGTTCGAATTCCTTACTCGCCGGTGGCACGAACATGCTGAAGTTGGGGATGAAAATGACCTTTGGGGCGCCGTCAGGTACCTGTTTCGCCGTTTTTGCCGCGAGATCGCAGGATTGGTCGTGTTCTATGTCGTCATCCGCGCGGTCGGGCGTGGGCTTCTGACTCCGGAACAAATCACCTACGCGGCACCCTTCGTTTTTTACCTGATCTGGATTCCGCGCTTGGGCGCAGCGGCCTCGCGGTTCGTACTTGCACCAAGCAAACCACACTACCGGCTGGTAAACATTGATGATCACTGGGCGAAATACCTACACCGCAACCTGATCGGCCTGCTTATTTTGGTCGGTTTCACGCTGTTCCTGCTTCATTTCAACAGGCTGAACGGCATTACTGGCGGCGAAACACGCATTGGTTTCTGGCTGAACGCAGCAATCCATATCTATATCGGCGTCATCGCCTGGACCGCGCGCGAAGGCCTGTCTCAGATGATGTTGGGTACCGACCCTGATCACTCCAAATTTGATGAGGAAGTCGCCCACTACTACCCCTACTTCGCAATCAGCGTGTCGGCGGTAATCTGGCTGCTGGTCGAGTTTATCGTAGCGCAACGCAATCCTTCGTCCTTGGCGCTGCTGGTCAAGGGGGCGCATTTCACCACCATGGCATGGCTGCTGATCGCACCTGCGTTGGATACGCTGATACGTGGGCTGGTTCGCCATCTGCAACCGCCGATGCTCGGCGAAGGACCGGTGGCCGAGCGCGCATACAAGTCCACTAAACGCAGCTATATCCGGATTGGTCGGGTTTTGGCCGGCATTCTTGTCATCCTGATGATTGCCCGGGCATGGGATCTCGACCTCAGTGAAATCGCGGGTGGTGGGGATGAATCCGGTAGCAAGGTCATCCAGTTCTTCATCATCATTGCTGTTGGCTACATCCTGAACGAGGTCGTTTCGCTTTGGATCAACCGTCGGCTTGCGAAAGAGCAAACTGCGGTTGAACAAAGTGCTGATCAAGAAGCGGGCGAAGGCGGCGGTTCTGGTGGATCACGTCTGGCGACGGTTCTGCCACTGCTGCGTGTGACCGCTCAGGTCGCGATTGCGGTTATATTTGTCCTGCTCGCGCTTGGCGCGCTGGGGTTGGATATCACGCCGCTGCTTGCTGGTGCCGGCATTCTTGGCCTGGCCATCGGCTTTGGTGCGCAAAAGCTTGTTTCGGACATTGTCGGCGGGATCTTCTTCCTGATCGACGATGCGTTCCGGGTTGGTGAATATGTCGATATCGGCGGCACCATGGGTACGGTCGAAAAGATCTCGATCCGCTCCATGCAACTGCGCCACCACCGCGGTCTGGTTCACACCATCCCCTATGGTGAGATTCAGAAGATCACCAACTTCAGCCGTGACTGGGTCATCATGAAGCTGAAATTCACCGTGCCCTTCGATACAGACCCGAACAAGGTGAAGAAGATCTTCAAGAAGATCGGTGCCGAGATGATGGAGGACGAGGTTCACAAGGACGGCTTCCTGCAGCCCTTCAAATCTCAGGGCGTGTTCGACTTTGACGATGTCGGCATGATCATCCGCGGCAAGTTCATGGCCAAACCGGGTAAGCAGTTCACCCTGCGCAAAGAGATCTTCAACCGGGTCAAGGCTGCCTTCAAGGAAAACGGCATCGACTTTGCCCGTCGCGAAGTTCGTGTCGCCATCCCGGGACTGGACGAAGCTGAAAACCTGACTGAAGAACAAAAAGCAGCAGTTGGCGCTGCGGCTGCGGATGCGTCAAGAAAGGCGCAGAACCCAGCTTAACGATAACGGATCATCCGCTGATACGTCAGCGGATGACACCCGCACGTTCCAAACAACAGACGGAACCGGCCCAATTGCCGGTTCCGTTTTTTACTTTCACAATTGGCCTGCGCTGACTTGACCCTTTCCACAGACGGCACCTTGCCCTAAAAGGCCCGCAATCCCGGCCAACCTGGACAAGGACAAACGATGCAAGAGCCCGCCATCACCCCGGATCTGATTGCCTCACACGGGCTGAAGCCCGACGAATATGATATGATCCTCGGGATCATCGGGCGCGAGCCGACTTTTACCGAACTCGGCATCTTTTCGGCCATGTGGAACGAACATTGTTCCTACAAATCGTCCAAGAAATGGCTGCGCACCCTGCCCACCTCTGGGCCTCAGGTGATCTGCGGGCCAGGTGAAAACGCCGGCGTTGTGGATATCGGCGACGGTCAGGCGGTGGTGTTCAAGATGGAAAGCCACAACCATCCCTCTTATATCGAACCCTATCAAGGTGCAGCCACAGGTGTTGGCGGCATTCTACGCGACGTCTTCACCATGGGTGCGCGCCCCATCGCATCGATGAACGCGCTGTCATTTGGCGAGCCCGGCCACCACAAGACCCGCCAGCTGGTCAACGGTGTGGTCGAAGGCATTGGCGGTTACGGCAACTGCTTTGGTGTCCCTTGCGTGGGTGGCGAAGTTCGGTTCCATCCCGCCTACAACGGCAACTGCCTTGTGAACGCCTTTGCTGCAGGTCTGGCTGACAGCGACAAGATTTTCTATTCGGCGGCCTCTGGCGTCGGCATGCCCGTTGTTTATCTGGGTGCAAAAACCGGACGTGACGGCGTTGGCGGCGCAACCATGGCCTCGGCCGAGTTTGACGACACCATCGAAGAAAAGCGCCCCACCGTTCAGGTCGGTGACCCGTTCACCGAAAAGCGCCTGATGGAGGCCACGCTTGAGCTGATGCAGACCGGTGCCGTGATTTCGATCCAAGATATGGGTGCAGCGGGTCTGACCTGTTCCGCCGTTGAAATGGGCGACAAGGGTGGTCTGGGTGTGCGTCTGGATCTGGAAAACGTTCCCCAGCGCGAAGAGGATATGACCGCCTACGAGATGATGCTGTCTGAGTCACAGGAACGGATGCTGATGGTCCTCAAGCCCGAGCTTGAGGCTGAGGCCCGCGCCGTCTTCGAAAAGTGGGACCTGGACTTCGCCATCGTCGGAGAAACCATCGCCGAAGACCGCTTTCTGATCCTTCACAACGGCGAAGTCAAAGCTGACCTGGTCCTGTCCAAGCTGTCCTCGACGGCGCCAGAATACGACCGCCCATGGGAAGCCACGCCAGAAGCCGAAGAACTGGCTGAAGTCCCGCAAATCGACCCGATCGACGGTCTGCGCGCCTTGCTCGCTTCGCCGAACTATGCAGGCAAACAGTGGGTTTATGAGCAGTACGACACCATGGTCATGGCCGACACCGCCCGCACGCCGGGTCTGGGTGCAGGCATGGTCCGCGTGCACGGCACTGACAAGGCACTTGCCTTCACCAGCGACGTAACCCCACGCTATGTCCGCGCCAACCCTGTTGAGGGCGGCAAGCAGGCTGTGGCCGAGGCCTACCGCAACCTGACCGCCGTTGGGGCCAACCCATTGGCGACCACCGACAACCTGAACTTCGGAAACCCTGAAAAGCCCGAGATCATGGGCCAGTTCGTCGGCGCGATCAAGGGCATCGGCGAAGCCGTAGCCGCGCTGGATATGCCCATCGTTTCGGGCAACGTCTCGTTGTATAACGAAACCGATGGTCAGGCGATCTTGCCGACCCCGACCATCGGCGCTGTTGGCCTGCTGACACACACGGACGAGATCATCGGTAATGAGGTTCGCGAGGGCCATGTTGCGCTGGTGATCGGCGAGACAAACGGCCATCTTGGTCAATCTGCGCTGCTGGCCGAAGTGTTCAACCGCGAAGACGGCGACGCGCCGCATGTCGATCTGGATGCTGAAAAGCGTAACGGCGAGTTCATCCGCGCCAACCGTGAGATGATCAAGGCCTGCACCGATCTGGGTGACGGTGGTCTGGCGCTGGCAGCCTTTGAGCTGGCGGAATCCGCAGGCGTCGGCGTTCACCTCGATGAAGCCACGACCGAGTTCCTGTTCGGCGAAGATCAGGCCCGTTATCTGGTTGCGTGCAACTTTGATCAGGCCGAGGCACTGATGATCGCTGCTGGCCAGGCAGGTGTCCCTCTGGTGTCCGTAGGTCGGTTCACTGGCGACAGCATTCGGGTTGGCAGCTCTGAGGCCGCGTTAGAGGATCTGGCTACCACGTTCCGCACCAGCTTTGCTGAGGCCGTCGCCTAACACCGAAGCAATCTTTGCAACATGAAACCTGCGCCTGTCCCGGCGCAGGTTTTGTTGTTTCAGGGCCTCTATCCTCCCCTTGCACGCCCCGTCTGGGCGCTCTACATCTTGAGAAAGACCTTCAGGAGAAACCTACATGCCGATGAGCGCCCACGAAATCGAAGCCCTACTGCGCGAAACCTTTCCGGATGCGGAAATTCAGGTTGGCGGCAGCGATGGCGTGCATATGTCCGCAATGGTCGTGGACGAAAGCTTTCGCGGGAAAAACCGGGTGCAACAGCAGCGCGCAGTCTATTCGGCCCTGAAGGGCAAGATGGACGGCGCGGACGGAGAGTTACACGCTCTGGCGCTGACCACGAAAGTGCCTGAGTGAGCACGGCTTTTTGGGCATATTCGCTTTGGGGCGCCGTGTTTGTCGGCATCGTCGGTATTTATGTCGTCGCCATCGTCAGGCGTAGCCGCTCCGCACGAAGACCCATCACGCGTGGACGCAAAGGGGCGACCCCCAGTCAGAATGCCAGCGTGGTCGCCTCAACGATGGACGGAGGCAGGGGGGGGCGCGGTGAGTGCGATAGTTGTTCCGCGTGATCCGCAGCAATACGCAAAGACAATGGCTCCCAAAAAATGAACGGCTGGCTCTTCTGGATAGGCATCATTGCAGCATTGATAGTTGCCGCGGCGCTTATCGAAGCCTATGTGAAGCGCAACAGAAAGCGTAAGCTGGCCGACATGCGCCCGGACCCGGACAAGATCAGCAAGGTCGGCGGCATTGAAAGATACGGGCTGGATCCGCTGGCCCTGGCACAGGCCGAGCATCGGCGACTAGAGGAAGAAGGATGGGTCCCCGACCCGTCACAGGATGAAACGACCGCCCCCGACGCGGGTGAAAAGGACAAGCAAGATGACCGACGTTAAGACTCAGATCGACGAAACCGTCAAAGCCAACGATGTGGTGCTCTACATGAAAGGCACCAAAGAGATGCCCCAATGTGGTTTCTCGTCCCGCGTGGCCGGCGTGCTGAACTACATGGGCGTTGAATATGCCGATGTGAATGTTCTGGCCAACGAAGACGTTCGTCAGGGCATCAAGGATTATTCTGACTGGCCGACCGTGCCACAGCTGTACGTCAAAGGTGAATTCGTCGGCGGATGCGACATCATCACCGAGATGACCCTGTCGGGCGAATTGGACACGCTGTTTGACGAAAACGGTGTCGAATTCAACAAAGAAGCGGCCGACAAAATTCGCGAAGCAAACGCCTGATCAGCGACTGCTGCAATTCTCCAGAACAACCTGCTCACTGGTGGCCCCACTGGCCGCCAGAAAGCTGACGGTCGCATCCCACCCTTTTGACCGAAGGATATACGACCCGGTCTCTCCTTTGGATTCATAGCGAATGCCTGATCCGCTGGGCACTTGCTGCAAGGCAACCAATTGGTTGTCCACCATCATTGCCGCAGCACCAGAGCCGTCGGACGCATTGAAATACGCAACCTGCAACTCAACGCCATTCTGGCAGGTGAAGGTAACCGGCAGGATATCCATGTCCGCCCAGGCCAAGCCGCCAGGTAGACCGAACAAACCGGCCAACGCTACCGTTTTAAACGCATTCATTTCGCCGTTTTCTCCTCAACCACCGAGGCCAAGGCCTCGGCGCGTGCGGCCAGTTCGGCCAGTGTGTCCGTGACCGAAGGCGGGACGACCGCCACTTCAATCCTTTCAGGCTCGGGCTCGGGACGGTTGCGAAGGCTTTGCAATTCGGCTTCAACCTCGGCCAGTTTGGCCTCTGCCCGTTTGAGCTTGTCATCTGTCGCGGCGGTCTTGTCGGCCAGCATCAGCCCGGCCATCAACAGCATGCGTGCTTCGGGCATCCGACCGATCTGATCAGACAAAACCTGCGCCTCGTCATCCAGCATTTTCGCGGCAGATTGCAGAAATGGCTCTTCACCGTCCTGGCACGAAACATCAAAACCACGGCCACCGATATGAATGGTCAATTCGGGCATTACTCTACCTCTCCCTCAGCCAGCTTTGCCTGCGACAGCAACGGTTCCAGCCGGGCTAGTACTGCCTGAGCTTCGGCAGCGTCCGTCGCCTGTGCAGCCTTCGTCGCCTCAAGCTCGGCCACGGTGGCGCGGTTCAACAGCTCGGCATCGGCCAGGCCGTCCTTGCTGGCCGCCCGCAACTCATCAACCGAGTTGCGCAGTTGTTCGTTCGCCTTGCGCATACGTTGAAGATCATCATCCAAGCGTGACATGGCCGCGCCGTGGCTGGCACGCTCGGCACGCAGCATCTCAAGTTCTGCGCTTAACTCCGCAACACGCTCGCTGTCGGCCAATTCGGACCGTAGCTTTTTGTTCTCATCTTCAAGCGACTGCGTTTTGCTCACAACCGCTTTAAGTTCATCGTTTTCTGTCTTGAGAACAACTAGTTCGTCCTGGTTTTCCAATGCAGCTTTGGCCTCTGCCAACTCGGCCCTGGCCGCTTCGACCGCCACCAATTTGGCAGTGGCCTCTGACAGCTGCTGACGCAACGCGCCGTTTTCAGGATCTTCGGCTGGCGTTGCTTTCAGCGCATCCATGTCGGCGCGCATCGCGTCGACTTCGTTTTCGTGCCGTTCCTTGAGGGATTTCAGCCGCTCTTCCAGCTGCGCATTGGCGACGCGCTCGTCTTCCAATGCCGTGTGCAAAGCGCTGTCATCACCGCCACTTGCAGGCGTCGCGTCACGCAGGGCGTCGACCCCGGTTCCGATCCTCTCCATCGCGGCAACGATACGGCGCTGTAATTCTTCGATCTGGCTCATGCCCCTGCCACCTCTTTACCAAGGTTCACTTTTTCGCGGCCCATCCGAATCAATACAGGCCGGGTATTGGCCTAGTCTAACCGAATGAAACGGAAAATACCCACTGTTTGCTTTCAATCACTTGGACAGCATTCTTGAACCACGAACGCGACGCAACCCCCGGTTCCACTTGCACTTTGGGGGGTGGATGGTATTGAGCGCCCCATCTGCCTGTAATCCAAAGGAACAACGCCCGTGGACCTGACTGCGCTGCGCAATGCCAATCCTGAACACTGGAACAAGGCTGCGGCAATCCGCACCCTGACCCTTGACGCCGTCGCCGCCGCCAATTCCGGCCATTCCGGTATGCCGATGGGCATGGCCGACGTTGCGACCGTGCTGTTTGAAAAGCACCTGAAATTCGACGCCTCGGCCCCGAACTGGCCTGATCGTGACCGGTTCATCCTGTCTGCTGGTCACGGTTCGATGTTGGTCTATTCTCTGTTGTATCTCACTGGTCATGCGGACGTGACGCTGGATGAGATCAAGAACTTCCGCCAGCTGGGTGCGAAAACTGCGGGTCACCCGGAAAACTTCCTGGTGAACGGTATCGAAACCACCACCGGACCATTGGGTCAGGGCATTTCCAACGCAGTTGGTTTCGCCATGGCCGAAGAAATTCAGCGCGCCCATTACGGTAAAAAGGTTGTCGACCACTATACTTACGTGATCGCGGGCGACGGCTGCCTGATGGAAGGCGTCAGCCAAGAGGCCATCACTCTGGCTGGCCGTCATGAGCTGAGCAAGCTGATCGTTTTCTGGGACAACAACAACATCACCATCGACGGCACCGTGGATATTGCTGATCGCACAGATCAGGTGCGCCGCTTCAAGGCCTCGGGCTGGAACGTGATTGAAATCGATGGCCATGATCCGATCGCGATTGATGCGGCCATTGTGCAAGCCAAATCGTCCAACAAACCATCCATGATCGCCTGCGAAAGCCACATCGCGCTGGGTCACGCCGCACAGGATACTTCCAAAGGTCACGGCGCATTGACCGACCAGGATCAGCTGAAAGCCGCCAAAGACGGCTATGGCTGGCCCCATGATGCCTTTGTGGTCCCTGCTGACGTCAAATCAGCTTGGGAGGCCATCGGTACCCGTGGCGCGGCTGAACGCGCCGAATGGGAAGAGCGTTTCGCGCAGATTTCCGAACGCAAACAGGCCGAATTCAACCGCGCCTATGCGTTTGATGCACCCAAGAAACTCGCCGGTGCCATCCGTTCGTTCAAAAAGCAGATGTCGGAAGATCAACCGAAACTCGCCACCCGCGCATCTTCGGAAAAGGTTCTGAACGTGGTGAACCCGATCATGACCGAGACCGTTGGCGGTTCCGCCGACCTGACCGGGTCGAACAACACCAAATCTGCGGATATGGGCGTGTTCCTGCCGGAAAACCGCAAGGGTCGCTATATCCACTACGGAATCCGCGAACACGGCATGGCCGCCGCGATGAACGGTATGGCGCTGCATGGCGGTATCCGCCCCTATGGCGGAACGTTCATGGCGTTCACTGACTATGCCCGCCCTTCGATGCGTTTGGCCGCCTTGATGAAGGTGCCTACGGTCTTCGTGATGACCCACGACTCGATTGGTCTGGGCGAAGACGGCCCGACCCACCAGCCGGTTGAGCATCTGGCCATCTCGCGCGCGACGCCGAACACTTATGTGTTCCGTCCCGCCGATGTGGTTGAGACGGCTGAGGCCTGGGAGTTGGCGCTGACGTTCAAGGACAGCCCTTCGGTTCTGTCGCTGACCCGTCAGGGCGTGCCGACGGTGCGTAAAGAACACAAGACCAAGAACCTGACCGCACAGGGCGCGTATGTTCTGGCCGACGCGGACAGCAAACGTCAGGCCATCCTGATCGCCACCGGGTCCGAAGTATCGCTGGCGATGGAAGCCAAAGCGATGCTTGAGGCTGAAGGCATTGGCACCCGCGTCGTCTCAATGCCCTCGATGGAGCTGTTCGCCGAGCAGGATGAAGCCTATCGAAAGCGCGTCCTGCCAGGTGGACCCGTCCGCGTTGGTATTGAGGCCGCCGTTCGCGCCGGTGGCTGGGATCGCTGGTTGCTGGGTGAACGTGGTCGCGAAGCCAAAGCCGGTTTCATCGGCATGTCCAGCTTCGGTGCGTCGGCCCCAGCCGGTGAACTGTACAAGCAGTTCGGCATCACCGCCGAGGCGACAGTGGCCAAGGTCAAGGAACTGCTGGGTCAATAAACGCTCGGCTCATCAGCCAGATACAAAAAGGGCGGCTTTGGCCGCCCTTTCCTATTTTGGCTGCTTTAGCTCGGCCTTCAACGCCGTATAGGCCCGTTTCGCATAATCCAACCGCAACTCATACCGTTCTGCTGGCACAATCCCATCGGGCACGTTCAGCCCTGCAGCAGACAAAACCTGCCTAACATGCGTTCCATATAGCGGAATGAATTGCGCCGACTGGCCGCTGAGCAGGTTAAACAATCGCCCCCCTGCCCACTTGGCGCGTCGGGCCGCAGTCTCCGCCGTGTCGATCCGGAAATGCAGTACCTGGTAAAGCCTGAGCGGTTCAAACGGCATTTGTTCCGCGCCAAGGTTCATGGCCGACAAGGCCGCCGTTTTGCGTTTGGCTGCGCGCCCCTTCAATTGTATGCGGACCCAACTCTGAACCGGTCGATAAGCCGGTAAATGGCTCAGGTCACTCATTTCAGGATTATCAATTTAATGCGCATCAGTCTTCTTTGAAAACAACCCGATCATCGGCCCGACCACCTTTGTCGCCACCGGGATCAGAACAAACCCCCATGCCAGACCGAACACACCGTCCATCGTCGCCTTGGATACCCATTCAACAACGCCGGTCCACTGCTCAGACACGGAATGACCAATGGCATAGGCCCAGTCGTGGATGTGGTGTCCCAGCCACCCAAAGCCCAGAACCTCCATCCCGTGAATGATGATGGAACCGCCGACCCACAACATCGCGGCGGTGCCGACTATGGACAGGATTTTCATGACAACCGGCATGGCTTTGACCAACCCGCGCCCAAGCCCTCGCCCAATCGGTGTCGGTGCGTTTTGCGCGAGGTACAGCCCGACATCGTCCATCTTCACGATCAGGGCAACTGACCCGTAGACCGCCACGGTGACACCGATCCCCACAACCGCCAAGGTCGCGGCCTGCATCCATAGGTTTGGGGCCTCAATCGCGGCCAGCGCAATCGTCATGATTTCAGCCGAAAGGATAAAATCTGTCTTGATCGCGCCTTTGACCTTTTGCTCTTCCAGATGGCCGGGGTCGCGAATGGCCATGTCTTCGTCGATAACGTGACTGCCATGAGGGAATAGGACATGAAATATCTTCTCGGCCCCTTCGAAACACAAATAAGAGCCGCCGATCATCAACAAAGGCGTAATCAACCACGGAGCAAAATTCGCCAGTAGCAAAGCAACCGGCAGCAGCAGGATAATCTTGTTGAATATGGAACCACGCGCGATGCGCCAAATGATGGGCAACTCGCGCGCCGGGGCGAATCCTTGAACGTATTTCGGCGTCACGGCCGCATCGTCGATGATCACACCAGCGGTCTTTGCACCCGCCTTTCCGGCCGCCGCGACCACATCGTCCACGGACGAGGCCGCAACCTTTGCAATACCTGCAACGTCATCCAACAGGGCCAACAGACCGCTCATGGTGTTTCCTTTCACTTCACCTGCCGCACCCGGAGCCTACCCGATCCGACGGCTAGCGCAAGCGTTAGCGCAACCGGTATAGGTTTGCGCTAACACGTTAAAAATATGTCACTTTTGGTCTTTTGAGAATGCGCTTTGACCGCTATATGGCGACCAAAGCAAGCGCATTTGGAGACAGCACATGACCATCAAGGTCGGTATCAATGGTTTTGGCCGCATTGGCCGCTGCACGTTGTCGCATATCGCGGCATCCGCCCGCAACGACATCGAAGTGATCAAGGTCAACGCAACCGGCCCGCTGGAAACTACAGCGCACCTGCTAAAGTATGACAGTGTCCACGGACGTTTCCCTCGCGATGTCGCAATCGACGGCAAAACCATGGATCTGGGCCGAGGCCCGATGGAGATGTTCTCGACCTATGACATGAATGAACTGGACTGGGATGGCTGCGATGTCGTTCTGGAATGCACCGGTAAATTCAATGACGGTTTGAAAGCAAAAACGCACTTGGATCGCGGTGCGCAAAAGGTCCTGCTGTCAGCCCCCGGCAAGAACGTCGATAAGACCATCGTGTATGGTGTAAACCACAACAGCCTTGTGACCGATGATAAAATGGTCTCGAACGGTTCGTGCACCACGAACTGCCTTGCTCCGCTTGCCAAGGTACTGGACGAGGGCATCGGCATCGAGAACGGCATCATGACCACGATCCATGCTTATACCGGCGACCAGCCGACCCTGGACCGCCGTCACAGCGATTTGTACCGCGCCCGTGCTGCCGCGATGTCGATGATCCCGACCTCAACAGGTGCCGCGAAAGCACTGGGCGAGGTTCTGCCCAACCTGAAAGGTCGCCTGGATGGTTCGGCCATTCGTGTTCCGACCCCGAATGTTTCTGCGGTTGATCTGACATTCCGCGCCGCACGTGATGTAACGGTAGAAGAAGTGAACGCCATCGTACGCGAGGCCTCGCAGGGTTCGATGCAGCGCGTTCTGGGCTATGAACCCGCGCCGCTGGTTTCGACCGATTTCAACAACACCGAAGAAAGCTCGATCTTCGCACCCGATCAGACCCGCGTGGTCGGCGACCGCATGGTTCGCGTTCTGGCATGGTACGACAACGAATGGGCGTTCTCGGTCCGCATGGCAGACGTCGCAGTTGCCATGGGTCGCCTTTACTAAGGTTGCTTTGAAATCTTGAACCTTTTCGCCCGCTCAGGTTAACTGGGCGGGCGTTTTCGTCCGGGGCTAGCATGACAAATCAAATCGCCATCTGGCTTGCCCTGCTCATTCTGGGCTTGTTCGTTATCAGCTATGCCCTCTTTGGAACCGAACAATTCGTGTTCCTTGGCAAGAAACTCTACTTCTTTCTGGACTGGCTCGCCTTCTGGCGTTGACTGAGGTTTTGCTTGACTTTTTCTTTGATCTGGCTTTGTTAGCGCTAACTTCATATTGGCCGCATATCGGACGGAGCAGGACATGACACTCAAGCTGGCAATCAACGGATTTGGACGGATCGGACGCGGCGTGCTGCGGGCGGTCATGGAATCCGGGCGCACGGATGTTGAAATCGTTGCGATAAACGACCTGGCAAAGCCGGAAATGAACGCGCATCTGTTCGAATTCGACAGCGTCCATGGCCGGTACGGCAAACCGGTCACTTTGACCGAGGCAGGCCTGGACGTTGGAAACGGTCCGATCCGCCTGAGCAGCGAGCGTGAGCCGGAAAAACTGGATTGGTCCGATGTGGACGTCGTTCTGGAATGCACTGGCGTATTCCGCACACGCGAAGCTGCATCCCGCCATTTCACGAACGGATCGAAGAAGGTATTGATCTCGGCCCCCGCCCGCGGCGATGGCGCTGTGAAAACGATCGTGTTTGGCGTTAACGATCACGAGCTTACGGCCGAAGATAACGTGGTGTCCAATGCGTCTTGTACCACCAACTGCCTGTCACCGGTGGCCGCAGCGCTGGACGCCGGGCTAGGCATTGTCCACGGCAACATGACCACGGTTCACGCCTACACAGCCAGCCAACCGGTTCACGACACTGCCGGCAAAGACCCTTACCTGTCACGCGCGGCGGCATTGTCGATGATCCCAACCACTACGGGCGCGGCCTCTGCCGTTGGCCTCGTCCTGCCGCAACTGGCCGGCAAGCTGACAGGTCAGGCCATTCGTGTCCCAACACCGAACGTGTCCGTGGTTGATCTGGTCGCCGAAGTCTCGCGCCCGACAACCGAGGACGAAGTCAACGCGCTGTTTACCGAAGCCGCAGCTAAAATCCCCGGGGTTCTGGCGGCAGAGAACCGCCCGCTGATCTCGGTGGATTTCAACCACGACCCACACAGCTCGACCATTTCGCTGCCGGAAACCAAGGTGACCGACGGCACGCTGGTGCGTGTACTGGCATGGTATGACAATGAATGGGGTTTCTCGAACCGGATGCTGGACACCGCCGCAGCGATGGGTGCCCTAGCCTAAACGGTCACGCAGCGCAGCATTGACGCGGGGCGTGACGAATTTCGACACGTCCCCGTCCAACCGGGCGATTTCCTTAACCAACTTGGAGGCAATGGCCTGATGCCGCGCCTCGGCCATCAGGAAGACCGTCTCGACCGTGTCGTCCAACGCCCGGTTCATCCCGACCATCTGGAATTCGTATTCAAAATCCGCGACAGCCCTCAGCCCGCGGACAATGATCTGCGCCCCAACATCGCGGGCGCAGTCGATCAGCAGGTTTTCAAAGGGATGCGCAACGATTTCAGTTCCCGTTTGCTCGGTCAGATGGGCGCATTCCGCCTCGATCATCGCAACGCGTTCCTCAAGTGAGAACAATGGGCCCTTGTCGCGGTTGATCGCAACGCCAATGACGAGTTTGTCCACCAAAGCAGCCGCACGGCGAATGATATCGATATGACCCAAGGTGATTGGATCGAATGTTCCGGGATATAATCCAACCCTCATCGCGGCCTCCTGCGCAATAAAATTTCTGCGCAAGCAAACATAACTTCGCCGCAGGTGCAAGAGGCAGCTTTGGGGTTCAAGGGCCTCAATGCCCCATGATCATGCCTTGCAGCGCGTCTTTTTCCATAGCCAGTTCTGCCAGCTGCGCCTTTACCACGTCGCCCAGTGTGACGATCCCCACCAGCTTGCCATCTTCGACAACGGGCATGTGGCGAAAGCGCCCTTCGGTCATGCGGGTCATGATATCCTGAACCGTGTCCTGCTGAGTGGCTGTCACAAGGTTACGGGTCATATAGGCGCTGACTGGCTGCGCCAGGCAACCACTGCCGCTTGCGGCCAGCTCCCTTACGATGTCCCGCTCGGAAAGGATGCCAGATGCCGTTTCGCCGCCATCTTCTGATACAATAACCGTCCCGATCCGTTTTTCGGCCAGGATTTTCGAGGCGTCAGCCACAGTGATTGTCGGGCTGACTGTCTCGACCCCTCCGGTGGCCTTGGATTTCAGAATGGCCTGAACGAGCATAAGCGTAACCTCCGAAATAATGTCCTGTTTTCCAAAGCGTTGCCGGAATGCTTAAACCTGTCAAGGTGACACTTGAGCCTCAAGCCGCTCAACCTCTTCCCGAATACCCTGCGTCAAGGCCTGCGCAAACCGGTTCAATCTTTCATTCCGCTGATCGCCCTGATGTCGCACCAGGTGAAAACTCCGGGTCAAACTCACCTGATCCGCCAGGATTTTCTGCAGGTTGGGATGAAACGGCAAGGTGAAGTCATGCGCCACACAAACCCCCGTTCCAAGCGTGGCCTGCCGCAGCTGAACCGACACCGAATTCGATGCAAGCGCGACACGGTCAACACCGATATCCACTAGATAATCCAGCTCGCGGTCAAAGATCATATCCGGAATGTAGCCAATCATGCGATGGCCACTCAGGTCCTGGATCGAACGGATTGCCGGGTAAGAGGCCAGATAGTCGCGCGTCGCAACAAGGTGCAGTTTGTAATCGGTGATTTTCTGGACCAGAAGGCTCCCAGCTGTTGGTGCACTGACGGTCACCGCCATATCAGCCTCGCGCCGGGACAGGTTGATCACGCGCGGCAGGGCCAGAATCTGAATATCCAGATCGGGGTTTGCATCGCTGATTTTCGCGCAGACCTGCGGCAAAAGATAGTTGGCCGACCCGTCCGGCGCGCCAATCCGTATTTGTCCGCTGAACGTTTTCGACGTGCCCGCCATCGCGCCAGCTGCCGCGCGCATCGCCTCTTCGGCTTTCAGCCCGTGTTCCATCAGGCGTTCGCCCGCAGCGGTCAAAAGGTAGCCTTGTTGCGACTTGGTAAACAGGGGGGCTTCCAATGAGGCTTCCAACCGAGCAATCCGCCGCCCGACGGTGGCTGGGTCTATCTTGAGCTGACGCCCGGCAGCCGAAAGGCTTTCTTCGCGCGCGACGGCCAGAAAGACCCGCATATCATCCCAGTTTGGTGTCACGCCCTGCCCTTTGCATTTTTGCAAAACATCTTTGGGACATTGCCTCTGTTCAAGCAATTTATGCAAGCCTATTGTGCGCACAAACGCATCGGAGGAGATCTGCAATGACCGAGCTGTCCCATTTCATCAACGGCGAGAATGTCGCCGGAACCTCAGGACGATTTGACGACGTCTTTAACCCCGCCACTGGCGAGGTTCAGTACAAGTGCCCGATGGCAAGTGCTGCTGAAACCACGGCGGCAATCGAAAGCGCAGCCGCCGCGCAGCTTGCCTGGGGTGCAACCAATCCACAGAAACGCGCACGTGTCATGATGGCCATGGTTCACCTGATGAACCGCGACATGGACAAACTGGCCGAGGCGCTCAGCCGCGAGCATGGCAAAACCATCCCAGACGCCAAGGGCGACTTGCAGCGCGGTCTGGAAGTGATCGAATACTGCATCGCCGCACCGCAGATGCTGAAGGGTGAGTTCACCGACAGCGCAGGCCCTGGCATCGACATGTATTCCATGCGGCAGCCGCTGGGTGTTGTTGCATCCATTATGCCGTTCAACTTCCCAGCCATGATGCCGCTTTGGCACGTAGGCCCTGCCCTGGCCTGCGGCAACGCAGTGGTTCTGAAACCGTCCGAGCGTGATCCCTCCGTTCCCCTGATGCTAGCAGAGCTGTTTGTCGAAGCCGGCCTGCCCAAGGGCGTCTTCCAGGTCGTCAATGGCGACAAAGAGGCCGTGGACACTCTGCTGGACAGCGATACCATTCAGGGCGTGTCCTTTGTTGGCTCGACCCCGATCGCGCAATACATCTATTCCCGCGCGACTGCGAACGGTAAGCGCGCGCAGTGTTTCGGCGGCGCCAAGAACCACATGATCGTCATGCCTGACGCGGATCTGGATCAGGCGGCCGACGCTTTGGTCGGTGCCGGGTTTGGCGCGGCGGGCGAACGCTGCATGGCCATCTCGGTTGCTGTGCCCGTTGGCGAAGAAACAGCCGACGCACTGATCGAAAAGCTGATTCCACGCGTTGAAAAGCTGAAGGTCGGCCCCTACACCGCCGGCGATGACGTCGACATGGGCCCAGTTGTAACCGGTGCTGCCAAAGAGCGTATTCTTGGTCTGATCAACTCGGGCGTAGAACAAGGCGCGAAGCTGGTTGTTGATAACCGCGACTTCAGCTTGCAGGGCTATGAGGACGGCTTCTTTGTCGGCCCACACCTGTTCGATAACGTGACGCCTGAGATGGACATCTACAAGCAAGAGATCTTTGGCCCGGTTCTGTCGACCGTGCGCGCAGGCTCTTATGAAGAAGCGCTGAAACTGGCGATGGATCACGAGTACGGCAACGGCACTGCAATCTTCACTCGCGATGGTGACACCGCCCGCGACTTTGCCAGCCGTGTGAATATCGGCATGGTCGGGATCAACGTTCCGATCCCTGTTCCGCTGGCCTACCACACCTTTGGCGGCTGGAAAAAATCTATGTTTGGTGACCTGAACCAGCACGGTCCGGACAGCTTCAAGTTCTACACCCGCACGAAAACCGTCACAGCGCGCTGGCCGTCGGGCATCAAAGAAGGTGGCGAATTCAACTTCAAAGCGATGGACTGATTCTTTGCCTAACAAACGCCAAAGGCCGCCCTATCGGGCGGCCTTTATTGTTGAGTGACAAAGGGTTAGTTCTGTAGGAACGCACTCAGATCTGCCAATTTGGTTTTCAACTCTTATGATACGCGAACTTCCAAGGTTTCCGTTTTCTTGATCATATCGTGCGGTCTCCGAAGTACTGTGGGTCTGTCCTTTGGAATTGGATCAAACAGGTCAGAAAAATACCCCAAGCTTGTCCGTAAAACAGCAAAAACCTGTCCGGACACCGAGTATTCCCCCGTCCGGACAGGCAATAAACTGCGTCAAATGTGTAAATCTCACGGAAAATTTAAGCCAAGCATCTGGCCCTGAGGGACAGCAGTTACTAAATTGCCGGAAACCATAGAGCATTCCTTCAGGAGGCATCCGTGTCCAGTTCCCGTATTAATCGTCGTACCGCCTTGCTGGGTGCTGCGTCCGTCCTAGCGACGCCGACGCTTCTGCGCGCCCAAAGCTCAGATGCTTTCCCAACAACAGAAGAGGCGATCAGCACGCAACTGCCGGTGCGCCGCAATGTCTCGTCCTTCTCGCAACAGAACTGGCAGGACCATTTTGACCAGCTGGGCGCTGGGGCTTTGCTGGCCGATATCACAAGCCGCGCGGTGCACTATTGGGGCCCCGATGGCACCTACAAGCTGTACCCTAGTTCGGTACCGATGAGCGAAGAGCTGACGAAGCGCGGTTATACCGAGGTTGTGCGCAAGGCTGAAAATCCTAGTTGGACACCAACCGCGTCGATGCGCGAGCGTGATCCGCTTTTGCCAGTGCGTATGGAAGGTGGTGAACCAGGCAACCCGTTGGGCACCCGTGCAATGTATCTGGGCTGGCCAGCCTATCTTGTGCACGGCACCCACGATACGCGAAAAATCGGGCGCCAAAGCTCGTCCGGGTGCATCGGCCTGTACAATCAACATGTCGAGGAATTGTTTCCTCTCGTCCAGGTCGGAACCCAGGTCAGACTGGTCTAACGACAAAGCCCCGGCCATAAGGACCGGGGCTTTTTCATGAAATCAAAGTATCTTATTCCGGCAGGATCACAGCGTCGACAACGTGGATCACACCATTGCTGGTCTCAATATCGGCCTGAATGACTTCGGCACCGTTAACTTTCACGCCGTTCTTTGCATTTACGCTCAGGCGATCGCCTTGCACGGTCAGAACCTTGGCGCGCTTGCCAGCGATGTCACCGGACATCACCTTGGCGGGAACCACGTGATAGGTCAGAATTTCGACCAGTTGGTCTTTGTTCTCCGGCAACAGCAGTGTTTCCACCGTACCTTCGGGCAGTGCCGCAAAAGCGTCATCAGTCGGTGCGAACACTGTGAACGGTCCGTCACTTTTCAACGTGTCGACAAGCCCCGCAGCCTGAACGGCGGCGACCAATGTGTTGAAGGACCCGGCCGATACTGCGGTATCCACGATATCTGCAGCCTGTGCTTTTACAGGCAGTGTCAGTGCAATTGCGGCGGCGGCGCCCATAAACGTACGACGAAACATGGCTGTCATCTCCTCTCCAGCTAGTTATGGAAAGGGGTACGGGCGCTTAGTCGCGCCGGATCACTAACAGATCAATTTTCTTTGACCTGAACCCATATGCTTTGGGCGCGACCGTCTTTCAAAAATGGCAAGGATTCGACCGCATCGGGGCGATCCTGTTGAAGGTAGTATCCGGGCCAAAGCATTGAATATGCACCAGATTGCAGGAGTGCATGCAGCATGTACTGCTCACCCCAGCCCGGGCAATCATAGAAGAACCGTTTGGGATATTCATAAGGCAGAAAAACATCGTGCACATGAATGATCACACCGGGTTTGAGCGCCGGAATGATACGGCAGAACAGGTGCGCGACGTCATTGCTCATGCGAACAACGTGACTGGAATCGATGAACAATACGTCACCGGATTCGAGTTTCTCGAACAGTGCCGGATCGACTTCTTCCAGACGTTTTTGTTCGAACTCATCCACCACATGCGCGATATCTGCCCGTGGATACGGATCGATTGCGGTGACGTTGGTCTGCAACCCGCCGTCGATAATCGCCTGCCGAGTCACACGGGTCGAGTTGCCGCAACCCACCTCGATCACGCGTTTTGGTTTGAACCTGCGTATCATCAGATACAGCGCATCCGCATCCGGGCTGTCGTAGTACCCATTGTTGATACGATAACCGGTCTTGTTGTGCACCGGGTCCTTCAATGCTTCCAGAGAAACAGAGTGTTCTTGGTATTCCGACACCAATTGAGTGATGTCGAACCCTTCCATACCCGGTGACAGAGCATAGGCAGGTCGGGTCAGACCCCCTGCCCGTTCAAACGCCTCAAGGCGCGCGCGCTCGTCCCGTTCGGTCACTTTGTCGATCAGTTTCACACCAAACCGGTCAAGCGCGGCGTTCAGCCGGGGGAATTTCCTTGGTTTCACGGGGCGCTCCGGGTTTGGTGACAGTCTAGACGCCTCCTTACCTGTGCGCATGGGGGCTTCGCAAGAACCCAGCTGGCAAACACTTGGCAAAAAGACAATTTCCGTATTCACTGGTTGGAACAAAGTTGCGAGGGCCGGAATGCAGCAGGAATTTACGCTGGGCATCGAAGAAGAGTATCTGCTGGTTGATCGAGACAGTCTGGAACTCGCCGAAGCGCCTGCCGCGTTAATGGAAGCCTGCCAGGCCGATTTTGAAGGACAGGTCAGCCCCGAATTCCTGCAATGCCAAATCGAGGTCGGTACGCGACCGCATGTGACCATCAGCTCTGCGCGCGAGGATCTGAAACGCTTGCGGTCCTGTGTTTCGAAACGCGCCGCCGAGCACAATCTTGCCCCAATCGCTGTTTCCTGCCACCCCTTTGCCGACTGGAAAAAACAGCAACATACGCGCAAAGACCGATATGACGCGCTGCAACACGCGTTGGGCGGAGTGGCGCGGCGTATGCTAATCTGTGGCATGCATGTCCATATCGGGGTGGCCGATTCAGCCTTGCGCGCCGACCTGATTCCGCAGCTGTCCTACTTTCTGCCGCATCTCTTGGCCTTGTCGACGTCATCGCCCTATTGGAACGGTGAGGACACAGGACTGTCTTCGTACAGGTTAACGGTGTTCGACAACTTACCCCGCACCGGACTCCCGCCGATCTTTTCCGGCTGGTCCGAATATGAGCGTACTACGGGCGTTCTGGTCGAACTGGGCGTGATCGAAGACACCACGAAAATCTGGTGGGATTTGCGACCGTCGCACCAATATCCAACGCTGGAAACCCGGATCATGGACGTGCAGCCCCGCATGGAGCATGCACTTTCACTGGCCGCAATGGTTCAAGCGTTAACGCGCATGCTATGTCGCTTGAAAGACCGAAACCTCAGGTGGCGACAATACGATCGATTCCTAATTGGCGAAAACCGCTGGCGTGCACAGCGCTATGGCGTTGGCGAAGGGATGATTGACTTCGGAGATCGCTCAATCAAACCCATGCCGGAACTTATGGGCGAATTGATGGGTCTGCTGGCCGAAGATGCCGAAGCGCTGGGCACCATGACCGAGTTGGCCAAACTACAGCAGATTGCCCAGAACGGCACCTCGGCCACTCGCCAGCGCCGGGTACATGCCGAGGCAGCGGCAAAAGGTGATGACCCCGGCAAGGCTGTGGTTCAACACTTGATTGACGAATTCCATCAAGACCTCTGAACCTTGGCACGTTTTCCCGCACAAGAATGTGCCCGTGATTGATGGCTGTGCAAAATTTCTGTAAGGATTGGGAAATAAACACTCGTTCAATTCAACGGGCAGCGTGGGAGGCAATCCATGGATTTCGCAACAACCGAAGAGCAGAATGCAATCTTCGACATGGCCCATGATTTTGGGCAGGAAAACATTGCCCCATATGCCCGCCAGTGGGAAGCCGACGGCACCATCCCCAAAGACCTTTGGCCGCGCATTGGTGAACTGGGTTTCGGCGGCCTTTATGTTTCAGAGGACAGCGGCGGTTCTGGCCTGTCTCGTCTAGACGCCACGCTTGTGTTCGAAGCTTTGTCGATGGCCTGCCCCTCGGTCGCGGCCTTTCTGTCGATCCACAACATGTGTGCCAAGATGCTGGACAACTTTGCCTGTAACGAGCTGAAGTCCCGTATCATGCCCGATGTTCTAAGCTTGAACACCGTGCTCAGCTATTGCCTGACCGAGCCCGGCTCTGGTTCGGACGCGGCCGCTTTGAAAACCCGTGCTGAACGCACGAACGAAGGCTATACCCTGAACGGCACCAAGGCGTTTATCTCGGGCGGCGGGTATTCGGATGCCTATGTTTGTATGGTGCGCACCGGTCAGGATGGACCCAAGGGCATTTCGACGGTCTATGTCGAGGATGGCACCCCGGGCCTTAGCTTTGGTGCGCTTGAACAAAAGATGGGGTGGAAAAGCCAGCCTACAGCTCAGGTACAGTTCGACGATTGCAAGATCCCTTCCGACAACCTTGTCGGTGTCGAGGGCGACGGTTTTAAATACGCGATGAAGGGATTGGATGGCGGACGTCTGAACATCGCGTCCTGTTCTCTAGGTGCCGCACAAACCGGGTTGACCATGACACTGCAATACATGTCCGAGCGGAAGGCTTTCGGGCAGTCCATCGACCAGTTTCAGGCCCTTCAGTTCCGTCTGGCAGATATGGAGATCGAATTGCAGGCCGCCCGGACATTCCTGCGTCAGGCGGCGTGGAAGTTGGATCAGGGCGCGCCCGATGCGACAAAGTTCTGCGCTATGGCCAAGAAATTCGTGACAGAAACGGGATCGAAAGTGGTGGACCAATGCCTGCAATTGCATGGCGGCTATGGCTATCTGGCCGATTACGGTATCGAAAAGCTTGTACGCGATCTGCGCGTGCATCAGATTTTGGAAGGCACGAACGAGATCATGAGGGTCATCGTTGCCCGCCAGATGCTCTCTCAGCGCTGAGGACTTTATGTCAGACATCTATATTCGCACAGCAGGCCGTGCCGGTCGTATCACCCTGACCCGGACCAAGGCGCTGAATGCGCTCAGCTATGATATGTGCCTGGCCATCGACACCGCTTTGCGCAACTGGCGTGAGGATGACGCGGTCGATCTGGTCATTCTGGATGCCGAGGGCGACAAGGCCTTTTGCGCGGGCGGTGACATTGCCGAGCTTTATGAGACCGGCACAAAGGGCGATTTTGAATATGGCCGAAAGTTCTGGCGCGATGAGTACCGCTTGAATGCTCTGATCTTCGAATACCCAAAACCGGTAGTCAGCTTCCTACAAGGTTTTACGATGGGTGGAGGCGTCGGCATCGGGTGCCATGGCAGCCATCGCATCGTGGGTGAAACGTCGCAAATCGCCCTGCCCGAATGCTCGATCGGTTTGGTTCCGGATGTCGGCAGCACGCTAATGCTGGCACTCGCACCCGGACGGCTTGGTGAATACCTCGGCACAACCGGGCATCGCATGGGGCCAGCCGATGCCATTCTGGCCGGTTTCGCAGATCATCACATTCCGATCCAGCAATGGCCGGATCTGATCGACATGCTTGAAGCATCCGGCGACGCCAGCATTCTTGAAAGCCATTCCGACACGCCGCCCGAAGGCTCGTTGGTCGCAATGCAAGATGCAATTGAGACGGATTTCGGGGGCGAAACGCTTGGAGATATCCAGAACAACCTGCGCAACTCGAACAATGACGCCGCCGCTGACGCACTGAAGTTGATCGGGCGCAATTCGCCACTCTCCATGGCTTGCACGGTCGAGATGCTGCACCGTCTCCGCACTCCAAACCTGACCATGCGCAAGGCGTTGGAGCTGGAGTATCGCTTCACCTATCGCGCGATGGAACACGGGGACTTTCTGGAGGGTATCCGGGCGCAGATCATCGACAAGGATCGCAACCCGAGCTGGCGCCATCAGAACCAAGACATACCGGCTGTCGCTGTTTCAAAGATGCTACAACCTTTGGGCGCGAACACGCTGACTTTTGAGGAGGATTAAGGAATGAAAATCGGGTTTATCGGTCTGGGCAACATGGGCAATCCGATGGCGGCCAACCTTGCCAAAGCAGGGCATGATGTCAGCGGCTTTGATATGGCGGATGTCACCGTGCCGGGTGTCACTATGGCCAGCTCCGGCCCTGAGGCCGCGACCGATGCCGACATCGTCGTGACCATGCTGCCGAACGGACAGATCCTGCGGGCGGTGGCAAATGAGATCATTCCCGCCATGGCGCCCGGAGCGGTCTGGATCGACTGTTCGACGGTCGATGTAGACAGCGCCCGCGCCGTTGCCGAGCAAGCCAAGGAAGCGGACGTTCTCGCAGTCGACGCCCCGGTGTCGGGCGGCATCGGCGGTGCGGCAGCGGGTACGCTGACTTTCATGGCCGGCGGTAGCGACGCGGCGTTTGAAAAGGCATCGCCGCTGTTCGACATTATGGGTCAGAAAGCCGTGCATTGCGGCGAATCCGGTGCCGGTCAAGCGGCTAAGATTTGCAACAACATGATCCTGGGTGTGACCATGATCGCCACCTGCGAAGCCTTTGCATTGGCCGACAAGCTTGGGCTGGACCGGCAAAAGATGTTTGACGTGGTCAGCACGTCCTCGGGCTATAGCTGGACGATGAACGTCTACTGCCCCGCCCCGGGCGTTGGACCTGCCAGCCCGGCGGACAACGACTATCAACCCGGATTTGCGGCCGAACTGATGCTAAAAGATCTGCGGCTCAGCCAGCAAGCGGCAGAAAGCTCGGACGCAGACACGCCCATGGGACAGGTTGCAACAGCGCTTTATGAGGAATTCGTCGAATCCGAAGACGGGCTGGGTAAGGATTTTTCCGCCATGCTGCCACGGTTTGAAAAGCGTACCAGGGGCTAGTCGCCGCAGGGTGCAGATTCCTACCCATCGGGTTGACCGGCGGACAAACAGCGGCCATCTGTTTCCTAACCGCGCTTTAACGCGAAAGGAAACATGATGTCGCGAATTCTGTCTGCTACTTTGACCATTGTCGCGCTTTCGTTGAGTCCGGCTACAGCAATGGCAGGGAACGGAAAGAGTAAGGCGGGTCATTGCCCGCCAGGCCTGGCAAAAAAAGCAGTGCCCTGTGTTCCGCCGGGTCAGGTAAAAAACCTGTACAAAAAGGGCGACTATATCACGCGCGACTACCGCTGGATCAATGATCCCTACCGTTATGGTCTGAATCGCGGCGGATCCTACATTCGCGCGGGCAATTACGTTTATCGTGTCGACCCCGAAACGCAAAAGGTGCTGAACCTGATCGGTGCAGTGGCTGATATTCTTTACTAAAGAACAGCACTATTCCGCAGCAACGCGCGCACCATCCAACATCGGCTTGAGATACCTGCCGGTATGGCTGCGGTCGACCTCGGCCACATTCTCGGGTGTCCCGGTTGCCACGATTTCACCACCGCCATCGCCGCCTTCCGGGCCGATATCAATGATGTGGTCGGCGGTTTTGACGACATCCAGATTGTGTTCGATCACAACAACGGTATTGCCCTGATCGACCAGTTCATGCAGCACTTCCAACAACTTGCGCACGTCTTCGAAATGTAGACCAGTGGTCGGTTCATCCAGAATATACAATGTCCGCCCGGTCGAGCGTTTGGACAATTCTTTTGAAAGCTTCACGCGCTGCGCCTCGCCACCCGAAAGTGTGGTCGCCTGCTGCCCAACCTTAATATAACCAAGCCCGACCCGCGCCAGTGCGTCCATTTTATCGCGGATCGACGGCACGGCCTTAAAGAACTCCTGCGCGTCTTCGACGGTCATATCAAGGACATCGGCGATAGACTTGCCTTTGAACTTGATCTCCAGCGTTTCGCGGTTGTACCGCGCGCCCTTACAGGTTTCGCAGGTGACGTAGACGTCGGGCAGGAAGTGCATCTCAATCTTGATGACGCCGTCACCCTGACAGGCCTCGCACCGGCCGCCCTTGACGTTAAAGCTGAACCGTCCCGGTTTGTAGCCGCGCGCCTTCGCCTCGGGCAAACCGGCAAACCAATCGCGGATCGGTGTGAAGGCGCCGGTGTAAGTCGCTGGATTCGAACGCGGAGTTCGCCCGATAGGGCGCTGGTCAATGTCGATGACCTTGTCCAGATGCTCCAACCCTTTGATGGTTTCGCAGGGCGCCGGCGTTTGCCGTGCGCCGTTCAGACGCATGGAGGCAGTTTTAAACAGCGTCTCAATCGTAAGCGTCGATTTTCCGCCGCCGGAGACACCTGTGACACAGACAAACTTGCCCAGCGGAAACTCGGCAGTCACGTTTTTCAGGTTGTTCCCGGTCGCTTTGACGACCGTAACCTTCTTTTTGTTCCCTTTGCGTCGCTCAGCCGGGACCGAGATCTCGCGGGTTCCCGACAAGTATTGCCCGGTCACAGAGGCTGCATCAGCCGCGATCTGGTCAGGTGTGCCCTTACTGACAACCTGACCACCATGCACTCCAGCCCCCGGACCGATGTCAAAAACATAATCCGCCTCGCGGATCGCTTCCTCGTCGTGCTCGACGACAATCACGGTGTTACCCTGGTCACGCAGGTTCTTGAGCGTCCCAAGCAAGCGGTCGTTGTCCCGCTGGTGCAGACCGATGGACGGTTCATCCAGAACGTACAAAACCCCTGTCAAACCCGATCCGATCTGACTGGCCAGACGAATGCGCTGGCTTTCACCACCAGACAAGGTACCACTTGAGCGGGACAGCGTAAGGTATTCCAAACCAACGTTATTCAGAAATCCAAGCCGTTCACGGATTTCCTTGAGAATGACACGCGCGATTTCGTTTTTCTGCGCACTCATGTGATTTGGGGCGTCTTCGATCCAGGCCAAGGCCTCGCGGATCGACATCTGAACAACCTGCCCAACATGCATACCTGCAATCTTAACCGCCAGCGCCTCGGGACGGAGGCGATAGCCTTCACAGGCACCACAGGGACGGTTGTTCTGATACCGCTCAAACTCTTCACGGATCCACGCGCTGTCGGTCTCGCGATAGCGGCGCTGCATATTCGGGATCACGCCCTCAAAGCTGCGGGTGACCTGATAGACCCGCCCGCCTTCATCATAGCGGAATTGGATTTCTTCGTCGCCGGAACCGCGCAGAAACACGTGCTGCACCTTTGGCGGCAGGTCCTTCCACGGCGTGTTCTTATCGAACTCATAGTGTCGGGCAATCGCTTCGATGGTCTGCAGGAAGTACGGCGACTTTCCCTTGCGCCAGGGCGCCAACGCCCCGTCGTACAGTTTCAGGGTCTGGTCCGGCACCACAAGGCGTTCGTCAAAGAACAGCTCAACACCCAGGCCATCACAATCCGGGCACGCCCCGAACGGAGCGTTGAACGAAAACAAACGGGGTTCGATTTCAGGAATGGTGAAACCGCTGACGGGACAAGCAAAGTTCTCGCTGAACGTGATCCGTTCCGGATCGCCCTCACGCGGCGCGGTTTCGAGAACGGCGATACCGTCGGCCAAGTCCAAAGCAGTACGCAAACTGTCGGCCAGCCGGGTCTCCATCCCTTCGCGCACGACCAATCGGTCGACGACGACATCAATGTCATGGCGATATTTCTTGTCCAGCGTGGGCGGTTCATCCAGCTCGTAGAATTCTCCGTCGACCTTCACGCGCTGAAAACCCTGCTTGCGCAGTTCGAGGAATTCTTTTTTGTATTCGCCTTTGCGATCGCGCACGATGGGGGCGAGGAGGTATCCGCGTGTCCCCTCCTCCATCGTCATGATACGGTCGACCATGTCCTGAACTTGTTGCGCCTCAATCGGCTGCCCGGTGGCGGGGCTGTACGGCGTTCCGGACCGGGCAAATAACAAGCGCATATAGTCATAGATCTCGGTGACCGTTCCGACGGTCGAACGAGGGTTCTTGGATGTAGTCTTCTGTTCAATCGAGATGGCCGGTGAAAGGCCGCTGATGTGGTCCACATCCGGCTTTTCCATCATGTCCAGAAACTGGCGCGCATAGGCTGACAGGCTTTCAACGTAACGCCGCTGGCCCTCGGCATAGATCGTGTCGAAAGCCAAAGACGACTTACCAGACCCCGACAGCCCGGTGATCACCACAAGCTGATCACGTGGGATGTCCACGTCGATCCCTTTGAGGTTATGTTCGCGCGCTCCACGCACTTCGATATTCTTCAGCTCAGCCATTTTTGGCCCCCAACACACAAGTGTCTTAGAAATAGGTGAACGACGCTGGAACTCCAACAGAAAAATTAGAACAAAGCAAGAACTGTCATCTATTCGCCGATCCGGCAAAGCAGCATCGCATTTGACACGCAGAAGCGTGGCACAAATTACGAATTTACCGCTGACTTAAAGGAAAATGGCGCGGTTGACGGGGCTCGAACCCGCGACCCCCGGCGTGACAGGCCGGTACTCTAACCAACTGAGCTACAACCGCGCATCTATTTTCGTGATCCCTTAACCCGGATCCAGGCTGACAGCAGTGGCGCGGTTGACGGGGCTCGAACCCGCGACCCCCGGCGTGACAGGCCGGTACTCTAACCATCTGAGCTACAACCGCCCGCTGTCTGTTCATCGCTGAACGTTTGGGTGTATTATGGCTACGCCCCGACATCGTCAAGCGGCGTTTTGAAGTTTTTTCAAAGAACCTGATTTTTTCCGATTGAGCCACTCACCCCCGAGGCCGCAAAACCAGCTTTTCATGAGGTGGATCGAATTCACCACCGGCCATCTTGCCAACCAATCCGAGTCGCTGTAACAGCAGCGCCTACGGGTGATTAGCTCAGTGGTAGAGCGCTTCGTTCACATCGAAGATGTCAGGAGTTCAAATCTCTTATCACCCACCATTCCACTTCCTCAGAATCAACGCCTTCTAAGGCCTTGAAATTACAATACTTGCCAGCTTGCATTTCAGCTGCGTATCGTTCTTGCATCTGCCGTGTGATCAACCGGCGCTGATGCACGAGGTTTCGCATGGCCAAATTGAAACGGGATATTGGCCTTGTTGGCCTGACCTTCATTTCGGTCGGTGGAATTATCGGTTCCGGCTGGTTGTTCGGCCCCCTCCTCGCAGTTCAACACGCAGGTCCTGCCGCTATCCTTTCGTGGATCATTGGCGCGGTGGCCATGTTCGTTCTTGCGATAACCTTCGCCGAGATTTCGGCCATGCTGCCCATTCCCGGAGGGATCGCCCGCGTCCCCCAGTTTTCGCACGGAAACATCGTTTCGATGGCAATGGGGTGGACCGCCTGGATTGGGTACAACACCACCGCCCCGATTGAGGTCGAGGCGATGCTTAAATACCTCGGGCCTTATGCTCCGTGGCTGCACACAGCCGATACGGGCGATTTGACCGGCGCAGGTATCGCCGTGGCGTTGTTTTTCATGTTGTTGTTCGTTGTCATTAATGCGCTGGGGGTAAAATTCTTTACGCAAGTGAACGCGACGCTGACATGGGCCAAAATTGCCATTCCGATCGTTCTGTCGATTCTGCTGATCGCAAGTCGATTTGACACTGGGAACTTCACCCAACCGGGTGGTTTTGCGCCGTACGGCTTGCAGGGCATCATGGCGGCTGTTTCAACCGGAGGCGTCATCTTTTCCTTCATCGGTTTCCGCCATGTGGTCGATATGGCCGGTGAGGTTCGAAACCCCAAAGTAGCCATTCCTGCGGCGCTGGTGCTGTCCATCATTCTGTGTGCAGCCATTTACGTCGGATTACAGATTGCATTTATCGGCGCACTTGACCCGGAGATGCTGAAGAACGGCTGGGCAAGCCTGAATTTTAGCGGTCAGGGGCCATTGGACGGGGTCATCCTATCGGTTGGGATCGTCTGGTTCCTGAGCGTTTTGAACATAGGTTCGGTCATTGGCCCCTTTGGCAACGGTTTGGTGTCCACCGGTTCGAACGCGCGTATCGCGATGGCCTTGTCACAGAACGGGTTCCTGCCAAAGCGTTTGCAAATACTGTCCTCATTTGGGGTGCCCTTGTGGGCCTTGGCGCTGAACTTTCTGATCGGAATTCTATTCCTTCTTACGGTCCCGTTCACCACCGTTATTGCCCTGAATGGCGCCGCCATAGTCGTATCTTTTGCCGTTGGGCCAATCGCCGTTGTGTGCCTGCGCCGCCTGATGCCGGACCACCCGCGGTCCATTCGCATCCCCTTCGTTAAAGTGGTGGCCATCACGGCCTTCGCTGTCGCCACGCTCATCGTCTATTGGAGCGGATGGGACACCGTTTGGCGGCTTGGCATCGCGTTGATCGTCGGGTTTGTTCTTCTTCTGGCACGGTTTCATAGTCGGCTGGACGAAATGGACGTGACCGAGGCCCTGTGGCTGATTCCCTATTTCGGAGGGATCGGCCTGATCTCGTTCCTGGGACAGTTCGGGGAAGGTGCGCTTAAGCAAATCCCCTTCGGTTGGGATATTTTGCTGTGCGTCCTGTTTTCAGTCATCATTTTTGGTCTAGCGGTCCGATCCTCCCTATCCGCCAAAAAGTTTCAAACTTACATCGCCGAGGAAGAGGTACTGGACCCGAAGAAGCCTGTTATCGGCTTCTGAAAAGGAAAAAGGCGGGGAAGACCCCGCCTTTTCTTTGTCTATCGCCTATCGCTTAGTGCGTCGTGGCAGACGGGCTTGCGCTTTCAGTGGCCTTCGCAGCGGCTGCGGCAGCCTCTTCGGCGGCCTCATCCCACTCAATCGCTTCCGGCTCACGTACCAGTGCCAGTTTGAGAACTTCGGACACGTGCTCTACCGGAATGATCTTCAGACCTTCTTTCACGTTGTCCGGGATCTCGGCCAGGTCCTTTTCGTTCTCTTCCGGGATCAGAACAGTCTTGATGCCACCGCGCAGGGCCGCCAGCAGTTTCTCTTTCAAACCACCAATCGGCATCGCGTTGCCACGCAACGAAACCTCACCCGTCATCGCGATGTCCTTACGAACCGGAATACCGGTCAGCACGGATACGATCGAGGTCACCATGGCCAGACCAGCCGAAGGCCCGTCTTTCGGAGTCGCACCATCCGGCACGTGCACGTGGATGTCTATCTTGTCGAACTTGGGTGGCTTCACCCCAATCTGAGGCGAAATTGACCGCACATAGGACGACGCCGCATCGATGGATTCCTTCATCACATCGCCCAGCTTGCCGGTGGTCTTCATCCGACCCTTGCCCGGCAGTTTCAGCGCCTCGATATGCAACAGATCACCACCGACCGATGTCCACGCCAGACCGGTGACAACACCAACCTGATCGTCCTGTTCGGCCAGGCCATAGCGGAACTTGGGCACGCCCAGGAACTCATCCAGATTGTCTGGCGTCACCGTTACAGATTCAGCCTCTTTCTTGATGATCTTGGTCAGCGACTTCCGCGCCACCTTGGCGATTTCACGTTCTAAGTTCCGAACGCCAGCTTCCCGCGTGTAAGTGCGGATGATCGAATGCAGCGCGTCATCGGTCAGTTCGAACTCCTTGGCCTTCAGGCCGTGGTTCTTCACCTGCTTGCTGATCAGATGCTGTTTGGCGATCTCACTTTTTTCGTCCTCGGTGTAACCGGCCAGCGGAATGATCTCCATCCGGTCCAGCAAAGGCCCAGGCATGTTGTAGCTGTTGGATGTGGTCAGGAACATCACGTTGGACAGGTCGTATTCGACCTCAAGGTAGTGGTCCATGAATGTGCTGTTCTGCTCCGGGTCCAACACCTCGAGCATCGCCGAAGCCGGGTCACCACGGAAGTCCTGCCCCATCTTGTCGATCTCGTCGAGCAGGATGAGCGGGTTTGTGGTCTTCGCCTTTTTCAGCGCCTGGATGATCTTACCAGGCATCGAACCGATATAGGTCCGACGGTGGCCACGGATCTCGGACTCGTCACGCACACCGCCCAGCGAGATGCGAATGAACTCACGCCCCGTCGCACGTGCAACCGACTTACCAAGCGAGGTTTTACCCACACCCGGAGGGCCAACAAGGCACATAATCGGGCCCTTCAGCTTTTTCGACCGCTGCTGAACAGCCAGATATTCGACGATCCGTTCCTTGACCTTCTCAAGGCCATAGTGGTCGGCATCCAGAATGTCTTGCGCGCGGCCCAGATCCTTTTTCACGCGGGATTTGGTGCCCCACGGCAAGGCCAAAATCCAATCCAAGTAGTTGCGGACGACGGTGGCCTCAGCCGACATCGGGCTCATGTTACGCAGTTTTTTCAGCTCGCCTTCGGCCTTTTCACGGGCCTCTTTCGACAGCTTGGTCTCTTCGATCTTGGCTTCCAGCTCAGCAACTTCATTGCTGCCATCCTCACCGTCGCCAAGTTCCTTCTGAATGGCCTTCATCTGCTCATTCAGATAGTACTCGCGCTGCGTCTTCTCCATCTGGGTTTTGACACGTGTCTTGATCTTTTTCTCGACCTGCAGAACCGACATTTCGCCCTGCATCAGGCCATAGACCTTCTCAAGCCGCTCGCTGACGCTTAGGGTTTCCAGCAGGTCTTGCTTTTGTTCAACTTCAATCCCCAAATGACCCGACACAAGGTCAGCCAGCTTTGCCGGTTCGGTGGATTCTCCAACTGCGGTCAACGCTTCTTCGGGGATGTTTTTGCGCACTTTCGCGTAACGCTCGAATTCATCCGCAACCGTGCGCTGCAGTGCTTCGGTTGTCGTAACGTCGCCCGGAATTTCGGTCAAATACTCGGCGCGCGCCTCAAAAAATTCTTCGTTTTCAAGGAATTCCGTGATCATCACACGGGCTTGGCCCTCGACCAGCACCTTCACGGTGCCGTCCGGCAATTTCAGCAATTGCAGTACATTGGCCAACACACCAGATCGGTAGATGCCGTCCTCGGTTGGGTCATCGTCGCTCGGGTCGATCTGGCTGGACAACAGTATCTGCTTGTCGTCCTGCATCACTTCTTCCAGCGCTCGGACGGATTTTTCCCGACCGACGAACAGCGGCACGATCATATGCGGGAAAACCACGATATCGCGCAGCGGCAGCACTGGGTATGAGGAGTTCAGGGGCTCTTGCATGCTCTATCCTTATCATTGGCAAGACGGCTCTGGTCCCTCATCGAGGCAACGCCCGGCCGTCTCCTGTCTTGGACGATAAAGGTGGGGCAGTTACCGCCCTATTTCAACCTTACCGCCATCTCTCATAGTGAGAATGACCTGAGGTGTTCGGGACTGCAAGGCACCTGATGGACTATTCGGTGATTTTGATCACCAAAACGCCAAGCGCCTATCAAACAGGCTCAATATCGCCTTGCGCGCGCTGCGCATGGAACTCGACCTGCCACGCATCGAATGTTCCGGCAGCGATGGCGTCACGCATCCCCTGCATGATCTCCTGGAAATAATGCAGGTTGTGCCAGGTCAGCAGCATGCCAGAAATCATTTCATTCGAACGGAACACGTGGTGCAGATAAGCGCGGGAGTAGTTTGTACAGGCAGGACACGTGCAGTGTTCATCCAACGGGCGCGGATCATCTGAATGGCGGGCATTCTTGATGTTCACCACGCCGTAGCGCGTGAATACCTGCCCTGTACGCCCCGAACGGGACGGCAACACGCAATCCATCATGTCAATGCCACGCGCAACAGCGCCAACGATATCATCCGGTTTTCCAACGCCCATCAGATAACGAGGTTTGTCGACCGGCAGCATATCCGGCGCAAAGTCCAGCACGTCGAACATCGCTTCCTGGCCTTCACCCACGGCAAGACCACCGACGGCGTAACCTTCGAAACCGATCTCTTTCAGCGCCTCGGCCGATTCCTTGCGGAAATCCTGCTCAAGTCCGCCCTGCTGAATGCCGAACAAAGCATGACCCGGGCGATCCCCGAAAGCATCACGCGACCGCTCGGCCCACCGCATCGACAGGCGCATCGACTCGGCAATTCGATTCCGGTCAGCGGGCAGCGCCGGGCACTCGTCGAAACACATGACGATGTCGGACCCCAACAGGCGCTGAATCTCCATCGATCGCTCCGGCGTTAATTCGTGGCGCGAGCCGTCGATATGAGATTTGAAGGTCACACCCTTTTCGGTCAGCTTGCGCAACCCGGCCAGCGACATAACCTGAAACCCACCGGAATCCGTCAGGATCGGCCGTTCCCAATTCATGAACTTGTGCAACCCGCCCAAACGGTCGATCCGCTCGGCTGTCGGACGCAGCATCAAGTGATAGGTGTTGCCCAACAGGATGTCCGCTCCTGTGGCGCGTACGCTTTCCGGCATCATCGCTTTGACCGTTGCCGCGGTGCCAACCGGCATAAAGGCCGGCGTGCGCACCTCACCGCGTGGAGTATGGATTACCCCGGTGCGCGCTTTGCCGTCCGTGGCTTTCAGGTCAAATGAGAAACGGTCTGTCATGTGAATGCCTCAGGGTCGCTGAACCGGGCAGCAATTGCCCGATCTTCGCTGGTATTGCAAGCCGTCAGGGCAATGACGCAACGCGGTCAGTGAACAGGTTGACAACCCCTGCCCCGTCCACATCCCGGCATACGCGCACCGTTGGTCTGTTGGCCTCCGGTCGGGTTGCCCCGATTTGCGGACCATCTACCTCAATCTGAAGCCCGGTTTCGACTATCTCGAACATGGGTTCGTGGGTGCAGGCAATCACAGCCGTCGAGTCGTGCAGGCCGCACCCCTCCAATCCGCCGATATCCTTGTAGAACTTCAGATAAAATTTCGAGATGTCGCGCAGGAAACCGCCCATGTCAACGGAACGCGCCGCCAATGCATCAAAATCCGCAGTCTCGTACAGAGTTTTCAGCGTGACATCCAAACCGACCAGAACGGTATCTGGCGGAGACGCGAACACTGCATCCGCAGCCTGCGCATCGTGATAGATGTTGGCCTCTGCATGCTCTGTGATGTTTCCGGGGCAAAACACGGCACCGCCCATGATCACCAGTCGCTTGATGTTGCCTGCAAACTCTGGGTCCAACCGCATTGCATCGGCGACGTTGGTCAACGGCCCAATGGCGCAGACGACCAGCTCACCCTTGTGTTCCCGCGCCTGCTCGACAAGGAATTCGGCCGCCGTCAGGGGGTGATTTTCCCCAATCTGCGGGATGTCAGTCAAATCACCGAATCCTTCGGGGCCGTGCACGTGCTCGGACGGGTCGTATGTGGTCGCACCAACTGGAAGCGGCGCCCCCTCAGCCACTGGCGCGTCCAGTCCCAGTTTATGGAGCAAGAACCGTGCGTTGCGGCTGGATTGGTGCACATGCGTGTTGCCGAAAACCGTGGTCAGGCCGATCAGGTCTATTTCTGGTGCAGCGGCGGCATAGGCAATGGCCATCGCATCGTCGATGCCCGGATCTGTATCAATTATCAGTTTCATCCCCGCCCGATAGCGCAATCACAACCGGATGCAAAGCAGCCACATTCAAAATATTCCACGCTACATTGTGGTTTTCAGAGATTTGCATCTATCCCCATTCCCGCCATACCAGAGTTGAAAATGGGCGAGTCAATCCCCAAGTGTATACCATAGTACACAATAATACAGAGGACAGATATGACCGAAGAACAGATCATTGGGTTGTTAACATCGAACATCATTTACCTGCTTGCGGCAGTTCTGATTGTCGTCGTTATTTTCAAAGGCATCAAAATTGTGCCTCAGTCCGAAAAATACGTGGTTGAACGCTTTGGCCGCCTGCATTCGGTGCTTGGCCCCGGAATCAACTTTATCGTTCCTTTTCTTGATGTTGCGCGCCACAAGATATCCATTCTTGAACGCCAGCTACCGAATGCGACGCAAGATGCAATCACCAAGGACAATGTTCTGGTTCAGATTGATACATCGGTGTTTTACCGTATTCTTGAACCGGAAAAGACCGTGTACCGTATCCGTGACGTCGACGGTGCGATTGCAACAACCGTTGCTGGTATAGTCCGTGCCGAGATCGGTAAAATGGATCTGGATGAGGTACAGTCCAACCGCGCGCAACTGATTGAACGCATTCAGGAAAGCGTCGAAACTGCCGTTGACGACTGGGGCATCGAAGTCACCCGCGCCGAGATTCTAGACGTAAATCTGGATCAAGCCACACGCGATGCTATGTTGCAGCAGTTGAACGCCGAACGCGCCCGCCGCGCGCAGGTGACCGAGGCTGAAGGTCAGAAACGTTCGGTCGAATTGAATGCGGACGCGGAACTCTATGCGGCCGAGCAGACCGCAAAAGCCCGCCGCATTCAGGCCGAGGCTGAAGCTTATGCAACCGGCGTCGTCGCCAAGGCCATTCAGGACAATGGTATCGAGGCAGCCCAATATCAGGTCGCATTGAAGCAAGTCGAAGCTCTGAACGCGCTGGGTAACGGCACCGGGTCGCAGACCATCGTGGTTCCCGCCAATGCGCTTGAGGCCTTTGGCGATGCCTTCAAGATGTTGAAAGGAGGAAAGTAATGGCTGATCCCTTCTGGCTGACATGGTGGCTCTGGCTGGCCGGAGCGCTAGCTCTGGGCATACTTGAGATCGTCTTGCCGGGGTTCATCTTTCTTGGCTTTGCGATTGGAGCGGCGGTCACAGGGCTTTTGCTTGTGATCCCCGGTTTTGCCCCGAGCCTGGCGGTCTTGCTTTTGATCTTTGCGGGTCTTTCGCTTGTGGCTTGGCTGATCCTGCGGCGCATGTTCGCCCTGCCCCATGGCCAGGTGAAAACCTTCCGCCACGATATCAACGATTGATCCAAATCGACGCAGCGTCCCGGGGGCCACACGGCACCACTGGACGCTGCCCCAGCCTTTCCCTATATAATTTCTCAGGTAACAGCCCCGAGGCACGAATGACCCATCCAAGTGAACAGTTCGAAGGTACGCCGCTGATCGCGCCTTCGACCATCGATCATCCACTCTACGATTCCGTGGTCGAGGCTTGCAGATCCGTCTTCGATCCCGAGATTCCGGTGAATATCTACGATCTGGGTCTGATCTATACGATCGATATTACCAAGGAAAACGCGGTGAAGGTCATCATGACACTGACCGCGCCCGGATGCCCGGTCGCCGGTGAAATGCCAGGCTGGATTGTCGAGGCAATCGAACCGGTCGCTGGCGTCAAAGAGGTTGACGTCGAGCTGACATGGGAGCCCCCCTGGGGCATGGAGATGATGTCAGACGAAGCACGTCTTGAACTGGGATTCATGTAGAATTTCGCTTAGCTTTACCGAGTAAGGCATTGAAGGGTAACAAAAAGGGCTGTCCATGAACCGGGGCAGCCCTTTTTACATTATAGGACCCGAGCGGCCTATTCCACGCCGCAGGTCGATTTTATCTCGGCCGCGCGTTGATCCAGCTCTTTGACGTAATCGCCATTCAACATGCTGAGCCTTTTTTGCTCGGTTCCCGTGACCAGTCCCAGCAATGCACCGGCAGGAGTGATCGCAATGATACTTTCTGCCTGCTGGTCTTCTGCGTGCTTCTTTTCTGCTGCGATGGCCCGAAGATCCCCCTCGGCGGTAGCGCAATTTACCGGATGCCGTGCGCCATCCGTTGCTGCATGCCCCAAACCTGCGGTCAGAAAGACTGTGGCTACAGCTTGCATCGTTATGATTTTTCTGCGGAAATGCCTGATCTTCACCATCTTCATTCGCCCTTCGCTCAAATATCTTGTTACAACCGTCAGGCTAAGGCGAAGACCGTGAGGGACGCAAGTTTGCTGTGGCAATTGGTCGTTTGGCAGCGTCACTGCCGGTAAAACTTAGGTCAGCAGGTCTGCTATGTCTTGAGCCTGACGCCTCTCGGCCCTAGATTAGGGGTAACGTAGCGCAACGGAGACCACCATGTTTGGCATTCCCGGCAAACAGGCCGTGACAATGACGACCAAAGCGGCCGAGCAGATCGCACGCCTGATGGCGTCCGGCGGTCATGCAGGGTTGCGCATTGGCGTCAAGAAAGGCGGCTGCGCTGGCATGGAATACACCATGGACTACGTGGATGAAGCCGATACCAACGACGAAGTGGTCGAACAGGACGGTGCCCGCATCATGATCGCGCCAATGGCGCAGATGTTCTTGTTCGGAACTGAAATCGACTATGAGGTCTCGCTTCTGGAAGCCGGGTTCAAGTTCCGCAACCCGAATGTTGTGGACGCTTGCGGTTGCGGCGAATCCATCAAATTTGACGAGACGCTTTCCACACAAAACTAAGTCGCCTGCAGGTGCAGATAGGTTTCGTTGTAGCGCCGTGTAAGATGGTCACCTGCGCTGATCGTTTTGCCTGAGCTTGGCGGAGCAACGTTGGTGTCGTAGGACGGGTTAAAGAACAGTGGGACCGAAATGCGTTCCTGCGTCCCGCCTATGACGCGGTGCTCGGTGGCTTTGACTTTTCCCGCGGTCCAGAATTCCAGCATCTCTCCAAAGTTGATGATGAATGTACCAGGCTCTGCAGAGACAGGTTGCCAGCTGTTATCCGGCATGCGGACCTCAAGCCCTGAGACCCCGTCCGTGGCCAGCAATGTGAGACACCCATAGTCAGTATGCGCCCCGATGCCAAAATCCCGATCACCTGCCCATGCCGGGCGTTCTGGATAGTAGTTCCCGCGCAATAGGGCCATTGGCGTGTCAAAGGCGCGATCAAAGCTGAGTTCATCCCGGCCCAAAGCGACCGCAATGGCCCGAAGAACGCGCATCGCCACATTGCAAGCGTGAATGTAGTAAGCTCTGATAATACCTTGAAATTCTACAGGATTATTCGGCCACAGGTTCGGAGCATATACACTGAGCCCTTTTCCGGCATAAGAATTTCCCGCAGGCAATTCGAAACCACAGTCGAACACTTCCTTGAAATCCGGATTGGCCTTGGGGTCGACCTGTTCTGATCGCGGCGCGCCCCACCCTCGGTTTGAACCCGTCATCGCCATATCAACGGTTTTTTTCTGGACGTCCGGCAAATGGAAGAAGTCGCGATACGCCTCGATCACGTTTCGGACTTGATCGGCGTTCAACCCGGTGTTCGACACCGTTAAAAACCCAACTTCTCCAATAGCATGCAGCAGCTTTGCCATCTCTGAAGCCTCGCGTTCATCCAGTTTTTTCAGATCCAGATCGTCGATCATGCCGCCCTCCACAATACCGCGGAACCTGCCGTTGTGGTCGGACCTTTGCAACCGGAATTGTCAGGCTCGGCTGGTGGTGCTATCCGATGAGCAAACAACGACTTATTTGGGGGTACGCGTTATGCGGCGCAAGCTGGCAGCTGGAAACTGGAAAATGAACGGAACTGCGGCTGATTTGCCCGAGCTTCAGTCGCTGGCTACATCGTTTCCTGATGCATCGGTGGACGTCCTGATTTGCCCACCAGCGACCCTGCTGCATCGCGCGGCAGAGGCGGTGAAAGGCACGGGAATTACCGTCGGCGGTCAGGATTGCCATGCAGCCGAATCCGGCGCACATACCGGCGATGTCAGTGCTCAGATGCTGGTTGATGCAGGGGCAAGCGCCGTCATTCTTGGGCATTCAGAGCGGCGCGAAGATTGCGACGAGCAGAATGAGGATGTCCGCGCCAAGGCACGTTCCGCAATGGAAGCGGGTCTGAAAGCCATCATTTGCGTCGGCGAAAGCCTGGAACAGCGCGAGGCCGCGAACACGTTGGACATTATCGGCGGTCAGATGTCCGGCTCGATCCCGGATCAGTCGACCGGTGAGAACCTGGTTGTCGCCTATGAACCGATCTGGGCCATTGGCACCGGCAAGGTCCCCACACTGGACGAGATCGGAGAAGTGCACGACTTCATCCGCGCCCGGCTTGAGCGTCGATTTGGCGAAGGTGTCGGCCGCTCGGTCCGGTTACTTTATGGCGGTTCGGTCAAACCGGGCAACGCGGCCGAAATCTTTGCAGTCTCCAACGTCGACGGGGCGCTGGTGGGCGGGGCAAGCCTGAAAGCCGAAGACTTTTCTGGCATTATCGACGCCCTGCAAAAGGCCTGAGGTCAAGCCAATTTCATCGTCACCAGCCCGGCCACAATCAGGGCCGCCGCGACTAGGCGGGGCGCAGTCAGCGCCTCACCCAGAAACATTACGCCGACCATAAAGGCCCCGACTGCACCGATTCCGGTCCAGATCGTATAGGCCGTGCCCAAAGGCAGATCGCGCATCGCAAGGGCAAGCAATCCGAACGATCCGATCATCGACACGCCCATCAGGGCCGTAGGCCATAGGCGTGTGAAACCGGCAGATTGCTTCATGGCGACGGCCCAGACAATTTCCAGCAGGCCAGCGAATAGCAATAATATCCAGGGCATTTGGACACCTCATATCTCTTCGGGTCGTCCCGAATGATCAGCCAACAAGGCGAGGTCGTCCTCGGCTGAAAGATATACCCACTGTACCCGGGTTCAAGAGGTCGGACACTTAATTGAGCACCTAAGGACACCCGGGCGGGCAAACGATCGACGCCCGATTGACGAGATGAAACTTTTAATGCGGCAATTCAACCGGTGATACGAAACTGATGGGTTCGCGTTTAGGGTGGTATCGAATGGGTTTCCGACTATCTGGATCGATTCCGTACACAAAAATGGCCGGATCTGACGACAGACCCGGCCCTCTGTTCTGTCAAAGAAACCGCTAGTTCGTAATGATCTCAGGCCCCATGAACGTGTTGGGCAGGAAGGTCGATATCCACGGTATGTACGTCACCATGATCAGGAAGACGAACAGGACAGCCAGGAACGGCAGCGCCGCCTTCACAACGCTCATCATCGGCATACCGGCCACGCCCGAGGTCACGAATAGGTTCAACCCAACCGGAGGCGTAATCATCCCAATCTCCATGTTCACCACCATGATGATGCCCAGATGGATTGGGTCGATGCCCAACTCGATCGCGATCGGGAACACCAGAGGAGCCACGATGACCAGCAGTCCCGAAGGTTCCATGAATTGACCACCAATCAGCAGGATCACGTTGACCACAATCAGGAAGGTGACTGGTCCCAATCCCGCCGATAGCATTGCACTTGCGATGTGCTGAGGCACCTGTTCATCGGTCAGCACGTGCTTGAGGATCAGCGCGTTGGCGATGACGAACAGCAAAGTCACCGTCAGTTTACCGGCTTCAAACAGCGTGTGCTTGGTGTCGGGGTGAAAGAACGCCGTGACCAGAGCATAGGGTTTCTTCAGAAGCGAAATGTTCTGCCCATCCCCATTGGTGCTAAGCGGACCCATGTCCTTGTAGACAAAGCTGGCAATAAAGAAGGCATAGACGGCAGCGACAGCAGCGGCTTCGGTCGGTGTGAAGATACCGCCATAAATACCACCCAGAATGATGACGATCAGGAACAGACCCCAACCGGCTTCGCGGGCCGAGATAAAGATCTCGCCCCAACCTTTCCATTCACCCTTGGGCAGGTTCTTGACTTTGGCCATCACATAGATCGTAACCATCAGCATCAGACCCGCCATCAGGCCCGGAATGACGCCCGCAAGGAACATCCGCCCGACCGAGACCTCAACGGCGGCGGCATAAACCACCATGACAATGGACGGCGGGATCAGAATGCCCAGGGTACCCGCGTTACAGATCACACCGGCAGCGAATTCCTTGGAATAGCCAACCTGCCGCATACCGGCGATGACGATAGAACCGATGGCCACAACCGTTGCCGGAGACGACCCCGACAGCGCGGCAAACAGCATACAGGCAAAGACACCCGCAATCGCCAGACCGCCAGGCAAGTGTCCGACACAGGCGATGGAAAAGCGGATGATCCGACGCGCCACTCCACCGGTCGTCATGAAGGACGACGCAAGAATGAAGAACGGGATCGCCAACAGTGTAAAGTGGCCTTCAAAGGCTTCGAACAGGGTTCCCGCGACCGAAGCCAACGAACTGTCGGAATAAATCAGCAGAAACAGGGTCGAGCTGAGACCCAGGGCCACCGCAATCGGCACACCGATCAGCAACAGGCCGATGACCATAGAGAATAGAAGTACGACGTCCATTAGTCATGCTCTCCTTGCTGAGCCCGGACTTCTTCGATCTCGTCCTCGACTTCGTGGCTGGCAACAAGACGGTCGGTCTCACCACGCCAGATTTGTACTGCGACCTGAGCAAAGCGGATCACTAGAAGCAGCATCGACACCGGCAACACCAGATACGGCACCACCTTGGGCAATTTTTCATACCCCTCGCCGTAGTTGATCAGATCCTCGAGGAAGCGCAGCGGCGCGACCATCGGAATATCATCCACTTCGTAAAAACTCTGGCTGCGTGCGTCGAAATTGAACCCGGTCGGGAACCAGCGGCCCGATGTTGGCGGCAGGTCCGCAAACACGGCCCAGTAGTCATACGACCCTTTCAGAAGCAGAAGCGAGAACACCAGACAGCACGCCACCGATATCAGCGCCAGAATGCGGCGCGGCGCCGGGGCCAGCATGTTCAGGATTGCATCAACACCCAGATGCGCGTGTTTCTTGACCGCATAAGAAGCCCCCAGCAAAACCAGCCAGCCAAAGGTGAAAACCGTCAGCTCAAGCGCCCATAAGATATTAGAGTTAAACACAAAACGCGCGATCACGTTGGCGAAGGTTACGACCGTCATCACGCCCAACAGAGCGGCAATCATGGTCTCTTCGATATGGTCGACCAGCCCGCCTTGGCCGGGTTTCGAACCAGACATTTTTCTGTCCCCACATTATTGGTGATGAGAGTTAGGTGTGGCGGGCCAAATTACGGCCCGCCCAGCCTGCGTATCCGCCACTCCCCAGTCTTTGGACACGCGGCCTCAACCGGGATCAGAACCCGGCGTTGATGGCCTGAGCGGCGTCGATCTTATCCTGACCTACGTCGTCGGAAAACTGGTCCCAAACGGGCTTCATCGCATCGACCCAGGCCTGACGCTGTTCGGGGTTCAGCTCGCGGATGATTCCGCCGGCATCAGTGATCGAAGCCTTGGCTGCTTCGTTCACCGAGAAGGCTTCCTTGTTCCGTGTCTCGGTCACTTCGCCCAGAATGGTCAGGAACTGATCGCGCACCTCGGGATCAAGGCTGTCCAACCAGTCAACCGATGTCACGACCAGATAGTCGATGATGCCATGGTTGGTCTCGGTGATACCGTCCTGCACTTCGAAGAACTTTTTGCCATAGATGTTCGACCAGGTGTTTTCTTGGCCATCCACAACGCCCTGTTGCAGCGCGCCGTAAACTTCCGAGAACGCCATCTTCTGCGGGCTGCCGCCAATGGCTTCCATTTGGGCAACCAGAACGTCCGAGGATTGAACACGGAATTTCAGGCCTTCGGCATCCGACGGAGCCTCAAGCGGTTTATTAGCCGACATCTGTTTCATGCCATTGTGCCAGAACGCCAGCCCTTGCAGGCCGCGGCGCTGCATGCTGTCTTTCATCGCCTGACCATCTGCCGAGGCCTGGAACGCATCCACGGCGTCAATGTTCTTGAACATGAACGGCAGATCGAACAGACGGAACTGTTTGGTAAACTTCTCGAATTTTGACAGCGACGGCGCGGCCAGCTGGACGTCGCCTTGAAGCATTGCTTCAAGCACCTTGTCATCATTATAGAGCGTCGAGTTCGGATAGACCTCAACGCACATCACGCCATTCATCTCGTCATTGACGCGCTGCTCCAACAGCGATGCCGCGATGCCCTTGGGGTGTTTGTCCGTGTTCGTCACATGCGCGAACTTGACGACAATCTCGCCGTCATCACACGCGGCCATACCGGCGGTTGCTGTAACACTCAACGCCAGCGCGGTCGCGGCAGTTGTCAGGAATTTCATCTGTCTTTTCCTCCCAGACTTCTATGAAACCTTCAGTCAACGCCAGATCGGCGTCTCATGTGGCGCAGTGAAGCGAATCAAGGGGCACCGCTCAACTTTTTGTTCGAAATTCGGAAATATCAAGTATTTTTGTTTTATTTCATACTATTACAAGGCTCTTCCTCGCCATCAAAAGGTAGTGACACTACACGTTGTGCGAAAATCCGCACATTTATTCCCCCGGCTGTGCGGATTTCCGCACGCACTTCGAATCAGATCGAGCGACTCACCCCCTGATTCTCTGGTGACCACCCGCAGCCTGCAGATGCAGGCTTCCCGGCCGAACGGCTTTAAATGCATGATAATGCGGCCAAAGGCGGCGGGTGCCCCCGTTAGCGCCGATAGTCTTCTGGGCGAATCTGATAGCGCGCCAGTTTGTCGTAAAAAGTCTTGCGCGGCAGTTTCAACGCACTTGCCGCATCCGAGGCTTTGCCATTGTGCCGACCCAGTGCCGCAATCAACAACGACCGCTCTACGCGCGCCATTTGCTCGTTCAGCCCCAGATCAGCGGCACGTGCAACCTCTTCCGGCATCCCTAACACGAACCGCATCGCCGCCGACATCAGCGATCTTGCATTGCCCGGCCAATCGCTGGCCATCAACGACGCAAGTTGCTCCGAGGTAATCTCGGGTTCGGCAATGCCCGCCTGTTCCGCCGCTTGCGCGACATAATGGCGAAAGATCACTGGAATATCTTCGGGTCGTTCCGCCAGCGACGGGATGCGCACACGCATGACATCCAGGCGATAAAACAGGTCGGCATTGAATTGGCCCTGCTCTGACAGCACCGCCAGATCTGCGGTTGTTCCCGCGACAATCCGTGAACCGGTGCCCTGCTCTATCATTTCAAGCGCGGCGTATTGCGTGGCGTCTGGCATGGCCGAAACCTCATCCAAGAACAACGACCCACCGGCCGCATCTTCGCACACGCGTACCAACCCCTCGGGCGTCAGCCCTGAGGCCGGGCGCTTGACGAACGGCCCCTGCCCGACCGGCGACATCAGATGAACGACTTCGGCCACCTTCGATATCCCGCTGCCCGGTGGCCCGGTTACCAGAACTTCTGCCCCGGTGGGGGCGACGGATCGGACCCGTTCACGCAGGGCCTCGGCCTGTGCGGACAGGCCGAACAAAAGCCGCGCTGCCGGATCGCCGCGCTCAAGCTCTGATTTGAGGGCACGCTGTTCGATCACCTGCGCGCGCGCGTCAAAGGCTCGTTCCAACACGGGCAGCAGGTCCGCCGCCGCACATGGCTTTTCCAGAAAGTCAAAAGCTCCCTGTCCCATGGCCTGCACCGCCATCGGGATGTCGCCCTCACCGGTCAACAGAACAACGGGCAAATCTGGATCAACCTCACGCGCGTAGTTCAGCAGATGAAATCCATCCCGGCCCGGCATACGGATGTCCGAAACGATCACACCCGGAAAGTCGGCGCGAATATGGTCTTTAGCTGCCACAAAGGATCCCGCCGTAACCGGATCATAATCTGCCAGCTCAAGCGTTTGAGCCAAAGCTTCGCGGACGGCAGCGTCGTCATCAACCAGTAGAATTTTCCGCGTCATGCGACCTCGTGCTCCGTGAAAGGCTCAAGCTCGACCGTAAACAATGCCCCGGTGTCCAGATTTGCGCCCCGGATATTACCTCCAAAGCTTTGCACCAGACCATACGAAATCGAAAGCCCAAGCCCCATCCCCTCAGAGGATCCGACAGCCTTGGTCGTATAGAACGGTTCGAACAGTTTTTCCGAGTTTTCGATGCCCGGGCCGATATCGCGGACAGTCACGGCCAGCTTGTCGCCGCGGTCGATCGCAATGCGGATGAGGCGGTCGTTTTGCCCACTCATCGCGTCGGCGGCATTGTTAATCAGGTTGACGAACACCTGAACCAACCGCACCTCGCCGCCCCATGCGTAAACCGGGTTATTGGGCGGGGCCCAGTCCATACGGACATCCTCGGTCCGCAACCGCGCCTCGGTCAACTCGACCGCCGTATCGATCACCTGAACTAGGTTAACCTTGCCCATCGGTTCACTTTCGTTGCGCGAAAAGGCGCGCAGGTTCTTGATGATGCGCGCCATGCGCGCCGCCATGGCAGAGATACGCGTCAGGTTCTCCGACGCTTTCTCATCCCGGCCGCGGGATAGAAAAGCCGCGCCATTATCTGCGAATTGCTGAATCGCCATCAGCGGTTGGTTCAGCTCGTGACTGATACCCGCCGACATCTGGCCCAACGCGCTGAGTTTACCGGCCTGGATCAGCTCTTCCTGAGCGTGTTTCAGAGCCTCTTCTGCGTCTTCACGTTCACGCACTTCATGGCGCAGCGCGGTGTTTGCAGCTGTCAACGCATGCGTCCGTTGCGCGACCCGGCTTTCCAGAATCGTGTTGGCCTCGGCCAATGTGCGCCTGCGTTCGGTCGCCAGATACAACAGCGCGCCGAAGGCCAGACAGATTGCAGCAACGGTCGCCGCCTGCAACCCCGCCAAACGCTGCGCGGGGGCCACATCGACCAGAACCTCAGCTGTCATATCAATGACAGGCAGGTCCAACATAAGATGTAATGCGCGGCTGGGCAGATACCGCCCCCAATTCAGTTCCCAGACCTCGTGCGGACCGACCAGAACCGAGGCAAAATCGACCACCCCGCCGTCTGGCGGTGTCAGGCCCAATTGACCCTCATCCCGGTGCCAAAACAACAAATCCGATCGGTTTGAGATAAACACGACACCGTCCCCGTCGGTGAAGAACACCGCCTCGGTACTGCCGCGCCAGGTCTGTTCCACATCCTGCACATCGGCCACAACGATTAATACACCCTCGACCTGACCAGCATCGCCAAAGGCCGGGGCGGCGTAGGAATAGGTGCGATCCCCGCTGCTTTCCACAACCCCATGCGCGCTGCCCATTGCGCCTTGCAATGCGCGCCGAAACGCGGGGTGGTTCGCCATGTTTGGCCACACAACCGGCTGCGCCGAGGCCAGCACCTGCCCGCTTCGGTCAAGATACATCATGTTGACGGCCGAGGTTTTGTCGGCGACGTCCAGCAATATCGCGCGCGCAGCCCGTTGTTGCACCGGTGTCTCTAGGGCGCGCAAGACCGGATGCGTGGCCATCAGCACGGCCAGTTCCTGATAGACCTGCATCTGAGTGCTGAGCCGGTCGGCAGCCAGTTCAAGGTCAGCCTCGGCCTTTTCGCTGAGCTGCGACAGCGCTTGACGATAGCCATAGGACCAGACCCCTGCGGTCAACAGGCCGACAGCAAACAAAAATCCCAGAATGACCCAAACGCGTTGCATGATATAGGGTCTTGCATTCGGCGCGCCGCATGGCAAGTCTGCGCCGCATGAAGACGGTATTTCAATCTCCGGTCGATCCGGAATTCGTGCAGAACCCCTACCCGTTCTATGATCAGGCCCGCGCGTGCGGTGATCTGGTCTATTGGGAGGACTATGGGAAAGTTGCGGCTGTATCACACCGGGCGGTCTCGGCGCTTTTGAAAGACCGCCGCTTTGGTCGGGAAGTACCCGAAGAAATGCGAACCCCAGGTCCGGCGCATCTTGCCCCTTGGCTGGCGGTCGAGGCGCATTCGTTGCTGGAAGCCGAACCGCCAAGACACACACGTTTGCGCGCATTGGTGATGCGGGCATTCACGTCGCGTGCCATATCGGCGCTGGAACCTTCGATTCACGACCTAACCCATTCTTTGATTGACGCATTTCCCGACCAACCGTTCGATTTGCTCTCTACCTTTTGCACCCAAGTTCCGGTCATCACGATCTGCCGCCTTCTGGGCGTGCCCGAGGATATGTCACCCAGCCTACTCCGCTGGTCACATGATATGGTGGCGATGTATCAAGCCAGCCGTACGCCCGAGACTGAGACCGCTGCCGCAGCCTCATCTCAAGCATTCACCGACTTTCTGATCGACTACATCGAGCAGCGCCGCAGCGATCCGCAGGACGATCTGATCACACGGTTGATCGTGGCCGAAGAAGATGGCGACAAGCTCTCACGCGAAGAGCTGGTCGCCACCTGCATCCTGCTTTTGAATGCCGGGCACGAAGCGACCGTGCATTCACTTGGAAACGGCGTGAAGACCGTTTTGCAAAATGGCATCGGACCGCAATACTTTGCGCCGGGCACCATCGACCGCACGGTAGAAGAGGTTTTACGCTATGACCCGCCGCTGCACATGTTCACCCGCTATGCTTATGAAGACATCGACGCATTTGGGCACAGTTTCAAACGTGGTGATGAGGTCGCGTTACTATTGGGCGCTGCGAACCGGGATCCTGCCGTCTGGAGCGACCCGGACAGGTTTGATCCCACCCGCGCCATCGTCACGAACACCAGTTTCGGTGGCGGCCTGCACTTTTGCGTTGGCGCCCCTCTGGCACGGATGGAAATGCGCATCGCACTGTCCACGCTGTTCGACAGATATCCGAACCTGCGCCTGAGCACCGAGCCCGAGTTTTCGAACACGTACCATTTCCACGGGCTGACCAAACTGATGGTGCAGACCTAGCTTTCGATCAGCGCTTTCAGTGGCAACATGGTGGTGGACTTGATCTCTTCCATCGACAGCAAGGCAGTCACGTTGTGCACGCGCACTTCTGAAATCAGCGCCTGATAGAATTCGTCATAGGCTCGCGCGTTCTTGACCCGCACCTTCAGGATATAGTCAATGTCCCCGGCCAGCCGATGCGCTTCTTGCACTTCGGGCCTGTCGCGCAGGGCCTTGAGGAACTTGTGCTGCCAGTCAGCCTCGTGCTCTGAGGTGCGGATCAGAACAAAAAACGTAGCTTCAAATCCCAGCGCTTCGGCGTCCAGCAAAACGGTCTGCTGCCCGATCACACCGGCCCCTTTCAGCTTGCGTATCCGATTCCAGACCGGCGTCTTGGAACTGCCGACACGAGCGGCTATTTCGTCCAGCGATTGACTGGCGTCCCGCTGCAGCTCGACCAGAATTTTCCGATCCGTATCATCAATCCGCACCGACATTCCAAATTTCCCTTCGTTTCGAAACCAATGTCCCGTTTTGCCGTTGGCGTGGAACATTTGTCCTTATTTGTTCGCCTATATGGCGTATTGGCGGGAATATTTCCTATATTGCAACACAAGTCAAACCACACTCGGGACACGAAATGCAGCTTACGCAATCATATGATGGCACAGGACATGTCGACTTTGTCGGCGCGGGTCCGGGCGATCCGGAATTGCTGACGCTCAAGGCACTGAACGCCTTCGAGCGCGCGGATGTTGTTCTGCATGACCGTCTGATCAGTGATGAGGTCCTGGCCTTGGCCGGCAAGACCGCCCAACTGGTCGATGTCGGCAAGGCCGGTTTCGGCCCATCGTGGAAACAGGAAGACATTGACGCCCTGCTGGTTGAGCACGCCTTGAAAGGTCAGCGCGTCGTGCGCCTGAAGTCCGGCGACCCGACCGTATTTGGCCGTCTGGATGAAGAGATCGAGGCGGTTGAGGCTGCTGGTATCTCGTGGCGGATTGTTCCGGGCATCACCGCCGCTTCGGCGGCCGTTGCCGGAATCGGTCAAAGCCTGACACGGCGTGGGCGCAACTCGTCGGTCCGCTTTCTGACAGGCCACGACATGAAGGGCTTTGCCGATCACGACTGGACCGCGCTGGCGCGCACCGGTTCGGTGGCCGCGATCTACATGGGAAAAAAGTCCGCTCGTTTCATTCAGGGCCGCCTGATCATGCACGGCGCAGATCGCCAAACACCGGTGACGCTGATCGAAAACGCCACGCGTCCCGATCAGCGCATTCTGGAAACAACGCTGGACCAGTTGCCCACCGATTTGAACGCCGCCGATATGGATGGCCCCACCCTGACCTTTTATGGCCTCGCCCCGCGCCAAACTACCGCGGCCCTGACCGAATTTAAGAAGGAACACGCCTGATGGCCCGCGCTTTTACCCCTAAAGTGGTGACCGCCAACGACCTGTTGAAAGGTGACGTCATCTATTTGACCGAAGACGATCAGTGGTCACGCGAGCTGACCGAGGCCGAGTTGATCACCGACGAAGCCCACGCGCAGGTGCGTCTTCTGGATGCCTCGCGCCAGGCCAACAAGATTGTCGGGGCATATCTGGCCGACGCTATTGCCGGCGACAATGGCCCCGAGCCCACCCATTTCCGGGAAGACTTCCGCCGCACTGGTCCGTCCAACTATGCCCACGGCAAACAGGAAACTTCCCCGCAGCCCCGGGCCTGACCTCTGGCCCGTCTCTCTCCCCTACTCAAGGCCCCACGGTTCGGGGCTGCAACTAAGGACAGCTAATCATGTATCGCTACTCCGAGTTCGACACAGCATTTTTGGCAGAACGTAACGCGCAGTTCCGCGCGCAGGTCGAGCGCCGCATTGACGGCTCGCTGACCGAAGATGAATTCAAACCGCTGCGCCTGATGAACGGCCTGTATCTGCAGCTGCACGCATACATGCTGCGGGTCGCCATCCCATATGGCACGCTGTCCAGCGCGCAGATGCGTCAACTGGCCCTGCTGGCCGAGAAGTGGGATAAGGGTTATGGCCACTTCACCACCCGTCAGAACATCCAGTACAACTGGCCGAAACTGAACGACGTGCCAGACATGCTGGACGCGCTGGCCGAGGTTGGCATGCACGCCATTCAGACCTCGGGCAATACCATCCGCAACGTGACCGCCGACCATTTCGCCGGTGCTGCGGCGGATGAGGTCGCTGACCCGCGTCCCTACGCCGAGCTGCTGCGCCAGTGGTCGACCGACCACCCGGAATTCCAGTTCATGCCGCGTAAGTTCAAGATCGCCATCACCGGTTCGGAAAACGACCGTGCCGTGATCAAGGCGCATGACATCGGCTTGCAACTGGTTGAGCGTGACGGCGTTCTGGGTGCCCGCGTTATCGTGGGTGGTGGCCTGGGCCGTACGCCGATGATCGGTAAAGAACTGTCCGAGTTCGTCGCCTTTGACGACCTGCTCGCGTATCTCGAAGCCACCGTTTCGGTCTGGAACCAGATCGGCCGTCGCGACAACAAGTACAAAGCCCGCATCAAGATCACCGTGCATGAGCATGGCATCGACGCGATCCGCGCCAAGGTGAACGAGCGCTTCTTGAAGGTCCGCCCGCAGTTCAAAGGCGCGGATATGAACCTGCTTGAAGAGATCAAGGGTCACTTTGCCCCGCCAACTTTCCGTGAAGCCTCGGTTGCGTCGTTTGAAAGCGCCTACACCAATGATCCGGTCTTCCGGTCGTGGGTCGACACCAACATCGCGCCGCACAAGAACGCGGATCACGCGATCGTCACTATCTCGATCAAGAAACACGGTCAGACTCCGGGCGATGCGACTGCTGAGCAAATGCGCGTAATGGCCGATCTGGCCGAAGAGTTCGCCCATGACGAGCTGCGTATCAGCCACGAGCAGAACGTGATCCTGCCGCATGTCCACAAGTCGGACCTGCCCGCGATCCATGCGAAGCTGAAAGAGTACGAACTGGCAACCGCCAATATCGGCCTGATTAGCGATATCATCGCCTGCCCCGGCATGGATTACTGCGCACTGGCAACGGCGCGTTCGATCCCGGTTGCACAGGAAATCGCGACCCGTTTCGATGATCTGAAGCTTGAGCATGACATTGGTCACCTGAAGATCAAAATCTCGGGCTGCATCAACGCATGTGGTCACCACCATGTCGGTCACATCGGCATCCTGGGTCTGGATCGCGCAGGCGTCGAGAACTACCAGATCACTCTGGGTGGTGACGCGACTGAAACTGCAGCCGTTGGCGACCGGACCGGCCCGGGCTTTGCCTATGATGAGATCGTGCCTGCCGTCGAACGCATCGTCGAAACCTATCTGGAACAGCGTGACAGCGCCGAAGAGACATTCCTTGAAACCTATCGCCGCGTAGGCATGGCACCGTTCAAGGCAGCCCTCTACCCCGAGGCGCGAGCGAATGCCGCTTGACCTGATCCAGACGGAACTGGGGGCCGACCGCGCTGAGCTGACCGAAAAGGTCGAAGCGTTGAACACCCAGTTCCGCCACCACAGTGCCCATGACGTCATGCATGGCGCGTTGGAGGCAATCGAAGAGCTTGCTTTGGTCTCCAGCTTTGGGGCGGAGTCGGTGGTGTTGTTGCACATGGCAGCCGTGGTCGACAAAGCCACGCCGGTCCTGTTTGTGGACACGCAGATGCTGTTCACCGAAACGCTGGAATATCAGCAGGACGTTTCAGATCGGCTTGGCCTGAAGAACGTTCACATCATCCGCGCAGATGATGAGGATGTTCAGCGCGAAGACCCATACGGCGCTTTGCGCCTGAGCGACACGGATGCTTGCTGCAACCTGCGCAAAACCTTCCCGCTGCAGCGTGCTTTGGCAGGCTATGACGGCTGGATCTCGGGTCGGAAGCGGTTCCAGTCTGGCACACGCGCCGCGCTTGACTTCTTTGAGGTCGAGGACGGCACTGGCCGGATCAAGGTGAACCCACTGGCCCACTGGGCGCCCGAAGACGTGCGCGCCTATATGGATGAAAACAACCTGCCCCGGCATCCGCTGGTGGCCAAAGGTTACCCCTCGATCGGTTGTGCGCCCTGCACCTCGCCGGTCAAAGAAGGCGAAGACCCCCGCGCCGGACGCTGGCGCGATCAGAACAAAGAAGAATGCGGCATCCATTTTGTCGACGGCAAGATGGTGCGCGCAGGAGAGAAAACATGAACGTAATCGTTACGGATGAGGGGTTCGCCCCTGACGACTGGACAGATGGCTTTGTCACGCTTGAGGACGCTGCCAATGATGTGGTTGCGCTGGACGTGGCCTCGGACACTGATCCTGATGAACTGGTTGACCGCCTGGGCAGCGCCCGCATGGTCCGCGTGGACTTCCCGTCTTCGGCGGATGGCCGCGGCTTTACCATCGCGCGCGTGCTGCGCCTGAAAGGTTTCACAGGCCGCCTGCGGGCCAGGGGCCACGTTCTGGCCGACCAGTACGCCATGGCGCGCCGCAGCGGGTTCGATGAGGTCGAAATCGACGACGCACTGGCCAATCGCCAGCCCGAAGATCAGTGGCTGGCCCGCGCCAACTGGAAAGATCATAGCTATCAGGCCCGCCTGCGCGGCTAACCCCGCCAATCGCCAGCTTGTGACTTCAAAGGGGCATTTAGCCCCTTTTCCTGACTTGGATCAAAGATTAAACGGAGATGTCGGTTTACCCAGCCGATAGTGAAACGATGACAGAGATGAAACCCGTGACCGAAGTAACCGCCGTCAAGGCCCCCGTCCTTCCGGACGCACAGACCGTAACAGACGTCAAACATTGGACCGACAGCCTGTTTTCCTTCAAGGTGTCGCGTCCCGCCTCGCTTCGCTTCCGTTCGGGCGAGTTCGTGATGATCGGCCTGCTGGGCGACAACGGCAAGCCGCTGCTGCGCGCGTATTCCATCGCCTCGCCTTCGTGGGATGAAGAGCTGGAATTCTACTCGATCAAGGTGCAGGACGGTCCGCTGACCTCGAAGCTGCAGCACATCAAACCGGGCGATCAGATCATCCTGCGCCCCAAGCCTGTTGGCACGCTGGTGCATGACGCGTTGTTGCCCGGCAAACGCCTGTGGTTCTTTGCCACCGGCACCGGTTTTGCGCCCTTCGCCTCGTTGCTGCGCGAGCCGCAGACCTATGAGGATTACGACGAAGTCATCATCACCCATACCTGCCGCGAAGTGGGTGAACTGGAATATGGCCGTCAGCTGATCGAAAGCATCCGTCAGGACGAAATGCTAGCCGAACTGATGGGCGAAGGCTTTGCCGACAAGATCCGCTACTACCCGACCACGACCCGGGAAGAGAGTCCCAAGATGGGCCGCATCACCGAATTGCTGAAAGACGGCACGGTTTTTGCTGATCTGGGCATCGAAGGCGGCATCAAACCAGAAACCGACCGCGCGATGGTCTGCGGGTCTTTGGCCTTCAACCTGGACATCAAAAAGATTCTGGAAGAGTTCGACCTGCGCGAAGGTGCCAATTCCGAACCCAAGGAATTTGTCATCGAAAAAGCCTTTGTTGGTTAACCCGATGCACCGGATCCGGGGCATTTGGCCCCGGACTGGCGAAAAACCTCTGACAAACCCCGATTTTTCGGGCTGGCCTGTACTTATGCCGCTTGAATCGGCGTGCAGGCCAGTCTAAATTCCGGCCTTGAATTTCTGCAATCATCAAAGGAATGAACCCATAGCCCGCAGACCTCACAACGCGCCGCCGCAAAGAGACACCGGCCCCCGCGTCAATGATAAGATCCGTGCCCCCGAAATCCGTCTGATTGGCGCTGAAGGTGAAAATGTCGGGGTGGTTCATCCCGCCAAAGCCATGCAGATGGCAGTTGATGCCGGTCTTGATCTGGTCGAAATTTCGCCCAACGCAAACCCGCCGGTCTGCAAAATTATGGACTTCGGTAAGTTCAAGTACGAGACGCAGAAACGCGAAGCCGAAGCCCGCAAAAAACAGAAGATCATTGAGATCAAAGAGGTCAAATTCCGACCCAACACTGATACTCATGACTACGACGTGAAAATGCGGAATGTGTTCAAGTTTCTTGAAAACGGGGACAAGGTCAAAGTGACCCTGCGTTTCCGCGGCCGTGAAATGGCGCACCAAAACCTGGGTCGCGAGCTTTTGGAACGTGTTGCGGCCGACACCAAAGAGATCGGCAAAGTTGAAAACATGCCGAAGATGGAAGGCCGTCAGATGATTATGCTGATCGGTCCGCTGCCACAGAAATAAATCCCTGTGCATATCGAATTTGAAACCCTGTCAGATCAGCTCTGACAGGGTTTTTTTGTTGGTTCTGAGGCACAGACCACGCGGCGCTTCAGCCGGGGATCGAGGTCGAGATCGCCCGACTAAGTTTGCCCACAAGCTCGTCTATCTGCGCGTCTTCTATGATGAACGGCGGAGCCAGCAGGACGTGATCCCCAACCCGCCCATCCCGTGTACCGGCCATGGGGTAACAGATCAGCCCCCCGGCCAAGGCGGCTTTCTTGATTTTGCCCGCAACGCCGTGAGCCGGATCAAACGGCGTTTTTGTTTCGCGGTCAGCCACCAACTCCAGCCCTCGAAACAGCCCCCTGCCGCGGATATCCCCGACATTCGGATGCTGTCCGAATTCGGCCTGCAACGCTTCTTGCAGCTTGTCGCCCATGACGCCGGCGCGCGTGGGCAACGCGCGCGTGGTCAGTTCGGTGACAACGGCCAGGGCCGCTGCTGTCGCAACCGGGTGACCAATATAGGTGTGACCATGCTGAAAGAACCCGGACCCGTCGCGGATTGCATTATAGATTTTCCCGGTGCACATCATCGCACCAATCGGTTGGTATCCAGCACCCAACCCTTTGGCGATGCACAGAATGTCCGGCGAAACCCCATCATGATCGCAGGCAAACAAATGCCCGGTCCGCCCCATGCCACACATGACTTCATCAAGAATCAACAAAACGCCATATTGGTCACATATCTGGCGAATACGCTGAAAATACCCCTCAACGGCAGGAACCGCACCCAGCGTTGCCCCCACGACGGGTTCTGCCATGAACGCCATAACCGATTCAGGACCCAAGCGCAGGATCTCGGCCTCCAACTCATTCGCGACGCGCTGGCCGTAGTCAAAGCTGCTCTCAGTATCCGGCTTTTCAGCGTATTCGAAACAGGGCGCGATATGTGTCATCTCGATCAACATCGGCGCAAATTGCGCGCGTCGCCATTCGTTACCTCCAGCCGACAACGCGCCCAAAGTGTTCCCGTGATAGCTCTGCCGCCGCGCGATCACCCGGCGACGCTCAGGCTGACCGATTTCAAGGAAATACTGCCGGGCGAGTTTCATCGCCGCCTCGGTCGCCTCGGACCCGCCTGAGACGAAATACACACGGTCCAGATCACCAGGCGCGTGTTCCACCAACAGATCAGCCAGTGCCTCAGCAGGTTCGGATGTCATGAAACCGGTATGTGCAAAAGCGATCTGTTCGACCTGCTGCTGCACGGCCTCGATAACCGCCGGGTTCGAATGCCCGAGGCACGACACCGCAGCGTCACCACAATCCAGATAGCGTTGCCCCTGATCGTCGATCAGGTAACACCCGTCGCCCCCAACAGCGACCGGCAGGTTCGATTTGGTATGACGAGGAAAAACGTGGCTCATTGCTAAGGTCCTTTCAAAGCCGCGACCAGCGCCGACACCGACGCTGCGTTGTTCGCCCAGGTACTTCCGTCCTGGTCGGTCAAACTGTTTTCAAATCCAACCCGCACATCCCCGCCACGGTCCGCAGCCGTTTTTAGGCAAACATGTTCCTGCTTTCCAAATGCACAGACCATCCAACTGGAGTGGGTTTGCGGAAAGTGATCAAGGTCTTCTGGTGCGGATTCCTGCCCCGAGGTGTAACGCCCCAGAACCAACAGCCGATCAGTTTGCCCATCGCGGACGATACAGCGGGCTTGCCAGTCAGCCAGCAGAGCTGCGTCTTCATCGTTATAGAGTATATGCTGAACACGCGTTCCCTGCTCGGCACACAGGCCGTAAACCTTATCCGCGAGGTCCGGCGCGCGCGCGATTTCCCGGACCGAGATCGAAGCCCATTTTGGCTTTACCTGCTGCAAACAGTGCAATTGGGCCGGGACATCAAAGATACCCGCCGCCTCGGTCGTGATCTGAACATCCATCTCTGGCACGGCACGACGCAACTCGGACATCGTCTCAAGATAACGCCCGGCATCCAGAGAATGCTGCCCCTGTTCATCGCGCACATGCAGGTGAATCCCATTTGCACCGGCCCGAAAACAGCTTTGTGCAGTCGATACGATCTCCTGCACCGACACCGGAAGCTGGGCGTGATCCGCATGCCCCCTGCGGGCGCCGTTCGGCGCCACCAGAACATAGGGCGTATGCGATTGCGGCAGTGTTTTGGACATAAGAGCACCCTTTTCAACTTTTAACCCAGTTAAGGACCTTAGGCGCGTTTTCAATTTACATCTTTCATAACATTTGTTTTCTTTCGCGGATGACCAAGTCTTTGAGCCAGCTTACCGAAGCTCTGCGACAGCAGATCGACCAGTTGCCACCCGGATTGCAGATGGCGGCAAAATACATCCTCGACCATCCCGGAGATTTTGGGCTGGACTCAATTCGAGAAACCGCAGCAAAGATCGGCGTTAGCTCGAACGTTCTGGTCCGGCTGGCGGATCGGATGGGATATGACCGCTTCGACGGCCTGCGCGCTCCGTTCCGCGATGCGTTGGTCACAGATGGTGAGGATCATCTGAGTCAAAGTTGGCTTGCCGACATGCAAGACGGTGACGCATTCAGTGCCGCTCAGGCAAAATTTGCCCAGAATGCGCAGAACGTCGTTATGCGATCGCTGAGGTTAATGAACCCTGAACGCGTCAAGCGCGCTGTTGAAATTATGACGTCTGCTGACAGGTGCTTTGTCACGGCCACCCGCGCCAGCTATGCCTTGTCTTACTATTTTTCATACGCCGGACGCATGGCTCACCCTGGTCTGCAACTTATTCCGCGCCACACGGGGTCCGCGGCAGATGATCTGTTGGATGCGAATCCCAACGACTGCCTGATCGCCATCACCGTCCACCCCTATTCCGCTGACACTATCCAATCCATGCGAATGGCGCGACGCATGAACATGCCGCTCATCCTGATTGCCGACAGCGAAGTGATCGCACCCGGGGTCGAGCCGGACGTGGTTTTCCCCGTCAGCACGCGATCTCTGCACCACTTCTCAAACTATGCCGGGGCCATGGTGGTCCTGGAATGCCTTTTGGGTCACCTGTTTCAAGCCGGCGGCGACGTCGCGCGCGATCGCGTGGACAATTACCAAAAGTCCCGGGAAGACACAGGCGCATACTGGCAACCATCCCAGCCGCCCAGAATAAGACGGAAATAAAAAAAGCCCCGGCCATAAGGTCCGGGGCTTTTTTGACAGTTTTGGGCTTACATGCAGGCTTCAATGGCCCGCTTGGTCATTACACTGACCAGATGCGCGCGGTACGCCTTGCTGCCGTGCAAGTCGGCAATCATGTTCGCGGGATTGATGCTCAGCCCGGTCAATGCATCCTGCCGAAACTCCTTGTTCAGGGCTTCCTCGGCCTCGGACCAGCGGAACACACCATCCTCACTGGCACCTGTTACCGCAACGCGAACACCGTCGGCGAAACGTGCCAGATACACACCAACCAGCGCAAAGCGCGATGCGGGTTGCAGGAACTTCTGGTAGCTGGCCGCTTGTGGCACCGGGAAATTGACCGTGGTGATGATCTCACCTTCCTCCAGGGCTGTACTGAACAAACCCTCGAAGAAATCATCCGCTGCGATTTGGCGCGTATTGGTGATGATCGTCGCACCTGATCCCAAAGCGCCCGCCGGATAACAAGCGGCCGGATCATTGTTGGCCAGTGAGCCACCGATAGTTCCCCGATTGCGCACTGCCGGATCGCCGATCTGCCCAGCCAGTGCGGCCAGCGCCGGATAGTTGCCGGCGGCCTCCGACGCCACAGTTGCGTGGGTTGTTGCGCCACCAATGGCCACCGACCCGTCATCCTCGATACAGACGCCCTGTATGTCGGGAATCCCACCCAGAGACACTAGCGTAGACGGCGCCGCCAATCGCTGTTTCAACGTTGGGATCAGCGTCTGGCCGCCCCCCAACGCCTGTGCATCCTCGCCTCCCAGCGCCGAAACGGCGTCAGCGACGGTCGAGGGCTTTTCAAACTCGAAATTGTACATTTCGCTTTCCTTTCCGAAAGGCGCGGATCCGCCCTTCATCTGGCTAAAAATATCCCGAGTGACTGGGGGCAGAGCCCCCAGACCACCCGACCAATCAGCTGTTCATTGCCGCCCAGACGCGGGACGGGCTCACCGGCATATCGATGTGATCGACCGCCTTGCCGCCCGAGTTCAGCGCATCCAACACCGCATTGACCACCGCCGGCGGCGAGCCAATTGCACCAGCTTCACCGCAGCCCTTCACACCCAATGGGTTATGCGTACAGGGTGTCTGGCTGGAATGATCCACACCGTAAAATGGCACGTCATCCGCTCGCGGCATCGCGTAGTCCATGAAGGACGCGCTCAGCAACTGACCGTTCTCGTCATAGGCACAATTCTCAAGCAAAGCCTGACCTATGCCCTGACCAATGCCGCCATGGACCTGACCGTCGACGATCATAGGATTGACGATGTTGCCAAAGTCATCTGCGGCATTGAAAGCCTCGATGGTGACCTGACCGGTCTCGGGGTCAACCTCGACCTCGCATGCATATGCACCGGCCGGATAAGTGAAGTTGGCCGGGTCGTAAAACGCGGTCTCCTCCAACCCAGGTTCGACTTCCAACGGATAGTTGTGTGGTACATAAGCCGTCAGGGTTACATCACCCCAAGCCACCGACTTGTCGGTACCCGCGACGCTGAACTGACCGTCTTTCAGTTCAATATCCGCCTCGGACGCCTCCAGCAGGTGTGCTGCGATCTTTTTGGCTTTCTCGATCACCTTCTCGGTCGCTTTGACCATGGCCGAGCCACAAACCGCCAGCGAACGCGAGCCATAGGTCCCCATGCCAAACGGGATCTTTGAGGTGTCGCCATGCACGATCTCGACCATTGACTCATCAATGCCGATCATGTCGGCCACAACCTGCGGGAAGGCTGTCTCGTGCCCCTGCCCGTGGCTGTGTGCGCCCACCATGACGCTGATCGAACCGGTGGCGTTCACCCGAACAGTTGCGGCATCATACAGACCCGCACGGGCCCCCAGCATGCCGACGATGTTCGAAGGCGCGATACCGCAGGCCTCGATATAGCAGTTAATGCCCAGACCACGCAGTTTGCCGTTGGCTTCGCTTTTCGCACGACGCGCGGCAAATCCAGCCAGGTCGGCAGCGACCTCAAGCTTGTCCATCGTCCCGTTGTAATTCCCGGTGTCGTAGGTCAGTGCGACCGGAGTGTCATAGGGGAACTGAGTGATAAAGTTTTGACGGCGCAGGGCAATCGGATCAACACCCAACTCGCGTGCGGCTTTGTCAACGACACGCTCCAGCTGATAGGTCGCCTCGGGGCGTCCAGCACCGCGATAGGCGTCCACCGGTACGGTGTTGGTAAACATCGCCTTCACGTTTACCTGAATGACTGGCGTCTTGTAGTTGCCCGCCATCAGAGTGCCGTGCAGCCAGGTCGGAACCGAGCTGGAGAAAGTCGACAGATACGCACCCAGATTGGCATAGGTGTTCGTGCGCAGACCGATAAAGTTGTTGTCTGCGTCCAGTGCCAATTCGATCTTGCTGACATGGTCGCGACCATGGGCATCCGACATGAACGCCTCGGACCGGCTGGATGTCCACTTTACCGGACGGTTGCAGGCCTTGGCGGCAAAGGTGCAGAACGCTTCTTCCGCATAGTGGAAGATCTTGGTGCCAAAACCGCCGCCCACATCCGGGGCTACCACGCGCACTTTGTGTTCGGGCAGGCCCAGAACAAAGGCGCACATCAGCAGACGAATCACATGCGGGTTCTGCGAAGTGGTAAAGAGCGTGTAGTCGCCCGTGCCAGGCTTGTACTCACCCACCGCCACACGCGGTTCCATCGGGTTGGCGACGAGCCGGTTGTTGACCAGATCCAGCGTCGTGACATGCGCTGCATTGGCAAAGACCTCATCGACCTTGGCGTCGTCAGTCTCACCCAACTGCCAGTCATAGCAGATGTTGTTCTTCAGATCGTCATGGACCAGCGTCGCCCCATCTTGTGCGGCGGTCTTCATGTTCATGACAGCTGGCAGTACTTCGATATCCAGATCGATAGCCTCGGCCGCATCACGGGCCTGCTCCAGACTGTCGGCCACAACGGCCGCAATCGGGTCGCCCACATGGCGCACTTTGCCCTGCGCCAGAATCGGGTGCGGCGGCTCCTGCATCGGCGCGCCGTGCTTGTCGGTCACTTCCCAGCCGCATGGCATCCCGCCCACGCCTTCGAAATCCTTGCCGGTGAAAACCTTGACCACTCCCGGCATAGCTTCGGCGGCTGAGGTGTCGATAATATTGATGCGGCCATGCGCAATGTCGGACCGCAGGAAATGTACATAAGCCTGGCCATGTACGTTGATGTCGTCGGTATAATTTCCCGCTCCGGTCAGAAAGCGTACGTCTTCGCGTCGCTTGGAACTGGCTCCGATGCCACTGTCTTTGGGCATTGCTTGTTCTCCTCCCATAAACGGATGCGTGTGCACCCTATGTCATCCCACGGGCGTTTATTTGGACGCCCGCAGCGGCATCATTCGGCAGCGATGCTGCTGACGTCCTGACCCGATGCGGCCATGATCGCCTTGACGATGTTGTGGTATCCGGTGCAGCGGCACAGGTTGCCTTCCAGATATTTGCGCACTTCAGCCTCGGTCGGCCGCGGGTTCTCTTTCAACAGCGCGGCCGCGCTCATCACCATGCCTGGCGTGCAGAAGCCGCATTGCAGGCCATGGTGGTCCTGAAATGCTTGCTGGATCACATTCAGCGAACCATCCGCGTTGGCCTGGCCTTCGATGGTGCCGACATCGGCCCCGTCCGCCTCAAGCGCCAGCATGTTACAGGATTTGACCGCCTCGCCGTTCACATGCACGACGCACGCGCCGCACTGCGCGGTATCGCATCCGACATGAGTGCCAGTCAGCGACAGGTGTTCACGCAGAAAACCGGACAACAACGTCCGGCCCTCGACGTCACCGCTCACGGACTTTCCGTTCACGGTCATTGAGACCTGTGTCATAGATTCCTCCCATTTCGTATTATTCTTCGTCCCGAGTTAAACACGGGAAAATTTGTTTGAGAACAAAAATATTTAGCGCCAATATCCGACGTTCGTAGGGGTCGTCTTCTCTATCTCAGCCGCCTAAGAAGAAAAGCTAAAATCTGCCACATCACCTTTTGCGCGACGCGCGTGGTTGCGGCCGCGTCGGGATTTCTTTCAACAGCCCGCCAACCCCCATCCCAGCAATGTCCGCGCCGGTTGTTTCGATGCCGCAAGCAACCCGCGACAGGACCCAATCCGCGCCGTTCAATGCAGGCGAACGGGCGCATCCGGGCAATCCGATTACTGGCCTTGGGCCGAGTGATCCAAGAAACAGCAGATTACCGGGATCGACTGGCATGCCGAACCTATCCACCTGACCGCCAGCCGCCCGCACGGCCTGAGGTGCAACATCAAAAACATCAGATGTCGCAGAGCCGGTCAGGATCATCACAATGTCACCGGCAGCCTCTGAAATAGCCTGCGACAGCGGTTCGGCTTTGTGTGGAACGATCCGTACATCGCTGAGGTCCATGCCAAGGGTTTCTACCCGGCCGCGAATGGCTGCGATCCCCTTTTCGTTGGGGGGACCTCCGGGAATATCCGTTACGATCAGCCCTGCCGTTTTATGTACCGGTGCCACCAGACGAATCGAGGCCCTAGCCAGACCAGCGGCCTGCACGACGTCATCCTTTGGAACGGCGTAGGATATCACCTTGATCGTGGCGACCATCCCACCCGGGCCCATCTGTTGATATTGCGGCACCGTCGCTACTGTAATCATAGGATTAACGCAGTTGAACTTCTGCAGGGCCGCAACGTCCAATTCGACAACACCCGGCCCGTCGGCCAGCAAGTTCACGCGCCCGGTAAACGGCTGCGTTACCCGTAAACCGGCAGCGTCTGGATCAGGCGCAAGCGCTGCGGCCAACATTTCAGCAGCCTCGTCTTCGTGGCAATCGCCGGGCTCAAGCTGCGCAACTGTGACCTCATCATATCCAGCTGCACCCAGATGAGCCGCATGTTCGGCAGTCAGCAGCAATCCTTTGCGCAACTTGGTATCCTGAACCTGGACGGAGTGTGCAAGGATCGCGCCGGTGGCCTCGGCGACAGGAACGGGACCGAATTTCACGCCTTGCCCCGCAGCACGGCCGTCATCTGGGCGAGGATGGCCACCGCGATCTCGGACGGACCCGCCGCGCCGATGTCCAATCCAATCGGTCCGTGGATCTGGGCAATCTGTTCGTCCGAAAAACCCGCCTCTTTCATGCGAGCAACCCGCTTGGCATGCGTACGCGTGGACCCCAGAGCCCCGATATAAAACACGCCCGCCTTCAAGGCAGACTCCAAAGCCGGGTCGTCCAATTTGGGGTCATGCGTCAGCAAGACAACAGCGGTTCGCGTATCCATGCCCAGCTTGGCGACCGCCTCGTCCGGCCAATCAGTCAGGATGGTTTCGCCCGGGAATCGGGCACCAGACGCAAAGGCATCGCGCGGGTCGATGATGGTCGGATCATATCCGGCGATCCGGGCCATCGGAACCAGAGCCTGCGCAATGTGCACTGCCCCCACTATTATCAATCGCAGCGGAGGGTTGTGGACTGCAACAAATGTCTGCCCGTCCTCCTCAAAACCTGATCGGTCCATGCGCATTCGGTTTGAATAGGCTTTGCGGCGTAAAGCCCGATGACCGGTCTCGGTATTAACTTCATAGGCCACCGGTTCCCGCTGTGCGCGGGCTTTGACCAGATCTCTCAACATGGATTCTGGCAGGACCGAACCGATAGGTTCCACTAAAACACGGATCGTTCCGCCACAGGCCAGACCCACGGCAAAAGCATCTTCGTCGCTGACGCCAAATTCCAACAGCCGCGCATCACCCTCGTCCATCGCTTCAAGCGCTTCGACGATGACCGCGCCTTCGACACAGCCACCGGACACCGAGCCTTCGATGCGACCATCTGCGGCAATCACCAACTGAGCCCCGACACGGCGCGGCGCGCTGCCCCAGGTTTCAACCACCGTGGCCAGAGCGGTTGGGTTACCCTCGGAATGCCATTTAAGGGCCGTCTCTGGGCTGTTGTCGAATCTGTCCATTGCACCCTCCCGGCTTGTTCTGAACCAACATAGGCAGGTTTGGCGCAATGAAAAGTAAGCCTTAAGGCGAATACCGGATGTTCGACCTGTCTGTTAAACTCAGAATTGCATCGGCGTATACAAGCCCAGATTGCCAAGCAGCCCACAAATCATTGATTGCACCCGGCCCAGATTCTAGCCTACATGCGTAGCTGCTGCATTCCAGTATGCGCATATTAATTTTTGACAATGGAGACAGAGAGTTGAAACGCATTTTTACACTCGGAATGGCACTTGGCCTGTTCACCGCAAGCGTTGCATCCGCAGACACGTTCCTGCGTTATGGCGAGGTTGAAGGTTGGAAAGTATTTATTGACGAGGACAAGAAATCCTGCCTGATCGAAGCTGTTGATGACGCTGAAAACGTCGTTCAGATGGGCCTGACCGAAGATCGTGGCGTGGGCTATGTTGGCGTCTTCACCAAGGCCAAGACCGACATCAAGCGTGGCGAGAAAGAAGCCGTGGCGGTCCTGCTGGGCGACAACATCTATGTTGGTGAAGCAACCGGTATGAAGGGCAACATCACCAAGGGTTACTCAGGTGGTTACGTCCTGTCCGACGATCCCCAATTCGCCGATGACCTCGCCAAGCAAAAGGTCATGGTTGTGTTCCCGGAAAAGGAATTTGCCTTCACCGTTGATCTGACCGGCACTTACAAAGCCATGGAAATGGCCCGCAAGTGCAACGAAGAACAGTTAAGCTGATACTCAGTCGGAAAGCGCGGACAACAACCGCGCTTTCTCACCCACGTCATCGGGTTTCGAGATGACATTGGCCAGATCTTCCAACGACGCGATCGAGTGACCAGCGCGGAAACTGTCAACATGGGGCAGCATGGTCGCGACGCCCTGCGCTTTGGGCGCGAACCCATCCCACCGTAGCAATGGATTCAACCAAATCAGACGACGCGCAGACAGGTGCAATCGCTCCGTCTCTTTACCCAACGCCTCGGGGTCTCCGCGATCCAGCCCGTCCGAGATCAATAGGACCACAGCACCCTGTCCCATAACTCGCCGCGACCAATCGCGGTTGAACGCGTGCAGACACTCGCCAATCCGCGTCCCTCCTTCCCAATCCTGCGCCTCAGCCCCGGCGGCGGCCAGTGCGGCATCTACGTCGCGCTGCTGAAGATGACGTGTGATATTCGTCAGGCGCGTCCCAAAGGTGAATGCGTGAACCTTGGCCCAGCCTGCCCCTTTGGCGTTCGACACCGCATGCAGGAAATGCAGGACGATCCGGCTATACTGGCTCATCGACCCCGAGATATCGCAAAGCACGACAAGATTGGGCCATCGAGGTTTCGGCTTCAGCTTGGCAATATCGCGCAACTCTCCACCCTGACGCATCGCGGCGCGCAATGTCCGAGCCCGGTCGATGCGATGCCCCAGATGGCTAGCCTGACCGCGCCTGGATTCTATGGGCTTCACCGGCAGAGCAAGCCGCGACAGCATGCGCTTGGCTTGCGCGATCTCGGCGGTGCTCATCTGCTCAAAGTCCAGACTGCGCAGACGTTCCTCGGAGGACGCCGTTTGCGAGGCGTCGATCTCTAACTCGGATTCTTCTTCCTTCTCAGCCACCTCGGGCAGATCACGTTCAACCCCGTCCAACAACGCCTCGGCCGCGCGCTTTTCGGCCGCGTCAGCCTTGCGTTCTTCCTGCACGCCGCGAATGGCCGGCAGCATCATGGACATCATGTGCTCAAGATATCGGGGGTCACGCCAATAGAGGCGAAAGACCTGCGCAAATACAGTGCGGTGTTCCGGGCGGTTCACGAAACAGGCGTGCAATGTCCAATAGAAATCCTGTTTTTCCGTGAACCCCGCCGCCTGCACCGCGCGAATAGCATCCACCACTCGACCCGTCCCAATCGGTAGCCCGGCCTTACGCAACGCGCGTGCGAAATGGGTGATGTTTTGCGCCAGCTTGGGGTTGTCCGGAATGTCGATCGGAAGCTGTTCAGCCATCAGGCTGGTTCCAGCGACGCTTTGGCTTGATCCAGTATTCGTTTCGCCTCGGATCCCTGCAATTTCTGGATGTCGTCCTGGTATTTCAAGATCGCACCCAGGGTGTCTCCGATCACTTCGGGGCTGAGGTTGATGATGTCCAGCGCAAGCAGGCATTTGGCCCAATCTATCGTCTCAGCCACACCCGGTTTCTTGAACAGGTCTTCGGTGCGTAGATGCTGAACAAAGGCCACGACCTCACGACTAAGCGCTTCGGCAGCTTCCGGCGCGCGCGCGTGCAGGATTTCGATCTCTCGGTCGAAATCGGGGTAGTCGACCCAATGATAGAGGCAGCGTCTTTTTAGTGCATCATGCACCTCACGTGTGCGGTTCGAGGTGACGATAACGATGGGCGGCTCCGGTGCTTTGACCGTGCCCAGTTCAGGAATCGTGACCTGAAAATCGCTGAGCGCTTCGAGCAGGAACGCCTCGAACGGTTCGTCTGTGCGATCAAGCTCATCGATCAACAGGACCGGCGCACCATGCTCATCCGGGCGCATTGCCTGCAGCAGCGGGCGTTCGATCAGGTACTCGTCCGAGAATAGTTCGGTCTGCAATGTGCCCCGATCCGCCCCGCCCGAGGCTTCGGCCGTGCGGATCGCCACCATCTGCGCCGGAAAATTCCATTCGTAAACAGCAGAAGAGGCATCCAGTCCTTCGTAGCATTGCAACCTAATCAAGCGCCGGTTCAGACCGGCGGCAAGGGCCTTGGCGATCTCGGTCTTGCCCACCCCGGCCTCACCTTCCAAAAACAGTGGTCGGCCCAGTTTCAGGGACAGAAACACCACCGTCGCCAGCGCGCGCCCGCAGACATAGCCCTGTGAACCCAACATGGATTGGACGGCGTCGATGGAATCTGGCTGTGTCATGTTTCGATCTCTCCCTTGGCACAACAGGTCATGACCACCCGCGCGCGTCAAGGCCGTGTTCTTTCCGGGACTTACGACGTTCGGACTGATTGACAAGGTCTGGGACCAAATTGAAGGTCTTTCACCGCCGGGTCCGCTGTGCTAGCGGAAGGCCATGACCGATACCCTCACGATCCGCCGCCCCGACGACTGGCATCTGCACCTGCGCGATGGCGCGATGTTGCAGGCCGTCCTGCCCGAAACCGCGCGTCATTTTGCCCGCGCGATCATCATGCCGAACCTTGTGCCGCCCGTCGTGCGCGGCGATCAGGCCGCCGCCTATCGCGACCGCATATTGGCCGCGCTGCCCGAAGGCATGACGTTCGAGCCGTTGATGACCCTGTACCTGACTGAAGATACGGACCCCGATGATATGGCAGCAGCCCACGCCAGCGGTCTGGTCAAAGCCGTCAAACTGTACCCGGCGGGCGCGACGACCAACTCTGCCTCCGGCGTGCAGGATTTCGACAAAGTGCGTCCGGTGCTGGAAAAGATGGCCGAGATTGGCCTCCCAATGTGTGTGCATGGTGAGGTTACCGACGCCGAGATCGACATCTTTGACCGCGAAGCTGTGTTCATCGACCGTGTTCTGGATCCGATCCGCAAGGCCACTCCCGGACTGCGCGTGGTTATGGAGCACATAACGACCGCGAACGGTGTCGATTATGTCAAATCCAATGACAAGGATCTGGGTGCAACGATTACGGCACACCATCTGATTATCAACCGCAACCATATCCTCGTTGGTGGAATCAAGCCGCATTACTATTGCCTGCCTGTCGCCAAGCGTGAAGAACATCGACTGGCTCTGCTGGCGGCTGCAACCTCGGGCGATGCGCGGTATTTCCTGGGTACTGACAGCGCACCCCACACCGACGCCAACAAGGAAATGGCCTGCGGGTGTGCGGGATGTTTCACCGCGACCAATACAATGTCACTTGTGGCCGAGATGTTTGACCGCGAGGGCGCTTTGGACAAGCTGGAAGGCTTTGTGTCTCTGAACGGCCCGGCCTTCTATCGCCTTCCGGTGAATGAGGAAACCATCACCCTGACCAAAGGCGAACCGGTAGAATACCCGGAAAAGATCGACTGCGACGAAGGACCGGTCACAGTGTTTGAACCGGGTTTCCCGCTACACTGGCGCGTGACTTAACCCTCCAGCAACGCAGACAAATCGCGGACGCGGCCTCCGGTGCGAAGCATCGACCAGATCGCGTCCGCGTCCTCTGCTCCAATCAGCTTGTTGGCCTTGCCGCGCACGCGGTCCTCACGGTCCGACAGGGTCATCGGGGCCAACAGGTCATGCGTGGCCTCGCGCCATGCCCCATCCCGGCGCAACAAGGTCAGCTGCGCCTGCGTTTCTGACAAACTGTCATCCGCTTCGACAGAGACTCGGTCCCGCAAGGATACCAGTCGCGGGTCGGCGCATATCTTGTCCGAATAGCTGCCTGGCAGGGCCGTATCATAGCCAAGCGCCTGCATCGCAATCACCGTCCGATATGAGAACTTGGCACCAAGGCCAGTTGGCGGAGATGTCTGGTTGCAGACGCTCATCCACCTTGGATGCGTCTTGATCTTGATCTCGGCGACTTCCGGTTCGGCGATATCCAGGTCGCGCGCGGCCTCAAGCGCGGCGTGCAATCCGTGGCAACAGGCATGAAACTTGTGACTGACGCTTTCAAAAAGCCATTCCGCACCCAGCCCATCCAATGAGGCTGCAATGTCAGACTGTCCTTTATGTGTCGCGCCGAATCCATAGGACCCTTCCAGCGCGTCTGAATTGGGATCGAATCCCGATGCCACCAACAAAGCTGCCTCAACCCCGGCAGAGGCCGCAAGACCCGCGTTATAAGGTTTTCCCATCGTTCCGAATTGCGCCTTCAGACCGGCAGCCCTAGTCGCCGTCAGGCCCAGAACTTTTCGCATCTGTTCGACGTCGAACCCCAGTATGCGCCCTGCAGCGACAGCCGCACCAAACGCACCGGACGTTGCCGTTTGGTGAAAGCCCGCCTGATAGTGATCACGCCCCAGCCAGAGACCGATCCGAATGGACGTCTCCATCCCAACCAGCGCGGCCTCAAGGAAATCGACCAAAATACGGTCGTCCCACTCGCTTATGGCCAGCGCCGCCGGAAGGACGGCAACCGATGGATGCCCGATATGGGCGAAATGCGTGTCGTCATAATCCAGGGCATGCGACACGGTTCCGTTTACCAATGCAGCACCGCGCAGGGGCGCCCCACCTCCGCCAAAAAGGCGCGCTTGTTCCGCCCCCCCCTCACCAAGCACAAGGTCGCGCACTGTCCGGGAAACAGGCTCATCAACTCCAGCACGCCCGACAGCAATCCAGTCCAAAACAGAAAGAGACGTAACGACCCGCGTCTGCAAAGTCGTCGTGATGGGCCCCGCCGCAAAGGCTGCCAGTGATGTGGTAAAATCGGTCATGGGCGCAGTCTAGCGACCGCCAACCCGGGGTAAAGACCTAGCTGTACAAGTCCTTCGCGCGGGTCTCAAAGGCCTGAACGATCCGATGCATAGCCTCGTTGAAGACCACGCCGATGATCCCCTGAAGGATCGCGTTCTTGAATTCGAAATCCACGTGGAACGTGATGTTGCATCCGCCATCATCGGCGTCAGCGAATTGCCAGTCGGATTTCATGTATTTGAATGGGCCGTCCAGATATTCAGTGTCGATTCTTTTCTGATCGGCAAACAATGTCACCCGGCTACCAAACCGTTCGCGGAACACTTTGAACGAGATCACCAGATCCGCTTCCATGACCTGCGCCTCACCCGCCGCATAGGTCCGACGAATGCGGGCGGCCGCGCACCAAGGCAGAAACTCGGGATACTTTGCCACGTCCGCGACCAGCTCGTACATCTGCTGCGCAGTGTAAGGAAGGTGACGTGTTTCCGAATGAGTAGGCATGGCGTCCGGTTTTTCAGGTGACAATGGCGCGTCATGTCGTATGTTGCGCGCCAAAGATCAAGGGGGCAGCGATGAGCGACCGCGCATATGTGATAGATACGATGATCTCGGCCAAGGCGATTGCAGCCCGAATCGAGGAATTATGCCGCGAAATCACGGCAGAATTCGGAGATACCGACAAGCTGATCGTGGTCGGTCTGCTGCGCGGCAGCTTCGTCTTCATCGCGGATCTGGTGCGCGAACTGGACCTGCCGATCGAGGTCGATTTCCTCGAAGTATCCTCGTATGGAGACGCGATGGAAAGCAGCCGGGAAGTACGCATTCTCAAGGACTTACGTGGCGCGATTGAAGGGCGCGATGTTTTGGCCGTCGAAGATATCGTCGACACCGGCCACACGCTGAACCACGTCACAAAACTGTTGCGCAGCCGCAAACCAAGCCGACTTAAGTCCATTGCCTTGCTGGACAAACCCAGCCGGCGCGAGGTCGATTTCCGTTCCGATTGGATCGGCTTTGAAATTCCGGACGAATTTGTTGTGGGTTACGGGATCGACTACGCGCAGCGCAATCGCAACTTGCCATTCATTGGCAAAGTTCGATTTGTCGAAGACTAAACCGGATTACCCCCCGTTCAGGCTTGGGCGTCGCCTAAAACCTGCCGGATAGCCGACAGGAAAACCCCGGTTCCAACAGGTATCAACGCGTCCGGGAAATCATAGTCAGGGTTATGCAATTGCGGGTGACCCTGCCCCGCGCCCAGCCAAAACATCGCCGCCTTTGCGCCTTTGCCAAATTGCCCGAAATCTTCCGAGAATTTTTGCGGTGTCTCGGTTGAATGGCACGGTACTCCACGCTCGGCGCAGGCCGTTGCGATGATGTTCACCGCGTCGCTGTGATTGACACAGGCCTCGAAGACATCGTCATAGGTGATCTCAACCCCCAGACTGTCGGCGGATGCAGCGCGGCACGCCAGCTGTTCGGCCTCGGTCATCAGCGTTTGCATCCGAGTGTCTGAAACGGTGCGCAAGGTCACCCAGATCTCGGCCTGTCCCGGAGCGACGCCGAAAGTCGGCTCTCCCAAACGGGCATGCGTCACAGTTGTCAGCGCAAAATCGGCATCCAACGCGCCGCCCGCGCCCAAGCCTGCCAGCTTCGAAATCAGTTCGGACATCGCCTCAGCCGGGGAAATCCCATCCTGAGGTGCAGCCGCATGGGATGTCTTGCCGGTCAGGATAATTTTCATCCCGCGCGAGGCGCAATTGGCCGAACCCTGACACAACTCAACTGCACCAAGTTCCAACCCCGGCAGGTTGTGCAAAGAGAACACATAGCCCGGCGCGATTTGCGCGAATTGAGGGTCCGCGCGAAAGGCGATAGCGCCCTGCCCGGTTTCCTCAGCCGGTTGAAAGATCAATACCACCCGACCCTTTTGGGGGCGGTGGCGCGCCAAGTCTTCGGCAACGCCAAGCACCATCGCCATGTGCCCATCATGGCCACACAGATGCCCTTTGCCCGGAACCTTCGACACATATTGGTGCGTGCCAAGTTCTTGAATCGGCAGCCCGTCCAACTCGCACCGGATACCAATGGTTGGCCCGGCCTGCCCACTGTCAAAAACCGCGGCAACGCCATGCCCCCCCAGTCCGGTAAGCACACGGTCCGCACCGATTCCCTGCAACAGCTCTATCATGCGGGCAGCGGTTTCGCGCTCCTGCCCGGAAAGTTCGGGATATTGATGCAGGTCGTGGCGCAGGCGTGTCAGCCGCGCGTGCGCTTCGGGTGTCACCCCTGTTCCAGCTTTTTCTGGCGAGCATCACGCAACCGGGCAAAGTCATCCCCCGCGTGATAAGACGACCGGGTCAGAGGCGTCGCGGACACCATCAGGAACCCTTTGCCATAAGCTGCCTTTTCATAGGATGCGAATTCTTCCGGCGTCACGAATCGATCCACACCATGGTGTTTGGGCGTGGGCTGCAGATACTGACCGATGGTTAGAAAGTCGATATCGGCGGCGCGCATGTCATCCATAACCTGCCGAACTTCTTGCTCATTCTCACCCAATCCGACCATGATTCCCGATTTGGTGAAAATAGACGGGTCCAGCTCTTTGACGCGCTGCAACAGCCGCAACGAGTGGAAATAGCGCGCACCAGGACGCACTTCGAGGTACAGGCCAGGTACGGTTTCCAGATTGTGGTTGAACACGTCCGGCTTGGCCTCAACGACAGTTTCAAGAACGGAAGAGTCACATTTCAGGAAATCAGGTGTCAGGATTTCAATGGTCGTCTTCGGCGACCGGTGCCGCACCGCGCGTATCGTCTGCGCGAAATGATCGGCACCGCCGTCCTTCAGATCATCGCGGTCAACAGATGTGATCACGACGTGGTTCAAACCCAGCTTTTCAACCGCATGCGCCACGCGCCCCGGTTCAAACGCATCCAAGGAGTCCGGACGTCCTGTCGCAATGTTACAGAAGGTACAGCCGCGCGTGCAGATCTCGCCCATGATCATCATGGTGGCGTGGCCCTGGCTCCAGCATTCGCCAACATTTGGGCATCCGGCCTCTTCACAGACAGTGACCAGATTATTTTCACGCATGATCTTGTGCGTCTCGGCATAACCCTTTCCGCCGGGGGCCTTGACGCGTATCCACTTGGGCTTCTTAGGCTGCGCATTGTCTGGACGATGCGCTTTTTCGGGATGACGTTGTTCTGGGATCTTCAGATCACGCACGGCTGGCTTTCCTGACTTTGGGTCAATTTGCTTTGCCCTAACATAATACGCCCGCGCAGACTATGCCACCCGGGCATACCCGCCATGCACGGTAAGTTCGCACTCGCAGAAAACGGCCCGGCACTTCAAACACTCTAGGCAGATTAACTCTCTTTTACCGCCACTTAAAGATATATCGCAATTGCAGCATTTCTAGCGTTGAAGGCGGTTTAGAACTGTTTTAAGTCACCATTAATTCTAATGTGAATCACAGGAGCCCGTAGATGAAAACCGGCGCAAAACTGCCTTCCGTTACCTTCCACACCCGTGTCCGCGACGAAGCAATCGAAGGATCCAACCCGTTCCGTTGGGAAGACAAAACAACCGCGGATTACTTCGCAGGCAAGCGCGTCATCCTGTTTTCCCTACCCGGTGCGTTCACACCCACATGCTCGACCTTCCAACTGCCCGGTTTCGAAAACGGGTATGCCGATTTCACTGCCAAGGGCATCGATGAAATCTACTGCATGTCCGTGAATGACAGCTTTGTCATGAACAAATGGGCACAGGATCAGGGCCTGAAAAACGTCAAAGTCATCCCTGACGGTTCGGGCGAATTTACCCGCAAAATGGGCATGCTGGTCGACAAGGAAAACCTGGGCTTTGGCATGCGTTCGTGGCGCTACGCTGCCATCGTAACCGATGGTGTAGTCGAAGCTTGGTTCGAAGAGCCCGGCCTGATGGATAACTGCCCCGAAGACCCCTATGGCGTTTCGTCCCCGGAAACCCTGATGAAGCACCTGGAAGAAGCCAAAGAACCGGCACTGGCATAAGAATTGTCAGGCTGACGTATCAAAGGCTCGCCTCTGGCGGGCCTTTCTTAGTGACGGGTCGCGGTTACGATATCTTCGCCAACACGCTGGATGACTTCCGCCAGACTGTCGAACCAGTCTTCATGTCCTGTCGAAAGGCGCCGGACCAAACCCACCGTCCGCGCAGGCTGCGGTGCCCCGAACCGCATGAGCTTGAGCCCCGGAACAGCTTCGGTTTCCGAGCGCGCCGCGAGTTCAGGCATGAGTGTCAGGCCAAACCCTTCGGCAACCAGTCGCGACAGAGTCGCCAGTGAGGACGCCCCCATATTGATCAAACCGCTGCTTCTGTCCTGACCACAGACCTCAAGCGCCTGATCCGTCAGGCAATGCCCGTCATCCAGTAACATCAGCTGCGCGGTCTGCAGATCCACCGGGCGCAAGGCATCCGGGTCCGAGTGTACTGTCCCAAGCCGCCCCGCGCTTCCGGCAAGCAGAAAGCGATCCTCGAAAAGCGGCAATTCGAACAATTCGTTTCCGCCGGCTGGCAAGGCCATCACACCGGCATCGATTTCCCCGGCCCGCAGCATGGCCAGCAAGCGTTCGGTCCGAGCCTCGCGGATCTGCACCCGCAAGGAGACGTCGGCTGTGCGCAGTCCGGCTAAAACACCGGGCAAAAGATAAGGAGCAATCGTCGGGATGATTCCAATCGCCAAAGACCGGTGCCCAACGGAATGATCCTTTGCGAACTGATCCAGCCGATCCGCTGCGCCTAAGATCTGACGCGCATAGTCCAGCACGTCGCGCCCCAACGGCGTCAGCAGTATGTCGCGCGCCTGACGTTCGAACAACGACCCGCCCAAGGTCTCTTCTAACGCTTTGATTTGAACCGACAGCGCGGGCTGCGAAACATGGCAGACCTGCGCCGCACGGCCAAAATTGCGCTGATCTGCCACCGCATTGAAATACTGAAGCTGTCTGAGGGTAAAATTCATAGGCAATTCCTATCACTACCCCCTGAAAACTCAACTGCGAATTATGGGATTCCTATCCAATCAGGCGAGTTTTCTCTGCCTGATCTTCGTAATGGCGCTTGAGGCGCTGCAGGGCGATGCGCAACACGATCTTTCCGGAACGCGCCGACCAGCCCATGCGTTTTTCAGCCAATTCCAGCCCCTCAAGATAACAGCAGCACCGCAGTGCCACGTCGCTTAGCCCCGGCCCCAGATCCGACAGGGCACATTCAACCCGAGCGCGCGCGTCTGAGGACCCCTGCCCTGCATACGTTCCATTTGCGAAACTTCCCCGCCCCCCGGCCGTTAGAAAGTGATCCCAGTTTTGGGCAACCTGCGGACCGATCTGCGACAGTTCAAAGTCTTCGCGCAGCCGTTCGCCAGCGCCGACCAGAGTTTCGTCGAGAAAGGGCTTTCCGTCCTTGTCCCGCCTGCGCGCCAACGCGATCAGCGGACTTTCGGCAGCACTGTACCGAATACGTCTGGCGCCGTGCGACGACCTGTCCTGTCTTTGTTCGCCATGCGCCTGAAACGGCGATTGCGCCTCGGCCATGCCGAACTCGTTTCTGGCGCGGGCTTTGTTCTCGGCCTCGGCGATCAGTTGGCTTAAGGCCGACCGCCCAGAGGAAGAGATGCGATACCGGGAAATACGTCCGGGATTATCGCAGGATATCCAATCATTCAGAGCCAGCGCTTGCGCAATCGTGCAATCGACGACCGCAGTTCTTGCGGTCCCGCTGTCGCCGGTATCCCGAACGACCACAGCCTTGTCCATCTCTTCCGCCACAGCCAGAACCGCGCCGGTTTCGCAAAGGCGACGCAGTATTCGAAGAGCTTCGCGGTTAAACTCATCGTCCTTGCTTGTTGCATCGTTGGCCTGAATCCCCAAAGGCTCGTTCAGGGACCCAGCGCGCCCTTGTTGATCCGTGAAATGGACCTCTGCCAGCGCTTGCAGCGCAGCATCCACCAACGGATCGTCCCGGCGCAATTCAATACGTCGGATTTGTCTGAGTATGGTTGACGCATGGCACCCCACGGATCGCGCGATGTCGCGGATCGATTGACCGGTTTCGGTATGCGCCAGGTATCTCTGCGCCCCTTCAGGCACCCACGCCGGAATGGTGAAAGCCATGTTTTCTTGCATAGTCACTTGCCCTCGTCGACAAAACAATCGGTTCTCAATCGCCCCCGGTGAATGTGTTAACCAATCCTAACTAGAGCCGCTTTCGTTACTCGTTCGTTAACCCGGAGAGACAACAACCAGATTTGATTCAAAATCATAAACACTCATGAAGTCAGAGTTCGGAGGGAACCCGCACAAGGCAACACTCGCTTAGGTTGTGTGACAAATGGCTATCTTCTGTTCAACCAAGGGATCACCGAAATGCAGGACCTGATGACCATGATTACAACGCTCCGCCGCCCACGCCTGTTGGCTCGGGCCGCAAAAATTGGGGCGCAGGAGTATGATCGGGACCGGCATCTTCAGCGTGTTCTGGGATACGGATCACTGCCCGGCACAGGGGCTGCGCTGGTTCGTTTGTTGGAATTGGAACGAGAGGTTAACGCCCAAAGACTGGCCGAAGACGCAGCCTATTCGCTGGTCCGCCATCTGGACCTGCTGATCGCGCTGTTGGGCGAGGCGCAACTGTTCAAAGCCAGTCGCGCCGCGCAATATCAATGATCAGGTGAAGGCATCCGGCATGGATGCTTTCTTTTCCGCCACGTATGCGTTCAATGCTTCGTTGACGGCGGGGTCGAGTTGCGGTTGCTGGTAGTTGGCCAGCAGATGCTCGACCCGCGACGTGGCCAATTGGCGTGTGTCGCGCCCGCCTTCGTCTTCCCAGGTCTCAAAGGGTTTGTAATCCAGGACCTCGGACTTCCAGAACGCTTCTTTAAAATTCGCCTGCGTGTGGGCACAGCCCAGATAGTGACCGCCCGGGCCAACTTCGCGGATCGCATCCATCGCCTGCGCGTTTTCATCATAGGCCACGCCCTTGGCCAGACCGTGCAGAACGCCCAACTGGTCGGCATCCATGACGAACTTTTCGAAGTCTGCAACAAGACCGCCTTCAAGCCAGCCGCATGAGTGCAGCATGAAGTTCACACCAGCCATCAGCCCCATGTTCAGCGAGTTCGCGGTCTCATAGGCCGCCTGTGCATCGGGCAGCTTCGAACCGCAGAACGACCCGGCCGAGCGGAACGGTAGGTTCAGACGTCGCGCCAACTGGCCCGCGCCGTATGTGACCATCGATGCCTCGGGCGTACCAAATGTCGGCGCGCCAGAGTTCATATCGATCGATGACACGAAGGCACCAAAAATCGCAGGCGCGCCCGGACGGATGATCTGACTATAGGCCACGCCAGCCAGAACTTCGGCCAGAACCTGCGTCAGTGTCCCTGCAATCGAAACCGGCGCCATCGCACCACCCACGATAAAGGGCGAGATGATGCAGGCCTGATTGTTCTTCGCATAAACTTCCAGCGCGCCCATCATCACGTCGTCGAAGGTCATCGGCGAGTTGATGTTGGTCAGCGAGGTCATCACTGTGTTTTCCTGAACGAACTCCTTGCCGAACAGAATCTCGCACATCTCAACCGAATCCTGCGCGCGGCTTGGATCGGTGACCGAGCCCATGAACGGCTTGTCCGACAAGGTCATGTGCGCCATCAGCATGTCCAGGTGACGCTTGTTCACCGGAATATCTGTCGGCTCACACACGGTCCCGCCCGAATGGTGCAGCCACTTGGACATATAGGCCAGTTTCACGAACTTGTTGAAATCTTCCATGTTCGCATAGCGACGACCACCTTGCGCGTCCCGCACAAAGGGCGGGCCGTACACCGGGGCCAGAACCAGATTGCGGCCACCGATGACAACCGATTTCTCGGGGTTACGGGCATGCTGCGTGAATTCGCTGGGCGCGGTTTTGATCAGCTGACGTGCCAAACCACGCGGAATGCGGACGCGTTCACCATCGACATCGGCGCCAACATCTTTCCAGCGCTGCAACGCGGCTGGGTTGTCGACAAAGTTCACGCCAACTTCGGCCAGAATGGTTTCCGCATTGGTTTCGATGATTTCCAACGCTTCTTCGTTGAGAACCTCGAAGTTCGGAATATTCCGTTCGATGTATTTCGCCGTTTCAATGCGAACCGCGGTACGTTCGGCCCGGCGGGCGGCGCCACCGCCACCTCTTGCCCGACGCCGGGTGTTTGCCTCTGCCATGAGAAGATCCCGTCTATTGATTGATTTGATCAGTTTGTTACAGCAAGCATTTGGGGCAAAGCATCTAATTTACGGCGCTATAGGGGGAAAAGCGACATCCGCAGGAACCAAAACCGTCAGGCACTTGCTCTGATCAGGAAAGTTCCTTCTCCATCAGGATAGTCATGCCGCTCAACTCTTTCTCGTGCCACCCCATGTATAGGTACATGGAGACTGTCGCTTGCATTAATTTATGCGTTCGCAACCTGAGCTTAGCGGTGGCCGTTCCCTTGGCTTCTTGTTCAGCTATTTTGATCAACCGCCTCGCCAACCCTGCCCCTTGTGCCTTTGGCGATACGGCGAGGTTAAAGATCATCATCGCAGAATCGACCCGGTCAAAAACAATAAACCCGACGATGTCTTCATCCCTCGTGGCAACCCAGGCCTGATGCGCGGCGATATCGTCGCCAACGCCGTCTGTGACATCGGGCAGATCAGGAATATCGCGCAATGCATCCGCATAAGCTGCCGCAATGCACCTTGTGACGGCTTCGGTATCAGCAGCACTTGCGCGGCGTAGTATGATCTCGGGCATCTCGCGCTCTTTCTGTATTATCCTGAGGCTCAATTGCACAAATGACGTCATAGCGCTTGCACATGCAAGCCTTGCGACCTAATAGCCAACCATGACCCAAGACACCCATGACCGCCTTCTGATCATCGACTTCGGCAGCCAGGTTACGCAGCTTATTGCGCGCCGCCTGCGCGAGCTGAATGTCTATTGCGAAATCCACCCCTATCAAAAAGTCACGATGGACTTTGTGCGGGAAATGGCCCCGAAGGCCGTGATATTCTCGGGCGGTCCTGACAGCGTAACGCGTGAGGGTTCGCCCCGTGTACCGCAAGAGATCTTTGATTACGGCGTTCCAATCCTTGGTATCTGCTACGGCCAACAGGTGATGATGCACCAGCTGGGCGGTAAGGTTGAAAGCGGACACGGCACGGCCGAGTTCGGGCGTGCGTTTGTTACCCCGCAGGCAAAACTGGATATTTTGGAAGGCTGGTTTAGGGACGGTGACGAACAGGTCTGGATGAGTCACGGCGACCATGTCAGTGAAATCGCGCCCGGCTTCACCGTTTACGGCACCTCACCCAACGCGCCTTATGCGATTACAGCGGACAGCGACCGTCATTTCTATGCGGTTCAGTTCCACCCCGAAGTGCACCACACACCCAAAGGTGCAAAACTGTATGAGAATTTCGTCAAGCTGGCCGGGTTCAAGGGCGATTGGACCATGGGTGCCTACCGCGAACAGATGATCGAAAAGATCCGCGAGCAGGTCGGCGACAAAAAGGTCATCTGCGGCCTGTCCGGTGGCGTCGACAGCTCAGTCGCGGCGATCCTGATCCACGAGGCAATCGGTGATCAGCTGACCTGTGTATTCGTGGACCATGGCTTGCTGCGCAAGAATGAGGCCGAGGAAGTCGTCGGCATGTTCCGCGACAATTACAACATCCAGCTGATCCACGCGAACGAAAGCGATCTTTTCCTTGGTGAACTCGAAGGTCAAAGCGACCCCGAGACCAAGCGCAAGATCATCGGCAAGCTGTTCATCGACGTGTTCCAGAAACACGCCGACACAATCGACGGCGCTGAATTCCTGGCGCAGGGCACCCTGTATCCCGACGTGATTGAATCGGTGTCCTTCTCGGGCGGCCCCTCGGTCACGATCAAATCGCACCACAATGTAGGCGGCCTGCCCGAAAAGATGGGCCTGAAGCTAGTCGAGCCGCTGCGCGAGCTGTTCAAGGACGAAGTCCGCGCGCTGGGTCGCGAGTTGGGCCTGCCCCAGAGCTTCATCGGCCGCCACCCCTTCCCCGGTCCCGGTCTGGCGATTCGCTGCCCCGGTGAGATCACCCGCGAAAAGCTGGATATCCTGCGCGAAGCGGATGCGGTCTATATCGACCAGATTCGCAAGCACGGCCTTTACGATGACATCTGGCAAGCCTTTGTGGCCATCCTGCCTGTGCGCACGGTGGGCGTCATGGGCGACGGTCGCACCTACGACTACGCTTGTGCCCTGCGCGCGGTGACATCGGTGGATGGCATGACTGCCGACTACTATCCGTTCAGCCACGAGTTCCTTGGCGAAACGGCCACACGGATCATCAACGAGGTCAAAGGCATCAACAGATGCACCTATGACATCACCTCAAAACCACCCGGAACCATTGAGTGGGAATAATGCGAAAGCCGGGCTCTGTCCCGGCTTTTTTTGTTTTTCACGCCGGGAAAAAATCGATAGCAATCAAATTGGTATAACCAAAATCTACAGGCGCCCGGATGGAAACGGCCAGACCACAGATCGGCAAGGCAGCGCTCTGGATGACCGGGGCGATTGCCTCTTTCTCGTCCATGGCAATCGCGGGCCGCGAACTGAGCGTGACCCACGACACGTTCGAGATCATGTTGTACCGCAGCCTCGTCGGCATCTGCGTGGTCGCCCTGATCCTGACTCTGACGCGAAAGTGGCACCAGGTTTCGACCGAACGGATCGGCTTGCACGGCATCCGGAATGTGCTGCATTTCACCGGGCAAAACCTTTGGTTCTATGCGGTCAGCGTCATTCCGTTGGCGCAGGTTTTTGCGCTGGAGTTTACGCAGCCCATATGGGTCATACTGCTGTCTCCACTTCTATTGAAAGAGCGCCTGACGACCGTGCGCATGCTATCGGCGCTGATCGGATTTGCCGGAATTCTACTGGTCGCCCGGCCGGGCTCCGTGCCTCTCAGTGCAGGTGTGATGACCGCTGCTATGTCCGCTGTTTTCTTCGCCTTAACAACGATATCAACAAAGTCCCTCACTCGCTTTGCCAGCATCGGATGCATCATGTTCTGGCTGACAGTAATGCAAGCCGTGCTGGGGCTGATCGCATCGGGTATCGACGGACAAATCACCCTGCCCTCGGCAAGCACAGCTCCGTTTTTGTTGTTGGTGGGACTGGCCGGGCTGCTGGCGCATTACTGCATCACAAATGCGCTGGCGATTGCCCCGGCAACCGTTGTGGTGCCGTTTGACTTTGCACGCCTGCCCACAATCGCGGTCATAGGTATGGTTCTGTATCACGAACCGCTGGATCACTGGACCCTATTAGGCGCTGCGGTAATTTTCGTAGGTATTTTCCTGAACGTTCACGCCGAGAATCGTAACAGTTTGGCAACACCTCTACGCGACACTCAACACAAGTAACGCACGGTCACCAGTTGACGATAAGGTAAAGCTCAAGAAAATAACGAGCACCACAATGCAGGTCAGTCCGCACCACATATCAACAGGCGCTGACCTCCAGGAGACCTAGAGGGAGGAACTAATGAAAAAAGCGCTTCTACAGGCGTGTGCGGTATGCGTTGGCGCAACCGGTGCTTACGCAGGCGGTCTTGATCGCAGCGGCCAGGGCGTCAACATTCTGTTTGAGGAAGGTTCTGTTGTTCAGTTCCGTTTGGGTTACGCAAACCCCGACGTGAGCGGTGAGCAGAACGGTGTTGATTCCGGAAACATCGCCAAAAGCTTCTGGACACCACACCTGGCATACAAGCATTCGTTTACCGATCAGTTGGACTTTGCTCTCATCTATGATGAACCGTACGGTGCCGATGTCGAGTACCCGTCGAACTATCCTTTGTCGCAGAACCCCTTGGCCGCTTTTGGTGGTCGCACCGACGTTTTGCGCGCTAAAGCGGATGTTGATGCGATTACTGCCCTGGTGCGTTACAAGTTCGATGGCGGCTTCAGCGCAATCGGCGGTATTCGCGCACAGCGAGCCAAGGCAACGGTTGCTGTCCCGGTTGTTGCCGGTTACGAATTTGAATCCGGCTCTGAGGTTGACTTCGGTTACGTCGTAGGCGTCGCATGGGAACGTCCCGAAATCGCGGCACGTGTCGCACTGACCTACAACTCTAAAATCACGCACGATTTCGACTCGACGGAGTCCATCAACCGAAGACCACCGCCCGTCCCCGCACCGCTTGTGACCGCACAGACCGAAACCGAAGTTGTGACGCCTCAATCGGTAAATCTGGACTTCCAGACCGGTGTGGCACCTAAAACGCTGCTGTTCGGCTCGATCCGCTGGGTTGACTGGCCGCAGACAGTTCTGGCACCGCCGGTTTATACTGCCGCTGCGCAACAGAACCTGGTTGATTACGCGGACGACACCTTCACCTACACACTGGGTCTTGGCTACAAGTTCACCGAAGAGTTTTCTGGCGCGATCTCTGCGGGCTATGAAACGTCCTCGGGTTCCACTGTTTCGAACCTCGGCCCCACCGACGGTTTCTGGAGCCTTGGCGTAGGTGGTACATACACTTTCGAGCAGGCGCAGATTTCTGGCGGCATCCGCTATACCGATATCGGCGATGCGACCACCACCACAGGTGGCGAATTCTCGGGCAACTCGGCATGGAGCGTCGGTCTGCAGCTCACTTACACGCTGAACTGATCCCGCCTACAGAACCAACTACAAAAACCCCGCCACTTTCGGCGGGGTTTTTCTTTGCGCAAGTTCCGGGTCGAACACCGCCGCGGGGAATGCAAGAACGGGCTATGGAACCTCAAAAACACCTTTCTCCAAGGGCTTGGGCCGAACTTTTACTTCTGGGCGTGATCTGGGGCGCATCCTTTATCGCGATCCGCGTCGCATTAGACACGATCCCCGTCATGACCTCGGTTCTGCACCGCGTTTTCTGGGCGATGCTGGCGCTGTGGATCGTTGTCTGGGTCAAAAAGCTGAGCGTTCCCACCAGTCCGCGTATCTGGGGCGCATTCCTGATGATGGGGTTGTTGAACAATGCCATCCCTTTCTCGCTTATGGCTTGGGGGCAGCTTTACATCGAGACTGGCCTGACCTCGATCCTGAATGCCGCAACCGCTGTTTTCGGCGTTCTGATCGCCGCAATGTTCTTCAAGGACGAGCGATTGACCCTGGCGCGCGGAGTGGGTGTCGGTCTGGGTTTTCTGGGTGTTGCAATTGCAATCGGCCTTAAGAATTTCGCAACTTTCAACCTTCAAAGCGTTGCCCAACTGGCAATCATCGCCGGAACAGTTTCTTACGCGTTGGCCGGAGCGTGGGCCAGAATCAAGTTGTCAGGCTTGTCTCCCATAGTTGCCGCTGCTGGCATGCTGACCGGCTCAACCATTCTGATTTTGCCAGTTTCCCTCGCGGTCGACGGCCTTCCCGTTTTGAACCTGCCGGCGATCACGTGGGCGGCCATTGCCTATTACGCCCTGATCGCAACAGCCGGAGCGTACTTGCTGTACTACCGTGTTCTGGCCATGGCCGGGGCCGGAAACCTGATGTTGGTAACGCTTGTCATACCGCCAGTCGCCATCGTTTTAGGCACATTGGTGCGCGACGAAACCTTACCGCCGCAGGCCTTTTTGGGCTTTGCCGTGCTGGCAATAGGATTATTGATTCTCAACTGGTCCCGCTCACGTGATTGACGCCGCCCCCTGCCCGTTTTAGCTAGGTCAGAAAAAGGGACAGCGGATAATGATCTACAGCTCGGCAAAGGACTGGCGCGAAGCGGCCCGGAAAAAAGTGCTGTTCTTCGGCATGTCTGGGCTGGGCAAGACCTATGTGTCGAACGTGCTGCGTGATTCCGGGGACTGGTTCCACTACTCGATCGATTACCGCATCGGCACCCGGTACATGGGCGAATACATCATCGACAATGCCAAGGCCGAGGCGATGAAGGTGCCCTTCCTGCGCGACCTGTTGCTGTCGGATTCGATCTATATCGGCTCGAATATCTCATTCGAAAACCTGACACCGGTTGCGACCTATCTGGGCAAACCGGGTAACCCGGAACTGGGTGGCTTGGAACTGACGGAGTATCGTCGCCGGCAGGAGCAGTTCCGCCTGGCTGAGATCCACGCCCTGCTGGACACCGAGTATTTCATCGACCGTGCCAAGCGTTTGTATCAATACCCGAACTTCATCTGCGATACCGGTGGATCAATTTGCGAATGGGTCGATCCCGAAGACCCGGCTGATCATGTCTTGTCCGAGCTGTCCCGTCAAACTCTGATGATCTGGATCAAGGGCGATGAAGATCACACCGCAGAACTGATCCGCCGTTTCGATAAGGCCCCCAAGCCGATGTCCTATCAGGCAGAGTTTCTGACCCGGGTCTGGGACGAATACCTCACCGAACATGGTTACGCGCCCGAGAATGTCGACCCGGACGCCTTTATCCGCTGGACTTATGCACGCGCATTGGCCCACCGCCAACCGCGCTATCAGGCCATGGCCGACAATTGGGGTGTCACAGTCACCGCTGATGACATGCACAAGGTCCGCGATGCGGGTGATTTCGATGAGTTGATCGAACGCACCCTTGAGACCCGGACAAACCCGGCTTAATTACCGCCTCTACACAGTAACTCCAAAGGCTTGCACCTGATGCCGATCAAGATCCCTTCCGACCTGCCCGCTTACGACGTTCTCACCAAAGAGGGCGTCATGGTCATGGCCGCGGATCAGGCAATGCGTCAGGACATCCGCCCCTTGCGGATCGGATTGCTGAATCTGATGCCCAAGAAGATTCAGACCGAAAACCAGTTCGCGCGTCTGATTGGTGCCACGCCTCTGCAGATCGACCTGTCGCTGATCCGCATGACCGAACATCGCACCAGGAACACCGCCGCGGATCACATGGCCGAGTTCTATCAACCGTTCCAAGAGGTAAAGGATCAGAAATTCGACGGCCTGATCATCACGGGCGCGCCGATCGAGCATCTGGAGTTCGATGACGTCACCTATTGGGACGAGATGACCGAAGTATTCGAATGGACACAGACAAACGTCCATTCCACCTTTGGCGTCTGCTGGGGTGGGATGGCGATGATCAACCATTTCCACGGCATCGACAAACAGGCGCTCGATGCCAAGGCGTTTGGTTGCTATCGGCACCAGAATCTGGCCCCTTCTTCCCCGTTTTTGCGTGGGTTTTCCGATGATTGCGTGATCCCTGTCAGCCGCTGGACCACAATGAACCAATCTGAGATCAACAGCGCGCCCGGCCTGACGACATTGTTGGGAAGCGATGAGGTCGGCCCCTGTCTGGTCGAGGACCCCTCGCATCGTGCAATCTATATCTTCAACCATTTCGAATATGACAGTGATACGTTGAAGCAGGAATATGATCGCGATGTCTCGAACGGGACCCCCATCAACGTGCCGATGAACTACTATCCAGACGACGATCCATCACAACCGCCGCAAAACAGATGGCGCAGCCATGCGCACCTGCTGTACGGCAACTGGATTAACGAGATTTACCAGTCCACACCGTTCAACATGGAAGACGTTGGTCATTAAAGTCCTGATATTCCTTGGCCTTGTCCTATCGGGCCTGATCCTGCTGACCGTCTGGCGTGCAGCACAGAACGAAGCTGCGGCTGAGGCTCGTTTCCCTCCTGAGGGTGAAATGGTGATGGTCGACGGTATCGCCGTCCATGCGGTGGTCATGGGCGAAGGCCCCGATGTGGTTCTGATCCACGGGTCCAGCGGTAACACCCGTGACATGACCTTTGCGCTTGCACCGATCTTGGCCGAGAACTTCCGTGTGATCGTGTTCGACCGACCCGGTCTGGGCTATAGTGACAGCTTCAATCCGAACGGCGAAACCATTGATGAGCAAGCGTTAATCTTGCAAAAGGCCGCTGCCAAGCTGGGCGCGGAAAAACCCATTGTTGCAGGGCAAAGCTATGGCGGGTCCGTATCGCTTGCTTGGGCGGTCACCCGGCCCGACAACATTTCTGCCCTTGTTTTGATCGCACCGGCTGCAATCCCGTGGGAGACGCCGCTGGACGGTTTCAACAAGCTGGCGTCGACTGAGGCGGGCAATACGCTGGCCCTGCCCTTGATCACCGCGTTCGTTCCCGAATGGTATGTGGAACAGGCGTTGGACAAGGTCTTTGCCCCGCAGACAGCACCCGAAGGATATTCACAGCACTTCGGCCCCGGCCTGACAATGCGGCGTGCCTCGATGCATGCAAATGCCAAGCAGCGGGCCAACCTGTTGAACGAGGTCCGCGCCCTGCAACCCCGCTATGGGGAAATTTCCGTACCGACGGAAGTCGTTCACGGAACGGCGGACACCACTGTCAAATTTGCTTGGCATGCAGAACAACTGGTCGACCAAATCCCTGACGCGGAACTGATCGAGCTTCCGGGTATTGGTCACATGCCGCAGGTTGTGGCTGCCCCCGAGGTCGCATCAGCGATCGACCGCGCCGCCGAGCGAGCGGGTTTGCGTTAAACTGCCAGCTAATCCATAGTAGGATATGGATTTTATGGCGAGGTAGCTAATGGCCCGTTCGGACAAAGGTTCCATTGAAAAGTATTTCCGCAAGGACGCCCCGAAAGAGGTGCGATCAGCCATTGAAAACGCAAAGAAAGACGACATCCTGAACCCGACCTACCCTTACAAAGAAAGAATGAAGCGTAAGGATTACGAGAAAGAAATGGATGTGCTGCAGATCGAGCTGGTCAAAATGCAATCCTGGGTCAGGGCAACGGGCAACCGCGTCGCTATTATTTTCGAAGGCCGCGATGCCGCCGGAAAAGGTGGTACGATCAAACGCTTTCGCGAAAACCTAAATCCGCGCGGTGCCCGCAACGTGGCGCTCAGTAAACCCTCTGATACCGAACGCAGCCAATGGTATTTCCAACGTTACGTTCAACACCTACCTGCGGCGGGCGAAATCGTGTTCTTTGACCGAAGCTGGTACAATCGAGGCGTGGTCGAAAATGTCTTTGGCTTTTGCGAAACTGAGGAACGCGAACGTTTTTTCAGGCAAGTTCTGCCGCTTGAAACCGGACTGGTGAATGACGGGATCAAACTGTTCAAATTCTGGCTTAACGTCGGGCGCGCGGAACAACTGAACCGCTTTCTGGCACGTGAGACAGATCCGCTAAAGCAATGGAAACTCAGCCCAATCGACATTGCGGGGCTTGGTAAATGGGACGAGTACACGCAATCGATCTCGGAAACTCTGACCCGCAGTCACTCAGACCTTTGCCCTTGGACCATCATTCGCTCAGACGACAAAAAACGCGCCCGCATCGCGGCAATACGAACTGTTTTGCACGCGTTGGACTATGATGAAAAAGACAAGAAGGCTATTGGCAAGATTGATCCACTGATTTGCGGCGGACCCGAGGTGTTGGACGCGTGATGACATTTTCGCGCTCCATTGCTGCCAAGGGTTGGACGAACCGGCAGGCGTGGATTATGTCTTGGTTCCCCGGAACTTAAACAAAAAGGCTCGTGACACAGGCATGGCGAAACGCGGGTATCACCACGGCAATCTCAAGCAAGCCCTGATCGAGGCCGCTCTTTCGCTGATCGAAGAAAAAGGTCCGACAGGCTTTACCCTTTCCGAGGCCGCAAAGACCGCGGGTGTAACGCCTGCAGCTGTATACAGGCACTTTCAGGGACGCGAGGACCTGATTGCCGAGGCCGCCCGGCAGGGTTTCGAGATGTTTGCCGACTTGATGCAGTACGCCTACGACACGGGCCAACCCTCGGCCCTTGCTGCGTTTGAGGCAACCGGTCGGGCTTATCTGGCTTTTGCCCGCAAGCACCCTGGTCACTACATCGCCATGTTCGAAAGCGGGATTTCCGTTAACCGAACGCCTGAATTGGCGCTGGCCGCGAACCGGGCCAAGAGCGTCCTGGAGAAAGCGGCTGCAGACCTTTCTCAGCATATCCCCCCCGAAAAACGCCCGCCCGCGTCAATGTTCAGTGCTCATATCTGGGCCATGAGCCATGGCGTTGTTGAGCTTTATGCCCGAAACACAGGTGCCAGCTCTCCATTCCCGCCAGAGGATCTGTTGGAAAGTGGCATTGGAATATATTTGCGGGGTTTAGGTCTGGTTCCGCAGGACGATTGAGGTTCGAGCTAGAACCTGGGCCTTGGTGCCGGAACACTAAGGCCCGAGGTGACGTTAATCAGATCCATCTGCCCCATGCCCTTGATATCCACCGGTCCAATATCCGAGACCTGGAACTCGTCAATCAACGCGTACTTCATCTCTTCCGGGGCGACAATATTCATTGGTTTTGCAAAGACTTGCAGGCGTGAAGCAATGTTCACGGCCGGACCAAACACGTCGTAGACGTATTTCTGAATACCCACGACCGAGCCGACAGCCGGCCCCATTCCCAGACCGATCCGGGCCTGCCATTTATGCGGATGGCTTTCGTTGCGCCGCTCGAGGTATCGCAAGAACCGGACCGCGCAATGGGCCACGGCCGTCGCATGATCCGGTGTTGCATCCGGCATACCCGAGACCGCCAGATAAGCGTCGCCGATAGTTTTGATCCGTTCGCACCCATATTGTTCGACGATTCTGTCGAAGGCCGTGAAAACGTCGTTCAACTCGCTGAGTGTCACAGTCGGGTCGGTCTTTGCCGCAAAATCCGTAAAGCCCACAAAATCCAGCATCACGACCGAGACCTGATCGTAGAGCTGCGGCGTAACGACACCAAAGGTCTTGAACTCTTCGTACACAGCGCGGGGCATGAGGTTCAACAGCAACCGTTCGACCCGCTCTTTCTCACGTTCCAATTCGCGCGTGTTACGTTCGACCATGGTCGAATAACTGTCGATCATGCTCTCAAGCTCGCGAATGCGGGTAATGTTCTGAAATTCGACCACCAGCACCTGTTCGGAAAGGCCGTTGGCCAAGGACACCGCGACTGCGAATATCAGCGTCCGGCGCTTGGGTTTGACCTGCAGCTCGGCCGAATAGCGCAGGCCGGATTGCTTGACGTCTTCGAGCTCTTTTGGATCAAGGTCGGGAAAATAATCCAACAGGGTCTGACCTTCAGCCGGTGCCCCAAACCATTCGGTAAACGGACCGTTGTGAAACACGAAACCCAAATCCGAAGCCCGCACAACAGCGACGCCAACACCGATCGCGCGGAGCAGCTGTTCATTTATGGCCAGAATACTCATGCGGCGTCGCGAGCCACGATGATGGCCCGTTTTGACTCGATGGCATCAAGGGCAATTTTAATATGTGCGTCTTCCATTCCATGCAGCGACAGGGCCTCGCTGAAAAGCGCGGCCATCTCGTCAAAATCGGCGTGAGAGATGTTCAGGTGACGATGGACCGCCTCGATCCTGTCATCGCTAAAGGATGCAGGTCCACCAACCAGGGACGAAACAAACTTGGTCTGATGATCAATCAAACGAGGCATGTCTATTTCTTCGAAATGACCGCCGATCTGATCGGACTCCAACGCCATTTCGTAAAAGGTCATCACGATCCGAGAGATCGTTTTGAAGCCACCGTATCTTTCGTAAATTGTCTGCCCCACGACACATAACCCAAACGTTATTCACCACTAACGTCACGAGGTTATATCATATTGACAGTTTTGTTAACGCAAATGACGCGGATGCACCGCGGGACGACCATTTTGGTGGCGTGGTGAGACTTGAATTCACACGCTCAGATCGTCGGCGCAGGGGATGAACCCGACGTATCCCCCCTGTTCCAGCAATCGCGTCTGGCCCCCCACGCGCCAATACAGCTTGCGCCGCGCCGCGACCAATTCCCGCCGAAGGCGGAACCAAAGCGGCCCCTTATCCAGCCCGCTGTTGGTTTCCTGGTCTAGGGATCGTTCGCTGACCTTCACCTCTTCGACCGTGTGATCTTGCTGTTTCGACCAGATCATCTGCACCCCAACAGCCGGAAAGCACTGATACATCCGCCAATCCGACCGTGGGATGGAGACGAAATCATCCAGGTGATCCGAATACTTTTCGGACCAATTCAGCAGTTTCTGGCAGGCCCGCTGAGAAAGCACATAGGCGGCCGCACTCGGGGCCATTTCCAGCATGGGCCGGACGGTGACGCCTGCGATACGCGTCTCTGGCCCAAAACGAAGAGATTTGGGGGAATAGTCCAGCTTCACCATGTCAAAGGCATCTGGGTCCGCCATCAGTGCTGAAATCACAGATCCTGCCTGAATGGACATTTCGACGTCATCTTCAAAAATGGCCACCGCTTGCAGGTTTTGATCCACGACCGCCTGCCAAACCGCGCGATGGCTTTCGAAACAGGCGATTTCGCTTTGCGTCAATCCCCAGCGACTGCCCGATCCGGCAACATAGCCGCTGGCGTCCACAACTCCGGGTTTCTGGGCATCCGTCGCGCCAAACCGGGTGGCACCCACCAAGCCTGCATGATTGAACTGCGCTTCCATGAAGTCACGGCGCACTGGGACCCGATCCAGATTGATAAAAAAGGCACCCGTCTCTGGTGGCAGTTCGTGACGTCCCACGGTGTTTCCTTTCAAGCAGTTACGCCAGATACACACTGGCAAGGCGGACAATCAAGTCCGCGCTTGAGCAATATGTATCCGGTTTCGCCTATCCTGATTTAGAAGTCCCGATTAAGCTGCTCTGGGAAAACAATAAACAGGATTCTTGCAATGACGTCTCATGGATATTCCGGCGGTCGCCTGAACCTGCCGTTTGTGGGCATATCGACCTTTGGCAAAGCTCCGTACGTCGAGGATTGGGATCAAATCGATGCTGACGTCGCCGTCATGGGCGCGCCTTTTGATTTCGGAACTCAGTGGCGATCCGGCGCTCGGTTTGGACCGCGTGCGGTGCGCGAAGCGTCAACTCTGTTCAGCTTCGGCCATGCCGGCGCATATGACCACGAGGATGATGCCACTTACTTGGATGGCTCGGTCCGGATGGTCGATATCGGCGACGCGGATATCATCCACACCAAGACCGAAGAAAGCCACGCCAACATCCAGTTCGGTGTTGAAAAGATGCTGAACGCAGGCGCCCTGCCCGTCACCATCGGCGGCGATCACTCAGTCAACATCCCGTGCATCAACGCTTTCGAAAACGATTGCGAGAAAAACGGGCCTATCCACGTCGTGCAGATTGATGCGCATCTGGATTTTGTGGACGAACGGCATGGCGTGACCGCCGGGCACGGCAACCCCATGCGGCGTGCAATTGAAAAATCGTATGTTTCGGGCATGACGCAATTGGGCATCCGGAACGTGTCGTCAACCGCCAAAGAAGGATATGAGGACGCCCGCGCCCGCGGGTCGGACATTCTGTCTGTTCGGCAGGTGCGCAAGCTCGGTACGGATGGCGTGTTGGCGCGCATCCCGGAAGGCGCCCGGTATTATGTCACGATTGATATCGACGCATTCTGCCCGTCCATCGCCTCTGGCACTGGCACGCCCAGCCACGGCGGGTTCCAGTACTATGATGTCTTGGAGATAATTCAGGGGCTTGCGAAACGCGGAGACGTAGTCGGGATCGACCTTGTCGAAGTGGCTCCGAATTACGACCCGACCGAAAGCACGCAGATATTGGCGGCTCAGGTTCTGCTGAACTTCATCGGGTTCATCTTTCACGAACGTGGCAAGAAGGGCTGATCGCCCTTCCTGCCAGATCAATTATGCACTGATCGTGTTGTGTTCAGGGCCATAGGGGAAGCCGGTAATGTTTTCGGCACCGGTTTCCTCGACCACCAGAATGTCGTGTTCCCGGTATCCGCCTGCACCCTTCTGACCTTCTGGAATCCACAGCATCGGCTCAATTGAAACGACCATGCCCGGTTCCAAAACCGTATCGATATCCTCGCGCAGCTCCAGCCCCGCCTCGCGCCCGTAATAGTGGCTGAGGATACCGAAAGAGTGGCCGTACCCGAAGGACCGGTACTGCAGCAGGCCTTCGTCAGCGAAAAAGCGGTTGATCTCTTCGCAGATCCCCGAGCAGGTCGCGCCGGGTTTAATCAGGCTCAGACCCAGCTCATGCGCGGCAACGTTGGCTTTCCAGATGCGCAGGCTATCGGCGTCCGGTTCGCCTAGGAACAGAGTGCGCTCCAGCGCTGTGTAATAACCTGAAATCATCGGGAAAGTGTTCAGGGATAGGATATCGCCCTTTTCCAACGCGCGCTTGGTGACCGGGTTATGTGCACCATCCGTGTTCAGGCCTGACTGAAACCAAACCCATGTGTCGCGGTATTCGGCATCCGGATAGGCGCGGGCAATCTCAGCCTCCATCGCGTCACGTCCGGCCATGGCGATCTCGATCTCAGTCGCGCCTTCACGGATCGCGGCGTGGATAGCCGCGCCACCAACATCCGCAGTACGCGCGCCGCCTTTGATCAATTCAATCTCTTCGGCTGATTTCACCATCCGTGCAGCCATCGTATCAGGCGCGATATCGACCAGTTCCGGCCCACCCAACATGTCCAGCGCAGAGTCGCGCATTGCCAGTGTCATGTGGTCACCCTCGATACCGACCCGGCGGGCGGAGCCGATCAGGCTGGCTACAGCGCGCCAGTAATTGTTCCGCTTCCAATCGGTGTAGATCACGTTCTCTTCGACCGACCGGCGCCAGGGCTGCCCGGCGTCGATATTGGCCGAAACCGTGGTACAGGCATCCTGCGTTACAACACAGCCATAGGGGCGACCAAACGAGCAGTACAGGAAGCCCGAGTAGTAAGCGATGTTCTGCATCGACGTCAGCAGAACTGCGGGAATGTCCCGTGCCGCCATGGTCGCGCGCAGGCTGGCAAGGCGGCGGTCGTATTCAGCCCGGCTGAATGGCAACGGCGCTTTGTCACCGTTGTGGCAGGTGAAAAACTCGGGGCGGTTGTTCAGATCTTTCATCTTTGACTCTCCTCAACGCCGGACTGGCATCGCCCGGCCACAAGTCCCGGCGTTCAGGACGAGCGGCCTCGGGATCCGAGAGCCATGCACCCCGCGTTGCGTCACGACGCCATCGTGACCGGGGTACATGGTGAAATCGCTAAATCAGCTTTTGAGTCGCGTCAAGCCGGGGTGAGACCCCGCAGGCGTTCAGACCGCCGCCGCAGCAGTTCGACCGTGGTCAGCAGCGCGATCGAGATCACGACAAGGATGGTCGCAACGGCCAGAATGGTCGGGCTGATTTGTTCGCGCAGGCCGGTGAACATCTGCCATGGCAGTGTTTTCTGGCTGGCTGATCCGACAAAGAGAACCACCACAACTTCGTCAAACGAAGTGATGAAGGCAAACAATCCGCCCGAGATTACACCCGGCAAAATCAGCGGCATCTGGATCTTGAAGAACGTCCGCACCGGACCTGCACCCATATTCGCAGCAGCCCGCGTCAGGGATTGGTCAAACCCGACCAGCGTTGCGGTCACCGTGATGATGACGAAGGGAATCCCCAGAACCGCGTGGGCCAGCACGACTTTCACATAGCCGACGAAGTTCTTGTTCATGCCCAGCGTACCTTCCAAAAAACGGCCGATGTCGCTGTAGAAAAAGAACATACCCGTGGCCGAGATGATCAGCGGAACGATCATTGGCGAGATCAGAATGCCCATGATGGCCCGACGCCCCGGAACATGCGACTGGCTGAGGCCTATCGCCGCCAGAGTGCCCAGCGATACCGAAATGATGGTCGCAATTGGTGCGATGATCAGCGAGTTCTTGAAGCTACGCTGCCATTCATTGTTGGTGAAAAAGTCGCGGTAGTGCTTCAGCGAATACCCTTCAGGGTCCAGACGCAGCATTTCGGGCGTAAAGGTGAAAAAGTCCTGCGCATTGAAAGACAGCGGCAGTACCACAAGGATCGGCGTGATCAGGAACACGAAGATTGCCCCGCAGATCACCCGGAAAGTAAAATGCCACAACACCTGACCAGCCGTCATGTAAGGCAGCAATTTTTGCCGATAGCGCCCCTCGTAGAGCCAGAAGATGAAGAAGGCAAAGAACCACCCCGCCAGCAGCCCGACGATCAAGCCCGTAATGCCTGCGAAGAAAAATCCAATTGCAGCAAGACCCAGTATCGTAATCCAGCGCGCAACGCGTTCGTTGTCCAGCACGTTGATATACAGCCATGCCAGCCCTGCCATCAAAGCAGCGCCGATCAGAATGCCCAGCAGAACGTTGTCCTGCCCGGCTCCGACGAACATGCCCAGAAATCCTCCGGCGATTGCGACAGCCGGCAGAACCACGGACAACGGTTTGCGGGATATTGGTGTAAGTGCAGCCATATTCTTTATCCCAGCTTGACGTTATCAATGCCGACGATCTTGTCGTAGCACCAGTAGAGTAGAAGAACGACCGCCAGCAGGATCGTCCCCAGCGCCGCAGCCAGTCCCCAGTTCAGAGAGGATGAGATGTGGTACGCAATCCGGTTCGAAATGAAGACACCTTTGGTGCCGCCAACGATCTCGGGCGTGATGTAGTACCCGATGGCAAGAATGAATACGAGGATCGAACCCGCGCCGATACCCGGTATCGATTGCGGGAAGTAAATCCGCCAGAAAGTCGTCCAGTTGGTGGCGCCCATGGATTTGGCCGCACGGGTATAGTACGGCGGAATCGTCTGCATGACCGAATACATCGGCAGGATCATGAACGGCAGCAGGATATGCGTCATCGCAATTATCGTGCCGAATTGATTGTTGATGATCACCAGCCTCGCATCATCGGCAACAAAGCCCAGCCAGACCAGCGTTTCGTTGATCACACCCTGCTGCTGCAACATCACTTTCCAGGCGGAGGTGCGCACAAGCAGCGAGGTCCAGAATGGCAACAGCACCAAAATCATCAGCATGTTTGAAGCCCGCATCGGCAGATTGGCGAGCAGGTAAGAAACTGGATAGGCCAGCAGAATACAGGCCCCGGTAATGATCAGCGACATGAACAATGTCCGGCCGAACAGCTTGATGAGGATGCGCTTATCTTCGGGTTGCGCTTGCGCCCCTTCGGGTGTGCGCTGCATATCAATAGCGTTCAGAAAGTATCCATTGGTGATCGGCACCGCGTGCGTCTTGATCACGCGCCACGTGTCCACGTCCCCCCAGCCATCGTGAATTTCGATCAATTTTTCCTTGAACGGGGCGTCAGCTTCCGGATCCAACCGCTTGATTTGGCGTCCAGATTTTCGGAACATCGACGACATTCCCGTCTGTTCGTAATTCAAGCGGGTACCTAGTCTTGTGTGTTGCTTGGCGTCAACGGCAACAACCATGTCGCGAATAAATGCTTCATACAAAGCTTCGTCCGGCAATTCCCCGCTCTCGGCGTCCCATTGCTGTAACTCAACGACTGTCAAAGGAAGTGTCTCTGAGACAATCCCGTTTTCGACCGATCGGAATAGCATGGAAATGATAGGTATGACGAATGATAGCAGTACAAATAGCAAAAGTGGCGCAACCAGAGCCAACGCCCGCAATTTACGCCGACGCAATGAACGCGCCAGTGATTTCTTCAGCGGCGTACCATCTGCCGCCAACATCGGACCTGATTGAGTTGCGTCGCTCATCTGCGTTCCCTGATTTTTTGACGCCGGGGCCTAACTTGGCCCCGGCTGGTTTTTTGGTTCAATCAGCGATTACTTCGCCAGCCAAGCCTGGAACTTTGCTTCGATATCATCACGATAGTCAGCCCAGAACTCGTAGTTGTACAGGAACGTGTTCTTGGCGTTCTCGGGATCGGTCGGCATGTGAGGTGCCATGTCGATGCCCAGGTCCGCGTGCTGACCCACCAGCGGCGCCGAAGATGCGCGGGCCGGACCGTACGAGATGTACTTGGCCTGATCCGCCAGGCGCTGCGTATCGGTTGCGAACATGATGTAGTCCAGCGCGCGCTTCTGACGCTCTTCGCTCAAACCAGCAGGAATAATCCAGCCGTCCAGATCAAAGATCTGCGCATCCCACAGCATTGCAACGGGTTGCTTCTGTTCTTCGATCACGCTGAACAGGCGACCGTTATAGGTCGAACCCATGATGATCTCGCCGTCCGCCAGCAACTGCGGCGTGTCCGCGCCTGCGGACCACCAGACAACGTTGTCTTTGATGGTGCCTAGCTTGGCCAGGGCCTGATCTTGCCCTTCAGGAGTCGCCAGCACGTCATAGACGTCGTCTTTGGCTACGCCATCACAAATCAGCGCCCATTCCATGTTGTTGATGGCACGCTTTTCAAGCGAACGCTTGCCAGGATAGGCTTCCAGATCGAAGACTGCGCAAACATCCGACGGCGGTGTGTCACCCACAAGATCCGTACGATATCCGAATGTGGTCGAATAAACGATTTGCGGAATGAAACACTCACTGACAAGCAAGTCACCGAAATCATCGGCAGCCGAGGTTCCGTCAGGTGCCGGTGCCAGCATGGTGTCCGGATCGATTTCCAGCGCCAAACCTTCGTCACACAGACGAATTGCGTCTGCCGCCACAACGTCGACCACGTCCCAGGTAACGTTACCCGCTTCGTTCATCGCACGCAGTTTCGCAACCGCCTCGGCCGAGCTGTCGTCGTTCAGGATCGTGACGCCGGACTTCTCGGAATAGGGCTCGTGATATGCTTTCAGCTGCGACTTGGAGTATGCGCCGCCCCAAGAGACAATTGTCATTTCTTCGGCTGATGCAGCGCCGGCAACTGCCACGATAGCACCTGCCATAAGAGTGGTTTTTGTTACTTTCATCGTTAACTCCCTGTTATTCCCGTTAATTTTGATCTTTTTGGTTGGGCCACGGGGTAACCCACCCATGCCTTTCCCCGCGCACTTTGGTGTCGTGAACGGGTTGTTCCCTGATCAGGCGTCCAACGCCCGACAGTCACGCGCAAGCCAGCCGATTTCGACTTCCTGGCCCGGTGACAGTCTGATAGCGTCCGGGGCGTTTCGCGTCTTGATGATGAAGTCGTCATTCCCGGCAACCGACAGACGGAAGCGGAAGACATCGCCCATGTAGATGAACTCTTTCACCGTTGCTTTCAGAGTATGCGCATCGGCGTGCAGGCGATCCTTGTTGAACTCCACCCGCTCAGGCCGGATTGACACTTTGGTCCGATCACCTGCCGCGTGGACATTGACCGGCTTGGCGTCAATTTCAGATCCGTCATCCAGCGCCACAACACATTCGTCGCCGTTGATTGACTTAATAACGCCTTCCAATGTGTTGTTTTCACCAATGAACTGGGCAACAAAACTGTTTTCAGGCTCTTCGTACAGAAGATCCGGCGGCGCAAGCTGTTGAATGCGCCCATCGTCGAATACCGCAACGCGATCTGACATTGTCAGGGCTTCGGTCTGGTCGTGGGTCACGTAGACGGTCGTAATCCCAAGTTCATGGGCCAGGCGCGTGATTTCAAACTGCATATGTTCGCGCAGCTGTTTGTCGAGCGCACCCAGCGGTTCATCCATCAGAACCAGCTCGGGTTCGAACACCAAAGCGCGCGCAAGGGCGATCCGCTGTTGCTGCCCCCCGGACAATTGCGCCGGTCGACGGCTGCCAAAGGCCCCCATCTGGACCATATCAAGCGCCCGCCGGACCTTTTCTTCTCGCGCATCCTTGCCAATTTTCCGCACTTCCAGAGGGAACGACAGATTTTCTGCCACCGTCATATGCGGAAAAAGAGCGTAGTTTTGGAAAACCATGCCGATACCGCGCTTGTGCGGTGGGATGTTGTTGATCGGCCGTCCGTCCAACATAATCTCGCCATGGGTGGCTGTTTCAAAACCTGCCAGCATCATCAGGCAAGTTGTCTTGCCGGAACCCGAGGGCCCAAGCATTGTAAGAAACTCACCCTTCGGCATGGAAAGGTTAAGGTCTTTTACAACAAGGATCTCGCCATCATAAGATTTTTGGACATGCTGAAACTCGACGAACGCTGCGTCATTAGACATTTACCGATTAGTCTCCCCTGTGCAGTCCTTGCCTGCCCGGTTCATCCGGATCTCAAAGACCTGTCGAGGCCATTTAAGGACATGCAGGGTGCGGCACGCAACCAAAATATGACACGTGGGTAACTATTAGAAAGGAAGCAGCCGAGTTTTCAGGCGGAATTCAACTTGCGCATGTGCCACGCGAGGCTTTGATTGCTGGAAAGCACCGGTTTTTTTAGGCGTTCCTGTACAATCGGGATTACGTCAAAAGTTCTTAGATTCGTACAACTTAGAAAAACAGCTTCAACCGAATCGTCCCGCCCAAGATTCACCGCAGCGTCGATCAAAGACTCTCGGGAAATCCGGGCAACCTTGGCTTCCTTGGCTTCCCCGAAGGTGCCAAAAACATCTATCGAGATGCCATTTTGCGCAAAAGCACTGCGTAAGGGATCGTTCACTTCTTCGATATATGGCGACAAAAGTGCGAACTTTGCTACCCCAAGTTCGTGGGCGCAGGCCGAGGCCGCGCGCAATGGGTTTGTAACAATCGCCGCCTCGCAAGTTTTTTGAACCATTTGTTCGACCTGTTCCGAGCCGATCACCGAGCTGGCAGAGGTGCACCCGTATCCGACCACTCGATATGGTCGCGTCTTGGGCAACAAATCAGCAGCGGCAGGCAGTGCCGTTTTCATTTCCGCCAGAGTATCAGTCGTCACCTCTTTACCGCTGGGAATTCTAGAGACGTAAATGGGACAGCTGCGATCAGAAAAATATGCGTTGAACTCCGGCTCAAGGGTCTCGTCTGTCTGCAAGACAATCAGGCCCATTGGGGACGTGGCGGGATCATCTGCATCAACTGTATAAGGTAAACGCGTCATATCTCGGGCAACTCCATACCAGCGCGCGGGCTAAGGAAGCGGGGCTCTCCTTCGGTTATGACGATGTTTTCTTCGTGGACAAGGATTTTTCCACCCACGGCAATGCCCGGTTCAAGCGTCAAGACCATGCCTGGTTCCAAAACTGTGTGGTCGGTTGGAATGAGGGACGGCCATTCTGTCAAAGACATCCCCAATCCATGCCCCAAGCGCCCGGCCCCAGTGTCAGCATCGTGGCGCGACAGCACAGAGTTCATCGCCTGAAACAAGTCAGCCGCCGTGGCACCGGGGCGCGCAATCTCAAATGCCGCATCCGATGCTTCAATCAAAGCACAGTAGGCTGACTTAACCTGCGCGTTCGCGGACCCTATCGACCAGTTGCGGTCGTAATCACTGAAATACCCGTCCCAAACCAGGCCGGTGTCCAGCATCAATACATCACCATGCTGCAGCAGCGTATCAGATGCTGGGGAAATCACGTCAGTGTAACCGCCCTGTTCCGCACCGCCGGCAAGGTAGGGAACCCAATCGGCCCCCTCGTCCAGACACAGCATCTGAAACCCGCGGAAAACAGCATCCAGCGCCACGCCTTCTTTGGCGATTTCGGGTACCCTCTGAAAGGCGCGCCCGGCGATGGCACATGCCGTTTCGATCTTTGCAATCTCAGCTGATGATTTCACCATCCGAAGCGCGCGTACGATCCCGTCGTCGCCGCAAAGGCCTCGCTGACCAACTGCCTGTTGCAGACGTCGAATGTCTGCCAACGGCATCCTGACATGCGTTTCATGCCCATCGGGCAATCCAATTTTCGCGTCGCTTGGGGTCACCTCGCGAAGCGTATCGGTCAAAAGAGTAATGCCATCATCGACCAGATCCGGCGCAGCCCAGGTTCGGATATCGTCGAGCCATGTCTCGGCCATAAGCGCGGCCCCGATCGAAGGGATCACCGCAATCGGCTTACCATTGGCGGGTACAATCAGAAACCAGGGCCGTGTCGGGCTTTCCCAAAACCGCGTCAGGTAGCCGGTAAAATATCGGACCTCAGGTTCCGTCGTCAGCAATAGCGCCGACAGACCAGAGGCTCGCATCTTGTTTTGCGCACGTTCTGTTCGTGCTGCGAACTCAGATGTGTCAAACCCCCTCATTTCGTGACCTCAGAGAAAAAGCAGATAACCTGCGCGTCTGCGTCAATTCTCAAGCAAGCGCCATTGATCAGCTTTTGGCCGCCGCGATGGGGGGTAGGTGAGATTCTCAATTTGGTGTCTTTCCCGTGATGCCCATTGACGTGATCGCATTCGTCAAGTTCTGTCAACAAAACTCGCCCAAGGCAGGAGCCTAAAATGCCCCATTCAGATCCGGCCTTCAGCCGCGCCGAGTATGACCGCAGATTGGCAAAGACCCGTGCTGCCATGGCAGCGGCGGGTTTGGATGCTTTGTTTGTCGAAGATCCTTCAAACATGGCATGGCTGACGGGCTATGAGGGCTGGTCGTTCTATGTGCATCAAGGGGTACTTGTGCTTCAGGATGCCGACCCGATCTGGTGGGGCCGAAATCAGGATGCCAACGGCGCGCGTAAAACTGTTTGGATGTCCAATGACCGGATCCACGGCTATGCGGACGAATACGTACAATCCACCGTGCGTCACCCCATGCAGGATCTGGCAGCGCTGATTGCGGATACTGGTATCGCGAAGGGGCGGATCGGTGTCGAGTTGGACAATTATTATTATTCAGCCAAAGCGCACCTGACTTTGCTGGCGGAGTTGCCCGACGCAGAGCTGGTCGACGCAAACACATTGGTGAACTGGCAGCGTGCCGTGAAATCCGATGAGGAAATTGCGCTAATGCGAAAAGCTGCCCGGATATCCGAGCATGTGACCGACGGCGTATTGGAGCGCATCGAACCGGGTATGCGCAAGAACGACCTCGTCGCGCAAATCTACCATGACGCAGTCACCGGAGTTGGCGAGGATTGGGGCGATTACGCGGCCATTGTGCCACTGCTCCCGTCCGGCCCGGATGCCGCCGCACCACACCTGACTTGGGATGGTGAGCCGTTCAAATCCGGAGAGTGTACATTTTTCGAACTGTCGGGCTGCTATCGCCGCTACCACGCGCCCTTCTGCCGCTCGGTCTTTTTGGGTAAGCCACCCGACTATTTGCTTCGTGCTGAAGCCGCGCTGGTAGAGGGTCTTGAAGCGGGACTAAAGGCCGCGCGCGCCGGCAATCAGGCGCGTGATATCGCGTTGGCTCTGGCTGCCCCGCTGGAACGGGCGGGTATCGAGCGCGGCGCGCGATGCGGTTATCCGATTGGCCTCAGCTATCCACCCGATTGGGGCGAACGCACGATCTCTCTCCGCCCCGAGGATGAGACCGTATTGGAACCCGGCATGACCTTTCACTTCATGCCCGGCCTCTGGATGGATGATTGGGGGTTGGAGATCACTGAGCCGATCCTCATCACAGATTCCGGACCTGCCGAGTGTTTCTGCGACCGCCCCAGAAAGCTGTTTGTGAAGCCATGACTTTACCCAGAACCATGGAAATACTAGCCGACCTGATCGCTTTTGAGACAGTGTCTGCGGACTCGAATCTGGAAATGGTCAGCTATCTGACCGAACGGCTTGAGGCATTGGGCGCGCGGTGTATCGTTACGCGAGACAAGACCGGGGCAAAGGCCAATGTGTTTGCCACTATGGGGCCTGGTCAACCCGGCGGAATCCTTCTGTCCGGCCATACGGATGTGGTGCCGGTGGCCGATCAGGACTGGACAACCGATCCGTTTCAGATGGCCGAGACCGACGGCAAGCTCTACGGTCGCGGAACATGCGACATGAAGGGCTTTATCGCTGCGGCTGTGGCTTTCGGTGAGACGATGGATGCGGGCAAGCTGAACCAACCGCTGCACTTTGCCTTCACCTACGACGAGGAAGTCGGCTGCCTTGGTGCGCAAACGCTGGTCGACGACCTGTCTGAACGTGGCATCGTTCCGGACATCGCCATCATCGGCGAACCGACCGAGATGCGCGTGATAGAGGGGCACAAGGGCTGCTTTGAATATACCACCCGCTTCTCGGGTCTAGAGGGACACAGCTCTGCCCCCGATGACGGGGTGAATGCTGCGGAATATGCCGCGCGCTATATCGGCAAACTGCTGGAGTTGCGCCATATCCTCAAGTCCCGCGCACCCGCCGACAGCCGGTTCGAGCCGCCTTGGACGACGGTCAATATCGGCCAAATTTCGGGCGGCGTTGCCCACAACGTCATAGCCAGCAAGGCCGAGGTCTTGTGGGAGATGCGCCCAGTGCAGGCAAGTGACGCCGACCTCGTCAAAAAGACCCTTTCGGACTACGTAGAGCATTCTTTGCTGCCGGAGATGCAAGCGGTCCACAGCGACTCGAACATCACGCAAGAGGCTATCGCCGAGGTCGAAGGTCTTGAACCCATGGAAGAAAACGCGGCCCGTGATTTGGTGGCTGAACTGACGGGCGCGAACGGCACCGGTGTTGTCGCCTTTGCGACGGAGGCCGGGTTGTTCCAGAAACTGGGCGTTCATGCGATTGTTTGCGGTCCAGGTTCCATCGCTCAGGCGCACAAAGCTGACGAGTTCCTTGAGATTGAACAGCTGGACCTGTGCTGCAGAATGCTAACCCGTTTGGGGCACCGTTTGATCCGTTAACCGGTTCCGTGTGAGCGGTCGTATCTTGACCGATCCGGTTGCACATGCGCAGCCCGCGCTTCTTCGCCGGGATCGTAGACTTCCATCAATAACGGATGGCAGGCAGCGGTATCCGAGGAATGTTCCGACGAACAATCCCCGCCGGGGCAAGCAGACAGGCCGACGATCAGGTCAATCTCGGCATAAAACTCAAGATAGTCGCCCGGACGTACCGGGCTGGCCTTCATGAAATACTGGCCCGTATCGCGGGTAAATCCGGTGCACATGAACACGTTCAGCACGTCATGCACCAGCATTTCGGCCTCATGCAGCGGCAGGTCGCAATGGCCGGCCAGCGCCCGGGTCAGGTTCGAATGACAGCAATAGTGATAGTCATCCCCTGAAAGCAAACGCCCGGTATATGGATCACACCGCGTGCCGATCACATCATGGACCGAGCCGCCATAGGCATCGAACCCGTACCAATCCAGCGTATCGGCAACGATGGTTGCCATCGGACGCATATTAGGAAAGCTCGACCACATCCGGTCCCCGGTCGACAAATGTGTGCCATGAAGCGCACGTGTTTTGCCGGAATAGAACCGCTCGGTCAGGTCATGCTTATTCCACATGTTCAGGTCGCCAACCTGAGGACCGTCGACCGAAACCACCCTGACAAAAGCGCCAGCCGGAACATCAATGCATGCCGCATCGCGTGGCGCCGCGGTGGCCTCAGCCACCTTTACCGCATCCTCGCGAAGCTTGCTCAAACCGTTCAGATCAGGCTGCTGCAGGGCATCCGGCGGATAGCAGATTACAGGGGCAATTGCCTTGCGGTCGGCGGCATCGGCCGGCGATGGGAAGTTTGGTTTTGTCAGTTTCATGCGCCCCTCACTTCCCTGCAGAAATCCCTGCCTTTCCGAATCCTTAGCGCATTATGAAAGGGTTCGCCATCGGCTCTTGCGCGGTACTGATCCAGGTTGTCTTGGTTCTGGTGTAATCCAGTATCGCCTCAACTCCGGCCTCGCGACCATATCCCGACTGGTTGAACCCGCCGAAAGGCGCAATGGGTGAAATCGCGCGGTAGGTGTTCACCCAGCAGATACCGGCCCTGATCCTTTTCGACACGCGGTGTGCGCGCGCAAGGTTCTGCGTGAACACGCCCGAGCCCAATCCGTAAGGGGTGCTGTTTGCCAGCGCGATAGCCTCTTCTTCGGTATCGAATGGCATCAAGGACATCACCGGCCCGAACATTTCGATTTTCAACGTTTCGGTTTCGGGGGACGCGCATTCTACCAAGGTGGGGTTCATGTAGTTTCCGGGACGGTCGGCAGCTTTTCCCCCGAAGTGAATCGTCGCGCCCTGCCCTTGTGCCTTGCCCAGTGTGTCTTCAATTTTTTGCACCTGCGCCGCGGTACACAACGGACCAACATGCGTTTCCGGCTGCAAAGGATCACCCAACCGGATGGCGCTGGCCTTTTCGGCGATCCGCTCGACCAAGGGCCCAAGGATTGACCGATGCACCAGTCCGCGCGTTCCCGCCACGCAACTCTGACCGGATGCGCCGAAATTACCTGCGATCAGGCCGTTTGCTGCACCGACCAAATCGGCGTCCTCAAACACGAGGATCGGGGATTTCCCACCCAACTCCAATGACGTGACCGCAAAGTTCTCAGCCGAGTTTCGTACCACATGGCGGGCAGTTTCAGGCCCACCCGTAAAGGCAATTCGGTCGACATCCGGGTGGCGGGTCAGTGGGATCGCGCAGTTTTCGGCGTCACCGGTGATGACCGACACAACGCCGGACGGGAACCCAGCCTGTTCAATCAGCTTGGCGAATTCCAGCATGGGTGCGGGCGCGATTTCCGATGCTTTCAGCACCACGGAACACCCGGCAGCCAACGCCGGGCCCAGCTTGGTCGCGGTCAGGAACATCTGGGCATTCCACGGCACGATCGCGGCCACGACGCCAATCGGTTCTCGTGAGGTAAAGACATGCATGTCAGGCTTGTCGATGGGCAGGACCGTGCCTTCGATCTTGTCTGCCAGACCCGCATAGTAGCGGTAGTAATCGGCAACATATCCGGTTTGTGCCGAGGTTTCCGCCAACAGCTTTCCGCTGTCGGTTGTCTCCAGCTCACCCAGACGCGCGGCGTTTTCTGCCACCAGATCAGCAAGGCGGTACAGCAGCTTACCCCGCTGGGTCTGTGTCATATCCCGCCATTCCGGGTCATCCAGAACCCGTTTGGCAGCGGCGATGGCGCGCTCAACATCTATGGGCGAGGCGCACGCGAATGTGGCCCACCCCTGGCCTGTGGCCGGGTTCTCGGACGTCATGACCTGCGAGGCTGAACCTTCGGTCCAGGCGCCATCAATGAACAGCTGAAAATGCGGTAAGTTTCCCATGGTGGTCCTCACTGAAATGCCGGCATCACGTCGTCGATGAATCGCGCCAAAGAGGCGCGCTTGCGTTCGTTGGTCATGCCGCTATCGACCCAGAACGAAAACTCGTCATAGCCCAGATCTTCATAGCACTTGATCCGGTCGATTACCTGTTGCGCGGTCCCAACTGTCAGGTCGCGGCCCAGTTTTTCGCTGGTATACATCGGGTTTGCGTCCATCTCGGCTTCGGTAATCGGCTTGATCAAGCCCTGTTCAACTGGCCGTTTGTTCATAAACCATGCACCAAAGTAATTGTAGTAACGGCGCAGATTTTGCACGCCCTGCGCAACATCCTCGTCATCTTTGCCGACATAGGTGTGGTGCAACAGCATGATCTTGGGGCGCGGCCCCGCGTAGCTGTCACAGGCATCGTTGAACCGCCCCATCAGGGTCTCGATCTCTTCCATGCCCTGCCACAGCGGGGTGACCTGAATGTTGAATCCGTTGTGAACGCCGAATTCGTGGCTGTTTGGATCCCGCGCGGCGATCCAGATTGGAGGCCCGCCATCCTGATAAGGTTTCGGCGCCGAAGTTGCCGCCGGAAACGCATAGAACTCGCCTTCATGGGCGCAGTCGCCTTGCCAGATCTGCGGCAACAGCGGGGTGGACTCGCGCATGCGCTGCCCCGCCTCCCAAGCGTCCATTCCTGGCATCAGACGTTCGTATTCATAGGAATACGCACCGCGCGCGATCCCCAACTCGATACGACCTTTCGTCATCTGATCCGCTGCGGCGGCCTCACCTGCCAGTTTGATGGGATGCCAGAACGGCGCAATTACCGTTCCGGTGCCCAACCGCACATTGCGCGTGTGATGCGCCAGATCGACCAGCGACAGAAACGGGTTGGGGGCAATGGTGAACTCCATCCCATGATGTTCACCTGTCCAAACTGCCCGCATGCCCCCGTCATCAGCCATCTTCACCAGGCTCACGAATTCATCATACAGAACATCGTGAGGCTGATCCGGGGTCAGACGTTCCACGTGGGCAAACAGTGAAAACTCCATCAAATGGCTCCTTTACCGAAACTGTGAATTTCGCCGCGTTCGGCGTCACCGAGATACAGCCCGAAAACGCCTTCGCGGGCTTCAAGGGCGTAGCGGGTCATCATGTGGTGCAAGCTATTGCTGGCGTAAGTCAGATCAGCCAGATCGCCGATATCTACCCATTCGGCATTTTCCACCGGGATGTTCTGAACGCAAGACGCCAGAAAGAACGTGTAGTGCAGGTTCGTTTCGGCATCGTTGAACGAAGAATAGACCTGTTCGATCTGCGCCTGAATGCCCCGATCGGAAAGGCCCTGTGCCAGCCTGTTGCGTTGCCCCCCGGGTTCCGCACCGGCGATTTGAACCGGGCGAAATGCGCCTTCGTGGCGTTCCAGAAGAACTTTGCCACTCGATGCGACAATCGCGCCGCAGATTGTTGGAACCTGCGCGTCCATCTCACGCTCGAGCTCAAGACTGAAGTACGATCCGTTAACGTAACCCAAACCGTTTCCGCCAATATGGGTGAACTCCGTGACACGGCCAATCAGAACCGTGTGGTCGCCTGCGGGCAGCGCCTGATGCGTTTCACAGCTAAACTGTGCCAGCGCCCCGTCGATCAGCGGCAAGCCATGGGCTCCGTCGCGATGCACCACCCGACCAAATCGGTCGCCCTTGAATCTTGCGAAGGTATTCGAGACGCCCTGCTGCCCGTCTGCCAGAACATTCACCGCAAAATGCGAGCATCCGGCGAAGGTATCGTGGCTGGACAGAAACTTGCCGGGGCAGACCAACAGCAAAGGCGGATCAAGCGACACGGACGTGAACGAATTCGCCGTGAACCCGACCGGATTGCCGGAAAAATCCCGGGTAGTCACAACCGTCACGCCAGTCATGAAGTTGCCGAATGCATCACGCAGGGCGCGAGTGTCAATCTCGGTCATGGCAGGCACCTCCGAACGAACTCAAGCAAATTGGCGTTAACGTCAGCCGGGTGCGTCATGGGCATCATGTGGGCGGCATTTGGGATTATCTTTGCCAGGCCATTTGTCACTTGCTGCGCCATGCCCTGCGACATGCCGGGTGTGGAATTTGGCTCATCCCCGCCCGTCATAAACAGTGCCGGGCATTTGATTTGACCCAGTTGTGCGTCAGTCGGGCCATCGCTTTCGGCGAAGATGGTATAGGCCGCTTTGTATGCGCCCGGGTGGACATCTTTCAGCCAACGCGAACAGGCTTCGCATTCTTCGGAAACCTGATCGCCAAACCAACGCTGCAAAGTCACGGTGGGATCGTTCATGACCTCGGTATCCAGAGCCGACGCGCGGGTCGTGACAGCCGCACGGGCTTCGGGGGTTCGGCGGTAAATCGCGTTCAACGCGGCAACGCCTCTCACCTGATCATGCCCCGATGCCGCAATGTCCAAAGCGATCAAAGCTCCCATGGAATGCCCAATCAGAACGGCAGGCTCGGTCAATCGGACCGCGATCGGGTTGGCGTACCCATCCAGCCCCATAGCACCTTGAAACTGGGTTTTTCCGTGCCCGGGCATATCCGGACACAGAACACGATACCCGGCAGCAGACAGCGCATCGATTTGCGCGCCCCAGGCTTCGGCCCGCAATCCAACGCCATGGAGCAGAACCACAAGCGGGCCTTCACCTTCGTCTATCGCGGCGAGCCCGCCGATGTCAGACCGAGGCCGGGTTGTCCACGTCATGGCCCAGATCCTTCAAATCCTGATAACGGTCGCCGATGCGATGATGTGGACGGCCCGAGGTTGCTCCGCCCAAAACCACGACAATCTCATCCGCACGGGGCGCGTCGGGGATGGCGAATTGCAGCGTCAGGTAATGCGACCGGCGGCCTGCATCGTTCTTGTCCATCAATGGCACCATGATCGGTGTGTTCGCAGGCCCCCGGGTGTTAGTGAATGAAAGATAGGACTTGGCGTCAACCGCCTGCCGGAAGATGTTCCCGAAATGCAGAGTGTGGATCAGGCCCGAGGCATGCTCGACCTCTCCGTCCAGCCCCACAACCGCAGCCTTGCCATAAGCCTCAATCGCCTCACCGCTTCCGGCCAGCGCGATCATCCTGTCGGTCAGTTCTTGACCCAGGATTGGGCCATAGGCCAAAATTTCCGGCCGTAGATCTTCGACGAAACGTCCAGCCCAAGGGTTGGTAACAACCGCTGCTACAGCAAACATGCGCCACGGCCGTTCGGCTTTGCGATATCCTTCGATCAGAACTTCTTCGTCGAAGGTCACTATTTTACGAATTTCCGGCTGCACGTTATCCCCCAATCTTGAGTACGAGAAATATCTTTGATTGGCCGGCACTTTGACAAACGAAAGAAGTTGGGTCTTAGGTATTAACAAAGCTACTAGGTCGGTTGCACATGCCCAAAACACTGCCCCCCCTTACATGGTTCAGGTCTTTCGAGGCCGCGGCCCGAAGGTTGAGCTCAACAGCTGCGGCGGATGAAATCGGATTGACCCAATCCGCCGTAAGCCAGCAAATCAGGTCGCTGGAATCCCGGCTTGGCGTCGTCCTGTTTCATCGGCATCCGCGCGGTCTTTCCTTGACGGATGAAGGGCGAAAGCTGCTGCCGCAGGTCGAAGCCGCACTGCAATTGCTGCAATCCGCCGCCTCTCCGTATTTGGCAGAGGAACGGGCTAAGCACGTCACTGTTGCAGCATCGATCAGTATCATCGAATGGTTAATTTCCCCTGCCCTGCCCCAGTTTCGCGACCAAAACCCAGACACGTCCATTCGCTTTGTCAGCACGATCTGGCCCGATGAATACTCGGCCCTGCGCGCCGATGTCGAAATCCGGTTCGGGTCGGAAAAACAAGTCGGGCGGGATGCAAAACCGTTACTGCCGAATGACCTGATCGCGGTAAAAGCACCTGGCTTGGTTGGCGCTTTTCAGGACTTGCCCCTGATCGAGGCCGTGGGAACGTCAGACAACTGGTCCACCTGGGCGGAAGTCACCGGTCATAAAATCCATACCCCGGCCTATTATGTCGATTCTTACGGGCTCGCCTTGCAATTGGCGGCTTCGGGAAACGGCGTGGCCTTGGTGAATGCCCTTATTGCCGATCACGCTCTGCAAACCGGACAGGTCGCGCGTGCTTTCGATGAGACCGCCCCGGCGACCGAAGGGTACTTTCTGGCCGTGCAGCGCGCATCACCCGAGGTTGACGCCTTTGTATCATGGTTTTCACAATTGGTTCCCGGCCCGGCACACCAAAGGGTCTGATTCAGACACACCAATGTCGCATCTGAGGATATCACTGAGCAGGAAAATAGTGAATTCTGGCCAAAAAGGTCCGATTCATGCGATATTCAGGCTTTCGAGTCATCAAAGAGGCGCTTACCGGCCACAAAGGGTGGAAGCCGGTTTGGCGTGACCCTGAACCCAAAGCCCATTACGACATCATCGTCATAGGCGGTGGTGGTCATGGGCTGGCGACGGCCCATTATCTGTCCAAGGTCTATGGTCATCGCAATGTAGCGGTTGTCGAAAAGGGCTGGATCGGCGGAGGCAATGTCGGGCGGAACACGACGATCGTTCGCTCGAACTACATGCTGGACGGGAATGAGCCGTTCTATGAATTCTCGATGAAACTGTGGGAAGGGCTTGAGCAGGACCTGAACTACAACGCCATGATGAGCCAGCGTGGAATACTCAACCTGTTCCACACGGATGGTCAGCGCGACGCTTATACGCGGCGCGGCAATGCGATGATCCTGCACGGTGCAGATGCCGAATTGTTGGATGCCGATCAGGTACGCAAAGAACACCCCTATCTGAATTTCGACGACGCGCGTTTCCCGATCAAAGGCGGTCTGGCCCAGCGGCGGGGCGGCACCGCGCGCCATGATGCGGTGGCCTGGGGCTTTGCCCGGTCCGCGGACAGCCACGGTGTCGACATCATCCAGAATTGCGAAGTAACTGGTTTGCGTATCGAGAACGGCAAATGCCTGGGCGTCGAGACCTCAAAGGGCTTTATCGGGGCTAACAAAGTCGGCTGCGCTGTTGCCGGAAACTCGGGCCGGGTGATGGGCATGGCGGGCATGCGCCTACCGATCGAAAGCCACGTGCTGCAGGCCTTTGTGTCCGAAGGTCTGAAGCCCGTTCTGCCCAGCGTCATCACCTATGGGGCCGGACATTTCTATGTCAGCCAGTCCGACAAAGGCGGGTTGGTCTTTGGCGGTGATATCGACGGCTATAACACCTACGCCCAACGTGGAAATCTGCCAGTGGTCGAGGATGTCTGCGAAGGCGGCGTCTCGTTGATGCCGATGATCGGCCGCGCCCGTTTGCTGCGCATGTGGGGCGGCGTTATGGACATGTCGATGGATGGCTCGCCCATCATCGACCGCACACCCGTCGAGGGGCTCTATTTCAATGGTGGCTGGTGCTATGGCGGGTTCAAGGCGACCCCGGCGTCCGGTTACTGTTTTGCGCATCTGTTGGCGAAGGACGAACCGCACTCTACCGCCACGGCCTATCGCTTCGACCGGTTCCGCACGGGCCGGATGATCGACGAAAAAGGCGTGGGCAATCAGCCCAACCTGCATTGAGGGGAGCACGAGAATGATTATCAACCATCCCCTTCTGGGCCCGCGCGACGCATCCGAATTCACCTATCTGGGTGATGCGACACTGATCAACCGCCCGGACTGGCAGGCCGAAGACGCGGCGGAAGCGTTCTATGAATACGGCTATCTGCGCGACAATCCCGCAGGCGAACATCAAGAACTATGGTATCATGAGGCTGGCGACCGGTCGTGGCTGGTCGTGACCCGTGACACCACCACGCATGAGATTTCCAAGGTAGAACTGGCCCGCGATGTGGCCCGCGCGCGGGGGCGATCCAAATGACGCAATCCAACAGGCTGGGCGGTGGCCAGATCGACCGCAACACCACTGTTAACTTTCGGTTCGACAACCGCAACTATACCGCCCATCCCGGCGATACACTGGCTTCGGCTTTGCTGGCCAATGACGTGCGGTTGATCGGACGCTCGTTCAAGTATCACCGCCCGCGCGGCCTGCTGACCGCCGGATCCGAGGAGCCCAACGGCATTGTCGAGCTGCGCTCTGGCAACCGGCAGGAACCCAACACACGCGCCACAACGACCGAGATGTTTGATGGGCTTGAGGCGCAATCGCAGAACCGTTGGCCCAGCCTGAAATTCGATGCGCTTGGCGTTAACGATCTGTTCTCGAATTTCCTGTCCGCTGGGTTTTACTACAAAACCTTCATGTGGCCGGCCGCTTTTTGGGAAAAAGCCTATGAGCCGATCATCCGTCGCGCCGCGGGCCTTGGCTCTTTGTCGATGGAGGCTGATCCCGACGAATATGACAAAGGGTTCCGCCACTGTGACCTGCTAATCATCGGCGCGGGTCCATCGGGCTTGATGGCAGCCCTGACCGCAGGACGCGCAGGTGCGGACGTTATTCTGGTTGATGAGGATTTTCGGTTCGGCGGACGTCTGAACAGCGAGACATTTTCGGTCGGAGATCAAAGCGGCAGCGATTGGGCCGCACAGGCCGTCGCGGAACTGTCATCAATGCCCAACGTCCGGCTGATGGCCAGAACCACTGTCATCGGCGCCTTCGACCACGGCATCTACGGCGCTGTAGAACGCACCGGAGATCACGTGGCCACCCTGCCCGCCGGTAAGCCGCGCCAAATCCTCTGGCGCATTTACACCAAGAAGGCGTTGCTGTGTGCGGGGTCGACTGAACGGCCCATCGCGTTCGAAAACAACGACCGCCCCGGCATCATGATGGCCAGCGCCTTGCGAACCTATGCCAATCGGTTCGCGGCTACTGCCTCTCAGCGCGTGGCGATCTTTACCAACAACGACGACGGTCACCGCACCGCCGCCGATCTGCATGCAAAGGGCGTTCACATTTGCGCCGTTGTCGACGTGCGTGAGGATGCTCCGGTCAACTACGATTACGAAGTCCTGAGCGGCGCTCAGGTTGTGAATACAAAGGGACGCCTTGGTCTGACCTTTGTCGAAGTTGCCCTGCCCGACGGTTCGACCCGCACGCTTGAATGCGGCGCGCTGGGCGTCTCGGGTGGTTGGAACCCGAATGTGCATCTGACCTGCCATCAGCGCGGGCGTCCGGTCTGGAACGACGATCTGGCCGCCTTTGTGCCCGGCTCGAACCTGCCTGTCGGGCTATCGGTGGCGGGTGCGGCGAACGGGGTGATGTCCACCCACGGCGCATTGCAATCCGGTGCCGAGGCTGCTGCGGCAGCGTTGGAGTTGGGCGTTGCTCAGCCTGACTTGCCCGAGGCTGAGGATACCCCAATCGCGCAGAAACCGTTCTGGTATGTCGAAGGCTGCAAACGCGCATGGCTGGACCAGCAAAATGACGTGACCGTCAAGGACGTCAAACTCAGCTATCAGGAAGGGTTCCGGTCAGTTGAACACCTGAAACGCTATACCACCCTTGGCATGGCGACTGATCAAGGCAAGACCTCGAACATCAGCGCATTGGCGATCATGGCCGAGGTGGCCGGAAAGACGATCCCCGAAACAGGAACAACCATTTTCCGCCCACCCTACACGCCTGTTCCGATCAGCACCTTCGCCGGTCGGATGAAGGGACAAGAATTCCACCCCACGCGCCTGACGCCCTCGCATTATTGGGCCAAGGAGAAGGGCGCTGTGTTTGTCGAGGTCGGCAACTGGCTGCGCGCGCAATGGTTCCCCCTTCCGGGTGAGACTCATTGGCGTGAATCAGTGGACCGTGAAGTGCGCCAGACCCGCGCGTCCGTCGGGGTGTGCGACTGTACGACACTTGGAAAAATCGACGTGCAGGGCGCGGACGCGGCTGATTTCCTGAACCGCGTCTACGCGAACGGTTTCGCCAAGCTTCCCGTGGGAAAAACCCGCTATGGCCTGATGCTTCGCGAAGACGGCATGGTGATGGATGATGGCACAGCCGCGCGTCTGGCCGAGGATCATTTTGTCGTTACAACGACCACGGCCAACGCGGTAAATGTCTATCGTCACATGGAATTTGTGCGCCAATGCCTGTTCCCGGATATGGATGTGCAGCTGATCTCGACCACGGAATCCTGGGCGCAATATGCTGTCGCTGGTCCCAATTCGCGCAAGCTGCTGCAAAAGATCGTCGACCCTGAATTCGACATTTCAAACGAGGCATTTCCGTTCATGGGCTGTGGCAACATTACAGTCTGCGGCGGGTTGCGCGCGCGGCTGTTCCGGATCTCATTCTCGGGAGAGTTGGCGTTCGAAATCGCGGTGCCCTCACGCTATGGCGATGCGCTGATGCGGCGTCTGATGACCGAGGGTGAAGAATTTGACGTGGTCCCCTACGGCACCGAAGCGCTGGGCGTCATGCGGATCGAAAAGGGCCACGCGGCTGGCAACGAGCTGAACGGCACCACAACGGCATTGAATCTTGGATTGGGTAAGATGGTGTCGAAAAAGAAAGACAGCATCGGATCGACCCTGTCCGAACGAGAGGCCTTGGTAGAACCGGATGTCCTGCGGCTGGTCGGGATCAAACCGGTATCGCCCGAAGAGAAAGTCACCGCTGGTGGCCATTTGATGAACACGACCGGCCCGGTGGATGCCGCGCACGATCAGGGCTATGTCACTTCGGCTGCGTATTCGCCTATTCTGAACAGCAATATCGGGCTGGGTCTTTTGAAGGATGGCGCAAACCGGATGGGCGAGAAAATGCGCCTCGTGTCCCCATTGACCGATCTGACCGTCGAGGTCGAAATCGTATCGGCCCATTTCGTTGACCCCGAAGGAGAGCGTCTGCGTGCATGATCTAGTTGCAATAACCGCATTGGGCGGGTCCGAACCGCAGGTCGACACTGTTGGCGGGGTTACGTGCCGGGAAGTTCCGGGCGTCGCGCTGGCATCCGTCGCCGCGCGGATGGGACAGGAAACCAAAGCCAGCAAAGCCCTGGCAAAACTGATCGGTGCCCCTACACCTGGTATCGGCCAACATGCCGGTGACACTGTCACTGCCTTTTGGGCCGGTCCGGATCAGTGGATGATCGAGGCTCCTTTTGACACGCACGAAGAACTTGCTGATCAGGTGAAGTCCGCTTTGGGCGATACCGCGTCGGTGACAGAACAGACCGACGGTTGGACACGGTTCGACCTGAATGGGGGTCAAATACCAGCAGTGCTGGAGCTGTTGTGCATGCTGGATCTCCGTAAAATGGACGCGGGCAGCGTCGCCCGTTGCTCAATTCACCACGTTGGCTGCTTTGTTCTCTGTCGGTCAGACGAGGCGTTCAGCATTTATGGCCCTCGTTCATCCGCCGGATCGTTGCACCATGCCATCGTCACTGCAATGCGTTCGGCGCTGTAAAGCAGTGTCAGACTGACGGCAATGGCGCATTACCTTCAACGCGGAAGCGGTTGATCCTACGGCGATCTTCGCTGGGGCTTAGCCCAAAGGCCGACCGGTAATGCGTCACAAGCGGCGCCACTGAACCATACCCGATCGCAGCCGCGATGTCTGCGATTGGGTCTTTGGTATAGACCACCATCTGGCGCGCCGCCTTCATGCGCATTGCGCGATAATAGTGGCTGGGGCTTTGGCCTGTCGCCTGTTTAAAGGCACGTTCCACCTGGCGCGGCGTAACCCCCATCTGCTGTGCGGCCTCTGCGATGGAAATCGGATCGCTCATATGACTCGCGAATAGGTCGACACAACGCGACACCAACGGTGGAAGGCTGTCCCCGGTTTCCGGCGCGGTCGTGGTCGGAACCTGTTGCCGCACACCTGCCCCGCGCATCATCGGATGTTGGAACCAACAGGCAACCTCGTGCGCGACATCGCCGCCCAGCCGATCCTCGATCAGATGCAGGGCCAGATCGAACCCGGCCGCAGCGCCAGCTGCAGTGTAACGTGTGGCCGTTTTCACGATCACCTCGCTACGCGAGTCGACTTCGGGAAACTCAGCCAGAAATGCGGCCTCATAGCACCAATGGACGGAAACAGGTTGCCCCCCCATCACCCCGGACCGGACCAATGGGAAAACCCCACCGCTAATCCCGCCCAAAACGGTGCCATGCCGTCCGAGACTGCGCAGAGCACCGTTGCCAACGGTTGTGTTGTCAAAGCCGGACGTTGGGCTGCTGAGAAGGAACAAAATGTCGATATCCTTGCAGTCGGCCAAAGACCTCTCGGCCTCGAACCGGACACCTGCGCTGGATTGTACTTTCTGTTGACGCTCGGACAGCAGCGACCAGCAGAACGCCTCTTGCCCGGCGATTTCATTGGCCGCCCGCAACGGCTCGATCACCGAGGTCAGGCAAGCCATGGGAAAGCCGTCGAACAGCAAAAAGCCGATTTTGATTCTATCTTCATTGCGCATAAGGCTGTTCTAACAAGATTTCCGCAACCGCCCTATGCGAAGTTCATGCCCACCGGATCAAGCCGATGATCGCCGAGGCCGAATAAAACCCCTGCAACAACAGGAACGTCCAGCGGCGATCAATCACGGCCCAGGCCGCAAACAGGCCCGAGGACAGTAACAACAGGGCAAACCCGAACAGCTCGGCCCCTGTATTAGACGCGATAAACAAGGCATAGGCCATGGCCAGAACCGATCCAGTGATTTCGAATACCGTCGTCAGACCGCGCCGGTCAGGGATTTTGATTTGATCCGTCATAGCTCAGCCCTTTCGCTTCAGGAGATTGATCAGCGGCGTGGGTGTCTGTTCGGGCTGATCTCTAATCTGGAAATGACTGCAGTTTTTCGGCAACTTGTGAACGACGGGAACTTGATCGGTAACCGACCCATTAAGCGCCGGATTCCAAGGTCGTTCAGACTGACCAAGACCCGCCAGATCGAACAAATGTACCCTGTTGCACGCCGCTGCCATTTCAGGCAGCACGTCGCACCGGATGTAAGATAATGTGCCGCGAGTAAGAACCGCCGGATAGCCCACCCCATGGATTCCGGGGGCCATCCGCGGGGTTTTGATCACTGTGTGGTCCGGGACGAGATGCGGCATGCGAATGCTCCTGAGCTTTGGATTTCCTGACCAGTAGTTCAATACTGGTGCGTGACACAAATGAATGATATTCATGGTGTGATCTAAAACTGTCATGGTTTCACAAATGACCGACCGATTGGAAATTGACGCTCTGCGCGCCCTTCTAGCCATCGCATCCCATGGCGGCGTGACGCGCGCGGCCGAGCATCTGGCGCTGTCGCAATCGGCAGTCAGCCACAAAATCCGACGGTTAGAGCAAGCCCTGGACTGCGATCTGCTGGCGCGACGACCCGGTGGCCCTCTGTTCACAGATACAGGTCTGCGCCTGTGCGACCATGCCCGCCGAATATGTGCCCTGCACGATGAGGCGCTTGCCAGTTTGGGCAAGAAACCCTTGGCCGGTGCACTCCGGCTGGGCATGACCGAAGACACGGCAACCAGCGACATCGCCCGCATATTGGGTCGTTTCACACGGCTTTACCCGGACGTTCAGGTCCGAACACGCACCAGTCAAAGTCTGAACGTGCAAGAGTGGTTGAAGGCCGGAGAGTTGGATGTCGCCGTCATGCAAATCTTTCGGCACGATACGCGGCCAGATGACCTGATCTTGTTCGAGGACACTCTGCACTGGGTAAAATCACCGGATTTCCAACTGGATACGACAGCACCTGTTCCCTTTCTGTCCTTCGACAGCCAATGTTTCTATCGCAAATGGGGCTTCGGAGATGGGCAGCTGCAAGGGCACCGCTTCGACAACGTATTAGAATGCCCAAGCGCCACTGGCATTCAGTCGGCCGTGCGGTCCGGTTTGGGCGTCGCCCTGTTGAATGGAATGCATGTCACACCGGACATAGAGGTGATCAAAGGCGTGTTCCCCGATCCCCCGGCCATCGTTTTTGTCGCGCGTATGCATGTTAAGCGCCGAAACCCTGCCGCGATGGCGCTGGTACAAGAGATTAGCCGCGAGGTTGAAGGCGCCAACCCTTTGAAAGTGGTCAGCTGAGTGTTTGTACCGGAAGAGCCTAAACAACGACCTCCACGATGGTCGGGTTTTTCGTCGACTTCTGCGGATGGGAGGAGTGGTTTGGTGAAGGAACCAAAGACCGAGAGCTAGGACAATCAGCTCCTCAGATCAGGTCTGATCAATTGCGCGGTCCCGTTTCTGCAACGCGCGGATACGCATCCGCTGGGCCGCATGAACATGGGCGCGCATCGCCAGCTCGGCTGCGTCGCCGTCGCGGGCGTGCAAGGCGTCCATCACACGGCGATGCTCACCCACGGCATCGTCTGCGCGCTGACCATCCAGCATTTGGGATGGACCCAATATCAACAGCGCCTTTTGCAGCGATAACATCGACTTTGTGAGAAAGCGGTTTTTGGCGGCATCCAACAGCGTGGCATGGAAAATACGGTTCAACTGAGCGGCCACTGGACCGGTGCCAGCCTCGGCAAGGCGATCGTTCAGGACATTAAGTTCGTCCAGTTCCACATCCGAAGCCGCGCGTGCCGCCAACCGTGCCGCCGTGCCTTCAAGTACGGCGCGCATTTCATACAGTTCCATAACTTCCGAATAGCTCAGGCTGCGAACCGTTGCGCCCAACCTAGGGACATGCGTCACCAACCCATCCGTTTCGAGTTGCCGTATCGCTTCGCGCACAGGTGTTCGGCTGACACCCAGTCTTTCGGACAGCTCGATCTCTCTGAGCCGGTCACCAGGCAACAAAACGCCCTCGCGAATTTCATCTAGCAAACGCTGATAAGCGGAATTCCCCTGCGGGCCGGCCTGATTAGGATCTTCTTGAGTTTTCATCGTTCTCAATCTTGCATATCGGATTTCTTTGTATACATTTGGATACATGATCTAGTCAACAAAATCGGACACTATCCTTGACCGCCTCAAGCCTTCATTTGTCGCCGCTGATGCAACGGTCAGTTACGCTGATATTGGCTATGTTGGGAACTGCAGTTTTTTGGGCGTTGAACCTGCCGCTGCCCTTTCTGTTCGGGCCGATGTCAGCGTGTTTGATTGCAGCTTTGGCACACGCACCCATGCGGGATTTCGGGCAAATCTCAGTCGCGTCCAGAACCATTCTTGGCGTCGCTGTCGGGGCGTCGATCACACCCAGTCTGTTCGCAGAACTTCCAAAGATGGCGGCGTCCCTTTTGCTGATACCAGTTTTTATCCTGCTGATTGCAATGGTTGGCGTGCCGTTCTTTCGCAAATTCTGGGGCTTTGACGAAAAAACTGCGTTTTTTGCCGCCATGCCGGGCGGGTTTCAGGACATGGTTATCTTTGGGGCTGAGGCTGGTGCCAATCCGCGAACCCTATCCCTGATCCACGGGACGCGCGTTCTGATTATCGTCACCCTTGCCCCTTTGTTCCTGACTTTGTTTTACGGTGCCGAACTAACTAACCCGTTGGGCGAACCTGCCTCGGCTCTACCCTTGCATGAACTGATACTCATGGCGGTCGCAGCTTTTGTCGGCTGGAAAGGCGGAGAGAAGATCGGGCTTTTCGGGGCTTCAATTCTTGGGCCATTAATCCTGACAGCGGCCTTTTCGCTTGGGGATTTCATCCATACCCGCCCCCCGCGCGAGGCGATCCTGTTCGCCCAGTTCTTCATCGGCTGTGGGATCGGCGTCAAGTTCGTCGGTGTCACCTGGTCGGAACTTAGACGCGTCGTGGCGGCTGGCTTCACCTATGTGATCTTGCTGGCCGTTCTGGCCGCTGCTTTCACGGCAGTGGTCACGGCGCTTGGGCTTGGCCAACCGGTCGAAGCCTTTCTGGCCTTTGCACCCGGAGGACAGGCAGAGATGACGGTGCTGGCCATCGTATCGGGGGCGGATCTGGGATATGTGGTCACGCACCACCTGGCGCGCATTGTCGTCGTTATTATCGGCGCGCCAATCGCGGCCAACCTACTTCTGCGCTGGTCGAAATCCAAGGATTGACGGATTCACCTGCAAACGCGGCTGGATGAATGTTGATAGGGGATTGTGGCGGAGAGACAGGGATTCGAACCCTGGAGACGGTCTCCCGCCTACACACTTTCCAGGCGTGCGCCTTCGACCACTCGGCCACCTCTCCGTGCCGGCGTTATTTGAACTATCGCCGGGGGATTTGCAAGGCCCCATTGTGGTGAAATTTCACCTGAAATCGAAAGCCTTGCAAAGGCGTTTAAATCTCGTCGCCGTCACCATCAGCCAAATCGCCCTCGGTCATATCGACGGGATTTGTGGATGGCTTTGCGGACGGTATTTCGTTGGTGTTCTTGCTGGGTTGGGCTTCGCTGCCCTGCAACGACTCGGGGTTACGCAACCAGAGATCGCGCTGTGCAAACGGGATTTCGATCCCCTCTTCGACAAAGCGCCGGTTGATCTCGTGGTTCATGTCGGATTTGACTGACAACACCCAGTTCACATCGCGAAGGATGGCCCGGATTTCAAAGTCCAGCGAATCTGCACCAAACCCCTGGAACACCACACTAGGGGCTGGATTCGCCAAAACCATCGGATGTGCATTCGCAATCTCACCCAGGATTTTTTCCACCAACCGGGTATCAGTCCCATAGGCGACGCCGACCGGCACAATCACCCGCCCGATCGTATTGCCGCGTGTATAGTTAGTGACAACGCCGCTGATCAGGTCCGAGTTCGGAACGATAACATCCGTGCGGTCAAACGTCTCGATCCGCGTGGACCGGACGGAAATATCACGGACGTACCCCATCATACCATTCACGTCGATCCAATCCCCTTTCGAGATTGGGCGTTCGACCAACAGGATAATGCCCGACACAAAGTTTGACACGATGGTCTGCAGACCAAAGCCGATCCCAACTGACAACGCACCGGCAACAATAGCCAGCGATGACAGGTTGAACCCGGCAATCGTTATCGCAACCAGCGCGGCCAGGAAAATACCGACATACCCGGTGCCCGAAACAATCGCGTTTTGCCCGCCTGGATCAATACTGGTCTTTGGCAGTAGCGAATTGCGCAGCCCGCTTTGTAGCATCCGCGTCAGGCCATAGCCGATGGCAAATATGACAAGGAAGGTAAAGAAGTTGCTGGGCGAGATGGTTACCCCGCCAATGTCAAACCCCTGCAGCAGGCGCGACCAGACTTCCTGCAGGTCGGTTTGACGCGCACCCCAATACAGCGCGAGCACGGGCATAGCCAGAATGGCCATTGCAAAGCCGATGAGAACCGAAAACAGAGAGTCCTTGGCCTTATCGCCCTGCCCACCGAGCCATCCGTAAACAGACGTCAGGAAGCGTTGGACGATGACCAGCGCGGCAATAAGAACCAATGAACGCACGGCCGGGAAAACGATTGCCTCAGCCGCATTCGTATACCCCAGCATCGCTAATATCGGGCTGGCAATCCCCAGGAAGAACAAAGCGCGTCGAATGAACTCGACCAGTTGGCTGAACCCGGCAGCGCGGGCCGTTTCGGACGGCTCACCTGCATCGACCGGGACATCAACACTGCGGACGCGACGGACGCGAAGAAGAATCAAAGCTGTTGCGACGATGACCGGAAAGACGACGACAGCGCGCGTGGCATCCGAAATATTTTCGATCTGATCGAACAGGTTCACCAGTTCGTGCAGGATCAGGAGCCCGGCAAGAAAATCGAGGTAGACGCGTAACTCGGTGACTTTTTGCCGGGACAGTTTTTTGAAACCTTGCGCCGCTTGCAGCACATAAACCTGTCGGCCAATCCAGTCATAATACAGGATGATCGCGGCCCAATAGGGCACGTTCTGCATCAACAGCGTGCCGCGCAGCCCCAGAACGCCTGTCATCACAACCGCCTGAACCAGAAGCCAGACGCCGAACCAAGGGAGGATAATGCGCAGCAACGAGGTCAGGAACGTCCATACGCCACTTCCCTGCCCTCCCAAAGCTCGCATACGTTCACCGGCGGCTTCGGACCAGCGCTTGCCGTAAAGCAGCAGAACACCTGCGACGAACACCAAGGCCAGAATACCCAGCCCACGGGACCGCAAACGTTCATGCACCACGTCAGTTTTCAGATTCCGCCGCGCTTCGTTGAACAACGCTTGCGCAGCTTCGTTCACATCAACCCAGGCCGGCCGCCAGTGGGTGGGGTTCATTGGCGACGGGCCACGCTCCAAAAGCTCTTTCTTCTGACGGTCCCGCAATAGCTTGTCTATCTCGGATATCAGACCATTTGATCGGCTGAATGCCTCTTCTGAGATGATCTGTGGGACGCGCAAACTGTTCAGCTGCTCGTTTAGGTGCTCTCGTAGTGTGGCAATGTCTTCCGGTTCGGTCGCATCGCCCTCGGGCGCAGCACCAAGAGCCTTGATCTGGTTTTCAAGCGTTTGGATACGTTCGGTGTTTGCACCGCGTGCCCGATTGAAATCGTCCCGGTATTCGTTGATCTCGGCGCGCAGGTTTTCGAGCGAAGCGTTCGACGCGCGATCGGCCTCGATCACCGTCTCGGCGCGGTCCGCCGTTTTGACCCAGCCCTGATAATATTCGCTTTGACGATCTGTAAGCTGCGCGGCAGCGGGGCCGCAAAGTATCGCAAAACATACCGCAACAAGGGTCAGGAACAGGCGAACACGCCGCAGCATCACACGTCCTCAAAAACGCCGGGGATACTGCGTGGAGCTTCGGTCATCCAGTCCGGGACAGGCAATTCCTTTTCACGCAGGAAGTCCGGGTTAAACAGCTTGGACTGATAGCGTGTGCCATAGTCACACAGGATGGTCACGATGGTGTGGCCCGGTCCCAGATCCTTGGCCAGACGTACCGCACCAGCCATGTTAATGGCGGTTGAACCGCCCATGACCAGGCCTTCATCGCGCAGCAGGTCAAAGATGTAAGGCAGCGCCTCGTTATCCGACATCTGATAAGCAAAGTCAGGTTTGAACCCTTCAAGGTTCTTGGTGATACGCACCTGACCGATGCCTTCGGCGATCGAGCCGCCCTCCATCGCGATTTCGCCGGTGGTGTAATACGAATACAGCCCAGCCCCCATCGGATCGACCAGACCGATCTTGACGCCTTTGGGCTGCAACGCGTCCGCTACGCCCGCCAATGTACCGCCCGAGCCCACGGCACAGACGAACCCGTCAACTTTGCCATCGGTCTGTTCCCAGATTTCGGGACCGGTCGTTTCCACATGCGCCTGACGGTTCGCCACATTGTCGAACTGGTTGGCCCAGATCGCGCCATTGGGCTCGGTCTGCGCCAGTTCTTCGGCCAAACGACGGGAATAGTGTACGAAATTGTTGGGGTTGCGATACGGTGCGGCCGGAACCTGAACCAGCTGAGCCCCAGCTAGTCGCAGCATGTCCTTTTTCTCTTCGGACTGCGTTTCCGGGATGACAATGACGGTCTTGAACCCCATCGACGCACCAACAAGCGCCAAACCGATCCCGGTGTTACCCGCCGTACCTTCGACAATGGTGCCACCCGGTTTCAGGTCACCACGCGCAATGGCATCGCGGATGATGTAGAGCGCCGCACGATCCTTGACCGACTGGCCGGGGTTCATGAATTCGGCCTTGCCGAGAATCTCGCACCCGGTCTCTTCGCTGATGCGACGCAGGCGGATCAGCGGGGTTTTTCCGACTGCGTCGGCAAGGTCTCGTGCAATGCGCATGGCGCCCTCATTTCATTTCGGATCAACGCAGATTTACCTGTGGTGCGCGACGACCACAAGCGGCGAAAATCATCCGCGCAGGCGCTCACGGTGACGTGCAAGCCAATGGGCCACCGCCAAAAGCGGCAAATCCTTGAACCTATGACTGTCGACCCTGTCCATGAAATCACTGAAAGGCAGAATCTGGGTTCGGATATCCTCACCCTCCGTTGCCAACCCACCATCTTCGATGGTCTTGGTCAGATCAGCCAGCCCGACATAAAGGTATAGATATTCAGTCGATGACCCGCTGGAGGAATACGCGCCGCCTGCATATTCCAGCCGGTTCAGCGCAATCTGGGCTTCTTCTTCGGCCTCGCGCAGGGCCGCCTGTTCCGGCGTTTCGCCTGGGTCTATCATCCCGGCGACCGGCTCCCACATCCAGGGTTCAGGATCTTCAGCCAGAAAGATCGGTGCCCTGAATTGTTCGACTAGCAAAACCGTGTCGCGCACGGGATCATATGGCAGGACGATCACGGCGCTGCCCTGCATCAGGCTGTTGCGGTTCAGCACTTTGCCCATCGAGCCATCGTATTGGCGATGCTGCAACGCGACTTCTTCCATCCCGAAATAGTTGACATAGGCCGGTTTACGATCGTGCACGATGACGTCTTTGGCAGTGTCTCGTGCATCACCTGTCGCACGTTGACGGGCAGCCAGCTTTGCCCATGCTCGCGTCCGGATCGACGGAAAGCTTCGCGCAATTTGTTCCACATCAACCTTGCCGTAAAAACCCATAACCTCTTGCGCGGCGAGCATCGTCATCGCGCCCCACTCATCCAACCAGCCCTGCAGCAACCAGAGACCGCCGCGGTTCCAAAGCCCCGGCTCAGGGTAGAACACAAGGGCTTGCGATATCGACCCGTCGGCCAGATCAACTGTCTGCTCTCGCAGGTCGTAATCAAAGCCACCCTCGTAGAAGACCAAACGGTTCTGATCTTCCTCACTCAATCCCCGGAGCAATAACCCTTTGGCCAGACTGCCTTCCTCATGAACAATCATGGGAAAGGCCTGATCCTGCACGCTATGGACTGCATGATCTTTCAGTGTGGCTTGGGCAAATTCAAGTTTGGACGCCGGACGTCCCAAGACAAGCTCCAGCAATGGCAAGTGCCGCAGCGTGCCATAAAAGAACAGATCTGACACTGTTGGGTTCTTTCGTACTTTAAGTTGTTAGCTCACCGCCACCGGCGGGCTGCTTCCTCGGTGACCAGCCCAGTGATCAGAGCCCCAATGATCAAAGTCCACAAGATTTCGGGCACCACAAGTTGCTGACCATATTCAACACCGATTTTAAAGATGGAGATCAGCGCCTCGAACGGGCCGTCATACCGATGGCGCATTGCCAAGCGGAGCATTTCGTTTACACCCTGAACAAACAGGCCCCAGAACACCAGCGCCGCCATTCCGGTCAAGCCGTTGTTGATTGCGGCAGTCCAGCCCCGGCCAGCACGCTTGCCCATGATCCACCAACCGCAAATCACGCCCAACGCCATGTTTACGTAGGTAAACATACCGTAGTTCTTACCTTCATCACCGTTTTCGATGACCATACTCGAAACCAAGAACGCCACGATCAAAAGGCATAAGCCAGAAACAAGCTTGGGGGCAGTGGGCATTTCTGAAGTCCGTTCCTTAACTCGGTTTCGCTATAGTGATCTGTGTCACATCGCAATTACCGGTGTCAAAGGCTGCTCCGCAGGCGGTCAAATAATAATTCCACATGCGGCGAAAACGCTCATCAAAGCCCATTTCCGAGATTTCGTCCCACTTGCCGTTGAACGTGTCATACCAGCGGCGCAGGGTCAGGTCATAGCTTTTACCGAATTCTTTCGATTTGACGACTTTCAAACCCGCTTGAGCAACTTGTTCCTTCAAAATGGAAGGCGCCGGAAGCATGCCGCCCGGGAAAATATATTTCTGAATGAAATCAATGCCGTTACGATAAACATCCCATCGATGATCCGCGACAGTGATAATTTGCAATGTCGCTTGCGCCCCGGGTTTTAATCGCTCACGCACAGTGTCGAAATACACAGGCCAGTACTTTTGACCTACCGCTTCGAACATCTCGATCGATGCGATTCCGTCGTACTGGCCACGCTCATCCCGGTAATCCTGCAATTTGAATTCAACCAAATTCGAAAGACCAGCATTTTCAATACGCTGCCTGGCAAACTTCAACTGTTCTTGACTAATCGTCAGACCTGTGACCCGCAGGCCACGCTCTTTTGCAGCGTATTCAGCAAAGCCGCCCCAGCCACAGCCAATCTCAAGAATGTGATCTCCGGGTTTTGCACCCATTTCATCGACCATGCTGGCGTATTTTGCGGTTTGCGCCTTTTCCAGACTTTCCTGCCCTGTTTCGAACAGTGCGCTGGAATAGGTCATCGTGTCATCAAGCCACAAACCATAGAAATCATTGCCCAGATCATAATGGTACGAGATGTTCTTTTTGGCCTGTGTCCGGTTATTGCGGTGCAACCAGAACCGCAGCCGCTCATACATCTGCACAAGGACTTTTCCGGTGAAATCGTCGTAGACCGTTTCATTACCCATATGCACCAGGTCCATAAAGGATCGCAGGTCCGGCGTGCTCCAGTCACCTTCCAGATATGCGTCGGAAAAACCAAGTTCACCCTCACGGACCAGGCGGGCAAAAACGTCTGGATTGTGGATATCCACACGCGCAACCGGCCCGGGTTTGGTGCCCTCGGTTCGGAAGACACGACCATCCGGCAGTCCGATGTCCAATCGGCCAGACTGCATCCGGCTAACCATTTTGAATACTTGCACAAAGTATCTGGGCAGGTCTTTCTGCCCCTCGGTGGTCATCAAAGTCATCCGCTCTCCTCTGTGCGGCCGCGCAAACAGGCTAGGCCGAGTTTGTGTTTATGGCAAGTTTTCAATTCGTTACTGGTTTTTTCGGCCCTCATAGGCCGCCAATGCACGCGCCCGACCGGCTGCCAAAGTGACAACGGGTTGCGGGTATGGGTCCTGTGGGCTGAGGTTCCATGACTTCGGAACCGCATCAAAATACGCCAGTGCTGTTGCTGGTGGATTGCTCTGCCCCTCAGCAATCCAATGCCGAACGAAGTCCGATTGCGGATCGAATTTTTCCTGCTGGGTATGCGGATTGAAGATGCGAAAGAATGGCGAGGCATCCGGCCCCGACCCTGCAACCCATTGCCAGCCCATAGCGTTTGCCGCCGGATCCCAGTCGACCAGACAATCCGCGAACCAATCCATGCCAATTTTCCAATGCGTCATGAGATGCTTGGTCAGGTAGCTCGCCACGATCATCCGGGCCCGATTGTGCATCCGCCCTGTCACATACATCTGCCGTAACCCCGCATCGACGCCTGGAACGCCGGTTTTCGCCTGCTTCCAGGCGAGAACTTCGGGCTGGCCCCCATCAGTATTCCAGGGAAATCTATCCCACTCCGGCTTCCAGTTACCGCTGAGCAAGGATGGAGTGTGATACATCAGATGATAAGCAAACTCGCGCCAGACCAATTGGCGCAAATAGGGTTCACCCCCCTGAACGCCCGTCATCCCGGCCCGCTGAACTGCGTGCCAGACACTGCGCGGGCCTATTTCACCTAAAGACAGATACTCGGACAGGTTAGATGTTCCGTCCAAGTCCATACGATCCCGGTGATCTGAATAGTCGGCGATGCGGTCCAGAAATTGATGCAACGCCTCAAAAGCTGCGGTCTCGCCCGGTCGGACATGGGGTGTGACCACGGATGCTCCGCGGCGCATCTGCGCGCCCAGATGCCAATCCTCAAGGTTTTCAGAAACGGGCCACATCGCGGGCGTTTTGAGATGAGACACAGCGTTGTTTGGGGCCGGAACATCCCGGCTGCGCACTGAACGCCACATTGGAGTGAACACACGGAACGGCTGCCCTGTTTTCGTCGCCACTGTCCAAGGTTCGAACAAAAGATGGCCGGCGAAGGATTTAACAGTGACACTTTGGTCGGTCAGAGCCGTCTTGATCTTCGTATCTCTGGCAATGGCGTCCGGGTCATATGCGCGGGTCCAAAACACATCGCTTGCGCCGGTTTCGACGACAAGCTGCCGCAGAACGGTCAGCGCATCCCCATGCCGCAGGATCAAGCGGCTGCCAGCCTGTTCTAGCGCCTGGGTAAAAGCCTTTAGGCCCAATCCAAGACGCCATTTCGGCGCTGCGCGCAAAGCCTGGACCGTGTGGTCCAGAATGAAAACTGGTATGATCGGTCGCCCGCTCTCAACCGCGGCGCTCAGTGCAGGGTGATCCGACAGGCGCAAATCCCGTCGGAACCACATTATGATCGGTGACCGCTGCTGTTCCATGTCCGCCCTGCTCTTTTCTTCTTTCTTCGGTTACGAAGCAGCAGGGGAATTGGATCACAAAATGTCGTCTAGTGCATTCAAAAGCTGATCAATTTCCTGTTGAGACGTATAGTGCGTGAAACTGACCCGCAGCACGCCCTGATCCGGATCAACCCCCATCGCGGTCAACGGGCGCACGGCATAGAAATCACCTCCGCCGGCCATGATTCCACATCCAGTCAGATCGGCGGCAACCGCTTCGACATTGCGGTTCAACGCCAGGGCCACAGTCGGCGCGCGGCGGCTGGCATCGGATGTTCCGATCAGGCGAACGGCGTTGCGGTCTTTGACCGCATCCAGAACCGGTTGCAGCAATGCGACCTCGTGCGAGCGCATCAGATCATGGGCGAATGAACCACGCTCGGCCGCTTCGCCGGTTGGCCCGCTATGATGGTCGCACAGCAGATCAATATAGTCCGCCATGCCCGCGCTGGCCGCAATCTGGGCATGGTCCGGTCCCGCGGGAGTAAACCGTTGGTACAGCACGTCGCCGTTGAAATAGTGCCCCTGGTTCGGCAGCATCTCGCCCAGCGTACGCCGGATGACCATACAACCCTGATGCGGCCCATATGTTTTGTAGGCCGAAAACAGATAGATATCCGGCCCCAGATCACCCACATTCGGAAACCCGTGTGGTGCGTAGGATACGCCGTCAACGCATACAAATGCCCCCGCCGCATGGGCAATCGCGGTAATCTCGGTAACCGGGTTGATCTCTCCGATCACGTTCGAGCAATGGGGAAAACACACCAGACGCACGTTTTCGTCCAGCAGGTTCTCCAGATCCATCGGATTCAACGACCCGGTTTCGGGATCAATCTGCCATTCACGGATTTCGATTCCCTCGTCCGCTAGCCGCCGCCACGGACCTGAATTCGCCTCATGATCCTGATTGGTGACAATGATGGCCTCACCCGGTTGCATCCATTGTCGGAATGCTTGCGCCAGGACATAGGTATTCTGCGTGGTCGAAGGGCCAAAGCTCAACTCATCCGTCTCGACGCCCAATATTGCTGCCATGCGTGCCCGGGCTTCGTCCATTTCCTCGCCGGCAAGACGGCTGGCCTCATAGGGTGCATAGGGTTGCACTTTGCGCTGGGTATAATACCGCGTCAGGCGGTCGAGAACCGGCTTGCAAGTGTATGACCCACCAGCGTTTTCGAAGAATGCCTGCCCTTGCAGGCTGGGCTCGGAAAAGGCCGGAAACTGTGACCGGACAAAATTGATATCCAGAGTGCTCATGGCACGTCTCTCCTTGATCATGCGCGTTCATTCAAGAGGTGTCCGAGCATGATTTCGAAACCCTCAGAAATCATGGCAGGTCTTCCAGCCCAGTCCGCGCGATAGGCGCAGACAGCCCCCGCTACCGGTCCGGCGCGGGAACGCGGTCAAATTGCAAGGACTGAGATGGTTCGTCAAGCGTTCAGGTTTGCTAAACGCGCACAAAAAAGCCGGGCATCCAAACCCGGCTTTTAAGCAAACTGTAAAGCGGTTTAGCCCTGAACTTTGGTGTAGGTCCCCTCACCGGCCAAAATGCCCCGGAACCCGCCCGGTTCGTCAAGCCCGAAGACAATCAACGGCAGATTGTTGTCGCGCGCCAGTGCAATGGCCGACGCGTCCATGACCCGCAGGCGTTTGGCCAGAACATCATCATAGCTGACGGTGTCGTACCGCACGGCATCCGCGTGTTCCTTGGGGTCCTTATCATAAACACCATCGACGCCGTTCTTACCCATGAAGATCGCCTGACATGCCATTTCGTTGGCCCGAAGGGTCGCGGCAGTGTCGGTGGTAAAATACGGGTTTCCGGTTCCGGCAGCAAAGATGCAGACCCGCTTTTTCTCAAGGTGGCGCACGGCGCGACGGCGAATATAGGGCTCGCACACCTCGTCCATGCGGATGGCTGAGATTACTCGGGTGAAAACGCCGATTTCTTCCAACGCGGACTGCATCCCCAACGCGTTCATGACCGTTGCCAGCATGCCCATGTAATCAGCCGTAGTCCGTTCCATCCCCTGTGCCGATCCGCTGAGACCGCGGAAGATATTCCCGCCGCCAATCACCATGCAGATCTCGACGCCCAGATCGTGCACCGATTTGATCTCTTGCGCGATGCGCTGAACTGTAGGCGGATGCAGGCCGAACCCCTGATCGCCCATAAGCGCCTCGCCCGAGATTTTCAGCATTACGCGATCATACCTTGCCTTTGTGATTTCGGCGGTGTCGGTGGTCGGGGAAATGGTCATGTTGCGCTCCGGGCTGGCACGGGTTTATTTTCAGGCGCAAAATGAAGCAAAACCGCCGCAGGTTCAATGCGATTGGTAAGGAATAAGGCAGTCCGAGATGACCGAACCCGCAAGATCGCAGATATTGGACCGCCTGCCCCCCATTCCTGATGGGAAACCTGTGTTGATTGCAGGCCCCACTGCATCTGGAAAGTCCGCCCTTGCCCTGTTGATCGCCGAACAGTTCGGTGGCGTCATCGTGAATGCCGATGCCAGCCAGGTCTACGATTGCTGGCGCGTGATTTCCGCCCGCCCGTCGGCTGAAGAGGAAGCCCGCGCACCGCATCTTCTGTACGGACATATCTCATGTGACCAAGACTACTCCACCGGCCATTGGTTGCGCGAGGTGAAACCACTGCTGACCGGCGGCGCACGCCCCATCATTGTAGGGGGCACCGGCCTATATTTTTCTGCGCTGACCGAAGGTATGGCCGATATTCCACCTACACCGTCCGAAATCCGGGCCGAGGCGGACAGCCTGACCTTGCAGACTCTGATCGCGGGTGTGGATGCGCATACTCTAGCCCGGATCGACACACAAAACCGCGCCCGTGTTCAGCGGGCATGGGAAGTGTACAATGCCACCGGTCGAAACCTCAGTGACTGGCAAGACGCCACACCACCCCCGGTTTTGGACGTGAAGAACACAGTGCCCATCGTTTTCGACGTGGATAAACAATGGCTTTTGGACCGCATCACGCGCCGCTTTGACCTGATGTTGGACACCGGTGCATTGAACGAGGTTGAAAGGATGCGGGACCGCTATGATCCGTCGCTTCCGGCATTCAAGGCCATCGGAGTACCCGAGTTGATGGCCTATATCGACGGCACCATGACGTTGGATGAAGCCCGCGAACGGGCCACGATCTCGACCCGCCAATTCGCCAAACGACAGCGCACCTGGTTTCGCGCCCGCATGAAAAGTTGGAATCGGGTCGACTTATCAAAGTGATACCTGATGCGGTTGAAGTCGCACTGATCGCGAACACACATGCAGAGAATTCGCGGCGAATCCACTGCCGCGAAACTGAACCTGCCAAGGGATTCCCCTGGGGCAAAAAAAGCTGATAGCGGTAAACACCGCCCGTCAATGTCGTTTTTGTACCTCGAATGACGATTTCGAACATTGACCTCACCAAAATTCTGGTGCCGAATGTCGGTCATGGGGATGTCCGAAATCCGAGATCAGAAGACTAATGAACCTGCCGGCCGGAGCATTCCGGCCTGAGCGGTTCGCCACTTCATCCAAAAAAATACTGTCTCACAGGGAGTAACGTTAATGAATAATCAAACGATGACCGGAGCACCGATGCACTGGGCGGCAGAAATGCACGCACAGGAATATCGGGACGGCAAACTGAACCGACGCGAGTTTTTGACCCGCACCACGGGTCTTGGGGTCACCGCCGCCGCAGCCTATGGCATGATCGGACTGGCCGCCCCGGCGCGTGCGGCCGGAGAAGATGCAAAGAAAGAAGGCGGCACCCTTCGCGTTCAGCAGGAAGTGCGCGCCCTGAAGGACCCACGCACCTATGACTGGTCGCAGATCGCGAACGTCACCCGCGGCACGCTCGAGTATCTGGTCGAGTACAACTCGGACGGTACGTTCCGCGGCATGTTGCTGGAGGGCTGGGAAGTCAACGACGACGCAACCGTTTACACTCTGAAAGTCCGTCCGGGCGTCAAATGGAACAACGGTGACGACTTCACCGCGGAAGATGTGGCCCGCAACATCGGGCGCTGGTGTGACAAAAGCTCGGAAACCAACTCGATGGCAGGTCGCTTTGCGACACTGATCGATCCTGAATCTGGTCAGGCCATTGACGGCGCAATCGAAGTTGTCGATGCCAACACCGTCAAACTGAACCTGCCGGCCTCTGATATCTCGCTGATCGCAGGCATGGCGGACTATCCGGCAGCTATCGTACACAGCTCGTTCAGTGAAACCGATCTGCTTAACAATGTGGGCACCGGCGCATATCTGGTGCAGGAATTGGAAGTCGGCGTGAAAGCCACCCTCGTTCGCAACGAGAACCACACCTGGTGGGGCGAAGAGATCTTTGGTCGCCCGGCGCTGGATAGCATCGTCTACATTGACTACGGCACCGACCCGTCCGCATGGCTGGCCGCGCTGGAATCCGATGAAGTCGACATGTTGTATGAATCGGTTGGTGAATTCATCGACGTGATGGACAGCCTCGGCTATGTGAAGTCTGAAGTTGTGACCATGAACACCATCGTCGTCCGCCCGAACCAGTTGGCAGAGATTGACGGCAAGAAGCCTTACGAAGACAAGCGGGTGCGCCAGGCTCTGCAAATGGCGGTTGATAACTCGATCTGCTTGGAACTGGGTTACGGCGGTCGCGGTTCGCCTGCGGAAAACCACCATGTTGGTCCAATCCACCCGGACTATTACGAACTGCCGCCGCAGAAGGTCGACCCGGAAGGCGCACGTGCGCTGATGGAAGAAGCCGGAATGATCGATTTCGAGCACGAGCTGATCTCGATCGACGATGACTGGCGCCGGAACACCACCGACGCGGTTGCAGCGCAGCTGCGTGACGCGGGTATCAAGGTCAAGCGGACCGTTCTGCCGGGCAACACGTTCTGGAACGACTGGGCGAAATACCCCTACAGCTCGACCAACTGGAACCACCGTCCACTGGGCGTGCAAATCTGGGCTCTGGCCTATCGTACCGGTGAAGCCTGGAACGAATTCGGCTGGGCAAATGCCGAGTTTGACGCGCTTCTGACCGAAGCGCTGGCCATCGCGGATGCCGACAAGCGCCGTGAAGTGGTCGCCAAGGGCGAGGCGATGATCCAGGAAGAAGGCGTCACCATTCAGCCTTACTGGCGTTCGCTGTATCGCCACATGAAGGACGGTCTTGTCGGCACCGACATGCACGTGTCCTTCGAGCACCACCACTATAAGTGGGGTTGGGCGGCCTAAAACCTGCCAGACGTTAATGGGGGCGCCTGAACAGGGCGCCCCTTTCCAGCCGCAGACAGGCCGACACGGGGTCGGATGTCCGAGGCCAGACAATGGTCCAATGATCTGCGGAACACCCGAACAACAGGGGCCATCATGGGACTATTCATCCTCCGACGGTTCGGCGTCATGCTTCTTACTGCATTGTGCCTGACTTTCGTGGTCTTCTTTCTGACCAACCTCTACCCGAACCTGGAAAAGCTTGCGAAAACGCAGGGCAACCAGCGGATGTCCGACGAACAGGTTGAGACCTGGTTGGACAATCGCGGTTATCTGCAACCAACGCTGGTCAAATACGGTCAATGGCTGGGGGTTTTGCCAGGCTATACCAAGACACTTGATGACGGCACGTTCCTTGGAACGTGTACCAGACCGGGGTCGACCGAGGAAACGACCTCCAGATATTGCGGTGTTTTGCAAGGCGACTGGGGCTATTCCAGCGTGTTCAAAGACGAGGTCGGCACCATTGTTGGCAAACGCCTGGGCAACACCGGCTATCTGATGTTTTGGGTTTTGGTCCTGATGGTGCCATCCGCGCTACTGGTCGGAGTATTGGCCGGGATGCGCGAAGGATCAGCGCTTGACCGGTCCCTCTCCACCTTCTCGATCATCACGACGGCGACGCCGGAATACGTATCAGGCGTGATCTTCATCGCGATCTTCACCTCGTCCACCGTGGGCCTGAAATGGTTCAAGGGCACTGCAACGCAAGCGATGGACAATCCGACCTTTGAGAACTTCTTTCTGCCGGTTCTGACCATTGCGCTTTACGGGATGGGCTATATCGCCCGGATGACCCGCGCTTCGATGACCGAGGTGATGACCGCACAATACATCCGTACCGCGCGTCTCAAGGGTGTTTCCTTTGGCAACATCGTTATGAAGCACGCGCTGCGCAACGCTCTGATCGCCCCCTTTACTGTCATCATGCTGCAGTTCCCATGGCTGCTGAATGGCGTGGTAATTGTTGAAACCCTATTCAACTACAAGGGTTTCGGCTGGGCACTGGTACAGGCGGCGGGCAACAACGACATTCAGCTCTTGCTGGCGATTTCGGTCGTGTCGGTCTTTGTGGTGCTGGTGACGCAGCTGATATCCGATATCGGCTATGTCTACCTCAACCCGCGCATCCGTATTTCGTAAGGGAGATAGATCATGGAACCTCTTAGCTGGACCGGCTCTATCGCCATTCTAAACCCTATCCTGATGATCGCGCTGGCTGCGTTGGTCGTATCTATCGTCGTCTGGATCATCGGCAGCATCGTCCTACCCGAAGCCCCGTTGAGCTTGAATGCGGACGGCACGCTCAGCTCAGGCACAGGACTGCGGGGATTGACCCAATCAGCCTTGAGATACAGCTTTTTCGCCTGTGTCGTCCTTGCGCTGGCGTATATCGTTCTTGGCATCCTCATGGGTACCAGTGCCGGGATCGTCGGCGCGATCTCACAGCAATTTCTGCCTGTGTGGTTGTCGCTGATCATCCTGTTTGCAATGTCGATCGCCTTCAAACGACGCCTCGGGCTGTACGGAAAACTGTTCGACAGCCCCATCGGCATGATCGGCTTTGGTCTTGTGATGTTCTGGGTCTTTACCGGGATCTTCGGTGCGCTGGATCTGATCATCACACATGACCCGCTGAGTCAGGTCTCTGGCATGAAAAACAAAGTGCCCGGAACGCCCCTGCAAAACCCTGAAGACGGCGAGTATGCCTGGTACCTTCTGGGCGGCGACAACCTTGCCCGCGACGTCTTTAGTCGCATGGTCAAAGGCGCATGGATCGTGGTGCAGATCGCACCGCTTGCGACCATGTTCGCATTTATGGTCGGGATCACTCTGGGTCTTCCAGCAGGGTATTACGGAGGACGTCTGGACACGTTCCTGTCCTTCCTTGCCAACCTGATCCTGGCTTTCCCGGTAATCCTGTTGTTCTACCTGCTGGTCACACCCGAAATCGTGGCGACAGGCGTGCCGAACTATATGGCGGCCGTTTTGTTCATATTCCCGATCTTGTTCATCGGCGTTCTGCTGAACTCGCGGTATTACACCCGCCCGAATTTCCGCACTCCGCTGTTGATCGGGGTTCTGGGTATCGCGCTGTGGCTGTATCTGTCGCTGATTTCGACCGATGGCTACATCATCAACACCGATGATTACGGCATTTGGGGCTTGCCGACCTATCTGGACCTGTTCGATATCCCTGGCGGTATCCTCGTGGTGTTTGTTTCGGTTGTCTTCGTGAACTCACCCACCGTGTTCCGCATCGTGCGCGGTCTCGCGCTGGACATCAAAACACGGGATTACGTGGCTGCGGCACAGACCCGTGGCGAAGGCCCGTGGTACATCATGCTGTGGGAAATCCTGCCCAATGCACGTGGTCCGCTGATCGTCGATTTCTGTCTGCGTATCGGCTATACCACGATCCTGTTGGGAACCTTGGGTTTCTTTGGATTGGGACTGCCGCCGGAAAGCCCGGATTGGGGCTCTACGATCAACGAAGGGCGCAAGCTGTTGTCGATCTATCTGCACCCTGCCCTTCCGCCTGCCTTTGCCTTGCTGTCGCTGGTTCTTGGTCTGAACCTGCTGGCAGATGGCCTGCGCGAAGAAAGCCTGAAGGACTGATGTGAGAGCGACCGGGGGCTTTGCCCCCGGACCCCCAGGATATTTTTAGCCAGATGAAGGGGATCCCCGGACTCTCGCGAGGAGATACAAGATGAACAAATTGGCGGAATATGACGGCCCAATTCTTGAGATCGACAAACTTTCGATTTCTTTCTTCACCCGCCTTCGGGAAATTCCCGCCGTGATGGATTTTTCGGTCAGCGTACAGCCCGGCGAGGCTGTTGGACTGGTCGGAGAATCCGGTTGCGGCAAGTCCACTGTGGCACTTGGGGTCATGCAGGACCTTGGCAAGAACGGGCGGGTTGTAGGCGGTTCGATCAAGTTCAAAGGACGCGATCTGGCTGAGATGAGCGCGGATGAATTGCGCGATATTCGCGGCAATGAGATCGCGATGATCTATCAGGAACCGATGGCCTCGCTGAACCCTGCGATGAAGATCGGCAAGCAATTGATGGAAGTCCCGATGATCCACGAGGGAGTCGGCAAGGAAGAGGCCTATGCCCGTGCATTGGAAGTGGTAACGGACGTACGCCTGCCCGACCCCGAGCGGATGCTGAATTCGTTCCCCCATCAGCTTTCAGGGGGGCAGCAGCAGCGTATCGTGATCGCGATGGCTCTGATGTCGAAGCCGGCGCTGTTGATTCTGGATGAACCGACAACCGCACTGGATGTGACGGTTGAGGCCGCCGTAGTCGAGTTAGTCAGGGATTTGGGTAAGAAATACGGCACCTCGATGCTGTTCATCTCGCACAACCTTGGTCTGGTTCTGGAAACCTGTGACCGGCTTTGCGTGATGTATTCGGGTGAGGCGGTCGAGCGCGGCTCGATACACGATGTGTTCGACGAGATGCAGCACCCCTATACTCAGGCGCTGTTCCGCTCGATCCCGTTGCCGGGGGCAGACAAGAACGCCCGCCCACTGGTGGCTATTCCCGGGAACTTTCCCCTGCCCCACGAACGCCCGTCAGGCTGTAACTTTGGCCCGCGCTGCGACTATTTCGAAGAAGGCCGCTGCGACGCGCAGAACATTCTGATGGAGCCTGTGCCTGGTAATGACCGCCACCACACACGCTGTTTGAAGTTCAAGGAGATTGACTGGAACGCCCCGATCACTTTGGCCGACAAGAAAGAAAAAGGCGAAATCGGCCGCGTTGTCCTGAAAATGGACAACCTCAAAAAATACTATGAGGTAGCCGCCAATGCGTTGTTCGGGGGCGGTGAGAAGAAGGTAGTCAAAGCCAACGAAACACTGAGCTTTGAGGCACATGAGTCTGAGACGCTGGCGATTGTAGGCGAATCTGGGTGCGGTAAATCCACCTTTGCCAAGGTTTTGATGGGACTTGAAACGGCCACAGATGGGCAAATCCTTCTGGACAACCGCAACATCGAAGATGTGCCCATCGAAGAACGTGACGCCAAAACCGTGGGCGAAGTTCAAATGGTGTTCCAGAACCCGTTTGACACTCTGAACCCCTCGATGACCGTTGGGCGGCAGATCATCCGCGCGCTGGAAATTTTTGGCATCGGCAATTCCGAGGCTGAACGAAAACAACGCATGCTGGAATTGTTGGACCTGGTGAAGCTACCGCGCGCCTTTGCCGATCGGATGCCGCGTCAGTTGTCCGGTGGACAGAAACAGCGCGTCGGTATTGCGCGCGCCTTTGCCGGCGATGCGCGGATCGTTGTTGCGGACGAACCTGTGTCGGCTTTGGATGTGTCTGTACAGGCGGCGGTGACCGACCTGTTGATGGAGATTCAGCGCGAACACAAGACCACCTTGCTGTTCATCAGTCACGACCTGTCGATTGTGCGCTATCTCAGCGACCGGGTGATGGTGATGTATCTGGGCCATGTGGTCGAGCTGGGAACCACTGATCAGGTGTTCTCGCCGCCCTATCACCCCTATACCGAGGCTCTGCTGAGTGCTGTTCCCATTGCGGATACGTCGGTTGAAAAAGCGCATATCGTTCTGGACGGTGATATCCCCTCGGCCATGAACCCGCCCCCTGGGTGCCCTTTCCAGACGCGCTGTCGCTGGAAATCCGAAGTGCCGGGCGGGTTGTGTGAGAAAGATGTGCCGCCGGTGAAAACCTTGGCGGATGGACATCAGGTCAAATGCCATCTGTCCGAAGAAGTTCTGGCCCGCATGGAGCCGGTCATCAAAATCGCAGCCGAGTAACAGCCCAAACGCAAAGAACCGGCCACAGCGCCGGTTCTTTTCTGACTTGGGTTGGCTGGTGATCAGCCGCCCCAGATCACTTTCACATAGTTCTGGGTTTCTTTGTAGGGCGGCACGCCGCCGTGCTTTTCCACGGCTTTCGGACCGGCGTTATATGCCGCCAGCGCCAGCCGCCAGGATTTGAACTTGCGGTACTGCCACGACAAATAACGGGCCCCGCCTTCCAGATTCTGTTTGGGATCATGCGGGTTCACACCTAAAAGGCGCGCGGTTCCAGGCATCAGTTGCGCCAAACCCAGTGCTCCTTTGTGAGACACCGCGTGCGGGTTCCATCCGCTTTCCTGTTGCACCAGTCGCAAGAACAACTCTTCCGGGACACTGTGTTTCCGGGCTGCTTGCCGCGCCAGCGCCAGGTATTGGCCGCGATATTTACCATTATATCGCTTGATGACTTGAGTTGGCTGCGCTGTTTTGGGCTTCAGCCGTTCAGAACCGCGGTATTGGGTGGCAGCACGCGAGTCTAAAATCTTGGATTGTTTGAGGAAAATATCCTTACGGTTTTTGGTGGACAGGGTTTCTGCCGCAGCCGGAACCGAAACCAGCGCAAGGCACAGAACAGAAAAACAACCAACTAGAAAACGCATTTATGCCAATCCTGCTCGCTCTCGAACCCGAGTGATTATAGGTATTTCAGGCAAGAATAAAAGCTTGGTAAACAGAACCTGCGTAGTTTCTTGCCAACCGTTGCACACATCAACTGTGTTTTAACCACGACGTAGGCCGTATAGGGTCGCGTAGAAACTTTGCGTCAGATTCGGGCGCTCTCGACACAGACAAGAACGGGGAAATATATGGCAGGTTCAGTCAACAAGGTCATTCTGGTCGGAAATCTTGGCCGCGATCCTGAAGTTAGGAATTTCCAAAACGGGGGCAAAGTATGCAACCTGCGCATCGCCACATCCGAAAATTGGAAAGACCGCAATACTGGCGAGCGTCGTGAGCGCACCGAGTGGCACTCGGTCGCGATCTTCAATGAAGGGCTTGTCCGCGTAGCGGAGCAATATCTGCGCAAAGGCTCGAAGGTCTATCTCGAAGGGCAATTGCAGACCCGCAAATGGCAGGACCAATCTGGGCAGGATCGTTATTCGACTGAGGTTGTTCTTCAGGGGTTCGGCTCGACCCTTGTGATGCTGGATGCACGCGGCGAAGGCGGAGGCGGCGGCGGTTATGGCGGCGGACAGTCAGGCAGCTATGGCGGCGGTCAGGCGGGCGGCGGCTATGGCGACCCCTATGGCGGACAGTCCAGCGCCCCTGCCCCTGCACCTGCATCCGGCGGAATCGACGACGACGAGATTCCGTTCTAAGGCAAACGGAGACGAAACATGACATGGTCCTTCTCACTCGGCCGGGTACTGGGGTCGGAACTGAGGGTCCATGTCACCTTTTTTCTCCTACTGGGCTGGGTCGCCTTTGCGGCTTATTCCAAAGGCGGGATGCCCGCCGCGATCGACAACCTGATCTTTGTTCTGGCCCTGTTTGCCTGCGTTGTCGCGCATGAGTTCGGCCACGCGCTGATGGCGCGGCGTTACGGCATCAAAACCCCTGACATCACCTTGCTGCCTATCGGCGGGCTTGCCCGGCTCGAAAGGATGCCCGAGAAGCCCATAGAAGAAGTCTGGGTCGCTCTGGCCGGGCCGGCGGTAAATATTGTGATCTGGATCGTTTTGATGGCCATGGGGGCAGGAATGACGCTGGACTCCCTAGCCCGGATCGATTCGACCAGTGCCGGACTGTTGAACCGGCTTGCCTATGTGAATTTGTTGCTGGCCGTATTCAACATGATCCCGGCCTTCCCTATGGACGGCGGCCGGGTATTCCGCGCGCTTTTATGTCTGAAGATGGACCGGGTAAAAGCCACACGTATCGCCGCTCTGGCGGGTCAGGTCGTGGCGGTGGCGTTTGGTTTTCTCGGTCTGAGCACAGGTAACCCTCTGCTGGTTTTGATCGCCGTCTTTGTGTTCGTCGCGGCCAATGCGGAAAGCCACGATGTGGCCATGCGCTCAGTCGCGCGGCGGGTGCTGGCCCGCGACGCGATGATTACCGAGTTTCACGCCCTATCGCCCACCGACACGCTTGCAACCGCCGCACAGGCCGTCATTCACACCACGCAACACGAATTCCCCGTGTTGGGTCCGAATGGAGACCTGCTGGGCTTTATAGCACGCGGCACGCTGTTCACTGCCATGGCGCAAGAGGCACCTCGGTCAGATCTGGCAACTTCGATCATGGAAACCGAGATCCCGCGCGTTGAATTGACCACCGGCCTGGAAACCGTGCTGGGGAAACTACACAAGGGTGCTCCCGCCGTCGCAGTTTGCACCCAGGCCGGGACAATGGTCGGCTACATCACCCGCGAAAACATCGGTGAACTGATGGTGATCCGCGGACGGTGATCAGATCGTCGCCAATGCGTCTTCAAGCACGGACAACACAGCGTCCCTTGGGGCGTCCGAAGTGACGAACGCCTGCCCGATTCCGCGCGCCAGTATTAACCGCAACTGACCGTCGATGACCTTTTTGTCCTGCGCCATGAGATCAACCAGTGCCCCGGCACCCGGCAGATCTCCGGAAATGTCGGCCAGATCGGTTTTCATTCCCATTGCACGTAGGTGCGCCCGAACACGGCTCGGTTCCTCCTGTGAGCACAGCCCAAGACGAGAGGACAGCTCAAACGCCAGTGAACAGCCGATAGCGACACCCTCGCCGTGCAACAGGCGATCAGAATAGCCGGTGGCCGCTTCAAGCGCGTGACAGAAAGTGTGCCCAAGGTTCAGCAGCGCACGGTCGCCTTGCTCAGTCTCGTCGCGGGCGACGATGTCGGCCTTCATCTGAACCGAGCGTGTCACCGCCCGCACGCGCGCGGCCATATCGCCACCCGAAACGTCGGGACCGTTTCTTTCGAGCCATTCAAAGAACTCTGCATCGCCCAGCAGGCCGTACTTGACCACCTCGCCATAGCCCGACAGGAAATCCCGTTGGGTCATGGTGCCCAGAACCGAGGTGTCCGCCAGAACCAGAGAAGGCTGATGGAATGCCCCAATCAGGTTTTTGCCCTGTGGAGCGTTGATGCCGGTTTTTCCGCCAACAGAACTGTCCACCTGTGCCAGCAACGAGGTCGGTATCTGGACGAAACGGACTCCGCGCCGCAAAACGGCCGCAGCAAATCCCGCAAGATCACCGATGACCCCGCCACCCAAGGCGATCACCACATCGCGGCGTTCTACCTTTTCCGACAAAAGCCATTCAACCGCGCGCTCGAAATGCGGCCAGCTTTTGGTGGCTTCTCCTGCAGGCAAGGCCAGCGAGGTCATCTCGATACCAGCTGTTGCCAGACCATCCCGCAACGCATTCAGGTGCAACCTGGCCACGTTCTCATCCGTCAGAACAGCGACCTTGGGCCGATGTAGCAAGGGCGCAATCATCGTGCCGGATTGCACCAGCAGATCAGGCCCGATTTCCACGTCATACGAGCGTTCGCCCAGCTCTACATGTACGGTTTGGTGCATTTACTTCCGTTCCAATACGTCGGGGCGCGTCAACATCGCATTCACCACCCGGTCCACCATATTTTCAATCGAGGTTTCGCCATCGGACTCAACCGTCAGACCTGCCTGCGCATAAACCGGAACGCGGGCTTCGTACAAGTCGCGCAAGGTCGCATAAGGGTCAGCCGTGCGCAGCAAAGGCCGCGTGTCCTTGTGTTTGACCCTGTTCCACAACACTTTCAAATCAGCCCGCAGCCAGACCGAGACCCCGCGTTCGGTGATCATCTGGCGATTTAGCTCAGACAGAAACGCGCCGCCGCCAGTAGACAGGATGCCTTTTTCCTCGTCCAGAAGACGCCCGATGACCTGACTTTCCTTGGCGCGAAAGAACGGCTCACCATCACGCTCGAAAATCTCGGGGATGGTCATATTGGCCGCCGATTCGATCTCGGCGTCGCTGTCGAGGAAGGGAACACCCAGCCTTGCGGCCAAAGCACGGCCCACAGCCGTCTTTCCGGCCCCCATCATGCCAACAAGAACGACGGTTTTGTGCAGTTCAAAGACCGCATCAGTACCTTCTGTGTGGGTGTTATGCTTAATTTCGCTCATTTCAACGTGAATGACGTGATCTTACGAAAAATGCCAGCTATAACTATGGCAAAAGACAAAATTGGGGCAGCGTTGAGCAATGGGCCGTCTGATCAAGTTCCTGATATATATTGTTTGCCTGTGTTTTGTCGGGCTGGTGGGATATGCCTATCTGGGTCCGATATTCGGGGTGGATTTCTCGGCCCCGCAAGACGAGATCCGAGAGCCGGTAATCCTGAATGTTGAATAAAGCCGCACTGGCTGCCTTATTGCTGGCTGGATCAGCGCAGGCGCAACAGGCTCCTCTTTCCGTCATCGATTGGCTGACGGACCCTCCGGAAAACCTGCCAGGGACTGTCCTGTTGGAACCACCGGTCACGGAGACGGGCATTCAGCCGGATATCCAAGTCTCTCCGCTTGAGGCGCTGTCACAGCCGTTGGGGCTTGTGTCGTCGTCGGTGACCGGCCTGCCGGTGCACCTTTGGCAGAATAGTGATGCCGACCGGCTGGCTGAGCTGATCACCGATGTGCCGGTTCGCTATAACCCCGCGATGCAGCGGTTGTTGTTTACGCTGATCCTGTCCGAGGCCCGCGCGCCTGCCGGTTCCGGTGCCGAGGAAACGCTACTATTGGCCCGCATCGACCGATTGATGCAGCTTGGCGCAGCCGACCCGGCGCAATCGCTGGTCCAACTGGCCGGTCCGACCGACACACGCGACAGGTTCCAGCGCTGGTTTGACGCCACGCTGCTCACCGGGGACGAGGATCGCAGCTGTACGTCGCTGATCGCAAAACCGCACCTGTCGCAGGATTACGCCGCGCAAATATTCTGCAAGGCGCGGCGCGGTGACTGGCGATCAGCCGCCCTCACGCTGGAAGCAGCACATGCATTGCAAATACTGCCAGCAGAAGAACTGGATGTGCTGGATCGCTTTCTCAGCCCCGAGTTGTTTGAAGAAGCCGAATACCTGCCACAGCCAAATGATCCCAGCCCGCTGACCTTTCGCCTGTTTGAAGCCATCGGAGAGCGCCTGCCATCGGCCCCTCTGCCCCGTGCCTTCGCGAATGCCGACCTGCGGGACGTGGCCGGGTGGAAAGCGCAGATCGAAGCGGCTGAGCGGCTGACCCGTATCGGCGCGCTTACCCCCAACCAGTTGCTGGGCCTGTATACCGAACGGTCCCCGGCTGCATCGGGCGCAGTTTGGGACAGGGTGTCGGCCGTGCAACAGTTCGAGTCAGCGCTGGATTCGCGCGATCCCGAGAAAATCGCCCGGGCTTTAAATACTGTGTGGACGCAAATGCGCCTGATCGGATTAGAGGTACCCTTTGCAGAATTGTTCGCAGAACGCCTGTCGCAGATAGAGCTGACGGACCCGTCGGCGGAACAGCTGCGCTGGCGTATCCTGCTGTTGTCCGAACTGTATGAAACAGCGGCCCTTTCTGTGCCCGGTCAATCCGACGAAAATCACTTTCTGGCGGCGTTAGCGCAAGGCGATCCGGGGCGCGCGCGCTCTCCTTCGCCTCTGGCGGATGCGGTTGCGCAAGGGTTTGCATGGGCTGCTCCGGTCCCGTCGAATATCGAAACGATGCTAAACAATGATCAGCTGGGGGAAGCGATCTTGGAGACCATGCAGCGGTTTGCACACGGGGCACGCGGCAACCTAGTCGATCTGACAGCAGCCATTGCGACGCTGCGCCGTGTGGGTCTTGAGGACACCGCCCGCCGCGCCGCACTGAACTTGCTGATCCTGCAGGACCGCAGATAGTGGCGGCCCCAGCGACTCAGGACTTGTGGATTTCCACCTTTTTGCAAGCTCAGGCCGCCGAATTGGGGGCCGCGACCAATACGCTGCTAGCCTATGGCCGCGATCTGAAAGAATTCTCGGCCTGGTTGGAACGTCGAAAGACGGGTTTTCCCGACACACAAAGGGAACAGATCGAACAATACCTGATAGACTGCGACGCGCAGGGCCTGTCCCGTTCCACGCGCGCACGTCGGTTGTCGGCGATCAAGCAACTTTTCCGGTTCGCCTTCGAAGAAGGTTGGCTTGAAGCTAACCCCGCCATTCAGATCAAAGGCCCCGGGCGACAAAAACGGCTGCCCAAAACACTGGATGTCGCCGAAGTCGATCGTTTGCTTGAGGCCGCGCGCCGCACCGGTCGCAAGGATGCAGACCGGGTGCGCAACACCTGCCTGATGGAGGTTCTGTACGCCACGGGAATGCGGGTAACTGAATTGGTTTCGCTGCCGGTCTCCTCGGCCAGAGGTGACCCCCGGATGCTGCTTGTGCTGGGCAAAGGCGGTAAGGAACGGATGGTGCCTCTGTCCCCTCCGGCGCGCGATGCGTTGGCGGCGTGGTTGCTTATCAGGGACGAGGCCGAGGACAAGCAGGTTGCAGACGGTGCTCAGCGTTCCAAGTTCCTGTTTCCGTCTCGCGGCAAATCCGGCTATCTGACCCGGCACAGGTTTTTTCTGCTGGTCAAGGAACTGGCCGCAGAAGGTGGCGTTTCGCCGGAAAAAGTGACACCACACACCCTGCGCCATGCCTTTGCCACGCATCTTCTGGCCAATGGCGCTGATCTGAGGTCGATCCAGACCCTGCTTGGCCATGCCGACGTGGCGACCACGGAAATCTACACCCATGTCCTGGAAGAACGCCTGTCAGAGCTTGTGTTGCAGCATCACCCGTTGGCTAAAGACGGCGATGACGACGGCTAACCCCTTGATCCACAGCATGCGCACCCCCATAACGGATGCAGTATCACGAACAACCAAGGACCGATGGAACCCTCTTCTGCTTCTCTGATCGACGGCGCATTCTGGTTTACCACAGGCGCCATCCTGCTTTTGCTTGTCCTGTCGGGCTTTTTCTCGGGTTCTGAAACGGCATTGACCGCGTCATCGCGCGGAAAACTGCGTGTACAGGCCGACAAGGGTTCACGCGGCGCGCAAAAGGCGCTGGAAATCACGGACGACAACGAACGGCTGATCGGCTCGGTCCTGTTGGGCAACAACCTTGTCAACATCCTTGCTGCGTCGCTGGCGACCGCGCTGTTCACCCGGCTGTTCGGCGAAAGCGGCGTTGCGTTGGCAACGCTTGTAATGACCCTGCTGGTCCTGATCTTTGCCGAGGTTCTTCCCAAAACCTACGCGATCACCAATTCGGAAAAAGCGGCCGCTGCCGTGGCGCCGATCATCGGCGTCGTCGTGACGGTGTTTTCGCCTATCGTTGCAGCCGTGCGCCTGCTGGTACGCGGTGTTCTGCGCCTGTTCGGCGTCCAGATCGACCCGGACAGCAACATTCTGGCCGTACGCGAGGAAATCGCCGGTGCGTTGCAGCTTGGTCATTCTGAAGGCGTGGTCGAAAAGGAAGACCGCGACCGTATCCTTGGCGCGCTGGATTTGGGCGATCGTACGGTTGAAGAGATCATGCTGCACCGCTCGAATATTGAGATGATCGATGCAGACGCCTCGCCCGAGGCCATCCTTCAGCAATGTTTGAAAAGCAGTCACACACGCCTGCCCGTGTTTCGGGATGAGCAAGAAAACATCGTGGGTGTCGTGCACGCAAAGGACCTGTTCCGCGCGATGTACGCCCATGCCGGAGGTAGTGAGAACGCCGATAACCGCCTGAAAGAATTCGACATCCTCAAGGTCGCGAACGATCCTTATTTTGTTCCGGAAACCACCACTCTGGACGATCAGATGCGCGAATTCCTTCGGATGCACAGCCACTTTGCGCTGGTGGTGGATGAATACGGTTCGCTGCGCGGGCTGATCACGCTAGAGGATATCCTTGAGGAAATCGTGGGCGAGATCGCGGATGAGTTCGATATAGACGAAGACGTTTCTGTAACCCGAACCGAAGATGGGCAGTTTCTGGTCGAAGGGGCCACCACGATCCGCGACGCCAACCGCGCGATGGATTGGTCCCTGCCCGACGTTGAGGCAAACACCATTGCCGGTCTGGTCATTCACGAAGCGCAGATGATCCCAACCGTCGGTCAGGTCTTTTCCTTTCACGGCTTCCGCTTTGAGGTGACAAAACGTCAAGGCAACCGGATCACCGAACTGAAAGTTCGCCCTCTCTGAAGACAACCAAAATAACTGCAAGAATCCACCGGCGTTCTGATCCGAGCGCCGGTTTTCTTTTGGACAACCACCCTATCCTTCCTGTTTGGGGTCGCCAGCAGGTGCTGAACCCGGATCGCCTTCCGCGACACTTTCTGTCGCTGAAGCTATTGCAAAGGCAGCTTTCCTATTGAGACTGACGGCATAGGCATCAGGAGACGTGCATGAAACTCACAACCCAAGTTGCAGTCATCGGCGGCGGAGTCGTTGGATGTTCCGTTCTCTATCACTTGACCAAGCTGGGGTGGACGGACGTGATGCTGTTGGAACGCTCCGAGCTGACCAGCGGGTCGACCTGGCACGCGGCGGGTGGGTTTCACACCCTGAACGGCGACACCAACATGGCGGCGCTGCAGGGATATACGATCCGGCTGTATAAAGAGCTGGAAGAGATTACCGGCATGTCCTGCGGTCTGCATCATGTGGGCGGAGTGACGCTGGCAGATAATCAGGATCGGTTCGACATGTTGCTGGCGGAACGCGCCAAGCATCGGTTCATGGGGTTGGAGACGGAAATCGTTGGTCCGGATGAGATCAAAAAGATCGCTCCTATCACCAACACCGACGGGATCATCGGCGCGCTTTATGATCCGCTGGACGGTCATCTGGATCCGTCGGGGACCACCCATGCCTATGCCAAAGCGGCCCGGATGGGAGGCGCTACGATCGAAACGCACTGCATGGTACACGAGACCATCCAACGCACCGATGGGACATGGGATGTGGTTACCGACAAGGGTACGATCCATGCCGAACACATCGTCAATGCCGGTGGCCTTTGGGCGCGCGAGGTTGGCGCGATGGCAGGCGTCTATTTCCCCCTTCACCCGATGGAACACCAGTACCTGGTGACAGACTCGATCTCTCAGATTGAGGCGATCATCGACGCTGGCGGCGAGCATCCGCATGTGATGGATCCCGCCGGAGAAAGCTATTTGCGGCAGGAAGGGCGCGGGCTGTGTATTGGGTTCTATGAACAGCACTGCAAACCCTGGGCTGTCGATGGCACACCGTGGGAGTTTGGTCACGAACTGCTGCCCGATGATTACGACAAGATCACCGACAGCATCGAATTTGCCTACAAACGCTTCCCCGTTCTGGCCAAGGCTGGCGTCAAATCGGTGATCCATGGACCGTTTACCTTTGCGCCCGATGGCAACCCGCTCGTCGGGCCGGTGCCGGGCATGCGCAACTATTGGTCCGCCTGTGGCGTGATGGCGGGTTTCAGTCAGGGCGGCGGGGTTGGCCTGACGTTGGCGCAATGGATGATCGAAGGAGAGCCTGAGCGCGATGTGTTCGCCATGGATGTCGCCCGCTTCGGAGACTGGATCGGGCCTGGCTATACGCGCCCGAAGGTGATCGAGAACTATCAGAAACGCTTTAGTGTCGCCTACCCCAACGAAGAACTGCCTGCCGCGCGTCCGAACCGGACCACCCCGATGTACGATATCTTCAGCGATCTGGGCGCGGTTTGGGGTCAGCAATACGGGCTGGAGGTTGCGAACTATTTTGCGCACGGTGACGAGCCGGGCTACGAAACGCCCTCGTTCCGACGCTCGGATGCCTTCGAGGCGACCGGGCGCGAGGTGCGCGCTGTGCGCAATGGTGTCGGCATCAACGAGGTCCACAATTTCGGCAAGTATCGCATCACCGGCCCGGGTGCGCGCGACTGGCTGGACCGCATCATGGCTGGCCGCATTCCAAAGCCTGGACGCCTGTCGCTGACACCAATGCTGTCGCCCAAAGGCAAGCTGATCGGGGATTTCACCGTTTCCTGTCTGGCCGAGACCGAATTCCAACTAACCGCGTCATATGGCAGCCAGGCCTTCCATATGCGGTGGTTCCTGCAGCATCAAAACGATGGCGTTTCAATTGAAAACATTAGCGACCGTCTGAACGGTTTTCAGATCGCAGGTCCCAAGGCGACTGAGGTTTTGGCCGCCTGTACCCGTACGGACATCTCGGACCTCAGGTTCCTTGATGTTCGCCGCATGACCATCGGTATGAACGACTGCACCGTTCAAAGGGTCAGCTACACGGGCGATCTGGGGTACGAAATCTACTGTGATCCGATGGCCCAACGGCAATTGTGGTGGACCCTTTGGCAGGCCGGTCAGCCCCACGGTATGGTGCCCTTTGGCATGCGCGCGATGATGAGCCTGCGGTTGGACAAGTTCTTTGGCTCGTGGATGCGCGAGTTTTCCCCCGATTACACCGCAGCTGAAACCGGGCTGGATCGCTTTATTGCCTTCACGAAGAACACCGATTTTACCGGTCGCGCCGCGGCCGAGCTGGAACAGTCCGAGGGGATCGCGCGCAAGCTGGTCTCGTTCGAAGTGGATGCCGAAGACGCTGACGCGAATGCCTATGAGCCGATCTGGCTGGATGGTGCGGTCGTCGGATTCTGCACCTCGGGCGGGTATTCCCATTATGCCGGCAAATCCATCGCAATAGGTTTCCTGCCCTCGGATCGCATACGTGACGGCTTGGAGGTCGAGATTGAGATACTGGGCCAGATGCGCAAGGCGCGCGTGATCTCAACCCCACTGTTCGACGCGGACGGTGAACGTATGCGGGGATGACAAAAGACGGCTACGGCGGCTATGTGAAGGTATGACAGACATTCCCATTATCCTTCTGGCCGCCGGGCAATCCCGCCGCATGGCTGGCACGGACAAGCTGATGCAAAGCGTCGATGGCATGCCCCTGCTACGGCGATCCGCACAAACAGCGTTGCAGGTAGGCCCGGTGATCGTTGCGCTTCCGCCTGCTCCGCATCCTCGCCAGGACGCCTTGAAAGGTATGGATGTTGTTGCAGTTGAAATACCCGACGCTGATGAGGGCATGAACGCCAGTTTGCGCGGTGCTCTTGCGCATGTGCCCGCCGATGCCAGGGCTGTCATGGTTCTACTGGCAGATTTGCCGGAAATCACAGTTGGTGACCTGAAGCAGGTCGCAGAGGCTGTCCAAGAATATCCAAATTGCTTGATCTGGCGTGGGGCGACAGCCACAGGAAAGCCCGGCCATCCGGTTGTGTTTGCTCGTCCGCTGTTCAAAGAGCTCAGGCAACTTACAGGCGATGAGGGCGCGCAGTCCGTTGTGCAGGCGCATAAGAATGCAGTGCATCTTCAACCACTACCCGGTCAAAACGCCCTGTTGGATCTGGACACTCCCGAGGATTGGGTACGCTGGCGGGCCGGGAAGGCCACATAACCGGCCTGCCAAAATAGAAACGGCCCGGTCGATACCGACCAGGCCGCTTGCCCAAAACAGGACTACCACTTTTCACCAATCCTGAAAACGCTGCCAAAAATGCCTATGGCACCCTGGCTATTCCGCCGCTGAACCTAAACAAGACCCCCTCGTTAACATGCCGCTCAGCGTTTCCAGTGACTGTGACAAGCCGTTGGCACCCCCTAGTGCCTTCGGCTCCCCCTTCGCTTGGGCAAGTTCATCGTCACCCAAACGGTGCGCCTAAACAACGTAAAATTGGAAAGAACAGTTATTTTTTGGCGTCTCGGTTTGGTTTTTGCGCAACATCCCGCCGAGGCGGAATCTACCTATAGATGATCAATAAACTGCACGCTCTAGGTCACATCGGGCGTTATGTATATTCTTTATTGAGCATATATACATCTTATCGGGAGGGTACGCATTTGATCTGCTCAGGTCGTTGAAACGCGTCACAACCAAGAGGTGAGCGGGTTTCCGTCGAGGCCTTCCATTTACCCTTTGTTACCAAAACTGAATCAATTTAGGATAATTCAGGATTTGACTTTCAAATTGTCAACAATGGATGATTCGCGACTGGCGATTCGCTACGATTCCCTGCGGACGGCCGTCATACAACGACCTGTTTGTGGCTAAATTAAGATATCTTAATCCTGAGCACAGGAAACTCACAGACTGATGCCTCATCTCCTCGGTTAACGCGCGCCTGCAATCGCGCGATATAAACAGGAGACTAAAATGAGCATCCGTAAATCCTCACTGCTTTTGCCACGCGCTACTGGCTTGGTTGGCGCATCCGCCCTTGGTGCAGCGCTGTTGGCCACGACAGCCTTGCCCTCACTGGCCGACGAAGCCCTGGCCGATCTGGTCGAAGGCGTGTCGCCGTCGGTAGTGACCATCATCGCGGAACAAGACATCGTACCCGTACAAGCGCCGGGACAAGGACAGAATTTTGATTTGGAAGACCACCCCTTTGGTGAGTTCTTCAAGCGCTTCGGCGCGCCTGAGGGCTTTCAGGCACCGCAGCGCGGACCATCCCAAGGTCTGGGGTCGGGTTTTGTATTGGACGAAGCCGGGTACATCATCACCAACCACCATGTTGTCGACAATGCCTCGACCGTGACCGTCCGTCTGAGCGACGATCGTAGTTTCGAGGCCGAGATTGTGGGCACCGACCCGCTGACCGATATCGCCGTTCTGAAGATCGACGCTGGCGAAGCGTTGCAGGCCGTCGAGATTGGTGACAGCGACGTTATCCGCGTGGGTGAAGATGTCGTGGCGATCGGCAATCCGTTTGGCCTGCATTCGACCGTAACCACCGGTATCGTTTCGGCCAAGGGCCGCAACATCTCGGCCGGACCTTACGCTGAATTCATTCAGACCGATGCAGCCATCAACAAGGGCAATTCGGGCGGTCCGCTGTTCAACATGGAAGGCGAAGTGATTGGCGTGAACTCGGCCATTTACTCTCCTACCGGCGGTTCGGTTGGTCTTGGCTTTGCCGTGACCTCGAACATCGTTGAACATATCGCGGCCGATCTGCGCGATGACGGCCAGGTCAGCCGCGGCTGGCTGGGTGTTTCGATCCAGAATGTCAGCCCCGAAATCGCAGCAGCGATGGGTATCGACGCCTCAACCGGCGCGCTGGTGTCGGATGTCGTCGCAGGCAGCCCGGCCGAAGGCGTGCTTGAGCAAGGTGATGTCATCCTGACTTTCAACGACGAATCCGTCGACTCCAGCAGTGAATTGCCGATCCTTGTGGGCACAACCAAAGTCGGTACCGACAGCGTCATGACCGTTCTGCGCGATGGCAAGGAACAGCAGATTGAACTGACAATCGGGCAGCATCAAAGCGCCTCGGCTGAGATCGACAAATCCGTGGACGAAGGTATCTCGGGCACTGCACTGGGCGTGACTGTCGCACCGCTGACCGACAGCAACCGTGCTCAGATGGGCGTTGCTGAGAATGTCGACGGTGTGGTCGTCACTGATCTGAAGCCAGACAGCCCTGCTGCCAAGGCCGGCCTGCAACGCGGCGACGTGATCGTAAAGCTGGGTGGTCAGGAAACCGCCTCCCCCGACGCGCTGAAGGCCGCGCTGGACAGCGAAAAGACTGATCCTGCGCTGGTGCTGATCAACCGTGGCGGAAACCAAATCTTCGTGGCGGTAGAGATCGCCTGATCCGAAGTCCGCGTGCGCCATTTGATGGGGATTTCTGGCGTACGCCTCCTCGGCGGATTGAATTGTCCGCATTCCGCTGAGACTGCCGGGTGCGCTGCAACGCACCCGGCACGTAATTTAAGCAAATCATGTGCTTTGCCGGATTTCTGTGTTTAAATCCCGCTAGAAAGGAACGCAAAATATGAGCCGTCGCCTGCTGATCGTCGAAGATGACGAGGACACTCGTGAGTTCATCGCCAAGGGCTTTGGCGAGGAAGGTTATGTGGTCGAGCAGGCCGCAGACGGGCGCGAAGGTCTGTACCACGCCACGGATGGTGGGTTTGACGCCATTGTGCTGGACCGGATGCTTCCAGGTCTTGATGGCCTTTCGCTAATCCGATCTTTGCGGGCGGCCGGGGTCAAGACCCCTACCCTGATGCTGACCGCGATGAGTGCGGTTGACGAACGGGTCAAGGGCTTACGTTCGGGTGCGGATGACTATCTGGTCAAACCGTTTTCGTTCCAGGAACTGCATGCCCGGATCGAAGCCCTGTTGCGACGCCCGCAGGAATCCGAGGAAACCGCGACGCTGACCTGCCGCGATCTTGAGATGGATCTGTTGACCCGCAAGGTCACCCGCGACGGGCAAGAGATTTCCCTGACACCGCGTGAGTTCCAGATCCTTGAATTCTTTCTGCGCCGCAAGAACCGCGTTGTATCGCGTACAATGCTGCTGGAAGGTGTCTGGGATTATCATTTCGACCCGAATACCAACGTGGTCGACGTCCATATATCAAAGCTGCGCCGCCAGCTGGATGAAGGCGACAGGCCGCCATTGATTGAAACAGTTCGAGGTGCGGGTTACATGATATCCGATGGATAACTTGCGACTTTCGTTCAATAATTCCCGTACCCGCCTCGTCCTTGCCAGCATGGTCCTCAGCACGCTGCTGACGGCAATTGTGCTGGGGCTTGTATACTTCACCGCCAATCGCAGTATCGAGGGTGAGACCCGCTCGGTGGTGTCCGCGGAACTGACAGGCCTGGCAGATGAATACGAACGACGCGGTCTGTTCGGGCTGTTGCAAGCCATTGAACGCAGGATTCCAACCGCGTCCGAGCGGGATGCGCTGTATCTTTTGACCGACCGGTTCGGCGTGAAGCTGGCCGGTAACCTCAAGCACTGGCCTGCGGATGTCACGGCAGGCAGCGGTTGGGTCGATCTGGATCTTCGCCGCGCCGATAACGACCAGTTGGTGCCGATCTCGGCCGCCTCAGTTCGCCTGCCCGGCGGGGAACGCCTGCTGGTTGGGCGCGATGCCCTCGCGCGGCAACAATTCGACAGGGCGCTGTTGCGCGCGGTTGGCTTGGCCCTAGCCATTGCACTGGCGCTAAGCCTTTTGACCGGCTGGCTTTTCACCCGGCTGGTGTTCACGCGCCTGTCCGAATTTGCGGGAACGGCGGAAAACATCGTGTCAGGTGATCTCTCCCGCCGCATGCCCTTGCGCGGAACCGGGGATGAGCTGGATCAAGTGGCCGGAACCTTGAACAGCATGTTGGACCGGATTGAGGAACTGATCAGCAATCTGCGCACAACCTCAAATTCAATCGCGCATGACCTGCGATCCCCCCTGTCCCGCCTGCGTCAAAGGGTCGAGTCACTGTCTGACCCGTCCAAAAGCGATCTGGACCGCGACGTCGACGTGGCGCGCGCGACAGCGGAAATCGACCACGTGCTGCGTGTTCTTGGGCAGCTGACCGAAATCTCACGCGCCGAGGCCGGTGTTGGGCGGGAACAGTTCGAACCTGTGGACCTGCAGCAACTGATTGGCGACGTCGTCGAACTTTATGATCCTGTTGCGGCCGATCAGGGAATTTCTTTGGAAGTTGTGGGCACCGCTCACACTGTTCAGGGACACCGCCCGCTTCTGTCTCAAGCACTGTCGAATCTTCTGGAAAATGCCATGCGTTATGCCCCGGAAAAGACGGCGATCACGATCACCCTGTCAGAAAGCGGACCCTACACCTGCCTGAGCGTGCGTGACCGGGGCCCGGGTGTCCCTAAAGAGGATTTGCCACGCCTGCAGGTGCCGTTTGTGACGCTCGATCCCGCAAGGACCGAGCGCAACTCAGGCTTGGGTCTGGCGCTAGTGGCAGCGATTTCACACATGCATCAGGGCGCATTCGACGCCCGCAATTGCGACCCGGGTCTTGAGGCAACAATCAAACTGGCTCGTAAGCCCTAGATTGGCACACCCTTGATCGCCATCATTTTGTTTTTATAACGTTTATCTGCCGTCACATCTGTTCCGAACCAGTCGGGCGGCGTGTATGCTTGCGCCTCGGCCTCTGTGTCGAACTCCACCTCGACCAGCCGCAGCGGCGCGAGGTTTCCCAGAAAGATGTCCAGCTCAAACACCCGACCGTCTGGCATTTTTCCGGTATAGCGTTCTTTCTCAACCCGACGTCCTTCGGTTTCCGGCCAGAAGGTTTCGAATTGCTCGGCCGTGATCTTGGCCTCGCGTTCCACCCGCACCAAGGAGCCCGCTCCTTTGAGCGTCAAGAAGTACCTGTCATTCTTTTGCCGCAGACGCAGTTCCGTGGAATCGCTCGGTGCAGTCAGATAACCTTGGCGGACGACGGCCTTATCCGCACCGCTCAGGTCGGGCAGTTCCGCCACCAGAAACTTGCGTTCAATTTCGGTGCTCATCGCTTTGAAATAACTCCGTTTTCCATCTCATTGTACAGCTTTTGATATGCCAGGCTGGCGGCGCTGCGCGGGGCGAATTCACTGACTGGCGCACGGTTCTGCCCCATCCGTTCGATATCCGCCGCAAACGGGATTGAGCTGTGCAGGAACCGTTTGCGATAGAGCTTTCGCATCGTATCCATAGTCTCAAGGTGCAGGGTCTTGCGCTGTTGCACCATGGAGAAGAATGCCGTCAGCTTTTTCTTCGACAACTTGTTGGCATCAAAAAAACCGACCAACTGATCGAAAGACCGTTCAGACAGGGTCGTCGGGATGACCGGAACCACAATCTGATCGGCCGCTTTGAAGATGTTTTCCGACAGGGTCGAAAAGTTGGGCGGGCAATCCAGAATGATCACCTCATAATCGCTGCCCGCCGAGATCAGCGCTTTTTTCAGCCGCGACCGCGTGTTCCGCATCCGTGACAGGAAGACGTCAAAATCCCGAAAGGTCATGTTTGCTGGCAGCACGTCCAGCCCATCGAAGTCACTGGCGCGAATGGACTTGGTAAACCGCGCGACATCCTCAAAGAACCTTGCATCTGTCAGCTTTTTGGATGGTTTGACGCGCAGATAAAACCCAGACGCCCCTTGCGGATCCAGGTCGCATAGCAAAACACTGTGCCCCGCTGCCGCGTAAGCATGGGCCAGATTGACCGAGGTCGCGGTTTTACCCACACCGCCCTTGTTGCTGTAACAGGCAATGATCTTCACTTCTCAGCCCTCCTTTTGATGAAACAAACTGCGGAACAGGTGCCGGATGTCCGGGCTGTCGAAATGCTTGAAACTTGCGATGACACGGTCACGTTCCGCCAATTGGCGCTGATCCAGAACAGAAATCAGCCCGCCCACGGATAAGGCCAACTGCGCATCAGCGCGGCCTTGCATATTGGTGTGCTGTTTAACAAAGCTCAGAAGCGCCCCTTGTTGGACTGAGAAATCATTGAATAGACCCAAATTATCCTGCAGCTTTTTCAATGGCTTGATGATCGTTTTAAATGCCTTTGCGTCAAACAAAGGCGCAAAGAACTCCATAAGATAACGCAGTTTTTTGCAGTCGATCCGCAGATTATGCACAGCTTCGTCAGGCGTGTTTGGCGTAATGCCGCGCGCCAGTTTGCAGGTTTTGCGATATCGTTTCCAGATCAGGGCGCGCGCGTATTCATAGGCAGGCCGATCTGCATTTGGGCCCGGCTGCAGGTTTGTCGGATTAGCGAAAAGCTCGGTCAACTTTTTCATCTGATTGTCATAGTTCTGCGTCCGAAAGAGCCGAGACAGACGTCCAAGTGCCTGGCTGCGTTCCTTTTCGAATTGCGCAAACATGGCCACGGCACCTTCATGAAGGTTCGGCGGTATCAGATTGAAGTAACTGTCTTTTTCCAACAGATAGACGTCCAAATCTCGCGCTCGTCCAGTGGATTCCATCAGGCCGGAAAACTCGCGCTTTAATGCAGCGGTTTGTTCAGGCGAGAGCACCCCCTTGAACAGGCTGATCACAGATCGCACGCGGCGCAAGGAAACGCGGTAGTCATGCAGAAATTCAGTATCAATATCATCGATCACGCCCGCCTCATTCTGGCGCGCGACCGCCAGATAGGTGCGAATGATGTCGGTGGCGACTTCAATTGATGGCTCTTGTTTACTAACGCGGATTTCGGGCTTGGCCTTGTATATGGTCGTGTCGGGAAACAACCAGTCGAACAATGGCTTAGCCTTGCTTTTGCCACCCTCCAATTTCGTCAGCTTTTCACAAACAGTCTTATACGCCCGGTCATATCCACGCATGTGTTGAACGGTTACAACTGTTACCTGCCCCTGATCCGAGGACATCAACATCATCGTGCCACGCACTTGTGTCTTTTGCAGGTCACCCAGAATGGCAAATGATCGGTGCTTGGCTCTGCCCGCTCCGACGCTCATCAACGCGCGCAACTTGGGAAAGCCCGCTAGACCCGCTTTGACGGATCCGTCAGGTAAATCCTGCACGAACTTGCCCTTACCCTTGCACTGCTGGGTTTTGGCTGTTCCGCCGCGCAACAAAAACAATGACCCATCGGTTTGGATCAATACCTTGCTAGATGCCCTGAGGGATTGGTCATGACAATCCAGAATATCAAAATTTCCAGCAGGTTCAGCGGCCTCGAACCGCAATGCCAATTCTTTCAAAGATTTAGTAAAACCCGCCTCATCGAATGTGCCCGGGATAACAAAACAGTTTTTGACCCGAGCCATTAAGAGCGTCCCTTTCACCGAGGATCCAGTACGTGATCATGAATTCATATTCCTGCGATCCGATCAACGACTAACTCCGTTGATCAACAGCAATGACCAAAACATCTGATTTTGCTCGAACAACCGAATGACTCTGTCCGGGCATTTGGCTAAGACGGGGGTATGTCTGATCCTGTTTCATCGATCCGCAATCTCGGCCCGGCATTTGAACAATCCTGCGCACGAGCAGGCATTCATTCTGCGCAGGAATTGCGCGATTTGGGAGCGGATGAAGCCTATGCGCGGCTATTGCAGGCGGGCACCCGACCGCATTTCATCGGATACTACGTGCTGGTGATGGGATTGCAGGGGCGCCCCTGGAACGACTGCAAGGGTGAGGAAAAGAAGGCGCTACGCGTAAAGTTCGACGCAATAAAATCCAGCGTTAGTACCGCCCCGGAAACCCAGATGATTTCTGATCTGGATGCAATTGGCATACGCGTTGCACCGAAAGATCTTAAACAGGTCTGAAACGAAAAAGGCCGCACCCCCAATGGGATACGGCCCTGAACTTCGTCTGACGGCGGATTAGCCGACCAGTTCGATGCCCGAGAAGAAGTATGCGATTTCAACCGCAGCAGTTTCAGGCGCGTCCGAACCGTGGACCGAGTTTTCGCCAACCGATTCAGCAAACTCGGCGCGGATGGTGCCGGGTGCTGCGTCTGCGGGGTTGGTTGCGCCCATGACTTCGCGGTTCTTTGCAATGGCGCCTTCGCCTTCCAGAACCTGAACGATAACCGGCTCGGAGGACATGAATTCGCACAGTTCGTCATAGAACGGACGCTCGGCATGCACGTCGTAGAACTTGCCAGCCTGAGCTTTGGTCATGTGGATGCGCTTTTGCGCAACGATGCGCAGGCCAGCGTCTTCGAACTTGGCGTTGATCTTGCCAGTCAGGTTGCGACGGGTTGCATCAGGTTTGATGATCGAGAATGTGCGTTCCAGTGCCATATCGGCCTCTCCTTACTATATGGCGCGAGGTACGCGCCGAAATCCATCGCGCGCCGCCTAACACGGTATGTGCCTCATGAAAAGTGGAATGATTGCGCCAGTGGGTCTTGGCGATCAGATTGTGTCCGGCAAGGGCTCTGACGCGTCGATCCGGCGAACGTAAAGCACAGCAAGCAATCCGACAAAGCTGCTGGCGAACATCATGCCCAACACCAGAAAGGGCCCATTTTCGGGGCTAACAAACGAGCCGGTCATCAAGGTCAGAACTGCGCCCAACGCCACGATCAGCGCGCCAGATAGTCCCGCGGCGCTGCCTGCCAGATTGGCTCTCACGGACATTACCCCGGCCGAGGCGTTGGCATTCGTCAGCCCATTACCGAAGCCCACGCAAATGGCCGATCCGAAGAATACCCAGACTGAACCCAGACCTGCTGTGAACAGCAGCAACCCGCAGAAAGGGCCAATAGAGGCAACGACCCGACCGATCAGGATCATCGTCGTCAGCTTCGTGTGTGCTGCGATACGCCCGGTGATGAAATTGCCCACCATGAAGCCGCCGGTAATAATTCCGATCCCCAGACCCAGCATGGCAGGGCTCAGTTCGAACCAGACCGCGGCGACCAGTGGCGCACCGGTGATAAAGCTGAAGAACCCGCCGATCGAGAATGCCGCGCACAGCGCGTAACCCCAGAACCGACGCGCGCGAAACAGGTGTGGGTATTCCTTTAACTGAGCCGAGAATGTTGCGGATCGGTTCGCATTTGTCTCACCCATGTCCGCCCACAACAACGCCAGCATCCCCGCCCCAAGGACCGAGTACAATATGAACCCGGCTCGCCAACCGAACAGCATATCCAGTGCGCCGCCCAGCATCGGGCCAAGCATCGGTGCCAAAGCCATTGCCATCGCAACATAGCCCAGTTTGCTGGCGGCCTCGTTCGGGGCATAGAGATCCCGGATCGAGGCGCTGGACAGCACGGGTCCGGCCACCACCGCTGCTTGAAGCAGACGGAAACCGAGGAATATCCAGATCGACTCGACCAATACGCAGCCAACCGATGCCACTGTGAAAACTGCCATGCAAATCAAAAGGATCGGTCTGCGACCATATCGGTCGGACAACGGCCCCATGATCAATTGCAACACGGCGGATACCGCCAGATACCCGGCGACTGACAGGTTAATCAGCCCGTAGTCGACCTGAAACCCCTCGGCCATCCTCGCAAGCGACGGCAGGAACATGTTCAACGACAAAACCGACAACGCCGTGGCGAAGATCAAAGTGACCAAAGAAGGAGGCGTCTGAGCCGCGCGCATGATGAAAACCGTCGAGTAATGCCAACCGGATCAGCGCTAACACATTGCCTGGATATTGAACATATCAAGCTGCTGGCGGCGGCACCAAGGCTCTGCTAAGAGCGCGTCATGCTACGGATTCAAGACATAACCTACGCGGTTGAAGGCCGTCCCCTTTTCGATGGGGCCAGTGCGACTATTCCCGACGGTCACAAAGTTGGCCTTGTGGGACGGAACGGTACGGGGAAGACAACCCTGTTCCGATTGATCCGGGGCGAATTGGCGCTGGAGTCAGGCAATATCAATGTCCCGAAGCGCGCCCGGATTGGCGGAGTGGCGCAAGAGGTGCCCTCCTCGGATGTGTCGCTGATCAACACGGTTCTGGCCGCCGATACCGAGCGCAGCGCGCTGATGGACGAGGCCGACACCGCGACCGATCCCACACGTATCGCCGAAATCCAGACCCGCCTGGTAGATATCGACGCCTGGTCCGCCGAAGCGCGCGCCGCCTCGATCCTCAAAGGTCTTGGGTTTGATGATGACGACCAGTTGCGTCCCTGCTCCGACTTCTCGGGCGGCTGGCGGATGCGCGTGGCGTTGGCGGCGGTGCTGTTTTCTCAACCCGATCTGCTGTTGCTGGACGAACCGACTAACTATCTGGACCTCGAAGGTGCGCTGTGGCTGGAGAGCTATTTGGCCAAATATCCGCACACCGTCATCATCATCAGCCACGACCGCGGGTTGCTAAACCGAGCGGTGGGGTCGATCCTTCATTTGGAAGACCGCAAGCTGACCTATTACGCGGTTCCTTACGACAAATTCGCCGAACGCCGCGCTGAACGACTGGCACAGGCGGAATCCGAGAACGTGAAAGCCAAGGCCCGGATCGCCCATCTGCAGAGTTTCGTGGATCGCTTCCGCTACAAGGCATCCAAGGCGGTTCAGGCCCAGTCACGCCTGAAAATGATCGAGCGCATTCAACTGGTTTCAACCCCTCAAGAGGCCGCACTGCGCGCATTCTCCTTCCCAGAGCCAGAAGAGCTGTCCCCGCCAATCATTCAGATTGAAGGCGGCGTGACGGGCTATGGTGAAACCGAGGTGCTGCGCCGATTGAACCTGCGTATTGACCAGGATGACCGGATTGCGCTGCTGGGCAAGAACGGTCAGGGCAAGTCGACCCTGTCCAAGCTGCTGTCCGACCGCCTGCCCCTGATGGCGGGCAAGATGACCCGCAGCAACAAGCTGCGGATTGGTTATTTTGCGCAGCATCAGGTGGATGAGCTTTATGTGGACGAAACGCCGCTGGACCATCTGCGACGCCTGCGCCCGAACGAGGCGCCGGGCAAGTGGCGGTCGCGTCTGGCGGGGTTCGGGCTGAACGCGGATCAGGCTGAAACTAAGGTTGGTCGTCTATCGGGCGGCCAGAAGGCACGCCTGTCGCTGCTGATCGCCACCATCGACGCGCCGCATATGTTGATCCTGGACGAACCGACCAACCACCTGGATATCGAAAGCCGTGAGGCATTGGTCGAGGCGTTGACCGCCTATTCCGGTGCGGTGGTTCTGGTCAGCCACGATATGCACCTATTGTCGCTGGTCGCGGACCATCTGTGGCTGGTCTCGGACGGAACGGTCAAACCCTTAGAGGGAGACCTTGAGACCTATCGCACCATGCTGCTGGGACGCGACAAACCGGCCAAAGAGAAACCGCAAGTGATCAAACCCAAGCGCCCTTCGCGCGAGGCAGTGCTGAACCTGCGGGCGGACCTTCGCAAATGCGAGGACCGGATCGAGAAGCTAACGGATATGCACGATAAATTGTCGGCCAAGCTGGCAGATCCTGCGCTTTACGAGGACGACAGGAAAAACGATCTTGCAACGTGGAACCGGAAATTTGCCGAAGTGGTCCAAGCCATGCAAAAAGCCGAGGCGCTTTGGGTCGTCGCGGCCGAACGCCTGGAAAAGGCCGAAGCGACATGACGAAACCCGTAATCGAAACGACTGCCATGATCGCAGGCATGCGCCCTGAACTTCAGGACGGGGAATTTGCCTTTGTCGTTTGGCCGCATGACAAAGCCTGGCCCGAAGGGACGCGGGCCAGTTGCATGGAGGCCGAAGGACTGTCCCTTATCGTGCCAATCGACGCAGCACCCGCTGGCGCCATCAGTATGAAGTACATCACCCTGCGGATTCATTCCTCACTAGAAGGCGTTGGCTTGACTGCCGCTGTGTCCGATGCTCTTGCCCAAAGTAGAATTCCGGCAAACATGGTCGCGGGGTATCACCACGACCACGTCTATGTTCCAAGCAATCTGGCGGAAAAAGCTGTGGCCGTTCTGTTAGACCTCCAACAAGGTGCCGGCAAATGATCGACCTCGCCTTTTTCATCACTGCCTTCACCACCCTGTTCGTGGTGATTGACCCCTTTGGCACCGCGCCGATTTTTGTGGCTTTAACTCAGGACATGGACGCCCGCGCCCGTCGCCGCACGGCCTATCGCACCTGTGCCGTGGCCTCTGGCATACTCATTGCCTTTGCCGCCTTTGGCGAAGCGGTGCTAGGTTTTGTCGGTATCTCGATGGAGGCCTTCAAGGTCGCCGGGGGCGCGTTGTTGTTCCTTACAGCATTGGACATGTTGTTCGAACGACGCACCAAACGCCGTGAAGACCGGGTCGAGGAAGAAGAGGAACACCACGACCCGTCCGTGTTCCCGCTGGCCATTCCGCTGGTCGCCGGTCCCGGATCAATTGCGACGATTATCCTGCTGGCCGGACAGCACCCGGGCATTCTTGGCATTGTCGAGGCCTGTATCGTCATGCTGGCCGTCATGGCCGTGGTTTTGACCTTCTTCCTGTCCGGCGGCTTGATTGCGCGTTTGCTGGGCAAAACCGGCCTGAACGTATTGACGCGGCTGTTGGGGATGCTGCTGGCGGCGTTGTCGGTTCAATTCATCCTGGACGGCCTCAAGGCCTTTGGTTTTGCGTCGTAAAACCCCATATGTCTTTCAGAGAATATGGTGAGGAGCGCTATGGACGGCGACAACATTGGACGTTTGGTATATCTGGCCGTGCTTGGTACGGCCGTTGTGGCGTGGTTTGTTGCGCAAAACCGCCAGTCTCTGAACAAAACGCTGCAGCAGGCTTTGGCGTGGGTCTTTATCTTTATTGGTGTCATTGCCGCTGTCGGCCTGTGGGAAGACATTCGCACCACCGTTGGCCCTGCCCCGCAGATGACCGTCACCGGCCAGACTATAGAGGTTCCGCGCGCCTCCGACGGACACTATTACCTGCCCATTGATGTGAACGGAGAGCCGATCACCTTTTTGGTGGACACCGGTGCAAGCCAGATTGTTTTAAGCTCGCGGGATGCCAAACGTGTTGGCATCGACCCTGATCAGTTGAATTATTTCGGCCGGGCAAACACGGCCAATGGCGTTGTGCGGACCGCGCCAGTGCGTCTGGACACGCTGGCATTGGGGCCAATCACGGACCAGAATATCTCGGCCTGGGTGAACGAAGGAGAATTGGACAAATCCTTGTTGGGTATGGATTACCTGCATCGGTTCTCGAATATCCAGTTCGCCAATGGCCGCCTGCTTTTGTCTCGCTAAGGCATCCGTTGCCGCAATTCCACAATTGAGAACAAAATAAGAACATGCTAATCTGACGGCATGTCTACACATCTTCTTGGCCGCAAACCCGCGCGTGACGTGCCGGGGATAGATCTTCATCCGCAGATCAGACTGCAACTGGCCCGCGTGCACGAGGCCTGCGGCCCCGCCCGGCGCAGCTTTGCCATGTGGCTGGCGGGGCAGATGCAGGGGCCGGTGCTGTGGATCGCGCCCGCATGGGAGCCCGGCCAGCTTAATCCCGATGGCATGATGGCCTTTGCCGATCCCGCCCGGTTCATCTTTGTGCGCCCGACCCGGTCCGAAGACCTGCTGTGGTGCGTAGAAGAGGCGCTGCGCAGCGCGGCCATGCCTCTGGTCATCGGTGATCTGCCGGGCGCACCGGGGCTGACGCCAGTGCGGCGCATGCATCTGGCCGCAGAACAGGGTGGTGCGATGGGGCGGGCTCCGCTTGGGGTGCTGCTGACCCCCGGTGACGGTGGTGCACAGGGGGTAGAGACGCGCTGGCACATGGCCGCAAACCATCAGGCAGAGGCCCGACGCTGGACTCTGACCCGCCGCCGCGCCCGCGCCCTGCCCCCGGTCAGCTGGCATGCCACGCAGACCAAACCGCGCGCCGGTCTGCACCTGCAACAGATCGCCACAGAAGACACACCCGTGTGATCACGCGCCCCTCACGGGGTTTGTGACTGGCCAAAGCAAGGGCCGAGCCCTAGCGTTTCGGGATGAGCCACGCGATCCACGATAGCCGATACTCCTGGCTGCGACTTGCGATCACTTTGATCATCGCAACCGTGGCAAATGTGGGAATGTGGGCCGTCATCGTTGTGATGCCCGCCGTCGAATCCCAATTCAACGCCGGACGCGCCGAGGCCGCGATGCCTTACACATTGGCTATGATCGGGTTCGCCCTTGGCAATTTTTGGATGGGGCAATTGGTGGATCGGCTGGGCGTGACCAAAGCCCTGATCGGGGCCGCAATCCTCAGTGCGACCAGTTATCTGCTGGCGACACTAGCGCCAAACATTGTGATGTTGTCCGTCGCACATCTTCTGTTGGGCCTCGGGGCATCCATCGGCTTTGGACCATTGATCGCCGACATCTCGCACTGGTTCATGAAACGGCGCGGGATCGCTGTGGGTCTGGTGGCAAGCGGAAACTACCTGTCTGGGGCCATCTGGCCGACATTGCTGTCCGGCATACTCGCGCGCGACGGCTGGCAGCAGGTCTACCTGACGCTGGCCGTCATAACGCTGCTGGTCGTGATCCCCCTGTCTCTACTGTTGCGCCGACAGGTCCCGGCTGAGGCGCACAGCACCGCCGCGTCGGCCGCACAAATCAAGGCGCGCAGCGTTGGCATTTCCCCCCGGACACTTCAATACATCCTCGGTCTGGCCGGTATTTCGTGCTGTGTCGCGATGTCGATGCCTCAGGTGCATATCGTGTCCTATTGCGTCGGGCTGGGTTACGGACCCACAGTCGGCGCCGAGATGTTGTCCCTGATGCTGTTCGGAGGTGTGATCAGCCGAGTAATATCGGGCATGGTCGCCGATCAACTTGGCGGCGTCCTGACGGTTCTGATCGGCTCGGTCCTTCAATGCCTCGCGCTGTTTCTGTTCCTTCCCTATGACGGGATGGTCTCACTCTACCTGATCAGCCTGCTTTTTGGCCTGTCACAAGGCGGCATCGTTCCCGGTTATGCCCTTATTGTGCGCGAATTTATGCCCCCGAAGGAAGCCGGCGCGCGTGTGGGGTTTGTCATGATGATGACGATCATGGGCATGGCGCTGGGGGGATGGATGTCCGGCTGGATTTACGACGTGACCGGCAATTACCAACTGGCCTTCGTGAACGGCATTCTATGGAATGGCCTGAACATCGGAATTCTGCTGTTTCTGCTCAGCCGCTCGCGCCCCCACAAACAAGAGGTTTTGGCATGAGATCATTGACGCGGCGCTTTCTGATTGCGGGTCTGGCGAGTATTCCGTTGGCGCGGCCCACTCATGCTGCGTTGGTCCAATATGAATTGTCTCGAGCCGGGACGTCCGTCGGTTTTTCATTCATGCTCTCGGGGGTTGCGCAGTCAGGCACGATGCCGATCCAATCGGCAGATATTCGAGTCGACACGGATCAGTTGCAAAACAGCCGTGTCACCGTCGTGCTGAATGTAGCCGCGGCGCGCACCCGGCTGCCCTTTGCCCGCGGCCCGATGTTAAGCAAAAGCGTGCTAAACGCGCAGGAATTTCCGAGCATTACGTTCAAATCCACCCGGATACAGCTTGGCCCCACCGGCCGCATTTCCGAAGGCGCAACTATCACCGGAGACCTGACGGTGCGTGGGGTCACGCGCCCTGTGACCCTGCAAGCCAATCTGTACCGCGAACCCGGAACTGAGGCTGATGACCTGAACGCTTTGTCAATTCGACTGTCGGGCGCGTTGAACCGCCACGAGTTCGGCGCCTCTGGTTATCCCGATCTGGTCGCCGATACCGTGTCTTTGAACATCCGGGCCGAGTTGACCCGCAAGGCCTGACACCCAAAGGACAAAAAACGACGCGCAGAGGTCGAATTATCACGCGCAACGCTCGCTGATGGGGTAATGCTGGGCGCACTATGCGCACGATCATTTCTTTTGCCGCCCTGTTTCTTTCCGTCATTCTTCTGCAGCTCTCAACGGGCGGCGTTGGTCCTTTGGATGCGATCTCGGGTATCACGCTTGGGTTCTCAACCGGACAAATCGGTATGTTGGGTTCGGCGCACTTTCTTGGCTTCTTCATTGGCTGCTGGTGGGCCCCCCGCCTAATGGGCAGCGTCGGTCATTCGCGGGCCTTCGCAGTCTGTACGGCCTTGGGCGCTATGGGTCTTATTGGGCATACGTTGACCGAAAACCCGTACATCTGGGCAGCCCTTCGGGTCGCGTCTGGAACCTGTGTCGCCGGGGCCTATACGGTGATCGAAGCATGGCTGAACGCCAAAGTCACAAACGAAACGCGCGGCCGCGCCATGGGGACCTATCGCATTGCGGATATGGGCGCGTCTCTGTGCGCACAGTTGATCATCGCGGTTTTGCCGCCAGCGTCATACGTGTCCTACAACTTGCTGGCGATCCTGTGCTGCGCGTCCCTGTTACCGTTGACGTTGACACGGGCCAGTCAGCCAAAAACACCCGACGCCCCTCGGTTGAGACCCAAATTGGCCTGGCGCAGTTCGCCTCTGGCCGTTGCAGGGGTAATCGTCGCTGCGCTCAGCTCTGCATCCTTCCGAATGGTCGGCCCAGTTTACGGTCAGGAAGTCGGGTTGGACGTTGACCAAATCGCATTCTTCCTGGCGTCATTCGTATTGGGTGGCGCACTGGCGCAGTACCCAGTTGGCTGGCTGGCCGACAAATATGACAGGCGTTGGGTGCTGATCTGGCTGTCCGTTGCTGCGGTCGTCAGCAGCGGTGTCACAATGGCGGCCAGCGGAACGGGAACGGTGGGCGTCATGCTGGCCGCTGTTTTCTTTGGCCTGACAACCTTCCCGATCTTCTCAGTCTCTTCTGCCCATGCGAACGACTTCGCAACGGCAGAAGAACGGGTAGAGCTATCCGCGGCGCTGATGTTCTGGTTCGCTTTGGGTGCGATAGCCTCACCCTATATCTCTTCGACATTGATTCAGCAGTTCGGACCCGGAGCCCTGTTTGCATTTGTAGCGGTCGGCCATGTTTTCCTGATCATCTTTGGCCTGGCCCGAATGCGCTCACGCCCGACACCGGAAGAGCGGACCAACTATGTCTACGCGCCACGCACGTCGTTCACGATTGGTCGTTTGCTGAAACGGTCGCGTGAAAGGCAATAAAAAAGGGCCGGGAAAACCCCGGCCCCTTTCGATTAGTGTTCTGTCCGCGATCCTTCTTCGATCACGCCGCCTTCTTCGGCAGGTTCAACCGTCGATTCAAGCGCACCGTTGACGACACCCCCGACACCGTTTTCCATCGACAGGCCCAGCTCTTCACCCAGCTTCTTGAGCGCCGGCATCTGCACGGCCATACCCATAATCGAGTCCAGAGCCTGATTAACGACCGGCTTGTCACCGTTCGATGCGCCGCCGCCATTGGTGCCACCGATACCGCCAACCTGATGGATCTTGATCGAGTCGATCTTCTCAGCTGGTTTAACCATCTCCGCGATGATCGACGGCATGGTTTCGATCCGCGCCAGATCAACCTTCATGCGGATCTGATCCACTGACAGCACGTTGTCTGCTTCGACGATCGCACGCTTACCTTCGGCTTCGGCCAGCATGTCGTTCTTCTTGGCCTCAGCCCGAATGTTCAGAGCGTCCGCTTCGGCCTGCGCCTCTTCACGGCGGGCTTCGGCGCGGTCAGCAGCGGCCTCTTTGTCAGCTTGCGCAGCCAGTCGGATCGCGGTTGCCTGACGCTCGGCCTCACGTGTGGCTTCGATCAGTGCGATCTGCTTGATACGCTCCGCCTCGGCCACCTTCTGCGCGGTCGCCACGGCTTCGGTCGCTTTGGTTGCCTCGGCACGGGCAAGATCGGCAGATGCACGAGCGCGGCTTTCCTCTTCGGATTTCTGCGCGATGATGATTTGGCGCTCTTGCTCGGCGACTTCCAGTTCACGCTCTTTCGAGATCTCGGCTTCGCGGATTTTACGCTCACGCTCGATGTCTGCGGCGCGAATGGCTTCTTCACGGCCGATCCGTGCGCGTTCCGTTTCGCGTACCGAGTCTTCGGTCCGGGCTGCAACCTCGGCCTCTTGCGCCACGCGCAGCGTTTCGATCTGCTGCGTCTGCTCGATGCGCGCCTGCTCTTCGTCCTTTTCGATCAACAGCTTCTGACGCTGAGCTTCCATCGCTGCACGGCGCACTTCGACCTCGGCATCGGCATCAATCTGCGCACGCTCTTTCTTTGAGGTGGCAATCACCTCGGCCAATTTGCGCATACCCACAGCGTTAAAGGCGTTGTTCTCGTCCAGCGCCTCAAACGGCGTCTGGTCCAATGCAGTCAGCGAAACAGATTCCAGGGACAGACCGTTCTTTAGAAGGTCTTCGGACACCGCATTCTGCACCTCTTGCACAAAGTCAGCGCGGTTTTCGTGCAGACCGTCCATCGTCATCTGGGCCGCAACAGCGCGCAGACCGTCGATCAATTTGCCTTCGATCATTTCCCGTAGCTGTTCGACGTCGAATGTACGGTCGCCAAGGGTTTGCGCAGCACGTGCGATGCCCTCTTCTGTCGCCATGACCGAGACGTAGAACTCGACGCCCACGTCCACGCGCATCCGGTCCTTGGTGATCAGAGCGGCCTCGCCGCTGCGCTGAACCTCAAGGCGCAGGGTTTTCATGTTGACGGGGCTGACTTCGTGCAGTAACGGCACGACGATGACGCCACCATCCATGATGACTTTCTTACCGCCAGCACCGGTTTTCACCAGGCTGATCTCTCGGGTCGCGCGGCGGTAAAGACGGCCAAGCACAAGGCCGATAAACAAAACTACTGCCAGAATGGTCACAACTGTGACGGCTAGGAATGTAAGTTCCATGCAAAATCCTCCGTGATGGGGTTAGAAATTTTGGTTATTCAGACATGCCGACCAGAACGAACCGGTCGCGCCGTCGGTCGCGCAGCACAAGCACATCGGTGCCCTGCTCAAGCGTGTCCTTGTCCTGCAACGGCTCGGCGCGCAGGTAGTGGGTATTGCCAAATCGATCCATGACGCGCACCTCGGCGGGGCGTCCGCGCGAAGCGGTGCCTTGGGTGATCACGCCACGGCGACGGGCAAGCAGGCGCTCCGACATCGCCTCGGTCTCGGTCTTGGGCAGCAGACGAGCAAAGATGCCGCCAAAGCCACGTGCAAACCACAGGCCAAAGGCACCGGCGGGAATCGCAGCCATCCAAGGCGGGAGGTCAAAGCCCAGCAGGTCGCGCAGCGTCAGTTGCAGGCCCATACCGGACAAGCCAAAGCCTGCCAGCAGAACCACCAGCCAGATCATGAACGGCACTTTGCCGATCCCCAGCCACGCCAAAGGTCCCGCAGGGATCACGCCTGGCGCGTCTGCCTCGATCTCGGCCAATTCGAATTCGCCCAGATCCATGTCGGCATCAATATCCAGACCGAAATCACCGACATCCAGATCAGGGGCATCCACAACATCCAGATCGACATCGCCCTCGCCCGCCATAAGGCTTCCACCCAGGACCAATGCGATCAGTTCCAGCACAAGCAGGCCGAACAGAAACGCAAGCGCCAAAGTGAAGGGCGCAAATGCACCCTCAAGCAGAAAGTCGAACATCAGTTGTTTGCCCTCGTTATTGTATACTGTGGTATACATTTTAGATGGGAAGTCATTGCGGAAATTCAAGAGTTTGTGATTCTAATTTACAACTCTGGGGTATTGAATGCGTTGAATACGGCGCAATCCAAGGCTGCAACTCAGGTCGATTTTCCCGGCGACCCCTGCCTAAAACGACGTCCGAACCAAAGCCGGGGTTTTGCTGGCCGGTTACATAATGTAGACGGGCGCGCAGACAGTTACGCGGAAACGGAACATGGCTCGGATTCTCATCACCTCAGCGATCCCTTACATCAACGGGATCAAGCACCTCGGTAACCTGATCGGCTCGCAATTGCCGGCTGATCTGTACGCACGCTACCTGCGTGGCCGGGGGAACGAGGTCATGTTCCTGTGCGCCACCGACGAACACGGCACACCTGCCGAGCTGGCCGCAGCGAAAGCGGGCAAGCCGGTGGCTGAATACTGCGCAGATATGTACGAGGTTCAGGCCGACATCGCCAAGCGTTTTGGTATGAGCTTTGATCATTTTGGCCGTTCGTCCAGTGAGCAAAACAAGACGCTGACCCAGCATTTCGCCGGGAAGCTGGACGATGCTGGGCTGATCCGCGAAGTCAGCGAAAAACAGGTCTATTCCAACGCCGATGGCCGCTTTCTTCCTGACCGCTATATCGAAGGCACCTGCCCCAATTGCGGATATGAGCGCGCGCGGGGCGACCAATGTGAAAACTGTACCAAACAGCTGGACCCGACCGATTTGATCGAGCCGCGCTCGGCCATTTCCGGTTCAACTGATCTGGAGGTGCGCGAGACCAAGCATTTATATCTGCGTCAGTCGGCAATGAAGGACCAATTGGATGCATGGATAGATACAAAAATACCGCCTAAGAATACTCCCAAGTTTCTTGTGGCAAAGGATGACGGCAAAGAGTTGGCGACTGCAGAAGACTTTTCGCAATTTGCGGGCACCCAATATTGGCCCACTTTAACCACGTCCATTGCCAAAAAATGGTTGCATGACGGCGACGGTCTTCAGGATCGCGGTATCACCCGCGATCTGGACTGGGGTGTACCGGTCAAGAAGGGCGATCAGGACTGGCCCGGCATGGAGGGCAAAGTCTTCTACGTCTGGTTCGACGCGCCGATCGAATACATCGCCTGCGCAAAGGAATGGGCGGATGCCAACGGCAAAACGGACGCAGACTGGGAACGCTGGTGGCGCTCCGACAAAGGTGCGGATGATGTCCGTTATGTCCAGTTCATGGGCAAGGACAACGTGCCCTTCCACACGCTGTCCTTCCCGGCAACGATTTTGGGCACCAACACATACAACGAAGAATCTGGGTCATCCGAACGTTGGAAGCTTGTCGACTACATCAAGTCGTTCAACTACCTGAACTACGATGGTGGTCAGTTCTCGACCAGCCAGGGCCGTGGCGTATTCATGGATCAGGCGCTGGAAATCCTGCCGGCCGACTACTGGCGCTGGTGGCTGCTGAGCCATGCGCCAGAAAGCAGCGACAGCGAATTCACATGGGAGAACTTCCAGCAGTCGGTGAACAAGGACCTGGCGGATGTTCTGGGTAACTTTGTCAGCCGCATTACAAAGTTTTGCCGCTCTAAGTTTGGTGAGGTAGTTCCTGAAGGCGGCGCTTATGGCGACCGCGAACAGGCGCTGATTGATGAGCTGACCAAACGCGTCCGTGCCTATGAAGGGCATATGGAGGCGATGGAGGTTCGCAAATCCGCGCAGGAACTGCGTGCGATCTGGGTTGCGGGCAACGAATACCTGCAAGCTGCTGCCCCATGGTCGACATTCAAGGAAGACCCTGAACAGGCCGCCGCTCAGGTACGTCTGGGCCTGAACCTGATCCGCCTCTACGCCGTACTTAGCGCACCGTTCATCCCTGAAGCTTCAGCTAAGATGCTGAGTGCAATGAACACGTTGGACACCAGTTGGCCCGACGATGTTGCGGCCGCACTGGGCGCCCTGCCCTCCGGTCACGAGTTCACGGTGCCGGACGTTCTATTCGCCAAAATCACAGACGAACAACGCGAAGACTGGCAATCCAGGTTCGCTGGACAGCGCGACTGATATTATGGATCACAACACCATAGTTACGGAGGCCATTTGGCCTCCGTTTTCTTTTGAAATGGGGCGAAAACCGGGTTTGGGCGCAAAAACTCCATATGATCTTGGCGTAAGTCCGCTTGAAACCGGCATAATTTCCGGGCGCACCACCCAGCTGACGCATTCAAGAAGCTTGAGATAAAGTTCCAAAACGGCCATCCTGCCAAGAAATCAGCACGACTCGTCGAGGCAACAGAGCCGCCCCGGCGCAATATCCTTAGGTCTAACGAGGCGCCCGCCATGTCCCTTGCATTAAAGAATTCTTTTTTCCGACACAGAGGTCCGGTCTTGGCCATCGCGGCACTGACCAGTTTGGGCGTCTCGTTCACGGCGCTGGCCCAGGATCAAAGCGACGCGCCGCCGCCGAAAGTGTCTATTGCAGCGGCCTATACCGAAGAAATTACCGATGAGGCCGTGTTCATCGGGCGGGCCGAGGCCATTAACAAGGTGGATATTGTCGCCCGGGTGAATGGCTTTCTTGAAACTCAGGATGTGGAAGACGGTGCGCTTATCAAAAAAGACGACCTGTTGTTCACCATCGAACCCGATCTTTATGAGGCGACCCTGGAGGCCCGGAAAGCCGATCTGGACCGGGCGGAGGCCAATCTGGAGCTTGCCAAGGTCGATCTGGCCCGAAAGGAAGAGCTGTACAAACGCGATGCCACCCCGGAGTCCGAGCGTGACATCGCCCGCGCCAATGAACTGGTCGCCGAGGCCGAGGTCAAGGCCGCTCACGCTGCCATCCAACAAGCAGAGTTGGATCTGAGCTATACCGAGATCCACGCGCCATTTGACGGTCGGATTGGACGTGTGGAAACAAGCGTAGGCGACGTTGTAGGGCCGACAAATCCTCCGCTCGTCAATCTGGTAAGTGAGGCCCCTATCTATGTAAATTTCTCGCTGAACGAAAAGCAGTTCACTTCGGTTCTCGAACAGGTTGGAGAGAGTGCGGCCTCGCTGGCTGAAAGCAACAAAAGCCCGAATGTGCACCTCACTTTGCCCAACGGAACCAAGCTGGACGAAACTGGCGAGATCGTTTTTGTAGACAACCGCATCGACCCGCTGACAGGCGCAATTACAATGCGTGCCGAGTTCCCCAACGCGGACCGGTTCATCATCGACGGACAATTTCTGAGCGTTCAGATCGAAGCACTGGAGCCCACCCTTCAGGTGCTGGTCCCTCAGGCCGCCTTGCAGCGCGACCAGCGTGGTGAGTTTGTGTTGGTGGTGAATGACAAGCAAATGGTCGAACAGCGCTACATCACAACCGGCGACGTGGTTGGGACGGCGATTATTGTGACGGACGGTCTGCGCGAAGGTGAAAGCGTGATCGTTGAGGGCCTGCAGCGGGTTCGCCCGGGCGTTGCGGTAGATGCCGTCGTCGCGTCTGAACAGCCAGGAGAATAACGGATGTTCTCAGCCCTGTTCATTAGCCGGCCCAAGCTGGCCCTAGTTATTTCGCTTGTCCTTACGATCATGGGCGGCATCGGCTATTTGGTTCTGCCGGTCGCCCAGTTCCCGGACATTACGCCACCAGTGGTCAGCGTGACGACCACCTATACCGGCGCCAACGCCGAAACCGTAGAAAACACCGTCGCCGCACCGATTGAGGCGCAGGTCAACGGTGTGGACGACATGATCTACATGACGTCGACCTCGGCAGATAACGGATCCTATTCGCTCAACGTCACATTCGAAGTGGGCACCGACCCGGACATCGCCTCAGTCAACGTGCAGAACCGCGTTGCTCAGGCCATGTCGTCCCTGCCTGCCGAAGTGACCTCATCTGGCGTGGTTACTCAAAAAGCATCCACCAACATGTTGTTGCTGGTGACGCTGACCTCGCCGAATGAGACGTATGACAGTGTCTTTCTGTCCAACTATGCTTCGATCAACCTGAAAGACGCGCTGGCGCGTGTTCAGGGTGTGGGTAAAGCCGACGTTCTGACCAATCTGGAATACGCCATGCGGATCTGGATGGACCCGGATCAGATGGCTGCTTTGTCCATCACACCCGGTGACGTGATCAACGCAATTCGGGAACAAAACGTCGAAGTTTCGGCCGGTTCCATCGGCGCTCCTCCGGTCCCGGAAGGGCAGACTTTTCAATACACGATCAAAACCAAGGGCCGCCTGACCTCGGCCGCAGAGTTCGGCGACATTGTCATCCGAACCGGGGATGCCGGTTCAATCGTACGGGTCAAGGACATCGCGCGGGTCGAGCTGGGCGCGGAGTATTATGCGGCTTCGGGCTATTTCGACAGTGTCCCAGCCACGGTAATCGGCATTTATCAGGCACCTGGCGCGAATGCGCTGGCCGTGTCGGACCGTGTCGAGGCCGAGCTTGAGCGATTGTCCCGAACCTTCCCGACGGATGTGGAATACGCCGTACCTTTCAACACCACAGACTTTGTCAAACAGTCGCTGAATGACGTGGTCTCGACCCTGATCCTGACCTTCATCCTTGTGATCTCGGTGGTGTTTGTCTTCCTTGGAAGCTGGCGCGCGACGATCATTCCGGCGGTTGCGATCCCCGTGTCGTTGATCGGGACATTCGCGTTCTTGCTGCTTTTCGGTATGTCGCTGAACACGATCTCTTTGTTCGCGCTGGTGCTGGCCATCGGGATTGTCGTGGATGACGCGATCGTTGTGGTCGAAAACGTCGAACGGATCATCGCCGACGAGGGGCTTCCACCGGCAGAGGCAACGCGCAAGGCCATGGGGCAGATCACCGGTCCGGTTATTGCAACCACGCTGGTTCTGTTGGCGGTATTCGTGCCTGTCACCTTTATGCCCGGCATCTCGGGACGGCTTTATTCGCAGTTCGCCGTGACAATCTCGACCGCTGTTGTGATCTCGTCGATCAACGCGTTGACGCTGTCGCCCGCATTGTGCGGCTTGGTGTTGAAGGCTCGCTCCGGTCCGCCCAAGGGGCTGTTGGCGGTGTTCGAAAACTTCATCGGCAGCGTTCGCAGTGGCTATGTCGCCATCGTACGCAAATTGCTGATCCTTCCGATCATCGGTCTGGGGATTATTGTCGCGCTGGCCATGGGCACGGGCACGATCATGTCCAACACGTCCAGTGGCTTCCTTCCGCTGGAAGACAACGGATACCTGTTCGTGGATGTGCAACTGCCAGACGCTGCGACGTTGGAACGGACCGAAACGGTCACTGCACGTGTCGACGCACAGATCCAACAGATCCCCGGCGTCGCAAGCACAGTTCTGATCAACGGGTTCTCAATCCTGAACGGTACGACGACAAACGGCGCCGCGATCTTTGTGAACCTCGACAACTGGGATGAACGTAAAGAGGACGACCTGAGCGCTGATGCAATCCTGCAGAAAGTGCTGGCGATTGCCTATGGTGAAACCGCCGCATCGATAATCGCGTTCAACCCACCCCCCATTCAAGGCCTGGGCAACTCGGCCGGTGTGGAGATGGAAGTGCAGCAGACCGGAGGCGGTACGCCTCAGGATCTGGCGTCTGCAGTTGGTTCATTCGTCTATTCGGCCAACCAACGACCAGAAATCGGTCAGGCTTATACCACCTTCCGGGCCAACGTTCCTCAGTTGTTTGTGGATCTGGACCGCGAAAAGGCCAAGACGCTGCAAGTGTCCGTGGCCGAGGTGTTCCAGACGATGCAGGCGCAGTTGGGGTCATACTATGTGAACGACTTCAACCTGTTCGGGCGCGTGTATCGCGTGATGATCCAGGCCGACGGTTCATATCGTGATAATGTCGACGATATCTCGAACCTGTATGTACGCTCGACCAAAGGTGAGATGGTGCCGTTGGGTACGCTCATCGACGTCGAAAACGTATTGGGTCCGGTCTTGCTGAAACGTCACAACCTGTTCCGTTCGGCGACCGTAACGGCGGTTCCGGCGCCTGGGTTATCCACTGGTGACGCGATCAATGTCATGACCGAGGAATCCACGACTGCCCTGCCCCCGGGATATGCCTTTGAATGGACCGGGACCGCGCAGCAGCAATTGGCGACCGGTGGACTGGTAGTGATCATCCTCGGTCTGGCGATCCTGTTCGGATACCTCTTCCTTGTGGGGCAATACGAGAGTTGGACCTTGCCTGTGTCGATCCTGCTATCGGTGATCGTCGCCTTGTTCGGGGCGGTGGCGGCCGTGGCTATCGTGGGCAGCGACATCAACCTCTATACGCAGATCGGGATGATCATGCTTGTGGGGTTGGCCTCGAAGAACGGCATTCTGATCGTTGAATTCGCGATGGAACAACGCGCAAAAGGGTTGTCGGTCAAAGACGCCGCAGCCGAGGCCGCCTTTCAACGTTTCCGCGCGGTGATGATGACGGCCCTGTCCTTCCTGCTGGGAGTTGTGCCGCTTCTGGCGGCCAGCGGCGCGGGTGCCGCCAGCCAGAAAGCCATCGGTGTCGCCGTGTTCGGCGGGATGCTGGCAGCTACTCTGGTCGGCGTGATCCTAGTGCCGGTCCTTTACGCCCTGCTGCAGGGGATGCGGGAATGGATCAAGGGAACCAAAGACGATCCGGGCCCATCAGAAGAGGCCGCGTGATCCAAAACAACAGCCCCGCCAAACTGGCGGGGCTTTCTACTTTTTTGGTCAGGCGTTCACTGCGACGGGTTCGGTTTTGCGATCCATCCAGCCTTGAATATCAGCGATCTGCTCGGTACTTAACCTTAGACCCATCTTGTTTCTGCGCCAGACAACATCTTCGGCCGTGCGCGCATATTCCTTATCCATCAGCCACGCCAGTTCCCGCGCGGTTAGCGTTGCACCGAAGTCATCGCCCAGATCCGATACGGACTTGGCGTCGCCCAAAATTGTCTTGGCCTCAGTGCCATAAGCGCGAACCAGACGTTGCGCCCAGACACGGTCCAGAAACGGGTAGTCGGCCAACAGTGCCTCGACCAAATCCGGTACGCCACCAACTGGAAAATCGCCGCCCGGAAGCGAAACGCCTGCAGTCCAGGGGCCAGGAAGATCGGGGAAATGCTCGGACACTTTGTCCATCGCACTCTCGGCGAGACGCCGATAGGTGGTGATCTTGCCACCAAAGACATTCAGCACTGCCGCCCCACCCTGCGCGTCAACTTTCAGCGTATAATCCCGCGTCGCCGCAGTGGCGCTGCTGGCCCCGTCGTCATACAACGGACGCACACCAGAATAGGTCCACACGATGTCATCGCGCGTAACCGGTTTCTGGAAATACTTCGATGCAAATGCGCACAGATAGTCCTGCTCGGTCTCCGTACAGATCGGGGGCTCTGCCGGGTCTGGGTGATCCTGGTCCGTTGTGCCGATCAGCGTAAAATCGCGCTCATACGGAATGGCGAAGATGATGCGCCCGTCCTCGCCTTGGAAGAAATAGCACTTGTCGTGATCATAGAGCTTTGGCGTCACGATATGGCTGCCGCGCACCAGCCGCACACCTTCACGAGAGTTGATGTGGATCTTGGTCTGGATGATGTCCCCAACCCAGGGGCCACCCGCGTTGATCAGCATTTTGGCCTGCACCATCCGCGTTTCGCCGCTCTGCTTATCGCGGATGGTGATCTCCCACAGATCATCGACGCGTTTGGCCGCCAGAACTTCGGTCCGTACCAGGATATTCGCCCCGCGTGCCTCGGCATCGCGGGCATTCAGCACAACCAACCGTGAATCCTCGATCCAGCAATCGGAATACTCGTAGGCTGTGTGAAACTTGTTCTGCAACGGCCCGCCTTCCGGCGCGCTTTGCAGATCCAGTGAGCTTGTCCCCGGCAGGATTTTGCGCCCCCCCAGATGGTCATACATAAACAGACCCAGACGGATCAGCCACGCCGGGCGCCGTCCCTTCATCCAAGGCATTACTGTGCTGAGAAGTCGCGAGGTCGGCGTTTCAGAATCGAACCGCATATCCTTGTGATACGGCAATACAAACCGCATCGGCCAGCTGATATGCGGCATCGCCCGCAGTAGTGTTTCACGCTCGATCAACGCCTCGCGCACCAGACGGAATTCGAAATACTCCAGATACCGCAGGCCGCCATGAAACAGCTTGGTCGAGGCCGAAGACGTCGCCGAAGCAAGATCGTTCATCTCGGCCAATGTCACGGACAATCCGCGCCCGGCCGCATCGCGCGCTATTCCGCACCCGTTGATCCCACCACCAATGATGAAAAGGTCCGTGACCTTGTCCGTGTGCCGTTCCATGTCCGGATGATTCTCTTTGTTTGAAAAACCGGGGTCATTAACCCGATGTACGTGCGTTTCGTCAACGTTTACTTTCGTTTATGTTCGCTTTATCACTACAATTCGAAGTATTTCAAGAGCGTGACCAAACAGATCTCTTGGAAACCCTTCGAAATTAGAACAAGAACGAACCCACACCGTTTCGGAGCCGACCATGTCCCTTTCCTTTCGCCAGTCAGACATCCTGAACATCGCCAGACAGGATGGTCGTGTGATGGTGGATGACTTGGCCGCTCAGTTCGGGGTCACGGTTCAGACCATTCGCCGCGACCTGTCTGAGCTGGCGGATCTGGGGAAACTGGACCGGGTTCATGGCGGGGCCGTCATTCGCTCTGGCGTTTCCAATATTGGCTATGAGGATCGTCGCGCCCTGAACGATGAGGCCAAAGCGCGCATTGCCTCGTCTTGTGCCCAAGACATTCCGGACGGCGCGTCGGTTTTCATGAATATCGGGACCTCGACCGAGGCGGTTGCGCGCCAATTGGTGATCCACAAGAACCTGATGGTCGTTACAAACAACATGAATGTCGCCAATATACTGGCAGAGAACGCCGATTGCGAAATCGTCGTCGCGGGTGGTGTCCTGCGCAGATCGGATGGCGGGCTGGTCGGCAATCTGACGGTCGCAACCATCCGGCACTTCAAATTCGATTATGCGGTCATCGGCTGCTCGGCACTTGATGCCGATGGCGACCTATTGGATTTTGATTTTCAAGAGGTCCAAGTGAGCCAGACGATCCTGGCCCAGACACGGCGCACCTTTCTTGTGGCCGATCATTCAAAGTTTCAGCGTGCAGCCCCCGCGCGCATCACCTCGTTGGCTGAGATCGATACGTTCTACACCGACCGGCCTCTGACGGACCGCCTAAGCAAGAGGTGTCAGGCGTGGAAGACCGATCTGCGCGTGTGCCAATAATCCCCTAAGTGGCTCTCCTAAAAGGTGAACTCGACGAGAGTTTTCTTGCCAGACCTCCCAGTGCCTGACAGTATCCCGGTATTGCGGTCGTTGCACGGAAGGGGAGAACCGGGCCATGATAGCGCTTTTATTTGCGTTACTTACAGCCACCATGGGGCTGAATTATTTTCGACAAACAACGGCAGCCAATGCGCTGTTTTTCTTCACGCTGGCGTTGAGTGTGTACTGGCTGAAATTCCACGCCACCAGCCAACTGACAATCCAGTTGTAGGGGCGATGATGACACCAGAATTATCCCGAACCCTGAACGCCATCGGCATGCTGGCCGTCAGCCTTGTGCTGCTTTTGGCCTTTGTTTACCAACTGGCGCTTTACGAGCTGCCCTGTCCACTTTGCCTGCTGCAACGCGTTGGCTTTGTCGCCGTGGGCGTTGGGCTGGGCTTGAACCTGCTATACGGCGCGCGGCCGCAGCACTATGCGTTGATGTTAATCGCAGCACTTTATGGCGGCAGCGTATCGGTGCGCCAGATCCTTCTGCATATCGTTCCGGGCACGGGCCATTACGGCTCGCCCGTGTTGGGGCTGCACTACTATACGTGGGCTGCCATTTGCTTTTTCCTGATCCTGTTGGGCACCGCGGTTATGCTGCTGTTTGATCGCCAATACGCTGACGAAACTTCGGATCAGTCGCGCTTTGGTGGAAGCACCTTGGCCAAAACTGCCTTCTTCATCATGCTTGGTCTGGCTGTTCTGAATGCCGGTTCTACGCTGCTTGAATGTGGTCCCGGCATCTGCGCCGACCCGCCAACCAGCTACAAAGTGATTGACGAACTGGGCTCCAACAACTGAGGATGGGATAACCTTCCCGAACAGAGGCACAAACATGGGGTTACTTGGGCAGCCACTGGGCTATTACGACTACCTGACATTTGTTGCGTTGATTTTGCTACTGGCCGCCGTCATGGCGCTGTTTCTATTCGTGATGGGACTACCGGGCCGCATCGCGATCAAACGCAATCACCCCCATGCCGAAGCTATCAAGATCATGGGCTGGATGGGGTTTCTCGCCATCGTGCCTTGGGTCCATGCTTTCATTTGGGCGTTCCACGATGGAACGGTGGTCGATATCCGCCGCATGCCCGATGAAGAACGAAAGGCAGTTCGCAAAGAAATCAAGCGCTTGGGTGGTGAGTTGACGGAAGAATACCGTGACCCGCTGGATCCGGAAGAGACGCAAAAGAGCTAACGCCAAAGGAAACTACAAAATATGTTTGTCGCCCTCGGCATTACGCTTTTCTACATCATTTTTGTCTGGCTTATTTTCTTCAAGTTCCAGTGGCTGAAGTTCAACATCATGTGGGGCATCGTATCCTTCTGGGTCGGTGCGCACCTGCTGTTGATCTTCCTTGTCGCCCTTCGGTTCTTTCAGCCGTTCTCCATTGACAGCCACGTGGTCCGCTCAACCATCCAGATCGTCCCACGGCTGACCGAGCCGACGTTATTGACTGAGGTACTGGTCGAGCCAAATACCGAGGTCACAAAGGGCGATCCCCTGTATCGGTTCGACGACACCGTGTTCGCGCTTGAGGTTGAGGAAGCCACAGCGCAGCTGGTTGCGGCCGAGCAAAACGCCAAGATCCTTGAACAGGACGTCATTGCCGCTGGGGAAGCCATTGAGCGTGCAAACGCGCAACTTGCTTACGCACAGACGCAGCAAGCCCGATACGAAAACCTCGTACCCGCAGGTGGTGCGCGGCAGGACGAGCTAGATCGCTGGAACGAACAGGTGACTGAGGATCAGGCGCAGGTCAAAGAGGCCACGGCAAATCTGGAAAAGGCTCAGCTTGCGCTGGATTCCCAGATTGACGGCGTGAACACCGGCATCCTTCAGGCCCAGGCGCAGTTGGACAAGGCCCAGTACTTTCTGGACAACACCACGATTTACGCCCCCGAAGACGGCATGATCGTGTCCCAACAAGCCCGTCCCGGTCTGGTCGTCGGCGATATTCGCCTGGGCGCCATTGCCAGCTTTGTCACCAAGGATAACCCTTACATTCTTGCAACCTACCGTCAGCAGAACCTGAAATTTGTCGAAGTCGGCCAACCCGTTGAAGTCGCCCTTGATCTGTATCCGGGCGAAATTTTGACTGGTAAAGTCGAAGCGATCTGGTGGGCAACCCGTCAAGGGCAATACTTGCCGTCAGGCCGCCTGCCCGGCTTTGAGCTACCGAAATTACCCGGTCGCATCGCGGTCCAGATCTCGGTCGATATCCCCGACGGGCATACCTTCCCCGCTGGTGGTCACGCGGCTGTGGCGATTTATACCGGTCAGGGCAAAAGCTTTGAGTTTCTGCGACGGATCAACATTCGTCTCTATTCCTTCGCCAACTTCATTCGACCACTGGATATCTAAGGACGCATATGATGACCTGGGCCAGATTACACCGCCGACTGATGGGCACGGCCCTTTGCGCCGCGCTGCTGGTCGGCTGCGCACCAGTTGGCCCGGATTTCGTGCGCCCGAACTCACCGGTCGTCAAACAATGGATCGAGGTCAACACCCCAAGCACTGGTCAAAGCGGTCTGACCTCACGCAGCGCTCCGGTAGTGAAATGGTGGGAGACCTTCAATGACCCCACCCTCAATAAACTAATCGCCGAGGCCTATGCACAGAACCTGGACTTGCAGGTTGCCGGTGCCCGCGTTCTGCAGGCACGCGCGCAGTTGGGCATTGCGTTTGGCGAGCTTTATCCGCAATCACAGGCCATCGGTGCATCCATTGAACGCCGTCAGGTCAGCGACAACCTCGGACCTATTTCCGATATCCGTCGGATCATCCCGCTGGACACCGAGTTTTCGACCTCGCAAGTCGGGTTTGATGCCCAATGGGAACTAGACGTCTGGGGCCAGCAGCGCCGCGGCGTTCAGGCCGCGCGATCCAATCTGGCGCTGCAAGTGGCCAACTATGACGACGCGCTTGTCACCCTGACCGGCGATGTTGCGGCGCTATATGTCAACATCCGTGCCTTGCAGGAGTCGCTGGCCGTGGCGCGCGACAACATCCAGTTGCAACAGGAATCCTCAGATCTGACCCAATTGCGGTTTGACAATGGCGTGACAACCGAGCTGGACGTGCAGGAATCCACGGCCCTGTTGAACAATACCAAGGCCTTGGTGCCAGAGATTGAGAGTGATCTTCAACAGGCCAAAAATGCTTTGGCCGTGCTGCTGGGAACCACGCCGTCCCGCATGACCAGCCTACTAGGCAATTCCGGGCGGATCCCCTCTGCGCGTACGAATGTGTCCGTCGGTGTCCCCGCCGAGCTTCTGCGCCGCCGCCCAGACGTTCGCGCGGCCGAGCTGGCAGCGGCCACGCAATCAGCGCAGGTCGGGATCGCTTTGGCCGACCTTTATCCGCAATTTATCCTGTCAGGTGCTATTGGCCTGCAGGCCTCGGGCGGGCAAGATCTGTTTTCAGCAGGCAGCAACACCGGGCTCGCGAATGCCGGTGTGGTCTGGAACGTGCTGAACTATGGCCGGATCAAAAACAACGTCCGCGCGCAGGATGCGGCCTATCAGGCGTTGATCGCCAATTACCAGAACACCGTCCTGACCGCCTATTCCGAGGTTGAAAGCGCGATGGTTGCCTATGCCCAGTCACGCAAGCAAGTTGGCTTTTATGAAAAAAGCGTCGCGGCTTCGCGCAAAGCGGCTGATATCGCCATCGACCAGTATCGGGACGGTATCGCCAGCTATTCGCGTATCCTGAACACCCAAACAGCCCTGCTGCGGTCTCAGGCTAATTTGATTCAGGCCCGCCAGCAGGTTTCTAGCAATCTGGTTGCGGTTTACAAGGGATTGGGAGGCGGCTGGCAGATCCGGCAGAACCAAGAATTCCTGCCAGAAACCGTTCTGGCCGAAATGGCATATCGCACAGATTGGGGCGATCTACTGGAGAAAACCCCGACCCGCGCCAGTCTGAACTGAACTTTATTTCGTCAACCCGCGCAAACCGCCTGAAATCAGGATGTTCACCTCGTACAGAATACGTGGTGCTGCCAGACCACCGGGGCTGGCGAGGTAATTCGGGCTCCATTCCGGATCGAACTTCTGCTTGAAGGATCGCAGCCCTTCGAAGTGATAGAACTGCTCGCCGTGTTCATAAACGAACCCTCCGACGCGGTTCCAGAAAGACGCCAGTTGCCGGTTCTCGATTCCCGAAAACGGTGCCGCCCCCAGCGAGAACCAATGGAACCCCTGCTCTGCCCCCCAGGTCATCATCTCGGCAAACAAGGCATCCATGATAAAGTTCGACCCGTCCGGCTCATACCGCATCAGGTCCAACGACAATTCGGACTTGTTCCCGCCTTGGAAGAGGTTGGCGAAGGCGACGATCTTTCCCGTATCTGCCTTTTTCAGCACCGCGAAATCGAAATAGGACAGGTATTCATCGTCAAACCCGCCCAAGGCGAACCCCTTCTCCTCACCAGCCTTATGCTCCAGCCAATCGTCTGAAATCTTGCGCAATTCGGGCAACACAGGACCCACTTTGTCTTTCGGTATGATCTCGAAAACATACCCTTCGCGTTCGGCCCGGTTCTTGGCCTGACGGAACCGCTTGCGAGATTTACCGTCCAGCGAGAAATCTTTCAACGGCACGCGCGCGACCTCTCCGATCTTCAGAATAGATAGGCCTAGATCCAGAAATGTCGGCAGGTACTTAGTTGATACGCTGTAGAAAGCGCACAACTTGCCCTCACGGTCCGCCATTTCGCGCAATTGCCAGATCAGTTGCTTTCCGGCGGTTTCATCCCCAACCGGCTCCCCCTTTGTTATCAGTGCATTGCCTGTGTCGGCATAGGCCAGAAATGCGTCATCGTCCGGTGAAATCAGGAATTGCTTGTCGCCGGTCAGTGAAATCTGCGACTCGGTGTCTTCGCTTTCCATGACCAGACGTTCAACAACCTCGGGGATCTCCGTCCGGACCGGTTCCGGAACTTCGCGCCCGAACAAAGAATTCACGGCCACCACGCCAAGAATAACCGCCACCACAAGACTGGATCGCAAAAAGCGTGAGGCGTCACCGTTCCACGCGAACTCCCACCACAAAGCGTTCTGATATTCGACATGCGAATAGGAAAACAGCCCGACCCAAAAGACGACCAAAAGCAAGGCGACCACGCTGACCAGCCACGGGATGTTCAGGCGGAATATCGATGCCCCGCTGACGCGGTAAAACGCCCCGCGAAACGTGGCCAGTAAGGCGATTGTGCCCAACATGCTGATCGCTTCGTGCGTATCGAGACCCTTGGTCAGCGATGCGACGAACCCGGCAACCATCAGCAGCATGGCCACTATCCATGCGCGGTACAGCTTGCGGAACAGGCCGCGTGAAACAAGGATCAGTAGAACTCCGACAGCGCTTCCGGCAAGATGCGAAGCTTCAACGAAGGACAAAGGCAGAAAGTCCCGCAATGCGCTAAGCTTCTCGCTGCCTGCAGGCAACGCCCCGGACACCAGCAGAATGACACCCGCCACAGCTGCGACACCGGCCGCGACCATCGGCACAATCGGACGGATCACGCGGTAAACCCACGTGGCGGCTCCGCTGATGTGATGTCGGTTCGTCAGGGCCGAAGCCACCGCGATGGACAGCGTCGCGATGGCGAACGGCAAGAAGGTATAAATCAACCGGTACAGCAAAAGGGCGGCGATCACGTCAGACCGACCCGAGGCCCCTAGCCCGGCTATCAGAGTCGCTTCGAACGCACCAATCCCGCCCGGAGCGTGGCTGAGAATTCCGACTGCAATAGCGCCAATGTAGATTGTGAAGAAGAACGGGAACCCGACCCCCAGATCATCCGGCATCAACACGTACAGCGTCATTGACGCCCCAAACAGGTCACCCACAGCCGCCAGCGTCAACAATCCAGGCAACTTGCCGCCCGGCAAATTGAAGCCCAAACCACCGGTGGCCAGTCTGCGTCCGCCCTTGGAGAGCCAAATGAACAGCGTTGCGAAACCCACAAGCAGGCACAATCCTAGCACGGTTTCCACCGTGTCACTTATTGGTAGAACTTTGGACACGCCATCCGGATGAAAGGTTAGCAACCCACCCAGAAGCAGAATGAAACCTGACCAGAACGCGATCCAAGATGTGGCAATCACCCCCGCAACCCGACCCAGATCAAGACCCAGGGACGCATAGATCCGATACCGGATCGCCGTGCCAGTAATGTAAGAAAACCCAAGGCAATTCGACACGGCATAACCACAGGCGCCAGCCATGCCTGCGACAGGCAAAGGAACCTCGCCATCTGCCACACTTTGCACGGCAAACACATCGTAAAGTGAGAGAGATAAAAAGCTGACAGCCGTCCAGCACAGGGCGAAAAACATCAGTTTCCACGATGTATTCGCGACGTCGGTTTTTACATCAGCCCATTTGACGTGCGAAGACAGCTCGTGCAGGACGGTCAGGGCAATAAGCGTGACCAGAATCGGTATCGCGATCCGGACAAGGGGCTTTTCAAGAAACCCCGAAACCCGTTCGGCCAGGCGTACAGCCCAGAGTTCTTCGACATTTTCATGAGTTGCCATGCTTTGTCCCTGCTCTCAGGCGCGATCACACTCTGCACGATCGAAACGCGCAAGCCGACTTTTGCACATTTTCGTTCAGGCTCAAAGCACTACGGGGGTCACAACCGACCTTTGCGGGTGGACAGCAGCAGGTTGGTCTCGGACTTAGTGATCCCCTCCATACGGCGAATCTGGAACAGCACCTCGTCCAGCTCGGCCAGTGTTTCGGTCCAGATTTCGGCGATCAGATCCCAGCTTCCGTTTGTGGAGTGAACAGCACGCACCTGACGCATGGCGGCAATTCGGGCCATCGTGCGCTCGGTTCCGCGGCCTTCGATTTCCAGCATCATCAAGCCGCGCACCGGGCTTTGCGCCACGTCCTGACGGGTGAGTACCGTGAACCCAACAATTTCACCGGACTGTTTGAGGCGCTGCAGGCGGCTGCGAACCGTAGTGCGCGTCACACCCAGCGTTTCGGCGAGTTCGGACAGGGACGCCCGTGCATCCCGGTGCAAGGCGCTGAGCAGCCTGCTATCCAAATCGTCCATGACTGCTTCTCATTTCGTTTATCCGAATGCCATTTTGAACATTTTGCTGTCTTTTCGCAAGCCATCACGAGGGTCTAGATAGTCATATGGATACGCAAAATGTAATATTGGTTGGCGCACCAATGGACGCAGGTAAGCGTCGTCAGGGGTGCCGCATGGGCCCGGACGCCTACCGGGTGGCCGGTCTGGAACAAGCTCTGACTGACCTCGGGCACCAAGTGTCGGATATCGGAAATGTCAACGCCGATCCGTCAGATGTACCGGAGCATCCACACCTTGTGGCGCTGCCCGAGTGCATCGGCTGGACCAGCGCCCTGAGCCGCGCCGCACAGGAAACCGCGCCGAACGGACTGCCGATTTTTATGGGCGGCGATCACGCTTTGTCCATGGGCACAGTTGCCGGGATGGCAACACATGCAGACAGGATGGGTCGCCCCCTGTTCGTGCTTTGGCTGGACGCGCACAGCGACTTTCATACACCTGACAGCACCGGCAGCGGCAACCTGCACGGCACACCGGTTGCCTATTTCACCGGGCAACCCGGGTTTGACGCATTCCCTCCGCTGGCTGCACCGATTCCAACGGATCGAGTAGGCATGATTGGTTTGCGCTCCGTGGATCCGGCTGAACGTGCACGATTGGAACAGGATCAGGCCATGCTGGCAGACATGCGCAGCATTGATGAGCACGGTATCAAGGCACCTTTGATCGCGTTCCTCGACCGAGTACGCGCAGCAAACGGTATCCTGCACGTCTCGCTGGACGTCGACTTTCTGGACCCTTCAATTGCGCCCGCCGTTGGCACCACTGTTCCTGGCGGCGCGACCGAACGCGAAGCCCATCTGGCGATGGAACTGCTGCACGAAAGCGGCCTCGTCTGCTCGCTGGATTTGGTCGAACTGAACCCGTTCCTGGATGAACGTGGACGAACCGCAAAACTGATGGTCGATCTGGCCGCGTCCCTGTTGGGCCGCCGCATCTTCGACCGCCCGACCCGGAGTTTCTGATGAATTCCCTTCAATCTCCTTCCGCTGTTGTCATGGTTCGACCGCATGAGTTTGTGTCGAACCCAGAGACTCGCCATGACAATGCGTTTCAGACACTGGCACATCGGTCCGCCGAAGCGACTTCAGCAGCCGCGCGCGATGAACATGATCGTGCAGTCGAACAACTGCGCGATGCAGGCGTCACAGTTCATGTATTTGATGATCACGGCCAACAAAACACGCCGGACAGTGTCTTTCCCAACAACTGGTTCTCGACGCATCCCGGCGGACACATTGCAATCTATCCGATGTTTGTTCCGTCGCGTCGACGCGAACGCCGCACAGATGTTATCGAGTTGTTGAAACAAGAATACCGCGTTCAGGACGTGATCGATTATTCGGGGCTGGAACCGGACGATCTCGCACTGGAAGGTACCGGAGCAATGGTTCTCGATCACGTCGGCCGCATCGCTTACACGGTCAAGTCAAACCGCGCTGATCCCGTTTTGTTGGAGCGGTTCTGCACGAACTTCAACTACGAACCCATCGCGTTCGAAGCTAGGGACGACGCAGGCCGAGACGTTTATCACACCAATGTCCTGATGGGAATCGGCACACATTATGCACTGATCTGCCTCGACATGATAATCGATGCCGAACGCCGCGCGACCGTGCAGGCGCGATTGGAAGAATCCGGTCGCACCGTAATCGATCTGTCCCATGACCAGATCGCAAACTTTGCTGGAAACACCATCGAGCTTAGTGGTCGTGATGGGCTCGTGCTAGCTCTTTCCAGCCGCGCCAAAGATGCGCTGACGCCCCAACAGACCGACATCATCGAAGACAGCGCCACTCTGCTGCCGTTGTCGGTTCCAACCATTGAAACAGCCGGAGGATCAGTACGTTGCATGATCGCCGGTATCCACCTTTCCCGCCGATAGGAGATCATGATGCAACCTTCTGACAAGGCTCTTGTGCCCTTTGTATCCGTCGACAACATGATGCGGCTGGTGCACCATATCGGGCTTGAAAAGATGATCACTCAGATCGCGGCTCAGATTGAATCCGACTTCAAACGCTGGGAGAGCTTTGACAAGACCCCTCGCATTCCGGCGCATTCTCCCCATGGCGTAATCGAACTGATGCCAACCTCGGATGGTGAGGCCTATGGATTTAAATACGTCAACGGGCACCCCAAGAACACGTCCGAGGGCCTGCAGACCGTGACAGCCTTTGGCCTTCTGGCCGACGTCTATACCGGCTACCCTACGCTTTTGACCGAGATGACGATGCTAACCGCCCTCCGCACGGCGGCAACCTCGGCCCTTGTCGGCAGTTATCTGGCACCCAAGTCATCGCGTGTTATGGCGATGATTGGGAATGGCGCTCAGTCCGAGTTCCAATGCCTGGCGTTCAAGGCCATGTGCGGGATCGACACTGTGCGCCTTTACGATACCGATCACGCGGCCACCGAAAAATGCGCGGCAAACCTCAAGAATTCCGGGCTGACGGTCGTGCTTTGCAAAACACCCGAGGACGCCATCGAAGGCGCTCAGATCATCACGACCTGCACCGCAGATAAGAAAAACGCAACGATCCTGACCGACAACATGGTCGGACCGGGCGTCCACATCAATGCAATTGGCGGTGATTGCCCCGGCAAGACCGAACTACACCGCGATATTCTGCTGCGCTCGGACATCTTCGTCGAATACCCGGAACAAACACGCATCGAGGGCGAGATTCAGGCCTTGGTCGAGGATCACCCAGTGACCGAATTGTGGCAGGTCATGACCGGTCAGGCCAAAGGCCGGCGCGACGACCGACAGATCACTCTTTTTGATAGCGTTGGCTTCGCGATCGAGGATTTCTCAGCCTTGTGCTACGTCCAGTCTGCCATCAAAGGCACTGATTTCTTTGAACCTTTGGACATGTTGGCAGATCCAGATGATCCGCGGGATCTGTATGGAATGCTGATGCGGGCGAGCTGAAGAACCCGCACTTCACGTCGACTAGCCCCCGGTTCACCACCGGGGGTTTTTTCTATCCGGCCAATGACGGCAGGTAAAGTACGATACCGGGAAACGCCACGAGCAGCGCGATCGTTACGCCGTCTGCGATGAAGAACGGCGTAACGCCCTTGAACACGTCCTGAACGCTCAGATCCGGGCGCACGCCTGCAACCACGAAACAATTCAGGCCAATAGGGGGCGTGATCAGGCAAAACTCGGCCATTTTCACGACCAGAATTCCGAACCAGATCGCACACATCGGACCTGACATGCCAAAAGCGCTCTCGGCGGCACTGACCGTCTCACCCCCGTTCAGGGCCATGACCGCCGGATAGACGACCGGTAATGTCAGCAACAGCATCCCGATGGCATCCATGAACATGCCCAAGACCGCATAGGCGAGCAGGATACAGATCAGTATCAGCATCGGCGACATTTCCAACGAAGTGATCCAGTCCGAAAACGCGCCCGGAAGATCGGCAAACCCCAGAAACCGTACGTAGATCAGCACCCCCCAGATGATCGTGAAGATCATGGCCGTCAGTTTGGCGGTTTCCAGCAGCGCCGACTTCAGCTCGGGCCACCGCATTCCGTGAAATAGGGCAAAACAGAAGACGATGAAGGCACCGATAGCCCCGCCTTCGGTGGGAGTGCCCCAGGCTTTTTCACCAAACGGGTTATAGACAAAGCAAATGATGATCAGGATCACGGCGACAATCGGAAACGCTCCCGGCAGTGACGCAAAACGCTGCTTCCAGGTGAAACCTGTTACCGGTGGACCAACGTTTTTGAACACAACCGCGATGCCGACGATCAGCAGACCGTACACAACGGCAGAGAATGCACCGGGGATAAACCCGGCGAGCAGCAGTTTACCCACATCCTGTTCCACGATGATCGCATAGATCACTAGGATCGCGGATGGCGGGATCAGGGACGCAAGTGTACCGCCCGCTGCGACCACTCCGGCTGCGAACTGCTTGTTGTAGCCGACCTTCAACATCTCGGGGATAGCGATCCGGGCAAACACGGCAGACGTTGCCACCGACGCGCCAGAAACGGCCGCGAACCCGGCTGTGGCGAACACAGTCGAAACCGCGAGCCCTCCGGGCACCCACGCAACCCAACGTTTAGCGGCCTCGAACAACGCGCGCGTCAGCCCCGCGTAATAGGCCAGATAACCGATCAGGATAAAGGTGGGGATCAGGCTGAGTGTATGGGCCGCAACCTTGGAATGGGGCACCTGCCCCGCCGTCTTGACCGCGACGGTTAATGCTTTGCCGAAGCGATCCGGATCGTATCCGAACTTGGCCCAGAAAATCCAAACCAGCCCAACCAGCCCCGCAAGACCTGCCGCAAAGGCCACGCGCATTCCGGTAAAAACCAGAACCAGCAGGCCACCTGTGACCCACAAGCCAATTTCAATCGAGTCCATGTGCTAGTCCTGCCCTTCGAATTGCTCAGCCTCGGCGGCGGCTTGTGCGGCGGCGTCCTGGATCAGTGGAACCGCTACCGGGCTTTCGGCCCCTACGATCAGCGCGCGACCATATCCCCAAACCTGAAGTAACAACCGTAGGCAAAGCACCGAGAACGCCACGGGTGCCAGCAGTTTGGCCGGCCAAAGCGGGATACCGATGTCGATTGAACTGTCCCGGCTCCACATCGGCGCGCCAAAATCGAACGAGCGGTCAAAATGGGACCAGCTGCCCCAGACCAAGGCCAGCATCAACACCAGGATCAGAAGAACCGATATCAGCTCAAACAGCCAAAGTGCCCGGCCGTGCAGGCGTGAGATGACAATGTCCATCCGGATATGACCGCCATCGCGCTGAACATATGAAATGCCCAGAAATGCAATTAGAGGCATCGCCTGTTCGATCCAGTCGACATATCCCGGCAAAGGTGCGTTAATCGCATTGCGTCCGCTGACCGAGACAACCGCCAAAACCATAAGACTGAACACGGCAAGGCCGCTGATCAGAGCCAAAAACCGCTCTAACCTCAATAACTTACGGTCCAAAGAACTCAGGAGGCTGTTGTCTTCAAGCACCGTGGCCTGTCCTGCCATTGCGGTGTTCCCCTGTATTTTTATTGGTGTCCGGATGCCCCGGTGGGCACCCGGATTTTGTGCTTAGTTACCGCTGCGTTGCTGTTCCAGCGTGGACTGGACCAGATCATACAGGTCCTGCGCAGGGATGCCCTGAGCGGACATATCCTCAATCCACTGTGCCCGGATGGGATCGGCAGCTTTGGTGCGGAACTCTGCGATTACCGCATCATCGATCTGTACCTTTGCGACGCCCTTTTCATCCAAAACACTGTCCCACTGATCCAGCAGCGAACCATAATTGGCCAGATAGTGATCAATCGCTTCGTCGATCGAACTGTCCAGCGCTTCGCGATGCTCAGCCGGGAGTGCCTCATAGGCATCGATATTGACCACAACCGGGCAATTCACAGTGCCGGGGTTCAGGTTGGCCGTCCACCAATCTGCTTCGTTGATCGTGCCAAAAGACAGGTGCGCGTGCTGAGCAAAGGCAACCGTGTCAACGACACCGGACTCCATTGCGTTAAAAGCTTCGGTTGCAGGAACCGAGGTCGGTACACCACCTACCGCCTCGAATGCCTTGCCCAGACCACCTGTGGCGCGGACACGCATGCCTTCGAACTCGGCAAGTTCGTCACGCGGGTCGCCGGTTCCGACGATGTTGTACTGCGGCATGGGCGACGTCATGATAATACGCGCGTTCCACTGCGCCATCTCATCCTTAACGGCAGGGTGATCGTAAACCGCGTGGCTGACGGCAACTTCCTCATCCAGGTTGTTCACGCCTAGGAACGGCAGTTCCAGAACGGTGATCGCGCGGTTTTTGTCGCGATGATATCCAGCACAGAACTGCGCCATCTCAAACGCACCAATTTCGATTCCATCCAGGTTTTCGCGCGGCTTGGACAGGCCACCATAGCTAACATTGATGGTGAAATCGCCGTTTGTCTTTTCGCTGACCAACTCAGACAGTTTCTCAACATGCTCGGTGAACGCACGACGTTTGCCCCAGACCGAAGCATTCCATTCAGTTGCGGCTGCCTCAGACACGAACGCAACACACAAGGCGGCCACAGCAGAGCCGCTCAAGATCTTTTTCATACTAATTTCTCCCTTTGCTGCACCCCCTTACCGAGGCGCTTGGCGTCAAAGCTAGCGCCAACATCGGAATGTGCCAACCCCTGGTCAACGTTCCTGACCGGCTGGGAATGGCACCGTTGAGCGCTAACAACCGAAAGGTGAGTCTCAGATGCAATTTAGTTGTAATCGGGCGGCTTATTTCCACACAAATTTTCATTACAGCCAAAGCTATGTAAAAAAACCAGTATTCCCAAAGATGGCCTCTTTCTTTACAAAATCACTCCGGTCTAAAAAAAAAATTTACAAACTAATCGTGAGAAATCGGTAATTTATTTCCTTGTTTTCAGCTCTCCGTATTATTGCGGACAAGGAGGAAACAGATCGACATCGCCAGTTCAGCAGGCAAAATCGGTCTGATTCAATATGATCCAGAGGGAGGAGCCTCAGAATGACAACCGCTGCCCAGGCAGAAGCCAATACCTTTCCGCCGTCCGCCGAAACCGTGGCCCGCACGCATGTTAATGCTGAAAAATACACTGAGATGTATGCGGCTTCGATCAACGATCCCGTCGCATTCTGGGACGAACAAGGCAAGCGGATCGAATGGATCAAGCCCTACACACAAGTCAAAGATGTAAACTATGATTTCGGCTCGGTCGGAATCAACTGGTACGCAGACGGCACGCTGAACGTTTCGGCCAACTGCCTGGACCGCCACCTGAAAACCCGCAGCGATCAAACTGCGATCATTTGGGAACCGGATGATCCAAAAGACGAAGCGCAGCACATCACCTATGCTGAGTTGCACCGCCGGACCTGCCGGATGGCAAACATTCTGGAATCGCTGGGCGTGCGTAAGGGCGACCGCGTCGTGATCTATATGCCGATGATCCCCGAGGCCGCCTATGCCATGTTGGCCTGCGCGCGCATTGGCGCGATCCATTCGATCGTCTTTGCGGGTTTCTCACCAGACGCTCTGGCGGCGCGCGTCAATGGCTGCGACGCAAAGGTTGTGATCACCGCCGACGAGGCCCCTCGAGGCGGCCGCAAGACTGCACTGAAATCCAATGCGGATGCTGCTCTTCTGCATTGCAAAGACACAGTGAAATGCCTGGTGGTCAAGCGCACCGGTGGTCAGACCACATGGATCGACGGCCGCGACTACGACTATAACGAAATGGCGCTTGAGGCCGATGACTACTGCGCCCCTGCTGAGATGAGCGCCGAAGACCCTCTGTTCATCCTCTACACCTCCGGCTCGACCGGACAACCCAAGGGTGTGGTACATACCACTGGCGGCTATCTGGTTTTCGCATCGCTGACCCATGAGATCACCTTCGATTACCACGAGGGCGATGTGTATTGGTGCACTGCTGACGTGGGCTGGGTCACAGGCCACAGCTATATCGTCTACGGCCCGCTTGCCAACGGCGCGACTACACTGATGTTCGAAGGTGTCCCTACCTACCCCGACGCGGGCCGTTTCTGGGAGGTGTGCGCCAAGCACAAGGTCAACCAGTTCTACACCGCACCAACCGCAATCCGCGCGTTGATGGGGCAAGGCAACGAGTGGGTCGAGAAGCATGATCTGAGCGACCTGAAACTACTGGGCACCGTGGGCGAGCCGATCAATCCCGAAGCCTGGAACTGGTACAATGAGGTGGTCGGCAAAGGAAATTGCCCCATCGTCGACACGTGGTGGCAGACCGAGACCGGCGGTCACCTGATGACCCCCCTGCCCGGTGCACATGCGATGAAGCCGGGTGCTGCCATGAAGCCATTCTTCGGCGTTCAGCCCGTGGTTCTAGACCCGCAGTCAGGTGTCGAAATCACAGGAAACGGTGTCGAAGGCGTTCTGTGCATCAAAGACAGCTGGCCGGGTCAGATGCGCACCGTCTGGGGTGATCATGAACGGTTCGAGAAGACCTATTTCTCGGATTACAAAGGTTACTACTTTACTGGCGACGGTTGCCGCCGAGATGAAGATGGCGACTATTGGATCACCGGCCGCGTTGACGACGTGATCAACGTCTCGGGCCACCGTATGGGGACCGCCGAAGTTGAAAGCGCGCTTGTAGCGCATGCCGCCGTGGCCGAGGCCGCCGTGGTTGGATATCCCCATGAGATCAAAGGGCAAGGCATCTATTGCTACGTCACTCTAATGAATGACCGCGAGCCGTCGGATGAGTTGCTGAAAGAGCTGCGCACTTGGGTTCGGACAGAGATCGGCCCGATTGCATCGCCTGACGTAATCCAGTGGGCGCCCGGCCTGCCCAAGACCCGCTCGGGCAAGATTATGCGCCGTATCCTGCGCAAGATTGCCGAGAACGACTTTGGCGCATTGGGTGACACGTCTACGCTTGCAGATCCGTCTGTGGTCGAAGACCTGATCGAAAACCGTGCAAACAAGTGAGGATGTGATGGACGCTGCCACGATCACCACACCCGCTGTTTTGATCCTTCTCGGCCCTCCGGGTGCCGGGAAGGGAACACAGGCTCGTATGCTCGAGGACAAGTTCGGGCTGGTACAACTCAGCACTGGCGACCTGTTGCGTGCGGCTGTCGCCGCAGGAACCGAGGCCGGCAAGGCCGCGAAGGCGGTGATGGAAGCCGGCGATCTGGTCAGCGACGAGATCGTCATTGCCATTTTGCGCGACCGTCTTGCTGAATCGGATTGCGCCAAGGGCGTCATTCTGGACGGCTTTCCACGCACCACGGTTCAGGCCGAGGCGCTGGACGGGTTGCTGTCGGAAACCGGGCAGAAGATCAACGCCGCCATCAGTCTTGAGGTTGAGGACGGCGAAATGGTTATCCGTATCTCGGGCCGCTACACCTGCGCCGGATGTGGCGAAGGGTTCCATGACACGTTCAAGGTCCCTGTTGTTAAAGGCAAGTGTGACAAGTGCGGCAGCACCGAATTCAAGCGCCGTGCTGATGACAACGCCGAAACCGTCGCCTCGCGGCTGGCTGCGTATCACGCGCAAACCGCGCCTTTGATTACTTATTACCAAGACCACGGCGTTCTGAAAGGCCTGAACGCTATGGGCAATATCAATGACATCGCGGGCAATCTGGAAAGGATTGTCAGCGACGCCATGAACTAAGGGAAGACGGCCCGCCCTGAATAAGGGCCCAATTCCTAAAGGAAAACTTCAAAGTACCCGCCCCGGCGGATCGGAGAAGTCGTGCCTGATGCCACCCTGGCATTCGGCATTTCGAAAAGCGGCCCCGCGCGTTGGAGGTTTAGGACAACGGGTCGCCCATGGAAGAAGCGAAGGAGGAACCCGCAATGGCGGATCAATCAACACACTCCGCGCAGACTGCCGAAGCCGACAAGGGCTATTGGCAGGCGAACCTGCGTCTCATCTACATCAGCCTCGTGATCTGGGCGCTGGTGTCTTTTGGATTCGGCATTCTGCTGCGTCCATTGCTGTCCGGCATTGCAGTTGGCGGCACCGATCTGGGCTTTTGGTTTGCTCAGCAGGGATCAATCCTGGTCTTTCTGGTGCTGATCTTCAACTACGCCTGGCGCATGAACAAATTGGACGCCGAATTTGGCGTGGATGAGGAGTAAGCGGAATGGACCAGTTTACCATTAACCTGCTCTTTGTCGGCGCGTCCTTTGCGCTGTACATCGGCATCGCGATTTGGGCCCGTGCGGGTTCCACATCGGAATTCTACGCCGCCGGTCGCGGCATTCACCCGGTCACCAACGGCATGGCAACAGCGGCAGACTGGATGTCTGCGGCCTCGTTCATCTCGATGGCGGGCCTGATTGCCTTCACCGGCTATGACAATTCGACCTTCCTGATGGGTTGGACTGGCGGTTACGTGCTGCTGGCACTGCTACTTGCGCCCTATCTGCGTAAGTTTGGCAAATACACTGTCTCGGAATTCATCGGCGACCGTTTTTACAGCCAGACCGCGCGTATCGTTGCGGTGATCTGTCTGATCGTTGCATCGGTGACTTACGTGATTGGTCAGATGACCGGTGTGGGCGTGGCCTTTGGCCGCTTCCTCGAGGTGTCCAACACCTCTGGTCTGCTGATCGGTGCCTGTGTCGTGTTTGCTTACGCGGTGTTCGGTGGGATGAAAGGCGTGACCTACACTCAGGTCGCTCAGTACTGCGTACTGATCACCGCCTACACAATCCCGGCGATCTTCATCTCGCTGCAGCTGACCGGTACGCCGGTTCCGGCGCTGGGTCTGTTCAGCGACACCGCAAGTGGTGAGCCTCTGCTGACCAAGCTGGATGCGATCGTGACCGAGCTGGGCTTTAACGAATACACTGCCCACCACTCGAACACGCTGAACATGGTGCTGTTCACACTGTCGCTGATGATCGGCACCGCCGGTCTGCCGCACGTGATCATGCGCTTCTTCACCGTGCCGAAAGTGTCTGACGCCCGCTGGTCTGCTGGCTGGACGCTGGTCTTCATCGCCCTGCTATATCTGACCGCCCCTGCGGTTGGCGCAATGGCGCGTCTGAACATCACCGACATGATGTGGCCCAACGGTGGCATCGAAGGTGGCGCTGTCTCGGTCGAAGATATCGACAATGATCCGCGCTATGACTGGATGCAGACGTGGCAGAAAACCGGCCTGTTGGACTGGGAAGACAAGAACGGCGACGGCAAGATCCAGTACTACAACGACAAGAATGCCGACATGCAGGCTCTTGCGGAAGAAAAAGGCTGGGTCGGTAACGAGCTGACCAAGTTCAACCGCGATATCCTGGTTCTGGCCAACCCGGAGATTGCCAACCTGCCGGGTTGGGTGATCGGTCTGGTCGCTGCCGGTGGTCTTGCGGCTGCTCTGTCGACCGCTGCGGGTCTGTTGCTGGCGATCTCGTCGGCGGTATCCCACGACCTTGTCAAAGGTGCGATCAACCCGCAAATCTCTGAAAAAGGAGAACTGCTGGCTGCTCGTATCGCCATGGCCGTGGCCATCGTTGTCGCAACCTATCTGGGTCTGAACCCACCGGGCTTTGCGGCGCAAACCGTGGCCCTGGCGTTTGGTCTGGCGGCTGCCTCGATCTTCCCGGCGCTGATGATGGGGATCTTCTCGACCCGTATCAACAACACCGGTGCTGTCGCAGGTATGCTGGCTGGTCTGACCGTAACCCTGGTCTACATCTTCCTGCACAAGGGCTGGCTGTTCATTCCGGGCACCAACTCGTTCACTGATGCTGATCCGCTTCTGGGGCCGATCAAGTCGACCTCGTTCGGCGCCATCGGTGCAATGATCAACTTCGGCGTTGCTTACGTCGTCGCCGGAATGACCAAAGAGACTCCGCCGGAGATCGTTGAATTGGTCGAAAGCGTCCGCATTCCCCGTGGCGCTGGCGCAGCTCAGAACAAATGAGCATGATGCGGCATATGGTTAACTTCCATGTGCCGCGTCTTTCGACCGACTGTTCCCGCCCGGCACTCCACCGGGCGGGATTTTTCAAAACCGGAATCACAGGACTGTACGATGCCCCTGTCTCATGACGAAATCACCCGGTTCCTGAAATCCGTCCACCCCTATGATGCTTTGCCCGCAGAAACACTGGATCAGATCGCCAAGCAGGTCGAGGTTTGGGAAGTCGAGGAAGACTTTCCCGTGTACGAACTTGGGCACACCCTGCCCGGTGTTTTCGTGATCTATGAGGGGCACGTCGAAATCACCGATGAGAACGACGCCGTCGTGTCCCATCTCGGTCTGCGCAATTCGTTTGGTGAGCGTGGGCTACTTAAAGACGGGAAAGCCGCGACCAAGGCGCGCGCGCATAAGCCATCCGTCTTGCTGGTCCTGCCGCCAGATCTGGTGCGCGAGTTGATCGATGGGCATGACGTCGTTTCGAAATTCTTCAACCGGACCCGTTCGAACCGGTCCGGCCCGCAGAGCTTGGCCACCAGCGCGATTGACGTTCTTATGGCGCATAACCCTGCAACCTGTCCACCGGACACATCAGTTCAAGAAGCCGCCCGGATCATGCGTGACAAGCACATTTCATCCTTGTGCGTCACCGAAACGGATAACCTGCTGGGCATCGCCACCTTGCGCGACATCTCGGGCAAATACGTAGCCAATGGCATGCCCGCAGAGACACCGGTGTCAGCGATAATGACAGCCAACCCAATCACCTTGTCGCCATCTGACATTGGATCGGACGTTCTGCACGTGATGATGGAACGCGGGATTGGTCATATCCCGATCAGCGAAGGTGGACGTTTGGTCGGCATCGTAACGCAAACGGACTTAACCCATTATCAGGCAGTGAATTCGGCAGAGCTTGTCCGCCGGATCGCTCAAGCGGACTCAGCGGATCAAATGGCGGTGGTGACGGCTGAAATCCCGCAGCTTCTGGTGCAACTTGTGGCTGCCGGAAACCGGCACGAGATCGTGACACGGCTGATAACGGATATTGCAGACACAGCAACCCGCCGACTGTTGGCTTTGGCCGAGGACAAGCTGGGCCCAGCACCCGTTCCCTATCTGTGGTTGGCCTGTGGGTCGCAAGGGCGGCAAGAACAAACCGGAGTATCCGATCAGGACAACTGTCTAATGCTGGACGACAGCGTGACCGACGCCGATATGAAGTACTTCGCCGAGCTTGCCAAATACGTCTCGGATGGCCTGGACACCTGCGGATATTTCTATTGCCCGGGCGACATGATGGCGACCAACCCACGATGGTGTCAGCCGGTGCGCGTCTGGCGCGACTATTTCAACGGATGGATCGCCAAACCGAACCCCGAGGCGCAGATGCTGGCCTCAGTCATGTTCGACCTCCGCCCTATCGGTGGGGCCTTTCACCTGTTCGACGATCTGCAGGCCGAAACACTGGCAGCGGCCAACGCAAACTCGATCTTTGTGGCGCACATGATTTCGAACTCTCTTAAGCACACGCCTCCGCTGGGGCTGCTGCGCGGGTTTGCGACCATCCGGTCTGGTGAACATCGCAACACGCTGGACCTCAAACATAACGGAGTGGTCCCAGTCGTTGACCTTGCGCGCATCTACAGCCTTCAGGGTCAATTGACCGAAGCCAATACTCGGGCGCGTCTGAAAGCAGCCGCATCAGGCGGTATCCTCAGCCCCTCGGGCGCGCGGGATTTGCTTGATGCCTATGATCTGATCGCAGAAACCCGCCTTGAGCATCAGGTCCGGCTTGTGAAGAGCGGTCAAAAGCCGGACAATTTCCTGCCGCCCTCAGACCTGTCGGATTTTGAGCGAAGTCATCTTCGGGATGCGTTCGTTGTGGTAAAAACCATGCAATCGGCAGTAGGTCACGGCAAGGGAATGCTGGGCTAAAGCAGCGATAACTATTGGCGAATACGCCAGACATACGGAGAGTCACATGTTTCTGGAACTGATTGGCACCATATTTGCAGGCTTTGCCTTTGCCGGCATCGTAATGGTTCTGAACAAAGTGACGGGGGGCCGCCTGCCCCGTTGGATGACACCCGTTGCCGCTGGTCTGGGTATGATCGGCATGACGATTACCAGTGAATATTCCTGGTACGACCGCACACGCGATACCCTTCCCGAAGGTATGACCGTCATTCAAGAGGTCGAAAGCCGCGCCTTCTACCGCCCCTGGACCTATGCCGTGCCCTTCGTGGACCGCTTTGCCGCCATTGATGCCGGTTCCGTGCGCACCAATGAACAGGTTCCCGAACAACGTTTGGTGGAACTGTATCTCTTTGGTCGCTGGGCCCCAGTCTCAAAACTGCCGGTCGTGGTCGACTGCAAAGAGTTCAGCCGCGCCAATCTTGCGGATGGGGCAGAATTCGCGGATGACGGCCAGCTGCTGAACGCCGACTGGATCGACGTCGCCGCCAGTGACCCAATCGTCGAGGCAACCTGCGGAGTGTGACATGCTGAACCGGTTAAGCCTGCGTCTGCGCATTTTCCTGTTCTTCTGCCTGCTGGCCATTGGCGCTCTGATAGTCAGCTCTGTGGCACTGTGGATCAGCTATCGGCGCGTTGCAGATCCTGACTTGGTCGACGCGTTCATCTTTGCCGAAATCCTGATGGGTTTTGGGTTTCTGGCTTTGATTGCAGCGGTTTGGTTATTGTTCGACGACAATGTTGCAAAGCCAATCGAACGGATATCCGCCCAGCTCAGGGCCCGCGCGCATGCCGGGGTCAGCACCGAATTGGACACACAGGCCGCGCGATATCTGGGTGATCTGGCACCAGCCGCGGCCGGACTGGCCAACCAATTGTCCGGTAAAACCATGGACGTGGCACAGGCTGTGGCCGAGGAGACGGCACATCTGGCGGCAGAAAAACACCGTCTGACGGCCTTATTGACCGAAATCCCGGTTGCAATGCTGTTGGCGAGCCCAACACACAAGATCGTTTTGTACGATGGTCAGGCGGCCGAGGTTCTGGCACAGATTGCGCATCCCCGGCTGAATGCCTCGTTGTTTGAATACCTACAATCTGACCTGCTGGAAGAGGCCCATTCCAAACTGGTGAAGACCGGGCTGGAGGTCGCCTGCGCGCTGACCAGCGTCGATGGTACGCAAAGTTACCGCACGCGCATGAAACCTCTTGGGAGCGCACCCGGATACATGCTGATCTTCGAGGACAGTGCCGCGAACATCGCACCCGAAGCCGCGCGGCCTTTGGTGTATGACTTCGACTTGCTGAACACCTCGACGGATGAGACCTTCGAAAACCTTGCTCTGCAGGATTTGTGTTTCGTCGTGTTTGACACCGAAACCACCGGACTGCTGCCACACAAGGACGAAATCGTTCAGATCGGAGCTGTACGGGTTGTCAACGGCCGCATCGTGGACGGAGAGCAATTGGACACATTGGTTGATCCCGGCATTCCGATCCCGCCAGCCTCGACTAAGGTGCACAAGATCAGCGATCGCATGGTTCAGGGCGCACCGGACATTGCCGAGGCCGGGCGCGCGCTGCATCAATTCTCCCGCGATGCAGTGATCGTGGCCCATAACGCGCCATTCGACATGGCCTTTTTGCGGCGACATGCAAAACGCATGGATGTCGATTGGGATCACCCCATTCTGGATACGGTTCTGTTGTCTGCCGTGCTGTTCGGGGCAAGTGACAAACACACACTGGATGCTCTGTGCGAACGGTTGGGGATCACCATCCCCGAACATCTTCGCCATACCGCCCTGGGTGATGCGGTCGCTACCGCCGAAGCGCTGGTCAGAATGCTACCGATGCTGCAGGCGCGCGGCATGACAACCTTTGGCCTGGTCGTTGAGGCAACGCGCCAACATGGTCGTCTGTTGGAAGACCTGAACTAGTTCGGAAAACACGCATACCGGACGCAGCTTTTCATGGACAAACCCCGCGCGTCGTGGCACCTGAGGCACGGCCACGGGATTAGCGCGCAATGACGGAAAAACAATTCACTCCAACCCCGGATCAAAGCACCGCTTTTCGCGAAGCGTTGGGGTGTTTCGGAACCGGTGTGACGGTGATCACCACGAACACCGATCAGGGCCCTCGAGCCATTACGGTCAACTCGTTCGCGTCGGTATCGCTGGACCCGCCACTTGTTTTGTGGTGCTTGGCCAAAGACTCCAACAGGTTCGACGATTTCAACACCAGCCGACATTATTCGATCCACGTGATGGGACAGGATCAACAGGAACAGGCCCTGCGCTTTGCTCGCGACGGCAAGGATTTTTCGCACGCGGAATGGGCCCACGACCCGGCGCGCCGGCCCCAATTATCCGGTTGTCTGGCGCGGTTCGATTGTCAGGTGCACGCCCAACACGATGCGGGGGATCACCTGATCATTGTTGGTGAGGTTCAAAAGGTCATGTACCGCACCGGCAAAGGTTTGATCTTTAAGCGCGGTCAATTTGGCGGCTTTGCGGATCTGATCTGACGGTTATTCGTCCAATGACCCATGTACGGCCAGAGCCTCTAGCTGAGTCTCTTGCGGCGTGATCACACGGAAAGCCTCACGCACTCCGGCGTCTGACAGCTCACGCGAGACGGTCAGCAGCGTGTTTGGGTTATGCTCATCACACAGCTCGGACATGTGGGCGATCTCGGCCTGTGCGACGTCGATAGCGGCTTCGACCGACGGTGCCCCGTAAAGCTGCACAAAGTGTTCAGCAAGGCTCTGCGCGATCTGATCCAGCTCGGCCTGTTCCACCTGCGTGACCGCGACGAATGTCACCCGCCCAAAGGTTTCCACACCCAACCAGCCATTCGCAAAAGCCTGACGCGCTTTGCCTTCAAGATCGCCTTCGCCCCAATTTGAGAACTCGAATCCGCCCGAAATGCACCATTCCCCGGTTCGCGCCGGGGAGTGGAACACATTCATGTCGCTTTCGTCGAAATGGATTGCGCGCGCTAGTTTCATCATCCGTTCTCCAACAATTCCGTCAGCGGGCGAAGCTGTGTATCTGAACCATGCCGGATCAGCATGCCGAACCGTTCATCCGTCCCCAGAAACACGCCCGTTTCACCGAAGGGCTCTCCTACTCCGCGCAGCAGGCCTATCCATTCTCCGTGCACAGGCGCGTTGCCGTCCTCTTGCCAGCGGTTCAGCCATGTCATCATGTGCCGCGACCAGCTTTCGACAAGCTGCGTTGCCGAGACATCCGCGCAGCCCTCGTCGTAAAGGGCGGTGACATCCGGGTTTTGGCCCGGTGCCTGACTGGTTTGCAGCAGCGCCAAATCCCAACCGACGATTAGCCAATCCGGTTCTGCTTCTGGATCTGCATCCGAAGCTGCCACACGGAACATTCCGCATTTGGCCCCATTCACACAGATCAGCCCGTCCCAGCCCAGATGGACCGCGACCTCAGGCGGGGCCAGCGCGCCCAGCGCGTTCTGAAACCCAACGGCACAAAGCGGCACCATTGCCATCGCATCGCGCAAGACAACCTCGGGGGCAAAAACGATGGCCACACGCAGACGATCGGCCTGAATGTTATAAACCACGGTACCGCCATCACAGCCCAGCGCAGCCATGGCCTGCGCGCGCTCGAACGGGTCTTCCCCACCTTGCACCGGGTGGCCCGTCAGCAAAGGGGGAAAGACCGGCTCGTTCATGCGTTGCCCTTGGCAATCATGCCGCGCGCAATTTGGCGAAACGCTTCGGCTTGCGGACTGTCGGGCTTGCTGACCACGATCGGTGCACCGCCGTCAGCGGCAACCCGGATATCTAGATGCAGCGGGATCTCACCCAGCAAAGGAACGCCCAGCGCCTCGGCCTCGGACTTTACGCCGCCATGGCCGAACACATGTTCTTCATGCCCGCAGTTCGAGCAGATATGCGTCGACATATTCTCAATCATCCCAAGGATGGGCGTCTTGAGCTGGTTGAACATGTCGATCCCCTTGCGGGCATCGATCAGAGCCACGTCCTGAGGAGTCGAGACAACAATGGCGCCGTCCACGTTGAACTTCTGGCTAAGCGTCAGCTGCACGTCACCTGTGCCGGGCGGCAGGTCGACGATTAGAACATCCAGCGCCCCCCATTGCACCTGACCCATCATCTGTTGCAGCGCGCCCATCAGCATCGGGCCACGCCAGACAACGGCCTGACCTTCATTGGTCATCAGACCCATCGACATCATGGTGACGCCGTGGTTGCGCAATGGCAGGATCGTTTTGCCATCAGGACTGGCCGGACGGCCCGAAACACCCAGCATCCGCGGTTGCGACGGTCCATAGACATCTGCGTCCAACAGCCCCACGCGTCGCCCTTCGGCCGCCAAGGCACAAGCCAGGTTGGCAGAAACCGTGGACTTGCCAACGCCGCCCTTGCCCGAAGCCACAGCGATAATTCTGTCCACACCCGGCACGGCTTGCGGACCAGTCTGCGAGGGTTTCGGTTTCGGCTTCAGATCTGGCGGTGCCTTTTCGGAATGTGCTGTCAGCATGGCCGAGACCGTGGAAACACCGTCGACCAACTTTGCGGCCTGTTCGGCTGCGGCACGGACGGGTTCCATCTGCTCGGCCTGCTTGGGGTCGATCTCCAGCACAAAGCGCACAGTGTCCCCTTCGACGTTCAGCGCGCGAACAACTCCAGCGCTGACGATGTCCTGTCCAGAGACGGGGTCGGTGATCTTTCTCAGGTTTGCAAGAACTGCGTCACGAACACTCATGCGTCATTCTCCTTTTGGAACCCGGTGGTCAGGGTTCTGCGTATCGACAAGCTGTGGTTGCCGTTCATTGCACGTGTCTCCGTCTCATTCAGTTCATTTGACGCATTTGGTGCCGTGCCGTTAGGCTGTGGCATGCGCTTTGTCCTCTTGTGCCTGAGCCTGACGCTCTCTGCCACCCCCTCTTGGTCGCAAGAGGCGATTGGTCTTGCCGCGCCGGACGAGGTTGCTAGCTCTGGTCTGCTGCAACATATCCTTCCTCGCTTTTCTCTCAAGACCGGGATCCGGGTTATTGCAGATGATGCCGGCGTTTTGGTGCTGGAAACCGCCCCTCCGGGTGATCCTGTGTTCGCGCGCGACGGTGTGATCTATCACCTTCGGATCGAAGAGGACGCCAAACATGAGCGATTCCGCGACTGGCTGCTGTCCGATATCGGAAAACGGACGGTAGAAAGCTATGCGCCAGAGCAAGGCACGCATTTCTCGGCCAGTTTCGATATCGTGGCCGTGGAAACCGAAACAGTGATCGACGGCGATACGCTGCGCGGCGAGGAATTGTCGATGACCCATTGCGGCCGGTGCCATGTGATCGGGCCCAAGAACCGGATGAATGGTCTGGGTTCGACCCCCTCTTTCGCGGTGCTGCGCGCCATGCCGGACTGGTCAGAACGGTTCGAGGCGTTCTTCGCCCTCAACCCGCACCCCTCGTTCACACAAATCGACGGGCTGACACCTCCGTTTGATCCACAGCGTCCATCGCCCATCTATCCCGTCGAGATGACGCTGGATGATCTGGAAGCCATCCTTGCCTTTGTCTCGGTCATAACTGCAGCGGACTTGGGTGCGCCCTTACAGCTTCAGTGATCCTTTCGTTTTGAGAAATAATCCTCGGTCGTAACGACACGAGGCTTCGGGTTAGACTGGAACGGGTTGTCCTCTTGCTGGAACTGTGCGTTCACGCGGCAATTGTCACACATCTGGATCATCCGCGCCTTGTCCGAGGAGGCAAACATCGGATGTGTACCCGCAAGCTTTTCCATGATCCGTTCCACGGTGGACTTAACTCCGAACAGTGCCCCACATTCTACACAAGCAAACGGCTCCTCTTCATTCAGCACCTGCTGAGACAGGGCTGCATCGCTCAGGTCAAGCTGCGGGACAAGAGCAATCGCGTCTTCCGGGCAGATGCCTTTGCACAACCCGCACTGCAGACAAGCATCCTGCTGGAAGTTCAATTGCGGCTTGTCCGGGTTATCGATCAAAGCACCCGATGGGCACAGCGACACACAGCTGAGGCACAAGGTACAGGCATCCGTGTTGACAGCGATCGCCCCATAGGGAGCGTTTTCCGGCAAGGGCAGCGGCTCTTCGGCTTTAGGGTTCAGCGCCTGCGCAGCCAAACGGGCGATCTGGCGGCGGTTGCCCAATGGCAGCACCGGGTCGGCCAATGGCTGAGGGACATCTTGCGCATAAAGGACATCAGACAGCGCATCCGGGTCGGCCTCATCTAACAACCCCAGGGCATTCGCCCCCGCTATTGCCTGCGCCAAGGCCAGTTCACGGTCCAACGCATCGCGCTCGGTCGTTGGGGATAGCAAGACGTCCACTCGCGCGAAACCATGCGCCAAAGCAGCCAGAATCTCGGCATGGCCAAAGCCTGAAATCACACTCAGCTCCAGTGGAATCACATCGGCAGGCAAACCACGTCCAAAACGGGCGGCCAGTCGGATCATCTCGGCCCCGTGGGCATTATGCACCAGCAAGCGTGGCGCGGGTCCACCAGCCCGCCGATAGGTGCGCGCTAAAATATGCATCCGCGACAGCAACGCGGATATCGGCGGATCCTCGTAGGTGATTGCTGTTGAGGGGCAAACTGCGGCGCATTCCCCACAGCCAGCGCAGATCATCGGGTCGATCTCGACATGCTCACCGGCAGGTTTGATCGCTCCGGTCGGGCAGATATCCAGACAGTTCGTGCAAGCGACTTGTTCGGCCCGTGAATGGGCACACAGCGTTTCTTCCATCCGCACGTAAAGCGGCTTTTCGAAGGTGCCGACCAATTGGGCCGCCTCAAACGCTAGCCGTTCGACGGACAATGGATCTTTGGGATCAGCCCGCAGATAGCCTTCGCGCTTGGTCGGAGCCTGAACCAAGGATGTGTCGCCGGTCAGGTCCAGAACGATATCGCAGCCCGATTGTGCCCTGTCACGTGCCTCTGTCCACATAAAAGCTCCGCGACCGCCGGGCTCAAGCTGCTGAAACGCGTCAAGCTGCAGGATAAACCCACCCAATGCACCGTTCAGCGATTTGATGCGACCGCGCACGACGTCGAATGCGCGCGACATAGGCTTGGCCTCATCCAAGACCAGTACCGTAACCGCCAGTGTAACGGCCAGTTTTTCAGCAAGTGCAAATGCAACGTCGCCGGGACCGATGATCAGGCATGTGCCTTCGCTATAGACGTCTACGCTGGGCGTCACCGGCTGCGGCAACAAGGCTTCGGCAGCCAAGGCAGCCATCTTGGGGGCCGCATCCGCGCCCTCATCAGACCACCCGGCCCTGTCACGAAGATCAACAAAGCCCGGGGCGTCCACATTTAGTTCTTCGGCCAGGGCCTGAAACACTTCCTGCTCTTGTCCGCAGGCAATGATGGTGTCCCCCTGTTGTAGCTCCGCGGCCACCGCTTCCAACTCTCGCGTGCAAAGCGCTGTGAAAACCTTGGAACAATCCATCTCGCAGGCCGAACCGATCTTGTCGGAATTTAGAGGTTGAGACCCGGCGCAATCGCATAACAGTAGTTTGGTGCCCATGATCCTCCCCCGGATACTTCTCCACCTCTTCGCATCGCAGGCTGTATCCCCGTTGCTGGAATGTAAACCCTTTGGGACAGCGGGCCATTTGGCCACGGAAACCCCTTTCTTTACAATAAACAAAGGCGTCCGTTTGTGGGGATCACTATTTTGCTACCAGCCATTACGACTAAGGTCGTACGACGCGGGCTTGGCACCTGAGTGCTTTGTGTACCATAGTGGACCTATGGGAAGGCATGGGAGAGCCTTCCGGGGAGGAGCCAGTGGCCAAGGCCGCAAGCCAGATTGAAATGCCAATCGGCGTCGTCGTGCGCAAAACACCCGGTGTAACCCGCTGGGCGAAATGGAATTGGCGCGCCATTGCCGTGTTGCCCGGTGCCGGACCTGCGGACTGGCACGAAATGCGACGTGAAGGCGAGGCCATTGAGTACCACGCAGCGACCCTGCCCCTGACGCTTTGGGCGGACGAAACTGAAGCCTACATGGTGAACCTGTCGGACGGCCAGCCGTCGATCTACCTTGTCCTTCGTGATGCGCTGGATGGCGAAAGGCCGATGGATGCGGTGCTGGTAACGGCGTCGCCCTTCGAAGGTCAGGACTATGCCGATACCGGTGAAGAGATCGTTGAGAAAATTCCGATGACCGATGGGTTGATCGCCTGGGTGCGCGACTTCGCTCTGGAACATCATAACGACGAAGTCTTTGTGAAACGCCGTCGGGACAAAAAACGGATCGATTTGGTCGAGGACGGCAAGGGTGACGCACGCATCCGGCAAGAGTCAGACGTGTACCGCGCCCCGCGGAGGATCGTGCAATGACCCAAGCCCGCGATTTCTGGTCCCGCCGCAAAGCGGCAGTACAGGCGGAAGCCGAGGCCGAGGTCATCGCGATTGAAGAACAGGCCATTGCCGCCCAACACGCCGAACTGCAGGAAAAATCCGATGCCGAGATACTGGCCGAGTTTGATCTGCCCGACCCTGACGAATTGCAGGCGGGCGATGACGTCTCGGGCTTTATGGCCAAGGCGGTGCCTGACCGTCTGCGCCGTCGTGCTTTGCGGCGGCTGTGGCGGCTGAACCCGGTATTGGCCAATGTCGATGGCCTTGTGGACTACGGCGAGGATTATACTGACGCTGCCTGCGTGATCGAAAACATTCAGACAGCGTATCAAGTTGGCAAAGGTATGCTTGCACATGTCGAGGCGCTGGCGGCTGAGGCCGAAGACAGCGAGACGGACGAAACAATTGAACCGGATGAACCGCAGGACGAACCTGCGTCACCCGAAACCGCGACACCAGAGCCCGTTCTGATGGCCGAGGTGGACATGGCGCCGGACCTGCCTGAGGAGGCTGAGGTCACCCCTGCCCCGCGCCGTATGAAGTTTGAATTCGAAGGATAACCTGATGACCGCAAGTGAAGCGCAACAGATGAATGTCTCGGCAGAGGATCGTATGCGCGCGGATTTCTACAACTTTCTGGGGCTGCTTCTGTCTGCGCCGCCCGATCAGATGCTGCTGGATCAGGTGGCCGGTCTGACTGGCGACGGCACCGATCTTGGACAGGCCATTCAGGCCATGGCCCGCGTCGCCAAAGTGACCAAGCCCGCCGCAGCGGAACGCGAATTCAACGCGCTGTTCATCGGGTTGGGACGCGGCGAGCTACTACCTTACGCCAGTTTCTACCTCACTGGGTTCCTGAATGAGAAACCCCTGGCGCAGCTGCGCAACGACATGGCGATGCGTGGCATTACCCGAGCCCGGAACGTTTTTGAACCGGAAGACAACATCGCCTCATTGATGGAGATGATGGCAGGCATGATCGTTGGTCGCTTCGGCGCAGCTGCATCTTTGGAAGACCAAAGGGCATTCTGGAACAAACATATCGGCCCTTGGGCCATGCATTTTTATTCGGATTTGGAAGGCGCCGAGAACTCGGTTCTCTATGCCTCGATCGGCACAGCCGGTCGGGTCTTCATGGAGATCGAGCGCGAAGCCTTCCGAATGACGGCAGCGTGAACCGCTGTCACTCACCGGCGCCTCAACGGGCGCTAACTCGCAAATGGGAGAGGAGAAACCCATGAGCAAGACCAAGGAAGAAGGCGCAACGCGCCGCGACTTCCTCAAACTGGCCGGAACCGCAGCCCCCGCTGCCGTTGCCGCCGCCAGCCTGAGCGGAAAAGCCGAGGCAGCCGAGCTGCCTACGGATGAGAACCGCATTCAGGATACCGCGCACACGCGCGCATACTTGAAAAGCGCACGCTTCTAGCGCGACGACAGCGCCCGGTTCTAACCCGGACGAGGTCACACCCGACTGACGGTTGCGATTGGCCCTGACGTCGGCACCAGCAGTACCAAGCCAGCCGTGGCTCACACGGCGCGCAAGGGAGGAAAGAAATGCTTAGGAAAAAGACCAACGGGGTTGCGAGACGCCCCCAGCGGACAAGTATCCTGTCCCAGGTCGGCGAGAAAACCGTCGATCGCCGCGCATTCCTGCGTGGCTCGGGCCTGACGATCGGCGGCCTTGCCGCGATCAGCGCCACGGGTGGAACCGTGACGCCAGCCAGTGCCCAGACAGCGGCCAATCAGGCCGTGGAAAACATCAAGTCCATATGCACCCACTGCTCGGTCGGCTGCACCGTCGTCGCCGAAGTGCAGAATGGCGTCTGGATCGGGCAAGAGCCCGGTTGGGATAGCCCGTTCAATCTGGGTGGACATTGCGCCAAGGGGGCCGCAGTTCGCGAGCACGCCCATGGCGAGCGTCGCCTCAAGTATCCGATGAAGAAGGAAGGCGGAGAGTGGAAGCGCATCAGCTGGGAAGAGGCGATCAACGAGATCGGCGACGGCATGATGAGCATCCGCGAAGAATCCGGGCCGGACAGCGTGTACTGGCTGGGCTCGGCCAAGCATAACAACGAACAGGCCTATCTGTTCCGCAAGTTCGCCGCCTATTGGGGCACGAACAACGTGGACCATCAAGCCCGTATCTGCCACTCAACCACTGTTGCGGGTGTTGCGAATACATGGGGCTACGGCGCCATGACCAATTCGTACAACGACATCCATAACTCTCGGGCCATCTTCATCATCGGCGGCAACCCGGCCGAGGCACACCCTGTCTCACTGTTGCATGTTCTGCGCGCGAAAGAGCAGAACAACGCGCCACTGATTGTCTGCGATCCACGCTTTACGCGCACCGCGGCCCATGCCGATGAGTATGTCCGCTTCCGCCCCGGTACAGACGTTGCTTTGGTCTGGGGTATTCTGTGGCACATCTTCGACAACGGATGGGAGGACAAAGAGTTCATCCGCACCCGTGTCTGGGGCATGGACCAGATCCGTGAAGAGGTTGCCAAGTGGAACCCGGAAGAGGTCGAGCGCGTCACCGGCACCCCCGGTTCGCAGCTGAAGCGTGTTGCGCGCACCATGGCCAACAACCGTCCTGGTACGGTGATCTGGTGTATGGGTGGTACGCAGCACACCAATGGTAACAACAACACCCGCGCCTACTGCGTGTTGCAGCTTGCGCTTGGCAACATGGGCACCTCGGGTGGTGGCACCAACATCTTCCGCGGCCATGACAATGTTCAGGGCGCAACGGACCTTGGTGTTCTGTCCCACACGCTGCCCGGCTATTATGGCCTGTCAAAAGGTGCATGGGGTCACTGGGCACGTGTCTGGGGTGAAGAACCCGAATGGCTCGCTGGCCAGTTTGCCACGATCAAAGACAAGGAAGGCAAGGACAAACCGCTTCAGAACGAACGCGGCATCCCTGTTTCCCGCTGGATCGACGGTGTTCTGGAAGACCCGGCAAACATGGATCAGGACAACAACGTCCGTGCCATGGTTCTGTGGGGCCACGCGCCCAACTCGCAGACCCGGATGACGGAAATGAAGACGGCGATGGAGAAGCTGGACATGCTGGTCGTGATCGACCCTTATCCTACAGTTTCCGCCGTTTTGCATGATCGCACTGATGGCGTCTACCTGTTGCCCGCCTGTACGCAGTTCGAAACCCGCGGCTCGGTCACGGCATCGAACCGGTCGCTGCAGTGGCGTGACAAGGTTGTGGAACCGCTGTTCGAAAGTCTGCCGGACGAGGTCATCATGGCCAAGTTCGCCAACAAGTTTGGATGGGCAGATCGACTATTCCGCAATATCGAGATGGAAGATCCCGAAACCCCGAATGTTGAAAGCATCACGCGTGAGTTCAACTCGGGCCTCTGGACCATCGGATATACTGGTCAGTCACCGGAACGTCTGAAAAGCCACATGGCCAACCAGCACACGTTCGACAGAACCACGCTGCAGGCCATTGGTGGACCCAACGACGGCGAGTATTACGGTCTACCCTGGCCTTGCTGGGGAACGGCAGAGATGGGTCATACGGGGACACCAAACCTCTATGACATGTCCAAACCGGTGGCCGAAGGCGGCCTGACCTTCCGCGCCCGTTTCGGCGTGGAACGCGACGGTGACAACCTGCTGGCCGAAGGGGTCTATAGTGTCGGGTCGGAAATTCAGGATGGCTATCCTGAATTCACGATGCAGATGCTGATGGACCTTGGCTGGGATGGCGATCTGACGGCCGAGGAACGCGCGGCCATCGATGCCGTTGCGGGACCAGAGACCAACTGGAAGACCGACCTGTCCGGCGGCATCCAGCGGGTCGCGATCGAGCATGGCTGTGCGCCCTTCGGGAACGCCAAGGCCCGCGCGGTCGTCTGGACCTTCCCGGATCCGATCCCAATCCACCGTGAGCCGCTATATACGCCGCGTCGCGATCTGGTAGAGGACTATCCGACCTACGAGGACCGTCAGGCCTATCGCCTACCCACGCTTTATGCATCGATCCAAAAGAACGACTTTTCAAAGGATTATCCGATAATCCTGACGTCGGGTCGCCTGGTCGAGTATGAGGGCGGCGGTGATGAGTCGCGGTCAAACCCGTGGCTGGCTGAACTGCAACAGGACATGTTCGTCGAGATCAACCCGCGCGATGCCAACAATCTGGGCATTCGTGACGGGGCACAGGTCTGGGTCGAAGGTCCCGAGGGCGGCAAGGTCAAGGTGATGGCGATGCTGACCAACAGGGTCGGTGCCGGCGTGGCCTTCATGCCGTTCCACTTTGGCGGCCATTTCCAGGGCGAAGACCAGCGGAATAAATACCCTGCTGGTGCCGACCCCTATGTCTTGGGTGAAAGTTCCAACACCGCCCAGACCTATGGCTATGATTCAGTGACCCAGATGCAAGAGACCAAGTGTACTCTCTGCAAGATCTCGGCAGCGTAAGGAGAACGATAATGGCTAGAGCAAAGTTTCTCTGCGACGCTGAACGCTGCATCGAGTGCAACGCCTGCGTAACCGCGTGTAAGAACGAGCACGAAGTGCCTTGGGGCATCAACCGCCGCAGGGTGGTGACGATCAATGACGGCAACCCGGGCGAACGCTCGATCTCGGTGGCCTGTATGCATTGCTCAGACGCGCCTTGCATGGCGGTGTGCCCGGTCGACTGCTTCTATCAGAACGAAGAAGGCGTCGTCCTGCACTCCAAGGACCTGTGCATTGGCTGCGGCTATTGCTTTTATGCGTGCCCCTTCGGTGCGCCGCAATACCCGCAGGCGGGCAACTTCGGATCACGTGGCAAGATGGACAAATGTACCTTCTGCGCCGGTGGTCCCGAAGAAAACAACTCGACCGCAGAGTTCGCAAAGTATGGTCGCAACCGGATCGCCGAGGGCAAACTGCCCATCTGCGCCGAGATGTGTTCCACCAAGGCCCTGCTCGCCGGTGACGGCGATGTGGTCTCGGCCATCTACCGCGAGCGCGTCGTCGCGCGCGGATTTGGATCGGGCGCATGGGGTTGGGGCACCGCCTACGACCAGAAGGACGGGTAAACCCGCCTTCATGAACCAAACAGACGACCCGCATCAGTGGGTCGTCTGAACAGGGATTTTGACCGAGGTTCAGATGTTCCGCTTACTCGCCATATTGCTGCTGACATTTTCGATGGCCCAAACCGCCATCGCCCAATCAAGTGAAACCGAAGCCGCCGCACCAGCCCACAGGACGGCGACTGGTGGTGCGACTACGCTTGAGGATATCATGGCGCGCCAGCGCGGCGAAAAGGTGGATGACAGCTATCGGTCCGAAAACACCGGCCAAGGCAATGCCGAAGGCTTGCTTGGTCAGCTTGGGACGCGCGGTGTGACCTCGGACAGCGATGTCTATCGCGCACTTCGCTACGGCTCGGCGGATGTAACCGTTTCATCTCAGGGGCCAGCCGCAACGGTACTGATCCAGGACGGCGGCATGTGGTGGCTGAATTTTCGCACCGGACCTTTGCGTGAATACGGATCTTACATCATCGGCGGTATGCTTGTTCTGTTGCTGCTGTTTTTCCTGGTCCGCGGAAAGATCAGGATTGATGGTGAAAAGACCGGGCGGAAGATTCTGCGTTTCAACGGGATCGAGCGGTTCGGGCACTGGTTGTTTGCCGGGTCCTTCCTGATACTAGGCGTCACCGGCCTGTTAACTTTGTACGGTCGTGATTTCCTGATCCCCGTTTTCGGCAAAGAGGGGTTCGCGACGATCGCTCAGGGCTGCAAATGGCTGCACAACAACCTGGCTTGGGCCTTTATGCTTGGGCTGATCATCGTGACAGTGAACTGGATTTCTCACAACATCCCGAACCGCACCGACCTGAAATGGCTCGCTGCCGGTGGGGGGTTATTCACCAAAGGCAGCCACCCGCCCGCCAAAAAATTTAACGCCGGGCAAAAGATCATATTCTGGCTTTGCATTCTGCTGGGCGTCTCGATCAGCCTGTCCGGTCTGTCGTTGCTGTTCCCATTTGAAATGCCACTGTTTGCCAAGACCTTTTCGATCGCGAATTCGACCGGTATTCCGCAGATGCTTGGGCTGAACCTGCCCGTGCAGATGTCCCCGCAGGAAGAGATGCAATACGCCCAGATCTGGCACGTCATGGTCGCCTATGCATTCATCGCGATCATTCTGGCCCACATCTATCTGGGCTCGGTCGGCATGGAAGGTGCGTTTGACGCTATGGGAACCGGAGAGGTGGAAGAGCAATGGGCACGCGAGCATCACTCGCTGTGGCTTGAAGAGGTGCAGGCAAAAGAGGCCAGCGAAGGGGCGGCCTCGCCCGCCGAATAAATGCGCAAGCTGGTTCTGGCTCTGGCTTTGATGCCCCTGCCCGCAATGGCCGAGTTCTTTACGCTCAAGGGCCATGGCGGACCCATCATGGGGATCGCCACCGCGCCAGACGGTCGGATCGCAACAGCAAGTTTTGACAACTCGGTCGGTGTGTGGACGGATCAATCCCCAAAATGGCTGGAAGGCCACGAAGCCGCCGTCAATTCGGTCGTTTTCAACGGCACTGCGATCTATTCGGCAGGAGATGACTTTACCCTGCGCCGGTGGCCCGGAGGCCAAGTTGTAGGTCAGCACAAAGGCAAGATCGTGGGCGTGGCCGCATCCAAAACCCACGTGGCAACGGCCAGTTGGGACGGCACAATCGGCCTATGGCCAGTTGACGGTTCGGCACCGTCGATCCTCGGCCCCATTGGCAGTGGCATAAACGCCGTCGAATTCTCTGCAGACGGTTCGGAACTTTATTCCGCAGGTATCGATGGTTCACTGCGCATATGGGACGTTGCCAGCGGACAGGAAACGAACCGGTTCGTGGAACACGGATTTGGCATCAATGAGCTGGCACTGAACGAACAGGACAACTGGATTGCGTACGGCGCAGTCGACGGTGTCACCCGCATCCTTGACCTGACAACCGGTGATGAGCGTGATTTCACCTTGGAACGTCGACCGATCCTTGCATTGGCGCTCAGCCCGGATCGCAGCATGTTGGCCGTCGGAGATGGCGAAGGCTATATCATGGTGATCGACACGGTCGAATGGCGTATCGCGCAGGATTTCAGGGCCACATTACGCGGCCCGGTCTGGGCGCTGGCCTTTTCGCCTGATGGGCAGAACCTACACGCGGGCGGGATTGACGAAGCCATGTACAGCTGGCCAGTCGCCTCGCTTGGCGACCAGGAACAGATGGCCGCGACAGAACCCAGCTTTCTCAAAAACCCTGAGGAAATGGAGAACGGAGAACGCCAGTTTGCCCGCAAATGCTCGATCTGCCACAGCCTTACACCGGATGATCAACGCCGCGCGGGTCCGTCGCTGCATGGTGTGTTCGGGCGCAAGGCGGGTACGCTTACCGGATATTTTTATTCGAACACGCTGCAAGACTCTGATATCATTTGGAATGAAGAAACGATAAACGCTCTGTTTGACGAAGGGCCGGACCACTACATTCCGGGGTCGAAGATGCCGATGCAGCGGATCACCGAACCCAGGGACAGGGACGACCTTATCGCCTTTCTACGCCGCGCCACGGCACCGGAAAACTGAGCTGGAGGAGACTATGAAAGCCTTTCTTGCCGCTGTCGCTGCCATGGTGGTGATCACAGTCGCTGCGCCCTTTGCACTGCAACAGATCGGTTTCAGTGCTGCGGATGCCGGCTCCAGCTCGGCTGTGCGTCTCGACTGAATGTCCGAATATCTGACCACCAAGGAACTGGCCGATCTGCTGCGCATTGGCGAGCGGAAGGCCTATGATCTTGCCTCATCGGGTGAGGTGCCTTGCGTGCGTGCCATGGGCAAACTGCTGTTCCCGCGGGCCGAGGTGATCGCCTGGCTCAACGCATCACGATCCGGTCCGCAAGTGGCCGAACCGCCCCTGCCCCCGATTGTGGCTGGCAGTCACGATCCGCTGCTGGACTGGGCGCTGCGCGAAAGCGGCTCGGGTCTGGCGACATATTATGATGGCTCATTCGACGGCCTGACCCGCCTGAAAGACCGCAACGCGCAGGCGGCTGCGCTGCATATTCATGAGGATGGCGGGTTCAACACCCAGACCCTGAAAGACGCTTTGGGTGAGGCTCCGGTCGTTCTGTTCGAAATCGCGCAGCGCCAGCGTGGGTTGCTGCTGGCACCGGACGCGTCGGATATTCAGGGTTTTGCGCAGCTAAAAGGCCGTCGTGTCATCTTGCGTCAGGACAGCGCGGCCAGCCAACGGTTGTTCGACGCACAGCTTGAGGCCCACGAAATAACCCGCAACGATCTGGAAACTCTGCCCACCTGCGCCCGCACAGAAGAAGAGTTGGCCATTGCCCTGCATGACAACAAGGCCGAGGTCGGGTTCGGACTAGGCGCATTGGCTGGGCTGTACGATCTGGGGTTTGTTCCTACGCATACCGAACGCCTGGACCTGGCGATTTGGCGTCGGGCCTATTTTGATGACCCGATGCTGAAGTTGCTCAGCTTTGTGCAGTCCGAGCGGTTCCTGACCCGCGCCAATGAGTTTGGTGGTTACGACCTGTCCGGTCTGGGAACGATCCACCACAATGGCGCCAGCGGGTGATCCCCTATTTCGCGTTCGGAAAGAACAGCTGCTGACCATTCAACTCAAAGGCCTCGATGGCTGCCTGCCCGTCCGGGCCGATCAGCCAATCAACAAACCGCTGCCCTGCCGCCGCCCTTACACCCGCATGTTTTTCGGGGTTCACCAGAATAACGCCGTATTGGTTGAACAAGCGCGGATCACCTTCGACCAACACTTCAAGGTTTCCACGGTTGCCGAAGGATTCCCACGTCGCACGATCCGTCAGGGTATAGGCATCCATGCCACTGGCCACGTTCAACGTCGCGCCCATGCCTGAACCGGTTTCCCGGTACCACGTACCCGATTCCGCAGCCGGATCTACTTCGGCGTCGTTCCAGTGGCGCATTTCGGCCTTATGCGTTCCGCTGTCGTCCCCGCGTGATGCAAAGGGAACTTCGGCCTCAGATACCGCGGTCAAAGCGGCCACGATATCCGATCCGCCCTTCACCTTGGCCGGGTCTGATTTCGGACCGACAAGAACGAAGTCATTATACATCACGTCAAATCGTTCAACGCCCCAGCCGTCTTCGACAAACTGCTCTTCGTCCGCCTTTGCATGGACCAACAGAACGTCACCATCCCCATTGATTGCATTACGGATCGCCTGCCCGGTGCCCACAGCAACAACGCGCACGTCGATCCCGGTTTCCGCCTCGAACCAAGGAAGGATGTAATCCAACAGTCCCGAATTTTGGGTCGAGGTCGTTGATTGCACCACGATAAATGGTTCTTCGGCTAAGGCCGGACCTGTAAACAAGCCAAGTGAAACCAATGCTGCCCGAATGAAATTCCGGATCATTCTAAACTCCAGATTTTTTGTTATGTCACCAATCCGCCTGCAAGATACCTGCGCGAGGCATCACTTTTGGGATCGTCCAATACCTGACGCGCATCGCCATGTTCAACCACATGACCGCCCTGCATCATGACGACATCCGATGCCAGCCGGCGCGCCTGACCGATGTCATGGGTCACCATGACAATGCGCACCCCCCCTTCTGATGCGCGCAGGATCATCCGCTCAATCACCTGAGTGGCGCCGGGGTCCAGTGCGCTGGTCGGTTCGTCCAGAAACAAGGTATCCGGGTCCAGCGCCAGCGCGCGCAGGATGGCCAGCCGCTGCGCCTCACCTCCCGACAGCGATCTGGCCGCTTGCCGTGCTTTGCCTTCAAGCCCGCCTTGGGTCAGCAAATCAGCAATACGCGTCTTGCGAGCAACGCGCTGCAGGCCCTGCCGTTTGAGGACAAAATCCAGATTGGCTGCGACGGACCGGCGCAGCAAGACGGGTTGCTGAAACACCATCGCCTGCCGGGCCTTGTGATCAGCATTCAAAGGAACTCCATCTTGCTCCACGTACCCTTTGTCCGGCGCAATCAGCCCATGCAGGCACCGCAGCAACAGGCTTTTGCCCGCGCCGTTCGGTCCAAGGATCAAGGTCGGCCCCGGCCCGTTCAATGTCAGGTGCGGAACGTCCAGCAATGCGGTGCCATTACGCGCAATCTGCAATCCGTTAACGGTGATGCGCCGCGCCATTTCCGAGACCAGATCACGCATGACGCAACCCCTCTCTTTCAGCCCGCAGGCTAAGCGTGCTGACCATGGCGTTCACCGCTATGGCAATACCGATCAGGATCGCGCCGAGCGCCAGGGCCAGCGCAAGATTTCCCTTGGACGTTTCCAGCGCGATGGTCGTCGTCATCACCCGCGTCACGTGATTGATGTTTCCGCCAACGATTATGACCGCCCCAACTTCGGCAATGGCGCGGCCAAATCCGGCCAGCAAGGCCGTGACCAGCGCCAAACGCGCATCCCACAGAAGTACTGGCACAGACGCCAGCCGCGACACGCCCAAGGATCGGAGCTGTTCCGAGTATTCCTCGGCCAGCATCTCGACCACCTGCCGCGTCAACGCAGCGACGATGGGCGTCACCAAAACAACCTGCGCGATGATCATCGCGGTCGGTGTGTAGAGCAGTTCAAGCACACCTAAAGGCCCGGATCGTGACAACATCAGATAAACCAGCAAGCCTACGACCACCGGCGGGAACCCCATCAGCGCGTTCATAAGAATGATCAAAACCCGCCGCCCCGGAAAGCGTGCAACGGCCAGCGCAGCGCCAACAGGCATGCCAATCAGTGCAGAAATCAGGACGGCAAAAACGGAAACTTTCAGGGAAAGCAGCACAATCGCCCAAAGCTCTGGATCCCCATTCAGGATCAGAGTGAACGCTGCATTGAATTCCGATGCAAATCCCTGCATTTTCTTCGGACTATCGCCAGTTTCGTATGAAATGCGCTGTTATTCATAGAATTCTACGCCATTTCGATCTCAAGTACAGACACATTTCCGACATAAGAAACAGGAAACGCGGCCCCGTTTGGGACCGCGCCTTTTCAGTCAGTGCGAAGCGGATCAGTTCAGAGCCGCATCCGTGATCTGGTGCGTCCAAGCGCCGTCTGGCTGCTTGGTGATCACAGGATCGGAACCGCCCGCCAGCAAGGTGGCAACGGTGCGCTCAAAATCGGCAGGGTCCAGCGAACCGTTCGAACCTGAGGTCAGCTTGGCGATCTCGCCCATCATGCGTTTCTGATGCTCTTCGGTCTGGGCGCCGGTCTCATCGTTTTCCAGCACGATATCGGCCGCCTCATCCGGATTTTCTTCGGCGTATTTCCAACCCTTCATCGAGGCGCGAACGAAGCGTTCCATCTTGTCGACAAACGCTGCGTCCCCAAGGTTCTCCTCCAGAACATACAGGCCGTCCTCCAATGTCGCGACACCCTGATCTTCGTACTTGAAGGTCACCAGCTCATCCGGGTTGACGCCGGAATCGATGACCTGCCAATATTCGTTATAGGTCATGGTGCTGATGCAATCGGCCTGACGCTGCAGCAGCGGGTCGACGTTGAAGCCTTGCTTCAGAACTTCCACACCGCTTTCGCTTTTGCCTCCCGTGTCGATGCCCAGTTGGCTCATCCAGCTCATGAATGGGAACTCGTTGCCAAAAAACCAAACGCCCAGCGTGCGGTTCTTAAGGTCTTCGGGTGCCTCGATCCCGGCATCTTTCCAGCAGGTCAGCATCATACCCGAGCTTTTGAACGGCTGCGCGATATTGACCAGAGGCAAACCCTTTTCGCGTGCAGCCAGCGCGGCAGGCATCCATTCAACGGTCACGTCAGCGCCGCCACCTGCGATCACCTGCGTCGGTGCAATGTCTGGTCCGCCGGGCAGAATAGTGACGTCCAGCCCCTCTTCCTCGTAGAACCCCTTGTCCTTGGCAACATAGTAGCCCGCGAACTGAGCTTGCGTGACCCACTTCAGTTGCAATGTCACCTCATCCGCAGCGAAAGCCGAACTGGCGGCCAGACTAAAGGCGGCTATCGCCCCGCTGAGTAGCTTATTCATCTTCATATCTCCTAGTTGCTGTTGGTGCCCCTTTTGGGGTCTGTTGAATTATTGTTTTATCCACGTTGCGACGGGTGCCAGAAGGTCACCGCCTTTTCGATCATTGCGACAAGACCATAAAATGCGGTCCCGGCCAAAGCGGCCACCACAATCTCGGCCCAGACCATGTCCAGCGATAATTGCCCCACGCTGGTGGATATCCGAAAGCCCATGCCTAGCGTGGGCGAGCCAAAGAACTCTGCCACGATAGCGCCGATCAACGCCAGGGTGGTAGAAATCTTTAAGCCGTTGAAGATAAAGGGCATCGCGGCGGGCAATCGCAACTTCAAGAAGCTCTGCCAATAGGTGGCCGCATAGGTCTCCATCAGGTCGCGCTGCATTGCCGTGGCCTCACGCAGACCAGCCACGGTGTTGACCAGCATTGGGAAGAACACCATCACCACGACAACGGCGGCTTTGGAGTGCCAGTCGAACCCAAACCACATCACAAGAATGGGTGCGGTCCCGACAATTGGCAGCGCTGCGACAAAGTTCCCAACGGGCAGCAACCCAAGTCGGAGGAAATCCCAGCGATCCACCGCAATTGCCATCAGGAATGCGGCGAAGCACCCAATGATGTACCCGCTGAACGCGCCTTTGATGATGGTTTGAACGAAATCCTCCCACAGGATCGGCAGGCTGTTGGCAAAGCGCACCGCAATTACGGATGGCGCCGGCAGTATGACCAAAGACACGTCTAGGCCTCTGACCAGCAGCTCCCATATGACAATAATCGTTACGCCAAATATGAACGGAGCCAGAAATCGCACCATGCGCGTGTCCGCATAAGGCCCGCTGGCCAGACGACTATTCAGCCACCAACCCAGGACCCAAACGACGATTGCAAACAGCACTAGTATCATTGCGCCATCCCCATTCTTTTCAGGACCTTCCGTTCTACAAGCCCCAGCAACCCGACCAGGCAAGCCGCCAGAATGGCCGCTGCAAACAAGGCAGACCAGATCTGCACGGTTTGTCCATAGTAGCTGCCTGCCAGTAGACGCGCACCCAAACCGGCCACCGCCCCTGTTGGCAATTCACCAACGATGGCACCGACCAGCGAAGCCGCAATGCCGATCTTCAGCGACGTAAACAGATACGGCATCGATGCGGGCAAGCGCAGCTTCCAGAACCCCTGCGACCGGCTGGCGCTGTAAGTGCGCAGCAGGTCCAGTTGCATTGCATCTGGGCTGCGAAGCCCTTTGACCATACCAACAACCACAGGGAAGAAACTCAAATAGGCCGAGATTACCGCCTTGGGGATGATCCCCTGAATGCCCACCGAGTACAGCACCACGATAATCATTGGCGCCAAAGCGATGATGGGAATCGTCTGGCTGACGATGGCCCATGGCATCACCGACAGGTCCATGACGCGGCTGTGCACTATCCCGACAGCCAGCAGAATGCCCAATCCAGTACCGATCACAAAGCCCAGCATCGTTGCGCTCAGCGTGACCCATCCGTGATAGATAAGCGATCGCTTCGAGGTAATTTTTTTCTGTACAGTGGTCTCCCACATCTCGACGGCGACCTGATGCGGCGCCGGCAGGCGGGGCCGGTCCTGCTCCCACGTGGCGGGGATGGCAAAGCTGTTATTCAACACCAGTCCGAATTCGGACATATCTCGACGATCTTTAGCCGATGGTGGCTGAACTTCGGCCCCTGCACGCTCCTGTTCCGTCAAAACACCTTTGATGTTCATTGGAATGCAGGCCGCATACCAAAAGACAACGATCACCGCTAGGACGGTCAGAACTGCCCAAAAAGCTTTGAACCCATCATTCATCTTCCGCATGCCCCGCCCGTAGACCCTCGCGCACACGATGAGCCACTTCGATGAACTCAGGCGTGTCGCGGATGTCCAATGGACGTTCCTTCGGCAACGGGCTGTCGATCACATCCGTTATTCGCCCCGGTCGCGGGCTCATCACCACGATTTTGGTGCTCAGATACACTGCCTCGGGGATCGAGTGCGTGACGAAACCGATGGTTTTTTCTGTGCGCGCCCATAGCGCCAAAAGCTGTTCGTTCAGGTGATCGCGCACGATCTCGTCCAGCGCCCCAAAGGGTTCGTCCATTAGCAGGATATCAGCGTCAAATGCCAGCGCACGCGCAATGCTGGCGCGTTGCTGCATACCGCCGGACAGTTGCCACGGAAATTTGCCGCCAAACCCTTCAAGATCAACAAGTTCAAGAACGTTTCTCACACGTTCATCTTGCTCAGTGGCCGAATACCCCATGATCTCAAGCGGTAGCTTGATGTTCTTAGCGATGGTGCGCCAGGGATACAGGCCCGCCGCTTGAAACACGTAGCCATAGGCCCGGTTCCGCCGCGCCTCATCCGGGGTCATGCCATTGACCGTCAGGGTTCCTCCGGTCGGTGTTTCAAGCGCAGCGATACATCGCAAAAAGGTGGTTTTTCCGCAGCCTGAGGGACCGATGAAGCTGACGAAGTCACCCTTGTCGACCGTCAGATTTACGTCTTTCAGCGCGTGAATTGGCCCGTCATTGGTTTGGAAGGTCAGATCCAGCTGCCTTGCCTCGATAACCGGCTGGGTAGTGCTTTCAGTATTCATTCCATAGCCTTGAAAAGATTTGATTTTGGGCCGCATGAATTGCGGCCCGCACGCATCATACGCCCGTCGCCGGGATGCCCGTCCGTTCAACCGGCCGAGGCGCGGTCAGCTCTTTCCAGGTGCTTAGCGCTTTGTTCACAGTGGTATTGGCTTCACGTGCAACAAAATCGCCGTGGCCTTCCTGCGTGCGGATTTCCCCATCATGCACAGCCACATGCCCTCGCGTAAGGGTAAAGCGCGGCAGGCCTTTAACCTCTTTGCCCTCGAATACATTGTAGTCGATCGAGGATTGCTGCGCATCGGCACTGATCGTCTTGGACTTTTCAGGATCCCAAACCACCAGATCCGCATCAGCGCCAACCAGAACGGCTCCTTTTTTCGGGTAACAATTCAATATCTTGGCGATATTCGTTGAAGTCACCGCGACGTATTCATTCGGTGTCAAACGCCCGGTGTTTACCCCATGAGTCCACAGCATCGGCATCCGATCTTCAAGCCCGCCGGTGCCGTTGGGGATCTTGGTAAAGTCGCCCACACCATAGCGCTTTTGTTCGGTGGTAAAGGCACAATGGTCTGTTGCCACAACGCTCAACGATCCCGATTGCAGACCGTTCCACAAGCTGTCCTGGTGCTGCTTGTTCCGGAACGGAGGGCTCATAACCCGACGTGCCGCATGATCCCAATCCTGGTTGAAATACTCGCTCTCATCCAACGTCAGGTGTTGAATAAGGGGTTCGCCCCAGACCCGCTTGCCCTGCAATTTGGCCCGCCGGATCGCCTCATGCGCATCCTCGCAGGACGTATGCACCACATAAAGCGGCACGCCCGCCATATCGGCAATCATGATCGCACGGTTGGTCGCCTCGCCTTCAACCTGCGGCGGGCGGGAATAGGCGTGCGCCTCTGGGCCGTTGTTGCCCTCGGCCAGTAGTTTGGCACTGAGTTCCGCCACCACATCACCGTTTTCGGCGTGAACCATCGCGATGCCGCCCAACTCTGCCAGACGCTTGAACGAAGAGAACAACTCGTCATCATTCACCATCAATGCGCCTTTGTAGGCCATGAAGTGCTTGAACGTGTTGATACCGCGTGTCTCGATCACCGTTTTGATGTCATCGAACACCTGCTCGCCCCACCAGGTCACGGCCATGTGGAAGGAGTAGTCACAGTTGGCACGGGTGGATTTGTTGTCCCAACGCTTCAACGCGTCCAACAGGCTTTCACCCGGGTTCGGCAGCGCGAAATCAACGACCATCGTGGTTCCACCCGCCAGCGCAGCCCGCGTACCGCTTTCGAAATCATCGCTGGAATAAGTGCCCATAAACGGCATCTCCAGATGGGTATGCGGATCAATCCCACCCGGCATGACGTAACATCCCGTGGCGTCCAATTCCTTGTCACCCTTCAGATCCATCCCGATCTCTGTGATGACGCCATCTTCGACCATGACATCCGCCTTGTAAGACAAGTCGGCGGTCACAACGGTTCCGTTCTTGATAACAGTGCTCATTCTAATCTCCCTGACGCGGTCTGCGCCGCTTGCTTGATCTGGCCAATATATCCCGTGGGAGTCGCCCATCAGGCGACGGGGGCAGCGCCCCTTATTCCACAATCTCGGCCGTTTCGACGACCGCATGAAACAGAACATCCGCCCCGGCTGCGGCCCAATCCTTGCTGATCTCTTCCGCCTCGTTGTGGCTCAACCCGTCAACGCAAGGGCACATGACCATGGCCGTCGGGGCCACCCGGTTGATCCAACAGGCATCGTGCCCCGCCCCTGAGATGATATCGGTGTGCGAATATCCCAGCCGCTCTGCTGCGCCCCGTACAGCCGCGACACAGCTGTCATCGAACTTCACTGGATCAAACCCACCAACTTTCTCGAATTCGATCTGCAGGCCCATCTCTTCCACGATATCTTCGGCCGCAACGCGCAAACGGTTTTCCATATCTGTGATGACCGCCAAATCCGGCGAGCGGAAATCGACCGTGAACACCGCCTTGCCGGGAATCACGTTGCGAGAATTCGGGAACACGTCAATATGCCCTACAGCACCAACGGCATGGGGCGCATGAGACCACGCGATCTCATCCACTTTCTCAAGGATACGCCCCATCGCCAGACCCGCGTTTTTGCGCATCGGCATCGGAGTAGATCCAGTATGTGCGTCTTTGCCTGTCACGGTGATCTGCGTCCAGCTCAGCCCCTGCCCGTGCGTCACAACGCCGATATCCTTGCCCTCGGCCTCAAGGATCGGCCCCTGTTCGATGTGCAGTTCAAAGAAGGCATGCATTTTGCGGGCACCGACTTCTTCGTCTCCCCGCCAGCCAATGCGCTTTAGCTCATCGCCGAACGTCTTGCCCTCGGCATCCTCGCGGTCATAGGCCCAGTCTTGCGTGTGCATCCCGGCGAACACCCCTGAGGAAAGCATCGCTGGTGCATAACGTGTGCCCTCTTCGTTGGTCCAGTTGGTCGCAACGATCGGGTGTTTGGTCTTGATGCCCAAATCGTTGAGCGTGCGGATAATCTCCAGCCCACCCAATACGCCCAACACGCCGTCATACTTGCCGCCGGTTGGTTGGGTGTCCAGATGCGAGCCGACATAGACCGGCAACGCATCTGGATCAGTCCCTTCGCGACGGGCAAACATATTGCCCATCTGATCCAAACCCATGGTGCAACCGGCGTCTTCGCACCACTTTTGAAACAAAGCGCGCCCTTCTGCGTCTTCATCCGTCAGGGTTTGGCGGTTGTTGCCGCCCGCAACACCGGGGCCGATCTTGGCCATCTCCATCAGGCTGTCCCAAAGTCTGTCGCCATTGATCCTGAGGTTTTGCGCCGGAGCTGCCATCTTGTTCTTCCCTGTTGCTTGCGATTTGGCTCGCTTTTGGTGTCTTGATTTGACCATCTGGTCAAACTCACGCTATCACGGGTTCGACATCAGTCAAGAAATTGCATGGTGCCGCCGGAAAATTCGGCATATTTGGTGCCCGCTTGGCGGAAAAAGAGACAGTCAGGAAACATGCCCAAAGACCGCGCCCCGACCCGAATTCAGAAAAAGAACCGCGCAGCGATTCTCGAAGCCGCACTGAACGTGTTTTCGGCGCATGGTTTCCGTGGGGCGACCGTAGATCAAATCGCCACCGAGGCCGGGCTGAGCAAACCGAACCTGTTGTATTATTTCCCGTCGAAAGAGGCGATCCACACCGCATTGCTGTCCGGTCTGTTAGAGATCTGGCTGGCCCCCCTGCATGATCTGGACGCGGATGGCGACCCGATGGAAGAAATCCTCGCCTATATCCGCCGCAAGCTGGAAATGAGCCGAGACCTGCCGCGCGAAAGCCGTTTGTTTGCGAACGAGCTGGTTCAGGGCGCTCCGCGTATCCACGAATCTCTGTCGCATGACCTCAAATCTCTGGTGGATGAGAAAACGGAAATACTGACGCAGTGGATGGATCAGGGCAAAATCGCGCGCCTGCACCCTTATCACCTGATATTTTCAATCTGGGCGCTGACACAGCACTACGCCGACTTCGACGTTCAGGTCCGCGCAATTCTGGGCGACGAAGACCCGTTTGAAGGGGCCGAGCCGTTTATCGACACGCTCTACCGGAAACTTCTGACGCCGTAATCGGCGCGACTTTATCTGACGCGCCTTTGCTCAGGTGATGTCGGCGGAATGCCATACGTTTTTTACGATCATGTAGTTGTCCAGCCCCTCGGTGCCGCCTTCGCGACCATATCCGCTGGATTTCACGCCCCCAAAGGGCGTCTCAGGCATGGATGCCTCAAGCGTGTTGATAGACAGGTTTCCAACCTCGACCTCGTCAATCAATCGATCAATATAGTCCGCGCGATTTGTGAACGCGTAACCGGCCAGCCCATAGGGCACTGAGTTTGCTTTGCCGATTGCGTCGTCCAGTGAGGACACTGGATTGATCACAGCCACCGGACCAAAAGGTTCCTCCTGCATGATCCGGGCGTTGTCGGGCACGTTCAGCAGGACGGTGGGCTGAAAGAAGTACCCTTTGTCGCCATGTTTGGCGCCACCCGTGGCAACCGTCGCACCCTTTTCACGGGCGTCTTCCACCAATTCGGTCAGTGCAGGCACCCGCCGGTCATTTGCCAAAGGCCCCATTTCCACATTTTGGTCCATTCCGTTTCCGACAATAGTTGCCGCAGCGCGTTCAACGAAAGTTGTGGCGTAATCGTCAAAGATGCTCTCATGCGCAAAAAACCTTGTAGGCGATGTGCACACCTGCCCGGCATTGCGCATCTTTCGGACTGCGCTTGAGATCCCGGCCGCTTTCACATCTGTGTCTTCGCAGACAATTACTGGCGCGTGGCCACCAAGTTCCATCAGCACCGATGTCATGTGTTCCGAGGCCAAGGTGGTCAGATGCCGCCCCACAGCGGTTGAGCCGGTGAAAGCCACGAGCCTGACCGGATCCTGCGGGATGAGGTGGCCTGAGATTTCTGCCGGCTCTCCGAACACCAGGTTCAGGACGCCTGCAGGAAGACCGGCATCTTCAAAGGCTTTTGCAATATGTATTGCCCCCGCTGGCGTTTCCTCGGCCGCTTTCAGGATGATCGAGCAGCCCGAGGCCAGCGCGCCAGCGATTTTGCGTGCTGGTTGGCTCATCGGGAAGTTCCAGGGTGAAAAGGCCGCGACGACACCGATAGGCTGGTGATGAATGGAGAACTTGTGACCCGGAGCCGCAGGGATGACCCGCCCATAGGTCCGCATCGCCTCGCCCGCGTCCCATTCAAAGAACTCTGCCCCTCGGATAACCTCAAGCCTGGCCTGCTTCAGCGGCTTGCCGTGTTCCATGGTGATAGCATTGGCAATCTCTTCCTGACGTTCCCGCATCAGCGCAGCAGCGCGCAGGATTGTGTCGGAACGTTCGCGCGGTGAGGTGCGGCTCCATACGCGAAACCCTCGGACTGCGGCCTCCAGAGCGTCATCCAGATCCTGCTTCGACGCGCAGGGAAGACGCCCGATTTCGCCCTCGGTCGCGGGATTCACGACCGGTATGTCCCGGTTGGCTGTGCGCCACTTGCCTGCGATGAACAGCTTAAGCTCAGGATACATGAAACCGGTGCCTCCGACTTTGATTATTTCAAATCACGCAATGGCTGGCATTACTTCAAGTGAATTGGGTGAATACTGATATCAATTTGACGAATACCTGACCTCATTTCTGTTTCACCGCCTGATGCAGCGCCGACTTAAAGGCACGACCAGCGGGGGAAAGATCATCATCCGCCCGGAATGAGACACCAATCGGGCCTTGCCCAAATGGAACATCCCAATCCAATGGCGACAAGTAGCCGTGGGCGATGTCCTGTGAAACGACCTCGGCCGGCATGAGCCCGATCAGATCGCGCGACTGCAACAGAGCACGGTTGGTCAGATAGGACACGGATTCGATCGTCACGAGCGGAACGTATTGCTGCTGACCAACAAAGAAATGATCCAGCTGACGCCGTAGTGTGGTTTCCAGAGGTGGCACGATCCAGCCAAAGGGTTTGGTCTGAGCGAACGAAACATCCGGGCGACCCGCAAGAGGATGCTGATTTCCAACGATTGCCAGAATGCGGTCTTCAAACAGCTTTTCCTGCCTGATCTTGTCACGGTGCCTATGAGAGGGAAGCCGCCCGACTACCATGTCGATTTCGCCCGAAAGCAACCTCGGCATCAGGACTTCGTTCGTGCCCTCGTTGATCTTGATCGTTACATTCGGACGGTCGGCCAGAAGGATTTCAATGGCTGCCGGCAGCAGGCTGGTTGAGGCGGCCAACAAAGTGCCCACCACCACACGGCCTGCATTGCCTTCGTTCAAGTCATCCAGTTCCTGCGCAGCGTTCGAGACCTGTGCAAAGATCAGCTTGCCGTGACGTATCAAAGTTTCTCCGAACACGGTCGGAATCACACCCCGATTGGTCCGGCTGAACAGCTTGACCTCAAAATCCAGTTCAAGATCCTGAATCATCTTGGTGGCGGCGGGTTGCGAGATGCCCAGCTCGCGTGCGGCGTTCTGGATGTTACCGTGCGCTCCCACCGCTACCAGCAAACGCAGTTGGCGTAACTTCAGCCGGGTCAGGGCGCGGTCGACGATACGTGAATGACGTCCCACCATGGTCACAGCACAATCGGTTCTGAAAGCTGTTCGAGCTTGGCCACCACACTCATCGCGGCCAAGGCCGAGCTGCGTGGATTGTCCGGCAGGGAATTGCCGCTTATCCGGAAATGGAACTGCCCGAATTCCCCTTCGGCCTCAACCTCATGAATGTTTTGCGCAATCGACGGATCAGCGATGAGTTTAACCTGCGTCTCATCAAATCCAATCCCAGCCAAGGCTACGGCTGCCGCAACATTTGCGTTTTTGGGATAGGCCAACGCCGCCTCTCGGGCGGTCCCAGTGAAGTGCGTTTCAACCTGTGTCAGCCCCTCAAGATCCAGCCTGTCCTCTGCGGCAGAGCCTTTCCAACCTAGCGGCGGCTTGCGCCCGACATAGATAACCTTGTCTAATTTGCCGGTCGCCGCAGCGCTCAGGCAATCAAGGGCACCGATTGCGCCGCTGGCCAGGTGCAGTTTCGCCTGCCCCACGCTGGCCGCGCTTTCCATCTCGTCTGCAATCGTTTGATCCGCCAATGCACCGACGGACACCGTGATCATGTCCGTACCCTGCCCCAGAACCTGAGGGCCATAGGCCGCCAGTGCCTGATGGCCGGCGCATTCGATCACTAGATCCGCCTCTGCGATGAGCTCTGGCACCGAACCCACAAACAGGTTCGGGTTTTGTGAAATGCTGCCTGGTCGCACCAGAACCGCATGTACCATATGGCCTCGCGCCTGAACCGCGCCCATGACATGCTGCGCAATCGCGCCTTTACCGATCAATCCTATTTTCATGTGGCAAACCTAAACCAGCGCCAAAGAATTCTAAATTGGTATTCTTTGGGTATTCTAATTTCAGATACCCAATTCCCGGCTTTCGCATTGGATCAAGTGGGGTGATCAGGCTTTGATGGCGACGCCAGAATTGCGCGTTAATCGGAAGGCCCGTTAAAATGAACTACTCCAAGCGCGACGCCAAAGCCTATGCGCGCGAGAACATGACCGGCATCTGGGCCGCAGCCCTGAACCCCTTCAACGATGATTTGTCACTGGATGAGGCCGGGCTGCGGTCAAACATTCGCCACTGGATTGACGATCTGGATATCCAGGGACTGTTCGTGGCAGGCAAGCAGGGCGAGTTCTTTTCGATGAGCCTTGATGAGCGCAAGCGCAACTTTGAGATTGCGGTTGACGAATGCGCGGGCAAAGCCGGTGTGATTGTCTCGGTCTCGGATCAGAACATGGACACGGCGCTGGAACTGGCCCGCCATGCGCAGAATTGTGGGGCCGATTACATCGTCTTGCATGCCCCTGTTCTAAGCTTTGTTCAGGATCGTGGAGAGGTTTTGTACCAGTACTACAAACGGTTCTGCGATGAGCTGGATATCGGGATCGCGATGTGGAGCCACCCGGACAGCGGATACCTGATGCAGCCTGAAGAATGCGCACGGATTGCTGATTTGCCTAACATCGTGGCCATCAAATACTCCGTCCCGCGTGAGATGTATGTGAAACTGACGCATATGGTGGGCGACAAAATTCATGTCTCGACATCGGCTGAACATGAATGGCTGGACAATATTCTGGAACTGGATTGGAAATTGTATCTGTGTTCGTCGCCGCCTTACCAGTTACAGACCAAGAATGATCAGCGCATGAACGAATACACGCGGCTGGCTTTTGCCGGCAAAGCAGATGAGGCGCGCAAGGTGTTTGACAGCCTGAACCCGGTGCGGGACGCGATGAAGCGAACCAAACCTGCAGGCAAGCCCACCGCTTTTGGAAAATACTGGCAAGAGCTGCTGGGACAGGTCGGAGGGCGTGCGCGACCCCCAATGCTGGAACTGACCGAGGCGGAAAAAGAGATCATCCGCAAAGGGTTCGCGGAATGCGGCCTGAAGCCATAGCCACATCGATATAAGCAAATCGGATATCTAGATGCGGATAATTTCTTTGCGGTTATGAAAAAACCGGCCAAACTTCTACTAACAGGGAGTGGGACATGTCGAAGTTAAGTGCATTCAACTTTCAGAAATGGATCGACGAACACCGTCACCTGCTGAAACCGCCGGTTGGTAATCAACAGGTCTGGGAGGACGCAGACCTGATGGTTACCGTCGTCGGCGGGCCGAACAAACGGACAGATTACCACGACGACCCTGTCGAAGAGTTCTTCTATCAGCTGGAAGGTGACATGGTGCTGAAGCTGTATGACGGAGAGGAATTCTATGACGTTCCGATCCGCGAAGGTGAGATCTTCTTGCTGCCGCCGCATGTGCGCCATTCACCTCAAAGACCGCAGGAAGGCTCAATCGGATTAGTCATCGAACCCAAACGGCAAACAGGCGAGTTGGACGCGATCGAATGGTATTGCTTTGAATGCGGCACCCGCGTTCATCGGGCCGAGATGCAATTGCAGTCTATCGTCAAGGACTTGCCGCCGGTCTACGAAAAATTCTATTCATCAGAAGAAGACCGAACATGCCCGAACTGCCAGACCGTGCATCCGGGAAAAGAGCCACCAGAGGGCTGGGTCAAACTCTGAGATGAACAAACAACAGGGAAGAACATGAAACATTTTGCTAAGATTGCCGCTTCGGCTGCAGCGCTTGCTGTGACATCGCTAGCTGCCCATGCAGATGAATTCCGTCTGGGCCTGATCACGCCACCTCCGCATATCTGGACCAAGGCGGCCGAGTCCTTTGGGGCCGAGCTGAACGAAGCCAGCGGTGGTGCCCATACCGTATCTGTATTCCCTGCCCGTCAGTTGGGCAACGAGGCAGAGATGCTGCAACAATTGCAGACTGGCGCGCTGGATATGGCTTTCATGACCGTGGCCGAAGTGTCGAACCGCGCACCTGAGCTGGGTGCGTTTTATGCGCCGTATCTCGCGGATGATATCGGCCACGCGGGGCGCATCCTGCGTTCGGATACCGCAAAATCGATGCTGGAACCCCTGCCCGGTCAGGTTGGCGTTGTAGGCCTAGGTTACGGTATGGCTGGGCTGCGCCAGATCGTCAGCCGGGGCGATGTGTCTTCGGCAGAGGACCTGTCTGGTCTGAAACTGCGGATCACGCCGTTCACGCCGATTTTGGATTTCTACAACGCTGTCGGAGCTGCACCAACACCGATGCCGCTGCCTGCTGTCTATGACGCGCTGGCCAATGGGCAGGTCGATGCCATTGATATGGATGCTGAACTGATCTGGGTGCTGAAATACTATGATCACGCCGACACGATTGTTCAGTCTGATCATATGATGTTCCCGATGGTCGGGCTGGTCTCGGCCAAAGTCTGGGCGGGACTGTCCGAAGAAGACCGCGCGATGATCGGTGAACTGATGGCCAAGCATGTCGACAGCACCATCGACGCCTATGTTGCCAACGAAGCGAAGTGGCTGGAACAGATCGAGGGAACCGGCAAGGCCTACAAGAAAGTCGATGCCTCATTCTTTGGCGATGCGATTGAGGAATGGAACGGCATCTGGTCTGAAAAAACCTCGTCCCTTGACGCGCTGCGCGAGACTGCGGCAGAAACCAAATAAAGTTGAACGTTTCAAGGAAAGGGCGCAGGTCAATCCTGCGCCCTTTTTCATAGGGGATCGGCGATGTTATACCGGCTGTCTGCAGCGTGGGCGTGGGTTGAGTTATGGTGTGCCGCAGCACTGGCCGTTTGCGTCACCTTGTTGATTTTGTTGAATGTCGTGACCAGAACCGCTGGCAACGCCCTGTTCTGGGTGGATGAACTGGCGATCTATGCCATGGTTTGGATGACATTCCTTGGCGCATCAGCCGCGTTGCACCACCGCAATTCGGTCTCGATTACGATCCTTGCCGATCTGGTTCCGCCTCATGTCCGGACAATCATCCAAAAAGTAGTCGACATCGTTGTCTTCGCTTTTGCAATCGCGATGCTGTGGTTCTGCTGGCGTTGGTTTCTGCCACTGGACATCGCTCGTACAGGGTTCGATGCCGTGGCGTTTCAAGGCAATACGTTCAACTTCATCTATGCCGAACCGACGTCAACCCTTGGGCTTCCGAAGTTTCTGTTTTGGCTCGTGATGTGGCTGTTTGCATTGGGGGCCACGCTGCATTCAACGATGCATCTTCTGACGCGACCCGGACGAGGGTCTCAGGCATGAGCCCTTTTGTCTTTCTGGCCACCCTGTTGCTGTCGGTGCCTGTTGCCATCGTGTTGGCGATCACCGCAATCTGGTACATCTGGGAAAGCGGGAACACCGTTCTCTATGACAGTTTTGCACAGAAAATGTTTGGCGGGTTGGAAAACTACGGCCTGCTGGCAATCCCGCTGTTCATGCTGACCGGAGAGCTGATGAATGAAGGCGGCATGACGCGCCGGCTGGTCGCCTTGGCGCGTGTATTCGTGGGCGGATTCCGGGGCGGGCTCGCCTATATTAATCTGCTGGCCAATATGTTCATGGCCGCCATCATCGGTTCGGCCACTGCGCAGATCGCCGTTATGTCGCGCGCCATGGTCCCCGCGATGGAAGAAGAAGGCTATAGCAAGGGCTTCGCCGCTGCCACGACAGCAGCCGGGGGCCTGTTGGCACCGGTCATCCCGCCGTCAATGATGTTCGTTATCTTTGGCGTTTTAGCTCAGATTCCCATCGGCGACATGTTCATCGCCGGGATCATACCCGGCCTGCTGCTAGCCGGAGCCTTTGCTTTGGTGATCACGCTTGTCGGGTGGTTTCAGCAATTCCCAAAGGGCGTCTGGATGTCCCGCCGCGATGCCCTGCAGGCCCTGATCGCCGCCCTTCCTGCCATGCTGATCCCGGTTTCGATCATCGGTGGTATTCTGTTTGGCATCGCTACGCCGACAGAATCCGCAGCCATCGCTTCGCTGATCGCATTTCTGGTCGGGTGGCTCATTTACGGAGAGCTAAAGCCGCAACATCTGGGCGAGATGTTCAAGCGAACAGCCGCAAACGCATCGATGATCCTGTTCATGATTGCGGCGGCCAGCGTTTTTGGGTGGGTGATCATTTACGAAGAAATACCACAGCAGCTGGCGGGGCTGATCACGTCGATCACATCTAATCCGTTCATGTTTTTACTTATCGTAAATGCTGCACTGCTTTTGGTAGGGATGGTGATCGATGGTATTGCCGCCATCATCCTGATCACGCCCATTTTGTTACCGATTGCCACTGGATCCTACGACATCAGCCCCTACCAGTTCGGAGTTGTCGTATGCCTGAACCTTGTTCTTGGCCTGCTTACTCCACCCGTCGGAATTGGCCTCTATATCGCCTCATCCATGAGCGGCACGACCCCCGGAGCAATTCTGAAATCACTTTGGCCATTCCTGATTGCGGTGGCCGCCGTCTTGATCCTGCTAAGCTATGTCCCAAGCCTGTCGACCTACTTGATCTAGCAAAACGTGATGTCGCCACGCGGCTTTGAACGCCCCATATGGGGGGCAGTATCTGGTAAGAGGCCCGCGCTTTCGGGCCCTTTCATGTTTTCAGCACCCGATTTACTCGGCAGCTTTGGCCATCGGATTGTTTGGATGCGTCGTCCAGTTGGCATAATCACGCTGAACTTCCAGACCGGTCCGCGGATCAACCTCTCCGGCCGTCATTGGCACCATTGAGATGCAGCCGTCGACCGGGCAAACATCCACGCACAGATTACAGGCGACGCATTCGTCATCCATGACCTCGAACACCCGATCATCGGACATGGAAATTGCCTGGTGGCTGGTGTCTTCGCACGCGGCATAGCAGCGACCGCATTTGATGCACTCGTCCTGATCGATCTTGGCCTTGGCCACGTAGTTCAGGTTCAGGTATTGCCAATCGGTCACGTTTGGAACCGCACGACCGACAATCTCGGACACGTTTGTGTACCCTTTTTCATCCATCCACTTGGACAGACCTGCGGTCAGTTCGTCGATGATCTTAAAGCCGTAGGTCATAGCAGCCGTGCACACCTGAACGTTACCACAGCCCAGCGAAATGAACTCTGCCGCATCGCGCCATGTGGTCACGCCGCCAATGCCGGAAATCGGCAGGCCATGGGTGGCTTCGGCGCGCGCGATCTCGGATACCATCGACAGGGCAATTGGCTTCACCGCCGGGCCACAATACCCGCCGTGACTGCCCTTGCCATCAATCGACGGTTCCGGGCTGAACGTGTCCAGATCGACGCTGGTGATCGAATTGATCGTGTTGATCAGTGACACTGCATCCGCGCCGCCGTTTTTTGCCGCCTCGGCAGGCTTGCGAACATCAGTGATGTTTGGCGTCAGCTTCACGATCACGGGTCGGTCATAGTATTTCTTACACCAGCGGGTGACCATCTCGATATATTCCGGCACCTGCCCTACTGCTGCGCCCATTCCGCGTTCGCTCATCCCGTGCGGGCAGCCAAAGTTCAGTTCGATCCCGTCTGCACCGGTCTCTTCAACGCGCGGCAGGATGGCCTTCCAGGCTTCTTCCTCGCACGGCACCATGATCGAGGCGATCAGCGCGCGGTCCGGATAGTCGGCCTTGACCCGCGCCATTTCCTCGAGGTTCACCTCAAGCGGTCGGTCCGTGATCAGTTCGATGTTGTTCAAACCCAATAGGCGGCGATCTGCACCGTAGATCGCGCCGTAGCGCGGCCCGTTCACGTTTACGACCGGTGGCCCCTCGGAGCCGAGCGTTTTCCAGACGACACCGCCCCACCCGGCCTCGAAAGCGCGGCGCACGTTGTATTCCTTATCTGTCGGCGGCGCCGAGGCCAGCCAGTAAGGATTGGGGCTGGAAATGCCCAGAAAGTTTGTTGTCAGATCGGCCATGGCTTCTCCCTTCCCGGCTCAGCCGGTTTTCTTGAATATCATTTCGGTCGGACGAATGCGCCCGGCCTTGAGGTTCGTGACGTAGTTTTGAAACTTTTCGGGCGCCGTCTCGCCCATCATCAGGTGGATGCCCAAGGGCGGCGGGCCGCTTTCGGCGATGCGCGCGAACACCTCTTCGAAAAAGGTAAGCGCGAACTCGGTCCGGTCTGCCTCGGCTACCAGTTCAAGGCCTGCGGCTGCTGCGGCATTCTTGTAAACATCCGGCGCATCAACAAAGGATGTCCCGGCAACGGTTGACCATGGCAGAGGAAAGGTCAGCGGTTCCTCCACGTCCCCTCCCATCACGTCAAACAGGGCAAAGATACCATCTCTGGCCAATGCTCGCGAAACTTCCGCGAACAGACCTGCTTTGTCTTCGATGTTCATCCCGACATGCATCATGACGGCAAGATCGAAGCCCGCATCCGGTACCGGCATGTCCAGTGCACTACCCACCAGAAAACTGGTCTTTTGGGAATGACCAACAATCTGGCTCAAAGCAGTGGCCGTTTCGACAAACTCCGGCGTCAGGTCGACCCCGGTCACCGTTGAGTCATAACGATCCACGATGTACCGCGACGTCCCACCGATGCCGCAGCCGACATCCAGCACACGGGTCGCGTGGGTCGGCGAAAGCTGGGCAAACAGGTTGTCCGTCGCAAGAACACCGCCGGTGTGGAACTCATCACCTGCCTTTAGGTCGGCAACCGTGGCCGCATTGGGATCAATGCCGCTGGCTTTTAGCGCCTTACGCATGCGTTCCGTAAGAGCACCAGTTGTATAGTGTTGGGCAACGGCTTGTTCGATCTGGGACATGAGAATACCTCAGCAGCGAATGGGATGGGGTGAATGCCCCATCCTATCACGAAACGAGCGTTGCGTGGATGTCCATCGCCGCGTCTCGACCCTCGGCCACGGCGGTCACGGTCAGGTCTTCGCCACCCGCCGCGCAATCGCCCCCGGCCCAGACACCACCTATCGAGGTACGCCCGGCACCAGACACAGCGATCTTGTTGCCATCCAGCTTCAGCCCTTCCGGCGCGCCGTCCAAGTTTTGACCAATCGCCTTGAGGACTTGATCAGCGGGTATGCGGATCATCTCTCCGGTGCCCGAGAGCTTACCGTCGTGACTGGACGTATACTCCAATTCGATTTCTGCCGCTGCCCCGTTTCCGTGCACAGCCACGGGCTGCACATTGGTCATGATCTTGACGCCGTGCGAGGACGCGAGGTCCTGCTCATACCGGCTGGCGCCCATCGCATCACGACCACGGCGGTATGCAATGGTGACGTGTTCGGCACCCAACAGTTTCGATTTCACCGCAGCGTCCACAGCGGTCATGCCACCGCCGATCACCACGACATTGCGACCCACCGGCAGATGCGACAAGTCCGAGGCCTGACGAACGTCCGAGATGAAATCGACCGCGTGACGGACACCGTCCAGATCAGCACCCTGTGCACGCAAGGCATTCACCCCGGCAAGGCCGATAGACAGGAATACTGCGTCGTAATTCTCAACCAGACCGTCCAGCGAGACGCCCTCGCCCAACACGGACCCGGTCTCGATAGAAATACCGCCGATTTTCAGCAGCCAGTCGACTTCGGCCTGAGCAAAATCGTTTGTCGATTTATACGCTGCTATCCCGTATTCGTTCAGCCCACCCGGTTTGGGGCGGCTTTCGTGGATCACCACGTCATGCCCAAACATCGCCAGCCGGTGCGCACAGGCCAGACCCGCAGGTCCTGCCCCGATTACGGCAACTGTTTTACCGGTGGGTGCGGCCCGTTGGAACGGATGACTTCCGCCAACCATCACGCTGTCTGTTGCGTAGCGCTGAAGACGACCGATTTCGACCGGTGAACCTTCGGCGGTTTCGCGCACGCAGACTTCTTCGCACAGCGTTTCAGTCGGGCAAACGCGGGCGCACATGCCGCCCAGAATGTTCTGAGCCAAAATGGTCTCACCCGCCGCTTCGGGCTGACCAGCCTGAATCTGGCGCATGAACAGCGGAATGTCGATGTCTGTCGGACAGGCTGTGACGCATGGCGCGTCGTAACAAAAATAGCACCGATCCGCTGCCACGGCGGCCTCATGGGGGGCCAGTGGCGGATGCAAATCCGTGAAATTCGAGGTCAGCTCATCGCTGGACAGCCGCCCGGAGACAATGCCGGGGGCAATCTGGCCCTGTGCCATCACTCTACTCCCTGTAGATATGTATGTTGTGGCCTCAGCTTGCCACAAAGTAATTTTTTATCAAATGGTAAAATTTGCCAAATGGTCAAAAAATGAAAAAACCGGACCAATCGACCCGGTTTTCCTTTGTTTCTGCCTGTTTTTCTTGCAGCGGACGTATCAGACCATCTGAGCCAAATGCCCTGTTTTCGTCCAAACACGCGCCCCCGAAGCCCCTGCCACGGCGGAAGATCGCGCGCCCGGAGGCAACCTTAGCCAGTCCCAAGTCGTGAAATCCTCGTCAGATTCCCTCAGCGAGCCTTCGATCACAAACAGCTCCATTCCGTGCGACGCGTCCAGATCCAACGCCTCGCCCGCCGCAAGATTGAACACGCGGACATCTTCATGCGCGTCTTTGAACAGTTGAGTATTCCCCTGACCATTGATCGAGCGTCGTACCTCTGTCCGATCATCCGGGTCAAACTGATGCAGCTTCACCAAGATCGTCGCCCCCTGTTTTGCCGAAGGTGTGTGCGACGAGTTCGGAGGGTTTCTCACATAACTGCCGACCGGGAAATCTCCGGTTTCGTCCTGAAAAACGCCGTCCAGAACCAGATACTCTTCGCCCCCGTCATGTGTGTGGGCCGAAAAAGCGCTGCCCGGAGCAAAACGTACGATTGTCGTTGCGCGGGCAACCTCCTCACCGATGCGATCCAGCATCTTGCGTTCGACACCGACGGCGGGGGACGCGATCCATTCATTCTGGTCGAAATGAACTGCAACACGTTTGGTGAAATCTGCGTTGATCCTCATGGGGGCACTCCTGAACGGGGACGTGTCCCTAACATGGGATTGCGCCGACATTTTTCAAATTGCGCGCATCGCATCTGGTTTTGACGGGCGCGCCTGCATACTGTACGTCCGACAAGAAACCCGAGCAGCGCCGGACCACGGCACCCACAAGTACTGAAAGTAACCGGATGCAGGCCAGCGCCCCGAAATTCAACATCGTTATCATCGGGCAAAACAACCGTCTGCAATACGAAGCCCTTTTGTTTGCCGCCTCGTTGCGGCACAGCAGCCCTGATTTTTCCGGTCGACTGTTCGTGGCTGTTCCGCAACCCGGTCCACGCTGGCCGCAGGACCCTACCATCCAGGACGAGGATCTTCTGAAGGCACTCCGTCAGTTGGATGCCGAGATCCTGCCGTTCGAAAACAAAGTATTTGGCGCCAGCTACCCTTATGGCAACAAGATCGAAGCTTTGCTGGCCATGCCCGAGGGTGAGCCCTTTGTGTTTTTTGACAGTGACACACTGATCACCGGCGATCTGACCAGCGTCCCCTTCGACTTTGACCGCCCCGGCGCATCGCTAAGGGTCGAAGGAACCTGGCCCAAACCAACCTTGTATGGTCCTGGACTGGATGGGATCTGGAAGGCGCTTTATCAAAGGTTCGGACTGGATTTCGACAGCTCGCTGGATACCAGCCAACCTGTGGATTACTGGCGGCGCTATCTGTACTTCAATGCCGGGTATTTCTTTCATTCCTGCCCTCACACCTTCGGAAAGCGCTTTCTGGACTATGCCCGCACGATCCGCGACGGCGAGATCCCCGAGATGGCTGGACAAAATTTTGACCCCTGGCTGGATCAGGCTGCACTGCCGCTGGTTATCCATTCGTTCGGCGGCTGTCGCGATGCCCTGCCTGCGGGCCTTCTGGACGGATCGGTCAGCTGTCATTACCGCCTGTTCCCCCTACTCTACGCCCGTGAAAGCGATCACGCCGTCGAGGTGCTGGAAACCGTGGTTGCGCCAAACCGGGTCAAGAAGGTCCTCAAGGGGTACGACCCGATCAAGAAGCTGGTGCTGCAGCGCAAGGGTCACAAAATCAGGGACATGTTTGACCGCGAGAACCTTCCCAAACGCGAGCAGGTTATTCGCAACACGATACGCAAGAATGGTCTTTGGATGCGCTGACAGGAATGTTGTCTGCGCGCGCCCAATCGCCTAGAGATTCAGCAACGCACTTTCCAACAGGAGATTTCCAAGATGTCTGACGGCCCCACCTACGGTTTTGATACGCTTCAAATTCACGCGGGCGCCCGGCCCGATCCCGCAACTGGCGCGCGTCAGACACCGATCTATCAGACGACAGCCTATGTGTTCCGCGACGCGGATCACGCGGCTGCCCTGTTCAACCTGCAAGAGGTTGGTTTCATCTATTCCCGCCTGACAAACCCCACCGTGGCCGTTCTGCAGGAACGTGTCGCCACGCTGGAAGGCGGCGTCGGTGCCGTGTGCTGCTCATCAGGCCACGCGGCACAGATCATGGCGCTATTCCCGCTGATGGGCCCCGGTTGCAACGTAGTCGCCTCGACCCGTCTGTATGGCGGTACGGTCACGCAGTTCAGCCAGACCATCAAACGCTTTGGCTGGTCCGCCAAGTTTGTCGACACCGACGATCTGGACGCCGTCAAAGACGCTATCGACGAAAACACCCGTGCGGTGTTCTGCGAATCCATTGCCAACCCCGGCGGCTATGTCACTGACATCCGCGCGCTGGCGGATGTGTCCGATGCGGCGGGCATTCCGCTGATCGTCGACAACACCTCGGCCACGCCATACCTGTGCCGCCCGATCGAGCATGGCGCGACGCTGGTGGTGCACTCGACTACCAAATACCTGACCGGCAACGGCACCGTCACCGGCGGCTGCATCGTGGATTCGGGCAAATTCGACTGGTCCGCAAATGATAAGTTCCCCTCGCTCAGCGAACCGGAGCAGGCGTATCACGGGCTTAAATTCCATGAGACGTTTGGCCCACTGGCCTTCACCTTCCACGGCATCGCTATTGGCCTGCGTGATCTGGGCATGACCATGAACCCGCAGGCTGCGCATTACACGCTGATGGGAATCGAGACCCTGTCCCTGCGGATGGAGCGTCACGTCGAAAACGCACAAAAAATCGCCGCATGGCTCGAGGCGGATGACCGCGTGGAATACGTCACTTATGCCGGGCTGCCGTCTTCGCCCTACAGTGACAGGGTCAAAGCGCACTACAAGAAGGGCGCGGGTGCCCTTTTCACCTTCGCGGTCAAAGGCGGCTATGACGCCTGTATCAAGCTGGTCAACGCGCTTGAGATTTTCAGCCACGTAGCAAACCTGGGCGATGCACGCTCGCTGATCATTCACTCGGCTTCGACCACGCACCGGCAGCTGACCCCAGAACAGCAAGAGGCCGCAGGCGCTGGCCCCGGCGTTGTGCGGGTGTCCATTGGTATCGAAGACGCAGATGACCTGATCGCCGATCTTGATCAGGCGCTGGCCAAAGCGTCGGCCTGATCCATGAGCGGGCACAACACCAATGATCTGGGCCAACCCATCGGATTGCCGGTTACGGGCGATTTCCCTCGCCCGACACCACCTTGCACGCCGATGGAGGGCCGATATTGTTCCGTTGTCCCGCTTGATGTGAATAGGCATGCGCCCGGGTTATTCCGGGCGTTTGCCAACGACACGGATGGCCACAACTGGACCTATCTTCCCTACGGGCCGTTCGACGGCGAGCGTGAGTTTGAGGATTGGACCCGTGAGACCTGCATGGATTCCGATCCGATGTTCCACACGGTACTGGACAGTAACGAAACGCCGGTGGGTATGGCTTCATTTCTGCGGATTGACCCGGCGGCGGGTGCGATCGAGGTGGGACACATCCACTTCTCACCCTTGTTGCAGCGTAGCCCGCAATCGACCGAGACTATGTTCCTGATGATGCAGCGCGTGTTCGATGAGTTGGGCTATCGCCGTTACGAATGGAAGTGCGACGCGCTGAACGCGCCGTCCTGTCGCGCGGCCGAGCGTTTGGGCTTTACCTTTGAAGGTATTTTCCGACAGGCCACCCATTACAAAGGTCGCAACCGGGATACGGCGTGGTATTCCATCCTCGACAGCGAATGGCCCCGCATCCGCAGCGCCTTTGAGGATTGGCTATCGCCGGACAACTTTGACCAGACGGGCCAACAAAGGCAACCTTTGAAGGCCCGCGCAAGCGTCTGAGGTTACTCAGAGATTTCGAATTCCATTGTGACGGTGACCGAAACGGACACCTCGCCACCTGCGACCGGTACACCACCTGCATCCGCAGCGCTGAATTCCCGCATCATGGCCACGGGGCGCGCGCCACCGACCTGTTCGCTGATCTCTTGAACTGGTCCGAGTGTCACGTTAGCCGCCTGTGCCAACTGCTCGGCCTTGGTGGTCGCTTCGGCTACGGCGTTTGCGCGCGCCTGCGCTTGCAGCGGTTTCGGATCCTGTACGCCAAAGCTTAGCCCGCCAAAGTCATTGGCCCCGTCCTGGATGACTGCGTCCATGATTGTACCAAGCTGTGTCAGGTCACGCACACGCACCACCACTCGGTTCGAGGCGACAAATCCCGAAATTTCGGGCCGGTCGCCGCTTGCGCTGTTACGATTGTTCCAGACCGGCGACAAAGACACGTCGCGGGTCTGCACATCACGCGTTTCGATGCCAAGCTCCTGCAACCGGCTCAGGACCTGAGACACCGATTCCGAAGTGGCCTTCATCGCGTTCGAGGCCTGTGCGTCTTCATTGGTCACGCCCAGAGTAATAGTCGCCATATCAGGCGCGGCCTGCACAGTTCCCGCCGCGTCAACGGTGATGCGACGTTCTTCCGCATGGGTCATGCCAGCAACTGACATCGTCAGAACTGCGGCTAGAAAAGCGATTTTATTCAAGGTCTTCCCTCCAATTTTCTTTCTCCCAACATGGGGTGGCGAGGGTCTGCCGAACAAGGGGAAAGACCGGCTTTTTCTTTCCCTCGGCGGGATCCTGCTTTAATGTCAATCTGCGGACGAATGATCGTTTGCACAGATGCTGACAATTATGGTTTTTCCGGATTATGAAACCCGCCTTTGCGCTGTCTTTTTCTTCGACCGGAATATCCTTGCACCACCATTCGGATGGTGACTGGTTCTGCATAGGCGAGGTTGCTCTGGATGCGCCCGACCTGAGTACGCAGATCATCGCATTGCGGGATCAGGGCTTTGCCCTTGAAAACGACCTGAACTGCAAGCTGGTGATACCAGCGGATCAGGTGCGATTTTTGTCCGTATCAACAGAGGGCCTAAGCCCCGAGGAAAGCGCTGAAAAAGTGCGAGCGGAACTGACCGAGGCAACTCCCTATGCGCTGGATGAGCTCGCCTTCGATACCGCAACCGTCGGTCCGACAACCCATATTGCTGCTGTCGCCAGGCAAACCCTGAATGAGGCCCGGACATTTGCAGCCGAGCACGGGTTTGTTCCGGTACAGTATTCAACCCCGATCGAGGGTCAGGAATATCCGTCTGAACCTCGGTTCGAGATCGATACCCAAGACACGGTCATTGCTGCGGAACCGTTCGAGGTTGAGGATTCTGCCAAAACTGATGAAGGCCCAATCGCAGACACGATTGCAGATTCCGAGACCCCGACAGAGTTTTCTTCAGCCTCCGACACGACCGGCGCAGTAGAAACGGTTGAGGTAGAAGAATCCGAAAAAGAAAGTGAATCTGCCGCCGATCGGGCGATCGCTGAAACCGAGGACCAAACGGAGTTTCCTTCCGCGCCCGATGCGACCGCAGCAGAGGAACCCGCTGAGGGTAAAGAACCTACCAACGAAGATGATGGCCCTACCATTCACGCGATCGCAGATACTGAGACCCCGACGGAATTTCGTTCGGCGCCCAACGCGAATATTGCTGGCAAAACGAAAGCCACCCCCCCGATCAACCGCTACGCCGTTCCAGCGGCGGCGGCCGCTCTCGTTGCTGGTATTGCTCTGACCGTGTGGTCGTTGACTGGATCTGACGACACCGAATCCTCAGTGGCCGAGGCGGTTTCGATTGAAGAAACTGTGCCAAACCTCGCATCTGACGAGCAAATCGCCGAGACACAGGAGGTTGACGGCGATCCGGAGCTTGAATTCGAACCCGAGGCGGTCGCAACCGCGCCAGAGGAAGAGCCGCAAACCGAACCTGTTGAAGAAACCGCCGCTGATCTCAGCGCGACCGATGCTGCAATCCTCGAAGCGCTGAACGTGGCACCGACCCAGGTCGAACCGGTGGGACAAGAGCCCGCACCAGCGGAAATCTCGTCACAAGCAGACATCGAGATCTTCGCCCCCGAACCTTTGCCCGATCCGGTCCTGGAGTCGCCAGAGGACCTGTATCTGGCATCCCTGGACAGCACTGATTTGTCGCAGGACGCAGTGGCGCTGCCTCCCGTCAGTAGCTTTGAAACTGACCTGCCGTTTGAACAAAACGCCCTGCCCGCACAGGCCGGGGTCCAGTTTGATCTGGACGAACGCGGCCTCGTTACTCCCTCAGCCGAAGGGACCCTGAACCCTGACGGAGTGGTCGTTTACCTTGGCCGGCCCGCCAAGGTTCCCCCGGCAGTTCCGGTTCGGTTCGAACAGGAGCCGATTGAGGAAGATCCTACAGCCCGCTTAGCGCAGAAACGGCCAAATCCACGTCCCGCCAATTTGCTGGAAAGCTTTGAGCGGCAACAACTTGGCGGACGCACACGCGAAGAACTGGCGGTTCTGCGTCCTAAACTGCGCCCCAAGTCCCTGCAAAGCAGCCCTCAAATCGACGAAACGCCGACGGCTTTGGCAGTCGTTCGCGTTCCGCGCCCCAAAACACGACCAGCCGGACTTGCCCGCCCGGCCAGTACAAACACAAGCACCGCCAATCTTGGATCGACTGCAGCGGTCGATCAAAGCTCGGACGAAGCTGGTTCTTTCCAACCAAAGGCCGTGGCACCGAAAATCCCGTCGATCGCCTCGGTGGCGCGGCAGGCGACCATCGACAATGCGCTTAACTTGCGCAAGCTGAACCTGATTGGGGTTTACGGGACCCCGGCCAATCGGCGCGCGCTGGTCCGGTTGCCCAGCGGTCGGTACAAAAAACTGAAAGTCGGAGACAGACTGGACGGCGGAAATGTTATCGCCATTGGCGACGGCGAATTGCGCTACCAAAAGCGCGGAAGAAACCTCACATTGAAAATGCCGCGGAGCTGACGGTTCAAAAAACAAAGGCGGCCGAGGGATATCCCCGACCGCCCTTTGGTGACTTAACTTACGCCGTTAAGCAGCTGAAATTTCGCCGCTTTCGATCTGTTCGCGTTCAATGGATTCGAACAGAGCCTTAAAGTTCCCTTCACCAAACCCATCATCGCCTTTGCGCTGAATGAACTCGAAGAAGATCGGGCCGATCACTGTTTTCGAGAAGATTTGCAGCAAGATCCGGGTCTCACCACCATCCAGCACTCCCTCGCCATCGATCAGGATACCGTGCTTGATCATCCGGTCCAGAGGCTCATCGTGATCCACAACACGTTCCTTAGACATGTCGTAATAGGCCTGGTTGGGCCCCGGCATGAACTTCAGGCCCTTTTCCGCAATCGCGTCGGTCGAGGCATAGATGTCTTCACTACCCACCGCGATATGCTGAATACCCTCACCCTTGTACTTCTTGAGATAAGATACGATCTGCCCGGTTTCGCCACGATCCTCATTGATCGGAATGCGGATACGACCACATGGCGAGGTCAACGCGCGGCTAAACAAGCCTGTGAATTTACCCTGAATATCAAAAAAGCGGATTTCGCGGAAGTTGAACAGACTCTCGTAGAACTTGAACCACTTGTCCATGTTGCCCTTGTAGACGTTGTGCGTCAGGTGATCGAGGTAATAGAACCCGTCGCCGCGCGGTTTGGACTGTTTGTCCCAGGTGAATTCCTGATTGTAAGGCGATGTTTCATAATACTGATCGATGAAATAGATCAGCGAACCGCCAATACCCTTGATCGCTGGGGCATTCATGGTCCTGTCTGCCGCGTCATAAGGCTCAGCCCCTTTTGACACCGCGTGTTCATAGGCTTTCTGCGCGTCCACGACACGCCATCCCATCGCAGGGGCGCAGGGGCCGTGTTCTGCCACGAACTTAGCGGCAAAGCTTTCCGGGTCGGCATTCAGGATGTAGGTCACGTCCCCCTGCTGCCACAGCTCAACCAGGGGCTTGTCCGTGTGGTGTCCGACCAACTCGAACCCCATTTTGGCGAAAAGATCGCGCAGTTCCTGCGGCTCGGGGTGGGCGAATTCGACAAATTCAAACCCATCGGTTCCGGCTGGATTTTCAGGGCTGATGACAGATTTCGGGGCGTTGTGCGGGAAAGGACCCATGGCGCGTCTCCGTAAAAACAGGAATTTCTTTGCTGATTCCAAAATACGCCTTACCAGGCGCTGTTTCTGCGCATAGTTTTTGTGTAAACTACAAACATATGCGTAAATCACGCACGAATTTAGGTAAAATTGGAGAAACTCCGCATATGCTGGATTCCACCGATACGCGGCTGTTGTCTGCCCTGCAAAAGGACGCACATCTAACCGCGCATCAATTGGGTGAAATGCTGAACCTGTCACCAAGCCAGGCCGGGCGCCGCCGTCAGCGGCTTGAGGCCGAAGGCTATATCACCGGATATGCGGCACGGCTGGATCCCCTAAAACTTGGCCTGCAGGTCCAAGGGTTCATTCAGGTGCATTTGGGCACACATGGCCCGGAACAATCTGCGAGTTTTGCCCGCATGGTCGACACCCGCCCCGAGATCACCAGCGCCTGGACGATGACCGGAGAGGCAGATTACCTGCTGCACGTCTATTGCGACGATCTTTCCGCGCTCAACCGCTTGCTTCACCAGGTGATACTGCCGCATCCTGCAGTGGCACGGGTGCACAGCCAGATCGTGATGGACCAACTCAAACGCGACGCGCCATTGCCCACCTGACCGGACCGAGAGGACAAACATGGACGATTTCCTTTACCAGGCTTCAATCTATCTGGCCGCCGCCGTGATAGCAGTGCCCTTGTCGGCACGTCTGGGGTTGGGTTCCGTTCTTGGTTATCTGGCCGCTGGCATTGTCATTGGCCCAGTCTTCGGGCTTGTGGGGGCCGAGACCGAAAGCCTGCAGCACGTGGCTGAATTCGGTGTGGTCATGATGCTGTTTCTGATCGGGCTCGAGCTTGAGCCGCGCGCCTTGTGGGACATGCGCGACAGGCTTCTTGGACTGGGCGGTCTGCAGGTGTTGCTGTCCACCGCAGTCATCGCCGCAGTTGCCATATATGCAAGTCACCCTTGGTCGGTCGCACTAGCCGTCGGGTTAACCTTATCTCTGTCATCCACAGCGATTGTGCTGCAAACGTTGTCGGAAAAGGGGTTGATGCAGACAAATGGAGGTCGGGCGACGTTCTCAGTGCTTCTGACGCAGGACATCGCGGTCATTCCCATTTTGGCGATGCTGCCGCTTTTGGCGTTGCCTGCAATGCCTCATATCGAAAGCGACGGCTCAATCGACCGTGGCGCGGATGCGCTGCATGAGGCCGGACATCATAGCTTGTCACTTGTCGAGGGCCTGCCCGGCTGGGCCGTTACGCTGGTCACTATCGGCGCAGTTGCCTTCGTCATTCTGGCTGGCATCTACCTGACGCGTCCACTGTTCAGGTTCATCCACGCCACTAGGCTGCGCGAAATGTATACGGCGCTAGCGCTGATGATCGTCGTGGGCATTTCCTTCCTGATGACGCTTGTCGGGCTCTCCCCAGCTCTGGGTGCGTTTCTGGCGGGTGTTGTTCTGGCAAGCTCAGAATTCCGGCACGAAATGGAAAGCGACCTAGAACCGTTCAAGGGACTTTTCCTAGGGCTGTTCTTTATCACGGTCGGCGCCGGGATTGACGTTGGCTATTTCTTCAACGACCCACTGGACCTGATCGGTCTGGCACTACTGGTCATACTGGCTAAAGGGATCATCCTGTATCTGGTCGGTCGCGCGTTCCGGCTGCGCGGTCGGGATCACTGGTTGTTCACATTGGGTTTGGCGCAGGCAGGCGAATTCGGCTTTGTGCTGTTGGCCTTTTCAACGCAACAAAACGTCATCCCACCTGATTTATCGCAAAAACTGTTGATGATTATTGCCCTTACAATGCTGATCACCCCGCTGCTGTTCATCATCTTCGATCTGCTGTCGCGCCGTATGGGTGATGGCGTCCCCGAGGCCGAGCCCGATGAGATCGACGAAAAAGGCCCGGTCATTATCGCTGGAATTGGGCGTTTTGGTCAGATCGTGAACCGGTTGGTCCGCGCGAGCGGGTTCAAGACTGTCGTACTGGACCACGATATTGAGACAATCCAGTTGATGCGTCGTTTTGGCGTCAAAGGATTTCTGGGTGATCCCACGCGGCCAGAATTGCTGCGCGCTGCGGGGCTTGAAAAGGCAACCGTGCTTGTGGCTGCGATGGATGACCCCAAGCAAGTCACACGTTTGGTCGGCTTTGCCCGGCGTCAACGCCCGGATTTGCACATTGTGGCCCGCGCGCGTGATCGCACCCATGTCTACCAATTGTATCAGGCCGGGGCGAACGACATTGTCCGAGAGATGTTTGACGGATCGCTGCGGGCGGGTCGCTATGTCCTGGAAAACGTTGGTCTGAGCGAATACGAGGCGGCTCAGGCCGAACAGACGTTCTATCATCACGACAGGGCCTCTGTGCGTGATCTGGCAGAATTGTGGATCCCCGGTATGCCTACCGGTGACAACAAGAAATACATCGAACGGGCGCGGCAGCTTGAGAAAGACCTGGAAACCGAACTGCTGGAACTGGCCGAGAAACACGCAAAGAAGTCAGCCTGACCCGGCCCTGCCGGATCAGGCGGTTTGATCAGCCGTCCGAAACACCCGCTTCGGCGAATGTCGCCATGCCGGAATGACACGCGACCGCGCATTTAAGTATGTTGATCGCCAGCGCCCCGCCCGAGCCTTCGCCCAAACGCAATCCAAGGCTCAACAATGGCTCTTTGCCTAACTTGGCCAATACCGCTGCGTGCGCGCCTTCTGCACTTTGGTGGCCTGCAATCGTGTGATCCAATGCGCCCTCGGACATGTTTGCCAGACAGGCCGCAGCCGCCGAGCATATAAAGCCGTCAAGAATAACCGGGATACGCAAGGCACGCGCAGCGGCGATGGCCCCGGCCATGGCCGCGATTTCACGCCCGCCCAGACGGCGCAGGATTTCCAGCCCGTCACCCGACCCGCCATGCAAGGCGATGCCTTCGGCCACGACGCGCGTTTTGTTGGCCAAACCGGCATCGTCTACCCCAGTGCCACGCCCAGTCCAGTCTGCGGCGTCGCCACCGAACAAAGCGCATGCGATGGCAGCCGCCGGGGTCGTGTTGCCGATGCCCATCTCTCCAACCACAAGCAAATCGGCATTGTGGTCCACGGCGGTCCAGCCCACGCGCAGGGCCTCAAGCAATTCTTCTTCGGACATCGCGGGACCAGCGGTGAAATCCGCGGTCGGTCGATCCAAATCCAACGCGTGCACATTCATGGTCGCACCAGCGGCTTTGGCCAGCTGATTGATCGCCGCGCCGCCATGTTCAAAGTTCATGACCATCTGAACGGTCACCTCGGGCGGAAAGGCCGACACGCCTTGCGCTGTGACGCCATGATTGCCCGCAAATACGATGACCTGAGGGGCAGAGATCTGCGGCCGGGCATCCCCACGCCAGCTCGCATACCAAATTGCCAAATCCTCAAGCCGGCCCAATGCGCCGGGAGGTTTAGTCAGTTGTCCGTTACGCTCAGCAGCACCTTGCAGCGCATTGCCATCCGGTCCCGGAGCGTTACTCAGGGCCTCGCGAAGGGTATTCAGGTCTTTTAATTCCGGCAGCATCCAAAGCCTCGTTGCATCAGAGTGGTCCTGTGTGTTTAACCGAAGCGTCCGATCCAACAAGACCCCGAAAGGCGCGGGAGTGAACAAAAACGACACCAAACTGTTTTCCGCGTGGGATTTTCCGCTGTCGCTGGTCCTGTTGACGCGTCTGCCGATGCCGCGCCTGCCGGAATACCTGTTTGCGCGGCAGGCCAATGCGGCCTGGGCTTTTCCCTTGGTGGGGCTGGTCGTCGGGGCGTTGGCCTGTGCCGTCGGTTGGACGGCCGGTGCATTCGGCCTACCCGCATTCGCCAGCGCCGTAATACTTGCGGCGGTGCTAGTGATCGCCACAGGCGCGATGCACGAAGACGGGCTTGCGGACACGGTCGACGGGTTCTGGGGCGGGTTCACCACCGAACGCCGCCTGGAAATCATGAAGGACAGCCATATTGGTGCTTACGGCGTTCTAACTCTGATCTTTACCCAACTGCTGCGCGTCGCGCTGATCGCGGCGCTTCTGTCGGCCAACGCATTTGCGGGTATTCTGGCGGCCTGCATCGTCTCACGCGCAGTCATGCCTATCCTCATGGCAGCCTTACCCAACGCCAGAAACAGCGGGTTGAGCCATTCGGTCGGCGGCCCAAAGGCCGAAACTGCGGCGACAGGCTTTGGCCTTGCAGTCATCTTATCGCTGCTGCTGATTGGACCAAGCACACTGATGGCAACGGTTTTTTCAGCGCTGATTGTTGGAATCCTGGCACTCGTCGCCAAGGCCAAAATCAATGGACAAACGGGGGACGTCCTTGGCGCCTCGCAACAACTGGCAGAGCTTGCGTTCCTATTGGCATTGGTTGCAGCGATCTAAGTCGTCCCGCCTGTTTCGATCCTCAGGGTTTCGCCGCAATGCTTGCAGTGAACTGCGTCTGGATCGTGACGATACAGGCCACAGTTTGAGCATTTGTGACGCACTTTCTGCGGCATGAAAATCGCCTGCGCCAACCGGACGAACAACGCCACGCCGACGATCATGATGAAGACCGAAAACAGTTTGCCCCCCGGGGTCGCCAGCGTGATGTCCCCGAACCCGGTGGTCGTCAGGGTTGCCATGGTGAAGTAAAGCGCATCGATATAGGCGTGCGGGCTGTTTTCCGGGATGAAGAAGACCAGAACTGCGGTGGACGTGGCGAACACGAACACCAACAGGTTAATCGCCGCGATCACTGCGTCCTCATGCGTCCGGAAAAAATCGCTGTCCCGCCGCAGATCCCTTAGCAGGTGATAGGAATGGATCAGGCGTAGCGCTCGTAAGATACGCAGGAACGCCAGATTCCACGGTAGAAACAGGTCAAGAAACAGCGAGACGATCACAACAATGTCGGCCATCGTGTAGACTTGGCGCAGCAGCTTCCAACGATCCTTCGAAATCCACATCCGCGCCGAGAAATCCAGCACAATGAAGAACCCAATGATCAGGCTGGCAACGGTGAATCCCGTGCCGTGTTCACCATTTGCCGTAGCGACAAAGAAAACGATGGTGATCGCGTCAAACAAGATCAAGCCATAGCGAAACCAGACGGAAATGGGGTCGTGGCCGATATATAGATATTTAACTGTCTGTTTTAGGTTCACTGTCTACGCGCCTCTTCTTGCAGGAAAATTAGCCGTAAACGGCGCTTTCACCAAGCCATCAACGCAAAAAAGCCGCCCCCTTTCGGGAGCGGCCAGAAAATTGACTGGGGAAGCGATCAGGCAGCCGCGGCCGCGCGCGAGGTCAGAACCTCATCAATCTGCTTGGCCGCCGACACTTCACCTGCGCCAGACACAGCCGCGACTTCGCGGGTCAGACGTTCCAGCGCAGCTTCGTAGAGCTGACGTTCAGAATAACTCTGCTCGCGCTGGTCATCAGTGCGGTGCAGGTCGCGCACAACCTCGGCGATCGAGATCAGATCACCGGAATTGATCTTTTGTTCATATTCCTGCGCCCGGCGCGACCACATTGCACGTTTCACCTTGGCCTTACCCTTCAGGGTTCTCATCGCCTGGCTGATAACGTCAGGAGAGCTAAGGGACCGCAGGCCGGATTCGGTAACCTTGTTGGTCGGCACCCGCAGGGTCATCTTGTCTTTTTCAAAAGAAATGACGAACAGCTCGAGCGAGTATCCCGCGACTTCCTGCTCTTCGATCGAGATGATCTGGCCCACACCATGGGCGGGGTAGACAACATAATCGTTCGGGCGGAACTCAAGCTTTTTCGACTTAGACATACAGGTTCATCCTTGGTTACGAGAGAGAGGCAGAGACAACAAAAGACCCCAAACCGTGCCACTATCTGGCCCAGTCAGGCGGTAAGTTTGTCAAAAAATCAGAACTCCAAAGCGTACATACTTACGGAGTCATCCCCATCTCATTCATCATTCAGTTTCTGAGTATATCACAAAATTGCGACACCCGAAAGTCCGCCCCCCACAATGGTGAAGAAACCCCAGACTTTTCAAATCGATACAGCAGAAGACCGCTATTCAAACCACCCGGTTCAGTTACCGAATCGCTTAACCGCCTTCGCCGGGTGCTTCGGAGAAATACTTCTCCATTTTGCCCTCTTCGCCGTCACGCTCTTCCGCTTCAGGCAAGGGGTCTTTCTTGGTCACGATAACGGGCCACTGTTCCGAGAATTTTCGGTTGAACTCGACCCACTGTTCCATTCCAGGCTCAGTGTCGGGACGAATGGCGTCCGCAGGGCATTCGGGTTCACACACACCACAGTCGATGCATTCGTCCGGGTGAATGACCAATGTGTTCTCACCTTCGTAAAAACAATCCACCGGACACACTTCGACGCAGTCGGTGTATTTGCAGCCAATGCAGTTTTCGGTGACGACATAGGTCATTGTGGGATTCCCATTCTCGGTTTGGGCGTCTAGCTAATTCAGTCTGGCCTTCTCTTCAAGGTAGGATCAACCATCCCGGGGGCGAGAAAGATCAAGCGCGCGCCTATCTTTCTTTGTTGGACGACCCTTTCCCTCAAATCCCGGATTCTTAGGAGGCACGTCCTTCTTTTCCGTCATATCGAAGTACAACGTTTGTGCCTCGGTCGCCGGACCACGCCTTTCCCCCAGTGCTTCGACGCGTACTACGCGCACGATACGGCCTTGGGGGAAGGTCAGAACGTCACCGGGTCCGACGGCCTGCGCCGGTTTCAGAACCCGGTTTCCATTCAATCGGACATGGCCGCCACTGACCTGTTTGGCGGCCAGGCTGCGGGTCTTGAAGAACCGCGCCTGCCACAACCACTTGTCGATCCGCAGCTTGGCCTCGGCCATCGCAGATCAGTTGCCGTCCTTCAAACCCATAAGCGCTGCTGCAAACGGGTTATCGGGATCGATCGCCTTTTCCTTCCGGGGCGGACGGGATGAGAACGTCTTGCCACCTTGCGGTTTGCCACCCTTCTTACCTTGCGGCTTGCCGCGACCATCCTGCGGTTTACCGCGCGGTTTGCCTTTGCCCGGCCCCTGCCCTTGCCGCTGTTCACGACGCGGAGCGCGATTGGCTGGACGCTGGCGACCCCAGGTGAAAGTGTAGAACACCTCAACTTCGGTCTCATCTGAGGCGGGTTCGGTTGCCGGAGCCTCGGCTACCGCCTCGGTGCTTTCGGTGGCCTCGGCTGGCGCCTCGGCGGTCGCGACGACCTCTTCGGCTTCTGCCTCGGGCGCCGGGGTTTCTTCGGCAGCAGGCTGTTCCGCCACGTCAGTCGCGGGCTTTTCGGCTTCGACCGGTGCGGCTTTCACTTTTTCACGCTCACCGCGCTCGGCCTTATAGCCCAGCCCTTGCATCAGATCCGCGAACTGCTCAAGCGTCATGCCTGTGATCGACAGCATATCGGGCTTGGCCTCGAAACCACCCCGGCTGTCTTCGGCACGCAGCATGTCTGCCAGACGTTCCAGCATGTCGATGCGGATCGAACGCTCGCCGGCATCGCGGTAACCGCACATGGTATCGTAGCCCTCGGGCGCACCTTTGGCGACTGGAACAGTGACCAGACCCGGAGGCGGCGCGTCAGGGAATTCCTGCAATCCACCGGCCAGCGCCCAAAGAACCAGGCGCAGACGCGTAGGCGCGGGTTTCAGCAGCAGCGGCATGAAGATTGTGAACTGACCAAACCGGATGCCGTGCTTGCGCAGGGCTCCACGGGCGTCCTGATCCAGATCTTTGACCTCTTGCGCAACACCTGCGCGGGGCAGAACGCCCAGCCCTTCAACCATGCGGAAGGCGAACCCTTTGGCCAGGCCTGACAGCTCTTCGTCGCGCGACAGGTTCAGCAGCGGCTCGAACAACGCCGCAACCTTGCGGTCGATGAAGTGCTGCAAACGGCGCTGCACTTTCTGTTCGACATCCGGGCCTGCGGCCTCATCCACAAAAACCTCGACCATCGGCTTGAGAGGTTCTGCCCCGGCAACCAACTTGCCAACAGCATACTCGCCCCACATCAGGCCACCCTGATCGGTAAAATCAATTTCGGTATCGGGCGCGTTATAGAAGCGGTCTGCACGCAGATGGAATTGCGGTGCGAGCGCTTGCAGAGAGGCCGATTTGAGAGCTTTCGCCTCGGTTCCCTGTGCGCTTTTGTCCGGGGTAAACCGGAACCCTTCCAGACGACCGACGAATTCTCCTTCGACGGTCACTTCACCCTTATCATTTACTTCGGCCAAAAGGGCCTCCTTCTGTTTGAGCCGGCGCAACAACACTGACGTGCGCCGGTCCACAAATCTCTGAGTCAAACGATCATGCAGAGCGTCCGACAGCCTGTCTTCTACAATGCGCGTTTCCGCGCGCCAATGTGATTCGTCACGCACCCATCCGTTTCGTTGCGCAACATATGTCCAGGTGCGAATATATGCCAACCTTTTGGACAGTGCATCAATATCCCCATCTGTTTTGTCGATGCGGCGGATTTGCCGCGCCATGAACTCGTCAGGGATAGCGCCGCGTTCATGCAGATGACCATAGATCACCTCAAGCAGGCTGGCGTGTTCTGCGTGGCTGATACCGCGAAAATCGGGGATTCGACACACATCCCACAGCAATCGGACGGACGGCCCATCGCTGGCGCGGGCGATGACCTCGGCCTCCTGAGACAGCGATTTCAGAGCGTTCAGGTCGTCTGCGGGGCGGGCCTTGATCAGATGTTCGCTGTCTGGACTGACTTCCAACGAGTCGATGAGGGCCTCAACCGAGCCAAACCGCAAAGCGGCATTCCGCCAATTCAGCTTTTTCATCGGCGTGAACCGGCTGTCCATGATCGCCTGCGCGACCCCGTCGTCCAGCGGAGGGGCCTCACCCGTCACGCCAAATGTACCATCGGACATCCCGCGCCCTGCCCGGCCTGCGATCTGGGCCAGTTCATTGGGGGCCAGGTGGCGCATCCTGCGACCGTCGAATTTGGTCAGCGACGAAAACGCCACGTGGTTCACATCAAGATTCAAACCCATCCCAATGGCGTCAGTTGCAACGAGGTAGTCCACCTCACCATTCTGATACAGCTCGACCTGCGCATTCCGTGTGCGCGGGCTGAGCGCGCCCATAACGACGGCGGCACCGCCCTTTTGGCGGCGCAGCAGCTCGGCAATGGCGTAGACGTTATCGATCGAAAACCCGACAATGGCACTACGTGCGGGCATGCGGCTTATCTTTTTCGAGCCGGAATAAACCAGCTGAGACATTCGTTCACGGCGAATGAACTGCACTTCGGGCACCAGCGCCGCAATCGGACCGCGCAAAGTGTCAGAGCCCAGAAACAACGTCTCACTCGTTCCGCGCGAACGCAGCAGACGGTCGGTGAAAACATGTCCACGCTCGGGATCTGCACACAGCTGGATTTCGTCGATGGCTACGAAATCTGCGCCCATGCCTTCCGGCATCGCCTCAACAGTGCAGACCCAATACTTAGCACGCGGCGGAACGATCCGCTCTTCACCCGTTACAAGGGCAACGACCGACGGTCCGCGGATCGCGACGATCTTGTCATAGACTTCGCGCGCCAGCAGACGCAGCGGCAGGCCGATCACACCTGTCCGGTGCCCCAGCATCCGCTCAATCGCGTAATGGGTTTTGCCTGTGTTGGTCGGGCCCAGTACGGCCACGATTCGGGATGACCCGCTCACCTTTGCCCCCTGCCCCAGCTTGTTAGAGGGCCGAGCCCTCGACCCGGGGCTTCAGTCGATTCACGGCATTGGTTACTTCTTCGTGATGGGGATGTATAGCTAAAGCACGCTCATAAGCGTCCAGCGCTTTGTCGGGTCGATCGACGATCTCAAAAATCAGCCCCAATCCGTAGATAGCCTCGTAGTTGTTCGGGTTCAGCGTCAGGGCGTATTCCAGATCAGCCGCAGCCATACCGAAACGTTCGATCCCGAAAAAGGCCGATGCCCGCACGTGCCAGGCTTCGGCGAATTGCGGCGCGTGATCAGTCAGCGCAGTCAGATGCTGGATCGCGGCCAGCGAGTCGCCGTCCTCCAATGCCTCGCGCCCGCGCTCAAGCAACAGGTCTGCTGAAGCCGATCCAGACTGCGCCCACAGCGCCTTGAGTTGACGATCTATGTTCATCGCCTGTTCGGGGGTTGCCTCCGACAGTTGCAGCAATAGTTGTTCCTCATCCTTGGAATCCGCCGTTTGGGCGAAAGAAGGAATGGAAAACGTGACTAGAAGCGCTGTTGCCGCGACGATACCTTTGAGATTGGTGCTTGCAATGCTCATAACAACGTTCAGTGTAGCGCTGCGCCCGCGGATGTCCATTCCCGGCGCACAAACATAGTGAGGAGAAACATGAGCGACACTCTGGAAAAAGCGGCAGCCGCATTGAACGAAAAACTGTCGGGCGGCGATTTTACCGCGTCGGCAAAATTTGCCATCGCAGATCTGGGCTCAATCGTTCTGGACGCAAGCGGCGCGCGAGTCAGTGACGAAGAAACAGACGTCACCATGAACGCCGATGCGGACACGTTCGAACAAATACTCAGCGGTGAATTGAACCCCACCGGCGCGTTCATGTCAGGCAAGCTGACCGTGGACGGTGACATGGGCGTTGCCATGCAACTGGCATCGGCACTGGCCTGATGGACCTGTCGCCGGCCCCTTTCTTTGCAGACATGGCCGGCGTCCCCGCCGGTGGTCAGGCTCATTGGCTGAACACAGCGGACAACACACGCATTCGGGTGGGCCACTGGCTGCCCGAAGGCGATACCTGCGGCACGGTAATGATGTTTCCCGGCCGCACCGAATATATCGAAAAGTACGGCAATTGCGCGGCCGAGTTTACGGATCGCGGCTTTGCGTTTCTGGCTGTCGACTGGCGCGGTCAGGGCCTGGCCGACCGGTTACTGGATGACCCGCGCGTCGGGCATGTCGAGCAGTTCACGGACTATCAACAAGACGTTCAGGCCACGCTGGACCTGGCAACCGAACTGAACCTGCCGAAGCCTTGGTTCGTGATCGGACATTCCATGGGCGGGGCTATTGGTATGCGCGCGGCTTTGGAAAAGAACTGCTTTGCCGCCTGTGCCTTTACCGGGCCGATGTGGGGCATTTTCTTTACCCCGATCATGAAACCGCTCAGCCGTCTGACCGCCTATTGGGGACCACGGATAGGATTGGGGGAAAGAACCCCGCCGACGACGTCCTTGGAAAGCTATGTGGCCTCCCAACCGTTCGAGGGGAATGTACTGACCCGCGATCCGGACATGTTCCAGATGATGAAGGATCAACTGGCTTCACAGCCCGAACTGGCGCTTGGTGCGCCTTCGACCATCTGGCTGCGCGAAGCCTTGGATGAATGCGCCTGGTTGATGGACCAGGCCGCTCCGGATACGCCATGCCTGACCTTTCTGGGCAGCCATGAACAGATTGTCGATCGCAAGGCTATCCGCACCCGCATGGCGAACTGGCCCAGTGGCACTCTGGTCGAAATCCCCGACGGTGAGCACGAAGTTCTGATGGAGGCGCCCGATGTGCGCGGGCCGGTCTTTGACCAGCTGGCCGCTCATTTCAAAGCCGCGCAAACTGACGCGGTGCCGGAACCGGTTCTGTCATCCTAAGTCCGATCACGCACCGCTTGTGATCCCCGCCTCGCGCGCCTAGATGTTGGCCAAAGCTATTTTCGAGGTGATCCATGCGCGACCTTCCCTTTCCCGTCCGTGACGCAAATGCAATCGGCGGTGCTGACAATCTGGGCAATCTGCCGGAATGGGATCTGACCGATCTTTACTCGTCAGAGGAAGCAACCGAACTTTCCCGCGATCTGGACTGGCTGGAAAAGGAATGCGCCTCGTTTGCCGAAGATTACGAGGGCAAGCTGGCCGATCTGGATGCGACGGGTCTGTTGAATTGCGTCGAGCGCAATGAGAAAATCAATTCAATCGCCGGGCGCATCATGTCGTTTGCAGGTTTGCGGTACTATCAGCTGACCACAGATGCCGAGCGTGCCAAGTTCCTGTCCGACATGCAGGAAAAGATCACCATCTTCACCACCCCGCTGGTGTTCTTCACGCTTGAGATCAACCGCATCGACGATGATGTCCTGAAGGCGCATTTCGATGTGAATGCCGATCTGGCGCGGTACGAGCCAGTCTTCCGCCGCATCCGCGCGATGAAACCCTACCAACTGTCTGACGAGCTTGAGAAATTCCTGCACGACCTCGGCGTTGTTGGCGACGCGTGGGAGCGTCTTTTTGACGAAACCATTGCCGGGTTGTCCTTCACTGTTGATGGCGAAGAACTGAACATTGAAGGCACCCTGAACTTTCTGACAGAGCAGGACCGTGCCAAACGCGAAGCAGCCGCGCGCGAGTTGGCCGCTGTGTTTCAGGACAACGTCAAAACCTTCGCTCGTGTCCACAACACACAGGCCAAGGAAAAGGAAATTGTCGACCGCTGGCGCAACATGCCGACCGCGCAAACCGGTCGCCACCTGTCCAATGACGTGGAACCCGAGGTCGTTGAGGCTCTGCGCGAGGCGGTCGTGGCCGCCTACCCCAAGCTCAGCCATCGCTACTACGAGCTGAAACGCAAATGGCTGGGCCTGGACGTAATGCAGGTTTGGGACCGCAACGCACCCCTGCCGATGGAAGACACGCGCATTGTTGACTGGGATGAAGCCGAGAAGACGGTCATGGACGCCTATACTGCCTTCGATCCCCGAATGGGTGAAATCGCGGCTCCGTTTTTCTCAAAGGGTTGGATCGACGCGGCCGTGAAGCCCGGTAAAGCTCCGGGCGCGTTTGCGCATCCAACCGTCACCGAGGTGCACCCTTATGTGATGCTTAACTATCTGGGCAAGCCGCGCGACGTGATGACACTGGCTCATGAGCTTGGCCACGGTGTCCATCAGGTGCTGGCTGCTGATCAGGGCGAGATGCTGTCGTCAACGCCGCTTACGCTGGCCGAAACGGCGTCCGTGTTCGGAGAAATGCTGACCTTCCGCAAGATGCTGGACAAGGCCGAAACCCCCGAACAGCGCAAGGTGCTGCTGGCCGGAAAGGTCGAAGACATGATCAACACGGTCGTCCGCCAAATCGCCTTTTACGACTTTGAATGCAAGCTGCATGCGGCCCGACGCGAGGGCGAGCTGACCCCGGATGACATCAACGCTTTGTGGATGAGCGTTCAGGCCGAAAGCCTTGGGCCCGCATTTGAATTCATGGATGGGTACGAGACCTTCTGGGCTTATATCCCGCACTTCGTCCATTCACCGTTCTACGTCTACGCCTATGCGTTCGGTGACGGTTTGGTGAACGCGCTATACTCGGTCTACGAAAGCGGTGCGGACGGGTTCGAAGACAAGTATTTCGAAATGTTGCGCGCTGGTGGGTCCAAACACCACAAGGAACTGCTGGCACCGTTCGGATTGGATGCAAGCGATCCCAAATTCTGGGACAAGGGTCTGTCGATGATTTCCGGCTTTATCGACGAGCTGGAAGCGATGGAAAACTAGTCACTTCTGGCTTTTGGTCGTCAGGAAAATGGCGACCACAATCAACACAGCCCCTAGGGCCGCGACCGGCGTGATTGCGGCCCCCAAAAACAGGGCTGAGTTGATGAACGTGAACACCACGGATGCGGCGAACATCAAGGTCGCGGTCAACGTCGAGACCCGCGCGGCGGCCTCGTACCACAGGTAGTAGGCCAAAGCGGTCGGCAGCACTCCCAACAAAGTCAGGAACACGACATCGTTGGCTGTTGGTATTTGCAGTGAAAATGCGGCCAGCGGGACCAAAAGCACACCCGAGCACAAGAATATCCCAAATAGGAAGTTCAGACGTTCTCCGGTCGTTTCAGAATTTCGCATCGCCCGGCTGCTCGAGATTAGGAAAACCGCCCAGCTTAGCCCTGCGCCGATTTCAAGCAGGTCCCCGAACAGGGGCTCTCCACCGCCTTGGAAATCCTGATAAACCGTTAGGAAGACGCCGAAAATCGCCAACCCCGTAGCAAGTATGTCTGTGCGCGTAACGGGCGTGTCGGCAAAGAAATACAAAAAGATCAGCACAAAGAATGGCGCCGTGTTCTCAAGAACCATGGCATTGGCTGCACCGGTATGTTCAAGCCCGATGTGGAACAGGATGTAGTTGACCACAGTGGACAGAACGGCCAGCCGAAAGTTCCAGTCATTCAACCGGATTGAAACAGCGACCCGCATCACGCGCAGCATGCAATAGATGGCGATGGCTGCGATGAACAGGCGCGTTACCGCAATTTGCAGCCCTCCCAGATCGCTGGTCAGGTAGCGGACTATGACGCTGTGCGTGCCCCACAGGAAAGCCGCAAGAAATCCAAGAACCAGCCCGTTTTGCAAGAGTGGCTGCTTCTCTTTGGTGTCGGGCATCCTTGTGCCCCGCTTACTTCAACTGACTGTCTTTAGAACCGCGCCGATTGATGCCGGAACGGCCCTTGAAGGCCCCGTCCCGATCCTGCTGGCAATCCAGGCAGAGTTTAACACCGGGAATGGCAGCTCGCCGCTTTTCTGGAATCGGCTCTTCACATTCGGCGCAATGGGTCCGGCTTTCCCCGACAGGCCGCTTTTGCGCCTGCATCCGGGCCAGTTCGTCCGTAATGGACGCTTCAATCTGTTCGCTCACCGCGCCATCACGCGCCCAACCGCCTGCCATGGTCTCCCTCCTGATCAGGTGACGAACAGACTAGTCCAGCCAAGCGCGGCGTGGCAAGTCGTGGCAAGTCAGAGGGCGACCGCGCCCTCAAACACTTGGTCAATCATTGCCTGCGTACCCTTCGAGAATTCCAGCGGGCATGGATAGTCAGCCCCATCACGAACCGACCGGCAAAATGCCTCGACCTGAAGCTTGTAGTGATCGTCGCCCGGGAACCGCGTGACCTGAACCTCAAGACCCGGACGGTGTAGTTCCACCCGTGCCTCACCAAAAACACGCGCATTGAAAGGCGCGGTCAGGCGGATCACGCCACCCTCGCCATGGAACACCATTTCCTGATGCGGGTGCATCCGGATCGAGACGTAGCTGGAATAGGTAAAATCGGGGAATTGCGCGCGTATCTCGGTGAAGGCATCAATGCCATCTTCCCAGCGGATCGCGGATTGCACCGAAACTGGTTCTTGCCCAGTGGCGAACCGGGCGCTGCCAATCACGTAGACGCCGATATCGCGCAGCCCACCGCCGCCGGTTTCGGCCCGGTTTCGGATGTTGCCGGTGTCCGCCCGATTGTCAAAGCTGAACGCCCCGGTCACATGCACAAGCTTTCCGATCGCCCCATCCGCGATCAGTTGCCGTACGAATTGCCACTGCGGGTGGTGCACGATCATGTACGCTTCGGCCGCCAGCAAACCGGTCTGATCCCTCTTTTCGATCAGCGCATCAAACTCGGGCGCGGACATGGTTATGGGCTTTTCACACAGAACATGCTTACCGGCATCCAGTGCCTTGAGGCTCCATTCGACATGCAGATGGTTGGGCAGCGGGATATAGACCGCGTCGATTTTGGGATCGGCCAAAAGGGCGTCATAGCTGCCATAAACCGTCAGATCAGGGCAGTACTGCTGGAACGGCTCAGCCTTGGCTGCGTCCGACGTGGCAAGACCTGCCAACCGGGCCCCGTCCGCCGCGTGAATTGCCGGCGACATGAACTGTCGTGCGAATTTTGCGGCGCCCAGAACGCCCCATTGAACAGGTTGCTGCATACCGCCGCCTCATCCTTTGTTAGCTTGTGCCGTCTCTATCAGGGAATCGCTTTAAAGTCAGGGGGTTCGTGGTGTTTTCCGCCCATTAACGCACGCAAACCTGAGAATTTCTTGATCCGTTTCATTGTCTGCGCCGTAGCAACTATGTCACCGGGTAGTCGGCATTGTCCGTTCAAAGCACCCGGGATTGATGTTGTGACCAACTGGGTGGGAGATTGCCAGACATGCCAACACCGACAGAGACAATTACCGGAACCGTGTTGATGAGCGGAGCCGTCGGCTCGTTCGATGACAACAACGGAGATTTTGACATCCTGCGCGAGGCCGTTGTTGCCGCCGGCCTTGCTGGGGTACTGGATGACCCCGAGGCCAGCCTTACGGTATTCGCCCCGACCGACGCCGCCTTTATCGGACTTGCCCAGGCATTGGGCTATGCAGGTTCGGACGAAGCAGGCGCGTTGGGGCACATCGTCAAGGCGCTTACCCTGTTGGGCGGAGGGGATCCCATCCCCCTGCTGACAGAGGTTCTGAAATACCACGTGGTGAACGGGGAATTCGACCTGGCTGCCGTTGCCGGCTTGGGCGACGGCGCGCAGATCGAAACGTTGCAGGGTTCGTCAGTTGAATTGAACCTTCAAAGCGCCCCACCAAGTCTGGGCGATGCGGATGACGGCATCGCCGATCCGGGTATCATCCAAACCGATATTGAAGCCACAAACGGGATCATTCACGCCCTAAACGGAGTCCTTCTGCCTGTATCGGTTACGGACATTCTGGGTCAGAAGAACACCGATTTCATCCTCGGCGACGACTCGGACGAGTTCTACTTTACCGGGCGCGGTCAGGACTTCGTTCATGGTGGTGGCGGAAATGATGTCATCAATACTGGCCGAGGCAATGATGTCGCGCTTGGAGGCGCTGGACACGACGTGATCTTTGGCGGTCGTGGCAAAGACATTCTGCGCGGTGATGAAGGCGAAGATACGATATTCGGCGGCAGAGGGGCCGATGTGATCGACGGTGGAGCCGATGATGACATCATGTTCGGTGGACGTGGCAAAGACATGTTTGTCATTGAAAACGGGGATGGCGATGATTGGATCGTCGACTTCCGGGTCGGCAAGGACAAGATTGACTTGTCCGGCTACGAAGGCATCGCCGGGTTCGAAGATATCGAAGATGATATATCGGGTGGCTTCTTCCTGACCACGATCGATCTAGGTGACGGGGACAGTATTGTCCTGGCGGGCGTTGGGGCCGGACATCTGACCGAAGACAGCTTTATCTTCGTCTAAAGAAAATCAGCCCGCCATTGTGGCGGGCTGAACCAATTGGGTCAGACAGTACCCAGCATGCCCTTTTCACGGGCGAGTTCGCGCATCTTTTTCTGCAGCTTCTCGAAGGCACGAACCTCGATCTGTCGAATGCGCTCGCGGCTGACATTGTACTGCGTGCTGAGCTCTTCCAGCGTGACGGGCTGATCCATCAGACGGCGCTGAGTCAGGATGTCCTTTTCCCGGTCATTCAGGACATCCAGCGCAGCCGCCAGAAGCTCGCGGCGGGCGTCAAGCTCGTCGCGGGCTTCGTAATCGCCCGCCTGATCGGCATCTTCGTCCTCAAGCCAGTCCTGCCATTGCATGGTGCCTTCGCCCTCGGACCCGACGGTCGCGTTCAGCGAGGCATCACCACCAGACATCCGGCGGTTCATGCTGATGACTTCAGCTTCGGTCACGCCCAGATCAGTAGCGATCCGCTTGACGTTTTCAGGACGCAGGTCGCCTTCTTCCAGCGCACCAATACGGGCCTTGGCCTTGCGAAGGTTAAAGAACAGCTTTTTCTGCGCCGATGTAGTGCCCAGCTTGACCATCGACCACGACCGAAGAACGTATTCCTGGATCGAGGCACGAATCCACCACATTGCATAGGTCGCCAAACGGAAACCTTTTTCCGGATCAAACTTTTTGACCGCCTGCATCAGGCCCACATTGGCCTCGGAAATCACCTCGGCTTGTGGCAGGCCATAGCCGCGATAGCCCATAGCAATCTTGGCCGCCAATCGCAGATGCGACGTGACCATTTTATGTGCAGCTTCAGTGTCTTGCTCTTCGACCCAACGCTTGGCGAGCATGTACTCTTCTTCCGGCTCAAGCAGCGGAAATTTGCGAATTTCCTGCATATAGCGGTTCAGGCCGCCCTCGGGCGTCGGCGCGGGGAGATTTGCGTAATTTGCCATGATTCATGTCCCTCCGACAAATGTTTACTTCGTTAACATGGGATATGGGAATAAGTCCCGATCCATTCAAGAGGTACCGTTAACAGTTTGAAATTAACGATTGATAAAGGAAAGCTAAGAACGCGTTACTCACGTATGTTTGCGTATTATGTCAGCGGTGCGCGCAGTTGTTCAATCAGAAATTCCATATCTTTTGGCAAATCGGCCTCAAACCGAAGGTTCTCGCCTGTCACAGGGTGCTCAAAGCCCAAAACTGCGGCATGCAGCGCCTGTCGCGGAAAACTGCGCACAGCCTCAGCAGCGGCCAGATTGAAGGCTTTTGCCGCAAGCTTGCGTTTACCCCCATATACCGGATCGCCAACCAGCCCATGCCCGGCATGGGCCATATGAACACGAATTTGGTGCGTCCTGCCGGTTTCCAGCCAACATTCAATCAGCGCGATGCCTGCCGGGTTGCCAAATGTCTCGACCAGCCGCGCCCGAGTTACCGCATGCCGACCACCATGGAACAGAACCGCTTGTTTCTGCCGGTCATTTTTGTGCCGCGCCAATTGCGTTGTCAGGCGCATGATATTGCCCGGTTCAAAGCTGACACCCTTGATTCCGCGCAGTCGCGGATCATTCGCATCCGGTACGCCGTAGCAAATCGCGCGGTAATAGCGTTCGACGCTATGCGCCTCGAACTGCGCCGCCAGCCCGTGATGGGCCGCGTCAGACTTGGCGACCACCAGCAAGCCGCTGGTCTCTTTGTCGATGCGGTGCACGATGCCGGGGCGTTTGACGCCCCCAACGCCCGACAGGTCCTTACCGCAATGATGCAGCAAGGCATTGACCAGTGTTCCGTTGGGCGAGCCCGGCGCGGGGTGAACAACCATGCCTGCCGGTTTGTTGATGACGATCAGGTCCGCGTCCTCATAGACGACATTCAGCGGGATATCTTCGGGACCTATGTGGCTCTCTTCTGCTTCGGCGACGGAGATCGACACCAAGGCGCCTTCGGCCACCTTGGCCTTTGGGTCCCGAACTTCGACACCGTCGATGGTCACCTCGCCGTTTTCGATAAGACGGGTCAGGCGAGTGCGCGACAGGTTTTCATCCGCTGGTACATCCCGTGAAAGCGCCTTATCAAGGCGTGGCGGCGGATCGGCCGCGATCTGAAATTCAATCTGGCGGGTGCCCATGACTGTCCCTTCCGAACCCCAAGTACCGCAGGAAACACCGCAACTTCGCTTGCTGCGGCGCATGGTCATGCTGCTGACCGCGGTGATGATTGGCGGGGTTCTAGTGACATTCGCACTGATTGTCATCCGACTATCGGACAGAACCCCTACCCTGCCCGATCAAATCGAACTGCCGGACGGGGCCAAAGCTCAGGCCGTGACCATCGGCAGCAACTGGTACGCGGTCGTGACCGATGACAACCGCATCCTAATTTTTGACAAGACGACCGGAAAACAGCGTCAGGAAATCGTCGTTCAGGAATAACGATCAGACGTCCAAAGCCAACCGAAACACAATCTCAGAAGCTTTACGCAAAGCCTCATACTCTTCGGGCGTATCCCGGCGGAACGTCTTGTCCTCATCGCTTAGCGTTGTCGGGGTGAACAGTTCGGGCCGGTCGGGAAAGAACTCTTGCTGAAAGGCGGTATCCTGCTTGGCCACGAATTCGTCTAGCCAAGCGCGCTCATCGGGTTCCAGCACATCATTGCGGCGCACCATGACAGGATCATCGACAAATATCCGGCGTAACTGGCGGCTCTTCTTACGCCCCAGCGCACGGGAGATGACACCAAAAGCTTCGCTCGCCGCGCGGGATTGCGAGGGGTTGGACACGGCTCCTGCTGAAACTTCCTCAGCCAATGGCGTACCGATCCGCGACAGGAAATCATCAACGACGTTGCCCCGCACCATGCCTGAGCGTTCATACAAAAGCGGAGCAACGGTGACGCCGGGAAAGGCAGTGCGGATTTCGGCCAGCTTGGCAGAAAAGCTCAACCGTTCCGGGTGATTGCGGATAAGATCAAGTTGCTGGCGGATGTATTCTGTCCCGCCGTTGGACAGCCGTCCTGCCTTGGCCCGCTGTTTGTAATCAGCCTCGAAGAAATCGGAATACCGGCGGCAATAGTAAGTGATCGTCAATGCACGCGAGGGGATATCAGCAAAAACCTCGGCCAGCCGGTTCAGATTGCAGCCATAGAACATCTCGGAAGAAACAACACAGGTCTGATCCGCATGCGCGTCGTATTCAGTGGTCATGGCAGACCGAAACGGGTCCATCGGATCAGCGCTCTGGTTGATGTGAAAGGCGACGATGTTGTGACTTATCGCCAGACGTGTGCCGCCATCCAGCCGGCGTCGGCCGGTTTCCATATAATGCAGGCCGATCTCGTTCATGACCGAATGTTTCCGGCGCAGAAATCCCTGCAAGGCAGTCGTGCCGGTTTTGGGCATCCCCATGTGCAGCCAAAGCATTACCTAGCTCCTGTCCCCGAACTGTGCTGCGTCATGCCTGCTGGCTGGCCGTGAAACCTGCGGTCATCTGCTGCATGAGGTCCTGCATCTCGGGCAGGTCACACAATTGCGCGATCTGTTGGCGGTGCAGATCGCAAGACGCATGATGAAGGCGCGCAACCTCGGGGTCAGAGAGCATTTCGTAATAGAAACCACGTTTGCGATCCAAAACCACGTCTATCGAGGTATTCGTCTCGGCGTTCTGGTTCATCATGTTCCAGTATTCCAGACCAAGGCTTTCCCCCAAATGGTGGGCCCGACCGCGCATCTTTTTGACCAGATAGCTTTCGCAGGACTTCAGTGCGTAATGGTTGACCTGCACGAACTCATACCCGACCGAGTCACGGGCTGATCGCCAGCTTTTTTCATAGTATCGTTCAGGCATCAGTTGGCCTGATCCGTTGTACCAATGACATTCTTCGATGGTTTCAACGGTCGGCTTTTTGGGGCGGTGAACACCCAACCCATCCCAAATCTCTCGCTGAAACATTGTCTTGAAGCCCCATGCCTGCGGCGGCCGGTAAGTCTGTTCACGGGCAGCCTGTCGGAACTGATCCGACAAGAACCGGTCTTCATACCGCACAACGCCTGCGTTTCCAAACAACCGCCACGTCATTGAGATCGTCTTGGCATCCGGGATGGCATCGGTCAAAGCCCGCAGCGTGTGATCACCGGTCTTGACATTGATATGTTCGTCGGCGTCGATCACCACGACCCAATCCTGCGAGCGTGCGACTTCCATCTTCAAAAAAGTCCTATAGGCACGTTTTTGGGGACTGGTCTTGCGACGCGAGTTGTTGTCGACGTGGATCAGAATGCCCTTTTCATCCAACCGTTGCAGCAAGGCATCGGTGCCATCGGTGCAGTCATTGGTCATCACAACCATCTGGTCGATACCAATCGCACGGTTATGGGCCACCCACTCTAGCACAAACGGGCCTTCGTTCTTCATCGGGGTGACACTGATATATCGTGGGTCCTGATCGGCCATACTTGACTGCCCTGTTCGTTGTTCTTGCCCGGAACTTATCGGGATCATTCGGAATTTGCCCGTAAATTACGTTGAATTGGTGGAACTACCAAGGGGAAATCCACGCAATTCACCCGCCCGCCCGTTTAAGTTGGTTTGAGAACCGCTTGTACGTCGGGCACAAATCTCGGGCTTTTTGAAGAAACGCACGGGCAGCTTCCTTTTTGCCCTGTTGTAACAATATTCGCCCGGCCTCGCCCTGAATAGCGGCGGTGTCGTCGTCGATCTCTGCGGCCTGAATGATCTGCCTCTGGCCCTGTTCAACGGCACCGTTCATTTCCAGCATCTGTCCCATAGCAAAGATTAAAAAGGCGTTACCCGGATCGCAGGCCAAGGCATCCGCCATGGTTATCCGCGATGCTGTTCCCTCGCCTTCTGCTTGGTACAGTTCGGCCAATCGTTTGTGATAGAGTGGATTGTCGGGCACATCCGACAGAACCTTACGTGTGATATCAATGGCCTCAGCATTGGAAATACTCCCAATACGTGCCCCCAGTTTGGCGCTAAAACTCCGTACGCGCGGATCCTCGTCAGGCATATCGGTCATCCGAATAAGACCGTCATGCAGCTGCTTCAAACGGGGTTTGTTTTCCAAAAGCCTGCGGGCTTTTTGATCCAGAGAAAGGATCGACCAATCCAACAGAAGAAAGTCGAAATTGCACGGCAATCTCACCAACACTTTGCGCTGTGCGACATGGGAGTTGAAATTGAACCAGGGCCTGCGGATAACCTTTTGCAGCGACCAGTCGGTAGGTGGAAACAGCCGCAATGATATCTGATCCCGGTAGACAACGCGCGACCCAAACACCAACACGTCAGGTCGGATCGGTTTGGCCCAAAATGCACGGCTGAATGCCTGGGCTGCTTGCCAACGCTTTCTCTTTTCCCCCAACGCTGCTGCCTTCAAGGCACCACAAACCGCATAGTCTTCGGGCCATGTATGGGGGTCCAACAAAGCCGTCTCGACCATCTCTGCAGATTCATCCCACTTGTTTGCGTAAAACAAGTTGAGCGCTTGAAGAAGCGGCAGAAACGCGTTGTCCGCCCCCTCGTCCAGCAACCTTGAAGCGATATCGCTGGCCTCTTCGGTTCGATCGTCTGAATGCAGCCGGTTCATATGGAACAGAACCTTGCCATAAATATGCGCGGCCTCGGACGTGTTCAAAAAGCCATCAAACCCAGCCTGTAGGCGCCGAATTGCGCTCTCATTCGCCTGAGAAATCTCTTCTTCTGTCAGAACATCCCGAAACACTTTTCGCTGCTGTCCCGATATTCGGGCTGCTGCCATGGAAAAGGCTGAGATGACCGGTGCAATCACCTGATCAGCACGCGACATCGTATAGAGCTCTAGAAAATCGCGTTTCGCCCGTGTCATCCCGGACACATCGGCAATGTCTGGCATCTGCAGCAGGTGCGGAAACTTTGACTGAAACCGGGCAATCAGTTCCGGCTGGTCCGAGAACATTATGGCCGCTTTATCGGCATTCTTCGCCAGATGCGCCTCATACAGTTCTTCGGGTTCGATCTTTGCGGGCCAGGTCGTGTGCTTCCACGGCAACCCATTCAAAATATCACCGCGGCGGATGTGATAGGCAGATACACCCTGCCCTGACAGCCTGGCATCCGCGCGATCCATAATTTCGCGTATTTCTTCCGTGAACCCGACCCGGTGAATGAAGTCGCGATACCTTGGCCGGATGGTCTCGACGTCCTCCCACGGGAAGGCCAGCACCTCGAAACCTTCCTCTACCAGCACCGACCGTCCGGCGTTGAGATGCGCAATCAGACGGTCGGGCGAGGTGTCGTTTTGGAAGGACCAGATCGGCAAGGCATTCTGCGAAAGAGCTCCGAACTCCTTAGGAGTAAGGAAATGTTCATACATCCAATCCTGCGCGAACAACTCTTGTGGGTGGTCAAGTTCGGGCGCGTCCGCGCCCTGCGGGAACCAATTCACCCGGTAGGTCGTGCCGAAATCTTCGGCCAGCCGGATGCAGGTCAGCATCATCAGCAACCGCGCGCCCATGCGGTCCTTGCGCTGACCGACAAACACGCCTTTGGCGGCGGTCACGAGGCGTCCCTTTCCTTCTCGGCCATGGCCTGCCGGCGCAGTCGGCGGAACCGCTGCCGGGCTTTTGCCGCCAAGTCAGGGTGCCGCTCGGCGCCGATGGCCTCAATCCCCCGAATATACATAGGCAGGCGACGTCGGGCGCGCATCATCTTGTAATACCCAACCGTATCCAGTGAGCCGTCCATCGCCCCCAGCATCACTGGCTTGAGGATATCCAGCTTGCGCAGCATGGGCGCCGCGAAATGGTTTGAAAACCAGGTCTTGAGCAACATCACGTTGTCGCCCTGCAGACGCTGAACCTGCTGCCGGTCCAGATCAAAGAATGGGTCGTAAAAGACGTAAGCCTTACCAGCTGTCAGAACAGTTTGAGCCGCATCGCTCATCGGCAGATCCCAATCCTGTACGCGGCCGAACCTATAGCGGGTTTCCCAAGGCACCAGCCGTTCATCCAATGTTGTCTGAGGGTTGAACGCGATCACATGCGCGCCGGGTACATGCGCCGAAAAGGTCAGTGCCCCAAAACCGCCCATCGATGCGCCTGCAAAAACCACCTGATCGAACCGGTCAAAGAACCCCTCGGCGACCTTGTTTTCAAAATAAGAAATGATCTCGGGGTCGCGATACCATGCCTTGGTGCGCGCGAAGACGCCCATGTGGGACCACCCTTCGTCCCGAAAGAATTTCCAGCCCCACGGCTCGCGCGCGAAGGACAGGTCATTGGCGTTGGCGATATTGTCGAAGCTGACTACCAGACGCTTCGGGTAGCGCTGATGGAACAGGATCGAGTGGCGTTCCAGCTTTTGAAAGTACCCAGTGCCGTCGCCGCCAGGGTACAGCTCGACAAACCAAGGCGGAGCGGGATCCGTCAGGATACGCTCATACCCTGTCTTGCGATCAGGGTGTTCCGGTTTCAGCTGCTCTTTCGATAGGTCTTCGGCCATAATGATCAAATCAGGTTATCGGCGAGCCAGACGCGAAACTCTACCCATTCCGGGCGCATCTTGATTTCGGACACCTTGGCTCGGTGCCAGTCGCAGGCCTGCGCGTGCAATTCGTTCAACTCTTCATCCGCCTTCAGATCGGCCAGCAGAGGTGCGGCGCGGCGTGCGGCAGGCAAGATGGATTGATCGGCCTCTTTGTTGGCATTCATGTCCTGCCAGTAGGCTTGTCCCTGATCCACCTTGATGTGGTTTGTGCGTCCCCGGTCGCGCTTGACCAGAAACCCGTCCATGGACCGGACTGAATAGTGGTGGATGCGTCCCAAGGAATGGTCGAACCCGCGCCACGCCCGCCAACCGACTTTATCGGCTGGAAACAGCTTTCCGCCAGCATCTGACCAAGCGATGTCAGGCGCTACCTCTTCGTCAAAGCCCTTTGGGCGATGCGGACCAAACCGGGTGAACTTGCCATTATTTCGGAACAGCGTTTTCAGCCCAAAAGCGCGGCTTGAATGATAGGAGAACTCTTGATCCCCCATCGAGAAAACCTCGGTCACCGGTCTGTCTTCGAAGCTGATGTTTCCCGAACTTCCAAACAACTTCCACGCAAAAGATATCGCATCGGCCGGCTGCCCTGCTTTTTGCTCGACCTCGGCAATAAGGTCATGAAATCCGTTGTCGCCGCAGCGGATATTCCAAAACTCATCTACATCCAGACACAGCAGCCAGTCGGCCTCTTTGACCTTGGGTTGGCGGCGCGCGCGGCGCAGCATCTGGTGCTGGGGATTGCCTCCTTCTTTCACTTCATTGCTGACATGAGTGGCCAAGCCAAGCTCTTGCAACCTTGCAGCAATTTTGTCCGTTCCGTCATCACAGTCGTTGGTGAAAATCACAAAATGGTCGACGCCCAGTGTTTTGTGAAACGCAACCCATTCCAGCATATACGGGCCTTCGTTCTTCATCGTTGTGAACACGGTGATGGACTGAGACATATTATCCTTCCCAAAAAGTCTTGCCCACTCATACACATCCCAATCCACGTGGGCGAGACAGGAAATAGTGAAGTGGTCATTCCAATGCAAACTGGTGCAACTCTACACGACAAAGGCGCTGAAATTCGTGTGTTTCGGGAGTATAATGGTGCGGTCGAGAAGACTCGAACTTCCACGGGTGTTACCCCACAGCGACCTCAACGCTGCGCGTCTACCAATTCCGCCACGACCGCACTGCCAATGACTTGGTTGAGGGGCATATAGACGGTGGCGAACAGGATGTGAAGAGGCAAAAAACAAGCCGATTTGAATTCCGTGGTGCCATCCTTATCTGTACTGCAGACAGAGTTTATTCCCCCCTTCCCCGGAGCCCGCCCATGACCGCGCAAGATCCCCGCCCAATTGTCCAGATTGATATCGTCTCAGACGTTGTGTGCCCCTGGTGCATCGTGGGGTTTCACCAACTGGACCTGGCTTTGAAAGAACAAAACGTGCTGGCTAATCTCAGATGGCATCCTTTTGAGCTGAACCCCAATATGCCGCCAGAGGGCCAGAACCTGCGCAAACATATCATTGAGAAGTATGGCTCAACGGCTGAGCAGAGCCAGCAGGCCCGCGATCGGCTGACCCAGATCGGCGCCGAGCTTGGCTTTACGTTCAACTTCAATGACGACAGCCGGATGGTGAACACTTTTGCAGCACATCAACTGTTGGACTGGGCCGAAACGCAAGGCCGCCAGCATCCGTTGAAGATGGCCCTGTTCGAGGCTTACTTTACCAATCAAAAGGACGTATCCCAGTCCGAGGTCCTGCTTGATGCGGCCCAAGCGGCGGGTCTGGACCGGGGCGCTGCCCGTGCGGCTCTGACTTCGGGCGATCACATTGCGCCGGTTCGCGAAAAGCAACAGTTCTGGACCAGCCGTGGTGTTTCAGGTGTCCCGTCAATGGTGTTTGAGGGCAAGTACCTGGCGACCGGTGCGCAAGGGGCCGAAACTTATTCGGACCTGTTGCAGCGGTGCCTGACCGAGGCTGCGTGACCTCTTTTATTCGCCCTGCCCCGGCGGTAAGGAGCACTTATGGAATGGAAGATCACAGACGGGCTGACCGATTACAATGACGCCGTCGCCTTCATGGAGGCGCGTGTGGCTGCAATTGCGGCCGGAGAAGCGGATGAGTGTGTGTGGCTGCTGGAGCATCCGCCGCTTTACACCGCCGGCACCTCAGCCCGGATCGAAGACCTGACCGACCCGGATCGCTTTCCGGTCTTTGAGGCCAAGCGTGGAGGTGAATACACCTATCATGGCCCCGGCCAGCGCGTGGCCTATGTGATGCTGGACCTGAACAAACGCGGTAAGGATGTGCGCCGTTTCGTCAAGCAACTGGAAGAATGGGTGATCGCAGCGCTTGCCGAGTTCAACGTGCATGGTGAAATCCGTGACGGTCGCGTCGGTGTTTGGGTGCGGCGCAATGACGAACCACTGACCGCTTCGGGCCAACCTGCCGAGGATAAAGTGGCGGCGATCGGATTGCGCTTGCGCAAATGGGTCAGTTTCCACGGCATCTCGATCAATGTCGAACCTGACCTTGAGCATTTTTCAGGCATCGTCCCCTGCGGCATCACCGAACATGGGGTTACGTCGCTTGTCGATCTGGGGTTGCCGGTCACCCTGGTGGACGTGGACACGGCCCTGCGGAAAACCTTTTCAGAGATTTTTTTTGACCTCGACAGGGCCTGAATCGATACCCGCGAATCAATCAGAATCAATGCGCCGTTAACAATCCCGCAAATTTTGACCCCGCTGTTTCCATACTGAGCCGAAATTTCCCAATGGCTACCGTACCAATAGGGCAAATGGGTGAAAAACTCACTCAAATAGATACATCCCGCGTGTTTGAGGGTAATATAGACTTACCGTTCTTAGAGTGAGTGGTGTGTTAACCGGTGATCTTGGGTCATCCTGAGTAATCGGAAAGGTATTTGTTAACGAGTCTGCCGTTCCGACCCCAAATCGGAGCGGCAATTCACATCCCACTCTATAGTTTCTCTTCTGTATGCCCAAAACGTGACGACCCGACACACGCGCGGTCGATCTGCTCAAGCTCAAGCGTGGCGTGACCAATGGCAAACCGGTCGCGGAGCGATTGTCTGACGCTGGCCCTCACCCCTTCCGCATCGGCCCAGGCCGCCGCGTCCACGACCAGGTGGGCCGTCAACGCAGGCACTCGCTCCTGCATGCTCCACAAGTGGACATGGTGAACCTCGGACACACCCGGTATGTCCTCGATGGCCGAGGCGACCTCTTCCGGGTCCAGTTCGGGGGGCGCTGCCATCATCAGAACGCGGATCGTTTCGCCAATTTCACTTTTGACATGCCACAGTATGTAGAGCGAAATCAGTATCGTGACGGCGGGGTCTACCCATGTCCAGTTGAACAGGATCACCGCGGTACCGGCAATGATCACAGCCACCGATCCCAAGGCGTCCGCCACGTTGTGCAGAAAGGCCGCCCGGATGTTCATGCTATCCTTGGCCATTGAGTAAGTCAGCGCAGCCGTGACAAGATCCACAATCAAAGCCAGTGCCGCGATCCAGACGACCATCCAGCCGTTAACCGGCTCAGGCTCAAAAAACCGCATCACGCCTTCGTAGAACAAGTACACCGACAGCACGACCAGAGTGGTATAGTTGACAAGCGCGGCGACGACCTCGGCCCGGCCATAGCCGAAGCTCATGCGTGGATCGGCAGGTCTGCGGGCGATTTTGCGGGCAAAAAAGGCGATGACCAACGCGATAGCGTCAGAGAAATTGTGCAGGGCGTCGGCGATCAACGCCAGCGACCCTGAAAAAATGCCCCCAATAACCTGTGCCAGCGTCAGGAACATGTTGACGGCAATGGCCCAAGCAACGCGCGCGTCCCCTGCCTCCGGGTCTATGTGATGGTGCGCGTGGCTGTTCCCCTTATGAGAATGATCATGTGCCATCTGAAATGTGTGTCCCTTGTTACGGCTGCACATTGCATGTAATTCCTCTAGTGACTAGAGGTTCAAGAGCCCTGAGGAAAAAAGATGTATTCAATTGGGTATCTGTCGCGTCACACGCGGGTCAAGGTTCCGACCATCCGGTTTTACGAAGACAAGGGGCTGTTGCCGCGCCCGGATCGAACAGCGGGTAATCAGCGCCGGTACGACGACACTGCATTGAAACGGCTGCTTTTTATTCGCCATTGCCGCGATCTTGGTTTACCGCTGACCGATGTCGAGGGTTTACTGTCCCTGGAAGGCGCGTCTGGCGGCGACCTTAACCAAGCGCATGAAATTGCCGAAAGGCAGCTGGCCGACCTACGGGACCGTATTTCCCGCCTGCGCAGCCTTGAGGCGGAACTGACCCGAATTTCCAAAGCCTGCGATGGCAAGCACGACCATGTCTGCGCCGTGCTTCACGCATTTGGCGATCACAGTGAGTGTGCGGGGCCACACGTGCACTCGAAGTAACTGCCTCCCAGTCAACTCAGCGCGGCTTTGATCTTTTCGGCATGCTGCGCGATCAGGTCGAAATCGCCCATCGTTCCCGGCGCCCGTACAGCAACACCATCATGGCGCGGCAGAATATGGAAATGCAGGTGGAAAACCTCCTGCCCGCCGGCGGCCTCGTTGAATTGCTGGATCGTGACCCCGTCCGCATCGAACGCTGCTACGACAGCCTTGGCCATCTTCTGGACCGTTGCGGTCACAGCCGCCAGTTGTGCAGGCGTTGCGTCCAGAATGTTGCGGCAAGGGGTTTTGGGGATCACCAGCAGATGCCCGTCCGAGCGCGGCATGATATCCATGAAGGCCACCGTATCGTCATCTTCGTATACTCGGCTCGAAGGTATCTCTGCGCGCAAAATCTTGGCAAAAATATTCTCGGGATCATAGGCGGTCATTTCAATTCTCCGATTGACGTGTTGCCGACAGTTCTGCGGCGCACCCCGCCCCGGGTCAAGCGGGGAACGCAATTCCCAGCCGCCCCCTTGAATTCGGAGCGCTGATACCCAGATGAATGCAGAATTTGGTGAAAATTTCGCGGGTCGCCCTCCTGCCCGCGACAATTAATCTTGATCCAGATCAAACTCGACCATTGAAGGTCGTCCCCCCGCAATCTAAAACCAGCAGGAATCCCGCGCGTTGGAGAGGTCCAACTGCGCGGTGCAGTTGCAACAGGAGGCACCTATAATGGCAGACGCAGCCATTCATGGTCACGACCATGAAGACCAGCGCACATTTTTCCAGCGCTGGTTCATGTCGACCAACCACAAGGACATCGGGATTCTATACCTGGTCGTCTCGGCACTTGCCGGTCTGATTTCAGTTCTGATGACTGTTGTCATGCGGATCGAATTGATGGAACCCGGGGTGCAGCATATGTGCCTGGAAGGCTTCCGACTGTTCGGTAGCGGAGCCGAGCTCTGCACCCCTAACGGACACCTGTGGAACGTTATGATCACCTATCACGGTGTTCTGATGATGTTCTTCGTGGTCATCCCAGCGCTTTTCGGCGGATTTGGCAACTATTTCATGCCGTTGCAGATCGGTGCACCGGACATGGCCTTCCCGCGGATGAACAACCTGTCTTTCTGGCTTTATGTCGCTGGTACGTCGCTGGGTGTGGCCTCGTTGCTGAGCCCCGGTGGTAACGATCAGCTCGGTTCGGGCGTAGGCTGGGTTCTGTACCCGCCGCTGTCGACAACCGAAGGCGGCATGTCCATGGACCTTGCGATCTTTGCCGTGCACGTATCGGGCGCCTCCTCGATCCTCGGCGCGATCAACATGATCACCACCTTCCTGAACATGCGTGCCCCGGGCATGACCCTGTTCAAGGTGCCGCTGTTCAGCTGGTCGATCTTTGTCACCTCGTGGCTGATTCTGTTGTCCCTGCCGGTTCTGGCGGGTGCGATCACCATGTTGCTGATGGATCGCAACTTTGGCTTCACCTTCTTTGATCCCGCCGGTGGCGGCGATCCGATTCTGTATCAGCACATCCTGTGGTTCTTTGGCCACCCGGAAGTGTATATCGTGATCCTGCCCGGTTTCGGCATCATCAGCCACGTCATCGCGACGTTCTCGCGCAAGCCCGTCTTCGGTTACCTGCCGATGGTTTGGGCGATCATCGCGATCGGCGTGCTGGGCTTTGTCGTGTGGGCGCACCACATGTACACCGTTGGCCTGTCACTGCGTCAGCAGGCGTACTTCATGCTGGCCACGATGGTCATTGCGGTGCCAACCGGGGTTAAGGTCTTCTCGTGGATCGCGACCATGTGGGGCGGTTCGATCGAGTTCAAGACACCGATGCTGTTTGCCTTCGGCTTCCTGTTCCTGTTCACCGTTGGCGGTGTGACCGGTGTGGTTCTGTCCCAGGCCGGTGTGGACCGTGCGTATCACGACACCTATTACGTGGTTGCGCACTTCCATTACGTGATGAGCTTGGGTGCCGTGTTTGCGATCTTTGCGGGAATGTACTTCTACTTCTCCAAGATGACAGGTCGCCAGTACTCGGAATTCTGGGGCAAGGTTCACTTCTGGATGTTCTTCATTGGCGCAAACCTGACCTTTTTCCCGCAGCACTTCCTGGGCCGTCAGGGCATGCCGCGCCGCTACATCGACTACCCCGAGGCATTCGCCCAGTGGAACTATGTATCGTCGATTGGCGCGTTCATCTCGTTCGCCTCGTTCCTGCTGTTCTTCGGCATCGTGATCTACGCCCTGCTGCGTGGCAAGCGTGAGACCCGACCGAACCCCTGGAACGAATACGCGGATACGCTGGAATGGACCCTGCCGACCCCGCCGCCCGAGCACACGTTCGAGCAGCTGCCAAAGCAGGAAGACTGGGATAAAGGCCACGCCCACTAATCCCGGCAACATAGACTGACAAAGCCCCGCAGATGCGGGGCTTTTCACTTTCGGACCTCAAGAATTAAACAGCGCTAGCATAGACTTGCCCGAGAATAAGCCGTTAGACTGATCTGCAATCGCCAATTGCGCAGGACCCGGTCGGTCATGATCCTTCACGACGGAATTACTGTACGACAGATGGTCAAAGGCTCCTTTGGCTTTATCTGTATCGTGCTGACATGGACGCTGCTGGTCGTACTCGCGGACGAGCTCACGACAATCGAGCTGATCTCGAACCCCAGCCCGCCCGTCACCATGCTCGGGCTGGCAGTGGCGTTCTTTCTGGGCTTCAAAAACACATCGGCCTTTGCGCGCTGGTCCGAAGCGCGCTGCATCTGGGGCGAGATCGTCAATGCCAGCAGGGACTGGGGCAACACTATTAGCAACCTGGTGCTGCCCGACGGCACACCGATTGATCCCGCGCTGCGCGACGAACTGATCGAACGTCACATCGCATGGCTCAATATGCTTGCCTTTCAGCTGCGCCAGCCCTCGCCGACAGGACGCAGCCGACGTCCATGGATGTTTGGACACAAACCTATTTCAGACCGCACCGAGCTGCATCAAAAGCCCGAATGCTGGCGTGAACGCCAATTGGAAAGCGACTTGCCCAGGCTTGAAGGCAAGAGCAATCGCGCCGCCTATCTGATGTTTCTTCAGGGCGAAAAGCTTGCTGAGCTGGCGCGCAGCCGTGGCATTGCCCCCTATTGGCACGTCGCCCTGATGGACCGCCTCGCCCGGTTTACGACGACGCAAGGCCAGTGTGAGCGGATCAAAAACACACCTTTCCCAAGACAGGTTGCCGAAGTCGGTCGCGTCTTCAGTTGGATCTTCATCTTCATGCTGCCACTGGCGTTCAACGACGAGCGATCAATTATCCCCGGAGCAGATATCTCTGTATGGCAGCTTGTTATCTTCGACTGGCTGACATTCGCGCCGGTTGGGGCGCTGGTCTGCTGGATCTTCTTTGTCACCGAACGCGTCAGCGCCTCGATGGAGGATCCATTCGAAGGGGATGTGACCGATGTTCCGATCTCGGCCCTGTGTCGCAGCATCGAGATCGACCTGCGGCAGATGACCGACTGCGGTATTGCCCCTCAACCCGCGCAACCCATCAAAAAAGTTCTGTTTTAGAGCGACTCGATTTGGCGCGTTCCCAACGCCATTTCAGGGTGCGTTCGATAATCTGCCCAAATTAGGGTATCATGTATCCAGAAACCCTGGGATCGGAGCCATCAGATGCCCGAAATAGATTTTTGGTTTTCCATCGGCAGCACATACAGCTTCCTGACGATCATGCGCCTGGATGATTGGTGTGATGAGCATGACGCGACCGTCAATTGGCGACCGTTCAATGTGCGCACCGTGATGTCCGAACAACAGAACATTCCCTTTGCGGGCAAACCGGCCAAATCCGCATATATGTGGCGTGATATCGAGCGGCGCGCCGCAAAGTACCACCTGCACGCGACGCTTCCTGCACCCTACCCGATCTCGGATCTTGCGCTGGCCAATCAGGTCGCTGTGCTGGGTATGTCGGATGGCTGGGGCAAGTCCTTTACCCAAAACCTGTACCGCATCTGGTTCGAAGAAGGGATTGAGGCGGGCAGCGAAACGGCGCTGTCAGAAGCGCTGCATCGGTGTCAGCAGGACCCACGCCTGACCCTTGCCCGTGCCCGCAGCCCGGACACGATCTCGGCCCTTGAAACCGAAACCGAACAGGCCACAAAGCTGGGCGTTTTTGGCGCCCCCAGCCTGGTCGTTCGCGGCGAGGTTTTCTGGGGCGATGACCGGCTGGACGACGCGTTGTCGTGGGCCAGAGTTGGGCACGTCATCTGATCTTTCCTGTTAGACACCGGCAGGTGTTGCGCTATTTTTGCACCATGCCGTATCGATGGAATCAAACCTCAAGTTCCGAGCAAGAGTTGCGCCTGTGGCCGCATAACTCTCTGCCCCCACGCTGGGCGATGCGTGTGGTGTTGGCGGTCTTCCTGTTTGGCTTGATTCCCCTGATGGCTGTTCTTGGGTCGGTTTTGCTGTGGGGTTTGCTGCCATTCATGCTGTTGACCGTTCTGGGACTGTGGTTCGCGATCCAGTCCAATTACCGTGCACGCAGCGTTTTCGAGGTGTTGACCTTGACCGGCTCGCAGGCCCGTCTGGTGCAGCATCACCCACAACGGGGGCAGCAGGAGTGGTCCTGCAACCGCTATTGGGCGCGTCCCGAAATGCATGAGCGCGGCGGCCCGGTCCCGAATTATGTAACACTGACCGGTGACGGCCGCGAAGTTGAAATTGGTGCCTTTCTGTCTGAGGAAGAGCGGATTTCGCTGTTTGATGAGCTCACAAAAAAACTGCGCGAACCTGTCGCGCAGCCTTAGCATCTTAGCAAACAATAATGCCTAGCAGCTGCCGCCTGGCGCAGCGCAGAGCTGATCTTTGACCATCGGGCCAACCTTGCCGAAATCCATCTGGCCGGTGTAACGGGTTTTCAGCTCACCCATCACTTTGCCCATGTCGCGGATCGACCCGGCGCCGGTGGCCGTGATTGCGGTCTGAATGGCCTTGCTCACCTCGTCATCGTCCAATTGCTTGGGCAAGAATTCCTCGATGACCTCGACCTCGCGCAGTTCCCGTTCGGCAAGATCCAACCGGCTGCCCTCTTCATAAGCGCGGGCGCTTTCTTTGCGCTGCTTGGTCATTTTGCCAAGAATTTCAAGCACCTCTGCGTCGCCGCAGCCTTTGGCTTCTTCATTGTCAGACGCGCGCGAGGCGATGTCACGGTCCTTGATCGCAGCATTAATCAGGCGCAGCGTCGACAGACGCTCGGCATCCTTGTCTTTCATTGCTTGCTTCAGGGCAGTGTTCACCCTTGATCGCATATCCATATGTTCTGTCCATCCCCATGGCAAAGGAACCCCGACCATATCGAAACAAAAAGCGCGATACAACAGGGGGTTCATATGGTTAACTTATTGATTTTAAACAATAGCCTAAAAATTGAACAGACTTGACCCGAGCGTACAACCCCCTTAGGTATGCGCCGGTTTACCTTGCAGGAGAGTCGCGCCATGGCCCAGAACGCCCCGTCCAAGCCCACCGCATGTCTGGCATTGGCCGACGGTACATTGTTCTACGGAATGGGCTTCGGCGCCACCGGCCAAACCGTGGCTGAACTGTGCTTTAACACCGCCATGACCGGATATCAGGAAATCATGACCGACCCCTCTTATGCGGGACAGATTGTGACCTTCACCTTCCCTCATATCGGCAATGTCGGCGTGAACCCCGAGGATGACGAGACCGGCGATCCGGTTGCCGCCGGGATGGTGGTCAAATGGGACCCGACCGAGCCATCGAACTGGCGCTCGGCCGAAGAATTGAAAACCTGGCTGGCCCGCCGTGGCCGCATTGCCATCGGCGGTGTGGACACCCGCCGCCTGACCCGCGCCATCCGCCAGCAAGGCGCACCTCATGTCGCGTTGGCGCATGATCCCGACGGTAACTTTGACATCGAGGCCCTGGTTGCTGCCGCGCGTGGCTTTGCCGGTTTGGAAGGCATGGATCTGGCCAAAGAGGTCACCTGCGCCCAAAGCTATCGCTGGGACGAAATGCGGTGGGCCTGGCCGGACGGGTACAAACGTCAGGAAGCTCCGGTGCATAAAGTTGTTGCCGTGGACTTTGGAGCAAAGCGCAATATCCTGCGTTGCCTCGCCTCGGCTGGTTGCGACGTCACGGTTCTGCCTGCAACGGCGACGGCCGCCGAGGTGCTGGCTCATAATCCCGATGGCGTGTTCCTGTCTAACGGCCCCGGAGACCCGGCAGCCACCGGTGAATACGCCGTGCCGATGATCAAAGACGTTCTGAACGCCACCGACCTGCCCGTTTTTGGCATTTGTCTGGGCCACCAGATGCTGGCGCTGGCTTTGGGCGGCCATACCGTCAAGATGAACCACGGCCACCACGGGGCCAACCATCCGGTCAAAGACCTGGATACCGGCAAGGTCGAGATCACTTCGATGAACCATGGCTTCGCGGTGGACGCCCAGTCCCTGCCTGACGGCGTTGTGGAAACCCACCGCTCGTTGTTTGATGGGTCCAACTGCGGCATCCGCATGACCGATCGCCCTGTCTATTCAGTGCAGCACCACCCCGAAGCCTCGCCCGGCCCACAGGACAGCTACTATCTGTTCGAACGCTTTGCCGAAGCTATGGCAGACAAGAAAGCACAGGCTTAACCACTTCATCGTATAGTGTTAACGCGCTGTTAACCTTGATTGAGCCACCCTGACGCGGGTCACCGTGTCAGGGGTTTTTTATGGTTGAACATAACCTGCAGCAATTCACGCGCGCCGCGCCGATTTCTAATCGGTCGCGGAAACCCCTGGGCACCTGCTTGGTCGAACGTGGTTGCATCACCACCGCGCAGCTGGAAATGGCGCTGCATCTACAGTCCAGACAACAGGCCCCGCTGGGCGAGATCCTTGTCGGAGAGGGCTGGATCAGCCGTCAGGAAGTCATGGATGCTTTGTCCGAGCAGACCAACTTGCAAATTGCCGATCTGAAAGACACGCCCCCTTCCCCGACTTTATGTGACATCAAACCGGCCGAGTTCTGGCTGAAGCATAATGTAATCCCATGGCAACGCATCGGCCCAATCCTGCTGATCGCGACCGCGGATCCGAACCGCTTTGCCGCGGTGCGCGCCGCCCTGTCCCACACCGAACACACGATTGCACCAGTACTTGCATCGGCTAGTCAGATTGATCATGCGATTGCCAGCGCGTTTTCCGACACTTTGGCAAAAGGCGCGGAAACCCGGGTCGACAAGGATCAGAGCTGTCGATCATGGACGCCGACAAAGCGCGCGGGTCCGATCGCGGCCATTGCGGGACTTCTTTTCTGTTTTTCAGCCTTTCCTCTGGTTGGTCTGGCTGCTCTTTTGACCACGGCCACAGTTTCACTGCTTTTGTTCATGGTTTTGCGCATGGCGGGCTTGGTCTCATATCTTATGAGATGCCGCCAAGTGTGCCCAGCGCCCGAGCCTGTCCCACTGCGATTGCCACGCGTATCGATGATGGTGCCCCTTTACAAAGAACGAGAAATAGCAGGCGCTTTAATAAAGCGGCTGCAACGCCTGAGCTACCCAAAGGCGTTGTTGGACATCATTCTGGTGCTGGAGGCCTCAGATGAGGTCACGCGCACTACATTAAGCCGAGTGGATCTACCCAGCTGGATCAGAACAGTGGAAGTCCCGGAACTGAACGGACTGACGACAAAGCCCCGAGCGATGAACTACGCGCTGGATTTTTGTCGTGGGGACATTCTGGGTGTGTGGGATGCCGAGGACGCCCCGCAGCCGGATCAGATCGAACGCGTGGTCCGGCATTTTGCGCGGGCTGGCGAAGATGTCGTCTGCCTGCAAGGTGTTCTGGATTATTACAACCCGCGCACAAATTGGCGGTCACGCTGCTTTACCATCGAATACAACAGCTGGTTTCGGATCATCCTGCAAGGCATTGCGAATCTAGGTCTGGTCGTCCCGCTTGGGGGCACAACATTCTTTTTCCGCAGGGACAAGCTGCTGGAGCTTGGCGGCTGGGATGCTCACAACGTAACCGAGGATGCGGATCTGGGTGTGCGCCTCAGCCGCGCGGGCTATCGAACCGAGATGGTTGATACCACCACCTATGAAGAGGCAAACTTTCGCGCCTGGCCCTGGGTCAAACAGCGCTCGCGCTGGCTGAAGGGGTTCATGGTGACCTATCTGGTGCACATGCGTGCGCCGCGGCGTCTGCTGGGTGACATCGGGTTCAAGCGATTTCTTGGCGTTCAGGCGTTCTTCTTGGGCACTATTGGCCAGTTTCTACTGGCACCGGTCCTATGGCTGTTCTGGTTGGCGACACTGGGCTTGCCTGGCCCGTTCGATCCGCTTTTGTCTGATTGGGCCTTCTACGCACTCATCAGCCTGTTTCTGGTGGCCGAGATCACCAATCTGATCGTTGGAATGCTGGCCGTAGCAGCACAGGATAGACGGTTCCTGATGCCGTGGGTTCCAACAATGCCGCTGTATTTTCCGTTGGGCGTATTAGCCGCCTACAAAGCCCTGTGGGAATTGGCCAGCAACCCGTTCTTCTGGGACAAAACTCAGCATGGGCAGGCCCGCGAAGAAGTACAGCCGCATTGACGGTCATTTTTCGCGCAGCACCGCATCCTGTTTCAGCCGGGTCATGAAGGCCACCGAGATATGTTCTTTCAGCGCGCGCTCTGCCGCCTCTTCATCCCGTGCGGTGATCGCTTCGACGATGCCCTTATGCTCGCTTTGCGCAATCTCGCCGCGGCCCTGAACGGCAAGAGACGTCGTAGCCATCAGAGCCATTGTGCGGTGCACAAGATTCAGCTGCTGCACCAGATACCGGTTGTGCGAAGCCAGATGGATCTGTTCATGAAACCGCCGGTTGGCCCGCGACAGCGCCGTTGGATCATTCACCAATGCATCGTCAGCGGCGACCATGTCCTGCAGCACTTTGATCTCTTCTTCGGTGGCGTGTTTCGCGGCCAGCTTTGCGGCCAACCCTTCCAACTCGCGCCGGACCACATAAAGTTCGGCCATTTGGTTGTGATCCAATGAAGCCACGATCAGTGATCGTCCGTCACGCTCTAGCAGGGACTGCGTCTCAAGGCGCTGCAACGCTTCGCGGATAGGTGTACGAGACACGCCAAATCGTTCTGCCAGCTCACTTTCGACCAATCGGTCGCCGGGCTTGTAAACGCCCACATCAATCGCTTCGAGAATAAGGCTATAGGCGTCTTTGTTGGGCTGACGGGATTGCGGCATGGGGTGTTTTTTCTCCTCGTTCGGACATGTCTATCCGCCTCAGGCCCGTGCAATCAAGTGTAGCATTGAAAACCTGTGCATGGCGGCCTAAACCCAACCCATGGTCAAACCTTCTTTTTCACACGTCACCCAATGGGTGTTCGACCTCGACAACACACTGTACCCGCCTCATATGCAACTATTCGACCAGATCGAGGTGCTGATGACGGATTACGTGGTGCAGGCCATTGGCGTCGACCGAGCCGAGGCGGATCGTCTGCGCTCGCACTATTGGCGGGAATACGGCACCACGCTGGCCGGCTTGATGGCTGAGCATGACTTGGACCCCGAACCCTATCTGTACGCCGTGCATCAGGTCGACATGAGCCACATGGACCCCGACGCCGAGTTGGCCGACAACATCCGGTGCCTGCCTGGCCGTCGCATCGTTTACACCAACGGCAGCGCGCCTTATGCCGAACGTGTGCTAAAAGCACGCGGTCTCAGCGGTTTGTTCGATGCGGTTTATGGCGTAGAACACGCGGGCTATCTTCCAAAACCTAAACAGGCCGCGTTCGAGGCGATCTTTGCACAGGATGGCATCGACGCCGAAAAGGCGGCCATGTTTGAAGATGATCCGCGCAATCTGGCTGCTCCGCACGCGATGGGAATGCGCACAGTTCACGTCGCGCCCCAGCCGCACGAGGCCGATCATATCCACCATCACACCGACGACCTGACTGCGTTTCTGTCCCGCCTGCGATAGGCTGTCACACTGCGACGATCTGCACATTCTGCAGGTGCATCATCGACCCTATATGCGCCTCAGCGACGAACAGAATCGGAGACCCCATGAGCGCGATCGAGATGCCCGGACGCCTGCCCATCTTGCAGCGCCTGTTGTTTGCAATTCCCCTGTTTGGCTGGTTAGCCAAAGATGCCGCTCATGCAAAGGGCGAAGAGTGGGGTTATACAGCGGCCGCGATTTTCAGCATGTGGGGCTGTTCTGCCCTGTTGTTCGGTCTGCCGGGCCTATACATCCCAGCCGTGATGATGGTGCCGGTGATGTTCCTGATCCTCATCCTGATTTCACGCGGCTAACACGCGGGACAGGATGTCACTTGGCGCCCGATGCAGAACCGAACTAGGGTCTGCCAAACACTCGGAGGCCAAGGTCATGAAAGACAGCTGTGACATCCTGATTTCCGGCGGCGGAATCGCTGGTCTGACCGCTGCGGCGGCCTTTGGAACCGCCGGGTTCGACGTCATTTGCGTCGACCCGACGCCCCCGATAACCGAGCGCGACGTGGACGGCTCTGATTTGCGGACCACCGCCTTTTTGCAACCGGCGCACGGCTTGTTAGAGCAATGCGGGTTGTGGCAACGGCTGGACGCACACGCGGCCCCCTTACAGATCATGCGGATTGTGGACGCAGGCGGAGATTTTCCTGAACCCCGCGTGGTACGCGATTTCAACGCCGCAGATATTTCGGACCAACCCTTTGGCTGGAACCTGCCCAACTGGCTGTTGCGGCGCGAGATGGTGGCACGACTGGCCGAACTGTCCAATGTCGATTTCCGCCCCGGTACTGGCACTGTCAGTCTGTTCACCCGCACTGCCGAAGCGCGTGTCGGCCTGAGTGACGGCAGCCGCATTCGTTGCAAACTGTTAGTCGCCGCTGACGGGCGCAACTCTCCCATGCGCGAGGCGGCTGGTATCAACGTCCATACCACGCGCTATGGCCAGAAAGCATTGGCCTTTGCAGTCACACATCCCATCCCGCACGACAATGTTTCGACCGAAATTCACCGCTCGGGCGGGCCGTTCACCCTGGTCCCCCTGCCCGATTGGCAGGGGCAACCGTCTTCGGCGATTGTGTGGATGGAGCGCGGACCCCGCGCGGTTGAGTTGCTCAACACCGAGTCCGAGGTGTTTGAAACGCTGATGACCGAACGGTCCTGTGGTTTGTTCGGACCCTTGAAGCTGGCGTCGCGCCGGACCATCTGGCCGATCATAAGCCAGTCAGCAGAACGTTTATCAGGCGAGCGAGTCGCACTAATGGCCGAAGCCGCCCATGTGGTGCCGCCAATTGGAGCACAGGGATTGAACATGTCGCTGGGTGATCTGAGCAGCCTGCTGGAACTGGCGCAGGCCCGCCCCGAAGGTCTGGGCGATGCGCAAATGCTCGATGCCTATCACAAAGCCCGCCATACCGAGATTGAGATGCGGGTCAAAGGCATCGATCTACTGAACCGCGCCTCGATGATCGAGGCGCGACCGTTAAGGGACGTGCGGGCGATGGGGCTGAATGCGCTCTATTCCCTGCCGACTGTTCGCAAGACCTTGATGCAAATGGGCCTCGGCGTACGCTAAGGCCCGAACGGTTTCACAGAACCTGATCCAGCACGCTCTTGAGCCGCCCGATGGTGCCGTCAACGTCATACAATTTGTCCAAACCGAACAGACCAAGGCGGAAGGTGCTGAATCCTTCGGGCTCATCACATTGCAGCGGCACACCTGCTGCGATCTGCATGCCCAAAGCCGCAAATTTCTTACCATTCTGAACATCTGGATCTGAGGTATAACTGACCACAACGCCCGGCGCGCCAAATCCGTCCGCCGCGACCGAGACGATGCCCTTGTCCCGCAGCATAGCCCGCACTCCATCGCCCAACGCCCATTGAGCGTCACGCAGCTTGTCGAACCCATAATCGCGGGTCTCAACCATCGTATCACGGAACGCCTTCAACGCATCCGTGGGCATGGTCGCGTGATACGCATGCCCGCCATTTTCATAGGCCCGCATGATCTGCCGCCATTTCTTCAGATCAACGGCAAAGCTGTCCGAAGTAGTCTCCTCCAACCGCGCCTCGGCACGCTCAGATAGCATGACAAGGCCCGCGCAGGGCGATGCGCTCCAGCCTTTCTGGGGGGCCGAGATCAGAACGTCCACACCGGTGGCCTTCATATCGACCCAGGCACAACCCGACGCGATGCAGTCCAGCACCATTAACGCCCCAACCTCATGCGCCGCGGCGGCCATGGCTGTTACGTAGTCATCGGGCAGGATGACCCCGGCCGAGGTCTCTACATGTGGAGCAAATACAACGTCCGGACGCTGTTCACGGATTGTTGAAACAACCTCGTCAATCGGTGCGGGGGTAAAGGGCGACGGGCTGGAATTGCCGGTTTCACGAGCCTTGAGAACCGTCGCCGACGCCGTCAGATCACCGGATTCGATGATCTGGCTCCAACGGTAGGAAAACCACCCGTTCCGCACGACCAGTACATTGGCGTTGCGCGCAAATTGCCGGGCAACGGCCTCCATCCCATAGGTGCCACCACCAGGGATAATGGCAACGCCATCCGCATTATATACATCCTTCAGCAAGCCCGAGATGTCGCGCATCACCTGCTGAAACTGAACTGACATGTGGTTCAGAGACCGATCCGTAAACACGACCGAGAACTCTTCGAGCCCAGAGGGATCGACGGTGTCCAATAGCGCTGGCATGGTTTGTCCTTTCAAATTGTCGTCAGCGGCCTCACGACCCGGGTTAATTTGCCGAGACCCGTACTGAACCCGAATATCTGGCCTAAGGGAACTAAAAACAAAATACTCAAATGATATTTTGTTGGTCGAATCTGGCAAGAAATGACGCCAATTAGTGTCAGCCGCCCTTTACACTCTGACGTGTTTCTGACCAGATGCACTCACTTTGCAGAAGAAAGGTATTTCGACAGGTGAATGCGCATAAGCGGATCAGTTTTCAAGTTGTACGGGACGAAGTCAAACGGCGGATCGAAAGCCGCATTTGGCCGCAGGGATCGCTTCTGCCAACCGAAACACAGCTTGCCGAGGAATTCAATTGCGCACGCGCGACAGTGAACCGTGCCCTGCGCGAGCTTTCTGATCAGGGCTTTGTCGAGCGCAAACGCAAAAGCGGGACCCGGGTCAAAAAGGAACCCAGCAAGCATGCAAAGCTGGAATTTTCTTTGGCTCGTCAAACGGTTGAAAGCCAAAATGCAACCTATCGGTACTCGCTGGTTGAACGTAACGTGGTCGCAAGCCCCGGTTGGCTGGCTTCGCAGATCGGTGTATCCGCTGACATTCGCGTCCTGCAAGTCATCTGCATGCATTATGCAGACAACCGTCCCTTCCAATTGGAAGAACGCTGGATCAACATAGATGCGGTGCCCGAAATCGAACATGCCGATCTGACCGACCACGGCCCGCATGAATGGCTACTGAACGCCTCTCCGTTTACCGAGGCTGAGGTCTCCTTTTGCGCGATCTCCGCGGACGGACGATTGGCGGAATTCATGGGAACCACCCCCGGAACGTCGATGATCCAGCTAGAGCGCACGACCTGGAAGAATGGAAATCCGATGGCATTTGCCCGGATGACGCACCATCCCGGATATTGCATCCGCACGCGGTACTGAACGGGCTTATCCGATCGGTCCCGGCAAACGTTCCTCACTTAGCAGGACGTTGGCTTCGACATCTCCTGCGCCGGGCAAGGTCATGATCCGACGGCGCAGGACCCGCTCAAAATCGGACAAGTCGCGGGCAACCACCCGCAGGCGATAATCGTACAAACCCAGCACATGCTCGACGGTCTGAACTTCTGGAATAGCACTGACCGCACGCTCAAAATCCTCCAGACTGACCTGACCCTTGCGCGCCAGTTTCACGCCAAGGAATACCGTCACGCCGAATCCCAACGCCTCGGCATTCAGGCGCAGCCGGCGACCTTTGATAACGCCCGAGGTTTCCAGCCGGCGGATGCGGCGCCATGTCGCCGGTTGTGACAGACTCAGCTTACGCCCCAACGCCCCGGCGCTCTGGGAGGCGTCCTGAGCCAACGCACACAGTATCTTTCGGTCCAGCTCATCCAATTCGGTCATACCGGCAAGACCTCTTCGCTCTTGACCCTCGCGATATGCATCAGGGCCTCAATATCCGCGATATGCGGCAGGGTCAGAATGCGGTCACGGTAGAGTTGTTGATAGTGTGACATGTCTCTAGCAATCACGGACAGCCGCACATCCACCCTGCCCAGAAATGTTTGCAATTCGATCACCTCGGGCACTTGCCGGGCGGCGGCAGTAAATTCGTCAAACGCGCGCGATTGCGTCTTGTCCAGCGTTACGCGCAGCGAAACCTCGACCGCATACCCAAGCGCCGCCCAATCGATCACGGCCTCCTGCCCCTGAATTATTCCGGCGGCCTGCATCTTTTCGACCCGGCGCCAGCAGACACCCTGGCTGATACGGCAACGCTCGGCCAGTTCCGCAGCAGTCAGGCTGGGATCGGCCTGAAAGTGGCGCAGGATTCGACGGTCTATGTCATCAAGCATGATTTTTTCGGATTCTTATCGCTACACGAATTATTCTTCATCTTTTTTACAAATACTCAAGTGCAACCCTATCGCCAATACACGATCTGGCAGGTAAAACCCTCGGCAATCTAACCAGAAAGGACCGGCGACATGCGCGTCTATTACGATCGCGATTGCGACATCAACCTGATCAAAGACAAGAAAGTGGCGATCCTGGGCTATGGCAGCCAAGGCCACGCCCACGCACTGAACCTGCGCGACTCGGGCGCGAAAAACCTTGTCGTCGCTCTGCGCGAAGGCTCTGCCTCGGTCAAGAAAGCCGAAGCCGAGGGTCTGGAAGTCATGGGCATCGCCGAAGCGGCAGCCTGGTGCGACGTCATCATGTTCACCATGCCCGACGAACTGCAGGCCGAGACCTACAAGAAATACGTGCATGACAACATCAAGCCGGGCTCTGCCATTGCCTTTGCCCATGGCCTGAACGTGCACTTCGGATTGATCGAGCCGAAAGAAGGCATCGACGTCATCATGATGGCCCCCAAAGGCCCCGGCCACACCGTGCGCGGCGAATACGTCAAAGGCGGCGGCGTGCCCTGCCTTGTTGCGGTCGATAGCGACGCAACCGGCAAGGCGCTGGAAATCGGTCTGTCCTACTGCTCGGCCATCGGTGGCGGCCGCTCGGGCATCATCGAAACCAACTTCCGCGAAGAATGCGAAACCGACCTGTTCGGTGAGCAGGCCGTTCTGTGCGGCGGTATCGTCGAACTGATCCGTTGTGGTTTCGAAACTCTGGTTGAGGCAGGCTATGCGCCCGAAATGGCCTATTTCGAATGTCTGCACGAGACCAAGCTGATCGTTGACCTGATCTATGAAGGCGGTATCGCGAACATGGATTATTCGATCTCGAACACTGCCGAATACGGCCAGTACGTCACCGGCCCACGGATACTGCCTTATGAGCAGACCAAGAAAGCGATGAAAGAGACGCTGTCGGACATCCAAACCGGCAAATTCGTGCGTGACTTCATGCTGGAAAACGCTGTTGGTCAGCCGACCATCAAAGCGGCTCGCCGCCACAATGATGAGCATCAGATCGAGCAGGTTGGTAAGAAACTGCGCGACATGATGCCGTGGATTTCCGCCGGCAAGCTGGTCGATCAGGAAAAGAACTGATCCTGCCAAGCGAATGCGAAGGGGCGGCCCATCAGGCCGCCCTTTTTTGTCCAAGCCTCAAGGCGAAACTAAGATGGTCCAGCACCCCACAACCCGCGATTGGAGCGGTGTTATCACCCTCGGCCTGATCTGGGGCGGGACGTTCATGGTCGTTGCCATGGCGCTGGAAGGGTACGGACCTATCACCGTCGCCACCGCGCGCACGACGTTGGGTGCCGTGATGTTGCTGGGGCTGATGGCCGCTACAAACCGCAAGCTACCCTCGGGGTCGACCGCCCTGTGGGCCTCGGTCATTGTGATCGGTATCTTGTCGTCTGCCCTGCCCTTTGTTTTGCTAAGCTGGGGACAGCAATATGTGCCTTCGGCCTTTGCGGGCCTGTCCATGGCCGCGATTCCGCTGATGGTGTTGCCGCTGGCGCATTTCTTTTCGGACGAGCCCCTGAACCTGAGAAAATTGGTGGGCGTCACTCTTGGCTTCTGCGGTGCGCTGGTGCTGATCGGCCCCGGTTTGGCGCAACTCGGCCACGGGTCAGAACCTTTGGCGCAGTTGGCCTGCATCGGGGCTGCTTTGTGTTATTCCCTGGCGTCGATCTTCACCCGTCAATGTCCGCCCATTGATCCTGTGGTTCTGGCCGCCCTGACCCTGCTGGTCGGCGCAGTAATCCTGCTGCCGATCATGTTCGTGACAGAAGGCGTCCCGACATGGGAAGGTACCCGCCCAAGCATTGCCATCATCGTTTTGGGGTTGGTGCCTACGGCATTTGCTACACTGCTGCGCGTTTCCGTCATTCGCAGCGCGGGATCGGTCTTTATGACGCTGGTGAATTACCAGGTCCCGATCTGGTCGATGGTGTTCGGCGCATGGGTGCTGTCCGAGGCGTTGCCGCTGCGCTTTTTCGTGGCGCTGGCTATGATCCTGACCGGGCTGGCCATCAGTCAGTGGTTCAGCCTGCGAAAAATGCTAACCGGGCGCTAGCCTGTGACGGCCTCGACCTCGGCAACGATGCCGTCGACAACCTGGGTCAACAGCGCGTCATCTTCACATTCCGCCATGACGCGGATCAGAGGCTCCGTACCCGACTTGCGGATCAGCAATCGCCCCTGCCCGTTCAGCCGCGCCTCGGCGTCAGAAATTGCAGCCTGCACGCTGGCGGCCTCAAGCGGGGCTTGTCCTTCGCCATAGCGCACATTCTTCAGCATTTGCGGTACGGTTTCGAACTGCACCGCCAATTCCGATGCTTTGCGACCCGTATGAACCATCTCTGCCAGGAAATGGAGGCCCGCCATAAGGCCGTCGCCAGTCGTCGCATAGTCGCTCATGACGATGTGACCTGATTGTTCGCCGCCCAAGTTGAACCCGCCCTCGCGCATCCGTTCAACGACATAGCGGTCCCCGACGCCGGTGCGTTCCAGACGCAAGCCATGGCTTTCAAGATGACGTTCCAGGCCAAGGTTCGACATAACCGTTGCAACCAGCGCGCCGCCATTCAGGCGGTCTGCCTCGGCCCAACTGGTCGCCAAAAGCGCCATCAACTGATCGCCATCCGCGACTTGGCCATTCTCATCGATCATAACGACGCGATCGGCGTCACCGTCCAGACAAATCCCGACATCTGCACCATGGGCCACGACGGTTTCGGCAGCCATCTGCGGTTTGGTCGAGCCACAGTTGAGGTTGATATTCTTACCATTCGGCGTGATGCCGACCGGAATCACCTCGGCACCCAATTCCCACAAAACCTCGGGCGCCGTGCGGTGCGCGGCCCCATTGGCGCAATCGACAACAACTTTTAGCCCGTCCAAACGCAAGTCACGCGACAGCGAAGATTTGACGCGCTCACCATATCGGAACCGCGCATCGTCTACCCGTCTGGCACGGCCGATATTCCGTGCCTGCGCAGGTTTGACACCTTCTTCGATCAGCCTTTCAATCTCGAGTTCCGCCTGATCAGACAACTTGTATCCGTCAGGACCAAAGAACTTGATACCGTTGTCCTCGGCCGGGTTATGGCTGGCCGAGATCATCACCCCAAGATCCGCACGCATCGATCGTGTCATCAGACCGACGGCGGGCGTCGGCACCGGCCCAAGCAGCAACACGTTCATCCCGGTCGAAGTCAATCCGGCCGTCAGGGCGTTTTCCACCATATAACCGGACAGGCGCGTATCTTTACCGATCACAACGCGGTGGACGTCGGATTGATCGCGGCGGAAGTAACGGCCAGCGGCGGCCCCGATGCGCAATGCCATTTCGGCCGTGATTGGATGGGTATTGGCGGTCCCCCGCACCCCATCGGTTCCGAACAGCTTGCGCATAATGTCACTCCGTCATTTCTTGCCTACCTCCGGCTTACCGGACGGCGGCCCAAAGGCGCAAGGCCTGAGCGGTTTCTGCAACATCGTGCACGCGCAGAATTTGAACACCTTGTGACAATCCAGCCAGCCCGACGGCGATTGATCCCGGCGCGCGGGCGTCCTTGCGCGGCTCCTTGCCAATTTGCCCGATCATACCTTTTCGGGACACGCCCAACAGGATCGGGCAACCCAAACCGTGAAACAGACTGATCCCCTTCAACAAGGCCAAGTTGTGCGCCTCGGTCTTGCCAAACCCTATGCCCGGATCAACGATGATCTGATCCCGATCCAATCCGAGGTCTTCGAGACGATCCACCTGACCTTCAAGGAAATCGTAGACGTCCAGCAGAACGTCGTCATAGGTCGGGTTGTCTTGCATCGTGCCCGGATCGCCCTGCATGTGCATCACACAGACCGGAGCGCCAACTTGTGCGCAAAACGGTGCCAGCTGCGGATCAAAGGTAAAGCCGGTTACGTCGTTGATCAGCCCTGCTCCGGCCTCCCACGCTGCTTTGGCGACGGCGGATTTGCGCGTATCAATGGATATTAACGCATCAGTACGGGATTTGATGGCTCCGATCAGGGGGCGGGTCCGGGCGATCTCTTCATCTTCGGGCACGAAGGTTGCGCCGGGTCGGGTCGATTCGCCGCCGATATCCAGAATGGTTGCATCTTGTGACACCATCTGTTCAGCCGCAGATTGGGCCGCGCTGACCGAATTGTGCACACCGCCATCTGAGAAACTGTCTGGGGTCGCATTCAGAATGCCCATAATGTGCGGACGATCCATGGCAAGGCCGGCGACATCGACACGCGGACGCGTCAGACGGTCCAGCGCGTCGCCCGGCACATCCTCCACAGCAATGACCCTTGAGGGCTCTTCACGGCTTAACCGTTCGACATGGGTAAACCACAGCGGCTGGCCCGCAATTGAGACAGCCTCCGACGGACGGTTCGGACCGTGCTGAACCAGAGGTCGAAAATACGCGGTCACAGTTGCGCCTGATCCACCGAGATCGCACGCAATGGGGTTTCAGGTGCGTCGGGCAGCGCGCCGCCGATCACCATCATCTCGCTCGCCTCAAAAGTGGCAGCAAACCATGCCGCCAGCGCGACCGCATCCGAAGGCGCCGCCGATTGGCCGTCAACAGCATCCAGCACGATTTTTGAGGGGGCCCAGACGCAAATCTGGCCATTTTTCATGGCCCAATCCAGCTCGGTCCGCGTTGAAACGACGACACAGCGGTGATCGCGGGCAGCTAAAACCCAGGCATTCTGTTCAATCGCCAACAGATCAATTCGGCGTTGGGTCATCGCGTGGCCAGTCTGTGAAACAGGCATATCCGCCGCGCCGACACATAGGATCAACGGGCGTTCACGATTTTCCAGCTGATCGATCCACCCGGTCAGATTGGACGAGGCAATGGCCTCATTCGACAGGAAAGCCAGTCGGGGATGTGGACGCTCTTCCTCGACGACGTCGTGGTGAGCCTTGTCTTTCCCGCGCACGATCTCGACACCCAAAGCGCCAGGACCACGATCCAGTTTTTCTATTCTGACAAAAGCTCTTACGGCCTGCGGTTCAAGTAAAATTCGCTCGGCCACCCGGTCTGCCAAAGTCTCAAGCAGGTTAAGACGTTCCGCCGCAAGCTCATACGCGATCGCCTCAGTCACCCGGTCGTAGGACAGGATGCGATCCACGTCATCGTCGATGGGATCGGTCAGCGGGCGAACCTCGACCACGATGTTAAAACAGATACGCTGGGTCGTTCCACGCTCGGCCTGAAACGCGCCGATCTCCACCTCGACGATATGATCGCGCAAGGAAATACGATCCAGCGGCCCCCGGGCAGCGGTCGCTTCGGACCGCTCGGACGGGTGCGCAAAGGCAAGACGGATTTCAGAGCTCATACAGGCGGACCTTTTCGGGCTTTGTGGACGTATTTGCCCAAAATAAACGATGCGCGGGCGTATAACACCGCAACATGCGTCTTTCCAGCCATCGAATGCGGCGTCAGGTTACGCGGAACCAGCTCATCATACCCGAAGCAGCGTGTCCCAGCATATGGCAATGCAGCAGCCAGTCTCCCGGATTGTCCGCGACCAACGCGATTTGACGGGTCTGGCCCCGGTCCACCAGCACGGTGTCGCGCCAGGGCCCCAAACTGCCATCCGGCAGGACGAGCCGGAAGTGGTGACCATGCAGATGCATCGCATGTGGAAAGACAGTTTCGTTCACAAACTCGATCCGGTGCACCTGACCCAGACGCGCATCCAGAAACGGATCCTTGGGTCGTTCCGCGTATCCGTTCAACGCCCAGAACCGGCCCAGTTGAGCCAGTTCACGGCCTGTCAGGTCCTGATCGCCAAGCTTGGCCCCTTCCAGCCATCGCATCGCGCCGCCCTGCAGGGACATGCGATGCAGCGGTGCCTGATCATACTGAAATTCAGGCATATTGTTCGCAGGCAATGGTTCAATACCCTGCCTTTGCGATGTGGACGTTTCGGAAACTTGAAAACGTACCAAGCCATAACCGCCATCCCGCTCGATACTGGCGACACCCGCGACATCCCCGGACGCGGACGTCACATCCACAACAAGGTCCACCCGTTGTGCGGGCGCAAGTGGGAAGCTATCCTCTACAGGCGATGGAACTGTCAGCGGCATGCCATCCAGTGCCACGATCCAACCTGCCAGCCCGTCCAACGCCAAATCAAATATCCGAGCGTTCGATGCATTGATCAGACGCAATCGCAATCGTTCCCCTGACCCAACAGGGTAAGCCGGATCAAAGCTGCCGTTGACGGACACCAGATTACCCAGCCGCCCCGCATGGCTAAGGTCGTGCCCATTGTGGAAGTCGTCCACGATATGCGCGGTTTCAGGGTCAAGCCGCCAGTCGTCCAGCATCACCGTCAGATCCTGATCAACATCCGGCGGGCTGGATTCTTCAACGATCAGGGGTCCATAGAGACCTCGGGCGACCTGTTCGGTAGACCGGTTATGCGAGTGATACCAATAGGTTCCTGCATCGGGCGCAACAAAGTCATAGTCAAAGGATTGGCCCGTCTCGACCGCGTCCTGCGTCAACCCGGGCACGCCATCCATCGCGTTGTCGATCCGGATCCCGTGCCAATGCACTGCCGTCGGTTGAGACAGATTGTTTATCAGCTTGCGACTGACGCGCCCGCCCTGAGGCAATCGGATGTCGACACCGGGAACGCGACCGCCATAGGTCCAAACCGGCGTAGCTGGATATCCGTCAGGCGCAATCTGTTGCACCGCTTCTTGCGCGACCAGATCAGAGCTGACTGCATGCGCTACCTTTGGAAGCAGGGCAAGCGCGGCCGAAGTTTGCAAAAACCGTCTGCGGGATAACATCATGGCGGACCTCCTGGCCCGCTACATAAGGCAGAAAACGCCCCGCGCAATCAAGGTTCCAGCGCGGGTGCGTCAATCAGTTGCTCGCGGTCCGATAGTTGTGGCGGTAGAAAATGTGAACGCCGATCCGGGCCGTTTCTTTGTAGACGCGCGACCATGACGGGCGCACGGCCTTGGTATGGTAATGGGTCGCCCCTTCGGTCAGCCCGACGCCAACGCCGTCGATTGCCGCACGGGCAACCTTGGACACACGCTCATAGGCTCTTTTCTCGCGGATAACTTCTTTCTGACCATCGCAGGTGTAGGTGAACTGGCATTGGTACTTCTTACCGGTTCCCTGCTTGATCACCCCGCACAGCGAACTTGGAAAGCGGCTACTTTTGACCCGGTTCAGGATCACCTCGGCCACGGCAAACTGACCGCGAACGCTTTCGCCGCGCGCTTCAAAGTAAAGCGCCTCAGCCAGACATTTGAAGTTCTCGTCACCAGCGGCAGTCGGCAGTTGATCCAGCCAATCCTTGGAATAGGACACCTGTTGCAGCACAGGTTCTTTACGTGGCTTAAACAGGCCTAAGTAATCACGGAACTTTTGCCCGGGCAATTCGCTCCGGGTTACAAGTTCGCGTTTGGCAGATTCGGTGGCTTCCCTCTCGGCGACGGAAACACTCGGCAGCACGGTTGCTGCCAATGTGGCAACAGCCAATATGTATCGTAGCATCAGATAACCTCGCACAGGCACAATTAGCGCCGTACCCTCCCCCGGCGGGCGCGATGAGGCTATTACCGAATTCAAACGGCGACGTCCAGTTCTGACGGAAAAGCAAGTGGAAAATCGCCGTTTCGTCAACAATATTTGACGACGGCGCTTTCTGTTACCTACTAATTCTAGAGTGCCGCCCTTCTGTCAACCCCCAAGTCTGGACGAAATCGCCAGTTGAGCGGCAGCCAGCCGAGCGACGGGCACCCGGAAGGGCGAACAGGACACATAGTCAAAGCCCAATTCCCGGCAAATGGCGATTGATTCGGGGTTACCGCCATGTTCGCCGCAAACTGACAATGTGACTTCTGGTTGTGCTAGCCTGCCGCGTTCAGCCCCCAGTTTAAGCAATTCGCCAACTCCGTCCGCGTCCAACACATGAAACGGGTCTTCGACAAAAACACCCTGCCGGACATAAGCCGACATGAACCGGCCGGCATCATCGCGGGACAGGCCATAGGTCATCTGCGTCAGGTCGTTTGTTCCGAAACTTAAAAACGCGGTTTGTGGCGCGATCTCGGCAGCCCGCAAACAGGCCCGAGGGGTTTCGACCATCACGCCCAACCGGTACTCAAATTCCTGCCCCCGTTCGGCGGCGACGGCCGCTGCCACGGAATCGATGCGCGCCTTGACCAGTTCGACCTCGCGCTTGGCGGATACCAGCGGGATCATCACCTCGGGCACCACCGGTGCGCCGTCTTTGCTGGCTTCAAGCGTCGCCTCGAAAATCGCACGCGCCTGCATGTCGTAGATTTCGGGAACCGTCACACCCAGACGTACGCCGCGCAGGCCCAGCATCGGGTTATATTCGGTCATGGCGTCGACCCTGCGTTCGACATCTGAGACCGGCAGGTCTAGCGCTTCGGCAAGTTCGCGTTGGCCGGTGCGCGTCGTCGGAAGAAACTCGTGCAACGGTGGATCGAACAGACGGATACAGACAGGCTGCCCTTCCATGATCCGGAAAAGCTGGGCGAAGTCATCGCGCTGCATCGGCAACAGGCGTTCTAAAACGGCTTCGCGACCGGATGAGGTCTGCGCAAAGATCATCTCGCGCATTACGATCAGGCGGCCGGGGTCAAAGAACATGTGCTCGGTCCGACACAACCCGATCCCTTGCGCCATGAAGTTCCGCGCTGTTTGTGCGTCTGCGGGTGTGTCCGCGTTGGCGCGAATTGCAATGTCCCGCTCTGCGTCAGCCCAGCCCATCAGGGTCTGAAAACAATCATCCAACGCGGCCTCGAGCATCGTCGGCTTCCCAGCCAACACCTGCCCCGAGCTACCGTCGATGGTCAATGTGTCGCCGGTTTTGAAGACCCGCCCGTCGGGAGCCATCAGCTGTTTTTTCTTTGTCTGAAACCGCATCTCGGACGCGCCGACGATACACGGCAGACCCAAGCCCCGGCCAATCACGGCCGCGTGGCTGGTCATGCCGCCCTTTTCCGTCAGGACCGCCACGGCGGCATGCATACCGCGCACATCTTCCGGAGAGGTCTCGCGACGCACCAAAATGCACGGCTCTCCCCGCGCGGCGCTTGCCTGCGCCTCCGCCGAGGTGAACACGATCTTGCCGGTCGCAGCACCCGGACTGGCGGCAATTCCGGTGGTCAGGGTGTCCCGTTCCGCATCAGGGTGAACCTGCCGGTGCAACAGCTCATTCAGGGAATGCGGATCAACCCGCATTACAGCCTCTTGCGGCGGTATGATCCCGTCTTCGGCAAGGCGCACTGCGATCCGCATCGCCGCGCGTGCGCTGCGTTGAACCCGCACGCCGTCCAAAATGTGCACGTGGCCGTTTTCAATCACGAACTCGACTTGCATTTCCTCGCGCAGCTTGACCCGCATAAGCGCCGCATGCGTTTTGAGGTCCGCAAAAGCCTTGGGCGCGACCTCCTCCAGGGACTTTCCGCGCGGGTCCTTTTCCAGGTACAGCGCCGCGACGCCTTCTCCCAGCGCATCCCGCCCCTGACTTTGGCTCAGATAACGACCGGTTATCTGAGGCAATCCAGTGGTCGGATCAATCAGTTGCAACACGCCCGATCCGCATTCCCCCTGCCCGACGCCGGGGATCATCTCTTGGATCACCAGACCCAGACCGGCATCCGCTGGCGCACCTTTGGCCTGACGCAACAAACGGGCCGAGGTGCCCTCCCATGCGCGTGCCATCGAACGCAGCACAGCAATCAGCTGCTCACCGCGATCCTGTGGAAAGGCTTCGTCCGTCTCGTCTTCGTAAGCCCGCAGAGATTCCTGCAGCCCCTCACGGCCATCTGCATCGATCTCGTCAAACACATCCGGGTCCAGCCGCGCAACATGAACGGCATAGCTTTGGACAAAGCGCAGATACAACGCAGCCGCGGCCTCGACCCCCATCGAATCCGACAGGTCGACATAGCGCGCGTCATTCATGCCGATGTTCAAGATGGCACCCGGGCCGCCCCAATCGGGATCTTCGGAACTGGGCCGGACACACAGCAGCGCGGTCTGTTCAAACTGCTCAAGAACAGCGGCCAAATCCGGCACCTGCCCGTCCGATATCTGATGCACCGCATCAAACGACAACGCGACCGTTCGTGGAACCGGCAGTTCCAGACGAACCAGACGTTGCAGACATTTCGCCCGCCCGCCATGCGTGTTGGCAGCAACGGGCGCTTCGGACGTGATAAGCGTAGTATGCGGATTATTCTGCACTGCGGCACCTTTTGATTTCACCGCAGCATAAGCCCCTGCACCAATGGCGCAAGGGCGTTCTGGATCAGCCGTCGATGCGGCTCAGATCGGCAACACTGGAGCAGACCTGACGGATCTGGCTTAGCAGGTTCAGACGGTTACGGCGCAGGATGTCATTGTCGGTATTGACCTGAACATCCTCAAAGAACGCATCGACCGGACCGCGCAGATCGGCCATGGCCGACATCGCACTTGGGAAATCCTCGGCTTTCAGCGCCTGGTCGATCTTGGCCTGTGCTGCTTCCAACGCGCCGAACAGAGCCTTTTCGCTGTCGGTCTCCGCAAACTTGATATCTGCGCCATAGGAATACTCGACCCCGTCCTTTTCCTCGGCCTGGGTCAGAATATTGTTGCCGCGCTTGAACCCCTGCACGAGGTTTTCGCCATCCTCGGTCGCGATCACGGCATTCAGCGCGCGGGCGCGCTTGACCAGCAGGTTGAGGTCATCATTGCCGTCCATCGCGATGCAGGCGTCGATGATGTCGTGGCGAATGCCCTCGTCGCGGAGGAAGGTTTTGAGTCGGTCGTGGAAGAAGGAGAGGAGATCGTCGGACGCGTCCGGGACTTTCTTCTCCAACCCCAGAAATTCAGCGGTCGGCTTGTCGCCGAGATTGTCTTTGACCGCCTTGAAGGCTGCACCGAAGACGCCGTGATCCGCGATTTCTTCCAGCAGGTCCTCGACATCTGATTTCGGCAACGCGTCATTGATGGCACCCACTGCCCGAACCAACTGGCTATCAAAGAACCGATCCAATCTTAGACGCAAATCGTTTTCGAGTATCAATCGCGTCACGCCCAACGCCGCGCGGCGTAGGGCAAACGGGTCTTTCGATCCCGTGGGCTTTTCCTCAATCGCCCAGAACCCGGTCAGCGTGTCCAACTTGTCGGCCAGCGCCACAGTTACTGACAACGGCGCGGTGGGCACATCATCCGACGGCCCCAACGGCGAGTAATGTTCCTGCGCCACGGCGGCCACGGCGGCGTCCTCGCCGGCGGCTTCGACGTAATAACGACCCATAAGCCCCTGAAGTTCCGGGAATTCATAGACCATCTCGGAGCTTAAATCGGCCTTGGCCAGACGAGCGGCTTTCTCGGCCTGATCGGCATCCGCGCCCGTCACCGGGGCCAATTCGCGGGCAAGCGCCGCGATGCGGTCGATCCGCTCGGCTTGAGTTCCCAGCTTGTTGTGGAAGGTCACATTCTCCAGCGCGCGGGTCCATTGGGCGATGTCCGATTTGGCAACGCGCAGATCGTTCTCCCAGAAGAATTTGGCATCGGCCAGACGGGCCGACAGAACTTTCTGGTTCCCAGCCAGAATGGTCGCGCCGTTGTCCGTGGTCTCGCGGTTCGCAACAGTGATGAACCGCTCAATCCGGCCCGTCTTGGGGTTCTTCACGGAAAAGAACTTCTGATGCTCTTTCATCGAGGTCTGCAGAACCTCGGGAGGCAGTTCCAGAAACTCATCATCGATCTGCCCCATCAGGACAACTGGCCATTCGACCAGACCTGCGACCTCTGCCAGCAGGCCCTTGTCGTCAACGACCTCAAGCCCCGTCGCAAAGGCAAGGTTCTGGGCGTCGTTCCAGATGTGCTCTGCGCGCTCCGCAGGCGACAGCACCACAAACGCGCGCTTCAGTTTTGCGGTGTAATCCTCGAAGGACGAGACCGCAAAGCGACCCGGCGCCATGAAACGGTGACCTTCGGTGGTGTCACCGGACTGGATGCCATCGACTTCCATCGGCACGACCTGCGCGCCGGTCTCATCGGTCAGTATGCACAAAATAGAATGCAGCGGGCGCACCCAGCGCATCGCCCCACGGCCCCAACGCATGGATTTCGACCAGGGGAAGTTGCGGATCGTTGCCTCAAGCACCTCGGCCACGATCTCGGCCGCAGGACGGCCCGGTTTTTCGATGGTGGCGAAATAGACCGCGCCTTTGGGGGTTTCACGCTCTTCCAACTGATCGTGAGTCAGACCCGCGCCGCGCAAGAAGCCTTCGATGGCTTTGTCCGGCGCGCCAACTTTCGGACCCTTGCGTTCTTCGCTGATCATCGGGCTTTCCGCCAGCAGCCCTTCAACCGCCAGTGTAAGGCGGCGCGGCGTCGTCAGAGAGGCAGCAGAGGCATAGGTCAAACCGGCCTCGACCAAACCATCGGTGATCCGCTTTTTCAGGTCATCGCCGGCACGGGTCTGCATGCGCGCGGGGATTTCCTCGGAAAACAATTCGATCAGCAGGTCGGGCATATTCGGTCCTTAGAAATTGACGATCGTCTGTATGACGATGGCATTAGCGATATCCACAAAGAATGCGGATACAAGGGGCAGCACGATAAAGGCAATAGGAGATGGGCCATATCGCTTGGTGACGGCGGTCATATTGGCAATTGCAGTCGGGGTGGCGCCAAGAGCGAACCCCCCGAAACCAGCGGCCAGAACGGCAGCGCGGTAGTTGCTGCCCATGACTGGGAACAGAACCCAGATCACAAAGGCCACTGCAAACAGGGTTTGCGCGGACATGATGACCACAATCGCCAACCCCAGTTCAGCGATGGTCCACAATTGAAGGCTCATCAGCGACATCGCCAAAAACGCGCCCAGCGAGAATTCCGAGATCAGCGCCAGTGAGGGTGTACGTTCGATCGGTGGACGGCTGGGGAAAAACGTTGCCCGCAGATTTGCGATTACGATGCCCATGATCAGACAGGGCACAAACAGGGGCAGCTTCAGGCCAGCGGCGCTGATCACCTCCCCCAAGAAATACCCCGCGATGATCGCCAGATTGAGATACAATAAGACCCGCATGATTGTGACATGGTCGATCTTTACTGCCGTTTCGTCGGAATCGATCGGCAGGCCGACGGTGTGGTCCTCATCCGGACGCGCGGGGCTGAGGTTGCGCCCCTCGACCAGAAGCCTTGCGATCGGCCCTCCAATCAAAGCGGCCAGCACCAGCCCGAGGGTAGCAACGGCAACCCCCAACTCGGTCGCGCCGTCCAGACCGGTGGCCTCGGCCACCTCGGGTGCCCAGGCGATCGCGGTTCCGTGGCCGCCGATCAAGGATGCCGAACCAAACAGAACACCAGCTTGCGCCGGATAGCCGAACATAGACGCCCCAATTGCCCCGATCCCGTTTTGTGCAACAATCGTCGCCAAAGTCAGGATCAGAAGTAAAAACAGAGGCTTGCCGCCTGATATCAGGTCAGAGAGCCGCGCGTTCAAACCGATGCCCGCAAAGAACACCACCAACAGAAAATCCCGTGTGGCAAGATCAAAGGACAGCTCAAGATCGAAGACCAGATACAACAACAGCACAACCAGTGAGGCCAGCAGACCACCCGTGACAGGTTCGGGAATGTTAAACTGCCGTAATGCGGCGACGCGCGCGTTGATCTCGACCCCCAAAAGATACACCGCAAAGCCCAACGTAGCGGTCAGGAAATCAGGTATCTGCAGGGTCTCGGCGGTCATCATATCCTCAATTCTGTGGTCGGTCCGGGCATTCTTCGCCAATCACGGTGCCGTCATAGGCCTTTTCGCCGCAATTGTTCAGCGCGTGCCAGACATAGCCTTTTCCGCCATTTGTAACGGCAACAATTCGGTCAACGCCAAAGTGGATGTTTTTTGCGCCCAGAAAGGCTTTGGCTTCGCCTGATTTCAGGGCATCCGCCACCGCCACGGCGTCAAAGCAATCGAACCATCCGGGCGCGGTCAGCGGTTCTGCATTCTCGACCGCGACATAGTTTTCCTCAATCCCCGCAAGCGTCATATCCGTTTCGAAACAGGCACGGTAGCGGATGGGTGAGCTGTCCGCGTCAATCGCCTGAAACGCACTGTAGGATATAGGCGTGGGCGCCTCGGCCCCTTCCGTCATCAACATGACATCCTGCCCGGGCTTGGATTCCACGTCATAATAAAATCCGTAGATCTGCAGGTAATACATCCCAAAACCGGCTACTGCCGCCGAGATCAGCACTATGATCGCAAGCACTTTTCCTGTCATTGTCTTTTCCTTTTGCTCACGATGCCTCTTTCACGATCGGTAAAAATAGGACAGGTTCCAATTGATTACAGGCCGGAAAGAGACTTTTGAAATGGACAGCACCCTTGCCGTAGGATTCTTCGGAGCGCTTTTTGCGATCATGAATCCAATCACGAACCTGCCAGTATTCCTTAGCGTCACCGACGGCCTTGCCCCGGCTGAGCAACGCAAAGTGGCTACAAAGACGGCCCTCTACTGCCTGATCCTTGGCGCATCGTTTGCGGCTGTGGGAAGTCAAACGCTCAGCCTGTTCGGCATCAGCGTCGATGACCTGCGCGTCGCGGGTGGTCTGGTCGTTCTGATGATTGGTCTGAACATGCTGAACGGAAAGCCCAGCACGTCGCATCACGGAACCGAGGGGGAACGGCAATCCTACCCCGAACCTGATACGGTTGCCTTTTATCCGCTGGCCTTTCCGATCCTTGTCGGGCCGGGCACAATTACCACGTTGATCCTGTATGCGAGCCACATTCACAAACCGGTAGATGCCATTGTTTACGCTAGCGTTTTCCTGGCCGTCCTGCTGTTGCTGTTCGTGACATTCTGGAACGCCGCAGCCATTGCCAAACGTCTGTCTGACAATGCTCGTGTTATCATGAGCCGGTTCATGGGCATGATCCTGTCGGCCATCGCAATCAGCATGATCGCTGCTGGCCTTAAGGTCTTGCTGCCCGGACTGGCCTGAGCGGCGCATTAGGCCTGAAACCCGGCGGCCTCGGTCAGCAGGAATGCGTCTGCGCATTGCTTCGCCAAGGCCCGCACGCGGCCGATATAGGCCTGACGCTCGGTTACCGAGATTACGCCCCGTGCGTCCAGCAGGTTGAACACGTGACTGGCCTTGATGCACTGATCATATGCTGGGTGCGCCATGATGATGCGCTTGCCAGTTTTTGGGTCGTCATGCTCCTGTGCCAGAATGGCGGCGCACTCAGCCTCGGCTTCTTCGAAGTGGCGCAACAACACTTCGGTGTTGGCCACGTCAAAGTTCCAGCGGGCGTATTCTTCTTCGGTCTGCTTGAAGATGTCGCCATAGGAAAGCGGGCTTGGTGACTGCGGATCGTTGAATGGCATGTCCATCACGTGGTCGATGCCAAGCACGTACATCGCCAGGCGCTCCAAGCCATAGGTCAGCTCGCCCGAGACCGGCGCACAATCATGGCCACCGACCTGTTGGAAGTATGTGAACTGGCTGACTTCCATGCCGTCACACCAAACTTCCCAACCCAAACCCCATGCGCCAAGGGTAGGGCTTTCCCAATCATCCTCGACAAACCGGATGTCATGCAGGGTCATGTCGATGCCAATCGCCTCAAGCGAGCCCAGATACAGGTCCTGCAAATCCGGCGGACTGGGTTTGATCAGCACTTGATACTGATAATAATGCTGCAACCGGTTGGGGTTCTCACCATAGCGCCCATCCGTAGGGCGGCGCGAAGGCTGCACATAAGCTGCGGCCCAAGTTTTCGACCCAAGCGCGCGCAAGGTGGTCGCCGGGTGGAACGTACCTGCACCAACCTCCATGTCATAGGGCTGCAGAATGGCGCAGCCTTTTGAGGCCCAATAGGTCTGAAGCCGCAAGATAATCTCTTGAAAAGAACGTGGTGCGCTGGACTGGTCGGTCATGACATTCCCTTTGGACGCCACTGCGCCCGGTTCCGTTGGGTTTTGTCCTTCCTATGCAAGGGGCCGTTGGGCGTCAACGGGCGGCAAAGCCTATGCTGTCACTGCGCAGCCACACTGGAAATTCCCCGTATTCCGGGCATGGCTTTCGGTACGTTGTTTCGCGTAGGGTCCGGCAAAGATAAAACACTGCAGACACGGGCAGACAATGACTCGCATATTTACGGCAATTTTGTTTCTTTTTCTCATCGGCGCGCGCGCTGTTTTTGCACAGCAGGACGCAGGTGTCTGGGTGCAGGTCGAAGCGCAGCCCTCGCTGCGCGAAGCGCAGGAACGTGCGCGGGCCTATGCCGGTACCTTGCCGGACGTAAACGGGTTTCGATTGAACTCTGGCTGGTATGCCATTGTTATCGGGCCATATTTGCGCACCGATGCGGAACAGGTTCTAAGCGTTTACCGCGCCGAGGGGCAAATCCCTGCGGACAGCTATATCGCGTTTTCTAGTGCACTGGGTCAGCAATTCTGGCCGGTCGGAGAGAACATTCTGGATCGGGGCGTCGTGACGCCACCAGTCGAACCTCAGCCGGAACAGCCGGTTGTTGGCGTAACACCGCAGGCCTCTGACGAGACACGCTCACAAGCGTTGCAAAGCGAACGTCTTCTAAGCACGCAGGAACGCATGAATTTGCAAACCGCCCTGCAGGCCGCGGGTTTTTACAATTCAACGATCGATGGCGCATTTGGCCAAGGCACGCGGCGCTCCATGGGCGACTGGCAACGGTTCAATGGCTTTGAGGCTACCGGCGTTCTGACGACTGCGCAGCGCAAGGCGTTGATTGACGACTTTAACGCCCCCCTTCTGAGCGTCGGGATGGAGCGTTACTCCGACCCGCAGGCCGGTATCGATGTGGATCTGCCGCTGGGTGTCATCGCATTCGACCGTTATGAGGCCCCGTTTGTTCACTTCAAAAGCACAACCGATCTGGTCGCCAAGGCCCTGTTGATCAGTCAGAAAGGCGACAAAGCCACGCTGCGCGCCCTTTATGAGGTGCTGCAATCGCTGGAAATCGTTCCGCTCGATGGCCCACGACAACTGCGCGGCGACAGCTTTACGCTGGAAGGGCGCGGTAATGGGATCGTGACCTATAGCGAAGCACGGCTGGACGATGGCCAGATCAAAGGCTTTGCACTGGTTTGGCCCGAGGGTGACGATGCCCGGCGCGCCAGAGTGCTAGCCGCAATGAAGACCGGCTTTACCGCAACTGGCACGGTGCTGGACGCCGCAGCGGGTGCCAATGCCGAGCAGCGGATTGATCTGGTGTCCGGACTGCAGGTACGCACACCGCGCCTGTCCCGTTCGGGCTTCTTCGCTGATACCAGCGGCACGGTCCTGACCGTATTTGAGGCCGCTGACAGCTGCACACGCATCACGCTTGATGATGATCAGGAGTTCCAGCTCGCCTCGTCTGATGCCGATCTGGGTGTGGCGGTTCTGCGCCCCAGCCGCAATTTGGTTCCGGTCAACGTGGCAGAATTCAGCGCCGATGCGCCGCGCATTCAATCTGAGATCGCGGTGTCGGGTTTCTCGTATGAGGGCGCCTTGGGCGCACCGACACTCACCTTTGGTCAGATCGCTGATGTGCGCGGCCTGAACGGAGAAGACGGCGTTAAACGTCTGGCATTGGCGGCCCAGCCCGGCGATGCGGGCGGACCGGTTTTTGACGGCAATGGCCAGGTTGTTGGCATGCTGCTGCCAACCCCGACCGAAGGACGCACCCTGCCCGCGTCCGTCAGCCTCGCTGCAACGGCAAACAGCCTGAACGAAGTTCTGAACAAGGCGGGTGTATCCGGTCAATCGGGTCAGCCGACGGCGCAAATCTCGCCCAATGAACTCAGCCGCCGGGCAACTGGCATGACCGTGTTGGTTCATTGCTGGGATTAAGAACTAAACCAAAACGAAAAAAGCGCCGCTCTTTCGGGCGGCGCTTTTTTGTTGGCTAAAGAATATCCGGTGTGACCCGGATCAGTGTCGGAACTGGTGCGGCAAAGGCTGACCGAACCGCCTCTTGCATCTCGGGCAAACTGGAGGGCGCAGACGACAACGCGCCAAAGGCCTCGGCCAGTTTGCAGAAGTCCGGGTTGCGCGCCACCACCGCATTTGGGGCGATCTGACCTCGGACCATGCTATCCTCGATCTCTTTGAGTTTTCCATTGTCCCAAAGGATGATCGGCAGAGACAGGCCCAGTTCGACTGCTGCACCAAGCTCTTGCATCGTATAGTGAAAACCGTAGTCCCCGGCGATCACCGCTGTAGGCTTACCTCGGCGCGCCACAGCCCCGCCAATTCCGGCCGGCAGCGCATAGCCAAGCGTGCCGAATCCGGTCGGATGGTGCCAGTGATAGGGATAGCCCATATCCCAAACCTCTTTGGCGACATAAGCGAACTGGGTCATGTCAGAATAGATCATGGTGTCGCCGGGCATCGCCGCGCGAAGGGCATCCAGCACCGGGACGATACCCGGTCGTTCCGCATCCACTTCGGCCCGCCAACGGCGGCGCGTGTCAGCGACTTCCTCCGCTGTCCAGCCCGTCGAAGGTTTAACATGGTCGATAGCCGCCCAAAGTGCATGGGCAAAGCTTTCCCCGTCAGCCTGTAATTTCACTGCGGCGCGATGGTGATCGGACAGAACCTTCGGGTCCACATCTATACGCACCAGATTGCCCGTGTGGCCCAATGCATTTCGCCACAGGTCGACCTCGCCCAATTCCGCGCCCACGACAACCACAAGGTCGGCGGAAGCGATAACATCGGCGCTGCCCGGTCGTGGCAACATGGCTCCGTAGTCCAAGGCATAGCCCAACCCCGCCATTCCGCGCCCGGTATACGTGGTAAAACAGGCCGCACCCAACTGCGTCAGGATTTGCCGCCACAGATTCGACCGCGCACCACCACCCAGAATAAACAACGGGCGCCGTGCGATGTTCAGCATGGACATTACCGGAGCCAAGTCCGGCGGCAGAACTTTTGAGCGCAAACCAGGTTGGTTGGGAAACGGTGCGGGATCAGCATCGGCCTCAAGCTGTGCAATCGGCACCTGAATGTGCTTTGGACGTGGACGGCTGAGTTCAAACTCTTCAAACGCCCGCTCGACCAGACCATAAGCGGCCTGAGCGGTATTCGCCTGATGCGACCAGTCAGTCACGGTTTCAGCCGCAGCGCGTTGGTCTTTCATCTGGTGCAACTGCCCGTGCACGCCTTGCGTTTCATCAAGGCACGAGGAAATCACCAGCATCGGGACCGAGTCCGTATAGGCCTGCCCCATCGGTGTCATGATATTGCACAACCCCGGTCCGGTGATGACATATGCAACACCCGGCTTGCCGGTCGCACGGGCATAGCCGTCGGCCATGAACCCTGCCCCCTGCTCGTGCCGGGCCAGCACATGGGTGATTCCGGCCTCTTCGATCCCGCGATACATTTCCTGATTGTGCACGCCGGGTATACCAAAGATCACATCCACTCCGCGATCCCGCAGCATATGCGAAATCTGCGCACCAAGGGGTCTTTTCATCAATTCCTCCAGAACTGGACAGTGAAGAGTGCATAAACGGCCAAAAGCTCAAGCCGCCCTACCAGCATACCGATTGACAGCAGCCATTTCGCGGTGTCGCTGAGCCCTGCAAAGTTGCCGGCCGGTCCGATTTGATCCCCCAGCCCCGGCCCTACATTGGCCAGCGCTGTGGCTGCACCGGAGACGGCAGTTATGAAATCCAATCCCGTCAGTGCCAGCGCCCAGGCCAGCACGCCCAACGAGAGCACAAAAAACATGAAGAAGCTCATGACTGAGGTCAGAACGTCCGGACCAATCGAACGGCCATCATATTGCGGCTTAAAAACACCATGAGGTGAGCGGATGCGGCGGATCTGGGTCTTAATCGAAGCAAACAGCAGTTGATACCGGAAGATCTTGATAGAACAGGCGGTTGAACCCGCGCAGCCGCCAATCAGACCGATCAGAAAGAACATCATGATCGGGAAACTGCCCCAGCCCATGTAATCTACGCTGGCATACCCGGTACCCGAAATGATCGAGGTGATGTTGAACAGTGATTCCCGAAAAGCTTGTTCCCAATGATGCGGGAAAACGGAGGTCAGAAAGACCGCCATAATGACCACTAGCACCAGAATGGTCGCCAGAAAGGTCCGTATCTGGCTGTCGCGGAAAATGGACCTCGTATTGCCATTGGCGAATTGGACGTAGCGCACGAAAGGCAGTGCAGCGAGGATCATGAAGACAGCGGCCGCATATTCTGCCGGGCCGGAAAACGTGCCAAAGGACGCGTCATAATTTGAAAACCCGCCCGTTGAGATCGTCGTCAGGGCGTGCACCACGGCATCAAAAAAGCCCATCCCCAGACCTGCATAGACCAGCGCGCAAACAATCGTCAGAAAGACGTAGATCAGGGAAATCTGGCCCGCGATCTCTTGCGCACGCGGCAGAATTTTCCCCATGGTTTCAAACCCTTCCGAGCGGAAGATTTGCATCCCCCCGACGCGAAGCTCGGGCAAGAAAACCATGGCCACGACGATGATGCCGATGCCGCCCAACCATTGCAGCAGGCCACGCCAAAGCAGCAACCCCTGTGGCAGGTTATCGAGGCCGGAAATCACGGTCGAGCCTGTCGTCGTCAGGCCCGACATCGCCTCGAAATACGCATCGACAAAGCGCAGTTCGGTCTCGCCCAAAAGAAACGGAATGGCGCCAAAAAATGGCAGTGCGACCCAGACCCCTGTGGTCAGTAAAAAGGTCTGACGGATCGTCAGACCTTCGCCTACTCCGTTCGAGCAGCTCATTGCCAGAACGACGCCGGTCAGAATCGTGATGACGCCGCTTTCGAGAAAAACGTGCCACTCGCCTCGGCCTTCGATGAAGTCCGCAAGCATAGGCAGCAGCATGGTCGCCCCAAGAATGGCGACCAATAGGCCAATCACATATCCAACCGGGCGCATATCCGTCATGAGGCGCAGCGTTGGCGCGCCTGCACGACTGTGTCAAGCCGGTGTCGGGTTTTACCCGTCCGTTTTGCGGGCCGTTGTTGGCATCGCGGGCGGATTAGACGGGGCGCGCGGGCGACGCGCCGGAGTTGCCTGTGCCACCTCGGGCTTTGCGGCAACGGCTATTGCAGGCGCAGGCTGCGCCGCGACCGGCTTGGGTGCGGCTGGTTTGGCCGGGGTCTTAGGCGCAGTGGTGTTTGCTGCCACAGGTTTCGGCTTGGCAACCGCTGCCGGTTTTGGCGCAGGTGTTTTTCTATCAACGGCAGGCTTTGGTTTGGCTGCCGCTGCGGGTTTGGCCGCTGGCTGCCCTTTGGCGACGGCAGGATTGGCGGTAGGCTTTTCTGCAACTTCGGTCGATTTGGCTGCCACCGGAGTGGGTTTGGTTACAGCAGCCACCGTTTTGGGCGCGGTCGGCTTGGGTGATTCGACCTTAGGTTTTGCGGCGGCTTTCTTGCGGGCTACAGGCTTGGGCTTGGCCACCACCGCAGGTTTTGCCTTGGTAACCGATTTGGCCTTCGGCGCGGGTTTTGCCGAAGGTGCAGCCGCGGCCGGAGCAGCAGCCGACGCGTGCAAAGCACTAACCGACACAAACGGCAGCTCCATCGCCGAACGGGTCAAAATCTGCATAATTTTCATTTGGTTGCTAACCGCATAGCCGGCCATTCGGATGGCCGCAGCCTGAAATTCCAGCGGTTGGGAAATTGGATTCATACTTTAGTTCTCCTCTGAAAGCGATGCAGCCTGCAAAAGAGCGAATTGAGCTGCCCGTCCCGATTTTTCGGGCGGATCAAGCAGTCACGAAGTCCTGAGCGTCGCACGTCTCAGCTTCCTTTCAGAGTGGCAGACGCACGAACAGAAATTCGCCTGCCACGGCTGCATTCCACACCAGTGTTACTTGAAGGACCGTGCAAATGCAGCACGAATTGCCGCGCTGCGGCGGAAAACCGCTCTTAGTCTAAAAGTGATACTTTATTGATCCACCCCGCCCCGTCTACCCGACGTGGAATAGGGTGGTGAACAGCCGCGGGTCCAGGCTGGGTGACACAAAGGTCGGACCTTCGGTCAGAACCGACACCGCATCGTGGCTGTGCAGGCTTTCCTGATGGCTTGCGACCACGCGGAAATCGCCGATATGGTGATCGGCCAGCAATTCGGCACAGAACAGCCGGGCGGCGTCTTCGACAAAGATCGGATTGGCCGCGTTAAGCTCGGCAAATGCCTGTTCATCCTCGCGTTTGACCATCACCTGCGTTTCTGTCGGAACGGCACGGCGGCACAAGGCAATCAGATCCTCGAACCACAGGCAATCCGTGTCGCAGTCGACCACAACAGATATCCGCGCCACTGAACGTTGCGAATGCGGTGTGGCCAGCTGTCCACGTGTTGCGCGTGCGTGCTCGCTGAGTTCCAGCGAACAGGGACATGTTGAGGAATAGACATAGTCCAGATGCATGATCTTCTGGCGCACTCCGCCCTGTTCAACCAGCTCAAGTGCGATGTCGTAATACTGGTACCCTTCCAAACCGGACCGCAGGCTTTGCACACGGTCGGGATAGGAAAACCGCATCTGGATACGGGCGTCAAAGCTGTCCAGATCGGTCATATAGTCATCCAGCGCGGCCTCCATGACTTCAAAGCTGAAAGTACGCTCGGCGTGTTTGTAAAACGAGCGCATGATCCGGGACATGTTGATGCCCTTCTTTTCGGCATCCAGACTGACAGTCCCGGTCACCGAGGTCTCAAGCGTCAAGTCATCGCCGCGCTTGCGATGAAAGCGGATCGGCAGGCGGAAGTTCGAGATACCAACATGCTGGATTTGTTGCTTTGCTCCCCGGATCAAGCTGGACGGGCCATTCTGCAGGTCCGGCAAGGTCGCACGATACGCGCTGTCGACCGTGAACCCATCAGGGTATTCGCGCGACAGGGACGGATAATTCACGGGCACCAGACCAGGCACAAGGCGCGCAATCGCCGGGTCGAGCTGGCTGATCTCGGCCTCGGTTGCGGACTCGGCCCATTTGCGCAGCGTCTTCAGAGCGGCTGCGGCTTCGTCATTGTCGGGCGTGTCCTCAATGTCGCGGGGGTGCACGTTCATCGATCGGGTTCCTCGGTTGGTCGCCGAACCTTGTTTGTATTCGGCTTGCTTTCCAGTGTAGCTTTATACGCTGAAAAACACAGCCCGGATCGAAATTCGGCGAAAATCGCATGACTTACGTCATTTTCACCTAGTTTCGACCCGGTTGTCAGTAAACCGCTGCCGTTAGTTAACGTTGCGACACGTCCAGCGCATGCTTGATGTCTGCAAGCAGATCGCCCGCATCCTCCAATCCTACGGAAAAGCGGATCAGGCCCGGTGTAATGCCCAATTCGTCCTTCTGATCGTCGCTCAAACGCTGGTGCGTCGTCGTTGCGGGGTGTGTTGCGATTGACTTGGCATCGCCCAGATTGTTCGAGATGACAGGGATCGTCAGCGCGTTCAGGAACGCAAACGCCGCGTCCTTGCCGCCCTTGATGTCCAGCGACAGAACAGTTCCGCCTTTGCCGCCCAGCTGGGCTTGGACCAATGCGTTTTGCGCATGGGTTCTCAGACCCGGATAAAGCGTCCGTTCCAGCGCCGGATGCCCCTCAAGCGCTTCGGCAATGGTCTGTGCCGTCTCTGCCTGAGCGTTAACGCGCAGCGCCATCGTCTCCAGACCTTTCAGCATGACCCAGGCGTTAAACGGGCTCAGCGCTCCACCGGTATGTTTCAGATAGGGCTCAACCGTTCCCCGGATGAAATCCTTGGTACCAATGATGACACCGCCCAAAGCACGCCCCTGCCCGTCGATATGTTTGGTCGCGGAATAGACCACGACATCCGCCCCCTGTTCGATCGCGCGCGAAAAAACCGGTGTGGAAAACACATTGTCCACGATGACAAGCGCGCCAACCGCATGGGCCAGTTTGGCAACCGCCTCGATATCAATGACCTCAAGCGTCGGGTTTGACATCGATTCAAAGAAAACCGCCTTGGTCTCAGGGCGGATCGCCGCCTTCCAGGCGTCCAGATCGGTGCCATCAACAAAAGTGACGTCCACACCATAACGGGAAAGGATGTTTTCGAGGATATACAGACAGGACCCGAACAATGCCTTGGCCGACACCACATGGTCGCCAGCCTGCAACATCGAGGTCAGCGCCGCGTTCACCGCAGCCATGCCGGATGCTGTGGCAAACGCGTCCTCGCCACCTTCCAGCGCCGCGATGCGCTGTTCGAACATCGAAACGGTCGGGTTGCCATAGCGGGCATAAATGAACTCATCCGGGCCGGATTCGATGAACCGCGCCTCGGCTTGTTCGGCTGTCTCATAGACAAAGCCCTGTGTCAGAAAAATTGCTTCGCTGACTTCGTTGTATTGGCTGCGACGGATGCCGCCATGGACGGCTTGGGTGCGTTTGTTCCAGCTCTCGCTCATCTCATTCCTCTCGACCCTTGTCTGGCAAGGGCATCAAAAAAACCCCAGACGCGGTCAAGCGAAAGGGGCCTTTCATCCTGACCTTTTAGCGGTGTTGTTTAGCGTGGCCCGCAATCCGGTAACAAATCGCCACGTAGCTTCTGCGATGCAAATACGCCGCGTGTACTTGGCCGTCAAGCCCGGTTGCCCTGTGTCACGCTTTCGTAACCGCCTCTTGCCGATTGCGCAGAATACCGCATGATCGCCTCAACCTGAGGAGGCACCATGATCGATCTGTATTTCTGGCCCACGCCGAATGGCTGGAAGGCATCCATCGCTTTGGAAGAGATGGACCTTCCCTACACCACCCACCTGATCAATATCGGCAAGGGTGATCAGTTCGACCCCGAGTTCCTGAAAATTGCGCCCAACAACCGGATGCCTGCCATCGTTGACCCGGACGGCCCGGATGGCGCACCTATCTCGGTGTTCGAAAGCGGAGCGATCCTGATGTATCTCGCCCGCAAGACAGGTCGCTTTTACGGCAACACCGAGCGTGACCGGATCGCGGTCGAGGAATGGCTGATGTGGCAGATGGGCGGCGTCGGCCCGATGGCTGGTCAGGCGCATCATTTCCTGAAATACGCGCCGCAACTGGACCCGCCACAGGACCTGCCCTACCCCAAAGACCGATACCGGTCAGAGGTTACGCGCCTTTATGGGGTGCTGGATCGTCGGCTGTCTGAAAACGAATACGTCGCTGGCGATTTCTATTCCATCGCCGACATGTCAATCTGGGTCTGGGCCAGCCTGTGGGAGGGTCAGCAGCAGGTTCTAGACGATAAACCCCACTTTACCCGCTGGCTCGAAACGGTCGCCGCCCGCCCAGGCGTTAAAGCCGGACGCGCGCTACATGCCGAGTTACGTGGAGAACATCGGGACAAGCAATCACAGGGGGTTTTGTTCAAGCGGTGAAACGACTTGAACACCTACTGCATGTATTGCGAAATCACCATTGCAGCTTCGTGTTTTCTGAGGACCTTCGCTGCAGTTGGTCCGTACCCCCACGGCAAGCTTTCAAAAATGTCAGGGAAGATTTCAGCGAGTTCCAATTGCGCTTCATGCGCCATGCCCTTTAACGCGATATCCCCTGGAAACAGACTTTCCGTATATGCGCCGTTTGACACCACAATCTCGTGCTTGTCGAAAATAAAGTGGTAATAGACGACACGGCAAGAATCCGAGACAACCTCAACCCCCGGCAGATCTAACAGGAACTTCGCGGGTACCAGAACGTCCGCATCCTCAAAAAGCAATTCTAGCCCGGTGGCAGAAACAAGTATCCGGTGATTGGGCGACACAAAAAGATCGGATGCTGGCAATCCTTGGCCCAATGCCCCTTTGGCAATTCTAACGGGCTTCAGATGGCATTTATCAGCACGTGAGACATCAACCGACCGTGATCCGATCCACTTGATCTCTTTAGCCTGCCCCTCAGCGGTCAAAACCAGATCGCCGACCTCAAGCGTTTCAACAGCCTTTTCACCAGACGGCGTCCCGATCAATGTGCCCTGAACGAAACAAGGGACGTCAACGATTGCATCCGGGTCTGTCGTATCCGGCGCATTGTCCGGTGTCACATTTGATGGGGTAGAGTCGTAAGCAACACCTGGTACCAACGGTTCAGAGGTTATGTAACCCGCAAGAGCGCCGTCCACTTCAACCCTGTATACGGTGATTGTACCGCCATCGGGATCTGAAAGCGCATAGGACTCTTCAAGATAGATGTTCCCGTTTTCGGTAAGGCCGGAAATGGGATTGCCGTCCAGATCTGTAACAAGACCTTGTTGGGTCAGGTCATCCCCGATTTCGTTGTTGAATCGGTCACCATTGAAATCCGTACCATTGTCAGGGTCACCGTTGATAAGCGGCGGTGGCCCGGGTTCGTCTTCAACATTGAATACGCGCCGGTCTGTGCTGGGATCGTAGGTTGGTGACAGAGTGACTGTACCAAAACCAAAAAACGTCACCGATATGACGTCAGGCGAGTAACCTATGTAGGAATAGTTTGCCACGTGAATCCTCGGACCAATTGCGGTGCTCAATGTTCATCGATCTTAATGCCTTGTGTCCATCAGTTTCTGCAACTTGCCCTAAAAATGCAAATATTTGATTTTTAGGGCATCTTTTCTGCCAGTTCGCACAGCTTCTCGCGAACCAAACATCCAGCATGCCTGAAATATCCTCGACCTCTTCCGCAATCCCATGCGTCACCGAAAGCACCGGCTACACGCCCGCAGGCAACGGGGGCAAGCAAACGCAAAGCAATTTATTCAAGCGAATGGAATTCCCTGCTAAATTCTTGCTTTAAAGAGAAAAGGATATTGCAAAACCCGCCCGATACGCGCCTCAATAGATGTATCGTGGCCGGTCGTGATACAATCGGTCAGACCTGAAAGGGAACGAGTTACTTTATGCGAGTTTTTATTCCTCTGTTTATATTATGCGCTAATATGGCAAGTGCCACACCGGAGTGCGAGGACCCTTCGCAGACTCAACCACACGAACTCGCGGCCTACGAACCGCCCGCTGATCTGGACGTACCCATAGAGGAAAGCACGGTAACGGCTCCCCACAAGCGAGAACTGATTGTATCCCCCAGACCGCGGGTGCGGCCTTGCAAATTCCGTCAGATCGAGGTCGGTCGCGAACGGATGCGCGATCGCGGCGCAGTGTGTGGTGATTGGACTATTCTGGGCGAGGCCCAAAAGTCATTTAGGGGAAAGTACCGGGGATGCGGTATTGTGGAACCGGTGCGCATCCGCATGGTTTCTGACGTTTTCCTCAGTCAGTTTGCCCTGATGGATTGCGAAACGGCCGTCACACTAAAGACATGGCTGGAGAATTCGGCCAAACCGGCCTTTGCTGATCAAGGCGGCGGCCTGAAAGGGCTACGTCTTTCTGGCCATTATGCCTGCAAGACGCAAAACAATCAGCCTCGCGCTCGGATATCGGAACATGCCCGGGGTCGCGCAATTGATATTTCGTCCTTCATACTCATGGATGGCACCGTGATCACCGTACGCGACGGATGGACAGCGGAAGATACGATCGATGTTATGTACGAGCTGCACGCTGGTGCCTGCGGTCTGTTTGGCACTGTGCTGGGTCCTGACGCCGACCGCTATCACAAAGGGCACTTCCACTTTGACACAGCACGCCGCGGTAATGGACCCGTTTGCCGCTAACGACCTACCCTCCCCCCCGCACCAACACATCCAGCATGCCTGAGATATCCTCGACCTCTTCCGCGATCACATGGGTCACCGAATGCGCCCGCTGCATCCGGCCCGTGACCCGCAGCAGCCGCCCCGAGATCACCGCCCGGCGGAAACGTTCATAGATCTTGCGCCAGACCACCACGTTCACGATACCGGTCTCATCCTCGAGCGTGACAAAGATCACCCCCTTGGCCGTCCCGGGCCTCTGCCGCAGGATCACCAGCCCCGCGACCGCCACCAGCGCGCCCTCGGGCGGGTCGTTCAACCGATTGGCGGGCAGACACGCGGGCGGCCGCGGCCAGTTCCGGTTCGTAGATATAGGGCGGGTAGGCAACACAATCATGAGAACAAAAATAGAACATACGCAAGGAAAGTCCATAGACGGCGTGACGAGTCGCAAATGAGGCTGGAAAGACCTAAATGCCTTCACTATGGAAGAATTCGACAAGCGAAAGAGGAAGACGCACGCAATGGCAAAGATCACCTATGTCGAGCACGGCGGTACCGAACATACAGTCGAAGTCGCCAGCGGCCTGACCGTCATGGAAGGGGCCCGTGACAACAATATCCCCGGCATCGAGGCCGATTGCGGTGGCGCCTGCGCCTGTTCGACCTGCCATGTCTATATCCACCCCGACTGGGTCGAAAAGGTTCCGGCCAAGGACGACATGGAAGAGGACATGTTGGATTTCGCTTTTGAACCCGACCCGGCCCGCTCGCGCCTGACCTGCCAGATCAAGGTCACTGACGAATTGGACGGGCTGGTTGTTCAGATGCCGGAAAAGCAGATCTGATGCTTTTCAAAGCGATCGCGGCTGCCGCGATCGCAATTGGAATCTGTCCGAGCCAGACAAGATCTCAGCAGCCATGGCAGTATGAACCGCTAGGTTCGGCAGAGTACTCCGAACCCACTGCGCGATACCCGCACGGGGTACTCGGTGATCAGATTGAATACGGCGCCCTGATCCTGCAATATGCGCCGGAATGGGCGAAATACACAATCCGGCTGCCAAAAGAGCGCGTTTTCGAAGATATCCGACCGCGCCTGATTGATATTGACAACGATGGTCGTCGCGAAGCTCTGGTGGTTGAAAGCCATCGTGATAAAGGTGCACGGCTTGCAATCTACAATGGCGGCGGCCTGATCGCCGCTACGCCCTACATCGGAACCCGCTTTCGCTGGCTCGCTCCGGTCGGAGCGGCCGACATGGATGGCGACGGCAACGTCGAGATCGCCTATGTCGATCGCCCTCACTTGGCCAAAACCCTGCGCATCTGGCGGTTTGCAGACGGCAAACTGACCGAAATCGCATCGCTGCCCAATCTCACCAATCACCGCATTGGAGAAGATTTCATCTCCGGCGGTCTACGCGATTGCGGCGGCACTCCGGAACTGATCCTCGCCAACGGCAACTGGACACGCGTCATCAGCGTCACTTACGAAAACGACTGGACCACCCGCGACCTCGGCGCGTTTACCGGCCACAAAAGCCTGAACAACGCACTCAAGTGCTGATCCGCCACTTCATCTGGCCAAAAATATCCTGGGGGTGAGGCCGCAGGCCGAGGGGGCAAAGCCCCCTGTCCTACTAACCACTCAAAGAGCTCGCCAGCCGATATCGCGGCGGTAAAAGCCTTCGGGCCAATCCACACCTTCAACCATCGCATAGGCCCGGTCGCGCGCCTCTTGCAGTGTATTCCCGCGCGAGGTCACATTCAGCACGCGCCCGCCTGCGGCTTGAACCTGCCCATCAACGGCCTTGGTGCCAGCGTGAAAGATCATGTTGCTGCTGTCTTCTGGTAGCGCATCCAAGCCCTTGATCGCAGATCCTTTTACGTATGAACCCGGATACCCCTGTGCCGCCATCACAACAGTGATCGCATGATCGTCGGCCCAGTTAACCTGCGTTTCGCTCAAACGACCCTCAGCCGCGGCATGAAGCAGGTCCAGAACCTGGGCACCAAGCCGCATCATCAGAACCTGGCATTCCGGGTCACCAAAGCGGACGTTGTATTCGACCAACCTCGGTTGGCCATCCTTGATCATCAACCCCGCATACAAAACGCCTTGAAATGGCATGCCCCGGCGCTTCATTTCGGCCATGGTCGGGCGCACGATCTCTTCCATCGCGCGCGCCTCGATCTCGGCGCTCAGGACCGGGGCTGGGGAATACGCCCCCATACCGCCCGTGTTCAGGCCCGTGTCGCCTTCTCCCACGCGTTTGTGGTCCTGCGCGGTGCCGATGGACAGGATGTCCTCACCATCACACAGCACGAACAAAGATGCCTCTTCGCCTTCCATAAACTCTTCGATAACGACCTCGGCACCCGCGCCGCCGAATGCCCCTCCGAACATATCGTCGATAGCGTCGAGCGCGGTCTGGTCGTCCATCGCCACGATCACGCCTTTACCGGCGGCCAAACCATCAGCCTTAACCACAATCGGCGCGCCTTGTTCGCGGATGTAGTTTTTGGCAGGCTCGGCCTCGATGAACCTTGCATAGGCTGCCGTGGGCGCATTCGACGCGTCGCAAACTTCTTTGGTGAAACTCTTCGAAGCTTCCAGTTGCGCCGCATCCGCAGACGGACCAAAGACCAACACGCCTGCCTCGCGCAGACGATCTGCAACACCGGCAGCCAGCGGCGCCTCGGGGCCGACAATCACGAAATCAATCGCATTCTCTTCGGCAAAACTGACGACGGCGCCGCCATTTTCGATATCCAGCGCCGCGCAATCGGCAATTTGTGCAATTCCGGCATTTCCCGGCGCCACAATCAGACGGTCACATTTGGGGTTTTGCATCACCGCCCAGGCGAGGCTGTGTTCGCGCCCGCCGCTGCCGAGAATAAGGATGTTCATTAAGGTCTCCGATCTGCTTGGCCTCGCCTTCCGGGCGTTCTAAGCTGGCCGGGCATTTGACACAAGGCGCTGAAATGTCCGACCTGCTTGATGACCCGATCCCGGGCCAAAACACACCAGAATATACCGTTTCGGACATCTCGGGTGAGGTGAAACGCACGCTCGAAGGCACGTTTGGGCGAATCCGTGTGCGCGGTGAAGTCGGACGCGTGTTTACGGCGCGTTCGGGGCATCTGTACTATGACATCAAGGACGACCGGAACGTTTTGGCCTGCACCACCTGGAAAGGTCAGGTTTCGGGCCTATCCGTGGTGCCGGAAGAAGGTCTTGAGGTTGTCGTCACCGGTCGTCTGACGGCCTTTGGCGCGCAATCGAAATACAACCTGAACGTCGATGAGGTCGCGGTCGCCGGGCAAGGCGCACTTATGGCCTTGCTGGAAAAGCGCAAGAAACAGCTCGAGGCTGAAGGTCTGTTTGCGCCCGAACGGAAAAAGCCTCTGCCGTACCTGCCGCAGATCATTGGCGTGGTGACCTCACCATCTGGTGCTGTGATCCGGGACATCCTGCACCGCCTGCGAGATCGCTTCCCGCGCAAGGTGCTGATCTGGCCCGTCGCTGTACAGGGCTCCAACTGCGCGCCCGAGGTTGCGCGGGCCATCGAAGGGTTCAACAAGCTGACACCTGGCGGTTCACTGCCCCGCCCCGACCTGATCATTGTCGCCCGGGGCGGCGGGTCGATCGAGGATCTTTGGGGCTTTAACGAAGAAATTGTCGCGCGTGCGACGGCCGCTTCGGGCATTCCACTGATTTCAGCCGTTGGTCACGAAACAGATACGACGCTGATCGACTTTGTATCGGACCGCCGCGCGCCAACACCGACCGCCGCGGCCGAGCTTGCGGTGCCGGTTCGAATGGAACTTCTGGCCTGGACGGGTGAGCAAGGCGCGCGTTTGTCTCGTGCCGCGACGGATGCGGTTCAAAGACGCTCTCAACGGCTTCGTGATCTGTCCCGCGCGTTGCCGCGCCCGGAAAGCCTGTTGAACACCCCACGCCAACGACTTGATTTGATTGCAGATCGACTGGCGCCCGCACTGAATCGCGGCGTCCAGAACCGGCGTTTGCAGGTGGTCGAACTGTCCGCACATCTGCGCCCGTCGACGTTGCGCAACCTTGTTTCGACCAGAAACGAGGCCTTACGCAACCTGTCATCCCGTTTGTCCCTGCGTCCGATCCACCGAGAGATCGAACAACAGAAGCAGAATATCAACAGGTTGGCCGACCGTATGAACGCGGCGCAAACCACGCGCCTGGATCGGATGCGGCAACAGCTGGACGCCGCCGACCGCCTGCGTGAAACACTTAGCTACAAGGCGACGTTGCAGCGTGGCTACGCTGTTGTCCGAGCCGAAGGCGAGGTTCTGACAACCAAGAAACAGGCGTCAAAACACAACGCATTCGAGATCGAATTCGCAGATGGTCTGCTGAACACGGGCCAGCCCACGACTTCACCGGCGGAACCTAAGAAGTCAGCAAAGAAAGATGCACCGGACCAGGGCTCGCTATTCTAGCCGAATGCGCCTTCAGACCCCGGCTTCGGGGCCGAGACAAACCATTTCTTCATTGATGTCCTCGGCCTCGTACAGCTCGGTTGCGTCCGAGTTGCCCTCGAACAGGGCGATCAAGCCCCCGTCAGACTTGGTAAAGACCCAGCATTGCGGGTCAATCCGGTCTTCGTAGACAAAGCAGATCTGGCGCGCTTGTTCGTACCAGACACCCTCTTTGCAATTGCCGTCCAGAAAAGACCAGATCACGCGGCGATTGGACAAATAACGTTCGACGCCGTACACCGTACCCTGAAACCCATAGAACATGGTTTTTCCGCGCGTATAGCTGTCGAACTCAGCCCCAGACAAAGCTGACTGAGCCGCTGCCGTCTGCGCAGAAAGTGTCAGAAGAATCGCAATACGCCCGAGCATGGGAACATTCTGGCAGATGCCGGTCTGCATCGCCAACAGACAATTCCCCACAACCGGCTGCCTTGACGTCACCGCTTGAGTTGTAATGGCGATCCCGGTGATGCTGCTGAAAAAACCATATGGGGGACATTTGATGACAACCGTTCTTTTCTGGATCGCTGCCGCCAGCGCGCTGGCCTATTTGCCGATGTCACCGCGCCCGGCCAGCCCCCTGCGATCCCTCTTCAAGACGGCCTCTGTCGCGATACTGGCTCTGGTTGCTGTCTTAAGTAGTGCACCTATGCTACTGACTCTTGCGCTAGTCCTGTGCGCGTTGGGCGACGCGCTTTTATCACGCGAGACGGACTCGACCTTCATGGCAGGGATCGGTGCATTTGCAGCAGGCCACCTGGCCTATATCGCTCTGTTCCTCAGCCACCCATCCAGCGACACCGCTCTGATCTTCGACAAGCCCGGCATCTTTTGGTCGCTGATCATCCTCGGGATCGTTGCTGCAACCCTGCTCGCCCCCCGCGCCGGTGACCTCAAGATACCGGTTCTGGGCTATATCCCGATCATCCTTGGCATGGGCATTACGGTCCTCGCCTTGCCCGAGGCGGGCGCGTTACGCTGGGCCCTGCCCGCCGCACTCGCCTTCATCGCGTCGGACCTGATACTGGCGACTGAAAAGTTTCTGCTGCCTGACGGCCATCCGGCGCTACGCATCACGCCCTATATGATCTGGATCCTATACTGGGGCGCGCAAGCGGGGCTGTTGATTGCGTTTTTGTGACCCTTTGCAACTGCCGCAAATCCGCATTAGGTGAGAGGAACACCTGCGGAGACTAAAAATGGCGTTTTTCTCAAAGCTCAAGGACAAGCTGTTCAAATCCTCGTCCCGCCTCGAACAGGGGCTGGATGCCATCGTCGAAGACGGTGGCGAGGAAACGACCGCCCCCGATCCAGTTATCCCCGAGCCTGAGCCGCAGCCGGTACCGGTTCCCGAAGTTCCACAGCCGGTGCCAGAGACACCTGAACCCGCCCCTGTGCCACAGCCGGTCGAAACACCTGAACCCGCACCGGTCGACCCAACCCCTGCTCCGCCCCCGCCTGAGGCCGCGCCATCCAAAGGGGTGTTGGGACGCCTGTTTGGCCGGAACGAAGCCAAGGCCGTCATCCGTCGTACGTTGGACGACGATATGCTTGAGCAGCTAGAGGAACTGCTGATCGCCTCGGATATGGGCGTCGACACCGCTTTGCGGGTCACATCCAACATGGCCGAGGGGCGATTGGGCCGGAAACTCTCCACGCAAGAGATCAAGCAATTGCTCGCCCAGGAAGTCGCCCGTGTGATGGAACCGGTTGCCAAGCCTCTGCCCATCTACCCCAAGCGCCCGCAGGTCGTGCTGGTCGTTGGCGTCAACGGGTCCGGCAAAACCACAACCATCGGTAAGCTGGCCAGCCAGTTCAAAGCCGCGGGCAAAAAGGTCGTCATCGCCGCCGGGGACACCTTCCGCGCAGCCGCCGTCGAGCAGCTACAAGTCTGGGGCGACCGCGCCGGTGTGCCGGTGCTGACCGCACCCGAAGGGTCAGACCCGGCCTCATTGGCTTTCGACGCCCTGACCCGCGCGCAGCAAGACAGTGCAGACCTGCTGATGATCGACACGGCCGGGCGCCTGCAAAACCGATCGGATCTGATGGAGGAACTGGCCAAGATCGTCCGCGTGATCCGCAAAATCGACGAGACCGCCCCGCACAACACGCTGCTGGTGCTGGACGCCACCACGGGCCAGAACGCGCTAAGCCAGGTCCGGACATTCCGCGACCTCGCTGACGTGTCAGGGCTGGTGATGACCAAACTCGACGGCACCGCCAAAGGTGGCGTATTGGTTGCACTGGCTGACAAGTTCGGCCTGCCAATCCATGCCATCGGCGTCGGAGAACAGATCGACGACCTCGCCCCCTTCGACCCCGAAGAGTTCGCCGCCGCCCTCACTGGCCTGGACCAAACCTGATCCCCCCTCTATCTGGCCCCAAATATCCTCCGGGGGGCTGGGGGTGGAAAACCCCCAGCCTCTCCACCCAGCGAAAAGACTGACATTTGAGCGACTGGCTGATTTCTCTCGAAGGCACCGAAGCGGGCCATCAGCTGGCTCTTGGCCTCGCTCTGATGGCCGCCTTCCTGCATGCTGTATTTGGCGCGCTGCAGAAGGGCCGCCACGATCCCTGGCTGTCCCGAGGGGCAATCGACGCCTGCTATTGCCTGATGGCCGCCCCTTTTGCCTTTTTCGTGGTGCCGTGGCCTGAACCCTACATGTGGTCCATCTTCGCCGTGGTCTGGGTGATCCACATCGCCTACAAGGTCCTTCAGGCCATGGCCTATACAAAGGGTTCATACACTGTCGTCTACCCTGTCGTACGCGGCACTGGCCCCCTATTCACGGTCATCGGCGCCTATCTGCTCTTTGGCGAGACCTTTACCGGGATTCAATGGTTTGGCGTTTTGGTCCTGCTGGCCGGTATCTTCGGCCTGGCCGCCTATAATTTGCGTTTTCTGGAAACCAACCGGGAAACGCTGGGCATCGCCCTGGTACTGGCCATCGCAACCGGCCTGTTTGTCGCGCTCTACACCACTTATGACGCCTATGGTATCCGGGCCACCGCCGACCCGTTCACCTTTCTGGCGTGGTTTTTCATGATCGACGGTTTTGCGATGCCGATTTACGCCTTCTTCAGATGGCGCGCCATGATCAACCGCCCGGCCGTTGGACCATTGATGTTGCGGGGCTTGGCCGGAGGCATCATCGCCCCTATGTCCTTCGGAGCAATCATGCTGGCCACCCGTCTGGACAAGGTCGGCGAAGCCGCCGTTCTGCGAGAAACCTCGACAGTCTTCGCGGCGCTTATCGGGTGGCTGGTGTTAAAAGAAACTGTGGGGCCAAGACGGGTCGCGCTGATGGCATTGATTGCATTGGGCGCCGTAATAGTTGAAATGGGCGGGTAAAAATCAGGAAACCGACATGCCAGGCAAAAAAGAAATCAATCCATTTCTGAAACAAGCGTTAGAGCTTGGGCCGCCACTGGCCTTTTTCTTCATCTACCTACGTCTGCGTGACGACAGTTTCCTGATCGGAGGCATTGAATATTCAGGCTTTATCATTGCGACGATCATCTTCGTCCCGCTGATGCTGGCCGCCATGGGCATCCTCTGGGTCCTGACCGGCAAACTGAGCCGGATGCAGATATTCACCGCCTTCATGGTCATCTTCTTTGGGGGCCTGACCGCCTGGTTCAATGATGAGCGGTTCTTCAAGATGAAAACCACGCTGGTTTACGGTTTTTTCTCGGTCATCCTTGGAATTGGCCTTCTGCAAGGGAAATCCTACCTGGCCTATGTCCTCGAAGATATGCTGCCGATGCGCCATGAGGGCTGGATGATCCTGACCCGCCGGTTGTGCGGCTGCTTTGCGGTTCTGGCCGTTGCCAATGAATTTGTCTGGCGAACCATGTCGACGGACCTGTGGGTCAAAATTGAAACTTTCGCCTTTCCGATCGCGCTGATGGCGTTCCTGATGCTTCAGTTCAGTCTGTTGCAACGCTACATGGATGATCCAGACCACCAATAGGCGAACACTGATAATCGGCGCGCAGCTTAAGCGTTTGCTTTCATATTGAGCCGTCACACAGCGCACAATCAGGCAAACCAATAAAAACCTTGGAATAATAGCCCGGCTGTGGAACATTGGGGCACCACTCAACACCAGCAGCCGGAGACCCCTCAACCACATGAAGGCACTCCCAAACAGCGGATTCCTGTCCGAGGCATCAGACCGACTCAGGGCTATGCTTTCGGCACTCGCGACCGAGATTTCCTTGGATCAAGGCCAGGTGCTGTTTGAGCAGGGGGACGAAGGCGATGCGCTGTATGTGATTTCTGAAGGTACGCTCGAGGTTTCATTCCTTGCGATGAGCGGGCGCAAGCTGTCTTTGACCCTTATGAAGCCGGGCGAAGTGTTTGGCGAAATTGCGTTGTTCGACAGCGGGCCGCGGACCGCCACAATAGCAGCGGCCGAGCCATCTAGCGTGCTGCGCGTGCGCCGCAGCGACGTGATGGACCAGATCCGCCAGCACCCCGATCTTGCCGTCGACATGATCCGTCTGGCGGGCCTGCGCATGCGCTGGATGGGGTCACAGCTAAACGAACAAGTGTTCTTGCCGATGCCCATTCGTCTGGCGCGCAAATTGCTGCATCTGTCTGCCCTTCAGGACGACCCCGCCATGCGCATCACCCTGTCCCAAAGCGAATTGGCCGAGTTCGTCGGTGCCACGCGCGAGGCTGTATCCAAGACGATTTCCACTTGGAAACGCGACAATGTTGTCGAGGCATCCCGAGGCGGGTTGATGATCCAGGACTTTAACGCCCTAAAAGAACTGGCCGAATCCGACTTAATCTGACCTTGTGACCTCCTTCACATACGGCGCATGCCAAAATAGCTAATGTCTTAGTTGTTACCGTAGGGGGCCAGAGAATCATCCCCGATATCTGTCCACTGGCCTCTCCCTGTACCAGAGCCATGCGCCTCCCCGGCGTGTGGCTCACTTACTTTCAGCGCCACGTGGAACGGAAAAGGCCGAGGCATTGCCCCGGCCTTGTCACAACGTTTGATGTGGTGCGTTACTCGCCCAAACTCAGCGCCACAAAGCGGGGGTCGCCACCGCGTCGTACAAGCAACAACAGCGATTTACGCCCGGCCTCACGCGCTTCTTCCATGCGTGCTTCCAGATCTTCAATCGACGTCACCTTTTGCTGTCCAGCCTCAGTGATCAGATCGCCGGCGCGCAGCCCTTTGGAAAACGCTTCAGAGGCTTCATCCACTTCGGTCACAACCAGCCCCTCAGCGTCTTCTTCCAGACCAAGATCCGTGCGTAGCGTGTCCGTCAGCGGCGAAATGGTCAGACCAAGAATGTCAGCATTCTCTTCCGTAGGAGCCTCAGAGGTTTCCTCGTCGCCTTGCTCGGCCCGCTCAGCATCCTCACGACGTCCCAGAGTAACCAGAACGGTCTGTGTGCCGCCATCGCGATGCACGACAACGCGCACGGCTTTGCCTACGGTCGTCTCACCGACCTGACGCACAAGACCGCGTGTATCTTCGACCTCGACCCCATCAAAGCTGAGGATCACGTCACCGGCCAGCAGCCCAGCATCCTTGGCCGGCCCATCCGGAACATCGCTGATCAGCGCGCCGCCCGGCTTGGCCAACCCCATTGCCTCGGCCATGTCCTCGGTCACGTCCTGAATACGAACGCCCAGCCAACCACGGCGGGTTTCGCCGAATTCGCGCAGTTGATCGACCACCTTGACCACGACGTTGGACGCCATTGAAAAGCCGATCCCGATCGAGCCGCCGTTGGGCGACAGAATCGCGGTGTTCACACCAATCACTTCGCCATTCATGTTGAACAGCGGGCCGCCCGAGTTGCCCCGGTTGATTGCAGCGTCGGTCTGGATGTAGTCGTCATAAGAACCGCTCAGCGCCCTGTTGCGGGCCGAAACGATCCCGGCCGAAACCGAGAAGCCCTGCCCCAAAGGGTTGCCCATGGCAATAACCCAATCACCGACGCGGGCGATGTCACTGTCGCCAAATTGCACGTATTGCAGCGGTCCCGGGGCCTCGACCTTCAGCAGCGCAATATCGGTTTTCTCGTCCGTGCCGATCACCTTGGCAGGCAGTTCTTCAGGCGGCTGTCCATCACCGGGGAAGAACTCCACCAGGATTTCATCGGCCTCGGCGATCACGTGATTGTTGGTGACGATGTAGCCGTCTTCGGAAATCACGAACCCCGAACCCAGCGCGTTGCTGCGGCGCGGGCGATTTTCATCATCACCGTTCCGGTCCTGAAAATCGCGGAAGAAATCCTCGAAGGGCGACCCTTCGGGCACAATGCCCTGCGGGCCGGTCTGGCCTTCGATCAACGTCGAGGTGGTAATGTTGACCACGGCCGGGCTGATCTTTTCTGCCAGCGGCGCCAAGCTTTCGCTCCGCGCCTGTGCTGCGACGGCTTGGGCCAGAACAAGAATCATCCCCGCAATGGCCAGCCACATCAGCCGCATGAAACCAACACCCTCGTCCCGCCGGACTGCAATACTGCGTGCTTGTGCCTGCACTTGGGAACTCCTTGTCAACAAGTCTTGTAAAACTGCCCTCGGGCAAATCTTCTCAGGAACCAATGTAGTCGGTTTGTCCTTGCCCGCAACTCGGGATCGCGGGGAAATCACCTGCAAGTGAGGTCACCGCATCAAAACCCAACCTGATAAGCCCCCCATAGCAGGATAAAGCCACTGACTACGCTCAGCAAACCGGCCAGCCGCCGCGCCTGCTCGGGCAGTGACCGCAATGCCTCTAACATGCGCTCAATAAGCGAAGGGGCCAGCGCATAAGCCAGCCCCTCTACAATCAATACCAGCCCGAAAGCCAGAAGGATCAGCCCCATTATTCGGAGGCCGCAGCAGCCGGAGCTTGCCGTCCGGTTGGCGAACCGAGGTAGTTGAAGAACTCGGAATCCGGGCTCAGAACCAACGAGCTATTGCCGCCCTGCAACGCGTTCTCATACGCGGTCAACGAACGGTAGAATTCAAAGAACTCCGGGTCCGCGCCATAGGCTTCCGCAAAGATCGCGTTACGTTCGGCGTCCGCTACACCACGGGTGATTTCGGCTTCACGACGGGCATCTGACACCAGTTCGACCACGGTCCGGTCAGCTTGCGCACGCACACGCTGCGCCGCCTCGTTACCACGGGCACGTTCGTCTGTTGCTTCACGTTCCCGCTCGGCCTTCATGCGATCGAAGGTCGCCTCAAGGTTGGCCTGTGGCAAGTCGGTCGCCTTCAAACGCACGTCGATTACAGTCACGCCCAGCGCCTGTGCTTCGGCAATCGCGCTGTTTCGGATGCGCAGCATCAGTGCCGCACGGTCCGAGCTCAGGATGTCACGGGACGAAACCGAGCCCAGAACTTCGCGGGTTTCGGCCCGCAAAATACGATCCAGACGATCCTCGGCAACCGGGATACCACCGACACCAACGGCCTGACGGAACTGATTCAGATCTGAAATCCGGTAACGTGCGAATGCATCGACAACCAGACGCCGATCGTCCAGAGGGGTCACCTCAAGGGGCTGTACGTCAATAGACAGGATACGGTCGTCATAGCGGACAACTTCTTGAATCACCGGGATTTTGAACGCCAATCCGGGGTCTTCCTTGACCGCGACGACACGACCAAATTGCAGGACCAGCGCGCGTTCACGTTCATCCACGATGAAGATCGAAGACAGGCCAACGACGCCAAGGATCACGACAAGAATGAGGATAATGGGTGATTTACGCATCAGTTGCTCTCCCCGGCTGGGCTACGACGCAGCTCGTTCAGCGGCAGATAGGGCACAACACCCTGCCCTTGCCCGGATGAGTTCTGGTCCAGAATGATTTTGTCAACGTCACCCAGAATCTGCTCCATTCGCTCCAGATACAGACGCTTACGCGTCACATCGGGTGCTTTGGAGTATTCTTCCAGAACTGCGCTAAAGCGGCTGGCTTCACCCCGCGCACTGTTGATCTGTTGGGCACGATATCCTTCTGCCTCTTCCAGAACCTGCGCAGCTTCGCCGCGCGCTTCTGCCAACACCTTGTTCGCATAGGCATCGGCTACGTTCTGCAACCGGTCCCGTTCCTGCGCAGCAGCTTGAACGTCGCGGAAGGCGGCGATCACATCCTGAGGCGGGTCGGCTTTGTCAAAGTTCACGCGGACAATGTTGATCCCTGAATCATAGCTGTCCATTGTGGACTGGATCAGTTCCTGCAAGCGATCCGCGATAACACCACGATCCCGGTTCAGGATCGGTGCAAGCTCGCTTTGAGCGATAATCTCGCGCATCGCTGATTCCGACACCGCACGGATCGTTTGGCGCGGATCACGCAAGTTGAACAGGAACTTCGCAGGGTCGTTGATGTTCCAGACGACTTGATAGTCGATATCGACCACGTTTTCGTCGCCGGTCAGCATCAAGCCATCATCGCTGCCGCGCGCGCCGCCCATATCTTCGTTCTGTTCACGGGTGACCGGGATGACTTCGGCGGTAACGAAAGGCCACGGCGCAAAGTTTAGACCCGGATTTCCGACGGCCGAGAATTCGCCGAGGAACAACTCAACCGACTGTTCTTCGGGCTTGACCGTGTAAAAACTGGCCGCCCCCCACAATACCGCCGCGACGACGACACCAATAAGAACCGTACCTTTTGTGAAGATGGGGCCACCGCCGCCAGAGCCCTGACCGTTGCCACCTCGGCCTGAACCGCCGCGGCCGCCCATAAGGACGCGCAGCTGTTCCTGGCCTTTCTTCATCAGCTCATCAATCTCGGGGATCTGCGGACCATCGCCTTCGGGGGGCTTGCGCCCATCACCGTTGTCACCCCGATTTCCTCCGCCGCCCGATGAGCCTCCGCCCCCCCAGGGGCCGCCGCTATTGCCCGCCATATGTATCTATTCCCTTGTGTTGGACCGTGTGATCACGGGTTCCCTTGTAACTTGTGTGCGCGCGGTTGCAAATCAAGCAGTGCGCACAGGTTGCCGCATTGTTACCAATTCCTCTGCCATCACCGGATGAACGGCAACCGTGCGGTCGAAATCTTCCTTGGTTGCGCCCATTTTTACGGCAATGCCAGCCAGCTGGATCATCTCACCCGCGCCCGGCGCGACGATGTGGCAGCCCAGAACCTTACGGGTCGCCTGGCTGACGATCAGCTTCATCAGCACGCGCTGCGTTCCACCGGCAAAGGCTTTTTGCATTGGTTTGAACGATGTCGCGTAAACCTCAATCGGTTCCTGTGCCGCGCCTTCTTCTTCGCTTAGGCCTACCGTTCCGAATTCCGGTTGGGTGAAGATCGCGGTCGGGATCAGGTCATGATCCACAGGCGTCGGGTTGCCTTTGAACACGGTTTCGACAAAGGCCATCCCCTCGCGGATCGCGACGGGTGTCAGGTTCACGCGGTCGGTCACGTCGCCGATGGCATAGATCGAGGGTACGCCAGTCTGGCTGTACTCATCCACCACGATCTCACCTTTGCGGCCACGTTCCACGCCCAGCGCCTCGAGGCCCAGGTTATCCGCATTCGGGGCACGCCCGGTGGCGTACATGACCACGTCGAACTGATCCTCGGTGCCATCGGTGGCCTTGACGCGGATCTTGTCGCCTTCTTTTGTCATTTCCAGCACGTTGGTGCCCAAACGAACATCGATGCCGTTCTGGCGCATCTCTTCACAGATCAGGCCACGTGCTTCTTCGTCGAATCCTCGCAGAATTTGCGCACCGCGATAGAACTGAGTGGTTTTGACGCCCATCCCATTCATGATCCCTGCAAACTCGCTGGCGATGTAGCCGCCACCGACAATCAGAATGCTCTGGGGCAGTTTTTCAAGGTGGAAGATTTCGTTCGACGTGATCGCCAAGTCCGATCCCGGGAACTCGGGCACGACCGGACGACCGCCTGTAGCGATCAGGATGTGCTTGGCTGTCTTGCGTGTCCCATCCGCCAATTCGACCGTATGTGGATCCACAACGGTCGCCCGCTGATCAAAGCTTTCGACGCCGTTGTTTTTCAGGATATTGCGGTAGATGCCTTCAAGCCGGTCCAGTTCAGTCACCAGCTTGCCGTGAAAAGTATCCCAGTTCAAAGCACCGGCCTGAATGTCCCAGCCATAGGCTTGCGCATCACCGACCATACCAGAAAACTCGCTGGCGAAGACCATCAGTTTCTTGGGTACACAGCCCCGGATGACACAGGTGCCGCCGTAACGGTCTTCTTCGGCCAGCCCCACCTTGGCACCGTTCTCACCAGCTGCCACACGTGCGGCCCGGACCCCACCTGAGCCTCCGCCGATTACGAACAGATCATAGTCAAAGCTCATTTGTCCTGCCTCTTCAAAATTTCCGCAAGCGCCCGCAGGCCTTGCATGGGGTGTACTCTATCTCGCGCTGCTGTCCAGAGTGATCGCCGGGGCGCCGGCCTCTTCGATTGCTCGAACTTGCGCAGGGAACCGCTGCAGCGTTGTGAACAAACGCCCAGATATGGTTGCATTTGTTTTATTCAACGGCAGCCTCCACGCCTTGGATTGGTCAGGCCAAATACCGAATTGTACGTGTCCCAAATCGTTCGCGGCCACGACTTCACTCATAACAATGTAGCGTCCGAAGAAAACGAGTGACGTAAAGCGATCTGTGTCTGTTCCGCTTAATCTGCCAGATCCGAGAACAAGTTCTCGCCGGCCTCCACCGACTGATCAAGTTCGATCGTTCCATCGTTGATATTGCGCAACTCGACCCGACCATCGCCGTGGCCGATCACAACTTTGTCACAGATGTCGATGAACAAACCATTCTCGACCACACCCGGAACCTGATTAAGCACTAGCGCCAGTTGCCTGGCATTTCCGATGCGCTGAAGGTGGAGGTCCAGAATGTGATTGCCCTCATCCGTGACAAACGGTGCCTCTCCGTTCATGCGCAGCGCGGCAGAAGTGCCCAGAACGTCCATCGTATCCAGCGCCTCTTGGATCAGCGTTCGCGTAGTCTGCCAGCCAAAAGGGATAACCTCGACCGGCAACGGGAATGCGCCCAGTGTTTCGACCTCTTTCCCGGCGTCAGCAATGACGATCATTTGATCGCTCGCCGTGGCAACGATCTTTTCCTGCAGATGCGCGCCGCCTCCGCCTTTGATTAGGTTCAGATCGCCGTCAAATTCATCCGCGCCGTCGATGGTCAGATCCAGCCAACCCGCCTGATCCAGCGAGACAACCTCGATCCCCAACTCACGGGCCAGTTGCGCGGTACGGGTTGAGGTCGGAACGGCCTTGATCCGCAAACCTTCCTGTTGCACCCGCTCTCCCAGACGGCGGACCATCCAGGCGGCCGTTGATCCGGTGCCCAGCCCAACACGCATCCCGTCCTGAACCATGTCAGCGGCCCGTCGCGCCGCGACATATTTGGCTTTGTCTATGGGTGACAAATCTCCGGTCATTGTTGCATTCCCCCTTGGTATTGCGGAATTTATACGGAATGTCCGACGCAACTGCGAGCGCCAATTCGCCGATCCAACAGGCCAACTTGTCGCGAAACTACGCGTTTCCTATTGGAAACGTCGCAATCGAGACGTTCGACATCCCTGCTGGTGTATACATACAGCCCATGAACGCGCCCTACAGATTGCACTTTGCCCCCGACAATGCCTCTCTGGTGATCAGACTGGTGCTGGAAGAGATGGGCCTGCCTTATGAGGCGGCTTTGGTGGATCGTCGGCAAAACGCACAGGATGGCGCGGCTTACAGAGGGTTGAATCCGAACGGTCTGATCCCGGTTCTTGAAACGCCACAAGGCCCGATCTTTGAAACAGCCGCCATCCTTTTGTGGCTGGCAGATACACATGGGCAACTGGCTCCCGCCACTGACAACCCGGATCGGGCTGCGTTCCTGAAATGGCTCTTTTTCGCGTCGAACACGTTACATGCCGATCTGCGCATCCTGTTCTATGCCGAAAAATACATCGACGCGGCACAGGCCGAAACCTTGCGCAACGGTATCCGTCTCCGCCTGCGCCAGCATCTTCGGGTTCTGGATGACGTGGCCAAAACAGCGCCCAGCTGGTTGCACGCCGATCAGCCCTCGGTCCTTACATACTACCTTGCCTGCCAGATGCGGTGGATGTCCCTTTACCCGGCGCGCGCTGATCGCAGTTGGTATCAATTGGCGGATACGCCTTGCCTGCAATCCATTCTGATGCGCCTGGAAAGCCGTCCCGCAACCCGGGCTGCCATCGCGGCCGAGGGGTTGGGGGTTACCCCCTTCACCAGTCCATCTTATGCTCACCCTCCAGAAGGCTCTGCTACCTGATATGTTCTTGTCTGTTTTTGATATGTTCAAAGTGGGCATCGGCCCGTCCTCGTCACACACAATGGGGCCGATGGTTGCCGCCGCACGGTTTCTGGACCTGATGCGCGCCTCGCCGTTTGAATTCGCCGGTCTTCGCGGATCGCTGCACGGATCGCTGGCTTTTACTGGCGTAGGTCATGCAACAGACCGGGCTACGATCCTTGGACTGGCCGGGTTTGTTCCTGACACCTATGACAACGACAAGGCCGAGGCCGCGTTGGCTGCTATTGCTGAAACGCACTCAGTCACGCCCGAGGGGTTGCCGACCCTGCAATTCGATCCAAAGGCCGATCTGATCTTTGACTACGACCACAACCTGCCCGGCCATGCCAATGGGATGATCCTGATGGCCACCGATGCGCAAGGCGACGTGATTCTGCGGCAAGTCTATTATTCCGTAGGCGGCGGTTTTGTTCTGACCGAGGAAGAACTGGCCGAAGGCAAAGCCACCAATGACGGCCCTGCCGTGCCTTTCCCGTTCCACTCGGCGGCCGAGATGCTGGAGATGGCAAACGCCAGCGGCAAAAGCATCGCCCAGATGAAGCGCGAAAATGAAATCGCGCGGGGCTGTGCGGACAGTTTCGCCAAAGGCACCGCCCGGCTTTGGGAAGTCATGAACAACTGTATCGAACGTGGACTGAAGACGGATGGCATTCTACCCGGCGGCCTGAAAGTGCGCCGCCGCGCCAAGGGCATCCACGACGCGTTGTTGGCCGAACGGGGTATGAACTTGAACGCGCCGCACACCATAAATGACTGGATGAGCGTCTATGCGATGGCGATAAACGAGGAAAACGCGGCTGGCGGGCAAGTCGTCACTGCGCCCACAAACGGGGCAGCTGGTACGATGCCTGCCGTACTGCGCTATTACCTCGACCACGTTCCGGGTGCCTCGGAAAGCCATATCGAGGACTTCCTCCTTACGGCAGCGGCCATTGGCGGGCTGGTCAAATACAACGCCTCGATCTCGGGTGCAGAAGCCGGTTGTCAGGCTGAAGTTGGAAGCGCCTCGGCAATGGCTGCAGCGGGCCTCTGCGCCGTGATGGGTGGTACGCCCGAGCAGGTCGAAAACGCCGCCGAAATTGCATTGGAGCATCATCTGGGCATGACCTGCGACCCGGTGGCCGGTCTGGTGCAAGTTCCTTGCATCGAACGCAACGGGTTGGCGGCCATCAAAGCCGTCTCGGCTGCTTCACTTGCGCTGCGTGGCGATGGGAAACACTTCGTGCCGCTGGATTCAGTGATCGAAACCATGCGCCAGACCGGGCATGATATGCATGAGAAGTACAAGGAAACGTCTCTGGGCGGGTTAGCCGTAAACGTGCCAAACTGCTGACAGTAACAGCAATGGAGGTCAACGATGCAAGGACATTGCCTGTGCGGCGCCATCTGCTACGAGGTTGTTCCTCCGGTCCTGTCCTGCGTGAGCTGCCATTGCGATAGTTGCCGCAGGCAATGTGCGGCCCCGATGACGACCTATTTTGGCGTGCGCGACGGGCAATGGCGCTGGATTGGCGAGTCTCCGAAAACCTTTAACTCCTCGCCCGGTGTCGAGCGCAGCTTTTGTCCCAATTGCGGCACGCCGATCTCGTTTCGATCCCAAGCCATGTCGGACGTGCTGCATTTGTATGTCGCCACATTAGAGGATCCCAACCAATTGCAGCCCACGCTGCACGTGGCCCATGAAGAACGGCTGGATTGGCTGAAACTGGACGACGACCTGCCCGTCTGCATCGGACCCGACTACACGAAAGTGCAGCCGATTTCATAGACGCTTTCAACCGGGTGCCAAAACCCGTAGCGTCGCCGCATGACCCAGGATCGTCCCGTCTTTGGCATCTTCTTGATGCTGTGTTTTTGCGTGCTTGCACCGATGGGCGATTCCATCGCCAAGCTGCTGGGCGAGACGACACCGGTCGGCGTTCTGGTGTTTATTCGCTTTGCCGTTCAGGCGTTGATCCTGATACCTTTGGTGGCCCTGACCAGGCGGCACTGGCGCATGCGTGGACGTCTTGTGTGGCTGGCGTTCATCCGAACGGTTCTGCACATCGTCGCTATCGCGGCAATGTTCAGCGCACTGCAATACTTGCCGCTGGCAGACGCGGTCGCCATCGCCTTTGTCATGCCCTTCATCATGCTGTTGCTGGGCAAGTACGTGCTGGGTGAAGAGGTCGGTATGCGCCGCCTGATCGCCTGTGTTGTCGGGTTCGTGGGCACTCTGCTGGTCATCCAGCCCAGCTTTGTTCAGGTCGGTGCCGCCGCTCTGTTACCCTTGGTCGTTGCGATTGTCTTTTCCCTTTTCATGTTGGTGACACGACAGATTGCCAAGGAAACCGACCCAATAGCCTTGCAGGCCGTATCCGGAGTGATGGCGACGGTTCTGCTGCTGCCGGTTCTGGCGCTGGGAACACTCGGCAATATTTGGGAGCTGTCCTTCATCGTTCCCGAGCGTGAAAGTCACCTGCTGCTGATCGGGATCGGTGTTCTGGGCACTGTCGCGCATCTGTTCATGACGTGGTCGTTGCGCTATGCGCCATCCGCCACGCTGGCCCCCATGCAGTATCTTGAGATTCCGGTGGCGACGTTCTTTGGCTGGTTGATCTTCCATGACCTTCCAGATGGCATGGCCGCTGTCGGCATTGGCATCACCGTCGCCGCAGGCCTGTATGTCATTCTGCGCGAGCGGGCCAGCGCCCGGTCTGCCCCGACAGAAACGCCTGCATAACCTGATCCAGAGCGTATCGCGGCACCATCACCAGCAATCCCGGCGCATCCACCGCCAGTTCAACATCCGCCAGCGCGCGGTTGGATGTGCCTACCTGCCCGCCTGGTTCCATCACCAAATCGTCGATAGGCCACTCCAGCCCTCTGCTGGTTCCGGTTACCCGCCGAAACGGAAAAAATGAAACGACATCGCCAGGGGTGATACACAGGGAAATCTGTGGAGGCGCGTGGAAGACGACCTCGGTCTCGCCCAACAGGATACAGGGGCGATCCTGTCTCTGAACCAACGTATTAAGAACAGCAAGCTGATGGTCCAACCTCCCGCCCAAGAACCCTGCCCCCAACACAACAGGCGCGTCGATGCTGCGCAGAGCCTTGTCAAAATCTGTGCTGTTTTGTTCCCGTATGGGATACAACCGGTCCACTGGAATTTGGTCTTTGTGTCGGCTGTCCAGCGAATCGAAATCACCAATCACGGCATCAGGGAGGCGACCCGATTCTACTAGTGGGGCGGCTCCACCATCGGCCGCCACGACTGTATTGGCGCGAATCAGCATCACCTCCAGGTCGTCAGGACCGATTTCCCCACCTCCGACCAATGCAATTGGCTCAAATGACCGTACAATTGGGCGTTTTTTACTTAGATTGATCATTTTTCCCGGATTTGGACACATTGAGACCACAAAATGATAGGTTCATGCAGAGAGTTCCGAGCCAATAGGTGTGCCTGCATAAGGTGGTTGGCTCTCGTAGTTTGTAGAGGACGTGCGTCTGATGGTACAGAACAACAAGGTATTGACCGTTTCTTATGGAACCTTCTCCTGCACTTTGGAAGGATTCGACGATTCATTCGAAACGATGAAGGCAATCGCAGAATACTTCCGTGATCTTTCTGCCGACGATCGGTATTTTGGTTCTGAACCCCCACAGCCTGACGCAGAAATGCTGACCCGGATCGCACAGCGTGACGCCGCAAAACATGTAGAAGCCAGCCAGAGCGATTCCGGCCTGTTGCTGCGCGCGACCCAGCAGGCTGCAAAGCCAACCCCTGCTGTGGTTCCAACCGCTGCGCAAGCAGACCCCCAAGTGATGAGCCCCAGTGCCACCCCCCCTGCACAAGGGGCCGAGTCGTTCTTTGCTGATGCCGAGCCGGTTGAAAGCGCGCCTGCCCCAGCTGCCGACAGCATTGCCGCAAAACTGCAGCGCATCCGCGCCGTCGTTTCGCATTCCGAAGAAAACTCGGTGATTTATACGGAAGACGAAGACACAAGCCTGGGTAATCAGCCAGCTGCCCCGAAGGATGCGGTCGCCGCCGCGTTTGAGGCGGGTTCGCTCGAGGCGTCGGATCTTTCGGAAACGGACAAGCCCGAAGCAGCCGCTGAACCGATGGCACCAGCTTTTGAAGCAGAAGAAATCGAGGATACCCCTGCCGTAGCAGAGCCAGTGGCAGAAGCCGAAACAACGGAAGAACCGGTAGAACCCGTACAGCCGTTCTCTATGCAGCAGGACGCCGACTATGAAGACGAGGAAGAGGCGCCCACGCCATCGGCACTGTTCACCGATCTTGAAGAAACGGCCGAAACCGATGAGCCCGGCAATATCTTGAGTGAAGAGACCGAAGAGGATCAGATCGAAGAGGTCGCAGAGACCCAAGAGGGTTATCTGACCGCCGAGGATGAGGCCAATGTTCTAAGCGAGATTTCGAAGGTCGAAGCCGCAATGGACGGTCAATCATCGAACGAAAATGCCCTGGATCAGGATTTGTCCCGCCTGATGGACAAGGCCGACAGCCAGATGGATGATCCCGCGACCAGCACGCAGCGCGAAACCTATTCGCATCTGCGCACGGCCGTCGCCGCAACCGAAGCTGAGCGCGAGGATCGGCCCCAGCAAGAAGAGTCCGAGGAAAGCGGATATCGCGGCGATCTGACCTCGGTCGTCAGCCCGCGCCGCCCCGAGATTCAAGTCACCAGCATGCGCCCTCAGTCGGACACCTCGTCGCCACTGAAACTGGTTGCGGAACAGCGTGTCGACGCAAGGGAACAGGACTCTGGTCCGGTGACCCCGCGCCGCGTTACGTCCAAATCAGAAGACGAATCTGGCGATTCCAACGAAGAAGGTGGTTTTGCCCTGTTTGCACAGGAACAAGGCGCACAATCGCTGCCCGACCTGTTGGAGGCTGCCGCCGCTTACCTGTCGTTCATCGAAGGTCAGGAACAATTCTCGCGCCCGCAGTTGATGAACAAGATTCGTTCGCTCAAGCAGGATGACTTCAACCGTGAAGAAAGCCTGCGCTCGTTCGGTCAATTGCTTCGGGACGGCAAGATCGAAAAAGCCGGTGGAGGTCGCTTCGCTGCATCAACGCAGATCGGGTTCCGTCCTGACGATGAGCGCGCCGCAGGCTGAACTTAAATAATCAAAAGAAAAAGGGGCCGATGCAATCATCGGCCCCTTTTTTGTAAGGTAAAAGAAGTGCTCTCTCAATCTTCCGACTGATCCGGGTCTGCTTGCCCAACGCCTTTGAACACGAATTTGAAGGGCAAGGCCCACACGATGCCCAGGCCGACATAGACCAGCAGTTCAAGCCAGATCGGCGGGCGATCAAGCCAGTTCACAACCGTCACCACAGCCACGATGTAAAGCGGCAATCCGATCAGTAAAAGCGCCAGAGACCAGCGGCGGCGCGCCTTATAGCTGAGGCCTTGTTTCTGTTCCTCTGCCATCAGTCTGCAAACGGGTCTGTCACCAGAATGGTGTCATCCCGCTCCGGGCTGGTGGACAAAAGGGCAACGGGACAATCGATCAGCTCTTCGACCCGGCGCACGTATTTGATGGCATTGGCCGGCAGATCCGCCCAGCTGCGCGCCCCTTCGGTGGATTCGCTCCAACCCGGCATCTCTTCATAAATCGGCTTGCAGCGCGCCTGTTGGTCGGCCGCAGTCGGAAGATAATCCAGACGTTCTCCGTCCAGCTCATAGCCAACGCAGATCTTCAGGGTTTCGAATCCGTCCAGAACGTCCAGCTTGGTCAGTGAGATACCGTTCACACCGCTGGTCGCGCAGGTCTGGCGCACCAGGCAGGCATCGAACCAACCACAACGACGTTTGCGGCCTGTGGTCGTCCCGAACTCGTGCCCGCGCTCACCAAGCCGCTGACCATCGTCGTCGTCCAGCTCGGTTGGGAACGGCCCCTCGCCTACACGGGTTGTGTAGGCTTTGACGATACCCAGAACAAAATCGATAGAACCCGGACCGATTCCTACGCCTGTGGAAGCTTGACCGGCGATAACATTGGACGACGTCACAAACGGGTAAGTTCCGAAATCGATATCCAGCAACGCACCTTGCGCGCCTTCGAACAGGATACGCTTGCCGGCCTTGCGCTTTTCGTTCAACACTTTCCAGACGGGTGCAGCAAACGGCAGAATTTGCGGCGCGATCTCTTTAAGCTGAGCGATCAGAGCATTACGATCAATCGGCTCCAGCCCAAGGCCGTTTCTCAGCGCGTTGTGGTGAACCAAGGCGCGATCAACTCGCAATGCCAGCGTTGCATCGTCTGCAAGATCAGCCACTCGGATCACACGTCGGCCAACCTTGTCTTCGTAGCAAGGACCAATGCCGCGGCCGGTTGTCCCGATTTTCGCAACCGAGTTTTGACTTTCACGCGCCCGATCCAGTTCACCATGGAACGGCAGGATCAGCGGTGTATTTTCAGCAATCATTAGATTTTCAGGGGTGATTTCGACGCCCTGAGCCTGAATGGTTCCGATCTCTTTGATCAGGTGCCAAGGATCCAGCACAACACCGTTTCCGATGACACTCAGTTTTCCGCCGCGAACAACACCGGACGGCAGCGCATGCAGCTTGTAGACTTCACCATCGATGACCAGCGTGTGACCGGCGTTATGTCCGCCCTGAAAGCGTGCAATTACGTCTGCACGCTCGCTGAGCCAGTCGACGATCTTGCCTTTTCCTTCGTCACCCCACTGGGCGCCGACAACAACCACATTGGCCATATCCGGTCCTTTTGCGCTGAGATATCAAACTCGGCTCGTATAACGGGGGTAACGCGACAGGGAAACCGGTAATTCGACGCAGTTGAGCAGTTCCGGGGACTACTTTTCCGTTAGCTGCACCGGATTGCCGTGTGGGGTTGTCAGATATGCGTCTTCCCAGGCGTTGCGCAGCCGGTTTACGTCGTCGGGCATGGCTGTGCCTTGCTCGGCCAACAATGCCTCAAGCGTTTCCAGCCACGCGAAAAAGTAGTCGTTCCCGCCGTTCAGTTCCCGATCCAGCCCATGGCGCTTCAGGGTGTCCGAGAACCGCGCAGCCCAATCGGGCCAATCAAACCGGCCCGTCTCATTTAGTGCGACTGTCACGGCAAACACCTGCGCATGCCAAGGTTCAGCAAAAACAGGCTCAGGGGCGGTATGGGCAACGCAATCGCTCATACCGGGCCCAGATAGCTTTGCCAAAGATCTAAAACCACCTCGTCATTGGGATGTTCCGGGTTGGTCCAAAGTTCGGATGCCGGGAATACAACGGCATATAGTGGCTCAGGCGCGTCTCCCAATCTGTGAGCGCTGGAATCCGGCAGCACGTGCGTCCCGTGCACCATTAGAATGCGCCCCTTCGCTCCGGCGGCATAGTGGGGCAACCGAGTATGACCGCCGTCGACCAAGCGGTTGGCAGTTGGACGTGTTGTCACGACCTCCTGCCCTACCGCATATTCCGCCGCCACGCTCGAGGGCCGATCCGCAGGACCGCCGCTGGCCAGCACACCAGCAACCGCTTCGGCCTTCATCTTGCGGCCCGCCAGCGGGTGTTCTTCTTTGTCTGCCTCGCCACGTAGGTCTTCTTCGGTCAGCACGCCGCTTTCGACCAGCAGGTCCGTCAGGGCTGAAATCCATTTCTCATAATAAGAAAATCTCGTGTAATCCTTGGGTGAGAGCCTCTCGCGGGCGTGACGTGAGATATCAATATTCCATTGGCCCAGCGATCCAGCAGCCAGCGTGACTGCCAATGCCCGCGCATGCCAGTCTTCAGCAAAAACCGGGGCATCATCGGGTTCGGGGTGCACAGGTCCATCGCCGAACCGCCCCCCCATATCGTGAACTCTGGTCATGACGGCACCTTTGGCAGGCCGGTTCCGATCATGCTGTCGCGTGTGACAAGTGCCGCCAACTCGTCTTCGGTTAAGCCATCCGTGTCTTCTGGCCGCATCGGAAGCACAAGGTACCGCACCTCGGCCGTCGAATCCCAAACGCGAACCGAGGACGTCTCGGGCAGGGTCACCCCGAACTCAGCCAGAACCTTGCGCGGCTCACGCACAGCCCGCGCCCGATAGGCATCGGATTTGTACCAACCCGGCGGAATACCAAGCAGCGGCCACGGGTAACAACTGCACAGGGTGCACACGACCATGTTGTGCTGTTCAGGTGTGTTTGCGACGACAACCATGTGTTCGCCCTGACGCCCGTAATAACCCAGATCGGCGACAACCGATGTGGCATCTTTCAGCAACGCGGCTTTGAAGTCCGGGTCAGTCCAAGCTTTGGCAACGACCCGGGCGCCGTTCTGCGGGCCGATCTTGTTCTGATAGGTATCAATAATTTCATCCAGCGCCGCCGGATCGATCAGTCCCTTGCGAGTCAGAATCGTTTCCAGCGCCTTTACGCGCAACGCAGGATCAGGTGGCAAAAGGGTGTGCGGGTGGTCGTGATCATCATGTGGCATGGCCGCAGCCTGCGCGAGGTGCGGCCATGCTGTCCAGTCCCTTTGCCGTGATCTGAAACATCACCGTTCTTGATCCCAACTCATCCCTTGCCCCCGCTGGAAAACTTGCATAAGTACCACGCGATACACGCCACGCTGTACAGGAACACCATGGAAAACGTCGTTCTCATTATCCACCTCCTCTTGGCTCTGGGCCTGATCGCCGTCGTTCTGATGCAGCGGTCCGAAGGCGGTGGCCTTGGCATGGGCGGCGGGGGTGGCGGCGCCATGACCGGACGCGCCGCAGCGACTGCTTTGGGCAAGGTGACGTGGATCCTGGCCGCTTGTTTCATCGTGACTTCAATCACGCTGACCATTCTGGCCGCACAGAAATCCTCGGGTAGTTCGGTGATCGACCGTTTGGGCGTTCCGGCACCAGCACCGACCGAGGAAAGCACACCTGCGGTTCCGTCGGCTGACGATCTGCTGCCTCCGGCAGATGGCGACAACGCGCCGCTGATCCCACAAGCCAACTGATCCACAAAACCTAGAAACCTGAAAGAGAACTGCAACAGCATCTTGCGGTTCTCTTGCGCTATTGGCGCGAATCCTTTATATGTGAAGTCCCGTGGTGCAGCGGTTTTTCGGAACCGTCGGGCAGCTGATTTTGACGTCTCACGGGAGCAGCCGAAAACATGGCGCGTTTTATTTTCATCACTGGTGGTGTGGTTTCGTCTTTGGGCAAAGGACTGGCTTCGGCGGCTTTGGGCGCGCTGTTGCAGGCCCGAGGGTATTCGGTGCGTCTGCGCAAGCTGGACCCCTATCTGAACGTTGACCCCGGCACCATGTCGCCATTTGAACATGGCGAAGTGTTCGTGACCGATGACGGGGCCGAGACCGATCTGGACCTTGGCCACTATGAGCGGTTTACGGGCGTGGCCGCACGCAAGACCGACTCGGTCAGCTCGGGCCGGATTTACTCCAACGTGCTCGAGAAAGAGCGCCGCGGCGACTATCTGGGCAAGACCATTCAGGTAATTCCGCACGTAACCAACGAGATTAAAGACTTCATCTCGATCGGTGAGGATGAGGTCGATTTCATGCTGTGCGAGATTGGCGGCACCGTTGGTGATATCGAAGGCCTGCCCTTCTTTGAAGCAATTCGTCAGTTCAGCCAGGACAAGCCGCGCGGCCAATGCCTGTTCATGCACCTGACCCTGCTGCCCTACATCAAAGCCTCGGGCGAATTGAAAACTAAGCCGACCCAGCACTCGGTGAAAGAGCTGCGCTCGATCGGTCTGGCCCCTGACATTCTTGTTTGTCGCTCCGAGGGTCCGATCCCGGTCAAAGAACGCGAAAAGCTGGCGTTGTTCTGCAACGTGCGCCCGGACAGCGTGATCGCGGCACAGGATCTGTCGACCATTTATGACGCCCCGCTGGCCTATCACCGCGAAGGTCTGGATCAGGCGGTTCTGGATGCGTTCCAGATCAGCCCTGCCCCCAAGCCTGATCTCACAAAATGGGAAGATGTCAGCGACCGCATCCACAATGCCGAAGGCGAAGTCAAAGTCGCCATCGTCGGCAAATACACGCAGCTTGAAGACGCCTATAAATCGATTGCCGAGGCCCTGACCCATGGCGGTATGGCCAACCGGGTTCGCGTAAAAGTCGAATGGGTCGATGCCGAGGTGTTTGATACCGAAGACGCAGCCCCGCATCTGGAAGGATTCCACGCGATCCTCGTTCCCGGTGGATTTGGCGAACGCGGCACTGAAGGCAAGATCAAAGCCGCGCAATACGCACGCGAACACAAAGTGCCCTATCTGGGAATCTGCCTTGGTATGCAGATGGCTGTGATCGAAGCAGCCCGCAATGCCGCTGGCATTACAGAGGCGGGCTCAGAAGAGTTTGACCACGAAGCGGGCAAAAAACGTTTTGAGCCTGTTGTTTACCACCTGAAAGAATGGGTGCAGGGCAACCACAAGGTCGAACGCAAGGTCGGTGACGATAAAGGCGGTACCATGCGTTTGGGCGCCTATGACGCGGTACTGGCCGATGGCTCGAAAGTGGCAGAGGTATACGGCGGCACCAATATCGAAGAGCGCCACCGCCACCGCTATGAGGTGGATATCAAGTATCGCGACAAGCTGGAAAAGGCTGGTCTGAACTTCTCGGGCATGTCGCCCGATGGCCGTCTGCCTGAAATCGTCGAATGGTCGGACCACCCTTGGTTCATCGGCGTCCAGTACCATCCGGAACTGAAGTCCAAACCATTTGAACCGCATCCGCTGTTCCGCGACTTCGTGCGTGCAGCGAAAGACACCTCTCGCCTCGTTTAAGAGCTATCTGTGTCGGACTGTCACCCCGCATTGTTTTGTGGGGTGTAACCTCCTAACTATTTGAACAAGCAGGCCCGCGTGCCGCGTAATTTGATGCAGTTCAAAGATTCAGGAGTATTCCGATGAGCAATTCGACAACGATCACAAACCTCCAACAAGCGCTTCACATGGAAATGACAGCAGCGCATCAGTACCAGTTGCATGCGCATGTGCTGAATGACTGGGGCTTGGACATCCTGGCCGAGAAGATGCGCGGCGAGATGCAGGAAGAACTGGGGCATTCTGATGCCTATATCGAACGCATTCTTTTCCTGGGCGCAAAGCCAGAGCTTGAGCTTCAGAAAAACCCAAAGGCGGCGGACGACCTGGAAGAGATGTTTACCGCAGACCTGAAGGATGAAATGGAAGCCATCGATTTCTACACCCAAGCCGCAGCACAAGCGGCCGAGGCTGGCGACGTTGGAACCCGAACATTGTTTGAACGAATTTTGCTGGAGGAAGAAGGCCACAAAGCATGGCTGGAGACCGAGTTGTCACTTCTCAAGCGGCTAGGCGAGTCGGCGTTCAGCGCCAGATACGTATCTGGCACTGCCGGCCAAGACTAAATCCTCTTCAACTGATCTCACCATGTCGCAGAATTCGGGCCAACAAATGTTGGCCCATTTTCTTTCGTCACCGCAAAGTGACGGTGTGCGGCCAAAAAACACTACTCGGGCACAGTTCCACGTGGTTACTGTTGGGTAAATGATGACAGGAGAGGCCCAAATGACCGATCAAATCCAAAACGCGGAAACCTTTGCGGCCCTGCACAAAAAGGGCGATCCGGTCATCCTTTTTAACATCTGGGACGCTGGCAGCGCCGGTGCCGTGCGGGATGCAGGCGCCATGGCATTGGCGACCGGCAGCGCACCCGTTGCAATGGCGCAGGGGTTTGGCGACGGCCAGAACATCCCGCTGGATGTCGCTTTGGACAACGCCGGCCGAATCGTCAGCGCCGTAGACCTTCCTGTTTCTTTGGATTTCGAGGGGGCCTATGCCGAGGACGCGGTGGGAATCATCGCCAATGTCCAAAGTGCACTTGAAACAGGTGTCGTCGGCTTCAACTTCGAAGACCAGATTGTCGGCACCAAGGACCTATACGACATCGAAACCCAAGCAGCCCGCGTTGGGGCGATGCGCGAAGGCTGCGACGTCGCTGGCGTCCCTGCTTTTGTCAACGCAAGAACGGACATCTTCCTGAAGGCCGCGCCGGAAACGCATGACGAGGCGATGTTGGACGATGCGATGGCCCGCGCCAAAGCCTATGCCGACGCGGGTGCCAACGGATTCTTTGCACCCGGCCTCAAGGATGAGGACATGATCGCCCGGCTTTGCGAATCGACTGATCTACCTGTGAATATCATTGCCCTGCCCGGGACGCCGGATACCGCGACGCTTGCGTCGCTGGGCGTCGCCCGGATCAGTTATGGGCCTGTGCCATACAGGAAGATGCTGGGATGGTTGCAGGATCAAGCGAAACTGGCGCTGCAGTCAGGCGCCTAGCCAGCGGGTAGATACCGATACAAGCGGATACCGGCAAAGTTGTGACCATTCATGGCTATGACGGGTAGTCAGCGCTTGGCGGGCCACAAAATATGGAATAACCTCGCGGCATGTTGAAAAAATTCCTTCAGGCGTTTCGCCCGCCACAGCACGACCATTTGCCCGATCCAGACGCCGAACTGGCCTTGGGTGCTTTGATGGTGCGCGTGGCGCAAGCGGATCGGGATTACAAGCTGGAAGAAATCAGCTTGATCGACCGTATTCTTGCGCGGCTCTATCAGCACAACGCGATCGAGGCCGCCAAAGTCCGCGCCACCTGCGAAAAACTACACGCCGCCGCGCCGGACACCGATACATTCGGCAAGTTGATCCGCGAAACAACTGACCTGCAGGAACGTCTCGCCGCGCTGGACGCTTTGTGGGAGGTCGTTCTGGCCGATGGCAATTCGGACGAAGGCGAAATGAAAATCGTCGAAGAGGCCCGCATCGCCATGGGCCTGAGCTTTAAAGACAGCCAAGAAGCGCATGAACGGGTACAAACGCGCTTGGAACAGAAGTAGTCCGCTTCTATAACCAATTCATGTTCAGCGATTTTCTGTCCCGGCTCACTCAGCCGCAGCCCGACCCACTTGCCGATAACGACGCCCGTTTGGCCCTAACGGCCCTTCTGGTGCGCATCGCCAGATCCGACAACGACTATGCCGACACGGAAATGGCACGAATCGACCGGATATCGGCGGAACGCTATGGCCTGTCCCCTTTTGAGGCCGCAGCCCTTCGCGCCAGCGCCGAAGATCTAGAAGCCGAAGCCCCCGATACCGTCCGCTTTACCCGCGCGATCAAGGAGGCTGTCGCTTACGAAGATCGTCTGGCCGTAGTTCAGGCGATGTGGTCAGTCGCACTGGCCGATGGGCATCGTACCGGCGAAGAAGATTCGCTGCTGCGTCTGGTGGTCAGCCTGCTGGGTGTCAGCGACGTCGATTCTGCCCTGGCCCGGCAAAAGGCAGCAAAATCGTGATTGCAATGCTGGGCATGTATGACATGCCCGCGCTGCAACCAGCCAATGATCGGTTCTGGTCGTTGATTCGGGTGCATCTTGGATTTGGCCCCACGCATCTGACACGCGGCGCCGACGTTTGGGATGTCTGGCATAGCCGCGACCTTGTTTTCTCCCAAACCTGCGGCATGCCTTACCGCACCAGATTGAACGGTAAAGTTCAGCTTGTTGGTACTCCGGACTACGGTTTGGCAGGCTGTCCGCCCGGGTACTACCGGTCTGTTATCGTGGCCCGAAAAGACGATACCCGCGATCTGGACCAGCTTGCCGACGGCACCTTTGCTTACAATGAAGCGCTTTCTCAGTCTGGTTGGGCTGCGCCCATGGTTCATCTGTCACGTCACAGCCGCCTTCCAAGTTCCCGGTTGGAATCTGGCGGTCATGCCCTTTCGGCAGCCGCTGTTAAGGAAGGCCGCGCGGATTATGCCGCGTTGGATGCGCTTACGTGGGAATTGCTCAAAGAACACTCGAATTTGGGCGCTGAGCTTCGCGAGGTCGCAGCAACGGAACCTTCGCCCGCCCTGCCCTACATCACGGCCAATGGTCAGGATGCGCCCCAGATTGCAAAGTCGGTTCGTGCAGCCATCAACGATCTTTCCGCCGCCGACCAAAAGATGCTGCACTTGCGTGGTCTGATCGACATTCCAGCCGAGCGTTACCTTGCCGTTCCCGACCCGTCCCCTGAGGCTGCCAAATTGATCGATCCGTGACCACTTTGGTCAGAACGTCTGGTCATTTTGACAGTTTGTGGCCCGTTCCGTGTCATTTGCGCATTGCATTGCTCTGAATTTTCAGCCCTAGTACCGCACCAACACCAATAGCAGCTGGACCACCCGTGACAGATTCCACTCCGGTCATCGAGATCAAGAACCTACACAAGAGCTTTGGCAATCTTGAGGTATTGAAAGGGGTGGATATCACCGCCAGACGCGGTGATGTCGTCTCACTAATCGGTTCGTCCGGTTCTGGCAAATCGACGCTTCTGCGCTGCTGCAACCTGTTGGAAGACAGCCAAGAGGGCGAGATTCTGTTCAAGGGCGAACCTGTCCGCTGGACTGGCAACGCACATAACCGCCGTCCGGCCGATCCCAAACAGGTCCTGCGCATTCGCACAAACCTGTCGATGGTGTTTCAGCAGTTCAATCTGTGGGCCCATATGACCATCCTGCAAAACGTGATGGAGGCCCCCGTGACCGTCATGGGCCGCGACAAGGCAGAGGCTGAAGACAGCGCCCGTAGATATCTGGAAAAGGTCGGCATCGGCGACAAATGCGACGCGTATCCTGCGCAACTGTCAGGCGGTCAGCAGCAACGCGCCGCGATTGCGCGCGGCCTGTGCATGGAGCCTCAGGCCCTGCTGTTTGACGAGCCCACATCGGCGCTAGACCCCGAACTGGAACAGGAAGTGATCAAGGTGATCAAGGATCTGGCCGCCGAAGGCCGCACCATGATCATCGTGACACACGATATGAAAATGGCTGCCGATATCTCAAGCCATGTGGTGTTCCTGCATCAAGGCCTCATCGAAGAAGAGGGCCTGCCGGAAGACATCTTTACGACCCCTGAATCCACGCGACTTCAGGGTTTTCTCTCCGCCACCATGGCGGCATAAATTCAGGACAGAACCAAAAAGGGGAGTAACAATGAAAAACCTGATTCTGACCACAGCAGCACTGGCGCTGAGCGCCGGTATGGCCATGGCCGATACGGTCCGCATGGGCACCGAAGGCGCCTACCCTCCGTGGAACTTCATCAATGACGCCGGCGAGATCGACGGTTTCGAGCGTGAGCTGGGCGACGAGCTGTGCAAGCGCGCAAACCTGGAATGCGAATGGGTCAAGAACGACTGGGATTCGATCATTCCCAACCTGGTGTCGGGCAACTATGACGTCATCATCGCGGGCATGTCGATCACTGACGAGCGCGACGAAGTGATTGATTTCACTCAGAACTACACGCCGCCAGATCCGTCGGCTTATGTTGCAACCTCCGACGACGTAGATGTCGCGAACGGCGTTGTTGCGGCACAGACCGGCACCATTCAGGCCGGTTACATTGCTGAATCCGGCGCAACTCTGGTCGAGTTCGCCAGCCCCGAAGAAACCATCGCAGCCGTGCGCAATGGCGAAGCTGACGCCGTTCTGGCCGATAAGTCTTTCCTTGCGCCGATTGCAGATGAAGACGCGGACCTGCGCTTTGTCGCCGAAGATGTCCCGCTGGGCGGTGGTGTCGGCATCGGTGTGCGCGAGTCGGACGGTGATCTGAAAGAGAAGCTCAACACTGCCATCCAGTCCATGAAGGACGACGGCAGCCTGAACGAGCTAATCACCAAATGGGAAGTGTCCTCGACCTTCTGATCTGAATCAGGTTGCGCGCCCCAATACCGGGGCGCGCCGCCCCTGAGCCTTAGCACCTCAAGAGGCCCGCCATTTTCTCGTTTTGCACTGATCCCGATACGCTGGGCACGTTCCGCTGGTTTTCCTGCTACCTCACCAACGGCGTACACTGGTCGTTTTACCTGTCATTCCTGAAGGTTCTGCTGTTGCTGGCCGTCACAGCGCCCGTAGCGTTGAGTTTCGGGTTCGTTGGTGCCATGGCCGCCCGCTCGCATATCCCCCCCGTCAGCTGGCTGGGCAAGGGCTATATCGCGATTGTACGGGGTGTGCCGGACATCGCCTTCTTCATGTTCTTTGTGATCGCTCTGGATCAGGCTTTTGAATGGACGCGCCATAAGATCCTTTGCCCCGATTGGCCGGACCCGATCCGCCAGGGCAACGACTTCATCGTTTGCCAGTCGGCAAAACTGCCGCTCAGCACCGCTCCGGAATTTGTGCATGAGACCTATGGTTTCTTCCTCGCGGTGATCACCTTCTCGATCGTTTTCGGAGCTTTTGCGGCCAACGTGCTGTTTGGCGGAATGCGGGCGGTTCCCCATGCGCAGCTGGAAACAGCAGCCGCTTATGGCCTGTCCCCCAGCCAGACATTCTGGCGCATCCTCGTGCCGCAAATGTGGGTTTACGCCCTGCCCGGCCTGTCGAACCTGTGGATGGTGCTGATCAAAGCCACCCCACTGCTGTTCCTGCTGGGCATCGAAGACATCGTCTATTGGGCCCGCGAATTGGGCGGGACCAAGACCACGAAATTCACCCAATACCCCCATGGCGACTGGCGGATGTGGTACTTCCTGGCTCTGCTGATCTTCTACCTCGGCATGACCCGCGTCTCGGAAATCGGGCTTGAAAAGCTGATGCGCCGCCTGTCCCACGGACAGGCCACATCAGGCGGAGAGCTTCTGCGCAAGGAGACCACCGCATGAGCTGCATCCAGACCATCCAGGATTACGGCCTGCGTTCCCTGGGCCTTGGTGAGCGGCTACTGCCGCGCAACGATTTTACCCTGTGCGAGCAATTCACCCTGATCGGTTCAGGCATGATCTGGAATATCTATTTCGGCATCATGGCACTGGTCACCGGGTTCTTTCTGGCAACCGCCGTGGCAATGGGCAAAGCATCCACCAACAAGTGGCTGCGCAAACCGTCCGAGTGGTTCATCTTTATCTTCCGCGGCTCGCCGCTGTTCATCCAGTTCTTCTTTGCCTACTTCTTCTTCCTGTCGCTGAAGAAGTCCTATCCCATGTTCGACGCCCTGACGTCGGCATGGCTGGGGGCGTTGATCGTTTTGTTCCTGAACACCGCCGCCTATACCGGTGAGATCTTCTATGGCGCGCTGCGCTCGATCCCCAAGGGTGATATCGAGGCCGCTGATGCCTATGGCATGTCGGGCTGGTCGCGGTTTCGCCGGATCATTTGGCCCACCATGCTGCGTCTGGCCTGGCCTGCCTACACGAACGAAGCGATCTTTCTGTTTCACGCCACCACGCTGGTCTTCTTCTCGGCCTTCCCCGCCTGGCAGCAACGTGGCGACGCGCTGTACTACGCCAGCTATTTCGCCGACAAGACGTTCAATCCGTTCATTCCCTACCCGATTCTGGCCTTCTACTTCATCCTGCTAACACTGGTGGTGGTCGGGGTGTTCGGGCTGATCAACAAACGACTGAACCGCCACTTGCCAGCGGCCAGAAAGGCCAAGATGAGGTTCCGTTTGAACCTGGCGCGCTAAGTCAGGCAACCAAACAATTCGGCACCCGGGCTTGTTTTGGGCCCGGTTTTTTCTTGCCGAGAATCCCAGGAAAGTACTGAGAAAGCGTTATGAATAAGGGAAAATGGTACCGCCTGCTGGATTCGAACCGGCGACCTCTGGATCCACAATCCAGCGCTCTAACCAACTGAGCTAAGGCGGCACTCGTGAGGGGCGATGTACCGAACACGCGCAGGGAATGCAAGAGAATTAAAGACGAATTTCCCAGCTTTGTTCGACAAGATCACAGCTAAAGGAATGAACCTTTTTGCTGCCGGTTAATTGCCATCCGGAAGCCCTGTAAAGTGCACAAGCTGCCCGATGGCTTTCATGCGTCCACAAGGCCATATCACGATAACCAGAATCGCGGGCGAACCCCATGCATGTGTTGAGCATACGTTTACCCAAGCCCTGTCCACGGGCCTCTGGCATCAACAGAAACAACCTCAATTTTGGGGTGTGGTCGTTCAGCGCGACACAAAAGATACTGCCAAGGCGCACGCCATCCCGCTCCGCGATCCAGCCCCGCTCTCGTGTCGGATCGTGCGCGTCAACGAATTCCGCCAGAATCCGTTCAACGAGGGGCGCGAAAGTGTCATCAAACCCCTCGTCTAGCTGATAGAGGCGATCGTGCTGTTCTACCAACCAGGGCGCATCATCTGGCCGGAATGGTCTGATCAGAATATCATTCATACCTTACCTGACCTCAAAGGCGGCTTGATTCTCAACCCTTTGCGCGCTAGCAGGAACGCTCAGTCCCGGAGGCGCAAATGGGCATCAACACCGAACGTGACATTCAGGCAAACCTTCAGATCGGCCCGACCGACCACGGCATGGTGCGCCTGTTCATCGAGGCCGACGGCGTCGAAATTCCGATGGATTTCGAACCTGAAGAAGCGGAAGAAATCGCGGACGAAATCCTCGCCGCCGTGCAAGCTGCCCGGATCGTAAAAGACTGACAGTTCAAATTCTTGGATCACGCAATGCCTGCAATCTGCGGGCTGTATCTGTTGCAAACTTCTGAATCATCTTCTTGCGCCGCGCAGGTGCCAGCTTATCTTCCGGTGCCATTCGGATAATTTCGGCGTCATATGCATCTGCGATGATCAGCCCGGTTTCCTCGGGCAACAGATCGGTTGGGAAATCGGTATCGACAGCCCAGAAAAAGCGATCACACCAATCCAGATACCCCTGCCATTTGGAATCCGTCAGATAATCTGCGCGGCTGGATTTGCACTCGATGACCCACAGTTCCCCCTTGGGGCCCAATCCCATGACGTCGACGCGCAAACCGCGGGTGGGGACAAATTCCTCAACAGATACAAAGCCATGCGCCAACAAGTGGCGCGAAACCCCACGGGCCAGTTTTTGTCCGGGCTGTAAATCCAGTGTCATTCCTGAAATGTGAACAATTCGTGAACAAAAATCAAGCGCCAGAAAGACTCTTGACATGATACCATATGGTATCCCATAAATTACAATACCAAATGGTATCACTACTGAGGTGGCCAATGCAGACACAAATTCAAAACGCGTTCCGCGCCCTTGCGGACCCGACCCGACGGGAGATCGTCCAAATCCTTGCCTCTGGCGACATGACGATCGCTCAGCTGACCGATCAGTTCGATATGACCCGTGCTGCGGTCAAAAAGCACCTGACCGTTCTTTCCGATGGCGGCCTCATCACCGTCGAGGCACGTGGACGCGAGCGCGTTAACCGGCTGGAGCCGAACGGAATGGCCCCCATCCTCGACTGGTTCAGCTATTTTGACCAGTTCTGGGGTGATCGCCTGAATAATCTTAAGGAAGCTATTGAAAGGAATAAAAAATGACAAATGCAGTTCTGCAAAAGCAGATTTTCCTGAGGGCAACGCCGGAAACCGTATGGGCCTATTTGACCGAGCCCGCCCGATTGGCGGAGTGGTTTCACAAACCCGAACAACCGCTTGCCGCGGGCCAAAAGCTTATGATGTTCGGGACATCCAGTGGCGATCTTCTGATCTGGGGTGAGGTACGTGCTGCCCGTCCGCCCGAATATTTGGAATATACATTCACCATCAAACCCATGGGAGACGCCGTTAGCGTCGTAAAATGGACGCTCGATCCGGTACCGGGCGGTACCCGACTGGGGTTGGTTCACGAAGGGCTGCCGCAGGGCGCAGACGCCTTTGGCCTGATCCTTGCACTCGACGACGGTTGGGACGAACATTTGGGCAAGATGCGCAATGCCCTGCACGAAACTGTTGATGCCTGACCCCTTGTGCAAACCCGCCGCAACCCCTACTTAGGCCCGTGGCGGGTTCTGCCCTTCTTGTGATTGGTAGCATTCTGGTGGCCTTAAGCAATTCCGAGGGGGCTGGCTCTGTTCAGGTCCTGGCCTGATTACCTGGCGCCCACCTGTACATACAGGTCCTCGGGAATCACACCGCACGGTTGACTGGCGGTCCCGCCACATAAACTTATCCCTCACCCGGTCTGGGAGAGTCTTCATTTTCCGAAATAGGTTGGCTCAGCCCTTGTCCACCGCAACGCGGGCGGGTTCGAACTTGGCCGCAACAGGTGTACCGCGCCTGGGGCCTGTTGGCTTTTCCGCCATACTCATGATCGCGTAGGCGAACTGAACACCGGCGAACACGATGCCGTTCATGAACCAGATCATTGCCAGAGCGATTAACCCGATCTCGGATCCGAAAATCAGGCCGCGCAAGTTGGCCACGTTCAGCGCCAGCAGCACCCCGACAAACAGGGCCGAGATGACAAATCCCCATGCAACTTGTGTGATGTAAAGGCGGATCAGTTTGGGCACGACAAAGCTCCTTGTCTGATACCGAGATGATAGCGCATGGTCGTGCTGAGTAAACCGCGGCCTCAACGGGTGCGACACTATATTCGGAGTCTCTATGAATGCCCTCAGCCTGTTCACGCTTGATCTTCTCGAAGAGCTGTCATTGCGCCATGATGATCAGGAACGTTGGGAGTTCACGTTAGACCGTCTGACTGAAATCGGGTTCAACGCACTGAACATGCTTTGCTTTACACCCGAGACTGGCGCCATTCATTGGGTTCGAAGTTCAATGTCCCAAGGTTGGCTGAACCGCTATGACAGCCAAGGTTACGCCGAAGCGGATCCGATGCTGGCGCAGGTTCAAAATGGCAGGAAAAGCCTCTACGTGCAGGCCGCAAGCCTCCGGCCCGCGGACGGCCATTCCACCAAGGCGCTGGGTCTGAATCACGATCTGGAAAAGGCCGGATATATTCACCTTTACTCTCTGGTGGTTCCCTGCCCCGACAACGAGGCCAAGCTGGTAGTTCTGTCATCGGACCGACCGGACGCCCAGGTTCAGATGACTGAACGGCAGCGCGAAATGCGTGTCTTGGCAACCGTGCTGGCCACCAATCTGGGATCGGATATCCCCAGCAATCACGGTCGTGTGTACGACATCGCCAGCATTGCTCCAACCGCTCCGGACCTGACGCCACGAGAGCTGCAGGTCCTGAACCTTTTGGCTCTTGGGCACCGAAACGACAGAATCGCCGAACTGTTGAACCTCTCGGAAGTTACGGTACGAACCCATATGAAGAATGCGCGCGAAAAATTGAGAGCCCCGACCCGAGAATCCGCACTGGTCCGAGCGATGCAACTTGGCCTGATCAATCCGCCGGGCTATCGGAATCGATAGGTGGCACGCCGGCTACGTTCCGGTAAAATGTTGGTGTCTTTGGAAAAAACTGTGAGTGGTGGAGGCCGAAGACTTGTTTGAACAAGTGTATTTTTAAATTTCAGGCGCAGCGCTTTGTGTGGCTGCGCCTTATTCATCTGGGCTTAGGCTTAACTCAAAACGCCTCGGGCTGTGCCTCGCGCGCCATGTGGTCCAGAACGGCGTTGACGAATTTCGGCTCTTTGCCTTCCGGGAAGAACGCGCGCGCCACGTCAACGAATTCGGTGATAACGACCTTTGGTGGCGTATCGCCTTGGGTCAGTTCGGCCCCGGCTGCACGGAAGGTGGCGCGCAGGGTCGGGTCAATGCGCGCGATGGGCCATTTCGCGACCAAAGCGCGGTCGGTCATCTGGTCAATCGGTGCCTGATAATTCACCGCGTCTTCAACCAACTTGCGGAACACGCGGATATCGCCGTCCAGCATTTCCTCGCCCTCATAAACTGCGCCAAACCGATGATCCAAAAACTCATTCACGACTGCTTCCGTCGTTTGGCCCGATTGCTCCATCTGGAACAGCGCCTGCACGGCATAAAGCCGGGCGGCGGATTTCATCAGGCGTTTCTGGTTGGCCGGTTTCGGCGCGTCTGTCTGGGTCATGCTGTTGTGGGTCCGTTGTTGTCGCCCGCCACAAGGATGGACTCGGACGGCGGCTTGAACCCGACGCCCTTTTTGGAAGAGCCCCACTTACGGCTGAGTGCAATCAGATGCAAGGCCGCAGCTGCAGCGCCGCCACCTTTATTCATCTTTTTAGGATTTGCGCGGACTTCGGCCTGATCGTCATTTTCGACCGTCAGGATGCCATTCCCAATAAGAAGACCCTGCAGACCCATCAACTGGATCGCCCGACTCGAGTCGTTGCACACCGTTTCATAATGCGTGGTCTCGCCACGAATGACACAGCCCAGCGCCACGTAGCCATCATAGTTGCACTGGCGATCTGCCATGGCGATGGCGGTCGGGATTTCCAGCGCGCCCGGAACCTCAACAACTTCGCAGGTACCGCCAGCGGCTTCGATCTCGGCCTTGGCACCAGAAACCAGATTATCGGCAATGGTCCGATAGAAGGGTGCTACCACGATCAAAAGTTTCACAGGCTTGTCGAATGTCGGCGTTGGCAGTACGCCATGTTTGTCTTGTTCAGCCACGATCAATCATCCTTGAGAATGGAACGGGTTCCGACGATGGAGATTCCAAACGCGTCGAGCCCCAGATATTTCGTTTCCGGTGTATCGGTCAGCAACACCAGTTCCTGGATACCCAGCTTGGACAGGATCTGCGCCCCTAGACCGGTTTGCTTGATGGTACGCGGGCCTTCGTCATCGGTTGCGTAAAGCGCGTTGCGCGGTTCACGAAACAGGCAAACCACGCCGCGTCCTTCGGCGGCGATCTTTTCCATAGCACGCGGCAGTTCCTGCGGCGATTTTGGACCCAGGCCCAGAACATCAGGCGCTTCATGCAATGCATGGGTTCGGGTCAAAACCGGCTCGGGCGTGGTGATGTCACCCTTGATCATGACGACATGTTCGATGCCATGTGTCTGATCCGTGAACAGACGCATTTCCCATTCGCCGCCGTATTCTGACGTCACAGTCCTGCGCGAGGTTTCGACGACCAGATTGTCGTTGCGCGAGCGATATGTGATCAGGTCGCTGATCGTGCCGATCTTCATGTCATGTTCTTTGGCGAACGCGACCAGATCAGGCAGGCGCGCCATGGTGCCGTCGGGCTTCATGATCTCGCAAATCACCCCTGAGGGGTTCAACCCGGCAAGCCGAGAGATATCAACCGCCGCCTCTGTATGACCGGCGCGCACCAGCACCCCGCCCCGTTTGGCGCGCAGCGGAAAGATATGACCCGGTGTCGCGATGTGCGCCATCGTATTTTGCTCGTTGATCGCCGTTTCAACGGTCAGCGCGCGATCTGCTGCCGAGATGCCGGTCGACACGCCTTCGCGTGCCTCTATGGACACGGTAAACGCGGTTTCGTGACGAGATGAGTTGTTCACAGCCATCATCGGCAGGCCAAGGGCGTCGACGCGCTCTGCCGTCATCGGCAGGCAGATCAACCCGCGCCCATGGGTGGCCATAAAGTTGATTGCCTCGGCATCCGCAAACTCGGCCGCGATGACCAGATCACCCTCGTTCTCGCGATCTTCATGATCGACCAGGATATACATCCGGCCCTTGCGCGCCTCTTCGATGATATCTTCGATCGGGCTGATCGCGTCGCGCAGCTGGGCCTCGACGGGACCGGGGGTTTCAAAGCTCATGGGGCAGCCTTTCACAAGAGCGTGTCTGGACGGCTGGATAGACCACCAAGCGCTCAAATACCAGAGCGCTTGCGGCCACGGATCGTCGAAACGCGGCGTCGAAACCGTTGGGTCAGGACATCTCGGCCAAACGGGCGACGTACCGCGCCAACGTGTCAATCTCGAGGTTCACCTGATCACCGACCGAGACATCGCCCCAGGTTGTCACCTCTTTGGTGTGGGGGATGAAATTGATCCCGAAATCGCAACCGTCCACGTCATTGACCGTCAGCGAGGTTCCGTTCAGCGCAACTGATCCCTTGGGCGCTATAAAGTGGGCCAATTCTCTGGGCGCGCGCAACGTTACACGGGTGCTGTCTCCTTCGTCCTGCAGGGCAACAACCTCGGCCACGCCGTCGATATGGCCGGAAACGATGTGCCCACCCAGTTCGTCCCCAACCTTGAGGGCGCGTTCAAGGTTCACGCGTTTGCCAACTTGCCATGTGTTCAGATTGGTTTTCGACACCGTCTCGGCGCTGATCTGCACATCGTACCAATCATCCCCAAGGGCAATCACAGTCAGACAGACGCCGTCACTGGCGATGGATGCGCCAATATCAATACCCGCAGTGTCATAGCCGGTTTTGATCCGAGCACGCAGATCCCCTTGCTGGTCCAACTCGGTAACAATTCCGATATCGGTGACGATCCCTGTGAACATTGTTTTCACCCTTAGCTTATAACCTGTGCGTATGTGTAACCGCCGAGGTAAGCTCAAGAAACGCTGCGGGCAAGCCCTGCCTTGCCCGGATTGATGTATACAGGCATAATTTTGGTACCAAACGATAAAGAGCAGACCAGGATGCATCCACTCGCCTCGCGCTCGCATCGCCGTGTATTCCTGTTTTTGCAGGGACCGCATGGCCCTTTCTTTAGCGCACTGGCACGCGCTTTGCGCGCCGCCGGGGCTGATGTTTTGCGCGTGGGGTTTAACGCGGGCGATGAAGCGTTCTGGTTTGATCGCAGCACCTACATCCCGTTTTTGGACGATTCCGAGCAATGGCCCGAAACCCTTAGGGAACTGATCCGGACGCAGTCGGTCACAGATATCGTTCTATACGGTGACACCCGTCCGGTTCATGCCAAAGCTGCGGATGTTGCGCGCAAAGTGGGCGTGACTGTCCATGTATTCGAAGAGGGCTATCTGCGCCCGTGGTGGGTCACTTACGAACGGAACGGATCAAATGGACACTCACGGTTGATGTCTTTGGACGTCGCCCAGATGCAAGATGCGCTTGACCAGTCCGAGGCACCAGTTCCACCGCCACCGTCCCATTGGGGCGATATGCGGCAACACATATTCTACGGTGCGTTTTATCATTGGTTTGTCCTGTTCCTGAACCGGAGGTACTCCAACTTCAAGACGCACCGGGAATTGCCGGTATCAACAGAGTTTCGCCTGTACTTCAAACGGCTTGCGCTGATGCCTTTCCACAGAATTAGGCGTCGCTGGGCCACCATGCGCGTTCGTCAAAACGGCGCACCCTATCACCTGGCCTTGTTGCAACTGGGTCATGACAGTTCGGTGCAGGCCCATTCAGATTATACCTGCATGTCGGATTTTCTGGAGCATGTCATATCAGGTTTTGCCAAAGGCGCTCCGGCCCATCACCTTTTGGTTCTGAAGGAACATCCGCTGGAAAACCATCGCGAGCCGCTGCGCCGCAGGGCGCGCGAAATAGCCCGCAAGCATCAAGTGGTGGATCGCGTGCACTACGTTCCCGGCGGCAAACTGGCTGGATTGCTGGATGACGCGAACACAGCAGTTACGATCAACTCTACGGCCGGTCAACAAGTTCTGTGGCGCGGAATCCCGTTGCGCAGTTTTGGAAAGTCCGTCTACGACAAACCCGAGTTTGTTTCACAGCAACCCATTGCCCAGTTCTTTGCCGACCCGGACGTACCGGACCACGGAGCCTATCGGGCTTACCGGCAATTTCTTCTGAAAACCAGCCAGTTACCCGGCGGCTTTTATTCACTGCGTGGGCGACGGCAACTGCTGCGCCGCGCCGCCGACATGCTGTTGCAGTCGCATGATCCCTACCAGTCCGTTTTGTCTGACAACGAGGCGTCGACGCCACAGTTGAAACTCGTCGAATAAGCTGGGTTGGTTGGTGCTGGATGTTGAACCCCGAACAAGCTAAGTTGACGCAAACAAAAGACGACTGAGGATAATCGGCAGTGCAGTGCTTTCCAATTCGCTGGGTGCGAGGGGCCGCCCTTGTGGCTGTATGTGGCGTGCTGGCCGCGTGCCAGCTCCCTAAATCTGGCCCCAACAAGTCCGAGATTTTGGCGGGTTCAGTTGAAAATGGTGGCAATGCCTTTGTCGTCGAGGTGGATGACAGGGTCGTACGAGCGACATCCAAAATCCCCCAATTCGGTTTCTCGTCTTCCTTCACCAGCGCGCAAAGCCTGACGGCGGATACCGTTCGCCCTGGCGACGTGTTGGGATTGACGATCTGGGAAAACGTCGATGATGGCCTGCTGTCAGGTGACGTCGGTTCTGCCACATCACTCAATGAGGTTCAGGTAGACGCCGATGGCTTTATCTTTGTGCCCTATGCAGGACGTGTGCGCGCCGCTGGAAACACGCCCGAGCAACTCCGTCAAATAATTACTGGAAAATTGCAGGACCAGACTCCTGACCCCCAAGTCGAAGTCCGCCGGGCTGCGGGAGATGGTGCGACCGTTTCACTAACAGGAAGCATTGGGTCGGCGGGGATCTATCCAATTGAACTTCCTACTCGTACCCTCTCAGGCATGCTGTCACGTGCAGGTGGCGTATCCGTTGGTTCCGACATAGCGGTTGTGACGCTACTCAGGGGCAACCAAAAAGGGACGGTGTGGTACGACGACCTGTTCAGCAACCCAAAGCTGGATGTCGCTCTGCGCGGCGGCGATCGCATTCTGGTTGAAGCCGACAGCCGGTCGTACATTGCGCTTGGCGCAACTGGTGGCCAATCCCGGGTTGCGTTTGACACCCAGGACCTTTCGGCGCTTGAAGCATTGGCGCAGGTTGGCGGATTGCTGCCCCTATCCTCGGACCCTACCGGCATATTCGTGTTGCGAAAGGAACGTCAGGATATCGCACGCTCGGTGATGGGCCGTCCGGACCTGCAGGGCGATCAGCGTATGATTTACCTGCTGAACCTGACGGCACCAAACGGTCTGTTCATTGCACGGGATTTCGTCATTCGCGATGATGACACAATCTATGTGACCGAAGCGCCATATGCGCAGTGGACAAAGTCTATTTCCCTGATCTCCGGCGGCCTTACACCGCTGGCCAATGTCGCCACGCTGACAGGCAACTGATGTCGCTTGAAACAGCAGCCGGGTCTGAACGTACCCGGCTGCTTGTCTACAATGGTGGTTTCCTGACATCCCGCCGAATTCGCCGAATATTGTCCCTGTCCGGTTACGACATCTGGATTGGCCTGCCCAAAGACGGTGATGCCGTCGGGGTTTGGGGCAACAGCCCGACGGCCCATCGCGGCCTTGCTGTTGCGGCTCGGCATGATGCCCCAGTGCTGCGCGTCGAAGACGCCTTTCTTCGGTCTTTGCATCCTGGCCGCAGCGGAGAGCCGCCACTTGGCCTGTTGCTTGATCGATCCGGCTTACATTTCGATGCGGCTCAGACGTCCGATCTGGAAACGCTGTTGGCCACCGATCCTTTGGACAACACCGCCCTGCTGAACCGCGCACGGGGCGGGATTGAACGGATGCGCGACCTGCATCTCAGCAAGTACTCGGCCTTTGATCTGACCGCTCCGCCCCCTGACCCCGGCTATGTACTGGTGGTCGATCAGGTCCGCGACGACGCGGCTGTGACGGCCAGCGCCGGGGATGAGGCCCGGTTTCGCGAAATGCTGGTGATGGCGCAAGAAGAGAACCCTGGCGCCACAGTTCTGATCAAGACCCATCCCGATACCATCGCCGGGCATCGTTCAGGCTATTTCTCCACCGCCGACCAAACCGATCGCGTCTCGGTCATCAACACACCGGTCAGTCCGTGGGCTTTGTTGGAAGGTGCGGTTGGCGTTTACACCCTGTCCTCACAGATGGGGTTCGAGGCGATTTTGGCCGGACATAAGCCGCGTGTTTTTGGCCAGCCCTTCTATGCAGGTTGGGGACTGACGCAGGATGAAGCACACTTGCCACGCCGCCAACGCAACCTGACGCGCGCGCAATTGTTCGCTGCAGCGATGATCCTCTATCCAACCTGGTACGATCCATACCGGGACCAACTGTGCGAGATGGAAACCGTTCTGGACACGCTTGAGGCGAGAACCCGCGCCTGGCGTCAGGATCACAAGGGATGGACCGCCTCGGGTATGCGCCTGTGGAAACGCAAACACCTGCAACGGGTGTTTGGGCGCGAGAAAACAATCCGCTTCACCGACGATCAACCAGCGCAGTCAGATCGACCTCATATGGTCTGGGCAAGTAAAGCCAAGGGCACGGAAAGTGCCGTCCGGGTCGAGGATGGCTTTCTACGCTCGCGCGGGTTGGGCGCAAAACTTGTACCGCCCCTGTCATTGGCAACGGACAATCAGGGGATCTATTACGACCCGACGCATCCCAGCCAACTGGAAGGGTTTATTGCCGCCCGGGAAACTCTGCGGCCAGATCAGGAATTGCGTGCCGAAAGGCTGATCGCTCAAATCGTGTCCGCCCAAATCACCAAGTACAACACAGGGGTCGGCGCACCGGATTTGCCTGAGGGGCATCGCATACTCGTCCCCGGTCAGGTTGAAGACGATGCTTCAATCCAGTTGGGCACCAGCACTGTTCGCACAAATGCTGACCTGTTGCGCGCCGTGCGCGAGGCAAACCCAAACGCCATTCTGATCTACAAACCGCACCCCGACGTCGAAGCGGGCTTGCGCGATGGGGCAGTCGAGGACGCAGCCCTCGCCGATGTCATCGCCACCCATTGCGACCCGGCAGCTCTGCTGTCGCAGGTCCAGGAGGTCTGGACCATGACCTCATTGCTAGGGTTCGAGGCTTTGATGCGCGGTGTCAATGTGACCACCCTTGGCGCGCCTTTTTATGCGGGTTGGGGGCTGACGAACGATTTGGGAACCGTCCCAGTCCGCAGGGGCGCACGACCAACGGTTTTAGGTTTGGCTCACGCGGCGCTGATCGATTATCCCCGGTATATGGACCCTGTGACAGGTGAGCCCTGCCCCGTAGAAGTTGCGGTTGAACGGCTGTCACAAGGTGCGGCGCCCGTAGGCGGTCCACTGCTTCGAGTTCTGTCAAAACTACAAGGCGCATTCGCGACCCATGCACATATCTGGCGTCGTTAACGCAGCGCCCGCGCCCAACGGTGCAGGATGTCCGGCCCGATGACCTGGGTCTCGATCAACTCAAAACGCGGGGCATTATCCAACTTGTCCAGCCCCAGCGTGCCGATGGCTGACAACCCTTCGGCACCGATCGCAAGCCCAGCGGTGAACCCGACCAATTCATCGACCATATCCGCGGCAAGCAACGACGCGGCCAAAGCCGCCCCGCCTTCGCAGAACACGCGGGTCAGACCTGCTTTACCCAACTGTAGCAACAAGTCCGCTGCATCGATCTGGTGATCGTCCAGCGCGCAAGGCAGCAGTTGCGCCCCAAGCCCGTCCCACGCGCGTGCACGCTCGGCATCCGGGGATGGGCCGTGACACAGCCATACGGGTATCTCAGCAGCCGTGCGCGCCAGCTGCCCCAACAAGGGAATGTCCAAATGGCGCGAGACCACAATTCTCACAGGCTGAGCGTCGACCCCTATATCCCGAACGGTCAAGGATGGGTCATCGGCGCGCGCGGTGCCCGCCCCTACCATCACCGCATCATGACGCGCACGCATGGCATGCACCGCACGCCGCGCTTTTGGGCCAGTGATCCATTGGCTATGCCCCGTGGCGGTGGCGATGCGCCCATCAAAACTGCTGGCCAGTTTCAGGGTTACGAAAGGACGCCCCTGTTCGGTTTTCAGGAAGAACCCCGCAAGATCCTGGGCTGCCTGTTCGGCCAGAACGCCGGTGGTCACTTCGATCCCCGCCTCGCGCAGCATGGCAAAGCCTTGTCCTGCAACACGCGGATCGCTGTCTTCGATGGCCGCGACAACACGGGCCACACCGGCAGCGATCAGGGCCTCGGCGCAAGGGGGTGTTTTGCCGTGATGGGCGCAGGGTTCAAGCGTGACATAGGCCGTGGCACCCCGTGCCGCGTCTCCGGCTTGTGCCAGCGCTTGCGGTTCGGCGTGTGGGCGACCACCCGGCTGGGTCCAGCCGCGTCCCACAATGCGCCCGTCACGCACGATCACGCAACCGACGGCTGGGTTTGGCCAGCACGTCCCTTGACCGCGCCGCCCCAAAGACAGGGCAAGCGCCATGTATCGCTTATCTGTTTCGCTCACTCGTCCGTCGAAGGCTGCGGCGGGCGCAGTTCGTGGACAAACTCCTCGAAGTCATCGGCCGCCTGGAAATTCTTGTATACGCTCGCAAAGCGAACATAGGCGACGGTGTCGATCCGCGCCAGAGCTTCCATGACGATCTCGCCAATTTTGCTGGACGGGATATCGGTCTCGCCCATGCTTTCCAGACGACGCACGATACCAGAAATCATCTGGTCAATACGTTCCGGATCAATCGGGCGTTTCTGCATCGAAATGCGGATCGAACGCTCCAACTTGTCCCGATCGAAATCTTCGCGTTTGCCGTTGGTTTTGATTACCACCAGATCACGCAACTGGACACGTTCGTAGGTCGTAAACCGCCCCCCACACGCGGGACAGAACCGACGCCGACGAATGGCCGCATGGTCCTCTGCCGGGCGTGAATCTTTGACTTGAGTATCGATATTTCCGCAAAACGGGCAGCGCATCCACCGTCTCCTCGTCCCTGGTTCCGCCTCTTTTTGTAAGCACTATGACTTACTTATCCACAACTATAGGGTAGCCGCTAGGATTTGGGTAGTCGGAAATTTCCACCGCAACATAAAGGGGTCAGGCGAAATGCGCCGCGACCTTTCGCACATGCGCTGCGGTGCGGTGTTCAAACAGGTAAATACCTTGCCATGTCCCCAGCATCGGTTGCCCAATGGACACGGGAATAGACAGCGATACAGGTAAAAGAGCCGCCTTGATATGGGCGGGCATGTCGTCGGGGCCCTCGTAAGTATGGCGCAGATAGGCCATCGCGGGGTCGTCGGACGGCGGCACCAATCTGTCAAAAAAGGCGCGCAGGTCCGATTGCACCTCAGGATCAGCGTTTTCCTGAATGGTCAGCGAACACGACGTATGCCGCACGAACAATGTCAGCAAACCATCGCCTGAGACCGAGTTAAGCCAGTTGCGCACGCCCCGGGTGATTTCGTACAACCCTGGTCCATTCGTCGAAATAATAAACTCGGTCTGCATATAGCGATCAGTCCTCAATCAATCGCGGAACGGGCGGATGTTGCAACGTCCGTTTGCCCCCTGAACCGACATGCTTTCGCCAGCCTTGAAGCCAACTGAGATCGAACTGCTTTGCTGGGCAACGTTTGTAGGTTGCTGCAGCGAGAATTGAACAGCCGTGCGGCGACCCGTTGCTTCGCTGGGACCATAGCCGCGCACCACATAAATACGTTGCTGCCAACCTGCACCCAAAGTCCGGCGCGCAAAGTCCGCAGCCGCGCACCAATACCCGTCCACGTCCTGACGGGCCCTCGGGATCACTTCGAACATATTGTTGTTGACGGCAACCGTCTGATATCCGTTTCGCGCGGCCGAGGCCGACGATAGGGGCACAGACAGCAAGATCGCGGCAGAAACCGCCAATGTCATAACCTGTTTCATAATCATACTCTCATTCATTTCGAGGTAATTTCTCAAATAGTATACATTCTTACCGGGCAAAGCTGGTTCACAGTCAATTCAGTCAACGCGGGTCCCCGCGTGATCGAACGTTAGCCAGCCCTGATACCGGATTAAAGCCCCAACAAGCGGCATCCGGGCCGACACGTCAAACCGGAACCGTCCTTCATCATCCTGCCATTCCTCGGTCTTTGATTGCGGCAGAAGCACCTTCGGGAAAGGAACTCGCAACAGGCTGAGGCGCGTGATCTGGATCTCTAACCTCTCGGGCAGAAAGCGAGCTTGCAGCGTTTTGTCTGGGATCATGCAGGTCGGCGAACGTCCGAAGATTGCATACCGGTTTCTGGCGATTACGTAGTACAGCGGGTCTTTGATGATGCGAGGAAGAAACCTGCAGACCGAAAGAACCCACCAATACCCCGGCAACTTGCGCATCGCAGCTGCGAAAGCATCCAACCGTTGATGAACCACGCCATCAGTAACGACGAGATTGGTTTCAAAGTCCCGCGTCGGTAGTCCGAGGTGAGAATACAGCCTTTGCCCCAATGGCGACTGCGCGGTGGCAAATTTGAACCGCTGCGCCTTGTCTCGCGCGACCATGAAACGAAAGAAGCCCGAACAGAGAACGCATTCGCCGTCAAAGACAATGAAATCCTGACCATCTGCCGCATCGTTTGCCAGTGTGGTCATATCAGTTTCGCCTGCCAACCCAATTTGAAGCACATTCGCATCACTGCACATTCCGGGCAATGCGACACTGGGCCATCTTTGCGAATTGATATGTGTCGGGGAGCCGCGGGTCATCTGCGCGACAAGTTTCCTGGGCTCTGACCTCATCCCCACAAGGCTTAACCCGACAGCACGCGGAAAATACGTAAGACACCCAATGTAGTCTTGCGAAATTCTGCCATTGTTATTTGAATAGATGACAGCGGCCGGAACAAAGGCCGCGAAATGAAATACGCTGCTAACTCGGGTTTGAACATGGACGTCGATATTGCCCGCATTCAAGTGTTGTCCAAAACACTAGATCAAAGGGCAGAAGATCCTTCGATTGGTGATCGCGTGCTGGCCAAATCCGGTCTGAGCCGCAGCGACATTGCGCCACCTGCAACAGCCTATAGCGCGCACAAAGAGGCGTTGTTTGTCCGCTACGCCTGCGACGCGCTGAATGACATCACCTTTTCGGCCAGTGCTGGGCTTGGCTTCAGGTCGTCCTCCAGCCTGACGGCGTATATCAGTAAATACTCGCGTGATCTGAAGCAGGTGATCGAAAACTCGTCGCGGTTTCACGGGATGATAGACCCGGCTTTGTACTTCAGCCTGCGCGTTTCTGGAAATTTTGCTTCAATCGAAGCCGACTGGAAGGATGCCAGTTTTGCCCGATATCACCGTCGTACCGAATTTTTGATTTTCGCGGCCCTCGCCCGCATTCGCTCGTTAACGCAGACAAGTTTCTTTCCTATAGAAATCCGCTTTCAGCACGAGGTCGGCGAAGCCAGAAAAGAGTTTCAGAAACTAGCGGGCTTTCCTGTGTCCTTTGGTGCAGAACGGTTGGAAATAATACTGACGCTGTCCTCATTGGATCTGCCGGTGCCAACATATGACCCCTCTCTGCGCGAGCATCTTCTGTCATATGGCGACAGGGTTCAGGCCGAAAGTGACCAGCCCGCGCAAAAACTCAGGGCGCAAGTCGAGGGGCTGATCACCCGGTCTATGCCCGGCGCGATTATTCAGGCGGACGACGCAGCCTCGAACCTTGGGATGAGCCCGCGCACGTTTGCCAGGCGGTTGAATGATGAAGGCACAAGCTATCGTGAGATTGTCGAAGACTTGAGGTGCGATCTGGCGCAGACTTTTATCACCAACGGGATGCCATTGTCGGAAATCGCCTATTCGCTGGGTTATGCGGATCAACCTGCGTTTTCTACGGCCTTCAAACGCTGGACCGGTCAGGCACCCAGCACGTTCCGCACTCGGTTGGGACCGTAACACGGAAAGGGTGGCCGGGGGTCGTCAGCGGCACAGCCTCGCCCCGGCCTGTCCCATGAGTGGACAAGGCAGAAATAGGGGCCACATCGCCGCATGACTTGTGAGTTCTCGCCAATTTGAAGTTTGAACCGGTCACCGTGATCAACGCGTGAACGGATAAGAAAAAGGCGCCTCGATTGAGGCGCCTTTTTGATTACTGATCCAGGAAGGACCGCAATTTGCGCGATCGGCTGGGATGTTTGAGCTTGCGCAGCGCTTTCGCCTCGATCTGACGAATACGTTCGCGGGTCACGCTGAACTGTTGACCAACCTCTTCCAGAGTGTGGTCGGTATTCATACCGATGCCAAAACGCATCCGCAGAACACGTTCCTCACGCGGCGTGAGCGAGGCCAGAACCCGTGTAGTCGTTTCCTTGAGGTTTTCCTGAATGGCGCTGTCCAAAGGCAGCACGGCATTCTTATCCTCAATGAAATCGCCCAGTTGGCTGTCTTCCTCGTCGCCAATCGGCGTTTCAAGGCTGATCGGTTCCTTGGCGATCTTCATCACCTTGCGAACCTTCTCAAGCGGCATCTGCAGCTTTTCGGCCAGTTCTTCCGGCGTCGGCTCGCGACCGATTTCGTGAAGCATCTGACGACCGGTCCGGACCAGCTTGTTGATCGTTTCGATCATGTGAACCGGGATACGGATCGTACGGGCCTGATCCGCGATGGAACGCGTGATCGCCTGACGGATCCACCAGGTCGCATAGGTCGAGAACTTGTACCCGCGGCGGTATTCAAACTTGTCCACCGCCTTCATCAGGCCAATGTTGCCTTCCTGAATAAGATCAAGGAATTGCAGGCCCCGGTTCGTGTACTTTTTGGCAATCGAGATCACCAGGCGCAGGTTAGCTTCGACCATTTCCTTCTTGGCCTGACGCGCCTCTTTCTCACCCTTTTGAACTTGCTGCACGATGCGGCGGAATTCAGGGATGTCCAGGCCGACATACTGACCGACCTGAGCCATATCGTTGCGCAGTTCCTCGACCTTGGCGGTCGAGCGTTCGATGAACATCTGCCAACCCCGGCCCGGCTTTTCGGCCATCTCGGTCAGCCAGTTCGGGTCCAGTTCACGCCCACGATAAGCGTCGATGAATTCGCGACGATTGATGCGCGCCTGATCCGCCAGTTTCACCATCGAGCTGTCCAGAGACATGATGCGACGGTTAATGCCGTACAGCTGGTCGATCAGCGCTTCGATACGGTTGTTGTGCAGATGCAGACCGTTCACCAGTTCGACGATCTCAGATCGCAGCTGTTGATAAGTCGCCTCTTGTTTTTCCGAGAACGTGTCGTCTTCGTTCAGGGTCGCCGAGATCCGGCTATCCTGCATTTCCGACAGCATCGCGAAGTCGGTCGAGATCCGTTCCAGCGTGGTCAGAACCTGATCTTTCAGCGCGGCTTCCATCGCGGCCAACGACATATTGGCCTGCTCGTCTTCGTCATCGTCGTCGTCATTGTTCAGCGGGTTGCCGTCGGCGTCCAACTCAGGGCCGGTTTCCTTGGCGGGTTTTGCCGCCTGAACCGCAGACGTGTCAACCACCGGCTCTTCGACATCGCCGTCTTCGTCCAACTGGTTGCCAAACGTGGCCTCCAGATCGATGACGTCGCGCAACAGAATGTCTTCGGACAACAATTCGTCGTGCCAGATGGTGATCGCCTGGAAGGTCAGCGGGCTTTCGCACAGACCGGCAATCATGGTGTTACGACCGGCTTCGATCCGCTTGGCGATGGCAATCTCGCCTTCGCGGCTTAGCAGTTCGACGCTGCCCATCTCACGCAAATACATGCGGACCGGGTCATCTGTGCGATCCAGCTTTTCAGCACCAGCACCCGCCAGCGCAACCTCACGGTTGCTTTCAGCGGCAACCAGTTCGGTCGAGCCTTTGTTCTCTTCTTCCTCGGCCTCTTCATCTTCGATGATGTTGATGCCCATCTCGGACAGCATCGACATAACGTCTTCGATCTGTTCCGAGCTGACTTGATCAGGCGGCAGAACCTGATTGAGCTGGTCGTAGGTGATGTAACCTTTCTCGCGGGCCTCGGCGATCATTTTCTTGACGTTGGCCTGGCTCATGTCCAGCGAGATTTCCTGTTCCTGCTCGTCGGATTTGCGGTCTTCGTTTGTATCCTTGGCGGCCATTCAATGCTCCTGCAGGGATGGGTGATTCGTTTGTACCGAATCATTAGCGCGTAGAAGTGATTCGGCCACCCGTTTACCCGTTTTTCTTTTCCAGTGCCTTACGAAAACACCACTTTAGCGACGTTTCCGTTCAAAATTGATGCCAGACATGATCGCCTGAAACGCGTCTTTCTCGTCGCGGTTGATTCGTGCGCCGTTATCGGCGATGTCGAAAACCGCCCTATCCTCGTTCTGACTGCGGCTTGTGCGGTTACGCTCTTCGGCGGCCTGGGCCAGCCGGTATGTCAGCGCTTCATCAGCCAGATCAGACAGTTCCTCTGCAGCTTCGGCAATCTCGGCATCCAATCCCCGGAGCGCTTTGATTTTCGCGAGTTCCTCGGCCAGAGTCATCTCGGCCTTTTCGACGTCGCCTGGTTTGAACACACAAGGGATTACTGCGACATGGCGAAGGGCCAGCAGGTTTTCAAGGATTTCGCCGCCCAAAGTTTCAAAAATGTGGTCTTTCAGATGCTCTGGGTCATCGATCGCATGCCGAAGGATGGCGGCGCGCAAGGCGGCATGATCGGGATCATGGCACTCCATTTCTTCAAGCTGATGTTCGAACTGGATCACAACGGTGGGATTCAGGATGGCTATTGCCAAAATAGCAGCCTCGCGCATCTGGATATCCGCGGTTTCTGAAGACGCCAGAAAAGATGAGCGCGCACCAGGGGTTGCTGGCTGTTTCGAAGGTTGCCACTTACCGCGTGGCTGCCATTGGCGATTTTGCGGCTGACGTTGCGGGCGGAACAGTTGCCAGCGCAGGTCTTTGATCTCTTGCCCGTAATGCGCCCGGATTGAGGGGTCGCGGATCAGTTTAATCTTGTCCCTCAGCGACTTATCCAACGCAGCTTTGCGTTCCGGACTGTCGAACACCTTGCCCTCTGTCTCACGCTGCCACAGGAGTTTAACCATCGGGATCGCGCCTTCAAGCACTGATTTCACAGCTGCCGGACCCTCAGCCCGCAGCAGATCATCGGGATCCTTGCCCTCGGGCATCAGGGCAAACCGCAGGGATTTACCCGCCTCCAGCAGCGGCAAGGCCAGATCAACCGCGCGCATCGCGGCACGCAGACCGGCCGTGTCGCCATCCAATGCGATGATCGGCTCATCCGAGACACGCCAAAGGAGTTGCAATTGATGCTCGGTGATTGCCGTGCCTAACGGGGCGACCGACGCCCCGAATCCAGCTTCGGCCAGTGCGATCACATCCATGTACCCTTCGGCCACGATCAGAGGTTGCCCTTTGCCTGCGGCCTGACGCGCAGGGCCGTGGTTATAAAGACTGCGCCCCTTGTCGAACAATTCCGTTTCGGGCGAGTTCAGGTATTTCGCATTGTCATTGGGGTCCATTGCCCGACCGCCAAACGCGATGCACCGCCCGCGCGGATCGCGGATAGGGTACATGATCCGATTGCGGAACGTATCATAAGGCTTTTTGCCCTTGTTCGAAGGTTTGGCCAGCCCTGCCCCAAGGATCAGGTCCTCGGCCACGTTCTTTCCGCGCAGGTGATCCCACAACCCTTGCCAGCCATCCGGCGCAAACCCGATCTCCCACCGGTCCAACGCCTGTGCATCCAATCCTCGACGGGTCAAGTAATCGCGCGCGGCGCCCCCTGCCCCGGTCTTGAGTTGCAAGCGAAAGAATTGCGCGGCCTGCTCCATGACGTCGGCCAGTTGCGACCGGTGGTCCTGTTTTTCCTGTGCCTTTGGATCGCGTGCAGGCATGGGCAGGCCTGCCTCGCGCGCCAAAATCTCAACAGCTTCGATGAATGAGACATTCTCGGTCTCTTTCACAAAGCTGATCGCATCGCCTTTGGCATGGCACCCGAAGCAGTAGTAGAACCCCTTTTGGTCATCTACGTGGAAGGACGCGGTCTTTTCGTGGTGAAACGGGCATGGCGCCCACATGTCGCCCTTACCCTGGTTGGACTTGCGCGGATCCCACATGACTTTACGCCCTACGACCTGAGACAGGCTTAGGCGGGTGCGCAGTTCATCCAGAAATCCGGGGGGCAGTGACATGGGTCAAACCTGACAGAAACAGGAACGCGCGCCAAGGGTATGACGCGCGTTTGTCCACAAGGAAATGATGGGGCTGTGGATTATTGCTGCAAACACAGCTCAAGCCACGCGGCACCCAGATCCTTTTTGCGCACGTCGCGCATCTTTTGTTCGTAGACCCAAGGCGCGATCAACGGGATGGCAGCATTGTAATTTTCGGGCCATGTCGGGCTGGTTTCGGCAACTGCCTGGGGCACGTTGCGCTCTTTTACACGGTCCAGCCGTGCCTTTTGGATCGCCGCAACAACTTCAGCCTGGTATTGGCAGCTTTGCTCTTTGGTCTCTTCCGCAGCTAAAGGGGTGGCCAGCAAAGCGGCGGCTAAGGCGATACGCAACATAGGGAACTCCGGTAATCGATTCTGTCGCTGCAGCTTACCTGTCGCAGGCACGGCCTGCCATTGCCGTTTTTGGCGTGTCTACCGTGGTTAAGTCGGCCAGCCCTTACCGTTGGGGCAGCCTGACAAAGCCAGGCTGCCCCTGATTTCAAAACATCACAGCCCTTTGGCGCGATAGCTTTTCGAGACGCGGTCAATGGCCACGATATAGGCCGCCGTACGCAGATCCTCGACATCATCGCGGCTGTGCCAGACTTCGCGCATGGATTGATAGGCAATGCGCATCGTGTCATCGAGGCCCGAGCGCACCAGTTCCAGCTCGTCCGCGCCGCGAAGGTACTTGGCCTTAAAGTCCGGAGACATCGACCAGGCATCGCCAAGATAACGATCCAGCCGCTGCAGCTCACTCACGATCAGCTCGTGCCGCGCCTCTTCCTGACGGCGCTGCATGCGACCGAAACGAATATGGCTGAGGTTCTTGACCCATTCGAAATAGGAAACGGTCACACCGCCCGCGTTTGCATACATGTCCGGAATGATCACCGTGCCCTTCTTGCGCAGAATCTCATCCGCACCTGCAGTCACAGGACCATTCGCAGCCTCGATGATCAAAGGCGCCTTTATCCGGTCTGCGTTTGACAGGTTGATGACCGCCTCCAGAGCAGCAGGGATGAGGATATCGCATTCTTCTTCAAGAACTGCACCACCCTCGGCCGAGTGCGTCGCATCCGGATAGTCACTGACACCGCCATGCTTGACGATCCATTGCCGCACGGATTCCACGTCTATCCCGTCGGGATTATAAAGCGCGCCATCCCATTCGATGATGCCGACAATTCTGGATCCATCCTCTTCGCTCAGGAACTTCGCGGCGTGATAACCCACATTGCCCAGCCCCTGAACGATGACACGTTTTCCATCCAGCTTGCCGGACAGCCCCGCCTTTTGCATGTCTTCCGGATGGCGGAAGAATTCACGCAGGGCGTATTGGATGCCGCGACCTGTTGCTTCGACCCGGCCTGCGATACCGCCCGCATTCAGCGGCTTGCCCGTCACACAGGCGCGCGCATTAATATCCGTCGTGTTCATCCTGGCGTATTGATCCGCCATCCAGGCCATCTCACGCTCACCCGTTCCCATGTCGGGGGCGGGCACGTTTTGCGAGGGGTTGATCAGATCGCGCTTGGCCAGTTCATAGGCAAAGCGGCGAGTGATCTGCTCCAACTCATGCTCTTCGTATTTGCGGGGGTCAATGCACAATCCCCCTTTTGATCCACCAAAGGGCGTTTCGACCAGAGCACATTTATAAGTCATCAGGGCGGCAAGGGCCTCGACCTCGTCCTGGTTCACAGCAAGGGCGTAACGAATACCGCCCTTAACAGGCTCCATATGCTCGGAATGAACCGAGCGGTAACCGGTGAAAGTATGAATATCGCCGCGCAGGCGGACACCAAACCGAACGGTGTAGGTGGCGTTGCAGACCCGGATCTTTTCCTCAAGCCCCGGCGGCAGGTCCATAAGGGACGCCGCCCTGTTAAACATCAAATCTACACTTTCGCGAAAGCTGGGTTCATTAATGGCCGTCATGTAATCCTCCGTGCCGACGAACGACGAGCGTTCTGACGTTTTGTCGCACCCATTGGCTAAACGATCAATAATTAAGCAACAATAAAACCCGAAATCGTCATGAAAGCTCTCGGACCGGGGCTGAGTCGCGCACGGCGCTAAACTTTGGAAGAATTGTCGCCTGACCGAAAACAGAGGCAAAAAAGCCGTTCAATTATCTACGGTTCGCGCCCAAAGTTGCCATATCTTCGGCACTTCCGCCCAATTCACGCCACGATTCGCCGTTAGTTTTCAAACGTTAACTTTTCCTTAGCAGCGCCGGATGTCTGCTCAGCGAGGTCGGCCCGATGAAAATGCGCGTATTTAAGTGCAACACCAAAAGATTTGAGAAAGCAGCCGAGTCGGCTCGTCGTTTTTCGCGCGACGAAGATGGCGGGGTGTTTACGATCTTTGTGACCGTTGGCTTTTTGCTCATATTTGCGACAGCTGGTATCGGTGTCGATATAATGAACTTTGAACGTGACAGAGCCAGCCTCCAGGGCACGCTGGACCGCGCGGTTCTTGCAGCGGCCAACGTTAAACAAAAGCTCCCTCCGGCGGAAGTGGTCAAATCCTATATTGAAAAATCCGACGTACGCGGCGAGCTTTCGGAAGAACCTGAGGTTTTTGACAATCCAACCATTGGGTCTAGAAAAGTTACCGCAAAAGCTAGTGTCGACGTCAAAACGCATTTCATGTGGTTTTTTGGCTATCCCAAACTAACGGCTGCGGTCACAAGCGTCGCCGAGGAGTCTATTGGATCCCTCGAAATCGCCATGGTTCTGGATATCTCCGGATCAATGGGCGATCCATCGGCAACGCCAGGTAAGACAAAGATACAAGCACTTCGGGAAGCCGCTATACAATTCGTGGATACGATCTATTTGGGCGAAGACCCGGACAAAATTTCGATCTCGATTATTCCTTACAACAATCAAGTGAATGCCGGGGCGAATCTTCTGGACAATATGCCCGGGGTTACAACCGAACACAGTTATTCACATTGCGTAGATTTCGCGGACAACTTAACCTTGGATCAATTCACAGAACCTGGGATCGATCCGAACAAAGCACTTAATCGCACGGCGCATTTCGATCCTTTTGGTAGAAGCGACAGATACGATCGAGAAAGCCATACCTCTTCAGTCTGCACTACCCGAGCCGGCAGTTCCATCACGCCGGTAACCAACATCATCTCAGACCTGCACGACCAGATCAACGCCATGGCCTCCGGGGGAAACACTTCGATTGACATCGGAGTCAAATGGGGCGCCGCGTTGCTGGATCCTCAAATGCAGCCAGTCATCGACAGACTGTCCCGGCAGAATGCCGACGCAAGCTTGGTAATCGATCCGACCACCGGGCTCGATCCGGATGGAAACGAACCAAAGAAGGTTGTTCCGGTAGCGTTTAGCAACCGCCCACTGGCATATGAATCTAATGTCAAAAAGATCATGATTGTCATGACAGACGGGCAGAACACTAGCAATTGGATTTTGGACGACGACTTGCGCGACGGACTATCGGATGTTTGGTACAATCCCAGCACAAGTACTCGAAAGGACTATAGGAACTGTCGCGAGTATTATGACTGGGACGTCGGAGTTTGGGTTAAATACAACTGCTCGAGAACATTGACGCGCTCTGGTGAGTACAGTGTTCAAATATCAGAAAACCCACCTGAGTATTTCTATACCCGGAGGGGAACAAGAGGGCACTCGGAGCCCTTCAATGAAGAAGGTGAATCCGTCCGTCTGACCTACCCGGAACTGTGGAATCGTGTGAACTTGGACTGGAACGCCGAGTATAACTATGCATTCGAATACCAGCGCACTCGAGATTGGTACAACAATGCCTTCACGACGATTGGTAGCGGAACCAAAAACACTCGGGTGAATGATATTTGCACCGCGATCAAGGGTAAGAATGTGGATGTGTATGGCATTGCATTCGAAGCCCCGGACGCAGGTGCTACAGTAATCAATAACTGTTCTAGCGGCGATGGCTTCTATTTCAAAGTTAACGAAGGCGGCACTCTGGGCGACAAGAACCTCAACCTAACACAAGTTTTTGACGCCATTGCCGTCTCAATCAAACAACTGAGACTGACACAATGATCCGCAAAGCGCTGGGAAAAGTTGTACAGTTCAAACGCACTGAGGACGGTTCATTGACCGTTGAGTTCGCCATTTGGTTCCCTCTTTACATGTTCTTTGTACTGGGCGTCATCGAATACTCACTAGTCACAATCCAGCAGGCAATGCTAGATCGCTCTATGGATTTGGTCGTGCGTGATATTCGTCTTGGGATCAATTTGCCAGATTCGCAGCATGACACAATCAAGGATGCCATTTGCGGTGAAATGGTCGCGCTTCGGAATTGTTCCGATAACCTACAATTGGAGATGATCGTTCAAGACCCTTACGGTGGTGTGAATCTTCCAGTGGAACCAGATTGTTCAGACAGAGCCGAAGAGGCCAAGCCGGTTCGTGAGTTCTCGAATGGCGGATCGAATGCCCTGATGATTTTGCGTGCCTGCGCCAAGGTGGATCCAATTTTCCCCACAACGACAATGGGGCGGGCTGTGTCCGGCAATGATGGTCTGGTCACACTTACGGCGACGACCACCTTTGTACAGGAGCCTTAAAATGACGAGCCTCTCTTTACGCATCCGACATTTTCTCAGCGCTTTCGCGGGCCGCGAAAACGGAAACTTGTCCCTGGAGTCGGCTCTGATAATGCCGGTCCTCGTATGGACGGTGACCCTTACATATACGTTTTTTGATGGTTTTCGCGAAAACACCGCGAACCTAAAAGCCGCGTACACGGTGAGCGACCTGATTTCGCGTGAGGGTGAAGATGCAATAACAGATACCTACGCTGAATCCATGTATTTGATATACAACCGCATGGTAAACAACAATTCACCTCTAAGAATGCGTTTGTCAGTGATCCAGTACATTGCCGCTGATGTAAATGCAGGGACAGAAGAACGTTATCGAATTGAGTGGTCGACAGCTTGTGGGTTTGAGAGCAACTGGACCGATTCCAACCTCGATGCGTTGGTTGAGAGGCTTCCGGAAATGGCAGATCTAGACACTTTGATCGTTGTCGAAACGTCGAAAGACTATGTTCCGCTTCTGAACACTGGTTGGCTGACCCGGGATCACAAATTCAATAACTTTATTTTCACGCGGCCACGTTTTGTCCCAATAGTCAGAGGGCCTAATTCTACGCATTTTTGTCAGCAGGATGTAGCACCAGTGGGTGTAGCACCTGTAGTATGAATTTTGTTTCGGCGGCCGTGGTCAGGCCGCCGACGCCAACACGGCGCCCGAATCGCCACCACAGTCCCGGTGCCCAGCTGTTTTTTGCGCTGTCCTTAGTCTTCAACAAAAATCCGTTTGAAGGCTTGAACGCAAACACCCCCTGATCGATGGTCTCTATATCTTCGACACGCGCAATCACCTGCCCTGAACCGGTCCGCAATTCAGTCTCGGTCAGCTCGATCCAGTCACTGGTAGCTTGCCACATGCGATAGGCCAGCCAGAACGCCGCCACACCAACGACAAGTAAAAAGACCAACCAGACTGGTTCCGGTGGCGTGGTCAAAGCGACATAGATGACCAGCACACCCACGGTCGATAGCATCCCCACCCCTATCCAACGTCTGGGGGATGAAGGCCGGACCGTGGCCAGAATTTCTTGTTGCATTGACGTCCCCTGCTCTGCTCGGTCCGGGTTTATCCGCTTTGTCTGCCGAAAAACAGAGGGAAGCCGACTATGGAATTGCGCACAGCACCCGTGTTTGCACGCAAATTGACGCATATCGCCAACAGCATACATGATCCCCACAAATTCAGGAGGCCATCATGTCCCTTAGACCAACATTGGAAACCCGCAAAGCCATGCCAACCATGGAAGGCGCAGGCGTCAAATTGCACCGGGCGTTTGGCTTTCAGGACCCGTCCGAGCTTGACCCGTTCCTGTTGTTCGACGACTTCCGCAATGATCACCCCAAGGATTATCAGGCAGGCTTCCCCTGGCATCCGCATCGCGGCATCGAAACCATCACTTATGTCCTGTCCGGCTCGGTCGAGCATGCGGATTCGCTGGGCAACACCGGCACTTTGGGCGCAGGCGACGTTCAGTGGATGACCGCCGGGTCCGGAATCCTGCATCAGGAAATGCCCAAGGGAAACGGTGCGGGCCAAATGCACGGTTTCCAGCTGTGGGGCAATCTGCCGTCAGATCAAAAGATGACAGCCCCCCGCTATCAGGATGTCCAAAGCAAAGAGATCCCCGAGGTCATTGATGATGACGGCACCACCGTGCGCGTTATTGTTGGTGAGTTCTGGGGCAAAACCGGCTCGGTAGACGGTATTGCCGCCGACCCGCAGTACTTGGATATTCAGGTTCCGGCCGGCGTGAGAAAGACCTTTCGCATCGACACCTACCGCCGGGCGTTTGCCTATGTGTTCCAAGGACAGGCGGCCTTTGCCGATGCATCACAACCTACCGGCGTGCTTTTGGAAAAAGAGGTCGCGGGACAAGAGGTCAACATCCGTGATCTGTCCGGTGACCGCACTCTGGTTCGGTTCGGCACCGGTGATGAGGTCACGGTTCAAGCTGGTCCGGAAGGTGTCCGGTTTCTGTTGATCTCGGGCGCGCCCATTGATGAGCCTGTCGCATGGCATGGTCCAATTGTCATGAACACGCGTGCCGAGCTGGAACTGGCGTTCAAAGAACTGCGCAATGGCACATTCATCCGCGCCGCGCACTGATTAAGCAAAGTTGGTCAGGCGGTTACGGCGCGTCTGACCATATCCCAATAAACCTGCTCTACTTCGTCCAGCGACAAGCGTCCGCCTGCACGGTACCAGGTCATCACACCGTTCAGCATCGCGATCACGGCCAGGGTCGCGATTTTGGTATCGGCAACCGAAAAGAGCCCAGACTTCTGCCCATCCTGCAAGATGGCTTCAAGCGAATCCTCATAAGCCCGGCGCAGGCCTTCGATTTCCGAGAAGTTTTCGGGCGTGAGGTTGCGCAGCTCCATATAGGCAATAAAGACTTCATCCGGTCGCTCCATATGAAACCGAATGTGAAAGCCGACAAAGCGGCGTAGCGCGGTCTCGGCATCGGCGGGTTTTTCAAGTTCACCATAAGCAGCCAACAGATCCTGCATGTGATCCTGCATCAGGCGAAACAGCAGGCTTTGCTTGTCAGGTGTGTAGTTGTACAGCGCCCCCGCCTGCACACCCACATCTTTTGCGATCTGGCGCATGGATACAGCGGCATAGCCATGTCGGGCAAACAGCCCCAGCGCTGCTTTTCGAATGCGCGGGCCGGTGATATCGGAGTGAGAGCCTTGGGTACGTGCCATACCGCCACCGTATATGAACAAGCGTTCATATAGAACCCCGCTTGAACCACCGCCGCAAAAGGTGCATCACGGGGTCAGTCTCCATTGAAAGGGTTCGGTATGAAGCCCCTGCCACTTTTGGTTCTGCTTCTGACTTGCGCAGCCTGCACGGACTTCCCGGAATTGGAAGGACGCGAACAGCCGAATGTGCGCTCGGCCGCGTATCCGAAGCTGGTCCCGCTTCAGGACATTCTTGGCCCGCCCATAGATCCCGTGAACGAAGCGGCCGAGGTTGAAGAAGACCTGACCGCGCGCCGCGAAGCGCTGGCCAAAAGGGCCGAAGCGCTGCAAAACGCGCAAACCAACTGACCTTTCGCGTTTCAACCGACTGTTACCACTGTCTCGGATTGCGCCTCGACGCCGAACCCGTTAAGGCACCTTTGAACGGGCAAACAGCCCGATACCAAGGACATTCGAGCGGAAAGGAACCCACGGGATGACACAGGCGCTGCGGCTGGGAATTGCCGGCTTGGGAACAGTTGGCGTGGGTGTCGTGCGGATCGTGCGCCGCCATGCCGACCTGCTGCAGGCGCGTACAGGCCGCGCGATCGAAATCACCGCTGTTTCTGCGCGCGACGCAAACAAAGACCGTGGCGTGAACCTGTCGGAGTATGCATGGGAGACTGATCCCGTCTCTCTGGCGCAGCGCGACGATGTCGATATTTTTGTCGAACTTATGGGCGGCGAAAACGGCCCCGCCAAAGCATCTGTCGAAGCCGCGTTGGCCGCTGGCAAGGATGTGGTGACCGCGAACAAGGCTCTGTTGGCCATTCACGGTCAGGAGCTGGCTGAAAAAGCCGAGGCCGCTGGCCGTGCAATCCGTTTCGAAGCGGCCGTTGCAGGTGGTATCCCTGTGATCAAATCCCTGACCGAGGGGCTGGCCGGAAACGAAATCACCCGCGTCATGGGCGTGATGAACGGCACCTGCAACTATATCCTGACGCGGATGCAATCGCAGGAGCTGGGGTATAACGCGCTGTTCGAGGAATGTGCCGAACTGGGCTACCTCGAGGCTGACCCGAACCTGGACGTGGGCGGCATCGACGCGGCGCATAAGCTGGCGCTGTTGTCTTCTATCGCGTTTGGCACCAAACCAAATTTCGACGGCATCCAGATCGAAGGCATTCAGCATATCAGTCTGGATGACATTCATCAGGCAGCCGACATGGGCTATCGCATCAAGCTGCTGGGTGTCGCTCAGCGCTCGGCACGCGGTCTGGAACAGCGAATGCAGCCGTGCCTTGTACCCAGCGGCTCGCCCCTGGGTCAGCTGGAAGGCGGCACCAATATGGTCGTCATCGAAGGCGACGCGGTCGATCAGGTCGTCCTGCGCGGCCCCGGTGCGGGCGAAGGTCCAACGGCAAGCGCCGTGATGGGCGACGTCTGCGATCTGGCGCGCGGATTGCAAATTCCGACCTTTGGCCGCCCTTCAGCAACGTTGGAGGACGCAAAACCCGCCATTACCGGCCTGCCCGCCCCCTATTATCTGCGCCTCGCGCTGTTCGACAAACCCGGTGCGCTGGCCAAAGTGGCCGCCATTCTGGGTGACGCGGGTGTCTCGATCGACCGGATGCGCCAGTACGGGCACACCGAAGCCACCGCGCCGGTTCTGATTGTGACCCACAAGACCACGCGGGCCACGCTGGATGTCGCTTTGGAAGGGCTTCGCGCGACCGATGTCGTGTCGGGCGAGCCCGTCGCATTGCGGATTGAAGAGGTTTGACCCTTGCGGCCTGCATAAAACGCAGGCTATGCCCGATGAAACGCCTTTATTGACCTGAGGATACGTAAAATGAGCGCTGCCAAAATCGATTTCAACGACCGCCTGTTGTCTCTGGGCCTTGCACGGGTCGCAGAGCAGGCCGCACTGGCCTCGGCCTCGCTGGTCGGACGTGGTGACGAAAAGGCTGCGGATCAGGCGGCTGTAAACGCGATGCGCGAACAGCTGAACCTGCTGGACATTGCCGGCGTGGTTGTCATCGGCGAAGGCGAGCGTGACGAAGCACCGATGCTGTATATTGGCGAAGAGGTCGGCACCGGAAACGGCCCCGGTGTGGACATCGCGCTGGACCCGCTTGAGGGCACGACTCTGACCGCCAAGGATATGCCGAACGCGCTGACCGTGATTGCGATGGGCCCGCGTGGCTCGATGCTGCACGCACCTGATGTTTACATGGACAAGCTGGCCGTTGGTCCGGGCTTTCCCGAAGGCGTCGTAAACCTGGACATGAGCCCGCGTGAACGCGTTGAGGCACTGGCCAATGCCAAAGGCTGCAAGCCTGCCGACATCACCGTTTGCATTCTGGAACGCCCCCGCCACGAAGCGATGATCGCTGAAGTGCGCGAAACCGGTGCTTCGATCCGCCTGATCACCGATGGTGACGTGGCCGGTGTCATGCACTGCGCCGAAAGCGAAGAGACCGGCATCGACATGTACATGGGCCAGGGTGGCGCCCCCGAGGGCGTTCTGGCCGCTGCCGCGCTGAAATGCATGGGTGGGCAGATCTTTGGCCGCCTGCTGTTCCGCAATGATGACGAGCGTGGCCGCGCCGCCAAGGCGGGTATCACCGATCTGGACCGCGTTTATTCTCGCGATGAGATGGTGACCGCAGACGTGATCTTTGCCGCAACTGGCGTGACCGGTGGCTCTTTGCTGCCGCGGATCAAACGCCAGCCGGGCTGGGTTGAAACCACCACCCTGCTGATGCGTTCCAAAACTGGTTCGGTGCGCCGCATGTCCTACCGCACGCCAACCTGGCCGCACGACAACGCGTGATGGCTTGCACCTTTGCCTTTGGCAGAGGTTTCGATAGATACAATGAGGCCGGATCCGAGAGGGTCCGGCCTTGGCATATGAGGGGCAGGCATGAGCTTTTTAGGGGTTGAGCAGTCACTGACCGGGCGGCGTTGGATCGGACCGGAGGCCGAGGTCGAACGGGCCACCGAAATGCTGGTGCAACAGTCCGGGCTGCCACGTGCGCTATGTCAGGTTCTGGCACGGCGCGGAGTGCCACCCATGGAAGCCGAAAGCTTTCTTGAACCAAAGCTGAAGGAATTGCTACCGGATCCCCGGTCCATGAAGGATATGGAGACCGCCGCAACGCGGTTTTTGGAAGCTGTCCGAAACAGGCAGCGGATCGCGGTTTTTGCCGATTACGACGTCGATGGGGGCAGTTCGGCGGCTTTGTTGCTTGTCTGGATGCGTCAGATGGGGCTGCAAGCCACGCTGTATGTGCCAGACCGAATTGATGAGGGTTATGGGCCGAACGTGCCTGCAATGCAGGAACTGGCGGCTGCGCATGACCTAATCATCTGCGTGGATTGCGGAACGCTTAGCCATGAACCTATCGCGGCGGCAAAAGGCGCGGATGTCATTGTGCTGGACCACCACCTTGGTGGTGAAACGCTGCCCGATTGCGTGGCGGTCGTGAACCCAAACCGGCAGGATGAGAGCGGTGATTTGGGGTATTTCTGCGCTGCCGGCGTGGTGTTCCTGATGCTGGTTGAGGCTGGTCGGCAACTGCGTGAGGCTGAGGTTAAGGGGCCCGACCTGATCGGGCTGCTGGATCTTGTGGCATTGGCAACCGTTGCAGACGTGGCCCCGCTGATCGACGCGAACCGGGCGCTGGTGCGACAAGGCCTTAAGGTCATGGCACAGCGGCAACGGCCCGGATTAGTGGCGCTGTCGGATGTGGCGCGTATGGATTCAGCCCCTACCAGCTATCACCTGGGTTTTCTTCTGGGTCCGCGCGTCAATGCGGGCGGGCGGATCGGTCAGGCCGATCTGGGCGCGCGACTGCTGAGCACGGACTCGATGACCGAAGCTGAAGCGCTGTCTCAAAGGTTGGATGAGTTGAACACCGAGCGTCGTGACATCGAAAACGCAGTACGTGCGGCAGCACTGGAACAGGCCGAAGAACGTGGTCTGGACGCACCCCTGGTTTGGGCGGCGGGCGAAGGGTGGCATCCCGGGGTTGTCGGTATCGTGGCATCCCGCCTCAAGGAAAACGCCAACAGACCCGCAATTGTCATCGGCTTTGACGGCGATGAAGGCAAGGGTTCGGGGCGGTCGGTTTCTGGCGTTGATCTGGGGGCATCAATCCAACGGTTGGCGGCCGAGGGACTTTTGGTCAAAGGCGGCGGGCACAAGATGGCCGCAGGGCTGACCGTTATGCGCGATCAGTTGGAACCGGCCATGGAACGCCTCAGCGAGTTGTTGGCCAAGCAAGGCGCGGGCAAAGGCGGTCCTGCAGACATGAAGCTAGACGGAGCGCTTATGCCGGGCGCAGCTTCGGTCGATCTGATCGAACAGATTGAAAAAGCCGGTCCTTTCGGGGCCAGCGCCCCTGCCCCGCGCTATGCGTTGCCGGACCTGCAGGTGCGCTTCGCCAAGCGCGTGGGGGAATCCCATCTGAAACTGTCGCTTTCCGACGGGGTTGGTGGTGGCCTTGATGCCATTGCCTTTGGAGCCTTTGACGGATCGATGGGGGAAAAGCTGTCCAACCATGGCGGCGCGCGCTTTCATTTCGCCGGACGGCTTGAGGTGAACACATGGGGTGGACGGCAAAGCGTTCAGCTGAGACTGGAGGACGCGGCAGAGGCAAACTGAGCCCATTTCCGGCCCTGCCAAAAAAGTTTCGCATCCCTGCATTTTTCGGCTTGCGGGGGTCAGAGGTAAACCGTAAAAGGCCCTCCACAAGCAAGCGTGGCCCGTTCGTCTATCGGTTAGGACGCCAGGTTTTCAACCTGGAAAGAGGGGTTCGATTCCCCTACGGGCTACCAACTTGTATTTTTATATGTTTTCCAGTGGGTTAGCTGCGGCTAACCTCTAACTTCACTGGTTAGCCAATGTGGCCCGTTCGTCTATCGGTTAGGACGCCAGGTTTTCAACCTGGAAAGACGAGTTCGATTCTCGTACGGGCTACCATTTTCCTTTACTTATCAACAACTTAAGAAATTTTTTTCAACTAAATCATCATTTGGTTGGTAGTTCCCATAACAACTCCACAATGTTAGTATCTAAAGCCCGTGGTTACTCTAACTTCAGGCCTGCGCCATCGAGGAAAGATTTTAGTTCAATTGTATACTTTTTGTTCTCGGAGGGATCAGTGATCTTTAGTAATTCGCGCCCCACCGCAGTCAGTGCAGGTCCATTCACTCTGACACTTGAAGTATTCGGATTACTGAGAGACAAAATCAAGCTGCTACCAGCATACTCTAGCGGGACACGATACCTCGCGAATTGCGAGTATTCCAACCAAGAATGATAGTCGTTTTGGACCAAACCGTTTTCTTGCAATATATTGAGGTCGCCAAAGCTGAGACCAAAACCCCCTAAACGGTTCTGGTGGGCATTGCCACCCAAACTAGGAACTCGCACATCGAATCCTCCGGCTACGCTTACACAAACATTCGCGAAATTTTGGAAGATTTTAGCTGTTTGTTGGTCCATTTGCCCAATTGCACGAATGGTGCGGATCGAGAAGGTGCCCGGACGACGTATTTCTCCAGCAAGTATTCTAGAAAAAGCGGATTGAACATCCTCTTCAGATCTTAACTCTGCCTCGGCACGAAAAGTTTCAAGCCAGTCATCAGATGGAGACCCTGAAGGATTATCGGGCTGGCTGTCGGACGCGAGTTCCTCGGCAGTACGAGCAACGACATCCTCTAAATTCACTTGAGTACGGAGAATTCGTGATGCTTGTTGGGCAAATGCTCTATTGGCCAAGTCCGAACTACCGCCAAATTCAGCAGAAATCTTTTTTGCCGCTGCCATCTGCAACTCCCGCCGGGCATCGGCGGACGCTCGGTGATCCGACGCAAAGCCCTCGAGCCAAGCGGCAGGTATGTCGATTGCAGCACCAATCAAACGATTTGCAGCTTTGAGAAAACCCTTCTGAACCGGGTCAGGAACACCAATTTCTCCGACCACCTCAAGTAGGGAGGCGGCGACATTTTCTTCTTCGGATTCGGACATCTGTTAATCCTGTTGGCTATAATTCACAGCGCGAAAACTTAGCAAACAACTCGAATTATCCAAGCAGAAAAACTAGGCTTTAGAATTCGCCGATAGTCTCAAGGCGTTCTCCGCTGATCCGCCTCAGATAGAACCACCAGTGCAACTTTCGTTGCGAAAAATTTGCGTTGATTTAGAAAAATGGGGTTCCAACAAATTGAGGTATATTTTCCCTTTTCATCGAACTTTCCTTGCTCAAGTCATGCAGCAATGGTTAGCCATACGACTCAATTTCCTCAGGTGCAGTTAAGAACTGTTAGAGAGGGGTTAGCCCGTGTAAGCAATTGTTTTACTTGGCAGTCCATGTTTCCCCTACGGGCTACCACTTTCCTGACTTATACCCCAAATTTTTCGCGACAAAGATCCTGAATCTGCCCCCACAGCGATTTGAATTCCGGTGTATTTTCCGCAGCATAGTGGAAATTCTTCATAAGCCCTGTGAGGTGGGTGAACACCTGACGCACTTCACCCTTATCTTCGAATTCCGCAGTTGATTGCGTAACATCATAGACCAGCTTGAATGTCATCTTCTGACGCTCTAGCGGGACGGTTGCGTCGACTTTGTCAAAGGCATCCTGCTGTAGGTACACCATGTCCACGAACAGCGCTTTTTGCTGCGTGACGAAGTCCTCGATGGTGACACCTTCTTCGCCGGTCACCTGCATCATCTGGTCGACCTGTTCGCCTTTTTCAATCAGGGCCAGCAGATCGCGCACCTTGCCTGTCCAACCGGGCTCGGCGTTCTTGTCGTACCAATCCGCGAGCTGATCGGTGTATCGCGACCAGCTAAGCATTGGGTCAACCGCAGGATAGAACCGTTTATAAGCCCGTTCCGAGGACAGCCCCAGAAAGCACTTCACAGTAGACAACGTGGACTGCGTCACAGGCTCGTCAAAATTGCCACCCGCTGGTGAAACCGTTCCAATCAGCGTCAGACTACCCAGATCGCCATCATTGGTCTTCATCGCTCCTGCGCGCTCGTACAGGCCCTTGATCGAGCTTTCCAGATAGGCAGGGAAGCCCTCTTCCCCGGGGATTTCCTCCAGCTTGCCGGAGGTCTCGCGCATGGCTTGCGCCCAGCGGCTGGTGCTGTCAGCGATCAACAGCACGTCATAGCCCATCTGGCGGTAATACTCGCCCAGGGTGATGCCGGTGAAGATCGATGCCTCACGTGCCGCTACAGGCATGGAAGAGGTGTTACAGATGATGATCGTCCGATCCATCAGACTGCCGCCCGACATCGGATCGGTCATCTTGGGGAATTCGTGTATCGTTTCAACAACCTCGCCCGCGCGTTCACCACAGGCAACGACGATCACGATATCCACTTTGGAGTTCCGAGCGATCAGGTTTTGCAGCACGGTTTTGCCCGCACCGAACGGGCCAGGAATACAGGCCGTGCCACCGCGCGCTATGGGGAAGAACGTGTCGATCAGGCGTTGCGAGGTCAGCACGGGTTCCGTTGGGTACAACCGTTCCGACAGGGCGCGTTTCAGGATGGTTTCAGGTAACGGTCGTCGTACCGGCCACTTTTGGCACAGGGTCAGCGTGTGCTCACCACCCTGCTCGTCTTCAAGCCGGGCGACAATCTCGTGGATCGAGGCTGCACCTTTCTGAACCCAGACAACACTGTAATCGCCGACCCAGTTGAAAGGTAACATGATTTTGTGGGTAAACCGGCCTTCAGGAACCGTACCGATGCTGTCGCCGGCCTTGATCGTGTCGCCAACTTTGACTGTGGGAGTGAAAGACCATTTTGCCTGATCATCCAGCGGTGCCACATCCGCCCCGCGCGGCAGGAAAGTCCCGAACTCGGCCGCAACCTTGGTCAAAGGCGATTGCAGGCCGTCAAAGACCTGCCCCAAAAGCCCCGGCCCAAGTTCGACCGAAAGCAGCTGTCCTGACTGTTCAACCGGATCACCAACCGCGACGCCGTCCGTGCTTTCGTAAACCTGAACGTCGGCAGTTTCGCCGCGCACGCGCAGCACCTCAGCCTTCAGGCGTTCCTGACGCCCGCCCGGGCCGGAACGAGTCGGAAGGATGAACACGACCTCGTTCTTGACCAGTTGTCCCGGAACACCGGCGGCGTCTTGGTTGGCCTGAATTTTCACAAGACCTTCCTGGACAGAGACGACACGGGCGGTTGCGGTTTGAACCGAAGGTGTTTGGGCAGTCATGCGCTTACTCTCTCAAAATCGAAATCTGCGACATTGCTCATGGCTTGCTGGGCTAGCTTCTCAAATCTTTCGGCCGCATTCTGCGCGTTGCTTTGCGCCCAGCGATCGAAAATGTTCCAGATCAGGACATAGATGGCCACGGCCTCAAAATCGAATAGGTGACGGGCGGCGTGTCGTTTCAGTTGCTTATGGCTGACTGACAGCAGCAGTCGTTCCAGACCCAAGGGGTCCTCGGCCTCAAGCAACTGGCGTGCTTCCTTGATCCACGGCATCGCCGTGGACAGACGGAAATCCGGGTCACCCCAATTGGCGGGGATGTGACGGCTCCAACGTCCAATCCCATACGCACCGGACGGCGGATTGCCACCCTGCCCGCGCAAGCGCAATGCCGCAACAACAGTACGCAGGTCCATCCGTTCAAGGAACAGGCGGCGCAAAGATGATTGCGGGACTTCGGCCAACGCTTGTTTGCACCTCAAAACAGCCTGCGCGTCAGTGACATCCATGTCATATGCGCTCCAGTTCAGAGCATGTTCCATAACCTTCAGAACCTTAGCGTCCTCGGGCGTCAGCGCCTTGAGGCGACGGTCCAGCCGCAGCCGCGACAGCGGAGGCTGCTTGGCCACGAACAACCGCTCAGAGCCCGGCAGGCTGCTGATCAGGGCGATATAGGCGTCTTGGTCAGACATCTCAGCGGATCACACCTTCTAGCACGGCGCGAAACCGTGGCTGCAGATGCTCCATCAGCAACGAGGCGACCGCCTTGTCTGTTAGATCAAGTACAACGCCCTGATCTTCGGCCCGCACGCGGATACCGCCCTGCGCGTCATTCGATGCATGCAGCTCTACCTGTTCACGCAACATGTCGGCTGTCAGGCCGAGAACGTATTTGGTCAGCTTGCCGGATTGAATGTCATCGGCGTTCTGCTTGATGTCTTCTTGCGTTGCGACTTTGGCGGGCAAAATGACCTGCACCTTGCCATCCGAATTGACGCCTTCGGATTCGCGACCGACGACCTCCAAAATCATCTGTTTCAGCAATTTCGGGTCGGCCATTTCCTTGGTCACCAGACGTTCAACATCTTCGCGAAACCGGTCGGTCAATCCACCCTTCATGGTCAAAACCGCATCACGCATAGCGGTGTTAAGCGCCTCTTCCCCAGCAGCGCGATATTTGTCGGAATCGGTGCGCGCCTTTTTCTGATAATCGTCCGCCTCGCGTTTGGCGTCCGCCAGAATTTTGGCGGCTTCGGCCTTGGCGTCAGTGCGCAGTTTTTCGGCGTCGGCCTGACCAGCAGCCACGCCATCGTTGCGCAGCTTATCAATCAAGGCATCCACGCCATGAGAAATCATGCCATCCTGTGCCATCAACTGATCCCCGCGCTGATGACAAGGGCAAAGACAAAGGCGAACACGCCAAACCCTTCGATGATCGCTGCTGGGGCAAGCGCCAGGCCAAAGATCTCCGGCTTTTCCTTGGTGGCGTTGATCGCCGCAGCACAGGCCCGACCCTGCCAGATCCCGCAATACATCAATGCGATGCCCGACAGGATACCAATCCCGAACAAGCCGCCCGCGTTTTCGGGTGTCACCTCGCGGTTCAGGGTAAACATGATGACGATGCCATAAATCACCATCGTCGAAGGAAAGGCCGAAACGCCGACAAAGCGGCCATAGCCGCCGTCGGTTTCCGTCATGGCCCCAATACTGGCCATGCCCGCGATCGAGCATCCGACGGCGCTGGCGGCTGCGCCCAGCGCCATTGGCGCGTAGATGCCAAGCCAACCCAATGTCAATACAAGCTCATTCATTCCTGAACCTCCTTGCGGGCGAACGGGCGAAAGACAATGCCTTCGTCCGGCAGACCCCATTTAAAGAATTCGATGTAATTGAGACGCAAACCGTGGACGACGCCGCTCATCATGGCGAGCGCGAAGTTGAGAATGTGGCCGATGATCAGGATCAGCAAGGCGAACAGAACGCCCACCCCCTTGAGCGAATGCATGACTGAAACCGCCAAATCGTTGAACGTGATCGCCAGTGAGGCCGAGGCCAGACCCAACGCAAACAGGCGCATGTAGCTTAGCACATCGCCAAATGCGCCCATGGCCCCGGCAAGGCTTTGCAGCCCTTCGATCAGACGCCAAACCCAGTCGGTGGGCTTATTAATGACCCGCTCGCTTGAGAACCAGACGATGGCCAGCGCACCGATCCCAATAAATGCCGCGCCCGGCACCGGAGAATTACCTTTCATGTAGCTGAGCCACAGAACGAACCCGCCAATCAGCGCAGCGATCCAGCCCAGATTGGCGATGGCCTTCCGGTGCCCCCATGCCGCCCGTGCGGCAAGCGCATTGGCCAGTACCAAATGCAAAACGCCAACGACAATCGAGACCATCATCATCGCACCGAAATTGTTCAGGTCGAGCAATTTGAGCTTGGACCAGAACGACCCCTCGGCTGGTGACACGCCGAAATAACTGCCGACGAGGACGCCATACAGGATTGTTGCGCTGGAAATGATCACCCCAAAGCGTCGCCAGGATCGTTCACCCGGTGTTGCATCAAGCCGCTTCCAGAATAGTAAAAGGCCCAACAGGATAATCGCGCCGTATCCCGCGTCGGCTACGATCATTGCGAAGAAGACCGCAAATGAAACGGCGACGATGACACTGGGGTCCCAGTCCTTGTAACCCGGCACTTGATAAAACAGCGCCAAGTCCACGGCAGCACTGCGCTTTTCTGGTTGTTCCAACAAAGTAGGCGGGCTGTCTTCGGGGCCGGGTTCTTCGATCAGCACAGCGGCATCCTTAGCGTTTGCCATGTCCAGAACCGCATCTATACGATCCTCGGGCACCCAGCCCTGAAGGGCAAACATCGCCTCTTCGTCGCGCACCTTTTGCGTGGCATGGGCCAGCTCAGCCGCGCTTTCGGCAACCGAAAGGTTCCGGCGCATCAGTGTTAGGTATCGGGTTTGCGCAACGCGTTCAGCCTCAAGCGCTTCGATCGCGATCTCGGCTTCTTCCAGTTGTGCCTCAAGCTCGTGAATGGGCAATGATCCGGTGTGCGTGCGCGGAACCGGAAGGATATCGTCATCCGGCTCATCTGGCACAATCAGTACGGCGTAGATGAACCTATGGTCCTGCTCGAGTATGGCCCAGGGTATATCCAAGGCCTCCAACGCATCGCGATACTTCAGTGGCAGTTGATAAAACCACAACCGGTTCCCCGCTAAAACATCGTCGGGTGGAAAATCCAAGTCCCCCCAAGGGCGCACCTGTGCAATTCGGTTGGCAAGAAAATCCCTGTGATCCGTCATGTCGCGAGTGCGCTGCATCAAGTCCAGCACATCCCCGACGAATTGGTCCATGTCAAAACCGGGATCGCGCTGAATCTGTCGGCGCGGCTCGGACACGTCATTCAGGAACCGCAGCGCCTTATAGGCATCCCGCGCGCCCCGCTCACTGATCTTTTCCGGCTCAGAGGGGGGCGGGGCCAGCGGCAAAACGTGCATGCACCCCAGTTCCTGCAGCGACTCAAGGGTCGCAGCCTTCTGGCCTGCCCGCCCGACCAGAGACAGTTTCTTGAGCCTCGCAACACTCATGCTACAGCCTCCTGCGCATGTTTGCGCTTCGAGATTTTCGAACGGACTACAGCCTGCATCTGCTCATCGCTAAGATAGATACGGATTTTCTTGATGTTGGCTTTGGCGCGCGGGATCAGAACCTTTTCGAACAGATTGACACGCTGGGTGATTGTGGCCACGGCCTTATCGAATATCTTCACCCGCTCTTCGGCAACTTTGACCCGTAGACGCGCCTCGATCATATCGTGCAACAACCGGGCCGCCGCATCGACCCAATGAGGTTTGGCCAGATAGGAATACGGGCGCACCGCAACCTCGATCCGGTCCAGCGCGGGCATCTTGACGCCGACAACGTTGACCTCTTTGACCTTGTAGTCCTTCAGCTCAACCAGACCGTCCAGATCGACGCCTTGCTGCGCCAGCATCGGCAGCTTTTCCCCAACCTTTTGCGCCAGATCCTGCACCTCTTCTTGCAAACGTTGGACATCCTCGCGCGCCTTGGCGCGCTCGGCCATCAACTGCTGACGCTTAAGGTCCAGCGATGGCAGGAACCGCTCATAGCTTTTCAACTGCGTCTGCTCGCGTGCGAGCGAAGATTTATTCAGCTGCAACCGCGCCATCGGCATCCTTTGGGAAATATTTGTCGATCAGGGTTTGCTTCATCAGCAATTGCTCGGGCGCGAAACACTCCGCCAGAGTTTTCCAGCCCAGATCCAGCGCATCTTCGAGCGGGATCGAAACGTTGATGTCCATGAAGCGCGCTTTGAACAAAGCACCGAACTTCAGCAACTGGTGGTCATAGTCCGAAAGGTCGAACGCCATCGCCTGTTTCTGCGCGGCGTCTCGGCTTTCGGAATAGAACCGGATCATGGTGTTCATGATCTGACTGTGGTCCTCACGCGTGGTTTTGCCGATCACGTTCTGCTTGAGCCGCGACAGGCTGCCGAACGGGTCAATCACGCCCGAATGCAGATAGATCTGCCCCTCGGTGATATAGCCCGTGTTGTCGGGCACCGGATGGGTCACGTCATTGCCGGGCATCGTTGTAACGGTCAGCACGGTCACCGATCCGCCCTTGGCATAGTCGCAGGCTTTTTCGTACCGGCGGGCCAGCTGGGAATAAAGGTCGCCCATGTAGCCACGCTGCGACGGCACGCGCTCTTGGCTGATACCCACTTCTTTCATCGCGTCGGCATAAGCGGTCATATCAGTCAGCAAAACCAGCACGCGTTTGCCCTCTTCCACCGCGAATTTCTCGGCAACGGCCAGCGCCATGTCAGGCACCAGCAAGCGTTCGACCAGCGGATCCATCGCCTGATTGACGAACATCACTGTCCGGGAAAACACACCTGCATCCTCAAACGATGTGCGGAAGGTAAAGTAGTCATCAAAGATCAGACCCAGCCCGCCAAACACCACGATGTCCGCGTCCGCCTGAATGCCGATACGACTAAGGAACGCGTTGAACGGCTCACCCGAAACCGAAAAGATAGGGATTTTCTGGCTTTCAACCAGCGTGTTGAACACGTCGATCATCGGCACGTCCGTCCGGATCATCTTGTTGGGCACGGCGCGTTCTGCCGGGTTCACGGTTGGCCCGCCAATATCCACGCGCGGTTCAGACGACAGGTCGGGTCCGCCGTCGATTGAAACGCCCGCACCATCAAAAACGCGGCCCAGAATGTTCTGTGAATACGGCGTCTGCATCGGGTGGCCCAGAAACGTCGCCGTCGCCTCGGTCGAGATGCCCTTGGTGCCGGAAAACACCTGCAGGGTGACAACATCCCGGTCAATAAAAATGGCCTGCGCCAGTGTCTTGTGGCCGTCCACGGTTTCGATTACGGCCAGATCATTGAAACGCACTGCTGCGTCAGTCGATCCGTCCAGAGGCACCCTGACTTTGATCGTGTCTCCGACAATCTCAAGAACACGCGTGTACTTCAAAAGACTTCCGGACATTGCTCATCCTCGGTCGTTAAAGGTGCTATTTAAATCAACGCCCCGAAACAACTTGGCGTTTTTTGCAATCATAAGTTCAGCTTACAACGAATTCATGAATTGGCAAATGAGGATGCCTTGGCTGCAAAAAAGGAGACAAAAGTCGCTTCTGGTGACCAAAAATCATTGGTGTTCCAGCGCCCGGGACAGTTCACCACCCCCTGCGCCCAAACAGGGATTGCAGCCGGCTTTGCCCGGCAAATGGGTCGATCTCTGTTGGCGCAGTCAGGCCCGAGACAACGCCGCGCACCATTACCCAGCAGATTGCAGCAAATATCACACCGCCCAGCGCCTGCCCCAACAACACACCTGGAGCGCCAGCCAAATAGGCCCCGGCGACCGCAAAGGGCCACGTGCCCAGCGTATGTCTCCCCCAGTTTACCCACGTGGAATAAATGGGATAGCCAAGGTTGTTGAAGCTTGCATTCGCAACAAAGATCACACCGTTGAAGAACGACGCCAGGGCCAACGGCCCGCAGAACAGATAGATCAGCGCCCGCGTCTCGCCTTGGGCCTGAAACAAGTCGGCGATGGGGGCACGCAGGACGAACAGCACCGCCGCCATCAGAACCACATAGACGGCGGTGAATTTTACGCCTGCCAGGAATGCACCCTTCACCCGACCATATTGCCCTGCCCCAAAGTTCTGCCCCACGATCGGGCCTATGGCCCCGGACAGTGCAAACACGACGGAAAAGGCAACAGGCATCAGCCGTCCTATTACGGCCATGCCTGCCACGGCATCGGTGCCAAACTGCGCAACCTCACGGATCACGATGGCGTTGCCGACCGGCGTGGCGACATTGGTCAGAACCGCCGGTATCGCAATCGCCCGCACCGGCTGGAGGTCTTCCCTCAAGTGCCTCAGCGACGGTCGCGCAAATCCACGGTGCACGCGCACGGCGGGCCGGACCGCTGCTATCAGCATACAGATACGCGCAATGACCGAGGCAATCGCCGCTCCATCCAGGCCAAGACCAACAGCAAAGATCAGGATCGGATCCAAAATTGCGTTTGCCAGCCCACCGTAAATCGTAGCCTGCATGGACCGGCGCGCATCGCCATGCGCACGCAGCACGGCCATACCCGTCATTGCCACTGCCATAACCCACATGGTTGGCAGAATGATGCTGACATACCGTGCGGCCAGTTGCAGAACTTCGCCCTGCGCGCCCAGCAAGGACAGAAAAAACTTTATATTGATCATGACGATAGCAGACACAATCAACCCAATCAGAATCCCAAGAAGGGCAACGCTGGTCCCGAATTGGCGGGCTTTTTCGGGCCGCCCGCCCCCCAACTCGCGGGCGACAAGGGCGCCGGCGGCAATCGACAGTCCCACATTGATTGAGTTGGTGAAAAACAAAAGCGTGCCCGCATAGCCGACCGCTGCGGCCAAGGCGTCATTGCCCAGCATCGAGATGAACACCATGTCCACAAAATCCACGGCAAAGATCGCCATAAGGCCAATGCTGGTGGTCAGCGACATTCGGGTCACATGCCGCATCAGACTGCCGGTCAAAAAGACAGCCATGCCCTTGGATTGTTGTGTCATTGGCTGGTCCGTCCCTTTGTTCTGGAAATCAATCTGCCCCTGATGGGCACCAGTCAGCAACCTCAAACTGGTGCTGGTCGCGACGAATACAGCCCTACCATTTTTGGCAATCCGCATTTTGCACCGCTGCGATGATGTTGCAGTACGAAAATCCTTGCCGCTTTGGATATCGGAATCCAGCGCTGCGTCCACTGGCGCCTCGCACCCAGCATTCTAAGTCAACGGATTTGCTGGAAATGCCTGATCGACGCGCAGGTCACCGTTCTCTACGAGCTGAGCAAACTCACCCATCCGGCGTGTACAACCTTTTCGGCGCCAACGTGCGCGCTGTGTATGCTGTGTATATTAAGGGCGGGCACGCAAGTGGCGGCCGCGCGAAACGGTCGATGGCAGTGAGGTACTCTGAGCGTGGGTACCGCCACGCGGGGCACCAGCCTGCGCTGGAGGCTGGTCCCAGGGTAGAAAAATCAGTACCAAAACCCGCTCAATACATTATAAGAAATGAATATACTGAATTTACGATATTCGATTTGCGCGACGACCTGGGGAGGTTTCAATGCTTCGACTTACAACCTGTTTGATCTCTTTGCTGACATTACCATCACTTGTATGGGCAGACGCGGTCCCCAGCAAAGAGGCTGCCGAGGGCACCTTTGCCGACCGCCCATATTCGCCTTACGCCAACCGATCATTTCCTGAACGGCCACTCTGGGGTGACACACACCTGCACACCGGTTTGTCGCTGGATGCGGGCGCATTCGGAAACACCTTGCTTCCTGATGAGGCATGGCGGTTCGCAAAGGGGGAACAAGTTATTTCGTCAACCGGTCAGGCCGTCAGGCTGGCGCGGCCCCTGGATTGGATGGTGCTGACGGATCATACTGATTTGATGGGTTTCGCCCCGGACCTACAGGCCGGTAAACCTGGCGTTATTGGTGACCCAAAAGGCTTGGAGTGGTACGAGGGATACAAAGCAGGCGGTGAAGAAGCCGGGAAAGCGGCCTTCGACATTATTACAAATTTCTCTCAAATGACCCTGCCGGAAATCCTACTTGAGTCATACAGCCCAGGCGCGGACGCATTCGCATTTACATGGGAAAACATCGTTATGGCAGCGGAACGGCACAACGACCCCGGCAATTTCACCGCCTTTATTGGGTTTGAATGGACGTCCGTTCCCAAGGGGTTCAACCTGCACCGCAACGTCATGCTGCGCGACGGTCCAATTCGTGCACTGCAGGTCGTGCCACCTGTGACTCAGCCTCCTTACGGCGACACCGATCCCAAGGCGCTTTATGCGTGGCTTGAAGAATATCAGGGTAAAACCGGTGGTCGCGCGGTTGCTTTTGCACATAACGGCAACCTGTCAAATGGCTGGATGTTCCCCACAGAGGATACTTACCACGGCGGCAAGGTAGACGAAGAATATGTGCAGAACCGCGCCAAGTGGGAGCCGCATTATGAGGTCACCCAAATCAAAGGCGACGGAGAAGCACACCCCTTCCTAAGCCCGGAAGACGAATTTGCGGACTATGAAAACTGGGACGTCGGCAACCTCGACATTACCGAGCTGAAAACGAAGGACATGCTGGCCGGTGAATATGCCAGAGAAGCCTTGAAACGTGGCCTGATGCTGGAAGAAAAATTCGGGGTGAACCCTTATAAGTTCGGAATGGGTGGGGCAACAGACAGCCACACATCGCTGGCAACAGCTGAAGAGGACAACTTTTTCGGAAAATCCGTCAGCGTTGAACCGTCGGCCACAAGAATCCAGCACCCCTTCATCGCCAATGATCTTGGCGAAATCCCCGGCGACCTTCTTGTCGCATCTGGTTACACTGCCGTCTGGGCCACCGAGAACACGCGTTCCGCGATCTTTGATGCTTTCAAACGGCGTGAAACCTATGCCACGACTGGTCCTCGGATCGGTCTGCGGTTCTTTGGTGGATGGGAATTTGACGAAGCAGATCTTGAGACCCGGTTCCTTGCGGACGTTGGCTACACCAAAGGCGTTCCGATGGGCTCGGACTTACGCCCTAACGAAGGCGATGGAGCGCCTTCATTCCTGATTGCGGCGCTACGCGATCCGGTTGGGGCCAATCTGGACCGGGTACAGGTCGTAAAAGGGTGGCTCGATGGCGAAGGTGAGTTGCACGAGAAAGTCTACGACGTTGCATGGTCGGATGACCGGGCTGCTGATGAAAACGGCAAAGTCCCGGCTGTCGGCAACACCGTCGATATCGAAACCGCCAGCTGGAGTAACACGATTGGCACCGCCGAGCTTGTGTCGGTTTGGGCCGATCCAGACTTTGATCCAAATGCGCGGGCCTTCTACTATGTCCGGGCGCTTGAAATTCCCACACCCCGTTGGGTCCTGTACGACAAGGTCCGGTTCGGTATTGAATTGCCGGAAGAGGCGCAGCTGATCCATCAAGAGCGCGCGTATTCATCGCCAATCTGGTACACACCTAGCGAATAACCGAACAATACACTAAAGACATTGCCGGGCGGTCAACCCCGCCCGGCAATTTTGCGACACGACATTGAGAACCCGCATGCAAATTCTAAAACAGCCTTTATTCCATTTCATTTTAATCGGGGTTGCCATTTTCGGCTGGTTTGCATGGGTTTCTCCGCAACAGGACATCGTTGAAGAAACCGACACGATCACAGTCGATGGTAACGATGTCGCCTTACTGAAAACACGTTTCCAAAACAGCTGGAACCGCCCACCGACGGAAGACGAGTTACAGGCCCTGATTGACGGGGCGATCCGCGAAGAAGTTCTTGTGCGCGAAGCACGCAAGCTGGGTCTGGATCAGGGTGATCAGGTCATCCGCGCACGCCTGGCGCAGAAGATGGATTTTCTAACTGACGCAATTGCCGCTTCGATCGAGCCCGAGCCCGAAGTGTTGCAGACCTTTCTGAACGAAAACCCGGAACGGTTCACCAAACCGGCACAGATCGCTTTTGATCAGATCTACTTGAACGAGAACGCTGATCTGGATGCCATCGAAAGCGCGATCGAGGCTGCAAACACTCAGCAGGACTGGAGCAGCATCGGATCGACAACTTTGCTTCCAAAGTCCATGCCTCTAACAGTAGTACGAGTGGTGGACGCAAACTTCGGCACTGGCTTTTCGGCGGCTCTGAATTCGTTGGAGCCAGGCAACTGGTCCGGCCCAGTCCGATCCGCATATGGCATCCACGTGGTTCGTGTTACGGACAAACAAGACCCCATATTGCCAAAGCTGGAAGATATCCGCGATACCGTTTTGCTGGAATGGCGCCGCGAAGCCGGGTCGGACCTAGCGCAGGCGCAATATGAAAGCCTGGCGTCGAATTACCGGGTCGAAACACCCGACATGGACAAGGCGGTCGAATGAAGCGGCTCTTTTGCCTGTTATTCTCGGGCTGGCTGATGTTCGCCGCACAAGCGGGACATGCACATGCGCTTGACCCCGGCTATTTGGACCTGCGGCAATTGGCGAGCAACACCTGGCAAGTGCTATGGCGCAAGCCAGATGTGAATGGCCGCCCCATGGATATCGATGCCGTTTTGCCCGCTCAGTGTGCCCAACGCCGAGGCGTAGAACCACAGTCTGATGGCACCGCGTGGATTGCGACCTGGGTGGTCGAATGCGAGGACGATATCGCCGGTCACACCATCACCATTGAAGGGCTGGAGCAACAACGAAACGACGTTCTGCTGCGCATCCAACCTATTTCGTCGGAACCATCCACTTTGCGGTTCACACCCGAGACGCCTGCTTTGATCATTCCAGAACAGCCAACGACCTGGTCGGTTCTGAGCAGCTACTTCCGCCTTGGGTTCGAGCATATTCTGGAAGGTTGGGATCACCTTCTGTTTGTTTTTGCACTATTTGTGCTGGTGCGCGACCCATGGCGGTTGGTCGGGGCGGTTACCGCCTTTACCGTCGCGCATTCCATTACGCTGGCGCTTGCCACGCTGGGCGTGTTGAACGTGCCCGGCCCACCGGTCGAAGCCGTGATCGCCTTGTCGATCGTGTTCCTCGCTCTGGAAATCCTCAACCGAAAAGACGGTGAGCTGCGCCTGTCCGAACAATATCCCTGGATCGTCTGCTTTTGCTTCGGTCTGTTGCACGGGCTGGGATTTGCCGGCGCGCTGGCCGATATCGGAGTTCCAACCGAGGATATCTTCGCCGCACTGCTGGCCTTCAACATCGGGGTTGAGGCCGGTCAACTTTTGTTTATTGCCGTTCTGTCGGCCCTGATCTTGGTGTGGCGCCTTACGCTGCCCGCAATTTCCCAAAGGGCTGGCGTAGTCGCCGTACCCGTCACAGGATATGCCATCGGCTGCGTGTCGATGTACTGGTTGGTTGAACGCGTCAGCGGGTTCTGATTGGAGCGACCGCTACTTCGCGGCCTCTTGCTGCTGCAGTAAACGCGCCTGAACCCGGTCCGTTTCCACCTGAGCCCAGCCTTCGTTGGTTAGTTTCTGGTGCTTGCGTGCCTCGAACAATACCTGCTGGGCACCCTCGGGATCACCGGCTTTCAAAATCAGCTCGGCGATTAAAGTCAAAAGGAACGGTTTGTAGTTCCCCGCACCGCTGTCCCACCAGGCCTCGGCCGCCTGACGTACCGCGCTGATGTTGTTTAAAGTCGGCACATCATAAGCAGTCGCCCAACTGCGCCACAGATTGGCAGTAACTGTCATGAAGGTAAATGAGTGCTTCTCGGACACGTCTTCAAGCTGTTGAGCGGCCTTCAAAACATGATCCGGTTCACGACGCAAAGTATGCAACATGCAAAGATAGGTCAGCGCCTGGGCGATACTGTGGGCATGCTTTAGGTCCTTGGCGGCATCGACGGCCCTTCGCTGGATATCAACGGCTCGGTCAGGATCGCCTTTCAACCACAGCGCCATGCTTAAAAAACAAGATGTTATCGCTGCGTGGTCGGATCCGTAGACATAAGCAAGCCGTCCATGCAGATCGGGTTGATAGAGGTCCATCGCCAACTGTAGATGTTCATGCGCCGCGTCCAGATCACCGATATGCAGCAAGACCGCCCCCATCGCGCGATGGGCAATCATGACATGATGCGCCTCGTCAGACTGACCTGCCAGATCGAGGATTTGCCGCGCTGCGTCCTTTGCCAAATCATATTCGGCCCGCACCAGATGGAACGAATAAAGGCCATTGAGAACAGGAAACAGGTTCTCGGTCTCGTCCAAGCGGTTGCACAGCTTTCGAATTCGGGCATAGACAGCGCCCGTTTCGTCGGCGGCAATGCCAGCCGTCGAACGGGTCACGCCCGCGCGAAGCACTTGTATCTCGACTTCTTTGCGGTCACGTTCAACGGTGCTTTCCAATTCGTGCAACTGCTGTATCGCATGTCCCAGCTGGGTCACCGCTTCGACATTCGCAGAGCGCTCGGCTGCGCGTTGACCTGCAAGGTGCCACTGTTCGATGGCCTCGCGGGGCATTTTCGCCATGGTGTAGTGGTGCGCCAGAACTTCGGGGCCTGCATCTGCGTGACTATGCGTTCTGTGATGCAAGGCCTCTGCTACGCGCGCATGCAACCCGCGGCGTTCGCTTTTCAGGAGGCTGTTATAAGCCGTGTCACGAATAAGAGCGTGACGGTAGGCAAATGTCTCTTCTGCCTTTTTCTGCGTCACGGTGACAATGCCCGCGTCGACCAGCAGATCCAGACCCGCGCGCAACGCCTTATCACCAAACCCGGACACGCCGGAGATCAATTGATAGGTGAAATGCGGACCGATCACGGAACCGATTTGTGCGACTTCCTTCGCCGAACTTAAACGGTCCAATCGCGCCATCAACGCATCCTGTAACGTGCTGGGGACCAAAGGTGCAGGACCGGGCGCGCCATCCAACCCAAGTGCATCTGACCGATCGCCCAATTGACCAGATTCCAGCAAATCTTTTGTCACCTCTTCAACATAGAGGGGAATACCGTTCGTCCGCCCCGCGATCACGCCGAACATTTCAGGCGAGATCGGCTTATCCCCAGCCACCTGATGAACAATCTCGCGGACCTGCGCGAAATCCAACTGCCGGAGAGGGACATGAGTGACGTTGGGCTTGGCGGCCCAATCCGGATCAAAAGCCGTCCGGTACGTCATGACGATCAGAACCGGTGCGTCCTGAATTCTGTCCACGATCCGGTCAAGCAAGGTTTTCGTCGTCGGATCAATCCAATGCGCGTCTTCAATGAGGCACAGTATGGGCTTTCGCGCGGCCCGTGCAATAAGCTGATCGGCTAACATGTCCAAGGTCTGATCCATGACTTGCTGTGGCGTCAGATCCAGCGAACCAAGTTGGTCTTCGAATGGAACAGACAAAAGCGCCGCTGCCAGCTTCACGCTGTGGTCAGGCGGATCTTCCAGATGTTTGGCAATTTTCCTGAGCCGGACACTCCCTGTATCATCAGCACGCAGGTCCGCAGCGTTTTCAATCTGACGGATTACAGGGTAGAGCGCACTTGTCTCATGATATGGTGAACACTGAAACCGCACTTGCAACGCTTCTGCCTTGGCAACACCCAAACGCAGCTCTTCGATCAAGCGGGATTTACCGATACCTGCTTCGCCGGATACCAATGCGACCTGCCCCTGGCCTGCCCGGGCCAGCGCCAATTTGCTGCGCAGAATGTCAAACTCCGGGTCGCGTCCAATCAACGGGCGCAACGCGGTACTGTCCGTCGTCATGAACCGGCTGATCGTCTCTCGTGTTCCGGTGACCTGCCAGGCCTCAACCTCTTTCGCGAAGCCTTTGAGTTTGAACGCACCGCGCAAAACATACTCGAACGCGTCGCCTGCCAGTTGGTGCGTGGTCGGAGCGACGATCAGAGTGCCCGGATCGGCCATAGCCTGAAGGCGCGCTGCCAGGTTTGGCGTTTCGCCCATGGCGGTGCCGTCTTCGAACATGTTTTCACCGCGCAGGTCACCGACAACGACCAACCCTGTCGCGATCCCTATCCGCACTTCGAGCTTTGCGTGGGTCCGAACTTCCGGCATTTCCTGAATGATCCTCAGCCCCGCACGTATCGCGCGTTCGGGGTCATCCTCATGCGCATGCGGAAAGCCAAAAAAGACCATGATGCCATCGCCGTAATAACTTGCGATATGGCCGTCATACGCAGCCACAGCCGCCGCGCAGGTTTCCTTGAACAGGCGCAGAACCTCGGCCAGATCCTCAGGGTCCAAGCGCTGCGCGATCTCGGTGGACCCGACGAGGTCGATGAACATGACAGTCAACTGCCGCCGTTCGGCAACGATTGTCGGGCTGAGGGTCGAATGTAGTGACGGAACGCCAGCCCCGGATTGTTCGCGCAAGGCTTTTGCAAACCGTCGCCTTGGCCCAAGCGGCAGTCCAATTGCGACAAGATCGTCTTCTGTCAGCTCAGGCAGATCACCCACCACTATTTCATGACGGGCGAAGGCCTCAGCGTATTTTGACAGGCCGTTTTTTTCCAGCCAGATCTCGATTTCAGACATGTAATCGTTTCATTTGCGTCAATCCAAACAGGGCTCATTCAAGCGAACCTTCCCTGATCGCGCCCAGGATATCGGAATTGCCGGTTCAGTTACCGGCGTGACCCACGAGGCTTGTCACCATCAAGGACGACCCCAAGGCTTTGGTCAAGTGAAACGGAAAGGCGGGTCCACAGTCGAAATTGGGCAGAACGAACGCTACGGAATGGTGGCAACCAAAGACGATACGCTCTTAACTCGGACAAAATCCGGAGACAAACGGGAGGGGGCCGGTACGACCGGTTCAATAATCGATTGATCATCAAAGCGCTGAAAATCGTCACAGGCACGATTATTCTGGGTGTCGTCGCAGTTATGGGCTATCTGCTGATCGCCCCGCCTGACCTCTTAAAGGTTGGGACGAACTATTCGGCCAAGATCGTCTGTTCCAACGTCTTCATTGCCGGGCGCGACCCGGAAGAAGTTCTGACCGTCGATGTTCAGGCCCCGGGGCATCCACTGCTTAAGCAGATCTCGATCGACGTGGACGCCGAAGCCCAAACCGTGACGGCACGGATTTTCCGGTTCTTTGCCCCCGCGACCTCGCAATATCGCGAGGGGCTTGGCTGCACCAATGTTCATGACGCGACGCTCAGCGACGCGACCCTGACCGCGATTGAACCCTTGCCCACTGGAATCTGGCCCGTCGGTAACGAAGTTCAACTGTCACAAGATCCTGAAATCGCGCGTGTCCTGGCGGATGGCACCCTTCTGGGCGAAGGGTACCGCGCCGTGGTTGTCGTGCGGGATGGGCGTATCGTTGGCGAGACCTATGCGGAGGGGTTTGATGAAAACACGCCTTTGCTTGGGTGGTCGATGACCAAGACAGTTACTGCGGGCCTGATCGGTACCCTGATCAAATCCGGCCAGATGTCGCTGGAGGATACGCTGACCGACAGTTATCCGGACTGGACACAGGACGGACGCAAAAACATCACCCTTAAGGACATGCTGGCCATGTCCAGTGGCCTGCAATGGAATGAGAAATATGGCGACGTCTCGGACGTGACCAAGATGCTGTATCTTAATGATGACATGGCAGATTTTGTCTCGGGCCGCCCAGCGGAAAGTGAGATTGGGGCGGATTTCAACTACTCTTCGGGGACAACTACGGCCCTGTCGCGCGTCTGGCAGGACAAACTGACCGATGGCAGTCTGACCTATCCACAAGAGGCGCTGTTCGAACCATTGGGCATGACATCCGTCGTACTCGAGACCGACGCGGCAGACACGTTTGTCGGGTCCAGCTATATGTATGCCACTGCGCGCGACTGGGCGCGTTTTGGGCAACTGCTATTGCAGAAAGGCGAATGGAACGACCAACAAATCCTGCCCGAGGGTTTTACGGACTGGATGTTTGAGCCGGTTGCCGCATCTGACGGAATGTACGCCAAAGGTCATCTGTGGCTGGATTCTCCGGGTGGGTTACCACCCTATGAAGATGCCGTCTGGCTTCAGGGGCATGACGGGCAGTTTATCGGCGTGTTTCCATCCCAGGACATGGTCGTTGTGCGGCTGGGTCTGACACCCTCCCGGCACGGATATTCCTCGTTGCCGCTGGCCGAGGCGCTCATCTCCGTCTTGCAGGATTGATAAGAAGGACCCTCGCGTCGGGTCCTTTTTGCTATTCCAGAATTCGCGTTGCAATACCGGTGCTTGTCAGCTCATCTTCTACAAGGGCATAGATCTGATCCGGCGGCGTGTTCAGAGAATACAACATCAATGCAGGATCGACACCCATGTCGATCAGATGCTGCATCGTCTCGCCCTGCCCTTTCTGGATGCTTTCAACGGCAAAGACCACGGGGATCAGGCGCGGTTGGTCATAATAATGCTGATGAAGTCCGACAATGCCTTGCAGTGACACGATACGCGCGACCCCACCTGCCAGAATATATGGACAGGCGGACATGCAGACCGCGCCGGGCAGTACGGCCGATGACAACCCGGCCTCGCGTATCTGCGCGCCGATCAACAAAGCTTCGGACACTTGGCCGCCCGGGCTGTGCAGCGCGATCAGGTCGGGTTGTTCTTGCATCTCGGACAAATAAGTATCGAACCGATCAGCATCACCTGTTTCGATCTGACCGCTCACCAGAAGAACCCGACCCAGATCACCGGTTTGCTTTTCAGTAAATTCCAACCGCGTGGGAAAGCTCTGAGGCACCGGCACATCCAGCGGTTGGTCCTGCGGCAACAGCGACGGATCGGTGCGGTCGGTGCGGTACTCGCGCCGCTGATCCCCAGGTGAGATGGGGCCTGTCGGCAATTCAACCCTTGGCGTGAACGGGTTGGAGACAACGTCGGCCACATCCGACAGGATCAGAATACCTGCGATCACCAGCTGGACCAACAGCACGTATCGCAGCCCCCTGCGCACATCAATTCGGGACAGGAAGCCCATCATGTTTCGTCTTTTTTCGGCGTGGCGCGATCAAGAATTGCGGCATCTGCGACGCCCATCGTTGCCTCGACATCTTTCATCGCATTCATGGCCGCGCGCAGGTCAGACAGCGTTAGCGTATCCTCAATGCTCATACCGTCCTTCCCGCTTCGGATAGCGGCTTGGGTGATCGCCAGCACGAACACAAGAACGGCGGGCAGCAGGTCGATTGCGATGGCTCCGGCCCAGGACGGCACAAAGTTGTGCGCATACTTGATCACCGCATCTGCACTGGAAATGGGATTATAGGCCGTCTCAATTGGCGGCTCGATCTCCAGAACCTCTTCAGCAGCGGTCCGAAGGGTTTTGCCACGCTGATCAAGTGCGTTCAGGACCGAGTTGATGGTCGATGACTGGGCATCGCGCACCTCGGAACTGCGCCCATCAAGTTCGGGCAGCACGACCGACGACGGCAAATCCCCGGCAGCGCGCGCAACAAGCGGCGCCACGTTGTATTGGTTCAGACGCGAAATCACGCCGGCCAGCTTGACGCTTTCTTCGGAAAACTGAACCGACCGGCGATCAACCGGCCCCGGGGCAACGGTAAGCTCACGCATTCGGGCGAGGATTTCGTTGCCCTGCTGGAACGCATCTTCGATCAGCGGCTGTTGATTGGCGATCTGCTCTTCCAGATTACGCAGCTCTTCGGCCTTTTGGGTCAGCACGCGAAACACTGCCCCACGGCCCGCCGTGCCCGAAAGATCACCGGATTGCTCCAGCTCGGCCAGTTCTTCGAAGCTTTGACGCGCGCGTTCGACCTCGCGCCCCAGCGCCTGACCGCTGAGTGCAATGTCGTGCGCCTGCTCAAGTGCAGCCTGGTAGTCACGCACCGTGTTTTCAAGGTGCTGTTCGACCGCAGCCGCGCCGGCCAGGGCAGCAGCGTTAAGCCAGCTGGACATCGCGATGATTGCAACGGATCCAACGATCGTCGAGACCGTCAGGCCTATGAAACCACTGGCCGTGCGCATCGACGGCAGTAAGCGCAGCATATAGCTCCAGAACACAAAGATGCCGACGGACACTGCGATCGAATAGGCGACCGCTGCGAAGAAGGTCACCGCGCCATTGTCTTCCAGCAATGATGAAACGCCCAGGTAAGTGTAAATACCTGAGGCTATGGCCAAAACACCCAAAGCGGCGGGCGTGAACGTGTCCAACCACGCTAGATGCGCCTCAAGCTCTTTGGCCGTCCGCAGACCCCTCGCCTCCTCTGCAGTCAGGCGGTCCCTTTTCTCTGTCATGTCACCCCACGCTCCAAATCGTTAATCTTTGTTAATCACTAGATAATAACGCACGGGACCATTTGATATGGTCCTATGCGTAACTTCAAGTTGAGCGGGTTGGGGCGAAGCTGTTTGATGGTCGCTGGATTACCCGGACGGATCCAAAACACCGGTGAGCCCAGCATGACAGAACTGCAACAGGTTCCGGATTGCACCCTCGGCGTCGCGTTTTTGGTCAGGGCCGGAAAGTGCCCTGATCCGCCATTCCGACGTGCACAACGCCAGCATGGACGACACCGAAAAAACCAGCGCCCCGGCGACGTTCGCCGGGTCGGCCTCGGGGTATTTTGTGCACAGCTTTTGGACGACCAGCGAGGCGACGGGATCAAAATGGGTTTTCGCCAGCGTATGCCAACGCGCATCAGCGGAAACTATCGCCACAATTCGCGCATAGGCCAGCCATTGGGGATCATTACTGAATGCGCGGGTCAACAACGGCCTCATGAAGGCTGACATCAGGTCCGCGGCGTCCCAATCGCCGCACTCCTCCAATCGGCTGATGGTTTCACGGCGCTCTTGCGATAGTTCACTGGCGCGACGCGCAACGATGCGTTCAAAAAGCTCATCTTTTGGACCGCCGTGAAAGTTCACGTTGGCCTTCTGAACCTGCGCCCGTTCGGCGATGTCGCGAATCGAGGCACCGTCGAATCCCTGCTCGGCAAAGACCAGTTCCGCAGCGTCAAGAATACGTTCTCGTGCAGCAATGGATCGCTGCGAAGGCGCCCTTTTTCTTTCTTTTACAGCGTGTTGTGCCATTTCAAAAACTAATTTGCCTTATTTCGAACGATCGTTCAAGATAAATAGTGTCGCAGGAGGAGAAACGAATGGAACAGGTGCAAGTCGGAGTGGGCCAGCCGGTCACGGTTAAGGCCCGCCCGGAAGAGTGTTTTGCTCTGATCGGAGCTGGGCCCATGGGTCTGGCAATGGCCAAGACACTTGTCGAGCAGGGAGTGCCATTTCAGGGATTTGAACTGGCTGATGATGTGGGTGGCCTGTGGAACATCGATGCCCCTCGGTCTACGATGTACGAGACCGCCCACCTCATATCGTCCAAGAAAATGACCGAATTCACCGACTTCCCTATGCAGGAAGAAACGGCGGAGTATCCATCACATCGCGAGCTCAAGACGTATTTCCACGACTTCGCAAACGCATTTGACCTGTACCAGCACTATCACTTTGGTGCCGAGGTCCTGAGTACCACACCGCTGGATGCAGGCGGATGGGAGGTGAAATGGCGTGACAAGGCAGGCACTGAGCACTGCCAGATTTTTGCGGGTATCCTGATCGCCAACGGCACATTGTCCGAACCCAACCTACCGAAGTTTGAGGGAGAGTTTTCAGGCGAGCTGATCCACGCCTCGGACTATCGTTATCCGACGCAATTCACAGGCAAGCGGGTTCTGGTCATCGGGGCCGGAAACTCGGGCTGCGATATCGCGGTTGACGCCATTCACCACGGGCAGTCCTGCGATATCTCGATGCGCCGGGGGTACTATTTTGTACCCAAATACGTCTTCGGTGTTCCGGCCGACACGATGGGCGGGAAGATCAAACTGCCCATGTGGCTGAAACGAAAGGTCGACGGTGCAATCCTGAAATGGTTCGTGGGTGATCCGCAGAAATATGGCTTTCCCAAGCCAGATTATGCCCTGTACGAGTCCCACCCCGTCGTCAACTCGCTGATCCTGTTCCACGCCGGGCATGGCGATTTGAAGGTGCGCCCTGACATTGAAAGATTTGACGGCAAGACCGTCCATTTCCGTGATGGCACCAGTGCTGAATACGACATGGTTCTGGCCGCGACCGGATATAAACTGCACTACCCGTTCATCGATAAGTCACACTTGAACTGGCAGGGCGACGCCCCGCACTTGTACCTGAACTGCATGCACCCGACCCGCGATGACCTGTTCGTCCTAGGTATGATCGAGGCGTCGGGCCTAGGGTGGCAAGGACGGCACGAACAGGCCGAGATGGTGGCGCGCTATATCGCGGGACTGAGATCCGGAAACTCTGCCGCAAAGGTCATTCACTCGACCAAATCCCAAAAATTCGAACGTGCGACCGGCGGCATGAACTATATCGACCTGCCCCGAATGGCCTATTATGTCGACAAAGCGACCTACCGCGGTGAAGTGACCCGACAGATCGCGGCGTTGAAAGCGGCCCAGTCATGAACGGGATCGACGATGTCGCGCTGAACTTCGATGCAGGCAACCTAAAGCTGCTGAACGTCATCCTTGCCGTCGTGATGTTTTCAATCGCGCTGGATCTTAGGATGGATGACTTTCGCCGGATCCTGCGCGGACCGAAACCGTTGCTTGTTGGCCTGGCATCCCAGTTTTTGGTTCTACCCGCACTCACCTTTCTGATGCTGCTGGTGGTCAATCCACTACCGTCGGTCGCGATGGGGCTGATCCTTGTAGCGGCCTGCCCGGGTGGGAACATCTCGAATTTCATGACGCACCGTGCTGGCGGAAACGTGGCGCTTTCGGTGTCGATGACAGCTTTCGCAACCGTCGGCGCGATCATCATCACGCCCGCTAATGTTGCGTTGTGGGGGAATCTTTACGCCCCAACACGAGAAATCCTGCAAAGGACAGAAATCGACCCGGTCGCAGTGGCCATTACGGTCGGCTTCATGCTGATCCTACCGCTGATCCTTGGCATGCTGGTCAATGCGCGCTTCACAGCCGTCGCCGATAAAATCCGCCGCCCGATGCAGTGGCTCTCGATGGCGATCTTCATCACTTTCATCCTGGTGGCGCTCGCCGCGAACTGGGGAATTTTCCAACATTTTGCGACCGCGATCATCGGAATCGTCATCCTGCATAACGCGCTGGCTTTTATGGGCGGGTATCTGACCGCGACGGCCGCTAATCTGTCGGAACGCGACCGCCGGTCTGTCACAATCGAAACTGGGATTCAGAACTCGGGCCTTGGCCTCATCCTGATTTTCGCCTTTTTCGGAGGGCTTGGCGGAATGGCGGTGGCCGCCGCTCTTTGGGGCATCTGGCACGCAATCTCGGGGTTGGCTCTGGCCGCCTTCTTCGCAAGACGAGAGGTGCCCGAATGCGCCACATCCTGATCACCGGAGCTGCGGGCTCGGTGGGCACTGCCCTGCTGCATCGGTTGGGCGATCGTGCCGACATCACGATCACCGCAACCGATATTCAAGAACCCGCCAACTTGCCGAAAAATGCACGGTTCGTACGAATGGACGTCACCGGCAACGCGCCTCTCAACGTCATTCTGGCTGAAGAACCGGACACCATTGTTCATCTGGCGTCCATCGTGACCCCCGGTCCGAGCTCGACCAGAGACCATGAATATCAGGTTGATGTCGAAGGTACTCGAAATGTGCTGAGTGCGGCGATTGCCGCCGGGGTCAAGCGTCTGGTGGTTACCTCTTCGGGGGCCGCTTATGGGTATCATGCCGATAACCCGGTTCCCTTGCGCGAAACGGATGCGATACGAGGCAATCAGGAGTTTGCCTATTCCTGGCACAAGCGGCTGGTCGAAGAAATGCTGGCCGAAACCAGACAAACCACGCCCGGTCTCGAACAGGTTGTTCTGCGCGTGGGCACTGTGCTGGGGCCAAAGGTTGAAAATCAGATAACAGCCCTTTTTCACAAACCCCGTCTGCTGGGGCTGAAAGGATCAGACAGCCCGTTTGTGTTCATCTGGGATGAAGATCTGGCCGATATCCTGGTTCGTGCGGCGACTGACGGGCCTGCCGGTGTTTTCAACGTTGCCGGCGACGGCGCGCTGACCATCTCACAGATAGCATCACAGATGAGCAAACCGTTGCGTCGGCTATCTCCGGCGGTGGTCAGGGCCGCTCTGACCATTGCCCGCCCGCTGCGCCTGTCGCGTTATGGCCCAGAGCAAGTGCGTTTCCTTCTGTATCGCCCTGTATTGAACAATGCCGCGCTGAAAGGCGAATTCGGCTATCACCCCAAATTCACGAGTGCCGAGGCGTTCGATCGCTGGTGGGAGGCTACCAAATGAAACCAACCGCTGTCATTACGGGAGGAGCCGGAGGGCTGGGCCGTGCATTGTCCGCCGCGCTAAGGGCCGACGGTTGGCATACCGCATTGATTGATTTACCGGGGCAAGAACTTGACGCGCTTGCCAATCTGGATGACGTCAGCACCTATGCCTGTGATCTGACCGACGCTGATCAATGCAAAGACACCTGCACCCGGATCATTGCGGCAAGAGACTCCATAGATCTGGTGATCTACAATGCAGGTGTCTCGCAGATTTCCGCGTTTTCGGACAGCGATATGCGCTCGCACCGAAACTTGTTCGAAATCAACTATTTCGCTGCAGTTTGTTGCGCTCAGGATTTTCTGGACGCGGTCAGGAAAGCCAAGGGTACACACCTCGCGATCTCTTCCGTTGCAGGTTTTGCACCCCTCATTCATCGAACCGCCTATGCAGCCAGCAAACACGCGATGGAGGGGTTCTTTAAGTCCCTTCGCGCCGAGGAATCCGCCCACGGGGTTCGCGTTTCCATCGCCGCGCCATCCTTTGTGGCGACCAATATCGGGCGACCGGAGGCCGCAGACGCTGGGTTCGTTCGTCCCGGCTCAGCCTCGGATGGTATCGACTACATGGAGCCGGAAGCGGCGGCGCAGGTAATCTTGCAAGGTTACCGGCGACGTAAAGACTACATCCCAGTCGGGCGGATCGCACAGATCGCCAATCTGGTAAACCGTCTGGCACCAAAGCTCTATTTCCGTCAGATGATGCGGACGGTAGGTAAGCGACGAACGCCCTGACCTGTCAACTGACCGAAGCCTCTAACACGGATTTTAGCTTTTGTGCATCAATCGGCTTGTGCAGCAAAAGGTAGCCTGCCGTCTTGCAAAAGGCTGCCAATTCGGTCGAACGATCAGCGGAAATAATGCAACCGGGCAGTTGCCCGAATTCGCGTGTCAATTCGGCAATGGCTTCGGTACCGGTCTTTCCGCCGTCCAGTTGAAAATCGGCGACAATGACATCCGGTAAAATCCCGATCTCGTGCAGCAGGTTTGCCGCCTCATCTTTGCTGGCCGCTTCCAATACCTGAACGCCCCAGTTTTCCATCGTCATGCACAGCGCGCCGCGCAGGTTGTCATCGTTTTCAATCAGCAAGGCAACCGTCCTGTGCAGCACGTCCGAGCGCGGCTGTATCGACGGCTCACCACTATTCAGCGCATCGCGTGCCTGGCCTGCTGATGGAACCGTGATTGAAAAAACGGTTCCGCGCCCCAGTTCGGACTGCAAATGTATCGGATGTTTCAACAATCCACAGGCGCGTTCCACAATGGCAAGGCCCAAACCCATCCCTTCGGCCGCACTGGCGTCTGAATGAATACGTTTAAACTCTTGAAAAACAACGTCTCTCTGGTCTGGCGCGATCCCAATCCCTGTATCCCAAACCTGGATCGAAACGGTCTTCCCCATTCGTCTTAAACCGACCAGAACCCTGCCCATTTCCGTGTAACGGATCGCATTTGACAGCAGGTTTTGCAGAATGCGCCGCATGTAACTGGCATCACTTCTGACAACTGTATCAGTGCCGACAAATCGCAACCCAAGCCCCTTGGCTTGCGCCATAGGCCTAAAGGCGTCCTCCATCTGGGAAAAAAGCTCACCGACCGGCACTGAGGATAAGTGAACCGATGCCCGCCCGGAATCCAGTTTCGAAATATCCAGCAGCGCCTCAAGAATGTGTTCGACACTGTTTAGGGCGCTCTCTGCTTTCACCGCGACTGCGCGCGCATCGGCCTTGTCCAATCCACTGCCCAATGTCGAGACGTAGAGTTTTGCAGCCGACAGAGGTTGCAACAGATCATGGCTGGCCGCCGCGACAAAGCGCGATTTTGATGCGTTCGCGCGTTCTGCCTCGTTCAGCGCGTCCGCAAGCTCCATTGTCCGCGATGCAACGCGCTGTTCCAACAGTTCCTTGGCCTCGACCAGGGCTTGCGCGGATTTTCTGTCTTCCGTCACATCAGTGAAAGAAATCACAAATCCCTGATCCGGCATTTCCTGCGCAAAGACTGACAAAATCTTGGCACGACCGCTGTGCATCTGGAATTGCAGCGGCGGACGTTCGGTCGAGCGATTGACCCAGGCCAGCAGGTCAGCGTCGCTCACGCCGCCCTCAAAACTGATGGTCGCGCTTAACCGGTGAAACAACGTCTGGAACGGTGCTCCCATCTGAAATTGCGCATTAGGAATAGCCAGAAGTTCGCTAGCGCGGTTGTTCCACCCGACCAAACGCAGCTTACTGTCAAAGATACAGACCCCCTGATCGATATGTTCCAGTGTCGCGCGGATCAGCCGGGCCTGGTCATCTAGGATACGATCCCTTTCCTGCCGCTCGACCCGCATGATGTCGGTTACATCCGTCTGCAAAATAACGGTACCGCCATCCGGCGTCCGATGTTCCGACACCTGCATCCAGCGGTTGCCACTAAGGTGGATGTTAAAGACGACGTGATCTTCAGCATGGCGCGCCATGCGCCGTTGCACCCAGTCTTTTGGGGAAACTACTCCAGGTAGGGACAGGAACCTGGACTGGCTGACCAACCCGACATAATCGGTGAACCGCAGCCCCGGTGTCAGCTTGGTTTGGATGTCAGGCATATGCAGGCCAAAGCGGCTATTGCACAGGACCATTTCTTCATCCCGGTTGAACAGCGCAAACCCTTCCTGCACCGCCTCGATCGCATTGGCGAGGTTTGCGCGGGCGGCTTCGGTTTCCTGATTGGCCTGCGCCAGGCGCGCGTTCGAGTCGTTGAGCAAGTCCAACGCCCGTTCAAGGTCATCCGTACGCGCCCGCACTTCTTGTTCAAGCATGGCAGCCCGTTGAAACTGAGCGTAAGCCGCGCCCGAGGCGTCAGTGGATTCCTCGACCCGCCGCATCAGGGCCGCGACGATTTTCAGCAGTTTTTCATTTTGCCGATCAAGCGGATCATTGGGGTCGGTCAGGGATTCAATCATCGCCTACCCATCTTCCGGAGGGTAAATTGCGACGCCGGTCAGCGTCTGGTTCACATGGATCGAGTTGAATTGCTCGCCATAGGTCGAAAACCCGACGACATGGTTCTCAGCAAGCAGCCGCGAAATCTCGCCCATCTTTTGCTTTTCCTGTGCCTCCAGCCGGCGCAGGATGCAATCACAGCCCAGGATCGTGTCCGGACGGGTGGTCTGTGTCAGCGCAGCGATTTCTTCCTCGAGATGCGAAACCATGTCCCGAGGTTCGGCCAGCGTCAGCACCAGCCCCTCATCAATCGCGGAAAAGAACACAAGGTCACCATTGCCCGCGACGCGCTGAATGGCCCGCACATGATGCTGGCCGCCGATCTGCACAACCAGCGGGTGGGCTGCAAAGGTAAAGGTCGTCAGCTGTTCAGGGTCTTTGCCAAGTAGACGGGCATATTCGCGCGCGGCTGGCTCGGCGTTGATTTCCTGCACGATGCGGTTTGCCGGATCGGCCTTGGTGACAACCATACGCCGCGCCGTTGGCACCAGGTGATCCGTCTTGAACACTTTGATCGGGCAGCGCGTGCGAACCTGCGTCAGGATCGCCGCGTTCTGCATGGCCTGACCGTCCATCAACACATAGGTCGCTCCGAAACGGGTTCCGTCCCCTGCGGACCCGCCGAACAAGGGCACCGGCCCCAGTCCAACGGCGAGTTCCGACGTCAGCGCATCCTCTTTCGTCGACAGCCCGTCGATCATCAAAAAGGAAAACTCGTGTTTCCAATCCGGTGCGGACGCCGCCATTTCGTTACGGTTGCGGATCATCTGGTCGATGATGTCCTGCGCTGAGAAATTCCCAAGGTCGGGCACCAACAGGGTGCGCACCTCGAAATGCGAAGACGGTAGTCCGATGGCGACAATCTGATCTTCGCCATAGCCGCAATCAGCAAGCTCGCCCGCTGTGGTGCATCCGATTACAGGCGTTGGTGCAAAAGCATCGACTGCCTCGGAAATAACCGCCGCCGCATCCGCGCCGGAGCTCACGAACAGAATAACCAAGGACAAAAGATCATCGCCCAAGGATCCGGCGAGTTTTTCAATCGCCAGATCCGTGTCGCGATTTACAAAGCCCGTTTTGACGATACCTGGCGCACGGGCGGCAGCTGTCGCCCACCCGACTGCTTGGTTCATCCTGCCCACCTCCCTGAAGCGCAACGTTTTCATATGATATGGCGCGAGGGCTTATTCTTGCAAGACGCTGGCAAGAGAGGCCTTCTTGGCAAGCAGCACGGCCTGCGTACGACTTTGCACGCCGAGTTTACGCATGATTGCAGTTACATGCGCCTTGACCGTGGTTTCGGCAATGGACAGATCAAACGCAATCTGCTTGTTCAGCTTACCCTCACAGATAAGCTGCAGAATGCGCGATTGCTGATTGGTCAAAGTGGCAAGCCGATTGGCGGCGTCGCTGTGTTCTGTATCCGCATCGTCGTCAATCAGAGCAAAACCGTCTGGCACGAAGACGTCCCCGGAATGAACTGTCTCGAAAGCTGTACGAAACACGTCTCGCTGGCTGTGCTTGGGGACATAGCCTGAGGCACCCGCACGGATCACCTGACTGATCACGCGGTTCTCTGAAATCGACGACACCACGATGACCGGTGCATCGGTGGCCGCTTTGACGCGCACCAAACCTTCAAGCCCGTCCACATCCGGCAGGTTGAGGTCCAGTATAACCGCATCTGGTCGCAACCCACCGGCAATCAGAGCAATCGCGTTTTCTAATCGATCTGCGGTGTGGATTTCACCGATACGAGTGACACTTTGCAGCGTCATCGACAAAGCATCACAAAACAATGGATGGTCATCGACGATCAGGACCTTGTCAAAATCAATCTGTCCGGCGGTTTTTGCAAACATGAAACTTGGCCTTCGCAATCTGGTTGTCCCAACCCTAGCAACCGGCGGGTGCCGCGCCTACTGGCGAAACGTCGTATAGCCGGAACCCATGTTTGGCTATGCCTCCGGGCTTTGGGGCAAAATAGATTGAAGTAAGATCGCTGTCGCTTTGGCTCCGATCTGGGGCGCTTCACTTTCTCTTGGGCCAGCGATGTTCAATATCGTATTAGGTCTGGCCGTGACCCATTGCTTTACTTGGCGCGCACACGCCTCAAGCCCCTGCCCTAGATCAACGACCAAATAGGGCTTTCCGATCTCTTGCGCAAAATCGATGGTCAACTGCGTTCCCGGACTGGTCGATCCATCCACAAACACCAGCAATGCGTCACAGGCCAAAACGTTCAGCTTTGTGCGTTCGGCGACATCCGCGGACTGTGTTTCATTCAAACCAGAGAAACGATCCGGAATGCGGCCCGCCTCATTCAAGCGGCCTTTCGGAACCCAGCCGCCATAGGGAATGTCGTTTTCCAAAGCGAACTGGAAAGCCGCCATATCAACGCCTGTTTGTCCGCCGGTTATGATTTTCACAAGACGCTCCTTACCCCAAAACCGGCGTCGTGCTAACCCAACAGACCGATTTCATGTCCGTCAATGATAATCGCCAGATCCCAGTATTTTCTGATTTCTTCCTCGGCGGCCTGGGCTGCAGCGGCCTCTTCGGGCACGCGTTCGACCCGAAAGCCGAACCGTTCAAGCCCGCAATAGTCCACTTGGCTGAGAATGACGGGAAAAACCTCCCGCTCCATCGCGGCGGCGGCCAACAGCCTTGCGATACGATATGGCGTTTCTGGTGGTTCATGCACCCGCACGCCTATATGCACCGGGCCGCCGGGCTCCCGGTCCCACAGCATGAGCGAGGGGGCCAGCCGCATATTCGGAAAGATAACCTTGCCAAGTGGCTTGGCGGCACGATCCTCATTGATCAGATCGTCCAGCGGCTCGGGTCGATTTGGCGACGCTCTGCTGAGGATTTCGAACCATAGATCACTGGTCATATCCGCGCCCCCAATTCGGTTAGCAATTCGGCGGCCTTGACTGCCCCCGTCTTGGGCAGCTCAAAACCATTCAATGCGGATCGGTAAAATTCGGCTCCGTCGTGATCCAGCCAATCTGCCACTGTGCGCTCGAGCGTCATGAATTCGCGTTCGGTGATGGCGGCGCACAAGTCACGGTCGGCCATAGCTGTGGCGCGCCGTTCCTGATCGTCCAGATAGGGTGCTGACTGCGGAATAAATATCGCCGGGATGCGATGGTACAGCATCTCAAGGACCGAGTTGTACCCGGCTGCAGATATGACCACGTCCGCGGCAAGGCTAAGCTTGGTCGCTTCCAGTGTCTGAACCACGTGGGTGTTTTTCCAACCGAATGTGGCAGGCTGAACCGTGCTTCCGGGCCACGTTACAACCAGGTGCAGGCAATCATCGCGCGCCTCAAGCATGCCCGAGATCGCCTGCAATTGCGCAGACCTGTCCGAGGCAATGCCGCCGCCCAGCATGCTGACAACCAGTTGCTTGAAGTCGCGCCCGAACCGCTCCGCCAGCCGGGCCTTGAGCTGTTCTTTTTCCGCGGCGGATTGTTCCACCTGACGCACGATTGGCCCGACATAATGGACATGGTCACCATAGCTGTAGGCGTCGTTCAGCTCGTCAAATGCCTCGGAAGGCACGATGACACGGTCAAACACGCTTTCGCGGCGCAGCATAGTCTGCCTTGACCGGCCTTCGGGCCACAACCCGCGCCGGATCCAAGCCGCCGACAACTTGCGTTCACGGATCACCCGGTAGACCGAGTCAAACACGTAGCCGCCGTCAAAAACCAGCGTGTCGGTTTCTTGTAGCACCGCACCAAGACGCCGATACGTCAGCACGTCATTGCCATCTGAATTGGTCTTTGTATCGGTGCGCTGAACCAGAGGGATACAGTCGATACCCTCACGGCGAACAAGCGGGACGCAGCTGGGAAAGGCCGCGAACATTTTTGTCATGGAGTCCGGCATTTCCCGGGCAATGATGCTACACCGCTGCGCGTGGCCCAACCCCACCCCGTTTGTCGGAAAAAACAGGGTTTTAGGCTTTTCCTGTTCTGCCTGACGCTGTTTCGGCTTCAGACCTGCAGCCGTTTCCAGACGAGAAATATCAACTGTGTGCAACCATTGCGATTTCGAGGCCTGTTCGACAATTTGCGGCACGTTCCCGATCACATTGCCGATCAGATAGCCATCCAATGCGAAAGGAGTCTTGGGGCCCAGCAATGCAGGTGCGCCCGAGGACATCAGAACCTCATCGTCGGTACAGTCAATGGCGACGCCGCCAGTTGCAATCAGCTCAACCGCAAAAGCGGCCATACGAACTCCGGCAATTCCATTGCCGAACATCGCCAGAATATCCGTTGAAATCGCCAAAGTCAGCGGCGATAGTCCGGTATACAGGTAGGTCGGCAAATCGTGAAACGGCGACGCCTTGATCGCTTCATTCTGTGCGCCGCTGACAATGAGTTTCAGGTTATAGCCACTCTGGCTGCTCATCCGGGAGAAACAAGACAGCGTCTCGGGGTTGTCCAGCTCCATCGAACCCAACACAAGGGTCACGTTCGGCACCACCCGTTTGGACCGCCGCGAAACGGGCCGAACATCCGCCACCAAAGGACTTGAGGTCGATGGCAAAACCGGGCGCGGTTGAAAATCTGTCAGGTCGATCACCTGGGCTTCTCGCCCAAGCGCATAGGCCAACCGGGCCTTGGCCGCGATATAGCTTTGCTGGGTCATAAAGCGACCCGTCGCAACAACCGGGACACTCGGGTCGAGCTGTTTGTTACGCAACGACGCAAGAAGAAAATCGTCGATCTCTTCGGCACCCAGTACGAATACGGTCTGCGCCTTGTTCTCGCCCGGGTCGACAAGGAACTTGGCTGCCTCGTAAATCCTGCCACGCCCTGCATCCTCGGGCAGATAATCGGCATCAATGCACACATTGAAGCCACGTGCGGCAAGCTGCTCGGCAAAGATCAACTGCGTGTCAAACGACCGCAATGAGCGTGTGCCCACTTCGACATAGATCATTTGCTCACCCCGCTGTCGGCGGACAAAACCCCCGACAGCATCGCCTTGAATTTCTCTGCAGAGTAGTTCTGCAGCGCCGATTGCGATCTGGCCACCTGATCATGATATATCTGCGGTTGGGCGATCAGGTCGGCAATGATTGTGTCCACCTGAGATGGCTGGCAAGTCAAGACGGCATTTCCGAACGTGGCACCAGTATCGGGGTTGGTAAGAACAACCTTACCCGCGGCAACCGCCTCGGCCACAACGCGACCAAAACTTTCCTGCCATGTCGGTGCCGTGAAATATACAAAAAAGTCAATCATTCCAAAGAACTCTTGCACAGTTATGGCATCAAAGGGAAGCAAGGTCCAATGCGCGCGAAGAACACGGGCATTCAACAAAGCATCCGCCCCAAGAATTACATTGCACTGCGAATGGCTTGGAAAACAGCTGTCCAAATCAGCAATAACGGGGAACTTCTCGAATCCGGGCCGTGAATGACGCCCGCGGCGGTCCTGTGGTGTTTCACACGGGGCGCTCATCTCGGTCTCGCAAATGTTGAACCAGTCAGAGCCCAAGACGTCCCACTGCCGCGCCACGCGAGAGGTTGCCAACCAGTCGACTACGCCGCTTCGGTTAAACGGAGATATCGGCGCGAGTGTTTTCCTGAGCGAAATTGTCGAGGCTTCGATCTGGCTTAAACAGCTTGAAACATCAAACCCCTCTGCCCCGCCCGGACGCAGAAAATTCTCATGCGTGATCACGTACAGCTCGCGCGCAATGATCCTTGTGCCAAGCGTGTCCTGAAATTTCAAAAAAGACGGGTTGTGTAAAAATACGAAATCCGCGCTTATCCGTGGTGCATCCCAAATGATCGGAATGTTCAAGTCGTCCAGCACCTGCCGCAAAACCGGTGAAACGTGTTGGTTAGTGCCAAACGTCCTGGACGTGATCGCGTGCACGACCACCTGCCCGCATTCGGCGGCCACCGGCAATTCGGCCGCCACAGCCGCAGAAGTCCCGCCAGAGAACCGCGGCTCGATGACATAGGCGATCGTTGGTGTGTTTGATCGCCCGAAGGCAAGCATTTCTGACATCCGACTCAGTGTTGCCGCGAGGCATCGAATGCCTCGTTAGCCGCACGGTTCTCGCTGCTGGCCGGTGCACTGGTGGCATAGCTGAAATCCAGATTGCCAACAGACGCGACCTCGTGAAAGCTCCGTAGCTCCAGCGACAGTTCATCTTCGCCGGTCAACAGCTCAGGGTTTTTGTCGAGGTAGGAATACAGTGCCTGAATGTCATTGGTGGACAGCATTTGGTCGATGGCCAGCAGATGCTCAAGCGTAATTTCGGCACGCGCGTTTTGGGTCGTCGATAAAAATAGTAGAGCAGTTACGATGCCGATAAGTCGTCTATCCGTCATTTTGGATACCTCGTCGGAAACAATTAACAGTACAAAAACTTGAATCAGTCCTTTTCAGTATAGCTTAAAAATACAGTCATTGGGTCGTCGCTTTCTTAAGTTTGCTCAGGACCTGGCTTTTCAGTTGATTGACGCGGTTGGGGGCCTGGGTTCTGGCTGTGCTGCGTGTGTTTGTTCGCTTGACCCTGGCGACGCCAGAGCCTTTTCCTGCCAACCATAACTCTACGATTCCACTAGGAGTTTTGACGTTGGACCCTGTGAAATCCCGCAACAATGCACCGGAGTCTCTGGCAAGGGCGGCGGCTCTTTCCTCGTCCTGCTTGTGATAGAAGCGAACGTTTGACTGGGTGATCTTAAACCCCACGCGGGCTTGCCCGTTAAGCTCATGTCCGGTCGAAGTCAGGTTGGACACAACAGAATCCACAACGCTCTGCGGAACGTTGGTCGGCGCATAGATCCGGAAGGCCACGGACATATTTGCCGGGGCAGGCTCTCGTTCCGGAGGGGTGATTGCATCATTCAGCAGAGCCGGTGCGAGAGGCAAGACCGGTGATTCCAACGGGCTTGGTATCGCCGAAAGGACTGGTGCCCGTAAAGCTAATGATGTCTCGTAAGCGGCCGGTGTGATCAATGGGGCCGGCGCGTCGATTGGCATTGGCGCGATTGGCAGTGCCGCCAATTCGACAGGCTCGGGCTGGGGTTCGTATGGCAACGGTTTCGCAATCTCGGCAGCAAGGCTTGTGCCCTCTGGCCGCACGGCAATGTCCGAACCAGTTGCTTCGCTTGTCAGGAGACCCTGTTCCGGCTGAGAACCACTCTCAGGCTCGGTCAAGAGGACATCCAAAGATACTTGCGTTGCGGTATAGTCCAGTACACCGGGCTGGATCGGAATTACAGGCGGACGCATTGTTGTTGGGGTTGCAGCTACGTTTACGCCTTTCAAAAACTCTTCGGGTTTTGCCACTGTCACAGTTGTTTCAAGCAAAGCGACAGAAGTGCTGAAAATTTCCGGCGTGGATTGAAGCCGGACAAAACCAAGATTCAACTCTTCCCGAGGTCGAAAGCTTAGCATGGTTATCGGCAATGGTGGCTGGACAAGGGTCGGCACGAAAGACCGAACACTAGGTGCCAAGCGCGACAATTCTGGTTTGCTACCGCCCGGTTGCTCGGACAAATCTGATAAGGGTAGCGACAACGAGGCCAAATCCTGTGACGCGGTTGTGTCCCCGTCAGGCAAAATCGATTCAGATGGTACATCGAACACGGTTTCAGAAGTTACAGTCGGGTCCGCCGCATCACCTGTAATGTCGGACGGCAGCACCGAGCGCTCGGCGAGTTCCGCGTCTTGTTGCATGATCGCGCCTGTTGCCGCGGTCTCTTGGCTCACCAAACCTGCATTTTCGGTTGGACCGGGGGCGTTCAACCCAGACAAAATCAAAAAAACCGACGACGACGCAACAACACCGATGCCGCATCCTGCCGCGACCAGTCCCAACCGCATCTTGAGACGCTTACGAGTCTGGTCGTCTGTCCTTTCCAGTAGGGTGCTGCGCAAACGATCCGTAAACCCATCTTCGGGTAACTTTGGGACTGGTATCGGATCGACTATACCCCCCGGTATGTTGCCAGGATGGATGCCCTGCACTGACCCGCCATTTGGTGGCACGGCGCTTGCTTCAGCTTGTTTATCGCGTGTGACGTTTCCTGTCGCGCACTTGTCATAATTGACGGTTTGGCTGTCAGCCCGCCCCGCAGTCGCTTTTTGAACCGACTCATCAGATTGGCGAGAATTCGGTGCCTGAGGTGGCTTACTAGCGGTTTCAGGCCGCCCCGCCGCTTTGTTTAAAGCGTCTCTCGATCGATCACCATCGGTTGACTGCAAGCTCGTATTGGGGCCAGTATCAGACGATTGCGAAGTAGCACACTCTGCCTTTCGGGCCGCGAGGTTAATTGCCCTTTGTTTCCGAGCTTTTTCAAGCATCTCCTGCCATTCAGGAGATTGCACAAAGTCATAAACACCCGACACTTTGTTAGCGTCTTTTTTGGCAACTTCAGGGCGAGCTTTTGGATCGCTGGCCTTTGTCATCAATACCCCCGAACTGGCCGCCGGAACACGCTCTTCGCTGTCGCAACTCGGGCAAACCAAATACACTCGTGAACATCAAAAAATTCAAAAAAATGTACTAAGCATTATAAAAAATTGACCGGTAGAAGACAAGTAATCCGGTGTTCGGCGTACAACTATTGCCTTTTTCGCAAGGGAAGGATGCGCCATTGTGGGCCCAGCCTGTGCCCTGGCACCATCTGCGTCGGCTCAGCGATTTCAGTAAAATGGGGTTCTTCAAATCATTGATGATCAAGTTGATCAGGGTCGTTTCCGCAGATCGCAAACTTGACGCCGAACGCTTACAGGGACACGGGCGCGCGGCACCAAGCTGCACCGTTCAGCACACAGTTTCAATCAGCCCTTCGGAATTTGGCTGAAACAGTTTCACTATCTCAGACCTCTAAATCCAGGACCAGAATTCCGTCGATACCGCCCACGGTGTTTTCGACCAACTGCGCGCCCAGCGCTTTGTGCCTCTCGTTGCTTTGGTAGCTGGCCAATGCGGTCCAATCATCGAAATCAATCACAAACCCATGCTTGTAACCGCGTTCGATCTGTTCAGGGCTTTCACTGCGGCCACCGGTAAACCCGCCTGCACCCGGCAGGGCGTCGGTCAGGTCCGACAGGCCCCTGTAAATCTTCCCGATGGTCTCTTCCGTCACGTCGGACCGGAATTTTGTCAGAACGATATGCCGGATCATAGTCAGGTGCCTTGATCATAAGTGTAGGAGCGCAAGCGTCCGAAGAATTCGAGCGTCACCATAACTAAGGCGTTTGCAACCACAATGTACCTAAAACTCGGAGCCTGCCCTAGATGGCCAAATACTCCTCGCGTAGGCCGGTGTCTTGAAGCACCTCGTTCGCCGTCCCATCAAAAACGATTGTGCCGGTGTCCAGAATGATCGCGCGATCGGCTAACTCCAATGCTCGGACGGCGTTCTGTTCGACGATGATCGTGGTCATGCCCTGTTGCTTGACATGAGCCAGTGTTTTTTCAATCTCGTCGACAATGACCGGGGCCAGACCTTCGTAAGGCTCATCCAGAAGCAGGACCTTGATATCCCGAGCAAGGGCTCTGGCGATTGACAGCATCTGCTGTTCGCCACCCGACAATGTAATCCCCTCTTGTTTCCTGCGTTCGCCTAGACGCGGGAACAGTTCATACAACCGCTCCAGGGACCATCCGACCGGCGGCGCAATCTGGGCAAGCTGCAGGTTTTCCTCAACGGTCAGCCCTGGGATAATTCGTCTGTCTTCCGGTACAAGGCCAAGGCCAACAGACGCCGCTTCGTAGCTTGTCATATTGTGTAGCGGCTGGTGATCCAGCCAGATTTCACCGTGCCTTACTTCGGGATCGCCTACCCGCGCAATCGACCGGAGTGTCGAGGTTTTGCCAGCGCCGTTCCGTCCAAGCAGAGCCAGAATCTCGCCTTCGTGCACATTAAAACTGACGCCCTGCACGATATAGCTTTCTCCGTAATACGAATGCATGTCCCATACAGACAGGAACGCAGGCGCGGTACTTGCCCTATTGGCGTTTTTTGAAAAGTCGGGTTTCTCGTTCATAGCTTTTCCTTACGCCGCCTCGCCCAGATAGGCTTCACGAACCTTGGGATGTCCACGGATTTTTTCTGGAGTATCTTCGACCAGCGGCGTCCCCTGCGCCAGAACTGTGATGCGTTCCGCAAGGCTGAAGACCACATGCATGTCATGCTCGATAATGGCGATGGTTATGTCGCGCTCATCCTTGATCTGCTTTAGCAAATCGATGGTGTTGTTGGTGTCCGCCCGCGCCATGCCCGCTGTAGGTTCGTCCAGCAACAACAGCCGCGGATTTTGACTGAGGCACATGCCAATCTCAAGTCTCCGCTTGTCGCCCCGAGACAGCGACGCCGCGTGCATTTCGCGTTTGTCGGCCATGTTCATCTCTTCCAGCATGACTTCGGCCTGTTCGACGACCTGACGTTCGCTAGCGATAGTCTCATAGGCATGCATCCGGAACGCGCCATCCCGCATCGCGAAGATCGGGATCAGCATATTCTCCATCACCGTCAGCTCGCCAAAGATCTCAGGCGTTTGGAACACACGGCTGATGCCCATCTGGTTGATCTGGAACGGCTCGAGCCCCAGAACCGAGTTGTTGTTGAACAACACCGACCCGGTGTCCGGCATCAGCTTGCCCACCAGACAGTTCAGCAGCGTCGACTTGCCCGCGCCATTGGGGCCGATGATTGCGTGAACCGAGTTCTCTTCGATGTTGAGGTTCACATCTGTCAGCGCCTTGAGGCCACCGAAGCGTTTGCTGACGTCTTTCACTCTTAGAATTGCCATTTCTCGCCCCTTATTCCGCCGGTTCTGTTTTGCCCGAGGGCGCATCGTCGGTGTCTTTATTCTTGCGCTTGAAGCGCTTGAGCAAACGTTGTCCACCTTCAACAAGACCGCCCGGCAGATAGATGACAACCAGCATGAACAGGATGCCCAGCGTCAGGTGCCAGCCTTTGCCGATGAACGGATGGATCACGAACACCACGGCATCCTCCAACCCGTCAGGCAGGAATGCGAACCAGCTGTGCAGGACGTTGTCGTTGATCTTCGAGAAGATGTTCTCGAAATACTTGATGAAACCTGCGCCCAGAACCGGGCCGATCAACGTGCCCGTACCACCGAGGATCGTCATCAGAACCACCTCGCCTGATGCAGTCCACTGCATGCGTTCGGCACCGGCCAGTGGGTCCATGGCGGCCATCAAACCACCGGCCAGACCGGCGTACATGCCGGAAATCACAAAGGCCGCCAGCGTGTATGGCTTGGAGTTCAGACCCGTATAGTTCATCCGCTGTTGGTTCGATTTTACCGCCCGCAGCATCATGCCAAAGGGCGACCGGAAGATACGGATAGACAGGTAGAACACGGCCATCATTATGATTGCGCACAAGTAGTAACCCGCGTTGAAGTCAAAGCTCCACGCGCCCACATCCATCGTGTACGTCGCGCGCATTGGCAATCCGAATAGATGCGGTAGATCCGGCGCGTTAGCGCCCTGCAGGATCTGCGGATCGTCCGCATAAACCTGCAGGCCGGTTTCCCCGTTCGTCAGGTTAAACTTGGGGTTTGACAGCACTGAGTAGGCCAGCGCAAAGCTCATTTGTGCGAAGGCCAGCGTCAGGATCGAGAAATAGATCCCCGACCGCCGCAAGCTGATGAACCCGATAAGTAGTGAGAACAGGCCCGCGACGACGACACTCAGCGCGATGGCTGGAATGACGTTGTAGCTGAGCAGTTTGAACATCCAAACTGCCGAGTATGACCCTACGCCCAGAAAGGCCGCGTGACCGAAAGACAAGTACCCGGTCAGGCCAAACAGAATGTTGAACCCGATGGCAAAGATCCCGAAAATCACGAACCTCTGCATCAAATCCGGGTAACCCGCGTTGAACTGCGCCATGGCGCTGCCCTCTGGAAACGGGTTCAGGATGAAAGGCGCCAGCAAAGTCAGGAGTGCGACGACGATCAGCAGGCTGGTGTCTTTTTTATTCAGTCCCAACATTGATTATTCCTCCATCACGCCCTTGCGCCCCATCAGCCCGCGCGGACGCGTCAGCAGCACGATGATGGCGACAAGGTAGATGATGATCTGATTGATGCCTGGGATCGTTGTGGTGGCCCAGGTGGTCGAGGCAAAGCTTTCCAGAATGCCCAGCAAAAAGCCTGCCAGAACGGCGCCTGGCAATGACCCCATTCCGCCAACAACAACCACGACGAAGCTAAGGACCAGAAAGTCCATTCCCATGTGGTAGTTCGGCGGGTTGAGCGGCCCGTACATCACACCGGCCAGTCCGGCGACACCGGCAGCAATGCCAAACATAATGGTAAACCGGCGGTCAATATTGATGCCCAGCAGGCCCACCGTTTCCCGGTCAGCCATCCCAGCACGGACAACCATCCCGAAGGTGGTGAACTGCAGGAAGGAAAACACTGCGCCGATAATGCCTACGGCAAAGCCAAAATAGACCAATCGCCAAATCGGGTAGATGATTGCATTGGGATCAAAACCAACCATGGTACCCAGATCGACAGATCCGCTCAGCACATCGGGTGGAGGGGTCTGGATCGGGTTGGCGCCGAAGAAATACTTGACGATTTCCTGCAGAACGATCGCAAGACCAAAGGTCACCAGGATCTGGTCTGCATGCGGGCGCTTGTAGAAATGTTTGATCAGCCCGCGTTCCATCACATAGCCAACCAGCAACATGATCGGGATCGCAAACAGGATGGACAGCGGAACGGACCAGTCGATAATCGTTGCGCCGACTTCGGGGCCGAACCAGGCCTCGATATAAGGGGTTTCGACCTTCAGCGGATTACCCAGAAAGTCTTTTTGCGTTTCATCCAGGGTCACGAAACTCAGGTTCAGCAGCTTTTGCAAAGTAACGGCGCAGAACGCGCCAATCATGAACAAAGCCCCGTGGGCAAAGTTCACGACGCCGAGCGTCCCGAAGATCAGAGTCAGGCCCAGCGCGATCAGCGCATAAGCCGAGCCCTTGTCCAGACCGTTGAGTATTTGCAGTAGGATGGCGTCCATTGGGCCCACCTCAGGGTTGGTCAGTGTGGATTGAGTGGTTGGGACCAGGCCCACAGGCCTGGCCGTAAGTCGTCTGACCGCCGAGAACGACGGTCAGACATTCGCCAAAAGGCTTACGCGCCCGGATTGCACTTGCCCAGTTCGCCACCGGCGAACATCGGGTGCTCGGGATCGTACTCGACCTGCGCACGCGGCGTGATCTCGACGATTTCAAGCGTGTCATACGCGTTGGTCGGGTTCTCGTTGCCACGCACAACCAGCACATCCTTAAAGCACTGGTGATCGGCCCCGCGATACCAGGTGGGACCATTGCCCAGCCCGTCGAACTCAAAGTCTTCCAGAGCTTCGGCAACACCACAGGGGTTGAAGGTGCCCGCACGCTCACATGCATCCGCATAAAGCAGCACTTGTGCATAACAGGTCTGAGCAGAGTTGGACGGCGGCTTGCCGTATTTCTCACCAAAGGACTTCACGAAGGCCTTTGTGCCCTCATCCTGCAACTGCCAGTTCCAGTTCATCGAGCCCAGAACACCCTTGATGTTCTCGCCCGCACCAGCGGCCATCAGCTCGGAATACAGTGGCACGACGATCTTGAAGTCCTTGCCGTTTGCAACCTTGTCGAGCAGACCGAACTGGATCGCGTTGGTCAGCGAGTTCACCATGTTGCCGCCATAGTGGTTTAGAACCAGCACGTCCGCGCCAGAGTTCAGAACCGGTGCGATGTAGGACGAGAAGTCCGTGGACGCCAGCGGTGTTTTGACCGTGTTGACCGTCTCCCAGCCCAGGGCTTCGGTCGAGGCAACGATCGACTCTTCCTGGGTCCAGCCCCAGTTGTAGTCGGCCGTCAGGTGATAGGCGCGACGTTCTTTACCCATCTCAGCCGCCAGCACCGGCGCCAGAGCGGCGCCCGACATGTAGGCATTGAAGAAGTGACGGAAACCGTTGGCCTTCTTGTCCTTGCCCGTGGTGTCGTTTGCATGTGTCAGGCCGGCCATGAAAATGACGCCCGCCTCTTGGCACAGGCCCTGAACCGCAACGGCCACGCCCGAGGACGAACCACCATTGATCATGATTGCGCCGTCTTTTTCGATCATCGATTTGGCCGATGCGCGGGCTGCATCCGATTTGGTCTGGGTGTCGCCGGTGACGAACCCGACCTTCTTGCCGAGGATACCGTTCCCCTGAAGCGCCTTCGACGAGAATGTGTTCAAGCAACCACCGTCACCTTCGCCGTTCAGATGTTCGACCGCCAGCTGTTGCGCCAGCAATTCGTCATTGCCTTCGTCGGCATAAGGTCCGGTTTGCGGAACATTGAAGCCCAGAGTGACGGATGACCCTGTCGGCTCATTCGTAAAGGCAGCGGCGGACGAAGCCGTAAAGATCGTAGGCAGGGCCAGACCAGTACCTGCAACGGCACCAGACTTCAGCACGCCGCGGCGCGTGACATTTTTCTTAGTCATTTATTCCTCCCATTTCCATTTTTCGTCCTTTGGCTCCTCTTCCAGCAGACGAAAGCGCACTTTTGTGCATTCCAATAATGGAAATCGGACTGAAAATTTCTCAATAAATTACTAGTATTGAAACAAAATTTTGTAAATTTGTTCACGAAATTTAAGAATTTTTGTAAAGAAAGTGACAGCCAGCCCTGCCCCGGCAGTGTCGCGCCAGTCATCGTGGGGGACTTATCTTGTGCCTCCAGCATGGTAGCCATAGCGCATGGGCAGTTGGGTGCAAGCTGAGCATGAGACCAGGAATTGGCCACCTGCGGTACTGTATCAATACAACGCGGCTCGCTGTCTATTTCGATTGATCCTGATGTAAACCGGGCGCTCAGGCCAAACGGCAAACGGGGCTGGACTGGATTGCACCGGACCGCAGCGGATTTTGCCGCCGCCCGAAACGCGGCAGTTCGAGCGCCCCGATATTTGGGTAAGGCGTTGCGGCAGAAAACACATTTGAATTGAGGCAGGTATGAGTGGCGGGGCTGTCAGACAAATTCGTACCAGTCTCAGTCTACTTCAGAAAACCGGAAACTAGGCGGAACTAAGTTGGCTCCACGCGGAAAGAGCGGCGGTTTAACTGTGTTTGAACATGTCGCGTGAGTAAAGCTGCCGTTCATGATTGAAGTGACTATGGACGATAGAGTCGTCTGCGGCGAACTTTTGAAAAAATCACATTTGCCGGATGCAGAGCATCGCACGTTCTTTTCGCCGACGGAAGATGTGAATACTCAGCAAGATTGTTCTTCCAACGGCCAGTTTCTTGCTTTGAGGCATTCCCTATGACTTTCATCGCCGCGTCGTAAGAGTGCAATTTGTCAGTGACGACGAAACCTGGCTGGCCGTATCGATTCATCGCTTTTTTCGGGTGTATAAGGGCCGCAACACGATCCCGGCGCTTCGTGAAATAGCTTTTCAGCACCTCGCCTTCATGGTCAGCTGCCCGCCACAGGCAATATTGCTTGCCGTTGATCTTCAACGATAGCCTTATTTAGATGCCGCTAACAGTTCGCGGAACATTGCATCCGATTTATGTGTTTTCGGCTAATTTCTGCAACACAGATAGGGCCAAACCTATTCAACCAGAATCGAACGTACAGCATCACTGCTAGACGAATGACCTCCGGGTTGGTTTTGAAGCAGCGAAAAAGTGAGCGTTTTTGTCGTTAAGCGAAGCTACGAAACTGCCCTGCCTGTCTCAAACCAATTTCCCCTGGCACCACCCGTTTAAATGTTCAGGGCTTGCGGATCGAATGGCACAAAAATCTCCTGATTTTCTGTACCTCGGATCAAGAGTTGGTTTCCCAGAGTCTCAACTGCAATCACCCTGGTTCCACTACGCCAACGAAGCGCCCCGATTACATGTGCAACCTCAACTTGGCGATCGGGGTTTAGATGAATGACGCCGTGATCGTTCGGGAAACTGTTTTCGACATTTCCCAGGATAGGCGAAGCGGCCCCCTCCTCAACCCCAAGGCAGGCGAAGTGGCGGCCCGACCAAGGAGCATAAAATCGACCACCGTTCGAATGCCACAACATCGTCATCGGCAAAGCCTGAGCCGATTTAAGCGACAGGAACATGTCGCCCTCCACGGGGCGAGTTACCGCGGTCCACCCCAATTTCTCTTCAGGCGAATCCAATCCAACAACAAAGTCTTCACTCTTCGGAGACCATGGGTAGTTTGACAGATTCACTTCGCGGTCTTTCCCGGGAAAAGACGCCAACGTTTGGCTTTCAGCCGGATATCTAAGCGCTGAATAGCCTAATGCCGGATCAACTTCCTGTTCAACCCTAGGCGTCCTCCAACACTGCTTTCGAGAGGTTTGAATGATCCCGCCCTTGGGCAAGGATACATTTGCATGATTTGCAACTGGCACCACGCCGTCGCCACCAATGAAAGTGTGACGCTGGTAGACGAATGGATGCTCAGGATGCAGTGTAATCTCTTTTTGCAGCCTAGCTCCATAGACCGTTCTGTCGAGCTCAGCGCGCAAATAGCTGTCGGTCTTTTCTTCTAGTCCCCAACGGGAGTTAGCTGGCCACCCATGCAGCGGCGATGTCCCCTCAGTTGACCCAAATGGGGCGCAGAAGAAATCACCGCCGAGTTTTTCCAGGTGGGGCGCTACACCTTCGGGCATAACTTCGTCTGTGCCGACCCAAGGTGCGCGATGTAGTGGTGAAATCTCAGCGTCACCGTCGTACACACTGAAACTCTCGATCAACCCCAACTGCAAATCGAATGAAAGCCGGATGCCTGTTGCGGACAGTTCGATCACAAACCACTCCAAACCCAAATAATCATTTTATCAATGCCATGATGCGACCATTTCCTACTCTGGTTTCGTAGGTGCGGAGATCTTCGCATGCGGGTGCCCTCAGAGCTTTGCCCGTGCGATAGTCGAATAGCCCATTATGCTTGGGGCACTCTATTTCATTTTCCATTACCAGACCTTCCGATAAGTGCACTTGTTCGTGTGTACAAAGACCATCGGTGCAATAGAACTCATTGTCCAAACTACGAACAATCACGTAGGTTCTACCGTCGTAATCCCAACGAATGACATCTTCTTCCTCAACATCATCTATGGCGCATGCGTCAACCCAAGGCATTACGTTCCTCCTCGATCACCGATTTCTAACCCTGTGTATCTCTCGGGAACTGCCACGTGCAAATGTTCCCGATATGGGCGGGCCGTCGGCGGGAGAGACTTTCGTACGGCATGGTTCGGATCTACTCGCTGCTTCATGACGGAACCCATCATTTCTTTGTAGCCATCCCAAATCGAAGTGTTCGGCGGCGGCAGGTCATCCTTGATCAGATCATGAAGCGCTGGAAGAGAATAATACGGAACCATGGGGAACATATGATGCTCAATATGGTAGTTCATGTTCCAGTAAACCCAACGGCTTATCGGGTTCATGTAAAGTGTTCGGGAATTCAACCGGTGATCAAGAACGTTCTCAGCCAGTCCTCCATGCTGAAGCAGGCCCGTCATTACAAAATGCCAGCACCCATAGACCCGAGGACCCCCAATCAAGAGAATTGGGATCAGAGATTTCCATCCGGCCCCAGAGACAAGCAATACAAATGAAACCACCAAAACAGCGGCGTAGATTGCAATGTGAACCCGCGCCCAAAAGACCGCCTTGGGCCATTGGCTTTCCGGAATGTAATCCCACTCTTCTTGCGACAAGTTTCCCATCGCATTTCGCATCAGAACTTTGAGCGAAGTCCACGTTTCAACAATCCCCACAAACGCAAGCGCCTTCAGGATCAGGCTGATCGGGTGCATCCACGCTATTTCCGGATCGCGGCCAACAATGAGTGTATCGGTGTGATGCCGCGCGTGGCTCCAGCGCCAATTGACCGGGTTTCGCATGATCTGGAAGGACGCGATGTGGTACACGACGTCGTTCATCCAGCGGGTTCGAAAGGCTGTTCCGTGTCCGCATTCGTGCCAACGGCTGTCGCAGGCAGAACCATACACGACGCCGTATGCAAACCAGAAAGGCACGCAAAGCCAGCTACCCCAGAAGTACAGCCCGCCAGCCGCAAATACAAAGTGCAAAGCGATCCAGATCACAGTGTCACGAATGGCTGGTGCATCTCTACGTTTCATAAGCGATTTCAGCTTCTTACGAGGAACATCACTGTGGTACCACTCTGCGGCCGACAAACCGTTTTCTATCGCTTGACGCGTATTCACACCAGTCAGGGAATAATCCCGAACAGTGAGTTCAGAGCCAATGGGTGTGGTCGACTTACTCATTTCCCCTTTCTCCATCGCTCACAACGCGTCCCGCTTCTGGCTAGACTATAGCAAAGGCGCCTAGATTTTGACTGCGCTAATTGGGCGGCGCAGAGCTCGCCCGTGTTACAAGCTCTACGGGAAGCGCTGATTTCATTGGGAGCGCTTTGCCAGTGTTCGCCAACTGGCCCAGCAAAACCTCTGCCGCACGGCGCCCCAGTTGGTGCCGGTCCTGTCGGATTGTTGTCAGCGCGGGAACGTAAGACCCGGACATTTCGATGTCGTCGAAACCAACAACCGAAATATCACCGGGAACCTTCAACCCACCCGCAACCAGCCCTGAAATCAATCCAAAAGCAACCATATCCGCGGCGCAGAACACTGCCGTTGGGCGCTCATCCATCGCAAGTATTCGTCTGGCGGCCTCATGTCCGGATTCCAGCGAGAAGTCGCCCCTGATGATCCACTCGGACCGCGCTGGAAGCCCCAAGCGTGTCCGTTCTTCGACCACACCCTCACGCCGGGCGGCCGTCAGAACATTCCCGTCAGGTCCGGTAACATGCGCGATTTTCTTGTGGCCCAAATCATGCAGGTGCCCGATCGCCAATCGCGCACCTTCGGCGTTGTCGCTGGAAATCACCGGAAAGGCCTCGCCTTCCACCCACTCACATAAAAATACTATGCGGTCGCCCGCGCCGTATGTGACGCATTGCTGAAGCGCGGTCGAAGGAATGCCACCATCCAAAGAGATTGCGCCATCTATCCGGCCGTCTCGAAAGTACCCAGCAAGAGTTTCTTCCTGCAGCGGATTACTTTCGGTATCGGCGATCAGAACTGCATAGTCCGAGCCCGCAAACCCTTCGCTGATACCGGCAAGTATGCCCGAATAGAAAGGTTTGCCGAGGTTGGGAACCAGGATCAGTACCGCCCCCGCCCTTTTCATCCGCAGGTTTCGGGCAGCTTGATTAACACGATATCCCGTCTCGCGAATAGCTTCCAAAACAGCACCACGTGTTGATTTTGACACCAGATCGGGATTGGAAAGAACACGACTTACCGTGGCTGTCGACACCTGCGAAACACGTGCGACGTCCTGTATTGTGGCGGGTTTGGGTATCTTGCTCATTGCTTGGCAGTCGATTTCTGGCTTGACTCGAATCTCATGTGATGCCGATTATGTAATCGATTACACCATTTGGAAAGTGGGTTTCCCCCAAAATGTAATCGATTGCAGTAACGATTTCGCCAAACGAGGGAAACTGATGGCATCCGAATTCAAACGCAACAAAAGCTGGGTTCATTGATGGTTTCGAAGGTCACTTTCGACTTTGCCGGGGCAAAGGTCCTGGTGATCGGTGCCAGCCGAGCTGGCATTGGTGCCGCTATTGCAAGAGAATTCCAGGACTCGGGTGCCACAGTGGAGATTACCGGTGTGGAACCGCAATGCGTCGAAGAGGACGCCGCCCGGTTTGACTACATTCAACTGGATGTGACCGACACCGACGAAGTCTACAATTTCGCAAGCACACGCGACCATATTGATGTTTTAGTCAATTGCGCTGCGGTCACACAGCGTGGCAAGGAAATGGAGCCCGAATTCTTCTCCCACGTGTTGGACGTAAATCTAACAGGGTCTTTTCGCTGCGCCGAAGCGCTGCACCCTGCCCTTTCGGGCGCAAAAGGCCGCGTCATCAATGTGGCCTCAATGTATGCGCGCTTTGGTTCGCCACGAAACCCGGCCTATGGCGCGTCAAAGGCCGGTGTAGAACAACTGACGAAATCATTGGCGATTGCGTGGGCCAAAGACGGCATTCGGGTGAACGCGATCGCGCCGGGGTTCATCGTGACCGAGCAATCCGCGAAAGCCCGAAAAGACGCCAGCTTCACAACAGCTGTTGAAGCACGCACACCCTTAGCACGTTGGGGTCATCCCGACGACATCGCTGGAACAGCCTTGTTTCTCGCATCCGATGCGGCGGCCTTTGTGACAGGTGCCTGCGTGATCGTGGACGGAGGGTATTCGGTTGTTTGACAGGAGCGCACAATGAGTGACATCGCAAAAATCCGCGCTGCGGTGATCGGGACCGGATTCATAGGAACGGTGCATGTTCAAGCCCTTCGGCGTCTGGGTGTAGATGTAAGAGGTGTTCTTGGATCATCGCCAGAGCGTGGCCGGGAACGGGCGCGCGAAATGAGCGTTCCACGCGCCTTTGACACACTGGACGACCTATTGGCGGATGAAAACATCGATGTAGTGCACGTAACGACCCCTAACCACGCACACTATCCGCAAGTGAAATCAATCCTGGCTGCGGGCAAACACGTCATCTGCGAGAAACCCCTTGCCATGACATCCGCTGAAAGCGCTGAAATGGTCGACCTTGCCAAGGCTTCTGGCAAGATTGCAGCGGTTTGTTACAACATTCGCTTTTATCCGCTGAACCAACAAGCCCAAGGCATGGTCATGGCCGGGGATCTGGGTGATATCCGTTTTGTTACCGGGCACTACCATCAGGACTGGCTGGCCAAACCCACAGACTGGAATTGGCGGTTGGAAAGCGAAATGGGCGGCGCGCTGCGATCGGTTGGTGACATCGGAACGCACTGGGTTGATCTGACCAGCTTCGTCACAGGGTTGAAGGCGACCTCCGTCTTTGCAGAGCTGACAACCTTCCTTCCGGAACGCCAGAAACCTCTTGGCCCGGTTGAGACATTTACCAGCGGAACCGGCGAAACCGAGACTGCGCGCATCGATACCGACGATGCTGCCATGATCCTTATCCGATATGAGAACGGAGCGCGGGCCGTGATGAGTACATCTCAGGTGAACATGGGTCGAAAGAACTCGTTGCAATGGGACATCGCCGGAACAAATGCCAGTGCGGCTTGGGACAGTGAAACTCCTGATCATCTGTTCATTGGGCATCGTGACGCGCCCAACCAGACCCTGATGCGTGATTTTACTTTGATGAACGGTCCGGGGATCGCAGCCGCCACATTGCCGCCCGGGCATGTTGAAGGGTTCGCAGATTCATTCTTCAACTTTTTCCGGGCGGTCTATGCCGACGTCATCGCAGGCGGGCGGCAACAAGGCAGCACATGGGCCACATTTGAGGACGGCCATTACGAGATGCAATTCTGCGATGCCGTCGTGAAATCGGCGAGTGAGAGCCGCTGGGTCGATTTGAGCGAGATTTGAGGGCGATGACATGAAACTGGGCTTACTGACTGCACCATTCGAAAACTCTCAATTGACTGAGGTGGCGGCCTGGGCCGGTTCCAATGGGTTTTCGGCGATGGAGGTCGCCTGCTGGCCATCGTCAGGTGGCGAACAACGGCGCTATGCGGGAACCAGCCACATCAACGTAGATGGCCTTACTGCGGGTCAGGGCACTGAAATTGTTGGGCAGCTCGGCGATCAGGGTATCGAGATTTCAGGTCTGGGGTACTATCCCAACCCGCTCCACGCCGATACAGAGCACCGGGCTGAAGTCATTGGGCATCTTAACAAGGTAATCACAGCCGCTGGCGTGATGGGCATCAAAGTTGTCAACACATTCGTCGGCGGAGATCGCACTCTGCATCTCGACGCGAACTGGGAGCGTGCCACCGAAATTTTCGACCCGATCGTGAAGCACGCTCAAAACTCTGGTGTGCGTCTGTGCTTTGAAAACTGCCCGATGATCTTCAGCTATGACGAATGGCCCGGGGGTCACAACATTGCTTACTCGCCAAGAATCTGGCGGCGGATATTCGAGGAATGGGGCGATGCGGTTGGCATGAACTTCGATCCTTCACATCTGATCTGGCAGTTCATCGATCAAAAACGGTTCATCAAAGAATTTGGCCCATACATGGCTCATGTCCATGCCAAGGACGTGATGGTTGATGAGGACGGGCTTTATGAGAACGGGGTGATGTCAACCGGCATGGGATGGCAAATTCCACGGCTTTGCGGGCTGGGCGATGTGGATTGGTCCGGTTTCTTTTCCGGCCTGTACCGCGCCGGTTACGACGGTCCGATCATTATCGAACATGAAGACCGATTGTTCGAAGGGACTGACGAAAAGGTCAAGCGGGGTTTTCTGCTGGCCCGGGATGTCCTGTCACCATTCATCAAGTGAAGAAATTATCAAATTTGAAATGACTAAATCTGGGAGGAAAATAAAATGAAGAACCTACTTTATGGTGTTGCTGCTCTTGCAGTTTCAGCGTCTCTTTCAACTGTGGCGATGGCTGACGGGCACAAGCAATACACAATCGGAGTGTCCAATACCGTTCAAGGCAATGGCTGGCGCGAACAGATGATTTGCGCCATGCGTGCCCAAGCTCTGGTCGAAGCCGATGTGACAAACCTGATCGTCGCGCATCGCAACACCGATTCAGCCGGGCAACTGGAAGACATCAACAACCTCATCGAAGCGGGCGTTGACGCAATTGTCCTGAACCCCTCCAACCCGGATGCTTTGAATTCAGCACTGGAAAAAGCAATGGCGCAAGATATCGTCGTTGTTGCCGTGGATGCCGGCGTTTCGGCTGAAGGTGCCTACATTCTTTCGAACAATCAGGAAGAATACGCCTACCTCGGTGCCAAATGGTTGTTCGAACGACTCGGAGGCAAAGGTGACGTTGTTTACATGCGTGGCATTGCTGGCGTCTCAGCCGATACAGATCGAGACAACGGCTTTAAACGAGCATTAGCTGAACACCCCGATATCAATGTGGTGCACGAGGTTTTCACCGGCTGGCAGCAGGATCAGGGTAAGCAACAGATCTTCGACTACTTGGCCACCGGAATCCCGTTTGACGGTGTCTGGACCAGCGGTATCGACAATGTAATCGTCGACGCTTTCACTGAATCCGGCGCTCCCCTGGTTCCGATCGTCGGCGCAGACAACGCAGGATTTGTCCAATACTTGACCGAGGTTGAGGGATTGAACGGCGCGGCAGTGACAAATCCTGGCTCAGTTGGCGGCGCAGGCATTGCTTTGGCTGTCGACATTCTGAACGGCAAGGCACCTGAGAACAAAACCGTTCTTGTAGATCCTGTGCTTTGGGAGAATACGACGGACGCAGGCCGTGAAACGATCACAGCGGCTCAGAATCCTAACCTTGACCCAGAGTGGCCCGTATCAGTGACCGTTCCCGGCTGGACCGACTACACGATGGAACAAATCATCGACTGTAAGGGACCCGGCGAGGGCTGATCCGAATTGACTGGCCCTCCGCCTTTAGCTGGGCGGAAGGCAATTCCAACCCACTCGGCATTCAAGGACTTCCATGAGCAGCACACCACTTCTCGACGCGTCTGACGTGGCCAAGAGTTTTGGCGCCGTACGGGCGTTGACCAATGCGCACCTCACGGTTGCCGAAGGCGAGATCGTCGCCTTGATGGGCGCAAATGGTGCTGGCAAGTCCACTTTCGTCAAGATCATTACCGGTGCCCTTAAACCCGACGCTGGACAGGTATTGATCAGAGGCAAAAAAGCGTTTGTCGGAAGCCCCGCCGAGGCGCGCCGTTCCGGTTTGGTGCCGGTTTATCAAGAACCCTCACTCATTCCTGATCTCGACGTGTCCGACAATCTTCGGCTGACAGACACACCTGTCGATCAGTTTCAAAACTGGGTTACAGAACTTGGCATCGAAGGCCTGAAACTATCGGCAATGATTGGCAACCTGCCACTTGCTACGCTGCGCATCCTTGATCTGGCACGCGCTTTGGCCGTTGAACCTGATGTCCTCTTGCTGGACGAAATGACCGCAGCGCTGCCGACGGATCTGGTTGAACGCGTATTGAAAACCGTAAGGCGTAAAGCAAATGACGGGATGGGTGTGATCTATGTTTCTCACCGTTTCACCGAGATTTCGGAACTGTGCGATCGGGCCACTGTGTTGCGGGATGGCATGTCTGTCGGAGATCTCGACATTGAACCCGGCGTAGAAGAACGCGTGGTCGAATTGATGCTGGGTCAGAAGATTGACATTGGAACACGTCAGATCCTTCAAGCAAACGAACCACGGGCTAAGACACCGCGCCTGAGCATTAAGTCACTGGCGTTTGAGCCCAGTTTCTCGGATGTTTCGTTCGACTTATTCCCCGGCGAGGTCCTAGGCGTGGTCGCGCTTGAGGGTCAGGGGCAAGATGAACTGTTTGAGGTTCTGGCGGGCTTTGATCGCCCATCTTCAGGATTGATGGAAGTTGATGGAAAGCCCGTAAACTTCGCCCACCCCGCCGACGCCATTGCAGTCGGGATAACCTTCGTTCCGGGCGATCGTTCAGACGCTCTGCTGGCGCAAAGGTCAGTTAAAGAAAACATCGCTCTGCCATTTTCAGCCCGGCTCAAGAACTGGGGGCCAATAAAATTGCGGCATGAGCGCGATCGGGTCGCTTATGCGGTCGAGAAGCTGCAGATCGACACACGCGCGCAGGGCGAGGTGCAAAGGCTTTCAGGTGGCAACCAACAGAAAGTCACCATTGGTCGCTGGCTGGCGACAGGTGTCGAAACCCTGCTTCTATTCGATCCGACCCGTGGCATCGATGTGCGCACAAAACGCCAGATTTACCCGCTTGTCCGTGAGTTGGCAGATCAAGGAGCGGCGGTTCTATTCTACACGTCCGAGTTGGAAGAAATCCCACTTGCCTGTGACCGCGCGGTCGTAATCTTCAACGGTCGCGTGGTTGATGTGATTGATGCCGCTGACGCGGATGAACAAACACTGATGCGTGCGGCATATGGCCTGACCGAGACGGAGGGCGCGGCGTGAGCGTGGCCATCCGAAAACACGCATGGGTCATGGGGTTAGCGGTTCTTCTCATGGTCCTTTTGACTATCACAAAATTGATACAGCCAACTTTCGGTGCGTCAGGACTGGAGAGTATTGCCCGCGCCGCCCTGCCCTTTGCTTTCGCAACCGCCGGTATGGCCATCGTCGTAATCGTCGGCGGTATCGACCTGTCTGTTGCGTCTATGATGGCGGTCTGTGCTGTGACTGCAGCCGTTCTGATGGAGCGCATGGCCGGTGTACCGGCCTTGTTTATCGTGTTGGGGGTCGGGTTTTTGATGGGGTTGATCAATGGTCTTTTGATCGTTGTAACGCGCGTGCCCGACATCGTTGTGACACTCGCCATGTTGTTTGTCTGGGAAGGCGTCGCGCTGTTGATCCTTGAGACTCCGGGCGGCGCGACTGCAGATTGGCTGGAACAGGCAATACGCGGTCACTTTCTATTCGCCGGGCTGCCCAAGGCACTGCTTGTCATTGCCTTGGGCATCGCTGTTGTCTGGATGCCAATCCGGCGCTCCAAACTCGGACTATCGATCTACGCCACCGGATCAGACGAGCTTGCCGCCTTCCGCTCTGGCGTTTCAGTGGGAAGAACAAAGATAACGGCCTATGCGCTATGCGGCCTGTTTTGCGCCATGGGCGGTCTAAGCCTCGCTGCGCTGACCGGGATTGGAGAGCCGGTTCCGGGGCCATATCTTATGGCCTCGGTCGCGGCCGTAGTTCTGGGCGGTGTCGTGCTGGGCGGTGGTAAAGGCGGTCTGCTTGGGCCGATCATCGCGGTGTTCGTTTTGCGGATCATTCGAACGATCCTGACATTGCTTGCCGTCGATCCAAACGTGACCACGATTATCGAAGGCACAATTATGGTTCTCGTCGTTATGCTGGGCACGGCGGCTTCTTTAAAGGGGACCCGCCGATGAGCATGGACACCACAGATCTGTCGATGGTCCGCTTTGGCCGTTATCTGCGAGACAACCCGATCATCCCGCTATTGGTCTTCCTTGTCCTGATGATCGCTGTGCTCGAAGTATTGCGGCCGGGTATCGTCACCCCTTTCCGTGCAGGTCGGGATGGGCTGATCTCTACTTTTTGGGTTGGCAACCTGATCAAGTTTGCAATTCCGTTGGCGATGCTTGCGGCTTGTCAGGTTCTAACAATGCTAACCGCAGGGATAGATCTCTCGGTCGGGGTAGTAGCCACTGTTTCAGCCTTCGTCTGCGCAACACTTAGTGCGATTTGGGGCGTGACACCTGCAGTATTGATCGCGCTGTCAGCTGGCCTAATTGTGGGCGTTGTAAATGGCATCGGCGTGGGATTGGTCCGGGTCCATCCATTGATCATGACCCTAGGCACAGGGTTAATCGCCACCGGATGTCTGCAGGTCTATCAACGCCTCGTCATCAATGCTGGCACAGAAATTCCCGCCTTCCTTGCCTGGCTCGGAACCGGCCGCACCGCTGGAATGCCGAACGGCCTTTTTGTATTCATCCCGTTTGCGCTCTTTATCCTGTGGCTCATGCGCTATACAGGATTTGGTCGGCTTCTGTTCGCTCTGGGCTCCAATGAGCAGGCCGCTAAGCTGTCCGGGGTACGGGCATGGCAGGTCTATCTGGGGCTCTACGTGCTTTCAAGTTTGATCGCCGCGCTGGCTGGCTTGCTCTATCTCGGCATGATCCGCCAAACTTCGCTGAGCCTTGCCAACCCCTTATTGTTACCCTCAGTGGCCGCGGCGGTGATTGGCGGCACATCAATCTTCGGAGGTCGTGGCAGTTTCGCAGGTGCAATTGTGGGCGCGCTTATTCTGCGTGTGCTAGATACTATGCTAACCTTGATGCAGATGCCGGAAGGTGCACGTACGGCCTTGTTTGGGCTGATCATCCTCGCAGTTACCGCGCTCTACGTCAGGATTACCGGCACGCGCTAAGGGAGGTTTCCAATGGCAAAATTCCGGATCGTCGGCATCAGTTTCGATCACATGCATATGGGTGATTTGCTTAGGATGGTTCACGATCATCCCGACGCTGAAATCGCTGGGATATTCGATCCGGATCGGGACAGGATGCAGGCTGCTGCAACGACATTCGGCATTCCCGAAGATCGGATCTTTACCGATTTCGACGCGTGCATGGCTGCGGGACCCTACGACATGGCACTTCTTTGCGTGGCAACGGCTCAGCATGCGGAATATACCGAACGTCTAGCCTCTTACGACCTGCATGTTTTTGTCGAAAAGCCCTTTGCCGCATCTTCAGACGATGCGCGCCGCATGGTGGCTGCAATGGATAGGACCGACAAGCAGTTGATCATCAACTGGCCTTTGCGATGGGTCGAAAGCCATGTGACGGCCAAACGGTTGATTGATGACGGGATGATCGGCGACCTGCGCGAAGTGCATTTCTACGACGGAAATCGCGGGCCTCTATACCATCTGGCCGACAAGGTCGAAGTCACCCCGGACGAAGTTGAGAGCCAGAAACCGAACTCATGGTGGTATAAGCGGGCATCGGGCGGTGGATCACTGTTGGATTACCTTGGCTACGGCGCAACGCTTGGAACCTGGTATATGGGGGGCCAGGAGCCGATTGAGGTGACATGCACAGTCGATAAAACACCGGGAATCGAAGTCGACCAACATGCCATTGCCGTTTGCCGTTATGAAACCGGGCTCTCAAAAATGGAAACGCGTTGGGGCACCTTCACCGACCCGTGGACAACGCAGCCTCAACCAACTTGCGGATTCGTCTTTGTGGGCACAGATGGCACCATTTCATCGCCCGATTATGCCAATCATATAACGGTTCAAACCCGCACAAGACCTGACCGGCACGAGATACCAGTGACTCCGCTACCGTTAGGTGAACGAAATGCGATTGAGTACGTCCTTGACTGCATATCCAGAGAAATCCCGGTCAAAGGGCCGCTGGATCCAGCACTTTGCCTGACAGCGCAACGGATCGTCGATACGGCGCTCCGCTCGGCATATGAAAAACGAACACTTGGGTTACTCGCATGACCGCAGACAGTGCCAATACGGACCAATACGCACTAAAATCTGCGCATCTGCACGAAATCGATGCGCCGGATCTGCAGTATCTTCCACCAATGCCTCGACGCTATAGACCCCGGATAGGGGTAATTGGTACGGGTGGGATTTCTGCAAGCCATCTTGATGCCTACCGAACAGCAGGCTGGGACGTCGCCGCAATCTGGAACCGTACACGCGCGAAGGCTGAAGAAAAAGCTTCTGTATACTGCCCGTACGCCCGCATCGAAGATGACTGGGAGACGCTTCTTGCCGATAGCGAGATCGACGTTGTCGATGTCACGCTGCACCCCGAACATCGTGTGCCAATTATCAAAGCTGCCTTGCAAGCGGGCAAACACGTGCTCAGCCAGAAGCCTTTTGTTACCGACCTCGATCTGGGTAATGACCTTGTGAAGCTGGCAGATGATCAAGGCGTTAAACTAGCGGTAAACCAGAACGGTCGTTGGGCCCCGCACCTGTCCTGGATGCGTGAGGCGGTTTCAGCCGGATTGATCGGTGATGTTCTGTCGGCCCATATCTCAATTCACTGGGATCACAGCTGGACTGCAGGTACCCCGTTTGACGAAATCGACCAGCTGATACTTTACGATTTCGGCGTGCATTGGTTCGACTTTCTTGCATCTCTTGTCGGAGATAGGGCGGAAAGCGTTTTTGCAACCGCTACATCTGCACGCGGCCAGGCCAACAAAGTGCCTCTGATGTCGCAGGCGCTGGTTCGTTTGGACCAAGGCCAAGCGAGCCTGGTTTTTGACGGGGGCGTTCCCTATGGGCCTCGCGATACAACATACGTTGCAGGTAGGACCGGTAGCCTGACATCAGTTGGGTCGGATCTGTCGACACAATCTGTGACACTTGAGACAGCGCATGGCATTGCGCGGCCTGCACTCGAAGGACAATGGTTCAACGACGGGTTTCGTGGCGCCATGGGGGAGCTTCTTTGTTCAATTGAAGACGACAGAGAGCCCTCAACATCTGCAAGAACCAACCTAAAATCTTTGGCCATAGTTCTTGCCGCGATTGCTTCGTCCAAACGCAAAAGAGAGGTCGAGATTGGAAGCATTAGGGCTGCCATCATCTAAATCGGCCTTCATTAACAAAGGAGATACTGTCTAGCGTCTCGATTCCTAACCAAAAGATGACAGTCGCGGCGATGCAGATTTCCGACAGGAACAGTTTATCACATCGGTCATAGTGGGTCGCATTAAGACGCTAGTTCTTCGGCCGGGCAAGCGGCTTCAGAAACAGGTGCTCGATGCGGTTAAGACACTGGTGGTCGAACTAGTTCAGATGCGACATGGAATATCTTCCTGCTGCCTATGCATCACGGTGTCAATATAAGTTGAATCTGTCATCACAATATCCTCTGAGCGCTGAGACCCCGTCATCCGACAAAAAGAGTCAGATTACAGCAACGAGGCCCAAGCCGACCAACCTCGTCCTAAAACTCATAACGAAAAAACAAATGCTAAAGATGTGTGTGAACAACTTTGAGAGCATGCTCAAGTGTTGCTCGCGCAAAGTCAGCATCTATATTGCCAACTCCCCCGACCGGACGCGTCAGCGACGCTTTCCTATTTACTTTCGCAACAGGAAGAACCTGCCCCTCCATCACAGTACCCCAAACATTAACATCTTTGATTTTCATGGGGTCCACAGCAAGAGGGTTTTCGTCGAGAATAGTAAAATTGGCACGCTTACCCGGTTCGATGCTGCCGATCTCATCTTCAAGTTTCAATGAATAGGCGGCTTCGATCGTGACACCTCGAAGGGCCTCCTCTGCACCGACCCGTTGATCCGGCCCCGCGATACGACCTGACGCAGTCACTCTGTTTACGGCACACCACATCAGGAAAAGTGGATCGGCCGGCGCCATTGGCATATCGGAATGCAGTGACCAAGAGATTTCCGCCCTCGAAACATCACCTAGACGTACCATCGCATCCGCTCTCTTCGGCCCGAGACCGACAGCAGAATATTGGTCTGAAAGGGCAGTGACGTAATATGGATTGCCACTGACGATGGCGCCAAGGTTCGAAATTCTCTGCACCTGTTCTTCGGCGCTAACCGCGAAATGAACCAGAACGGTCCGATGGTCATAGCGCGGATTGCGTCTCAGATTCATTTCGAGTACGTCCAGAACGCGATCAAGTCCAGCGTCTCCGTTTACGTGCACATGGATTTGGTAACCTGCATCCCAGTAGATACGGAATGCTCTATCAAACAGGCTCTTGTCCATCATCCATTCGCCCGTGTGGCCATCCAGATACGGATCACGTACCTGCATGAGCAACGAGTAGATCGCCCCGTCGGCGAACAGCTTGGCTTGCTTGGGCGCAAGGCTGGTCATGCCCCCATACCAGCTTTCGAGCTTTTCGGTCTCGGCGATTACCTGATCATCATCGGTGTAGGTGTCAATCAAGGTTTTGGCGTCCGGCATGAAGGACCAACGGAAGGGCATGTCAGGACTGGACATAACCGCGTTGATGCCGTCCTGAACCGGCTTGGCCAGAATGCCACCGGGTTCGTTTCCAAACGTAATTCCTTTGGCGTGCATGTAGTCACGCGTCAGCTCCAAACCGGACTGCAACCGCTCTGGAGTTGCAGCAATTGAAGCTATGAAGGGCAGCACCGCAAATAATCCCTGCTCCCAAAATCGTCCCTCCAAAAATTTGGACTGTACCTGCTCCGTAGCTGAAAACCCTTCGACGACGTCCTGCGTGACACCTCCCATTTCCAGTGCGGCACTGTTCAGTATCATCTCATGACACGACCTCGCCCAAACCAGTATCGGTTGTGTCGAACTTATGGCATCAAGATCAACTCGCGTAAGCGGGCCATAAAATGCTGGGTGATACCCCCATGAAACAACTGGCTCAGATGGGTCGGTGCGTTGCTCGACTGCTTTTGATAGCCGGTCGATGAAATCTTTCTTGTCCTTTACGGCAGGCACCGTGCCCGTGGGCAAAACCCAATCTTCAATCGAAAGGATTTCCGAAGACATCGTGAGAGCCGCTAAGAGTGGGTGATCGTGCTGGGCGAGAAAACCAGGCACAATGACGTGGTTGGCAAACGTTGTATCGACGGTATGGCGCTGCCCCTTTAGGATGCCTTGTACGTCTTCAAGACTACCAACCAAAAGGATGCGGCCATTTACAACAGCGACGGCTTCAGCTGAGGGCTTTGCCGGATCAAGCGTCACTATTTCTCTGGCTGTGTAAACCTCCACCTCAGGAAGCGGTACGATTGCCGTTCCCAATTCTGAAAGCGAACCGGACTGTCCAAACGCAGTGCTGAGTGGCGTTAAGGCAGTTGCACCGGCAAGCCCTGATCTAAGAAATCCGCGTCGGCTAATCTTAGGCATTTCTGACCTCCTGACATCAGTTTTTTGCACTATGACGGAGAAACGCGACGGCAGCCAAAAGTTTTCGAATAGGTTTGTATGCTGAAGTTGCTTCTTTGCGTGCATCCGCCAAGTCCGCGCAGGAGACTTTCGACAGGCTTTTCTGAATTACTGCTTCCGGATGAATGTGGACATTGGATAAGAGACCATCCAACGATTACTTCGCAAACAAAACTGACGTTCAGGGCTACTGCATGTGTTCGTCATATTCTTGCGAAAAGCTGTTTGAGCGAACCGACCGATCCATTTACCGTGAAGCAGAAAGTCCCAAAGGAACCCTCATTTTATTTGGTGTGTTCTCTGTCCGCAAAAAGTCGAAACGGCTCCCAACTTTTGTCGGAAGCCGTGTTATTGAAAGTGAGGGTATTTGGAATATCAGGCGTGCCCACCACCGATCAAGCCGATACCCGAAGTCAGACCGAACCAAGCTTTGACCCGCAAGCCGACGGCCTTGATGATACCCATGGCCTGGATCCCGTGAGCGACAATTGTGCCTTCCATTTCACCTTCAAAATTGGTGGTGTAGGATTGGACGATGCAACCACTGCCTGGTACCAAAAGATCGCGGTGCTCTGGGTGTACCAGGTCAAGATGCACAACGATCTGACCCCGTTTTGCCTTTTCACTCGGCTCGATCAAGCGACCGCTGGGCGCAAGCTGACCGGAAGAAATCGACTCTTGAATGCGTACGATCCTTGCGGGAAGAACGGTATTGCGCATCGAGATGTTGAAGTTGCTTTCGCATGCCACTTCTGCCGCCATTCCCTCGTACAATTCCGTGCGTGAAACCTGCGAGAAACCGGCAACGATACGTCCACGTTCAACATCTTTCCTGTCTGGCACGATGAGCATTGCGGGGCTCATTGCAGCTTGTGCGGCGCGTGATCCGACGTTGAGAGTGACCTGTTCTACCACTCCGTCAACGGAGCTGAGCGTCAGAGTTTTGGACAACTCCACTTGTGCTTGTTCCAGCGAAGCTCGTGCCGATGCAAGCTGTGCAGGCAATACGGCAGTCGCTTGAACTTGGGCCACACCCACTTGAGTTTCCGCGGCCTCAACTTCTGCTGATCGGGTATCCAAGGTGGCTTGTGCGCGTTCCAGCTGGCTCACTTGGAACGCAGCAGAGTTTTTGGCTTGAAGTGCGCGATGGTCCATCAGGGTCAGTTCGGCTTGCTCCCTTGAAGTAATCGCAGCATCAAGAACGGCTTGGGCGGTTTCGACTTGCAGTTCAGCTGCCAGTTTCGCGCTTTCTATTTCCTCAACTTTTCGCATCGCGAATTTTACGGCAGCCTCTTCGGAAGAGTTCTCAACTGCAAAAAGCGGGTCGCCCGGTTCGACACGATCTCCACCTTTTACATAGATATCGGTCACTGTTCCGCCGTTCTCGGCGACGACAGGAACGGTTCTGAAGGGCACAAGGCCAGTGTAGGATTTGGGGTAGTAATAGAACACAGCAAAGAACACGATCAGGGCCAGAACGAACCACATGAAAAGAGCCCGGTGAACGTTGTACAAGGTGACAGGCAGCCCGCGCCATTTAAGGTAGATCACGCGCAGGACAAACGGAAAAGAAGTGACGAGCAATTCGATCATTATACCAACTCCTCTTTCGAAGGACGCCACCACAACATGAAGTCGCGGGCGATTGCAGTCAGGATCAACGCGCCTGGCAGCAGAATGCTGAAGTGGCTGAGAGCCGGCATCAATTCGTATGCCAAGGCTATGGTAAGCATCACCGGAATAGTTGTGCGCAGCGGAGTGCCGATTGATTTGCGCTCCGTATAGCGTTCAAAGCGGGCATAGAGGTGTACGACCAGTAGGATCGCAAGAAAGAGGACAATCAGGCCGACCCAAGCATAGGTGTCAGTCTGATTGGGCGCGACCCACCATCTGGGGTCGCCGCCAGCGGCGAAGGCCGGAGTTGAGATGATGCCAAGTACAGGCGCCATCAGGAACGCGGGTGGTTTCATGTTTCAGGTCCTTGAATTACGCAGTCACGCGGTGCGTGAAGATTTTCGGTGTCATGAGAACCTCAGTTCTCGGTTGGTTGTTGTGATGGTTCTGAGGGTTGTTCCGGCGGTGCATAGGGGGGATCCCAGCGACGCCCGTTCGGTGTTTTCTCGCCAAGCGACGAAGCGTGCAGGCCGTAAATGTTGCCTCCGGACAATTCCTGTCTGGCAGAGTCGTTGATTGCCTTAAAAACGCGGTAGTACCTTGCGAAGTAGATCATTGCCTTGTCCTTTCTGATGATCGGGAACTAACCGTCATCGCCACCGCGATCCTTAGGGTTCTGGACATTTGTTGTTGGCTTTTGGACAATTGCAGGAATTACAGGGCGGTGTGTGCCCGTCAGGGGAGGAAACGAAAGTGCCACGGATCAGTGCATACAGACTGCAAAGTGTCGGGTTGCGTTATTCGCAAGAGCCCGGTGCGCGCATTCCGTTTCCTGAAATTCTGGAAATGGCGGGGGCACCTTCGGATATCGGGAACAGCCCAGACGCCACTGTCGAACTGCTTCATGAAGCGGGCGCCGTTGAAACTGTGTGTCGTGTTTTAGAAGACAAGACCTTTGCCGCGCGGGTGGGGCTTTCGGCGCAAGGTCCCGGAACGCTTTTGGCTTACATTGTGCGGGCAGCAGAAACGGTCGAAGACGCACTGGCATTGACACAGCGCTTTTATGCAATGCAAGACCCTGACCTGCATCTGGATGTTGTAGGGGCGCCTGATGAACCCAAGATCACGCTGGAAAGTAGCGTGATCCCGGCGCATCAATATCCTCGCCATCGCGAAATGCTGGTTTTCGGTCTCTATAAGCGCGTTCAGCAGATCACCTCGGGCGGATTTGCCCCTATCTCAATCGAGTTGGAAACGGACGACGTCGAGCATTGTAAGCTGCTGGCCGAGTTGGCCGGTTGCGCCGTAGAAGGGTTCAAGTCCGGATACGCGTTGGCTCTGCCCCCAAACGGTATGAGTTTTCGGATCCCGACTGCAGACCCTACTTTGTTGGGGCATTTGCGCCGGCATGGGGAAGAGCAGCTAAAGGCTCAACCTGATGCGGTCCGAAGTCTGTCTGATCGCATTGTAGAGATGCTCGGGGAACGTCTTCCCGGTCCAATACCAAACGGCGATCAAATAGCCGGAGAGCTTGGATTGACGCGACGCACAATGACCCGGCACCTGTCAGCCGAGGGAACAAGCTTTAAAGCACTTTTAGAGGGGGTGTTGTGCGACCTGTCCAAACGGATGCTTCGCAGTGGGGAGGGTGTTGCCCGCGTTGCCTTCATGCTTGGATTTGCGGATCAGGCGGCCTTTTCAGTGGCGTTCAAGCGATGGACAGGTGAAACGCCAGCCAGGTTTCGTAAAGCTGGCCGCTAAGTCTCCTGGCCTGTGCAGCGCGCAGGGCCGTAAGATGTCCAAGATCCACAAAACCTTGTCCTGTCCCCAAAAGAAAGCAGGCCATGGGGTCACCTAGTTCAATGGCACACAGCAGCCGCGGTGGTTGCTGACCCAGAACAAGGATGAACCTATGAAAACCTCAAAGAAATTCTTTATCGCCCCGATCTCCGGCGCACTTCTGATCACCATGGCAGCCACAGCTCATGCTGATTATGTCACCGATAAAGCCATCAAAGGCGCAGTTGTCGGCGCTACTGTCGCGGGCATTGCCGGCGAAAGCATCGTAGGCGGCGCGGCCGCCGGCGCTGCGGTTGGTGCCGTGGGCGGTGCGATCCAGAAGGACAATTTCGAAGACGCGCAGGACGATGCACAAGAACGCCGCGACGACTTCAAAGATGACCATAAGGACTGGAACGAGGACTGAAACGCCATACCAAACGCAAACGAAAAAAGGAGGAATCGCAGCCGAACAAAACTGACCGGTCAGTATAAGGTCCATCGGCCCTGCGCTGTTAGCATCCAGACGCAACGTGACTGACCATCCCGAACAGAACTCGCACAGTTTCTGATAGGTTGCCACCCGGCTCACAAACGAGCCGGGTGGCAACTTTGTTTGGGGCGTTTGAACACCAGCCGTTCCCCGACTTCGCGTTTCAAATTCCGCCTCCGTTCTTGCCCTTCTCGACCTGGGTTTTGTCCAAAATCCAAAAACAACCGTCCAGAACCCAAACGAACTGAAACGCCCTCTGCCCCAAATCCTGCTCATCTGAATATCATCGACGAGCTGGCAACCGTAGCAACCCAGGTGACTGCCGCTCGTTGCAATCCGACGCCAAAGGAAACGGCAATGAACCTACTAGCAAACTTTGACGCAGAGACCCTGGCACGCATCCAGTTTGCCTTTACTGTGTCGTTCCACATCATCTTCCCGGCCTTTTCCATCGGCCTGGCAAGCTTCCTGGCCGTCCTCAATGGCCTTTGGCTTTGGCGCAAGGACAAGGCTTACCTCAATCTCTTCAACTATTGGAAAAAAATATTCGCTGTCGGCTTCGCGATGGGTGTCGTATCCGGCATCGTGATGTCTTACCAATTTGGCACGAATTGGAGCACATTCTCGGATACCGCCGGGCCTGTGATCGGGCCCTTGATGGCATACGAGGTGATGACGGCCTTCTTCCTTGAGGCAGGCTTCCTAGGCATCATGCTTTTCGGTCGCGAACGCGTGGGTCCCGGTTTGCACATGATGGCCACGGCGATGGTTGCCGTTGGCACGCTGATATCGGCCACGTGGATTCTTTCGGTCAATTCTTGGATGCAGACCCCGGCCGGTTTTGACATCAACGAGCTGGGGCAATTCATCCCCGTGGATTGGTGGTCGATCGTCTTTAACCCGTCTTTCCCCTACCGCCTGACGCATATGGTGCTGGCCGCATATCTCACCACTGCTTTCGTGGTGGCCGGGGTTGCAGCTTGGCACTTATTACGCCGCAATCGCACGGTCGAGGTCACGCGCATGTTCTCGATGGCAATGTGGATGGCCGTTCTGGTTACTCCTCTGCAGATCGTCGCGGGCGACCTTCATGGTTTGAACACGCTGGAGCATCAACCGCAGAAAGTGATGGCGATGGAAGGTCACTTTGACAGCCACCCCGAAGGCGCGCCACTGATCCTGTTTGGTATTCCAAACGAGGATGAGAAACGCGTGGACTACGCCATCGAAATTCCGAAGCTATCGTCGCTGATCCTGAAACATGATCTGAACGCGCCGCTTGACGGGCTGGACACCATTCCCGACGACGAAGAACCCCCGGTCGCGATCGTTTTCTATAGCTTCCGTATCATGCTTGCCATCGGCTTTGCCATGCTGGGCGTCGGGTTGTGGTCGTTTGTTCAGCGGGTTCGGGGCCGCCTCAACGAAGATCGCTGGTTGCACCGCGCATCCGTCCTGTTGGCGCCCAGCGGATTTGTGGCGGTACTGGCCGGTTGGATCACCACCGAAGTGGGGCGCCAACCTTACACAGTGTACGGGCTGATGCGGACATCGGACTCTCTTTCCCAAGTGGATGCGCCTGCAGTTGCGGCGTCTCTGATTGCCTTCATCGTCGTGTATTTCGCGGTGTTCGGAGCAGGCACCTTCTACATGCTGCGTCTCATGGGAAAACCGCCTGTCGAAGACTTCCAGAAAATTCAAAAACCGATTGAAATCTTTACCTTGGCGGAGGCAGCGTGATGCTTGAACTCTCGACAATCTGGGCAGGCATTATTGCCTTTGCCGTTCTGACCTATGTGATCCTGGACGGTTTCGATCTTGGAATTGGGATCCTCTTTCCATTCGCGAAAACCGAAAAAGATCGTGATGTCATGATGAACTCGGTCACGCCGGTTTGGGATGGAAACGAGACGTGGCTGGTCATGGGCGGCGGGGGTTTGTTCGCTGTTTTCCCGTTGGCCTATTCTGTAGTGATGCCCGCGCTTTATATGCCTGTCATCATCATGCTTCTTGCGCTTGTTTTTCGTGGTGTTGCCTTCGAATACCGATGGCGAACGGTACGCGGGCGCTGGCTTTGGGATGTTGCATTTCACGGTGGTTCAACCGTGGCCGCACTTTGCCAGGGCATCGCGCTTGGCGCGCTGGTTCAGGGCATCCCGATCGAAGGTCGGCATTATGCCGGTGGATGGTGGGATTGGCTGACGCCGTTCTCTGTCCTGACAGGTGTGGCCCTTGTGATCGGGTATGCCTTGCTGGGCGCGACGTGGCTCAACATGAAAACCACTGGAAGGATTCAGCGTCAGATGCGCTCCTATGTCCGTCCGTTGATGCTTATGACACTCGGGCTGATCGGTCTTGTCAGTCTTTTGACCCCATTCCAAGACCCGATCTATATGGTCAGATGGTTTTCGTGGCCCGGCGTCGTTTTCACTGTGCTTGTGCCGGCTCTTGTAACTGCCATTGCATGGAAGCTCGATCGTGGCATGACGGAACAGCGCGACTATCAGCCCTTTGTCTGCGCCATTGCCCTGTTCGTCGTGTGCTTCATTGGTATCGGGATCAGCTTCTATCCCTATATGCTGCCTCCAAGCCTCACGATTGCTGAAGCCGCCGCGCCAGACAGCAGTTTGGCTTTCGCTCTGGTCGGAGCAGTCACTCTGCTGCCAGTGGTCCTGGCTTACACCGCCTACACCTACTGGGTTTTCCGTGGGAAGATCGATCCAGAGGAGAACTACCATTGAAAACGCTTAAACAAGTTTTCTGGTTCGGCGCGATCTGGTTCGGCAGTGTTTTGTGCCTGGCTACTGTTGCGTACGTGATCAGGTTGTTCATCACCTGAAGCCACGCCTAGGGTCAAGTTTTCATCTTTTCTGAACGCAACCCTACCCTGCAGTCCAGTTTAGGCTCGGTGCTGGCGATCAGCGAAATATCGGGAATGACAGCCCTCCGGACAATGCCGCCGTAAGTTGCGAACTAGGAACGTTGTCTGCCTCACCGCCGGTCCACTTCTTCACGATATAGAATTACCGGTGCATTGCGCCTGTTGCGCATTTTTCATACGCGGAATTTTCCGAGGTTCAAGAAGCGCCTTTACCCGGCGGGTGAATACCAGATCGGCGAGCCCCAGGCGCGTTCCTGAATCGTAGCGGGGACTTCTTCCAACAAAGGAAGGCCAGAACGAACGGCATCATAGGTCGACCACCTTGGTGTTGGAATCTCGATAGCACGTGCATAATAGAACGCGCCTTGCTCTGGGTCGAAACCGGTGTCAGTCCAACTGCCCATCAATGTTGGGGCGCCAATGTCGTTCGTATACAGTGCAGTTTTCTGATCGACAGTATTGCCCACCGAAGGAAGTTTGCCATCTGCGGCGATCTCGCGATCGCCGGACCAGGCCACGTCGATGATCTCTTCGTGGATCTCGCCCGTTGCGTCGACCCAGCCCTTGATGATCTGGATGCGATCCAGATTGGCGCCGTCCGGGTCTTTTTGCGCATATACGTTGAAAGTGGGCGCTTTGTCTCCAATCAAATCACCACCCATCGGTACGCCGTTTTCATAGCCATCTTCCACCATTGCAACGGGATCGGTCGGATTGTCCGCAAGGTCCGAGCCACCGAACATCCGCACTTTGACCCGAGGCCCGGATGTAGCGAAAGTTTCACGTCGTTTCATCGCGTCCCAGATCGAGGCTCGGGTGTTTTCTTCGGCCCAGACACCAGCAAGTGAACCAATCGAAAGGTCGATCCCGTCGATCCAGCCGCCAACCCCACCCGTGCGACGTCGATCAACACTACCATCTTCGGGACCGTGACCACCGATAAAGTCGCCTTCGGCCACATCCGACATCAGGCCATTGTGGTTGTCAGTGCCGCCGATGAACCCGTATTTGTAGGGATTTACGCCCAACTCCTGTTGGGCCGCCAGTCCCAGTTTCAACCCTTCGCGCACAAAGTCGCGCTTGTGGAAATACCGGTTTGAGTTTTTCTGGATGGAATTTGCGTTTTCGAAACCGGCGAACTCATCCGCCTGCCAGAATGCTTCGTGTACTTCAGAATTACCCTTGATCTGCATCATTTCGATCAGAGGCTCCCAAGCCTGCCGGGTGCTGGCCCAGTCCTTGTCCGGTGCTTCGCCAAAACTGTTGAGTTCGGGAAACATCTGCTGCTTCGACGCATTCGAATTATGCGGGATCGCCAAAAGTGTTGATCCGTTGTCTTGCGCGTTTTGCAGCCAGTCCCAGAGGTCTTCGACCTTGTTGGAATCATAGCTGGACATCGGAAGGTCCGGGACCACGCTATCGCGGAAGATCACGTTGCGATGCATGTTGCCACCGTTCGGCGCTGCGGACCATTCAAAGGCAATCAAGGCGGTAAAACTGCCCGGATCATTGTGTTCCTCGGCGGCATCGATGATGATCTGCCAACCGGATTTGGTGGTCTCAGGCCCCTGATAGAAAGGTGGGTGGGTAGGATTTTCACCGCGATTGTTGGCGATGACGTACTTGTAGAACCAATCCTGTTTGTCTTTCAGCGTTTCCAAGCTGCGTAGTTGTTGCAGATCTTCTTGCTCGTATCCTGGTGCCTCGGGGAATATCGTCGAATACATCTCGCCCAAATATTCCACGTGATCGCTGACCGCTGCAAAATCGAGCGGGCGCGACAATTGTTTGTGACGTCCATTTACCAAGACTGACTCGCCCTTGGCAAAGCGCAGGCTGTCAGACGGCATCAGTCGTGCACCACCGATATATGCATCCAGCGACAGTGCCGTATGCATATGGGTCTCGCCAAAGTATGCGTTACGCATTGGGTTGGGTTCCGCCAACGCCATAGTCGAAAGCGCCAAGGTGGATGTCGCAATAATAAGTGTTTTCATCGGCTTCATCCTTCAGGTGTGTACCAAATTGGCGAGGTGTAGGCGCGCTCTTGCGTGATCATCTTGACTTCATCGGGCATGTCGACATCAAAGCGAACCGCATCATAGGCGGTCCAGCGTGGCGTCGGGATTTCGATAACACGGGCATAGTAGAATGCGTGCTGCGAGGGGTCGAACTCCGGATCAGTCCACACGGTACCCAGTTCAGCCCGGCCAATATCATTGGTCCAGCTTGGGATGCTCAGATCGACGGTATTTCCGACGGGTGGTAATTTACCGTCATCACCGGGCGTGCGATCACCGGCCCAAACCACGTCGTGGATTTTTTCATGGGTCTCGCCGTTTGCATCAACCCAGCCCTTGACAATCTGGATGCGGTCCAGGTTAGCGCCAATCGGATCACGCAGGGCGTAAACAAGGAAAGACGGTGCATCGCTACCCGCCAGATCGCCCCCCATCGGGACACCCTTGGAATAGCCGATCCGGGCCAACTCGCGGTGTTTGATGTCGTCGGCTACGAAGTCTCCGCCGAAGAACCGCACTGTGATGCGTGGGCCCGTGGTCGCATAGACCTCGCGCCGTTCCATCGCGTCAAAGATACCCGCCCGGGTGTTTTCAGTGGCCCAGACGGCCGTCGGACCCGGAGTGGCATATTGCCAACCCTTATAGGAAATTCCCAAATCCGCATTCCCTTTGGCCACCGAGGTGGCGCGGGTTTTTGACGGCTCCATCCAAGTGAATGCGCCAAAGAAGTTGTTGTCGAGCTGCGTGGTCAGCCCGGTGTGGATATCCGAACCACCCACAAAGCCCAGCTTGAAGGGGTTGATCCCATCGGATTGATCAAAAGCCAGACCATTTTTTAGCGTATTGCGCACCATTTCCGTGGCGAGCATCTCAGGCGTTTTGGCTTCGGAGACATCCAGATTGGCCCAATCCCACCGTTCGTATTCTGCAAACTCATCTGTCGGGGACAGCATCGGATGGGTTTCGCTGTCTCCTTTAGTCTGGCCAATTTCAACCAGTTTTTCCCATTGCTGCCGGGTTTGCAGATACTCTCGGTCAAAAGGCGCGTTGTTGTTCAACGTGTCATTCAGCGCAAACATGATGCCGTTGCTGAGGTTCGGATTGTGCGGAATAGCAAGCACGTCCCCTCCGGTCTTGTCCTCATAGCTTTGCATCCATTTCCACAAATCGCGGGGATCCGGGCTGCCCTTTGGAGGCGCCATCAGGAATGGAACAACTTGCAGCGCCCTCTCAGGTCCATCGCGAAAAATGACATTGCGATGCAGGTTATTGCCTTCGGTCAACGAGGTCCATTCATAAGCGATCATCGCAGTAAAGACATGCGGGTCGTTGAATTCTTCTGCGGCCTGTACCAGATCGCGCCAGGTATTGTCATAGCCTGGCATCCCGGGTTGATACAGCAACGCCTGGCTCAACGTGCCCTGACTGAATTGCGCGATCAGGTCGATGCTGGCCTGTTTGGCCTCGTCACCGCCCTTTGCGAACGCTTCGTGAAACTTCTTGCCCTGTGTGTCCGCCATGATATTTGGCGCACCTTTTTTGATGTCAGTAATCACCCCCATGCCATCGGTGTGTTCAGTCAGCATGTAAAAGTCGAAAGGACGCTCAAGCTTGACGGGTTGCCCGGTGTTCGACGTCACCTGTTCGCCCCGGGCGAACCGGTACATATCTCGCGGCATCAAAGTCGTGCCGCCGCCACCTGCGTCCGCCGACAATGCCGAATGGACATGCGTATCACCGAACAGGACCCTGGTCGGAAATCCCCGGTTGGCATTGGGAGAATAAGGCTGCCCCTTGAGGTCACCAGCCGCGTTGTCAGCCGAGGCCGTATCCTGCGCCAGCGCGGGTAACGTAAGTGACACCGCAAGTGCAGTTGCCAGAGTCAAATGCATGGTCATCTCAAACCCTTTCGTTCAAATATCCGCCCATCGTCTTTTCGGCACCAACAGCTTTGCTGTCAGGCCAATCGTGTCTTGTGGCCCGGTGCCGGTATCATAGAAATTACGCTCATAGCTCAGCTGCCACTGAACCGGGACACCGCCGAGTTTGCTCAACTTCGAGACTTTCAGCCCAAGCGGCACGCTGGTGAATTCTGATCGGTCCCAATCGTATACGACAGTCATGTCAGATGTGCCGACCGACCAGCCCTGATCAAGCGTGTAGCTGACGATGGGTCGCAAAGTCGAAATGTTAACGTCCGGTCGCGTGTTGTCGCCAGCTACAGTCAAGATGTTCTGATTGAATAGCCCTGCAAGCCCCCATTTGGGCCGTGCCACGAAACCAAGCGCTGGCCCCAACCCCCATTTTTCGGCGCTGACACCATCAGCACCCGTTGGCAGCAGGGCCACGACACCGATCCCATAACGGCCCCACGAACGGTCAAAGGCTGCCAGATTGAATAGGGTGGCATCGCCAATCCCGGTTTCGCCATTTGAGTTATACGTAACCGAGGGAAGTGTCAGGCGGGCAATGTTACTGATCCCCCCCAACTGAAACGGAATGGCGGCGCGAAACTGGGTAACGTTCAGTGCCCCGTTCGCATTGTGCAAGGAAGGTGAATAGAAATTCTGCAGTTGAAACGACATCAAGGACGCGGTCGGGTCGCTGGCTTGGCTGGCCAATGTCTGATTGTCCTGCTGTGCAATCGCAGAGGCCGGAATGACAGCCATCAGGACAATAGACGAAACACACCTCATCAGAACACCAATCCAACGGTCACCCAGACCTTGTCGCTTTCAAATCTACGTTTGGCCCCAAACTCCTTGATGTACTTTGCCTTGATTGAAATCGGAGTCTGGCCAACCTGGGTTGACCAGGTGACGATCGGGCCCAGCCCACAAACGCTGGCCTCCAAACTATCAGCGCCAAGCAATTGTTTGATCCCATCCGCCCCGCTGCCGCTGTCATCGCCAATTTGATGATACGCATAGCCGGTCACACCAAGGGCAAGCTTGTTGGGTAAATGCCGCATGACCGTGCCTTCAAAATGCGCCTCGGGCGCGGTCTGATAGTCGGTTGCGTCGTTCTCGGCGCTGAAGGTGACGCCAAACGATCCTGAATACTCCCATCCCGTGGTCGGGTCGAACCAGGTCATTGACAGGGTTGGGTCAAATGCAAATCGGTTTTTTCCGGCATTCAGGGCGTCAATCGACCGGTTTGCGACGTTGATTTGCGTCGTCTGATAGTGGCCAGTGGGCAGAAAGAACTGTAAGGCCAATGTTGTGTGTAACTTGCCTTTGCTCCAGTTGAAGAGAGGCGAAAGAACGATATCACCAAAGGCATGTTCGCCGTCATCGTTGAGGGTTCCGGAAAACCCCGAGCTGAGGTCGCCAGAATACTGCCCGTTTGCCGAAACGTAGGGCAAATTGAAATTGAGACCCAATCGCGCATTGCCCCACTGCGCGTTAAAAACATGTGTGAAATTGAATTTATAGGTAAACACTTCGACATCAGGGTCGGTCACGACCACACCACCCGAAGCCATACTGGGAGCGGTGCCACTGAAATACACGAAATCATTATTTAGATATGTTCCGGGAGGCGGAAGGATGCCCGACATACTGTCGCGGCTTCCAAGAAGGTAGGTCTCGATGCCTCCCTCTGCAGCTTGCACCTTTTGCGCAGGCAAAAACACCGAAGCAGACAACGCAAATAGCACTACTGTTGTCTTCAAATTCACTCTCCCAGATACAGAGCGCTTGTTCGCACGCTTTCGAATATTGTAATCTGAAATCTACGCACAAATTGCAAAAAATGATAGTTTTTGAAAACCACTCAGTACCAAAGGAATTCAGCCCCTCTTGGCGGCAACTCCTTGGCTTGGAGCAATAGGTACGCCTTTGACTCTTGATCTGGAAAATGCAGATAGAGGCGTGAATGTTGAATTTGTCTTTGCTGGTGAGATATTGCCCTTGGTCGAAATGGTTGTGAACTGAAAAGTGGACTGAGGGGAATTTCTGCAGACATCGCATTTGTCTGAAGCGGAGCATGGCGCGTTCTCGTCGTCGAAACGGCAGGTGAGAATTCTCCGCTCTATTGTTGAGCCCGCGACCGGTTTCCTGCTTTGGCGCGTTGCCGATGACCTTCATCGCAGCGCCATAAGATCGCAACTTGTCCGTCACGATGACTTCAGGTTGGCCGTAGCGCTTCATTGATTTTCTGAGGAATTTCAATGCCGCTTTGCGGTCACGGCGCCTGGTGACATAGCTTTCCATCACTTCACCTTCGTGATCTACGGCCCGCCAAAGGTATTGAGTTTCGCCATTAATCTTCACAAAGGCCTCATTCAGATGCCAATGCCAATTTGAATATGCACAGATTCGGCTTGCACGATTTCTACGGATCTCGGCGACAAACATCGGGCCAAACCGGTTCCACCAGACCCGAACGGTTTCATGACTAATCTCAATGCCACGCTCATGCAGCAGGTCTTCGACGTTGCGAAGTGACCGTGGAAACCGAACGTACATCATCACCGTCAGGCGGATGGTCTCAGGGCTGGTTTTGAAGTAGCGGAAGGGCGAGCGTTTTGTTATTCCGCGAAGCTACGAAACCACCCTGCTCAGCTCAAGCGAGTTTCTTCTGACAATGCCATGAGCTTAACTAGTCGACGATGTAAAGAAACGAGCGGTCACATTCCGCCCCGCCAACCTCGAGCCAAGTTGCTCTGACCAACTTTGGAAAAACTGACCAGATTAGACAGACTTTTTCGGCCAGTTCATCGATCAGTACCCGTTGGTTTTCGCTGTAATCGACAGGAACATCGATCAAATGGACGCCACCTGCAGCAAACGCTTGTTCAAAGGTGGGGACCAGATCCTTAGTTCGCTCTACCCGGTGGCCGGTCGCACCATAGCTTCTGGCATATTGCACAAAATCAGGGTTTTTGAACTCCAGCCCCCAATCTTCAAACCCAGCGTGAGACTGTTTCCAGCGGATCATCCCGTACGAGCTGTCGTTCAGCACCGTCACAACCAGATTGAGGCCCAAGCGAACGGCCGTTTCAACTTCCTGACTGTTCATCATAAAGCCGCCGTCGCCACATATCGCCATTACGCGTCGGTCAGGATAGAGTTTGGCCGCCATCATGGCTGAGGGAAGGCCAGCTCCCATCGTGGCCAGTGCGTTATCCAGCAGGACTGTATTGGGCTGGTAGGCCTGATAGTTTCGCGCGTACCATATTTTATAGATGCCATTGTCCAATGCGATGATATCGCAGTCACGCATGACTTTGCGCGTATCGGCAACAAAGCGCTGCGGGATAACTGGAAAACGCGGATCATCTGCTCCTGCCGAGATGTGCACGTCGGTTTCCTGCTTGACCCTCTCAAAATAGCTGCGGTCAAAATCCAGTGGGCCACCAAGCTTATCGCCCAACCGTTCGATGGATTGCGCCAGATCGCCGACAACCTCGACTTGCGGGAAATAGACTTGGTCAACTTGCGCCGCCTTGTAGTTCACATGGATAACCTTGGTCCCGCCTTCTTTCATAAAGAAAGGAGGTTTCTCCACCACGTCATGGCCCACGTTGATGATCAGATCGGCCCTTTCGATGGCGCAGTGCAAGTAGTCCCCGTCGGACAACGCTGCAGTCCCTAAAAATAGATCGGACCGCTCGTCCACTACGCCTTTGCCCATCTGCGTGTCAAAGAACGGAATCTGCGTGTCATTAACAAACTGGCTGAGTGCGCTGCGAGCATGCTTTCGGTTGGCACCTGCCCCCAACAAAAGCAGAGGCATTTTAGCCGAGCGGATCATCTCAGCCGCCTCATTCAGAACTGTGTCACCAGCCACGGCGTAGTAGCGCGGATGAGGTTGCAGGACCGGCTCGGTGGTATCTTCGGCCGCTATATCCTCGGGAAGTTCCAACAGAACGGCGCCGGGACGTTCCTCTTGCGCGACGCGAAACGCTTCGCGGATCAACGAGGGGATGGTGTTGCCGTGCACAATCTGCTTAGACATCTTGCAAATCGGGTCGAACAAACCCACCACATCAATGATCTGAAACTGGCCCTGCTTCGATTTTTTGATCGGCTTTTGGCCCGTGATCATAACCAGCGGCATCCCACCCAAATGCGCATAGGCGGCGGGTGTGGCAAAATTTGTGGCACCGGGACCCAGTGTTGCCATGCAGACGCCGGCTTTTCCTGTCAAACGCCCATATGTTGCCGCCATGAACGCTGCGCCCTGTTCGTGACGGGTCAGGACAAGCTCAATCTTGGACGTTCTCAAAGACTCCAGCACATCCAGGTTTTCCTCACCTGGGACGGCGAAAATATACTCAACGCCCTCCGCCTCGAGCGCTGCGACCAGCAAATCCGAGGCTTTGGTGAAAGACGAAGCAGTTTGATCAAAAGCAGACATGTGCTCTCCTGATATCACGGTGGATCCGTCGGTTTGACCTGACATGCAGGTGGAAAATCTAACCCTTCCGATTTAGGGACGGGCCGCTCAGTTTTTAGTAGCTTGCAACTATCGGGTTTCGAAATCAGCACATCTATCGATACCCATCGGCCATATTCCAATACAACACGCGCGCGACAGAGGTTCAACAGGCCCCATGGCCGACAGTGTCGCGGTGCGAGCAGGTCAACCGTCACCGTCCCGCGTTCGGCCAAACGCTCTAATCAACCCTTCCAACTCAACTTGTCCAACTTCCACAAGAATTTGACTAGGTGCCAAAAGAAACAAAACGCTGGCTCACCAAATTCAGGGGCATAAGCGGCCAATTGAGCCGCCGTACCATCAACAAAACTCGGGGCCATGATGCCATCTCGTCCAATCAAACTGTCAGCACAGTTCGGTCAGGTTTCTCCGGCCGGGCTTATTCCAATTCATCAAAAAGAACGCGGTAAATTTTTGTTTTCGCGCTCTTTGCCTGAAACATTCTCCGGATTTCTTGCCGCAGGGTTCGTCACTTTCATCCTGTTGCCTCTCATCTCGGCCGTCGCACGCTCTGTCTTGGGTGACCTGGCCTTTCCAGTGGACTTAGTCTTCGCTCTCGGCATTTTTGCGGCCATAGCTGCCTTCGTGCTCAAAGGACTGACGCCACGAGCCTTACTTGGCCGCGGTTTGATCTGCCTTGGAACAGCACTCATCGTTACGCCTGTGGGCCTGTCTGTTCTGTTCGCGCTTTATCTGTATGACTGGTTGGCAATCGTGACGGGTACGGCTGTTCAGCAGCCCGGAAACATCGCCGCATCCCTGTTTGGCGGCGTCTTCTTTGCCAATGCTCTCGTCTTGGGATTGGCCTTGGGCAGTGTATCCTTGCTAATTGGGCGCACGCTCATTCGCGGGCGTTCAAAACCACTTCTCCCACCTTATGAACTTCAATCAGCGGCCCAACCGCTTTGCGATCGGTCACCATGAAACCGCATACCCAAAACCTCGCTCACAGCGACAATCAGGAGTTCGGAACGATGGTTTCAGTTCATATGATTTTTGTCGCGCCGGACGAAGCTCGCGCGACTGTCCAAGAACTGTTGACCCACCCAGAAGGCGTTGAAATTGTTGGCATGCCTACAATTTGAGAACAGCAAAGCAAGTCCTTGACCGAACGCAACCGGAATTGCTTCTGGTCGACGTAGTGCTTCAGGGCCTGCGCAGCACTGATGCTATTTCATTCACATCAACAACCCTGCCGGACCTCAGAATATTCGCGCTTATCCGAGACCGTGTGCATGCCGAAACGATGCCAGAGGTGGGTCGCGTTCCCACTTGAGGTCAATCCTCCCAGCCAGACAACAACGCCTGAACGTTCGTTCAGATCAAAAAGAACGCCGGGTGCCATCAAACGATTAATCTCGAGGCTGGTTTTGAATTACGTCAAAGGAGAGCGTTTGTTTGTGGCGAAGGCTAGAAAAAGCCCTGTCCGCTTCAAGATGACTTCTTCTGACAAGCCCCATTAGAAACAGTTCCTGCATGCGACCTTCACCCCCAAGGGCCAGCCCTGGATGATGGTTTTGTGCTTCGAGGATTGCTGTTTCCGTCGGCTGCGTTCGACTGCTGGGCTAGCATTCGCAACGCAGCTATCCGATTTGCCGTCGACGGGTGAGTTGAAAACAGCTTGTCACGTGAGTGCAAATGAAGTGGATTGATGATGAACATATGTGCGGTTGCTGGATTTCGCTCTGCAGCGTCGTTGTCGATGCTTGCAGCGCCTTGCTGAATACGTTCGAGGGCAGACGCCAATGCCAAAGGTTGACCGCAAATCTCGGCGCCAACGCGATCGGCGGCGTATTCCCTTGTCCGACTAATGGCCATTTGGACCAAACCCGCAGCCAATGGCGCCAAGATCATCAGCGCAATGGTCCCCACTAGACCAACGGCACTGTCCCGTCTTCCACCAAAAAACAGTGCGAAGTTTGCTGGCATCGTAATTGCACCCGCGAACGTGGCAGTTACGGTCATAATCGCAGTGTCATGGTTCTTGATATGTGCAAGTTCGTGCGCGACAACGCCCGCCAGTTCATCCCTTGTGAGGGTCTGCAGCAACCCCGTAGTGACGGCAACGGCAGCGTTGTTGGGATTGCGCCCAGTAGCAAATGCATTGGGCTGGGGTGTTTCAACAAGTGTTGTTGGTTAGAAGATGTATTTTACCAAATTCGAAGAACCGTTTTGCGCGGACGATGACATCCGCAAAGATGAGTTTGCCCGGAAATATCCGTTGCTGGACAATGGATCTGTACATGCGCAGTGGAAGAAAGGTTCCTGGCAAATCACGCGAATAGGTGAGATCTGGAAGAGGACCGGAAAGGTCTTTTCTGTCCCATATGAAGGCATCGACGCGTACCCATCTTTCCAGTTCGCAGAAGACGGAACTCCGCTTCCTTTGATGGAAACTGTGTTAAAGGCGCTGCCGGCCGATATGACGCCCTGGCAACGAGCTTTTTGGATGACCTCTCCTAAGGCTGAACTTGGAGGGTGCAATCCCGCGAACTCAATTCACACTGACGATAACCGTGTGGTCGACGTGGCAAGTAAATTGGGTGAAGATTTCCTCAACTAAATGAGTTCGCGTCAAGGAAACGCTCGGAAATTGCGCCACAATTCCGGATCAGAAAACACAACTGAAGTGAGACAGGAATGAGTGGCGGTGCTGTCAGACAAATTCGAACCAGTCTCAGCTAGGCCGGTTCAGCTGCCCTTTCCTCTGACTATGCCGTTCGCGACCTTGAGCAGTCACCGGACTTCAGACCATACCTTTTGGCGGAGCGATAACTTGTAGCGAAAGTACTCGTACTTTAGGTGAGATAGGCACGGCGCGAGGACGTCTGTTTCGGGCACAAAGTCGTCATTCGATCAGTCGTAGCGAATGTCTACATTGCGGACAAAGCAACCGTTCGCTGCGGTACGAACCAAACTACGGCTCCGCGGCCTATTCGGCCCGGCATTCATGTTAGCCAGCAGAATGAACAAACAGAAGCGAAATCGACCCCACAAGGATCAAGCTCAGCGCCCAAACAACGTCCAAGTTGAACCACCCTTTTGAGAGAAATCGCAGACCCAGCCAATGATACACTCCGAACGCAAACAAGCCGCCTGAGAATGCCATGGCCAAGGTGTGGGCTAAGGCGACACCAATAGCGATTTTGGCGTTTCCGGTCATCAGATCAGCAGCCGCTGCATGGCCAGCGTCAATGGCTGTCGTGCGACAGATTCCGAGATAGATTGGAACCAACATCAGGCCCGCACCATGTGCCATCGCTGCCAAAAACGACCAAAGCGCAAGCCGCGACGGAGGTACCCGCGCAAGGATCCGCGGGTGACGCCGGTTGAGCAACAGATAGACACCCAGTCCGATCACGAGAAAGGCCGCGAAGATCTGAATCTCACGCTGCCATTCGGCCAGAAACAGCAGGGCGGTAAAGGGAAACAGAATGGCGCCCATCGCCACAAGATGCCCGGCCGCCAGCGCGATCAACGCCCTGAACAGGCTGTTGCGGTTTTTGTCCATCAGCGCCGCAGACACTGCCAGGGGCCAACCCATACCCGGATTGACCCCGTGATAAATGCCCGAAGCGACAACAGCCCACCACAGGGCTGTTGCCGTGTCTAATCCGTTCACGCGTCAGACCGACGGGTAGCAGAAGCTATCTGTTGAGCAGTCCCCGCCTTCCAGACGAATCTGGTGGCTACGATAGCCTTTTGGGAACTCGACATAGAAATCCTTGTCCAGTTCCAGACTACCGTTTTCTCCGACATTGGCCATGACCATTTGCCCGCCCTCATCGTCTGGGTAAAACTGATCATCCCACGTCGAATAGAGCGAGTTAGTCCAGTAGACTCGTTTGCCGTCCCGGCTGATCTCAACCATTTGGGGGCCGTAAACAAAATCCTTGCCGTTCGGGTGTTTCGCCCCGCGTGCAATCCCGCCAAGCTCGACCTTGCCAGTCAGCTTGGGGTTCATCGGGTCAGAAACATAATACTGATGCATTTCTCCCTGACCCCAACAGGCGACGTAGAGGTACTTGTCGTCCAGGCTCAGGTCGATGTCGGTGACCAATGGGGGTACGGCCTCAAATCCCTGCAACAGGGGTGGAAGGTTCTCAGCCTTCGCAGGTCGCGGATCAATCGTGATCGTCTTTTTAGCCTCGAACGTTCCGTCATCCTTCTGCCACCATGTGAAAATTGCGCCCTGCAGGTTTGTTGTGTCCACGACGACGCCGCAAAAACCATAATCCTTTGCCGGATCATGAGCGGGCCGGATTTCCAAAGCCATCTGGTGGTTCGCACCCAGATCAATGGTTTGGACGTTGCGGCGTTCGCGCAGGTTCCAGAAATGGATCTTGTGGCCGTATTTGTTGGACAGCAAATCCTCGGCCACGATCCCGTTTTCAAACTGTGGCGGCAGCCCCCATTCAGAACTCACCATGTAGTCGCGCGGAAGGTTCCACCAGAAATCATAATGCTTGTCCTGTTCACCTCGGTCCATCTCGTAGCGGCCAAGGATATCAAACGTTTCGCAGTCCATGATGAAAATGCCCGGAGGGCCATCCGTGCCATCGGCACCGCCGCCGCCGAGCGTAGAAACATAAATTCCTTCGGGACCGCAGTGGATTGTGTGCGGACGGGAATAGCCCGTTTTGGCGAACACCTCTTCGGGTTCGATGATCTTGTGAATCTTCGCCTTCAGGGGTTCCTTAACGTCGATCACGTAGATGCGCGAGGATCGGATTCCCGGTACAATCAGATACCTGCGTTCCAGAAATGCATGCCCTGTCAGGGGCGAAAGTGCAGAAGAGCACGCGTTCCAGCCAAAGTGGTGAAACTCGTCACCCTTGTTGGGCATGATAAGCTGATGGACGATCTGACTGTAGGTCTTCGATTTCGGGTCAACATCCACAACGGCCAGGCCATCCGGCCGTGAGCCGTCGGGACTGAGCATCAATGTGAAGGCGAGCGTTTCCGCCGGTGCCTCCATAGCAAGTCTCGGTGTGGCGTGAAAAGTCGGGTCAGGTCTCAGGTTCATAGCTGGCTCCTCCCAGGCCGCGGACGCCAGATCTAAATCAAGTTTTGTCTGATATCGCCCAGAACTGAGAATGCCACATATTCAAGATTCGCAAAAACGGGCCAATCTCATGCACTTGAATTTACCGTTTTGCATCGCCTCTTCTAATGACTGAAATGGGCTCAAAGCAGACCTTCGCCGGAATATCTCGTGCGACCGCTATGCGGACAATGCCACAATTCAGTTTTTGGGTGGTTCGTAGGGATCGGGCGTTCCCGATGGGATTAGGGGTATTCCTCGAAGGTGCTGTCAGACAAATTCGAACCAGTCTCAGCTAGGCCAATATAGCAACTCTTTATGCCGCACCAAGTTCGCGCCACTCGGCGAGAGAGACGGTGCGTGTCAGCTTGAAGGTATCTCGGCTGGCAAGCGATCTTTCCTGGTTGAAGCGGTTGTAGAAGGAGGAATGGACGGAGGCGAGTTTCTGTAAACTTCGTATGCGCCTGAAACGTTTCAAGGCGCGTTCGCGTCGTCGCAAAGGAAGGTGCGAATTCTCGACGCGATTGTTGAGCCACCTGCCCGTCTGCTGTTTTTTGGTAGCACCAAACTCTCTGAGAGCGGCCCGATGCGATACGAAGCGATCCGTGACGACGTTTTCCGCTTTGCCGTGTCCCTTCATTAACTTCTTGAGGAATTTCAATGCCGCCTTCTTGTTTCGGCGTTTTGGTGACGACTGCCTCCACCAATTCGCCCTCATGATCTACGGCCCGCCAAAGATAATGCCGCTTGCCATTCACCTTCACGAAAACCTCGCCGACGTGACACTTCCATTTCGTGAACGCGCGCAATTGCTGGACTCGCTTTCGTGTGATCTCAGAGGCAAACATCGGACCGAACCTGTTCCACCAATATCGGACCGTTTCGTGGCTCACGTCGATGCCTCGCTCGTGCAGCAGATCTTCTACATTCCGAAACGAGAGCGGGAATCGGAAATACAGCATAACCGCAAGGCGAATGATCTCGGGACTGGTATTAAAGTATTTGAAAGAGGCAGGTCTGGTCGTGGACAAAGGCTACGCAACAGCCCTGCCCCGCTCAAGCAAAGTTCTTCTGACAAGACCCTTCGTTTCAGGTCAAAGCCGAAGTCCAGACGCAATCCGCTTTGGTCTGCATGGTCGCCCAGGGCGCAGGCCGCGCAATCGTCGACAAATATGTTTTCGGTACGTCGCAAACAGATGATGTTTCCGTAGTGTCTATAACTTCGGACCTCAACTGGCCGGTCCGAATAATCACCTTCTCCACATCAAATGACATTCCTGGTTTGTAAAGATTTACGAGTGAACTGAAAAGGCACTGGGTCAGTCCCCTTAGTTTTTGGATTGGAGCGGCCCATTCCGGTCTCATAGGCCGACATCAAGATGTCGCAGTGCACCCGTTGAACCTGCCGTTCGCCGCAAGCGCGAGATAAAAGGTCCCAAAAATTCACATAATCACATTTGAATTGCAGGTCAGGCTAGGCTTCGGGACCCAACCAATCCTGTGTCTTACCGTCGGCCTTCAATTTCTGAGCGAGCAAGCTCAGCTCTTTGTAGATGATTCCTGCAGCAGGGTGCCAAGCGGCTACATCTTTCGCTTGTTGCGAGACGACAAAGGTGTCGCCTCGTGATGCGGGTCCCGTAAGCGCTCCCAGTGGTCCATAGGCGGCAACATTCTCACAGGTGGCTTGAAGCAGCGTGGTGTTCAGTTGCTTTGCAATGTCATCAGGCACTCCCGCGGTAGCCCAGGCTTCACGCGCGATCGCCTGCAAAACCACGGTGAAGTTATTCGAAATCACGGCGGCCGCATGATAGAGGCTTTTGCTATCGGAATTGATCTGAAATGGGATTCCTCCAATCTCGGCCAGAAAGTCTTTGATAAAATCCAAGGCAGAAACTTCGCCCTCAATGCCACAAAGTGTTCCCTCGAATTGCTGGATCGCGGTTGCCGGCTCTGCGAACGTAAGTACTGGGTGCACGCTGGCCAGTCGCCAGGCTAGCTTTTGAAGCGGCGCCATTTTGTCTGCCGGAAAAAAACCACTGCAGTGAAACGCAACTGGAGGCGGTTCATTGGCATCGTGTTGACCAACAACTTTTGCGAGGTCGGTTGCTGCAATTGAAATCTGAGAATCCGGCACCGCCAAAATCCACAGGTCGGCCGGCGCTAAGTCTGCATATTTCTCCACCGCTCTGCCCATTCCCGCAATTTGGGCTGCGTTTTCCGCTGATCTAAATCGAGAACTTACTATGTCTTGAACCGAATACTTGGATGAGTGTCGCAAAAGGCCGAGGATGGTTTGACCCACGCGACCGGCACCGACAATATTTACTCTGATTTTTGCCATTCAATGGCCTCCGACCTATACGCTCTTGCTTCCTTAGGGACCATGCTAAGCGACAGACCACTTCATCAATACCAATTTATCCAAGGCAACAATCAACCGGAGCGGCCCATAGCCGACATCCCGCAGCCAACCTCCATGCTTCGGTTGCAGCCCGCTTTGCGGACCTTCGCTGTTGCTCCAAATTAACATGGTTACGAACTCACAGATCGCGGACCAATCCGTCCTTCAACCGATGACCAGTGCCAGCGGTTGAAGTGTTTTAAATAGTGGCTAAGCCGTGGGATGTGCCGCCGGCAATTTGCGTGGGTAAGGGTCGCCTTGTTGAAACGATCCCGCCGCAGTGAACAGAACGTCGGTCGACGAGTTCAAACCGGTTTCTGCAGAATCTTGCAGCACGCCGATTATGAAGCCGATGCTCACCACTTGCATGGCCGTCGCATTGTCGATGCCAAACAAGCTGGCGGCCATTGGGATCAGCAACAGTGATCCTCCTGCTACGCCCGAAGCCCCAGTGGCAGCGATCGAAGCAATGACGCTCAGGAAAACAGCTGAGACGAAATCAACCTGAATTCCCATCGTATGAACGGTTGCCAGCGTCATCACCGTGATGGTTATGGCGGCACCGGCCATGTTGATTGTCGCTCCGATCGGAATGGTGACCGAATAGGTCTCTTCATCCAAATCCATACGGCGGCAAAGTTCCATGTTTACCGGAATATTGGCGGCCGAGCTGCGCATGAAGAAAGCGGTAATCCCGGACTCTTTCAGGCATGTGAAAACCAACGGATATGGATTCTTGCGAATGCGCAGGAACACGATCAGCGGATTTACAACCAACGCCAAGAAAATCATGCAGCCAAGCAATAACGCCAGCAGTTGGCCATAGCTTGCAAGTGTTTCAATGCCGGTCTCAGCAATTGTCGAAGCCACGATACCAAAGATGCCGATTGGAGCCACTCGGATTATCGCTGCGACGATCTTGGTAATCGCGCCGTCCAGGTCCGACATCAAGGTCTTGGTCGAGTCGCTGGCGTGACGGAAAACAAGCCCCAGGCCAACGGCCCAGGCGAGAATGCCGATATAGTTAGCGGTTGCCAAAGCATTCACCGGATTGTCCACGATTTTCAGCAGGATATTTTTGACCACCTCAGCTAAACCGTCCGGAGCATCCAAAAGCTCGGGCGTACCTGTCAAATGCAGAGTAACCGGAAACATGTAGCTGGCTGCAACCGCAACCAGTGCAGCTGCGAAGGTTCCGACTATATACAGAAGCACCACGGGGCCCATACGCGCCTCGCTGCCTTTTTTGTGGTTTGTGATTGCAGCGCAAACCAGGATCAGCACCAGAACTGGTGCAACAGCTTTCAATGCATCGACGAAGAAGTCGCCAAGCAGGCCGACCGCTGACCCAGCAGTAGGCCAAAGGGTGGCAAGCAGAACACCGGCGACAAGACCGATGGTGATTTGAGTAACCAGGCTACCACGCAGAAGAAAATTCATGGGGACCATCCTGTTTGAATAGGGACCTCACGGGCGAAACTCACGCCCGCGCAGGCACGGTTGAAGTTCAAGGGCTGGTGGCTATTTGGACGTCTTGGCGCGGAATTAAACTGCTCTAGTTGGCTTAGGCCTTGGTCGCTCGGTTCTGAAGTATTTGTTTTGAAATTAAAATTTCATGATTTGCTTAAGAATTACAGAGGTTTACCTGACGTCAACTTAATTGCATGGTTCACTCAAAATAAATGTTTTTTAACAAAATTCCCTAAGTGGTTGTACTCTGAATCGAACCCTTTCTTACTTATGCGGTCAAGTGATGAACCAGAAGCTGCATTGGCAAGGATGGTGTGACAAAGTCCGGTTTCGAACAGCGATAAGAGCAGCGCTGCGCGTCAGCTTGAAGGTATCTCTGCTGGCTAGCGATCTTTCCTGGTTGAAGTGGTTGTAGATGGAGGAGTGGACGGAGGCGAATTTATACAAACTTCGCATACGCCAGAAACGTTGCATGGCGCGTTCACACCGCCAAAACGTGAGGTGCGAATTTTCAATGTGGTTGTTCAGCCACCTGTCCATGCGCAGTTTTGGACTCAAGGCGGTCACCTGAGCGTTTTTGTCAAATGACTGCCTAAGAGCGGATAGCAGACCTCTTTTTTGAAAAGGCCGACGACCGCTGTGCGGACAAAGTGAGCCTTCGCTGCGGTGGAGCGAATGTCGGCTTTCTAGCTTCAGAAACTGATTGAGATCTGATCCCCTCGGCCTAGCCTTCGCACTTAGGCAGTGCTTGGCTCAGTACTCTGGTGTCTTTTGAGTATTTCCGGAACATAATTGACAATTTTGGACGCTGTTTTACAAAATCGGCCATGACGCAGCCAATAGATCGCAAATTAGACATAGTTGTTTTGGTGAGTTCGCATTTTAATGTTTCGGCGACAACGTCTTTCGTGGATCCATTCAGAGTAGCAAATTACCTGACGGGTTCAGCTCGATTTTCTTGGACCTATGTCTCAGACCCCGGTGGTCCAATTGAATCCAGCAGTGGCTTGGTCGTTGACACTGCCCCATTGGCGGAGGTGGTGAGGCGCAAGCCTTGGATGGTTCTGGTGAGTACTAGTTGGACACCTGAGCGTCACGGGACACCTCAGTTCAAGGTAGCCCTACAGAAATGGGAATCGGGTGGAGCAATCGTTGGTGGTTTGGATACCGGCGCGATTGTACTTGCGACGGCTGGACTACTCAAAGGAAAGACCGCAACGGTTCACTATGAACACATCGACGCCTTTGCCGAAACGGCCCATGACACCACCGTGTCAGAGAACATGATTATTATGGATGGAAAGATTTTCACTTGTTGCGGGGGTTCTGCAGCAACCGATCTGGGATTGCGGTTTGTACATTCTGTCGCTGGTGAGAGTATCGCCAATGCATCTGCTCGATACCTTTTTCATCACAATGTGCGCGGAGAAGGCCAATCACAGAACCCCAAAGACATGGAGCCGCTGGGTTACGTCACCTCTGGAGTGGTAAGGGACGCGATCGATTTGATGGAGGCGCACTTGGAAGCCACTTTGTCGATCCCTGAAATATCAGCGAGGTTGAAGATTTCGCAACGACAACTTAGCCGATTGTTTCAGCAATATGTCCATAAGTCACCGATCGAGTATTACCGCGACATTCGCCTTGATCGCGCGCGCGGATTAGTGACGCAAACTGAGCTTAAGTTCAGCGAGATTGCGGAAGCATCAGGGTTTAATGGACAGGTTCATTTCAGCCGGGCATACCGCAAACGATTTGGATTGACACCCAGTGCGGATCGCATTGAAGGCCGCACCCCGTTCGAGTTTCGCGCTTGGCCAATGTTCAATCCCGACATCAAGTCCGAAAGTGTTGGGTAGCTTTTTGCATCGCTGTAAGCATCTTGTCGCGTTGCGCTGATAACTCTTCGGTACTTTGCCCCTGAGTTTGATCGTTAATGCCATCGACCAGTTTATTGATGACATCCTCATCAAGACGAGGATCGCCCAAGTCGTCCCACCAGCCATTGAATGTGTCTTTGAAATGGTCACAGAAAGCCTGCAGGCCACCATCGCCTGCGCCTAAGTGAAAAAGGGTTGTCGGACCCATCGCCGCCCATCGCAGTCCCGGGCCAGCCCACATCGCTTTATCGATGTCTTCGACACTGGCAACGCCTTCGACCGCCATATGAACGGCCTCGCGCCAAACTGCGGCTTGCAAACGGTTCGCGACATGTCCTGGCATGCCTTTCTTGATCCGGATCGTGATCTTACCAATGTCTTTGTAGAAAGCTTCTGTGCGGTCCAAGACATCTGAACCGGTGGAATCGTTGACGGTCAATTCGACCAATGGGATGAGATGCGGTGGGTTAAATGGATGACCTAGGATCAATTTGCTGGGATCGCGCCATCCCTCTTGCAAAGCTTCAAGCGTCAGGCCGGAAGTTGAGCTGGAAACTATTGCGTTAGGGTTCAACTCTGGCTCAATCCCGGCATAGGTCGAATGCTTGATTGGCAGTCTTTCTGGCACGTTCTCCTGAACAAATTGCGCGCCCTGGACAGCCGCCTCGGCGGTTGAAACGAAAGTGATAGCGTCGGGTGTGGCCCTATCTGTGAGGTTCAACTCGTCCAGTGCCGGCCAGGCTTTTTCGACATAAGAGCGAACGGATGCTTCGGTATTCGGATCGGGGTCAAAGACCGTCACGCTACGGCCCGAGGCGAGAAACAAAGCTGCCCAGCTTGCCCCTATCACACCGGCTCCAAGAATGGCGGTTCTTTCAATTTCTGACATCATAACAGCCCCGGATTAAGGGGGGAGGCCGCCGTCAGACCACCGTCCACCGTGAACAACTGGCCGGTTGCAAAAGACGAGTCGTCAGAAGCCAGCCACACAGCCATCGCTGCAATATCGGCAGGTTTGCCAAAGCGTTTGACCGCGTGGCGAGCCAACGCGTCGGATTTGGCCTTTTCCGGGTCATGCGCGAGGTCGAACGCTGCGTCCAGCATGCCTGTTTCAATCCATCCCGGGCAGATCGCATTGCAGCGCACCGCTGGTCCGTGGTCCACTGCGATAGAGCGTGTGAGCCCATGCACAAACGCTTTTGACGCATTGTAGAGCGCCATCGATGGGTCCGCGGCATTGCCTGAGATCGAACCGATGTTGATGATCGAGCCACCTTGCGACATTTCTGGAATGAAGGCGCGACAACAGTTAAAAACGCCTCGCGCATTTACGCCCATCACCAAGTCCCAATCCGCGTCCGAGCTTTCGGTAACAGTTTTTTCGACCTGAACGCCGGCGTTGTTTACAAGGATATCAGTTCCACCGACTATACTGACGATCTCTGCAACCGCTTCGGCGGCAGACACATCCAGTGTGTACCAAATTACGTTTTCCGGCAGATCATCGGGTTGAGGGCCGCGCCCGCAGGCAGTGACAGCGGCCCCTTCAGCCATGAACGCCTCAACAATGCCCCGCCCAATGCCCTGCTTGCCGCCTGTAACAAAGGCGCGTTTTCCAGCCAACCGCATCAGTGTGCCACCATGACGTGACGGATCGCAGTATAAGCGTCCAATGCATAAACCGACATATCACTGCCCGTGCCCGAGCCTTTCATCGCGGCCCATGGCATCTCGGGGGTCGCGACCCCATGCGTGTTTACCCACGTAAACCCATAGCGCAGCTTGGATGTCATTTGCATCGCGCGCCCAACATCTCGTGTCCAGACCGATGAGGCCAACCCGTAAGGCCCTTTGTTGGCGATTTTCAACGCCTCTTCTGCGTCAGAAAAACGCGACACTGTTACAACAGGCCCAAACACCTCATTGCAGGCTATCTCCGCAGTATTGTCTACGTCGGCGATGACTGTCGGCTGGTAGAAAAACCCGTTTTCTTCGCCAAACGTCCCCCCGGTAACGACTTCTGAATTGTCTCGCGCGCGGTCTACAAAACCTGCAACTCGATCCTGCTGAGAGGCAGAAACAAGCGGTCCCATTTCTGTTCCCTCGGCTTTCGGCGCACCAATCTGGATCTGACCGACCTGATCAGCAAGGGCTGCCACAAGCCTGTCGTAAACACTGTCTGCAACCATCACGCGGCAAGGCTGTGCGCAGTCCTGATCGGCATTGAAGTAACTGCCATAACGGATCGTCTCGGCCACGGCGTCAAGATCAGCATCACCAAAGACAATGACCGGCGCCTTGCCGCCCAATTCCAGATGAACGTGTTTAATTTTCTGGGAAGCAGCCCGCATTGCAGCCATGCCTGTCGCCGGAGAGCCCGTAACACTGATCCCTTCCATCTGCGGGCTGTTCATCAGGGTATTTCCCACGCCGAGCCCGCGACCATGAATCACGTTTAGCACGCCTTTTGGCAGAACATCTTGTAACAATTCTGCAAGTCGCAAAGTAGATAGCGGCGTGATCTCGGAAGGTTTCAACACCACCGAACATCCTGCCGCAATTGGTGCGGCAATCTTCCAGGACGCCATCATCAGCGGGTAGTTCCAGGGGGAGATGGCCGCAACAGGGCCAATGGGGTCACGTCGGATCATCGACGTATGACCCGCAACATATTCGCCAGCAGCAGAGCCCATCATGGTGCGCGCAGCCCCGGCGAAAAAGCGAAAGACATCGATCGTCAGCGGCATTTCGTCATCATGAGCCGATGGCCAGGGTTTTCCCACATCCAAGCTCTCAAGTTCTGCCAACTCCTGGCCGTTCGCCTCGATAACTTCAGCTATGTGAAGCAATATCGCAGCGCGTTCCGCGGGGGTCGTACCTGAAAAGGTCTCAAATGCCTCTGCCGAACCGCGCACTGCCGCCTCGGTCTGTGCATCGCTGGCCTCTTTTACTTTGCATATGATTTCGCCTGTTGCAGGGTTCAGGATTTCCAACGCCTCTTCGGTACCTTCGACCAATTCGCCATTGATCAACATTTTCGTCTGCATAAGCGTCTCCTCAAAACCCAACCTGATCGCCGCCTTTTAGTGCGAGCCGCATGCGCGCTTCTGCTGGCGTCGCGACCGTAAGGCCAAGGTTCTCTACGATTGATCGGATGCGCGTGACCTGCTCCGCGTTGGATTGGGCCAACTCACCTTTGCCAATGAACAGGCTGTCTTCGAGACCAACACGAAGGTTTCCGCCGCGCAATGCACTTTGGGTTGCAAAAGGCATTTGGTGACGGCCAGCGGCAAGGACAGACCATTCGTAATTCTCTGCTCCGAACAGCTTGTCCGCTGTATTGTGCATGTGGGTTAGATGGTCTGAATCCGCGCCAACGCCACCCAAGATGCCGAACACCATCTGAATGAAAAAAGGCGGTTTGATCAGGCCTTGATCCACGAACCATTTGACGTTGTAGAGATGGCCAAGATCATAGCATTCGAACTCGAACTTTGTGCCATGATCACCACCAAGTTTTTCAATGGCGTAACGAATTGTTTTGAAGGTGTTGGGAAAGATGAAGTCCTCTGTCATCTCCAGGAATGGCTGTTCCCAATCGTGCTGAAACTCAGTGTATTTCTGCAGCATCGGAAAGATGCCAAAGTTCATGGAACCCATGTTGAGAGATGCCATCTCTGGGCTTGTTGAGGTCGCCGCCAGCAGGCGCTCATCCATCGACATTCCCAAACCGCCGCCGGTAGAGACATTCATCACCACATCAGTGGACTGTTTGATCACAGGTAAAAATTGCTGAAACAGCTCGGGGCGGGGGTCGGGTTTGCCGGTCTCTGGATGCCGTGCGTGCAAGTGAATGATCGACGCGCCGGCTTGTGCCGCTTCAATACTTGCTGTCGCGATCTCGGCAGGCGTAATCGGCAGATGTGGCGACATCGATGGCGTATGGATGCCCCCTGTGGGTGCGCAGGTGATGATGACGGATTTGGGCATCAGAGTTTCATCTGCTGCACTTGTGCAGACAGCCCCCCGTCCAGAACCCACAACTGGCCAGAGGCATACCGTGCTTCGTCGGAAGCAAGCCAGTTAACCAGGTTTGCAATGTCCTGTGGCGTCCCGTAGGTGCGCGTCGGATGAACATCTCGCACGGCCTGTTGCAGCGTTTCAATATTGCCGCCGCCGCCACCAGATCCATCTCCGTTGAAGAAGCTCTGCAGCATTGGGGTATCGATATAGCCGGGGCAGATGGCGTTTACGCGGATACCTTCGGGGCCATGATCGCAAGCCATTGCGCGGGTCAAAGCGTGTACTGCACCTTTGGTTGCGCAATAGGCCGCAAGGCCCGGATCAGCGATGAACCCATCGTAGGAGCCAAAATTGATGAGGCTTGCGCTATTCCCTGTCTTCGCCGCTTCGCGCATCAATGGGATGGCGTATTTCGAGGTCAGGAACGTGCCTGTAGAATTCACGGCAAAGCTTTGGTTCCATTCCTCCAGCGTGGTCTCTTCAACGGTTTTTTCGATCTCGATCCCGGCCGCGTTTACTAGGATGTCCAACTTTCCGTGTGTGGCGCGCACATGATCCATCGCCGCAACCGAGTCTGCCTCTTGAGTCACATCCAGCTTAACAAAATGACTGCCATCTTCGTCGTGCTGGTCTAACGATCCTTCCGGTGTGAGGTCTGCGGCAAATACTGTTGCCCCTTCTTTTAGGAACCGCGCGACAATTGCACGCCCGATGCCACCGCGCGCGCCGGTCACAAGGGCAATTTTTCCGTTCAGCATCATTGGCTTCAATCCTTCAAAGGCGGATAGCGGTAGCGACTAGCGGCCACCGTCCAATCCAAGTTGTTGCGGACATACTGCTGACTTGCATCAGATGGTGGGTTGTAATCCCATGACTCGCTGGCACCTGCTTCCATCGCGGCATGTAACGCGCGGCGTGATCTCTGCGTGGCGATAATCTTTTTTCGCAATTCACTACCGTCCCACCGTTCCGCGACTTCGGCTGCAAAGCGGGCTGCCGCATCAGCATAATCAGGGTCTGTGGCGACATTTTTTGTTTCCAGCGGGTCGGCGTTTAGATCGTAGAGCTGCGGCGGATCGCTGTCGCAATGAATGTATTTTAAAGGGCCGCGCCGGATCATGATTACGGGATAGCCCGTCATCTCGGCACAATACTCACCGATGGCTTCATCAACTGGGTCGTATTCGCCACGGGCCAAAGGCATTAGACTGCGGCCGTCGATCGGTTCTCCGATCATCGCCTCATTACCGCCGCCAATATCGATAAAGGTCGGCAGCAAATCGACCAGTGACACTGCATTCTGCGTTGTCCCCACTACAACGCCCGGCCCGGCCATGACCAGTGGAACGCGCGCAGAGTGTTCAAAGAAATTCATTTTATACCACAGCCCACGTTCTCCCAGCATGTCGCCGTGATCCGCAGTTACAAACACTATGGTGTTGTCCAACTCGCCCGTCTCTTCGAGGGTCTGAATCAGCTCCCCGATCTTGCTGTCGAAGTAGCTGACATTGGCCAGATAAGCATGACGCGCGCGACGGATTTCTTCGTCGCTGAGCGGCACATATGATGCTTCGATCCCATCCATCAATCGACGCGAGAACGGGTCCTGATCCTCCGTCACGGGTGTAAAGGACGGCATGTCGATCTCATCGTCCGAATAAAGAATCCACCATTCAGGTCGTCCAACGTAAGGATCATGCGGGTGAATGAAGCTTACCACCATCGCAAAGGGTGCATCGTTCCCACGTGCTTTGTCTCGGGCCACATCGAAGAGCCAGCGATTGGCGGCAAAGCCAACTTCATCGTCATAGTCGATCTGGAAGGTCGCATGGGCCAAACCGCTTTCCTTGACGGTTTGCATGTTATGATACCACTTATCGATCCGCTCATCTGGCGCTTCCCAATCCGGGGTCCATGCGAAATCTGCGGGGTAGATATCGGTTGTTACCCTGTCTTCGAACCCATGCAATTGATCTGGGCCAACGAAATGCATCTTGCCTGAAAGGCAGGTCCGGTAGCCTAGCGATTTAAGGTAATGCGCAAATGTTGGCACCGAGGCTCTGAACTCGGATGCATTGTCGTAAGCTGCAATGCGGCTGATGTGTTGCCCCGACATAAAGGCAAACCGTGAAGGTGCGCAGAGTGGAGAATTGCAGTAAGCCGCATCAAAGCGCATGCCGCGTGCAGCCAGCGCATCCAGGTGTGGCGTCTTGGCAACCTTATGACCGTAAGCCCCTGTGAAATGCGGAGCCAACTGGTCCGCCATAATCACGAGGATGTTTGGCCGCGTCACGCAGCACCTTTTGCGTAAGCGTCCAAGACTAAGCCATGGAAGTGATGTACAGCGTGCTCGGACTTGCCGGAACCATCCGGGTCATTGACGATCCGACCTTGGGTGAACGCGGGTGTGTTCATCCCGCGCTGCACACTTTCCACAAGGCTGATATCTTCGACCTGAAGAACTTCGTCCAGATAACGAATTGCGTCCAACTCCATCGCGTCGGGTTCCGATGTCTCAAGGAAGAAGTCATAAGTTTCAAGCGTCCGATCTGGCCCAACAGGGATGATGTTCAACACGATCATGCTTGACCGTCCCGGATACCGCATCAGGCAGGTCGTCGGATAGAGCCACCAAACCGCATGGGTTTTCACGGTGGCATTCGACACATCATAAGCGGAATTCGGACTTGTGCCCGCATCAGCCATATGGCTGGAGTAAATGCCGTAGGTCGTAACCTTGTAGGTATCCATATCCACGAGGTCACAAAAATCCTTGTGCGCTGTAGGACAGTGATAGCACTCTAGGAAGTTGTCCACGACGTTCTTCCAGTTGGATTTGATGTCATAGGTCAGACGATGGCCAAAAGTGAGTTGATCCACATCCGGTGCCCAATGGCGCACTTCGGTTTCCAAGTTGCCGGATTGTTCTGACAAAGACGCTGCCATCGGATCCAAATTGACGAAAACAAAGCCGCAAAATTCCTCGACCTGCACTGCATCGAGACAAATCTCGTCTTTCCTGAAATCTTCGAGATTTTCGGTATGTGGTGCGCGGGCCAATTGCCCGTCAAGTTTATAGACCCAAGCATGATAGGGGCACATGATCCGCGTTGTATTGCCTTCGCCCGACAGCAATTCATGCGCACGGTGTTTGCAGACATTATAAAAGGCACGAAGCTTACCCTCTTTATCACGCACAACGGCAATGGGTTGGCCGGCAATATCCACTGTTACATAAGATCCCGGCTCACGTGTTTTCTCGACATGACATACCCATTGCCAAGTTTTGGAGAGGATGGCGCGAAGGTCTGCGTCAAACCACTTGCGCTCGGTGTAGGCAGCAGCCTGCAATGAGCTGGAGCGCGATGGATCAGCATGATAGCCAAAGAAAATTGAATCTGAATCAGTCATGATTGCGCCTCCGATGTTAGGTCAAATCTATTTAAAGTGGGATTCGGAGCTATGTATAATCAGCCGCTAGTTTGATTATTTTCGCCAAGCATTTGGCTTTCGGGGACACCGTATCAATCCACCAAGCATTGGATTTAGCTGAAAAGCGGGTGCTGTCAGACCAATTCGAACCAGTCTCAGTTTGCCGCGGAAACCGTGAACCTATCCGGAACAAAGTCGACGCCACTCGGCAAGAGCAGCGCTTCGCGTCAGCTTGAAGGTATCTCTGCTGGCTAGCGATCTTTCCTGGTTGAAGTGGTTGTAGATGGATGAGTGGACGGAGGCGAATTTCTGCAAACTTCGCATACGCCTGAAACGTTGCATGGCGCGTTCTCTTGGTCGGAATGGCAGGTGGAAATTCTCAACGCGATTGTTGAGCCACCTGCCCGTCTGTTATCTTTCGGTAACACCAAGCTCCCTGAGAGCGGCCCGATACGATGCGAAGCGATCCGTGACGACGTTCTCCGCTTTACCGTGTCGCTTCATCAATTTCTTGAGGAATTTCAATGCCGCCTGCTTGTTTCGACGTTTGGTGACAATCGCTTCCGACACCTCGCCTTCGTGATCAACAGCCCGCCAAAGGTAATGCGTTTCGCCGTTTATCTTCACGAATACATCGTCCAGGTGCCACTGCCAGTTAGAGAACGCGCGCAGTTGCTGGACACGCTTCCGTCTGATCTCAGCAGAAAACATCGGGCAAAACCTGTTCCACCAATAGCGGACGGTTTCGTGGCTCACCTACAATACCACGCTCATGCAATAGGTCTTCCACGTTTCTAAGCGATAGTGGGAACCGAACGTACAGCATGACTGCCAGACGAATGACCTCTGGACTGGTCTTGAAGTACTTGAATGGCGATTGTTTAATCATGCGTGATGGCTACGAGAGCACCCTACCCGCCTCAACCCAAGTTCTTCCGACAAAACCGTCAAATGTGTAATTTGATGAGTTTTTCGATTTTTTTGGTTGCCGAAACCGGTTTCGGAGCAAACAAATAGTGGGATGAGAACGATTCCCAGTCTACCGAAGCGCGAATCTTCGCTCCGTCGCGATCCCTCCTCCCGAAGGGTGAAGCTGAACGAGTTAGCTGATCACCTCGGTCTTTCAAAGAGCACCGTGTCGCGTGCTTTGAACGGGTATTCCGACATCTCGGAGACCACCAGAAAACGGGTCGAATCTACCGCGAGAAAGATGGGCTATCGCCCGCTCAGCCACGCGCAGGCGATCCGCACAGGGAAAGTACGTGCAATTGCGATGGTCATTAACAGCGGGGAACCGGACCGGCACAATCCGTTTCTGCAGGACTTTCTAGCGGGCGCTTGTGAAGGTGCCAGCGCATTCGATTGGACGATGACTATCTCAACGGCCAAGTCCGAAAAGGATATGCTCAACGTTCTGGGGCGCCTTGTGGAGGAGCGCAAAGCCGATGGGTTTATTCTGCCCAGGACGGAAGTCGACGACGCTCGTATCAAGTATCTAAGCGCATTGAATGTTCCATTCATACTCTACGGTCGAACGGGATACGGGCAAGCGGACCCTTACGACGATACATCTTGGTTTGATATCTCGGGTGAAACGGCAATCCGTAGCGCGGTCAGTCGTTTGAATGGTTTTGGCCATCGTCGCATCGGCTTCGTCGGCAGCGATCCGAAATTCAACTACAGCCACCTTCGACGCGATGGCTATCTCGAAGGTCTGAGCGCCGCTGGCTTGCCCATCGACCTTGAACTGATACGCGAGGACGCGCGCACTCGTGATGAAGGTGCAGTCCAAGCCCGAGCTTTGCTGGAACTGGAGAATCCACCGACCGGGATCGTCTTTGCGACTGATCTGGCCGCATTAGGGTCATACACTGTTTGCACCGAGTTTGGCCTGCAAATCGGTAAGGATGTCTCGATCCTTGGGTATGACGGCATACCCGAAAGCCAATACGTCAGCCCGCGTCTTACGACATTCAGCGTCGATTCACAGCGGGCTGGCGAACGCCTTGCTGAAATGCTCATACGGCAGACCCGTGGAGAAGCACCGGAAAGCCTGCGTGAGCTCGGCGAAGCCGTTCTTTTGGAACGGGATTCTGATGGACCACCGCGCCTGACACCTGAAGAGTTGGCGCGAAAAATTACACAATTCAAAAATGGAAATCGGGGAGGAGACCGATCATGAAACTTACACCAAATGCATCTCGACTGATGCTTGGCACATCGCTGGCGCTGGCCCTGGCAGCCGTGTCAGCACAGGCAGATACTATTCGTTTCTGGACAACTGAGGAGCAACCAGAACGGCTCGCAAAGCAGCAGGAAATGGCGGACCAGTTTAAAGCGGAAACCGGCACCACAGTTGAGGTAATTCCGGTCACCGAAACAGATCTGGGCACACGAGCTACCGCAGCTTTTGCAGCGGGAGATCTGCCTGATGTGGTCTATCATCCATTGCAATACGCGCTGCCTTGGGCCGAAGCAGGTATCCTTGACACCGAAGCTGCGACAGAAGTGATCGAAGAGCTGGGCGCCGACACATTTGCACCCGGCGCATTGGGTATGGCGGCCTTTAATGGCGAAACAGCCTCAGTACCGGTCGATGGTTGGACGCAAATGGTTGTCTACCGCAAAGACCTATTTGACGAAGCCGGCCTGGATGCGCCCAACTCATTTGACAGCGTATTGGCTGCGCTGGAAAAACTGCACAACCCGCCGGAAATGTACGGCTTTGTCGCCGCGACCAAAGTTGATGAGAACTTCATGAGCCAGGTGCTGGAACATGTGTTCCTCGCCAATGGCGTCTCGCCAGTTGGCGCTGATGGTTTCCAGCCACTGGATGAGGCCAAGACAACAGAGGTTCTGGACTTCTACAAAGCAATCTCAAAAGCGTCGCCTCCGGGTGAGCTGTACTGGAAGCAATCGCGAGAGCTGTATTTCGACGGCAAGGCCGCGATGATCATTTGGTCGCCCTTCATTCTGGATGAACTGGCCGGCTTGCGGGACAGCGCTCCGCCAACAATTAGCGACGATCCGACCTCAAGCGAATTGGCGAGTAAGACTGGAATCGTGACCAACTTCTCTGGCCCGTCCAACCCGGATGGCGCAGCATGGGGCGATGTGCGGTATTTCGGCATTACCAACGACGCGGATACGGACGCCGCGATGGAATTCGTGAAATTCGCGATGGATGACGGGTACACCCAAACTCTGGCAATTGCGCCTGAGGGCAAATTCCCTGTTCGTCGCGGCAACGCCGACAATCCGACAGCCTTTTCTGAAGCATGGGCCGAGCTGCCTGTAGGCGTTGACCGCAAGGCCCCTCTGGGTGAGCTTTATGACCAAGCCATGATCGACGAAATCGTGGGCGGTCTGGACGTTGCACAGCGCTGGGGCGTGGCTGAAGGTCAATTGGCGCTGGCGTCGAAGATGATCAACTCTCAGGCCATCAACCGCGTGGTCCGGCAGTATATCGACGATGAGATTGACGCGGCTGCCGCAGTTGCAGCCATGAACGAAGAGCTGGCCAAGGTTCAGTAATCAACCAGCACCTGCAGCGGCGCTCGCGCCGCTGCTCGCAACCCTTCGAGGTATTCCATGTCTTCGGCCACCCCACCGACCGGAACCGGGGCTCTTGCCAAACGCGAGGCGCGTCTGGCTTGGGCGCTGCTGGCTCCGACCGTGATCAGCGTGTCGCTTGTGGTGATCCTGCCCTTGCTGGCGATCATCTGGATCAGCTTCAAACCGTTTACCCTGTCCGACCTGCGCCCGCCTGCTCCGGTTGTCCGTGAAAGCCTGCGCGGCTCTGGTGACGATCTGCGGATCGAATACCGCCTGCGCAACTCCAGCCAGGAAATCGCCGTTGAAGGCGTGACCCTGAGTGATGTGCTGCCAGATGGCGTCGCCGCCGGAGAAATCGTCGAGCCCTGCGTCCTTGAGGGGCGGGATTTGTTTTGCGATTTTGGCACCTTGGACGGCGGTCAGCGTGAGCGTATCCGCATCCCGGTCACGGTCGACGGAGATCTCCAAGCATTCGAGGAATTCGTCGAAGAATCCGAGCCTCGCCTCACAGGAAGCGGGCCAAACGTGCTGACCAACCTTGAGTTCAGCCTGGAAAACTTTGCACGCGTCTTTGATGGCTCGGAATTCTGGGGCGTTCTCTGGGTCACGCTGTTCTACACAGTCTTCGGCACGATTGGCGCTTTGGTCATGGGCTTGTTCGCCGCTTTATTGCTGAACAAAAGCTTTAGGGGACAAGGCTTCATCCGTGGCCTCTACCTGTTCCCCTATGTCGCCCCCGTCATCGCCGTCGCATTCACTTGGGTGACGCTGTTTGACCCTTTCTCAGGTTCCGCTAACGCTTTGCTAGTGCAGATGGGGCTGAGCAGCGAGCCAATCAATTTCTTCGGTGAACGCCCATTGGCGCTGATCATGGTTACCGTGTTCGAAATCTGGCGCTACTTCCCGCTGTCGTTCCTGTTCATCCTGGCCCGGATGCAGTCCATCGACTCCAGCATGTATGAGGCGGCGGATATGGACGGAGCTTCGCCGTTCCAGAAGTTCTGGCTGCTGAGCATCCCGCAACTGTTGGGCATTCTATCAGTGCTGTTCCTGCTTCGCTTCATTTGGACGTTCAACAAGTTCGACGACATCTTTCTGCTGACCGGCGGCAATGCGGGCACCCGCACGCTTACCGTGAATGTCTATGAGCAGGCCTTTGCGATCTCGAACATCGGTGCCGGTGCGGCGGTGGCCGTTGTGATCCTGGTTTGCCTGATCGCCTTCAGCTTTGTCTTCTTCCGCTTCATCAGCCGTGAGGAGGGTCTGTGATGCGCAAAGGGTATCTTACTGCCCCAGTTCTGGGCGCGCTGTGGCTTGTTGTGGTCGCCACCACGGTAGCCATCACCATGTCGTTTTCAACCGGGGCAGCTTTTCGCCCACAAGTTCTGCTCTGCCTGATCTGGGGTGCGGTCGCCGGTTTGGTCTATGTCCGCTTTCCCGCAAAGCGTGCTCCAGCCCGCCTCGGCATATCGGCGTTTCTGGGCCTGTCCGGGCTGACCGGGTTTGGTCCGGTTCTGATCGGCTCGGACACATCCCTGCAGGCTGTTGTGGTCACAGTTGTCGCCATGGCCGTCGTCATGCACCTTTCCCTGGCGGCGATCCTTAAAGAAACGCCATTCGGAGAGCTCACGCGCCATGAATACGAAGAGGCAGTGATCCGCTTCTTCACAGGGTTCGGGTACATATTCTTCACGGCAATCGTCGTGATCCCGTTCTACGTGATGGTCATGACCAGCCTGAAGTCTCAGCAGGCATTGTTACAGAACCCGTTGGACTTCTCGGTCGACCTCTCCCAAGGCACCGACCTGTTCCGCAGCTACACCGAGCTGTTCCGTGACTTCAATTTCGGTACATACCTATGGACTTCGCTTTATGTCTCGGTCCTGACCGTATTCATCACGCTACTGTTTAGCGTGCCCGGAGCTTACGCGGTGGCACGGTTCCGGTTTCAGGGTCAAAAGGCGTTCTCGCGCTCGATCCTGTTGATCTACATGGTGCCGATGATCGTTCTGGCGCTACCGATCTATATCGCCTTCTCGCTGACAGGGCTGCGCAACTCGATCCTCGGCATCGTCATGATCTATCCGGTCACCACGATCCCGGTGGCCTTGTACATGCTGCAAGGTTATTTCCGGGGCCTGCCGACCGAGGTGGAGGAAGCCGGGCTGATGGACGGTCTGTCCCGTCTGGCAGTGATCTGGAAGATCACCCTGCCCCTCAGCCTGCCCGCGCTGGCGTCGGTCTCGCTCTATGTCTTCATGATCGCGTGGAATGAATTCCTGCTGGCCTTCATGCTGCTGGATGACCCGTCGAAATTCACCCTGACCCGAGGGGTCACGATGCTAAACTCCTCAGAAATTCCCCGTCAGCACCTGATGGCCGGTGCGGTGATCGCCACCGTTCCGATCATGGCGCTGTTCCTGGGGCTTGAACGTTTCATGACCAAGGGCCTCACAGCGGGGTCTGTCAAAGGATGACACAGATGAACCAACATACGAACCCCGACCGCGAGGCGCGCAATATCCTGATTGCGAACGATCGCGGCGGCTACACCATTCCTACCGAGGGGCTGTATCCATACCAGTGGAACTGGGACAGCGCGATTGCCGCGCTTGGCTTTGCCCAGTTCGACCTCGACCGCGCCTGGACTGAGATCGAGACGCTGTTCACCGGGCAATGGGAAGACGGCATGGTTCCGCATATCCTGTTCCACCAGCAGGATGAAGGGTATTTCCCCGGCCCCGATGTTTGGGGATGCAATGGCCCGATCCCGTCTTCGGGCATCATCCAACCCCCCATTGCTGCGACCATGGCACGTAAAATCTGGGAACAGGATACCGCGTTTGGGGATGCTCGCATGAAGGAGCTGTTCCCTAAATTGTTGGCGTGGCATCGTTGGATCATGAAATGGCGCCTTGATGAATTCGGTGCCGTTTGCACGACCCATCCGTGGGAGGCAGGTCGCGACAACGCCCCTGATTGGGACAACTCGATGGCGCGCATGGATGCGTCGGATGTTGGGGAATACCAGCGCCGCGACACCAGCCACGTGAACAGCGACGACCGACCCACAAAGTTCGACTACGACCGGTACATCAAGCTGGTTCAGATCGGCCGAGATGCGGTATGGGACCAGCAAGCCCTGTTGTCCCTGAACCCGTTCCGCGTCGCCGATCCCACTATGACGTTCACCACTCTTCGCGCTGCACGGGACTTGCTGATGATCAGCGAGAAGCTCGAACTGGAGGCCGAGGGCCTGAGTGAGGATAATGAAAAGCTCGAATCCGGCGCGCGTTCGCTTTGGAACGATGACCTAGGGAGCTTCGACTCCCGTGACGCGCATACCGGGGAGATGGCCGAGAGTATTTCCAACGCGTCATACTTGTGTTGGTACGCTGGCATGGAGTCTGATCGGATGCTTAAAGGATTGAAATCAGTACTGGAAACTGTGCCTTACCCCGTTCCAAGCTATGATCCGGACATGCCGAAATTCGACGCACGTCGGTACTGGCGAGGTCCGACCTGGGCTTTCATGAACATGATGATCGGGTTTGGCCTGGCGGATATGGGGCATGCACAACAGGCAGAACAGCTGCGCCAGAAAACTGCCGAACTGATATCGGGCTATGGGTTCGCAGAGTACTTCGACCCAAAAACCGGCAGCCCTGCGGGTGGCCAGGCATTCACCTGGACAGCCGCCGTCTGGCTTCACTGGGCAGGGAGGGCCTGATGGGTAGCATCGAACTAAAGGCAGTCGAAAAATGGTTCGGCTCGGCGCAGGTCATCAAGGGCGTAGATCTCAAGATCGAGGAAGGTGAGTTCATTGTTTTCGTCGGCCCGTCCGGCTGCGGAAAGTCCACCCTGCTGCGCATGATTGGCGGGCTCGAGGACATCTCGCGCGGATTTCTGTTGATCAGTGACAGCGACGTCACAGATCATCCGCCCTCAAAACGCGGGCTGACGATGGTGTTCCAATCCTATGCGCTGTACCCGCACCTGACGGTTGCTGAAAACATGGGGTTCTCGCTGAAAGTTGCGGGTGTTCCCAAGGTCGAGATAGCCGAACAGGTCAACCGGGCCGCCGAGGTTCTCAAGCTGGGACCATTCCTTGAGCGCAGGCCAAAGGACCTGTCCGGCGGTCAGCGGCAGCGGGTGGCCATCGGAAGATCCATCGTACGTGATCCGACGGCGTTCCTGTTCGATGAGCCGCTTTCAAACCTAGATGCAGCGCTTCGGGTTGAGATGCGGTATGAGATCGCCAAACTTCACCAAAGCCTCAAGCGCACGATGATCTACGTCACGCATGATCAGGTTGAGGCAATGACTCTCGCCGACCGGATTGTGGTGCTGGAATACGGGAAGATCGCACAGGTCGGCACTCCGCGAGAGCTTTACGAGCGCCCTGCCAATCTGTTCGTGGCCCAATTCATCGGCAGTCCAAAGATGAATATCCTGCCCTGCACGACTGAAGGCGGCACTTACAAGCTGGAGCACGGTCGTAGTGGTGAGTTTGATCTATCCGGAAACGCAACCAAACTCGGCGTGCGGCCTGAGCATATTGAGGTGGTCGCAGCTGGTGATGGTCAAAGCGATGGTATCATCGAGGTGATCGAATACCTGGGTGCAGACACTTTCCTGATTGTTGATTGCGGCGTGGAAGAAAAGGTAACCGCCCGACTTAACGGTGATACGGACCTTAAGCCTGGGGCGAAGATTGGTCTGCATTTCCCGACCGACAAACTACACTTTTTTGATGAAAACGAGCAGGCTCTGGGGCATGGATAGCAAACCCACCGATCAGACTTTTCGATGCTGTCAGACCAATTCGAACTAGTCTGAGCTAGGCCAATATAGCTGCCCTTTGCGCTGCACCATGTTCGCACCATTCGGCGATGGCGGCGGTGCGTGTCAGCATGAATGTATCTCTGCTGGCGAGCGATCTTTCCTGGTTGTAATGGTTGTAGACGGAGGAAGGGACGGAAGCGAATTTCGGTATTGGTTTCGAAACCTGAACCAAGGCATATCCTACCAGCTCAGTTTTAGTCTTAGGCTAAAACTAACGCGCGACCTAACTCTCAATGACACCCACAACCCAGGGTGCTGACCGATCTTTTCTTTCGCCCTGCTGTAGCGCCCTAGGATTTGTAAAGACCAGGAACCAATCCTTCTGATAGCTCTTTCAGAAGGTCCGGTGCTGTTCCCGCAGGCTGTATTGAGCCGTAATACACATTGTAGGTTCCACCCAGTTTGGCAATCAGCTCTGACACGTACCTTAAGGATGCCACCCTGCGTCCGAACTCGTCGTTTCCCCCACCGAGTAGCGCAGCCAATCGTCGAGTTCGGTAGTAGTGCCGCGAATTACGCATGTTCGCCGAGGCCGGAACTATCGGCGCTCCACTTTCTGCGGATACACGAGTAACCCCGGTTCGCCATTGCGGCTCAATCAGAAGCCCGTCTTTCAACGTTGGCACGCGGCCCGAGCCGAAAACCAGTAACGCACCCTCCTGTTCCAAATGTGCCAACATGCCGGCCCGAGTTTGGCGCGCTGTCAGCACCTTGTCCTGTCGGTCCAAGTCCACCGGTACGATCAAATCGCGCCCAAGAAACCGCTCGGCCTCGCGCCCAGCAACGACTTTCAAGTCTGAACGGTGGTCAAGCAGAGCTCCTGCATGTGCCAAAAAATCGAAAGTGCCGATAGGATGTGTCGATCCAATGATGACGGGGCCGCTGGCTGGAATGTTTTCAAGACCGTGGGCTTTGACAACAGTTCCCCCATTCATCGCAAGCACCGCTCGTACCAAGTCGTGCCCAGTACGTTCATCCAGTTCCAACAGAATTCGTTCTGTTTCGTTCAATGCAAAAAAAGCTTGGCCGGTCGTGGTGCGACTGATCCAGTCAACGCCCTTCATTAACTGGCATAGCGCCCTTAGCCTCAGGTCAGCGCCAACCGGAATGCGCAGTCGAGCGCGCAATAATTCATCCAGCGGATCGTGTTTCTTGTCGTTGGTCAATACCGTTGCCCCGTCGTTACCGCAAAGCTAGCACGCATTACCAACAACGGCACACGGCCAAGAGAACACTTTTGAATCTTTCTGTGGTACTAAATGTGGGTTGGCTAGATTGACTACCCAGGGAGGCACCCCGCCATCCATTTGGTATCGTAATTGCGTATGTGCACTGACTTTCGAACTGTGCGCCAAGTTCTTGCCGGACAACGGAGGAGAGACCGAGTGCAAGCTGAAGGTTTTATCAAAGGTCGTCCGATGAGCCTTGCCGTGTTGGACTACGGTTTGTTCAAGGTTCACTCCAACGGTCGCATTATCGGCATTTCGGGCTTTGCTATCCAAACGGATGAAAATGAAACGATCCTCGTCGACACTGGCCTCCCGGAAAAATACGTTAAGGATGCCCAATCTGCCTCTGAAGAAGATCGATTGGATGAGTTTGGCGAGGTGCTTGAGTGCAAACCAGACAACCTACCTGCAGCACAGTTGGCAAAGCTGGGGTTAACCTCTGAAGATGTCACGCTTCATGTTTGCACGCATACCCATATCGACCATGTGGGCGGGTTGCATGCATTTCCAGAGGCGCCGATCCTGATGTCCGCCAATGAACGCAAACTCGCCAAGCCGCTGTACTGGGGTAACGCGCAACGATTAGACTGGCCAGAGTGCGATTATATACTGGTTGAAAGCGATGTGCGCGTTGGTTCGGGGCTGACGGTGTTGGAAGCGCCGGGTCATTCGCCGGGGCAAATCGCACTGTTGGTTGAACTGCCATCACGAGCGGTGATGTTGACCAGCGACGCGATTTCAAGAGTGGAGGAATTTGACGAAAAGTTCGTGGGGGCTTGGAACGAGGCCGCGGCAAATGCCAGCGCAGAACGCTTGATGAAACTGGCCGCAGAGAAAGACGCGTTCGTGATTTACGGTCATTGCCCGAAACAGTGGCCCAGCCTACGAAAAGCTCCAGAGACTTATAGCTAAGCTTCACTAATCGACGATGTAAAGAAACTAGCGGTTCCATAACCGTGCTGTCAGACCAATTCGAACCAGTCTCAGTTTGCCGCGGAAACCGTGAACCTATCCGGAACAAAGTCGACGCCACTCGGCAAGAGCAGCGCTTCGCGTCAGCTTGAAGGTATCTCTGCTGGCTAGCGATCTCTCCTGGTTAAATTGGTTGTAGACAGAGGAATGGACGGAGGCGAATTTCTGCAAACTTCGCATGCGCCTGAAACGTTGAATGGCGCGTTCTCTTCGTCGGAATGGCAGGTGGGAAACCTCAACGCGGTCGTTGAGCCACCTGCTCGTCTGCTGTCTTTCGGTTGCACCAAGCTCTCTGAGAGCGGCCCGATACGATGCGAAGCGATCCGTGACGACGTTCTCCGCTTTACCGTGTCGCTTCATCAATTTCTTGAGGAATTTCAATGCCGCCTGCATGTTTCGACGTTTGGTGACAATCGCTTCCGACACCTCGCCTTCGTGATCAACAGCCCGCCAAAGGTAATGCGTTTCGCCGTTTATCTTCACGAATACATCGTCCAGGTGCCACTGCCAGTTAGAGAACGCGCGCAGTTGCTGGACACGCTTCCGTCTGATCTCAGCAGCAAACATCGGGCCAATTCTGTTTCACCAAAATCGATCAGTATCATGACTGATTTTGATGCCGCGCTCATGCAGAAAATCTTCCACGTTCCGCAGCGATAGCGGGAGCCGGACATACATCATAACTGCCAGGAGGACGATCTCAGGGCTGGTCTTAAAGTAGCGAAATGGATTAGGTTTTGTCATCCGCGAAACCACTGAACCACCCTACCCGCCTATACCCAAGTTCTTCTGACAAGACCGACGGATGATCTCGGGACTGGTTTTAAAGTAACCGAAAGAGGCAGGTCTGGTCATGGGCAAGAGCTACGCAACCGCCCCGCCCCGCCCCGCTCAACCAAAGTTCTTCTGACAAGACCCTCCGAAGTTGGTAACAAATTCCACAAAAAACTCCTAGTGGAACATATCTGCTGTGATGGCGGCGTACCAATTCTCGGATTCTTCGTAGGTCGTCTTGCGCAGATTAGCGTCCTCACCGACTTGGCTTACAAAGCCGTCAACTCGTGCTATCTTTTCTTCAGTCGCTTCGTATGTCGCACCGACTTTGACACCGTCATTTACAGCGATCAATGACCAGCACGTGTTTGCGTATCTCGGCGGGAATATTCGGGACCCGGTCAGCGAACCCCGGACAGCATTGGCGCAGACCTTGGCTTGCGAATTGGCCGAGAATCCAGATTTTGGCATGTCGCCCTGCTGACTGGCATCGCCCAGAACATAAACATCCGGGTCGGTTTTTGACGACATGTCAGCCGAATTGACCGGCGCCCATCGGCCATTCGTAACACCCGCGAGTTCGGCAATACGCCCGGCTTTCATCGCAGGGATGACATTGCAAACATCAACAGCCACTTCTTCGCCGTCAATCGTCAGCGTCATCTGATCCGGGTTTACCGATACGTCTCCGCCGCCAAAATCTTCGCCGATCCAGTCGATCATGCCCGGATAGTGCGTGGCCCAGCCATCCTCGAACAGAGACATTTTGGAGAATTTTGGTTTAGGGTCGGCAATAACGATTTTGGGCGTCGGGTTGGTGGTTTTCAGAACATGCGCCACCATCGAAATACGCTCGTATGGACCAGGTGGGCAGCGATAAGGATTTGGTGGCGCAACCATTGCATACACCCCGCCTTCGGGCATGTTCTCGAGATGGGCGCGCAGAAGCTGAGACTGAGAACCGGCCTCATAAGCGTGGGCCATTTTATTCTGCGCCGATAAATCCCAGCCTGGAACAGACCCTTCGATGAAATCGATACCCGGTGACAGGATCAGCTTATCATAAGGCAGCACCTGACCACCTGCCAAAGTCACATTTTTGTCGACCCGATCGACCGCAACGGCCCAGTCATGGATAACGTTGATACCGTAATTTGCAGCAAGCGCACCGAAAGTGTGCCCGATTTCTTCGATCGATTTCAGACCGCCGATGTAGAGATTGGAGAAGAAGCAGCTGAAATACACCCGTGACGGCTCGATAAGGGTGACATCGATTGCACCATCGCTATCCTTGGCAATATATCGCGCGACCGTGCCCGCCCCCGGCCCCACCACCAACGACGACGACACGGGGCTTTCCGCTTCCCTCCGCCAGCACCTGAAACCATCATCCCGATGGATCAAAGGCCGATGATGCACTAACAATCAAATTGGACCAGTCAGATGAGGCTGCTCACTTTTTGAGTTTGTAATGACTAGTTTAATTTCGAACCTGCCGTAGACTTCCTCTGCAGCTTTTCGCCCAGTGGAAGAAAAGCTTAGCGACTATGATAAATTTTAATTGTCTACTAGTTTTCGCTATTCAGGGCGGCTTCCCGGTCGATATCGCAATGGGTCTGAGCTCGCGAAGGGTGTCAATTCACTCCCGCGAAGAGTATTTGTTTCTTGCGATCTGCATCCCTTTGACACAAATCGAAATCGTTCTCATGCAAAAAACCCTGAGGGGAGGGCGCAACTAAAAAATGTCCAAAATCATCTCGGCCTGCGACTAGCGCAACCAAAGTCTTCACGCCGTTTTGCTGTTTCATTGATGGCTTTATGAAACGCAACGCTGCACCAATGCGTCTTTCGTCTGTGTTATTGGGCCCTGATGCGTGAAAGAGATGCCCGTGATGCATGGATGCCTGCCCCGCACGCAATTCGGCAGCGACCGCATCTTTTTCCTTCACATCGACTGCGATTTCCTGCCCTCGTGACAACAAGTTGTTTTCGCTGAAGGTGTCCACGTGAGGCACGATACGGCTTTTATGGCTGCCAGGAACAAACCTCATACACCCGCTTTGCTCAGACGCTTCTGAAATCGCAACCCAACAGGTTACCTCTTCAGCATCATCCAAACCCCAATAGGTCAAGTCTTGGTGCCACGAGACTATCTTCGATGATCGCGCTTCTTTTACGAAAAGTGCACCGCTCCAAACCATGAGGTCCGGCCCCAACACTGTTGAAGCAGCCTCAATCAGCTTCGGATGGCGAAGAAGTGCATCGAATGATGGTATTAGCCTGTCCGGATAAGAATATAGAAGCTTGAGTTTCTCCGGGTCGTCTCTGAGAATGCGCTCTGCTTTCTCAAAATCATCGCGCAGCGTTTGGACCTCGGAAGCTGTCAGGATATACAGCGGCGCTACGAAACCGTCTCTTTCATAAGTCTTTGCAGTATCACGCATTCGTCTATCCATCGTCATTTTCCGGAAACGTTAACTGTACCTTCATTGATTGGCTTCGATCAGACGCGACCTCAAAGGCAGTGACAGCCTCGCCAACATCGAAGGTATGCGTCACCAACTGGTCGACGTTTATTAGTCCGGTTCGCATCATCTCGACCGCGACTGAGAACTCGGAATGGAAACGGAAAGACCCGCGAAGCACTATCTCTTTTGCAGTTAACGCCTGCATCGGCACTGTCATATCTCCCCCCAGACCAAGCTGAACCAATGTTCCACCCGGTCGCAAGCATGCGACGCCACAAGCCAGAGCAGATTGAGCCCCGGAACACTCCAGTTGGACATCAATCTGGCCCTTCTCCTTTTCAAACGTCTCCAGTTTTTGCGGATCGGCGTAAGTGTTGATGACATCGTCTGCCCCGCATTCACGCGCAAAAGCGAGGGTCTGGTCCGCGATATCCGTCGCCACTATTCTGGCCGCCCCTAAACGACGTGCCGCCAAGATCGTGAGGCAGCCGATCGGACCGCATCCCGTGATAAGTACCGTTTTACCTAAGAGGCTCCCAGCTTGTTTAATCGCGTGCAAACAGACAGCCAGAGGTTCGGCCATAGCGGCCTGCGCAGGGCTCAACCCATCTGCCGGAACACTTTGACTGGCTTTCGCCACGAGTTTGCTTTGAAAAGCGCCTTGGATATGCGGGAACGGCATCGCGCTGCCATAGAACTTCATATCAAGACAGTGGTTTTGCTGCCCGTTCAGACAATAAATGCAGGCTTGGCAAGGGCGGGATGGAGAAACTGCAACCAATTGGCCTAAGTGCAGCCCCTGCACACTTGACCCGACTTTCACGATTTCCCCGGCGACTTCATGTCCTAGCACCATCGGTTGACGCAACTTGATCGCACCGAACCCACCGTGGTTAAAATAATGCAGGTCAGAGCCGCAAATCCCACCCGCGCGCATGGCAATCAAGACTTCGTCTGGCCCCACATCGTGTACGTCCCGGTTTTCCAACCTCAGATCTTTTGCGGCATGGATAACAACAGCAACACTGGCCGAAGACATTGCACAGACTCCCTATACAGATTGCCAAAAGATACGGATAGTCGGTGCTGACAACCAAGGGGTTTTTGCATGACGCTTAAAATGTTCAACCTAGAGGGAACACGCGCACTAGTAACAGGCTCTAGCCAAGGCATTGGATTTGCGTTGGCCCGTGGCTTGGCTGCCGCCGGTGCGCAGGTCGTTTTGAACGGGCGCGACACCGCGAAGCTAGCGGCAGCCGCATCCGAGTTGAGCGAAACAGGCGCCTCGGTACGTAAGCTTTCGTTCGATGCAACCGATCATGAAGGCGTCCGATCTGCCGTGGACAACTTTGAAAACAATGTCGGCCCCATAGACATCCTGATAAACAACGCCGGAATGCAACACAGGGCGGAACTGCAGGATTTCCCCGCTGATGCCTTCGAGCACCTATTGCAGACAAATGTAGCCTCCGTCTTTCATGTCGGTCAGGCTGTGGCACGGCACATGATTGAAAGAAAGTCAGGCAAGATCATTAACATTGCGTCGGTTCAATCCGCATTGGCAAGACCGGGTATTGCGCCTTACACGGCAACAAAAGGTGCTGTGACCAACCTTACAAAAGGTATGGCGACTGATTGGGCTAAATATGGTCTAAACTGCAATGCCATTGCGCCTGGATATTTCGACACACCTTTGAACGCCGCATTAGTTGCTGACCCTGAGTTCAGTGCATGGCTTGAGAAACGCACCCCAGCCGGTCGCTGGGGCAATGTAGAAGAACTTGTCGGCGCCGCCATATTCCTTGCCTCCCCTGCATCCAGTTTCGTCAACGGACATACTCTCTACGTTGATGGCGGAATAACGGCGTCACTTTGATTTGTGTCTTTCAACCGTCTGCTAGGTACGACTGACGCAGGCTTCGTTTAAAGCGCCGACGCCAAAGCAATCACCACAACAACCATCAATGAAGCCGCCATCGCAAAGTTGATCCTTTGATGTGAACTCTCACTTAAATCAAGGCTGCCCAGCTTTGCGCCAGCACCCAGCCAGATCATGTGCACTGGCACCCAAATCATATTGAATACTACGATCTTTATGACGACCTCCCAAACGGGCGCATCGGGCAAAAAGGCAAACCCTGAAAACAATGCAGTGCCGACCACGTAAGCCTTGGGATTAATGAACTGAAGTGTCAGCCCGTTCGCAAAACCAAGTGGCGAGACCGCGGGGGAAAACCCGACCTTTGAGCCAGCGCTTGCAATACGCCAGGCGAGAAATCCCAAATAACCGGCAGAGGCAAATAGAAGCAAAGTTCTAAGTACCGGTATAGCCAAAGCTACTGCAGCGACTCCAGAGACAACCAACATCATGTTGATGAACCCGCCCAGCATCAAACCGGCCACAAAAGCGAGCCCAGCTCGAAAACCAAATGCTGATCCAATGCCTGCAGTTGTCAAAACACCTGGGCCAGGCGTAATCAACAGAAAGAAAACCGCTACGGCAAACTCAAACACTGTTCAGATTGGCCTTCTACAGATCTCTGCATTCCGGCACAGCTGTGATCACCGATCCGTCCTTAAGGTGTTGCAGGAGATTGTCGACAGTTAGGTCACCCATAGCTGCACGCGTCTCAATAGTCGCGCTACCAGCGTGAGGGAGCAGAACGACATTGGACAACTCGCGCAATGCTTTTGGAACGCGCGGTTCGTCCTCAAAAACATCAAGCCCTGCCCACCCGAGCTCACAGTTTTGCAATGCATTGATTAGGGCAGTTTCGTCGACAACCGAACCTCGACTAACGTTTATTAGAGTGCCGCCTGCCCCCAACGCGCGCAACACCTCAGCGTTGACCAGCCTATTGGTCGACGGGCCGCCAGGCGTGATGCATATGAGGACGTCCACATGTTCTGCCATTTCAACCAAATTGTCGAAATATTGGTACGGGACATCCTTTTGATTGCGGGTGTGATAAGAGATTTCGGGAGCCCACGGCTCCAACTTATCAACGATCGCCTGACCAATGCGACCAAGACCAAGAATGCCTATTCTTTGATTGTCCGCTGATCGCGTCAAAAGGGGTTTACCTTCAACTTCCCACCGTCCGGACCGAACATAATCGTCGTCACGTATGAGCTCTCGATAACATGACAGCAACAGCAGAACGGCGGTGGTTGCGACTTCTTTGTTCAAAACATTGGGTGTGTGCGTCACAACAATCCCGCGCTCAACCGCGGCATTTGCGTCGACGGCGTCGTAACCGACTCCATAGACGCTGATCATCTTCAGACTGCTGAGTGATGTCATCAGGTCATACGGAACGCCATCATGCCCATTTGTAACGATATGTGTTATACTCTCCGCGCTGAAATCGTCCAATTGATGAATATTGAACACTGTGGACAGGCGTTCTCGCATCCGTTCAGTGATCCCTCCGATTTGCAACAAGTCAGTCATCTTGGCCGACCTCTTGCCGCTGAACGCCAAGCCCATCAATGCGAAGCTCCATGACGTCGCCTTTTTTCAGGTAAACTGGTTCCGGTTTGATCCCCATTCCAACACCGGGCGGTGTTCCAGTTGAAATGACGTCACCGGGATGCAATGTGAAAAGTTGGCTTAGATGTTCAATGATCTCAGCAACGGAAAAGATCATCGTAGCAGTATTCCCGGTTTGCATGCGCTGACCGTTTACATCCAGTGACATACCAAGACTTTGAGGATCCGGCACCTCATCCCGGGTCACTAGCCACGGGCCAGTAGGGCCAAATGTGTCGCAAGACTTGCCTTTGGTCCATTGACCGGTCAGTTGAGTTTGAAAATGCCTTTCCGACACGTCGTTTACGACGCAATAGCCAGCAACGTATTCGAGCGCGTCGGCCTTGGAAACGTATTTGGCTGTTTTGCCTATGACGACGCCCAGTTCGCATTCCCAGTCGGTGTGTGTAGATCCCCGCGGCATAACAACCTCGTCATATGCCCCAATGACCGCTGAGTTAGCCTTGAAAAAGAGTATCGGATGCTCGGGAATATCTGCGCCGGTTTCTGCAGCATGGTCCGAGTAGTTCAAACCGATGCAAAGAAATTTACCGATGTCACCGACACACGGTGCGATACGAGGGTCACCCTCTACAATTGGCAGGTTGTTTGGATCCAATGAGCGCAGGTTATCAAGCGTTCCGTCATCCAACATATCACCCGCAATATCACTGATATGAGCGGACAGATCCCGCAATTGACCCTCAGAGTCGACCAACGCAGGCTTTTCCGAGCCCTCTGCTCCGTAACGAACAAGTTTCATTTCTGTTCCTTTTAGTGATTGTCGCGTGGCATGAACCCTCGCGCGATATCGTGGTAGTTTTCTGCCCCCTTGAGCGTCATACCGCGATCCAAACGATCTACTTTTTCGCGGAAAATTTCCTGCCACGGGGATTGGTTGGGCGGCATTGAATACCCACCCTTTGCCTCCAGATCGCGGGCGCGTTCATGCAGTTCTTCAAGCGAAACCAGCATATCTGCTGTACCTTTGCCTAGATCGATACGCAGTCGGTCGCCAGTTCGCACCAAGGCCAACCCACCGCCCTCTGCAGCTTCGGGTGAAGCATTCAGGATAGACGGGCTTCCTGATGTGCCGGATTGCCGACCATCACCGATGCAAGGAAGGGCTTCGATGCCTTGTTTTAACAAATATGCAGGCGGACGCATGTTCACGACCTCTGCGGCACCTGGGTACCCTTTTGGTCCTGCTCCGCGCATAATCAGAATGCAGTTTGCGTTGATTTTTTCTGCGGGATCATCGATCCGATGGTGAAAATCCTCGGGCCCATCAAACACAACCGCCCGGCCCTCAAATGCATTAGGATCTTCCGGGTTCGACAGGTAGGTCTCTCGAAAGGCCTGTGAGATCACAGATGTCTTCATAATCGCGCTCTCGAACAAGTTGCCCGAGAGATTGATGAACCCGGCCTGTTGCTTAACCGGGCTACTGACAGGCTTGATTACGTCGCTATTCTGAGACCGGCGCGTCGAGCAGTTATTGCCCATCGTCTTACCGTTCACCGTTTTCGCATCGGGATGCGGCAGCAATCCAGCATCAAGAAGCTCTCCGACAACGGCGGGAACACCCCCGGCCTGTTGGTAATCTTCGCCCAGATATTTACCCGCAGGCTGCATGTTAACCAACAGAGGAACTTCGTGGCCAAGTTTCTGCCAGTCATCGTTGTTCAATGGAATACCAAGATGCCGGGCGATTGCATTCAGGTGAATCGGCGCGTTCGTCGATCCGCCAATCGCCGAGTTTATGACAATCGCATTCTCAAAAGCCTGACGTGTCATCACATCGCTGGGGCGTAAATCCTCCCAGACCATGTCCACAATGCGTTTACCCGTTTCATAACTGATTTGACCGCGCTCTCGATACGGGGCTGGTATGGCTGCTGATCCCGGCAATTGCATTCCCAAGGCTTCAGCAAGCGAATTCATGGTCGTTGCTGTTCCCATCGTATTGCAATAACCCACCGAAGGTGCCGCGGCGGCCGCGATCTCCATGAACTCATCGGTGTCGATTTCATCAGCTGCAAGGTCTTCGCGCGCTTTCCAAATAACCGTTCCTGATCCGGCGCGCTCACCTTTCCACCAGCCGTTGAGCATTGGGCCGACCGACAGCGCAATCGCTGGGATGTTGACGGTCGCAGCGGCCATAAGAAGTGCGGGCGTTGTCTTGTCGCAACCAATGTTCAGAACAACGCCATCAATCGGGTACCCGAATAGACTCTCAACGAGGGACAGATAAGCCAGATTGCGGTCGAGAGAGGCCGTTGGCCGTTTACCGGTCTCTTGTATCGGGTGGACTGGTATTTCGATGCACGTTCCCCCGGCGGCGATGATTCCGTCGCGAACGCGTTTGGACAACTCGATATGATGCCGGTTGCAGGGGCTCAAATCACTCCCGGTCTGAGCAATCCCAATGATCGGCTTGCCTGATTGCAGTTCTGCGCGGGTCAACCCGTAGTTCAGGTATCTCTCTAAATACAATGCCGTCATCTCAAGGTTCTCAGAATTCATGAACCACTTGCGAGATCGCAGATCATTTTTTGATATTTTAGTCATTGGCCTGACCATCCCCCGTCAATTATGTGCGTGTGTCCCGTGGTGAATGCACTTTCATCGCTTGCCAGATAGACGACCAATGCGGCAATCTCTTCTGCCTTCGCTACACGCCCCATAGGCTGACGCGCCACAAATTGTGCAAGGGCTTCTTCTCTGCTGCCCAGTTGCTCTCCCAACGCATCTACGCGATCACGCCAACTGGGACTGTCGACTGTTCCCGGACAAATGCAATTGCACCGAATTCCTTGTGTTATGAAGTCCACGGCTACCGATTTAGTCAGCCCAACAACAGCAGCCTTTGTCGTTCCATATACACAACGATTTGGCGCACCGATTATGGAACCCAGTGCGGAAGACATATTGATTATCGAGCCTCCTCCGCGCTCTAGCATCCCAGGCAATACAGCCTTTGTCGTGCGCACCATTGAGCGCAAATTGAGGTCCATGGCGAAGTCCCATTCTTCATCGGTCGCATCCAGAATAGTTCCGTGATGCACGAACCCGGCGCAGTTGAACAAAACGTCCGGCTTCGCTCGCGCGACCCCATGATGAATACTGTCATTATTCGTCACATCCATCTCGAAAATTTTGAGATTTTCGAGATTCTGATCGCGAATCAAATTTATTTTTTCAGGGTTAATATCCGTCGCATAGACTTTCGCACCCTCTCTTGCCATCGCAATTGCGCTTGCAAGTCCGATCCCTTGCGCGGCGGCTGTGACCAGGACGTTTTTTCCCTTAAGTCTCTCTGACATATATATTTTCCGACCCTAATAGTGGCGACTGGACAAGTGTTACTTCGTCCCACAGATCAACCGAGAAGCAGAGAAACCTTGGCGGATTTGCAACGACTTCTGGCATGTGGGCCCAGAGCCGTTAGCGTATGACAGAGACTTTGGTTTGGCCATAACCATGCGTGGCGCACCTTCGGAAGGACAGAGGATTATGAGCAAGCAGTTCAAAATAGCTCTATTGGGAACCGGCCTGATGGGCGCTCCTATGGCGAGGAATATTTTGCGCGCCGAATTTCCGCTAACCGTATGGAACCGCAGCTTGAAAAAGGCAAGACCGTTGACGGCAGAAGGCGCGACATTGGCGGAAACTGCCCCGCTGGCGGTTTCGGGTGCAGACGTAATAGTAACCATGCTGTCGGATGGATACGCAAGTGGCGCGCTGCTTTCTGACGAGGCTTTCCGTGAACAACTCAAACCCGGGATGATCTGGATTGATATGTCCAGCGCCAAACCCGAACACGCCAGAGAACAATCCGCGCAATTGTCTTCGATGGGGTTGCAGCATCTGGATGCCCCGGTTTCCGGCGGCACCAAAGGTGCCGAAGCTGCCACGCTTGCGATCATGGTCGGTGGTGGTCAGGACGTTATGGAGCGCGTGCGACCGGTTCTGTCAGCAATGGGCCGCCCTGTGCATGTGGGCCCAAGTGGGTCTGGTCAATTGTGCAAATTGGCTAATCAAACAATTGTCGCTGTGACAATATCGGCTGTCGCCGAAGCGACACTACTGGTTCAGCAAGGCGGTGCAGACCCCGCCGCGTTGAGGGCCGCACTGAAGGGGGGCTTTGCGGATAGCATTATCTTACAACAACATGGCGAACGCATGTCTGATGGGAATTTTGCACCCGGGGGTTTGTCAAAGTTTCAATTAAAGGATTTGGACAACACGCTAGAGGAGGCACGAAGCCTGAGCGTTGAGCTACCTAGCACCCAATCTGTACGCGACCGTTTCGAATATCTGATAGACGAAATGGATGGAGCCGAACTGGATCATTCGGCTTTGTATCTGGAACTCAAAAAACGGAATGGAATGCTGTGACGCGGATCCTTGTTATAGGCGGCGGAGGAATGCTGGGCCAGAAACTGGCCCATCGCATTTCGACCCAAGAGACTTTTGGAGCAGATGCCCAACTCTTACTGTTCGATCTCTCGCTTCCGCTCGACAGTGCGCCAGGTAAGAAAATTGTTGGGAATTTGACTGCGTCAGGCATCGCCAAGTCGGTTGCAGCTCAACGCCCGGACGTCATATTCCACCTTGCAGCTATCGTTTCAGGTCAAGCTGAGAAAGACTTTGCGTTGGGCTGGGATGTCAACCTTATGGCGACGTGGGCACTGCTGAACGCACTCAGAGATGAACACGAGGCATCAGGAGGCGAGTACACGCCTCGTCTGGTTTTTGCCTCGTCCATAGCAGTTTTCGGAGCACCGTTCCCTGAAAAGATTGGCGATGAGTTCCTCTCGGCACCTTTGACCAGTTACGGAGCGCAGAAAGCAGCGTCTGAATTGATGATCACGGATTTCAGCAGGAAAGGATACATCGACGGTGTTTCCTTGCGCTTGCCCACTTTGTGTGTACGCCCGGGCAAGGCCAACGCTGCCGCTTCTTCCTTCTTTTCAGGTATTATCCGAGAGCCACTGAATGGGGATGAGGCTGTCTTACCAGTTGCCGAAACTGTTCGCCACTGGCACGCCAGCCCCCGCGCCGCTGCGACTTTTTTGACCCATGCAGCAACACTGGACACGCAGCTTTTGAATGACAGACGCGCATTAAACATGCCGGGCGTAAGTTGCACCGTCGCCGAACAAATCGAAGCGCTGCGCGATGTGGCCGGTCAAGATGCAGTTGGCCTCATCAGGCGAGAACCCGACGAGGCAATCGAACGAATAGTCAAGAATTGGCCGCGCGACTTTCAAACAGATCGCGCTCGGGAGTTGGGGTTCAAGGCAGAATCAAGCTTCGACGAAATCATTCAGGTGTATTTGAAAGACGATTTTCGGCTTTAGTCGCCCATCGTCTCTCCAGTTAGGTGGCGTTTCAGATGATCGTGAATTTTTTCTCGTGTTAACTGCTCATCCCCTGACAATGCTGCTTCAAGTATATCGGCATGGTGTCTTATGTTTTGAGAAATGAACTCAAAGTTCCGATCTGCCACCATCAATTGCTGTCTGAATTGCGCGTAAACTCGGCTATGCATTTGTTTTAAGGTTTCCGAGCCACAGGCAGAAATAAGCGTTTGGTGAAACTCCTTCTCCGAGGCAAACCATATCTCGATAAGGTCGCTCGAGTCGTCTGTGGAGTGTATGCGTTTTTCGATATGGCTAAGTTTGTGATGAGCGGCCGTCAATCTTGCTTCCCAATCCACTCCGCCCTTGCGTATCGACATCGCAGTGCCTTCGGCCTCCAACAACACACGGACGTGTGTCAATTCGATAAGCTTCTGCGGCGAACGCATTGGCACGCGGAAACCTTTTTGTTCCTGAAAGTCCACCAATCCAACAGCGGCCAAACGAAAAAGGACTTCCCGAACCGCACTCGCAGAACAGCCATACTCATTACGAAGTTCTTCGGCTCTGACCTTTACTCCATGCTCGAATCCATTAGAGACTAGGCGCATTTTAAGATCTTGATAAATATCGATTTCTTCTTTCATCCCGGTATGCGCCTTCAATTTTTATCCAAGTAGCGTCGTAAGCAATTTTTCGAATTTATGCAATAATCTCGAAATTTTTAGAAATTTCAAATTTTTCTTGTTGCATTCGATTCGTCGGCTTAACGTTTATCTGCGTGACAGCAGCGGAGGCGACAAGATCTCCCTCTAAGCGCAATGCTCAACGTCTGGGAGGACACTATGAAAATAGTCAAGACAGCGGCCGTGGCGGCCGTAGCCACGACAATGGCAGCCGGTTTCGCGATGGCTGAAACAACGAAACTTAGAATTCAAACCCATTTTTCGCCCGAAACTCTTTCTGGTCAGATGGCTGCAAAATTCGTTGAAGACATTCAAGAGATGTCGAACGGCGAAATCGAAGTTGAAATGTTCTATTCCTCTTCAGTGGTCAAATCAGTTGAAACCTTCGATGCCGCAGCTACGGGAATTCTGGACTGCGACATGACGGGCGGCGGCTATCAGACCGGTAAAAATCCGGCCTTCCAGTTTGCGGGCGACCTGCTCGGCGGGTATCAGAACCCATATCAGCAAATGGCTTGGCTTCTTCATGGCGGCGGAAGAGAAGCTGTGAATGATCTATACAATGGCTACGACATGGAGTTCATCGGATGGTGGATTCCCGGGCCGGAGTCGCTTTCTTCGACCAAGCCGATTGCAAAAGTGGACGACTTCAAAGATTGGAAATTCCGCTCCCCTCCAGGCCTTGCGACCAAAGTGTTCGCGGAACTTGGTGCTTCTCCGATCGTTATGGACTTCAACGAAATCTTTACGGCTTTGGAAACCGGTATCATTGATGGCGCGGATGCCGCGAACCTGACTAACAATGTGGGACTGGGTCTGTACGAGATCGCAGGTCACACAAACTATCCCGGTTTTCACTCGATGCCTGCAGATCACCTAGCCTGTCGCAAAGACGTTTGGGAAGCTATGCCTGCGCACCACAAAAAGATCATGGAAGTCGCGATGGATAGCTTGGCATTGCACAATGCCACAATCAATGAAGTGCAGAACGCTCAGACTGCAAAAGACCTGCAAGCAAAAGGTGTTCAGTTGTACGAATGGTCGCCTGAAGACCTGGCAGCGTATCGCGCGGCCGTTCAGGTCGGTTGGACTGAATTCGCGACGACCCCTGAGGCACAGGCGCTTTTGGAAAGCCACATCAACTTCCTGCGTGACCTGGGAGCAATGCAGTAGTCAGGCTTCGACCGAATTACGACGCACGGAGAGGCCGCACTAGCGGCCCCTTCGGATCGGCGCCGGGATCCAGAACTTCATGAAAATCAAAAGAATAATAAGTCACGTACTGCAGTACGACATGCCGGAAGTTCTGGGCTACTCGCAACAGTATTATGACAAGCGTACAACCCATCTGGTCGAGATTCAGACAGATGAAGGGGTAATCGGTTGGGGGGAGTGTTTTGGTCCCGGAAACGTAGCAATTGCCAACAAATCTATCGTAGAAAAGGTAATCCAACCATTGGTCCTTGGCATGGACCCTTTGGACAAAGACGTGATCTGGCACAAGGTGTACAACCTTCTGCGAGACCATGGCCAAAGCGGAATGCCAATACAGGCTTTGTCCGGGGTGGACATCGCACTTTGGGACATCACCGGCAAAATCTCTGGCCTCCCCCTCCATAAGCTTGTCGGCGGCGCGCATCGCACAAGCGTTCCTTGCTACGGCTACGGCATGATGCTTCGGGATGAACCGATTTCTAGTCTGGCCAGCCGTTTTGAGGAGGAAGCCGCAAAGATCAAGGAAATGGGATTTACCGCTACCAAAATGAAAACGGGCTTTGGCCCGAAGCCTGATGTGAAGCTGTGCGAAGCAGTTCGACGCGGAGTTGGTGACGACTTTCCCTATATGGTCGATGCAAACCATGCTTATACGACTTCGGACGCATTTTTTGTCGGTCGGGCGTTGGAAGAACTGGACGCATATTGGTTCGAAGAACCTGTCGCGCCAGAAGACATTGACGGGTACCGCGAATTGCGCACTTCGCTGAAAGTCAACATCTCGGGCGGGGAGGCAGTTTTCAATCGCTGGGCTTGGCGCAATCTTCTTGAAAATCGCGGCATTGATATAGCGCAGCCAGAAGTATGCGCTTTGGGCGGTGTTTCAGAGTATCTCAGGGTCCTAGCCCTATGCCACGCACATTTCACTCCGGTCGTAAATCACGTCTGGGGTAGCGCCATCGCTGTCGCAACTAATCTGCATTTACTGGCGGCCATGCCCCCAATTCCAGGCGGCTTGCATCCATGGGAGCCGATGCTGGAATTCGACACGACGGACAACAAGTTTCGGGACGATCTGCTGACCGTACCGCTGGAAATTCAAAATCAGGTCAAGGCCAACAACGGCCGTGTCATGATCCCGACTGGTCCCGGACTGGGGGTCGAGCCGGATCGAGACTTTATCGATCACTACAGGATCGAAGGATAGGGACGAGGGTTACGCGATGCACAAGAATTCAGGCGGACCAATTGAATGGCTCATACCGTTGGCCTTCGTCGCGACTGCCAGTTGGCTTGTTTGGCATCTCCCGGCATTCCTATTGGATTGGCTGCCTTACACCTCTGAATCCCTCAAAAGCCAGGTAACGGAAATATATCTGCGCAGCGACGTCACGCCCGAATTGCCTGGCGTGTTCGGGGGGTATGTCGACTTCATCGACGTGGCCGCGCTCGTCCTTCTACCGTTTCTTGCAGTGATTGGCACCAAGACCGTGCGCCCAGCGACGATGGAGTTCCAAGGCTCGACGATTATGGATCGTTTCGCCCTGTTCATAGGCCGAGTTACCATGATGATGATCGCAATCATGACTGTCGTCATGCTCTACGAAGTCTTCATGCGCTATATCCTGGAAAAGCCGACCGAGTGGGCCAACGAAATGACACTCTGGTTCGCCAGCTTTGTGTTTTTAATGTCTGGCTACTACGCCATGCAACAACGCAGTCACATTCGAATATTCCTGCTGTACGACGCAGTTCCACGTTGGCTTCAGCGTGTTTTTGATACGGTTTCGACAATCCTGATCGTACTGTTTGCCTTCTTTCTGGTCTACGGCAGCTACAAACAGGTGTTCGTCAACAAGCTCTATAAATGGGAGCTTTATGGCTCCGCCTTCAATCCTCCGATCCCGGCGACGTTGCAGCCGATGGTGTTGATCGTGATTACGCTCGTCGCAATGCAAGCAATTTTGAACTTGGTCGCGGATTGGAACAAAGAGCCGGAAATCCACACAGATGAACCGGACGAAGACGAAATTGAAATGATCAAACGAGCAGTGGGACAAGACTGATGGATATTGGAACAATCTCACTCATCCTGATGGTCGCCCTGATCGTGCTTCTGGCGATCGGGATGCCTTTGGGTCTGGCCTCGGCTTCCCTTGCGGTTCTGGTTCTTGTCCTGAAGTTCGAACCGACACTGCTTTTGAACCCATTTTCATTCGGCGACGGGGTTCTCACCGGTCGGCCAGGCACTGGGCCGCTCTATATCCTGGCGCAGAAGATATATGGGCTCTTAACGGACTACGTGCTCATATCAGTGCCATTGTTTATCTTCATGGCGTCGCTGCTAGAGCGGTCCGGGATCGCGCGTGACATGTATTCGTCGCTGAATGTCTGGCTTTCCAGAACACGCGGCGGCATCGCGATCGTGACCTCGATCATGGCGGTGATCATGGCAGCCATGTCCGGCATAATCGGTGGTGAGGTTGTCCTGCTGGGACTTATCGCCCTGCCCCAGATGCTGCGCCTAGGGTACGATCAAAATCTCGCGATCGGCGTCATCTGCGCCTCGGGGTCGCTGGGCACCATGATCCCTCCCTCCATCGTTCTGATCATCTATGGGCTGATCACCGAAACCTCGATCAAGTCGCTGTTCACCGCGTCTTTCATTCCTGGCTTCATGCTGGCCTCGATGATCATCCTGTACATCATCATCCGCACGCAGTTGAATCCTCATCACGCTCCGCTGCCGGAACCGGATCCGAACGACCCCGAACCGGCCGAAAAACGCAAACTGTTTGGGGCCTTCATGAGCATCGTCGTCGCCGGGTTTTCCACCGTTCTGTTTATCCGGGCCGCGTTTTTCGAGCTCTCAGGCTCGAACGCTGCCAGCCAGGGCGAGCCCGCGAGGCTGGGAACGGCTGACTACCTGCCCTGGTTTGCCGGCATCACGATCGTTGCCCTTCTGCTGATCTTCTTCGTCTTTGGCAGAGAGCGCGCTAAAATCGGGTGGGAAATGGGCAAAGGCCTCGTCGCTCCGCTGGTCGTCATCGGCGTCGTGCTCGGCTCGATCTATGGCGGGATCACAGGCATCACCGAGGCTGCGGGCATGGGCGCCTTCGCCGTTCTCATTATCGCCATCCTGCGGGGCGAAGGATCGTTCGAGCTGGTTTGGGACAGCTTGATGCGAACCCTAAAATCCACAGGCACCATCATATGGGTTACGATCGGGGCCGCCGCGCTGGCGGGTGCCTACACCATTGCTGGCGGGCCCCAATACGTGGCCGACCTAATCGTCGGCCAGGAGCTGCCAACCATGCTGGTCATTCTGGTGATGATGCTGATCTTGCTGTTCATGGGCGCATTCATGGATTGGGTCGGCATCGTGCTGTTGATTATTCCGGTCTTTCTGCCGATCGTCCTGCGCCTTCCTATCGAAGAAATCGGAGTCTTTGGCCAGTTGGAGCCGAGTCATGTCGCCATCTGGTTCGGCGTCGTGTTCTGTATGAACATGCAGGTCAGCTTCCTCTCGCCCCCATTTGGCCCGGCCGCGTTCTACCTCAAGTCGGTGGCCCCGCCACATATCAGTCTGACGGATATCTTCCGCGGCTTCCTGCCATTCATCGGGATCCAGTTGCTGGCGCTTTCCGTTCTTCTGATTTGGCCGGGCATCATCGCGCTGCTGTTGTGAGGTCGCACCCATGCTGACACAAGATCAGATTGGCAAGTTCCAGACGGACGGATACCTCGTGGTCGAGGATGTTATCCCTGCCGATGTCCTTGATCGGGTACAGACCGAATACTCGGATGTCCTGAGCCGGCTCTATGACGGTTGGTACGAAAAAGGGCTGGTCAAGGACGAACCGTCTGGAATGACCTTCTGGGACAAACTTCTGTCCGCCTATCAGGCCGGTTGCGACTATTTCCAGCCGCTGGACATCTCGTTGCCCGGCGATCGGATCATGGCGGACACACCTTTCCATATCGGGCCTGCAGTGTTCGACTTGCTAACGGCCCGGCCCATGCTTGACATTGTCGAGCAGTTGATCGGGCCAGAGTTGGTGAGCAATCCAATCCAGCACGTCCGGCTGAAGCCCCCCGCTCTCAAGCTGTCCAAGGATGAGGTGCGCGCGCATATCACAGCGACGGACTGGCATCAGGACCGGGCGGTTGCGTTGGAGGATGCGGATCAGACCGACATGGTCACGGTGTGGATTGCCGTCAACGATGCAACGGTCGAAAACGGCTGCCTGCAAGTGCTGCCAAAGGCACAGGACCAATCCATCCTGCCGCATTGTGCGCGGACGCAGACTGGTATTGCCGACGGATTCATTGACGAAGGCCGGGCTGTGCCCCTTCCTGTCAAGGCGGGCGGGATCATCCTGTTTCACCCTCTGACGCCACATGCTTCGCTGGTCAATGAAACGGACCGGTTCCGCTGGTCGTTCGACATCCGCTTCAGTGCGGCAGGCCAGCCCACCGGTCGAGACCATTTCCCCAGCTTCATCGCGAGGTCCAGATCGCGCCCCGAAACCGAACTGCGAGATTGGCGTGTCTGCAAATCCAATTGGGAAGCGGCGCGAGCAAGGCTGTCCGGACAACCGCACATAGATATTCACCGGTGGACATCGGACTCACCGTTCTGCGCCTAGCTGCTGCCGCCAGGAAAGCTGATTATGACTTTTGTACGTTTAGATCGAACGGATAGCGTGGTTGTTGCAACTCGGTCCCTGGAGGCCGGCGGTATGGTGGAGGATGTCATGACCAATACGCGCATCCCTTCGGGACACAAGGTCGCCACGCGGAATCTTGCACCCGGCGATCCTGTCAGAAAATACGCCCAGATTATCGGTTACGCCAACCAACCGATCGAACCTGGCGACCATGTGCACACCCACAATATCGAGTTCCGCAACACCAGTGTGGACTACGAGTTTGCGACGGATCACAGGCCCATGAAACCCGCCACCTCGGTCGATACGTTCATGGGCTACCACCGGGACAGTGGTCGGGTCGGCACGCGCAATTACATCGCGGTTCTGACCACAGTTAATTGTTCGGCGACTGCGGCCCGTATGATTTCCAACCACTTCACGCCGGACAAGCTGGCCGAGTTTCCGAACGTCGACGGCGTGGTGGCCTTTGTCCACGGAACGGGCTGCGGAATGGCGGATTCCGGCGACGGTTTCGAAGCTCTTCAACGGGTCATGTGGGGGTTTGCGAAACATCCCAACCACGCTGCCGTTCTGATGGTCGGCCTAGGCTGCGAGATGAACCAGATCGACTGGCTGCTGGACGCGTATGGGCTGAAGCAGAGTCCTACCTTCCAGACGATGAACATCCAGAACGTTGCCGGATTGTGCCGCACCGTCGAAATGGGCATCAATAAGATCAACCAAATGCTGCCCATTGCCAATGAGGCGGGACGCAGTGAAGCCCCGGCGTCCGAACTTATGGTTGCGCTGCAATGCGGTGGATCGGACGCTTGGTCAGGTGTGACCGCCAACCCGGCGCTCGGGCATGCCTGCGACCTGTTGGTTGCCCAAGGCGGCACAGGGGTCCTTGCGGAAACGCCCGAAATCTACGGAGCCGAACATCTTTTGACCCGCCGCGCCCTTAGTCGCGCAACTGGGGAAAAACTGATCGGACTGATCGATTGGTGGCAGGACTATACCGCCCGCAATCACGGTTCGATGGACAACAACCCAAGCCCCGGCAACAAGCAAGGCGGTCTGACGACCATCCTTGAGAAGTCGTTGGGGGCAGCGGCGAAGGGCGGAACCACGCCTTTGACCGGTGTATTCAAATACGCCGAACCCATCACCGCCAAAGGCTTCACTTTCATGGATAGCCCCGGTTATGACCCGGCCTCGGTGACCGGGCAGATCGCGGCCGGCTGCAACCTAGTGTGCTTCACCACGGGGCGCGGTTCTGCCTTTGGGTCCAAACCGGCGCCTACGCTGAAAATCGCTACAAACTCTGAGTTGGCAGCGCGCATGCCAGAAGACATGGACGTGGATGCTGGCGACATTCTGACCAAAGGTGCCAGCGTCGAAGAGAAAGGACAGGAAATATACCGACGGCTGCTCCAAGTCGCCTCGGGCGCGCGAACCAAGTCCGAGGCGCAGGGCCTGGGCGACTACGAATTCGTTCCCTGGCAAATCGGAGCGGTGATGTGAAACGGATCCTTGTAGCCGGCGGTGGATTGATCGGTATCCGCCACGTGCGCGCCGTGATCGAGCACCCCGGCTGCGTGTTGGTCGGGTTGGCCGATCCAGATGGCTCGATCCAGATCGACGCGCCGCGTTTTGCCAGTATGGACGAGGTGAAGGGCCCGGTGGATGGCGTCATCATCGCGACGCCGACCCGCCTGCATGCCGAACATGGCATTCTGGCCGCATCCCGCGGTTGGCACATACTAATCGAAAAGCCGGTTGCCGCATCAGTCGATGATGCCCTGCGCCTGAGGACGGCCGTTCGCCAGGCTAATGTCAGCAGCCTTGTAGGCCACCATCGGCGTTATCACACAACCTTGCAGCAACTGAAAGAGGTGATCGCGCAAGGTACGATCGGACAAGTCATCAACGTCTCGTTGCTGTGGGCCATGCGCAAACCCGAGAGTTATTTTGAACAGAACTGGCGGACTTCCGATGGCAGCCCAGTCATGATCAATCTGGTGCACGATATCGATGTCATGCGCTTTGTGATCGGAGAAATCTCAGATGTCGTCGCCCTGCCCGGCGCGTCGATCCGCGGATCGGATCGGATAGAAAGCGGGGCTATCGCGATCGCGTTCGAAAACGGCGCAACGGGCACTATCAGTTTTGCCGACACCGCACCCAGCCCTTGGGGGTTTGAGGCCGGAACCGGCGAAAACCCGAACATCGGCACAACCCATCAGGACATGATGTGGATCACGGGAACCAGCGGCGCTGTGAGTTTTCCCTCCATGACCCTGTGGCGTGGAAAGGATTGGGGGACTGCGGCCCAAAAGGACCAACTTGCACGACCGGAACAGCAACGCGCACCGCTTGAGGCGCAACTGGATCACTTCCTTGACGTAATCGACGGCGCCCCTCCACTGATCGACGTCGAGGATGCTGCCCGGACTCTCGAGGTCACATCACGGATCGAACAGGGGCTAAAGGTGCGAACAACTCGAGCGCGGGCGCCAGCCTGATGGACATACGGCCCGGCAAAATACCGAACCACTCAAAACCCAATGATTATCCGCCGGGCAATATGAGCACTCAAACTGCAAAGCCGCCTGCACCAAACACAAGAATGAAAACCAGACACATTCACGGAAAGGGAAACCAATGAGCAAACCATCAATCGGGTTTATCGGTTTGGGACTAATGGGCGGAGCCATGGTGAACCGACTGTTGGACCAAGGATACTCGGTCGCTGTATTGGGAAACCGCGACCGAACACACCTGGACGCCGCGATTGACCGGGGCGCCCGCGAGATGCAAAACGCCCAGGAAGTGGCTCAGGCCAGCGACATCGTAATGCTGTGCATGGGAACCTCCGAACAGGTCGAGGGCCGTATGCGCGGTGCAGATGGAGTGATTGCGGGCTTAAAACCAGAGGCGATCGTCATCGACTTTGGCACCTCGCTCCCGGGCAACACACGCGCCCTGGCCGAAGAGGTTGCCGCAGCCGGCGGAAGCTATCTGGATGCGCCGCTTGGCCGGACGCCGTCGCACGCGCTAGAAGGCAAGCTCAACATTATGACTTCCGGTAACAAGGCTGCCTTTGACAAGGCCCAGCCGACACTGAAGGATTTGGGCGAAAACGTTTTTTACCTTGGCCCCGTTGGGTCCGGACACACGATCAAGCTGATCAACAACTTCTTCGGAATGACCGTTGCGAACGCGATGGCCGAAGCCTTTGCCATGGCAGATATCACCGGTGTTGACCGCAAGCAGGTGTATGACGTTATGGCCGCAGGGCCGTTGCATTCCGGAATGATGGATTTCGTCAAAGCCTACGGCGTCGAGAACGACCCAAACCAGCTGGCCTTTGCGATCAAGAACGCGGCAAAAGACCTTGGGTATTATGACCGCATGGCACGCGAGGCAGGCGTTACCAGTTTGATGTCGCAGGGCGCGCTTTCGGCGCTGAATGACGCCCGCGACCACGGTCAGGCGGACGACATGGTCAGCCAGATGGTTGACTACTACGTCAAGCGTTTCAACACCTGATCGATGGCCGTCTCCGCCAACCCCACTGCGGACCTGCCGCGCCTTGGCATCGTGCTGATGCTGACGGCGTGGCTATTCTTTTCGCTGGTGGATCTTGGGGCCAAGTGGTTGGCGTTGGCCGGCGTGCCGGCATTTCAATTGGCGTTCATGCGCTATGCGGGGCACTTTGTGATCTCCGTGGGCGTGATCGCCAAGGGCGGGATTGAGGCCAGCCGGTTCAAGACCGACCATCTATGGCAGGTCATTAGTCGGGCTTTGCTGCTGATCTCGGCGACCGTTTTCAATTTTTATGCACTGCGGTTTTTGCCTTTGACCGTTGTGTCGGCAATCATGTTCTCAAGCCCGGTCATCGTGTGTTTTCTGTCTGTCTTCGTGTTGAGAGAACGCGTGGGCCTATGGCGTTGGGCAGCTATCATCCTGGGCTTTCTGGGGGTGTTGGTTGTCGTGGAGCCGTTTGGTTCGGCCTTTCATCCGACCATGCTGTTGATCGTCTACAATGCCAGCGCTTTGGCCTTGTACTCGATCATGACGCGCAAGCTGTCCGGGGTTGTTGCCGTGGACACCATGCAATTCTACCTTGGGCTTACCGGGACGGTGGTTCTGCTACCGTTCGCCATATGGTTTTGGGTCCAGCCAGAAAACACGTGGAGCCTGATTGTACTGATCGGCCTTGGTGTCTTTGGCTGGTGCGGGCATCAACTGCTGACGAACGCGCATCGGTTTGGAACGGCGAACCAGTTGATGCCATTCACCTATTCGTTCCTGATCTACGTTGCGATCTGGGGCTATTTGTTCTTTGACACGGTACCGGATGCATTCACGTTAGCGGGGGCTGCACTGATTATGGCTGCTGGTCTCATCATCTGGAAAAGAGAAAAGAAATGACGCGAATTGCCTGCATCGGCGAAGCAATGATCGAATTGTCCATGCTGGAAACCGGCGCAAAGGTGGGCGTCGCGGGGGATACGCTGAACACGGCCATCTACATGCACCGCGCCGCTCCTGATCTGCAGGTGGAGTATGTGACATGTCTGGGTGACGACCCGTTCTCAGGGCGCATCGCCAGCTTTATAACCAGTCATGGCATAGGGACATCCGGCATCCGCATGATCCCGAACATCTCTCCGGGACTATACGCGATCACGACATCTGCGGACGGTGAACGCAGCTTTACCTATTGGCGCAGCGAAGCGGCCGCCCGTCAGCTATTTGCCGATCACGACTTCAGCCCGCTGAACGGTTACGACGTGCTGTACTTGTCGGGGATTTCCGTAGCCATTCTTCCGCATTCGGTGAGGCTTGCGCTTCTGGACTGGCTCGAAGGCTCTTCAGTTCGGTTGGTCTATGACAGCAATTTTCGTCCGCGTCTTTGGGACAGCGTCGAACACGCCCGGCAGATCAACCAACGGCTTTGGCAGCGTGCAGATATTGCCCTACCATCTATCGACGACGAGATGGCGCTTTTCGGGGAAAGCACTGATCAGGTGGCGGCACGCTTTGCCGATCATCACGGTGTCGGTGCGTTGAAACGCGGTGAGAATGGTCCTCTGTCCATCGGCCAGAACATTGACCAAACCTATGAGCCTGCCAACAACGTGCTGGATACCACAGCGGCGGGCGACAGTTTCAACGGTGGGTACCTCGCGGCCTTGCTGACGGGAAATTCACAGGCCAAGGCCCTGATGGCTGGACACAATCTGGCTTCCACCGTTGTTCAGTTCCGCGGCGCGATCATTCCCGGATAAGTGGCGCGAGATCCTCAGCACCAACAAGACCCAAGAGGGGTACTACCGGATCTGGCTGCTTGACAGCCGAGGCGATTTCCGACGCGCAAGGATCGTTCAGCGCCCTGCCTTCGGCTGTCTCAGACACGCAATAGGAGATCCAGGCCCGCATCCCCGTGATCACTGCCTGAGAGCCGGTTTCACGGAGTGTGGGAACAAAGCGATACGGCAGCTTCTGGCTGCCATCCATCGCGATTTGGTCCAGACGGTGCGCCACCTCGGGGTTTTCAAAACGGCGCAACAGAGCCTCGGCATAGTCCGGAGCTTGTGCTTGCAGTGTAGCGGGCAGCGTTGCGCCCGCATCCTGCATCAACTCGGCAACCAGCGGGCGCAAAACCCGGTCTCGAACCGCTTCGTGAACGTAGGTCAGGCCTCGCTCCAACCCGGCATAAGCCAAGAGGGAATGGGCACCGTTCAACATGCGCAGCTTTCGCATCTCGTGCGGGGCCACGTCATCGACCAGTTGCACGCCCGGCCAATCCGGATGTGGGCCGACGAAATTGTCCTCGATCACCCACTCCGAGAACGCCTCGGTTGGAACAGCCATAGGATCGCCGCTGATTGCGCGAACGGCGTCCGTGGTAGCCGGGGTGATCCGGTCGACCATCGCGTTGGGAAAGCGAACAGCGTCCCAATTCACGTCCAGACCGGCTGCTTCCGCAAAATCGGCAACTGCCGTTTCGAGCGTTGTGCCGTTTTCCATGCGGTTGTCGCAGCTTAGCACTGTCACTGGCTTGCGCCGTTCCGCAAGGCCAAAAGCTAGAAACCCGATCAGCGTCGCGGGCCCTTGACGCGCCAGATCGGCGGCAATCGCTGGGTCCTGAAGGTTCAGCTTGCCCGCGGCGTCCAAGTGATAACCTTTCTCGGTAACGGTTGCCGAAATGATCTCGGCATCCGCCATCACATCAAAAATCTCTACACAATCCTTGGGCGCGACCAGAACATCCCGCAGAGCTTTGATGCGCCGGACGCCCTGCCCCTGTACGCACAAATCGTACTCGAAACCTTGTCGCGCCAATCCATCCCGAACCGAGGATGAACGCAAGCTGACGCCGATAACGGCCCATCCGCCCGCTTGATCGGTGTAGTCCAGTAAATGCGCCCGGGCGAAGTTTCCAAGGCCGAAGTGAAGAATTGTACCCATCTAGCTTTGCAATCCGTAAACCTGTTTCGCCAGATCGACCGCTAACAACCGCGCCAGATGCTCGGCACTGTCCCGACCGAAATAGCCGCGCGCAACCTGCTGGGCCAGATGAACCGCCACACCCCGTCGCCACAGGTCGTGTCGTGCTGGAATGGACAGAAAAGCCCGGGTGTCGTCATTGAATCCGGCCAGATTGTAGTATCCGCCCGTTTCAACGACCTGATCGAAGTACCGTGCAATTCCGGCTGGGCTATCATGGAACCACCAAGGCGGCCCGATCCTAAGGCACGGCCAATGTCCGGCCATAGGGGCCAATTCACGGGCATAGGTGCCTTCGTCCAGTGTGAACAGAATGATGCGCAGTTCCGCCGAGTTTCCGACCCGGTTCAACAGCGCCTCAAGGCCCGTGACCCAATCCATCGCGATTGGAATGTCGGCCCCCTTGTCCCGTCCGAAGTCCCGCATAACCGCGTCGTTCGTGTTGCGTTTGCTGCCAGCATGTATCTGCATGGTCAGACCATCATCGACAGACATCTTCGCCATTTCGATTAGCATATGCCCGTAGAACCGGCGGGCGTCCTGTTCGGTACCTGCCCGCCGTCTCAGCCGCTGGTACAGCGCATCCGGGTCGTCCAGCCACTCGGTCTGCACGCGTTCGATACCGTGATCGGTGGCCGTACAGCCCAGCTGGATGAAATAAGCCCGCCGCATTCGCAGTGCATTGAGGTAGCCATCATAGCTGCCCAGATCGCAGTCTGTCAGCTCAGCCAACTTGTTCAGGTTATGTACGAACTCCGGATCCGCCCCATCCAAAACCCCGTCTGGGCGGAACGTCGGAACAACTCGCCCGCCCCAACCGCTTGTACGGATCTCCCGATGCTCAACGAGTGCGTCGAGAGCGGAATCCGTGGTAGCCAGAACCTCGATCCCAAATCTGTCGAACAAAGCCCTCGGACGAAATTCGGGTCGCGCCAGCTTTTCTGAGATCTTATCATAAATCAGGTTAGCCGTGCGTGAAGACAACTCCTCAGACACACCCAACGTTTCATGCAGCACGTAGTTCATCCATATCCGAGATGGCGTTCCCAGAAACAGATGCCAGTGCTCGGCAAAGGTGCGAAATACGGCGCGAGGATCCTTCTTTCGCCCCTCTTCCCCAACGCCAAGTTCTGACAAGGGCACGCCCTGTGAATAGAGCATACGGAACACGTAATGGTCGGGAACCACCAGCAGCTCTGCCGGGTTGGGAAACGGCTCATTGGTTGCAAACCACCCCGGATCACAGTGACCATGCGGAGACACGATCGGCAGATCCTTGATGCTCAGGTACAGGTCTTCTGCCATGCCATTCAAATTACCAGTCAATTCTGCCTCCGATACTACTGCCCGCAATTGTTAACACATTTTTTTATAGTTGCATCTTTGCCGTTCGAACACGCAGACTGACCGTGTGATCCGGGGGAATGAATGAAAATTGCGCTGATTGGTTTGGGGATGGTTTCGGGCACGCATGTAGCGGCCATTCGGGCATCGGATCAAGGCCTCAGTCTTGCCGGCGTCCTTGGGCGCAATCCTGAAAAAGCAGCTGAGGTCGCGCAGCGAAACGACACCCGGGCATTCAGCTCGGTCGAGGAAATCGCAAACGACCCAAACGTCGACTTTGCGATCATCGCAACACCGCCCGATCAACGCACAGAGTTGGTGCGGGTTCTGTCGACTGCGTCGAAACCGATCTTGATGGAAAAACCCATCGAGAGAACGCTGCGCGCCGCGACAGCCATTGTCGAACAGTGCGAACTGTCTGGCGTGCCGCTTGGCATCGTTTTTCAGCACCGCGCCCGCGCCGCCTCGCAGGCGCTAAAATCAGCCATTGAACGGGGTGAGCTTGGCGCGATCGTCACGGTGGAGATCCGTGTCCCCTGGTGGCGCGATCAGAGCTACTATGACGAGCCGGGTCGCGGCACTTATGCACGCGACGGAGGCGGTGTCATGATCTCGCAGGCAATCCACACGCTTGACCTTGCGATGTGGCTGCTGAGGCCGATCTCGGACATTCAGGCCATGATGAGAAAAACTCCGTTACACGATCTCGAGGCCGAGGATTGGGCAGGAGCAATCTTTGAAATGGATAACGGCGCGGTAGGAACGTTGATGGCAACTACTGCCGAATATCCTGGGGCCGCTGAATCTATCACGATCCAGGGCACGCGCGCCAAAGCGCATCTGGAGTCAGGTGTCCTAACCTTGACCACTTTCGATGGTCGGAAATCCACGGTTGGCGAAACGTCCGCCACAGGCGGAGGGGCCGATCCCATGGCATTCACCCATGAATGGCACCAGACGGTTATCGAGGATTTCGCCAAGGCCGTCGCCGGTGGAACGCGGCCGCTGGCCACCGGACGCAGTGCCCTTTTGACCCACGCCGTCATAGACGCGATGCAGATTGCCAATCAAACCGGCCAGAAATCACGAGTCGCCTCATGAGCCTGACCTGCGTCGCCCTAGGCCTGGACCACCGCCATATCTATGGCATGACGGAAAACATGCGTAAAATCGGCGTGGACTGCGTTGGCTACTGGACACAAGGCGATCCGGAAACGCTGCCGGGTTACGTCAAATGGTTTCCCGAAATTCCGCGGCTGGCCCGATTGGAAGACGCTCTAACCTGCGGGGCGGATCTAGCGCTGATTTCCGCAATTCCGGCAGATAGGGCCGCGTTGACGATCCGCGCTATGCAGAACGGCATGGATGTCATGAGCGACAAGCCGGGCTGCACGACGTTCGAGCAATTCGACCAGATCAAGCGAACGGTCGTGGACACCGGTCGAATCTGGTCCGTGAATTTTTCCGAACGATTTGAAACGCCGGTCAGCACCAGGGCGACCGAGTTGGTCGAGGCCGGTGCCATAGGGCGAGTGATCCAAACGGTCGGACTTGGCCCGCACCGATTGAATCGGGCAACCCGGCCGGAGTGGTTTTTTAAGCGTGACCGCTATGGCGGCATTCTGACCGACATTGCCTCGCATCAGATCGATCAGTTCTTGCATTACACAGGTTCGGAAACCGCGGAAATCACAAACGCTTTCGTGGCGAACTACGCAAACCCCAAAGATCCCGGTTTGCAGGATTTCGGAGAGCTCAATCTGCGCAGCGAGAATGGTACCGGGTACATCCGGGTTGACTGGTTTACGCCGGATGCCCTGCCAAACTGGGGGGATGGTCGCCTAACGATCCTTGGCACAGATGGATATATCGAGATACGGAAATACGTTGATGTGGGTGGAGCCTCGGGAACAGACCATCTAATCCTCGTCAACGGCGAAGCCTGCCAAAAGATCGACGCAACCGACGCCGGCCTTCCCTACTTTTCGCGCCTCGCCGATGACATCCGCAACCGGACCGAAACCGCAATGACGCAGACCCACTGCTTTACGGTCATGGAACTGGCGCTGCGCGCGCAGGAATTGGCGGAACGCAGATGATCAATGTAGCGATCCTTGGCGCAGGTATCGGTGAGCAGCATCTGAACGCGCTGGAACGGCTTGGTCGCACCTTCCAGGTAGCCGCCGTTGTCGACCAGAATACGGATCGGATCGAACAGATCCGACAGAACTCGGATTTTCGAGCACTGAGCAACATTCAGGACGCGCTGGATGATCCGACGATAGATGTCATCGACATCTGTCTGCCGCCCCATCTGCATGTACCGACCACCCTTGCGGCACTGGCCGCAGGAAAACACGTCGTCTGCGAAAAACCTCTTGCGACCTCGATGCAGGATGTGGATCGGATCACGGCAGCCGCACGCAGCGCGGGCAGGCAGGTGTTTCCGGTCTTTCAATACCGGTGGGGCTCGTCACTGGCACAATTGCGCCATTTGCAGCGCGCAGGCCTGACCGGAGCCGTCCAAACCGCCGCGCTGGAAACCCATTGGTCCCGAGGGGCAGACTACTATGCGGTGCCTTGGAGGGGAACATGGGCCGGTGAACGCGGCGGCGCAGTGCTGGGCCATGCGATCCACAACCATGATCTGCTGACTCATATCGCGGGTGATATCGCTTGGGTGTCTGCGATGGTCACAACGCGGGTCAACCCGATCGAGACCGAAGACTGCGCCGCAATCTGCTTTGGCATGACTTCCGGAGCATTGTGCACAAGCAGCATCTCCCTGGGCGCCGCCACCGACGAAACCCGCCTGCGGTTCGTCTTTGAAAAACTGACCGCTACTTCTGGCACGGAACCCTATGCCCCGGGTCAATCGCCTTGGACATTCGCCGCGCGGGAATCGGTGGATCAAGTCGCCGTCGACAACGCTCTTGCAGTCGCCGCGGTCGAGCCAACGGGGTTCGAAGGGTTCTTTACCGAAGTAGGCAAGGCTCTGCGGTTCGAGGCAAACTCGGCCGTTACGCTGCAGGACGGTGCTGCGTCCATCGGGCTCGTGACGGCGGTTTACCACGCGGCTCGCACCAGGCAGCGCGTTGCCCTTCCAATCAGGCCCGATCACCCGCTGTATGAAGGATGGCTGCCATGAAACAATGCTGGCGTTGGTTCGGCCCCGATGATCCGATCGTCCTGGCCGATCTCCATCAAATCGGGGTTCAGGGTATTGTAACTGCACTGCATCACATCCTGCCGGGAAAACCCTGGGACGAACCGAGCATCGCCGATCGGCAGGCAGTGCTGGCCGCTGCCGGGTACAGTTGGGACGCTGTCGAAAGCCTGCCTGTCTCCGAGGCGATCAAGACGCAGTCCGCAGACATGACCGAGCATCTGCAGGCGTATAAGTCCAGCCTCAGGGGCCTGTCCGCCCGTGGCGATAAAGTCGTTTGCTACAACTTCATGCCAATCCTGGATTGGACGCGCACCGCCCTTCGCGCCCCGCAGCCGCATGGCGGAACGGCAATGCTGTTTGACCTGACCGATTTTGCTGCTTTCGACATACATATTCTCGAACGTCCGGGCGCGTCCGAAAACTATTCCAGCGTCGTCCAGCAAGCGGCCAAGGATCGCTTCTCGCGCATGTCAGATGAGTCCAAGGCCCAGTTGCAGCATAATGTCACTGCGGGGCTGCCCGGCGCCAACGATCAGTGGAGCGTGCAGGACGTGCGCGCTTTGTTGCGGACTTATGCTCACATAGACCGTGACCGGCTTCGCGCAAACCTGATCGACTTCTTGTTTGAGGTCGCCCCAGTGGCCCAAGAACTGGAATTGCGCTTGTGCTGTCATCCAGATGATCCGCCGTTCTCGCTGCTCGGTCTGCCACGGATCATGTCCAACGCCAATGACTACGGCGCCGTTCTGGATGCGGTTGATTTGTTGGCGAACGGCGCAACGTTGTGTACCGGATCGCTGGGAGTGTCCCCCGAATTCGATGGGCCGGATTTTGTGCGTAGGCATGGCGACCGGATTCACTTTGTTCACTTGCGGAATACCCGACGCATCGCGGGGTCAGACAGTCAGAAGCCGGACTTCTTTGAGGCCACGCATCTGGAAGGCGACACCGATATGGTAAGCACCATTCGCGGACTGATGAACGAACAGCGCCGACGCAAATCCCAAGGGCGGGGCGACTGGCAAATTCCGATGCGGCCCGACCACGGACAAGAACTGCTGAGCGATCTGGGCGGACAAAGCACTCCCGGCTATCCGCTGATTGGACGAATGCGCGGGCTGGCGGAACTGCGCGGCATCATGGCGGCGTTCTCGTAACGCGTCGGGACAGGCGGTTTCTTTCCGCTGCGACACTTCTTTGCTTGCCTGACCGCAGCATTCTTCGTTTACTTACGGCACGTAAACGGGCAGCGGGGTGTCTTCCGGACTCGCCCGACGTCTGTTCAAGACGCGTGAAACTCCCGCGAAAACCGATGCAATTGAGCATCATTTTTCGAAACGTCTGCCAAACCAAAATGGCGGAAAACGGGAGGATTCCAAATGAAAACAGCAGGCGTAATCGGTCTTGGCGACATGGGCAGCGGCATTGCCAAAAACCTGATCAAGAATGGCTTTGAAACATCCGGTTTCGACCTGAGCGAGACACGCATGATGGCATTTGCCGACATGGGCGGCCGGCCCAAGGACAGCGTGGGGCAAGTCGGTCGTCACGCCGCCACTGTGTTTGTCATGGTGATGAACGGAGATCAGGCCCGCGATGTCATCTTGGGTGAAAACGGGCTGGTTCCGAACATGGCGAAAGGCGGAACGGTCATCCTGTCGGCGACCATTACCCCGGCCGAAGCCCACGCCATCGGGCTGGATATGGAGGGCACGGGCATCCACCTAATAGACACCCCTGTCTCGGGTGGGTTCCCCGGCGCGCAGAACGCCACATTGACGATGATGGCTGCCGGTGCTGCGGATGTGCTGGACCGAAATGCCGAAGTCATGCAGGCAGTGTCGGCAACCATTCATCGGGTCGGAGAAAACGCCGGCGACGGGCAAACCGTGAAAGCCTGCCTGCAATCTCTGATCGGATCGATCTTTTCCGCCACATTCGAGGCTGCGGCCCTGGCGGCCAAAGCCGGTGTCAGCGGTCAGGCATTACTCGATGTGTTCTCCTCATCCAGCGCGGGGTGCGGCGTCGTGAATACCGCCCTTGAAAACATCATTGATCGCAATTTCGTGGCCACCGGTAGTCATATCGCAACCATGCATAAGGACCTGACTATCTCACTGGCACTGGCCGGTTCGTTGGGCGTTCCAATGCACACAGCGTCATCCGCAATGCAGATCTTTCACGCAGGAAAAACCAAATACCCGAACGGCGACAACTGGGTGTGTACTCGCGTCATCGAAGAGATCGTTGGCGCAGAATTGCATCGCTGAGGGGGGACGAACATGAAACTAGGTGTGATTTGCGACGGCATTTCCCGCGACCTGCGGCATGCCGTGGACGTAATGGACGAATTCGGTCTGGACTATGCAGAGCTTCAGTTCGTTGGCGATACGGAGGTCGGGGACCATTCCCCGCAGGAAATTGCCGAGATCGACGCGCTTTTGCGCGACCGGGGCAAGCTTGTGTCGTGTCTGTCTCGCCATATCTTTGCGGGGATGACAGCTGCCAACAGGCCCGGCGACAACCTGCACACTCGGCACATGGACGCCTTGAAACGCGTGATCGACATGGCGCATGTTGTTGGGTCTCCGCTGGTTCGGATCATGACGCAACGAAAAGAGCAGATACTCTGGGGAAAAAACGGCGCCGAGAAGTGGAACGTGGCGCATGGGGTATGGGACACGATGCCGCCTCTGATCGCGCCGGCGGTTGAACTAGCAAGAGCTGAGGGGGTGACGCTTGTCGTGGAAACCGGAAACGGCACGCTGGTCAATTCCAACTATACAGCCCGAAAGCTGATTGACGAGTTGGATGCAAAAGACACTTTGAAAGTGCTGTGGGACCCCGGAAACAACTGCTGGTGCCATGAACTGGCATACCCGAACGGTTATGAAGAACTACGTGGCGGCTACTTGGGTCACATTCACATCAAGGACGTAAAGGTCGACACGCCGCGGGCAACGCTGGAAGTGCGCCGCATGGGGGAAGGTCAGCTTGCGCCTCTGTTCCAACCCATCGCGGGCGCGCTCAGATCCGACGGCTATGATCGCGTCATTTCTTTCGAAAGCGTTTATCACCCCGGCAACGGGAACTTCGAAGATGGTTTTCGTCAGTGTGTGGACAGGTTCAAAAGCCTGTTTGCATAGACGTACAGTCAATATGCGTTCAAAATCAAAATTTTGATCCCCATTGCTGAATGCCAAGTGGGATGTAGAAAGCTGGGCGCGTTCGCGTGAAATCAAGGAAAGGGCCTGCTGGATGAATCAAGAGTTTTTCGAGCTGTCAATTGAAACGCCGAGCAAATCCCTCATCGACATCAGCGGGATCGTTCAGCGTGCGGTGTCCGAACACGAATTTGTCTCGGGCCTGCTAACCCTTTGGTGCGTCCACACGGGTGCCGCGCTGATGGTGCAGGCCAATGCCGATCCCGAGGTGCTTAAGGATATCGAGACGTTCTTCGAGGAACTCGTACCCAAGTCACCAGGCAAGTATCACCACCGCCCGACCGAGGACGACAACGCTCCATCGCATCTGAGGGCGCTGTTGACGCAAACTCAGGTATCGATCCCGGTCGAACAGGGGCAGCTTCAATTGGGCCGCGTGCAAAGCCTGTACCTGTTCGAACATCGCGAGGCACCTAAAACTCGCCGATTGAAGGTGCACTACATCGGGACTTGATGCTTTGGGTCACATGGAGCGTTGGCAGTGCTATCGCCCCATCCAGCCCCCGTCGACGACAAGGATTTCACCGTTGACGTAGTCCGACGCCGCAGAACCCAGAAAGACCACCGGTCCGGCAAAATCACCAGGCGTACCCCAGCGGCCCTGGGGTGTTCGTTCCAGGATCGCCTTCGACCGGACCGGGTCATCCTGCAGGGCTTGGGTATTGTCGGTCGCGATGTAGCCGGGGGCGATCGCATTCACGTTCACGCCCTGCCCAGCCCATTCGTTGGCCAAGGCCTTAGTCAGCTGACCAATCCCACCTTTCGAGGCCGCGTAGCCCGGCACGGTGATGCCACCCTGAAATGTCAGCAGTGATGCGGTGAAGATGATCTTTCCCGAGCCGCGCGCCAGCATGTCCTTGCCGATCTCTCGGGACAGAACGAACTGCGAGGACAGGTTCACCTCGATCACTTCGTCCCACCAGTCGTCCGGGTGTTCAGCGGCGGGTTTTCGTTTGATCGTGCCGGCATTGTTGACAAGGATATCAGGAGGTTGTCCGTCGGTCCTCAACTGATCAATGAACGCATGCAGCGCAGCGCGATCCGAGAAGTCGCATTGGTAAGCCCGGAAGCTGCGTCCCATCGCCGTCACGGCTTTTTCGACATCCGACCCGGACAACTCGAGCGAGGCCGACACTCCGATGATATCAGCTCCGGCCGATGCCAATGCCTCGGCCATGCCGCGCCCGATGCCGCGCTTGCACCCGGTCACAAGCGCTGTCTTCCCCGTCAGGTCGAAACTTTGCAAAACACTCATGAACGCGGTCCTACTTCGATCAGGCTTTTCATTGCGGTTGGGCTGCGATCCAGTGCTTCGAACGCAGCCTGAATGCCTGACAGAGGGCTGACGTCGGTAATCACAACATCCGCGTCCACTCCGCCCGAGGCGACAACTGCGATCGCCTTCTCGTAATCCTCCGGCTCATAGACCCGAGCACCGATCAGTTGCAGCTCTCGCCAGAAGAACTGGAACAGGTCTATCTGGGGCTTTTGAGCATGGATCGCGACCATCACGATCCGGGCCCGAGTCGCGGCAACTGCGGTCATCGCATCAACTCCGGGCTGCGTTCCCGACACCTCGAAAACCACATCTGCGCCTTTGTCGCCCGTGCGCGCGTTGATTGTGGACACCGGGTCGGTTTCGATTGGGTTTATCGTGTCAAAGCCAAGTTTTTCAGCAACCGCAAGACGGTTCGGATTCACTTCGGAAATCACGACATTTCCACCCGCATCCCGCGCAACCATGGCAACCAGGATGCCGATCGGGCCGCCGCCGATGACGACAACGTCTTCGCCAGGTTGCAGGTCAGACAATCGCACATCGTGGCAGGCAACGGCGACCGGCTCGATCAGCGCCGCGTGATCCATGCGCAAGTCATCCGGCAGAATGTGCAACGTATGGGCCGGAACGGTCCAGATCTCTTGCATGGCGCCATCGGTGTCGAGGCCGAGAAATTTGAGGTTTTGACAAATATGCTGATGCCCCCGTTTGCAAGCTGGGCATTCTCCGCAGTGATCAAGCGGTCGGACAACAACGTTCTGGCCGGGTTCGACTGTGTTGACGCCCTCGCCCACCGCGTCGACGACACCTGACATCTCATGTCCAATCACCCGATTCAGGCCGACACGGGCATCCATGTTGCCGTGGTAGACGTGCATATCCGTCCCGCAAATCCCACAATAGGCAACGCGAACGGCAGCCTCGCCGGGGCCCGGATCCGTCGCTTGGGCTTGCTCTACAGCAAAGCTCTTGTTGCCCCTATAGTATGCCGCACAGATCGTCTCGGTTGTCATGTATGCATCTCCATGTGTTCCGCATTCAGTTTGTCCCAGTCGAATTCCACTCCGGTTCCCGGTGTATCCGGGGCCACGGCCATACAGTCTTCCACAACAAGCGGACGGGTCGTGTACTGATCTATCGGGAATGAGTGTACTTCTAGCCACCCTGCGTTGGGTTGCGCGGCAACAAGGCTGACGTGCAGCTCCTGCATCCCATGACTGCAAACCGGAATGTCGTGCTGTGCGCTTATCGCGGCCACGCGCAGCCACCCGGTGATCCCACCGCAGTTGGAGGCATCGGGCTGGATGAAACTCAAATTCGCGTCATCAAAGGCGTATTCGAATTCGTGTATGGTGTGCAGGTTTTCACCCATGGCAAGGGGAACGCCCGTCGCTTCGACAATTCGGCCATAACCTTTGTAGTCGTCTGGAATAGTCGGTTCCTCGAACCACAGAATGTCGCAATCGGCGAACCCTCTGGCAGCCACGATGGCCTGTTCGACACTCATAGAGTAATTCGCATCGACCATGAAGAACCGGTCCGGCCCCAGCATCTCGCGCACTGCCCGGGCACGTGCAAGATCGTCGGCCAGATCCGGTTGCCCAACCTTGATCTTGACCGCGTTGAACCCACGCGCAAGGTAGCCTTCGGTCTGCCGCAGCAGTTTCTCCAACGAGAAATTCAGGTCGATCCCGCCGGCATAGGCCTTGCACCGTTTGGACGCTCCACCAGCCATTTGCCACAGTGGTGCATTCTGCGTTCTGCCACGAATGTCCCAAAGGGCAATATCCACGGCCGAGATAGCGAACGAGGCGATCCCGCCCCGTGCAACGTAGTGCACATGCCACTGCATGGCATCGTACAGGCTTTCGATCTGTTCGGCGTCTTGCTCAACCAGGAACGGCGCTAGGTCATGCTGGATCATCGCCAGAATGGCATGACCGCCCTTGCCGCCCGTATAGGTATACCCAACCCCCTCAACCCCATCCGTCGTTTGAATGGTGACGGTGATCAATTGAAAGAACGTGTGATCCCCATGTTTGGCATCGACCAGGACTTCGGCGAGCGGGACGTTGAACAGCCGCGCTGAAACACTTTCTATGCGATTCACGAACCCAAGACCTTCTGCTGCCTGGCAATAACCCGAGACTGTAAAAGGATGACCGCAAAAAGAAAGCCTCCACGTATGACCATCTGCCAATAGGCGCTGAAACTGATGGTGCCCTGACCGTTTTCAAAGTTCAGAACGTTGAACACCAGACCCAGCAAAAGCGCTCCGGCCACGGTCGCAGGGATCGACCCCATCCCACCTGTCAACAAGGTGCCGCCCACAACGACGGACGCGATGGCCGACAATTCCCATCCGATGCCCTCAAGGGGTTGTCCGGCTCCAAAACCCGAGGCCAGAAAGACGCCAGCCAGCCCTGCGCAGCCTCCCGAAAGCAGGTAGACGAAAGCCTTGGCGCGATTGACTTTCAGGCCCATTAGGTTCGAGGCATCCTCGCTGCCCCCGATCGCCAAGACGGTCCGCCCGATGGTTGTCCTTTCCAGCACCAGCCAAAGTACCAGCGTCAATCCGGCTACGATGACGATTGCCCAAGGAAACAGGCCAAACGCCTGCCCCATGCCAAGCTTGGTGAAGTTCGACCCCCAATCGACCGAAATTGTCTGGGCGCCCGAAATCACCAATGCGCCGCCTTTGGCGGCCAGCATGGTTGCCAGTGTGGCGATGAAGGGCGGGATCCGAAGGATGATTATGCAAAAGGCGTTGATCGCTCCGAAGCCAACGCCGGCAAGAACGGCCCCCGGCAGCGCAATCTGAATCCCGTAGGGGCTGAGATAGGCCGCAACAACCGACGTAAAGGCCGCCACGGATCCGACCGACAAATCAATCCCGCCGGTCATGATCACGAAGCACATGCCCAGCGCGATCGCAATGAACATCGCGTTGTAATTCAGGAAAGACGAGAAATTGTAGGCGCTTCCAAAGTTGTCATAGCGCATCAGCCCAAACAGGATCAAAGTCAGCAGTGCGATCCACACCGTCACCGAAGCCGAATTGCGCCGAAGGTATTTTCGCAGGTCAAAAGCCGTTTCATCCAACACCAATCATGCCCTCCGGAATTGCTGGACCCAAACGGCCAGGATAATGATGACGGCTTTGGCGATTAGTGCAACTTCGTCCTCTACTCCGTTGGCCAACAACGTATATTTGACCAATTGAATGATGACGGCTCCCAGTATGGCACCAAAGATCGGCGCCCGCCCGCCTTGCAAAAGAGCCCCGCCAACAACCGCGGCCGCGATGGCATCAAGCTCCATAAGATTGCCGTTGCGCGCCGCGTCCGAAGCCGAGTTGATAGCAACGACGATCAGCCCCGCCAGACCCGCAAGCACGGCGCAGATGACATAGGCCCCAATCTTGACCCGCCGGACGGGACCGCCCGACAGATAGGCCGCGCGTTCATTGCCGCCGATGGCCAGCAGGTAACGACCCCAAGTGGTTCTGGTGATAACCCAAAACAGAACACAGGCAATGACCAGCGCCAGCCACCCTTGGAACGGCAAGCCAAGCACTTTGCCGGTTCCAAAATAACTGAATGAAGGGTTGGAAAACGTCTGCAGGTTCCCGTTCGTCAAGACTTGGGCAATACCGCGACCCGAGATAAAGAGAATGAGCGTCGCAATAATGGGTTGCACATTCAACACGGCAACCATCACACCGTTGAACACCCCGCATAGCCCGGCGATAAACAGCGGTAGGACAATGGCCAAAGTGACGCCCAGCATCGGATAGGCATCGCCCAGATCCGACAGGAAAATCAGCGGAGCAACTGCCCCCGCCAGTGCCATGACCGCACCGACCGAAAGATCGATACCACCCGTGGCGATCACCAGCGTCATGCCCATGGCCACGATGGCGATCGTGGCAACCTGGCTGATATTCACGAACAATGTTTGCAGTTGCAGGAAATTGGGGGTGAAAAACGCGTTGAACACCAATAAGGCGACCAACGCGGCGATGCCGCCGTGAAAGCGGAGGGGCATTGAGGCGACCCGTTGCGGCAACTTCATTGCTCGGTCCATGAACCAGATCCTCCTTCATGATGCGCAAGCGCGCGCACCAGTATGTTCTCGGTAATCCCGGGGTTGGTCAGTTCCTTGACCGAGCGCCCCTCGTGCATGACCACGATGCGGTCGGCGCCTTCTACCAGTTCTTCGAATTCTGAACTGATGAGGACCACGCCAAACCCCTTCTCGACGTAAGACCGAATGAACGATTGGATCTCTCGCTTGGCGCCGACATCCACGCCTCGGGTCGGCTCATCGAGTATCAGGATGTCGGGCTGCGTCGCCAGCCAACGGGCAAGCAGCACCTTCTGCTGGTTGCCGCCGGACAACTCGCGAATGGGTTGGTCCATATGCGCCGCCTTGATACCCAGACCCTCGATGAAGGTCTGAACGATCTCGCGCTCGCGGGCAAAGTCGATTTGGCCACGGCTGGCTAGTTTCGGCAGCAGGGCCAGCGTCATATTCTCACGCACGGACATGTCTGGAACGATCCCTTCGGCTTTGCGATCTTCGGTCAGAAAGCCAACCCCGTTTGCGATCGCGTCACCCGGTCCGGAGGGTTGCTTTATCGCGCCGTGCAACTCGATTGCGCCGCTGCGGGCCCCGTCCACTCCGAACAAAGCGCGCGCCGCCTCGGTCCGGCCAGAGCCAAGCAACCCGCCCAGCCCAACGATTTCCCCGCGGTGGAGCGTGAGGTCAAAATGCGTCAGTCGCGGGCCTGTAGAAACAGAGTCCGCTTGCAAAACGATATCGCCTTTCTTAGCTTTGGCACCTGCAAAGTCCGTGAGTCCGTCTGCCGCGATCTCATCCATGTTGCGGCCCAGCATGTCCGCGATCATTTCCAGTTTGGTCGTGTTCTGGACGTTGCGCGTGCTGACGGTGCGCCCGTCTCGCATCGTTGTGACCCGATCGCAGATCTGGAACAGCTCATCGAGGAAATGCGAGACATACAGAACTGAAACGCCCTGTTTCTTCAACTCGCGCACCACACCGAACAGAACCTCGACTTCGCTGGCATCCAGCGACGACGTGGGCTCGTCCATGATGACAAGTTTCGCGTCCAGCGAAACGGCCCGCGCAATCGCAACCAACTGCTGGATCGCTGTCGAGAAATTTCCCAGCGGCTCGGTCACGTCGATATCTATACCAAAGCGCGCAAGAACCTCGCGTGCGCGCTTGTTGCCCTCGCGCCAGTCGACCAGAAAGCCGAGACGTTTGGGCTCGTACCCCATGATGATGTTCTCGGTCACTGACCGCAGCGGTACCAGATTGAGTTCTTGATAGATCGTGGCAATTCCGGATTCCTGCGCTTCGCGCGGGGTGCAAATGCGACTTGGTCCACCCGCCAGATGGACGTTGCCAGCATCTCGATCGTAAACTCCGGTCAGAACCTTGATCATCGTTGATTTGCCGGCACCGTTCTGGCCGATCAGCGCATGAACCTCGCCAGGTGCGATCTCCAGCCCGGCCTGGCTCAGTGCCGGTACACCGGCAAAGGATTTTTCAATTCCCGACATCGAGACGAGCGCATTCATGAGATGTCTTCCTCCGATTGCTTGCAGGCGGCGCCGACCACAAGCCAGCACCACCCACCAGGGAGAATCAATAGGCTTCGTCGATGTGATCGGCCGCATTGTCCTTGGTAAAGATGCGGTCTTCGACCTTCACCCATTCCGGGATCGTCTCACCAGCCGCGTATTTCTTCATGACTTCACAAGCCAGAGGACCGAAGAAGGGCGAGCTTTCCACCGTGACCCCCATCTTGCCATCGATGATGGCCTGAAGCGCATCGCGTGTCCCGTCGATCGAAACGATGGTCACATCCTCGCCAGGCTTGCGGCCGGCCAATTCCAGAGCCTGGATCGCGCCGATCGCCATCTCGTCATTGTGGGCGTAGACCACGTTCACGTCGGGGTGCGCCTGCAGCAGGGTTTCCATCACCTGACGACCCAGGTCGCGCGCAAAGTCACCGGTCTGAGAAGCCACGATCTCAAAGCGGTCGTCCGCTGCGATCGCGTCGTCGAAACCCTTTTTACGGTCATTTGCAGGTGAAGAACCAGTTGTGCCTTCCAACTGGACGATGACGCCCTTGTCGCCGTCGAAATTTTCCATCAGCCATTGCGCGGCCCGGTTGCCCTGATCAATGAAGTCCGATCCCAGGAATGCTACGAAATGCTCGCCTGGCTTGGCGACGGCCGGATCAACCGAGCGGTCCACGAGAAAAGTCGGAATGCCGGCGGCGCGTGCTTTCATAACGGCCGGAATCAGTGGCTTTTCTTCCCTTGGAGGCAGAAACAGAACGTCGATGCCTTGTGCGATCATGCTGTCCACATCCGCAACCTGCTTGGCCGCAGATCCAGCTGCATCCGTCGCGATAAGGTCCCAGCCGCAGGCCTCGGCCGTGTCATGGAACGATTTGGTCTCGGCAATGCGCCACGGATTGTTCGACTCCATCTGTGCAAAGCCGACTTTGTAGCGCTCCTTCTGCTCAAGCTGTGGCAGATCCTGCGCTATCGCAGTCGTGCCCAACAGCGCACCCGCGACAACCGTCGAGATCAAAAGAGTTCTGCGTTTCATGGTTATTCCTCCTCCATTGGTGCGGTCGCCTCCGTTTTGACCGCGAGTTTTAGGTCATGCCCAATTCATGTAAGTCGTCTGTTTCCTCAGATAGCCATCGAAGCCATAAGCGCCGTCTTCACCCCCAACACCGGACATACCCCAACCGGTATGAAATCCCTGCACGGCCTCGCCATTGGAGCGGTTCAGGTACAATTCGCCGAACTTCAAACGGCTCGGGGCCTCCATCAATCGCCGGTGCGATGCCGTAAAGAGATAGGCAGACAGCCCGAATGATGTGTCATTCGCTGCGTCTATCGCCTGATCAAAATCATCGACTCGCATTGCTGTCGCCACGGGGCCAAAGACCTCCTCTTGCATCGCGGCATTGCCGTTGTCTGAGACCTCAAGAACCGTCGGGGACATCCAATGCCCCATATGATGCACCCCATCCGTCAGGGGCCCGCCTGCAAGATGAACCGTGGCGCCTTCGGCGATGCTGCGCTGGATGATCTCGGCGACCTTGGTCACTTCGGCCTTGCTGACTTTGGGACCCAAATCACAGTCGTCCATCGGATCCCCGATCGACAAAGCGCGGGCCGCGGACACGAATTTTTCCAGGAACTGATCCGCAATGCCGCGATGCAGATACATACGCTCGTTGCAGGTGCAAATCTGGCCGCAATTGGTAAACCGGGCGGCAATGGCGGCCGAAACGGCGGCATCAATATCCGCATCCTCCATCACGATGAACGGAGCCTTACCGCCAAGCTCGAGCCGGACAACCTTGATCCGATTGGCCGCAGCGCGAAAAATCTCTTTCCCGGCGCGTGTGCTGCCGGTCATTGTGATCAGTGACGTATCGGGGTGTTCGACCAACCGCTGCCCTACCACCGGCCCCTTGCCTGTCAGAACATTAAGAACACCGGGCGGAAACCCGACCTTGTTGGCAAGCTCGGCGACTGCAAGACCGGACAGCGGCGTGATTTCGTGCCCCAACAGAACAACGGTGTTGCCCGCGACCAGCGCGGGTCCGACCTTCCTGGCGGCCAATGCCAACGGATAGTTCCAGGCCGTCAACGCAACAACAACGCCATAAGGATGACGCCGGATCTGGATTTCCTCGGACTCGTTGTCCGATGCAACTATGTCACCCGAAATCCTCCGGGCCTCTTCAGCCGCATGGCAAAGAAAGGTGACGGCAGCATCCACTTCACCTCGGGCTTGCGAGATCGGCTTGCCCTGCTCGGCGGTGATCAGAGCAGCCAAACGACCGGCGTCGACCCGGACGGCCTCAGCGAGCCTCAGGACCAGCCGAGCCCGCTCGATCGCCGGGCGCGAGGACCACGAGCCAAAAGCCCGATGGGCCGCCTCGACAGACGCATCCGCGTGAGCGGCGGCACCATCTGGAACCAGCGCAACGATCTCTTCATTTGCAGGGTTTTCGACAACAACCGTGTCCGCGTCAAAGTCGACAAAGCGGCCATCGATGAACATCGAATGCCGAACGACTTGACCCAGCTCCCCTACTACAGACCGCAATTTCACCTCCCGCGCTTACTCGGTCAAACCACAATGGCGACCGCATCATCGATCAAAACACTAATAGTATTATCTCGTCAACACTAATATTAATTACTATCCACTAATATTAGTTGCGCGCCCTCCGCATAGTCGATAAAAAGGATACGAACAAAAAGGTTGAGCGATGAACGATCAAGCGAACAAGGCCGGGCAACACAGGGGTGTAGGACGAGTCGCGGGCCGCCAGCGCATAACGATGCACGACATTGCACGCGTCGCCGGATGCTCACAAACGACAGTATCGCTGGTTCTGAACAAGAACGATTCCGTCAAAATCTCCGAGGACACAAAGCAACGAGTCCTGGATGCCGCCAACACGCTTGGATACGCCATGCCCTCTCAACTCAGGAAACCCCAAGACAGCGCGCGCCGACCCTCGGCACTAGACGACACCATCGCTTTTGTCGTGGACGATCTGGCGTCGAGCCCCGAAATGGTAAACGCGTTTAACGGCGTGAAACAGGCCGTTCGGGACACCGGAAATCTTGTATTGCTGGCAGAAACCCAAAACGACCCCGAGGTCGAGCCCACTACGCTCCGATATTTCCTCGACCAACAGGTTGCGGGCATCATTTACGCGACCGTTTTCACCCGGCGGGTGGTCGTTCCGGAAATCCTCACGCAGACCGCAACCCCGGTTCTGCTGCTGAACTGCTTTTGCGACGACCTCTCTTTTCCTGCGGTGATCCCCGGCGAAGTCGCTGCTGGACATACGGCGACCAACGCTCTGATCAAGGCCGGGCACGAACGGATCGCCACTATCACCGGCGAGCCGTTCATGGAATGCGCCGCGGGACGAACGACCGGGTATAGAAACGCCTTGGCTTCCGCCGACATTCCGTTCGACGAGGACTTGATTGTCGAAGGCAATTGGTTGCCCAGCGCCGGATATGCCGCCACGCGTGAATTGATGGACCTGCCCTCTCCGCCAACCGCCATTTTCTGTCAGAATGACCGCATGGCAATCGGTTGCTATGAGGCGCTCAAGGAACTTGGCCTGTCCATCCCCGAGGACATCTCGGTCATCGGATTTGACGATGACGAAACCGCGCGACACCTGTCGCCGCCTCTGACCTCGATGATCCTTCCCACCCGGGCGATGGGACGCTGGGTCGTCGAACAGCTATTTCACGGGCCGACGGATGGTCAGAGGCACCCACTCGTGAAGCTTGAATGCGAACTGGTCGAGCGCGACTCGATCAGCGAACCCAAACGCCGGACCTGAAGGCGAAATCATGACTGAAACCTTCGATCACATCGTCATCGGCGGCGGCTCTGCCGGCGCCGCAGCTGCAGCGCGACTGGTCAACCAGGGCAAGTGCAGGGTTCTGGTGCTGGAGGCCGGGCATTCGCACCGCCATCCGTTGCTGGACATGCCGCCGGGTATCTTCAAGATGATCAACGGGTCCAAGTTCATGACCTATCACCAGACCGAACCGCAGGACCACCTTGACGGCCGCGTGCATGACATTCCGCAGGCCAACGTACTTGGCGGCGGGTCGTCCGTGAATGCGCAGGTCTATATGCGCGGTCGCCCTTCCGACTATGACGCTTGGAACGACCTGCTCCGAAAGACCAACGACAGGGTTGGTTGGGGATGGGACGATGTGCTGCCCTATTTCCGTAGGATGGAAGACAACAACAGACTTCACAATGACCTGCATGGCAGCAACGGTCCGCTGCAGGTCTCGGATCCGGGGCATATCGACGAAATGTCCCGTTGGTTTGTTCAGTCGGTGCAGGCCCTTGGTGAACCATTCAACACGGACTTCAACGGCGTAACACAGCGCGGTGTCGGTTTCTATCAGTTCACCAATCGCGCCGGAAAACGCAGCTCGTCAGCTTATGCTTTCCTCGACCCTCTCGAGACAAACTCTAACTTGATCATCCGGCTTGGCGCAACGGTCAGCAAAGTCATTGTCGAAAACGACAGGGCTGTCGGTGTGCAGTATCGCGACAAACGCGGGTCCCACACCGTCCAGTGTGATGGTGAGGTTGTCCTTGCGGCGGGCGCTCTGGTCACGCCAAAAGTCCTGATGCTGTCGGGTATCGGACCGGGTGCACATCTTGCCGAACACGGTATTCCCGTGGTCTGCCCACTGCCCGGGGTCGGTCAGAACCTGATGGATCACCCCGAAGTTCCCATCACCGCCTTTGCCAACGGTCCATACGGATATTTCAAACAAGGTGAGGGCTGGCGGATGCTTCGAAACGGCATCCAGTTCAAACTGTTCGGCAGCGGCCCGGTGACTTCGGCCGGGGTCGAAGCCGGCGCGTTCGTCAATCCGTCGGCTCCTAATGGAGAACCAACCATCCAAGCCTTTTGCGTTCCCATCGTATATCTGGATCGCGACGCGCTGGACGAGGTGCAGGATGACTTTGGCGTGACCGTTACGACCGTCGTGGTCAAACCGAAATCACGCGGAGTGGTTCGGCTTCGCTCGGCCGATCCTCAAGCTATGCCGGCGGTTTCGCCCAACCTTCTGAAGCATGAAGACGACATGCAAGAGATGATCCGGGGGCAGCGGTTCTTTCGTCGGGCATTCACGTCGGGCCCGCTCGCACAAAGGATCCGCGAAATTGTCATTCCAATAGCGGACGACGACCAGACGCTGCGAGCACATTGTAAGAGATTCGTAAAAACCAACTATCACCCGGCGGGCACTGCCAAAATGGGCCGGGACGGAGACGGAATGGCAGTGCTGGACGCCAGAATGCGTGTGCGCGGGATCGAGAGCTTACGGGTTTGCGACATGTCCGCAGTGCCCGACATCAACGCCGGCAACACAAACGCACCTGCCATGATGCTTGGCGAACGATGCGCCGACCTGATCCTTGGCATCGGATCAGCACGCGAGGGACGCAATTCTTAACCTAAGCTGCGGCGTCGTCCGTCATTGATCCGATTTCTGGCGCTAACAATGGCGTCGCGCTGCCCGCCCGACCGAAAACAGATTTCCCTAGATGTTTTCCGACTAATTCGAACTAGCCTCAGTTTGCCGCGGAAACCACGAACCTATCCGGAACAAAGTTGACGCCACTCGCTAAGGGCGGCGGCGCGGGTCAGCTTGAATGTATCTCTGCTGGTGAGATCGCTCCTTGTTAAAGTGGTTGTAGACGGAGGAATGGACGGAGGCGAATGTCTGTAAACTTCGCACCCGCCTGAACCGCTGCATTGCGCGTTCGCGTCGTCGAAACGGCAGGTGCGAATTCTTAACGCGGTTGTTGAGCCACCTGCCCGTCCTTTGTTTTTCGGTAACGCCAAGCTCTCTGAGCCCAGCGCTGTATGAGGCGAAGCGATCTATGACGACGTTTACCGCTTTGCCGTGTCGCTTCATCAATTTCTTGAGGAATTTCAATGCTGCAGCATTGTTTCGGCGCTTGGTGACAACTGCTTCCAGTACCTCGCCTTCCTGATAAACGGCCCGCCAAATATAATGCCGCTTGCCATTTACCTTCACGAAAACCTCGTCAACGTGCCACTTCCATTTGGAGAACGCGCGCAGCAGCTGAACACGCTTCCGCCTTATATCAGCAGCAAACATCGGGCCAAACCTGTGCCACCAAAATCGAACAGTTTCGTGGCTCACGTCGATGCCTCGCTCGTGCACCAGATCTTCGACATTCCGAAGCGAGAGCGGGAAACGGATGTACAGCATCACCGCAAGGCGGATGATCTCGGGACTGGCTTTGAAGCATTTAAATGGTGATCGTCTTTCCATCCACAAAGGCTATGAATGCCCCCTGCCCGCCTCAGGCCAAGTTCTTCTGACAAAACCTACATGGCAGCGATTCAGACATCAGTCAGAGAGCCGCGCGCGCCAGACCTCAAATCGCTCGAGAACGTCTGGGTCGGTTGCAGGATAAAGTCCAATTACGGGGGTGTTTTTTCGCACCTCTTCCAGAACGAAGCGTTCGAACAGCTCCATTGGGCCTGCCTCGATCGCAATGTCATCGGCGAGGTGACGTGGGATAATCATGACACCGTCGCTGTCACCCAGAACGATGTCGCCGGGATAGACCGCCACGCCGCCACACCCGATTGGCAAGCCGATATCAACCGCATGATGTTTCGTAAGGTTGGTTGGGGCAGACGGTTTTGCAGCAAAGACTGGCATCTCAAGTGCTGCGGCACCGTCGGCGTCGCGAATTCCACCATCCGTGACAACGCCCGCTGCTCCGCGCATTTCCAGTCGCGTTAAAAGGATCGAACCTGCCGAGGCCGCCGTGGCGTCCTGCCGACAATCCATTACCAATACTGCGCGTTCAGGACATGTTTCCACGGCCACGCGCTGCGGGTGATCTGGCTCACGAAACGCCTCGATCAGGTCGGTGTCTGGCCGTGCAGGAATGTAGCGCAGTGTAAAAGCCGGGCCCACAAGAGTGGGCTTGCCCTTGCCCAATGGGGCAACGCCTTGAACATAGGCGTTTTGATAACCGCGTTTGTAAAGCAGCGTGGCCACAGTCGCTGTGTTGACCTTTGACAAGCGATCAAGCGTATCCGGATGCAGTTTGATCGTTTCGGCAGGCTGAGGGTTCGGCAAGGGTTGGATCCTTCTGCTAATGCTGTAGACAACTGTCGAGCAGGCTTTGGTTGATGGGAACAAGTGCACCTTTGCCTTGCACGACATGCCCTGCAAGTTTGCAGGCCAGCGCTATGCTGTCAGGCAAGGGTGTATCCGTTGCTAGCCCTGCCAGAATGCCAGCGTTGAAACTGTCGCCTGCAGCAGTCGTATCCACAACCGAGGCCAGAGGCGGAACATGGACTGAGCCCTCTGCGCCGCCGGTACGATAAAGGACCGTTTCTGCACCATTCTTGACAACGATAGTTTCCGCGCCCGCCCTTGCATAGCGCTGCAAAGTGGCCGCGGGGTCCTTGTCGCTGAACCAACGTGCCTCGTCCTCGAACGATGGCAAAGCGATATCGCTAACGGCGGCCGCTTGCATGATGTTCTCGGTCATCTCAGAGGGGCTGTCCCAAAGATGCGGGCGCAGATTGGGGTCGAAGGCAATCCGTTTTCCGGCGCGTCGCGCTGACTGAACAACGTCGAGCAAGGCGGCGCGCCCTTCAGGGTTCAAGATTGCCAGAGTGATGCCCGAGAAATAGATGAGATCTGATTGCGTCATGGCGTGGGCAAGTGCTTGCTTGTCTTGGGCCAATAGGCGTGCGGCCGACTGGCCGCGCCAATAGGTAAAACTGCGTTCACCGTTGTTTAGCGTGATAAGATACAACCCCACTGAACGGTTTGGCACGATCCGCACCTGCTGGGTGTTGACCCCGCTTTCGCGCATCGAATCCAGCATCCGGGACGAGATGGCATCATTTCCGACGGCGGTAAAATAGGACAAGGGCGTTTCGGGTGTGAGTTGGGCCAGATACCAAGCTGTATTGAACGTGTCTCCGGCGAACCCCATTTGATACGTGCTTGGCGCGTCAGTTGGGGCCATTTCGGCCATGCATTCACCTATCGCGAGAATTCGCATATTCCGGTTTCCAGTACTTCGAAGTTTGACAAACGGTAGCGTTCGACAATTAGGTAACCTGTTCTGCAGTGGTCACGAGAACAGCATCCCACCATTGATATCGACATTGGTCCCGGTCAGATAAGCCGAGTCCTCGCTTGCCAGAAACGCCACGAGGTTCGCAACGTCCTGAGACTGGCCTTGCCGCTTGAGCGGCGCAGCAGCTTCTAGCCCCCGACGGCCTGCATCGGGAGTATGGATGTTATGGAAATCCGTGTCGATCATGCCTGGGCAGATTGCGTTGACACGGATATCAGGACCCAGTTCTTTTGCAAGACTACGGGTGAGCGTCATGACCCCGCCTTTTGACGTTGCATAAGCCGACGCACCCGGGCCACCACCGTCGTGACCCGCCTGACTGGCGATGTTTACAATGGCCCCGGATTTCATATGCAGCAGTGCCGCTTTGACCATTAGAAACGTGCTGGTCAGGTTGAGATCCATGACAGCCTGCCAATGCTCAAGCGACATCTCGGCGATTTTCTTGCGCGCGATCAAACCTCCGGCATTGTTCACCAGAATGTCCAGGCTGCCATAGGTATCGACCGTCTTGGCGATCAACGCATCGACCTCTTCGGGTTTGTTCAGGTCGCCTTGCATTGCAAACGCCTGTCCACCGATCTTTTTGATCTCGGCTACGGTTTCCTCGGCGCCGGCACTACTGACAAAGTAGTTCACCGCGACATTCACCCCTTCGGAGGCGAGTTTGACAGCGCAGGCGCGCCCGATATCGCGGCCACCACCCGTGACAATTGCGGTCTTTCCCTGAAGTTTCATGATCGTTCTTTTCCGCCCAAATAGTGCTTCGAAACTTTCTACCTTGGACTGTTGCTGTGCCTAGCGTTAGAGCTTGACGAAATAGTCAAAAATTTCTGGCACGTTGCCATCCCCAATGCCTGCGTCGACCGCGGCTTGTAAGTTGTGCGCAGTGCCTTCGGCAATCTCGGCCCGCGTGCCCATGTCTGCGGCCATCTTCAGAAAATAACCGAGATCCTTGTTGGCATTGTTGATCGAGAACCCAAGATCACTGACGCCATCCACCGCGTAATTCTTGCAAAAGCCCATGAATGGCGAATTGGACGGACCAGCTGACATGATGTCGAATAGTTGTTGCTTGTTGATCCCCGCGCGATCAGCCACGGCAAACGCCTGGCTCATTGTGCAAGCAGTGGTCATGCCCATGAAATTGTTGATGAGTTTGGTCACGTGGCCAGCACCCAGTTCGCCGAGGTGAAAGACATTTTCACCCAGTACATCCAGAACAGGTTTCACCTTCTCAAAGGTGTCGATATCCCCCGCCGCCATGATGTTCAATAAACCATCCTTGGCGTGCGCGGGCGTGCGTCCCAGCGGTGCGTCAACCATACCGGCACCTTTGCCGGCCAAATCAGCGCCAATTTTGCGAGTGGACGCCGGGATCGAGGTGCCAAAGTCAATGACCACGGCACCGTCCTTGATGCCTGCCAGGATGCCGTCATCGCCGTAGATCAGGCTTTCGACGACATCCGATGTTGTTACACAAAGCATCACGATATCGCTGCTTTCAGCAAGCTCTCGTGGCGTCTTAACCTCTACAGCGCCGCGGTTGACTGTGGCGGCCACTGCTTCCCTGTTGCGACCCATGACAACCAGATCGAAACCGTTGTTTTGCAGGCATTCTGCCATGTTGCCGCCCATGAGACCGAGGCCGATGAAACCGATGACGGGTTTTGTCATATCTGACTCCTTACACTCTTTCTGATTAGACTTCGCAGAGCGCCGTGACCGCTGCCTGCGCGACTTCGAGGTCCTGGGCTGGTGAACCCGAGCTCACTCCGATCCCGCCAACCACCTGCCCATCAATCGTCACAGGGAGGCCACCTGCAACGGTCACCATGCGCCCTCCCAACGATGAAGATATTCCATGTGCGGCCATACCCGGCTGATTAGCTTCACCAAGAACGTCCGTACCTTTTTGGATGCCGGTTGCGGTGAAGCTCTTGTCGATGGCTAGGTTGATGCTGGTGATCTTGCCGCCGTCCATCCGCTCAAACGCGATGAGGTTGCCGCTTTCGTCTGTGACGGCAATACACATCGGCACGCCGATTTCCTGCGCTTTTGCTCGCGCTCCTGCGATCAATTTGCCCGCGTCATCGATGTCCAGGCGTTTTATTGTCAGCATCGCCAAATTCTCCTTTGATTTACGGGCCAATGATCAGGTTCGGCAGCGTCAGTGAAATTGCCGGCACGAAAGTGATCAGCATGAGCGCTGCAAAAATTGCGAGGTAGAAAGGCCAAATCGTTTTGACCGCCTTCTCCATCGGTAGTTTCCCAACCGCACATCCCACAAAGAGACAGGTCCCGACAGGTGGCGTGCAAAGACCAAGACCTAGGTTCACCAAAAGGATCATACCGAACTGTAGCGGGTCGATACCCAGCATGTTCATCACCGGCAAGAAGATCGGCGTGCAGATAAGGATGAGCGCGGCCATGTCCATGATCATCCCCAAAAGCAACAGGACAGCATTGATCATTAACAAGATCAGGATCGGGTTTTCTGTGATACCCAATAGGAATTCGACCGTTTTCGTCGGCACCCGGTTGAACGTCAGCATATAGGCAAAAGCACCGGCACAGGCGATCAAGATCATCACCATAGAAGTTGTGCGCACCGAAGAGATAACGGCAGTTTTAAAGTTTTCCCAGGACAGGCTACGATAGACAACAAGCGTCACGACAAAGGCATACATTGCCCCGAATGCGCCGGATTCAGTCACCGTAAAGACGCCTGACAAGACCCCTCCGACAATAATCACGGCCGTCAATAGACCCGGAATCGAACCCACAAAAGCAATGGCAAGTGCGGTCCAACCTGGAAACTGCTCGGCCTGGTAGCCACGCTTGACCGCTACGACGTACGCTGCAATTGCAAGGCAGCAACACATAAGGACGCCGGGCACAACGCCAGCCAGAAACAGTTTTGAGATTGAAACAGCACCGCCTGTTGCAAGGGCAAAGATGATCATGTTGTGGCTGGGCGGAATGATGATCCCGGCAATTGATGACGTCACTGTAACGTTCACCGCATAGTCGGCATCATAACCTTTGTCTTTCATCACCGGGATCAGGATCGACCCAAGCGCCGAGATATCGGCAATTGCCGATCCGGAAATGCCACCAAACAACATGGACGAGAAGACATTGACGATGCCAAGCCCACCGCGCACAGCGCCTACGGCGGCCTGCGCGAACCGAACCAACCGGATCGCGATACCACCGTGAAACATCAGCTCGCCCGCAAAGATGAAGAACGGGATTGCCATTAGGGAAAAGACGTTGATCCCCGACACGATACGCTGGAATCCAACAAACAGCGGCAATCCTTCAAACCAAAAAGAAGCCAATGCAGCGATACCAAGGGCGTATGCCACTGGAGCGCCTATGATGACACATAGGGCAAAAACCCCCAACAGAATCATGAGTCCCATGACTATCCCTGATCTATGTTGTCTTGGCGTTCGTCTCGGCCCAGAAACAGGCGGATCAGATGGCCAGTGGAAAAAAGGAACACCAACGCGCCGCTGATTGTCAGTGGCAAGGAACGCAAGCCCTCTGACCATTGGATGAGCGGGATCAGGGTGTTCCATTTGAATTTGGTCAACTCGATTCCGTACCAAAACATCATGCCACCGAAACCTGCCATCAGGACATCAGAGACCACGACAAAAACCGTTCGCACAGAGGGCGGAACTATATTGCGGAACACGACAACAGAGAGGTGCGTGTGATTGTGCACGCCCGCGGCCGCACCGAGGAACGCGATGACCATGACCAACAGCAGTGAAACCTGCTCGACCCACGTGGGCGTGTTGTTCAGAACGTAGCGGCCAAATACCAGCCAGGCAAAGATCGCTGTCATAACAACAATGGCGACGCCAGACAGCAACATGCAAGCTCGTGCAAGCAGATCAAGAATCCTGTCCATGTTGCGCATGGCGGCAGGTGGGGTATCGGGCTCTTGCATTGGGATTCCTCTGAGACAAAACGCCCGGCATCCAATTGGTGGAGCCGGGCGCTCAAAGTTGGACTGTTACGACAACTTATTCAGTGGCTTGCGCCATTTCCACCAACGCTTTCATGTCAGGATTTGCAGCCAAGTAGTCTGCATAAACCGAATCCATTGCGGACTGGAATGGGCTTTTGTCAGCGATTTCGTTGACCGTGATGCCAGCCGCTTCAACATCTTTACGCGCTTGCTCAGAGCCAACTGCCCAAAGCTCACGCTGGACCAGTGCGGCTTCCTCTGCTGCACCGCGCACAGCGGCCTGCAGCTCAGGAGACAGCGCATTGAATTTGGCCGTGTTCACGCAGATGCATTCGGGGATAATAAGGTGCTCGGACAAAGAATAATTTGTGGTCACTTCATAGTGACCGACATTTTTGAACGACGGGAAGTTGTTTTCCGCACCATCAACAACGCCGGTTTTCAGCGCTTGCTGAACTTCGGAAAAAGCCATTGGAGACGGGTTCCCGCCCATAGCTGAAATCATCGATGTATAAAGATCGTTGTTCATCACACGGATTTTCAGACCTTCGACATCTGCGGGCGTGTTGATCGGCTTTTGGCTGTAGAAGGAACGCGCACCGGCATCGAACCATGCCAGTGGCAGTACGCCTGCTTCACCCATCGCAGCTGAAACAACCTCACCGGCGTCGCCGTCCAGCACGCGGAACATGTGTGGCACATCTTTGAAGATGAAAGGAAGCGATACAAGGTTAGCTTCTTTCACCATTGGGCCAATGGGACCGAGGTTGAAGTTACCGACCTCGATTGCGCCGATTCGAACCTGTTCAAGGGCATCCGGTTGGGAGCCCAGAACACCACCGTGGAATACATCGACGGTAACCTCGCCGTCTGTAGCAGCGTCAACCAGTTCGGCAAACTTGTCCATCGCAGCCGTGTTGGGATGGCCGTCGTTGTGGATGTTCCAGGCGCGCCAGTTGTCGGCTGAAGCAGACGTTGCAATGAATGCCACAGCGGTCGCAGTCGCAAAGAACGATTTCGTGAAAGTCATGGGTTCTCCTCCCCGATTAATTTTGGACAGGATTTGGCTTTCATGGAAATTCAGAGACCGTAAGCAACATAGCTTTCGATTTCCCCCAAGAACCAGAATCGCTGCTGTCACTATAGGGACACTAGTATCCAAGTTCTGTCAACGGTGAGCATCTAGTATGTCAGATTGCTTGACAGTCGAAAGCGCAGGGCATTTGATAGGTGAAAGGCATACATTGGTTCACCCAAGCAGAAGTCAATAAAATATCATATTGATTTCAATGCATTAATTATGAACCGGTATTTTGAATACGTGACCAAGATAGAGGGCGCAAGCAACACACCGTGGAAGATTTTGTCAGACGAACCACAACCGATGCGGTCTATGAAGCGCTACACGACGAGATCGTTTCGCTTGAAATTCTTCCCGGTACGAAGCTTTCCGAATCTGAGGTTGCGAGCCGATTCGGCGTATCACGCCAACCTGTTCGCAACGCATTCACAAGGCTCGGCAACGAAGATCTGCTCGTAATTCGACCACAAAAGGCGACCGTAGTTCGGGGATTTTCGATGGAGCGTGTGGCTCTCGCTCGATTGGTTCGAATGGCGGTGGAGCTGGAGATCATCCATCGAGCAATGGAAGTCTGGGACGCAACACGTGAAGCAAAGCTTGCAGAAAACCTCGCCTTACAAGAGCAGGCGATCAGTGACGGTGATCTATCGGCGTTTCACGCGCTGGACTATGATTTTCACAAACTGATCTACGTGCTCAGCGGCAATCCGATGGCATTTGATGTAATGCTAGAATCCAAGCAAAAGGTAGACCGGCTTTGTATGCTCAGTCTTGAAAAGGGCAGTGCCGCAGACGCCATCCTCGCCGATCACCGAGAGATTGCACAGGCCATGGCGGCAGGAGACCATGATCAAGCGCAAGCCTCTGTCAGAAAGCATCTGTCCCGCCTCGACGAAACCATCGAATTCATTCACAAAACGCACCCCGGCTACTTCGAGTAACCGAGGCCGGGCGATCTGGTGGTCTCAGGCTGTTCCTCGTTCCGGACGGTCATTATCGATATTGAATTTCATGCCGTCCAAAAGCTCTTCCAAATCGGGGCGTGCCGCCGGGGCGTTTGAGATATCGACCAGCATCAGCGCCCCGTTCGGACGGATACCAAACGCACCAGGTTCGGCGAATAGACCTGTTGTTTCTGCATCAGACAGAGGTGATGACACATAAAGACCAAGCGAGCGCATTTGCGCTTCGGTCATTCCATAACAAAGATCAAAATCCCAGCCAAATTCTGCTTTGTCCGCCGCAGCTTTTTCTTTGGTGTCGGCAGAGACAACGATAACGTCCATAACGTCAGCCCATGCTGACAGCGCCGCATTCAACTTGTTCAAGAAGCGCTTGCAGCGAGGACAATGCTTGCCACGATAAACAAACAACATGGTCCAGCGGTCTTTTTGTTGACCGATCGTAACCTTGTCCTCAGACCCAAGCCTAAAAAAACTCATTTGCTCGATTTGCGCGCCGACATTTGGTTTGGCTGAGGTCATGAGTTGTTCCTTTGCTCTATAAATCATGGCTTGGCGCAGATACCGTTAGCTTATTTCATGTCACGTCAAGGCAACGATTGAAACCCAGATCGCGGTATCATTCGGTGCTTGAAAGGCACGCTCGGTCTAAGATCGCCGTTAGTTAACGAGGAATCTCCGATACCTACCCGCCGTATGAAGCCGATGTCTCCGCCCCAAGCTAATGCGTTGCCGAGGTTGCAGTCTGATTTCTGCTTCAACAAGACCATCGCGAAGCAACCGATGGTGATCACAGATCGAGACAAAAGGTATGGAACAACAGTATTTCAGACAGCAGGCATTTTGCAAATGGAACGTTTCTGGAGGATCAAACCATATCACGAGGATTAATGCAGGACATGATTTAGGTTTGATGCACCCATACCGAAGCCAACTACACGGAACAGTGCTAAACTGTTACGGCCTGCAACACTTGATCACGCGTCAGGTCATCTCGTGTGCCTTTGACCAAGATTTCTCCACGTCGCAACACAACAAACCTGTCAGCAAGATCATATGCGAAGTCGAAATATTGCTCGACTAAGACAATTGCCATTCCGCTCGTCTTTCTGAGGTGCCGGATCACTTCGCCAATCTGTTGGATTATGTTCGGCTGAATACCTTCGGTGGGCTCATCCAGCAGCAGCAGGCGCGGTCTTGTGATCAGTGCACGCGCGATGGCCAACTGTTGCTGCTGCCCGCCGGAAAGGTCGCCCCCGCGCCGGTTCTGCATTCTTTTGAGGACCGGGAACATATCAAAAATATCATCTGGAAGGAAATGTTCGCTGGCAGGCAGACAGGAGAAGCCTGTTTCCAAATTTTCTCGAACCGTGAGCAATGGGAATATTTCGCGACCTTGGGGGACATATGCCACACCTTTCCAGGCCATCTGATGAGCAGGCAAAATACCCATTTTCTTTCCGTCAAGCTCCAGTTCGCCACCGGAACGGGGATGCGCTCCTGAGATTGCTTTCATCAGACTGGTTTTTCCGACACCGTTGGTCCCCATGACGCACGTTACTTCACCCTGTAAAGCTTCCATGGAAATCCCGTTGAGAATTTTCGAGTGCCCATAGTGCAAAGTCAGATCGGTCAGCTTCAACATTTTCTAGCGCCCCAGATAGACGTCGATGACGTCCTGATTTGATGTCACGTGATCAAGACTGCCCTCGGCTAACACGGATCCTTCATGCAAAACCGTGACTTTGCAGTTCAGGCGCCTGACAAATTCCATATCATGTTCAACGACCACAACCGCGCGGGTCTTTGCAGCTTGAACCAGCAAGTCTGTGGTATGTTCGCGCTCTTGCGGGGTCATGCCAGCGGCGGGTTCGTCGACCAACAGCAGACGTGGGTCCTGCGCAAGCAGCATGCCAATTTCCAACCATTGCTTTTGCCCGTGGCTCAGTTCACCTGACTTCCGGCTCAGTTCCTGATACAGCCCAATTTCGGTGGCCAGGTCTTCGACCTTCTGCAAATCACTTTTGGACGGACGGTAAAGCAGTACGCCAACCCAGCCACGATTTTTCTTTAGCGCCATTAGTAGATTATCGCGCACGGACTGATCCTCAAAAACCGTAGGCTTCTGAAACTTCCGCCCGATTCCCGCCTGCGCGATTTTTGCCTCGGTCATATCCAACAAAGATACGGACTTTTCACCCCATATGACCCGCCCCTCATCTGGTCGGGTCTTGCCGGTGATGATGTCCATAAACGTAGTCTTGCCGGCCCCATTCGGGCCAATCACGGAACGTAGCTCTGCGTCACCAATCTGGAAGGACAGGTTGTTGATGGCGCGGAACCCGTCGAAGGTAACCGATACGCCACTTACCTCTAACAAGGTGCTCATAGGCTAGCCTCTTTCTCACGCAAAGCGCCTTCATCGGGTCCCAGATTGGCACCATGCCGATCGGGATGACGCTGGTTGGTATACAAGTCGAACAACCCTCCGATACCTTGCGGAGCAAACAGCGTGACCAGCACAAACGACACACCCAGCAGAACTTGCCACCAGTCGACCCATTTGATCGTGTAAAAGCCAAGCGGGATATCCGGGGCCTGCCCGCCCGTGAACCAAGTGCTCAGCAGGCTGACAAAAGCTGCGCCAATCACCGCGCCGTACAAGCGGCCCCGCCCGCCGATGGCGACCCAGACGGCCAGATAGATTGAGGCGATGGGGGCCATCTCCTCGGGGTTGATAATGCCAGCCTGCGGATAATATAGCGCACCCGCGATTGCGGCGATGCAAGCCGTCAGGGTGAAGACAGCCAACTTGTAGGCTTCGACCGAATAGCCGAGGAACCGAACCCGCGCCTCGTTGTCTCGAATGCCACGCAGGACCGAGCCGAACTTGCCCGACACGATCCATGCCGCCAGCATGTAACCCAGTCCCAACGCAAAAGCCGAAGCCCATAGGAACCAGAGCGAAACAACGTCTTGAGAGACAGTGACACCGGGCAGGTTCTGCAGGCCGGACAAGCCATTGTTGCCGCGCAGCCCGCTGTCGTTCTGAAACAGATACAAAGCCAGAGCCAGCGTCATGGCTTGCGTCAGGATCGACAGATAGACGCCCGTTACTCGACTGCGGAAGGCCAGCCAGCCAAAGATCAGCGCCAGCAGGCCAGGCACCACGACGACCAGTATCAACTGCAGCGTCAAGCTGTGCGAAAACGCCCAGATCAGCGGGAATTCGGATGATCCGACTACGCCGAAAATCTGAGTGCCGATGGCGTCCACAACTTCGGCAGGCGTTGGCGGGATGTCAGCTTGTGACAATGACTCGGCCACGATCAGCCGGGTGCGTTCGTACATCAGCCACATGCCGATCATATAGCCACCGAGCCCGAAGAAAGCGAAATGACCTAGTGATAGAATGCCGGTGAAACCCCAAACAAGATCCATCGCGACCGCGATCAAACAAAGGCACAGAGTCTTGCCCAGCGTTTTGACGAAACTGGTTGAGATCACACCGATCCCGAACCCTTCGGACAGGACAGTTACACCCAGCGTGAACAGCGACAGGATGGCCAGAAAGACCAGCACAGATGGGTTCTTAGCAACAAAACTACGTTCCATAACTCAATCCCCCGCCGCGCGACCTTTGAGGGCAACAATGCCTCGTGGTCGAAATTGGATGAAAATGATGATGAAGATGATCATGTAGGTTTGCGCCGCGAGGGTGTTCGACGGGTTCATCCACTCGATCCCTTTTTGCAGGAACCCGATCATCCCCGCGCCTGCCAGCGCCCCCCAGATGTTGCCGACACCACCGACAACTACGGTCATGAAACTTTGCACAATGTAGTCGTTGCCCAGATCCGACGTGACTTTGGCGAACAAGCCAATTGCGACCCCGGCAATCCCGGCAATGCCAGAACCCAGACCAAATGTCAGCATATTCACCCTCCCCGGATTGATCCCCATCGACCCCGCCATGCGCGGGTTCTGCGTGACCGCTCGCATCTCAAGCCCCAGCCTTGTCCGTTTCATGATGTAAAGGAACAGCCCCAGAAAAATCAGCGCCAGCACGAAGATCGCAATGCGGATATAGCTGATCGAAACCACATCGTTCATCACCCAGGCACCGTCCAGCCAGCCCGGAGCAGTCAGAGGGCGGGCCTGTGTACCAAAGATGTTCTTCGCCAGTTGCTGCAAGGCAATCGAGATACCAAAGGTCGCCAGCAGTGTTTCCAACGGGCGGGCATAAAGCCAACGGATAACCAGGCGCTCCATGGCGACGCCCATGGCAAACGTGACGGCGAAAGCCATTGGGATGGCAACGATGATCGATACCGTATGGTCGGGGACGTACTGCTGAACGACATAGCCCGTATAGGCGCCCATCATGATAAATTCGCCATGGGCCATGTTGATTACACCCATCACTCCGAAAGTGATGGCCAAACCAATTGCGGCTAGGAAATAAATCGAGGCCAGAGAGACCGCATCCAACGTCAGGTCGAGCGTTTGGTTTAGGCCAACTTTCAGTTCGATCTTCTTTAGCGCTTTTTCGGCAGCGGTGGTTACTTCGACGGACGGCTCGGCATAAGTCTCAAAGAACACATGCGCACCCAGCGCCATGTCGATATCGGCCTCAGTTACCAACGCAGGCACGATTCCGGCTTCGGCCAGAGTGCTGTAGGCTTGTGCGCGCGCAGTATTCTCGTTCAGTTGCGCGACCGGGACACCCCCTACGCGACCACCGTCAATGTTCGCAGCCAAAGCCAGGCGGATGTCATCAGGCAACACATGGGGCGCAGCCAAGTCACTCGCGACCAAGAGGTGGTATGCGTCATCCCGCGACAAGGCCTCTGAACCAGGTTCCAAAATGATGGCGACGTTAACATCCGATGGCAGGTCCGCAGCGGTCTTCCGTGAGGTAGCCACTAGCGGGTTCAGCGCCGCGCGGACGTCGACACCCAGATCGTTCGACATTTCTTCAATTGCAGCCACGCGGGCCGCAACGTCTTCGTCATATCCAATAGTCAGCAGCCGTTCGAGCCGTTGCTTCTGGGCCTTCAAATCCACATCTGGCTCATCCTCGATCGAGGCACGAAGAGGTTCGAGCAGTGCACCTTCGGGATCACGTTGAATGGACTTTAGTGCGGCTAGGCGCTTCTTTCGATCCGTGTCGGTCAACTGAAACTGCACCAGAGCTGTCCCGATCATAGCGCGGACACCGCTGTTGGGTTTCAATTGCTTCAGGTCGGATTTCTCAAACGTGCCGACCACTTCACCCGTGTCGAAATCGGTCAGTTGGTACAACCGCCCTTCGGCCTTTGTTCCGCCAAAGAACAGACCGTCAGACTTGCGCATCCACATGTCTTTGGCGACCCATGTCTCAAGCATCACCTGCGCTTGCGGCAGCCCACTGGCGGCAAGCGCATCAATCGCCGGTTTGATCGTCTTGCGCGAACTTTTGACAATGATCTCCTGATGATCCTGCAAGATCGGCTGCAGGCCACCGTCTTGCGCGTTGGCGTTCAGGCAGGCGAAGAGAATTGCCAGGCCCGCAAGGAAAAGTCTTAACATGTGGTGAAACCCGCGTGTCTTTGGGCAAGGCGGGCGATCACACCCGCCTTGCGTACGATTTAGTAATTCGACAAAGTCTGAACGCAGCTCTCGGTCTCAGTGTTGTACATACCGCAGCCGAGATCTTTCCAATCCGATTTCAGCACTGCGGATTCAGGCAGGAAGTCGGTCCATGCATCGCCCGGCACAACGTCCGTTTCGCTGATGATGTCGAACTGGCCGTCTTCCTGAATCTCACCAATCAGAACCGGCTTAGCCAGATGGTGGTTCGGCAACATCACAGCAGTACCTCCGGTCAGGTTCGGGAATTCCTGCCCGTACATGGCGGCGCGCACAGCGTCTACTTCGGTCGAGCCGGCTTCGGTCGCGGCATTCACCCACATGTTGAAGCCGATGAAATGCGCCTCCATAGGATCGTTGGTCACCCGTTCGTCACCCATGGTGGCTTTCCAGGTTTCGACAAATTCGGCATTCACATCAGTATCCGCCGACTGGAAATAATTCCAAGCCGCTAAGTGACCGACGAGGTTCGCCGTATCCAGGCCGGACAGTTCTTCCTCACCAACCGAAAAGGCCACGACAGGAATGTCATCTGCCGAAACACCAGCTGCGGCCAGTTCTTTATAGAAACCAATGTTGGCGTCTCCGTTGATGGTCGAGATCACACCAACCTTTTTGCCATCTTCGCCCAGTGCGACGACGTCAGATACGATCTTGGACCAGTCAGAATGGCCAAAGGGGGTGTAGTTGACGAAGATATCCGCGTCCGCGATACCCTTTTGCTTAAGGTAGCTTTCCAAAATATTGTTGGTGGTCCTGGGATAGACATAGTCCGTCCCGAGCAGAGCGAACTTCTCAACCCCCAGTTCCTCCAGGAAATAATCGGTCGCTGGGATCGCCTGCTGGTTCGGGGCCGCACCGGTGTAAAAGACATTTTTAGAGCTTTCTTCGCCCTCATACTGAACCGGATAGAACAGCAAACCATTCAGCTCTTCGATCACAGGCAGTACTGATTTGCGGCTGACCGAAGTCCAGTTGCCAAAGATCACATCCACCTCGTGGACGGTCAGCAACTCACGCGCTTTTTCCGCGAACAGCGGCCAATCCGATGCGGGATCCACAACAACGGCCTCAAGCTGCTTGCCCAAAAGACCACCTTTGGCGTTTTGCTGGTCGATCAGCATCAGCATGGTGTCTTTCAGAGTAGTCTCCGAGATTGCCATCGTGCCCGACAGCGAATGCAGCACTCCGACCTTGATCGTGTCTTCGGCAGACAAGGCAGCGGTGGCTATGGCAGCAAAGACAACCGATCCGGCGAGCGTGGATTTGAGCGATTTCATGTAATCCTCCTGGCGGGGCCGGGAGAGAGGGCTTGCGCAAAGGCACACTCTTCTTCTACCTGATCCCCGCAACTGTTGTTGCGTTCCGTGTGGCGGTTGTGTTCGAGGTCCAATTCGCGCAGCCGTCACACACCCCCGGGTCATCTCCGCGGTGGTACCCATACGGTTTCTGCATTGCAGCAAGGTTGGCAACTTACCTTTAGCCCAATTTTGGAAATCGGCGAGAAGCGCATATTTTTTCATCTAAGTCGGAGGTTTCTGTCTAAAATTTAGACACACGATGTGGAAATAAGCAGATTCCGACACTGCAGATTAGTGTTCCGACACTTCAATAGAGAAACAGGTGGCACCAAACGACGCGCTAAAGGTGTCCTATTACACAAGTTGCAGCCATATTGCCCACGCACAGCGCGGTACCGCCACGTGCTGCAGGCACTGTCAGCTTAAGCACCAAGCAATTGGGCAACAGAACTGTGCTGGACAGATTTCGCCAGTCTGGGTCCTTTAAATGCCTGTTCCCCAGAACGATCACACCTGATCTTGATGCGGTTCTTCTGAACACGGCGGGCGGCGTGACCGGAGGCGATTCATTCCGATTTTCTTGCAAGGCAGCAAAAAGCACGGCGCTGACTTTGACGACACAAGCCTGTGAGCGCGCCTACAAAGCCCAGCCCAAAGAATGGGGCCAGATTACAAACCATTTGACGGTTGAGGATGGCGCCCGGCTGAACTGGCTGCCGCAGGAAACCATCCTGTACAACGGCAGTGCTTTGGACCGACGCCTCAGGATCGACATGGGGCTTGATGCTGAAATGCTGATGGTCGAGCCGCTGGTCTTTGGGCGCATTGCCATGGGCGAGACGCTGACCGGCATCCGCTTGCGCGATAGAATCGAGATTCGCCGCGAGGACACGCCAGTGTTTCTCGAGGCGATCAGGTTCTCAGGTGATTGGCATACGCATTTGTCCAAGCCGCATATTGCGAACGGCGCAGGGGCGATGGCGCTAATCGTCTTAGCGTCGAGTTCCGCCGAAGGTCATCTGAAACCTGTCCGGGAAATGCTACCGGACACCGCCGGTGCAACCCTGATCCGGAAAGACCTATTGGTCATTCGCATTCTGGCGGACAACAGCTTTGCTCTGCGGCGAACGCTGATACCAGTTCTACGCCGACTGAACAAAGACACTTTACCCCGATGCTGGATGCTCTGACATGAACCTGACCCCTCGAGAAAAAGACAAACTGCTGGTCGCCATGGCCGCCGAGGTCGCTCGAAAACGGCTGACCCGCGGCGTTAAGCTGAACCACCCCGAGGCCATTGCGTTGATAACCGACGCCGTGGTCGAAGGCGCGCGCGATGGCCGTTCGGTCGCGGACATGATGCAAGCCGGGGCTGAAGTGATCTCCCGTGACCAATGCATGGAAGGCGTGCCCGAGATGATCCACGAGGTACAGGTCGAAGCCACTTTCCCGGATGGCACAAAACTTGTGACTGTCCACAACCCCATTCGCTAATTTCTAAAGGAGTTCTCCATGAACCGTATGCTGTTTCCCGCTCTCATTCTGGCTGGTCCGGCCATGGCCCATTCGGATACCCAAGTTCACGCTCATGGCAGTGATTACGCCGCGCTCGCAGTTGGGTTGGCTTTGATTGCGGTCATCGCCATTACCGTGATTTTGAAGCTGCCGAAATGATCCCGGGTGAGATTATTCCGGCCGAAGGCTCACTGACGCTGAACGCAGGGCGCAGCAGCCGTCTTGTTATTGTCGCCAATACCGGCGACCGACCAATACAGGTCGGCAGCCACTACCATTTTTCCGAAGCAAACCCGGCTCTGGATTTTGATCGGTATGCAGCTTTGGGTATGCGGCTGGACATCCCGGCGGGCACTGCGGTGCGATTTGAGCCAGGGCAAACTCGCGAAGTTATGCTGGTGCCATTTGAGGGGCGCCGGCACATCTACGGTTTCAATATGCATATCATGGGGGCTTTGAAAGATGCCGGGCAAGATCAGTCGGAGTGACTATGCCTCCATGTTCGGCCCCACGGTCGGCGACAAAGTACGATTGGCAGATACCGATCTGATCATCGAAGTAGAAAAAGACCTGATCGTGGAGCGCGCAACGACTGCGCGTTTCAGCGAGACCGGCCACCGCGAAGATGTCTATGGTGAAGAGGTTAAATTCGGTGGTGGCAAAGTCATTCGCGATGGGATGGGGCAGTCACAGGCCACGCGAGCCGAGGGGGCCGTGGACACGGTGATCACCAATGCTCTGATCGTGGATCACTCGGGTATTTACAAGGCGGATGTCGGCCTAAAGGACGGGCGCATCGCCAAGATCGGCAAAGCCGGAAATCCGGATACGCAGCCCGGTGTAGACATCATCATCGGCCCCGGCACAGAGGCCATCGCTGGCGAGGGTCGCATCCTGACGGCTGGCGGGTTCGACAGCCATATTCACTTCATCTGCCCTCAACAGATAGACGACGCGCTGCATTCTGGCCTGACGACCATGCTCGGTGGCGGCACTGGCCCGGCACATGGCACTCTGGCGACCACATGCACACCGGGCCCATGGCATATCGGCCGGATGTTGCAGGCGGCAGATGCTTTTCCCATGAATCTTGCTTTTGCGGGTAAGGGCAACGCTTCGCTTCCCGCTGCTCTGGAGGAACAGGTCAGAGCCGGAGCTTGTGCGATGAAACTGCACGAGGACTGGGGCACGACCCCGGCAGCCATCGACTGCTGCCTTTCGGTCGCTGATGCGATGGACGTTCAGGTGATGATCCACACCGACACGCTCAACGAATCCGGGTTTGTTGAAAATACAGTTGCCGCGATAAAGGGCCGTACTATCCACGCTTTCCATACCGAAGGCGCGGGCGGCGGCCACGCCCCCGACATCATCAAAATCTGCGGTGAGGACCATGTCCTACCCTCCTCTACCAACCCGACGCGGCCCTTTACGGTGAACACGGTAGAGGAACATCTCGACATGCTGATGGTCTGCCATCATCTGGACAAATCCATCCCCGAAGACGTGGCCTTTGCTGAAAGCCGCATCCGGCGTGAAACCATCGCGGCTGAAGATATCCTACACGACATGGGTGCCTTCAGTATCATCGCGTCCGACAGTCAGGCTATGGGCCGCGTTGGCGAGGTGTTGATCCGTACGTGGCAAACGGCTGACAAGATGAAAAAACAGCGAGGCCGCCTGCCGGAGGAATCCGGTGACAACGACAATCTGCGCGTTCGCCGTTACATCGCCAAGTACACGATTAACCCTGCCGTTGCCCATGGCCTCAGTCACGAGATCGGCAGTATCGAGGAAGGAAAACGCGCCGACCTGGTCCTGTGGGACCCTGCCTTTTTTGGAGTGAAGCCTGAGATGGTTTTGCTGGGCGGCACCATCGTTTGTGCACAGATGGGTGATCCGAATGCTTCGATTCCTACCCCGCAGCCAGTTTATAGTCGGCCAATGTTCGGTGCCTATGGTCGATCCGTTGAAAACTCGGCCATCACCTTTGTTTCGCAAGCCGCGCTGGCGGACGGGATCGGTGATACACTTGGATTGGCAAAGCAGACCGTCGCTGTCCAAAACACGCGAGAGATTGGCAAACGGGATCTTCTGCTCAACAACGCGACACCTCATGTCGAAGTCGATCCAGAAACCTACGAAGTCCGGGCAGATGGCGAATTGCTGACCTGCCAACCCGCCGAAGTGCTGCCAATGGCACAGCGATACTTTATGTTCTGACTAAAAATTATGCTGCATTGCACCGCGCGCAACCCAGAAATGACCAAACACCCACTTCAAAGTGAGGCCGATATGACAGATATTAATGCCCAAGGGAGGACCAACGTTTACGAGGGTCCAAATGGCACACTCAGCAACACAATCTCACGCACGCTTTTCGCTGCCCGGTCTGATCGCGTCCATCGCAGCATCAGTCTACGGGGCTCTGATCAGTGTGGCCGAAGCTCAATCACGCGTTCGGCAAGTCGAATTCCTGCAATCGCTCAGCGACGAAGAGTTGAAAAAACGCGGCCTATCACGCGAACGGATCGTACATCGGGTATTTTCGGACTCAATCTGGCTCTGACCATTACCGCTACAGAGGAGGTGACGGTATGACCGCCCTGCTCTGCACCGCACGCCGTTACTCGGATCATATGCACGGCGAGTCCGCAGATTGCCTGTCGCTGACTTATGACGATCGGTTTTTGCGTCGCAAGGTTCTGACCTGTGAAAGTGGCGAACAAATTCTCGTCGATCTGTCGCAAACGACCTCGTTGAACCACGGTGGCACGTTGGTTCTGGACGACGGTCGCGAAGTGGAAATACAGGCTGCACCCGAAGCACTGCTAGAGGTTTCCGCTTCGGACCTGACACGCGTCGCGTGGCATATCGGCAATCGCCACACGCCGTGCCAGATCGAAAAGGACCGTCTGCTGATCCAGGTCGATCATGTGATCCGAGACATGCTTTTGAAAATCGGAGCCACAGTGCGCGAGGTGCACGAACCGTTCAACCCCGAAGGCGGAGCCTATGGCCATGGCAGGACACATGGCCACGCCCACTGACGCCGATATCCTGACGCTGACCCAGTGGTTATCTCCGGCATACCCTGTGGGGGGCTTTGCTTATTCTCATGGGTTGGAAGCTGCAATTGACGAAGGAGCGGTCGCCAGTTTTCAAAACGCCGAAGCTTGGATTTCAGATGCGCTGGAACACGGATCTGGATGGAATGATGCTCTGTTCGTAGTGTCCGCCTACAACGCGCAGGACAAAGATGAACTTTTTAGCATCGATGCCAAGGCACGGGCTATCTGCGCGTCATCCGAAAGGAAAATGGAAACCGAACTGCTGGGGCAGGCATTCGGGACTGTCACAGGAGATGTCTGGGATTTAGACATCCAACAGCTTTCCTACCCAGTTTCAGTAGGCCACGCCGCGTGTCTGCAAAACCTCCCCCTACTGCTGACGACGAAGATGTACCTACAAGCATTCGCAAGCAACTTGGTCGCTTGCGCAACGCGTCTTGTGCCGCTGGGGCAAACCGACGCTCAGAAACTGATCCGTAATTTGACACCGCAATGTGCTCATATCGCCGAAAAGGCGCAATTGGCAGGTTTAGAAGAACTAAGTTCGACTACGTTCCTGACGGACATCGCGTCGATGAGACACGAAACACAGTATTCAAGGATATTCCGAACATGAGCAGTATGAACGGCCCTCTTCGCGTTGGCATCGGTGGCCCGGTTGGAGCCGGAAAGACCACATTGACCGCTGCCTTGTCTGAAGCCCTGCGCGATGCTTGTTCAGTGGGCGTCATCACCAATGACATTTATACGCAGGAGGATGCCGAAGCGCTGGTGCGCATGCAGGTCCTTCCCCAAGATAGGATTATCGGCGTCGAAACGGGCGGCTGCCCACATACAGCAATCCGCGAGGATGCATCGATAAACCTTGCAGCTGTCGCTGAAATGCAGGAACGCCATCCCGATCTTGATATCGTTTTGATCGAAAGCGGCGGCGACAATCTGTCGGCTACTTTCAGTCCGGAACTCGCAGACCTTACAATCTATGTGATCGACGTCGCCGCTGGAGAGGAAATCCCGCGAAAAGGCGGACCGGCAATAACAAAATCCGACATCCTGGTCATAAACAAAACCGATCTGGCACCGCATGTTGGCGCTTCACTGGAGGTAATGGAACGAGATGCAGCCAGAATGCGCAAAGGACGGCCATTTTTGTTCTCGTCCCTTCGCCACAAAAAAGGGGTCGACGCAATTGTTGACCTTTTGGTGAAGCGGGGGGGGTTAATAATTTCAGAAGTGAATTAGCTCCCAGAACGGAGAGGCCAAATTGTTGGCACCTAAACCCGACTGGAGAGGCCGAAGGTACAATCTTTAATTTTCACGTTTGTCTGGATGTTATGTTTTGTCTTCACTCATCGGCCGTCCGTATAGGAAGCGCACTAGTCAACCAAGACAACTATTGTAACCATAACATTCTTCGGTGCCGATTTGTCGCGCGCTACGCGACTTTCGCGCTCGGATATTTCTGCGTGATGCGCGAAACTGCGACGTCTGTTGTGGGCTGATTTCGTTGAAAAACTCCTGCTTGATCGGCGGCCCACCGGCTGATTCAATTCTCGAGACGAGCAGGAGGGTGCTGTCAGACTAATTCGAACCAGTCTCAGTTTGCCGCGGAAACCGCGAACCTATCCGGAACAAAGCTGACGCCACTCGCTAAGAGCGGCGGCGCGGGTCAGCTTGAAGGTGTCTCGACTGGCTAGCGATCTTTCCTGGTTGAAGTGGTTGTAGACAGAGGAATGGACGGAGGCGAATTTCTGCAAACTTCGCATGCGCCTGAAACGTTGCATAGCGCGCTCTCTTCGTCGGAAAGGCAGGTGCGAATTCTCAACGCGGTTGTTGAGCCACCTGCCCGTCTGTTGTTTTTCGAGAGCACCCAAATCTCTGAGCGCTGCTTTGTAGGATGCAAAACGGTCGGTCACGACCTCCTCGGCGCAACCGTGCCGTTTCATCAATTTCTTAAGGAATTTCAGTGCTGCAGCTTTGTTTCGGCGTTTGGTGACAACGGCTTCCAGCACCTCGCCCTCGTGATCAACAGCCCGCCACAGATAGTGTCGCTTGCCATTCACCTTCACAAAGACCTCGTCGACGTGCCATTTCCATTTCGAGTATGCTCGCTATTGCTGAACTCGCTTTTGTCTGATCTCGGAGGCAAACATCGGACCGAACCTGTTCCACCAATATCGGACGGTTTCGTGGCTCACCTCAATTCCCCGTTCGTGCAACAAGTCTTCGACATTCCGAAGTGACAATGGGAACCGAACGTACAGCATGACTGCCAGACGAATGACCTCTGGACTGGTCTTGAAGTACTTGAATGGCGACTTTTTGATCATGCGCGAAGGCTACGAGAGCACCCTGCCCGCCTCAACCCAAGTTCTTCTGACTAGACCTTCTGAGGAATTTCAACGCAGCTTTGCGGTCACGGCGCTTGGTCACATAGCTTTCCAGCACCTCGCCTTCGTGATCCACAGCCCGCCATAGGTAGTGCGTCTCGCCATTGATCTTCACGAGGACCTCGTCCAGATGCCACTGCCAGTTCGAATAAGATCGCATCCGATTGACCCTGTTTCTGCGGATCTTTGCCGCGAATATCGAGCCAAATCTGTTCCACCAATAACGCACAGTTTCGTGGCTGATCTCGATGCCGCGCTCGTGCAAAAGATCTTCAACATTGCGAAGCAAAAGCGGAAACCGAACATACATCATGACGGCCAGACGGATGATCTCGGGGCTCGTGTTGAAGTAGCGAAAAGGGCTGCGTTTTGTCATCCTGCGACGCTAAGTGCTCGCCTTGCCCGCCTCAAGACAAGTTCTTCTGACAAGACCGAACATGGCGATGAATGCCGCGCATGTCAGCCTTGAACCACGACTTTGGGCCGAGCTTACCTCAATCCACAGCTTCGAAAACCGGGAAGGCCCAACTGCCGTCCAGAATCTCGGCGCGGGGCTGGTAGAGGCGAACCGCGTAGTTCCAGCCAGGCGAGATTGGGATACAGTTAACACGGCCATCGTCGCAGCCACCAAAATGGATCGGGTAGGCCCCATCATCGTCCGGTGTTGCTGTGAAATTGTTATAGCTGTTCACCCCCATATCGTTGGGCTCCAGATAACCGTTGGCATTGTAGACGGTGATGGACCAGAATGCGTCCACCGGCACGTCCTTTACGGTCACAGCATGCGGGGTCTTGCCATCATTTTCTGAAACGCTGTCGATGACATAAGACGCAGCAGTGAACGGCAGGCCACCCCAACCTGCGGCAGCGCCGACAAGGTGGTCAATGGGCCGTGTCTCGTCTTTGGTGCCAAACGCATATTTTGAATTAAAGCCAAGCACCGCGACATCACTCAGCGCCTTGCGCGCCACCCCAAGGTTATCCAGGTTCCAATCCGGCGCCTCGTATGGTCCTTTGCCGCCGCCGCTTGTTGTGATCGCGTCCTGCGCGGCATGGGCCTTTGCGATGTCGTCAGGGTTGGTGACATCAACGAATGTGCGGAAGGCCACGAAGGCAAAGCGGGTGCCTACCTCATCTTCGGTCAGCCTGTAGGTCCCGGGTTTTGCCTCAGCGAACATATAGTGATCCTGATTGACCAAATGCAGGGACTGATATCGCCCGCGCAGGTCGGGCAGCGTGATCTCCACAGGTTTTGACAGGTCCACCACAAGCCCAGAATAGAGGGTATCCTGGTTCATCCGGATCGTCGGCTGGTTTTCGGTGGTCGTTGGTTCGCGCAGGTGATGCAACTCGCCGACGCCAAAGCCGAAGGACTTCATGTTGCCCAGGATATTGAAATCCGACTCGGCGCGTACAAAGTTTTCAACGGTGACGTTTTCGGCCAAAACCAAAGTCGGAGCGCACAGGGCGAAGGCAAGTAGAGCTTTCATGGTCTGTTCCTTTTTCACTCAATTCACAGGTTGGGCGGCAGGAAATGTCCAGCTGCCATCCAGAACTTCGGGCCCCGGACGATAGAGCCGCACGGTATAGTTCCACCCCTCCATGATCGGCAGGCAGTTGACCGCATCTGCTTCGCAGCCACCCAGATGCACCGTCATGCTGCCGTCATCGTTGGGCGTTCCGGTGATCGAGTTGACGCTGTAAGCATCGCGCGGGTTTTCCTCAAAGAAACCGGCCGCATTATAGAGGCTGACAGACCAGAATGCCCCAACAGGCACGTCTGCCGGGACGTTGATCTTGTAGGTTCCGACGGGCAGGTTCGGTTCGATACTCGCGTAAAACGCTTCGGTCTCCGGCAAGCCGCCCCAGCCGACCGCCGTGCCGATGAAGTGGCGTAAGGGATCAACCTCGGGCTTGGGTCCAAAGGTGCGTGTTGCATCGGGCGCAAATCGGCCCAACCTCAAGGTTTCTGAAATCAAGTCCTCTGGATCCTTTTCATTGTAATCTGGAGAGATGAAGGGTTTGGATGACGCCGCCTCGATCGTCATCGCGTCCTGAATCGCATTCACGGCGGCGACGTCGTCCGGATCAGACGCGTCCACCAGCGTGCGCATAAACACGATGACATAGGGGGTGTCGAAGGTTTTGATGTCCAGCGTGTAGGTGCCGCCGCCAAAGAAGACGTTGTTGATATAGTGGTCCTGGTTCACAATCATCGCGGTCATATAACGCTCACCCACCTCGGGCAGCGTCAGGGTTGCGCCCTCGCTGATATCGACGACGGCCGTGCTGTAGAGCGTGTCACGATTCATGCGGATCGTCGGCTGGTTTTCCACCGGGGTCGGTGTGCGGAAATGGAAAAATTTATTCACGCCACCAGCCAGTGAGACATACTTTTCCAGTTCTGCATCCGTCGCGGCCTGGGCAAAGTTATCGACCGTAACCGGGATTTCCCGACTGTCGACAAGGGCGTCAAGCGTGGCGCTTGTGGATTCTGCCGTGGCACCCCCGGAGACCAAGGCAGCGACGCAAAGGGCTGTAACTGACGGCGCGGATTGGGAAAGTCGTTTAGGCATAGGCTTGTTCCATTGTGCTTTCAAAGAATAAAAGGTGCACAGATCACTAAAAAGTCCACTTAGGACGGTGATGTTGCTGTGGCGTCATAGCCGCATTTTACCACCGTGCACATTTCATGGCGTTGTCATGGATCATTATTCTCGCTTGCCGCCCCTCAAAGTCGGGTTTCAGCCCATACTCCTAGTTCGTGCTGATTGCAGCATTTGTTAGACAGGGCTCGAAGCGGTCATTCACTGCATCACACCTTAACGTCTACTTTGCAGACGAAACCGCCATTCGCCGCACCAGCAACGTTGTCAGATCCGAAATTCTGGAATGCGCAGAAACCAGACATTGCAAAGTCATGGCCTACCTCAAGACCGCCCCACGGCTTTGGATTCGGCCACCCTGAGCGGACCTCGGTAGAGACCACGCTCCAATTCCCGAGAATTAGTTTTTCGTCGAGGAGCCGGAAACAAGCTCCTGGCGATACGTCCCGACGATGCTTCCGATCATGATTGCGATATAAAGCACGCCGCTAACAGCCTCAAAGCCCGCCGAAATACGAGCTACTGCAGAGACTGGCAAAATGTCCCCGTATCCAAGAGGCGTCAGCGTTACGAGGCTGAAATAGATTGATGCAGACCAAAGATCAGCGTCGCTGGGAAACGCTATTGAACCAGCATGCCATCGCTCGATTTGAAGGTGCTGTCAGACGAATTCGAACCAGTCTCAGCTAGGCCAGCATAGCTGCCCTTTATGCCGCACCAAGTTCGCGCCACTCGGCAAGAGCGGCGGTGCGCGTCAGCTTGAAGGTGTCTCGGCTGGCTAGCGATCTTTCCTGATTGAAGTGGTTGTAGACGGAAGAATGGACGGAGGCGAATTTCTGCAAACTTCGTATGCGCCTGAAACGCTGCATTGCGCGTTCTCTTCGTCGGAACGGCAGGTGCGAATTCTCAACGCGGTTGTTGAGCCACCTGCCCGTCCTTTGTTTTTCGAGAACACCCAATTCTCTTAGAACAGCCTTGTAGGAAGCGAAGCGGTCGGTGACGATCTTTTCGGCATTGCCGTGCCGCCTCATCAATTTCCTGAGGAATTTCAGTGCCGCAGCTTTGTTTCGGCGTTTGGTGACAACGGCCTCAAGGACTTCACCTTCGTGATCAACTGCACGCCAGAGATAGTGGCGTTTGCCATTCACCTTCACAAAGACTTCGTCCACGTGCCACTTCCATTTCGAGAACGCGCGCAGCTGCTGCACCCGCTTCCGCCTGATCTCAGCAGCAAACATCGGGCCGAACCTATTCCACCAGTATCGGACAGTTTCGTGGCTCACGTCGATGCCTCGCTCGTGCAGTAAATCTTCGACATTCCGAAGCGAGAATGGAAACCGAATATACAGCATCACCGCAAGGCGGATAATCTCAGGGCTGGTTTTGAAGTATTTGAATGAGGCAGGTCTGGTCATGGACAAAAGCTACGCAACCGCCCTACCCCTCTCAAGCAAAGTTCTTCTGACAAGACCGTCCAGCATATCAACGACATAAATTTCGACGTTTTCCGCATGGGCCATCCCTGTGCTTAAAACTGCAATGGTCATGAGGGTTGATTTCAACATGTTGGTTGTCCTTGGGTGTTAGTTGACGGTCAAACGGCACAAAACGGTGTTGCTCTGTTCCAAATCCGGGCCCCAGATCAATTCGGCGGACGCATCCCAAGAGATTTCATCATACCCAAATTTTGGGTCGACTTCAGCCTCAGTAAAAACGCTTGCGTTTGCCCAAGACGATGCGTCGAAGTCAGCACCATCCCAGCCCGAGGGCTCTTCACTGGCATCAAATCCACACGGGGCTGTGCCTGCCACGGGATCGTTTTCGTTTTCGCAAGTTTTATCTAGCGGTGCGGCGTGGATCACATGGCATTGCCAGTCAGCATTGCTTACTACCACAGTCGCGCCAGCGGCATCCCTGATTTGCATGATCACGCCACCATCGCCCATTTGCTGACGACGGGTGCCGATATACTCCAGTCCCGTGTCATCCTCTTTAAAGTCCTTGGCCACAAGACCCAGCACAAAGGGGCGCTCAGCCGTGAAATCAAAGCTCTCTGCATTGAACGAGCGTTCCGTCGTGATCGGCACGCTGTCTTCAGCAACTTGGGTGCCATTTACACGCAGTTCGAACCAATTGTCGGCCCAGACATCCGCAGAGAAGGTCTCGGCCTGTAGGGCCACGGGCGTCACAAAGAATAGCGCGATTTGGGAAACTGATGGTTTCAGCAAAGGTCCTTTTGTGGAGTCGTTAGCGCGTCTCATTCGAGAATTACCCATTCCTTGAGCGCTTCAGGAGTCGTCACGCAGTCGGTCAAAACGAGTGCCCGTGACATGTACGGTCCGGCAGATTGGCTGTGTTGGCCAGCGGAAACACAAGTGGTTTCGTCGTCTGATGTACGAATGGCGCGACTCTCTGGGTCGTATACGAACTGCTGGTCAGTTGCAGTGGTATCGCAGGAGACGAGAGCGAACGTGCTTTCCTCATTTGGTTGATGAGACATGCAATAGTCCGAGAATGCGACCGATTGAATATTTCCTGTTTTGGCATCGAACGAAAACTGCACGTCGCCGCCTTCCGGTTTGCAGGAATGGGCTTGCAGTCGCTCGGCAAATCCTCTGCCAAGCGTGTCAATGCACCAACCGAGGTCGTCTTGTTCGTCAAGGTTGTCGGCCAAGTAGATGACGGGGGCAGGCGTTTGAAGCCTCGGTGAATCGGCAAGCGCAGGCGCGGCAATGAAGGCAAATGCCACAATGGAATTGAACAGGATATCAGGTTTCATGAGCAATGTTCCGTTTCTATATTCGGTGCGATCTGGTCGTGAGGGTCACGCTCTTCACTCCAAGGTTTTCAACTCAAGGGTCGCGTTGCCTGTAGCGTGGCATCGCCCCACGCAATTGGGTTCGCCGTCAGTGACAGGCGTTCTAACGGGGTGTACCCCGCGACGGCAAGCGTCTCTAATGCTTCCATGGCGAGCAAACTCATCCCAGAAAAGACAACCAATGCGATGAAAGGTAGTATTCGTGCGCAGTCGGGCATTTTTTCTCCGTTGTCCGAATTGGTACAACGGCTGATTAGTTAATTTCCGTCGCAATTATTCTTGGAGATGGAAACATACATTTATGTATGTCGCCGCGCTGGTCGCTTTGGGCTCGATGCGGTCCTTCGCAAAATCGCGATGTATGTCCGCTTTGCGGACAAACCCGCCGCTCCCCCAAACGTTGCTAACGACTGCTTCTGAGCTGGACGCTGTTGAACGCCTACCCAAAAGCCAGATATGAGCATCCTCTGGTTTCCGCGAAAATTTCTACTGCAATCGAAACCGGCTTCGGGAAATTTGTGTATGAGAATGCTTCCACTACGTCTGCGTCAACTACAAGCCGTGCATTGTGTTTCACAGCAAGATGGCGCATGTGACCGTTTTTTTGAGACGCATCATCTGGATCGTTCCGACGCCTCTATTTTGCGCCATTGCGAACATCTGTTCAAACAAAGCTTCCCCAATCCCGATACTTTGCCACTCGGCCTCGACAGAAAACGCAGCCTCGGTTGTTGCTGGCCATGAATGAAAGAGACCGCGCAGTTCCACAAGGCCCCCAATTGCCCACAGACAAACGCCCCACAAGCGATACCGTCGTAACGAAGGACATTCTGTGCGTAACTCAAGACTCCTTTGTTGCTGATGGCTCCACAAAAACGCGCCCGCCGGGTTTGATTATCTAACTGAAGAAAATGTTAACAAATGTCATTTTGATCGCCGAAACGCAGACGACGGACGACCGGATCGTGTAAAGTTCTTTCACCGGTCATTTTTCGGAGCTCCTGCTTGGCAGTTTGGTTTGGGCCAGCATTTTCGGGAGGAGGTGAAAATGCTGGCCCTTTGCGTTGGCGCTCCCTGTTGGCTTTTTCGCCGCCGCTTTTGCTGGCTTACTCTGGGAGGAGCGAGGACCAGCAAATTTCGTGCAATCTTCTGTCCTGAGGGTCTACTTCTCTAATCGTCAGCCATCAATTTTGCGGCATATTCCGGGATATCGGATCGCGAAATTCCGATCTGAGCGAGCTGGTAGTCGCTCATACTCGAAAGAGAGGAAAGCATTCTGGCCATTTGAAAAGTCTTTAGGCCAGCATTTGCCATGGCTCTGATCCAAGCCAGGAAGGCGATTGATGCGGTAATGGCCTGACCACGATCTGAGCTAGACGTTTGGGTGTTAACAGCCATACGCAACCTCCATAGCAAGTTTTTTGATGCTACTGCGCCGAATACCCAGATCTGTTAAGTCGCGGTCAGATAGCACCGAGAGCTCACAATACGTCGCGCGGTAGACCCTGCGATTGGCCTGTGCCCTTCGCATCGTGTCTATCTTTTGATGAAAGAACATGCGGCCAGCTTCGAAAACGACATCCAGCGCGCTGTTTGATCGTGTAATTGCCATGATATTGCCTCGTGTCTTGCTGCGATGCAGTATTTATGCTGCACTGCAGAGATAGGCGGATTTGGTAGCGCTCACAATTTGGCAATTTGGCAAGGGCCCCATGCCAGATTGGAACAGCAAGGTTCATGAGATGGATATTTCTGCGCAAATGTTGATCTTTGCGACGGTTGTCGAGCAGGGAAGCATCTCTGCGGCAGCGCGATCAATGGGGCAAACCCCATCGGCTGTGAGCAAGCAGATCGGATTGCTTGAAGATCAGGTGCACTACCGGCTTCTGAACCGCACCAGAACGGGTATCTCCCCAACACTGGAAGGCCGAGCGTTCTACGAAAAGTGCAAAGCGATGGCTGACAAGTTCAAAGAGGCCGAGGCGATGATCCATAACTTTGATGGTATCCCCCGCGGAGTGCTCAGAGTCGCATCCACGGTTGCCTTTGGCAAGTCACAGCTGATACCTGCTCTGCCTAAATTCATGGAAGAGAATCCTGAAGTTCAAGTATCGTTAGATTTAACCGACCGTGAGATTGATCTTCGCAGTGAAGGGTTTGATGCTGCGATCTGCTTTGCTGAACAACGTCAGAACCCAGATATAGTCATCAGGCGCATTATGCGGAGTCGCAGGGTGCTTTGTGCTTCACCTGAATACCTTGAGCTTTCTGGAACGCCGACGAATTTCGCCGAGTTGGCTGAACATAATTGCCTGAGAGTTGCTGGAAGAAGCCAACGGAACGCTTGGAACAGTAACGAACCAAAGTCAGGCGAAAGATTTGAAGCAACTGGCAGTTTTGAAGGGAACAGCACCGATGTTGTATTTCGAGCGGCACTGGCTGGCATCGGGATCGCGCGACTACCTTGCTACATTGCAAACCGGAAGTTCAAATCCGGGGAACTCGTCCGTGTTATGCCGGAATACGCACCACCTAGTACAGATATCGTCGTAATGTTTGCCGACAGGCGCAATCTGGCGCCGAAAACGCGCGCGTTCGTGGATTATCTCGTACGGCGGTTTCGCAAAGTCGAAGACAACAAAATGACTGGCAAATTATCCCTGTAAATGATCGGAAGTTTCCTAGTCAATCCGGCTAAATCGCTTGTAAAGGTGCGAAAGTTCAACCGAAATTGGAAGAGAAATGACTGGGCGCCTCAATCCGACACCTGACATTGAATGGTAAGTGCAGCATTTGCCAATTCGGGCTCGAAGCGGTCATTCAGTGAAATCTGCTCAACGTCTGCTTTGCGGACAAATCAGCCTTTAAATGGTCGTTCTGTAAGGTCTGGTGACCAACGAAAGCAGCCACTGGGCGGTTAGCTGGATGCAAGTATCAGAAGACCACGCGGGCCCTCAATCCGACAAGGGTAATGCTCGACTGGCTGGGGTCGAGCAGAGGATTCTCGATGTACTGAAGCGACGGCGTGATCTGCAACCCGGGCGAAATCGAGAACCGATAGAACGCCTCCATCGTCTTCTGGCTGCCAGGGATTCCATTGGCTTCCGCCCAGTTCAGACCGATACCGGCAAGGTCGGTGTTGCGAAAGTAGTACCCGAGACCGGTGGAGACCGACCGCTTGTAGAGCGCCGCCGTGCCGTCCGACGCGCCAACGCGCAGAAACGGTGCCCACTTGTTGTCGATGAACCAGGATGCCGAGAAGGCCGCGCCCCTGTCCTTTGGCCGCGTACCGTCGGCGGACTCGTCGGACTCCCAGACCGTCAGATGGATGTTGTCGAAGTAGATTCGGCCAAAATCACTGGTGTACCCAAACTCCAGGCTTTTGAAGAGCTTGCCATCCGAGAAGACGTCGAGGCTTGGGCTGTTGGGATCGGCATCGGCGTCGGCAAGGCTGGCGACGACGTAGAAATTCTCGCCAAATTTCGCGCCGCCGGCGATCCCGAGTCCGGGATTGGGTGCATTGATCGTCGGGTTGGTGTTGAAGGCGAGGTTCTGGAACGAGGTGTAGGGGCTGACGAGCCCATAAACGTCGAGAAAATCGGTGACATCGATCTGGCCGAATTGCAGGGTCCAGGACTTGTCCTCGGCGCGCTGGGTCCAGAAGAGGTTGGTCAGAAGCGGCCCGTTGTCGTTGAAGGCCGTGCCTGTGATCGCCAGCGCGCCGCCATCGAAGCCGAAAAACTGCGGCGCGACATTGCCGTAGGCGTGACGATGCTCGGCCTTGAAGGTCAGGCTGCCGTTGTCCGTCGCCTGCCAGCTGCCATAAAAGCGCGCGATGCCGCCCCCGGCCTGACCCTCGCCAAGATTAGAATTGGACCACTGCCCTAGGGCCAGATAGTCGAGATTGAACCTGAAGCCTTTCTCAGCCAGCCCGTCCTTCCAGCCAAACCAGCCCGGCGCGATGTTGCGCGGGAAGTCCGAACGGAACTGCGGATCGGTCAGACCGTCACCGGGCGTCAGGTCCGCCTCGACCGAGGACGGGCCGGAAAGACCGCTGGTTTGTGCCGCTGCAGGCGCGACCAGCATACAAAGGGCGCAGGAAAGAAGGGTCCGTCTGATAAGCATCATCATTCCTATCTGGTGGGGGCCAGAACCGCCGCACGCGTCGCTGCGTCAACTGGCGGGCTGGGTGGGTTTCGTTGGAATGGGTTCTTGACGACCGGGCTGAACGTAAAGGTGACTGTCCAATCCTCGGCGAAAGGGTTAGGTCTCACAATGTTTTTTTCCGCGGACAGATTGAACTTCACGAGTTGCTTTCCAATCGCCGTCGTCTTGGCGACGGCGAGCTGTATGGGAACCGTCCACTCCTGGCCGGATGCGGCGTTCCAGTCGTAGGTCATCGTCGGACCGGTCCCGATCTGCCAGCCGTCGCCGAGGCCGTAGAAGAGGAAATACTGCAGCGAAGTGATGGAGGTGTCTGCACCGCTGCCCCCGACCTTCTCGTTGTGAAAGGGAAAGATGCCCGTCACGCCCCAGTCGAAGGTCTTCACTGCAAGAAAACTCGGGCCCAGTAGCCAGTTGTCTGACGAGGTTTCGGATCCGACAGGAATGCTGCCGACAACCCCTGCACCAAAAGTCCAGTCCCCTGTTCCCCATGAATAGAGCAGGTCGTAGGGAATATCGTTCCAGTCATCGAGGCCTGAGAACGACCCGGTCGACGGATCGCGCCGCGGCGCTCCCCAGCCGTAGCCGAAAGCCGGGCGAAAGATCAGGTTGTTCCCGTTCGGCAGTATGAATGGTAGCACCGGCTGAAACGTCAGCGTCGTGCTGTCTTGCCTATCGGCATCCGGCAGGTCGCCGTCGAAGCCGCGAAACTCCAGCTTGAAGTTCATCGTCGCATTCGCGGCCCCGGGATTGGCCAGTTCTTTGGCCAGATCGTCGATATTCGGGCCGACTTGGGCGGATGCGATTGCGGGCAGGGAGATCACAGAAGTAATCGCGACTATGTCCTGAAAACGCCAGCGGTTCATTGCTGAGTCTCGTCGCAACTGGCAACGGCAAAACAAAGGTCGGAACCGTCATTGGGTGTGGCGCCGAACTTGTCACGAATTCCAGCCAGCATGAGGTTCACGATGTCGACCCGATCCCCTGAAACCGTTACCAGTGTTAGGTGGTCTTCGGAAAGACCCTTGTCCGGAAATTGCTCGCCCCCTGTCGTTGCAAGCTGGATGTAATCGCGACCCAACCGCTCGCGATGGATGTAGATGTGTTCGTGGCCGTTGAAGACCGTGTAGGAGCGATCTGTCAGTGCGGATTCGATATCGAAGAACGGTGTGCCGCTTTCGCGCAACCAAACAGGCTTGTGCACGAAGACAAAAGTGTGCTGCACATCCGGATTGGCCTCAATCGCCTGAACGAAGTGATCGGCCTGCATGGTGCTGATCGCGCCTGATGTGCGCTCAGGGCTTTTCGCGTAAGGTGTTTCGGCAAAGGCTTCAGGCCCATCGGTTTTGTAGATCTCGACGGCTTCAGCGCGGGCCGAAGCAATTTCCTCCCGCCGATCGAACGTCATGTCTTCGCTGTCGAGCACCAGAAACAGCACGTCCCTGTAGCGAAAGTGATAGTAGTGCGGCCCGTAACGCTCTTTCCAGACCGTGCGTTCAAGTTCACTGGAGAGGTCATGGTTACCACCGACATAGAAAAGCGGTGCCCCGACAATTCGCGCGCGAGAATCGAAGCTCTCCCACTCCGCGATGAGCTCTTCGCGATTGCCACCACCTTCGATCAGATCGCCCACACTGATCACAAACTCCGGGCGCAACAGCGCAAGCTGCGCCATCGCGGTTTCAAAGATTCGGGGGCGTTCACCACCGGTCAAATCGGAATGGATCGCAAAAGAGAATTTGTCCGATGAGGCGTCAAACTCCGTGTGGGTCCAAGGCACCGCCGAGCCTTTGACAGCGTGCTCGAAAGCCTCCGCACCAGACTGCAAGGACAGACCGAACAGAAACGTTAGCAGATAAAGGAAACATCGCATTTATGGGTCTGCCTATTGCCTGGTGATGTTCGCGGGGCGGCCCGAGGGAGAGTCGCCCCGCTCCGGCATCACAGGTTGCCGAAGTAGGCATCCTGGCTCGGTTTTGCGGGTTTGAAAGCTGGGGCATTTTCACTGGGTAGCCAGTTTTTATATACGTCCCCGTCCTTCATCACGAAATCCACGTTGTCGCGCTTGATTGCGCTGATGTCCTCAAGCGGGTTGCCATCAACCAAAATGATATCCGCATAGCCACCTTCGACAATCGTGCCCAATGTCCCATCTTTGTAGGGGTTCATACCACCAGTCCAGGTCAAGACTTCGGCTGCATTGCTCGTCGCGGTCTTCAAAGACAGAAGTGGATCGTTGGCAACCTTGTCGTTGAACCAGATGATATTGTCAGCCTGACGCACCACATCAGGTCCGAACATGTCTCCACCCGTGACCATCAACAGGTCATGCTTGACTGCCCATTCCATCATCTGCTGAGCACCAGTGTTCACTTGAGCCGCCTTGGCTTTCTGGTCGGCGTTGAAGAAGGTGATGCTCTCAGGATCGCCAAAGGCTTCCAGCGACATAACCGCCTGAACAGAAAGGGCGACGCCCTCTTCCTTCATGCGGATGATGGTCTCTTCGGAGACGAGGAAGTTGTGATCGATCACGCGGACCCCGGCATCAATCGCCCTATTGACCGAACGGTCGTGATAGGCGTGAACGAGCACATAGGTGCCATAGTCCTCGGCAACGCCCACAATCGCCTTGAGTTCTTCCAGCGAGTACTGGGTTGTGTGCAGGGGATCAAACTCACTGGCAACACCGCCGCCGGCCATGACCTTGATCTGAGTGGCACCGGCGCGAAGGTTGTGACGCGCCGCGCGAATGACCTCCGGAACACCATCGGCGATAAAGCCGAACATATGGGCTTCCAGATCATCAACGTCGCCCGGAACATCGTTGAATGATCCCGTGTCGGCGTGACCACCCGTCTGGCTGAGGAATGCGCCGCTGGGGTAGAGACGCGGTCCGGGAATGATGTCGTTATTCACCGCCTTCGCGATGCCAAGAATGTTGCAGCCCGCGTCGCGCGCGGTTGTGAAGCCTTGGTCGAGATAGTCCTGCAAAACAAGTGCAACATAGGCGCCGTTGGCCATCTGGTCATAGTTGTCACGAAACTCCAGCATTCCGTTCCGGATACACATGTGCGAGTGCATGTCGATCAGGCCGGGCATCAGGGTGCGGCCCTCTCCGTCCACAGTGAAGGCGTCCGGTGCATCGATCGCTTCAGTCGAAACGGTCTTGATCAGATTGCCCTCGACCAGAACCGAACCGTTCTCCATCAGCTCGCCATCGACACCGTTGAAGATGTTGACGTTTGTGAACAGGACCTGCCGCGGGGCGTCGTCCTGTGCCTGCGCCGGTGCGCCAAAGCCAAGGACCAGCGCAAGCGCCGTTCCCGCAGTGGACATAAGAATTTGATTGAACGCCTTAGGCATTGATACTTCTCCCCATTTTTGATTCCCCGTTAACTTAGCACCAGATTTTCGGTTTCAATGGCCATTATTGCGGCGACATACGCGATTTCCTGCAAGAAAATGGCAATCATTCGATCGCAATTTGTGCAATGATGTCAGTGGGAGGATTCGATGCCTGCGAATTCACTTCAAGCTGGGTCTCAGGACGGCTTTATTCGTCTGTCACTGGTGCAACCATTCGTCAACTATCTGATAGATAGGCAAATTGATCCACGCCGCACGTTCGAAGATCATGGGTTGTCCGTTGACACAGTCAAAGACCCAAGCCTCTTCGTGCATTCAGAAGTCGTATACGGATTGCTGAATGCCTTTGCCGGGCTGGCAGATGACCGATATCTCGGCGTGCATGTTGGCGAACTGCACGATTTCTCAAAATGGTCCCCCTTTGCAGAGTCCGTCGCCACGTCCACCACGCTGGGGCAATTTTTTGCTAAGTTTATCCAGCGCATTCCTCGTGAGACCAACTCCGTTGAGCACAAGCTGATCATTGAGCCGGGGAGTGCGGTCTACCGCGTTGCACGGCTGCAGGAGCCGGGTATCGACCCGATACAAGTCACGGGCTTTGGTGCTGCTCACTACGTAAGGCTTCTTCGATCTGTAACTGGTGATGCCTGGGATGCCAGTCAGGTTTCATTTGAAAGCCGGTTTATCGTCGGCGTCCCCTCCGGTTATGCCGGGATAGAGACTCGCCTTGTCGACGATCCCGGTATGCGATTGCACTTTCCGGCAAAGTGGCTGTTTCAGGAACTGAACTTCGACTCCTCAGTCGCTCAGCGCCAAAGCGATCAGTCGGGCGAAGAGATATCAGTTGTAACTGCAATGCGGTCGGTCTTGCGCAATCGGCTGGCAGATCCTGATCTCGGAACGAAGGCGGTGGCGAAGATGCTCGGGGTTGAAACAGATCGGCTTCGCAAGGCGCTCAAACGACACGGGACCACACTTCCTCGGCAGATCAAGCGCCTAAAGATCGATCGTGCAAAAGGATTACTGAGGGACGGTGATATGAAAGTGGCCGACATCGGCAATTTGCTTGGCTACGACGATAACGCCCACTTCACGCGTTTCTTCAGATCTCAGGTCGGGGAAACACCGAGTTCATTTCGAGCGAGGGCCCTAAGTTCCAATCCGGAGCATAGCAAGAAATAGATGTCTGATCCATCCTGGCGCCAATACATGGAGCCATTGGCGAGTAACGCATCACAGTGCCGGCTTTCTGCTTCAAGCAGCCGTTCGCCACGTCCAATAATAACGGCAGCTTTGGGCTCAAAGCAGTCTTTCACCGCGTAATGCATCAATGACCGCTGTGCGGACGAAGGCGACGGCAAATGTTGAGCGGCTATCCGAATATTCTGAACCCGATCTATCCTTCTGAAACCTATTCCTTTCACCTCAGCCCTGCTACGATTCTCCTCCAGTGCAAAGGAGTGAAGAATGGCGGCTGTCAGAACGGAACGACTTCGGGGTTACAGCGGTCCAGTAACCAACACCGACATCTGGGACGAGTTCGAAGTGCGCCCGGACGACGTCTTTGTTGTAACCCCTCCCAAATGTGGCACGACGTGGACGCTGAATATCGTGATGATGTTGATTTATGGCCGAGTCGTTCCCGATGCAGGCAACCGGGAGGACGCGCCATGGCTAGACGCCGGGTTTCGCGACCAAAAAGCGATTGCGGCATTCTTAACTGGCCTGAAACGCAGACGATGCATCAAAAGCCATACACCTATGGA